>OZ254082.1:1017500-4954257 GCA_965267535.1 Cyclobacteriaceae bacterium | reverse complement strand
CGTTTTGAGTTGCAAATGTAGCAATTGGCCTGAAAGCACCCATAGCTACCGTGGATATTGTGACAAGCGGTAATTATTTTGCCATAACTTCATCTACGATAGAACTAAGGTGCTCGGAATCGCGGATGGGCTTGCTCAC
The DNA here is from genome assembly GCA_965267535.1 of Cyclobacteriaceae bacterium. Classification (GTDB taxonomy): domain Bacteria; phylum Bacteroidota; class Bacteroidia; order Cytophagales; family Cyclobacteriaceae; genus CAXBNB01. The sequence continues at coordinate 4,954,118 of OZ254082.1, read as the reverse complement.
AAATTTGGCTATTTCAAGGTCTAGTTCATCGGTTTGGTAATCTATGTGGGCAGAAACCATCACAATCTTGGGTTTGTGCACCAATGCGGCCATTGCTTCAAACCCATCGAGATAGGGCATTTCTATATCCAAAAACACGATATCGGGCTTGTACTTTACAGCACCCATGGCGCCCTCTACAGAATTGGTATAGGTTTTTATTAGATTGATACTTTTTACTTCTTGGGCTATGTGTTCGAAAATTTCCAGAAAAAGCGGATCATCATCAATAGCTATACAAGTATATCTCGCCATCATTTAAGCAGTGGGTAACAAATTGGGTTTTATGTCAGGTGGAAATTTAAGGATTAATGTGAATATTTGGAAAAGGTTTTATCGTAATATTAAAAACCATCATCCTCCTCTTCCTTTTCTGTGTAGGGTTCGGGCTTTTCTTCCACTTTTTCTATGGTCTGAAATGACTCTTCACTTTCTAAATTAATGTCTTGAGGAAATTCTAAATCGTAGGGTTCGTCAATACCAAAATAGTTTTTTCTGAAAGCATTGATAAAGTCTACTGTTTCTACCTCTTCGCCAAGTCCGGTAACAAACTGACCAAATCCGGCTTTGGCAAGATTAGAGTTTTCTGATACCGCAGTATTAAAGTCCTCATTGGAGGAATACATGAAAAGTCGGTTGTCGTCATACATAAAATGATACCAGGTAGTAGGGGCCACCTGCAAAAAGAGGTTGACCACATCGCCTCCGGTATCGTTTTTCTTAAGCTCGAGAAAACCTGTCATTGCGGCATTTACATCCGTGCTACCAATATTTGCCAGACCAAGGTTAGACACATTGTACCACGCCCTATGTTCTTCGTTCCATTTCAAATCCACATTAGACAACACCACTGTTTTATCCAGCACCGGAGATATACCTACCAAAGGCACATAATCTCGCAATGAGTTGTCTTCATATTTTTTGGCGGTTTCGTCACCGACCAGCGACGAAAGCTTATAAATCAGCTCTATACTGTTTTCATGTGCTACATCTGCCCCGAGCCTTTCTATTATATCCAGCACATCCAGAGTAAAAGCGTCACGGATCGATGGGTGGATGTTCATATTGAACATCATAAACGCATCTATAAAATATTTTGCTGAATCGGGTTTGCCTACTCCCAGGCCTGAGGTTTCTACCGAAAAGTTTTCCGAATTTTTCGTAAAATCCAACAGACCTTCAAAAATCACATTTTTGGTTTTGTCGTCGTAGATAAATGTCTGACCCGCATAGGACTCTCCGCTTGATTTGGCTGCCGGCTCTATCTGATAGGTTTGTTTTTCAAAATTGTGAGTAATCAAACCATCAGCTTTGAAAATATACTCATCCTCAACCCTGTTTTTATTATTTACAAAGAGTGGATAAATAGAATAATCAATATTGTCGTACAGGAGTCCGGCATCTATAGGCAGCCCGTCTTCAGTCTGTGTGGTAGCTACATCGATCACCACTTCTGCTGAATCACCCGAATTGTAATATTGCAACCAATAATCATAGTCAGGCACACTCTTGAGCCCCAACTTTACCAAACCGTTTAGCTCCAGGCCTCTTCTATCGGCATACATGGTTACTTCTCCTTTGAATAAGAAACCTGGTGCGATTTGTACTTTCTCACTTTCAGCAACTGACCCTCCCGAAACAGTCATCTTTTTTGTAGTTGGCTTTTTACCTGTGGTTATCGGTATATCCATCAGGTCAAAACTTTCAAATTTGATATTAAAGGTGTCTTTGGCTGCTGTCACCAGCTGATACATCGCATTTCCCTCAAACTTGTTTCTACTTAGGATTTTAATGTTGCCATTTGTTAAGTGGTGAAATTCGTTCAGGGTATCTATTTTCAAACTGGCGTTTTCAAAAGGCTGCAACTCTGAATTTTCCAGAATGGTAGTTTCATTGTTATCCGGTATTATTTCTGCATCTGCTACTATTATGTAGGGTATTCCTTTGATGTTGAGCTCATAGGTATTGATATCGTAGATAGCATCGGTAGCACTAAAGGCCAAAGAATCCAGTTCTTCTCTGGTCGTGTAGAAATACGAAGATTTGATGTCTACATCTGCCGGTTTCGACATGGTAATCTTAGCCGAATCGAGATGCCAGATCGCATTGGTAATGGAGGTTTTCATTTGCGCATAGGGAAAGCTTATGGCTGCTACTCCTTCCTGCTCGGGGTGCACATCGGCTATGTTTTTCACCAAATCAAAGTTGAGCGATATATCGTCTCCTGCCATTGCAGGCTTATCTTCTACGTCCGTCAAAATTTCAAACTTTGCATGGCGAGCTGAATAGGCATACTGACTAAACTCATATGCATTGGACTCTGAGCGCGAGCCTCTCGAAAGCATAACTCCTGAACCAAATACTCCCTTGGCCGTAATGTTGGCTTCTCCATCCAAAGAAGCGGTGGCGTTATAAAACTGAAAGGGTTCGCCAATATTGGCTATATACATACTGTCCTTTTTAGGAAGCCATTTCATTTTATAAGGGCCCAATACTGCTTGCGGGTAAGATGCTCCTTTGTAATCTCCCTCGCGAATCACACCCTGATCACCCACAGCCGATACAGAATCCATATAGAATATAAAGTCATCTGAATTTACAGTAGTGGTTCGGTAATCAATTTTTCCATTTACCCGCAATCCATCATAGCTAAGCTTCAGGTCATTGTAGACCACTCCTTCGCCACCATAGAGCGCATAGCCATCTTCCGGGATTTTATGATCAAAACCCAGCGATTTGTCCGGCATGATAACGAGCTTTTCTTTAAACTCAGGAAAAATATCGCCCGAAATAAAAGTACCTTCAAAACCCACTCCTGTCAGATCCTGACGCGCCAGACTGTCTACCTCAAAAGGAGGTATCATAAACTTAACCGTGCGATCGTATGCCCCGTTCAGTATCTCCGGACTATCGAAGTATACCACAGCATCGGAATCGGATACGAAATACGGATACTTTTCAAAGTGCTTCAAGCCGGCTTTATTCTTTGGGTGATTTACATAAAGAATACCGGATGTTTCTGTGATTTGGTTGTGCAGAGCCACTTTTTCATGATGGTCGGCATTTAGCGAATCGGTAACCTCCACTTCTATACGGATGGAATCGACCTGTGCCATATTGATGAGAAAGGCATTGTAATCGAAATCGAACTCTTTTCCTGTGTATTTAAATCCTCCCGAAACTACAGAACCGTCAAATCGCATGTCTTTGTTTTTAAGCAGCGTTACCTGCTCTTCATGAGGGGTAATTACATTTTTGTTATCCGGAGTGAGAAAAATTCTTTTTACTCCTCTAACTGTCATTTCTCCGGTTTCAAAATTGAGGGATGCATTGGGCTCATTGGGAGAAAGTGAAGATATCAGGATGTTGTCATAATCTTTTTTCTTGCTGTACGACAGGATGTTGTGATATGCCTTTCTCAATACTCTTATGTCACCGGTTATTTCCTGATATTCGATATACTGGTTTTGTTTTAAGTAGAGCATGGCAGATTGTAGCAGCTTTGGTTCCACTTTGTTGTAAAATTGAAACAGCTCTGACACATTAAAATTCGAATCGTTGATTTTTCGGGCATACTGCACAACAGCCACTATGGGATGAAAACCAAACAAACCGGTAAGCTTGTCGTAACGAATCGGGTTAAAATACTCTTCGGACTCAAATACTGCCGGTATGATATTTCGGCCATTCATGATAGAAATATCGAGGCTGTCGGCATTGATGTCCCACTTTATCAGGTCTGCTTTAAAGTCCATTCTAAAGTAAGAGGAAAAATAATTCGTGTTTTTATAATCTCCTCTATCTTTCAAAAGCGTAAGGTGTTCGCTGGATGTATCGTAAGAAAACTGCACACCCGGGTGCACTATAGAGTCAGATCCATGAAAGATAGCCTGATATACTCTCTTTGAAGTAATAAGCGAATCTTCAAAAGCAAACTTCACGGCTTCAGTTCTAAACCTGCGGCCATTGCCCGCCTGCACTTCTATAACAGAAGGGTGCTCGGATATGGACGTACCAAACATTTTATCTCCTTTCATAGCAAAGCCTCCCTTATAGGATAGGTTTTGGGATGGCAACTTCAATTCTGTTTTCGAATAGTTGGAGATAAAGTATGGGTAACTTCGATTGTTGTTATTCTTGCGCCTCCTGCTCCTGAATATAAACGCCCCGTCCAGTGAATCAGAAAATAGCCTTGGAAACACCATTTTCGCTCGCGACGTTTTCACATACGGCACACTGGTTTTAAAGTGGTATTTTTTGAGTACTACTTGCGCCCCTTCGGTTCCTTTGAGGCTGTTGGGCCAGTCAAACACTCCTCCTTCTCCTACAAAGATTTCTTCATTTATCATGAAGGTACCGGAAGTGTTTTTAATTTCCACTGTATCGAAAGGAGTGGTCATTAGCAAGTCCACATTGTTGAGCTTCACAATAGCACCGGAAATCGGAGGAGCAATGTCAGTAGATTGAAACTCCGCCACTTTGTCTACTACAGAAATATCTACATGTGGCCTTTCGTATGAAGGGCGTTCTAAAACCGGTTCTTCTTCCGGCTCATTGCCCCACGAATCTCCCTCGTCCGATCCCCAGCCATCATCATTTCCCCAATCGTCATCCTCATCGCCCCATCCGTCATCGTCTCCCCAGTCATCGCTATCATCCCAGCCATCATCATCACCCCATACGTCTTCTGCTTCCTCTTCGCTTGCTTCTAGCTCCTCTTCTGTAACGGTTTCATCCAGTGGCTCTTCTACCTGCTCCTCTTGCTCTTCTATTTTTTCGAGAAAGCTTTTTGGCTCTGCCAGCAACTCAAACGTGTAACTGCCTCCTGAAAACTTCAGAGAGTTGTACCGCGAGGTGTAGAGTGCGCCACGGGCAAAAAAGGTACTCATCGTGCGCAGGTACTGATCCAGCTTTCTGTGACTGTAAGCATCTACTGTTCCTTCTGTTATTTTGAGTACATTAGTGAGGCCCTGGCTGTCGAGATTGGCCTGGGTAACAGCATACGTCACTAAACTAAAGTAGTATTGGTAGTACGGGCGGGTTTGTAACCTCTCGCGGCGCATCTTCTTTGCCGTACTGATAATGATTGTCTTTTGTTCTGGCGAAAGCCTGGAAGACCAGATGTTTCTAAAATCGTATGCTACTTTATCGGCAGATTCAATGCCGATATTCGACATCCCTGCCACTACATCGTTGACAAACTTATCTGGCTCTTCAGAAAAACTAAAGTATTGTGCATGGCTTTTTATAGCCCATAGCATCATTACCAGTAGCGCTAAAGTATGTTTTGGCGAAAAGTTCAAATCTCAATAACACAAATTTGAATAAAGATAGACAAACCAATAGTTATAATCTAAAATCCTAAACGGATTTACAAGTTCTCCTATTTTGCGTGTCTTCTTATCTAACTGATTTCCTATAGGTTAGTGTATATTCTTTGTCTCCTTTTTCTAAAAAAAAGCCCCTATGCGGGGCTTTTATTATCTTATCAGTCTACCAGTATTTCATCTACAAACAACCATACCGATCCGTTTTGGTAGGGATGCTTTTTCAGACTTATAACCTTCACCTTTATGTGGGTAGCTGAGGTCTTATCAAACGACAGCTCAAAGTCTTTCAACTCGGGAGTACCGTTGGCAGCATACGGCCTGCTGGTGTCGGCTACTTTGGTGTATTTTTTTCCTCCATTCGATACATACACTTCTATTCCGGTTGGGTGGTATATACCCGGACCCTGGCTTTCGAGCACACCCACCGTGACTTTGCTTACATCTGTAGCATCGCCCAGTTCTATTGTAGCCTCCATGTCTTCGCCAAGCCAGGCTTGCCACTGACCGTCTCCAAAATTTTTGGTGCCACGAAGTGCATTTACCATTGTGTATTCTCCTGACCCCTGATACTTGTTGTGATATGGGGTCTTAAAAGTGATCTTTTTGCCTACTGCTTTATGAAATTTTATGGTTTTATTAAACTCCTTGCCTACAGGCTGGTCATTTTTATACAATGACGCCTTGATGGTTGTCGTTTCTGTAAGTTGAATTGGCTCTGTATAAGGTGTAACTGCCGAACCATTTACCGAATACCTGATATCGGATCCCGGCAACTCGTTTTTGAGCTTTATCCCTACAGTTTTACTTTCCATGTCCATCTCCGCATCTGCAGCTATCAGGTAAGCACTTTTAGAGTAGTTGATGCCCAGCTGGTCGTAGCGCTCAAACATGGTTTCTATTCTTCCCGCAAAGTGATCCCAGTTACGGTTTTCCTTACTGCTCCACACAGCCTCAGCCAAAGCAGCCAATCGTGGATAAATCATATATTCGGAGTGTGATGTTGTGGGAATATACTCTGACCACAAGTTTGCCTGACCTCCCAGCACATACTTAGCCTGATCTGGTGTCATGCTTTCCACCACCGGGTCAAAAGTATACACTTTGCTAAGTGGCAAATACCCACCAATAGCCAGCGGCTCGTCATCCTGCGGCCCCTGATAATGATCAAAATAGCAGTGAGAGTTGGGGGTCATTACTACATCGTGCCCATGCTCTGCTGCCTCAAGCCCACCTTTTACTCCTCTCCAGCTCATTACCGTAGCTCCAGGGGCCAGGCCACCTTCCAGTATCTCATCCCAGCCAATCAGCACCCTGCCTTTCGAGCTGATAAACCGCTCCATACGCTTGATAAAATAACTCTGTAGCTCCTCTTCACTGGCCAGGTTTTCTGTTTTCATCCGCTTCTGGCAGTGTGGGCATTTTTTCCAGTTGGTTTTAGTGGCTTCATCTCCACCTATATGTATGTATTTTGATGGAAACAGATCCATCACCTCGAGCAATACATTTTCTAAAAACTCAAACGTATACTCCTTACCGGCACAGTAGATGTCTGTGATTGGCCATACGCCACCTGTGGGTACAAAAATCGGTTTTTCCTGACATGACAATTCTGGGTAAGCAGCCACTGCACTCATCACGTGAGCCGGCATTTCTATTTCCGGTATTACGGTTATGTTTTTCGAGGCGGCATAAGCTACCACTTCTTTAATGTCTTCTTGTGTGTAAAACCCTCCGTAGGTAGCCTTTTCGCCTTCTTTTGCTTCGGGTCTGGCATTCCAATGTTTGTCTTCATGGTCTACTCTCCATGCGCCTACCTCCGTGAGCTTAGGGTATTTTTTTATTTCAATCCTCCAGCCCTGATCGTCAACCAGGTGCCAGTGCATTACATTCATTTTGTGCAGAGCAAGGCCGTCTATCACCTGCATCATGTATTCCTTAGGAAAAAAGTGACGGGATACATCTACCATTAGTCCTCTCCATCCAAAACGTGGGGCATCTTCTACCTCAATTACAGGTATCATCCACTCGGTTGTTTTGGCATTTTCACCTTCTATCGTTACCGGTAGCAGTTGTCTTATGGTTTGTATTCCATACAAAAAACCACCAAAGCTACCTGCATTTACTGTTGCCTTATCTGCTGTTACTGAGAGCTGGTAGGCATCTTCTGCCATGCCGTCTTTGGTTACCAGCTCCACATAATTGGCCGAAGGTTTGTTTGATGCTGTAATCACCGAAAGTTGCCATCCGGCAGCTTTATTAAACTTTTCTACCAGCACGTTAGCAGCTTGCTTTTGAGCATCATTTTCTACCACAAATTTAGTTTGGGGTGAAAATGAAAAACTGCCCTGACCCAGCGTGGTTTTGTTTGGTTGGGGGATAATGTTAATCTCTTCTTCAGAAAAGTTTTTCTGAACAGGAGATGAGCAAGCGCAAAGGGCAATAAAAAAAATCCCTATCAGGCTTCTTAAATTCAGGTTTTTCATAGTATGTGTCGTGTAGTTAGTGTGTGGCAAATATAGATTTTACAGAAAAAACCATTCTATAAAATCCGTATCTAAACTATCAGAAATGGGTGTTGTCTTATTTTTTGACGAGAACCAAAGCTGCCCAATCGTTTTTAGAACTAGCTCTGACCTTTTCCAGCTTATACTGACCGGCACTAGCGAGAATATCGTCAATGTCTGCTTCGTAAAAACCACTCAAAAAGAGTTTTCCTCCGGTAGCTAAGAGCTCGGAGTAATGGGGCATTTCAGCCAAGAGTACGTTTTTATTGATATTGGCAAGAAGTATATCGTAGGGGTCATCAAACTGGAGATCTGCTACAGCTCCTTGCTGTACTTTTATCCCTTCCAATCCATTGAGTGCAAAGTTTTCCTGGCTGTTGGCAATGCACCACTCGTCTATATCGGTTGCTTCTACAGTAGTAGCCCCTAGCTTTGCAGCCATTATGGCCAACACTCCTGTGCCGCTTCCCAGATCCAGTACTTTTTTGCCTTTAAAATCGGTATCTATCTGCAGCTTGAGCATTTGCCATGTGGTAGCATGGTGCCCCGTACCAAATGACATCTGTGGGTTTACTATTATTTCTATGGGATAACTTTGCTCGATCTGGTGAAAAGTAGCCCGAACGATACAGCGCTCATCTACTACTATAGGATCGTAGTTTTCTTCCCACTTCTTATTCCAGTTTTCTTTTTCTACCGATTGTGATTCGACTTCAAAATCAAACATGGGTTTGTATCGGGAAATCAACTCTTCAAAAACTGATGCGTTGAAGTCTGTTTCTTCGATATAAGCCTTCAGGCCTGAATCTACCTCTTCGAAGGTATCAAAGCCAATTTCGGCCAGTTCGGCCATGAAAATTTCCGCTATGGTATTGTCGGTCGTGACAATATGAACTTCTGTGTATGCCAATGGGGTAGATTACTTATTGCAGCCTGCAAATGACTCAAATTCTGTAAAGTAAACGGAGAAATCTGCCAAACCTCGTTCTTTTTCCCAATAGATATAAAAATCGGCAAATTCTTTTTTGTCGGTAAAGCTCCAGATACCTTTCTTATCTGCATAAAGGCGGTTTTCTTCTTCAAAAACCAGTAGGTCGGCAAAAGCTTCACTTTCTTCTTCGTATACCTTGAAGTGTGCATACCTGGGATTCTTTTCTACATACACAGTTCCATACACCTTGCAGGGGTCATACAGTTTCTTGTGAGAAGCCGTATTGACAAACAAGGCAGAACAGGCAATTATGTAAAAAAGAATCCTAAGCATGGTAATAAGGTATCAGTACAGTAGTTAAACTTTAAAAAGCGTTAACTATTGCAATAAAGTCTTCAGATTTTAGCGAAGCACCTCCAATCAGGCCACCGTCTACATCTTCGCAAGCAAAAAGCTCCTGAGCATTACCTGGTTTGCAGCTACCTCCATAGAGAATTGAAAGGTTGTCGGCTGCCTGCTGCCCAAACTTGCCGGCCAGGTGTGCTCTTAATTTAGCGTGCATTTCCTGAGCCTGGTGCGATGTAGCTGTTTTTCCAGTGCCAATAGCCCAGATAGGTTCGTAGGCAATTACGATTTTGGCAAACTGCTCGTCGCTGAGGTGAAACAGACTTTCGGTTAACTGCTGGCATACATAGTCGAAGTGCGTGCCTTCTTCTCTGATCTCAAGCGGCTCTCCACAGCAAAATATTGGTATCAGATTGTTTTCCAATGCGCGGTTTACTTTCTCTGCCAGTTGCTCATTGGTTTCGTTGAAATATTCTCTACGCTCACTGTGCCCAATGATAACATATTTTGCCCCTGCCGATTCTATCATGGAAGCAGCTGTTTCTCCAGTATAGGCACCACTTTCTTTGTCACTACAGTTTTGTGCAGACACTTCTATGGTGTCGCTATTCTTTACCATATCGGCAATAGTAGTAAGATGGATGAAAGGCGTACCCAATACCACCTGCACATTGGTGTCCAGGTTTGGCGCGTTTATTATTTCTTTAGCTAGTTCTACTCCCTCGTTCAGGGTTTTGTTCATTTTCCAGTTGCCTGCAACTATCTGTTTTCTCATCTTAAATACTATTTAAAAATTTTAGCAAATATATATTGCCGTATGCGGTATATCTTCGTTATTAGTAATATTTTGACAAAAATATGATTCTGAAATTTCCAATTTTGTAATTATCAGGAGGTGTATTCAATCTGACCACTGATTATTTTGATTACAAATATTTAATACAATAATTTGTGTATTGTTAATAATATGATGTTTATTTTATCAACAATACAACAAAACTAGTCATTTTTTTAATTTTATCGAATATGGGAAAACACACCTACGAATACGGGGTAATTGGCAATTGCGCTTATACCGCTCACATCCGAAAAGACACCAACATCTCCTGGCTATGCTGGCCCAGGTTTGACAGTAGTTTTATTTTTGGTAGCCTGGTGGATGATAAAAAAGGAGGGGAGTTTTCTGCTTTACCCAGAGGGGGAAAATACGAGTCTCACCAGTACTATCTGGAAAACACAAACATACTCTGCACAGAGATAACCTGCGAAACGGGCAAATACCGGGTAACTGACTTTGCTCCGCGGTTTTATCAATATGAGCGATACTATAAGCCCCTCATGCTTATTCGAAAAATAGAACCTATAGAGGGATACTCGTCGATCAATGTAAAATGCCAACCCGTAGGTGACTATGGTAAAGTAACTCCCGAAACCAGCCTGGGAAGCAGCCATATTCGCTATTTAGGACTCAATTCGCAGGTAAGACTAACCACCAACATTTCTCTAGACTATGTGATAAACGACAAAACGTTTGTACTAAACGAAACTAAATACCTCGTGCTTTCTTACGGGCCTCCTCTGGAAGATGCCCTGACCGAAACCGTAGAACGTTTTCTACGCAAGACTACCAACTACTGGCGTAAATGGGTGAAGACTGCCAGTATTGTAAACTTTCATCAACGGGCGGCCATTCGATCGGCGCTTATTCTCAAAATTCATCAATACGAGGACACAGGTGCAATTATTGCCGCTACCACTACCAGTTTGCCTGAGTCGCCGGGTACCGGTCGCAACTGGGACTATCGCTACTGCTGGATGCGCGATACTTACTATACCCTGAATGCGTTCAACAACATAGGCCACTTCGAGGAACTAGAGCAGTATTTTCACTATATCATGAATATCATTTCGGTAGAAAACGACAGGTTCCAACCGCTATATGGTATATCCGGACAGAAACAGCTTACCGAAATAGAAACCGACCTGGATGGGTATCAAGGGAATAAACCGGTAAGAGTGGGGAATGACGCTTACACCCATATTCAAAACGATGTGTATGGTCAGGTACTGGTGTCTCTTTTGCCCTTGTACTCCGATATGCGTATCATTTTTACGGAATTGTATGACTCCACTGAAATCATATTCAAGGCATTGCGCATGATTGAGAAAACCATGGAAGAACCAGATGCCGGGTTGTGGGAGTTTAGAAACCTGAAACAGTATCACTGCTATACGTACCTGTTTCATTGGGCGGGAAGCAAAGCGGCTGAAAAAATTGCCGATGTACTGCAAAACCAGGAAATGAAAGCGCTGGCCAGTAAGCTAAAAGACCAGGCAGCTGAAAAGATAGAAGCGTGTTATTCCGAAGAGAAAAAAGGATACGCTCAGGCCATAGGAGTAGACCGTATGGATGCCAGCTGCCTGCAGCTTATCAATATGAACTACCTGGACGGCAATAGTCAGCGAGCCAAAGATCACCTAAAAGCACTGGAGGCCGAACTAAAGGCTTCCAACGGGTTGTTTTACCGATACAAACATGAAGATGATTTTGGTGAACCGGAAACTACATTTCTGATTTGCGGATTTTGGTATGTAGAAGCTCTGGCATGTGTAGGTCGATTAGACGAGGCTATTGAAGAATTTAAAAAACTGGAAAGCTATAGCAACCACGTAGGATTGCTCAGTGAAGATGTAAACGAACACGATGGCAGCCAGTGGGGTAACTTCCCGCAAGCTTATAGTCATGTAGGGTTATTGAACACTGCCCACCGAATTGCCAAGAAGCTAGACATTCCGGATTTTTACTAACATTTATTATCCAATCAACGACAAAGCTTCGGATGTTTAGCGGAGCTTGTCGTTGTTTTTGTGGCGGGTGGCATCTCGCTTTGTCTTCTTGGCTATGTTTTTCTGCAAAGCTTCTGTCAGGTCTACTCCGGTTTGATTGGCCAGGCAAATCAGCACCCACAACACATCTGCCATTTCATCACCAAGATCTTTGTTTTTGTCGGATTCTTTAAATGACTGCTCACCGTACTTTCGTGCCATTATACGTGCCAGTTCACCCACTTCCTCAGTAAGCATAGTCATATTGGTCAATTCGTTGAAATACCGCACGCCGATGGTTTTGATCCAGTTATCTACTTCGTCCTGAGCTTCCTTTATCGTCATTATTTCTTGTCTTTGGTATCAATTATGATTGTTACCGGTCCGTCATTGATCAACGACACTTTCATATCAGCACCAAATTCTCCGGTTTGTATTTTTTTCCCTAACTGCTCTTCCAAATGTGAAATAAACTGCTCATAGATGGGAATAGCCACTTCGGGTTTAGCTGCCTGAATATACGAGGGCCTGTTTCCTTTTTTGGTACTGGCATGCAATGTAAACTGACTGATGAGCAATATATCACCGTCTACATCTATCAAGCTTTTGTTCATTATATCATTTTCATCCAAAAAAATACGCAGGTTAATAATTTTCTTCACCAACCATGTAATATCTTCCTGCCCGTCGGTATCTTCTATGCCGAGCAGTACCATAAGTCCATTTCCTATTTTGCCTCTTACTTCACCATCTATGGTCACCTCCGATTCGGATACTTTCTGTATTACTACTTTCACGCTTTTGCCCGTTTATTTTGGGCTCAATTATATGCCTTTTGAAAGAGAAACCAAACTAAAAATGACCCTAGAATAGGCTAGGCAATGCTAGGATGAACCTCGAGCGATTTTAATCATTCGAAGGGGTTTAAAAACATGGAGTTGTTTCGGCATATTTCTCTTTGCCACTATAAACATGGCCCGTGCTACATCCGAGCCTTTGATGGCCCATAGTCTGTAGCGTGCTCCAATGATAAAAAAGGAAAGTATAGCCGAAATGAGCTTGGCGGCCTCCTCGAAAAACCGAAATTCATTGCGATAGCCAAGCAACAACGACGGCTGGAAGATCAAAAGTTTATTGAGGTTGAGTGCCTTCAGTGCATCTTCTGTCTTTCCTTTTACTTCATTGTAAAAAAGAGCAGATTCGGGATTTGCTCCATAGGAAGACACCAACAAAAACTGCTTGAATTTAGGGTCGGTTTTGGCATGCTCGGCTAGTGTGAGCGGATAGGAGTAGTCCACTTTCATAAACGCCTCCTTGGATCCGGCCTTTTTCATGGTGGTGCCTATGCAGCAATAGTAATCGTCGGCAGAAATCTGATCCTTGCTATGATTAAACACATCAAAGTCTATAATAATTTCCCTGATTCTATTGTCTTTTACTTCGACTGATCGTCGGCCTACCACCAATATCTCTTGATAGTAGTCGTTTTCCAGAAGTACATCTAACAATTGCCGACCCACCAATCCTGTAGCTCCTACTATAAGGGCGGTTTTTGGTTCCATGAAGGTTTACGTTTAACGTCTAGCTGATGATTTTGAGTTTAAAAAGTTAGGTAAAATATTGGAAAACAGGAGTATGTATACCTTTTTTTTGTAGGGTATACATGAATTAAGGCTTTCTAAAAAGTAACCGCCATATACTAAAAAAGCCAACTCAAAAATGAGCTGGCTTTCTTTATTGTTTTTTCAAGGCTATTCCTTTTCTTTCAACAATACATTTCCTTTTACTATTTTCTTTCTCTGGAAACGCATAGCATTTTTTAATTCTACCACATAAACTCCATCTTGAAAATCGCTTGTGTTAATTTTCAATAATCCGTCGTTGGGGGAGTGAATGCTTCTATAGACAACTCTTCCCTTCATGTCTAGTATTCGAATTTTGGTGCGCTCGTGTACACTTGCTGAGGTGAGTTTTATGGAAATATTATCTGAAAAAGGCACTGGAAAAATATTCACTTCTTCCGACAGGGGAGGAGCAACATCCATAATTACCTGCTTTTCTTCCGCTATTCTTGCCGAGTTGCTTTGAATGACATTGATTTCAGCAGCAGAAGTAAAAGCGGATCCGTTTACTTCAGACAATGATCTTAACCGAATGTAATTGCCTGTTTTTGGTGTAAAATTTACCGTTTTCAAATCTGAAGAATTGGCCCATGTTCCGGATGCTACAGCTGCACCCCAATTTGCCGGATCCTCACTTACATAAACTTCGTACTGACTTATCCTCCCGTTTTGGCTCCCGTCCTGCCTTGGCAAATACGTAAGGCCACTTAAAGAAAAAGTTCCGCCTAGTGACAGTTGTATTTCGTGGGGTTGGGGGTCAGTTCCTCCGGCCCATTTGGTGTGCCAGATTGTATTGTTATCTGCATCTATAGCATTGGTAGCCGCTCCATTCTCTCCTGACAATTCTTCACTATCCACATAATGCACAGATAGTGTAGGAGTAGCGTTTGATTTGATTATATCGATCTCAGCTGCTGAAGTATATGCTGCTCCATTAACCTCTGACAATGACCTTAACCTTACATAATTTCCGTTTACCGCTGAGAAATTGACCGTTTTTAGATCTGCTGTATTTTGCCAGGTACCCGTTGCTACCGGGCTTCCCCAGTTTGTGCCATCTGTACTCACATAAATCTCATATTGGGCTATTCTGCCATTAGACTGGTTTTGCCGGGGCAGGTATGTAAGTCCACTCACTGAGTAGGTAGCACCCAGCCCCAACTGTATTTCGTGTGGCTGTGGATCAGTTCCTCCGGCCCATTTGGTATGCCAGATCGTAGTATTATCCCCATCTATAGCATTGGTAGCTGCTCCGTTTTCGCCCGACGTTTCTTCACTATCCACATAATGTACCGTCAGCGATGAGCCGGAAGAAATCGGTTGTTTTATTGCCGAAATCTCTGCTGCAGAAGTAAATGCATTTCCATTTACTTCCGACAATGACCTGAGACGTATATATCTTCCATTTTTAGCTGTGAAGTTTACCGTTTTTTGATCTGCAGTATTTGGCCAGGTTCCTGTTGCCATTGCTGCGCCCCAATTTGTCGGGTCTTCACTCACATAGATTTCATATTGTGCTATTCGTCCATTGGATTGGTCTTGTCTGGGCATGTATTTTAGCCCTGTGATGGAAAAGCTTGCACCCAGATCCAGTTGTATCTCATGGGGCTGGGGATCTGCTCCTCCAGACCACTTTGTATGCCATATTGTTCCGTTTGATCCATCTATGGCGTTGATAGCTTTCCCGTCTTGTGCTGTTGTTTCGCTATCTACATAATAAACCGTAACGGGTGGTGACGGTGATGAACCATCAGAAACTATAAAACCTGTAAGTGTTTGGGTACTGGTACCTCTCGAATCTGTGACGGTGAGGGTTACATCATAACTACCTGCAGGGGCATTCGCATACGAAACCACAGGGCGCTCTTCGGTAGAACTGGCTGGATCTCCACCGGGAAACTGCCATTGAAAAGTTGCCGTTTCGTCTACTACAGAAAAATCTGCAAATTTTACCGTGGGAAAGTCACCACTTACTTCCGTTCGATCAGCCGCAATATTAGCTTTAGGAGCTGTTCGCTCAAACAAATCATTTTCCCACAACCCACGGGATGTACCAACCCGGATTTTGCCTTTAGCATAATTGATAAACATGAAGCTGGTATTGCAGGCAGGCATACCTGTTCCAAATAGCTCCCATTGGCTCATTCCATTTTTACGGTAGTAGATTCCAAAACGGGTACCCACATAAAGCAGATCATCACTGCCTCGCTGATAAATGATAGAATATATAGCGTATGACGGTAAGCCTGTGGAATAGTCTGACCAGGTAGCTCCGCCATCGGTTGAGCGTAATACTTTACGTATGTTTTGATTGTTTTTTACAGTTACCCAAATATGCTCCGGATTCTGATCGCTTACGGCCATTCTCCAAAGGGGTAGATTGTTGTGTAATGAGGCCGGTGGTCCTACTTCTGTCCAGGTAGCTCCTTCGTCTGTAGACTTTATCACTCGATTTGGCTCCACTACGGCATATACATAGCTAGGGTCTGCATAACTGACCTTTACAGAAACTGCATTTTTTTGTTCTGCCTCAAAAGACTTTATGGTTTGCCAGGTATTTGCATTATCTGTTGTTTTGGCAAGCTTATATGTATCATTTCTGTCGCCATAGTTACTTCCATATATAGTGTAATAATGGTGCGGATGAAACTCTAAGTTGTCTAAAGTGATATAACCCAACTCTATTCCCAGGTTTTGAAACTGGTGGCCTGTTTTACCAGTAAGAGATCTTTTTACTCTTTCATGCCCCCATGGGTGATTGTACATATATTGATCATCTATCGGATTTACATTAGCAGCCATGGCATCTGCTCCATTTACTCCTATCCATCCACCATAGATGTTGTCGTCGCGGTAGCAGATTTGGTTATGATTGAGTCCTACTGCCATTACGTCGTTTTTAAACGACTGACTAAACCCCCATAGTTCTTGAATGCCCATACCGTCCGATTTGTCTTTTACTACTGTCCACCCTCCGTCACCAGAATAGTAAACACCTCCATCGTTGCTATTCCAGATATGACTTCCACTCACAGACAATCCATGATGATCTCCATGTACTCCAGTGTGGGCGTTGTTGGAGGGGTAACTATCGTATTGAGAGCCTGTAACTACCTGTCCCGACAAGTCATACTGCCAGGTAGCCCCTCCGTCTGTGCTTATCTTGAGTTTGTTGGCTGCACAGGCTAAGAAGTTTTCATCTGTTTCGGAAACGGTAAAAGCAAAATTCCATGATAACTGAGCCAGATGACACGTTTCATATAAAAAATCAGTAGATCCGCTGGCGTTTACTAATGGGTTATTCGAATTTCCACAGCACTTTTTTCCAAAAGACAATCCTGCATCTGACGATTTAAAAAATGAAATCTTATCATTAGAGCCTCCTCCATTGTAGCCTATGGCAATGTATACCACACTATTGTTGGCTATGGTTGTCGCTAGCCTTGCTCTATGGGTAGCAGTATTATAATCTGCCGGAAAACCATTGTTGATCGTAGAAAACGTAGAACCACTATTGGTTGACCTCTTAAAATTGATCCAACCTGTACTGGACGATTCCTCGAGAATATATACCACATTTTGATCGTCCGGTTTTACTCTCATGTCCCAGATTCGCCGGGTTGTTTGGTATTGGACAGACCAGGACGTACCACCATTGGTAGACTTGTGTAAAGTATAGGTATTGCCTTCTTGAGTAGTAGCATATATTATATCACTACTGTTGCGGGTAATATCTACCCACACCAAAGAACCGTATTTATCAGGAAACGTCTTTTTCAAACCGGTATACGCCCACGTCTGACCTGCATCGGTTGATTTTACAATACCCATATCAGTAGCTGCGTATACTATGTTTGGGTTTTGCCGGCTAAAAACGATCTCATTTACCCACTCTACTTCAGGCACTCCCCCGGATACAAAACTCCAGGATGCCCCTTTGGTCGTTGTTCTCCATATACCAGAAGTAGTAGCTCCGGCAAGCGCATTGTTTTCACTGGATGGATCTATCCTCACAGCCCGAACAACGCCACTACCGGCATTGTCCTGTGTGCTATTCCATGTTAAAAATATCTGTTGCCAGGGGTTCGTTGCACTCAGTACTTTGGGTTGTGGCTTTTCCTTTGCTGTTGCACTTTGGAATGAAAGCAAACAGTACAATAGCAATGCTACGCCAAGTGGCCACTTTGGCCAGGTGTTGGTTGGATAAGTAAATAGTTGGTTCATAGTTGAAATAGTTAGTTATGAAATGGTTTTGCTACCTGTAATCAAACAGGTTAACCGATGGTTTAAATCGGTATACACAAACTAAAAATCCATAACTCAGGGAATACCCTTAATTTCAACCTTTTAGCTATATGGAAAGCTCCGGATAATAAAAAAGCCAACTCAAAAATGAGTTGGCTTTTAAATATTGTTTGTAGTCTTAGATTATTCCTGAATGGATTCTACTAATACCAACACCCTGTTGTTGAGTACTTCGACCATTCCCCCGTCAATTTTCAGTTGTTCTTCTTTCACATGGTTATGGTCCTGATACTTGTACGAAAGCAGGCCACTGCCAAGCGAACTTATAAGCGGGGCGTGATCGTTGAGTATCTGAAACGACCCATCGCTTCCCGGAAATGTAGCCGAATCTACTTCTCCTTCAAATACTCTTTTGTCGGGTGTAATTATATCTAAAAACATACGTCTTTTCTTATTTTGCTTCAGCCATCATTTTCTCACCTTTGGCTACTGCTTCTTCGATAGTTCCTACCAGGTTGAAAGCTGCCTCAGGCAAGTGATCGTATTTTCCATCCATGATCTCGTTGAAACCTTTGATGGTATCTTTGATGTCTACCAGTGCACCCGGAAGACCTGTAAACTGCTCTGCTACGTGGAATGGCTGAGACAAGAATCTTTGTACCCTTCTTGCGCGGTGTACTACTTCTTT
Source organism: Cyclobacteriaceae bacterium (assembly GCA_965267535.1). Taxonomy (GTDB): domain Bacteria; phylum Bacteroidota; class Bacteroidia; order Cytophagales; family Cyclobacteriaceae; genus CAXBNB01. The sequence goes on along the minus strand of OZ254082.1, from coordinate 4,935,588 downwards.
GTCTTCATCTGAAAGTTCGTCCATACCAAGGATGGCAATAATATCTTGCAATTCTTTGTAGCGCTGCAATATCTCTATCACACGCTGCGCACAGTTGTAGTGCTCAGCTCCTACTACTTCTTCTGTTAGAATTCTGGAAGTAGAATCCAAAGGATCAACCGCAGGGTAAATCCCCAGCTCGGCAATCTTTCTTGATAATACAGTAGTAGCATCCAGGTGAGAGAAAGTAGTAGCTGGCGCAGGGTCAGTCAAGTCATCGGCAGGTACATATACAGCCTGTACCGATGTAATCGAACCTCTCTTTGTAGAGGTAATTCTTTCCTGCATGGCACCCATCTCTGTAGCCAGAGTAGGCTGATAACCCACAGCCGACGGCATCCTACCCAAAAGTGCTGACACCTCAGATCCGGCCTGAGTAAATCTAAATATATTGTCAATAAAGAAAAGAATGTCTTTTCCTTCTCCGTCTCCTTCTCCGTCACGGAAGTACTCGGCAATAGTAAGACCAGAAAGTGCTACTCTGGCACGTGCCCCGGGAGGCTCGTTCATCTGACCAAATACGAAAGTAGCTTTAGAGTCTTTTAATTTTTGTTTGTCAACTTTAGACAAGTCCCATCCACCTTTTTCGATAGATTCCAAAAACTCCTCTCCGTAGTTTACAATTCCTGCTTCGATCATTTCACGAAGGAGGTCATTACCTTCTCTGGTTCGCTCACCTACACCGGCAAATACAGATAAACCACCATGGCCTTTGGCAATGTTGTTGATCAATTCCTGAATAAGTACTGTTTTACCCACACCGGCTCCACCAAACAAACCGATCTTTCCACCTTTTGCATAAGGCTCAATCAGGTCAATTACTTTGATACCTGTAAAAAGTACTTCGGTAGAAGTAGACAGGTCTTCAAAGCTAGGTGCCTGCCTGTGGATTGGCAAACCATCCGAGTTGTCCAGCGAATCGATACCATCGATAGCTTCACCTACTACGTTGAACAGTCTTCCTTTAATTTCTTCGCCCTTAGGCATTTTGATAGGAGCACCTGTGTCTTCAACGTCCATTCCTCTAAGCAAACCTTCGGTACTGTCCATGGCTATAGTACGAATCCTGTCTTCGCCTAAGTGCTGCTGGCATTCCAATACGATTTTCTGACCATCGGGCCGGGTTACGTATAGTGCGTCCAGAATGTTAGGAATCTTGGCTCCTTCGGATTCGAAACTGATATCCACTACCGGGCCAATTACTTGGGTGATTTTACCAATGTTTGCCATTTTAAATCGCTTATTACAGTAATTTTATTGATCATTATTTTGAAGGTGCGAAGTTAAGCCAATAAATTGCTTAAACCAAAGTCGCTCTACGCTTTTTGAGTTTACTTAAGCTCTCCAAAGAAACACTTGCATCTATATTTTGAGGAGAAATCGAAAGATTTACGAGAATTACCGAAGTGTACCTCATTTTTGATACAGGCTTATTATGGCAAAAGGTTGATTTTTTGTGTAGAAAAGGATCGTTTTTCGGTATGAAACCTACTATCCGGGCGCAGGTAATACATCTTCTCATCACCCGCTACCCGCATGGCGTATGGATCTCTGAGACTTTCTGACAGAGCCTACTTTATTCTTAGTAAAATTCTAAATGTGGTGCCTTTATTCAGGTCCGATGACTTTACAAATATTTTTCCTTCGTGATAGTTCTCTACTATGCGCTTTACCAGCGTAAGGCCAAGACCCCAACCTCTCTTTTTGGTAGTAAAGCCGGGCTGAAACACTTTACCCACTTTGGACTTGGCTATTCCTTTACCGGTATCGCTTATGTCTATCACTGCCTGACCCTCGTTGGCTCGTAGCAGTTTGATCGACAAATGCCCGGATCCTGCCATAGCATCCACGGCATTTTTACACAGGTTTTCGATCACCCATTTGAATAGTGGCGGGTTTATATCGGCCACAATATCCGTATTTGGAAAACTGGTAATCTCAAATGTAACCTTAGACGACACCCTGCGCTTGAGGTAATCTACCGTTTCGCTTACTACCTCATAGAGGTTTGTCGGTCTCAGTACCGGTTCAGATCCTATGTTGGAAAACCGGGAGGTAATCATCTCTAACCGCTCCACATCTTTTTCCAGCTCCTTTACTATGTCTTTGTCTTTCAGGTCATCGTCCGTTTTAAAATACTCAATCCAGGCCATGAGAGAAGACAGGGGTGTTCCCAACTGATGAGCTGTTTCTTTTGCCAGTCCCACCCATACTCTATTTTGTTCGGCGGTTTTAGAATAGTTAAAAGCCATAAAAGCTATCAAACCAAAAATAGCAATGATGGAGAGTTGGGCTATGGGATAGTATTTCAGCTGGATTAGCAGCGTAGAGTTTTTGTAGTATATGTATTGGTAGCCTTCCGTTTCCCCCGTGTCTTTGTTTTTGAGTATGATCAGCCGGGGTTCGTTTTGGCTTTTCATTATTTCGAGCTCTTTGCGCAGTATCCTTCTGCGTTCCTTATCATTGGGTGCGTTGGCTGCATCGGGTATGTTTCTGTAAAGTTCGAGGCTGGGCGTACCCAGTTCATCGGTAATAATGATGGGTATGGTAGTATTGGCTTCTATTATGTCTTCGAAAAGAAAAAAATAATCGGCATGTGTATTGTCCACATTGGCAAAATATTCCAGTGCATTGGCAAACTGCTCGATAAGCCGTTTTTCTCGTTTCTTTATTTTATTGACCAGTATGTTGGTATAAAAAATAGAACCAAGGCCGATTACGATTGAAACTGCCAGCACAACCCATTTTAGCTTTGACCGCTTTGTGTATAAATCCAGCGCTGACGATTCTTGGGGTTCCTTTGCCATCTAAACTTTAATCTTGCTGTGGCCGGCAATAGGCCGACCCGTTACATTTTGAGCAAATATACTTTTTATTGATTGACGTATAAAAATCAGGGTGTTGAACTCAACAATAGTTTGACATAGCTAACGGCCAGTTTTTCCCTGACTTGCCCTAACCCCTCTACTATTTTATACTTTTTGTCGTGTCTGCGAAGTATCTCTACATAGCTGTCAAACAACACATCTCTTCGGTTTTCATCTTCTCTCTGCGGATCTGCTTGCCAGGGCAAATCCGGCTTGCATAGCAAATAGCCTTCGTATTTTTCCTCTTTCAGCTGGTCGGCTATCCAGTCATCACACTTGCCGAATTTATCGTCGCTCCATATTTTCATCGTTACCATTGTGCTGTCGCAAAACAATAGGCTTTTTTCTCGTTTCAGCATCGTTTTTTCGCTCGCCACCTGACCTTTGGCAATAGTTAGCAAATCTTCATAACCATACTGTCTGTCCAGCTTATCCAAATATTGTCGCGCATACTCCGGCACCCAGCTACCTTGAAAATAATCGGCTAAATATGCAGCAAGCGTAGTTTTCCCGCTCGATTCGGGTCCTACTATGGCTACTTTTCTAAGCATTGTATTTCTGCTGCTTTAGTGTTTTTCTCCATGCCATATAACCCGCAACAGCTATTATCAAAAAAACCAAAAACTGAAAGCTGGTAAGTATATAACCTTTGTAAAAGTATAAGGGTATGGAAATGAAGTCAGTAATAATCCAGGCTATCCAGTTTTCTATTTTCTTTTTGGCCATCAGCCACATAGCCGTAAAAGCAAAAGACGTGGTAAGCGCATCCCAAAAAGGCACATCACTATCGGTGTGTTCGCTCAATACATAATGTAGCAACAGAAAAGAGCCCAGCAGTATTGCTAAACCCCATCCATTTTCTTTCAGGCTATTCGTTGAAATTGGCTTCTTGTCTTTTTCATAGCCATGACCCGACCATACATACCAACCGTATACACTCATGACAAAATAATACGCATTGATACCCATATCGGCATACAACCGGGCCCCAAAGCAGATGTATACATAAATAAGCACACTTACTATGCCTGTTGGAAAAACTAAAATATTTTCCTTTTTAGCATACCAAACCGACAGCAAACCAAAAAACACCGCTACTGCTTCATACCAGGTCATTAAACTAATGCCGGCTTTAAAACCTTCTACTATTACCTCCATGGATATACTATTTTCAGCTAAATTATTATTTAATCCTTCAAATTCTCATTTTGCTCTTCATTATAAAATATTTTTAGGGCATGAGTAACTACACAACCCATAAATGGTGGTTTTCTATACTGATATCAGCGGTACTGTTTGTGCAATCTGTATCTGCACAAAAAGTAGCGCTTGTACTCAGCGGGGGAGGTGCTAAAGGGCTTGCACATGCTGGTGCTTTGCTGGCTTTGGAAGAAAACGGCATCCCGATAGACTATGTGACCGGCACATCTATGGGAGCACTGGTGGGGGCATTTTACGCCGCGGGTTACAGTGCAAAAGACATAGTATCTATTGCTCGGTCTGATGATTTGCAAAACTGGGTAAAAAATATACCTCCCAAAAAGTATCGTTACCTGTATGAGGAAGAGACAGCTGATCCATCCTGGGTTGGGGTAAAACTTCGTATAGACTCCAGTTTTTCGGCTACATTTCGTACACACCTGTCCGAAGACCATTTTCTTAATTTTTCGCTGGCGCAAAAACTTGCCTCTGCTACCCAAATCTCCGGTGGAGATTTTAACAAGCTCTTCGTTCCGTATAGAGCAACCGCCTCAGAAATTTTTACGGAAAAAGCCATCGTCCTGAAAAAAGGCAATCTATTTGAAGCGGCACGTGCCTCCATGGCTGTACCTTTCGTATATCGTCCAGTCAAAATACATAACGAATTGCTGTTTGACGGTGGCATCTATAACAATTTTCCCGCTGAAACGGCCAAAACAGAATTTGCCCCGGACATAATCATAGGAATCAATGTAGCCTCCAAAAAAGTAAATGTGTATCCCTATGGCAAGGACGATCACCTTATTGCTGAGTCTCTACTATTTGCCATCCTCGACAAGACCGATTCTACCGAACTATCGCCCAATGATATATTTATAGACGTAGCATTAAAGGAATATACAGCGCTCGATTTTGATGAGGCCAAACATATCGTAAAGCTGGGGTACAAGTCTGCTATGAGCAAGATGCCCGAAATCAAACAAAAAATCCAAAGACGAATACGTGCTGAAGAATTGAAAAGCAGGCGGATCGCTTTTCATGACAACAGTCTGCATATTCAATTCGATAGCCTTAAGATAGAGGGCTTCAAAAAAAACCAATTTAAATACATCAAGGGGCGTTTTTCGCCAAAGCGGCCTTTGTATTTTGACAACATAGAAGAAGGATATAACCGTATCGTATCCAATGACTACTTTGCCAATATATTTCCGTCGTATGAGTTTGGTAAAAAAAACACATTCTCCCTGTCGGGAAATCCTAACCCGGGACTCAATGGCAAGATAGGAGGTACTCTCATATCCAGAAATACGAGCCAGCTATATTTTGGCCTGGATGTAAAACGGCTCACCCGTGTGCTCAGCCACCATTCTATTGGCATACATACAGGGCGTTTTTATCAGTCTATCCACATAAAATCAAAAATACAGTTTCCCGGTAGGCTCAACCTCTCCATCATGCCGGAATACCTCTTCAACCGATGGAACTATATCAGCACCACCGATCTGTTTTCGCAAACTAACCGACCTCAAATTCAAGACACGCAAGACACAAGCTATGGTGTAAACATTGAGGTACCTGCTTTTCGAAAAATGCGGCTTACCTTTTCTTCATCCTATTTTAGAAACAAAGACAAGTTTAGCAACAAGACCGTGCTGGTATCTACAGACACACTGGATGTATTAAAACTGAAAGGAGTAAAATGGCAGGCAAAACTGCATTACAACACACTAAATTTCAGACAGTATGCCTTTAGTGGTGAAAAACTTCGGTTTTATACCACCTACATCCGGGCCAAAGACAACTATAAACCCGGCAATACATCCAACCTCTCTACTTATCAACACCAAAACCCATCCTGGGTAAGGCTAGGCCTGGAATTAGAAAAATATTTCAAAATCAGTGACAACTACCGAATCGGGCTCAGTAGCCATAGCATTTTTTCAACCCAACCCGCTTTGGCAACTCTACGTGCTACAGAACTAAACCAAGCCGGATTTTTCCCTCTTCAGGACAGCAAAACACTGGTGCTCGAAAATTTTCGGGGCAGAAAATTTAGCACGGTTGGTGTCAAAAATATTTTTCTGCTTTCAGACAAGGCTCACCTTAGACTCGAAGGTTACTCACTATACCATTACGAATTGCTACAGGGCAACCCCGGAAGTGCTGCCCAATACAAAGCCGAAGGCCAACTTCGGTTGTCCGGCACGGCAGGCGCTGTATATCACAGCATAATAGGACCTATAAGCTTCAGTGTAAACTACTACGATCAACCCGAACACCGCTGGGGTGCCATTCTTCATATCGGCTATTTGCTATTCAACCGAAAATCGTTGGAATAATTATATGATAAATTATTAAATTACCATCAATTTCAATTCCTTCAATAGTCTGAAACCTGTTAAGAACATGAGAACATTTCGATTATTCTTATTCTGCTGTCTGGTAATAATTAGCACTAAAGGGTCGGCTATGATTACTACCTATGCCGGAGATACACTCATCAAAGTAACAGGCAAACTCATCAACAAAGAAACGCAAGAGCCTATCGCCGGCAAGCTTTTCTATGAAAAACTACCCTACTACGACGATATGGGCATAGGCAAAAGTCAGGAAGACGGAACCTACCAACTGTATATGCTAAAAAACACCAGCTACAACATCAAGGTGAGTGCTGAGGGGTACACAGAAGTAAAAGAAGAAATAGTGGTAGGCGAAGATGACAGCACTGGTACTATGACCAAACATTTTGAGTTGGAGCAAAATGCTGATAACAAAATGATATCGCTAGACAATCTGATTTTTTCCAGAGGCCGTGCCGTTATTTCACAAAGCTCCTACAAAGAACTGGATGAATTTGTAGACTGGCTTAAAAAAAATCAAGATGTAAAATTCAGACTGGATGGACATACAGATTTTCAGGGTAATGATGAAGCCAACATGAAGCTTTCTCAGGAACGGGTAGATGCCGTAAGAGACTATCTGATCAAAAAAGGGATCAAAGGAAGCAGGGTAAAAACTAAAGCTTTTGGTGGTACTCAGCCCCTTAGCCGCGAGCGAACTGATGAAGCCAAAAAAGCAAACCGAAGGGTAGAGGTTACAATCCTATAATCTTATCACCTCGATACAAATTCTATAGTAGAAGCATTGTCGAATTCAATATTTTGTCCGAATATTGAGTATAATTCGGATAGTCTACCATTCCATTGAAATTGCGTTGTTTCAGAGCAAAGCAACGGATGGTCGAATAATATCTATTTAAACTAATTTACCAGCTATCAATAGTTTGACAAACAACCCACATTACTTTTTTGGGGTATTCGTGCCCGTAGAAAAGTAAAATGATGTAAATTAAGAATAAATATATTTGATCATACCGCCCACTTATTACAAACCAACACAGAACTATGCGTAAGATTAGAGGTTTTCTAATAGCTATTTTTATACTTAGCAGTTCATCCACATTTGCACAGGAGACTGTACTTTGGGCTTCTGAAGTAATGTACGCCACCTCTGAGAGTGGTCCCTTGCAGTATTCAGCTATTCAGGCACTGCACAAGCCCAATGTGTATCCTAAAAGTGGAGCAAGTCCAAATGCCTGGCGTCCTAAAAAACCCAACAAAGACGATTACATAGTAGTAAAGTTTGATAGAGGAATACATGCCCAGCAAATTGCAATAGCAGAAACAGAAAACCCGGGGGCAGTATCCAAAATATATGCTTACGATGCACAAGACAATGAATACCTTCTTTTTGATTTTGAGCCGAGGAAAATTCCATTACCAAATCGGCTTCTTAATTTATTCTTTGAAAAAACACCCTACGAGATAGCCTATATACGGGTAGACATATCCGGTGGAGCTGTAGAAGGGTACAATGCCATTGACGCCATAGGTATATCTGAATCGAATATTCCTATCAACGTACTGATAACGCTCACTCAAAATGTAGCCACCGACCTGCACGTAGAAAAGCTGGGGCCAGAGGTAAACAGCTCTTATACTGAGCATAGCCCCTTATTGTCACCCGATGGCAACACACTGTTTTTTAGCCGTCAGTATCACCCCGACAACATCGGTGGTGTAGACGACAATGAAGATATCTGGTACTCAGAAAAAGACCCTAACACAGGCAAATGGTTGCCGGCTAAAAACCTCGGACCACCACTCAACAATAAAGGTCCCAATTTTATCGCGTCTATCACACAAGACGGAGATGACATGGTGCTGCTCCTGGGAAATCAGTATGGCAAAAAAGGAAGAATGCAGGCCGGAGTTTCTATGAGTAGAAAAAAACCCGGAGGAGAGTTTGAAAAACCCATCAACCTCATCATTGCCAATGATTACAACTATTCCAATAAAGCAGACTACTATATGAGTGATGACGGAAATATCATTCTCATTTCTGCTGAACGAGACGATACATACGGTGACAGAGATTTGTATGTGAGCTTTAAAGACAGAAGAGGTGAATGGTCCGAACCCATCAACCTGGGTTCCACGATCAACTCGGCTGATACAGAAAGCTCTCCATTTCTAGACCATGATAACGAAACGCTCTATTTCTCTTCCAGCGGTTTTAGCGGATATGGTGGTGCAGACATCTATGTATCGAAGCGTCTGGACGATAGCTGGCAAAACTGGTCTGTTCCCGAAAACCTGGGGCCCGGTATAAACGGAGAGTCCGACGATGTATATTTCAACATACCCAGCAACGGATCTCATGCCTATTTTACTAAAGGTAACATTGGTGAAAACATAGACATTTTCCAATTCCAAATGGATCAGTTCTTTTTGGAAGAAAGACCCAAAAGACAGAAGGATGATAAGGAGGAAAAAGAGTCTTTTATTACTGTAAGTGGAAAAGTAATAAACCAGAAAACGAACGAACCGGTGGGTACCAAAGTAATAATAGAAAGACTGCCTGACGGAAAAGAAATTGGCCATGTTGAGTCAGATCCTGAAACTGGAGAATACGAATTTAGCCTTAAAATGGGAGCACGGTATGGGTTCTTGGCTGAAGCCGATGATTTCCTATCGGTAAATCAAAATATAGATCTGGAAAATGTCCAAGACTCATCGGAAATAAATCAGGAGCTGGCACTTGTACCAATAGAAAGTGGAGCAAGTATCGTCATGAACAATATCTTTTTCGATTTTGATAAATCCGAACTTAAGACCGGGTCTTATCCTGAGTTGAAAAGAATCCTGAAGCTATTAAAAAACAACAAAATCAATAAAATAGAAATTTCCGGCCATACAGATTCCAAAGGTGACGACACGTATAACCTGGGGCTATCTAATCGAAGGGCAAAAGCCGTTTACAACTATTTCAAATCCAACAATATTGCAGAATCAAGGCTTGTGTCAGTAGGATATGGAGAATCCCAACCTGTAGCCACAAACGATACGGCAGAAGGACGAAAAAGGAACCGGCGTGTAGAATTCAAAATTTTGGATTAAAGACCACTCAAAACAATACCTATAAACCCGCAGGACCTCTGCGGGTTTTATTTTTTAGCTTGGGCACAAATTCCTGATCAATTTGGTTTTTATTTGTGAACCACAAATTCTATTGACTTTGACACTCGTACAACTTGAATATATCATAGCCCTTGATACCTACAGACATTTTGCTTTGGCTGCCGAGCATTGCTTTGTGACCCAGCCCACGCTCAGTATGCAAATTCAAAAGCTTGAAGATTCGCTGGGGGTGATCCTGTTTGATAGAGACAAGCACCCTGTGGAGCCTACTGCAATTGGAGAAAAAATAATCAAACAGGCCAGAAATATTCTCTTAGAGTCGAAAAAGGTAAAAGACATAATTGACGATGAAAAAAACGAGGTATCAGGAGATGTTGTAATTGGTGTAATACCCACACTCGCACCCTATGTCATTCCTCTGTTTATCTCATCTTTCATCGAAAATTACCCGAAAGTAAACATCCAGGTGCGGGAACATGTGAGCGACAGCCTTATCAAACTGCTAAAAAACGATGAAATTGACATTGCGTTGATCGTCACGCCTCTGAATGATGACAGCCTGATTGAATACCCTGTATTTTACGAAGAGTTTTACGCTTACGTATCGCATCAGCACAGGCTTTTCCAGCAAAATCAAATCGAGCCATCCACACTTAAAACGGATGGGCTGTGGATATTAAACGAGGGACATTGCTTTAGAAACCAGACTCTGGACATCTGCAATGTAAAAGAACCCAACAATTTTCTGAGCCGATTGAAATACGAAAGCGGCTCACTTGAAACATTGAAAAAGCTGGTAGATAAACAAGGAGGATTTACGCTTTTACCAGAATTGGTTACGTTTGATTTAAACAAAAACGAACAACAAAAGCTGCGTAAATTTGAACAGCCCGTGCCTACAAGGGAAGTAAGCTTATTGGTAAAGAAGAGCTATCTGAAATTAAAGATAGTAAAGGCGCTCCATGAGGAGATACTAAAAAATCTGCCTCCTACTTTTAAGAGTAAAAAGAACACCAAAGTAGTGAAAGTACACTAGGCTGCTGACTCCAGAGTACTCACATTTTTTATTATTATTTCTTTTCTTGTGTAAGTAAGATATCCTTCTGCTTTCAGGCTATTGAGGATTGCCGTCACTGTTTGTCTGCATGTACTTATGATCTCTGCTATATCGTTGTGAGTCAGGTAGTTTTTGATTACCACTGTATCGCCAAAGCGTACTCCCTCTGCTACTGCCCACTTTTTAAAAAACGAAAGCAAACGGGTTTTTACATCATCAAAGACCAGCTCTTTGTATTTGCTATCCGAGAAAGCCAGTTTATCCCGTGTAGCATTCAATAAACTAAGAGCCAGTCGTGGCACTTCAAGTGCTATTTTTTCCAGTGCCTCACAGCTCAAATAAAAATATACCAGTTCTTCGGATAGTACCTGGGCATACGCATAACCCGATTTCCTTTGTTTATCGATTTTTCCAAAGAAGTCACCTTCTCTTTCGATACTCTTGATGAGTGAATGCCCTTCGGTATTCATTTCCGAAAGTTTTACTTTACCCTTGATAATGAAATAACAATTGTTGTCTTCCCCTCTGTCTGAAGTAATGATGATTTCAGATCGTTTTTTCCTCGAAAAGCGAGCATACGCTAGTACCGTATACAGCTCTTCTTTGCTGAGACCGTCAAAAATTTTATGATCTCTTAAATACAGGTAATTGATGTCGTTATTCATAGCTACTGGTTTTGGTAAAACGTGTGTAGCTTCAAATACGAAGTATCTTGTAGAAATGGATTTTTGAAAAAGAGAAAAAGTGACCTTCTATAAAAATATTGGAGAGATCTACTTCTCTTCAGCTATAGAAATGTCTTTCTTCAGGCTTTCAATCAGACCTGAAAATTCACCGAGTGTCGCTTTTTTGAAATCGTCGGCGAGTTTAAAAATACGTTCTTTGTCTATAGCAAATCGTGTTTTTTCATCCACGAGTTTTTGTTGAGCTCTACAAAACAGCTGTCTGCAATTTTCAGATTTTTTACCCAGTAGCTCATTCAAATCGGAATAATCAAAATTGAAGATACCCTTGAGTACAAACACAGCTCTTTCCGTAGGAGGTAGTTTTTTATACAACTGGGTCAACGCCAAAGTTACCTCGTGCTTCAAATCCAGGTGTTGTATATCCGGGTTTGCTCCCATCTGGTTTACAGAAGGGCAAATGTTTTCCAAAAACTCTTCTTTTTTTTGCTTAAACGAATCGAGGTAATTGAGACAGGCATTCGTTACGGATTTGATTAGGTATGCCTTTACATTTACTATTTTCTTTTGGTCTATTTTCAACCAATTGAGGAATGTGTCCTGTACCATATCCTCGGCTACAACAGAGCAGCCCACTATCTTGTAAGCGATAGAGCAAAGAATAGGACGGTATATTGATATTTCTGCCTGACTCATAATTTACTCGCAAAGTTAAGCTTTAACTTAAATATACTCAAATACCTCTTTTCTGATCTTAATCAGTAAAATAAGTATCTGATATGCTAAAGTTTTAACGCTAGAATACAATAAAAGTGCCTAATTTCTATTTTGTTATTACGGGTGTACATAATTTTAATTTTTAACGTTCTGCCAAGTCTTATAAAATAATAAATTTTAAGGATAAGAATCATTCATTTGTTATTATTGCAATACTCAATTTGAATTGTTAAAAATTGTATTTACTTTAGGAGATTAGAATAAAATTTGAATATGTTATGAAAAAATTCGTTCGTCTATTAAATGGTGCTGCGCTATTTACGGTTCTAGCAGCCGTTATTTCAGCTTGCTCCATGCTGAGTGGGGGTACAGGTCGCCCTACCAGTGTAAGCCCAGGTGAATATAGTACCGCCACAGGAATTGAGTACAACGATGAAGACGGTGGCTTTCAGGTCAACGACTTCAGAGGACAACCAGAAGGGCCAAACCTTCGGTTTATTGAAGGAGGTAGAACCGTTTTAGGAACCTTCGAAGAAGACATTTTACACTCACACGATAATATTGAGCGCGCAGTTACTGTAGCGTCTTTTTATATGGATGAGACAGAAGTAGCCAACATTCACTGGCTCGAGTATCTGCACTATGTAAGATTAGATTCATCCAGAGAGTTTTACGAATCAGCATTGCCTGATACCACTGTTTGGGCAAGGGATCTTGCATACAACGATCCTTATGTAGATCATTACTTAAGATACCCCGGTTTCCGATTTTTCCCGGTAGTAGGTGTGTCCTGGTTACAAGCTCAGGACTATTGCAACTGGAGAACCATCACCGTAAACCAGAAACTAGCCGAAGATGCAGAATTGGAAGACTATTCTCTGGCTGAGGGTGGTGGCAACCAAAGAATTCCTCTCGAAACTGGTGTGGTTTTACCAAACTACCGCCTGCCAACTGAAGCTGAGTGGGAATATGCAGCTCAGGCACTTATAGGTACGCAGTGGTTGGATGAAAACCAAACACACAGAAGACTTTACCCTTGGGATGGACATGCACTAAGAAACCCCTATGGCAAAAAAATAGGTACTTTCCTGGCTAACTTTAAAAGAGGTCGAGGTGACTATGCAGGTATAGCCGGTAAGCTCAATGACGGAGCTATGATCACAACTTATATCTACGACTATCCTCCAAATGATTTCGGTCTATACAACATGGCTGGAAACGTAAACGAATGGGTTCAGGATGTGTACCGTCCACTTTCATTTCAGGATTTCGACGACTTAAACCCGGTACGTAGAGACGGATTTTTAGATGAGGAAGACGGCTATGATGTAGCTAATTTCAACTCTCTCATTTCTAATCGAGTACGTGTATACAAAGGCGGTTCGTGGGCAGATGTAGCTTACTGGATGTCTCCCGGTACCAGAAGATATCTGGAAGAAGATTCTTCAACTTCTACAATTGGATTCCGTTGTGCGATGATACGTGCAGGCACCAATTATTAATTAGACAAAAAGAATATTTTCATATAGAGAAAAAGTCCCGAAGTATCGGGACTTTTTTTATTTCTGGCCTGTAGCTATACAACCTACCGATATACTTTTTGCCCCCGAGTCGTTTAGTTGATTAGCCGCAGATTCTACCGTTGCACCTGTTGTGATCACATCATCAACCAACAGTATATGCTTATCCTTAATCCGATCCTTGTCAGATACTTCAAAAATATCTTCTACATTAATCCACCGGTCTGTCTTCCCTTTCTTGGTTTGCGTAGAAGTATACACTTTTCGGTGAAGTATATCCGGTTCAGTGGGTAAGTCCAGCACCTGGCTCAAACCCTTGCATATAAGTTCACTCTGATTGTATCCTCTTCGTTTTTTCTTGTGTTTGTGAAGTGGTATAGGGATTATAATATCGATATTCTGCTGTGTGGCTGTTTCTTTGATGTGATGACCAAACCATTCTCCTAAAGTTATACCTAATTTTTCCTGATTTTGGTATTTTACCTGGTGCAGGAGTTTTTGAGCTACGCCCAATCTATTAAACTGCAAATAGGCGAAAACTGCTACCAAATTGTTGACAGTAGGCAACCGCTTACGAAGAGGGTTTTCTCCCGTTTGGTCAAACAAAGGGTGAGGAAGAGACAGTTTACAGTGCAAACAGAGGTAATCTTCCTGAGATATGAGTGTTCTGTTGCAACCCAGACATATTCTGGGATAAAACAAAGAAATAAAATCTCTTAATACCCTGTTCATTCGCAAGTCGTAGAATATCTTTGAATTAGATAGAGAAGTTATGCAAATACTTCTCAACAGACAATACCCACTATAGTATAGTATGATAAAAAAAGATCTAGAACTGGAAAAAAAGTGGCAAGAAGTGCTCAATAGTCTGCACAAGATGATTGGAAAAAAGCCGGCAGACTTAAATGGTGTACTTTTTCTTATTGGTGTGCAGGAGCTAGGTTCCGGATTTGCTAATTTTTCGAAAGAAGAAAAACAAGACCTTATACACATAGGCATTTGTAAAGTACTGAGCTTATCTGGGTTTTATGAGCTGGAGGGTTTGGATAATGATGGTTGGCCACACTGGAAGCCTCTAAAGAAACTTCCTCACTTTGATATACTCGAACAGGAAAAATTACTCAAACTACATGTCATCGAATATTTCGAAAACGAATACGGAATAGGATGAATCACCCATCGACATTTTTGATATCCGGCTTGGTCAGCTGTTTTCTTTTTGTTTCATGTGAAACCAAAAAGTCTACCTCCGATGGTCAAGAAGAAAATTACCAAAATCAAACATACCTGAGGGTGGGGCTTCAGGAAAATATCAAAACTTTAGAGCCGGGTAAATTTTCTAACTCCTCGGAAACGTTCATCGGACAGCAAGTATACGAAGGTCTTTTTTGCAAGAAAAAAGGAAAAATTTTTCCTAATCTGGTAAAAAAAATTGAACTGGATACAGCAAAAAAGACTTTTTCTATTGCTCTATTTTCTCATAAAAAATTCTCTGACGGGTCTTTGGTCACTACACGCGATGTATACGCCTCTTTTAAGGCTTTATTTGACCAAAAAAAACCTAAAAAAAGCCTTAAAACGGCTTTAAATACAGTTTTTGGTTATAATTCATACTTTCTGAAAAATAGCTCATCAAACTCCAGGGATTCTGTACCGGAAGGGTTCAAAATCATAAATGAGCACACTTTTACACTAAGTGTAAACAAAATAGACTCTACGCTGATAAAGGCACTAGCATCTACCGATTTTCTTATTTGGAAAAAATCTGCTGACCAAAAGTGGTTAGGTAGTGGACCTTTTAAAATTGATTATGCCAACGACGACATTTCTTATAACCTATCGAGAAATGAACACTATGATATCGAATACAATGAATCGCATATAGATGGTATAAGTATTCGTTTTATTAAAAACGATAAAGCTCTTACCGATGAATTTATACACGGATCGTTAGACCTGTTTTTTCTATCTGCACAATCGAGTACAGATCCTCGTATACAAACCATACTCAATGATAAATACGGGTATAAAAACTGGGCCAGACAGTCTACGGGTCTAGTCAGGTATTGGTCATTCGAAAATTTTGAAAATGAAAATCATATAAAACTGATTTTCAATGAATTAAACAATATACTGGATACGGATCATCCCATTCTTTACAAATCTGCCAAGACGCAGAATTGGGTTCTGGCAGATACAGTAAGGAAAGCCGTTCAGGATAGCCTTTTATATCCTTATAAGGCTACTATACCTCTATTGGGTAGTAGTTTAGATGAAGGGCTTATAAAGCGGTTACAGGCAAAGCTACAGTCGGTTATACAGCTTTCGGACACCATTTCTAACAATCTAAATCTTAATGCTCCGCATATCGTTATAGAGGAAAATCCTGTTACTTATTATAACCCGACTAGCAGAGAAGAGCAGCTTAGCATACTAAAAACGACGAATAGTCATAGTAATGCCATTTATATAGTGGAGACGAAACATGATTTGATTATTTTCGATGAAAGAATAAGCGGATTTACTGCTTATGGTAATTGGATCAATGACACTAAAAATTTAGTCTATACCAAGCCTAAAGTGTACTAAACAAATATTCTATTGGCCACACACAATTCCATATTGCAAGAAAAACTAAGGGCATACAAACGAAAGTATTACCTAAATCAGGTAATACGGGGTTCAATATTCTTTCTGGCCATTTTTTTGTCGATGTATTTGATTTCTACTTCCGTAGATTTTGGATTTAAACCTGGTACCACTGGGCGTGGCATCATTTTCTTTTCTTTCTTAGGTATTTTATTGATCACACTGTATCGATTTATCCTTAGTCCTCTCATAAAAATATACAATACCAACCAACAAATAAGTGACGAAGAGGCTGCTAAACAAATTGGGAATTTATTCCCTGATTTAAGAGATAAATTACTGAATACCATTCAGTTATCAAAAATATCGAGCAAAGAAAATAGTCTGGTTTCAGCCAGTATAGATAAGCGTATTGAAGAAATATCCGTATTTCAATTTACCTCTGGAATAAAATACAATACCAATAAAAGATACGTCAAATACGCTGCTTATCCTGCTGCCGTTTTGCTTGTACTTCTTCTTTTTGTACCACAGTTTTTAACTGAAAGTACCGAACGCATTATTAAATACAACAAGGAGTTTAGCCCTGCTTTTTACTTTACCATTGAACCTGTTGAAGAGCAACCCATCGCTTTTAAAAATGAGGATTACACGGTTCAGTTTGAAATAGAAGGAAACCTGATACCAGAAAGTATATACCTACGGGTTCAGAATCGAAAAATAAAACTGGAAAACACGAGCCAACAGATATCCTACACCTTCAAAAAGGTACAACATGATTTTACTTATCAGTTGGAGGCAGGGGCCTATACATCGGAAAATTATAAAGTGAAAGTGCATGAAAGACCTGACATCAAGAACTTTACTGTACAACTCTATTACCCAGATTACACCCAACGCAACGATGAAACCATCAACAATTCGGGTAACCTGACAATACCCGAAGGCACTAAAGCAAGATGGCTTATACACACTTTGGCTTCAGATTCAGTACGATTTATTTTTCATCCTAATGGGGATAAAAAAACATTAGAATATACTGGTAATCAATTATTTAACTATGAATCTCGTTTTTTTGAAAGTCAGGATTATAGCGTAAAACTTAAAAATCCGGTAAGTGAAAATAAAAACGATATTAAGTACAGAATTGAAGTAATAAAAGACAAGCATCCTTCTCTGTCTCTGGATACTCATCAGGATACCACACTCTACAGCTACCTCTATTTGGCTGGTACCATTGCAGACGATTATGGATTGTCAAAGCTTGAAATCGTTTATAACATCCAAAGGGAAAACGTAGAATCGAACCCAAAAACAGTCCGTATACCACTTTCGAGCCGAAACAAAAGCCAAAATTACTTTTATCAATGGATGCTCGATAGTCTTTCTTTAGAGCAGGGGGATCAGCTAAAATACCATGTGAGAGTCTGGGACAATGACGGTATAAACGGATCTAAATACACACGATCGGGCAATTACCTACTGAAAGTACCGTCCCGTAAGGAAATAGACGAGAAACTAGACAAACAAGCCGAAGGCACAAAGAGCAACCTGAACAACACACTGGAAGAATCCAAAGACCTGAATGAGCAGATCGATAAAATACAGGATAAACTAAAAAGCAAAAAGAATCTAGATTGGCAGGATAAAAAGCAAATAGAGAAGCTTCTTCAACAAAAGGAAAAACTGGAAGAGGACATCAAGGAGTTGCAAAAACAAAATAAAGCCTTAAATGATCAAAAAGAACGGTTTTCACAGCCAAACGAAAACCTAAAGAAGAAGGTAGAACAACTTCAAAAATTGATGGATGACCTTTTGGACGAAGAAACAAAAAAACTATATGATGAACTGAAGAAACTGCTCGAGGAACAAAAAGGTATAGATGAAGTCCAGCAAATGATGGACAAAATAGAAAACAAAGAAAACAACATAGAAAAAGAGATAGAACGAACTCTTGAGCTGTTTAAAAAGATGCAGTTTGATTACAAGATGGATGACATCATAAACAAACTCGAAAATTTAGAAGCTGAGCAGGAAAAATTATCTGAAGAGACCAAGGACAAATCAAACAGCACAGAAGAGCTCAATGAAAAGCAAGAAGAGCTCAATGATGAGTTTGATGAGGTAAAAGAAGATTTAGAGGAGTTGGAAAATCTAAACGACGAGTTAAAATCTCCAGAACAAATAGAAGATACATCACAAGAAGAAGAAAACATAAGTCAGGAACTTCAGGAGAGTCTCGAGAAGCTCAAGAACAATCAACGTAAAAAAGCTTCTGAATCGCAAAACAATGCGGCAAAGAAGATGAAAGGCCTAAAACAGAAAATGAAAGAGATGCAAAGCAACATGGAAGTAGTCATGTTGGAAGAAAACCTGGAGCATCTAAAGGACATTGTTGATAACCTTGTGAAAGTATCTTTTGATCAGGAAGCCATAATAGAAGGGTTTAAAGGTGTAAACCAAAGTGACCCCAGGTATGTTACCTTATCTCAGCAACAGCTCAAGTTAAGAGACGATTCCCGCATTATAGAGGATAGTCTACTATCACTCGCTGGGAGGGTTTTTCAGATAGCATCTTTTGTAACCCGTGAGTTAGATGCCATGAATGATCACATAGAAACAAGTCTACAAGCACTAAAAGACAGAAAAGTGCCTCAGGCCCTTATTAGTCAGCAATTTTCTATGACAGCTATAAACAACCTGGCGCTACTGCTGGACGATGTATTGCAGCAAATGCAACAACAAATGTCTGATGCCATGGGAAATCCTAAAGCTGGAAAAAAAGGACAAAAACAAAAAATGCCCGGATTGTCTGAGTTGCAAAAACAACTCAACCAAAAAATAGAAAACTTAAAAAATGGTCAAAAAAGCGGAAGGCAACTATCCGAAGAACTGGCCAAACTAGCAGCAGAGCAAGAAATGATTCGCCAGAAACTCAAGGAAATGCAGGATAAAATGAATGATGGTGAAAAGGGTGGGGGTTCTGGTATTGAAGATGCCATTAAAAAAATGGAACAAACCGAAATGGATATTGTCAACAAAAATATAACCCGACAAACCATACAACGCCAGCAAGACATACTTACAAGACTTCTGAAAGCAGAAGATGCTATGCGGGAAAGGGAACTCGATAAAAAGAGAGAAGCCGAAAAAGCTGAAGAATTAAACAGACCTATACCACCACAATTTGAAGAATATTTAAAAGCGAAAGAGAAAGAGGTAGAATTACTCAAAACCATACCTCTAAAATTAAACCCTTACTACAAGGAAGAAGTAAATAAATATTTTAAAAGGTTGAGTGAACAATAATATATTTGCGAATAGTACTAATGAAACAGAAATCTACTTCTATGGATGCCATTAAAATTAAAATTCCGTCGTTAACAGAAAACATCAGGATAGTTGAAAGCTTTATTGACAATGCTAAAGAAAAGTTCAACTTCAACGACGACATCTATGGCAACATAATGATAGCCGTAACCGAATCTGTAAACAACGCCATCGTACACGGCAATCAATCGGATAAAACCAAAAACGTTTCTTTATCGCTTCATCTGAAAGATAATTCATTGACGTTTACAGTAGAAGACCAGGGGAATGGTTTTGATTACAACAATCTGGACGATCCTACAGCACCGGAAAACCTTGAAAAAATAGGAGGAAGGGGTATTTTTCTTATGAAGCACTTATCCGATGAAGTTTCGTTTCACGATGATGGTAAGAAGGTTCAACTATCATTTTACCTCGATTAATGTCATCTATAAACTTCTTCTACGAAGACACCTCCTTTACACTCGAGCAACCTGAAGCCATATCCGAATGGATAACAAACAGCATAGAAACTGAAAACGGTACACTCAGTGAAATCAACTACATTTTTTGCTCAGATGAATTTCTGCACAAAATCAATGTAGAATACCTCAACCATGATTATTACACCGATATCATCACATTTGACAACTCTGATGAAGAAGGTACTATCGAAGGTGATCTTTACATAAGCGTAGAAAGGGTAGAAGACAATGCTTCTAAAATACCTACCACGTTTCTTCAAGAACTTCATAGGGTGATGATTCACGGTGTGTTACACCTTTTGGGCTATAACGACAAAACAGCCACTGAAAAAGAGGTGATGCGCGAAAAAGAAAATGCTTATTTATCTTTGTCAAAATTTTAGTGTTCCACGTGGAACACGTATAATCACAAAGCATTGCTAATATGGAATGTTCCACGTGGAACATGAAACACAGTGCTGGAAAGAATACTTCAAACAAGAAAACAGAAAAAGAGAATGTTTCCTACGTATGATGTGATAGTAGTGGGTGCGGGTCATGCAGGCTGTGAAGCTGCGGCAGCTGCAGCCAATATGGGATCGAAAGTACTCTTGGTAACCATGAATATGAATACCATTGCTCAAATGTCGTGTAATCCGGCTATGGGTGGTGTGGCTAAAGGGCAAATTGTCAGAGAAGTAGATGCTCTCGGAGGATACTCTGGTATTGTATCAGACAGATCTATGATACAATTTCGTATGCTCAACAAATCTAAAGGGCCCGCTATGTGGAGCCCAAGGACACAAAACGATAGAATGCGCTTTGCCGAGGAATGGAGACTTATGTTGGAACAAACACCCAATGTAGACTTTTGGCAGGAAATGGTATCCGGATTGGTTGTGAAAGATGGGAAGGTTACAGGAGTACGTACTGGAATGGGAATAGAAATACCCGGTAAGTCTGTTGTGCTTACCAACGGTACATTTCTAAACGGTATCATTCATATCGGAGAAAAACGTTTTGGTGGCGGTAGAACCGGTGAAAAAGCTGCTACAGGCATTACAGAGCAATTGATAGAATTGGGGTTTGAAGCCGGTAGAATGAAAACAGGTACACCCCCTAGAGTGGATGGAAGATCGCTCGACTACAGTAAAATGGAAGAACAGAAAGGTGATGAAATACCTGAAAAGTTTTCATTTACAGACACAGAGCCACTCAAAGAACAACGTAGCTGCTATATAACCTATACCAACGAAACGGTTCATGAAATACTCAAAACGGGCTTTGAACAATCTCCAATGTTTACTGGGAGGATTCAAGGTCTGGGACCCAGATATTGTCCATCAATTGAAGATAAAATCAATCGATTTGCAGATCGAAACAGGCACCAGATATTTGTAGAACCTGAAGGGTGGAATACAGTAGAGATATATGTCAATGGCTTTTCTACATCATTACCAGAAGATGTACAATACAAAGCGATAACACAGATACCTGGATTTGAGAAAGTGAAAATGTTTAGACCGGGATATGCTATAGAATACGACTATTTTCCACCAACACAACTCAATCAAACATTAGAGACAAAACAAATAGATAATCTGTACTTTGCAGGTCAGATAAACGGTACTACAGGATACGAAGAAGCTGCTTGTCAGGGTCTGATGGCAGGAATAAATGCACACCTGAAAGTAAAGGAGCAAGATCCATTTGTCTTAAACAGATCAGAAGCATACATAGGTGTATTGATAGATGACCTCATCAATAAAGGTACAGAAGAACCCTACCGAATGTTTACTTCCAGAGCAGAATTCAGGATTTTGCTTCGACAAGACAATGCAGACATACGACTCACTAAACTAGGGCATGCCCTTGGATTAGCAAGTGATGAGAGATTAGAAACTGTAAATCGAAAGATTAGCGATACGCAGAAAGTAATAGCAGAATTGCAATCTATGAAAGTAGTGCCAAAAGAAACGAATGAAAAGCTTCAAGCTATAAATACAGCAAACATTCGTGAAAAGACAAGCTTACATCAGTTGCTAAAAAGACCGGAAATAGAAATAGAACAACTAGGTCAATTGAGTAATGAGTTTACAAAATTGACAAACACATACTCCAAAGAAGTATTGGATCAGGCTTCTATACTTATCAAATACGATACATACATAGAAAAAGAAAAAGCCCTGGCAGACAAACTTGGAGATCTTGACAATAAAAAAATACCTAATCCCTTTGACTATCATAGCATACCAGCGCTATCGGCAGAAGCTAAAGAAAAACTTACTAGCGTAAAACCAGAAAACCTCGGACAAGCATCACGGATTAGTGGTGTAAATCCGGCAGATATTTCGGTACTAATGGTTTATATGGCAAGATAAGTATGTACGAAAAAGTAGAGAAGTGCCCGATATGTAAGGAGAAGTCCTTCGAGAACAGTATCATTTGCAAGGACTATAGTGTAAGCAAAGAAAGCTTTGCAATAACTAAGTGCAAAGGGTGTGGCCTATTGCTCACCAATCCAAGGCCTGATGAATCAGTCATAGGAAACTATTACGAATCAGAAGACTATATATCACACTCTGACAAAGCCAATAACCTGATCAATCTACTGTACAAGACAGTAAGGTATTTTACCCTTAGAAACAAAAGAAAAACCCTGGAAAGACTTACATCCACACATTCAATCCTTGACTATGGATGTGGTACAGGTGATTTTATATCTCATTGTAAGGATAAAGGATGGGAAACAACCGGTGTAGAACCCAATGCGAAAGCAAGACAAATCGCCATAGATAAAGTAGGAGATACGGTATACCCGGATAGTAGCCACATAGAAAAGAAACAAACATTTGGTGTGATTACCCTCTGGCATGTGCTTGAACATGTACACGACATAAACAACCTGCTAAAGACACTAAAAAAGCGGCTCGAAAAGAACGGATACATGATCATAGCTGTACCAAACAACGACAGCTATGATGCTTATAAATACAAAGAACACTGGGCAGCCTATGATGTACCCAGACATCTCTACCATTTCAATCAGCAAAACATAAAACAACTGGCAACTAAACACGATATGAAGCTCGTTGAAACAATACCCATGCTATTTGATTCGTACTACGTAAGTATGCTGAGTGAAAAGTATAAAACGGGTAAATCTAATATTATAAAATCATTCTTAATTGGTTGGAAATCAAATAGATGGGCTAATAAAAACAACAAAAACTACTCAAGTCTCATATACGTACTGAAAAAGAAATGAAGCACATATTTCCTCTTCTTCTGCTACTTGCCAGTATTCTCTATATATCATCATGTGCCAATCAAGGATCACCAGGTGGGGGGCCAAGGGACACTATTCCTCCGATATTTTTAGGAGCAAACCCGCCACACAAATCACTGAATTATAAAAAGAGGGAGTTTCAATTTGAATTTGATGAGCGTATTAACGCTGAACAAGTACGTACAAAATTAAATATTACACCATTTGTTGATAACAAATTCAAATCGCTGGTAAAGAAGAACATTCTTATTTTAACCTTCGAAGGAGATTTTGAAGACAGCACTACATACACCTTCAACTTCGCTGATGGGGTAGGAGATATAACTGAAAAGAATCCTGTAGTCAATTTTACTTATGCATTTAGTACAGGACCGATTATAGATTCAATGTATGTATCAGGTACAGTAAAAGAGCTGTACACAGATGAAAAACTGGTAGAAATCCTGGTAGGACTATATGCCATCGAAGATTCTACAGACCTCTTTACTGATAAGCCTCGATACTTTATGCATACAGATGAAGAGGGTACCTTTAGAATAGAGAATATCAAGTCAGGTAGATATAGAATCTATGCTTTCGAAGACAAGGACAAGAATCTTAAAAATGATCCACAGAAAGAAATGCATGGATTCATTGCAGATACAATAGATCTAACATCACCCAAAGATTCCCTGGAGATAAAACTACAACTGATAGATGCTACACAACCCGAGTTTGTGAGAGCAAAGAATACAGGACTATATTTTGATGTATTGTACAACAAATACCTGATAGACTATCAGCTCGATAAGATCAATAAAAACAGCAAGCTTGCAATACCACCACATAGTTTTTTTAAGGAAAACAGCATTATTAGATTCTATCCCAATGAAAATTTTCCTAAAGAAAGAGATAGTCTGCAAGTAAAAATTACTGTAAAAGACAGTCTCGATAATCAAAGAATGGATACTGTATACATTCAGTTTAAAGAATCTAAAAGGAAACCGGAAGCTTTCAAATTTACATTTACACCATCAAACAAATTCAAAATAAAGAAAAGCCTTCCACTTAAATTTGAATTTAGTAAACCCATAAAAAACGTATTCCTAGACAGTATCTCGTATGCATACGATACTATAAAAACAGTAAGAGTACCGGACAGCCTCTACACGTGGAACACCAACAAAACAGAACTCAAACTTGAATTGATTCTCAATAGAAACTACTTACCAAACTATATAGATTCGCTCAAGACTGTACAATTAAAACAAGATTCAATAGCTAAAGTTGAAAACCCACAGGATACACTTCCAAAAACACATCAACCTATAAACATCAACAATCAGTTCAATATAAAAATAGCCAAAGGAGCATTTGTTACTGTTGATAATGATACTACAGAACTGAAAGAAAAAACGTTTGACTTTTTGAAAGCCGAAAACACAGGACAAATAAGTGGTGAAGTAGAAACAGAATACACAAGCTATATACTACAATTAATCAATACAGACCACAAAGTAATAGCACAAAGGAATACACCAGAGAAATTTACATTCGCTGAACTGGAACCAGGAAAATACGCAATACGAATACTGATAGATACAAACGAAGACGGAAATTGGAGTGCAGGAAATATCCTAAAAAATGAGGCACCAGAACCAATCATATTCCCCACACCATTCATCGACGTAAAAGCAGGTTGGTTTATTGAGCTTTTTAAAGCAGATAAGATAAAATTCTAATAGACACACACAGGCTAGAACCCATATAGTTA
The DNA here is from genome assembly GCA_965267535.1 of Cyclobacteriaceae bacterium. GTDB lineage: Bacteria > Bacteroidota > Bacteroidia > Cytophagales > Cyclobacteriaceae > CAXBNB01. The sequence goes on along the minus strand of OZ254082.1, from coordinate 4,910,621 downwards.
GCCTACTCGTAGGGTGAACCAGTAGTACAATACTCTTTCCTTACGGCGAGCATATCTTGAACAGATCAAACGTAATTCTTTCTAAGGATAAATATCACAGTTAGGGAATTGAGTAACTATCCTAACTATTACTTGCTTTGTAAATCCTCTAAAATATTCCCTTTTGAAAGATCAAAAACAGTAAGTAGCAAAGCAGACACAAAAATTGCTGTGGATAAGTGTGTATAACTCCCATGCTTAACTGTGTATAACCCTGATTAAACATTGGGATAATCTATTTTCTTTCCACAGCTCCACACCAAAAAAGATGAAGATCAGGAGACCTTTGTGCACAAGTGTGTATTTCTCTTTTTTATCAACAAGAATTCAATAGCAAAATAGTCCACTAATCTTAATCCACAGAAACCAACAGTAGTGTGAATAACTTCGTAACACTTTGATTTAAAATAAGTTGAACATCATATCTGATGTGAATATCTTTTTTTAAATACACTAATTAACCACAGTAAAGAATAGACGTAATAATTATCCACATATCAACGTCCCTAATAAGAAATAATAATTTTCTTTAATTAAATATTTAATATTGGGAGGAGTGAAGATGTGGAAAACGAAAGCCTACCTGCTTCCTATTTGACATTGCCTCTCGCTATCTTTGATTTTCCAAAAAAGCACCCGACATGAAAAAATTGTTTTTTATACTGGTAATAATAAATGCTACTAACTGCCTCGCTCAAAAAACCGATGACATACAGTTGGCAAATGAATATTATATCAACGGTGAATTGGAAAAGGCCGGCGATCTCTACGAAAAACTCGCCGAAACCACCAAAAACATACCCATTATCCACAACAATTATTTTACACTTCTGTTGGAGTTGCGCGAATACAAAACGGCAGACAAGTACCTGAAAAAGATTATTAAGACTTTTCCACAGAATGTGTATTACCAGATAGACAAAGGGGTGCTCATCAGACAGCAAGGTGATTTAGAAGAGTCAGACAAATATTTCCGCCAATTCATAGAAACCAACAAAGGCAATGAATATAAAATGAGGCTGGCAGCTCAAAATTTTATTTCAAAACGCTACTATGAGTTTGCTGAAGAAGCTTTGCTGGCAAGTAGAAAAACCTTGAAAGATGATAACAAGCATGCCCTCGAACTAGCCAATGTTTATCGGTTTATGGGTAAAAAAAATGAGATGATAGAAGAGTATCTGAAATTTGCCCAACAAAGGCCTTCTAACCTCAGCTACATCAAAAATATCTTTCAAAACATTCTTCGTGAGGAAGAAGACATTGTCAATTTTCAAACTATACTCATAGAAAAAACCCAAAAAGAGCCGAACGAAACGATGTATCCCGAACTTCTGATTTGGGTAAACCTACAACAGAAAAATTTCTACGCTGCATTTATCCAGGCACGTTCATTGGATAAGCGCTTTAAAAAACAAGGGCAGCAGGTCTTGCAGATTGGTAAGATTGCTTTGCAAAACAATAGTTTTGAAGATGCCATAAAAATGTTTCAGTATGTGGTGGACAACAGCCAGCAAGAAAACTTTTATCATCAGGCCAGACGGCTAATTGTTTCTGCTCGTGAACAAAAGCTGAAAAACACCTATCCCATAGACCGACCAGCACTTCGCCAACTAACCAACGATTATCAACAGTTAGTAAACGAGCTGGGTGCAAATAACAACACTATGGAAGCCTATAGAAGTAAGGCTTTGTTACATGCTTTTTACCTCGACGAAAAAGATTCTGCAGTAAGCATCCTCAATGAAATAGTAACCATGCCGAGAATCAGTAATCAACTGCGGTCTAAGTGCAAACTGGATTTGGGAGATATATATGTACTAACCGGTGAGCCATGGGAAGCTACGCTATTGTATTCTCAGGTAGAAAAAGCAAACAAAGACAGTCAATTGGGGTATTCGGCCAAACTAAAAAATGCACAACTCAATTATTATAAAGGAGAATTTGAACTGGCAAAAAGCCACCTCGATATTCTGAAGCTGGCTACCACCAGAGAAATAGCTAACGACGCACTATCACTAAGTTTACTCATACAAAACAATACGGTCTTTGATACATCAGACTATGTAATGAAAGAATTTGCCGGTATTGAACTTCTCCTTTTTCAACACAAAAAAGAAGAAGCCTTGTTGGCGTTTAAAAATATGCTGGAAAAATATCCAGGGCATAGCCTGGTAGATGAGATCTATTGGAAAATGGCCAATATAAATATGGAGTTGGGGCATTTTGAACATGCCATTAGCCAGCTCGATCAGATCACGAGTCGTTTTGCTACCGATATTTTAGGCGATGACGCTATGTTTCTTACAGCGCAGATTTACGAGCAGAATCTAAAAGACACAGAAAAAGCTCAGGAAATATACCGCGACTTTTTATTGAAGTATCCTGGAAGTGTTTTCACGGCAGAAGCCCGCAAACGTTTTAGGAAACTCAGAGGTGATCAGATTTTTTGATTGAATAGGAGCCAGTGGTCGATTTGTAACGATTTGACCTAAACCTATTTTATTTTATCCTTTTTGCTTCATTTCTAAAATTTGTTATGCACGCATAACAAATTTTAGTATATTTGGTAAACTAACCAATTGTGTATGAAAAAGGAAGAGACTGTTGATTACCACATCAAATCGGCTTGGCATGCCATATCAAGAATGTACAATCAGGGAGGTGCTGCCAGAGGTATCACTGCTTCTACGGGTTTTGTACTGCTCAATATTGATATAGAAAATGGTTCACCTGCTACCAAGATAGCCCCTATGCTGGGTATGGAGGCCAGGAGTCTTACTCGTATGCTCAAATCTCTGGAAGCCGATGGATTAATCTACAAAAAACAAGACAAAGTAGATAAAAGGCTCGTAAGAATATACCTGACCGAAGAAGGTATGGCCAGAAGAAAATTTGCAAGGAAGGCAGTAATCTATTTCAATGAGTTGATTAGAAGCAGAGTAACAGATGAAAAGCTAAAGGCTTTTTTTGATGTTATGAACATTATAAATCAAACGATAGAAGAATATAAAATTTTAGACCAAATAGAAATTATAGAACATGAACAGACCCATTAAAAAAATTGCAGTTTTGGGCTCGGGCATCATGGGATCCCGAATTGCCTGTCATTTTGCCAATATTGGTGTCGAGGTGTTGTTATTGGATATAGTGCCGAGGGAATTGACCGATCAGGAAAAACAACAGGGCCAGTCATTGGATGACAAATCTGTAAGAAATCGAATTGTAAATACGGCGTTTCAATCTACCCTAAAACAAAAACCGGCTTCTCTTTACGATTCGAATTTTGCGTCCAGAATTACACTGGGCAATTTTGAAGACGATATGCCGGCTATTGCCAATTACGATTGGGTAATAGAAGTAGTGGTAGAAAACCTGGACATAAAAAAACAGGTGTATGATAAAGTAGAAAAATACCGTAAACCCGGTACACTTGTTACTTCCAATACTTCCGGTATTCCTATACATCTGATGGCCGATGGAAGAAGCGAAGACTTTAAAAAACATTTTTGCGGAACACACTTCTTTAACCCACCCAGGTATCTCCGTCTGCTAGAAATTATACCTACACCAGATACAGATCCTGATGTGGTAAAATTCCTCATGCATTATGGAGATTTATATCTGGGCAAAGAAACTGTACTTTGTAAAGACACACCTGCTTTCATTGCCAATAGAATAGGTATATATTCAATACTATCAGTGATGCACACGGTGGAAAAAATGGGGCTTACGGTGAGTGAAGTAGATAAACTTACTGGTCCTGTGATTGGTCATGCTAAGTCGGCTACTTTTCGTACCATGGATGTAGTAGGCCTGGATACCACAGTGAACGTCGCTAACAACCTGTATCAGGGTTTGCCAAACGACGAATCTCGTGAGGGATTCAAGTTGCCTACGATAGTAAAAGAAATGTACGATAGAAAATGGCTCGGCGATAAAACGAAACAGGGTTATTTCAAGAAAACAGTAACACCCGAAGGGAAAAAAGAAATACTGGAGATAGATTTCAAAACATACGAATACCGCTCGCGAACGAAACCACAATTTGAAGCCCTCAATGCGGTAAAAGATGTAGAGAATCTGAAAGAAAGAGTAGCAACCCTATTCAATTTCGATGACAAGGCCGGCGAATTTTACAGAGCCACTTACTACGATATGTTTCAGTATTGTACACACCGTATACCCGAAATCGCCGATGAGCTGTTTCGTATCGATCAGGCGGTAGCTTCAGGTTTTGCCTGGGAAATAGGTCCGTTTGAAACCTGGGATATCTTGGGTGTGGAAGAAACCCTTAAAAAAATGAAAGAAGCAGGCCATAACCCTGCTCCATGGGTAGATGAAATGCTGGCAGGCGGTCACGATACGTTTTACAAATACGAAAATGGAAAACAACTCTACTACGACATACCGTCGAAAAGCTATAAAGTGATACCTGGTACAGAAGGTCTGGTAATATTGGATGCCTACAAACAAAACAACATTGTATGGCAAAATACAGGCGCTACTCTATATGACGTTGGAGACGGTATTTTGAACCTCGAATTTCACACCAAAATGAATTCACTGGGCCAGGAAGTACTGGAGGGTATAAATACCGCTATTGCAACAGCTGAAAAAGACTACCGTGGATTGGTTATAGGTAATGAAGGTCAAAACTTTTCTGCGGGAGCCAATCTGGCAATGCTGTTTATGTATGCCGGTGATCAGGAATTTGACGAAATTAATATGATGATTGCGCATTTTCAAAATACGATGATGCGCGCACGCTATTCGTCTATACCCGTAGTAGTGGCCACCTCAGGCATGGCTCTGGGTGGTGGGTGCGAGCTCTCCCTGCATTCCGATGCTATACAAGCGCATACCGAAACCTACATGGGTCTGGTAGAAGTGGGTGTAGGCTTGATACCCGGTGGTGGCGGTACCAAAGAAATGACCCTTCGTGCCTCAGATGCTTATAACCCCGGAGATCCGGAACTCAACAAATTGCAGGAGCATTTTATGACCATAGCCACAGCAAAAGTAAGTACGTCGGCCCATGAAGCTCAACATATCGGTTTTGTACGACCGTCCGATGCATTTACACTCAACAGAGCACGCTTATTGGCAGACGCCAAACAAAAAGCAATAGATCTGGCTGAAGCAGGATACACACAAAAACCTCAGCGAACAGACATAAAAGTGCAGGGTCAGACAGGCCTGGCAATGTTTGAGGCAGGAGTAGTGGGTATGAAATATGGAAACTACATCTCAGACCATGACATGAAAATAGCACGAAAAATATCGTGGGTGATGAACGGCGGAGATTTGTCTATGCCTACACGAGTATCTGAGCAATACCTGCTGGACTTAGAACGCGAAGCATTTTTGAGCTTGTGTGGAGAACCCAAAACACTGGAACGTATCCACAGCATATTGTTTAAAGGAAAACCATTGAGAAACTAACTCGACGGTAAAATTTGTTCAAACAAAAAGAAAATTAAAAATGGAAGCATATATAGTAAAAGGATATAGATCGGCGGTAGGCAAGGCCAAAAAAGGTGGTTTTCGTTTCACCCGTCCCGACGATTTAGCCGCAGACGTCATAAAACATTTGGTGCAATCAGTACCAGAGCTCGATCCAAAACGAATAGATGATCTGATAGTGGGAAATGCTATACCCGAAGCAGAACAAGGAATGCAAATGGGTAGAATGATTTCGTTGCTTTCTCTCCCGCTGGAGGTGCCAGGCCTCATTGTAAACAGATACTGTGGCTCGGGGCTGGAAACTATCGCTATGGCTACCGCAAAAATCAGGGCCGGTATGGCAGACTGTATTATAGCCGGTGGTACAGAATCCATGTCTATGGTACCTATGATGGGCTATAAAACTGCCCTCAACTGGAAAATAGCAGAAAAAAATCCGGAGTACTATCTTTCTATGGGTATTACAGCCGAAGAAATAGCCAAAGACTATGGAATTACACGCGAACAGGCTGACCAGTTTTCGGTAGATTCTCACGAAAAAGCAATAGCTGCAATAAACGGAGGTAAATTCAAAGACGAAATAGTACCCGTTACAGTGTCTGAAACCTATGTAAGTCCTAAAGGCAAAAAAGAAACCCGTGAATTTGTGGTAGATACCGATGAAGGACCAAGACCCGGTACATCTATGGAAGGATTGGCCAGATTAAAGCCAGCCTTTAAGATGGGAGGTATGGTGACCGCAGGCAATTCTTCACAAACATCAGATGGTGCGGCTTTTACTTTGGTAATGTCTGAGCGTATGGTCAAAGAATTAAACCTGCAGCCAATAGCCAGAATGGTGACCTATGCTGCTGCCGGTGTAAGTCCAAGAATAATGGGTATAGGCCCGGTGGCAGCTATTCCCAAAGCACTGAAACAGGCCGATATGAAACTCGACGATATAGAGCAAATAGAACTCAATGAAGCATTTGCTACTCAGGCATTGGCTGTGATCAAAGAAGGAGGCCTCAACCCCGACATAGTAAATGTAAACGGAGGAGCTGTAGCACTCGGACATCCGCTGGGTTGTACCGGAGCAAAACTATCAATACAGCTATTGAACGAGATGCGGCGCAGAAACCAAAAATACGGTATGGTAACCGCCTGTGTAGGGGGTGGCCAGGGCGTAGCGGGAATTTACGAGCTGCTTTAAAAATACAAACAACAGATAACCCCTTACGGGTAGTCGGTATGTCGGCTACCCGTTTTTTATTTTCGGCCTTCGGCAAAAAATGAAATAAGAGCTTTCCGCTCATCTTTTTGCAAAACGGAAAGAAGCCAAAAGGATTTTAAATATCCATACCCATATCCATACAATTGAATAAAGGCAGCCAAAACGGCCATCGAAGCTATCTTGAAGGAATGGGTAAGCCTAAGGCAATCGCTAAAAATAAGCAGCGAAAAAAAAATGACTGGCGCAAGCGCCAGATAATGTAACCCAATAGCCGCGCCAAAAATCGCCACAGAACCCAGTAAAAAAAGCGTAGGCAATAAGAACACAGGACTGGTACGCCGAGGGTGCCATTTGTTTAGTACTACACGAACTACTCCAAATTTGTAGACTTGCCGGAAGTATTTTTCAAAATCTATTCTCCGTTTGTGATAGACAAAACATTCGCTAATCAGCCCTACATCAAATCCGGCATCCATAATACGATAGCTCAGATCTGGATCCTCACCGGGATGAATGTCACTAAAACCACCTACTTTTTCATAAACTTCCCGTGAAAAGCCCATGTTGAAACTTCTCGGTTGAAATTTATCAAGCTGTTTTTTTCCCCCTCTGACTCCTCCGGTAGTGAAAAATGAAGTCATGGCATAATTAATGGCCTTTTGCACATCGGTAAAAGATTCGTGGGCAGCATCCGGCCCACCAAATGCATCGAGCTTACGCTCTGATAGGGACGATTCCAACTGCTGAAAATAATCCGGTGGGATCACACAATCCGAATCGAAAAATAAAAAGTAATTTCCTTTGGCCTGTTGCATACCAAAGTTTCTACTATCTCCGGGCCCAGTGTTTGGTTTGAAAAAATAGCGTATATCCAGCTGCTTAAATTGTTGAGCAACAAGTTCACTTTTCTGCTGAGAACCATCTTCTACCAACACTACTTCAAAATTAGTAAAGGATTGTTTAGAAAGACTGCTTAACAACTCCTCCGTTTCGTTGGGACGATTGTATACCGGTACGATGACAGAATACTTTGGCAAAAAGACTATATTTAGTGTGTTCTAAAATTTTCCACAATAATACAACATCATGAGCTTTTCTCACCTACACAGTTTCTGACTATGAAAGCCAGCACTTATACCAAAGAAGAAATAATTTAGGCAAATTGACCTGTAGAGAAATGCTGTATTTTACCGTATTTCAAACACAGCACCATTTGCAGATTATGCAGAAGCAGTGCGAAGCTATTTTACCTTCTTAAATTTGTCGAATCGAGAAGGTGTTTCTGTTCGGGGAAATACATTGTTTGAAGTATTGATATCAGCAGTTTCTTCTTTGGGGTCAAGCTGTATGTGAGTTACTTCTTTTTGTTTAGCAAAAACCTTGGTCACTTCCTCTTCATTTTTGCGCCATATTTCAGCAGGTATTTTTTCTATTTCCTGCGTGCCATCCACATAGGTCCATTCTATGATGATGGGCATCACCAGTCCTCCTTTGTTTTTGAATGTAACCTCGTAAAAATTATGATTGGCAAAACTTCTCTTTATAGCATTGTCGTCCACTTTATTTTTGAATTCGCCGTATTCACGTGATTTAGTTGAAGCAAAATCAAACACTTCGGCTTGTGCCGAAAAAGAATTTTTGTTTTTGCTGTTAAGATTTACCGAAGAGGCAGAATTGTAACGGTTTTCAGGTTGGTCATTTTCCGGCCTCATTTTATACCACTTTACTTTGTCTACGGTCAGATCTACATGGTCAGTAGAATAAAACCAACCCTTCCAAAACCAGTCCAGGTCTATAGCAGACGCGTCTTCCATGGTACGGAAAAAATCTGCCGGCGTAGGGTGTTTGAATGCCCAGCGTTGAGCGTAGGTTTTGAAGGCAAAATCAAAAAGCTCCGGTCCCATTACTGTTTCTCTCAAAATATGAAGAGCAGCACTGGGTTTGCTGTAGGCATTGTACCCCAGCTGTAGCACCTGCTCGGCGTTGGTCATTAGGGGTCGCATTTCGTCTTTGCTACCGCGCATAAATGGTACAATACCTCTGGGAGTGCCCCATGTCACATTAAATTCGGGATAGTGCTCAAACAGTGTTTGGTTTTCCATAAAAGTATCCAGTCCTTCGTCCATCCAGGCCCACTGGCGCTCGTCCGAATTGATAATCATCGGAAAGAAATTGTGCCCCACTTCGTGGATGATCACGTCAATCATCGCTTCACGCAGACTTTGGCTGTAGCGTCCGTTTTTGTCAGGTCGCCCGTAGTTGAAGCAGATCATGGGATACTCCATACCAATAGAGGCAGTATGAACCGATATGGCTACCGGGTAGGGGTAATCTATCGTAAAACGCGAATACGTTTTCAAGGTATTGGCTACAGCTTTGGTCGATTCTTTTTCCCAAAGGGGATTTCCTTCTTTGGGGTAAAAAGACATGGCCAGAGACTGAGTCTCACCATGTTTTACAGCCATGGCATCCCAGATAAACTTGCGCGAAGAGGCAAAAGCAAAATCCCTTACATTTTCGGCTTTAAAATGCCAGGTGGCCGATTGTTTGGAGCGAGAGCTCTCATTTTTTCGTGCTTCGTTTTCACTACGGATAAAAACGATACTATCATAAGATTGACGAGCCTCTTCCAGGCGTTTCAATTCTATGGGTTTTAATACTTCGTTCGCATTTTGGAGTTCGCCGGTAGCAGCTACCAGATGGTCGGCTGGCACGGTTAGTTTCACGTCGTAATTGCCAAAAGTGAGGGCAAACTCTCCATCTCCCAAAAATTGTTTGTTTTGCCAGCCTTCAACGTTGTTGTATACAGCCATACGAGGAAACCATTGGGCAATAGCATACAGGTAGTTGTCGTCTTCGGGAAAATATTCCAATCCACTACGTCCTCCTTCTGTCATACGATCGTTGATGTTGTACGACCATTCTATGCTAAAAGCATAAGACTTACCCGGTTGCAATACTACGGGTAGTTCCACACGCATCATGGTTTTGTTTATAAAAAAAGGCAAAGGGTTTTTATCCGTATCTGTAACACTGTGAATGGTGAACCCCCCACGGTAATTGGCATTGCCTGTGATGTCATGTATTCTTTTGCCGCTCATGCTTTGTGCCATTACCGATTCGTTGGCTATGTGAGCATCCGCATTTTTACTTCTGATGTTTTGATCGAGCTGCACCCACACGTAATGCAGGGCATCCGGTGATTGATTGAAATAGGTAATGGTTTCTTTGCCGATTAGTCTTTGGGTTTCGTCGTTTAGTCGCGCTTCTATCTGATAGTCCGCTCGCTGTTGCCAGTATTCAGATCCGGGAGCTCCGCTGGCTGTGCGCTGTGCGTTAGCAGTAGGCAGATCCGTACCAAGTTGTTCAAATTTAGCTTCCCAGTTTCCCTGACATAGCCCCACGCCGGGCAAAGCCATAAGGATGGCAATAAACGTCTTTTTCATGCTCAAAATAATTCAGAACGGCAAACATAAGCCATTCGAATTATTAATCGGTAAGCCGGGCAGTTGTACCCTGGAGGAAATCTATCGTTTCGACGTGTAGCTTACGGATATCGGAATAATACGAATGAGAAGCCGCGTAATTTCACATCGAAACTGTACAACAGTTGTGCCGTTTTCACCTGACTATCAAAATAGCTTTTTTCAGCCAGATATAAATTTCCAGAAGTCAATTGGTTCGAATACTGGAAAATAGACTGAGTGTGCTTTTCCATGTAGTAGCTGAGCTGAAAAGGATAGTAGCGGAGTTGCTTGTAATCGATGGTTTCCTCACAAAGAGGGAGCTTGCCGGCAAACTCTTGTTTTTCACCAAAAAAATATACGTTTTTGCCTTCAGCTATTTCCAAAACTTTGGTGACATGATGTTCATAATTGTCTTTCAATTCATCTTGCAGTCGTAAAGGCATAACGATAAAATTGAAACCAATACGGGCTACCAGAATAAAAAGAATGAAAATAAAAATACGCTGCTGGTTAGCTCTAAAGTATAAATACAGCAATACCGAAAAAGCCAGTGCCAGAAGAGTAACGACAATGCCAATGTGACTAACCGTGGAAACGGGTTGTACAAAAGGCAATACAGGCATGGCAATCAGAAAAACAATTTGCAGGAAAACAAATAGTCCGTTGGCTAACCTGGGTACGCCCATACTTGCTAGCCGGTAATGTACAATATATGCAAAAAGGGTAGTGAAAAAGGGAACAAACATATACAGGTAGCGATCGCGTGTACCGGGCGATATCCAATAGATAATTATGTTGCTGGCAATAAACAGCACGCAATAACCAACCCATCGGTTGGTTTTAAGGCGAGAGAAAATACTGTAGTTGAGAAAAAGCGGAGCTATAATCAACCAGGGAGCGAGGATGTCAAGAAGAATAAGCGGAAATGAGAATAGGTGCTGGATGGATTCGATAAAAGATTTTTCTACTACAGTGCGATTAGACGACTCGCTGATCAGGCGGGTGATAAAAGGGAAAGCATCCTGCTGTTGATGGTAGGTGAAAAAATATCCGCCAACAAGAAGTACAAATACACCAAACCCTATAAAATGGCTGTAGTGAAAAAGGTATCTGAATCGCTTGTGATAAATAAACACCGCTAATAAGGTGATACCCTGAAAAGCAATTGAGGGTAAGCCCTTGGTAAGTACACCTACAGCTGCCAAAATATAAGAACAGACAAACAACCTGAGGTAATCTTCCTTTTCAAAATACCCCAATATGGCAATGACCTGCAAATACACAATGAGGCAATAAAACATGTCTATTTCTCCCTGAAAAGAAAAATAGAATAGCAGGTCGGTACTGGTGAGAAAAAACAAGCTAGCCAAAATGGCAATATCGTGTCCCAGTCTTTTTCGTGTAACGTGGTAATGAGCCCATGCCAACAGCACAAAGCATATTACGGTGGGTATGCGAAGTACCCAATCTTCGTATGAGCCGAGCGACTTAAACAACCCCACCAAAATCCAATTGTACACAGGCGGCTTGTTGTAGTATGGCTCGCCATTGATAGTAGGGGAGATATAATCTCCTGAAAACAGCATTTCCAGAGCAACTACACCTCTGCGGGGTTCTTCAAATTTGAGCGGAATAGTATCCAGATGGGTAAACAATGCCACTATCAGTACGAGTGCAAAAGCCCACCAATAGTAGCGTTTAATAATCAGGTCAGAGGGGTTGTTCATAATTTAGCAAAAAATCTATCGTGCAAAGGTAAGAGCATTTAAGTATGTAGTATGTTATCCTCATTTCGCAAATCAATAAAACCAGTATTAACTCACAGAAAAGTAGGGATTAAAGGTATATTTGATAAGCCGAAGGGTTAACGTGCTGCTGTTTTTTTAAAGTTTAGGATTTTGCAATGCAAAAGCGCCAAATTTATTGTACTAGTTATGTAAGTGAGTTATTTGATTCAATGAGCTCAACCTATGGGCATATTAACTATATATCGTCTTTTGGTTTTACAAGCATATGGAGAAAAGCTTGTTTGAAAAAAATAACTCAAACTACAGAATCAGCGGTTATTATTGACCTGATGAGTGGAATGGGGGAACTATGGCCCTCCATAAAAAATTCATGCATAAAAATCAAAGAAATCTACGCGGTAGATATTTCACCAAGTATGAATAGAATCGCGAGAATAAATAAAGAAAAGGTACACGAGCCTACTTACATACTACAGCAAGATGTTTTAAATAATAAAATAGAATCTGATTCTGCAGATATAGTAGTTTCATCATTTGGGCTGAAAACGTTTAATGCTCAACAGCAAGATGAGCTTGCTTTTCAGGTAGCAAGAATATTAAAACCTAATGGAACATATTCTTTTGTTGAAATATCAGTTCCAACTAATCAATTAATCAAGTTTTTTTATATGGTGTACCTGAAAAGAATAATTCCATTGATAGGTTTTCTTTTCAATGGCAATTCTGAAGACTATCGAATGTTAAGTGTTTACACTTCAAACTTTGTCAATTGTTATAGCTTTCATGAGAAGCTTATTAGTTACGGGCTAAAGAGTAATTACCAAAAACTTTTTTTCGGTTGCGCTACAATCACATGGGGTAAAAAATAATTGTATGTGAGGCTTTAATAATTCAAGATTTCTAAAATATACCTCAATGCCCCATCAAATCTTTTACTTTGGGCAAAGTGCTTTCAAAAAAACGCCTTACAAATTGATGTTGCTCTTCTGGGTTAGCCAAATGGCTGAAATCGGAAATTTTCAGTACTGCCCCCACCCAATTGTGTTCGTGCCATGATCCTCCACTAGCAGAAATGTCGGGTAATTCTTCGACAGGATACGGCCAGGGTGAGATATAAAAATAAGGTTCGTCGTAACTGCTATCTCCGGGAGACATACCCACATTTATACTTTTCGACGTTTCCGGATCGCCCGTGTCAGACAAAGTAATGAGCGAAGCGATATCAAAATGGTGAGGCCAGCACCTGACAGGCGAGGCATTTTCCATATAGGCAGTAAGGTTTGTCAATACCAAATGGGCATTGTGAAAAAGGGCCTCAAACGTTTTGGCGGCCTCAAAATTATCGAGCTGAAATGCTTCGCGTTTGGCTGTGGGATATTCGGGTATTTCATAAGGTAGCTGTAGCGATAGTTGGTTGCTGGATAAGCCCAACATATCGATTTGTTCTTCGAGCCATACCATTACTTCTCGTTGTTTTTTGCCCTGAAGCGAAAATGAGGAAATAGTATGGAAGAGCTCGTCTACAAGGTATACGGCAAACTCACTTAGGCTAAAAGAAGATCGAAACCTCATGTCGCCTTCTACCCACTGGCCTGCCAGTCGCTGCAATCGAGCATCCCAGTCCAGGTTGGCATGTTTGTCGCCTGCATCTTGCGGCAAAAACGAGCGCCCCACAGCACCCACATTCTGTATTGCCTGATGAAACTGCCTGCGTGCAGTCACCAAATCATCTACCGGAGGAAAAGAAAGAGACTTCCAACTTTCAGTTGTCATCGGATTAGCAATTAGGTTTAGTATAAAAGTACATGAAGTATACCGGCTTTCTTCACGTGGGGTTTTGTTTTCTTGTCAACTTCTTCGATTGCCCTGAAAGGCAATGCCTTTAATCGTACGGAATATCGATAAGGCAGTAGAATCAGTAAGGCCGGATATAAAATCTGTTACCAACAACATGCTCTCATAAACACTTAGTGGCTTCTCTTCCAGCTTGTACTTAGTGTAATCCGGCAAAAGCCGATAGATGCTCTTGTGTTTGTGTGAAAAACTGTTTTTAGAATGTAATTTTAAAAATACAGCTTCTGCAAAAGATTCCAGAAGCCCGCTGATTACCTCAAATCCTGCGGCTTCCTTTTCCAAAACTTGTCGTGAGCGGTATATCCTGTCTACTGAAAATGCACTGATGGCGTTCAGTGCCGGAGTGGCAGGTATGTTGTCGGTCAGAGCTTTATCAAAATCTCCCGACAAAATTGCTTTTTCATTTTCTAAAAACGCATCAGTACTTTGCTGTACCAGCATCTGGATGGCTACTGCTCGCAGTACGCCTATTTTTTCCTGTTTACCGGGAATGCTTTTTAATTTTTCGGGCTGAAAACGATCCTGTAAAATTTGAGCCAGAAATTGCTCGGCTTCATCGTAGGTCACCAGCCCAAGACCAAAGCCATCTTCCAGATCGATGATATTGTAACAAATATCGTCAGCTGCTTCTACTAAAAAAGCCAATGGATGACGACACCAGGTACTGTTTTCAGTAAGAGATCGAAGTTGAAGTGTCTCAGCCAGTTCTTCAAATTCCTTTTTTTCACTTTGGAAAAAACCGTATTTTTTTTGGCTCTTACGGTTGGGCGCTTTTTTTTCTACAAAAGAAGGACGCGGATATTTGGTAAATGCTCCAAGCGTAGCTTTAGTAATGTTTAGTCCCTGTAGGTTGTTTCGTATAAGTAACCTAAAGCCCTGAGCATTGCCTTCAAAACGGGTAAGGTCGTGCCACTCACTATCGGTTACGCCATCGCGAATGCGCCGACCCACTTCGTGGGTATCAAAAAAATCGGAAATGGCCGCCTCGCCGGCATGGCCGAATGGCGGATTGCCTACATCATGAGCGAGTGAGGCAGCACCTGTAATGGCTCCAAAATCATACGGAGTAATAGTATCTAAATCGGGGTGACGTTCGAGGATTACGGCACCTGCGTTTTTTCCCAATGAGCGACCTACACTCGATACTTCCAGACTATGAGTGAGTCGTGTATGCACAAAATCCTGCTCTGGCAAGGGAAAAACCTGTGTTTTGTCTTGTAGTCGGCGAAACGGCTGAGAAAATATCAACCGGTCAAAGTCTACTTCAAATTCACTTCTAAAGGGAGATCCTGCATTTTTTTTCTTCGCTCCAAACCGCTCCTGCGATAGTAGTTCTTTCCAGTTCATTCTTTTCTGTTTACCAATGTAGCTGTGGCCTGTGCTCCGGCTAATATCGTAATGTCGCTTAATAGTACATGGCTGGGTCGATCAAGGGTAAACTTTACCACCTCAGCTATGTCATTTGCTTGCAGGGGGTCAAAGCCCTGATATACTTTTTTTGCCCGATCCTTATCGCCTTTGAACCGTACCTCAGAAAACTCTGTTTCGACCAAACCAGGGTTAATGGTGGTCACCTTAATATTGTAAGGGTTGAGATCCAGTCGCATGCCTTTAGATACAGCGTCCACTCCAAATTTCGACCCGCAATATACATTACCATTATGATAAACCTCCTTGCCGGCAATAGAACTAATATTGACGATATGGCCCGATTGTCGATCGACCATTCCCGGAGTGATTGCCCGTGTCACGTAGAGCAGGCCTTTCAGGTTGGAATCTATCATAGCGTCCCAGTCTTCAACATTGCCCTCATGTATCGGGCTCAATCCATGAGCATTGCCGGCGTTGTTTACCAACACATCTATGGCTTGCCAAATATCGGGTAGCGATTCTATAGCTTGTTTTACCTGCTGGTTGTCTCTCACATCGAAAGACAATGAGGTTACTTCGGTAAGGGACGAAAGCTCAGCGGTCAGGCTTGTGAGACGATCTTGCCTCCTGCCGCAGATAATAAGAGAGTAGTCGGGGGCCAGTTCGCGGGCAATGGCTTTACCAATCCCCGAAGTGGCTCCTGTTACCAGAGCTATTTGCTTCATAGATTTACGAGTAGATGTGTTTAAATCGTCTAAATTAAAAGGAATCCTTGATAAGGGCTAACATTAACCTTTAAAACACTGCTGTGTTAGAGAGGAATATATTTTTAAGAGAGAATTATGAAGCTGAATAGAGACCTTCCTTTTTCTCTTTTTTCAAAAACCAAACAGTACCAAATAAAGAAATACCGGAGTATGCAATGATTATGTATGTGGCATGAGGTAGTAGTTGATTTAGCATAAACCAAGAATTTTGTTGAATCACAAGAATGGCTAAAGCAAATACAAATTTTACCATTTCAGCAGGCATAGCTACCTTGCTTCGGTTCATTAACTCGGTGTACGAAAAAATAGCTACAAACAAATAGCCACCGTACAAATACAATTGAGAGAGGGGCAAATTACCTACCAAAGTGAGCAAGTGCAGCATAAACAACATGACCACCATAAACTGACCCCATACCCAAATATGCAGGCCAATGGATGCCGGAGTATCATATTTCACCTGCTGGTAGGGGTTTTCAATAATTGAAACTGGATATGCCTGCCGTACATCCTCAGGTCTCCACCCGGTAGGCATAAACCAAATTCGTAACTTATCCAGAAACCGACGCGTGCGCCAGGCATCTTTCATTAGTAACCAGAGGTGCTGAAAATTGATTACGATAGGGTTCCAGGTGTTTGCGGGTTTTTTGATGCCGTACACACAGGGAACTTCATCCAATTCTTCCTGATAAGTGCCAAACAGGCGATCCCAAATGATAAATATCTGTGAAAGGTTTTTGTCAATGTACTGTTCGTTGATAGCGTGATGAACCCGGTGTGCCGACGGTGTAACGATGACATATTCGAGCCAACCCAGTTTAGGAACGTGACGCGTGTGATACCAAAACTGTAAAAACAGATGAATGGGAGAAATAGTGGCTATAACTTCAGGCGGCAGCCCTATAAGTGCTGCAGGTATTAGAAAAAACGCATAAACTGATAACACTTCGGAGATAGATTGGCGCAATGCACAGGGAAGGTTGAATTCTTCTGAACTGTGGTGAATAACGTGATAATTCCAAAAGAAATTCATGTAGTGCGAGAGCCGGTGCATACAGTATCCGGCAAAGTCGATAGCAATAAAGCTAAGGATGTATACCCATAGGGTATCGTCTATGGTGATGAGCTGAAAATGATCGACCAACCATGAATAACCAATCACTATCACTGTCAGTCCAAGGACATTTTTCAGGGTATTGGTTATGCCCGAACTGAAGCTTGAGATAGTATCAAAGCTTTTAATAGTCTGGTTGTTTACCCACCAGCCGTATACAAATTCTATGGCTGCCAGCCCTAAAAAGGCTGGAATTGCTATCAGCAAAACTTTGGCATAAGCTTCCATCCCAAATGGTTATTGTTGCTTTGGTAAGTTAGTCGATAATGTTCTAATTACCAATGCGGGACGGAGTGCCTATATTTTGTATATACCGTCTTTTTCTATTCGAATCTGCCGGTTTTTATACAATGAGCCGATTGCTTTTTTGAAGACTTTTTTGCTCATGGCCAGTTGTTCCTTGATTTCTTCGGGAGAAGATTTGTCGTGCAGAGGAAGAAAGCCGCCATTGAACGAGAGGTTGTCCAAAATCAATTTTGCGTTGGGTTCTACTTTTACATAGCCCTGCTTTTCGAGGCTAACGTCAATTTTATTGTCAGGCCGTACCTTTTTCACAAACCCTCTGGTCTTGTCACCGGGCTTTATGTTCTTAAAGATTTCATTGTCGTAGATCAGGCCCTCATACAGGTGATTGATAAACACGTTGTAACCAAGTTCGGATTTGCTGCCGATGAGTAGGTCTACTTCTTCACCTTCTTCCAGCTCTATATCTGTCTTTTCCGCAAACTCGGTGGTTTTCATGGAGGCAGCTATACGCTCGGTGCGGGGGTCAAAATACACAAACACAAACACCCACATCCCTTTGGATATGTTGCCTGACTGCTCACGAAATGGAAGGAGCAGGTCTTTTTCTAGCCCCCAATCGAGAAATGCCCCCGTACGGTTGACATCACGTACCTGAAGATAACCAAACTCTTCAGTTTTTACATAAGGTTCCAGCGTGGTGGCTATAATGCGATCTTCAGAGTCTTTGTAGATAAACACTTCTATGTCGTCACCCACAGCGAGCCCTTCGGGCACGTATTTTTGGGGAAGCAGCACGTCATTATCTTCATTGTCGCCCAGGTAGTAGCCAAAGTCGACTTCTCTTAAAACTTCCAGGGTATTGTATTTGCCTATATGAATCATCAGTGCAAAGGTAGGACAATTCTCATACTGTATACTATTGGCCTAATGGGCTATTAAACGGCTATAACTATGTTTCTTGAAAAGAAATCTATTAAATTTGACCTTGGGCTAAATCCTGTATGTGCTTTTAGGGCCCGTAGAGCTTGATTTAGGAGTTAAAATTACCAACTATGCAATTTGAGAAAGTAAACTTTGCCAATCACAAAGACACAGAATTTGTAAACACACTGCGCCAAAGAGTAAGCGCTTATTTTAAAGAACAAAACATTTCAAGGTATGGCAATATCCGAATGGTGATTAAATCCATCGTTATGTTGTCGTTGTTTTTTGTGCCTTATATCCTGATGATGACCGGAGTGGTCAACACCCCTTGGTCGATTTATTGTATGTGGCTGATCATGGGAGCCGGCATGGCAGGCATAGGCATGGCCATAATGCACGACGCTAATCACGGAGCATACTCCAAAAACAAAACAGTAAATAAAATCATGGGAATATGCTCCGATCTGGTAGGAGCCAGTAGTACCAATTGGAAAATTCAGCACAACGTGCTACACCATACCTATACCAATGTAGATGGTATGGACGAAGATATAGATCCCAGTGGTGTGATGCGTTTTTCACCCCACAAAAAGTGGCGTTGGATTTATCGTTTTCAGCATATCTATGCCTGGTTTTTTTATGGTATTATGACACTGTTTTGGGTTACTACCAAAGACTTTACCTCGCTGATCAAATACAGAAAGATGGGACTGAACCTAACTTACGGTAGCATGACAAAACTCATGTTGGAGTTGATTGTCTGGAAAAAGTTTTACTTTGGCTACATCCTTTTATTGCCCCTTATATTTTTGCCCGTGCCCTGGTGGCAGGTGATCCTCGGTTTTATCAGCTTGCACTTTGTCTGTGGTATTATACTTTCCTGTATATTTCAGCTGGCACATGTAATGCCCGAAATGGACTACCCTCAGGTAGATGATAAGGGTTCGCTGGAAAACAACTGGGCCATTCATCAGGTATTGACTACAGCCAATTATTCGCCATCGAGTAAAATTTTCTCCTGGTTTATAGGTGGGTTAAATTACCAGATAGAGCACCATCTTTTTCCTAACATTTGCCATATACACTACAAAAACATATCTAAGATAGTGAGGAAAACCGCTCAGGAATATAATTTGCCATACAGAACCCAGCCAACGTTTGTGTCTGCACTTTGGAATCACATCAAAATGCTAAAACAACTGGGTTCGTACCAGTTGGCTAAAGCCAACGCTTGATACTATTCGGGTTGCCGAAAAACAGAATTGGCAACCCCTATTCCCAACACTACTTCTTTTACAATCAGATAGCTAACCCTTCCTTTTTCACGTACTTCATACTCCATGGGCATATCGATACCTGCCTGCGGCTTGTAATTTTTAAAAAACACCTCACGGAAGATATATTTTTCGTTTCCGGCATCCCTTTCGGTCATCTTATACAGCTGACCGGTGAGTGCGTTTAAATAATAATCGCACAGGCGTTGGTTGGGTAGTGCTACCCGTATTACCTCCAAAGGCAAACCGTTTAGCTCATTTTTTCCCAAATGTGCAAAAGGAAGGCTATCCTGCCTGTGTCGAACCAGCGGGCTATCGAGGTGCGGAAACAGCGCTATTTTCCTTTTCATTTTCGCAGGAGCGGCCTGAATAGTGTCGTTTGCAAAAAGCCACGACAAGGTACCGTCTGATGCCAGTGTGAGAGGCGGGTTGTTAGAAATATTATCCAATCTAAATTTATCAGGCCTTTTTCGAGTCAGTTGCCATTCGGTACGCTGGTCAGTTGTCACTTCGAGCAGGTGAAATTGTACACTTCTAATCTGGGTAACGATGGCTTGCCCCCAGCTTTTCTCGTGTATGTTCATCAGGTTTTCTACATCCTGACTCTGACTAGGACAGGGAATCAGAAAGGCGATGAGAAGTAGGGTGATTGCTGTACGACAGGTATACATAGGCTCTGATGAGAAACACATTTATTTGTACATGTAGACTAAGGAGAGCAATTTACTGCAATTTTTATAGTAGGTATTTCTTCTTTAATGCATGCTTTTCTGTGCAACATAGAATCAACAAGTGACCCTGAGACTTTATCAGCAGAGCCTACATAGTGACTAAAATTAACTTTTGGCTGCCAGACAAAAAAAGAAAAATCGGTTTTGATACAAATTACAACAGTAAGTGTCGTTATCCTCCCACGAGATTTTTTATCTTGGATTGTTCTTTAGCGAGTAAAAGCAATATTACCTATGAAAAAATTACTGAGGGTTTTCTTTTATACATTGCTGGTTTGCGGTTATAGCAGCCTCATGGAAGTGTCTGCACAAGCCGATAAGGGTTTTAACAATGCCTTTAAAGCCTATGAAGACGGAAACTATGAAAAAGCATTGAACTTATTTCATGCTTTGGAAAAGGATCACTCTGCCAATCCGGAATTTTTTCTTTTTAGAGGGATATGCTTTTCAGAGACAGGAGACAATGTGAAGGCCATAGCCGATTACAATTCGGCCATAAAGCTCAATGCCAATTACGCAGAGGCATACAATCAGCGAGGGTTTTCTTTTTTTTCTCAGGGAAACGACTCACTGGCCATAGCGGATTTTGACAGGGCTTTGGCCATCAATCCGGAAATGGTAGAAACCTATATGAACAGAGGCTCTGCCCGATACGATGCAGGCGATCTTGATGGGGCTTGTGCCGACTGGAAATCTGCAAAAGAAAAAGGGTTGGACTTGGCGGGTCAGCTTGTGGATCAATTGTGTAAATAAAACGAGCAGAGTATGTTTGTTTTTTCATAAGCAGAAAACATACAATTTTTTATGGCTGTATATTTTGTCAACCGGCTTTTGGCTATTATTCCCTTTGGGCTGTTGGCAGTACTCCTGATTTTTGTTCTATTTGAGTCAACGTATGCGCCATCTCAACCTCAGGCCAATGATGCTTTTTCCGATGATCAAACTGCCTTGAGGGATAGCCTGGCTTGTGAGCAGCGAGCCAGATTGAAGCTCAACCTTCCTGCTTTTTACTTTTCCATCCGATCGTCGGCATTGCCGGCCAGTCTTTCACAGATTTGCAACGATCAGGAGAGAAACCTGATCAAAATGCTTTGTCTTCACAATGGCAACACTGCAGGAGCTGTACAGCTGGTGGCTGCATTGAAAGCACTCAAAAGTCAGGCGTATGATCCTGCACTGGAAAATGCTTTTCGGTCAAAAGACCCGGAGAATCTGAGGAGGCAGTTGCGCAACTACCCCATGCTTATGAACGCTATGAGCCAATATGAGAACAATCCGGCATACTATAGGGTGTATTTGCCACGCATGGAGTTTTCTCTAACTGAAAACCGGTTTCATCAATGGTTTAGCAAAATACTGATTGGGAATTTTGGTCGCTCCACGCTCGACAATCAGTTGGTCACCGACAAAATTCACAGTGCTATGGGGCGAACACTTATCTTCACATTGCCGGCTGTGGCTGTCATTTTTTTGATATCCATCAGCCTGGGATATTATATGACGGTAAAAAAAGGTGCAGGCACCTCTGCATTGTATCAGGTGCTCTATTTTTTAGATGCTATTCCTTCGTTTTGGTTATCCATTATCATACTCCTACTAGCCGGAGCGCTGGGGCTGGGCTACAGTACGTTGGATTTTGGAGGATCGTTGTGGAATCAAATAAGTAAAAACCTACTACCTATAGTAACATTGACTCTGGTAGCTACTCCCTATGTAACCAAACAGGTAAATGAGGCGCTGGACCATATATTGCGAAAACCGTATATCCAAACCGCCGTGGCAAAAGGGCTCTCTATCCGGCAGGTGTTTATATCACATGTTTTGCCCAATGCGTCACTACCGCTAATCACACTTTTTTTTAGTTATTTGGCTTATGCATTTGGAGGAGCCTTTGTGGTAGAAATGGTTTTTGGGATTGAGGGTGTAGGTAAATTGATGGTAGAATCAGTAAGAGGAGATGATATACCTGTAATAGCAGCTATTATTCTATATCTGATTGTGATCAAAATGTTGCTCGGTATTTTGGCCGATGTGGTGAGTTTTTTGGTTAACCCTTCTGTTAAATTTTGAACTGATGAAGGGACATTCAAATACTTTTTTCAACCTGTTGGCCACATTATGGCTCACCCTGTTGTTGGTGCTTACTTTGTTTCCGGACTTTATGCTGTCGTTGTTTTCTATTGATACAGATCTGTATCACGATATGGCAAATATGTCTCCTGGCTGGGGAGCACATCAGTTTTTGGGTACAAACAACATGGGTCAGAGTACATTGGCCTTGATTATAGCAGCTACACGCTATTCGGTTTTGATCAGTGTGTGTGCAGCTGTGCTGGCTACCTTGCTGGGAATACTAATCGGAGGAGTTTCTTCATTTTTTGGCGATCATCAACTCAAAATAAAAAGGAGTACAATAGTATCTGCTTTGGTATTATTACCCATTGTCTTTTTTGAATTACACATGCTCCTGCAGGCAACTGCTTTGGTGTTGATATTAGGTACGCTGCTTACTTTTATGGTGGGTTACCTATTCTTTCGTTTGTTTCAGTTTTTGCTACACAAAATAGACAAGCTAGCCAAGCCGGTGTTTTTGCCTTTGGATTTTATGGTAGTAAAATGTGTAGAAATCATGTTTGCTATTCCTACCTATTTTATTCTGTTGGCACTAGCTGGCTTATTCACACCGTCGTTGCAGGCATTGGTTTGCGTTATCGGTATCACATCCTGGTCGCATGCTGCTATGCTTATACGCTCGCAAATGCTGGCCGAGCGCGATAAAACCTATATGCAGGCACTACGCCTGGGTGGGCTTTCCTATTTTGCTGTTTTTTTCAAACATGCATTACCTAATACCATCAGACCGGTTTTGGTTGACATGGTTTTTTTCGCGTCCAGTCTTTTGGTGGTAGAATCTACACTATCTTTTATAGGCATAGGTTTGCCTGGAGATATCATTACGTGGGGAAAAATTCTTTCTGCGTTTCGTTACAATTCTGCCAACTGGTGGAGCATAGTTTTTCCTGGCGTGGTTATCTTTTGTACGGTGTTGTCATTTCACCGTGTGGCAAAGCAAATGAGAATTCGTTTGGGGCTATAATACTATAAGCCTTTTGATTCAGCGATTAGCTCGGCCAGGTCTTTTACCTTCACGTCAGCTTCTTTTTCTTTATTTTTTACGCCATCAGACAGCATGGTCATACAAAAAGGACAGGCTGAAGCTATAACATTGGCTCCAGTAGCCAGGGCTTCTTCGGTTCGTTCTATATTTATTTCTTTATCGCCCTTTTCGGCATCCTTAAACATCTGAGCACCCCCTGCGCCACAGCACAGTCCTTTGGTTTTGCATCGTTTCATTTCCACGAGCTCGGCATCCAGCGTTTCCAGTACAGCCCGGGGTGCTTCGTATACATTATTGGCACGGCCCAGATAGCAGGAGTCGTGGTAGGTGATTTTTTTTCCTTTAAACTCTCCTCCGCCTTCCATCACTATTTTGCCATCGTTGATGAGCTCCTGTAGGTAAGTAGAGTGATGGATAACGTCGTAATTGCCTCCCAGATCGGGATACTCGTTTTTCAGCGTGTTGAAGCAATGTGGACAAGCCGTCACAATTTTTTTCACCTGATAGCCATCTAAAAGCTGAATGTTGGCCATGGCTTGCATCTGAAACAAAAATTCGTTTCCGGCCCTTCGGGCCGGATCTCCGGTGCAGGCTTCTTCGTCACCCAATACGGCAAAATCTACACCGATATGGTTGAGAATTTTTGCAAAAGCGATGGTTACTTTCTTGTACCTGTCATCAAACGATCCGGCACATCCTACCCAAAAAAGTACTTCGGGAGTTTTACCTTCGGCGGCCATAGCAGCCATGGTGGGGGTTTTGTATGTGTTGTTGTCCATAGGGTCTTAGTCGTTTAATTCTTCTTTCCACTTAAATCGATCGGATGGGGCAAACTTCCAAGGAGCAAAGTTTGTTTCCACGTTGGCAAACATGGCATTCCAGGATGCCGGCGATCCGGATTCTTCCATAGCTACGTATCGGCGCATTTCCAGTATGATAGACAGAGGGTCTATGTTTACCGGGCAGGCTTCCGTACAGGCATTGCAGCTCGTGCAGGCGTTTATTTCTTCTTTAGTGATATAGTCTCCCAGCAATGATTTGTCTTTGCCTTCTCCTTTTCCTATTTCTTCGATGCGATCTCTGGTTTCCATCATTACTTTTCTGGGAGAAAGCAATTTACCCGTTTGGTTAGCTGGGCATTCAGCCGTACAGCGTCCGCATTCGGTGCAGGTGTAGGATTCCATCAGGCTTTTCCAGCTCAGGTCTGTAGCGTCTTTGGCACCAAACCTCGCTATCTCCGCAGGAGGAGCGCTACCCTCGGTGGCTATACCTAGCATGGTTTTTACTTCTGTGGTAACCTCATCCATATTTTTGATCTTGCCTTTAGGTTCCAGATTGGAATAGTAGGTGTTGGGAAAAGCCAAAAAGATGTGCAGGTGTTTGGAATAGGTAACATACACAGCGAATGCCAATATGCCTATGATGTGAAACCACCATGAAGCGCGTTCTACAAATACCAAAAAGGCAGTATCGAATGAAGAGAATAAGGGTATCATCAAGCTGCTAAAGAAAAAACTGCCTGTGGCAGTATATCCTTCTACTCCCCGGCTTTGCAGCACCTGGTCTGCTGCATTCATTTTCAGGATGGCCATCATGAGAGTAATTTCTATAATCAGAATCAGGTTGGCGTCTAAGGCAGGCCAGCCTTTCATTTCGGGCTTGGTAAAGCGGTCAACTTTGAGCACATTCCTTCGAATGAGAAATACAACACAGGAAAATAATACAGCTACTGCCAGAAATTCAAAAATATTGAGAGCTACGGTATAGGCCGAGCCGAGCACTGGAGCAAATATTCTGTGTGTCCCAGCTAGCCCGTCGATTACAAATTCTAACACTTCGAGGTTGATAACCAAAAAGCCGACATAAATGAGCAGGTGTAAGAATGCCGGTATAGGTTTTTTAAACATTTTTCCCTGGCCAAAAGCTACCAGCAGCATGGTTTTCCACCGATCAGCTGGACGGTCCGACCGGTCTGAATCTTTTCCGGACAAAATATTTTTCCTGATTTGCGCTATTCTTTTGTACAAAAAATAGCCTGCAATGGCTATTACGACCAGAAAACTAACTTGTGATATCCAATTCATATTTCAATCTAAATATTCTTTGTCAAATATTAAACAAAAGTTTTGCACGGTATACTTTTATTTTTACTTTTGCACCTCTTTGAACGGGGTGATGTAGCTCAGTTGGTAGAGCATCGGACTGAAAATCCGTGAGTCGGTGGTTCGAGCCCACTCATCACCACGCAATCTAAAGGCCTTTCTTTTTAGGAAGGCCTTTTTTTGTTGCTTTCAAATATAGAAGATTTTTTGAAAAAAGTATGCATGCATACTAATTTTATTCCGCTATATGCTACATGGCAATCGGACAGTGGATAAACCTGACTTAATAGTTGGCAACCGAGCTACCTGCAGGTGTTATACATGGTTTTTCAACATCTTGAAAAAGGACATTCTATTATTTGGTATTTTGGTCTATAATTCTCTTTTGTTTCTTGTTCAGGGAAAAATCCGTGCAGAGCTAGTATTGAGTCCTGATGATTCTCCGAAAGACTGCTAGACCGTGTACACTTACCGTTTCTTACTTTTTGAGTATTCTTCTGGGCTATTCAAATATATTGGATAGCTTTAGTTTTCCACCAGATGTCTGAATGATGAAATATGCAATTCCCATGTTGCTGGTATGGATAAGCTCCGTATGCTATGGTCAGCGAGATAGTTATTTATCCTCTCGTGATTTACAGTTTTTGAAACAAATCACAAAAGACGTATTGGATAGTTCCAGAATCCATCCGGGGCAGAGGGTGAGCTCTGATTTTGGTGAAAACACTACAGGAGGTATACTTATCAGGCCGGGAGGAAGAAACAGTTACCCTTCTTTTTGGATTAGAGATTATGCCATGTCGTTGGAGTCGGGATTGATCTCACTCTCCGAGCAGAAGCACATGCTGTACCTGACAGCAAAAACACAATGCGACCAAACCTGGATCACTCCTATGGGGAGTTATATTCCGGTTGGAGCTATTGCGGATCATATTCGGATAGATGATAGCAAGCCGATTTACTTTCCGGGCACATATAGCTACGAACAGCAGGGAGGAGAAACGTTTGGGTTAATGCCTCCATACAGCGATCAGTTTTTCTTTATCCATATGGCATACTACTACGCACATACTACCGGATCTGTGGAATTTTTGCATGAAAATATAAGTGGAATGCGCTTAATGGACAGGTTGGAGTTGGCCTTTAAAGTACCACCTACTTTGGCTTCCGGCGATCTCGTATATACTACCGACAGCTTCAGGGCTGTTGATTTTGGCTTTAGGGATGTGATTACCATGACAGGAAACCTCGCGTACCCGTCTATACTCAAGTACAGAGCCTCTGTACAGTTGGCATTTTTGTTTGAAAGATTAGAAATGGAGAGCAAGTCAGAAAAGTACAGGTCATTAGCCCTGCGCCTGAAAAAGTCAATACCAAAAACATTTATGGACGACAGGGGAATGCTGCTGGCCTCTACATCAAAAAGCAATCAGCCGGATGTGTGGAGTACCGCTCTGGCGCTATACTTTGGCATACTGGAGGGAGAAGAGCGATTAAAAACAAGTGCATTTTTAGCCCGGGCTTACGAAAAGGGTTACCTGACCTACAAAGGAAACATCAGACATATACTAATAACAGATGACTACAGTGAGTCTACAGCCTGGCAATATTCACTGGCCCAAAAACAAACTTACCAGAATGGAGCATACTGGGGAACTCCTGTGGGCTGGGTGTGTTATGCTATAGGCCTCACTGACGAGAAGTTGGCACAGCGGCTGGCAAAGGAATACACGGACGAACTAAGGGAAAATGATTTTAGAAAAGGTGGAAATAAGGGGGCGCCTTACGAGTGTTTTCATCCCAATGGAAATGAACAAAACCCGGTTTACCTCACCTCAGTGTCTTGCCCCCTCGCCGTGTTTGAAAACAAAATAAGCTGGAAATATGAACCTTGAAAATAAAACGATATCAGAGATAGACCCATCGGAATATCCACAGGTAGTAGAGCTGTGGGAGGCTTCTGTACGGGCCACTCATCATTTTCTCAAAGAAGAAGATATAGCCTATTTTAAACCGCTGATTTTAGAGACTTATCTGAATGCGGTGCATTTGCGCAGCATAAGAAACGATAAGGGTGTTATTCAGGCATTTATAGGTGTAGCCGATAGTCAAATAGAAATGCTTTTTGTCCACCCCGAAGTATTTGGAAAGGGCTTGGGTAAACAGCTGGTGCATTTTGCGCTGGAGCATATGAATGCAACAAGTGTAGATGTGAATGAGGATAATCCTGCAGCAGTCGGCTTTTATCAGCATATAGGTTTTGAGATAAAAAGCCGCTCACCGCTGGATGCTACAGGTAAACCATTTCCGATTTTGCACATGAGCTACGTAAAACAATAAAGGAAAATTCTATGCGATTCGATAATTATACCATCAAACCACTGGAAAAAAGCGACTTGAAAGCATACCACCAAATGGTGCAAGACAACAGAAAGAGGCTTGAAGACTTTTTTGTGGGTACGGTATCGCGAACAAAAACAGAGGCAGACACAGTACGATTTGTAGATGAGATGGTAGAAAGAGCACAAAGAAAAGAATATTATGCATTTTTGATAGTAGATGAAAAGGCGCATAAGCTGGCCGGTTTTCTGGATTTTAAAAATGTAGACTGGAATATACCTAAGGCAGAAGTGGGCTGCTACATAGACGAGCACTACGAATGCAGGGGTATTACCACCACAGCTTTTGTGTTGTTATGTCGCTACGGTTTTGATCGGCTTGGTTTTGAAAAAATATACCTGCGCACACATAATGAAAACAAATCGGCCAGAAGAGTGGCGGAAAAAGCGGGATTTATTCTGGAGGGAACCATTCGCAAGGATTATAAAACCACAGCAGGTCAACTGGTTGACCTTTTGTATTATGGAAAATTAAAAGAGGAGTAAATGGAATATCGAATCGTCAACCTTTCACCTAAAAAATTGATTGGCATACGGCAGAAAATGTCACTGGATCAGGATAAAACCCCCGCCTTATGGGGAGCATTTATGCCTAGAAGAAACGAAGTAAAAAACAGGTTGACGGAAGACTACTACTCCATGCAGGTATATTCTCCGGCGTTTAGCATTCAGCATTTTTCTCCGCAAACCGAGTTTGAAAAGTGGGCCGCTGTGGAGGTAGAAAAAAGCGAAGAGATACCCCAGGGTATGGAATCTTACGACCTTAGTGGAGGCTTATATGCCGTATTCGTTCACCAAGGGCTGCCACAGGCATTTCCCCAGACGATGCAGTATATACATGGAATATGGTTTCCCGATTCAGAATATGTGTTGGATGACAGGCCACATTTCGAGCTGTTGGGAGAAAAATACAAAAACAATGATCCTACTTCAGAGGAGGAAGTCTGGGTTCCAATAAAACCAAAAAGGGCTACATGATACAGCCTGCGTTACAGAGATGACACCCCTGAAACGAGCCACTGTGCATATAGCCCCCGGTTTGTTATTCTATTGTGACTTTACCTGCTCCGTGGTAGGAGTGGTATTCGCCGTTGTACATAGCGTCAGCTCCCACAGGTCCCATTTCGAACGTGCCCTTTGATACGGCGCGCACTACATAGTAGTAGTGTTGTGCTTTGCTGCCCCTCACGTGCGTAAACAACGTGATTCGATCGTCGCGGATGTCAGAATAATCCGGCGTACTGGCATTCGTTATCCAGTCGGTACCGGGCACATCCGTTATGCGTGGGTTTTCGATTTCAAAACCGGCCGGCAACATATCGGTAATGGCCACATTTTCTACAGATTGATTTTTTTCTGCCTGAATACTCAACCGAACTACGATCAGTTCATTTTGCTTGAAGTTGAGCGATGAAAATGGTGTGCCATAACGATTAAAGAATGCTTTGCGAACTTTTAAAAATGAGTCTTCCTGACGATAACTACCATCGGCACTGATGCCTTCGCTTTCCCAGTAATGATAGAGAGAGCCTTCACCACTGGTAGTTATATTTACCAAGCCTTTTTGCAAATCCTCACCAGCTAATGTCAGCGTTTTTTTGTTATACGTGGCGAGTGTTTTGCTTCCGCTCCGGACGGTCGCCCGAATGTCATTAGAAGCATTTAAACGGGCAATTTTTCCCAAAGCCAAAAAGCCAAACGCACGTTCCTGAGTATTCAGGTATTTTTCGTTTTTCATGGCCTGACTGAGTTGTCGTGCCATAGTGGCTACCTGAGGGTTTTCAGGGTCTACTTCCAGGAGTGTATTGAGGGCCAGTGCTTCGTCTCTTATGTAAGAGTAAAAGCTACCACCAAATACACGATCCGATTTTTCACCGGCAAAAGCAGATGGCAATACCTCGCGGTATTTTTTGTCATCGCCTATAATGGCGTAGCTGGCAGCCAGCAGGTACTTGCCATCTAGGCTCAGGTCATCCATATTGCTTTTGTAGTAGTTCATGGTAGACCGCTGTGGTTTGCCGGCTAGGGCCAGTACGTAGAGGGAGTAAGGTATTTCCTTGTTGGCAATTTTGCGGCGGGTATTGTTGTAGTAGTACCAAATAGTTTCTTTGGTTTTTAGCCGTGTAATCAGATAATCGAGGAGCTTGTGATACACCTGCTCGTCTACCGCATAGCCGGCCTTTTTAGCTTCGAATAAAAAATGAGCCGCATAAGCAGATCCCCACCAGCTTTCATACCTCTGACCGGGCCAGTAGCTGAGTCCGCCATGGTACAGTTGCATGAGTTGAATCTTTTTGATAGCCTCGGTAATGTGGTAATTACTATTGGCATTTTTAAACTTATCATCGACTTGTAAAAGTTGCTGACTCAGGTCGGCAAAATACAACTGTGGAAATGCGGTGGATACTGTTTGTTCCAGGCAGTGATGCGGGTAGCGCAGCAAGTAATTCAGGTTGTCGGCAAATTCTACAGCGGGTGAGTTGCTAAGCACCAGCTTGTGTTTTGCGGTGTTGGGCAGGAATGAATTACTACCAAAAGAGAGTTTTTCGGTAGTATTCGCTTTGATTACCCCCGAACCGCTGATTTTTTGGAGCGGAGCGGATGGCCTTACGGCCATATCAGTTCTGTTCTCAAAAGTTTCGCCCATGGCTTTTACGCTTACATGAATAGCTGCCTGGCCAATATCACGATGGGCTACAACCTGAAAGTTTACCCGGTTTTCACCATTGCCCGGTACATCTGCAGTGAGGCTGGATTGGCCCACGACCGAAATCGGTCCGCTTACGCGGACATTGGTTTGACAGGTTGCGCCGGATTTTGTGGTATTGCTTAGCACCACTGGCATATCTACGGTATCGCCCGGACTAAGAAAACGTGGAAGAGCTGTACTGATAACCATTGGGTCGGCCACCTTTATATTGTGCGAGGCAGACCCGAAACGGTGCGCAGAGTAGGCAGTAGCCATGACGCGTAAGTCTCCGGAAAAAGAGGGAATATCAATTTCGTAAGTTGCTTTACCGTTTTGGTCAGTTTCCAGTATACCACTCCAAAACGACACCAGTTTTACCCGTTTATTCGTTAGCGGATTTATACGTTTGGCTAGTTCTGCAGCCAGTGCATTGTCTCCTCCTATGCGGCCGCCGGATAGTTGTATTTCAGGAAAGAGAAAAGGATAAATGTCGTAGGATTCTACTCCTAACGAACGTTTTTGGTAAAAATAACTGTACGGGTCGGGTGATGAGTAGCGTGTTAGCTGTAATATGCCTTCGTCTACTACAGCTACCGATACAGCCGTGTGAGGGGTAGACGATAACGTAAGGGTTTGTTTGGTGCCCGATCTGGATTTGCTTACTGCCTCGATGGAAATGGGTAGTTGGTTGTCAGGGTTGTGCACCAGCAGTGGAGCCACACCATGTGCTATAGTCAATGGAAGATCTGATTCGGCATGTGGCTTAAACAGAGTAGCCGTAATGTAGATATTGGGCACATACGCTTCGGTGATGTCGATCGGAAAAGAAGCTGCGCGCTTATCAGAATCGACATAAAAGTGCTTCAGGATTTTATCTGTTTCCAGTGTTACCAGGATTTTTCCTGAGAAAGGAGATTTTAAAATCACCTGAGCGGTTTCGCCTACAGTGTAGCTCTCTTTGTCCAGAGTAATGTCAATCTTTCCTTCACTGTTTACTTCAAAAGAAGCGTTGGATGTGCCTCCCCAGCCATAGGCATAAAACGACTGACTCACATAACTGGAACTACCGGGGGCAGACAGTCGTATTTCGTATCGACCCGAGAGCTCGGGTACAAAGGAAAAATAATCGTCAGAGCCGGTAATTACAATTTCTTTGTCGACCAGCACTTTTTCAACTTCCTCAGAATTGTATCGAAAAAAACTTCCTGACTTGGAAAGCACAGTTTTAAATTCGTGTTTGATAATTTGCAGTTGAGTAGCTACATCATTGAGTAAATTTTCATCTCTGTCCAGTGCTACCATTGGAAAACGGATTTCGCTGTTGGTAGGTGTATAGTAGCGGTCGCTGGCTATGCCATAGTAAATATTCTGAGTAGATACAGTCACGGATTGCTTGCGGTTTACCGGTCGGCCGGTTTCGTCAAATACCGTAGCATAAACATCGGCCTGCACCAATCCCATGTCCTTGTATGCTTGCTCTAGTGCATAGTCTACCTGCGCCTTGCCGTTTGCATCCGTTTTGCCTTCATGCAGGATTCGCTCAAAGTATTGATGGTTTTTTACATCAATGTTGAAATTGTAATCAGGGAACTCTTTGGGATAAAAATTTTTTCTCTTAGCAGAAATGGCTATTTCGTAGTTTCTGTTTCCGGCAGGAGGGCCAAAAAAATTAGTCGCGGTAAGGGTAATTTCGGTGCTTTCATTTAAGGTCAGTTCTGTTTTGTCAAGTTGCATGTCGAGTTTTATCCGGTCTGGCATAAACTCCTCAACCTGTACGCTTCTGGAAGTGAGAAAAACATCGTTGGATGTATATACCTGTATGGCGTAGTTGCCCGTAGGTGCAGAAGGAGAAAGCTCGACAGAAGTTTCGAATGAGCCGTGGGCGTTGAGTGTTTTTTTGATCGTTTTAAGTGTTTTGCCATCAGGTGTGGTTATTACTATCTTCAGCGGAATGGGATCAGGTGTTTGCCATTTGAGGTCGCGCAGGATACCACTTACGTGGAGGGTTTCCCCGGGTCGGTAGATATCTCTGTCGCCATACAGGTAAAGGTCAAAACCAGTAGGGTTTTGGTATTTGCCTCCTATGTCAAACTGCGCGGTATTTACCCTACTGCTACTCAGCGTCATAAAATTGTAATCGTCCTGAGTTTGCGCAGTGATGAGCTCTACATCAAAGCCGTGGGGAAGGTCTGTTGGTTTTTCAAATACTGCCACACCTTCTTTGTCGGTGATAGCACTACCGAGTTGTTGGTTATTCCGGCCAACAAATCGCACCTCCACACCTGCCATAGGTTGTGCGGTTTTTATAGCGTTACAAAAAACAGTAACGTGTTTTTTCCCCTCTTTAGCTACCAGACCTATATCCGATATGGCCAGCAAGCGATTGTCTCTCAGCCAGTATT
This sequence comes from Cyclobacteriaceae bacterium, assembly GCA_965267535.1. Lineage (GTDB taxonomy): Bacteria > Bacteroidota > Bacteroidia > Cytophagales > Cyclobacteriaceae > CAXBNB01. The sequence goes on along the minus strand of OZ254082.1, from coordinate 4,877,700 downwards.
TTTCATCAGAAGAAACCTCCAGCGCATAAATGCCCCGGTAGTTTTGCAACTTGTCCTCTATATCGAGATGGAGTATCCCTACTCCACCTTTTTTGGGCAGGTCGCTGGTTTTTATTTTTTTCTCCCAGATAAGATCGCCCATGCTGGCTGCATTGTGAAAGGAGTAGGAATATGCGTTCGTTCGGTAGTTGTAGTATTTGTTGCTAGTAAAATTGATGATGTTGTTTTCGTAGAGTTTGGTGATGCGCACATCGATTTCTTCTACGTTGATGATTTTGACCTGAATGTTTTTTTCTCCCTGCCCCGACAGGTACACAGATCGTTTGTTTTCAATACTGATTTCGGGGCGTAGTTTGCCAAAGGAAATTTCCTTGCTGAAATCAGTGGCAAGCTCTCCACCAAATTTTCCTTTTAATCCTTTGGCGATAGTTACCGTGTAGGTTTTGCGCATATCAAACGCTTCGCTACTTATCTTCAATCCTTTTTCAGTTGGCTCTGCTACAAATTTCACAGAGGGATTTATCCGTACGAAAGGAGCTATTTTGTCAGTGGTTTGCTGGGAGATATTCACATTCACAATACCTTCGGCTCCATTGTGTTCGGTAGATATATCTTCGATGCTGACCTGATAAGGCGAACTCAGAGTGACCGTTTCTGTAGTAGGTGCTGTAATGGAATTTTTCCCACCTACAGGAGTCAGCCCCTCTTCGAGGGTTATTTCCATTTCAAAATCCTTGTCGGCTAGTTTCACATTGGGTAGATACACCCTTATCGTTTTGTGGCTGCCACTATGCAGCGCTTTCACTGTCTGCTTATTACCATCCAGTTTTACCTGCATTTTGCCGGCTGCTTCTTCGGCCGAAACAGCGTGGTTGAAAGCTGCTTCGATATGTATAAAAGTATCTTGAGTATCGTCATTGCTCCAAAAGCCGGTAAATCCCAGAACCTGCAGAGGGGTGGTGTGAAAACGAATGATTTTCTCTCCGCTAAAACTACGCTTAGCTTTGGCAGAGAGTTTTTCAGTAATGGTGGCTTCATAAGTAGTGGCCGGGGGAAAGGGCGATTCGGGAGAAAAAACAAGCACGCTTTCTCCACTCCACTTAAACCAGCCTTTAACTGGTGGGTTGAAAGCGATGTACTGTGTGCTATCCCACTGGTTGAGGATTGAATCGCCGGCTATAGGTTGGTTAAAGACAAAATGCAGGTTTTGGTTGGTTTGTACTTCTTCATCGAAATTGGTATCGATAAGTCGTAGCGATTGATTGTCGGAGCATCCGGACAGAAATAAAAAAGCCAGAGCATAAGCGAAAAGAGATAAAGCTAGCGTTCGCATGGGAAGATAGAGGATTTTATTGTTTAGTATGAAAAAAGGAATGCCGGGAAAGGTGTGAGGCAATTTACACACCACTCCCAACAAACTAAATTAACGTTTTATAGAGACACTTTCATGTCTGAAAAGGTGGTTTAGTTTGTCAAAAAAACAGTAGTGGTGTATACTTGGTTTTATCGGTAAATTCATAAAAATGTGAAAAGCAGAATAAAATATAGCGCGGCGCTTTCAGCGCCATTACTGTTGCTATGGGGGGCGGTGATTTTTGTGCCATACAATACCGAAGTGGAATATTCTCCGGTTGTTCTTTCGGAAGAAAAACAGTTGCTGCATTCGTATCTTACCAGCGACGACAAATGGCGTATGTATACAACACTGGCAGAAATCACACCTACTTTGCGCAAGGCCATTGTTTACAAAGAAGACCAGTACTTTTATTACCACTTTGGAGTAAATCCTGTATCTGTATGCCGGGCAGCTATCAACAATATGGTGTTTGGCAAGCGCACCTCCGGAGCATCGACGATTACCATGCAGGTAGCCCGACTACTACACCCCGCACAGCGAACCTATGCCAACAAACTGCTGGAGGTTTTCAGGGCAATGCAGCTGGAATGGCGCTATACCAAAGATGAAATTTTGCAGATGTATTTAAACCTGGTGCCCTACGGTAGCAACATAGAGGGGGTTAAAGCTGCGTCGCTTATATATTTTGAAAAAATGCCTGATCATCTGAGCCTGGCAGAAATCACAGCTCTTGCTATTATTCCCAACAGACCCAGTTCGCTTCGACTGGGCCACAACAACGCCTATATCCGCGATGAGAGAAACCGATGGCTTACACGTTTTGGTCAGGGACAAGTGTTTGCAGACAATGCTATAGAAGATGCTAAATCTGAGCCCCTGACAGCCCGCAGACACCAGTTGCCCGGTTTTGCGCCACACTGGGCACGTAGAATAAAAAAAGAATTTTCTAACGAAAATATTATCCATACCTCTGTAGCGCTGCAAAACCAGCTAAAAGTAGAGGCGATAGTGAAGCAGTATGTGCAGCAACTGTATAACCGCCGTATATACAATGCTGCTGCTCTTGTAGTAGACAATGAAACGATGCAGGTGAAGGCCTATGTAGGTTCGGCTGACTACCACAACCCTGTAGATGGAGGTCAGGTAGATGGCATACAGGCAGTTCGCTCACCGGGAAGCACACTGAAGCCCATGCTCTATGGCATGGCGATAGACCAAGGGCTCGTCACACCCAAAACTATCGTTACGGATGTGCCGGTCAATTTTAGCGGGTATCAGCCGCAAAACTATCAGGAGAATTTCAATGGTAAAGTGACAGTGGAGTATGCTCTGGCACACTCACTCAATATACCTGCGGTGAAAGTATTGGATCAGCTGCACCCTGGTATTTTTGTGGAGGCACTTGCACGGGCAGGTTTTCAGCAGGTAGAAAAAGATAAGAATCACTTGGGCCTGTCTACTGTGCTGGGTGGGTGTGGAGCCACATTGGAAGAGCTGGTGCGCCTTTATGCTGCTCTGGCACACCACGGCAGCTATGCTCCTCTGCAGTTTTTACATGGAGATACCTTACAGTCCACATCTCAGGTCCTATCACCGTCAGCAGCCTACATGATTTCCGAAATCCTTACTGATGTAGTCAGGCCAGACCTTCCGGCACAATGGAAAAATGCTGCAAATTTGCCCAAGGTAGCCTGGAAAACCGGCACTTCATACGGTCGCCGGGATGCGTGGAGTATCGGATTCAATAAAAAACACACCATAGGTGTATGGGTAGGCAATTTTTCCGGTGAGGGTGTACAGGAACTCACCGGAGCAGAAATCGCAGCTCCATTATTGTTTCACATCTTCAATACCATAGACAGGGAGTCTTCCAAAGATTGGTTTAGCATGCCCAAAGGGGTAAACTTTCGGTATGTATGTGCCGAATCGGGGAGAGTACCGGGGGAAAATTGTACGCAACAACAGCTCGACTACTTTTTGCCCGGCATATCCGATTATCAGACGTGCGACCACCTGCGCCATGTTTATGTGTCGGCAGATTCATCCCGATCGTATTGCACTACCTGCCTGCCGCCCGCAGGATATGTAAAAGCACTTTACCCTAATCACCAGCCAGAAATGCTCGACTATTTCGAACAACATCAGATTAGTTACACGCACATACCGGAGCATAATCCGGATTGTGAACGGCTTTTTACCACATCGGCACCTAAAATCACCTCACCGGTAGACGGACTGGAGTATATGGTAGATAAAACCGATTCGTTGCAACTTATGCTTAGCAGCCAGACTGCCAACAATGTCAATCAGGTGTTTTGGTATATCAACAATCGCTACTATCGTTCATCACCAGCTAACGAGAGTATTTATTTTACACCCGACGAAGGAAATGTGAAAATATCCTGCACGGATGATAAAGGCAGGAATACAGATATTTTTATAGAAGTAAAAAAAGTGAGGTTTTGATGCTCTAGCTGTTAAACACTTCGTGGTATACTTTTTCACTGATGTTGGACCAGCTTACCATTTTTTTGCGAAAAGCATTGAAATGCTCAAAGATCCGTTTGCTGAGAGGGTCGGTATCTACCAGCTCCTGCACTACTTCGTTAGAGAGCTTTTTCAATGTGTTCATCACCTCATCAGAAAACCGCCGAATATCGACCTGCTCTTCTTCTATTAGTTTACTCAGGTATAAGCTGTTTTTGGCTTCAAATTCGGTGAGCATCCATTGGTTGAGGCGATAGCAGGCTGTTTTCACGATTTCCTGTAGGTCGGTAGGCAGCTCGTTAAATTTGTCTTTGTTAAAAATCATTTCCAGAATGGTGCCCGGTTCGTGCCAGCCTGGATAGTAATAGTGTTTGGCCACTTTATGAAACCCCATTTTGTAATCGTGGTAAGGCCCGATCCATTCGGTAGCATCTATGACACCCCGCTCCAGATTGGTAAATAGCTCGCCACCGGCTACCAGCATAGGAGTACCGCCGGCTTTCCTCAACACTTTGGCACCCAGCCCGGGTATCCGCATTTTCAAGCCTTTGAGGTCTTCAACAGCATTTATTTCCTTGTTGTACCAACCGCCGGCCTGCACACCGGTGTTGCCACCCGGAAGCGCCATCAGGTTGAACGGTGCATATACCTCATTCCACAAATCATTGCCACCTGCATTGATTACCCAGGCATTCATTTGCTGGGCATTCATACCAAAAGGCATAGTCGAAAAAAACTGAGCGCCGGGAATTTTTCCGGCCCAGTAATACGCCGATCCACTACCCATTTCTACCGCGCCGCTACTCACCGCATCAAACACCTCCAGAGAAGGGATCAGTTCGCCTCCCCCATATACTTCTACTTCCATACGTCCACCGGACATGGCTTCTATCCATTGGGCTGCCAGTTTGCATCCTTCACCCAAAACCGGAAAATTGGGAGGCCATGTGGTGACCATCTTCCATTTGTAAGTCTTATTAAAGTTGATATTGGTAGAGTGAACTTCTTTTTTTTCGCTACAAGCCAGTGAAAGTCCGGTACCTCCGGCAATTGCTGCAAGCGTTCCCTTTTGTAAGAAGCTACGCCTCTTGATGTTTTTGCTCATGGTATGATCAGGTGAATAGTTGGGAGGGCAAATTAAACGAAAAGCATGTGAATAGAAAATAGGGGGCTGTTGCAAAAGAAAAATCTACAATTCCAGACAGATTGTCTTTATTTCTCCTGAAAAAGAACAAAATGAAGACATAATGTCTTGAAAAAGACGGTTTTATACTCTGGCGGATTATTTGTAGAAGGCTGGGCAGGTCAAAACCAAAAAAACATCAATCCAATGAATTTTAATCAGTATACCATCAAATCTCAGGAGGTGCTCAACAAGGCCACCGAAATAGCAGGCAGCAAAGGTCAGCAGGCTATTGAAACGGGGCATTTGCTGAAAGCCATCTTGCAAACAGACGAAAATGTAATCGGTTTTTTGTTGAAAAAATTAGGCATAAACAAAGAAATGGTAAACACCAGAGTAGACCAGATACTGGATGCCTATCCTAAGGTATCGGGAGCTCAGCAACCCTATCTGGCCAATGATGCGGCTGCAGCATTGCAAAAAGCAGAAAGCTCAATCAAAACCTTTGGCGATGAGTATGTAGCTGTAGAGCACTTGTTGATTGGCTTGCTCGAAGGAAAAGATAAAGTAGCTGGTTTGCTCAAGGAGCAGGGAATGAACAAAAAAGATCTGGAAGGAGCTATTAGAGAACTAAGAGGAGGAAATACAGTGAAAGACCAAAATGCAGAATCGAAATACAGGTCGCTGGAGAGGTATTCTATCAACCTGAATGAAAAAGCTAAAAATGGAAAAATAGATCCGGTAATAGGCAGAGATGAAGAAATACGCCGGGTACTTCAAATTTTGTCCCGAAGGACAAAAAACAACCCTATGCTGCTGGGTGAACCGGGCGTAGGAAAAACAGCGATAGTAGAAGGCATGGCACAGCGTATAGTAGATGGCGATGTGCCGGAAAACCTCAAGTCTAAAATCCTGATATCACTGGATATGGGCCTGCTTGTGGCTGGAGCCAAATACAAAGGAGAGTTTGAGGAGCGACTGAAGTCGGTGATTAAAGAAGTAACTGACTCAGATGGTGAAATCATACTCTTTATAGATGAGATACACACGCTGATAGGAGCGGGTGGAGGAGAAGGAGCCATGGATGCAGCCAACTTGTTAAAACCTGCTCTTGCTCGTGGTGAACTGCATGCTATAGGTGCCACAACACTCAAAGAATACCAAAAATATATTGAAAAAGACAAGGCTCTCGAGCGACGCTTTCAGGCCGTAATGGTAGATGAACCCGACGTACAGGATGCAATCTCTATATTACGCGGAATCAAAGAGAAGTACGAAGTACACCATGGTGTGCGCATCAAAGATGATGCAGTGATAGCTGCGGCAGAGCTTTCAAACCGCTACATATCGGATCGTTTTTTGCCCGACAAAGCCATCGACCTGATGGATGAGGCAGCATCAAAAATACGGATAGAAATAGATTCTTTGCCCGAAGAGCTCGACGAGTTGCAGCGAAAAATCATGCAGTTGGAAATAGAACGGGAAGCTATTCGCAGAGAAAAAAACAAAGAAAAAGAGACGCAGCTGTCCAAGGAAATTTCCGAACTATCGGAACGGCGCGATGACCTGAAGGCCAAGTGGGAAAACGAAAAAGGGGTAATTCAGGGAATTCAACGAGAAAAGGAAAACATAGAGCAATATAAAACAGAAGCAGAGCAGGCAGAACGTGCCGGGGATTTTGGTAAGGTGGCCGAAATCCGATACGGTAAAATTACCGAAAGCCAGAAAAAGCTCGAAGAGTACCAGCAGCAGCTTCAGCAAATGCAGGGAGAAAGCACCCTGCTCAAAGAGGAGGTAGATGTAGAGGATATTACTGAAGTGGTAGCCAAATGGACGGGAATACCGGTATCTAAAATGCTGCAAAGCGATATAGAGAAGCTACTGAATCTGGAAAATGTGCTGAGTGAAAAGATAGCCGGTCAGGAGGAGGCCATACAGGCCATATCGGATGCGGTGCGCCGCAGCAGGGCGGGCTTGCAGGATCCTAAGCGACCAATTGGATCGTTTATTTTTCTGGGTACTACCGGCGTAGGTAAAACAGAATTGGCCAAGGCCCTGGCAGACTACCTTTTCAATGATGAAAACTCCATGGTGCGGATAGACATGTCGGAGTATCAGGAAAGGCATGCTGTAAGTAGACTGATTGGTGCCCCTCCGGGCTATGTGGGGTATGACGAAGGAGGACAGCTCACAGAGGCTGTTCGTAGAAAGCCATACTCGGTAATACTGCTCGATGAGATCGAAAAAGCACACCCCGATGTATTCAATATACTATTGCAGGTGCTCGACGATGGTCGCCTTACCGACAATAAGGGTCGTGTAGCCAATTTTAAAAACACGATCATTATTATGACGACCAACATCGGTTCATCGCTGATTCAGGAGAGGTTTGAGCAAATAACGGATGAAAACACGGATAGTGTGGTAGAAATGACCAAAAACGAAGTGTTTGAGTTGCTGAAGAAGTCTGTAAGGCCGGAGTTTCTCAACCGCGTGGACGAAACCATCATGTTTAAACCACTCACCAAAGACGACATCCGAAAAATTGTAAGCATACAATTTAAAATAATTCAGCAGCGTTTGGAAGAAACTGGCATAAAAATTGAATCAAGCAAAAACGTGCTGGATTACTTAGGTGCACAGGGTTATGATCCTCAGTTTGGAGCCCGACCCCTCAAGCGAGTGATGCAGCGGCTAATCCTCAATGAACTGTCAAAAGAGATTTTGGCTGGCAGGATCAGCAAAGATGCTACCGTAGGCATCACATTGAATGACAATAACGAAATCGAGTTTATTAACCTCGATGACGTAGAGATAATAGGTTAGTTGGTTATGTTTTGAGTTTGTCCCTCCGGGTGGTTCCGGAGGGACTTTTTTTTGCTAAAAAAGAACCCTCTAAGAGCACTCGTAGTATTTCGGGTGTGTTGACAATAGGATGTCAAATATTTCCCTCAGACTTATCGCTGAAAATACTCAAAATCTTTGATGACGGTATGTAGAAAAGCTACCGTAGAGAGGTCGCTGGTTACCTCCAGCCGTGTTTCTAATTGCTTTCGCAGCTTTTCAGAAGGTTGGTAGGTGCTGTTAGCTATACGTACCCGTAGGGCTTCTTTTATCAGGTCAATGTCTTTTTGGTTTATTTTATACTTTACCAGATCAAAAACCGGCTCGTATGTATCATCGACGTTTCGTGTAAGAAAATCTTTATTAAAACGATCGAGTGCTTTTATTTTGGTCACTACTGTGCCGGCTGCCAGGTCGCCTAGTCGCTGGCTTTTGGCAGAAATAATAATGCTGGCCATGGCAATGCCTCCCGACATAACAAAATCGATGGGTGAGAGCAGCCATCGCAGGAGGTATGCCCCAATACCCGGGACAGAACCATCGGCCATTTTTACCTGTATGCCCATTTGACGTTTGCCGGGGGTTTGACCATTCATAAACACTTCGAAAAGTAAATGATAGAGTAGAGTAGGCAGAAAAACGATGACCTGAAATACAATGCCCATCTGACCAAAAGCAGAAACCAGAAGAAGAACGCTTATTACATAGGCAACCATGATGAGCGAGTCGATAACAAAAGCGGCTATCCTGTCGCCAAGACCCGCCAGTTTATAATCGATGGTTACATTTTGGGCAGTGTAAATTCCGAACTCAGACATGAAGTTTTGGTTTAATAACTGTGAAAATATAGGTAGAAATAAATAGTTTTATGTTTCCGTAAAAAAATATTTCGATTCACTATATGAAGGAAACATTATTTATCAAGGTCAACAGAGAGAAGTGGATCGAAATAGAAAAAGACCTCCAGCAGGCATCCCGGATACTGCCGGATAAGCTTACCGCACATTTTGTACGCCTCACCGATGATCTGTCGTACGCCAAAACGTATTTTCCCAACTCCAAAACTCACGCCTACCTCAACGAGCTGGCTGCTCGGATTCATCAACTCATTTACAAAAATAAAAAAGAAGGGCAAAAGCGATTTGTCACATTTTGGACCCGCGAGCTACCGCTGGTTATTTACCAATCCAGAAAAGAATTGGCGTACTCCTTTATCGTATTCTTTATTGCTGTTTTCATAGGAGCCTTTTCATCCGCACACGATGAGAATTTTGCCCGACTTATATTAGGCGATGCATACATCAACATGACGGAGGCCAACATTAGCAAAGATGATCCGATGGCGGTGTATAAGGATGCCCGCCAGATCGATATGTTTTTTGGCATTACGGTAAACAACATCAGGGTGTCATTTATAGCCTTTGCTATGGGATTGTTTGCCTCATTTGGTACTGCCTTTTTGCTGTTCAACAACGGCGTGATGCTAGGTGCCTTTCAGTATTTTTTTTATAAAAAAGGCTTGCTCCTGACTTCAGCACTTACTATCTGGATACACGGCACGATCGAAATATCGTCTATCGTTATTGCCGGAGCTGCCGGTTTGGTCATGGGAAATAAAATCCTTTTTCCGGGCAGCTACTCGCGTATAGAAGCTTTTAGAGCGGGAGCCAAAAAAGGCATGAAAATCGTGATCGGACTCGTGCCGCTTTTTATTGCAGCGGGATTTTTAGAATCCTATGTTACGCGCCTCACAGGTATGCCCGATGGTTTAAAACTGCTCATAATAGGCTTATCGTTCGCATTTATAGTATATTATTTCCTGATCTATCCTCAAAAAATTGTACACAAACATGGAAACCACCTACCAACCCAGGATTAAGTTTTTTCAACAAAGAAGCTTTGGAGACAAAGTCAATGTCACATTCGATTTTTTGAAAGAAAACTTTAAACCGCTGTTCAAAATTTTGTTAACGATAGAAGGCCCTCTCATCGTGATTGCTGCTGTGCTGAACGTAATCCAACAGCAAAAACTTATGGAAATGACCTCAGCGGGAGCCAATGCAGACAACCCGTTTGCAATGATGGGGGCTATGGGCATAACCTATACGCTCTCCATGGCTGTGTCGGTAGTGATTATGGCATCCTTTCCTGCCATAGTTTTTCGCTATGTGCAGCTTTACCAGACTACCCCTCCTTCAGCTATCCATATAAAGCAGATCTTGTCCACACTTTTTCGTGATAGCGGTATGCTTTTCGCAGTAACTATCCTGTTTTTCATCGCATTTTTCATCGGGTTTATGATTCTGTTCATACCCGGCATTTACTTTATGATTGCGTTTTCGCTTGCGTTTCCTATAATCTTTTTCGAAGATATCAACGCTTTCGAAGGCATGTCGAGAAGTATGAGTCTGATCAAGGGGAGCTGGTGGAGCACTTTCGGTTTTTTGATTATCATTTATATTATACAAATGGCCATAGCGGGACTCTTTATGGCACCCCAAATGGGAATTTATTTTGGGCAAATGTTTGCGACTGTCAATCCGGAGAATGTATTTGAGCCCATGAGTGTTGGTCAGATGCTAATCAACATGGTGATAACGGCCATAGGAACGCTAGGTGCATACCTTACTTACTCTATAAGTGCGGTTGCTATTAGCTTTCAGTACTTCAACCTGCGCGAAAAGAAAGAATCTTTTGGCCTGATGCAGGAAATAAATACCCTTGAAAACCCATCGTAAGTTTATTGGCTGCACTAAAAACAAACATGAAAGTAAAAGGGAAGAGAGCGCTGCTCACGGTGCTCGTGTGTATGCTTACAATCTGCAGGACAATGGCCGCACCGCCAGACGACCGCCAATTTGATTCCGAACAGGTACATTCCCTCCAACAGGAGTTGGACATGCCTTATGATACGGATGCATCCACAAGCTCTTTTTGGGAAAAAGTGAGTAGCTGGCTGGGAAATGTGGTTAAAAGTGTACTCGATTATCTGGCTGACAACCTAAATATTCATATCGACCCGCAGCTTTTCAAGCTTATTATTTATGGTTTGCTCATAGCAGCCCTGGTGTACCTTATTATCAAAATAGCAGGAGCAGAGGCCAGTTTTACTTTGTTTAGAAAAAAGAAAAAAATAGAAACTCCTGTGTTTTCTATCGACGAAGAGCAGATCGACCAGTTGGATTTCCAAAAGTTGATACAAGAGGCCACAGAAGAAAGAAATCATACGCTGGTCATACGGTATTATTACCTATGGGCTTTACAATATTTGGCAGAAAAAGGTGCTATTGAGTATCATATCCGAAAAACCAACGCCAGCTACCTACACGAATTGAAAGACACCCCTTTTGTGGATGCTTTTACACAAATGGCTTCATTGTTTGAGTATATCTGGTATGGCAACTACACCGCCGTGCCAGAGCATTGCGACCGTATGGCCGAGCAACTAAAAACAGTAAGGGAGGGGCTGGCATGAAAAAGAAAAGCATACTATATTTTGGCGTAGCAGCTATCGTAGTGGTCGTGATCGTGGTGGAGGCACTATCCAATAAGCCCATAGTATGGACCAAGACCTTTTCCCGCTACGATAGAAACCCCTACGGCTCGTACGCGCTGGGTCAGTTGATGCAAAGTGTATTTCCCGATAAGGAGGTTACAAAATCGAACCTCACGTACTATGAAATAGTGGATCAGCATAAGTCTGCAGAAAACTTTATCAGCATTAGCAATGGGTTTTTTCCCGACTCTAAAAGCTCCGATAGTTTATTGGCTCACATTCATAAAGGAAATACAGCCCTCATCAGTGCTGCAAACATTATCCATACCTGGCAGGATACCCTGGGCATTAAGCTTAAAAAAACCTCCTATGAAGTAAAGGATATACTCACCAACAAAGATTCTACTACCTTTAGTATAGTGGGTCGCGATTATAGTTTTTACAAAAGTGAGATGCTTTTTGAAATAGAAGAATACCCTACAGAAGCTGAAGTTTTGGGCAAAAACGAAGCAAACCAGCCCATAGCTCTAACAGTACCGTTTGGTAAGGGCAAGGTCATAGTATGCACCGTACCGATTTTGTTTACCAACTATTTTATGCTTTATGAGGAAAACCATAGGGCTACTTCAGATATTCTGGCAGCCCTGCCTGTGGCAGATACGCACTGGACGGAATATCATCAGGTAGGCAAATTGCAATCGGGCAGCCCCTTGCGTGTATTGTTGAATTATGTACCGCTACGCTACGCCTTGTATAGCGTTATGGTGCTCATTCTTTTGTATATTCTCTTTGAAGCAAAAAGAAAACAGCGAATCATACCCGTGATTCGAAGGCCGGTAAACCAGACTGTTCAGTTTATTCAAACGGTGGGCAACCTGTACCTCAACACGGGAAACCACAAAGCCTCCGCTGTAAATCAAATCTATTACTTCAAAGAATACCTGACACTCAAACACAGAATTCACCTGGCTGATACGCGTAATTTATCGGCTTTGATAGCTGCAAAAAGTGGAAAAGATGAGGCGCTGATTAGTAGTATACTCACTAAAATAAAAACAATCGAACAAAGCAATACGATCACAGAGACATTGCTGGTAGAATTAAATAGAGACTTGTATCACTTTTATCATAAATAAAAAACCATGGAAGAAACCAACGAGTTTGCGAACCGGACAAACCTGGAAGAAGTGAAAGAAAAAATTGCCCGGCTTACCAGAAGCATTTCCCAGACTATAGTAGGACAGGATGAGCTCATAGAGCAGCTGGTAATCTGTCTGTTGGCCGATGGTCATGCTTTGCTGGAAGGCGTGCCCGGCATAGCAAAAACCTTGTCGGCTAAAACTATGGCCAGTCTGATAAAAGCCGATTTTGGCCGTATTCAGTTTACGCCCGACCTGATGCCATCTGATGTACTGGGTACCAGTGTGTACAACATGAAAACCAACGAATTTGAGTTTAAAAAAGGGCCTGTATTTGCTGAAGTATTGCTCATAGATGAAATCAACCGCGCACCGGCCAAAACACAGGCGGCCCTTTTTGAAGTGATGGAAGAGCGACAGGTAACCATAGATGGAAACACGAGCGACCTGAGTGACCTCTTTTTTGCGATAGCTACACAAAACCCAATAGAACAGGAGGGAACATACAGGCTGCCCGAGGCGCAGCTCGATCGTTTTCTGTTCAAGATAAAAGTGGATTACCCATCGGTAAAAGAGGAGGTTGAAATATTGAAATACCACCATCAGCCGTTGGCTGCAGATGCTGCAGAGCCTGTACTCGACAAGCAATCGATAAAGGAACTAAGACAGACAGTGAAGCAGGTAGTGGTAGAAGAAAAATTGCTGCAATACATCGCTGAGTTGATTCAGCAAACCCGCAAATCGGCAGACTTGTACCTGGGGGCTTCTCCGCGGGCTTCCATAGCCATACTCAATACCGCCAAAGTGAAAGCTGTAATGAGCGGGCGCGATTTCGTCATTCCCGAAGACATACAGCACGTAGCTATGCCGGCACTGCGTCATCGGGTTATTTTATCGCCGGAAAGCGAAATGGAAGGTATGATCACCGACGAAGTAATTTCGCGACTGTTTAATCAGGTAGAGGTTCCCCGATAATGCTGGTATTCTTCAGGACATTATATATTACCCGTCGTTTTTTTCAGGTAGCAGCGGTACTGGTAGTGTTTATGGCGCTGGGTTTCGTATGGCCGGTACTGTTTACTTTGGCGTCTCTGCTATTGATTTCACTCTGTGTGCTACTGGTGCTGGATGTACTTTTGCTCTATGCAGGAGGGGGCTATGTAGTGGGCAGAAGGGTATGTAGCGAGTTGTTTTCCAACGGCGCAGAGAATACCGTGAGACTGTTTATAGAAAGTCGTTACAATTTTAAAACCCGCATACTTATTCTGGAGGAAGCCCCGGAGCAGTTTCAGATGAGAAGGTTGCAATTTAACTCCGATTATGAACCTGTTTCGCGGCAAACGATCACATACACGCTCAATCCAACAGAGCGAGGTGAATATGTCTTTGGCTATGTGAATGCCTATGTGCGTAGTGTTCTGGCACTGGTGTCCAGGAGGTTTATGCTGGAAGGTGGTCAAAAGGTGAAAGTATATCCTTCGATTCAGGAGATGAAAAAAGCAGATTTGATGCTTTTTTCGAAATCAAACCTGATGCAAGGCATAAAAAAAGTGAGAAGGCCGGGGCAAAATACTGAGTTTGAAGAAATAAAAGACTACAATCCAGGCGATGATTTCCGGCGTATCAATTGGAGAGCCACAGCGCGCAAAAACGAGCTTATGGTCAATGTGTATCAGGAAGAAAAATCAAGACCTGTATATGCGGTCATCAACAAGGGGCGTACGATGTATATGCCGTTCAACGGCCTGTCTTTATTTGATCATGCAGTAAATACATCGCTGGCTCTGACTAATATTATCCTGAAAAGGTCGGATAAAGCCGGCCTGATAACCTTCGAAAAAACAGTCGATACGTTTTTGAAGGCAGATGCCCGCAAAACCCAACTCAAACAAACGCTCGAATTTTTATATAAAGAGAAAACAACATTTGCCGAGCCTAATTACTATGAACTGTACACGTCGATCAGGCGAAACCTATCTCACCGAAGTTTGTTGATAGTGTACACCCATTTTGAATCCTATTCATCGCTGGAGCATCAGCTACCGATTTTTCAAAAAATCAACAAGTCTCACGTTTTGTTGATTGTGTTTTTTGAAAATACAGCTTTGAGAAAACTGATGGATAAGCCAGCCGATACTGTTCAGGAAATCTATCATCAGTCGATCGCTCAAAAATTTGATATGGAAAAACGAACAATACAAAAAGAGCTATTCCGCCATGGAATTCAATCGGTACTTACCCGACCAGAAAACCTGACCGTAGATACTATCAATAAATACCTGGAAATAAAAGCGAGGGGATTGCTATAAGAGAGCAGGCCCGGTTTTTGGCCCCTGACCTGCCCTCAGGGTATTATGATCCGAGTGCAGACAGGGCTGCATCGTAGTTGGGTTCTTCTGTAGTTTCAGCCACCTGTTCGGTATGTATAATTTTGTGATTTTCGTCCAATACAACGATAGCTCGGGAGTGAAGTCCTGTTAAGGGGCCGTCTGCAAAAAGCAGGTTGTAGGCTTTGCCAAACGCACCGTCTACAAAATCGGAAAGAGTAGCTACCTTATCAATGCCCTCAGCACCACAAAAACGGGCGTGAGCAAAAGGCAGATCTCTGGAGATGCACAATACCTGAGTATTTTCCAGTGATGCCGCTTTTTCATTAAACTTCCTTACCGATGTGGCACAGGTACCAGTGTCTATGCTGGGAAAAATATTAAGGATAACCTTCGACCCTTTATAGTCTTCCAGGCTGGCCTTAGATAAGTCTGATTTGACGAGCTCAAAACCTGGAGCTTGAGACCCTACAGCGGGCAAATCGCCGATGGTGTGGATAGTGTTTCCTTTTAATGTGATGGTTGCCATAGTTTTTTATGTTTTATATGGAAGAAAATTAGTATCGGGCAAAAAACTTCAGAAAGATAACGATAAACGGTATAGCAAGAAGCAGGCCATCGAATCGGTCGAGGAAACCTCCATGGCCGGGCAGTTTTGTTCCAGAATCTTTGATTTGCATACTCCTTTTGAATAGCGACTCCACCAGATCGCCATAGGTGCCGCACACGATGGTGAGCACGGAGATCACCACCCATTTCCACAGGTGCAGTTCTACAAAGAAAAATGAAATGCCTACGGCAAAAGCTATGGACAATATAGCTCCTCCCAGGCTGCCTTCCCATGATTTTTTAGGCGATACACGCTCAAACAGTTTGCGCTTGCCAAACAGCGTGCCGGCAAAATAAGCGCCCGTATCGCTGGCCCACAAGATCAGGAAAATACCGATGATGATTTTAGGATTGTATTCTCCAAGTGTATAAGCGGCAGCCCCCAGAAGCGAAAAAGGAAGGGCTACATATACAATCCCCAAAAAAGTAAAGGCGATGTTTCTGAAAGGGTACATTTCCCCTTTTTTGTACAATTTGATAAAATAAATAATAGAAGTGAATGGAAAGAGGAAAAACAGCCACTCGCCCTGTATTTTGCCAGACTCAATGAAAAAGGCCAACACAAACAATACAGCGCCGGCAATAGCCCCATAAGTTTTGAGAGGAATGTATCCTCCTTTGATGATCAGTTTGTAAAACTCAACCTGAGTAATAATGGTACAGGCCAGAAAAATAGCGAAAAAGCCCCACTCGCTGGAGGCTACAATCCATATCATCAAAAAAGAGCCAATAATGCCCGTAATAAGCCGCTTGGCCAGTTCTGAAAATTTCTTATCCGAAGGTGATGTCATCCTTTATGATTTTGAGGGCCTCCAGCACATGTTCCGATTCTACATGTACCTCAAACTGGCCAAAGTGATAGGTAGAGTCCTTTTTGTTTATCAATACAGGGTTGTACCCTTTTTCTTCCAAAATAGCTTTTACAATCTCAGCTCTATAGCCCTGCCGATCTGTATATACTTTTTGCCAGTTACTCATCTGTTGCAGGCATAAGAGGTTTTACTTTTTTATAGAAAAAAACAAAGAGTACAGTTCCGATGATAGCAAATATAACAACAGATTCCAAAGGCACAGACTCGGTACTTTCTATATCAAAATCCACCTGTCCGTTTTGGTGCAGGTATACCATGAGCAAAGTGAAACCATTGTTGACAAAATGGGCAAACATGGGATAAGCAAGGTTGCCCGAATACACATACATATAGCCAAATAATGCTCCCAACAGCATGCGGGGCACAAAGCCGAAAAACTGAAAGTGGAATGCACTAAAAAAGATAGCTGCCAACCATACGGCTACATGGGTGTGGCCACTGATGCGAAAAATTTGTTTTTGGATAAGCCCCCGAAACAGCAGTTCTTCGCCTATAGCAGGTACTACAGCTACCACCAGCAATGTGTAAGCAAAATAGAGTGGGCTGTCAAAATCTGTAAAATATTCTGTGAGGGCTTTAGCACGGTCTTCCATGTCACGGGCGGTTTCATGCAGGCCGTTAGGAAATTCGATTTGCATGTTCCACTCTATAAATACACTGTTGACCACCATAAAAGAAAGCACTAAAAAAGCAGTAGACAACAAAGCAGACGGATCGGTGCGATTCCAGGAAACAAAAGCAGTCAGTGGACTTTTTTCATATTGTCTGATAAAATACAAAGGCACCAGAATAAAGGCAGTAACTGAAGTGAGAAACTGGACTGTGAGAAGTGCCGATTTCAGTTCGGGATAACTTTCGGGGAAACTAAAAGCAGATACAATGTCACCGTATGAAACGCCAGAGGCCAGGGCCACCACATAAGAATACACGAGCGGAGACACCATGGCTGTACCAAACGAGAGCACCGACAGGATAACCAGTGCCAGCCATGGATTTTGATCCGATTGTGTAGAATTGATCATAATTGACGTAAATTTGCAACAAAAATATATCCATCGGATGGATAAAGTCTTACAGAATGGTAAAAATTGGTGATCTTGAAATAGGCGAATTTCCGTTGTTACTCGCTCCCATGGAGGACGTTAGCGATCCGCCGTTTAGAGCTGTATGTAAAGAAAACGGAGCAGACCTCATGTACACAGAGTTTATCTCTGCCGAGGGGCTCATTCGTGATGCAGCCAAAAGTGTAGAAAAGCTCGACATATACGATTATGAGCGACCAATTGGCATTCAGATTTTTGGAGACAAGATAGAATCCATGAGAGAAGCAGCCGCTGTGGCAGAGGCTGCTAACCCGGAAATAGTAGACATCAACTACGGCTGTCCGGTAAAGAAGGTAGCCTGCAAAGGAGCAGGGGCTGGCATCTTGCTCGATTTGCCCAAGATGCAAACTATGACTGACGAAATAGTGAAACGGGTAAGCAAGCCCGTGACGGTAAAAACCCGACTGGGCTGGGACGATAGCACTATAAGAATAATAGAAGTAGCCAAACGCCTGCAAGATGTAGGCATACAGGCGCTAAGCATACACGGCCGTACACGCCAGCAGATGTACAAAGGTGTGGCCAACTGGGAATATATAGCTGAGGTAAAGAACCATCCCGATATACACATCCCTATATTTGGCAATGGCGATATTGATTCTCCTGAAAAAGCCCTGGAATATAAAAATAAGTATGGAGTAGATGGGATTATGATCGGGCGCGCAGCTATAGGCTATCCATGGATATTTAACGAAATAAAAGAATACCTGAAAACCGGACGTAAACTTGACCCGCCCGGTTTGGCAGAGCGTGTAGCAGTGACCAAAAAACATCTGGATTTCTCTGTAAAGTGGAAAGGCGATAAAAAGGGTATCTTCGAAATGAGGAGGCACTATACCAACTACTTCAGGGGGATTCCGAATTTTAAACCCTACAGAACTCGTCTGGTAGAAGCACCTACTTATGAAGAAACAACAGCTATTTTGGATGAAATAGCTGAAGAGTTTGCAGAAGTAAAGGTGCTGAGCGTGTGAAAAACCATGCACCAAAAGCCAGGCTCCTTCCCTGGCTCCTCCTGATAGCGATAGGGTTAATCTGGGGTACATCGTTTATACTCATCAAAAAGGGGCTTCAGGTCTTTAGCCCCGGAGAGTTAGGAGCACTTCGTATTACCATGGCATTTTTGGCCCTTTCGCCGGTGGCATTAGTCAATTTGCGAAAATTACCGAGACAAAAAATACCCTTGTTGTTTTTGCTGGGAATGGTAGGAAGTTTCGTTCCCGCTTTTTTATTTGCCATAGCACAAACCCGACTGGATAGCGCCATTACAGGAGTGATTAATGCCATTACGCCGATTTTTGTAGCACTTATTGGCCTGGTTTTTTTCCAACAAAAAATAAAAACTACGAACGCCGCGGGAATAGCTATGGGTTTTATAGGTACTGTGGTGTTGCTGTTGGGAGGAGCAGGGTTCGACATATCAGGAGTCAATTATTATGCGCTGTTTGTAGTGGCTGCTACCCTGATGTACGGTACTAACGTAAACCTGATAAAACAGTACACGCCCAATATAAAAGCCCTACACATTACTGCAGTGTCGCTTTTTCTCACCAGTCCGTTTTGTTTGTTTTACTTGTTTGGTATGACCGGATTTTTAGACAAAGTCAGCACAGATTGGGTTTTTTGGCGGGCTTTTCTTTTTGTAAGTATACTTGGTGTAGTAGGTACAGCAGGGGCACTTATTCTTTTCAATAAACTCATACAGATATCCAGCACGGTGTTTGCCAGCTCGGTAACCTACCTCATACCATTGGTCGCTATAGTTTGGGGCGTAGTAGATGGAGAGTCGATCAACGTGTACCAGTATCTGGGAATGGCCGTGGTATTGTGTGGAGTTTGGTTAGCCAACAAAAAAGGGCGATAAACTGCAAATTTTTCTTTTTTCGAAAAGCTATTTCTTGCCTTACTGCTAAAAAGTCTATTTTTAGGTTTTATTTCTACCGATGGAAACAGATCACTTTAACCTGGTGGCCAAAGATGGCCTGGAATTGTATGGACGCTACTGGCAGTGTGCCCAGCCTAAGGCGGTACTATGTATCGTTCACGGCTTAGGCGAGCATATAGGACGGTACGAGCATGTGGCAGACTATCTTACCGAAAACGGCCTGTCCGTGTATGCTTATGACCAAAGGGGGCATGGCCAATCAGAAGGAAAAAGAGGTCATGCTGCTTCGTATGAGGCCGTACTCGACGATGTGGAGGAAATACTGAAAACAGCACGGGCAGAATACAATGATCTTCCCCTGTTTTTGTATGGTCATAGTTTTGGAGCCAATGTAGTAGCCAACTATATACTCAAGCGAAATACCAACGAACTGGCCGGAGCAATACTTTCTTCTGCGTGGTTTAAGGCAAAGTTAGAACCTACTTCGATAGAGTTTAGCCTGGCGAGGTTGATGAATAAAATTTATCCCTCGTTTACGCAGAGCAGCAGGTTATCTACCGATATGCTTACCAAAGATGATGCATGCAACAAGGCGTATGAAAATGACCCTTTGGTGCACCGAAAGTTGTCAGTGAGGCTGGGTTTGGAAGCTTACGAAGCGGGTCTGCGAGCGATAAATGAGGCAGATAGATTGAAAATACCTACGCTTGTGTGGCATGGACTGCAGGATGAAATTACAGATCCGGAAGCATCAAAGGCATTTGTAGGCAATGCAGGAAATAAAGCTCAGATCAAAATCTGGGAAAGTGCCAAACATGAACCCCACAATGACTTAGAAAAGGCGGAGGTACTCGCGTACCTCCATAAATGGATATGCGACCAGCTTTGAAAAAACGAAGCTGGATTCTTTTCTACACATTAAGCTTTTTTAGCAGAGCTCTAACATCGGCATAGTCGGTCACGCTGTATTTAGCAGCGGATTGAGTGCTGCCTACCTTTATGGTAAAGGCATTATCCGGCATAGCTTTAAAGGTGTCTTCGTCGGTCCAGTCGTCTCCCACAGCCATATAAAAGTCTGCTTTCATTTTTTGTAGCCAGCGTTGAGCCGCACGCCCTTTGTTTACCTCCGAGCTTTTGATTTCCACTACCATATCACCTTCCAGCACGTGTAGGTTTTGGTCGGCTGCTAAAAATTTCAGGTGGCTGGTAAGTTCACGGGTACGTAGCTCGCCAAGACCTGTTTCTACCTTGCGGTAGTGCCATACCAAAGAGTAGTCTTTTACTTCTATAAATGAACCGGGCGTACGACTGACATAGTCTTCCAGTACTTCATTTATTTCTTTCTTCCAGTTGTCTTTTAGGGTGGATACAGTTTCCCATTTTTTGCTGTGGCGTTTTATCCACACGCCGTGTTCAGCTATCAGGTCTATAGTATACTCACCAAACCAAGCCTCGAGGGTCTCCTTGTCACGCCCACTTATTATGACTACTTTGTTTTTATCATTAGCGGTAAGGTCGGCTATAATGGCTTTTAGTTCCTGATCCGGGCTGGCCTTTTTGGGGTTATCGTGAAACGGAGTAAGTGTGCCGTCATAGTCGAGGAAAATAATGCGTTTTTTTGCGGCTTCATACGCCGAAAGCAGTTGCTTGGTAGATCCCTTGTCCAGTATTTTGGTTTGCAGGGCTAGTTGTTCAGTCTTGATATAATCTAGCCGGGCCATAAATAGTTTCACCCAGTGATGGATGTTGTAGCGCTTGAGAGACCGCTGCATTATGTCCAGGTTGTGAATTTGTTCTTCTTCCGGCATTTCGAGAGCCGTCTTGTACGCCTCTACCGTCTGCTCTATGTTGTTGGGGTTGATGAGTATGGCTTCTGAGAGTTCTTTGGAAGCACCAGCCATTTCACTCAGTACCAGCACACCTTTTTTGTTGAGCTTACTGGCTATAAATTCTTTGGCTACCAGATTCATACCGTCACGCATAGGAGTAACCAGTGCCACTTTGGCCATGCGGTAAAACGCTGACAGAGCCGTAAGAGGAAAAGACCTGTAAAAGTAGTGAATGGGTGTCCAGACCATGCGACTAAAGTTGCCATTGATTCTACCCACCAGCAGGTCAATTTCTTCTTTCAATTCTTTGTACTTGCCTACCTGATCTCGCGACGGTACTACTACCATAAGCAGCGACACTTTTTCTTTGTATTGTGGATAGCGCTTCAAAAAGAGCTCAAAGGCTTTGAGTCGCTGAGGAATCCCTTTGGAATAATCCAGCCTGTCTATGGATAGCATAATTTTGGTGTCGCCTATGAGTGTACGGTAGCGCACTTCTTTTTCGAGCGTATCCGGGTCGGCAGCTGTAGAGGCGTACTTATCATAATCTATACCCATAGGCAGAGCATCTACGAGTACCTTTCTGCTACCCATGTTGATATGGCCGTGTGAGTTGCCTATACCTGCCAGCCTGTTTACCGACGACAGAAAGTGGCGCATGTCATCGTAGGTATGAAAACCGAGAAAATCAGCACCTAACATGCCCATCAGGAGTTCTCTGCGCCAGGGGAGTAGTCGGAAAGTTTCGTAAGAAGGAAAAGGGATGTGAAGAAAAAAACCAATACTGATATTGGGAAACTTTTCCCTGATCATGGCAGGAAGCAAAAGCAGCTGATAGTCGTGAATCCATATTTTATCCCCTTCTTCTACCAATGTACTGAGCTGATCAGCAAACTTTTGATTAACCGCCTGATAGGCGATCCAATAGCGTTCTTCGTATTCGGCGTATTGGTTGAAATAGTGAAAATTGGGCCAAAGAGTTTCGTTGCTGAATCCTTCGTAGTATTCCTCTATTTCCTTTTCGGTGAGAAAAACAGGACTCATGTTTTGTTTTTTGAGTGTATCTACAGCCTCTTTTTTGGTTTTTTCATCTTCCAGTGCTACACCGGGCCAACCCATCCAGATGTTACCTCCTTCTTTGTAGATTGATCCCAGCCCGGTGGCTAAGCCTCCTTCACTAGGTGTGTATATGTATTTACCGTTTTCTTCTTTAAGTTTTACAGGTAGTCTGTTGGATACAATAATGGTTTTTGGCATAGTTGTTTTTTTCAAATTTTGAACCGACTCGAACGCAGGCTTTTGTTTTGTCAACTTCGTACGACTAAGGTTTCTCTTGGTAAAAGCAATGTTTGCTTTTACATCAAATATACTCGTATTACCAGAAAACGTTTACGGGCCGGTGTTTAAAAATTGTTACAATTTTTCTTTGAGGTAATTGGCTGTATGATTGTTTTCCAGCTTTACCATGTCTTCGGGTGTGCCTGCGAAGCATACTTGTCCGCCGTTGTTGCCACCCTCAGGTCCCAAATCTATAATCCAGTCGGCAGATTTTATTATTTCCATATTGTGTTCTATAATGATCACAGAATTGCCCTGTTCTATAAGAGCATTAATGGAGTCGAGCAGTTTTTGAATGTCTTTGAAGTGCAGGCCGGTAGTGGGTTCGTCAAAGACAAAAAGTATTTTTTCTTGCTGTGAGGGTGTGTTTTTACCTAAAAAAGAAGCCAGCTTGACCCGCTGTGCTTCGCCACCACTCAGAGAATTTGACGATTGGCCAAGTTTTACATACCCCAAGCCTACATCGGCCAGAGGGTGCAGTTTGTTGATAATGCTTTTGTGATCTTTGAAAAAATCGAGACTTTCGTCTATTGTTAAATCCAGAATATCGGCGATGTTTTTATCCTGATAAGTCACTTCCAGAATATCTGACTTGAACCGTTTTCCTTTGCATTCATCGCAGGTCAGGAGCAGGTCGGCCATAAACTGCATTTCGATTTTTACTACCCCTTCTCCCTGGCAGGTGTCGCAGCGTCCTCCGTCTACATTGAAGCTAAAATGAGCCGGTTTGTAATTTCTTCGTTTAGATGCTGGCTGTTCTGCATAGAGCTGGCGTATAGCATCGTATGCTTTTACGTACGTTACGGGGTTAGACCGTGAGCTCTTTCCGATAGGGTTTTGGTCTACAAATTCTATTTGGCTAATGTCTTTGTAATTACCAGTAAGCTCACTGTATTTGCCGGTAGCCTCGCCCGACTGTCCCAGAATTTTCCCTAGTGCAGGATAGAGTATCTTTTTTATGAGTGTAGACTTTCCGGATCCACTTACACCAGTCACTACCGTGAGCACACCCAGCGGAAATGTCACATCTATTTCCTTGAGATTATTTTCTCTTGCGCCGGTTACCTGAATCGACCGCTTCCATTGGCGTCTTTTTTCGGGCAGTGGGATTTGATCTTTACCACTTAGAAAACGTGCTGTATGCGACGTTTCGTTTTTCATTATTTCATCCCAGCTTCCCTGTAATACCAATTCACCCCCATGTATGCCTGCGTCCGGCCCTATATCTATGATCTGGTCTGCTTGTCGCATGATTTCCTCTTCATGCTCTACCACTATTACGGTGTTGCCCAACGTTTTGAGTCGGTTGAGTACATTGCCGAGCTTTTGAGTATCGCGGGGATGAAGCCCTATACTGGGTTCGTCGAGTATGTACATGGACCCTACCAGTGCACTGCCCAGCGAAGTGGCCAGTTTTATGCGTTGGTATTCGCCACCTGACAGGGTAGATGTTAGTCGGTTGAGAGTGAGATAGCCCAAACCTACCTGATCGAGGTAGTGCAGCCTGTTTTCTATTTCTGCTATTATTCGTCGGGCAATCGTCTGATCGTGTTTGCTAAGCTGGAGTTGGTTGAAAAATGCAATATTGGCTGATATGGGCATGAGCACCAGATCAGAGATTGAATGATTGTTGATTTTTACATAATTGGCATCACTTCTTAGCCTTGTGCCACGGCATTCCGGGCATACTGTTTTTCCGCGATAGCGCGACAGCATTACACGGTATTGAATTTTATGTAGCTGAGATTCTATAAAACCAAAAAAACTATTGAGCCCTTCAAAATGACTGTTGCCGTTCCAGAGCAATTCGTATTCTTTTTCTGTCAGGTCTTTGATGGGTCTGTGTAGGGGAAAATCGAAGGCATGTGCATGAGTAAGGAGGGGTTCCAGCCATTTTTTCATGGTTTCGCTGCGCCACGGAACAATAGCACCTTCATATACTGACAGGTTTTTGTCTGGTATAACCAGATCATGGTCTATCCCGAGAACCTTACCAAAGCCCTCGCATTTTCGGCATGCCCCGTAGGGGTTGTTGAAGCTGAAAAGGTTGACCGAGGGGATTTCGAAGCGGATGCCGTCCAGTTCAAATTTGTCGGAGAATTTTTTGGGTTCTTCTCCTCTGAAACGAATAATACACTGCCCCTCACCTTCGAAAAAAGCAGTTTGTACAGAATCGGATGTACGAAAGACCACATCTTCATCTTCTTTGTTTACAGATAGCCTGTCTATGAGTATTTCTACCTTGGAGGGGTCAAGTTTTTCCAGGTCTGTGTCTTCTATATAGGAGAGCTCTCCGTCGATAAGCAGGCGTGTAAAACCTTTGCTTAGTAGTGTGCTGGTTTCTTCGGCCAGAGTTCTGTTTTCTTTGTGTACAAAGGGAGCCGATATGGTAAACTTGGCTCCATCGGTTTGTTGGTTTATGGCATCTACTACAGACGAAACACTATCGCTTTTTACTGCCTGACCGCTGATGGGAGAGTAGGTCACACCTATTCGGGCAAACAGTAGCTTGAGGTAATCGTAAATTTCTGTGGTAGTGCCAACAGTAGAGCGGGGATTACGCGTGTTTACTTTTTGCTCAATGGCTACAGCGGGCGACACGCCCTTTATATAGTCTACTTCGGGCTTTTCCATTCGTCCCAGAAACTGACGCGCATAAGCGCTCAGGCTCTCCACGTATTTGCGCTGGCCTTCGGCAAAGAGGGTGTCGAAAGCCAAAGATGATTTTCCTGAACCGGAAAGGCCAGTAACTACTACCAGTTGATTTCTGGGGATAGCTACACTTAGGTTTTTGAGATTATTGACCCGGGCTCCCTTTATGATTATGTAATCTTTAGGGTCTAATTGGTCGATGGGTTGGGAAGAATTATTTTGGATAGTTTTCTGCATGGATAAAGCCAAAACGAAAATTGATCCGCAAAGTTAAACATACCTGAGCCGGATCGTGTGGATTTTCTAAAAATAGCAAAAAAATCCCGGCGATTGGAATCCGCTCAGGCAGGGAGAGGTGTTTTGTAGGTGTTGGTTTTATGCAAATACTTCCTCTTCGTATTGAGGAGCTACTACTTCTTTTACTGGGGCTGGCTGTTCTTTCTTTTTTAGGCTTAGCGGTTTTTTAAATCCGTTGGCATACTTTTTCTTGCGGGTTTTCCACACTTTGTAGTTGTCTTTGTTGCCCACCTGAAACTGGAAAGCCATGTGTTCTGAAGGGGTAACCCATTCAAGGTTTGTAGAGTTGTTGTTTTTGGGGTTGTTGTCGAGATGTACGATCATGGTAAACTCTTCCGGCAGTACATTGATGCAGAAAGCCTTCGCTACCTCTTTGTGTGGGTATACGGTTTTTCTCTTGTTGTCGTCACTCAGTAAGTCGAGGAAATAACACTTACAGTTTTTATTCCAGCGTTGCTTCATCACTTTTTCTTTCAGGTTTATTTTCTTACCCGTTTTGACGCTGGTCACTTTTCGCTCTTTTCTCCTGATCTTACCCGTATTAGAGACTTCATAGTTTGAAAAGCCTTCTATCGGTTTCCAAATTTCTTCGATCCTTTCTATTTTGTGAATTGACATCTTGTTATTGATTGAGTTGTTAGTAAAACTAATTATGCCAAGAGGCAAATGCATAAAACTTCGATGAATGTTGTGTATATTTCTATGACTTGGTTCATATTATAGACTAATTTTAATGTACGCTAAATTCGACGTTACGTTTTGAATACGCTTATAAAAGACTAATTTTCCGCTTTGAAAACGAAAAAAAAGATGATTCTGTATAACATTACTATAAATATTGACACTCATATTGAAAAAGAATGGCTTGTTTGGATGAAAGAAACACATATACCGGCTGTGCTTAAAGCAGGTAAGTTTGTGGATCACAAGATTTTTAGAATTATGGCCGAAGAACCACAAGGAACGAGTTATTCAGTTCAATTTTTTGCGCGCAATATTGAGGACGTTCGGCGCTACCAAATGACACAAGAGCCTGCATTACAGGCCGAAACCATGGCCAGGTACGGGACTCAGCAGGTGTCTTTCAGCACTTTGTTAGAGTCAGTAGACTAAATTTAAAAATCGATGTGACAATTGACCCATTCGCCATCGAAGTGGGCGTCATACCTGCGATAGAAAGAAATGGCGGGTTCGTTCCAATCCAGAACCTGCCACATAAGGCCGGTGCATTGTTCTTCTTTTGACTTTTCTATCATTCGATCAAACAACTGGCCTCCTATGCCTTGCCTTCTTTCCTTTTGGGTCACTACTATGTCCTCGAGATACATTCTTTTCCCTTTCCAGGTGGAGTAGCGAAAATAGTAAAGGGCCATGCCTACAATGGCGTTGTTTTTTTCGGCGACAAAAAGACCATATGCTGGCCGGTCACCAAACCCGTCTATTTCCATTTGCTCTACGGTATTCACTACCTGATCCAGCGCATTTTCATATTCGGCTAGTTCTTTTATCAGTTCCAATATCTGAGGGAGATCTTCTTTTTTCCCTTCTCTAAGAATAATTTGCTGCATTAAATTTATTTGATGCTGTCAAATCCTGTATAACTGTGTAGTACTTTGGGTAAATGTATACCTTCTTCTGTTTGGCCATTTTCTAAAAGAGTAGCCAGTATACGGGGTAGAGCTAAAGCACTTCCGTTGAGTGTGTGCAGAAGGTGTTTCTTTTTATCAGCTGAACGATAGCGGAGCTTGAGCCTGTTGGCCTGATAAGTTTCAAAGTTGCTTACTGAGCTTACTTCCAGCCATCGTTTTTGTCCGGCAGAATAAACTTCAAAATCGTAGGTAAGCGCAGAAGTGAAACCAAGGTCTCCACCGCATAGGCGAAGAATTCTGTAGGGCAGTTCAAGTTTTTTGAGCAGGCCCTCTACGTGACTTACCATTTCCTGTAGCGTATCGTATGATTTGTCCGGGTGCTGCACTTGTACAATTTCCACTTTGTCAAACTGGTGGAGGCGGTTTAGTCCACGTACGTGGGCACCCCAAGAGCCGGCTTCTTTTCGAAAACAAGGAGTAAAACCTACATTTTTGATGGGCAGATTGCTTTCATCTACAATAACATCGCGGTACATATTGGTAATCGGTACCTCAGCAGTAGGTATCAGGTACATGTCGGTATCAGCAAGGTGGTACATTTGGCCCTCCTTGTCGGGCAGTTGGCCGGTACCTATCCCGGATGCTTCATTGATCACAACCGGAGGCTGCACCTCGTTATAACCTGCTTTTTCTGCTTCGTCCAGAAAAAAATTGATCAGTGCACGCTGAAGCTTTGCACCTTTTCCTTTGTATACGGGAAAGCCCGCACCTGTAATTTTGCTGCCAAGCTCAAAATCTATGATATCATAGTCTGCGATCAGTTCCCAGTGAGGTTTGGCACTATCCGGAAGCTCCGGCAGAGTGTCTACAGAATAAATACATTCATTGTCTTCTTCAGTAGAACCGCTGGGTACCAATTCGTGGGGAATGTTAGGTATATTATATAGTGCTTGCTGAAGCTCTGTTTTAGTTTCTTCTAATTTGTCGTGCAGGCCTTTGGTTTTTTCTTTTATGCTGGCAGTAGTGGTTTTAGCTGCTTCTGCTTCCTCTTTTTTGCCTTCTTTCATCAGCAGGCCAATAGTTTTGGAAGTTTTGTTGAGTTCGGCCAGCAATGCGTCAGCCTCTGTTTGAATTTCTTTTCTGGAATCGTCCAGCGCTATTACATGGTCAAGAATGCGCTCTGCATCGGCTATACCTCTCTTGGCCAGTCGTTCTACATAGGTGTTTTTGTGTGCTTTGATTTCTGTTACCTGTAACATTTTTCCAGTTTAAAAATTCGGAGCAAATTTATAGTTTTGGATTAAAAGAGGGATTAAATAAGTGCCTTATCTTGCTTCTATCTATATTTTTTTTCAATTATGTTGTTAAATATTTGTTGTTGGCATATTATTGTACCATCAAACTGACACGTGACCCTAACACATTCCATTTTTAGGATCATTTCTCAAGGTCAAACACATTACTTTACTGAAAAAATCTTAGTAACATTTCTTATCCAATTAATGCTTTAGCATAAAGCACAATCCTATTGATTATATGTACAATATTGATGAATTGAATGACAGGCTTTTATCGGAGCTGCGGGAAATAGCGGAAAGCCTCAATTTAAAAAACTACAAAAGAGCTTCAAAAAAGGATCTCATCTACAAAATCCTCGACGAACAAGCCATCAACCCCGATGCAGTGAAGCCTCTTAAAAAAGAAGAACCAGCCAAAGAAAAAAAACCAAAAGCAAAGAAACCAGCCGAACCAGCCAAAGAAACCAAACCCAAAACAGCCGACGAAATATTAGAGTCTTTTGATCTGGAAATAGACAAGTCCCTGACTTCATTTGACGATAAAAAGAAAGACAAGCCGGCAGAGAAAAAAGAGGACAAGAAAGAAGAAAAAAGAGAAAATAAGCGACCTGAAAGACAAGCCAACAAGCCTGCTGAAAATCAGGAAGATGCAAAGAAACAACAGCAGGAAAACAACGAGAAAAAGCCCCACCAAAAAGAAAACAACCATAAGTCTAAGAAAGCGAACCACAACGCCATCGTAAAGGAGTTTGACGGAGTAATAGCAAATGACGGTGTGTTGGAAATCATGCAGGATGGGTATGGCTTTTTAAGATCCAGTGATTACAACTACCTGGCAAGCCCCGACGACATATACGTATCGCCTTCACAAATCAAACTTTTTGGCCTGAAGACAGGTGATACCGTTAAGGGTCAGATTCGGCCTCCAAAAGATGGTGAAAAATATTTTGCTCTGCTTAGGGTAAGCTCTGTAAACGGAAAGACTACAGAAGAAATTCGCGACAGAGTACCCTTTGAGTATCTTACCCCACTTTTTCCTCAGGAAAAACTCAACCTGAGCAGCAAACCAAACAACTACTCTACCCGAATAATGGACCTTTTTTCTCCGATAGGAAAAGGACAAAGGGGTATGATAGTGGCACAGCCAAAAACGGGTAAGACAGTATTGCTAAAGGATGTAGCGAATGCGATAGCCGAAAATCATCCGGAAGTGTACCTGATCATATTGCTGATCGATGAGCGTCCGGAAGAAGTAACCGATATGGCACGAAGCGTTAAGGCAGATGTGATTGCATCTACTTTTGATGAACAGGCGGAGCGTCACGTTAAAGTAGCCAACATAGTACTGGAAAAAGCCAAACGAATGGTAGAATGCGGCCATGATGTAGTTATCCTTCTGGATTCGATAACAAGACTGGCCAGAGCACACAATACCGTGGTACCATCAAGTGGAAAAATCCTATCAGGTGGTGTTGATGCTAACGCACTGCACAAGCCAAAGCGTTTCTTTGGTGCAGCCAGAAACGTAGAAAACGGGGGATCGCTTACCATCCTGGCAACTGCTCTGATAGAAACAGGGTCGAAAATGGATGAGGTGATCTTTGAAGAGTTTAAAGGAACAGGAAACATGGAATTGCAGTTGGATAGAAAACTATCCAATAAGCGAATTTACCCGGCTATCGACGTGGTATCTTCTGGAACAAGAAGAGAAGATCTGCTCATGGACAAAGACGAGCTATCGAGAGTATGGATACTGCGCAAGTATATGAGCGACATGAATCCTAATGAATCGATGGAGTTTTTGCTTGAAAAAATGAAAGGCACCCGAAACAACGAAGAGTTCCTCATATCGATGAACGGATAGAGAAACAGATGCCACACTCTAAACGAGTGAGGAAAGATACAAAAGTAGAAACCTCAGTAAGAATATTCTTACTGAGGTTTTTTTTATGGTGGATAACATTGTAAATTCGATCTTTGAAAAGGCACTAAACCAGCTTTGGGATTCGATTAAAATTTTTGAAATTTTAATTATTAGATGTTGAAAACAATACATCATTTTAATTATATTTGAAATATGCCTTAACTTTGGAAGAGGCATATTCACATAAACTAACCTTAATTTTTTAGTCATACTGGAAAACTTATCCTATTTAAAAGCGAAACGCTATGAATGAAATGAATCCTGAACTGCTGGCATCACTTAGTAAATACGGGCAACTGGCTGCCTACGGCCTTGCCGGACTTGGTGTGCTTATCCTCCTGGTACATTTGATCAAACTGCTGATCACCAGAGATTACAAGGCGAAGTATGATTATATCAACATGTACGAGATTAAGTTGCTTTGGAGAGCAGCCTTGTTGATAATCATTGCCGGTGCTATATATTCAAACACTCTCGTAAGCGAGTCGGGCATCCTTTGGTTTTTTGTTCGACTGTTTGTAAGCACCATGTTTGCCATCATAGCAGGAGTAATCGTACAAAACATACTGAAGTTTTACTACCCTTTCTATATCGAAAAAAGATTGAAGTTTTTGAGATATGAGCCCAGGATTTCTCCTGATGGCAGAAAAATGAGACTGTTGAGTGAAGATGAGGAGGATGTATATCTGGATGAAGGTATGCAGGCTGAGGAAAATGCCTTTTCTATTGACTATGACGTGTGGATCGATGAAGAGTCGGGTTATACACATATAGAAAAATACAACGGTAGGTTAACAGCATTGAAATGCTCTGAGTGTAACTACCAGACATTGAAGGTTGTAAACGAAGAAATTATCCAATCGCCTACTACTAGCGAAGAAGGAGAGTTAATGAAACATTATTCATGTGGCTATTGCGGTCATAAAGAGAGAAAATCATTCTCAATAGCCAAGTTGAGAAGTGACCAGCAGCCAGCATAAAGACACACAACTATACGAAAATAAAGAGCCCGGAAAATTCCGGGTTTTTTTATGCGCTATTGGCAGTTAGGTGATTGTTTAGCAAAACCTCTGGCGATTCGACAAGGGTGAAAATTGGTGAAATAGTACAACCTGCTTTGATATTTTGTAAGCATACTAATTCAAAATCACACAGAACCATGATTTTCCTTTGGATGCATAAACAGCAAAATTTTCCAGAATCGGTTTGTTAGGAAATGAGGCTCCAGTCAGCCTTTTGTCTGTTTTTTCTGTTTAGTTCTAGGTTTAGAATCCGGTGCTCGGGTTGAGAAAGATCAGGATCTGCGTCGATAATCGATTCGGCGCAATTCCTTGCTTCTTTTAAAATTTTTCCGTCTATAGCCAGATCAGCCAGGTTTAAATCTAAAACACCGCTTTGCTGAGTTCCCATAAGGTCACCGGGCCCCCGGATTTTTAAGTCTTGCTCAGCGATTTTGAAACCGTCGTTTGTTTCTACCATGGTTTTTATGCGTTCCCGTGCCTCTGTACTTAGCTTGTTTCCGGTCATGAGTATGCAATAAGACTGCTCAGCGCCTCTTCCTACACGACCCCTTAGCTGGTGAAGCTGCGACAAACCAAAGCGTTCAGCGTTTTCGATTACCATTACCGAGGCATTGGGCACATTTACCCCCACCTCAATAACGGTGGTTGCCACAAGAATCTTTGTTTCATTGCGGGCAAATCGATCCATTTCATAGTCTTTGTCTTTGGGTTTCATTTTGCCATGAACAATACTCAAGGGAACATCCGGGAAAGCTCTGGAAATGCTTTCGTACCCATCCATCAGGTCTTTGTAATCATAATTGGCCGATTCTTCTATCAGTGGATATACGATGTACACTTGCCGCCCTTCGTCGAGTTGGGAGCGTATAAAACCAAATAGTTTGAGCCTGCCGGAATCCCGCAAGTGAGTTGTTCGTATGGGCTTTCTGCCCTTGGGGAGTTCGTTTATGGTAGATATTTCCAGATCACCGTACAGGGTCATAGCGAGGGTACGGGGTATAGGAGTAGCGGTCATCACGAGTACGTGCGGATAAATATCGTCATTTTTTTGCCACAAACGGGCACGCTGCGCCACACCAAACCGGTGTTGTTCGTCAATTACAGCCAGGCCAAGCTTTTTAAATTGTACGTCGTATTCCAGTAGGGCATGCGTCCCTACTATGATGTCTACTTCTCCTGCTTTGAGTCGCTCGAGTATCAGCTTGCGTTGGCTTTTTTTGGTAGATCCGGTGACCAATGCTATGGTAAGCCCCATTAGATCGGCAAATTCTTTCAGCCCACTGTAGTGCTGCGAGGCTAGTATTTCTGTAGGAGCCATCATGGCTGTTTGTGTTTTGCAGCTAATGGCTATTAGCATGCAGATAAATGCAGTAATGGTTTTTCCACTGCCCACATCACCTTGTAACAGCCTGTTCATTTGCGAACCCGATCGCATGTCGCTGTATATTTCTTTGATTACTTTTTTTTGAGAGGCCGTGAGCTCAAAAGGAAGGTGATTGCTGTAAAAAGCATTGACCAGTGAACTGTCGTTCATGACAATGCCCCTATGCTTGGTTCGTGTGATTTTTTTGTCTCTAACCAGGCGGAGCTGAATGAAAAAAAGTTCTTCAAACTTTAGTCGGAGAGTAGCCTTACGAAGCATCTCACTATTTTGCGGGAAGTGAATGCTATGCAGAGCTGCTTCCCTACCAATAAACTTATACTTTTCCAGCAAGGGGGAGGGAAGTGTTTCGTGAATCTTCCGACTCGATGAAGACAGTAGAGCATGTTGCAGCTTGGCAATAGCCTTGGATTCAAGGTAGTTTTTTTTCAGCTTTTCCGTACCCGGATATACAGGAATGAACGACCCATAGCCCTTTTCGTTTTTGGGAGTCAGTATTTCTATTTCTGGGTGAGATATAGAAAAAGAGTGATTGAAAACTGTAGGCTTGCCGTACACTACGTAAGATACGCCCGGTTTTATATGTTTTCCGATCCAGTTTATCCCTTTAAACCAGATAAGTTCAACTTGACCGGTTTCATCTTGTAGTCGCGCTACAAGCCTTTTTTTTCGCTGTGCGCCTACTTCCTCTTTAGATACTATTCTGCCCTTGAGTTGTACAAATCCACTTTCCGGTTTTAGTTGATTTATCTTTGTAAATACAGTACGGTCTTCGTATCTGTAGGGAAAATGGTGTAGAAAATCTTCGAATGTGTACAAGCCAAGCTCGTCGTTGATTAGCTTAGCCTTTTTGGGCCCCACTCCTTTTAAAAACTCAATTTTGGTTTCCAAAAAACCACTCATGGCAGCATTTAATTCATGTTTTTATTCCACTCCAGTGTGTTGAGCATATGCATGATGTCTCGCTTTACATAGTTTATTACAGGTGCGAGAGAATCATTTTTAGTAGCTGTTCTAAAATAAAGCGCTCCTCGGAGAAAGTGAGTGGATGAATCGGTGACATGAAACTGGAGTTGGCTTGGAACCTCTCCAGAAAGCTCCAGAATAGTGGCAGTCAACCCGTTGTTGAGTTCTACTATAGCTTCGTCTATAGCATAAGCCTTCACGTTGTGTTTAGATGTAAGGTCGTAGGAGTCTTTGATATACTCTTTGAGGAGCTGCTTGTTTTGTTTTACCGGTTTGTAAGACACTTGTATAGTAGCGGTTAGTTCCGGGTAGGTTAGGTCTATCCAGTAGGGTTCGGCTATCCAGGACGAGTCGTTGGTTACATTGGCAAAAGCAGAGTATGAAAAATTATAAGGCAATGTATCGGGCAGTTGCTGATACACGGGGTGGGGCAATTCTATGCGGTTGTAGCCTTTGGGTTTGGGCGATAAATTTGTGCTACTACTACAAGATACCACAGCCCAGCTGAAAAGCGATAGCAGGATAACAGCGTAATGTCTGGATGCTAAAAAGGATATGCTGATGCTGTTCATGTTTTGGTAGTATTATGACTCGTTTATAAATACCCTCACCCTGTTGATCCGTTTGTTGTTTACAGCCACTATAGTGAAGACAAAGTTTTTGTATTTTATTTTTTCTCCCGATTTAGGAAGCTTAGAGTTGATTTCGAGCAGTAGCCCTCCCACCGATTCGCTCTCACCTTTAGCCTCGTCGAAGGTAGAGTGATCTGTACCAGTGATTTTGCAAAAATCCATCAATGAAGTTTTGCCCTCGAAGACATATGTGTTGTTGTCTAGCTTGTTGTAGGGAGTATCCGTTTCTTCATCAAACTCATCGTTTATTTCTCCTACTATTTCTTCTATCACATCCTCTAGCGTGATCAGCCCTGCAGTACCTCCGTATTCGTCTACAACGATCGCTATGTGTACTCGTTTTTCCTGAAAATCGCTAAACAAGGTATCGATTTTCTTTGTTTCAGGCACAAAGAAGCCTGGCCGAAGCAGCGATTGCCATTCAAACGATTCGGATTCAGACAGGTAAGGGAGCAGATCTTTGATATAAAGGATGCCTTCTATCTTGTCAATGGTTTCGTTGTATACGGGCAAGCGTGAATAACCGGTGTTTTTTACCATCTCCATCAGTTCATGAAAATTGGTAGTCATGCTTACAGCAGTGATGTCCAGCCTGGATTTCATGATTTGCTTTACCGATAGGGTGCCAAAGTTTACTATCCCCTTGAGTATTCCTTTTTCTTCTTCTGTAGCCTCTCCTTCTGTGGTAAGCTCGAGGGCATGGTGCAATTCGTCTACCGAAATATTGTATCCTTTTTTTTCAATTCGCTTTTCTATGATGTTGCTGATGGACATGAGCAGCCATGATAGGGGCATAAAAAAGTAGTAGGAAATAAAAAGCAGTCCAGAAGTGTGTTTTGCGAAAGCAAAATTGTTTTGGTTGGCATATATTTTTGGTACGATTTCGCCAATAAAAACAATAGCAACGGTAATGAGCGCAGTGAGTGTGATTACGGCAGCTCCTCCGGCATCTTTACTGCCGGTGGCCTGCCACATAAAGTAAGTGGATATCATCACAATGGCGATATTCACAAAATTGTTTAAAATGAGGATGGTGGCCAGCAGGCGCTTGGGGTTAGCGAGTAAAAGCGCAATTTTACGCACCTGCGAAGAGCCCGAATCCTCGCTTTCCTTGATCTGGTCCGGAGATAAAGAAAAATAAGCTACCTCAGACCCGGACACCAGAGCAGACAGGCCAAAAAGAATGACCATCGCTACTACAAAAAAAGCTACGAAAAATAAGTCAAGCGACAATAAAACGGTCGAAATATCTAATAACCCCGGAAAAGGATCGTCCATAAGAGATGTAAATTATTTTAAACCTAAAACGGAAGGTCGTCTATTTCGTTTTCACTGGTAGCTGCCGGTTGCGATGCTGGCTGTGCGCTGCTGCCACTATTGCCGGAATCTCCCATAGAAGAGCCTTCGCCTCCGGATGGTCTTCCTCCCAGAAAAGTCATATCACGTCCTACCACCTCTGTTATGTATTTTTGCACACCATCTTTGTCTTCGTAAGACCTGTTGGTGATTTTGCCTTCCAGATAAATCTGGCTTCCCTTCTTCAGGTATTTTTCGGCCAACTCGGCCAGAGGTCCCCACAATACTATATTGTGCCATTCGGTTTGCGTTACTCGCTCACCTTCTCTGTTTTTGTACGATTCACTGGTAGCCAGGGAAAAGTTGGCCACAGCACGGCCGTTTTCCAGATGTCTCACTTCCGGGTCCTTACCCAGATTGCCTACCAGTATTACTTTAT
This sequence comes from Cyclobacteriaceae bacterium, assembly GCA_965267535.1. Taxonomy (GTDB): domain Bacteria; phylum Bacteroidota; class Bacteroidia; order Cytophagales; family Cyclobacteriaceae; genus CAXBNB01. The sequence goes on along the minus strand of OZ254082.1, from coordinate 4,841,795 downwards.
TTACTCCTGCCATAATAATTTTTTAGTTAGTGGTTTAGTTCTAAGTTAGGTTAGTACAGATTGTACCATTATAACTAACCTTCAAGTTAAATATTCTGTTTCCTTTTTCAAATATTTGTCCAGTAATCTTGAAATGGGCTTCCTTTCCATTTCGTCGATTTTAACGGCTTCCATGCCATACTTGGTTTGAACGCTTTTAAAATCGGTGATCGTACGCATGGAAAAAGCAACGAACTGTGCAAAAATAACCTGATGACTTAAAACATGTTTATAATTCTCTGAACAAGTTGTCAACACTCCTTTGTCAGCCAAAAAACGGGCTTCCTTATTCATCAGGTTTTCCACGGGTGTTGGCGAACCTGACTCAAATAACAGAAAATCGTACATACCCTGCCAGATATCTTTTTCCTGTCGGGGTTTCATCAGCACCTGATCCCCGTGCCTTACAATGAGGTAATTGAAGTATCGTTTTTTGACTTTGGTTTTTTTCGCCTTTACAGGCAAAGCCTGTTGCAGGTTATTCGCATAGGCAAAACACGAGTTTTGAAATGGGCATTCCTCACATGCGGGTGATTTTGGAGTGCAGTGGAGCGCCCCGAATTCCATGATGGCCTGATTAAAAGTGTCGGGTTTGCGTGGATCGATAAGGCTAAGGGCCTTGTCCCAAAAGAGGGGCTGGTTTTTAGCTTCACCTATATCGGCATCAATTCCAAAAACTCTGGATAAAACACGGTAAACATTGCCGTCGAGCACCGGTATAGCTTGCTGAAAAGAAAACGAGGCAATAGCCGCCGCTGTGTATTTGCCTACTCCCTTTAGTTTGAGTAGAGATTCATAGTTGGATGGAAATTTGCCGTCGTATTCCTCTACAATTTGTGCAGCGCAGGCGCGCATGTTTCGGGCACGCGAGTAGTAGCCAAGCCCTTGCCAAAGCTTGAGCACCTCTTCTTCAGATGCCTGAGCAAAATCGTGAATAGTTGGAAATCGCTCTAAAAACCTTTCAAAATAGGGTAATCCTTGTTTGACCCGGGTTTGCTGCAGTATGATTTCAGACAGCCATATTATGTAAGGGTCCTGGGTCTCTCTCCATGGCAAATCCCGTTTGTTTATTTCATACCATTGGATCAAAGTTGGCGCAAAAGTTGTTGTCAAAGCGATTTTAAATTATACCTTCTTTAAAAATTTATTATTTCTGAATTCCTTATTTTTTGCTTTTATTTGCGATTCCAAAAATCAGCGGATTCAGAAAACGAAATTAGTTGGTATTTAGGGTTTTATATTAAAAAGTTTAAAAATTATCGCCGTGACAAAAGCAGATGTAATTAATGAGATAGCAGAGAAAACTGGAATTGATAGATTGGATGTACAAGCATCGGTAGAGGCTTTTTTTAGTGTGGTGAAAAATTCCATGGCCGATGGCGAGAACATTTATGTGAGAGGATTTGGGAGCTTTGTCAACAAAAAGAGGGCAAAGAAAATAGCCAGAAACATCTCTCAAAACACTGCAATGGTGATAGATGAGCATTATATCCCAAGCTTCAAACCTTCCAAAGTCTTTATAGAAAAAATAAAGAATAGCGACAAAATAGGCTAAGGGACAACCTATTTCAATATGTCAATCCATAGGATAACGGTTAGTATTATTGCGGTAGTGCTAGCCATTTTATTGTATAACCTGCCTCGAGTGGTTGTGGATAACGATTCTACCGAGACAGGTGTGGGCTCATCGGAGAGCCAGGCCACTAGTCATGACTTTGAAATGACTCCTGAAGATAGCATCAGGATTGCTAATTGGAGCAATAAAATAGCGATTGCTGGAAATAATAAAAAAAGTACTATCTTTGCGGATTCTTTGGCGAACCTGTATCTGGCTTATAATAAACTAGATAGCGCAGAAAAATACGCAGTGTATATTTTGGCGCAGGGAGATCTGCCGGAAAATCACCTGATGGCGGGAGACATATTCTTTAAAGCCTATGGTTTTTCGAAAGAACAAAGCCAAATGAAAAAATATGGTGAGCAAGCTGCTAGTAGCTTTAATAAAGTGCTGGAATCGGATCCGGATAATCCGGATGTGAGAGCTAAGCTGGCTATGACCAAGGTAACTTCGGCTAACCCCATGGAAGGCATAATGATGCTGAGAAAGGTTCTCGAAGAATACCCTGAAAACGAAACAGCACTGTACAACCTGGGCATATTGTCTATGCAATCCGGACAGTACGACAAGGCTGTAGATCGTTTTTCTAAATTGATAGAATTGTATCCTGGAAATGTACAGGCGCTATTTTATCTGGCAGTGAGCCTGAAAGAAGTGAATCAGGTAGAAAAGGCTGCTGAGTTGTTTGAAAAAGTGAAAGAAATGGATGACGATCCGGCTATACAACAGGCTGCTGATGGTTATCTAAAAGAAATAAACGAATTATAAAACATTAAAAATTTTCAATTATGCCTTGCGGTAAAAAAAGAAAAAGACATAAGATTTCTACTCACAAAAGAAAAAAGAGACTAAGAAAAAACAGACACAAGAAGAAGTAATAACTTCCCTGTTTTTTTGAATATTCAACATTAAACACATTGTATTTTGAGTAACGAATTAGTAATAAGTTCAACTCAAAATGGATGTCGAATAGCTCTTTTAAAGGATAAAAAATTAGCTGAGTTTCATACAGATGAAAACGGTAATCAGTTTAATGTAGGTGACGTTTATTTTGGCACTGTCAAGAAGGTAGTGCCAGGATTAAACGCCGCTTTCATTGATATTGGATACGAAAAAGACGCATTTCTTCATTACCTGGATCTCGGACCCCAACTGCGGTCGCTTATTAAGTTTTCGAAGCATGTGCTCTCGGGTAAAATAACCGGAGGCAAGATGAATGGCTTCAAACGAGAAGCGGATATCGATAAGTTCGGGAAGATGAGTCAGGTACTTACAAAGAACCAGAAGATACTAGTTCAGGTTGTAAAGGAACCCATCTCTACAAAAGGGCCCAGATTATCCTGTGAGTTGTCCATTGCGGGCAGATATATCGTATTGGTTCCGTTTTCGGATTCCGTATCGGTATCTAAAAAAATTACCAGCAGCGAAGAACGCAAAAGGTTGCTGAGGCTTATCAGTTCGATAAAGCCAGAAAATTTTGGTGTAATCATTCGCACCGTAGCAGAGGGGAAGGACGTTGCAGAGTTAGACAAAGACCTCCGAAATTTAGTGAAAACCTGGCAAGATGGTATGTCTGCTTTGAAAAAAGCTAAACCATCCGACAAGGTCATCGGCGAGATGAATCGCGCCAATAGTATTTTGCGCGATGTACTCAACGAATCATTCGATAGTGTCACTGTAGATGATAAGCTCATGTACAATGATATCAGGTCTTTTATAGCTAAAATCGCTCCCGGAAAAGAGAAGCTTGTCAAAATGTATAGTGGCAAAGCAAAGATCTTTGAGTCCTACGGAATCGAAAAACAACTGAAAGGCCTTTTTGGCCAGTCGGTGAGTATAGACGGAGGAGGCTACCTCATCATAGAGCACACAGAAGCTCTCCACGTAATAGATGTCAACAGCGGGAACAAGTCCAACGCGGAAGACAATCAGGAAAATACAGCACTGAAAGTAAATCTGGATGCCGCCAGAGAGATAGCCCGACAGCTTCGCTTGCGCGATATGGGAGGCATTATCGTGGTAGACTTCATCGATATGAGAAAAGTAGAAAACAAAAAGCTGCTTTTCCAGAAGATGAAAGAAGAGATGTCGTCTGACAGGTCTAAATTCACCATTTTGCCCTTATCCAAGTTTGGTCTCATGCAAATTACCCGTCAGAGGGTAAGACCAGAGCTAAATATTAAAACCGGAGAAGCCTGCCCTACATGCAACGGATCCGGAAAAATAACGGCATCTATTTTGATCGCAGATCAGATAGAAAAAAATATTGAGCACCTGATGGTAAAACAAAACGAAAAGAAGTTGGCCATCACGCTGCATCCCTACTTATATGCTTACTTCACCAAAGGGCTGATGTCGCGTCAGATCAAATGGTTTTTTAAGTATAAGCGGTGGATTAACCTTATCGAAGACTCTTCTTTGGCCTTTACCGAATACAGCATGATCAATGCTATGGGTGAGGAGATAGAAGTTTGATTTTTATAAAAAAAAATGAATTAAAACTTGATGCCAAGCTGGATACTGAACATGTCCAGTTTGGTAACAAGTTCTTCACTCACATCCGGATCGGTTTTACTGACTGCATTGATTAGGCCTCTGTTGTAAACCAGAGCTGCATAGAGCGTTGAGTTTGTGCCAGCGTTGCGTTCTACACCTACACCAAATACAAATGAACTATCGAAGGGACGGATTTTTTCTACCAAAGTGTAGGAATCTTCCTGGGGTTCGCTATAAATCTTAATTTCTGCTAGTACACCCAATTGAAAGAACGCTTTTATGTCAGGAACGACTTCACTAGTGTAGAGCTTCATAGTTAAGGGCAGCTGCAGGTATTGGGTTTTGTATACTTCGTCGCGAGGCTGCTCACCATCTGGTGTAATGGTAAAAGCAAGTCTTTTTGGGGCATAGATAACGCCTGTACTGAACGAATAGGTGTCAGTAATGGCAAAATCAGCTTCCATTCCAAATTTGAATTTGACCGCACCTCCATTAGGGCTGATATCGAGCTGGTCGGATTTGAACTTGACACGGTTAGTAGAAAGTGAAGGAGAAAAGGTGAGACCGATCTTGGGCTGTGCCAATACTCCGCCTGCCAGCAAAGAGAAAAGAAAAAGAAGCTTAAATTTTTTCATTTTTGGCCATTTTTAGGGTTTTATATCAAATCATGGTGCGAAACCTATCTCTACAAGTTTAAGAATAATTCATTAAATGATTCGTTTGGAGAGTAAAATAAATGATGGATATTGCACCAACATTTGTAGGATAAAAATTGAAAGGTTATGATGCTAAAAAAGGGGTCTTGGCAACTTGCGTTAGGGATACTGCTATTGTGTGTAAGTGTTGGGCTGTTTTCTTGTGAAAAGGATGTTTGCAGAGAGGTGCCTGATCTGACAGGAATAGAAGTAAGTATACCTATAGTAAGGTTAGAAAAGCAACTACCCAAGATACAGAGCTGGCAACAGGCGCAGCAGTTGCTTCGTGAAAATCCCGTTTTTGCAGACTATTTTATGCATGCCAGTCAGTATCCGCACGACTCTATTCTGGCCAAGCGTTTTTTTCGTATGCTTCAGTCACCAGCTATTGATACACTTTTTATGGAAACGGAGCAGGTATTTGGTGACCTGAGCAGTGTACAGCAGGATATGGAACAGGCGTTTCGTATTATCAATTATCATTATCCCAATATACCAACACCACGGTTGAGTACGGTGGTCACAGCTTTTTACAACGACCTTTATATCTCCGATTCCCTGATCATTGCAGGGTTAGATTATTTTCTGGGCGAAGAGGCCACATTCAGACCGGATGAGCACTTGTACATACTCAAGCGTTTTAAGAAAGAAACATTAGTGCCTACTATCGTCAATTTTGTCTCCAACGAATTTAACAAAATAGACAAGCAACACAGTTCGCTGATAGCCGATATGATCAATATAGGTAAGTCGTACTATTTCACTTCACAGGTTATGCCATGCACTCCGGATTCGCTTATTATAGGGTATTCAGCCGAGGAAATGCGATTGGTAAGAGAAAATCAGGAAATTATATGGGCTAATCTGATAGAAAACGAACTCTTGTATGAAACCAATGATTATATGAAAAATAAATTCATAGGAGAGCGCCCCAGTGTAAGCGAAATCAGTGAAAAGTGTCCCGGACGAGTAGGAGCCTGGGTGGGATGGGAAATAGTGAAAACGTATGTTGACAAAAATCCTGAAATGACATTGAAGCAACTTATGGAGGAAGACGATGCGCACAAGATTTTTCAGGAGTCGCGCTATCGCCCCAAAAATGAAAAATAATTATTCCAAAAGCGGCATTAGATACCTAAAGGTGTTTTTGGTAATTGGGATATGATTTTTAGAAACAAACAGCGAAACCCACTACGATAGTGGAGCTGAATTCCATAAAAAAAGAGAGTCGTTTTCACAACTCTCTTTTTTTAAAGGGTGGAAGACCGGACTCGAACCGGCGACCTCCTGAACCACAATCAGGCGTTCTAACCAACTGAACTACAACCACCATGTTTCCAAATGGAGTGCAAATTTAGAAAGTACTTCCTGACATTTCAAAAGAATAAGCCGAATTTATTTTCTGTCAAATAACAATCGCATGCCTTTCTGCGATTCGTTGAAAGTACCATTGCTGTAAGCATGGTGACCAGAAACAAAAGTATCGGTGATTTTACTCTTAAATTGCTGTCCCTCGAAAGGACTCCACTGGCATTTATATAGCAGGTTAGCTTTATTTACTTCCCATGGATTATCCAGGTCTACCAATACCAGGTCTGCAAAATACCCTTCCTTAATGTACCCGCGCTTGTCAATGTCAAACAAAATAGCAGGGTTGTGGCACATCTTTTCAACGATTTTTTCCAGAGAAATACTACCCTGATGATAGTGCTCCAGCATGGAAGGCAGGGCATGTTGCACGAGTGGGCCGCCCGATGGAGCATTTAGGTATTTGTTTTGTTTTTCTTCCAGAGTATGTGGAGCATGGTCAGTGGCAATTACGTCAATACGGTCGTCCAACATAGCCTGAAATACGGCAGCTCGATCATCTGCAGTTTTTACAGCAGGATTCCACTTGATCATAGCACCTTTATCGGCATAGTCAGTATCGGAAAACCACATGTGGTGAACACAGGCTTCAGCCGTAACTTTTTTGTCTTTCAAGGGGAGCGTGTTGTCAAACAAATCCACTTCCTTGGCGGTAGAAATGTGCAGTACGTGGAATTTAGTTCCGTGCTTTTTGGCCAGTCCTACAGCTCTGTTAGACGAGATGTAGCAAGCCTCGTCGCTTCGAATCAGAGGGTGAGCATGAAAAGGGATGTCTTCGCCGTATTTTTCCTTGTATAGCTCCAAATTAGCTTTAATAGTAGCTTCGTCTTCACAGTGAGCGGCAATCAGCATATCGGCACGGGCAAATAGATTTTCGATAGTAGATTCATCGTCTACCAGCATATTGCCAGTAGAGGAACCCATAAAAACCTTGATTCCGCATACGGTTAGCTTGTTCGTTTTCAACACTTCCTCCAGGTTGTCGTTGGATACACCCATAAAAAACGAATAGTTGGCCAGAGACTGCTTTTCAGCAATCTTATATTTGTTTTCCAACAGCTCCTGGGTCAGCGTGTTGGGCACGGTATTGGGCATTTCCATAAAAGAAGTGATTCCCCCTGCTACAGCAGCTTTGCTTTCGGTATATATTTCTGCTTTGTGAGTAAGACCCGGCTCTCTGAAGTGCACCTGATCGTCAATTACACCGGGCAATACATACTTACCAGCAGCGTCAACAACAGTAGCGGTATCGTGTGACAAATCCTTACCGATTTTGGAGATATGCTGGCCCGATATCAAAATATCAGCATCAATAATGCTTCCTTCATTTACAATCCTGGCATTCTTTATTAGCGTTGGCGTCATATTTTCTTTATTGGGATAAAAAATGGATAATATTGTATGCAAATCTAACCGGTCAATCATTATCTACACTATTCTATGGCAGATATCCCCACTTTCGAAGCGCTCAAACTCAACAGGCAGTTGCTCAATGCTATAGAAGAAGCAGGCTATACAGAACCTACACCCATCCAGTCGAAAGCGATTCCTTTGGCCCTGGCCGGACATGACGTACTAGGGATAGCACAGACCGGAACAGGAAAAACAGCTGCTTTTGTGCTGCCGTTACTCATGAAACTAAAATATGCACAAGGGGACGATATACGTGCACTTATATTAGCCCCTACGCGTGAGCTGGCTATACAGATAGACGAAAACATAAAGAAGTACACCACATACCTCGATATACGCCACACAGCTATATATGGAGGGGCAGGAGCCAAAATCCAAATCGAACAAATTGAAAATGGTATAGACCTGCTTACGGCCACACCCGGCAGATTTATGGATATATACAGGAGAGGGGTTATTCACACCAAAAAAATCAATACGCTGGTGATAGATGAGGCCGATAAAATGATGGATATGGGTTTTATGCCTCAGATTCGTCAGATTTTGGAGATTATACCTGTAAAAAGGCAAAACTTGTTGTTTTCTGCTACCATGCCTCCCGAGGTGCTCAAGTTGTCGGAGGAGTTTTTAGAGTTTCCTATGACTGCCGAAGTGGCACCCCAGGCAACTACCGTAGATACTATCGAGCAGCTGGTGTATGATGTACCCAACTTTAAAACAAAGATAAATTTGTTGGGTCAGCTTTTAAGTCAGGAAGCGTTCAGCAGGGTTATCATTTTTGTAAAAACAAAAGCCACTGCCGACAATGTATACAAGTTTATACATAGAAAAATCACAGAGTCGGTTCGTGTAATTCATGGCAACAAAGCCCAAAATACTCGCCTCAATGCTATTAATGCTTTCAAAGAAGGAGAAATCAAAGCACTGGTAGCTACCGATGTAGCAGCTCGTGGCATAGATGTAACTCAGGTGAGTCATGTTATCAACTTCGATGTACCCCTTATATATGAGGATTATGTGCACCGGATAGGGAGAACGGGGAGAGCAAAAAATGAAGGAATTGCCATAACATTTGTAAATGAGGCAGAAAAGTACCATATTGGCGAAATAGAAAAGCTGATTGGGAAAACACTCCCATCTTCTCCTACGCCTGAGGGTGTAGTGATAGAGAAAACGCCTTTTGAAGAGAAGCAGGCTATGTTGCGAGAGATTGATTACCGCAAAAAGAAAGCAGATCCTACCTATCAAGGTGCTTTTCACGACAAAAAAAGAAAGCCTAAAAAACACAAGAAAAAGCGCTAAAGCATTCGTCTATCGATTGTAGGTATTGGTCGAATATTTAACCTTGTTCATCCAAAAATATTGGGTTGTTCCTCCTTAAGATTTATTATTGTTTTAGAAAGATTGATTTATTAATGTCTTTCTTTCCATAGCTGGTTGAAAAGATCTTGTGGGGAATAGGTACTTAGTACCTAATCCCACAAGTATCGACTTCCCTTCCTTATTTCAACCCTCACCCATACAATTCCACTTACGCACTCATTTCCAGCACAATTAACTTGACGGATTTTTACCTAAAAGTATACTATTGTAACGGATCAGCTCAATTCACTTTGAACAACAGCTTAACTTATTGGATTTCAATTTAGATTTGCGACAAAATTTTACGACTGTGGGTTGCAAAGGAGTAACCAGAAAAACAAACCATTGAAATGACTGTTGATTTAAATGAAAGAGTAGCTTTCGAATCCAGGCACATTGGGCCGGACGCAAGCGATAAACAACACATGTTAGAGGCTATCGGAGTGGATTCTTTGGATCAACTCATAGAAGAAACCGTGCCTGCAAACATTAGGTTAACCCAGCCCTTGCAGCTCCCTGCCCCCGTAAATGAGTTTAGGTTTTTGCAGTCATTTCGAAAAAAAGTAGCTAAAAATCAGGTATTCAATTCCTTTATAGGTTTGGGGTACTATGGCTGTGTGGTGCCGCTGGTCATCCAACGAAATATTCTTGAAAACCCCGGGTGGTATACGGCTTATACTCCCTATCAGGCAGAAATAGCCCAGGGCCGACTGGAAGCACTTATCAATTTTCAGACCATGGTAAGCGACCTTACAGGCATGGAGCTGGCCAATGCTTCGCTTCTCGACGAAGGCACAGCTGCTGCAGAAGCTATGACTATGCTTCATGGTCTTAGAAAAAAAGAAAAAAAGACCGCCAACAAGTTTTTTGTAGATAAAAACACTTTCCCACAAACGCTGGATGTGATCACAACCCGGGCACAATCGATAGGGATCGATTTACAAGTGGCTGATTTGAGTGAGTTGGATTTAAACGATTCGGACCTTTACGGCATTTGCCTGCAGTATCCTAATGCAGATGGTAAGGTAGAAGATCATTCTGAATTGATAAAAGCTGCCAAAGACAAAAATATAGCAGTGACCGTATGTGCCGATTTACTTAGCCTTACACTTCTGACTCCTCCCGGTGAAATGGGAGCCGATGTAGTGGTGGGTACTACGCAGCGTTTTGGTATACCCAAAGGTTTTGGCGGCCCGCATGCAGCATACTTTGCTACTAAGGAGCAATACAAACGCCAGATTCCCGGCAGAGTCATCGGCGTGTCAATTGATGCGAATGGCAACAAAGCGTATCGTATGGCTCTTCAGACCAGAGAGCAGCATATCAGACGAGAAAAAGCTACATCCAATATTTGTACAGCTCAGGTACTGCTGGCAGTGATGGCAGGTATGTATGCGGTGTATCATGGCCCCAAAGGGCTGAAGCAAATTAGCTCCAGAATACACGGCCTGGCCAAGCTCGCTGCGTCTGAATTGGAAAAACTCGGTTTTGAGCAGAAAAATGAAGTGTATTTCGATACATTAAAAATATCACTAGACTCGGAGGACCAAAAGAGAGTCCTCAGAAAAATAGCCGAAGAGAAGCAAATAAACTTTAGGTATTTTGACGATGCACACGTGGGTATTTCATTCGATGAAATCCACGAAGTGAGTGATGTGCAGGAAGTTGTAGCGGTATTTGAGGCACTGTCTGGTAAGCAGGCAGACCATGAGGCTATAAAGGAGCAAGCCAGACTACAGCAGATACAATTTCCGGACAATCTTCAAAGAAAATCAGAATACCTTACTCACGAAGTATTTCAAAACTTCCATTCTGAGCATGAGATGCTCAGGTATTTGAAGAAGCTGGAAAATAAAGACCTTTCTCTGGCGCATTCTATGATTTCATTGGGGTCATGTACCATGAAACTCAATGCTACAGCAGAAATGATACCCGTTACCTGGCCCGAATTATCCTTCATGCACCCTTTTGCTCCGGTAGATCAAACACAGGGTTATGTGGAGTTGATCAGTGAACTCAGCCAGTGGCTGTCTGAAATCACAGGATTTCATACTACATCTTTACAGCCCAATTCTGGGGCGCAGGGTGAGTATGCGGGCCTGCTGGTCATCAAAGCCTACCACAAGAGCCTGGGACAAGGGCATAGAAATGTCACGATTATACCCTCTTCGGCTCACGGAACCAACCCTGCAAGTGCTGTTATGGCTGGAAACAAAGTGGTAATAGTGGGTTGTGATGAATATGGAAACATAGACGTAGAAGACCTGAGAAATAAAGCGATTGAGCACAAAGAAAACTTGTCGTCGCTAATGGTTACCTATCCATCTACACATGGAGTATTTGAAGAAAGTATAATAGAGATATGCCAGATTATCCATGAAAACGGAGGTCAGGTGTATATGGACGGTGCTAATATGAACGCTCAGGTAGGACTAACAAGTCCGGCAATGATAGGAGCAGACGTATGCCACCTCAACCTGCATAAAACTTTTTGCATACCTCACGGAGGAGGCGGACCAGGAGTAGGACCTATCGGAGTGGCAAAGCATCTGGCGCCCTTTTTGCCAGGCAACCCTCTGGTAAAATCCGGTGGAGAACATGCCATCACGGCAGTATCTTCAGCGCCCTATGGCAGTGCCGGTATATTGGCTATCCCCTATGCGTACATAGCCATGATGGGAGCCGATGGGCTCACCAAAGCTACAAAAGCAGCTATACTCAATGCAAACTATCTCAAATACAGACTGGAGGGTGAATTTAAAATATTGTATTCCGGAAAAAACGGACGATGCGCGCATGAGATGATTGTAGATTGTAGAGAGTTCAAGTCTGTAGGCATAGAAGTGGAAGACATAGCCAAGCGGCTGATGGATTACGGCTATCATGCTCCTACAGTATCGTTTCCTGTGGCAGGTACCTTGATGATAGAGCCTACCGAAAGCGAAACCAAGGAAGAGCTGGACCGCTTTTGCGATGCATTGCTAAGCATCAAAAACGAAATAGATGAAATCGCCGGTGGCGAGTATGACATAAAGGATAATGTACTGAAAAACGCACCACATACATCAGCGGTAGCGATAGCAGGCGACTGGCAGCATAGTTACACTCGGGAAAAGGCCATCTATCCATTGCCGTATGTGAAAGCAAACAAGTTTTGGCCAAGTGTAGGCAGGGTAGATAATGCTTATGGTGACAGAAACTTATACTGCAGTTGTATTCCGGTGGATGCTTACGCCGAAGAGGAGGCGGTAGAATCATGACAAACTATCCGCACGAAATACAACCTTTTGACAGTCAGTGTCATTTCTACAGAGTAGAAAATATTTTGTAACAACTGCCTCATTTTGGCAGGATTTTAGCTCAAACGTATTTTCCAACCAAATAGTATAAATGACACTGCTAAGTTTATTTCTTTTTCTAACATTTTCATTGCCATCAGGGGGTGGTCAGGTAGATAGTTTGCAAAACAAACCTTTGCCAAGAATCAACCGCCCTGTTGCTATAGAAAATAAGCTGGACTATGAAAAAGGAATACTCAGCAAAAAGCTCGACTACCAACTGGTACATGGCCAGAAGGGAAAGTTTATCCTGAAGTTTACCAACAAGCCTTCGCAAAATATCGACATCAAAATCTATGATGTTATAGGCAACCTGATTCGTACCGACAAGTGGAAAGAGAACGAGGGGAATGAGAGAGAGTACGATTTTTCCGATAGGGAAAACAAAATCTATGTGGTAAAGGTCACTGCCGAGCAAGAGAATGTGGTGAAGAAGATCAATATTTGATCGATCCGTTTGCCTCACCCCAATTTTCGTTTTTATCAAGCCTGTATTTTCATTCTAATCACGTAAATTGTGTACGATTATGAGACAGTACATCCCAAAGGGTTGTTCATAATTGTACACTATCGTACACCAAAAGTCCCTTTAAGGCGTGTAATGGCATGTTTTTAAATTTGGCATCATTACTGGGTGATAGGGAAGAAAAAAACAAAAAACGTGGAAAAAGAACTCGGCAACATACTGATAATCGACGATGATGAAGACGTGCTTTTTGCGGCTAAAATGCTGCTGAAAAAACATGCTCAAAATGTAATCATAGAAAAAGACCCCCGAAAGATTCCCTTTCTGATTAATAATGGCACCTACGATGTGATCTTGCTGGACATGAATTTCAGTAAGGACATTACCAGTGGTAAAGAGGGGTTTTATTGGTTGGAGCAAATACTCGAACGCGACCCCAAGGCAGTAGTCATACTTATTACGGCTTTTGGCGATGTGGAAATGGCCGTACGGGCGCTGAAAGAGGGCGCTACGGATTTTGTGTTGAAGCCATGGCAAAATGAAAAGCTAATAGCCACACTCTCTACAGCCTCCAAACTCAAAAAATCCTACAAGGAAGTGGACTCATTGAAAACAGCCAAAAAGCAGTTGCAGGATGATCTGAACCAGCCTTTTAAGGATATAATAGGGGAGAGCGAAGAAATAAAGAAGGTTTTTAACATTATAGACAAAGTAGCCGAAACGGATGCCAACGTGCTGATTTTGGGAGAAAATGGTACGGGCAAGGAGCTGATAGCGCGCGCGATACACCAGCGATCGCTTCGTAAGGACAATGATTTTGTAGGGGTAGATATGGGAGCCATTACAGAAACACTGTTCGAAAGCGAATTGTTTGGTCACAAAAAAGGCTCTTTTACGGATGCCAAGGAAGACAGAGCGGGGCGTTTTGAGGTGGCACATAAAGGGAGCTTGTTTTTAGACGAGATAGGCAACCTGAGTTTGCCGTTGCAGTCCAAGCTGCTCACTGCGATCCAGAGCAGGGAAATTACACGCATAGGTTCGAATAAGTCCACACAGGTTGATATTAGGCTGATCTGCGCTACCAATATGCCTCTTTACGAAATGGTAGAGCAAAATACGTTTCGTCAGGATTTGGTATACCGGATCAATACCGTAGAAATTCACTTACCGGCATTGCGTGAGCGAGTGGAAGACATACCTTTATTGGCCAATCATTTTGCTGGTGTGTATAGTAAAAAATATAGGAAGCCGGTAAAAAAACTATCGGCAGCTACCACTAAAAAACTACAGAAGTATAGGTGGCCAGGAAACATTCGGGAACTACAGCATGCGATAGAACGTGCCGTCATCATGAGTGAAGACGATGTGCTTTCGCCGGAAGATTTTTTCTTTTTGAGCCAAAAACCGGATAGCGGTACCGAAGATACTATAGATACTTTTAATCTGGATGAAGTAGAAAAGTCGGTCATCCAAAAAGCCATAGACAGGCACAATGGTAACATCAGTAAAGCAGCGAAAGAACTAGGACTAACGCGTGCATCGCTGTATAGAAGGCTGGAAAAACATGGGCTATAGCAATTTTAAAACCACTATAGCGATACGCATAGCCCTGCTCATTTTCACCATATTTTTGTTGGTCAATGCGTTTTATACCAATTCCTACGGGTTGACAAAGGTACTGCTGTTTATCGCGCTGGGATTTCAGGTTCAGCTGCTTTTCAAGTACCTCGACAAAACCAATCAGGAGTTGTCCGGTTTTCTCAATTCTATTAAATACGACGATTTTTCTCACACCTATACAACCCGAAAAACGGGAACCTCGCAAGATGCACTTTATCAGGAATTCAACAATGTGATTAGGAAGTTTAGAGAGGTGAGAGCAGAAAAAGAGGCACAGCACCAATACCTGAAAACCATAGTTCACCATGTGGCTATTGGGATTATCACTTTTGATAAGGAGGGAGAAGTACAGATTATAAATGCTGCTGCTAAAAACCTGCTCAATGTAGAACTACTCAAAAACATCCGCCAGCTCGACGAAATCAATGAAAACCTCGCTTCCAGCTTTCTTGAGCTTCAAACCGGAGGTCGCGATCTGATCAAAATAGAAAGAGACGGGGAGGAGGTACAGCTATCAATATATGCCATCGAACTCGTGCAGATGCACAAAGAGTTCAAGCTTATTTCTATCCAAAATATAAAAAGTGAGTTGGATGAAAAGGAAATGGATGCCTGGCAAAACCTGATTCGTGTGCTTACTCATGAGATTATGAATTCAGTAACCCCTATTTCTTCACTTGCAGCCACAGTAGAAAGTGAGCTTGAATCTCAACTCAAAGACGGAATGGAAGTTACAGAAATAAAGCAGGAAGATGTGGAGGATTTTTATATGGCGGTAAAGACCATTCACAGCAGAAGCGAAGGGCTGATCAAATTCGTGAGTGATTTCCGAAACCTCACCCGAATTCCTATACCCAACAGGGAATGCCTGCAGGTAGCCACCTTGGTAGATAGTATTGTCAACCTGCTCAAGTATGATATGGACAAAAACCAGATCGCGCTTGACACACATATAGAACCCCACGATCTCAGCATCTTTGTTGACAAAGAGCAAATTGAGCAGGTATTGATAAATCTGGTAAAAAATGCGATACAGGCACTGGCATACGACGATGAAAAGACAGAACAACGCCGACTGGCTATATCGGCCTATGTAAACGAATCTGACAAAATTGAGATCAGTATAAAAGACAATGGGCCGGGCATAGAAGAAGAGGCACTGCACAAAATCTTTATTCCGTTTTTTACTACTAAAAAGTCAGGTTCGGGTATCGGGCTTAGCCTTTCTAAGCAAATCATGCGTAAGCATGGCGGAGTGATTTCGGTACACTCCGAGATCAACAAGGGCACAGAGTTTTTGTTGAAATTCAACAAACAATCCTGAAATCAGTTTTAATTTTTCAGGAAAACAAACGCCTAAAAACTCTAAATTGCATAGCAAAGCAAGATAGTGATGATGTCATGGCGATAATCAGCAAGAAAAAGATTCCTTTCAAGATCAGCTCAGGTTTACGGTCGTATCTCAAAAAATACAAAAGAGAGGTGCGTGTGCCTATAGAATATCGCGACCTGCTACGCTACGACAATTCCATACCTCTCTACGACAATACCGGCAAGGATACTCTGTGGGAAACGGTTTTTTATCCTCAGGATGACATGAAGGAAATTCACCTGGCACTGAAAAAGATTTATTCAGAAATAAAATCGGCGGGAGATGTCAGTGTGATGAAGCACCTGAGCGTGGACAGGGTAGACTTGTGCGCTTACGGCAATACCAAGCCTTTTCGGGTGCGTATTGTGAATTTGGTAAATGACAACTTTGATTATTTCTATATCAAACATGCTGATGCGTCTCGTATTTATGGTTTGGAGTTAGAGCACTTGCTGTCGCCAAACAGGATAAGTTACGTGGTGCACAACGATTCGCTGGTAGAAGAGCACATAGTGGGTATTCCCGGCGATAAGTTTATCAGCCAGCACATGAACGAAAAAGGAGTGAATAAAATTCGTCTGGCCAAGGAGTTTGTCAAATTCAATGAGCGGTGTTTTGTTCGCTTGCTGGGCGATATGCATTCCAGCAACTTTGTAGTAAATGTGATACCTGATTTTGAAGAAGTGACCTACCGAATTCGATCCATCGATTTCGATCAGCAATCCTACGAAGGGCGCAAAAATATTTACCTTCCTCAGTACTTTAAGCAAAACAATCCTCTGATACAGCTGGGCGTGCAACACATGACACCCGAAACAGTGAAGCAATATCAGAAAGAAGAACGGTCGATGATAGCCAACCGCCTGAAAGTAGCTCGAAAACGAGTGGTAGACCTGATGAAAACCATGATGGAAGATACC
Source organism: Cyclobacteriaceae bacterium (assembly GCA_965267535.1). GTDB lineage: Bacteria > Bacteroidota > Bacteroidia > Cytophagales > Cyclobacteriaceae > CAXBNB01. The sequence goes on along the minus strand of OZ254082.1, from coordinate 4,825,088 downwards.
GTTTCATTTCCAAAAAATGTAGAATCGCTAAAAAATGACCTCTACAAATACTATGATGAGCCGCGGTTTTTAAAATGTCAGAATATGGGTGAAATAGTGAAAATGAGTTTGTGGATGGTGATCATAAGGCCGGACATGAGCGCCAAACCCATGTAAACAACAGATAGCATTGAAAATAGGACTAATATCGGATACACACAGTTATCTGGACCCCAAAGTGTTTGATTACTTCAGTGAGGTAGATGAAATATGGCACGCAGGAGATGTGGGTTCATTCGACGTAATAGAGCAATTGGAAAAATTCAAACCCCTGTATGGAGTATATGGCAATATTGATAGCCACCAGGTGCGTACCGTCTTTCCCGAAGATCAGAAAATGCTCCGTGAAGGAGTAAAAGTGTGGATGACACACATTGGAGGAAAACCACCCCGCTACAACACCCGTACTCGCCCGCTTATCCAGTCGTTGCAGCCCGACTTGTTTATATGCGGCCATTCGCACATCTGTGCCGTGATGCCCGACCCTAAAAACAAAAACATACTGTACGTAAACCCCGGAGCGGCAGGAAGGCATGGGTTTCATCGCATGCGTACCATCATGCGTTTTGATCTTGAACAAGGAAAAATAAAAAACATGCAGGTAATCGAGTTGGGATTGCGAGCAAAGGAATAAACCTACACTGCTATTGTTTGAATTCTATGCCTGACTCTGTATAATTTAGCACCATGGATATAAAGCTGACAAACCAACAAGCTATAGTGTGTGGAAGCACACAAGGAATAGGTAAAGCGATAGCGCATGAACTGGCAGCCTTGGGTGCCACTGTAGTGGCAGTAGCTCGCAATGAGCAAAAACTACAGCAGCTGATGCAGCAACTTTCAAATGAAGAAAAGCAAAAGCACAGCTATCTGGTGGCAGATTTTACCAACCCGGGTCAGCTTCGCCAACAAATCGATAAACATGTGGCAGCCGGAAACCAGCCGCAAATCCTGGTCAACAACACCGGAGGGCCAGCCGGAGGACCGATTGCCGAAGAGTCTTATGCAAAATTTAGCGATACCCTGTCGGCACATTTGGAGTGCAACCACCTGCTGGTACAGGCGCTTCTCCCTGGTATGAAAGAAAAAGGCTCAGGAAGAATTATCAACATAATATCGACCAGCGTGAAACAACCCATACCGGGTTTAGGTGTTTCCAATACCGTAAGAGGTGCTGTGGCCAGCTGGGCAAAAACCCTCTCTTACGAGCTGGCACAGTATGGTATTACGGTCAACAATGTGTTGCCCGGCTTTACTGCAACAGGGCGATTGGATTATGTAATAGATACCATTGCTCAAAAAAACAACCAATCCAGAGATGAAGTAATAAATGAAATGGAAGCGGATATACCGGCACGTAGAATAGGGCAGCCGGAAGAAGTAGCCGCATTGGCTGCATTTTTGGCGTCTCCGGCAGCAGCTTATATCAACGGTACCAGCATTCCGGTAGACGGAGGCAAAACCACAGCAATCTAGTAGCGCCAAAGCGGTTGAAAAGGTTTAGAAAACATATTACCCTTTTGTTGATACCCCTGGTGCTGTGTGGCTCTATGAGCTTTCCTTTGGTATACCTGGAATTCAACCTCAACAAAGAATACATTACTAAAGTACTGTGTGTAAATCGCGATAAACCGATTACAGTGTGCGGTGGGTCTTGTTATCTGACCAAAAGGTTGAAAGATCAATACCCCCCACAGTCAAAGCAGGAAAAGGGAAGTGAACGATTAAGTTTTTCATTATACTACACCGCTATTGGGGAAGTTTTTATACCTGAAAATGACCATACCCAGATCCGTACGGCTATAGCAAATCTGTATACATTTAATTTTCAGCAAGCTATTTTTCACCCACCACGCATTTGATTTCAATTTTTAGAAAAAACAAGACCAACACCTTGTAAGTAAGCTCAGCTGAGATTAACTCCAAAGAATTACCTGCTTATTCGTTGCTATTCGTTTGGCAATAAAAGTACAGGTAAGAGTTTTTTGGCAGAGCTTAAAAAGTTTTATCAGGCGGGGGATTACCCCCTGCACCAAAAAAATTGATTTTAAAAGCATGAAAAAAATTTTTGCAGCACTGCTATGCGTGCTAGTCTGCGAAGCTGGCGCACAGCAGTCTCAATCAAATGTACCAGCACCCAATAGTCATGCTCCTATAGGAGTAATGGGGGATCATTTGCATAAAAAAGGAGAACTGATGTTTTCTTACCGCTATATGCGCATGTCGATGAAAGACAATCGTATCGAAACCGACGATGTGTCGCCCGAAACCATAGTCACCACCATAGCCAATCGGTTTGCGGGCATGCCGGGTATGCCACCTACACTGAGGGTAGTGCCACTTAGCATGACTATGAATATGCACATGCTAGGTGCTATGTATGCGCCTTCAGACGGTGTTACATTTATGGCTATGGGCATGTACATCCAAAACGACATGAGCCTGCTGACCTTTCAGGGAGGCTCTGGAACCAACGAGTTGGGCACATTTGCTACCCAAACCAAAGGTGTAGGCGATGTGAAGCTCAGTGCTTTGGTGAAGCTGGCCAAAATCCAGTCGGGTACACTTCACCTGCAGGCAGGTATAAGTTTGCCTACCGGTTCGATAACAGAGGAAGATCAGGTGCTAACCCCTATGAATATGCGGCCAACGGTGCGTTCGCCATATCCCATGCAGTTGGGATCGGGTTCATGGGATGCCCTGCCGGGCATTACCTATGCATCGCTCAGTGGCAATACCGGCTGGGGAGCTCAGATATCCGGAGTGGTTCGTCTGGCAGAAAACAGGGAAGACTATAAGTTGGGCAACCAACTGAATATGACCTTTTGGGCCAGTCAGCGGCTTGCGTCATGGGTTAGCGTTTCGTTGCGCGCACGCTACACCACTACAGGTAAGATCCGTGGCATAGACGATGACATTATGCTACCGGTGCAAACGGCCAATCCTGATTTTATGGGAGGAAAAAAATTGGATGGCGCATTAGGTATCAATTTGATAGGCCAATCGGGAGTGGTGAAAAACCAAAGGGTGGCACTGGAATACAGCCTTCCTGTATACCAGCACCTGAACGGGCCTCAAATGAAAACCACATCGGTATTTACTTTGGGGTGGCAATACGCTTTTTAAAAAGCGTAGTTTTAGCGATCTATAATTTTAGCCGGGCAATTAAATTTGTCCGGCTTTGTTTATTTCTATGATAAACTCAACGGTTTTTTTTAAATTCGTTTTTCTCAAAACCATACCATCATGAACCAACCTGCTAAATATTTTTTGTTGCTAGTATTTGTCGCTGCTGTAGTTTCGGCGTGTTCTTCGGGTAAGAAAATGCTCGAAAAAGGAAATTACTACAATGCTGTATTTCAGTCTGTGGAGCGCCTAAAAAGCAATCCCGGCAATAAAAAAGCAAGGCAAACACTCAGGCAGGCGTATCCTTTGGCCAAGGAATCTTTTCTGACAAAGATAAAAAACCTACAGGCGGCCAATCACCCTTTTCGTTATACCGAAACGGTACACATCTACAATAAACTCAACGGCATGTATGAGCAGATTCAGCGCTCTCCTGCAGCACGCGATATCATTCCAAACCCCGGCAACTACTATGCATACCTGGATCAGGCAAAACAAAATGCAGCAGCCGAGCAGTATGATGCCGGATTGAGGGCACTGGCCAACCCTACACGTCAAAGCGCAAAAACGGCATACTTTCATTTTCTGGATGCGGATGCTTTTGTGCAGGACTTCCGCGATGTAAAGGATAAACTCGCAGAGGCAAAATATGCCGCCACATTGAAAGTGGTTGTAGATCAGGTGGCTGTGCCATCGCGCATCTACAACGAGAGTGGAGAACGTTTTCACGATGAGGTCGCTGGCTTTTTGCGACAGCTCGAAAACAACGAATTTGTGCGGTTTTACTCCTATTCGCAAGCCAGAAAAGAAGGCATAAAAAATCCGGATCAGGTAATACGCATGCAGTTCGATGATTTTACGGTAGGCGAAACCCACACGCTACAGCAGATTCGTGAAGTAAAAAGCGACACCCTGAAGGTAGGCGAGGTGACGCTCGATGACGGCAAGAAAAAAGACGTGATGGGAGTAGTAAAAGCCGAAATGACAGTAAATAGAATGCAGGTAATTTCGAAAGGCATATTGAGCCTGGAAATAAAAAAAGGATATAACGGCTCACGTATATTGCTAGAAAATTTTCCGGGTGAGTTTGTGTGGTTCAACGAATGGGGCTCTTACAATGGCGACAAAAGAGCGCTTAGCAAAGAAGACCTGCAGATCGTGAAAAATGCTAAAATAGCTCCACCACCACACCGACAGCTCTTTTTGGAGTTTACCAGACCAATTTATGTGAGACTAACCGACCGCTTGCGTGGCTTTTACCGCAATTACTAAAACTCAAATCGTTTTACCGAAGTACTCAGGTCTTTATTGTATGTTTTTTCCACAAAAACACCGTGACCCGAATGCTCTACAAGGATAACAGTAGAACAGCGGGTACCATACTTTTCGGTTTGGATAAAAAGAGGAGAAAGTGCACGCTCCCACTCAAGGGGCACGCCGGTTTTAGGCAGTAGTTCGTCGTTGGCCACCTGACTGTCGGTGAGCAAATCCAGTAAAGGTTCTTCCCGGATGTCGTCCGAATCTATCACTTGTTGTAAAGCGTCCCGGCCTTTCTTTAGTTTAGGCCAGTTTTCCTGGAAAAAACCATTGCTAAGTCCGTATGTACCCGGCGTTACCTCTGTGATTTGATGGTTTACATTGTTGTAATAAAACATACTGTCACGATCGCTTACCAAAAGATTGAATCCATTGTAGTGAACGCCGGAAGCCTTTATTTTCCGGAGGTATTTTTCCGGCTGGTCAGCAGATAGGAGGTAGTTCAATGTGAGCTGCCCTCTCGAGCGCGCCTTGGGGTCTAAACTTTGAGGGTCGCGATAGTTTGTTACGGCAGCCAGTCGCCCTGATTTTTCCCACCCCATCCATGTGCCTCCTGCTTGCAGGTCTTTGCCAGCCAGTATGCCGGGGTGTTCGTTCCAGTAGTGTGCTGCAGCGGTAGGACGGTCGTAAAATTCGTCCCTATTGGCAGCTAAAACCAATTTGTATTTGGCGTGGTTTTTCCACGAAAAAAGAATCAGACACATAGTATTGTAGTGATTAACCGAAAACGATCATACGAAATACGCCGAGGGAAGTTAAGCCGGATTAGTAGCTGTATTGAGTTTTGAGAAAAACCTCAGCAAAAATGAAAGAGAGCACCGCAAACACAAATCCAAACATGAAAAAGGTATAAGCAATTCGGAGCATTTTGTATTTTTTGCCCAGCACAGCACCCAAAAAGTAGATATCCCGTATTAGGCTGCTGTAGATATAGTCTGGGTCGTTTATCATTTGTTTCATACCCCATTCATAGTCTTCCAGGCTCATATTATGAAAATTGCCAAAAAACAGCAGATTGGTTTTTTTATTGTGAATATCCTCACGGGTAAACCGCCCCTTGGTGACATTGGGTCGGGTAGAAAGGATGGCAAAAACGATGGTGGTAAGACATACCACAGTCATGATGAGAGTAGGGGCGATCAGGTGGGGGTATTCTTCGAGTTTGCGAATGAGCACCGTAACGATAACCGACAGAATGATGGAGTTGATCGAAATCATAATGTTGGCTTTGTTGTCAGCCATATTACTCAAATCCAGGTGGTTTTTGCTGGTTAGCCGAAACATCGTTTCAACACCCCTTCCGGTTTTTTGCCCTTTTTTATTTTTTTTCTCTTTGTCGTCCACCTTGTTTTTTTGTTTCCATTGTTTTAGTTGAGCTTTTATCAGCTGTAGGTTTTGTTTTTTTCCCTCAGCAAAATGCTCTTGTGCATAGTCAGTAAAAAACTCCTGCTCCTGAATAAACTGCAGATTGATAGCCCACCAATCTTGTTTGGTCAGATTCATGTTTTTAGAGTAGGCAAGTTCATCTTTTAGCTTCTCGGCCAGTTCGCAGTATTCCTGAGATGCCAGGTGTACCAAATCTGCGTCGCAGAGTACTTGCTCCAGTAGGTTGGCAGGTTGCTGAGGCATTTTTGTTGCCAAAATGCATCCTTCTACCTGGCTCACCCGCTCTTCCTCTAGATTATATTGCCTGAGAAACTTTCGAGCCATTTCGGCACTTTTTAGCTCGTGCTCGTCTAGCGAATCACAATACCCCAGATCGTGGAACCAGGCTGCAATCAGCACAGTTTCCAGATCTACTTCGCTTAGTCCACACCCTTTACCGATTTCTTCAGTAGCCTTTACTACATCGCGCGTATGCTGTAGCGAGTGGTAGCTTAGTTCCTTGGGCACTTTTTCTATCAGTACCTGCTCAGCATACCGGGCCGTTTCGGCAAGAATGTTGTTTTTTTCACTCATAGTAAAAAGCAATAATGAAACAAGTTAATAAATAATGAACTAAACAATGCCTAATTTTATTTTCGTCGTATGCATATATACGTTTGGAAGACGAACGATCAAAACGCAAAAAATTTATATATGAAAAAAATACTGACCCTGGGCGGTTTGATGGCTTTGTTACTGGCTTGTCAACCTCCCGGAAGGGTAATTGCCGAAAAGCTGTTTTTAGTAAAACCAAAAGGCAAAGCAAGCTATGACCTGCGAAATTATCAGCAAAAATATTTCCTGCCCTATGCGCTCGAAGAAGTGTCAGGACTCACATACGTAAGCGATGGAGTGTTGGGGTGTGTGCAGGATGAAGACGGAAAGCTGTTTTTATACGATTATCGCGAGCGTAAAATTGTGCATACGCAAAAGTTCTGGAAGCCGGGAGATTATGAAGGGTTGGAAGTGATAGACACTCGCGCGTATGTGGTTAGCAGCAAGGGGCACATTTACCGCTTTAATGTGGAAGGAAAAGCAGACACCAAAGAGATAAATACCCCGCTGGGAAAGAAAAACAATATTGAAGGCCTGGGCATGGACGCAAAAACGGGCAAGCTCTTGCTTGTATGCAAGGGAGAGTCGTCGTACGACAAAAAAGAAATAAAAGGTCAGGCAGCATTCGTATTTGATCCCGAAACAGAGAAGATGGAAGAAAAGCCATTTTTCAGCATTACTAAAAAACAAATCAAAAACTTTTTGGAAGCCCACAAAAACAACGCTTATGAAGAAAACCGCATCAATTTTAAACCTTCGGGCATAGCGCTGCATCCCATCGACGACCATTTTTATATTCTTGCCTCTACAGGCAAGCTGTTGCTGGTCGTAGATAGATCCGGCCAGCTCCTTGCCAGCTATCCCATTTCGTCCGGGGTATTGGGTCAGCCCGAAGGCATTTGTTTTTCTCCAAAAGGAGATCTCTTTATCGCAAGCGAGGGGGAAGGAGACAAAGGGTATATTTTGAAGTTTGAAATGAAGTACGAATGAAATACCACAGTATAGTGCAAAAAGCAGGTCGTTTAGGGATGGTTTTTTCCCTGCTTGCAGGGCTGTTTACCCATAGCGTATTTGCTCAGAATCAATCACCAGCTCATACCGTGTTTTTGATAGGGGATGCCGGAGAACCAGACCTGGCTGGAGCAAATTTACAGACACTCAGGGAGCAGCTTCGGCGTGCTGGCCAAAACAACACGCTCATTTTTTTGGGAGACAACATCTACCCAAAAGGACTGGCAGACAAAAATCACCCCGACCGACAGGAGCAAGAACAAAAGCTGGTAAGCCAGCTTGAAGTAGCCGCAGCGCATACCGGTGGAGTATATGTGATTCCCGGCAATCATGACTGGGCAAAAGGAAAGCAGGAAGGGTGGCAGCATGTGCTCAATCAGCAGAAGTTTGTTACGGACTATTACCAAAGCAAAGAAGTGTTTCAGCCTCGCGACGGGTGTCCCGGACCAGTCGAGCGTCAGCTAGCCCCGGGGCTTTGGCTCATAATGTTCGATATGCAGTGGTTGCTACACAAATATGAAAAGCCCGGAGAAGAAAGCTCCTGCGATAACAAAACTGAAGTAGAAGTGCTGTTGGAGATAGAAGCACTTCTGCAAAAGCATCGCAACGAGAGGGTAATTTTGGCCGCACATCACCCACTATATAGCTACGGGTCGCATGGGGGGAAATACCCTCTCAAAGATCACATTTTTCCACTGACGGCAGCCAAAAAAAACCTGTACATTCCATTGCCGGGTATTGGCTCAATATATCCCTTGTTTCGCTCTGTTATAGGCAACATTCAGGACATTCCCCATCCACAATATAAGGCCATCCGCAACACCCTCGAGCAATATCTGCAAAAACACAAAAACGCCATATATGCGGCCGGGCACGAGCATTCGTTGCAGCATATAGTGAAAGACAGTGTACATTATATAGTCAGTGGTTCGGGATCTAAAACCACATATGTAGCCCAGGGAAAGTATGCCCGGTATGCTGCTTCAGAGACCGGCTTTGTACAGCTCGATTATTTTGCTGATGGAAGCATCAAGACAACCTACTGGACTACAGGCGAACAAGGAGCAAAAAAAGCATACGAAGCTCAGGTGTTTTCGGCTTTTACTCCCCAATCGGATAAAAATAGAGAAACAGCAAAAGCTCCGGTAGACAAAACAGTAACGAAACCAGCTTCATTACAATACAAAGCAGGAAAAACCAAACAGGCGTGGTTGGGAAAAAACTACCGGGATGTGTGGGAGCGAAAAATCGATATAGAGGTTTTTGACATACAAAAAGAAAAAGGAGGGCTAACACCGGTAAAAGTTGGAGGAGGCATGCAAACCAAGTCGCTAAGGCTGGAAGCCAAAGACGGTAAACAGTATGTATTGCGTTCGATAGAGAAATATGCTATCAATGCCATGCCCGAGTTGCTCAGGCAAACGATAGCCGTATCCATTGTTCAGGATCAGATTTCGGCATCACATCCCTACGGAGCACTCATAGTGCCTTTTTTGGCGGAAGCCGCAGGTATTTACCATACCAATCCCAGAGTGGTATACATTCCGGATGATCCTGCGCTGGGAGATTACAGGGAAAAGTTTGCCAATACACTGGCGCTTTTTGAAGAAAGGCCGGCTAAAGACTGGAGCGATACAGATGAGTTTGGAGGGTCGGATGATCTGGTAAATACGCTCGAAGTACTGGAAGAACTGCAAGACGATAACGACAACAGAGTTGATCAGCATTGGGTGCTAAAGTCGCGCCTGTTTGATATAGTAATAGCCGACTGGGATCGTCACGATGACCAGTGGCGGTGGGCTTCTTTTGAAGAAGATAAGGGAAAAATGTACCGGCCCATTCCTCGCGATCGCGATCAGGCATTTTTTGTCAATGAAGGCATAATGCCTAAAATAGTAAGCCGGCGCTGGGCAATGCCCAAAGTAGAGGGATTTAATGAAGACATTCGTTGGGCTCCCGGATTGGCATTTAATGCCCGCTATTTCGATCGGTCATTTCTCACAGCCATGTCGCGATCAGATTGGGAAGAAGCCGTCACACAACTTCAGGCGCTCCTAACCGACGAAGCGATAGATCATGCGGTAGCACAGTGGCCGGCACCTATTTATGAGCTCACAGGGCTGCAAACGGCCAGAAGGCTAAAAGCCCGTAGAGACAATTTAATGCCGGCGGCAATTGAACTATACGAATACCTGGCAAGAGAAGTGGACGTGATGGGGAGTGATAAGGATGAGCTTTTTGAGGTGACGAGTCTGGGGGACGGAGTATTGCGGGTAAAAGTCAGCAAAATATCCAAAAAAGGCAATGTAAAGCAGGTAATCTATGATAGAACATTTTTCAAAAAAGAAACGAAAGAAATACGGCTGCACGGTAGAGACGGTGAAGATCAGTTTGTGCTCGATGGAGAAGAAAAAAGTGGTATAAAGGTCCGCATAATCAGTGGAGAAGGAAAAGATGAAGTGAGGGGTGCAGCTACAGCAGGTATAGCTGCCAAAGTGTATGACACACCGGACACAAACTTGTCTGATGCCCCTAAAAAAGTGTCTGCAAAACTCACTACAGATCCGGCTATACACAGGCACGACAGGATGGCTTACAAATACGATGTGGTGATGCCATTGCTCGATGGCCAGTTCAACCGGGACGATGGTATATTTATAGGCGGAGGTTTTATTTTCACCAAACAAGGCTGGCGAAAATCCCCCTTTGCGGCCAGGCATATTTTCAGAGCCAATTTTGCTTTTGCTACCCACGCATTCAATATTAAGTACGATGGATTATTTACTGATGCAATAGGCCGGTGGGATCTGGGCTTGTTGGCCGACGTACGAAAGCCTTTTTTTGTCAACAACTTTTTTGGGATAGGCAACAACTCGTTTTACGATGTTGAAAACCGTGACATAGATTATTATCGGGTGCGCTTCGAAAACACTGTTTACCGGGCAACACTGATTAATCAGCTTGGAGCACATGCTCGCTTTGCTGTGGGGGCAGAGCATAGAGGCGTATCGGTAGAAGAGCACCATGCCCAATACCTGGCAGAGTCGGGTTGGGGTTCGGCCAGGTTGTTTGATACGGACCGAAGATATGCCGGCCTGTACTCAAGCCTGGAGGTAGACACCCGGGACAATCGGCAACTTACCACAAGAGGAATATACTGGAATACAGAGGTACAATTGCTCAAAGGCACAAATAGCCTGTCGTCGGATTATCACACGGCCCGGTCGTCAGTATCATTCTATTACAGTTTTAAGTATCCTGCACGTACCACACTGGCCTGGAGAGTGGGAGGCGCGCACAATTTTTCAGACATTACGCCGGATGAATTTTATAACGCCACCACCTTAGGGGGTAAAGAAAACCTGAGAGGATTTCGGCGCACACGCTTCTATGGACAAACGAACTTTTATAACAATATAGACCTTCGGATCAAGTTGTTTGATTTCAGGAGTTATCTGTTTCCCGGTCAGTTTGGTATACTGGGCTTTCACGATATCGGCCGTGTGTGGGTAGATGGAGAGCAGTCGTCTACCTGGCACGATAGTGCCGGAGGGGGAGTGTATGTAGCCCCACTAGGCAAGGCCGTGTTGTCGTTTACCATGGCTTTTACCGACGAAGAAAATCTGCCGGTAGTGGCTTTAGGGTTTTTCTTTTAACAGGGATACGTGAGCAAAGCACCAATTTTATTCCCATGGCATTTCATATTTATAATTATGCCTATATATTTGCCGCTGTAATAAAGAACCATGAAAACAAACAAAAGACATCATCATCATTTTCCAGCAAGCGCTCAGTCGTGGAAGTGATGTTTTGTCTATAGAAAAAATATTTATAATCCCGTCTGAGTTAATCAGGCGGGATTTTTTGTTCCAAAGGATTACTCAGGCACAACACTAAAAACAATGAACAAGCTAAAAATCGCAATTCAAAAATCAGGACGGTTAAACGAAGACTCTATTGGTATTCTTAAAAGCTGTGGCATTTACATCGACAATGGCAAAGACCAGCTAAAAGCCAGCGCCAGCAATTTTCCGATAGAAGTGCTTTACCTGAGAAACTCAGACATTCCCCAGTACCTCGAAGACGGAGTGGTAGATATCGCCATAGTAGGAGAAAACCTACTGATAGAAAAGGAAAAAAATGTGGAGATTGTGGAGCACCTGGGTTTTTCTAAATGTCGCTTGTCATTGGCCGTGCCTAAAGATGTGGATTATACAGGACCACAATATTTGCAAGGCAAAAAGATAGCTACTTCTTATCCCAACACACTCAAGCAATACCTGAAAAAAAACAATCTTGAGGCAGAAATTCACGTGATATCAGGTTCGGTGGAGATCGCTCCAAACATAGGCCTGGCCGATGTAGTATGTGATCTGGTAAGCTCAGGCAGTACACTGTTTAAAAACGGCCTGAAAGAAGTAGAAGAAATACTCCGATCAGATGCATGTTTGGTAAAAAACACGGAACTCAGTGAAGATAAAGAGGCATTGCTGGATACACTGTTATTTAGATTGCGCTCTGTGCTGAGAGCCAAATCATCTAAATATGTGCTCATGAATGTACCCAACGATAAGATAGACGAAGTAAGTAGTCTGCTGCCCGTACTGAAAAGCCCAACCGTAATGCCTCTGGCCATAGAAGGGTGGAGTTCGCTACACACAGTGATAGATGAAAAGAAATTTTGGGAGGTGATCGATAAGTTGAAAGAAGCAGGAGCTGAAGGCATACTCATAGTGCCAATCGAAAAAATGGTACTCTAAAACAGATACGGCGATGGAAAAAATCATCAATCCCGATAGGCTGCAATGGCCACAGATAACCACAAGGCCCGAAGTAGACAATAGCGACCTGCGTCAGGTAGTTGAGGCTGTTTTTGCTGAAGTGAGCAAAGACGGAGACGAGGCACTGAAAAAATATACGGCGCAGTTTGACAAAGTAAACCTGGAGCAGCTGGAAGCTACCAAGGATGAAATTGCTCTGGCTTCTGCCAATGTGCCGGCAGATTTAAAAGCAGCTATTGAGCTGGCCAAAAAGAACATTGAAAAGTTTCATGCCTCACAAGCCATACAACCTACAAAAGTAGAAACTGTGCCGGGGGTCACCTGCTGGCAGGAAGCCCGGCCTATCGAAAAAGTAGGCATCTACATACCGGGAGGTACAGCGCCACTTTTTTCTACGGTACTCATGCTGGCTATACCAGCTACAATAGCGGGCTGCAAAGAAATAGTTTTGTGTACCCCTCCGGGAAAAGACGGTAAGGTAGCCAACGAGATACTCTATGCGGCAGAGCTTACAGGAGTAAGCAAAATAGTGAAAGTAGGAGGCATACAGGCCATAGCAGCACTTACTTTTGGCACGCAAACGGTACCAAAAGTCAATAAGATATTTGGCCCTGGCAATCAATACGTAACGGCAGCCAAGCAGGCCGCTACACAATACGGTCTGGCCATAGATATGCCTGCCGGCCCATCCGAATTGCTCGTAATGGCCGACAAATCCGGAGATCCGGCCTTTGTAGCGTCCGACCTGCTGTCGCAGGCAGAGCACGGTGGCGACAGCCAGGTGATTTTCGTGACCAACGAAAGCACCATGCTCGACAGGGTAGAGGAGGAAGTAGCCCGGCAGATAGAGCTGCTGCCCAGAAAAGAAATAGCGCAAAAAGCGATAGAAAACTCGCGATTGGTTTCGTTTGAGAAAGATCAGGACATCATCGATTTTATCAATGCCTATGGGCCGGAGCATTTTATTTTGGCTGCCGAAAATGAAGAATTTTACCTGAACAACCTGATCAGTGCAGGGTCGGTATTTGTAGGCAACTACACTCCCGAAAGTGCCGGCGATTATGCCTCAGGAACAAACCATACCCTACCGACCAACGGTTATGCCAAAGCATACAGTGGCGTTAACCTGGATGCGTTTACTAAAAAAGTTACGTTTCAGAAGATCAGTGCAGAAGGTATACAGGCCATAGGCCCGGCAATAGAACTCATGGCAGAAGCTGAGGGGCTACAGGCTCACAAAAATGCAGTAACACTACGACTGGCTCAACTCAAAGGATGATGGACATACAAGCACTTGTACGGGAAAATGTGAAAGCGCTAAAACCGTATTCTTCAGCCAGAGACGAATTTAGCAGCAGTGCCGATGTGTATCTGGATGCCAATGAAAACCCTTTTGAAAATGGAGTAAACCGCTATCCTGACCCGTATCAAAACCGGGTGAAAGAAAGGCTGGCCGATATCAAAGGAGTAAATGCAAAAAACATCCTGTTGGGCAATGGTAGCGACGAAGTGCTGGATTTGATATTCAGGGCTTTTTGCGAACCCCTGCAGGACAATGTAGTATCAGCACCACCTACGTACGGCATGTATCAGGTACTGGCCGATATCAACAATGTAGAAAACAAACTGGCACCACTTAAGCCGGATTTTAGCCTCGATTATGAAGCCCTGCTCGGTCAGATAAATGAGCAAACCAAGCTATTGCTTATTTGCTCGCCCAACAACCCATCAGGAAACAACCTGGATGATGAGGTGATAGAAAGACTGCTAAAAAATACCAATACAGTAGTGGTAATCGACGAGGCATACATTGATTTTACTCAAAAGAAAAGCTGGATTCATCGGTTGAGCGAGTTTCCCAACCTGATTGTTTGCCAAACCCTATCCAAAGCATGGGGACTGGCCGGTATTCGACTAGGGCTTTGTTTTGCTTCACAAGAAATCATAGCAGTACTGAACAAAATAAAACCGCCGTATAATATCAATCAGCTTACTCAGCAGAAAGCACTCGAAGTGCTGGACAATGAAGAGCAGTTTCGGCAAAACCTGGCACTGATTCTTTCAGAAAAAACACGACTGGAAAAAGCGATGGCTGCTATGCCACTGGTGAAGGGTATAGTACCCTCAGATGCCAATTTTTTTCTGGCACAATTCGAAAAACCACGAGAGGTGTTTGATATACTCATGGCACAGGGCATCATAGTGAGAGACCGGTCCAGAGAATTGCACTGCGAAGGCTGCCTCAGAATAACAGTAGGTACACCGGAAGAAAATGACAAGCTAATAGCAGCATTGGAAAAGATAGATTTGACCAGCTGATAAAAGAAATAACAACGATGAAAAAAGCATTATTTATCGACAGGGATGGCACACTAGTAATCGAACCACCCGAAGACTACCAACTCGACAGCCTGGAAAAGCTGGAGTTTTACCCCGGAGTTTTTCAGAACCTTTCTAAAATCGCCAGAGAGTTGGATTACGAATTGGTGATGGTTACCAATCAGGATGGCCTGGGAACAGATTCCTTTCCCGAAGACACCTTTTGGCCGGCACACAACAAAATGCTCAAGGCTTTCGAAAATGAAGGCATAATTTTCGACGATATTCTTATAGATAAGAGTTTTCCTGAGGAAAACCTACCTACCAGAAAACCCGGCACAGGTATGATGACCAAATATATGACTGAAGAATATGATTTGGCTGCCAGCTTTGTTATCGGAGATAGAAAAACGGATATCGAGTTGGCAAAAAACCTTGGAGCGAAAGGTATTTTTATAGCTTCCGCAGACACGGAACCTTTCGATCAGGATGTGCAGGTGCTGCAAACCGACAGCTGGCAAAAAATATACGAATACCTGAAAGGGGGCGCCCGCAAAGGAGCAGTAAAGCGCAAAACCCACGAGACAGATATAGCCATTTCGCTCAACCTAGACGGCACAGGAAAAACAAATATTGATACCGGCATCAAATTTTTTGACCACATGCTCGATCAGTTGGGCAAGCACGGCCTGATAGACCTCAACATCAAGGTAATCGGGGATTTGGAAGTAGATGAGCACCATACCATAGAAGATACGGCCATTGCGCTGGGCGAAGCATTCGCTCAGGCAGTAGGCAACAAAATGGGCATGGAACGCTATGGCTTTTGCCTGCCTATGGACGACTGCCTGGCACAGGTAGCCATCGATTTTGGAGGAAGAAACTGGATAGAATGGGACGCAGAGTTCAAACGTGAGATGGTAGGCAAGATGCCCACAGAGATGTTTTATCACTTCTTCAAGTCGTTTTCAGACGCATCCAAATCCAACCTCAACATAAAAGCAGAGGGAGTAAATGAACATCACAAAATAGAGGCAATTTTTAAGGCCTGGGCCAAAGCCATCAAAATGGCTGTAAAGCGCGATGTAGAAAAAATGATTTTGCCCAGCACTAAAGGAATGTTGTAAAATGAGCAAAGTAGTAATCATAGACTATGGTGCCGGGAATGTAAAATCGGTAAAATTTGCCCTTGAGCGATTAGGCGTGTCGCCATTGCTTACCAGTGCTCACGAAGACATTTTATCGGCCGATAAAGTGATTTTTCCGGGTGTGGGAGAAGCCCGAAGTGCCATGAGTGCCATTACGACTAATGGACTGGAAAAACTAATACCCACACTAACCCAGCCGGTGCTGGGCGTATGTCTGGGCATGCAACTCTTGTGTGCTCACTCAGTAGAGCGCGATACCGACGGTATTGGTGTTTTTCCCCTTACGGTAAAAAAAATAAGCGGAAACATAAAGGTGCCACATATGGGATGGAATCAGATATCAAATCTTAAAAGCCCATTGTTTAAAGGAATAAAAGAAGGCGAATATGTGTATTTTGTACACAGCTACTATGTGCCTGATTCGGAATATAGCATAGCCACTACAGACTATGCCATCCCGTATGCTTCGGCCATACAAAAAGACAATTTTTACGGCTGCCAGTTTCACCCCGAAAAAAGCAGTGAAGCAGGCCAGAAAATAATAGAAAACTTTTTAACACTATGATAAGGATAATACCAGCCATAGACCTGATAGAAGGAAAGTGCGTACGCCTGACTAAGGGCGATTACAATCAAAAGAAAATATACAATGAAGATCCGCTGGAAGTAGCCAAAGAATTTGAAGATAATGGCATCAAATATTTGCATTTGGTAGATCTGGATGGAGCCAAGTCGTCGGGGATAGTCAATTGGAAAGTGCTGGAAAAAATAGCCGGAAAAACAAATTTGTCGATCGACTTTGGTGGAGGAATTAAAGCCGACGAAGACATCAATATAGCCTTCAACAGTGGCGCGGCACAGGTCAATGTGGGCAGTACAGCCGTAAAAAATAGAGAGTTGTTTTTGAGCTGGTTGATGGCACACGGTTCGGATAAAGTGATACTGAGCGCCGACGCAAAAAAAGAAAAAATAGCCATAGGAGGTTGGCAGGATGCTACCGATACAGATATCTACGATTTTATCGGCAGCTTTGAAGAGGCCGGGTTGAAATACCTGGTAAGCACAGATATAGACAAAGACGGTATGCTACAGGGAGCTTCTCTCGATTTGTACAAAAAAATCCTTTCCAGATTTCCGGATATGAAAGTAGTAGCCAGTGGAGGTATTACCGAATTGGACGAGATCGACCCACTGATCGAAATCGGAGCAGATGGAGTAATCATTGGTAAGGCCATCTACGAAAACAGAATAACTCTAGCAGACCTGAGAAAATATGTTGACTAAAAGAATAGTACCCTGCCTCGATGTAAAGGATGGCCGCACAGTAAAGGGGGTCAACTTCGAAAACCTGATTGATGCAGGCGACCCGGTGGAACTGGCAGCTATATATTCTGAAAACGGGGCAGATGAATTGGTTTTTCTGGACATTACAGCCACAGGAGAAAAACGCAAAACCCTGGCTGAAATGGTAGAAAAAGTAGCCAGGAAGGTGAGCATACCCTTTACTGTAGGAGGAGGTATATCCAGCAAGGAGGATGTCAATATACTTTTGCATGCAGGAGCAGACAAAGTCTCTATCAATTCAGCAGCCGTACGACGGCCGGAACTCATTAGCGAGCTGAGCAACGAGTTTGGAGCACAATGTATCGTATTGGCAGTAGACGCCAAGCAGATAGACGGGCAATGGAAGGTACATCTGGTAGGAGGAAAAGTGCCCACCGAGATAGACTTGTTCGACTGGGTAAAGGAAGCCGAAGAGCGGGGAGCCGGTGAGATTCTTTTTACCTCCATGGATCACGATGGCACAAAAAACGGGTTTGCAGATGAGGCACTGGCTAAAATGTCGGAGATGCTCAATATACCGATAATAGCTTCGGGAGGAGCCGGCACCATTCAGCACTTTGCCGATACTTTTGTGCATGGAAAATCCGATGCAGCACTGGCCGCCAGTGTATTTCACTTTAAGGAAATCGAAATCAAAGACCTGAAGAGTACCCTGGCAAAGCAGGGTATACCGATGAGGTTTTAAGTGTATTTTAATAGTAAGAAAAAACGTCTACGATTAAATAATCGTAGTAAAATCCACCAGAACGTGGATGATAAAGAATAAAAACATGAAAATAAATTTTGATAAAGGAAGTGGGCTGATACCGGCCATAGTACAGGATGCGAATACTAAATCGGTACTGATGCTGGGCTATATGAATCAGGAAGCCTATGATAAAACTGTAGAATCAGGTAAGGTGACTTTCTATAGCCGAAGTAAAAACAGGCTTTGGACCAAGGGGGAAGAAAGCGGAAATTTTCTGGAACTGGTAAGCATCAAAAACGATTGTGATGAAGATACACTGCTGGTGCAAGCCAAACCGGTAGGCCCCACATGCCACAAAGGAACAGACACCTGCTGGGCAGAAGATAATCAAGCATCTTATGGGTTTTTATCCCGACTGGAAGACGTTATAGCCGACAGGAAAAACAACCCGTCAGGAAAATCATACACCTCCTCACTTTTCCAAAAAGGGATCAACAAGGTAGCCCAAAAAGTAGGCGAAGAAGCGGTAGAAGTGGTGATAGAGGCCAAAGATGATAACGAAGAGTTGTTTCTCAACGAATCTGCAGACCTGCTTTACCACTACCTGATATTGCTGCAAGCCAAAGGCTATACCTTGAAAGACGTGGTGAAAATACTGGAAGAAAGACACAAGTAATGGCAGAAGAGCTTCATATTACCCTATCGGCAGACAAAGCACAGCGGTATGAAGAACTGCTACCCCAGCTGGAAGCGCTGATTCAGGGAGAGACGGATCAGATTGCCAACCTGGCCAATATATCTGCTGCACTCAAACAAACTTTCGACTTCCTTTGGGTGGGCTTCTATCTGGTTAAAGATGAGGAACTTGTATTGGGACCTTTTCAAGGGCCGATTGCCTGCACCCGCATCCGGAAAGGAAAGGGCGTATGTGGCACAGCCTGGCAAAAAGCTGAAACTATAGTAGTGGAGGATGTGGATAAGTTTCCGGGTCATATCGCTTGTAGTGGCGATTCCCGATCAGAAATAGTAGTACCTGTACAAAAAAACGGACAGGTAACCATGGTGCTCGATATCGATAGCGACCAACTCAATACTTTCGATAAGGTCGATGCGGAGTATTTGGAGAAGTTAGTGAAAATGATCTAAAAGAGGGTTCAATTTTTATATTGTCCCTTTCCCTCTACCTTTGCAAACAATAAGGGGTGCCCACTTACGGGCTGAGAATATACCCATTGAACCTGCTCCGGGTAATGCCGGCGAAGGGAGGTATGGTAAAACGTAATGGCAGTTCCGACCCCTTGGGGCTGTTTTGTTTAACCGAATAATTAAGAACACACATGAGAAAAATTATGCTGTTGGCAGTAGCGGCTGTGCTATTGTCGGGTGTAATGCATGCGCAGGACGCAGCACTACAGGATAGCCTGAAAACCATCGGGCTGGAAGAAATTATTGTATCGAGTACCAGAGCCGGCAACAAAACACCGGTAGCCTATACCAACATGGACAAAGAGGCAATAGAAGAGCGCAACATTGGACAGGATATGCCCTATTTGCTCAATTTTACCCCTTCGCTGGTAACTACCTCAGATGCAGGAGCGGGCATAGGATATACCGGTATGAGAATTCGCGGGAGTGATCCTACACGGGTCAACATTACAATCAACGGCATACCCTACAACGACGCAGAGTCTCAGGGTACGTTTTGGGTCAATATGCCCGATTTTTCATCGTCAGTCAATTCCATACAGATACAGCGTGGCGTGGGCACATCTACCAATGGCGCAGGCGCCTTTGGAGCCACGGTTAACCTGGAAACCAGTGCACCTTCACAAAAAGCCTTTGCAGAGGTAAACAACACCGTAGGTTCATTCAATACCCGCAAACACAACGTGATTGTAAACTCAGGGTTGATCGATGGCAAGTGGTCGTTTGAGGGTCGGTTGTCACAGATAGCATCCGATGGCTATATCGATCGATCAGCAGCCAATTTGAAATCCTATTACCTGTCGGGTGCCTATATTGGAAACAGAACTACCGTAAAGGCATTGGCCTTTGGAGGAAAAGAGATTACTCAGCAGGCCTGGTATGGTACGCCGGAAGCCGTTTTGACCAACGATGCAGACGGCATTCAGGCTGTGATTGACAACAATGGAGTAAGTGACGAAGTAGCGAATAACCTGAGAAATGACGGACGCACCTTCAATTGGTACACGTATGAAAATGAAGTAGACAATTACGCCCAGGATCATTATCAGCTGCATTTAAACCACGAAATCACCGACGAGTGGGCATTTAATCTTTCGGGGCATTATACCTACGGCAGAGGATATTTCGAGCAGTTCAAGGAAGACGATGATTTTGAGGACTATGGGCTGGAAAACATAACGATAGGTTCGGAAGAAATCACGTCGGCAGATATAGTCCGCAGACGATGGCTCGACAATGACTTCTATGGATTTACCTACGGATTGAATTGGAATGGCGAGAAAATACAAGCTAAGCTTGGAGGAGGCTATCACTATTACTCAGGCGACCACTTTGGTAAGATTATCTGGTCAGAGTACGCATCGAATATGACCCTTGGCGACCGCTATTATGACAATGTAGGAGAGAAAAAAGACTTTAACTCCTTTTTGAAAATCAACTATCAGCTTAGCGATAAGCTCAATTTGTTTGCCGATGCTCAGTTGAGAAAAGTAAACTATCATACCGAAGGTATAGATAGCGATCAGCGACCCATTGCTACGGGCGACAATTACAATTTTTTCAATCCTAAACTAGGACTTACTTACCAGCTCGATGAGCAGGCCAATGTATATGTGTCGTTTGCTCGGGGCAATAGGGAGCCGGACAGAAACGATTTTGTGGACGCTGTGGCACATCCCAAGCACGAAACATTAAACGACCTGGAACTGGGTTATAAGAGAAACGCAGAAAACTACGCAGTAGAATTTAACCTCTACAACATGAGTTACGACAATCAACTCGTGTTGACAGGTGCATTAAACGATGTAGGAAGTGCCATTCGTACCAATGTGCCGGAGAGTTACCGCAGAGGAGTAGAGTTGAGCGGAGGCGTGCAGCTGACCGAGCGTCTGGATTGGAGTGGAAACGTAACCTTTAGCCAAAACAAAATCAGAAACTTTACAGAAGTATTGTACGATTACGGTCCGGCGTGGGACGAATACAATGTGGTGGAAAACGAATATAAAGACACAGATATAGCTTATTCGCCCAATGTAGTAGCAGCTTCAAATTTTGGTTTTGAAGTAGTGAAAGCGTTGAAAGTGTCGTTGCTATCCAAGTATGTGGGTAAGCAGTACTTAGATAATACCTCCAATGAAAATCGCAAAATCAATCCTTATTTTGTTAACGACTTGCAGCTGACTTCACGATTTAGTACCGATTTTATTAGTGAAATAGAAATCAACCTGCTGGTAAATAATATCCTCGATCACGAGTACGAATCCAATGGCTATACATTTGGTTATTCGGCCGGGTCTTATGTAGTGCGGGAAAACTACTATTACCCACAAGCAGGCAGAAATTTTCTCCTGGCATTGAAACTCAGGTTTTAGATAAAACAATGAAAAGAAAAGGCAGGCTGTTTCCCCCTACAATGTGTGGGAAACAGCCTGCCTTTTTTTAAACCCATCCATCAACCGCTGGCGCGAGTATCCTCGCTTGTATCAAACAGCCAGAGTTTTCCAGAGCAAATTACACCTGCGGAGAGGAGCGCAGCTTTTGCTCCACAAAGCTTTTAAATTGTTCTTTATCATCTACAAAAAAAGCAATTGAAGAAAACACTTTTTTCAGGCCGTAAACCCCATTAAGTTGTTGCTCTTCATGCAGATGAATAACGACATTGAACTCTTCCAGGTCATTCAGAGGTGATAACGACACTGTAGTATCCCTTTTGAGGGACGATAGCTCTACAGATTTAATGTTTTGCATGGCTATGGTGGTTTCGCTAAGCATACCATATCGCAACAGAACACTATCTTCTGTAACAGTAATTGGCCTTTTAGTCAAAGATTTAAGGAAGCCAAAAAGCTGAATACTTGTATAGATGCTTAGTCCGGACAGCACCCATGCAACGGTAATATTCCAGTTCATCAATAAGAGGTGGAGTATAGCTGTTTCTATTAAGACCAGAAAAATCACGACAGCTAACAATGCCAGTGAGCCACTGTTTTTGTGGTATGTGAAATGGTTTTTTGATAGAGGTACTTTTTTCCAGTGAAAAAAGCCATAATAAAATACAGCAAGCTCTGTAGCAACAAAAACAGCAAGTCTATTGGGTATAATAGCTTTACAGGCCTGTTTTGCAGCAGTAAAGAAATCAAGTGTCTCTTGTTGGTTTTGCCTTACACGTTTCGCAGTTATCCCGACGGTGTAGATCACATATCCGATAATCAACAGCTCAAGAAAGGGAAGAATCCAGATTTTAAAAATCATCAAATACTCTTGGTGGTTCTGGGGTAAGATGAAAAAACCGACTCCAAGACCCAATACCATTACGGGTACTACTGTTGTTTTTGGAATAGGCGTGCTTCGAATGCATAAAAAATAGACCAGAGGAATCGTCAACAGCAAATCCAGAGTGATGCCTAGAGACATAGCATCAGGATGAGTTAACAGAAGCGAGGTAGTGGAGACATAGACTACAGCCAATAAGAGAAAAACGGGGATGAGTAGTCTGAAAAAAGTGTTGTGGAATGACAGAGATAACTTCATGGTGAGGGGTAGTTAGTGATACTACTATTTACGTGTTATCTAATTCGAAGTACAACAATTATTCAGTTAAATTGACGCTTCTTTCCTATAAAATATTGACCGTCTTACGGTTTTCTTCAGTATAAAAAGTAGGCGTGTTATCAGAAAGAAAGGCAACACCACAGGAATTGTCGTAAACGCCTCTCCAGAGCTGTAAAATAAAGATACAATAGGGTTTTGTTAGATATACATCTCTGCTACTACGGCAGCTGTAGCGCCGGCTACACTCACGATTAATCGTTTCATGTTCCAGTTGTGCTCCGGGCTCGACTCTATAAAAATAGTAGTAGATATGTGAAGAAAATTGCCACCCACAAAAGCAAACAGAAGCTGAAGGCCATTGTCGCTTATCCAGCCTAGCGGTTCCAGGTACTTGCCAGCAAACAGACCCAGAGGAGACGAAAGAGCAAACAACGCCAATAAAAAAATCTGAAATTTTTTGCTATTGAAATGGCAGGTCAGCACAGACATGAGGGCCAGAGCTGCGGGAATTTTGTGTAATACCACGCCTATCAGCAACGAACCGGCACTACTGCTGTGGTTGTGAAAAATACCCGGATAAGCCAGGAATATGCCTTCTAAAAAAGCATGCAGGCACAAAGCTATCATGAGGGAGTACCCCGAGAGTGCCGTATGCGAATGTTTGTGTGCATGCATGTGACCATGCTCTACACCGGAAGTGAAATACTCCAGTACATTTTGAAAATAAAAACCCAGAAGTACGAACAAGCCAATAGAAAACTCGGATGTGCCGGAGTGAAACAACTCAGGCAGAATATGGATGATCGTAATGGAAAAAAGGTAAGACCCCCCAAAAATCAGCACGAGTTTGAAGTTTACACCTTCTTTGCGGGTAAAATTGTACACCATCAGGCCGCCAGCCATCGCACTGACAAAAAGAATTATTGCATGGATCATTATGCTTGTTTTTCTACCAAAAATATCAATCGGGAAGATTGGTCCATTTCGTATGGATTTAGGTCATAATCACCAAAAACATCAACTACCCGCAAATTAGTTCGTTCGAAGTATTCTAAAAATTCTACCCGCCGAATTGCCTTCACTTTTTCATAAAAATGATAGCGCTGGCCGTGATCTTCTATATCTATCAATTTGATCAGGTATTCGTCTTCAGTATACTCCCGGCTGATGCGAAACTTCACATTGTCGATTACTTTTTCCTCAGCCTCTACCAGATGGTTGATCACCACATAGGGGTTTAAAAAATCGATCAGCAGCTGACCTCCTGTTTTCAAAGACTCTACAGTGGCTTTGATCACGTTTAGGTTAGCTTCTTTGGTGTCGAGGTAGCCAAAGCTGGTGAACAGGTTGAAAATATAATCAAACTGGCCGGGTTTGTATACCTGGCGCATGTCGTGTACTTCGAAGTGCAACCGATCGTTTTCATGTTTTTTAGCCTGCTCTATGTTTTTAGGGGAAAGATCCACTCCTGTCACATCAAAACCCTTTTGATTAAGGTAGATCGAATGGCGACCTTTTCCACAGGCCAGATCGAGTATTTTGTGATGCGTGTCAATGTGCATATAGCGGCATAGATTGTCGATAAAGCGGGCAGCTTCTTCATTGTCGCGGTGTTGGTAAAGAATGTGGTAATACACAGAGTCAAACCACTCGTCAAACCATTCTTTTTTTTGCATATTGATAATCAGGAAAGCGGGTAAAAAGTAAAAATTAGTCGATAAGCTCTACATACTCCTGCATACCTTCGGATATATAGGTCTGATAGTCTCCGTTTTCGTCGGAGTAGATCAGTACGCCCTCAATTTCTCTGGTAGCTTCTATTAGTTTTTTAGAAGCTTCCAGCCCCATCACCATACAAGCGGTGGCATAGCCGTCGGCCAGTGTACAGTTTTCAGCAAAAATAGAAGCACTCAGGAGATTGTGAGTGACAGGGTAGCCTGTAAATGGGCTAATCGTATGCGATATGATTCGGCCATTCTCTACATAATAGTTGCGGTAGTTACCCGACGTGGCAATGGCTTTGTCGTGCATGTATACCTTGGCCAGAAGCTCGCTGTTGCCGGCTTGCATACTGGGTCGTTGAATACCAATGACCCAGGCAGCATCGCTTGGAGATTTTCCTTTGCACACTACTTCTCCACCTATTTCCACCATGTAGTTGGTTATTCCTTTCTTTTCCAAAAAGTCAGCCACCACATCGATTCCATTGCCTTTGGCTATGGCGCTGAAGTCGAGTTTCATACCGGCTATTTTTGTAGCTTCTTTTTCATTGAAGATCACCTTATCGAACCCTACAATGGCTCGAATAGAATCTACCTCAGAGCTATCCATGCGTACTTTTTTGTCCGGGCCAAAGCCCCATGCATTTACCAAAGGGCCAATGGTGGGGTCAAAAGCACCTTGAGTGTTTTCATACACCTGCTGGCTGGCTTTTAGTACAGGATAAAAGAAAGGAGTTTCGAAGGAAATGATGTCGTTTTTGTTGAACCGCGAAATTTCCGAATGTGGTATATAGGTAGAAAGAGAATTGTTGTAGGTATTGAGCAGAGAATCGATAGATACCTGAAAATTTGTACCCTTCTTGTGAAGGTATTTTATAGAATAAGGAATAGGCCCCATGGTAGTACCGGTCAGGTGAACGGATGTGAGCGGCTCTGATGACAGGCTGCTGTCCATGTGGGAAGCGATCAGTCGCCAGAGGGCAAAAACAATCACAATTACAACCAGTTTTACTACGCGGGATTTATTCATGGTGTCAAATTTGAGCGCAATTTAAGGTTTAAAAACTAAAGTATTTGTATAGCCTATTTAGGAAATGCCCCAATGCAGCAATGGCTTTTAGAGGAAAGCGTTAATTTTGAAATTCAATGACAAAAACCGACACAGATGAGGGAAGACTATCTCAATGCCGATGATGAGGGAATGATGCCCGAAGAAAAAGAATTTGAAAAGGCACTGCGACCGCTGAGTTTTGGCGATTTTACCGGACAAGACAAGGTAGTAGACAACATCATGGTGTTTGTGCAAGCCGCCAAACAACGCGCCGAACCGCTCGATCATGTGTTGTTGCACGGCCCTCCCGGATTAGGCAAGACCACTCTTTCGTTTATCATTGCCAACGAGCTGGGGGCCAATATCAAGGTTTCGTCCGGGCCTGTGCTCGACAAACCCGGAGACCTGGCAGGACTGCTTACCAACCTGGAACCCAACGACGTGCTGTTCATTGACGAAATCCATCGCCTCAATGCGGTGGTGGAAGAATACCTCTATTCGGCTATGGAAGATTATAAAATCGATATCATGCTGGATAGCGGCCCAAATGCCCGATCGGTCCAAATAGCACTAAATCCCTTTACACTGGTAGGGGCGACTACCCGCTCTGGCCTGCTCACTTCGCCGCTTCGTGCGCGCTTTGGCATCAATGCACGACTCGAGTATTACGATTCGGCTTTGCTGTCCAAAATAATTCAGCGATCGTCGGCCATATTAAACACACCTATAAAAAAGGATGCTGCAGAGGAAATAGCTAGGAGAAGCCGCGGTACGCCACGTATTGCCAATAACCTGCTACGCCGTACCAGAGACTTTGCCCAGATCAAAGGAGATGGCACCATTACCCGCGATATTGCTAAGATGACCCTCAGTGCTCTGGATGTAGACGAAAACGGACTCGATCACATGGACAACCGCATATTGTCTACCATTATCAACAAGTTTAAAGGAGGACCGGTAGGCTTATCTACCATAGCTACAGCTTGTGGAGAAGAGGCCGACACCATCGAAGAAGTGTATGAACCATTTCTGATTATGGAAGGGTACATTAAGCGAACCAGCAGGGGAAGAGAGGCTACCGAATTGGCCTATAAGCATATCAATGTAGTGCCACCGTCGCGCACAGGTACCTTGTTTGACTAAGGAGATGAAACCTTCATCCGTAGCTGCACATACCCAACTGATCAAACAAACCGCAAAGGAATTGGGGTTTGACCACTGTGGTATTGCCAAAGCGGCATTTTTGGAGGAGGAAGCGCCACGCCTCGAAGAGTGGCTCAATCAGGGTATGCACGGCCAAATGCACTATATGGCAAACCACTTCGATAAGCGGCTGGATCCCACAAAGCTGGTTGAGGGTGCCCGGTCAGTAGTGTCGCTTATGTACAACTACTACCCCAAAGAAGATCATGCTGAGGAAAAAGGCTATAAAATAGCCAAGTATGCGTATGGCAAAGACTATCATTTTGTAATCAAAGACAAACTCAAAACGTTTTTTCAGCACATACAGCAAACCGTAGGAGACATTGAAGGCAGGGTGTTTGTAGATTCGGCACCTGTGCATGAGCGGGCCTGGGCAGCCCGGTCCGGTTTGGGATGGATAGGAAAAAACAGCCTTTTGCTCAACAAGAAAAAAGGGTCATTTTTTTTCCTCGCCGAGATCATTATCGATCTGGAGCTGGAATACGACCCACCGGTTACCGACCACTGTGGTACCTGCACAGCCTGTATGGATGCCTGTCCTACAGAGGCTATTCCCCGACCGTATGTGGTAGACGGCAGCCGATGTATTTCTTACCTGACCATAGAACTCAAAGAAAACATTCCGCCCGCATTTAAGGGGAAGATGGAAGGTTGGATATTCGGGTGCGATATATGTCAGGATGTGTGTCCGTGGAATCGCTTTGCCAGCCCACACATTGAGCCGGAGTTTGAACCTCATCCCGACCTGAAAACGATGAGTAAAGAGGATTGGCAGGAAGTAACTGAAGAAACCTTTCGAAAGGTGTTTAAAAAATCGGCGGTAAAGCGCACCAAATACAGTGGCCTGCAGCGCAACATTCGATTTGTTAGGGGCGAGTAGGCTGCATGAGCCGTTGCAAAAAAGCATGCTGCCGATTGGCCAGTGTATCGAGTGAAAAGCTGTTTTCAGCCAGCTGGCGGGCATTGCGCTGAAAAGATTGGAGTATCCGGGGGTTTTGCATAAAAAGGTTGATTTTTTCAGCAAAAACATGAGGCGACTCAGGAGGATAAGCAAAACCCGCATCGTTGGTTTCTATAAGTGTTTTTGTCCAGCCCGAAAAATTGCTTATAATGAGTTTGCCGGCAGCCAGTCCGTCAAAAAGCTTGTTTGGGCTGCCGGTAGCCAACGATTCGATGGGGAGAAACGACAGAAAAACAGCATCGGACACGGCTAATATTTCTTTAACCCCTTCTTTGTTGGTAGCCGGCAAAAAGGTTAGATGGGATAGTCCTTCAGCGTTTTTTTGAGCTACCAGCTTTTCTTTTTCGGCACCAGCGCCAACAACTAAAAAAGCTATGGGCAGGCCAGCCACAGATCGGGCGGCATCCAGCAGGTATTCGAGGTGATTTGCCATGCCGAGTGTGCCGGTATAGCTAACCACAAACTTGTTTTCCACACCATACTTCTTTGCCAGTTCAGGGTTTTTTGGGGTTGGGGTAAAAAAATCGATATCAGCAATGTTGGGAATGGTTTCCAAAGGCTGGTCAGGTACAATGTGGCGAATATAATCTGCTATGTCGGGCGAAAGTGCTACAATGCCCCGAGCCTGTTGGTAACATAATTTTTCGAAGCGATATAATATGCGTTGCATCCAACGCTGATGGATTACACCCATATCTATGGGCACTTTTGGCCACAAGTCACCCACTTCGAAAACGAAAGGAACCCGACGGGTCCATTTCATCCACAAGCCTACCCACCCGGTAGTGAGTGGAGTTGTCATGACATAGCACAGGCTGGGTTTGGGCAGGCGCAATGCCAGCACTGCGGCGAGTCGGACAAAACGTAAGAACGCACCGATGCGCTTACGAAAAGGGAGGGAGTTGTCGTAAAATACAGGCAGGTAATGTACCGTAATATCGTCTATTTGTTTCGTCAGCTTTTTGGGTTGGTTGTGCGCCGTAATGACATCAACGGAAAACCCTTTGCCCACCAGAGCTTTGGCGAGGTAGTAAGAACGCAAAGCCCCTCCCTCGGCTGGTGTTTTAAAATACTGATGGATGTATAATACTTTCAATTTCGCCAGACAAAGAGTGCAATTTATTTATTATTTTTAAACTGAAAAACCATTCTAAAAAGCGAATCTGATGGCCGATGATCTCCTGACAGTAAGATTGAAAACACTAATGTGTTATCAAATCGACGAACAAAAGTTTGATGACATATTTATCAAGTATAAAGGCAAAAAAATCTGGCCTGTGGATAAAAAACATGAAGATGTTGCTATCGGTAAGTATGAGCTGGGAGTTGATATAGCCGGACTAACTCCCAACGAACAAATAGTGCTCGAAATATGGGATCATGATACGCTGAGCCCCAACGATCTGCTGGGTACTATGGCGTTGGTACCGGACAAGCGTGGGGCAGGCCCATATACTGTGGATATGCAGCGCCCCCGCGAATCGGACATGGCCAGATATAGCATAGCGTGGGAAGTGCTCTGAGTACACAACTTTCGGATTATCTCCTAATTTTGCTGATGTTGCCGGCATTACTCTAATCCGTATTATGAGCCATTCAGTAGATTTCGAATCTGTTTTTAAAGAGCACTATACCTATCTATACAACTTGTCTAACAAGGTGCTAAATGACCGGTCGACAGCTGAAGACATAGTTCAGTCGGTATTTTTATCCGTCTGGAACAAGCGTAAGGAGTTGAAAATTACTACTTCGTGGAAGTCATATTTGTCGCGAGCGGTGGTCAACGCCTGTTACGATCACCTCAAAAAATCTACTCGGATGGTATCATTGCAAGCTGTAGAATCCGATACGGCAGACAGCACAAATGAGGCTGTAGCTCATGCAGAACTACAACAAAACCTAAAAAAGGCGATTGCCCGATTACCCGAAAAATGCCGCATTATTTTTACCATGAGCAGGTTTGAAGGATTGTCCAGTGCCGAGATAGCCGAAAGTATGAACCTGAGTAAAAAAACCGTGGACAATCAGATAGGCATAGCGCTTACCAAACTTCGCGAAGACCTGAAACCTTATATTTCACTAAAAACCATTCTAATCTTCTTGCTACTCGTGCTGTTGCTGATTTGAGTTTTGTGATAGCACCAGGCAGGTTTTTATTTTATTTCATCAGTTTGGTGAAGCGTACCCTGTCTTAAGAGGATGCAAAAAAAGGATTTGCCGAGCCTTTGGCTCGTATCTGGAGGTATGGATAAAAACCAAAGACTCGCACCAGCGTACCGCGCATTCTTATCAGGGGAAAAGCGAACGCTACAAGAAATATTCATTTTTACATGCGTTTGACCCGGGTCTATTGGAGCTGACTGCATGAAGCTTCCTTACTTTTTCCGGATAGGAGATATTCCCTCTTGATGGACTCCTTTGTCCTATTCGGTCTCAACGTAAAACCAGACAGGTGTCGATTCTCTTATCTCAACCTGACAAAGCTGAGCCAATTGTAAGTTGAAATAAATTCACTCATTAAAAAGCATCTAATACCAAAGCAATTCAAGCTACATTCATAGGGCGTCTGATTTTTATGAAAATAATTTTTATACCCTTTGGGTATTTTATCTGACACGATCGTCTTAGAGAGGAATCAGAAAATGAAGCATGGAAAAAATAGTAGAGATAGTAGGCAGGCAACTCCGCAGTGAAAGTACCGCGGAAGAGGAAAAGCTCCTATCCGAGTGGATAGAAAAGGATCCGGCCAACGCAAAGGTGTATGAAGAAATAAAATGGATATGGGACAATGCAGCACAGCATTATGAGCAAGAAGAAGTAAATGTAGAAGAAGCCTGGTCGTTGTTTTCCCAAAAACGTGCCGAGCAGGAGATTCTGCAACAAACGAAAAACAATACAAAGAAAGTATGGCTGGCTGCAGCAGCTGTAGTAATGGCGATGTTGTTTGGCTATTTGTATATAAGTCCGGTAGCTACGGATCAAAATGAGGTAGTATATACTGCCGGTACCAAATCCACAGAAAATATTCAATTGCCGGATGGATCCGCGATCTGGTTGAATAAAAACGCAGCGATTACTTATGCAGAGCAGAACGGTCAAAGGCACGTTGTACTTACGGGAGAGGCATTTTTTGATGTGGCTCACGATGAGGAAAAGCCTTTTGTTATCCGTACGGGCAAAATGAACACACAGGTGTTAGGCACGTCTTTCAATATTCGACACCAGACCGGCGAGCCAACGGTAGTGTCAGTAGCTTCGGGAAAAGTGAAAGTGTATGACGATCGTCAAACCGTTTTGCTTACCAAAGGAGAAGAAAGTTTGTATCATTCTGCAAGTGGGAAGCTGGAGAAAAACGCCCGTCAGGATCCGAATTTTTTATCCTGGAAAACAGAAAAACTTGTATTTGAAAACAGCACCATCGACTATGTGATAGTAGCGTTGGAGCGACACTATGGGCACAAGCTCAAAGCACAACAATCGGATGTAGATGAAGTGCGCCTTACTGCTAGCTTCGATCAGCAGCCCCTCGATCAGGTGCTGGACCTGATCTACTTAACTACCGATGTTCAATTGACCATTTCCAATCCTTAAAAAAACAATGACAATAAAATATATAGGCATACTGGTTATGCTTTTTCAGAGTATAACCTTATTTGGTCAGATAACGACCGACGAGCCGGTGGAGTTTACCCGAGAAAAAGGTACGATAAAGTATTTTCTGAACGAAATAGAAAAAGCGAAGGACATACAGTTTTTGTACGACAATGCTAAAATAGAAGTAGACCGCCAGATTACTCTTTCCGGCAAAACAATGACACTGAATGCTTTTTTAGAAAAGGCCTTTCCTCAGGGTACAGTCACCTATATAGTCAGGGGAAAAAGCATCATTTTAAAACCTAAACAAAACGCCAAATCCACTCAGCAGAAAGTAACCATAAAAGGCTACATAAACGACGAAGGTTCGGGTGAGAATTTGATAGGAGCGCATGTATATCATGTGGACGATCAGGAAGGAGTGGCTTCCAACTATTATGGTTTTTACAGCCTTACCATACCGGCAGGCAAAGCCTCGGTGCTGTATTCGTATTCGGGGTATCAGGATCAACTCTACCATTTCGATTTGCGGCAGGACACCACCATCAATATCCACCTGGAGCCCATGCAGCTCGAAGAAGTGGTAGTATCGGCAGACAAGCCAGACCCCATACAGGAAGTGTCTGCTATGGGCACGGTGAGCCTGTCGAGTCAGCAGATAAAATCACGACCGGTGCTGGCCGGAGAAGTAGATGTGATCAAGGCGCTGCAATTGTTGCCGGGGGTGCAGTCGGGCCATGAAGGCTCTGCGGGCTTATATGTACGCGGAGGTGGTCCGGATCAAAACCTGATATTATTGGATGGAGTGCCGGTGTATAATGTATCGCACCTGTTTGGTTTTATGTCGGTTTTCAATGCCGATGCTATCCAAAATGTAAAGTTGGTTAAAGGAGCATTTCCGGCCCGTTATGGGGGTCGATTGTCGTCGGTGGTGGAGATCAGCATGAAAGAAGGCAACAATCAGGAGTTTCATGGAGAAGGAGCGGTAGGGCTAGTGGCTTCAAAGCTCACGCTGGAAGGGCCTATCGCTAAGGGCAAAACGTCTTTTATGATATCGGGCAGGCGTACCTATATAGATTTGCTGGCGAGACCGTTTATCAAAGAAAAACAGGTGATGTCCCTAAATGGCGGCACACGTACTGAAAAGCCGGATGGTGGCTACTACTTTTACGATGTAAATGCCAAGATCAATCACCGTTTTTCCGACAAGGACAGAATCTACTTTAGTGCATACTCCGGACTGGACAAGGGCTATGGCAATTTTGAGACAGAGGAATCGAACGGAACAGATACAGAAATATCCCAAAGTGACTCTGACCTGCGATGGGGAAGTAAAATAGCCCTACTGCGCTGGAATCACGTCATCAGCAAAAAGCTGTTTAGCAACCTGAGTGTGTCTTACAGTGCTTACAACTTTTTTGCACAAAACAAATACACAGAAACAGCGACAAGAGGTACGGAAACCATAGAGGATTTTCAGCGGTTTCGCACCTCATCCGAAATCGACGATTGGTCAGTTAAACTAGATATGGATTATTTTCCATCACCCAACCATGCGGTGCGTATGGGCATTAGTTTTATCGATCATGTTTTTTCTCCCAATGTGGTAGCCATTCGCTCAGATAAAGAGTCGGACGTTACTTTTAACCAACAAAACATAAAAGCGAAAGAATTTGCTGCTTATGCAGAGGACGATATTCGTGTCTCTAAAAGGCTGCAAGTCAATGCCGGTTTTCACGTGTCGGGGTTCGATGTGGACGACAAGCTGTATGTATCGTTTCAGCCCCGGCTATCGGGTAGATACCTGCTCAACGACCAGATGGCCATAAAAGGCTCATACACCCACATGACACAGTTTCTGAACCTACTCACCAATCCGGGCATAGGCCTTCCTACCGATTTTTGGGTACCCTCTACACGATCGGTTTCTCCTCAGGAGTCGGATCAGTATTCGCTGGGTTGGGCATATACACATCCTGTGCATGAATTTGAAGCTTCTGTAGAGACCTATTATAAGTCTATGGAAAACCTGATAGAGTATAAAGAGGGCGCGGGATTTTTGAAGTTGAATGAAAACTGGCAGGATAAGGTTACCGCTGGCAAAGGTGAAAGCTATGGTATAGAGTTTTTTGTGCGAAAAAAAATGGGCAATACCGACGGGTGGATTGGGTACACGCTTTCCTGGGCAAACAGGCAATTTGAAGACCTCAATAACGGGCAGTCTTTTCCTTACAAGTTTGACAGGAGGCATGATATAAGCGCAGTGCTCGATCATCAGCTTACTGATAAAATCCGAATATCAGGCAACTGGGTATACGGCACGGGCACGGCACTCACCTTGCCTCAGGCGGAGTACCTCGGCTATTTCGATCATTCTTCGCTAGATCAATCCAGCTACAGGTTTTTACAACACTACGACACTCGCAATGCCTACAGGATGCGAGCTTATCACCGGATGGACTTGAGTGTGAGTTTTAGTAAAAAGAAAAAATGGGGAGAAAGAGAGTGGGTAGTGAGCTGCTACAACCTCTACAGCCGCAGAAATCCATTTTATATTGAGCAACGGGCAACAGAAGACTATACCAATGAGTCGAGGCAAGAGCGATTCAGGGAGCTTACGCTATTTCCAATTATACCTTCTGTGAGCTACCGGTTTAGATTTTAAAAAAAATGAAGACAATACCAATGAATACTAGGTTTCAGAAAATAATACTCTTCACGCTACTGATGATGGGTAGTGTAGCGTGCCAGACTTTTCGCGATATAGAAATACCCGTGCGCCCGGATATGCTGGTGATCAATGGGCTGTTTCCTGTTGATAGTGTGCTACAGATAGATGTGTCGCATTCCAATTTTATCCTAAAAAAGGCTTATGAGGAGGATATAAGTGTGGTGAATGCCACGGTAGAAGTATATGAGCAGGAAACTCCGGTAGGCGAACTAAAGCTGGTGGAAGATGAAGCGTCGGGAGGCCGATCCAGATCTATATACAGAAGTGAGGCCGGGTTTGTGCCTAAAGAAAACACCGAATATACCATAAAGGTGGCAGCACCGGGATATACGTCGGTTTCGGCTACCTGCTATGTACCACAGGCTGTAGCTATCAGCGACTTTCAATTTGAAAAACAAGAAGTAGTGGTGGGACAGGACTATAGGGGTAACCCGTCCAGCATAAGGATTCAGGACGAAAAAGGAGTGAAAAATTATTACCGTCTAGAAGTATATGCCATTGTGGAATCCACCTATATAGATGGGGATCAGGAGCGCACGGAAACACACTCTAGCTGGCTGGAGGTAGCACCCAAAGTACAGGATGAGCAAAAGATATTTGATAACTACCCGTTTAAATTAGGGTTGTATACAGACGATCTGGCTTTTGACGGCAAAGACTACACGTTCAATTTTTTTATCAATGCTACAGGACTAAAGTATTTGTTTTGGCACGATGATTCATCGCAAAAGAAGGTGCGGCTCAGGGTGCTGCTCAAGCATATTTCTAAAGAGCACTACGAGTACGCCACCTCAGCAGAAAAACAACAGGATTTGCTCGACGACCCTTTCTCAGAACCCATACCTGCCACATCCAATGTGCTGGGAGGGCTGGGGGTATTTGCCGGATATAGTGCCAGTATAGCAGAGGTAGATTATGATGAGTAGGAAATTAGTGAGGAATTAACCCCTCACTAATTCAAAGCTGTGCTGCAGGTTGATGTCTTTGCGGAGCGAGTCGGATACACTGCAGTAGTTGCTTACTGCTAGCGAAACGATGCGTTCGGCTTCTTTTTCGGTAAGGTCGGGAGACGTAATGGTGTATTTCAGGTCAATATCTGTAAAGCTTCTGGGGTGATCGTCCTTTCGTACGCCTGATATTTCGGCTTTTAAGTCCACAAACTCTTTACGCCTTTTTTTGATCATCGACACGATATCTACGGCGGCACATCCGGCTACTCCGGCCAGCAGGAGTTGCATGGGCGAAAAGGCCTGCTTGCTTTCAGGATCAAGCATGTCAATCGGAAGAATATTGCCAGACTCGTTTACCGCTTCGTATTTTTTGTCTTCTTTATAGTTTAACGTAATCGTCATTTTACTTTTGTTTTTTGCGTGGCAAAACTAATGATTCATCCTTTGGGATGAAACGAAACTAACGAAAGGCTATGGGCAGGGTTGAAGGTTTATCGCTTATATTTTTTCCAAAAGGGAAGTTTCAGTAAAAAAGTATAAACCACTTTCGACATTTCAGGAGTGCGCAGATAGCCGAAGGATTTGTGTGCATTTTCTGTATCCCAGTTTTTATAGTCGTTGTAGATGGTTTGATCAATGGGTTTTACGCCGAGTTTGTTAGGCAAAAACTCATCGCTCAGGTCGTCGTTTGCCGCGATACCATCGTCTATATCCGAAAAATTATACCAGTGGTGTATATTGTCGGGTGTTTTGCGTCGGGTTTTGGCATTGTAGACGATACTGTGCTCATCAAAAAATTTTGAAATAACCATGGGTAGCCCCAGAGGAGACCCGATCGTGACGAGCGTGTCTATTTCCATTTCGTCTTGTAGCGAAAACAGCACATCATAGGCTATGATCGATCCCATGGAGTGGGCGATCAGCATGATTTTTTTGCCCTTGTGCTTGAGCAACATATCCTTCAGTCGTTTGCGAATCACATCTCTGGCCAGGTTTTCATTTTGAGCCTCTTCGGTGAGGAGTCCCTCGCGGTAGTAGATATCCAGGTCGCGGTATTTTTTGCGCAAGATCTGATCGGCCAGGTAGTTAAAGCTAAAGAATGTTTTTTTGTTTAAAAACAACCCGTCTATAATGTGCTCAAACTTGTCGAAAAGTTTTTTCCCCCAGCTTCCCCGGCTGGGTCTTTTAGAATGAAGCAAAGGCACGTAAGGCTCGTCGAGATAAAGCGGGTGGTTTTTATCCGTAATCCCCGGATCCTGAGGTTTTTCGTAAATCACATCAGCCCAGTAGACCATCCGAAACCGAAAAAAACCACGAAAATTCTGGTGCCTCAGCAGCCCGTCTCTGAGCGACCGTCTCCACCATTTGGCCAGCAGTCTGCGAGGAGGCTTGTTGCTAAGCCCATGTATCCCAATGATGATTTTCCTCTCTTTATTGAACGGGTTTTGAAGCATGGCCAAATATAGCAAACCAGACTACAAACCCACTACATGTTTCTGCGGTACTGCCCACCAACTTCAAACAAAGCATGTGTGATTTCCCCGAGCGAGCAATACTTGGTGGTTTCCATAAGCTCTTCAAATATATTTTCGTTTCGAATTGCCTTTTGACGAAGTTGGTCCAGCATCGCTGGAGCTTTGTCTTTTTGCGTTTGGTGCAATCCTTCCAGCGAACGGATTTGCTGCTCTTTTTCATCTGCAGTAGCACGAATTACCTCGCCGGGAATTTCTGTGGGAGACCCTTTCGACGACAAAAATGTATTAACGCCTACTATTGGATATTTTCCGGTATGCTTGAGGGTTTCGTAGTACAGGCTTTCTTCCTGTATCTTGGTACGCTGATACATGGTTTCCATAGCCCCGAGCACACCACCGCGTTCTGTTATTCTATCAAATTCGAGTAAAACAGC
The DNA here is from genome assembly GCA_965267535.1 of Cyclobacteriaceae bacterium. Classification (GTDB taxonomy): domain Bacteria; phylum Bacteroidota; class Bacteroidia; order Cytophagales; family Cyclobacteriaceae; genus CAXBNB01. The sequence continues at coordinate 4,788,457 of OZ254082.1, read as the reverse complement.
CTCTTCTACCAGATCAGTCAGCTCTTCGATGATAAACGACCCTTGCAATGGGTTTTCGTTTTTGGCTAGCCCCAGTTCTTTGTTTATGATGAGCTGTATAGCCATAGCCCTTCTTACAGACGCCTCAGTAGGAGTCGTTATGGCTTCATCATATGCATTGGTGTGTAGAGAGTTGCAATTATCGTAAATGGCATACAGTGCCTGCAAGGTAGTGCGTATGTCGTTGAAGTCTATTTCCTGTGCATGCAGTGATCGGCCGCTGGTTTGTATATGGTACTTTAGTTTTTGCGACCGCTCATTGGCCCCATATTTTAGCTTCATGGCTTTGGCCCAGATACGGCGGGCCACACGGCCGATTACAGCGTATTCAGGGTCTATTCCGTTGGAAAAGAAAAAAGATAAATTGGGAGCAAATGCATTGATGTCCATGCCTCGCGACACATAGTACTCTACAAAGGTAAATCCATTGGACAGGGTAAGAGCCAGCTGTGTAATAGGATTAGCTCCTGCTTCAGCAATGTGGTAGCCGGAAATGGATACAGAGTAAAAGTTGCGGATTTGCTGGTCGATAAAATACTGCTGTACATCGCCCATTACCCGCAGGGAAAACTCGGTAGAAAAAATGCAGGTGTTTTGTGCCTGATCTTCTTTCAAAATATCTGCCTGAACAGTGCCCCGCACTTTGGAAAGAGTTTCTGCTTTGATCTTGTCGTATATTTCGCGTGGCAAAACCTGATCGCCGGTAACACCGAGCAGGAGCAGCCCCAGGCCGTCGTTTCCTTTTGGCAATTCTCCCTGATAAGTAGGTTTGGCTGTATTTTGATAGAGAGTATTGATCTTCTGCTCTACTTCCTTTTCCAGTCCATTGGCTTTGATGTACAACTCACACTGCTGGTCGATGGCAGCATTCATAAAAAAAGCACAAATGGTAGCTGCCGGCCCGTTGATAGTCATAGAAACCGAAGTGGTAGGTTCACAAAGGTTAAACCCGGAGTATAGTTTCTTAGCATCGTCCAGGCAGCACACGTTTACACCGGAGTTGCCTATTTTTCCATAGATATCCGGACGAAAATCCGGGTCTTCTCCATAGAGGGTTACCGAATCAAAAGCTGTGGACAAGCGTGCAGCGGGCAAGCCCTGCGACACATAATGAAACCGGCGGTTAGTACGCTCGGGACTACCCTCGCCGGCAAACATACGGGTAGGATCTTCTCCTTGTCGTTTGAAGGGAAACACGCCTGCGGTAAATGGAAATTCACCCGGCACGTTTTCCTGCAGGTTCCACTGCAAAATATCGCCCCAGGCTTCATATCGGGGCAGGCTTACTTTCGGTATTTTGGTATGTGAAAGCGATTCGCTGGTCAGCTTTACTTGTATTTCTTTTCCCCTTACCTGGTAAGTAAAGCTTTCTTTAGCGTACGCCTTTTTCTTTTCGTCCCATTGTTCCAACAGTTGCAGGTTTCTGGGGTCCAGGTCCAGGATTTTTTCTTGGTATAATTCGTCAAGCTGCTTTTTTAGATCTTCATTATCTGCTATGCTGCGGGTTTTGTTTATGCTGTATAGTTGTTGGGCTATATCCTTTTGCCGGGTTACCCACTGGTCGTATTCCCGCAGCTGATCGGCTATTTCAGAAAGGTAGCGTGTACGCTTGGGGGGAATGATGTATATTTTTTCTGACATTTCGTCTGTGGCAGAAAAAGAGGAATGTAAGCCGGCACTGGTTTTTTCATTGAGCTGGTGAATGATAGCACGGTAGAGGGTGTTCATACCCGGATCGTTGAATTGGGAGGCGATTGTGCCGTATACGGGTAGTTCACTATCTTGGCTGTCCCACAGCTGGTGATTGCGCTGATACTGTTTTTTGACATCACGCAGGGCATCCAGAGCACCCCTTTTGTCAAACTTATTTAATGCAATAATATCTGCAAAATCGAGCATGTCAATTTTTTCCAGCTGTGTAGCTGCGCCGTATTCGGGGGTCATCACATAGAGCGACAGGTCTGAGTGCTCGATAATCTCAGTGTCGGACTGGCCTATGCCGGAGGTTTCCAGCAAGATAAGGTCAAACCGGGCAGCTTTCATGATGTTGACAGCCTCTTGCACGTGACGAGATAGAGCCAGATTAGATTGGCGTGTAGCCAGCGAGCGCATAAACACGCGAGGGTGATTGATGGCATTCATGCGGATACGATCGCCCAGCAGAGCACCTCCGGTTTTGCGTTTGGAGGGGTCTACCGAGATTATGGCAATGGTTTTTTCTTCAAAATCTGAAAGAAACCGCCTTACCAGTTCATCTACCAGCGAAGATTTGCCCGCACCTCCTGTACCGGTAATGCCCAGCACCGGCGAGGTAGATTTTTCGGAAAGGGCCAAGACTTTATCCAGCGTTTCTTTTGATTGCGTGTAGAAGTTTTCGGCTGCAGTAATGAGGCGGGCAAGATTGCCGGGGTGTTTGTCTGCGAGGTTTTTTTCACCTTGTAGGGTTTCACCTATCGGAAAATCACAGGCAGATACCATGTCGTTGATCATGCCCTGAAGGCCCATGGCTCTGCCGTCATCAGGCGAGTATATACGGGCAATGCCGTATTGATGTAGTTCTTCTATTTCAGAGGGCAAAATAGTGCCGCCTCCGCCACCAAAGATTTTGATGTGTGGTCTGTTGTTTTCCTGGAGCAGGTCATGCATGTACTTAAAATATTCCACATGGCCTCCCTGATAAGAGGTGATGGCTATAGCCTGGGCGTCTTCCTGAATGGCACAATTTACGATTTCCTGCACCGAGCGATTGTGCCCCAGGTGGATTACTTCCACTCCGGTAGCCTGGATGATCCGCCGCATGATGTTGATGGCCGCATCGTGCCCGTCGAACAGCGAGGCGGCAGTCACGATTCTAATGTGATTTTTGGGTTGGTAAGGTTTTGTATTTCCCTGACTCATATTCTTTTGGGTTTCAGCTCAGCAAAAGTACCCAATGTTTCGTATTTGATGGTTTCGAAATTAACCCGGATGTGATTAAAGGGCTAGTTTGCTTCATCTACCAGAAGCTGCAATCGCTTCAACGCCTGCTGGTTCGATGGCTGGAGGATATTCTCCCGGATGTTGCGTTTTTCTTTTTCAGTCAGATGCCAGCTTAGCGAAGCTCTCTCGAGTTCTTTGTTCCACACTTCCTGTGCTTTGTTGTAAAATGAACTGCTATCAAAAATTGTATTGGTGTTGTATTCTATGCTGACCAGGTCCAGCGGGGCATCAAACCACTCGTCGGCAAAAGCCAGTTTATAATCGTTGTTTATATCCTGATAGTTGACCAGGTTGTTGTACACACTGCTGATGGGCACAGATATTCGCTCTAGTATAGACATATGGCTTCTTTGTTCGATGGGAGCGTCTTTTTTGGTGTCGCGTACCGAAAGAATGATCACTCCGCCGGTGTTTTGTGCGATCCAGTCTTTGAAGTTGAAGAGAAACTTGAGAGCATCCGAAATGCCAAAATTATCGGCTACTCCGGCATCCATTATTTCGATGGGAGGTTGGCTGGGTAGCTGCACGTTGGGGGTAACATACGGAAAGGATGCATTCATGCGAAGAGCCGTGAGTAAGCTCAGGTTTTCAGCTCCCTGATCTTTAAAAAAACGGAGAAAGTCGATACTACCGTTTTCGTAACTTATGCGTTTGTTGCTTTCCGGTGTGATATTCATATAAGTGACAGGTTGTGACGAAATGTAGAGCTTTCGACCATCAAGCGATATGGTAGGCCCCAGTAGGAGCAAGGGCGTTTTGGCTTCATACTCCAGTTGTGCAAAGTCTGTTACTTTCTTGTTGAGTAACCCTTGGGTGTTTTTGTTAAGTTGTTGTTCAAAAGCATACCCCCTGTCTTTGAGATAGCTATAGCCTTCGTACTGGTAAAACTGGTTGCGTAGCACCAGATCATTTACTACCAGACTAAATATAATAGGGTTGAGGTTGTCTTTCGAGATATTTTCAAGTCCTTGATTTATATTAAAATCTGAAGTTGAATTTTTCGCCTCTCTGAAATATGTAGCACCTATAACTCCTCCGGAAGCCCCGGTAATCAGGAAAGTGTGCTTGAGCAACTGGCCATGAAGCATACTGTCTGCATGATACAGGGAGTTAAATGTCCACAACGCAGCGCGCTGACCACCGCCGCTTGCACAGAGTAGTATCATTTTTGGCTTTGAAGATTCAGGCCATTTTTGTTGCCAGTTGTTGAGTATGTTTAGGGTGTGTTGGCGGTCGGTTTTTATTTGCTGAGCATCGTTTTGTTTGTTTAGGTTGGATAGAGAGTAATCGGCCGGTGTGGTAGCGTAGTTTAGCCCCGGGGTTTGATATACGGTGTTTAGTATGCCCATTTTCATAAGGCCATTGACCAGAAAAAAAGCGGATAGCGCTACGGCTATCGACCATTGGCGAAACCAGTAAGAAACTGCGCCCGCTACCATTACAAAGATGGTAAGCACTAGCAATACACTGGCTGCCGCAGGAATCTGGAAGTAGGGTATATCCATGAAAAACCGTAGCAGGAGCACCAGACTGATGATGATAGTTTCTATTACTACTGAGTTGAAGTGGTTTTGATCAAACACCTTGAGCACAGCTTCTTTGTTGTAGAAGTAAAAGAGGTTTTTGGTAGGTTGGGGCTTCAGTTTCAGGTTGAGGTATGTTTCTACTGTATGGGTTTTTGCCTGGCTTTCTTTTAATTTTTCAAGTGCTTTTTGTCTGTTGAGCTTATTTTTTTTCAGGGTTTTGTCTACCTCTCCGGTCAGGTATTTAAAAATATCTTTGTTGGTCCAGCTAAAGTAGTAATACAGCAAACTGATAATAGTAGCAGTGCCAGCCACCAGGCCCAGTATCATTGAGATAGTGTCCCAGGCATTGGAATACTCGTTTTTGATTTGAAAGCGGATGACAGCCAATACATATATAACAGAAACCAGCAGGGGTATGAGGCTGTTGTTGATAGAAAACTTGCTAAACGGGCGTTGTAAAATACCGATAAACGAAAAGTGAGTGCTGTACAGTATGTAGCAAGTAATATGAAAGGCAGCTATAAATGCACCAAAAGTCAGACCTACAATAAAGAAGCTAACGAACCCTACATGACCGAGGTATTCCGGATCTAAAAATAGGTATGGAATACCGTATACTCTGCCAAAATTTTGCGTGATTACCAGTACCAATACTACCCAACTGGCCAGAATCAATTGGTTTTTTTTCAGATGCCTTACCACCAATTGTATGGGAAACGAGAAATATAAGCTTTTAAGGGTTTTCACTTCCGATTAGATTTTGACCTTATTTTAGTATAAACGGATTTGCCTTGTGTAGAGCTAACACTATTGATTAAGATTGGCCTTACTGAGAAAGCCAGCACCTGCAAGAAAGGCACATTATAACAATAGCTGTACATTTTTTCCAGATATCAAACACAGAAGCAAGTGTTTTTCTCTAGAGCCTAAGATAATGATTTGGATGTGAAACCGGCGTATGTAAAGTTTTTTATGGTAGAAAAACCAGACTAGATCATTCTTTCCAGTTTAAAGGAGGTTTTAATGATTTCGCCTTTGCGCCTTATTTTGATGTTTACTTTTTTGCCGGGTTTTTGTCTTAGCGAAGTTGTGATCACTGCAAAGCTTACATCTTCAGTGTTGAGCCCATTGATACTGGTAATGATGTCGTCTACCTGAATACCGGCAAGGTCTGCCGGAGACCCTTCTCTTACACCTATTACTTTTACCTGATTAAGTTTTGAGCCTGCAGCCATTACGTCCAGACCACTCATATCATGTTCAAAATCCTCGAAAAATTCACGGCTTTTTCTCAGGTAAAGCACACCCCGCAAGTAATCAAAAACAGGATTAAACCGGGTTAGGATTTCCCCACCGATGGTACCGTGTCTGCTGCCCCTTTTCATCGAATCCGAATAATTTCCTTCCGCAGGAAAAGACGCAATGGGATCTTCAAATTCAAATTTATTGATCTGAATGCTCTTGACTCTTCCCAGCAGGCCATTGATGTCCCCACCCAAGCCTCTGCCGATTACGGTTTGTAGAGTTTTGGAGGGGAGGATGATGCCATCGGAGTTGTCGTCCAGCAGCAGTGCGTGGCTGGCCCCTGTGTCTACCATTAGCTTTATCTGTTCCTTATCCCCATTTTCAAAAGAAATCTTGGCATTGATGTAGGGTTTAGTATTGATAACTTGAAGAGGTACTCTTTTATGGTATTTTTTGGGTCTGAATTTACGAGGTTCATGAAGCACTAGAAGTTTGTCGTCGTAGTTGAATTCTACCACAAAGCGACTGAATATATCATAACCAATAATGCCATACACGTCTGCGCCAAGGTTTCGGCGGAGGTTGAGGTAGTCTTCTTCCAGCACCAGCAGCGATTGGTTTATGCCGGACACCACATCGCCGGGTAGTCTCATTTCGATCTGTGAGGCTACCTGTGCACTGATAGAATCCACCATGCCCGGCCCCTGGATTACGAGCCTTCTGTCATAGGATAGTTCCAAAAATTCGCCGAAAGCTTTTTCTGTAAGAATAGCAAACTGTACACCTGTGTCGAGAATGAACTTTAACGTAAGGGAGTGATTAATTGTAACCGGAATAACAATTAGGTTGTTGTAACGCTCAAATGGAATTTCTACCTTATCTACCCCTTCAGGAAAATCAAAACCTATTTGCTGAGCATTTGCAGGAGCATGTAGCAACCAACAAAAGCAGATGGCTAAAAGCATTTTACCGATATGGCGGGTAGATACCAACATGGTCTGATTGTAAGCATAAAAACGAACACTCGTCTGTGGCGATTCAGATGAGTACTTACTGTCAAAATCTGCTACAGGAGCATTACGATTAAATATACCTGATAATTTTGACTTAAGTTTCAATTCAAAATGCTCAAATAACGTGCCGAAGGCATTTTTCCATAAACGGCAAAATACTGGTGTGAGAATTTGTGACCAACATCATGAATAACCATCTTCGCCAGACAGAGTTTACGGGCTAATTATGCAACAGGAAAATCGGTTTTATGTATTGATAGGCTGGATGGGTATCGTGCCTTTAGTTTCCTCTGCAGGGTTATCACTGGTCATGCTTCACTACGAGTCGGTTATTGCCGGATTTGGTTTGGTAGAGTGGGCATTATTCTTTGTGCTGGCTGTATTCACCATGGCATTTGCTATCACGCCTACTACATTTCTTGCTTTGGTCAGTGGTTTTTTTCTTGGTGTTTATGGCTTACTGCCTATGGTGCTGGCTTATCAGGCTGCATCGATTGTAGGGTATTTTCTGGCGCGTCAGCTAGGAGCCGATTTTTTGACTTTGCTGCAAAGGAAGTATCCCGGAACAAGAGATATTGTCCACAATGTTCATAAAAACCAATTTGCGCTTACGTTCCTTTCCAGAATTTCACCCGCTTTCCCTTTTGCGATTATGAATGTGGTTCTGTCCGTATCTAAGATATCTCTGTCTCCCTTCTTTTGGGGAGGTTTGGTCGGGATGTTACCACGCACACTCTTCTTTTTGTGGATTGGAGCTTCAGCATCGGAGTGGGCTGATACGGATTCTCAAGGACAAAACGGATACGTGGCAATTGGCGTGTCTCTGTTAGTGTTGTACGCTATTTATAAAATTTTATTTTCCCGAAAAACAAGATAAACCATCTGTAATTATGATGTAACAAAATACTGTTATAGAGTAAGTTATGTTCCATTTTACTAATAATCTACTAATCCGATAGACTAAAAAGAGTAAAATGCTTGGCAGTTTGGTTTTTATTCTACTTCTTTGCCCGCTCAAAAAAAGCATTACTTGATAATGGACACCAGAGTCAGACATATTGCTAAAAGCATTACGTGGAGAATTATAGCTTCTGCCACGACATTTTTTTTGGCTTTAGCATTTTTTGGTAAGGCCCAGTTGGAAAAAGTATCTTTGCTGGTAGTCTTTGAGACTACTATCAAAATTTTGATCTACTATGTTCATGAGCGACTGTGGTTTAAGTTTAGTACCAACCTGAGTTCGAAGATGCGACATATCGCTAAAGCGATAACCTGGAGAGTGGCAGCCAGCGGCACCACATTTATTTTGGCGCTCTTCTTTTTCAAAGAGCAGGATGGAGCTATGGAAAAAGCAACCATGGTAGCTTTGATAGAATCTGTGCTAAAGATGCTTTTCTATTATGGTCATGAAGAAATTTGGTACAGGGTAAATCTGGGGTTGGAAGATCGAACGAATAGCAACGAAAAAAAACCAGCATAATGACTGAAAATATAATACCGCATGATCATGCGATCAAGAAAGAAAACAGGATAGCACGCAATGGTTATAAGCCATTGCTTGTCTGGTTTACGGGGCTTTCTGGATCGGGGAAGTCTACTCTGGCAAGTGCTCTGGAGAAAGAATTGTTTGCTAAAGGCCTCAACACGTATATCCTCGATGGAGATAATGTACGCAAAGGCTTGAACAGCGATCTGGATTTTACCGACGAAGGAAGAAAAGAAAATATACGCCGGATTGGCGAAGTGTCCAATCTGTTTATAGATGCCGGAGTAGTAGTGCTCACAGCTTTTATTTCACCGTTTGTTTCGGACAGGGCACAGGCAAAATCTTTGGTAGGAGCTGAAAATTTTGTAGAGGTATTTGTAGATTGCCCCCTCGAAGTGTGCGAACAACGCGACGTGAAGGGGCTATACGCAAAAGCCAGAAGGGGAGAGATTAAAAATTTTACAGGTATAGATTCACCCTTTGAAAAACCGACCCACGCCGACTTAGTCATACAGTCGGACAAAACTCCGGTAGAAGATGGAGTGAAAGCACTTTTGACATTGATAGAAGAAAAAATAAAAAAATAAAACATGAGTAATTATTCGCTTACCCACCTCAAAGAATTAGAGGCAGAGTCGATTTACGTACTCCGAGAAGTGTTTGCGCAGTTTGAAAATCCCTGTATCCTGTTTTCAGGAGGCAAAGATTCTATAGTAGTAACGCATCTGGCTAAAAAGGCATTTCACCCTGCCAAAATTCCTTTTACGCTGCTTCATGTTGATACTGGGCATAATTTCCCCGAAACCATCAAGTTCAGAGATGATCTGGTAGAAGAACTAGGCGTAAAACTGGTAGTTGGTTCAGTACAAAAGTCGATCGATGAAGGAAAGGTAGTAGAAGAAAAAGGGAAAAACGCGAGCCGAAATGTGGCTCAGATCACTACTTTGCTGGATGCAGTAGAGGAAAATCAGTTTGATGCCTGTATCGGTGGCGCCCGAAGAGACGAAGAAAAAGCCAGAGCTAAAGAGAGATTTTTTTCTCACAGAGATGAATTTGGTCAGTGGGATCCAAAAAACCAACGTCCAGAGCTGTGGAATTTATTCAACGGAAAGCATCACCACGGAGAGCATTTCAGGGTATTTCCTATCAGTAACTGGACCGAAATGGATATATGGCAATATATCTTGTCGGAAAACATAGCTATACCATCGCTCTACATAGCGCATGAGCGTGAGGTGGTAAGAAGGGATGGAACCTGGTTGCCAAACAGTGAGTATTTGCAACTACGTGAAGGAGAAAAAGTAGAGAAAAAGAAAATCAGATTCCGAACACTGGGAGATATTACGATTACCGGGGGTATAGAATCGGATGCCGATACGTTAGAAAAGATAGTAATGGAAGTATCTGCTGTAAGAGAAACTGAGCGTGGAAACCGGGCAGATGATAAGCGGTCAGAAACGGCAATGGAAGACAGGAAAAAAGAGGGGTATTTTTAATTAATTTATTGGCATTTGGCCATTAGCTTTTTGCAATGAGGGATTTTACCAAATATGAAGTCTGGGAATTAGCAATTGAAGTTGCCCAACTAATTTACAAGTCATCTAACTTTTTCCTGATGAAGAGAAGTTTGGCTTGATTTCACAGATTAGGCGAGCTTCTGTTTCCATATCTTCTAATATTGCAGAAGGGGCAAGTAGATCGTCAGATAAGGAATTTAATAGATTCCTGGAAATGGCCATGGGCTCATTGTTTGAAGTAAGGTCACAAATATTTTTGGCAAAGAAAATTCAAATTTTAAAAGAAAATGAATTCGTTATGTTAGACGATAAATTATCCATTCTGGCAAAAAAACTCAATTCATTAAGAAATAAGTTAAACCACTAAACTTAGCTAACGGCCAAAAGGTCAATAGCTAATAGCTAAATAACATGGAAAAACACGACAATAAAGGCTACCATAATATGGAGCTACTGAGGTTTACAACAGCAGGTAGTGTAGACGATGGTAAAAGTACGTTGATCGGTAGATTGCTTTACGATTCCAAATCGATCTTTGCAGATCAGATGGAAGCCGTGAAGGTATCGAGTGAAAGAAAAGGACTGGAGCATGTGGATTTGGCCTTGCTAACCGATGGATTGAAAGATGAGCGCGAGCAGGGTATTACCATAGATGTGGCATACAGGTATTTTGCTACACCCAAGCGCAAGTTTATAATAGCAGATACCCCGGGACATATTCAATACACTCGGAATATGGTGACGGGAGCTTCTACAGCCAACCTCGCTTTGATACTGGTAGATGCCAGAAATGGTATAGTAGAGCAAACCCGAAGACACTCTTTTATAGCTTCACTTTTACAGATTCCTCACCTGGTGGTATGTGTAAATAAAATGGATCTGGTAGACTATAGTCAGGAAGTCTTCGACAATTTGGTTGCAGAGTTTAGGCAGTTTGCTGCTAAGCTAGATGTAAAAGACGTGCGGTTTGTTCCTATCAGTGCCTTAAACGGTGACAATATAGTGAACCGTTCAGAGCATACGCCCTGGTACGAAGGTTCTACATTGCTAAACACCTTGGAAACAATACACATAGGAAGTGACCATAATCATATCGATTGTCGTTTTCCGGTGCAGACAGTCATTCGACCAAAGAACGATAAATATCACGACTTTCGTGGCTATGCCGGCAGAATTGCCGGAGGTGTTTTTAAACCCGGAGACCATGTGACGGTACTGCCATCAGGGCTGGAGTCAAAAATAAAGTCAATAGAGACTTTTGATGGAGAATTAGAAGAAGCGTTTGCTCCTATGTCGGTTACCATGACACTGGAAGACGAAATCGATATAAGTCGTGGAGATATGATCGTTAGGCAGCAAAACCAGCCTAATGTGATACAGGACGTAGATGCAATGATCTGCTGGCTGAATCCGATAGGCCCAAAGCCGCGAATGAAATATACCGTGAGGCACACCACAAATGAAGTAAAAGGTGTGATTAAGGATATCCAGTATAAGCTGGACATCAATACGCTGCACCGCAACGAAGAAGACAAGAATATAGGCATGAATGATATTGCCAGGATACAGATGCGGGTGGCAAAACCTATTTTAGTAGATTCTTATAGAAAAAACAGAAATACCGGTAGTATTATCATCATCGACGAGTCCACCAATGAGACCGTAGCTGCAGGTATGATTATATAATGATGGACTACAACGAGCTTATATCTACAGCTAAACAAGCTTCTATCGAAGCAGGTAAAGCCATTCTCGATATATACAATAGTGATGATTTTAATATCGAAAAAAAAGGAGATGATTCTCCTCTGACTCAGGCAGATAAAAATGCGCATCATGTTATTGTTTCATATCTGGAAAAAACAGGTTTGCCTATTTTGAGTGAGGAAGGTAAAGATGTAGACTTTGAGGAAAGAAAAAACTGGTCATTGTTTTGGATGGTAGACCCCTTGGATGGTACTAAGGAATTTATCAAAAGAAATGGAGAGTTTACCGTAAATATAGCCTTAATAAAAGACGGGCTGCCCATTGCAGGTGTGGTGTTTGTACCGGTTACGGAAAAGCTTTACTCGGCTATCCAAGGTCAGGGCGCATATTTGGAACAAGCTGGCAAAAAACAAAAGTTGAAGTCAAATAAAATTGCATTGGATCAGCCGGAGTTGAAAGTAGTGGCATCACGTTCGCACCTCAATGAAGACACCCAAGCTTTTTTAGATAGCTTATCGGATCCGCAAATAGTGTCCATGGGCAGTTCACTCAAGCTCCTGGCGGTAGCTGAAGGTAAAGCCGATGTATACCCTCGTTTTGCGCCTACTATGGAATGGGACACAGCTGCAGCACACGCAGTGGTGGAAGAATCTGGAGCAAAAGTCATAGAGAAGACAGAAAAGACATCTTTGAAATACAATAAAAAAAACCTTTTAAATCCAAATTTCATTGTCTTGAATCTTTGACCGTTCAAGATAAATAACACTATATTTGCAGTCGTTTTCAAAATCGGTTCTTAAATGAGTCGAATTTATTTGATAAAGATGCTTAAAAAAATACTGCTAGCCATCATTTTGGCGATAGCCGTTACCGGCTATACTCATGCGCAAACACCCCCATCGGCCTCAGATCTAAGCACTGTCAATGTAGACGATATGTCCGATGAGCAAATAAAGGCATATCTCAAGCGGGCTCAGTCCAGCGGTTTGTCAGAGCAACAACTCCTGATTATGGCTAAGCAGCGGGGCATGTCTGAAGTGCAAATTCAAAAACTAAGGAACCGTATAAATTCTCTCGGAGTAAGCTCGGGTACGAGCTCAGATACTGGAGAAGGCATACAACGATTAAGAGAAGATAATCAGACGCAACCTATAACTCAAAGCGTTGATCTGTTTGAAGGGTTTGTAGAAGTAGATTCTATGAAAATGCTTCAGGATATACTCAAAGCCAAAGAATTAAAGATTTTTGGTTCGCAGATATTTGCGAATGCAGAGTTGAATTTTGAGCCAAGCCTCAACACACCCACACCAAGAAATTATCAGATTGGCCCGGGTGATGAGGTTGTTGTGGATATATGGGGAGCATCCGAACAGTCTTATGCTCTCACCGTCAGTCCTGAGGGCTCTATAAAGGTGAGTAACCTCGGCCCGATCTACGTGAGTGGTATGACAGTGGAGCAGGCTACTGCGAAGGTGAAAAGCCGAATGACGAAAATTTATGCAGGTCTGTTACCTGAGAATGGCCCTAATACCTATTTCCAATTAACACTGGGAAGCATACGCAGTGTCAAAATAAACGTAATCGGAGAGGTTACACAACCGGGTACATATACGGTTTCTTCATTTTCCAATGTCTTTAATGCACTCTACTATGCGGGAGGGCCTTCCGAAACCGGCTCGATGAGAAACATTCAGCTGATAAGGAATAATAAAGTAGTGGGACAGCTGGATTTATATCAGTACCTGCTAAACGGTAAGCTCACTACGGATTTGAAGCTGGAAGATCAGGATGTGGTGTTAGTAAAGCCTTATGAAAATCGTGTGATACTGGAGGGTGAAGTAAAACGCCCAGCTATTTATGAATTGAAGAAAGGTGAATCGTTAAGTACTGTTATTGGTTTTGCCGGAGGATTTACGGAAAATGCTTATTCTTCAAACGTTTTCATCAAGCGAAACGGAGCAAAAGAGAGAGAAGTATTAACTGTAGCAGCATCTGATTTTGCGCAAACTACCATTCAAAATGGAGATGCTATTCGCGTGAATAAGATATTGGATCGGTTTAGTAATCGTGTACGGATAGAAGGAGCTGTGAATATGCCTGGAGAGTTTGAGTTGAAAAACGGGCTTACATTGAAGCAATTGATTGAGCAAGCAGAAGGGTTAAGAGGAGATGCTTATACAGAGAGAGCTTTACTGATTCGACTCAACGATGATTTCACCATATCAAACCAGTCATTTAATGTTGGCGATTTGTTGACAGGTGAGCAAGAGGACATTCAGTTGCGTAAGGAAGATCTGGTGAAGATAGCATCAATATTTGATCTTGCAGAAGATAAAACACTAACCATAGAAGGAGAAGTGATCAAGCCCGGTACATTTCCGTTTATCGATGGAATGACCGTAGAGGATTTGATTGTTTTATCCGGTGGTTTGAAAGAAGGTGCTTCCGAAAAGATTATTGAAGTAGCCAGAAGGCCAGCAAAAGTAGAGCAGGTAACTGCGGAGGTTGCGGAAACATTTGAATTTTCGATAGGCATGGGTCAGTCTGAGGAAGCATCTACCTTCGTGCTAAAACCTTATGACATTGTCACAGTACGTAAATCGCCGGGATATACCGAACAAATTACAGTAGAGGTTGAAGGGGAAGTAAAATACCCGGGAAGTTATGCACTCAAAATTCGTGACGAGCGCATTTCTGATTTGATAGCACGAGCAGGAGGTATTACCACTTACGGTTACCCCAAAGGAGCTCAACTGATTCGCAGGACTGAATTCTATGAAGCAAATGAATCAGAAAACAAAGCTGCGGTAAAACAAAAGAAAGAGGCCTTAGAGGCGTTTCAGGAAAAAGATACGCTGGTGGATCAGTTAGAGATTAAGCAATTTGAAACTGTAGCTATTGATCTGATGAAAATTCTAGCCAACCCGCGATCAAAATATGATTTGAGGTTGCAAGAGGGAGACGTACTAAGTATTCCCCGTCAGTTAGAAACTGTAAGGATAAAAGGCGAAATACTATATCCACTTACGATAAAGTATGAAGACAGAATGTCTTTTAGAGATTATGTCTCGGCATCCGGAGGAACAAACGATCGAGCCAGGCTGGCAAAATCATTTGTTATTTACCCTAATGGGAAAGCAGCAAAAACAAAAAACTTTTTATGGGTATTTAGAAATTACCCTAAAGTAGAGCCGGGTTCGGAGATTGTAATCCCACGAAGGCCCGAGCGAAATAAAATGAGTATTCAGGAGATATTGGCTATTACAACCAGTTTAACCACAATTACATTACTAATAGATAGACTGGCACAGTCTTCATCAAATCAGTAAAAACTTGGAAGAGAAGAAAACCATAGCGGAGGATGAAATTGACTTAATCGAACTGCTCAAAGTTATTTGGGCAGGAAGGCGGTTTATTTTTAAAATAACTGCTTTCTTTACTGTGCTGGGTTTAATCGTGGCATTTACAAGCAAGGTGGAATATGAAGCTTCTTGTAAGCTACTCCCGGAAAGTCAGGAAGGAATGAATGGAAACCTGGGAGGATTAAGTGGCTTAGCTGGTTTGGCTGGAATCAATCTGGATATGGGGAGTGCAGGGGTATTGACTCCAGAGTTGTACCCAGAAATAGCAAAAAGTTTGCCTTTTCAGTTGGAAATACTTAGGGACACGGTTTCTTTTGAAACGAAAAAGATGGAGACTTCTTCCTTTCAATATTTTAAAGAAATAGATAAACCATCGTTGATTGGTTATATTTCCAAATATACCATTGGTTTGCCAGGGCTAGTTAAGTCTGTTTTAGTATCAAATGATGAAAAGGAAATTGAGGCGTTACGAGAAAGTGATTTTATTCGATTGTCCAAAGAAGACTGGAAACTAATAGATAGTTTCAAAGAGAGGATAAGTATTAATGTAGATACTAAGAGTGGTATCATTGATGTGAGTGTGGAAATGCCAGATCCTCTTGCAGCAGCTCACGTAACAAATAACGTGGTGGCCCTACTCACACAAAAAGTAACTAATTATAAAATTGATAAAGCTAAAAACAGTCTTGAGTTTGTGAGTACCAGTTTTGAAGATGCCAAAAAAGAATTCGAATTTGCACAAGAAAGGTTGGCAAAGGCAACTGATCGTAATAGAAATGTAGCATCTGCAACTGCTCAGGTAGAGTTGCAACGCTTACAAAACGAATATACCGTTGCTTTCGAAGTGTATAAAGGATTGGCATCTCAAATGGAACAAGCGAAAATAAAATTAAAGGAAGATACTCCTGTATTTACTGTGTTAGAGCCGGTGAAGGTGCCAGTAGATAAGAGTAGGCCTAAGAGAATGTTGACTCTTATGGTGTTTACATTCCTGGGAGGGTTGCTATCTTGTGTAATATGCTTATTGAAAGGCTGGAATAAATGGCATAGATGAGCTTCTTATAATGCAGATCATAACAAGGATTAATTTTCAATACAATATTAAAAGCTATTATTGATGCAACATAATTTACAAAAAACAGTAATCGAAAATGGATATTGTATTGGTTGTGGAGCATGTTCAGTAGTTTCACCAAATTATAAAATAAAACTAAATAGTTTAGGTCAATACCAAGCAACTTTATCTAGTACAGATGCTATCACTGATGAAGAGATAGTGAGTAAAGTATGTCCCTTTTCAAATAATTCTCCTAATGAGGATCAATTATCTGAAGAGTTATTCCCTGATTTAAAATATAATTCTATGTTAGGACGAGTTGCTAATAACTATTTTGGGCACTCTAAAGAATTTAGGTTAAAGGGTGCATCGGGAGGATTAACAACTTGGTTTTTGCAAAAATTGATCAAAGAAGGTATTGTAGACGGTGTTATTCATCTTAAAGAGGATTCGTCTAGCAATAGAAAAGTACTATTGAAGTATACAATATCTAGTACAATTGAGGAAGTTATTGAAGGTTCTAAAACAAAGTATTATCCAGGTGAGATGTCCGAGATATTTCAAAAGATAATGAGTGAACCTGAAAATAAAAAGTATGCTTTGGTTGGCGTACCGTGTTTTATTAAAGCAGGTAGGTTATTAACTAAATCTGTACCTAATCTTGATACAAAAATCACCTTTTTTATTGGGCTTATTTGTGGGCATTATAAAAGCACGCAATACTCTGAAATGTTAGCAATGCAAAAAGGTATTCAGAAAAGGGATATCAATAGAATTGACTTTAGACATAAACCCGGTTATGGAAATGCTGGTGATTATCATACAAAAATTGATTATCAAAAAGATGATCGACTATTAGAATATAGTCAGTCTGTTAAGAATTTTTATGGGACAAACTGGGGATTAGGTTTCTTTAAGTATAACGCTTGTGACTATTGCGATGATGTGGTTGGTGAAACAGCAGACATTTCGTTTGGCGATGCTTGGGTAGACCCCTACTCTAAGGATCATAAAGGTACAAATGTTGTCATTATAAGAAATAAAACTTGTGATCAAATTTTCCAAAAAGGATATGCGAATTCTGAAATTCATATAGAAAATACTACAAACGAACAGGTCATAAAAACTCAACTAGCTGGTTTTAAACACAGGAGGGAGGGATTGTCACTTCGCTTGTTTTGGAAAGTGAAACGTAATCTATGGATGCCAAAGAAGCGAGTGGCTCCAAGTAACAATGTTACTTTAAAGTACAAAATTATTTATGCATTAAGGCTGAAGCTCACAAAAAGTAGTCATAGATTTTTTAAATATGGCAAGAAATATAATTCATTTTACCTTTTTCAATTATTAATGTTTCCCCTTGTCTTTTTGTATATTGATGTTATATATGGAGCAGCTAAAGTTTTACTTTATCTGAAAAAAAACTTCAATAATTAGCTATTCTTTGATGGTAAATCAAATTAAGGCTGGGGCAATCCTATCATATATTTCGATTATTGTAAATAATATCATAGGGTTATTATATACGCCGTTTCTAATTAGGGTTCTTGGACCATCTGAATTTGGACTCTATTCACTTGCGCAATCGATGGTTAATTATCTTTTAATAATGGATTTAGGTTTTGGAAATGCCGTAACTCGGTTTACAGCTACATACCGTGCTGAAAATGATTCCAAGAGTGAGGCTGTTTTGCACGGCATGTTTATCGTTACGTATTTTATTATTGGTGTTTTAGTTATTGCTAGTGGGTGGGGGCTTGCTTTTTATTCTGAAAAGTTATTTTCTGATTCAATGACAATTGACGAACTTAAAAAAATTAAAGTTCTTTTGTCTCTACTTACTATCAATCTTTCAATTACATTTTTTTTCAGCACTTATAAAGCGATTTTGGCAGCGTATGAGAAATTTGTTTTTATTAAAACGGTTGATTTAGTTCGTATAATTATAACCCCTCTGTTAATGATACCATTACTACTAATGGGGTTTAAGTCTATAGCACTTGTTACTGTGATAACAGTATTAAATATTACTGTTATGGTTTCAAATTATGTTTTCTATAGGCGGGAGATTCCTACTAAACCAATTTTTGGTGTCTTCAACAAAACTTTATTTAAAACAGTGTTTGGTTATTCCTCTTTGGTTTTTATAGCCACAATAGTTGACCAAGTCAATTGGAATTCAGGTCAGTTTATATTGGGTACAGTAGCGAGTACTGCTGCAGTAGCGGTATATTCTGTAGCCATTACAATAAAAAATTTATACTTTAGTTTCTCAACAGCAATTATTAGCGTTTTCCTACCTAAAGTCACAGAAATTGTTTCTGGCAAACAAGCTGACAAACAACTTTCGAATCTTTTCATAAAGATAGGCCGATTACAGTACCTTATTATGTCATTTGTATTGAGTGCTTTTATATTATTTGGTAGGGAATTTATTTATCATTGGGTAGGAAAGAGTTATGATGATGCATACACAATTACACTATTATTAATAGTTCCTGCTACAATTCCATTGATTCAAAATATTGGAATGACAATTTTGCAAGCAAAGAACCTCTTGAAATTCAGATCCATATCTTTCTTAATCATTGCAGTGGTAAATATTAGCATTGCAATACCTATGGCTAAATTCTATCATGGTTTTGGAATAGCATGCGTTACTTGTGTGACTTTATTTATAGCAAATGGGTTGATAATGAATGTTTATTATAAAAGAAAAATAAATTTGGATATATCGCATTTTTGGTTAGAGATTTTTAAGGTCTCAATTCCTGTTTTAGCATCTGTTTGTATTTTCTTGTTATTGGAATTATTTTTTACAAACGATAAGGGCGTTGTTAATTTTATAACTAGGGTTGGAACTTACATCATTTTATTTTTAATATTAGTTTGGTCGTTTGGAGTGAATAAGTACGAGAAGAATTTGTTAAAAAAAATTATAGATGATGTGTGGTATACTAAAAATAAACATTTTCAAAAAAAATGAAAGTAGGTATTATGACTTTACCTCTTAGAGGTAATTATGGTGGAGTGCTTCAGGCTTACGCCTTGCAACGTTTTTTAAAAAATAATCAAGTTAACGCTATTCTTATTGATCGAGCCTGGGATAGAAGTGAGTCATCAGGGCTATTATATCAAGTCCAAAAATTTATTTTTCATCATTTTATTTGGAGAAATGTAATACAATTTTCAAAAAAATGGATTCAGCCAAGAACTAATAAAATTGCTTCTCAAATAGAAATGATGAAGATTAATGAACATGGTTTTGATGCAATAATTGTTGGGAGTGATCAGGTATGGCGTGTAGAATTTACAGGAGGGGTAAAGAATAATTATTTTTTGGATTTCCTGAAAAATGATGCTACGAAACGAATAGCATATGCTCCTTCCTTTGGAACAAAGGATTGGAAAGGTACGCCAGAACAAACAGCAAAAATTAAAAAGCTTCTGAAAAAGTTTACGGCAATTTCAGTAAGGGAGAGAAGTGGCGTGACTATATGCAAAGATTTTTTTGGGGTTAATACAGAAAATGTTTTAGATCCTACTTTTTTGCTTGACAAAGACGAATACTTGAATATTCTGCCTAAGAAATTCAGAAAAAAAAATAGTGTTAAATTAGTAACATACATTTTGGATAAAAGTGAAATTAAGTGTGAACTAATAAAGGGAATCGCAAAGAGGAAGAGACTAACAGTCAAGTCTATTAATGTTAAAAAGAATCCTATGGATTTAAGAAAGAAAGTTGCCCTTGATATTTATAATTACGCTTATCCTAGTGTATATTCTTGGATTAGGGGTTTTAGGGATGCTGATTTTATAGTAACTGATTCGTTTCATGGAACCGTGTTCTCTATCATTTTTCAAAAACAATTCATTGTATTCGGAAATAATCACAGAGGTATGGAAAGGTTTATTTCTATTTTGGAAACTTTGGGGCTTAGTGATCGATTGATTTATGATTTGGAAACCGCAGATTTAAATCCTATTATTGATAAGATCATTGATTATGACATTGTGAAATCAAAATTAGATGTTGAGATTGAGAAATCTAAAAGATTTCTCATGGAGGCATTACGTTCTCAGTCATAAAAATTTTGATAAAGAGTAAACGTGAAGATTGTTATTCAAATTAATGGTTCAGAACAAGGGGGATTACTAAGTTACCTTAAAAATTTTTGCTGTGCAACTAAAAATATGGACATTGACGTTCATTTTGCTAGTTCAGTTAATGGTTTTGGTGCTGCGGAGCTTAGTAAGAACGCACCTGTATCTTATTTGCCTTATAAACCATTGCTAGTACAATCAAATGATTTATTACGATCACCCTTCAAATTTTGTTCAAATTGGATAAGAAATTATTTTGGGACAAAGAAGAATGAGGCTTGGCTTAAAGTGTACGTTATTGAGAACTCAATAGACATTATATTTTTAAATGGGTATCAATCTATTCCCAGAGTTAAGGTAAGGGGAAAATTAATACCAGTAATCTCTGTGATTCATACCGCACCTGGGATTGATCATTCTTGGTTTCATTTCAAATACAGGTATATTGGTCATTTACTTAATAGTTTAACTGAAGTTGTAGTGGTGGGAAAGAACATTAAGGATCAATTACAGCCATATACTAGAAAGGAAATAATACACTTGCCAAGTGCTACTCAGGATTTCCTATTTTATGGTGGTAAGAGGTCTCTATTAAGAGGTCAATTGGGTATTGAAAAGGATGCTATTTGTATTGGAACAATTGGAAGGTTTAATCGAAACAAGGGGTATTTAGAGATAGTTAAGTCGTTTGAAAAGTTAGCTTCGCTATATTCTCAGTTGCATTGTGTGCTTGCAGGTGAACCGGTTAATAATGAAGACATACAATATTATAAAGAAGTTATTAGTTACGTAAGCAGGTCTGAGTACAAGAGTCGTATACATTTAACTGGACAAATGAAAAACTTTGACTTTTATGCTGTAATAGATATTTTTTATTTATTTACAATTAACATGGTTGAAGCTTTTGGTTTGGTGGTTATTGAAGCAATGTCTGCAGGAAAACCAGTAATAGCTCCAAATGTAGGAGGCCCAAAAGAGATTCTTGAACATGGTGTTACGGGGTTATTGGCTCAATCTGGTAATGTCGATGAGTACACGTCTTACGCTCGGGATTTAATTGAGGATAGTGAATTAAGTTCGAACTTAGCCTTAAGGTCACGTGAAAAGTATTTAAGCACTTACAACTTGCCAAATTGGGGAAGAAACTGGGTGAGCATTTTAGATAATCTAATGATGGCTAGAATTGATAAATAAGTTACCAAAAGGAATGTGTAAGAATGAAAATCAAAACTAGCCAGTTGTTCAATTTTGAAATATTTTGGGTATCCAATCAGCTCATATTTTCAGCGGTTATAACTTTCTTTCATGCCACAGGTAAATATTTTCCTTTTTCTGTAATACTTTTTTTTAATTCAGGATTCTATTTGATGTTATATGGAAATAGAATTAAGAATATCATGAAATCTCCCATAGGTGTTGTTTTTTGCGGGTTTTTTATTGTTATATCATTATCATTTGTTAATTATTTTTTCTACCGAGACATCCAGGGGTTTATGTTTCATGATGCAAATCACTTTCAAATATATACATCTTCAATTGTTTGGTTTCTGAATTTTTTGGTATTCTATATGTTTAGTGTGGGGGGAAAAAGTTTAAAAGTTGTTTCAATATTTACATGGGTGTTTTTCGTTGTAGCTATCTATGCTAACATAAAAGCTTATAATCATTTTCGGTTATTTCTAAATACAGAAATTCAGCACCATTATTATTATTACTTGATAATGATCATTCCTTTATTAATTTGGGTTACTCAAAATAAAAAGGTCAAGTATATTTTTATTTGTATGGCGTTAGTTGGTACTATTTTTTCATTTAAAAGAACGGGCATATTAGTTTGCGGGGTACTTATCTTTGTAAACATTTTCTTTGATTTGAAAAACCGATCCATTAAACAGAAAGCGACATTTGTTTTTTTTCTTTTAATTTTGGCTCTTAGTCTGTCGTATTTACTTCCTGAGATGAGTAAAGAACTAACACATATGGTGCTTAGGTTAAGTCGTATTCAGGAAGATGGAGGTAGTGGAAGGTTGGATCATGCTTATATAGCTATTTATAATTTTTCAAATCTACCCTTTGAAAATCAACTTATTGGTAATGGTTTTTGGTCAATGTACCTTCAATACGGACATTTTATAGATATAGAATGGGTTTCAATAGTTTACTACTACGGTTTGATGGGATTAGGTCTATATTTAATGTTTCATATACTAGCGGTAATTCGTCTAATTAAAATTTCGAAAATCAATCACCTTTATTTTATCTCCTTTTTAAATTGTTATGTTATTTTTTTCCTTTATAGTTTGGCAAGTGAATTATTTACTTATTTATACCTTTCAGTGCCACTATTTATTTATATGGGAGTAATAGAAGGGACAATTATTAAAGATAGTAACAAAATAAATGTCAAATGAGGATGATGCCTTACTTTTAAACAGTTATAGAGATAATCTCATGTAAGGTTTCAAATAAACAATTCCTTGCAATACTAAGTAACCTGTAGATTAGTCTTTTGAAACTTCTTTAAGTTTTAAGACTATGACTTTGGGAGCTTGGTTTTACGAGTCCACACAGATATTATCTAGCATGTCTGTTTAGTGTAAAGTAGTTATTTTACAAAACTTACTAAGTAATTAATGGTCATAATTTTACAACAAAAATTAGCTCCTTATAGGATTCCTTTTTATACAGAGTTGGTAAAAAAGAAGAAGTTTGTGGTACTTTTTTCTGAATTTGAAAATATGGATGAAAGCGATCTTGCTGGTTCACCGAAAGTTTTTTTGAAAATACCAAGTATAAGGATAAATTTTTTTAAGTGGAGTTTTTTTTGGTTGTCAACTTTTACTTTTCTTAGACGATATAAGCCAGAAGCGGTTGTATTTGAGTTGTCGAACTATAACCTCAATCTATTATATCATTTGATATTTAAACCATTTTATTCATTTAAGGTGATAGGTTGGGGGCATGGCTATTTTAGAAAAGATAAGAAAGGTAAACGACTGATTCCTAGGTGTATGAAAAAAATTATTGCTTCTGGTTGCGATTCAATTATCACGTACACTTTAGGAGGTCAAAAGTACTTGGAAAATATAGGCATTAACCGAACTAAAATACATGTAGCATGGAATACAATACATGTAAATCATTTAGAAAACATTAAACCAATAGGTGTGAAATTTGAATTGAAGAGGTTGGTTTTTATTGGGCGTTTAATACCTGAGAAAAAACCAGAGCTAGCCTGCGAAATACTCCTATCGTTAAACAACTTGAAAGACGAATTCTTTTTAGAAATGATAGGAGACGGTCCTTTGATGAGTGTTTTAAAATGCAAATATGGGCATGTAACCAATATTAATTTTCATGGGTCTATTATAGATAATATTCAATTGGAAAAAATTTTAAATGCGTCTTCAGCTATTCTTAACCCAGGATACCTTGGACTTAATATTGTGCATGCAGTCGCATATGAATTGCCTATAATTTCCCCAATAGACAGTGTTGGTAGTGTATATCATAGTCCAGAATATGAGTATATTCAGAATGAGAATTGTTTGATAAGAGTGGAAGCTTTAGATGTTGAGGTATTTTGTTGTCAGATCAGATGTTTGTTTGAAAGCTACTCATTATATAGTCGATCTGTAGAAAGTGCAAAAGAAATAGGAAGGGCAGCAAGTATTGAAAGAATGGTAAGTGGGTATGTGCAGGCTTTTTCTTGATTTCTAAATAGTGTGTAAAATTCATATTTTAAATGTCAATATATGAAGGTAATAATAAATGGTATGGGCTGTCCAGTAAGCGGAGGACGATTAGTGTTAGAGGAGCTAATTAAGGCTTTGCCAACTGAGGCATCAGCTAAAGTTATAATTCCATTTAAGCCTCAAAAGGGATTGAGCCAAGGATTAATTCAATATTTCTATTTTAATCATAAGATATGGGGAACATTTCTCAGACCATTTATTGACTTATTCATCAATGCTTATGCATTATTGAATAGGTCATATTACATCATTAATTTGTCTAATTATGGATTGACATTTACGTCAAGGTCTATCCTTTACTACCATAATCCAATACTGTTAGATCCAAATGAATTAAAAGGGTTTGGAAAAGGGAGGTCAAATTTTTTAGTTCGAATAGCGTTAAATCAATCACTTAAAAAAGCAGCTTTAATTATAGTTCAAACAAACCACATCCGTAAATTGATGCTTAATTATCTTGATTTTCACAAAATCAAAATAAAAGCAGAGATACAAGTCGTAAAACCAATTCATTTGATAAGTAGTGATTTACATGAGGATGAAATAACTAACGAAAGTAATGAATTTAGATTGATATATCCAGCGAAGAATTTTCCTCATAAAAATATAAATCTTGCAGTTTCAGCCGTCAAAAAACTACCGAAAAATGTAAAATTAAATTTAACCACTGATGAAAAGAAAACGGATGAAAAAATTAATTTCCTTGGCAAAATCTCTTACCCCCAATTGATTGATTTTTTCAAGAACTCTCACGCACTTTTATTTACTTCTGAGCGAGAGACCTTAGGCCTACCAATGTTAGAAGCGCTTGAGTTTGGTAAACCTGCAGTTTTACCGAATCTACCATATGCTCGTGAAATATACGGGGACGCGGGGGTGTATTTTGATGAGTTTTCACCTGAGTCTATTGCACAGGCTATAACATGGTTGATTCAGAATTATGAAGAAACCTGTAACAGAGTTAGAAAAGTTAAACTAGACAGCTTAAGGATTCGAAAATCATGGCCTCAACATTGGGAATTAATAAGTAAGTATACAAGGTAAATGCTCTTTTTTTTTAGTGTGTGTGTAATGAATACGTAACTTTGATCATAAAATTCAAAATACACCAGCCAACTTAACGAAATTTGAGTTAAACAGTGAAGTAAAATTTCTAGTATCATAGACTTACCATGATAAGCAGTTTCTATAATAGAACCAAAGTAAAATACAGGTCATTAGATACTTTAGGTATCTCATTTACAATAATAAAGCAGAAAAGTTGGCTTAAAGTAGTGTATATTGTGTTCTCTATGAGTTTTATCATTTATGATTCTCCCTTTGATACTTAGCAGAAGTCTTGTGTAGATATATATCACTTGGCATAGGATAGTATAAAGAGATATGGAAAAAATTCTATTTCATACTACGTTAAGTGTTGGGGTGTGGCTTTAGTTAGTTAAAAAGAATTGCTTTGATTTAGAAAATTTCACCTGTTTTGAGTGCTGTTTTATGTGAAGAAATAGGGATATGCGGTTAGTGTGAATAACTAAAATAATATGACCAACAAAATACCGCATAAGATTCCCTCCTGTTTTTTATAAATATTTATTTTGAACCAAAGTCATGGTGTTGCAAGAAGTATTATTGCATAATTTACAGAACAAATTAGATTTTTTTAAAGAATTCACATGGTGTAGAATAAAAGTGCTTTATTTACTCTATGTCATAGTTCTCTGTTTTGAATTCAACAAACCTAATCGAAATGCACAAACCAAATTTATCAGAGTTTAATCGGGGTAAGGGACTAAAACGAGGTAAGCCGTATTTAGTAGAAGTAGTTTGGTACTTATTAAAAATGCTGATTTTTCTTACACCTTTTCCTTGGCCAAATAAAATAAAAATTTTTCTGCTAAGAATGTTTGGAGCTGAGATAGGAGAAAGGGTCGTTATCAAACCAAGAGTTAATATTCATTTTCCATGGAAGTTAGAAGTTGGTGATAATGTTTGGATTGGAGACGAAGTTTTTATCCTTAATTTTGAACCAATCAAATTAGAAAGTAATGTGTGTATTTCTCAACGAGCGTTTTTATGTGGAGGAAATCATAACTATAAGGATGAAGCGTTTTCCTATCGAAATGGGCCGATAAAAGTGAGGGAAGGGGCTTGGATTGGAGCACAATGCTTTGTAGCTCCTAATATAACAATTGATGAATATTGTGTTATATCAGCAGGAAGTATCGTAACGCAAAATATGCCTAGTAGCAAAGTATGTGCGGGTAATCCCTGTAAGATAATTAGAGATAGATGGTGAAAAAGCAAGTTGTTATCTATTCATATTCCTCTCCCGAAGAAATTACAGGTATTGGAAAATACAATGGTGAGATGATAGATTATTTGATATCAAATAATATGAAAGTGAATTCATTTTCTAATGCTCCTTTCTACCCCTTTTGGAAGAAATATGAGGGTTATTCAAATGCCTTTTACTCTTCTTGCGACAAAGGCAAGTTATTTGATGTACGAAGTGCTGTTTATATACCTGAATCCCCTGGTCCGATTAAAAAAATTTTATCGGAAATAAGTTTTTTTTTGACTAGTTCTATAGCCCTTATTATTAATATTAAAAGGATAAAGAAATCTTCACTTTTCATAGTTGTTAATCCTCCCTTTTTTTTAGGTGTTTTGCCTCTTTTTTTAGGAAAATTAACAAAGACACCAATACTTTTCCATATACAGGATTTGCAAATCGATGCAGCAAAGGAGCTCAATCTTTTACCTGTAGGCTTGTGCAAGCTTTTAGAAAATTTTGAAAAAGTAATTCTGAAAGCGGCGGATGTAATTACTACTATTAGTCATGGCATGAAGTATAAAATTATTCGAAAGGGAATTTCAAAGGAGGTTTTAATTCTTCCAAACTGGTCGAGTTTAGATCAAATTGTTCCTGGAGATTCTAAGTGGCTTCATGATTATATCAACGTAAATCATTCTAAAAAGCTAGTAGTATATTCAGGAAATATTGGTGAAAAGCAAGGGCTTGAGATCGTATTAAACTCAGCAAGGCAATTAGAAAAAGAAACAGATATTTTTTTTGTTATATTAGGTGCAGGCCTTTACATAAATACTTTAAAAGAGAAAGCTTCGGAATTAAAGTTGAAAAACTTGATTATATCAGATTTGGTGCCGAATAATAAATTATCTAATATGCTACAAAGTTCTTTCATACAGTTAGTAGTTCAAAAAAGCGCTGGGGCTGACTCCTTTTTGCCGAGCAAATTAACAAATATTTTGGCAGCAGGATGTGCGAGTATAATAACAGCAGCGAAAGGTACGAGTTTGTATAGCTTAATGGCTGAAAATCATTCAGCGATGTTGATAAAGCCGGATGATTCAAAACAACTCTCGAAAGCAATCATCCATCTTGTAAATGATCCAATTGAACATAAGCAAATGAAGTTAAGGGCGAGGCAATGGGCGGAGGATCATCTTGCCATAGAGAAGTGCTTATCACCCTTATTGAATATAATAAATTAATTTTAGTTTGGCGTTACGATACAGATGAAAAAAGCACTAATTACAGGAATAACCGGGCAGGACGGAGCATATTTAAGCGAGCTATTACTGGAAAAAGGGTATGAAGTTCATGGTGTAAAAAGAAGGACTTCATTGTTTAATACCGATAGGATAGACCACTTATATCAGGATCCACATAAGGAGAATACTAAAATGTTCTTGCATCACGGAGATTTAACTGATTCGATGAATTTGACACGCCTTATCCAGGAAATTCAACCTGACGAGATCTATAATTTGGGGGCAATGTCCCATGTCAGGGTAAGCTTTGATACACCGGAATATGTGGCGAATGTAGATGGAATAGGGACACTGCGTTTGTTGGAGGCAGTGCGTTTGTTGGGGCTAACAGAGAAAACCAGAATATATCAGGCTTCAACTTCAGAATTGTATGGTTTGGTACAGGAAGTTCCTCAAAAAGAATCTACTCCTTTTTACCCTAGATCCCCATATGCAGTAGCAAAAATGTATGGTTACTGGATAACAGTTAATTATAGAGAAGCATACAATATGTATGCTTGTAATGGCATATTGTTTAACCATGAATCTCCTATACGAGGAGAAACCTTTGTTACAAGAAAAATTACTAGAGCAGTAGCAAAGATGGCCATGGGGTTGCAAGATGTAGTTTTTATGGGGAATCTTGACTCCAAAAGGGACTGGGGTCATGCCAAAGATTACGTAAAAGGAATGTGGTTAATGTTACAACAAGATAAGCCGGAAGATTTTGTGCTAGCAACCGGAATCACAACCACCATACGTGATTTTATTACAAGGGCTTTTTCTGAGGTTGGAGTAGAACTGAAGTTTCAGGGAAGAGGAGTTGAAGAAACAGCAATCGTCAAGTCATCTACAAATTCTAAATTTGCATTTAATATTGGTCAGCAAGTAGTAAAAATTGACCCTAAATATTTTAGACCAACTGAGGTTGACTTGCTTATAGGAGACTCTCAAAAAGCTAAAAATAAATTAGGTTGGGAGCCTGAATATGATTTAAAAGCGTTAGTTGCAGAAATGATGGCGTCAGATTTACAACTTTTTGAAAAGGACAGGTATTTATTGGAAGGCGGACATGAAATTTTGAAGCAGGCAGAGTAATGAATTTAGAATCAAAGATTTATGTAGCTGGCCATAGAGGTATGGTTGGCTCAGCCATAGTTAGAAGGCTTGAGCAGTTGGGTTTTCGAAACCTAATCTACAGAACATCAAATGAGTTAGACTTAAAAAACCAAGCTTTTGTTAATGAGTTCTTTGAAGAAGAGAAACCGGAATATGTTTTTTTGACAGCAGCCAAGGTTGGAGGTATTAATGCCAACAATGAATACAGAGGAGAGTTTTTGTATAATAACTTAATGATTGAAGCTAATGTTATTCATGCAGCTTTTGAGAATAAAGTAAAGAAACTACTTTTTTTGGGGAGTTCATGTATTTATCCAAAATTAGCTGAGCAACCAATAATAGAAGCTAGCCTGTTGACGGGATCTTTAGAACAGACCAATGAACCCTATGCTATCGCTAAAATAGCTGGAATTAAACTATGTGAAACTTATAGGGATCAATATGGAGTTGACTTTATAAGTGCAATGCCCACAAACCTTTATGGCCCAAATGATAACTATGATTTAGAAAGTTCGCATGTTTTACCAGCATTAATTCGTAAGTTTCATACAGCCAAGGTTTTGAAAAAACAGGAAGTGGAAGTTTGGGGTACAGGCACACCATTAAGAGAATTTTTGCATGTAAATGACTTGGCAAATGCCTGTTTGTTCTTAATGCAACACTATTCTAGTGGAAAAATCATTAACGTAGGCTACGGGCGAGACATTACAATTCGCGAGCTAGCTGAAATAATCAGAGAAGAGGTAGGATTCCAAGGGAAGTTGGTATTTGACTCGTCAAAGCCTGACGGAACTCCTAAAAAACTTATGGATAGCAGTAGAATTAATAAATTAGGTTGGAAGCCTACTATTAGTTTAAGACAAGGTATCTCTGAACTATACAGAGAAGCGGATAAAACACAATGGGTGACATGATAAGAGACTAAATAATAATAAGAAATGTCTAACTTGCGCAGGCTTTAAGTAAGAATAAGAATGGCTAACCGAAGATATTCAAAATATTTCCCTGAACTTTTTTTGTTTTTTGATTTAATCTTTTTAAACCTAGGTCTGGCAATAGCAAATATACTGCGCTTCGGAACTATATGGTTTGAAGGGAGTATGTACCCTTTTCTATATGGATTTCTAAATGTTACTTGGGTGCTAACATTTATATCTGTGGGCTTGCATAAATTAGAAAGAGGTAGAAGGATTATTGATCATATTACTAATGTTCTTCTCGCTCTTACTATTAACTTGGCTATTTTGTTTGCAATGTGGGTAGCTACTAAATCCTACTTCTATTCCCGTGAACATATCTTTTATACCTATGTTTTTTTCTCATTATTAGCGGTTACATGGAGAGTTGTTTTTATATACTCTATTCGTTATTACCGATCCAGAGGATTTAATATCCGTAATGTAGTCATGATTGGTTTTGATAAAGTTTCTAACACACTTGAGGACTTTTTCAAAGAAAGAGCTGGTATTGGTTTTAACTTGTTGGGTTATTTTGATGAGCGAAAAAAAGGCAAGAATATTTTGGGAGGAGTCAATGACTTCTATGACTATGCGAAAGCTAATCAAGTAGATGTCATTTTTTGTAATTTGTTGGCATTATCAGAAGAACAAGTGCAAGAGCTTCTAAATTTTGCTCAAAACAACCTCATAAAGGTTAATCTGATCTCTAAGTTTAGTTTTTTGGGAGACCAAAAATTGAGAATTCAGGATTATGGAGGTATTCCCGTAGTAAACGTGGCATCTATACCCCTTGATAGTTGGTATAATAAATTTGCGAAGAGGGCTTTTGACATATTTTTTTCACTATTGGTAGTAGTTTTTCTTTTGTCTTGGTTAATACCAGTCTTGGCGATTATAATTAAGCTAGATTCAAAAGGGCCAATTTTTTTCAAGCAAAATCGTACTGGTAAAGACGGAAACTCTTTTGGTTGTCTTAAACTTAGGTCAATGCGTGTGAGTAATGATGCACATGTAAAACAAGCCACAAAAAATGACAGTAGAATCACTAAGGTGGGTGCAATATTGAGAAAAACAAGCTTGGATGAGTTACCTCAGTTTTTTAATGTTTTAGTTGGTGACATGTCAGTAGTAGGACCAAGGCCTCATATGGTAGCACATACTGAGCATTACGCAGAAAATGTAGATAAATTCATGGCAAGGCATTTCGTCAAGCCCGGCATTACTGGTTTGGCTCAGGCTAAAGGCTATAGAGGGGAAACCAAAGAGTTGAAGTATATGGAGTGGAGAGTGAAATTAGATAGATTTTATGTATATAATTGGTCACTTATTTTAGATATTAAAATTCTTTTTCTCACAATAGTTTCCTTGATAAAATATAAAGCGTATTAAAGATTCTCTTTGAGGGAGTGTTGACATTTGTTTTTGCTCATTTTTCTAATTATGTCAGAGTTTTTATTAAGTGAGAGGTTGTATATTATTAATAGGACGCTTTAAATTTGTTAGATTACTTAACTCTGAGCTACCTTAACTAACACCTTATTATATTCGCTGCGGATTAAAAAAGCTAGGGTGGAGATACAAAAACTATTTCAACAGACGGAAATACAAGTAAACTTAACTGCTGATGTTGCTCAATACTATGAATCAAAAACAGTATTGGTCACAGGAGCCTCGGGTTCTATAGGAGGATCAATTTGTCAACAGCTATGCAAGTTAAATCCAGATAAGATTATCTTGTTTGACCAAGATGAAAGTGGCCTTTATGACCTATATCAAAGTCTTATAACTCAATTTCCAAATCAAAAAATCGAAGTAGTACTAGGAAGTATAAGTGATCGACAAGCAGTGGAATCATTGTTTGAAAAACAAATACCCAATGTAGTATTTCATGCAGCAGCTTACAAACATGTGCCCATTTTAGAATTACACCCTTTAGAGGCTGTTAGAGTTAATGTCATGGGGCTTAAGATTGTTGCAGATGCATCTGCCAAATGGAATGTAGAAGACTTTGTTTTTGTTTCTTCTGATAAAGCGGTGAAGCCTAGAGGAATTTTGGGAGCAACAAAGCGAGTTGGAGAAGTCTATCTTAGTCTAATGAGCGGAAAAAAAGTCAGATATATATGTTGCCGTTTTGGAAATGTACTTGATTCCAGTGGTTCTATTTTGCCTTTATTCAGAATGCAAATTGCTAATGGAGGTCCGTTGACAGTTACTCATGTAGAGGCAACACGCTATTTTATGTCTATGTCTGAAGCAATTCTTTTTTTGCTTCAGTCTGGGTTTTACGGTAAAAATGGAGATATTTTTAGCTTTAATATGGGACAACCAGTGAAAATTTTAGATATCGCAAAGCACTTAATTCAGAAAGAAAAATCCATCGATATTAGAATTATAGGGTTAAGAAACGGGGAGAAACTGCACGAAGAGAATTTAATAACAGATTCAGTGGGACCGATGCTTTGGAACAATAAGGTGTACAGAGTTTCTACAAACGGTATGGATGTAGATGCTTTTGTCCAGCAAATGGACACCTTACAAAGTCAGGTTAATGAATATAATAAAGTAGGGGTAGCAACCACCCTCAGAGAAATGCTACCTGAGTATCTTTGAGGGTGGGGAGACAGTTCTTATCTCCAGTCGAGGTTGTAGTGGTAGGAGAGTTGGAAAGTATTGTTAGACTCTTCGTATACGCCTCCCGATTTTTCAATTACCTGCCACTGATACGCTAGCTCCAGATTAGACTGTTCGTTTAGTTTACAACCTATTCCTCCATAGATCCAGTTTTGATCAAAAAAGTTGGTGCCTACATTCTTGCCATAGTTCACAAATATTTCATCAAATAAGGCCACATAAAACTTGTCCTGGTTGGGTAAGTTAAATTTAGCAGTTATTCGGTACCTCAAACGATTTTTATGGGTGCTCCCCTCTACGTTATGGCCATCAGGTGTAGCCACTACATTGCCAACCCATCGCTGCTCCAGGCGATAGCGATGAGAGAGACCTAGTTTGTTGATGTTGTGGTTAACAGTAGCCTGAGCCCAGAGGTTGTGCTCCGGAGTACGGGCAGCCACAGGGCGATCTCCGTAAGGGTAGGTATTTATATATGTATAGCCGAAATAAAATCGTACTTGCTCGTGAGCCTGGTAATAAACCGAGGGACGCAGTAAGGTTTGTTGTTTAGAATCTCCCATGTTGGCTACACGCAGGTGTACCTCAGAGTCAAGACCTACTTTGTCGCTGATTTTGTAGTCGCCATGTACTAAAAACCATAAGTTGTTGTTTACATCTGTAATTCTATTTTGAGAATTGGAAACATTGAATGTCAGCGCAAAAAAGGCAAGAAGAATGAATTTTTTCATGTGTTGGAATTTTACAATCGAATTAAAATGTGGTAAAAAAATAAACGTTCGATGATAGTTGTAAGTCACAAAGTTTATGCCTTACATGACGTGGCGAAGATAAATGTACTTTTAATACCGTTCAACAACATCTATAATAAACCAGATATACTATCTTGCTTAGACTCTGGTGAGGAAAAATAAAGACCCAAGAATTCTGAAAAGTGCCTATTTACTGTTTTATTCCAAATAAGTGTCCGTGAGTAAAGAAAAAATGACAGCATTAGAAACCTTTCACCCGTTAACGGCACAGTGGTTTTATCAGACATTTGGTCAGCCAACAGAGGTGCAGTCATCGGCATGGCCGCAGATCAAAGCGGGACAACATGCTCTTATATCAGCACCCACAGGATCGGGTAAGACACTGGCTGCATTTTTCGCGGCAATAGACGACCTTATCCACGAACATGAGAAAGGACTTCTCCCCCCTGAAAATCGAATTGTTTACATTTCCCCACTAAAAGCACTCAGTAATGATATCCACAGAAATCTGGAAGTACCCTTAAAAGGGATTCAAAAGCTTTTTGAAGAAAAAGGCCAAGAAGCTCCGGCGCTAAAAATAGCTGTACGCACAGGGGACACTTCAAACGCAGCTCGGGCAGACATGGTGAAAAAGCCACCGCACATACTGGTAACCACACCAGAGTCATTTTACCTGCTACTTACCAGCAAAGGTGGGCGAAACATGCTAAGCACAACTAAAACGCTTATTATCGATGAGATACACGCTATGTTGGGCGATAAAAGAGGCTCACACCTCGCATTGTCAGTGGAGCGTCTGGAGGCGTTGGTGGGAGGACGTTTGCAGCGGATAGGGTTAAGCGCTACCCAAAAACCAATTGATATGGTAGCGAAATACCTGGTTGGAAATAAGGCTATTTGCCATGGAAAACCCGATTGTGCCATTGTAGATACAGGAAGCAAGCGGCAGCTGGACATATCAATAGAAATGCCGGAATCCCCACTGTCGGCAGTTATGGAAAATGAAGTATGGGACCAGCTTTATCAACGTTTGGTAGAGTTGGTAAAAGAACACGAAACCACACTCATATTTGTAAACAACAGACGACTGGCAGAGCGGCTGGCCGTTGCACTGGGTGAGCTGCTTGGAGAAGAGCATGTGACTTCCCATCATGGTAGTATGAGCAAGGAGCATCGGCATCAGGCAGAGCAAAAACTAAAAGCAGGTGCACTAAAAGTGTTGGTAGCCACGGCCAGTATGGAGTTGGGTATTGATATTGGATCAGTGGGGTTAATTATACAAATAGCGTCACCTAAAAGTATAGCGGCATTTATACAACGAGTAGGTAGAAGTAACCACCACGTAGGAGGTGTACCAAAAGGCAAGCTGTTGCCACTAACCAGAGATGAACTGGTAGAATGTGTAGCCTTGCTGGATAGTGTGCGACGTGGAGAACTGGACAAAATCGTTATGCCGGAGGCTCCCATAGACATACTCAGTCAGCAGATAGTGGCAGAGGTGAGCAATCAGGACTGGGAAGTCGACGAGTTGTACGACCTGTTCAAAAATGCTTATCCATATCGCTCCCTGAAGAGAGACACATTTTATGAAATCATAAAAATGCAGTCAGAAGGCTATTCTACACGTAGAGGAAGGCGAGGAGCTCACATACACTATGATGCTATCAATGGCCTGATAAGAGGGCGAAAAGGTGCGCGTATAGTAGCATTGACCAACGGGGGATCCATACCCGACATGTTTGACTATGATGTAGTGCTCGACCCACAAAACATAAAAGTAGGCACTATCGGAGAGGACTATGCACTGGAATCTTTGCCTGGGGACACCATAACTTTAGGCACACACACCTGGCAAATATTGGGTATAGAAGGGCTTACAATGAAAGTAAAAGATGCCGCAGGCATGCCGCCGACTATACCCTTCTGGCTAGGAGAAGGGCCCGGGCGAACCCTTGAATTGAGCGAGTCGGTTTCCCGCTTACGCAAAAAAGTAGGTGATCTTCTCGAGCAGGACCCCTTGCCGCGGATGAAAGATGAAAAGACACTCGACATAAGCGGTAACCTGGCTTATAGGTGGCTGATAGATGAAGTAGGAATAGGAGAAGTAGCGGCGGAGCAATTGGTAAATTATATTTATGCGGGAAAGGTAGGTCTTGGCGTAGTACCTACCCGTGAAACCATCGTATTGGAGCGCTTTTTCGATGATGTAGGTGACATGCATTTGGTGGTTCATTCTCCTTATGGTAGTAGGCTCAATCGGGGATGGGGGCTTAGCTTGCGCAAAAAATTTTGTCAGAGCTTCAATTTTGAACTGCAGGCAGCAGCCAATGAAGATGCTATTATACTGTCGCTCAGTAGCTCGCATAGTTTTCCACTCGAAAGTGTATATAAGTATCTGAACAGTAAGATTATCCGTGATACACTCATCCAGGCTATGTTAGATGCCCCCATGTTTGAGGTTCGCTGGCGGTGGAATGCCACACGAGCACTGGCGATTCAACGCAATAGAAATGGAAAAAGAGTGCCGCCCCAGTTTCAGCGTATGAATGCCGAAGACCTAATAGCTCAGGTTTTTCCCGATCAGATTGCCTGCTTTGAAAATATAGATGGAGAGCGGGAAGTTCCCGACCATCCGCTAGTGAATCAGGCCATCCACGACTGTCTCACAGAAGCCATGGATATAGACGAGTTGGAAGAGTTGATGGGTAAGATTGAGCGTCGTGAGTTAAATCTGGAGGCTAAAGATTTGCGAGAGCCCTCTCCGTTTGCTCAAGGCATTATCAATGCCAAACCCTATGCTTTTCTTGATGAAACCGAGTTTGCAGAAAGAAGGGTACAGGCAATAAAAAATCGTAGTTGGCTTGATCCCACAGAGGCATCTGATTTGAGCCGGCTAGACCCAGACGCCATTGAGCGCGTAACCAACGAAGCTTGGCCCCATGCCAATTCGCCGGATGAGCTGCACGATGTGCTAAGTATTCATGGATTTGTTACGCAGAGGGAAGGCAAAAAAAACAGTTGGGAGAAATATTTTGACATACTTAAAATAAACCAGCGAGCCACAAAAATTCCGGCTTATGATATATGGGTGGCCGCAGAGAGGCTTCCTTATTTTCAGGCAATATACCCTACTGCCAAATACGAACCCACGCTGAACCTACCCGAAACATTTAAAAAACAGCAGTACACGTATGAAGATGCCCTAAAAGAAATCGTTAGGGGGAGATTGGAAGCACTGTGTATTGTGACAGCTCAGCGCCTTTCCGACGATTTGCATCAGCCTATTAATAATGTTGAACTGGCTCTGATAGCACTGGAAGTCGAAGGATTTGTATTTCGTGGGCGGTTCACGCCGGGCACACAGGAGGAAGAATGGTGCGAGAGGCGTTTATTGCATAGAATACACAAGTATACGATTGAGAGTCTGCGAAGAAGTATTGAGCCGGCTTCTATTGAAGACTATGTGCGCTTCTTGTTGGATTTGCATGGGGTTACAAGTAAAAAAGAAGGTACACAATCGTTGGAGAAAGCACTGGAGCAGCTGGAGGGATATGAAGCTGCTGCTGCTGCATGGGAAACAGAAATAATTCCTGCCAGAATTGCAGATTATGATCCGGTGTGGATAGATGTGCTGTGTTTGTCAGGTAAGCTTATTTGGGGGCGATTTAATCAAACCAAAGCAGGTAAAAAAGTGGCCGGAACTATAAAAAGTTCTCCTATTTGCTTGATAGAGAGACACAATACAGATATGTGGAGGGTTATGTCAACTCACTACGCCACAGATCCGGATTTATCTTCTGGTGCTCAGAAGATAAAGCAGGTACTGGAAGAAAATGGGGCATCATTTTTTGCAGACATAGCTGCAAAGGCAAGGTTGCTTAATACGCAGGTAGAAAGCGGTATTTCAGAGTTGGTAGCCCATGGGCTGGTCAATTCGGATAGTTTTATTGGTTTACGAGCACTATTAACACCCGCATACAACAAGCCTTCGGAAAACAACAAGAGAAAAAAACAAACTACCTTTTCAATAGAGCATGCCGGCAGGTGGACGTTGATACCTCCATTCACCGGAACAGAACAAGATAAGTTAAACTTTGAATACCTTGAAAAATTGGTATTTATATATGCAAAGAGGTATGGGGTTGTATTCAGAAAAATTTTAGAGAAAGAATCTTTTGCACCGCCCTGGAGGGTACTTGTCAGAGTCCTTAGGCGTCTGGAGCTGCAAGGAAAACTGAGAGGAGGGCGTTTTATCTCTGGTGTATCGGGAGAACAATTTGCTACCCCCGAAACAGTGAAACAATTAAGACAGGTAAAAAATAAGCCGGGTGATAAAAAGAGAGTAGTAATTAGTGCTGCTGACCCCCTTAATGTTTTGGGGTTAATCATTCCCACAGAAAAAGTGAGCAACCACACCAATAACCGTATAGTGTTTGAGGATGGTATACCCATTGCCGTGTTAGAAAATAAAGAAGTGAAGTTTTTGAAAGAGTATTCAAAAGAAGAACAATGGGAACTACAAAATCTGCTCATTCGCAGAGCTTTTCCTCCCAAGCTTAGAGCATATTTGGGAAAGAACTATAAATAGGCTAACGTTAAAAGGGGCGTTTGTTGATTTTGTATTGCACGGAAATTCATCTCCTTTTGTATTTCTTTTCAGTAGTAAAACAAGTGTCTCTAGTCAGTATATGTGTGTTAAGCTGTTTTTTTGACTTTATTTTACCGATATTTGCGCTTTCAAACCGGGAGGAAATAAAAATTTTTTAAAAAAATCCACTTTTTTGTCACAAACCTCAAGTACTCCTGTCTTACATACAAAATAGAATCGCAAATACAATTTTATGGAAATAGCAATTTTTATGATGGTGCTCTGGTACGGAGGACTTTTCTTTCAAACATTTTTTCTGCATAGATATGCAGCTCATCAGGCATTTACTATGTCTAAGACCACAGAAAAAGTATTTTTTGTGCTCACATGGATTTTTCAGGGATCAAATTACCTAAGTGCTTACGGATACGGAATCATGCATAGAATGCACCATGCGTATGCAGATACTCCAAATGACCCGCACTCTCCTAAATATGACGAAAGCATATTGAAAATGATGTGGAAAACGAAAACGATCTATTCAGGCATCACAAACAAGACCTACGAAGTAGACAAGAGATTTACGCAGGATGTTCCGGAGTGGGTTGCGTTTGATAAGTTTGCCAGATCTTGGGTGTCAAGACTAATATGGGGTACGGCTTATGTGGCATTCTTCTACTTTTTTGCAACTGCCTGGTGGCAATACTTATTATTGCCTGTAGCCTTCTTAATGGCTCCTATTCACGGTGCTATTATCAACTGGTTTGCTCATATTTATGGGTATGTGAATTATAAAGTTGGTGATACTTCAAAAAACCTGCTCCCTTTTGACTTTTTGATGATGGGCGAGAGCTATCACAACAACCACCACAAACACGGGTCAAGACCTAACTTTGGGGGAGTGCGCTGGCACGAAATCGATCCTACTTACCTGATTATCGTGGTATTAGATAAACTGGGAGTGATCAAGCTAAAACCACAACTGGCAGTTGTGAGGGATGAAATAAAAAAAGCAGCGTAAGCTTCTTAAGAAAAAAATAATCAAAAAACCCTGGCTAATAGTCAGGGTTTTTTTGTGTCTTGTGCCAAGGTCAAAAAGAACAGAATTCACCAAACCTTCACATATACATATTGCTTGAGGTCGTTTTAATTTAATCTTTTATCTACCGCTATTTCTAGATGTTTTCGACCTAGTAAAAGACATATTTTAGCTGTTTCTCAATGCTGCTTTAGTGGTGTGTGACTTGGCTGGAAGTGAAAATAAAGAGCTGATTGATCTGTTTCTAGTTAATGTAGAAAACAGAAAAGAAGATGATAATGGGGATGTGATATTCGTGCAAACATCAGTGAGGTTTACTGTAGCAATACAGTTTCAGCACTTTTGCTTTCCTTAATGTGGCGCTTTTAGATACAGAAAGGCATAAAAAAACCCCGACGAGCGGGGTTTTAAAAATAAATTTTGTTTCGTTTAGCTAAGCTTGAAAGTGATAGGCAGGATCATCCTTACTTTCACCGGACGACCTCTTTGCTTTCCTGGCTTCCACTTTGGAG
This sequence comes from Cyclobacteriaceae bacterium, assembly GCA_965267535.1. Taxonomy (GTDB): domain Bacteria; phylum Bacteroidota; class Bacteroidia; order Cytophagales; family Cyclobacteriaceae; genus CAXBNB01. The sequence continues at coordinate 4,749,518 of OZ254082.1, read as the reverse complement.
CACTTTTAAGTACTCTTACAGCTTCTTCGTCACATCCAGCTCCAATACCCTTCACAGCTTTGATATCTGTCAGTGTTCCGTCTTTGTCTACAACAAACTGAACGAACACACGACCTTCGATACCCATCCTTCTGGCTTGATTAGGGTATTTCATTGACTTACCTACAAACTTGTAGAAAGCAGCCATACCACCCGGAGGTGCTGGTTGGTCTTCCACGATATCAAAAATCTCATCCGCAACCTCTTCTTCAGGAGCTTCTTCAAATACGATATCTTCGATTACAGTTTCTTCGGTAATTTCTACATCAAGATCTACTTCGATCTCTTCCTCTATTTCTTCCTCATCGGGAATCTCGATGATTTGAGGCAATTGTATTTTTGGCGGTGGTGGAGGGGGTTGCTCGGTAGGCGGAATCTCCATAATATCTTCAAAATCATCTTCCAACTGACCCAAATCTACCAAGTCTCCTTCATCGTACGTTCTCCACTCAAAAGCGGTAAGCACGAGAGCCAGACTGATAGCCAGACCGATGTTGAAGAACATGCCGGTCTTTTTGTCCAGGTCCACCTTAGGGTTTTTCTTCGGCTCCATTTATTTCGTTTGTTTAATAATTTTTACTTGAATAGTGGCGTCAAATATAAGTAAGTATAATTTAAATCGCATCTTTAGATAGAAAATTAATACGGGAAACTATCAAAAGACCGACAATGCTTCCTCCTATATCAGCCAATAGGTCCAGCCAATCGCCCGACCTGCTTGGAATATCAATTTGGAGGTATTCGGTAAGGGCCCCCAGCAAAACTGGGTAGGCTACAGCAAAGACTCTAACCGGTATTTTATCTAACGGTTTCAAGGCCGGATACATGAGACCGGAGAGTATAAAGAACAATCCGAAGTGGACTACTTTATCCAGATGGGGGATGTTGATAAATGACCCGCCTCCTGACTGAAACGGCCAAAGAGTACAAAAAAGGATGGCTATGGACCATCCAATTGATAATAATGTAAAAATCTTCTTTGACTTCAAAGACACTTTATTTTCCGATCAGTTCCCTATAAGTAGCTGCGTCGATTAGAGAATCTTTTTCAGCCATATCAGAGATTGCTATTTTAATCATCCAGCCATCACCGTAGGGATCGCTGTTTATGATTTCGGGCTCAGATTCAAGTTCTTCATTAAATTCAGACACTTCGCCGGATAGAGGCATAAATAGATCAGATACCGTTTTTACAGCTTCAATAGTACCAAAAAGTTCTCCTTGAGCTATGGTTTCACCTTCTGTTTCGATTTCTACATATACAATGTCGCCAAGTTCTCCTTGTGCAAACTCTGTAATACCAACGGTAGCTTGATCGCCCTCAATTCTTACCCATTCGTGATCTTTGGTATATAGCAGGTCTTCGGGTATATTCATTTTAGTTAGTTTTAATGTTTTTACTTTAAAGTTTTGTTAGCGATCAAAATTACCGTTTATTTTGAAAATGCACTGATCATACTCCTTTTTTTTGAAGCGATTGACAGCTTACTACTTTTGCTTATCTAGTGTTTGGGAAGAGCACTTAAAAGATATTTTACAACTAGTTTTACCCCTTCCAAAAAAGAATACACCTGATTTATGAAAAAGAAAGTTTTAAATACAGTCACTCTGGTACTCCTATCTATACTCTCGTTTGAGCTTAGCGCACAAAATAACGGCCAGGAAGTAAATAGAAGCAATGAATCTCTACCATCACTGGAAGTTATGGTAGGTCAAATGATAATTACAGGCATAGGAGACTTTTCTGTATTGAATGGTAAAGAACCCATTTTGAAGGCCATAAAAAAAGGTCAGATTGGTGGAGTTGTTCTTTTTGAGAAAAATGTAAATGCTAAAAATCCTAAAAAACAGCTGATCAAAACCATAAACACACTCAAAGCAGCCAGTGATATACCCTTGCTGATAAGCATAGACGAAGAAGGTGGACGAGTGAACCGCCTGAAGCCCAAGTATGGATTTCCTCAAACGCAATATGCATCGTACCTTGGAAAGGTGGACAACCTGGATAGCACGGCCTATTACGCAGGCAATACTGCAGCATTGCTAGCCGAGCTGGGTATCAATGTGAACCTTACTCCCAATGTGGATGTGAATGTAAATCCTGATAACCCGGTAATAGGCAAGCTTGGGCGGAGCTATTCTGCAGACGAAAAAATTGTGGCAAAACACGCTGCACAGGTTGTGAAGACACATAGGCAACATGGTGTTTTTACGGTATTAAAGCATTTTCCGGGGCATGGTAGTTCCCATGCAGATACGCATTTGGGTATAGCCGATGTGTCTGATTATTGGCAGTTTAAGGAATTAATGCCCTACAAATATCTGATCGATTCGGGATTGGTAGATGGGGTTATGACAGCACATATTATCAACGAGCACTTGGATGAAAATAAATTACCGGCAACATTATCACCATATATTGTAAACAACATTTTACGTACAGTATTGGGATACGATGGGGTGGTGTTTTCAGACGACATGCAAATGCATGCCATCAGCAAGCATTATGGTTTTGAACAGGCCATAAAACTAGCCATAGAAGCAGGCGTAGATATGCTGATGTTTGCTAACATGGTGGAAGAAAAAGACAAACGATCTCCGGAGCTGGTGCATAGCACTATCATGAGCTTGGTGCAAAGTGGACAAATATCAGAAGATAGAATAGCGGCTTCATACAGAAGAATCATGAAACTAAAAGGAAAGCTGAACTAAGCAGGGCAGCAAGTAACCCCGAAAGTAGAGTGCGGATTTATCTATTTGATTTTATGTTGCACGATTTTCCGTGCAACATAAAGTCAACAAGCAATCCTTTGAACGTTAGCCTCAAGCATGTCATCTACTGTGTTGAGCGAGGATCGAAGTATACCTATACATGTTCACCTCACCCGCCGTGTAGCTAACATGCCTGAAACTTTCCCAGTAGAGCCTAAATAAAGAGGCTGGTGTTTCTCAGCTTAGTCTAGGCAGGTTTTATGGGAGTTTTTTTATCTTGCAAGAATAGAGATTCAAAAACCTACCATGCCATGTACTCAAAAAGCGTAATTTTCGTGCTGATTTTAGTGTCAGCAGCCGTGTGGTCCTGCACCAAAGAAGAAAATGAGAATCCAAAAGATGCCCTACAGGGAACGTGGAGCTCTACAAAAGTAGAAACGACCGGTTGTGAAGATGAAGCAGACAATGGAGTCGCTGAGTGTCCATTGTCGTGTATTACCTTTACAGTAAATCAGGAAAATTACACCAAAGAAAATGTAATTGAACCGGACAATCCACAGACTGAAAGCGGAACGATAAGTGTGGCGGAAGGGGAAATGATACTCTGTACCAGTGAAACCAATTGCCGTCGCTTAAACTATGAGCTAAACGACGGCAAATTGACAGTGACTTATTCGGATGACGAAGGTTGCAACTTCGTAGAATCCTACATCAAGACGTAACAGTTTCTTTGTCACGCATTTTAATAAATTCGGTATATCGTCTGTGAATGGCCATAATAAATCCGGCAACCATTATTAAGGTACCAATCCAGAGTACATTGATTAGGGGCTTTTCAACCGCCTCTAGTATAATCCAGTCTTTTTGAGTCGTGCTGATGTCAAAAGTGAATTTACCGCTCTTGGGGTCGATGTTCAGCAGCGACATTTTTATGCCCAGTTCATGGCTGATGTCGGGAAGTCGGCCAGCCATTCTGTTTTTAATGATATAAATCGGCTCGATTACGTATTCTTGTTCTTTTCCCTGAATCGTAATAATCGCCTTTACAGCTACGTCTTCACCGTTTAGCTCAACACCTCTTACATTATCTATCTTTTCTACATTTGTTAGTTCGGCTATAAAGTCATTAACAATAAAGGTGTCACCAACTCGTATACTTTCTTCTTTAGGCTCACTCCATTCGGTTTCCTGAGCCGGATCGGGGAATGTGCGCACGTGCGTATACAAATCCATGCCAAATGTGCGATTGATATCGGGTGAGTATACCGTCATATCCATTTGCTTGTTGATCTGTACTGTAGGGTAGAGCGTAAAAACTTTCCCGTTGGCCTTTGTGTAGTCTATTTCAAAGTAGCTTGTCTCATGATTTTTCAGTGTAACCGTATCGCCGGGATTAAAGTAGACTTTGTCGTTATAGGCGATGGGTTTCAGAGCTATGGCTTTGGTAGGGTTACTGGTGGCTTCCAGATGATGAGATTTTACATAACCCGGAAAGTCTTCCACAAGCTTTCTCAGTCCTTTGTAGTTAAGAGAGTAACCTGCCATTTGGCGAGGTTCGTTCAAAAACAAAAGCAGGTTTTTTTGATTGATTTCGTCAGGAAAATCTTTGTGCCAAACCATACCAGTATTGTTGATAGATATGATTTTAGAATATCCCGACGAAAATAAGATACCAATTAGCATCAGTGCCACACCAATATGAGCTATAGCACCTCCGGAAAGCTTGTAGTTAGATTTGATTACCCGAGCAAGAATTTTGCCGTTGGCAACTACAGAGTAAATACCCGCGGTGAGTAGTAGCATGTAAGGCAAATGAGTGACTTTGGCCAAAATAATAACCAAAGCCGATAAAATAAGCGAGCTGACTATAGGTATGAGCAGTTCGTCTTTTAATTTGGTTTTGTCCATCTTGTTCCACCAAAAAAACTGACCTGTGCCGGACAGGATAGCCAGGGCTATGGAAAACCAAAGCTGAAACTGTGTGTAAAATTGTACGGCATCTACCGGAGGAGCCAGGTTCGATTCAATTCCGAAGTTTTCGAGAATGGCGTTGTATACCGGAAGTGAAGTAGGAATAATTACCTGAAATCCCATAAGGCAGAGTACAGCAGCACCCATAAATATCCAAAACTCTCTGGAGTAGGTGGAAGTCTCTTTTTCATCTGAGGGGAGATGTTTCCATGCCCTTACTGCAAGGAAAATAGAAATAGCGATAAAAGCCAGTAGGTATATTAGCAGTTGACCGGATAGCCCCAGATCGGTAAATGAATGTACGGAAGAATCGCCCAAAATACCGCTTCGGGTAAGAAAAGTAGAATACAAAATCAAGATGAACGACGAAATTACCAATATGATGGATGTTTTCAGTGCGCTACTACTTTTGCGGAAAGCGATCATGGTGTGAATGGCAGCTACCAATACTATCCATGGCACATAGACTGCATTTTCAACTGGATCCCAGTTCCAGTATCCTCCAAAGTTAAGAGTCTCGTAGGCCCAGTATCCTCCCATAAGTATACCTACACCGAGCACAACTCCGGAAAACAAGGCCCAGGGAAGTGCGGGTCTGATCCACTCGCGAAATTTCCCTAGCCATAAACCCGCTATACAGTAAGCAAACGGAATAAGAGTGGTAGCAAAACCGAGGAAAAGAGTAGGAGGGTGAATGACCATCCAATAGTTTTGAAGCAAGGGGTTGAGGCCGGTACCGTCTTCGGGCACAAAATTGGGATCGGTTTTAAAAATCGGGGCATCTATTACATCCCTGAGCAGCATAAAAGGACTACTCCCTATTTTGATGTTGAAAAACACCGCACCCAGTATCATAGAAACTAAAAAACCTTGCACCAGAGCAAATACCGTCATGATGGGCGCTTCCCAGGTTTTATTGGTGGCTATGAGCACCATACCCAAAATCATATTCCAGAAAATCCACAACAAAAATGAACCCTCCTGACCTTCCCAAAAACTGGATATTTGGTAATAGACGGGGAGAATAGCAGATGTATGGCTGTAAGCGTAGTGGTATTCGAAGTAGTGATTGTGAATAATGTAAAAAAGTGCACCTACAATACCAGCCACAGCAATTCCGTGAAGAAAGAAAACCCCTCGGGCATACTTAGCCCACGATTTTTTTTCAGCAGGATCGGTGGCATATACAGATTTTACATAGCCATAGGTGGCTATTAAAGCAGTAATAAAAGCGGCAATGACCAGAAAGTGGCCCAGATTGCCTATGAAAGTATGTATCATTTAGCTGTTGAATTCTACGGTTTCGTCTTCGTATTTAGACGGACATTTCATAAGGATTTTGCTGGCGACAAAAAGATCTTTGTTGTATGCGCCAACCACTACAACCTGCTCAGATCTTAAAAAATCGGCGGGCATAGGTTCGTTGTATACCACACGTTGTTCCAACCCATTGTGGTCTATCATTTGAAAAGAAAAAGAAAGCATGTCCGGGCTGGTTTGTAATCCGACAACCTCTCCATTTGCATCTTTTTTGAGTGTGCCTACTACATGGATTTTTTTGTTGTCACCACTTTCTGCATATTCCATGGCTTCATCGAAGGTAACGTACGTACTGGCATCTCCGGCAGTGGAGATGATTATCATAATGGCTATTCCGATTACGATAATTCCAAAAATGTGAGACTTTTTCATGGTATTGTATGCTTTTTAGACTTCTTCTTTGTTGTTTATTTCTTTCTCCAAAGTGGCTATTTTTCTATCTATACGTACCAGGTAAAAAGTGATGCCTATAAAAATGATAAAAATCACTCCCACCACTACATAAATCTTTCCATTGGCTCTCATCTGATCGGCCATTTCTACTTTTTGGTTAGAATAATCCTCCTCGGTAATTTGGTATTTTTCACCTTGTCCTGCGGCCTGTAGCGACAGCAGCAACGATACGATGACCAAAAGCTTCTTCATGTTTATCTTTCGTTTATCAATTTCAATGCAATTTCTTTTAGCCGGACCCGCACACTTACCAGCCATACACCCAAAAGTGTCCAGCCTATGACTGCAGGGTAAAATACAACCCGGAGTTTACTGTCCAGATCGTAATAGTTGAATCCGGGGTTGCCTCCATTGCCGGGATGAAGCGACGAATCGGCGAGTCTGGGCAATATAAAGAGGAGTGGAATCATGGCTGCAAAAGCAAAAATATTGTACACAGCAGAGATGCGTGCCCGCTGTTGTTCGTCATCCAGAGAGTTGCGCAATACCAGATAGGCAAGGTAAATGAGCAAAGCAATGGCCGAAGAGTTTTGTTTGGGATCGCCGCTCCAGGGTTCGCCCCAGGTGTAAGTAGCCCAAAGCATACCGGTAGTGATACCCAGCAATCCAAATACGATTCCGGCATTGGCAAATTCGACTGCTTTGATATCAAGTTTTTGGTCTTGCTTGGATAGGTACTTGATAGAATAGACCATAGATGCGGTCAGTAATATGATCATACCAAACCACATGGTTACGTGGAAGTATAGATTCCTGATGCTTTCGTTTAGAATAACAAGTCGGGGAACGTCCATTAAAAGTCCTCCGATGAGGGTGTAGGAAACCAGGCCTATGGCCAGCCATTTCCACCATGATTTTTTCATATCTAACATGTCAACTTCTCCATAAATAGGGAAACAATAAGTAAGCCAAAGTTCCCACAATTACATTAATAGCGCACAAAGTAACGACCTCATCGAGGCTTTCTCCTCTATCAATACCATCAATCGCATTTTTGGAAATCTTAATGACCATAAGTATTACCGGTATAACCACCGGAAAAGACAGGATAGCCATCAAAATACCGTTGTTGCCGGCTTTGGAAGCAATGCCGGAGATCATGGTAAGTGTAGTAGACAAGCCCAAAGATCCTAGCAGAAGGTTGGTGAAGAATAAAAAGTGATCTTGAATAGGGTAGCCTAAAACCATGCTGAATACGGCTATTGCCAAAAGTGACAATACCCACATAAGAAGCAGGTTGTATAGTATTTTAGATAAAATAATGCCTTGGGGACTTACCAGTGTGTAGTAGTACAGCATTCTGTTTTGATTTTCCTGTACAAAACTTTTGGCGATAGCACTGGTAGCAGAAAAAAGCATGATGATCCAGAACAGCGCGTTCCAGGTAAGATGACTTATGCCTGTGTTTTTGATGTTGAAGCTAAGGTAGCAGATGAATATGGTTGAAAAAGTATACAGTAATATACCGTTGAGGGCGTATTTCTGTCGCCACTCCAGCATTACCTCTTTGTAAAACAACGATTTGATCTCTTTTGCCAGCATACTTTCTTGGGGCGCAAATTTAGACTATTATAGACTTTAATCAGCCATATTGCTGTAAATTATGCTTTGCATTCCTGCCTAATAAGGTTTAGCATTGCATCTAAAACTTTGTTATAAAATGAACTCTTCTTCAGGTAAGATATTAGTGACGGGAGCTGCCGGTTTTATCGGATTTCACCTATCCACAGCGCTTTGCAAGTTGGGCTATCAGGTGTATGGAATCGACAACCTGAATGACTATTATGATGTAAACCTGAAAAAAGACAGGTTAGCCATTTTAGAAGCGTTGGATACATTTGAGTTTTCTCGTTTGGATTTAAACGATGCAAAGCAGCTTACCCAATTGTTTGAAGATAACCACTTTGAAACAGTGGTCAATTTAGCAGCTCAGGCGGGGGTAAGGTACTCTCTGGAAAACCCAAAGGCATATTTAGATGCCAATGTGAACGGCTTTGTAAACCTAATTGAAAACTGTCGTCATTTTAATACGGGGCATCTTCTGTTTGCATCCTCTAGCTCGGTATATGGTGCAAATACCAACATGCCTTTCTCTACTCACAACAATGTAGACCACCCTATATCACTTTATGCCGCTACTAAAAAATCCAACGAATTGATAGCGCATACCTACTCAGCGTTGTTTAAATTACCAACCACCGGCCTCAGGTTTTTTACTGTCTATGGGCCATATGGCAGGCCGGATATGGCGTTATTTTTATTTACAAAAGCTATATTAGAGGAAAAACCAATAGATGTATATAACAACGGACAGATGTTGCGGGACTTTACGTATGTGGCGGATATAGTAGAGGGTATAGTTAGGTTGGTAAAATCGCCGGCAAAACCAAACCCGAACTGGTCTGGAGATGATCCGGATCCAGCAACGAGCTTTGCCCCCTACAGGATTTACAACATAGGGAATAACAATCCGGTAGAACTGTCTGTTTTTATCGAAACCATAGAAAAGCATCTGGGTAAAAAGGCCATTAAAAATTACATGCCTATACAAAAAGGGGATGTACCCGGTACTTTTGCAGATGTAGATGACCTTATGAAAGATGTAGGCTATAAGCCGAGTACAGACTTGAGCTATGGCATAGGTCAGTTTGTAGAATGGTATAGGGATTATTACAAGGTGTAATGGCGTAAAATAGGCAATAAAAACATACAAGGTATGAAAGGAATTATTTTAGCAGGAGGATCAGGCACCCGACTTCATCCTCTGACCTCCGTGGTGAGTAAGCAAATGCTACCGGTGTTTGACAAGCCCATGATCTACTATCCTATGTCGGTGCTCATGCTGGCTGGTATACGCGAAATTCTGATCATATCTACACCTCAGGACTTACCGTTGTTTCAGCGGCTATTGGGTGATGGCAAAAAGTTTGGTTGCGAGTTTTCCTATGCCGTGCAGGAAAAACCAGAAGGTCTGGCTCAGGCATTTATTATAGGTGAAGAGTTTATAGGTTCGGAAAAAGTCTGCCTCGTTTTAGGAGATAATATATTTTATGCTTCAGGGCTGTCTAAAAAGCTACAGGCATGCAACGACCCGAAAGGTGGATATGTGTTTGCCTACCATGTAAATGATCCCGAACGATACGGAGTGGTGGAGTTTGATCAAGAAAGAAAAGCCATATCTATAGAAGAAAAGCCACAAAAGCCCAAATCGAACTATGCAGTACCGGGCCTTTATTTTTACGACAATGACGTAATACAGATAGCAAAAGCACTAAAGCCCAGCCCGAGGGGAGAATTGGAAATTACTGACGTAAACAAGGAATACATGAAGCGAGGTAAATTGCAGGTATCTGTACTCGACAGGGGAACGGCCTGGCTGGATACCGGCACATTCCCTTCATTGATGCAGGCAGGGTCTTTTGTGCAAGCCATAGAAGAGCGTCAGGGACTTAAGATAGGATGTATCGAAGAAGTATGCTATAAAATGGGGTACATCGATGCTGAGCAATTAAAAACACTAGCTCGACCACTCGAGAAGAGTGGATACGGCACATACTTATTGAATTTATTGAAATTATGAATGTACAACCACTAGCCCTGGAAGGCGCTTATTATGTAGAACCCAAATTGTTTCATGACAACCGGGGTTTCTTTTTTGAGTGGTTTAATAAAGAGCGATTCAAGTCGTTGACAGGATGCGATTTTAATGTTGTTCAGTTTAATTATTCCAGATCCACCAAAGGGGTATTGAGAGGGCTTCACTATCAACTGAACCCATATTCTCAGTCTAAATTTGTAGCTGTAGCCAAAGGCAAAATTCAGGATGTAATTGTAGACATTCGAAAAGAATCAGCAACTTACGGACAGCACTATTCAGTAGTTTTGTCAGCAGAAAAAAGAAATCAATTGTTTGTACCTCGCGGGTTCGCTCATGGTTTTTTGGTACTTTCGGATGAGGCAGAGATCTTATACGCTACCGACAATCCGTATTCTCCGGAGCACGATAGTGGGCTGAGCTATAAGGATCCCGCCTTAAATATCGCATGGGAGATGAGTGCAGACGAAATCATAGTATCAGAAAAAGACAGCAAGTTGCTGAGTATGGATTCAGCCCCAAATAATTTTGAATAAGAGATGAGTAAAAAAAGAGTATTGATTACCGGAGGAGCCGGGTTTTTAGGGTCACACTTGTGTGACAGGTTTTTAAAAGAAGGCTATAAAGTTATAGCCATGGACAATCTGTTGACAGGAAGTCTGGACAATATAGAGCATTTGTTCAAGGAAAAAGACTTTGAGTACTATCACAACGACGTTTCGAAGTTTGTGCATGTTTCAGGCGATTTGGATTACATCCTGCATTTTGCTTCGCCGGCAAGTCCCATAGAGTACCTTAAGATGCCTATTCAGACGCTAAAAGTAGGTTCTCTGGGAACGCATAATTTATTGGGCTTGGCTAAAGAAAAAAGAGCCAGGATACTCATCGCATCAACCTCTGAAGTTTACGGAGACCCGCTGGTTCATCCACAGACAGAAGATTATTGGGGGAATGTTAATCCGATTGGCCCCAGGGGGGTGTACGACGAAGCAAAGCGGTTTCAGGAGGCGATTACGATGGCATACCATACTTTCCACGGCTTGGAAACCCGTATTGTAAGGATTTTCAATACTTATGGACCAAGAATGCGCCTGCATGACGGCAGAGTACTGCCCGCCTTTATAGGTCAGGCGTTGCGAGGTGAAGATCTTACCGCTTTTGGTGACGGCTCTCAAACCCGTTCGTTTTGTTATGTAGATGATCTGGTAGAAGGGATTTACAGATTGTTGTTAAGCGATTACCACTTGCCGGTAAATATTGGCAACCCTGATGAGATTACTATAAAAGAGTTTGGTGAGGAAATCATCAAACTTACGGGATCTAAATCAAAGATCATCTACAAACCACTACCAGAAGATGATCCCAAGCAGCGCAGGCCGGATATCACCAAAGCACAGGAAATATTAGGCTGGAGCCCTAAATTCTCCAGAAGTGAGGGGTTAAAACCTACGTTGGAGTATTTTCAAAATGTTGTAAATAAGTGATTGGGCTGTAATGAACCATAAGGTTGCAATAATAGGGATGGGCTATGTGGGTTTACCACTGGCGATAGAAGTGGCAAAGAAATACTCTGTCTTAGGTTTTGATATTAATCCACAGCGATTGGAAGAGCTGAAAGCAGGTGTTGATAGAACCAAAGAAGTAAGTAAGGAGGAACTAGATGCTGCAAATAATTTGACTTTTTCCACTGAAGCTTCAGGCCTTTCAACCTGCAACCTTATAATAGTGACAGTGCCTACACCGATAGATGTAAATAATAAGCCCGACCTTGGCCCTCTGTTAGCCGCATCAAAAACAGTAGGGCAACAACTTAGTAAGGGTAGTATTGTGGTTTATGAGTCAACAGTATACCCCGGTTGTACTGAAGAAGATTGTGTGCCGGTACTTGAGCGTGAGAGCGGTTTAAAATTCAATGTAGATTTTTACTGCGGTTATTCTCCTGAAAGGATAAACCCTGGTGATAAGGAGAGAAGGGTTGGGCATATAAAAAAAGTAACAAGTGGAAGCACGCCAGAGGTAGCTTCCATTGTGGATGAGTTTTATAAATCAATAATTAGTGCAGGTACACACAAAGCGTCTTCTATAAAAATAGCGGAGGCATCTAAGGTAATCGAGAATGCTCAACGAGACATAAACATTGCTTTTGTTAACGAGTTAGCCTTAGTCTTTGATAAAATGAACCTGAATACGCTCGAAGTACTGGAAGCTGCCGGAACAAAATGGAATTTCTTGCCTTTTAGGCCTGGGTTAGTGGGAGGTCATTGTATAGGAGTAGATCCGTATTACCTTACTCACAAAGCGGATAGCTTGGGGTATAGGGCGGAGGTTATTTTAGCGGGCAGAAGAATAAATGATAACATGGGGAAGTACATTGCCACAGAATTGATAAAACTCATGGTGGCAAACGGTGTACACGTCCGCCATGCCAGAGTTCTGGTAATGGGCATTACCTTTAAAGAGAATTGCCCTGACATACGAAACTCCAAAGTTTTTGACATCATAGATGAATTGCGTTCATTTAAAGTGGACGTTTCTATCCATGACCCTGCTGCAGATAAAGAAGAGGTAAAAGCTGCTTGCGGTTTGGATTTGGTGCAAACAGTGACCTCAAATTATGACGCAATAGTGGTAGCTGTTTCTCATCAAGAATATGCTATGTTGGATTGGACAAGATTAAAGACTTCAGAAAATGTTGTTTATGATGTGAAAGGAATAGTACCGAAAGGGGTTGCAGATAAAACACTGTAACCCCTTTCGGTAGCTTATTACTGTCCGTATTTGGTTTTGTATTTTTGATACAGTTCTTGCTGCATTGCTTCCAGGGTTACTTTTCTACCGTCGATAAATGCATGGGTAAGCTTGTTGCTACGCATGTCCAGAGCATCGCCCTCACTGATAAAAAACGTGGCTTGCTTGCCGACTTCAATAGATCCTAGTTTTTCGTTTATCCCCAAAATTTCCGCAGTACTTAATGTGATGGCTCTTAGAGCTTCTTCTTTAGGCAAGCCATAGGCTGCAGCAGTACCAGCTATGAATGGGAGATTGCGCGTACGCATAACTTCTGTACTATACCCTAGACAAAACTTTACCCCGGCTTTCTGGAGTTCGTAGGGAAGTTTAAAACTTTCGTCAATATCGCTATCTGTAGTGTAGGGCATAGCGTGTGTTTCATTAAGGATGACAGGAATATTGTTTTCTGCCAGGTATTCCTTTACATACAGGACTTCTGCAGCATCTACCAGCACTATTTTCCTGACGTTGTGTTTTTTAGCAAATTCTACACTCCTTATAATATCTTTTGCTTTCCACACATGAACAAACAATTGTTTAGAGCCATCAAATAAGCCAGTCATGGCTTTTAGCTTGAGGTTACTTTGTTCGTTATCACCCTGAAAAAACCGATAGGCAGCCTCAAAAGTTTCATCCAGAGTAGTTATGGCCTTATTGTATCCTTTGAGTTGCTCGGGTTTGGGTTTTTCTCTGAAAAAAGGTTTTGCAGGCCAGTTGAGGTGTATGCCGTCATCTTCTTTGACCAAGGCATCTTCCCAGTTCCATGCATCCAGTTGTACAATGCTGGAAGAACCAGAAATCATACCTCCTACGGGGGTTATTTGTGCCAGCAGCACACCGTTGAATCGCAGTGTAGGAATGATTTCTGAGTCTGTGTTGTAAGCAATAATAGAGCGCACATTGGGTTTGATGCTGCCGGTTTCGGCTTTGTCTTGAGATGCTCGTACTGCAGCTACCTCATTCAGCCCCAAATCTGTGGAAGGAAGAATAAATCCGGGATAGGCGTGTTTACCTGTTCCGTCTATAATCTCATAAGCCATTTTATCCGCCATGGGCGATGTAGATACACGGGTGATTACACCGTTGTGAAAAGAGATGTTAGCATTTTCAATGACCTCCCCATTGCCTATATGAGCAGTGATATTGGTGATCATTATGGGCTTGGTTTGTGCTGTGCCGGGCGCAGGAGTCTGAGCGTCTGTCAGTAGACAGTGTATAGTCAGGCAGAATAGAAATAATATTTTTTTCATGGTTTTAAAATTCACAGGTAAAAATGATTAGAAAGTAGACTCAAGGCCTGAATCGAGATCATCGCAGTGGTAGTCATATACCTTTTCTTTCCTGGGAGCCTGAGTGGGTTCCCCCTTGGCCTTTGCTCCTTTCATTTTGGCGATCAGTCGCTGACGTTCCTCTTGAATATAGCGCCTTAGTTCAGCATCTTTTTCGATATCATAGTATACCACTCCTTCAATCAAAGTCTTCTCGGGCTTGCTGTAAACAGACAAGGGGTGGTTATTCCAAATTACCAGATCTGCGTCTTTGCCTACTTTGATACTGCCTATTTTATGATCCAGGTGCAGGAGTTTAGCAGGGTTGAGCGTGACTAGTTTTAGTGCTTCCTCTTCATTTATTCCTCCATATTTTACCACTTTGGCTGCTTCCTGATTGAGCCTTCTGCCCATTTCTGCATCGTCAGAGTTGATGGCTACAGTTACTCCTTCGTTGTGCATGAGTGCAGCGTTGTATGGGATAGCATATCTTACTTCCCACTTGTATGCCCACCAGTCGGCAAAAGTGCTGGCACCTACACCATGCGCTTTCATCTTGTCAGCTACCTTGTACCCTTCCAGTATGTGGGTAAAAGTGTTTACATTGAAATCAAACTTTTCAGCTACTTTCATAAGCATATTGATTTCTGACTGCACATAGGAGTGGCAAGTGATAAATCTTTTTTTACGAATAATTTCCAGCATGGCTTCCTGTGCAAGGTCTTTACGAGGAGCAGTTGCATTGGCTTTGGCTTTGCGAGGCAGGTTGAGATATTGCTGCCATGATTTTTCATAATCCAGTGCGTTGGTAAATGCATCTACATAGACCTGTTCTACACCCATGCGGGTTTGAGGGTAGCGTGTGCGGTAGCCACTGCCCCAGTTGGATTGTTTTACATTTTCTCCCAAAGCAAATTTGATAAAAGGATCTGCATTTCGAATCAGCATTTCATGGGCAGGTCTGCCCCACTTTAATTTCACGATGGCAGATTGCCCTCCAATGGGATTGGCCGACCCGTGAAGTAGCTGGGAGGTGGTAACTCCACCGGCCAACTGACGGTATATGTTGATATCTTCGGGGTTGATCACGTCTTCCATGCGCACCATACCGGAGTTGGTGGCACGATCGTTTACACTAAACAAGGCAATGTGCGAGTGCTCGTCAAGGATGCCTGGCGTAAGGTGTTTGCCTTCGCCATCTATTTCAATGACGTTTTTAGCGGATAGATTTTTGCCTATAGCAGCGATTTTTCCGTTTTCTATGAGTACGTCTACACGGTCTAGTATTCCTTCATTTTCGTTTGTCCAGGCAGTTATGTTTTTGATCAGTAGGCTTTGAGCTGCAGGTAAAGCTTCCTGACCATAGGCAGTAAACGGGTAAATTATTTTCCCAGTAGTATCTACAGAGGAAACTTCATCTGTATTCTGCTTATTAGTTTGCGTAGTGTCTGCCGGTTGCTCTACGGTACTTTCAAAAGTGAGAGACCAGTTAAACCAGTTTCCATCAGCATTTTGTCCTTTGCCTTGCCAGCCTTTAGCTATCTTCCATCCGGATAGTCTGGTAGTGGTGCTGTCCGTAGGATCTTCAAAGGATAGTGTAATTAATTCATCATCCAGAGTGTGTTTTAGTGGAGCTTTTGTGCTGTCATTTACCACAATCTTAAAGGAAGATTTTTTAGCTTCTACAGAATAAGATGTGCTGCTTATATCGAAAGTGTATAAACCTTCCTCTATTTCCTGCTTTTCAGGGTTAATCTCATACCTGATACCGTTTACCCAGTTTTCCAGTATCAAGGCTTCCTTGTCAAAAAAATCATCAGAAGTCATGATAAAATTAGCGATATACCCCTTTTCTAATTTTCCTATTTTGTTGTCAAGTTTTACAAGACTGGCAGGAAAATGAGTCAGGCCTTTCAGCGCTACTTCTTTCGGTAGACCAGCATCCACTGCTTTTCTAAGGTTTTTTATAAAATCACCTTTAGCACCTTTGGATGTAATCACAAAAGGGACATTGTTTTCATGAAGAATTCTGAGGTTGTGGGGTGCCAGTTCCCAGTGTTTCATTTGCCGTAGCGATACGTGGCGGGCATCCAGCGGATCGTCCACGTTATAGGCTTTGGGAAAAACAAGAGGTACAATGAGTGTAGCATTAGTAGCTTTGATCTCGGCAATGTTCTGATATTCGTCTCCCCCGGAATTGATGATGTATTGCACGCCAAATTCATCTCCCACTTTGTCGGCTCGGAGTATGCTATGTTTGTTTCCGGCATCAAAAACCTGAGGCAGTGTCAGGTTATTGTTCCAGGCCTCCAGAGACAAGTCGGCGTGAGGCTTGGTGTCTTTATACCATTTGGCATCCAGAAAAGTCTGACGTAGCAGGGCTACAGCACCCATTACCGACGAAGGGTAAGTTTGCTTGGAAGTACCCTTATTGAAAGAGTAATGAGCAGAAGCCTTATCCAGTAAAATGGTTTCATTTTCGTTTTCATCAGAAAGAAGTACTACTGTAGAAGTGCCACGGGCAATTCCGTCTGTATTGTAAGACAGGGCAGTCCCAAATCCATGCTTCCTGTAGTTTGCAGCTTGTTTGGTGTCAGTTGTAAAATGTTCGGCTGCATTTACAAAAGAATTGATGGCGTCATTTGCATTGTATGCGCCGGGTGTTAGTGGTGATATTTGTGTGGGTCTGCCGCCTTTTACTTCTTTTTTCCGCTGAAAACCATAGGAGGTATTCAGATCGACAAACGATGGGTAAAGGTGCTTTCCACCACAATCTATAACGGTGAATCCTTTGGGCAGGGCAATATTTTTACCCACTTGAAGCACTTTTCCATCCCGGATAAGGAGAGTGGCTGAATCAAGTGTAGTGGCATGATCGGTATGGATCATGGCATTGATAAAGGCAAATGAGTTTGTTCTCTCGTCCTTCACACCATTGTAAGGAAAGTTATCCTGACTATGGGCAAGGTGGCTTACGGCAAAGGCAAGCACAATAGCAAAGCATAGTTTTTTCATAAGGTATTGTTAATTTCCTCGCAATGATAAGGAAAATAGAAAGTGCTTGTGGATAAAATTACACCAATGGTGGGTAATAAAACGCTGGAATAGTGGCAAAACGGAGAGATTGGCTGGCAATTAATACTTAGCTTTGCGGCAGTTTAAAGACATTACATAATGGACGAAAGATATATGCAGCGGGGAGTTTCTGCCTCGAAAGAAGATGTACACAACGCGATCAAAAATCTGGACAAAGGATTGTATCCCAAGGCATTTTGTAAAATAGTACCCGATATGCTGGGAGGAGATCAAGCTTACTGCAACATTATGCATGCTGATGGAGCCGGTACAAAGTCTGCTCTGGCCTATATGTATTGGAAAGAGACGGGAGACTTGTCTGTATGGAAAGGGATAGCACAGGATGCCGTTATTATGAATATGGACGACCTTATTTGTGTAGGTGCTATTGACAATATTTTGCTTTCGTCTACCATAGGAAGAAATAAAAACCTGATACCGGGTGAGGTAATAGCAGCACTGATAGATGGTACTGAGGAGGTACTGCAGATGCTACGAGACAATGGTGTGGACATACAGTCTACAGGAGGGGAAACAGCAGACCTGGGAGACCTGGTGCGTACAGTAGTGGTAGACAGTACTGTAATCGCCCGTATGAAGAGAGATGAGGTAATATCCAATGATCGTATTGCTGCCGGAAATGTAGTGGTTGGGTTGGCGTCATACGGTCAGGCTACATACGAGAGCGAGTACAACGGAGGCATGGGGAGCAATGGCCTTACTTCGGCACGTCACGACGTGTTTCATAAGGAGTATATGCAGAAGTACCGCGAGTGTTTCGACCCTATGGTACCGGAAGATTTGGTTTTTACAGGCAGCTATAAACTTACCGATCGGGTAGAGGGTAGTCCGCTGGATGCCGGTAAGCTGGTGCTATCGCCAACAAGAACGTATGCTCCCGTAATGGCCGAAGTGCTGAAAAACTTTAGAGGTCAGATTCAAGGTGCTGTACACTGCAGCGGAGGAGCGCAGACCAAGGTGCTACACTTTATAGAAGGACTACATGTGATCAAAGACAACATGTTTGATATACCTCCATTGTTTAAGGCAATACATGAAGAGAGCGGCACCAGCTGGCAGGAAATGTACAAAGTGTTCAATATGGGGCATAGACTCGAATTGTATGTAGATGAATCTATAGCCGCAGATGTGATTGATATATCCAATACGTTTGGAATAGATGCTCAGATCGTGGGTCGTGTAGAGAAGGCAGATCAGGCTAAGGTGACCGTTCAATCAGAATACGGCACATTCGAATACACCAATTAACCCAGCCAATCATTCAGGCGGTAAAAAAAATAGCACTGACCTTGCTCTTGTGTGGGCTACACTGTGTGCAGATACTTGCCCAGCAAGCGGAACACATACATTCAAAACCTGCAAAAACGTATATTGGTAGTTATTTTTCCGATGCGGCATATCTGGTCGGGGCGCCTTTGAAGTGGAAAGGAAAAGATTGGCTAAAAGTTGCGGCTTATTCTGCAGTAGGGGTTGGGCTGTATACGATAGACGACAATGTCAATAGTTGGGTGCTAAGGTCTACAACACCCCTAACTCATGATGTATCTCGTGTAGCAGAAAAATACGGAAATGCGGGAGTGACGACAGCAGCGTTAGGCGCCACCTACCTTACCGGGCTACTTGTAAAAAACGAAAAAGCAAAATATACTGCTTTGGTGGCACTCAAGACTACACTTATTTCAGGAGCAATTGCTCAGGTGGCTAAAAATATTTTTCACCGGGCCAGACCCTATCAGCAACCTGATAAAGCAGCATGGTATGGGCCAAAGTTAGGGGGTAGGTACAAGGCATTTCCATCAGGTCATACCACTACGGCGTTTGCACTTGCCACCACGCTTTCAGCGGTTTTTAAGGAAGAGAAATGGGTGGGCATTGCAGCGTATTCCTTTGCTGCACTGGCAGGTGCCTCCAGAATACATGACAACAAGCATTGGGCATCTGATGTGTTTGCCGGAGCATTGCTTGGACATTTTGTAGCCCGTGGAATCCTTAGAAATGAAAAGGCAAACAGTAAAAGCTGGGTGTTTTTTCCTGCTTTAGGAAAGGAAGGGGCATCACTGGCAGTAGTCATACCCCTACATACATGTCGTTAGAGATACTTTTCTCCTTTTTGGGTTTTTACTTCACTTACATAATCTCTAAACTTCGACTCTTTATCTTTTTCGCAAATCAGCAATACATCGTCAAAATCGGCTACCAGATAATTGTCCAGCCCTTGAATGACGACAAGTTTGTCTTTGTTTGATTTTATAAAATTATTCGTGCTTTCTTTCACGATAGCATTGGCATCTATTACGTTGTGGTTTTCGTCTTTGTCGCGCAATTCATGCAGAGAATTCCACGAGCCCAGATCAGACCATTGAAAATCACCCATCACCACATATACATTGTTCGCTTTTTCCATGATACCATAGTCTATTGAAATGTTGGGGCTTTGTGAGTAGGCTTTTTTTACAAAAGCTTTTTCTACCGGTGTGTAGTAGGTTTCGTTACCGCTTTCAAATATTTCTGCCACATCGGTCAGGCAGGATTGAAACTGGGAAATAATAGCTGAAACAGACCACACAAATATGCCGGCATTCCACACAAAATCGCCGCTCTCGATAAACTTCCGAGCCAGTTCTATGTCGGGTTTTTCGGTAAAGGTTTTTACTTTCTTTACCTGAGTAGTGCAATCACCATTAATGTATTGGATGTAGCCGTAACCAGTTTCTGGTCTGTTGGGTTCAATCCCTATCGTAATTAGTTTGTGGTCTGATGCTGCAGACTTTAGTGCGGTTTGGACTACACCTTTAAAAACATCCTCTTTAAAAATTGCATGATCGGCAGGAGTGACTACCATCAATGCGTTAGGATCTTTTTTTCGGATTTTATATGCAGCATAAGCGATACATGGTGCGGTATTTCTTCGGTTGGGTTCGAGTAATATTTGATCTTTTGACAAATCGGGTAATTGGTCGCTCACCAGCTGTCCGTAAATGTCGTTGGTTACTACCATTATGTTATCTTTGCCAGCTATGGAGAGAAAGCGATCGTAAGTCATTTGCAGCAGTGACCTGCCAGTACCCAATACATCAATAAATTGTTTGGGTCTTGTGTTGCGACTGTACGGCCAGAAACGACTTCCAACGCCACCCGCCATGATTACTACATATGTTTGTTGAGGCATAATATGGAATTTTTTTCTCTGCAAATATATAAGGATTGACCAGATCACGTTGAAAATACAGGATCGAATTGCGCAAGTGTAGAATGCACGAAATAATAACAGCCCAAAAGTTAAATTGGCTAATTCAAATATGTGGATATCACTTTTTTTATAAAGTGCTTTGACAAAGGGCTTTATTTGATTGTATCGTCAGTTTTTGTTGTATTTTTTGTTATATTCAGTACCCTAATCTTAACTAGTTATGAGAATGGTTGTAAGTCAGGAGGAAGAATTAAAGGACAAATTAAAGGAGGTTTTTGGCTTCAGTGGGTTTCGTGGAAACCAGGAAAAGATCATTAAAAATATATTGAGTGGTAGAAATACATTTGTATTGATGCCTACAGGAGCAGGTAAATCGCTCTGCTATCAGTTACCTGCCATTATCAGCAAGGGAACGGCCATCGTTATCTCTCCGCTGATAGCCCTGATGAAAAATCAGGTAGACCAAATGAATGCATTTGGTATTAATGCCCAGTTTTTGAATTCAACATTGTCTAAAGCAGACATAAAGCGGGTAAAAGAAGAAACTCTTGCAGGTGATGTGAAGCTCCTCTATGTAGCTCCCGAATCACTCACTAAAGAAGAAAATGTAGAGTTTTTGAAGGAAGCTCATATATCCTTTGCCGCTATCGATGAAGCCCATTGTATATCAGAGTGGGGGCATGATTTTAGACCAGAATACCGTCGTATAAAATCGATCATCGCACAGCTTGGAGATATACCCATCATCGCACTTACAGCCACGGCCACTCCCAAAGTACAGCTGGATATACAGAAAAACCTAAACATGGAGGATGCCGATGTTTTCAAGTCGTCATTTAACCGAACCAACCTATACTATGAAGTAAGGCCTAAAGTACAGGTAAAAAAACAACTCATAAAATTTGTAAAAGAACACAAGGGTAAATCAGGAATTATCTATTGTCTGAGCAGGAAAAAAGTAGAAGAAATAGCAGAATTTCTGAGTGTAAACGACATACGGGCTGTGCCCTACCATGCGGGGCTGGATGCGTCTGTACGGATGAAAAATCAGGATGATTTTCTCAATGAAGATGTAGATGTGGTGGTAGCCACTATCGCTTTTGGTATGGGTATAGACAAACCTGATGTACGGTTTGTTATCCATTACGATACCCCAAAATCTTTGGAAGGGTACTATCAGGAAACCGGCAGAGCAGGGCGAGATGGCTTAGAGGGTAAGTGTGTCATGTTTTACAGCCTGGACGATATAGTAAAACTCGAGAAGTTCAATAAAGACAAACCCGTGACAGAAAGGGAAAATGCCAAGCTCTTACTGGAAGAAATGTCTGCCTATGCAGAGTCGTCAGTATGTCGCAGGGTACAGTTGTTGCACTATTTTGGCGAGGAATATACCGGGTCGGAGTGTACCGATCAGGGTATGTGCGATAATTGTGATCATCCCAAAGAAAAATTTGACGGACAGAAATATATAGAGCTGGTATTAAAAACCGCTCAGCAAACCGATGAACGGTTTGATATAGGCCATCTTGTTAATGTAATAAGAGGAATAGAGAGCCAGTATGTGAAAAGTTACGATCACAACAAACTGGAAGTATTCAAGTCCGGCAGTGAAGAAACAGAAGTGTTTTGGCGTTCGGTAGTAAGACAGACCCTGCTCAATGAACTATTGAGAAAAGACATAGAGAACCTGGGTGTGCTAAAGCTCTCAGACAAAGGGCTTGAGTATATGAAAAACCCGTATCCCATTGAGCTCTCTAAAGACAAAGACTATACGGTTGATGGAGGAGATGATGACGATTTTTCATCAAACAACACAGCCAAATCCTACGACGAAGGGTTATTTGAACTGCTAAAAGCGCTGAGAAAAAAAGTAGCCAAACAGAAAAACCTTCCTCCGTATGTAATTTTTCAGGATCCATCGCTAGAAGAAATGGCCACTACATACCCTACCACCAAAGAAGACCTGGCTCAGGTAAACGGTGTAGGAATGGGCAAAGTGATGAAGTTTGGAAAGCCCTTTCTCGACCTGATAAACAATTACATAGAAGAAAATGATATAGAAACAGCGACAGAGGTAGTCATAAAGTCGGCTGTAAATAAATCAAAAATCAAAATCTTTATCATCCAGCAGATAGACAAAAAAGTAGATCTGGAGGAGATAGCAGAGGCCAAAAATGTTTCCTACGATGATATTATTGCCGAGATAGAGAACATTTGCTACTCAGGTACCAAGCTAAATCTGGACTATTATATAAACCAGATTATGGATGAGGAAAGGCAGGAAGATTTATACGATTATTTTCTCACAGCACAAACAGACGATATCGATGTGGCCATGCAAGAGCTGGAGTACGATGATTACACAGAAGATGAGGTGAGGCTCATGCGTATCAAATTTATGTCAGAGTATGCTAACTAGGCACTGCTGAGAAACACACGCCTTTTTTTGAACCCAACGAGAGAAAGTTACAGGAACCCCTGTAGGTAAGATTCACCCGATAGCACCGGAGCTGTCTTGCTGTATTTTTCTACTTTCATGTATTCTGTACAATCTTCTTGACAATAGGTATGGCTAATTGCCAATACTCCCTATTTTTGCCGTCCAATAAATTAGACGCACTATGAATATTCTTGTTTTAGGTTCAGGAGGAAGAGAACATGCCCTCACCTGGAAGATGTCCCAAAGTCCGAAAGTGAAAAAGCTATATGTGGCTCCCGGCAATGCCGGCACAAGCAGCCTGGCCGAAAACATACCTTTAAACATAAATGATTTTGAGGCGGTAAAGAAAGCCGTTTTGGATTTGTCAATCGACATGGTGGTAGTAGGCCCGGAAGAACCTTTGGTATTGGGCATAAGAGATTATTTCAAATCGGAAAAAATGCTGGACAAGCTGGCATTTGTCGGGCCGGATAAAAAAGGAGCCCAACTAGAGGGAAGTAAAGACTTCTCAAAAGCCTTTATGGAAAAATACGGTGTACCAACGGCTAAGGCACTCACTGTAACTCAGGGCAACCTGAATGAAGGATTGGCCTTTTTAGATACCTTACCAGCCCCTTACGTACTGAAAGCCGATGGATTGGCTGCAGGCAAAGGCGTGATCATCAGTCAGGATTTGCAAGAAGCAAAAGAAGCCATAAAAACTATGCTCGATGGTCAGTTTGGCGCAGCAAGTGAAAAAGTACTGATAGAGGAATTTTTAGACGGCATAGAGTTGTCAGTATTTGTTCTCACAGATGGCGAAAGCTACAAAATACTGCCGGAAGCGAAAGATTATAAGCGTATAGGCGAAAGAGACACAGGGCCAAATACCGGGGGAATGGGAGCTGTATCTCCTGTACCGTTTGCTGATGCGTCGTTTATGCAGAAGGTGGAAGAAAAAGTGATAAAACCTACTGTTAGAGGTTTTAAAGAAGAAAGTATGGAATATGTAGGCTTTATATTTATAGGCCTGATGAACATAGGGGGCGAGCCGTATGTGATCGAATATAATGTGCGTATGGGCGATCCCGAAACCCAGGTAGTGATGCCGAGGATATCGTCAGATCTGGTAGAGTTATTTGAGGCTACTGCCAGCAAAACACTGGATAAAGTAGAGCTGGAGACGTCATCGCAAATAGCCACTACAGTAGTAGCTGTGGCGGGGGGATATCCTGGCTCATACGAAAAAGGAAAAGAAATTTCCGGTCTGGATCAAAACAGTCAAGCTACAGTGTTTCATGCAGGCACAAAATCGGAAGGCCAGTCGGTAGTAACCAATGGAGGCAGGGTAATCGCCGCTACGGGAATGGGTCAAACTATACAGGAGGCCCTTGACGCATCTTACGCTGCATTGGGGAATATAGAGTGGGAAGCGATGAATTACCGGAAGGATATCGGACAAGACCTTTTGGCAATTCTGGATAAAAAATAAGGCATATTATAAAGGAGGTTTAGCTCAGAAAACCTCAGTTGTGTTAATTACACAATGGTGATAATCGATGTATAGTTATGCTTCGATTATCACCCAACACAGGTTGGGGCTAACATCGCAAGAATCAGTTGCTGGAGGGCTTCTTAGCTAAAAGATAAATCCTGCAGCCAGCCCCAGCAGAATAAGAATGGGAGTACTTACCCGGGTAAATACCAGCAAAAGAAAAGTTATAGGCATTAAAAAGTAGTTGATAGGTTCGTCCTGCAAGGGAACAAAAAGCAGAAATGTGGCGGCCAGTATCATGCCAGCGCTCACAGCACTAATGCCATCAATAGACGCCCTGATAATCCGGTATTTCTTTAATTCTTCCCAAAACCGGATAATAAAGAAGATGAGAAATGTGCCCGGTAAAAAAACGCCCAAAGCAGCCATGACAGCTCCTACAATTTGGGAATAAATACCATAATCTTTCAGAGATATAGCTCCAATGTAGGCACTGAAAGAAAACACAGGACCGGGAAGAGCCTGCACCAGCGCAAATCCGGATAAAAACTCTTCAGAGGTAAGGTAATTTTTAAATTCTACAAATTCCGTATAAAGTAGTGGCACCAAAACCTGCCCGCCTCCAAAAATAAGACTGCCATTGCGGTAAAAGTTTTCAAAAACGCGAATGCTAAGTGAGTTGGTGATACCTCCGAGCACTGCAGCTAAAACAAAAACACCCCCCCATAAAAAGAAATTGGCCCACTTAATGTTCAGCTCACCTTTTTCTTCGATGGGTTGTTTTTTGAAGTTGAACGCTGTAATGCCCCCACCTACCAGCAACAAAACAGGAAAGACATAAGGCGTACGAATATAAAAGGAGATAACAGCCGACGCGACCATCAGAAGGATAGCAGTGGGGCCTTTTACTACTTTTCTGATGATGACGTATGCCGAGTAGCCCACTATGCCCACTGCAATTGGGTGAATGTATCGGGTAAACTCCAGAGAAATTTGATCTTTGTCTACCACAGAAATGGCAATGCCGGCAGTAGTCATAATCAAAAATGCCGGCAGTATCCAGACCAAAAGAGTAAGGTAAGCCAGATTTGGGCCGCCTATTTTGTACCCAATAGCTGTTATGGTTTGGGTGGAGGTAGGCCCGGGTAGTATCTGACAAAGGGCTGTAAGCTCGATAAGTTCCTTTTCGTCGAGGTAACCGCGCTTTTTTACCATCAGATCGAGCATCATGCCCAGGTGAGCCTGAGGACCACCAAAGGCAGATATAGCAAGGATCAACACATCTTTTAAAAATATATAAGCCCTTACTTTTTTAAACATTACTTTTTCTTAAGGCCAATTTCGGCAAGTCGTTCACTGAGAAATTCTCCCGCTGTAATGTCCTCATAAGCTTTGGGATGATCAGCATCTATGCAGTTTTCGAGGCAGGAGATATCCATGTCGGATCGTGGGTGCATGAAAAAGGGAATCGAATAGCGCGAGGTTTTCATTAGCTCTTTGGGTGGATTTACGACCCGGTGAATGGTAGATTTCAGTTTGTTGTTGGTGTGTCTTTCCAGCATATCTCCCACATTTACAACCAGCTGATCGGGCAGTGCTGTTATCGGAATCCACTTACCATCTCGTCGTAGTACCTGTAGACCATCGGCACTTGCTCCCATCAGTAGTGTGATCAGGTTTATGTCACCATGCTCGGCAGCACGTACTGCATCGTCAGGTATAGCTTCGGGGTTTTCTATCGGGAAATAGTGGATAGGTCGTAGTATGCTATTGCCATTGTGTACTTTGTCGTCAAAATAGTGCTCGTCCAGTTCGAGATACAAGGCAATGGCTCTGAGCATGTGTTTTCCAGCTGCTTCGATAGTTCGGTAAGCTTCAAGTGCCACCTCTTTGTAAGCGGGTATTTCATTGTCGGGCCATATATTATCCGGATACTCGTTTTTGATCGGGTCACCGTCTGTAACTTCCTGTCCTACATGATAAAACTCCTTTAAATCGCCTGTTGTGCGTCCTTTGGCATGCTCTTTTCCTTTACCTACATAGCCTCTTTGTCCAAAGTTGTTGGGGTCTTCATAGTTAGCTTTTACTTCGTCGGGCAGAGAAAAAAACTGTTTGTTTACTTCATAGAGCTTCTCTACCAATTCATTGGAAAGTCCGTGGTTTTTGATAGCCACAAAACCAATGTTTTGGTATGCCTGGCCCAGATTTTTTACAAAGTCACGTTTTTTCGCAGGGTCACCTCCGGTAAAATCAGCCAGATCCAGCGAAGGAATTTCATCGTATAGTTTTTCACTCATTTTCTTGGGTCGATAGTTAATTCAAACAAGTTACGCAAAAGACCTAAAAAAATAAAGACCTGACAATAGCCGGGTCTTTATTTTGTTGACAGAAGTCGTTTTTGTTTATTCTACAGTAATTTCTATAGATGCAGCCATCTCTTCTCCGTATGAAGTATGTACACCGTCGGCAAATTGCAACGCGATGGTGTATTTGCCAGGCTCCAGCTCAAGAGACGCGTCGGTCTGACCCTTGCCAAAGTGAATGGTAGAGTCGCTGGCTGGTATCACCTGCCCCTTGGGCCAGCTGGTCTGGTTGATCAGTATGTGGTGGTGGCCATAGCCTTCTTTTACTGTACCGGCTGGCTCTACAGTCATGCCTTTTACTCCCATTTCTATAAATACAGGGCTGGCTACTTTAGCGCCGTTTTTCGGATGCTTGAAAAATACAGAAGGCTTCTCCGCCATTTCTTTTTTTGCAGGTTCTGCAGCTTGAGTTTCAGCTTTTTCTGATTGGCTTTTTTTGCCACCGCAAGATGCAAGAATAAGTCCGCCAGCGAGTATAGTTAACAATACTTTTTTCATAGTAGTTTTTTAATTTGCGTGTTTACGATAATTCTCAAATTTCAAAGCGTTAAATTAATGTATGCAGTATTAAAAAGAGGGATCAGAGCTGGAATTATTTCCTGAGGAAGCACCTTCAGGCGTAGGATTGCAGTAAATCAGGAGTGAAAGACCCCTTTTAGTACGGATGCAGACTTGATCGTGCCAAAACTTTCGATATGCAATGTATAGTATCGAATAAGTAGGTCCAATATATCCATTCTTTCGGTATTGCTGATCGGCAATGGCTGATCGTAGGTTTGCTGTCCTAGCGCTATAGCTTTGTCAGCAGCTATCTGCATTTCTTCATGGGTGATAGTTTCTTCGTCGAGTAGATTGGCTGCAGTGCCTATAGCAAATCCAAAGTAGTCAGCAGCTTTTATCATGAGTTGTAAATGAAAATTTTCGTAGCGGGAGGTAAGGTTGTCAAACGCTTTGATAGACTGAAAAAAAAACGAAAACTGTCCGCTATGATCACCTTCTTCTTCGCTCAGAGTTTTGGAAAACCACTCCGAAATAAAAAGCACAATGGCAGACTTTTTAATGTCAAAAGGAATACTCTTAAAGGGATATCCCGATCGGTATTCCGACAACCGGCTGATGCCTCCGTTGCTGTTTTTTTTTCGATATACCACCAGCTCCAGTAGTGAGAGCGGCTGTAGCAGAGCCAGGCTTTTTTTCGATGCTTTGCTTCTTATACCATTGATTATGTAAGATTGAAGCCCAAACTCTTCGGTGTATATTTTTACAATGACCGACGTGTCGCGGTACTTTATGTAGTTGAGCACTATCCCTCTCGTCTTGTGAAGCATCAGTTGATAATGGCTATTTTCCCCACAAAAGTATCTTTGCCGTCTGATGTGGCACTAAATACCAGGTATACGCCCGATTCGGCGCGTCTACCCTGATGATCGGCCATATCCCAGGAGGTAGATCCCCCGGCAGCATGCAGTTCTTTTACCAATCTGCCAGATACGGTAGTTATCTTTACTACAGCGTCGCTTGCCAATCCACTAATACCTACCAATCCAGTGTACCCGGGCGTGACCGGATTAGGAAATATTTTCACTTCCTGATGGGTAGGCTTAGCTTCTGTGGCATCTGTTCTGAAAGAAATGAGCCCTTTGTCAGTAGCTATATAAAGCTCTCCGGTAGATGGGTGAATCAATAGATCCAGTATGTTGTTGGAAAGCAAAGGGCTATTGTCTGTGTTGAAAAAGTGAACAACCTTGTCTGCATTATCTTCCAGAAGCCAAAGGCCGTCATGGGTTCCGATCCACTTTCGATTACCACCGTCTATTTCTATAGCTGTTATAGGTTCATCTCTGAGTAAAAAGCGATTTTCAAAGATCGGTCTGCTTACCTCTAGCGTATTATCAGCAATTACTCCGAGTGAAAAAGGAAAGAAAGCAGGTCCGTTATCAGTGGCTATCCAGATTTCCTCGTCTTTGCCAAAGGCAATGTCATTTACCCGGGTAGAGGGTAAGTTACCATTGGTGGCAGTGATATACCGAGTCTGTTGATTTTCCGGGTCGTAGGCTACTATACCCCCGGAAAAGGTGTTGCTCACCTGTATCCACACATTGCCGCGAGGGCTTAGTTGTACCTCTGCTGGCGTTTCGGCCGCTCTGCTATTTATGGGTAGAGTTTGCCAGTTGCCGTCTGCGTCCAGTCGGTGCAGAGGAGAGCTTCCCGATTGAGCTACCCAGGTATTGCCGTGAGGGTCGCTGGCCAATCCTGCTACCAGCAGGTGTGAGCCAGACAAGGTAAGGGGGCTGTTTGTTTCGTTGTAGAGTATGTTGGTTTTAGTATCCAAAAGCCCATCGCCGAATGAAGCTACAAAGCGTTTGTCGGGAGAGATATCCACCAGATCGTCTATGTTTTGCAGTGCATCGGTCGATACTACAGTCCAGTTTCCGTTTTCAAATATGGAGTAGCCTAATCCGTTTCTCAGAGGTTGGTAAAGTGAGGTGGTGGCACGAGGAAGTGCCACTATGGAGTTGCCAGCCAGACGTAATTTGCCGGTAATTCCTTGCGAAGGGCCATTGGGTACAAATCGTGAAACGGATTGCTGCTGCAGACGCGACAATCCCAGCGAGTAGTCTGCAAACCAAAGGCTACCGTCGTTGGCGAGTATGGCATCCTGTGGGCTTTGTCCCTGACCTAAAGCAAAAGAAGAAGACTCAAACGAGCTGTTGAATGCATGAATGCCCCCTTCGGATATTGCCAGTATTAGGTCACCTTGGGCTTTCAACAGAAAAAGCTCCTGCTGGCTGGCAGGTAAGTTTGTGTTTTCCCAGCTGGTACCGTCGTAAGCGTATACGTATTCCCCATTAGTGGCCACAACAAGGTTATTCAGAATAGCGGCAGAAAATATGCGAGTATCCGCCACAGGAGTACCCTTAAAACGTTCCCAGTTGTTGAAGTCCTGGAGATTGACTTGAGGATCGATCTGTCCCCGAAGCATGCCACTGTTGGTAGCCAAAAATATAGATTGCCCAAAAAATACGGTTGTATTGATTTTTGTGGGAGCACCGTTTTCTCCCAGGTTTAAATATGCCTCACGAATTTCTCCATCGGTGGCATTTACCACCAGCACACCAAAATTGGTAGCTACATAAATCTGATTTTCACGAAACGCGATATGGTTGATGCGCTTGCTTTCATTGATGTCGCGTTTTTTTATGGTGGTTACATTCAATACCTCACGACCCTGAATCAGGTCGAGGTTCCCGTTTTCATATCCGATCACCAGCAAATCAGTTTCCTGATGGTATGCCAGTGCCGACACACCGATATCGCTGAGTCCATTTACTTTGGAGAGAGTTGCAAGACTGTTGTCTTCCAAATCATAATAAAACAACCCAAACGGGGTGGCGCAATAGATGCGTTCTTTGGCTTGAGCTACCAGGTGGGTGCGTTCGTAGTTGAAGTGTACCCGCCATGACCCGATAGGGATGTTTTCCTGAGCAAAAGCCAGTACACTGTATATACAGGTCAGTAAGAGGAGTAGCGAGGTTTTCAATTATTTATTTTTTTCGTAAAAACATTTTCTGCAGCGCGCTTCGTAGGTTTCTTTTTCACCCAGCATTACTTTTTTATCGGCATTGACCAGCCGGTAAGAGTAAGAGGCTACCCCTCCGCACCGCATACAAATAGCGTGTACTTTAGTTACAAATTCAGCCACAGCCATCAATGCAGGCATTTGACCAAAAGGCTCACCTTTGAAGTCCATGTCCAGTCCTGCTACGATTACCCGTTTGCCTTTGTTGGCTAGTTTGCGGCATACACTCAGGATTTCATCATCAAAAAACTGCGCTTCGTCTATACCTACCACATCGCTATTGCCTACCAGAAGCAGTATGTCATTGGCAAACTGCACAGGGGTAGAGCGAATGGAATTTTCATTGTGGGATACCACCTCCCGATCGTGATACCGGGTGTCTATGGCAGGCTTGAAAATTTCAACTTTTTGTTTGGCGATCAGTGCACGGTTCATTCGTCTGATTAGTTCTTCGGTTTTTCCCGAAAACATAGAACCACAGATTACCTCTATCCATCCCGACGGTTCATTTCCTGCTTTAAAAGTATCGATACGTGGCTCTACAAACATGGGCTTAGTCAGAATAGGTTACGTGCATAAATTTATGTTTATCGTCTACACGGATCGAAGCATCTCCATGCAGGTAGCACTGGCAGGCGAGCCGCTCATTGGCTGATAGTTTTCCCTCATGTCTATATTTTTCCTCTACAGAAGAAAGAGGAGAAAAAGCATCCATTCCTTTTGTGACTATCGCCTTGCAGGTAGTGCAGCGTCCTTTTGCTCCGCAGGCATGCATCCAGTCTATGTTGTTTTCGTGGATTATATGAAGAAGCGTTTTTTCTTCGTTTTCATTGAAAATCTCCTTCTTATGAAGGTTTTCTATGACGATTTTCGGCATATTATATAACTTTACAAATCAAGTAAACATTATGGTCGGCAACAAAATAAATCAAAAGGCAGCAGAAAGTTATAGCAAATCATTTTCTTCAAAAATCATTGAAAAGCATTTTGCTTCAAATCAGACCATAACGGGTCAGCAAATACTGGAAGTAACCCCGATCAGGCAGGTTAATTTTTTTGTATTAAAAGTGCTTTTTCTTCAGTGGCAGGATGAGACCAAGAAATTTCAAAGCCCATTTTTTGATTACTCCAACCCGGAAGTAAAAGAGGCTCTCAAGACACTGGTCAACACACTTTCTAAAAATATTCTGATTAAAAAAGAGGCGTTTAAGCCGCTACTCGAAAGGGCAGTGATGGAAACAATCACTTTGATGTACAGCCCTCAAACATTTTTCATTCAGGAGTTTTCTTCATTGCCCAATGTTACTCGTGTGCAGGGGTTTAAAGGATTGTCTAAGTACATCAAGTTGCGCAAAGAACTTTACACCAAGTTGGTAGGAAAACTAGAATCTGAAGGTACGCAATTTATTACCACCGATGAAATTAAGGCTTTAGTGCAGTTTGTGATGAATAAAGAACAGATGCCTGCTGATGAGGTGTTGGAGAGTGAAAGAGCTTTTGCAGAAATACTACCACTGGAAGTACTGGATGTAGAACCTGAACCGGTGCAGGAGGAGCCCGTAGCGACACCAGAGCCAGAACCCGAGCCTGTAAAAAAGATAGAGCCTGAGCCAGAAATAGAAGAAAAGCCCGAGCCGGTAACTCCTGCCGCCGAAGATATAGTTATCGAGACTGAGTCTGACGAGGAAGAAGAAATAGGTGATATCGTGATAGAAGAGGACAATCTGGAAGAGATAGATCAGGAGGATGCCGAGGAAGACGGAGGTATATTGATCGAAAAAGATGAAGATGAGTCAGAACATGAAAATATGGATGATCAGTTTTCTCCTATGAGCCGGTCAGCACAGGCTACAGTGCAGTCACCTCAGCCTACTACAGTCAATGAGAAGTTTGTAGAAGAAAAAGCAACGCTGAATCAGCGATTTGAGAGAAAGGAGCCTGCCGCATCAATAGCCGAGGCACATGAGAGTGGTAAGATATCTGAGATACAGAAAAACATTAGCGTAAACCAGCGCTACATGTTTATCAATGACTTGTTTGACAATGACCCAAAAGCGTATAATGATGCGCTGGAAGAAATAGAAAACAGCAATTCCTTTGACGATTCGGTAGAGCTGCTCGTACAAAAATACTCTAAGGAGTACGATTGGGATATGAACTCCGATGAGGTAAAAGAGCTGCTTAAAGTGATATTTAAGCGCTTTCGATAAGCGATTTGGTGCAGAGCAGAATTTATTCTAGCTTTGCGACTTGTTCTTAAACATACATACTTATCAAGAAAGGTGGAGGGAATGGCCCTTTGAAGCCTTGGCAACCTTCTCGCGTATAGAGAAAAGGTGCTAAATCCTGTCCCGTTTCGATCCTGCAGAGGGGAGAAATTGTTGGGAGTAGATAAGTCAAAAGGGATATTTATTTTAAAAAACAATACATGCCTCTTTCGACTTGTCGGGAGAGGCTTTTTTATTTACCGTCTTTTAGGATATAGAGGATATAAAATGACATTGAAACCAATAGGATAAAAAAACGAAATCCGTAAAGAGTCTTTTACGTAAGACCATCAATATTAAATCTAATTGATACCAAACATGGAGGCTGAAAAAGCAGAATCACAAGAACAGGCAACTACGAGCGTACAATTTGATTTGGACAACCCCAAAACCAGGGCTGAACACATCAAGTTGCTAAACGAAAAGTATCATTCGCTCTCGATCGAAGAACGTATAGCAGCTCTATACGAGGATTTCGATCAAAAAGACGTCATGCTTACTTCTTCCTTTGCCGCTACCTCAGCTTTTTTGCTCAGGGTATTTTCTCAGGTCAATCCCAGTCAGGTAATTTACTTTATCGATACGGGATACCATTTTAGAGAAACCCTCGAGTACAAAGAAAAGCTGACAAAGCTCTATGGGCTCAATGTGGAAAGCATTCGTGCCGAGCAATGGAAACATGACTTTACTACCAAAGAACAAACCTGGAAAAAGGATCCTGACTTTTGTTGCTCTATCAATAAAGTAGAACCGCTCAACGAAATAAAAGACAACTACAAGATATGGGTATCCGGCCTCATGGAATGGCAAAGCGATCACCGGGCTACACTGGATATCTTCGAGGATCGCAATGGCATAGTGAAGTTTTATCCACTGCTGGATGTAACTCAGGAAGAGCGTGAAGCCTATATCAAAGATCATAACCTGCCGTTTCATCCGCTGGTAGAAAAAGGTTACTTTTCTATCGGGTGTGAGCACTGTACTGTGCCCGGCAAGGGCAGATCAGGCCGGTGGAACAACAGCCCCAAAACAGAATGCGGGCTTCATCTGTAATCCGGAAAAGCAAGATCTACTAAAAAAACGTTTTATAACAGAAAAAAATACCGGAAACTTATCCGGTATTTTTTTTATGCCATGCATTGGTCTTTGCATTTATTCTTTGCTCAGTATATTTAAGGTTTTACCAAATACGATAGCATTGAACCGTACCCTTATACCATTCATAGCGTTTTTTATACTTGTTCAGATAGTGGGGTGTAGCACTCTATCTCAAAAAGCAAAACCTCCCAATGTGATTATCATAATGGCCGATGACCTGGGCTATGGAGACCTGGGGAGCTATGGCAGTGTCGTAAATCACACACCAGCACTGGATAAGCTGGCGAGCGAAGGAGTAAGGTTCACCGATTTTCATTCAAACGGAGTAGTATGTAGTCCTACTCGTGCAGCACTACTGACGGGAGGCTATCAGCAGCGCGCAGGTATAGAAGGTGTGGTTACAGCCAAAAATCACCGCCATACCGGCTTAGGCAATGTGCCTACTATCGCCCATTGGGTAAAAAAACAGGGCTATAAGACAGGGCTCGTAGGTAAGTGGCATCTGGGGTACGACACCCTTTTTTCTCCCATAAACAATGGCTTTGATTACTTCAAAGGGTTTGTGAGTGGCAATATTGACTATCATTCGCATATCGATCAGGAGGGGCATTACGATTGGTGGGAAAACAAGCAGACCATTCAGGAGGAGGGATATAGTACAGATTTGATTACCCGTCAGTCGGTGGATTTTATTTCAAAAAATCAAAACCATCCCTTTTTGTTGTATGTGGCTCACGAAGCACCACACTACCCGTTTCAGGGGAGAAACGACCCGGCAGACAGAACCGTAAAAGGAAAATTTGATGTAAGAGGATCTGTAAAGGATAAGCCCAGGGCATATAAAGAAATGGTGGAGGCTATGGATGAGGGCATTGGCCATATGGTAAGTCACCTCGACCAACTGGGCTTGTTGGAAAACACATTGATCTTTTTTTGCTCTGACAATGGCGCTACCAAGCCCGGGACCAATGCCCCGCTAAGAGGATACAAAGGAAATGTGTGGGAAGGAGGTCATAGAGTACCGGCTATAGTCTATTGGAAGGGAAAAATTAAACCGGGCATACTGGATCATACGCTTATGACCATGGATGTAATGCCTACAGTGCAGGAAATCATTTATGGCAACAAATTACAGACTACTAACGCGCCGGATGGGAGCAGTTTTTGGCCACTGTTGTCAGGAGGCAGCTCAGATGCGTTTTCGGACAGGCCGTTGTTTTGGCGCTATGGCAAAAACAAAAAAGCAGTACGCTTAGGAAAGTGGAAGTATCAGGTAACTCCCGAAGGCGAATATCTCTTTGACCTGAAAAAAGATGTAGAAGAGAATGAAAACCTGCTGGAGCAGCACTCAGCACAGGCAGATAGAATGAAGCTGCTTTTGCAAAATTGGGAACAGGAAATGAACGCTTACGAAAACGTTACCCGTTAAGATATTTCCTTTTTTCCGCTGAGTTACCCGATTTATTACCCCCTCAATTACTCCCTGCGAGGTTAGATTAGCTTATTTGAAATTAATTAATAACTATATGAATAAGCAATCAGGAAATTCCAGGAGGAACTTTCTCAAAACCTCGGCGGTAGCTCTGGCCGGGGTTACGATCGTTCCCCGACATGTAATTGGAGGGGCAGGTTACATGGCTCCCAGTGATCAATTGACTAAAGCCATAATAGGTGTAGGTGGTATGGGGCGTGGGCACATAGCCTATGAAGGCACCAAGCTGGTAGCCGTTTGTGACGTAGACACAAACCACATCAAAAAAGCACTGGCAGCAGCAGGTAGCAACGACATTCGTACGTATACCGACTACCGCGAACTCCTGCAACAGCCCGACATTGACATAGTGCATATCGCCACACCTCCCCACTGGCATGGACTGATGGCTGCAGAGGCAGCACGGGCCGGTAAAGATATATGGTGTGAAAAACCAATGACAAGGACCATAGGAGAAGGAAAGCGTGTAGTAGAAGAAGTAAATAAGCATGGCAGAATGTTTCGACTCAACACCTGGTTTAGGTTTAAAAGCACCTTTTATGGGTTGGGTACCGATGTAAAGCCCCTGAAAAAAGTAGTAGACAGTGGGGTGCTTGGATGGCCTCTGAAGGTGACCGTAAGTGGTATTACCGGCTACAACTGGAAGTTTTACTGGAGTGGAAAAACAAACCTGGCGCCTATGCCTGTGCCCGAAAATCTCGATTATGATATGTGGCTGGGGCCGGCACCCTACAAGCCGTACAACCCTGAGAGGGTACATTCTA
This sequence comes from Cyclobacteriaceae bacterium, assembly GCA_965267535.1. Taxonomy (GTDB): domain Bacteria; phylum Bacteroidota; class Bacteroidia; order Cytophagales; family Cyclobacteriaceae; genus CAXBNB01. The sequence goes on along the minus strand of OZ254082.1, from coordinate 4,713,606 downwards.
AATTTAGAGGATACTGGGACTATGACGGAGGAGGACTGGGAGACATGGGGCAACATTACCTCGACCCAGTACAATATATGCTGGGCAAAGACAACACCAGCCCGGTAAGAGTGGATGTAGATGCACCTCAGCAGCACCACGATGCAGTAGGCTCATGGAGAAGAATAGAGTTTACCTATGCGGATGGCTGCAAGATTATTCTCGATGGAGAAAACAAAGACAAAGACGCAGCATACATAGAAGGACCACATGGTAAGATATTCCGGGGCTTCAAGTCAGACATCAAAGACATAAGAAAACTGGCTGAAACTTTACCCGATCCCGAACCTCAGATTACTACATTTTCTGATTCTGTACGCACCCGTCAAAAATTTGCACTCAACGAAATGAACGGCCACAGGTCCTGTACCATGGTCAATATGGGAGTGATTGCCCTAAGGCTGGGACGTTCGTTGCAGTTTGATCCCGAAAAACAACAATTCATCGACGATGACGCAGCAAACAGGCTGCTCGATCAGCCGATGAGAGGGCCCTGGACATTTTAAGCCATTGCCTACACTACAAGACGATATATGTATACGATGCAATTGACATCAAACTAAAAAAATAGAATGAAAACAAAACTGATATATATACTTACCGCATGTATGGTATCGCTACATGCTGTGGCACAGGACGTGCGCACCATAGATACCAAAGTGGCTGATATTTTAGCCCAGATGCCAACAGACGATTTGCCTCATAGAAACCGGCTAATGAACGAAATGGTAAGTCTGGGAAAAGACGGACTTTCATTGTTTGCAGGCAAAGTGATACCGCCCGGAACAGGAGACGATACGGCTGTACGCTTTGCACTCAATGGCCTGGTGCGTTATCTGAGTCACGACAACTCTCAAGAAGCCGTCACTCTGGTAGAGCAGGTTTTTTTGCAAGCTCTGGATGGAGTAAAAGACAAAGAAGTAAAAGCTTTTTTTATACACCAACTCAAACTAATAGGAGGAGAACCGAGTGTACTCGCAGCAGCAGAATACCTACAGGATGATCGACTTGGTCAGGCAGCTGTGCAACTGATCGTAGCAATAGGTGGAGCAAAAGCCGAACAGGCTTTGTTAGCTGCTTTGCCTTCAGCCTCAGGAGCAAATCAGGTGGCCGTAGTGAAGGGGCTGGGCACATTGCAGGTGTCGGCAGCCGTAGCGGCAATTACTCCGCTGGTAGGAGGAGCCAACGCAGACCTTCAGCGAGCAGCATTGTATGCACTGGCTAACATAGCGGATGCTTCTTCCATCGGTACTTTGCTTGGGGCAGCTAAAGCAGTAAAATATACTTATGAGCCCACGAATGCTGTGGGGGCTTTGGCTCACTATGCAGACAGACTAGGCCAGAAACAGCAACTGGATGCTGTGGAGAAAGTATGTAAAAACCTGATTAAAAACAGTAAAACAACCGAGCAACTACATATAAAAGCTACAGGGCTGAGCATATTGGCTAAGTACTTTGGTCATGAAGTGACAGATCAGTTGATCAAAGCCGTAGACAACCCTCATAAACCCTTCAGACATGCGCTACTGGGTACAGCTGAGCCCATGGGCGGCATAGCCGATACCAAAGCGTGGATTGCTCGGGCTAAGCAGCTTTCATCTACCGTGCAGTCAGAAATTATCCTTATGCTGGGGAGAAGAGGCGACAGCTATGCTGTGCCGTATTTGCAGCAAAGCCTCTTAGCTTCTGCAGTAGAGGTGCGTCAGGCAGCAGCTACAGCATTGGTAAAGCTGAAAGGTAGAGAAGCTTTGCCTCACCTGCTCGCTCAGGCTAAGCGAACCACCGACGAAAATGAAATGGCTCACTTGCAAGAGCAAATGCTTATGCTCACAGACAAAGAGCACCTTGCTCCCTTTGTGGCTTTGCTGGGCAGTACACAATCGCGCATGCAGCAGTTGGGGGTGGATGTAATAGCAGCAAAAAGTGGTTCGCAGTATTTTAGCGATGTGCTGAGCCTTACAGGAGCCTCAGACAATGGCGTAAAAGCTGCTGCATACAAGGCGCTACCGCGTGTAGCAAAGCAGGATGATGTAAAGGCACTTTTAACACTCCTGTATCAGACTAATGATCAGCAGCAAATAGGCGATGTGCAGAAAGCTCTTGTGAGTGCTGTGAGCAGTATTGAGGAGAGCAATAAGAAAACAGCACCTCTGCTTAAAACGATGGAATCGGCCGACGAGAAAGAGAGAATAGTGAAAATATTGCCCCGACTTGGTGGATCCAATGCACTCAAGGCAGTACAACAGCTATTCAATACGGGTAGCGCGAAAGAAAAAGAAGTAGCTTTTGATGCATTGGTCAATTGGAGTAGTCACGATGCTTCTCAGGTACTTTATCAGATCTGCAAAACAGACAAAGGAAATTATAAAACGAAGGCCTTTGATGGTTTTGTAAAACAGATAGCAAAGTCTAACCTACCTGCAGAGCAAAAATTGCTACACTTTCAAAACATAATGCCCTATGCTTCTACCCATGCGCAGCGAAATGCCGTTATCAAATCGCTGAGCTCGGTAAAAACGTTTTTGAGCTTCGTGTATGTATCCGAATTTTTGGACGATAAGGCGTTGCAACAGCAGGCAGCAGAGTCTGCTATGCGAATTGCATTGCCCCCCAATGGTCGAAAGGTTGGCCTCTATGGTGATTTGGTAAGAGCAGGGCTCGAAAAAGCAGCTTCAATTATTTCCGGCCCGGAAAGCCAGTATTATAAAATTGACATAGAAAATTACCTGAAAACCATGCCTACTGATCAGGGCTTTGTGTCGATGTTTAATGGAAAAGACCTAAGCGGATGGCAGGGGCTGGTAGGAAACCCGATCAGTAGAGCCAAGATGAGCAAGCGGGAGCTAGCCCGAAAGCAAAAAGAAGCCAATGCCAAAATGGGTGAAAACTGGAGTGTAAAAGACGGCATGATCGTTTTTAGCGGAAAGGGTCAAAACCTTTGCTCTATCAAGGAATACGGTGACTTTGAGATGTTGGTAGATTGGAGAATATCCAAAAACGGAGACAGTGGTATATACCTGAGAGGCACACCGCAGGTGCAGATATGGGATACGTCCCGCACCGATGTGGGGGCACAAGTAGGCTCAGGAGGTCTCTACAACAACAATCCGCATAGAAGTACACCCCTGAAAGTGACCGACAACCCTATAGGTGAGTGGAACACATTTCGTATTGTCATGATCGGAGAAAAAGTAACCGTATACTCCAACGGAGAACTCGTGGTAGACAATGTGACTATGGATAACTACTGGGACAGAAAACAGCCGATTTTCCCAAAGGGACCCATAGAGCTTCAGGCGCATGGCACTGATCTGGCGTTTCGCAACATCTACGTGAGAGAAATCAAAGCCGGAGAATACAACCTCTCTGAGGATGAAAAAGCGGAAGGTTTTACGGCTTTGTTCAACGGATCAAACCTCGATGGCTGGCAGGGCAACAAGACCGATTATGTGGTGGAAGATGGTGAGATTGTAATCCGTCCAAAGCGCGGAGGTCATGGTAATTTATTTACTGAAAAAGAATACAGTGACTTCAATTTCAGATTTGAATTTAAACTTACTCCGGGAGCAAACAACGGGCTAGGCATACGCGCCCCTCTACAGGGTGATGCCGCATATCAGGGTATGGAATTGCAAATATTGGATAATACCGCTCCGATATACGCAAATCTGGCAGAGTATCAGTATCACGGCTCAGTGTACGGTGTAATACCGGCCAAGAGAGGATACCTAAAGCCCGTAGGAGAGTGGAATAGTGAAGAAGTAATAGTGAAAGGATCTAAAATCAAAGTGATTTTGAATGGAAAAGTGATTGTGGATGGCGACATTCATGAAGCCTCTAAAAACGGCACACTCGACAAAAAGAATCACCCCGGACTACAGAGAACTAAAGGATATATTGGTTTCCTGGGGCATGGCTCGGTGGTTTATTTCAGAAATATCCGAATCAAAGATCTTACAGAGTAGTACCTACACTGTTAATCATAAAAAAGAAATGCCGGCAATATTGCCGGCATTTCTTTTTTATACTTAAAATAAAGTTGTGGCCACTTCTTAGAATAGGTTAGCCATAAATGTCATTTAAGATACCTGCTAGCCTGATGCCAGCCTGAAGGAGGCGCAGATTTACGGTATCTATATGGTCAAAGGTGTAGCGGTAGTTGATCGATTTGTCTTCGGGCAGGTCATAAATGGCTCCTCGGTACGACTTGGATTCGTAAGCCCAGTCGAGTACGCTACTATTTTGCCATAGCTTTATCTGTTCGTCTGTAGCAAAATCGATGGCCGCAGTGTATTCTGTGTAGCTCAACTTTTGTTCGTTTATCATGCCACTGTCCCATACCCGGTGCAAGTTAGAGTTTTGCCACATATATTTCACTTTTACATCATTTCCACCTTTGTCTAGCCCATTGCCTACGTGCAAAGGCTGGTGAATGTCACCGATTAGGTGCACAATACAGCGTAGCGCAAAACGCTCGTCTTCATGGCTAAAATTTTTGGTTTTCAACTCACCAATAAGCCGCTGCAGAGCAGATATTACATCGCCCTCTTCCGGAGTGCCTGCCTGCTCATAAGTTAGGCTGTCGGGAATGGTAGCAAAGTGCCAGTAATACATAAAGCCATAGCTTTTGTCGGACTTTATATTGTCCATCCAGTAGCTTGCAGTGCCAGAGATTCGTTTCCGAGCACTTTTTGAACGTTTTTGCGGGCTTTTTTTGTTAGGTGATTGTAGGCGATCTGACCTACCACACGATGGCCGGTTTGCCCCCACCCGTATGTATACAGAGGAGCTGTGAGCAAAGGGAGCAGTAAGAGTAAAACTATTTTTTTCATAAGTAATATATCAAAGTGAAAAATTAGACAATGCCGGAAGACTTTGCTAAAATATTATTCATTGACTCGTGCTAGTTTACACCAAATGACCCAATAACGACATTAGAAAACAAAAAAATAGACAAGTTGAGGATGATCAATTTGAAAAATTTCTAATTATATAACCATTGTCCAACCCATCTTATAAATTTGCCTCCCAAAATATAAATCCCCCTTACTTATGAGCAATCCTTTGTTGAATTCGTTCGATACGCCATTCCAGACTCCTCCTTTTTCTCTGATAGAAAATCAACACTACAAACCGGCTGTAGAATCGCTGATAGCCAGTACAAAGCAGGAGATTGAACAAATAACCAACCAATCCGAGGGGCCTACTTTTGCCAATACTGTAGAATCGCTGGAAGGAGCCGGCAGGAGGCTGGATGAAGTAGCAGAAATTTTCTTTAACCTCAATTCTGCTGAAACCAGCGATGAGATGCAGCAACTGGCTGTGGAAATTTCGCCTATGCTGACGGCTTTCAACAATGACATAATGCAGGATGAAAAGTTGTTTGCCAGGGTAAAGGCAGTATACGATCAGAAAGACACACTGAACCTGACCCCAGAGCAGGCCATGCTCCTTACCAAAACCTATAAAGGGTTTATACGCAGCGGAGCTAACCTGTCGGGTGCTGACAAAGAGCGGTTTAGGGAGATTTCGATGGAACTATCGAAAACCACACTTAAGTTTGGAGAAAACGTACTGGCAGAAACCAACAACTTCGAATTGCTGCTGGATAAAGAAGAGGACCTGAAAGGAATACCGACGGGCATAAAAAATCAGGCTGCAGAAGCAGCAAAAGCCGCCGGGCAGGAAGGCAAATGGTTGTTTACCCTGCATGCGCCTAGTTACATTCCTTTTGTAGAATATGCTGATAATCGGGCGCTCAGAGAAAAAATGTACCGTGCATTTGCCTCCAAGGCCTTTAAGGACAATGCCTATGACAACAAAGACCTGGTGCTCAAGATAGTGAAACTACGCACCGAGCTGGCCAATTTACTGGGGTATACTACCTATGCCGACTATGTGCTCGAGGAGCGAATGGCAGAAAGTCCGGAAAGAGTAAATGCTTTTTTGCAGGAGCTGCTCTCCAAGTCGCTGGAAAAAGCGAAAGAGGAGGTAGAGGAAATCAAGCAGTTTATTAAAAAATCGGGAGACAACATCGAATTGGAGCGATGGGATTGGGCATACTATGCTCAAAAGCTCAAAAAGGCCACCTTTGACCTCAATGATGAAATGCTACGCCCGTATTTTAAATTAGAAAACTGTATGCAGGGTATATTTACTGTGGCCAACAAGCTATTCGGTCTTAGTTTTACAGAAAATAATGACATACCGGTATACCACAAAGACGTACAGGCGTATGAAGTGACCGACGAAAGTGGTAAGCATATAGCCGTATTTTATGCGGATTTTTTCCCAAGAAAAGGGAAAAGAGGAGGAGCGTGGATGACCTCATTCAGAGGGCAGTGGAGAGATACTGAAGATCACCGTCCGGTAGTTTCTATTGTGTGCAATTTCACTCCACCTTCAAAAGACAAACCTTCGCTACTTACTTATGATGAGGTAAATACCTTGTTTCATGAATTTGGGCACGCTTTGCACGGCATGCTGGCCGATGGCACATACAAGAGCCTGAGCGGCACGTCTGTATACTGGGATTTTGTGGAGTTGCCTTCTCAAATTATGGAAAATTGGCTGGAGGAAAAGGAGTGTCTCGATTTGTTTGCCACACACTACGAAACCGGTGAAGCCATACCCGAAGAGCTGGTACAAAAAATAAAAGACTCATCGAAATTCCATGCCGCTTATCAAACGGTACGGCAGCTTACCTTCGGCATTATGGACATGGCCTGGCATTCGCTGGAGCAAGCCGATGCTGTGACAGATGTACAGGCATTTGAGTCTGAGGCTACTGCCAATACCGAGTTGTTTAATAAAGTAGAAGGCACTTGCTTGAGTACTCAGTTTTCACATATTTTTCAGGGAGGCTATGCAGCAGGCTACTACAGCTACAAGTGGGCTGAGGTGCTGGATGCCGATGCTTTTTCTTTGTTTAAAGAAAAGGGCATTTTTGATAAAGAAACAGCAATGTCGTTTAAAAACAATATCTTGAGTAGAGGAGGCAGTGAACACCCTATGGAATTGTACAAGCGTTTTAGAGGGCAGGAACCTTCGTTGGATGCTTTGCTGGAGAGAAGTGGATTAAAGTAAAAAAAGAAAAAGTGGAGCGATTAAACGCGCTCCACTTTTAAAGCAACTTTGTAATCTGAGAGTTGTGTACTGGTATCCGACGTTAGCTCAGGAGCCAGCAAGTCTACCAGTGTAATTTCATAATCGCCCACAGTCTGAGAGGGAGCAGCTTTTTCCCCTATCGACAGTTCTGCGTTTTTGCCATTCACTTTTACAGTGATCACGAACTTGCCTTCCCAGGCACATTCTACGCCTTTTGGGCATAGAGAATTGGCATTAACTACCGAAAATTCGACCTTCAGGTTTTCGTCTTTTAAAAAAACTTCTTCACTATAGGATAAGTCAAACTCCTGGCCAACAGACACCATTCTCGGGCGACCAGTCTCTTCTTCCACATACGAGGCGGAGCACATAACAAATGCCAGTGCCGCCAGGCACATGTTAATCATCATACACTTTCTGTTCATTTTGCTTGATTTATTATTTAACCTTCTTCTTAATTAATTGAAAGACACAAAAACTTCCATAATGGTTGAAAAGAAAAATGTTGAAATAATAACGCATAGTTAACATAAATTTCAGTTGAATAAAATTTTATGCCTACATTTGCGCATCATGATAGTAAGATAACAACCCCCGATCTCTACAACCCTTACTCTATTTAGGGTTTTGCCTTTACAAGTCTGCCATGCACATGGTAGTATTCATTCTTTTTTATTCTTACATATATCATGAAAAAAATCAAACAATACATTCATAAATTCTTTATTAATTTCAAAATCGCCATTCGCGGTACAGAAACTGAATTTACCACTGGCAGTATCAACAAAGCAATCTTTCTGCTCTCTGTACCCATGATTCTAGAAATGGTCATGGAGTCACTTTTTGCAGTAGTTGATGTGTTTTGGGTAGCGCGTGTAAGCACTGATGCTGTAGCTACCGTGGGCCTTACTGAGTCTGTTATGATGCTGGTGTATTCTGTAGCCATAGGCATGAGTATGGCTGCTACAGCGATGGTAGCTCGCAGGATTGGGGAGAAAAACCCCGAGGGCGCAGGGCATGCAGCCTTTCAGGCTATGTTGATCGCGTTTGGCATTAGCATCGTGATAAGTGTAGCCGGTATCTATTTTGCCAAAGATATTTTGCGGTTGATGGGAGGTTCGGACGAACTCATAGCCAAAGGATACGGCTACACGCAATGGATGCTGGGTAGCAACCTGTGTATAATGTTTCTCTTTCTCATCAATGGCGTATTTCGTGGAGCCGGCGATGCTTCTATGGCCATGCGATCGCTATGGCTGGCTAATGGGCTCAACATCATACTCGACCCCATCTTTATTTTTGGGCTGGGGCCTATACCTGCCTTTGGTGTAGAGGGAGCCGCTATTGCTACTACTATTGGTAGGTCTACCGGCGTGTTGTACCAATTGTATGGCTTGTTTAATGGCAAACGCATAATAAAACTCACCGTAGCTAATATCAGAATAAGAATGGCTACTATAAAAAAACTACTCAATATAGCCATAGGAGGTATGGGGCAGTTTTTGATAGAGTCAGCCAGTTGGATATTTTTGGTGCGTATTATATCGGAGTTTGGTAGTGCTGCGCTGGCAGGATACACTATTGCCTTTCGTATCATCGTGTTTACTATTTTGCCTTCCTGGGGTATGGCCAATGCAGCAGCTACGCTCGTGGGGCAAAACCTGGGCGCCCAAAAGCCTGATCGGGCAGAGAAATCCGTATGGATGACAGCCCACCTCAATACTGCTTTTCTCGGAGTAGTGTCAGTAGTCTTTTTTATCTGGGCTCGCACTTTTGTAGGGATTTTCACAGAAGACCCTGTCGTGCAGGACTATGGGATTCTGGCTTTGCGCATAATCTGTATAGGGTATATCACTTTCGCTTACGGCATGGTCATTAGTCAGGCGTTTAATGGAGCCGGAGACACCCGCACTCCTACCTATATGAATGTGGTCTTCTTTTGGATCATTCAGATACCTATGGCTTATGCCCTGGCGCTTCACTTGCAAATGGGCTTTATGGGAGCCATGATATCGGTGGCTGTGGCATTTGCACTACATGCCGGAGCATGTATCTACCTGTTTAGAAAAGGCAAGTGGAAGCTGGTGAAGGTATAGGAGGTAACACTGGATAGACCAATGTCTCCACTGAGCGGAGCAAATGCGATTCCCGTAAATTGATTATTCTTGTGAGATGAAAAAAATAGAAGGTGATACGGTAAAATGGGGCATAATAGGTGCCGGAAATGTTTGCGAAGTAAAAAGCGCACCGGCTATGTACAAAACTCCCAATTCGGAAGTAGTGGCTGTAATGCGGCGCAGTGCAGACAAGGCAGCAGACTTTGCCAGCAGGCATGGTATAGCAACCTGGTATGATAATGCGTCGGCACTGATAAATGATCCCCAGGTAAATGCGATCTATATAGCTACCCCTCCCGATTCTCATAGAGATCTGGCGCTTCTGGCAGCAGAAGCAGGAAAGCCAACATACGTAGAAAAGCCCATGGCTCGCACTACAGCAGAATGTGAGGAGATGGTAAGGGTTTTTGAGGAAAAAAATATTCCCCTGTATGTAGCTTACTACAGACGAACCTTACCCAATTTTTTAGCTATAAAAAAACAAATAGAAGAAGGAGCTATAGGCAAGGTGCGTACCGTGCATATAGAAATGATAAAACCACTGGAGCCGGCAGTAGTAGCACAGTCGGCTACAAACTGGAGAGTAAGGCCAGAGCAGGCCGGCGGTGGTTATTTCTACGACCTGGCTTCTCATCAGCTTGATTACCTCGACTTTTTACTCGGGCCTATTCAGCAGGCCACAGGTATATCTGTCAATCAGGCCGGCCAATATCCTGCGGATGACATGACAGTAGGGTCGTTTTTATTCCCAGATCATGTGGTGGGTAGCGGTTCGTGGTGTTTTACTGCTTCCGACCATTCGGATACGGATCTTACCACCATTACGGGGAGCAAAGGGTCGATCAGGTACAGTACTTTTGACAATGCGAAGGTGTATCTGACCAACCATGAGGGAACGAAAGAGCTGGATTTTGTGCAGCCGCAACATATCCAGCAGCATTTGATAGAGCAGATTGTAGGAGATTTGTTAGGCACGGCCACTTGTGTAAGCACCGGCAAGTCAGCCGCTCGCACCAATTGGGTAATGGATGAAATTACTAAAAGTCAGCCTGGTGTTTAACGCCTGCAGCTCTTAGGCCAGCTTTCGCGATTTTAGGATAAAAAAATGGTTTTGCATTCCTATAAGCCTGACAGGAATGCAAAACCGTTGCAAGTGTTGTTTAGCAGTCGGTATTTTCCAGATTGCTGTTCCAGCAGTAGTAGTCGTCGGTTTGGTAATATGCCGGGTTTTTGATTCGCCCGTTTTTGTTTTCCTTGTGCCACTCTATGTAGATGGTATTATCAGCGGATTTGTCGTAGAGGGTATAGGTTCGGTTGTAATCTGTACCGTCAGTTACTTCGTAAGCAATATAGCCGCCCTCATTGTCATCGCCGGGAATGATGTTGGTGTATTTTATGCTTTTGGTAGTGCCGTCAGTATTTTTCTCCCAGTCTATTTTCAGGGCAGGTTGTGGGCTGGTAGGTTTGGTGTTTAGTGTCCAGCTACCACTCATACCTGATATATCGGTAAAGCCGGTATACCACACAAAGTTTTCGAATTCACCGGCTTTGGACATGAGCATTTTCCAGTCTACCCCATCGGCAGACACTTTGGCTTCCAATCGTGCGCTGTAGCTTGCATTAGAACCCGAAAAATCATATTGCCACACCCATGCTTTCAGGTCGGTATCGAAGGTAGGTTTTTGGTTTAAGGCAGCTTTGAAGGACGCTACAGGAATGGCCGTATAGATGGCACCTAATGTGCTCCACACACCTACTATGGTGGCCGACCTGCCCCAGTAGTTTTCATTGGCAGATACCCTGCCCCCTGCTTTATCTTCAGTAATGGAGAAGTCCATTTCGAATGTGGAAACAGAAGGAAATTCCGGTATGTTGTCGGGAATGTTTTCAGTGTCGTCTTTGCAGGAAAAAAGTAACAATCCTGCAGCAAAGAATAGCATTAACTTTTTCATGGTAATCGTTTTTTATTTTGTTTGACGTATGTATTACGAAAGATCAGGGGCAAATCGTGCGAAAGTAGCCCCTTTTTTCTTTGATTCGGCTTACTCCCACTTTTAGCTGATCAGCATAAAACTGCAGACGGGTAGTGTCCAACGGCAAGCGTTCTATTTTTTCAATTTTAGAAGTTTTGTCGTTGATAAAAACCTCGACGTAGGCATTGTCATAGAGGTAGAGGTTGATTTTGTGTTTGTAATAGCGGATGTCGATAATGAAAACCCCGTCTTCATAGAGGGCACTGACCTTGTCGAGTAGAGGCAGGTCTAAAAAGGAGGATATGTTGATAGCCGGCTTCATATAATCTGAGATGAAGATACATAAAATGTAATAGACGGCATAATCGGGCAAATCAATTTTGTGGTAAAGAGGATTTTACAAGTCCAGAAAATCTTTCAGGCTTTTGTCGAAGATTATGTCGTGTTTGTCGGATAGGATTTCGCTTAGGTGGTTGTGGTATTCTTTGAATGTGGGCAGGTTGTTGTGCCGCCCTCCGTGTATAGGAATGAGGCGAGTGGTCAGGGGTGCTTGTTTTCTTAGCTGCACACTCGACCGGTAAGGGATGAGGCCGTCTTTTGTGCCGTGAATGATGTAAACAGGGCACTTCACGTATTTGATCCAGATGTCGGTGCGAATGTGAAATTTGAGAATGATAGATAGCGGCAGAAAAAACAACCAACGGTTTGTCAGGTGAGACAAACTATAATAGGGCGAATCCAGAATCAGCATTTTGGGTCGGTTTTTTGAAGCGAGTTTTGCTGCAAACCCCGATCCCATAGAACGGCCGTAGATTACGATTTGCTCCTGAGGAAACCAGTGACGAACCTGATTGTAGATATACTGACTATCGCGGTACATCGCCTGCTCCTGCCGCTTGCCTGTGCTTTTGCCAAAGCCCCGGTAGTCAATCATCAGTACTTCATAGTCGTTTTGGGTAAAGTCAGAAGCATACTTGCTCCATCCCTTTATGCTGCGGGTGTTGCCATGAAAGTAAATGACTATGCCCTTGGGTTGCTTCAAAGTAAACCGTAAGCCATTGATGCGCACTCCTTCTTCCACATCAAAAAAATGCTCTTCGAAAGGCTGATCGTATTTGTATTCAAAATCCTCGGGTAGTTTTTCCGGATGAAACATAAAATACTCCTGAACGAAATAAGCCACAATAGCCAGAAGCACATAAACTCCAATACCGATAGCAATGATAGTCCACATTAGTGTGCCCGGGTTTTGGTGAAATGCATATCCATCAAAAATATTTTCATGGCGAGGGATTTAGTTGCCTTTCAATATACTCATTAGGCTTCACAACTACAGCAGCGAGCCTTTTCTCGGTAGAGTCTAATCTAACGAATGTTTGGGTATAAGTGAAATTTACCCCCGGGTAAACACCCAGTTGGAGTCGTCGGACTGGCCGGGATCGAAGGCATAGCCGTTGGTGTCGAAGGACTTCATGAGTTCGGGATTGGTAATGCGGTTTTCTATGATGTATCGGGCCATAGCACCCCGGGCGTTTTTCGCGTATGTCATCAGTACTTTGTAGGTGCCATTGCTAAAGTCCTTGAAAACCGGCGTAATAACCCTGGCGTTGAGCAAGGGCTCTTTTACCGACTTGTAGTATTCTGTAGAGGCCAGGTTTACGATGCATTCAGTATCACCCAGGTCACTGTTGATACGCTTGGTGATTTTGTCTCCCCAAAACTGGTAGAGGTTGTTGGCACTGTAGTACTTTAGTTTTGTGCCCATTTCCAGTCGGTAAGGTTGTATTTTGTCCAGTGGTCGAAGTACGCCGTACAGGCCGGACAATATCCTAAGGTGCTCCTGTGCAAATGTCAGGTCCTCATCGCTCATTTCTTTTGCATTCAACCCCCTGAACACTTCGCCGTTGAAGGCGAGCAATGCCTGCTTGGTGTCTTCCGGGGCTGGAGAAGGAGTCCATTTCTGATACCGATCCACGTTGAGGGCAGCCAGCTCAGGACTTATGCTCATCAGTTCACCAATTTTTTTGCGTGAAAAGGTGCCCAGTTTTTTGATCAGCTTGCTCGATTCGGCTACAAAATCGGGCTCGGAAGATATGCTGGTATGTGCAGGGCTTTCAAAATCAAACGATTTGGCGGGAGAAATAAGTATGAGCATAATGGTGTGTATAAAATGAAGTGGCAAACTTAAGGAAAATCAATCAAGGGAAAATAAATTCAAATTAAGGATTATTACCTGTCTTTACATCCTCAAAAAGCTTACCTGCTGCCCAGCTAAGTTCGCCCAGAGCTCTTCCGTATTTCGCTTTTAGCTGTATCAGTTTTATTTCACTTTTCAGTTTTTTGTTTTCACGGCTGTTGAGCAAAAACACAGAGCTTTCTCCGTTGCTAAATTTGATTTGTTCTGCCTGCAGCATGCGCACCTGGTTGGTGATAATCTGCTCCTGTTCTTTTATCATTTCGTCAAGAGTAAAACTCTTGTTGTAGCTTTGTTCTACTTTGGTAAATGTCTCTCTTGCCTTATTGTCAAGTTTAAGGCTGTTTTCCTGTTGTTTGAGAGTGACCACTTTGAGCTTGGCCCTTTCTTTTCTTATCAGCAGGGGAAACACAAACTCAAACCCGCCTTTGTAGTTGTTGGCATAAGCACCATAATCCCACTTGCCATTTTGGAGTAGCAGGTTATAGTTGATGTTGAACACAGGCTTGAGTTGTTCTTTGCGTAGTTTTCTGTCAAGATCGAGAATAGTATTTTGTATTTCCAGCTGTCGGAGTTGGGGGTGGTTGTCTATGGCCCACTGTAGTAGCTGATCCAGGTCTATGTCTGGTTGTCGCGTCTGCAGTTGAGGGGTGAGCATCTGTAGGTTGATATCGTCAGTCCAGATAAAATTACCCAGAAGGAGTCTGCTATTTTGTAGTGCCATTTCTGCCATTTTCAGGTCATTGCTCCACTGCTGCACCTGTATGTACATTTCTACCGAATCGATGGGTGCGTACTCTCCGTTTAGTACCGATTGTCTTACTCCCTCATATTTTTGTCGGATCAGGCGGAGGTTGTCTTGTACCAGTTTTCGGATATGGTAGTGTTCATACCATAGCCAATAGGCGTGGTTGGCATCTAAAAAAAGGTTGTTAAGCAGAATTTGAGCATCGTTTTGGGTTAGCTCTGAATAAAAGGTGCTCTTTTTCAGTTCAATGTTGCGCTCATTGCGAATGAGCCCCTGCCCCAGTGGTACGGACAGGCCCATATAGTACAGTCCCTGGTCGGGTAAGGTATGCTCAGGATTGAGGTAGAGCCCGTTGTTTCTCTCAAATCCCGCTTTCAAGTCGATGTTTAGCAGTGTGGGTACTTTTAGGTAGGTATTCCACAGGTCATAGTAGTCTTTGTCCTTGAAGTCTTTGGTGGCAAAGGTCGAGTTTAGCTTTGGGTCAAACGCTCCTCTGGCTTGCTGTATGCTCAGTCTGCCACGCTGGGAGAGTAGGTTAGCCTGCCGCACAATGGGGTGACTCTGATACACCATACTGTAGTACTTTTCCAGAGGCAGAGAAGTGCTGTCCTGGGCAGATGCATAGCCCGAGGCGATGAAGTAAACAAAGACGTATAGAAAATGCTTCCTCATTTTTTGACAGATTTGGGTTGGTAGGAGTTGGTTTCATCTTTGTAAAAATCCGGCGGGAAACCGTTTAGGTTTCGCCACAGCTCATACCATACAGGAACAGTATTGAGCAAAGCGATACCATTGGCTCCAGACCCGATGCGCAACAGATCGGGCCAAGGTCTTTCGTCTTCGCCATGCGGCACCACCAGTACCCTAAATTTACCGTTGGCGCTGGCTACTTTGTCGTAAGCCACAATTTTGCCATCGTAAGCGCCAAATGATAAGCCCGGCCATCCACTAAAAACAAGAGCGGGCCACCCGTCAAACTGAAGCCTCACGTTGGCATTTTCCCTGATCAGGGGCAGGTCGATTGGGCGTACGTACATCTCTACGGCCAGGTCATAGTGCGCCGGTACAAAAGTAAACACAGCCTGCCCTTCCTTTACCGTTTCGCCTATTCCGGCTACCATAGCTTTGGTCACATAGCCGTCTTGTGGGGCGGTAATGGTATAAAATCCTGATCGCTTCACATAATTCGATTCCTGAATCGACAGTTTGTTGTACTCGGCTTCCGCCTGTAGCTTGTTGGATATGGCAGACATGTAATCCGATTCTGCTTTGGCTATTTTTTCTTCGTATTCGTTTTCTATCGCATTTAGATTGATGCGCGCATTGATGTAGGCATTTTGGCTTGCTAGCCACTTGTTTTGTATCGATATTTTTTTATTTATCGACTCCTGTAGTTTTTGCTTGCGCTTTTGGAGGTCGGTTAGCGATTTTAGCCCTTGCTTGTACAGCGATTCCTGCCTTTCAAACTGGTTTTGAGCAATTTCCAAATTGATTACAGCTGTCTGATAATCGATACTGTCGGAAGTCACTTTCAAAGCGGCTTGTTTCAGGTAGTTTTCTGCCTGTAGTAGTTTTAGTTTTTTGTTTTTTTTCAGTGCTTCTATCTGGTTAGAAAGCGCCCTGGCTTTGTCCCGGTACGAGTTTACCGATGCTTTTTTGGCTTCCGCCTGATTGGTAGTTTTTTCTATCAGGAGCGGATCCAGGTAATCGGGCTTCATCTCGGATATTCGCACGACCGTATCACCTTTCTTTAGCAATTGTCCTTCGTTTACATACCATTTTTCTATCCGTCCGGATATGACGGTATGTATTTGCTGTTCCCGGTTTTGTGGGTTGAGTGAGGTGAGTTTTCCTTTTGCCCGTATGTTTTGGGTCCAGGGCAAAAAGAGAACAATACCGGCCAGAAAAAAAAGTGAGCCCAGCAAAATGATCAGCCTTTTAGAGGCTTTAGAAGCCATCACATCCTGATACGAATGGCAATCTGACAGGATTTTATCTCTATTGATGGGGTTGTTAGAAATATTCAACATGGCTGTTTTATCTTTTATTCTGCTTGATATCTACAATTTTTCCATACTCGAGAGTTACCACCTTGTCGCAGGCGTCCAGCATCAGAGGGTCGTTGGATACTGCCAGCAGTGTCCAGTTGGCATCCTTGTCGCACAGAATCGAACTGATTTTTTTTCGGTCTTCAAAGTCAAGGTTTTGAAGAGTATTGTCCATCACGATGATTTTGGGTTTTTCAGCCAGCGTTCTTGCCAGAATTATTTTTTGTTTGGTGCTGGTAGATAGCCCCTGGCCTTCGGGCAGTATTTTGGTGTTTAGTCCGTCGGGTAGTTGTTTGAAAAAGTCGGAGAGGCCTACCTGATTTATAGCCCAGATAATATCCTGTGTGTCAATGTCGTCTTTGCCTACCGTGATGTTTTCGGATAGAGTGCCATAAAACAAATCCTGTAGTCCCAGGTTGTCGCCGATCACAGACCTGAAGCTCATAATGCTGATGTCGCTCAGGGGGATGCCGTTGAAAAGAATAGAACCTTCGTAATCATTGTACAGACCAGAAATGAGCGAGATCAGTGTGGTTTTTCCGGATTGGTTTACTCCGGTGATGCATATTTTTTCTTTCGCATTTATTTTTAGATTAATATCCGATACGGTGGGTTTAGGGTATCCTCTGTAGGTGTAGGAAAGGTTAGAGAGCTCAATCGAAAGCCCCTTTTCCTGATCTATTTCATTTAGATCAAATCCTTCGTCTTTTTCGATATCAATGTCAGTCACCTGGCCAAGTTTTTCCATGCCCGTGAGTACATCGTATACGGTTTCCATACTTAGTATCAGCTTTTCTACCGAACTCAGGACCAAAAGAATGATAATCTCTGAGGCTACAAACTGGCCAAGGTTAATTTCCTGATTGATCACCAATATACTTCCCAAAATGAGTACTCCTGCCGTAATGATGGTTTTGAAGGCTACAATACTGGAAAACTGAAAGATAAGGATGTTGAAATGTTGTTTGCGGAATTTCAGATAGTTGCCCACGTAGTAGTCCATTTTTTTGATAGGCAAATCTGTTTTTCCTGCCAGCTTAAAAGTACCCATTACCCGGGCCAGCTCTTCGAGCCAGTGTGCTACTTCATATTTGTACTTGGATTCCATAATGCTACTTTTCAGTCCTCTGGATCCGGTAATAACAAAGATGAGCGCAATTAATCCCAGCAGAATAATGCCGAAAAAAACGAAAAACTCGTGGTATACAGAAAGCAGGATAAGGCCAAAAATAATCTGAAGCGAAGATGCCGACACATCCAACAGCACTTTGGAAAGCCCCTTTTGTACATTTAGCGTATCAAAAAAACGGTTCATTAGCTCAGGGGGATAAAAACTGGTGAGCGATTCCATTTTGAAGCGAGGTATCCGAAAGGCAAACTCAAACGAAGCTCGTGTGAAAATCCTGCGCTGCAGAAGTTCGGTAAGCGACAGCTGAAGCAACTGGATGACACCCGATACAGCTACACCGATTACGACTATAAAAATCAATAATCCGAGCGAGGCGGAGTATTCCGCACTGATGATAAATCCGATAATAGCCTGCACACCCAACGGGAGCGACAGGTTGATGATGCCATTGAATATAGCATAAGAGTAAATGATGAATATCTCTTTTTTGTCCAGAGATAGCATCCGAAAAAGTCTCTTAAAAGGGGTGATGGTGTTGTTGGAATATATACTTTCGAGGTTGATGGAATTGTTCATGTTGGATACAAGGTTTAGGTAATGAGCTTGAAAACAAACTCTTCTATATATGCATAGACTTGCTTCTCTAAGGATTCTTTCTTTTTCAGCGAAATTTCAGTGAGCGAAGGCAAGTGCTGGGCAAAAAAAGCCTGTTGGTGAGAGGCTTCCAGTGCCGTGCTGGCCAATGCATGAGGGTATGGGTATGTAGGGTTGGTTTCCTGAATTGCCAACGCTACTTTGTGGCACAACCCTTTAAACCCTTTAAACAGGCCTTGATTATTAATCTCATCTACTTGTTTTGTCAGGTAGGTTTTGTTGGATTCACTCACTACGATCTTTCGGAGCATGGCCAGGTGCACGCCCGGCAGATTTATATCCGCCACATGCTCGTCGGCATGGCAAATTATTTTTATGATCTCGCTCAGTTTCTCCTTGCCCGACTTTAGGTGATGCGTATGAAAGTCGATCATGTACTCTACCCACGCCCAATACCAGGTAGTGAGGTACACCAGCAGCTTGTGTTTATTGTCAAAGTACCGGTAGATAGATGCCTCTGTAGAGTCGATAGCTACAGCCAGTTTTTTGAAAGTAAACTGTTCAAAACCCAACTGGTCCAGTAGATCAATACTCGCAGATACGATGTTTTTCCCCAGATCGGAAGATTGGGGGTCTTTGTTGTAGTACTTTTCTTCAATGACTATAGATATAGCAGACATAGCAGCAAAAGTAATCATATTGATAATGATAGTAATGCTATTACGACGGAAGAAAAAAAGAGTTTCGATACCGTAAAAATGACGATCAAAAAAGGCGGGCGTATTGTTTTTGCCTGTGTTAGTACAGATATTTGTTTATAACCCAGACTGATATATGAAAAATATACACGTAATAGACCTTCATTTTCTACACCTTCCACATACCATAGCTTCTTTTTTGATCGAAAGCTCAGAAGGCCCCATTCTCATAGAAACAGGCCCTCACTCAACTATCGATGCTATGCAAAAGGGTTTAGCCGCGCTGGGCTACACTGCAGATGACGTCAAACATGTATTGCTTACCCACATACACCTGGATCATGCAGGAGCAGCCTGGTTTTTTGCAGAAAAGGGAGCTCAAATATACCTGCACCCCTTTGGTGCTAAAAACATGCAAGACCCCACGCGGCTGATGGAGTCTGCCAAAAGAATATATAAGGACAAAATGGATACCTTATGGGGGCAGATGCACAAAATACCGGCTAACCAATTGATAGAGGTGGCCCATGAACAGGTTTTGCAAATAGGAGATGTGGTTATCAAAAGCTGGCATACTCCCGGGCATGCCCGTCATCACATAGCATGGCAGTACGAGTCGGTGTTGTTTACCGGAGATGTAGCAGGAGTAAAAATAGACAAAGGTATAGTAGTGCCACCCTGCCCTCCGCCGGATATTCAGATAGAAGATTGGAAGGCATCCATACAACTTATACGGACGATTAATCCCGGGGCGCTTTACCTGACACACTACGATCAGGTAACAGACATTGAGCGTCATTTGTCAGATTTAGAAGCAATTTTGGACAGCTGGGCAGCATGGGTAAAAAATCACTGGGAAGCAGGAGAAACTCATGAAGAAATGGTGCCCCAGTTTATGCAGTATGTGGCAGGCCAGCTCAAAGATGCAGGACTAACCGATAAAGAGATAGCCTTGTACGAGGCAGCTAACCCCTCATGGATGAGTGTAGCAGGCTTGGTGCGCTACTGGACCAAAAAGGCAGAAAACAGAGACTAGAAAATAACAGAACCGGATGAAATTTCACCGCAACCTTATTTTTATCGATATAGAAACAGTGGCAGCCAGCGCCTCTTATGCAGACCTATCGGAAAAAATGCAGCAGCTCTGGGACAAAAAAGCCCGACAGATCAAAAACGATGAAGCATTGAGCCCGGCAGAGTTGTATGCAGAAAGAGCGGGTATATATGCTGAGTTTGGCAAGGTGGTGGTTATTTCAATAGGTTTTCTCTATATCGACGAGGAAGAAAACGTAAACCTGCGAGTAAAGGCACTTTACAACCACGATGAAAAAGCATTACTCGAGGAATTAAACCAAACGATCAATGCCAAACTAAACGAAAAGCAAGTGGTGCTTTGTGCGCACAACGGCAAAGAGTTTGACTTCCCCTACCTGGGCAGACGTATGACAGTCAACCGTGTGCCCATACCCGCATACTTGCAGCTGTCGGGGAAAAAACCGTGGGAAGTGCCCCATATCGATACTATGGAAATGTGGAAGTTTGGGGATAGAAAGAGTTTCACGTCGCTGGAGTTGCTTACGGCTATTTTGGATATACCCTCTCCAAAAAACGACATAGACGGCAGTATGGTCAGTCATGTATATTATCAGGAAAATGATCTGGAAAGAATAGCCGCGTATTGCAATCGCGATGTGGAGGCTACCGCACAGGTGTATCTGCGACTGCAGGGACAGCAACTGATCGCTCCTGAGCATATTCATTTTGTGGATTAATACTTACTATGACGGCATCACCTTTACTTCGGGTCAACAAACTGTCTGTGAGTTATGCAGTAGGCAAACAACGCCAGACAGTAGTGCAGGATGCTTCGTTTTCGATTCAAAATGGAGAAACAGTAGCTCTGGTGGGTGCTACAGGCTCTGGCAAAAGTACTCTTGCCAGAGCATTGCTGGACATTAATCCGCCTGAAGCATACACCACCTTTGAAAGTGTAGAGCTGCAGGAAGCAGAAAAAATAAACAAACGAAAACAGCTACACGCTCTCAGAGGAAACACAATCAGCATGTTGTTTCAGGAGCCATCGGCATTTTTGAACCCTGTAATGACTTGCGGAAAGCAGATAGAGGAGGTTTTGCAGCCATCCCGGAAGTTGCCGCGTAAGGGGGTGCATTTACAGATAAAAGAAGCACTGGCAGATATAGGGCTGGCCGATCCGGAAAGAATAATGAAAGCCTACCCCGGTCAGTTGTCGGGAGGAGAATGCCAGCGGGTAATGCTGGTAATGGCTACATTGCGGGAGCCCCGGGTGTTAATTGCCGACGAGCCTACATCGGCAGTAGATCAGGATACCCTGCAAAAGCTCACAAGGGCATTTGCCCGCCTTACACAGAAGGGTACAGGCATTTTGCTCATTACCCACGATCTGGCTTTGGCCATGCAGCATGCCGACCGTATAGTCGTAATGCAGTGTGGGCAGGTAGTAGACAATGTGCCGGCCGACAACATACAAGATGCTACACATCCGTATACAAGGCAGTTGCTGGCAAGTCATTATTCTTTACAGGAAAAAAAAACCGCCCCGCCCAAAGAACCAGAGGCTTTACCCTTGGTAGAAGTAGACCGTTTGTCGCTCAGTTATGCAGAAAGCGCTGGTCGACTGCTTTTTTGGGCCCAACCCAAAACCGTGCTTCAGGATATATGTTTTAAGCTACATCAAGGCCAGATACTGGGCATATTGGGTGAATCGGGCAGTGGCAAAACATCATTGGCAGCATGCCTTACCGGCACAGTAAACCCTACGGGTGGTAGCATTGTGTACAGCGGTGAAATAGCGACCCGATCGGACATACAATTAGTCTTTCAGCATCCACGATTAGCCCTGGATCCGAAACAAAAAGTGGGCAAAGCCGTGCAAGAGATAGTGAATGTCAACGCATCACGGCACCCTGCTGGCGACACCTGGTTAATTACTCAGGCCTTGTTTGACAGTGTAAACCTTTCCCGGCACCTTATGGACAGATTGCCCGAACACCTCTCCGGAGGAGAAAATCAGCGGGTATGCATAGCCCGGGCATTGGCTGCCAGACCGAAGCTCATCGTGTTTGACGAGGCGGTATCTTCGCTCGATGCGTCTGTCAAGGCAGATATACTTACCCTTTTAAAGGACTTGAGAAATAAATTAAACTTAACTTACATTTTCATTTCTCATGACCCTGCAGTCATTAAATTTGTGGCCGACAGGGTGTTGGAAATTCACAACGGAAAAATAATTAAACAATACAACACGCATATACCTCATCAACTTTCAGGGTAAACCTGTCTCACCTAAGTGCTACCGCCGTACATCTGCAGGGTAGTATATGCGGCAAAAAATCAATATGGCAAAAAGAAAATCCAAAGGAGTAAAATTTAAATCGAAAAAAAGACTTTCGAGAGAACTCATACAAGAAAAAATAGCCAGGCTATTTGCTGCTCACCCCGGGCAGCCCTTTACCGTAAAGCAGGTCGTAAAAAAGGCCGGCATCAGAGACATCAAATCCAAAGAAGTAGCCTTTCATATCGTGATGGATATGGAGGAGCAGGGGCAATTGATAAAGCTCAGAAAAAACACCTTTAGAAGTGTAGCCGACGCGGTTACTATCACTGGCAGGGTAGATCACGTAAACAAGCGGTTTGCCTATGTGATTCCCGAAGAGGGAGAAGACGATATATGGGTAAGAACCGAAGATCTGGGCACAGCCCTGGATGGCGATACGGTAAAGGTAAGCCTGAAAGGCGCACGCCAGGGGCGCAGACCAGAAGGCAAAGTCACTGAAATAGTAAAACGGAAGAAAAATGAGCTGGTAGGTAGAATAGAGATCATGCCACGCTATGCATTTGTAGTGCCCGACAACCGCAAAATTCACCTCGATGTATTTGTATACCCTGAGCACATAGGCAAGGCACGCCACAACGACAAAGTGGTAGTGAAGATAACCGAATGGCATGGAGGGGCTAACAAAAGCCCGATAGGAAGGGTAAAAGAAGTGCTGGGCAAAGCGGGAGAAAATGAAGCTGAAATACATTCGATAATGGCAGAATTTGACCTGCCGTTTCGCTTTCCCGCTCATGTAGAAAAGGAAGCCGAAAAAATTCCGGATCAAATCAGTAAAGAGGAAGTCAAAAAACGCAAAGACTTTCGCAATACTCCCACCTTTACAATCGATCCGGCAGATGCCAAGGATTTTGACGATGCGATATCGTTTAAACCGCTGAAAAATGGCAATTATGAAATAGGCGTTCATATAGCGGACGTATCGCATTACGTGCAACCCGGGTCGGTGCTCGACAAAGAAGCGGTAGAGCGCGCTACTTCAGTTTATCTGGTAGACAGAACCATACCCATGCTGCCCGAAAAGCTGTCCAATGGTGTGTGCTCTCTGCGACCCAATGAAGATAAGCTTACGTTTTCGTCCGTATTTGAAATAACTCCCAAAGCGGAAATAAAAAAACATTGGTTTGGCCGTACGGTTATCCATTCCGATAGGCGCTTTACTTACGAAGAAGCACAGGAAAGAATAGAAACCGGCGAAGGCGATTTTGCAGAGGAAATCCATACACTCAATACGCTGGCCAAGGGTTTTAAAAAACAACGCTTTAGCAAAGGGGCGATCAATTTTGAGACGGTGGAGGTGAAGTTTAAGCTCGATGAAAACGGCAAACCTCTGGGCATAATACCCAAAGAAAGAAAAGACGCCCACAAGCTGGTGGAGGAATTTATGCTGCTGGCCAATAAATACGTGGCAGAGCATGTATACGGGTTGCACAAAGGTCAGGACACTTTTGTGTACCGAACCCACGATGCTCCCGATCCGGAAAAACTGGAGGCATTTTCAAAATTTGCGGTACGATTTGGTCATAAGCTCAACATGGTGCCGGCGAATATATCGGGCTCGCTCAATGCACTCATGGATGACATACAAGGCAAGCCCGAACAAAATGTACTCGAATCGCTCGCGATACGGTCTATGGCCAAAGCTCGCTATACCACAGAGCCGAAGATGCACTTTGGTTTGGCTTTTCCACACTACACACATTTTACTTCTCCCATACGCCGCTATCCCGATGTGATGGTTCATCGCCTCTTGCAACATTATATTGACAAGCAAAAGTCGCCAGATCCCAAAGAATATGACGAACTTTGCCAGCATTCTTCAGAGAGGGAGAAAAGAGCGGCCGATGCTGAGCGTGCTTCCATCAAGTACAAGCAGGTAGAATTTATGGCTTCTGTAGAAAACAAACCTTTTGAGGGAATAGTATCGGGCATTACCGAATGGGGGGTATTTGTAGAAATTACCGAAACCAAGTGCGAAGGCATGGTGCGCATAGCAGACATGAGCGATGACTACTATGAGTACGATGAGAAAAGCTATAGCCTGATAGGGAAAAGAAATAAAAAAGTAATCACATTGGGCGACAAAGTAACTGTGATCGTTACCAAAACGGACATAGACCGTCGTACGATAGATTTGGAATTTGTAGAAGAGGATGAACCAGAGTATAGACACATTAGTTTCTGAATTAAATAAAAGCATAGAAGACATGAAATTCGGGGAATACCCCGAAGAGCTGTATGATCCCATACGGTACATGCTAAACCTGGGAGGCAAACGAATGCGCCCTCTGCTTACGCTGTTGGCCTATAGAATCAGGCGCGATGATTGGCAAAAAGCTGTAAAACCGGCATTGGCAGTAGAGGTATTTCATAATTTTACGCTTGTACACGACGACATTATGGATGACGCGCCCCTGCGCAGGGGTAAGCCTACCGTACACTCGCGATGGGACGACAACATAGCCATTCTGTCTGGCGATACCATGATGATTCATGCCTACGATTTGTTGCTCGAAGCTCAAACCGACAACATCGGTCATATACTGAAGCTGTTTAATCGCTGCGCGATAGAAGTATGCGAAGGGCAGCAGTTAGATATGAATTTTGAAACAACTCCCTATATAGAAGAGATAGATTACCTCAATATGATCATGCTCAAAACAGCCGTTTTGTTAGGGTTTAGCCTCGAACTGGGAGGGCTGCTAGGGGGTATGTCTGCTGATCAGGCAGTGAAGCTTCGTCACTTTGGTACACACATGGGTATAGGTTTTCAACTCAAAGACGACCTGCTCGATGTATATGGGGACCAGGCCAAGGTAGGTAAGCAGGTAGGCGGTGATATTATAGCCAATAAGAAAACCTATCTCCTTATAAAAGCCCTGGAAATGGCCACACCGGAGCAGCGGGAGCGCCTCAACTATCAGCTGTCGCTTACTGATTTTGACCCGCAGCAGAAAGTGAACGCTGTAACGGCCCTCTATGATGAAATAGGGGTAAAGCGAGAAACAGAGCAGAAAATGAAAATGTTTTTCGAAAAGGCTTTTACCACCCTCGACCAGCTGGAGGAACCCGCAGAAAAACTGGCAGACCTTAAAACATTCGCTCAATACATTATCCATCGCGATAAATAATACCCTCTATACCCTTCTGATATGTCTTATACAATAATCGTAATCATAGCCACAGTAGCCGTGAGCCTGACAGGCTGGAACAAACCCGAACTGCAGTACAGGCTGATGATGAATCCCTACGATGTAACCAAAAGAGGGCAATTTTACCGCCTGATTACGTCAGGTTTTGTACATGCCAACTGGGTGCACCTGGGGTTCAATATGTTTACCTTTTTCTTTTTTGGGCGACTGATAGAGCAGCTGTATACCTATGTGCTGGGCGAGAGCGGCTCCTTGTATTTTCTGGCGCTTTACCTGTTAGGAATAGTAGTGTCGGATATACCTTCCATACTCAAGCACAATGACAATCCTCATTACAATTCGTTGGGAGCTTCAGGAGGCGTTTCTGCTGTGGTATTTAGCAGTATCCTTTTTTTGCCCACCAATCCGATCTGTCTGTATGGCATCATTTGTATACCGGGTTTTATCCTGGGCGTATTGTATTTGATCTACTCCTACTATGAAGGAAAGCGCATGGCAGACAATGTAAACCACCACGCTCATCTGGTAGGTGCTTTGTTTGGAGTAGTGTTTAGCATATTTATACAACCCACAGTTATCATCACTTTTTTCCAGGAAGTGATCAACTACCGCTTTTTTTAGTAGAAGTGTAAAAAAAACTTCTTCTTTCTTTCAAGTTTAGCGAAATTGAAGGCAGAGAGTGCGATACTCAAGTGCCAGGGATTATTCTGGCAAGAATGGGCTGCTGACTCTAAAAATGATAGCATGAGTGATGCCGTGTCACAGACACTGGTTTTCATGGCAGGTTTCAAGTGGTCTTTCAGAACACTTAAAACAACGGGGGATGATGTTGTGAATCCTTTATTTGATAGAGAAGATGGAGATAATACAGCTGAAAAATAAAATTGGTAAGCTAATGAATGATGGATGGTTCTTGATGTTTTTATCGGGAGTCGCATTACTTGTTTATACATATTTTTATCATGTAGAGTATAAACCAAATCAATTAGACGAATATACAGGAACATTGAAAAGTACTCCGAGAACTATTACACATGGAGGTGATATGGAGTATAAATATTTGTTAGTAAGTATGAATGAGTATAATAGAGATTTTATATTTAGATCATGTGCATTTGGAAAGTTGAATTTTGAGGAACTTGAAAAGTTGTCTTTAGGAGATGGTATTAAAATAACAGTTGAGAAGAATCGTATTGTCAATGATGCTTATTATTCCGTTTCATGGTATACTTTGGACAAAGTTCCACTTTTAAAATATGAATCGTTTTTATCTTGCCACCTTTCAGAATGGAAAATTGGAATTCTATTAATGGCTGTGTCTATGCTAGGTATGTTGTATAAATTGTATAGTAAGGGAAAAGCTAATCCCCATCCTCCCGTTGACGCAAGTAGTAATGAAGAAAAGAAGTAGCTAGCATAAGCATCTTTGCTACAGGTAGATATCCTTGCTTTATAAACTTTTAAGTTTAGCAGCCTTCACCAGGTTGTCTATCATATAGAAAATATGTTGCCTGTCGTCTTCAGGCAGAGCATCAATATCCTGCAGTCTTTTCAGTGTTTTCTGGTCAACCTCGGTATTGATCTTACCGAGCAGGAAATCCATGCTTACCTCCAACACATCGGAGATTTTGGCGGACACCCGGTTCGGCAGGAGTTTCAGGCTTTGTTAAAGGAAGTTCCACAGCCTATGGTAGAATAGTTCCCGTTGTTTTAAGTGTTGCGCAGCACACTTGAAACTGTATAAAGAAATGTAGTGTCTGTGACACGGTGTAAAAGAAGCCTGTTCTTTCAAGCACCTACCTAAAGATGCTTGAAAGAAAATGATAGCGTTAAAATAAGACATATTTAATGGTAGGGTTTAAAACCCTACCATGACAAAAGCACCCCAGTAATAGGGATGTTTCCATTTGTCTTTCAGTTTTTTCTGTGCATAAATAAAAGACTTGTTCTTATCGCCGGTTTTGAGCCACTCGCTGTAGAAGTTGGTCATGAGCTCCTGCGTAGCAGCATCGTCTACAGTCCACATACTCATAATAATGCTTTTAGCACCGGCTATCTGAAACGAACGCTGCAAACCGTAAACTCCCTCGCCATTGCTTATTTCTCCCAGGCCGGTTTCACAGGCCGATAACACTACCAGATCGGTCTGGTCCAGGTTGAGGTTCATGGCCTCATAGGCGGTAAGTATACCATCGTCACCGTCTCCGTGCTCTTCAGAAATGCGGCCGGTTTTCAAAAAACTGTTTGCACCTGCCAGAATCAGCCCCGACCGGAGTAAAGGATTTTCTACGTATTTGTCGATTTCTATACCTTCTTCGGGCTCCTGATTTTCGAGGAAAAACCCGTGAGTAGCTATGTGCAGGGTCTGAGGGTTGCTCAGGTTCTTCACAGAATCTTCTACTGCCTGATCGCCGAAGAGAGTAGTGGTAGGTATGTTTTTTTCCCTGTATCGTTCGGATATCGTTTCTACTTCTTTTTTAGTACCCGGTAGCATAGCCAGCAGCGAGTAGCTATTGATGTAGCGTTGCAGGTTGCCCCTTAGTCCGCGCGATATGCCTCCCCTGAGGCCATTGCCTCGTGTAGCCCTGGCACCACGACCTCCCCGGGTTCCTCGGTTTTCGGCAGGTTCTGTTGTCTGACCATCCTGATTTTCTTTTTCGATTTCACCCATGTTGTAGTTGGGAAAACCCAGTAGATAGGCTTTTCGGTTATGTGCCGGATTGCTGCCGGTAGCAGCAGAGGCTGTCACCAGGTCTTTGGTGTTGGTCACTACTTTTATTTCCAGTTCGTCGAGCGTATATTTTTTGGTTGCGGGGTTTTGCAGGGTGTTGATACTTATCTGGTTGTATATACCGTCGGGCGAGAAATACACTTTTTTGATGCCTCTGAGTTTATTGGCTATGGGTCTCCAAAACAAGCGATAGGAGTGGTTCTCCTCTATTTTGTATTTGATCGCATTGCGGTAGTTGGATAAAAACCGATGCTCCATCATTTTACCGTTTCTCAGTACTACCAGTTCGGGGTGTTCGGTGGTTTCGTGAGTCAGCACCAGGCCGGCATAGAATATTTCGTCGGTAAATACACCCGCCGAATCAGGCTTGAAGCTTCTGAAACGGATCATTTCTACGGCAGCTTCGCCGGGCTTGAGTTGCTGCTGTACCTGCTGCCAGGTTATACGGTTTTGCGTATAGGTGTTGGCAAAAGCCTTGGATTGCAGGCTGATTTCTTTTTCCAGTTGGTTGGCAGCCTTGCTGATCGAGTCGATTTGAAAATTTCGTGATAAGATATCGTCTGTTACTGAGCTGAAAAGCTTCGAAAGCTGTTCTTTTTGGCTAACCCAGGTGTTGTATTTTTCTATGAGCAGCGAGTCGCCGCTATCCATGATGCTGGCACGTACCTTGCCGGTGGCATACATAATCAGGCCTTTAGTGGCGAGCTGGTAGTTGTACATATCTCCCCATAGCGACCTGTCGTCTATTCCTTTGTCAAAAGCGTAGGAGTTGAATTGCTCAAAAGTGGGCTTTACCTTGTTGGTATAAAACTTCACTTTTTCTTCTTCGGTCATAGTGGGAAAATAAGCCTCAATCTGTACAAAGTAGTTTTCAAAGGTTTCTTTGTAAAAGTCTATAGCATCCTCCTGATTGTCCATAGCCCAGTTGAGCAGGGCGAGTTTTCGGGTGCTTTCAGCATAGCGAGGATGGTTGGTGCCTAGTGTTTTTTTGCGTATTTTCAGTGCCTGATTGTAATATTTCGAAGCTTCATCAAACTGGTGAATGGTATTGTAGATATTGCCCAGGTTCATGAGCGATCGTACATATTCATCGTCTTCATCACCAATGATGTTTTTCAGTTTTTCGGTAGCACGTTTGTTGTACTCCAGTGCTTTGTCAAACTGTCTTTTTTCGCGGTATACCCTGGCCAGGTTGTAGGTCATGAGGGCAGCATCGTAGGAGTCTTCTCCCTGGCTTTCCAGAAAAATATCGTGTGCTTCCTTGAATTTGGCCTCTGCTTCGTCAAATCTTTTTTGGAAGAAGTAAGAGTCGCCCTGAGAGGAAAGCGATATGGCATACGGATCAGAATCTTTGCCATAGATTTCTTCGGCGATGAGTAGTCCTTTTTCCAGTTCTTTGTCCGATTCTTCGTATTTGCCCAGTAGGTAGTAGGTGCCTCCCAGGTTATTGAATATAGCCTGAAAGATATCTTCATTGTCTCCGGGCAGTTTGCGCAAGATGAGCAGTGCTTCGTTGTAGGTTTCTTCAGCGTCAGGCAAACGGCCGGTTTTTTCATACACGAGTGCCAGCGAATTGAGGGTAAGTACGGTATTGAGCGAGGCAAATTGTCCGGATTGCTCGAAAGCATCCAGTGCAGCGATATAGTTGGTCACGGCTGCCTCGTAGGACCCCATTTCGTCATGTATTCCGGCCAGCCCATTGAGCAATTCCCCGTAGAGCGAGTGGTCTTTTTTTACAGACCGGATAAGACCTTTGTAGAGCTTCAGCCCTTTTTTGTAATCGTCGTAGCGTTTGGTGTATTGGTAGTGTTGGCCCAGTGCTATTGCCGTGTTGAGAAATTCTTCACTTTTGGCACCAAATAGCTTTTTGTCCGTTTCCATCAGGTCGAGAAGCAGTTTCTCGGACGCATCGTATTTGCCCAGCTCATCCATGATTTGCGACATGCTGTAGGCAGTGTTTTTTACCTGTTCATCTTCCGGCCCCTGAATTTTCAACCGAAGGTCGTATTCTTTTTGGTAGTAGTCCAGGCATTTTTCAGGTTGGTTGTCATAGTCGAAGTAAGCCTCTGCCAGAAAAGAGTATACCAGAGCGGTGAGCGTATCCTGCTTGGGCTCTACTAATTCCAGCACACGTTGTTCATAGTCGAGTATAGTCTGGTAGTCGTATTTGTCGTACGCTTTCTCCAGCTTGTAGTAGATTTTTTTTAATTCCTTGCTGCCAAAGTCATATTGTGCATAGGTGTTTGACGTGATAATGAGGGTGATGCAACAGAGTAAAAGCGTTTTGATGCATTTCATGTTAAGCGGAAATTTGGTCATAAAACTAAATATAAGATAAATATACCAGTAAGTGAGCAGATCAAACTATAATGAGAACAACTAGTAGTGAAACTAAATGGAATCTTCTGCACAGACAAAGGTGAAAATAAATGACTTCTGGCAAAGTATCATGAATGAGAAATAGGTCTACTCAAATGGCGTATTCATCGAAAAAGTGCTGCAAACGGTAATGTCGTTTGTAGTATTGTATAGAGAATACAGTAAATTATAAGTTGACTTCAAAATAATTTTCTTTCAACAGCAAATACCTTTTTGCGGGTATCCGGTTTTTGATCAAAAGGCCATATTTTAGAACATTGATATAATGTATACATACCAAAGATTCATGAGACAACCATTTTTACCGCCACTTTATCTTGTTATCGTTTTGTTTTTATGTTCCCACACGGCAATCGGCATAGGAAACATATTTACTGTGGACAATACAGGGGATTCCGGAGCAGGCACATTAAGACAAGCCATTATTGATGCCAATGCCATCGGAACCACTTCCGGAGACCCTCATATCATCGATTTTACAGTAGAAGGCCAAATCGATTTATTAACGGAGTTGCCGGACGTAAACAATCACATCACGTTCAACGCCCACCCCAATGGCAATATCATACACAATGCTTCGGCTTTGGCAGATTTCCGGTTGTTGGAAATAGGCAACTACACCGTTGTGTTAAATAACATGGTGTTGAGCAATGGGGTAATGACTGCCGATGAAAGTGGGCTGGCTCTGCAGATGCTTGCAGGAGGAAACCTTACCCTGAACAATTGTGTAGTAAAAGGCTCCAGAGCTACGGTGAGTGGTGGACGATATGCCGTAGGTATGTATTTGGTCAATGTCACTGCTTCCATCAACAATACAACGTTTTACGACAACACAGCCGAACGTAGCGGAGGTTATGGCGGTGGACTTACGGTAAACGGAGGTTCGGCTATACTCACTAATGTAACCATAGCCGGCAGCATTAGTGATAACGGGGCAGGGCTTTTTGTGTGGGATGCTACAGTAGACCTGATCAACTGTACCCTTGTCGACAATAGCATTAACAGTACAGGAGCGGATGCAATCCGTGTGCAGGGCGGCAGTGCTGTATTGAATATGACAAATACAATGGTGGCCAACAACACCGGTGGAACAGAAGCAATCGGATTGGCGCTAAGCGGTAGTATAGCAACCAATACCAACAACCTGGTAGAGGGAACATGTACCGGAGGGTGCCCCTCGTTTGACTACACATCTGACCCCAACCTGGGCATAGCTACAGTATGTGGTTTGCAAACGCATTACCCTGTTTTTTCACCTAGTGAAGCAATAAACAACGGAACATCCGTAGGTGCTCCGTCAGATGATATATGTGGTGCATCGTGGAACAACCCGTCAGCTCCCAATATTGGCTCCAGTGCTGAGACGATTATTATTGAAAATGCACTGGATTTTGATGGAGTAGATGACGTAGTGACTACAGGTGCCAATTTGATACCCGATGCGGGCGATTTTACAGTAGAAGTGTGGGCCAGGTACAATGGTGCCAGCAATGAATACCGGGAGATACTCTCACAGGGAGGAGGTAATTTTTACTTAGGCCATAGCAATACGGGTACTATCCGTGCCGGAGACTCGTGGGGTGGAGGCAATACCGGGGTTACCTATCCCGATGATGGCGAGTGGCATCACTTTGCAGTGGTAAAATCGAGTCTGACAACCAAGCTCTATGTAGATGGTGTAGAGCAGGCAGACCTGGGCAGCCCGATAAGCAACACTACCAATGCTGATTTTCGCATAGGATCGCAGTTTACAGGCAGTGAAATTTGGAATGGGCAAATAGATGAAGTAAGGGTATGGAATGTGGCCCGCACTCAGGCAGAAATATCAAACAATTTGGGTAAAACAATACATTCAGCTACCGGACTGGTGGCTTCCTATGATTTCAACGAAGGGATACCCGATGGCGATAATACCGGTCTGACTATTCTGCCCGATAAGTCGGGAAATGCTAACGACGGAACACTCTCAGGATTTGACCTTTCGGGTTCTACATCCAACTGGGTAGCGTCTACAATTACTTTTCCAACAGGCGCAGTTATCAGCAACTCGTCGGAAGGGGTGCTGTCCACAGCATCTACCGGAGGATTAACAGTGACAGACAATGGTTTTCTCAGTGATATAGGAGATAAAATTGAATTTGATTACATCTCTAACTCCACCAACGGATCTTTCATCAACGAAATCAATACGAATGTGGTGGACTCCCGGTGGGAAAGAGACTGGTTCATTGCCTTTACGGATGTAGGAAACAATGGCGGGTTAGCTACTTTCACCTTTGATTTTGATGCCGCTGGAGTCGGGGGCACACCTTCGGGCAAGTATGCCTTACTTTACAGATCAAATACCGCCTCTCAATATACCGTGCTAACGGTAAACAGTAAGATTACAGGTAACACGGTTTCGTTTTCGGGTGATTTGCTGGAAGCTTCCAACGGCTATTACACTCTGGGCAGTTTAACGACAGTAAACGCAAGCCGACTTTATGTAAATGAGAAAGCAGGAGGTACAAAAGACGGACGCTCGTGGACAAACGCTCTGACAGAACTCGAAACAGCACTGGCCATAGCCGGTAATGATGTAGAAATATGGGTAGCAGAGGGAGTATATACCCCATCAGACTTTGACAGAGAAGCCTCATTTAGAATAGATGGACAAAACAATATAACACTCTACGGAGGGTTCATGGGCAATGAGATATCGAGCGACGACCGAAATCCTGACACTTACCGAACAATACTGAGTGGAGATCTGGCTCACAACGATGTAGATGACAATGATCCAATGGCTGCTTCACGGTCTGAAAATTCGTTGCATGTAGTATACGTTACCGGTAGTACGGGTTTTGTTATCGATGGCTTTGTAGTTACTGGAGGAAATGCCAATGACAATGGTGTATCGCAAGGCAATAATGGAGGAGGATTGATAACCTTTAGCAGTATAGAAATACGCAACTGTACTTTTGAGCAAAACTCCTCGACGAATGAAGGAGCCGGTGTATGGACGTTTACCGGAAACAATCTGATCGTAGGTACTAAGTTTAGAGAAAACAAAACCAATGGCAATGGTGGTGGACTACAGACACAGGGTGCAGTAAAAGTTTTCAACTGCTGGTTTGAAAACAATTCTGCGGTAAATGGAGGAGCTGTATTCGCAAACGGAGTAGGGTCATCCGGAATATTTGCCAATACGATAGCCATTCTCAATAATGCAGATAACGAAGGAGGAGCATTTTACCTGAATGGCACCAGCACACCTTCGATAATCAATAACACGATATACAACAACGGGGCGCTCGACGCTGGAGGTATTTACATAGCGTCTAACTCAGGAGGTGTAATAAAAAACAATATCATTACCGGCAACATGGCCGATAGCCACCCGGACATGAACCATCTGGGCTCAGCCGACATAGATTTTAACCTTTTCACCTATGAAACCATAGGAGCAAATGATGTCATTGGAGATCCGGTGTTTGCCGATGAAAACAATTTTGATTTTTCACTAAAATCCGGCTCGGCAGCCATCAACAAAGGACAAACTAGCGCACTACCTGCAGATATACCTGACTTTGATGGAGATGCAAATACAACAGAACCTATTCCGTTTGATTTCAATTATTCAAGTTTTGCACCCAGAGTCTTGGCTGACATAGTGGATATGGGAGCCATCGAATCCAATGCCGCAGGGGGAGAAGGTGCATTCAATGCACTGGATTTTGATGGAGTAGACGATTATGTGTCGCTCACAAGAACCGCACTGCCCACAGGGCTTACCTATGAAGCGTGGATCAATACTTCATCCGTAGCTGCTTCCAGCAACTACAACGGCAACCCTGCATTGACCATCATCGGCGATCACGATAATGCAATACGTGGAGCCTTTGGAGTACACAATGGAGTGGTGAGGTATACTCACTGGACAGGTAGCGGAGATACGTTTGATGTTGTAGATGGCACTACCTCAGTCAATGACGGCAGCTGGCATCATGTGGCTGTTACCCACGATCAATCTACCAAGGAAGTGATCATCTACGTAGATGGGGTAGAGGATGCGCGAACTACATCTCTGCAGTATTACACAAATGTGTCTTTCGATAGGGTGGGGAGTAGTTATTTGAATGGTGTCGGTAATGCGGAGTATTTTCAGGGACAACTCGATGAAGTACGGATATGGAACCAATCCTTAACACAGTTTGATATTCAGTCCAACATGTACAATACCCTGGATGCTGTCAGCTATCCGGCTTTGGTTGCTTACTTTCAGTTTAATGAAACTACAGGTACAGTATTGCCGGACCTTACACCGAGCGGCAACCAGGGCACGCTCAACAACATGGACGACCTGGATTGGGTAGCCTCAGGAGCCATGACTCCATTTATACCTTTAACTCCAAAAGAATTTAAAACCATAGAAATAGCCAATAGCCGCATAAACCTGCAGTGGGTAGATGAAGCTTTTGATGAAACATCTTATAAAGTAGAGCGCTCAGACGATGGAGGAGCTACCTATTCGGAGATAGCGTCACTCCCTGCCGGTACAGAATCTTACGATGACAATACAGTGGCTCCCGGCAATGCCTACTGGTATAGGGTCAGAGCGGTAAACGAATTGGGTGCATCGGCTTATACCAATGCGAAGTTTGCAGGTACATTTATAGCACCACACAACACCCTGGATTTTGACGGCACGGACGATTATGTTTCGGTACCGGATAACGATGCGCTTAGTTTTGGTAATGGTGCTACGGACCAACCGTTTTCTGTAGAGGCATGGGTAAAATTAGACAACCTGTCGTCAAGGGCTATAGTATCAAAAAGAGCCGGGCAGGACGAGTATCACATGGTGATAAGCAGTGGAGGGCAGTTAAACGTTACTCTGGCAGATGCGTCAGCAGCAGCCTTTCTTTTTGGCGAAACATCAGGCTTCACTTTCAATACCGGCCAGTGGTATCACCTGGCGTTTACCTACGACGGTTCGGGGCTGGCTTCAGGCATAGCGCTTTTCATAGACGGAGTTTCACAGGTGAACAATCCCGGATCTTCCGGTACGTACACGGCCATGGAAAACACAAACTCTAACCTGGAAATAGGTACGGTTAATTCAGGCGCAACTTTCAATATGGATGGTCAGATCGACGAGGTAAGAATTTGGTCCGATGTACGGACGCCACTGGAAATCCAGGAAAACAGATACAATACCCTGTCACCGCTGGAAGATAACCTGGTGGCCTACTATAGATTTGATCAGGGCATAGCTGACGGTACCAATACCGGCATTACACTTTTGCCCGATAGAGGCATAGGACAAAATAACGGGATATTAAATGGCTTTGCACTTACCGGAGTAGCCTCCAACTGGACAGCCTCCAATGCGATGAGTTCAGGAGGAGTACCGGATGCACCTTCCGGCCTTTTTGCAGTAAATCTCGATCAGCACAATATCAATATAGGCTGGGTTGATAATGCTAACGACGAAACAGGCTTTGAAATTCAGCGTGCTGAGGTAGGGGGCAGTTATACTACAGTGACCACAGTAGCAGCCAATGCGATAGAATATATAGACCACACGGCAGAAGCTGACAAAACCTATAAGTACCGTATAAATGCAGTAAATAATACCGGAGCAAGCACTTTTTCCAACGAAAGCTATGCCTCTACCTTTCATCATCCGGGCAGAGCGCTTACGTTTGACGGGGTAGACGATTACATCGATGTGCCAAACGCTCCGATTCTGGAGATGCCCGGAGCTTTTACGGTCGAGTTTTGGTTTAATACAACCGACACGGGTAATAAAGTAATACTCGAAAAAGGCAGTGCCAATGCCGAGTATTCCGTACAGCAGTTTTCCGGCAATGTGCTCGGGATCAATGTAGGCGGAGGTATATTAAGGACAGCCAACAGCTATAACGACGGACTTTGGCATCATATAGCTATTGTATACAGGTCGGCAGGTGATGGAGATATTTATGTAGATGGTGTGCGAGATGTCGATACCAACGTTACCAACACACCTTCTTATTCAGCTACTAACCTGCACATAGGTAGCAGGGGGGGCTCTTTAGCGTTCAACGGAAGCCTTGATGAAATCAGAATCT
Organism: Cyclobacteriaceae bacterium; assembly: GCA_965267535.1. Lineage (GTDB taxonomy): Bacteria > Bacteroidota > Bacteroidia > Cytophagales > Cyclobacteriaceae > CAXBNB01. Next base: position 4,677,229 of record OZ254082.1, on the reverse strand, counting down.
GGGCGGAGGCCCGCACACAGGAGGACGTAGTATCCAGAAAAGATGAACGACTGGCAGGCGATGAAATCAACCTGGCAGCCTATTATACTTTTGACCAGCCAACGGGCACATTAGCTGTAGATTTTAGTGAAACGGGCGAAAACCACGGTACACTGACAGGAGGTCTTACCTTTGACGCCAATGCGCCAGTGTCGGGAGCCATAGCACCCCAGGGCCTGAATGTAAGAGAGCTGTCTGGAAACGAAATATGGATAGAGTGGACAGACAATACATTTGACAAAACAGGCTTTACCATTGAATCATCACTTACACCGGGTTTTGAGGTCGTAGACGCTACCTATACTACGGGAGATAATTTTTTCATAAATAATGTATCGCCAGGCACTCAGCAGTTCTACAGAGTACAGGCAGAACGTTCGGGAGCTGTGCTTACCGGTTTTTCTGCTGCCAGATTTGGCGCCACTCTTACCCCTCCTGGTCATGCACTGGATTTCGATGGGATCGATGATTTTGTAGATCTGGGTAGTACTGCCGGCCTAAAGCCTAATGCTGGTTTTACCCTAGAGCTTTGGCTCAAAACCAAAACAATGGCTGAAATGACAATTTTGTCGGCCCGACAGTCTAGCGGAGAGATTGCCGGATATGCAATTCGCACCAGTGCTGACGGCAATGCCGAAGTGTTGGTAGCCCTCGATGACAATGCCAGCTGGGACATACAGTTACTGAGCGACAACCCCTTAAATCAGGATCAGTGGTATCACCTGGCACTGGTTTTCTCACCGGGTGACACCAAATTTTACATAGATGGTGTACAGCAAATAGCAGGCTCTTCGGTAGTAGGTACGCCTTTTTTCGATGCGTCACCGGTGCGTATCGGAGGCGATTCCGATGGTTTTTTCTTCAACGGAACAGTAGATGAGCTGAGAGTATGGAATATCGCGAAAACCGAACAGGAAATTCAGGACAACCGATTCAACCCAGTGTCTAACCCTGCCGAAGAATATAACCTTACGGCATACTACCGCTTCGATCAGGGGCGTGATACTGCTCCTTCCAAAGATGTCAATACTGAGTACACAGTACTGCCGGACAGAAGTATGAACCAAAGCAACGGAACATTGGTAAACTTCACATTGGATGACAATGCAAACGATAATATATCGAACTGGGCAAAGTCAGGAGCCATGAACTCTAACGCCGACCCGGCAGCACCTTCCGATGTATGGATCACCACCAATCAGGATGAAGAGGTAGTACTCACCTGGGTGGATAATGCCATAGACGAAACACATTATGAAATAGTAAGAGCGAGCGATTATGCCTTTTCGGCAGGAGTGCAATCTCTAGCTACACTGCCTGCTAATACCACTACATATACGGATAATGCAGTCAGCCCCGAAACGCAGTACTACTACCGTGTAGAAGCCGTGAATCCGAAAAGTGCCCAGGCAACAAGCCCGGAGTATTTCTTCCACAAGCCCAACTCAGCAGGGCAGTCGCTCAGTTTTGATGGGATAGACGATGAAGTGGTAATTCCTACACTGAATACAGATAATGTACAGCAGACAGGAGTTTTCACATTCGAGTTTTGGATGAAAGCAAATGATTTGGTTACCGAAAATCAAACCTTACTTTCTACAGCTACCGGCACGCTGGACAATGGTTTTTTCATCACACTAAATAATACAGGGTTTCCTGCCGGAAGTATTCGGGTGGCCATAGTAAGAGGTCAGTCCGGTCAGTACGTGATCAATGCCAATACAGTGATGAACTTTATAGATGATACCAACTGGCATCACATAGCTTTGGTAGGCGATGGCACCAACCTTACCATCTACAAAGATGGCATAGCCACATCGCTTGGGACTTTTGGAGCTTTTGCAGTTGCATCGGCTACAGATAACCTCGGAGTGGGAGGACATTCTTCCGCAGCAGGCAGCAATTTCAACGGTGAACTAGATGAGTTGAAAATATGGAATGTGACTCGCACCGAACAGGAAATACTGCAATTGCAGTATGCACCTATCGCACAAAATATAGGAGGGCTGCAGGCTTATTATAAGTTTGATCAGCTAAATCCGAGCGACACTAAACTCATGGACAGAAGTGCCGCTACGCACGATGGAGACTGGTTGGGAGTAGCAAGTGGCAATCTTGAACCCAACTGGGTTGAGTCTGGTGCGATGGCACCACAGGTACCCTCGAATTTGTATACCGAGGGGAGCGACGGTACTTCTATAGTGTTGCACTGGACCGACAATTCTAGCAACGAATCAGGGTTTGTTATCGAGAAGTCTATCGACGGCTCCTTCTCCGTACCGGATATTTATGAAGTGGGGCCTGATGAAACTACATATATCGATACCGACTTTGAGTTTAGCGGCTATTTCTACAGGGTATACGCAAAAAGCCCTACAGGAAATTCCGAGCCTACCAATGTGAAATGGGGTAGTCTCATAACCGGCCCGGCCAATGCACTGGCATTAGATGGTATCGACGACCATGTGATTCTTCCAGAAAACCCACTCGGTAATGGTTATACCGGCAATTTTACACTGGAGGCCTGGGTAAAACCCACCAACCTTACGGCCTTGAACCCCACGTATGGAGCAGGTATTTTCAGAAGCATCAACAGCGAATCTATCGGAGATTATTTTCTGGGTATAAATCAGGCTGGTAGTGTGACTTTTGCCTATTGGGATGCAGCAGGAAACGATCCAGATGGACTGCTTACCTCAGATGGTACTGTTGCCGAAAACGAATGGACGCATATAGCCGCTACTTACAATGGCACAGAACAAAAAATATTTATCAATGGCGTAGAGCAAACAGGGACTGCAGGAGCCACTTCATCAGGATGGGGATCTTCCACCGAAATAGGCAGGCTGTATACAACATCCGGATACTTTTTTCAGGGAGAAGTTGACGAAGTAAAAATATGGAATGAAGCCAAACTTGGTTCTGAGATCGAGATGAATCGGTTTTATACCGCTCTGGGCGATGAAATAGGGTTGACTGCTTATTACCGTTTCAATCAGGGTAATGCCGGATTAAACAATACCGGATTTTTGTACCTGCCCGATCGAAGTAAGTTTTTGAACGATGGAACACTAACCAATGTAGACCTGACAGGTACTACTTCAAACTGGGTAGCCTCGGGAGCTATGGCACCAGATGCTCCTTCGGGACTGACGGCACTCGAAACAGGGGTAAATACAGTCACGCTTTCATGGACCAACAATGCCGTGAATGCCACCGGATTTAAAATATCACGCACAACAGATGCGGGAGGTCTGCAGAACGAAGTAGTGTATTTTGTAGGACAAGGCACTACCTCTTTTGTAGATAACACATTGGCGGGCAATACAGGATATTTTTACCGGGTATTTGCCGTCAATGACGAAGATTCATTCTCAGCACCTTCCAACCTGAGTTTTGGTAGCTCGATTGGAGCCCCCGGCAATACGCTGGATTTTGACGGAACGGACGATTATGTGCTGGTGCCTGCCGATGCTTCTCAGGAAATCACGAATTACACCTTTTCGCTGTGGGCAAAAATCAACGCTCAACCAGTAGCCGACGATGGCTTTGCTTTTCTGCAAAAAGGTCAGATCGACACCAATCCCAATGGATTTTTCTTTGGGTACTTCAATGATGCGGGCGTGTACAAACTATACCTGGCACACGTAGATATATCCTCTACACCTCACCTTTTTACCCCGGAGCATACTATTGCACCGGGAGAGTGGCATCACTATGCAGCCAAATACGATGGTGCTACTATGGAGATATTGGTAGATGGTGTATCCATAGGTTCAGTAGCTCAAACCAACGACCCTAATTATACCATCAATGAACCGGATTTGAAGATAGGAGCTTCTCAGGCTACAGGAGGCATATTTGGTGCTTTCATGAATGGACAAATAGATGAGTTGAGAATATGGAGTCTGGCTCGCTCTAATTTCGACATTCAAATAGACATGAACAATACGATCAGAGGCGATGAATCAAATCTGGTAGCCTACTATCGATTCGATCAGGGCAAGGCAGGTCAGGATAATTTAAGCCAGGCAGTAAACCTATTGCCCGACAGAAGTTTGCTAACCAATGACGGAATGCTCAACAACTTTGACCTGACAACCGAAACATCCAACTGGGTAACATCAGGAGCCATGCCTCCGGCAGCTCCAACCGATCTTTACATTACAGAGTTGGGAGGAGTCGACATTCAGCTGGACTGGACAGACGTAGCTGCCGACGAAGATGAGTATGTAATTGAAAGGTCTGATTTAGATAATCAGAATTTCAATGAAATAGCGGTATTGCCTGCCAATTCACAAACCTACACCGATACAAGCATTCCGGCAGATTCCAGATATTACTACAGAGTACGGGCAAGAAATGCCAAAGGCATTTCCAACCCCAGCAATGAAAAATTTGGTACTACTGTGTCAGAGCAGGGCAATGCGCTTGATTTTGATGGAACTGATGATTTTGTCGAAATACCTAACTCCAGCCTTTTTGATCTGGGGGCAACATTTGCATTGGAAGCCTGGATAAAAACCACCGATGGACTGGGCGAAATCATCAATAACTTTGAAGAAACTGGCGTACCTAACGAAGGCTTTACTTTCGTGATAGGAGATATATCGGGTGATATAGCAGATGGTATTCCAAGACTTTATGTATCCGATGGAGTAAACTTTGAGACCATCGCCAGCGACCTGGGCACAATAAATGACGGACAGTGGCACCACCTGGCAGTAAGCTACGACGGATCTACGGTTACTTTTTATATGGATAGGCAGCAGGGATCTGCACAGCCTGCTATGGGATACACCGTCGGCAGTTCTACCAATGTGGTACGCATAGGGCGAGATAACAATGCTTCTCCCACCCGTTTTTTTACGGGTTCTATGGATGAAATACGAGTATGGAGGGCGCCAAGGACTCAAGAAGATATTTTGAGTCATATGTATACACCGCTTTCAGGGTCAGAACTCGACCTGGTAGCGTATTACCGTTTTGATCAGGCCAGTGCCGACGGCAATAATACCGGATTTGAAAGGTTGCCCGATAGAAGCCAGAACCAAAACGACGGTACGCTGAAGGGGCCATTTGGGCTTACCAGCACCTCTTCCAACTGGGTTGGTTCGGGAGCATTGGCAATACCACCCTATTTGGTTTTAACAACCAACGACAGTGGACCGGGATCTTTGCGGCAAGCCATAACCAATGCCAATAGCAGTGGAAGTAAGGAGACGATAGTATTTGATATCAGTGACAATGGTCCCTGGATTATTAGCCTGGAAAGCCCTTTGCCCACAATAGACAATGCCGGCAATGTAGGCGTAATTATCGATGCAACCACACAACCCGGATGGGATATGGATGCCGGACTCATGGTGGCTCTAGATGGTTCGGTAGCAGGGGGTATAGACGGTATTGTGGTAAATGAGCCCAATGTGGAAATATATGGTCTGTTGATCACCAATTTTTCTAATGGTATACAACTAAATGCCAATGCCAGTGGAATAGCAATAGGAGCACCCACAAAAGGCAATGTTATCAGTAATAATTCTCTGGCAGGAATAAATATATCGGGAATAAATGGAGGAACAATCCAATCCAACAGAATAGGCACTTCTATGGACGGCTTGTCACCCGATGGCAATACCCGGCAGGGTATTCGGATCAATAGTGGTCAGAATATCACAATTGGTGGAGATTCTGGACTCGGAGAAGGCAATCTCATCTCATCCAATGGAAGCTCTACCTGGGCAGGATTGCAATTGGATGCAGGCGCTACCAATATCAATATTTATGGTAATCTCATAGGAACCGATAAAAACGGTAATAATGATTTGGGAAATGCATATTCCATTAGCATCACCAGCTCAAATGACATAAACATAGGCAGTATGACGTCTGGTCACCGAAACGTAATAGCCGGGGCAGCATTTAATGATGAAATTAGGATAGCAGGTACAAGTCCCGGAAATATTATAATTCAAAACAACATTATAGGACTTAATAGTGCAGGCAATACAGCAATAGACTCAGGAGATGGATCAGGTGTAAATGGTGTGGGTATAGGAATTGGCAGCCCGGTTACCTTGGCTGGTATTCAGATAGTAGACAATACTATATCGGGATTGAGCGGAACAGCAGTAAGTATTAACGGCCCCATTACAAATGACACCAAAATCAGGAATAATTTTATAGGTACAAATAGTACAGGCACAGGCACAGGTACAGGTTTGGCCAATAAGGGAACAGCAATTTATATAAGTGCTACAGGTACAGATAATAACACAGGCAGGATAGAAATCACCAACAATGTAGTATCAGGAAACGGAGATAGCGGTGCATTAGACAGGGCGATATCCGTACAAAGCAGTACCAATATTTTAGTCCAAAACAATAAAATTGGAGTAGAAACAGATGGAACAACCCCTTATGGCAACATAGGCCATGGTATATACATGCTGTCAGCTACAAACATACAGGTAGATGGGAACACGATTGCGTATAATGGTCAGGATGGAATCTTTTTCGATAATCGAGCCGCAGCAAATACAGGAGTAGAAATAGGCATAAACAGCTATTTCTGTAACAGCGGATTAGGAATAAACTTTGAAACTGACCCGGCCACAGTGAACCCTCCGGAAATCACAGTATTAAACTCAGGAGAGATTAGCGGTACGTCTGCGGTGGACGGTGAGATAAATATTTACGAAATAAATGAGTCATGTGCAGACAATCAGGGCGCTGTACATGTGGCTACCGTTACAGCTTCAGGAGGAACTTGGTCGCACGCAAGTGCCATCAACGACGCACTTACTTTTGTGGCTACTGTAACAGACCCCTCGGATGGAATATCAGAATTTTCTGCGGCGTTTAATGCACCACCCGAAGTAGTGATTAGTTCGAGCGACCCGAACCCGGCCAATACATCACCGATTCTGGTTGAGTTTTCTTTTACCGAGCAGGTTACAGGGTTTACTCCGGGCGATGTTACCATCACCAATGCGACAGTTTCTACTCTCAATACCGAAGACAACATCCTCTTTACAGCTGATATTACACCTACTGCGGATGGAGAAATTACCATCCAGCTGCCGGCGGCAGTAGTGCAGGACTTATCCGGTATCGACAATTTGGAATCCACGGTTTTCTCTATCAACTATGATGGCACAGCGCCGGAGATCACCGGGCTGACGCTTACCCCGGATAATAGCACTGTCTTTATCAATCTCAGTGAAAATGTATACGCCAATACCGGAGCTACCGGAGATTTGGTCGATGCAGACATCAGTTTGAGTATATCGGGAGGAAAAGCCACACTCGGACCTACATCCTTAAGCCATACGGCAGGAAGCAATCAATTTCAGGTGTCAATTATTTATTCCGGTACACCGGATGGTTCAGAAGTACTCACAGTACTACCGGTGGATGGTGCCAGTGTGTATGATGCAGCCGGCAATGCGATGAGTGTTGTGCAGAGCAATAATACGATCACGCTCAACGATCAGGCCGCTCCGGAAGGGTACTTAGTTACTATAGACAACCCGGAAATAAGTCAGGCTCAACCTTTGATGACCTTTCAGATTGGCTCAGGCGAACTAGGGGCAACTTTCAATTATGAAATTAGCAGTGATGCCGACGGCAATGTGACAAAAGTGACCGGATCGGGTACCATAAGCGACGATCCGCATATCGAAAGCGGTGTAGATGTAAGCACACTTGGCGATGGAGAATTGCTGTTGAGTGTGACATTAACAGACGGTAGCGGAAACGAAGGAATAGCTGAAACAGCTACAGTGTTTAAAGACGTGACACCCCCCGCAGGGTATTCTGTGACTGTAAACAATAGTGCCATCAGTCAGGTTGAGAGTACGCTGGCTTTCGATATCGAAAATGGTGAAATCAATGCCTTTTATGACTATGAAATCAGCAGTGATGCCGATGGCAATGTGACTAAAGTGACAGGCAATGGAACAGTCAGTGACAACCCGACCATACTATCTGGGATAGATGTGGCCACCCTTGGTGATGGAGAGTTGCAGATACAGGTGGTATTGTCTGATGAAACAGGCAATATAGGAGTGCCGGTAATTGCAAACCTTACGAAAGATACACAGGAGCCCACAAGCTACACTTTGGTTATTAACAATTCGGCAGTAACCACACAGGAGCCTACCTTGAGTTTTGATATCCTTGGAGGAGAGATTGGCACGACATACAGCTATGAAATCAGTAGCAGTGCCGACGGCAATCTAACGAAGATAAACAACAGTGGCACAGTGAGCACCCAGCCACAGACAGTGTCGGGTATAGATGTATCGATCCTGGGAGACGGAGAGCTTTCAGTATCCCTTGTGCTGACCGATGGTGTAGGCAACAAAGGAATTTCGGAATCAGGATCGGTGATAAAAGATACTACGCCACCTGCAGGATATTCCGTGTCGATCAGCAACACGATTATCAATGTTGCACAGCCGCTGCTCGATTTTGAGATCAATGGAGGTGAAGCAGGAGCCGCTTATTCTTACGAAATCAGCAGCAGCGCCGATGGCAATGTGGCAAAAGTGCCTGGATCGGGTACCATAAGCAACGACCCTCAGCTTATAAGTGGAGTAGATGTATCTGTTTTGGGAGACGGAGAGCTTACCCTTGAACTGAAACTTACTGACGATTTGGGCAATGAAGGTTTCTTAACCAATGCATTTGTGACCAAAGACGTAACACCTCCTACAGTATTATCTGTAACACCTTCTGTACTTACTATTACAGATGCCGAGGTAGGGGCAGGTACATTCTCTATCGTGGTGGTATACGATGAGTCAATGGATATAGGGGTCAACATTCCTACATTTGCTTTTGCTCAGGATGTGAGCGCTACGCTTACCCTGCAGGGAGGGATATTTACCAATGGCACTTTGCCAAACGATACCTACACAGCTACTTATAATGTGGCAGATGCCAATGAGCAAATCGACCTGATAGATGTAACTATAGAAAATGGTCGAGATGCAGCCGACAACATTCAGAATGTAGCCAACGAAACCGCTGTGTTCTCGATCAATACCACTAACCCGGAAATAACAGTGACCGGGCTAGGGCTGGAAATAGTGAGTGGAGACAATACGCCTTCACCCACCGACGACACAGACTTTGGCGACCTGTATACAGCATTGGGTCAGGTAACGAAAACCTATACCATCAGCAATGATGGAACCGCAGATTTAGTATTGGGAATCGATGCAGTGAGCATAACCGGAAGTTTGGATTTTGTAGTTATTGCTCAACCCGATCAGGTTGTCAATCCGGCTGGCAATGCGAGCTTTACCATAGCTTATGATGCCACTGAGCCGGGCATAGCATCGGCCAATGTTACCATCGCAAACAATGATGCCGACGAAAGTCCGTATACATTTGACATTGCAGGAAATGGTCTGGCATCTACAATAGAAATAAGTACACCAATAGCAAATGATCAGGTAGAACTAAATCAACCCGTCGAAATAGCATGGTCAGAAACGGGTATTGATACCCAATCCACGCTTACCATAGAATTGTCGCTGGATGGTGGAGGTTCATTCCCTGAAGTAATCACCACGGGTTTATCCGAAGCACTGGCAGGTAGTTTTCTATGGACACCTACAAACCCTGCCTGGATTACCAATTCAGCCATACTGCTAGTGAGTGGATCCGGTGTTGAGGGCCTCAGCGCACCGTTTGAGATTATTCCTCCTGCGCCGGTAATAACCGTTCTCAGTCCGCAAGGAGGAGAGGTTTTTAAGCAAAACACTGACCTTAACATTACTTTCAACACGGAAAACCTGGATTCGGGAGATCAATTGACGTTTGAGTTTTCGGCAAATGACGGAGCAAGCTGGCAGCCGCTGGGTAATGGTTTAGTTGGCGATTTACAAGGTAACTTCACGGCGTTTCTCGATTATCAGACCTTTTTGCCGGGAGTAGAAAATCGCATCAGGATAAGAAGTGAAGCACAAGGTATTGTAGCTGGCCATACGGATGTATTTACCATTTTGCAGGGAGACCCTGAAATAACAATAGCCTCATTGCCTGTCGGAGGAGGCAATGTTCAGGTCGATACCAAAAATCAGGTCATTTACCAGTTTAGCTATGACGTAACAGTAGCCGATGCTACACCTACCGGCCTCACGCTGGACATCCAGGGAAGCGCATCAGCTGCTGAGTTTGATGTAAACGGCTTTAAACTTTATCAAAACACAACTAACGATTTCAATACAGCAGTTTTGGTAGACCAAACGAGCTATGGAAGTGCTTCAGCTACAGCGATAGGTTTTGCTTTGGCGGATGTGGTAGTGGCTGAAACTACCCAATATTATTGGGTTACAGCCGACATCAGCGCCGATGCAGTAAATTCCGACTTTAGCATAGTAGCACCACTCCTCGACAATTTTCAATTTGAAGTAGCCAACAAGGCCGATGGAGGTGTGGGTGCTGGCCCTGCATTTATTATTCAGGAGCTGGTCAATCAGGAAATCACTTTGCTGTCGCCTGTAGGAGCAGAGCAGGTTGTGCAAAATACCGAGTTTACGATTTCGTGGACTACCAGCGGGTTTGAAGGAAATGAAACCATACAGGTAGAGTATTCGGCCAATGGAGGTGCTAACTGGACAGTACTTGTGAGTGATGCCGCTGCAACACTCAACGGATCGTACTCGTGGTTTGTAGATGAGTTCAACTTTGGTGTAAACACAGACAGCAAAATTCGTGTAAGAACGGATACCAATTCGGCAACATCAGAAAGCCAAACGCCATTTGAAATAGTAGCACCTGACCCTACTGTGAACATTGTATCGCAACCGATTTCAGCTAAAAACCTGATTCAGGGGTCGTCGGACAACATCATAGCACATTTGAAAATGGACGCAACGGCAGCAGATGCTCCTGTAGAAGGAATACTGTTCCGTGTGGAAGGAGCAGCTCAGGCCGCAGACTTTCAGGTAGACGGTTTCAAACTGTATAGCAACGAAGAAAACAACTTTGCAACTGCCACACAGCTTGGAGGTGGAGTGAGCTTTGGTAATTTTGGTGCCAATCAGGTAGGTGTGGAATTTGTACAAACCATACCCCGGGATGCTACGGCATTCTACTGGCTCACAGTAGATATAGAGCCGGACGCCTCTCTGGTAGCATTTAATCTGGCCAAACCCGTACCAGATGATTTTGGGCTTGGGGATGCAGAAAAAATACTATTTGTAGAAGCAAGCGCAAACTATACCATAGTGCCATCAGGAAGTCCTCAGATTACGGTAAACACTCCTCAGGGAGGAGCCGTTTTTGAGCAGGGTGAATTAGTATTGGTAGAGTTTACCACTGCAAATTTTACAGGAGACCCTACTCTGGTTATTGAATATTCCTCTAATGGAGGGGCTAACTGGTCGGCTATAGCTACCAATACCGCTTCAGGATTTGGAGGTACGTTCAACTGGCAAACCGGTGCGGCTCAGGTGGTAGGATCAGATTATAAACTACGCGTGAGAGCAGACGATAATTCAGCGCTGGGAGAAAGTACCGGAACGTTCAGCATAACCTCACCACCAAAAGCGCTGACACTCATTCGGCCGGATGCAGCAGGAATTACCATCCACCAGAACAGCACATACACTATACAGTGGACCACAGAAAATTTTGTAGGTACGGAAACGCTAATAATTGAGCATTCTGCCAATTCTGGAGCTAACTTCAGTACTGTGGCAAGTGCTACAGCTTCTTCTTTTGCAGGAAAATACCAGTGGTTTGTAGATGCTAACGCATTTGATCAGGGTACTACTCACAGAATACGCGTGCGAACAGGGGATGGAAGCATAGTAGCTACCAGTGCCAATGATTTTACCATAGCTGAGCCAATACCACCTACTCTGGCGTTAACATCTCCCAATGATGCTACCGGATCAATAGAGCAAAACAGCACTTTTGCCATTACATGGGATGCCAATCATTTTGTAGGTACAGAAAATTTGTTTGTCGAATTTTCGTCTAACAACGGGAAAGACTGGGCTGTAGTGAAAACGGGGACAGTAGCCGGACTGAATGGCAGTGTAAACTGGTTTGTTGACAATGAGATTTACCCGGCAGGAGCGCAGAATCAGATAAGAATACGTACGGCAAACAACAACCTGATTTCAACCAGCCCTGTATTTGAAATAACAGCGCCTAATGTGCCGGTAATTACAATCAATACACCGAACGGAGGTGAAGTGATAGCGCAAAACAGCACACACAAGATTTTGTTTGTAACCACCGGAATACCACGTACCCAATCTTTGGTAATAGAGTATGCTACAGACAATACGCATTCCGTATGGGCGAGGATTGCGAGTGGTTTGGTTGGCCAGTTTGAAGGCGAGTATTCCTGGAAGGTAGAAAAATCGAAATACCCTGTTAGCGGTAATTACAAGATAAGGATAAGAACAGAAGATGGAGTTACCCAAGGTACAAGTGCCAATGCATTTAGTGTGATACCGCCACAACCCACTTTAGCTTTGTTGACACCCAATGGCAATGAGCGAATTCAGCAAAACAGCACGTATGCTATTGAGTGGCAAGCAGCTAATTTTGTGGGCCCGGAAACTCTTATCATAGAGTATGCATCTGACGGGGGGCTTTCAGATACCTGGACATTTATCGCTCAGGGAACAGTAGCAAGCTTTAACGGCAGGTATGATTGGTTTGTCGACCCGGCAGATTATCCGGTAGGAGACAACTATAAAATACGCGTACGCAATACCAGTGCTTCTGCATTGGGTGTGAGCGCTCAAAACTTCAAAGTGATACCCAAAGCCATAAAATCTATTTTGGTAGGATCGCCAAATGGAGGAGAGCAGCTCGAACAAAACAGTACAGCACTTATTTCATGGACCACTTCTAATTTTATAGGATCTGAAACTTTGGTGGTGGAGTACACCACCGGAAGCACATGGATAGAACTTACATCCGGGACGGCCGATCACCTCAACGGCACCTACAACTGGTTTATCGATCAGGCAACCTACGGTGTAGCTGTTGGGTATGAAGTGAGAGTTCGTACATTAGATTTTACAGTGCTGGATAAGAGCAATGCGCCGTTTGAAGTGGTAGCACCCGCTTCGCAGGCACTTACGCTTATCAATCCGGTGGGAGGAGAGCAGATAGCTCAAAACAGCACTTACAAAGTTAGCTTTGATGTATCGGGATTTGCTGCCAGCGATGTGTTGCGGGTGGAGTACACAACCAATGGTACAGCTTGGACCACAATCACGAGCAAGACAGTAGGCGAGCTGTCTGGAAAGTACAACTGGTTTGTAGACGATCAGCAGTATCCGGTGGGTAGCACCTACCAACTTCGCGTGATTGATAATGCCACAGGAACCGTACAAAGTCAGAGCCCGGCATTTGAAATAGTGATACCGGTAGTAACACCCCGCATTACAGTATCAGCTCCAAACATACCCGAGCAGTTGACACTAAACAGCACATACGAAATACTGTGGAGTACGCAGGGGCTTTCGGACAATACTTCGCTCATAGTAGAGTACTCCAGCGATGGAGGATTAACCCATTGGGATCTACTCACAAGCGGAACTATAAGTAGCCTGAAAGGACGCTTTAGCTGGTTTATCGACGAGCAGTTGTACGATGTAGGCGCTAGCAACAAGATACGCGTAAGAACATCAGACAATACCGTAAAAGACAGCAGCAATGAATTTTTTGAAATAATAGCCCCTACGGAAGCCGGATTCAACATCATCTCGCCCAATGGAGGAGAAGTGATTACACAAAATACCACGGTAGATGTATTGTTCAATACCCTGGGATTGCCCGATAACGAAGAGATCGTATTGGAGTATTCAACGGATGGATTCAACTGGACAAACCTGGCTAAAGCGACAGTTGCGTTGTTCAATGGCCAGTTTAGCTGGTATATCGATCCTGCAGTATTCTTCCCGCACCAAAGATACCGTGTGAGGGTACGTACACTCGATGAGCGCGCGGTTGACGAATGCGATGGTTTATTTACCATAGAGGAAGAGACAGTACCTGTGCTGGCAATAACTTCGCCTGTAGCAGGAGAGCAAATCGAACAAAACAGCACCTACACCATTGCATGGACAGGGCAGGACTTTAAAGGGACAGAAGAATTGTTCGTGGAGTATACCGCAAACGACGGAGCTAACTGGTTGCAGCTGACTACTGCTACTGCAGCAGAGCTTTCCGGAGAGTATGTTTGGTTTGTCGATCCGGCGCAGTTTCCGGTAGGGCAAAGCTATAAAGTGAGAGTACGAGGTTCAGATGCCAGAATTACAGACGAAACGGAAAGTACCATTCAGATAGTAGCACCAGTGAATCTGTCGCTTACATTAGATGCTCCCAATGATGCAGTATCCATAGAGCAAAACAGCACCTACAAAATTAAATTTAGCTCTGCCGGATTGGCTGCTAGCGAAGTGCTGGAACTAGAATGGTCTACAGATGGCACCAACTGGAGCACTATCACCAGCCAAACCGTGGGAGATCTGGCAGGAACGTACGATTGGCTGGTCGATGAGGCAACCTATCCTCTTGGCAGTACCTATCAAGTCAGAGTGCGCAATGCATCAAACAACCTGGAAGATGTAAGTGACTCACCATTTAGTATCATAGAAGAAAAAGTAATAACGGTACTCAATCCCAACGGAGGAGAAAAAATCGATCAGGAGAGAAACTTTACCATCACCTTTAGTACTTCCGGATTAGCTGACGACACGGAGTTGGTGTTGGAGTATTCTGTAAACGGAGGACTTTTCTGGAACACATTGACACAGGCAACACTAGCCGAACTGTCGGGTAGCTTCGACTGGTTTGTGGACCGGGCAGGCCATAAGGCAGCCAACACCTATTCGGTAAGAGTGAGAACAGCAGATGGAAAAGTAGCCGATACCAGCAATGAATTTTTCGAAGTGATAGCACCCGTAGCTACCGCAGCTACTAAAGTAGGTTCGTTTGGCTTTACGGCTAATTGGGATAGCTATCCTGAAGCAACAGAATACCTGCTGGATGTATCTACCACTGCTTCTTTTGAGAGTTTTGTTGCGGGTTTTGAAGGGGTAAGCATTACGGCCAGAACACTTCCGGTACAAGGCCTGTATCATGGCAAAACCTACTACTACAGAGTCAGGGCCAAAGTGGACACAGACTATACCACACCTGTAAGTAACATCATTGCTGTGAAGCTCCCTGTTTCTTCGTTACTCAAATCAGATTCTACCGCATTGGCAGGTATATATGCAGCCACCGGAGGAGATTTCTGGAAAAACAACAACCAGTGGCTATCGGGCAATGTAAATCAGTGGCATGGAATAACGGTGACAGACGGCAGAGTGACAGCCATTGATTTGGTCGATAATAATTTGACGGGCGAGTTTCCATCGATTGAAACCGGCCTGGAAAAACTGACCAGAATAGATGTGAGAGACAACACGTTGGAGAAAATGGGTGATCAGGCTCGCTTAATTACCGATGAAGCGCTTACAGAAGTCAATATTACCGGAAACATGCTGGATTTTGCGGCATTGGATGCCATTCCGGATTTAGTTAGTAATGGTGCGTATCAATACAATCCACAGGCGCTGCTGCTCAAAGAAGAAGTAATTGTAGCGGAGAGTACTTCTTCGGTCGACCTCAACAGGCTTATCGGAGGTACCGGCAATCAATATCAGTGGTACAAAGATGGAGAAGAAGTAAGCGGAGAAGTAGATCCCGACCTGGGTATAGTGCCATTGCCCTTCCTCATTTATGAAATTCACGATGGGGCTTATCATGTGGAGGTTACCAATCCGTCGTATACCGGGCTAACACTCAAAACCACCCCGGTGCATTTGCGCATATCTTCTCTGGAGCGAGACAGTCTGGCGTTGCTGGCTATATACGACGCTATGGATGGAGCCAACTGGACGGGCACGATCAGAGGATGGCGCAGAGACAACACCACCAAAGTAAAAAACTGGACAGGTGTAGTAGACGGAGGAAACAGGATCGTTAGAATTAACCTGCCAAACCGTGGATTGAAGAATGAAATGCCTCGAGATCTGGCCGACATTACCGGTTTGAAATCGATAGATATATCCGGCAATGCTGTAACCGGATTGCCGGATATTACCTCCCTTAAAAAACTGGAAAGCGTAAACGTATCCAACAACAAACTGGAGTTTGATGATTTTGAAAGAAATCTCGATCTGCTCGACAAGATGACTGTGGGTACGCAAAATCCTTTTGGTGGGCCTATAGCTCCGGTAAAAGCCAAAGCCGGAATAGACTATGAAATAAAAGTAGACATAGGAGGCCAGTACAACGAATACAAATGGGAACGAAAACCTTATGTACTTTATGGAGCACCCAAGTCGTTTGCACAAGTGGCGGATGAAACCGAAACGGCTATCGTATTAGAAAACCTACGGTTTGATAATATGGGAACCTACCGCTGTGAAATAACCAACCCTAAAGTGCCAGGTCTTACGTTGGTTAGCAACGAAGAACTGGTCATCGGTACGGTAGACCTTCAGGGTAAAGTTTTTGATTCAGACGGGCAGGAAGTACACGAGGGAGATATAGGCATAATGAGCGTACGAAACCTGGGTACGAAGTACGATTCACTGTTTAATCCTAAAACCAATACGCCGATATTTAAAGTAGGATTAGATGGGTATATCATTCGGGATGTACCGCTGGGCGATTATATGATTGGAGTACGATCCGACCCTGAAAAATACATCCAGACATACTATGTGAGTGATTACGAATGGCTCGAAGCGGACACGCTCAAGCTTAGGGATAAGAAAGGTCAGTTGAACATCAACATTACCAACATACCAGTGCCTGACCCGGGCAACCTGGGTGACGGTACATTCTCAGGTACGTTTGAAGAAGACGATGGGATAGAAAACGGCCGAACACTGGGAAGAAGGCGAGTGAAAAAACGAGGATGCGCACTGAAGCGTAGAAGAGGATCAGGAAGAGGCAATGCCGATGAAGTGTTTGATCTGTATGCCTACGTGGAAACCAACGATCAGGGAGAATTTGAATTTACCGACCTGATACCCGGTACCTATCGCTTCAGTATAGAATTTCCCGGAATACCGATGGACCCTAATGCCTATACAGAGTTTGTGGTAAGCAGTGACATCCGTAAGGAAAACACCTTCCACGTGTCAGCAGTGGCCACTACCAAAGGTGTGATAGAGGTAGAGCTTGATAATGTGACCGCCATTCATGAAAAATATTTTGGCGGCCTCAACATCTACCCCAACCCGGCAACAGACAAACTTACCGTGCAGTATGATAAGTTGAAAGCTACAGGCATTCATGCTCAGATCATTGACCTGGCTGGTAACATCCTGCTCGATCAGGAGATACAGCATGGATTCCAGCAAAAAGCAGATCTGGACATTTCCCATATCGAAAATGGCATCTACATGCTCTACTTTGTAGATACCAACGACGATAGCTTACGCATAAGTGCTACCAAATTTGTGATAACGCGCTAGCCCGGGAGGAGAGCAGAATAAATTCTGCTTTTCCTTTTTCAAATACTAAAAAAGGACTGTTTTTTGTGAAAGAAAAGCAGTCCTTTTGTTTTGAGACACAGATAGCAAGGCAGGGGACAGCCAACGAATTGTTTTATGAGTAAAAGAATACAATGAAAGCATTTGATATAAAAGAAGTAAACCGGTTGATAAGTAGTCGCCGATCTGTTTATCCCAACATGTATTCGGGTGAGGTCATATCGGATGAAATTATAGAAAACATACTGGAAAACGCCAATTGGGCACCCACGCATGCACTTACTGAGCCGTGGCGGTTTACCGTTTTTACAGGAGAAGGCCTGAAAAAACTGGCAGAGTTTCAGTCAAACCTGTACAAGAAAACGGCTACAGCAAACGGCAATTATGACGACACCAAATTTCTGAAACTGGCCAGTAAGCCATTGTTAGCTTCGCACATCATAGCGATAGGTATGAAGCGTAGTGCCAACGAAAAAATACCTGAAATAGAAGAAGTAGAAGCTGTGGCATGCGCCGTACAAAACATGTACCTGACAGCTACAGCTCATGGAGTGGGTTGCTATTGGGGTTCGGGAGGCATTACTTATCAGGAAGATGCCAAAGCCTTTTTTGGTCTGGGAGAAAAAGATAAATTGCTTGGGTTTATGTATCTGGGCATACCCAAAACGAAATGGCCTGAAGGGAGAAGAAAACCCATTGCCGATAAGGTAAACTGGGTACGATGATTAGTCGGTCGATTCTTTATTAGCGAGGCTGTCTGTTGCTTTCACTGATAAAATGTATAGATCCCCATAACGATAAAGATAAGCCCGGGAATACGATACACGATGAGTTTGTTGTGCTGAATAGCTGAAAAGCTAGGACCTATTTTAGTGATGAGAGCCAGTAGCAGCAGTGTGCCGGCAGATATACCCACCAGGTATAGCCAGGTATTTGCTCCGGCCAGATTGACCCAGCCTGTGTGCTGTAAGTAGCTGGTCACAGCCAGCCAAAAGGGAATAGACATAGGATTTGCCAAACCAATAAGCAATCCCTTTTTGAATGCATTGCGTCGCTCACCTGTTTTTTGTGCTGGATTTGGAGTGTGCCTTTTTATGAGGTTGGTAGTGCCGAGTATGAGTAGCAGGCAGCCCGAGATGAGCTGAAAATGAGACGATACCGATGTGTTTTCCGTGAGGAAAAGCTGAAAGCGAACAGCCGCCAGAGCATAGAAAAACTCTACCAGAGTGGCTCCTGTAGCAAAGGCCATAGCGGCAGCCTTTTTATTGGCTATGGCGTATTGCAGCGTGGTGATGTTGATGGTGCCGGGAGGCACTGAGCCTATAAAGCTGAATGCAAGTCCGATAGCAAAACATAAAAACCCACTCATGGTCAGGAAACTTTATGTTTGTTGTATTGTTGTATTTTTCTCACCTCTTTTATCCCTTTTGCTAAAGACATATAACTATGTCCGTTTCTATGGTTTATTCGGCTGATTTTAGCCAGCACTCGCAAGTGGTGGATAATGTCTTTGTAGGCCTGAAATATCGAAAAGCCGGGATGGTAGATGTGTGCGGGTTCAGCGCCAGCCCCGTTTAATTCCAAAACTTTAAAGTTTTCGCCTTTATACAACTCATCCATACTGGAGCATCTCAAGTCATACCTGCCGAAGTAAAAACCATCTATCTGATGGCTCAGGTTGTCCATTACATCTATTAGCTCCTTGTTTATCAGGTGATTGCCGTTTATAAAAGTAGTGCCTCTGCTGTGATTGCCAATGGGAATGAGCTCTACCGATTCGCCGTGGGCAGGTATGGTATCCAGTAGCTCAGGGTCTTTGTGCTCCAGCGTGTTCAGGTGCATTTTCGCCCTTACATTTTCTTCGGCAAGCTGGCGTACAGTTTTACGCCCATTGCCTGTTACACTCAGCATATCTTTTATCACGACGGAGCTTACGGTACCCCGGGGTTGGTTTGGGTACCGGTAGTAGAATACACCCAGTTCGATAGGAAAGGGGATGTATTCCTGTATCAAAAATGGAACCTCTATCTGCTCAAGGTAGCGTCCCAGGTTGGATTCGTTTTTAATCAATTCTACCATCCATCCGCGTTCACCAATGTCTGGTTTTAAGATAAACGGATAGGTAAGATTCAGGGCTTTTAACTTTTCCCTGAAATTTTCTATAGATATGCCGGGAGAGAGCAGGCAGGTCTTCGGAATGGAGCTCTGCGGCATAGAGGCGTATATTTTGTTTTTTGATTCGCCGAGCATACCGCCAAAATGGATACCGGGATTGGAAGCGGTAAAGAAAAAGAAAGACCGGGTTTTTAGCGTCAGCCAGGCCCAGTAAACAGTCACCGGAGCATAAAACAGAGAAAACGGCCAAAACTCCCATTGGCTGATTTTTGCCCACCAGACGCTGTGAGTGACCCGATGAAAAAAGGTGCGTTTTTTTAGTATCGGTAGGGTAGAGCCTGATTTTTTAGCAGAAGGAGAAGCTACAGGTATCATCACGATTGGGTTT
Organism: Cyclobacteriaceae bacterium; assembly: GCA_965267535.1. Lineage (GTDB taxonomy): Bacteria > Bacteroidota > Bacteroidia > Cytophagales > Cyclobacteriaceae > CAXBNB01. The sequence continues at coordinate 4,657,150 of OZ254082.1, read as the reverse complement.
TGGCGGTATCCTGTCGGTAGCGGATCGTTGAGCTGGCAACACCAAACCCATCGGGTAGTGATAGGTTAGGAGCAATTTCCCGAATGCCTATTTTGATGAGTGCCAGATGATGCACCGCATGCTCTATGGCATAGACCAGCTCGCGTCCTACATTAGAGGGGATTTGCATGCTCGCTTTGTCGGATGTGCCGTAGCACACTTCCAAAACCAATTGCTGGTGAGTGCTCAAGAGTAGGCTGGCTTTTTTTAATTCGTCCGCTTGGCGGATGGCAGTCATCCTTTCACTTTCGATGCGCTCATTGCGTTCCCGGGAGTCATAGTTTACGAGTCCTTGCTGTTGTCCTTGTATCAGGCAGGCAAAAAAATCGAGTGTGTGGCGAATGTGCTGTCCTACTGTGGCGTGGTGTAGTGTCGGGCAAGGCTGGGTGTACTGGTGGTTGTCGAGTGCATGCAGTAGTGAGCTGATCTGGTCAAACAAGTGAGTGAGGGCCGGTGCTATATTCATTGATGTTGTAAAATAAGGCGGGATAGCCTGAGGTTGTAATGCCTTGATTCTGACAAATTTAACGCTGTAACTCAAAAATAAAAGTAACGGCATCCCTTTTTATACTTTGGTTTCTGGGCTGTTTTTGCAGGCTTTATTGTTTTAGTTGTTTCATCCAGTTGAGGTTCGCTTTTTCCAACAGGTTTTTCTCGTCTTTGTTCCACAGCGTCAGGGTATTGGTGTTGCGAAAGTTGTAAAATAGGTACAGTTTGCCCCCAGTAACCTTAAAGGTAGCTGGATCTATTTTTACTTTATCTCCAGTGGCAGCAATGGCATAGGCACACCAGCCGCCATATTGAGGTTCGTAGGTTTTGGGTGCTTGCTCAAATTTCTGAAGATTTTCTTCGCTGGCAAACCAGTATTGTGCGCCTCTGTACGTGCTGTTGTACATTTTATTTCCTTTTATGGCTTTTCCTGCTTCAAAATACCCGACGGGATCATAGCCTTGTATAGCCAGGTTGTCTTTGCCGAGATTGAGTGATTGAGCGTATCCCTGTAGGCTCAAGATTGCCGTCAGGATGAGAGTGAGGTGTATTTTGATCATGTTTTTCTGAAAAGTTAGTTATTAAAGGGTAGAGTGCTATGTCATGAAGTATAACAATCGACTCTATTGAAAGCCCGTATGTCCTAACTGTCCATCTGCTTTAAAAGTTCCCAAACCAGCTCGGGTTCATAGCCTTTAGCTATGGCATGACGTGCCATTTTATTTTTTTTTACAAAGGCATCTTTGTCTTTGAGCTGCCTGCCTTTCGATTTCAGTATATGTAGCAGCGCATTTCGGTATTCTTCCTCGTCTATTTCTTCCATGCCTTTCTTGAGGCAGTAATCAGAAATGTCGTGTTGTTTTAGTGCCATCAGGATTTTATTCCTGCCCCACTTTTTTACACGGAATTTTCCGCCTACAAATGCGATGGCAAAGCGCTCTTCGTTTAGGAAGTTTTCAGCAATGAGTTCAACAATGACCACTTCCACTTCATCGCTGTATAAGCCCAGCTCAAACAGCTTGTTGCGCACTTCTTTTTGGGAGCGCTCCTGATAGGCGCAGTAGCTGGCTGCTTTGAGTAGTGCTTCTTTTTTGGTCATTTATTCCGGGTTCAATCCAGATATGAAATTAGAATTTTTTCATGGAGATAAAAAAAGAAGCTGTCTGAAAAGCCAAACCACTATTGGAGTATTTCCCAATATACCATTGATCAGAATCAATGGTTGTTTTACGGGTCGTCCCGGACCAAAGTCTGGAAATCACCCTGCTTTTCAAACAGCTTCTTAGCTGTATTTTTTAGTAGATAATTAGAAGCTGAACACTACACCGGCACCAATTACAATTTGCTCAGCGTATTTTGCTTCCAGGTTTAGTTTTAGTGATTCATTCATCTCCACATCGTACCCTACACCAATTGCTACTTCAGAATTAGACGCAGAAGCACCATTGCCCGATGCTCTCAGCACGTTGATACCTACCAAGCCATAAAGAGCATCCTGAAAATAGTATCTTCCGTCGAAATTGAGTGATGAAAATTTGGCACCAAAGAAATCCTTGAAGAAATAAGAATAGCTGGGTGCAAAAGCCAACTTATCGATAACAAAGTATTGAACACCTACATTGATACCCACTTCGGTATCGTCACCATACACGAGCCCACCCTGGCCTCTAAACGTACCCTGATCTTGAGCATGTGCCCCCACAGCCAACAATACCGCAACAATTACTAATGCTAATTTTTTCATAAGAACTTAGATTTAAGGTTTAATTATTATCCAATGTGAAGTTAGATAGTATCCCCTGCAATCACAATCTTACATATGTATTATTTTATCTGCTAATAGTGATATGCTTTTCTTGGTGTGAAAACACTAAAAATCATGTCATAATCCCATCTGTTTCAGGGCTTGTTTTGCATCGGTAACCGGGAGCTGGCAAGCCTTGTTTTCACATACGTATATCATTGTATTGCCTTTGTTGAGTTTGCCTTGCAGGAGCTCTAGCGTCCCTTCATCTTTACCTCCCATTAGTATTTTGTTTGGAATGTAAGTGCGACTAATTGCTAAATTCTTTTCGTGAGCTTCTTTGCCAACTATTGCTACTTCGAAGTATCTGTGGCCCATGAAACCGTACAGGCGGGCCCAATTGCTGTAGAAGTGTGGATACTGAGTAGCATCGGCCTCTACATTGGCGTACATCTGTTGTGCTCGTTCTATATCCTCTTCTGCATAAAAATAGTGCCCCAACTGATACAGGGCATGAGCCATAGAAGAGTTCGATGCAGGAATCACATTGTCGGATACTTCCATTTTGCGAGCGATCAGCTCAGGATCCAGATCGGATGTATAGAAAAACATTTTGGTATTATCATCGCCAAAATGATCCATGACATATTTTTTCAGATCATTGGCGGTATGAAGCCACTCTTCATCAAAGGTCGCTTCGTACAATTTAACAAAGGCCAGAATGGTATGTGCATAATCATCTAAAAAACCGTTGATACTGGACTTGCCATCTTTATAGTTGCGATAGAGTAGGCCAGATGTCTGAATTTGATTTTTTCGTATAAAGTTGCCGCAAGCCAGTGCTCTTTTTAAGTAGCTTTTTTCACCCAAAGCAAAATAGGCATCAACATAGCCTGTAATCATAAGAGCATTCCATGAGGTGAGTATTTTATCGTCCAGAGGAGGAGTTACGCGCTTACTTCTCATGTCAAACAATTGCTTGCTGGCACGGGCAAGCTGGTCTGCTGCCGCATCTACATCCAGATCAAACTGTTTGGCCAGTTCGGCAATGCTCATTTGTTTTACCAGAATGTTTTTTTCTTCGAAGTTTCCGGAATGGGTCACACCATAGTAGGTCTTAAACAGCGAGGCTGTTTGGCCAAGCGCCTCGTCTATTTCTTTTTCGGTCCATACATAAAACCGCCCTTCTTCTCCTTCAGTATCTGCATCCAGCGAAGAATAGAAACCACCCGACTTATCGCTTAGTTCGCGTTCTACAAAGGCAAGTGTTTCGCGAACAATGCGGGCGTATTCTTCATCCCCAAATTGCTGATAAGCATGGCTATAGAGGCTCACCAGCTGGGCATTGTCGTAGAGCATTTTCTCAAAGTGGGGTACAGTCCAGGTTTCGTCTGTAGAGTAGCGTGCAAATCCACCGCCAAGCTGATCGTATAGTCCACCGAAGGCCATATTGTTCAGCGATGCAGTGACGATTTGCTGAGTAGTTTCGTTGGGCGAAAAGTAGTTGTGTGTGAGTAAAAACTCGTGAATGGAAGGCATGGGAAATTTTGGAGCACCTTTTTTTCCTCCATAGCGATGGTCCATAGTAGTGTCTATCCGGGCGAGTAAGCTCGCGTAGGTTTCCTCACTGTAGGATGTACCCGATTCATTAAAGACAGGCATTTCTACCTGACTGATGCCTTCCGTCAGTCGGGTAGCCTGATCTATCATTTTTGCTCTGTCGTTGGCATACATATCGGTAAAGTAGTCGAGTACTTTTTCCCAGTTGTCGCGGGGAAAGTAAGTGCCGGCAAATACCGGTCTTCCATCGGGAAGGGCAATGACATTGAGCGGCCAGCCACCACTGCCATTCATCAGTTGAGCGGCGTTCATATAGATGGCATCTACATCGGGACGTTCTTCACGATCTACCTTTATAGACACATAACTGTCGTTCATTTTTACAGCAATGAGCGAATCTTCGAACGATTCATGTTCCATTACGTGGCACCAGTGGCAGGCCGCATAGCCAATGCTTATTACCAGCAGCTTGTCTTCTTTTTCTGCTTTTTTGAGCGCTTCTTCGTTCCAGGGATGCCAGTTTACGGGGTTGTAAGCATGCTGTAGTAGATAGGGGCTGCTTTCGTTTATCAGTGCATTGGCTCCATCTTTTCGCTGGCCCTTGTTGGGCGAGCAGGCCAGTAGCATAAGCGCAAGGGTAAAACAGAGAGGAAATAAGCGGTGTATCTTAGGAAGTTGTATCATGTATAGTTTGCTTTGAATACAGCATAAATAACCTGCTTCGGTATGAAAGACACACGTCTATAATTTCGTTCCAAATTATAGACGTACTTCTCTTCCGGCACAGCTAAATGCATACTGTTACAGAGCAGCAAGATACATTTTTCCTCCCTTTCCGAAATAATTCGAAGGGGATAATTCTCTTCGAATGTTAAGGCAGTACACTTACACAAGTGTACTCGGGATTATTCCACAGTGAGCAGGTAGTAGTTTTTCTTTCCTTTTTGCGCCAGCAGGTATTTGTCTTGTAGTAGTTTGAAATCTACAGCCTGATCAGGAGAAGAAAGCTTCGTTTTGTTGATGCTCACACCACCACCTTTGATCATTCGGCGAGCTTCACCTTTGGAAGGAAACACCAGGCCGTCAACTGCGTCGCTCAAGAGATCGGTTACGTTTTCTGTGGCTTCAAGAGTAGATTTTGCCAATGTAGCTTTTGGCACACCCTCGAATACAGACAGGAGTGTGTCTTCATCGAGCTGCTCTAAATCTTCGGTTGTAGACTTTCCAAACAGCAGGTTGGATGCTTTTACCGCCATTTCATAGTCTTCCTCAGAGTGCACTCGTATGGTTATATCCTTGCCCAGTGCTTTTTGCAGAACTCGAGTGTGAGGCGCCTGATCGTGCTCTTGCTCCAGTGCTTCTATTTCTTCTTTGGTAAAAAGTGTGAATATGCGGATGTAGTTTTTGGCATCTTCATCCGATGCATTGAGCCAGTACTGGTAAAACTTGTAGGGAGAAGTGCGCTTTTTGTCGAGCCATACATTGCCTCCGGCTGTCTTACCAAACTTGGTGCCGTCTGCTTTCTTTATAAGTGGGGTGGTTATAGCCCAGGCCTCTCCTTGTGCTTTTCTTCGGATTAGTTCAGTTCCAGTTACTATATTGCCCCACTGGTCTGAGCCTCCCAGTTGTACCTTGCAGTTTTTGTGCTGGTTGAGCCAGTAAAAATCATAGCCCTGTACGAGTTGGTAGCTAAACTCTGTAAAGGACAGGCCGGTTTCGAGGCGGGTTTTTACCGAATCCTTAGACATCATATAATTCACGGTGATGTGCTTGCCCACGTCGCGAATAAAATCCAGAAAGTTGAAATCTTTGAACCAATCGTAATTATTAACCATTTCGGCAGAGTTGTCGCCACAGTCAAAGTCCAGAAACTTGGACAACTGCTCACGTACTCCGGCTATGTTGTGCTGAAGAACATCTTCTGATAGCAGATTGCGTTCGGCAGATTTGCCTGATGGGTCGCCTACCATACCGGTAGCACCACCTATGAGTGCATAGGGTTTGTGCCCGCATCGCTGAAAGTGCACCAACGTCATGATTTGCACCAGGTGACCTATGTGTAAAGAATCGGCTGTAGGATCAAAACCGATATAAGCAGCTGTTACTTCTTTGTTCAGTTGCTCTTGTGCGCCGGGCATCATATCGTGTATCATGCCTCTCCATTTCAGTTCTTCTACAAAATCCTTTACCATTTTATTGTCTTAAAAATAACTGTTATAGATATGCAGTACTGTTTCTTAAGCTTGAATTGCTTCTTTCTCATCGTTTGTTACGTTGGCAAAACGAATGCCTAAAGCTCCAAAGACAGTCTGCTTTATTTTGGCTGCAAAGATAGAAGTATCTCTGACTATTGGGGGAGAAATATCATAGGTAATTGATTATTTTTGGTATCAATCTCAAATACTTTCGCCTTGTCTGGTTAGGCTGGAGCATCAGGAGTGTACCCGACAGACTTTTGCCTGTACAGCTTGGTATAGGTTAGGTTTTTCACTTTACAAAGCTTGTCAGGTTTTACGCTGTTCTTGCACAGTACAACGTAGAGATCAGGCTTTCTAAATTTCGGTAGCTATGTGTCGCTTGTTTTTAGCTTTTCTTATAAGTGTTCCCAGCCTCTGCTACGGGCAGACTGTGTTTGACAGCAGGACGCAAAAGATGAAGCAGGCAGATTACTATTTTCAAACGGCAGAGCAGTATTTCAGGCAAAAAAAGTATACTACAGCCACCAGCTATTATGATAGCGCTATAGCACTCTTTCCACGCAACACGCGCTATTACTTCAACCGTGCAGAGGCCAAAAAATCGGGCCGGAATTATGTAGGTGCCCTTGCCGATCTGGAAACGGTAATAGCACTTGATCCCGATTTTATGGAGGCATATTTTCTTCGGGGTGTCATGTATCACATACTAAAAAGATATGAAGTCGCAGTAGCTGATTTTTCTTTTATCCTCGATCAAAAAGGTCGACGTGAAACGACTACCATTGTGTTTAAGGGATTGCAGGCCGGAGAGGAACAGGAAGCTACGTTTAGCGGTATAAGCACGCTTGACGATATGGATGCCGATGTGTACATGGCTCGTGCACAGGCGTATGCTGCTCTTGGCAATATGGAAAGTGCATTGCAGGATTTTGAGTCGGCCTTAGGAGAAAAAGGCGACAATCCGTCTGTGTTGGTCAATCGGGGTTTGTTTTACCTTCAGCAGGCTGATACCAGCTCAGCCAAAGCCGATTTTCGAGCAGCACTGATCAATCAGCCGGGCTTTCAGCCGGCGGTATACAACCTGGCACGAATATCTACACCGGAGGAGAGAAGGCAGCTCGATAAAGTGCTTTATGCAGATAATGAGGCTTCTGTGGTTTTTGCCGAAAGGGCTTACAACAAGTTTTTGAACGCAGATTATAAGGGCGCCCTTGCTGATTATGATTCGGCACTCTTTTGGCGACCAGCCCATGCCGACTACCTTATGAATCGGGGAATGGTAAAAGCCCGGCTAAAACGCTACCACGATGCACTGAAAGACTATCAGGCTTCTCATGATGAGGATCGTACTTTGATTAAAAACTACTACCTGATCGGCAATGCCTATCAGCAGCTAAAACAATACAAGCGTGCGATTGCCTACTACGACAGCTACCTGCTGGAAGCAGGACCTGATGCACAGGTGTATTACAACCGGGGGGTGGCTGTATTGAAAACCGGAAATAAAAAAGAGGCATGTGAGAACCTCACCCGGGCTTTGGAGCTGGGGGAGGAGCGTGCAAAAAAGCCTAAAATGTCGGCATGTAAGTAAAACAAGGCATTTGAGCCGTTTAGCATTTTTATTTCAATCTTTTAATAGTAAAATTACGATAAATAAAAAAATTATGGAACATACATCAATATACCCCAGAATGCATGTGTCGCTCTATGTGAGTAACCTGGCAGCAACAGTCAATTTTTATAACAGTTTTTTTGGAGTGCAGCCGCAAAAGATAAAGAGTGGCTATGCGAAATATATACTGGACAGGCCGTCATTGATTATTTCGTTTATCGAAAACCCAGAGCGTGTACAGTCTAATTTTGGTCATTTGGGTTTTCAGGTAGAAACCAAAGAGGAAATGGAAGAGCGGCTGAAGACAGCCAGCGACAAAAAGCTGGTAACAAAAGAAGAAATGGGTACCGCGTGTTGCTATGCTGTGCAGGATAAATTTTGGGCAACAGATCCGGATGGTGTCCAGTGGGAAGTATACTACTTTCATAAAGATTCGGAGTTCAATGACCCTCACTACGAAAAGCAAACTACAGAAAGCGAGCCCTGCTGCACACCACCCACAGAAAGCAAACCAGAAAAGTCTTTGATCATAGAAGACAACTTTGGTGTGCCGGGATCAAAATGCTGCTAATTGGTTCGTTGGTCGATACGCTGAGTGGGGGCTCTCCCTCTCAGGTTAAAAAGCCTTATAATTTTAGTTAGTTTTGCAACACATACTGCCTTGTAGCAGTAGATGTAGTTTTTAATCTGTATAAACGGAAATTCATGTCAGTACATCAAAGCAATATCAAGCGAGTAACCACGCACCAACTCCAGGAAATGAAAAACAGGGGTGAAAAAATAGCCATGCTTACGGCCTACGATTATTCTATGGCTAAAATTCTGGACGAAGCAGGTATAGATGTATTGTTGGTAGGCGATTCGGCATCTAATGTTATGGCCGGAAACGAAACCACACTGCCTATCACACTAGACCACATGATTTATCATGCTACCTCAGTAGTGCGAGCTATTTCCAGGGCGTTTGTAGTGGTAGATGTGCCGTTTGGTAGCTATCAGGGCAATTCGTCTGAAGCATTGCGTTCAGCTATTCGGATCATGAAAGAATCCGGAGCGCATGGCGTGAAAATGGAGGGAGGAGCAGAAATAAAAGAAAGTATACTTCGTGTGCTTAGTGCAGGAGTGCCGGTTATGGGGCACCTTGGCCTTACCCCACAGTCGATTTACAAATTTGGCACCTACACAGTGCGGGCCAAAGAGGAGGCGGAAGCAGAGAAGCTAATACAAGATGCCAAGTGCCTGGAGGAGTGCGGTTGCTTTGGCATAGTGCTGGAAAAAATACCGAGTGCACTGGCCAAAAAAGTAGCAGAGCAGGTAAGCATCCCCGTGATAGGTATAGGAGCCGGGCCGGATGTAGATGGTCAGGTATTGGTAGTACACGATATGTTAGGTATTACTCAGGAGTTTAAGCCGCGCTTTTTACGACAGTATGCAGACCTGAGTGGAGTCATGAATGAGGCCGTGGGCAATTATATCAAAGATGTAAAGTCGCGCGATTTTCCGAGTGAAAAAGAAAGCTACTGATGTGAAAGTAAATACATCCATACCGCAAAAGCTGAAGCCATATTTCTCCAAAGAAATAGATGCCTACCGTGCTGCTATGCGTCTTGGCGAGTGGCACAGGGCCTGGCATCATCTGGAGCGGGCTCATGTGATAGGACAAGCCTACCCATGGGAACATAGCTACGTGCATTGGCTAATGCTCCGGTTTGGTATTGCCATCAAAAGTACCCGGGAAGTGGTGGGGCAAATACCACGATTGCTGGTAGGGGGAGTAAAATCATTTGTAGGTAAAATTCCCGTAGGCAATACGGGAGGTGCCAATGTTCCCCCTCTCAAGCCAATGCCGATAGCGGCAGATATACGTGCCATTTTTGATCAGGCAGGCATTTAAAGTTTTTTTACAGAAAAACAAGGAAATAGGATGACACCAAAAGAGCTCGTGAGGGAGTGGGTGCGGCTTTTTAATAAAGCCGATGCTGTAGCTTTAGCACAGTTGTATCACCTTGAGGCTGTCAACCATCAGGTTGTGCAGCAACCGATTAGAGGCAGGTCGGCTATCAAACGTATGTTTGAAAAAGAGTTTGCCGATGCAGATATGGAATGTATAGTCGAGCAGATTCTCGAAGATGGAGAATGGGCAATACTGGAATGGAAAGACCCTCTGGGATTGAGAGGGTGCGGTTTCTTTCGGGTAAAAGAGGATCAAATCGTATTTCAGCGAGGCTATTGGGATCGGCTTTCTTTTCTCCGACAGCACAATTTACCCATTCCCGGAGAATAGAGCAGCGTCTATTTTTCGAGCCATTTCATAAATTCGGGTACGCGTACCCTGCTGATCAGTATCTGATCTTCGGTAGGTGGCTGAAGAATCACCTCCAGTCGGCTGTTAAAATATTTGTTTACCATTTTCACGGAGTGAATATTGGAAATGCACTTTCGCGATAGCCTGAAAAATTCGTTGGGGTCAAGGATTTTGGCTAGCTCGTCCAGCGAATAATCAATGATAAAACGCTTGTTTTCTTTGGCCACCAAATAGGTGTAGTCGTGTTCCGACAAAAAATAGGCTGTGTCGTTTACAGAGATATGTCGTATACGGTCGCCGGTTTTTACCATAAAGCGTTTTTTGTATTCTTTCTTAGCGTCATTGGTCATTTCAAATAGACGCCCTACCTGCTCGGCATTGAGCACCACACCCTCCTGTGTACCAAAAGATTTCTTTAATCGGTCGTACTTGTCCAGGCTGTCTTCTAGCTTCTTCTTTTCTATGGGTTTGAGCAGGTAGTCTATGCTGTTGACTTTAAAGGCCTTGAGTGCATAGTTTTCAAATGCAGTGGTAAAGATGATGGGGCATTGTACGTCTACCTGTTTGAAAATCTCAAAACTGAGGCCATCGGAGAGTTGCACATCCAGAAAAATAATATCCGGGCGAGGGTTGTTTTGCAGCCAGACTACACTGTCTTCTACTGTGTCTATACAGTCGAGTACCTCTATGCCTCTGTCGGACGATTCCAGTAGGCGCCTTAGCTCTTCCTGAGCGTAAATCTCATCTTCAATGATTAATGCTTTCATAACGAGGATCCAGTAAAGGGATTTTTACGATAAAAAACGCATCCGTCTCTTTTATGATTACTTTTTTGTCGGTAACCAAATCGTAATGGCTGCAAATATTATCCAGACCGATTTTGGATGAGTAGCCTTTCGACGATTTGAGCTTCAGCGTATTTTTAAATACAATATAATCACCTTCTACATATACCCAAATAGACAGTGGGTTTTTCACAGATGCCACGTTGTGTTTGATGGCGTTTTCGATAAGCATCTGAAATATAATGGGTGGCACCATATAGTCTTCCCATTTCTCATCGATTTGAATGTCCAGATCAAGCTTGTCTCTGAAGCGTAATTGAATCAGGTCGATGTATGAGTTTAGGGCATGTAATTCTTCGTTGATCGAAATCAGGCCTCTACCCCGGTATTCCAGTACATTTCGGTACACTTTGGCGAGTTTTCGGATAAAACTATGGGCAGTGTTCTGATCAGAGTAAACCAATGAGGAGAGGGTATTGAGGCTGTTGAACAGGAAGTGAGGATTGACCTGTGTTTTTAGCATTTCGTAGCGAATCTGCAGACTTTGTTTTTTGAAACGCTCTACCTCCATAAGCGAAACCCGCCAGCGGTGTAGGAAAAACATGCCCAATTCGATAACTACCAATACAAAAGTGATGACCACCACAGTAAGAGCAACTACCATTTCGTCGAGTAAAATGAGCTCTTTGGGAGGTACTACGAGCTTGGCCACTACAAAGCGTGAACCCACTACCATCAGGAGTACTACAAAAATATTGGTAAGGAGCTGAATGAGAAAGCGCCGCGCCGGGTTGAGCTGCCAGGGCCAGCGCTCATCGAGCCGGCGGTTGATCCACCGCACACTCTCGAGTATCACAAATGCTACAGCGATGGCTTTGAGGTATTCTACCAGATGAGGTCTCAGCTGATATTCTACATAGAGCAGCGCAAATAATACGTCGACTACAAAGCGGGTAAGCACCCCCAGAAAAATAATGCTGGACCATCTCCACCAGTTAAGGCGATAGAAGAAACGCTTGATCTTAGAAAGCCCCTGCACGGGTAGGGTATGATTGCGACTGGCCAACTGATATGCGAGTAGTTTCGGCAAAGTAAAGGATTATTTAAATAATAAATAAAAAAAGATCTGACCACCGGAGTAGCCAGATCCTAAAACTATTCAACTATACAAATCACTATTTCTTTACTTGGGTGTAATGTTTAATTACAATGCAAATATACGCGGGCAGACCAGCCGGGTAAATCGTTTTCCGGTGGACTTAAGAAATTAGGGGGTGAACTTTAGGATTTAATGGCTTGACAAAATCATTGCCGAAGACTAAAACTCTATTCCTATCATAAGGTTGGGAGCGAACCCCATGGCATATCGATCGATAAAGCCATTTCTACCTCTAAAAAGCCTGTCGGTAAGGTTTTTTTGATTGAATACGTTGATTACAGACAGACCAAAAACAGCCTCCCATTTTCGTCGTAGAGTCCTGGGTATAGTGTAAGAGGCCGATGCGTTGAACATCAGTACATTGGGGTACCTTTCGGGTACGTTGGCAAAAGGATTTGGAGGGTGTTTGGATCCGGGAGGTCGGTTTTGGATGTTTCTAAGACGGATAAATTCAGCATAGACTATGTCCAGTGATTTGGCATTTAATCCGGATGAGTAATTCCAGGCAGCTGAAAATTTAAACTTTCCGGTTTTAACTGCGCTTCCAAGGTACAAGACATGCGGCTGCACATACTTGGATCGGTACGTGGCATGGTCAGTGGTATCGAGCCTGATAGCTGAGTCGTTGAAAGAATACCCCAGCCAGACAGAAGCATCATTGTTAACCTGCTTTTTGAACATCACATCCATCCCGTAAGATTGCTGGTTCATAGTGAATGACTCCTGAGACACAGACAATCGGCGATCTTCAAATACTGTGATATTGTTTACTGTTTTATAGTACCCCTCGATATCGATTATCCAGTTGTTTAAATCAGCAACAGCCCCTGCCATAGATTGTGTGCCTTCTATGATGTGGGCTTTGTCATTTTCTGCCAGTACCCATAGCTCATTATCAAATCCGCCACCGCCAAACTCAAGATTACGGGCCTGACTTAGGTATTGGTTGTATTTTCCGGTCGACATTTTTAGGGTCAGCCAGTCGTTTGCCTGATAGTTGAGCAGTATACGAGGCGCTATTTTTAAATCTCCCAGCGCCGTGTAGTATGTACTTCTGATGCCCATTTGCAGGTACCATTTTTCAGCGCCGTGGTATTCCATATTGGCATATAGAGAAAATGAGTCGGACTTTACCGTTTGTTTATATTGAGAGGGTGGAGCATCTCCCGGAGGTCTGTTGAGAAAATCTGTAATTACTTTTTGTCGTTTGTAATCCACCCCAAACTGGTAAGAGAAATTCAAGGTTGGTGTTTTAGAAAACTCCTGTCGTAGGTTTATATCTTTCACACGGTTTAAGGCATTGTATATCTTGCGAAAATTGCTGGCAGTATGCGAAGTGAAAAGAAAGGTATAATCGGATGCCGTAGCTGAAAACAAAGATGTCCAGTTATTTTGAAGGGTAAGTTTCCAGTTCAGATTCATGCCCAGATTTTTAAACTGATTGTGATCTAGGCCCTTGGGAGCGTTGTTGGGTGGGCTTGATATATAATCTACTTCAGTATTGGTATAAATAGCTGACAAAGACAGCCGATTGCGTGAGTTTAGCTGATAGGTAAGTTTGCCATGATAATCTTCAAATAACACATCTATGTCAGACAGGAGATTGCCTTCAGGGTCGGCTACACCGGTAGCAGCAAATACCGATTTTGAAATGGCGTTGAGCTTGGGTGAGTGGTATTTTCTGGGGTAAGAGTGACGTACTCCTACAGACAACCCTATTCGGTTATTGGCCAGCGGCACTTTAGTATAAGCAGAGGCATAGAGGGTATTTGCAGCCGCGCCCAGGGTGGGTTTTGAAGGTGTTTCGCTGCTCGAGTTGATTACGATGGCTCCACCAACTCTATCGCCCAGCCTGGGATGAAACCCACTCCGATATACTTTCACCTCATCTACTATTTTTGGGTTGTAGGGAGAAATAGTGCCGTAGTAGTGCCCCCTGTGATAAACCGGAATATTGTCGAATAAAATGAGGCTCTGGTCTGTTTCACTACCCCTGATAAACAGGTTGCCGGCTCTTCCGTCGGGTGTAGTTACGCCGGGCAGGGCAGTGATGGCTGCAAAGATATCACCGTCTGTTTCTCCCGGCAGTAATGGCAGATCGCTCACGGCTATGTCTATGCTTTGGTTGGCAGGGTTTAAGTCGATACCTTTTGTCAGATAATCCTCAATAGTGAGTTGAGCCAATTCTAAAACAATAGGCTTTAGGGATACGGCAAGGTACTTTTTATTCATCAGGCTTTCGAAGGAAATGTCCTGCTGCTCATAACCCAAAGCAAATACACGCAGCGTATCGGCTATCGATGGCTGATAAACAAACGACCAACCGGATGCCGAAACAGTAGTTTTTAGCGGTGTTCCGTTTTGTATTACATACACCTCTCTTTGCGCAGAAAGGGGCATCTGGTCGATAGAATCTGTAAGTGTTAAACTATAGCGGGATTCGGTAGTACTTAGGGTATAATGTTTTGCATCAAGAGCCTCAATTTTCACAGGCAGAAGTTCTTCTACCTCACGTATGAAGTCCGCTAGGCTGGTAATGCTAAAGGCATGATCCGGAGAAACCCACTCGAAGGCTTCTGCATCGAAAGAAAAATTTATTTCCAATTCTTTTTCAAAGTGTTCTATCGCTTCAGTAAAAGAACGGCCAGTAGGCTGGGCGTAGAGAGAGGACGCAAAAAGAGCTATTGCCAGGAAAGTAAAAAGCCTGATGAGAAGTGACATTATTCGGATAGATACAATTGGTTGCCTTTTATTTCATACTTTATGTTGAGAGGCTTGAATACAATGCGTAGAGCCAGATCCAAATTATTGTTGGGGTAGGAACCGGTAAACCTTCTTTTTAGATTAATCGATTTCGTGACGGCTTTTAGCCCGTACTGCTTTTCTAAACTTTGTATGACCTGATCCAGAGGGGCTTTTTTGAATTTGGTTTCATTGCCCAGCCACGATGGCAGGGAACTGTCGGTGGTAGTAGCAGCTTCCCATTTCCCCGCGTAATGCAATCTTGCTTCACCCCCTGCCAGTACCACGGCTTGATTGTCGGTAGCGGTAGCTTTGACTTTGCCTTCATAGCATGCTACATGCATGGTGTTGCTGAAAGTTTCTACTTCAAATGTAGTTCCTAATACCTCTATTCTTCCGGCTGTGGTGGCTACCTCAAATGGGCTTCCTTTCTCTACCTGAAACAGGGCTTTACCGGATAGGGTAATTTTTCGATGGTCTGAAGTCCAGTCTTCTTCGAGCCAGTGTACCGTTGATCCGGATGCCAGTACGACCTTTGACAGCCCGTCCGGCAGAGTTATTTCTCTGGTTTCCGCTATGCCGGTAGAGTAGCTTGTTTTCGAGGTAGACATGGTTAGCCATACTACAATGGCAGAGATCACTATCAGGACAGACGCTGCTATGGAGAGTGGAAAAAGCCGTCGGTGTTTGGCGGCCTTGTTTTTTTTGTTGTGGATTACCTCCTTAGGGTCAAACACTATGGAGTCATTGTCAGGCACCCAGCTGTCCACCTCTGCCAGTATTTGCTTGTATTTGCGAATATCAGCAGGATCTACAGTCTGTCTGAGCTGATCCTCATCAATTTCTCCGTTTAACCATTTTAGAAGTTGGTCGTCCACTTTTGAATTGTCTATGTGTTTGTATTAATAACGATTTTATTCAAAAAAACCCTACTCAGATTTTCAATTCAGACAAGCCGTCAAGAGAAGTTTTGAGCATTTTTATCGAGTTGCTAAGGTGTTTTTCTACGGTTTTGATAGAAATGTCGAGCTGGTCGGCAATCTCTCTGTTTTTCATTTTATCGATTCGGCTCAATAAAAAAACCACCCGTTGTTTTTCGGGTAAGTCTGATACGGCTTTTTCCAGTTGTGTTTTAAACTCGCCTTCGCGATACAGGTGCTCGGGATTGCGCTCCAGCTGGCTTTCTGAAATGCCGGACCTGTGTTGAAATTTTAAAACGACCTTTTGGTGTCCGGCATCATCCAAAAAAAGACGGTTGGCTACTGTAAACAGGTAGCTTTTCACTTTCTCTACAGAAACCTTACTACAATTGTTCCATAGCCTGACAAAAGCCTCCTGAGCAAGGTCTTTTGCTTTTTCAAGATCACCCGATTTATAAAAAAGAAAGTTGCGAAGGGGTACGGCATTTTTACGGTGTACCTCATTAAAAACTTTCTCTTCACATACTGTATGACTCATGGTCTGATTGAAAATACCCCCAAAGGTATGAGATTGATTTTTTTTGAGTAATCGTATAGGCAATTATTTCACAAATTCACATTGCCGACTGTCACGAAAGTTACTATGTGCCTTTATGAATACTGTCAGAGTTCACTTTCACTGTCGGTTATAAGGCTTCATTTTTCTTCACACTACCTCTAGCACAGGGCTAAACTTGAGCTAAAACTTTTAAAGTTTCTTACTCTCGTCGAAAAAAAATATTTTATTTCAAACCACTCATTAATAGTCGATTACAGTACTTCTTTTATCCTGTTTAAGAAATGTGGACTCTGTAAATGAAGGTTTTCAAGGAGCTGGGGTAGGGTTTTTTTTAGCCATTTCGTTTTAAGTACATCAATCAAAAAAACACCAAATAAAATTGACCTATGAAACTTAGAGAAAGTATGATGAAGCTAAAAGTGTTGTTTTCTATACTAATGGTAGTAGCGTTGAGTACCAATTGTCAGGAAGAAGAAGCTGTTGACCTGGACACAGAAGACGACAGTGCTGTAGACATTAGTGTGGTAGCCGAGAAGTTTTACAATACATCGGCAGTGAGTGTGAAAGTAGACGATGACTGGGTAACGATTACTACCAAAGACTTGCCCGATCACAAAAGCATGTACTATTCCAGAGACAATTCGCTGTATGAACCCTATGACGAGCCCAACAATCCGGATTTTAAGAAAAACCCGGGATCAATAGGTACGCAGAATATAGTATTAAAAATACCGAGATATCCGGGAGAAGCCACAACCAAATCATCTCCTGGCCTGGGGCCCATGGGAGTCGCTATCAATAGTGTTGTATTTTTCAACCAACAGGCCGGACCGGGAGACGACATTTTTGAAGAGGTAAATACATTTGACCAATACGAGGGGCATCCGGCAGGCGATCAGTACCACTACCATACCGAGCCTGTATGGCTTACTGAAATGAAAGGAAGTGATGCTTTTTTAGGTTTTTTGCTGGATGGTTTTCCGGTGTATGGCCCTGTAGAAAACGGTAAAAGTATCACTAACAACGACCTGGACGACTACCATGGACACTTCTCTGCTACAAAAGATTTTCCGGATGGTATCTACCACTACCATATTACCGAAGAATACCCATGGATAAACGGCGATGCTTTTTATGGAGCACCCGGCACTGTAAGTCAATAAACAGGAATGTCCCGTCTGATGAAATCGATAACTTATATAACTAACCTGATAGTAGGCTGTATGGTATTACTTGTGCTCTACAGTTGCGATTCGGCGAAAGGGAGGCAGGCTCATGCAAAAATGCTCCGGCCCGATATACGGTTTGCAGAGGTTCAAGAAACAGATAGTGCGATACAAGTAAACGAGCAAGGGGTGGTCATGAAAAGTGGTATTCCGTACTCAGGGTATCTGGTGGCTCAGGATAGTCATGGAAATATCAAATACCGCAAAAGGTATGTAGAGGGACTGCTGGACGGGGCATGGGTTTCGTATTTTCCGGATGGAAAAGTAAAAACAAAACGCATGTATAGCGAGGGTGAAAAGCATGGGCAGCATTTGGGGTACTATGCTAATGGACAGTTGAGGTTTAGCTACTATTTTGAAAGAGGACTGAGCCAGGGAAACCACAAAAGCTGGTATGCCAGCGGCCAGTTGTCTGCCGGAATGAACTACAAGGATGGCTATGAACTAGGAGCCCAGAAAGTGTGGCGACCCGACGGAAAACTCCGATCCAACTACGTGGTGAGGGAAAACGGAAGGCGCTACGGAATGATAGGCCTGAAGCGATGTTCGAAAATAGATAGCGAAAGTGGAGATATAGACAGATACAAAGGAAGCCTGAAATGAAGATAATAAAGAACATAATAGTAGTAACTGTAGTGGGTGTTTTGACTTTGGCCTGCTATGACACTAAACAAAAAGCTGAGTTGGAACTGCCCTACTACAGTGAGGCTACTTTTACTCCGGAGTGGATAGACGAGCAAGATGAAAAATATGCCGGCATTCATACCATTCCGGATTTTCAATTTGTAAATCAAAGTGGAGACACTGTCACTCACAAAACCTTTGAGGACAAAATCTATGTTACTAATTTTTTCTTTACGCTGTGTCCAAATGTATGCCGGAGAATGACCAACAACCTGACACTTGTGCAGGAAAAATTCAGTAACGATGAGCGGGTAAAAATACTATCGCATACCGTGATGCCCTGGGCAGATTCTGTTCAGCGGTTGGCAGAATATGCAGCCCTGAATGACATAAATAGCAGGCAGTGGCATTTAGTAACCGGCAATCAGGCGGAAATTTATCAAATAGCCCGGGAGTCGTATTTTGCGGATGAAGGTTTTGGTAAGAGCCTGACATCCAATGAAGACTTTCTGCACACAGAAAATGTTTTCCTGATAGATCAAAAAAGAAGAATACGTGGCATATACAACGGCACTATACGCCTGGATATGAAACGCATGATAGACGATATACACACATTGTTGTGAAAGATTCCATAGCTGGTTGAATTAAAATCGGGGTTCAGTCCCTCTGAACCCTGGTTTTTCCCAATTAAATTCCAGTACCAAACCGGCACTTCCTTGTAGTTTCGTTTTTGCATGTGACAAGTGAATCAACGTGTATAGCAGTAGGATATAGTTATAGTTTTTGAGTTCCTAAAATACAGACACCCCACTTATCACGCGATTGAAGACCTGGAAATTGATTTTTGGTTTCAGTATGGAGTTTTGCGAGCCCTTTGTTGACCTAACATTAAAAGCTTTTACAGAAAAAGTAATCTGATCCATGAAACAGGCAACTCGAAGGAAGCTGTTTCATGGAGTTTTAACCTAATCGATGACCTTCAAAACCAACTTGCCCAGTTTTTCTCCGGAAAAAAGCCTCAGAAAAGCATCGT
This sequence comes from Cyclobacteriaceae bacterium, assembly GCA_965267535.1. Lineage (GTDB taxonomy): Bacteria > Bacteroidota > Bacteroidia > Cytophagales > Cyclobacteriaceae > CAXBNB01. The sequence continues at coordinate 4,638,152 of OZ254082.1, read as the reverse complement.
GGAAATTTTCAATGCCATCTACGATATGTTCTTTCGATTTTAATTGACCGCTTTGTAGCCACCCCGCCATTTGTCGGGCTGCCTCCCCGTATCGAGGCGCAAAGTCGAATACCACCATACCCTCCATTCTGGCTCTGTTTACGAGTAGGGAGAGATAGTTTGACGGGCCTTTTATGGGAGTAGTATTGTTGTATTGGGATATGGCGCCACATATCACTATTCTGGCTTTCATGTTGATTTTGGTGAGCACAGCATCGAGGATTTCACCACCCACATTGTCGAAGTACACATCTATGCCTTCCGGGCAAAGTGTGTGAAGAGCTGTCTTTACTTTGCCTTCTTTATAGTCTATGGCTTCATCAAAGCCGAGCTCGCTGGTCAGGTAGTTGCATTTGTCTTTGCCTCCGGCTATACCTACTACCCGACACCCCTTTATTTTCGCAATTTGCCCCACGAGGCTGCCTACAGCACCCGCAGCACCAGATACTACTACGGTTTCACCTTCTTTGGGCTGGCCTATGTCGAGCAGGCCAAAGTAGGCCGTCATGCCCGGCATACCCAGTGTGCCAATGTACAGAGGCAGGGGGGCTAGTTTAGGATCTACGGGGTGCCATCCTTTGCCGTCGGTAGCCACATACTGCTGCACGCCACCCCAGCCGGAAAAGAAGGCTCCTTCAGGCATTTGGTCGTTTTTAGAAGCCACCACTTCCCCTACTGTGCCGGCACGCATTACATCGCCTATACTTACAGGTTCTATATACGATTTGGATTCGTTGAGCCAGCCTCGCATAGCAGGATCCAACGATACATAGTGCACTTTGATCAATGCCTGTCCTTCCTGGATTTCGGGTAGGTCGCTTTGGCGGAGTGTCCAGGTAGATGCGTCGGGCAATCCTACAGGTCTTTTGGCTACTATCAGTTGTTTGTTCATATTGGGTGTGTGTTTGGATAAAGTAGCAATATACTCATTTGTTTGCATCGATTGAACCACGGAGTACCTGTATCAAGGGACATTGCATGTAGAACTGTAGAACATGGAAATAACTTTTCGCTGATGCGTGTGGCTTCTCCCATATCATACTCAAATTATTAACGGTTGCTATAGGTCGTAGCAATTAAATGTGGCTGCCCCTTCTTTATGGAGCTTAATCAGATCAGTGTCGTTATAAAAGCTTGAGTATTATCCCCTCGTAAGGCAGCAATTCAAAATGATTAAAATCTACGTCATTGGTTTGTCTGCGTTGCGTAGATAAGAGTACTTTCCAAAATACCTCTTTCCCATTTTTATAGGTTTTTTTATTTCCTGTAAAATTGAGAATAACCTGTATTTTTCTGTTTTTGTAGATGCGGTAGTATGAAATCAGCCCATTTTCTCCTTTTATTTTGGGTTTCCATTCGCCCATGCTCAGTGATGGATAATCTCTGCGCAGCTGAATCAGCTTTTTGTACAGGTTCAATATTGACCCCTGTTCGTTTTCAAGGTTTTGAATGTTAATCGTTTCAAAGTTTTTATGCACCGGTAGCCAGGGTTCAAACGAAGAAAAGCCAGCATATCGGTCGTTTGTCCATTGCATGGGAGTGCGAGCCATATCTCTGCCGGCAAACAGGGGCCAGTACTTTTTGCCGAGCGGGTCTACAATTTCGTCCTTGCTTATTTTGGCATTTTCCATACCCAGTTCTTCGCCATAGTAGATAAAGGGCGTGCCTCGGAGAGTGAGTAGCAGTACGGCCATCAATCGGGCCTTGTCTTCTTTGTTTTTGCCTACCCCCAGCCTGTTTTTGCTTCTGAACAGGTCGTGATTAGAAAAGACAAAGCTTGGCCATCCCTTTTTAGGTATTTGGCGGTACCAGTTTTCTATAGCCTTGTAGTAGTGTGTGGCGCTCCACCGCTGAAATATGAGCGAAAAATCAAAAGCCATGTGCAATTGATTTTCGCCATTGCCCAGGTAGCTGGCCGCTATTTTGGGGCTCCCCGGTGGAGGTGCAAAAATCTCCCCTACTATGATTTTGTCGTCGTAGCTGTTCATGAGTTTGCGCAGCTTGCGTACGATTTTATGCGAGCGGGGAGCGTTGCGGTTGAGTAGATTTTCGCCCAGATTGAACCATCCGAGTGGGCCGGGGTTGTCTCGAAAATGCTTGTCCTTGCCAATCATATTGATGGCATCCAGCCGAAAGCCGTCTACACCCATGTCGAGCCAGTATTTTATCTCCTCAAAAAACTTTTTCCGCAGGCTTTTGCTGCGCCAGTTCAGGTCGGGTTGTTCTTTCAGAAACGAATGGAGGTAGTATTGTCCCGTAAGTTCGTCGTATTGCCAGGCACTGCCTCCAAAAGCAGACTTCCAGTTGTTGGGAGGACTGCCTTTTTTACCGTCTTTCCAGATGTACCAGTCGCGTTTTGGGTTGGTTTTGTCTGAGCGCGATTGCCTGAACCAGGGGTGGTCAACCGAAGTGTGGTTCATGATCATGTCCAGAATGAGACGAATGCCACGGGTATGGCACTCGAAAATGAGCTGTTTGAAATCCGACATAGAACCAAATACCCTGTCGATACTACGGTAGTCGCTCACGTCGTACCCACTGTCGTGCATGGGCGAGGAGTATATGGGCGATAGCCAGATAGCATCAATCCCGAGAGATTCGAGGTAGTCGAGTTTTTGTATGATGCCCTGCAAGTCGCCTATGCCATCGCCGTTGCTGTCGTAAAAGCTCTGTGTGTAGATATGGTAAAAAACGCCGTGTTTCCACCATGTCCAATCTTCTTTTACGGGCCTTTTCAGGACTGTGTCGTCTCCCTCATCAACTGGCGTGGAGTCCTGTTTCGTAAAGTAATTCATGGAGTATCGTTTCAGATTTATAGCGTTTGGCTCTTTTAAGTGCCGATTTTTTAAAGTCTCGTTGCATGTCCGTGTCTTTGAGGTATTTGATGATTTTGGCGGACATTTCGGATTGCTTTTTTACTAAAAAACCATTCTCATCTTTTTTGATGATGTCTTTCGGGCCCATGATGTTGTAGGCCATTACGGGCAATCCACAGCTAATAGCCTCGAGCACTACTACACTGAACGTATCGAATTTAGAGGGGAGTAAAAGCAGGTCGGCAGCTGAGTACAGTTGCGGAAGAAGGTTGTGATCTACCCATCCAAGGTATTTAGCGTCGGGCAGAGCCTTTTGGAGTTCTTCTTCTGCGGGTCCTTTTCCGGCAATCACCAGTTCTACATCCGGGATTCGGGCTTTTACCCTGGCAAAAACTTCCGGCAGCTCCATTACGCCTTTTTCTTTGCTTACTCTGCCGGCATAGAGCAGTACCGGTTTGTGGTTGTCTATACCAAAAGCGTTGGTTTTGTTGGTTTTTTGAGGGGTAAAAATATCTTCTACCCAGTGCGCGGTACGCAGTACATTAGAGGGTTTGAAACCCATGTTTTTGCTTTTGAGCCACTTTTGTTGGTCTTTGTTGAGTACAAAAAGCTTGTCGAATTTTTTGTAATAAGCTCTAAGAAAGCGTCTGACACGACTCACATTGTCTGGGTCAAAGCCAAATACCTTTTTCGAAAAAGTAATCCAATCGGTGTGGAGGTAGTGGTAGCAGGGCACGTTGTAGGCGTTTTTGAGATAAAGAGCCACCAGCCCCATAGGTCCTTCGGTACTGCACATGATGCGGTCGTACTCGCCCTCCAGAAATACACGGTGGATGTCCAGCATGTTGGGTACTCGAATGGGCTGATTTTGATAAAAAGGCAAATTAAACTCAGAAAGCGGCTGCCGCACGATCAGGTGATCGTCAGGTTGCAGGCTGTTGCTGCACACCAGTATGTCTATGGGCAGGTTTTGGTCCTTTATTTTTTTGTGCATCGACTGCAATACCATAGACACTCCGTTTTTGTCTTCGTAGGTGTCGGTTAGCCAAAGCATCTTTTTGGGATGTTCAAACTTTTTTATTTTCTGAGAAAACTCCTCCAGCAAAGGACGGGTATTGTAGAGCACTTTGGTGCTGGTAAAGTTGGCCGCCAGAATAAAATTTGAAGCCAGAAAGGGAAAGGAAAGCCCGTCGAGAAATTTGCCCATGTCGGGCAGGGTTTTGTCGCTGCTGCTATTGCCCCATAGTTTGCGAATCTCGCTGGGCATTTCTACCTGCTCTATCAGCTTTTCGGGAGTGAGCCCTTTCCAGTTGGCATCCGTATTTAGTTTTTCTATTTTTTTGCTTAGCCGCTCAGACAGTATGGTATTCAGTTGGTTGCTGATCGAAAAAATAGATTCTTCAAAGGATTCGACCAGATTGTCAGGGTCTTTTTGAGTGGTATCGGCTATGGCCATGGCTTCATCAAATACCGGCTTGTATGCCTTGGATACGAGCCACCGCTTGGCAAAATGTGGCTTGATACCTGCAAAACAATTGTGAAACAGCTCGACAAAGCGCATGGTGGTTTTGTGTCTGCGAAGCTCTGCAAAAGCATTGGAGAGAAACAGTGCCTGTATTTTGTCTTTGGTTTTGCCACGGTGCAGCATGATCCGCATCATGCCCGGATCTTTGTGATACAGAGCTATCTGACACACATAGTCCAGAAATGCGATGGTCATTTTTTCATAGCTGCTATGGGTGCCATAGGGAGCTATATTTCCTTTTTTGATGGCCTCCAGCGCCAGCTCGGAGAGCGGAGTACGTTCTTTTTTATTTGCCAGGTTGGGTACGTAGAGGTACGAACCGGTAAGCCCGGAAAATATACCCATGTGGCTATCTGACCCTGCCGACATAGATTTTTTGTAAATGTTGCGGCAATAGTGTCTGGAGTCCAGACCGGTCTCTTTCATCAGGTTGTCAATGGCCTCTTCATCCAGGCTTTCTATCCACGATTTGGTGAGCATGTTTTGCCAGGTGTCGCGTTGGCCATTTATCACCTCGAAGCGCTCAAACAGCAAGGCCATTTTTTTGAAAAAGCGATAGGGGGGCACTCCGGCAGTATAGTGGTAGAGGGGATGCGCCCATATGGTGGGTATGTCGTGCTCGCAGGTGTATTCCTGAAAGTCGTAAATGTTTTTTCGCAGTTTGTTGAGTTTTACCTCCTGCTCCGGGCTAAAACCATAAGTGAGCACGTGTATGCCCACCTTGAAGTCGGGCACCATACAGCTAAACTCGGCGGCAGTGAGTATGTCCAGCCCTTTGTCTTGCTGCTCGTAGCAGGAGCGGGCGTTGTTGTGATTGGTAATGGTGAAAGCATCACAACCTCGTTTTTTTAGCGTATCGAGCAGACGCTCGGTAGGTAGCCAGGTTTCGGGGGCTTTTAGTATCCTGCCTATTAGCTCGTCGGGCACGTCACTGTTGTAGTCGTGGCAGTGCATGTCCATTTTGAGAATGTCTTTGGCTGGAAATCGAGTGGCTTGTTGGGCAGTGAAGCTGTTTAGCTCAGCGACCAGTTCGTGGTGAAATGGTTTTTTGAAGGGGTAATCCATTGGCAGGTGATTTGTCACCTACAATAATGGAGGCCATTTGTTAAATGGAGGTAATGGTAAGATTATGTTATAGTAATGATTGTTTTTGTCTTTTTTGAAAATAACAAAAAAACACAAACCGCCCTGCTGGTGAAAATAGGATGCGGCTAGGTAAAAAAACGGCAGAGACTGTTTTGGGTGTTATAAATGAGCGTGTTACGTGTAGGTTATGTACGTTGGTCGATCTATTTATAGTACAGTTTTACGACAGGGAGGTTTATTTCATTTTGCTTCGCTTGATCAGAAAGGCACTTAGAATTTTGTCGAAGCTGTCGTGTATATCTGCCTCTACAAAATCGATCTTGAGTTGTGAGCATTTCAAAAACAACTCCTTATAATAGGCTTTCATCTTGTGCTGGTAGGCCTGCTTTATTTCGGTGGGGGTCAGCTTTAATACATCGCCGGTTTCCAGATCATGAAATTTGTAGGGGCGGTCGTCAAATTCAAAATCGAGCTCGGTACGCTTGTCATTCACATGAAAGAGCAACACTTCGTGTTTGTTGTGCTTGAGGTGCTGCAGGGCTGTAAACATCTCTTCCTGTTTGCTGGCATTTTGAAACATATCGCTAAAAATTATGACCAGCGATCGCTTGTGTATTTTGCGGGCTATCTGATGAAGGACAGCAGGTACGTCTGTTTTTTTACTTGTCTTGGGGCCGTCAAATACTTTTTGCAATTCGATCAGCAGCTTGTGTACATGGGTAGCGGTAGATTTTATTTCGGTTTGTACTTCTATGTTGTCCGAGAAAGTGTAAAGCCCTACTGCATCGCGTTGTTTTTGAAGCAAAAAAGCGAGGGCAGCAGCAGCCATGATAGAAAATTTGATTTTGTCGTGTCCGGGTTCGGGGTAGTACATGGAAGACGAGTTGTCGAGTACCATGAAGCACCGCAGGTTGGTTTCCTCTTCGTAGCGTTTGGTATATAGGCGATCGGTTTTGGCATATACTTTCCAGTCGATATGGCGGGTGCTCTCGCCGTAGTTGTAGAGTCGGTGCTCGGCAAACTCTACCGAAAAACCGTGGTAGGGAGACTTGTGCAGACCTGTAATAAATCCCTCCACTAACTGGCGAGCCAGAAGTTCGATATTAGAAAATTCCTTGAGTTTGTCTATGTCGAGTTTCATGTAGGCGATATGTCAAAATAGGTTGTAGAAAAGGGATCTTTTTGCCGCACGCGCAATTTAATGAAGATGGCCTTTTAGCGGGGGTATTTAAGAAATAAAGATGAACTAACCAAAAAGATATTGTGATTATGTTTAGTCAAATTGTTTTTGTATTCCAAATTATACTATATTTAAACGTTTTAATAATAAAAGAAAACGCAAAATCTAACTTCAAACGCATAAAAAAGACTAAAAGTGGAAGAGCACAAGGATAATGACAGGCAGGAAATATACTCAGAAAGGGTGAGGGCCGGAAAGAGAACCTATTTTTTTGATATCAAAGCCACTCGATCAAATGATTATTACCTAACCATTACCGAAAGCAAGAGAAGGTACAAAGATGGTGAAGAAGGTTTTTTCTATGAAAAACACAAAATCTTTCTGTACAAAGAAGACTTTAATAAGTTTGTTGACGCATTGAACAATACGGTAAATCATGTAAAGAATGATTTGCTTCCCGATGTGGATTTTGAAGAATTTGACCGTGACAAAGATTATGCTGAGAGCGAATCTGTAAACGCACCCAATACCGACTCGGATGACGATACCGAGCTCAAGTGGGACTGAACTGAAGAAAAACAATATTTTTGAAGGCTGCCTTTCGGGTAGCCTTTGTTGTTTGGTAGCGCTGCTATTTTAGATAGCTCAGGGTTAGACTATTGGCTAATCAAATGAGTGGGATCAACTCCCTAAAACAGGCGAACGAAAGTTTTGTGAACGGGGGGAAATCAATAATGCCATCAAATCGTTAACTTTGAAAAAAGGAAAATGCATTATGGACTTAAGAGCCGAAAAAGAATACATAAAGTCTGAACTTGACAAAGTGGAAGACATGCATTTAGTCGAGGCGATCAAAAACATGCTCGCATATGGAAAGGCTAAAAGATATGAGCGAAACTTACAGTCAATGAGCAAAGAGGATTTTTTTCAGAGACAGAAATTGTCCAGAGAAGCTATAGAAAAAGATAATTTGATCAGTCAGCAAGAAGCCAGGGCGTATTTTGCGAGCAAGAATGCAGAATAAAGAAATAAGCCTTAATTGGACGCCTTTTGCACTTGGGTGTCTGGACGAAATTCATGCGTACATTACCTATAAGGAGAAATCCCCTGAGCAAGCAAACAAACTGATTGCTAGAGTTTTTGACCGTGTAGAACAGTTAAAAAACTTTCCTGATTCTGGCCAAAAAGAACCTTTGCTTACAGATGTTGGTCAGGATAGTAGATATTTAGTTGAGGCCAGTTATAAAATCATATATGAGTATCACCCGATACATAGATTGATAATCGTCACAGATATTTTTCATACCAGTCAGTATCCGGTGAAAATAAAAAGGTCTTCCAAATAATCAGTGGGGCTGTCTCCCCTCCCACAACTTTAGCGAAGCGAAACTTATAGAGACAAACTCTAGCCTGGGAAGGAATCTTTGGTAGATTTATACCCTTGCTTGAGTCGCACACACTTTTTTTGTTATTTTTGGTTATGATCAACAAAACACTCTTCTACATTGTGTTAATAGCCAGCCTCTTTGTGTTAGTGGCCTGGCTTTTTTCAGATATATTTATTTACATCAGTATATCGCTGGTGCTGGCTACCATACTCCGGCCACTCACCAACTTCATAAGCCGTACTTATATCTTCAAAGTCAAAGTGCCTCGTATTGTAGCCATATTAATATCCTTTGGCTTAGTAGCACTGGTTATTTCATTGTTTATCCTGTTGTTTGTTCCGTTGGTTATAGAGCAAACTGAGGTTATATCTAACCTCAACAAGGAAGTGCTTTACGAAAACCTGACGGGCCCCTTAGTCTCTCTGGAAAACTTTTTGGTACAAAACGGAATCATAGAAGCCGATCGCATCAGCTACAACGAAGGACTTAAGGATTCTGTCATCGATTTTGTAAGCAACATCAATATACAAGAGCTGCTCAACAACCTGCTCACATTTACCGGCACTGTGTTTGTCAGTATCATGGCCATATTGTTTATCACGTTTTTTCTGCTCTATGAAAATGGCCTCCTGAGCCGGCAGATGATAGCCCTGGTGCCCAATGCATACTTCGAGGTATTTATTTCGGCAGTATTCAAAATCGAAAAACTTCTTTCCAACTACCTGATAGGACTCACACTACAGATGATGGCTATATTCTCTGTAGCCGCACTGGGACTCACCATATTTGGAGTCAACTATGCCATTACCATAGCAGTATTTGCAGCTCTGGCCAACCTCATTCCTTACCTGGGGCCGCTGTTGGGAGCCATATTTGGTATTATTGTGGGGTTGTCTACCAGCGGTCATTTTGCTATCGACAATACTACCCTTATTATCATCGTAAAAATCGTATCGGTATTTGCAGTAGTACAGGCTATGGACAATGTGATCTTCCAGCCGCTAATCTTTTCAAAATCAGTCAAAGCCCATCCACTAGAAATATTTGTTGTTATCTTTGCCGCCGCTACGCTGGGAGGTATTCCCGGCATGATAGCCGCCATTCCGGTGTACACCATCATACGCGTATCGGTGATGGAAATCAACTGGGGTTTTAAGCGGTATCAGATATTTCAGGTAAAAACAAACAAATAGTAGATGGCATTAAAATGTGGGATAGTTGGTTTGCCTAATGTAGGAAAATCAACACTTTTCAATGCGCTATCCGACGCAAAAGCTGAGGCAGCAAACTTTCCTTTTTGTACGATAGAACCCAATGTGGGCGTGATTACCGTACCCGACGAGCGACTTAAAATCCTTAAAGAGCTGGTAAACCCTCAAAAGGTATTGCCTACGGTGATCGAATTTGTAGATATAGCCGGACTGGTAAAAGGCGCCAGCAAAGGAGAGGGACTGGGCAATAAGTTTTTGGCCAACATCAGGGAGGTAGATGCCATCATTCATGTGATTCGTTGCTTCAAAGACGACAATATCGTACACGTAGCGGGCAAAGTTGACCCTGTTTTCGATAAAGAAGTAATCGATACCGAGCTGCAGCTCAAAGACCTGGAGTCGGTGAATAAGAAAATAGAGCGCGTGAGCAAAATTGCAAAGTCCGGTGATGCTGCTGCAAAAAAAGAACTGCCGGTGCTGGAAAAAGCCAAAACACACCTGGAGTCAGGGCAAAATATGCGCTCTCTTGAAATGAGCGATGAAGAATTTGCTGAAATAAAGCCTCTGCAGTTACTCACTATAAAACCGGTAATATATGCAGCGAATGTAGAAGAAGGAGCCATCCTCACCGGAAATGAGCATGTTGAAGCGCTGAGAGAAGCTGTAAAAGCGGAAGACGCACAGGTAATCATGGTGAGCGCTGCTATAGAGTCGCAAATCGCTGAACTGGAAGATCCCGAAGAAAAAGAAATGTTTTTGGGAGAGTATGGATTGAAGGAGTCGGGGCTGGATCAGCTGATACGGGCATCTTACGCATTGCTCGACCTCATTACGTATTTTACTGCAGGCCCTCAGGAAGTGCGCGCTTGGACTATCCGCAAAGGGTGGAAAGCTCCGCAGGCAGCAGGTGTTATCCATACCGATTTTGAAAAAGGCTTTATTAAAGCAGAGGTGATCAAGCTGCAAGATTACCAGACTTACAAAACAGAGACAGGGTGTAAAGAAGCCGGAAAACTAGCCATAGAAGGAAAAGAATATGTAGTGAAGGATGGTGATATTATGCACTTTAGATTCAACGTGTAGTTCCTGCTATCTTTATTTTTTTAAGTAGCATAAAAAAAATAAAAAATTGTCCATTTGTACAGGAGCTGTTCGTCTGGTAAGAAAAAGATAACTTATGAAACAGTTTTTGTACTTGATTAGGGGAGGTGATGAAAAGTTCAGTCAGCTATCCCCTGAAGAATTTCAGGCCCACATGGAAAAATGGGGCAAATGGATGGCTGAGATAAAAGCCGAAGGATTTCCCCTGGATGCAGAAGGCAAAGTAGTGTCGGGAGGCGGCTCAGTAGTGAGCGATGGCCCCTTTGCAGAAGGCACGGAAATGGTAGGTGGATACCTTTTGTTGCCAGCCAAAGATATGGATCACGCTACTGAGATGGCCAAAGGCTGTCCCGTGCATGAAATGAACGGAACCGTAGAAGTGCGCCCCATTAACCTGATGGAAATGTAAAGCAAATCCGTTCTAAAAAAATGCCCGATTGTTGTTCAGTCGGGCATTTTTTGTTTATCTATAAGAAGCAAAACTCCAATAACGCTTGTCAAGCTTTCCGTTTGAACATAAAAAATAAACACCAATGTTTCGTAGCACCTGAATAGGTGCTTTGGAGCATTGGTGTTAGTTTTAGAAAAGCAAAAAATATGACGGATAAGGTAACAAAGCTGGTCGATCATTATTTTCGGGAAGAGTACGGCAAAATAGTGTCTTACCTTACAGCTAAGTATGGTGCCGACCACCTAGCAATGGCTGAAGATGCCGTACAGGAGGCGTTGCTAAAAGCTATGCAAACCTGGCCATTTTCTGCCATACCCAACAACCCGTCGGGTTGGATAGCTACTGTAGCTTCGAACAAGATGATAGACCACCTGCGCAAAAAAGCAAAAAACCGACAGGCAGACATTCTCTCTGAATCGTATAGCGAAGAGGCCCGCGAGCCGGATATGGAGTCTATACCAGACGACATGGTCAAAATGATGTTTGCCTGCTGTCATCCTACACTGAGTGTAGAGTATCAGATTATTCTTACCCTTAAAATATTAGGAGGACTTTCAGTAAAGGAAATTGCCAGAGCTCTGCTCAAAAAAGAAGAGACAGTTGCTAAGGGGTATACCCGCGCCCGCAAAAAATTTCAGCAGGAAAATATACCACTACTTTTGCCTCCAAAAGCAGAAATAAAGAAGCGGTTGGGAACGGTTTTGCACATTATTTACCTCCTGTTCAACGAGGGGTATAAGATTACCGAAGGGCATGGCCTGGTAAAAAAAGAACTCTGCGATGAAGCCATACGGCTCAACGGTATTTTGCTGGCTAATGAGGCCTGTAATACTCCCGCTACCAATGCACTTATGAGTCTCATGTATTTTCATGCGTCCCGTTTCGAAGCACGCACCGACACCCTGGGCAGGTTGATCACACTGGAAAATCAGGATAGAAAAGCCTGGAATCAGCACTATATAGAGCAGGGCATTAGCTATCTGGAGCGGGCCACAACCGGAGCTTTTCTTAATAGCTACTACCTACAGGCGGCTATCAGTGGGCTGCACTGTCGGGCGGCTCGCTATGCCGATACCCGCTGGACAGAAATACTGCAGCTCTATGATATACTGATACGGATCAATCCAACACCGGTAGCCAGGCTCAATCGCGTGGTAGTGCTGGCCAAAGCCAGATCTGTAGACGAAGCACTGTCAAACCTGGAGGAAATAGAAAAAAAAGAGCCATTTGTAAGAGAAAACCACCTCTACTATGCTATTAAGGGAGATTTGCTTAGCGAAAAAGGCCAACACTCAGCAGCACGAAAAGCACTCTTACAGGCAGTAGCACTGGCAAAAAACCATACTGAGCGCGAATACCTAAAGCGCAAACTTGAAGAAAATCACAAAGATTAATTTGCTCCGATCAGTTGATTCATCAAAGCAAAGCGATAGTTAATAGATATCCCTATAGCAGGAACACTAGCCTTGTAGCTGAAGTTATTTTGTCTCATGTCATTCACGTAGGCAATAGTTATACCTTCTGCCACAGTGGGTACGGAAAAACAAAAGAAAAAGTAGAACCAGAGCAATATACGCAGGGTACTATTAGTTGAAGATTGAATAAAGGGCAATGCGAATGGTTTTGGAGAATTCATCTTCATCTATTTAAGTGATAAACATTGTCTTTTTCCTATTCGAAAAACCAGCGAGGAACTAAGGAAGTGTAGGTGGGTAGCACTAAACTCACCAAGGAAGAAGTAAACTTTTTGTTGTAAGTACTTGTTTTGGAAAACAAAAATTAAAAATCAAATGACCTATCAGGGGAATACAGAAGAACACCTCAACATTACTACGGTTACAAAAGACAATTGCCACTACCTCAAGGAGTCGGCCGAAAACGAACTGTCATTGCTGTGGTTTACCAAAGAAGGCAATGAGTTGATTATTGATGGGATGGAGCATAGCTTTTTTGCTGATCAGATAGTTTGCCTTACAGAATTTCACAATGTGGCTGTAAAAAAGATAACTGAAGTGAGGTTGATCCGCTTCAATCGCCCTTTTTTTTGTATCAAAGAGCACGACAGTGAAGTAGGCTGCAAGGGAATATTGTTTTTTGGTGCGTCTAACTTACCGGTCATACACATACCGGCGCATGAAGTCAGGAGTTTTGAAATTGTCTATGAAATGTTTGTGATGGAGCTCAACACTCAGGACAGTCTTCAGCTCGAAATGTTGCAGATGATGTTAAAGCGGTTTTTGATCTTGTGCACCCGACTGTATAGGTCGCAGGTCAATTACGATACCCTACCCGATCAACAAGCCGATATAGTGAGAGAATACAACTACCTGATAGAGCAGCATTTTAAAACCAAACATACGGTAGCGGAATATGCCGATCTGCTAAACAAATCGCCCAAAACCCTATCCAACCTTTTTGCCAGATTATCTCACAAAACACCCCTGGAATACATACACGAGCGCAGAATGCTGGAAGCCCGCAGGCAGCTTTCCTACACAGATAAAAGTGTGAAAGAAATAGCTTTCGAATTAGGCTTTGAAGACACACAGGCCTTTGGTCGCTTTTTCAAAAACCGACAGGGATGTTCTCCGTCGGTGTACCGGGAGCAGGAGTAACCCCGGATTAGTGCATCGGTTAAATTTAGAAGATACAAAGCCAGCATTTTGCACAGTTTTCAAATATGCTACACTGTATTAGCTCAGGGATTCCGCTTTTAAAGAAAGTCATGCGGAAACCTCTCCAAAAGTTTGTCATTCCGATAGGTTGAAGTACCAATACGGGTCATTTCCTGCCGGAAAAATCCTATCAATTCAACTTTTGGAGAGTTTAATTCTAAAAGCGGAACCTCTGGTATTAGCTGCTTTTTTTGAACAAAGGAAAAATTGACTACACCGGGGGCAAAATTGCCTATATCTGCCCGGTGTACTCCTCACAAATTTGCATTGTCGATTTAATTAACAAACTAAAAAGAAAAGACAATGTCAGATTTTAAAATTCCAACAAGAGAAGAAGTATCCGCAAACAATCAGCAGATTTTTGATGACCTGAAAAGCAAACTCGGTTTTGTGCCCAACCTGTATGCATACTATGCAAAAAATGAAACAGCATTGGGAGATTACCTCGGCTTTCAGGGAAGAAAGACCACACTAAAGGCAAAGGAGAAAGAAGTGGTAAACCTGGTGACCAGCCAGATCAACGGCTGTCGCTATTGCCAGTCGGCACACACTGTGCTGGGCAAAATGAATGGATTTACAGATGAGCAGGTAATCGAGCTGAGAAAAGGATCAGCTTCGTTTGACGCCAAACTGGATGCTTTGGTGAAACTGACAGCTGCTGTGGTAGAAAACAGAGGCAAAGTAAGTCAGGAAGTAAAAGACAGCTTTTTTGCAGCTGGTTATACAGAAGCCAATCTCATTGATGTGGTGATTGCTGTAGGAGATAAAGTGATTAGCAACTACATCCACAACCTGGCAGATTTTGCCATTGATTTTCCGGAAGCTCCCGAGTTGTAATTGCCGGAAATAACACAGTTCATTAGTAGGGCTGTCTGGGTGAGTATTTCACCTGGCAGCCTTTTTTTTTAGATTCAAAATCAGTTTAGATGGAGTGGCATTAAATCTGTCAATTGATAGCGTATTTTCACCGGACATAAGTCAGTGATTGTAAGTGAATTTATATATTTTTGCCATCCGTTTGGTATACCTGTCCAAACCGGTAAAAAATAGTATATACAATTTAAATACAAACTATACATTATTTATGGCATTTGATTTAGACATGATTAAGGCTGTCTATGAGAGAATAGGCGAGCGAGTGAATAAAGCAAAAGAAGTAACCGGCAAGCCGCTGACACTGGCTGAGAAAATTCTCTATTCTCACCTTTCTCAGGGAATGCCAACCGAAGTGTACGAGCGAGGCAGCTCTTATGTGGATTTTGCACCCGACAGGATTGCCTGCCAGGATGCTACTGCTCAAATGGCCCTGTTGCAATTTATGCAGGCTGGCAAGAAAAAGGTAGCTGTGCCTACTACAGTGCACTGCGACCACCTGATTCAGGCCAAGGTAGGAGCTGCTGCAGATTTGCAAAATGCCATCAACACCAGCAACGAAGTATTTAACTTTCTGGAGTCTGTGTCCAACAAATATGGTATTGGATTCTGGAAGCCCGGCGCAGGTATCATTCACCAGGTGGTGTTAGAAAACTATGCATTTCCGGGAGGTATGATGATCGGTACCGATTCGCATACTGTAAACGCCGGAGGATTGGGTATGGTAGCAGTAGGCGTAGGAGGAGCAGATGCAGTAGACGTAATGGCTGATATGCCCTGGGAACTTAAGTTTCCTAAACTAATTGGTGTTAAACTAACCGGAAAACTCAACGGTTGGGCAGCACCCAAAGATGTGATTTTGAAAGTAGCCGGTATTCTTACTGTAAAAGGAGGAACCGGAGCTATAGTAGAATATTTTGGCGAAGGTGCGCAAAGCCTTTCGTGTACTGGTAAAGGTACGATATGTAACATGGGAGCAGAGATAGGAGCTACTACCTCTACTTTTGGTTACGACGAGTCTATGGAGCGTTACCTGAGAGCCACAGGCAGAGCAGAAGTAGCTGATCTGGCCAACGGTGTGAAAGAACACCTGACAGGTGATGCAGAAGTGTATGCAAACCCTGAACAATATTTCGATCAGGTAATAGAAATTAACCTATCGGAGCTGGAGCCGCATGTAAACGGTCCATTTACTCCCGATTTGGCTACTCCTATATCTGAAATGCAGGCCAAAGCAGAAGCCAATGACTGGCCTACTAAAGTAGAGTGGGGGCTGATTGGGTCTTGTACTAACTCATCGTACGAAGATATGTCCAGAGCTGCATCTATAGCCAAGCAGGCAGTAGACAAAGGATTGAAGCCTGCAGCAGAGTTTGGCATCAATCCCGGATCGGAGCAGGTACGCTACACCATCGAGCGCGATGGTATTATCGATACTTTCGAACAATTAGGCACTAAGGTTTTTACCAACGCATGTGGACCATGTATAGGACAATGGGCAAGATCAGGAGCTGAAAAGGGTGAGAAAAACACCATTGTACATTCGTTCAACAGAAACTTTGCTAAGCGAGCGGACGGCAACCCAAACACACACGCATTTGTAACATCGCCGGAAATGGTAGCAGCCATAGCTATATCAGGTAAGCTTGGGTTTAACCCCATGACAGATACTCTGACAAACGACAAAGGCGAAGAGGTGAAGCTGGATCCTCCTACTGGATGGGAATTGCCTCCTAAAGGATTTGATGTAGAAGATGCCGGATACAAAGCGCCTGCAGAAGACGGATCAGGAGTGGAAGTAGTGGTAAGTCCAGAGTCGAAAAGACTACAACTGCTTACACCATTTGAGCCATGGAACGGCCAGAACATAACAGGAGCAAAATTGCTCATCAAAGCTAAGGGCAAGTGTACTACTGACCACATTTCTATGGCAGGGCCTTGGTTGCGTTTTAGAGGTCACCTGGATAATATAGCAAACAACACCCTAACGGGAGCGGTAAATGCATTTAACGATGCTACCGACAAAGTGAAAAACCAACTGACAGGAGAGTATGGTCCAGTGCCGGATACACAGCGAGCCTATAAAGCTGCAGGAGTAGCGTCTATAGTAGTGGGAGATCACAACTACGGCGAAGGATCTTCAAGAGAGCATGCGGCTATGCAACCCCGTCATCTGGGTGTGTCAGCCGTTTTGGTGAAGTCGTTTGCAAGAATTCACGAAACCAACCTGAAAAAGCAAGGTATGCTGGCGTTGACTTTTGCCGATGAGGCAGATTACGACAAAATTCAGGAAGACGATTCTTTCGACTTTGTAGACTTGGTAGATTTCGCTCCGGGTAAGCCACTTACACTGGTAGCCAAGCATGCCGATGGCAGTGAGGATACTATCGTTGTAAATCATACTTACAATGCGAGTCAGATCGAGTGGTTCAAAGCGGGTTCTGCTTTGAATTTGATCAAAAAACAAAACAATGCGTAATTCTTATATAGAATTGTAGAATATAAAAAAGCGACCAATGGTCGCTTTTTTTCTGCCCTTTCGATTACATTTTCCATAAAAACAGCATAATACCAAACAGGAAAAGCCGTTAGCCTGACTGAGCTACCTGCAAAAAAGAAAACTTCACACAATTATGATTAAACGTATCTTCGGTTTGTTTTTGCTTTTTGGGTTGGTAATGCTACTGCCGCAAGAGGGAGTGGCGCAGAAAAAAAAGAAAATAAGGCAACAAAAGACGAACACAGTTATCGCAACAGCTCGAACCTACATGGGCACGCCGTATCGTTATGGGGGCGTTTCTGCCAGTGGCATAGATTGCTCCGGTTTGATGCTCCGATGCTTTGAAAAAGCAGATTATCAATTGCCCCGAACAGCTAAGGCACAGTCAAAATTTGGCAAAAAAGTATCGGCAAAGAGGATACGCCCCGGAGATATTGTGTTTTTCAAGTTTAGAAAAAAAGGCAAAAAGTGGTATCATAGTGGGGTGGTCTCAGCAGTAGATGGGGGCAAGCCAAAATTTATTCACGCATCGTCATCGCGGGGAGTAATAGAGTCTGACCTCACCGCAGATTACTATTGGAAAAGTATTAAAGGTTTTCGGAGAATCATTCGATAACCGGGTGCCGTAAGAAAACCGGTATTTTAGAGCTTTTCATGAGCACCCTCTTGAATCTTAAAGTAGGTATAAAATTTCTTAGCACTGCCTATCTAGCCCGAATGGCGGACAAATAAGCCCAGCCAATAAAAAACAATTGTAGCGGAACTCTTAGCCAAAGGTAGGACAAGCCCGGACCGTTGAGCATGCCCGTTTGGTAGTTTAGGTGCTGTGTAGCTGCGTAGATGTTGGCAGGTAGTACCAGCAGCAGAAAAACGACGACCATCCAACCGGTAAGTTTGCGAAAGCCTGGCAGGACGAGCCCAATGGCAAATACAATTTCGAATAGGCCCGTGAGATAAACGAGCTCCCGACGATAGGGTATAATCTCGGGTAGCATGGCTGCCATGCCTTGAGTGAAAATAAAATGCCCCAGAGCAGTAAAAAGCAGCATCGCCGACAGGGCTATACAGCCGGCCAGCCGAAAGTGTAGTTTGTCGGACACTAAGCGCCCTGCCAGTAGAGAAAGCACAAAAACGGTAAGAAGTACAAGGAGAGGTTTCATCTTTTTTTTGCAAAAGTCTGAAAACCGGTACAAGCAGGCAATGAACCTAAGTTAAGAAATGCGCTTGCGAATTCTGCTCAATGCCTGTGGTGTAACTCCTATGTAGGAAGCTATGTGGCGGAGAGGAATGTGCCTGAGTAGCTGTGGGCGTTCGGTAAAAAGTGCCAGATAGCGCTCTTCGGCGCTTTGCCTCAGCAGTGCGGCTTCTCTTTTGGATTTGATCAGAAAGAGCTGTTCGGCTATGTGGCGGCCAATTCGATGGCCGGCAGGAATGTGTTCGTAGATTGCGTGGAGGTCGGTATGGCTAATGAGCCATGTGGTAGTAGGCGCAAGACATTCCACATGATACTGGCAGGGTTGGCGGGTAAGGAAAGAGTCGTATGCGCTCACAAACTCATTTTCAAAAACAAAGCCAAATGTGCGATCGTTATCTGTGCCCGGATAGTACAATCTAACCATACCCTCAGCAATAAAAGCGATGTGATTTTCAACCTGTCCAGCGTTGATTAACTTTTCGTTTTTGGCATAATGCTTTTTGGTGAGTTTGCCGGAAAAAAATGTCCAATCCTGTTCGCTGATCGGAGCAATGGAGTTAAGGTATTCTTGGATAGGCTGCATTTATTTCGAAATGGCCTTTATGACTCTTTCTTCTTGAATTAAAACATCTCTCATTAGTAGATTGTACGGTAGTTGTTCCATTTTAGAGATTTTGAAGGATTCTAGGATTCGATATAGTGTTTTTGAGGTAATTAAAGAAAGGTTAAGTTCATAATCCAGTCCGCAATCTTTGATAAAGTCATCCGAAAATTCGGGACCAATGAGAAGTGTTTTAATGACTCTTAGCTCATTTTTTTCGATTAGTTTAATATAGGATTTTAACTGTCGGGAAACGGAACTGAATTTATTGAAGGCCCCATCTTTATTCGTTTTGCATTCTACTAAAATTACTTCGTTTTCTGATGTTTTTAGTATGATGTCGATTTTATCCTTAGCTGTGTTTAGGCGTTTTTTTAGTTCTTCATCAACGGAGAACCCTAACATGGAAAAGATGTTTTTAGTGAGATCTTCAAACAACAAACCAATTTCACTCTCTTTTATCGTGATGCTGTTTTCTTTTAGTTTTTTTAAATCTCTATGGGCTATAGTATTGTAATTTTCTAAATATAAATTTTCTGTGTCTTTATAATTTTCAAGTATGTTGAAAATTATATCTCCACGACTAGATATAGATTGTGTCTCACAAAGTTTTTTCAGCTCATTTTCTGATAATATTTCGAGAACATCCCTCGGTTTAATATTAAAGTTAAGCAGATAAGAGCTGCTCATTACAGTTTCTTCCTGAAGCTCAAATTCTTTTTTTAAGAAAGTGTTTGTTTTAGGTATTGTCTTATCGAGTTCTGTAAGCATCTTTTCGTATCCTTCAATAGAAATGCCCACTTTTTCATCGCTTTCGATGGTGTTAAAGTGTTGTATAATGCTATCTACTTTTTCGTAGACAGTGGCTCCTTTTATAGCAGGAGATATTTTTAGGTTTTTATCACAAAGTTCGTTGATGAATTTCTTTTTTTCTGTTAGTGAAGTATCCTCTTTAAAAATGTCATTCGTAAGAATTCCTTTTATGGAAATACCTTCTTTGATGATTTCTTTAATTTTTTCTTCTTTCGATAGCCTCCAGTTGATATTGTGTTTTTTGCAAATCATATTTATCAATGGTTCACGTAATTGACGCAATACCCTTCTGAAAAACTTGTCAGCAATTGGCTTTCCTTTTATTTGTCTTGTGATTCTAATTAATTCGTCAGCAACATATATGGTGTTTGTCTTCTTTGAGAAAAACAAAATGCCGAGGTTTCTCAGGTCATTAATTGCTGTGTCTACCCCAATTTGTGTTAAGGGTAATATAGTGTAGTTGATCAGTTTTATTTCTTCATTAGAAAGTTCAAGCTCAATACTAAGGGTGTTGAGTATGGTTTGCTCGTCGAATGTGATTTTTCTTTCCTGGTTGTTTTGGTCATCATTTGTATAAGCTGTTCTTACACAAGATTGATAAATTTGGTAATCTCTTTGCCGGCTTTTGTCTATTTCTGAGTTTTCTGATTTCAAATCCTGTTCAAAGCTTTTGATTTTGGTTTTAAGTTTTTTGATTTCACTATCATATAGCTTTGAAAACCAATCGAGTTTCATAATACAATTACCATCTCTGATAAGTATATCACTTAATATTCCTAATTGATTAGTTGACTTTGATAATTCGTACGAAAGGTAATTCGAAAATTCTGGCTGGATGAGTTCGAACACCTTTACAATATTTTGACTATCCATAGCCTTTAGATCTCCGCTAGCATTATTTAAAATTTTATCAATTGCTTTTAAATTTCTAGGTTGATTGGAAATGATGTTGTCAATTGTTTTTAGAAAAGCGTTTTTTTCAAACGAGTTTAGGAGGTCAAGTATTTTTTCGAGCTTCATAAGTGTTATTTTGCTAAAGAAAGATAAAAGTTATAAAAAAACTTTCTTTTAAACACTTTCGGGAAGGTTCTTTGTGAAGTGGTTGACTTATAGGAGATTAAAAAAGCCTTTTCGATGACGATCGAAAAGGCTTTGAGTTATTTCTGTAAAAGGTTGTTTCTTTTACGGTCTGAAATCGATTTTTCGCATACGAAGCGACTGGGGCGTTACTTCCACATATTCGTCTTCGTTGATGTATTCGAGTGCTTCTTCCAGCGAAAACTTCTTAGCCGGTGCAATTTTTACGTTCGTGTCAGACCCGGATGTACGCATGTTGGTCAGTTTTTTGCCTTTTTGTACGTTCACTGCCAGATCGTTGGATCGGGAGTGCTCGCCAATTACCTGACCTACATATAGATCTTCTCCCGGATCTACAAAGAAAAATCCCCTGTCTTGCAGTTTGTCTATGGCATAAGCTGTACAGGCTCCCGTCTCCATCGATACGAGCGACCCGTTTTGCCTTCCCTGCATATCTCCTTTGTAGGGTTCGTATCCGTTGAAGCGGTGCGTCATTACGGCTTCTCCGGCGGTAGCAGTTAGTATTTGATTTCTGAGGCCAATAAGCCCACGCGCAGGAATGTTAAATTCCAGGTGCTGCACATCGCCTTTGGGGGCCATTACTGTAAGTTCACCTTTGCGCTTGGTTACTAGTTCTATGGCTTTGCCAGAAGTTTCCTCCGGCACGTCTATTACCAGGTGTTCTACCGGCTCGTGCTTTTGTCCGTCTATTTCTTTGAAAATCACTTGTGGCTGTCCTACCTGCAATTCATATCCTTCGCGACGCATGGTCTCGATCAGTACCGACAAGTGGAGTACACCACGCCCGTACACTAAAAATTTATCTTCAGAGTCGGTGGTTTCTACACGCAGTGCCAGGTTTTTTTCTGTTTCCTTAAAAAGTCTGTCACGCAGGTGCCTTGAAGTAACAAACTTGCCTTCTTTACCAAAAAACGGAGAGTTGTTGATGGTAAAAAGCATATTCATGGTGGGCTCGTCTACACCTACGCGCTCCATGGGTTCGGGATTGTCAAAGTCGGTAATTGTATCCCCTATATCAAAGTCTTCGATACCAGTAACAGCACAGATGTCGCCACAGGCTACCTCTTCTACGCGTCTTTTGCCTAGTCCTTCAAACACGTGAAGTTCTTTGATGCGTACACGCTTGATGGTATCGTCTTTCTTGGTAAGCCCCAGGCTTTGTCCTTCTTTTATGCTGCCCTGATATATTCTGCCTATGGCTATACGGCCGGTAAAGGAAGAAAAATCCAGGGAAGTGATTTTCATACGGAGTACACCTTCACGGTTTTGTGGAGGGGGTATTACTTTTATTATGGTATCCAGCAGTGGTGTGATGCTGTCTGTTTCCTGTTTCCAGTCATGGCTCATCCAGCCATTTTTAGAAGATCCGTATAAGGTTTCAAAATCGAGTTGATCTTCGGTAGCTTCCAGGTTAAACATCAGGTCGAAAACTTCTTCGTGCACTTCGTCCGGACGACAGTTTTCCTTGTCTACCTTGTTTACTACTACGATAGGTTTGAGGCCAAGTCCCAAAGCCTTGCTCAGCACAAAGCGAGTCTGTGGCATAGCACCCTCAAAGGCATCTACCAGCAGAATTACGCCATCGGCCATGCTGAGTACGCGTTCTACCTCACCGCCAAAGTCGGCGTGACCCGGAGTATCGATAATGTTGATCTTTACCCCCTTGTATTCTACGGATACATTTTTAGACAAAATAGTTATGCCGCGTTCGCGCTCCAGGTCATTATTGTCGAGGATTAGCTCTTTGTTGTCCTGTTTTCGGTTTAGGCTGTTGGTAGCATAAATAATTTTATCAACCAAGGTAGTTTTACCATGGTCAACGTGTGCGATGATCGCGACATTTCTGATTTCTGACATTGCTCGTAAAAAAATTAAGGCGCAAAGATATGTTTATTAGCCGATAACCCTTGCTGTTGGAGGTTAAATTGCTGCTAAAAAATAGAAGAAGCCGCTGGAAGACACGATTTTAGCTTCTGAAGATTTGTTTGGGGTAGAGAAAACAGCAGAACAGGAGCTGAAAAATTTTCATCAACTTTGTGAAAATTTATTTGCAAATAGTTGAAAAATAAAAGCCGGTTTCTATCTTTGCACTCCCATTTGGTCAGCAGGACTAATAAAAATAATAATGCGAAAGTAGCTCAGCTGGTAGAGCGCCACCTTGCCAAGGTGGAGGTCGCGGGTTCGAACCCCGTCTTTCGCTCCAATTGAGTGTGAGAGTGTATGTGAGTGAGAAGGTGCAATAGCATCGCGCATACACTTTTTTTATGCGCTCACGTGAAGAACTGCCGGAGTGGTGGAATTGGTAGACACGCAAGACTTAAAATCTTGTGACCTTCGGGTCGTGCGGGTTCAAGTCCCGCCTCTGGTACAAAAAGCAGCTTTACAGCTGCTTTTTGTTTTTTATCCCTCTCTTATTTTTCAATCATTTGGCCTTCTCTCCTCTTTTGTAACAAACCGAAAAGGGTAGCATGGAAAACAGTCTTTGGTTCATTTTAGTGAATACCAGAGGGTGTCAGGTTCGGTTTTCCGCGTCGTATTGTGTTTTTGGAATAGCTTTTGATAATTTGCCTGTTCACTACTAAACTAAAATACAGATTGCAATGAACCTAAACTACTATTCCTTTTTTGTGGGGCTATTGATATGCCCTTTATTTTTTTCGTGTAACCAACCGACAGAAGAAACGCCTAAGCCACCCAATATAATTTACGTGTTGGCAGATGACCTGGGGTATGGCGATGTGGGAGCTTTTAATCCGGATTCTAAAATTCCAACTCCCCACCTGGACAAGCTGGCTGCTCAGGGCATGATATTTACTGATGCTCACACTTCTTCGTCGGTGTGTACGCCTACCCGATATGGCATACTCACGGGCAGGTACAACTGGCGGTCTCGCTTAAAGCAGGGAGTGCTTACAGGCAAGTCTAAGGCGCTGATTCCCTCGAGCCGAACAACAGCCGCTTCTTTGCTCAAGGCGCAGGGTTACCAAACCGCCTACATAGGCAAGTGGCACCTGGGGTGGGACTGGTCTGTTGTTGATTCTGTAGAAAACAAAGGTGCTGGATGGAATATACAGGATTTTGATGCTATAGATTATGCAGGGCCGATCACTAACAATCCCAACGATCTGGGGTTTGATTATGCCTATGGTCATAGTGGCTCGCTGGATATGGCGCCTTATGTATATGTAGAAAACGGAAAAGCCACAGCACTACCGGATACCATCACAGAAAATAAAGGAAAATATTCGTGGTGGAGAAAAGGGCCCACAGCCAGCGACTTTGATCACGACGATGTAACGCCTAATTTTTTCCGAAGGGGAATTCAGTATGTAAAAGAACATGCTTCGGATGAAAAACCCTTTTTTCTTTACCTTCCCTTGCCTTCTCCTCATACACCCATATTGCCGACCGAAGAGTGGCAAGGCAAGAGTGGTCTCAACCCTTATGGCGATTTTGTAATGTTGGTGGATGACTATATGGGCCGGCTCACTCAGGCGGTAAAAGAGGCCGGAATAGAAGAAAACACCATGATTATTTTTACCAGTGACAATGGGTGCTCTCCGGCAGCAAAAATAGAAGAAATGACTGCAAAGGGTCACTACCCGAGCTACGTGTATCGGGGGCACAAAGCGGATATTTATGAAGGAGGGCATAGAGTGCCATTTATTGTAAAGTGGCCTGCACGGGTGGCGAAAGGCTCTTCTTCCGATCAGACAATATGTACTACTGATTTTGTGGCTACCTGTGCGGCGCTTACCGGATACGCGCTGCAGGATCATGAGGGGGAAGATAGCTATAGTATGTTGCCTGTACTTGACGGTAGTCAGGGAAAGAAACCTCTGCGTGAAGCTACCGTGCATCACTCGATCAACGGTAGTTTTGCGATTAGAAAAGGAGACTGGAAGCTGATCATGTGTCCGGGATCGGGTGGCTGGAGTTTTCCCAGGCCCAACGACAAAAAAGCTCAGGAGGGCTTGCCTCGGGTGCAGCTCTACAACCTGACCGACGATCCGGCTGAAAAGAACAACCTGCAGGCAGCAAACCCTGAAAAAGTAGCCGAACTGCAGGAACTATTGACTCAATACATCAAAAATGGGCGGAGTACCCCGGGAGCACCACAGACCAACGAAGGAGAAATGAGTGCATGGAAGCAGCTTTGGTGGATAAATTCTTAAAAAGATGACTTTTTATTATTTTACAGGGTTTAAACCAAACCTGAAAACCTGATTTTGCCGACTATGAAAAAGACCACCTACACCCGACTAAGCTTTATGATGTTTCTTGAGTTTTTTATCTGGGGTGGGTGGTTTGTCACGGTAGGGTCATATCTGGCCAAAATAGGTTTTTCGGGAGCTGAAATAGGCACTACATACCTGATGAACAATATAGCGGCTATCTTATCACCCTTTTTTATAGGGATGGTGGCCGATCGGTTTTTTCCTTCGCAGAAAGTGATGGGAGTGCTCCACCTTGCGGGAGCCGCTGTGTTGTACTTTGCCACGGGCATTACAGCTACTGTGCCCCTTATCCTGGCGCTACTGGTGTACAATGCCTGTTACATGCCTACTCTGGCATTGGTCAACAGCATCGCTTTTCAGCAGATGGATAGTCCCGATAAAGAATTTCCCGGAATACGGGTGTGGGGTACGCTGGGTTGGATTGTAGCCGGACTCTCTATCAATTTTTTGCTAGGGCCGCTCTATGGCGAGGTTGAGCGTACCACACTGCCTATGAAAATGGCTGCTTTTATGTCGCTCGTATTGGGCGTATATTCTTTTACCCTGCCTAATACTCCCCCTAAGAATACGGGGAAGGATATTTCTCTGGGTGAAATTATGGGGCTCAAAGCCCTTAAGCTACTCAAGGATAGGTCGTTTGCGGTATTCGTGTTGAGTTCGCTGCTGATATCGATACCACTGGCATTTTACTACAGCTTTACCAATCTGTTTTTAAACGATCTGGGTATGGAAAATGCGGCATCAGCACAAAGTATAGGGCAAATGTCAGAAGTGCTTTTTATGATTCTTATGCCCTGGTTTTTTGTACGCCTGGGTGTGAAAAAAATGCTATTGGTAGGCATGTTTGCCTGGCTTATCAGGTACGGGTTGTTTGCTATGGGCAATACGGATGAAATGGTATGGATGCTATTTTTGGGTATAGCTCTACATGGTATTTGCTACGACTTCTTTTTTGTAACGGGTCAAATTTATGTAGATAAAAAAGCTCCCCAGAGCATACGTGCCAGTGCGCAAGGGTTTATTACCCTTATTACTTATGGTGTGGGCATGGGTATAGGCTCGGTTATTTCCGGCAATGTACTCGATTGGTTTACTGCTAATGGAGAATATGACTGGCAGACTTTCTGGTGGATACCGGCTGTTTTTGCAGTAATGGTAGCTGTGTTGTTTCTTTTTACTTTTCAGGAAAAAAACAAAGAAAAAGAGCTCTCTTAAAATGAGTAGCATTTCCGAAGTGTTCCGGCCATGCTCTTTTTTCAAAAGAGCTCCTGCATTACCTGCTCAGGGATTATTTGATATATCTGAAATCGTATTTGGCTGGCAGTTGTTTTAAAAATTCTGTCATGAGCTGAATCACGCTTTCTATGTCGTCATAGTGGGCTGTTTCCACGGTGGTGTGCATATACTTTAGCGGAAGCGAAATAAGAGCAGAAGCCACCCCCTCATTGGAATAAGCAAAGGCATCTGTGTCTGTGCCGGTAGATCGGCTTGCAGCTGCTCGTTGAAAAGGAATTTTATTTTTTTCAGCTACGGCTATTATCATATCCAGCAGGTTGTTTTGTACGGCAGGACCGTATGTCAGCACAGGGCCTTTTCCGGATTTTTGATCACCGCTCACTTTTTTGTCGTACATGGGTGAGTGGGTGTCGTGGCACACATCGGTAATGATGGCCAGGTCGGGCTTGATACGTGCGGCAATCATTTCTGCACCTCTCAGGCCTATTTCTTCCTGCACAGCATTGACCACATAAAGTCCGAAGGGCAGTTTTACTTTTTGCTCATGAAGCCTGCGGGCTACCTCGGCTATCATAAATCCTCCCACGCGGTTGTCTAGTGCACGACCGGTTACGTATTTTTTGTTTAGGTCCATGGCTTCATCGTCGAAAGTGACCACCGACCCTACATGTATGCCCAGTTTTTCTACCTCTTCTTTAGAGCTGCATCCTACATCTATAAAAATATTTTTTACTTCGGGCTTAGTCTCGTCATTGTTTGAGCGCACATGAATGGCAGGCCATCCAAACACGCCTTTCACTATACCCTTAGAGGTGTGTATGTTTACCCGCTTAGATGGAGCTATCATGTGATCCGACCCGCCGTTTCGTACTACATAGATGTAGCCTTCGTCGGTAATGTAGTTTACAAACCAGGCTATTTCATCCGCGTGAGCTTCAATAACAACCTTGTAGGGGTGGTCTGGGTTGATCACGCCTACAAGCGATCCATAGGTATCGGAAATGTAGTCGTTGATGTAGGGTTTTATATAGTCGAGCCAAAGCTGTTGACCTGAGCTTTCAAATCCGGTGGGTGATGCGTTGTTGAGATATTCGAAAAGAAATCGTTTGCTTTTTTTGTCCATAAAAAATAATTATTGGTTGAATCAATTGATATCCCTTGTTTACAAAGGGATGTTGCCATGTTTTTTGCGCGGCAATTTAGCCACTTTGTTTTCCAACATTTTAAACGCGGCAATGAGTTTTTTTCGTGTTTGGCTGGGGAGAATTACTTCGTCTACAAACCCTCTGCTGGCAGCAATGTAGGGATTGGCAAATTTTTGAGTGTATTCGTCTATTTTTTCCTGCAGTTTGGCCTCCGGGTCATCAGCTTCTTTTATTTCCTTTTTAAAAATAATTTCAGCAGCACCTTTTGCACCCATCACGGCTATTTCGGCGGTGGGCCAGGCAAAGTTCATGTCTGCTCCGATGTGTTTGGAGTTCATTACATCATAAGCTCCGCCATAGGCCTTTCGGGTGATCACCGTGATACGGGGAACGGTAGCTTCGCTAAATGCATAGAGCAGTTTGGCTCCATTGGTGATGATGGCATTCCACTCCTGATCTGTTCCCGGCAAAAAACCCGGAACATCTTCCAGCACCAATAGTGGAATATTGAAGCAGTCGCAAAACCGGACAAAGCGAGCTCCTTTGGTACTGGAGTGTATGTCAAGCACGCCTGCCAGGCATGCAGGTTGGTTGGCTACTATACCTATACTTCTACCTGCCAGGCGGGCAAAACCTACCACTATGTTTTCTGCAAAGTTTTCATGTACCTCAAAAAAAGTATCCTGATCTACAATGCCATCTATCACCTCTTTGATGTCGTAGGGTTGGTTGGGGTTGGCCGGCACTGTGTTGTCCAGCACACTTCGGGTTTCATCGGCAGCTTCGTAGGCAAGCATGGCAGGCTCTTCTTCGCAGTTTTGGGGTATATAGCTCAGCAGCTGCTTTATTTGTTTGATGCACACTACCTCATTGGCACAGGCAAAGTGCGTTACTCCACTTTTGCTGCTGTGTGTAGACGCTCCCCCCAGTTCTTCGGCAGTTACTTCTTCCTGAGTCACAGTTTTCACTACATTGGGGCCTGTCACAAACATGTAGGAAGTGTTTTCTACCATAAAAATAAAATCGGTGATGGCCGGAGAGTACACCGCTCCTCCTGCACAAGGGCCCATAATTGCCGATAGCTGTGGAATAACTCCAGACGCTAGCGTGTTTTTATAAAAGATGTCGGCATATCCGGCCAGTGATACCACGCCCTCTTGTATGCGGGCACCTCCCGAGTCGTTAAGCCCAATGATAGGAGCGCCATTTTGCATGGCCATGTCCATGATCTTTACGA
This sequence comes from Cyclobacteriaceae bacterium, assembly GCA_965267535.1. Lineage (GTDB taxonomy): Bacteria > Bacteroidota > Bacteroidia > Cytophagales > Cyclobacteriaceae > CAXBNB01. Next base: position 4,609,744 of record OZ254082.1, on the reverse strand, counting down.
TTTTTTCGGCGTAGGTTTCAGAAAGTGACCCTCCAAAAACTGTAAAATCCTGGCTAAAAACATATACCAGCCTGCCGTGAATTTCTCCATAACCAGTAACTACACCATCGCCCAGTATTTTTTGTTTGTCGAGCCCAAAGTCTGTAGCGCGGTGGGTCACAAACTTGCCTACTTCTTCGAATGTGCCTTCGTCCAGCAGTAGGTGAATGCGCTCACGGGCGGTGAGTTTTCCTTTGGCGTGCTGAGCATCGATTCTTTTTTGTCCTCCCCCTAGCAGGGCTTCCTGATTGAGTTTTTGGAGATAAGCCAGTTTTTCTTCTGTTGTCTTGAAAGTCATATCGAGGGTGATGTTGATACTCAAATATAATGAGTGAACCGCTTATGATTGCCCTATTTGTATGATCATTTGTTTGGGTTACAAATACATTTATCCTTTTGCCAATGGTATTCGTATTTTGTTTCTAAATTCGCCCTAAATTTTTTTAAGATGCTCAAGGCTGCCGTTGATATAGGAACCAATACGTTTAATCTGATCATAGCTGATCGGGTGACAGGGGAAATCTTGTATAAAGAAAAGCAGGCCGTAAGGCTGGGTATGGGAGGTATAAGCAAAGGGGTGATAACCGATGATGCTGTAGAAAGAGCCATACAAACGCTGCAGGCCTACAAGGCTACCATTGAAAAATACGAAGTGGAGCAAACGGTAGTGACAGCTACCAGTGCGGTGCGCAATGCCGCCAATCAGAATGAGTTTGTCGATCGGGTACTTAGCGAAACCGGATTTGAAGTGCAGGTGCTATCGGGCCATGAAGAGGCTTCATATATATACCAGGGAGTAAAAAGGTATATGAAAATAGCCGAAGGAAACGAGCTGATAGTAGACATTGGAGGGGGGAGTATAGAATTCATCATAGCCGATAAAAAGAAACCCCTGTGGATGAAGAGTCTGGAAATAGGAGGTCAGCGCCTGATGGATAAGTTTCACACTCACGATCCGATTACCCAGCAGGATATTGACAGGCTGAACAACTACCTGACCACTGAGCTGGAAGAAGTGATGAGGCAATGCGATACTTATGCGGTGACATCCCTGATAGGGTCGGCAGGATCGTTCGATACTTTGTATGATATGTACCTGCTGTCTGAAGCAGGACAGGGAATGTCGCGAAGTGAAGCCACACTGCCTGTTGATGCTTTCTTAAACCTGTGCGACGAACTGGTGATGAAAAACAGAGATGAGCGATTGCAGATACCGGGCATGATAGCCATGCGTGCCGATATGATAGTGGTGGCTTCCCTTCTCATAAAATTAGTAGTACAGCGATTGAATATAGCCCGGTTGCGGGTGTCAGCTTTTGCTCTTAAAGAAGGAGTGTTGTTTAGCGATGATGACAAGATCGGTATGCTGACCGGCCAATAATTGATAACGATATGTATGATTACCGCAAGCTTGAGGCTTTTATTGTAGATGTTTTTGCTGCTATAGGTTATAGCCAATCTCATGCCCAACTGGCAGGCAAGGTACTGATCAATGCAGACCTGAGAGGGGTAGATTCTCATGGTATTGCCCGTTTGTCAGGCTATGTGCGCCTGTGGGAGGCTAAACGGATAAATACTTCGCCGGACATCAAAGTAGTGCACGAAACGCCCTCTACTGCGGTGGTGGATGGCGATGCTGCGCTAGGGCTGGTAGCCGGCCCCAAAGCCATGGAGATAGCCATAGAAAAAGCAAAAGTAGCAGGTACAGGTTGGGTTTCGGTAAAAAACTCTAATCACTACGGGATAGCCGGGTATCATGCTATGATGGCTCTTGAGCACGATATGATTGGTATATCTATGACCAATGCCAGTCCGCTGGTTTCTCCTACTTTTTCGAAAGAAAGGCTGCTTGGCACTAACCCTATAGCGGTGGCTGTGCCTACACGATCTCAACCCGCATTTGTAGCCGATATGGCTACTACCACTGCGGCCAATGGCAAGTTGGAAATACTGCAGCGCAAACAGATGGATTGTCCGGCCGGATGGGTGCAGGACAAGGAAGGTTTGATTACTACCGATTCGCATGGTGTAAAAAACGGTGGAGCTTTGCTGCCGCTCGGAGGAGATAGAGAACATGGCTCCCACAAGGGATATATACTTGGGTCTGTGGTGGATATTTTTTCTGCAGTATTGTCTGGAGCTAACTATGGCCCCTGGGTGCCTCCTTTTGTTAGTTTTTTGCAACCGCCAGCCGATCCTGTAGGTGAGGGTATAGGCCATTTCTTTGGCGTGATGCGTATTGATGCTTTTCGACCCAAGGAAGACTTTTTGCATCATATGGATAATTGGATAGCCCGATTCAGGCAGTCTGAGACAGTGGCCGGTGAGCAGCGGGTAGTGATACCGGGTGATCCGGAAAGAGAAATTGAAGCAGAAAGGAAAAAGAACGGTATTCCGCTATTGGATCCTGTAGTAGAAGACCTGAAATCTTTGGCTGATAAACTCGGGCTTACGTTTTAGAACCCGAGGGTAATTCCTCCTCCTATCACTATGGGACTGTTGTAAGCACTGGGTTCGCCTTCTACATACGACAGGTTGTACATGACCGTAAACGACGCTACAGCATTGCCTCCAAGTGGTTGTTGTACTCCACCGCCTACCAAAAAGCTTTTTAGTCCTAGTCTTTTGCCTTCAGCGCCAATGTCCACACTTAGGTATTCGTACTGAGCCATGGCAAAGAAGGGATCAAATAGGTTTACCCTGCTAAAAACATTGCCACCATAATGTGTGCGGGATTGGCTAAATCGCTTGGTGTAGATATAGGATACGCCTACTCCGGCAGATACTTCGTTGGTGATGCGGTAGCCCATAGTGGGCGATAGGTTGACGTAAGTGTCCTGGCCAAATTGAAGGCCCATATTTCCTCCCATAAAAATGCGTTCCTGCCAGTCCGAACGCTTGTCTATTTCATTTTGGTTTTGAGCCTGTGCAGAAAATGTCAGTGCTACTGCTGCGATAAAAATGAGTATAGTTTTTTTCATGAGTAGTTTGGTTTGCTTCATCGAACATTACGGCGGCTGATGTGGCCGGGTTTAGACGCTCACTTATTTTTCTTCTTCAACAACTATGAATACTTCTTCCCCCTCTTTTTTCATATAATATTTTTCCCGGGCAAAGCGCTCCAATTGTGACTTGTCGTTGAGGAGGGCTTCCCTGTCTTTTTTTACTTTTTCGATTTCCTCCAGATAGTAGTCTCGCTGGCTTTCCAGGTCTCGCAATTTTTTGCGAAGCTGATATTGGGAATAAAAGTCGTTGGCATCAAAAAAAAGCATCCATATCAGAAATATGACTCCTCCCAGAAAGTAGAAGTTCCTCGTAAAACGGGGGAGTTTGTTAAATATATCCGTCATTTTTCCTGAATTTTAGGGTGTGTGTGCTGCTGGTTTTACAGGACTCATTTTCTCTCCCAAAATTAGACATTTATATTCACAGACAAAAAAAAGGCTGGTGTTGGCCGGCCTTTTTTGGTAAACTATGATTTTTAATCGTAGGTGTGGGTGTATATCCACGAGGAGGTTTCCACGTCTACTGCTATTTTGTGATACTTGTTGTTTTTGTCTTTTACTTTTATCACAAACGCCAGGTGTGTTTTTTGTTCATGTTCTATTTCTTCAAAATACCAGTAGTAGGTTTCTGATTGCATTTCCGTATTTACTTCTGCCATCACCGTTTTTAGCGAAGCATAGTTAGGGCTTATCTTCAGGTCATAGTCAAAGGGACCTTCTTCTCCTTTGGCATACACTATAGTGTTGGTGTCTTCTTCTACTTCTATTCTGAATACTGCGCCATTGCTTGTTTTGAAGTAGATGCTCCAAATGTCACTTTTTTGGTCATCACTTTCTTCTTTTTCAGCGTAAAGAATTTCTGTGGCTGTCCACCCGGACAGAGAAGATTTTATTTCGCTGGGTAGTTTTGTTTCTTCTTCGTCTTTGTCGTCATCTTCAGGCTCAAACTCTTTTTCATCTTCATCGTCCATCTTGTTTAGTCCTATAACAGCACCTGTGGTAGCGTCTACTTCTACTTCCATGCGCATATCGTCCATTTCTACGTGGATCTCATACTCCCACTTGTTGTTTTCTTCCAGCTCCAATTCCCAGTATTCTACTTCACCGGCTTGTTTTTCCAGAGCTACTTTTATTGCTGCTTCCAGCGTAATAAAACTACCCCCCGGGCTGATGGCGTAATCAAAGCTGCCGGAGTATCCTCTTATTTTGAGTACTTTAAAGAGGTCTTTGGCAATAAATATTTCTATTACACTGTCATCGTCATCCAATTCCAGTCGGATTTTGTATGCTGCGAGTCCTCTTACTTCTGCATCTTTGATACCAATAAACTTTGCGTCTAACATGATTTCCAGCATCGTTTCGATGATGATGTTGGTGTTGCTGATTACAACCCGACCATTGCTGGGAAACTTTTCTTCCATTTTAGATTCATAGGGAGTTTCCATTTGTTGCACTTCTTCTTTGGTCAGGTCGCTGAAGCTTTCGGCCTGATAGTCTCCTACAGTGAGGGCATTGTCAATGATTTCATCTTCCTTGCAGCTCATTAGTACAACCAGAGTCATTAGGAAGACCGTAGTGGTTTTTGCTATTGTTTTCATGATCTTTTTATTTTGAATTATTTCAATTTTAAGTTTGACTAGATTAACTGAAAATATTACGTAATATTATTTTTTAAATAATAAATATCATTATTTAATGAATTCGATTGCAAGTATAACCCAACAAGAGCAGGAGTATTGTGTTTGATCGAAGGAAATGGACGATTGGGCAGGGAATTTCGACGGATGTGCTTCTGCTCGGGACGAATAGAGCTGACCGAAAAGGGATTTCGGTACTAAAAAAGAGTCAACTTGTGTTGGATTAGCAGGAGTGAATGTGTTGGAAGGGTGGGTTAGGGCTTGTTAAAGACAAAGCCACGCTCGTCACTACCTTCATAAAAGTCTACTTCTACACCCATCAGATACATGACGTGTCGTTTGTCTACCAGCACGGGTATACCCTCTTTAGTGTATGAAACGTCTTCTTCTTTCTTTTTGTCAAAACCCAGCATAAACCCCATGGCTCCACATCCACCTCCTTTTATGCCTACCCTTAGCGCATAGTCGGCAGGTATGCCTTTATTGCTCATGATATTTTTTACTTCAGCAACCGCTTTTTCGGAGAGTGATACGGGTTCTATATTCATGGTGACTTATCGCGTTTGAATGCCAAAATTAGTTATTTTTGGCTCTCGCATAAAGTCGTGAACAAACATTTAGACGACTGTGCCCCAATAATCATTTTAGATACAGAAAAGCGAGTAACCCCATGGATGCACTAGTGGAATTTGGAAAGATAATATTGCCGGCAGGCGCAGTACTGTATGCCGTATTTCTGACCGTGAGAATGTTTTTGACCAAGGATCTGGAGAAGCGGTTGCTGGAGTTGAAAATGAAAAATTCCGAAACAGTACTACCGATACGCTTACAGGCTTTTGAAAGGGTTTGCCTCTTTTTGGAACGCATTTCTCCCAATAATCTGATAATGCGGGTAAATGACGATGAGTACAAAGCCGGGCAGTTGCAGCAATTGTTGTTGCACGCCATTCGCGAAGAGTACAATCACAACTTGTCGCAGCAGGTGTATATGTCGGAAGAAACCTGGGAGCTGGTAAAAAATGCCATGGAAGAAATCGTGATGATAATAAATGAAGCCGGTGGTGCAGTGGATCCTGAAGCAAAAAGCATAGAGCTAGCGAAAAAAATATTTGAAGTAACGATGACCCGGGAAAAGCAAGCGGTAGATTATGCCTTACAGGCTCTCAAAGGAGAAATCCAGCAAGTTTTTTAATTTTTTTTTCTGAAAAACCCCACTTATTTCTGTAGCTTACGTAATCAGGCTTCAGACAATAATATCATGAAAAGAACCGCATTTTGCCAGCTCGCTATACTGCTGTGGCTGGTAGTGGTAGCATGCCAGGTTCATGCACAAACCGACTCGTTACAAGTAGAACGCCAGGATAGTATTCTGGTGTTGAAGCAAGAACAAACCAAGGCCTTATTAAAGAAGGCTGACTCCCTCAGAAAAGCCGATAGTTTAGAGCAAGTACACTTGCAGCAGCAAATCAACGAGCTGCGTGCCCGAGATATCAAAGGCAAGCAGCGCTTGCAGGCTCGCCTAGATTCTATTAAAAAATATCAGGAACTGCGCGATCAGAAAGTAAAGCAGCAGGTAGATTCTATGCGTGAGCATACAGTAGGCGTGCCGGCTGTATTTCAGGGTGATACCATTTTTTATATCTACTCAAAATTGGGCCCTTTTAGTCCAAGCGACAGGGTGCAGAGCATTATCCAAAAACTGGAAATTATTGTTGATGAAAATATTTTCGACCCTCAAAAGCTAAAAGTATATGCCAGTGAAGAGAGTCATGATATCATGCACGACGATCTTATCATTTTGAGCATAGTGAACCGGGATGCTTTTTGGCTTGACAAAAGCCGGCAGGAAGTAGCCGAAGAGTATGCGGAGGCCATCAGAAAAAGCGTTGCAGATTATCAGGAAAGGACCGGACTGATCCAAACCCTCAAACGGGTCGGACTGCTCATACTAGTGCTCATCGTATTTTCGCTTTGTATTCAGTATATGAACAGGGGCTTTACCTGGCTCAATATTCTCATACTACGCAGAGGCAGGAAGTATATAGGCGGTATAAAATTTAAAAATTACGAGTTCCTATCGCGCGATAGAGAAGAACAACTCATCAAGTGGCTGCTCAATGTAGTGAAATGGTTCGCTATAGTGGTGGTGGTGTATCTTGTACTGCCAATTGTATTCAGCATTTTTCCGGCCACTAAGGGCATAGCCTCTACACTTATCGGCTATGTACTGGGGCCACTCAAGATGTTTGGCAAAGGGTTGGTTGGTTATATCCCCGAGCTGTTTACCATCGTGGTGATCATGATAGTCACAAGCTATTTTGTGCAGTTTTTGAAATTTGTTTCTGATGAAATTAAAAGTGGAAAACTACAGCTTCCTGGCTTTTACCCTGATTGGGCAGAACCAACTTTTCACATTGTACGAATTATAGTATATGCATTTTCCTTTATTGTAATTTTTCCTTACCTGCCTGGTAGTGACTCTCCTATCTTCCAAGGGGTAAGCGTGTTTCTGGGTGTATTATTTTCACTAGGATCGTCATCTGCTATTAGCAACATCATTGCGGGATTGGTTATTACTTATATGCGTCCTTTTAAGATAGGCGACAGGGTGAAAGTAGGAGATACTACAGGCGATGTAATCGAAAAGTCGATGCTGGTGACTCGTATCCGAACCACTAAAAACGAAGATGTAACAATTCCTAATTCGGCCATACTCAATGGTAGCACGGTCAATTACAGCTCCAGTGCCGAAGATCGTGGGCTTATTTTGCATGCCAGCGTTACCATAGGCTATGACGTGCCCTGGCGTCAGGTACATGAGCTGCTAATAGCTGCAGCGCTCAAAACTGACAACACTAAAAAAGAACCTAGACCTTTTGTGCTGCAGACCAGCCTCGATGATTTTTATGTGAGCTATCAGATAAATGTGTACACAGAAAAAGCCGGTATGTCAGCGGGTATTTATTCCCAGTTGTTTGGCCACATCCTCGACGGTTTCAATGAAGCCGGAGTAGAAATACTATCGCCACATTACCGTGCTGCCAGAGATGGCAATACGATAACTTTGCCGCCGGACTACCTTCCTCCCAATTATACAGCGCCATCGTTTCAGGTAAAAGTAAATAAAGATGGAAAGTAAAGACTTTATAAAGGACTGGCTTAGCCAACCCTATGTAGAAAAGTTGATCGTGCTGGGAGTCGCGCTATTGGTAGTGGTGGTGCTGGTTTCGTTGATAAAAAAGCAACTCAACCAAAAAATAAAAGATGTAGACAGTAAGTACCGTGCTCGAAAAGCGCTCAACATGGTAGGCTACTTCCTTGTGGTAGGTGTCATACTGTTTACATACAGCGACAAACTGGGCAATATAGGTGTGGCGCTTGGGGTAGCCGGAGCAGGTATAGCCTTTGCGTTGCAGGAGCTGATTGTGAGTTTGGCAGGATGGGTAAATATATTGATAGCCGGCACGGTGAGTGTGGGCCAGCGGGTAAAAATAGGTGACGTGAAGGGCGATGTAGTAGATATTGGGGTTATGAGTACTACCATTATGGAGATAGGAGACTGGGTAGACGGAGACCTCTACAATGGTCGGTTGATTTCTCTGGCCAATAGTTATGTGTTTAAAGAAAAAATACACAACTACTCTGCAGAGTTTCCCTTTTTGTGGGACGAAATCACTGTGCCCGTACGTACAGAAAGCGACTACAAGCTGGCGCGTAAAGTTTTTAACGAGGTGCTGCGTGAGGTGTGTGGAGATTATGCTTCGAAAAGTGCAGCTCAATGGAATAACCTCACCAATAAGTACAGGGTAGAAAATGCGCAGGTAGAACCTATGGTTACACTCAAATTCGACGAAAACTGGATTACGTTTACGCTACGCTATGTAGTAGACTATAAAAAACGAAGAACCACAAAAGACCTGATATTTAGTCGCCTGCTGGATGAGATAGCAAAATACGATTCGATCATAATGATTGCTACCAGTACACTGGAAATAACCCACATGGGATCGCCCTCACCGGACAAAGAAGACAGCTAGCGGCTTTGAAGCTTTTCCTCCAGTGTTACTATTTTGTCTTTTAAAGATTGGATAACATCGTCTTTGAGCACTATGATTTCTTTAAGGTCTGCTATTTTCTCTTTTAGCATTTTTATTTCAAAATCTTTGTCAGCTATAGCCTGAGACTTGTCGCTTATCTTTTCGGTTATCTCTTCTTTGATTTTGTTTATCTCCTTAAAATACTCAACAGGATCTTCGTTGAAGTAAGAAAGCTCTTCTGCGTCGGGATCTACGCGCAGGTGTGGAAAGTACTCCCTCATGTCCAGACGAAGGGATTTTCCGATCAAAATCAGATTTTCGTTTGGAATTTTTTCCAACGCACACCAATTGGTTATGGTGTTTCTGCTTTTATTTATTCTGGCTGCCAGTGTCTTGATGTGAACACCAGATTGTGCAATAATACCCTTTAAAACATTCCCGTGGTGCATATCAGGGCAAATGTGATCAAAACAAGTATTATTTTATTATGCACTTAAGCACATCAAAAAAATTATTTATGCTTTATTGCACAAAATATTTACAATTAGTTATTATTGTAACTCAAGATGATACGATGTATGTTTGTACATCAAATGCTATATCCGGCTATTGATAGTTATAAATTTTTTATTTCAAGTGTCATGTCAATATTTAGATATTTTGAAAATGAGCATAAGGATGTGACGGAGCTGGAGCCTGCTAAGGGAACCAAAGCAGAAAAAGCCGTAAAGGATTATTACAAATCCATGCTCAATGAAAGAAAAAGGTTGAATAGACAGGCGAAAAAATCGTCAAACTAAAAACCTTAAAAGTTACGTGTTGCCATTATAAGTACTCCAGATGTAGTACCTGCTGATTGAGGAAAAACCTCAATACAGGAAGACTATGCCCTTTTTTGTGTAGACCAGAATGCACAAAGGGGCTCATTTCTTTGTATGACCTCATTATTGATGCCGTAATACAATTGAAAATACAATCGGTTTGATGAAATTTACTTTTTGTACAATCACAAATCCGGAAAGTACAATAAAGCCGTTATGTACGAAAGTAACAAAAAGTAAGATTTTGAAATGGATCAAACCAAGTCGGTTTTAAAACAATACTGGGGCTATGATTCTTTCAGACCGTTGCAGCAAGAGATAATTGATGCGGTTTTGGAGGGAAAAGACACGCTGGCACTTTTGCCTACCGGAGGAGGCAAATCCATTTGCTTTCAGGTACCGGCCTTGTGTCTTCCGGGGCTTTGTTTGGTAGTCACACCCCTGATCGCCTTGATGAAAGATCAGGTAGAGCAACTGAAAAAAAGAGGAATTCGCGCGAGTGCCATTTACTCAGGTATGCCCAGGCGAGAAATCGATATCATACTCGACAATTGTGTATACGGTAAGGTGAAATTTCTCTATGTTTCGCCAGAGCGTTTAAAAACAGACATCTTTCAGGCGAGAGTAGAGCAAATGGAAGTATCTCTGCTCGCTATAGATGAAGCACATTGCATCTCGCAGTGGGGATATGATTTTCGACCGGCGTATCTGGATATAGCCGGATTGTATCCGCTGTTGGGTCATACCCGAAAGATAGCCCTTACAGCTACTGCCACCAAAGAGGTAAAGCAAGATATACTCGACAAACTGGCTTTCGAAAAACAGGCAGTTTTTCAAAAAAGCTTTGCGCGAAAAAACCTCTCCTATTCGGTTTTTGAGCTGGAAAACAAAGAGCAGAAAATGCTCGACATTTTACAAAAAGTAGGAGGGACGGCTATTGTATATGTAAGGAGTCGAAAAGAAACACAGCGCATTACCACATTGCTCAACCAAAGGGGAATAAGCGCGGCATACTATCATGCAGGTCTTACGGTAAAAGAACGTACAGCCAAGCAGCAGCAGTGGATAGGCAATCAGGTGAGGGTAATGGTAGCTACCAATGCTTTCGGTATGGGTATAGACAAACCGGATGTCAGAGTGGTGATACACCTGGATTTGCCGGACTCGCTGGAAGCCTACTATCAGGAGGCAGGAAGGGCAGGCCGTGATGAGCGCAATGCCTACGCCGTACTGTTGTATTCTCAGGCAGATATTCACAAGATCAAAGAAAACTTTTCGCGTTCTTTTCCATCCATTGACTTCATCAAGAGGGTGTATCAGTCTCTGGCCAATTATTACAAACTGGCTGTAGGGAGTAGTCAATGGCAAAACTTCGACTTTCAGGTGGATGATTTTGCCAGAAGCTATCAGCTAAACCCTTTCGATGCTTTCTATGCCATAAAAAAACTGGAAGAGTACGGCTTAATCTTGCTGAGTGAGAGTTTTTACAAGCCCAGTGTGGCCATGTTTTCCATAAGTCACGAAGACCTGTACCGCTACTGTATCGCCAATGCCCGCATGGAACCCATATTGAAAGCGCTGCTACGCCTGTACGGAGGGGAGATGTATTCGGAGCTCAAACAGATCAACGAAAACGACCTGGCAAGAATGGTCAAGGCACCCGCAGTGGAAGTCGTTAAGACGCTTGAGTTTTTGCACAAAAACGATATTCTGGTTTATGATAAGACCAAAGAAAAACCGCAGCTTACTTTTCTTACACCTCGACAGGATGCCACCCAAATTAAAATACCGAAAGTGGAGTATGAAGCCCGCCGAAAGCAGGTAGAGGAAAAGTTGTTGAAAATGGTAACCTATGCCACTGATCGTTTGCACTGTCGTACCCGTATTTTTCAGGAATACTTCGATGAAGAAACCTATCTCAATTGTGGGGTTTGTGATAGATGTATACAGGAAAAGAAAAAAAGAAATCAGGGCCAAGAAGTATCTGAAGTCACTGAAAAGCTTAAAAATGCGATCGACCAGGAGTGGAAATCACTACAGGCGCTCCAGCGAGAAGTTGCTGTGGCAGATAGTTTTGCATTTGCCGAAATGATTCGAGGGCTTATAGATAGAGGAGAGGTCGAAGTGACAACTGACGGGCAGGTCCGCAGGTGCATGAGCGGGTAGGTTTTTGCAGAGCCAATAAAAGGGAATTTTAATTTCTCCAAAACCATCAGGAATGGAGATATTAGTTATTTTTAAGCTGCGAAACCTAACTTCAATATGAATAAACTCTACATTGGCCTTATTCTTATCTTATTTCATACCCCACTTTTGGGCCAGAGTATCTTTTTTTCAGGTAAAGTGACCGATGCTACTACTCTGCAGGGCTTGCCGGGTGTGTTGGTAAAGATTGTAGGCAGAGAAGTGTCTACGCTTTCTCAGGCAGATGGAACCTACCGTATAGAGCTTCAGGATGGTTATGAAAATCTTACGTTTAGCCTGCCCGGGTACAAACCGAAGACGATTTTTGCCGGAGGCAAGTCCGGTGCTGATGTTATATTGCAACTCAAACCAAAGTCCCCCGATCAGGTAAAAACCGGTTTTGGTCAGCAGTCCAAAGAAGAATTGTCAGGCAGCATATCCAGCATCAATACGGATGAGGTAAGCCCGGCTCCATTGGTTAGCCTGGAGCAGTCTAGTCAGGGTATGGCTACAGGCCTCATGGTGCAAAACTCCAGCGGAAAACTAGGAGGAGCTGCTACGGTACGTGTACGGGGAGGTTCTACCCTTTCCAACTCCAATAACCCACTCTATGTGGTAGATGGTGTGCCACTTGCATCGGGTAGTCAGTCTATTCTCAATCCTGACAATATTGCTTCTATAGAAATCCTGAAAGATGCTTCGGCAGCAGCCATTTACGGGTCGAGAGCAGCCAACGGCGTGATCATTATTACTACCAAATCTGGCGAAGAAGGAGGATTGAAGGTGGATGTGGATTACCAGGCGGGAGTAAGCCAATCGCCTAGGTATTTAAACCTGTATACCCCACAGGAATACAACGAGCAGTTAATTGAGTTTTTGATACGCTCCGAACCCAAATCTCTGGAGCTGGAACAATACATAACCAAATCCAGTCTGGAGGAGTGGGCAAAAACAAAACCACAGAGAATCACTTTTCCTAACGGAAACGAAATAACCACACCGCCTTTTTTGCAACAACTGACTCATAACACAGACTGGCAGAGAGAGGTACTGCGTACCGGGCTTTCGCACAAAGCCAGCGTAGGGGTGAGTGGTGGCCAGGAGGTGTTGCGCTATTATGCATCCGTAGGATACAATACTCAGGAAGGTATATTGGTTGGCAATGCATACGACCGGCTTAATGCATCGCTTTCGCTGGATAGTAGAATAAGCGAAAAACTTTCGGCCAATATGAGTGTAAATTTTATACAGGCTGAAGAGGACAGGTTGCTCGATGAGCAGGATCTTGGTGCACCCCTGCAGGCTATGGTGCTGCCTCCATCCGACGGCTATTCGGCGGCAAACAATTATGGTTTGAATGTACGTGCATTGGAATACAATCCACTTACTGAAGTGAATTTTTCTGATAATATAGGTAAAAACCAAAGTGTGATTGGCAGCCTGGGTATACGTTATGATATTCTCGATAACCTCTCGTTTAACCTAAGTGGAGGAGCTGACCTGAGCAATCAGCGCAACGAGCGTAGGCAAGGACCCGAAACACGGGAAGGTGCCGGATCGGGCCGGTCTCAGTTGGGCATCAACGAATACCGAAACTATACCGGCAATGCGTATTTTACATTTTCTCCCAATTTTGGAGAAGATCACAAGGCATCTTTGGTGGCGGGTGTTGAATATCAGGAAGCTAATATCACCTCTTCCTTTAGAGTAGCCAGAGTTAATGGTATAGATCAGTTGGAAAACTTAGCAGAAGGAGATCCACAGTTGCGCAATCCATACATTCCCAATAGCAAAAATGTTTTTGTGTCTTCATTTTGGCGGTTAAATTATGCTGTGTACGATCGTTTTCATTTTCAGGTAAGCGGTAGAGTAGATGGCTCGTCAAAATTTGCACCGGATAATAGGTATGGCTTTTTTCCGGCAGTATCAGCCAGCTGGTTGCTGAGCAAAGAGCCCACGGTATCGCACCTGCACTTTATGGATCTGTTTAAGTTCAAAGCCAGTTACGGTATTATAGGCAATACACCACTGGACGATTTTCTTTACCGCACTAATTACTATCAGCTCAACTACGGTGATGAAGAAGGTCTGGCATTGACCAACTTTGCAAACAGGAACCTAAAATGGGAGTCTACTTCCCAATTGGATGTAGGCTTTGAATTTAGCTTTATCAATCGAATATCGGGATCTTTTGACTACTATGTCAAAAAAACAACCGATTTACTTTTTCCTGTGCCGGTATCGCTCACCAGTGGCACCTCTTCAGTGTTTAAAAACCTGGGATCGATGGAGAATGTAGGCCTTGAGATAAACCTAAGCACTGTAAATCTTGAGCAAGGGGATTTTAGTTGGACTACAGATTTTAATATTTCGTTCAACGACAATCTGGTCACGGACTTGAAAGACAATAAGCTTATCGTAGGTCCCAATGCATTTCTTGAACGCCAGCCTGCAGGGGTATTTTACCTCAGGAAATATGTAGGGGTAGACCCGGAATCAGGGCAGGCCCTGTACGACAATGGAGACGGTGGTACCACCACTAATTGGGAGGCAGCTCCCCGGCAAATCGTGGGTAACCCCAACCCCGGTTATTTTGGAGGTCTGACCAATACGGTAAAGTACAAAAACTTTGACCTTTCGTTTTTGATGCAGTTTGTAGGAGATGTTGACATATATTATGCTACAGGCGAGTTTTTAGCAAATAGTGGAATTTTAAACCTGAGCCAGTTAGCTACCCAAATCAACAGGTGGTACAACAAAGGAGATCAGGCGGACTATCCCGTATTGGATCCAACTCAGGAAGACACTTATCCGTCTTCCCGCTGGGTGCAAAACGGACAGTATGCCCGCCTGAAAAACCTTACACTCACTTATTCCTTGCCGGAAAGCACCGTGAGCGGCTGGGGACTTCACTATATGAAAGTCTATATAGGAGGGCAAAACCTGTGGACACTCACAAGCTATGAAGGGTTCGATCCCGACGTTAACTATACCGATCCGCTCAATGGTGCCATTGGGCAGAATATCAGTAGAGGTATAGATAATTTCACAGCGCCACAGCCTCGTATTTTTATGGCTGGTGTAAAACTAGGATTTTAAACAATGAAAAAGGTGACGAATACTATACTTAAAATAAAACGCTGGGGTGGTGTGCTGTTGCTAAGTGTGTGCAGCCTCACCGCTTGCGACGATGTGCTGGAAGTGGAAGCTACAGGGACTGTGAGTGGAGATATTTTTGATACCAAAGAAAACATAGAAAAAGCACTGGTAGGCGCGTATTATAACCTGGGAGGCATAAGCGACGGAGGTGTAGGAGGGGAGTTGTTTGGTGGTGATTTTAAACTCATGCCTACCCTGCTGGTAAGACAAAACAATTCGGAGATCAGCTGGGACGATGTAAATGGCGGAGAGTACTCCAATTTTATGGATAAGCAAGTGCTGGCGACAAATCCCCGGCTGGAGGCCAATTGGCGCAGAGCCTATGAAGTAATCAATACGCTCAATTCTATTTTAGAAAATATAGACAATGTGAGCGATGCTGCCGCAAAAAGTAAAATCCAGGGTGAGGCATTGGCCATGCGTGGAATTTTGTATTTTGAATTGGTAAGGTACTGGGGGCCACATTTCAACGAAATAAACAAAACGGAACCTTCTATACCCTTGCTCACTAGCCCTATAGTGGATGTAAATCAGGTGAAAACACCTACATTGGCAACTGTAGAAGCTGTATACACTCAAGCTGAAAATGACCTGGAGGCAGCCAGTGTACTATTGGAAACCTCAGGAAAGAATGGTGACCGACTGTCCTACTTTGCCTGTTTGGCTTATCTGATGCGCCTTAATATGCATCAGGGAGATTATGTAACTGCAGAGGGATATGCTAATACCATTATTGCATCCAATGCGTACGCCCTCACCGATACTCCTATGGAAGCGTTCAACAATGTGTCGAATAGTACGGAGGATATTTTCGCAGTACAACAAACAATAGCAAACAATGCCGGAGATAAATCAACAGGTACCGGTTTGCCCAATTATTTTTCCTCTCTGAGTGAAAATGGATTGGGCGTGATGAGAATATTTGAGTTTTCGTTATCAAATCCGGGTACTCGTCATGGCCCAAAGTACAGCGCTGTAGACAAGCGCGCTGGTGTGCAAACCAACGTAGACAACACCACTACAGCAGATCAGATTACAGCTCCCTTTTATACCAATGTGCTCAATACTTCTTTACTTTCTTCTTCTAAATTTTTGAAGCCAGACAGGGTTATTCCTGTAATTCGATTGGCCGAAATCTATTTGTCGAGAGCAGAGTCATTATACGAACAAAATATAAAGGAAATACATCCTACTGCCTTGGCAGACTTGAATAGGGTGAGAAACCGTGCTGGGCTGCCTTCGTTAGAAGCAGATCAGTTTGTTACTTCATTTGCTTTTTATGACAGCCTGGTATTGGAGCGAAAGCGTGAATTCCTGTATGAAGGTATTATATTTCACGATCTCAAACGTTGGGGCGCCAAAATAGGCCTGAATGCTGCCAGTAGCCCCAAGTTTGTAATGCCAATTCCACAGGCTGAGATCGATACCTGGGGAAACTAGTTGTTACTTTTCAGGGCGATCATTTTTTTGTATATCTCCAGACAAATCCACGCATCTGTAGCAGCATAGTGCATTTGGGCTCGGGTAAGCTTGGGGTTTTCCCAGTTTGATACCTGCTGGCTTTTTGATATTCTTTTTTGGAGGAAAATGCCCGAGAGTTTACGGGCTCCTATACTCTCCATGTCCAGCTTTTCTGCCAGCTCATTTAAATCCACAAAGCCCTGATCTTCAAAAGGTTTAATTTTTTGCAGGTCGCGAATGTCGTCTCGCAAGCCTATTCCAATTTTTTGAGTGCCGGCATCCTCAAACAGTCGGATAAGATGCTCGTCAAGGCCGGTTTTATTGATTCTGATAAGATACACTTCGTCGGGAAGCGCAAGTTGGACCAGAGCTACTGCATGATATTGCCCCCGCTTAAAAGTGGGTTTTGTTTCAGTATCAAAACCGACAATGGGTTGTGCCATGCAGTTTTGAACACAGCGTTTTATTTCCTTAGCATCTTCTATTAATCTGATTTTTCCCTGGTAGCGAAACAATGGCAATTCCTGCAATGCTTCTTTCGTAATACTTTTCTCAAACATTAGTTGTTGTTTCCTCCTTCCATTAGCTTTCTAATTTTAATATTGAAAAAACCATATACAACGGTCATTATGGGGCTTATAATGCTAAAAAAACAATACGGG
The DNA here is from genome assembly GCA_965267535.1 of Cyclobacteriaceae bacterium. GTDB lineage: Bacteria > Bacteroidota > Bacteroidia > Cytophagales > Cyclobacteriaceae > CAXBNB01. The sequence continues at coordinate 4,592,739 of OZ254082.1, read as the reverse complement.
ATGTAGTCTAGTGGACTCACTACCAATACACTCGAGTGGTAGGCCGCACATGTGTTCCAGGGTATGAGTACTGAGGTTACCGTGCCAGAGTCTTCCAGTGTTCGGCTCAGGTTTTCAGGTGCTAGTTGTTTTTCCCGATATATGTCGGCATACATACGTCCGGGCACTACTATAGACAGGTACTGGTCTGATGCTGTCAGGTTAAAAAAGATACAGGTGCCGGCTGTAGAAGCGATAAGTGAGCCGGTAGATTTTACCAGCGAAAGTACAGATTGTGCTAGTCGGCGTAGCATGCCAGTGCTTTCCATCACTCCTCCAAACATCATGGCCGAGAGGATAAGCCAGATAGTGCCCAGCATGCCGGCCATGCCTTTGGATGAGAGCAGCTCATTGACCATATCATTAGATGTTGCTATAGTTATTTTACCATAAAGAGCTTTCATACATCCGGCAAACATCACTTCCCAGTATGCACCGGAGTATTCTGCTACCTCTACTATGATGTTTTGTTGGAATATGAGAGCTGTAACAATACCGAGTAAAGTTGACGTAAGAAGTACAGGTATAGCGGCTATTTTTTTCACGATCATAAAAACCATAATAGCCGGTACAATAAACAGCACCGGAGATATGTAATATTTTTGATCTATGGCTTGTAAGATTTGTTGTGTGCTACCTACTTCTGCCTGAGAGTTGTTGTTGAAACCAATGACTAAAAACAAAGCCAGTGTGATAAGTATTGAAGGAAAAGTAGTAAGAAACATGTAGCGGATGTGTGTAAACAAATCTGTGCCTGCCATAGCAGGAGCCAGGTTGGTTGTGTCTGAGAGGGGCGACATTTTATCTCCGAAATAAGCACCTGACAGTACTGCCCCTGCAATGATTCCATCGTGAAAGCCCATAGCACGCCCAATGCCAATAAGGGCGATACCCACAGTAGCTGAAGTTGTCCACGAGCTGCCTGTAGCCAGCGATACTATAGAGCAGACCACACAGCATGCAAACAAAAACAGCGAAGGGTTTAATGCCTGAAGACCGTAGTAGATCATGGCTGGCACTATACCACTGAGCATCCAGCTACCAGCGAGCGAGCCTATAAAAAACAAGATGAGTATGGATGGCATGGCTGAACTTATGGTTTTTACCATACCCTGGCGGATTTCCTGCCACCTGTAGCCCAATCGCGTAGCTACTATGGCGGCTACAGCAGCTGAGAGTATTAATACTATCTGATTTGATCCATCCAGAGAAGCATCGCCAAAAATGCTGACATTGATAAACAAAAAGACAATAAGAAAAATGATCGGTATACACGCTTCCAACAGCGTGGCTTCTCTGGTACGATTTGGCATGCAGTTAATATTGTTCGAAAAGGGAAATTAGGATTTTTTTTAATTACCGGCAAATATAGCCAGATTGGTTTTATTGTGTTTGTCGCCACCTAAGCTATCGTTTGGTTTTATTAGTCGCCACTTTTATTAGACTTTAGTTTTGTAGTGTTTTCCAACTACTCCATTTAGAATCAATCTAAATTGTCTAATTATTAAAACAAGCGCTTGCATTAAGCTTCATAATCATAGTACTTTTGATTGGCTTGTGATGGCTTGTGATGGCTTGAAGTTTAATCCTGTGAGGTTTTGGTTTGAGCAAGACAATCAACAGCTATACAAATAACAAAAACTAAATACTATGAAAAACAACCCATCCAGAAGAACATTTATTACTTCTGTGGCCATGCTGGCTGCAGGTACGGCCATTAGCAGTTCTGCTTTTTCATTTGGCCTCAACAGAAAAAAACTAAAAGTAGTGCTGGTAGGTACAGGTGTGCGAGGCACATCGTTTTGGGGTAAGAGGCTCGTCGATACCTATCCGAATATTCTCGAGTTTGTTGGCCTGTGCGATATAAACCCCGGAAGGCTGGCGTATGCCAAAAAGTATATGGGAGTAAAGTGCAACACTTATACCGATTTCGGGAAAATGGTAACTGAAAATCAGCCAGATCTGGTAATTGTGACCACTACTGACTCTACACATCATGAATATATCATCAAGGGGTTGGATATGGGATGCGACGTTCTGACAGAAAAGCCACTGACTACAGACGAAGACAAGTGTCAGGAAATATTGGATGCAGAGCGCAGATCAAACAAAAATCTTATTGTAGGATTTAACTACAGATGGAGTCCTTACAGTACCAAGATCAAGGAATTGCTTTCGCAGGGAGCCATCGGCAAGGTTACCTCGGTGGATTTTCACTGGTATCTCAACACCCATCATGGAGCGTCGTATTTTCGCCGCTGGCACGGGTTAAGACAAACAGGGGGTACTTTGTGGGTGCACAAAGCCACACACCATTTCGATCTGCTTAATTGGTGGCTTGATTCTGACCCTAGTGAAGTCTTTGCATACGGTGATCTGGAGCACTATGGTAGCGCCAATTCTTTTCGTGGAGACAATTGCAGGAGTTGTCCGCACACCAAAAACTGTAAGTTTTACTGGGACATCACCAAAAGCAAACGCGACATGGATTTGTATGTAAAAAATGAGCAGCACGATGGCTACATAAGGGATAATTGCCTCTTTAGGGAGGAAATAAATATCTATGATAAGATGTCTGCTCAGATCAAATATCAAAACAATGCTGTGGTGAATTATTCACTCACTACTTATTCTCCTTTCGAAGGATGGAGAGTGGCATTTAACGGTACAGAGGGGCGTATAGAGGCATGGCTGGATATACCGTACCAGAAAAAAGAAAAATTGAGTCAGGAAGAATTGCATGCTTTGGAAATGAGTCAAAATGGCGAAGAAGCAGAGAAGTATGAGCCGGTGATAGTACACAAAGTATGGGAGGATTTTAAAACCATACAGGTACCGTATGAGCGTGGTGGTCATGGAGGTGGAGATAAACGCCTGCACGATAAGATTTTTAAAAATCCGGATAAAAAAGACCCATACGATAGAGCAGCAGGCGTACGCGATGGGGCTATGTCAATTTTGATAGGTGTGGGTGCAAGAAAAAGTATAGAGAGTGGCCGACCTGTCAAGATCGCTGAGCTTACGGATTTGGAGCCACGAGCTAAGCGTATTTAATGAGCGGGAAAGGATTCTGTCCACATTAACACGACCTGGCAGGTCTCAAAAGCCTGTCAGGTTTTGCATGAGTATACAGTGCAGTTTTTTGAGTTGTAGTATCAAAAAATGTAATGATGAAATGTTGCAGCACCAACTCATTTGAATCTAGTAGTAAACAAAGACAAATGGGAGGGAGTTGCCGGCTATTGCAGCAGTACCAATTCCTGATTGTGTGGTACTGGCTTGGGCATGCTATCGAGGCGTTTCACAACCTGCTGTGCCACTGAATCGAAAGGAGCTTTATAAGCTTCCACGATTGGGTTGGCAGATGGTAAGTCTACTTTTAGGGCGTCTACCTGCACTCCGTTTTTCCAAAAGCGATAGCAAAGGTGTGGCCCGGTAGCCAATCCCGTTTTCCCAACAAAACCGATGGTTTGTCCTTGCTTTACTTTCGCTCCACGACGTACTCCCGAGGCAATCTTCGACATGTGCAGGTATTGTGTGGAAATATTTTCGTTGTGTTTGATTTTTACGTAGTTGCCGTTGTAGCGGCTATAGCGGGCTTCCAATACCACACCATCGCCAACCGTCCGAATAGGTGTACCAGTGGGAGCGGCATAGTCTGTGCCCAAGTGGGCCTTGTACCGTTTTTGCACCGGGTGATACCTGCGTCCTGTATAGCGTGAACTGATTCGGGTAAATTTCAAAGGTGCTTTGAGCAGGCTTCTGCGAAGGCTTTTTCCGTTTGGTTCAAAATAATCGATCCCGCTTCCCTGATCGAAAGCCACGGCATAGTATGACTCACCTACATGCTCAAAATAAGCGCCCGTGATACCATTGATTCCTACGGGCTCTCCATCTACGAGTTTTTCGGTATAGATGATTTTATAGTTGTCCCCTTTTTGTATGCCAAAAAAATCAACCTGCCAGGCAAATACATCTACCACCATGTCTACCAGCTCCGGGGAGCCGCCGGATTCTACCATCGTTTCGTAAAATGAGGAAGAAATGACCCCACTCATGGTCTTTTCTACAACTTCTATGGGTTTTTCGGCTTTGCGTATTTCTACACTATCGGAAAAATTGTACACCACATATTCTATTGAATTGGGGCGGTAGATAAAGTGTGTGCCCACTTTTGCCGTGCTATCCTGTCTATAGAGGATACTGTATTCCTTGCCCGACACCAGCTTACGCACATCAAACACTTTTTTGGATTTTTGTGCTATCTCATGGATACGCTGATACGATACATTAAAAGGAACCAGAATGTCTGCCAGATTTTGGTTGCGCCTGATCTTGCCCTCATATACCTGTAGTGAATCCACAACTATATCGTAGTATTTCTTAGGTTCTACCACTACGACGGTATCCAGCGCAGGTTCTAAAGCCACGGGCTCCTCCTGTACTTCCTTTTGTTTGGGCTGGCAACCCAAAGCCAGTCCGAAGAGGCCTGTCAGTAACAAGCCTCTGCCAATGCGTTGAATGATATGGTTTTTACTAATGGGCATATTATATCCCAAATGCTTCTTTTACCTGTGCCACATAGTCCAGTTTTTCCCAGGTAAATGTTTCTACCTCCCGGGTTACTGTTTCGCCATTGCCGCCATCGAAGGCCACCGTTTTTACTTCAGGCGTTCTACCCATATGGCCATAGGCGGCCGTTTCAGAGTAGATAGGTTCTGTAAGCTTCAGACGCTTGATTAGGGCCGCAGGTCTCATGTCAAAAATCTGGGCTACTTTTTCTGCTATTTCACCGTCTGTAAGATCTACTTTGGCTGTACCATATGTATTTACATAAATCCCCATGGGTTCTACTACACCTATAGCATAGGACACCTGTACCAGTATTTCGTCAGCTATTCCTGCAGCTACCAGATTTTTGGCAATGTGTCGGGTTGCATACGCTGCTGACCGATCCACTTTTGATGGGTCTTTTCCTGAGAAAGCCCCCCCTCCGTGTGCACCTTTACCACCGTAGGTGTCTACTATGATTTTTCTGCCTGTCAGTCCGGTATCGCCGTGAGGCCCACCTATCACAAATTTTCCAGTAGGGTTTATATGATATTTGATGTCATCATTGAAAAGTGCCTGAAGTTCAGGACTTAGCTTAGCCTTTACACGAGGTATCAAAACATGGATGATGTCATTTTTGATTTTGGCAAGCATAGCTTCTTCTGTATCAAACTCATCGTGCTGGGTAGATACCACTATAGCCTCTATACGCTGGGGCTTGTTATCGTCGCTGTATTCTATGGTCACCTGCGATTTAGCATCGGGGCGCAGGTAGTTTATTTCTTTGTTTTCTCTTCGGAGTGCTGCCAATTCTATCAGTAGCCTGTGCGATAAGTCCAGCGCCAACGGCATATAATTTTCCGTTTCATTCGTAGCATAGCCAAACATCATACCCTGGTCGCCTGCTCCCTGCTCTTCAGGGTTACCTCGATCCACACCTTGATTGATATCGGGCGACTGCTCGTGTATCGCTGAAATAACACCACATGAGTTGCCGTCAAACTGGTACTCACCCTTGGTATAACCTATTTTGTTGATCACATCGCGGGCTATCTTTTGTACGTCAAGATAGGCTGTGGATTTCACCTCGCCACTCAATACCGTCAGGCCGGTAGTTACGAGTGTTTCGCAGGCTACTTTCGAGTTGTTGTCAAATGCTAAAAAGTGATCTATAAGTGCGTCAGATATCTGATCGGCTATTTTATCGGGGTGTCCTTCTGATACGGATTCTGATGTGAATAAATATGGCATTGTATATTGTTATCTTATAAGCGGGCAAATTTAAAATTTATTGACAACTAAAGAGAGAAATAACTATTTTCTTCTAGGGGTTGCCTGTCAGTAAAGAGAAAATATAGTAGGGATTTTGCGCAAGTCAGGCAATGGCCCATTCTTCCATTCTTTTATGCTTTTGGTTTGTACCAACTCGTGCTTACCGGTAATACCTCTGGCAATGGAAAGTCGTGTAGTGGGCTGGCAGTTAGCAATCAGATCCTGCAGCAGTGCCTGATTGCGGTAGGGCGTATCCATAAAAATCTGTGTTTGCGAAAGTTTGACTGCATCGGCTTCCATGGCTTTAATCTTTTTTACTTTCTGATTTTTATCTATGGGTATGTAGCCGTGAAAAACAAAAGACTGCCCGTTGAAACCGGAGGCCATTAAAGCCATGAGTATAGACGAAGGTCCTACGAGTGGTACTACTTCTATTTGCTGCTGGTGAGCATACTCTACAGCCTGTGCTCCGGGATCGGCTATACCCGGGCATCCCGATTCGGACAATATGCCCACAGATCGTCCCTTCTGTACTGGGCGCATCAGTTGCTGTAGCTGAGTGGCAGGGGTCTTTTTATCCAATAACTCAAATTGTAGCGACTCTATGTGTAACCCCAGCTTCAGGCTACTGACATACCGCCTGGCGGTGCGTAGATTTTCTACTAAAAAGTAATCCAGAGACGCTATGACGTCCTTCACCTGCTGGGGGATCACTTCATGTTGAGTATCGTCGGCGATTACCGTAGGAATCAGATATACTTTGCCTGCCGCCATTAGTCATCGTTTTTCTGTAAAAATTCCATTACATGCGAATAAAACACGTCGGGATTGTCGGCATGCAGCCAGTGTCCCGAACCGGGTATTACGACAAATTCTGCTTGAGGGAATATTTCCTGAATCTCTTCTTTGTCATCCTCTACAATATAGTCTGACTTGCCTCCGTGAATAAACAGGGTAGGCAACTCTACCGGCAGGTAGTAGTCCAGCGGTTTGCCCACTTCTTCTATATTATCGCTGATCACATCCAGATTCATTTTCCAGGCAAACCCATCTGCAGTCCTTTTCAGGTTTTTGAGCAAAAAACTTCGGGTGCCCAGATCGTGGATGTCTTTGGCCAGCATGTCTTCTGCCTCTTCTCTACTTTTCAGTGTATCTACCGCTATGCTTTTAAGTGCCTGAATGATGGTTTGGTGATGTACCGGATAAAATTTAGGTCCTATATCGGCTACTATCAATTTATCCACTTTTTCTGGGTGAAAGGCCGTGTATTGCATCACCGTTTTGCCCCCCATAGAGTGCCCCAGCAATATGGGGTTTTCCAATTGAAGTGCTTCTATGAGTTCATCCAGATCCTGAGCCATCAGAGTGTAGTCGAAGGCACTGTCGTGAAAAGACCTGCCATGATTTCGCTGGTCTACTAATATTACTTTATACTTTTCGGCAAAGCGTTTGCCGAGTGTTAGCCAGTTGTCGAGCGACCCAAACAAGCCATGCAGTATAATTAGAGGTTGGCCTTCGCCGAGTATTTTGTGGTTGAGTAGTGTATTCAATCTGCCAATTGTCTTAAGTACATTTGAATGGTATTTTCCAGTCCGTAATAGAGCGCATCGCATATCAGGGCATGGCCTATGGACACTTCGGCCAGATGAGGAATATGCTGATGAAAATATCTCAGATTATCCAGATCCAGGTCATGTCCGGCATTCAGTCCTAAGCCCAACTCATGCGCAAGCACTGCCGATTCCTTGTATGGAGCCAGCGCTTTTTCTTTGTTTTTGAGGTATTGGGTGGCGTATTGCTCGGTATATAATTCTATACGGTCAGCTCCTAGGTCAGGCACCTGACCTATCTGTCCGGCCACCGGATCCATAAAAAGTGACACCCGTACCCCTGCAGCTTTTATTCTGGCCACCACATCCCGGAGAAAGCCTTTATTGTCTACCACATTCCATCCGGCATTGGAAGTAATCACGTCAGGTCCGTCGGGCACTAAAGTTGCCTGAGCGGGTTTCACCTCTTCTATTATCCGCAGAAAACGTTCGTCGGGGTAGCCCTCTATGTTGTATTCGGTAGTTACCACCTTGCTTAGATCGTAAACATCCTGTGTGGTGATATGCCGTTCGTCGGGACGGGGGTGTATAGTGATGCCTTTTGCACCAAATCGCTCACAGTCTTTTACTACCTGCACCAGGTTGGGGTTGTTGCCACCCCGTGCATTTCTTATGGTGGCTACCTTATTTACGTTTACACTTAGTCGGGTCATTCTATGGATTGTTTTTACCTCCGGCAAATGTAGACGATCTGAAGAAAATTAATGTTTCATGGGGCAAAAGACTGCTCTCGTTAGTCTTTCAATTTATTTTTTGAGATGCACATCTACCAGATAGATACTGACAGACACTGTAAATAATATGTGTGTAACAAATACTGAAAATGAGGGGCCATCTGCTAATATTCGATAGACAAAAATGCAAACTTGAAGGGTAAGGAAGGTGTAACCAAGAGCCAACGTTCTCTTTTTGATTTTAGGAGTCATTTTTCAGTTCTTTTAAACATCAGACAAGATTATGATGTATTCCGACAGACTAACAAGAACTGACTATTTCCTGATACTCATATTTTAGAATATTATCCCTACTTAATAATTCACTAGGTTTTCCCTCATCGGTTATTTTTCCATTTTCTAACAAATATATTCTATCCGTTTTTAGCGCTGTATTGATATCATGGGTAGCCATTAGAATTGCAGTTTTATGTTTTATTCGCTGGATAAGCTCAAAAGAGAAATGTCTATATTCTCGTCCCATAGCAGAAAAAGCCTCATCCAGAAGTAGCACTTCAGGGTTCTTAACAAGTGCTCTAGCCAATGCTATCAGCTTTACCTGACCTCCGGACATATTCATTCCCTCTTCTCCTACAATTGTCTGAAATCCATTTGGAAACTGGTTAATTAAAGTGTCAAAACCTAATAAACTACATTTTTCTATCAAGCTTTGCGGATCCAATTCATACTCTCCCATGGATATGTTATCTAAAACCGTTCCATTGAACAACTTCACGTGCTGTGGAACAATTCCTATCTTACCCCTAAGGCTAGGTAGGTTCATGTCCTTGATGTTATGACCATTGAAAAGGATACTGCCAGCATCTAGCTCATAAAATCGCTGAACTAATTGAAACAAAGTGCTTTTTCCCCCTCCACTTTCACCTATTAAAGCGACCCACTCTCCTCGTTTTAGTTCTATTGATATATCTTGAAGCAACGATGAGGTACCAGGAAAAGAAAAAGTAAGCTTTTTTATAGAAAGCGCTTGAAGTTCTTCAAAGAAGGAATTGTCATTCTTACATATCACTTCCGGGTCCAGCTCTGCAAATTCATACATTCGGTTAAAGGCCACCTGCGCCTCCTTTAATTGTATATTGGCCATACATATTTTGATCATAGAGGGAATAATACCTGAAGATACTGACAATAGCGCAACCATTTCCCCTACTAACAGATCACCGTTAACAACTGAATACGACAAGTATCCAATTAATATCATAGTAAAGAGTGTACCGCACAATTCATTGATAAAGCCATATTTTGTTTCAATTTTCCCTAGAACAAATGCTTTTTCTTGAAAATTACCATATATCTCAGAAGTATTTTTTGCAAAAAAATCCTCTTTGTTAAAAGATTTAATGGCTTCTATACCCTGTATGGTATCCACATAATTGCTCTCGTTGTGAGCATAGGCATTCAGTACTTCCCTTTGGGATGATTGAAGCAATTTACCATACCTTAACCCCAGAATGCTAAAAGCCCCAATGGCGATCAATACGGCCAGGCCAAGCCACAAATCATAGTTGAACATAAAAACACATGAAACAAGAACCAATAGTAAATCTATCATGAGGCTACCTGCAATAAGGCTGACAGTCCTTTGTATCCTGGCTGTATCATTCATTCTTGAAATCAGGTCGCCTGTTTTTCTGTGATCAAAAAATGTCTTGGGTAGTTTTAGAAGGATTTTGTAAAACTTTTCTATGATACGAATATTGAAGTCTTTACTTTGCCGAACAAGCATACTGCCTCGTATATATTGCATAAAACCACGAAACAGTAGTAGTAATGTTAATAGCGCAATACCAACCATCAATTTTTTGATGTCCTTTTCAGGCAGTATTTCATCAATTAACTTTTGTGAATAGAGAGCGGTAGATAAACCTAAAGCCGTAATAAGCAAACCTATAATAGCTACGACAGAGAGTAAACTGACATCCTCCCTTACCAAATCGATAATCCACTTTAATTCCTGCCGGTTGCTCCTTGAGGTTTCCTGAAAATTTGGTAATGGCTTCAGGCTTAGAAGAGCTTGAGATCGCCAGCATGCCTGTAGCTCTTCTTCGCTCATTAGCCTAACTCCTTCTTCCGCGGGATCACCTACAACAAAAAAACCATTGTCATAGCAAAATACCACGATGTAATGTTGAAGGTATTTATTCTTTACCGTATGCAAAATAACCGGGTAGTACAACGATTTAATGGCCACTATGTCCGATTCGTACCCCTTAGCGTCAAAACCAAGATGTGGTGCTGCCTGATACAAACCTAGCATAGTGGTGCCTTTTTTTGTGGTGCCGCTTTTATTGCGCAAATTTTCCAGTACAGGTCTTTTTCCATAATACTTTAACACCATAGCCATACAGGCTACCCCACAATCAGACTGATCCATTTGCTTAATGAAATACCGGGAATACTTCCTAAGTGATTGTTTCATAATAAGATACATGGTTTCAATCCAATGCTTTTAGAATTGCCGAAACTCTGGTGCGACCATTGAAAGATTCTAGAAGTTTACCACTCGCATCATATATTAAAATTAATGGAACTGATGTTGAACCAAATGCAGGAATAACATGGTCATCTTTAATTCTGGCAAAATGTATGTTTTCTGAAAGCAATCTATATTGATGTCTAAACGCCTCGATCTCTTCTACAGATTCGGTTGACACCATCATAATTTGGGTCTGCACTAGTCTTTTTAGGTTGGCATTTATATCTATTGCTTCAGTTTGACAAAAATCACATGTACTATTAAAAAAAATAATAATGCATGGGGTCTTATTAGCGAGCGCGGGAAATTGAAAAGGCTGACCATTAAGATCATATATATGATCAAAGGAGAGCGTCTCAAGCTTTTGTTTTATTTCGTGCTTAAACAAAAGCTTGTTAAAGGAAGCATACATCAGGAGCACAACGATAACCAGCAAAAGAAAACCCAATAGTTTTTTCACCCACTTGCGCTTCATCAGCTAAAGTTTAGGGACAGAAACACTACCAGGGTAATCCAAAACACCAGCGCAGGAATATATGATCGAACTACCAGCAACAGGGATTTACTAAATCCGGTTTTGAAGGCCAAGGATATACCTGCAGCCAATACAAACCAGTAACCAAACTCAAAAATATTTAATACCTGAAGAGGGTATAAATACCATGGCTCAACCGAAACATCAAAAAAAATATTTTGAAGGGAAAGCGGATAGAAACTCATGTATTGTTCCAAAGTGAAGTCCGTTTGTATAAATGTAAACCACAAAAACTTTATGAAAACCGGCACTAAAAAAACAACTTCGGCAATCATAGCAATTTGAAACAGCTTTTTGAAGGAATATTTGAGGTCGAAGAAAAATACCCCGATATACAGTGTGGACGCAATAAGCACGAATTTTATCCCGTAAAACACTGGAATAAACAAGTAGCTCAGCCATTCCCAGGAGTTTTGGAATTCGATAAGTCTGTTAAGTTCATTTAGGCTTAATTCGTTGCTATAATTTGCCAGCAAAAAATCATCACTGAGCAGTGATGATTTAACAATAAACCCCAATGTGAAAGAACATGTGCAAAGCAGAAAAAAAACCAAACGCTTGTCCACTTTTGACAGCATATTACGGACAATTCTGTTCATTTAAGTTAATGGTGATTTGGTCAATGGTTTAAAGAAATTGCGTTTGCTGCAGAAGCAAGACGACATAACTTTGTTTCTTATACTTTTCTATTCTAATGTGCAATCATAAAACAGCTCACTCCAGTTTTGCCGGAGTGGGGGAAAATATTCAAAATATGAAGGAGTGTGAAGTTACCGAACATGCGGCACGCAATGCATACTATTTATCCAGCTTTTTTTTATGATACACAAAAAGAATAATCCCCAGTGTGAAAATAGAGCCTGCAAGTAGCAGTGTATTTAACAAAGAATGATCATGGTGAAAATTATTCCATCTTATGTTTTCATTTTCACATAAGCGAAAACAAAAAAGTCCAAATACTAGGCCTGAAATCGCAATGATCATCACACTTCTTTTACCTTGGTACAAGGTTGGATGGTTTTTAAACTCTTTTCTAAATTCCTAGAATAATGGATGATCTTTTAAAACCTCAAACTTTTATTTAGGGAAAATTGCAATAAATAAAGAGGTCAAAATTAAGGCTATCACTAACTCATAATAGCGTACATTTCCATAGACGAATTTTACAGGTAGATTAATCACCTCACTTTCGGAAAGATGTTCTACCCTCTTAAGCCCAATAAACCAAAAGGTTAAAATCGATAAAGCAAAAAGCAAGAATGAATACCAACTTAACAGAACAAAATTAAGACTCCAAAAAAGATACATTGAGAATAATTTAACAAAACTATTTTCAATGTATCTATAGTAAAAAACAAAATATACAGTGGATATGGTTAGGAGAAAAAACATGGTAGAACTAAATAGGAGCATTAACCATGGATTTGCACCATATTCATATGATAGATACCAACAAATTGCTGAGATGATCAACATGTAAATCCTTGAATGATGCATAATAGTAGATTAAAGAAGATTTTTCAACAGTTTCTATTTTTTCACCTTTGTTAAAACCTTTGGGTTTATTAATCGCAACACTGCGACACATATTAATCACCAATATTGACTAAATGACTATTAGTTGCCGTTTGATTTATATTCTATATCACTGCTACTTCCACCGCCGCACATCCATCCGGTAAGCATTCCTACCCCACCGAAAACAAAGCCTTGCGAAACCAATAGTGTTGTAGCTACTGCCCCAACTGGTGTAAACAATGCTGCAACTCCTACAGCAAAACCAATTGTCCCTAGTACATTGGCAGTTGTAGAGCATGTGTCGCCACCTTTCAAAATTTCCATTTTCTCGATACTTAACTCTTTCATAATCTTAAAATTTTAGTTGAAAAATGAATTGAGCAACAAGGATAACAATCACCACTCCAGTTTTACCAGAGTGATGATTTTATTATAGAGGTAAATGCCCTATAACTCAATACCCCTTGTCCTTTAACCTTTGCTGCACTTTGGCTCCTATTTCCATGCCCCACTGCTGACCAATCTGCATAGACTCCATCATGATTTGAGGTGTTTTTGTGGTTAGGCTTTGCCCCAGCGGACTTTCATAAAACTCAATCAGTCCTTTTACTTCTTCTTGAGTGAAATGCTTTTTATACACTGGTACCATTTTTTGGTTTAGCTCTGTTAGGTCAGCTGTCAAATCTAACTTGAGCAATGTCCAGAAATCTGCTGGTACTTCAGTCTTCATTCTTCTAAATTGACCTATCATTTGGTTAATCATAGGTTCCATCACTTGCTTGGATCCGTTTACACTCAGCAGCTTCATTATGTCCTTATCAAAATCGCTATCCTGAGCGGTGGTGTAAAAAGACAGTGCCATCAATGTGGCCAACATAAATAGTTTAGTTCTCATATTTATTTATTATAGTTATGTTACGAATTAATAATAGAATGTAGACAGTACACGTTCGGAGCAAATAAAACCAGTGCCTCCCTTCGTATTTTCCATTTCTTTTTCCTGAAGAGTTTTACCCATTATTTTCACCTCTATACCCCCGCTTCCATCATAGCAGTAAGAGTTGTCAGCATGAGAAAAGGCAATAGGAAGTCCTAAAGTTTTTAGCTCTTTTAGAATCTCATATAACCTACTTTCGGATAACTGGAGCTTTTGAGCGAATTCAGCAGGATTGCCGGTTGCCCTCCGTTTTATCAAGTCATTGACCCGTTCTATTCTGCGAATAAATTTTACTACGGACATACATTTTGCTATTTAGTTTTGTTCCGTAGCTGGCAGAAAAACTAATGATTGGCTTGCATAGATATCAAAGAGAATAAATAATTCAAAATATTTTGAGTTATTAATTGGATTAAATAGGGTGAAAAAATGAAATATAAAACTAGAAAAGGTAAAGCAAGTCACATCAAAATTTAAACCCTGTTTTATTTCTAGAATCCTAATCCATTACCAATCACACGGAATTAAAAAAAGACTGGAGAGCCTTTCTCCGGAGAAGTTTCTTATGAGCTAATTCTGGTGTTCATTTTTGTCACTTCCACTTGCTATTTGAAAAATGATTAAGCCCGTTTAAAGTTTCTGTTTAAATTCGCTTTTTAAAAAACTACTGAATACTAAAAAACGATTGACCCATGAGTCTGAAACAACAAATAGATGCTGATATAAAATCGGCCATGCTGGCCAAAGAAAAGGACAAGCTCCGTGCACTCAGAGCAATCAAATCGCTGATATTGCTCGCCGAAACTGAAAAAGGCGGTGGAGACGAACTAGGTCAGGACGTGGAAATGAAGCTACTGACCAAAGCTGCCAAGCAGCGCAAGGACTCTTACGATCTTTTTGTAGAGCAGGGACGTGAGGATCTTGCCCAGAAAGAAAAAGAAGAGCTGGACATCATCAGCACCTACCTGCCCAAGCAGCTGAGTGAAGATGAAATCAAAGCAGAACTGGCACGTATCATCGACCAGGTAGGAGCAGCCGGCCCCCAGGATATGGGAAAAGTAATGGGCGTAGCTACTAAGGAACTGGCAGGCAAAGCCGACGGCAAAACCATATCATCGTTAGTGCGATCATTATTGGCATAATACCGCTTGAACGCAATAGATATAGGCATATTGATCTGCTTCGGCATAGGCGCTTACTCCGGCTTTAAGAAAGGGTTTTTGATGGAAATTATCTCCATTGCCTCATTTTTTATTGCCATTATCGGGGGGATCAAACTACTGGATCCCGGAATAGCACTGGCCTCCCAGTATATAGAAGGGTACGAACAGATATTGCCTGTCATTGTATTCACTGTTGTATTTATAGGCATACTGCTATTACTGCACTGGCTGGGTCAGCTTATCAAAAAAATAATAGACCTAACCCTGCTGGGAAGCATAGACGATATAGTAGGGGCGCTGTTGGGCATTGTAAAGTGGGCGCTTATTATCAGTATTTTCTTGTGGGTGTTTGCTTCTTTCGGGGGCAAAATCGACGAAAAGCTGACAAGTACCTCTATTTTTTACGAACCGGTAGCAGATTTTGCACCAACTCTTTTTAATATTATCTCATCGATTTTTCCGTTTATCGAAGATTTGTTCAGAAATTCGGAAGAGTATGTAAAACAGAAAGAATTTGCCACTTGAGCAACTCATTTTTGCGATAATATCATTATTTTAAACAATCAATCAACCTAAACCATAAAGTATTACCGTATGTTACAAGCTAAAGGCATGAAGGAAGAAAACGGCTTCAAGTACATCGACCAGGGATCTGGCGATATCTTGCTGCTACTGCATGGCCTCTTTGGAGCACTGAGCAATTGGGAAGGTGTGGTAAACAAATTTTCTGACAAGCACCGCATCATTATTCCAATGCTTCCCATTTATGAACTCCCTGTGCGACAGGCGGGTTTGGAAAAACTAATCGAATTTCTCGAGTCATTCATCGATCACATGCAACTTGAAAAATTTGACGTGATGGGTAACTCCCTTGGGGGGCACATGGCGCTGATGTATACCCTAAAGCATCCGGAAAAAGTGAACCGCATGATTCTAACCGGCAGTTCTGGATTGTTTGAAAATGCCATGGGTGGGTCTTTTCCCCGCAGGGGCAGCTACGACTACATCAAAGAACGTGTGCAGTATACATTCTACGACCCCAATACCGCTACTGAAGAATACATACAAGAAGTATTTGAAACGACCAAAGACATCCCAAAGTGTCTGAGAATCGTAAGTATAGCTAAATCGGCCCAACGAAATAACCTGGCAAAGGAGCTGCACAAAATAAAAGCAGAGACTTTGCTTATCTGGGGACTGAACGATACGATAACACCACCGATGGTAGCTCACGACTTTAATCGCATGATCGTTAACTCTGAATTGAAGTTTATCGACAAATGCTGTCACGCTCCTATGATGGAACATCCCGATCAGTTCAACGAAATACTGGAGGAGTTTTTAAACAAACAAAAAGTAATGGCATGATAGCCAAGGACCTTATCAACTATACCATACCCCCACTGAAGCGCACAGACACTGTAGCCAAGGCTCAGCAGTGGATGAGCGAATTTCACTCCAGTGAATTTCCGGTAGTTGATCAAGGGCAGTATCATGGTATTTTCAGCGAACAACTCATTCTGGATACTCCCTCTTATGCCAGCAAGCAGATTGGAGATTTCGACCTGTTTGCTCCGGGCATATCTGTATCGCCAGACGAGCACTATTATGAGATACTGAAAAAATACTATGCAGAAAACATCAACCTGATAGCTGTAATAGATAGTGAAAATCAGTATCAGGGGGTTATTTCTATTCAGGATGTGGTGGAAGCTTTCGCTAAAATGTCTTCTATCAGGAGCCCGGGCACCATACTGGTGATACCCATGAAGCAAATAGACTATTCTCTCACAGAGATAGCACGCATTGTTGAATCCGAATATGGTAAAATTCTAAGTAGCTTTATAGAAAACCATCCGGAAGACCCATCCATGATTAGGCTAACGCTCAAGCTAAATGTAGAAAATGCCAATGGCATAATTGCTGCGCTGGAGCGGTTTGGTTTTACGATTTCATCTATATTTGGCAAAGAGGACGAAGACCTGATAGAAAAAGAAAGGTTGGATTCCCTGATGAAATACTTGAAAATATAGCCTTTACTCCTGATCGGCCTAAAACACCCAAACATGCGGATAGCCATACATGGTAGAAAAATCAATACGGAAAGCTACCCTTACGTCAAAAACATTTTCGAAGAACTAAAAAAACGGGATGTTGATATAAGAGTATCGAAAGCTTTTGCTGCGCAGAGCAAAGGCGCAAATCTGGATTTTGGCGATTTGCAGGTATATCAAAACACAGCAGATCTTGAGGGAGCGGATTATTTTTTTAGTTTGGGAGGAGATGGTACTCTGCTGGAAGCCGTTACCCATGTAGGTGCTTTACAAATTCCCATTTTGGGCATCAACCTCGGGCGTCTAGGTTTTTTGGCTACCATATCCAAAACCAATATAGACGATGCGCTGGCGCTTTTTTTTGCACAAAAATACACCTACGATGATCGCATACTCATACGATTGGAGTCGGACAATAAGGTATTCGGGAATCAAAACTTTGCGCTAAACGAAGTAGCAGTACTTAAAAGAGACACCTCTTCGATGATCGTAGTAAACTGTCAGATCAACGGAGAGTATGTAAACACATACTGGGCCGATGGGCTTATGGTCTCTACGCCAACCGGCTCTACCGGCTATTCGCTCAGCTGCGGAGGGCCATTGGTGATGCCAGAGTCAGACAATTTTATCATTACCCCGATTAGCCCTCACAACCTCAACGTACGGCCGCTTATCGTATCAGGGTCTAGTGTCATCACATTTGAAATAGATGGCGATGGTAGAAAATTTCTTACCTCACTGGACTCACGCTCTTATACGCTCAACAATAAAGTAAAACTGACGTTGAAAAGAGAATCGTTCAAAGCCCGGCTGATAAAGCTGAATGGTTATCACTTTTTTGATACCCTCAGAAACAAGCTTAATTGGGGGTTAGACATCAGAAATTAAATAATTCTGGTATTTTTTTTAACTAAAACTATTTATTTATTTTTGCTAATACTATCTTTTCCAGCTGTAGTTTATTTCGTACATTGAGAGCAATCATGCACTTTACAATGAAAAAACTTTTACCTGTTATCTTACTGGTTTTGCTCGTTTTTGCCGGCGATCTGCATGGGCAGAAGAGAAGGTATGGTATGAACAGCAGTAAAAAGCAAACTTCCTACAGAGGAGGAAGAGTAAATCATGGAGGGATCAGTATCAAGCGCTATTCTACTGTGGGATTCAGCATCAATGCCATGAATTATTTTGGCGATATTACACCCACGCCTTCACGCTTTAGTACAGATGTAGCGTTTACCAGACCCGGAGTAGGCCTTACTTACTCCAAAGTATTTCACCCATCGGCAGCATGGAGGTTTGGGTTGAATTATGGTACTATCTCGGGCGATGATTTCAACGCAGACCCTTCTGCACCCCCTACCTCTTACCTCTATTTGAGAAACTTGCATTTTCGCAACAGAATAATAGAACTGTCCTGGGGAATAGAGTTCAACCTGATCCCAAACAATGGAGGAGCAAACAATCGATTTCCACTTAATCCATACTTATTTCTGGGCATAGCAGCATTCCACCACAATCCGCAGGCCATAGCGCCTGACTTTGATCTGTCTGGTAATCCACTACCAGAAGCAGGACAGTGGGTGGATTTGCAACCCCTCGGCACTGAAGGACAAAATCAGGAAGGAGGGAAGCCTTACAGCCTGTTTCAGCTGGCTATACCTGTAGGATTAGGCGTAAAAGTACGGCTGCCCGACAATTTTGATGCTCATTTCGAGCTGGGATTCCGGCAGTTGTTTACAGATCACATAGACGATGTAAGTGGTCGCTATCCCAATCTAGCCGCATTTGGTGACGATAATTTGGCTCGTGCCCTCTCCGAGCGATCGGGTGAGGCTACTGCGGTTTTTGCCAATGAAGCCAGAGAGGCAGAATTTGTACAACCTCGTCCCTGGCCTTTTACCGACCCTGACACAGGAAATACGGCCACCTACAATGTAGGAGGAAACTTTGGGTATGACAATGTGAAAGAAGAAGGTGGTGTACGCGGAAGCCCCGGACAAAAAGACCTGTACCTTATTACACAAATGAGGATAGTATACATATTTGGCAAAGTATCCAGAAAGAAAGCCAAGTTCAGATAATAATTTTACACATTTCGTTGTTAACAAGGTATGCTTAAACGAATCAAATGGCCGATTTTATCGGCTATTCTTTTATGTTCACTATCAGCAAACGCCCAACTGATTGAGTTTGGCGGAGGGCTGGGGGCTACCAGCTACGCTGGCGACCTGGCTCGGGGTATTAAAACCTACAATCAAAACCTAGGAGTGCAAGGACACTACCGTATCAACCTTAGCAAAATTGTTAGTACGAAATTTAGTGTAACATTTGGTAAAATATCTGCTGATGACAAAAATCCATTCGACATAGCAGCCCAGCTCAGAGACCAATCTTTTAGCCGGTCCTTTATGGAAGTGGCAGGCGTATTTGAGTATCATTTTCTGGACTATAAAAACGACAAATCCAGAGTAAAGTGGTCGCCTTATGCGTTTGGTGGTTTTGGTTTCACAAAAATATTTGGAGTAGATCCCGACAAAGACGATTTTGGCAAGATTCAAGCAGTACTTCCATTTGGTATAGGCTTCAAGCATTTAGTAGGTAAGCGCTTTAGCATAGACCTGGAACTGGGAGCGCGTAAGTTGTTTTCTGACAAAATAGACGGAGTGTCAGATGGCGACATTTTTGACAAAAACTACCAATACGGAAACCCAAATGACAAGGACTGGTACCACTACGCCGGTATATCCCTCAGCTACATACTCTATGAGATTCCCTGCCTTTACAAATACATCCCCAATAAGTCAATATATAATTAAACTTATTATTCCATATAACTGAAAAAATACTCAACTTTGTGCCTTATTTTTTGGCCAAGGGCCTATCTAACAGGCATGAAAGAGAAGATTGATCCACTTAAAATACCCCGTCATATAGCAGTCATAATGGATGGGAATGGCAGATGGGCCAAAAGCCGGGGGGCTTCCAGAATTTTTGGTCACCGAAACGCCATCACGGCAGTAAGGGAAACGACCGAAAGCTGTGCGGAGCTTGGTGTAGACTTTCTTACACTCTATGCCTTTTCTACCGAAAACTGGAATCGGCCCAAAAGCGAAGTAGACGGGCTCATGTCATTGCTGGTATCTACCATACGCAAAGAGATACCCACGCTGATGAAAAACAATGTGAAGTTGCAACCAATAGGGAATATCTCGCATTTACCAAAAGAAGCACAAAAAGAGTTGGCAGAGGGAGTCAATCAAACAGCCAACAACGACGGCATGACTTTGATACTGGCACTAAACTATAGCGGAAGACAGGAACTGTGCGACGGTATAAAGCAACTAACCAGAGATGTGGCAGCCGGGAAAGTGCAGGAAACAGATATAAACGAAGAACTAATTAACCAATACCTCTACACTCGAAACATGCCCGATCCGGAATTGATGATTCGAACCAGTGGAGAACATAGAATCAGCAATTTTTTGCTTTGGCAAATGGCCTACACAGAGTTCTATTTTACTGAAGTGCTGTGGCCGGATTTTAGAAAAGAAAATTTATACGAAGCAGTTGTCAATTTTCAAAGCCGGGAACGCCGCTTTGGACAGACAAGTGAGCAATTATCTAAGTAATAATTGAAAAAGGAGAATACTACGGAATGCGTTTGAAAACCACTTTATTTATATATGCAATGGTACTGTCGACAGTATCGTTTGCGCAAATTCGATACGGCAATAAACCCCAGTCTTCCGGTAACATAAACATGAGCTACTCAAACCCTCAGGTTTATGAAATAGGAGAGATAAATGTAGAAGGAGCCGAATTTTTGGATTCCAACGCCTTGATATCTATTTCAGGCCTGAAAATTGGCGATAAAATTAAAATTCCGGGAGACAATATCAGCGGAGCTATCAACAAGCTGTGGAAACAGGGGCTGATCGGTGATATAAAAATTTATGCATCGAAAGTAGAGGGAAGCAAGGTTTCGCTTACCATCGCTCTCAAAGAAAGACCCAGGCTCAGCAAATTCAACTTCTCTGGCATCACAAAAAGTCAGGAATCTGAAATAAGAGAAAAAATAAACCTGATAAGAGGGCGTGTAATGACGGATGCAATTATTAAAAATGCTGAACTCACTGTAAAAAAATACTTTGCTGAAAAAGGATACCTCAACACAACGGTTGATATCGCTTATGTAAAAGATACCGTTTTGAGCAACAATGTCATCTTAGATGTCCAGGTGGACAAAAAGAAAAAAGTTAAAGTTCACGACATCAATTTTTATGGCAACACCAACTTTTCCGATACTCGCCTAAAGAAGAAGATGAAAAACACCGGGGAACGCGTAAGGTTAAAGCTCCCCAGTGCTTTGATTTCCAAAACCATTCAATTTGTTAAAAGTGGTGAAATGAAAAAGCCTATCACCGACACCTCTGCGTTGGTGACACCCAGTGGCTTCAAAAATTTCCTCAATGACAATGTAAAACTCAATTTCTTTAAATCATCAAAATTCGTAAAAGCCAAATACGAAGAAGACAAAGAGAGCATTATCAAGTTTTACAATTCTAAAGGATATCGCGATGCGGAAATCATCACCGATACTATCTACCGATACGACGATAAATCCATAGACATAGACATTACTGTAGAGCCTGGTATTAAGTACTACTTCCGTGACATCAACTGGACAGGAAACTATGTGTACACCGACGAATACCTGGATAGAATATTAGCCATAGATAAAGGCGATGTATATGACATGGAGCTGCTCGACAAAAAACTGCAGTTCAACCCCAACGGGCTCGATGTGAGTTCTCAGTACCTCGATCATGGTTATCTCTTTTCGAATATTACACCTGTAGAGGTGAAAATTGAGGGAGATTCTGTAGACATAGAAATGAGGATTTTTGAGGGGGCTAAAGCAAAAATTAATAAGGTGTACGTGACAGGCAATGACCGGACCAACGATCACGTAATCATGCGGGAAATCCGTACCCTGCCGGGGCAATATTTCAGCCGTGCACAACTCATCCGTACTCAACGAGAGCTGTCGCAGCTGGGCTACTTCGACCCGGAGCAGGTAACTCCTACACCCATACCAAACCCTGCTGATGAAACCGTAGATATCGAATGGTCGGTAGTAGAACGACCCAGCGACCAGATCGAGTTGTCCGGAGGCTGGGGAGGAACCTTCGGATTTGTAGGTACGCTTGGTCTGGTATTCAACAACTTTTCTCTGCGAAATATTCCTAATTTCGATAAGTGGAGACCTTTGCCTGTTGGCGATGGTCAAAAACTGTCCCTCAGATTTCAGGCAAACGGTAAGCAGTTTCAGAGTTACTCGGCCAGCTTTTCAGAGCCATGGCTGGGAGGTAAAAAACCAAACTCTTTTGGTGTAAGCTTCAACTACTCGCTACAGCGAAGCTTTGGGTACAGCGGCTTTAGGTTTAATACCGACGACCTTCGGGGATCGATGAAAGTACTCGGGGTAACCGTTAGTCTCGGACGCAGAGTAAGATGGCCTGACGATTTCTTTACCATCAGCAATTCTATCTCATACATCAATTACGACCTGTTCCGATTTGGTGGATCGCTTGGCTTTGAAGATGGTACCGGATATGCCAACAACTTTACATTTAATACAACCATAGCGCGAAGCAGTATCGACAGCCCTATGTATCCAAGAGGAGGCTCGTCTGTATCGCTCAACATAGCACTTACACCACCTTATTCGTTGTTTAACAACCTAAACTACGAAACGGCAGACAATAATGAGAAATACCGTTGGGTAGAGTATCACAAGTGGATGTTTGATGCTAAGTACTATCTCAAGTTGATCGGTGATCTGGTACTGGAATCGAGAGGTCACATCGGGGTGATTGGTCAATACACCAACAAAGCCGGGATTGGCCCTTTTGAACGCTTCCAGCTTGGGGGTGATGGCCTTACGGGGACTAACTTCCTACTGGGTAATGAAGTCATAGGACTGAGAGGATATCCTAACAATTCGATCACTCCCCGCGACTTTGACAACAACATCAACGGAGGAACAATCTTCAATAAGTTTGTTATGGAACTACGATACCCTGTATCGCTCAATCCATCGGCTACCATCTACGTACTGGGCTTTGCAGAGGCAGGCAACAACTGGAATAAGTTTAGTGACTTTAACCCTAATGTACTTAAAAAATCTGCCGGATTTGGCGCCAGAATTTTCATGCCTGCCTTTGGTCTGTTAGGACTCGACTGGGGCTATGGGTTTGATAATGATCCATCTACCGGGCAAAGAAGCGGTGCGCAGTTCCACTTCTCCATCGGACAATTATTGAGGTAAAAACAATAACTAACACATTAATACGATTATATATGCAGCAATTGTGTAGATTTAAATTTGCTAAATCAAGCTAAGGTGGAATAAAACCTGCAAGTGGAGTTGTCTGCGATTGTAACCGAACCTCCACTTATCTACACGCTTGCTTTACTAATCCATATACAATCATGAGAACAAAATATATCTTCATTAAAATATTATCTCTGTGCTTGTTTCTTTTCATTTTCGATATAAATGATACATTTGCACAAAAATTTGGGTACGTAGATACCAATTTTGTCCTCAACAAAATGCCTGATTATCAAAAGGCTAACGAAGAGATAGACAAAATATCGCTGCAGTGGGAGGAAGAAATCCATGAAATGTACAAAGAGTTGCAAAAACTGGAAACCGAACTGAAAGCCGAAGAAATCTTACTGACCAAAGAGATGAAAGATGACCGCCTGGCGGAAATCGATAGAAAGTGGAACGAAGTAAAAGAATATCAAAAAAAAGTATTCGGTTTTGAAGGGCTCCTTTTCTTAAAGAAAAAAGAACTCATAAAGCCCGTGCAGGACAAAGTCTTTGAAGCCGCAGAAAGAGTAGCAAAGAGTCATCGCCTAAGCATTATATTTGACAAATCAGGCGATTTGGTGATGATATACACAGACCCAATACACGATTACACCGATTATGTTTTGGAGGAATTGAATTTAGGTGATAAAAACGATGTAATAAGTAATAACTAATTGAATTTAACCATGAAAATCAAATCATTAATCTTAGTCTTGGCATTTGCTCTTACAGCCATTACTACCCAGGCACAGGATTTCAAAATTGGCTATACCAATGTAGAATACATCCTTAGCCAAATGCCAGAACTGAAAGGCGTGGAAGCAGAGTACAAGGCATTTGAAACACAACTTCAAAATCAGATAGAAGCAAAAGGAAAAGAGCTTCAAACTAAAATACAGGAATACCAGGCCAATATGCAAACTATGACCGAGCTGGTTCGTGCCGACAAAGAAGCCGAACTCCAAGGATTGCAAACCCGATTCCAAAGCTTTCAGCAGGAAGCACAAAAATCTGCGGCCAAAAAACAAAGCGAACTGTTTGCTCCTTTGTTCGAAAAAATAGGAAAGGCGATCAAAGATGTGCAAAAAGAAAATGGTTATGCCATGATACTGAGCACCGGTACTCAAGGACTTGATATCGTTTTGGCTGCCGACGAAAAATATGATGTGAACAACCTTATCTTCAAAAAATTGGGAATTAATCCTCCGCAACAATAATTTGCTTCACATCACAAAAAATGAGACCCGCTGAATAGCGGGTTTTTTTATGCCCTAACGGCAAAAGAGTTTTTGTGGTACCTGCTCTTTTTGTAAGCTGAAACCAGGATCCTACCTGCTGAAAAACCGTTTGATCAGTCTGGTGTACAATTGAATACATTATACGTTTTTAGTTGCTGGTATCCTTTTTGTACAGACTGGCAAGAAATCGTAGAATTTTATGCAGAGGCAGTACGGCTGTTTTTTTGTTGACAGAGCTCCATGTTTTAATAATTTAAACACCACCTCTGATTCTCTTTGTTAAAAAAACACTTGCTTAAGCCGAACTCCGGTTGTTTAAGTAATTTAGATAATAGTATATGAGAAGATCAGGTATAAGCTTTCATGCCTTTCTGGTATTGTTTTTCTTTCTTGTAATAGGGTGCTACGCGCAAAAAAAGCCGGATCGGGCTGCTAAAAAACCAGAGGGTGAAGGAATAATAGAAAAGGAATACGATGAGACGGGTTTGATGTATACTACGATAGAGGGCTTAGTAATGGCTGGCTATCAGGGTTGGTTTGGAGCAGAGGGTGATGCGTCAGGAAGAGGCTGGTATCATTATAAAAATAGTTGTGGCTTTATGCCGGGTTGTTCAACTATTGACATGTGGCCGGATATGAGTGAATATCCCGTGAAATACCAATCCCCGTTTGTCAATAAAGATGGTTCTCCTGCCTACCTGTTCAGTAGTTATGACGAAAGCACTATAGATCTTCATTTCAAGTGGATGAAAGAGTATGGAATCGACGGGGTGTATATGCAGCGCTTCATAGCAGAAATCAGACCTTCCAATAAAATGGGGAAGAGGCACTTTGATAAAGTGTTGGAGTATGCTCTCAAAGCCGCAAAAAAATATGACAGGGCTATTTGCATTATGTATGATCTTAGCGGAGCTAAAGCTGCTGAAGTGAGAAGTTTTGTGGAAAAGGATTTCAGAGAGCTGGAGCAAAAATTTAGTTTGTTTGACAATGAGATTAATCCAACCTATTTGAGACATAAAGGAAAACCTATGGTAGCTACCTGGGGAGTGGGTTTTAATGACAACCGTGCCTATAATGTAGAGGATGCTAAAATCATGGTTAAAAGCCTGAAGGGTGATGATAATCGCCTGTCTGTTCTTCTGGGTGTGCCCTACTGGTGGAGGACTTTAGGGGGTGATACTGTAAATGATCCGGAATTAATAGAACTGATCAAGGATGTGGATGTGATTATGCCCTGGGCAGTAGGAAGGTACAACAGCGATAACTACGCTAGTATTGCCGGACAGACTTTAGCCGAGGATGTTTTTTGGTGTAAGAATCAAGGGGTAGATTATATCCCGTTGGCCTTCCCGGGATTTAGCTGGGGGAATATGTATGCGGGCAATCCTTATAATGCCATACCAAGGAATAAGGGAGATTTTTTGTGGAAACAGGTGGCTGGAGCCAAGGCTTCCGGAGCTAAATCACTGTACATCGCTATGTTTGATGAAATCGATGAAGCTACTGCCATTTTTAAAGTCCGGCACGAAGGAGATACACCACGCAACGGTGATGGTAAGTTTATTGGCATTGAGCCATCATTAAAAACAGATCATTACTTGTGGTTGACTGGGGAAGCAGCAAAATGGTTTCACGGTGAAGCTAGTTATTCCAGTAAGAGGCCGGAAAGGTAATCCTTCTCAAAGAGGTTGTCCGATAAAATCAATCAGTTAAAATACGGGTTTGTTATACGAGTTGCTTGTTGCAGTGAGTGCCATTGTCTGGCCCAGAAAGTGCTGATTCTGGAAAGAGAAACAACCCCGGCCCTCGATCCTATAGAGTGTGAATAATAGCTGTATGTAGACGCCTACTATGGTGTTCTCTCGGTGAGTATTTCCGAGAGAAAAATAAGGTTGATTATCTATGATAATAGCTGGTAATAAGGCAATGTCTGGGAAATAAAAAAGCCGATTTGCATAACAAACCGGCTTTTGAAGCTCCTCCTCTTGGGCTCGAACCAAGGACCCTCTGATTAACAGTCAGATGCTCTAACCAACTGAGCTAAGGAGGAATTTTTTAGTCATTTCAAACGTCCTTTGAAATCGGAATGCAATATTAGCAGCTATTGTTTTAATGTGCAATACTATATTTCAATATTTTTTCCTCTTGGCGAAAATATTTTTTTCTCCTTATCAGATCGCCATTCTCGTCAGACTTTCACTCCTATTTCGAAAAGAAAATAAAGACATTATGTCATTAAAATAGCAGAGCCGGATGTGAAATCAAGACATATTGACTTGATTTTGTTCAAAAATACCCTTGGCACAAAATTTACAGAGCTATGATTGAAACTAATTTGTTAAACATTAAATTTTAAAAACCATGTCACTTATAAAGTATAATCCAACTGAATTAAGACCAGTGTCTTTCAACAGTTTATTCGATCGTTTTTTCAACGACAACTTTGCCAACACAGAAAAAAATGGGACTAGCTCATTTATTCCTCAGGTAGATGTAGCCGAAACCGAGA
Source organism: Cyclobacteriaceae bacterium (assembly GCA_965267535.1). GTDB lineage: Bacteria > Bacteroidota > Bacteroidia > Cytophagales > Cyclobacteriaceae > CAXBNB01. Next base: position 4,565,718 of record OZ254082.1, on the reverse strand, counting down.
AGGCATTTGAGTTGCAGTTTGTTGTTCCCGGAATCGACAAGTCTGGCATCCACATAGACTTACAGGATGGTAAACTTACTGTAAGTGGAGAACGCAAGATTGAAGATTCTAAAAATGGAAAAAACTATCATTCCAGAGAAAGCTACTACGGTTCTTTTACCCGTTCGTTTTACCTGCCCGACAACATAAACGAAGATAAGGTAGAAGCTACCTACAAAGACGGCATTCTCAACATCGTAATACCTAAGGATGAAAAGAAAATTGCAAAGCGAAGTATTGCTGTGAAATAAAGGTTGAAGTAGTAATTCTGAAAGGTCCGCTTATGCGGACTTTTTTGTTAAATATTGTTAAGGATAATATCAATAGTCGGGCAATATCGTTTCCTTCGTAATTGCGTATATCTACAAGAGTAAAAAAGATAAAACTATGAATAAGAAACAATTTATTTTCGGGCTGCTATTTGCCTCAGTGCTGGGAGGCATCATAGCGTTGGGTGGATACAAAATCATAGAGCCGGACAGACCTGCATACCCTGCAGTGGTAGATAATCAAAATATACGATTCTCAAATTTCACAATGGATACCTCGGAGGTAGTCATTCCTCAGGGACTAAATTTTGTTTTCGCCTCCAAGATAGTAACCCCTGCAGTAGTGCACATCCGTACTATATACGAAAGGCCACAGCAAAGCAACAGACCTCAGGGGCCGTTCGATCAATTTTTTAGAGATTACTTTGATGGGTCAGGTCCCGAAAGTCGAAAATCTGCCGGGTCGGGTTCTGGTGTTATCATTTCCGAAGACGGATACATCATTACAAACAACCACGTAATTGATAATGCTGATGAAATAGAAGTATTGCTCAACAACAACCAGACCTACACAGGCAAGGTTATAGGTACAGATTCTCAAACAGACATAGCTCTGGTGAAAATAGAAGCCAACAACCTGCCTACTGTTAAAATGGGCGATTCAGATAAGATCCAAATTGGAGAATGGGTACTAGCCGTAGGAAGCCCTTTTGGTGACAACTTCCGATCGACCGTTACTGCCGGAATAGTGAGCGCAAAAGGTAGAAACATCAACATTATTAGGGATAGAAATAATCTTCAAATCGAATCTTTCATTCAAACCGACGCGGTAGTAAACCCGGGCAATTCGGGAGGTCCGCTCGTAAACATCAAGGGAGAATTAGTAGGTATCAATACAGCCATTGCTACTCCTACTGGCACCTATGCAGGCTACTCGTTTGCCGTGCCAGCTACGCTGGTAGAAAAGGTAGTGAGCGACCTGAAAGAATTTGGAGTGGTGCAGCGCGCACTGCTGGGTATCAACATCCGCGATGTTACTGCTGAGCTAAGTGAAGAGGAAAAACTGGGTGTGCTTGAAGGTGTATATGTGATTAATGTGCAGGAAGGCAGAGCGGCAGACGAAGCGGGTATCGAAAACGGAGACGTAATCATAGCAGTGGATGGACAAAAAGTGACCAAAACTTCAGAGTTGCAGGAAAAAGTAGCCCTACACAGACCTGGCGACAAGATAGAAGTAACGCTGGTAAGAAACGGTAAAAAGAAAACCATAAGTGCCACACTGCGAAATACCCTGGGAACTACAAAAACAGTATCATCCGCAAACAATTTCAGTATTCAAGGCGCTTCCTTTGAAGATGTATCAAAAAAGGAAAAAGAAAAACTCGAAATAGAAGGAGGGGCTAAAATAGTAAAACTAGAAGGTGGCAAGTGGAAGGAAGCAGGCCTTAAAGAAGGGTTTATCATTACCGGTATAGACAAGCGTCCGATACAAAATGTAGAAGACCTGTCTAATACCCTAACCCGCACCGCACCGGGTTCAGGGCTCCTGATTGAAGGGCTGTATCCCAATGGTGAAAAAGCCTACTACGGAATTGGCTGGTAAGCCCAATATTTAGTAATCATACTTTTCAAATTTCATAGTACCTAAAAAGTCCGCCTCAGGCGGACTTTTTAGTGTCCTGCCGATTACTTCTGCCCCAGCATTAAAACAAAATATGCAACTTCCCCCTTATCTTTACCCCAAGAACTATTGTGCTCAAAACATAAAACAGCAAACAATCCACAACTATGAAAACACCTGATTCCATACAAAAATCACTTGAGAACCTGGGAATTGCTCCTAAAAACAATGGTACATCTACAGGGGCTTACTGGATAAAATCCGGCACAAGTACGATTGCATCCTACTCACCTGTAGATGGGCTGCCAATAGCTGAGGTAGATGCTGCCACCCCCGATAGTTATCACCATATTATCGAAACGGCTCAGGCAGCTTTTAAAGAATGGAGAGTAGTGCCTGCACCAAAGCGAGGAGAGGTAGTAAGAAAATTTGGCAATGCCCTTAGGGAAAAAAAAGAAGATCTGGGAAGGCTGGTTTCCTACGAAATGGGTAAATCCTACCAGGAAGGACTTGGAGAGGTTCAGGAAATGATTGACATATGTGATTTCGCTGTGGGGCTCTCTCGTCAGCTCTATGGATTAACGATGCACTCTGAGCGTCCGGGGCACAGGATGTACGAACAATACCATCCCCTGGGTGTGGTAGGTATTATTTCAGCCTTTAACTTCCCAGTAGCGGTATGGGCCTGGAATACCGCTCTGGCATGGGTATGTGGTGACGTATGTGTGTGGAAACCTTCAGAAAAAACTCCTCTGACAGCCATCGCCTGTCAGCATATTGTTTCCAAAGTTTTTGAAGCAGCCAATGTGCCCGAAGGAGTAAGCTGTCTGGTAGTAGGAGATGCTGAAATAGGACAATTGATGGCGAATGATAGTCGTGTTCCTCTTGTGTCTGCCACAGGGTCTACCCGAATGGGCAAAGCTGTAGGTGAAGCCGTGGGCAGGCGTCTGGGAAGGTCTCTGCTGGAACTTGGTGGAAACAATGCCATCATTATCACCAAAGATGCTGACATAGAAATGAGCATAATTGGTGCTGTATTTGGCGCTGTGGGTACAGCCGGCCAGCGCTGCACCTCTACCCGGAGGCTTATCATTCACTCCGATATTTTTGATCAGGTCAAAGAAAAGCTTATCAGCGCGTACAAACAATTGCGTATAGGTGATCCTTTGGATGAAAACAACCACGTAGGTCCTCTTATAGACAAGCAGGCTGTGGATCTCTATCAGGATACCTTAAGTAAGCTTGCCGAAGAAGGGGGGATACCTGTGGTAGAGGGTGGTGTTCTTTCCGGACAGGGGTACGAATCGGGCTGCTATGTAAAACCTGCCATTTACGAAGTAAAAAACCACTATAAAATAGTACAACACGAAACGTTTGCACCTATTTTATACCTGATCCGATACGAAAATCTGGAAGACGCTATTGCCATGCAAAACGATGTGCCACAAGGGCTGTCTTCTGCTATCATGACTACCAATATGCGAGAATCCGAATTGTTTTTATCTCATGCCGGTTCAGATTGTGGTATTGCCAATGTCAATATTGGTACATCCGGAGCAGAAATCGGAGGTGCTTTTGGAGGTGAAAAAGATACCGGAGGAGGGCGAGAATCTGGATCAGACGCCTGGAAAGTATACATGAGACGCCAGACAAATACGATCAACTTTACCAAAGACCTACCCCTGGCACAGGGCATCAAGTTTGACCTTTAAACTTCACGACAGATATAACAATATATAAAATGCTAAAAAGACCGAGAAGAAACAGAAAATCAACTGCTATCCGTAACATGGTAGCGGAAACAACGCTCTCTACAAGTGACTTTATGTTCCCGCTATTTTTACTCGAGGGGAAAAACAAAACCTCAGAAGTTGAATCAATGCCGGGGATTTTTCGGTATTCTACCGATAGGATGTTGAAAGAAATAGAAGCCTGCCTAGAACTGGGAATTCGATCTTTTGATATTTTTCCTGTTGTAGAAGAAAAACACAAAGATAAAACAGCTACAAAGAGTTATGATCCGGATTTCTTCTACTTACGATCGCTGGCAGAAATAAAAAAAGAATTTCCGGAAGCATGTATCATGACTGATGTAGCGATGGATCCATACAGTAGCGATGGGCACGATGGTCTGGTAGACGATAATGGAAATATTCTTAACGACGAGACGCTCGAAATACTAGGCTCTATGGCACTGGCGCAGGCCGAAACCGGTATTGACATCATAGGGCCATCCGATATGATGGACGGTCGGGTGGAGTATATCCGCGATACCCTCGACGAAAGCGGCTTTGAAAATACGTCTATTATGTCGTATACTGCCAAATATGCCAGTGCGTTCTATGGGCCTTTTAGAGATGCTTTGGATTCTGCACCCAAGTTTGGTGACAAAAAGACGTATCAAATGGATCCGGCTAATGTGCGGGAGGCAATCATAGAAGCAGATCTGGATGAAGAAGAAGGAGCAGATTTTTTGATGGTTAAGCCAGCGCTGGCTTACCTGGATGTGATTAAACTCCTCAAGGATAATTATGACCTGCCTATAGCCGCCTACAATGTGTCCGGTGAATATTCTATGATCAAAGCTGCCGGGCAAAAGGGCTGGCTGGATGCAGACCGGGTGATGATGGAGTCGCTATTGAGCATGAAAAGAGCAGGAGCGAAAGTTATACTAACCTACTTTGCTAAAGAAGCTGCTCAGCTCCTGAAAGGATAATGAATAAAAAGCCTGCTAATAAAATAAGCCCTGCGAGAGCAGGGCTTATTTATTTTAAATAGAGCGCTAAAATTTATTATTCGGCAGACAAATCCACAGAACGCTTTATAAAATTAGTAAGTTTCGATCCTGTAAGAAGGTTTTGGGAAAGCAATGCCAAATCAAATGCCTGCTTAGCCAATTGCTCCTTAGCCGATTCGTCTTCAGTTTTCAATATCTTAGAAACCAGAGCATGGTTGGCATTTATGGCTACATTGTACTGATCGGGCATATCTCCGCCCATCATAAACATACCGCCTCCGCCTCCCAGCTTGGCCATATCTTTCATTCTTCTCATAAACTCAGGCATAGTCACTACTACAGGCATCTCGTCGGCTGGTAATGCTTCTACAGCTACTGTATGATTTTTGTCGTTTATAGCCTTTTCAAAAAGCTCTTTTAGTGCCGTCTTTTCATCATCTGACAAAACAGACTCCAGCTTCTCATCTTTGTCTATCAACTTGTCTACCGTGTCGGCATCCACTCGCTTCAGAGACACTCCTTCTACTTTTTGCTCCAGGTGGTTGATAAAGTGGCTATCCAGCTGACCATCCATCTTCAGTACATCATAGGCCCTGTTTTTAGCAGATGCTACAAAAGTATCCTGCTTTTCAGGCTCGCTTGCATAGAGCATTACCAGTTTTTTATCTTTATCCTCCTGGTTGGCCTTTACATGCTCTTTGTATTCTTCTATGGTAAAGAATTTGCCGTCTGTATTTTCGAGTAAAGCAAAATTCATAGCTTTTTCGTGGAATTTCTCTTCACTCAGCATTCCGTATTTCACAAACAGCCCTATATCTGACCATTTTTCTTCAAATGCCTTTCTGTCGTTTTTGAAAAGCTCAGCAAGTTTGTCTGCTACCTTTTTGGTGATGTATGAGTTGATTTTCTTCACATTTCCATCTGCCTGCAGGAAGCTTCTCGATACATTCAGCGGTATGTCCGGCGAATCAATCACACCGTGTAGCAGCATTAAAAATTCAGGCACCACATCTTTCACTTCATCGGTAATGAAAACCTGACGCGAGTAGAGCTGAATCTTATTCTTTTGAATTTCAAAATCGTTTTTGATTTTGGGGAAATAAAGTACACCTGTTAGGTTAAATGGATAGTCTACATTGAGGTGAATCCAAAATAAAGGATCGTCTGAAAACGGATACAGCTCTTTGTAGAAAGCAAGGTAGTCTTCGTCTTTCAGGTCAGAAGGCGATTTGGTCCAGAGTGGTGCCGGGTTATTTACAATGTTGTCTTTTTTTACGGTTTTCCACTTAGTCTTGCCTTCTTTGTCTTTACCGTCTTCTACGCTTTCGTCTTTTTGTCCAAAGCGAATTTCTACAGGTAAAAACTTACAGTATTTGTCCAAAATACCCTGAATTCGTCCCTGATTCAAAAACTCAGCAGACTCTTCATTGATATGGAGGATAATATCCGTACCACGTTCTTTTCTCTTTCCTTTGGATATTTCGAATTCCGTAGAACCATCGCATACCCATTTAGCAGCTTCTGCACCGTCTTTGTGAGAAAGAGAGTTGATTTCCACTTTATCCGACACCATAAATGCAGAATAAAATCCAAGTCCAAAGTGACCGATGATCTGCTGTGCATCTTCTTTGTCTTTGTATTTTTCTACAAACTCAGTAGCCCCTGAAAAGGCAATTTGGTTGATGTATTTTTTTATTTCATCGGCAGTCATACCGATACCACGATCGCTAATGGTAATCGTCTTTTTCTTTTCGTCGAAGCTAACATCAATAGTCAGTTCACCCAATTCGCCACTATATTCTCCCAGAGATGACAGTCGCTTGATTTTTTGAGTTGCGTCTACGGCATTAGAAACCAGCTCCCTCAGGAAGATTTCATGGTCTGAATACAAGAATTTTTTAATGATTGGAAAAATGTTCTCGGTATGAATCGAGATGTTACCTTTTTCTTTCGTTTTAGTACTCATTTTTATTTCTTATTAATTTTAGCTTAGAAATCAATATATGAGAGAGCTTAGGCTATCTCTTACGAGGTAGCCGAGGTTGCAAAAGTTGTTCCAACACCCAGATGGTCACTTATTGTGACAGGATGTCAGCCAAACACGAAAGTATTGACAGGGTAAAAGGTCAGTGAGGCAGACTAGCGAATTCTATCTGCAGAACGTACCAGCTTTTCGTCCTTACGGATAAACCTGTTGGCGAGAGCATTGAAAAACAAAGCTGCAGCAGTGAAATAAAAGCCCGGCAGGTATGCAGCAGGGGCTGCCATAGGCAGGAGCTTTTCTGCGTCGAAAATATAGTAAACCGCAAACCCCAAAGATCCTCCAATCACCAGAGAATTGAGCGCACCGAGTTTCATTTGCGTTAGCCTGTTTTCGTATTTGAATACAGAAAATAAAGCAATAGCAGCTGCTACAACAGCCAGTACAGCAATCGGATAGATGGGCTTTTCACTCACCACTTCTACTTCACCCGAAGCGTTTTCTTTGTCGTGAACGATGGTCAAAGGAGTAATGGTAATCTTTTCTTTTTGTTCGGTATCTACTTTCTGCCACATAGGAAAAAACAACATAGCTACCATAGTAACAGCTACCAACAATAAAAATACAGATTGAATTCTTTGGATCATCGTCTTATTTTTTTGCGCAAAAGTAAAGAAGATGTTGGTAGATCAATGAAAAACGCTCAATTTATCTGATTGGTGAATGTCAGGCAGTCACTTCTACCGGCTTATCCGACGAACCTGATTTCTTTTTGAGTTTGTCTAAAAAAGAAGGTGTTTTACCTTTCGATTCTTTGTCCTGCTCCACTTCTTTATTGTAGAGGTATTCGTTTATTCTGTTGCGCACTTCCTGTATGGATAGGTTGAACTCCATATAACCTCCCCTTGCGCAGGATAGTTGGCCGGTTTCTTCCGATACTATAATGGTAAGTGTGTCAGTAGCCTCAGACATCCCCAAAGCGGCCCTGTGCCTCAATCCGTACATAGCCGGCAGGTTGTCTTGCTCAGATACCGGCAAAATACACCGGGCAGCTACAATGTTGTTGTTATTGATAATGACCGCACCGTCATGCAACGGGCTGTGCCTGTTGAAGATCGACAAGAGCAGTCGCTTCGATACCAGTGCATCCAGTTTGTCGCCGGAGTTGGCATAAAATTTCAATTCTGAATCGCGTGAAAAAACAATCAACGCACCAGTGTTTGAACCTCCCATCGACTTGATGGCATCAATTACTGGCGTAATGTTGAGGTGTTCGTTATCGTATTTATCCCTCCAAAGTTGTTTTAAACTTTTAATGATATTGCCTTCATCAAAAAGTGTTGTTTTGCCCAATAGCAGTAAAAATTTACGTATTTCCTGCTGAAAAAGCACAATTACAGCGATCACACCTACTCCCATAAACTGCCCCAAAATACTACTGAGGAGCTCCATGTTGGCAGCTTTTACCACCAAAAACAAAAGATAAAGAGACAGGAAGCCCAGAAAAATTTTTATCGCTACGCTCCCTTTCATCAGCTTATAAATCTGATAAAGCAGCACACTGACCATGCCTATATCAATCAGATCCACCCAGCTGATCTCCAAAAACCCTATGTGAAATGCTAATATCAATGCTTAGTAGTTAATTCATACAACTTTATTGTCTCTATGGCTTCCTTTACGTCGTGCACCCTCAAAATTGATGCCCCTTTCATCAGGCATGTGGTATGCAATGCGGTAGTGCCATTAAGCGCTTCGTCGGGGGATATTCCCAGCGATTTCCATATCATCGACTTTCTGGATACTCCACAAAGTATTGGCTTATCCAAAGCAGCCAACAGTTCTAATTTATTAAGTAATTCGAAGTTTTGTGCGGTGGTTTTAGCAAAACCAAAACCCGGATCGATGATCACATCCGGCACTCCAAGGCTGTTCAACAATTTTATCCGACCATTAAAATAATCAATAATTTCCGAAATAAGGTTGTTGTAGTCGGATAAATTGGCCATTGTTTGCGGGTTACCCTTCATGTGCATCATAATGTAGGGCACTTTAAGTGCAGCTACTGTTTCGGCCATGTCGCTACTCAACGCCCCGGCCGATATATCATTGATGATGGATGCACCCTGCAATACTGCCTCTCGAGCTACCGTCGATCGAAAGGTGTCTACCGACAACACAGCATCGGGAAACTCTTTCAAAACTGTTTCTACACCACTTACGGCGCGCCTTGTTTCCTCAGCTTCGGGGATGTCGCTGGCACCTGGCCTACTTGAGTAGGCTCCTATGTCTAAAATAGCCGCTCCTGCTGCCAGCATACCCTCGGCTTGTGTCAGCAGATCGCTATCGTTTTTGATTTTTCCCCCATCATAAAACGAGTCGCTGGTGAGGTTAATAATACCCATAACCACAGGGCGACTCAGGTTCATGAGTTTACCCTTTATATTTATTGATGTTTTTGACATGGGCCACCTAGTTATTGTATCCAATTTGGTTAATTTTGGACGGTTTTATAGTGAATAAACTTAAAAAAGTGGAAGAAAAGACAGTCGGCGAATATACTCAAGTTATCAGCGCTTGTAAAGATATTTTTGAAAAGAAAACGAAGGATTATGGCACGGCCTGGAGGATTTTACGCCTACCATCGATTACCGACCAAATCTTTATCAAAGCCCAGCGTATACGATCGGTGCAGGAAAAGGGGACGCAAAAAATAAATGAGGATATAACCGGAGAGTTTATAGCCATTATCAACTATTGCATCATGGCCATAATACAAACCAAACTGGCAGAAAATACTAATCTGGAAATTCCCTACAATGAGCTAGAGCCACTCTACGACGAAATAGCTGCTGACACTTTACAGTTGCTTCAAAACAAAAACCATGATTATGGTGAAGCTTGGCGTGAAATGCGGGTGTCTTCTATTACCGACATTATACTCATGAAAATACTGCGTACAAAACAAATAGAAGACAACAATGGGCGCACATTAATATCCGAAGGAGTAGTGGCCAATTATCAGGATATGATCAACTATTCTGTATTTGCTTTGATCAAACTCGGATACCTTTAAATTGTTAACGGGTTGTTAACGACTATTGTCTTTTGTACCCATCATTCAGGAATTGGTTAATTTTCCATAAACGATAATCAATATGAAAATACTAGCAGCTATAGCACGATTTTTAGTAGGAGGTTTATTCATTTTTTCCGGACTTATCAAGATAAACGACCCGGTAGGTACAGCCATCAAGATGGAAGAATATTTCGATGTATTTTCTACTGATTTTGGTAGCTTTTTCCACCTGTTTGTTCCCTACGCTCTACCTATTGCCATTTTTCTCTGCGTGTTGGAAGTAGTTCTTGGATTGGCTATACTGCTCAACTACCGCACCCAGATTTCTTTTGTAGTGCTAATTGTCCTCATTCTGTTTTTTACCTTTCTTACTTTTTATTCCGCATACTTCAATAAAGTGACAGACTGTGGATGCTTCGGAGATGCTATCAAACTTACCCCCTGGCAGTCGTTTTACAAAGACCTCATATTGGTAGTACTCAGTATTTTTCTGTTTCTCTTTAGCACCAGCCAGCAATCTGCTAAAATGCAGAAAGTGACAGACTATGTTCTCATTGTTTTTACGGCTCTTAATATCTGGCTGGCAGTATATGCTGTAAATCATCTGCCTTTTATCGATTTTAGGGCCTATAAGGTAGGCAACAACATACCGCAATCGATGCAAACCTCAGCTCCTTTGATCTATGAATATGTGATGGAAAAAGATGGCAAGGAGCACCGTTTTAGCAGCTACCCGAGCGATACAACCTATACCTACAAAGAGATGGTATTGCTCAACCCTGAGGCACAGCCTAAAATTACCGATTTTGCTGTCTGGAACGACAATGGAGACTATACCGAAGAAATGCTGACGGGCAAAAAGCTCTTTGTAATCCTATACGACGTATCTAAGTCTGATAAAGAAAGCATCGGCGAGATAGCAGCGCTTACCACAGCTGTTCAAGATCAAATTCCTGTAATAGCTCTTACCGCATCCGACGACCAATCGTATAAGGCTTTTCAGGATGAAACGGGTTTTAATGCTCCTTTTTACTACACAGACGCTACTGTGTTGAAAACTATCACCCGCTCCAACCCCGGTTTGTGGCTGCTCGATGAGGGAACAGTTGTAGGGAAGTGGCACTACAACGACGTGCCAAGCGAAGATCAGGTGATGAAGTTGTTAGGACTTTGAAAAAAAGTAGAGGCAATTCAGGCTGACCCTCTTTCTGTATGAAATAGTGTTACATTCACCGTAACCATCTTGTATATTCGACTTTCATTTGATACTCATGGTGTTTTGGGTGCTTTCAATGTACGTCCTTATTTTTAGGGAAAAATTTCAAAAACTTCCTTTTTAAGAGGAAAATTATATTAATTTTATCCTTTTTAAAGAGAATAAATTCAGTGAAAGCTACAATCAAGGAAGTCATACGGAATTTTCAAAACAAGAAAATAGCCAGCCTAGTAAGCAGGAAAATCAATGTCCCGCTGAATTCAGGCAAGGTTGTATCACTGATCGGTACCAGAAGGGCCGGTAAAACCTACCTGCTATATCAAAAAATAAATGAGCTAAAGTCAGCTGGTTTAGATTCGAACAAAATTATATTTATCAACTTCGAGGATGAAAGGTTAACATTTACAACCAAAGAACTTGATCTCATACTTCAATCATACAGGGAGCTGTATCCGGAAATCCCGCTTGAAGAATGTTATTTCTTTTTTGATGAAATACAAAATGTGGAGGGTTGGGAAAAATTTGTAAGGAGGGTTTACGATCAGGAGAGTAAGCATATTTTTATTACCGGCTCTAATGCAAAACTCTTGAGCAGCGAAATAGCTACAGCGTTGAGGGGCAGAACGCTTTCATATGAAGTGTACCCTTTGTCATTTTCCGAATACCTGGAATTTAAAGGTATAAATCAGGATATATATGTTTCTGCCAACAAAGCAAAGATTGTTTCGGGATTTCACCAGTTTATGCTGACTGGAGGGTTTCCTGAACTGGTCAATGAAAAAGATACTAGTACCCGCAACAAAATCTTGCAAGAGTATTTCAATGTGATGATATTCCGTGACTTAGTCGAGCGGTTTAATGTGGCCAATGTACAGGTCCTCAAGTATTTTATCAAAAAAATACTGGCTAGTGTGACATCTCCCATATCGGTGAATAGGATATATAATGACTTGAAGTCTTCAGGTTATAGCACCAGCAAAAATTCGTTATATACCTTTTTCGATCAGGTGAACGATATATTTTTACTACGAATGATCGACAAATTCGATTATTCATCGCTAAAAAGAGCCAAAAGCGATAAAAAGGCCTACGCTATTGATCATGGGTTTTTGGCCGCCCTGAATTATCAATTTTCCGAAGACAAAGGAAAGGTATTGGGAAATTTGGTGGCGCTAGAATTTTTTAAAAGACAGTTAGACATCACTTACTTCAAACAGACCAAGGAGTGTGATTTTGTAGTGGTGGATAGGGAAAAAACAACCCCTTTTCAAGTAGCCTATACTATAGAAAACTCTGGCACAAGAAAACGAGAATTGGATGGGTTGATAGCGGCTTGTAATTTTTTAGACTGTACAAAAGGCTATATATTGACCATGGAAGAAGAGGAAAGCATAAGTCACAAAGGTTTTGAAATAGAAGTGGTTCCTGCCTGGAAATACTTCGTTGGCATCTAAAAAAAAGCACCCCTTATGGAGTGCTTTCCTTATATCAAAATTCTATTTACTGTACTTAAATGTGAATCGGTCTGGCCTCTGTAGCAGCCAGGGAGGCTTCTTTTATTCTTTTTCAACACATGACAGTATTAAATATGCTTTTGTAATTGCTTATATATTAAGTTATTTTAGCTAATTGATCTAAAGAACTTAATATATGCTTTTTGTTAAACAGAGTCCTTGTAGAATCGCACAATTCTTCCTTTGTTTTGTGTTTGCTGTTTCTTTCTCGTCATGTAACAATTTCTCTTGGCTCCCTAAAGACGACAATACGAAAGAAGAACCTAAATCGATTAATAAAGATGGTTTAATTAAAAAATACCGGGATGATGGGACACTTCAATCCGAAATTTTTTACAAAAACAACCTAAGGGATGGGGTTTCTAAAAGTTACGATAAGGAAGGAAAACTTCAACTTCAGATTCCGTATAAGGAAGGGTTGAAAAATGGAAAAGCAAAGCTTTTTTTCTCAAATGGAAACCTCAGACGAGAAACAGAATACTCAATGGGTAAAATAAATGGCACTCGAAAAACATACTGGTCGAATGGAAGTATATCTTCCTCCCTTTCTTACAAAGAAGGCCTTCCTGCCAATGATCTTCAAGAATATATGAAATCTGGTAAAATAAAAACGAATGAAAAGTTAGAGGTTATTGGAATAGACAATCTCTTGACAACCGGAGAATATAATATCAAATTAAAATTTTCCAGAAATTATAAAAGAGGTGATTACTATTTAGGAGAGCTTAAAGAAGGTAAATATTTTGATGAGTTTTCTTTAACAAAATTACCAGAGGAAAATGGTTATGGTATTATGACATTTAGACCACCACCCGGTGCATTTTTAATGCAAAAGCTTTCGTTTGTCGGTAAATTAAAAACTACGAGAGGGAATATTTTAATCGCACAGAAGACATTCAATTTAGCCATTGAAGCTAATTATTGATTGCCCTCTTTCTGTTTAAAAGTTCGTAATTGCCTGGCGCATACTTTAGCCCTAAGTTAATAGCTGATTTCGCATTATTATATTGCCCTCTTTTAAAGTAATAAATAGCTAATTGTGAGTATGCTTTGGCAACAAGACTTTTCTCATATTTATAGTTAGGGTTTTGGTCAATCACATCTTCAAACTTCTTCTGGTAAACTACTCCGTCGTTAAAAGCATTTACACTAAAGTTTCTAGCCATTTCCATCAAGTGCACATTTAGGTACATCCCTCCAAAATTATTATTCTTTTGGAGTTCTTTGTGCTTTTCCATAGCATAAGATAAAGTATTTATTATTTCATCACTATCATTTTTTCTAGATAGCGACTGAGCCAAAGAACTTAGATATAGCGCTTCTATATCAGCATTATTTGGCTTTAATGAATAAGAATTGTCTAAGAAAGAAAGTGCTTCGGCATAGTTGCCTTTTGTATAAAGGACTCTACCCCTTTCGTAATTATATATGTACTTTAGTTCGTCTAAGAGGTTCTCTCTATTAATGTTTTTCTGTAAATAATTAAAGGCACTATCATATAGTGTAGTATTGCCAGCATTTACCAGCATTTCATTAGTGAGTCTTAAAAACTCATTTTCTAAATCTGCATCACTAATATTTGTGTTTTCATATCGAGATAAAGCCGATATAATTCTAACCCCTTCTAAATTTTCATGCTCTTCTTGAGCAAGAAGGTTGCCTAATGTAAATAATACTACTTCCTTAATTTTATCAGATGGATATAATAAGTAGCTCTTTTGAAATTCAGGCAAGGCTTTCCTGTAATTGTTATCTTCCAGAAGATACAACCCATGGTTGTAGTACTGCAAACCAATGAGTTGCTTTAAGTTTACATTTTTTTCAGTGAAGTAATATTTGTTAAAGAGGTAATCTATCGAATTTTCATTGTTTTCTTTGTCACTAATTAGTTTAGAATCCATCAAGAGTTTCACAAAATTTGATTTAAAACCTGTACTAAATTTATTGAAGCCTCCTACCGGATCTGTAGTCTCAATCAAAACTTGTTCCCCTTCTATATTTACAATAAGGTATACATGCGTGGGCGTTTCTTTGACAGTGTAAGGGATGCCCATGTCATCTAAAACCAAAGAATAGAGAGCGCACGCAGATACACAGTTATAGTTGCCGGATGAAAATATTTCATTGAAATAATTTTTAAGCTCATATTTGGTTAAAAAATTCTCATGAATATGAGAGTATATGCTTTTGATATACTTGCTCTTTTTCTTGTGAACGGAAAAACTTTTAAGCACTTCTATTTCACGCCTTAACTTCTTTTTTTGATTCAGAACATCTGTCGGTTTTACATCGTCGTTATTTATTGACATCAGTAATTCAAAAGCGTGTGTTTCATTTTCGTATAAGTTTCTAAAATATTTATTCTCAGTTTCGGTGCTAAATGTCACATCATTAATTAGAACTAAAGAATTTTTCTGATCTTGGTCCTGAGTTAAACCATTAGAATAAAGGAAAATAAAAACGAGTAGAGGAAAAGCTATGCGCATAATGTCTTACGATAAATAACGTAAGTTAAAACATGTAAACCACAATGTAAAAACAAAAAGCACCCCTTATGGAGTGCTTTCCTTATATCAAAATTCTATTTACTGTACTTAAATGTGAATCGGTCTTGCCTCTGTAGCTGCCAGGCAGGCTTCTTTCACCGCTTCCATATACGTAGGGTGTGCATGCGACATGCGCGACACATCTTCTGCTGACGCCCTGAATTCCATAGCAGTAACTGCCGAAGCGATCATATCTGCGGCGCGTGCACCTATGATATGCACTCCCAATATTTCATCGGTGGCTTTGTCGGCGAGCACCTTTACTAAACCGTCGGTATCCATGCTGGCACGGGCTCTTCCCAGCGCCTTGAATGGAAATGATCCCGACTTGTATGCTACTCCTTTCTCTTTGAGTTGTTCTTCAGTTTGGCCTACACCGGCTACTTCAGGCCAGGTATATACCACACCGGGTATCAGGTTATAATTGATATGTGGTTTTTGTCCTGCCAACTGCTCAGCCACAAGAGTACCTTCTTCTTCGGCTTTGTGGGCCAGCATGGCACCCTTCACTACATCGCCTATGGCGTAGATATTGTCCACGTTGGTTTGTAGGTGGTCGTTAGTTTCGATTCTACCCGCCTTATCGGTTTGGATGCCTACATTTTCGAGCCCAAGGCCATCTGTATAAGGCCTGCGGCCAATGGACACCAGGCAATAGTCGCCTGACAATTCGAGATTTTCTCCCTTAGGCGTTTCTGCAGTTACTTTCACATTTTTACCTTTGGCCTCTACGGCTGTCACTTTGTGTTTGAGGTAAAAATCAAACCCAAGTTTTTTGAGTGACTTGGTTAGCTCCTTGCTCATGGTGCCATCCATGCCGGGGATTATCCTGTCGAGAAATTCCACAACGGATACTTTGGCTCCCAGGCGTGCATACACAGAGCCAAGTTCCAACCCGATCACACCGCCACCTATGATGACCATGTGTTTGGGCACTTCCTTGAGAGAAAGAGCTTCCGTACTTGTGATAACCCTTTTCTTGTCAATATTGATAAAAGGAAGCGAAGAGGGCTTAGAACCGGTAGCGATAATCACCTTGTCTGATGTGATTTTAGTTTCTTTTCCATCGGCAGCTTTTATGGCTATAGTGTTCTTGTCTACAAAAGAACCCTTGCCATGGTGCACATCGATTTTGTTTTTTTTCATAAGAAAATCGATACCGTCGCAGGTTTGCTTCACTACATCATTTTTGCGTGATACCATCTGGCCAAAGTCCACCTTAGGCTTATTGATATTGATGCCGTGGGTTTTGAAAGTATGCTCAGCATTGTGAAAATGCTCTGATGAATCGAGCAGTGCTTTGGAAGGGATACAGCCTACATTGAGACAAGTACCTCCCAGTGTATTATATTTTTCAATAATGGCCGTTTTCATTCCCAACTGGGCACAGCGAATTGCTGCTACATACCCACCCGGTCCGGATCCTATTACTGTTACGTCGTATTGCATTTTTTTGAGTATTTAGTATTGTGTAGTTAGTACTTGGTATTTAGCAGAGTACTTCCAAATCTAACTTCAAAGTTTATTTAATTAATGACCTTTTCAAGCTGTAAATCATTTTCTGAATTTGACTGATAAGGCCTTCCAGTGTTTTCTCTGATTCTTCTGTTAAGTAACCAATTTTTTTACTGAGTATCCACTGAGTTTCTAGTTCGCAACAAGAACCATATGCATATCCTAAAAACTGAGCAAATTCCTTTTCACTATTTCTTCCGGCACCTTCAGCTATGTTGGATGCTACTGATACTGAACTCCTTCTGATTTGACTTGTCAAACCAAATTTTTCATGTTCGGGAAAGTTGGCACTGATTGAATATACCAATTCGGCAAGTTCAATTGCCTTTTTCCAGACTTCAAGTTCTTTATAGTTGTGCATCTTCTTCTGGTAAAGTACCAGGTGCTTTGTACCCAATACTCATTACTAGTTACTTAATACTTTATATTCCCAACATCAACCTTGCAGGGTCTTCGAGAAGTTCTTTAACGCGCACAAGGAAACTTACAGACTCACGACCATCGATAATCCTGTGGTCATAAGACAAAGCCACATACATCATAGGTCTGATTTCTACCTGACCATCGATGGCTACTGGTCGTTGCACGATATTGTGCATGCCCAGTATGGCCGACTGTGGTGCATTGATAATCGGAGTAGACATCATGGAACCAAATACACCTCCGTTGGTAATGGTAAATGTACCGCCCTGCATTTCTTCTATGCTCAGCTTATTGTCACGTGCCTTTGTTGCCAATCGAACTATTTCTTTTTCGATCTGATCAAACGACAGAGACTCAGCATTTCTGATCACCGGCACTACCAGCCCTTTGGGAGCCGACACGGCTATAGATACATCGCAGTAGTCGTTGTACACGATTTCGTTTTCATCGATCATAGCATTTACCGCAGGCCATTCCTGCAGCGCCTGGCAACAAGCCTTGGTAAAGAAAGACATAAAGCCTAACCCTACTTCATATTTGTCTTTGAAAGCGTCTTTGTATTTTTTTCGCAGATCCATGATCGGCTTCATATCCACTTCATTGAAAGTGGTAAGCATAGCCGTTTCGTTTTTCACAGACACCAATCTGCGTGCTACTGTTTTGCGCAGAGGAGTGAGTTTTTTTCGTCTTTGCTCTCTGCTACCAAATACAGGTGCTGAGGCTGCTTCTTCGCGAGCTGGAGCTGACTGAGGTTTAGGTTGCGATTTTTCTGCTGCCTGAGCATCAGCCTTCGACACCCTACCACCAACTCCTGTTCCTTTTACTTCCTCTGGAGAAATACCTTTCTCTGCCAGTATCTTTGCAGCTGCAGGAGAGGGGTGACCTGCTGCGTAGCTACCATCGCCTGCTGCGGCAGCAGTAGGTGCAGTAGATGCTGCTGGAGCTGAAGCTCCGGCTTCACCATTTCCCTCCATCACTTCTATTTTGCATATAAGAGCTCCTATTTCCAGAGTGTCTCCTTCCTGAGCTACTATGGTCAGTTTTCCGTGTGCTTCAGCTGTTAGTTCGAAGGTAGCTTTGTCAGATTCTATTTCTGCTATGGGCTCGTCTAATGCCACTACATCCCCGTCGCTTTTCATCCAGTTTGAGATGGTTACTTCTGTAATAGACTCTCCCACAGCGGGTACTTTCATTTCGAGTATTTCGCCGGTAGCCCCTCCGCCATTAGCTTCTGCCTTAGGTTGCTCAGCTGCAGGCTTAGCTTCTTCTTCTTTTTTAGCTTTGGTTTCGTCTATTTCGCACAAGAGTGCCCCTATTTCCAGGGTGTCGCCCTCTTCTGCTTTGATGTGAAGTACTCCTGCAGACTCTGCATTGAGTTCGAATGTTGCCTTATCTGACTCCAATTCGCATATCACCTCATCCATTTCCACATAGTCTCCTTCTTTTTTCAACCATTGTGAAATAGTCACCTCATTGATGGATTCGCCGACTGTTGGTATGTTGATCTTAATCATTTTCTTAATTTGTTATAATGTCTTTTGGATTTGGTCTAAACTCTGGTGAATCAAACCTTTATTTTTTTAAGCAAACGCCTTATCTACTATTTCCTGCTGCTCCTGTGCATGTACCTTAGGGAAACCTGTTGCAGGAGATGCAGCGGCCTTTCTGGAAATGACATCTTTCTTCACTTCTCTGAATACCCTCAGGATAAATGACCATGCACCCATGTTTTCAGGTTCTTCCTGTACCCATAGCACTTCAGCATTTTTATACTTTTTCAGCTCATTCATTACCTGAGTTTTAGGGAATGGATGCAATTGTTCCAGACGAATTATGGCTACATCTTTTCGCTTATCCTGTTGCTGTCTTTCCAGCAAGTCAAAATAAACTTTTCCGGTGCACAGCAGTACACGTTTTACTTTTGATGCTGTCACGTAATCATCCCCGATTACCTCCTGGAATCTACCGTGGGTAAACTCCTCAATAGGGGACACTACCAGCGGATGTCTGAATAGCGATTTTGGAGACATTACTACGCATGGCATGCGGAATGGCATTTCGAGCTGCCTTCTAAGCATGTGGAACATGTTGGAAGGTTTGGTCATGTTTACAATGTACATGTTGTTACCAGAGGCCAGCTGCAAGTATCTTTCAGGTCTGGCGTTGGAGTGCTCCGGTCCCTGACCCTCATAGCCATGCGGCAATAAAAGCACCAGACCATTCATCCTTCTCCACTTTGTATAAGAGCAGGAAATAAACTGGTCGATCATTACCTGAGCTCCATTGGCAAAGTCTCCAAACTGGGCTTCCCAGATTACTAGGGCATTGGGGTTGGCCATGGCATAGCCAAACTCAAAACCTAAAACACCATATTCGGAGAGCAATGAGTTAAATATTCTAAATTTCTCTTGCCCTTCTTCTATATGATCCAGGTTGGTATAAGGTGCGTTGGTGTTAGAAT
This sequence comes from Cyclobacteriaceae bacterium, assembly GCA_965267535.1. Lineage (GTDB taxonomy): Bacteria > Bacteroidota > Bacteroidia > Cytophagales > Cyclobacteriaceae > CAXBNB01. Next base: position 4,546,317 of record OZ254082.1, on the reverse strand, counting down.
CTTTCAACACGGCATGCCTGTGTGAAAACGTGCCACGCTGAGAGTCTTGTCCCGACAACCTAACTATCTTGTTTTCGATTAGAATAGATCCGTATGCCAATAACTCTGCTGCAGCCCAGTTGAGCTTTTTACTGTCAAAAAACATTTCCTTGCGCTGCTTCAGCACTTTTTCGATTTGTTTTATCGGCTTGAAGTCCTTCGGGATAGTAATAAGAGCTTTGGCTATCGTGTCGATGGTTTCCTGTGAGATGCTGGTGTCGGGCGACACCTCAAAGTCTGATGGTTTGGATATGCGAAGCTCTTTCCACTCGTTTTCCACTTCCTGGTATTCGTAGGCCAGAGATTTTTGCTTCACCAGGTTCAGCCTGTCCTGAAGCATGCTTTTAAACTCCTTGTCCATGGATTCAGCCAGGCCGGCATCTACATCGCCACGTTCTATCAGCGTGCGGTTATACACCTCTCTTGGGTTGGGGTGCTTTGCTATGATGTTATAAAGCGACGGTTGGGTAAACTTCGGTTCGTCAGACTCGTTGTGGCCGTGTCTTCTGTAGCAAACCATGTCTACAAAAATGTCCTTCTGGAATTTTTGACGATATTCCACAGCCAGCTTCACGCAAAAAACTACTGTTTCCGGGTTGTCTCCATTTACGTGCAGTACCGGAGCATCTATAATTTTTGCTACGTCTGTACAGTAAATACTAGAGCGGGCGTCTGCAAAGTCTGTAGTAAAACCTACCTGGTTGTTGATCACAAAGTGGATAGTTCCTCCTGTTGTGTACCCATCCAGTTTCGACATTTGAGCCAGCTCATATACTATGCCTTGCCCGGCAGCCGCTGCATCACCGTGAATTAGCACAGGCATTATCTTGGTGTAGTCGTTGTTGTATAATCGATCCGCTTTTGAGCGAACAAATCCTTCCACCACCGGGTCTACCGCTTCGAGGTGCGAAGGGTTGGGAGCCAGTTTAAGGTTTACTTTTTTGCCGGAAGGCGTCTCGACAATACTTGAATATCCCATGTGATATTTCACATCCCCATCGCCCATGGTTTGATCGGGAATAATACCACCTTCAAATTCTTTAAATATCTGCTCGTAGGTTTTACCCATGATATTGGCCAACACATTTAATCTACCCCTGTGGGCCATGCCAATCATCACCTCTTCTACACCGAGTTCAGCTCCGGTGTTGATTATAGCGTCCAGTGCAGGAATGGTCGTTTCGCCTCCCTCCAAAGAAAAACGTTTTTGCCCCAGATACTTGGTATGCAAAAAGTTTTCAAATACAACGGCCTCATTCAGTTTGAAAAGGATGCGTTTTTTTTCCTCTAGCGAAGGGTTAAAGTTGAGCGCTTCGTATTCCGATTTTTTCTTAAACCACTCGAGTATGGCTTGTCGGCGAATGTACATGTATTCGAAACCTACCGACTGCTCATATATAGACTTGAGCGATTCGATGATTTTTCTTAAAGGCGCTTTGCCGATACCTATCAGGTTACCCGATTCAAATTCCGTATCCAGATCGGCTTCACTCAGGCCAAAGTCTTCCAACTCTAATATAGCATAGCGCTCTTTACGTTTTCGTACAGGGTTGGTCTTGGATTTGAGGTGAGCCCGCGATCGGTAGGCATGTATCAGGTCTCGTACCAATACTTCTTTTGCACCCACACCTCCTGTGGTGGCCGGTGCTGACTGACCATTTTCGCCAAACTTAGATTGATAAAATTCAAATCCTTCGAAAAACCTTTGCCACGAAAGATCTACAGATTGAGGGTCTGACTTGTATGCTTCATACATGTCGTCGATAGCAGCGCTATGTGCGTTGGCTATATAGCTATATTTATCCATTGATGGAAATGAGTTGAATATTTTTTTGAGCAAATATAGGGGATAGTTTATTCATAATAAAACCGTGTAAACGGGTATGGGATTTATTGAGCTTAGATGTGCAAAAAGAAGGATTATTGAAGGCCACAAAACAAACGGGTGTCACTTTACGTTCCGCAACAGAAAAAAAGACCTTTCTAAAATACACCCAACGAATACACAGCCGCCAATCAACCTTAGCGTGTATTTTCATTGGTACCGAATAAATCTTTAATTTTAAATTTTGAAAATAAAGCAATGCAATAAGCGTTTGCGAATCAAGCTATGACAAACCTTTGGTATAAGCATATTATAATTTGTGCCCTTTTGCTGTTCTCAGCTACTGTTTCATTGGCTCAGGATGAAGAAGAGCTGGATTTATTTGAAATCACGTACGACACTCCTCTTACCATAGATATGGATGCCGAGAGCGAGATTGAAATAAAAGCCCCAAAAAAGAAAAAAGTAAAGAAAGGTACTTTCTATGGAGTCAGAACCAAGAAGGGGTTTACCCGAACCGGATTTGGTGACCGAACTGTTTTCGAACTTTTTCACTACCTCAAAGAATATGAAGATCCTGATCCCTACGTACGTGATATCTATTGGTACGATTTCAAAAAAAGAAAAATTGTTAATTCCCGAAATGTAAAAAAAGAACAAGCGGGCATTCTTCATGGACCGTACAAAAAAGTGCTGGGTGATCAGGTACTGGAAGAGGGCGTCTTTTATAAAGGTACCAAACACGCCCGCTGGGTTGAATGGAATAAACACAATATTCTTCAATCAAAGGAAAAGTATTACAAAGGCTGGCCTAAAGAGTCTAAAGTTCAGTACTACGACAAGGATCGTAAAAAACTGAAAGAGATAATACCCATACACTTTGGAGAAAAAGAAGGATACTATTACGCATTTTATGAAAGTGGTAATATAGCAGTGCGTGGCGAATACAAATTTGACAACAAGGTAGGAGTGTGGACGGAGTATTACGATATACGAAACCGTAAAAAACGGCAGGTGCAGTATGGAAAAGATCCGTTTGATGATGAATTTCGGCCCCATATTATTCGGGAATGGGACGAACGCGGCAGGCCTATCTACGACGCTTCTAAAAAATAAATTCCCTGTGCCTCATACTTGACTCTTCGTTTGAGGCACAATCTTTTACTGTCAGTCTGAACTTATTTTTTTCCGTCAAAATTTTACTTTTCGTTTCTTATCTCACTGACAATCTGACAATCTGTCACAGAAAAGTGCCAGTCAGCCAATTGGCACAACCCTTGATATCCGAAAGGCACAACGGAAACAAAAAGTAAAAATATAAACAATTATCATGGGAAAAATAATAGGAATCGATCTGGGTACAACCAATTCCTGCGTGGCTGTGATGGAAGGTAACGAGCCTGTAGTTATCCCCAATAGCGAGGGAAGAAGGACTACTCCATCTATCGTGGCTTTTTTAGATGACGGGAAAGGAGAAAGAAAAGTAGGTGATCCTGCCAAACGTCAGGCCATCACCAACCCTGCCAATACAGTAAGTTCTGTAAAAAGGTTTATGGGTAAGAAGTTCAATGACATTTCTGAAGAGAAGAAGAGCGTATCTTACAAAGTAGAAAGTGGCAACAACGATACGGTAAGAATCGCCATTGGCGACCGAAAATATACCGCACAGGAGCTTTCAGCAATGATTTTGCAAAAAATGAAATCAACTGCGGAAGATTATCTGGGCACAGAAGTAAAAGAAGCGGTAATTACCGTGCCTGCATACTTCAATGACGCAGAGCGTCAGGCTACCAAAGAAGCAGGTGCTATCGCCGGCCTGGAAGTAAAACGAATCATCAACGAGCCTACAGCTGCTGCTTTGGCGTATGGTCTCGATAAGAAAAATAAGGATATGAAAATTGCAGTGTATGACCTGGGTGGTGGTACATTCGATATTTCTATTCTTGAACTGGGCGATGGTGTATTCGAAGTGAAATCAACCAACGGAGACGTACACCTCGGTGGTGATGATTTCGATACTGTAATCATCAACTGGCTGGCAGAAGAGTTTCTTGCCGATGAAAACATCGACCTGAGAAAAGATCCGATGGCGCTACAGCGTTTGAAAGAAGCAGCTGAAAAAGCGAAAATCGAACTTTCCAGCTCTACAGAAACTGAAGTAAACCTGCCTTATATCATGCCGGTAGACGGTGTGCCAAAGCACTTGGTACGTAAGCTTACTCGTGCCAAATTCGAGCAGCTGGCTGATAGCCTGGTGAAAAGATCTATGGAGCCGGTAAAACAAGCCTTGAAAGATTCAGGATTGAGCTTGCCTGATATCGACGAAGTAATATTGGTAGGAGGTTCTACGCGTATTCCTATTATACAGGAAGAAGTAGAGAAATTCTTTGGCAAAAAGCCATCTAAAGGGGTAAACCCCGATGAAGTAGTAGCTATTGGTGCTGCCATTCAGGGTGGTGTATTGACAGGAGAAGTAAAAGATGTACTCCTGCTGGATGTTACTCCTCTTTCTTTGGGTATCGAAACCATGGGAGGTGTGTTTACTAAGCTAATCGAAGCAAACACAACTATCCCTACTAAGAAATCGGAAACATTCTCTACGGCAGCTGACAATCAGCCTTCTGTGGAAATTCACGTGTTGCAAGGTGAGCGCCCCATGGCGAAAGACAACCGTACCATTGGAAGGTTCCACCTCGACGGTATACCACCAGCACCACGAGGAGTTCCTCAGATCGAAGTTACTTTCGATATAGATGCCAACGGTATCATGAATGTGTCTGCCAAAGACAAGGGTACTAACAAAGAGCAGAAAATTAGAATCGAAGCTTCTTCCGGTCTGACTGATGAAGAAATCGAGAAAATGAAGCAAGAGGCAGAAGCCAACGCTGAGGCTGATAAGGCTGAAAAAGAAAAAATAGAAAAGCTGAATGCAGCTGATTCTATGATTTTCCAAACAGAAAAGCAGCTTAAGGAGTTTGGCGACAAGCTTTCTGAAGGCAATAAATCTGCTATAGAAGGTGCTCTTGAAAAACTTAAAGAAGCACACAAAAACGCAGACTTAGCTGCTATCGATACTGCTATGGAAGGCATGAACAAAGCATGGGAAGGCGCGAGTCAGGAAATGTACGCTGCATCACAAGCTGCAGGTGCACAGCCCGGCGCTGACGCTGGTGCCGCAGCAGGAGACGATACAGCTGCAAACCAATCCAGCGATGCAGATGTGTCTGACGTAGAATTCGAAGAGGTAGACGACAAGAAGTAAGTCTATCCTTAACATAAATTACCTTTAAAGCCTTTCGGACCTACCGAAAGGCTTTTTTATTTTACACTCCCTATCGGATAATTCCGCTTCAACCTCTATACTTTTCTTACTCCATCTTATCTTTGCGCTTTTACAAAAAATACATCAATGGCTTTGAAAAACGATCTGCTACTGAGAGCAGCTAAAGGAGAAAAAACTGAACGAGTACCCGTTTGGGTCATGCGACAAGCAGGGAGGATATTACCTGAGTACAGAGCCGTAAGAAATAAATTGAGTGGGTTTATAGAACTCTGTACCACGCCCGAGCTGGCAGCCGAAGTAACTCTCCAGCCTGTGGATATATTGGGAGTAGATGCTGCCATTATCTTTTCCGATATTCTGGTTATTCCCGAATCGATGGGACTACCCTATCAAATGATAGAAAAAAAGGGGCCCTGGTTTGAAAACACTATCAACTCCGCAGAAGACCTCAGTAAAATACGCATAACCCGTCCGGAAGAGGATCTGGCTTATGTAAAACAGGCGATAGAGATTACCAAGGCTGAACTCAACGATCGGGTGCCGCTGATCGGCTTTGCCGGAGCTCCATGGACTATTTTTTCATACATGGTAGAAGGGTCGGGCAGCAAAACATTTTCTAAAGCCAGAAAAATGCTTTACACACAGCCTGAGCTGTCGCACAAGCTATTGGACATGATCACGGAAAGCACCATCAAATACCTGAAAATGCAAATCCAGGCCGGTGCTGATTTGGTGCAGGTATTTGATTCATGGGCCGGAGTACTGCCCGCAGATCAGTATCAGGAATTTGCCTTGAAGTACATTTCGCAGATATGCGATGCTATACAGGAAGTACCGGTAACAGTGTTTGCCAAAGGTGCATTCTTTGCCAGAAAAGAAATGGGACAACTCGACTGTCAAACCATAGGCCTGGATTGGAATATGGGCATACAGGAGTCACGTGAACTAATTGGCGATAGCAAGGTTTTACAGGGCAACTTAGACCCCTGCCAGTTGTATGGTTCATTTGCAGAAGTAGAAAAAGCAACACAGCACATGCTTAGCCAGTTTGGAGGACACAAACACATAGCCAACCTGGGGCATGGTGTGTATCCGGATATACACCCCGATAAGGTGAAATGCTTTATCGATACGGTAAAAAACTGGCAGCCTGCCTAATCCTGCTGTTCTGATTTGGTCGGTAAGAGAATATGCCCTATTTTGATGGGTTAATATCACAAACCGATCAAACTTTTATGGCTCATGATAACCCTTATGTACTGGATAGTAGTCTGGTACAGGAACCCCCTGCTTCGTTTTCTGCTCGCCTAAAACATCTGGGCCCGGGATTTATCCTTTCAGCATCTATCGTCGGATCCGGAGAGTTGATAGCGACCACTAGCCTGGGGGCCAAAGCGGGTTTTGTAGCTTTTTGGGTAATTCTGGTTAGCTGTTTGGTTAAAGTAGCTATACAACTGGAGTTTGGCAAATTTGCCATATACACCGGCCAAACTACTATGGCGGCTTTCAACAAACTTCCCGGCCCAAAACTAGGCAAAGCGCACTGGACTATATGGACGTGGCTTGGACTTATGACGCTCAAGTTTTTGCAGATGGGGGGTATAGTAGGGGGGGCAGCTTTGGTGCTTCACATGGTATTGCCTGGCATACCTGTACTGCTATGGGCTTTGCTTATTGCTGGTATCGTTTCATATATGATTGCCAAAGGCTATTATTTGTTTATTGAGCGTTTTTCGGGTATTCTCATAGCGGTATTTACTTTACTTACGTTGGTGTCGGTCGTTTTTGTGCAGTTTACGCCATTTGCCATTAGTGTGCCTGAGCTCAGCAGCGGTTTCACTTTCAGCCTACCCAAAGAGATTATTTTTGTGGCAATTGGTGCGTTTGGTATTACGGGTATCGGAGGCGATGAGATCATGTCGTACAATTACTGGCTCATCGAAAAAGGTTATGCTGCCTATACTGGCCGGCGCGATGATTCTCCGGCATGGCAAAAACGCGCTAAAGGATGGATAAAAGTAATGTATCTGGATGCTACCGTATCTATGATAGTCTATACAACCTCTACCGCTGCGTTTTACCTGTTGGGTGCTGCTATTCTACACCGGCAGTCGCTTTTGCCACAAGGCATGGAGCTTATCGAAACACTTACTCAGCTGTATACTCAATCCTTGGGGCCATGGGCCACTGTAGTATTTATGATTGCCGCATTTATCGTTTTGTTTTCTACTCTTTTTGCTGCTCTGGCCATCTGGACACGTCTTTATTCCGACGCTTTTGGGCAGATCGGCTGGATAGACTTTTCACAAAAACAACAACGACAAAAAGCTATAGCCGTTTGTGCCTGGCTATTTCCCCTGATATGGGCTGTGCTCTTTTTCTGGCTAAAAGCCCCTACACTGATGGTGATCATTGGTGGGGTCACTACTTCCATTATTTTATTGATAGTAGTTTATGCCTCACTGTATTTTCGTTGGCGTTTTTTACCAGACTATCTAAAGCCCTCCCGGGCCTACGATACTCTTTTCGTGTTGAGTGTTATTTCTATTATGTTTGTTAGCGGGTATGGGATTTATAAAATATTCTGACCCCTGTTATTTTAATTTTATCCTTAAAAGGTAAGAGTGAGCCGTCATATAGAGGTAGTTGTAATCTCCGGAAAAGGTGCAATTTGCTGTTTTCTGACCTGTAAAAATCCTTCCTAATACTTTCCCTCGGGGAGAGAAAACCCAAACTCCTCCCGGACCGGTAGCGTATACATTGCCTTGCTGATCCAAGGCCATGCCATCGGGTAGCCCCGGGTAATCAGTGGCTTTAGTGGCATCATAGAAAATGCGCTCATTGGTAAAACTACCGTCGGCCTCTACATCAAAAACCATCCAATAGGCTTTTTCAGGATCTGAATTTGCCACATACGCCTTGTTTTCATCCTGAGAAAAAAGGATGCCGTTTGGTCGGGTAAGCACTTTTGACAGCAAAGTAACGCTGCTATCAGCAACAGACCACCGGTATACACCTTGAAAGTCGAGCTCTTTGAGCGGATCAGCCATGTGTTTTTCCAAGCCATAGGGAGGGTCGGTGAAATAAATATCTCCGGAAGAGTGCACAGCCAAATCGTTGGGGCTATTGAGTTTTTTGCCTTCATACTTGTCAGCGATTGTACTAAATACCGGTATTGGTGCATCTAAAGGAGCATCCATAATAGCCACTCTACGGTCTCCATGCTGGCATAGCATCAGGCGTCCGTCGGAATAAAGCATGAGCCCATTGGCGCCCACCTCTCCGCCACGCCCGGCCTGTCCTGTATAGCCCGAGGGTTTTAGGTAAACTGACAGGCTATCTTTTTCACTCCATTTGTAAGTTGTGTTTTGAGGTATGTCGTTGAAAAGCAGGTAATCGCCCTGCTCCACCCACACGGGCCCTTCAGACCAATCAAACCCCTCTGCCAGCACTTCTATCTGGTGTGAGCTGTCCAGAGTTTTGGCAAATTCATCATCGTAAATTTCAAACACTCCTTCGGAGGGGTGGTATATGTCTTTTCGGGGAGCCGAAGGTTTGCATGCGCACACCAGTAGCAAAAACAGAAACAAATAATTTGTCTTGAACATGGTCGTAATTATTTATCGATGTGAAGTTTTATTTTTCCATACAAATCATCCGGATCGAAAGGTTTAGTTATGTAGTCATTCATGCCTACTTTAAAAACCTTATCCCCTACATCCAGCATTACAGAGGCTGTTAAGGCTATGATTGGTACTTCCAATCCTCGCTTACGTAACTCTACGGACGCGTCATAGCCATCCATCACCGGCATTTGGAGATCCATCAGTATCAGGTCATACTTGCGGTAGGCTGTTTTTTCGAGTGCTTCCCGACCGTTTTCAGCCACATCCACATTTACTTTCCACTTAGACAAAAATCGCTTGGCTACCATCACGTTTACCGGGTTGTCTTCTACCAGCAAAATTTCCTTGCCTGCCAGATCTACTTTTTCTTGTACTTCTGCTGTAGCTTCTTCTTCCTGGATTTCACTAATTTCAAAAGCCTGTGTGAAGTAAAAACGCGAGCCTTCTCCTTCTTTGCTAAATAGATTGATTTTCACATTTTGAAGATCAAGTATTCGCTTTGTAATGGACAACCCCAGTCCTGTGCCACCAAATTCACGTGTGGTTGAGGTAGATGCCTGAGAAAAGCTCTCAAAAATAGTTTCGCGCTTCTCCTTGGGAATGCCAATACCCGTGTCCTCCACCAAAAATTTGATTGCTACCTTTTTCATGTTTCGGGTGATCTGCGTAAGCGTAAGCGTAACTCCTCCCTTGCTGGTAAACTTGATGGCATTGCCAATCAGGTTGGTAAGTACCTGACTTAGTCTAAGTCCATCTGCTACAATCATTCGGGGGATTTTTTCATCCACATTTTTTCTGAGATAAATATTTTTCTCCCTTGCTTTTCCTTCAAAGGCCTTAATGATATTATCTGTCAATTCGTAGATGTTTACATCCCGTTTTTCAAATTCGATTTTGCCGGCATCCAGCTTGCTGTAGTCCAGCACGTCATTGATAAGCACATGCAAATGCTCAGCAGAAAACTTCAAAGTCTGCAAGTCTTCCAGTTGTTCTGCTCTGGGTTTGTCTCCGATCATGTAGTTCGTTAACCCGATAACGGCATTTAGTGGCGTTCTGATTTCGTGTGATATCATAGACAAAAAGTCTGATCGGGATTTTGCAGCTTCTTCTGCCCGCAACTTGGCCTGCTCCAATTTGGCTGTATAGCGGTAAAAAAGAATGATGGATTGGAAAAAGAAAAACTGCTGAAACCCTAAAAAATAAAGCGCACGAACAGGGTTGACCACTCCCAGATAAGCAAAAATAGTATGGGCCATGGTGAGAAAAAGAAATAGCGTACTCACCAACGACAGCTTGGACCCAAGACGGGAATAGGCTGTTGCCTTGATATAGGTATAAAACAGGTAGATAAATGACAGCAGTAGGTAAAAGCTATAGACTACTGTAAACTCTGTAAAGAAAGTGGTAGGGGTAAAAAGGGTAACACCTATCAGTATAGCTCCTAACCATAAACTGAAGCTAACAAAAATCTTTGAGGTCTCTGCTTTGTATAAATGATAGGAGTAAAAAGCAAAGAACACTGCACTCAGATACATAGTGATATACTCCAGGCGCAGGGTGAGCCCCCAGGGCAATTCAGGAAAGAGGTAGTGTAGTGTGTATGTGTCTGATCCTATGGCTCGGTAACTGTAAAACAAAGAAAAAAGAGCGAAATACAGGATTTGTTTTTCATGGCGCCCAAACCAATACAACACCATAAAAAACAAGCCTACAAAAAATAAGCTGGAGGCCATAATAAGATCATAAGCCTGTGTGCGCTTGGTTACCGATTGCAAGAAACCTTTTGTACCTAATGACATGCCTTTCGATGCTCCACCTCTGCTGTGATGAAAATTCGATATCTGCAAAACAATATCAAGCGTATCTTTTGTGATGCGAAGGTCTTTGGTGTGTGGCTGCCAGTGAGGGTGAGAGGTCTCTTTTGTAGTTCCTACCTGGCCATTAGAAGTGAGAAATTCTCCGTTTACGAACAACAGATATGAACAATACAATTGGGGAATGGATATAGACAGCTCCGGAGTGATAGAACTCACTATTACCCTGAGGCGCTGGGTAGCATACCCTTGAGGAGTGATCAACTGTCCGTCCAGCGAGTCGTTTTGCCACAACTTACTAAACTGCCGGTAGCTTACTTTACCTTCATAGTTTTTTACTTCTTCCGGGCTTAAAAACTGATTCCAGTAAAACTCCCAGTCCCCATCCAGTGTGATGGCTTTGTCTTTTGTGAAATCCCATTGCCTCAAATCCAGAATACCTTTTTTGGCCACAGGCCCATCCTGCCCTCGGCCAAAGCATGCCGTAGCAGCTAGTAGCAAAAGCATAGTAAATCCGGTACAAAGAGTATTGTAAATAAAAGGTTTTAATCGGTTCATGGAAGTAGGCGGTACAACCGTTCAAGATGAACAAAAAACATAAAGAATCCAAAAAGAGAGGGGAAGCTCTTTCAAAACCGACAAAAGAATGTATGCATCAGGATACAATACCCAGTCTGGTGGCTTCTTTTATCAGGTCATCTTTTTTCACGGGCACTACTCCCAGGTATTCACATACTAATCCTCCGCCAATATTTGCCAGGCGGGCAATTTGGTCATCGGGCAAGCCCAGCGCCAAACAAAGGCCGGCAATGCTCACAACGGTATCTCCTGCTCCGGACACATCGGCGATGCTACGCAGGTGAGCAGGTACTATCTTGCTATCGTGGGTACCATTTAGGTAAAGGCCTTTTTCAGAAAGGGTAATCATAACCTTGTCCAGGCTATAGTCCTGCTTAAACTTACCGACTACAGCATCCAGCGATTCTTGAGACACTTCGCCAAGTTCGATCTTGAGGCCTTCTTTGAGTTCTTTGAGGTTTGGTTTAAACAGGGTAGCCTTTTTGTAGTGTCTGAAGTTTTTCTTCTTAGGATCTACTATTACAGGTTTATTCTGCTTTTTAGCCTTGGATATAGACTTTGTTATCACACGCTCATTGAGTGTGCCTTTGTCATAATCCTCAAAAATGACCAGGTCAACCTTTTCTATAAGGTTTGAAATATGGTTTAGCAACGATTTTTCCTCCAGATCCTCCAGAGATGATTCGGATTCCTCGTCGATACGCAGCATCTGTTGAGACCCGGCAAGCACACGGTGCTTTACTGTGGTTATCCGATGCTGGCTTTGGATGATGCCTTCAGAAGAAATTCCCTGCTTATTTAGCAGGTCTTTAAATTCTGTTCCATTGTTGTCATCTCCTATCACCGAGCAAAGGATAGGTTCAGCACCCAGTGCCTGTATGTTGAGCGCTACGTTGGCAGCACCACCCAGTCGCTTTTCTTTGCGCTTTACGTGTACTACAGGCACAGGGGCTTCAGGGGATATGCGGTCGGTACTGCCATAGATATAGGCGTCCAACATTACATCCCCTATTATTAATACTTTAAGCTTTGCAAAAGCTTTTACTATTTCATCAATAGTTTCGTAAGCCATTAGCTAAATTTAGAGAGCACCTCTTTCACTCGCTTTATAGCCTCTCTCAGGTTTTCTTCAGAAGCTGCATAAGAAAGTCGGATACAGTTAGGCTCACCAAACGCCGCTCCTGTTACCAAAGACACATGAGCATTTTCCAGCAAGTAGAGGCAAAGGTCTGAAGCATCGTTTAGCGTAGTAGTACCATCAGACTTGCCAAAATAGTAACTTACATCCGGAAAGAAGTAAAATGCACCGTTTGGCATGTTGGTTTTAAACCCGGGCACATCATTGAGCAGGTCATACACCAGATCTCTTCTTTTCTTGTATTCTCGTGTCATTTCTCTGGTAGGTTCCAGATCAGTGGTGAGAGCTGTAAGTGTAGCACGCTGTGCGATAGAGCAGTTAGCTGAGGTCAATTGACCCTGAATTTTGTTGCATGCTTTAGCTATCCAGGTAGGAGCTCCTATATAACCTACTCTCCATCCTGTCATTGCAAATCCCTTTGCCATACCATTGATGGTGATGGTGCGATCTTCCATGCCGGCTACAGTACCTATACTTGCATGAGCTCCGGTGTAGTTTATATGCTCATATATTTCATCAGAAATCACATAAACACCTTCATGCTCCAACACTACTTCAGCAATGGCTTCAAGCTCTTCCTTAGAAAAGACAGAACCCGTAGGGTTACATGGCGAAGAGAATATGATTGCTTTGGTTTTAGGAGTGATGGCCTCTTTTACCTGAGCAGCAGTAGCTTTAAAGTCATTTTCCAATGAGCCTTTTACCAAAACAGGCGTACCCTCTGCCAGTTCTATGGCAGCTGTGTAGCTCACCCAGTAAGGAGAGAAAACAATCACCTCATCGCCGGGATTTACCAGCGACAGCATCACATTGATGATAGACTGCTTTGCTCCATTAGATACCACTATCTGATCAGGAGTGTACGAAAGTCCGTTTTCGTTTTTGAATTTATCACAAATAGCTTTTCTCAGGTCGAGGTAGCCATTTACAGGTGGATAGGCAAAGTATTTGTTTTCATCGATAGCCGCCTTAGCACCTTCCTGAATGTGCTTGGGGGTTTTAAAATCCGGCTCTCCTAAGCTCAAGCTTATTACATCGATACCTTTCTCTTTGAATTCCCTGGCCTTAGCAGCCATCGCCAGAGTAGCTGACTCTGACATGTTCTTGATCCTGTCTGATAAATGTTCCATTTAATTATAGTTTTTCAGCAGGCAAAATTAAGAACTTAGGTTAATTTGTCTTAGTTATTTAAAAATTAATAATTTAGGGTTAAATAATAAATCTACTCAACGCAAGCTCTTTTCTTTCTATAGATTTACAACGTTCCTACCAAAAAATTAAAATTATGAAATCTGCAAAACACCTCCTCACCAGCTTTGCCTTAGGTCTTGCTACGCTCACCTACGGCCAGACAGAAGACGCCTCTCCATTGTCATGGTCAGCCTATTTCGACGGATACTTCGCCTACGATTTCAATAAACCCAGAGACCACAACCGGCAATATACCAACATGGCTGCCAGACACAATGAGTTCAATATCAATCACGCCTACTTTATGGGAAGCTACGAAGGCGACAACATACGTAGCGAAATAGGATTGCAGGTAGGTACGTATGCCGACTTCAACTATGCTGGTGAGCCCTCCGAAATATACAAGCTGATCTACAAGGCGTATGCCGGTGTGAAACTGGCTGAAGGAGTGTGGCTTGATATGGGTGTATTTCCCGGACATACAGGATATGAAGCCGTAGAATCGCTAAATAACGAAATTTATACTCGTGCACTTACCACAGAATATACTCCCTACTATGAAACCGGAGCTCGTCTTACCGCAGAACTGTCTGACAAAGTAACACTTACTACCGTGGTGCTAAACGGCTGGCAAAATATAGCTGAAACCAACAAATCAAAAGCTTTTGGGATGAACATCAATTATAAAGCCTCCGATAAAGTAGAGCTCAACTACGGCAACTACTTTGGGGATGAGGGTACACGGTTCACTTCCTCTAAATACCGTATATACAACCACTTTTATATCCGTCACCAACTTACCGACAAGTGGCACTATATGGCAGGGATTGATTATGCTACCCAAGAACCAATCAACAGCAATACAACAGAATCTTTTTCATTCATCACCATCATCACCCAATACAGACTCTCTGAAAAGTTTAGCATAGCTGCCCGATTTGAGGAAGTAGATGATAGCGAGCAGCTGCTTATCAATACTGAAGAGACAAACGGATTCGACGGACAGGTCTATACTTTCAACCTCAACTACCACATCCGTGCCAATGCAATGTTTAGAATAGAGGCTAAACACTACAACACGAGGTATGATATTTTTACCGGAGGCCCGCAAGATGCCTCTTCCACCTCACTGTTAGCAGCCTCGTTGGCTGTTATGTTAGATTAAAAAGTAACCACAGCCCTAAGAAAATCCTTTTTTAGAAAAAGCTAAGAATTTGAGACAAGCCTTAAAACAAAAAAGCAGTAGAATCATTCTACTGCTTTTTGTGTCGGAGTGACTGGATTCGAACCAGCGGCCCCCACGTCCCTAACGTGATGCGCTAACCGGACTGCGCTACACCCCGAACTTGAGGCTGCAAAATTATAATTTTTTTTGAAAACAGAAACTACTTCAAGAAGTAAAACGAAATAAAGTAAATATTCATCATCGTAGCGGAGATAAAATTCAACCGCATGGTGTTTCGATAGCTTGCCTTGTGCACTTCCTGCCTGCACTGCCAATACCACCAGCCAAAATAGAGTAGCACAGGACTAAGACAGAGCAGGTACGCCAATGCAGCGTAAATGTCATAGTAGTTTAGGTAAAAACAGACAAACCCTATAGTAGCCAGCGCAAAAGCTACAGCAGTGAAATGAAAGGTTCCCAATACACCCAGTTTCAAGCTAATGGTGATATCCCCTCGCTGCTGATCTTCGTCATGTTGGTAAACCTGAGTCATAGGGTAACTTCCCCAAAGCAAGAGTGAACTTAAAATAGCAGGAGTCTGAATACTCATGGTGTAAACTTCTTTGAGCCCCATGCCATTGATTGCCATAAAAACCATTAAAAAAGTAAAATACCCCTGAAAGAATCCAGCAATAAACCAGCCCAAATAAGGTTTGCTTTTTAAGCGAATGGCAGGATGACTGTAGGCCTTGGATGCCAGACCATAGATAAGCATAGCCATCACTACCTGCCAGTGAATAAAACTACCCAAAACCAAAGCTACTACATCGAAAAAAAGAGCGTAGTGGTAGAGCTCCTGATGTACAGCAGGTGGTTTTTCCAATCCACCTATACTGCCTTTGTCTTTGTCGAAATAGGAATTGTAGCCATTGCTGGCTGGATACAAAAAAACATGCAAAGCTACCAGCATAATTACCGCCGGGATCATATCCGGGGAGTGCGACAATGAAAAAGCAAACAAATACACCGGCAGCAGGTAAAAAGAAAATGGAATGCGCAGGTGCAGTAAGGTAGAGCGGGTCATAGCACAAGTATACAAATTACATCTCTCCACTCCACTTCCCAGATCAAAAAAAGCGATGCTATGCGATTTGGAAGGAGTGAATTTAGTACAATATACAACTAGGTCTTTGTAGAAACCCTAGGCAATTGAACTCTTACATCTATACCTCTGACGGCATGGGCCTACGTTTATTCACCATAGTTTTAAAATTTAAAGGAGTTCATGAATGTTTTACAAAAACAGGTAAAAAAACACTCCGGTATCGACCAACCCTGAGAGCTTATTTTTCATCTTTCTCTAAGATAATACCGATTGTATTAGTACTTTAGAGCTAGAGAAACACTATGGGTGCATACATCACATCTATTGGCACAGCTTTACCAAAGCATTGTATTTCCCAGCAGGAAATAGCCCGGTTTATGCAGCAAAACCTTTTGCCGGAGCAAAACAAACAAAAAGAAATCGAGGTGATCTTTCGGGCGTCCGGCATAAGCCAGAGGCATACCGTATTGGCAGACTATACACGCTCTCTTGGGCAGTTCGATTTTTTTCCAAACACGCCCCGCCTTGAGCCTTTTCCCGGAGTGTCTCGTCGTATGGATGTATACAGGAAGGAAGCTAAAGAACTGGGCAAACAAGCGGCCCAAAATAGCATGCAGCAGCATAGACCCGATTCGTTTACTCACCTGATAACAGTAAGCTGTACAGGTATGTATGCTCCGGGTTTGGATTTCGATCTGGTAAAGAGCTTGAACCTGCCGGCTACCATTGAGCGTACAGCCATCAATTTTATGGGTTGCTATGCTGCATTCAATGCGCTAAAAGCAGCGCATAGCATTTGTCAAAGCCTGCCAAGAGCCAAGGTATTGATAGTATGTGTGGAGCTTTGCAGCCTTCACTTTCAAAAAAAGATGGATGCAGATACGCTACTCGCCAACGCTCTTTTTGGCGATGGGGCTGCCGCAGTAGTAGTAGAAGGAAACCCTTCTTCTTCCGTATGTCTTGAAATGAACGGCTTTCACTGCGACCTGATGACGGAGGGGCAGCAGGATATGACCTGGAACATTGGCGACTTTGGGTTTGAAATGACACTTTCTTCCTATGTGCCCAACCTGATTCAGCAGGGCATTAAGTCCCTCACCGATGGTTTGTTTCAGCCGTTTGACATTTCTACAGACGATATAGATTTTTTTGCCATACACCCGGGAGGAAAAAAAATACTGGAAGTGATAGAGCAAAAACTCAATATACCCCGACATAAAAATAGCTCAGCCTTTGAAGTACTCAAGCAACATGGCAATATGTCGTCACCCACCATTTTGTTTGTACTGAAAAAAATAATGAATAGTCTGCATGCAACTCATCAAGACAGTAAAGTGCTGGGGCTTGCGTTTGGGCCGGGCCTCACGTTGGAAAGCATGCTCCTAACAGCACATTGTCATGATTGACCTCTCTAAGCGATCGGAGCAGGAAGAGATTATGGATGACTTTTCTCAATCCGGAACTGTCATAGATCAGACGCTCCTCGAGCTCAATAAAATAAATACCCTGTTGGGTGGTAATCATGTGTCGGCAGAGGGGCTGCAAGCATTACTCAAGCAAACAAGAAAAACGCCCATATCAGTAGCTGATCTGGGGTGTGGAGGAGGAGACATGATGATGTACCTCTCCGATTGGGCATGGCAACACAAATACGCACTTCAGCTTAGGGGTATAGATGCTAACCCTGCTATTATAGACTATGCCCGCAAGCACACCGCCGGCTATGCCAACATCGATTACCAGCACTGTAATATTTTTGATGCTTCATTTCAGCATCAAACTTTTGATATTATACACTGCAGCCTTTTTGCTCATCACTTTACTGATGACCTGCTATCTCAACTTCTTCGGCAGCTTTTGCGCCAATGCCGTGTGGGTATCGTGATCAACGATCTGCACCGACACCCTGTGTCCTACTACTTTACCAAATGGATCATACGCGCCCTGTCCCGGTCGGAGATGGTACGGTATGATTCGGTGGTGTCAGTAGCTCGTTCTTTCACTCGCAATGACTGGAGAAAAATACTTGATAAGGCAGGTATCCACTCCTACGCTCTTCGGTGGAAGTGGGCTTTTCGTTGGCAACTTGTTATCTCCAAAAAAGACAATCTATAAAATGTACCTGTCGCCTCTTTCTTTTCTTCGCATGTCGAAGTAGAGGTAAATCGACCGTATGGACAATCCCAGTACCAAAGGTACCAGTGCCAAATGCAATTGCTGAGGCAAAAGCTCTCTAAATACTATGTAAAAAAGCATTAATAAGCCATACGAGAGATAGTAATACTTCCATGCCGGAGCACTGTTTTTTTTGAGGAGAAAAAACAAAGCGATCAGATTGAGGGGCATGGCCCATATCAGGTTGAAATTATAAGCCGAAAGGTGGTCGGTAGCCAGCCAGAGTAGCAGAAGAAGTACTCCCAATACGCCTGTAGTACCAAATAGCAATACATCGAGCCAGCGGTAGGTTACACCATATTTTACACTTCTGTGTGTAATGAGCCCAATAAAAAAGAAAATCAGCACAAACACAACCAGGGGCTTTATCGCAGATTCTATCGGTTCTGCAGGTGTGGGCTTATGCACAGTTATAGTCTCTTTTACCAGAGGTTGTCCTCCAAGAGTGGCTTTGCTCAATGCCAATTCTACATAGTCGGGCAAAAACATATAACCATAGCCATCGGCCTCAATGTCAATCTCACTGCCCAGGCAAATGTCGATTCCCAGGTCACCCCATGGCTGTTGGCCTAGGTACAGATCCATCAACTGGCGATAAGTCAGCCCATTGTCGGCATACGCAAAATCGTACTTTATCTTTTCTGTAAGCGACTGATTGAGCACATCGCGTATTTTGGTAGCACAGTTGTCGTATATATAGTTGTAATAGTATTCTGCATTTTCGGGCTTGCTGTTTTCTTCCAGAAAATCAAACACCGCCTGCTTTTGCTTGTCGTTGAGTGCGAGCACCTGCTCCCTGATCGACCGGTTTTCCCGCATGTAGTAGCGCTTGTACAGGTTGTAGTCGTCTACTCCCAGCTTATACAGTAGTTTCCCTTTGGTAAAATTGAGGTAGAAATTGGGTTGGTTAAAATCAAAAATACCGTAATTGTAAAATCGGTCGATACGACTTACCGGATCGAATACCCGAAAACCACTATGTCCAAAGGCCGAATACAGCTCCGCCTGGGTAGGACCTATGGTGATTACAGATATTTTTGCTTTGTCAGACAAAGGGGATGAATGCCCCCAAAAAGAGGCGCTAACCAAGAGTACAGCCATCAAGTGTCGCAGCATAGACGATTGTTTTGTATGAGGGCGTAAATTAACCTGCTTGAATGTTTGAATCAAAATATGCTTCGATTAAAATTACTTTACCAATTTTACTACACCCCTTGGCCTACAAAACACACGATATATTCAATCTGGCAAAAAAGCTAACATTGCGCAAAGCAGCCAATGTCACTCGCGTACTGGGTTCGTATTATGCGGCCAAAGCTTCGGGGCGACTGTTAGCTCCCGGCATGCCGTTTAGTCTGGCTTTCGAACCTACCACTTCATGCAACCTAAGGTGCCCGGAATGTCCTAGTGGTTTGCGGTCTTTTACACGCCCTACAGGCATGCTTGATCCTGTTTTTTTCCAACAAAAAATAGACGAGCTAAAGGATTATCTGATCTACCTTACGTTCTACTTTCAGGGTGAGCCGTACCTACACCCGCAGTTTACCGATATGGTACACTACGCTTCCACGCGGGGCATCTATACTGCTACCTCTACCAATGCCCACTACCTAACAGACGAAAACGCTCAAAAAACCATAGAATCTGGTCTGGACAGGTTGATTATATCAATAGACGGGACCACTCAAAACACCTACGAGTCGTACCGGGTGGGTGGATCATTAGACAAAGTGATGGAGGGTACAAACAACCTGCTGCAGTGGAAGAAAAAACTAAAATCGGTTACTCCACATGTGGTTTTTCAGTTTTTGGTAGTAAAACAAAACGAACATCAGGTCTCTGATGTATATGCCCTTGCCGATAGGCTGGGAGTAGATGCTGTACAGATTAAAACGGCCCAGATATACGACTACAAACATGGCAATGTGCTGATACCCGATAATCCGGCCTACTCACGCTACAGAAAAAACAATCGGGGGGAATATGAGCTCAAAAACCCACTGGAAAACCACTGCTGGAAAATGTGGCACAGTGCCGTCATTACCTGGGATGGTAAGGTGGTGCCGTGCTGTTTCGATAAAGATGCTCAGCATGCTATGGGAGACCTTCGCCACACCTCCTTTCGGGAAGTGTGGTATAGTGAAAAATACCAGGCATTTCGTCGGGCTATCTTTACCTCCAGAAGCAAAATCGATATTTGTCAAAACTGCTCCGAAGGCTTGTCTGTACTTAGCAATTAAGCGGTTTTCTATTTCATTCTTTCCTCAAGAGGGGCTTTGCCAGGATAATGACTAGAATCATATAGCGATAAAAAACAATTTGAGCTAAATTTGCAGCCGCAAAAAACTAAAAGTATGGACAATCCGGTATTGATATTTGGCACAGGAGGACTAGGAAGAGCCGCTTTGGAGATTTTCGAATCCAACGGCAATGTGGTTTATGGTTTTCTCGATGACGACAAGAAAACCCATAATACAGAAATAGATAATATACAGGTACTGGGAAAAACAACTGATGATGGTTTTCTGAAACTGATCGGCCAGAAATGCGAAGCATTTATCGCATCAGATGACAATGCGGAGCGAAAAAGCCTGGTGAAAATGCTTCTCAAAAAAAGAAAGGTAATGCCCGTAAACGCTGTACACAAATCCAGTGTGATTGCTTCATCGGCAAAGATAGGGCATGGCAATTTCTTCAACGGAGGCACTGTAGTAGGTGCCGGTACCGATATAGCCAATCACTGCATTCTGCATAGCAAATCGGTGGTAGATCATGACAGTTCCCTGGGTGATTTTGTTCAACTGGGAGCCGGTAGTGTGGTAGGGCCACATGTAACTGTAGAAGAGGGGGTGTTTATAGGTGCAGGGGCCGTACTGGTGGCTGGCATTACCATTGGCAAAAATGCCCGTATAGGTGCCGGATCGGTAGTGGTAAGCGACGTAGAAGCCAACGCTACCCTGTTTGGTAACCCGGCACAGGAAATAGAAAAGTAAAAAGCTGTTTGACAAGTGCAAACAGCTGATTAGTAATACATTTTTATCACTCTAACACCCCGCATGAAACGGGTAACGTTATGGAACAAGAACAACAATACGTACTGCTCTACTATTGCTACACGCATATTGACAATGTAGAGGAATTCAGAGAACAACATCACCTTTTTTGTATCAACAATAACCTGAGAGGGCGCATAATAGTAGCCGAGGAAGGATTGAACGGAACGGTATCGGGTTCGAAAGATGCCTGTGAAAAATACATGAAAGAGGTGCACTCTGACCCCCGGTTTAAACATACTGAATTTAAAATAGCAGTTGAAGACAAGCCGGCCTTTAAAAAAATCCATGTAAGACTAAAAAAAGAAATTGTAAACTCCAGTCTTACCCACATTCACCCGGCCAATGGTACCGGCAAATACATAGAGCCGGAAGAATTTAGAAAAGTGCTCGAAGAAGAGGATGAAAATACGGTGATTCTCGATGTGCGCTCCGATTATGAGCATAATCTAGGTCGGTTTAAAAATGCAGTAACGCTCGATATACACAACTTCAGAGAGTATCCAGAAAAGATAAAAGAGCTGGAAAAATTTAAAGGCAAGCGCATTATTACCTATTGCACTGGGGGGATTAAATGTGAAAAAGCGAGTGCTTTTCTGCTCGAGCAGGGTTTTGAGGATGTGTATCAGCTGCATGGTGGTATTATCAAATACGGTATAGAAACAGACGGGAAAGATTTTGAGGGTAAATGTTACGTTTTTGACAACCGCATAGCCACTGAGATCAATAAAGCCAACCCCACCGTTGTATCTAAGTGCTTTGTGACAGGCGAACCTTGTGATCGCATGGTGAACTGCGCTAACCCTCACTGCAACCGACACATGCCTCTCTCAGAAAAGGGAGCAGAAATGTATCAGGGGTGCTGCTCCGAAGAATGTAGCAAAAATCCCGACACACGCCCTTACGATGGTACTGGCTACTATCAAAAAGAAATGAACGGCTACAATCCTTACCGTGGATTGAAAAGATAAGATTATTTCGTATCTTGTAGCAAAACAGTTCGATCACTTTATCGGGCTGTTTTGCTTATTTTCAAACCTATGTATAACGCTTACTGACTGGTACGATTAGCATCAGTAAGATGATGACCCCATCCGTATGGCTCACATTTCAGAAACCGACCTGATCATCAACCCCGATGGCAGTGTCTATCACCTTAGTTTAAAGCCTGAGCACCTTTCCGATACTATCATTACGGTAGGCGATCCCAGTAGAGTATTCAGGGTCAGCCAGCACTTCGATCACGTGGAGTTTGAAATGAACAAGCGGGAGTTTATCACCCACAAAGGCAAGTACAAAGGCAAAGACGTAACGGTAATGAGCACCGGCATGGGTACCGACAATGTGGAAATATTCCTTACAGAACTGGATGCGCTGGCCAATATCGATTTTAAAACCCGTAAGGTCAAAGAGAAAAAGAGAAAACTCAAAATTATTCGGCTGGGTACATCCGGCAGCCTGCAGGAAGACGTTAGGCTGGGCACTCATCTGGTATCTGACTATGGTATAGGACTGGACACACTCATGTGCTTTTACAACCTGCGCCAGACCGGCTATGAAAACATCATAGCCAACAAGCTAAAAGAATATCTCGATCTGCCCTTTAAGCCCTACTGCGTAAAAGGGTCCGAAGAGTTAAAGCAGCAGTTTGCTTACGATATGCTGTCGGGCAACACCGTAACTACACCGGGATTTTACGGACCGCAGGGGAGAATATTGCGTGTGCCGGTAAAGTACCCCCACTTGATTGAGGATCTGATGTACTTTCACCACGACGAGTTCTGGCTTACCAACTTTGAAATGGAAACAGCCGGATACTACGCTATGGCCCGCATGATGGGACATGAAATGATCAGCCTCAATGCCATACTGGCTAACCGTGCCCGAGGTAAGTTTAGCAAAGACCCTCAAAAAGTAATGGACGCTCTGATTAAAAAAGTACTGGATAGGCTATAAGTTTTTAAGAGATTGATTCTACTCAATAGAATCACAAAAGCCGCTGAAGTAAAGCTTCTACTTTTTATCCTTTCCTTTGCTCCAAAGGATAACCTGAAAGAGCGAGTTGCTGAATTTATGGATTTGGAGCCCTGGAAGTAAAAGAAGGGTTGCCTTGACAATCTCTTCTTTTATTTTCATAATTACTACATCCCTCTTTTCGCAAAGGGGTCTATGATGTTGTCAATCAAGTATGCAAAATCTCCCCTGGACAAGGGACTATCCGAATCTACTTTCGTGTGTTGCTGCCAGGATTTCCACCAATCCGATTTTTCGTAATCCTGTAGTGCATTATTTTTTAGACCCAGATCATGGAACATTGTGCGTAAAGTAACCGTGGAGTCTGATGTGTTAGAAATGTTCTTTCCCAATACTTTTAAGGCGCTGACATATTCATCTTTTGAGATTGGTTTTTCGGGGTAAACCCAGGTTTGGTTAGCCCACTTATAAGGTACACCTGTGCCTTTTAGTATGCCCATTACTCCCATTTTTTGGAGTGCCTCAAAATATAAATCACCGGGTTTTGTGTCTATAAAAGGCATTAGCCAGCAGTTGGCTTGTAAAAGATAAGATTGTAGCTGGCTAATGTTGACTTCACGAGGTTGTACGTTGTTTGCAGCAGCCAGGGCAGCAGCAGCTCCGGCAGCTTGCCCGGTTACCATTACACAAGGTTGTAATCGGGTCGATCCATTGGCTAGATGACTTACGGAAATGTTTTTCTCAGCGGCCAGCAGACCATCTGTTTTTTCAGGTACAAGAGCGCCATAGGGTATCGAAAACGAAGGGATAGCCGGAAACTCTTCTTTTGCAGCGTTGGGATTTTCATCGTGATGATGATCAAGGGGGTAATCACCTACAGCAATGGCCGATTGATAGTAGGGTTTGTTGGGGTTACTGTAGGGATCGAGTAAATCGTCGACAGTGATAAAATTCAGTCCCACTAACCTTCTGCCTTCTCTGTGGTATGGAATAATAGCAAGCCCGTCATCGGTCGAAAACTCATTGAAAATGCCTAAATGATTGTAGCCAAGTGTGGTTTGTAGGTAGTAGATCCACCATAGGGTTTTAGCTTTGGCTTTGTTGTACACTGCCTGCCTTTGGTTTCTGTCCATTTCTACCACATTGGCGTAATAGTCATTGCCGGCTATGGGCCAGTTAATCATGTATTTTTCATTGGGAAGTTTGCCGTAAGTGAGCATTTTGTCACAATCGGGAACAGGTCTAAGTCCTACACAAGCAGTATCGCACATGCAGGCAAAGTTGCCTTCGGTATATCCATCGGGCTTTGGGATGGACATATCCTGATCATACTTTTTCAGTATGGCAACATAGGTTAAGTCCTGTACAGCGTCAGTGCCTTCTTCGGGAGCCCATCGTTCACCTGTGGTGGCTCTGCTATCCTGACCCAGTCGGTAATCTGCGCCGGATAGTCCTATAGCATCCCCCAGTTCTGTGCCGTCTATACTCACTTTGGCGCTTACTTTTAATGTGAGGTCGCCACGAGTGGATTTGAAGATAGCTCCGGTTACTGTATTTTTTTCTTTGATCACCTCTGTAAGGTAATAGCCGTGTATACGTTTCAGGTTTTTTTCTTTATCCGCCATTTGTTTGAGCAACATGTCTCCTACCGAGGGTTCGAACTGGGTCATGCTAACCCAGCCTGTGGCTATAGCTTTAGCACCTCCGTAGTGGGCATAGAGCAGGTCGCGAAACTCACCCCAAATTCCGGAAGGCAGGTGATGGTTGCCGTCGGTAGCTCCCACGCCGGCAGCAGTTAACATTCCTCCTAGCCACGGGGTTTCTTCTACTATAACGGTATTAGCACCCATTCGAGCGGCCTGAATGCCTGCAGCCACGCCACTGGTACTACCACTAATTACCAGTACGTCGCATTGTATCGTTTCAATATTGTTAGTTTTTTGTTCACAGGAAAGCGAAGTAAGCAATACAATTGCCAGTAGAATTTTTTTCATAGTGTTGATTTAAAATGTATTGCCTGTGTATAGGCAAAAGTTAGAGTGACATTAACACCAACAGCTTTTGCCAAGGCACAGATAATGTCTAAAAATATAGCCTTATAGTGGTATAACCAAATGAAAGGTTTTGTCTGTCGAAAACTTATGGTTAGTTCGTGTGTCCCCTGAGCAAGGAAGAAAAACATGAAAACATTAAACCACTAGCCCCTTAAAACAAAAAAACCAGACCCGTGTCGAGTCTGGTTTGTAGTGACCTTGTCAGGATTCAAACCTGAAACCTCCTGAGCCGTAATCAGGTGCTCTATTCAGTTGAGCTACAAGGCCATCATTTTTTCGTGCTGCAAAGATAGGTGAATGCATTTCTCTTAAAAACAAAAAGCGAAAAAATACTTGATGAAAAAGAGAATTAATGCGGGAAGACCATAATGCTGCAAAACTTTTTTTCTGTTTTGACTGTCAAGCCACCAAAGCGCTATCCAGGGTTTGTACATGCCTATGATCAGGCATGCTACACAACAGTAAAAAAGAAAAGAGGTAAACCACTGCAGAACCTCCATGGAGAATTACAGCGTACGCTTCACTTCTCTTTCTTCATAGCCTTCTATTACATCACCTACTTTGATGTCGTTGAAACCTTTGATGCTGATACCGCATTCGTATCCACTCTTCACTTCCTGTACATCGTCTTTAAATCGCTTCAACTGACCAATTTCACCAGAGTAGGTTACGATACCATCTCTAATCAGTCGGATGTTGTTCGAGCGTTTCACGTATCCGTCGGTTACGTAGCAGCCTGCTACTGTGCCTACTTTCGATATTTTGAATATGTCTCTTACTTCAATGTTACCCGTGATAAACTCTTCTACAGTAGGAGCAAGGAGTCCTTCCATAGCATCTTTCACTTCGTTTATTGCGTCGTAGATTACAGAATACAGCCTGATTTCGATTTCGTCTTTCTCAGCTATTTTCTTGGCACTACCCGATGGTCTTACCTGGAAACCTACAATAATGGCGTCAGAAGCAGAAGCTAGCAATACATCCGATTCGGATATTTGTCCTACACCTTTGTGAATAATGTTTACCTGTACTTCATTGGTAGAAAGCTTGAGCAACGAATCGGATAGAGCTTCTACAGATCCGTCCACATCACCTTTAACAATGATATTAAGTTCCTTAAACGAACCGATAGCCAATCGGCGACCGATTTCGTCGAGTGTAATATGCTTCTTAGTTCGGATGCTTTGCTCACGCAAAATTTGCTCACGCTTATTGGCTACTTCGCGAGCCTCTTTGTCCGACTCCATTACGTTAAACTTGTCACCGGCTTGCGGAGCACCGTCCAGCCCCAGCATTTGTACCGGAGTAGAAGGGCCTACTTTTTTCAGTTTTTTTCCTTTGTGGTCAAACATGGCCTTAACCTTACCGAAGTAAGAACCCGCCAGTACAATATCGCCTACACTTAACGAACCCGCCTGAACCATCAGTGTGGTTACATAGCCACGGCCTTTGTCCAGTGTAGCTTCTACTACAGAGCCTACCGCTTTTTTGTTAGGGTTAGCTTTCAGTTCGAGTAGTTCTGCCTCGAGCAATACTTTTTCGAGCAGTTCTTCAACGCCTTGTCCTGTTTTAGCCGATATTTCCTGGCACTGGTATTTTCCACCCCAGTCTTCTACCAGTATGTTGATGCCGGAGAGCGACTCCCGCACTTTGTCGGGGTTGGCATTTGGCTTGTCTACTTTGTTTATGGCAATAACGATAGGTACCCCGGCTACCTGAGCGTGGTTGATTGCTTCTTTGGTTTGGGGCATTACGTCATCGTCTGCTGCTACCACTATGATAACGATATCAGTGATTTTAGCACCACGGGCACGCATAGCTGTAAACGCTTCGTGACCAGGTGTATCCAGGAAGGCAATCTTTTTGCCATTGTCTGTGGTTACGTCGTATGCACCGATGTGCTGAGTAATACCTCCGGCTTCACCCGAGGTTACACGTGAATCTCTAATGTAATCGAGCAGTGAGGTTTTACCGTGATCGACGTGACCCATGATCGTTACGATAGGGGCTCGTTCTGTCAGGTCGGTCTCTGCATCTTCTACTTCTTCTATGTCTACATTATCGTCTTCAGATGTAAACTCAACGTTGTAGCCGAATTCATCGGCAATTACCGTAATGGATTCAGCATCCAGCCTTTGGTTGATCGACACAAACATGCCGAGAGTCATACAGGTAGATATTACATCGTTCACCGATACATTCATAAGGCTGGCCAGGTCGTTGGCAGAGATAAACTCCGTAACCTTGAGGGTTTTCATATCCTCCTGTTCCTGGAGCATTTTTTCCTCCTGAGCTTCTGCTACCTGAGATCGTTTTTCTCTTCTGTATTTAGACCTGCTTACGGTAGGCCCCTGAGAAGTACCCCCGCTAAGTTTAGCCAGAGTAGCTTTGATTTTGTCCTGAATTTCCTTGTCGGTCAGTTCTTCCTTGACCACACGAGGTTTTCTTTCCTTAGAGAATTTTCCTTTGCCACCGCCTTGTTGCGACTGTTGCCCACCATCTTTTCGGGAGCTGCTTATTCGTTTTCTAGGGCGCTTTTGGCGTCCCTGATTGTCGTCTTTGTCCGAAGAAGCTACAGGCTTGTCCGGTTTAGATGGTTTTTTGGGTAATTCTATTTTCCCCAAAACTGTCAGCCCTTTGAGAGAGTCTGCTTTTGCCTCAATTACATTGCTTTTGGCTGCAGCAGCTGGCTTTTCTTTTTCAGCAGCTGGTTCTTCTTTGGTCTTCTCTTCTTTCTTTGGAGCTTCTTTTTCAGGTGTTTTTTCCTGTTTGGGTTTCTCCGCAGGTGCTTTTTCTTCCTTGGGCGCTTCCTCTTTAGGCTTTTCCTCTACCTTTTCTGGCTTTTCCGCTGCTTTTTCTTCTTTGGCTTCAGGTTTTTGAGGAGCAGCTTCTTTAGGCTTTTGCTCTTCTTTTGGAGCTTCGGCTTCTTCGGCTTTTTCTTCTTTTTTGCCCTTAGGATTTAGGTCAATTTTGCCCACCACTTTGATGCCCTGTAGCTTTGGACGCTCAAGTTTGGTTTCCTCTTCCTCATCTGTAGGAGGAGGGGTAGTCTGGCTGGCCGTATTATCTTTAATCAGGATTTTGTCCTCCTTCTTTGGCTCAGGTTCTTTCTTTTCCGGCTCGGCAGAAGAAGTGAGCACTACATTGTCAGTAGTGGAGTTGCCAATAGTCAAACCGGAGGCTTCCTCTTTGTCATGGGCTGAATCAGCATATTCCCGGGCTAATAGTTCATACTGATCCGGAGTAATTTTTGTGTTAGGATTGCTGTCAATGTTAAAGCCTTTGGTAGCCAGGAAATCGATTATGGTGCTACTACCCACATTCAATTTTCTGGCGGCCTGGCCTAATCGCATCATTTTACCTTCTGCCATATTAAATTTATTGTTCTAATCTTATTGATCCTTTTTCTCTAATTATGCAAAAAGGATAATTATTCGAATTCTTTTTTCAGTACTTCAACTAAGCCTTTGATCGTTTCCTCTTCCAGGTCAGTTCTGCGAAGCAGCTCTTCAGTAGAGAGGGCAAGTACGCTTTTGGCTGTATCCAAACCGATTCTTCTCAGTTCGTCTATTACCCACTCTTCTATTTCGTCCGAAAACTCAGTCAATGCCACATCTTCTTCTTCCAGTCCGTCAAGCTCTCTGAAGACATCTATTTCCATGTCTACCAATTTGCTTGCCAGTTTGATGTTTTGCCCACCCTTACCAATTGCCAAAGATACCTGATCTGGCTTGAGGTACACGGCTACACGCTTGTTTTCTTCTTCTATTTTCACACTGCTTATCTTAGCCGGGCTCAGCGCTCGGGCTATGTATAAGTCCATGTTGTCGGTATAGTTGATTACGTCTATGTTCTCGTTTTGCAATTCACGTACTATGCTGTGAATCCTCGACCCTTTCATACCTACACAGGCTCCTACCGGATCGATTCTGTCGTCGTAAGATTCTACGGCTACTTTAGCTCGCTCGCCGGGCTCCCTCACTACTTTTTTGATTGTAATCAGGCCGTCGTATACTTCGGGCACTTCGCTTTCGAAAAGCCTTTCTAAGAATACCGGAGATGTTCTTGATAAGATAATGCGTGGATTGCCATTTACTATCTCTACCCGGTCTACTATCGCGCGAGCGGTATCGCCTTTGCGATAACGGTCCTTGTTGATCTGCTCTGCTTTGGGTATAGTTAGCTCATTGCCCTCGGCATCTGTAAGGAGCACTTCTCTGCTTAATATCTGATATACTTCGCCGGTGATGATTTCGCCAACCAAGTCTTTGTATTTTTGAAATAAAATATCTTTTTCAAGGTCTTTTATTTTCTGTATCAGGGTTTGACGGGCAGTCATTACCATTCTTCTGCCAAAGTCGATGAGCTTGATTTCCTCGGCTACTTCTTCTCCTATCTCAAAGTCAGGCTCTATTTTTCTGGCTTCACTCAATGCAATTTTGTCGTGATCCCAAATATCTTCTGAGTTATCGTCTACGATTTCTCTAAATCGCCATATTTCCAGGTCACCTTTATCTGCGTTGATAATGATGTCAAAATTATCGTCAGTTTCGAATTTCCTACGGATCATTGTTCTGAATACGTCTTCCAGTATTCTGATCATTGTGGGCCTATCTACATTTTTGCTTTTGGCAAAATCCGCTAGCGATTCGATTAATACAGCACTATCCATTTTTTTTATTTGAATGAAATTAGAACAATGGTTTTACTTATCTCTTTAAAATTTACTTTCGTTTCTTCGGTCAATTTTTTCTTCTTATCCTTCACTACTTCCAGTGTGATGGCCTCCTCGTCTGCTGCCTGAAGCGTGCCGGTGATTTCTTTACCGTCTATCAGAACAGTCTTCACTTGCTTGCCAATATTTTTGTGATACTGGCGTAGCATAGAAAGCGGATGATCAAGCCCGGCAGAGGATACTTCCAGTGTAAGGGGGCTTTCCAGTTCGATATGCTCGTCCATATAGCGCGACAGCCGTCGGCTGATACTGGCACATTGATCGATAGAAATGCCTTCATCACCATCCAGTAATATGATGATTTTACCGGATCGGTTATTGCCCTTGGCTACAATGTCCACCAAAAAGAGTTTTTCTTCCGTTTGGAGGATGTTTTCCAACTCTGCCTGTAACTTTTCTACTACTTTTTCCAACGCAAAAAATTAACCATAAAAATAGGGGACTGTTGTCCCCTCATTCACGAAATCTGTATTTCTACTGCAAATCTATAGCTTTATTTCCCCAAAACAAACAATAGATGCTATATAATATTCCCTCCATGGCGTGGTGGGGTGCTAAATGGCGCAAATAAATAATGAGAATGGAATGGCTGCAAAAGTAAGTTTACTGCAGTAGAAGCCTTCGAAATCAAAGAATCAAATTAGTTTTGCACCTTTAATTTTAGTGCTTATGGAAATTACTGCTGATAAAAAATTAAAAAAACTCATAGTAGTGGGTGATAGGGTGCTGGTAAAGCCCAAAAAAGAATCAGAAAAGACAGCAAGTGGTCTTTATTTGCCTCCGGGAGTAAAAGAAAAAGAAAAGGTACAGTCCGGTTATGTGGTCAAGATAGGTCCCGGATATCCTATACCGGCTCCTGCAGACGAAGATGAGGATTGGAAGCCGGAAGAAAACCGGATCAAGTACATACCACTGCAGGCACAGGAAGGCGATTTGGCTATTTTTCTGCAAAATGGCGCATTTGAAGTCATGTACCAGGGAGAAAAATATTTTATTGTGTCCCAGGCATCCATTCTTATGCTGGAAAGAGAAGAAGACCTGTTTAACTAAAACGAACTATACAACAAACAACAAGACCCGTGTAATATGAAAAATGCTATAGCGTACATCGAAGAGAATAAGCAACGGTTTCTCGACGAATTGTTTGATTTGCTCCGGATTCCCTCCGTGAGTGCAGATTCTAAATTTAAAGGAGATGTAAGAAAGGCAGCCGAATTTATTCATCAAAAATTTGAGCAAGCAGGTGTAGACAAGGCCGAAATATGCGAAACAGCAGGCCATCCGATTGTATATGCTGAAAAGATAATTGATCCCACTAAGCCTACTGTACTGGTATATGGACACTACGATGTGCAGCCTGCCGACCCTTACGAATTGTGGGATTCGCCTCCGTTTGAGCCCGTAGTAAAGGACGGTCGCATCTACGCACGGGGTAGCTGCGATGACAAAGGGCAGTTTTACATGCATCTCAAATCATTTGAGGCAATGGCAGCAGCCGGAGAGCTCCCGTGCAATGTGAAGTTTATGATAGAGGGAGAAGAAGAAGTAGGGTCAGACAATCTGGGCATATTTGTAGCCGAAAATAAAGATAAGCTCAGTGCCGATGTAATCCTCATTTCTGATACGAGCATACTTAGCAACGAGCACCCTTCGATTACGGTGGGTCTGCGAGGGCTTTCATACCTGGAAGTAGAAGTGACCGGGCCTAATAGAGACCTGCACTCGGGGGTGTATGGTGGAGCTGTAGGCAACCCTATCAATACACTTTGTGATATGATCGCCTCACTTATGGACGAGGATGGTCGTATAACTATTCCCGGATTTTACGACAAGGTGGCTGAGTTAACTGCTGAAGAAAGAGCAGAAATGGCTAAAGCGCCGTTTGATTTGGAGGCGTATAAAAAGGACCTGAATATAGCTGATGTAAAAGGAGAAAAAGGGTATACTACCATGGAGCGTACAGGTATACGCCCTACTCTGGATGTGAACGGTATCTGGGGAGGCTATACCGGCGAGGGAGCCAAAACGGTGCTGCCGTCTAAGGCCTATGCTAAAATATCTACGCGTCTGGTACCAAACCAAAATAGCGATGAGATTACAGAGCTGATTGTAAAGCATCTGGAATCTATAGCTCCTAAACATGTGAAAGTAAAAGTAACGCCGCATCATGGAGGTGAGCCGGCAGTGATACCTACTGCTTCGGCAGGATATCAGGCAGCCAGCAAAGCCTTTGAAGAAGCTTGGGGTAAAACACCTATACCCACTCGCGACGGAGGAAGTATTCCTATAGTAGCGCTGTTTCAGCAGGAATTGGGATTGGATTCTGTATTGCTGGGATTCGGATTGGACGAAGATGCGATTCACTCTCCCAACGAAAGCTATGGGGTGTTCAATTTTTATAAGGGGATAGAAACTATTACCTGGTTTCACCACTATTTTGCGCAAAGCAAATAATCTAAATCAATACACGGCCACAGTTAATAGGGCCGTGTTTTAATAAATACCGGCACGGTAAGTGTCGTCTCTCTTCATACTTTTATGCGTCGATCAAAACTAGTCATCAATTGCCAGCCGGGTATAGCGCCTGTGCTCAAAACCGAAATAGAATCGTATGGTTACCGGCCGTTGGCAGTAGACAATACCGGCGTAACGATAGAGGGGGGATGGGAAGAAGTAGTCAACCTCAACTTCAACCTGCGTACAGCATCGAGGGTGCTGTGGACAATTCGTTCTTTTGAGGCAAAAAATCCTAACGAGTTATACCTGGAAGCGAAAAAAACTCCCTGGAATAAGCTCATTCCCAAAGATGGATTTATCTCTATACACTCTTATGTAAAAAACGATTTCATACGGGATACCAGTTTTGCCAACCTCAAGCTGAAAGATGCCATCGTAGATCAGATGCAGGAGACAACCGGCAGGCGGCCCGATTCGGGCAAAGACAAAAACCGCACGGTTATTTTTATGTTTTGGTATGAAAAGAAATGCATACTGTATTTTGATACTTCCGGGGAAACGATAGCCAAACATGGCTACAGAAAAATGCCTTTTAAGGCACCCATGATGGAGTCGCTGGCTGCTGCCTGTATACGCTCATCAGCTTGGACACCCGGAAAGGATCATTTTATTAACCCGATGTGTGGTAGTGGCACACTGGCTATAGAGGCTGCCTTGATGGCGGCAAACCGCCCTCCAGGGCTTTTGAGGCAGAACTATGGCTTTATGCATATAGAAGGGTACCGACCCGAGCTGCTCGAAGAGCAAAGGAGAAGCGTAGCAATAAGGGAGAAAGTGAGAGGAGATATAATCAGTACCGATTTGAGTGGGCTGGCTATAAAAGCCGCTATGGAAAATGCGAAGCAGGCTGGAGTGGCAGACCTGATCAAGTTTGATAAAGTGCCTTTCGAAAAGACTCATATTCCCGAAGGAAAGGGTATTGTGATGATAAATCCGGAATATGGGGATAGGCTGGGGGAGCTTACTGAGCTGGAAGAAACCTATTCGCAGATCGGAGATTTTTTTAAGCAGCACTGTCAGGGTAAAATGGGATATATTTTTACCGGAAATGCCAATCTAGCCAAAAAGATAGGTTTGAGAACTAAATCTAAGACACCCTTTTTCAATGCAAGAATAGAATGCAGGCTGCTGGAGTATGAGTTGTATGGGGGGTCTAAAAAAGACAAGGGAGCCAGAAGGCGGTTTTGAGTTTTGTTTTTCACCTGAGCTTATTGTCAATAACTCGTATCGGTACAATTATTCTCTTGTGGAGGTGTTATTTTAGCGACTGAAAATTTTTAGACTATGAACCAAACCGTATTCAAGACCGGATTATTAATGACCTGTGTAGGTATACTGTGTCTGGCTTGCAATCCCAATAAAGTGTACGACCAGTATGTGGATTTGCATGAAAACACCTGGCATGTTGATTCCATCCCTTCTTTTGAGTTTGAAATCGCCGATCACCAGCAATCGTATGATATTTATTACAATGTTCGCTATGCCGATTTTTACCCCTACTACAATGTGTATGTAAAATACTATCTGGAAGACTCGGCAGGCAATGCCGTAAGTTCAGACCTCCAGGAGTTGTTGTTGTTTGATAAAAAAACAGGAAAGCCTCTGGGCGATGGTCTGGGAGATATAATAGATCGGCAGGTATTGGTTTTTGACGGTCATAAGTTTCCTATGGCCGGAAAGTATACGATGAAAGTAAAGCAGTTTATGCGAACGGAGGAGCTGCCAGGTATATTGTCGTTTGGCCTGCGGATAGATCGGGAGGAATAGAAAAGCTCTTACAAGCTATAATTTCATAAAAAAGGGAGCATTTCAATTGAAATGCTCCCTTTTTAGTTAGGCTCTTATAGTATATCAGGCATCCTCCAGGTATGGATAATCTTCCTGAGCGTATACATCTTTATAGGCTTCCGAAGGATCAGGATAAGCCGATTCTTCAGCAAATTTTACAGATTCAGCTACTTTTTCTTTCACCTGAGCGTCTATGGCTTGCAGTTCTTTTTCGGTAGCTACTTTACCGTCGAGGATCAGTTTTCTTACCTGCTCGATAGGATCTCTCATTTTGTAAGACTCTACTTCTTCTTTGGTTCTGTACTTAGCAGGATCAGACATAGAGTGTCCTTTGTAGCGGTAGGTGCGGAATTCTAATAGTGTAGGTCCGTCTCCTTTTCTGGCTCTGTCGGCAGCTTCAGCCACAGCGTGGTGCACATCTACTACAGACATGCCGTCTACTGACTTAGATGGCATTTCATAGGCATTGCCCAGATCTGATAGGTTAGTTACGTTAGAAGTTCTTTTTACGGAAGTACCCATAGCATAGCCGTTGTTTTCTATACAGAAAATTACAGGTAGTTTCATGGTCATGGCTATGTTGAGCGCTTCGTGAAAAGCTCCTTGTCTTACCGCTCCGTCTCCCATGTATGTCATGCATAGGTTGTCGGTACCTTTGTATTGTTCTGCAAAAGCGATTCCTGCCCCTAGCGGCACCTGTCCGCCAACGATACCGTGCCCGCCAAAGAAACCATTTTCTTTGTCAAACATGTGCATTGAGCCACCTTTACCTTTAGATATACCGGTTTCTTTACCAAAAAGCTCGGCCATTATCTTGTTGGGGTCAGAACCCAAAGCAATCGGGTGTGCGTGATCGCGGTATGCGGTTATGTATTTATCTCCTTTTTTCAGTGCTGAAACGGCCCCTGATACACAGGCCTCCTGGCCGATGTAGAGGTGACAAAAACCCCTGATTTTTTGCTGCCCATAAAGTTGTCCGGCTTTTTCCTCAAACTTCCTCATCAACATCATGCTTTCGTACCAAAACATGTAGGTTGACTTGTCAAATTCATTCTTGGATTTTCCCTTCTGGGTCTTTTTATCTTTTACAGTTGCCATACTATAGATTTTAATTTTTTAGTGCGAGAAAAGACAAATTTGCCTCAGCTCACAAACGAACAGCGAAATTAACTAATTTCGTATATTCGGCAAAAATATATGATACTCCAAAGCATCACTCTCAATAACTTTAAGAATTATGAATCGGCACAGGTTGATTTTTGTGAAGGTATCAACTGCCTTACAGGCCTTAATGGTAGTGGCAAAACGAACCTTCTGGATGCTATTTATTACCTGTCTTTAACCAAAAGTGCTTTTAATGCGATAGACAGTCAAAACATTCGGCACGACAATCAGTTTTTTTCTATTCGAGCCAATTTTGAAGTAGACGACCGGATATATAAGCTGCAGTGCTCGCTAAAGCAGGGTGAAAAAAAACAGGTGAAATTAGATGGAGCAGCTTATGAAAAGCTGAGTGAACATATTGGGAAGTTTCCGGTAGTGATGATAGCTCCAAACGACGATGGACTCATACGGGATAGTAGCGAAGTAAGAAGAAAATTTGTAGACAGTATAATCGCTCAAACCAATAAAGAGTATCTGGAAGAGCTGATTCGATACAATCATTTTTTGAAACAAAGAAATTCGTTGCTCAAGCGAATGGCCGAATCGGGACGTAGAGATACTGCACTCCTTTCCCAATATGATGAACAGATTATCGGATTGAGCCTTCAAATTTCTAAAGTGAGAAAGGGCTTTGTAGATACATTGTTGCCGGAGTTTTTACAACAATACGAACACATATCGGATGGAAAAGAAAAAGTCAGTATTGTTTACGCTACCAAGGTTCTTGAAGATGATTTTGCAACCAGTTTTGCAAAGAGTACGGAGAAAGATATCGTGCTAAGGCGCACAACTATGGGTGTTCATCGGGATGATTATACATTTTTGATTAATGACTATCCTTTGAAAAAAATCGGAAGTCAGGGACAGCAAAAGTCCTTTCTTATCAGCCTGAAGTTATCTCAGTTTGAATACATTAAAAACCGCCAGGGACGCACCCCTATTCTCCTTCTCGATGATATCTTCGATAAATTGGACGATAAACGGATCACCAAACTGCTTCAAATGATAGCAGAACATAAATTCAGGCAGATATTTCTGACGGATGCCCGAAGAGAGCGTACCGAGAATATTTTATCTAAACTTGATACAGAGGTTAAAATTTTTGATATTGAAAAAAATTCAGTTCTCGAAAGTCAGTAAAAATGGGCATGCTTAAAGTCGTTTGTTATCTTTATTTGATGTTTTTCTCATTGTCTCTGCATGCACAAAGTGTATTTAGCATAGAAAAAGAGCTTCCTGATATGGAAGATAGTTTGCGTGTAGATTACATCAATAAAAACTTCTACAAACTATATAGCGACAACTTTGAGAAGGCCCGTTCTATGACCAATTGGGCTTTGGATATCTCAAATAAAAACAGCTGGAAAACCCGTCAAGCCTATAGTGCTTTACATTTGGGGGTCATCACATATTTGAGCGGGGAATATGAAGAGGTATTACCTCTCTATATTAAATCCTTAAAACTTTTCGATTCTTTGAAAGATGATAGTGGAAAAGCCAGAGTCAATAATGAAATGGCTGTGTTCTATCATAAGCAGGAGAATCTGGATGAAGCGTATAAGTGTTTGGACGAAGCAGAAAGTATTAGCAGAAGAATTGGTGATTTAGAATCATTAGGGACTGCTCTTGGCCACCGCGCGTCTTTTTTAATGAGACGTGGAAAAATATTAGAATCAAAACCGTTCATTGACGAAGTATACAGAATAAGAAAGCAGCAGAAAGATAGTGTAGGGTTGGGGTATGTACTCAACGACCTTGCAGCAATAGCCACAGAAGAAGGAAGGTTCAACGAAGCTCTTGACTACATAAACCAATCAACCAAAATCCGACAAGCAATAGGTGATCGGCAAGGGGTGGCTATAAATCTGGTTAACACGGGTGAATATCTGATTATTCAGGAAAAATATGCCGAGGCAGTTGATTATTTGAAAAAAGGAGCAGAAGCAGGTTTGGCGTTGAAATACACCGATTTAGTGCGTTTTACGTATGACAAAATAGCCGAATGTTACATTCAATTACAGCAATTTGAGAATGCCTTAGAATATAGAGACAAAGGCTATCAATTGAAAGATAGCTTGTTTGCAATAGAAAAAACAAAGAATATAGCAGAGCTTCAAACCCAGTACGAAACGGAGAAGAAAGAGCAGCAGATAAGAGCCCAGCAACTGATGATAGCCGAGGAAAAAGCGATCAATGAGAGAAACATGGCCATTAGTATAGGAGTATTTCTTGTATTGGTGTTTTTGGTGGTGCTGGTATGGATACAGAAAAGTCGTTTGCGCAAAAAGCAGCAACTGGAACTTCAGCAAAAAGACATAGAATTTAAGCAGTTGCAGTTGAGTGCAGTGATCGATAGTCAGGAAAAAGAACGCAGGCGGTTTGCCTCCGATCTCCACGATGGATTTGGTCAGCTAATTTCCATCTTAAAGCTGAATGTAGAAAGTGTGCGAAAGCAGGACGATAGAGAAAAACGCCATAGCATCTACGAAAAATCAGTGGACATTCTCAACGAGATGTATGGAGAACTGAAGAGCATTTGTTTCAACCTGATGCCTCAGAGTCTGGTAAAGTTTGGTCTGGAACCGTCGCTCAAGGAGTTTGCTAATAAAATAAACGCCACCGAAAAGATGGCAGTGGATGTAATTGTATTTGATCTGGCAGAACGGCTGAGCGAGTTGCAGGAAATATCCCTATACCGCATTGTGCAGGAGTGGGTCAACAACATACTCAAATACAGTGATGCTACGCAGGTTACCATTCAGATAACAAAAGACCAGCGTGAAATCACCCTGACAGTGGAAGACAATGGGATGGGCTTTGAGCTGATCAAACTCACTGAAGGCAAAGGCAATGGGTGGAAAAACATACGCTCACGAGCCAACCTCATAAAAGGAGACCTTGAAATAGACAGCACCCCCGGCAAGCGAGGGAATATGTTTATCCTCAATATACCAGTTGATATACCGCAGACTGTTGTTGCAGAAGAGATAGCTACACATTAACTTCCTTTCGGCGCTGCATGATGGTTTCTATGATTACCTCTACAAGCCGACACCATCCAGAGGTTTGAAATAGACGGGAACTCTGCGAAACCCCTGCCATGATTTCTTTCAAAACCGCTGAGTGTCATTATATTTAAGTTTTATATCTCATCGTAATATGCGTTTTTGGTGTTCATTATCTTATTTTATGTTGGTCGGGTATGGGTTTATGCCTTTGGCAGCTCAACCTCAGGTTGTTGACAGCCTGCGCCAGATTCTCTCAAAAGCCGATGACTCAGTGTCTGTAGTCGTTTATAACGAACTAAGCTGGCAATACAAAAACAGTAAAGTAGATAGTGCGCTGTTTTTTGCAGAGAAGGCCCTTACTAAAGCTACGCAATTGAATAATTTGCAATTAGAGGCAGCATCGTACAATAGTTTGGGTGATACTTATCGAGCTATGGGTAGGTATGATACAGCCTTGGTTATGCTCAGGCAATCTGTGAAAATTTATGTGGCTGAAGGGGACTCCAGCGAATTGGCTCGAGTGTACAACAACATGGGCATAATTTTCGATGAAAAAGCTGCTTATGAGCAAGCATTAAATCATTACTTTTTGGGGCTGCAAGTGGCAGAAGCCGCTGGTCAGATTGGATTACAAGCCAATATTCTGGGAAATATTGGTATTGTATACAAAAAGCAAAATGAACCCAACAAAGTATTGGAGTACTACAGTAGAGCGCTGGAAGTGTACAAACAGCTTGATCATAAGTTTGGCGCTACTGTTACTTATGGCAACATTGGATCTGTACTCCTGCAATTAGGTAAATACGAAGAATCAATTCGCCAGTCAGAGCAGGCTATTGCAGGGTATCAAGAACTTGGCTACCTGCGTTATGTGCCCTACTCATTGGGCAATATAGGTATAGCCTACGATAGTTTGGGGGACTGGAATAAGGCTAGAGAATATTATACCCAGGCTTATGAACAGCATACATCATTTGACAACCGATATGAGATAGCGTACAATGCAAAGAACCTGGCTTTTTTGCTGTGGAAACAGGGTTTGTATCAAACTGCAGTGCCTTACGCTACCACGGCCATTACTCAGGCAAGCGAAATAGGAGCAAGGGAGATGCTAAGAGATGCATACGATGCGTATGCACGTATATCGTTTTCGCAGGGTGAGTACAAAAAAGCCTACCTTTTGAAGGAGAATTATGTTGAAATTCAAAAAGAGTTGCAGGAAGAAAATAAAACCAAAAACATATTCGAACTTCAAACCCAGTACGAAACGGAGAAGAAAGAGCAGCAGATAAGAGCCCAGCAACTGATGATAGCCGAGGAAAAAGCGATCAATGAGAGAAACATGGCCATTAGTATAGGAGTATTTCTTGTATTGGTGTTTTTGGTGGTGCTGGTATGGATACAGAAAAGTCGTTTGCGCAAAAAGCAGCAACTGGAACTTCAGCAAAAAGACATAGAATTTAAGCAGTTGCAGTTGAGTGCAGTGATCGATAGTCAGGAAAAAGAACGCAGGCGGTTTGCCTCCGATCTCCACGATGGATTTGGTCAGCTAATTTCCATCTTAAAGCTGAATGTAGAAAGTGTGCGAAAGCAGGACGATAGAGAAAAACGCCATAGCATCTACGAAAAATCAGTGGACATACTCAACGAGATGTATGGAGAACTGAAGAGCATTTGTTTCAATCTGATGCCTCAGAGTCTGGTAAAGTTTGGTCTGGAGCCGTCGCTCAAGGAGTTTGCTAATAAAATAAACGCCACCGAAAAGATGGCAGTGGATGTAATTGTATTTGATCTGGCAGAACGGCTGAGCGAGTTGCAGGAAATATCCCTATACCGCATTGTGCAGGAGTGGGTCAACAACATACTCAAATACAGCGATGCTACGCAGGTTACCATTCAGATAACAAAAGATCAGCGTGAAATCACCCTGACAATAGAAGACAATGGGATGGGCTTTGAGCTGAGCAAACTCACTGAAGGCAAAGGCAATGGGTGGAAAAACATACGCTCACGAGCCAACCTCATAAAAGGAGATCTTGAAATAGACAGCACCTCAGGCAAGCGAGGCAATATGCTTATCCTCAATATACCAGTTGATATACCGCAGACTGTTGTTGCAGAAGAGATAGCTACACATTAACTTCCTTTCGGCGCTGCATGATGGTTTCTACGATTACCTCAGCGTGTACCCTGCTGTTTTCGATAAACCACTTGTTGGTTTGCAAGCCGCCACATACTACACCCGCTAAAAACAATCCTTCGACATTTGTTTCCATGGTTTCAGGATTGTGCACGGGTGTTTTCATATCGTCATTGCCTATGGCAATGCCCATGCCGGTAAGTAGCTCAAAATTGGGCTGATAGCCTGTCATAGCCAGTACGAAATCATTATCGATAGTAAGTGCACCGTTGGGGGTGAGGATATCCACCTCTTGCTCACGTATTTCAGTTATAGAGCTGTTGAAATACGCTTTTATCGAAGATTCTTTTATTCTGTTTTCAATATCGGGGCGCACCCAGTACTTTACACGGGGGTTAATTTCGGGTTCGCGTACTACCATGGTTACTTCAGCACCTTTTCGGTACGTCTCCAGCGCTACATCCACAGCCGAATTTGCAGCCCCTACTACTATTATTTTTTGTCCATAATAGGGGTGAGGCTCGTCGTAGTAGTGCTTTACCTTAGGCAGGTTTTCCCCTTTTACTCCCAGTAAAAAAGGAAGGTCGTAAAATCCGGTAGAAAGAATGACCTGTTGTGCTTTATAGTTGCCCTTGTTGGTAGTAATATAAAAAATGTCGCGCTTATCCACCGTTTCTACTTTCTCATAGAGGTTGGTGTTTAGGTCCCACGACATAGCAACCCGCCGGTAGTATTCCAATGCTTCGGATCGGGTTGGTTTGTTGTTATGAGAAATGAAAGGCACACCGCCAATTTCCAGTTTTTCTGAGGTAGAAAAAAAGGTCATGTTGTAGGGGTAATTGTACAGGGAGTTTACCAGGCACCCTTTTTCCAATATGAGGTAAGACAGGCCGGCTTTTTTAGCTTCTATGCCACACGCCAGGCCGATAGGCCCGCCTCCTATTATGATGATATCGTAATGATTCATGTGTTTTTGCAGATCAAAATTTATATACCCCGATGGGGCTAATACAATAATTCAATTTTATGTCTGTAGGTTCCATACAAGGGATATAATCCAATGGAGGAGCCAGACTCAAGCCAATTTTCAGGCATTGTGGTTGGCACAAAGATAGAAAACGGTCGTAGTATCCTTTGCCATAGCCTAACCTTTGCCCTAGCTTGTCAGCTACCAGCAAGGGCACCAGCACCATGTCTATTTTCGATTCCTGTACGGGCTCTCCCTCCGAGGGTTCGGGTATTCCCCACTTATTGTTTTGTAGTTTGGTATTGGTTTCCAGCACAAAGTGAGAGAGCCTGTTGGTGTTTAGGTCGCTTTTCGAAACGACTACCCGGGCATTGCTATTCCGAATGTGCCTGATGATAGGCCAGGTGTCAATTTCATTTTGTTTTACAATAGGTAAAAAAACATGAATCAAACTGCCTGTAGTGAGTGAAAAGTTGTTTTTAAAATGACGGGTGAGCAACTCTATTCTACGCGTATACTCGTCTGTGTTTAACATTTTGCGTTTGCGAAGGTAAACGCTACGCAATTTGGCTTTTTCCTGTTGTGCTGTGGTCATTGTCAGGTTGTGGTTTTCGTGCACGAAAATTGCACGAATTTTTAAAGCTAACTGTAAAAAACATGTCTCATTCTGTGACTTTTACTTTCCCCAGGGATTATACCCATCAAAAAGCGCCATTGTTGAGCACAAAGGAACACATTGATCGGGAAATATTAAAAGAAGAACAAATAGTTGAGGCTTCCAAAAAAGATATCGGTCAATTCGAATATTTGTATAATAAATATTACGAGCCTGTTTTCCGCTATGTGTATCACAGAGTGGGAGACGAAGAAGAAACGGCAGATGTGGTGTCGAGAGTGTTTATGAATGCCATGAATGCCATCGGTAAATATGAATGCAGAGGGCTGCCGTTTGGCGCATGGCTGTTTCGTATAGCTGCCAACGAAGTGAAAAAGCAATATCGGTCAGCAAAGTCGCCGGTGCTTTGTTTGGAAGAAGAAAAACTAAACAGTCTCTGGGTATGCGGTGAAGTGAGCGATGATGAAGAAAGAATAAATATACTGGGTAAGCTGATAAGCTACCTGAATGACGAGGAAGTGACCATACTACAGCTCAAGTATTTTGAGGATAAAAACTTCAAAGAAATAGCGCTGATGCTGGACAAAAAAGAAAGTGCTGTGAAGATGAGAATGTACAGAGCACTAAACAAGCTTAAAGAATTGTACGATAAACTAGAGGGGGAGGGCAGATGACAAAGTATGACATCAGAATAAAGCGTAAGGCCTTGTCGAAAGGTCAGATAGCCAGACATAAGGATTTTAGAAGTCTGCACCAATACCAACAGAAGCAAAGCAAATTTGGAAGCTGGGCACGTATTGTGTTGATAGCGGTAGCACTTGCTTTGATAGTTGGTATGGCAGTGCTGGGTGTGTTGAGGGTAAAAGAAAAGAAAGCAGACCCGGTCAAAAACTATGACATGGAACTGTTCGAAGAATTTAAAAATTAGATAAACACAGTCGGCAAGGAATCCGGTAAGTGAACGAAGCGGCTAGGGGAGTAAAGGTGTATGTTATATTTCGCAGCTGGCTCCATAGAGTAGATCACATGCCGAAGACTAATAACAAAAGGGCTGGCTTGCAGACTCGCTGGAGTAAAGCAAATGAACAAGCCTGCAACTATAATAAGGTTACACTTCCAAGAAGTGTTGCGCATAGAGTAAAGTACAGATTAGAGTATAAATAAGGCATTCCCGGGACCCTTATTTCCTATTAAAGACACATATATATGATGTGTCAGATATTTTTCACCGTTTAAACAATTAATCGTCATGGAAATGAGAAAAATCCCCCAGAAAGATCTGGAGAAGAAGAGGCCTATGTTTTTTAATATAGGTCTGATGTTAAGCCTGGCCTTGGTGCTTGCTGCCTTTGAGTGGAAAACCGCTGTAAGTAAACTGGTAATATTAGAAGCAGCAGAGCCTCCTTTTGAGGATATATACGAAATGCCGTTAACCTCTCATCCGCCTCCACCCCCTCCGCCTGTGCAGCAGCCTGTGATTATACCAGTAGCAGACGATCAGGTGATAGAGGAATTAGAAGAGGTAGTAATTGATGTGGATATAGATGAGTATACGGTTATAGAAGAAATAATCGCTGACGATGAGCATGGAGAAGAGATAGTAGAAGCTCCGGTAAATTTTGCTTCACAGATGCCTGAGCCTGTAATGGGGCTGTCGGAATACTATAAGGATGTAGCTAAACAGATCAAATACCCATCACAGGCCCGGCGCATGGGAGTAGAAGGAAAAGTATTTGTGCAGTTTGTGGTAAACAAAGACGGGAGTATCTCAGATATAGCCACAGTGAAGGGCATAGGGTACGGGTGCGATGAAGAAGCAGTGCGTGTGTTGTCACTATCGCCCAAGTGGAAACCCGGCAAACAGGGAGATAGACGCGTAAGGGTGAAGATGATACTTCCTATTCATTTTCGGCTGAATTGAGAAGAGCAAAAAAAAGGGCTGAATTTTTTCAGCCTTTTTTTATAAGTCTTTTAAGAGAGTGTATTAACGTATACCCACAATCTCGAGTATTCCTAACAGCACTTCTGCTACTTCTGCTGCCAGAGGATTTCCGGCACTTCTACCAACAATGTACAGTATAAACAAAAAGTAGATGCCCAATAAAAGGAGTGCCTTACCTTTCCCCA
Organism: Cyclobacteriaceae bacterium; assembly: GCA_965267535.1. GTDB lineage: Bacteria > Bacteroidota > Bacteroidia > Cytophagales > Cyclobacteriaceae > CAXBNB01. Next base: position 4,502,234 of record OZ254082.1, on the reverse strand, counting down.
TAAACTTACCGGTAGTATATACAAATACAGCAATAACAGTAAGTATTAAAAGTAGAAAACGCAGCTCAGCGCTGAGGCTTATCAAATCTTCGGGCATTTGGATAGGACCATGAAGTATGGTAAACAGAAACAATGGAAATCCAAGTGCAAAACATACATCAAAGATGTTGCTGCCCAGGGCGTTAGATATGGCGTCATCGTATTTGCCTCTTTGGGCATCTTTTATCGATATAATTGTGTCAGGAAAGCTGGATGCAGCAGATGCAAGCACCAGAGCGACAAACATCAGGGGGATGTCGAGCCCGTTAAACTCACCAAGGTAAGGGATATGATATACATCAGCTCCCATCCACTCACAGGCAATCACCAGCAGGTAACAAACCAGTGCAATAGCAACTGTAGCAAATATCAGCAGGCTCCAGGCTCTTGCGTCATTCATTTTGTTGGAGCCGATAAATACCCTTTCCAGATCAAAAGTGATTAACCCTTTGATGAAAGAACCCTGATCGCCTTTTTCTTCTTCTTCCTCTTCCTCCTCCTCTTCTTCTACTTGCACCTCGCCGTTTTGTTCGGCTTCAAAAAGCGCCTTTTTTTGAGAGTAGTTCATGGAAATGAACATATAGGAGATGTAGGCTATGTAAACCAGCATGAGGACTAAACCATGCCACCAGTCCAGACTTGATCCACTGATCAGCACCAAAAAGATGGCTTCAGTAATGATAAGTGCTATGCCGTCACGTAGCAAAACTTTTTTAGATACTTCTATTCTTTTGGTAAGACCCATGCCCACTACGGCAAGAATAGATACAGCGGGAATTACCATACCATTGAATATGGCACTGCCAGCAGTGGTGCCAATACCGCCTGAAAAGCCTGATGCATCCATCAGTACAAACAAGAAGAAAAGCGAAGTAAAAACCTCTGGCATTGAACTGGCAACTGCATTGATGGAGGCACCTCTTACACCCTCGGAAAGGTTTCTGCCAATGTATTCGGAAGCAGTCATGAAGCCATCTCCTGCCCGCCAGATGATCAGGCAAGCGAAAGAAATTAAAAGTAATGGAATTAATATGCCCATATTTTCAGGTCAGAGTTAGGTGTTAAAAATATCTAAAGATACCTACAAGGTAATAATTAAATGGGTTAAACTTCACAATTTTTAAAAGTTGCTTTAGCTGATTGGAAACCTAAATTAAGCGAATTTTTAAATATCGGCCAACTCAATTAGTAATTATATTACAACTGTAGTTGTTTGTATATTTTGAGAATCTTTTAAAAAGAAAGCGCATAACTTTTGATAGTATCCAATAAAAGGCCTGTTAATCAAGTGTTTTTTGCAATGTGTAAAAAACAAAAAAATAATTTTATAGTAGATAGGAAGCGTTTACATTTGAAGCTTTTTCATAGAGATATGAACTTAGGTTTTTCTATGGCTAACCAGAAAACGAACTTACGTTGGGAAACAATTCTTAATGTATAAAAAATGACTATATTTAATTTTGAATAAGTTTAAGAATACGTCTGATATGGATTTCAATCCTCAACTAAGTCTTTTAATACAGTTATCATTGATCGATAATAACCTTTCTCCCAAGGAGGAACGTATGATTTATGCCCTGGGGAAAGCCAACAAAATACCCGAAAAAGAGATAGAAGACGTCTTTAACCATCACCTAAGGCACGCCCGACATGAAATGCCGGCGCTGGGCACCTTAACAGATGAGGAAAAGTTTGATTACTTGTATAACATCGTTCAGCTGATGAAAGTAGATGAGCAGGTGTATTTAAGTGAAATTCGTTTTTGTCAGGCTCTGGCTGAAAAACTGGGATATAAAAGAACAGTCATTAGCGAGTTGTCAGCACGAATATTCAGCGATCCTACTGTGACCGCAGATAAAGAAAACCTTAAGAAAGTTGTCCTTTCTTTTAAAGCTTAGGAGTATTGATGTGTAAAAGCGACAAGCTACGCGGAGCTTTTGAGGCTTAAAACCCAAAGAAGTTTAAGTGTAGAGCAATTACAGTCGAATCTTTAAAATTGATTATATTTATTTTCTAAAAATTTAAACCAACATAACACATGGATTTCAGCGCGCAAATGAGTCTGTTGATACAGTTGTCTCTGGTAGATGGCAACATTTCCCAAACCGAACAGGATATGATTTACAATATCGGTAGGAGCAATGGGATGTCAGATGAAGATATCGAGAAGATATTGCATGAGCACCTGCGAAATGCACGTCACGAATTGCCGGATATGACCCACCTTACGGAAGATGACAAGATTTTGTACTTGTACAACATTATTCGTTTGATGAAGGCTGACAAAGAGGTGTACCTTACAGAGATCAAATACTGTGAGAATATCGCTCAAAAACTCGGCTTTAAGAAAAAAGTGGTAGGAGAGCTTTCGTCGAAAGTATTTAGCGATGGAACTGTAAATGCAGACATGGATTTTCTAAGAGAAATCGTTAGCAAGTATAGAGTTTCCTGATTTAAGGGGAATTTCCGTGTAGGCAGGATGGCCACACACATAACGTTCAAAATAAAATAACAATACAATGCCAATAAGATCTCAATTAAGCATGCTCATAAAGCTGGCAAATGTTGACAATGATTTTGCCGAAGATGAAAAGAACATGATATACATGGTGGGAAAGGCAAATGGAGTACCTGAAGCGGAAATTGATGCCTTGCTGGAAAATCCGGAACCATTGTCGCCGGTGGTAGAGATGTCTGATGACGAGAAGTTTGAATACCTCTATAATGTGGTACAGCTTATGAAGATAGATAAGGAGATCTATTTAAGTGAGATTAAATACTGTGAAGAAGTAGCTGAAAAACTAGGCTTCAGGAAAGCAGTGATAGCCGAGCTATCGTCGAAAATATACTCAGACCCTTCAATCACTTCCAACAAAGAAGCCTTGAAGAAGGCTGTGCTCAAATACCAGAATTAATTAATTTTGATACAATAACAAGGGGGTAGCAATGCCCCCTTTTTTTATGCCGGTCTGCCGGGTTTGCATACCTTGGTAAGGTATTTGAGTATCAGGATGAAATAGCCGACAATAGCCTTACAAAATACCCGAAAATTAAATACTAATTTACTTACCTTTGCACTTTATTTTTCAGCATGTGGTCTAAGCTATCCCGTTTTATACTAAAATCCCGATCTTTTTTGCTCGTCATATTAGTGGCTATCACCGCTTTTATGGGCTATCAGGCGCAATTTGTAGAGTGGTCGTTTAATCTGGCAAACATAGTGCCCGGAGATGATCCCGAAATGATATACTTTAGGGAATTTAAAGAGACTTTTGGCGAGGATGGCAATATCTTAGCCATAGGTATCAAAGATAGCTCAGTCTATAAGTCCGATCAGTTTAGAAAGCTGAGCTACTTGTCGAAAGAGCTGGAGCGAATAGAAGGGGTAAGCAATGTTTTAAGTCTGCCAAACTTGCAGATGCTCTCCAAGGGAACCGTAATCAAAAACGGTAAGGAAAAGAAAAAATTTGTGCTTACACCGATTTTTCCTCACATACCCGATACCCAGCAGGAGCTGGATAGTATGATGCAGGAGGCTATGAAACTGCAGTTTTACAGCGGCCAGCTTATCAATACTGAAAATGGCGCCAACATGATACTGGTGTCAATCGATAAAAAAGTATTAAACTCTAGAGTACGAAATGTTGTCATAGCAGATATTCTGCATGCCAGTGCCGCCTTTGAAGAAGATACCGGCATAAAACTGCACTATGCAGGACTACCCTATGTCAGGTATACCAACACGGTGAAAGTAAAGAAAGAGCTCAACCTCTTTCTGATCCTGTCGCTGATCGTTACGGGTTTTATACTTTTCTTATTTTTCAGGTCGTGGCAGGCGGTGCTTTTCCCGCTCATCATTATTGGCATTATAGTCGTGTGGGTTATGGGTACACTGGCCATGTTCGGCTTTAAAATTACCTTGCTGACAGGACTGATCCCGCCCATCATAGTAGTGATAGGTATACCCAACAGCGTATATATGCTCAACAAATACCACCAGGAGTATACAACACACGGTGATCAGCAAAAAGCGCTGGGTAGAATAATCCGTAAGATTGGAGTAGTTACCCTCATTACCAATTTTACTACAGCAGTAGGTTTTTTGGTGCTTGGCTTTACCGATATAGTTATCCTGCGTGAATTTGGTATAGTAGCAGGCCTCAATATTCTGGCTACATTTATTGTGAGTCTTATCATGATTCCGGTAGTATTTTCGTATTTGCCGGCACCTTCGAGAAAACACACCAAGCACCTGGAGTTTAAACCACTTGACAAAGTGCTCACTGCGTTTGACCTGGTCGTACACAGGCATAAGTATAGGATATTTCTCGTAGCGGGTATAGTTAGTGCTGTGTCGCTATATGGGGTTAGCAAAATAGAAGCAGTGTCGTACATGGTAGACGATCTGCCCGAAGATAGCCCTGTAAAGCAGGACCTGTATTTCTTTGAGCAGAACTTTAGCGGTGTTATGCCACTGGAGATAATTGTGGATACAGGTGTGAAGAAAGGCGTGCAGAATTTGAAAAACCTGCGCAAAATTGATGAATTTGAACAGTTTCTGGATTCTATCGATTACATATCTCAGCCTATTTCGGTAGTGAGCTTTATCAAAGCCACCCGTCAGGCCTTTTACAACAACAATCCCAGCCAATACGATTTGCCAAACAACAGAGACAAGGCTTTTATACTACGATACCTTTCAGAAGAAACGGATGAAGCCGGCATATCATCGTCGTTTGTAGACTCTACAGGCCAGAAGCTGAGGGTTTCGCTCAAGATAGCCGACATAGGCTCTGTAAAAATGGATTCACTGGTACATGGAGTCATTAAGCCCAGAGTGAACGAAATTTTCGACGATAGTAAACTTAAAGCCGTAGTGACGGGTACTACATTGTTGTTTATCAAAGGCAACAAGTTTTTGATAGAAAACCTATTGACCAGTATGGCGATAGCGTTTTTTATCATAGCTGTGATTATGGCTGTGCTTTTTGGTAATTTTAAAATGATCATTATATCGCTGGTACCCAATATGATACCCCTGCTGATTACAGGGGGTATGATGGGATTTGCGGGTATACCACTCAAGCCCAGTACGGCACTTATATTCAGTATTGCATTTGGTATATCGGTGGACGATTCTATCCACTTTTTAGCCAAGTACAGGCAAGAGTTGTTTTTAAATCGATTTTTTGTGCCGGTGGCTGTAAGCAAAAGCTTGAGAGAAACAGGCGCCAGTATGATCTATACCTCTATTATCCTGTTTTTTGGTTTTGTCATATTTGCCGCCTCAGAATTTGGCGGTACGGTAGCCCTGGGAGCGCTTACATCTACTACGCTGCTCATGGCTATGTTTACCAACCTGATCGTTCTGCCCGCTTTGCTGCTTCGGTTTGATACAGGTAAGCGAAATGTACAAAGCCATCCGCTGATAGAGACTTTTCCAGAGTTCTATCACGAGCATGAGGACGAAGAAATAGATTTGAAAAAAATAGAAGTAGATAAGAATTGACAAGTTTTAAGTAGTCAGTAAATGCGAATGCTGACACAACGAGGTTGAACTAATGAAATACAGGGAGTACAAAAAGGTCAATTTTCCGGAAATTGCCGATGAAGTGTTGAAAAGCTGGAAAGAAGAAAATGTTTTTCAACGATCAGTAGACGAGAAAGAAGGAGCGGAAACATTTGTTTTTTACGAAGGGCCACCATCAGCCAACGGTACGCCGGGCATTCATCATGTGATGGCTCGGGCTGTAAAAGATATTTTTTGTAGATACAAAACCCTGAAAGGCTATCAGGTAAAAAGAAAAGGAGGCTGGGATACCCACGGGCTGCCTGTAGAGTTGCAGGTAGAAAAAGAACTCGGGATTACCAAAGAAGACATAGGAAAGAAAATATCGGTAGCCGAATACAATACCAAGTGCCGCGAAGCAGTCATGAAGTTTAAAGATCAGTGGGATGATCTTACTGAAAAGATGGGGTACTGGGTAGATCTGGACAACCCCTACATTACGTTCGATCGCAACTACATGGAGAGCTTGTGGTACCTGCTGAAAAAGTTTTACGACAAAGATCTGCTTTATAAGGGCTACACCATTCAACCGTATTCTCCGGCAGCTGGCACAGGACTTAGTTCGCACGAACTCAACCAGCCGGGCACGTATAAGGACGTGAAGGATACGTCTATAGTGGCGCAGTTTAAAGTCGTGAAGACCGACGATTCCGCACAGCTTTTCGAGACCGACAAAGAGGAGATCTTTATGCTGGCATGGACTACTACACCATGGACCCTGCCTTCAAACACAGCACTGGCTGTGGGTAAAAAAATCACATACGCTAAGGTGAAAACCTACAACCCATATACCTTTAAGCCCATATCGGTAGTGCTGGCAAAAGACCTGTTGGGTAAGTTTTTTAGTGAAAAAACAGCCGACCTGGACTGGGAAGCGTACCAACCCGGCGACAAACAAATACCCTGGCAGGTAGTAGCAGAATACACCGGAGAGCAACTGGAAGGTGTACGGTACGAGCAATTACTGCCCTATGTAACCAATGAAGAATTACAACAAAAGGCATTTCGGGTAATTCCCGGCGACTTTGTGTCGACAGAAGACGGTACAGGTATAGTTCACATAGCGCCTACATTTGGTGCAGATGACTTTAGAGTAGCCAAAATGGCTGGTGTACCGGGCTTGCTGGTACAAGACGAAGAGGGCAATCAAATGCCTCTGGTAGACAAGCAAGGACGCTTTGTAAATGAGGTAACGGATTTTGCCGGACGCTTTGTGAAAGCAGAATACTACACCGACGATGAGCAAAAAGCGGCTGACTTTAAGCCAACAGATGTGCTTATTGCCATTAAGTTAAAAGAAGAAAATAAGGCGTTTAAAGTAGAAAAATACGAACACTCCTACCCACATTGCTGGCGTACAGACAAGCCCGTATTATACTATCCGCTGGATTCGTGGTTTATCAAAACTACGGCATACAAAGACAGGCTGGTAGAATTGAACAACACCATCAACTGGAAGCCACAGTCTACCGGCAGTGGTAGGTTTGGCAATTGGCTGGAAAATCTGGTAGACTGGAACCTGAGCCGATCGAGGTACTGGGGTACACCACTGCCGATCTGGATTTCGGAAGATAAGAAAGAGGAGAAGTGTATCGGGTCGCTCGATGAACTGAAGCAGGAAGTGGCCAAGGCTGTAGAAGCAGGGTTTATGACCGAGCAACTTCCCGAAGATTTTGACCTGCATCGCCCGTATGTAGACGATGTAGTGCTGGTAAGTGAAAGTGGACAAAAGATGTATAGAGAGCCAGACCTGATAGATGTGTGGTTCGATTCGGGAGCAATGCCCTACGCGCAGTTTCACTACATGGGAGACGACCCCAAAGCAAAAACACAAGCAGAGGGAGGTCTGAGCGATGTGTACCCTGCCGACTTTATAGCGGAGGGAGTAGATCAGACGCGTGGCTGGTTTTTCACCCTGCATGCTATTGCCGTCATGCTTTACGATAGTGTGGCTTTTAAAAATGTAATGGCAAATGGCCTGGTGCTGGACAAAGCCGGCAACAAAATGTCGAAACGACTGGGCAATGCTATAGATCCTTTTGAGACAATTGGTAAGTTTGGTCCGGATGCTACACGATGGTATATGATTGCCAATGCCAATCCGTGGGACAACCTCAAATTCGACATAGAAGGTGTTGCTGAAGTGCAGCGACGATTTTTTGGTACATTGTACAACACGTATTCGTTTTTTGCTCTGTATGCTAACCTGGATGGATTTAGCTACAGCGAACCCGATGTGCCTGCAGCTAGTCGTACGGAAAGTGACCGGTGGATTATCAGCAAGCTCAATACGCTGGTGGGTAAAGTAGATGCAGCATTTAACGAATACGAACCTACTCGTGCAGCTCGTGATATTCAGGACTTTGTAATCGATGATTTGAGTAACTGGTATGTAAGGCTCAATAGAAAACGGTTTTGGAAAGGAGAATACAACGAGGATAAGATATCGGCTTACCAAACGCTGTATACCTGCTTGCTGAAAGTAGCACAAATCAGTGCTCCAATCGCTCCTTTTTATATGGATAGGCTCTTTGCTGACCTCAACAACGTATCGGGGCAGTTTAGCCAGACTTCCGTTCACCTCACGGATTTTCCTCAGGTAAACCAACATGAAGTTGATCGGGAACTGGAAACGAAAATGGATCTGGCACAGCGGATCTCATCTTTGGTGCATTCGCTACGCAAAAAAGAAATGATCAAAGTACGTCAGCCATTGTCGAGAATATTGATTCCGGTGCTCAACAAAGACACCAAGGAGCATATAGCAGCTGTAGAGGAGCTCATACTGGGTGAGGTAAATGTGAAGGCTATCGAATTTATAGACGACACGTCCGGTGTATTGGTCAAAAAGATTAAGCCAAACTTCAAAAAGCTGGGAAAACAATACGGTCCCAAGATGAAAGAAATATCAAAGGCTGTGGCCGGACTTGGGCAAGACGACATCAACACGATAGAACGTAGTGGTGTGCTGGATCTGGCTCTGTCAGATACCACAATTCAGCTAACCCTGGAAGACGTGGAGGTGACCTCCGAAGACATACCGGGCTGGCAGGTTGCCAACGAAGGCGGACTTACCGTAGCGTTGGATATTACCATTACCGATGAATTGAAGCAGGAAGGGATAGCTCGCGATATGGTGAATAGAATACAAAACCTGAGGAAGGAAATGGGGCTGGATGTTCAGGATAAAATTGCCATAAAGGTGGATACTCCACACGACGAAGTAAAGTCTTCGTTGGAAACCAACAAATATTATATTTGTGAGGAAACTCAGGCAAAAGAGCTGGGTACGTTTGAAAACCTCGAAGGGGGTAAACCGTTGGACATGGACGGGCTCGACATAAAAGTAAAATTGGAAGTAGTGTAAGGCCATTTGGAAGTGCCGGGTTGTACTAACACTCGTTAATCTAGGATATGACAAACTATCAGAAATATTTTTTAATCAGCTTCGCAGTAATAGTACTCGATCAGGTAGTGAAAATGCTGGTGCATTTCAATATGGATATGGGAGTACAGGGGCAAATACAAGTGATCGGCGATGTATTTAAGCTGCATTACCTTACCAACCCCGGTATGGCTTTTGGCATGAAACTGGGCACGGTATACGGCAAACTCATTCTGACTGTATTTCGATTGTTTGCCATGGTAGGTATCGGCTATTACCTCTACATGCTTATAAAAAAAGAAGTGCATGCCGGCTTGTTGTGGTGTGTGGCACTGATTCTGGGTGGAGCTGTTGGCAATGTGATTGACAGTACTTTTTATGGAGTGCTGTTGGACAATGCACCCTACGATGCACCCATCTCCTGGTTCAATGGGCAGGTGATCGATATGTTTTATATTGATATCTGGGAAGGGAAATTGCCCGACTGGATACCCTTGATAGGAGGTGATTATATGTCGTTATGGCCGGTTTTCAACATTGCCGATTCCTCTATTTTTGTAGGAGTATTTACGATTCTTTTCTTTCAAAAAACATTTTTTAAAGCAGACGATGATTCGGCTGAGGTTTCTGTAAACGAAGAGACCCTGGAGACTAAATAGATGCAGGTAAGCGCACTCACCATATATCCTATCAAATCGACATTGGGTATAGCGGGTGCGCATTTTGCGGTAGCACCTACCGGGCTGGCATACGATCGTCATTGGGTGCTGGTAGATGCTGACGGTGTGGCTATCACCGGGCGAAAGCATCAGCAAATGCTGGCTTTTACGACCTCATTGCACAGCGATCACCTGCAGGTAACCCACCGCAATGGGCAAAGCATGAGTGTACCTCTCTCCCCGGAAGGCAACACGCCAAATCCCGTGCAAATTTTCAGTAGTGATACGTTTGGGCTGGAAGCCAAACAGGAAGTAAGCGCATGGTTTTCGTCTATTTTAGGCGTAGAGGCGAAGCTGCTGGCTGTAGACCCCTCACAACCTCGTGAGGTCAAGGCTAAGCATGGAGGTAAGACCGGAGATGTGGTGAAGTTTGCAGACATGAATCCTGTGCTGCTGATCTCGGAAGCTTCACTGCAGGCATTAAACGACCGACTCGAAGAGCCTGTATCTATGCGAAATTTCCGACCCAATATAGTGATTAAAGGATGTGAGCCTTATGAGGAGGATACATGGCAAAGCATTCGGATAGGAGATTGTACGTTTGCTGTAGCACAGCCATGCGAACGCTGTGTTTTTACCACCATCCATCCCGATACGCTTGAAAAAAACAAACAAGGTGAACCACTAAGAACACTCAATACCTATCGTAAAACACCATCAGGAGGTGTAGCATTTGGTGTACACCTGATCCCTGAGCATACCGGCACTATACGTGTAGGTGATGCCGTGAAAATACTCCGGTAATACGCTGTTTTGACTGTTAGCCACAGGTATATTTCTATTGTACTATGCTAAACACTCGATTCTCATCCATAGATGAGACTTTCAGACCATAGCCTGTGTTAGGGTAGATGTGTTGTTACAAAACAAACAACTCTTTATTATAGAATTTTGGTGGAATTAGAAGAAATAGAGGTAATTACAATATTTGATACAAGAAAAGATCCGAATACCCTAAAAAAGGATTTAGAATAGAAAAAAGAGCATTAACCTAATTCTTTCATCCAGAAAAAATCCATGCCATACCACTACTAAATGTAAGCACACGTTTAATCAAGAACATGTGCTATTTCCTCGGTATAATCTAGTTGTTTTTCTTCGCCAGTATTTTCAGTAAAGTAGTAAGCTTGGTTTTCAGGTTTCTTCTGTCTACAATAAAGTCTAGAAAACCGTGTTCCAATACAAATTCTGAGCTTTGGAAGCCTTTTGGCAGATCCTTTCCGATCGTTTCGCGAATTACTCTGGGGCCGGCAAAACCGATAAGTGCACCCGGCTCAGCGATGTTGAAATCGCCCAGCATAGCATACGAAGCAGTAACACCCCCTGTAGTAGGGTCGGTTAGCAACGAGATATAGGGCACCTTGGCCTCAGCCAGTAGAGCCAGTTTAGCAGAAGTCTTGGCCATTTGCATAAGCGAAAAACCAGCTTCCATCATTCGTGCGCCACCGGATTTTGAGATCATCAAAAATGGAATTTTGTTTTTCAATGAATAATCAATGGCACGGGCAATTTTTTCACCTACTACCGAACCCATAGATCCACCGATGAAGCTGAAATCCATACAGGCAACTACTAGATCCAGACCGTTCATTTTGCCAGTAGCACTGCGTACGGCATCTTTTAGGCCTGATTTTTTTTGCGAAGCTGCTATTCTGTCCGGATAGGGTTTTGAGTCTACAAACTTCAGGGGATCGGCTGCCGTGAGGTCAGCGTCCAGTTCGGTAAACTTATTGTTATCGAAAAGAATCTCGAAATACTCGTTAGATCCGATTCTTACATGGTAGTCGTCTTCCGGGCTTACGTACGCGTTGTTTTTAAGCTCGCGCATGTGTACGATGTTGCCACTGGGAGTTTTGTACCAAAGTCCGTCAGGTGCTTCTTTTTTAGATGATGTTGGCGTCTGTATGCCCTTGTCTTTCCTATTAAACCAAGCCATATATCTATTGCTGTATTGAGGGGTGCAAAGATATTTAGAAATTTAACTTTAAATAAAAGATTCCGGTTTTTTGATGCCGGAGCTGAAAAAGCTCCGGCAGTTGGGGTTACTCTTTTCCGTCTACATAGTCTTGCAGGTAGCTATAGCGTTCGGTAAGTTTACCGTTTTCGGCTATTGTGGCCCGTTTTATGATCTCATCCTTGTCATCGCCCAGCAGGTTGGGCAGCACATTGGCCACTAGTTCCTTGCCGAAATCTTCGGAGGCATTGCGGGGCAGTTCGCACGGAAGGTTATCTACCGCCATTACGGTGATATTGCCCTCATCTGATAGGGGTGGCACCACTTTATCTTGCGTAGGGTCATAGTCGTAGAGTGGGTCTGCTATAGTAGATGCCTGCTTGGTGCTGGGTATAGAGCCTTCTATATCGCAGGTAATGTCCGCTATTACCTTTATGTTAAAATCTTTTTCTACCATGTCTTCGCGGTTAAAAAGTACCGGAGCATTGGGGTGCCAGTAGGCAGCCGCTATAAGTATGTCGGCATGTTGGTAAAAAGCTTTGAAATCGTGCTCAAATTCTTCGGGGTGAGCGAAAAATTCACCTCTGTTAAAGGCTTTTCCCGACTTGTGTTTGTTGTAGTCGCGGTTGTTGAGCTGAGTAAAAACCGGTTCGTCGAAGTATCGGGAGGTAAATTCTGCAGGACTTACCTTGCGGATGCCCATGCCATTCATAACCTCTATAGCCCCCTTGGCTACTCTGCCTCCGCCGGTTATGGCTATTTTTATTTTGGGCAGCTTCACTTTGCTGTACTCTGTTTGCAAGTCTTCCAGGTCAAAACACTCGTGTGCTCTGCGAAGGTGAAAAAGGTTATAGCGTTTGCCATACGTCCATATACCATTGTAAGCACCGACAATACCCGCATACCTGCCAAAAGCAATGATACGTTGGCCGTCAGCATTGGTAAGGCACTCATAGTCGATCAGTCGAATATTCTTTTCCAATACCTGGCGCAGCAGATTGCGGTTGTAGTCTTGTTTTTTGATGGTATGCGAAAAAAAGAAATACGTTTTGTTGCTAATGAGCAAGTCGATAGGTACTTCTTTTACGCCAAACAGTATATCGCATGTGTTTACTTCGTCGGCTAACTCTATGCCGTTGGCAGCATATTGTTCGTCGGGAAAACAGCGTACATTGCTTTTCTGGCACGTTACACTTACATCGGGGTATGTAGACACTATGTGCTGAGCCAGCGCGGGTGTAATCGGCACCCGATGATCGATAGGAATTTTACCCTCTTTGAGGATACCAATTTTTATCTTTGACATATCAATTAAAAATCAATTAGATGTATACAAATATAGCGGTTGCCGTGTTACTATGGGCAGTGTATTATTTTATCCATAGTTTTTTAGCAGGAGAAAAATGTAAAAACAAAATAAGGAACACGCTGGGCTGGAGCAATCGCCAATACCGCCTTTTTTACAGTACTGTGGCAGTGTTGGGACTGGTACCTGTACTTGGTTTTTTGGCCACCACCCGCTCTCCTTTTTTGCTGGAAAAAACCGAATGGCTAAAGTACATTTCTCTGGCTTTGTCTACCTGGGGTGTAGTTTTGATCAAGCAGGCAATGAAAAAGTACCGGTGGAGCGCTTTTCTGGGTTTTGCAGACGAAAATAAGGCAACACTGCAAACATCTGGGATTTTTGGCTACATCCGGCATCCATTGTATGCGGGTACCCTTTTGTTGTTGGTAGGTTTTTGGTTGTTTATTCCCAATGTACTCAACCTGACTACCGTTGTGGTTTCTTTGGTTTACCTGCGTATAGGTATAGGGTTAGAGGAGAAAAAACTCATCCAACAATACGGCAGTGCGTATATCTCTTATAAGAAGGAGGTGCCGGCATTGGTGCCACGTATAAAGAGATAGATACAGGTCGTGGGACGTATTCTTAAGTTTGCCGATCGGATACGCTATCTCAACGGATTGGAGTTTACGTGTTGGTGCTTCTGGTTTAACCTTGTGATTATTATTTAAACTAAATAAGCAACGATGACAGTGAATTCGAATTCCCCTTTTGGTTTTTTGTTGGACATGGATGGAGTATTGTACCGTGGTAAAGAATTGATAAATGGTGCTGAACAATTTATCAATACGCTATTGGATCGAAATATTCCTTTTTTGTTTTTGACTAACAATAGCTCGCCCACACCCAAAGACCTGAAGGTGAAACTTAAAAACTTTGGCCTGGATGTAGAAGAAAGTCACTTTTATACCTGTGCAATGGCGACTGTAGATTTTTTAACCCTAAATAAACCAGAGGGGACTGCCTATGTGATAGGCGAGGGAGGTATACTCACGGCCCTGCACAATGCCGGGTATGGTATTACCAGTCATAACCCCGATTATGTGATTATAGCCGAAGGGCGCACACTCAACTATGAAAGTCTGGAGGTAGCTCAAAATATGATTTTGAAAGGTGCACACCTGATAGCCACCAACCTGGACGAGACCTGTCCTACTGCTACGGGATACCGCCCGGGCTGTGGTGCTTTAGTGGCTAGTCTGGAAAAAGCTACTTTCAAAAAAGCCTACTCGGTGGGAAAGCCAAGCCCGTTTATGATGAGAGCGGCACGTAAAAAACTGGATTTGCAAACAGCTCAAACCATTATGATAGGCGATACCATGGAGACAGATATAAAAGGAGCTGTCGAGCTGGGGTTCAACTCGGTGCTGGTACTGAGTGGAAACACATCGCGTGAAGATCTGGCCGAATATCCCTATAAACCTAAGTATATATTTGACAACCTGGGGGCTATAGATATTGATAGTCTCTTTGAAGAATTGTCAGAGAAACATAGAGAATTGGTAGCGAGGTAAAATCTAAGGGGTTGACGACTTGCCGGGCAGGTCGTTTCTGTCTTTTAGTTTTTTGTCTTCTACATGCTCGTTGAGAAAACTATTGAGTTTGTCGATATCAAATGTAGATTTTACTTCACCAAAGGTATCTACCTCGAGGTTAAAACCTTCCAGTTGGGTATTTACCTTTGGTGTGTTGTTTTTTTTAGGAGTCATCAGTCCACCATTTTGTCAAAAGCCGTTACTGCTGTTTTAATACGGCTGCTGGTTTCCTGTGTTCCCAATATTTCCATTATTTTCATCAGGTCTGGTCCGCCTTGCTCTCCGGATACAGCCACACGCAGTAGCTGCATCACTGCACCGGCACCCATCTCGTGGGCAGCTGCAGATTGTTGCAGTTGCTCCTGATATTGCTCTGCCTGGAGATCAGATGCATCGCCTACTGCAGTAGCAAAGTGCGTTAATACGTTTTTAGCTTCTCCTTTCCATTTTTTGCGTACTACTTTCTCGACGTAGTTTTCAGGGGTAGTGAAAAAGTAATATCCTTTTGGGAAGAGTTCGGTTATAAAGTCGATACGCTCGCGTAGCAGCTCAGCGATAGCCGAGGCTTTCTCTTCCTCGCAGGTATGTCCGGCGGCTTTTGCCTGCTCTGTCAGAGCAGAGGCGAGCAGAGAAGCTGGCTGCTTTCGGATGTATTGTTGGTTAAACCAGATGGCCTTATTGATGTCAAACTTGGCTCCCGCTTTGTTGATTCTGTCGATGGAAAATGTTTCAATGAGTTGTTCCATACTGAAAATCTCATCTTCAGTACCCGGGTTCCATCCCAAAAACGCCAGGAAGTTGACAAAAGCATCTTGCAGGTAACCCTCTTCTCTAAAGCCTTTCAGGCCTTTGTCTTCATCGTCCCTATTCCATTCAATGGGGAAGATAGGAAAGCCATGCTTTAGTGCATCGCGTTTACTCAGCTTACCGTTTCCATCGGGTTTGAGGAGCAGGGGCAGGTGAGCAAAGCGGGGCATGCTGTCTTCCCAGCCCAGGTATTGGTATAGCAACACATGCAAAGGAGCTGAGGGAAGCCACTCTTCTCCGCGTATTACATGCGAAATTTTCATTAGGTAGTCGTCTACCACGTTGGCTAGGTGATAGGTAGGCATACCATCAGACTTCATCAGCACTTTGTCGTCCAGTGTGGATGAGTGTACCATTACCCAGCCACGGATCATGTCGTTGAGTCGGATTTCTTCTTTAGCGGGTACTTTTATGCGCACTACGTAGGGTTCTCCTGCAGCTATTTTTGCGTCCACCTCTTCTTTGGAAAGGGTGAGCGAGTTTTTCATGGTAGTACGCGATATGCTATTGTAGTTCAGAGAGTTTGCTTTTGCGGCTTTTAGACGTTCGCGCATCTCGTCCAGTTCCTCGGGAGTGTCGAAAGCGTAGTAGGCTTTTCCTTCGTCGAGCAGTCGCTGTACATGTTCTTTGTACAATTCCTTACGCTCAGATTGTGTGTATGGGCCGTATGGGCCGCCTACAGCAGGGCTTTCGTCAGGAGTGATGCCACACCAGGCCAGCGAGTCGTTGATGTAGCTTTCTGCTTCGGCTACATAACGCGACTGATCCGTATCTTCTATGCGAAGGATCATCTTGCCATTGTGTTTTTTGGCAAACAGGTAATTGTACAGTGCGGTTCTTACTCCCCCTATGTGTAATACTCCGGTAGGGCTTGGGGCAAACCTTACTCTCACATCCTTCTCCATGGTTTAAATCGTTTTATTTGGGCGCAAAAATAGGAAGAACATTTTTTTAATGTTCCCTGATAAAATAAATTCTGGTATTGTCGTGGGTGTATCCCTTACAAAACGGCTATGCAGGATATTTCTACACGCACGTCTTTGGGTAGTCTGCTTACCTCTACCGTCTCTCTGGCGGGAGGGTTGCTTGGAAAATACTGGCCATAGGTGGCGTTTATTTTTCCAAAATCATTCATGTCTTTCACGAATATGGAGCACTTTACTACATTAGAAAAACCTGCTCCGGCCTGCTTTAGAATCGCTTCCAGGTTTTTCATCACCTGAGTGGTTTCTTCTTCTATAGAACCGGCTATAAGTTCGCCTGATGTGGTATCCAGCGGTATTTGACCGGATACATAGAGAGTATTTCCTGCCAAAGTGGCCTGGCTGTAGGGGCCTATTGGGGCAGGTGCGTTCGCAGAGTTGATGATTGTATGCATTATTCTACAGTTACAGATTTAGCTAAATTTCTTGGTTGGTCTACATTGCAGCCTCTCATAAGTGCTATGTGGTATGAGAGCAGTTGCAATGGAATAACCGATACCAGAGGCATAAGCGCTTCATGACAAGGGGGCACTTCTATCACAAAATCGGCCAGCTGCGGGATGAGAGCATCACCGGCTGTCACTACTGCGATAACTACCCCTTTTCGGGCTTTAACCTCCTGTATATTTGATATGATCTTGTCGTATGAGCTGTCTCGCGTAGCGATTACTACTACAGGCATATTTTCATCGATCAGGGCGATAGGGCCGTGTTTCATCTCTGCTGCCGGATATCCTTCGGCGTGTATGTAGGATATTTCTTTGAGTTTCAAGGCTCCTTCCAGCGCTACGGGAAAATTGAATCCTCTGCCCAGATAGAGAAAGTTTCTGGCGTCTTTGAAAAGGTCTGAGATAAATTCGATTTTGTCATTTGACAACAAAACAGTTTTTATTTTATCCGGTATGCTTTCCAGTTCCTGAAGCATCGCGCTGTATTGCTCTTCTGTGATAGTCCCTTTGCGGTGAGCTACCCGAAGTACAATCATGGTAAGTACGGTTAGCTGAGCGGTAAATGCCTTGGTACTAGCTACACCTATTTCCGGGCCTGCGTGTAGGTAGGCCCCTTCGTCTGTTATCCTTGCTATGGATGAGCCTACGGCATTTACTACTCCCAAAATGATTGCTCCTTTGGATTTGGCCAGTTCCAGGGCAGCCATAGTATCGGCTGTTTCGCCCGATTGGGATATGGCGATTACGATATCTCCCGGGTGAATGATCGGATTTCGGTAACGAAACTCAGAGGCATATTCCACTTCTACCGGTATGCGGCAGTATTCTTCAAAAAGATACTCGGCAACCAGGCCGGCGTGCCACGAGGTGCCGCAGGCTATAATGATTATTCGTTTGGCGTGTGTGAGGGCTTCAGCATGTTGCATGATGCCTCCCAGTACCAGCCTGTTTTCTGAGGCATTTAGTCTTCCTCTCATGCAGTCTGCTATGGAGTTGGGTTGCTCAAATATTTCTTTGAGCATAAAGTAGTCGTACCCTCCTTTTTCAATGGCTTCCAGGTCCATGTCCAGTTTTTGAATGTATGGAGTCTGGGGCACATCGTCTATGTTTTTTATGGCCAGGTTATCAGGGGTGATGATGGCTACTTCATGGTCGTTGAGGTAGATTACTTCCTTGGTGTATTCTACTATGGGTGTTGCGTCTGAAGCTATAAAATATTCTCCCTGCCCCACGCCGATTACCATAGGGCTGCCTTTACGTGCTGCTATCAGCGTAGAAGGGTCGTTTTTTTGCATAATCACAATGGCGTAAGCACCAATGGTTTTAGACAAGGCTATACGAACGGCTTCTTCCAGAGAGCAATCGTTGCTATGCTGAATGTCTTCAATGAAAGTGATGAGTACCTCTGTGTCAGTATCACTTTCAAAGGCATATCCCTTTTCACGAAGTTCGGTTTTGATAGCTCCGTGGTTTTCGATAATGCCATTGTGAATAATGGCTAGGTCTTTCCCGGCAGAGTAATGCGGGTGTGCATTTTTGTTGTTTGGCTCACCGTGAGTTGCCCAGCGGGTATGGCCTATGCCAATGGTGCCTTTGGGATTGTTTTTGCCTACAAAGGCTTCCAGATCAGCTACTTTTCCTTTTTGTTTGAAAATGTCGAGACTGCCGGTGTGTATAGCCACCCCCGTACTGTCATATCCTCTGTATTCAAGTCTTTTTAATCCATTAATCAAAATGGGGTAGGCGTCTTGATGACCTACATAGGCAACAATTCCACACATGAGTGATTAGTTTGGTACAGTGTAATAAACTTTTAATTTAATTCCTGATTTATCAAAAACACTTTGGTTTAAACTGGTGATGTCTGAAGGAACCAACAGCAGTTTTTTCGTGTCAATAGAATTGGAATTAATCAGCTGGGTGAATATTGTTATTTCGGTTTGGAAAGAAGTTTTAGAATCATTGAGTTCTGCTATAGCCGGCGTGCTTCCCGAGCTGCTCGACAAGTAGCTGATATTTGAGAGGACAAGTGAGCTGGCATTGTTTGCAATGTTTTTGCCGTCTTTGGAAAAGAACAGACGAGTGCCTTCTACATCGTTGATGTTGCTCGGGTGGATAACGTCCTGAGCTACGGGCAGCTCAATGTCACTTCTGTTGATCACGATACTCCCTTTTTGCTCAAGAAAATCATAGAATGGAGTAAGGTCAACCTGAGGGTAGATGCCTGTAGCAGACTGCAGGTACGCTTTGCCGTCGTTTGGATCAAACGTTTGTAAGCTTTCTGAAGGCACGTTTAACGAACCGGTGCTGTGGTCGGTAGAGATGGAGTTGTAACGAACTACATTGGCCAAAGTAAAGTCTACTGACAAGGAATCGGTGATAGTAGAGTCGTTTTGAACATTTTCTACCTGAATGATTTTGTAGTATACCGATAGCTTGGTGTCGGCATGCGTAGGGTCAAATCCCAATATGCCTGTATTGCCTGTGCCTGGTAGTAGTGCAATACCTCGCAACTGATTGATCAAAGAATCACCGCTAAATGAGGCCACACTGGTGTTGCGCATATAATCAATTGTTTCCTGTCCAAATGTATTCAGGTGTATCTTAAGCACAGTGTCTACGGCGGGATTTACCTGAAAAGTAGACTCGCCGTACAATTTGCTGTTTTCGTCGGCTATACGCGGAAACTTAGACAGGTAGAAAACATTGCTAAAGAGAGTATCCTGAATCTGTCGTACTTCAATAGACTGGGATTGAGAGAAATTGTCGGAATGGAAATAATTGTACCGAAGGTGGAGGATAGCTGAGTCGAGCTCATAATCGTAGACGGGCTTGTTGTCCTGCGTCATGCTGTCATCCTTGGCAGTGTACGTAAATTTCGACAAGGTAAGTTGCGAAAAAGCAGCCGCATCGGTTTTTCCAAAGGTAGCATCCTGATAAGAACCCACCAACAGGCGTCTGTCAGCGTCGGTTCTCAGGCTGTCTATAAAGTAGTTGGTAGAGGGTAGTACCAATTCTTCGTAGAAAACCCCAATCTGGTTTTCATCTGAATTTAAGGATAGACCAACTTCACTGGGGTCTTCACACGATAATAAGCCAGCAGCTACGGCCAGAGGCAGTGCTGCACGGCAGATTCTATCCAACAAGGTCATTATATAAGTTGTAGTAAGAGTCTAAGAAGTTTTCGTCGTTTTCTATGGTATTCACTTTTTTGTCTTTCGATATGTCAGACATCAGCTTGTTCAATACCTTTCCGGTATCCTCTTTGGAAGTGATCACCGCATCGGCATATTCCATGCCCAGTTTGATGAAGCCTTCAAAATCGGCAGATTTTAAGTGATCGAGCATATTTTCCTCAATATCCATCATCATCACTTTTTCGATCAGGTCATTGCCAAACTTGTGCTCAAATGAATTGTCATATACAGTAAACACCGTTTTGGCGTTTTTGAATATGGGGTCATTTTTGTAGGTGGTGTTCAGGTAAAGTGGGATCAGGCTTGTCATCCAGTCGTTGCAGTGAACGATATCCGGCGACCATCCCAGTTTTTTTACGGTTTCGAGTACGCCTTTGCAAAAGAAGATAGCCCGCTCGTCATTGTCCTCGTGAAAATTCTCCTGCTTGTCAAAAAATACGGACTTGCGGTGAAAATAATCTTCATTGTCTATAAAATAAACCTGAAGTTTTGCATTGGGAATAGAAGCAACTTTGATGATGAGCGGCTTCTCTTCGTCACCCACTGAAATATTGATTCCTGAAAGCCTCACTACTTCATGTAGCCTGTTTTTTCTTTCGTTGATCAATCCAAACCGTGGTACTAAAATTCTAATTTCCATTCCCCTTTCCTGCATTGCCTGGGGCAATTGCCGTACAAATTCAGCCACTTCGGTAGTTTGTAGAAAAGGGTTTATTTCGGTTGCAACATAGAGAATTTTACACTTTGACATAAACCTTGAATTTTAGATACATTATTTAAAAATGACCACAAAATTACACTATTTTTGGCTTTTTCTCAATTATAATGCCGATTTCCGTCTGTTAGACGCCCGCTTAGGTAAAAATATTGCATGAAAGTTTTTAATTCTATCCACTCTCTTCGTAGTTTTCTGGCCCACGAAAAATCAAAAGGTACTACTATTGGTTTCGTGCCTACCATGGGAGCGCTCCATCAGGGTCACTTGGAATTGGTAAAAATAGCTGCCCGGCAAAACGACAAGGTGGTTGTCAGTATTTTTGTGAATCCTACCCAGTTCAATAAGCAGGAAGATTTTGATAAATATCCACGCAATGTAGAGGCGGACCTGAGCAAGTTGTCTGCCGAGGCTTGCGATGCGGTTTTTTTACCCGACCCAAATGAGATGTACCCTGCTGATAGTGTACTGTCTTTTAATGTCGGATACCTCGATACGATGATGGAAGGAGCTTTCAGGCCAGGGCATTTTGCTGGTGTGAGTATGGTGGTCGCCAAGTTTTTTAATATTGTGCAACCGGATAAGGCATATTTTGGGCAAAAAGATTTGCAACAGCTGGTGCTGATTAAAAAGCTGGTAGAGGAACTCAATTTTAACCTGAAAATAATAGAAGTACCCATTGTGCGGGAAGATAGCGGCCTGGCTATGTCTTCGAGAAATCAGCGATTGGATGAGGGGCAGAAACAGACTGCCGCCTGTATCTATAAGGGGCTTACTTTGCTCAAAGGATTGCTATTGGAGGGACAGCCGGTGAAAACGGCAACTGCTGAGGTTACTTCTTTTTACAATCAAGTGGCGGGTTTTGAGTTAGAATACCTGTCTGTAGTAAATAGAGATACACTCCTGCCGGTAGACTATGTAGATGCTACTTCGCAGGTGGCACTGTGTGTGGCCGGGGAGGTCGGAGGAGTACGCTTGCTGGATAATGTGTGCCTTCCTTAATTTTTAGATCGTTTTGAATATCAATATTAAATCCCTAATCAAGTACGTTGTTTCCTTAGTGGTGGCTGTTTTGCTGCTGTACTATGCCTTTAAGAATGTCGATCTCGATGAGTTTTTCGCCAAAGCGGCAGAGGTTAATTATTGGTGGGTAGTATTGTCGATAGTAGCCTCACTGGTCAGCCATTGGTTGAGGGCATATCGATGGAATATACTACTGGCACCCTTTGGGTATCGATTGCAGACGGGGCGTACATTTCTGGCAGTTATGACCGGATATTTGGCTAATCTGGCTTTTCCACGGATAGGTGAGGTGACGCGCTGTGGTGTGCTCAAAAAAAATGATGGCGTGCCTATGTCACATTCATTTGGTACCGTGATTACCGAAAGAGTTATCGATTTTTTTATTTTACTTTCACTGGTGGTGTTAGATTTTGTGCTGGAGTTTGATAAGGTATTTGGCTTTTTCTCTCAGACTTTGGGCTTTGAATCCTTGTTGCAGCAGAAAACCGTTTTGATTGGAGGCGCATGCTTGCTTGCGGTGTGTGGTGTGGTGGCTTTTTTACTGATCAAACGTTTTACCCGTCAGGAAAATCAGGGAGGGTATCTGGGTAAAGTCAGGGAGTTTGTAAAAGGACTTATGGATGGCCTCTTTTCCCTCAAGAAAATTGATAATATACCCGGGTTTGTGTTTTCTACAATAGGTATCTGGATACTCTACTACCTGATGAGCTATGTGATATTGTTTTCTATAGCTGAAACCACAGGCTTAGGACTGATGGCAGGTTTGTCGATATTGGTGGCAGGGGGATTGGCTATGGCTGTACCGGTGCAGGGAGGAATTGGCACATACCATGCCTTTATGACAGGTATTTTGATCCTGTATGGAATCCAACAGCAAACGGGTCTGTTTTTTGCTACACTGCTCCATGCATCACAAGTTGTTTCCATCTTGTTTTTTGGGAGTGTTTGTGTGTTGATTTCAGTTTTTATTTCTAAAAAGAAAACATCAAATTCGCCGCAAGATGAAGACGGAAACTAAAATAAAGTCGCGTGCTGAAGCAGCAGAAACCATTGCAGCGTGGAAGCAGGAGGGGATACCTGTAGTTTTTACCAACGGCTGCTTTGACATACTGCATATAGGTCATGTAGACTACCTCGAAAAAGCTAAAAACCTGGGAGGTAAACTTGTGGTGGGTGTAAATACGGATGCTTCCGTAAAGCGCTTAAAGGGAGATGAGCGACCTGTTGTAGATGAAAAAGCACGGATGAGAGTGCTAGCCGCACTGGAGTTTGTGGATTGTGTGACGTGGTTTGATGAAGATACTCCACTGGCACTGATATCAGCAATTTTGCCCGATATATTAGTCAAAGGAAATGACTATTCAGTGGACAACATTGTAGGGGCGGAAGTCGTAATGAAAAATGGTGGGAGAGTAGACACAATACCGCTGGTAGAGGGCTACAGTACCACACAAATAGTAGAGAAAATTAGTAAACTAAAATAAGCAAAAACTATGTTGTTAATATTCATTGTCTTTTTTATTGCGGGCCTGTATGTCAGCAATAAATTGAAACGAAAGTTTAGAAAATACTCAGAAATTGGGTTGCAGTCGGGGCTTTCCGGACGGGAAATCGCCGAGATGATGCTTCGTGATCATGGGATATATGATGTTGAAGTAATTTCTGTGCCGGGTCACCTCACAGATCACTACAACCCGGGCAACAAGACGGTGAACCTAAGCCCTGAAGTGTATAAAGGGCGAAATGCAGCAGCAGCAGCAGTGGCAGCTCACGAGTGTGGCCATGCAGTGCAGCATGCTACGGCGTACTCTATGTTAGAATTCAGGTCGGCGATGGTTCCCATTCAAAACATCAGTGCCAGCATCCTCAACTTTGTACTGATTGGCATGTTTTTGTTCGGTAGTTTTTTCTACTCAATGGGAATGGACACTATCTTTTTGGTAGTGGTGGCCTGTCAGTTTGTGATTACGCTGTTTTCGTTGGTGACACTGCCGGTGGAGTTTGATGCCAGTAAGCGGGCGTTAGCCTGGATAGACCAGCGAGGCATTGTCAATAGCCAGGAGCATAGCATGGCCAAAGACGCCCTGCACTGGGCAGCCATGACTTACGTAGTGTCGGCATTGGCAGCTGTTACTCAGCTTTTGTATTTTGTAATGATGTTTTTAGGGGGAAGAGATTAACCCCAGATAAGAAACTAACGTATATTTCAAGGGATTTGGCAGTTGAGCCAAATCCCTTTTTTCTTTACCTTTAGTACCTGTTTTTTATCAAAAAATAAACCCAACTATGAACTATAATTTCACTGAAGAACAACTTGCCGTACAAGAAGCAGCACGTGAGTTTGCTCAAACAGAATTGCTGCCCGGTGTGATAGAACGAGACACAAACCAGACCTTTCCTACAGAGCAGGTGAAAAAGATGGGAGAGTTGGGGTTTCTCGGTATGATGGTAGACCCTAAATACAATGGGGGAGGAATGGATACTGTGTCGTATGTGCTAGCTATGGAAGAAATATCAAAAGTTGATGCTTCGTGCTCAGTCATCATGTCGGTAAATAATTCACTGGTATGTTGGGGGTTGGAAAAATACGGAACTGAAGAACAGAAAGAAAAATACCTCAAGCGCCTGGCAACCGGAGAAATTCTGGGAGCCTTTTGTCTGTCAGAGCCGGAGGCCGGATCGGATGCTACTTCGCAGCGAACTACTGCAGTAGATATGGGAGATCACTACCTCCTCAATGGCACCAAAAACTGGATTACCAATGGAGGGAGTGCGTCAGTATATTTAGTAATGGCGCAGACGGATGCTGAGAAAAGGCACAACGGTATCAACTGCCTGATTGTGGAGAAGGAAATGGAGGGTTTTGTGGTAGGTAAAAAAGAAGATAAGCTGGGCATAAGAGGATCGGATACCCACTCTCTAATGTTTAGCGATGTAAAAGTTCCAAAGGAAAATCGTCTGGGAGAAGAGGGGTTTGGTTTTCGCTTTGCTATGCAGGTGCTCAACGGAGGAAGGATTGGCATAGCATCTCAGGCGCTTGGCATAGCATCGGGTGCATATGAGTTGGCGCTGGCTTATTCCAAGCAGCGCAAAGCCTTTGGAAAAGAAATATCTCAACATCAGGGTATTTCTTTTAAGCTGGCAGAAATGGCCACCCAGATAGATGCAGCCCGGCTGCTTTGTGTGCAGGCTGCCAGCCTCAAAGATGAGGGGAAAGACTTTGTGAAAGCGGCTGCCATGGCTAAGCTATTTTCCTCTAAAACGGCCATGGAAACCACTGTAGAGGCTGTACAGGTACATGGCGGGTATGGTTTTGTTAAGGAATATCACGTTGAAAGACTTATGCGTGATGCCAAGATAACTCAGATTTATGAAGGTACTTCTGAAATACAAAAACTGGTAATAGCCAGAGAAATATTGAAATAGTTACATTCCTTTAAGTGCAATTTAATAGCTTAAATTTTGTATTGGCGGCTTTATATATTAGATTTATACAATAATTTTGCCTGATTTTATTAATTAATCGGGGATTATTCATAAAACAAGAGATGGAAGATTATAATAAAATAATAGAATCTTTGAGTGTCAGGTTTATTAGTGCTAAAAATATTAATATTTTACAGCCCCTGACCATCGAGAACTATTATGATGTGGAGAATGTAGTGCTCTTTGTACACAAGGGGGAAGTGAAGTTTGGTAAGGATAAGCAGGTAGTGGGAGAGAACGAAATCCTCTTTATTCCGGGAGGAAAAATGACTTCCATAACCTACGGTAAAGGAGTTCCCGTTAGCTTGTCAAACGATGATTTTTTAAATAACCGGGAAAAGTTTTTCCAGCCTACCGAAAAACTCAACCCCAGGCCGGAGTGTGAGAACATTACACTGATCAATTTTGACGCTAAGGTATTTGATACTGTCAATTTTTTCGCTTCTTTGGATATCCCTCCTTTTGTGATTACAAACAATCATAAGCTCATTTCTATCGTAAAGGAGGTAGCTCAGGAAATGTACTCTACGCAAGTAGGCAAGGGGAGAGTAGTAAAGCTGGCCACTGATCATCTGGTGGTAGAGATTATTCGTCATATCATAAATAAAGGGCTGTTTGTAGAGCAGTTTGCTACTAACTCTACTTACTTCAAAGACCCTCGCCTGATTGATATCTTTTCATACATCAAAAACAACCTCAACGAGGACCTTTCCAATAAGAAACTGGCAGATGTAGCCAATGTGTCTGAAGACTATGTGGGGCAGTACTTCAAAATGCTGACCGGTATCAATCCTCAGGACTATATAGAGTATCAGCGTATGGAGATGGCAGTAAATATGCTGCGTACATCCAAGAAGAGTATTCGCGACATAGGCAAAGAGGTAGGCTATAAAGATACGGCCTATTTTTGTCGTAGGTTCAAAATGATGTTTGGTATACCGGCCGGTAAAATGAGGCGTAGAGAGACCTTAATGAACGTTTAACGCATCGTTCATAGCATTCACCTTATCCGATACACTGATAAGCAAATCTTTGTTTTTTTCTATGGCATTGCCAATGACGATAAGGTCAGCTCCGGCCTCCAGAGCATTGTGTGCCTTGCCCAGTGAATTGATGCCACCCCCTACAATCAGAGGGATATGGGTGCACCTTCGCACATGAGAAATTATCTTTTGAGATACGGGTTGTTCAGCACCACTTCCGGCATCCAGGTAAAGCATTTGCAATCCCAGCATTTCCCCAGCCATGGCCGTACTGGATGCTATGGCCGGCTTGTTGGCAGGGATAGGGGTGGTGTTGCTCATGTAACTGGCAGAAGTCTGGCTGCCGGAGTTGATAAGCATATACCCTGTGGGTATTACTTCCAGCTTGCTGCGCCGTAGGATAGGTGCTGCTAGCACATGCTGGCCAATTAGCATGTCGGGATTTCTGCCCGATATGAGCGATAGAAATAAAATAGCATCGGCCGTAGGATCTATCTGGATGTTGTTGCCCGGAAAAATAACAGTAGGTATGTTGCTTATCGATTTGATTGTAGATATGACGTGATTGAAATTGTCATTCACAATGAGACTACCGCCCACAAAGAGGTAATCTACTTTGTTTTCTACACAAAGGTTTACGAGTTTGGCAACCTCACTTAGGTCGTCCACTTTGTCCGGGTCTATCAGTACAGCGAAAGACTTGTAGCCCTTTGCTTTTTTCTTTTTCAGGTGTTCTAAAATGTTGTTGTCAGATGTCATCGTTTATTTTTTAATACATCTATCAAAAGGGGGAGGCCGTGTTTTAGCACAAAGGAAAGTATAGCGTTTGGTGCTGAAGCCTTTGTGGTCAGCGTTTTAGTTTTCTTTTTTGGGAGTTTTTTAGCGCTATCGCTGCTGCTGGCCAGAAGCTTGTAGAGAGTGTAGCCGGCAGCCAGTCCGCCACCTATATACAGCGATTTTTTCAGCAAGGTCTGAATGACTGCTTCCAGCTCACGGGATTTGTTTTCCAGTTCTGCTACAAGTTTCTGTTCCTGCTGAGTAAGTTCGGCTCGTTTTTGTTCTACCCTATTCATCTTCTTTTACCTTGATGTCTTCTTCCGCTCTGGCAAAATCTTCCATTATTTTATCTTCCAGCTGTTTTTGAATTTTTCCTGATTTCAAAGTATACAAGATGATAAGGGATATGGTTAGGTATAGACCTGCTATGACCAAATAACCCGAATAGGCATTGCCCCAGAGCTGGTTTAGGTAATTGGCAAGAGCCACACTGGCAAATGCCAGAGCAAACATGCCTACAATGAAGATGATGAGAAAAGCAATAACCTGAGCCAATATGTGGGATATATGCTCTGTAAGATCAAGCTTTAACAGTTCGATCTTCACTTTAAGGTATCCGGCAAGAGCTTCTTTTAGCTTGTTGAAATTTAGTATATCCAAAGCAGATCTCAGTATGTTGATTCTGAGATAAAGGTAAGGGATAAAGTGGATGGAATGAAAATAGTGCTGCAAGTTTCTGAAAAATACTTGCGGGAAAGGATGCTGCCCCGAAAATACGGGGCAGGCTTGTGATATTATTCGCCTATGTTTCCGATACGCTCATCCACCAGCATTATGCTGGTAGCGTCATCGCCATAGTTTTCAAACAGTGTAAGAATATCCCTCACTGTGGTTTCTTCTTCAACCTGCTCGCTCACATACCAGCGCATAAAATCTTCTGTAGCAAAGTCGTTAGCCTTTCTGCACTGATTGTAGATTCTGTGTATAGATTCCGTAACGGTAATCTCCATGTTGAGTGCTTCTTCAAAAGCGCTGCGTAGCGATGGATAATCCAGTAGTGTTTCGTCATTGGCCGGCACTGCTGGCTGTACACCCATTTTGATCAGGTATTTGTATATCTTGAGCATGTGCTCGCGCTCTTCTTCTGATTGTCGGTAGAAAAAATCAGCACTTCCAGCGTATCCTTTGTCGTCGCACCAGGCTGCTATAGCCAGGTAAGCATTGGAAGAATGCGATTCTAATTGCAATTGTTTTTTTAGTGATGCAGCGATCTCATCGCTTATAGCTATCTTCTGTCTGATTAAGTCTTTCATAGTATCATGTGTTTCAATACTTAAAAGTACTACATCAGGCCTTAAAAGGTTTAATTAAATGTTAATTTAAAACCAGTCCAAATACAAATACAGGGCGGTTTTACGCCTTTACACCAGGATGTTTCGGTGAATGTTTTGGTGAATAATGCTGTTGAGTTGAAGCATAGCAAATGTGCCTTCAGTCAAATCTCTCAATTCCAGAATTTCTTCGATTGTGAATACGAATAATTTGTCTATACAGTCCAGGTTTATCACCTCTATGCTGGGGCTGTCTGCACTGAGCAGCAAGGTCTCGATGTTTATGTCGAGTAGTTTTTTTCTAAATGAGATAAGCGCACAGATATTCATCCTAACCTTGTCTCCAAACAGGTTCATTTCGAAAGAGTTGGTAGAGTCACATTGAAGTGCAGAGCAGTGTTTGGTATTGTATATCTGCTCTAATGTTTTGGCGCTGATGGGCGAATTACGTAAAAACATCCTTTATCTCTTTGGGCAACTTTTACACATTTTCTTTTTGGCCTTTTTGTATTTTTTACAACATTTTTTGAACACACAGCCATCGTTTTCCTGCATCTCGCAGGATGTACTCATGGGGTTGTAGTAATGCTCATTGGCCTTCATGGGCACAAAAATATCTATTTAGAATTGATCTAAATAAAAATCAGCAATTTATTTTAACGGTAGGACGAAATTTTAGCAGATCGGCTGTCTAATCTTCCTGAAATTGAATTTTTAATAATAAAAAGCCCTGAAAAGAGCATGTAGTTTAAAAAAGGTAAACGTTTAGGATTGTAGTTCGCATAGGGCAATCCAGCTCATAAGCCCAGGGCTAAAGGACAGGGCGCGTTCGTCTATGTCGAATGTAGGAGTGTGTACGGCAGAGGTTATGCCTTGCTCTTCATTGCGAGTGCCCAATCTGTAAAAGCAGGCATCCACTTCCTGAGAATAGTAGGCAAAATCTTCAGCACCCATCCAGATGTCAAGTTCTACTACATTGTCCTCACCGAGGTACTGTTTTGCAGCTTGAATGGCTCGTTCTGTAAGCTCCGGGGCATTTTGCAGGTAGGGATAACCTTTTCTGATATCAAAATCACATATACCTCCCATGGATTGGGCCAGCCCTTCTGCTAGTTTTTTCATTTTTTCGTGAGCTTCAGCCCGCCAGGATTCACTGAGTGTACGGAAAGTCCCCATTACTTCTACCTTGTCCGGGATAACATTGGTGGCTCCTTTCGCGATCACATTTCCAAATGACAATACGCTGGGGATTTTGGGACTGGCCATACGACTGACAACCTGCTGCAAGGCCACTATGATGTGGGATGTGATAAGAATAGGGTCGATATTTTGCTCCGGCAAAGCGGCATGGCCTCCTTTGCCCTTTACGGTCATGTATATTTCGTCTGCACTGGCCATATACATGCCTTTTCGAAATCCTACCTTTCCTACCGGGATCAGTGGCATGACATGCTGGCCAAATATACCGGAGGGGGAGGGGGTTTTCAGTACTCCTTCTTTGATCATGAGCGAAGCACCTCCGGGTAGTTTTTCTTCTCCCGGCTGAAAAATACATCTTACAGACCCTTCAAACTTGTCAGCTAACTGGTGTAATATGTAGGTAGCTGAAAGGAGCGAAGAGGTATGAACATCGTGTCCACAGGCATGCATTACTCCTTCGTTAGTCGATTTGTAGGGCTTGTCATTTTGCTCTGTGATGGGCAGAGCATCCATATCGCCTCGTAGTGCTATGGTTTTCTTGTCAGGATTTTTGCCGTGTATAGTGGCAACAATGCCTGTATCTGCTATTCCTGCTTCAAAGGGTATCCCCCAGGCCGTTAGTTTATCTTGAATAAACCGACTGGTATTGTGCTCTTCGAAGGAAAGTTCGGGGTGAGCATGAAGGTGTCTTCTGTTTTTTTGAGTTTCCTCAAAAAGGTTGGCGGAAAGCTCTTGTATTTGTTGCAGTAGCGACATTAGTTATCGGAAGGGATTCGAATTTTTTTTGGTACCAGGAGAGCCTGTGTGAAAGTTTGTTTTAGCGTGTTGTAGTCTTTGCTGGCTTCTATTCTGGAAAAGTATTGTCCAACAGTCACTTTGTAGTTGGGTTGGTCGTAGTGAGTTTCAGGAGAATAATCTTCAGAGATTTCAAAAATCTGTGTTTTCACTTCGCTGGCCATTTCCCGATTGTTGCCAGAATAGACCTGTATGGTTAGCCCCTGCACATAGTTGCTTTCTTTGGCAGTGGTTACTTTATGCAGCACGCTATCCATTTCGCTTTTGAGGTGAAAGACCGGCTCTACAGTGGGCTTTTCCTCAACCGGTTGATCGGTTGGTTGTGTGTGCACAATTTCAGGTTCGGGGTATGTATTCCTATGAATAGATAAATCTTCATCATAGGTAGTATGAGTCACGGTTTTGGTAGCCGATGGGGCACAGGCATACATCAGCAAGCCAAATACGGCTCCTAAACAAAAGTGCTGGTATGTTTTATTCAAGTATGACACATCTATTGTTTTTCAGATCTTCTTCTACCGCTTTAAATTTTACGTTCTCTTTAACTGTACCGTCGGCATATTGCACGTTTACCCGATCGTTTCGTCCATAAATCTTTTCCGATTTTACAGGGGCAGAGCGCTCTACCGGAGGCCTGTTGTTGTCTTTATTACCACTTAGTAGCGAGCGACTTTCCTCTTTAGACTCGTTGTAGTTTTGCTGCGATCGTTGCTGGCGGGCTTCATGAACTTCGTCGGGATTCTCTACCGGTATGATGGCTTTCATAAGGAAAGAAATGGTTTCCTCGTTTACTTTGGCCAAAAATCGTTTGAAAAGCTCAAAAGATTCGAATTTATAGATGAGCAATGGATCTTTTTGCTCGTAAACAGCATTTTGTACCGATTGCTTCAGGTCGTCCATTTCGCGGAGGTGTTCTTTCCAGCTTTGGTCGATAACCGCCAGAGCTATCATTTTTTCCATGGATTTAATTACCTCCTTGCCTTCGGTTTCTATGCATTTTTCGAGGTTGGCAACTACACCTACCTGCTTTTTGCCGTCGGTAAAGGGGATCATAATGTCATCTACCGTAGCTCCACGGGTGGCGTGTATGTTTTGCAGTACGGGTAAAGACTGCTGGGCTACCCGATCGTTTTTAGCATGGTATTGCTCAAGTATTTCGTGATACAGTCGATCGGCCAGATCGGCCTCAGTGCCTTTTTCAAATTCTTCCTGAGATATTTTTACATCAATTCCGAGAACACTGAGTGTGTTGAGTCTGAAACTGTCGTAATCTACGGCTGCTTTGGCATTGATGACCAGGTCTTCTGATGTGTCGTACATCATGTTGAGAATATCCAGGTCCAGGCGTTCGCCAAACAGGGCATTTTTTCTACGGGTATAGATAACGTCTCGCTGAGAATTCATTACGTCATCGTATTCCAGCAGACGCTTTCTCATGGCAAAGTTGTTTTCTTCTACCTTCTTTTGAGCGCGTTCTATCGACTTGGTAATCATACTGTGCTGAATTACCTCACCTTCTTCCAAACCGAGCCTGTCCATGATTTTGGCTATACGGTCCGAGCCAAAGAGGCGCATTAGGTTGTCTTCCAGCGATACAAAAAACTGAGACGATCCCACATCTCCCTGACGACCTGCCCGACCTCTCAACTGACGGTCTACACGTCTGGATTCATGACGTTCGGTTCCTATAATGGCCAAACCGCCAGCTGCTCTTGATTCCGGCGTGAGTTTGATGTCAGTACCTCTACCGGCCATGTTAGTTGCTATCGTGACAGTGCCGGGCTGACCAGCTGCGGCTACTACGTCGGCTTCTTTGGCGTGGTGCTTCGCATTCAGGACCTGATGTTTTATTCCTTTCATATCGAGCATTCGGCTTACTACTTCTGATATTTCTACCGAAGTAGTACCTACCAGTACGGGTCTTCCGGCTTTGGTTAGTTCGAGTATTTCATCGGCTACCGCATTGAATTTTTCGCGCATGGTTTTATAGACTTTGTCTTCCATGTCGTTTCGCGAAATAGGACGGTTGGTAGGTACTACTACCACATCCAGTTTATAGATTTCCCAGAATTCTCCGGCTTCCGTTTCTGCTGTACCTGTCATACCACAAAGCTTGTGATACATTCTAAAGTAGTTTTGCAATGTTACGGTAGCGTAGGTCTGGGTAGCGTCTTCTACTTTTACATTTTCTTTGGCTTCTATAGCCTGATGCAGCCCATCAGAATAGCGACGGCCATCCATCACCCTACCGGTTTGCTCGTCTACAATCTTCACTTTATCGTCTACTACGATATACTCTACGTCTTTTTCAAAGAGTGTATAAGCTTTGAGTAGTTGGTTGACAGAGTGGATGCGCTGTGCTTTTACAGAGTAATCTTTTATTACGGCTTCTTTAGCTGCCAGCATGTCAGCTTCGGAAAGGCTGGTGTCGCTTTCCAGTTTGGATATTTCCACCCCTATATCCGGCATGATAAAGAAGTTGGCGTCTTCGCCTTCTCCTGTAATCAGGTCTATGCCGTTTTCTGTTAGCTCGATGCTGTTGTGCTTTTCATCTATAGTAAAATAGAGTGGAGCATCGGCCTCAGGCATGTTTTTTTGATTGTCCTGGAGGTAAAAGTTTTCCGTTTTTTGGAGAATCTGGCGGATGCCCGTTTCGCTGAGAAACTTGATCAAGGGTTTGTACTTGGGTAGTCCCCGGTAAGCTCTAAACAACGGCAGACCGGCTTCTGCTTCATTTCCCTCTTTGATAAGTTTTTTAGCTTCATTGAGGTATTGCGATGCAAGTTTCTTTTGAGCCTCTACCAGTTTGCTTATTCGGGGTTTGAGATCGTAAAACTCGTGCTCGTCACCTTTAGGTATGGGGCCTGAAATGATAAGAGGCGTACGGGCGTCATCGACCAGTACGGAATCCACCTCATCTACCATGGCAAAATGGTGCTTTCGCTGAACCAGCTCGTCGGGTTGGCGCGACATGTTATCACGGAGGTAATCAAACCCAAACTCGTTGTTGGTTCCGTAGATAATGTCGCACTGGTATGCTTTGCGTCTATTAGGCGAGTTTGGCTGGTGATTATCGATACAGTCTACGGAAAGTCCGTGAAACTGAAACAGGGGAGCGTTCCACTCCGAGTCACGTTTAGCCAGATAGTCGTTTACTGTTACCACGTGTACCCCACGTCCGGCCAGTGCATTGAGGTAGGCCGGGAGCGTAGCTACCAGGGTTTTACCCTCACCGGTGGCCATTTCAGCGATTTTTCCCTGATGGAGCACTACTCCACCAATAAGCTGCACATCGTAGTGGATCATATTCCACTCTACTTCTGTGCCATGTGCCATCCATTTGTTGTGCCAGGTTGCAGTTTCGCCTTCTATGCTTATATGCGGCTTGCTTGCAGCAAGCTGCTTGTCTTCCATAGTAGCGGCTACTACTAGTTTTTTGTTTTCTGTAAACCTTCTGGCAGTTTCTTTTACTATAGCGAACGCGCGAGGCAAGATTTCCAGTAGGACAACCTCGAGTTCCTCGTCCCGTTTTTCTTCTAGTTTGTCTATTTGACCAAAGGCAGCTTCCTTTTCGTGGATGTCCATGTCAGGGTTTTCATCTACCTGCTTTTGGATAGCCGCGATCTGGTCATCTATTGCTTTTAACCTTTCGTTAATTTCCGCTTTTAGTTCTTTTGTCTTATCACGAAGCTGATCGTCAGTAATGCTGTGTAGTTTTTCATACTCACCATTGATCAGTCCCACGTAAGGCATTAGCTCTTTCAGGTCTTTGTCTGCTTTCGTCCCAAATATCTTTGCAATGCCTTTAGTAATAGTAGTTAACATATATTCGGATAGTTGTATTTTCTTAATGTATTCGTTAGCTGTCTGCTCTGACCTGCAACATTTACACCACTTTTGGTTCGGAGACAAATTGTCAGAGCCATTTTAAGGGGTGTAAAGGTAGTCGCTTTTTTAGTATTGAAAAGTAAAAGGCAAGGCATTACGCGATCAGGAGAAAAAAGCATAACAATGCGTGGGTTTTGTGCTATTCTTAAAGGGTTACTTCTCCAGAGAAAACCAGCTTTGCCGGTCCTGATAGCCATATATTTTCAAAAGTACCTTTTTCGGTTTTCTCAAAGCGAACGCCAAGCTGACCTCCTTTGGTGTGAATGGCTACAGGACTCTTGATGCCTTTTTGTGATGCTGCCAGACTCGAGGCTGTTACACCCGTGCCGCAAGAGAATGTCTCATCTTCTACGCCGCGTTCAAATGTTCTTACATCTATGGTTTGAGCATCCAGAATTTCCACGAAGTTCACATTCGTTCCGCCGGGTTTGTAAGCGTCACTTTGGCGTATGGCTTTTCCTTCACCATACACATCAGTAGCTCCATTGTTTTGTGTGAAAGTGATGTGATGAGGAGAGCCATTGTCTAAAAAGAAGTCATTGCCTTTTGCTTGTAGTCCTCCTATGTCTTTCATTTTCAGGTGAACAATTTGATTTTCATCTATCATGGCATGATACTCGCCATCTATTGTAAGGAACCGCGTACTGGATGAAATGATACCCAGTTGTTTGGCGAAGTTCACCGCACAACGACTGCCGTTTCCGCAGAGGCTTTTACTGCCGTCGGCGTTGAAGTATACCATTTCGAAATCCAAAGTAGGATGGTTCTCTATCAGGATGAGGCCATCAGCGCCAATGCCAAATCTTCTGTCGCACAACTGCTGTATGTGATGAATTTCGTGAGGAAATTTTCCTTCACGGTTATCTATCATTACAAAGTCATTTCCAGTGCCCTGGTATTTATAAAAGGGTATAGTCATAAATCAAAAGTAATAGGATTTGATGATAATTAGGAGAGGTAATGTGGTATGGGTAAAAAAAAAGCCAATCCCTGAGGAGTGGCTTTCTTAATATTGTTTAAACAGCGATTAAAGTTTTTCTTTAATTCTAGCTGCTTTTCCTTTTCTTCCTCGTAGGTAAAACAGTCTTGCTCTTCTTACCTTACCTCTTCTGAGCACTTCGATCTTGTCGATGTTTGGAGAAGTCAATGGGAAAATTCTTTCTACAGCGATACCACTAGAAACTTTTCTTACAGTAAAAGTTTCTCCGTTGGTTCCGGGGTTTCTGCGTTGCATTACCGTGCCCTGAAACTGCTGAATCCTTTCTTTGTTACCCTCTTTGATCTTTACGTGAACATTTACTGTATCACCTGCATCAAAAGCCGGGATAGATTCTCTAATCGGATTGTATTCGCTTTCTATTAATTTGATTAATTCGCTCATCGTGTTCGGTATTTTTAGTGCCCGTAAAAAACGGAGTGCAAATATAGAGATAATTTTTTATTATCCCATATATGCAAAAATTAATTGTTGTCTTTCTTTAATAAGTCGGGTCTGCGCTCTTTGGTACGTTCAATGGCCTGATCAAACCGCCACTGCTGAATTTTGGCATCATGGCCTGAGGTGAGTACTTCAGGAACCTTTAGTCCTTTGTAGTCAGCAGGTCGGGTGTATACAGGAGGCGATACCAGATCGTCCTGAAAAGAATCGGTCAGGGCAGAGGTTTCGTCGTTGAGCACTCCCGGAATTAGCCTTATGACCGAATCGGCCAGTACAGCTGCGGCCAGCTCTCCGCCTGAGAGCACATAATCGCCGATGCTTATCTCCTTAGTAACCAGGTGCTCACGCACTCGCTCATCTACACCTTTATAGTGTCCGCAGAGCATAATCAGGTTTTGCTTCAGGCTAAGTTCGTTAGATATGCTTTGCTGCAGCAGGTCACCGTCGGGGCTTAGGTAGATTACTTCGTCGTACTCCCGCTCGGCTTTTAGTTTGGTTATGCAGTTGTCGATTGGCTCAATCATGAGTACCATTCCGGCTCCACCACCAAATGCATAGTCGTCTACATTTTTATGTTTGCTGGTGGCATAGTCGCGCAGGTTGTGAACGACCACCTGAGCCAATCCTTTGTCTTCAGCTCTTTTTAATATGCTGTGACTGAATGGACTTGCGAGCAGGTCGGGTACACATGTAATGATGTCAATCCTCATGAGAACTGGTGTATACGTCTAATAATCCTTCGGGCAATTCTGCATATACCTTGCTTTCATTTTTAGCGACTTTTTTTATCACTTCGTCGTTTAGAGGTACAAGTACATCTACTCCGTTGTGATCCACCTCAATGAGTGTTTGTGGGGCTATCGCATACACATTTTTCACTTCGCCGATTAAGTTTTCTTTGTCGAAAAACTGATAACCAATAATCTCGTGAAAGTAAAACTGCTCATCACTGAGTTCAGGCAGTAGGCTTAGTGGCAGGTATATTTCGGACGAGACAAGGTCTTTGGCAGTAGATACATCGTCTACTTCGTCCAGTTTCACCAGTGCCTTGTTGCCGTTTACCTGTATGTGATCAATAAAAAATGGAATCAATGTATTGTTTCGTAAAACAAACATTGATTCCAGATTGGTATATTCTGCAGGGTTGTCTACATCCAGCATAATCTGGATTTCCCCCTTTAATCCATGGGTTTTGGTGACATAACCAAGTTGGTAGCAGTCATCGACCCTCATTTTGGATTATTTTTCTTCTTCTTTCTTTTCTTCTGCAGGAGCGGCAGCTTCTTCTTTTACTTCTTCAGTAGCAGGCGCCTCAGCGGTAGCTTCAGCAGCTTCTTCAGTAGTTTCTTCTTCGGCTTCAGGTTCTGCTACAGCTTGCTTGGCCTGAATTGCCTCAGCTCTGGCTGCATTTACTTTTGCTTCTGCTTCGAACTTCGCTTTGTCATCGTCCGCTTTTTTCTGTGCCAACGAATCTACTTTGTTCTGGATTTTAGCATCTTTTCCAGCTTTCCACTCTTCGAATTTGGCGTCAGCCTGCTCTTGAGTGATAGCTCCTTTATTTACACCTACCTGCAAATGCTTCTTGAGCATGATGCCTCGGTAAGAAAGGATTGCTTTTACAGTGTCAGAAGGTTGAGCTCCTGTCATTACCCACTCTAGTGCCTTGTCATCGTTTAGCACGATGCTGGCAGGGTTGGTGTTTGGGTTGTAAGTTCCCAGTTTTTCAATGAAGCGACCATCACGTGGTGCTCTGGTGTCAGCTACGACTACATCGTACATCGCCATTTTCTTGCGTCCTCGACGCGCTAATCTAATTCTTGTTGCCATTAGTATTTAAATTTTTAAAGGGTGTGGATCACGTCCACGGTTTAAAAGTCCGCAAATTTAGGTAAAATATTGGCAAATACTATTATGTGTCTGATTTATAAATCTTTCTTTCGGATTTTTGAATAACCCGGACAACAAAAAAGCACCCCAAACGGGGTGCTAATCAAATTTTATTCATACAACCTGCCCTATCCATAGCTTAAGATCTTGTTTTTGGGTTAATGACAATTGGGCGTTGGGTTGCCTGAATAACTATACGCCAAAATTAGGTCAAAGGGAGAGGGTGAAAATGGACTTTTCGCTGAGCAGCCAAAAACAAACGATAAAGTGCAGGTTTTGGCAGGTGATGGTAGATAGGGCCTGGTTGATGCTTAAACGGAGAAGTTTACAGTTTGTAGGTTGTATCCGTTTAGGGCATTTACCTGATCAAATAATTTTTCTATTCCGGCTTGTGTTAAGTCGTTGAAGGTTTCCAGCAGTACAAAATCTTCTGATTCGTCGCTTTCAGAAGCGGCTTCATTGTATTGCTCTTTTTCCCCTGCCTGATATTCTTGTTTTATTGGATTGTACCAAAGTAAATAAGTACTCATAGCTGTGTTAAAAAAATGGTTGAATTGGTTGACTCGGCAATAGTAAGCTTATATATATAGTTAGTCGAATTATTTCGACAAGTCCGGTCAATAATCCGACGAATTTATTTTCAGGCAGGTCAGTAGTGGGGTGCAGCCCCCGGGCGTGACGGCTCTGCGAGTAGTTGAGAGTCTTTTACTTACGTACCAAAAGTTAGAGAAAACGGGTTGGTTATCACCGGATAATCCGCAAGCCCAGATTGACTACCTGACCGGCTCCATCGTTTCTGGACAAGAAGAAATTACCATATGATACCTCAAGGCCAAGGCTATTGGTGAGTTGATATTTTGCTCCAATGCCTGCTTGAGAAAACCATCGTAGCTGACCAAATACTTCGCTGCTGGCGCCTCTGAGAGTGCCAAACGCAGGAGCATGCTGGTAGAGGAGGTATACCGTAGAGCGAGGGGTTGGAAAGTAACTGAGGATAGCGCTCAAAGGTGTACGGAAAAAGTTTTGCTGCACGCTATTGGCTTTTATGCGATACAGGATGTCGGCTTCCAGGAATAACCGAAAATTTTGACTAAGAGCCTTGTCGTAAAAAAACTGTGTAAACCAACTGTATCGATGGTGGTCGATAAATTGCCCTGCTTCAAGTTGATCAGAGAGAGGAATTAAAAAGGTAGACTGTATAGAAAAACCATTGAGAGCGTCGAATGGAATAAACTTAACTTTTGGCCCAATAGCAGACAATACTGTTTTTTTGAAATCATCCTGTGAATTTTCAAAAAGACTAAAAAATGAATCGGAAGCAGCGCTATATCGTGCACTGCTTATGTTTGCTTCTACTCCAATATTGAATTTTCCGGATGTAGAAGTGCCGTATAGTAGCCCAATAGTATTGCGAAGAAAGGATTGCCGCTGACCGACAGTTACTTTGTCGCCGTTTTGATTTCGGATATGAGTTTGCGTGTAGTAGTTGTTAAACTGTAGTACTTCAACCTGTCCTTTTTGAAGAAGAACCGAAGGAGTATAAACCTGAACATTTGACTGACCATAACCGGCTATAGTTAAGCACATCAAGGTGCATAAAAGGAGTAGTGTTTTCATAGGGCTAATTCGTATCGGCCTACTACTTTTACATTCATGTAGGTGGCACTTACAATGATTTGGTTTTCGCTGGCTTCTTCAATATAAAGCTCCACTTCGTGTGAGGTTCCTTTGTCGAAGGTGAGCTTACGCCCTTCGTAGTTGGCTTCCCATGTGCCGGATTTTTTACGCGTGTCATCTTCAGCTCCGCACAGGAGGTCGCCACCGTCGTATTGGTAGGTGTTGTCGGCTAGCAATGTGATGGTGTCGTCTAGTCTGCACGCCTGAAATCTCTTTACGATATGGTAGTTGAAGCCGGTAGTAGACCAGCTTTTTGAGGTGTTGTCTGTAAGAGCTGTAGTGAGTGCCTGATTGTTTTCAGGATACTGAGCCGGGTCGATCGCTATGGTATCTCCTGCGGCTAGTTCGTCCAGACTCACTACACCGCACGATACGGTCAGCAAGGCCAATATAAGCCATAAGCTTGAAATGAGGTTCTTCATGGTTTTTAGCAGTTGGGTGCAAACTGACAACCGCTAAAAGCGCCATAAAGTTCAAATCTGGGGAAAGTTTTTTGTTTCGGGTTATTTTGCCCGGGCCAGTACCTCACTGTATTGAGAGGGATTGTTGAGGGTTTTGATGGCTGTATCGATATCAGCGTCATGCTGTATAGATGCCTCAATTCGGCCTTCTCTCAGGTGATACCTGGATACTATGTCCAGTTCCAGTAATCTTTTAATTTCTTCTTCGTAAATGGTAAGGCCATTGGATTTCAATTCGCTTACGGCAGCCTGCAGGGCTTCTATTTCATCGATTAGTTGCTTATATACCTTGTCGCTTGCAGAGGCTTTTTTCAAATCTTCTATTGTGGCTTCAGCAAGCGATTTGTTGTCAAATTCCTTGGTTTTCATCCAATCTAAAAACTCCGCATACTCTTTTTCAGACAGGCTGAATGATTTAGCGTCACCTATTTCTTTGTGCGAGTAGTAGTATTGTGTAGCGTAATCGAATAACAGGCCGCTGTTTTGAAGGTTTTTAGTGAAGGAAGAAAGGGAGCGAGGTTCGGTTTGTATGTCTGGATCTATGCCGCCACCGTCGTAGACTACTCGTCCGTTTTTGGTATTGAAGGAGGATTTTAATGAGTCCGGTATTTTTCCTACACTACCGTCTTCTCTCCTGTTGGAGTAGTCCAGGGCCTGTATGCATCTGCCGCTGGGTACATAGTATTTGGCGGTAGTCAGTTTCAACTGAGAATTGTACGAAAGCGGTCGCGTCATTTGCACGAGTCCTTTGCCATATGATTTTTGGCCTATTAACACACCTCTGTCATAGTCTTGCATTACCCCCGAAACGATCTCAGAGGCTGAGGCACTTTTGCTATTGATCAGTACAGCTAGTGGTATTTCAGTGTCCAGCGGATTGTGGCGTGTGTTGTATACGAAGCTTTGTTTTTTCGTTTTTCCTTTGGTGTGCACTACTTTTTCGTCTTTGGGGATAAAGACATTGCAGATGTTTACTGCTTCATTTAATAACCCTCCGGGGTTGTCGCGAAGGTCAAGCACTATCTTTTTAGCTCCTTGTTCTTTCAGGGATTTTACTGTACTACGCACATCATCTCCGGCGTTTCGGGTAAACTCACTCAGCCTTAGGTAACCAATATCTTCGGTGATCATCCCTTTGTAGCTAATGTTTGGAATTGATATTTTTTCACGCTTGACCGTTACAGTGTACTGTTCAGCTCCGTTTCGTTTTAGAGTTAGCTCTGCCTCTGTGCCCGCCTGCCCTTTGAGTAGTTTTCCAAACTCATGATCCGTTTTATTGGTGATGTCTACTCCGTCTAATGCTAGAATCTCATCGGCTATGGTGATGCCGGCCTCATAGGCTGGTGAATTCTCATACACCATCAGTACGATATGCTTGCCATTTATTTTATTGGATTGTATGCCTATGCCTCCGTATTCTCCGGTTGCCATAGTGCGGTAGTCCTCTATGTCGTCTTCCGGTATATATACAGTATACGGGTCCAGCTTTTTCAGCATGGCTTTCACGCCAGTATTCAAGAGTTGGTTGGGATTGATCTCGTCTACATAGTGCGTATTGATCTCGTGGTATAGCGAGGCGAAGATGTCGAGGTTTTTGGCGATCTGGAAGTATCGATCGTCTTTGTCTATCGATGCTACAAAAAGCAATAGCGTAGCAGGTAGTATAACCAGCGATAGGTATTTAATTCTTTTTCTCATAAATGTCTAACTAAACCTCAGTGCGAGGGTTCATTTGCCGGCCCACACAATCCGGTATGTTTTCCCTGTGTGCGGAATTTATAGTGAGTGAAAACACATACTATGCATACGGCAATGGTAAAAAAATGATTTTTTCACAGGAGGCAATTTACGAAACTACACCCAACAATCAAAAGCTGTAATCGCGGGCTGCAATATTAAGTCGCAGGGCCAGCGATGAAAACTGCGTGTTGAAATTTGCTGCAGGGTCTTCGCTGCTCATTTTTCGGTATATGTGCTTTAGATCAACAAAAAGGTTGTGCTTTAGCCTGTAGGACGCTGTGATGTCTATAAAATTGAGTTGGTTTGACAGGCCGTCACCCGTTTGGTAGCCATAGTCAGTGTCAGGGCGTTGGTTGTTCATTCGGGTATTGTATGACAGGAGTACATTGCCTCCAAAATTTTCACCTTCGGGATCGCTCCCGTATCTGGCCTGAATGATTTTGAGTGTAAGGAAAAGTTTTTCAAGGGGTTGGTAGCGGGCTATAAATATACGTTCCTTGAAGTTGGCGCCAAGCGGATGAGCCAACGGCTGGCGGTAGTGTGCGAAGTTGGTAAATATAGACTCATGGGTGTATGTAAACGGCCGAGCGTAATTGTATTCAGCTTGCAGGTCTAGTGTATGGATGCGGAATGCGTTGAAATATTTTGCTCCTATCTGATAGGCGTATTTGTTGCCCCACCACCCTCTGTCGGATTTGAGTTCGCTAACTATGAGTTCGTCCAGAATAAATTGCCCGTAAAAAGCCAGGCCGGGTCTGGCATACCAGGTAGCATCCAGGCCGAGCAGGGCATTGTCGGGGCTTCCTGTTTGTTGTTCTATCGAGCTGTAAAAAATTACCGGATTCAGGTAGTTGAACTCTATAGCCGTGCCGGTGCTGTCTCCCCTGTGAAATACTACTGCCTCGAATATGCCCAGATTTAGTTTGTCCGACACATTCACGCTCAGGTGATGCATAGTCATAAACTTCTTGGGAAACTCCTTGGTGCCTAACGACCCGGTGGGAGAGTAGGGGGCGTCTGCGGTCAGTTCTGCGTAGAGGTTGGTATATTGAAGACGCCATATTTTTGTTTGCAGTTTGATAAAAGGATAAGGAGCTGAGTAATCGGATAGTAAAATAGAGCGGTAGCCATTGCCAATAAAATTTCTATCGTGACCGAATTGGACTCCAATGTGTTTGGTGGCATTGAACTGAATATAGCCTCGGGCAGTGAAAAAATCATATCCGCTGGAGCCAAAGAGTTTCCAGAAGCCTTCGTTTGGTACAGCCCCAAATCGACTTCCGTAGTTTTGAACATAGCGAGGAAATACAGCCTGATTTTCAGTAAGAAAAGAGTAAAAAGATATTTTCCGGTCTATTTTTCCCCGTAGTTCTACCCCTCTGCTGTTTACATACGGGCTGCTAGCGCTTTGCGCATCTCGCCCTGCGCCGAAATAGAAAACCGGTTTTACATGCAGATCAAAATCTTTGGAGTCTACAAATACCAAATCAGGTTTCTTTTTATAAAAATGCTTGAGAAATGGTTTTCTGCTGTTGGCTTTTTTGTTTTCAAAAAACTCCCAATTGTCTGTCTGGAGATAGT
Source organism: Cyclobacteriaceae bacterium (assembly GCA_965267535.1). Classification (GTDB taxonomy): domain Bacteria; phylum Bacteroidota; class Bacteroidia; order Cytophagales; family Cyclobacteriaceae; genus CAXBNB01. Next base: position 4,459,270 of record OZ254082.1, on the reverse strand, counting down.
CTATATTGCTCTGATCAAAAGGATGACTAGAAGCAGTAAGTGAATCTGTAAATGCAGCAATGTGAATGCGCTGGTATGGTTTGAAGGTGCTGTGTATAGGATTTCTTGAAAGATTGCCTTCGATTACCTGATATCGGTCTATCAGGTGGTAATAGTCGCTGTTGAGTGGGGCATAGGCGCTTTGAGCCACTACAGTCAAAGGGCAGAGGGAGACAAGCAATAGAGTGATGTAGGTGAATAGCTTCATAGACAAACGGGAGACCGTACCAATTGTAAGTGATAGGTCAATTATACAGAGGATTCGGGCAATTGTTGGTGGGAATGAAATAAATTTCTTTTCTTTTGGGGTTAATTATGATGAATAGTTTGTGATTTAATCTATTCTTTCTACTTTTGCACTCCTTTTTAGGAAAATCGACACAGACAAAAACATCACACAAGATGAAAAAAGACATACATCCGGAATATAGAGAAGTTGTTTTTCACGACACGTCTAGCGACTTCAAATTTATTACCAAATCTACTATGAGCTCTAGCGAGACAATCAAGTGGGAAGATGGTAACGAGTACCCAGTGATCAAAGTGGAAGTTAGTTCTGCTTCGCATCCTTTTTATACAGGTAAGAAACTCTTTGTGGATACTGCTGGTAGAGTTGAGAAATTCAACAAAAGGTACAGAAACAAATAAAAGAAATCCCTTCGGATATAAAGGTCTTCAGGAATTCAATTTCTTGAAGACTTTTTTATTTTTGCCCGATGAAGATTTTTCTCCTCGATATAGCTGAAACAAGGTCTCAGCTACTACCAATTACCTATACTCGGTCTATCGGAGAAATAAGGGTAGGAATATTGCAAATTCATGAAAAGTGGGCGCATTACCTTTCTGAAAAAGCGTCTTTTATTACAGAGCCTTATCTGGGAAGATTCCCATCTGAAAATCTGGAGGAAGAGTGTTTGGTGATCAACGCTTCACTATGTCCTTCCCCTGCCTTGGTAGAGGCTGTTTTGCGTCTAAGCGTGGGTGAAAAACTCGTGCAGGAAGGTGTGTTCTTGGCTGCCCGATGCACTGAATCCCCAACCTATGGAAGTGAAGTGGCACCAAAAGGAAAAAAAATACATTTTCAAGGAGACCTTACACGGATTAACCGTCCGTGGGATATTTTTATCAAAAACGGAGATCAGATACGAGCCGACTTTGACCTCATTACGAAGGGAAGAAAGTCAGCACCCTTAAATGATCCTTTTACACGGGTTTATAACTCCGATCAGGTATTTTTGGAAGAAGGAGCAGATGTAAAGGCTGCCATACTCAATGCGGAAAATGGCCCGATCTATATAGGTAGATATGCTAAAGTTCTGGAAGGAGCCATCATCAGAGGGCCTTTTGCAATGGGAGAATTTGCGCAGGTAAGCATGGGAGCCAAAGTAAGAGGAGATTCAACTTTTGGGCCACATTGCAAAGTAGGGGGAGAAATAGGCAATTCGGTGATCATGGGCTACAGCAACAAAGGGCACGAAGGATACCTCGGCAACTCCGTGATCGGCGAATGGTGCAATATGGGAGCCGATACCAATACCTCGAACCTGAAAAACAACTATACTCAGGTGAAAGTGTGGGATTACTCAAATGATGCCTTTGGTGAGACTGGATTGCAGTTTTGTGGACTGGTGATGGGCGACCATTCGCGGTGTGGTATCAATACGATGTTTAATACAGGCACCAGTGTAGGCATGGCCACCAATGTATACGGAGCGGGGTATCCTCCCGGAATGATTCCGTCGTTTAGTTGGGGAGGTAAAGAAGCCTTTACTACATACGATCTGGAAAAAGCAAAACAAACTGCAGCTATCGCCATGAGAAGGAAAACAAAAGAATGGTCGACGCAGGATGATACAATTTTTGAAGAAGTATACAGACGGTCGAAACCATACCGTAGCTGGGAAAACAAAACAAAGACATGAGGTTTTCGGATATCATAGGGCACGAAGAAAGCAAGCAAAAACTGATAGCTGCTGTAAAGGATAACCATGTGGCACACGCACAGTTGTTCTTTGGTCCGGAAGGCAGTGCTAATCTGGCAATGGCGCTGGCTTTTGCTACATACATCAACTGCGCAAATCCCACAGACAATGACTCCTGTGGCGAGTGTTCTTCCTGTATAAAAATAGACAAGCTGGTGCACCCCGATGTACAATTTGTTTTTCCGGTAAGTTCAACTAAAAAAGTGACCGGTAAAAACGTGGTAAGCTCCAGCTATCTTTCCGAGTGGAGGACGTTTGCTTTAAATAATCCCTATCAGGGAATAGAACAATGGTCGGCATCTTACGGGGCAGAAAATAAACAAGCCAATATATCAAAAGAAGAAAGCCGTAATATTATCAAAAACCTTTCTTTGAAGGCTTTTGAAGCCAAATATAAAATCATGCTGATATGGTTGCCGGAGTATATGCACGTGAATGCGGCTAATGGCATCCTGAAAGTATTGGAAGAACCTTCAGAAAGAACGATATTTTTATTGGTGACCAACGATTACGAAAAGTTGCTTACCACTATTTTATCCAGGTGCCAGTTGTTTAAAATCAGGGCATTTAATGAAGAAGAAATCATTCAACACCTGCAAGGCAAATATCAGCTGAGCGAAGAAAAAGCACATAAAATAGCTGCACTGGCCGAAGGCAACCTTAGCAAAGCGGATACGCTCATAGACGAGGTGGAAGACGATGCGCACAAGATGTTTAGAGATTGGATGCGTTTGTGCTGGACACACAACTATACAGCTCTTACAGCAATGAACGATGCTTTTTCTGCCATGAATAAGTCGGCACAAATGATGCTGCTGATGTACGGACTCACCATGATGCGTGAGGCACTCATGTCGCAGATGGGTACTACAAACCAACTACGACTCAATGAGGAAGAAAGTGCTTTTGCTCAGAATTTTGGCAAAGCACTCAGCTTGCCGGCACTGGAAAAAATAGCCGAAGAGCTGAATAAAGCACATTATTATTTGGGAAGAAATGCCAGTCCTAAAATTCTTTTCATGGACATGTCGTTGCGGATAGGGAAAGCAATGACGGCAAAATAAGACGATATGAAGATAAAGATAGGAACCAGAGGGAGTAAGCTGGCCATGTGGCAGGCGCATTATGTGGAGCAGCGGCTGCAACAAGCCGGAGCAGATACTGAAATCATACCCATAGAGACCAAAGGGGACAAGATTTTGGATGTAACCATAGCCAAAATAGGCAGTAAAGGGGTGTTTACCGAGGAAATCGAAGAACAACTGGCATCAGGTGCTATTGACATAGCTGTGCATAGTGCAAAAGACATGCAGTCTGAGTTGCCCGAGGGGTTTGAATTGATTGCTTTTGGAGAGCGAGAACCTGTAAACGATGTGTTGATTGCCCCCGGTGCAGGTATAAATCTGGACGACCCTCAATTGGTAATTGGAACATCTTCTACCCGAAGAATTGCCTTTTTGAAAAAACATTACCCGCACATAAGTACAGTTCCTGTGCGTGGCAATTTGCAAACCCGTATCCGAAAGATGGAGGAAGGGGTGTGCGATGCGTTGTTTCTGGCATACGCCGGAGTGAACAGAATGGGCTACAATGACATGATAGCTGCTACCATGGATGTGGATAGGTTTACGCCGGCCGTGGGGCAGGGAAGCATAGCCATTGAGGTAGAGGCTTCTCTCGACGACAGCAAAAAGCACTTTGTACGCAAGTGTATCAATCATGAAGTGTCGGAAAAGGCTGTGTTGGCTGAGCGAGCTTACCTGAAAACGATGCAGGGAGGATGCAGCGTGCCGATTTTTGGATATGCGGAAGTATCATCGGGAAAAATAAACCTGCGGGGAGGTATTATAAGCCTTGATGGAAGCGAAATGGTAGTACACACTACAACCAGCGGGTATGACACGCCTGAAGAAGCGGGGCAGGCGCTGGGTAAGTATGTGCTCGATAATGGAGGAGGAGCCATTTTGGCAGAGATCAGGCGACAGCAATCCATGAAGTGAACGCTGCACAATTGATTCTAAATAATGAAGAGTAGACCATCGCTAAGTTTGTAGATTTTATAATTTTGACCACTCAAAAAACCAAACGACCCATACGAGCTATGACTAAAAAAATATTTGTGATGCTGCTATGCAGCGTACTGCTTATTTCCTGCAATAAGAATAAGGATTATGTGGTGGTGATCCATACTCCTTATGGAGATATGAAGGCCATATTGTACGATGAGACACCCTTGCATAAAGAGAATTTTCTGAAGCTGGCCCGCTCAGGCAGATACGACAGTACAGTATTTCACAGGATCATCAAAGGATTTATGGTACAGGGAGGCGATATAGATGCCAAGGAGGATACTCGCAGTAGTGACCGTATAGATGCGGAAATCGTTACTAAATTTTTTCACGAAAAAGGAGCTTTGGCAGCTGCCCGACAGGGCGATCAGGTAAACCCTGAGAAAAAGTCGAGTTGGTGTCAGTTTTATATTGTTCATGGCAAGACGTTTAGTCAGGAGCAGCTGGAGCAGTTTTCTATAGATCACAGGGCACTAAATAAAGCGGTGAACCAACTCGTGCAATACGAGAGTCATGCAGATTTGAGAGACAAACTGCTCGAAATGCAGCGCAATGGTGATCAGGAAGGTATGCAGAAGTTGTTTTTGGAGTGTGTGGATATGGCTGAAAAGGAGCTCAATGTAAAGATCAGAAAAAAAGCCTTGAGTCCGGAGCAGGTCAATGTATACACTACAAAAGGTGGAGCGCCTCATCTGGACGGAGACTATACAGTTTTTGGTCGTGTGGTAGAGGGGCTGGATATAGTAGACAAAATAGCTGAGCAGCAAACAGGAGCCAGAGATAAGCCTTTGGAAGAGATTCCCCTGACAATGGAAGTGCTGGAAATGAAAAAGAAAGAGATTACCGAAAAGTACGGCTATCAATATCCGGAGGAGTAAAAAAAAACAGGCTTTGAAGTACACTTCAAAGCCTGAGTTCAACGCCGGATGTATATCATCAGTAATTTTCTACACACCTGCAGCTATTGTAGTTAGATTTTCTAATTTGTACTTCAGAGAGTTCGTCATGAGATCCATGGATAGAGATCATAGGAGCAGTATGTTTTTTTTCCTCGCCGAGTTGCCAGTAGTTGGCGCTTTTGCCTACGTCGCTAAATACGTCGGCAGCATCGCCAAAACCACCCATGAGCATGTTGAGGTTGCTAGCACCGTCTTTTTTAAGTGCCTTTCCGGCTTTGTAGATGCCTCCAAAGGTGCCTATAACCTCTTTCCACTCTTTGGCGGTGGCCAGGTGCCAGCCCTCAGGGCAAACTTTCTGCGCATCGGCCCAGTTGTAGAGGCGTCCAAAAGCATCGCAGTAAGCGGGTTCGTTTTTGTAACAAACCGAGTTTTCGGAAGCGTAACTCAGGTTGTCGGCCATCCACACGCGGTGAACATAAATACCTCCTTCGAGGGTAATTTTTAAATCCACTGTATTGTATATCTTCCCATCTCTCGGATCCGTCATTTTACTCATTTCCTGTCCCTGCATGCCAACTGAAATTAAACAACACAAAATAAGGGTAATGGTACTTTTCATATCGGTCTTTTTTAGAAGGGTTAAAAATCACATATTGTTTTATGATGGTATCACCTATCAAATTAATGATTTTTTGTATAAAAACTACGGTAAAACGGTTATTATTTCCGCTATAAATTGTTTCGTTTTGTTCCTATAATTCAAATTGCTAGATTTAAATATTAAAAAAAACTAAGAAATGTCAGAGTCAAAAAATCCCGAATGGTTGTCTTTAGCCAATGTGCTATTTGTCATTTTGATTATTGCTTTTGGAGCTGTGCTCAATACCTGTATAGATCACAACAACCGCCCACCCGAAAAGCGATACAAAGACAGAAAGAACAACGCCCACCTAAAGACCGAAAGTCACTCTGAAGCCAACCCCAGTACCACAAAACCCCAGCAAGAAAAGAAAAAGCAACCGGTAAAAGCGGAAGAAAAAATAGTGGACGATCCGCCAAAGAAATCGTCGGCACAGAAAACAGTTACACCGGTAGCCGATCAGTCCGATGAAGAGTACTTCGCCGGCTTGATGAAAAATTATAAAGAAAAAGTAATGGCAAAATTAACACCACCAGAGTCCAGACAGGACATGGTGGTGCGATACTATACCAAAGCCAAAGATGATGATAAAATCTACGGTCTGCGTAAGTATGGTTTTTATATTCACGAGCGTCTGCCCGACGAAAGTTTTGCAGACCATCCGTCTAATGCCCTCTACTATGGAGATGATGTGAGTAATGAAGATATACAGCTGATAGCCTATGTGCTGGTAAAGTCCGGCGTGGAATTGAAAAAGATTGTGCCTTCTAAGCTGCACGACAATTGGAAAGCCAATGCCGTAGAGATTGGTACAGACACCATGGCATTTGATTCGCCTGTGCTCAAAATATCTGACCTAAGAAAAAACTGGAAAAAGAAGTAACCGCCACCCTGTCCGCACCAGCATGCGGACTACCTATTAGCCGCCTGCTCTTTTGTTAGCCGGATTGGCTTTTCCTCCCTCCTACACAAGCCGGGTATTCCGGAAATCATATTGCTTTTATTTACCCTTGTGCTGATAGTGCGCCGGGTATCGTATCTTTGACCGCATGACCAAGGTTTTGTCTATATCGTCCTTGTGGCAGGTACTCAGGTTGTCGCGCACACCAAACCTGCTGATTATTCTCCTGACTCAATATTGTGCGGCAGTATTCCTGACCGGATTTAGAGATCGGGCGGGAGAGGTGCTCACCGATCCTTCTCTGTTTATGTTGTCTGTCAGTACGATCATTATAGCCGCAGCGGGATATTATATCAACGACTACTACGATATCAAAATAGACATGATCAACAAGCCCGACAAGGTGATAGTGGGCAATAAGCTGAGTAGAAGGCCGGTGCTGGCATGGCACCTGATATTCAATGCTGTAGGGATAGCATTAGGTGCCTGGGTGTCTTTGTGGATAGGGCTTATCAATTTGTTTGCAGCTTTTCTATTGTGGTTTTACAGCAATCAACTCAAGCGACTACCATTGCTTGGCAATATGGCCGTTGCTTTTCTTACCGGGTTGTCATTGCTGGTGTTGGCTGTGTACTACCGATCCGCAGAGTTTTATATTTTTATTTACGCCTTTTTTGCCTTTGGCATCACCCTTATTCGGGAGATAATCAAAGACATAGAAGATATGAAAGGCGATGAAGCATTTGGATGTAAATCCTTGCCCATTGTTTTGGGTATTCGGAAGACAAAATGGGTGCTTTACGTTTTGATTTTGGGTTTTACCATAAGTCTGTTTTATTTCGCCACACTGATGGATAGTGTGACAATTACCAGTTACTTTCTGGTGCTGTTAGTGCCATCGGTTTTTTTGATTTACAAATTGGTCAGGGCTGATACCAAGCGACACTTCTACCTACTAAGCCAGTATTGCAAGTGGTTGATGGTAGGAGGAGTGCTGAGCATGACACTCATAAATTAGAAGCACATTGAAAACTAAAATTGCCATTTTTGCATCGGGAGGAGGCACAAACGCGGAAAGGTTTTTTGAATATTTTAAAGATCAGCCAGGTATTGATATAGCCCTGCTGGCGAGTAACAATGCCAATGCCTATGCACTTACCCGAGCTAAAAACCATGGGGTGCCGACAGTTGTGTTCAACAGGCAAGACTGCTACCACTCAGATCGTTTGCTCGATGAATTGAAGGCAGCTGAGGTGGATTTTATCGTGTTGGCTGGCTTTTTATGGTTGGTGCCCACTCAACTTATTGCAGCATACCCGGATAAGATCATCAACATCCATCCGGCACTTTTGCCTAAGTATGGAGGCAAAGGGATGTATGGTATGCATGTACATGAAGCGGTGAAAAAAAACGGTGAAAAAGAAAGTGGAATCACGATTCATCTGGTCAATGAAATTTACGATGACGGTAAAATCCTTTTTCAGGCCAATACAGCTATAGCACCAGACGATACTCCCGACGATATAGCCGCTAAAATCCACGAACTGGAGTATGCTCACTTCCCTCGCGAGGTGCATCGGTATATCGAAAAAAATGGCCAGTAGCCGGATCGTGCTATTTTGTAAATCATTCGCTTAATTCTCACTCCTTTACGAAAATCTTTCGCTTAGAATACTGTGAAATACAGATAATAAAAAAGTAGTTTTGCAGCTTGTTTTACAACCAATCGTTTTCGGGTACACTCGCCAGACAAACGATACTATTTGAGCCTTTGATAGAAAGAGAATTTACGAATGAAAAAAATTACCTCAGCCCTAATATCAGTATATCACAAAGACAATCTGGATGAAATTGTAAAAACCTTACATGCCAATGGTGTACAGCTAATTTCTACCGGAGGAACCCAGACCTTTATCGAAGAACTGGGTATACCCGTTACTGCAGTAGAAAGCCTGACCGATTACCCTTCTATTTTTGGAGGCAGGGTAAAAACGCTGCACCCGATGGTATTTGGAGGTATACTGAACAGAAGGGGCCATGAAGGAGATGAAAAAGAGAAAGCCACCTACAACATACCCGATATAGATATGGTGGTAGTAGATCTCTATCCGTTTGAAGAAACAGTGGCATCAGGTGCCTCAGAAGCAGATATAATCGAAAAAATAGATATTGGAGGAATTTCTCTGATTCGCGGAGCAGCCAAAAACTTTCAGGATGTACTCATAGTGTCGTCGCGGGAGCAATATGGCGAGACTTTAAGTATGCTGCAGGAGCAGGAGTGCGCTACTTCGCTGGAGCAGCGTAAAAAGTTTGCCGGTAAAGCATTCGATATATCCTCGCACTACGACTCAGCCATTTTTTCATATTTCAATGCCAGTGAAGAAGAGCCTTCGCTGAAAGTAAGTGTGCGAAATGGCAAGGTGCTACGGTACGGTGAAAACCCGCACCAGAAAGGGCGTTTCTTTGGCGATCTTAACGAGCTGTTTGATCAGTTAAACGGAAAAGAGCTGTCGTACAACAATCTGGTGGACGTAGATGCAGCCTTGTCCTTAGTCAACGAATTTGAAGGTCAAACCGCCTTTGCTATCATCAAGCATACCAATGCCTGCGGAGTAGCTATAGCAGATACTACCTGCGAAGCATACCTCAAAGCCCTGGAGGCCGACAATGTATCGGCTTTTGGAGGAGTACTGGCGACCAATGCCACAGTAGATCTGGCAGCAGCCAATGAGCTCAACAAGCTTTTCTTCGAGATATTGATTGCGCCAGCCTTTGATGAGGATGCGCTGGAAGTGCTCAAGTCTAAAAAGAACAGAATTCTGTTGGTAGAAAAGAAAAAAGCCAACCAGAAAAAACAATTTAAGTCGCTGCTCAATGGTGTAATAGAGCAGGATATAGATAATATTACCGATGCAGCTGCAGACCTGAAGACGGTGACCAAAGTAGCACCTACTGAGGAGGAAGTAGCGGCACTGATTTTTGCATCGAAAGTAGCCAAACATACCAAGTCCAATACCATTGTTTTTGCGAAAGCAGATCGGCTTGTAGCCAGTGGTACAGGGCAAACGTCCCGAGTGGATTCGCTGAAGCAGGCACTGGATAAAGCCGAATCTTTTGGGCTGAGCCTGGAAGGAGCAGCCATGGCTTCAGATGCTTTCTTCCCGTTTCCGGATTGTGTAGAGCTGGCCGACAAAGCAGGCATCAAGGCTGTGATACAACCTGGTGGGTCGATTAAAGATCAACTGTCTATAGACTACTGCGATGCGCATGGTATGGCTATGGTATTTACCGGCACCAGACACTTTAAACACTAAAAACCAACCCCGGCAGCAAGGCTCGCAGAGTGCCGCCAGCAGGCACTGGAGTGAAACCTGTCGGCTATGACTTATTTATTAAAACTATTTTGTAATTTTCCGTCAATTCATACATAAAAGGAACTCAACAGCATGGGCATATTCGATTTTTTCTCAAGCGATATAGCAATAGACCTGGGCACAGCCAATACGCTTATTATTCACAAAGGCCAGGTAGTGGTAGATGAGCCGTCTATTATCGCTATAGACAAGGCTAAAAACAAAGTACTGGCTATTGGCAATGAAGCCATGCAGATGCATGAGAAAACCCATGATAATATTAAAACCATCCGCCCACTCAAAGATGGTGTAATCGCTGATTTTCAGGCAGCAGAATTTATGATTCGTGGTATGATCAATATGATAGATGATCATAAAAAGCGTTTCTTTCCCTCTTCGCACCGTATGATAATCTGTATACCGTCGGGTATTACTGAAGTAGAAAAACGTGCTGTAAGAGACTCTGCAGAACATGCCGGAGCGAAGGAAGTGTTTATGATTTCTGAGCCTATAGCAGCAGCTATTGGTATAGGGATAGAGATAGACAGGCCTGTGGGTAGTATGATTGTGGACATAGGAGGGGGTACTACCGAAATTGCTGTGATAGCTTTGTCGGGTATAGTATGCGATCAGTCTATTCGAGTAGCCGGAGATGCGTTCAACAAAGACATTCTCGACTATATGAGAAGGCAGCACAACCTGCTGATAGGTGAGCGTACGGCTGAAAAAGTGAAAATCACTATTGGATCTGCTCTGACCGAACTGGAAGAACCACCGGAAGATTTTGATATACGAGGAAGAGACCTGATGACGGGTATCCCCAAGGTGATAGACCTATCGTATTCGGAAGTAGCATTTGCTATAGACAAGTCTGTATCGAAGATAGAAGAAGCGGTACTCAAGGCGCTGGAAATAGCTCCACCCGAGCTGTCGGCCGATATTTATGATAATGGCATCTACCTTACAGGAGGAGGTGCATTGCTCCGGGGACTGGACAAACGTCTGGCAGCCAAAACCAAATTGCCTATTCATGTGGCAGAAGATCCGCTGTTGGCCGTGGTAAAGGGTACAGGAGCTGCGCTCAAAGACATTCAAAAATTCAAAGCAGTATTAATGCAATGATATAGATGCGGAGACTTCTTCAGTTTTTATTTCGTTACCGATCGTTTTTATTATTCGCATTGCTGGAGGGTCTTAGTTTTTGGTTGATTGTAGAAAACAACAGCTATCAGGGAGCACGCTACTTCAATTCGGCCAATGCTGTTACGGCAGGCATTAGCGAAGCTTCAAACGACTTTTTTGGCTTTTTCGACCTAACAGAAAAAAATAGAATTCTGGCAGCCGAAAATGCCCTACTCAAGCAGCAGCTGTATAATTCACCGGATAGTGTAGCCGTTTTAGTTAAAGATTCGGTAGAAGTAGACTCGTCACTGTGGGTTTTTAGCCCGGCCAAGGTGATTAACAATTCGGTGTTTTTACAACACAATCATATAACGATAGACAAAGGCCGGAAAGAGGGAGTATATAAAGGAATGGGAGTAGTAGGCCCCCGAGGGGCAGTCGGTAGAGTAGTAGCAGTGTCCGATCACTTTGCTTCTGTAGCTTCTGTTTTGCATGGTGCTATGCTGGTATCTTCGCTACACAAACCGAGCGGTTCGTTGTGCACCACAGCATGGGACGGCCGGGACCCTATGTATGTCGATATACAGTTTTTGCCAAGACACCTTACTCTTTCCAGAGGAGATACCATACTGACTTCCGGCTATAATGCCACATTTCCGCCGGGTACAGTGGTGGGTGTGGTCGACGATGTGGCTATAGCAGATGACGATACATTCTACAGTGTGAGGGCAAAGCTGGCTACAGACTTTTACAGGCTGTCGTATGTGTATCTGGTAGACTATACTCGCAAAGAACAAAAAGATTCACTCGAAAACGCACAAGTAAAACGCTATGAATAAATACGGTGTATTGGGAATAGTACTTGTCACGTTGGTTATACTACTGGCACAGGTTTTTGTATTCAAAGACCTGGTGTTGTTTGGTGCTGCGTTTTGTTTTTTTTACCTGTTGGCATTGCTGATAGTACCGGCAGAAACTACACCACTGCTGCAATTGATCTTTGGCTTTGTTGCCGGACTTTGTATAGATGTATTTTACAACACCCAGGGAGTGCACGCCTCTGCTTCTACATTCGTGATGTTTGTACGCCCGCATTGGATCAATCTATTGAGTCCCGGTAGTGGGTATGGAGCAGCAGATCGGATACAGATCAACAGGCAGGGAATAAAGTGGTTTGCTACCTATACCTATCCGTTGGTTTTTGTACATTGTCTTATTTTATTTTTTGTAGAGGCATTTGGTTTTGCCAATTTTTGGGCAACACTAACGAAGGCTTTTTATAGCTCACTGTTTACCACCGTAGTGGTACTGATCATTCAGTATTTGTTTTTAAATAAAGAGAAATGATAGCACCTGTCCGAAACCTAATCGGATAGCAATAGTTCTAATATTATGCAGTAAATCGTGTAATACTGTCAAATTGAAAAATCATGTTGGATAGCAGAAAGTATATTATTAGAGGGCTTATACTACTGATAGGAGTCATTTTTGCATCCAAACTTTTTTCTATACAGGTGTTGAATCAAAGCTACAGGCTGGCAGCTGAGAGTAATATTGTTCAGGAAATAATAGAATATCCGTATAGAGGGCTGATGTTTGATCGCAATGGCAAGCTGCTGGTATACAACGAGCCGAGTTATGATCTGATGGTAGTGCCGCAAGAAGTGCAGTTTCTGGATACAGTAGCATTCTGCAAGGCTTTTGGTCTGGAGCGGGCTGAGTTTGAAGAAAAAATGAGAAAAGCTTCACGCTATTCCGATATCAAACCTTCCCAGTTTATCAAGCAGCTGCGCAATGAGGATTTTGCCAGGATACAGGATCAGATGGTGAACTTTCGCGGGTTTTACCCTAAAGCCAGAACTGTACGCAAATATTCGCACAACGGCCTGGCTAATGTATTCGGATATATCGGCGAGATCAGCCCGCGGCAGTTGGATAAAGACACTTCCAATTATTACAAGTCCGGGGATTATATAGGCATTACGGGAATAGAATCTTCTTATGAAGAGCAGCTGCGTGGACGCAGAGGAGTAAAATTTAAGATGGTAAATGTCCGCGGGATTGAAAAAGGGTCTTTTAAAGGAGGGTCTTTGGATACTCTTGCGATTCCGGGAGAAAATATACAACTCACGATAGATTTAGATTTGCAGGAGTATGCCGAAAAGCTCATGGACGGCAAAATAGGAAGTGTGGTAGCCATAGAGCCTGCTACGGGTGAAATACTATCGTTTGTGTCCAGTCCGAGTTACGATCCAAACCTGCTGGCTGGTAGAAATTTCGGTAAGAACTTTAGCTCCATTGTCAATGACTCTTTGCAGCCTTTATTCAACAGGCCCCTGATGGCCATGTATCCGCCGGGATCTATTTTTAAGATTATTCAGGGATTGGTGGCCTTGCAAGAGGGGGTGGTAAGTGCTGATGAGCAAATTTATTGTGATCACTCGCTGATAGGCGACCATGCACCTTTTGGTGATTATGACATGGAGAAGGCCATCAAGTATTCTTCCAACAATTACTTTTATAAAGTGTTTAGAAGGTTGATCACCCGGGGAGTTCCCGGCGACCCAAAGAGTCAGTTCAAACAGGCGCCTATTGGTTTGCGTCGGTGGAAAGAGATGGTGTCCCAGTTTGGTCTTGGTCAGCCTTTGGGGGTAGACTTGCCCGGAGAGGGAGCGGGGCAAATACCCGGACCGGCGCTATACAACAACCTGTACGGAACAGGACGCTGGAAATTTTCCAATATTTATTCATTGAGTATAGGGCAGGGTGAAATCACTCTCAATCCCATCCAAATGGCTAACCTGGCTGCTATTATGGCCAACAAAGGCTACTACTACATACCCCACGTGACCAAAGGGGTGGGTGATAGTGGCTATTTGGATCCAAAGTATACCACAAGGGTAGATACACACATAGCAGCTGAACATTTTCCTCCGGTAATAAGTGGCATGGAGCAGGCATTGTACGGCACAGGCCAGCGGGCAATTATCAAAGATATAGCCATATGTGGAAAAACAGGTACAGTAGAAAACCCTCACGGAGAAGACCACTCTGTGTTTATGGCTTTTGCCCCCAAAGAAAACCCACAAATAGCCATAGCGGTGTATGTGGAAAATGCTGGCTGGGGAGGTAGAGCTGCTGCATCTATTGCCAGTTTGCTCATAGAAGAGCACGTGCGTGGAGAGATCACGCGCCCCTGGCTAGAAGAGTTTGTGTTAAAAGGAGATTTTTTATTCTGATGGGAAGAGGCAGTGTCATCGATCGTATAGATTGGCTTACAGTACTATTGTACCTGATATTGGTGTTTTGGGGTTGGTTTAATATTTATGCGGCAGTGTACGATGAGGAGCTGGCCGTGTCTATGTTTTCGCTCAAAACCAACGCGGGTAAGCAACTGATATGGATTGGTACCTCGTTTTTGCTCATCCTGGGAGTGATGATGCTCGACTTTAAGTTTTACGATTCTTTTGCTTATGTATTCTATGCTTTGATGATCCTGCTGCTCATAGCGGTGTTAGGCATGGGTACTATGGTAGCAGGTTCTAAGTCGTGGTTTCAGATAGGAGGATTTAGGCTGCAGCCGTCTGAATTTGCCAAGTTTGCTACGGCACTGGCAATTGCTAAATTTTTAGGTACGGTCAATGTAAAACTAGATAATACCAAAAATCAATTGATAGCAGGGGCACTGATAGGTGTGCCGATTCTTCTCATTATACTTCAGGGTGATTTGGGGTCAGCTATGGTGTTCGGAGCGTTTGTGCTGGTGTATTATCGTGAGGGATTGTCTCCCATGATATTTGTGCTGGGTTTGGGAGTGGTAGCTTTGTTTATCGTGTCTTTACTGGTAGATCAAACCCTTATTTTTATTGTTACGGGCACACTGGCACTCATAGCTATAGGACTGTCCATCAAAAATTTCAAGAAGATTTTACTGATCATCGGAGTTGTGGTACTGGTGGTGGGTATGGTGAAAAGTGTTGACTTTATCATGACCGATGTATTGAAGCCACACCAGAGAAATCGGGTGATTTCTCTTTTCAATCCCGATATTGATCCACTGGGAGTAGGGTGGAATGTGACTCAATCTAAAATAGCCATAGGATCGGGAGGGTTGTTTGGTAAAGGTTTTTTGAATGGTACCCAGACCAAGTTCGATTTTGTGCCCGAGCAAAGTACAGACTTTATTTTTTGTACGCTGGGAGAAGAGCACGGCTGGGTAGGCAGTGTTATTTTGATTGCC
Source organism: Cyclobacteriaceae bacterium (assembly GCA_965267535.1). Lineage (GTDB taxonomy): Bacteria > Bacteroidota > Bacteroidia > Cytophagales > Cyclobacteriaceae > CAXBNB01. The sequence goes on along the minus strand of OZ254082.1, from coordinate 4,444,025 downwards.
CTGTTTAGTACCTTACTCATCCGGATTTCGATGATAGCCGAGCGGCAAAAGTCTCGTTTTGCCCGTGTGTATGGTTATGCAGTATTGTCAGTGCTTTTGTTTCATTTTATGGTCAACATAGCCATGACGATCGGCCTTTTCCCGGTTATAGGTATACCCCTGCCGTTTTTTAGCTACGGAGGTTCGTCTCTCTGGTCGTTTACGGTTTTGTTGTTTATTCTGCTCAACCTCGATGCACACCGAATGCAGGTGCTTACACACTAACGCCGGCTTTAACTTCCCTGCGCCTTTGTAGTTCTTTTTTTACCATGCGGTATTCGCGGCTGGACTGCCCGGCCATGGCTGTATTTTCTTCGGCTCTACGAATGAGGTAGGGCATCACTTTGGCTACAGGACCATAAGGCACGTATTTAGCCACGTTGTAGCCTTCATGCGCCAGCTTGTAGGATATATTGTCACTCATGCCATAGAGCTGGGCAAAATATACCCTGGGGTCGTTGTGTTGTAGGTCTTTGTCATCGATCAGTTCTGCAAGCAATGCACAGCTTTGCTCATTGTGTGTGCCTGCACATAGGGACAAGTTTTCCAGATGGTTGATGCAATAGCGCAGTGCCTGATCATAGTCATGGTCGCATGCGGACTTGTTGGGCTGGATGGGGTCCGGATAGCCTAGCTCTTCCGCGCGTTCGCGTTCTTTTTCCATGTAGGCACCTCTTACGAGTTTGGCCCCAAAAAAGCAACCCTCGCCGGCAACCAGCTGGTGGGCTGTCATTAGGTTATTTAGGGCGTGTACATTGTAGAGTTGGTATGTGTTGAAAATGTAGGTTTTTTCTTTGTTGAAGGTAAGCATCATGCGGATGGCTACCTGATCTATGGCCTCTTGTATCCAGGATTCTTCCGCATCTATGTATAGGGACCTATCGCTGGTCACAGCCTGCTGGCATATCGTTTTTATACGTGTTTCAAACCGGCTGTATTTCTCTTTTTCTTCCGAGTTCAGGGGCTGGCCATTTTGCACTTTTACCAGAATATCAAAATCGATAAAAGCAGTTAGTTTCATTACCGCTATGGGCGTGTTCTCAGAACCTTCGGTAAACCGAATGGCTTGGAGTGTTTCTTCCATATTAGCTTCAAAGCCTTCCTCTGTTTTTTCGCCCTCGGCAGAAAAGTCCAGAATGGCTTTGATGTTTGATTGGCCCAATTTATCGATGGTACTTTTGCATCCCTCCAGAGATTCGCCCCCGCAAAATTGAGCAAAGATCGTTTTGCGGATGAGTCCCTTTACAGGCAGTCCCAGTTTGAGCGCAGTGAGGGTAGACCAGATGCCAAAATCGGCAATGAAGGGGTAGTTCATGGTCGAAAACAGAAAGTGCATCATGCGCAATTCGCTTTCAGACTTATCACCAAATGCTATCTTGGTATCGTCAAAGGACAGAGTAGAAGTTTTCATCCCTATAAGTTTGATGCAAAGCTAGATAGTAAAAAACAGGTGTGATATATCGCCATTTGCATATACCTATACGAAATTGATGAATTGCGGATAAATGTGTGCCCCAATAAAGCGCCGGAAGATAACCTGCCGACATATCAGGTTTTTGGGGATGTGAAGGGTAAACCGAATACGATCCTATATTTTTGCCTGAAAAAAGAAAACATGCAGGAGCAGACTATACTTTATTTATTGCTGGGTATCACAACATTCGATTTTCTTTTTGACAAGGTGCTGTCTTACCTCAACGATAAAAACAGAAAGCTCCCTGTACCCCCAAAATTGCAGGGAATATACGATGAAGAGCAGTACAAAAAGTCGCAGGAGTATCATCGTGTGTCTAATAATTTTTCGATGCTCACCTCAGCGCTCAGCTTTGCCGTGACAATGAGTATGCTGTACTTTGGCTGGTTTGGTGAGCTGGATACCTGGCTCAGGGGAGTGGCTCCATTGAATATAGTGGCATCATTGTATTTTTTTGGTATCCTTTATTTTGCTTCCGATATTCTCACAATTCCTTTTCAGCTGTATAGTACGTTTGTGATTGAAGAGCGATTTGGCTTTAACAAGACTACTCTCAAAACTTTTATAACAGACAAACTTAAAGGTTACCTGCTGGCTGTACTTATTGGTGGAATCATCCTTACTACACTTATCTGGTTGGTGTTTTCGCTGGGTAGTGATTTCTGGTTTTACTTTTGGATTATCATCACCGTATTTATGGTGTTTGTCAATATGTTTTACACCACTTTGATCGTGCCGTTGTTTAACAAGCTGACACCTTTGGGTGATGGTGAACTAAAAACAGCTATTGAGGCATATAGTCAGAAGGTAGGTTTTCCGCTCACCAACATTTTTGTAATTGACGGTTCGAAGCGGTCGTCTAAAGGCAATGCGTTTTTTTCCGGATTGGGCAAAAACAAAAAAGTGGTCTTGTATGACACTCTGATAGAGAAGCACACTACTGATGAACTGGTGGCAGTGTTGGCTCACGAGGTGGGACATTTTAAGAAAAAACATATAATATGGTCAATGGTACTGGGCGTACTACAGACCGGTGTTATGCTCTATTTGCTATCGCTGATGATTTTTAATAGTGAAGTGTCTTATGCTATGGGAGGGCAGACTACCGCCATGCATCTAAATATACTGGCTTTTGGTATTTTGTTTTCACCACTGTCTAAAGTGACCGGGGTTCTTATGAATGTTTTTAGCAGAAAAAATGAATATGAAGCGGATGCTTATGCTGCTACAACTTATCGAAAAGAACCACTGATCGATGCACTAAAAAAGTTGACTTCTGATAACCTTGGCAACCTGACGCCTCATCCGTTGTATGTGTTTTTCAACTATTCGCATCCTACACTACTTCAGCGAATGGAGGCTATGGAGCAGTTGAGTGAAAGTTAGATAAAATCAATTTCTGTGCGGAAGGGAAATTTCATAAAGAAAGCGTAAGATTCTTTCACGGTCATTTTTCCTTCAAAAATCTTGAGAAGGGTTTCGGTGATCGGACATCTGATGTCGTAGCTTATGGCCAGTTTATTGATGATGTTCACCGTGTTTACTCCTTCAGCCACTTCTTCCATGGTGTCTATGATGTGCTGCAAAGGTTCGCCCTGAGCAAGGCGATAGCCTACGGTATAGTTGCGGCTGAGCTTTGAAGTACAGGTAGCTACCAGATCGCCCAGACCTGCCAGCCCCAGAAAAGCTTGTGTATTGCCTCCCAGCGCTTTACCTATGTGTATCATTTCTACCATTCCCCTGCTTATAAGGAGCGATTTTGAGTTTTCTCCCATACCCATGCCACTGATAGCCCCGGCTGCTATAGCGATGATGTTTTTCAAGATGCCGCAGAGTTCTATGCCGATCAGGTCGTTGCTGCCGTACACAAGAAAACGGTCGTTTTTTAGCAATTTTTGACCGGCATCTATTACTTCTTCAAAATGGCTGGCTACTACAGTAGCGGCGGGTTGGTGCATTTGGATTTCTTTGGCCAGATTAGGGCCGGCGAGGCATCCCACACGCAGTACGCAGCTCTCTTCTTTTATCACCTCACTCATGGTTTTTACATGCTTGCGCGTGAGCGGGTTCTTTTTGTCTATTATTTCGTCTTTGCCTATACTTAGGTCGAGCCCTTTTGTACCATGAATCAGAATATGGTATGGCCTGAGAAAAGGAGCCAGCTGCCGCATCATACTTCTAAAGTTGGCCGAAGGTACAATGGGAAAAATGATTTCGCACTGGTCGGCTATTTCCTGCAGCGTATTGGTGATGGTGATGTTTGGGTGTACATCATTGCCCTGATTTTTCCGGGTTTTGGCTATGGTAGCGGCTTTTTCCTTGTCGCGCACATAAAGCAGTACGGGCGATCGCTCGGCGATCATATTGGATATGGCAGTGCCGAAGCTACCGGCACCTACTACACCGATCATTGCTTTAGATGAGTTTTTCAAGGTCATACCCCAGCAGTCTGTTATGATAAAAGTACAACAGATTCATGTTTTGTACTACAATATCGCCTTTCTTATTTCGAGCCAGAGGTCTTACCGGATGATACATGCCCAGATTGCGCAAGCCATGCGCTATGATGTCATCTGTTTCTTGCATCATGTGATCGCCCATACTCACCTCGCCGCGTTGTTTCATGGCTTTGATTATATCGAGAAAAAAGCTCACTTTCTCTTTAAACTCATCGTAAGGGATGATAAGATCCTGATCGGGGAGCCTGAGCAAACCATACAAGTCCATGTGGCTAAAACGCTTACCAATCATTTTGAAAGCAGTAAAAGCAAGCAGATGACTGGAAAGCACCCGATTGTTTTTGTGAAATTCTTCTACGATACGCTTGCCCAAAATACGGTTATATTCCTGCTCGCGCTGAGTATCTTCGGTTATTTCACCGCCCGATCGGAAGTAATCTCTCAGGTCTACGGGGTTGCCTTTTTTGTCTACACTGTTGCCATTGTCATCTACGTAGTTGCCCACTACGTCTATGGCTCTGCCTATAGATACTGATACGCCTGATCCCTGTGTGAAAAACTTTACCAGAAACTTAGCTATCTTGTAAGAAGAGGTGTATTCATCACTTTCTACAAAGTAGCGTTGCTGGCCTTTTCGTTTCAGATAGTCGTTGATCAGGCTTGGGGCTTCCAGCACAAAGTGATAATTGATCGTAACCGGTACGATAAAAATTTTACGTGAAGCAATGTTGTCTTCGTTTTGGTATATCTGCCTCTGGGCTTCTATGGCTGTGCCGAGTAAGCCGAGTTTAAGTGTTTTTTCGATTTTACCCGATCGTGAGCGGGTGCCACCCGGAAAAAACAGGCTGTGGCATCCTTCGCGCAGTGCAATGGTTGAGTATGTGCGGAGTGTCTCCAGATAAATTGCATTCTTTTTTCTCCTGTCTACCTTGTATGCGCCGAGGCTATTCATGAAGTATGAAAAAATCTTGACATTGAACAGGTTCAGTCCGGCCCCATAAATAAAAGGAGGTAATCCCAGGTACTGTATGACCCAGCCTATAAGCGGGGAATCCAGGTTGCTAAAGTGTGTAGGTACCATAACTACAGTACCTAGTCGGGCGAGCTTTCGTATCTGATCGTTTTCGCCCACTATGTGTATCTTGTCGTCCAGGTCGAGTTGGTTGCTAAACAGCGACCAGGGCCCTCTTACCCGGGCTGCATTGAGTAATCGGGCAAAGCCGATCGTAATGAGTGTGCGGGTAAGCCGATACCAGGTGTGACGAAAGTTGCCTGCTATTTCTTCCGCATAGCGGTGAGTCAGGTCTTTCAGAATTTCCTTAAGTTTTTTTTCGGCCTCTTCTTCGGGCAGTATTTCTGTGTCTGCTATTTGCTTTTGCAGCGACTCAAAATACTTTTTTTCGTCTTTTGGGTCTACCTTCCAGGGGTTGTGTTTGATGCGCTGCAGCTCTCTGTATACCGTGGTTTCCAACTCTTCGCGCAGAGATTTTCCTCTGGGGGCTTCCAGTAAAGTTTCGTAACTTTCCTCAAACACCAGATTGACAAACTCTTCTCTCTTTTTGGCCATTTGTACTACCGGCCAGCTTTTTGAGTCCTTTAATATTGGGGTGTATTTCGTCTTTTTTCTCCTCTTTCTCAGTACGATTTGCCTCATAGCTGTAGTTTATGGCGGCAATATAGCATTATCTTCATTGCTTACCATTTTATTGCCTGTGTGTTTTTGATCCGGGAGATTCGTTTAGCGGGTAGGATCTTGCTTTTACAATATCTTACAGCTGCAGTACGAATGCACTTTTTATTTCCCTATACTTGCAAAATCAAATACAATTGCCCGCAAAAGTAATGAACAGAAACATAAAAATAGCACCATCTATATTATCGGCTGATTTTTCGCGCCTTGGAGACGATATAAAACTCGTAGATGAGGGAGGCGCAGATATTATTCACTACGATGTTATGGACGGGCATTTCGTGCCCAACCTGACCATAGGGCCTTTGGTACTGAAAGATATAAGAAAATGTACCGAATTGCCTATAGATGTGCATTTGATGATTACTAACCCTGACCAGTATATTCCAGACTTTGCAAAGGCCGGTGCAGACATGATTTCGGTACATGTAGAAACCTGCCCGCACTTGCACAGAACCATTCAGTTGATCAAAGAACACAACTGCCAGGCTGGAGTGGTTCTCAACCCTCACACGCCCCTGAGTACGCTCGACGAGATATTGCCGGTGTTGGATTTTGTGCTGATAATGTCAGTGAACCCCGGATTTGGAGGGCAGAAGCTGATACCTGAAACCCTGACTAAGATAGCGAAGCTGAAAAAAATACTGCAGGACCGAGGGCTTGACCACATAGCGATAGAAATAGACGGAGGTGTAAAACTCGACAACTTAAAGGAAGTGATAGATGCAGGAGCAGATATCGTTGTATCGGGTTCGGGGATTTACAATACAGAAGATCCACAGGCTACTATTCAGCAGATGAAAAGCCTCTAACGGGTTAATTATGGGGTCTGGATATGATAGTGCGTCTGTTCCAGAGACGAATGTCTTCTTCGAGTTTTTGTTGTTGTTTTTCAGATAGCCCTTTTTGCATCATGGCGAGCATGTCGGGTTGTCCGGCATCTATCCAGCAGGTATACCAAAAGTCACCTATCATTTTGATTGATGCTCTCATGCGTCGTTCTACCTGATCGCCGAGGAGCTTGTGATACGCCAGAGAATACTTTCTGGAATACACTTTGGAGGTGGTAGAGCCCCGCTGTTCGTAGCTGTATCGTTTGTCCGGTGGAAACTTTTCCGACAGTGTTTTTTCCAGACTTAGTACTGAGTCAACTGCCATGTGCGATTCGGCAACAGCACGCCAGGCTGTTTCCTGAGGGTTTTCTATGTATTCGGCTTTGCCCACCCAGTAGTCATACTCATCAGAGGTCAATTCCGGCAGGCGAGATTCCCAAAAGCCATGAATACCGTATTGCCCGCTCAGCTGTCCGTTGTAGTTTTCGGTAGTGTGAAGAGGTACATGAGCATCGCCTATGTAGTGGCCCAAATCCGCCGATAGTCTGAGTATGGCGTCTACATCTCCGATCTTAAAGGCCCTGGTCAGCCAGTTTTTTACCGTTACGATATGCCAGGGTACTATGCCGTATGTCATGAGGGTATCTTCAGTATAGCGTGCTACTGCCTCGTGCCAGGAGTGGGGCATAGTATATAGGGCACTGTCGCCGTATACGTCCAGGTCGATGTAGTGTCTGGGAGCTTCCCCTTCTACTGAATAGCGTCGCATATCCGGGTTTACGGCGTTTTCTTCGATGTAGCGGATATACTTTTTATAAAAAGGCATCATTTCGGGAGGGAGCGTGTATACCGCTAGCTTGTTGATGCGCTTGTGAGCAAAAAAGCCCCAGGGGAATCCGGAAACAGGGACAATTAGTAGACAAATGCAGACCGACAGCAGCTTTTTTAGCATAGGTAGATATGAGTTGGCACCACTGACCTAAGTTAGCTATATTTTCAGGGAAGAGAACGAACTGTACAAGTTTTTTACATAGGGGATGTTCGCTTCCCAGTCGGGCAATTTATATATTCGCTACATGCGTGTATTCTTCTTTTTTCAGGTTGTTGTATCAGTTGTGGTTTTGAGCTCATGTACAGTGTTCAAGGAGCACATAGCTAACAGCACAGTACGCAAAAGCGTAGAAAAGTCGCCCCTCTTTCAGCGTCACTTTACCGGGTTTGTGCTTTACGACCCGGAGAGTGGAGCGTATTTGCAAGAGCACAATGCAGATAAGTATTTTACACCAGCATCCAACACCAAATTGTTTACATTTTATGCGGGCTTAAAATTGCTGAGTAATAGTATCCCCTCCATGAAGTATACGGTTTCAGGAGATTCTCTCATTTTCTGGGGTACGGGAGATCCTACTTTTTTGCATCCTGATTTTGCTTATCAGCCTGCTTTCGATTTGTTGAAAAACACAGATAAGCAGTTGTATTATGCTCCGGGAAATTTTGAAGACACTCACTTTGGTGCCGGGTGGGCATGGGACGACTACTCGTATTATTTTCAAACAGAGCGTTCTGCTATGCCTATTTATGGCAATATGGTTCATTTTCTTTACGACACGCTATCGGAGAGCCATTACATTGTGCCTTCTTTTTTTGAAGACTTTACGGATATTCTCGGTGAGGAGGAAGTAGGTACAGGTCCTAGTCGCGGGGTGGAGTACAATATTTTTCAATATTATCCGGATAGCAAAAAGAGTAATTATAAAAACCGTGTACCCTTCAAAGTCTCGGATGAATTGTTTGTAACGCTGCTAAGTGATACCCTGGCCAAGCCAGTCAGGATGATTCCTTTTCAGGATAGGCAGGAGGTGAGTACGGTGTATGGGGGTAGTGTAAATGAGCTATATGCCTGGATGCTCAAAGCGAGCGATAATTTTTTAGCCGAACAGATACTGTACCTCTGTGCTGCAGAGCGTGGTGATAAACTCAATGCCGAGAGTATCAGGGCCTATATGGCCGCTACACATCTTGCTGATTTGCCGTCTCCGCCGGTATGGCGCGACGGATCGGGGTTGTCTCGCTACAATTTGTTTACACCCAGATCTATGGTTGTGCTGTTGGAAAAACTAAAAAAAGAATTGCCCGAACATACCTTGCTTTCGTTGTTGCCGGCGGGGGGTGTCGACGGGACATTGAGGCATTGGTATAAGGGGTCAGCGGGAGAGCCCTATGTATTTGCGAAAACGGGAACATTTACCAACAATCATTGCCTGTCGGGGTATATTCGTACACGGTCGGGGAGGTTACTCACTTTTAGTTTTATGCACAACAACTACAATTCCTCTTCCTCTCCGGTAAAATCGGAAATGGAAAAGACACTGAAACTCATTTACGAAAAGTATTAATTCTATTTCGTGCGGTCAATGGTGTATTGCACGAGTTGTTCCAGGGAGGTTCGGCTTGGAGATTCCGGAAACGAATGCAAAATGCCGAGCGCATCTTGGTGGTAGGTATTCATGACAGATTCAGCATATTCAATGCCTCCTTTGTCTTTTACAAATCGAATAACCTCGTTTACCTTTTTCGTGTTTTCACTTTGGTGTTTGATGATGTTTTTGATGCGGGTTTTTTCAGACCAGGAAGCATTTTGCAGGGCATAAATAAGAGGCAGGGTCATTTTTTTTTCGCGGATATCTATCCCGAGAGGTTTGCCTATTTCCTGTACGCCATAGTCGAAAAGGTCGTCTTTGATCTGAAAGGCCATGCCTACTTTTTCTCCAAATTCACCCATACGAGTCACCGCTTCAGTATCAGCCCCGGACGATGCAGCACCTACTTTGCAGCAGGCAGTAATCAGACTGGCCGTTTTCTGACGAATGATTTCGTAGTATACCTCTTCGGTGATGTTGAGTTTTTTAGCTTTTTCCATTTGCAGAAGCTCCCCTTCGCTCATTTCTCGAATAGCTTCCGAAACGATTTTCAACAAACCAAAATCTTCATTTTCTATCGACAGTAGCATGCCTCTTGACAGCAGAAAGTCGCCGACCAACACTGCTATTTTGTTTTTCCAGAGTGCGTTTACGGAAAAAAAACCTCTTCGGTAGTTGGAGTCGTCTACTACATCGTCGTGTACCAGGGTGGCAGTATGTAGCAGTTCGATCAGAGAAGCTCCCCTATAACTCGATTCGTCTACTTTGCCAGTGGTGCCAGCGCTAAGAAAGACAAACATGGGGCGCATCTGTTTGCCTTTTCGCTTCACGATGTAGGTCATTATTTTGTCGAGCAACATGACGTTGCTCTTCATAGAATTTCTGAATTTTTTTTCAAATTCAGCCATCTCGTGTGCGATGGGTGCCTGTATGTCAGCTATCTTAATCGGCATTGGAGTGCAATAATAATATAATGTTGGTTAGGAGTTTATCCGTAGCAAAAATATTTGCCGGAGCAAAGTAAATTTCCTTTTTACAAGAGCCTGTGGGCTATTGGTCTGGTAAAAACCGCATTGTTATCCGGTTTGGGTTTTGTCTTTTTTGTTAATAAAAAGTAGCTCAGAAAGGCAAATCATTATCAAGATTCAATATCTTCAGTTTTGTTTATTCAAAGAAGAAAAAATTGCCATATATGGACATAAAAAGAGAAGACTTTACCCTGAAAGGAATCCATCATCAGCGTGTTTTTTTGGGAGACGTGCGCTATGTCTCCAATGGAGAGGCTAAACCGATTGTTTTGTTTATTCATGGCTTTAAAGGATTTAAAGACTGGGGGTATTTTGACCTTATGGCTGACTATTGTGCGAGTCGGGGTTTTGTTTTTGCCAAGATAAACCTGTCGCACAATGGTACTACGCCCGAGGCTCCTTTGGATTTTGCGGATTTGGAGGCTTTTGGTCAGAACAACTATACGACAGAACTAAACGACATAGGCCAGGCTATTGATTATCTCACAGGCGATGCTTGTGTAGTGCCTGTAGAAGAAAGAGATGCCGGGGCATTGACCCTGATGGGGCATAGCAGAGGGGGAGGTATCTCTATTGTCAAATCGGCCGAAGACAGCCGGGTGAAAAAGCTGGTGACGTGGGCTTCTGTAGCTGCTCTTACGTCTGTTATTCCCATGGATATATTGCCTCAATGGAAGCAAAGTGGTGTGCATTATATTTTTAACTCCCGAACCAAGCAGGAAATGCCTCTTTATTATCAGATCGTGGAAGACTATCTGGCAAACGAACAGCGGCTGAGCGTGACCAGTGCAGAAAAAAGGCTGACAATTCCACATTTGATTGTACACGGTACAGAGGATGAGACTGTACCCTATCAGGCGGCTACTACTTTGCGCAATGAAAACCCCAAAGCAACACTGGTTACAGTAGAAGGTGCTAATCATGTTTTTGGGGGAGGGCATCCTTATCCACAAAAGAATTTGCCGGACCATGCACTGGAGGCTTTAGAGAAAACCGTTGAGTTTTTGTCAGTGTAAATTGCCTGAATATTTTCGATAGACATGGATCCAATACTACTGCTATGCTACCTGGGTGCCGATGGAGACACGCGCAATCAATTGATGCTAACACACGATAAGCTCATTGTAGTATATCAGGGAAAGGCGCAAATGTTTTACAAGAGTAGCATTCAGCAATTGGCTGTAGGAGTAAAAAAGCTGATTGTGCCTTTGGTACTAGGAGGTATAGGCACATCTATGGGGATCATTGCACTGTCTATGGGGTGGTATCATCGTCAGCTTAACTTGTTGTTTGTTTTTGTCTTTTTTGCGGTATTGTATTACGGGTTTGTGGGAAAAGAAGCCTTAGAGTTAATCGAAAAGGGGCACAATTCAATCTTCCTTTTGAAGCGAGTAAAATCAAGCTTAAGACGATTTTTGGTGTTTTTTCAAACCAGCCAACGAGCTACCATGCATAGAGAAAGCCAATATATATACCATCTGGCAGAGCCTGAAGAGTGGGAGCGCCACCTTACTGATGAGCAATACACACCGGGTTCTTTTTCTGATGAAGGGTTTATTCATGCCTCTACAGCAGACAATCTTGCGGATACCTATACACGCTACTACTCAGGAAGGGAGAGCATGGTATTGCTGGTGATAGCGCCGGGACTACTTATACCTGCAGTTACGTATGTGTATAGCGAGGAGCGAGATTGCCACTTTCCTCATATACAAGGTCCGCTAAACAAAACGGCCATAGTAGGGCTGCATTACTATTCTTCCGATATGCAGCCTTTAACGTTAACTTAATTTTTGTCAGTAGCACCTGTTTTTATTTGGCGGCCAGCTGCTCTGCCTCATCAAACAGTTCAAGCGCCTGCTGAAAAATCTCGTTGGTTTCATTGAAGATAGGGTAGAAACCATCGTTTTTCCATATGCCCCGTGCTATTTGGGCTTTTACATAGATTTTGATGAGTGACCTGGAGTGGTTAAACTGATTTTCATTAAAGGTCACCTTATTGGCTTCAGCCAGTTTTACCAAATCCTGTAGCATGTTTTCAGATACGATAAACGAATTTCTGAATGCCTCGAACCCTTCTTTTTCCAGACGCTCGCGGTGTGTTTCGTTGTAGTGCAGGGCGTATTCCCGTATGGTTCCGGTAGTGAAGAGCTTGCTCAGGTAAGCGCTGTTGTAGGTGGTGTCCAGAGGTACAAAATAATCCGGTACTATACCACCGCCACCATAAACGATACGTCCTTTGGAGGTTTTGTATACCAAAGAGTCGTTTACGTCTATACTATCAGCGCTAAACATTTCACCCCGACTGTATCGGTTGTGGAAGCCGTCTTGATAGTAGTCTTTTTGTCCTTTTTCATATGCTTTTTGGATGGATCGGCCGCTGGGTGTGTAGTATCTGGATATGGTCAGGCGTAGCTCAGAGCCATCGCTCAATTCTATAGGCAGCTGTACAAGCCCTTTGCCAAACGATCTACGTCCCACGATTAGTCCACGGTCGTTATCCTGAATAGCACCCGATACAATTTCGGAAGCAGAGGCACTGCCTTCGTCAATCAGTACGATGAGTCCGCCACGTTCAAAAATTCCTTCACGGCTGGCTTTGTGTTGCTGATTGTAACGTAGTTCCTTTCCTTTAGTAAAAACAATCATAGGATCGGAGGGCAAAAATTCATCTGCCATTTTGATGGCTCTGTCCATATACCCGCCGGGGTTTCCTGTCAGGTCTAGTATGAGCTTACTCATGCCTTTTTCTACCAGCTTCTGGAGTGCCTCCCTGAATTCATTGTAGGTGGTGGAAGAAAATCGGTTGATTTTGATGTATCCGATTTCATCGTCTACCATGTAAGAAGCGTCAAGCGAGTATTGTGGGATTTTGTCACGTACAATTTCAAAATCCATAAGGTTTTTTACATTTCTCCGCATGATGCTTACGGTCACTTCACTGCCCTTAGGGCCTCTCAGTATATCAAATACCCCTCTGGTGTTGATGCCTACACCTGCTACGTTTTCACCGTCTACTTTTATGATTTTATCGCCAGGCAACAAACCGACCTCTTCTGAAGGGCCGCCACTTAAGGGGGCCACTACGTAGATGGTGTCTCGAAAAATGTTGAATTCTATACCTATACCATCAAAATTGCCCTCCAGTTCTGACTTGGAGTACTCATGGTCTTTGGCTGGCAGGTATACTGTGTGGGGGTCTAAGTCTTCCAGCATGGAAGAAATGGCCGTTTCTACGAGTTCGTCTGTTTCTACTTCGTCTACATAGTTTTTGTCTATGTAGTTCAGTACCTCTCTAAACTTGAATATACTGCTGATTACGTCATTTTTACTGCCGGCCGGAGATGCCATGTTGGCACCAATGAGGATGCCCGCAGCTATCGCAATCGAAAGAAGGAGGGGTAATTTTATATAATAGTTAGAGTTTTTGATTTCCATAAGCCGAGCATATAGTAAAAGGTAATATACCCATACGCATATACAGGTATTAAGATACTAAAATAGCAACATCAGCAATATTACCCTATTAAAATCAGGATAAGAGAATGGAAATCGGCTAAGGGAAAGAAAAAGGAGGGCTATCAGCCTTCCCAGTCTTTTTTATGGTTACTCACTTTCTGGTTGGGGATTAGCTTAGGGCATAAAATAGCTAAAACAAAAAGCGCAACGATGAATAATAGCATTAACATATTTATATGTGTTTTTTTGAGCGCCAAAGATATAACCACGCGGTTATTTACGCAACTGATAGTAGGATTTCCAATGTCTTTGGTGTGAAAAAAACGAAACAGGACTTGCCTCAAAAGAGACGTGCCAGTCGATAGTCTGACCTCAAAATACCGGAGCAGGCTGTTTCTCGGCAGGGCCTGGCAAACCAAATGATAATACAGCAATAAAGCCAAAGTGAACCTCAATTAACATAAAAGCGTTTTATTTGAGTATACCACCAAATAAAAGGATCATGAATAACCCGACAATCGAACTCGAATTATTGGAGAGCATGAAATCTTTAGATGCCCGTCAGAAAAGTGATGTGCTCAGTTTTGTAAAAAACATTTCTTCGGAAGAAACACTGAAGAGGAAAAGAAGAAAGAAAGCACTGAGAGAAATAAAAGCGGCTCTCAGAAAAAGCCGCTTTTGATATTGTAGGTATTAGTCTTCAGACAAAACGATTATTTCGTCTTGTTCTGTAAGTTCTATCATTTCCGATTTTTTAGGATTGACTACTACACCATAGTCATAGTTGACGTCTTTGCTCTTGGAGAAAATACGGTAACCAATGGCTACTTCGTTTTTCATGGCTGCAGATTCCAATATGGTGTAGAAGTTTACGGGCTTGTCAAGCGACACGTATTCTACAGCAGGTTTGATATATATCTCTGAGCCGTCGGCATCAAACAAGTCTTCAAATACCCGCATCAGGTATTTGTTTTCAGACACCTGGGTCATGAGCAAACTCAGCAATTTATCACTTACAATAAAGTCATCGGCACTGGTAATGTCTGCCAGTTGCCTGTTTTTCATGTCGATCATCTCACTCACCAGCTTCACATGCTTTTCGGATTTTTCAGTAATGCTGCGTATGTGAAGGAGAGTGATGAGTGTTTGGGCATCAGCTTCCTGTACAGGGAAGTGCTGCTCGTAGCAGAGTAGCATTACATAGTCATAGTCGAGTATGCCGAGCTTTTCTATGGTAGAGCTATCTGTAGTTTCCGCTTTTTTAAATTCTATAGAAAGATTGTTAAGCGTAGGTTTCAGGCGCTGGAGTACCGGTATAGGGTCTTCAAATTTCGATACTACTTTTACAGTAGAGCCAAAAGGAGTGTATTGGTCGAGCTCACGGATGATGTTTTTGGCTCGGTCATTCCACCCTATAATCAGTATTTTTTCTTCTTTATGCTCCTCTTCAGCAGTTTCCTTGATCATATCTGTGGCTATGCTGTAGGAAGTAAGGCCGGATGGTATGAGGGTGTCGTCATCTTCGGTAATACCGATTACTTTATCTCCTTCATTGAATATGGTTTCCATAGGAGGGTTGATGGCTACAGTGCCGTCTGCAAACTGTAATCCCATGATTGCTGAATCTTCGTAGGCAAATATTACCTCTTTGAAAGATTTGCCGATAAGGGCAGGTTCTTCTACGAAGTAAATTTCGTCCCCGCCATAATCCATTAGTTCTATATAAACTACGCTTAGCCCAGATTGACGGCTGGTTTGTACCATAATCCGCGAAATAAAATCATCCGAGAGGATAAGCTCTACTTCGTCTTTACCTACCATCTTAGCCACTTCAAAGTTTTTGCTGTCCTGAATTTCAGCCGTGATATGGTAAGGCTCAGGGCGTCTGTTAGGATTAGTGACAATGGCCACTATTGTTTTTATAATCTGCGAATCGGAGTTTTCGTTATCCTTGTCGAGAATGATTATCGACTTGGAGTCAAACGGGTTGGCTATGTGGATGTCGTCAATGTCGATAGGATTACCGGTACGGCATATCACTCGGGTATTGGCCGTGTCTCCTACTTTCAGGCGGATTTCGTCTTCCATCTCCACCTTGTCTTTGTTGGCTAGAATTACAATGACACCTTCTTTCAGGTTTTCGTTGGCTATGATCAGCTCCGATATAATCGTAAATATCTTTGATGACCATCCCAAAATAATGGTGTGGTCTTCTTCTATTACAAATGACCTTCCTTTTCTGAGTTCTTCCAGTTTGGTTAAGATACCGTTGGAAACAAGACCGATAAGTGTAGACAGTACTACTACACCTACTATGGTAACCAAAAGAAAATACACCCGCAAAAACCAATTGGACTCAGTGCCGCTCAGTACTCCGGGATCCAAAACAAGGTTTAGGTTTGTCCATATTGATTCCAAAACGTTAAAGTCCTCTATGTTATCGGGCTTTTGGCCAAAAAGCATGAGTAGCAATGCAAAAAATAGGATGACTATCAATGAAAGTATTCCCAGCCAGGAGATAAGTGCTACTGTACCTCTCGATACAAAGTTGTCAAACGTGTATTTGGCTCGGGCTTTAAACGATGCTTCTTGTTTCATAAGTGGATTCAATACGGCTTTTATGCTCTAATCATTAAAACTAATGAATTAGTAGCATGTGCCACAAATATACATTCATTAATAATTCCCAAAACTATACCTTTCTGTCAAATTTCGGGTTGATTATGAAAGAATAAACATACCAAAAACAGCTCTTTTTTGCTGCTGGTGTATATGGGTGTAGGGTGTTGTAGGTTTTATTTACTCAGGAGAAAGATGGGTGATAATTTTTGAATCGGGAGCAGATGGCGCAATTTTGGCTTTCGAGAAGTTGACGTAATCGGAATGACAATGAAGAAAATTTTGCTGGTAAGTTTTATGCTCTGGGTGGTGGCATGCTGTACTGTTGCTGCTCAGGATTTTAGTTTGGCAAATAGCCCCCTGTCGGTCAGGTTTGGTTTGAAAACGTATCAGGGGCTGGAGACTCCTGTGGCTTTCGGGTATGAAAAAACCAAAAAAGAATGGTGGAAGTATATTCGAAAAAAAGCTGTATTGATAAATAAAGGGGAATATTACGAAAACAAGGTGCAGCCCAAGAAGAAGCAGTCAGGAGAAGTTGTGTCTTTTTTTTCGAGGATAGAAGAAGACAAAAAACAATCGAAGCTGATAGCAGCGCTAAACACCGACGGATTAGCTGAGGAGCACTTGTCGGTATATCGTCAGTTTGTGGCAGACCTTATTTTGGATTTTAAAGTAGGGCTATATGCCGATTTTTTCGAAACGTACATACAAAAACAGGAAAAAGAAGCCCGCAAAGTAAGTAAGCAGCTGGAAAAGATGGAGAAAAAACAGCGTAAGCTGGAGGCATCTAAAGAAAAGAAGAATGCTAATATCGCTGCGATAGGGCAGCAAATGAAAGCCAATGATACTAAAATGGAAAAGGCAAGAGTGGCATTGTTTGCTCACCAAAAACAAATAGCCCACTACAAGGATGAGTTAAAGAAAATCAGGTAGGCTTAACGCTCGCAGAAGATGTTGTCATACTCTTCCTCCCGATAAGCCTGCGAACGCACGGTTTTGCCGGTCTGGTCCATGTATACCGCTACATAATAACCCGCCTCACGTATCGATTTTTCGCAGAAGTAGTATGGGTGGTCTTCCGATCCTATGTTGATGATGTCGTTGAATGTAGGGTCAAAAAGCACACCTTGCTGTGCCGTATAAATTCCCATGCCACTCTCTGCCCGAAACTTCACTATCTGCTCTCCTGCTTTGTCTGACAAAAACTCGAAATCGGTCATGCCACCAAAGAGCACCTCTCCTGTGTAAATGTGCCGTAGCGCCCATTCGGTTTCAGATTTCATCAGTGCCACACTGTCAGACCAATACACGATCTCTTCGTATTCGTTATCCACTATATTTTCGTTGCGCACATTGTAAATTCCCTTTTTGCCTCTGGATTTAGTGATCAGCAGGTCGGAGTTGTACGGTTTTAGTTTTTCGTCAAACTTCAGACTGATCAGTATGTTGTCACGGAAGTTGTAGGCGCCAAACCGGCCGTTGTAAAGCACCGGAGCAATACCGTTTTCCGCTTCACCGATAGCGTCGTATCGTACACGCATAATAAGGCGGGCACGGTCGTCCATAGCCCCGTATTCTCCTCGCGCTTTCGCCGAAAATACATTGTCGGAGATGTATCCTATTTCGTATACCGATTCGATTACACGTTCGCCATCGCGGTAAAGTATGTTTTTGCCGTTTTTGCGAATCACCAGGTAATGGACGTTGGCTTTTTTACCCGATCCTATAGAGTACAGCTTGTCTTCCTTCGAAAACTCTACTATTTTTTTGTTAGGGAAAATAGCCATACCATCTTCCCCCCTGAAGACCAGTGCTATGTCTTCACCGAGTAGATTGACAGAATCTAAGCCTACTATGGGTACATCACTTAAGGTTTTGCTGTATACCGACCATTTGTCGCTCTGCTTTACGGCCATCCATTGTTGGTTTTGCACCACCTTATCGTACATCTCCTCCTTAAACTCCCTACTTTCTCTGTCAAATAGGCGGTAACCTTCTTTTTCTTTAATTACCCAGGTGTCAAATTTGGTATTGATGCGGTGTTCGTCGAGGGGCACCACTTCGTTGAGCAGGCTGTCGAGGAGCGTTTCTTTGTTGCCGTCGAAGCAGATCAGGTGCTGATCGATAATTTCATAATCATCGTATCGAAATTTGATCACAGGCTTGCCCTGCTTACTTTGAGCAATGAACGCTCCCAGTCGGGTAATTGCTATCCGGTCACCGTTTTCTATTATCAGGTAATCGTTATCGAGGTAGATGTCGTCGTATTTAGTAGGCAGCAACTCTTTGCCGAGAAAACCAATGATGCCAAATTTGCCATTGCTTTTGACAAGAAACAACCCCTCTGACAAGGTCGAAATGTCCTGATACCGCGTAGAAAGAATTGTAATGCCGGTCTGATGAAGCAGTCCTGCCTTATTCTGATGAAAAAGTTTGAGCATTCCTCCGTTTAGCTTTGTTACATTTTCAAACGGCTTGGCATATACTGTGTCCATGCTTCGGTTTATCAGCAGGTGTTTTTTGCCGATAGATACATCGAGTATATGGCTGGTTATGTTGCCGCAGTAGTATGCAGGAGCTATTTTGTCAAACTTGCTGTCGATCACGAGCTCGCCGTTTAAATCGGTAAAGCCGTATTTGTTGTCTTTTAAGAAAGGTACAAGTGCAGTAGCCTGAAGCGCTTGTTGAGTTTTCAGGGAGTCGCTGTAGCTTTTCCATCGGCTGGATTCAAGCATGGTCTGAAAAGCAGGCAGAGTAGGATTGAGGTAGTAGATCAAGTCCATGGCTTGCCGCTGAAGCTGCCGGTTGGTGGTTTTTTGAATAAAAGCCAGCAGCCGGCTGGTTTCCCCATAGGCGCCCATGATTCGGAATATTTTTTCTTCCACAATTGCTCGAAAAGGGCTGTTGGGTTGATCAGTCAGAAAAGCTTCCAGATCACTAAGGGTTCCTGACTTTGTTTTTTCTTCAAAAATGAGCCTGTAATACCTTTTTTTAGCCTTGTCTGCCTGAGTCGCCTTGGGATACTTTTCAAAAAAATCCTGATACGCCTGCCAGGTATCTTTGCTCTCGGCTATGTCAAACGCAACGGTATTGAGCATGGCTACCCCTACCGAGTGCTGTTCAGCCATTGGGTAGTGTTTGGTAAAGTGTTCCAGCGCTTCCAGAGTGTTGAGTCTGGATGCACGACCGAAAGCCAGGCTGTCTACATAGGCGTGCTGTTTGCGTAAGGTTTCTTGTGTTATATTGTCTTTGGCCAGGCTTTCTTTTTCTTTCTCGCTACTCAGGATGAAGTTTTTTTCAGCTTTGAGGATGTGGGTATGCGCAGTGTCGATGTTGTATCTGGGAAAAGAATCGGTAACATACAACAGGGAGTAGACATAGAACGATCCGGGGCTTAGGGTGTCTTTTTCAAGAGCCTTTAGCAAAAGCTCCTCTACTTTGCCGTATTCTTTTTTTTCCAGTGCTTTTAATGCAGGTTTGGTTTTGTCGGCTATAAGGGAATGAGCCATTGCTACCATAAGCAACACCAAAACACTTGCCAGCCTGATACGGGGTGAGATTCTAACCTGTATGTCCAACGCCTCTCTGATTTATTAAATGATACTACTAGCTGAAATTACAAAAAGTAAGCCAAGGTTGTATGGTAACGCTCCGATACCGGAATCTTTTATTTTTAGTCTACAAAATTGACATAGTGTTCCCATTTTTCAATTACCGCGGCAAAATCTTCGGGCAATTCGGAATCAAACTGCACAAACTTGCCCGTGCGTGGGTGTACAAAACCCAATGATTTGGCATGTAGTGCCTGACGTGGCATAAGCTTGAAGCAGTTATCTACAAATTGCTTATATTTTGTAAATGTAGTTCCTTTTAAGATTTTATCGCCACCATAGGTAGCGTCGTTAAACAAAGGGTGCCCCAGGTGTTTCATGTGTGCGCGTATTTGGTGAGTTCGGCCGGTTTCGAGGTTGCACTTGATCAGGCTTACGTAACGCAACTCGCGCAACACTTCATAGTGGGTTACAGCGGTTTGCCCATAGTCACCTTCGGGAAATGCAGCCGTAACACGGCGGTCTTTCAGGCTTCTGCCGAGGTTTACATCTATGGTGCCTTGAGATTCTGAGGGTTCGCCCCATACAAGAGCATAGTAGGTGCGCTCGATTGAGTGGTCGAAAAACTGCTTGGCCAAATGTGTCATGGCCAGTTCGGTTTTGGCGATAACCAGCAGGCCCGAGGTGTCTTTGTCTATACGATGAACCAAGCCCGGCCGGCCGTCATTGTTGGGCATGGTGGGCAGGTTTTGAAAATGCCATGTCAGGGCGTTGACCAGCGTACCCGACCAGTTTTGGTAAGCCGGATGTACAACCATTCCCGGTTCTTTGTTTACGACCAGCACATCCTCGTCCTCATATACGATATTGAGCGGGATATTTTCCGGCACTACCTCAGTGTCACGTGGGGGTTCGGGGAGCGATACCGTAATTACATCATTAGGATGCACTTTGTAGTTGGGTTTTACGGCTTGGTCATTTACCAGTACAAAACCATCCTTGATGCCTGCCTGAACCTTGTTGCGGGTTACATTAGGAAGGCGATCCATTAAAAATTTGTCTATGCGGAGTAGCGCCTGGTTAGGGTCGGCTACTATTCGGTGGTGTTCGTACAACTCTTCTTCGGGTATCTCTTCCTGATTCATGCGCCAAAATTAGCGATAAGTTCAAAAGTTACAGGGTTTTTAGCAGAAAACTGCACCAAAGCCGGCGAGGTGATTGTGCAGTTGAATGTATAAATTGCGGCATGTTTGAAGCGGTATCACCCACGCCATTGCAGCGTATTCACGATCCTTTTTTAGATGACAAGGGAATTACCCTTTACATCAAAAGAGACGACACCATTCACCCAAAGATATCGGGTAATAAATGGCGAAAACTCAAATACAATTTAATACAGGCCAAAGAAGAGGGGCATACGACTATACTGACCTTTGGCGGTGCGTACTCTAATCACATAGCGGCTACTGCTGCTGCTGCCAAAGCGTATGGGTTTAGAGCCATAGGTATAATTCGTGGCGATGAACTGAATGAGAACGCCAACCCTACTCTTGCCGGGGCAGCAGCTGATGGCATGCAGCTGGAGTTTGTTTCCCGCGAGGTATACAGGAAAAAATACCAACCGGAATATAGTACTGCATTGGCAGACAAGTTTGGTCCATTTTATCAATTGCCCGAAGGGGGGTCTAATCCTTTGGCACTGGCAGGGTGTAAAGAAATAGTAGATGAAATAGACAGGCCTTTTGATGTAATAGTAACAGCCGTGGGAACGGGGGGTACACTGGCAGGGTTGGTTTCCGGTTTGCCTCCGGCCAGCTCAGCGCTCGGGATATCCGTGCTAAAGGGAGCTGCTTATCTGGATCAGGAAGTGAGTGCCCTGCTCGGCTCTTTGCCACAGAAGCCAGGAGCCACCTGGAAAATAAACCATGACTATCATGTAGGGGGCTATGCACGTTTTACAGACCCATTAGTGTCATTCATCAATGATTTCAAGGCGCGCCATCAGGTGCCTTTGGATCCGGTATATACCGGAAAAATGATGATGGCACTATTTGATATGATAGAAAAAAAAGTTTTCAAACCGGGTACCACTCTCGTAGCGCTCCATACCGGAGGATTGCAGGGAATAGCCGGGTTCAACCAGAGAAACAGCCAGCAGATAACGTGAGTTCAATCAAGCAAAACCTTATTACGTGGCTATGCACAGTCTTTGCCTGGCAGGTAGCCAGTTTTGTGTTTACTCTTATAGGTATGTCGTACTTCCGTACTATGATGGGTATACTCAATATCGATCTGGCAGCCAGCAACAATGTATTTTTAAACTACAGTACGTCTCACCTCCCTTTTGTAGAGGGTGGGCTTTTTGGATTCTTTTTTGGCTCTCTGTTTTTTGTGATCTACTGGGCCACACAAAATACCCGTTTACGCAAACTGTCTTTTGGGAGGATTATTTTGGTACAAACCCTGCTCTACATTCTGGCTTTTGGGGTTGTGTCTGTTCTCATGACAATGGTGATGACCAGCATAGAGGCTTTTCCGTTCGACGATTACGAGTTGTTTTGGGTGCTGGTGCAAAACAACCCCGCCTTTCTCATTGTACTTACAGGCTATACGCTGGTTATCATTGTTATAGTCAATTTCTTTTTGGAAGTCAGTCAGAAATTTGGGCCGGGAAACCTGTGGAACCTGTTTATTGGCAAATATCATTCACCGGTGGTGGAGGATAAGATTTTTATGTTTTTAGACCTGAAAGATTCTACCGGCTATGCTGAAAAACTGGGTCACATACGGTATAGCAGGCTTATTCAAAGTTGTTTTCATGATTTGAATAGTGTAGTGACCAGACACAATGCGAGCATCTATCAGTACGTGGGAGACGAAGCAGTACTTATGTGGGATAAAAACCATCCCGGAGCTGCGCAGGACTGTGTGAGTCTGTACTACGGATTTGCCGCATTGCTTCAAAAAAAGGCCAGAAAATATGAAAAGCTATATGGCTTTGTGCCGGAGTTTAAAGCCGGAATCAATCAGGGTACCGTAACAGCCGCAGAAGTAGGAAGTGTGAAAAGAGAGATAGCTTTTCATGGCGATGTGCTCAATACAGCTGCTCGCATACAGAAGGTATGCAATCAATACAAGAAAAAACTACTGGCGTCTGAGTCCTTTGCAGAGTTGCTCGACGCTCACAGTAAGTATAAAAAAATACTGATCGGGTATGTGCCCCTCAAAGGCAAGTCTGTGCCGGTAAATGTATATAGCATAGAGCCGCTAAGTACACAAACTTTAGAATCCTGATAAGGCATTCGAAACGAGCGCTTTTCAAAATACCCGATTGGTATTGGGTAAGTATCCATCGACTTTTTAAATTCGCCCTTTGAAAAGAAAGCACATGGCAGCAAAAGCAAAAAAAGAAACCCCGTTGATGAAGCAGTACAATGCCATAAAGGCAAAGCACCCCGGTGCGTTGTTGCTGTTTAGGGTGGGCGACTTTTACGAGACTTTTGGCGAAGATGCTGTTAAAGCCAGTAAAATACTGGACATTGTGCTGACCAAGCGAGCCAATGGATCTGCAGCACATATAGAGCTGGCAGGCTTTCCACACCATTCGCTGGATACCTACCTGCCCAAGCTGGTGAGAGCCGGCAACCGAGTGGCTATTTGCGACCAATTGGAAGACCCCAAGTCTGTGAAGGGCATAGTAAAGCGAGGCGTTACTGAACTGGTAACTCCGGGGCTATCTATGAACGACAATGTGCTCGACCAACGGAGCAACAACTACCTGGCAGCACTCTCTTTTGGTAAGGATACCATAGGGATATCGCTGCTCGACCTCAGTACGGGGGAGTTTATGGTATCGCAGGGCAATGAAGACTACATAGACAAATTGCTGCAGGGTTTTAACCCGTCGGAAGTCATCTTCTGCAAAAAATTCAAGCAGCGTTTCGATGACAGGCTGCAGGACAAGTACAATACCTATTGTCTGGAAGAGTGGATTTTTGGCTTAGACTATGGCTATGAAAAACTAACGTCTCACTTCAAGACGACTAACCTCAAGGGGTTTGGCGTGGAAGACATGCAGGAGGCGATTTGTGCAGCGGGGGCTGTGCTTTTTTACCTAGAAGAAACCGAGCATAAAGAGATTGGACATGTATCTGCCATGTCACGTATAGAGGCAGATAAGTATGTGTGGCTCGACAAGTTTACCATTCGCAACCTCGAGCTGCTTTACACCCAGCAGTCGGATGGTACGCCGCTTATCGACATACTGGACAAAACACTGACTCCTATGGGAGCCCGTATGCTCAAAAAGTGGCTGGTATTGCCACTCAAAGACAAAGCAGTGATAGAAGAACGCTTATCGGTGGTAGAAGCGCTGGTAGAAAATCAACCCCTACAGGATAAACTCCTCGGCTTGCTTAAGCACATAGGAGATCTGGAGCGGCTCATCTCGAAAGTATCCGTACTGCGGATCAATCCCCGGGAGATGGTTCAGCTCAAAAAGGCTGTCACTAACATAGCGCCGATCATCGCAGAGCTGAAAGCATCGGGTAATGCTACCCTGGAAAAATACTCGGACCTGCTGAACCCCTGCACTCACCTGCTCGAAAAAGTAGAAAAGGAGCTAAAAGAGGATGCGCCCATTCACAGCAACCTCGGCAATGTGATAAAAGATGGGGTGAACGAAGAGCTGGACGAATTGCGCAGCATTGCCTACTCCGGTAAAGACTTTTTACTCCAAATACAAAAAAGAGAGATAGAGCGAACGGGTATATCATCACTTAAAATAGCCTACAACAAGGTTTTTGGGTATTACCTGGAGGTGAGCAATGCACACAAAGACAAGGTGCCGACGGAATGGATCAGAAAGCAGACACTGGTAAATGCAGAGCGATACATTACCGAAGAACTGAAGACCTACGAAGAAAAAATACTGAATGCAGAAGACAAACTCCATGTGATCGAGCAGCGATTGTTTCGCGATCTGGTATTGTTTGCTGCAGATTATGTGGCCGAAATACAGCAAAACGCCAAGACAATCGGCATGATAGATTGTCTGTCGTCATTTGCTGAAATAGCGATTAAAAACAACTATTGCCGCCCGGGTATCACAGAAGAAAACCTGATAGATATAAAAGAAGGCAGGCATCCGGTAATCGAGCAGCAGTTGCCGGCAGGAGAAGACTACATTCCCAACAGTGTTTTTCTGGATGATGTGTCGCAGCAGATTATGGTCATTACAGGACCCAACATGGCGGGTAAGTCGGCCTTGCTACGGCAGACGGCTCTCATAGTACTGATGGCGCAAATGGGCTCGTTTGTGCCGGCGGCTTATGCCAAGGTAGGCATAGTAGACAAAGTGTTTACACGTGTAGGAGCCTCTGACAACCTTTCCAAAGGGGAGTCGACTTTTATGGTGGAGATGACCGAAACCGCCAGCATACTCAACAACCTGAGTGAAAAAAGCCTGGTGCTGATGGATGAGATAGGCAGGGGTACGAGCACATACGATGGGGTGTCTATTGCCTGGTCTATTGTAGAGCATATACACAACCACCCCCGATGCAAGGCCAAAACCATGTTTGCTACCCACTATCACGAACTCAATCAGATAGCCGAGGACTTTCCCAGAGTGAAAAACTTCAATGTGTCGGTGAAAGAACTCGACAATCGCGTGATTTTCATGCGCAAGCTCAAAGAAGGAGGGAGCGAGCACAGCTTTGGTATACACGTGGCGCAAATGGCCGGTATGCCCAACGAAGTAGTAATTCGTGCCAATGAAATACTGCATCACCTCGAAAAAGATAAAATCAAAGAGCAGCACGATCAAAAAATTGAAAGCCTGCCCAAAAACAATTTCCAATTGAGCATGTTTGAGGCCGACCCTCACTACGAAGAAGTGCTTGCTCTTCTCAATAAACTGGATGTAAACACCATATCGCCGGTAGAAGCCTTGCTAAAGCTCAATGAAATCAAGTCTATTTTGAAAGGAAAATAAGGTCTTTGTCAGGTGATAGCCTCATCTGTGGCGATGCTTTTTGGTTAGCGGCCATTATTTCCACAAAATGAATGGGATTAAATCCCTTATTACGAAACATTTATCTAAATTCGCACCTTTAAAAAATGTCTGTTTTCGCAGGTAAAACGGCCAAAACGGGCACAAGTATTATCAACCGTTACATTATCCATATACAAAAAAAGAGTGGCGAGAGTATCACTACTTGAGGAGGAAAAATCATGACACAAACATCAAAAATCATTTACACCAAAACTGATGAAGCACCGGCGTTGGCTACCCATTCGTTGTTGCCTATCGTAAAGGCCTTCACTTCACCGTCGGGTATCGAAGTAGAAACGAGGGATATCTCGCTGGCAGGCAGGATTATCGCCAACTTTCCCGATTACCTTACCGAAGAGCAAAAGATTTCTGATGCATTGGCTGAACTTGGCGAGTTAGCCAAAAAACCAGAAGCCAATATCGTGAAGCTTCCCAATATAAGTGCATCTGTGCCGCAATTGCAGGGAGCCATCAAAGAACTCCAGCAAAAAGGATACAAACTGCCCAACTATCCGGAAGAGCCTAAGACAGACGAAGAAAAAGAAATAAAAGCGCGCTATGCTAAAGTACTGGGAAGTGCTGTAAACCCTGTGTTAAGGGAAGGAAACTCGGATCGACGAGCTCCTAAAGCGGTGAAAAACTATGCAAAAAAACACCCACACTCTATGGGCGCATGGACAGCCGATTCTAAAACACACGTAGCAAGCATGAGCCAGGGCGACTTTTACGGTAGTGAAAAATCTACTACAGTAGCGCAGGCGGGCAATGCCAAAATAGAGTTTGTAGCAGCTGACGGCAGCACACAGGTATTGAAAGAAAAAACTCCGCTACAGGCAGGAGAGATCATCGATGCGTCAGTTATGCGTATGGCAGACCTGAAAGCTTTTATCGAAAGAGAAATTGAGGATGCTAAAGATCAGGGCATCCTGTTTTCGCTGCACATGAAAGCCACCATGATGAAGGTATCGGACCCTATCATATTCGGTGCAGTAGTGTCAGTATACTACAAAGAAGTATTGGAAAAGTATAGCGACTTGTTTGCGGAGCTGGGTGTGGATGTGAACAACGGCATAGGCGATGTGTACGCTAAGATACAATCACTGCCTGCAGACAAACGCCAGGAAATAGAAGCCGACATAGCGGCAGTATATAACGAGCGTCCGTCGCTGGCTATGGTAAATTCTGATAAAGGTATAACAAACCTGCACGTACCCAGTGATGTAATTATTGACGCATCTATGCCTGCAATGATCCGTACATCCGGACAAATGTGGAACGCTGAAGGAAAACAACAAGACACGAAAGCGGTAATTCCGGACAGAAGCTACGCAGGGGTGTATCAGGAGACTATCGACTTCTGCAAAAAGCATGGTGCTTTTGATCCATCTACCATGGGTAGTGTATCCAACGTAGGCCTGATGGCTCAGAAGGCAGAAGAGTACGGCTCGCATGACAAAACTTTCCAGATGAAAGCGGCCGGTACCGTACGAGTGATCGACGAAAACGGCACAGTGCTAATAGAGCAGGCTGTAAACGCCGGCGATATCTTCAGAATGTGTCAGGTGAAAGATGCGCCTATTCAGGACTGGGTAAAACTAGCCGTGAATCGTGCCAAAGCTACAGGAGTACCTGCTGTATTCTGGCTAGACAAAAACAGAGCGCATGATGCTGAGCTCATTAAAAAGGTAGATGCATATCTGCCAAACCACGATACCACAGGATTGGAGATTCTGATCCTTTCGCCGGTAGAAGCTACGCGTTATTCTCTCGAAAGAATAAAAGAAGGAAAAGATACGATATCAGTAACTGGAAATGTACTGAGAGACTACCTGACCGATTTGTTCCCTATTCTGGAGGTAGGTACCAGTGCCAAAATGCTGTCTATTGTGCCTCTGATGAACGGAGGAGGATTGTTTGAAACCGGAGCGGGTGGATCAGCACCGAAGCACGTGCAGCAGTTCAACGAAGAAGGACACTTGCGTTGGGACTCACTGGGAGAGTTTCTGGCATTGGCCGTTTCATTAGAGCATTATTCAGGATTTACCGGCAATGCCAAGGCTCAGGTGCTGGCTGAAACTCTGGATATAGCCACCGGAAAGTTTTTGGAAAACGGAAAATCTCCGTCGAGAAAAGTAAACGAGCTGGACAACCGGGGAAGCCACTTTTACCTGGCTATGTATTGGGCCGAAGCGCTGGCTGCTCAGTCGAAAGATGCCGAGCTGCAGGCAGCATTTGCTCCTATCGCTAAAGAGTTGCAGGAAAACGAAAGCAAAATAGTAGAAGAGCTGAATGCAGCACAGGGTAGTCCTGTAGATGTAGGAGGTTACTTCCAGCCGGATGCAGACTTGGCTGCTAAAGCCATGAGACCAAGCCAAACATTGAACACTATTCTGGCTAAAATAGCATAAGCTTGTGCCTGTATTTCAGGCAAAGCAGGTTTTTGTGCGCTAGCCTCTGCTTGATAGCGTGAAGCAGGCCTGAGCATAGAAAACCACTTAGTAAAACTCTGCCTCTAAAGGGAAACGGTTTTTGGGGAAACCCGCAAACACCGACCTTTTGAGGCAGAGTTTTTTTGTTTCCGGTAAAACAGGAGCAAATGCCTTATTTACCATTGCTCTAAAAAGACACACAATTGATATATACTCGTTTGGCGGTTGGCATTGGATTTGAAAGTGGTTTAAAATCTGTACTTTTGTAAGTTGAGATAACACACCCTGATTCATCAATGCGACTGCTGGTAAAACAATATGGCTTCATGATAAGTATGGCTATGGCCATACTGCTGTATAGCCATGCCTTTGCCGCAGAACGGGATAAAAATCTTCATTTTATACAACTTCCTTTCGAGGGGCTTTCTCACCATACAGTCAATTGTATTTTTCAGGATCAAACCGGTTTTTTGTGGCTGGGTACTATCAACGGACTCAATCGCTACGATGGCAATACCTACCAGACCTACCAAACCATAGAAAACAATACAAGGAGCATTAGCAGCAACTATATAAACAGTATAGCGGAAGACAAACACCAACAGCTCTGGGTAGGAACTAAGTATGGTTTGAATCGAATGGTAGGTGGCAACTTTGAGCACTTTTTTCCGGAAGAAGGAAACCAGCATACACTTCCCAGCCCCAATGTGGAGGTAGTATACCGCGACAGCAAAGACAGAATGTGGGTAGGTTCCTGGGGTGGGCTGAGTTTGTATAGGGAATCGTCAAATGACTTTGTCAATTTCACCCATGACCCTCAAAATCCGGAAACCCTCAGTGGAAATGTAATAACCACCATACTGGAAGATAGTAAAGGCAGGTTTTGGATAGGTACAGCGTTTTCAGGTCTCAACCTGCTGGATCCGGAAACAGGGCAAATGGAGCGGTTTCAGAAAAATATAAACAAAGACAATTGCATAAGTGGAAATAGTATAAGTGCCATATACGAAGACGACAGTGGCCAGCTATGGGTGGGAGCCGAGCGAGGAGGACTCAATCGCTTTGAAGAAAAAACCAAAACATTTAGATGGTACAGAAACGAAAATAAATCTACCAGTCTGGCCAGCAATACGGTCTATTCGATTATCGAAGACAACAATGGCGCTCTCATGGTAGGCGGTATGAACGGCGGTATAAGCATATACAACGGCAGGGAAGATAATTTTTTTCGCTTCGATACGCAGGGAAATTACAACCCCTTTGGCAGCAAGGCCAGTGTGTTTGCACATTATAAGCTGCGCACCGGAGAAGTAGTGATTGCGACTTCAAACGGCGGAGTGAAAATACAGGATAATTATCCGGCAGCCATAGAGGTATATCGCCATGTCAAAGGCAGTAGCAGTTCTCTGCCCATGAACAATGTGTCGGCAATGGCTGTAAATACTGAAGGAAATGTCTGGCTGGGAACGCATGGAGGAGGATTGTGTCTGATGGACATCAAAACCAAGAAAATAAAGTCTTTTTCAGGTTTTAAAGACAAAACCATCAATGGGCTGTCGTACGATCCAAAACATAAAAAATTGTGGATAGCCACGCTGGAAAACGGACTGGCTGAGTACAATTCAGCTAATGGCAAGTTCACATATTACCGTCACCACACGCAGGATCCACACAGTATACCTTCCGATTTGGTAAGGAAAGTGGTGCAAAAGGCCGGTGGAATTTGGCTCGGACTAGACGGTGGTGCTGCTTTTTTTGATCCAAAATCCGAAAAAGCCACGCACTATGATTTTTCTTTCCTCCGAAAAGAAAAAATCCCGCTGGGTAAAGTGAACAGTATGATGCTGGACTATACGTACAAGCTATGGGTAGCTTCAGAGACAGGTTTGCATTACTTCAATGAGAAAAGCCAGCGATTTGAGGCGTGCTTGTATGAAGCGGTAGCTGCTGGTGAAACTCCACGGTGGGTGTCTTATATCCATGAAGATAGTCAGCAGCACCTTTGGCTCAACACACTCGACGAGGGATTGGTTATGCTGGATGTAAACAGGAAGCCCGTAAAATTCAGAGTGACTAATGCCAATGATGAGCTGAAAAAAATCACCAACATAGTAGAAGACAAGCACGGCGTTTTTTGGATTACATGCCAGGACGGTCTGTACAAATGTGAAGTAGACCATGTGAATCAGTCGATTTATATTGTCAATAGATTCAATACCAACGATGGATTGCAGGGTGAGGTGTTCAATGAACAAACCGCCATCTACCATAACCTCTCCGGCGAGGTATTGCTGGGAGGTCTGGAAGGGCTCAATGTATTCAATCCCGACAGGATGAATGTAAATCCTAATAAGCCGCCGGTAGTATTGACAGGAGTGAAAGTAAATGGCAAGGCGATGGAGATGAAGCAGAAGCCAACAGGAGGTGAAGAACCGGATATCACTTTGTCGAGAGAAGATGCCTCCCTGTTAGACGTTTCGTTTTCGGCACTCAATTATGTGAAGTCACAAAAAAATCAATATGCCTATATGCTAGAAGGGTACGACGATACCTGGCGGTATGTAGGCAATAAGGGGTTGGCCTCTTTTGCAAACCTTCCTTCGGGAACTTACCGACTCAGGGTAAAAGGAGCCAACAACGATGGCGTGTGGAACAGAGAAGGTCTTGCGCTGACAATACGGATTACTCCTGTGATATGGGAGACTATGATATTCAAAGCAGCTATTCTGCTGACAATAGTTTCGCTTCTGCTTTTAGCTTTTTTTCTGTACAGAAAGCTGGCACGCCGACAGGGAGAGCAGCCTTCCTTAGCCGATTTAGTATTTAATAATCATACCGAGGGAGAGTCTGTTATACTGTCTAAAAACAGCGAAGACCATGCGCTGATTGAGCGCATAGTTACCTATGTAGAATCCAACATGACCAACGACGATTTGTCCATCGAAGCGATGTGCACAGAGTTGGGTATGAGCAGAGCCAAGCTGTTTAGAAAAGTGAAAGAAATTACCGGACAAACTGTGTCTAATTTCATTAAAGATATCAGGCTCGAAAAGGCCCGATTGTACCTCGATGCAAACCCGAGAAGCGTAAGTGAAGTGGCCTATACTATAGGTTTTAAATCACATGCACACTTTACACGCTCGTTTAAAGAAAAATTTGGAAAATCGCCCTCAGCGTACGTACAAGCTCAATAATTTACCCCTTCGATACGTTCAGTCAAGCCCTTGATACGGTTAGACAAGTCAAGTTTGTAGTAAAATAGCATTTTTGAGATTGGAAATTTTACTACACAATCACAACAATGACTATTCTATTTAGACAGGTAAAAAAAACAAGCGCAGGAGTGTTACTCTTCTGCTTATCATCACTGCTCATAGCTACCTCCTGCCAGGAAGATCGGGTCGATTTCAATACGCAGGTAAGGCCCATACTCAATAAGAGTTGTATCAGCTGTCATGGAGGAGTAAAACAGTCCGGAGGCTTTGGTTTGATTTTTAGAGAAAATGCTCTGGGAGAAACCAAAAATGGCAAGCTGGGTATAGTGCCCGGCCATCCCGAAAAAAGCGAAATGATTGCCCGGATAAAGCATGCCAATCCCGAGATGCGTATGCCGTTGGATCGCGATCCCTTAAAGCCTGAAGAAATAGAAGTGCTGGAAAAGTGGATAGAGCAAGGCGCACAATGGGAAGAGCACTGGGCGTATCTGCCACCGGAAGACCCTGAAGTGCCGGAAACGGGTGAAGATTGGGCAGCAAACCCTATAGATCAATTTGTGTATGCCAGAATGGAAGAAAACGAGTTGAGCCCCTCGGAGCAGGCGGATAAGTATGACCTGATAAGGAGGCTGTACCTTGACGTAACAGGTGTACCCCCAACGATAGAGCAGGTGGAGCAATTTGTAGCCAATACAGATCCCGATGCTTATGAAAAAACGGTAGATCAACTCCTGGCTTCACCCAAATATGGGGAGCACTGGGCCAGCATGTGGCTCGATCTGGCTCGCTATGCAGACTCCAAAGGGTATGAGGCCGACAGGGCAAGGCAGATATGGAAGTATAGAGATTGGGTGATAAAAGCATTCAATGACGATATGCCATTTGATCAATTTACCATTGAGCAGCTGGCTGGAGACCTTTTGCCCGACCCGTCTACAGATCAGATGATAGCCACGGCATTTCACCGAAATACCCTAAACAACGGTGAAGGAGGAACTGATAACGAAGAGTACCGGGTGTCGTCAGTGATCGACCGGGTAAACACTACCTGGGAAGTGTGGCAAGCCACCACCATGAGCTGTGTGCAGTGTCATAGTCACCCATACGACCCTATAAAGCACGAAGAGTACTTTACTTCCTATGCTTTTTTTAACAATACTGCCGACTGGGATGTGCCCACGGAGCATCCGGTACTCAAAGAGTTTCAAGAAGAGGAAGAGGCACGCTTGGAAGAAGTAAAACAATGGATAGAGCAACAGGCAACACCAAAGCTGGCCAACAAGTGGGAGCGTTTTGTGAGAATAGCAGAACCTAAGCTCAGACCGGAAGATTTCGACGATGTAGAAAATGTGATACACCACAATCGATCGGGGCAGGATTATATGCAGGTGTACGATGGTACCGAAATCTTGATTAAGCAGGTAGATCTGCGTCAGGTAGATAGGATATACTTAAGCCACAACCAGAGCCAAAAGGCCGCTGCTACATTTACTATTCGGGCAGATAGTGCTACCGGCAGAGTGCTGGGGGAAACCCAGCTAAACAAAACGGGAGGATTTAAGCATATACCGGTTACATTGAACAACGCAGAAGGTGTTTTCGACTTGTACTTCCAGTTTAAAGGAGCCAAATCAGATTACACTACTTTCATCGATGGTTTTTTGTTGGGAGAAAAACTGCCAACCAATAAAGCAGGAGAAATCTATGAAACCATAGACGAACTGTTAAATGCAAAAGCGAGGCTCACCACTCCGGTAATGGTAGAAAAGCTTGAAAACCACGGAAGAAAAACCAATGTCTTCATCCGGGGAAACTGGATGGTAAAAGGAGACGAAGTGTCGCCGGGCATTCCAAAACTGCTAAACCCGAACGAAAAAAATTACAAAACCCGGATGGACCTGGCCCAATGGCTGATAAGCGAAGAAAACCCCCTCACGGCGAGAGTAACGGTGAACCGTATCTGGGCTAAGATTTTTGGAAAAGGGATAGTACTTACCGTGGAAGATTTCGGGACTTTGGGAGATTACCCCACACACCCCGAACTCCTCGATTGGTTGGCGCTTCGCTTTGCTGGTGAATGGCAATGGAGCTTCAAGACCCTGATAAAAAACATCGTGATGACCAGCACATATAAGCAAAGCGCAAAAGTGTCTGCTATAGCCAAAGAAAAAGATCCGAATAATAAGTGGCTGGCAAGAAGCCCCCGCGTGAGGTTGTCGGCGGAGCAGATCAGAGATCAGGCATTGGCAGTATCGGGACTGCTGAGCGACAAAATGAATGGGCCAAGTGTAATGCCCCATCAGCCGGAGGGCGTATGGTCTGTAGTATACAATGGCCAGCAATGGATAACGAGTGAAGGAGAAGATGCCTACCGCCGGGCTTTGTATACCTATGTGCGGCGCTCTAGCCCGTATCCGTCGTTTTTAAGTTTTGATGCATCAGGAAGGGAAGTATGTCTTTCGAGAAGAATAATTACCAATACGCCACTCCAGGCACTCATTACACTGAATGATCCGGTGTATGTAGAGGCAGCCCAGAACCTGGCTCGTGAAGTGCTCAAAATAGACGGAGACAAGAAAACCAAAGCGGAAAAAGCGTATGTAAAAGTGATGGGGAAATCGCCCGATCCGGGCAAAGTAGATGTGCTTGTAAACCTGCTGAACGAAACAGAACAATACTACAGTGAAAATGTAGAAGAGGCAGAAAAACTTGTGCAGGAGGAAAACCCCGAGCTGGCGTCATTAACCGTAATGGCCAATGCGCTAATGAATATGGATGAATTTATCGTGAAAAACTAAACAACTATGGACTTATACAACGAAGCACGAAAAAGAAAACTGGAGTTTACTACGCGTAGACACTTTCTGAAAAAATGTAGTACAGGTCTGGGAGGTATAGCCCTGGCGTCATTGATGGGCCCGCAGCACCTCTTTGGAGGTACATCGGGTAGTGTGGGCAGTACTAATAGTTTGCCCCATTTCTTACCCAAAGCCAAAAGGGTAATTTACCTGCACATGGCAGGAGGACCTTCGCAGTTGGAAATGTTTGATTTTAAACCCAAACTCAAAGAACTTCATAACCTGGATTGCCCAAAATCCTTGCTCGAAGGAAAGCGTTTCGCATTTATCCAAGGCACGCCACAGATGTTGGGGCCGCAGCACAATTTTGGTCAGCACGGGCAGTCGGGAGCCTATGTGTCAGATGTATTGCCCCACTTTAGTAAGCATGTAGATGATGTAGCCTTTATCAAGTCTATGCACACCGATGAATTTAACCATGCGCCGGCGCAGCTATTTTTACAAACCGGAAATCCCCGTGCCGGTCGGCCCAGTATGGGAGCCTGGGTAACCTACGGCTTGGGATCAGAAAACGAAAACCTGCCGGGCTATATGGTATTGGTATCCGGAGGAAATAACCCCAGCGCAGGCAAGAATGCCTGGGGAAGTGGCTTTTTGCCTTCAGAGTATCAGGGAGTGCAATGTAGAAACTCAGGAGACCCCATATTGTATGTGTCTAATCCCGAGGGAATGAGTAGAAACATACGCCGCAAATCGCTGGATGCCATTAATGCTATCAACAGGCAACAACACGAAGAATTTGGCGATAGTGAAATCATGTCTCGCATAGCACAGTATGAGATGGCATTTAAAATGCAAATCTCAGTGCCCGAAGCGATGGATATTACCAAAGAACCCGACTACATCAAAGAAATGTACGGAGCAGAGCCCGGTAAAGCTTCGTTTGCTAATAACTGTCTGCTCGCGCGCAGATTGGTAGAGCAGGGTGTGCGCTTTGTACAGCTTTACGATTGGGGATGGGACATGCACGGCAACTTCGAAGGAGGGTCGGTAAACAAAGGATTGAAAGATAAGTGTACACAAATAGATAAACCCATGAGTGCACTGCTGGAGGATCTGAAGCAACGAGGATTGCTGGATGATACGCTGGTTATTTGGGGAGGTGAGTTTGGCCGTACGCCAATGCGCGAAAACAGAGGAGGAAAAGTGATGCCTTTCTACGGTCGCGATCACCATACAGAAGCTTTTACGATCTGGATGGCAGGAGGAGGCATCAAAGGTGGTGTTACCTATGGCGAAACAGACGAAATCGGGTACTACGGTATCAAAGACAAGGTGCATGTGCACGACCTACAGGCTACTATTCTGCATCAGCTCGGTTTAGATCATGAAAAGTTCACCTACCACTTCCAGGGGCGCGACTTCAGACTTACAGATGTACACGGCCATGTAGTGAAAGATATTTTGGCATAAAAAAGCAATTGATGAAACAAACAAGAAGACAATTTTTAGCCAGTGCTACTACAGCTGGTGCAGGGTTAGCCTTTGCCGGGGTGGATGTAAAGGCAGCACAGCCCGCTCCCAAAGAGGGTTTTGGAATAAAAATATACGCCACCCGATGGGGGTATGGAGGGACGTACGATCAGTTTTGCAGTCAGGTAAAGGCTGAAGGGTACGACGGAGTAGAAGACTGGCTACCCGGAGATTCGAAGCAAGCCGATGCGCTATTTGAAGCACTGGAAAAGCACGGGCTGGCTTACGGAGCACTCGTGGGGAGTGGTGGCCGGACGCACGCCGACCATGTATCGTCCTATCAATCCAATCTGAAGAGGGCATTGGAAAGAAAGCCCGATTTTATCAATTGCCATGCCGGCAAAGATTATTTCAGTAAAAAAGAAAGCGATCAGTTGCTGAAGATAGGTATAGCCACAGCAAAAGAGTCGGGAGTGCCGGTATATCAGGAAACCCACAGAGGACGGATGTTGTTTGCGCCGCACATAGCCTTACAGTACCTGAAAGAGCATAAGGAATTAAAACTGGGATTGGATATATCACACTGGTGTGTAGTAGCAGAGTCCCTGCTGGCCGATCAGCCCGAGGCGGTAAAACTGGCGTTGGATCGTACCGGCCATATCCATGCCCGTATAGGTCACGAAGAGGGCCCTCAGGTGCCCGAGCCTCACGCGCCGGAGTGGAAGCGGGCCAGAGATGCGCACTTTGCCTGGTGGGATGAGGTAGTGGCTCGCAAAAAAGCAGCCGGCGAATTGCTGACCATGACCACCGAATTTGGGCCGGCCAATTACATGTGGTCACTTCCCTATACCCGACAGCCCCTGGCAGATCAATGGGGCGTAAATGTTCGCATGATGAACGATTGGCGAAAGCGGTATTTATAAAGATTATTTTTCTAATTGCACACTATACATGACTATACTTTTAGACGCAAACATCACGTTGTTTTTTGGCAGGTTTCACCCACTTGTAGTACACCTGCCTATTGGTTTTATTATTCTGGCAGCCATATTTGAGTTGATTTCCCGAAAGAAAAAAGTAGACCTTCATACTGCTACAGTTTATGCGCTGTTTATCGGAGCATTATTTGGAGTAGTAGCCATTGTGCTGGGGCTTATGCTTGCCAGCGATGGAGGTTATAATGAAACCGCCCTGAGCATACATAAGTGGACCGGTATAGCTACATCGCTTGTAGCTTTTGTAGCGGGCTATTTAAAACTCAATAGTGCAAAGTTCGATTGGGCAGAAAAAGCCTATGTATTTACACTGTCCGGGGCTGTATTGTTGCTTTCGGTAGCAGGGCATTATGGAGGTAACCTGACGCACGGTTCTACCTACCTGCTCGAGCACGCTCCCAATGCCATACGCACCCTGGCAGGAATGCAGCCTGCCAGAGAGCGGGTGACTTCTCTGGATTCAGCTTTGGTATATGAAGACGTGGTGCATTACATTTTTGAAACCAAATGTAATGTTTGTCACAACGACGATAAGGCAAAAGGTGATCTGCTATTGACCAGTCCGGCAGACATTCAAAAAGGAGGTGAAAACGGACCTGTACTCGTGGCGGGCAATGCCGCCGAAAGTGAACTTTACCGTAGGGTCACCCTTGATCCTACACATGATGAGTTTATGCCTACCGAAGGGCGTACCCCTCTTACCAAAGAAGAGGTGGCTTTGCTCGAGTGGTGGATAGAGTCGGGAGCCCCTTTTGATAGTAAAGTTGCAGATATGACTCTGTCAGATCGTATCAAAGGGTACTTAAAGTCTGTAGGGATAGGTAAGAAAAAATCATTTTTGGCAACTCTGAATCTGCCTCCTATAGCTGACAAGACATATCAGCTCTTGGTGGACAATGGGTTTAAAGTAAAGACTATAGCCGGAGGCAGTTCATTGCTGGAAGTTACCTATCCGGTGTATAATCCGGAACCTCTTTCTGTAGAAAAAATCAAATTGCTTTTGGAAGCCAAAGAGAATATAACATGGCTCGATTTGTCCGGTTTGCCGCTTGACGATGCGGGTATGGTTGTTGTTGGTCAGTTGCCTAACCTTACTAAGCTCAAGGTTGATCGAACTGAAATTACAGATGCCGGCGTAGCTCACTTATTAGCACTAAAGCATCTGGAATACCTAAACGTATACGCCACTGAAATCACGGATGCATCTGCTGATCATATAGCAAGGTTGGAGGGATTGAGAAGTGTGTATGTATGGAAAACCAAAATGACCGAAGCGGGTGTTTCTCAAATCCAAAAGGCAAACCCGACGCTGAGGGTAGAGACGGGAATTCAGCAAAAAGCCTAAGTTTTGGTCAGGCTTTGTAAAAAAACACCTCAGGCATGTTTGCTGTTGCGTGACCAGTACATCCATATCGGATGCGCCTCCCAGCCAGTGAGAGTTTGAATCAAGCCTTAAAGAAATTCGATAAACTCACCCTTTAACAATAAAAAAGAGGGTAGGGTTTGTCAGCAAAATTCAGTTAGTATAGTAGTGTAGATTAAAGTCGCCACTCCGCATCGTTGGAGTGGTGGCTTTTTCAATATATCAATTCCTTTTAGTTTTACACAGCAAAACTTTGGAATATGATAGGCATACAGCGTGAGATTACACTACCCCCTTTTTCAAGAGGGTTTCATTTGATTACGAGTCGGGTAGAAAAAGAACTGCCGGAGTTGCGTCAGGTTACGCTAGGCACTTTGCACATATTTATCCAACACACATCTGCGAGCCTTACTGTTAATGAAAATGCAGACCCAACAGTGCGCTCAGACATGGAAAGTGCTTTTAACAAAATAGCACCCGAAAACGCTCCTTACTACCGACATACCTACGAGGGATCGGATGATATGCCGGCGCACATCAAAGCTTCGCTGCTGGGCAGTTCAGTAACTCTGCCAGTAACTCACGGGGAGCTCAATCTGGGAACATGGCAGGGAGTCTACCTTTGCGAACACCGAAATCATGGGGGTAATAGGAGGCTGGTGCTCACGTTGATGGGGCAATAATAACCCTGCTTTGTGTCAGGTTGAGGAAAGGGGGGGGCGACACCAGACTGGTTCTTATTATTTCAACAGGTGTAAGCTAGGCTTTTATGATCATTGAGCCTGACAGGTTTTACCCTGTTCCCGAATACGACAAGAGTAGGGTTAATATTCTTTTTCAAACATAATAAGCACTTCCAGATCGCCATCCAGATCGAAAAAGCGGTGAGGTACTTTATCCCTTATATATAAAAAACTACCGGGTTGAACTGCTACTGTGTCATTTTTGCCAAGAGCTAGTTTGGCATTTCCTTTTAGCACCAAGCTAAACTCATCTACTTTGTGTTTTACCATTTCGTGCCCGTCTTTGGCCTCAGGCATCATGGCCAGCCCCAAGTTGAGGGTAGGCACGTTCAAAAAAGAGTTCGTGGTATTGAATTTGGGGTGTCCTTCTTTTCTTAGCTCTTCATATACAAAAGCCAGATAAGGGTCGCGGTGAGGTTTGGATTTTTTCTTGCTGAAATACACCAATACCAATAAGTCTTCGGTGATGTTTTCAAACTTATTTTTGACATTGGCCTGTATGTATATCACAGAGCCAGACTCTACTGGCTGAGGTTGTCCTTTTATATTCAAAGTGGCTTTTCCTTTCACGATATAATACACTTTGTCCAGCCTGTGAGGCTCTTGTGTGTCTTCGCTACCGGCTGTCAGTCGGTACAGCCCACAGTCCATGGATAGCTTTTCTATAAATGGCAGCCATTCTTTTCCCGACTTGTCAATGGCCTCTTCCAGAGAGTCTAGCGGAAAAGAGGCCCAGTTTTTACCGTATTGGGAAAAGCAGGAACTGTATGAGGTGATAATTAAAACCAGCAAAAGAAAACCCGTTCGTATCATAATATAGAGTGCTCAATAATTCAATCTCAAATTTATACATATAGTGTTAAATATTTTCAGGCTTTTTAAGGGGTTATTATTCGCTGTTCATATTTTGTCTTGAGGCAGGTGTAAAGTACCTGAAAGTCAGCAAGTATCAGGCAGGGGTTCAGCAATAGGTTGAAATGCCTTTTAGTGGAGTTAAAATAAATAAATCGTCCTTTAGGCGTGTTTTTGGGCTGTTTTTTGGGTTTGGCTTGTGTGTTAAATCAGGGTGTATGTCGGGGTTTGTGTGAGTATTTAGTTTTTCTTTAATGTTAAAATATTGTGTTTTTGCGCGTGATATAATGTTTTTTTTATCTAATTATTTTTATATTGCTTGCAATTGATCTTCAACCAGTCAATTGGATGTTTTTTAACAAACGTTATTAATCGATTCACCTAAGCTATGGACGGATATTTTATTAGGCCTACCCGCGTTTCTCCATCTATCTACTTCAACCCTAAAAAAGGCTTAGTAGATATGCGCGGACGTTCCTGCCCGGAAAACCCCCTTAAGTTTTATGAACACCTCTACAAAAGCCTCGATAAGTTTATAGATGAGGGGTATAATGTGCTCAAAACCAACATTGCACTTGAGTATTTCAATACCAGCTCATCCAAATGCCTGTATGCATACCTGAAAAAGGTAGAAGTGATGCATAAAATGGGCAAAAAAGTGGTGGTAAACTGGTTTTATGAGCAGGGCGATGAGGATATGTACGAAGCAGGAGAGGACTTAAGTAGCTTTTTCACACTACCCTTCAATTTTGTCGAAGTGGAGGAGATTAAGATTTTGGGAAAGGAACGGGAGGAGCAGAAAACACAGCTGGTAGCTTAACCTACCATTAACAGGGCTGTCTCCGGTACTTTTTACCCCTGGTTACTTATCCGATTGCCTATAATCCATATATTTGCTGCCCGATAGTAGTATGATACTAAAAGCAGAAAATATAGTCAAATCTTATGGAGACCTTCAGGTGCTGAAAGGCATAGATATAGCCATAAGCAAAAGCGAAATAGTATCTATAGTAGGTTCTTCCGGAGCAGGCAAAAGCACACTTCTTCACATCATGGGCACACTGGATCAGCAGGATTCGGGTTCGCTCACCATCAATGGTAAGACAATAGAGAATATGCCGGCCAATAGGCTTGCCGACTTCCGCAATCGGGAAGTGGGTTTTGTTTTTCAGTTTCACAACCTCTTGCCGGAGTTCACTACTTTTGAAAACATCTGTATGCCGGCCTATATAAGAGGAGAAAACAACGGAGAATTAAAAGACCGGGCAAACCACCTGATGGAGCTGCTCCATATTGAAAGCAGAAAAGACCATAAACCATCGCAGCTGTCGGGTGGTGAGCAGCAGCGTGCGGCTGTAGCGCGAGCGCTTATCAACAATCCCTCCATTGTATTTGCCGATGAGCCGAGTGGCAATCTGGATTCGGTAAATGCCAAGGAATTGCACAATCTGTTTTTTCATTTGAGGGAAACACTCGGGCAGACATTTGTCATTGTGACTCACAACAATGAACTGGCAGATATGGCAGATCGTAAAGTCGAGATCAAAGACGGTATGATCGTATAGAGTAAGCATGTCTCACTAAAGTATCTATGTCAAAAGGAATTAAGTTTATGTTGTTGTCGGCGTTCATATTTACGCTGATGAAAGTATTCGTAAAGCTGGTTCCTCACATCCCTCCCATCGAAATCATACTTTTTCGTTCAATCATATCGCTGGTGATAAGTGGTGCGCTTTTGAAGAACAAAGGAGTGTCTGTGTGGGGGAATAATAAAAAGATATTGATTTTAAGAGGAGTGTCCGGCGCAATAGCCCTCTCGTCTTTTTTTATGCTCCTCCAGCAAATACCGCTTGCAGCAGCATCTACCCTTCAGTACCTTTCGCCAGTCTTTTCAGCCACATTGGGTATATTTATTCTTAAAGAAAAAGTGAAGTGGTATCAGTTTCTATTCTTTGGGCTGTCTTTCTTGGGGATAGTTATCATTCAGGGAGTGGACTCCCGGATATCTACCGGTCAGATGCTCTTGGGAGTAGGGTCGGCATTTTTCACGGGGCTGGCTTACAATTTTGTCAGAAAACTAAAATCAACAGAAGACCCTTTGGTCATTATTTTTTATTTCCCACTGGTCACTTTGCCCTTGGCGGGAATTTATTCTGTTTTCGATTGGGTTACGCCCAGGGGAACAGACTGGCTGGTTTTGCTAATGATAGGGCTCTGTACTCAAGTGGCTCAATATTTTATGACGCGCTCTTATCAGACAGAGGAGATCGCAAAAGTCTCGATTGTCAACTATACAGGGATACTGTACTCGATAGGTTTTGGCTTTTTTATCTTTGGTGAGCAATACAGCTGGCTGACTTATGTGGGTATGGCTTTGGTGTTGTCTGGAGTCATTTTA
The DNA here is from genome assembly GCA_965267535.1 of Cyclobacteriaceae bacterium. Classification (GTDB taxonomy): domain Bacteria; phylum Bacteroidota; class Bacteroidia; order Cytophagales; family Cyclobacteriaceae; genus CAXBNB01. Next base: position 4,402,132 of record OZ254082.1, on the reverse strand, counting down.
AATTTATGGTTTAAAAAAATCAAATCAAGAACAGCGTAAGAAATAAACCAATAGTTGTATGTCAGGGCATAGTAAGTGGTCTACCATAAAGCGCAAGAAAGGAGCGTTGGATGCCAAGAGGGGTAAAATCTTTGGCAAACTAAGCAAAGAGATAAGTATAGCCGTAAAAGAGGGGGGAGGACCGGATGTAACAATGAACCCTCGCTTGCGTTTGGCGGTACAAAATGCCAAAGGGGCTAACATGCCCAAAGACAACATAGAGCGGGCTATCAAAAAAGGAAGTGGTGCTGATGCAGGTAGCTATCAGGAGTTGACCTTTGAAGGATACGCCCCGCACGGAGTGGCAGTGTTTGTAGAGTGCCTCACCGACAATCAAAACCGAACTGTACAGGGTGTGCGTGCTGCGTTCAATAAGCACGGAGGAAGTTTGGGTACCAACGGATCTCTTGAGTTTATTTTTGATCGAAAAGGGGTTTTTTCTTTAATTCAACCCGAAAACATGGACCAGGATACATTTGAACTGGAGCTGATCGATGCAGGAGCTGAGGAGGTAGAGCCAGGTGATGGCTATGTTAACATAACCAGCGCTATGGAAGATTTTGGAAATCTAAATAAGAAACTGGAAGAGCTTAATCTAACCGTGGAAAATGCCGAATTGCAGCGTATACCAGGCACGAGGGTTTCGTTGACCGATGAAGAACTCGTGCAAGTGATGAAGCTGATAGATGCGCTGGAAGATGACGATGATGTGCAAAAAGTATATCACAATATAGAAATAGCAGAGGAGCAAATGGGGTTGGTGTAGTGTTGGAGTGAAAAGTGGAAACCGTTTCGATAGATTTTCTGGTTTTCACGACATATTTAATCCAGCCGGTTATAAATTAGACAATAAACGCTTTGATCTGGTGAAACTACTAACCGATTTGTATTCCGGCTCTTTGTCATTGCTTACCGACTTGTATCAGCTTACTATGGCTTACGGATACTGGAAGTCGGGCAGGGCGCATCAGGAGGCAGTATTTAATCTTTTTTTTCGAGAAAATCCTTTTAAAGGAGGGTACACGTTGGCCTGTGGGTTGGAGTATGTGATCGATTATGTAGATAATTTTCGTTTTTCCGAACAGGATCTGGCTTATCTTGAGCAAATGCGCGGCAATGATGGTAAACCCCTTTTTGACCCAGGTTTCTTGGATTTTTTGTCAGGTATGAAGTTCTCGTGTGATGTAGACGCTGTGCCTGAGGGTACGGTAGTGTTTCCAAATGAGCCTCTTATTCGGGTAAAAGGACCAATTTATCAGTGTCAGCTATTGGAGACTCCTCTGCTCAACATCGTCAATTTTCAGTCGTTGATAGCCACCAAAGCATCTCGAATTAAAGCTGCGGCGCAGGGAGATCCGGTGCTTGAATTTGGCTTGAGGAGAGCTCAGGGCATTGATGGGGCTATAGCAGCCAGCAGGGCGGCTTATATAGGAGGTTGTGATGCTACTTCTAATGTGCTGGCAGGTAAGTTTTTTGAAATACCCGTCAGCGGTACACATGCACACAGTTGGGTGATGTCTTTTGAAAGTGAGCGGCATGCGTTTGAAACATACGCTGAGGTGATGCCAAACAATGTGGTTTTTCTGGTAGATACGTACGACACTCTGGAAGGAATAAAGACTGCCATAGAAGTGGCGCATACACTTACAGAGAAAGGCAAAAAGTTTTATGGTATTCGACTGGATTCCGGTGATCTTGCCTACTTCAGCAGAATGGGCAGACAGATGCTGGATGAGGCAGGTTTTAGCGATACCAGAATAGTGGCAAGTAATGACCTGGACGAGCACCTGATTACCAGCTTGAAATTGCAAAAGGCTCGCATAGATGTGTGGGGTGTGGGCACCAAGCTGGTGACCGCATATGATCAGCCCGCTCTGGGGGCAGTTTACAAATTGGCTGCATTGAAAAACGGGCCTAACTGGGAGTATAAAGTGAAACTTTCTGAACAGGCCATTAAGATTAATAATCCGGGTATACAGCAAGTCAGGCGGTTTAGTAGAAGTGGGCAGTTTGTAGGAGATATGATATACAATGAGGCGGAGTGTCTGCCGGATGTATGCACTATGATAGATCCTGTGGATCAGACTCGCCGAAAGGTTTTTTCTTTAAAAAAAGACACGTATCAAGATTTGTTAAGACCGATCTATCAAAAAGGGGAAAGCGTATACGATAAGCCCAAAATGCAGGATATAAAATCCTATGGAAATGATCAGCTTGCCCAGTTAGACGAGAGTGTCAGGCGTTTTGAATACCCTCATAAGTATCCGGTAGGGTTGGAGCAAAGCTTGTTTGCTCTCAAAAATGAATTGATTTTGAAACTAAGAAAGCTAACATAGTTATGTGTGAGTGTCTGATAGTAGTGGATGTGCAAAATGATTTTTTGCCGGGAGGAGCGTTGGCCGTGCCGCATGGCGATGAGGTTATTCCTGAGATCAACCGCCTGTGTAGTCAATTTGGGCGAGTTGTGGCTACTCAGGATTGGCATCCCTCTACACACGGAAGTTTTGCGGCTAATCATCCGGGTAGTCAGCCCGGGGAGGTTATAGATTTAAACGGTATGGCGCAAGTGCTGTGGCCGGTGCATTGTGTGCAGCAGAGCAAGGGAGCTGATTTTTCGTCGCAGTTGATCTTACCTGTCGATACAATTGTGTTTCAAAAGGGAACTGACCCTAAGGTCGATAGTTACAGTGGTTTCTTTGATAACGGCAAGCAAAAATCTACAGGACTGGGTGATTTTCTCAAGGAGGCTGGAGTGCAATCCGTTACTGTGGTGGGGTTGGCGACAGATTATTGTGTAAAGTATACGGCGCTCGATGCTTTGGATCTGGGGTTTGATGTGCGGGTAGTTCGTGCTGCTACCCGGGCTGTAAACTTAAACTCCGCAGATGGTGAGAAAGCTTTAAAAGAAATGGAGGCCAGGGGAGTGAGTGTGTTATAAAACAAAAAAGGCCGCCATAAGGCAGCCTTTTCAATATTTGTGAAGGTTAGAATTAACCTTTAGAATCGATGTATTCTACGAGTTCTACTACTTTAGTAGAGTAACCCCACTCATTGTCGTACCATGCTACTACTTTCACGAAAGTGTCAGTAAGCTGGATTCCGGCACCTGCGTCGAATATCGACGTTCTGCTATCGCCTAAGAAATCATTAGATACAACAGCATCTTCGGTGTATCCGAGTATGCCTTTCAAGCTGCCTTCAGAAGCATCTTTCATTGCTTTCTTGATGTCGTCATAAGAAGCAGGCTTGCTTAGGTTTACAGTAAGGTCTACTACAGACACGTCAGGAGTAGGAACTCTGAAAGACATACCTGTTAGTTTTCCGTTCAGTTCAGGAATAACCTTGCCTACTGCTTTAGCAGCACCAGTAGAAGAAGGGATGATGTTTTGGTAAGCGCCACGTCCGCCTCTCCAGTCTTTCATAGAAGGACCGTCTACAGTTTTCTGTGTAGCAGTAGCAGCGTGTACAGTAGTCATCAATCCGTCGTTGATTCCGAAGTTGTCGTTGAGTACTTTCGCGATAGGAGCGAGACAGTTAGTTGTACAAGATGCGTTAGATACAAATTGCATGTCTGACGTATACTTGTCGTGGTTTACACCCATTACAAACATAGGAGTGTCGTCCTTAGATGGAGCAGACATTACTACTTTTTTAGCGCCAGCGTCGATGTGTCCCTGAGCAGCTTCTTTAGTAAGGAAAAGGCCAGTAGATTCTACTACATAGTCAGCGCCTACTTCGTTCCATTTCAAGTCGGCAGGGTTTCTTTCAGAAGTTACTCTGATTTCGTTTCCGTTTACGACCAATTTGCCGTCTTTTACTTCAACAGTGCCTTTGAAATTGCCGTGTGTAGAATCATACTTGAGCATGTAAGCCATGTATTCTACATCTACAAGGTCATTTATACCTACGACCTGGATGTTAGATCTCTCAGCCGCAACTCGGAAAACTAATCTTCCGATTCGTCCGAAACCATTAATTCCAACTCTAATCATTTCTCTTTTTTTAAATTAACTTCAAATATTTTGTGCAAAAGTAATATTCTGAGTTGCTATTCCAAACAAAAAACATTAATCAATCGTCCTCGGAACATTATGATCGGCCATGTAAGTCGGGTCTTAATTTTTTATCGATAAAAAATAATGTTATTAATTTCTTTAAAATTATTTGAAACAGATATTAAAAGTCTTAATTTAGCTCTTATAATGACCTTAGGGAGTTAATCACAGCTAAAAATGAAGTTATTCATTTGCTTCACAAAGGTCTTTTCAGCCAGCAGGAACAGGTTATTGATGCACAGGTTAATAGATCAAGACTAGTTTGAAAATTCTGGTCTTGGTTCCTGCTCTGGTTGGTTATTTCTTCCCCTTTTCTTGATTTTCTTTTCTTTGCCACTTTGGTCTGCTGTCGACTACAATATAAGTTTTGACATGTCGTATTAATTAGCGAAGGCCACAAACTGTCATGTAGCAGAGTGGTTTTGTCTAAAAAGTGTTAAATTAGTAGGCCCTGACTTTCTTTAAAAGACAGAATTATTGAAGGTTAGGTGGTTACAATTCAATTGATTGTAGTATTAAAACAAAAGCGAGAGCTTTTTGATGAATGAAAGACAGGGAGGTACTTGAGCGTGTAAGTATGGGTGATGAAGCTGCCCTGGAGTATCTTTATAAGAAGTACTACCGCATGATGACGCGCATCGTGCTCAACAACAATGGTACTGAAGATGAGGCAAAAGACATTTATCAGGAAGCATTGCTGGCTTTTTGGCAAAAAGCTATAGCCGGCAATCTGGTGCTCACATCCAAAATAAGTACATACCTATACAGTGTATGTTTAAATTTGTGGAGAAAAGAGCTGGATCGCAAAGGTAAGTTTGCCGAAAACGACAAAGAAGACTACACTTTTCAGGAGTTTGAAAAACGTGAGCGCGTACGGATAATCCAGGAGTGTATAGAGGAGTTGGGAGAAACTTGCCGAAAAATGTTAACCTATCATTATTTTGATGGGTTGTCAATGACAGATATTGCAAAAAAATTGAATCTGGCCAATACAGATACGGCCAAGACCAAAAAATATAAGTGTAAAAAGAAGCTTGATTTACTCATAAAAAGAAAGTATTCTTCTTCAGACTTTTTAGATTAATATGTCGATTCAAAGTGAATATAGCAGACTGGTAAGCAAGTACCTTGAAGAGGGTATGACAGGTTCGGAAAAAGTGATATTCGAAGAACAGCTCGTTAGCGACCCTCTGCTCAAAGCGGAGTTTGATCACCAAAACGAGATCATAAGCGGACTGAGGCAGTACCGTAAAGCTCAGCTTAAGGCAAAACTGGATAATGTAACCATTACGCCGGGCCTTTTGGGAGTTATATCTCAGTCAGGCACCTTAAAAACTTTGTCGTATGTAGTTACTTCCATTCTGGTAGGTACGGGTACTTACATTTATTTTGCCGGAAAGAGCACTTCCGAATTTCACATGACAAACATAGAGGCTAAACTGGAAGTAGATCATCGCCTGTCGCTGGCCAAGTTCACTACCCCTCTGGACTATCGCTACGATAAGTCAACCCAACCAGCGGAATGGGTGGAAATAAAAAAAGCTCCTTCGGCATCTAAGCCAAAGAATACCACAGAACCAGCCAATGCTATAGCGTTTGATGTGCCACAGGTAGCGCAAGACCTGCCGGAAGAAGATGCCGGTCAGCCCGATCAGATCTTAGAGAAGGTTGTGACTCAGAGAACACCATTTGCAGCACCTGTCAAGCTGGATCGGGTAGATATCGAAAATGTAACTACCAATCGATACAAGTTTCACTACCGCATGGAGAACAACAAGCTCTTCCTGTATGGTAAGTTTGAAGCCTCTCCCTATGAGATTATCGAGATCAATAGTTTTCAGAGTAAAAAGCTGTTTTTCTACTACAATGGAAACTACTACAGGTTGAGGCAGGATGCCATAGACATCTCTCCGCTTATTCAAATCGACGATCAGGCTGTGGTAGCTGAGTTGGACATTATCAAATCCAAAAACCAATAACCCCAAATTCTGTCGGTTAGCCTTTCTTTAATTCACCCGAAATAGTCAAACTTTAACTATTTCAGTTAATTTTGACGTAATGTCTGCCAAAGAAAAAAAATATAAAAAGAAGAAGCTGGGGAGTTACCCCTTTGTAAGTGTGGTTTTTAGTATCACACTGGCACTCTTCGTGGTTGGCCTGTTTGGGGTCATGATCATTTTGACGAACAAGCTTACAAAAACGATACAGGAAAATGTGGAGATGCAGGTTTTTCTACACAAGGATGTAAGCGAAAATGAAGTAATCAAAATATCAAAAACCCTGGCAGCCAAAGAGTATGTATTCGAAAAAGAAGGAGCTCCGCAGGTTGAAGTGATTACTAAAGACGAGGCGGCCAGGCAGTTTACTGAAGAAACAGGCGAAGACTTTGTTTCTTTTTTGGGAGACAATCCCCTACGCGATGTAGTAGTTCTGAAGATCAAGCCCGAATTTCATGAAGCAGAACGTTTGGCAGAAATCAAGGAAGAGATAGGAAAAATCAGAGGTGTATATGAAGTCTCTTACATTGAAAACCTGGTGAACAGCATTAATGAAAATTTGACTAAAATAAGCCTTGTGCTGATTGGTTTCTCCATTATCCTGTTTGTTGTAGTGGTCATATTGATTAACAATACAATCAAGCTGGCGTTGTTTTCCCAGCGGTTTCTTATCCGCAGTATGCAGTTGGTAGGGGCTACAGCAGCATTTATACAGAAACCCTTTCTTGTCAGAGCCTCGTTATATGGCTTTGTGTCTGGTATATTGGCCACATGTATGTTGGGAGGATTGCTCTATTTTGCCAATACCAAAATCGATGGCCTTAGCCAGTTGCAGTCGCCCGATAAATTTTTGATTCTGGTAGCTACACTATTGGTGTTGGGTACAGTTGTTGGGTTTATCAGTACCTTTGCTGCGATCAAAAAATACCTCAAACTATCTTTAGACGAATTATACTAATAGCTTATGAGTAATAAGACTAAACTTGCATTTACCAAAAAGAACTACGTGCTCATGATTGCAGGCGTATTGGTGCTTATTTTAGGGTTTGTGTTGATGTCGCTCGACAATCAACCTTATGGATTTGGCACCCTGGGGCTTACCGTTGGCCCTATGACTGTACTTGCCGGTTTTGCTATTGAGTTTTTTGCCATACTACACAAGCCCAGCGGAGATAAATGACAATATTAGAAGCTCTGATTCTGGGAATTATTCAGGGTCTTACAGAATTTTTGCCTGTTAGTAGTAGCGGGCATCTGGAAATTGGTTCTGTCTTGTTGGGAGTTAAAACCAAAGACAATCTGTTGTTTTCTATAGTAGTACACGGGGCAACAGCTCTCAGTACAATCGTAGTTTTTCGTAGGGATATTGCCCTTATCCTGGCTGATGTATTTAAATTTCAATGGAATGAAGCTACTCAGTTTTCATTTAAAATAATCCTTTCGATGATACCTGTGGGTGTAGTTGGTGTGTTGTTTGAAGACACCATTGAGGCGTTTTTTGGAGGTCAGGTGTTGTTGGTAGGGAGTATGCTGATATTTACAGGCCTACTGTTGCTGTTCACCTATTTCAAAAAAGGAACCAGCGGCGATGTAACTTTTGGGAAGGCCTTTTTGATAGGTTTAGCTCAGGCTATTGCCATCATGCCGGGGATATCCCGCTCCGGATCTACTATATCTACAGCATTGCTGTTGGGGGTAAGTAAGGAAAAAGCTACTCGTTTTTCTTTTTTGATGGTCTTGATTCCTATCGTAGGGGCAATGCTCCTTAAAGTAAAAGATGTGGTAGAAAACCCCGGGTTGGCGGACGGTATATCTGTTAGCACGCTTGGTTTGGGCTTTTTAGCTGCCTTTGCGTCGGGGCTGTTGGCTTGCAAGTGGATGGTGAACATCGTTAAGAAAGGGAAGTTGATTTATTTTGCGGTGTATTGTTTTATAGTGGGCTCAGTTGCAATTGTAGCCAGTTTGATTTAACCCATGGAAGATTTGGATTTTGAAAGCGGGGCAATGTTGATGATTGACAAACCCCAAACATGGACATCTTTTGATGTGGTTAAAAAACTGCGGTATACCCTCAAAGTAAAAAAGATAGGGCATGCAGGCACCTTAGACCCCCTGGCTACTGGTTTGCTGATTGTATGTACGGGCAAGTTCACCAAGAAAATCAATGAGTACCAGGGAATGGGCAAAGTATATGAAGGCATCATTGAGGTAGGAAAAACTACTCCTTCTTATGATTTGGAGACGGAATTTGATAGTGAGTCTGCTTATGACCACCTCACGCCCGATGAACTGTACAAAGCAGCACAATCCCTTACAGGACAAATTAGCCAAATCCCTCCGGTGTTTTCAGCCGTGAAGGTAGGCGGCAAAAGAGCCTATAAAAGTGCCAGAAATAATGAAGAGGTAAAGCTTGATCCACGTTTAGTGGAAGTTAGTGAATTTGAGCTTACTAAAATAGATCTGCCCGAAGTGCATTTTAGAATTAAGTGCAGTAAGGGTACCTACATTAGAAGTATGGCCCATGATTTTGGGCATGCTTTGGGCTGTGGAGCGTATTTAAAGTACCTGAGACGTACGGCCATAGGAGAATACAATGTGGAAGATGCTTATTCACTTGATGGACTGATAGAAAAAGCACAGGCTTTTAGGTTGAGCAAAGAAAATGAAGATACTGAATAATGTCTGAAAGATAGTATGGTAGTATTAGAGGCAGATCAGTTAACCGATAAAATCCCGGGTGCCATTGTAACCAGTGGTACATTCGATGGTGTTCATATAGGTCATCAAAAAATCCTGAAAGACATAAGCAATCAGGCTCAGACTGCCGGAGGGCATAGTGTAGTACTCACTTTTTGGCCTCATCCACGATTCATTATCAACCCCGCAGATACTACACTAAAGTTGCTGTCCACTTTCGAAGAAAAAGCTTCATTGGTAGAACAAGCCAATATTGATTTTTTGATAAAGCTGCGTTTCACGCCTGCTTTTTCCAGAATGACCCCAGATGAGTATGTGCAGCAGATACTCATAGATAAACTGGGTACCCGTAAGCTCGTAATCGGATACGATCATAGGTTTGGGAAGGGGAGAGAAGGGAACTTTAGCTACCTACAGGCCAATACAGACCGCTTTGGATTTGAAGTAGAGGAGATATCCAGACAGGACATTGATAACATTGGGGTTAGTTCTACTAAGATTCGCCAGGCCCTTATGGATGGGCACGTGTATGTAGCCAGTGAATATTTAGGCAGACCCTACGAACTATCAGGTACAGTAGTGTCTGGCGATAAGTTAGGTTCTACCATAGGTTATCCTACAGCAAATCTGGAAATAAATGAACCTTACAAACTTGTGCCGGGTGAAGGGGTGTATGCCGTTAAGATAATAATTGGTGAGAAAACCTTTGATGGCATGATGAATATTGGCACCCGACCAACAGTAGATGGCAGTGTCTTAAAAAAAGAAGTGCATATTTTTGATTTTTCTCAAGAAATATATGGTCAAAAAATAACTATTCACTTCATAAAGCGCATTCGAGACGAAAAAAAGTTTTCGGGAATCGATGCACTCAAGCTTCAATTGGATCAGGATAAAAGAGCTGCACAGCGTGTTCTTTTGAAATAAATTTCCCTTTTAAGCAACCCTCCCCCTTAGCTATAGCATTGGTTTTCATAACCGTTGAAATAACTTTTTCCCATTATATATTTTTTTAGCACAACAATTGCACGTTTCAAAGCGTTGCTATTTTTCAATAAACTAAATTAATAGTTAAACCTGATCACATGAATAAAAAAACAACCTACATCCTCTCCGCCATAGCCGTGGCGTTGGTTATTGTTTTTATATCCTCTAAGTCCGGGTCCGACGACACTGCTGATATCATAGTAGACGTGACCAAAGGACAGTTTGTAGCGGATATAAATGTTACTGGCGAGCTGGAAGCGCGCAATTCCGTAAAAATACTGGGCCCCACAAAAGCCCGGCAGTACCGGATCTACCAGATGAAATTGCAGAACATTATTCCGGAAGGAACAAAAGTCAAAAAAGGCCAGTTTGTAGCCAGCCTGGATCCATCTGAGCTGGCTCGAATTATCAAAGACAAGCAGGTAGAACTTGAAGGGGCAGAGTCAAAATACCTGACCACTAAGCTGGATACCGCCTTGACAATGCGCCAGATTCGAGATGAATTAATCAACCTGAAGTACGCGGTAGAAGAGAAAGAGCTGGTTCTTGAGCAGTCGAAGTACGAGCCGCCAGCTACAATCAAAAAGAGTGAAATAGATCTTGAAAAGGCAAAAAGAGCCTATAACCAAAAGAAGGAAAGTTATGAAATAAAAAAGCGCCAGAGTGAGGCAAAAATCATACAAGCCAGGGTTTCTATGGAAAAAGTACAGCGTGACCTGGAGGGTATGAACGAACTCATGAAGGAATTTACCATACTAGCCCCTGAAGACGGCATGCTCATTTATGCCAAAAGCTGGAATGGCCAGCAAATAAAAGCAGGAAGCCAGATAGAAGTGTGGAACCCTACAGTGGCATCATTGCCCGACTTGAGTTCGATGAACTCAAAAACGTATGTAAATGAAGTGGATATCCGAAGGGTAAAAGTGGGACAAAAAGTAGATATAGGACTGGATGCACTACCCGATGTGCAGCTTACAGGAGTAGTTGCGCGAGTGGCAAATTCCGGACAAAAAAGACCCAACTCGGACAGTAAGGTATTTGAGGTAATGGTAGAGTTGGACAATGTGATAAAAGAAATAAAGCCGGGTATGACCACAAGCAACAAAATATATACGTCGGTCATTGAAGAATCGCTCATGATACCGCTGGAATGTTTAAATAACCATCAGGATTCGATTACATATGTTTTTCTCAAAGACGGTGGAAGCTACAAGAAACAGGAAATTCAAATAGGGGAAACCAACGAAAATATGGCTCAGGTGCTGATGGGATTGTCAGAATCCGACCGCCTATACCTGACCCCACCGGCGGATTCGGAAGAAGACGAAATTGCTTTATTGGCTGAGTTGAACGGTAAGAGAAACACCAAAGAGGAGCCAAAGCCGGAGGCAAAGGACGAAAACCCTAAGCAATTTCCCAGAAAGCCCAATTCTTAATTTATGATTTCACATAAAGTATTGATGAACATGAGCATAGCCATAGAGGCTGTGCTGGCAAACAGAATGCGTTCTGTTTTGACGGGGTTGGGGATCATCTTTGGTGTGGCAGCAGTGATTGCCATGCTGGCAATAGGAAATGGTGCCCAGCAGGAAGTGTTGGATCAGATGAAACTGGTAGGCGTCAACAACATAGTGATCCAGCCGGTAGTGGAGCAGAGTGAGGAGCAGGTTGGAGACGAAGAGGCCGGAAAACAGAAGAAAAAGTTTTCACCGGGATTAAACTCGCAGGACCTGGAAGCGATAAAGGAGATGATTCCGGGAATAAAAAAAATCAGTCCTGAGATCATGCTCGATACCTATCTGATCAATAATGGTATCAGACGTACTGCAAAATTGGTGGGAGTAGAACCCAACTATTTTGATTTATTCAATTTCAACCTGTACAAGGGGAAAAACTTTTCTGAATATCACCTCAAGCACGGGAGTCCGGTGTGTATTATTGGATATTCGATCAAAACGAAGTTTTTCCCATTTGAGGATCCTATCGGAAAATACCTAAAATGTGGCAACAACTGGTTGAAGGTAATTGGCATCCTGGAAAAGCGATCTATCTCGTCCAGCAGTATTCAAAATCTGGGAATCCGGGATTATAACATGGATGTTTACACCCCCCTACAGACGGTGCTATTGCGCTACAAAAACCGATCGGTTATTACCGAGCAAATGCTGCGCAATGCTAACCGGCCAGCAAACAGAGGAGGAGCACAGGAGGATAATTCGCCTGATGCAAAAAACTACCACCAAATAGATAAAATGGTGGTGCAGGTGGAAGCTACGGAGCAACTATCACCAATAGCGGACATTATCAATAGAATGCTGCAGAGGAGGCACCACCAGACGATAGATTATGAGATAGAAATACCCGAAATGTTGCTAAAACAGCAGCAGCGTACCAATGATATTTTCAACTATGTACTGGGAGCTATTGCGGGTATATCGCTTCTGGTAGGAGGTATCGGCATTATGAATATCATGCTGGCATCTGTGCTGGAGCGAATCAAGGAGATAGGCCTGCGCATGAGTATGGGCGCAAAGAAACAGGACATTATTAATCAGTTTTTGTTTGAGGCCATGATGATAAGTGTTACAGGAGGTTTGCTGGGAGTGCTATTGGGAGTCTCATTTGCGTTTCTGGTGTCTACCGTGGCGAATATACCCACTATCGTTTCCTTTAGTTCAATTTTACTTTCATTTGGTGTGGCAGCAGCAGTAGGGCTCATATTTGGCATAGCCCCGGCACGAAAAGCAGCCATGCAAGACCCTATCCAATCCCTTAGATATGAATAAAATATGGTTTACGGGCCTGTTGGCCTTGTGGAGTGGCTTAGCCAGTGCACAAAACACTAAACTGTCATTAATAGATGTAATTGACTTGGCCAGGCAGCAATCGCCTTCGGCTAAAATCGAAGAAACACGTAAAGAAACCCGCTTTTGGGCTTACAGACAATTCAAATCCAACTACAACCCTACCTTGTCGCTATCCGGTAACCTCCCGGGGTACAACCGCGATTTCAACGAAAATAGGCTGGATAACGGACAAATCGAGTACCAGTCTCGTGAGCAACTGTCTTCGTCACTTAACCTTGGGCTATTTCAGCCTATAGCAGCAACCGGTGGCACCATCAGTATCAACAGTAGGTTGAGCCAGTTCAAAGACATAACCTTCGATGCTGAACGCTACAATACTACTTTGTTCAATTTTCAGGTACGGCAGCCCGTTTTCGGATTCAATAGTCTGAAATGGAACAGAAAGACGCAACCCCTCCGATACGAAGAGTCTAAGCGATCGTACGTAGAGGAGATGGAAGCCATATCACGGGTAGCCACAGAGCGATACTTCGACTACCTCGATGCTCAGATAGGGTTGCAGATAGCCCAATACAACCTTGCTAATAACGATACCATATACAATATAGAGTTGGGTAGGTACAACATAGGCAAAGCATCGCGTAACGACATACTACAGGTAGAACTACAGCTGCTGAGGTCGAGGCAGGGCGTAACTCAGGCCCAGTTGGATATGAAGACAGCTCAGCTGGTTCTTAGTAGCTATATTGGTTTGCAGCAGCAAAACAATAACGAGTTGGAGCTGGTATTGCCGCAGGAGTTGCCGGAGTTTGATATTCCGCTAGATAAAGCATTGGCTTATGCACGCCAAAATAGAGCAGATTACCTGGCATTTGAACGCAGGCGGATGGAGGCTATGCGAGATGTAAAACAAGCCAAGACAGAGCGATTTGAGGGTACACTTACCGCATCATTTGGACTAAACAAAGCCGCCTCTGCTTTAAGCGCGTCTTATCAGGATCCAAACAATCAGCAACGAGTGAATCTGTCGCTGGCAGTACCCATACTCGATTGGGGGCGTAGCAAGTCGAGAGTAAAAATAGCCCTGGCTGAGCAGCAGCTCAATGAATACCTGATAGCCCAGGAGATTCAAAACTTTGAGCGAAACATTATCACTCAGGTGAGTAGGTTTGAAGTGCTAAGGGCGCAGGTGGAGATCACCAAAAAAGCCGATGAAGTAGCACAAGAGAGGTACGACGTAGCGCAAAACCGATACCTTATCGGTAAGGTGACCATTACAGACCTGAATATAGCGCTGAAAGAAAAAGATGAAGCCAAACGAGGCTACATCAGAGCGTTGAGAGATTTCTGGATAGCTTATTTTGACTTGAGAAGGTTGACACTATACGATTTTCTAAATGGAGAACTACTCTATCAGCAAGAGGGCTAAACTGAAAGAATAAACAAAAGACTGAGCTGACCAAATCCAGAAAAAGTTAACTTTGCGGTCAGTAATAGCACTGAAGGTGCTGGTTTTAGCAAAAGCCGGCACCTTTTACATTTAGACAAAAAGTAAATATGAAAAAATCAAACATCAACCTCGAAATAAGTCTGGACAATGACAACATACCTGAAAATATACGCTGGAAGGCTGACGATCACCCCAGTCAGGACTGGATGGACTCTAAAGCCGTGTCAATAGCGATCTGGGATCCGGAGCAGCAAGACTCTCTGTCACTCGACCTGTGGACCAAGGAGATGAATGTAGACGAAATGAAGCGTTTTTATGTAAATATACTGGGAGCAGCCTCCAATACAATCTTAAATGCGACCGGCGATGAATTTATGTCAGAAGAATTGAAAGCGCTTTGTGAAAAACTGGTCGAATATTTAAAAAATCAATAAAATACACCACCCGACAAATAATAATCAACATATTGTACATTTAAGGGCTATTTTAAAGATATTTTCAGTAATATTAATCCAGATAGTATTTTGCTAAAAAATGCTATGATTTAAACATAGTACTTTAAAATGATAAAGAATATGAGTAAAAATTTTACTAAAGCGCTCGTATGTATGTTGATGCTTTTTGTCGTTTCCCAGGCAAGGGCTCAAACCAGCATTTCAGGTAGCGTAAAAGACAGCAACACCCAGGAACCTTTGCTGGGTGTAAACATCCTGGTAAAAGGAAAAGTATTAGGTACCATCTCCGGTACCGACGGACGATTTTCTCTCAATGTAGAATCAGCCCCTCCCATCACACTTGTTTTTTCTATGGTAGGCTACAATAGCCAGGAAGTAGAAATAGACGTATCTCAGATAGATGGCCTGGAGGTGATCTTGGAAGAAAACGTAATTGTAGGTCAGGAGGTAGTCGTGTCGGCTTCCAGAGTAGAGGAATCGATTATGCAATCCCCTGTATCTATTGAAAAAATGGACATCCTGTCTATAAGAAATGCACCTACTGCTAGTTTTTACGATGCGTTGGCCAATTTCAAAGGGGTAGACATGAGTGCACAAAGTCTTACCTTCAAGTCTGTAAACACACGCGGATTTAGTGCCAACGGCAACACGCGTATGGTACAGTTGATAGACGGTATAGACAATCAGGCACCCGGGCTCAACTTCTCAGTAGGAAACATTGTAGGTATTTCTGATCTGGATCTGGAAAGCGTAGAGCTCCTGCCGGGTACAGCATCGGCGCTTTACGGACCAAATGCACTCAACGGGATACTGCTTATGAACAGTAAGAGCCCGTTTGAGTATCAGGGACTAAGCGCTACCGCAAAGCTGGGAGTTACACACGCAGATGGTAGAGACGATGACCCGTCACCTTACCAAAGCTACGCCATTCGATATGCAAAGGCTTTCAACAACAAGTTTGCATTCAAAGTAAATGCGTCTATACTCAAAGCAAAAGATTACAGAGGAGTAGATTATCGCGACCGTAATAACCCGGCGCTGGAAAGACAAACCAACGATAGGGAGCTAAACAGGTCTATGAACAATGCCTATGATGGAGTGAATGTATATGGAAATGCTATAATTCCCATGCAGGCAGCAGTAGCTGAATCAGCCTCTCTGCAGGCTATTTCTACTTTGATTCCCAATGAAACTTTTACCCCGAGAGGGTTTACAGAAGCCGAAATGGTGGATAATACCACAGAGAGTATGAAATTTAACGCGGCGTTGCACTATCGAATCAACGACGACATAGAGGCCTTTGTACAAGGAAACTTTGGAAGAGGGAGCACAGTATATACCGCCAACGACCGATTTGTTCTGGACAATTTTGAAATATGGACAGCAAAAGCAGAGGTCAGAGGGTCAAACTTTTATGTTCGCGGATATAAAACTCAGGAAAACTCTGGAGATAGTTATGCAGCCAATACACTCGGACAATTGATCAACGCCCGCTCAGATTGGGATAGCTCTACTCCGGGAGCTCAAAACTATGTCACTTACTATATGGAGACATTTGCCGGAGCTCGTACAGGGCAGTTGCCCGGGTTAAACAACACCGGAACGGACATACCAACGGCGCATGCCATGGCCAGAGCCAGAGCAAATTCGCTACAACCTCAACCCGGTACTGCGCAGTTCAATGCCATGTTTGATGCCTTCAGAAAAAGACCGATATCAGAGGGAGGTGCTAAGTTTTTGGATAAATCAAACATGATGCACTTTGAGGGGATTTACAATTTCTCCAAGCAGATTGATGCATTAGACCTGATTGTAGGTGCCAACTACAGAATATACAATCTCAACAGTGAAAACACCCTGTTTGTGTTGGACGAAAACGGCGAGGAAGTAAGCTGGGCTGAGTACGGAGCATTTGTGCAAGCATCAAAGTCTCTGGCAGAAGATAAGCTGAAATTATCCACTTCGCTTAGGTATGATAAAAATGAAAACTTTGCCAGTCAGTTTTCTCCTCGTGTGTCGGCAGTTTACTCCCCTACACTCAGCCACAACCTACGCTTGTCGTATCAGCGAGGATTTAGGAACCCTACCGCTCAGGATCAGTTCATAGACCTGGACGTGGTGGTAAGAAGACTGGTAGGAAGCAATCAGTTGCTGATCGACAAATACAACCTGAAAAGTAACCCGGCTTATACATGGCAGTCTGTACAGGCAGCAAAAGCATCAGGCAATACTTCTGATTTAGTTGCTTATGATTTTGAGGAGTTTAAGACAGAAAAAATAGGCACCTGGGAAGTAGGCTACAAAGGGCAATGGTTTGAAAAGCTGTTTATAGATACATATTATTACTACAGTTCATACAGCGATTTTATAGCAGAAATACTGCTGGTCCAATCTACCCCATCAGGAACTATTCCTGAGGCAAATGGAGATCCCAATGATTTGGTAAATGGCGGATTGTCGCAGGAGTACGGTTTTGATATCAACGCAGATGGAAATGTGAAGTCTCACGGATGGGCTGTTGGAGGCGATTATTCTATGGGTAAAGGTTGGCACCTTGGAGGTAACATTACCTTCAATGAGCTGCTAAGCGAAAAGGATTTGGTAGACCAGGGATTCCGTTCAGCATTTAATACCCCCAAGTATAAAACGAATGTGAATATAAGCAACAGAAGTATTGCCAAAAACCTTGGATTTAGCGTAGCATTTAAGTGGCAGGACGCCTACAAGTGGGAGTCGGCATTTAGTCAGGTTAGAGGAAATGTAGTGCCGTCGTTTACTACGGTAGATGCACAGATTAGCTACAAAGTGCCCAGCATCAAATCAGTATTTAAATTGGGAGGTTCCAACATCTTTAACGAGCGATATACCACGTCATTTGGTAACCCCAGCATTGGTTCACTCTACTATGTGTCCATCACGTTTGATGAATTCCTGAATTAAAAGGCTACAACAAAATGAAAGCAGATAAGACCATTTTGTATGTCCTTGAACCAAAACACTAATACACATGAAAATGATACATAAAATATTATATACACCCGCATTGGTAGCCGGCCTGTTTTTACTCAACAGCTGTATCGATTCGGAAGATGAACTAAGAACGGAGCTATTGTCAGAAGTTGATGCTGGCGATGGAGCTCAGGTGAGCGCAGGCCTTACAGACTTTTCAAAGTACGTATCTGTGGGCAATTCGATCACCGCCGGATATATGGATGCCGCACTGTACAGTGCCGGACAAAACCATAGTTATCCAAACCTGCTGGCAGCACAAATGCGACTGGCCGGAGGCGGCAGCTTTAATCAGCCTGCAATCAATTCCGTGAACGGATACAATACAGTAGTATCTAACCCGGGAGCAGGAGTGATTCTGGGTCGGTTTGTACTGGATGTAACCATACCAGGCCCAGTGCCTTTGGAAGATGGCGACATCAGCTCCATACTCACACCATATACCGGCAGTGTCAACAACTTTGGCATACCCGGATCGCGAGTAGTGGACATGGTAGCAGCTGCGTATGGTACACCCGATATGAACGGTGACAACATTCCGGAAGGCAACCCTTTTTATGTGCGTATAGCTTCAGACCCGGGCACATCTACTATATTGGGAGATGCAGCCTCAGCCGATGGTAGCTTTGTAAGTATATGGATAGGTCAAAACGATCTGTTGGGTTGGCTGTTGTCAGGTGGCACAGCCGAAGATGTAACAGACAATGCTGCGGCCATTCAAAATCCGTCTTCCCTTACCGACGTAGCTAATTTTACGGGAGCGCTCAATGCCGTGGTAGGTACTATGACAGCCAATGGCACAAAAGATGGGGTCATCGCAAACTTGTTTGATGCCACCTTCACACCGTTTTTTAGAGCGATACCCTACAATGCTATTCCTCTCGATGCAAATACTGCTGCTTATTTGATGGCAGGCCCAAATGGAGATGATGGATTTACAGCGTACAATCAGGGATTGGATCAGATGGCTTCATTCAACCTCATTACTCAGGCAGATGCCGACCAGCGTAAAGTTTATTATTCTGCAGGAGCCAACCCCATACTCATAGAAGACGATCAGCTGGAAGATATATCTGTATACGATCCGCGTTTAGAAGGAAAAGGTCAGATGAGACCTATAAAGCAGGGAGAGTTGGTATTGCTTACTGCTAAGCCTGTACTCAATACTCAGGCAGAGGGGCAGTCAGCTACAGACTTGTATGGAGTTACCTGGCCTTTGCCCGAAAAGTACACACTTGCAGCAGATGAATTAGCAACTCATGCAGATCGTTTGTCAGATTTCAATGCAGCGATTTCTGCATCAGCAGCTACAAATGATCTACCCATGCTGGATATGTACAGTGTGTTGTTGGGTATAGCAGCAGGTGGAGGTATAGAAGTAAATGGAAAAATGCTTTTACCTGATTTTTCACCAAACGGGGTATTCTCTACCGACGGTCTGCACCCCAACCCCAGAGGTCAGGCTATCGTAGCAAATGCATTTATCGATGTGATAAATGCGAAGTACGGCTCTACCCTCAAGAAAATAAACGTAGTAAACTTACCCGGTGTAAATCTCAAGTAAGTTTGCAAAATAGAATAGGAGACTTTTTCAAAAAGAAAAACCGGATTTATTCCGGTTTTTCTTTTTATAAGCTTTTTCAGAAAACGGCATCAATTGTTTTGTTTAAAGTCTGAAAGCATCTTTTTTAGTTTTTTTCGGGTTTTATACACTAAAAAAGGTGACCAGCCCAGCAGTATTCCCGGCAGGCCCAGAGCCATAGAAGACCACTTCCAGAAATTGAAGCGATCGTTGTGTTCCAGAATCAAACCTTTGTCAAAATAAAACTGTGCTCTTATTTTATTCACAACAGAGCGCCGGTCTTTGCCAAAAGTATATTTAGCTACCCATTCCGCACCACCAGTTTTTTCGTCAGCCCATTCGTTGCTGTAGCTTATCTCCAGGTCATTACTGTTTGCCAAAAGCATACGCCACATAAAGCGGGTGTCTTCAGAGCTTAGCTTTCCAAAAGCCGGATCGCTAAACTGCACATTCATATGATAGCAGGTGAGCATGGTGTCCACGTCCTTTGCTTTAAAGGCGTTGTAAAATTTGCGGATGGTGTTTAGGTTTTCTTCCATGATAGGGTACTATTGTAGGTTTATGAAGCTAAAACGTTAGCCGGTTGCACCTTCTACCTCAGAAATAAGCAGCAAAAAAGAACAAAACGCATTGCTAAAAGCACGAGCGTCAGTTACAAATAAGCCAGTGTTAAGTTACAAAGAATATGGCTTACATCCTATCGGAAAACACGAATTTGGTTCTCTGTGGAGAGATTAAGGTTGCACCGTTCGGCGCAGGTTGTCGCAAAAAATAGCGGTAGCTACACCTACGTTGAGCGATTCGGCCTGGCCATACCCGGGAATCTTCAACTGATGGGTGAGTTTCTGCTGGAGTTCTACGCTTATACCCTGCGATTCATTCCCAAACAATAAAATACCATTAGTCTCAAAAGTGGCCGAATGAATGCTGGAGCCGGAAAGTGTAGCACCATAAACGGGAAGCGATGTTTTACTCAACAGCTCATCCAGATTTTCATAATACACCAGCACCCGGCTAAATGAACCCATCGATGCAGCGATTACTTTTGGGTTGTATGCGTCTACGGATGTTTTAGAGCATATTATCTTTGAAAAACCGTACCAGTCGGCTATGCGAATGATTGTACCCAGGTTGCCCGGATCCTGTAGGTTTTCAAACATAAGAAAATAACCATCCTGTATGCTAAGAGGAGGTAGCGAGGGGAGGTCGGCTACTGCCAGTGCAAAAGCATTGGTTTGAAATGCACCTGCCTTTACCAGCTCTTTTTCTCCTACCTGAATACTATCAACACCTGATTCTGAGAGCAAATCCGGGTACTTTTCTATAAACTGCTCAGTAGCGTATAGTTGTCTGACCTGTATTTGTGAGTGCAGTAATTCTACTACATTTTTCTCACCTTCCACCACAAAAGCTTTTTCCCTTTGGCGGTATTTTTTTAATTGTAGGGATTTGATGAATTTTGCATCTTTATTCGTCATCATAAGAATGCAGGACTAGGTGTCTGACTATAGCGCTTGTATACCGCAAGAATAGGCAAAAGAAGGCATCAAATAGAAGCAAATACCAAAAAAGTAGACAACAAAAGATAGTGATGGCGTTGTATAGTTTAAAAAGTAATGATGGGAATGACAAAACCCTGCCATACCAATAAATGCTCAGCAATACCGGTTTTCTCAATAGAATAGTGATGACAAAACGAAACTCTACAGGGTGGAAAGTCAGCGTAAAGACAGCAATGCTGGTTTTGCTTCTATGCAGCAGTTGTCTGGGCACGCGTTTTCTAAAGCAAGACGAGAAACTTTTGCATAGTCAGCAGATAAAGGGTGCCAAAGGGTTTAGTCAGGAAGACATAGAGTCGCTGTATGTAAACAAGCCCAACAAACGATTGCCTATTTTGCCGATCGCCCCCTATGTATACATCTATCAAAACGGGCTCAAAAAATTTGACAAGGAAAAGTACGAAAAGAAGAAAGAGGAGATACAGGAGAAGTTTTCCAGAAAAATAGAAAAAGCAGAAGGCAATGCGAAGAGGCTCCAAAAACTGCGCATAAAACGCGCCCGGAAACTAGACAAACAGGAGAAAAATATAAAAGAAGGAAACCTGGGAATGCGAATGGGTGAACCATTGGCTGTTTTCAATAAGGAAGACGAAGAGACCACACTCTCAAAACTACGCTCATACTTACATGCCAGGGGGCATTTCAATGCAGAAGTAAGTTATCAGACCAAACCTGTAGGCGATAGGATGGTGAAAGTGACTTATGAAATTGACAGAAAACCATATTATGTCATTGATTCTATCTTTTACCTGATACCCGATGTAGAAGTGAAAAAGCTGGTAGAGTGTGCCTCCGACAAAACCCACCTGAGAAAAGGAGAAGGCTATAGCCAGGAAAATCTGACTAAGGAAAGAGATCGTCTTAATGATTTGATGCTTAACAATGGCTACTACGATTTTAATCGTCAGTTTATCAATTTTCAGGTAGATACTACATTGCTGGGAAGACGAAAAGTAGCTGTAGGGGTAGTAATCAGCAATCCATCCAATACACGAGGACATAAAGTATACCGTCTGGATTCAGTTATTTTCACTACCGATGCAGATATCCGGGGAGTGAGCGCCAAACGTCAGGCAAAAGATTATAATGACATTACGTACAAGTTTTATAAAAAACGATATGCAAAGCGACTGCTGGACTGGCGTATGTTTATATATCCGGACAGCCTCTATAGCAAAGCCAACACACTGGAAACACAACGTCAGTTTTCTAACCTCGACATATTTAAGTTTATCAATGTAAACTATGACACTACCAACGGTAAGTTTATAGCCAACATATTTACCAGCCCCTTGCAGAAGTATCAGACCTCTACAGAAGCAGGGGTAAATGTTACACAGGCTTTGCCGGGCCCGTTTGTCAATTTTAACCTCAAAAACAGAAACACATTTAAGGGACTGGAAGTAATGGAGCTCAATGGAAGGGTGGGCTTTGAAGGACTTGGCGGGGTGTCTGAAAAAGGAAATGGTTATTCAAGTTTGGAATATGGTGTCAACCTTACTTTTACATTTCCTCAGTTTTTGTTTCCCTTTGGAGAAGCGTTCAAATCAAGAACAGGTCGGTTTAACCCACAGACCAAGGTAGTCTCCGGTTTGACCTATACCGACAGGCTGGAATACCTGCGGTCCAATATCAATTCGTCTATCAGCTATGCCTGGCAAAAAAAGCAAAGCAGGATATATAATTTTACTCTGGCCGACATCAGCTATATAGAATCCGACATTACCGATCCTACGTTCGAGCAAAGGCTTATAGAATTTCAGCAGCAGGGAAACAACCTGATCAATTCATTTAGGAACTCTTTTGTGAGTAGTACGAAATTTTCGATTATCAACAATTACAATGACTATGGTAATAAAAACCAAAAGTCGGCTTACCTGAGGTATTCGGTAGAAACGGGAGGAAATTTGCTGCGATGGTTTGGAGAGCAATACCTCGATGAGGGCATAGAGCATTTTCAGTTTACTAAGGTGCGGGGCGACTATCGTTCTACTATTCCTATCAACTCCAAAGAATCGATTGCCTATCGCTTTCATGTAGGCTATGCTCTGCCCTATGGTAGAAACAAAACACTTCCCTACGAGAAATTCTTTTTTGCCGGAGGTAGCAATAGCCTACGAGCATGGGAGCCGCGCCGTTTGGGGCCGGGATCGTACATGCCTACCGACTCTCTGGGCAATTATTCAAACAACTTTGAGCAGCAGGGTGAAGTAATATTTGAGTCGAGTATCGAATACAGACACAAAATTTTTGGTTTTGTCTATGGAGCTATTTTTGTAGATGCAGGCAATATCTGGACGATTCGAGACGACAAGTCGCGACCTGGCGCTCAGTTTGAGTTTGACAGGTTTTACAAAGAAATAGCAGTAGGCACGGGATACGGTTTGCGTTTTGATTTCAATTTCTTGTTGATGAGATTCGATGTGGGAATGAAACTCTACGATCCGGCCGGACCGAGCGGAGCACGTTTTTTTACAGACCCTGGCTTTAAAGATCCGGTTTTTGATAATTACAAGCGGTTTGTTTACAACATTGGGATTGGCTATCCTTTTTAATCAGCCATGAAGAGATAAGGATATGAAGAAAGAAGAAATAAGCGAGTGGTTTAAGGGCTTGCAGGATAGTAT
Source organism: Cyclobacteriaceae bacterium (assembly GCA_965267535.1). Classification (GTDB taxonomy): domain Bacteria; phylum Bacteroidota; class Bacteroidia; order Cytophagales; family Cyclobacteriaceae; genus CAXBNB01. The sequence goes on along the minus strand of OZ254082.1, from coordinate 4,378,868 downwards.
CTGTACAGCGATCGAGCAGGCAGATGGAAAGGGTACTTTTCAGCAGGATCTGTGGCAAAGGCCGGAGGGCGGTGGAGGAAGAACCCGTATACTCACCGGTGGTCAGGTCATAGAAAAAGGAGGTGTCAATTTTTCAGCAGTTCACGGGCCTACTCCTGCCAATATCCTTCAGGCACTGGGGCTTCAACAAGCCGATTTTTTTGCAACAGGGGTGTCGATAGTTATGCATCCGGTAAGCCCTATGGTACCCATCATTCACATGAATGTGCGCTACTTTGAGATGAGCAATGGCGTAAGCTGGTTTGGCGGAGGTATTGACCTGACTCCCCACTATGTGGATAAACAGGATGCCGGTTATTTTCACCAGCAGTTGAAAACCGTTTGCGATACTCACCATCCGGAATATTACGATCGGTTTAAGCAGTGGGCGGATGATTATTTTTATATAAAACACCGAAAAGAAACCCGTGGCATAGGAGGGATTTTCTTCGACAGGCTTTCTGCAGCTGATGGCATTAGTATGGACGATCGCTGGGCTTTTGTAAAAGATGTGGGAAGTGCCTTTGCTCCACTATATACCCACTTTATGACAGCCAATAAAGATAAAAAATATGGTGAAAGAGAGCGTGAGTGGCAATGCCTGAGGCGCGGCAGATACGTAGAGTTCAACCTCGTATTGGATAAAGGAACCAAGTTTGGGTTGGATACGGACGGACGCACAGAGTCTATACTGATGAGTTTGCCCCCGCAGGCCAACTGGGTGTACGATTTCCAACCCGAAAAAGACTCTCTCGAAGAGGCTACTTTGCAAGCACTACAAAAGGGGATAAATTGGGTAGCGTATGCTTGACTGGATCGATCAAATCGACAAGCAGCTTTTTGTCTACCTCAATGGTAGTCATACAGCATTTTGGGATACAGTTATGCTGTGGATCACGCAGAAAAACTCGTGGTTGCCTTTTTATGCATTACTGATCGCTTTTTTTGCCTACACCAAGCGTTTGGGAGCGGTGTGGGTGCTGGTAGCAGTAGCATTGGCCATAGCCGGAGCGGATCAAATTACTTCGGGGTTTATGAAGCCTTTTTTTGAGCGGTTGAGGCCCTGTCATGCTCCGGACCTGGCAGGCATGGTGCATAATGTAGGCAAGTGTGGCGGGCAGTATGGATTTGCTTCGTCTCATGCAGCCAATACGTTTGCGTTAGCCACTTTGCTGTGGTTGGTGTTCAGAAAAGATTATCCTCAGTTTGTGCTGATGTTTGGTTGGGCAGCAGTGGTTTCATACAGCAGAATATATGTGGGAGTGCATTATCCCGCTGATATATTGGTAGGAGGGGCGATAGGGGCAGGCTGTGGTTGGCTGGCCTTTGTCTTGTATTGCACAGCACTGGCACGGATACAAACCCGAAAACAGGGTTAAACACTATTTTCGGGTTTCTGGGATAGTAAAATTAAAGACCTGTGGAGATAAACACCGGCAGGTGATCAGACGGGAAAAGGTTGTTGTCGCGTCTGTCGTCAATATGAAGGTGCTTGCTTACCTTCAGGTTGTTTACAAAAATGTAGTCGATACGCCTTTTCATAATCATGTCCAGCTTAAAGCTGTTGAAAGTGCCCTGAGGTCCATACGGTGCAGTAGTGCTTATTTCTCTGGAATCATCCAGTTTAGTTTTTAATGTTTGGATAGCCTCTTCTTCGGGAAATACATTGAGGTCGCCCATAAATACGACCTTGTCTTTTTTCAGATTGGTTTTTGATGCTATCATGTCTAGCACCAACTTAGCCGAGTTCGTTTGAGCTTGCTTACCACGGTGGTCGAAGTGAGCGTTAAACACCCATAACTCATTTCCAGAGGCTTTGTCCTTAAACCGGGCATAGGTGCAGATGCGCTCCATGGATGCGTCCCAACCCACCGATATTTTTTCGGGAGTCTCTGAGAGCCAAAAATTACCGCTTTCGAGTACCTTCAGGCGTTTGCTGTTGTAAAACACAGCCGCATACTCTCCTTTGGTTTTGCCATCGTCTCTACCCACTCCTACATAACTATATGCGGGTAGAGATTCATCGAGGTATTCTACCTGATGAGAGAGGCCCTCCTGAATGCCAATTACAGCAGGGGCATAATGTTCAATAAGTTTCACAATTTTTTCCTTTCGGTGATGCCAGTTGTTTTCATTGTCCCCCTTGTTGTCGTAGCGGATGTTGTAGGTCATCAGGTCGATAGGCTGTGCCTGTACGCTCATAGTTATAGCCACAAGAGCGAAAATCAGTAATTTGTTCATTTGGTTTTAAGATTAGGTATAAAAAACAATCGATGGGCCTATGGCAATGCCAGTTTGCAAATTTCCTGCCACTACCACTCACAAAGCTAAGGTATTCATCTGAGTAGGAAGTGAAATATACGCTAACATACGATTAACTCTATTTTTCCATGTCTTTAAGCTCTAGTTCCAGCGCTTTGGTAGAAATGTGTATTTCCATCAGTGACAAAATCAAAGAGATGAGCAGGGAGATAAGACTGGCGCCAAAAACAAAATTGGCTACAGAATAGCTTTTCTGAAAAAGCAAAAACATACACAGCACGGTAAGTAGAAAACTGAAAATTCCGAAAGCCTGCATACTGCGAATCAGGTAAAGTCGTTTTCGCAGGTTTTTGATCTGACCACCAATAATATGGTCGTGACCACTATCGGTATACCGCTTGTACAAGCTGCGGATAAGAGTAGCAATGGCCAGAAACCGATTGGTATATGCGAGAAGAAGCAAGGTGATAGCGGGGAAAAGCAATGCCGGAGTAGATATGTCTAAAGTCATGGGCTGGGTAAAAAAATTAGTATGTATCTGCTGCTAAGACTTTCCTCATGGTGCGTTCCTCCCTCAAGTACAGGAGCGGGTGTTTCTTCGCAGCGTCTACATAAACTACCATTACATACGGAGTAGATGTCTGCCGGATGCAGCTAAGGAGAAGATTAATTTTGAAAAGGTATAATTTATGCACCTGAGTAGGGCTTTCTGCTGCAAATGCACGAGTTTTGCAACTTCAATTAAGCACAAAAGGTTTGAAGGCCAGAACAGTAAAAAAAGATAAGGTAAATATAGTCACCCTCGGTTGTGCCAAAAACCTGGTGGACTCAGAGGTGATATTAACTCAACTTAGAGGGAATAAAATTGACGTAGAGCATGAGTCGACAAAAAACGACTCCAATATAGTCATCATCAATACGTGTGGATTTATAGAAAATGCCAAGCAGGAATCTATAGAAACCATACTCAAGTATGCAGAAGCCAAAGAAGAAGGGCTGATCGAAAAGGTGTATGTAACCGGGTGTTTGTCGCATCGCTACAAAGACGACCTGGCCAGGGAAATACCCAATGTAGACGACTACTTTGGCACCATGGATTTGAAACAACTGCTGGCCAGATTCAAAGCCGACTACAAACATGAGTTGCTGGGCGAGCGTGTCACTACTACTAATAGCCACTATTCATATTTGAAAATATCAGAAGGGTGTGACCGACCCTGTTCGTTTTGTGCTATACCCCTCATGCGAGGTAAACACGTATCCAAGCCGATAGAAGAGCTGGTAAAAGAAGCATCTAACCTGGCAGCCAAAGGCACAAAAGAATTATTGCTGATAGCTCAGGACTCTACCTACTATGGTCTTGATCTGTACAAAAAGCGAAACCTTTCGGAGTTGCTGTTGCGTTTATCCGATGTAGAAGGGATAGACTGGATCCGACTTCATTATGCATTTCCTACCGGGTTTCCCCTCGACATACTCGATGTAATGAACGAGCGGTCTAATATATGCAACTACCTGGACATACCCCTGCAACATGGATCTACCGCCATGCTGCAGCGTATGCGTAGAGGTACTACACGCGAAAAAACAACCGAATTGATAGCCACTATACGCGAAAAAGTGCCCGATATAGCACTTCGTACTACCATGATAGCAGGCCATCCCGGAGAAACCGAAGAAGAGTTTGAGCAGATGCTCGATTTTATAGAAGAAACCCGTTTCGACAGGCTGGGCGTGTTTGGATACTCGCACGAAGAGGATACACATGCATTTACCTATGCCGACGATGTGCCTGAAGAAGTAAAACAGGAAAGAGTAGAGGCTGTGATGGAGTTGCAGGAGGGTATATCTATGGAGCTAAATGCTAAAAAAGTAGGCACACAGCAGCGCGTACTTATCGATAGAAAAGAAGGTGGGTACTTCATAGGTCGTACGGAATACGATTCGCCCGAAGTGGACAATGAAGTACTGATAGATGCACAGGAAAACTACCTGAGAATAGGTGACTTTGTAGATGTAAACATTACCGGATTTGAAGCATTCGACCTCTACGGACAGGTGATCGATCCGGACGGCAGACTTTCTTAGAAAGAATAGCTACAAATTTGTATTTTGCACATCTAAATACGCTTAGCCTCGTAAGAAGAGGCTATGTGTACGCATTTTCAATCTAACACCATTTGCTGCTGATGAAGGTAGAAAAAATCGACCTTGAGAAAACCGGTGCGTTTTCCCTATTCTTTTTAGACTATATTTCACAAAACAAAAAACTAGCCCCCTTTTACGGGGAAAAACCTACGCTGAAATCCTTTGCCGGCCAGATGGCAAAGAAGCAGTTTTCGAAAGAAAAAAGGCAAATACTTCATGAAGTGTTGGCAGATCAGTACGGCAGTCAGGTCAGGCCGGAAGTCCGGCAGCAAATAGACCAATTGCTTTTGCCGGATACATACACGGTCACTACAGGCCACCAGCTCAATATTTTTACCGGACCTTTGTATTTTATCTACAAGATAGCAACGGTAATCAATGCCTGTAAAGCATTGAAAGAAAGCTATCCCGACAAGCATTTTGTGCCGGTATATTGGATGGCTTCCGAAGATCACGATTTCGACGAGATATCTTATTTTCATCTTTTTGGAAAAAAATACCAATGGAAAACGGACCAAAAAGGAGCAGTCGGTAGATTTTCCCCGGAGGGTTTGCAAGGTGTGATAGGTGACCTGCCCGAAAAAGTGGCACTTTTTGAAGAAGCATATACACAAAATGAGACTTTGGCAGGAGCTGTACGGCAGTATGTAGACGGCCTGTTTGGTGCAGATGGAGTAGTAGTGTTAGACGCTGACGACAGACGCTTGAAAGCCCAGTTTGCAGAGGTAATACTCGATGACCTTACCAATCATCACGCCAACGATCTGGTGGAAGAAACAAGTGCCAGATTGGGGGAATTGGGGTATAGTGCTCAGGTTTTTCCACGTGCGATCAATTTCTTTTACCTCGATGGAGGTACGCGCGAGCGCATAGTCAAAGAATCCGGGGAGTGGAAAGTGCTTCAGACTGATCTTGCTTTTTCTGAAGAGCAAATACAGGCACTCGTAAAAAACGAACCGGAAAAACTGAGCCCAAATGTAGTCATGCGACCCCTGTATCAGGAGGTTATCCTACCTAATCTGGCTTATGCCGGAGGCCCAGCAGAAGTAGTCTATTGGATGCAGCTCAAAGAAGTTTTTGAGCATTATCAGGTGCCGTTTCCCATACTTATGCCCAGAAATTTCGGATTGTATGTAAATGGCGCATCTCTAAAAAAAATGGACAAGTTGGGATTGACTGTCGAGGGGTTGTTTGCAGAAGAAAAAACGCTTAAAGAGAACTATTTACAAGCGCACTCAGAATCGGATGTAGACCTTAAGGACAACAAAGAAACACTGGAAGCATTGTTTGCTTCAATAGAAAAGAAAGCTGAAGAGGTAGATGCTTCACTTACGGGCTTTGTAGGCGCAGAATACAACAAAGCCCTGAAAAGCATAGAGAATATAGAAAAGCGTCTCAAAAAAGCGGAAGAGAAAAAACACGAAGTGGCACTGAACCAACTTGCAGCACTTAAAGACAAGCTTTTTCCAGGAGGAGGATTGCAGGAACGTCACGACAATTTTTTAAACTTCTACCTCAACAACCCTCAATTTATCGATCAGCTTTTAGCGGCATTCGATCCGTTTGACTACCGCTTTCATGTTTTGCTGGAAGATGCTAACAGCTAACTGACGTATCAGGGGAGTTGGCCGGACCAGGTCAGGTGGTCGTTAGCATATTGGTGAAGTAGATCAGGGGCTATAGGCTGCTCAAAAAGGCCAAAAACAGCCGATCCTGATCCCGACATAGCCGCGTAGACAGCACCTTGTGCGTAGAGTTGCTCTTTTAGTTGAAGGATTTCGGGGTGCAGTGCTCCTACCGTTTTTTCAAAATCATTTTTGAGCAGATTTTTCCATTCCTGCATGGGTTTTTGAACAATATCGCCCACCGGTATAGCAGGTGTAGCGGGAGTTATGCCTGCATAAGCCTCTTTGGTACTCACGTGTATACGTGGGTAAATGAGTAGGATATGCATACCGGATAGATCTATCGAAGTATCGGCAAATACATTGCCTGTGCCGCTCACAAGCTGAGGTTGATTTTGGATAAAAAACGGGCAGTCGCTACCTAGCAGCCCGGCTTTTTGTTCCATTTCGTTTGTGCTCATTTTCAGGTCAAAGAGGCTGTTGAGCATACTGATGGCAAAAGCACCATCGGCCGATCCGCCTCCTAGTCCGGCCCCTATGGGGATAACCTTGTGCAGGTGAATGTGCACTGGAGCTATTTTATATTCAGCTTGTAAGAGGTCAAATGCTTTTACACAGAGATTTTGTGTGGAGTCGCCGGGAATGGGTATGCCCGATGAGCTGAATTTGAGATTTGAGGCGGGGATAATTTCCAATACATCACACCACGGTATGGGGTAAAACAGAGATGAGATCGTGTGATACCCATCGGGTCGGCGACTAAGAATGTCCAGACCCAGATTGATCTTTGCATTGGGGAAAGAGATCATGAGTCGTGAGGTTTTGGGGGAGAAAAAGCAACAACCGATTTTAGATTTGTCGGTTGTTGCGTGTCTTTATTATTTTGTTGACTTACGACAGTTTGTCGATCAGCTTTTGGGTGATACCCGAAGTAGAAAAACCACCATCGTGCATCAGGTTTTGCATAGTGACCATGCGTGTAAGGTCAGAAAATAAGCTAATACAATATTCTGCACAGGACTCAGCGCTGGCATTGCCAAGTGGTGACATCATATCGGCATAATCGTAAAACACATCAAATCCACCTATGCCAGTGCCGGCAGTTGTTTTCGTAGGCGACTGAGAGATGGTATTTACCCTTACGTTTTTCAACCTGCCTAGGCGCTCGCCGTAGCTTCTGGCGATAGATTCCAACACAGCTTTGGATTGAGCCATGTCTGAGTAATCGGGGAAGGTACGCTGAGCGGCGATATAAGACAGAGCCAATACAGACCCCCATTCGTTTAGAGCGTCTTGTTTTTCGGCTACAGCCATTACTTTATGAAAAGAAAGCGCTGAAATATCTATGGCTTTCATCATCCAGTCGTAGTTGAGCTCGTTGTACTCTTTGCCTTTTCTCACATTTGGGCTCATGCCTATGGAGTGGAGTACAAAATCGATTTTTCCTCCTAATATTTCTGTTGATTTAGAAAAAAGGTTTTCCAGGTCTTCTACAGAGGTAGCATCTGCAGGCACTACCTGTGCGTCGCATTGTTTGGCTAGCTCGTTTATAGCGCCCATGCGGAGGGCTATAGGTGCATTGGTAAGTACAAATTCTGCTCCCTCTTCTTTGGCTTTCAGAGCCACTTGCCACGCTATAGATTTTTCATCTAAGGCACCAAAGATGATACCCTTTTTTCCTTTTAATAAATTATAAGCCATATTCTAGATTGTTTATTATCAGCTGCAAATAAAACCAAGCCCGGCCAATTTTCAATACAAGGGGGGTATTATTCGCCTTGTTTGAGAATGGAGGGTTAGATTTTGTTTACCTGCCACATAATAAATCCATAGAATAGGAAACGAGCAATTCTGAAAAAACCGAGCAATAGAAAGTGATTGAAACGGAAGCCTGCCGCACCGGTGAGCATACATACTGCCGAGTATGGAATGGGTGTAAGAGCCGCCACGGCTATCATGTAGCCACCAAACCTGCGTACATTTTTTTCAAACTGTGCCGCAAATTTGTCGCGTAGTTTGATATAGAGGCTTGTTTTGCTAAAACGCCTGCCAAAATAGTAACCTATTATTCCAGCAACGTAGGAAAGTACGGCCAGTGCCATCACGATGATGTAATAGTTGCCGGTGCTGCCCTCTTTGGCTTTCAGTGCCCAAATCATAAAAAGCTCAGGTGGAATAATGCCGAATAGTACCTCGGAAAAAATAAATACCAGAAACACCAATACCGGCTGATCGCTGATCGAATCCATAAATACCTGATAACTATCGCCAAAGTATTTTTTTACGACGAGAAAAATGCCAATAATGACCAGTAGCCAAAGCAGTCCTTTGCCTAAATTAGAAAGCAGATATTTTGTTTTAAATGAAGTCCTCTTATTCATACCCAGATATTCTAGCCTCGAAGTAAACGCAAAAGATATGAATTAAACGGAATTATAGAAACTAATACTGATCGTAAGGAGTTTTTTTAACCTAAAAAAAGGAATATGGAAGAGCCTGTATTGAAAAAGATGATGAATACTATGCCCCAGCAAGGAGAGGTGGTGTGGATAGGAGTGCGACCCGCCAGTAAGCAGCCCTTGCTGGAGAAAGGTGTAGTGCTTGCCGAAAAGGGAACAGGATTGTCCGGAGATCGTTTTCAGGGCAAGCGTTCTACCAAGCGTGAAGTGACGTTGATCCAGCAGGAGCATATCGATGCGGTGAGTAGTATTTTGGGTAAGGAAGTAAAGCCAGATGAACTAAGGCGAAACATTGTAGTACGGGGAATTAATCTGCTTTCGCTCAAAAACCAACGCTTCGTCATAGGCGAAGCGCTACTGGAGACAACAGGGCTTTGTCACCCGTGTTCACGAATGGAAACAAACCTGGGGGCTGGCGGCTACAATGCCATGCGTGGGCACGGGGGCATTACTGCACGAATCATTCAGTCGGGAGAGATTCGTGTAGGAAGCGCCGTTTACTTGTCTGTTAGTGGTTTTTGAGGTTTTGGATCACTTTTCGACGAGGCTTGTTTTGTTTTTTCCGCTTCCAACAGTGCAGGAGTTACCTCCCAGTAGGGCTTTTGGAGCTCGTCGAATTTACTGTTGTATTGGGTGAGCATAATTTTGACGGCATAGTTTAGGCGATTTAGAGCATCTGATTGGTAGTCTTTTCGGTTCATGGGATGAAAAAGAAAAAACTGAATAACAGGAAAAGCTTTGATACGTAGTTTGCCCAGAATGGAGGCTATGCGTATATCACCATTTTGCTTGGCTATACTGTCTAGAGTATCCTGACAAAACTGCCCCAATCCTTTGAGGAGGTGAAGGTAAAGCTGCTGTGTGGGAGCCGGTTCGTCTGAGTGTTGGGTTAGGTACTCCTCGCAATACACCTTAAGTATGTTGAGCTGGGGCAAACAGAGCGATGGCTGAGTATATACATTGGGTTGCCATAGTATTTCCCTGAAAGTAAATAGTGTAGGCAGTAGCTCCGTATCGTAGTAGTCGTCGTGTTTGAGCCGAAGAATATCTCCTGAGGTTAGGCCATCGTATGAAATGTCGCCTGCCACCAGCTTGTATGACCACCTGTACTTTTTTCCGTTACCCTTTGGCGATGGGTTCAACGTGATAAAATCCCAGATTTCATTCAGGTCTATTTTCATTTCGCTTCGTGCTTCACTGCTTCTAACAAATATAGAAGAATAGAACTAATTACCGGGGAGATAGACAAGCCAAAAGCGTTTTAAATTTACCAGAGGTTTTTTAAAATCATTAACATACCATGTGCAATGAAGCGGGTTGAAGTTGGACAGTAGCCGGAGGTGTAGCCGAAGCGGGCTCTCCGTCTATTTGTACTTCATCATCCTGATGTAAAATTTCCAATTTATCGGTTTGGTAGATTTCGCTATAGCGCGACAAGTGTAGCGTACCTCGAAACATTCTGAGAGCTACGCTCATAGCGCCAAACACACCGGCAGGTTTTAGTACTACTACATCAAACAAGCCATCATCAATTTTAGCCTGGGGGGCTATGTGCGCATTGTTTCCAAACTGGGTAGAATTAGCTATTGTCAGCAAAAATGCTTTGCGACGGATCGATTTGCCATTGAGTTGAAGTGTATAGGTTTTTGGGCTATAGGTAAAGTATTCGCGTAGGGCAATGTATACGTACGACCATAGACCTCTTTTTCCGAAAGTATCGAATGCCATACTTACCCGGGCATCAAAACCCAGACCTGCTACACTCAGAAACAGTTTGTCGTTGAAGCGTCCGGTATCTATCGTTTTCGTCTGCGCCTGGTTAATTACTGCCAAAGCACCTGCCGGGTCGTGCGGTATACCAAAATAATTGGCAAAACCATTGCCTGAGCCTCGTGGAATCACTGCCAGTTTTACAGCTGTATTTACCAGCCCTTGAGCCACTTCATTAATAGTACCATCGCCCCCTACAGCTACTACTGTGTCAAACCCTTCTTTTACAGCCCTTTCAGATCGTCTTATGGCATCTCCCCTGCCTGTGGTGGTATATAGGGTTGGGGTGTAAAGGGAACTGTCCAGATGGGTGCTTATGAGCTGGTCGAATTGTACTTTTTTCTTAGTGCCCGATATGGGGTTTATGATAAATAAGATCTTCTTTTTTGCAGCCATAACTCTACTTGTGCTAAGTGAAAACTTAGCCGCATAATTAACGATAAAATCATGAATTTTTGAGTTGAGCCTGTATTTGTTTTACAGTTTGGCTCGAACTGTCAGGGCACCATCCCGGAGGGCCAAAGACATACATGAATTTGTCTTTCCAGGTCTTTGCGTTTTTCACATCCTGCCAGATACTGGCATATTCATGCGTTACAATTACCAGCGGGTTGTATGAGTTGGGTGGCTTTAATATGCCAAACTGAGCTTTGTTTTTTTCATCCAAATCCAGAAATGTGCCAAACAAACGGTCAAAGATATTGAGGAATCCCCCGTGGTTTTTATCCAGATACTCGTAGTTTTTGGAGTGGTGTACCTGATGTTGGGTGGGAGTGTTCATGAACTTTTCCAAAAAGCCGAGTTTGGGCACTGACATGGTGTGCAGGTGAAATTGGTAGATAGCCTGTATGCCCAGGCAGGTGGCGATCATAAAGGGGTGAAAACCGATTACAGCCATCCATATCCAAAACAGAGGCTTGTAGAAGAGTGTAAACCACCCATTTCGCACACCACTACCCAGATTGAAGTTTTCCGACGAATGATGTACCAGATGAGCCGCCCACAGTACACGTACTTCATGGCTCATGCGGTGATACCAGTAGTATGAGAAGTCATCGGAAAATTGGCATATAATCCATACATACCATGCCCACCCAAAATGTTCGTAACCCAGCCATGCTACCCTTAAAGGCTTAAAAATTTCGAAAAAAAAGAAAAACATGCCAATAGAGGCTGCTTTAGTGAAGATGGCCAAAACGCCCGCACCCGCACCTACCGATAGGCTGGCTCCCAGATCTTTCCATTCGTATATGTGACGCTCGTGTTTGAGGCTCAGGTAGAGCTCTATTGCTATGAGTAAAAGAAATACAGGAAGCGCATAGACCAGTGGATTTGTAATGCCTAAATAGGTAGGGTTCATAGGTTTAGGGTTGGTTTATGAATAGTACAAGTATACTAATTTATGACTTTTGTTGGTAGGATTCTGTTGCCCCTTTATTTTTAAAAAATAAAAAATACGTAATTACAAATAATGTAATAACATTTAATTTTAAATTCCGTTACATGCTATACATAGCAAAAACCAGCGAGTAGGTTTAGGTTTTTGCACAGATTACATTTAAATACTAAGATTATGGCAACTCAATTGATAAAGAAAAGGCAACAAGCCACAGGGGCTTTTGACTTTGGCAGAATACTGGAAAATAAACCTTTGGGTTTTCCTCATGAAGGTGGGCTTACAAAAGCAGCGTCCAACTTGTTTTACTGGGCTCACGCCTGGTCAGACACAGGTGGACTTATCGATAAGCATCCCCACCAGGGGTTTGAAATCATGTCGTATGTAATAGAGGGGACTATAGCACACTATGACAACAAGATGGACGACTGGAAGCAATTGCATAAAGGCGATGCTCAGCTGATAAAAGCGGGTGACGGTATCATGCATGCAGAAAAGCTTCTTCCCGGTGCGCATATATTTCAGATATGGTTTGATCCTGATCTGAATAAAACATTGCGAAAGCCGGCTGCCTACGAGGATGTAAGTGAGGATCGTTTTCCCATAACCCATCAAAAAGGATATAGCACTAAGGTTATCGTGGGCGAAGGTTCTCCGATGGAGCTGGATGCTGTGGGAGTAGAAGTGCTTGAGTATAGACTTGAGGCGGGAGAGCATGCATTGCCATTGTCAGCTGATAGCAGGTATGGGTTTTATTTAGTAAGAGGAAATGCGGAAGCAGAGGGAGAAGGTATGGAGCAGGATGATTACCTGCAGGTGACGGATGCTGAGTCGCTAAATTTAAAAACAGAGAGTGGAGCGGTGTTGTTTGCGGTAGCTGTACCAGCTGAAGTAGATTACAAAACCTATGCTAGCCGTCATGTTATGGCTTAATGCACAGATTGGGTAAAATCAAAAAGCTGTCTTATAAAGTGTTTTACGTAGTTTCCTTATGGAGGCTACACTTTATAAGACAGCTTTAATTTTTTGGAGTGTTAAGTTATTTTTTCTTCGCTCCAAACTTATAGGTAAAGCCTACTCCAAAGATGTTTTTGAATTGTACTTTGGGGCCAGCGCCGATTTGGTTGCCGTCCTCGTCGAAAGTAGGTATGTCTATATCTTCATCGTAGATCAATTGGTTGATCAGGCTGGCAGAAAGATATTTGTTTATTTTCATCAACAGTGCATTTTCCCAGTTTACATCTATGTATTCGGGATTTTGAGTATAGTTGGAGAAAAGCTGGATCTTAGACTCGAAGTTTACATTTTCCATGATGTCTTTCTTGAACTGAGCCGTAAGGTAAGAACCAAACTCTCCGCGTGATTTCTCTCCGGGTTTTACTCCAAATGCGCCGGCGGCAGAGAGCGCATCGTCATTCACCACCGTCATTTTGCCGGTAAGTGGTGCATAAGATAAGCTGAAGTATTCGGATGGCTTGTAATCGAGACCCATAGCTATAACAATATAGCCGGGAGCCATAAATCGTGAAATGGGTGTGTTGGGGTCAGATTCGGCAAAACCCTCAGCAAACTGAGTTCTCAGGTTAAAGTTCATACTCCAGTACCATTTTTTGCTGCTAGGAGAGAGGCTTCTTCCGTATTTAGTAGTCAGGTTAATTTTATCGTCCGATTTTTCAAAGCTGGCATCCCCTTGTTTGATGAGGCCGTATCCGAGCTCCAGACTGTTTTCCCATATAGAGCGGTCTTTTTTGTAATTGGCAAAAATGCTGAAGTAGCTATTGAATGCTACGGAGTTGTTGCCACCGGCAGCCCAGTTTGTCAGCGATACCTGGCTAAAAGACAGAGAGCTTACTCCGCCGATTCTCCAATAGGTGGTGTCGGCTTTTTGGGCGGTCGCAAATAATGGTAATAATGCTGTAACTACTAATAGTATTTTTTTCATGATTAACTGTTTGTTGTTGGTAGGGTAATGCTATCCTGTAGCAGAGTAGCCAAACCCTTAGTTATTTTAAAATTTGCACTACAAGTTTAGGTGTTATTCCAAAAAAAGCTTTGAAATATTCTGTGAGATTAAAAAAATAATCGGTGAACGTGGCTTATCGAATCGTAACCGTAGTGGAGTTAGATTTTGTTCTTTCGGCGTGTGTGGCCGAATTTGTATGTAAGACCTACGCCAAAGATGTTTTTGAACTGTACTTTGGGGCCTTCGCCTATTTTTTCTCCATTGTCATCATAGGTCGGAATCATGATGTCGTCATCGTAGATCAACTGGTTTAGGATATTGGTGGTGATAAAGTTATTTACCTTAAGTACAAAGGTAGTTTCCCAGTTGATGTCGACTTTTTCCGGCTCTTCCATGTAGTTAGAAAAGAGCTGAAGTTTGGATTCGAAGTTGATATTTTCGAGCAGGTGAGTTTTAAGCACAGAGGTAAGAAACGACCCTACTTCGGACCGGGTTGTTTCACCGGGTTCTACCCCAAAAGCACCCGCATCGGATAGCGCCTTGTCGTTTACTATGGTAATCTTAGCAGATAAGGGCGTGTAGGCTACCCAAAAGTTTTTGGAGGCTTTGTAATCTATACCTATAGATGTAAAAAGATAGCCGGGAGCCAGCCATCCGGATATTTTTTTAGAACGGTCTTTCTTGTTGAAGCCGTCATCAAACTGTGATCGAAAGTTGATGTTGCTGGTCCAGTACCACTTTTTGTTATTTTTGGATAGTCGTCTACCGTATTTTGAGTGAAAACTGATTTTGTCATCAGCCTTGATAAAACCATGCTCGCCCTGCTTGAGTACACCATAGCCCAGCTCAATGGTGTTTTCAAATATAGCAACTCCTTTTACATGGTCTGCAAAGGCATGAATGTGTCCGTGAAACGAAGTAGAATTGTCTCCCCCTGCAGCCCAGTTGGTCAGCGACACCTGACTGAAAGTAAATGAGCTAATTCCCCCCAGGTTCCAGTACGTGGTGTCTTTAGACGCAGCATGTGCAAGTACACAGAAAAAGAAAGCGAAAATCGTCAGAATCAGACGCTTCATAGGTTGTTTAGTAGTTTTACTATCAGGGAAAAATTAAAACGACTCTTGGCAGAAAGTCAACCGAGTCAATATTTCCGCAATAATAAAGCCAAAACCTAAGAATACGTGTTTCTTTTCATGTCTTCTTCCTTGAGCACTCTTCTTAAGACTTTTCCGACATTGGATTTGGGTAGTTCTTTCAAAAACTCCACGTATTTGGGTCTTTTGTAGCCTGTCAGGTTGTCTTTACAGTATGTCTTAATCTCTTCCTCTGTCAGGCTTTCATCTTTTTTGATGATAAATACCTTTACCGCTTCGGTAGATTTAGCATCGGGCACACCAATAGCTCCTACTTCCAGCACTTTTGGGTGTGAGGCGATTGCATTTTCTACGTCGTTGGGGTATACATTGAAGCCGGATACCAGTATCATCTCCTTCTTTCTATCCACAATCTGAAAATACCCGTTTTCGTCCATTACTGCGATATCTCCTGTACGAAACCAGCCATTCACAAACACAGCCTCGGTTTCTTCGGGTTTTTGCCAGTATCCCTTCATTACCTGTGGGCCTTTGGCGCAGATTTCGCCTCTTTCACCCGTAGGCAGTTCGTTACCTTCATCGTCAAGTATTTTGATGTCGGTGCTCGATACGGGCATGCCGATCGTCCCTATTTTGTGATTGCCATCCAGGGGGTTGAAGCATAATACAGGTGAAGTTTCGGTGAGCCCATAGCCTTCGAGCAAGGGCACGCCCGTTACTTCTTCCCATTTTTCAGCCACTATACGCTGTACAGCCATGCCGCCTCCTATAGAAAGCTTGAGTTTAGAAAAATCCAGCGATGGAAACTTGGGATTGTTGAGCAGAGCATTAAACAGGGTGTTTACTCCTGTAATCATGGTAAACTGGTGTTTGGAAAGCTCTTTGACAAAACCATCCATATCACGCGGGTTGGTAATGAGAATGTTTTTAGCTCCTATGCTGAAGGTAATGAGGCCGTTTACAACCAGCGCAAAGATGTGATATAACGGTAATGCAGTGATAATGGTCTCTTTTTTCTCTACAGTAGCGTTGCTGATCCATGCTCTCACCTGCAGCAGGTTGCTTATAATGTTTCGGTGAGTCAGCATGGCGCCTTTAGATACGCCGGTAGTGCCACCAGTGTATTGCAAAAAGGCCAGATCATCTCCCTGGAGTGACACAGGGGAAAAAGTATGGGATGCTCCTCTGGACAGAGCCTGCTTGAAAGGAATACTATCCGAAATACGGAATGAGGGTACCATTTTTTTGACGTGCCGTACTACAAAGTTTGTCAGCATGCCTTTCAGCCCACCCAGCATGTCGCCAATTTCGGTCACGATCACATGCTCGATGTTTGTTTTGCCAAGTATGTCTTGCAAATTGTGCGCAAAGTTGGCCAGTATCACTATGGCCTTGGCTCCCGAGTCGGTAAACTGGTGTTGCATTTCGGGCTGGGTGTACAGCGGGTTGGTATTTACTACCACTACACCAGCTTTGAGCGCTCCAAAAAGAACAATGGGATACTGGAGTAAATTGGGCATTTGTACAGCCAGTCTGTCCCCTTTTTGCATCTTGAGTTCGTGAGTCAGAAAAGAAGCAAAGTGATCGGATAACTCGTCCATTTCTGCATAGGTGAGCCCTTTGCCCATGTTTTCAAATGCAATCTGGTCGTGGTATTTGCCAAACGATTCTTTGACTACATCGACAAGCGAATCGTAAGAGTCGGGATCTATAGTGTGGGGTACGCCTTGCTGATAGTTTTTTAACCAGGGGAAATTTTCCATTTTAGTTAATGTATAGTGAATATAGGTTTGGGTGATTTATTACAAACCCTAAATATCACTAAAGGAGAGGAAATAAAAAAATAGAAAGTGTTTCCGGAAGGGCAATTACATTGGGCTTTTTACTGCTACGATCTGTGTTAGTTTGCTATACCTCCGGAAACCTATATAGAAAGCCGCGAGTTAGTACCCACGGGCTACCAGTCGCTCAAGCCGGTCTTTGTTGAGTACTCTGATTTGTCCTGCCTTTACTTCGATTATGGCTTCTTCCTTGAAGTCGGACAATGTGCGAATGACAGACTCTGTGGCAGTGCCCACCATGCTGGCCAGGTCTTCTCTGGATATAGAAAATCCATTGTCTGATTCTTGCGTGTCGTACTGTTTTTTTAGCTCAAGTAGTTTTTCGGCTACCCGCTGGCGCACGCTGTTGTAGGCCAGATGGAGGAGTTGTTCTTCGCGTTCGCTTAGGTTGTTGGAGAGGATACGGATAAACTTATTGGCTACATCTTTATTGACATATAACAGATTGAAAAAGTCTTCCTTGGGTATTTTGCAGACTTCAGAGTCTTCCATGGCCATGGCCGATTCGGTATATTCACTACCGGAAAGTAATGCCTGAAATCCGATAAAATCGCCTTTGCTATGCAGGCCTGTAATGAGTTGTTTGCCGTCTTTGTTGGTTTTATAGGTTTTTACTTTGCCCGAATTGATGTAAATAAGGGAGTTGGCATAATCTTTTTCCCAGTAGATGTTGGTTTTCTTTTTATAGGATCTGATTTTTCGGTCATTGCTCAATTCAATCAGGTCTTCCAGGTTTTTGGCTTCAGCCATAAACTTGTTGAGTCCGTCTATGCCGGGCTCAAAATCTTTTTTGATGATGTCACTTTTTTTGAGACGGGTTTCTACAGCATCCAGTAATTCAGTGTCGTCAAAGGGCTTGGTCAGGTAGTCGTCTGCCCCCAGATTCATGCCTTTTCTAAAGTCGGACCGCTCGGCTTTGGCTGTAAGGAAAATAAAAGGAATGCCGGAGGTAGCGGTGCTCTTGTTGAGGATGTGTAATACGCCGTATCCGTCTAGTTCGGGCATCATGATATCGCAAATAATGAGGTCGGGGACTTCCTTTTGAGCCAGCTCCACTCCGTTTTTACCATTTTCGGCAGTGATCACTTCATAACTGGCCAATTCCAGTAGTTCTTCCGTGTTTTCCCGCACTTCGAAATTGTCTTCAATGAGCAATATTTTTTTCATACATTAAACTTTGGGTAGTGTAACAATAAATGTAGATCCTTTTCCTTCGGTGCTTTCGTAGCGTATGGTTCCGCCTATCAAATCCAGGTACTTTTTCACCAGGTTGAGTCCTAGTCCTGTACCTTGGATATTGGTGACATTGTGAGCTCTGAAAAAGCGCTCAAACAGATGCTTTTGGTCTACCTCGGGAATGCCGATACCCTGATCGATAACGCGAAGCTCTACTTCGTCGGCCAGAGAACTTATTGTGGTTAGGATTTTTCCTCCATCGTCAGAGTATTTGATAGCGTTGGACAGTAGGTTGTGCAGGATGTGTTTCAGTATTTGTGGGTCAATAGATATGATGCATTCATCCAGATCGGTTTCCAGTATGATTTGCTGACCTTTTTTAGTTACCAGTTGGAGTTCTTCAATCACATCGCAGGCAAACTGGGATAGGTTTATGGATTGTCGGTTGTTTTGAATACGACCTTCTTCCAGTTTGTCCAGCGACAAAAAATCGTTGAGTATACCGGTAAGGTCATGCACGTTTGACTTGATCCGGTTGATGTGTTTTTGTTTTTTTTCAGGAGCATCCATATCGCTGTAGCGCGATATGAGTGTGGCCGAAGACAAGATGGTGCTCAGGGGTGTTCTAAACTCGTGGGATGCCATGGATACAAATCGTGATTTGAGCTCATTGAGTTCTTTCTCTTTTTCGAGCGATTTGTTGGCTTCATATTCGGCTTTTTTCCGTTCCTTTATTTCTTTTTCCAGGCGCTTGTTGGATTCTTCGAGTTGTTTTACTGTAGCCGCGAGTTCTTTGGTTCGGTCGCTTACACGCCTTTCGAGCTCAGCGGCATATTTCACCAGCTGTTTTTCGGTGTTTTCCAGAGCCGATTCCATTAGTTTTCGGTCGGTTATGTCCTGCATAAATCCCTCTATAAGGGCTACACCGGGCAATGACCCCTCTATTTTTCTACCTTGCTCCCATATCCACCTTTCGGAGTGGTCTTTGGTAATGATCCTGTATACCACCTTGAACGGCTGGCCGTGCTCCAGAGCGCTTTCCATTTCATTCCATATTCGTTCTCTGTCGTCGGGGTGTATCAGGTGAGCCCACGAGACTTTTCGGTCGTAAAACTCATAAGGGCGGTATCCGCATATGTCGTAGCAGCGTTCGCTGATAAATTCCATAGGCCACTCGCGCGAGTACTCACAGCGGTATGATATACCGGGTAGGTTACTGATGAGTGTAGAGTATTTGCGGTTGCTTTCTTTTATCTGCTCTTCGGCTTTTTTGCGCTCGGTTATGTCTATGACAAAAGCTATAATAACCTGCTCATTGTTGATTTTGGCAGGGTTCAGGCTTACTTCCAGTGGGAATTCCCTTCCGTTTTTGGCCAACCCTATAAGGTCTCTTCCTTTGCCCATTTGCATGGGTTTTGGGGCTTTCTGGTAGCCGGTGCGGTGAGCGACATGCCCTTCGCGGTAGCGTTTGGGTATCAGGCTCTCTATAGTCAGGCCTATGAGTTCTCCCTTGGCATAATCAAACAGCTTTTCGCTTTGGGGATTGGCCAGTACTATTTTGCCTTTTCGGTTAACGATAAGTATGCCTTCAGCAGAGGAATCAAATATTTCAGCGTATGTTCCTCTTACGTCATCTTCTACGTGCATGTCCTGTTTGAGCGGTAATTAAAAAATGTAAGTAAAGCTAAGCAATTAAGATCACTCGCCCTTTTGACCAAGATCACTCCACATACTGACTTTTGTCATGTATAGTGGCGCAGCGGAAAGATACTTTTGGTTTTCTAAAAAAGAAACTCTACATGAAGGAATTGAAAAATATTCTGGTGCCAACCGATTTTTCATCCAATGCTCATAAAGCATTGTTGTGCGCGATACAAATAGCAAAAGCTACAGGGGCAAACCTGTGTCTGATGCATGCTTATCGTCTCATTCTTTCTGAGCGGGGCACGGATAAGCGGAATGCGCACTTGTACAAAGCAGAAAAAGAGGAAAACATCAGGGATAAATTTCAGCAGCTGCAACGTACTGTGCTGGCAGATTTTCCCAATCGGGCGATCTGCCTGTCTCAAATCGGTTTTTTAGAGGATGTAGTAGAGTCTTATCTTATGAATGAAAAGGTGGACTTGATCGTGATGGGAACAAGAGGGACATCACAGGTGTATCCTGTTTTTGGTCGGGCACTTAGTGCTGTGGTAGCCGCTAGTATAGTGCCTGTGCTGGCAGTGCCGGAGCGAGCTTCAGACACTTGTTGGCAGGAGGTGTTGGAGATGGAAGGGCTTGTGCCCGAAAATGGAGGAGCTGTAAGTATCTCGGCAAATACTCATGAGCCGGTATGTGCAGGCAAAGTGCAAAAAGTATCAAAACATGAGTACGGAGTGCTGGCGCAAAAAATGAACAGTAAGCCAGCAGAAGGCCCTGCATCTCTACTGATAATAGAACCAAAACCTGAAAAAGTAAAACAACACAATCTATGAACAAGATATTAGTTCCCTACGATTTTAGCGAGTATGCAGACCATGCCTTGGTGCTGGCATTGCAGTTGGCTCAGGCCACTCAGGCGCACATACAGTTGGTTCACGTGATCGAGTACCCTACGCACTATGGCATGCAAGTGGGTGGCGAAGCAGTAGTGGCCGACCAGACCGAACGGGTGTATATCAGCAATTTGGTAGACCGTACACTTGAGCGACTCGAAACGATTGGTATAGATCCCGAATTTGGTGATGTATTGGTAAGTAAAAAAGCGCTGGTGGGCAAGCCATTTGAGAGTATAGCTGAAGAAATAGCAAAAGCAGAAGCAGACCTGGTAGTGATGGGCACAAAGGGAGCCAGTGGGTTGAAAGAATTTTTTGTGGGTTCCATTACAGAAAAGGTAGTTCGATTTGCAGACTGTCCGGTTATCACCGTGCCAGCAGCTGTAACAATGTCGGAAATCAGGCGCATAGTTTTAGCTGTCAATTTTGAGGATAATTCGTCCGAAATAGTGGCACAGGTAAAACAGTGCCAGCAGCTATTTGGAGCTAGCCTGCATCTGCTCTGGGTCAACACCCTGCATGTGTTGGAAAACAATGACCTGATGAAGGAGAGGCTCAAAAAGTTTGCATCGGAAAACGGGTTGGAAAATTTCACAGTGCATACCCCCAAAGCAGTAACCATCGAAGAGGGCATTTTGCACCATGCAAAAGAAAATGACATAGACATGATCGCTATGGCTACTCATGGCTATAGAGGGTTGACTCATCTGTTTTTGGGCAGTGTAGCCGAAGATGTGGTAAATCATGCTCAGGTTCCCGTGTGGACTTGTCGGCTGAAAAAGAAATAGAGATATGCAGGTGATGGAGCCTATTTTGGACGAAAAGCAGGTGTGTTACCACTGCGGAGAATCCTGCAACAACTCACCCATAAAAAGCAACGACAAGGTGTTTTGCTGCTATGGATGTCAGACGGTGTTTGATATTTTGCAGGAAAATGACCTATGTACCTATTATGATCTGGAGGATGCTCCGGGCAATCAGGTTTTGTCCATACAGGAAGACAAGTTTGATTTTCTTGACAATGAGGAGATAGCGCAAAAACTGTTGGATTTCAATAGTCCATCGCGCCAAAAGATAACGTTCTCCATACCTTCCATACATTGCAGTTCATGTATCTGGTTGTTGGAAAACCTGTCGGATATAGCAGAGGGGATGGTATCGTCTGTCATACACTTTGGCAATAAAAAATTAACTGTGGACTTTGACCCACAGAAAATTACGTTGAAAAAACTGGCACTTATCCTCACCCGGCTGGGGTATGAGCCTCTTTTTACACTTCAGACCATAGATAAAAAAGAGAAAAAGTCGGGCAAGCATCTATACCTCAAAATAGGTGTTGCAGGCTTTAGCTTTGGCAACATTATGCTTTTCAGCTTTCCGGAGTACCTCGGATTGCAGGTAGAGCACAACCTCAGTGAGTTTTTCACCTACCTGAGCATGGTGTTGGCGATTCCGGTGCTGGTATACAGTGCGTCGGATTATCTGAAGTCGGCATATAAAGCGGTAACCGGGGGCTTTGTCAACATAGACGTGCCTATTGCACTGGGCATTATTACCCTGTTTGTGCGGAGTAGTTACGAGGTATTGTGGCAGGTGGGACCGGGATACTTCGATTCACTGGCCGGCTTGCTTTTTTTTCTGCTCATAGGCAAGTGGGTGCAGAGCAAAACCTACGAAGGGTTGTCTTTCGACAGAGATTACAGGTCGTATTTTCCACTGGCAGTGCAAAAGCTCGTAAAAGGTGTGCCGGTTATTACGCCGGTATATCACCTGGACACAGGAGATCACCTCCGGATAAGACATCAGGAGATAGTGCCCGCAGATGCGATATTGATGAGCAAGGCTGCCGACATAGATTACAGTTTTGTGACCGGAGAGGCCACTCCCATACCTTTAAAAGAAGGAGATAAAATTTTTGCCGGAGGAAAACTTATCGGGCAGACAGCAGAGTTTGCCGTATTAAAACCGGTATCGCAAAGTTACCTGACTCAGCTGTGGAACGACTCACCAGACGAGCACTTGTCCGAAGGGAAAGAACAATCGTTGATAGATAGCATAAGTCGTTATTTTACCTGGGCTATTTTGCTACTGGCAGTGGTATCGGGGGGTGTGTGGGCTTTTTACGACCTGCACCAGGCATTTTTGGTTTTTACAGCTGTACTTATAGTAGCTTGTCCTTGCGCTTTGGCATTGGCTACTCCGTTTACATTGGGAGCAACCATGAATGTGCTGGGGAAAAATCAGTTTTACTTAAAACACACCCGTGTAATCGAAAAAATATGGAAAGTAGCACATATTATTTTCGACAAAACAGGCACAATTACAACTACACATACACAGGGAGTGTCCTATCGGGGCAAAGCCCTAAGCACAGCCGAGCGGGAGGCTCTGGCAGCAGTAGCGGGTAGCTCTGTCCACCCATACAGTCAGGCGGTTTTTGATTTTTTAAAGGTAAAAAAGACAACCAATTCCTTGTCTCATTTTGAAGAGGTAACCAACAAAGGAATCATGGGAATATACCGGGGCATGGAAGTGAAGCTGGGGAGTAGTGGTTTTGTCGGAAATAAAGAAACCGGGAACGAAACGGAAGGAGCGGTGTATGTATCGATCGACGGTATGGCCAAAGGGTGCTTTGAAATTCACAATGCTTTCAGGCAGTCGCTAAAGGCTATGGTGGAGGACCTGTACCAGCGCTACAGCCTGAGTATCGTGTCGGGTGACAATGAGCGGGACAGAAAAGCACTTGAAGAAATTTTTCCGATAGGAACAACTATGCTTTTTCACCAAAAACCAGACGATAAAGTAAAATATGTAGATAAGGTGCAAGGAGATGTACGACAGGCAATGATGCTGGGCGATGGGTTAAATGATGCGGTGGCTTTGCAAAAAAGCCAGGTAGGGATAGCGGTGACCGACAATATGTCGGCATTTACACCGGCGAGTGATGCAATCATTCATGGCAACAGTCTTACTCATTTGGGGGTGTTTTTAAGGTTGATAGGAACCTCCAAAAAAGTAATTATTGCCTGCTTCGTCATCTCCTTTTTATACAACCTTGTGGGGTTGACTTTTGCCGTATCAGGCAACCTCACCCCTGTATTTGCTGCCATACTGATGCCACTGAGCAGTGTTACGGTAGTGGGTTTTTCTACTCTGGCCATACGGTGGATCGCTAAATCTTTAAAACTAGCCTGATATGTCTATTCTCATTTTATTAATCAGCATCAGCGTATTGGTAGCCGTGGGGTTTCTCTCGTTGTTTTTCTGGGCAGTAAGGTCAGGACAGTACGACGATACCGATTCACCTTCGGTCAGGATGCTCATCGACAAAAAGCGGAAAAAGAAAGACCCGGCAACCTGATTATTGTCATTTCCCTATGTGATGGCTGTCAGAGGTTAACATCGGCTGTTGGTTTTTATTTGTTATCTGATTTAATAATGAAAAACAACCATGGTCAAAAACCTCATCAGAAAATACAATGTGCCGGGCCCACGCTATACAAGCTACCCGCCTGTGCCTGCCTGGAACACTACACCACCATCGCGTCGGCAATGGGCGTGTGAAGTAGCCGATACCTTTTCGCATACCAATGCCACAGACGGCATCAGCCTCTATATTCACCTGCCATTTTGCGAAAGCCTCTGTACTTATTGTGGCTGCAATACACGCATTACGGTCAATCATCAGGTAGAAAAACCTTACCTCGATACACTACTCAAAGAGTGGCAGCTTTACCTGCAATTGTTTGATGAAAAACCCAGAATAGCTCAGCTGCATCTGGGAGGGGGAACACCAACCTTTTTCAGCCCGGAAAACCTTCAATACCTGATAGAAGGCATTCGAAAAACAGCCGATGTTTTACCGGATGCGGAATTGGGTTTTGAAGGCCATCCGAATAATACGACGAAAGCTCACTTGAAAACCCTGTACGAACAGGGCTTTACCCGAATGAGTTTGGGTATTCAGGATTTTGATCCGGTGGTACAAAAAACAGTAAATAGGATACAAACCTTTGAAACCGTACAAGCTGTAGTGCGTGAAGCCCGCCGTACAGGATACACCTCTATTAACTTCGATCTGATATATGGTTTGCCGAAACAAACCGCTCGATCGGTGGCCGAAACGATAGACAAAGTAGCCTTGCTAAAACCCGAGCGGATAGCCTTCTACAGTTATGCACATGTGCCCTGGGTAAAACCCGGCCAGCGTAGTTTTACAGAGGCAGATTTGCCTGACAATGAGACCAAGCGTCATTTGTATGAGTTGGGAAAAGAAAAACTTCAGCAGTTGGGGTACGAAGAGATAGGTATGGATCATTTTGCTATGCCCGAAGACGACTTGTACAAGGCTGTACAGCAAGGTACGTTGCACCGAAACTTTATGGGATACACGCCACGACACACCCGACTCATGGTAGGGCTGGGAGCGTCATCGATCAGCGACAGCTGGGGTGCATATGGCCAGAATATAAAAGCGGTAGAGGAATACCAACGAGTGGTCAATATGGGTGAATTTCCAGTATTTAAGGGGCACATCCTTACGGAAGAGGAGCTAATTACCCGAAGGCACATCAGCGAACTCATGTGCAAGTTTTATACCGCCTGGGAAGGTGCTAACGGTATACCCTTTTCAGTAAAGCACAAGTTGAAAGCCATGGCTGAAGACGGTATTGTGGCTATGGATGCCTACGCCATCAGAGTACTGCCAGCAGGCCGGCCATTTGTGCGCAATGTTTGTATGATTATAGACCCTACTCTAAGGCAGGAGGTAGAAGGCAAACAGGTTTTCAGCAAGGTAATATAAGTAAAAACAAGCCCGGAGTGGTGTTTTGGCTCGTTGCATGACGAATGTCATGTTCTGTGGTGCTGTGGGTCATGGGGCGCAGAGGAGATATGGGTTAAGTTTGATAAAAAAGACAATTATGGAAATCAATAAAATATTAGTACCCGTTGACTTTTCACCCTGTGCTCTCAATGCGCTGAGAATAGCGGCCGATCTGGCCGGGCGCACAGGTGCTTCTTTGGAAGTGATCAATGCCATTCATGTGCCGGCTCATCCACATGCCGATGTTATGGCTGCTCAAACCATAGTGCAACCGATGCTGTCGGAGTATGAAGCACAGGTAGAAGAACGTTTTCAGAAACTTGCTGAGGAAGTGCCTGAGCTCTCAGAGGTAACTTACACCACCCGCAAGTTTGTAGCACTGCCTTCGGATGCTATCTATACCTGCATAACCGAAGATGGTATAGACCTGGTGGTGATGGGGACCAAAGGGAGCCACGATGTGTTAGAAAAAATCATAGGTAGCCTGAGTGCCGATGTTATTCGTTTTTCTAAAGTTCCGGTACTCATGATTCCGGAAAATGTGGAGGCATTGAGTTTAAAGACAATAGGCTTTGCAGCAGACCTTCATACAATCGAAGATGTAAAAAAACTGGAGGTGATGATCTTTTTTGCAAAGATGACAGGAGCAGAAATTAAGCTCTTTTACTTTGCCCGCAACGATGATCACAAGCACCTGCTGGAGCGAGGCAGAGAAAAAATGAAGTTGCTTGATTCACTGGCAGGAGTGAAACACTCCTATGTATGGTCCGATCAGGAAAAAGTCTCGTCGGGGATAATGGAGATGGTGGATACTCACAACCTGGATATGTTGGTGATGTACCCGCGCAATCATAGTCTTTGGGATAGAATACTGCACGGTAGTGTAACTAAGAGAGTAGCAGTGAGGGTTGACGTGCCGCTGCTTACCGTACACGAGTAACAGGCGGCAGAAAACTGACATCTGTCATGCATTTGTATAAACTCAGGTCATGTTTTAAGTAGTTGACACACAGTAGTTTTACTGAAAAAAAACTAAAGCCATGTTCACAACTATCATAACACTTATCGCTGCAGCATTTGCCATTTGGGCCATAGTAGGTGTAGCCAGGAGCAAGTCTACAGTAGAATACAAAACTGTTTGGTTTGCCATTGTCATCATATTGCCCATCATAGGGCCGGCTGCCTATTATGTGGCCAGCAGAAAAGAACCTTAAAACCTCAGATTAATTTTTGGCTTGCTCACCTAATCTACCATGATTTCAGTTTGGTAGCATCCTTATTTCAACAAAGCTGGTCTTTTCGGGAAGCCGGCCAGTCACTGTTTTTAGGTTCATCCAACAGACTCTTGCTACAGGGGAAAAACCCGCAACGGCAAGAGTTTTTTTAGGCCTTCCTGTCGGGATGACATTTGTCACTTTTCCACCTGCCATCTGTCATTACACCCCTCCGGTAGCGGGGTTACTTTAGCCTCGGTTTTACAAATAATCAATTCACGTATATGGAACTGGAAAAATTCAGTTACGATAACAAAATCGTAAAGTACTTCTCGATCGCCACCGTCATATTTGGTGTGGTGGGTATGCTGGTAGGGCTCACGGCTGCTATACAGTTGTTTTATCCCCTATTCAATTTCGACCTGCAGTATACCACCTTTGGCAGGATACGGCCGCTGCATACCAATGCAGTCATATTTGCCTTTGTAGGCAATGCGATGTTTGCAGGCACATATTATTCCATGCAGCGTCTGCTCAAAACACGGATGTTTAGTGACAAACTCAGTTGGATTCATTTCTGGGGCTGGCAGGCTATTATTTTGGCGGCAGCCATTACCCTTCCTCTGGGCATGACCACTACCAAGGAGTACGCTGAATTAGAATGGCCTATAGATATAGCTATCACAGTTATTTGGGTGGTGTTTGGTATCAACATGATAGGCACTATTCTCAAGCGAAGAGAGCGTCACATGTATGTAGCCATTTGGTTTTACATTGCTACGTTTGTTACGGTAGCGGTGCTGCATGTAGTCAATTCGTTTGAGATGCCCGTTACACTTTTCAAAAGCTACTCCTGGTATGCCGGCGTACAGGATGCTCTGGTGCAGTGGTGGTATGGGCACAATGCCGTTGCATTTTTTCTTACTACACCTTTTCTGGGCTTAATGTACTATTTCCTGCCCAAAGCCGCTAACAGACCGGTATATTCCTATAAGCTTTCCATTATACACTTTTGGTCACTCATATTTATCTATATATGGGCAGGGCCACACCACTTGCTTTATACATCATTGCCCGATTGGGCTCAATCATTGGGAGTAGTATTTTCTATTATGCTGATAGCGCCCTCTTGGGGAGGCATGCTCAACGGACTACTAACCCTGCGTGGAGCCTGGGACAGAGTGCGTGAAGACCCGGTGCTTAAATTTATGGTGGTGGC
The DNA here is from genome assembly GCA_965267535.1 of Cyclobacteriaceae bacterium. Lineage (GTDB taxonomy): Bacteria > Bacteroidota > Bacteroidia > Cytophagales > Cyclobacteriaceae > CAXBNB01. The sequence continues at coordinate 4,351,303 of OZ254082.1, read as the reverse complement.
CGTCACTGCTTACGGTATGGCTACTTTAGAAGGGCCTTTGCTATCGCTAAAAAATGTAAACGCCATAGCGCACTTTACCGATTGGATTATAGCGCACGTACACGTGGGAGGCCTGGGATGGAATGGGTTCCTGATTTTCGGAATGCTATACTGGCTGGTGCCCAGAATGTGGGGAACATCGCTCTACTCTAAGTCGCTTGCCAATGCTCATTTCTGGATAGGCACATTGGGCATCATTTTTTACGCATTGCCACTTTACATAGCAGGTGTGGTGCAAAGTCTCATGTGGAAGCAGTTTACTCCCGATGGCTTTCTGGAGTATAAAAACTTCCTGGAAACCGTAGTGCAGATTTTGCCCATGTACATGCTTAGAGCTGTAGGAGGAGGCTTGTATCTCATTGGGGTGTTTGTGATGATATACAACCTGATGAAAACCGCCGGGCAGGGCACTTTCATAGCAAACGAGCCTGCTGAAGCACCTGCGCTGGAGAAGAAGAAAATTACAGGCGGACACTGGCACGGTGCATTGGAGCGAAAGCCGATAGTGTTTACAGCACTATCAGTAGTAGCCATACTTATAGGAGGTTTGGTAGAGATGGTGCCCACATTTTTGATCAAATCGAATGTGCCGACTATCGCTAGTGTAAAACCCTACACACCACTGGAGCAGGTAGGCAGAGACATATACATACGCGAAGGCTGTATCAGTTGCCATACTCAGATGGTGCGACCATTTCGGTCAGAAACGGAACGCTACGGAGAATACTCCAAAGCAGGTGAGTTTGTATATGAGCACCCATTCCTTTGGGGATCGAAAAGAACGGGTCCCGACCTGCACCGACTGGGCGGAAAGTACCCGGACTCATGGCACTACTATCACATGCTCGATCCGGCAGCTGTTTCTGCAGGTTCTATTATGCCACCCTATCCCTGGTTGTTTGAGCAAATGATCGATAAAAGTGAAACAGCAGGAAAGATCAGAGCGCTCAGAAAAATCGGAGTGCCTTACGAAGAAGGGTACGAAGATGTGGCTAACGATGACCTGGACAGACAGGCAGCACAAATCGTGAAAAACCTGAAAGAGCAGGATGGAATAGAAATCGCCAAAGAAGCAGAGATAGTGGCACTGATAGCCTATTTGCAGCGACTGGGCACAGATATCAAAGTAAAAAAATAAGCTAAACGAAAAATACGATGTTTAAATACTATTTCGAGCAGATACAGGGTATAGCCGTATGGCCGGTGATTTCACTCACTATATTTTTTGCCTTTTTCATAGGCTTGCTGTGGTGGGTGATCAAGGCAGACAATGGCTACATTCAGTCGATGAAAAAATTACCATTAGAAAAGGATAATCTGGATTGAACTCCTGTCCGGTTTACAAAAATGCGAGCGTTATGAAAGTTGAAAAAATAATAAAAAAGATACCGGCATTAGCCTTTATGCTATTGCTGTCGCCGCTGGCCTATGGTCAGGGAATGACCCTCACACATGAGCAAATTGTGAATTATGCATTGCTGGGACTTGTTGGCTTTGTCGTGTTGCTTATATTGTTTGTATTGCTATACCTTCTGCATATTCTTCAGCTCATGGTCAGGGATATGGACAAGCAAAAAGCGGAACAAGAAGGGCAGGTTTACGAAGAAGCTCCCGGATGGTGGCAGCAGTTTAGTCAGAAAATGACCGGCGCAGTGCCGCTGGAAGAAGAGGCTGCCATAGAGTTAAATCACGATTACGACGGGATAAAAGAACTGGACAATCACTTGCCTCCCTGGTGGAAGTATCTCTTTTACCTGACTATAGCTTTTAGTGTGGTGTACATTTTTATTTATCACATATCTGGGTCACTGCCACTGCAGGCCGAAGAGTACGAGCGGGATATGGCACTGGCCGCAGCTCAAAAAGCGGAGCAGGCAGCTACTGCCGAGGTTAGCGATATCAACGAATCCAATGTAGAATATACCGACGATCCTGCAGCTCTGGCCAATGGTAAGGAGGTGTTTGCAATGAACTGTGCAGCCTGTCATAAAGCGGATGGCGCAGGAGGAATCGGACCAAACCTCACCGATAAGTATTGGTTGCATGGGGGTAGTATCAACGATATATACAGTACTATTAAGTATGGTGTGCCCGACAAGGGAATGATCGCCTGGGAACCACTACTATCGCCTACGCAAATGCGCGACGCTGCTTCGTATATAATCAGCCTGGCCGGTACAAACCCTCCCAATGCCAAAGGGCCACAGGGGGATATTTATGAGCCCGATCAAATGGAGCAATAATCCCACATGGAAAACTTCTATCAATACGATGAAGAATACCGCGATACCATTGGCACAGTAGATGCCGATGGTAAACGCGTGTGGGTATACCCCAAAAAACCGGGAGGAAAATACCACAGGTATAGAATCGCGGTAACGGTGGTGCTGTTGTCCGTGTTGTTTGCAGGCCCTTTCCTTACTATCAATGGGCAGCCCTTTTTGTTGCTCAACATCTTCGAACGAAAATTTGTTATCCTGGGGCAGGCTTTCTGGCCTCAGGACTTCTTCATTTTTGCTTTGGTGTTGGTCACTTTTTTTGTGTTTATTATCCTGTTTACAGTTGTTTTTGGCAGGGTATGGTGTGGCTGGGCTTGTCCGCAAACACTATTTATGGAGATGGTGTTTCGCAAAATTGAGTACTGGATAGAGGGCAATGCCAATCAGCAGCGAAAACTCAATAAGATGCCGTGGAACACCGAGAAAATCGTAAAAAAAGGAGGGAAGCAACTCGTGTTTATCGCGATTTCGCTGGCCATATCACATACAGTTATGGCCTACCTGATTGGTATAGATCAGACTCGAGCGATAGTCAGCCAGTCGCCCATGGAGCATCCGGCAGGATTTATCGGACTTATGGCTTTTACCGGAGTTTTTTACTGGGTGTTTGCCTGGTTTAGGGAGCAGGCCTGTGTGGCAGTATGCCCCTATGGTCGTTTGCAGGGAGTTTTGTTAGACAAAAACTCACTCGTGGTAGCATACGATTGGCTCAGAGGAGAGCCCAGAGGCAAGATTAAAAAGAACCAGACAACAGCCGATACCGGCGACTGTATAGATTGCAAACTGTGTGTGCACGTGTGTCCTACGGGCATAGACATACGAAATGGTACTCAGCTCGAGTGTGTAAACTGTACCGCCTGTATAGATGCTTGCGATGAGGTGATGCTCAAGGTCAACAAGCCTACGGGGTTGATACGCTTTGCTTCCTACAATAGCATAAAAGACGGTATAGGCAAGTTGATCAATTTAAGGGTTATAGGATATTCGGTGGTGCTTGTAGCCTTGTTGTCACTGTTGGGCTATTTTATTGGCAGCAGGAGCGATATAGAGACAACCATTCTAAAAGTACCCGGAACACTGTACCAGCGAACAGACGATGGACACATTACGAATATGTACAATATCCAGTTTGTGAATAAAACATTTGAAGGCAAGCAGCTGGATTTGAAATTGAGGGATGCCGACTATGCAACATTGAGTCAGGTGGGGGCAAAAGGCATATTTGTTAAAGCCAATGCGATATATGAGGGTGTGTTTTTTATAAAAGTGCCATTAAAGGAGGTGAAAAGTGCAAAAACAACTCTCATGCTGGAGGTATATGCCGAAGGAGAATTAGTAGGTGTAGAAAAAACTAAATTTCTGGGGCCTGTTGGAACCCCATGATTTCAATCATAAAACAATAGCAATATGAGCTGGGGAATGAAAATAATATTGGCGTATGTGTTTTTTGCAGCAATAGTAGCCACCATGGTTACCATAGCCATGAAACAGGATGTGAGTCTGGTAGCTGCTGATTATTACAAGCAGGAAATCGCCTATCAGGATCAGATAGACAGAATGGAGAATGTCAGAGCGCTGGAACATGCTCCGAAAATTCGTTTTCAGGCCGAAAGCAATAGCCTTACGATTGCATTTCCAAAACAGGAAAAAATGCATAAGGCCAACGGAAATATCCATTTATTTCGACCGTCTAATGTTCGGCTCGATAGGGAATTTGCGTTGCAGCTGGATGAGCAGGGAAAACAGTCGCTGGCAGTGCCGGGGCTAGCCAAAGGCCTGTGGAGGGTCAAGCTTCAGTGGGAAGCTGAAGGTAAGGAATACTATCACGAAAAGCTTTTGGTTTTATGACACTTTTTTGGGTTACAGCTATGGTTATGGGTCTGCTGGGGAGTTTGCATTGTGCGGTAATGTGCGGCCCGATAGCCATAGCGCTGGCTGCCCAGAAGCCAGCGTTTCGTGCAACTATGCTGGCATACCATGCCGGCCGCATTACTTCATACCTTGTCATAGGTATGTTGATAGGTTTGGTAGGAAAGGGGCTATATCTGGCCGGCCTTCAGCAGTTTTTGTCGGTGCTGGCCGGTGTAATGCTGTTGGCTTTGTATGCATTGCCACAAGCACTGGGGCATACTTTTTTTCTCCACCGATGGATCACTTTTTTTTCTCAAAACCTAAAAAAATGGATTCGCCCTTATTTTCATAATAGCAGTGTGGCAGGGCGGTATGCTACCGGGGTGCTCAATGGCCTGTTGCCCTGTGGGTTGGTGTATGTAGCAGCAGCGGGCGCAGTAGCTACGGGTAGTCCGGCCAGTGGAGCTGCATACATGTTTTTCTTTGGTATGGGTACCTTGCCAATGATGTTGGGTGTGCAGTTGTTTTCCGGAAAATTAATGCCTATGATACAGCAGAAGTGGCGTAGGGTTACTACTGTAGTGATTGTATCTATGGCCATATTGTTTATTATGCGGGGTATGAATCTGGGTATTCGCTACATCAGTCCGGAACTGACACCCCCAAAAGGAAAAGCCCCAATAACTGTCTGTTCTACTTCGGAATAGGAAGGGTATTCTGCAGACTCAATGTGAAATTTTCAGGAAGTAGTTCTCCAATACGGATCGATTTTTTGTAAATTGGCAAAAAAATAATCCATGCAATACCAGCTACTTCTCGCATGTATAATTTTGATGATGGCCTGTCAGTCGCCGGAAGACAATCGCTACACTATTGAAACAGATGCCGGTGATATTGTAATAGAGGTATATCCGGATCAGGCACCAGCTACAGTGAGTAATTTTCTCCGGTATGTAGATCGAGCCGATTTTACCGGGGCAAGCTTCTATCGGGCAGTACGGTTGGACAATCAACCCACCGATCAGGTGAAAATAGAGGTGGTACAGGGAGGATTTTGCAGTGAAGAACTGGACTTGCCCCCTATAGCCCATGAGATAACAGCCGAAACAGGCATATTGCACAAAGACGGAGTGGTTTCTATGGCACGGGTAGCCCCCGGGTCTGCGTCATCAGCATTTTTTATCTGTATCAATGATCAGCCTGCGTTGGACTATGGAGGTAAGCGAAATCCCGATGGACAAGGTTTTGCCGCTTTCGGCAAAGTGATAGAAGGTATGGATGTAGTAAAAAACATACAGCAAAAGCCCACCGATGGGCAGATGCTAAAAGAAAAAATAACGATACATCGTATAGTTTCCTCTACCCCGAAATGATCACTACTGGATTAGTATACAAAACGGGGAGTTGGCTAAGTGGCTGGGTGTAGATACCTTTGCGCCTCAAAATCAAGAATCATCGAATAGCATGGCAAAAGCAAAACTGGCTGAGGAAGAGAAGCGTGCCCTTTCCAAACAAAACATACAAAAACTGATAGGCATCTTTCAGTTTATGCTCCCTTACAAAACCAAGTTTATCGTTGGTTTTATCTTTTTGCTGGCATCCAGTTTTTTGTTGTTGGCTTTTCCATACATAGCAGGTAAGCTTATAGATGTAGCTACGGGCAATACAAGTTGGTATTTTACTGAAATTCGCCAGATAGCACTGGCTTTGCTCGGTATATTGTTTGTACAAGGCATACTGTCGTTTTTTAGGGTGTATTTATTTGCTCAGGTAAGCGAAAGAGCCATGGCAGATGTTAGAAAGGCTTTGTTTGGCAGAGTGCTGTATTTGCCGGTTGTTTTTTTCGACAAAACCCGTACCGGAGAGCTGATGAGCCGTATTTCATCGGATGTCACACTGCTGCAAAGTACATTTTCTACTACTCTGGCAGAGGTGACACGCCAAACGTTGACATTGCTGGTAGGCATAGCTATTATATTCATTACTACCCCATCGCTTAGCCTGTTTATGTTGGGTACATTTCCTGTTCTTATCGTTTTGGCTATGCTCTTTGGCAAAAAAATAAAAAAACTTTCAAAGAGCACACAGGAAGAGCTTGCCAGATCTACCACGATTGTAGAAGAGGTGCTACAGGCAGTGGTTACTGTCAAGACCTTCACCAATGAGGCGTTTGAGGTAGCACGTTTTGGTCAAAGTCAGGACAAGGTGGTAAGCAAGGCGATTGCTACCGCAAAGTACAGAGGAGGATTAATCTCATTTATCATTTTTGCTTTGTTTGGAGGTTTGGTAGCCATCATGTGGTATGGTGCACACCTGCTCCAGACAGGCGAAATGCTGGTAGGTGAGCTCATGTCGTTTTTCTTTTATACTGCATTTATAGGAGGTTCTATAGCCGGACTGGGCGATATGTACGGTCAGGTACAGCGAGCCATCGGTGCGTCAGAGCGTATTCTGGAAGTGTTGGACGAAGAGCAGGAGCAGGATGCTGCCGAGCATCGTGCAGTTACCTTGCGTGGCGACATAGTATTTGATCAGGTACGGTTTGCATATCCTACACGCCCCGAAATGACAGTAATAGACAATGTGTCGTTTTCCTTGCGGCAGGGTGAAAAAATAGCGCTGGTAGGTGCCAGTGGAGCAGGAAAATCTACCCTTACTCAGCTATTGTTGAGGTTGTACCCTGTAAAGGAAGGAGTGATCACTGTAGACGGGCAGCCTGTGAGTGAGTACAACCTGTCGGCCTACCGCCAAAACATAGGAATAGTGCCTCAGGAAGTGGTGTTGTTTGGAGGCAGTATTCGTGAAAATATAGGTTATGGAAATCCTGAAGCTGACTTTGATGCTATAAAAGCAGCTGCAGCCAAGGCCAATGCATTGGAGTTTATCGAGTCTTTTCCCGAAGGCTTTGATACGCCGGTGGGTGAGCGAGGTGTCAAACTATCGGGAGGCCAGCGCCAGCGGATAGCAATAGCCCGGGCTATACTCAAAGATCCGGCAATATTGCTCTTAGATGAGGCTACCAGCTCGCTAGATGCCCAGTCCGAAAAGGCTGTGCAGGATGCTTTGAAGGAGCTGATGAAAGACCGCACCACCATAGTGATAGCACATCGACTGGCTACCATCCGTGAGGTAGACAAGATCTATGTACTGGAGCAGGGCAAAATAGTAGAAAGCGGTACGCACCAGCAATTGATAACCGAAAAAGACGGTGTGTACGAAAACCTTGTGAATTTGCAGCTTAGCTGACGTTTTTGAGAGAAGAAGAGTCGGGCAGATTGGCGGATAAACGTAACTTGCACCAGGCTCAAGATATTCAAGATAGGAATGTTTGCTGGAGGCTGGGGATCTGACTTTAATATGATTCTAATAATGCACCAGCGGATTTGCTCTGTAACTTACAGGAGCTATTTTATTTAATGAATATTTATACGTTACTTTGAGTAAAAGTTAACCACTCAGCTACAAGAAAACCAACGAATTAACCAACCATTATATGCTTTTGACTTTGTTTTCAGGAGAAAATGAAATGCTGCTCTTCGGCATTTTTGGAGTCATCATACTCCTCTTTCTAGCGGTTGACTTAGGCTTAGTTCACAAAAAAGCCAAAAAAATTACCCAGAAGGACGCCCTTATCCAGACGATCTTCTGGGTTGTGGTTTCTTTGATCTTTGGTCTGTTGATTTATTTTTTTGCAGGAGGAAAAAAAGACGCACTAGAGTTTTTCTCTGCATACATTACAGAAAAAGCCCTTTCTGTTGACAACATATTTGTCATACTGCTCATTCTTCGGTATTTCAATGTAAAAGAAGAATACTACCACGACATCCTGTTTTGGGGTATTTTGGGAGCGATAGTATTTCGTGCAGTTTTCATTTTTGTAGGCGCTCTGCTCATAGCCAAGTTTCATTGGATACTGTATATATTCGGTGCTTTTCTTATTTACTCAGGAGTCAAAATTTTCAAAGACGAAGAAGATGTGGATATAGAGCCAGAAAAAAATCCTTTGATAAAACTGGTGCGAAGAGTATTGCCCATAGCGGAAAAAGACAGGGGAGGTAAATTTGCTTTTTTTGAAAATGGAAAATTGTGGTTTACACCACTTTTTATAGTGATCGTGCTCATAGAATCTACAGACCTTATTTTTGCAGTAGACTCTATTCCTGCAGTGTTTGCTATATCACAAAACGAGTTTGTAATTTACACGTCCAATATTTTTGCGATCATGGGTTTGCGTGCTATGTTTTTTCTGCTGGCCAATGTGATGGACAAGTTTTACCTGTTGCAAAAAGGACTTTCGGTAGTGCTTATTTTTATCGGTGCTAAAATGTTTGCCGAATTGATCGATCTGCACATACCTATTTTTCTTTCCTTTGGCGTTATCATCGGATCATTAGTGGTGGCCATAGTGCTGTCCCTTGTTTTTCCACGCGATCCTCAAAAAACCGAAAGCATAGAGGGGTAATCCCGCTGTGAGTTAAAGAAAATTCTTATATCGCTTTACTTTTGCACTGTAGAATCGTAAACAGGTTCAGCTGAGAACGTATGCCACAAATAAGAATGGTATACCTCAGGAATAGTAGTAAATCGTTCTGTTTAAAACTGAACACAAGAAAGTGTTTTTCGGCAAAGCCAAAGTTGTTACAAAAAGTATTAAAGCGTAAGTATATATGTATATTCCATTTGAAGAAATGTCAAGCACTGCCCGGGTTTGGATATATCAGTCCGACAGGCAATTTAAAGAAGCAGAGTCTCGTCAGGTAGCGCAGGCATGTGAGGCCTTTTTAAATCAATGGGCGGCACACGGCAGTCCACTCAAAAGTTCATTTACGTTGGTTCACGACAAGTTTTTGGTCATAGCCGTAGACGAATCGTTCAATGCCGCCAGCGGATGTTCTATAGATGCTTCGGTAGGGCTGGTCAAACAACTGGAAAAGGATTTTCAGGTAAACTTTTTTGACCGGACAAAGGTTGCTTTTTTACTCCAAGGAGAAATATTCCAAACGTCTATGAACGACCTCAAAGAGTTGGTAGGACAAGGAAAGATAAAGCCCGATACAGTTACTTTCAACAATCTGGTGCAAACCGTGGGTCAGTTTGAGGGGGAATGGCAGGTGCCCGCCGGACAGACCTGGCTCAAGCGTTATTTTTAAACGTCCTATCGCTTATAACCAAACCGACAAGTTGCGAAGTAGTCTTTTTAGTATGGGTCACTAGGGGGATTTTGCGATATTATTGTTAGCTTAATGACCCAAATTTTGTAGAGCATGAATAATAACAAAGCAGTGTATATCAGTAGGGTATTAGTAGTGGTGTGTTTGCCGCTGCTGGTAGCGTGTAGTGCCTTGAAAAAGGCAAACAAAAGCTTTGCTAACGGGGAATACAATTCTGCGATACTACTCTACCAAAAAGCCCTCAAGCCAGACGACCCGGAATCAAATTTTAAGTTGGCAGAAGCGTATCGTCGCTCAAACAGGCTGCACGACGCTGAGCCTTTTTATCTGGCAGCTATCAATGCGGGTACGGAAGAGGAGGTAGCCTACTACCACTATGCCGCTGCGCTGAAGGCCAATCAAAAGTATGAAGAGGCTAAGCGAGTGCTCAACAACTACCTAAACAGTGCTAACGACGACCAGGTGATAGCCATGGCCAATATGGAGCTGGCCAACATACAGCGCATTACAGGAGTGAAAGAAAAGGTGAATTACTACAGGGTGAAAAACCTGGAGGATATAAACACGCCTAGCGCGGAATATTCGCCGGTATATAACAACGGCTACCTGTATTTTACCAGCAACAGGGATGGAGGAAAAATTTATAAAACTACGGGTACGCCTTTTACCGATATTTATAAAGTGAAAACCAAAGGAGCAAAAGTAGACCTGAATACATTGGCTCCTTTGCCTGAGATCATAAACGACCCGAATATCAACGAAGGTTCTATTGCGATATCAGCCAACGGCACATCGGTGATTTATGCAAAAGGAAACAATGGCAAATATAGCGGCACCAATGAGGTGGATTTGTACTTTGCACGTGTGAGAAACGGGCGCTGGAGTAAGCCGCGCATTATCAATGTGAGTCGTCACGATTCGTGGGATTCTTCACCGGCTCTGAGTGCTGACGGCACCACGCTGTACTTTGCCTCTAACCGTCCGGGAGGGTTTGGTGGTATAGACCTGTACACAGCCAAGCTCAACCGCAGAGGACGCTGGGTAGATGTGCGCAATATGGGCGATCAGATCAATACTCCGGGAAATGAAGTTTTTCCCTTTATTGCACCCGATGGACAGCTTTATTTTTCGTCCGATGGTCATCCCGGCCTGGGGGGGCTGGATATTTTTATTGCTCACAGAGAATACGGGAAAGTTAAAGTAGAAAATCCCGGTCCGCCGATAAACTCACCCAAAGACGATTTCGGCATTTTTCTTTTCAATGAAACCAGAGGTTTTTTCACATCGAATAGAGAGGGAGGAAAAGGCGATGATGATATATACACTTTCGTCAACAATGATCCTAATTTAAAAATTGTCAACTACTACCTGTCCGGTACCACGATAACCCCCGATCCCGAAACCGGTGAGATGGAAGCCCTGGGCAATACCAAAGTGTACCTGCTCGACGCAGAAGGAAATGTCGTAGATGAAGATTTTACCAAGCTGGATGGTAAATACCAGTTTAGGGTGTACCCGGAAGAAAACTACGACCTGCTGGCAGAGAAGGAAGACTATTTCACTACTCGTAAGCCTTTTTCTACAGTAGGAAAGTCAGTAGACCGTACCAAGCTGGAAAAGACGGTGACCAATGTGAATTTTTCTATGGATTTGCCTTTGGATCAGATTATAATAGAAAAGCCTATAGTGCTCGACAATATTTATTATGACCTGGATAAAGCAGAGATACGTTCTGATGCGGCCCTCGAACTCGATAAACTCGTGGTGATGATGAAGGACAATCCGGAAATCTCCATCGAATTGAGCTCACATACCGATGCTCGTGCAGACCATGACTACAACATGGACCTGTCGCAGCGAAGAGCCAGATCAGCTGTGGATTATATCGTTTCGAAAGGAGTGAGTGCCGATAGGCTGGTACCCAAGGGGTATGGCGAAACGCACCTGATCATAAAAGATGCCAAGACAGAAGAAGAGCATCAGGTCAATCGTAGAACGGAATTTAAAGTAACCAAATACCGCAAAAAGAAAGAAGTAGAAGAGGTACAGCTCGAAGAAGGAGGGGTAACTACCGAGGTAATACAGGAAGAAGACGATACCGACAGGTACTTTGACGATCTGGATGAGAACGAGTAAAAATGAGTTTTTAATCCAGGTATAAAGTGGCTGACTGCATTTTTCTGGAAAAACGCATCGAGGCGCTTTTATCACCGCTGTAAAAATGTACCATGTTCATTTGATCGTCGAACTTTTCCATTAGCACTTTGTTGGTCACATATATCGACGACACTTTCCTTACACCCGGCAATTCTATATAACAGTACATAACATCATCTTCCGATTCAGCTCCTAAAAAGGAAAGCTCAGCCTTTTTGTTTCCGATGTTGATAGCAAAATTCTCCAGAAAATATTTGCCAATCATTTCTTGCAGTGCTTTGGGATCTTTGGGGTTCATTACATCCACCGATTGATCACCCGACCAGCTTTTCAGGGTTTCTTCCAGGTCGTCTAAAAACACCCGATGAGTGATTTCCAGTGCTTTGCTATCGGCATCAAATTCTATTTCGCATACAGATATGTGAAAATCGTGCGCCACTACACCGCTTACATAACAGATCAATAGGATTATATAATTCAGCAAAACCAAAGAATTTTAAGGCATTATGTTTGCCACGTCAATAATGAGTCCAAAAATAAATATAAATTTAGGGAGTACCGTAATTTTTGCGGTGCAGATCATGAAAGGGCAGTACGGGAGCACGATACATGTGTATAACCTCCGGAGTTTGCCTTTGAACTAACCTAAAAAAACATACAATGACACTCAAAGAACTGTTGAATTTTACTCTTATCGACACGCAGCACCTCAATATCAGCGTGTACAGCTTGCTGATTAGTGCTGTGATCATTTTGGCCACTATGGTCTTTCTCAAAATTGTTAGAAAGATTTTTCTGCGTTTTATAGAGAGTAAGCAGCTCGACCGAAGTGCATTCTGGTCGATATTTCAAATCGTTAAATATTTTGTATGGGTTATCGTAGCGGTACTCATACTGGATAGCCTTGGAGTACAGATTTCTATACTACTAGCCAGTGTGGCGGCCTTGCTGGTCGGTGTGGGGCTGGGTATACAGCAGCTGTTCAACGACCTGGCCTCCGGTATAATATTGCTCATAGAGCGAAAACTCAAAATAGACGATGTGATTCAACTCGAAGACGGAGAAGTGGGAAGGGTAACGCATATAGGCTTGCGTACCTCTGAGATTAAAACCCGCGATGACATTGTCATGATCATTCCCAATTCGAATTTTGTCAATGACAAAATAATAAATTGGAGCCATATCGATGAAAATACCCGGTTTCATATCAATGTGGGTGTGGCATATGGGAGCGACCCCCAGCAGGTAAAGGAATGCCTGCTCAAGTGTGTAAAAGATCACCCGGATGTGTCACGATACCCCGAACCTTTTGTACGCTTCAATGATTTTGGCGACTCATCATTGGATTTTCAGGTTTTTTTCTGGGCTGCCAATTCCTTTGTGGTGGAGCGTGTGAAAAGTGATATAAGGTATACTATTTTTGCTGCCTTTAAAGAAAAAGAAATCGAAATACCTTTCCCACAGCGGGACTTACATATTATTGGTCAAAATAAAATAGGATAAAAGAATGTCAGAATTTGAGTTGTACTTTCAGTTGGGGCGAGAACATATACTGGATGTAGATGGGTACGATCACATATTGTTTGTAGTAGCGCTGTGTGCCATTTATCAGCTTTTCGAGTGGAAAAAAGTATTGATACTAATTACTGCTTTTACAATAGGGCATTCTCTTACATTGGCTTTGGCGGTGTTGGATGTCGTTACAGTAGACAAATCGCTCATCGAGTTTCTGATACCGGTTACTATTTTTCTCACAGCAGTGGTCAATATTGCCAAAGGGGACAATGGTGCCAGTGCGCGCAATGTTCAGCTCAATTACCTGTTTGCTTTGTTTTTTGGCCTGGTGCATGGTTTGGGATTTTCCAATTACCTGAAAAGTATGCTGGGCAAAAATTCAGATCTTGTTACACAGCTATTTGCCTTTAATCTGGGCTTGGAACTCGGACAGATCATAATTGTTGCTGTTACGTTAGGGTTGGGGCTGATCGTGACCGAGCTGTTTGGCAGAAGCAGAAGGGACTGGAACATGGTCATATCTTCGGCTGTAGCAGGAGTAGCGATCATTCTTATGATGGAAACAAAATTTTGGTAGGATATTCCTACGATAGATATAATTCAGTAAATCGTTTAATTATTCAAATAAGTACAAGTGAAAAGAGTATTAATAATCATGATGCTGTTAGCCCCATTCATTGGGCATGCACAGGGAAAATGGGAACAGAAATTTGAACAGCTGGGCACTATGCTGCCTTCGCCAAATACGTACAGAACGGCTTCAGGTGCACCCGGCAAGGATTATTGGCAGCAGCGAGCCGATTATGTTATCGATGCTACGATCGACGATAGCAATCAGTCACTATCAGGAGTAGAAACGATCACGTACTACAACAATTCTCCCGACGAACTTCCGTATCTATGGGTTCAGTTGGATCAAAACATGAGAGCAAAAGACTCGAACACGCCACTAACTGAAACTTCAGGAATGCCGGAAAAAATATCGGGAAAATCTCTTCAGCGATTGACCAACGATTTTGAGTTTGATGGAGGATTTAAAATAGCTTCTGTAACTACTACAGACGGAAAGCCTCTGGATAAGGTGATCAACAAAACTATGATGCGTGTCGATCTGCCTAAACCTCTAAAGTCAGGAGAAACATTCGCCTTTAAAATAGCCTGGAGTTACAACATTCAGGATAGAATGAATCAGGGAGGCAGATCAGGTTATGAGTATTTTCCAAAAGATGATAACTACCTGTATACCATAGCGCAGTGGTTTCCGCGAATGGCCGTATACGATGATCTGGAAGGCTGGCAAAATAAGCAGTTTCTTGGAAGAGGTGAGTTTGCCCTTGAGTTTGGCGATTACAAAGTAAGATTGACTGTGCCTTCAGATTTTATGGTGGCATCTACTGGCTGGCTGCAAAACCCCGAGCAGGTGTTGTCAAAAACAGAATTGGAGCGTTTTGAAAAAGCAAAAAGATCATTTGACAAGCCGGTATTTATACGAACCGAAGCAGAGGCAATAGCCAATGAAAAGAGCAGGGCAACTACTACCAAAACCTGGGAATACCATGCAGAGAATGTGAGAGACTTTGCATTTGCCTGCTCCAGAAAATTGATTTGGGATGCACAGGCTGTAAAATTAAAAAACAACACGCCGCTGGCTATGTCTTATTACTCCAAAGAAGGCAATCCTCTTTGGGAAAAAGAATCTACCAAAGCAGTAGTAAACACACTGAAGACGTATTCAAGAAGAACCATTGACTACCCTTATCCTGTGGCTATTTCGGTGCACGCAGCTTCTATAGGTATGGAGTATCCTATGATTTGCTTCAACTTTGGCCGCCCCAATGAAAAGGGAGAATACACCGACGCAGTAAAGTGGGGGATGATAGGTGTAATTATTCATGAAGTAGGACACAACTTTTTTCCAATGATCATCAACTCTGATGAAAGACAGTGGACATGGATGGATGAAGGGCTCAACACCTTTGTACAGGCTCTAACCGAAAGAGAACACTATCCCGAAAAGCCCGCCAGAAGAGGACGTGCCGATTTGATCGTAAATTACATGAAAGGCGATCCTGAAAACATTCGCCCTATTATGACCAACTCAGAACAAATCCTCCAGTTTGGCAACAATGCATACGCAAAACCTGCCGCAGCTTTGGATATACTTCGCACCACCATCATGGGGCCGGAGTTGTTCGACTATGCATTTAAAACCTACGCCGAGCGATGGGCATTTAAGCGTCCTAGCCCAGGCGATTTCTTCCGTACGATGGAAGACGCATCAGCGGTAGACCTGGATTGGTTCTGGAGAGGATGGTTTTATTCTACCGACAATACAGATATTTCGCTGGATAAAGTAAAGTGGTATCAGATGGACGTGCCCGAAAACCAATTGGAAAATAAGCCTAAGCGATCAAGAAATGCTAAGATATCAGCAGCAGAGAGCGAAGCAGATGAAAATTCGTTTGGAGAGCAGGCGGAAAAATTCACTTTTAGAGATACCAATGACAATGAGTACAGGGAGTTTAGAAATAAGCTCAATGACAACCAGATAAAGCTGGCCAATGCAGATCGTCACTTTTATGAATTGACTTTCAGCAACAAGGGAGGTTTGGTGATGCCCATTATTATAGAATGGACATACAAAGATGGTACAAAAGAGAAAGAGTACATCCCTGCTGAGATATGGAGACGAAATGAAAATCAGGTCAAGAAAGTATTTGCTAAAGAAAAAGAAGTAGTGAATATAGTGATTGATCCCGATAAGGAAACCGCCGATGTGAATCTGGAAGACAATGTATTTCCAAGAGTGGAATCAAAATCAAAATTTGATAAGTTTAAAGACAAGTAAGTAGTCTCAGTAGAGCCTAAATTAAACTCTGTCACCATACAAAAAAACCGAAAGCCGACACGCTTTCGGTTTTTTTGTTGCTTATTTCAATGTGCAAGAGGCTGTAAGGCCTACACAAAAGTTGCGAGGAAGCTTTTCTACACCTAAAATAGCCCTGCTATGAACGCCTTTTTTGCCTAATGCTTTCACAAACAAATCAGAGGCTCCATTTACTACCTGTGGCGCTTCGTCCCAGTCTTTGTCCGATACATAGTAAGCATCAAAATGATTGAGCCCTAAAACGCGCTCAAGTGTGATTTTGTGGTGGAGCTGAGCCAATACGTTGAGTGCACAAAGCTCCATTGCTGCATAACCCTCAGATGTGTTGATGTCTTTCCCCAGAATACCCTGATAACGATACTCTCCATTGAAGATAGGAAACTGGATAGCGATGTAGGCTATGTCTTTGCGGATATTGACTGACGTGTAAGAACCACCCGGTGTAGAGGGGTCAGGCAGTGTAATACCCTGCAGGTGGAGTTGTTCAAGAAGTGTCATTGTGCGTTTTAGTTTTTTATACGATTCGATGAGTCAAAGTTTATCCTAAAGATGTTGATAATAGGGAGTAAGAAGTTGGGTGAAGATAGGGTTGAAAGAATTGTCTGCATCCCTTATGATCAGCTCATCGGTGGGCATGATCTCCTGAGTAGGGTGAAGCGACAGGCGACTTACTTTTCTAAAAGGACTCTTAGCTGCTTTGTTTTTTATGATCAAAGCATCTGAAGCATGTAGCTGCAGTTCTTTGGCAAGATGCTGAAAGCGATTCGATTCAAACTCCGGATACAGCACGTATGCTGTGCCTATTGGACTAAGCAGTCGTTTAATGTGCGATAGTAGCGTCGACTGGGGCAACAGGTCGTCGTGTATGGCTATGTTTTTTGCTTTATTGGCAGTCTGCATGTTGGCTTGAAAAAAAGGAGGGTTGCAGACGATAAGATCATACCCGCCTTCTTTTGCAGGCGAGTATGTGGTTATGTTTTGGTGAAAGAGCTTTAGACGATTGTGCCAGGGTGAATTACGAAAGTTTTCACGGGCCTGCTCTGCAGCTCCTTCGTCTATTTCTACTGCGTCGATAGGGCAGTTGTAGCGCTGGGCCAGCATGAGTGCCAGCAAACCAGTGCCGCTACCAATGTCGAGTATTCGCGAGGGGGCAGCAGGAGGGGTAA
The DNA here is from genome assembly GCA_965267535.1 of Cyclobacteriaceae bacterium. GTDB lineage: Bacteria > Bacteroidota > Bacteroidia > Cytophagales > Cyclobacteriaceae > CAXBNB01. The sequence continues at coordinate 4,334,238 of OZ254082.1, read as the reverse complement.
CCCATGCGCCGAGTATACAGCCTTCGGTGGTCACTTTCATGCCACAGTTGCCTTGCTGAATGCCAAATTGTTTGAAATTGAAAAATGAGTTGGGCAATGTGGAAACTTGGTAAGGTTATTTAGAATGAGGGCTGTACTTGGCGTTATATTCTTTTACCAGACGGGGCAGGTCATTGTATGATAGCTCCCCCTGACTGATGTTGAACAAAAGTACAGGATCGTTTTCAAATATCTCGATCAGTTGTTGCTTCATTTTTTTGGGTTCGGAGTAGAGGGTTAACAGCGCTCCTGAGTCGGGCTTTTTTACAATATAGGTTTCTACAGGATTAGAACTCCCCGCACCGATGGGGTTGCCATGAGTAGTTGAGTAGGAGTCGCCACCGCTGTAAACCGACGAATAGTGCCTGTACAAGGTGAGGAAACCCGGCTCTACCACCTGTACAAAGTCAACGGGTACATTGCTGCTGGCGGCATCCCGTGCATCTATTTTAAAATTGTTGAGCACCACAAAGCTGTCTTTTTCCATGACAAAGCCTTTCACATCGGTTGCCTTAATCTTTACCTCTTTGGCTTCAGGAGCAGTTTTAAACTTAAACTTAGGTGACTGACTAAAGCCATACCAAATCCATCCCTGATGGGTACGATTGGCTTTGTCTGTATACGAGCCGGTCTTCCAGGCTTCCGGTTTTTGAGCGTAGGTAGAGGTTAGAGCAAAGAGCAGAACTGCCAGTAGACTTACTTTTATATTCATAGCGGGTAGTTTTGAGTTTCCTACCTAAGGTATCGGGTTCGGGGGTGTATTCCAACGAATCCTGTCAAAACCACATTAAAATCTGGCAGCTAGTGCCAGCTGCCGACACTCACCGTCAGGGGTTCTGCGCTTCGTACTCATAGTCGGGCGGAAGGTTAGGTCGTTCTGCTGCCTCTACAGCCAGTTGGTCGCAGCGCTCGTTTTCAGGGATTCCAGCGTGCCCCTTTACCCATACAAACTTTACTTTTTGTAAATTATAAACCGGGATAAAACGTTTCCAAAGGTCCGGATTTTGTTTTCCTTTAAAATTTTTTTTGACCCATCCCCAGAGCCAGCCTTTTTCTACCGCATCTACTACGTATTTGGAGTCGGAGTAGATAGTCACTTCCATGCCGGTCTTTTTTAGAGCCTCCAGTCCTACTATTACCGCGAGCAGTTCCATGCGGTTGTTGGTCGTTTTTCTAAAGCCCCCCGATATTTCTTTGCGGTAGTTGCCGGAGAGAAGCACTGTTCCAAAGCCTCCCGGACCGGGATTTCCCCGTGACGAGCCGTCTGTATATATGGTAATCATATTAGCCAAGTGAAAGTTGAGATTTGAAAATTTTGATAGAGATAGAAAGCAGAATAATACCAAATACCTTCCGCAAAATATTGAAGCCTGCCTGTCCGAGCTTTCGCTCCAGCCATTCCGACGATTTTAGCACCAAATAAATCAACACTACATTGATGCCTATTCCTATCAGTATACTGTACATATCAAATTCTGCCCGTAGCGAGATCAGAGATGTCATGGTACCGGGTCCGGCAATCAAAGGAAATGCAATAGGCACAATAGAAGCCGAGCGGGCCGTTTCCGGATCGGTTTTGAACAGCTCTATGCCGAGCACCATTTCCATGCCTATCAAAAACATAATGATGGCACCCGCTACAGCAAAAGAGCCCACGTCAATGCCAAAAAGGTCGAGAATGTTTTCACCTAAAAACAAAAACAAGACCATGATGAGTCCGGCTACTACTGTGGCTTTGCCGGATTGGATTTTACCGGTAGTTTTCCGCAGGTTGATGATTATAGGCACATTGCCAATAATATCGATAACAGAAAACAAGATAAGCGTTACAGAAAATACTTCTTTTACCATGTTGTGTACGGGTTGTATGTTGCGGGGGCAAAGGTAGGGAGAAAGTATTAGATTCGGCAGTGTGGTATTTAAGCTCTGCTGAGGAAGAGTCAGGTATTTTATTTGCGGATGGTGAAGTGAAAATAGAGTGGTTAAGTTCTCTTCGTATGCAATCGGTCGCCCCGTGTCAAATATACCATTGTAGTGGGTTTGCTTTTGCCTGGATATGGTAATGAGGTTTTTATTTGCCGGAGAGTGGCGTCTTGAGGGAGCTGTTTTGCGAAAAGCAGGGCGATATGTGCGTTGTTTTCTGTCTGTTAGCTCAAAATCCCTTTACTTTGCGCCTTATGAAAAATCCCTTTATAGTTTTATATGAAGACAATCATTTGCTGATTGTGGACAAAGCCCCCGGTACGTTGGTGCAGGGCGATAAAACGAAAGACAAGCCATTGCTTGATTATTGCAAAGATTATATCAAAGAAAAATACAACAAGCCCGGCGATGTGTTTCTGGGGTGTGTGCATCGCTTGGATCGCCCGGTGAGTGGAGCTATCGTGTTTGCGCGTACGTCCAAAGCGTTGGAGCGTATGAACAAGATTTTTAAAGACAGGAAAGTAACCAAAACCTACTGGGCTGTAGTGAAGCAGCGTCCGCCAAAAAAAGAAGATAAACTGGTGCACTGGCTCAAAAAAGATACTGCACAAAATATAACCACGGCATTTGAAGAGCAGGAAGACGGAACACAACGGGCCGAATTGAAATATAGGGTGATGGGCAAACTCAATGATCACTACCTGTTGGAGGTAAGGCCTCTGACCGGACGACCCCATCAGATTAGAGTGCAGCTGGCAGCTATGGGTTGCCCCATACGAGGCGATATCAAATACGGTTTTAGCAAGCGTAACCCCGAAGGCAATATCAACCTGCATTCCCGTCAGTTGGACTTTATCCATCCGGTAAAAAAAGAACCCGTACAGGTGGTGGCCGGCGTGCCAGCCAACGATTTTTGGGAGCAGTTTTTGGTGCTGGATAAAAAAATGAGTGATAAAAAAATCAATAGACTATTGTAGCCATGCTAAAAAAACTTCAGGACAGATGGCAGCTCAAAAGCACTACGCAGGTGGTAGTGGTGCTGATAGTGTTTGCCTGCACAGGATTTACGATTATGTTTTTGAAAAAACCTATTGTATCCGCCATAGCAGGTTCTGAAGAATACAGCACTTTTTTTTCAGTTTTATATTATGTTTTTATTCTGCCGGTATACAATGTAGTGTTGCTGATTTATGGGTTTCTATTTGGGCAATTTGCATTTTTCTGGGAGTTTGAGAAAAAAATGTGGCGCAGAATGACGGGTAAAAAAACAAACCATGACGCTGAGTAAAGCTGAGGCCATTTGCCGTGTCAATGAGTTGATGGGCCGTCGCGAGCCTTTTGTTTTTGTGGCCGATTATCGCTGCAGTAAGAATATAGTAATGCCGCTTTCGGCTGTAGATCCTGACGAACTCTTGTATGAAGTAAATGGAGTAGGAAATGCAGCGCCTGCCGCAGTAGACAGGCGGCCTTTTTCATTGAGCAAATCTCCGGTTTCTTATGAGAAGTTTTTAGCAGTTTTCAATCAGGTCCAAACCCAGCTCCATGCGGGTAATTCTTACCTGGTCAACCTTACCTTTCCTACGCCGGTCACATGCAATCATTCGCTCAAAGAGGTATTTTACAGAAGCAGAGCAAAATACAAGCTTTGGCTCAAAGATCGGTTTGTCGTGTTTTCGCCAGAGATATTTATACAATTGGAGGGCAATGTGCTCTCCTCGTTTCCGATGAAAGGCACAATTGATGCCGCTGAAGTAAATGCTGCTTCAGCCATCATAGAAAACACCAAAGAGATGGCAGAACATGTATCTATCGTAGATCTTATCCGAAACGATATGAGCATTTATGCCACAGAGGTACAGGTAAACCGCTTTCGCTACATAGATGAAGTGCAGACCCACGAAAAAAAACTGCTTCAGGTGAGTTCTGAAATAAGTGGGAAGTTAAGCGAAGAGTCGTTGGCCAATTTTGGCGAAGTACTTTTTTCGTTGTTGCCGGCAGGTTCTATTTCGGGAGCCCCCAAGCATGAGACGCTGAAGATAATAGAAGAAGCTGAGCAGTACGAGCGAGGGTACTACACCGGAGTGTTTGGGGTGTATGACGGCCGTCGGTTTGATAGTGGAGTGATGATTCGCTACATCGAGCAACAAGGCGACCAGTTAGTGTTTAAAAGTGGTGGAGGAATCCACTCCCTGAGCAACCCCCGGATGGAATACCAGGAAATGATCGATAAAGTATATGTGCCGATTTATTGAAAGTATATGCAGTATCGATGGAGAGCTTTTTCATTTGCCTTACCATCAGCAACGGGTCGATCGTACCTTTCGTACTTTTTTTAAGCGTACTCCGCATGATCTTTCCGCTATTTTGGGTGAAGTGCCGGATCGTGGAAAACATAAATGCAGAGTAGTATACTCTGAAAACCATTGCCAGGTAACCTATCATGCTTACCAGCCCCGGCACATCGATTCTTTGCAGGTGGTAGAAAGCACTACGATTGACTATACTTATAAATCTGAGGATAGAGAAGCTTTGACCCGCTTGTACGAATGCCGAGGGCAAGCTGACGATGTGCTGATAGTGAAAAACGGCAAGTGTACGGACAGTTATTTTGCCAACCTGGCTTTTTATGACGGAAAAAGCTGGCTAACCCCCGATACTCCTCTGTTGGAGGGGGTACGCAGGCAGGCTTTGCTCGACTGTGGTCAACTTGTAGCAGCTCCCATAGCTGTAGGCGACATTCGTCAATTTGAAAAAGTAAGCCTGATCAATGCTATGCTCGACTTAGGGGAAGTGAGTGTGCCGGTTAGCTCTATTTCTTTTGGTTGAAGAGGAGTATCAGATAGCAATCTCTCCTTGCAGGTAAGCTACTGCTTGTCCTTCTATGTGTACCCTGTCCCCATTTAGTGTGCAGGTAAGTTCTCCTTGCCGGGCAGATAGTTGTCGGGCAGTAAGTGTTGTTTTGTGCAATGCCTCAGCCCAGTACGGGGTAAGGCTAGTGTGTGCAGAGCCAGTTACCGGGTCTTCGTCAATGCCACTTTGCGGTGCAAAAAAGCGTGACACAAAATCGCTTTTTGAGCCCGGAGAGGACACAATGACACCCCTGTAGGGCAGAGAGCTGATTAGCGTCAGATCCGGAGACATGGATTGGATAAAGCTCTCATCTTCGAAAATCAATAGTAAATCTGTTTTGCCTTTTAAGGCTTGCAGAGGTTTTCGGCCGAAAGCCTCGTGGCAAACTTCAGGTGTATCTATCTTCAAAAGTGGGTCTGTTGGGAAGTCGAGTATATATCCGTTTTCAGTGGGATTCACAGGCAGCTTTCCACTTCTACTTGAGTAGAATTGAATGGTAGTGCTCCCCTCTCCATAGTAGCGATGCAGTACAAAGGCAGCTGCCAGCGTAGCATGGCCACATAGGTCTACCTCTACTTTAGGCGTAAACCAACGGATTTCATACTGTTTTTCAGCCTTTACCAAAAAAGCCGTTTCTGCCAGATTGTTTTCGGCGGCAATGCCTTGCAGGATATGGTCATCCAGCCAATGAGGTAGCACGCAAACAGCCGCGGGGTTGCCGTGAAAAATCTTGTCAGTAAAAGCATCGATCTGATATAAAGGTATTTTCATAAAAAGAAGATTAAAAATAGTTTTTCAGTACGCTAGTCCAAATAGCGTAACCCTGGCTATTCATGTGGATACCATCTTTTACAAAAAGATGTTGCATAAGTTCTCCATTTTTTGTGATCATAGCAGACCATACGTCAGCAAAGTGTAAGTTCTTTTTGCTGGCGCAAAAATCTTTATATAGTGTGTTTAGGGAAGTGTAATTTTCTTTTAAGTGCCATCGTTTTATGCTGGGTTTGGCAGAAATGATAACAATTTCTACACCCTTAAGTTTCGATTCTATCAAGTGGATTACCTCGCGGGTAGTTTGCATGATTTCGTTTGGACTTTTTCCCGATGCTATGTCGTTATCTCCTTCATATATAAAAACCCTGTCGGGTGAATGCCGGATTACCAGCTCCTCTATGTAGTAGTGCAGGTCGCTCATGTGCGATCCGCCAAATCCATTATTGATGATGTTTTTGCCCGGAAAATGAGATTTTATGTCAGTCCACCTTAAAATGCTGGAGCTGCCCACAAATAAATTGACCTGCTGGTTCTTTTTAAATTCATGCTTTGTAGCAGCTAGTTTACTTACATGATCTGAGAATCTGGTAGGGTCTTGTGATTTTACTACTTCGAAACTAAGTAAAAGAATAATGAATAGTGATAACCTTTTTAATGTCATTTCAATGTCTTTTCTGTTGAGGAAGTAAATATAAGATATGCGAGCATATACTATTCTTATTTTCTCATAAATGTACTTTCAAAATCCCATTCCGTGAGTTGGGATTTTTATGCAAGCCGTTTCAATAAAAACACATATAGCTTATTTATTTTTTAGATTAATCTAAATTTATATATTTGCATATCTAAATAAATAAACATGATGCGTTTAATACTTGTATTCTTAATAGGTTTTTGGAGTAGTGCTGCGGTGGCGCAGACAGGCTCATTGTCCGGAGTGGTATCTCATGAGGGTAGTGCTTTGGAGTTTGTAAGTGTGGGATTGAGAAACAGTACTCTGGGTACTGCTACCGATGTGAATGGCAGGTACACCCTGACCAACATACCCTATGGTACTTATGAAGTGATGGTATCGATGGTGGGGTATCAGGCTATATACAAATCGGTTAGGGTATCGGGCGATCATACTTTAGATTTTGAAATGAAAGAATCAGCCACGGCGTTAGACGAGGTGGTAGTGTCCGGCACCATGCAGGAGATCAGTAAGCTGGAAAGTGCAGTGCCTGTGGAAGTGTACAGCCCACAGTTTTTTAAGGCCAATCCTACTCCTTCAGTGTTTGAATCGTTGCAAAATGTGAATGGTGTACGCCCCCAACTCAACTGCAATGTGTGCAACACGGGCGATATCCATATCAATGGACTGGAGGGGCCTTATACCATGGTGCTGATAGACGGCATGCCAATAGTAAGCGGTTTGTCTACGGTATATGGACTTACGGGTATACCCCAGTCGCTTATAGAGCGGGTAGAAATTGTGAAAGGAGCTGCTTCTACACTGTATGGGTCAGAAGCTCTCGGCGGACTGATAAACATCATCACAAAGAAACCCGACAATGCACCGCTGGTGACCGTAGACGCATTTGCTACCGGATGGGCAGAAGTCAATGCAGACGTAGGAGTGAAACTGGATGTAGGTAGGGTACAGTCGCTGGTAGGTGTGAATTATTTCAACTACCAAAATCCAATTGACAACAACAACGATGGCTTTACAGACATTACCCTGCAGGATCGTTTTTCTGTATTTAACAAATGGAATTTTAAAAGAGCAGATGGCCGGGTTTTTTCATTGGCGGGGCGTTATGTGTATGAAGATCGCTGGGGTGGAGAGATGAACTGGGCACCCCGGTACAGGGGAGGAGATCAGGTATATGGTGAAAGTATATATACCAAAAGGTGGGAAAGTTTTGGTGTGTACCAACTACCGGTGCAGGAAAGAATCAACTTTCAGTTTAGTATAAACGGGCACAATCAGGACTCATACTATGGTACTACGCAATATGACGCTACGCAGTATGTAGGGTTTGGCCAATTCACCTGGAACAAGTCTTTGCTTACCAATCAGGAGCTGTTGGTAGGTTTGGCATATCGTTACACATACTACGATGACAATACTACAGCTACTTTCGACGAACAAAATCAGCAAAATCACCCATCTTCCATTCACTTGCCTGGTGTATTTCTGCAGGATGATATTCGCCTAAACGACCAGCACAAGATACTGCTCGGAGTGCGCTACGATTACAACAGCCTTCATGGCAATATATTTAGCCCAAGGCTCAACTACAAATGGAACTCGCCCGATAAACACAACATCTTTCGCATGAGCATAGGCAATGGGTATCGGGTAGCCAATGTTTTTACCGAAGATCATGCGGCCCTTACCGGAGCTCGCAGTGTGGTTTTTGATGAAGAATTGAAGCCGGAAAAATCGTGGAATACCAATGCCAATTTTGTGAAAAAAATATACACAGCCGGAAATACCTTTATAGGGATAGATGCCAGCTTGTTTTATACATTTTTCAACAACAGGATTGTGCCTGATTATGAAACCAATACCAATGAGATCCGCTACGGGAACCTCGAAGGATCGGCAGTGTCGCAGGGGGCATCTCTCAACCTGGACATAGCCTGGTCGAGCGGGCTTTCCATGTTGGCAGGGGCTACCGTTATGGATGTGACTATTAAAGAAAATGGAACCAAAACCCGTCAAATCCTTACTGAGCGCTTTTCAGGGGTCTGGAATATTGGCTACACCTTTGTTGGGTCGGATATTACCATCGACTATACCGGAAACCTATACGGTCCTATGCGATTGCCATTGTTGAGCGAGTTTGACAACCGACCTGCCTACTCTCCCTGGTGGAGTTTGCAAAACATTCAGGTAACAAAAACTTTTGCCAGCGGAATAGAGGTGTATGGAGGGGTGAAAAACCTTCTGAACTACACCCCGCCGGCAAATAGCATTGCCCGCTCGCACGATCCTTTTGACGAGCAGGTGCAATTCGATGCAGATGGGCAGGCTATGCGTACAGCAGAAAATCCCTATGCACTTACTTTTGATCCTTCCTATGTTTTTGCTCCAAATCAGGGAATTCGCGGATTTTTGGGAGTAAGATACACATTGAGATAAATGAAGGGAAAAGTATACATACTGCTGATGGCAATGATTATGGTAGCCGGCCTGAACAGAGCGGTTATTGCTCAAATGAAGTGGACGTCATTTGAGCACCTCAGCGATAGTATGCGTGCTCACCCTAAGCCCGTCATGGTATTTATTTATACCGATTGGTGTAAGTTTTGTGCCCTGCAGAAAAAAAATACATTTACAGACCCTCAAGTCATTAAAGCTACGAATGCCTCCGTGTATGCCCTGAAACTCAATGCCGAATCGAAAGACGATATTGAGTTTTTGGGGCGTACATATCGGTATGTGGCCACAGGAGCTACTACAGGAGAACACCAGCTGGCTAGATTGCTCGGAGAGCACAGAGGCCAGCTTTCTTATCCTACTACCGTGTGGCTGACTCCCCAATTTAAAGTGGCAGGCCGTATGCCTGGCTTTGTAGATGCTGCTACCCTGCTGAAGTTGGTAAATGCCCTGACGAAATAACTCCCCTTCATAGTATCTGGAAGAGTAGATAACCCACGGGCTATAACCTGGGCGAAAACCATAAATCCGAAGGTTTTCAGGAAGCCTAAGCCTGAAAATGAATGCGGCTGCAAATGAGCTCAGTTTAACAAAATCATTAAATTAAGGCAGGGTTATTGCAATAACCGTAAAAATTAAGCTTAATTATTTAGAACAATGCGCTCAAAAGCTTGTCTTGCCTTATATTCGAGCCAATTTTTTGTATTAAACTAATTACTACTAACAATCTTACACGATGAACATGTTTAAGCCCTGCACACTGATAGTGTGTTTAATCATTATTTTGTCAAGTTGTGGAAAAAAAGAACCACCTTGTGAATCTGCTCCAGCCGATCAGGTAGATATTAGCCTGGACTCGCTGGCTAAAGCCAATAACTGGCCTGCAGAACTTAGCATTACTCATTTTTCTGGCCCTGATGTAACGCCTAGTCCGGCTTGTCTGGCTGTAGCTCCTACCGGCGAAGTATTCGTGGGAGTAGACATGATGGGCTCGCTGGGGAAAGAGCCTGGAAAAGGAAAGGTAGTGCGACTGCTGGACTGCAACAATGACGGTGTGGTAGACAAAACCACTACCTATGCTACACTCGACAACCCAAGGGGACTTTTTCCTATCGGCGATAAATTGTTCGTACTGCATACGGCATTTGCCAATGGATCTGAAATCGCTACCGGAATGGACCTGGTGGTGTATGAAGATAAGGACAATGACGGTGTAGCTGACGGACCATCAAAGCCCCTGATAGAAAATATATGCTCGCCTAAATTTATCCAGTCGAGAGGTACAGACCATGCTACTAATGGTATCCGAATGGGTATAGATGGCTGGATATACATAGCCGTAGGTGATTTTGGATTTCACGGTGCACAAGACAGATCAGGAAAGAAAATGACCATGCTCGGTGGGGGAATCGTGAGAGTACGCCCCGACGGCACAGAAATGGAAGTATACACGCATGGCCTGCGCAATATTTACGATGTAGCTATAGATCCATACATGAACATCTACACCAGAGGCAACACCAACGATGGTGGGGGATGGAACATCCGTTTTATTCACCAGATACAATCTGGCGAATATGGATACCCGGTTTTGTTTAAGCACTTCACGGACGAAATTATCCCTGCACTTGTAGACGTAGGAGGAGGATCGGGTACAGGGTCATTGTACCTACAGGACCCTAACTGGCCTGCAAAGTACAATAACGTACCAATGATGGCAGACTGGGGTAGAAATCACCTCTACATTCATAGAGTAACCGAAGATGGTCCCAGTTTTACGCAAGACGTAGAGGATTTTATCAAATTGTCGCAAGTGACCGATGTGGATGTAGATGCATCGGGAAGAATGTATCTGGCTGCATGGAATGGCGCAGGATACAAAGGAAGTCCGGACAAAGGCTATGTGGTGAGAGCTGTGCCCAGGGATTTGAAGTACGAGAGTTTTCCTGATTTGAGCGGAGAGAGTATTGGAGACCTGGAGGATATATTGAAATCGGAGAGTGCAGTAGCAAGATTGCATGCCCAGCAGGAACTGGTAAAAAGAGGTTCAAGCAGTGCTAAGGAAGCTGCCTGGGATGTGGCTTCTGATCAGGACCTGCCCCTCTATGTGAGAGTAGCGGGCATATTTGGTTATGTTCAAATAGCCGGTAAAGAGGGTGTTGAAAACCTGCTAAAGCTGGCAGAAGAAGATCAGGTTAGAGAGTTTGCTCTTCGTGCGCTGGCCGACAGAAAAGAAATAGCTAAAGACCTGCCTACTGAGCCTTTTGTAGCAGCGTTGAAAGACCCATCGCCCAGAGTGCGAGTGGCTGCTGCTGTGGCTTTGGGACGGATAGGAAACAAAGCAGCAGCTGAGGCATTGCTGGAAGTACCGGTACCCGCATCGGCAAAAACACCAGCATGGGGCACGGAAGGTCCACACGCTACCCCCAACGCTGCAATAGTAGAACCCCATGTGGCTGTCAGAGCTTTGGAAAGTATGAATGCTGTGGAAGCTTGTGTAGATGCTATCGGAGGCAAAAACAGTGCTTTGGCATTGTGGGCATTGCGCTACATGCACGATAGTCGTGCGGTAGATGGTCTTATCGCGGCATACAGCAAGGTGTCAGATGAAAGCATACAGCAGGAAATTGTAACTACATTATCGCGTTTGTACAAAAAAGAAGCACCCTACGACGGTTCTTGGTGGTGGCAAACCCGTCCCGATACGCATGGCCCATACTACAAGGCTATAGAGTGGGAAGGAAGCGCTAAGATCAAGGCGTTTTTGATGCAGGTTCAAAAAGAAGGCGACAAAGACTTCTTTGCCAAACTGAATGAAAAGCACCGCATGGGAATACCGGAATTTGGTGAAGTGAAAGTGGTAGCTGTAAAAGAAGAGAAAGGCGAAAAAATAGACCTTGAAAAAATCAAGAACAAAAAAGGACAAATAGGCAAAACCTCTATTGAAGATGTGATGCTGGCCATGGACGACATCAAAGGAGATCCGGTGTTGGGAGAAAAACTATTTGCCCGACAGGGATGTGTGGCTTGTCATAACCTAAAGATGGGCGAAACGATGAAAGGGCCGTTTATGGGACAAATTGGTTCGATCATGAATCGTCAGCAAATAGCAGAATCCATCTTGAAACCAAATGCATCTATTTCTCAGGGATTTGCATCGGTAAGCGTGAAAACCAAAGATGGCAAAAGCTACATGGGCTTTGTGTCTAAGGAATCTTCAGAAGAACTGGAGTTGAGAAATATAGCCGGACAGGTCTTTACCATCAAAAAGAGTGATATTACGAAGCAGGAAGTATTGGAAACATCTATGATGCCTGCAGGTCTGGCCAATTCTATGTCTTTTGAAGAGTTTGCCTCACTTATCACATTTTTGGCACAACAGAAATAGTAACGATAAGAAGCAACTAGCTTCTAAATAATATTTTTAAAAACCCTGGTATAGTCATATATCAGGGTTTTGTTTTTTAGGCTACTATAACCCAAAGGAATAACCTAAGGATAGACAGGGATTAAGACTATATTTGAAAAGCCTAAAGGATAGTCCTATGAATTATGAAACTTTTTCTCCTCAGCCAAATTTAGCCGCACTGGTGAAGTGTTACTGGACGTTGGAAGTGCCATCTGATATGGAAGCACCCAAGCAACGCTTAATACCCGACGGTTGTATTGAAATGTGTTTCTTATTTGGTGATGATATAAAACGATTTACTTCCGAAGACCAATATGTCATCCAACCCCGAGCGATGGTCTTAGGGCAAATCACCAAACCCTTTTATGTACAGCCAACAGGCTATGTAAATACGTTTTCGGTTCGGTTTTACCCGTATGGTTTTGCCAATTTTATTACCCAGCCGATTCACCAACTGGCCAACAAAGAAACGGCTCTGTCTTCCTTGTTTGGGGAGAAACAAGCAAGGGAGTTGGAGAACAAAATAAAGGAAGCACCGTCCACTAAATCCAGAATAGAAGCAGTTGAAAGTTTTTTGTTAAACAAGCTTACAGACCAGGCGGTCATTGACACTATAGTTCGGTATACATCAGATGCCCTTACAAATACAAAAGGAAGCAGGGCCATCCATTCAATACTCAAAAATGATTTGTCAAAAAGGAGGAACCTTGAGCGAAAGTTTTCCAGGCAGGTTGGATTAAGCCCTAAACAATTGGGAAGGATAATAAGGCTGCAGGCAGCATTGAAATTGATGCTGAACGATCAGAACCAAAAGCTAACTGAAATTGCCTACGAGTCGGAATACTACGATCAGGCTCATTTTATCAAAGATTTTAAAGAGTTTACGGGTACAAACCCAAAAGATTATCTGAGTGATGACCAAATGATGCTCTCCTCCCTTATTTACTCCAAAGATTAATATCACCTGTCGCAATTTTACAATTTCTCTTGATTTTGCTGATGTAACTATGCACCAGATTCAATCACAGAAAAATGAAAGACAGAATAAGTAAACTAGCGGTAATAATGTTCGCATCGGTTCTCATCCATTATGTAAATCCCGGTCAGGTTGTCGCGCAATCAGGTAATGTATCAACAAATCAAAAAAGTAATAAGATGAAGAGTTTTGTATCCATATTTGAAATTCCTGCCACAGATATTTCAAGGGCAATTAGTTTTTATGAGGCAATTTTGGACATAAGTATCGAGCAAATGGAAGTGCCGGGGCTAGAAATAGGTGTGCTTCCCTACGAAGATCAAATGGTGGTCGGTGTGATTATGAAAGGCGAAGGGTTTACACCTTCAGCAGATGGAGTCACTATATACCTAAATGCAGGCGATGACCTTCAGGTAATGCTTGATAAAGTTGAAAAAAATGGTGGTCAGGTACTTGTTCCTAAAACACCTCATGCAGATGAAAGTGGATTTTTTGCATTATTTCTCGATTCTGAGGGAAATAAAATGGGCTTGCATTCTACGAGGTAAATGTAAATAGGCGAATGCTGGTATAGATGTTGTCAGGTGAGAAACGATTTTGATACTTTAGTGCAAGGAAAGGTTAGAGAGGTTAGTCGTTTTTTATAAAACCATGTTATGACGGAAAAAGAAAAAATGTTGGATGGGCAATACTATGATTCGAGAGACCCGGAGTTAATCGAGGCGTACCATAGAGCTCGCAGGTTACTTAAAAAATACAACAACCTCGATACAGAATTGGTGCAGCAGAGAGAGGACATTTTAAATGAACTCTTAGAATACAAAGGAGAGGGTGTTTGGATAGAGTCGCCCTTTTTCTGTGACTATGGAGACAATATATCCATAGGAGAAAACACCTTTGTGAATACCAACTGTATGTTTTTGGACGATAACAAAATAACCATAGGAAAAAACGGGCTAATTGCTCCCTATGTGCAAATTTATACAGCAAGCCATCCTTTGAAAGCGTCGGATCGCATACAAGGTATCGGAAAAGAGTGCCGTTACCTGACCGCAACTCAACCTGTGACCATAGGTGACAATGTTTGGATAGGAGGCAATTCCGTCGTTTTTCCGGGAGTAAAAATAGGAAATAATGTAACCATAGGAGCAGGTAGCGTAGTGACCAAAGATATCCCTGACGATGTATTGGCATTTGGCAATCCCTGTGAAATCAGAAAAGCACTCTGAAGCTTCTTTTTTCGTTTTTTTCGGGATGTCTTGTGTGGCACACTCCTCATTCAAACAAACCCTGTACGTAGACGAAAAGCCTACGAATCTAAATTGCTCTTTGGTCAGTGTTGAAAGAGAGCGTCAGGTCTGAATTTTCCTTTTGATGTTTTTGATGTGTGCTGACAGTGCTTTTTCACTTAGTCCCAGCTGAAGGCTGATTTCTTCATGCGTCAGGTCATTGCTCATCAGTTCGTATACACTTTTTTCCTGGTGAGTCAGGAGAGGCGACACCTTACTTTCTCTCTGTAGTTCGGGGTGCTTGCCGTCCAGTATATCTTTGATAGTGGCCGGCAGCAGAGTGTAGATGTCTTTTTTCGACACAAAGCCTTCCACTATATCCGAGAGGTGCTTCCAGTCAAACATGTTTTTATCGTGCATGGTTAGCAGAATGACCCGGGTTTCAGGATTGCTTTCCTTGACCGCCTTAGCCAGCTCCAGACCATTGAGGCCGGGCATTTCAAAATCCGTGATAAGCAGGTCGTATGCATCGCGCCGAACCCTGTTCAAGGCCAGCATAGGAGCTGTTTCGTGTTCTACTTCATATTGGGGAGTCAGTGTGGTAGACAGCCATTCCCCTATGCGCAGGCACAGTTCCTCATGGTCGTCGCAGACCAATATACGAGTTGTCTTCATAAATCATTTCAGGTGTGTTGTTTTGGGGGTGCAAAAGTAGCCTGAGCTACGGGCAATGCTATTCCCTTTGTCTAAAATGATCGGAAATCAAGGGGATTTCTATAGCAACTGTCGTCCCCTGTCTATTTGGAAGCGTATCAAATGTAATATTAGCATCGATTTGGCTCAGCCGATAGCTGATGTTGCTCCAGCCGTTGCTGTTGCTGTTTTTGAATTTCAAAAGGTCAAAACCCATTCCGTCATCTTCCAGCATTACCACCAATTCATTTTCATACCCGGTTAAAGTCAGGCTCACCGATTGGGCATTTGCATACTTTACCGTGTTGGAAATCAACTCCTGAACAACCCTGAAAAGGTTGAGCTGGATAGGCTCGCTGATATGCTCAGGTATGTCAAAAAAGTGAACCTGAAGTTGTGTAGCACCAGCCTCGTTGATGCGGTATGCAAGTTCGGATAGTGCTTCTTTCAGTCCGGCCTTAGTCAGTTTGGAGGGCATAAGTGAAAATGAGATGCTCTGAATCTCAGTATGAATACCATCCAGGATTTCCTTGCAGCTGGTGTAATTCTTGGAACGGATGTCCGGTACAGTGTCTGTTTTGTACAGCTGGTGAATGGATAGCCCCAGTGCAGCAATGGATTGGCCAAGTCCATCGTGGATGTCGCGTGCTATCCTATTTCTTTCATTTTCCAGCTGGTTTATCACAGCGGTGGCTTGTTGTTCTTTGAGCTTCTGGCGTTGTTTTTTGAGAGCGGCAATTTGTTTTTGTTTCGTTCTGTACCGCCAGAAAACAAAACCTAAAACCAATAAGGCAATAAAAAGAAAAAGCCCTGCTATGATAAGCAAGTTGATTTTCAGCTGTGTTTTTTGTTCTTGGAGAGCATTTTTTTGAATTTCGATTTCATGTTGATTTTGAATGACCTGCCTTCTTGCGTCCAGTGCAGCATACGCTCTTTTTTGTTTCAGTTGTGCTACCGAGTCTTGCAGGTTTGCAGTTAGACTAGCAAATTTTAGTGCTTTTTCATTTTCATTTAACGCCTGGTGTGCAGCGCTTAAGTGGGAGTAGGCAGTTGCTAGTTTATCGATGCTGCCGCTCGATCGGGCGTACTCCAAAGCTTGCTCAAGGTAGTACCGTGCCGAATCGGGGGTAGAGCCGGTTATAAAAGACCTTCCCAGTAAAGTGAGATTTTCAGCCAGTTCATAGTCGTCCAGTAAAAGCCGGTTTAGTGTATAGGCTCTGTGCAGCCAGGGCAAAGCACGGTTGGGTTTTTGAGTGTCGAGGTAAATACCTCCTATGCTGTTAAGAACACGAGCCAGACGCACAGAATCCTCGAAGGAATGCGTTCCCGCAAAACGAGCATGGTAGTTTCCAAATGCCTGCAGCGCTAAAAAGTGGTAGTCCAGAGCCTCCTGAAATTCTCCCAGCCCCTGATGATTGATAGCCAGGCTGAGGAGAATGTCAGCTCGTTCAGAAGCTTTGATTGGAGCATACGAATTGGCCATTTTCAACCCCTGTTTTCCGTTCTCTATACCCTTGGAGAAATACTTGTAATCGTGATAGATGGTGGCAATATCCTTATGATGATGAATGATTTTTGAAGTGTCTTGGAGCACTGTGGCCAAGTCAAGGGCTCGCTTGTTGTAGGCTAGCGCCTCGTCGAAAAGCCCAATGTCCTGATGAATGAGAGACAACTCGTGGTATGCATCGATAAGGCCGGTAGTATCTTGGGTTTGAGTAAAATCGATTAGTGCTTTTTCTCCATAGAGTACCGCACTGTCGTATTGACTTTGATCCGAATAGTACAGGCAAAGTGTTAAGTTAAACTCTCCGTTATTTTCATCGGCAGTAGCGTTTTGCCGGGCGTTGAGAGGGTTGAAACTCCATAATGCACATGCAAAAAACAACACAGTAAAACACCGGATTTTAACAGAGCGGGTCAGGTGAGGGAGTCTGTGAGTCAACGATAGGAGAGTTAGTTACGGTATCAAATCTAATTCTTTCGGGCAAAAAAGTCACAGTAAAGTCAACCTGTCATTACCAAAGTACTGTACAGTTTTGTACAAAATAAGTACACTATCGGCCAATCCATATTTCAATAGTTGCTCTGAGAGCACTCAGGGCACATGGCATGGCTATTGGCTTAGTATGGCCATGAAATCATCCAACAAATCTTTTTTAGTCAAAATATTTACATTGCTGGTGGTTAGCACCACGCTAGGTTGTACTATAGCCTACGGGCAAAGTGAAATGAAAATGATGAGACCCAAGCATCAACCAATAATAAAGGTGAAGATAAATGGGAAACCGGCCTTTCTTTTGGTCGATACCGGTTCGGCTATTACGCTGATTGATGAAAACCTTGCCGATAAGTATGGATTTGATGTGCTAAAAATGCGCGCCAGAGGGTATCAGCTTACGGGGTTAAGTTCTACACACAAGGATGCCATATCTATAGCATCCGATTTGGAGTTGCAGATAGGAGGAAAAAAAATGAAAGGAACAGTGAAAGTATTTGACCTATCGCGAATTGCTGAATCTATATCAGAAAAAGCAGGAATACGGATAGCGGGTATTCTGGGCTCGGATATTATGCGTCGGCATCAGTTTGTCATAGACTACCGAGCCAGAGAAGTTACTCTAGGAGAAGAAAGTATTAAAATGAGAAAACCTATTCGTGGGTTGACGGAAAGCGGTGGTCCCAGAAAAAGTCCACCACCGCAGTGAGTGTTGTCATTTTGTAATTTCTAAACGTTTTGATGTTCATGTTTAGAGAATTAGAATGCTTTTCGTCTTTTAAGCCGGATATGTTTTTGAGATCAGTCAGATACGCTGAAGTCATGGTGTTTTGGCGTACTGCGTATAGTACTTCAGGTTCTGAAAACTGCCGAGGTTGTCGTCCGGTATTTGGTGTTTTTTTTACATATAAATTCACCTTTTTTTATTCAGGTCCACCAGTGCATTCATCATGCTTTGGTAGGTAAGGTAGGGTTTTTCACTGGAGTCTATTTTGGTAGATAGCTGAAGCCACAGCTCGGCTGTGCTAAGCGAAGCAAGTGTGTCCGTTGTTTTTGTGGTCGAAACAGTAGACGAGAGCTGCCTTAGCGTATTTCGAATTTCTTTTTGGAGTGGGTTTTCTAAGTAAAAAGACAAATCCCGTCCCTGATAATCCATTGCCAGCGCTTGAGGGATGTTGTATACAGGGGTTGGCTTGTTTTTACTTTTTATTGCTTCAGATACAGTTTTAGACTTATACTTTTTCATCTGCTCATTCATGAGTGAGAGCCAATCTGCAGGCAGGTTGGGAGAGGTTGGATCTATTTGCCACCCAGAATTTGGGTTTGGCGTATTTTCCTTTTCAGAGAAAATGCGAAAGCCCGGGTTGACCAGCTTTAGGGTAAAAGAAGGCGAGTGCGTTGAGCAAAAAGAATCACCCTCTGAGTAAGAGCCAAGATACCATGAAACCTTTGGTGCCAGCATAGAGGTAAACCCCGCTTTTTGAACACTTGCTGCCACGGAGTTGGTATATAGGTTGGCTGTGTGGTAGAAACAGGAAGGCGAGCAGGCAAAATGTTTTTTCATCAGCGAAGTATGCTGTTGAACTTCATGAAGAAAAATGTCTTCGGAAATCAGGTATGATAAGGAATGAAAATAAGTACCGCCAAGTAATTCTATCTTTTGTTGGTCTATGGCTCTTTTGAGGTTGTTAATTAGTTCCGGTGCGTGTTTTTTTAGCAATAAAACAAAAGGACCGGAAAGGTATACTGTAAAATGCTGATCTGATTGTTGGCACTGCTGAAGCAGGTTTTCGAGTGCTGGCTTTTGCAGGTGGTTAAATGTTTTAAGGGAGATAGCTTCGGACACTTCCCGGTCGAAATAGGTGTGAGAGTGGCCTATGTCGAAAAAAGTATAGTCTCTGAGCATCTCAGAAGTAGAAAAACAAAAGATGATATGTATATTCATTTGTTAATGGTCGATCCGGTTAAAAACATCAAGCACTTTGGAAGCCGTGCTATCCCAGGTAAGTTTTGCAGCAGCAGCCTTATTTTTTTTGGCTAGCTGATTGGCCATGGTGCGGTCTTGCAGTATACTGAGCAGGTGCCCGGCGAGTCCGGCTATGTCCCAGTGATCGGCACATAAGGCGTCTGGCAGTACCTCTGCAGCTCCACACTGCCGGGAAAGTACCATAGGGATACCTGCGCAGGCAGCTTCCAGTGCCGCTATGCCAAAGGGCTCGGAAACCGATGGCATACAATACGCATCGGCAATGCTATACAGGTATTCAAGTTCTTTTTGGTTTACATGGCCGGTAAAATGAAATTTACTCCCCATTTTTCGGGCTGCAGCCGATAGGAGTAAGTTGGTTTTGAGGTATCCTTCTCCGGCTAGTACAAAACGAGTGTTGGGTTCGCTGGCAAGTACTTGCTGAGCTATGTCCAGAAAGATTTCTGGCCCCTTTTGGCCGGTAAGCCGACCCACAAAAAGCACGATTTTTTCATCAAACACATGCTTGCGCCTTTTGTATTTTAGGGGGGTAGATGCGTTGTGTACAGTGGCTATTTTTTTCGGAGAAATGTCATACTGTTGGGCTATAGCTGCTTTTGTATAGTTACTCACACCAATTATAGCGTCTGCATTGTCAAAGCAATCTTTTTCTATTTCGTATATCCAGGACTTGTCCAGTTGAGAGCTACGATCATAGTCGAGCGAATGTACGTGAACGACCAGGGGCTTGCCTGAGCTTTTTTTGAGTGCCAAGCCTGCCTGCATGGTGGTCCAGTCGTGAGCGTATATATAGTCATACGACAGAGTAGCCGCAGTGCTTACTATCTGGTCGGTAAACTGGTCAATCGCTTTCTTCGCTACAAAGTCTTGTGTGTCGAGTATATCTGTAGCTTGGGCCGACGAGTAAAAATAAGGAGCCAACCTGCTTTGTATGGCGAAGCTGATTAGTTTCTGGCTTAGGTCAGAATCGGCAAGGGGCAGGGGAGCTGCTGTATCTTCTGCAGTAGGGTAGACCTGTAGCAGGTGCGTATGTAGCGCCAGGTGCTGCGCAATAAAGTGTGCGGCTACACCCAGTCCGCTATTCTGTTTGTCAGGTTGTCCCGGGCCTATCATCAGGACGGTTGGGGTATTGGTCATGAGGTTGTTTATACAAAAAAAGCCATTCAATATTGAATGGCTTTAAGTTACATATTTTGCAGGCAAGTCAAAGTGCGATTACGCAGTTTTGTTCGTTTGATATGCCATTGTTTACATACCCATCAGCGGAAGAATCGTTCAGCCACTTGTCGCCGTTTACCAGGTATCTAAACTGATACTCCTGCCCTACAGGCAGTTCCATTACCAGCTTAAAGGCGCCAGACTTCATTTTGGTTAGTTCAGTGCCGGAGGTGTCCCAGTTGTTGAAGCTGCCTACCAGATTTACAGTCTCTGCGTCGGCTACTTCTTTTTTACTTAAACCAAACGTTACCTTGCAGATTGGTTTAGATTTCAATACTTGTTTTTTGATGCTCATGATGTAGGAATTTAGCTAATTAATATTTCTTTAAAATCTTTGGACACTACCAAGCCAAAAGAATTTTCATACGATTCTATCGAAGCAGTCATGTCCTGGCCGTCTACACGAATCATATTGACCTTAGGGCCAAATCCGTGAAATACAGCCTTATAGCGTTTGTACGTTGACTCAAAGTTACCTTCGGTATGTTGAGTTATGATATAAGCATACTGTGATTTATTTGTTACTATTTTTTTAAGTGATTGTTCTCCATACTTGTAGTCTTCGCCATCTCCGGCATCTTCATACAGTACGGAAGTTATTTGCTCATTGCCGGCATAGAAATGTAGGCTTAGCTCGTCAAATTCAAATTCGTCAGTGTATTGCATTGTGGGTTGCATAGGCAACACAGCACCTGCTTTTATAAAGAGAGGAATTTGATCCAGAGGAGTAGCTACTTCAATTTCCTGCTTGCCATTGTGTAGTTGGTCTGTCCAGTAGTTGTACCAATCGCCGGCAGGCAGGTATGTTTTTCTCGATTTAGCCCCCTCTTCAGATACAGGTGTTACCAGCAGGTGGTCGCCCAGCATAAACTCTTCTTCACGGAAGTAGGATTCCGGATCATCCTGAGCAATGAGGTTGAGTGAGCGTAGCATGGGTGTGCCATTTTGTGCATACTGCCAGAATGTGGAGTATAAGTACGGCATAAGCTGGTATCGCATTTCGATAAATTTCCTTACTACATTGGTATACAGTTCGTCGAATATCCAGGGCTCTTTATCTCCATGATCGCCGGAAGAGTGCGTACGGAAAAAAGGATGGAAAACGGCCATTTGTATCCAGCGGGTGTATAGTTCGCCGTTGGGAGAGCCAATAAATCCACCTACATCCGATCCTGCAAAAGAAACTCCGGATGCACTGAGGCGCTGGCATTGAATGTTGGCTATTTTCAGGTGTTCCCAGGAAGCCACATTGTCGCCTGTCCATACGGAGGCAAAGCGTTGAACTCCCGCATATGCCGAACGGGTAATGGTAAAGGCTCGCTTGTTGTCCAGATACAATTTTTGTCCGTCGCTGGTGGCCTGGGCCATAAGCGACCCATATACGTTGTGGGCTTTGCGGTGAGTACAGGGATGTCCGTCATAGTCGTGTCGGGCATCAAAAGGAAACGATCCGTCTTCAAATACAGCGGGTTCGTTCATGTCGTTCCAAACACCGGCTACCCCGTCATTCATCAAGCCTTTGAAAAGTGTGGTCCACCATTCTCTGGCTTCCGGTTTGGTAAAGTCAGGGAAATGGCATTCGCCGGGCCATACACTACCTTTCAGCAGAGGGCCGTCTCCACGGGTGCAGAAGAGTCGTTTTTTCACTCCTTGCTGATACACTTCGTAGTTTTTATCAATTTTTATACCCGGGTCTATGATGACTATGGTCTTAAAACCTTGCTCCCTGAGCTCTTTGATCATGCGTTTGGGATTGGGGAATCGGCTGTAGTCCCAGGTAAAACACCTGTAGCCGTCCATATAGTCGATATCGAGGTGGATTACATCACAGGGTATTTTTTTATCACGAAACGTCTTGGCCAGCTCTCTTACTGTAGACTCAGGGTAGTAGCTCCACTTGCTTTGGTGATACCCCAAAGCCCATTTTGGTGGCAACTCCGGTTTTCCGGTCAGGTAGGTGTAGCGCTCGCATACGTCTATTAGTTTGGGACCATTGATAAAGTAGTAGCGCATTTCGCCCCCTTGTGCCCAAAAGCTGCAAGCCGTTTTTCTTTCTTTTCCGAAATCAAAAAACGATCGGAAAGTGTTGTCGAAAAAAACGCCATAACCGGTATTGTTGTGAAGACCCATATAAAACGGGATGTTTTTATAGACCGGATCAGTTTCGTTGGTATAGCCATAGCAGTCAGTGCCCCAAAGTTGCCTGCGGGTACCCAGTAGGTTGAGCCTGCCAGTCTTGTCGCCCAGCCCAAAAAAGTTTTCTCCTTTCTGGATTTTCTTAGTACTGATCACCACATCCCCACCGTGAATTTTTTCTTCCTGCCAGTGATAGCCCTTTTCATCTTCCAAAAGGGTCTTGTCGTTGATGTCGCAGATTTTGGTTTTGAGTGTAGACTTGGCTATGTAGCATTTCAGCGATTTGGTGGTAAGTTTAAAAGAGTCTTTGCGCTCTTTAAACTTGATAGCGATACCTTCAAATTTCTTTTGAGGATCTATACCATAGGAGAAATCGTCTTCAAAATAGCCGAAATTTCCATACCGGAACTTCAGGATGTCGTCAGTCACTGCAGTGACCTCCAGCGAGGTATGTTCGCTGTGAAAAATATAGCGGTCGTTGATCTTTTCCCAGGATTGGAAAGCCCCGGGGAATAGGTCTTTGCCGTCTTTCTTTTCAAAATTTTCTATATAGTTGCCACTGAATTCCGATTGCTTCTCAGGTTCAATGGTAGTGTTTTCTAAGGTCATGTTTGTTTACTTTTTATCACAGGCAAATTTAACACAATGCCGATTTATGTACGGGAAATAAGTAAAATGTGCTGAAGCTGGCTGAAAAATTACAACACTTTCAATTTTAGAGAGTTGGGGTAAAAAAATGGTAGAATTGAACCGTTGTGTGTGTCGTATTTTTTCATTTTGGCAACAAATGAAAGAAGGAGCCAGGGAGTTGAAGTAAGTCTGGTTTTATTCCTGCCAATAATGTGATATATTAGAAGGCTAAAACATTTACTACAAATCACTTTCAACTACAAATCAAATGATGAATGAACCGGTGAAGTATGACGCTATCGTAATCGGTAGTGGCATCAGTGGAGGTTGGGCAGCTAAAGAATTGTGTGAAAAAGGCTTAAAAACGTTGGTTTTGGAGCGAGGGCGCAATGTTGAGCATGTCAAAGATTACCCCACTATGAACATGGACCCCTGGGATTTCAAGCACAGAGGGCAACCCACTCAGGAAGACTTGAAAAGACAATACAAACAAGCGCGGACAGGATATGTGCACAAGCCCGATAGCAAGCATTGGTTTGTAGACGACATAGATCACCCCTACAACGAAGTAGAAGGTAAGCGTTTCGACTGGATTAGAGGCTACCATGTGGGAGGAAGGTCTATTACCTGGGGAAAGCAGAGTTACAGACTTACCGATTTAGATTTTGAGGCCAACCTGAAGGAAGGCATAGCAGTAGACTGGCCTGTACGCTACAAGGATATAGCACCCTGGTACGATTATGTAGAGGGGCACATTGGCGTGAGTGGACAAAACCTCGGTAAACGATTGGCGCATTTTCCTGATGGCAACTACCTGCCTCCTATGGAGCTCAATTGTGTAGAAGAGCATCTGCAAGATGTAATAGAAGAAAAGTTTGGAGATCGATTACTTACCATAGGCAGGGTGGCGCACATTACCGGCGACAAAGAATTTAAAGGTCGGGTAAAATGTCAGTTTAGAAACAGGTGTCGCAGAGGGTGCCCTTATGGAGCATACTTCAGTAGCCTTTCTTCCACGCTACCGTATGCTGTGGAAACTGGCAACATGACTATGCGGCCAAATTCTATTGTGCATTCACTTATCTACGACGATAAGCTGGGCAAAGCCACGGGAGTACGTGTGATTGATTCACTCACCAAGGAGGAGATCGAATTTTCAGCACGCATTATTTTTTGCTGTGCATCTACAGTCGCCAGTACATCTATATTGATGAACTCCAAATCGGATCGTTTTCCTAATGGACTGGGCAATGACTCAGGCGAATTGGGGCATAATATGATGGATCATCAGCTGGCAGTAGGAGCAGCTGGCCGTGTGGAAGGGTTTGAAGACAAATACTATACGGGCAGACGTCCGAATGGCGTATACATACCCAGGTTTAGAAACCTGCCCGGGCAGGAAAAGCAGGATTACCTCAGAGGGTTTGGGTATCAGGGAGGAGCAAGCAGGCAAAACTGGACCAGAAGTATAGCAGAGTTGTCTATAGGTGCACCCATCAAAGAAGAATTGACTAAGCCCGGTCCGTGGCGTATCGGTATTCAGGGTTTTGGTGAAATACTTCCTTACCATGAAAATAAAATGTATCTGGACTATGATAAAACAGACCAGTGGGGCTTGCCCACCGTGACTTTCGATACGGAGCTGAAAGACAATGAGCTGAAGATGAGGAAAGACATGAAGGAAAGTGCGATAGAAATGTTGACAGCAGCAGGGTACAAAGACGTGAAAGGGTACGATCGCGAAACAGGAATTGGCCTGGGTATTCATGAAATGGGAACGGCCCGCATGGGACGCGATCCCAAAACATCGGTATTGAATGGGTACAATCAGGTACACGCCGTGCCCAATGTATTCGTGACAGACGGGTCTTTTATGACCTCTGCAGCATGTCACAACCCTTCGCTGGGTTATATGGCATTTACGGCCAGAGCGGCACATTATGCAGTAGAACAAATGAAGAAAAACAAGTTATAAGATGGATAGAAGAGAAGCATTAAAATCGATTAGCCTGTCTACAGGTATGGTGATTTCGTCTGGAGCTTTTTTTAGTTTACTCCAGTCTTGTCAGCCCAAAGATAGTATCGCCTGGCAACCGTTGTTTTTTACTAACGAAGAAGCCATCACTGTAAGTGAAATAGCGAATGTTATATTGCCCACCACGGATACTCCGGGAGCATTGGACGTAGGGGTGCCTCAGTTTATTGATTTGTTGTTGAAAGATGTTTTTAAGCAGGAGGATAGCGGCAAGTTTAGAAAAGGATTGCAGGCGTTTGTGGAGAAGTTTGAAAAAGATACCGGCGATAAATTTTACGAAGCAGATCAGGAACAGCAAGAAGCAGCCGTCAAAAAGGTCTATGAAGTATCGAAAGAGGAAACAAAGGATATATTGAGCCTAGTACGCAAAGCTGCTCCTCCGGCAGGAAATGAAAGCAGGTACTATATGTACAGTTTTTTGGTTACCCTGCGCGACCTGACCATCAAAGCCTACTTCACCTCTGAAAAAGTAGGCGAAGAAATATTGAGCTATGATCCAGTGCCCGGCAGGCAGGAAGGTTGTGTGCCTGTAGATGATGTGGGCAATGTATGGGCTCTGTAAAAGTAGTGTGTCGGTAACACCGATTAATTTCAGGATTTTTTTAATTAAACATAGTATATGATCAACATGAACAAAATGCTGCCAAAAGCAAGTGTGTTATTACTGGCAGCAGTATTAGTAGGATGCGGAGGCAAACCTAAAACAGAACAGGCTGCATCAAAAGTAGTGAAAGAAACACCCACGGAAAGCCAAAGTATAAACACGCTGACTGCAGAGGAGAAACAAGACGGGTGGAAGCTGATGTTTGACGGAAAAACAAGTGAAGGTTGGAGAGGGTTTAAGAAGGATCACTTTCCTGCTAACTGGGAAGTGGTGGACGGTACTCTCCACATGAAGGCCAACATGACTGAAGAAGAAAAGAAAGACCGGGCAGATATTATTTATGATCAGGAATTTGAAAACTTCATTTTCAGACTGGAATGGAAAATTGCAAAAAATGGAAACTCGGGTATTTTTTACCTTGGCAAAGAATTGCCGGATTTTTCAGCCATATACCACACAGCTCCGGAGATGCAGGTGTTGGATAACGACGGACACCCAGATGCTAAAAAAGGTAAAGATGGCAATCGCCAGGCAGGCTCTCTCTACGATCTGATACCCGCTAAGCCACAAAATGCAAGGCCAGTAGGCCAGTGGAATGAAGTAGAAATAACGGTAAACAACCGTAAAGTCACACACAAACAAAACGGCAAAGTGGTGGTGAGCTATGAGCTGGATACTCCTGAGTGGGAAGCGCTGGTAGCAAATAGCAAGTTTCCGGGGTTAAATCCAAACTGGGTTAAAGTGCCTCAGAGAGGTTATATAGCACTGCAAGATCACTCCGATGATGTATGGTATAGAAATTTGAGGATAAAGGAGTTGTAGAGCTTGAGTAATTATCAACGTACAACCCTTTTTCAAATACAGTACTAAAAAAAGAGGCTGCTTTATAAGTAGCCTCTTTTTTTGTGTTTTTATTAAACTTATTAAAGCTCTCTCACCCAAATGTTTCTGTAGCTCACTGGATTGGTGTGATCCTGAAGCATAAGGGGAAGCTTTCCATGGGCTTTGTATCTGGGTAGCCCGATATACGGCGTATGCCCTTTTATTTCTGTATGGTTTTGAATCAATACATTGTTGTGAAACACGGTGATGTAGGCAGGTGAAACCAACATGCCATCGGCATTGAAAACCGGAGCTTTGTAAATAATATCATACGTTTGCCATTCACCCGGGCCTTTGCTTGCATTAACCAGCGGCATGGTTTGTTTGTAGATAGATCCCGCCTGACCATTGGAGTATGTGCGGTTTTCGTGGCTATCAAGTACCTGTAGTTCGTAGGTCGACTGCAAAAAGATACCACTATTGCCACGTCCCTGGCCTTCTCCTTCTATTTTGGCAGGGGTACGCCATTCTATGTGTAGTTGGATGTCACCAAAGCTGCGTTTCGTTTTGATGCCTCCTGTTTTATTTACAGTCATAGCACCATCTTCCAGTTCCCATTTGGCATTGCCGCCTTTGGTAGATTCCCATTCGCTCAGGTCGGACCCATCGAACAATATAATGGCATCCGAAGGAGGGCTGGTCAGCTCTCCGGTAGATACTACTCTGGGTTCGGGTTCCCAAACCTCTGTTGCTTTTGGGTCTTTGATTTGTGCCCATAAGCTGCTGCCTGTTACTGCCAGGCCTAAAAATAAAACTAACTTTTTCATGATGTGATTAGAATGATAAAGACTGCATTTTTTAGAAATTCTTCCAAAAAAGCAGCCTTCGATAAATTAAATAATAGATACGTTTAGCTTAATTGCCCGCCTACTTTGCGCAGCAGGTCGCGGGTAAGTACTATGCCTTCTTCCTCACTTACCGAGCCACCTTCATACTCTATCCCTACAAAACCAGTGTAGCCAGCATTTTTCACCAGCTGCATCATTTTCAGGTAATCAATGTTTTTTTCATTTCCGTTTTCGTCAAACACATGCGACTTGGCGCTTACAGCCTTTGCGTAGGGCATCAATTGTTCCACGCCTTTGTATTTGTCGTATTCGTTGGTGCATACGGTTTTGCCCTCATCGTTTTTGCCTCGGCTTATGCAGAAGTTGCCAAAATCAGGAAGAGTGCCGCAGTTGGGTAGGTTTACCTGAGCCATTACGTCAGCGAGCCATTGGCCATTAGAAGACTGTCCGCCGTGGTTTTCTACGATTACATTTATTTTGTTTTGAGCGCCGTATTCGGCAAGCCTTCCCAGCCCGTCTACAGCCGCTAGTTTTTGATCTTCGGGCGAGCCACCTCCTGCTGCATTTACACGAATCGAATGACAGCCCAGGTGAACAGCAGCATCTACCCATTTGTAGTGGTTTTCGATGGCCTGAGTACGTTTTTTGTCATCAGAGGCAGCAAGTTGGCCTTCTCCGTCAATCATGATAAGTAGATTTTTCACCCCTTCGTTTTTAGCACGATTGTTCATCTCATTGAGATAAGCAGTGTCTTTAGCTTTATCTTTAAAGAAAGAGTTTACATATTCAACACCATTGAGGTCGAAAGACCGGGCTTTGGCCGCAAAATCCAAATGATCGAGTTCCTTGGCGAATAATTGCC
Source organism: Cyclobacteriaceae bacterium (assembly GCA_965267535.1). Taxonomy (GTDB): domain Bacteria; phylum Bacteroidota; class Bacteroidia; order Cytophagales; family Cyclobacteriaceae; genus CAXBNB01. Next base: position 4,306,059 of record OZ254082.1, on the reverse strand, counting down.
TGTGGAGCGACCATTCGGCCAGTGAAATATCGAAAAACAAATCTTTAGCTACCGCTTTGGCAATTTCGGCTTGCTGAGCTGCCTGCTTGGTAGAGCCACCACATGAAGATAGCCCCAGAATAGAAAATGCAGCTATAGATTTGGAAGAGGTTTCAATAAATTTTCTTCTTTTCATAACGTATTGTATTGTCAAATGATAAGTTAAGATTAGCCAGGCAATCTACTTATTAATTGATTAAATGTCAGATAAACAGCTAAAAAAAGCGATAGGGAGGGTGAGGATGTTGTTTTTGGAATGAAGAAATTTCTTTGATCAAAAAGTTGGCAAAATGGACAGCATACATTTATTATTGTTGAGTCAACAACTTAAAGCCTGCAAATGGCAACCCACTAATCTAACCATCACGCTATGGCAAGGAAAAGAAAGAAGCAATTGAATGACATGATATTGGCTGAGGTTGCCTGGGAAGTATGCAATCAGGTAGGGGGTATCTATACCGTTATCCGCTCAAAAGCACCGGTAGCGGTAAATCGCTGGGGCGACAACTATACCTTGCTCGGACCTTATGTGCATGCCAATGTAGCCTCAGATTTTGAACCTATCGAACCAGACGATAGTCCGGCGAGCAGAGCTGTGGAGGCACTCAGAGCCAAAGGTCTGGAGGTGCACTATGGCAGGTGGCTGGTTTCGGGCAGACCCAAAACAGTCCTGTTTAACCCCCACTCGGTTATGCATGAGCTGGGTACGATTAAGTACTTTTTTCATGAAAATCACCACATAGATTTCTCAAATCACGATCCCCTGCTGGATCAGGTTCTGGCCTTTGGCTATATGGTCAATCAGTATCTGTCGGAGCTGGCCCGGGAGACTATGGCGGAGGGTAAACGATTGTTGGCGCACTTTCACGAGTGGATGGCAGGTACAGCTATACCCGATTTGAGAAAGGATCAGGTGCCGGTAAAGATTATTTTTACCACTCATGCAACTATGCTTGGCAGGTATTTGGCTATGAACGATCCCTTTTTCTACGATCATCTGCCTTATTTAAACTGGGAAAATGAAGCAAGAAACTTTAATATAGAAGCGGTAGTAAAGCTGGAACGAGCCTGTGCACATGGCGCACATACCTTTACCACTGTGAGTGATGTTACCGGCAAGGAATGCATCCACCTGCTGGGTAGAGCGCCGGATCAGATATTGCCCAACGGGCTTAATATTGAACGCTTTAGTGTTTTACATGAAGTGCAAAACCTGCACCAGGAGTATAAGACCAAGATTCAGCACTTTGTGATGGGGCACTTCTTTCAAAGTTATTCTTTCGACCTCAACAAAACGTTATTTTTCTTTACCTCGGGAAGGTTTGAGTATAAAAACAAAGGGTATGACCTGGCCCTGGAGGCTTTGGCACGGCTCAATTGGAAAATGAAAGAAGCAGGGTCAGATATGACTGTGGTTATGTTTATAGTGACCAAGCAGCCTGCGCATTCAATCAACCCGCAGGTGCTCAACTCCCGGGCGGTAATGGAAGAGATAAACGACAACTGTGACGCTATTATGGCTCAGGTTAAAGAGCGCCTGTTTCAGTATGCTGCGAGTAATCAGGAAGACCACCGGCTTCCATCGCTTAGCGACATGGTAGACGACTACTGGCGTCTTCGCTACCGGAGAACCATACAGTCCTGGAAATCTAAAAACCTGCCCTCTGTAGTGACACACAATCTGGTAGATGATGCGGGTGATCCTGTATTGCAGTTTTTGCGGGGAGCTCATCTGATCAACAAGCCCGACGACAGGGTAAAGTTTGTCTATCATCCGGATTTCATATCCGCTACCAATCCCCTTTTCGGTATGGACTATAGTGAATTCGTCAGGGGGTGTCATTTGGGAATATTCCCCAGCTATTATGAGCCCTGGGGGTATACGCCCGTAGAGTGTCTGGCTAGTGGAGTGCCGGCGGTTACTTCAGATCTTTCGGGTTTTGGCGATTATATCAAAAATGTGGCAATAGGGGATGAAAAACACGGAATGTATGTGGTTCAGCGTGCACACAAAGACTTTGATGCTGCAGCTAACGAACTGGCAGATATGTTGTTTAGATTTGTGAAAACAACACGCAAAGCCCGTATCAAAATGAGAAACAAGTCCGAAGACCTCTCGGAGGTGTTTGATTGGAAAAACCTGTATTGTGCCTATGAAGACGCCTATGTGATGGCAGACGAAGAAGTGTAACAGGCATCACTTGCCAAATAGTGTTTGAATAGGCACGCCTGATAAAAATAATAACCTAAACCGAAAATAAGGATATGATATTTAGTGAGAATGAAATAAAACAAATAAAAGAGAGAGGCTCTGATGTAGACCAGGTAAAAGAGCAGATAGAAAACTTTGTCAATGGATTTCCACACATCAATGCGCTGAGAGCAGCTGCAGTAGGAGATGGTATACTTCGGTTTGATCAAAGTGAGGTGGCTCGTTATGTGAAATTGTATCAGGATAAATCAAAGGCAAAGCATATTGTGAAGTTTGTGCCGGCATCAGGAGCAGCCAGCCGTATGTTTAAAGAGTTGTTTGCTTTTTTGGACGACAATCAACTGGAAGGCAATCAAGCAGTGCAAACCTTTATCGATGGCCTTTCAAACTTTGCGTTTTACAAAGAGCTGGCACAGCGTCTGGAGGCTAAGGGCATGGCTATGCGAGATGTTTTGGCAGAAAAAAGATATCAGGTAATAATTCAAGAGCTCCTGTCTGCAGATGGAATGGATTATGGAAGTTTGCCAAAGGGGTTGTTGCTGTTTCACAAATACGAAAATGAAATCCGTACACCGGCAGCTGAGCATTTTGCTGAAGGGGCGGCTTATGCTGTAGGCAAAGGCAATGTGGTGAATATTCACTTCACGGTTTCTCCCAATCATCAACAAAAATTTGAGCAGCACGTTGCTGCGATTAAACCACACTTCGAAGTGTTGACGGGTGTGCAGTTTGAGGTGAGTTTTTCTCAGCAAAAAAAATCAACAGATACGATTGCTGTGGATATGGACAACCAACCTTTTGTAGAAGAGGACGGAACCCTGCTTTTTCGCCCGGCAGGGCACGGGGCATTGCTTGCCAACCTCAATGACCTGGACACAGACATGGTGTTTGTAAAAAATATAGATAATGTGGTGCCCGACAAACTCAAAAAACCTACAATAGAGTACAAGCAGGTGATCGGAGGTTTGCTGATAGAGTTGCAGGAGAAGAAGTTTGCCCTAACCGAAAGATTGCAGCAAGGAGACCAGGGAGCTATAGAGGAAGCAGCAGCCTATTTGTCGGATAAAATAAACCTGAAACTGCCGACTAACTACGAGACCATGACCACAGAAGATAAAAAAGCGTACCTGCTCAGTAAGCTGGACAGGCCTATTAGAGTTTGTGGGATGGTGAAAAACACCGGAGAACCCGGTGGTGGTCCTTTTTGGGTCAAAGACAAAGACGGAACTGAAGCAATACAGATTGCTGAAACAGCTCAGATAGATCTGGACAACCCTGAGCAGGCGGCTATGCTCAAAAACTCAACTCACTTTAGCCCTACAGATTTGGTGTGTGGTATTAAAAACCACGAAGGAGAGAAATATGACCTGATGAAGCATCGCGATCCCCAGACAGGCTTTATCACAAACAAATCTAAAAATGGACGAAACCTGAAAGCGCAGGAGCTGCCAGGTCTCTGGAATGGTTCTATGGCCGATTGGAATTCGGTGATGGTAGAAGTGCCTTTGGAGACATTTAACCCTGTGAAGACCGTGAATGATTTGCTGAAACCAGCGCATCAATAGCCGGAAATCGCTTGAAATTAACAATTTTTAACAAGTCAAACGGTTGGGAGTAAACCGGATAGATTTTGTATGTACAAAAGTTCACTTATTTTTGCTAACGTCTAAAAAGAGAAGTAAACAATCATGGAAGCCACAGCGAGTGTAGATTTGAAAAAAGAACATCAGGAAAAAGTAAAGCATGTTTACTCCGAGATGAAGAAAGTAGTGGTAGGTCAGGAATATATGGTAAACCGACTACTTATTGGATTGTTTACTCAGGGGCATATATTGCTGGAAGGGGTGCCCGGTTTGGCAAAAACACTTACCGTGAACACGCTGGCTAATGTACTCCATCTGGACTTTAAACGCATCCAGTTTACTCCCGACTTGCTTCCCGCAGATTTGATTGGTACCATGATATACAATCAGAAAGCGGCAAACTTTGAAGTAAAGAAAGGACCTATTTTTTCTAACCTTATTCTGGCTGATGAGGTGAACCGGTCGCCGGCAAAGGTACAATCAGCATTGCTGGAGGCTATGCAGGAAAGACAGGTAACGATCGGCGAAACCACCTACCAGCTCGACAGGCCCTTTTTGGTGCTTGCTACTCAAAACCCGGTAGATCAGGAAGGTACCTATCCTTTGCCAGAAGCACAGGTGGATCGTTTTATGATGAAAGTACATGTAAACTATCCGACCAAGGAGGATGAACTTGAAATCATGAAGCGCATGTCGGACCTGAGTTTCAAGGGAGATGTGGAAACCATTCTTACCAAGGAAGATATATTTGATATTCGCAAAGAGATTAATAGCATCAAGCTGTCAGAATCGCTGGAGAAGTACATCATTGAGTTAGTCTTTGCCACACGTGATCCCGAAAACTATGGCATGAAAGACGAAGCGCACTACATACAGTTTGGTGCTTCACCGAGGGCATCAATCAACCTCAACCTGGCAGCCAAGGCTGTTGCTTATATGGAAGGGCGAGATTTTGTATTGCCAGAGGACATCAAGGAAATAGCTGATGATGTACTCAACCATAGAATCATTCTCAACTATGAAGCGGAGGCAGATGGTGTTACCACACACCATATTATCGATACATTGCTTAAAAAGATCAGCATAAATCGATAATACATTTTCGTTTCGTATACCCTTTTTATCAAAACGGGCTTAATTTATCTCCATTCCGGGTGGTCATCGGGTATGCTATGCCTATCCGATCCTGAATTTTTTTCTGCTGTATACCCTATTGTTGGGGTGTAATCTATCTGAAAATCAGGATTTCACTTCTAAATGACACCTGTATTTGCACATTTTTCAGGAGTGTTTTTAAACATATACTTTACGCTGTGTTAACATACAGTTAACCTAAAAAAGAGGGTAAAACCCCGTCTAATTGCTGTAAAGTCAATTTTCGTTTTTTTACGATTAATATAGGTTTAACATTAAATTCTTTTTTGCCAAATTGATGTTAATAGAATGATAATGACCTGTCCAATGGCCTATTGTGTATAAGCCGTGATATTTGCGCCAGAAAATAGGAGGTGAGCGAGTAGGATACACCCAAACTCGTGAGCCAAATATACACACAAAAGGAAAACAACTTTATTTAAATGAAAAAAAGTTTATTATTTGTCAACTTATTGTTCGTGGCTCTGTTTGCCTTCGGACAGGAAAAAGGTAGCATCGATGGTCTGATAACCGATAAAGATGCCGCAGATGAGTCAATTCCATTTGCGACTGTTTTGGTAAAAGAACTGGGAACAGGCGCTACATCAGATTTTGATGGAAAGTTTGTTATCAGAAATGTTGCTCCCGGCACATACACCCTTGAATTAAGATCTGTAGGGTATCAGGTATTGCTGATGGAAGATGTAGTAGTAAATGCTGGTGAAGTAACAAGCATAGAGGCAGCAATGAGTGCCGACGAACAAAAGCTAGATGATATAACCGTAACTGCTATAAAGCTAAAAGATACAGAAGCGGCAGTAGTTGAAGAGGTGAAAGAAGCAGAGCAGGTAGTAAATGCTGTCTCTTCAGAAGAAATCTCCAAAACGGAATCTTCCAATGCCGGTGAAGTAGTAAGCCGTATACCGGGTATTACATTGATCGATGGAAAGTTCGTGATTGTAAGGGGATTAGGTCAGCGTTACAACGCCGTAAAAATAAACGGAAGCAGCGTGCCTAGTGTAGATCCATCTACACGTGCATTTACGTTCGATATAGTACCGAGTAGTATCATAGAAACAGCATTGACCTATAAGTCATTTACTCCAAATCAACTGGGAGAAGTGGCCGGAGCTGCTATTGATATCAATACCATCAATAATGTAGACGAAGACTATGATAAAGTAGGATTCAAGTTGGGCTACAGAGTAGGCACAACTTTCCAGCAGGCAGAAACTGATCCCAACTATGGTATAGCTGACCTTGTGTCGTTTGGCAAAGGTTCAAAAAGCTGGCCCGGCATACTAAAGCAGGGAGTAAACAAAGCAGCTTTGGATCCTAACCTTAACAGGGCTCAGACTTTGGCATTGGATAACAAGGCATTTTTTCCAAGTTCGTTTACAGCACTTCCCGATTTTGGAGTGTCGTACAACATGGGTAGAATTGTTCCTTTCAAAGGAAAAGATTTGATGATTACCAATGCAGTATCGTTGAGTAACAGTACTAAAACCGTTGAGTCTGATCAACAACGTTACAGTATCTTCGAAAACTTCACACCTGATGCTTTGGCAAGTAGCGCAGAGGACGTGTCGACAAAGCGAACGTCTAAAGCTATGTTGATGTCAAATATGAGCTATAAGCTAAATGATCGGGTAAGCTTAAGGTTCCAAAACCTGTATAACAGAATAGCTTCGTCATCGGTGTTGAACAGGCATCAGATTGATAACAATCAACAACAGGAGAGGCTGATCCAAAACATTGACTACATTGATAATATTATCTTCACTTCTCAGCTTGGGTCTACCATTTGGATGAGGGAATTTAGAAGTCAACTGGATGTAGTAGCCGGTTTTTCAGCTACACAGTTTAATCAGCCCGACAGAAGAGGTTTTTTCCAGAGAAGAGACTTAGGTTCAGAGGGAGATTATCAGGTGTTGTTGCCGGTAAATGGAGCAGCTCTGAGAGGCGTGACACGTTTTGCATCTACTATGAAAGAAAGATCTTTTACGCTTACTGCTGATTATGTGCATGAGCTGATGACCGAGGAGGAAGCTCTGGAAGGCAAAGAAGATGCCTGGAAGATAAAAGCAGGTCTTTACCTGGAAAACAAACAACGCGATTTTTCAGCAAGAAACATTGGCTATGGACAGCCTCCGGTAAACGATAAGGACTTTGTAGGAGACGGGTTAGGGCCTGATCAGATTTTCGACGAAGAAAATATAGGCTATACGGTGCAGAATGGTCAATACAGAGGGGTAATTATAGAAGAAAAAACTCAGACAACAGACACCTACGAGGCATTTAACAGAACGATAGCTACCTATGGTAGTGTATTGTTTCCGCTAGGAAAAATGGACCTCAACGTAGGAACCCGTCTGGAATACAACCAGCAAAACATTACCGGTGCGGCGGATCAAAATAGCCCATTCGGATCATTGAATGACACACGTGGCAACTTCAACGTATTGCCTTATTTCAACGGAAATTACCACTTTACCGAAGACCTGCAATTGAGAGGTGGATATGCACGCACAGTAAACAGACCTGAGCTACGAGAGCTTGCACCATTTGCTTACTATGACTTTTTCTACAACAGAAGCATGATTGGTAATGCTGGTTTGAAGCCTGCAGTGATTGATAATATCGACCTGAGGTTGGAATACTACCTGAGCGGACCCGAAATGATCGGTTTGGCACTTTTCCACAAAAGCTTTGACAACCCAATAGAGTTGCTCAATCAAAATGTAAATGATGTGTTTTTGTTTGAAAATCAGGAGTCAGCAAAATCTTACGGAATGGAGTTCGAATTGCGAAAAAATCTGGCCCTGGCTTCATCAAGTGACCTGTTGAACAATACATCATTTTTGTTCAATGCGGCTTTGATCAAAAGTGAAACACAGGTAGCACCCGGTCAGCAGATCGATGGAGGAATCAATAACGGCAGACCGTTGCAAATGCAGAGTCCCTATATTGTAAACTCTGGACTATACTACGGTGACGAAGAAACAGGTTGGTCAGTAAACGTAAACTACAACACCTACGGTAAGAGAATCGTGGTATCTGAAGGCGATACAGAAGAAAGGCCTTCTATATATGAGTTGCCAAGACACTTGCTGGACATCTCAGTATCTAAGGAATTGAAGAGCGGCTGGAAGTGTAAGTTTGCTGCTACTAACCTTACAAATGCACCTTACAGATTGTATATGGATGGCGATTTTGATGGTAAAATCAACATCAACGAAGGGTTGCCTATCGAACAACAATCGGATGTGCTTTTTCAGCGATTCAACGAAGGACAAAAGTTTGAAATATCTTTTTCAAAGAAATTTTAAACATCATTTAAGAAAAATAGCAAAGAGGTTGCCTGATGACATTGGGCAGCCTCTTTTTTTGAAACCTTACCCGTATGCAGACGTTCGCCAAAACAACTGCAAAGAACTAGCGAACATCTCTACTGCGAGCTGATCCTTGATGGAAGCGAATGAGTTTGAAGAAACCAGCAAAGGTGCTGGTATTCTGAGAGTTGACTTAATGTTGGCTCAACACACTCTTCGCTTACTTAATATAAAATTAACAATCAGTTGGCGACTGGTTAATACTTAATACAAACCTTTGCAGTGTTAATTTAAATCAAAATAATTAGACAAGATGAAAAAGAGATTTAATGTACTGGAGTGTTTACTCGTAGTATTGATGATGGTGACTATAGTTTCATGTAGCGACGAAGATCCTCAGCCTGACACTGGAGGAAATGGGTTTGAAGTAGAAACTGACGTAACATTGTCTGGAACAATAAGTGCACAAACCCTGACTGCAGATAAGACTTACGCACTCGATGGTATAGTGTCTATTGTTACAGGAGAATTGAAAATAGAAGCAGGAACAAAGATATATGGTAAGGAAGGTTCTACTTTGGTAATAGGAAAAGATGCTACTATCAATGCAGTAGGAACAGCAACAAACCCAATTATTTTTACATCAAGCAAGCTGGCTAACCTTAGAGCTACAGGCGATTGGGCTGGTATTGTTATCGTAGGAAAAGCTCACACAGCGGGCCGTAAGTCTCCGGTAGAAGGTTTCCCTGATTCAGCAGGTGACCTGGTTGAGTTTGGTACCTCATGGATGGCTGCCAACAATGTAACGGCTGATGATGCTCACAATTCGGGAAAATTTCAGTACGTGCGTATAGAGTATGCTGGCTATGAGCTTACTCCCAACAATGAGATTAACTCTTTGACGCTGGCTGGCGTAGGATCCGGTACTACTATAGATCACATTCAGATAGTACACGCTAAGGATGATGCTGTGGAAATATTTGGAGGTAAGCCTACTGTGAAATACTATATTTCAGGTCAAACTCAGGATGACGATGTGGATTTAGACGATGGTTTCAGAGGTGTAATGCAGTATGGTTTGGTATGGAAAAATGCTAAAGTAAGCGATGCTTCAGGATCAAGCGGGATCGAGTCTGGCGACAAAACATCAGATGATTACAAACAAGGGTACACTCTGTCTAACTTTACATTCTTTGGACCTACCATGAATGCAAGCAAAGACTTTGCAGGATTTATTGCTGGTGTACAATTGAAAGGTACACATACAGGAGCCTCTATCACTGACTGTATATTTGCAGGATGGGAAGAAGGTACTGAAGGAGAAAAAGAAGGTGAATTCTTTGGTGCAGGCGAAGCTGGTAAAAACACAGGCTTGACTTTCACTGGAAACGTATTCGCTGGCGGTCAGGCTGCAGGTGTGTATGGTGAAGCTACAGAATATCAGGCAGACAATGATGTAACTAACCTTGCTGTTGATGGATACCAGACCATTTTCCCTAATTCTGGTACAGTGTTAGAAGGGCAGTGGAGCGGCTTTACTGCCAACGCCATTACTCCTTCTGCTAACTACTCTACAAAAGGAGCTACTGCAGGTACTGACTGGAACCTCTCTTCAGGATGGGTAATCTTTGACTTGTCAAACGTATCTTACTAAGCGATACACGACTTAAAACGATATTTGTAGCCTGCAATTGATTTTGCAGGCTATTTTTATATACTGGAAAATTTCAATCGACATACGAATATGATAAAGCAAGCATTAATAGGGATGATGTTATTCGTAGCTGTGCTAAGCTGTAGAGAAAACAACGAAACTAATTATTCGGTAGAAAAGTTTTTTGACAAGACACAGCAGAGAGAGATAGTCAGGCAGTTGATACCGCGTATAGAGAAGAGGTTTACCGGTTTGGATGCTTCTAAGCAGGATGCTTTTGATCGTATGTGGCTTGACAGTTGCTATCTGGCAGCAGTGAATAAAACCCGAGACAACAGGTTCGATTATTTGTATATAAAAAAAGATGTACAATCCAGAGTGGATGATGCCAGAGTGGTGATAGGTTCGTTCAAGCTAGATAGCTCAGGAGCAGTGACTAGTGTCTACCAGGATTATATTTCACATCGTTTGTTTATTGAGGATGCTTTGGCAAAAGGCCAACTATATTTTTCACTCCATACTACAGGGCAGTCTCTGGATAAATACCTGAATAGGTCTGGCCATATACAATGGCCTAATGAAGATGTAAAGTTTAATTACCAGACGGAAAAGTGGGAATATTAAAGCGTAACAGCGTTACGTAAAAAGTGCTTTTATCAGCCGGAAAGGTCGATTTTAGCTCCAATGTTAATTTAATGTTAACAAAAACTTGCTTAATGTTAATATTAGGTTAACTTTATCTTAATCTGAAAAGGTTAAGATATTGAAGCAGACAATTTACATAGCGTTAATACTTCTACTGGGTTCGAGCCCATTGCTTGGGCATGGCCCGGCAAAATCGAATTTAGCAGGAGGAAAATATGTAATTGCATCATTAATTGCTGGATCGGGTTCTGAGAAACAATCATTGGTAGACAAGTATACCCGTATTATCGAAGAGGTAGTAGTTGATCTGGAAGACAAAAAAGAAAAGTGGGCCAACGATGAGAAGCTACTGGCTCACTTGTTCAGAAAAATCCACCGTAAGTATTTTTTGCAGTATAAACCTTACGATTCATTTGAGAAGCTAATGGAAAGTGGCGAGTATGGATGCCTGACAGCTACAGCATTTTTTGCTTTGGTACTGGAAGGGCTGGGGTACGAATATGGAATATATGAAACCAATTACCACATCTACCTGATGGTGCATGCAGGAGACAAGCGATACTTGCTTGAGTCGACCGATGCGGTTTCGGGTTTTGTGAGCGATGAAAATGAAATATCGCAACGGCTGGACACCTATAAAAAAGATAATCGCACTGAAGGATCAAGTGCCGATTATCAGTATATAATAGACGTAAACCAACAAATTAACCTTAGCCAATTGGTCGGCTTGCAATACTACAATGAGGCTGTCAATGGCTACAACAACGGGGATCTTTCGGAAGCGCTGAATAAGCTGGAGAAGGCAGCCCGATATTACAAGTCAGAGCGAATCAAGGAGTTTTTAAACTTGATATTCCGATCTGTGGATGATCCTACTGGTTTAGAGTCTGTTCTGCTCAAATTTGATGAGCTCTCCTCTTTGGCAGCTGTATCTGCTCCTTAGTACAGGTATACCCCTTTGCTCTTCTTCAACAATACTTCCACATGTTCGGTAAAGGTGGTAGCCAGTTCATAGCCAATGTATTTTGGATAAATCGGAAATTGCTTATGGCTTCTGTTTACGAGCACGCCCACTTCAATTTTACGAACTTCGGTATTTAAAAACACCTTCAATGCAAATGCGACAGTTTTTCCTGTGTTGAGAACATCGTCGAGCAACACTACGGCTTTACCATTAAAATCAATGTGAGTGGTACTTAACTTGATTTCGCTGCTGGCAGGGTGCTCCTTATCGATAGATAGCTGGATAGTTTCCACTTTGAGTGGAGATATGTCGGCTAGTTCTTTGGCAATACTTTTGCCTAAAAGCAGGCCGTTTTCTGATATACCTACCAGCACGAGATCCTTCTCAGCAATGTTGTTTTCGTATATTTCGTAGGCTATGCGTTTTATTTTTTGATCTATCTGTTTTTTATTGAGTATAAGCTGCTTTTCTGCTGTCATGTCATCAAGATTTAGCTCCCGGGATAGGGATTGCTTTTGAATCCTTAAAGGTAGATAAAATTACCATAGTCTGCAGACTGTCGACTACATCAATGTCGCTTACTTTTTCAAGCATAAGAATTTGGTAACTGGCAATGTCTTTGGCGACTACCCGCAGTAAAAAGTCACCGGATCCCGTTACATGGTGACATTCTATCACCTCTTCTATTTCATTTATTTTTGAGGTAAAAATGTCAATATTGGTTTTGTTGTGGCCTTTTAGGGATACCTGCACGTAGGTGTGCACGCCTAAGCCCAGCAACTCGGCATTGAGTTCGGCATGATAGCTTTTGATGATGCCGGATTGTTCCAGCTTTTTTACTCTTTCCAGAGTGGGGGCGGGTGACAGGTCTATTTGCTCTGACAAACGTGCATTGGTGATCTTGCCTGTTTTTTGTAAAATTTTTAAAATTTTTAAATCAATCGAATCTAGTTTCAAGTGACTATTCATGGCTTTGGTGGGGTTGGGGTGTTGTTTGGAAATAAATATAGCTTAGTAATTATTTTCTAAAATACACTTTTAATAGGCTAAAACCTTGCCATTTAAGCTTAAAGTCGAAAAAAAATTTTGTTAATTAATGCAGATTCAGGATTCTATTTGGTTTACTGTTTTAGTATTCGCTTGATGGTTTCGGTGGTAGGAGTGTTGATTTTCAGAAAGTACATGCCTTTGTTGAAAGACTTTAAATCAATGGTAATGGTGTTGAGTCCGGCTACAAGGTTGGGGAAAGATTGGCTGTAAACGGTTTTGCCATGGATGTTGAGTAAAGAAAGGCTTACAGAAGATGATGAAGGAGTAATTAAACTTAGTGTAGTGTGCTCCTGAGCAGGGTTGGGGTACGGATTTTCAATAACCATACGCTCAGAAAGATTCGTGCATTTTTCATTGTTGTTGGGCACAGTGTCATTTCCGTTCGTGTTAATACTTTCTAGGGTAATGCATATGTGTCCTATATTGCTTCCTGATGCCGGAATTTCAAAATTGAGAGGATAAATGATTTGATCTCCGGCGTTTAGAAAATTGTCATAGCTTTCAGTGATAGTTAGGTTATTGTCGAGAGCAATGAAAATGTCAAACCCATTGATTTTTACCGTGCCCCTATTTAGAACAGTCAGGGTAAGTTTGATTTTTCCATTGTCGAGAGACGGTTCTACTTTCGATAGTTCTAAATCTAACACAGGAATGCTGCTAACAATTTTTTTGTACATTATGTCAGTGCATCCGTCGCTGTTAGTTGCTTCCAGTTTTACATTAAAGTCTTTTACTTCATTGAAAGTAAAGGCAGGATTAACCTCAGTGGAGGTCGTGTTGTTGGCATCATCAAAATACCATACATAGTCAGAAGCTCCGATACTGTTGTTGGTAAATTGGACTTCAAGTGGCGGAGCGCCAAAGTCGACATCTACCTCAAATGCGGCATCAGGGGAGTCGAAAATTTCGATCACTTTACTTATGGTGTCACTGCATCCGTTTTCATTCGTTATGGTGAGTGTAACCTCATGATTGCCGGGTTGAACAAACCTGTGTGCAGCTTTCACGCCATTTGCGGTCGTTTGGCTATCAAAAGTCCAGGTTCTTGAAACGATGGGCGTGTGAGTGAAATTAGATTCGTCTGTGAAAAGTGTGAGTTCATTGTTGCAGGTGTTGGATACGCTAAAGTTTGCGATAGGGAGGGGCTCAATGTACACCTCTTTACTGATTTTTACAGCACAATTATTAGCGGGAGTAACAGTAAGGCTTACTGTGTGGTTGCCTGTTGTTTGAAACGTGTATGCAGGGTCTGGGGTAGTAAACACCTGATTGTCAATTTCCCAGTACCATCCTGTGATTGGGTTCTCTTCTGTAGTTACCGTAGCATCTTCAAATTGTGTTTCATTACCAAGGCATCCTGTGTTTATGTTGAAGTCTACTACCGGAGCAGGGTTTACCGTGATGGTTTTGGAGTAGGTTTCTGAACATCCAAAATTGGTGTGTGCTGTTAGTGTAATGTTGTATTGTCCCGTGTTAGTAAAAGTAAACTGAGGGTTTTGTTCAGTAGAGGATCCTTGTCCGTCAAAATCCCAATTCCATGCTGTGATATTTGCATTCTGGGCGGTAGAGTTGTCGGTAAACAAAACGGGAGCATTTTGGCAGGCCAGTTCGTGTGTAAAATTCACTTCGGGGATGGCATGGATGGTGATGGATTTACGAATGGTGTTGGTGCAACCACTGGTATTTTCACTCGTTAACGTCACCCAGTATTCGCCGGGTTGTTCGTAGCTGTGAGTGGGATTTTCAGTAGTGTTGCTAAACCCATCGCCAAAGTCCCACGCGTAGCGAACGATGTTGTCGCCAGTGGTTGTATTGCTAAATATTATTTCGGAAGAGGCGCAGCTATTGTCGGCTGTGAACCCTACGCTGGGTCCTTCGATAACGTTTATATTTTTCGAGAAGAAGGAAGTACAACCGGGAATGGTCATGGAAAGAGATACTTGTTTGTTGCCCCCGGAAGCGAAAGTGTAACTTGGATTTTTTTCATTGCTTGAGCCTTCCCCGTCAAAGTTCCAGGAGTAAGAGACATCAGCACCGGTTAGAGCAGATTCATCAGACAAGTTGGTAAACATCAACAGGTCGTTGGAGCAAGTAGTGGAGTTAGCAACTACAAAATCTGGTGTGGGAGGCTCAGGAAAAAGCGTAACGACCTGCCTGGCAGAATTGGAGCATCCATTGGCTGCTCCCACATCCAAAGTGACCAGGTGTTCACCGGCAGCCATAAACTGATATTCGGCTGTATTGTTAGCATTGTCAGCTATTCCATCATTGTTGAAATCCCAGGAGTAGGAGTTTATATCACCATTGTCTATGGCGGTGAATGTGTTTGTGTTGGCGAGGCATTGGTTGTTATCAATAGAGATACTGATATCAGGTGCAACAGAGTTAGCTACGGTTATCTGCTTTGTTTGACTAGTTGATATTCCATTTTCATCGGTAGCTTCTAGGCGAATATTAAAAGTGCCTGGTGAGCTATAAGTTAGGTTTGGAGGATTAAGGAGAATGGAAGACTTTATGTTTTCACCGCAATCGAGAGGAAAATCCATGCGATAGACTTTTCCGGTGTTAGTTCCTTGGAAACCATACCACTGCCCTTTCATTTTTGTAAGCTGTAGGCTTTGGGGTTGTCCGGAAATGCCGTTTGTTCCTAAATCATCAATGTTAAGGGAAACATTGGATAGATCGGTTCCTAAATTCACCCTGTATAATGTACCACCTACCCCAGTCACAAAACTGATGTATTCATTTAATTCTTCTGTTAATTCAATACGTAAAGGACTTTCACTAAAAATGCCATCCCCAATATTGGTAATTGTAGGAATGGAGAAAAGATTAGTTCCAAAGTTGAGGAAATAGAGGCTTTTGTTATCAAAACCAGTACCTAGACCATACCAATTGCCACAGTTATTGATAAGTGTGATATCTGAGAGCCCTGCACCAGAGACAGTTGCCGTATTAATGATATCATCCACTGTTGGTGAATTGGTAATTGAATTACCGAAGTTGATGAGGGTGAAAGTACTTCCGAAATAGTTTGACATTGCCACTATTAAATTCCCTTTATCATAGGCGTAGTTCAAATTAGAAAATTCAGAACCAACATCATTAACAACAAATGCAGCAGTCGACGGGTTGTTATTAATCGAACTGCCAAATGAAATAAGAATTAGTTGATTGCTGCCTCCATTATGGACTAATCCATACCAATTACCATTTTCTTTTAATAATTTAATAGGAGCTGGTTTGTTGAGTAATCCACCAATATTTCCAAGGTTGTTGATAGTGGGGGCGTTTTCAAGGCTATTTCCGAAATCCAGTCTTATGATATTCTTGCCAGCTTTGTTGACAACAAAGCCATACCATAGATCATTTTCTGAAACTATTTCAATATCCCTGAGGTCACCACTTAAACTGTTTATTTCCGTAACCACAGGAGTTTCATGCAATTCTCCACTACAGAAGTCCCATTGATAGCTGACAGCACTAATAGAATTATTAGTAATGTCAACATACTGCCCCTGACAAATATTACTATCTATAATTGCAAAATCTGAAGTTGGACAATTCTGCCCAAAGAACAAGCTTGTTCGAAAAATTGCCAAAAGTGCAAAAATGTATTTCAAAGTATTTGAAAATGAGGATTTAAAAAGCAAAGTTAAATTATTTTCTTGTAGAGTTATTTCGGTTTAAACTCTATTTAAGCTTAACGTTCTATTATTAATTACAGTGAGATTTTGGTTGTACTTTTTATCATTAACGTTGAAGTAATCTTAAATTGCGTTTTGATTGAAACCAATAATTTATGTTTGAAGTAGTCAACTTCTGTAAAATGAGTTATTGATAAAATCTAAAAAATATTTAAAGGGGCACCTAAAAAATGTTTACACATGGAGGATATAAAAAAAATGAGCCAAAAAATTCTTGAAATCGTCAATAAAGTCCTTGAAAACAGGTCAAAAACTAAATTAGAATCTCTGAGCCCTGAAATGCACCTTAGAAACGATATTGGCTTTGATTCGCTTGACTTGGCTGAGTTAACCGTTAGGATTGAAGCAGAATATGATATAGATATTTTTGAAGATGGAATTGTAAATACCGTTAGCGAAATTTTAGAAATATTGAACGGTAAGCAATGAACTTTTTTTTTAAAGACATAAAGGCAGATAGACACATATTGTGGGAAGTGTTGATAAAAGATATCAATGCTTCCTTAACTTATAATCAGTATTGCAAGTCAGCTGACTTTTACGAAGTGTTTAAAAACATTATAATCTCAATGATTTTTGGTAAGGAAGTTATACTTCTGGATTCAGACTTTACCGAATCTGAATTGATAACTTTAACAGGTTATTCCGAACATTCTGAGTTCACCGAATTATTAGATAGAAGAAGTGTTTCTGTTTTTAATAGTAAAGAAGAATTAGTTGAAAAATTGAGTGCCACCAGTGATGATTGGAGATTAACCTTATTTACTTCAGGAACAACTGGTATTCCTAAGAAAATCTCACATAATTTTAATTCAATTACACGATTTATAACAACTACTAAAAGTATAAATAACATTTGGGGTTTTGCTTATAACCCGACTCACATGGCAGGTGTTCAGGTTTTTTTTCAAGCATTGTTTAATGGAGATGCTATAGTCAGGCTTTTTAACTTGACTCCTAATGAAATTCAGAGGGAGATTAAAGAAAATCATATAACTCATGTTTCAGCTACCCCTACATTTTATAGGCTTTTGCTATCATCAGAGGAGACTTTCCCATCTGTGTTAAGAATTACTTCTGGTGGTGAAAAATTTAGTAAGGCAATAGCAGATCAACTTCAAATAAAATTCCCAAATGCAAAGATTACTAACATTTATGCGTCTACAGAAGCAGGAACCCTTTTTGCATCTAGTAATGAGATTTTCAGTATTAAGCCAGAATTTGAACATTTAATTAAGGTTGAAAATAAGGAACTCTTAATCCACTGCAGTTTACTGGGAAAATTGAACACAAATATTAAAGGATGGTATAAAACTGGAGATTTGGTTGAAAAGATTTCTGAGAAACCTTTAAAAATTCGGTTTATTTCCCGTAAAAGTGACACGATTAACATAGGAGGGTATAAAGTTAATCCTCTCGAAGTAGAAGAAATCATACTGAGTTTGCCAGGTATAAAAAATGCACGTGTCTATTCTAAAACTAATTCTGTCTTAGGTAATATCATTTGTAGTGAAATTGTATGCGACAATAAAGAGATTACGGAATCATCAATTCGTAAGCTTCTTCAAGCTAAAATTCAAGAATATAAAATTCCAAGAATTATAAAATTTGTAAATTATATTACAACAACTAAATCGGGAAAATTAGAAAGGCTTTGATAATGAATGTACTAATCACTGGAATATCTAAAGGATTGGGTTTTAAAACAGCTCAAGTCTTATTGGAAAATGGATATACAATTTACGGTTTAAGTCGAAGTACATCAGAAGAATTAAGCGAATTACTAAAACGATATCCTGAAAATCTTAAATGGTTAAGATATGATTTGCACGAGAGTGAAGAATTACAGCAAAAAATATTTAAAGATTGGATTGGTAATGATTGTCCCATACATGGATTGGTCAATAATGCAGCAATTGCATATGACGATATTATTACCAATTTAAAGTTGAATTCGATAAAGGAAATGTATCAAGTGAATGTCTTTATACCAATGCTTCTCACGAAATTTGCTATAAGACGAATGTTGCTTCACCAAACTAAGGGAAGTATTGTGCATATTTCGTCAATAAGTGCTCATACAGGCTATAAGGGTTTGTCTATGTATGCCTCATCAAAAGGAGCTTTAGAAGCGTTTTCATTGAACACTGCCCGCGAATGGGGAGAAAAAGGTATTCGTTCAAATTGCCTAGTGGTTGGTTTTATGGAAACAGATATGAGTTCAAATCTTTCAGATAATCAAAAGGATCGTATTTATCAAAGGACATCATTAAAACAACCAGTTGACATGAACTCAGCTGCCAATGCAATTAGTTTTTTACTTTCTAATGAAGCTAAATCTATTACAGGACAAAATATTCATGTAGATAATGGGACTATCTGATTAGGTAAACAATGAAATATGTAAGTAAAAATGGTGTTATTCATTTTCATGATACACCTTGGGATACCAAAGTATTGAATGGTAAAACTTTGGAAATTGATTTCATTGAAGCAAGTAATGGTAATGCTAAAAATATCATTAATCAATTTTGTGAACTGAAATTTAGAGAGTCATATGTTCTAATTTCATTAAGAATTCCGGCTTATTCAACTGAATTGAAAAAAGCGCTATTGCAAAGTGGTTTTATCACAGTGGAACATACGCTAAACGTTTCAACGTATGGATTGGAATTAAATAAAATACAACACATTTTGAATAGATTTCCTGTAAGGGTCGGAGATTATAATACTAGTGATATTGATGAAATTGAAAGTATTTCTGAATTAGAATTTAACTTCGGTAGGTTTTTCGAAGATCCATTAATTCATCGAAAAGTAGCACAAAAACGAAATAAGAATTGGGTTAGAAATTTAGTAAATGAAGGAGCAATAATAAAGGTTCTAAAGAAGGGGGATATAGTTGCTGGGTTCATGGCATATAAATTAGTAGACGATGGAGTTAATCTAATTCTTGGAGGTGTTAAAAACAGTTATAGCCACTTGGCTTATGGTTTTTGGGCTAATATTTTATTTAACCTCAGAGAAGTCAAAGGAATCCAAACTTTGATAAGTTCAAGTAACATTGATGTTCTAAATTTATACAGTTACTTTGGATTCAGGTTTGAAAAACCACAAGTCGGTTTTCATAAACACCTACAAGAAAATCCTTTTATAAGGAAAGAATAGTTGCCTGTCATAAAGTTTTGTAGGTTTAAAACTTGAAAGGACATTACTGTTAAGACAGTTGACATAAGCAATTATCTGTTAGTAAAAAAGATAATAATGCAGTATCATTTAAGGTAATTAAAACTCTATAGATAGAGGCGACTAATTTTAGTGGTAATGGCGAAAACCTGATAAACTAAAAATCATCATTTCAAGGACTATGCGACATTAGTTCTTTACATATTCTAAAAAATATTGCTTTCATTTAAAAGCATAATAAGCTTGCTGATTCATGAATATTCCTTTTAATAAACCCTTTATATCTGGCAAAGAGTTAAACTACATTGATCAAGCTATTAAGTCTGGCCATATTTCAGGAAATGGAGAATTCGTAAAGAGATGTCAAAGGTTTTTCGAGAGCAACTACGCTTTAAAAAAATGCTTTCTGACTACTTCTTGCACAGATGCCTTGGAGATGTCAGCTCTTTTACTTGACATAAGCTCAGGAGACGAGGTGATAGTTCCATCATATACATTTACGAGTACCGCAAATGCATTTGTTCTTAGAGGAGCTAAAATAGTATTTGCAGATAGCCAGATTGAGCATCCAAATATTGACCCTAATCAGCTTGAGCAATTAATTACAGATCGCACAAAAGCTATCGTAGTAATGCATTATGCTGGTGTAGCCTGCCCTATGGATGAAATAATGTTATTGGCAAAAAAGTATAGTTTAAAAGTGGTTGAAGATGCTGCGCAATGTATTAATTCTTATTATAAGGGAATTCCCCTAGGCTCTATAGGGAATTTTGGAACATATTCGTTTCATGAAACAAAGAACATTATTTGCGGTGAAGGAGGCTTGTTAAGTGTTAATGATCAATACTATCAGGAAAGAGCGGAGGTTGTGTGGGAAAAAGGAACAAACCGAGCAGCTTTTTTTCGTGGAGAGGTGGATAAATATAATTGGGTAGATGTCGGGTCATCCTATTTGCTTTCAGAGTTGAATGCGGCCTTTTTATTTGCACAATTGGAAAATTTGGATTTTATTCAGCAACAACGTAAAAAAATATGGAATATTTATTATGATCATTTAAAGCCGCTTCAAAATGAAGGGCTATTTGAAATCCTAGATATTCCATCTTTTGCAACGAATAATTATCATATGTTCTATCTGGTTTGCAAAACACATCAAGACCAAATTGGATTATTGGAACATTTAAAACAAAAAAGAATTATGGCTGTATTTCATTACCTTCCTTTGCATGTTAGTCCATATTTTATCTCGCAGTATAAAGGGCAACCACTTCCAAATTCCGAGTATTTTTCTGATCGAATAGTCCGATTGCCTTTTTATTACGAACTGAATTTTGAGGATCAGAAATATATTATCAATTCAATTAAGGATTTTTTTTATAGTCATCCTTAATGTGATTGTAGGATGCAATAAATGTAGTTAATTGATTGTCTAAGGATAGTTTATCTAAGCCAATTTGACGTGATCTTTTTTTCATTTTGAGTATTTGATTGTATTTCAATCTAGTAATTTTCTTCAATATCTCTACAAGGTCCCTTTTCGAATCTGGTTGGGCTAAATAACCATTTAGGCCGGGAAAAACAATATCAGGCGCTACACCATCGTTAAAGGCTACAATAGCTAGCCCACTCATTATAGCCATGTTAATTATCATAGGTCCCGCATCGTCTTTACTTGGGCAAATAAGAAAATCAGCACTATTAAGCACTTCATTTAAAGCAACTAAATCTGTTTGAAATGATCGAATGGAGAAGGATAGGGAATTGCTTTTAAACTTATGAGAATTGTCCCCTACTAGTATTAGGTGAATTTTGGTTGCAATTTCGGGAGGTAGTTCATCAAAACAATCCAATAATAATTGTAGCCCTTTACGTTCTTCAAATATGTCTTTAGCTGCAAAGCATAATTTAATTTTATCTTTTGGAATATCCTTATTACATCTCTTTTGTTCTAGGGGCCTTAACTTATTGCTATCAACCCCCAAGGGTAAATGAATCATTCGGTGATGAGAAAAGATAGGACTTAGTTTAGCCATTTTAATTAGCCCAGTGGTTCCTAAAAGCAAGGTGATTGGTAAATGTCTTAGGTATTTTACTTTAAACAAAAGTTGTTTTTGAGCTAAAAGAGGATTTTTATAATTTATTAATGCAGGACATGGATGACAATTTCCTTGATATTTATCACACTCCCATAAAGCGTGGCAACCACCAGTTAAAGGAGAAAAGTCCATGAAGTACCAAAATATCGGTACTTTGAGTTTATGACTTAATTGTGAAATCAGAGTTGCATTAATGAAACCAGAAACCCAATGAAGAACTATTGCATCAGGTACATAGGGTAAAGCTTTGAGTACGCTCTTTAGTGAGAGTATATTATTTACTTCATTGTTGTTTAAGAAAGCATGTTTACCTGAAATTTTAGCATTAAACTTTTTGAATTTGTTTTTACCTCTATCAAGATAACTCGGTCTTATTGATAATATGTCTTTATGGTTACTTGTTTTGTGTAAAACCATGATTTTCGAGTCATGCCCGTTAGCTTTTAAATTTGTATGGAAGTCTATAGTGGCGATTGCGGCTCCCCCAAAGTCGTGAGTACTGAAGTGTAAAAATTTTGGCATTAGAGGTTTACTAGTATGAATTTATGATTAATAGAGTTTAAATTTTCATTTTTTTTTCAAAATGGAACTCTAAATTCAACCAACCATGTTCGTCAAGGTTATATGTTCATTAATTGTCTCAAGAATTGTTGAACGAGAGAGAATCGTATTCTAATTAATAGTGCATTATTGATGACATAGACCTTACTTTTTGAAAAAGGGTATTCAATTATTTAGAGTAGTTTAAAACTTCCTTTCTCATATTTTATTTTGGGTAACTTTTTTTGAGGTACGCTTTTATTTTTGAAATAAGAGAACCGTTATTAGTTGCTTTATAAAAGGCAATAATTTTTTTCCTGAAAGCTATAGAATCTTTGATTTGAAGTTTTTGAGAAACGAAGTATGTGGAAGTCTCTGTTACATCATATGTTTGAGAATTGACTTTATGCGATCCTGTGCCATCGTGCCCTATATTTTGAACGAATGATTTGGTTGGCCAAACACCAAATCCATTTTCCAAGAATACCGATGCATACCATCGAATGTCCCAACAATTATTCTTGCCTTCAGCGTTCGACTTTATAAACTCAAGATAATTGTAACCACCCTCAAAATTGAATTGATTGATGTATTTAGTGTTTAATTGGAGGATTGATTGATATAGTTCTTGCCCATTTGGATTAAATTTTTTCCATGCACGATCCCATGTTGCCCATCCCCAAGATGAAGTCCCTCCCTTCAATAAAACTGTTTCTTGCTTGCTCCATTTAACGGGAAGGCAGTAACCTGAGATATGCATAACCTCATCGGTTGATTCATACAGGCGGAGATTATCATTCATAAATCTCAAAAATCCAAAGGATGTGACAATGTCATCTTCTAAAACTATAATGTTTCCATTTTTTGATATTAGTTTGCTTACTCCTTCAATTACCGATTCATCTAACCCCAAGTTAGTTTTCCTTTCTGTGATAAACACCTGTTTACACCATCGCTCAGATTTTATAATTTTCCTTACTTCTTTGATTTGGTCAAGCTCAATGTTTGGTGCATTATGCTTTGGACCATCTGAATATATATACAAAACGGACTTGTCAGCTAAATCATTTTTAGAAAGAGCTTGTAAGGTTTGTAAAGTGTGGCTGGGACGATTGTATACGAAAAGTACGATGGGAGCTAGCTCCATAAAGTATTTATCTTGGTTTCTTTGACCTTAAGGAATGTTTGCTTCCAATTCAGGCTTGTTAAACATTAAGTACAATATAGGAGTTTAAAACGAGTTCAAAACTTTGGGTTAATGACCAGATAAAAAGAACGTAAGATTAATCTTTTTATTAAACTACGTTTAAAGTTCATCTTCTTTTTATTTCCAAAATCTGTAAACAAAGTATTAAATAACGCGAGAATAGTAGTTTTCTTTTTTGAAAGAAGATACATTTCTAAATATATGATTCTAAAAATAAAATCATCAACCCAACTTAGATTAAAATTCATGGCCTGAACGAGTTCTCCAGTTTTTAATTTAAAACAAAACTTTTTCTTGTAGAAGTAAACTGATTTTATGTTTTTTTTAAGGTAACTATCTAGTTCAAATGTGGTGTTTAATTTACTTGTGATTAAGCAATCATCAAATATGTACCCCCCATTATCCAAACTTTGGAGGTGTATTGTTTTGATAGTGGATGATTTTTTGTACTCTGCGAATGCTCTCATTTCTGTAAAGGCGAAATTAGGGTGCTTTATCATGTCTTTTTTTTGCCTATTCAGATAATCATCATCATTAAATAATAAGATTATTTTATCCAAGTAGCCTTTAACTGTAGCTAACCCGTTTACGAAACCATTCATGCAAGATCCGTTACATTGTGTTGTACAGTTATATTTCAACATGTCGTCTTCAACAGTGCTAAGATCTCTGACAACCATGTTATCCGAATCAAAGGTCCAGAATTGGTCAATTCCCAAATCCTTGGCACACTCATAAATTATGAACCATCTCATAAAAACGAATCGGGCCCAATAATCAGTTCCATTATTTTTACCATAATTAAATTGAGTTCCTGCAATAAGCTGGAAGCTGTCATTAAATAATTTTACTGTTTCACTTTGTGAATACTTGTTAATGTTGATATGATTTACTCCGTATTTTGCCAGATAGGTGTTGTTTTCGTCTCCTAGGAACCAAATTGTTTTTTTTGGATTTGTTAATTTGAAACAATTAACAACATATTTTAAATAAAATGAGTCGCCATAATGAATAAGAATTAGTGGTATGGTGTTTTTTTGCATCTTTAATGTGATTTGCTAAATCAAGGCATAGTAAACCTTTAAGAACTTAGAAGTTCCTGTTTTCAAATTGAAATGGTCCAACACCACTTTTGAGAGATTTGGGTTTATTTTTGAAACTAAATTTAACTTCATTTGGTTTATTTCAATCGAATCTTTCAATCCGAGTTTGTTAATGTAGTAGTCTGCATCCCCCACCCCTTTATTAGTAACAAAAGGCAATCCCATGGCCATCATCTCACCCATTTTGACAGCTGAAGACGCTTTTTTGGAATAGGCGGGCTTGATGAAGAAAATACCCAGGTCGGCAAGCTTTAAATAAGTGGGTACTTCATGACGGTTGGCTTGAGTGTAAAGAATTGTGTCTGTTGGGATATCTAATTCTTTACAGTACTGATATACTAATTGGATGTCATCTTTGGTCACAAAGAGAAATTTGTATGCTGGGTGATCTTTTTGCCACTTCTTAAAGAACTGTAGCATTTCTTTCACCAGATACCAGGTGCCGAGCGAACCAAGGTAAAGAAGGATTTTATCATCTGAGGTTAATTTCAGATTGCTTCTCAGGCTGGCTACCATTTGTTTACTTACCTTCTCGGGATTAAAAAGCTCTAAGTCTGTAGCACAAGGAATGACTGTGATTTTATCGGAATTGATTTTTAATTTTTTGTCTAAAAACAATCGCCCGGAAACCATCTCATGCTTGCCTGCATGGGTAAGGGATACGATGTGATCGGCTTGCTTTACGAAAGACATTTCTTTTTTTTTGAAAAACGAGTATATCCTTTTGTAGACAGGGTTAGAAAGACTCCATAGGTTGCCATCTACCCGCTCGTCTGCCCAGAAGCCTCGCATATCAAAGATTAGCTTTACGTTGAACTTTTTCTTTAGAAACTCGCCAACCAGCATAGGGATATAGCTGCGGCAGTGTACGATGGTAATGTTGTTTTCTTTAACAATCTGAGTAGCTGTCTGGCGCATTTTCCACACGTCGTACAGAGTGGATAAAACTGGCGGTGACTTATGGTACGTAAGCGGTATCCATGTAATTGGTTTTTCCCGAATCGTGTCTTTTACAGCATTGGCTTGAGAATACATGGTCTCTTTTTTTTCAAAACCGATCAAGTGAAATTCGTGTCCATACGCAGAGAGACCGGTAAGGTAAGGCAATATTTGTGACTGCCCTAGCGGATCCGTAATGCCATCGTATGATAAATACAGCACCTTAGCCATTTAACCTTTGTAGATAGCACCAACAAACTTACCTTCACTTTCAGTGATTACTGGTTCAAGGCTCAAAGATGTACAGAAGTCTTTAAAACCAGTATTGTCCTGGATGTCATCGGAAATCAATACCCCTCCTTGGTTAAGGGCACTCCAAAGAAGAGGATAAGCCCACATTCTACCGCTGTAGCTTTTGTCACTATCATAATGAATTAGATCAATGCCACCTTTTGAAGCAAATTTTTTCAGCGCCAGCGGGATACCTTGCTTATCGGCTTTTCTGATTAAGGTCCAGAATTTTTTCAACTTCTCTGGAACCGCAATGCCGACGGCACTTTCGTTATTCATATTTACATAAGGCATATCAATACTTATCAGGTGTCCATTTCCTTCCGGCTGAAGGGCGGACAAGATAGCCAGGCTACTCCAACCGTATGCCACACCTGTTTCAAGGATGTTTTTGTTACTATATTTTTTCGTGAGGTTATAGATTATATTGAGTGCGCCGGCCCCACCCATTTTCATTTTACATTGCGCCACTGTTTCTTTAGCAGCAAGAAGATTGTCGTGTTGCTCTTCTTCAAATGAGCAGGCATTTTTAATATCAAGCTGCTGAAGAAATAAGTCTTGGGGTATTGAAGAAGCTTTAGCCCATCGAAGGGCTTCCTCTTTGCCAAGTTCGTCATTCTTGTATATTATCCGCCGTTTAAAAATTTCCCAGGCCTGAGGTAGTAATAAGGGTCTTTTTAAAAACCAAAGAATGGAATTTAGCTTACTCATAATATAATTCAGTCAGTTTTTTGGTCATTAAAGATAAGTCAAATAATTCCTCTACATCTTTTCTACCATTGATCATTAGTTTCTTTCTTAAGGGTTCATCAGTAGCTACGACATTCAGTGCTTCTAGAATTTCCTTCGAGTTTTTATATTCGACCAAAATGGCATTTTCTTTGTCCTCAATAAATTCAAAAGCAATTCCTGATTTAGTGACTATAGCCGGTACAGCAGCTGCTAGAGCCTCCACATATACTTGACCGAAAGCCTCAGCAGATGGGGAGATTGGAGTGTGGATAAAGGTGTTAAAGCATTTGTAAAGAATGGCAATATCGCTTTCAAAAGAAATCAAACGATATTGTTCTTTTTGCAAGTTTTGTTCTAGCAGAGATATTATTTGCTCTTTGTAGGGTCCATTTGCATTGGCTAAGACCAATACAGAGTTGGGGTTCTGGGTCACAAATTGTTTGAAGGCAGGTATGATGTATTGGATTCCCTTCCACTCAATAAACCTTGATATTACCCCAATTGTAAATTTCTGGTGTAGGCTATATTTGTTTTTTAATCTCATTATTTCATTATCGGGGATGTTACCAAAGAAAGAAAAATCGAATCCATGATTGATAATAACAACTTTTTCAGGCTTTACATTTTCTTTCTTTATCAGAATGTTTTGGACTACCAAGCTAATGGCAACAACTTTCGTTGATAACGAATTACAATATTTATCAAGAAGAATGCCTTTAGGAGCATATTGATGATGAAAATCGCTATGATGCCTGGTGAATATTCGTTTTTTTATGCCAGCAATATACCCAGCTGTTAGGCCACATATGGTGGCATCTAAAAAGTGGCAATGTATAGCGTCATATTTCTTTTCTGTAAAAATTGAATATAATTTGGATATAATGTGTGGATAGCTTTTTTTTCCTTTGAATGGAATATGGTAGAAGTCTGCTTTATTCTTTTCCAGGAACTGACAAAAGTATCCTTCCTTTGGGCTGATTATGATAAAATCAATAGTAATTGTGGAATTTATAAAACTGTTGTAGACCCACTCAAAAGCTACCCATCTATCAATATTTGATATGACATAAACTACCTTTTTAGTCATTGTTGTTAAAATATGAATGTCCTGTAATTATAACATCGTACAGTTTATACTTTATTTTTTTTGGCAAAAAGAACAGGTAATTCCTTTTTGTTAAAGTCAACCAAAAGTTGAAGGAAAATAGATGAAAACACAATTTTTTTACCCCAGGTTTAGGTGGTGCGTGCTTGGCCTTCCATTCTGAGGGGAAATTTGACCGTAATAATCCCTTAAAGCTTTTCATATACTCCTTCCTTCTTTTTATATAGTCTTCAATTGGCACAAAATCATTATGCCAGGCAATGATATTCGGGTCAAAATACACACTTACTCCATTTTGAATAGCCTTGTATGCAAGGTGAATGTCTTCTGAGTCTGTAAGTGTTTCTTCAAAACCTTTTAACTGTTGAAAAGTTTCTCTGGGGATTGAAAAATTAGCGGCTGTTAAGTGTAAATTGTCTTTATTCAATTTACTTTTTTTATCGAAAGGCTCATTCCACTTGTCTCGGATATAGCATCTGTATTGGTCAAACTCCGTCACTGCATTTTCAGGGTTTTCGATCTGGTTTCCTCCGCAAATGGCATTCTTGTGGGTTAGATGAAATTTATTATGCTTAAACAATACATCTTCAAGGGGAGTCATATCATCATCAAAAAAAACAAGTAATCGACCTTTTGCTATAGATGCTCCCTTGTTTCTGACAGCAGCACGACCTTTGTTTTCCTGAAAAATGGGTTTAAGCGTAAAGGTATTTGACTTGTATTTTCTTAAAAATTCGATTGTTCCATCTGTCGAACCATCTATGACAACAATTAATTCATATCCTTTGATGGATTGATTTTCAAGTGATTTTAAGAGATGAGGAAGTTTTTGTCTTCCATTAAACGTAGGGACTATAACTGTTATATCAGTTCTTGTCATGTTTTGATCTGAAAAAATGAATAACAGATAAAGGGAGACGAACTTTTATTCTCAATGAATTAAATAACCTATAATCCTCCGGGGCAAGCCAACTTTCTTCAATCTCACTTAAAAGCTCCTTAGCAAATTCATTATTGTCCTGTGCATAGTGCTCATTGGCAGTTTTGAGAAGGTAATAATTAAAGCTTTTAGCTGCTAATTCTTTGTTTGTCCAGCTAGAGATACTTGTTTCCAATTCTTTGTTTACACCCAGATGGGTAGAGAGAAATTCACAAGCACGATTATTATTGGCTACTGTCCCCATTTGATAGAAAAGAGAATGGTGCTCAGCTTGAAACTTAGTTTGAGATGTTGTGGTTTT
Source organism: Cyclobacteriaceae bacterium (assembly GCA_965267535.1). Lineage (GTDB taxonomy): Bacteria > Bacteroidota > Bacteroidia > Cytophagales > Cyclobacteriaceae > CAXBNB01. The sequence continues at coordinate 4,277,299 of OZ254082.1, read as the reverse complement.
CGAAGTTTCATGCAACCTGAAGTTGACTAAGACTTTGTCTGTTTTGACAATTCCGGAAAGGCCAAAATGATAAAGGTATCGAATCCACCATTCTCTATCCATGCAGAAATCCAGTTGTTCGTTAAGCAGACCTACTTTATCCCAGGCGTATTTTGAGAAAAAAGTTTCAGGTTGATCTATTCTGGCCCATCCTATGGTTTTTGGTAGATTATTATAGTATATGTCAGTGCCTTTGGAAATATTATGATTGCCGTTTTTGTCAAACAACCTGGATCGACCACAGACTGCTTGAGTCGATTTTAGAGAAAATAAATCATTTATTTCATAAAGAACACAAGGTTCATAGTAGTCATCACTATTGAGCCAATTGATTACTTGACCTGTTGATTTTCTTACTCCTTTATTTATGGCGTTTGATTGTCCTTTGTCAGGTTCACTTATCCACCAAGTCAATTGTTTTTGATATTTCTGTACTACATCAGCCGAGCCATCCTGACTAGCCCCATCAACGATAAAATACTCTAGACTTGGATAGTTTTGAGAAAGTACAGAACAAATGGTTTCTTCAATATATTCTACTTGATTATATGAAGGGGTGATAATAGAAATCCGTTGCACTGGTATAGCAATAATTTATCTTGACCAAATATTGATCAAATTAGTCATTTTAGAATTGACCGCCAGGTAATTTGGCCCTATAAAATCTTCCATGTCTCTATCAAAAGGTCTAAAATCAACATAGTTTGGATATATTTTGCCGACTTTATACCCATATGAATGGAGTAGTTCAAAATGGTTTTTAAGAAGGTGTCCTGTATCGACTGATGATCTTCCATATTCAAATTGAATAAAATCAATTTTATTGTTGGAGAGCATTCTGGATGCTCCTAGAAGCACATTGTAGTCCATCCCTTCTGTATCTATTTTAAGAAAGTTGACGTGGTTAATTTTGTTTATTGAACAATACTCATCAATAGAGGTGACGTTTAACTCCATGTGGACAATATCTTCTTCTGAAAGACTTTCATCTTTAATGAATTTGCTGTTTGAGGGGTTAGACTTATTGTGGTAGAAATCTATACATCCTGAAGAACTACTCATTCCCAAGTTAACTATTTTAGTTTTAGCATCTGCGTTTAAGTTTTTTACAAGCTTTTCATAATTTATGGGAGATATTTCAAAAACATGGAGGATAGGGTCAGGTGAATAAGTTCGAAATTCTTTAGACCATTGACCGTGATTGGCTCCTACATCAAATACATGTGAATTGGAATCTAGGCTAGGAATTATAGATTTTATGACAAAAGATTCTCCATTTGTGCTAAAATTGTAATCAAAGTTCTCATGCCTCCACCACAGGTATTTGCAATTGTGCTGTATGGTTTTTTGCCATGATTTCGGGCTAATGTGGAACCTAATTTGTGTAATCACTTATCAAAGTTTTTTGATAATGTCGTTTGTTTATTAAAATTTAGGATGCCGAACATTTTGATTTCAAATAGGATGCGTAACTTACTTCGGTGGCATTTATTAGAAGGGTAGAGTTTTTATCGTCTATCGCTTTTATACTTTGGGGAAGGTTTTCTAACTGTAAATGTCGATCGAAATAATCTATAACATTTGCTCTAAGCTCTTTGATTGCTTTGGTGCTTAACGATAAAACAAACCTTACCTTCTCTGTTAGGTCTTCGCTATTTTTAAAAACTATACAGTTTTTCATATCTTGTAATGGAGGGGCGTAGTATTGAGGGTACTGTATAATTGGTATCGTACCCACAGACATTGCCTCTGTCACATTGAAACATAGAGGCATTCGTATGCCGGGTGTAGCTAAGAAAAAATGACTTTTGCTTAAAATCTTCAACCAGTTTTCTGTAGATACCCGTGAATCCAAATTTTCTGAGTTACCCTGAGACCATGTCCACTGATTAAGTACGAATTTATTTTGAAAAGAATCTTCCAAGAATGTCCACTTTTTCTTCTCATTTATGATCAATATTTCATCTGGTGTCAAGGTGTTTTTTAAGGTATTCAGAATCTCTATTCTATTCATTATCTTAAAAAAGTCTTGAAAAATAGAATGAGTGTAGTTGATTTTATTCTGATTGCCGGAGAAGAAAATTTTCATTTTCCTCTCTGACTTTCTTAAATCTTTTATTTCCTTGTCGTATCCATAGATGTATTGATTGGGGCTCATGAAAAAAGGCATTGTAATGAAAGCTTCATGTTTAAGTTTAGAACTATAAACATCGAATGATATGTGAATTTTTTTTTGTGCTGTATATTTATTGACTTTCTCTATTTTGTCAGTTATAATGATGTCTTCAGGTTGGATGTTTTTGTAAGGGAAGAGTTTAATTATTAACCTAGGCAGTTCAAAGAGGAAATGGCCAGTCTTCCTTATGTTTGCTATAAACATAAAACTATTTCTAATTACAACATTAAATCCAGCTTTGTGAAAAGAATATATCAATAAAAAGTAATAAGGTTCCACTCGACGGTCGTTCAAGTCAAAAATTACTTTTGGTTTGCCTACGGTTTTTGGTTTACCTAAATAATAGGTCAAATTAGATGTGTAATTGAGAAGAAGCTTCCAAGCTAAATTAACTTTGTTAAGTAGTATCATTGATAGAAATACTTTGCTCTATTATTAGTGAGAATTAAGAGAGTAAGTAATATTTTAAACCGCTGTAATAGATGAAAAACTTACTGCTAACTATAGCCGAGAACTATAATCTAAGTCAAATTTCATTATTTTTCTCATCTTTGAGAAAAGTAAACTCGGACTGTCACGTTGTACTTTTTTACAAAAAAATTGACAAAAAAGCCATTCGAGAACTATATGAAAAGTATGCTATTGAATGCATTCCTTATTATCAAAATAGGATAGATGGTTTACAGTATGCTTACTTGAACGCAAGTTTAGATCCGATAAAAGAGAAAGTTTTATCGCCGAATTCATTGCGCTATTTTTTTTATCATACATACCTTCAAAACCACAAAGGGGAATATGAAACTGTCATACACTCTGATGTAAGAGATGTGTTTTTTCAAAGAAACCCATTTGAATCTATTAATTCTAATGCTTTGTATTGTTTTCTTGAGAATGACAAAGAAACTATTGGTCTTAACCACTATACACAACTTTGGATTCGACATGCATATGGCGATGAAATACTCAATAAACTGGGGCCTAATACAATCAGTTGTTCTGGATTTACTGGCGGTGCATTTCAATTAATGCAGAATTATTTTTCTTTAATGGTAAGAGAGCTCATTAAATTTGAAAACCTAGGTGGTTTGGATCAGGGAATTCATAATTATTTGATTTATGTATACAAGATAACAGGGTTAAGAATCGTAAAAGACGATTCAGAGATTTTGTCAACAATTTCTTCACACAAGCCCATTAATGAAATTAGGTTATCTAAATACAATGAGGTTTTGAACAAGGATGGAAATCCTGTGAGTGTAGTCCACCAGTATGACCGTCACTGGGGGTTATTGTGGAAATACAACAAACGAGCATTTTTGAATAAAAAAATTGATTATTTCAAGCAGTTTCTCCTGGCAATTAAAAAGTCTAAAAAAATCAAGGCATCTTATATCAAAAACCTGAAGTCTGTCTTTACCGACCCAATGACAAAAAAGTATGATTGGCATTGAAGGGTAAAGACCAGCTTTCATGGGAACATTACCTTCCCACTACTAAATCCAGAACCAGAGAACTATAGTCAAAATCATATAACCCCTTTTGCTTCTTGCGCGTACGTGTTATTATTCCATCGGTTTGATCGTAATCAAATGATTTGAATTCGCCATTTTCATCGTAATATTCTAAAAGTCTCACTTGAAGCCCGTTTTCGTTAGCGATTTTAGAAAAATTCTTATAATTCCAAAGCATTTTGTGGTCATCTGCCCCGGGTCCTGAGCCGCCCGGTTTTATAAATTCTATATAATCAGGATTTGGATGAAAACCATCAGGCACAGCTATTCTTATAATTCCATTGGGTTTCAAATACTTTTTTGTCAATTTTAGAAATGCACCAACCTGTCTTTCGGTAAAATGCTCCAGAACATGTTCAATCAATATATTGTCGAGTTTTGTTCCTTTCAATAAAAACGACCATTGCCAACTCTTAAATATGTCAAAAACAGGGTAGTCTGTTGCAATCCACCCTGAATATTGCGTTCGTCCTGCGCCCAAAATCAATTTTAACTGGTGTTTATGCTTTTGATTTCTAATAAGCCTTCTCAAAACAATTCTATCCAACCAAATCCATTTTTGCCTTTTAAGGTACTTGAGCATTATCTAGAGTGATTTATTTTTGTATATGGCAACAATATTCTGGATTTTGAATACCTCATTAATTGGGTCATAATCACCCAATGGCAATAACTTGGTTGGTAAGATTCTATAAAAGGAAAACCCTGGCAAAATTTCGTAAAAATCTTTCAGGAACACCCGGGAAGCTACATTCATTTCATTGTATTCAAACTGTATAACCTTAATAGAATTGCTTCTTAGGAGGTTAGCAGCACCAAGTAGCACCTTGTACTCATGACCTTCCACATCTATTTTCAAAAAGTCAATGTAGGGTATATTATTTTCACTACAATAGCTTTCCAGAGTAATTTGTGAAACGCTTAATTTTAATATGTCATCCTTTTTTCGTTTGTCCATCAAAACATCAGAATAGGCACTGGTATGTCCCGATGTTTTTTGATCCACATAGGTATAAATGTCTATTTCCTCTTGAACATCTCCTAGTGCCAGGTTGTTCAAATTGACTTGTTTGGTTTTAGCCAGATTGCCTCTTAAGATTTCCAAAGTATTTTGTGGTCATCTGCCCCGGGTCCTGAGCCGCCTGGTTTTACAAATTCTATATAATCAGGATTTGGATGAAAACCATCAGGCACAGCTATTCTTATAATTCCATTGGGTTTCAAATACTTTTTTGCCAATCTTAGAAATGCGCCAACCTGTCTTTTGGTAAAATGCTCCAGAACATGTTCCATCAATATATTGTCGAGTTTTGTTCCTTTCAACAAAAACGACCATTGCCAACTCTTAAATATGTCAAAAACAGGGTAGTCTGTTGCAATCCACCCTGAATATTGCGTTCGTCCTGCGCCCAAAATCAATTTTAACTGGTGTTTATGCTTTAGATTTCCTTTGTCTTAAAGTAGAAGTGTCATTGGAAGGCAATTGATTTTTATAATGTCAAGTTTGAAAAACATGAATGGAGTATTTTGTTATGAGAGCTACTCTTCATCGGATATAATTTGTCATATTCTCCAGTCTCCTTCTACCACTACTATTCCTGCATGTGGTTTACTTACATAATTAAAAAGAGCTTTTTCGATTACGGAAAACTTTGCTACGTTACTTATACAATCTATATATGTTGTTTTGTTTACACAGTCAATAGAGAGGTAATAATCGCCAGGAGTAAGAGTAACACAACTCAATGAGAATGTTACCTTGTTTGTGTTTAGAATATTTGTACTAGTAAAAGTTTTGCCGACTAATAGATTGCTGTGGTGAATAATGGTCATGTCATTTTTGTCCAAGATGTTGACAGAGAAGTGAGCCCCTTCAAGGTTAACGTTAGGGTTGTTAATTTTATAGTATAGTTCTATTTGAAGGTCACTACCAAGTTCGATGTGGTTAATTTCAGTTTTGTAAAGGCTTAAAATTTTCACATCTGTAAAAGTAAGTTCTCCAGTGCCTTTCCTGTCTTTTCTTTGTTCAAGCTTAATATTGCTTTTGCTTTGATTGAGCTTTAAGTATTGCTTAATAGAAGATTTTGTGTCGCTTGAGAAAACTACCTTGCCGGAGTTGAGCACAACAGCTTTCTTGCATAACTTGTCAATAGCGGCCATATTATGACTTACAAACAAAACAGTACGCCCTTCACCAGTAACATCTTCCATTTTGCCCAAACATTTTTTTTGAAACTCTGCATCACCTACAGCAAGCACCTCATCGATGATTAGTATCTCAGGTTCTAAAAAAGCAGCTACAGCGAAAGCCAACCGCACCTTCATGCCACTGCTATAGTGTTTGATAGGAGTGTCGATGAAGTTGTTTACACCACTAAAGTCAACAATTTCATCGAATTTAGCTTTGATTTCATTTCTTCGCATTCCAAGTATAGTGCCATTTAGAAACACATTTTCTCTACCGCTGAGCTCTGGATGGAACCCTGTTCCAACTTCAAGCAAAGAAGATACACGACCATTAAGCTCTACCCTGCCAGAAGTAGGGTAAGTGATTTTACTTAGAATTTTCAAGAGTGTGCTTTTGCCAGCTCCGTTTTTGCCAATTATCCCTATGGCATCTCCTTTTTTTATATCTAAATTAATATCGCGCAAGGCCCAAAAATATCTTGAATCTTTTTCTTTAGAAAAATTCATTAAAGTCTCCCTAAGGGAAGAATGTTTGTGCTGCCCGATTTTATATTTTTTAGATAAGTTTGATATTTTGATAGCAAAGTCAGTCATGTTATACTAGGTCAGCCATGGTTCTTTCCATTTTTTTGAAATACCATATTCCTGAAGCAAAAATGAGAAAAACGATTCCAAAAGAGATAAATGAGTAAGGGTTAGGAGTAGAGGTATTTAACAAGCACCATCGAAAACCATCAACAATACCAGCCATTGGATTTAGGTAGTATAAGAGTTTATATTTTTCAGGGATAAAAGACGAGGGGTATGCTATAGGTGATGCATAAAGCCCAATTTGAGCCATAAAAGGAACAATGTGTTGAAAGTCTCGGAAACGAACTGTAAGAGAACTAAGCCAAATCCCTATTCCAAGGGCAAAAAGGATGTTGATGGTTATAAAAACGGGTAAAAACAGAACCCCCTTAGTAAGAGGAATATTGTAGCATATAAGTAATATGAGAGTGAGGCTCAAAGAAATAAAAAAATCGACAAAGGCTACCAAACTTTTGCTTAGGGGGATGATTAATCGAGGGAAGTAAATTTTTTTAATCATTTCCTGGGCACCAATAATTGATGTACCACTTTGGTTCATTACAAATGAAAAATAAGACCAGGCTGTCATGCCACAAAGTGCGTAGGCAGGGTAAGGGATATCACCAGTGTTTACTTGTATTGCTTTGTCAAATATTAAAACGAAAATGAGTAAAGTAGTTATAGGTTGTATAACAGCCCATGTAATTCCGAGTAGAGTTTGAGCATACCTAACTTTTAAGTCTCGTAGAGCCAATACCCAAAAAAGATCTCGGTAGCTCCACAATTCTTTAACATTAAGCTTTTGAGAAGAAGCAGGTGAAATAATAGTTTTACTCATCAACTTTTAGGAATAGGTACAGTTTGTCCTCTTAATAATAGTAGAGGGATGATTAGAAATGGTATCATAGGTATTTTATATCTGACTAAAGAACCAAAGTTGTATGTTGTTACACCTATAGCAAAACCGAATAGAATTGAGAATATAAGGCAGAAAATAAAAGCAGGATGCTCAAAGAAGTAAACAAACTTTCCACGGAATAAGCATGAAAGAAATAGGTATAGTATAATAGAGTTTTCAAGAGCAGAAAGTACCATTACTGGATTTTTTGCTTCCCAAAGGAAAGGTCTGAAAAAAGAAGTGATAACAGCAGGAACAAATTTTTTTGCAAGCCCGGCTGGAGAGAAGTCATAGTCACCTAAAGTGTATCCAGATCCTTTTTCCCTTTCACTTACATAATAATTCCATTTTGCGGTTTGTTCTGCAGTGTATAGAATAGAATCTATAGAATATCTATAGTGTCCAGAACTAACCATAATGGTCGTTAGATAAGCCGATCCTATCGCAATGCCAAATAAAATTGGTGCTAGTAATACCTTTAAAATATAATTCTTAATGTTTTTCTGGTAGTTGAGGTAGAGGTAAAAAGCTAGTGCTGGCAAAAAGCAGATAATGATATATATTTTCACGACGTATAAGACAAGAAAACTAGTTATAAAAAGTACAATATTGAGAATATTGACCTTCTTAAATATGAAGAGATGAACAAAAGAATAAAATAGCCACCCTATAGCACAGATTGTAAGGGTATCTTTCATAATACCTGACCCCCAAAAAAAAACGGAAGGTACAAATAGTGTACCTATAGCTATGTGTTTAGCGAAATTTGGGTATTGTTTGTAAAACGAAAGGAATAGCATCCATATACCAGAATAGCTGATTCCTGCAAATAAGACAGCCGTTGCTGAATAAGTGTGTAATGTGATAATGTCCAGGAGCCCGGTGAAACGAACAACGAAATAAGAAGCGCTATCTCCATAGGTGTAAATTTTACTAGCATACTCAAAATTCGAGGGAGAGTATTTCATTTCTGAAAAAATAAGATTTAGAGCAATCAGCGGATCGTTTTTAAATGCTTCCCACACATATTTGCTCCCCAGATGAAAATAAGTAAATGTGTCACCACCACCATAGTAAAATTGATAGATGAAGCCGAGAGATAGCGCGCCTAAAATTTTTGCAGTTAAACCAGGAATGAAATATTTAGAGTTTTGTTTATCTGTTACTTTGCTCTTTATCCAAAAGGCAATGATATAAGTGAAGATTAAAAAGATTGGTGTAATGATAAAATCCTGAAGCCCCATCTACTTTTTTAGCGATAGTTGATATTCTTTCACTGTTCTTTTCAAACCTTCTTCCAGACTGATTGATGCTTTCCAGCCCATTGCGTTGATCTTGGATACGTCCATAAGCTTGCGGGGAGTGCCGTCTGGTTTTTCACTGTCAAAAACCAAATCTCCTTCAAAGCCGACAATGCGTCCGATGGATTCTGCTAACTCCTTGATACTGATGTCTTCACCTACACCAATATTCACCAGCCCCGATTCACTATAAGATTTCATTAAAAAAAGGCACGCTTGCGCCAGGTCGTCCACATGTAGAAACTCTCTCTTTGGACGTCCAGAACCCCAAATTTGTACATATTTTTTCTTTTCCTCCCGGGCTTCACAAAATTTTCTTATCAGTGCCGGAAGAACGTGGGAGTTTTGCAGGTCGAAATTGTCGTTGGGCCCATACAGGTTGGTGGGCATGGCCGAAATAAAGTTGCACCCATATTGGTCGCGGTAGGCATCACACATTTTGATGCCGGCTATTTTGGCGATCGCGTAGGGCTCGTTAGTAGGCTCCAGAGGGCCGGTGAGTAGGTAGTCCTCTTTCAGCGGTTGTGGAGCCATTTTAGGGTATATGCAGGATGATCCGAGAAAAAGCAACTTTTTCACCTTATGGATATAAGCCTGATGGATGATATTGGATTGAATGAGTAAGTTATCGTGCAAAAAATCGGCACGGAAAGTATTGTTGGCGACTATACCGCCTACTTTGGCAGCAGCCAGAAACACGTATTCGGGTTTTTCCTGCTCAAAAAAATCAGCTACCGCTTGTTGGTTGCGCAAATCCAGCTCAGTAGAGGTTTTGCCGATCAAGCGAGTATAACCTTCACTTTCTAACAACCGCCAGATGGCCGAGCCCACCATGCCCCGGTGACCGGCTATGTATATCTTACTGTCCTTCTCCATCGTTTCGGGTTTGGTGTCCACCTTCCTGTAGATACTGGTTCTTTTGGGCTTCCTGTAGATCTTTTTTTACCATTTCACCTATCAGAGCATCCAGGTCATATTTAGGTTTCCAGCCTAGCTTTTCCTGAGCCTTGCTGGCATCTCCTATTAGCAGGTCTACCTCCGTAGGCCTGTAGTAGTTGGGGTCAATCCGTACTACTATCTGACCTGTCGACAGCTTCCAGTCGGGGTTGTCGCATTTTTCTACACTACCCATTTCCGCTTCGCCTTCTCCATTAAAACCGATAGTGATACCGAGAACCTGAAAAGCTTTAATGATAAAATCACGTACAGAAGTAGTTACCCCAGTTGCCAGTACATAATCTTCGGCTTTGTCCTGTTGGAGCATGAGCCACATAGCCTCTACATAGTCTTTGGCATGCCCCCAATCGCGTTTGGCGTTTAGGTTGCCCATATAGAGTGTTTTTTGCTGGCCCAGGGCAATGCGAGAAACAGCTCTTGTTATTTTTCGGGTAACGAAGGTTTCTCCTCGTAGGGGACTTTCATGGTTAAACAGTATGCCATTGACACCATATATACCGTAAGCTTCTCGGTAGTTTACCGTAATCCAGTAACCGTATAACTTGGCTACACCATACGGTGAGCGCGGGTAAAAAGGGGTTTTTTCTGTCTGAGGCACCTCTTGTACAAGCCCGTAAAGTTCAGATGTAGAAGCTTGATAAATTCTGGTTTTTTCGGTCAAACCCAATAGTCGAATAGCTTCGAGCAAGCGTAGTGTACCCAACCCGTCGGTGTTGGCGGTGTATTCCGGTTCTTCAAAGCTTACTTTCACATGCGACATTGCACCGAGGTTGTAAATCTCATCGGGTTGCACCTCCTGAATGATTCTGGTTAGGTTGAGAGAGTCAGTAAGGTCGCCATAGTGAAGGATGAATTTTTGGTTGTCCACATGAGGATCTTGATAAAGGTGGTCTATCCTGTCGGTGTTGAAAGACGAGCTTCGTCGTTTGATGCCGTGAACTTCATATCCTTTTTTGAGTAAAAATTCAGCCAGGTAGGCTCCATCTTGTCCAGTGATACCGGTAATTAACGCTTTTTTCATTCGACTAAATTTGTCCTGAGTGTCAGGTGGATTTGGTTTGTTTTTTTCAAAGGGTAAATTTATACGAACACTCGGGTAATTGCTCATTTTCTGAGAGATTGATTTTTTTCTACCCGAATCTCATAAGTTTGCAGGCATAGCATCCGGATTATGAAAATACTTTTTCTTGTACCTTACCCTTTAGACGAAGCACCATCCCAGCGTTTTCGGTTCGAACAGTACTTTGCTGCTATGGATAGGGAGGGTATTTGCTATGAGGTGCACCCTTTTCTTGACTTGGATACCTGGCAGGTTTTGTACAAAGAGGGAAATACGGTCAAAAAAAGTTTGGGAATGATTCGGGGGGGTGTAAGAAGGCTAAGCGTCCTGGCCAGGCTGCAGCGGTTCGATAAAGTTTTTATACATAGAGAAGCTGCACCGGTAGGGCCACCGCTAATCGAATGGCTGGTGGCAAAAGTGTTTCAAAAAAGCATTGTATATGATTTTGACGATGCTATCTGGCTGCCAAATACCACCAAGGCTAATGCTGTGGCAGCAGTAGTCAAGTGGCATACAAAAGTAAAAACCATTTGTAAGTGGAGTCAGCGAGTTTCTGTGGGCAATCACTACCTGAGGGACTATGCATCGCAGTTTTGCCATGATGTGAGGTTAAATCCCACGACAGTGGATACAGAAAACAGACATAAACCCGGAAATCGAAGCAATAAAAAAACTGTGATAGGCTGGACTGGCACTCATTCAACGGGTAAGTATCTGGAGCCTTTGGTAAGTGTGCTTCGTCAATTGGCCGAGGAGTATGCGTTTACGTTTTTGTATATTTCCAATGCACCTCCGGAATTTGATTTGCCAAACCTACAATACCTGTCCTGGGGTAAAACGCAGGAGGTAGCCGATCTCAACCGAATGGATATAGGAGTTATGCCGCTGGTAGACGATGAGTGGGCGAAAGGGAAGTGTGGTTTCAAAGCATTGCAGTATATGGCATTGGAAATACCGGCGGTAGTGTCGCCCGTGGGCGTCAATGCCCACATTGTAGAAGATGGTATCAACGGTTTTTTGTGTACTACTCCTGAAGAGTGGAAGCTGAAATTGAAAATATTGTTGGAAGACAGCCGGTTGAGGGAATATATGGGTAAGCAGGGTAGGCAAAAGGTAATCGACCAGTATTCAGTGCAGGCAAATACAGCCAACTTCCTTCAAATCCTAAGAGATTAATCCTTGCGCATTTCTTTCATATATCGGGACGCTAACTTGTGTGCAGGGTGTTTGCCTTTAGCCAGTTTTTTTACCTCTTTGAAATATTCTCTAGCCAGATTAGGTTCACCCTCCTGATAAGCGATTTTCCCCAGGTTCAGCAGTGAGTACAAGTGATATCCCATTTTTTCAGCATTGGCTTCAAGGCCAAACTCCACGGCCTTTTCATAGTATGTTTTTGCCTTTTCCCGTTGATAACGCTTGCGATAAATTTCTCCGAGAAAAAAAGAAGCATATCGGCCGTTGTTACTTTCATAGCCTACATACCCACTGTCGAGTTTTTGGAGAATAGAAAGGGCCTGTTGCTCAGCCTGAGAGTCGCGACCTGTAGCGTAGAGCAGTCGGGTATAAAACCGATGAAAGTAGGGGTTGTTTGGAAAAGTAGTAGCCAGATATTCCGACACAGGTAGTGCTGCCAGTGGATTGTTTTCTTCGTTGGCCAGTATTCGCATGAGAAAATACTGTGCTTCTGTTCGGGTAAAAAAAGCATTGTTGGCCACATGCTTTAGTTGTTTTATGCCTAATTCCTTATCGCCGTTTTTGAAAAAAATCATGATTGGCTTTAGCAAAGGATAATTTTCCGGAATCCACACAGAATAGTAGTTGTAGAGCGCATCGCCGAATAAAATTTCGGCCCCATACTCCCCTTTGTCGCGGCAGTACTCGAGGTACTTCAGTGCGTTTTTGCCGGCAGCAGCGGCTTTTGTCCAGTTGCTACGTTCTGCATGTAGCCTCCCCATAAAAGCATAAGTGGCTGAGAGAAAAAAACCACCTTCAACGGTGCTGCCCTGATCAAACAAGCGCTGCGAGACAAGCAACGAACTATCCATGTAGGCGAAAAAAGTTTCGTCGTATGCAGTGTTGCTAATGTCGGGAACCATACGCCACCACTGGCTTAGCCCCAGCATAAAGTAAGGCAGAGGGTGCCAGCCATACTTTTTTTTCAGCCACCTAAATTGCCCGTCGGCACGGGCAAAATCAAAGTTATACATATTGTTGACCCCTTCGGTAGCTTCTATCTGCACATTCATATCCATCAGTAGCATGGGTATACTGTCGTTATTAGCAGCTCTCAAGTCTCCCACACATACAATAAATGTGACGATAATAAGGAATTTCTTCAATGCAGAAAGGGTTTGATGTCTAAACAGAAAACAATAATTAAACGGAAGAACCTCTTCAATGATATCGAATTCTATATAACTTTATGAGAAATGTAAAATTATATGTCATGGAGAGGATTACAAAATACAGTATTGTTGCATTTTTTTTATTGATTATCAGCCCGGTACAGGTCTGGTCTCAGCACGACAAGATCAGTACCGCACAAGGTGATGTTACCCTTATGCCGATCAATCATGCTACGCTTGCTATTCAATGGGGGCAGGAGGTTGTATATATTGATCCGGCTGGCGATCACAAATATTTTAAAGATATTCCTAAGCCCACTATGGTGCTTATTACAGACATACACGGCGACCACTTTAGTTTGCCTACATTGGATAGGATGGCTGCCGGTAAGTTGCCTGTGGTAGCCCCGCCAGCAGTAGCCAACGGTATACCGCGCCATTACGAGCAGGTGCGGGTGTTGCCAAACGGTCAGAGCCTAGACCTGAAAGGCATAAAAATAGAAGCTGTGCCGATGTACAACTTGCCTGAAACAGAAAACAGTAGACACCCAAAAGGCCGGGGAAACGGCTATATACTTACTATAGGAGGTAAGCGTATCTATATATCGGGCGATACGTCCGGTATACCCGAGATGCGAACGTTGCAAAACATAGACGTAGCATTTGTATGCATGAACCTGCCCTATACGATGGATGTGGCTGAAGCTGCCGGTGCAGTTTCCGAATTTAAGCCCACAATAGTTTACCCCTATCATTTTAGAGGAAAAAACGGTTATAGTGATGTAAAGGAGTTTAAGAGGCTGGTAGAAACAGACGAAATAGAAGTAAGACTAAGAACCTGGTATTTTTAAAGAAAAGCGAGTAGAGATATGAAGGGATTGAAAGTATGGGTGCTGCTCATGGGAATGGGGCTGTGTGCAGGTGCGCAGGAAGTTAAAAACGAGGAGCTACAGCTACAGGGAGCCACTTTGGTAGCTCGTGATATTATCAAATCAGCCAGCTGGTATGTCAGGCATCTAAATTTCAAAGTAAAAAAATCGAAGAGGGGAGAATTGGCAATCATCGAAAACGGGCATTTTAGTCTGACTGTAGTAACGGCCAAGCGAACGGTCACAGCGAGTCAGGTGAAATTGCCGGAGAAAAAGGAGCGTATCAATGGATTTTATGAAATAGGTTTTTTGTGTTCCGATCTAGACAGTCTTTTGTATCAGTACGAAGGAAGGGGAATTAACATAGTACAGCAACCGGAGTATAACGAGTATTTTCAGGCTACCACTGTGGTGCTGGTAGATCCGGATGGCAATAGGGTGAGGCTTTTTCAGGCTACACCTGCTCAAAAAAAGACGTTCAATTATTTCAAAGCACACTACCTGGCTGTAACTACCTCCGAGGTGGAAAATAGTGTGCGGTGGTATGAGACACACATGGGTTTTGAGGCTGTGCGTAACAACAATTCCCGCATATCGCCTGTGTCTTCCTGTTTGATGAAATGCGGGCAGGTGTGGCTCGAGCTGCAGGAAGTGGCCGGCCGTACTATGGAAGTTACTGAGCTGCTTAGCAATCAGGTGGAACTCGCTCGCCTGCATGAGGTCTCTCTGGGAACAGCCTCTTCGAAAACTCCCGTACAGCCCATTACTGATAACGATGGCAACAAGTACCAATGGAGGAAGTAAACAATAACCCTTGCACTTCAATACCAAAATTCGTACAAAATGAAGCACATTCTCGTAGAAATGATGTCGAGTATGACTCCCCTGACAGAAGAAGAAAAACGGGCAATTGAAGCGAGCTTTCCCATAAAGACATATGAAAAGGGGGCGCTTTTGCTTCGTGCCGGACAAATAGCTCATAATGCTTTTTTTGTAATAAAAGGATGTGTGAGAGAGTATGAGTTGGTCGATGGGGAAGAGAAAACGACAGCCTTTTTTACCGAGCAGCAGTCTGTAGTGAATTTTAATAGCCTTGCGAATGGAGTGCCATCAAAGCAGTACTTTCAATGCAACGAAACCACAACAGTAGCAGTGTTGAATGCACAAAAAGAAAAACAACTGTACGAAGAGTTTCCTCGCTTCGAGACCTTTTGCCGTCAGGGGACTGAGAAGATGTTAGGCGAAAAACAAAGCCAGCTGGTGGAATATATTTCCCTGAAGCCTGAGCAGCGATATGAAAAACTCCAACGGGAAAGACCCGACTTGTTGAATCGGGTGCCCCAATATCAGATTGCCAGTTATCTGGGTGTAAAACCGGAAACACTGAGTAGGATTAGAAAACGATTGGCTAAAAATTGAATCCAAAATGAAGGCCGGGTTCACCCAGAAAGTAATTGGGAAATTTGTCTTCCTGAACCTGAAACGATTCGGGTAAGTGGGTGTTTATCGGCCAAAATGTGCAAGCGATAGACGGTTCTAAAAATAGCCGGTTTTTGAAAAAACAAAACTGATAACCAAGACGCAAGGTATTGAATAACTGTATTCCACTTTGGATTTTTTTGCCCGCAGGATCTAGGTAGTTTTGATGCAGTAGTGTTGAATGTCCCTGTGCGTAGGCTCTTTTCCAAAAGAACCTTTTGTAAGAAAGACCAGCACCCCGCGCCTGTACTTTCCCTGGAAAGTTAGATTTGGGATTGTCAAAATCTGAGCCGTAAGGCCTACCCAGTGGGCCCTTATATGTCCAGGTGATAACCTCGATCGAAACCACGTCTCTGGGTGTAATACGATAACCGAGATTGAGCTGGTAATATTGGGGTGGATCATCCGATAAGTTGGCCAGTACAAATAAGGAGCTGCCGATAAAACATTCTTTTTCAGGAGTATCGGTATTCTGTTGAGGTTTGGCAGGCAAAAAAGCCAACATGAGCATAAGAGTCGATAATGGGTGTTTCCAATTCATAATTTTCTTTTTGGGCAAAGATCAAAGCCGAAAACACGAAAGTCATTGACTATAATCAAGAAAGAAATCGAAACACTGCGTACAATAGAGCCGGACGTATGTGCAATACTTGTAGATGGTGTTTAGTTTAGCGTGGTTTGTAAACCCATGACTTCCGGTAGGAGGAGTTAAAAAATCAGTAATGAAGAAAAAAAAGCATATCGATTTTCTAGGTATAGGAGCACAGAAGTCGGGAACTACCTGGTTGTACGAAAACTTAAATGCTATTTCTGAATTCGACCTGTTACCGTTAAAAGAGCTGCATTATTTTGATAGGAGTGAGCAATATCCATCACCCAACCTTTTGAGTAAAACCTATGTGTGGCAAAGGGTATTTAATCTTAGATACAGTTACAGCGCCCTAAAAACCATTTACATAAACATCAAAGAAGGAAGCTTTCAAAAAGCAGGATTCTTTGTCAAGTGGTACTTTTTAAACTATGACGATAGCTGGTATTTATCCTTATTTAATAATCAGAAGGGATATACAGGAGAAATTTCGCCAAGTTATTCCATTCTCAATGAGGTCGATATCAGAAGGATAAAGGAACTTATTCCTGAGGCGAAACTGGTTTTGATGCTGCGAAATCCTATCCATAGGGCATGGTCACATTATCGATTTATTAGAGAGCTGCAGGGAAAACCCAGCATAGGAGGCATAGATGAGATAAAAGAATTTATGGACAGCCCTGGTCAAACATTGCGTTCTGATTACAAGAGAGTGATCGAAAATTATACCAGCGTTTTTTCTTCAAAACAGCTTTTAATTGGTTTTTATGATGCCATAAAAGGCAATCCACAGGGGTTGATGCATGATGTATTGACCCATATTTGTGAAGGAGAGCCTATATCTATAGAGCATTTAGCATTGGATAAGGTTGTGGACCCGTCTATTACGATTGATTGCCCCACGGATGTGGAAGTTTATTTAAAAGAGAAGTACCATGATTTACTCATGGAATTGTCCAATAGCTATGGAGGGTATTTTACTAAGTGGTACCAAGAGACCTACGGTAGCCATGAGGTGATACCAGATTCATCATTGCGCCCTACCATGTATCTAGGATAAAGCACTACCTATTGCCCCAGGTCTAGGGATGGAAGCATTTTGGGTACTATTCTTGCCTGACTCGCTTGTTCGAAAGCATACGCAATACTGATGAGCGTTCCTTCGTCGTATGGAGCACCAAAAAAGGATAATCCTACGGGCAGCCCCATAATGTCTCCTGCAGGTACAGTGATGTTGGGGTAGCCTGATCGGGCAGCCGGCGATGAACTGGATATCGAAAAATGATCGCCATTGATTACATCGATCGGCCATGCCGGACCTCCGGTAGGGCCTATTAGTGCATCCAGTTGGTGAGTAGCTAGTGCTACGTCCAGCCCCTCCGATCGGGATAGTCGTCGAACTTTTTCCAGAATTTTCCTGTAGGCGTCACTTTCCAGCGTACCCTTTTGTTCTGATAGTTTGAGCAGTTCTTGTTCAAAGTAAGGCATACACGCATCCCGATTGTTTTCGTTGAAGGCAATGACATCCGCTAAAGATTTCACAGGAGCATTATCTCCCAGTTTTTTCAGGTAGTTATTCAGCCCGTCTTTAAACTCATATTGCAAAAGTTCAAAAGCTTCTGCACCGTAATTTCTACTGTTGGGTATCGCTACTGAGTCTATTATTATTGCTCCCTGGGCTTTTAGCAGGGCTATGCTTTCTTCCATGATGGCATTTACTTTTTCATGGTCGCCGAAGCTGTCTCGGTATACACCAATGCGCTTGCCTTTCAGCCCGTCTTTTTTTAGGAAAGGCGTGTAGTCGGACAGGAATTTTCCTTGACTGGCTAAAGAAGCCGGATCGTTTGAGTCAGTGCCGGTAAGCAGACCCAACAGGAGAGCGGCATCAGAAACAGTGCGGGCCATAGGGCCTGCAGTATCCTGAGATTCAGATATGGGGATAATGCCCGAACGAGACCACAATCCTATGGTGGGTTTTATGCCCACTATACCGTTGGCAGATGAAGGGCAAACGACCGACCCGTTGGTCTCCGTACCTATGGCTATAGCGCATAAGTTGGCCGAAGCAGCCACGCCTGAACCCGAGCTCGATCCGCATGGATTGCGGTCGAGGTAGTACGGATTGCGTGTTTGGCCTCCCCGGCTGCTCCATCCACTCGACGAACGAAAAGACCGGAAATTAGCCCACTCACTTAGGTTTGTTTTGCCCAGCAAAATAGCTCCGGCATCTCGAAGTTTTTTTACAATAAAAGCATCTTCTCCGGCTTTGGAGTCTTTTAGCGCAAGTGAGCCTGCACTGGTAGACATCTTGTCTCCGGTATCTATATTGTCTTTTATCAATACGGGTATACCATGCAGTGGGCCTCTTATTTTTCCTGCCTCCCGTTCCTTATCTAGTTTGTCTGCCAGAGATAATGCATCCGGGTTTAGCTCTATTACTGCATGGAGGCCATTTTTTCCCTGATCCACTTCAGTGATTCTATCCAGATACAGCTGTGTAATTTGTCGTGCAGTGTATGTGCCGGCCTCCATGTCTTGCTGTAACTCAGCTATTGTTTTTTCCATCAAAGGAAAATCATCTGTTGTAGATTTCTTTTGCTGTGGCGAAGGAGTGCAGGCTCCTATCAAAAGGAACAAGCAGACCAAAGGAATGATGGCGAAGGTGGGTGTTTTACTCATTTTATAGGCAATGGTTATCTTTTACGATAGCTAAAACTAACCAGAACAGGATGCAATACAAAACAGAATGCGATAAGCGGAAGCTTTGTCAGTTAACTGGCTTTAAGCAGTATCAGCCGGGTAGGCAGTTTGTAAATGTAGTTTAGTATATATAGGTCGGGCAAAAAAAGGAATAGGAAATATGGCGACCTTTCTGGCTGACCGATTATGTAAAGAGGAGCGTATTAGCAGTAAGCTTTTACTATTTTTGTTGTGCAAAACAACAAAAATCCAAATGAATAAAACTATGACAAGTGAAGAAGCAATAGCTCTGGAAGACAAGTATGGCGCTCACAACTATCATCCATTGCCGGTGGTGCTATCGCGTGGCAAAGGCGTGCACGTGTGGGATGTAGAGGGCAAGCAGTATTTTGATTTCCTTTCGGCATATTCTGCAGTAAATCAGGGGCACTGCCATCCCCGGATTGTAGATGCTCTGAAAAATCAGGCAGAAACCCTTACCCTTACTTCACGGGCGTTTTACAACGATGTGTTGGGTGAGTATGAAAAATTCGTCACTCAATACTTTGGTTTCGACAAGGTATTGCCCATGAATACCGGCGCAGAGGCTGTGGAAACAGCGATTAAAATCACCCGAAAATGGGCGTATGAAGTCAAAGGTATTCCTGAAAACGAAGCAAAAATTATTGTGTGTGAAAACAATTTTCACGGCCGCACGACTACTATCATTTCGTTTTCCAATGACGAAGTTGCTCGTAAAAACTTTGGACCCTACACTCAGGGGTTTATAAAAATACCCTACAATGACATAGAAGCATTGCAGGCTGCACTGCAGCAAGAGAATGTAGCAGGAATGCTAGTGGAGCCTATCCAGGGAGAGGCAGGAGTGTATGTGCCTGACGAAGGATACCTGAAAAATGCCGCAGAAGCTTGTAGAGCTGCCCGTGTACTTTTTGTAGCCGATGAAGTGCAGACAGGTATAGCTCGTACGGGAAAATTACTGGCTTGCGACCATGAAGCCGTGCGCCCGGATATGTTGATATTGGGTAAAGCCATTTCTGGAGGAGTATATCCTGTGTCAGCTGTTTTGGCCGACAATGCGGTGATGGATGTAATTCAGCCGGGGCAGCATGGTTCTACTTTTGGTGGCAACCCTGTAGCAGGTAAAGTGGCAATGGCTGCCTTGCAGGTAGTAAAAGATGAAAAGCTGGCAGAAAATGCAGAAAAACTAGGAGAACTCTTCAGAAGCAGAATGCAGCAATTGGTAGACGAAAGTAGCTTGCTTGCTCAGGTACGAGGAAAAGGACTGCTCAATGCAGTAGTGATAAACGATACTCCTGATAGCACGACAGCCTGGGATATTTGTGTGCAGCTCAAAGAAAACGGACTACTGGCAAAACCTACACATGGAAACATCATTCGATTTGCTCCACCTCTGGTTATGACAGAAGAACAGCTACATGCCTGTTGCGATATTATAGCGCAAACGATTCGAAGCTTTAGACAATAGCCGAAGGAGGAGGCCCCAGGTTATCTTTGCTAAAGGCCAGCGGTAGTAAGTCGGGCATGCTTATTTTCATTACTTCATCGTTGGGCATGGCTATCAGTAGATGGTAGGGTAGCGATTGCTTTTGTTGGTATTCGGCCATTACCTGTCTGCAACTGCCACACGGGCTGGCAAATACAAAGTCGGCATTGTTGATAGGTTTGGCTGCTATAGCCAGTGTCTGGATGGAAGTGTTCGGATGGTTGGCTCCCATGTAAAAGAGAGCTACCCGTTCGGCGCAAAGTCCGGAAGGGTAAGCCGCATTTTCCTGATTGTTGCCCGTTACAACCTGACCATCAGAAAGCAATACAGCACAACCTACAGCAAACTCAGAGTAGGGAGCATAAGCCGTGGTGGTCGCTTTTTTAGCTTGCTTTATCAATGATTGTTCGTGGGCTGCCAGTTCGCCAATCCGGTAGACTTCTGCGTGCCATTGATGTGAGATAGACCTGCTCATGGGTAGGATTTTAGTTTTTGGGTAATAGTGCAACGACAGGGAATTTAGTAAATAATGCCGCTAAGCACAACAGATAAGATTTATCTTAAATGTTTTGAACCAGCCGTTTTAATGCCATAAATTGCTTCGCAAATTCAGATAATAGTCCAATGCTGTTTAGTTAAGCTTTTATTACTTAAGAGATGACGGAGTATGTTTGAGTCAATGCGCTGGTGCGAGCCTTGGGCTCATATCTGGTGAAAATGAGTACGGGTCAAGGCCCGCACCAGCGTAAACTGCTTATAATCCATACTTTTATTATGTTATTGCTAGCATGTAGAGCACAAGATGCGGAGAGATTTAACTTAAATGATACTGGATAATAGTCTGCAAAAACATTCCTCTTATGCAAAAAATCCTTGTTTTAGGTGCGGGGCGTTCGGCATCCACCTTGATCCACTTCTTGCTCACCCAAGCGGAGGAAAATAACTGGTTTGTGACAGTGGGCGACCTCAATGAGGAGGTTGCCAAAGCCAAAGTGGCAGGGTATAAATTCTGCAAAGGTATTGCGTTTGATATCAAATCGGCCGGGGCAGCTCAGGCCGTTAGCGAACAGGATCTGGTCATATCCATGCTGCCAGCTTCCCTGCATTATGGAGTGGCACGAGCGTGCGCTGAGCATGGTATCAATATGCTCACAGCCTCGTATGTTACCCCCGAGATCAAGGCTCTGGCTCCTTTGTTTGAAAAAAACGGTGCAGCGCTGGTCATGGAAATGGGGTTAGATCCGGGCATTGATCACATGTCGGCGATGAAAGTTCTCGACAGGATACGGGAACAAGGGCATGAGCTGCTGTCTTTTGAAACTTTTACAGGAGGATTGCTGGCACCTACGCAGGACGACAACCCGTGGGAGTACAAATTCACCTGGAACCCGCGCAATGTTGTGATGGCAGGTCAGGGAAACGTAAAGTTTATTCAGCAGGGTACTTACAAGTATATACCTTACCAGCGCCTGTTTAGGCGTACCGAGATCATACACATACCCGAGCATGGGTATTTCGAAGGGTATGCCAATAGAGATTCGCTCAAATACCTGGATGCTTACAAGCTTCAGGGTATAAAGACGCTATATAGAGGAACCTTACGCAGGCCGGGTTTTTGCAAAGCCTGGGATGTGTTTGTGCAATTGGGAGCTACAGACGATAGCTACGAAATGGAAAATGTGAGTTCTATGACGCACAGGCAATTTATCAACTCCTTTTTGTCATATAATCCACACGATTCGGTAGAGTTAAAGCTCGCACATTATATGAATCTGGAGCTTGATTCGGAGATTATGTACAAGCTCAAATGGTTAGATGTTTTTACCGACGAACTGGTAGGGTTGGAGAAAGGTACACCCGCACAAGTATTGGAGCATATACTGAAGAAAAAATGGACGATTCAGGCCAACGACAAAGACATGATAGTCATGTGGCATAAGTTTAATTTTGTGGAGGGAAATGAAGAAAAGGAGATACAATCGCATATGGTACTGACCGGAACCGATGCGGTGCAAACGGCTATGTCTAAGACGGTAGGGCTGCCCCTGGCTGTTACTGCTAAACTGATACTAAACGGCCGTTTAAACCTGAAAGGAGTAAAAATACCTACTGAAAAAGAAATTTATGAGCCGGTATTAAAGGAACTGGAAACTTATGGTGTCAATTTTGTGGAGCGTGACATGCATGTAGCAGACCCTGGCAAAGAATAGGGTGTACTCATATTCTGATATAGCTTTTATGGATAAAAAAATACTCTTAGCAGTTTTGCTTTGCTGCCCGATAGGATTGATAGCGCAGGCAGTAGAAGATTCGGTAGTTGTAAAATTAAGTGAAGTAGTTATTCAATCCGACTGGTTTGAATCAAATACGCAGGATTATGCCGGATCGGTTTCTGTACTAAAGCCCCAGACACTCGGGCAGGCCAATAGCCTCTATTTGCAGCCCGTACTCAATACTGTGCCCGGAGTGCACATGCAATCGGGAGCACTCAATACCAATCGCATTACGATTCGCGGGATTGGGGCACGCTCACCGTTTGCTACAAATAAAATCAAAGCTTACCTCGACGAAATTCCCCTGTCGACCGGAGAAGGTGAAACGACCTTGGAAGACGTTGATTTTGCTACTCTGGGAGGAGTGGAGGTCTACAGAGGGCCGGCATCTACCCTGTATGGAGCTGGTTTGGGAGGAGCTATTCACCTGCGTACACAGTCGCCGGCCAATTCCAATAAAGCAACTTTGGATTATGCTATTGGTTCTTATGGACTGAAAAAATACAACCTTTCGCTCGGTGTTGGCAACCTCGATCGGGGAGCCAATGTTTTTTACCAAAAGGTGTCGAGTGAAGGCTACCGCGACAATAATGAGTATGACAGGGAGTCTATCACTCTGATAGGAAAAACAAAAGTGGCATCTAAATCTACCCTCACATCGTATTTCAATGCCACATCTTTGAAAGCATTCATACCCAGTTCGCTGGACAGTGCTACGTACCACAACTCACCATCAAGTGCTGAAACAAGGTGGGGAAATGCCCGGGGAAATGAAGATAATGATCGTATGAGGGTGGGATTGTCGCTCAAGACAGCTTTTAATAACCACACCGAAAGTACACTGGCGCTGTTTTCAAATGTGGGAGACAGCCGGGAGGTAACGCCTTTTGGGAATCAGGAAGTAAGTACTACTAATTTGGGGTTGCGGGGCAAAGTAAGGAAAGAGCTGGTGGGCGAAAAATTGACTGCAGTTGCAGGTACAGAATTGTTTTTTGAAAAGTACCGGCTAAAAAGTTTTGAAAACAACAGCAGCCAAAATGGAGCGTTGGAAGGCGACCTCAATCAGCGGAGAAATTATATAAATGCATTTCTGGCTATGGAGTACGTGCCTGCTCCGGGGTGGCTGGTTTCAGCAGGAGGCAATTTGAATTTTTCTACCTATAAAAACACAGACGAACGTGTAGCCGCAGGTAGTGCAAATTCGGTGCAGCAACAGCAGTTTGATCCGATTTTTTCCCCTAAAATAAGCGTGACACGCAATTTGGCTGAAAACATATCGGTATATGGGCTGGTCGCACACGGTTTTTCACTTCCCACTTTTGACGAAACACTCAATCCAGATGGAGATATAAATGAAGCGATAAAGCAGGAGGAAGGATTTAATTATGAAGTAGGAACGAAAGCATCGGTTTGGGAAGATAAAATTCAGTTGGCAGTTTCTTTCTATGCCATGTATATCAATGATTTGTTAGTAGCCCGGCGGATTTCAGAACTCGACTATTCCGGATACAATGCCGGTAAAAGTGTACACAAGGGTGCGGAGGCTTATCTGCATTTTGCCCAGGTGAAAACTCCCGGGGTGCAAATCAGCCATAGTATGAACATTACTTTGATGAATTACAAGTTTGATGAGTTTGTAGATGACGAGCGGGGTGATTTTTCCGGCAATGCTATGACGGGAGTGCCAAACTATACGTTTGGCTATCAGGGGAGAGTGTCTACCCGGATGGGACTGTATGGCGTATGGGGTGTACAAGGGGTAGGTAAGATGCCGATACTGGACAATAACTCCGTGTACTCCGAATCCTACAAAGTCATAAATCTGAAAGTGGGCTACAGGCGAAAGATTAGTGCTTTTGATTTGGAGTTGTATACTGGCATAAACAACCTGCTGGATGAAAAATATGCATCAATGATTCTTATTAATCCGACGTTTGGTCGTCGTTATTACTACCCGGGTTTACCTGTCAATTATTTTGGTGGTGTGTCTTTGTCGTATCGATTTTGACACGGTATACGTGTAAAAAAAAGATCCTAACCAGGCGGTCAGGATCTTCAAACTATCTAACTATACAAATCACAATTTTTATTCTAACACCCTATGTGTTTCGGCTGGTTGGTCAACCAATGCTTTTATGAATTTCTCTTCTGATAAAGAGGTGAGTTTTGCTCTGCTGTTTAATTCGGTTTGGGTAAGTGTCTCCTCAAACAAGATCATTCCTTTTTCATCGTAATACGCTACCTGAAACAATCCCTCCGAAATTTCCTTGTGTTCCATTCTTATCATGACTTTCCTTTCTATTTATCTGGTTCTTCTTCTTTGTCAATAAGACACAATATTAAAGGGGTACCCTATGAAAATAAGGTGTATTTCGTTGAGTTAATAGTATAATACGACGAATGCTTAGTATTAGAGCACTAGTGATTTTTTCAACAGGTTTGGTTTTGCAGTATAGATGCAAGCGTTTTTCTACAAAGAATGAACATAAAAAAACCTGCTCGTGGAGAGCAGGTTTTTTAAACTATTCAACTATACAAATCACTATCTTTATGAAATCAAAACTACAATGCAATGATACGGAGTATCCGGGGCGATGTAAACTAAAAATCGGTGAGGTGCACTATTTTGGAGGTGAACTTCAGAAAAAAACAGGTTGGTTTAAAGCGAATAATTTTCAGTCCTCGTTCTTTTTGGCTATTTCACTTTCCAGCTTAACATACCACTCTTCTCCATACTTTCGGGTCAGTGGGTTTTTTAGGAATTGATACACAGGTACTTTCAATTCCTCGCCCAGCAAGCAGGCAGGAGCGCAGATGTCCCAGCGGTCGTAGTTGAGAGCGTCGTAGTGGTCGTAGCGGGTTATACGTATGGGGTACAAGTGGCACGAAATAGGCTTGAGAAAGTCTATTTTGCCATCGCGGTGCGCTTGTTCGATTCCGCACTTTAATATACCCTGATCGTCATAGGTGGCAAAAGCACACTCTTTTCCTTCTATAGTAGTGGTGGAGTAGTCTCCCTCTTCGTCGAGCAGGTAGGGGCCTTCTTTTTCAATGGCTGCCAGTCCTTCTTTAGACAGGTAGGGTTTTATCTTTTCCAGATTTTTGTCGATCTCTTTGAGTTCGTCTTTTTCCAGAGGAGCACCCAAATCCCCTTCTACACAGCATGCTCCTTTGCATTTGTTCAGGTCACATACAAAATGCTTTTCCTTCAGGTCGTCTGAGAGTACTGCATTGTCCACTATTATCATTGCCTTCGCGAGTTATATTCAAGAATGCAAAAGTATATGGATTGGCGAAATATATCTCGACAAAATGAGATATGCACTGCAAACACACCCTGTATAGCTGCCTGAAATGTCCGGGGGCATATATTTTGCCCGAAAAAGAAGTCTAAATCGGAGATAACCGATAAATTCGTTCCGTTACACAAAAGACCGTATCACCACATATCAATATGAAGGAAATTTTTGCAGAGATTATTACTATAGGAGATGAAATATTGTTTGGGCAAATCACAGACACCAATAGCCAGTGGATCAGTGCGGAGTTGAATGAGCTGGGTATTAAAGTGCGACGAAAAACGTCGGTCAGTGACAAAGGGGATGAGATAGTAGCGGCATTGAAAGAAGCCGAAAGTCGAGTTGATATTATATTGATAACAGGCGGCTTAGGACCAACTAAGGACGACCTGACCAAGCACGTCTTGGCCGATTATTTCGGAGTACCTGTGGTCAGGGATCAGCAGGCATTTGATGAACTTAAAGTCTTTTTTGAGAAAAGGGGAAGAGAATTCAACGAATTGAACTGGGGACAGGCAGAAGTGCCTGCCAATTGCCGTCGGGTGCCCAATTCCTGTGGTACCGCTTCCGGTATGTGGTTTGACGAAAACGACACCATTTATGTATCTATGCCCGGAGTGCCTTATGAAATGAAGGCTATGATGACACAGACCGTGCTTCCCTGGCTCAAAGAAAAATTCACACTGCCGGCTATACATCATAAGATGATTCGTACGGTAGGCATTGGCGAATCATGGCTGGCTGATAAAATCGCTTTTTGGGAAGACGCTTTGCCGGATCACATCAAACTCGCCTACCTGCCCAGCATGGGTCAAGTACGTCTCAGGCTGACCGGAGTAGGGCCAAGTAAAGTCGTTTTGGAGAAAGAAATAGAGGAAATATATCAGCAAGTTTACCCGACTATACAGCAGTATGTGTTTGGGTATGAAAGCACTACTCTTGAGGCTGCCGTTGGTGACTTACTGGTGCATAAAAACAAGCAAATTGCTTTTGCGGAAAGCTGTACCGGTGGCTACATATCTCACATGATCACATCCGTGCCGGGGAGCTCGACTTATCTTAAAGGTTCGGTTGTAGCCTATAGCAATGCCGTGAAAATGAGTGTGCTTGGAGTGGGTGAAAAAACACTGGAAGCACATGGGGCTGTAAGCGAACAAACTGCCATAGAAATGGCCGAAGGTGTACGGAAAACGCTGAATGCCGACATAGGTGTGGCTTCTACAGGAGTGGCTGGGCCTGGGGGTGGTACAGAAGAAAAACCTGTAGGAACTGTTTGGTTGGCCTATTCTGATCAGGAAAAAACTAAAACTATAAAATTAAATTTGGGAGGTACCCGCGATCTGAATATAAAATATGCAGCAGTAAATGCATTGAATTTGATCAGGCTTAGTGTGTAATTATTGTGTATAATACCCCCTAAATTCTTAACTTTGATGCCTGAAACCCAAAAGTAAAAAACGATAGATATGGCTCTAGTGGAAATGGTGATGCCCAAAATGGGCGAAAGCATCATGGAAGGCACAGTCCTTACCTGGCTAAAACAAGTAGGGGATACGATAGAGGAAGAAGAATCGGTGCTGGAAGTAGCTACAGATAAAGTAGACACAGAAGTGCCATCGCTACATGCCGGTGTGCTAAAGGAAATACTCGCTCAGGAAGGCGATGTAGTAGCAGTAGGAAAACCCATAGCTATAATAGAGACGGATCAGGCGGAGATAGCCAGCGATCAGTTGATCGATGCTGACCCCAAAGAAAGTGCAGAGGCTATTCTGGAAGAAGTAAACGCAATAGCCGATGCTATCAAACCGCCCGTACAGAGCGATACCACAGCTACTTCTCCTTCCCGCTTTTATTCACCCCTGGTGCTAAACATCGCCAAAGAGGAAAATATACCCATGTCGGAGCTGGAGGCAATTCCCGGTACAGGCAGTGAAGGTAGAGTGACCAAAAAAGATATATTGGCTTACCTCAGCCAGAAGCAATCTGCTCCGGCTACTACGCCCTCCAATGGAGCACCAGCATCACCAGTAGTTGTATCTGGAGAAGATGAGATCATAGAAATGGATCGCATGCGACGAATGATCGCCGATCGTATGTTGGAGTCAAAACGCATAGCACCGCATGTTACTTCTTTTGTAGAGGCTGATATGTCTAAGGTAGTCGCCTGGAGAAGCAAAAACAAGCGTATTTTTCAGGAAAGAGAAGGGCAGCCGCTTACTTTCACTCCTATCTTTATAGAGGCAGTGGTACGGGCTATCAAAGATTATCCGATGATGAATATCTCGGTGGACGGCCATAAAATCATCAAGCACAAAGCAATCAATATTGGTATGGCGGTGGCCTTGCCATCGGGCAATCTTATCGTGCCAGTGATCCATAATGCAGACCAGCTGAGTATAGGCGCTATTTCTCTTAAAGTAAATGACCTGGCCAAGCGTGCCCGAAATAACAAACTAACACCCGATGACCTGGCAGGTGGTACCTATACCATATCCAATGTTGGGTCTTTTGGCAACATTATGGGTACTCCTATAATTGTACAGCCTCAGGTGGGTATTTTGGCACTGGGTACTATTCAGAAGAAACCCGCCGTGATAGAAACTCCTCAGGGAGACTTTGTAGGGGTAAAGCATAAAATGTTTCTTTCCCACTCATACGATCATAGGGTGGTAGACGGAGCGTTGGGTGGTATGTTTGTGCGCAGAGTAGCAGACTATCTCGAAAAATTTGACGAAACGCGAGTCATCTGATCGGTTAAGCCCTCTTTCCCATTCGAGTTATACGTGTATCGCTTTTTGTTACGTAGCATTGTAAAAAACAATATCTTTGGTGGCTATAGAGTTTAGCTGTAGCCCTTTTTTGTATGCGTTTTACTTATGCGTTGCTGTCACTTGTGTTTCTTTCTTTTTTGGGGGAAGCAAGCGGCCAATCGGTAGTGGCACCACAGCACACAGTATTTGAGTATGCAGGAGAACCTCGTATCTTTCTCGATGGCAACTGGAAGTTTTACTGGAAAGAATTGTACAGCGAGAATCCTTCCATTGTTGAGCAGCCGAGCGACCTTCTGGTTTCATGTCCTACTACATGGAATGATTTTATAATCGATGGACAGGAGCTGGGGTCCTTTGGCTATGCTACGTTTGTTGCGTATGTGGATGTAGCCCGGCATTATGAAGATGTGGCTTTGGTGCTGTCGGGTTTTTATAGTGCTTATCGCCTTTATATAAACGGAAGCTTGGTGGCTTCCAACGGGGTACTGGGCAAGTCGAAGGAAACCTCCACCTTAGAGTGGCGACCACAATTGGTAAGGGCATCACTACACAAAGGTCGAAATGTATTGGTTGTAGAGGTGTCAAATTACCAGCATTCCAAAGGTGGTTTTTTTGATAGTATAAAGCTAGGCCAATACCAACACTTAACAGATCTCCGCAAGACGGAGCTTATCATAAGTACCTTCACTGCCGGTGCGTTTGTCATGATAGGCTCGTTTTTTTTAGGTATGTATTTGTTTTGGCGAAGGTCCAAGCAGATATTGTTTTATGTCATTTTTGCGCTTAGTTACAGCCTTCGCATATTTACTACAGGGCTTCATTTATTCAACTTTGTTTTCGATGAGGTGTCGTGGCAGGTAAGCCTCAAGCTCGAATACCTGTCTTTAGGTGTATGCTGGGTCAGTACACTATTGTTGTTTTCCAATCTGATGCCCAGAAAAATGCTAAACCTGTCAGTGTCATTGTATCTGGTTTTTCTGTCGGCCATTCTGTTGTTGCCTCTGTTTCTTTATTCTCAAATACTGCCGGCAGGTATTGTGTTTTCTTCGTTTCTTTTTGTCTTTCTGGTATTTAGACTCTTTAAGGTTAAACACGATAATCCAAAAGTGTTTCGCACCACGTTGGTGTTTTTTGTATTGGCCAGTCTGAGTTGGCTGCTCGACTACCTGGCCTATGCGCTGGTGATCAACGAAATGCTTTACCTGCCTAATGCTATGCGGTTTTTTGCCGTTTTGTCGCTGGCATTTATGGTGTCTCAGCAGTATACAGTAGAATACGAAACGGTAGAAAATCTTCAAATAGAAACTCAGAAACAGAAAAAAGTAATCGAACAGCAGGTAGAAGAACTGAAGACTCAGAAATTGTCATTAGAGGAAAGAAACAATAAAGTAGAAACACTTTTCCGGGAGGTGCATCACCGCGTAAAAAACAACCTTCAGCTCATTTCCAGTTTGCTGGATGTGCAGCGAGACTGGCATGAGGTAGATGAATCGTCTAAAGTGCTGGAAGATAGCCGAACCCGCATTGCTACCATGTCTTTGATTCATCAGAGTCTGTACCAAACCGATGATATTTCGACAATTAATCTCAAGTCGTACACTACCAATTTGGTGGAGCAGATAAAATCGATCAACAAAAGTGAAACGCCTGTGTCGGTGACAATCGATGTGGATGAGGTCTATTTTGATGTGGATACAGCTGTGCCCCTGGGTCTTATTTTAAATGAGCTGGTAACCAATGCATTCAAATATGCATTTGATGAAGTACGTCAGGGTAAACTGTCGGTCGTTTTTGAAGGTGGAGCTGAAGGAGACCATGTTTTGTATGTTAGTGACAATGGAGGAGCATTGCCATCGCCTTTTGATGAGTTAATTCAGACCGGTTTTGGTTTGCGGCTAGCTGCCAGGCTTAGCAGACAGTTGCAGGGTAGTCTTTCTCATAGATATGAAAAAGGGAATATATTTGTTGTAAGGTTTAAGGACACTGTCACGAGAAAAAAGGTAGAGTAATGAGTTTTAAAATTTTAGTAGTTGAAGATGAAATTGTAACAGCGGATCACCTCTGTGATATACTCAACAAACTCGGGTACACGGCTTTGGAACCGGCGTTGAATTATACAGAGGCTGTCCAGCGGATGCAGGAAGAGATGCCTGATTTTGCCATTTTAGATATTCACCTCGGAGGTCAGAAGTCTGGTCTGGATGTGGCTCAGTACATTCGTGAAAACGGTCAGTTTCCCTTTGTTTTCCTTACTGCCAATGGAGACAGCCAAACTATAGAAAAAGCCAAGCTATGTAAGCCCGATGGATTTCTCACCAAACCTTTTAAAAACGAAGATGTGCAGGCGGCTATCGAAATTGCTATGGACAAGCATTTTGATAGTAAACCCGTAAGTGAAGGACAGAATGTAAACTACCTGGCCGATTCACTATTTGTGAGAGAAAAAAACCTCTATGTAAAAATAAGATTTAAGGATATCAGTTGGCTCGAAGCAGATGGCAACTATACCATTATCCATACTACACAAAAAAAATACACCGTAAGAAATGGATTGAAGCAAGTAGAAAAAAATCTACCTGAAGACGAGTTCATCAGAGTTCATCGGTCGCACGTAGTGCGCATGGATGCCATATCAGCGATCAACGCCGTGGAACTTCATGTAGGTGATTTTCAGGTGCCAATTAGTCGAAACGTTCAAAGTATGCTTCTCTCTAAACTCAATCTGCTCAAATCCCAGGACCTGGAATAATCCGGATTGTAAAAGGGTAAGGATATAAAACCCGCCAGGCTTTTTCATTGTTGTGAAACAGGCCTTTTTCGGGTTAAAAACCTTTGTAACAAAATTATGTCTGTTGAAACACAGAATTCAGCACCTCATACCTTTCCATTTTTTTCTCCGTTTCAAACCCTGTAACGTTGTTGAAGATTCTGATATTCAATAGCAATAGTGCTATAGAAACTAGATTGAGAAACAGTATTACAACGATATTTTAACCTAATGTCGATGAATTATTAAGTTGGTTGAGAGCGATCGGCAGGCTTTTGATACGAAATTCGTTCCATAGTTCGATTTCTGCCTGTTGATCCGCTTTCTTTTTTTTAGCCAGCACCCCCACACCCCTCTTCACTTTTTTGGCAATTTTGTTTTAACTGCAGATAACTTTAGGTTCGCTTTTTAGTTACTACTAAAGTATGGTCAGACACAAAAAACCTAAGGATTTTTTAAAAGTGCCTCAGTATCCCGGAGGAAAGGAAGCTTTGCACCGTTTTGTAAAAGCGAACCTGCGCTATCCTGAGGATGCGCTGCATAAAAGAGTAGAGGGGACCGTAGAGGCAGAGTATTTTGTGAATGGCCTGGGTAAAATTACAGATGTGAAGATACTGAGAGGTGTAGGGCATGGTTGCGATGAGGAGGTTATTCGGTTGATAAAAATGCTTGTATTTGAGAAAGCCGTAAACCGTGGACTTAAAACATCGACTCGTAAGACCCTCAAAGTTGACTTCAAACTTCCTGCAAAACAACAAAAGATCAATTATCAGCTAGTGCCTACCCCTTCGCCTACACCCAAGCCCGCACCCAAAACCGGCAATTCCTACACTATTTCGATTACTTACAAAGAGAAGTAAAAAAAGTTTCATAAAAACGTAACTACAATATTTGTAATTACGTGTATTTGGTTATGAAACTTGAAGACGAGATAAAACAAAGTCATTTTAAGACGCCATGGCACAAGGCGGTGCTCAATATTTTGTATACGGGCAATTGGCTTACCGACCGTTTTATGGCAGTAGCCAAAAAACACGGGATAAACGACCAGCACTACAATATACTACGCATACTTAGGGGGAGACATCCGGAATGTACCTGCCCCGGAGAGATAAAGGATGTGCTTTTCAATAAAAGGGGAGACCTGACGAGGCTGCTCGACAAGTTAGTGAAGATGGAGCTGGTGAATAGGAGCATCAATGCAGAAAACAGACGTAAGGTAGACCTGAAGATTACACAAAAGGGCTTGGATTTTTTGGAGCAGATAGATCCTGAAGTAGATGTAGCTCAATATGTGCTTCAAAACCTGACGGAACAGGAAGCTGTGCAACTAAGTGCGCTGCTGGATAAGATAAGAGAATAATAAGACAGTAGAGAAAAACAGTAGACAAATGAAAGTAGCAATAATAGTGGGTTCGGTAAGAAAAGGAAGGCAAACCCCCAAGGCGGCTGCATACCTGAGCAGCCAACTAAAGCAACATGAGAAGATTTCTGAAGTGGAATACCTGGATGTAGCCGAGTATAATTTTCCTGTGATGGAAGAACGCAATGCATATCTGAAGGATAAGCCAAAGGGTATGGATGATTTTTCGGCTAAGCTGCAGGCTGCTGATGCGATTGTTATTGTATCGCCGGAATACAACGGTAGTATGCCGGGCGCACTTAAAAATACGCTGGATTACTTCTATGCGGAATTAAGCAAGAAACCGATAGGTCTGCTAACTGTGTCCTCCGGCAATCTGGGTGGAATCAATGTGCACCACGACCTTCAAAAATATATACTGCATATCAAAGCGTATGCAGTACCCATGAAGTACCTGCTCACGCACATAGATAAGGCGTTTGACGATGAAGGGAATCCGGTGGATGAATTTTTCATCAAGAGTACCGGTGTGTTTATAAAAGAGCTGACCTGGCTGGCTGAGGCTCTGACAAATCAGAAAAAATTAACAACTAAATAATAAATAACAACGATGAACAAAGTAATAGTAGTAGTGAGGGTGCTGTACGGCTTGATGTTGGTAGTATTTGGGGCAAATTATTTTCTCCAGTTTTTACCTCAACCCGAAATGGGTAAGGAAGTAGGGGCTTTTATGGTCGCATTGATGAGTGTAAAATTCTACTTTCCTGTGATCAAAGTGATAGAAGTAGTAGCCGGGCTTGCTTTTTTGATCAATAAAAAAGTAGCTTTTGCAGCTGTACTGGTCTTTCCGGTTATGGTAGCAGCATTTTTGTTTCACCTTGGATTGGATGTAGCAGGCATTGGGGGTTCGGCAGTAGGGTTGGTCTTCAACATTATATTGCTGTATGCCAACAGGGAAAAATACCTACCCATGTGGAAGTAAGAACCCCGGACAGATACAAAGATTGATTCAGGAGCCGTAATGTTACGGCTCCTTTTTTGTTTTTGACAACAAATGGGCATGCCTTAAATAAATCGTCCTAAATTCGCCAAAAATTATTGGCATGGCCGAAAAAAGAAAAGCAGCCCTGGGCTTCATATTCATTACGCTTATCATCGATGTGATAGGTTTTGGTATCATTATTCCGGTGATCCCCGACCTGATCATGGAGTTGATAGACGGAGAGGTGAGTGACGCGTCTTTGTATGGAGGTTTGCTCACTTTTTCTTACGCCATGATGCAGTTTGTGTGTTCGCCCATATTGGGCGGGCTAAGTGATCAGTTTGGCCGTAGGCCGGTATTGCTTTTGTCGTTGCTGGGGTTTGTTTTTGATTATCTGGTCATAGTGTGGGCGCCTAGCATAGGTTGGTTTTTTCTGGCAAGGATTGTGTCCGGTATATCTGGAGCTAGTATTACTACAGCATCGGCTTATATAGCAGATATCAGTACACCCGAAAAGAGGGCGCAAAACTTTGGTTTAATAGGTGTGGCATTTGGCTTAGGTTTTATCATAGGGCCTGTTATCGGTGGATTGCTGGGAGAGTTTGGTACACGAGCTCCTTTTTTGGCTGCAGCCGGGCTTACTTTTCTCAACTTCCTGTATGGTTACTTTATTTTGCCTGAGTCGCTGGACAAACAGCACCGGCGCAAGTTTGAATGGAAGCGAGCTAATCCCCTGGGTTCATTGCTGCAGTTGAAAAAATATCCTATCATTATTGGTTTGATATTGGCGTTGTTTTTTGTGCATTTTGCTTCGCACTCTACACAGAGTATATGGACTTACTACACCATTCTTAAGTTCGATTGGGATATCAAAATGATAGGCTTATCGCTGGGTTTTGTGGGGTTAATGGTTGCCTTGGTGCAAGGGGTGCTTATCAGGCGTGTGATTCCTGTTATTGGTGAAAGAAAAGGCATTTACACAGGGCTTTCTTTGTTTATAGTAGGGCTTAGTTTGTTTGCTTTTGCAGGCAAAGGGTGGATGATGTTCGTATTTACTATTCCGTATGCATTGAGTGGCTTGTCGGGTCCGTCTATGCAGTCTATTATGACGCAGCAGGTGCCTCAAAATGCACAGGGGGAGCTTCAGGGTGCTATTACAAGTGTGGTAAGTCTGACTGCTGCTATAGCTCCTTTGGTTATGACAGGCTTGTTTTACCAGTTTACTCAGGAAGATGCATGGGTGTATTTTCCGGGAGCACCATTCTTTCTGGGCGCACTCTTAGCCGTGGTTAGTCTATTGCTAGCACACAGGTCGCTCAAAAAACACTACAGTTCATAATACCAATTCCTATAGTTTTTTGGGGAATCTTATCAAGTGCTTCTTGATTGTCGGGTTCGAATTTGCTGGTTTCTGTTTTTTATTTCACAGACGGTTTTGTGTCGTGCTGCTAAGCTTTGGGGCTGTCGGTATAAGGTGTGTGGCAAAGCTGTAAGCGAGTGTTAAAACCTGTAGCTTAGTCTGTTTGTGCGAATGTAGGGTGATGAATGGCAATTCGTGCTGTTTAAGCACTTTTTGTAGGGATTTGGCAGGAATCGTAACCCCTTTGGCAGAAACGAAAAACGGAAATATTGCTACTTTGTAACAGATAACTTGTTAAAAGTTTTCCATAGCTGGTTGAATTAGGCCCGTTCCAAACGAGGAACGGGCCAAT
Organism: Cyclobacteriaceae bacterium; assembly: GCA_965267535.1. GTDB lineage: Bacteria > Bacteroidota > Bacteroidia > Cytophagales > Cyclobacteriaceae > CAXBNB01. Next base: position 4,241,944 of record OZ254082.1, on the reverse strand, counting down.
TTTTTTAGAAGCTATCACACTCCTGATAAGCTTTGATCAGGGCTGTTTCTCCTTCTTTGCCTTTCATGGAGTTTCCGTGCTCCATTCCCATCACGCCTTTGAAACCTTTGTCGTGAATGTGTTTGAATACATTCTTGTAGTTGATTTCTCCGGTAGTGGGCTCTTTCCTTCCGGGATTGTCGCCAATTTGAAAATAGGCGATTTCATCCCAGGTCAGATCGATGTTGCGGATTATGTGTCCCTCGGTCTTTTGCAGATGATAGATGTCGTACAGGATTTTGCACGCAGGGCTATCTACAGCTTTGCAAATCATGTAAGTCTGATCCGAACGCTGTAAGTAAAGATCGGGTGAATCTGAAAGTGGCTCTAAAACCATTACCAGTCCGTGAGGCTCCAGTATTTCAGCTCCTCTGCGTAATGCTTCTATCACATTGGCATCCTGAATCCCTATGGGAAGATTTCTTTGAAATCCTCCGGGTACTACTGTCATCCATTTGGCGTTTACACGTTTGGCAACTTCTACGGCTCTTCGGCATCCGTCTAGAAATATATCCACATATTCTTTTTTGCCGGCAGCCAGAGTGTTGGCCATGTTGCCACCTTTGTCGATTACAAATACTCCCATGGTCATATTGCGTTTGGCCATGGTTTCTGCGATTTTGTTTTGGGTAGCAACATCTCGTTTCATCATACCATTGTCTTCCAGGGCGGTAAAGCCCTGGTCAGCCATAAAGTTGATTTGGTCGATGATGTCATTGCCGGCGTGATTCTTAAACATGCCAAAATGTGGGGCATACTTAAGCTTGAAATCGCTTTTTTTTGCTTTAGCTTCCGCAAAAGCACTTACTCCACTGACGGTGGCCATTCCCATGCCTGCCAGTGCGCTGTTTTTCAGAAAGTTTCTACGTTCCATATATATCGCTTTCCAGAGTTATATGACTTTAGTGATACCAGGTACAGGTACAGGGTAGTTGCCGTTGCTGTCGGGTAGGCTAGGAGGGTTAGCGTCCCAGGCATATTCGTTAGGCATTATGCTTTTTGTAGAGTTGATGGCTTCATCCCACTGTACGATTTGTCCGGAGTATGTGGCCATTCTTCCCAGTATGGCAGTCATGGTACTTTTAGCTCCGTATTCAGCATCGTTGATATATCCTTCACCTTTTATAGCAGCAAAGAGCCTGTCGTGTTCAACCTGATAAGGGTTGGGGTCTGTCATGCCTCTGTGGTTGTATACCTTTTTGCCTGACCGGTCTGTAAGGATGGCTTTATTACCGCCTCCCTGTACTTCGATCTTTCCGGTAGTGGTCTGGAAATTTTCTCTTACCTGAGTGTGGCACTTAGGTTGGTGTCTGCATTGGCTGGCTATGACCTGACCGTCAGGATATGTAAATTCCACAAAGTGGTGATCAAATATTTCGCCATGATCCTTGCCTTTTCTCACTTCACGGCCTCCCATGCCTTGAGCACTCACAGGGTATGCACCTATAAACCAGTTGGCTACATCTATATTGTGGATGTGTTGTTCGAGGATGTGATCGCCGCATAACCAGTTGAAATAATACCAGTTGCGCATCTGATATTCCATTTCGGTTTGGCCGGGTTGTCTTTCTCTTACCCATACGCCGGGGCTGTTCCAGTATACCTGTCCGGATACTATGTCTCCGATAGCGCCATCCTGAATGCGCTTATAGGCTTCAAGGTAATTTACCTGATAGCGACGCTGCAGGCCTACTACTACATTGAGTTGTTTTTGTTTAGCTATTTTGGCCATCTCGAGCACCTTTCTTACTCCATTAGAGTCGGTAGCTACGGGTTTTTCCATAAATACGTGTTTGCCCTGATTGATGGCATATTCGAAATGCATAGGTCTGAAACCCGGAGGTGTAGTTAAGATGACTACATCTGCCTTATCTATAGCTTTTTTATAGGCATCAAATCCTACAAATTTATTTTTGTCAGGAACGTTCAATTTATCCTTGTCCGGAAACTTCTCTTTGAGTCTGTTGTAGCTGTTTTCAAGTCTGTCCTGAAAAGCATCGGCCATAGCTACCAGTTTCACACTGCTATCTGCAGTAAGTGCCTGGCCAGCCGCACCGGTACCTCTTCCGCCGCATCCAATGAGTGCTACTTTTATGGTGTCGCTTCCTTTTGCGTAAGCGCTGGCGCCCACAGGTAGTTGAGTTGCCATAAGTCCGCCTACAGCTACGGCAGAGTTTTTCATAAACTTCCTTCTGGAGGAGTCGTTTTCGAAAGGTTTGTTCTTAAATGCCATTAGTTCTAATGTGATTTGTTTAAAAAATAATTATTTGTATAGTTTAGTTGTCTTCTATAGGTTTTAGCCAGTATTTCTCCATTTCTTCTTTAGAGGGAGTGTTGACGGGGCGAACTACTCGAAACCCGATAAATGGAGCACTGGTATGCCACCAGAGGCTTTTGGGCAGCTGAGGGTCTATCATTTTCCATTCCTTTTTCGAGGCTAAACGTGCAGCGCTGCGAAGCATTGGCGGGTCGTCGTACCATGAGCCACCGCGTGCTACTCTGGGGTACAATTCTTCCGCTACTACCCATGGGTCAGTGGTGGATTTGCCGGCAAATTGCTTGTAGCCGTCAGCATCGTATTTGTCAAGAGTCCACTCAGCTACATTGCCATGCATGTCGTGCAATCCCCAGGGGTTGGGTTTTTTCTTGCCTACCTGCTGATACTTGCCATCGCTGTTGTCAAAAAACCAGCCGTAATCGTTTAGAGCTTCCGGGTTATTGCCAAATGAATAGGCAGTAGAAGTGCCGGCTCTGCAGGCGTATTCCCATTCGGCTTCAGTAGGCAGGCGGTAAAAATGGCCTGTTTTTGCGGATAGCCACTTGCAGAAAGTAGCAGCAGCGTACTGGGTGATATTGATGGCCGGGTATCCTGCCTTGCCCATGCCAAAACTCATTTCTATATAGGGAGCGGTAGCAGCTGTGACGCCATCTACTTCCAGATTTACTTCATTACCTCGTGAGGCAGCATCTTTGATGTTGTCAATTTCTCGCTGCATAAACAATTCGTACTGATCCCAGGTGATTTCGTATTTGCCCATCCAGAAGGGGGATATCTTCACGTCGTGCTGAGGGCCTTCGTCTGCGTTTCGGTTAGGCTCACTGGCGGGACTTCCCATGGAAAAGGTGCCGCCTTGTATGGGAACCATAGCTATACCATGTTCGGATCCGGGAATTTGCTGGGTGTAAGGGGAAAACTGAGTTGCGGGTGGAGTTATGTGAGTTGGGATGGCACTCATGAGGAGTAAGCACGCGCACCAAATAGCTCCGGTTTTCATCATTTGTTTTGACTTCAATGTAGTAATAATTAAATGGTTAAAGTAAGGTTTTACTTAATCATTTCTGGTAATGTGTGCTGTTGATGTATGTTCCTGATCGTGCAATATAATAAGAAAACAGTACGAAAAATTTGTAGAAGCTCAGGAATCTTGAGTTGTGCACTTTCTAGCATTAATTATGCCAAAACCTATAAGCGTAAAAAACACATTTGTGGGAATTCTAATAGTATATCAGTGTTTTTGTCATTTTTCGGTTGTTAGGTTTATAAATAGCCCTGTTTTGATTTTTTTTCTGTAAAATAATTTACGTGAGGGTGTTTTTAGATCTCTGTGAGTCTTGTTTTATTACTAAAAATGACAAATTAGGAAAAAAATAAACCAAATATGATTAATATTGCATCTTGTAAAGTCGTGTGGGGTAAATTTTAGACCGGATTTGAAGAAAAGTTTGACTTTGCGTACGAAAAGAGTTCATAACCAAACCATATAAATGATGAAGAGAAAATTTTTGGCAGTATTGTTAGCTGCAGTAGCCACTCCGCTTGCAGGATATTCGCAGGATGCTACATTGAGTACAGGTGATACGGCATGGATGTTAATAGCCACTGCTTTGGTCATGTTGATGACTCCAGCAGGTCTTACTTTATTTTATGGGGGTCTTACGCAGCGAAAAAGTGTGCTCAATACCATTGGTATGAGTTACACAGCTTTTTGTACGGCCACTGTAGTTTGGGTAGTGATAGGCTATAGCCTGGCTTTTGGCAGTGGAAATGGTTTCATTGGTGGTTTCGATTACTTTATGCTTCGAAACATCAAAATCACAGATCTATCCGGTACCATCCCTCATTTGTTGTTTGTGATGTTTCAGGGGACGTTCGCTGCTATCGCTGTGGCGCTGGTAAGCGGATCCATTATCGAACGTGTTAAATTTTCTACCTGGATTATTTTTTCCATACTTTGGGTGGCGCTGATTTATTCTCCCATAGCCCACATGGTGTGGGGCGGAGGTATTCTTAGCAACCATGGAGAGTTGGATTTTGCCGGAGGTACCGTTATTCATATCAATGCAGGTATTTCTGGTCTTGTGTTGGTTTACCTGCTGGGCAACCGAACCAATCACGAAAAAGAAGAACACAAGCCATCGTCTACCAAGCTTATGCTGCTGGGAAGTTCGCTGTTGTGGTTTGGCTGGTTTGGCTTCAATGGAGGAAGTCAGTTGGCCGCCGATTTTGTTGCAGCCAATGCGCTACTTGTTACTAATGTAGCTGCTGCTATGGGTGGTTTGGCCTGGTTGATTATAGAGTGGACATCTTCGGATAAAAAACCAACCTTGCTGGGATCAGCCTCAGGTGTAGTGTCGGGTCTGGTGGGAATTACCCCTGCATCAGGATATGTAGATGTAACCGGAGCGCTGGTGATAGGGCTTTTCTCCGGAGCAATAGGTTATTTTGGAGTAGTGAAGCTCAAGTCGATGCTGGGATATGACGATACATTGGATGTTTTTGGTATCCATGGTCTGGTGGGTATTTTCGGTGCTATAGCTACCGGTTTTCTGGCTAATCCGGAAATCAACGGAGAAGCAGGTTTGCTTTATGGCAACCCGGGACAGGTTTGGCCGCAGGTTGTGGCTGTGCTGGCTACTGTCGCTTTTTCCGGTATCGGTTCTGCTATACTATTTTGGGTTACCAGTCTGGTGACCAAAGGTGGTAGGGTAACGGAAAGCCTTGAAAATCAGGGAATGGATGTGGGATATCACGGCGAAGAAAGTTTTGATACATTGTAATTAGGAAGCCATAGCTTTACAGCTATTTAATTTGCCACCCGATGTAGTGTCGGGTGGTTTTTTTGTTTATAAGGTTTAGTATTTGATAAACCCACATGTTTTTAACTGATATGTCCCTTTTTTACCAGATTTAAATTCCCTTATTTTAAGCCAAGAAGAGCGATAAAAAAGAAGGTGGAGTTATGGATATGATACAAGTAAAGACGGAAGCCCAATTGCGGCAGGTAGAGCAACTTGCGCGTGAAGTCTGGACAGAACACTATATTCCCATAATAGGGGAGGCGCAGGTGGAGTACATGCTCGGCAGGTTTCAGACTGTGAAAGCCATGCAAGCACAGTTAGAAGATGGGTACGACTACTATATTATTACAGATGAGGGTAGTCGGGTTGGATATCTGGCAGTTAAGCAGGAAGGAACAGATTCTTTGTTTTTGAGTAAAGTGTATGTGCTCAAGTCTCACAGAGGCAGGGGGCTGGGCAGGAAAGCAATGGATTTTGTGCAGCAATATGCAGAAAGTAAGGAGTTGAAAAAGGTGAAATTGACTGTGAATAAAAATAATAAGGGTAGTATCAGGGCTTATGAAAAAGTAGGTTTTGTAAATTGCGGCTCAGTAGTGATGGATATTGGTGGAGGGTATGTGATGGACGATTACCTGATGGAGAAAAGAGTGAGGTAGCCCTACCGCTGAGTTGCATGAGGAAGGCTTGGTGTGAAAGATGTTTATGCATGGGCTTTAGAAGAGAGGGGGGAATGCAATTATCCTTAGCTTGTGCTAATTTTGAAGTTAAATTATGATAACACTTACGGCATATCAGACAATACTCTTATTCGTAGTAGGCGGGTTGATTGGTGTTGGAGCTCCGTTGATTTTAGGGCGCTTAATTCGTCCCAACCGACCCAACGAAGAAAAAAACACCAGCTATGAATGTGGTGAAGACCCCACGGGAAGTGCCTGGGGAAAGTTTAACATCCGCTTCTACATTATCGCATTGGTTTTTATCTTGTTCGAGACTGAATTGGTATTTCTGTTTCCCTGGGCCATTGTTTTTGGCGACAAGAGTATACAGGAAGCTACAGGCGGGCTTTGGGGAGGCTTTGTATTTGTAGAGATGCTCGTATTTATCTTCATACTGGTCTTGGGGCTTGCTTATGTGTGGGCCAAAGGATACCTGGAGTGGGATAAACCTACCCCGGCTATGAAAAAACTTGATTCAACTGTACCTGACGAACTGTATGCAGGTATTAATAAAAAATACTCCTGATGCAAAATGATATCCAACAACCCGGTGGAGGGGTAATAGTGAGTAAGTTGGAAGACCTGACCAACTGGGCCAGGTTGTCCAGTATTTGGCCAATGGGTTTTGGTTTGGCATGTTGCGCTATCGAGATGATGGGTAGTATGGCATCAGGTTATGATCTGGATCGTTTTGGGGTAGTGCCCAGGGCTTCTCCCCGGCTTTCTGATGTAATGATAGTGGCCGGTACAGTAACCTACAAAATGGCCGATAGAGTAAGACGACTCTATGAGCAGATGTCAGAGCCACGTTATGTAATATCGATGGGGTCTTGTGCCAACTGTGGAGGTCCCTATTGGGAGCATGGCTATCATGTGGTGAAAGGAGTAGATAAAATTATTCCGGTCGATGTGTATGTGCCGGGGTGTCCTCCAAGGCCCGAAGCGCTCATAGGCGGCATTATAAAGCTGAGAGAAAAAATAGATAACGAATCGTTGATAGCTCCCAAAGGATTGATAGACGCAATGACCGAAAAAGCATAACGAAAAATGGAAAAGCTAGAGGAAATTAAATCGGTGATTGCACAACATTGCGGAGAGGTAGTACTCGATGAACAGTTGAACAGCACACCCGTAACGCTAGTTATTCAGGCAAGTAAACTCAGGGAAGTGTGTGAAGTACTGCGAACGCATTCTTCGATGTATTTTGACTTGTTGTCTTGCATTACGGGTATAGACAATGGACCTGAGAGCAATAGTATGGAAGTAGTATACCACTTGTATTCTATACCCTATGAAGTTTCTTTGGCTATACGAGTAGAGCTGCCGCGTGATAAGCCGGAGGTGCCATCAGTTACTTCTGTCTGGCAAACTGCCAACTGGCATGAAAGAGAAACATACGATTTGCTGGGTATTCAGTTTGAGGGACATCCGGACATGAGGAGAATACTGATGCCTGCAGATTGGGAAGGGCATCCCCTGAGGAAAGACTATGAAGAGCCTACTCACTACAGGGGAATGGAAACTGTAAGAAAAGAAGAAGACTAATGCCGGAAGTACAATATCAATATCATAAGGATAACCTGGCTAATTCAGAGCCTAACCTTTACCGGGAGGAAAACCTGAAGTCGGAGGAAATGGTTATCAATATAGGCCCGCAACACCCCTCTACCCACGGAGTGCTTCGGTTGGAAGTAGTGACAGACGGAGAAGTGGTGGTTGATGTGGTACCACACTTAGGATACCTGCACCGTTGCTTCGAAAAGCACGCTGAATCCGTGCCGTTCAATCAGGTGATACCCTTTGTAGACCGTATGGATTACATAGCTGCCATGAACAATGAGCACGCCTATGCCATGGGAGTGGAGCGTATGCTGGGCATACAAAATGATATACCAAAGCGGGTCGAATACATTCGAGTATTGGTAGCCGAGCTTAACCGTATAGCTTCTCATTTTGTAGCGATAGGCACATACGGATTGGATATAGGAGCAGTCACTCCCTTTTTGTGGCTCATGCGCGACCGGGAACATATTTTGCGTATGCTGGAATGGGTGAGCGGTGCACGTATGCTCTACAATTATATATGGGTAGGAGGGCTTTTTTACGATTTACCTGTAGGTTTTGAAGAGCGTTGTGCAGAGTTTATCAACTATCTCAAGCCAAAGCTTACTGAACTGGATAATCTTTTGGTCAACAATAAAATATTTATAGACCGTACGGCCAATGTAGGTGTACTCGACAGAGATCTTGCCATCAACTACGGAGTTACAGGGCCTATGCTCAGGGCGTCTGGTCTGAGGTTCGATCTACGAAAAGTGGATGGATACTCCGTGTACCCTGAGTTGGATTTCAATGTACCTATAGGAGAAGGGGCTCAGGGGCAATTAGGTGATTGCTGGGATCGAACCTGGGTAAGAGCCGAGGAATGTAAAGAGTCTGTGAAGATTATTGAGCAATGTTTGCAGCAGTTGCAAGGAGCCCAAAAACGAGACAAATCTTTTGACCCCAGAGCGGTAGTGCCTAAAAAGATACGGCCAAAAGCACAGGACCTGTATGTGCGTGCTGAAAACCCTAAAGGAGAACTGGGCTTCTTTTTTAGAGCAGATGGCCGATCGGATACGGCTATTCGCTGCAAGGCCCGATCGTGTTGTTTTTCGAACTTGTCCGTATTACCAGAAATAGCACGTGGACACATGGTGGCAGACCTCATCGCTATCGTAGGTTCATTGGATATGGTTTTGGGAGAGGTAGATCGTTAGCGTTATAGATTGTAATCTGTCTATTGCTTATCCAGGTTTTGCACTTTTAGTATCTTTAGCCATAGAAGAAACTAAAAGAAACGAGGCATGAGCAACACGTCTTACCTGACAAAAATCCTAACAGCCGATCAGATTAGGAAAGCGGATCATTACACTATAGAGCACAGGCCTATAGGTTCCATAGATCTGATGGAAAAGGCTTCCCGTGCATTTGTATCCTGGTTTTTGCAGCGATTTGGTGTGCGCGATCGCATAGTTGTATTGTGTGGTGTAGGAAACAATGGAGGCGATGGCCTTGCAATAGCCCGATTGCTATCAGAACATGGATGCAGAGTGGCTGTGTATTGTATGGGCGATAAGTCCAAAGCCAGCCCCGACTTTTCAACAAACTACAATAGGCTTGTGAAAGTAAATGCAGAGCCTGTGTGGATTCAAAGCGAGAAAAATTATCCCGATTTGACAGAAGGACATGTTGTAATTGATGCACTGTTTGGGTCGGGACTAACCCGTCCCCTGTCTGGTAGCTATGCTGAGTGTGTAGGCTATGTCAATGAAAAACCTTGTATGGTGATAGCTGTGGACATAGCATCCGGTATGTATAGCGATGAGCATACGCACGGTGGAGTAATCATGCGGTGTGACTATACAGTCTCTTTTCAGATTCCTAAACTGGCGTTTTATTTACCACAAAACCATACCCATACAGGGGAGCTGTCTGTGGTTGATATTGGGTTGGATGCGGATTTTATAGCTGCTCAACCTACCCGTTATTTTTTACTTACCCGTGATTTTATAGCATCATCTCTCAGGAAGCGGGCTAAATATGCTCACAAGGGCAATATGGGGCATGCGCTTTTGGTGGCCGGTAGTTTAGGGAAGATGGGAGCGGCAGTATTGAGTGCGAAGGCTTGCCTTCGAAGCGGGGCAGGGTTGGTCACTGCCGCTGTACCTGGCTGTGGAGTAGATATACTGCAGGGTGCCGTGCCCGAAGCGATGGTATGGGTGAGCGATGGAGACAAGAAGCTGGAAAACTGCCCGCCACTGAATGACTACAGGACAGTTGGAGTAGGGCCGGGGCTTGGTATGGCTGCCGAAACTGAACGGGTACTGAAACAGATTTTGTCCGGTTTTGAAGCGCCTATGGTGTTGGATGCTGATGCTCTTAATATTATAGCCAAAAATAATTGGCTTTCTTTGGTTCCTGCCGGTAGTGTGTTGACGCCACATCCCCGAGAGTTTCAGCGGCTGATGGGCAGCTGGGAAAATGATTATGAGAGGTTAGAAAAACAGGTGGAGTGTTCACGCCGATATGGACTGGTAGTAGTGTTGAAAGGGGCTAATAGCAGTATTAGTGATGCTGAGGGGAATGTGTATTTTAACACTACGGGTAACCCCGGTATGGCTACTGCCGGAAGTGGGGATGTGCTGTCGGGTATAGTTACGGCGCTGCTGGCGCAGGGCTATTCATCAGTAGATGCGGCGCGCATAGGTGTGTACCTGCACGGGTTGGCAGGAAATTTGTACACAGATTCAGCATCAGAAGAAAGTCTGATTGCGGGTGATTTAATTACGTATTTACCTAAAGCTTTTTTTACTGTGAAGGATCGGAACGGATAAGGATATCATGCCTGAAGGTTGTTAGGAAAAGTAAAAGAGTCGTTTTGGAATAAATCGATCGTAACGAATCATTTTTGATAAAATTTTATTATATTGAAAGAACTTTGGTAGGATACTGTCGTAGTTTATACTAAGGTTAAAAATAAGACACTACTTTGAAATGTAAAGCAACCATATTGATTTTAGTCTTGAGTGTGTTTTCTCTGGTCGGGATGGCACAGGATTCGACTTCTAATGTGGTTGTAGAAGCTCCTGAATTTGAAAATACTCTCATAGAGGTAAAAAATCAGGTCGAAATCTATCCGAATCCCTCGGTTAATTTTCTCATAATAGAAATAAAAAACTCAGAATTAGAAAGAGTGGAGTTTGAAATGCGAAGTATAATCGGCAACAAAGTAAAAATTGTTCCCGAGGAAATAGGTCGCGATAAATTCCGCATCAATGTGAAAGACTTTTCTACAGGCTACTATTTTATCATCGTAAAAGATGAGTTCACTCGTTTTAAGGAAGCGTACAAGTTTTTGAAGAAGTAAGCCTTAGTCTTTTCTAAAAGAACAGTAAACACCCCTAGGGGTGTTTTTTTATGTCTTGTTTGGGAGAAAACAGTACGTATCTCACTAGCCCGGATAGAGGCATTGTGTGAGCCCGAAGGGGCTTGAGCTAAGGCCGGCGAGTGCCGAAAGCCGGAGGAAGGTTGGTGATGGGCACGGAAAATGGCTGCTCCTCATAAATATTGAAGGATTCCGATTAACTTCGCACTGAAATACAAATAACACGATAGAATTATGACATCTGAGCAGTTGAAAGATCTGAAAGGCAGGGTAGAGGCTTTGAGAGGGTACCTGGATTATGATGTGAAGGTAAAAGAAGTAGAGGAGGAAGAGTCTATAACGGCCCAGCCGGATTTTTGGAATGATCCCAAAGAAGCCGAAAAGATATTGTTGGGTATAAAGGCGAAGAAAATGTGGACGGATCAGTTTGAAGAAGTGCAGGAGGCACTGGAAGAAGTGGAGACGCTGCAGGAGTTTTTGGCCGAAGGTGAGGGTACTGCCGAAGATGTGAATAGTGCTTATGAGACGGCATTGCAGCGTGTGGAAGATCTGGAATTTAAGAAGATGCTGTCCGGAGAGGAAGATCAGTTGTCGGCTATTATGGAAATAAACCCCGGTGCAGGGGGTACGGAGAGTAATGACTGGGCCAGCATACTGATGCGTATGTACATCATGTGGGGCGAATCGAAGGGATATACGGTAAAGCAGGTGGATTTTCAGGCGGGTGATGTGGCTGGAGTAAAGTCTGTAACGCTGCAGTTTGAAGGAGCACTGGCTTACGGTTTTTTGAAGTCTGAAAATGGTGTGCATCGTTTGGTGAGGATATCACCATTTGATAGTGGTGGGCGTAGACACACATCGTTTGCGTCTGTGTATGTGCACCCGGTGATCAACGATTCGATAGAAATAGAGGTAAGCCCAGGCGATATAGAGTGGCAAACTTCTCGATCTGGTGGCGCAGGTGGCCAGAATGTGAACAAGGTGGAAACCAAAGTGCAGCTGACTCACAAGCCTACGGGCATAGTGATTGTGTGTCAGATAGAGCGCTCGCAGTTGGCCAACAAGGAGCATGCGATGAAAATGCTGAAATCGAGGCTATACCAGATCGAAATGGACAAGCGCAATGCGGAGCGCGATCAAATAGAGGCGAGCAAGATGCGGGTGGATTTTGGTAGTCAGATCAGAAACTATGTGCTACACCCCTATAAGCTGATAAAGGATGCCCGTACCGGAGTGGAACGTACCGATGTACAGCGTGTGCTGGATGGTGATCTGGATGATTTTATAAAAGCCTACCTGATGGGAGACGAGCCTGAGAAATAAGGCTCAAAGCATGTTTAGCCTGCCAAAGACCTTGTCGCGGTAGGACACTCCTACCGGAATGTATTTGTCGTTGATTACGCAGTTCATGTCTTCGAAATAGGAGATTTTGTCGAAATTGACAATGTAGGAGCGGTGCACGCGCCCAAATACGCTTTCGGGTAGTTTTTTTTCTATTCCTTTCATAGTATGATGCACAATGTGCTTGCCCGATGTGGTGTTGAAGATGACATAATCGGCCATAGCTTCTATAAAGAGGATGTCGTTGAGTATAACCTTTTGTATGCGTGAGTCAGATTTTACATACAGCTCGGTAAAACTTTCTGCTTTTTTCTTGATGTTTTCGAGAGCTTCGTTGGCTTTTACAGCGGCTTTGAGAAACCTACCGTAGCTAAAGGGCTTGACTAAAAAATCAGTAACGTCTTTTTCAAAAGCACTAACGGCGTATTTTTCTGCCGATGTAATCATAATGACCTGATAGTCGGAAGTGAGCGACTCGAGAAGCTCAATGCCTGTCATTTCAGGCATTTCGATATCCAAAAAGATTATATCTACGTCGGGGTTGTCGTGCTGCATGAGGACATTGGAAGCTTCAATGCCGCTGGATAACTCGTGGGTGAGTTCCAGAAAGTCTGTTTTTTCTACGTACTTCCGAATCATGAGCCTGGAGAGCTCATCATCGTCTACAACCATGCAGTTCAACTTCATAAAAAGCGTATTAAAGGTGAAATTTACCTTCTAATTTAGGACTTATTTAAAAGTTTGGAAACATATTTCCCGATTATATCAAATTCGAGGTTGACGGTATCTCCCGGTTTTAGGCAGTGAAAATTGGTATGCTCCATAGTGTACGGAATAATTGCCACGGAAAAAGCACCATCAGTAGAGTTGAAACAAGTAAGGCTGGTGCCATTGATAGTGATAGACCCTTTTTCCACGGTTATATTTCCCAATCCGGGATCATATTCGAAATCAATTTGCCAGCTGCCGTCGTTTTCCTGTATGCGTGAGCAGGTTGCCGTTTGGTCTACATGCCCTTGCACGATGTGGCCATCGAAGCGCCCGTTGGCAGGCATGCAGCGTTCCAGGTTCAGTTTGTCGCCAGGTTGGGTTTGCCCTAGGTTGGTTTTTAGCAGGGTTTCTTCTATAGCCGTGACCTGATGCGTGTTGTCGGCGAGGGCAGTTACGGTGAGGCATATGCCATTGTGTGCTACACTCTGGTCGATTTTCAGCTCGTGACTGATGCTGCTTTTGATGGTAAAATCGAGGTTTGTGCCTGATTTTTTAATATCCACAACCTCTCCTATGGTTTCGATTATTCCTGTAAACATGGGGGTAGTTTTGCTCCGTTTTATGTGGATGTAATATTATAGAAAATATTGGGTGTAGAGCATGTATGGTTGCCATTTATTTGGTATAATTTTGATTGCTCTAACAGGTAAGAATGAAAGACAGCTATAAACATAAAGGGATGAGGCGGTCGCTGGTACGGATTCTCAGGGAGAAGGGGATAAGTGACGAAGCTGTGTTGGCCGCCGTAGGCAGAGTGCCGCGACACTTTTTTTTCGATCAGATTTTTGAAAATCACGCTTATCAGGACAAGGCTTTTCCGATAGGTCAGGGACAAACCATCTCTCAGCCTTATACTGTTGCTTTTCAAACTAGCTTGCTGAATGTAAAAAACGGCTCTAAAGTACTGGAAGTAGGTACTGGGTCGGGGTATCAGGCATGTATTCTCAAAGAATTGGGCGTAGACCTGTATACTATTGAGTACAATCAGGTGTTGTTTGACCGAACAAGAGTGCTGCTGCCTCGTATGGGGTATTCCCCTCATTTTTTTGTAGGTGATGGGTCTCAGGGGCTTAAATCTCATGCACCCTTTGATGCCATACTGGTAACGGCTGGTGCACCAGCAGTGCCTAAAGTCCTGATTGAACAATTAAAAGTGGGAGGTAAGCTGGTGATACCGGTAGGTGACCGCAAAAGTCAGAAGATGCTGCGCATCACACGACTGGAAGGAGATGAAGCCGAGCAGGAAGAGTTTGCGAATTTTAGTTTTGTGCCTTTGCTTGGCGATAAGGGCTGGAAACAATAAGTGAAAATTTTTATACATAAGAAGAGAATATGTCGAAGTTGAAGAAAAAGGCCAAAGAGTCGGAGGTAATCATGACAGAACTGGTGCTGCCCAACGATACCAATACGCTGGATAATTTGATGGGAGGGCGGTTGCTGCATCTGATGGATGTAGCGTCGGCTATATCGGCACAGCGCCATTCTAACCGTGTAGTAGTAACTGCGTCGGTAGACAATGTGTCGTTTCAATCTCCTATAGCCTTAGGCAATGTGGTGACACTCAGGGCTAAGGTAACCCGCTCGTTTAATTCTTCTATGGAGGTATTTATAGAAGTGACGGCAGAAGATATACCGGCACGAAAGAAAAAAGTAAGTAACTCTGCTTTTTATACCTTTGTAGCGGTGGATCAGGGGGGCAAACCTATAGACGTACCGGAATTGATGCCAGAAACGGATGATGAAAAAGAATTGTATGCCGGAGCGTTGCGTAGACGTCAGCTGCGACTGGTACTGGCCGGCCGTATGAAACCCGAAGAGGCCACAGAAATACGTTCGTTGTTTATGCCTGAGCAAAATGGAAAATAAAGCCTTTTTAAAATTTTTTATCAATGAAGACCTATACTTGCTCAAAGACGAGCACAGGCCGGGAGCTCAATCGGTAGCTGCGGAAGATAAAGATGAAAGAGCTGCGCAACCGGCTCAGAAGGCAGTAGAGGCCAGCCAGCCAGTGCCGAAGGATTTGCCTGCTGCCGAAAAAGCAGAGGTACCCAAACCGCCTGCCTTTAAAGGTGGAAACAAGAAAGGGGTCTTGATTTTGGTAGAAGATACCGAGGCGGAGTTTCTCAATGAGAATGACTTCAACTACCTGTCTAAAATTATAGGTGCTGTAGGGTTGTCAATCGATGATGTAGCATTGGTGAATGCAGTACATGTTAAAGCGATCGATGGGTTGAGTTATTCTTCAGCTTTGGTTTTTACGCCTAATCATTCGTTTTCGGTTTCTGCGAAGTATACCATTCAACAGGAAGGAAAAAGTAGCATTTTACTGGCAGATCCTTTGGCACAGATAGCTCAGTCGGTGGATTTGAGAAAGCAGCTATGGGGACAGCTACAGGCTATGTTTTCATAGGCTATGCTGAAAATGATATACTGCAATTTCTAAAGTAGATACTTCTTGTTTCGTGCAAAGAAGGAAAAACAAGTGATCCTTTAGTCGTTAGCTACAGGCATATCACTCCTGTGTTTGGCGAGGATCGAAGTATACGCATACATTTACTTCACCCATCGTGTATACTATCACATCTGATGCTTACTAAGTTGAACCTGCATAAAAAAACCGGACTGGAATCCGGTTTTGTAGTGCTTGTAATTTGTTTTTCGAAAAATCTTCGTTGCTCTTACATTCTTATATAGCGCCAAAGATTTCTTCGAGTTTGTCTTCCAGAGCCTGTCCTCGTAAGTTTTTAGCTAAGATTTTCCCGTCGGGATCTATCAGGTAGGTGGCAGGTATCGCCTGAATGTTGTATGTGCTGGCAGCTTCAGACTGAAAATATTTGAGGTCTGATACCTGAGGCCACTCAAGTCCATCGTCTTTTATAGCTTTAACCCAGGCGTCTTTGGTTCGATCCAGCGACACTCCCAGTATTTCAAAACCTTTGTCGTTGTATTTTTCATACATCTTTACCACGTTGGGGTTTTCGATACGGCAAGGGCGACACCATGCTGCCCAAAAGTCGATCATCACGTATTTTCCTTTGAAGGAGCTCAGTGATATGGTTTCTCCATCGGGGTTGGGTAGGCTGATTTCCGGTGCGGGCGAACCTACGGCCAATTTGCGCATTTTCTCTACACGAGCTACGAGCGTTTTAGTATACGTGGAGTTGGGCATGCTTTTTTCGTATTTTGATGCTATACTATCGTAAAAAGAGAAGTGCTCTTCGATAGGTAAAAATTCCAGCCCCAGAATAGCCGATATAGAATTTTCGATTTCCCAGAGTTTTTTCTTTACCAGGTTGTCGTTTTCTTTTTTCTGTCTCAGGTACTCATTTTGTATTTTTTCTATACTTGCTTCATCGGCGTTGTTGCGCGCCTGCATAAAGGTGGTGTTGAGCTTTTCTACCGATCGCTGAAAGTTTTCCTGAAGTTTTACCAGCTCCATTATGTGGTCTGTTTCGGGCGATCCGGTAATGTCTGCCTGCGACCTCCTGTCGGCAGCATCTACTTTTAAGCTAACGTCAGAATCGTTAAGGATCAGGTTTACATACTTTCTGCCAAAGAGGTTGAGGCGATAGAAGGCAGGCTCCTCTACAACTACAGAGCGGTTAAACTTGCCATTGTCGAGGTAGAAGCTGTCTACTACAGCTACAGCCTCGTTTTTGATGACTTCCAGTTTTACCAGCCCGTTATCCACGGGATTGGATACCGTGCCGGATAGCTGTATAGATGATCCGCTTTTTTCCTGATTTTGGCAAGCTATGCAAAAAGCCAAAGGCAATACAAATAAAAATAGTCGTTTCACGAGCGATCTTGTTTATAGTTCAGTAGTCAATACGCTTTAGTGCCTATGGGGTTTATAGTTTTTGTGCAATCATGTCGTTGGCCTTGTTTACTACGCTGGGCAGGCCTTGTATGTCTTTGCCTCCGGCTGTAGCAAAAAAGGGCTGTCCGCCACCGCCTCCTTTGATTTCGCGGGCGAGTTCTTTTACCATATTTCCGGCGTGTAGATCTAGTTTTTGTACCAGATCATCGGCGATCATTACGGCTATCTGAGGTTTGCCGCTTATATCGGCAGCCAGCACCATGATTAGGTTTTCTATTTCATTTTTCAGTTCGTATGACAGCTTTTTCAAGGAGTCTGCGTCGGGTAGCTGTGTAGCCGAAACCAACACATTGTAGCCGTTAGCAGGCTTTACAGCCTTTATTAAGTTGGTTTTTTCCGCTCCTGCTTTCTCCTGATTGATTTTGTCAATTTGCTTGATCAGCTGATTTTTTTCATTTAGCAGCGATTCCAGTGTTTTTACTGTGTCTTTAGGATTGTTTAGCAGGGTGTTGATTTTATCGATCAAAGCGAGATTGCTCTCTATGTACTGTTCTGCACGATCGGCCGTAATGGCCTCAATGCGTCGTACGCCGGCTGCTACAGAGCCTTCTGAAGTGATCTTAAAATAACCGATTTTGCCGGTAGAAGGCACGTGAGTACCGCCGCAAAGTTCTACGGAGTAGTCTTTGTCAAAGGTTATCACACGTACATAGTCGCCGTATTTTTCTCCAAACAGCGCCATAGCGCCCATTTGTTTGGCTTCTTCTATCGGAATATTGCGCTTTTCGTTTAAGGCTATGTTTGCTCTTATCTTTTCGTTTACGATTTGCTCTACTTCCCGTATTTCTTCGGCAGTCATCTTGGCAAAGTGAGAAAAGTCAAAACGAAGAATTTTGTCGTTGACCAAAGAGCCTTTTTGTTGAACATGTGACCCCAGTACCTGGCGCAGGGCTGCATGCAGCAGGTGAGTAGCGCTGTGATTGTTTTCGGTCAGTGATCGTTTTTTTGCACTTACCACACACTTAAATGTAGTTTCAAGTTCGTGGGGTAGCTCATTGGCAAAATGAATGATCAGGTCGTTTTCTTTTTTCGTATCTACGATGCTAACCTTTTGTCCATTGGCCTCTATATAACCTGTATCACCTACCTGTCCGCCGCTTTCGGCATAAAAGGGTGTTTGAGTAAGTACGAGTTGATACAGTTTTTTTCCTTTTTCTTCGATTTCACGGTAGCGAGCTATTTCAGCGGAAGATTCCAGCTGCTCGTAACCCAGAAATTTAACCTGCTCTATTTCCTGAAGTATTACCCAGTCGCCTTTCGATACTTCCGCAGCTTTTTTGGAGCGATTCTTTTGCACCTCCATTTCCTGCTTGAATGCTTCCTCGTCTACTTTCAGGTTGTTTTCCTGTGCTATGAGGGCAGTAAGGTCAAAAGGAAAACCGTAGGTGTCGTAAAGCTCGAAAGCTGTCTTGCTGTCGATTGTATCCGATTTTCCCTCCAGGTTTTTCTTTATTGTGTCGAGTTTGCTCAGCCCCTTGTCTAACGTTCGGAGAAATGAGACTTCCTCTTCTCTGATTACTTTGGCGATGAAATCTTCCTGAGATTTTAGTTCGGGGAAAACATCTCCCATTTGATTGCTTAGGGTAGGCAAAAGAGTATGTAAAAACGGTGCTTTCAGATCGAGGAAAGTATAACCATACCGAACGGCACGTCGCAGAATTCGGCGTATTACATAACCGGCCTTATTGTTTGACGGCAGTTGTCCGTCGGCTATAGCAAAAGAAATTGCACGTATGTGGTCGGCAATCACACGGATGGCTATGTCTGTTTTGTTGTCTTGTCCATAGGTTTTGCCGGATGCATCGGCAATAAAACGGATGAGGGGTGTGAAAACATCCGTGTCGTAGTTTGATTGTTTTTTCTGAACAGCCATTGCCAGGCGCTCAAAACCCATGCCCGTGTCTACGTGCTGAGCGGGAAGAGGCTCAAGTGAACCATTGGTCATTCGGTTAAACTGCATGAAAACCAGGTTCCAGATTTCGACTACCAGCGGGTGATCCTGATTGACCAGATCTTTTCCGGGAGTTTTCGCTACTTCTTCGTCGGAGCGAAGGTCGATGTGTATTTCTGAGCAGGGACCACAGGGGCCGGTCTCGCCCATTTCCCAAAAGTTGTCCTTTTTGGATCCATTAATAATACGCTCTTCCGGAATGATTTTTTTCCAGTAGTCGTAAGCTTCCTGATCCAGGGCCAGTCCGTCTGATTCGTCACCAGCAAAAATGGAAGCATACATACGATCGGCAGGCAGTTGATATACCTCAGTGAGGAGTTCCCATGCCCATTCTATAGCTTCTTTTTTGAAATAATCGCCAAAAGACCAGTTGCCCAGCATTTCAAACATGGTGTGGTGGTAGGTGTCATGTCCTACCTCCTCCAGGTCGTTGTGTTTGCCGGATACCCGCAGGCATTTTTGTGTATCTGCTATTCTTACCGAGGTAGGTTCGCCATTGCCCAGAAAAAAATCTTTAAATTGATTCATTCCTGCATTGGTAAACATCAGCGTGGGATCATTGTGTACTACCAATGGCGCTGAAGGGACGATTTCGTGACCTTTGTTTTTGAAGAAATCGAGGAACTTTTGTCTTATTTCACTTGAAGTCATGTAACTACCTGTATGTCAGTTTGTTAATTATTTACTCTTTTTATTAAAAGAAAATTGTTTTATTTTGCAACCGTAATTTTAATCAGCTGTATAATAATACTACTATATAAAACTGCTAATAAAACAAGACGCAAAGTTAGGATTTTTCTAAATTAATATGGCTAGAATAAAATACTATTACGATACCGAATCATGCAAGTATGAGCGTGTGAAAGTATCTACATGGGACATCATCCTAAACCTTATGGGGTTTTTCTGCTTTGCTCTCATCCTTGCAGTGGGTATATTCTTTATATCAAACAAATATTTTAAATCGCCGGTAGTAGCTCAGCTGGAAAAAGAAAACGCAGAGCTTAATTTTTACTACGATTTGTTGAGTAAAGAAATGGACCATGCAAATGAGATGCTGGCTTCTCTGCAGGAAAGGGACGATAATGTATACCGTGTGATCTTTGAAGCTGAGCCGATTCCTTCTTCGATACGAAATGCTGGTGTAGGAGGGGTAAACAACTACAAAGAGCTGATGGAGAGCAATGCTGAGCGGGAAGAGTTGATATTGTCTTCTTATCAGAAAATCGATAAGCTCAAGAAGCAAATGTATATCCAGACCAAGTCCTACGATGAATTGATGGACATGGCTAAAAATAAGGAGTTGTTTTTGGCAGCACTGCCTGCAATACAGCCCGTGTCAAACAAGGAGCTCAAAAGACTTTCGTCGGGATTTGGATATAGAATTGATCCGATTCTGAAAGTGAGAAAGCCACATCGTGGGGTGGATTTTTCAGCCCCTATAGGTACGCCGGTATACGCTACTGGTGATGGTGTGATTCGCAAAACAGTAAAAAACAGCTTTAGCGGCTATGGTTACTATATAGAAATCGACCATAGTTTTGGTTTTGGTACGCTCTACGCTCACCTCAACGAGATAGCCGTGAAGAAGGGACAGAAAGTAAAAAGAGGAGAGCTGATAGGATATGTAGGCAATACAGGAAAGTCTACAGCCCCTCACTTGCACTATGAAGTACACAAAGACGGTAAGAAAATTAATCCTGTGAACTACTTTGGTCAGGATTTGAATGCCGCAGAATACGAAGAAATTTTGCGACTGGCATCTATCGAAAATCAGGCGCTGGGTTCGTATTAGTAAGGGCTCTAAAAAAATCTATACATCACACAAAGCCTGGCATTTGCCGGGCTTTGTGTTTTTTAGGGAGATTTTACCGCCTTCAAGCCTGAGGGGTGAAATAAAATTTCAGAGTAGGTACGGAGTATTGGTTTGAGTTGAATTGATAGATAACATTCTATCTTTTCGAATGCAGTATAGTATATTTGTTTCCTTTGTCTAAAATTTTAGTCCTCAAAAAGGCTATTCTTTCTAAGTTTAAATAGGTCATGTATGGAATCTTCTGAAGGTTCAATTCATCACGATGGAGATAAGCAAAGTAGCAGCAAGGCGGATTCTTGGACTGGCATATACAATATGTATGCTCAGGATTTGTTTAGGTTCGGCTCACAGTTTACCCACGACAGAGAGCTCGTTATAGATAGCATACATGATGTCTTTTTTTCTTTGCTAAAGAAGCAGAGAAAAATGGAGAAAATTGATTCGATTAAATCCTATCTCTTTTCGTCGGTTTATAGAACCATTATATACCACGTGAAAAGGAACGGGCAGGTAAGACCGGAAGAGAATCTTGTAAATGAGTTTAGCATAGAGTTTTCTGTGCAATCAAAACTTATTTCTGACGAAGCGCACAAACAAAAAATGACTGACATAAAGGGGGCTATGGATAAGTTGTCTTCCAAACAACGTCAGGTAATTCTTCACTACTATTACGATGGCTTTCTGCACGAAGAAATAGCGGCAATTATGGGCTTGAAAAATGCGCATACAGTCAGCAAGCTACTGTCTCGGGCAATAAAATCAATACGAGAGAATCTTGTTTTGCTTACATTGTTGTTGTTAAGTTGGCTTAGCGCTAAATAATATTTACATCCGATAGGTTTGGAGTTATTGGCTCTTTGAAGAAAAAAAATATTTTTTTCTTCAAAGAATGGGACAGTATTGAAATCTCACTTCTCTTATATATGTACTTCCTTGATTAACTCTTTAAAACATAAAAGTGGAAAAATATAGAAATTTCAGTGAGTGGGATTTTGTGCAAGATGCAGATTTTGTCAATTGGGTGCGGAATCCCAATCCTCAGTCAGATGAAAAGTGGAATAGCATTTTATCTGACAATCCTCAAATGGCAGAAGCCATATCCCTTGCCAAAGAAATTGTTGGCACCATGGACTATGGCCATTCGCCTCAATTGGATGCTTCTGAATACAACACGCTGTATAAAAGAATTCAGGCTAGCGAACGCTCACTTGAGCGCGAATATGCCCGGGATGTGCCGCATTATTGGCTCACCTCCTTGAAGTACGCTGCAGCGGTAGTGGTAATGGCGGTATTGTCAATTGCCATTTACAGTGGTTATTTCTCCCAGTCGGGAATAACCCAAAAGGTAGAGAAGAATATGCTGGTAAAAGAAAGCCCGAAGGGGAGTCACCTGACTACTATTTTGAGCGATGGCTCTAAGGTTAAGCTAAACTCAGGCTCAAAAATCACTTACCCTAAACAGTTTAACGATTCTATACGAAAGGTAGAGCTTTCGGGAGAAGCTTTTTTTGAAGTCAGGCATGATTCGTCCAGGCCTTTTGTAGTTGTAGCCAGAGGCATAACAACTACAGTATTGGGTACTGCTTTTAATGTGTCCGCTTACTCGGACAATGATCAAATACAGGTAGCTGTGAAAGAAGGTAAAGTTAAGGTGGGTAATGGAGGAGGTAGTTTTAAGGCTTTTGAGCATATACTGCATCCGCAAGAAGCCTCGGAGGTGGATTTGAGCAAGAAAAAGGTCGCAAAGGTAAAATTAAAGGGAGATGGAGCTTTTTCCTGGATAGAATGGAGACTGGAGTTTGATCAGGTGCCTTTGGATGGCATTTTCAAAAAACTGGAAAGGTGGTATGGGGTTCGTTTTAAAGTGGAAAATGCGATTGATTATAAAAAGACGTTTTCGGGAAGTTTTAACAATGAGCCTTTGAAGGTGGTGTTGGAAGCGCTAAAGTCGCAGAAGGCTATCGCCGGTTATCATATAGCCAAGGATGAAATAATTATTAACTAACAAACTATATAAAAGACTATGCTTAAAGGTAGAAATAGTGTCTACGACACGAGTTAGAAAAAAGCTCCTGAAAGCCGGACGCATTACCACACACTTCCGGTACTATCAGGAGCAGAATTGCTTTCAATTTTCGGATAAAACAAAAATTAAAAACATAATAATGAATACAATTTTACTAAAAAAAATTGGCATTGTGTCCAAGTATACCTTATTGATATTGATAGTGCATTGTATGAGTTGTGCCGTGTTGGTGGCTCATAAAAGTGCAGCTCAGAAAGTGGATGAAGTTCATCTTTCTGTGGAGTGGGATAATGTAGCGCTGAAAGAAGCGCTCAAAACTCTGGAGCTAAAAACGGATTTTGAATTCTTTTTTGATGACAAAAAAGCCGCCCGGGTAACAGATATTTCCTTGGTAGCAGAGAATAAGTCGCTGAAGGAAATATTGCTTCTGTTGTCGAGGGAAAAAGGCCTCAGATTTAAAAGATTAAACAGGGTGATTTCTGTAATCAAGCAGCCAAAAGGAGGGCGACTTCCTGAGATTGTAGAAGAAGATTATCGGGTTGTAGAAATAGGAGGAAAAATCACCGATGAAAACGGTGAAGGACTACCCGGTGCTTCTGTGATCGAAAAAGGCACGGTTAACGGTACTACAACAGACGTGGAGGGGAATTATAAGTTGAGCGTTTCGGAAAATGCCACTTTGGTCATCTCTTTTGTAGGATACCAAACAGTGGAGATTAGCACAAACGGCAGGTCTGTTATTGATGTTGAGATGGTGCTCGATGCAGAGCAGCTCGAAGAAGTAGTGGTTGTTGGGTATGGAACGGTGAAAAAGAGTGACCTGACAGGGGCAGTGTCTAATGTAAAAATGGAGAACACTTCAGTATCCTCTAATGTTACGTTGGGCCAGTATCTACAAGGAGTAGCTCCCGGGCTAAATGTGGGGCAGGTGGATGAAGCAGGCGAAAATCCATCACTCAGCATAAGAGGGCAAACAACTTTGAATGGAAACCAAAGTGTTTTGATTGTAGTGGATGGCATTATTTTCAATGGTTCACTTTCAGAATTAAATCCTGCAGACATTGCATCTGTTAATGTCTTGAAAGATGCAAGTAGTAAGGCTATTTATGGTGCTCAGGCTGCAAACGGTGTGATCCTGATAGATACAAAGCAGGGAGATTTGGGGCAAAAGCCCGTAGTAAGGTATTCCACTTCTTTTTCGGTGCAAAACCCGACTAATAAATTGGAGCCTTATGACAATGCCGGCTGGGTAGAGAAAAATACAAAAATACTATGGAGAGATGCTTATACGGAAGAGTCGGGGTATTTGCAACCCAATCCCAATTTTGATTATGCTGCTTCTTTTAATCCCTTTAATTTGTCTACAGAGCTTGCCGAGTATATAGATCAGGGAATTGAGTTTAACTGGTTTGATGAATTGACGGATCCGGGAAAGATAATTAAGCATGACTTGAGCGTTTCGGGTAGTACTGCTAATACCAGATACTTATTATCAATCGGCTATGTTGACCAGGATGGATATTTGTTTAAGGACGACTTTAATCGGGTAACGGGCAGAATCAATTTAGAGTCTGAGATCAACGATTGGTTTACTTTTGGGGCAAATACCTATATGTCATTAGCCGACTACTCAGGTGAAAAACAAGATTTTCCCAGTAGGCTAACAAACCATTTTCCGGCATATGATGAAAATGGAGAAATGATCCCAAGGTGGGGAGTGATTGTGAGTCCGCTTACAGCGCTATCTACTCCTGATTTTGACAAAAGAAACAGTGTTTTTGGTAAAGTCTATGCAAAAATCAGAATCCCGTCTATTAAAGGACTGATGTATACCATTAACTATGGAAACAACTATAGATGGAATAGACATTACAATGCCAACAAACATTCAGGAAGTGGAGTAGCTTTTAAAAACAATGAAGCGTGGTATGACTGGACGCTGGATAATATTCTGAACTACAAGACAACTCTGAACGAAGATCACAACATAGATGTGACACTACTATATGGTGCCAGAGAAAATAAATCTGAAAAAACAGCATCGAGAGCTACAGGATTTGCCAACCTATTGTTGGGGTACAATAGCCTTCAGCAGGGAGAGAATCTGTCCGTCAATTCTGACGCATGGGAGGAATCCTTTTTGTATCAAATGGCCAGATTAAATTACAACTACAAGAACAGGTATTACTTTACGGCTACCTATAGAAGGGATGGGTATTCAGGATTTTCAAAAAACAATAAAATAGGAGAGTTTCCCTCTATGGCACTTCGATGGGCTGTTGGCGATGAACCCTTTTTGAGTAACCTGTCCTTTATGGACCAACTCGACCTGAGAGTGGGGTATGGAAGTAACGGAAATTTGGTTGCACGTTATTCTTCCTTAGGTCTTGTGAGCTCAGGGCCGACCTATGTGGTGGGTGCGGCAAGTCTCATTGGCCAGGCGCCATCTTCGTTGGCAAACAACGACCTTCTGTGGGAAAAGACAAGCGAGCTAAATGTAGGGGTAGATTTCAGTGTTTACAATGGAGTAGTAAGCGGTACTTTCAATTACTACACAGGAACAACAAACGACTTACTGTTTGATGTAGACCTCCCTTCTACTACTGGGTTTACCAGAATCAAGACTAATGTAGGTGAAATAGCAAATCGTGGATTTGAATCGCTGATTAATGTTCGGGCTGTAAGTGTAAGTGACTTTTCCTGGAATGTAGGGCTGGTTTTTTCTACTAATAAAAACGAAGTGGTAAAACTGCCTGGTAGTGACAATAATGGAAACGGAAAAGTAGATATAAATACGGGAAGTCGTGGAAGTAGCTTTTTGGAAGAAGGATTGTCCATAGGATCTATTCAGAATTTTGAATGGGATGGTTTTTGGCAAATCAGCGATTTTGAATCGGGCACTATTTCAAATGCTCAGATAGGTTCGGAAAAAGTGATAGACAGAGATGAAGTGGATGGTATAGATGAAAATGATGTGGTAATTGTAGGGAGAACAGAGCCTGCTTACAGATTCAGTATCAGAAATGATTTCCGATATAAAAAAATAGGATTGTCCTTCTTCATCAACTCCATTCAGGGGGGTAAAGATGGGTATCTGGGCAACAACACTTACAACCCTCTGACATTGGGACATGCGCTTTCTGAAAATATGTATAAGCAGGTGGATTTTTGGACCCCATCAAACACTAACCCCGACTGGCGATCGCCATCTTCTACTCAGGTGGTGCCGGGTTTTGCGCAGTACAATTCGAGAAGCTTTGTGAGGCTTCAGGATGTGTCGCTTACCTACAATTTCGATTCAGCCATCACCGACAAGCTGGGGATCGGAAGCCTTAGTGTATTTGTCAGTGGAAAAAATTTGATAACACTCACGGATTGGAAGGGCTGGGACCCGGAAACAGGTGCGGGCCTTAATGGCTCAAGGCCGGTAATGAAGTCTTATTCAATAGGGTTAGATGTGTCATTTTAAGAAAGAAATCAAGTCATGAAAAATATAATAAATAAAGTAGTAGCATTCTCAATATGTAGCCTTACGTTGTTAGGGTGGTCTTGCAATGAGCAGGAGTTTTTAAAGGAAGAAAACCCGGCGGCTATGGTTCTGGAAAATGCGTATGCAACAAAAGAGGGATTTCAGGCTGCTCTGTGGACATTGTATTCGCAGGTCAGGTCAGAGTTTTATACCGGGCACGATAAGAAGGTTTTTGATTATCAGGCCGGGACCGATATGCTTCACCCCAACGAAACCCAATCCGGAAACTTTTTTGTCTTTTACAATGTAGATCTGGACCCTGCCGGGGGAACACCTGCTTTTCACTGGAATAGGCTATATAAAATCATAGCCAATGCAAACACGATAATAGACAGGCTGGAAGGCGTAGAGTTGGCAAATGAAGATGAAACACGTATTGAGGCAGAGGCTCGGTTTTTTAGGGGCTTTTCGTATCGAGTGCTGGCAGGATTGTATGGGGGAGTGCCATTGTCGCTAAGTGAGGTAGTGGGGCCAAAAACAGACTACAGTCGTGCCACGCAAAACGAAGTGTACGAGCAGGCGGTTGTGGATTTGAAGTTTGCAGCGGAAAACCTGCCGGATATCAATGCAGTTAACGATGCTCAGGTGTCAAATTTGGCAGCTTATCATGCTTTGGCTGAAGCCTACCTTTGTCTGGAAGATTTTACCAATG
Organism: Cyclobacteriaceae bacterium; assembly: GCA_965267535.1. Classification (GTDB taxonomy): domain Bacteria; phylum Bacteroidota; class Bacteroidia; order Cytophagales; family Cyclobacteriaceae; genus CAXBNB01. Next base: position 4,215,217 of record OZ254082.1, on the reverse strand, counting down.
CGGAGCAGGCTGCTTCCAAAGTGATTGATAGCCCTCACTCTGCTTTAATGACTTCCAGATTTGGCGTGTTGGCAAGTGCTCCCGGTGATGCATACTGGGATCTTTTCAGAGCAGGAAATCAGCAGCGAAGCGCTGGAAACACTGAGGCTTTGTGGGTGATTCAGCAGGAAGAGGATGTTCCCGGGGGTGCGGCTATTAGTTCGAATACCACAGGGGGAACTCGGTGGGAAAGAGTAGTAGGTCCATTGCTCAGAGCTAAAACTAAACTGATGGATCAGGCAACCCGCCAACCCGTGCTTGATGAGTCTGATAATATGATACAGTCAAATAATATTTGGCCCGCTTCAGACATCACGGGAGGTCGTGGCATTGGTTGGCTGATTCCTACATATTATTACACCAACACGGTGTGGGAAGATGCAAACGGAGATCTTGATTTTAGGGATATGAGAAATGCCAATCATAATTTGATAAGAAACTTCCCCTACAACAACCCCAACGAAAGTTGGTATGGAGATACTTTGTATGTCACCACACCAGAGAACATATATCAATATGTTGGCATAGTAGAGTCGTTTGGTCATATCGAAACCAGTGTTTATCAATCGAAAAAACTATGGCCCAGAGGTGGATACCCTTATTGGGCAAAAATCACTACACCAGGTCAGCATCCTGCGGGCATACAGAAATCTTCTTTTGCAAATGATAAAGCACTTACAGGCGGGGCAGGTACAACCTACAGAGATTTTTATATGTTTAGGCTGGCCGAAACTTATCTCATAAGAGCTGAGGCACGTTTGCGGGGAGGAAATGCCGGTGGTGCAGCTTCCGATATCAATGTTGTGCGAGCCAGAGCAGGGGCCGTGCCGGTAACGGTAGGAGAAGTGGATATAAATTATATTTTGGATGAGCGAGCCAGAGAGTTGAACCTAGAGGAAAAAAGGCGTTTAACATTGGCTCGATTAGGATTGCTTGTCGAGAGAACAAGAAAATACAACCCCTATCATAGTGACAATACATTTGATTCTGAAATGCAGGATCATTACAAGTTGTTTCCTATTCCGCTGAGTTTTATAGAAAGTAATAATGATGCTCAAATCGAGCAGAATCCGGGATATAATTGATCAAGAATTGAGTTTCGGAGTGGGGCACAGTGATGTGTTCCACTCTTAAATATCTCTTATTTAGTGGTAAACTGTAAAGTTGTTTTTAAGGTAGTACTTTTTGTGGGGTTTGTCTAGGGTGGTAGTGGAGCGACTGACGACTATTGGGTGCATGTAATGCTGCCTGATGGTGCTCCGGAAAGTATTACTTGATTTTTCACTCTCTCTGAATGTATTCAAATCATACTTCTTTGTAGAAATAAAAAAAGCCTGAGAATTTTCTCAGGCTTTTTTGCAGAGGAGGAGGGATTCGAACCCCCGGTACCTCGCGGTACAACGGTTTTCAAGACCGCCGCATTCGACCACTCTGCCACTCCTCTGTAGCTACTTTGGCCGCTTTGTTCAAACGGACTGCAAATGTAGAAGATTAATTTTCTTTGTCAAATATTGAAACAGAAAAAATGCATCCAGAGCAAAAAAATATAAAAGACAGATAACTTCATTCGCACTATTCAAAAAAAGGTGCAATGAGTTGGTGCATTACCTCGGGCATCCGTCGTGGTTTTCCGGTGGCCATGTCTATAAATGCCAGCGTTGTTTCTCCGGTATTGATAAGCTGCTGTGCTTCGTTGAACACTTCGTATTGAAAAACAATTTTCACCTTCGGAAAGGTAGGTATCGATACTTTGATGGTCAGCAATTCGTCGTACTTACCCGGAAGCAGGTACCGGGATTTACTCTCAAGCACAGGCATCATCACGCCCATTTCTTCCATAGCCTTGTATGCAAACCCCAAATTACGCAGAGCCTCTACCCGTGCTACTTCGTAGTACATGGCATAGTTGCCGTAGTATACATAGCCCATTTGGTCAGTTTCTGCGTACCTTACTCTCACTGTTGTTTCAGCTGTAAACATTCTCTTCTCTTTTTTGGAACGCCAAAATAGAGAAACCCTGATCTAATCCCAAATACGGGAGGTCGGTACATAAATCACTCAAAGAATACCCTGAAAGACAAATGACTGTTGTTTTTGCATTGCATCGTCATTACCTTTCTGCTTTCTAACAGCCCAAAAATCAACACAACATGGATATCGAGTTCAATAAAAATGAGGATGCGTATAAGCAACTTTTGTATCATCTGCGCAGGCATGAGCAGCGCATACATCAGGGAGGTGGAGAAAAGAAAATAGCTGCACAACATGCCAAGGGAAAGCTCACTGCCAGAGAGCGGATCAATTACCTGGTAGACGATGGGGCAGAGGTGCTGGAAGTCGGTGCGTTTGCCGGAGAAGGGATGTATACAGACGAAGGGGGCTGTCCGAGTGGAGGGGTAGTAGTGGTAATAAGCTACATCCGGCAAAGACAATGTGTAATTGTAGCCAACGATGCTACAGTTAAAGCCGGAGCGTGGTTTCCGATTACGGCGAAAAAAAACCTGCGTGCTCAGGAGATAGCCATGGAAAACAGACTTCCCATAGTATATCTTGTGGATAGTGCCGGAGTGTTTTTGCCTATGCAAAATGAGATATTTCCAGACAAAGAGCATTTTGGACGACAGTTTCGCAACAACGCCCGCATGTCGTCGATGGGTATCGTGCAGATAGCGGCCATTATGGGTAGCTGTGTAGCAGGAGGAGCTTACCTGCCTATAATGAGCGATGAAGCCATGATTGTAGATAAAACAGGAAGTATATTTCTGGCGGGGAGCTATCTGGTGAAAGCAGCCATAGGAGAGAGTATAGATAATGAAACGCTGGGAGGTGCTACCACGCACTGCGAGATATCAGGAGTGACCGACAATAAATATGGCTCAGATGAAGAGTGTCTCGATGCAATTAGAAATATTTTTGACAAATTAGGAGAAAACCCACGAGCAGGTTTTGATCGGGTAGCGCCAAAAAAGCCCGAAAAAAATGAAGAAGAACTCTATGGATTGATGCCGGTAGATCGGGTAAAGCCCTACGATATGCGCGATATTATCCTGAGGCTGGTAGACCAGTCAGTATTTGACGAATACAAAAAAGAGTATGGCAAAACACTGATCTGTGGCTATGGAAGGATAGAGGGCTGGGCTGTAGGTATAGTGGCCAACCAGCGGGTGATGTCCAAAAACAAAAAAGGAGAGATGCAGATGGGAGGCGTGATTTATTCCGACTCTGCCGACAAAGCAGCCCGGTTTATCATGAACTGCAATCAGCGTAAAATTCCCCTTGTTTTTTTACACGATGTAAGCGGATTTATGGTAGGCAGCAAGGCTGAGCATGGTGGCATTATAAAAGATGGCGCTAAGATGGTAAATGCTATGGCTAACTCCGTAGTGCCGAAGTTTACCTTTGTGTTGGGCAATTCTTATGGGGCAGGGAACTACGCCATGTGTGGCAAAGCTTATGACCCACGCTTAATATACGCATGGCCAACGGCACAACTGGCCGTGATGAGCGGACAGGCGGCAGCCAAAACACTTCTTCAGATCAAAGTATCAACGCTAAAGGCACAGGGTAAACAGCTCTCCGAAGAGGAGCAGCAAGCACTCCTCGATGAAATCACTAAAAAGTACAACGAAGAGTTAAGCCCTTACTATGCGGCAGCCAGGTTGTGGGTAGATGGTGTGATAGATCCGCTTCAGACCCGCAAGGTAATCTCCATGGGGATAGAAGCTGCAAACCACGCCCCGATTACCGATCGGTTTAATGTAGGGGTGATACAAACCTGATGACAAAGAGGCAAAGAATGTGTCTTTGGTTTTTATCGTGGAATTAATATTTCGTCGAAGGCTTATTTTTATAGCATTAAAATATTTTACTTCGAGCAAAACTTCTATATCATTCGACTTGCAGGGAATCAGAAGTAGTCAAATTTTGTTATATTGGATAAATAGTGAGAGAAGGCAAAAATATGGAAAACAGAGAGCTTGTGGCATTGGTGTCGTTGCTGGAAGATGACGACAAAGAGATTTTACATCATGTAGAAGCAAAGTTGCTTTCGTTGGGTACGGACGTTATCCCCATACTGGAAAAAGAATGGATGAACAACAGCCTGAATCCGTCGGTTCGCAATAAGATAGAAGACATTATACACACTCTGCAATATCAGCTGCTGAAAGACAAGCTACAGGTCTGGAGGCAGGGTGGTGGAGAAGATTTGCTGGAAGGCATGATGCTTATCAGCAACTTTTTGTACCCTGAACTAAACCTAAAATACCTCAAGCGCAAGTTTGAGCAGTATTATTACGAAGCATGGAAAGAGTTTAAAAACGACATGGGGCCTGTGGAGCAAATCAAAGTGCTCAATGATGTGATGTTTAATAAACTTAAATTCCGCCCCAATTCTAAGAATTTCCATGCCCCATCCAACAGCATGATCAATGTGGTGATGGAGTCAAAAAAAGGCAATCCACTATCGCTTTGTGTAGTGTATCTGATCATTGCACAGCGGCTGAAGCTCCCCGTGTATGGTGTCAACCTGCCCAATCTGTTTATTCTTACTTACAAAACAGAAGACACCCAGTTTTATATCAATGTGTTCAACAATGGGCTTATTTTTTCTACGGAAGATATAGACAATTACATCAATCAGCTCAATTTGTCAAAGTCAGACATTTTTTACGAACCCTGTAGCCATGTCGATATCATCATTCGTAACCTTCGCAACCTCATCAGTGCTTTTGAAAAACTGGGAGAATACAAGAAATCGGATGATGTGAAAGCTCTTTTGCAGGTCGTAGAAGATAAAAACTAGTTGGTTTTGATACGGCAGCCTGTCGGACGTTTGGAAGCATAAGGCGTTGGTTCGTTGGCCAGAATTTTATCCAGTATGCTTTTTACGTAATTCTCCTCTACTTCGTCCGGAGACTGGGGATTGTCATCTATAGCTCCTCTGTATACTATGCGAAGAGCTCCTTGATCCGGTCTTACAACAAACGTTTCAGGTGTTTTTTCAGCCCCGAAAATTTCTTTTGCCTGCAATTGTTTGTCCGCAAAGTAAGGCATCTCGTATTTTTTCTCTTTGGCTTTGAGTATCATTTTTACGATGGATTCGTCGTTGCTAAGCGAGGAGTTGTTTGAATTAATAAGCATAAAACTTACCCCTTTGGTGGTATACTCACGATGAAGTTCAGCTATACGCTGCTCGTAGAGCTTGGCGTAGGGGCAGTAGTTGCTGGTAAAAATGACCACCACAGCTTTGCTACTTTTATAACTGTGAAAAGCAATGTTTTTTCCTGATATAACGTCTTTTAGCGTGAAGTTAGGAATGCTTTCGCTGTTTTGAGCGAAAGCCACATGAAGGCTGATAAAAACCGATAATAAGGTTAGCGGTAGGCGAAGAGCCATAGGGTTAAGTTGTTTTTGTGTAACACAAGTTTTAGGGACGGATTGCAAATGCCGAAAAACAAAAAGTGTTTTTACCTGCCTTTTTGCAAGACCTTACATAATAGTAAGAAAAATAAAGCAGCAATTCAAGTGTAGCGTGCCAAAATCAGCAACTACATACCACAATCAGTTGTTCGTGTTGGTAGTACTGTAGCGGAGTGGAAAAAGAATACTCCGGAGTGGAAATGTTGCCGACTAGCAAATTGCCTTCTTTTGGTTTGATGTGTATTTGGTCGGCGAAGTGAAGTTTTTTCCGCCCGTAGAGTTTATACATGGCTTCCTTGGCACACCAGTAGATGCAGAGTTGTAGCAAGTCGTTTCCGGTTTGTAGCAATTCGTCTGCCGACAAAAACTTGCGACTGATTCGGTGCAGTTGCTGGCGAGGGGTTTCTATGTCAATACCACAGGGATCAGACGGGTGAATCATACAAGCCACATAAGGGTAGGTATGAGAAATAGAAATATGCCATGTGGAATTTTTGAGGTGAGGTTTTCCGTGCTCATCTTTCCATACCCCATGAAAAGGAATACCCATATGCAGGCACAGGTCTTTAAGCAAGAGACGCGAAGAAAGAAATTCCGCTTGCTTGTGTGTGTGAAACGAATCAAAGCGTTCGGGCAGTTCACCATCATATCTTTGAGCCAATTCGGATGTGCTGTCAGAACATTGCCAAAGTGCATAAGCCGACGAATCAGAAATATGATGGATAGATTTAGTCAACAACCTGCTTTTAATCGTGATTTTCGCGTCGTTGGTTGGCCACATCCATGGCCAGGTATATGGCTTGACGCATCGAGTTGGCTTCCGCTTTGTTTTTTCCGGCAATAGAATAGCCCGTGCCATGATCGGGCGATGTACGTACGATAGGCAGTCCTGCAGTAAAGTTTACCCCCGTATCGAAAGCCATAGCCTTGAAAGGAATCAGCCCCTGATCATGGTACATGGCCAGAATTCCATCGAATTTTTTGTGGTCGCCAGCGCCAAAAAAACCATCGGCGGGAAAGGGCCCAAATACCAGAGAACCTTTGGATTTGTACTCTTCTATTACCGGCTTGATCACATCATTTTCTTCATTTCCCAGCAGGCCTTCTTCGCCTGCGTGAGGGTTAAGCCCCAAAATGGCTACTTTGGGTTTTGCTATACCAAAGTCTTTTTTCAAAGACTTGATCATGAGGTCCAGTTTCGATTTTATTTTATCGGCGGTCACTGCTTCAGATACTTCTTTGAGCGGAATATGACCGGTAACTACGCCTACTCGTAAGTTGTCATTTACCAAAAACATGAGGCTGTCCTGTTTGCCCACTATGTCTGTGAGGTATTCGGTATGCCCCGGAAAATTGAAATTATCGTTTTGAATATTGTGTTTATTGATGGGAGCTGTTACCATCGCATTGAGATGGCCGGATGCCACATCTTTGGTGGCTTTTTCCAGCGACATGAAAGCGTATTTGCCCCCTGCTTCTGTCACTTGCCCGGGAGTAATATCTACCAGGTCGTCCCAGCAGTTGAGCACGTTCACTTTTTTGTGATGTACCTCGTTTAGCGATTTGATTTGGTTAAAATTGAAATTTTGCTTGTTGAGCGCCTTTTTGTAAAAGGAAAGGATTTTCGATGAACCATAAATCACAGGAGTGATTTGATTGAGGATTTTGTTGTTTTCCAGCGCTTTAATGATCACCTCAGGGCCTATGCCATTGATGTCGCCAATCGTAATACCTATGACAGGTTTTGATTTAAACTTTTTAGATTCCTTTTCCATATAGCTTTCAACAACTAATTATCTTTATTTGCATGAGGACAACCCTACCGGCACGGCAGGGTGTCTGTTATCGGATTGCAATTTAATCGTTTTTTGTAAAGTAATAAATATGGCAGCAGTCAGACCCAAAAAGCACCTCGGTCAGCATTTTCTAAAAGACCTCTCGATAGCCGAGCGCATAGCTTCGTCATTGACCGATGATTATCAGGACGAAAATGTATTGGAAATAGGGCCGGGCATGGGAGTGCTGTCAGATTATCTGGTAGAGCAGCAGCATAAAAAGGTGGTTTTGCTCGATATAGATAAAGAATCGATCGCCTACCTGGAACGTAAATATGCCGACAAAGCTGTTGATATTCAATATGGCGATTTTTTGAAGATAGATTTGCGCGAAATGTTTGGAGGGGAAGCGTACAAGATTATTGGCAATTTTCCTTACAACATTTCCTCGCAGATTTTTTTCAGGGTTTTGGAGGAAAAAGAAAAGGTAACCGAAGTGGTCTGCATGATACAAAAGGAAGTGGCCGATAGGATTGTTTCGCCACATGGCGTAAAAGCCTATGGAATATTAAGTGTGTTGCTGCAGGCCTATTACGACGTAGAGTACTTGTTTACAGTGGGGCCGGAGGTGTTCAATCCACCACCCAAAGTGCAGTCTGCAGTAATACGCCTCAGGCGCAATGCAGTGCCTCAGTTAGACTGTGACGAGGTGCTCTTCAAACGGCTCGTCAAAGAAGGTTTTCAAAAGCGCCGCAAAACATTGCGCAATGCGTTAAAAGCTCTAAATTTGCCCGAAAATATTGTAAAAAGTGATCTGATGAACAAGAGAGCAGAGCAGCTTTCTGTTCAGGATTTTATCGATCTAACCCAAAAGATTTCGTGAAAGAAAACCTGCAGTTTGAATTATCGAAGGAGTTTCTGGAGCGCTTTGGCCAGGCAGTCGAAGCGCAGGAGGAAGACTTTATCCGCGAGATACTCGACGGAGTAAAGCCTGCAGATATATCCGAACTGCTCGACGAATTTGAGTACGACGATTGCAAGTATGTGATTGACCTGCTGGAGCCCGAAACCAGCGCTCAGATTATCAACGAACTCGACGAAGACACACGCCGCGATTTTCTCAATCAGTTTACCCCCGAAGAAATAGCAGTATACGTAGAGGTGCTCAACTCCGATGATGGGGCAGATATCCTCATGGATATGGACATTCAGGTGAGGGAGGAAGTGATAGCCTTGCTGGAAAATGAGGAGAAGTCGGCCAACCTGCTCGACTTGCTACGCTACGACGAAGATGTAGCGGGCGGACTGATGGCCAAAGAGCTGGTGAAAGCCAACCTCAACTGGAATATAAAACAGTGTATAGAGGAAATTCGCAAGCAGGCTGAAAATGTGCAGCAGATTTATTCGGTATATGTGGTAGACAACCACGAAAAGTTGCTGGGTAAGGTGTCGCTAAAGAAAATAGTACTGGCCGATGACAATACTAAAGTTTCGGACATATACAGTGAAGATATAGTGTCTGTAGAAACTTCCACAGACGAAGAAGAGGTGGCCGCCTTGATGCAGAAATACGATTTGGATGCCATACCGGTAGTCAATGTGAGAGGCAAGCTGGTGGGGAGAATCACTTTCGATGATATCATAGATGTGATCACCGAGCAGGCCGAAGAAGATCGCCAGCTGATGACAGGTATAGTGTCTGACGCAGTATACGACGATAGCGTATGGATACTGTCTAAAGCCCGCCTGCCCTGGCTGGTCATAGGGCTGGTAGGGGGATTGCTGGGGGCCTGGTTTATATCCAACTACGAAGAAGATATTTCGGTGATACCGATTATGGCGTTTTTTATTCCGCTTATTACAGCTACAGGAGGCAATGTAGGTATACAGTCGTCTTCTATAGTAGTGCAGAGTCTGGCCAGCCCCAATGCCTTTGACGACTCCATGTCAAAGAAAATGATCAAAGTCTTGTTTGTTGCGGTGGTCAACGGTATCATACTGTCGCTCATAGTCTTTGGCATTGTCATATTTGCCACCTCAGATCAGACCATCGCGAGCATAGTTTCGGCAGCTCTTTTTTGTGTAGTGTTGCTGGCTTCTTTTATGGGCACCATTACCCCGCTTTTACTCGACAAGTTTGGGATTAACCCTGCGTTGGCTTCCGGGCCATTTATCACTACAGCCAACGACCTGCTGGGTTTAGGAGTGTATTTTGCGGTAGCTCATGCACTTTATGGACTCTGATAGAGAAGACACCAGATAGCAAAACCGTATGAATAAAATACTGATTATCGATCGTATGCACGAAAGCATAACCCCGATGCTGCAAGAAATAGGATATAGTGTGGATTATCGTCCGTCAATTCGGCGCGAGGAAATTATGCAGATACTGCCTGAGTATACCGGCATTCTGGTGCGTAGCAAAACCCCCATAGATGCAGAGCTGCTTAGTCAGGCAGACCAATTGCGCTTTGTTGGGCGTGCCGGAGCAGGTATAGATCAGTTGGATGTAGAAGAGCTGGATCGGCGCAACATTGCCATACTAAATGCACCCGAGGGCAATCGGGATGCACTGGGGGAGCATGCGCTGGGTATGTTGCTTTGCCTGGCCAATAATATCAACACCGGCGACTTGAGGGTGCGTCAGCGTGTGTGGGATCGAGAAGGACACAGGGGTTTTGAGGTTAAAGGTAAAACAGTAGCCTTGATTGGGTTTGGGCAGATGGGAAGTGCATTTGCTGAAAAGCTTTCGGGGTTAGCTTGCCGGGTGATTGCCTACGATAAATACAAAACAAATTTTGCTACCGATAAAGTGGAGCAGGTAAGTATGGAAGATGTGTTTGAGCAGGCCGATATAGTGAGTTTTCATGTGCCTCTGACGTCAGAAACCCGCACCATGGTAAGCCAGGCATACCTGGAGCGCTTTAAAAAACCAATTGTATTGTTAAACACCTCCAGAGGAGAAGTGGTTTCTCTGAGTGACCTCTTGCAAACGATAGAAAGTGGTAAAGTGAAAGCGGCTGCTCTCGATGTGCTTGAAAATGAAAAGCTGAATACTTTGACTCCAGCACAAAAGGAAACATTTGACCGCCTTATATTATCAGATAAAGTGCTGCTTACGCCTCATGTGGGCGGCTGGACATTTGAATCGTACGAGCGGATTAATGCCGTATTGGTAGAAAAGATTGCAGATTTAGGAAAGGTTGAATAAGGTCACTTCCCTTAAGTTAGCACGATCGGTGAAGTAAAGTAGTCCATCAAGAAATACCTCCCATCCGGAAAAGATAACAGAAATTTGGGAGCTTCATGCAGTTAAGACCAATAGACCCGGGTCAGCCACAAGAAACATTCATGTTTCTTGTGGAGTTCGCTTTTCACCAGATTCTAAGAATACGCCGTGCGCTGGTGCGAGCCAGGTGCCAAGTGCACTTCTTCATGAATTGCTATTTGGCCTTAATGATATAGTCAGGCGTTTCTGAGCAGCATCTAAGTATTTCATTGTTTGAAGTTCAAATGATGATTTAATTGTTATATTTGCAGTCTCAAAATAAAATTAGAAAAACAAAATATATGCAACGGTTTCAGATTTGGAGCCGTTCTTTTTTATTTATAAAAAGGAGGTAAATATGGGAAATGTATCTTATTACACAGCAGAAGGGTTGCAAAAACTCAAGGATGAGTTGCACCACTTGAAGACGAAAGGTCGTGCAGATATGGCTAAGCAGATAGCCGAGGCTCGCGATAAAGGAGATTTGAGTGAAAATGCAGAATACGATGCAGCCAAAGATGCCCAGGGGTTACTGGAACTAAAAATATCTAAGCTGGAAATGGCTGTAGGTAATGCCAGAGTGATGGATGAATCTAAAATTGATACATCTAAAGTGTCTGTGCTCTCTAAGGTCAAAATTAAGAACAAGAAAAACGGCATGGAAGTAACCTACACCCTGGTATCTGAGGAAGAATCAGACCTCAAGTCAGGAAAAATCTCTATCAAGTCTCCAATAGGAGAAGGCTTGCTGGGAAAAAAAGTAGGAGAAGTAGCCGTAGTGAAAGCTCCGGCAGGAGATATAGAGTTTGAGGTGCTGGAGATTAGTATGTAATCTCCCTCGCAGAAATTCTCTAAAAAAGAAAAGATAATGGAGCGTTGGTATTACCAACGCTCTTTTTGTATACTTCTCTCGCATACTCTGTATAATTTTGCTATTTTCAACCCGAATAGTAAGCACAACATAACAATAGCATGGCAAGTATTTTTACAAAAATCATAAACAGAGAGCTGCCGGCGCATATAGTAGCCGAAGACGACCATTACCTGGCTTTCCTCGACATACAACCGCTCGTAGAGGGGCATACGCTGGTGATCCCTAAAAAAGAAGTAGACTACATCTACGACCTGGACGATCAGACACTGGCAGGCCTTCACCTGTTTGCCAAAAAAGTAGCAAAAGGAATAGATCAGGCAATACCCTGCCAGCGAGTAGGAGTATCGGTAATAGGCCTGGAAGTTCCCCACGCACATGTGCACCTGATTCCGCTAAACTCGATGAAAGACATGGATTTTACAGGTCCCAAACTCAACCCGGGGCAGGATGAACTAGCGGAAACAGCTAAAAAAATAAAAGCCGCTATCAACCAGTAAACGACTTTATGGTAGAAGTAAAAAAAATAAATACCTATACAGGCCATCAGGGAGCCGTCTATACCCTCGAAAAAGGAGCTACCCCAAATATTGTTTATTCGTCGGGAGCAGACGGACAAGTAATAGAGTGGGATCTGAACAACCCTGAAAATGGGCGGCTTATCGCCAAATTGCCCGCCTCGGTATATGCACTCAAGTACATACCGGTATACAACACCCTGATAATAGCTCAAAATTTTGAAGGCATACACTTGATCGATGTGGCCAAGCATACCGAGTTGGGTTCGCTCAAACTCACTAAAGCTCAGATTTTTGACCTGCAGATGATTGGTGATGGCATTTTAGTAGGTGGAGGTGATGGCGTGCTTTACGAAGTAGGTCTCAATGACCTGGTAGTGAGGCGTAAAGCCAGCTTGTCTGAAAACAGCCTTCGTACAATGGCTGTGCACGCACAATCAGAAAAGTTGATAGCGGGCTTTAGCGACAATGCGTTTAGGGTGGTCAACCTTAGCGATTTTTCGGTAGAAAAAGTAAATCAGGGGCATGACAACTCAATCTTTACAGGTGTATTGTCGCCGGACAATGCCATGTACCTCACCGGTAGCCGCGATGCTCACCTCAAGTTTTGGGATGTAGAAAATGGCCATCAACTGGATCAGTCTATTGTTGCACATATGTATGCGATCAATCATATAGCGTTCCACCCCCAGGGTCGCTATTTTGCTACAGCCAGTATGGACAAAACCATAAAAATATGGGACTATAAACAGCGAAAGCTACTCAAGGTAATTGACAAAGCCCGGCACGGAGGGCATTTAACCTCGGTAAACAAACTCTGCTGGACCTCCCATCATAACTACCTGGTGTCCGCCAGCGATGATAGATCGCTTAGTGTCTGGGACATCAAAGTGAAGGACTAAACCTTGTTGGTTTATGAAAAATATGTGTATACTTGCACTATATAAGCCACCACTTTATTTAATAAACCACCACTTTAATCGTATTAATTAAAGAATTTTGTATGTGAATACAGATATTCTCATTACAATTTAAATGGCTTAACCATGAAGATCACTCCATTAGAAATCAGGCAAAAAACTTTTGAGAAAGCATTCAGAGGGCTGGACAAAGATGAGGTAAATGCGTTTTTGCTGTCACTGTCACATGAGTGGGAGAGAATGCTGGACGACAACAAGGAGACCAAACAAAAGCTGGCTCAGGCAGAAAAAGAAGTCCAAAAATTGCGAGAAGTGGAGAGCACGCTCTACAAAACCCTGAAAACAGCAGAAGATACTAGTGCCAGTGTAATAGATCAGGCCAACAAGACGGCTGAGTTGCACATGCGCGAAATACAAATCAACTCCGAAGCGCTGCTCAATGAAGCAAAGCAAAAGGCTCGGATCATTATCGAAAATGCGGATGCCAAAGCCAGGGAAATACTGGAAGAAATGCAAAAGGAAGTAAAAGAGCTGGAAGAAAACTACCGCATAATCGAAAATCAGCGCGACAATATGATCTCTCAACTACGCATCTTGTCGGGTGATGTGATGGATAAAGTGTCTAAACTCAACGAGCAGAAAGATAGCCTCGGAATAGAAGGGCATATTAAGAAAGTGAAAGAAATGCTGCGAGAGGCCTCTGGAAATGTGGCCAGAGACGAAGCAGCAGCCAAAATTGCACTCGATGAAGTGCAACAGACAGAAATCAAGGTAAAGAAGATAGAATTTAAGCCGGAGATAGATCCAGTAGAATCTGACATTAACGAAGAGCCGAAGTATCAGGCCAAAGAAATCAAAAGAAACCGTATAGTAGGTGATGGGTCTATTGAAAAAAACAAGGCCGAATCTTCTGAAAAAGTAATAGAAGCCGTACAAAAAGACGACCTGTCATTTTTTGACCAGCTTGAAGATTGATAGATGGGGAAAATACAACTCGAAGGGCTTGAGTTTTTTGCCCATCATGGTTTTTATGAGCAGGAACAAGCCCTCGGCAATCGCTACACCGTAGACATAACCCTCGAAACCTCTTTTGGCAGAGCAGCCACGCACGATGACATAACGGATACCGTAAACTACGAAGAAGTATATAGTCTTATCAGTAGCGTGATGGCTGAAAATACCCGTTTGCTGGAGCATATAGCACATAAAATCAACATGCAGGTGCTGGATAGGTTTGAGCAGGTAGATACCGTAGAAGTGAAGGTGTCTAAACACAATCCGCCGCTCAAGGGGATATGTAAATTCGCTTCAATTACACTGGCTGCCGCACGTTAGTGTTTATTTTTTGCTTGCATTAAACAGTTTTTGCTTTTCGCTTTTGGAAAGGCTCTCGTAACCGGATTTAGATATTTTGTCCAGTATGGCATCAATTTCATCCTGATCTACCACACTGCTCGACGAAGAAGAGCTACTTTGACGCGAAGCACCCGAACCTCGGCTTCTGGTCTTATGTGTTACTTTTATTTTGGGTTGTTTTACAAAAAAACTCTTGAAAAAAGACATCCAGCGAATGACCCACAAGCCAATGTCATTGCCAGCCTGTAGCTGACGGATGTAGAGATACCCTATAGCAGCTCCCCCCAGATGAGCAATGTTGCCACCGGCATTGCCACCTACTGTGCCCAAAAAAGAGATGACGATGTAAAAACCAGCAATGTATTTGATACGAACGGGCCCGAAGAATAACAAATGAAAAGTGTAGTTGGGCATGAGTGTGGCAGCAGCTACAGCGACTGCATATACCGATGCAGAAGCACCTACCATGCCCGGGAATCCGGACCGCTCCATATAGTAAGGCACCAGATTGAATACCAATAAGTATACAAATGCCCCGGCTAATGCTCCCAGCACGTATATGCTGATTACTTTTTGGTTGCCCAGATACTCCACAATCAACTGGCCAAACCAGTACAAAATGAGCATGTTGAATAATATATGGAATATGCTCTGCAGACTGTGAGCAAAGGCATATGTGATGATTGTCCACGGTCGAAATATGAAATCTGCAAACAAAGGAGGAATGGAGAATTGATCGTATATGAAATCAAATATAGTTTCCAGTCCCAGTATGTGGCTAAATACATAGCACACAGCCAGAAAGATAAAAACGATCACATTGATCAGGATGATTTGAGCCAGAGCATTGTTGGGTTTGCCCCAGGCGTTTTTAAAATCTTCTAAAAAACTATTGTTCATTGTTTGTTTTGCTCAAGTTCAGAGTATCAGTAAAAGTTACCTCTTTTTTGTTGCCAGTACTTTAATATAATGTACGCAATAAGCATACCGCTAAGGTGCGCCAGATGCGCTACATTGTCGCCGCTGGTCCTGTTGATTTCCGAATACAACTCATAAAGTCCGTAGAAAAATACTAAATATTTCGCTTTGACGGGCATAGGAGGAATTAATAATAAGAGTTCTGTGTTGGGGAAAAGCATGGCAAAGGCCAGCAAAATCCCGAAAACAGCTCCCGATGCTCCTACCATGGGTATGTTGGTCAGGTCATTGTATATTTGGTTGACTACCGATACAGACTGCTCAATGTAGTTGGAGTTGTTGGCATCATCATAATATTCGTCGGCAAAATCCCCCAGAGCTACCGTGTCAAATCGCCGGGATTTGTACTCATGTACATAGATGTAGAAATCTTCGGGGTTGGGATTGGAAATATACGCTTCTGTTTTTGCCTTAAGGTTGCCTTTTTCTATGGTATCGGCTACTCCATACAGCAATCCGGCACCAATGCCGGTAATAAGATAAAAGATAAGAAAACGTTTGGATCCCCATACCCTTTCCAGCATGGGTCCGAAGATGATGACCGCAAACATATTGCTGAAGATATGGCCAATACCAGCATGCAGCCACATATAGGTGACATACTGAAATATGTAAAAGTTTTCTGAAAAGATATAATGTACACCAAAAAGGTGTGATAAGTCTATGTTGAGGATAGAACCCAATGCCAGCAACGCAACGTTGATGATCAGGATTCTTTTCACCATGGGAGTGAGGTTAAACATCATTATTTGTTAAAAAAGTCTGCAATTTTATCTAAGCCCAGTATCACAAACGTGGGTTTACCATCGGCTGTGTAGTTGGGCTGCTGGCAGGCAAACAGCCTGTCAATCAGCGTGCCCAGTTCAGCACTGTTGTTGTGTATACTGGTTTTTTTTGCCGATCGTCTGGCTATAGCCCGGGCTATATTTTCTTTTTTTCCTAACGATAATTTTTCGCTATTGATCTTAAATTGTTCCAATAACCCTTCAAAAAGTTCTTTTTCACCTGATGAAGGTAGGTCTGTGGGTATGCTATTGATGGCAATGGTGTTTTTGCCAAAGTTTTCAAACTCAAAGCCTAAAAATTCGATTTCCTGCTTTAGCTCCATGACCAGAGCATAATCTGCCGGATTCAGTGTGATGCTCTGAGGAAATAAGCAGCGCTGGGAGCTGCCGGCTGTATTGTTTTTTACATACCCGGCGTACTTTTCATAAAGTATGCGCTCAAAGGCCAGCTGGGCATCTATTAGCAACATGCCCGACTTTACCTGCTTTACAATATAGCGCTGGTGTATCAGGGTAGCAGTGTTGTTGCCATCGAGCAGAGAAGTGTTGTCCTGAGGCTCTTCTTTGTTGGCTTTGCTTTCAAAAGTGAGTTGACTCTCTACGCCATAATTTACCTCTTTTTGCACCTCATCCAGATTCGGTGTTGACTCGTTGATTGCACTTTCGTAAAGCTTTTCCCATTCTACGGAGTGGCTCCTTTTAGAATCGAGGCTTTTGAAATTGCCATAGCTTTTTTCCTGACGAACCGGTCGCTCAAAATTGAGATTGCCCACAGCCAGCGTTTCAAAATTCACATCCGTATTGAAGTCCAGCGATGGAGTGACATTGTGTGTGCCCAGTGCTTGCTTTACGGCAGATTTGACAATGCCATATACACTTCGCTCATCGTCAAATTTTACTTCGGTTTTGGTAGGGTGCACATTTATGTCCACATGAATGGGATCCGTTTCAATAAAAAGCACATAAAAGGGGAAGTGTCCATCTTTAAGCAGTCCTTCGTATGCACCCATCACCGCATGGTTGAGGTAGTTGTTTTTGATAAAACGTCCGTTAATGAAAAAAAACTGCTCCCCTCGGGTTTTTTTAGCGTTTTCGGGTTTGCCTACATAGCCGTGTATTTTTATCCAGTCTGTTTCTTCCTGGCAGGCAATGAGCTGCTGGCCGTAGTTTTTGCCAAACAACGACACGATGCGCTGGCTTAGTTTGCCGGCAGGGAGGTTGTATATTTCCTCGCCATTGTGCTGAAGGCAAAATTTAATGCCGGGCTGTGCCAAAGCTGCCCGCTGAAATTCATCGATAATGTGACGCATTTCCACGGGGTTGCTTTTCAGGAAGTTTCGTCGGGCAGGAACATTGTAAAACAGGTTTTTTACACTTATGGAAGTTCCCTGATTGGCTGAAACAGGTTCTTGTGTTTTTACTTCCGAGGCTTCTATATGGATGAAGGTGCCTAGCTCGCGATCGGCCGATTTAGATTTCAACTCTACGCGTGCTACCGCTGCTACAGAAGCCAGAGCTTCGCCCCTAAATCCCATGGTTTTGATTTTAAACAAATCCTCTGATGTCTGGATTTTGGATGTAGCGTGCCTTTCGAAGCTCATGCGAGCATCAGTTTCGGTCATGCCTTTGCCATCGTCTACTACTTGTATCAGGCTTTTGCCGGCATCTCTCACTACCAGTTCTATCGACTGGCTACCTGCATCTATACTGTTTTCCAACAATTCCTTGACCACCGACGCAGGGCGCTGCACTACCTCGCCGGCAGCTATCTGGTTGGCTATCGCATCCGGTAGTAATTGTATTATATCTGGCATTAACGCTTACCTCCTCTACTTTTAAATCTCCAGTAAAAATAAGCAGGTGAGAGCATCAGGTAAACGTAAAAGACTTCATTGCCATAAAAAAGCCATGCCGTAAATGTAACAATGAGAACTATGGCTATGATCATTTGTATGGCAGAGGTTTGATTTCTTTTTTGTTGCCTTTTGCCAAAAGCAGCAGAGATATGAGAAGCATGAGAGCTGTTGTTTTCTCCGCCATGCTTTTCCTGCCGGGCTTGTTTTAGTTTTTCTTCTATTTCCTCTTTTATAGGGTCGTAGTATCGGGGTTCGAAGCTGAACCGATTGTGTTTTGGGGTGCGTATAATAGAAGGAAACTTCATGAGCTTAGTATTTAGTGGTATCAAAATAGGCCTTGGTGCATGCCTCTACCGGCCAGCTACTTTCAGGCACTAATATTGTTATAAAAATTGTTATACGAAAAGATATTGACTTATATTAGAAGCCAACCCGATAGAGATGGACTAACAATTTTTCAACCAGTGCAAATTTATCTAACATATCATTTTTTACGCCCCAAATTCGAAAGAGTTATTGTATTAATTACTTGTTTGGTAATGATGAGTACGCTAGTGGCTCATGCGCATTTGCCAGCCAAGGTGCTTACTTATGAAGATAGCGTGTATCAGTCGTTGAGGCAGGACGAACGCCTTGCGAAGTTGCTTGTTTTACCTATATCTAACTTTGATAGTGTAAGCAAAAACAGCGAGATACAGGCACTGGCAAGCCAAACCGCGCTGGGGGGAGTAGTTATCAAGTCAGGTAGCAAGGCTTCTATAGACCGATGGATCAATACGGTAAAAAAGCGCCCACTTACACAAAGGCCTTTTGTAGCGCTGGAATTGGCGCAGTTTTTTACCAGCCCCTTTACCGATGGCGACTCTTACCCGCTGCAGAATCAGATGGAGTTGTTGACGGATACTGCCGCTGTGGAGGATATAGGCTACCTGATAGGAAAAGAGATAAAAGATACCGGTTTTGATGCCGTGGTGTTGGCGGCAAAAGTGAATGAAGCAGACTGGTGGGTACCTTACTACCTGCAAGGTATGCGTGCCGCCGGGGTAGTTATGCTCACAGATCAAACCGCACGTTATCAGTGGAGAGAAATATCCTATCCGCTCGTGTTTGCTTCCCAGGTAGCAGCAACTGAGACAAACGGATTGCTATGGGATGTGAAAACAAGAAAAGACCAAGGTTTCGACGGGGTGGTAGTGACCCGACCGGATTATGCAGCATCTGTTTCGCCGGATTATTACTTTGATGAGCTCATTAAGGGTGCGGATATGGTGTATTTGCCTGAAAACTATGCCCGGCTTGCCGAGCTTACTCACTATTTGACCGAGGAAAAGCCGCTAAAGAAAAAGATGCTAAAAGAAAAAGCGCGGCAGGTCATAGCCTTGAAACGCAATCTTTATGAAAAAAATACTAACCCTGTTGAGCAAAGGGTGATAGACGTGGAAGAAATTGAACGCAAAGCGTTGTTTAATTCCGTGGTTTTGTTAGAAAACAAACAGAGAATTTTCCCTCTGGTAAATTTAGAACGGTATCATTTTGCTTCACTATCGGGTAATGAATTGCATGATGAAATATTTAGAGATTACCTGAGTCGGTATGCTTCCGTGGCACACTACGACTTTCAGTACATGTCAGATCGCGGGCAACAGGCCGTTCAGACCCTGCAACACTTCGATGTGGTGTTTGCCAATATTTCGTCACTTGACCTTCAGTTTGACGGTAGCGTGTTGGATATATTGGAGCAGATAGATCAGCATTCGGATGTGGTGATCGTATACAATGGGCCCAAGGGCGAGTTGGAAAAGCTGGAAAAGTTCAATACCGTGCTGTGGTCGCCTCAAAACAGCAGGGGGTATGCTCACCTGATGCCCCAGACGGTGTTTGGTGCCAGGCCCATTGCCGGTAGGCTCATTGTGGCGGCACAGGATGGAGGCTGGGAGCAGCGAGGTGAATTCGTGCCGGCCATGGGGCGTTTGAGGTATGGAGATGTAGAGGCACTGGGCGTAGATGTAAGTAAGCTCAGGCAGATAGATATAATGGTAAAAGATGCTATCGAAATGGGAGCTTTTCCCGGTTGTCAGGTGTTTATGGCCAAAAACGGAACGGTTGTTTATAACAAGTCGTTTGGATTTCAGACCTATGATAGTATGGTTCATGTCAATAACGAAACCATTTATGATATAGCCTCGGTAACTAAAGTGGCGGCTACAGTGCCTTCGCTTATGTTTCTCCACGATTGGGGAAAAGTAACGCTTGACGACAGTCTGGGAGTATTGCCGATATACCATCAGTCCGATAAAGCAGGGCTAAAAGTCAAAGATTTATTGATGCATCGCTCCGGACTTAGGTCGTACTTGCCATTTTGGCAACATGCCGAGGTGGGGCCCGAAGGAGACGATTTTCGTTTTAAACTGCCGTCGCGTAGAAGAAGGCGAAAAATCCATACTACGACTGTTGTGAACTGGGCAGATTCAATTAGCTATTGGATAGCAGGTTCGAAATATAATTCTCTGATGAAGCCGGATGGAAAGTACGATTACCTGTACAGTGATCTGGGATTCATGGCTTTGAGCGATTTGGCCGAGTTCAAGCTTAATCAGCCTATAAACGAATTTTTGGAACAAAACCTGTTTATGCCACTGGGCATGGCTGCTACAGGCTATGCTCCGCTGTGCAGGTTTCCCATAGACAGGATATCTCCTACAGAGCAAGACGACCACTTGCGCAATTCACTGGTGTGGGGGCAGGTTCACGACCGCAATGCAGCGTTGTTGGGAGGAGTGGCAGGTCATGCCGGGTTGTTTAGTACAGCTACCGATTTGGGAAAATACATGCAGATGCAATTGCAAAATGGTTACTATGGGGGCTATCGTTTTTTTACAGACTCCACTACAGCCCTGTTTACACAAAAGCAAGAGGTTGATTATAGGCGATCTCTAGGTTGGGACAAGCCAGATAAGGAAGTAGAAAATGCGTCGAAATATGCATCAGACAAAGCCTTCGGCCATTCCGGATTTACCGGCACTATAGTATGGGCAGATCCGGAGTATGAGCTGGTGTATGTTTTTTTGTCCAATAGGGTATATCCGGATGCAGGAAATAATAAACTCATTCAAAATAATATACGTACAAGAATTCACGACATTATGTACGAATCATTTTTGGGTAGGTAGTGTTGTATCAAAAAAAGAGGATAAGCAGATAAGGTTAATTTTGAAATAAACGAATGAAAATAGGAATAGTATGTTACCCTACCTACGGGGGGTCGGGAGTAGTAGCCACAGAGTTGGGAAAAGGGTTGGCCAAAAAAGGTCATCAGGTGCATTTTATCACTTATTCTCAACCTACCCGGCTCGATTTTTTTAATGAAAATGTGTTTTACCACGAGGTAGATATCAAACCTTATCCTTTGTTTCAATACCCTCCTTACGAGATCGCGCTGGCGAGTAAAATGGTAGATGTAGTTCAGCACGAAAAAATAGACCTTTTGCATGTGCATTATGCAGTGCCTCATGCGTCGGCTGCATATATGGCACGTGAAATACTCAAAACCTCAGGAGTGGATGTGCCTTTTATTACGACACTGCACGGTACGGACATTACCATAGTGGGTAAAGATGCGTCGCTGGAGCCTGTGGTCACTTTTTCCATCAACCAGTCCAATGGTATTACTGCCGTGTCTGACGATTTGAGAAAAGATACATACGATCATTTCAATGTAAATAAAGAGATAAAGGTAATCCCCAACTTTATTGATCTGGATCGGTTCAAGAAGCAAAAGAAAGATCATTTTATCAAGGCGATTAGCCCCAATGGCGAAAAACTTATTGTGCATACGTCCAACTTCAGAAAGGTAAAAAGGGTGGATGATGTTATTAAAGTGTTTAACAAGGTGCGGGAGACAGTGCCTTCTAAGCTGCTGTTGGTAGGAGATGGCCCTGAGCGCAATCGTATTGAAGATATGTGTAGAGATACGTGCAACCTCAGTGATGTGCGTTTTTTGGGCAAGCTGGAAGCAGTAGAAGAAGTACTGTCAGTGGCGGATTTGTTTATCATGCCTTCAGAAAAGGAAAGTTTTGGATTGGCAGCATTGGAAGCTATGGCATGTGAAGTGCCTGTGATCAGTACCCGGGTAGGAGGACTGCCCGAATTGAACCTGGAAGGCAAGACGGGTTTTTTGTGCGAAGTGGGCGATGTGGAGTGTATGGCTGAGCGGGCGATTCATGTATTAGACAAAGAGAATTTGCCACGATTCAAGAAGGCAGCACTGGATCGGGCAAAAGAATTTGACCTAGCCAAAATACTTCCGATGTATGAAGCGTTTTACCTGCAAACTGTGGCCAGTTTTAAAGAGGAAATAACCTGCGCGCGCTAGTTGCTAATATGTAGTAAGCAAGATTTTAGAAACCTACAATTATGATTTTAATTATATTAATTGCCTTTTTCTTAATATTTTTTCTCTCATCTTTCTTTACAAATTAAATTTGTCTCCTATAATTGTATCCCGAAAAAAAAGGTTTTTCGGATTAACCTGATACCGACCATGCTTGATCATAAAAGTATAAAGCCGGAAACGAAAGGCACACGGGTTTTATTTAAAAACCCAGTGATCGAAAGGCTTACCCGTACGCACATTGCTATTCCATTGGTTATGTTTTCGGTCTTTTCTTCCGGGCTTATTTACTACGGTTATACTGCTGTGGGATTAAGTGCGGTGAAGATCGCCAGCCTTTTTGTTATTGGTATGCTGCTCTTTACTTTGGCCGAGTATCTGATGCATCGTTATCTCTTTCACATGAAAGAAGATACAGAAAGGAAGAAAAAACTGGTGTATACCATGCACGGAGTACACCACCACTATCCCAAAGATAAAGATAGGCTTGCAATGCCTATACCGGCGAGTATTACACTTTCGGTATTGTTTTACCTGTTTTTTAAGCTGATCATGGGTGACCTGGTGTATGGGTTCTTGCCTGGTTTTTTTATGGGCTATGCATCGTACTTATGGGTGCATTACATGGTACATGCTTTTCAGCCACCTAAAAACTTCTTTAAAATACTATGGGTACATCACGGTATCCACCATTACAAGGAGCCCGAGAGAGCCTTTGGTGTATCTTCACCACTTTGGGACGTGGTTTTTGGTACTATGCCCACCAAGGGGTAACAGTACTCTCATTCCCACTTTTTATGGTCTGTCTTTTTCTTGTTGGCATTTTTGCCTGGCTCGAGTAGCCTGAATAGGGTATGCCGTACGAATGTGATTATACTCACGATCAGACTGGCAAATATGGGTTTCCTTCCGGGCATAACTAAAAAAAGCTTCTTTCCTTAAAATAAGCCAAATATTCACTAAATTAAAAATCCTTATACCCATTCTGTCGTTAGATGCCCTGTGAGGTTTTGGCGACCTTTTTGCCCTTTTTCAGGTGAAATAGGGTGTGAGAAAAAAGAAGAGTATGATTGGCTACAGGATTACGGATTTTATACCTACAAAAAACAAAGAGCAACCAGTTTTTGACAGCTTGTGGAACATATTCCAGCAGTTGTTGCTCATCACTTCGGGCGATGTTAGCGAGGCGCTTTCCTGGCTAACCAATGTTGACAAACAATACAAGATTACAACCGATCAATACGGTATAGGCGATTTCATTGAAGACCTGAAGAAGAAAGGATACCTGCAGGAAAATCAACAAACCGGTGAGCTGTCTATAACAGCCAAATCTGAACAGGATATGCGCAAAGGGGCTTTGGAGGAAATCTTCGGCAAGCTTCGGAAGTCGGGTAAGGGAGAGCACAAAACCTTTCATTCCGGACAAGGAGACGAACGCAGTGCCGATACCCGGGAGTTTCGCTTTGGAGACTCGCCGGATCAAATAGCCATGACAGACTCTATTCGCAATGCGCAGATCAATCATGGTTTTTCTGATTTTACCCTTACAGAGCATGACCTGGAGGTAGAGCAGAGAGAATACAAAACGCAGACTTCTACTGTGTTGATGATAGACATCAGCCATTCCATGATATTGTATGGAGAAGACCGGATAACACCGGCTAAAAAGGTGGCTATGGCGTTGGCTGAGCTTATCCTTAGAAAATATAAAAAAGATACGCTTGATGTGATTGTGTTTGGCAATGACGCCTGGCAGGTAGAGGTAAAAGATCTTCCTTATCTGAAAGTGGGGCCCTACCATACAAACACTATAGCCGGGTTGGAATTGGCCATGGATATACTGCGTAGGCGCAAAAATCAGAACAAACAGATTTTTATGATTACAGACGGGAAGCCCACCTGTATGAAAAAAGGGATCAAATATTATAAGAATAGCTTTGGACTGGATCCACAGATTTTGAACAAAACATATACCCTGGCGGCAGCCTGCAGGCGACTAAACATACCCGTAACCACATTTATGATAGCGTCGGACCCTTACTTGCAGGAGTTTGTGCGTGAGTTTACCAGAATCAATAATGGCAATGCCTATTTCAGTAGCCTGAAAGGGTTGGGGAATTTGGTGTTTGAAGACTTTAAAAACAATAGGAGAAAAAACCTCTAACATGACAGATACAAAAAAGAGTAATTGGCAGGAGATCAGCACACTGGGACAATTGAAAGAATCCGGTTACCAGCCAAAAACCGTAAAGCAGGAGTTGAGGGCAAACCTTATAGCCAGAATCCAACAGAAAGAGAATGTATTTGAAGGAATATGGGGGTATGAAGACACTGTGATTCCCGACATAGAAAGGGCTATTCTTTCGGGGCACAACATCAACCTGCTGGGTCTCAGAGGACAAGCCAAAACCCGAATAGCCCGGCAGATGGTGCAATTGCTCGATCCGTATATACCAGTAGTAGAAGGCGCAGAGCTAAACGATGATCCTCTTCAGCCTTTGTCCAGGTATGCCATAGATTTGATACAAAAACTGGGAGACGAAACCCCAATAACCTGGTGGCACAGGGATCAACGCTACACAGAAAAACTAGCTACCCCGGATGTGTCAATAGCTGACCTGATTGGCGATGTGGATCCCATTAAAGCTGCATCGCTCAAGTTGCCATATTCAGACGAGCGAGTGATACATTATGGGCTGGTGCCCAGGGCGCACAGAGGCATATTTGTGATCAATGAGTTGCCCGATTTGCAGCCCCGCATACAGGTTGCCTTGTTCAATATACTTCAGGAGGGTGATATCCAGATTCGTGGTTTTAAACTGCGCTTGCCTCTCGATGTGCAATTTGTCTTCACTGCTAATCCGGAAGATTATACCAATAGGGGGAGTATTGTCACCCCACTGAAAGACAGGCTGGGCAGTCAGATTATTACACACTATCCCCGATCTGTAGAAACAGGCATGAAGATTACCGCTCAGGAAGCGTCACTAGCTACAGACCCAGCAGTAGAGGTGGAAGTAAATGAGTGGATGAAAAGACTCATTGAGCAGATAGCTATAGAAGCCAGGGGAAGTGAGTATGTAGATGCAAAAAGCGGAGTGTCTGCAAGGCTGACCATTTCAGCCTATGAAAATCTGGTGAGTGCGGCAGAGCGCAGGGCATTAAAAAACGGTGAAAGTAAAGCGTATGCACGCATAGCTGATTTGATAGGTGTGGTGCCTGCGATTACCGGCAAAGTTGAGCTGGTGTATGAAGGCGAGCAGGAAGGGCCGGGTATTGTGGCTCAAAATTTGATAGGAAAAGCCATCAGGAGCTTATTTGTGGAGGTGTTTCCCGATCCGGAAAAAATCAGAAGCAACAAAGAAGCAGCAGACCCTTTTAAAGGAGTCTCTGCCTGGTTTGGGAAAGGTAATTCTGTAGATCTTCTCCATGATGCTACCGCTGAAGCCTATAAACGCTCGCTTTTGTCGGTGGAGGGGTTGAAAGAGCTGGCTAAACAATACCAGAAAGTCAAAGGAGAACAGGAACTGCATTTTCTTATGGAGTTTGCCCTCTTTGGCTTAGTAGAATACAGCTATCTTAGTAAGCAATCGCTGGAAAGAGGAGTGCAGATCAATGACCTGCTCAGTAGCATGCTTTCATCTTTTGGTGAAGAAGATGAAGAAATAGATTACTAAGTATACCATTTAACTAAACTTATCGTTCATAAAAAATATTAACAACCTTTCACTTATGTCAGCAATCATCAGTACGTCCGAAATATCCCGAAAATATGAGATGGGAGCAGAAACCATCCATGCCCTCAAGTCTATAAGTATTACAATCAACAAAGGTGAATATGTAGCATTTATGGGGCCTTCCGGGTCGGGTAAGTCTACACTGATGAATATCATTGGTTGCCTCGATACACCTACATCCGGACAGTACATCCTCAACGACAAGGATGTAAGCAACATGACCGAAAACGAATTGGCTGAGATACGCAATAAAGAAATAGGTTTTGTTTTTCAAACATTTAACCTTTTGCCACGATCTACCTCTCAGGAAAATGTAGCTCTTCCGTTGATATATGCAGGATTTACTAAAAGTGAAAGAGATGAAAAAGCGCTGGAAGCACTAAAAGGCGTGGGGTTGGCAGAACGAGCCGGTCATAAACCCAACGAACTTTCGGGAGGTCAGCGCCAGCGTGTAGCTATAGCCAGGGCATTGGTAAACGACCCCAGTATTATTCTCGCTGATGAACCTACAGGTAACCTCGATACCAAAACGTCATACAGTATCATGGAGCTGTTTGAGGAATTGCATAAAAAAGGGAATACCATCATCATGGTAACCCACGAAGAAGACATAGCACAGTATGCTCATCGGATTATACGCCTTCGAGATGGCCTCATCGAGTCAGATGAAGTTAATAATGACGTGATGAGTGTAGCCAAACTGGCCGCATTGACTTAATTGTAAGTCAGTAGCATGCAGATACGCATATCCTTGCTTTATTTTCCTTGTCATTGTTTGTAATAATTCATTAACTTTGCGCTCCGTTCAAAATGGGCGGACTCTGCCCTGGGTAGAGTTAATGTTAAAAACTAATGATGCAGTCTGATAACTCTAGGGCTGTGTTGTAAAGAGAGTTACACACAATGGAAAATAAAGAAAACATAGAAAACAGCAACGAAGAGGTAAAAGCAGCAGAAACTGCTACTGAAGCTACCCAAGAAGCACCAGTTGCTGAAGCGCCAGCTGCCGAAGAAAAGGTAGAGGAGAAGAAAGAAGAGAAAAAAGCAGCGGCAAAACCTGCACCCGTAGTAGAGGAAGATGATTTTGATTGGGATGGTGTGCAGACTAAAGGGTTTGGCGAAGGCTATACAAAAGCACAGCGTGAAGAGCTTGAGGCTTTGTATGGTGGGTCTTTGAACCAAATCGAAGAAAAAGAAGTAGTTACCGGTTCTGTGGTAAGTATTTCAGACAGAGATGTTATTCTGAACATCGGTTTCAAGTCAGACGGATTAGTGTCTGCATCGGAATTCAGAGACATGCCCGACTTGAAAATCGGTGACGAAGTACAGGTTTTTATAGAAGAGCAGGAAAATGCTAACGGTCAGTTGGTACTCTCAAGAAGAAAAGCCAAGATCGTTCACGCATGGGAGAGCATCCAAAAAGCCCTCGATAACGATGAAGTTATCAATGGTATGGTGAAACGCAGAACGAAGGGTGGTCTGATAGTAGACATCTTCGGAGTGGAGGCGTTCTTGCCAGGATCTCAAATCGACGTGAAGCCTATCCGAGATTTCGACGTGTTTGTTGATAAAGAGATGGAAGTGAAAGTGGTGAAAATCAACTACACTAACGATAACGTAGTAGTATCTCACAAGGTACTGATCGAAAAAGATCTCGAAAAACAACGTACAGAAATCCTGACCAACCTGGAGAAAGGACAAGTACTCGAAGGTGTGATCAAAAACATGACAAACTTCGGCGTATTTATCGATCTGGGTGGTGTAGACGGATTGCTGCATATCACTGACATATCTTGGGGTCGCGTAAACCATCCGGAAGAGGTGTTGAACCTTGACGACAAGGTGAACGTGGTTGTGTTGGATTTTGACGATGACAAGAAGAGAATATCTCTTGGTATGAAGCAATTGACAGAACACCCTTGGGATTCATTGGACAAGTCTGTTGACGTAGGATCTAAGGTGTCTGGTAAGATTGTAAATGTTGCTGATTACGGTGCATTCCTCGAATTGCAACCTGGCGTAGAAGGATTGATCCACGTGTCAGAAATGTCTTGGTCGCAGCACCTGAGAAATCCACAGGATTTCATCAACATCGGCGATACGCTTGAAGCAGTTGTATTGACTATCGACAGAGATGAGCGTAAAATGTCATTGGGTATCAAGCAATTGACTGAAGATCCATGGACTAAGCAGGATGTATTGACTAAATACGATGTAGGTACTACTCATAAAGGAGTAATCAGAAACCTGACTAACTTTGGTTTGTTTATCGAGCTGGAAGAAGGTATCGATGGTCTGGTACACGTATCTGATCTTTCTTGGACTAAGAAAATCAAGCACCCTTCTGAGTTTATCAATGTAAACGACGAGTTGGAAGTGAAAGTGTTGGAACTGGATGTAGAAAACAGAAGGTTGGCACTAGGTCACAAGCAACTGGAAGAGAATCCATGGGATACATTCGAAACGGTATTTACCAGAGGATCTTCTCACAAGTGTAGCGTAGTTTCTATCAACGATAAAGGAGCTGTTCTTGAGTTGCCATACGGATTGGAAGGATTCTGTCCTGCCAGAAACCTCAAGAAAGAAGACGGAAGCAAGATTGAAGCCGGAGAAAGCCTTGAGTTTGTAGTAACTGAGTTCTCTAAAGACGACAAGCGCATCGTATTGTCTCACGTAGCAACTTACTCTGAAGCCAAAGAAAAAGAGGTGAAGAAGAAGAAAGTAGCAAGAGAGAATACTATCGAGAAAATCAACAAAGGAGCAGAGAAATCTACTCTTGGAGATTTAGAGGCACTTAGTGCACTGAAGGAGCAGTTGGAAGACGGAGCTAAAAAAGCAGAGAAGAAAAAAGTAGCTGAAGCGAAAGAAGAAGCTGCTGCTGAAGAAGCACCGAAAGCGAAAAAAGCTGCTGCTAAGAAAAAAGAAGAAGAAGCATCTGACGCAGAAGCGGAAGAGAAAACTGAAGAATAAGTTAAAGGGTGCGAAAGCACCCTTTCTTTCCATTTTTCGTGTGAAAAATGTGTTAGAAATTTAGCAGAATATACGCGTAAACGTTTGTAGGAAGCTGAATTAATAATAGATTTGCACCACGAAATGGTCCTGTGGCCGAGTGGCTAGGCAGAGCTCTGCAAAAGCTCGTACAGCGGTTCGAATCCGCTCGGGACCTCACTTTAAAGACCACCGTTTTGGTGGTCTTTTTTTATGCCCAGACTTTTATGTGTGAATTCCGTCAACCAGAAAGGCGTTTTTATACAGCCTGAATTTTTGCTTATAAAGTCTGCCTCTATCGGCATGCATGGTAACTATAAATTGGTGTGAGTCTTCTACCCTCGAATAAAAATGGCTTAGGGGCACCTTGCTAAAAAGCTGCCAGCATATAATAAGATGTTATCTCAGGTCAGATATAAGGACACTATTGACCTATCAGTTCCTTGGCATTGGCAATGGCTGCTTCCGAAGGGTTCTCTCCGCCAATCATGCGTGCTATTTCTTCGATGTGGCCTTCCGGTGTAAGCTTGCGCATATGGCTTTCTGTAGTGTTGCCATTGTTTTGTTTGTATACAAAGTAGTGTGCGTCTCCTTTGGCAGCTATCTGGGGTAAATGGCTAATGGCTATGACCTGATGGCGCTCGGCCATACGTTTCATCATAAGAGCCATTTTTTTAGCTATTTCTCCAGATACTCCCGTATCTATTTCATCAAATATGATGGTGGGCATAGCTGTTTTGGTGGCCAGTAAATATTTAATGCAGAGCATGAGCCGCGAGAACTCACCACCGGAAGCTACTTTACTCACAGGTTGTGGAGATATGCCTTTGTTGGCTGAGAAAAGCATTTCAATTTCATCAATGCCTGTTTCAGTAGGAAGAGTGGTGCTGTGTTTTAGCTGAAGCTGGCCATCGGGGATGCCCACATGACCGAGCAATTGATTGATATCACTGGCAAATTTGTCAGTTACCTTTTGTCGGTGTGTCGATAGTTGTTCTGCAAGTTTATTTAGGGTTTTATGTGCGCTTTCCCACTCTTCTTTAGCTGCTGCTAGTGCTTCCTCCAGCTGCTGGGTGCTTAGGGCATTTTGCTCTAGTTCTTCTTGTATGGTCAGCAACCCGTCAATGTCCAATACCTGGTGTTTTTGCTGCAATTGGTAAAGTAGTCCCAGTCGCTGGTTGATTTCTTCGATACGCTGAGGGTTGTATTCTACAGTGTCCAGTGTGTCGTTAAGCTCGGATACTATGTCTTTCATCTCTGTTAGCGCAGATGCAAAGCGTTCACTGAGTTGATTTAAATTATTAGAGAGATCTGCCGTGTGACGGAGCGTATGATTAACCTCAGTAAGCCTGTCGGATAGCGAAAACTCACTTTCCTGAAATTCACCAACAATCTGAGATAATTTTACTTTCAGGTCTTCTGCATTGTCGAGTACCTTCAGTTCGTTTTCGAGCTCTTCCTGCTCTCCGGGCTTAAAAGCAGCCTTGGTGAGTTCCTCGAGTAAAAACGTGTTGTAATCTTCTTCTTTGTTGATCTGAGTCAGTTCGTTTTCTAATTGCCGGACACGTTCATCTGTTTTTTTAAAAGCAGTAAAGGCTGCTTTGTATTTTTTTCTCAGTTCTCGGGTTTGGGCATAGTCATCTACTATTTCCAGTCTGGCTTCTTTTTTGGCTATGGCAAGACTTTCATTTTGAGAGTGGATGTCGAGTAGTCTCAGGCCTACTTTTTTCAACACGTCTAGTGTAGTTGGCAGGTCATTGATAAATGCCCTTGACTTACCGTTGGGGTTGATTTCCCGACGGATGATCGTGTTGTCTTCATAATCGAGATCTTCCTCCTCAAAAAGGTCTTTCAGTTGGTAGCTGCCAATATTGAATTCCCCTTCAATAATACACTTTTCATCGGTCGACAACAGCGCCTTGGTGTCGGCACGATTGCCCAGCAAAAGGCCTACAGCTCCCAATACGATCGATTTTCCTGCGCCGGTTTCTCCGGTGATGATGTTTAACGAACCGGAAGGTGAGATTTCCAGCTGTCTGATCAGTGCATAATTTTTAATGGATAGATTTGTGAGCATCCGTTAGTAGGTGTCAAGGTTTTCCCTATAGAGGCTCAAAAATAAGTATTTCGATGGAACTTACTGAGTATTTAATTTGACTTATTCATACGGATTTTTGGTTAGGTAGCGTGTAGCAATGCATATGCCTCTAACATGATGTTGGCCTGTGAAGCTATGTCTTTTAGTTCTTCAAATTCTGTTTTGTCAAATACCATCTGAATGTCTTGGTGGCACGTGTCTATCACCACTTTTTTTTCATAGCCGGGTGTTGAAATAGCGTATCGATCAAAATCTATTTGTGTCAGGTATGTACAAAATGAAGCGAAATTTTTTAGAGTAAAACCTATCAGAAGGCTTCTGTAGTATAGACCTATACGATTGCATTTGCCACATTTCGATATACAGAAGTATTGTCCCTCTACCAGAGTCTTAGGATTGCATTTTTCCATTTTTTATGGGGTTAGTGTTGAAAGTGTTGTGGTCCTCGCAGCAATTTCCCGCTTGAGGTAAGGGCACTTCGTTTCATTTATTATCTGCATGAGTGCCTTTCTGTTAGGCTTTCTTTTGTGTAGTTCGTTTTCCAGTTTCTTCATGAAATGGTCGTATTCTAAAGTCTTCATAGTAGTATGGGTTTGTTGTGCCTTGCGCAATCCCGGCAGAATAGGAGTTAGGTTAGTTGTTGCGGTAAATTGTTTCCGGGATTGCCAAGGTCTTCGTTTGCTTTAAAAACTCACTTTGCTGTAGTTCATAGCCCTTCCAGCTCAGCTTTACTACGAGCTATACAACTGAAGCATGAAAGGTGCTCGTTTAATTACAAAGACAAAGGTATTGGCCCTCCTGCTTGCGGGCAATCGCTATTGATAGTCAAAACTCTCACTAGTGCTAGGGAGTTTTACTGATTGATGTTTAGCATTCCGTGATCCACAGCGTAGAGAATAAGCTCTGTTGGAGATTTGAGGTTAAGTTTTCTAAGTATGTTTTTGCGGTGCGAGTTTACAGTGTGTACACTTACAAACAGTTTTTCTGCAATTTGCATCGAAGAATGACCATTGACGATGAGTAGAAATACCTCCTGCTCTCTTTCTGTCAGGATGTTGTTGTCGTGTATTTGTGGCTCGTCGGGTTCGTTACTCCCCAGTAGTAAGTCCAGTATGGTGTTTGAGTAGTAGCGATTGCCTTTTCCGGCTGCTTTCAGTCCATTTATTATCTCGTCTTTTTCGCACATTTTAGACACAATACACTTTATGCCTGCCTCTACCAGTGCATTTATAGTGGGGTAGTTTTTTTCTTTTGCTAGAATTAGCCAGTGTTTTGGGTCACTACTCTTTGCGATCATTTCCAGTGTATTTTGTTTGACTTCACGGTGAATGCTCGCTATCACTACATCAGGGTTGTTTTTGGTCAGGTAGGATTCAAAAGATTGGAATGAACCGGTGATCATGCAGGGACAGTAGCCGGGAATACCATGCAATAGTGAAGCTATGCCCTCTCTTGTTAGGAATTGTTCGTCGTATACTGCAACTGATAAATCTGTCATTATATTAATTTAGACTAATTCTAAATAAAGGCAAATATATAGTTAAATAATCTTCTCTGTGCCTTTTTTTGGCAGTTAAAAAAGAAAAAAGTACAGCGGAATAAAAGGAGTTGCTGTTAAAGCAGGGGGTGTGTCTATTCCGACTTTACAAGGTTGAAAAGCGCAGAGTAGAGCAGTAGTCAGACGGACTTACTTTCCTATAATTTTGTCGTATTCTTTGCCGCGGCTGGGGTCTATTTCCTGTAGAATGGCATAGGCTTCACGGCGTTGGTTTAAATTGCCCTCAGCAAAGAGGTTGGCTATTTCTTTGGCTTTTGCATCCATGAAAGAAATGGTAAGAATGGAGCGGGGCTTTATTCGGTTGGCTTTTTGGATTTCCTTCAGCGCATCGAGTACAGCAGCGCGTGCCTCATCAGGCTTGTCAACCATCAGATCCATGCCAAGCCTGTGATACATGTAGATCGACTCTCTTATGGGCTTCAGTTGGTTGCTGATGATGTTTTCAGCCAGCCAATAGCGATTTCGGATGCTATTGAACTGGTCCCAGCCGGAGTACCCCGATTGCTGAGCACTGTTTACTACCTGCCAGGCCTTGTTAAAGTAGTTGTCTCCTCCCATTTTTTCAAAAGAGTCGTAATCGAATCCTATGATCAGGTAGGCATAGTAGGCCAGTAGTGAAGTGATATTGGACAAAAAAGTATTGTCATTGAATTGCAGGGGTTGAGATTCGGTGTATTCAAAAGCCCAATCGCGATCGGCAAAATTGAGCAGTACAGATTCGTAGGCAGTGCCATAGATAGGGCGGGCTGACAGTACTTGTACAGTGGCCGTATAGTTACCGATAGAGGGTTGAGATTCGAGGGTTATGATAATGTTGCAATTGATGCGTTCTTCCAGTTGAAACTCATCGTCAGTCCATTTTTTGTTGTTCATAAACTGGCTAAAAGCCGTTTCCATATCTTCAAAAATCCGACGTTCAGTGGTTTGAATTTGCCGGGCGTCTATACTTACCCTGCAATTAAGCTCCTGCGATTTGGCCGAAAAAACGGAAACTACTATGCAAAATGTAATAATAATGAGTCTATGCATGCCACTGTTTGTCGATGTAGTTTATGATATCCTGAGCCACTTCCTTTTTTGTTTTTAGCGGAAAGTGTCTGGGTTCTCCTTTAACGCTAAAAATACTTATTTTATTGGTATCACCGGCAAAACCGGCTCCTTTGTCATTGAGCGAATTTAACACAATCATGTCAAAGTTTTTTCTCTCGAGTTTTGATTGCGCATTGGTTGCCTCGTTTTCCGTTTCCAGTGCAAACCCCACAGTTAATTGATGCGCTTTCTTTCGTTTGCCCATCTCTGCAGCTATGTCGGGGTTTTTTACGAGTTGAATATCTAGACTGCTGCTCGATTTCTTTATCTTCTGCTCGGCTACTTGTGCCGGACGATAGTCTGCTACAGCTGCGGCAAAAATGCTCAGGTCGGCTTTTTCAAAACGAGATTCCACTTCTTGAAGCATTTCTGTGGCAGTATTTACCCGGGTAGGGCAAATGCTACTGTGACTAGGGATAGAAACCCCCGGCCCGGCAATAAGCTGCACTTCTGCGCCACGATTAGCAGCCTCTAATGCCAGCGCTACACCCATTTTACCGGAAGAGTGGTTGCCAATAAAGCGCACTGGATCTATGGCTTCATAGGTAGGGCCGGCTGTTATCATTACTTTTTTGCCTCTCCAGGCCAGCTGTTGACGAAAGAAAGTTTCAATAGCGGAAACAATATGTTCGGGTTCTGCCATTCTACCTTGTCCCACAAGTCCACTGGCTAATTCACCGTGTTCAGCATCCAGCACATGATTGCCGTATTGTTTGAGTTGGCTAAGATTGTTGAGTGTAGCAGGATGCTGGTACATGTCCAGATCCATGGCTGGTGCCAGCATTACCGGACACCTGGCCGATAGGTAAATGGCCGATAGCAGGTTGTCGCACAAGCCCTGAGCAAATTTGGCGATGGTATTGGCACTGGTTGGAGCTACCAGCATAAGGTCGGCCCACAGACCTAGCTCTACGTGGTTGTCCCACTGGCCTTTGTGATCCAGTACAAAATCTTTGGATACAGGCTTTTTGGATAGCGTAGCGAGTGTAAGCGGGGAAATGAAGTCGGTGGCCGAGTCGGTCATCACTACCTTGACCTCAGCACCGGCTGTAACTAAAAGCCTGACTAGAAAAGCGGACTTGTATGCGGCTATACTGCCGCATACGCCCAATAAAATCTTTTTTCCCTCTATCATGAGGGTAAAATTATGGAATTAAATGTTAATACCGCCTTCTTCTTTGTCGGCATCTCTAAACATTACTTTGCCTTCCAGAAATTCTTCAATTGCCACAGCTGTTGGCTTAGGCATTCTTTCGTAGAATTTAG
Organism: Cyclobacteriaceae bacterium; assembly: GCA_965267535.1. GTDB lineage: Bacteria > Bacteroidota > Bacteroidia > Cytophagales > Cyclobacteriaceae > CAXBNB01. The sequence goes on along the minus strand of OZ254082.1, from coordinate 4,180,304 downwards.
AAATTTCGATCTGCTCTCTGTTTTCAAAGATTTCTTCGAGGTTATCTACAGTAGAAGCAAATTCAGCGAGTTTTCCGCTAAGTTCTTCTTTGATGTTGCTCGAGATTTGTCTTGATCGCTTAGAGATCACTGCAATCGACTTGTATACGTTTCCTGTTTGCTTAGAAAAATCGTCGATGTTTCGGGTCTCGATAGATGGATTAGCCATAATCAGTTTACTTTTTTGCTGTTAATTTTCTTATTTCATCGATGGAGTTGGAGTACATGTTTTCAGCACGTTTCAGGTAGCTGCTTTCGGGGTACTTGTCTACTAACTCCTCGTACAATTCTATGGTTTTACTAAAGCGCTCTTTTTGTTTGGTATAAACACTTTGTTTCGCGTAGTTGTATTGTGTTTCTACGGATAAAAATAACGCTTCTTCGTTTAGTCTGGAATCCGGAAAGTCTTTTGAGAAATTTTCAAAAGCAATGAGAGCTGCTTCGTAGCGCTCCAGTTTGTGGTATTGCTTGGCGTTCTCAAAAGCTTTTACTTCCAGTTTGTGCTGCATTTCATCCATGATATCGTTCACCTTATCCGCGTATTCGCCGGTAGGGTGGTTGTTGATAAAGTTTTGAAAAGCAGTAACCGCCTCGTAAGTACTCGATTGGTCGAGATTGGAATCGGGCGATTGCAGGTATAGCGAATAGGCATGCATATAGGCTGCTTCTTCGGCATAATCACTTCGTGAATACACTACGGAAAAGTTTTTGAAGTAGTTGGCGCTAAGGAGGTACTGTTTCTGATAATAGTACGTGTAGGCGTGGATAAAATTGGCTTGTTCGGCTTCTTTTGTCCCCCTTATAATAGGCAATATCTCCTCCAGCAGAATACCAGCACGGTAGTAGTCTTCGTTTTCGTAATAATTCATAGCGGCATCATATTTCTCACGCCAGTCACCGCTTTTCTGGATTTTCCTGAATTTGCTGCAGGAAGCCAGTAAAACAAGTGCTAAAAGTGCTGTGTAAACGCCAAAAAACCTCATTTTTCGCATAGGGCTGCAAATATACGTGTCTTTATTATAAATACCTATTGTGGAAGATCGTTCTTCTGACATCATGCTTCAATCTATAGTGGTTGATTGTTAGGGAGTTGATAAGGGTACAATGTATTTGATCCGGTGAAAGTTGTCTGACCACATCAAAACTGTTTTTCTTTTAATAGGCGCAGGTCTTTTTGTGGAAGCTGGTCTTTCTGGATTTGCCGTAGCTTGTCGGGTATATCTTTGGGTATCAGCTCCGGATTATTTTGTATATCCTCCAGTTGTTGAATCATTTCTTTTTTGGCAGGAACTTTCTCTACATAGTCTGCAGTGCGGTAGTAGGGTACCACATCGGCAAGCGTGGGGCGCTCGGTTGCTCGCCAGGCAAACCCTTCGAGCTGACTCTCTGCAGGAGTTAACTCATGGGGCGGAATAAGTTTAGCGTCGGGCTGATTGTAAAAAGAAATATTCGACAACTCGCTTTTTTTGAAGCGGATGCGCATATCGCTGCAGAGTATGCGGTTGAGCCCAATGAGAAGAGAATCGCCCTCTAGCGCAAAATAGAGGCTTTCGCCATTGCCATTGATGTCCATAGCATGGATCACTCCTTCATCGAAGTAAGCAACCATTTTCCTTCCTTTTACCTGATTAAATTGCCCCAATGTATCTTTAGACGCCAGAAAGGAATTTTTTCGCATGACCATTCGGTCTATTACGTCGTTTTCTAAAAACAAATCAATCGAGTCTGCTTCAATCTGACTCTTTTTATTCCAGAGTATGGGGTCGTTGTACATTACTATGGTAGAGTCGGCTATGAAATAGGCCAGTGAGTCACACTTGCCCTGCAGGTTGCTTTTGTACATTTGTACTTTGTAGTAGGCCTGAATTCGTTTTTCGGCTTCTATTTCACTTTCTATGGCTACCAATGTGTCGGCAGCCAGATAGAAGGTGTCCTGCTCCATCAGCTTTTTCATTACGGGCGAACCAAAGATTTTACTCTTACCTTCGGATTTGTCGTAGATGCCTTTTTCTCCGATTATGATTACGTCCTCGTTTTTAGAGGTAAGTTTCACATTGCCTATGGCTGTGTAAAATTTGGTAGAATCGTCGAGGAAAAGTTCGTCACCTTCTAGTATGTATTCTTCTGTTTCTATTATTCCTTCTTCAAAAATGGTCACATCTACCGCAGTTTTGAATTCACCGCCATTGGCATATACGGTGGTGTTGTCTTCGGTTATGATGTTGGTAGGACCTTTGGTAATGGCTACTTTGGTGGTGGTAGAGTATTCCAGTGTGTCGGCTTCCAGATCGTATGTAGGCGATTTTAGTTTTACATTCTGATAAAACACAGCGTAGTTGATCTGCGAAAAAAATCGGCCGTTATTACTGGTAAGCGTATTTTCAGCATCTACGAGTTTTCCTTTGTTTCTAAAGTCAGCCACTTTTTCGATAAGGTCATAGTCCAGCACGTCGGTGTATAGGGTGCGAGCTCCATTTTTGTATACTACATCGTCTCGCAACCGGGCTTGCCTGCTGGCTCCTTCATATACCAGTTTTTTCGAGGTGATTGTGACCGAGTCGCCATCCTTGATGTGTACATGACCAAAAGCCTCCAGGCGGTTGTCGCGAGGGTACTGGTAGGCACTGTCGCAGTGCACAATGGTGGATTCGTGTGTAAACACCACATTGCCCAGCAGCTTTCTGAATTTAACCTTTCCCCGACCATGGTACTCTACTACATCGGCCTTGTATTTGGGTCTTCTTTGGGCAAATGATTCACTACAAAACAGCCCAAGGAGTACTAAAAAAAGGGAAATTTGAAAAAACCTCATCATATATCAATATCGGCGCAAAACTATATCGGATGAGTAACGAAAAAAACCTATGTTTGATTTATAATTTTTGTTAAATCACTATGCTGAGCAAATTCACTCATTTTATTTCCGATCAGCAATGGCTGCAAGACCAGGATAAAGTGCTGCTGGCCGTAAGTGGAGGGGTAGACTCCATGGTGATGGTGGATTTGTTTGGAAAAGCCAACATTCCATTTGCTATTGCTCATGTCAATTTTCAATTGCGGGGAAGCGCCTCCGATGGTGACGAGCAATTGGTGAAAGAAGTGGCAGCAAAATGGAAGGTAGCCTTTCATGTACACCATGCCGATACCAAAGGATACGCTCAAAAGCAGCGAATTTCTACACAGCAGGCAGCCCGGGATATCCGTTACAAATGGTTTGGTGAGTTGTGTCGGGCTCACCAATACGCAAAACTGGCCACAGCCCATCATGCATCGGATCAGACGGAAACCATCCTCTACAACCTGACGAAGGGCACGGGCATAGCAGGCCTGAGAGGAATTCCTCAAACCAACGACTATATAATTCGTCCGTTGCTTTTTGCCGATAGGGGAGAAATAGAGGCCTATGCCAGGGCACAAGCCCTAGTCTGGCGGGAAGATGCCTCTAATAGTGATGAAACCTATCACCGCAATCTCATACGCCATACTGTGGTGCCCAAGCTTCGGATAATTAATCCCGGCATAGACAAGACGATGTATCGCAATGCTATGCGAAACCGGTCGCTAGAAGAATTGCTCGAGACATCAGTAAAGGATATAAAGGCAAAGTACCTGAAAAAGGGCAGTACAGGCGAAGTGCTGGACCTAAAGTGGCTCGACCATCAGCCGGGAGCATTGGTAGTGCTGGAGGCGATATTGAGTCCGTATGGTTTTACCAATGATCAGGTAGTGTCTATTTACACCGGAGGGCAAGTAGGGAGTGTTTTTTATGCTGCCGATAAAAAAGCATACCTCGACCGGCAGGTACTCTACCTGGAGGCGGCTGATGATAATGAGGACGGTTTTGAAGTAACGATAGAAAAAGGGGATACAGCCATCAGAGTGAGGGGCGAGGAGTATCGCATATCCGTGGTGGACGGCAAAGGCTTTAAGGTAGTGCGCAATCCGTGGGTTGGTTGCTTTGATTACGACAAGCTGCATTTCCCTTTGAAAATGCGCAATTGGCAGCAGGGAGATTCGTTTGTGCCGCTAGGCATGAAATCGAAAAAAAAGCTGAGTGATTTTATGATTGACCAAAAAATTCCTTTAAACTTGAAAAGCCGCGTGCCGTTGCTACAAAGCAAAAAAGATATAGTATGGGTGGTGGGTTATCGTATCGACAACCGCTACAAAGTGACCGACACAACGACTAAGGTTCTATTAATCGAAAAAACACATGTTTAATCCGTTTAAGAAAAAATATTCAGCACAGGAATTGAGTTTGTTTCGATTCATGGGGAAAATCCGGCATTTTGAAAAGCTAAACTACGAGGAATTATCGCAGTTTGTGCCGTATATGTACCTGCGTTCGTTCAAGCAAGATGAGGTTGTGTTTTTTAGAGAAGACCCAAGTTATGCGCTGTATATAGTAAAGAACGGAAAGGTGTCGCTTCGGATCGATGTGAACGACAAATTTGAAGAATTGGCTGTAGTGCGCCCCGGGGAGGCTTTTGGAGACAATTCGTTGATCAACAATGCCAAGCGAATCTATACATCGGTGGTAGTTTCGGAAAAAGCAGAACTGTATGTGATACCACAGGCCAACATACTCGATATATTAGGCGACAACCCTGAAATTCGCGCAAAAATGATGACATCATTTAGCGAACTTTACAACGAGTACACCTCTACACTCTTCAAAAAGTACCAGTCGGCGTTTGGATTTTTCGATTTGTGCATGGTCTATGACGATCGACTGTGAAAATGTACTTTCAAATCCTGTAGCAAACTTCGCCTTTGAGCAATATTTTCATATTTTTGCCCCGCAAACACATAAATCTATTCACCTTAAAACTTTAATGTTAAAATGAAAGTAACCGTAGTAGGAGCTGGTAATGTAGGCGCCAGTGTAGCCGAATATGTAGCCATGAAAGAACTGGCTGACGAAGTAGTATTGCTTGATATTAAAGAAGGGTTCGCCGAAGGAAAGGCTATGGACCTCAACCAGTGTGCCACCCTCAACGGCTTTAACAGCAAAGTGATTGGTACTACAGGAGATTACAGCAAAACTGCAGGTTCTAAGGTAGTAGTGATTACATCGGGTATACCCAGAAAGCCCGGCATGACCAGAGAAGAACTGATCGGCACCAATGCAGGTATCGTAAAATCAGTGACTGAGAACCTGATCAAGCACTCGCCGGATGCTATCCTGGTAGTTATATCCAACCCAATGGACACAATGACCTACCTGTCGGCAAAGACAAGTGGTTTGCCTAAAAACAGAGTAATAGGCATGGGAGGTACGCTTGATAGCTCGAGATTTAGATATAGATTGGCCGAGGCGCTGGATTGCAACCCTAATGATGTACAAGGTGTGGTAATCGGTGGTCATGGTGATACAACTATGATACCTTTGACTCGACTGGCGACTTACAATTCTACGCCGGTATCTAATTACCTGTCGGCCGAAAAGCTGGAAGAAGTATCTGCTGCTACAATGGTAGGAGGTGCTACGCTTACCGGTCTGTTAGGTACATCCGCATGGTACGCTCCGGGAGCAGCAGGAGCAGCTGTAGTAGAAGCTATCGTGAGAGATCAGAAGAAACTAATGAGTGCATCTGTATACCTTGAAGGTGAGTACGGACAAAAAGACATCTGTATCGGAGTGCCGGTGATTATCGGTAAAGACGGCTGGGAAGAAGTAGTAGACTTTAAACTAAACGACGAAGAAAAAGCGAAGTTTGAAGCTAGTGCAGAGGCTGTGAGAAAGATGAACAACGCACTGGAAATATAAACATAAGGGCCATGCCCAAACAGAAAAAAAAGGTGCTGTTGAGTGCCTTTTTTTTTCGACTTTTTTTACCCAGACTCGTCCGATAACTGGACGAGTTTTCAAAATAACCAGAAGTAAAATGGCTGAAACAGTTGATTATCCTTACCTGGAAGGACTAAACGATCCACAGCGCGAAGGGGTGCTGAATGTAGAAGGACCCAGTATGATTATAGCAGGTGCCGGATCGGGCAAAACCCGTGTGTTGACAACCCGTATCGCTCACCTGATAAAGCATCACGGTGTGGATCCGTTTTCTATTCTGGCACTGACCTTTACCAACAAAGCTGCCCGTGAAATGCGTGAGCGTATAGAGCAGATAGTTGGTAGTGACGCCCGCAACCTCTGGATGGGAACTTTTCACTCGGTGTTTTCCCGTATCTTAAGAGCCGAAGCACATCACCTCGGCTTTCCCAGCCATTTTACCATCTACGATTCAGACGACACCAAAGCCCTGATTCGTACTATAGTCAAAGAATTTAATCTCGATGACAAAGTATACAAGCCCAATGTAGTATACAGCAGAATATCGAGTGCCAAAAACAGGTTGGTTTCCTGGCAGGAATACAACAACAACCCCATCTATATGCAGGACGATATAGACAATCGTAAGCCGGAGATGGGACGCATATACAAAGAGTATGTGCAGCGATGCTTCAAGGCAGACGCAATGGATTTTGATGATTTGCTGTTTTATACCAATGTGCTGTTTCGCGATCATGTGGATGTGCTCAACAAGTACCAGCAGCGGTTTCAATATGTGTTGGTCGATGAGTTTCAGGATACTAACATTTCGCAGTATGTGATCACACGAAAACTGGCCTCAGTACGGCGAAATATCTGCGTAGTAGGCGATGACGCTCAGAGTATCTATGCTTTTAGGGGAGCCAACATTCAGAATATACTCAATTTCGAAAAAGACTACCCCGAGCTAAAGGTGATTAAGCTGGAGCAAAACTACCGCTCCACAAAAAATATAGTAAGTGCGGCCAATTCGGTTATAGACAAAAACAAGTCGCAGCTCGACAAAAACGTATGGACTGCCAATACCGACGGAGACCTGATAGATGTAATCAAAGCTACTACCGACAATGAGGAAGGCAAGCTGGTAGCTTCGGCAATTTTTGAGGATAAGGTAAACAACCAACTGCGCAACTCAGATTTTGCTGTGTTGTACCGTACTAATAGTCAGTCCAGAGCGGTGGAAGAAGCCCTCCGTCGCATGAATATCAAGTATAAGATAATCGGAGGTGTATCTTTTTACCAGCGCAAAGAAATCAAGGATGTGCTCTCGTACATTCGCTATGCGGTCAATCAAAATGACGAGCAGGCTCTACGCCGGATCATTAACCTACCCAAAAGAGGGATAGGGGATACATCGGTAGAAAAACTGGTGGTGGCTGCCGCAGAAAGTAATATCCCCGTTTGGGAAGCATTGCAGCGTGTACATGAGATTTTGCCCGGAAGAGTGGCCAATGCTGTCAGCAACTTTGTAGACCTGATCAAAGGTTGTATACTGGCAATAGAAAAGAAGGATGCCTTTGAAGCGGCTACCCAAATAGCTAAGAATTCCGGACTGCTCAAAGAACTGTACGACGATAAGACTATAGAAGGCAGAAGCAGGTATGAAAACGTGCAGGAACTTCTAAACGGCATAAAAGAATTTGTAGACAATCCTGAGTCAGAGGACAAAAGTATGGCGGCATTTCTGCAGGAAATCGCCCTGCTGACCGATGCTGACAATCAGGACAAAAACGACACAGACTTTGTTACGCTCATGACCATACACATGGCCAAAGGGCTGGAGTTTAAAAACGTTTATCTGGTTGGTATGGAAGAGGATCTTTTCCCTTCCCAGATGATGCTTAGTTCGCGGGATGATCTCGAAGAAGAACGGCGACTTTTTTATGTGGCTATAACTCGCGCCGAGCAAAAACTAACGATGAGTTATGCGCTCACCCGATACCGCTTTGGTACACTGAAGACCTGCGAGCCCAGTCGGTTTTTGAATGAGATTGACCCGGATTTTATACGGGTAAGTCAGAAATTTACCAGCCCTGTAGGCGGACAGTCCGGCTCTACAGGCTATGTAAGGCAGCAGGGTAGCCAGTCGGCCAGAAGTTTTATTTCCAATGTAAAAAGCACTGCCCCGCGTACTTCGCCCAACACGGTAGTACACAGGCCATCACCTAACTTTCGCCCAAGCGATACTTCCCGCCTGGCAGAGGGGATGAAAGTAGAGCATCCCAAATTTGGTTTTGGTACGGTTACCAAAATGGAAATACAGGGCAGCAACCGCAAAGCACACATTACCTTCGAAAAAGCCGGGCATAAGACTTTGTTGTTGTCGTTTGCCAAGTTGAGAGTGATTGAATAGCAAAAGGGACAGTCACCATAAAAAAATATGCAGCGAGGCGGAACTAAATGCCTCGCTGTTGTATTTTTAAGCCAGACCAATCCTGAAAAGACGTGCAAACTGTAGAAGAATTGCTGGCAGAAATTCGTTCGTGCAAACGCTGTGAAGAGGTTTTGCCGCTAGGCCCTAAGCCTGTGTTGCAATTTTCCTCCCAATCCAGCATACTGATCGTGGGCCAGGCGCCCGGAACCCGTGTGCACGAAACGGGTGTTCCCTGGAACGACCCCAGTGGAAATAATTTACGCAAGTGGATGAATGTAGACAGTGACGTGTTTTACAACACAGAGGTGTGTGGTATAGTACCGATGGGGTTTTGCTATCCGGGCAAAGGTAAATCAGGAGACCTGCCTCCCCGGCCGGAGTGTGCTCAGGCATGGCATGAAAAAGTAATGCAGCACATGCCCAATCTCAAACTAACGCTGCTCATCGGGCAGTATGCACAAAATCATTATTTGCCTGACCGGTTGAGTACACTTACCGATACAGTAAAAAACTGGAAGGCTTATGCGCCGGATTATTTTCCACTGCCGCATCCTTCGCCCCGAAACAATATCTGGATGAAGAAAAATTCCTGGTTTGCTGAGGAGGTTTTGCCTGCCCTGCAAAGTCGGGTGGCAGAAGTCCTGCAATGAGCGAACCTTTTTTATTCTATGGCTGTTTACAGATTTGCTTGCCAGTTGGCAAATACTTTATTTTTACTTAAACTCACTAAATAATGAAATTTTTATTTTACACATTCTTACTGGTGGTAACTACTGCCGGAGTAGCTATGGCTCAGTCGTTTCAGGGTGTCGATACAAGTCCGATGGATGTAGCTTACCTGCCCCACAATTTTGCACATGACAGGAGCCCCGGAGACAAGGCAATAGCTAAAGTATACTATAGCCGGCCACAGAAAAAGGGGCGTGATATTTTTGGGTCGAAAGTGTCCTATGGTAAAGTGTGGCGTACGGGTGCTAATGAAGCCGTAGAGTTAAAAGCCTATCAGGATATAGCTCTGGGAGGTAAAAAGCTCAAAGCCGGTACATATTCACTTTTCGCTATTCCGGATAAAAAAGAATGGACAATTATCATAAACAGCGACCTGGATTACTGGGGAGCTTATAGCTATGACAAAAGCAAAGATGTGTTGCGGGTAAAGGTACCCGTGAAACAACTGGATACTGTGGTAGAAGCTTTTTCTATTCAGTTTGAAGACAAAGGCAGTGGCAAGGCTGCTATGCGTTTGGCCTGGGACAAAACAATGGTGGAAGTGCCCGTAGGCTATTAATTATCGGTTATTGATAAGCACTGGTAAAAAGTAACTTGCATACTTTTTCATGAAGTTGTTTCAATGGGGACAATCCCTTTGAGGCAACTTCTTTTTTTGCCTACCAATTTACGATTTCCCCACCTTCAACAACATGCCCCGACTCTACCATCGAGGTGATGATAAATACATCAACTGGCGATACGTTAACATGTTTGCATAATACAGCCAGGAGGCTTTTTTGGATGTCGCTCACTTTTTGAGGTGGCCAGAGGGTAGGCAGGTAAAGGTTGGCGAGCACCTGATATTGCTGGCCTGCCTGTACACAATTGGGGATAAAAGTGAGGCAGATGTCATGTTCTTCTACCCCTACCTGCACGGCCCATTCGGAGGCCATTTTTTTCAGGGGCAAATGCGCTACCGATTTGTCTTTGATAAAGCAATTAGCAATTGGCATTTTAGTGATATAGGATGATGTCGATTTAAATATAACTTTTTCGCTGTACTTAATCGGGAAACCCTTGAAGAATCGCTAAAGGGAATTTAGATATGAATAGTTTAATTATTGCATAGGTGTGCACTAAAAGCAAGAAATGACTTTTTGCCAATAAAAAAAGGCCGCCTCGTGAGAAGCAGCCTTTTCGATAGGAACAAGTCCTTATAGTTTAGTTTTCTTCTTTTTTGTTGAAGTCGATTACTACAGGGGTAGCGATGAAAAGCGACGAGTAGGTACCCACCATTACACCTACCAACAGTGCAAATGAGAATCCTTTGAGGATAGCGCCACCAAAAAGCAATAGCACCAATACCACAATGAGGGTAGTTACAGAAGTGATCATCGTACGACTGATAGTGTTGTTGAGCGACTCATTAAACACCTTTTTCATTTCAGAACCCGCTTTGATTCCAATGTTTTCACGGATACGGTCAAACACTACCACGGTATCGTTGATCGAGTAACCGATGATAGTCAGCATAGCTGCTATAAACACCTGATCAACCTCGAAAGAAATGCCGAGCATATTGGCAATGGCAAAAGCCGACAGTACAAATAGTGTATCGTGGAAGAGGGCAATGATCGCACCCAGTCCAAATTGCCACTTTCTAAATCGGATAACAATGTAGATAAAGATGGCAATCAAAGCCAGAATAACCGACTGAGTCGAAGCGTTTTTGATATCGTCTGCTATAGTAGCACCCACTTTAGACGAGCTGGCTATTGTAAACTTGTTGCCGTCCAGTTTGGTGTCGTCTGCGATGTATTGCAGGCTGGTGTGTGCTGCTACACCTTTTATCAGGGCTTCTTTTACAGCCAGATCTGCCTCGTCCGATTCATCCTCGATCATGTAACTGGTAGTTACTTTCAGGCGGTTGTTTGCACCAAAAGTTTTTACTTCAGTACCCTGATTGTCAAATGTTTTTGTCAACGCTACTTTCAGAGCAGAGGGTTCTACAGGGTCGGTAAATGCTACCACATACGAACGACCTCCCTGAAAGTCTACACCCAGTGTAAGCCCCTTGGCGATCATGGCGATAATGCCCAGACCGATAAATACCCCGGAGAAAATGTAAGCTGTCTTTCTTTTGTCAATAAAGTTGAAATTGATGTTGGAAAGTAAGCTCTTTGAAAATGGCGTGTTGAATGACATGCTGCTTTGATCGCCTTTTTTGCTCATCCAGTCTACAAATACGCGCGTAATAAATACCGCAGAGAAGAAAGAACAAACGATACCGATCATCAATGTGATGGCAAAGCCTTTTACAGGTCCCTGACCCAGAGAATACAGGATAATACATGTAAGCAGGGTAGTTACGTTAGCATCTACAATCGATGAATATGCCTTTTTGTATCCGGAAGAGATGGCTTGCTTTACGCCAGACCCGTTTTTCAACTCTTCCCGTATTCTTTCAAAGATCAGTACATTGGCATCTATCGACATACCGATGGTAAGTACAATACCGGCAATACCCGGGAGGGTAAGAGCAGCACTAAATTGCGCTAAAATACCGAGGATGAAGAAGATGTTGAACAACAAGGCGATATTGGCCACCAAGCCACCTTTGGCGTAGTATGCTACCATAAAAAGCACTACTATAGCCAAACCGGCGATGATAGAAATAATACCCTGCTGCTGTGCTACTTTACCCAGTGTAGGTCCTATTACCACGTCTTCTACTATAGTAGTAGGCGCAGGTAGAGCACCGGCCTTGAGTATGTTAGCCATATCCTGTGCTTCTTCCAGTGTAAAGTTGCCCGTGATTTGCGAGCTACCGTTAGGGATTTCACCTTGTACGTTTGGCGCAGAGTATACGTAGTTGTCCAGTACGATGGCAATACGACGGTTGATGTTGGCAGCCGTCAGTTTTTTCCATTTTTTAGCTCCGGTAGCATTCATGTTCATGCTGATAGAGGGAGCAGAACGCTGGTCAATATCCTGACGGGCATCTGTGATCACTTCACCGGTAAGCGGTGCTTTGCCTCCACGGCTGGTTTTGATACAGTACAGCTCTATGATTTCTTCGTTATCCGCAGGGTCTTCGTTTTTCACAGGCTTGATAGCCCACAAAAACTTCATGGTAGCTGGGATAGTTGCTTTTACATCTTCTCTCTTGAGGATGCGGTTGATTTGAGCTGTGTCACGCAGGTTGTAAAACAATCCACCAAAACGAGGATCGATCAGGCTGAATAGTGGCGACACCTGACTGTTGAAAGCAGAGTCGAGCGCAGTGCTGTCGCTTTCGAGCTGGGAAGCCAGGTCGTCGCTGGCCAAAGTATCTTCTTCAAAAAGCGTGTCAAGATCGTCAGCTTTATCTTCCTCACCGGGAGCAGCAGACACGGTTTCCATAGCCAGGTTGGCTTTCATTTCTTTTACCAACAGGTCGTTGATGGCAGATAGTGTAGCGCCGATTTCGTTGGGCTCGTATACTTCCCAGAATTCGAGTTTGGCTACACCCTGGAGCAGTTTTCTAACACGGGCAGGGTTGTCTACACCGGGCAATTCGATCTGAATACGACCTGTGCCGGGCAAACGCTGAATGTTGGGCTGTGAAGTACCAAATCTATCCACACGGGTGCGCAGAATGTTGAACGAGCGATCAATTGCTCCATTCACTTCATCATTGATTACATCGAGAACCTCTTCATCAGTAGATTTGAGGCTTATTTTTCCCTGATTTGCTTCCGTAGCAAAGATGTAGCTTAATTTTTCGTTGGGAGCCAGCTCTTGATACGCTTTGTAAAATTCTTCTACAAAATCGAGCTGAGTTCCTTTTACAGCCTGCTTAGCATTTTCCAGGGCCTGCAAAAACTTTTCATCCTGGCTGTTGCCGCTTATTCCTTTTACAATCTCGATAGGAGATACTTCCAGGGTTACGTGCATACCTCCCTGCAAATCCAGTCCGAGGTTTAATTCTGTTTTCTTAATTTCTTCGTAGGTAAACTCGATACCCAGAAGGTTGTACACCGGCTCTTTCCAGATAGAATCCAGATAAGCCTGCTTTTTCTCAAAATCCGTATTGTTGTTGGCATCTGTAGCCGCCTCTATAGCGTCTTTTTGTATTTGTCGCGATACAAATGTAAACGACAGATAGTAGAGGCATAGGGCCGAAACGATGACAGTGAGTAGGATTACTCCGCCTTTGTTTTTCATCTTTATTGTTGATTAAAATGTTTGGTTTATTACTTGTATAAAATCAGTATAGACATACCTGTAGCAGGTCATCTATCTGTAAAAAATGCAATGGGTAAGGGGGAAATCAGGGGGCGTTCGGTGATATAATCCACCGAAATAGCACTTTAAAAAGCTTTTGGGGTATTTCTCCTACGAAAGAAGAAAAACGGGTTTGTTCGGTGTTGTGCTCAGGGTCGAGCACTTCTATGACAAAATCACCAAACTGAGTGTGCGCTTGCACCACTGGAGCTACAGCTTCCAGAGCCGACACTTTAGTCTCTTCTTGCTCTTCCTGCTGATCCTTTTGCTCACATTGAGTGAGTGGACAAGGTACATACTGCTTGAGCACAGGGCCACACATCACGGCAAAAGCCACCAGCACTCCTGCGAGCAGAACGAGCGTCTTTATGTTCAATATGTGTTTTAGCCTATGCATGAAAGGTCACAAAAGTACCCATAAAAAAGTAAATTGCAAGAAAAATGTGTGCAGGTAGTCACGATAGCGCCCATCTCAGCAGAAAAAGCAATATACCTCTGGTGTCGGTAGTATGCTTGTGCTATAATCATGCGGCTTTTGTAGCCGAAGCAATAGATTCTGTCTTGCAGCAAACATACACTCACATACAACTGATCGTGGTGGATGACGGCAGTAATGATGGCAGTCAGGAGGTGATAAAAGAGCTACAGAGTGCCGAGGGGTTTCAGTTTATTGCTTTGCAGGAAAATAAGGGTAATACCCGTGCATTTAATATAGGTTTGGAGCAGTGCCGGGGCAAATATGTGATCGATCTGGCGGCAGATGATGTGTTGTGCAGGGATCGACTGGAAAAGCAAGTGGCCTTTTTTGAAAAACAGCCCGGGAATGTGGGTGTACTCTATTCCGATGCATGGTATATAGATATAGAAGGGAAAAAAAAATACAGGCATAGTGAGCGCTGTGGCCAGCCGCCATATACCGGCGATGTATACGCCCGACTAGTGCAGTATTATTTTGTGTCACCACCCACTATGATGATGAGAAAAACGGTGTTGGATCAGCTCGGAGGTTATGACGAAAACCTGGCGTACGAAGACTTTGACTTTTGGGTCAGGTCGTCGCGTAGTTGGCACTATGCCTACCAGCCAGAGGCGCTTACGTGGATCAGAATTACCCCGGGATCACTTTCATCTAAAGCGTATCAGCCCGACGATAAGCAGCTACACAGTACTTTTTTAGTTTGCGAAAAAATAAAAACATTGAATAAACTGCCCTCGGAAGATCAAGCGTTGCTTCGGCGGCTTTCGTACGAAATACGACATGCGGTTTGGTCTGCTAATTTTGCGGAAGCTACTTTGTTTATCGGATTGTATCGCAAACTCCAACCCCTGACTTTAAGCCTCCGTCTGCTTCAGCTAGCAAATCGATTGAGGCTTGATTTTTCACTCCTGAGAAAATGGTATTTGGGTTTTGCAGAGAAAGCCCTAACGATTACTGCGGGCAAGTGAAGATGTTGTGGTTTGGCCCTTTACCTACCTTAGCTAATCGCTGGTGTGATCGCTCCCCCGCATGTATCAAATTCATTACTTAAAAGTGTTGTATGCGTCAGGAGTTCGTGAACAGGCTTTATAAAGTTGACAATAGGATATACGAAGCAAAGACAGGCTAGCGCCGGTTGTCTTGATCGGATAGCATGCTGATGTAGCTGTCGTAGCGTGTTGGAGAAATAGTGCCTTCGTGGTAGGCTTTCTCTATAGCACAGCCGGGCTCATGGGTGTGGCTGCAGTTGTGAAACTTGCAATTGCCAAACAGCTCGCGGAGCTCAGGAAAATAATGGGTCAACTCATCTTTTTCAACTTCAGCCAGTCCTAGTTCTTTGATGCCGGGTGTGTCTATAATGTGCGTGGTAGCATCGATAGAAAAGCGCTCGGCAAAAGTGGTGGTATGTGTGCCTTTGTTCGAAAAGCCCGATACTTCCGATACCTTCTGGTCTGCATCGGGTAGTAGGTGGTTGATAAGTGTAGACTTGCCCACGCCTGAGTGGCCGGAGAGCAATGTGGTTTTGTTGGCAAGGAGTGAAGTAAGAAAATCCATGCCGTCGTTTTCCAGTACAGAGATGGCATGAGCTTCATAGCCTATGATTTTATATTCCATGATTTTCAAGTCCAGCTCTTCGAGTTCTTCTTTGCCCAACAAATCCTTTTTATTAAAAATGATAACGGCGGGTATACGAAAGGCCTCTGCTGTGACCAGAAACCGGTCGATAAACCCAAAAGAAGTTTTGGGAGTAGACAGGGTAGCAATCAGTACGGCCTGATCCAGGTTACTCGCAATGATATGGCTAAAGCCTTTTTTCTTTGGTGATCTTCTTATTATGTAGTTTTCGCGAGGCAGGATGTCTTCGATGATCCACGATGCGTCGTTGGCAGGATCGGCTACCATAGACACCTTGTCGCCTACGGCTATGGGATTGGTTATCTTCTTGTCCTGTAGTTTAAACTTACCTTTCAGGCGACAATTGTATTGTTTGCCGCTCTCGTCTGCCACGGTGTACCACAGCCCCATAGATTTTGTTACAATGCCCGGTGTTGGAGTCATAGTTGAAGTTGGTTTTGAAGGTAGTTTACGATCATTGGAGTAGCTCCCGTATGAGACGACACAAATTCTGCGGCTATGCTGCCGAGTTTTTTTCGTTGTTTTTCATCTTGCATCAAGGGAACAAACAATTGCCTTAACTCCTCGCTGCTAGCAATGGGTATGCCTGCGCCGGTTTGGGTGAGTAGTCCGGCTTCTCTGAATTTTTTATTGGTAGGATCGTTTCCGAAAAATACGGGTACACCATGTGCGGCAGCTTCGAGTGTGTTGTGCAGGGTCTGGCGAAATGCCCCTCCAATGTAAGCAAACTCACCATAGCCGTACAGAGATGAAAGCATGCCCATGTTGTCTACGATCAGGGTTCGGTAGTCGGCGAGTGGTTTGTCACCGGCTTCCGAAAAAAGCACAGTGCCTTCACCGAGTTGGTCGGCTATCTCTGCTACA
Organism: Cyclobacteriaceae bacterium; assembly: GCA_965267535.1. Lineage (GTDB taxonomy): Bacteria > Bacteroidota > Bacteroidia > Cytophagales > Cyclobacteriaceae > CAXBNB01. Next base: position 4,164,107 of record OZ254082.1, on the reverse strand, counting down.
TCTTTTGGGCCTATATTGTGAGGAGCTATGAGTAATTTGATTTCTTTTTTTATTTCCAGTAAAAAAGGAAGAATGACTTCCATGTCGCTGGGCCACACACTGCCAAGTACCCACATTTTTTCTTTGGCCTTAAAAGCCTCTACCTCCGGAATGGTTTTCATTTGAGCTACTACGTCGGCCACTCTATCGAAACGTGTATCGCCACATACATCTACATGGTGGATGTCGTGCTCGTTCAAAAGTTTTTCTGAGTATTTGTCCTGCACGAAAATGTGATTGAAGAAATACAGCATCTGCCGGTGAAGACTTCCATAAAATTTAAAAAAAGGTTGTTCCCGTCTGAATATCGAGGATACAGACAGAGTCAGTACATTTTGCTGGTGGCATTGGTTGAGGTAGTGATACCAAAACTCGTATTTGATAAACAAAGCCGCTTTGGGGTTGGCTAGCTCCAGAAAGCGCTTGGCGTTGGCTTTGGTGTCGGCAGGCAGGTAGACTACCAGATCGGCACTTGTGTAGTTTTTGCGAACCTCATAGCCCGATGGAGAAAAGAAGGTAAGCAATATAGTTACTTCCGGATGGTTGGTTTTGAGCTGTTCTATGATAGGCCGGCCTTGTTCAAATTCACCCAGGGAAGCGGCATGTACCCACACCACCTGCTGGTGATCTTGCTGGTGAAAGGCAGTAAGAGCTTGCCAGGTTTGTTTTCTGCCATGGTGAAGCTGTGCAGCTTTGGTATGTAACCGTGCTCCCAGCGCAATAAGCAGGTTGAATACAGCAATGGCCGTGTTGTAAATCAATAATATCATAAAGCGCCAAAAATAGAAAAACCTCTCGCTATGGAGAGGCTTTTCGCTTATTTTATATCCAAGCATGAGTTTTGTTCATGCTTAAAGAGCTTAGTGTGAAGAGAGGTAGCTTGCTACACCTTCTTTAGTTGCTTGCATAGCTTCTTTTCCTTCTTCCCAGTTTGCAGGGCATACTTCACCGTGCTTTTCTACATACTGCAGCGCGTCAACCAGACGGATCATTTCATCGATGTTTCTACCCAACGGCAGGTCATTGATGGTCTCGTGACGTACAGTTCCTTCTTTGTCGATCAGGAATGTACCTCTGTATGCGATAGGCAAGCCGCTGAATGAAAGGTTGCCTTCCTCGTCGTAATCCCAATCGCCGGCCAATACACCGTAGTTGCTGGCAATTACTTTGCTGGTGTCAGCTACCAAAGGATATTTTACACCTTCGATACCGCCGTTGTTTTTTGGAGTGCACAACCATGCAAGGTGGGTTTCTTCTGTGTCGGTAGAAGCACCTACTACAGCCACGCCACGCTTTTCAAACTCAGCAAGTTTTTCCTGAAAAGCCAGGATTTCAGTTGGGCATACGAAAGTGAAATCTTTTGGGTAAAAGAAGAATACTACTTCCTGCTTGCCAATGAATTGCTCAAGTGAAAAATCTTCAACAATTTCCTCGCCGTTTACTACGGCAGGAGCTTTAAAAAGAGGAGCTTTTTTTCCTACTAATGACATAATATTTGTTTTTTTAAATGGTTTATTGCTTCAATTTTTTGCTCCGCAAAACTACAGGTTTGAGCGGTAGTTGCAAGTGGCTATTATCAATAATGTTTATCAAATGATAGAGAGTGCAAACGAGTATGGTAAGAAGGATATCTTTGCGGTCTGAAGGAGTGTAAAGGGTTGGCATTGAGGGAGTACGTGCGGTGAATTTTAGAGCATAGGGATAGTGCTGATGATTGAGAAAATGGATTGAATTGGATATATTTGCAATAGAGTATCACTTTTTTAAGTTGCTTATTCCTTGCCTCAAACCACCATCGCCATGAAATTTTTCCAAGCAAGAGTTATCTCCCCCTTAGTGTTGGGTGTAGTACTTTTTTCTTTTCCATCCCTTCAAGCGCAGGATGGGGATTTTACCGAAATTTTTAGAGGGGCACCCGATGATGCCCGGCAGTATTTGCAAGACTATGTGCGTCCGGCTATGCTTTCTTTCAGCAATGGGATGGCAGGCGGCTGGTACAATACGGCAAAAACTCACAAGACGCTGGGATTGGACCTGACGCTATCGCTGAATGTAGCCAACATGCCTTCTTCCGAACGGATTTTTACCTTTAACCCTGCGAGTTACCAGCTGCTGAGGGTGCAGGGAGCTAGCGGCAATACGGAATTGCCCACGCTGGTAGGTGGAAACACTTCGGAAATACTGCTAGTACAAGCATCGCAAACTATCGAATACAATGGCAGAGAATATCAGTATGACAGTGAAGAGAGCTTCAATGCACCGAATGGTTTTGATCTGGATGATGTGCCCTTTGTGGGAGTGCCAGCACCAACCCTGCAACTGGGTATAGGGTTGTTTAAAAACACTGACCTAAAACTTCGGTTTGTGCCCGAGCAAAATTTTGATGACTACAGCGTGAAATTATTTGGCATAGGTATACTACACGATGTAAAACAATGGATTCCGGGTATCCGTCATGTGCCGGTAGATATATCGCTGTTTTTTGGTACATCAAAGCTCAATGCAGAGTTTATGTTTGAAGGGGGTGATCCCTTGGGTATTACTGCCGACTGGTCTGTCAGAAATGGTCTGGCTGAGTTTGAAGCCCGGGCTACTACATTTCAGGCTGTAGTGTCTAAAAAGATATCGTTTTTTACTCCCTATGCTGCTATTGGTACCAACTCGGTGAACACCTCGCTGGTAGTCAATGGCGATTATGAACTGTTTAACCTCAGGGATGTATCCAATCCGCTCAATCATTTTCGATACGAAACCGTATCGGGAAACGATGCTCCTATAGGGCTCGATTTTTCAGGCGGAGGAGGTATGCGGGCCAGTGTTGGGTTTCGGTTAAAGCTTCTTTTTGTTACCCTGCATACCGATTATACTTTTCAAAAGTACAACACCTTTACTTTGGGACTGGGGTTTACGTTTCGTGAAAACAACTAGCCTTTTGTGTCAGGAGTGTGCTTTAACATTGCCGATATTTTTAGCCCCAGGGATGGCTTTTTACAGGTATTTGGCTTTGGATGCACCCCTTGTATTATGGATTGTTTCGTATTTGTGCTAAATTCACCCCTGATTTTAACCTTCACATACTTAAATAATGAATATGGCTAATCTTAGACGATTTACCCTTGCTTTGCTTACCGGTGTAGGTATGGCAATGGCTCACAACACACAGGCACAGGGAGAACTGGATTTCGATCAATTTTTGAAAGCTGGTGCCGAAGATGCAAATACAATCATTGGAAAATACATTTCTCCATTTGCCAAAGGCTTTGGCTATGGTATGGCCAATGGCTGGTACAACACCGCCAAGGCGCATAAGCCACTGGGGATAGATATAACCGTGACCGCTAATCTGGCCAAAGCACCGGAAAAAGAATTGTTTTATACTTTTCTTGCTTCTGATTACAACAACCTGAGTCTGGCAGCAGGAGGAACGGCAGATCTGCCTACTGTACTGGGCGGTGAGACAGCAGAAAAGCTTCGTGCAGAGTACACAGAAAATATTGACGGACAGGATTATACTGTGTCTCAAACTTTCGATGCTCCCAGCGGGTTAGACGTAGATGAGTTTGGTGGGTATGTACCTGTACCTATGCTACAAGTAGGGTTGGGTTTGTTCAAAAACACTGACTTGAAAGTACGATTTTTGCCGACTCAAAAAAATGAGGAAGATGGCTATGAAGTCAAGCTTTTTGGTTTGGGATTGATGCACGACGTAAAACAATGGATACCGGGTATCAAACAAGTGCCGGTTGATATATCAGCATTTGTAGGGTATACCAAGCTTTCTACTCACTTTGACCTCTCGGGTTCTGATATTACGACCGACGGAACCGCAGAATATGTGGTGAAGGCTATGACGTACCAGATGTTGGTATCTAAAAAGCTCTCTGTATTGACTCTGTATGGTGGTTTGGGATACAATAATGTAACTTCTAACATCGAAATGTTGGGTACCTACGAAATCGAAACGGATAACCCGGCAGTGCCCATCATACTGAAAGATCCTATTAAAAATGATTTCGCCAGCAGTGGAGCCAGAGCTACTGTAGGTGCACGGTTGAAGCTGCTTATTCTTACACTTCACGCAGACTACACTATACAGGAATACAACACACTGACTCTCGGTGTTGGATTATCTGTAAGATAAATCGTACCGAAACATAACGCATAAAAAAAAGCCCTCTGAACGGAGGGCTTTTAATTTGATAAAAATGTTAAACAGGTGTATGAATAAAATTTGTGTTATGTACGTGTTTATACTCCTGCCAGCAAAAAGGTAACCCTTGAGTGTAAAGTTTTTTTTAATTTATTTTCTTTGAGGCAGAATTAAAGTGCTAAAACCCCTTTTGCTGGGTTTAAATGGTGTTTTTGGAAAAATAAAAAAATATGAAAAAAGTATTATTTGTATGCTTGGGAAATATTTGCAGGTCGCCACTGGCCGAGGCTATCTTCGATCAGAAGTGCAAGGATCGGGGGGTAGCTGACTTTGAGAGTGACTCGGCGGGCACGGCTGCTTATCATGTAGGAGAGCAACCCGACGACAGGTCCGTAGAGGTAGCAAAAGAAAACGGCATACCCATACACCACAAGGCCAGGAAGTTTGAACCCGAAGATGCAGATACTTTTGACTACATTTTTGCTATGGATCAATCCAACTATGACGATATTATCGGTATAGCTGGCAAAAAGCCTGACCACTTGTATCTGTTGCGGGAGTTTGATGTGGTTTCTTCCAAAAAGAATGTGCCGGATCCCTACTACGGAGGTATAGAGGGCTTTCGGGAAATTTATACCGTGATGGAGCGGTCAATCGATCATTTTCTGGACCAGCACCTGGAAGGTAAGGTGTGAATGAATCGTTTTTCTATAGCGTACTGAAAAAAGCCGGCTTGCCTGCCGCAGAAAAACTGGTATGGCAGCCCATAGGCGGTGGCTGTATCAATCAGGCTGCCCGACTATCTCTGGGAGATCAATCCTACTTTATCAAGTGGCAGAGAGGGCATGCGGATATGTTTGAAAAGGAAAAAGCGGGACTTCAGCTCCTGAAAAAGAATACAGACCTGGGAATACCGGAAGTATATGCAGCCGGTGAAGCCGCAGGAAACGGCTACCTACTCATGGACTATATAGAGCCGGGGCGCCAATCATCTGCCTTTTGGAAAGACCTGGGCGTAGGCTTGGCATACCTGCACCAGACCAGTCAGGATCAGTTCGGATTGGAGCACGACAATTACATCGGGCGACTGCCTCAGCAGAATGCCCGCCACGAGCTATGGTGCGATTTCTTTGTTGAATGCAGGTTGAAACCTCAGGTTAGAGCTGCGTTTGATAAGAGCCTGATCGATCGTGCTGTGGTCAGGCAGTTTGAGTTGTTTTACCACCAACTTCCCGGGTTGATACCGGAAGAACCACCTGCTTTGCTTCATGGAGATTTGTGGAGTGGCAATATACATGCGTCGGCCGGGAGTTCTCCCTATTTGATCGATCCGGCGGTGTATTACGGTCACCGCGAAGCAGAGCTGGCCTTCACCACCTTATTTGGTGGGTTCGATGACTTGTTTTATCAGGCATATCAGGAAGTTTTCCCATTGCAGGAAGGCTATCAATACCGCATAGATATTTTCAATTTGTATCCATTGTTGGTGCATGTCAATTTGTTTGGGAGTTCTTACCTGCAGGGAGTGCAACAAACCTTAGATAAATATACAGGATAAAAAAACGAGTGGTGTTCTCGAGCACAGAATGAGAGGTAGTTAAATGCCACTTGTTGAGTGTTTTATCTTTTGTGAATTGGGTTATGTTTGTGGCATTCTAATCAGAAAGAAACATGACCAAGGACGAACTCACCACTTCCATAGGAAAAACACTGGACAGATTTATTAAAGAAAAACAAGCGGACTTTCCGTTTGCAACTGGGGAATTATCTCAGCTGCTGAGGGATATAGCCCTGGCAGGGAAAATTATCAACCGGGATGTAAACAAAGCTGGTCTGGCAGATATAGCCGGAGGTTTTGGCAGTACCAACATACAGGGTGAAGCGCAGCAAAAACTGGATGTGATAGCAGATCAGCGTTTTGTCAGGGCTCTTACCAATGGAGGAGAAGTTTGCGCTATACTTTCCGAAGAAGTGGACGAAATCATCCACGTCAATCCCAATAGTCAATATGTGGTAGCGATGGACCCTCTCGATGGGTCTTCTAATATAGATGTAAATGTGTCTATAGGAACTATATTCTCGATCTACAGGAGACTATCGCCCAAAGGTGGGCCGGTGCAGCAGGAAGACGTTTTGCAAAAAGGTACTCATCAGGTTGCTGCCGGTTATATTCTTTACGGCTCATCTACTATGTTGGTCTATACTACAGGGCATGGTGTCAACGGGTTTACTTACGAACCAAGCCTGGGGGAATTTGTGCTTTCGCATGAAAACATGGTTTGTCCTGATGACGGCCAGATCTACTCGATCAATGAAGGAAGCTACCATCAGTTTGAGCCGGCGGTGCGTAGCTATATCGAACACTGCAAAAAAGAACAGTATAGCGCTCGCTATATTGGATCATTGGTTTCAGACTTTCATCGAAACTTACTCAAAGGGGGGATTTACCTTTACCCTAGAACCGAAAAAGCCCCTAATGGAAAACTGCGACTGATGTATGAGTGCAACGCTTTGGCGTATATCGCCGAACAGGCAGGAGGAGTGGCACTCAACGGGCAGCAACGCATTATGGAAATACAACCAAAAGAACTGCACCAGCGCTCGCCGTTGTACATAGGGTCGAAAAAGATGGTAGAAAAAGCACTATCTTTTTCCTCTTAAAAGAAAAAAGAGAGCGAACGAGTGCTTCGTCAGGGTTGATAGAAGCTGGTTTCCACTCCTTGTGCGCCCGGCTTTACCTGAAACAGAGCACCTCCCATGGGGTCGCCTTTTTCAGCTGCAGAAGTGATGTACAGTGTTTGCAGGTCGTCTCCACCGAAAGCACACGAAGTAGGGCAGCTGGCGGGAGTTTCTACATGTGCCAATTCTTCTTCAGACACAGGGTCGATACACAGTACCTTAGCACCATGATAGAAACAAATCCAGAGGTTGTCGTCTGTATCGATGCACATGCCATCGGGTGATCCCAGAGATGAATCAAAGTGTATGGATTTAGCCGGGTGAATCTCTCCGGTAAGGGCGTCATAGTCTAGTACCTGAACGCAATGTGTGGGCGAATCAATGTAGTACATCTGCGATTGATCCGATGACCATGCCAAGCCATTAGAAATGTGAATGTTTGACATTTTTTTGTGTATTGTACCTTTTTCGATACAGTACAGGCTTCCGGTTATATTTTCATGTTTTATTTCAGTAGTGCCCGCCCAGAATCGCCCCATAGGATCGCACTTGCCGTCGTTAAATCGGTTTTGCGGGAGGTGTGTTTCAGGGTCGCTTAGTGTTTGCAGGTTGAGGTTGGTTGTGTCAAAAACGGCAAGACCATGATGCAAAGCCAGTATCAGGCGGTCACTATTGTCGGAGAGGGGTACAGCAGCTCCTACATACTGATCGAAAGTATAGGTAGATGGAGTCCCGTCAGGTCTGTAAGCATGTAGTCGGTAGTTAGAAATGTCCACCCACCACAAGGTACGGGTACGATGATCCCAGCAAGGCCCCTCGCCCAGCAGTGTGTCGGGTATGTGTAAGATAGGTTCGGCTTTCATTACTTTTCTGACCAAGATAATAATTATTCCAGATGGAAAGCTCCCCGTTCAGTGGTTTTTTTAGAAACATAATTGGCAGTTTTAAGCACCACTCACTTAGCCGAATATGCTTTATTGACCTTGTTTTATTGTTTATTGATGAAAAACGGTAAGCGCGGGAAAATCCATCTTTTTTCGTTTTCGAATTTAATATATTAGAAAGTATCAAATGTATCGGATGCAGGAAATCAGCTACAAGTAGAGGGAGAGTATGCTTCCGGTTCGTCACCAAAAAAATAAAAACACGCATGAAACCTATAGTACAAATTTCCCTTGATCTTACAAACATTGATGAAGCTTTAGAGACCGCTGCTCTGGCTATGCGTGCCGGTGTAGACTGGCTCGAAGCAGGTACACCACTCATACTGGCAGAGGGGCTGCATGGTGTCAGGAAGCTGCGAGAGGCTTTTCCGGATACACCTATAGTAGCAGACCTCAAAACAATGGACGGAGGATACCTTGAAGCTGAAATGATGGCCAAGGCTGGCGCTACACATGTGGTAGTGATGGCCAGAGCGCATGAAGAAACAATAAAGTGTGTGGTACAGGCAGGTAAAGATCACGGTGTGAAAGTAATGGGAGATAACCTTGGTGCTCCCGATATGGTACAGGCAGCCCAACAACTTGAAGCACTGGGGTGTGATTATGTTATTCATCATATAGGATATGACGAGCGAAGAGGCATAGCCGCCAGAGGTGAGCGTATGCCCAGTCCGCTGGATCAGTTGAAGCAGGTCGTAGAAGCTGTGAGTGTGCCGGTACAGGCAGTGGGGGGGCTTTCTTTGGAGCAAGCCATAAAGTGCCCGGAGTATGGGGCGCCTCTGGTGGTGTTGGGTGCTCCGCTTACCATAGATGCCGATGCTTTTAAGACAGCCTCAGGAAATCTCGAAGAATCACTTCGGATGATATGTGAAGCAGTGCACGCTTATGGCGTGACTCCCTAAATAGTTCGTAAATTTTCAAAAGCTTTATCTCATTATGATATCCAATGAAAAACAACCGGCTGTGGTCAATTTTGCACCGGAAAAGGGTTCGGTAGAAATCCGGGAAATAGCCCGGCCACAAATAGGAGAAGAAGATGTGTTGCTGGAAGTTGAAAATGTGGGTGTATGTGGTAGCGATTTGCACCAGTGGACGTCCAGTCATAGCTGGCCGGTTAATTATCCCATTGTGTTGGGACATGAGTTTGGCGGGCATATAGTGGAGTTGGGAAGTGGTGTGAAGGAATGGTCGGAGGGGCAAAGAGTAGTAAGTGAAACGGCAGCAGTCATAAACCCCAACAGTGTTTATTCCCGAACCGGTCTATACAACCTCGATCCGGACAGAAAAGGGTTTGGCTATGGAGTAGATGGAGCCATGACTCGTTATGTAAAAGTGCCTGCCAGATGTCTGCACCAGGTGCCGGATCAGCTTTCGCTGGAAAAGGCCTGCCTTACAGAGCCATGCTGTGTGGCTTATAATGCAGTAGTGGGCAACTCTGCTATAAAACCAGGCGATAGGGTAATTGTGCTCGGGCCAGGTACTATTGGTATACTGTGTGCAGCAGTCGCCAGATTATGTGGAGCAGAGGTAGCTGTAGTGGGGTTAGAGAATGATAAAAGCAGGATGGCTATAGCTGAGCAGTACGGTTGCGAAGGTATAATCGGAGATGCTACGGCATGGGCCACTAGTCGAGACGGGCAAGGAGTAGACTGTGTAATAGATGCTGCAGGAGCCAGTGTGGCCTTGCAAGCCGCTTTGGATTGGGTGCGTCCCAATGGTCAAATTACAAAAGTAGGTTGGGGCCCTCAGCCCTTGGGTTTTTCACTCGACCCGTTGGTGCAAAAGAACGTCACCTTGCAGGGAAGCTTTAGTCACAATTGGCCGATATGGGAAAAAGTAATTGGTCTCATGGCCAGTGGTGCACTCGATGTGACTCCTATAATTGGAGGAGTATGGTCTATTATGGATTGGGAAGAAGCATTCGAAAAAATGCACCGGGGTGAGGTCGTGAAAAGTATACTGAAGCCAGCCTGAATATGAGATTAAAAGACAAAGTGATAATAGTAACCGGCAGTACCACAGGCATAGGTCGAGCTATAGCTAAGCGGTGTGTAGCAGAAGGGGCGTCTGTTGTGGTGCATGGTTTGGAGCAAAACTGGGGCAACTCAGTAGTAGAAGAGTTGGGTAGTAAGCATGCGGCACTTCATATAGAAGAGATTACGCATAAGGGAGCTCCACAAAGAATAGTGGCCCGGGCTATTGAATCCTTTGGAAAAATTGATGCGGTAGTAAATAATGCTGCCAGGGTAGCTTCTTCGGATATACATACTTCAGAGGAGGCACTATTACACGAGATTATGGAGGTAAATGCCATAGCGCCATTGTTGTTGGTGAAAGCAGCACTGCCTTACCTTACCTCCAGCCGTGGTAGTGTGCTCAATATTGGTTCGGTAAATGCATGGAGCGGAGAGCCTAATCTGCTGGCATACAGTATGGCAAAAGGCGCACTAATGACCATGACGCGAAACCTGGGAGATGTCTTGTTTAGAGATAATGGCGTGCGGGTAAATCAGATAAACCCGGGTTGGGTGCTGACTGAGAAAGAAATAGCCAGAAAACAGCAACACGGCCTGAAAGAAAACTGGTATGAAGACCTGCCGGATATGTTTGCTCCGTCGGGACGAATACTAAAGCCTGAAGAAATAGCTAATGCTGCGGTATACTGGCTGGAAGATGCATCCGGACCTGTTAGCGGGCAGGTGGTAGACCTGGAGCAATACCCTATGATCGGCAGAAATACTCCCAAAGATTCTACAACTATTCCTAAGCAAAACGATTGATAAACATGCCAAAATTAGCAGTATTCCCCAAAGCCTTTATGAAAGAATTGTGTCACGACGGATCCATGACAGTAGCACAATGGATAAAACTTGCTGTAGCTCTGGATATCGATGGATTGGAATGGTACGCTGGTTTTCTCGAGATGAAAGACGAGAAGAATTGGCCGCTTTTCAGGCAAATGGTGGAAGATCATGGAAAGGTCATTCCCATGATGTGTTGTTCGCCGGATTTTACACACCCCGACCCTTCTTTTCGGGCAAGTGAAATAGAAAAGCAAAAACGATGGATAGACATGACTTATGCGATTGGAGGAGGCTACTGCCGGGTGCTTTCAGGGCAAAGGAGACCTGAGTTATCTGTGAATGAAGGGGTAAAATATGCAGCAGAGTGTATATATGAGTGCTTGCCTTATGCGGTTGAAAGAGGAATTACTCTGATAATAGAAAATCATTATAAGGATGATTTTTGGCGGTTTCCGGAGTTTGCTCAGAAAATGGATGTTTTTTGTCAGCTGCTCGATAGTATACAGCATCCTAATTTTGGAGTAAACTACGACCCGAGCAATACATTTTTGGCGGGAGAAGATCCGCTGGAGCTATTGTACCGTGTGTCTGATAAAGTGGTGACCATGCACGCCAGCGACCGTTACCTGCTGGAAGGCACCCTTGAGGATCTGCGTAAAGAGGAATTGGATGCTTTGGGCTATGCCAAGCGATTAAGTCATGGAGAAATAGGTCAGGGACTCAACGATTACGATGCGATTTTTACGGAGTTAAAGAGAGTGGGGTTCGATGGCTGGATCAGCGTAGAAGATGGAGTAGACGGTATGGATCAACTCGAAAGAAGCGTTGCTTTTTTGCGCAACAAGATGAGTAAATATTGGTAGTAGGTGGTTAAAAACCGCTATACCGGGCGCGAGTCTCTACTTTTTGCAGTTCGCGCTTTATTATTTCCTGAGCTATTCTTCTGCCCAGATTTTCCGGAGGTTCTTCCGTCAAAATGTTTTTAACCAAGCCTTCGTTCACATCAATTCTATAGAGCGAATGAAGCAGCCTGTTCATGTCTTTGTCTAGCAAGTATTTTACAATACTTGTTAGCTTGTTTTCCAGCGCTTCGAGAGACATATCATCGAGCATCAGCTCATTTTCAGGAATAGAAAAATGGCTGGAAATGAGCTGAATGCTTTGCGATACTTGCTGTTGTTCTGTCAAAATCAGGATTCTTTTTCTTCCCCGGCAGATGCGGCTTTTTCGTCCTCTTCTTTGTCGGCAAATACCTCGGCAAAATCTTTGGAAAGCAGGTTGTACCAGTTGGCTACTTTCTTTATGTCCGATACATACACCCTGTCTTCGTCGTAGTTGGGCAGGATAAACTTCAGAAAGGCTTTTAATTCCTCCGGAGTGGAGCTGCTCGATACACCCGAGTCGCCATCAAATTCTGCATGGATTTTTTTCATTACCTCTCTGAGGGGAACGGACCCTTCAGCGTCATTGGTATAGATAGATATTTCGCCGAGCACAGATACCTTGGAGTGCATATTCACTACCAGCTTCTTTTTTTGTGCGTCCAGCGATTCCAAAATCATCCCTCCTCTGGTAGGTGCTACTACTTTAAACAATCCACCTTTTCCTGATACTGTAGCTATTTCGTTAAAATCCATACTGTTTTTTTAGTTGAAAAAATTTGCGCCAAAATTAATTATTGATGCCGGAAATGAAAGATAAAATTTCTTTTTGTCCGGTTTTGCTTACCGACGAACTCACAAAAGTAGCAGGCAGTTCTTCCCATGTTTTTTTAAGCTCTTGTTTAAAAGTAGCTATTGCAGATTGGATCTTAGCACTGCTCTTTTTGTCGGCTTTCGTAAAAATGATAGCCAATGGTATGCCATTTTCTCCCAGCCAGTTGATAAATTCTATATCTATTTTTTGAGGAGGTATGCGAGAGTCTATCAAAACAAAGACATTGTATAGATTTTCTCTTTCCAGCAGGTACTGGCGAATCATCTTATCCCACTTCTCTTTTAGCGTTTTGCTTACCTGAGCCCACCCATAGCCCGGCAGATCGACCAGATACCACTCGTCATTGATCAAAAAGTGATTGATTAACTGTGTTTTTCCCGGCTTTCCCGATGTTTTGGCAAGTTTGTTTTTATTAGTGAGCATATTGATCAGCGAGGATTTACCCACATTTGACCGCCCAATAAAAGCATATTCCGGCAACTTGGTGTCAGGACATTTTTTTGGGTCGGTATTGCTGATTATAAATTCTGCAGTTTTGATTTTCATGTTCTCAATGGCTGTGTGTGCTGTAAAGCATCTTCAAATTTTGTGCAAGTTGCGTAAGTTTTGCATAATTCTGACACCTTCTCCTTACTTCCTAACGTTGAAGGCTTTATTATTGCACCAAATTATAGAATATTGGAAGTACTACCCTACAAAGATAATACCCAGGGCAAAAAAGAGCAGGTAGCTGAAATGTTTAACAACATCAGCAAAAAGTATGATTTTCTCAATCATTTTCTGAGTCTGGGCATAGACATAATCTGGCGAAAAAAAGCCATCAACCTCCTGAAAGAGGATAAGCCAAAGCAGATACTGGATATAGCCACAGGCACAGGTGACTTTGCCATAGAGGCGCTTAAACTCAACCCCGAAAAGATTGTGGGTGTGGATATATCAGAAGGTATGTTGGCCGTAGGTAGGCAGAAGATGGTGCGTCTGGGACACGACCAGATTATCGATATGCAGATGGGCGATTCTGAGCGCCTGCTGTTCGATGACAATAAATTTGACGCGGTAATCGTTGCTTTTGGAGTTAGGAATTTTGAAAATCTGGAAAAAGGACTCAAAGACATGCATCGGGTACTTAAACCCGGTGGGAAAGTAGTAGTGCTGGAATTTTCCAGACCCAGAGTATTTCCTATGAAGCAGTTGTACAACTTCTACTTCAAGGCCATCTTGCCACTGATAGGTAAGGTCGTATCTAAAGACAATGCGGCCTATACGTATCTTCCAGAGTCTGTACAGCAGTTCCCTGATGGCGATGACTTTTTGGACATTTTAACTAAAACAGGATTCAAACAAACTCAATGTACCTCACTCACATTTGGCATAAGCTCCATATATACAGGTATCAAATAATCGTGCTGCTGTTGGTGCTGGTAGCTTTAACTGATGCCAGTGCACAGAATACCAAGCGGATCAACCTGCCTATGTATGATGAAAACAACATACATTATGGGTTTTTGATCGGGGGGCATTCGTCAAAATATCGAATACAATACTCCGATGCGTTTGGCTCACCGGAGTTGGATTCTATTCATTCTATTGTTCCGGGAAATTTAGGTGGTTTTAAGCTGGGCTTTGTTGTCAATTTTTTGCTGTTTCAATACCTCGATTTCAGGATTTTACCTACGGTAGCGTTTTATCAGAATGATCTCACCTACAGGTTTACGGATGGTACTACACTCAACGAATTGCGTGATCCTACTTTTGTAGAAGTGCCCCTTATGCTCAAATATAAATCTGTAAGAAGAGGAAACACACGCATGTATTTGCTGGGAGGTATTAATCCTTCGATAAGAGCAGCAGGCAAAGGAGAGGATGACGAAGAGAAATTGTTGATTAAAAATACCAATCTGGCTTTAGAGATAGGCGTAGGTTTTGATATGTACCAACCGCTGTTTAAGTTTTCTCCGGAGTTGCGCTATTCCTACGGTTTGGTAAATATGCTGGAAGACACACCAAATTCTTTTAGTGCAGGACTTAAGCGTGTAGCTACTCATAATCTTACCTTCTATATTACGTTTGAAGGTGGCCCATCTGAGCTGAAAACATTTGGCAAGAAGCGAAAATAATCCGCTTTATTCTACTCTTATTGTCTCTTTCTTTTGTTCGAGAGGATTTTCTTCGGTGTACTTGAGCTTGTACATGAGGTAGAAAAGGAAGTTGAATTTATTTACAGAATAATAACTTGAGTCAACTTCGGTGTTTTTGGTCTCTTTTAGATTTTCGTTTGGCCTTTCCTTTGGTTCTTCAGTGCTTTTTTTGGGAGTGTTCAAAGATCCGGTTGAAGGTTCGGACATTTTCATAGCCTGAGAGACAAACTTTTTGTCTTCGTCTTTGGGACCAGCGTATGCCGTGGAGCTGAATGCTACCAGCGAGGCTATGATAATCAGGTTTTTCAAATCACTATCAGGGTTATGATAACGTCTGCAACGAAATTATGCAATTCTAATCGCAATTTAATAAAATGTAGGTAAAATGTCATGAAAGAGCGTTGATATATCGTTGCTCCAGCTTTTCAGTTTGTTTTTTTGCACCATAGTGGGTTTCATAGAAGTCCCGAATACTTCGGAGTGAAAAGCTAGTATTGCCTTCAATGGATTTATGCAGTTTATTGGCCAGATCGTCCGTGTTTTCAGGTTCGGCAGTCAAGCCGTTTTGCTCAGAGATTATCTCTTCAGGGCCACCGCATTTGGTAGCAAGCACGGGGATGCCGCAGGCCATAGCTTCCAGTAGCACTACCGGATTGTTTTCGTGGCGACTGGGTAGCACAAACAAATCACATTGCTGTAGGTGTGTTTTTATTCCCTTCCTTGTCAATGCTCCGGTCCATTGTATGTTGTTTGCTAGTTTTAGCTTTTTGGCCAGCAGTCTGTACCGAGAAGAGTATGCTCCATCACCGGCCACCATTAATAGTATATCTGGATGGGTTGGCAGAATTTTTTTTAGGGCATGCAATAAGATGTCTACGCCTTTTTGAGGGGTGATCCTGCCAGCAAAAAGTATTGTAAATCGTTCGTTTTTGTTTCGTTGAAAATTGGGTGTAAAAAAATCATCGTCTACAAAATTGTGTAGAACAGTAGTGGGTGTGTGCGTGTGTTGTTTCACCTTTTGAGCCAGATAATGGCTTACGCAAATTATTTCTCTGGCATCCGCGAGAGGGGCATGTATGTATTTGGTAAGTGCACGGCGCGACTGGTAAGAGCGAAAGGGGAAAGGTGTCATGTGCTCGGTTATCACAAAAGGGATATTCAGCTCCCTGGACAACAGACGAGCTATGTACCCTCCCGGGTGTGTAGCATGTGCGTGGATAATGTCAATTTTCCCATACTCTTGCTCAAATCGCCTGGCATGTCGTCTGCAGACCTCTAAGATATTTCTTGAATTTCCATCCCATAGTTTTCGTGTCCATGTATACGCAGGAGTAAAGTATTCTATGCAGTTGTCTGCCAGTGAAGAGGTGGTGGGTGAAGGTTTTCTGGTTAGGTTTAGGAGAGCCTTTGCAGGGCGGTTGACTTCCAGCAAAAGCCGGTGATCCGAAGGTCCCCAGTGGCTAATGGCCAGTGTGTGTTGAGAAAAATGGCGGGCAAACAAGAGTGATTGCTCGCGGAAGAAAATGCCCGTGTATGGTGCTGTAGGGCTAGGGTACCAGGAAGGGATAACGAATATATTCACGCTTACAGGTAATTAAATGTGGTCAGGTGAGGGTGGAGAATTTTTAGTACTGATTTTTGTTCTTTTTCTGTAAGAATGTGCTCCCACTGTCCGATCGAATGGGTTTGCAGTGGACGGTAAAGGTTAGCGTGGTGGTTGGCTGTATATTCTTTTACTTCGGGCACATGAGTGTAGTATTGGAGCATGGTTGGTACATAAGGCACCTGAAGAAAGTTGCAAATGCCTCGCAGAGTTTGTTCGGGATTTCTTACCAGTTCTTCGTACCGTATCAGGTGCACAGATGTTCGTTTTTCCAGATATCGGTAGGCTTGCAGAGACTTAGTCCAGTGATGTGCGGCAGCTTCGGCATTAGCAAGAAAGCCAAACGTTTTCTCTCCTCCTTTTTTGTATGCGGCAGATACATCCCGCCCATCCCGAAGTAGAAATAAATACTTAGCGTGCGGAAAGCAGGAGAAGATTTCAGGAGCAAATTCGGTATTGGAATAGGTAGAGTCTCCCCAGGTTAGCGGCTCCTGTTTTTTAGACAATGCATAACTGCGAAAAATATGGTCTATGAGTTTTTGTAAGTTTTGCTCCTGACCGGAAAAGTGAAAAGCTTCAGCAATGATGTTGTCGGGAGAGAAACTCCATGAGTGACTCCCTGTAGCAGGTATAAGCTCACCATATATTACTTTGACCAGATCCCGCCAAAGCATGTAATTGTATAGTTTGAATTTGATGATGCTGTTGCCCAGAAAATATTGCTCAGCAGGAAGAAAGAGGTTTTGGTGCTGGTTGAGCATTATGTTTAACAAAGTGCTGCCATTTCGCCCACTTCCTAAGATAAAAAAAGGTTGTGATGAAAGCGAACCCCGCACCGGAAACTGGCAGGGGAGTGCCCTCATAAGCTGCATAAGTAATCTCGCCAACCATTTTTTTTTCATATAGCTCTAAATTTAGCGTGGTATGTATTTCGCAGAGAGAATAGTCCTCCCATACGCTCTTTGAAGGTTACAAGCCCTTGTTGGGGTATGCCCTCTTGTGACGATATGCCCAGATCAAGCCACTGGAAGTTTTCATGGCGTAGCACATTGCACAATTCAAAAGTAAGCAATGCCAACGGGCTATACGTACTAAAAGCCCGATCAAAAGCCGGCAAATAATTGTATACAACTTTAGAGTTGACAAGGATGATCACCGTGGCAGCTACCAACCGACCTTCTGCAGATTTTACAGTAAAACACCTGTAGTGCTTTCCAAGCTTTTGCATCGTATGTTGCCATTTGTCTTTTTCAATATTGATTTTGAGTTTTTGTTGGTGGCGGCATGTTTGGATAAAATCATAGATGTGTTCTGTTTTTTCTTCCTGAAAAGTAAACCCTTCACGTTTGCATTTGCGTATGCGTCTGATTTGCATTGGGTGAATATTTACAGGCTTTTCGTTAAGCGCTATGTGGTGGTTGATTTCGCTTTTTATGGAAAATCCCGTGTTTAAGAAAGCCTGCTCCAATTGAGCGGTTTCGGTGAAAAAGAAAGAAGGAGATTGTTTGATGGTTACCTCCGTGATGCCATTTCGCTTCAGGTGTGTTTTTATCTCTTCAAGAAAAGTTTCGAAGTGATTGTAGCCTAAGGGATGATGAATTTCTGCTCCGGAATATGGACAGCCTGGTGCACTTGTGGCGCGGGTATCCTCAACATGAAAACTAGCGGATAACAGGAGCTGTTGCCGGTGGATATAAGTAAAATGCAACCAGCCTTTCGTCTTGTGCAGTTGCTGATAGGCATCTGTTTTGAATAGGATTGCAGATTGGTGAGAAGAAAGGGCGTGTGGCTCGCAGGATATCATATATGTAATGATGTTTTTCCGGATTAGATGTTGGGTGCAGGGCTGTTTTTTGTTGCCATAAGTATAAATGTATCTATTTTTGATCGAAACATCGGTGGCTAGACAGATCGCCGGCAAATTAAGAGACAGAATCTGGAAAATGGGAAAGTATTGGGCACTGATTGTATGGTTGTTTTCATGGGATGTATCTGCACAAAAGTTGCCTTTGTTTGATTCCCCTGAGCGTATGGCTGTAGTAGAGCAGGGAGGATATTTTATTTATAACAATCAACCTCAAAAGGCAGATAGTGCCATAGCCGAAGTAGCTAAGATTCTGCCCGGCCACCCGGTAGTGTACATGATGGAAGCACTTAATATTGCCTGGAAGGAAATGCCTATCCGGACGACAAGCAGCGTTTTTCCGAAACACTACGATGCGCTTCAGCGAGTGATACAAGCAGCGTTGAAAATGCAGGAAGAACAGGAAGACCATCCAGAGGGTGTGTTTTTTGAAATGTCGGCCCGGGGGTTACTTACCGAATATTACGCAAGAGAAGGGACATACCTCAAAGCCCTGAGCGAAGCACGAAAAATGTATGGTTTAGCAAAAACCGGATTTGATTATGTAGACGTTAGCAATGAATTTCTCTTTTGTACCGGGCTCTACAATTATTTTCGTGAGATGTACCCCAACAGGCATCCCATTTATAAACCCTTTATGTGGGTTTTTAAAAGTGGAGATGTAGAAAAAGGGTTGGAGCAGTTGGATAAAGCTACGAAAGAAGCTAAAATCATAAAGATAGAGGCAAGCCTCTACCTGGCATACATTTACCTGCGCTATGAAAACAACCCGGCAAGAGCACAGGGATATTTGCAGCAGCTGGTAGATGCCTACCCCAACAACAACTATTTTAAATCAAAATTGATTGAGTGCCTCATACATACAGCGCAGTATGAAAAGGCATTGCCGTACATACGGCAGGTGATGGTGAGTAGCGACCCATACTACAAAATGTGTGGCGAAGCTTTTAGTGGAGTATGTCAGGAGTTGAAATGGAAAAATGATGATAAAGCTTCCCGGTACTATGAAAAAGGGTTGGCCACAGGAGCTCACTATGAAAACAAAGGCCTGTACTTTCGGAGTTTATGCATGCTGGGGCTAGGGCGTATCGCAGAGCGTAACGGGAATATTCAGGAAGCTGAGGAGTTTTATAGAGGAGCTTTGGAAATAGACGATCACGACCAGGTAACGATAGAAGCAAAAGAACGATTGAAGCAGCTGAAATGAAAGACCATAGCTACAAGACGATCACCGGCACTTCGGAGGGCTTTTACAAAGAAAAGGGAAGTAAATTTATCGCCTATGCATATCCTGTGTCGGATAGAGACGAAGTGAAAGTACACCTCGATCAGCTAAAAAAGCAATACTTTGACGCGCGTCACCACTGCTATGCTTTTGTACTGGAAGGAGAAAACGGGCAAGAGGTACGAGCCAATGATGACGGAGAACCCGGACACAGTGCAGGCGACCCCATTTTGGGACAAATCCGGTCTTTTGGCCTCAGCAATGTACTGGTGGTAGTGGTGCGGTATTTTGGAGGAACTAAACTAGGTGTGAGCGGTTTGGTTTATGCATATAAAACAGCCGCAGAGCTGGCTTTGTCACAGGCTAAAACCACGACGGTGGTTATCAAGCGAACAATCAAACTTCAATATCCTTACGATAAGACCAATGAAGTCATGCGGTTGGTTAGCGAGCTAGAAGTGGAAATAGCAGACCAGGTGTTTGAGGCAGACTGCCTGTTGAAGGGTAGAATTTTACCTTCTAAATATGATGCTCTTAAAGAAAAAGTAGCATTATTGGACAATGTAATCCTGAGCAAATGAGCAGCAGATTTGAAGCCGTGCTATTTGATATGGATGGAGTGCTGGTCGATTCAGAACCCCTTTGGAAATGCGCCGAAGAAGAAGTGTTTGGAGAGCTTGGGGTGCCGGTATCCGAGGCACATTCGACCAAAACCAGCAGAATGACCACCCAGGAAGTGACGGACTATTGGTTCACGTTGTTTCCCTGGCAAAATAAGTCCAAGGAGGTAGTAGAACAGGAGGTGATAGAAAGAGTAATTGACCTGATTATACAAGAGGGAGTGGAAATAGAAGGCGTACGTCGGTTGATCGCTTTTTTAGAGCATCAACACATGCCCCTGGGGTTGGTTACTAACTCTCCTGCCAGTGTGGTTCCCGCTGTTTTGCATAAGATTAGAGCCACGGAGGTTTTTTCTGTGATTTGTACAGCTGATGATGTAATGAAGGGGAAACCCGACCCGGAAATATACCTCAAAGCTGCTGCAGCGCTGGATGTAATGCCGGGCAAGTGTCTGGTTTTTGAAGACTCGGTTTCGGGTGTGGCTGCAGCAAAGGCAGCTGGCATGACGGTAGTCGCAATACCCCCGAAAGGTTACGTGCCATTGGATAATTACCAATCTGCTGATTTGATAATACCCGCGTTTTCAGCTTTTTCCCTCGATTTTATTTTTGACTAGAAAAAAGCTATAGACTACACTGCCGGAGCAAGGTTGCTTTCCGGGCTGCCTAGCCATTTTAGCATTTTGTTGTGCTCTCGTAGGGCTTCCCTAAACCCTTTTTTGCTGTAGTAGGGAATGTTGTACTCTCGGGCTGTTTGTTTTACTATATTGGCCAGCTTAGGATAGTGCACATGGCAAATCTGAGGAAAGAGATGATGTTCTATTTGGTAGTTTAAGCCTCCACCATACCAGGTGATCAGTTTGTTGCTGTTGGCAAAGTTTACTGAGGTGTAGAGCTGGTGTACAATTCGCGAGTAGGGTAGTTTTCCCTTTTCGTTGGGTGTAGGGTATACTACTTCCTCCATTAGGTGAGATGGCTGAAAGATAACAGCCAGCCCCAGACCAGCGAGTACATGCATGCTGAAAAATCCCGCAAAGATCTGTAAACCGGTGTAGTCTGTGAGCATCAAAGGCAGGCCAATAATGTAGCCGTAATATATGACCTTGGAAATGATAAGGATGGCTATTTCCCCGGCGATACTGTTGGTGTTTTTTTGAAGCCAGCCTTCTTTATAAAAATTAAGGATTTTGATAAAATCCTTAAAAGTAACCCAAAAGAAAGTACCCAACCCGTAAAGTATCCAGGCGTAGATGTGCTGGTAGCGATGTACACCCGATATACTCGAGTAGGGCGACAGCCGCAAGATTAGTTTTGGAGCTATGTCCTCATCATGATCGTGTGTATTGGGGTAGGTGTGATGCTTTACATTATGTTGTATTTTCCAGTTGAGAGCATTGCCACCTACCAGATTTAGGGTGTAGCCCAGTATTTTGTTTATTGTTTGATTTTTAGAGTATGCACCGTGTATAGCGTCGTGCATTACCGACAAACCAATGCCGGCCATGCCCAGGCCCATCACGCAGCATAGGAGGAAAGCAACCCATAGAGTGGGTTGGAGGGTGATGATCAGTGCAAATGGAACAAGAAATAGCGCGAGCATAAATACGGTCTTGAAATACATTTCACTGTTGCCGTACTTCGATATGCCTTTATCCTTAAAATATTGATTTACTCTTTTGGTAAGCGTATTTGTAAAATCGTTGGAGTTTTTATCTTCGTTGTTGAAGAAGATCCGCTGAGGTTCATTCATAAATTATCAATTTTAGCAAATCTAACTATTAAATAATTCATAAGATACAATTATAGTATGTTTGCTTTTTTCATACTAGACAATAATCCATGAATCCACTGTTAGTCTTTACCATTATCGCTGGTTACTTTGGCGTACTCATGCTCATCGCAAAAATCACAGCAGGAGGCAGTACTTCCGAATCTTTTTTTACTGCAAACCGTCAATCGCCCTGGTATGTGGTGGCTTTTGGTATGATAGGGGCATCTCTTTCCGGGGTTACGTTTATCTCCGTGCCGGGAGAGGTAGGCAATAGCAACTGGTCTTATTTCCAGATGGTGCTGGGTTACCTCGTAGGCTATTTTGTAATCGCTACAGTGCTATTGCCTTTGTATTATAAACTCAATCTGGTATCCATCTATCAGTATTTGGAAACCCGATTTGGCACAAAATCCTATAAGACCGGGGCTTTGTTTTTTCTTATTTCGCGGGTTATAGGAGCCTCATTCCGGTTGTTTTTAGTAGCCGGAGTGTTACAGATAGCCTTTTTCGATGCGTTTAATATCCCTTTTGCTGTGTCGGTGATTGTCACGATTGCGCTCATCTGGCTTTATACATTTCAGGGAGGTATTAAGACGATAGTATGGACAGATACGCTCCAAACTTTTTTTATGCTATTGGCTGTAGTTATCAGTATTGGTTTTATAGCATCGGATTTGGATATGGGTTTTTCCGCCGTAGTGGCTACTATAGCCGACAGCCCTTTGTCTACCACATTTGTATGGGATTGGAAAGCGCCCGGCAATTTCTACAAACAGTTTTTCTCCGGAGCATTCATTGCTATCGTGATGACAGGTCTGGATCAGGATATGATGCAAAAAAACCTTACCTGCCGCAACCTGAAAGATGCTCAGAAAAATGTACTTTGGTTTAGTACGTCTTTGATTTTTGTGAATCTGTTGTTTCTGGCTTTGGGAGTGTTACTCTATCATTATGCACAGGTGCAGGGAGTTGCCTTGCCCGATCGTTCAGATAACCTTTATCCACTTTTAGCCATCAATGAATTTCATATCGCAGGGGGGATTGTTTTTCTTTTGGGCATTACCGCGGCAGCATATTCAAGTGCCGATTCTGCCCTTACAGCACTTACCACATCGTTTTATGTCGATTTTCTAAACAAAGACCCCAAAGAAAGTGACAAGAAACCCAGAATGATGATTCACCTGGGGTTTTCACTGCTCATCCTTGTGGTGATTATGGTGTTTAAGGCTCTCAATGACGATAGTGTGATTGTGGCGGTATTTAAAGTTGCGGGCTACACCTACGGGCCGTTGCTTGGGTTGTATAGTTTTGGGCTTTTTACTCGAAAAAAGATAAAAGATACGTATGCCCCACTGGTATGTATAGGAGCTCCGGTGCTTACCTACATCCTCAATGCCAATTCATCGACTTTGTTTGGGGGGTATCAGTTTGGGTTTGAATTGCTGCTGGTCAATGGATTGCTGACTTTTGTAGGGCTTTGGGCGATTGCTACCGGGCAGGAGGCTAAATCTCCAGCTCAATAGCAGGATCCCAAAAAACAGCTTTAAAGTTTTTGATCTGATCGTTTTCTACGGTCACACCATCTGCTTCCAGTAGCTCCTGCATTCGTGTGGGTGTTCCAAAGTGCATTTTTCCACTGAGCAGGCCATTTCGGTTTACAACCCGCTGTGCAGGTATGGAATCGTCCTGATGCGCTGCGTTCATTGCCCATCCCACCATTCGGGCACTGATTTTCGATCCCAGAAAATTTGCAATAGCTCCGTAGCTGGTAGCTCTCCCTTTGGGGATCAACCGAACTACGTCATACACATCTTCGAAGAAATTGGAATTCATGGTGCTTTATTTGAAAACACGGGCTTTGTTTAGTGCTCTTTGGTATTTTTCAGCGTTTCTCAGGTGGTCTCTCAGATTTGTAGCAAAGTTGTGGTTTTCAGAAAAATCCTCTTTTGCACACATATAGATATACTTATGTTTCTCGTAGTTGAGCACAGCGTCTAACGCTCTTTTTTCGGGCATATTTATAGGTCCGGGAGGCAGTCCTTTGTGCATGTAGGTGTTGAAAGGAGAGTCAATTTCCTTGTGTACATTCAGTACACGCTTGATCGTAAAATCCTGAGCAGCAAAAACCAGTGTAGGGTCAGCTTGTAAAGCTATACCCCTGTTGAGGCGGTTGATATACAGTCCGGCTACCCGTTTGAGCTCGTTAGGATTGGCTGTTTCAGCTTGCACAATAGAAGCCAGAACAGACACCTCTTTGGGGGTCATGTTAAGTGCATTGGCCTTTTGGAGTCTTTCATCCGTCCAGAATTTGTCGTATTCTTTTTTCATTCGCTCGAGCAAGCTTTCCGGACTGGTATTCCAGTATACCTGGTAGGTATTGGGGATAAACAAGCCGATGATAGACAGACTATCAAACCCCAGTGCTTGTTGCACTCCTGACTGACGCGTGTAGGCCAGAAAAGCCTCAGGTGTCATTTCCAGATTTTTGGTGATTTTTTCTGCTAAATCCTCCAGCAGTCTAGCGTTGTTGAAAGTAATATTTACAGGAGTTTGTGCCCCAGAACGAAGGAGTCGCACCACCTCAATATTACTCATGTCGGGTTCTATGTAGTACAAGCCCGGTTTTACATTTTCCTGATATCCCATGATTTTTGACAAAAAACTAAAACTGATCAGGTCATTGGCATAGCGCTGATCAAATACGGTTTTCTGCACGTCCTTAAATGTAGAACCTGTAGGAATTATCAGAGGCTTGCCCTGTCCTTGCACCAGAAAATTGGGAGAATAAACTACCTGAAAAAAGTAGAAGGCAAATGAGGTCAGCAAGGTGGAAAACACGATGATGACAATGGCGAGTACTTTGTGTTTTTTCATAACGGGCGCAAAACTAACCGCTTAGAGAGGGTTTCAAAATATTTTCATCAAGGATTGTGTTTTGCTAGTAGTAGAATAAACAGACTCAGCTTAGCCCTACTTTGTCAAGTTGAGGTAAGAGGGGCGATACCTGGCAGGTTTCTATCTCTTCAACTGAGGTAAGTTAGGCGTTTGTGGTCATTAAACCTGTCGGGTTTTAGGCTATTCCTGAATATGACAAAGAAGGATTAGAAAGCCTCAGGAATGTTAGCTATACCGGGGTGAGGTGAAGATGTATAAGGTACACTTCGAACCTCACTCAACACAATAGATGTCATGTCTGAGACTATCGTCCAAAGGATCAGATATGGATATTTTGGTTAATGAAAAATCGTTCATTTCACTTAAAAAGTTAGCGCCAAATAAGAAAAATATGCTTCAGAAATTGCTGTAAATCGTCCTCTTTAGCCTTAAAATGGAAATGAAAGTGTTTCTCAGTAGAGTCTAAACAGGAATAGGCTGTATATTCGCAATATTCACAGGTGTAGATGCTTTTTATGGAAACTCAATTTATCAAACTATATGCCGACAATCCTGATCCGGGCAAAATAGAGCAGGTAGTCAAAGTACTGCGCGCCGGCGGTGTGGTGATTTACCCCACCGATACGGTTTATGGAATCGGCTGTGATATATTTAGTTCCAAGGCACTGGATAAAATCAAAAGGATAAAGCAATGGAAGGGCAAAAAAGTGAATCTTTCCTTCATCTGTTATGACTTGTCCCACATATCGGAATACACGCGTAGTTTGCCCACGCCGGTATTTAAATTGATGAAAAAAACACTGCCCGGCCCCTATACATTTATCCTCAATTCGAGCAATAAGGTGCCCAAGATATTGAATGCTTCGAAAAAGACGGTGGGTATACGAGTGCCCGATAATAATATCCCCAGAGAGATAGTACGCCAGCTTGGCAATCCCATTCTCACTACTTCTATCAAAGATGAGGACGAAGTGATTGAATACTCCACAGACCCTGAGCTGATTCTTGAAAAATTTGACGGGCTGGTGGATGTAGTTATAGACGGAGGATATGGGAGTATTACACCCAGTACGGTAATAGATTATACAGGCAATGAGCCGCTTATCGTAAGAGAAGGCTTGGGAGATGTGGAGGCTATTGGTTAATGCTGGTCATAGAAAGTCAATACTTCCCGCCACTTGAATATTTCAGTTTGATAAAAAATCAATCCGAAATATGTATTGACATCCACGAGCACTTTGTCAAACAAACATATCGTAATCGCTGCTATATTCTCACATCCAACAAAGTCTTACCCTTATCTGTGCCAGTATCGGGCGCTAACAAGAAAATTCCGACTGGTCAGATGCGCATCAACTATGATGAAAACTGGATGAAAGACCATTGGCGAGCAATCACATCGGCTTACAACAGATCCCCTTATTTTGAGTATTATGAAAGTTATATTCACCAGTTTGTATATGGAAAACACGACAAGTTGGTGGATTTAAATTCTGAAATACTGTCATTCTGTCTTAAAGTGCTGGAGTTGGATGTGAAGATTAAGTACAGTGAAAAGTACCTTGAGGCTTCTGATTCTACGTTTGAAGATTTCAGATCGGTCATTCACCCCAAAATTGACCACATTCGTAGAAAAATTCATACATCAATTCCATATACTCAATTGTTTGGTAGCAAATTTGCACCAAACCTCAGTATATTAGACTTGATATTTTGTTGCGGACCCGAATCCCGAAACTATATTTAACAGAAACTGTCGGACGCAACACAACGTATGATTTAATTCTTTCGTTTTTAGGGAAAAGTTTAGTTTTTGTTAGATTAAAAATTATTTTTACTACGTATAGATATAACTACCAGACATGGAAGCAAAATTTTCAAATAGGGTAAAGGAAGTCATCTCATTGAGTCGGGAAGAGGCACTTCGTCTGGGGCATGATTACATAGGCACTGAGCATCTTATACTGGGTATGTTGAGAGAGGGTGAAGGTGTAGCAGTCAGTCTTCTAAAGAAGCTTGGCGTGTCACTCGACGAGTTGAGAACGTCCATTGAAAGAGCCACCAAAGGGTCGGCCACCAGCAACGTAAAAAATCTGGCCAATATACCGCTAACGCGCCAGTCAGAGAAAGTACTTAAGATAACTTATCTGGAAGCAAAAATATTTAAAAGTCAGCTTATAGGCACTGAGCATTTGCTGCTCTCCATCCTCAGGGATGAAGACAACATAGGTACTCAGATTTTAGACAAATTTGATGTGGCCTATGATGTGGTAAAGGAGATGCTCGAATACCAAACGGAAAACCCGATGGGATCTTCTGATACTGACGAACCCGATGAAGATTCTTCGCGCTTGTTTGGAGGAGAAAGTCATTCTTCTGGCAAAGAGGGAGCAGGGGGTAAGTCTACAGAAAAATCGCGTACTCCTGTGCTGGACAATTTTGGTCGCGACCTCACTAAGTTTGCCGAAGAAGACAAGCTTGACCCTATAGTAGGGAGAGAAAAAGAAATAGAGCGTGTAGCTCAGATACTGAGCCGAAGAAAGAAAAATAACCCCATCCTCATTGGTGAGCCGGGAGTTGGTAAGACTGCCATAGCCGAAGGGTTGGCACTTCGCATCATTCAAAAGAAAGTATCCCGAGTGCTCTTTGGAAAAAGGGTAGTTACGCTAGATCTGGCATCCTTAGTGGCTGGTACCAAGTACAGAGGCCAGTTTGAAGAAAGGATGAAGGCGGTGATGAATGAAATAGAGAAATCTCCTGAGGTTATTCTTTTCATCGATGAATTGCACACCATAGTAGGAGCAGGAGGGGCATCCGGTTCGTTGGATGCGTCCAATATGTTTAAACCTGCTCTGGCACGTGGAGAAATCCAATGCATAGGTGCTACAACTCTGGATGAGTACCGTCAGTACATCGAAAAAGACGGTGCTCTGGCGCGTCGTTTTCAAATGGTAATGGTAGATGCTACTTCTGTAGAAGAAACCATCCAGATACTGGACAATATCAAAGACAAATACGAAGATCACCACAATGTGACCTACACTCCAGAAGCTCTGGAAGCGTGTGTTACCTTGTCGGATCGGTACATTAGCGATCGTTTTCTGCCAGACAAGGCAATAGACGTGCTGGATGAAGCAGGGTCGCGTGTGCACATCAACAATATTTACGTGCCAGACGAAATCGTAAGTCTGGAAGAATCTATCGAGGAGATCAAGAAACTGAAGAATCAGGTAGTAAAAAGCCAGAAATACGAAGAGGCGGCACAACTCAGAGATAAAGAGAAAAAGCTGATAGAGCAGCTGGAAAGAGCTAAAGCAAAGTGGGAAGAAGACACCAAATCGCAGCGCTATACGGTAAACGAGGATAATGTGGCCGAGGTAATCGCGATGATGACCGGTGTGCCGGCTAAGCGGGTAGCTCAGAATGAAAGCAATAAGCTATTGGAAATGCGCGACGATTTGCAGAAGAAAGTAGTGGGGCAGAATGAAGTTATCGCCAAGCTTTCAAAGGCCATACAGCGTACGCGTGTAGGATTGAAAGATCCTCAAAAGCCAATCGGTTCGTTTGTGTTCCTGGGGCCTACCGGAGTAGGTAAAACAGAATTGGCCAAGGTGCTTTCGCAGTACCTCTTTGATAAGGACGATGCGCTGGTGCGTATAGACATGAGCGAATACATGGAGAAGTTTTCTGTATCGCGACTTGTGGGGGCGCCTCCGGGATATGTAGGCTATGAAGAAGGTGGACAGCTGACCGAAAAAGTGCGTCGTAAGCCTTACAGCGTAGTATTGCTCGATGAGATTGAAAAAGCACACCCCGATGTATTCAATATTTTGCTACAGGTGCTCGATGATGGAGTATTGACTGATGGACTGGGACGAAAAGTAGATTTCAGAAATACCATCATCATCATGACCTCTAACATAGGTGTAAGAGACCTGAAAGATTTCGGTGCAGGGATTGGCTTTGCAACGCAGGCCAGAAAAGACAACATGGACGAAATCATGAAGTCTACAATTCAGAATGCACTGAAGAAAACGTTCAGTCCTGAGTTTTTGAACAGGTTAGACGATGTGATCATCTTCAATTCGCTTGAGCGTGAAGACATTCACAAGATTATTGATATCACTCTCGAGAAACTGTTTAGCAGAATAACTGACCTGGGATATAAAGTAGAACTGACAGAGAAAGCAAAAGACTTCTTGTCAGAGAAGGGATATGACCCTCAATATGGAGCAAGACCACTGAATAGGGCGATACAGAAATACCTGGAAGATCCTGTGGCAGAGGAAATACTCAGAGGTGAGATCAAGGAAGGCGATACTTTGTTGGCAGACCATGACGGTAAGTCTGAGGAACTAACGCTGAAAGTGAAAAAAGCTAAGGCTAAGAAAGCTCCCAAAGAGGAGGAAGAAGATAAGTAAAATTAGAATTGATACCATAGAAAAACCGATTGCACTCTTGCAATCGGTTTTTTTGTGTTTAATCATTTCTTAGCTGAGCCTATTCTAAAAACTCATCGTCGAGCAGCTGGTGGTTTGCCATGATGCCAGCCATGCTGCCTGTAGATACGGCTATGGACACTGCTCTGCGGTGAGCACAGTCGCCACAGGCAAATACTCCGGGCACATTGGTTTGTAGCGTAGCATCTACTGTTAGCAGCCCCTCGTCTGTCAGTGTGCAGCCCAGCTGTTCGGGTATGTTGCATTTTTGGGTATAGTCGGGAGCTGAATATATGGCATTGAAAGAATGTGAAGTGTCGTCTGAAAATATGACTTTTTCTAAATACCCCTCTTTATGGATTAGTTCTTTTATTGGGGTTTCAATGAGTGTGATTTTGTTGTTGGCTAGTTGATGTTTTTCTTTTTCGTTGAGTTTGCTTTTGCCATGAGTAAGAAGGGAGAGGTCGCTCGTCCAGTTGCGGATAAGCCAGGCATAATGCATAGCTTTCGCTTCGTCTGCGATGATGGCTGTTTTTTTACCTTTTACTTCATAGCCGTGACAATAGGGACAATGAATCACGGACTTTCCCCAGCAGGCTTCAAAGCCCGGTATGTCTGGCATGAAATCCTGAAGACCGGTTGCGAAAATCAATTTTCTTCCCCGATACTGACTGCCTTTATCCGTACCAATGGCAAATATCTCGTTTTGTTTGGTGCCGGTGATAGCCAGTTCATTGGCAAACGATACGCTTGGGTAAAGTTGCACTTGTTCCCGTGCGGTTTTACTGATTTGCCCGGGGGTATGGCCGTCTTGTGTAAGGAAATTATGAGAGTGTGGTGTGTGAGCATTGCAGGGTTGTCCATTGTCCAGAACCAGGGTTTTGCGCAATGACCTGCCCAGAGCCAGTGCCGCTGATAGTCCGGCGTAGCTGCCGCCTATGATTATAGTATCGTATATAGTGGTGCTTTTATTCATTTTTCTATTGTCTTTAGTGGATGTGGATATTTTATTGACTTTAAGGAAGTGATGTATCTTAGCAAAGATAATATTAATTTCTTTTAACGCAACTAAGTCGCATTAATGAAAAGAAGAAATACACATAAGACTCAGGAGATATTGTCGGCGCTGAAGTCTGCAGAATCGGCATTGAGTCATGACATGGTAATGGCTGAAGTGAGTGAGGGCATTGACAGGGCTACTGTTTATCGTGTTCTCAACCGGTTTTGTGAAGATGGCGTGGCACATCGAATTGTGGGTGATGACGGCAAGCAGTATTTTGCTTTGTGTCTCAATTGTGAAGAAAAGTCGCACAGGCACAATCACTTCCATTTTAGGTGTGTGACGTGTGGTACTGTAGAGTGCCTGGATAATGAAGTGCAGGTAAGCTTGCCAAAGGGCTATACACTGGAACGTTTTAATGGACTGGTGTCTGGTGTGTGCAGTAGGTGTGGCAGTGGTGCGTGAGGGATAGAAGCGGAAAGCCCTCGGTAGTGGCTTGTGGTGTGGCCGAGGACTTGAAGCGAATAGCCCGACCCTTTGGGGCGGAACCTGGGCAGGCAGGGGCACGCCCTGAAACCGAACGTGTTGGTAGCTGGCACGTCTCTTTGTGAATAGTGCTCGGATTTCGTTTTTGCATTAAACTCTCCTGAAGTTGAATGGATAGGATTTTTCTTGCAGAAAATGACGCGTATTTTGTGCTGAAAGGTGTCGGAATGACAAACTTTTGGGGATATTTCCACATGACTTTGTTTAAAAGCGGAATCCCAGGTGAATTGTGGTGATTTTATTTCAGTTTTTGGGGATTGGTATATCTTTGCGGCTATGGCAAAAAATGACGATCCTAATTTGTTGAAAAAGATCATAGCTCACGCAAAGGAGTATGGTTTTGTGTTTCCATCGAGCGAGATATACGATGGACTGAGTGCTGCGTATGATTATGGGCAGTATGGTGTAGAGTTGAAGAATAACATTCGCAACTACTGGTGGAAAGCCATGGTGCAGATGAATGAAAATATAGTGGGGCTGGATGCTTCTATTTTTATGCATCCTACCACGTGGAAGGCATCTGGTCATGTGGATGCTTTCAACGATCCGATGATCGACAACAAGGATTCGAAAAAACGGTATAGGGCGGATGTGCTGATAGAGGAGCATGTAGCTAAAATCGAGGCGAAGATAGAGAAGGAGGTGGCCAAAGCGGCGAAGCGTTTTGGGGATGCTTTTGATGAGCAGCAGTTTAGAGAAACTAACCCCCGGGTACTGGATAATGCAAAGAAAATTGATACAATTAATGCCCGCTTTAAGAAGGATATAGAGGAGGAGAATTTTGAAGACCTGAAAGCATTGATAGAGGAGCTGGGGATAGCGGACCCGGTGAGTGGTTCTAAAAACTGGACGGAAGTGCGCCAGTTTAATTTGATGTTTTCGACCGAACTGGGCTCGTTGGCTGAGGGAGCTAATAAGATTTACCTGCGTCCTGAAACCGCTCAGGGTATATTTGTAAACTACCTGAATGTGCAAAAAACAGGTAGAATGAAACTGCCTTTTGGTATAGCGCAGACGGGTAAGGCGTTTAGAAATGAGATCATAGCACGGCAATTTATTTTCCGTATGCGGGAATTTGAGCAGATGGAAATGCAGTTTTTTGTAAAGCCGGGCACTGAGATGGAGTGGTACGAGCACTGGAAGGCCAAGCGTTTGGCATGGCACAAGTCGCTGGGGCTGGGTGAGGATAACTATCGTTACCACGATCATCTGAATCTGGCTCACTATGCGAATGCTGCCTGCGATATTGAGTTTAATTTCCCTATGGGCTTTAAAGAACTGGAGGGTATTCACTCCCGTACTGATTTTGACTTAAAGGCTCATGAAGAATACTCTGGCAAGAAGTTGCAGTTTTTTGATGCCGAGGAAGAGAAGTCGTATGTGCCGTATGTGGTGGAGACTTCCATTGGTCTGGATAGAATGTTTTTGGCAGTGATGACGGCTGCTTATGAGGAGGAGACGCTTGAAGACGGCAGCTCGCGAACCGTACTGAAGATACCTGCTGCTCTGGCTCCAGTGAAAGCTGCTGTGCTACCTCTGCTAAACAAAGATGGTCTGCCAGAAAAGGCCAGAGAAATAATAGATGAGCTGAAAATGTCTGTAAATGTGCAGTATGATGGCAAAGATGCGATCGGCCGACGATACAGAAGGCAGGACGCAATAGGTACGCCGTATTGTATTACGATTGACCATCAGACTTTGGAGGATCAGACAGTGACTATCCGTGAACGCGACAGCATGGAGCAGCGCAGGGTGTCGGTAGAGGAGGTTGTCAGTGAGATAGAGCAGGCTGTGTCGCTCAAGGCGCTACTCAAGTCTGTACAATAAGAAAACAGGCCTGAACTAACGGGCTACAGATAAGGGGAAGTTTGGCTTTTTTGTTTATTTTGAAACGAAAATGCTAAACTTCCTTTTTTTATGGATTTATTGTCTGTGGTAGTAGTAGTGGCTCTGGCCGTGTTGGTGGTAGTGCTGGGTGTGCTGGTAGCACCTGTGGTAAGAGCGCAATGGCGGGCTTCCAGGCATGGTATGGCCATAAGCCTGAAGGAAGCTCATGCGTTGGCTACTTTGCCAGACGTGCCCGATCAGTTTATGAATGCGGCAGCAGATTTGCGCAAGATTGACCGAAGGGTTTACCTAGGGGCATTGATCGATTATCATTTGGCAGGGGGTGACCTGCCTGCATTGAAAGAAGGGCTGGAAAAGATAAAAGCAAGTGGCAAGGAGGTCTCTTTCAATACACTTTTGTTGCTAAATCTGGCTAAAAAAGATGTGCAGGAAGCTCTGGACAATATAGACAGGGTATATACGGTATCGGTAACTGGTATAGAAGAAAAGGGGGTGAGTGTAGACGTATTTTGTGAGTTTACTATCGATTTTCAGGATGCGTTTTGGGTAACTCCGGATACAGAAGCTATCGCAGAGCATGTGCGCCAAAAGGTGTCAATGGCTTTGTTGAGTGCTGATACCAATGATGCTGACTTGGCTGGGTTTATAGAGCGAGAGTATTTGAATAAGGCGTTTTGGAGGGGAGAGGCGCATGCGGTTGTTCAGCAATTGAATGTGTCGGTGGAGAAATGAAGGCATATTGTATTAGTGGAATTGGGGCCAATGAAGCTGTGTTCCATCAGTTGAACCTTAAGTTTGAGTATGTGCCAATAAAATGGGTGCCTACCACACGTGCTGAAACACTAAATGACTATGCCAGGAAACTGTGTGAGCAGGTGGATACATCTGAAAAGTTTGTGTTGATAGGGGTGTCGTATGGGGGTATGCTGGCTACTGAGATGAATAAATTTATTTCGCCGGAAAAAACCATTCTCATTTCGTCGGTGGCCACCAGAAAAGAGCTGCCCCGACTACTTCGGTTTTTAGGAAGGATCAAACTCATTTATTTGGTGCCTTCTTTTTTGTTTACCGTACCACCATTTATTATTTACTGGTTTTTTGGCATACATACACCAAAGGCCAGAGAAACGATAAAGACGATCGTTGGTGGCATTGATAAGCGATTTACGAAGCTGTCGGTAAAAAAAATACTGGAGTGGGACAATGTAACTGTCGCTCCTCGTACGATCAGGATCCATGGGAGCAAAGACAGACTGTTGCCGGTTCCCAAAGATGTAGCGTATGTGGAGGTAAAGGGGGCAGGGCATTTTATGATAGGCAATCGGATAGCAGAGGTGAGTCGCTTTTTGAATGATCAAATGCTTGAAAAAAACGAAGAATAGTGCCTTGGTGCTAAAAATTAAAAATAATCGGGATGGGCGCATTTTATTTATTTCTATTGGCATGCAGTCTGGTGCTCTTGGTAGGAGCCACAGGCAGAATCGGTATGGGCTTTCAGCTGCCTGGAATGACTCGTCCACTCTCTAAAAAGTACAAAAAGATTTTGCGCAAATACTTTTTGTATTACACCTTGTTGGATAGGAAGCAACAGCGCCTTTTTGAACGTAAGGTCCAGTATTTTATTTATCATAAGGAGTTTATACCCCGGCAGATGACCCGGGTAACTGATGAAATGAAGGTATTGATATCGGCCTGTGCCGTGCAACTTACCTTTGGCTATCCGGGAATTACGCTCAGGCATTTTAAACGGATTTTGGTCTACCCCGATAATTATTACTCAACCATAAACAAGGTGTATCATAAGGGAGAAGTGAACCCTCGCCTACAGGCTATAGTATTGTCGTGGCGGAGTTTTGTGCAGGGCTACCTGGAGCATAACAGCGGGGTAAACCTGGGACTACACGAAATGGCACATGCCATTCGGCTCGAAAATCTGATTTTCAATGGTGAGCACGATTTTTTTGAACCGCAAGTGCTGAAAAAGTGGGAAGAGTTAGCTTCCTTGTACATGGCTGAAATTCAGCAATCGGACAATGATTTTTTTCGGGGCTATGCAGCTACTAATAAAGATGAATTTTTTGCTATTGCGATAGAGAATTTTTTTGAGCGACCTGTAGAATTCCAAAAAAACATGCCGGACCTCTATGCCGTTCTTTGTAAATTGATGAAGCAGGATCCCGGAGCAGTATTGAGCGAAGGCAAGGAGGGGTAGAAAAGCATGGAGCTAGTCGTTTTCAGTGTTGGAAATGATGCTACCTTTGAGGGTAGAATGCAAAGGAGAAAGAGAGTAAGCAAATGAAAAAAAGACCACACCCCGCATCCGTAAGAAATTCGTCCACGGTGACTTTGAAAGATGCCATGAAAGCCATGCTCAAGTCGTACAATATCGATGTGAAGTTTGATGAGGCCAGTCTGGTAGCCACATGGGGTAAGATAATGGGGAAAGCAATAGCCAACCGAACCTCAAGTATCTATGTGAGAGACAATGTGATGGTGATTACGCTCAATTCAGCACCGCTAAAGCACGAGCTCAACAACTCAAAAGCAAAAGTGATGAGCCTGATTGAAAAGCATTATGGCAGGGCTATAGTCAAAGATATTTTGTTTATTTGAGAAGGTTTTTCAACCATGGATATCCCCAAAAGCCAATACATAACCGCTCTTAAAGCCAAACTGGAGAGTTATGCACCCATAGGCGATCAATCCTGGCAACAGATGGTGGATATGCTCGATTTTCGACTCCTTAAGCCCGGTGAGGTTTTGTTGCGAAAAGGACAGATCGCCAGACATTTTTATTTTGTGGCCAAAGGAGCCTTACGAGCCTTCTACTCTGATACGGAGGGAAATTCTTATAACAAAAACATCTTTTTAGATAACGATGTGGCCGCTTCTACGGTATCCTGTATGCAGGCTACACCTTCGGAGTTTACCATAGAGGCATTGGAGGAGACAGTGCTGATTACATTTTTATATCAAAAATACCGGGCACTTATAGACGCAAATGCGGATATGAAAAACTATTACATCGCCTACCTGGAAAAAAACTGGGTGATCGAAAAAGAACAAAGGGAAATATCGCTGGTGATGGAAAATGCCACAGTCCGCTATCAGAAATTGCTTATTCAACATCCAGATATAGATAAACGTATTCCCCAGCTTCACCTGGCTTCTCACCTTGGTATTACTCCGACACAGCTCAGTCGTATCCGAAAAAGTTTGAAATAATTTTCTCCAATCAACATATGTAAATGCAAACGGCTTTTGAGGCCTCTACTTTTGCTTTATTGATAACTAAAAGTAAAAGCGATGCATTTAATCGAAAGTTTGAAGTGGCGCTATGCCACCAAAAAGTTTGATCCTCAAAGAAAAGTATCCCCTGAGGATCTGTCGGCTATTATGGAGGCAGTACAGCTTGCTCCTTCATCGTACGGCTTGCAGTTGTACAAAGTGTTGGTAGTGGAAAACAAAGCTCTTCGCGAGAAGCTTAGAAAAGTGTCCTGGGATCAAAGTCAGATTACAGATGCCTCCCATGTTTTGGTGTTTTGCAATTATGTGACTGTAAACGATGGGCATGTAGATACATACCTGCAGCAAATAGCCAAAACTCAGCAGGTGAGTTTAGATGATCTGGGAGGGGCGGGGATTTTTATGAAACAGAAAATCAACGAGATGACATACGCACAACAGGTGCAATGGACCGCCCGGCAAACCTACCTGGCGTTGGGAAATCTCCTCACGGCATGTGCCACTATGCGTATAGATGCCTGCCCTATGGAGGGATTTGAGCCGGAAGCTTACAACGAACTGTTGGGACTGACAGCACAAGGCTTGAATGCTCAGGTCGTGGCGCCCATTGGCTATCGGGCTGTAGACGATCATACCCAGCACCGGGCAAAAGTGAGGAAACCTATTCAGCAGTTGTTTGAAGTGCTATGAGTCAGTTGATCTTATCGTTATTGGCTGTTTTGGGTGGTATGTTTTTGGCTGCACAGGGTGGGCTCAATGCTCTGCTGGGTGTTTTTCTGAAAAATCCTCTTATGGCGGCTGTGGTGGCCTTTTTTAGCAGTACCGTGTTTGCCCTGCTGTTGGTGGTGGTAAGCGTGCGATCGTACCCGGATTGGTTGCACCTGCGTCAGGTTCCGTATTACCTGTGGTTTGCAGGAGGACTGTGTAGTGTGTTGGGGATTACCCTGTACTACTATACTATCCCACGTTTGGGAATTGCTTCCATGATTTCGTTGGGGTTGTTTGGTCAGGTGCTGTTTTCAGTAGCAGCGGCACATTGGGGTTGGTTAAATTTACCTGTGGAACCCCTCACAGCCAAAAAAGCTCTGGGCGTGTTGTCGCTGGTGTTAGGAGTTTGTCTGATAAATATAAAGTGAAATGAATCGAGTTAAAGCAAATATTGACAACCTTACTTCCTTGTGGGAGTGTGTGGGAGTGGTTTCCGAAGAAGATTTCCCTTCAGATATGTGGGGAATAAGCGCGGCTAGTGATGGTGCCTGGCCCAATAAGATATGGCTGAGGCAGGGTGCAAATGCTTTGTTGGATGGCGA
Organism: Cyclobacteriaceae bacterium; assembly: GCA_965267535.1. Lineage (GTDB taxonomy): Bacteria > Bacteroidota > Bacteroidia > Cytophagales > Cyclobacteriaceae > CAXBNB01. The sequence continues at coordinate 4,127,270 of OZ254082.1, read as the reverse complement.
AGCTCTACAAACCGCACAGAAGCTTATGCGGTCTTCATTGCAGGTGCTTACTTTTTCATATTGGCATACGGGAGAGAAAAAGCCAGAGCTGGATGGTAATGGCTTTGTGTTGAAGTTTTCTCAGGTGGGAATGAGTCTACCCCTTACTCAAAAGGTAGATGCTGATGATCGGATTGTATTGAAAAGAGTGACTCAGAGCAGCGATGCAGCCGTTTGGTCCGATGTGTTCGAAAGTGCTTTTAAGTATTCCCTTTCGGCGAAAGTGGTGATGCACACCTGCGACAAAGTGGAGTACTATTTGGCTTATGTTGGGGTAGATGTAGTGGGTACAGCCATACTATACAAAACGGGGCATACAGTAGGTGTGCATAGTGTGGGTGTGCCTCCCGGCATGCGAAGGAAGGGGTATGCTGAGCAGATTATGAGAAAGCTAATAAACAAGGCTGTGGCTGAGCAGGGGAGGTTGATGGTATTACAGGCATCTGCTCTGGGTAGGGGCATATATGAGCGGTTGGGTTTTGTGGAGGATTTTCAGATGGACAATTTTCAGCTAGAGTAGCGTGCCGTGCCGGGGTTTATTTTTCCAACGTAAAATGAAAAGTGGCCCCTTTTCCGGGTGATGACTCCAGATGAATAGTGCCTCCCAGTGCTTCTACTACTTTCTTTACAGTAGCCAGACCAATGCCATTTCCTTTTTCTCCAAAGCGGTCTATGGCAGTTAGTGTTTTGAATATTTCAAATATTTCTTCGTGCTTGCTTGTCTCAATTCCTGGGCCATTGTCTTTGACATAAAACAGGAAGTGAGTACCGGTTTCAACTGCTCCAATTTCTATTTTGATCTCGTCCTTTTCGTTGTATTTGATGGCATTGGAGGTAAGGTTGATGAGTATTTGCTCTAGTGCAGTGGCATTGGTTTGTATTTCCTCCAAGGGGCTGTTGAGGGTAATGGAGCAATTAACCCTTGAAGTTACGAGTTCTTCTAGTGTGTTTTTTAATGCCAGCAAGTTCACTGTTGTTTTTTCCTGCTTTACCGAATGCACATTTTTGCTGTACTCCAGCAGGCTATTGATCAGCCCCTTTAGGTGATCGCTGGAAGATTGTACCATTTCGAGAATAGCTAAGCCATCTGGTGGTATTTGATTGCTATGATCTGTGCGGACAATATTTATCAGATTCGAAATGGTGTTTAATGGAGACTTCAGGTCGTGGGCTGTGATGTGAGCAAAGTTTTGCAGCTCTTTGTTTTTGCCATTTAGTTCTGATAAAGCTTTTTCCAGCTGGTTCTGTTTTTTACGAAGTTTCATCAGGTTCATTACCTGCTCCGAAAGTGCCCTGAGTGATTTTTTCTGTTGATCGTTGAGCTGTCGTGGCTTGTGGTCGATCACGCACAATGTGCCCAGAGGTAGGTCATTTTCTCCCTTGAGAGGGATGCCGGCATAGAAGATGACTTCTGGATCACCCACCACCAGAGGGTTGTCGTGAAATCGTTCATCTTCCCGTGCGTCTTCTATGATAAAGTCCTTGTTTGGATAATTGATGGCATGAGCACAAAAAGCATATTCTTTTGGTGTCTCCGTGGCATCTAGTCCATGATGAGATTTAAACCACTGTCTTTTGTCGTCGACTAAACTAATGAGTGCTATGGGCGTGCCACATATCTGAGATGCTATGGCTGTCAGGTTGTTGTAATCAGCTTCTGATAAGGTGTCGAGAATGTTGTATGACTTGAGTTCTTTTAGCCTTTCTTTTTCATATGCGGGTATTTCTGGCTTTATCATATTGGGTTATTATTTGTTTAAATATAACCATTTTATGATCTGAATAGTGTCAAACTCCTGTTGAGTTTTTTGTTGGAAAGGAGTATTGCTGACATTAATCCCAAATAAACGGCCGTTTTGCACCCATACCACGTAGGTAGGACATAAACTGGCCGGCATGCACGGATTCATGGTATCCAATCCGCATAATATAATCTCCCAATTTTCTTTGCGTTTGTGTGCCTGGGTGTGTAATGTCTGTGCTGGCCAGTTCGTCGGTTGTGAACTTTCGAATAGAGTTCAGCAATGCTTCGCGTTGAGGTTTTGCAAATTCAAGTTCATCCTTTAAAGAATGGAAAGGCTTTCCTTCCCAGGGCGAATGAAACGACGATATGTCTTGCTGATTGATGATGACATTCCATCCACAGTCTGCACTCAACACATGACGAATAATCTCAGAGGCTGTCATAGCGGAAGGGTCCGGTTTCCAATCAAAATTTTTTTGCTCCAGCCCTTCCCACAGGCGGATGCTTCTTCTTCTTATTTCCCGGAGGTTGAGTATGAGTAGCTCATTGTTAGTCATAGTATATCATTAAAACGCGTTGTGAAAATAAAAAAAATGTTGACTACTGCTTTTATGCTTTATTATTTTTACCTTACTTTGAATAACAAAGTACTTTTAATGGAAAATAAAAAATACATTGAAGATTTAAAAGACATTAAAGAGATGATGAGTCGGTCGTCCCGATTTATTTCTTTAAGCGGTCTTGCCGGTATATCTACAGGTTCTATTGCGTTAGTTGGTGCTTATCTGGCCTACCGCACTGTGTATGCTTCGTACAATTACATGACCTTTGGTAAGGTAGTGATCACATCGGAAGCCCTGCAAACACTTATAGCCATAGCCCTGTCGGTCTTGTTTCTATCGATAATTTCCTGTGTGTACTTTACCTCGCGTGAATCATCCAGGCAGGGACAGCCTGTTTGGACAGCTCAAACTAAGCGTTTGCTAATCAACCTGGCCATTCCATTGGTGGTAGGAGGCATATTGTGCCTGCTGTTCTTATTCAAGGGATTTGTAGGGCTTGTTGCTCCACTTACTTTGATCTTTTACGGACTGGCGTTGGTCAATGCCAGTAAATATACTTTGGGTGAAATCAGAAGTTTGGGGTTGTTTGAAATTGGATTAGGTTTGCTCGCTACACATTTTATAGGGTACGGACTTTTGTTTTGGGCCTTAGGATTTGGTGTTCTCCATATTGTCTATGGAGTCCTTATGCATCTTAAGTACAGGTCGTGAAGAATATACTACAGGATTTAAATAAGGCATTTGAAAATAAAGTCAGGTTAGGAGTCATGTCTGCACTGATGGTTAATGATTACCTCGACTTCAACACACTAAAAGAGCTGTTGGGTGTAACGGATGGAAACCTTGCCAGCCATCTTAAATCTTTAGAAAAAAATAAATATGTGTCCTTTACCAAGGAGTTTGTAAACAGAAAACCCAATACGAAATATAAAGTTACTCCGGAGGGTAGGGATGCATTTGTTAAGCATATAAAAGCCATCGAAAAGCTTCTCGAATAATTTTTTTCTCTTTAAACTTTGAAATACAAAGTACTTTTAAATATTAAAACATGCAAAACAATCCATTGGACAAAGTGAATAACTGGATTAAGAATTCGGTTACACTCAAATTTATTACTATCATCATTTTGATGCTGTTGTTGCTGATACCGTCTTCTATGATCAGGACGATAATTAGCGAAAGAGAGCAACTAAACAACGAAGCAATAGCGGAGGTAAGTGCAAAATGGGCGGGCAGACAGCAGCTCAATGGGCCTATTCTTACTATACCTCTTGTGTATGAATATGAGGTAGACGAAAAGATAGTGAGAACACAAAAGTATTGGCACTTGTTGCCGGAGCATGTAAAAGTAGACGCAGAGGTAGCTCCCAGGCAACTCAGAAGAGGAATATATGAGGTGGTGGTGTATGAATCCGATATGGTTGTGACAGGCAATTTTGATTTGGCAGAGAAGGTAGATGCGACTAACCTGAAAGCAATACTGTACGACAAGGCTTTTCTGACAATTGGTATTTCTGATTTGAAGGGTATTCAGCAGCAAATTCGTTTTGAATGGGGCGATGAACCTTTGCAGGTAAAGCCGGGATCGAGGTTGCCCGAAATGATTTATTCGGGAGTAACAGTGGATTTGCCTGGTATCATTTCTGAAAAAAATAAAGTTGTGCCATTTCGTTTTTCGCTGGCACTGCAAGGAAGCCAAAACCTGTCTTTTGTACCGCTGGGAAAAACTACCGATGTACACCTTGCTTCCACCTGGAAAGCACCTAGTTTCAATGGGAATTTTTTGCCGGATCAAAGGTCGGTTTCGGATGAAGGTTTCGAAGCTTCCTGGCAAATTTTGCAACTCAATAGAAACTTTCCCCAGTCGTGGGTAGATGCCAACTACAAACAAAGTATGCAGGAAGCAGCATTTGGGGTAGATCTTATACTACCCCTCGATGATTACCAGAAGTCGACTCGCTCGGCCAAGTACGCAGCTATGACCATTGCACTTACTTTTTTGATTTTCTTTTTGGTAGAGATTCTCCTGAAAAGAAAAATTCACCCCTTTCAGTATGCTTTGGTTGGTTTGAGCCTGTGTCTGTTCTACGTTCTTTTAGTTTCTCTGTCAGAGCATGTGGCATTTAACATGGCATACGCTACGTCATCGCTGGGTATAGTTGCAATGATATCCCTATACTCTTTGAGCGTGTTTAAAACCCGGAAACAAACCTATATACTTACATTGACACTGGTCGGCATCTATGGTTTTATGTATATTACACTTCAGCTGTCGGATTACGCACTGCTGCTGGGTAGTGTAGGACTTACAGCCATTTTAGCCATAACCATGTACTTTACCAGAAATGTAAACTGGTATAAAATCAATGCCAGCACAGAATAGTAAGCAGGGGGCGCTAAAGTAAATAAAACCAACAGCCTGATATACGACGGAGACAAGCATCAAAGTGTTTTTTGTTGATTTTTTGGGCACGTGGGAAAAGATTCTTTTTGAAGATGGGCCTGCATCTACGAGAGAGGTGCAAGTCGTGAGCTGGTGTAAATGTTTCTTTTAAGTACAGAAAAAACATGCGAAAAGCCCTTCATAACCGTGCTTAGGTTGTCGTCAGGTTGTTGGTTTTATGGGTAAAAAACGCAAAAGATGGTTCTAACAAAACATGGTCAGGGAAATACTTCCGGGAGGATGTTTTGCAATTTGCCTGTGATAAGCCTGTAAGTATTTGATATGTAGTGTTTAAAAGGCTATTTTCGAATTTTCAACCGTATCAGATACAACTATAATGCACATCACGAGAAAGAATCCCTTAACAGCAACAGCGTTTTTAGTTAGCTTGTTGCTTATGGCAGTGCTGGGCACGCAAGCCCGAGCCGCCGACCGCAAGCCCAATGTAATCATCATTTACACCGACGATCAGGGCACCATAGATGCCAATACATTTGGCGCCAAAGATTTGTATACGCCCAACATAGATCAGCTGGCTAAGACAGGTGTAAAGTTTACACAGTTTTATGCTGCAGCGCCCGTATGCTCGCCTTCCCGGGCAGCTTTGCTTACAGGCAAAACACCCCTGGCAGCCGGCTTGCCTCACAACACCAACAAGATAGGCTTGCCAACTGATCAGGTAACCATAGCCGAAACACTAAAAGAAAATGGCTACAAAACAGCACTCATAGGCAAGTGGCATCTGGGGCACACAGACAAAACGGTACCCAATGCACAGGGATTTGATTATGCATTTGGTCACCACGGAGGCTGCATCGATAACTATTCGCACTTTTTTTACTGGGCAGGACCCAACCACCACGACCTGTGGGAAAACAATAAAGAAGTATGGAAAGACGGGGAGTTTTTTCCTGATATGTTGGTAGAAAAAGCCAACGCATTTATCGACGAAAATAAGGACAGCCCCTTCTTTATGTATTATGCAATGAATTTGCCTCACTATCCGCTGCAGGGTACAGACAAATGGAGAGAGCACTACAAAGACCTGCCCAGCCCGAGAAATATGTATGCAGCGTGCGTAAGCACAGTCGATGAGCGCATAGGTATGCTTATGAAAAAGCTTGAGGAAACCGGCTTGAGAGACAACACCATCATCATTTTCCAATCGGATCATGGCCACTCTGTAGAGGTGCGCACCTTTAGTGGAGGAGGCAGTGCCGGTATTTACCGTGGAGCTAAATTTTCGCTTTTTGAAGGTGGTATTCGTGTGCCGGCCATCATCAACTGGCCCAAAAAATTGCCTGAAGATGAAGTTCGCGAACAAGCCTGTATCAATATGGATTGGTTTCCTACCATCCTGGATTTGTGTGGTATATCATACGAAGAAGAACAATTTGAAGGCAGAAGCCTGAAGAAAGTAATCGGTAACAAAAAAGCAAAACACCACGAAACACTCTACTGGTACTCCAATAAAAACCGATGGGCAGTACGCAGTGGAGATTGGAAACTGCTAAAAAATCCGATAGATCCTACAGGTGTAGCTGTAATAGCACCGCAGGATAGCCTGTTTTTGGTAAACCTGCAGACACACCCCAAAGAACTGACAAATCTGGCCGCAGATAACCCGGCTAAGGTACGTGAGCTACAGGCGCTATACCAGCAGTGGCACCAGTCAGTGACAAAGTAGGTGTAAGTGGCCTGCCAGTCGGAGGTTGACAGCAGGTAGCAAAAATGGAGCTCTGTGTCAGCGGAAGTTTTTTAGCAGGGCTAAATGACAGCAAATGAAAACGCACCATTACGAAGTATCCATAGCATGGAAAGGCAATAAAGGGCAGGGGACTCGCGACTATAAAGCTTATAGTCGCGAGTTTCTGATTGCAGCTCCGCATAAGTATATGCAGATTGAGGCATCATCTGATTTGTCGTTTCTGGGAGATAAAACAAGATACAATCCTGAGGAGTTGTTTTTGTCTTCGATAGCGGGATGTCACATGCTTTGGTATCTGCACCTGTGTGCGGTAGAGCAGATAGTGGTAGAAAACTATACCGACACCCCTAAAGCAGAGATGGAAGAAAAGCAGGATGGAAGCGGTCGTTTTTTGTCTGCCACTCTATACCCCAAAGTGGTCATAAGACAAGCAGAAGCAATAACCAGAGCAAAGCAGTTGCATACGATAGCGCATCAAAAGTGCTTTATAGCAAACTCCTGCAACTTCCCAATAGATTGCAAAGCGGAGATTGCCGTTGTTTCATGAAAAACGTTTAATAACCACCGTTGTATTTGCGGCAGAACCACTCGATGGTGAGCAGGCCCATGAGAAGGAAAAACAACCAGCGCAGGTGGATAAGAGCAAAGAAATCTTCAGTGCTGTGCACTACTCCTTTGGCAGGTTGACTTGTGATATCTGCTGTGAGTTTTGTTAGCTCAGCCAGCGAGTAAAAAGTGCCTCCGGTGTTGGCAGACAGCTGGCGTAAAAGCTCAAAATTGGCACGTTGATCCAGAAGTTCCAGTTGGAGATTTTTTACTGTAAACCTTCCTTTTACCACTTCGGACTTGCCGTCGCGTATCGTGCGCGCTTCGTAGGTATATGCTCCCTGCTCCAGCCCGGATACTTCAAAAGTCGAATTAGCCTCAGAAGGGATAAAAGAATACTCAGCAGTATTGCCTTCAGCGTTTGTTATGCGAAAAGTGACAGACATGCCATAGATGCGCTCGTAACTGTCGTTGTACACTTCGGTTTCGAATTGTACAGCTTCATTGTCGAAATACTCGTCTTCGGTAGTAAAGACTCTGAATTTACGTTTGTCTTCACGCGTGCTCAGATATTGTATGAGTTTGAGGAAAACGTCATCAAAAGCATGGGTATTTTCAAAGCTGGCATACTCCTGAAGTCGCCATTGCCAGATGCCGTCAGATAATAGGTAGGCTAGCTTTTGATCATCGTTGCTCGATACATACAGCAGAGGCTTGGCAGTAGTTACACTACCCACCCGTTGGTAGAGTAGGGCGTGGCTGTTTGGAGCGAGTGCTAAATCTCCATAGGGTATATCCAAAGTAGGAAACTGGCTAAATACATCATTGTGAGCACGGTCGATCTTAAACTTTGGAAAATCATCATTGAGCACAGGGCTTACCTGATCCCGTTGATTTCTTATAGGGGTAAATGCAAAGCCTGGGTCTGCTTTAGCTACCGCATTGACATTGGACTGGTGTCCCAGGATATGAAAAAGAGGGGTTTTCTTTTCTGAAAAATCCCTTACATATTGAGCAAGACGATTGAAGCGGTCGCCACTTTGATGCACAATTACCAGGTCGTAGGGTTCTTTCTTCAGGGTGTTGTAGCCCGGTATAAAAATATCCAGCTCATAGTTTTTGTTGGTTTCAATCACAGCCCGTAACGCTTTGATGTCGGGGTGTGGAGCCAGAGCAAGTATCAATATTTTTTGTTTGCCATCGATCACATCTATAAAGATGTCTTTGTGGTTGTTGGCGGTTATGTCGTCATCGGACAAAAGAGCCGATACCCGATAGTGTTGCATGCCCTTTTCAGTGGCGTCTATTTTAAATTCTACTGAATAAAAGCCGTTGGAGCTGGTTAGGTTTACAGTTTTGCTGGCCAGGGTTTTTGTTCCTTTATTGATTGTCACGGTGGCCGTTTTTCCTTCAAATCCTGTATTGGTTATTTCAGCTACTACCGGAAACTGATTGCCCTGGTAGGCAATCTTGTTGTATAGCACATGCTGTATGGCCAGATCGGCAGTGAGGGAGGTGTCGCCTACGCCCACGGTATGTACAGGAAAGGGATAGGGGAAAAATGCAGGAGAAGCTCCCTGATTGTAATTGCCGTCAGACACGAGAATAGTACCGGCCAGATTTTTTCCATCGTAGCGGGTGGCAATATCTCGTAGCAGGGAGTTGATGTCTGTGGTTTTCTGATCAAATGTGATTTGATCAGGGGTAATATTGCTTTGGTTCAGAGTTTGAACAGCTACCTGATAATCGGCCTGTGCTATTTTATTTATTTGTTCCTCCAAAGAGGCCGCCAGGTTTTTTTGCCCTACACTGTCGACGGTGTGGGTTACAGAGAGTGAATTGTCTACTGCCAGCACAAGCACCGGTTTTTCAATTTGATCTATAAACTGCTTGAGTAGCGGATTGAGTAGCAAAAAAGCGATAAATGACACCACTACAAAGCGGGCTACTGCCAGTAGTTTGTTCAGGCTGTTACTCCACGGGGCTTTTTTGCTGTATAGCAAAAAAGCATACAGCGCGCCAGTAAGCAGGCAGATGAGTATAAACCAGGAGGAATAATCAAACTGTAAGTGTGGCATTAGTCTCAACTTAGGGTAATGTATGGTGTGATGGTAGCCGCTAAGCGGGCGTGTGAGTAGAGCAACACATCCTGAGCAGGGGTGTGTTGCTCTTATATTAGTATTTGCTTAGGTCAGCATAGCGCCATCTACCTGTATAACCTGACCGGAAATGTACGAAGACATATCTGAGGCCAAAAACAGGCAACAATCGGCTACTTCCTGAGGCTGTCCGCCACGCTTCATCGGTATGGCATCTCTCCAGGACTGTACTGTTTTTTCATCCAAAACTTCCGTCATCTCGGTTTCGATAAATCCGGGAGCTACGGCATTGCAGCGTACATTACGCGAACCCAGTTCCAGCGCTACCGATTTGGTAAAACCAATAATTCCCGCTTTTGAGGCAGCATAATTAGCCTGGCCGGCGTTACCTTTTACACCTACCACAGATGTAATATTGATAATAGAGCCTGCTTTTTGTTTCATGAGAGTACGAGTGGCTGCTTTCACAGTATTGTAGCACGACTTGAGGTTAATGTTGATCACATCGTCCCACATTTCTTCGGTCATACGCATCAGCAGGTTGTCTTTGGTAATGCCGGCATTGTTTACCAATATATCAAGGCTGCCAAATTCGGCTACTACACCCGCTACGAGCTCTTCAGCAGCAGCAAAATCCGACGCGTCAGACCGGTATCCTTTTGCGTTTCCGCCAAAAGCTTTCAGTTCTTCCTCCAGTGCCTGTCCTTTTTCTACACTCGACAGGTAGGTAAATGCTACATTAGCGCCTTGCTCAGCAAACTTGAGAGCTATTGCACGGCCTATGCCTTTAGATGCGCCCGTTACCAGCGCCGTTTTTCCTTCTAGTATCTTCATGCTTTTCGTTCGTAAGATGGTTAAGCGGTCAAAAATAAAACAAGTTATCGGGATACAAACCAGAACTTTGTATTTCACCTCAAAAAAGATAACCTATCATCTAGGTTCAGAATTTTTTTTCTGGCTAAAGAGGTTAAATTTGCGCCCAGACAAACCAAATGAAACTAAACCCTACTTCAATATTATTTTAAAAACACACAAAGTATGGCAAATAAATATGATCTTTTAGTAATAGGCAGTGGGCCCGGAGGCTATGTGGCTGCCATCAGGGCATCACAACTGGGTATGAAAGTTGGGGTTGTAGAACGTGCAGAAATTGGTGGAATATGTCTCAACTGGGGCTGTATTCCTACTAAGGCGCTGCTGAAAAGTGCCAACGTTTTTGAATACATCAACCATGCGGAAGATTACGGAATCAAGGTAAAAGGTGCGGATGCGGATTTTGGATCGGTGATCAAAAGAAGCCGTGATGTAGCCGGTGGCATGAGCAAGGGTATTCAGTTTTTGTTTAAAAAGAATAAAATTGATCAGATAGCTGGTTTTGGAAAGCTCAAATCCGGAAAAACAGTAGAAGTAAAAGCCGAAGACGGAAGTGTGTCGGACTATTCTGCCGAAAATATAATCATAGCCACAGGCGGACGCTCCAGAGAGCTGCCTAACCTGCCTATAGATGGCAAGAAAATAATTGGCTATAGAGAGGCTATGTCGCTCGAAAAGCAGCCTAAGTCTATGGTGATAGTAGGCTCGGGAGCTATCGGGGTAGAGTTTGCTTACTTCTACCACTCGCTGGGCACAGAAGTGACCATCGTGGAGTATATGCCCAACATAGTGCCTGTAGAGGACGAAGATGTATCCAAACAACTCGCGCGTACCTTCAAGAAAAAGGGAATGAAGATCATGACCGACTCTGAAGTAACGCAAGTGGACACGAAAGGAAAAACCTGTAAGGTAACTGTAAAGACCAAAAAAGGAGAAGAGCAGTTGGAGTGCGATGTAGTATTGTCTGCAGTAGGGGTATCGACTAATATCGAAGGTATAGGACTGGAAGATGTAGGTGTAGCTACCGATAAAGGTAAGGTACTGGTAGATGACTATTACCGTACGAATATTCCCGGAGTACACGCCATTGGTGATATCGTACACGGACCTGCACTGGCGCACGTAGCATCAGCAGAAGGGATCATTTGTGTAGAGAAAATGGCCGGACAATCGCCAGAGCCACTCGACTACAATAACATACCGGGCTGTACGTATTGCTCGCCAGAGATTGCTTCTGTAGGCTATACCGAAAAAGCAGCCAAAGAAGCAGGCTATGAAATTAAAGTAGGTAAGTTTCCGTTTTCAGCATCGGGCAAGGCAAAAGCAGCAGGTGCACCTGATGGTTTTGTAAAAGTAATATTTGATGCCAAGTATGGTGAGTGGCTGGGATGTCATATGATTGGCTATAATGTAACGGAAATGATCGCCGAGGCAGTAGCAGCCAGAAAGCTGGAAACTACAGGTCATGAGATCATCAAAACCGTTCACCCTCACCCGACTATGTCAGAGGCAGTAATGGAAGCCGCAGCGGCAGCTTACGATGAAGTGATTCACCTGTAAGCAAATAGCTTAAAAACATACAAAAAGGCATTGAACGAGAGTTTAATGTCTTTTTTTGTTGTTCTATATGAGTTTTGTGCAAAGTAGAAGTATCACAAGTGAAATTATAGGCAACACACAAAAAAGGTAAGAACTAGCGGAAAGCCGTTTCGAAAGAAAATGCGATAAGGAGGGGTGGAGGAAAATTGGTGAGCGGATGTGGGTAAAGGCCTTGAGCGTTAAATTTTCCATGATTTTTGCCTACTTTTCATCTAGGAAAAGTAGGTGCCTTTCCGGCATGAGGAAAAGTGTAAGAGTACAATTGCATGGCATCTTTTGCAACAGTCTTATTGTTGGATTGTATGCTGTAATAAATTTATCCATTGTAAATCGTATAGCACCTTTTTTGTTTTGGTTTTGACTTATGGTAATTTAGGCTCTGCTGAGAAACAATTGCATCTTTATTTTGAGGCCAAAGGGAAAGGTTTGCCGGAATTCTTCAAATGAACCTTTCTTTGCAAAGCCTTTTTTAACGTGGATTTGGGACAAGAAAAAAGATAACCACCGGTTGTAATGAGTAGGTTTTGGTTTCCGATTACCTTGCTGGTTTTACTGCAATGCGCCGCAGGTGTATGCCTTGCACAATCCGGTATGTCTTTGTCCGACTATGCCTTTCCCTGTGATGCGCTTACCGGCAACTCTACTGATGGTGACCCTTCAGCTCCATTGTCCTACGAACTGGTAATTGAAGAGAGTGAAGGCGAATACCTGCTCGTGAATCATCCGGAGTACAAGTCACTTCAAGGCTTTCTTACCTCTTTACAAAAAAATGATAAATCTTTTGTGGTTCTGGCTGTACAGGGGCAGTATGGAAAAGACGAGATAAGTAAAGCATTACATGATTTTTTAGGGAATGAAGTCTACATAGTAGCAAATGATTCATGGCCTTCGATAGATTTCCTTCAAGAAAAAAGAGGCTGTGTAGTAGTCGTTTTGCAAGACCACCTTACCAATACGACAATCCAACAGCTACGTGAAGGCAGGAGGTACGAAGAACGGTTTTCCGAAGACCCACTGGGTAGATTGGTTGTGTTTTATTCGGAGCAAAACACCCAAAAAGGATTGCTTTCTGAATGTTATGAGCTTTGGCAGCATACGGGCAAGGTGCCCAATTTCATAGTAGCTCCCAATATAGGTATCGCCGGTATCGGCAGTGTGTCAGACTCGCTCAATAGCAAAAGAAGGTTTCGGGGAGTTGTCCATTATCAGGGAGAGCTTCTCAATCAGATCTATTGGTATCAATCAACGGGCGTGATTACTCCGGCACGTTTCTCTTTTCCACTTTTGGACGATGAGCAGATATTGCTTCCTTACAAAAACGGGTATCGGATCACGCCGAGTGAGGTGATTCACCATCCGGCTATGGTAGACGACCCGAGACTGTTTACAGCATTTGATATACCGCTCGACGACAAGTTGGTCTATGACTTTGGTTTTGAGGAAGATGCTAAAAACGAGCTGGAGCCGGAGTGGGAGAGCAGTATCGTAAAAGATGTGATTTTTGGAAAAGATGCTCAGCGGGGAAATGTATTGCACTTGCAGTCGCCCAACTCATTTATTGATTACTCGAAAGAAAACACCTTGTCGTTTGATACGCCCATAACTGTAGCCATGTGGGTAAAGGCCGATACCCTGCTCGACTATATGGGTATGATAGGAATCGGCTCAGCTTTTTCATTGAAAATAAAAGATGGTTATCTCGATTTCACTACTGCTACCATCAAAGATCATATAAACGACACACGGTTGAGCACAGACAGGTGGTATCACATAGCTGTGGTTTTCAACCCGGGATCGGTGGTGGAGTTTTTCATAGACGGCCAAAAGGTAGGAGAGTCATTGACCTCCGAAATAAAGCCGTCTAACCAATCCCTGGTAATCGGCAACAACATTTGGGGCGAGCAGTTTTATGGTGCTATCGATGCACTAAAGGTGTGGGATAGGGGGCTTTCGCCTCGTGAAATTGCAGTACTGTTTCAGGAAGTAGACACCCCAGAAACGGATATATACCTGATATGGGGGGCATTGATTGTGCTGGCTTTTTTTGTATATGCTTTTGGGAAGAAAAAAATGATGAAAAAGAAGCCTGCCAGGGTTGTTTTGCATTCTACACCGGATGAGTTTGCCGTAGAGCAAACCAAAAATGCATTATTACTTTTCGGGTCTTTTCATGTGAAAGTGGAAAAGGAAGGAGATATAACGGCAGGGTTTTCACCTTTACTGCGTCAGATTTTGTCATTTCTCATCTTACAAACTGTAGAAACGGGGGTAGGCATTACGACAAACAAACTCACAGAAACGTTTTGGCCAGGCCTGCCAAAAGACAAAGCGAAGGAAAACAGGGGAGCTAATATCAAAAAACTGCGCAAACTGCTCTCCGACGTAGAGGGAATGCATATTGTTTTCGAAAATCAAAAATGGAGAGTAGATACTTCGGCCGATTTCTACATAGATGTAGCGCACTATGCCAGACTGAAAAAGCAGGTGGAGGTAATGTTTCAATCCCATATTTGCGAGCAAGGAGTGATTCAACAGCTGCTTCAGCTTTTACAAAAAGGCAATATCCTGCAGAATATTCATACCGACTGGGTAGACTACTATAAGAATAAGATTTCGAGTGAGGTAGATGGTCTTTTGTCTGAAGTATACACCCGCTACCACAGCGAGCTGGGAAGTGAAACCAATATTTTGCTGGCCAACACCATATTGCTTTTTGATAGCCTCAACGAGCAAGCGCTCAAAATTGTAATCAGGGAGTTGGTAAATGCCGGTAAGCATGGGCAGGCGCAGAGTGCCTACAGTGCTTTTGCAAAAAACTACAAAGCACTGTACGACGAACCATTCACGCTGGAATACCAGAATATCGTAGAGGGGATTGCCTGATTTTCGGGATTTCTGCTGATTTTTTATTTTGTTCCCCCATTTGTTCCCCCATTTACACCCCTTTTGTAGCCTATATTAGCTCAAGATTGTACAAATAATATGTTATGACTATGAATTCAAGTAGAAGAGATTTTTTGCGTAAAACATCGATAGCGGGAGCCGGATTAGCGGTAGCGCCGGTGTTTGCCAAAGCAGAGGGGCAAGTGCCACCTTTGGCTACAGGTGCACAATATATGGGCGACTATGCCGCACCAAAAATTGAAACAGTAAAGTGTGCCTTTATAGGTGTAGGTGCCAGAGGTTCCGGACACGCACATCAGGTGGCGGCCATAGAGGGTACCGAAGTGGTAGCCATTTGCGACCTGTACGATGATTGGGCACAGCGCTCATACGATAAGTGCAAGGAGCTGGGCAAAGGTGAGCGTCACCAAAACATAAAGCTGTACACTAAGGGTGAAAACGAATGGAAAAAAATGCTCAAAGAGCAAAAGCCAGATGCAGTTTTTATCTGTACCCCGTGGAAACTCCATGCTCCTATGGCTATAGAAGCGATGAAGCAGGGAGCGCATGCCTTTGTTGAAGTACCTCTGGGAGTAACCAACAAAGAACTGTGGGAAATAGTGAATACTTCTGAGAAAACGAAGAAGCACTGTATGATGATGGAAAATGTAAACTACGGTCGCGATGAGCTGCTGTACCTCAATATGTGTCGTCAGGGTGTGATAGGCGAGCTGCTGCACGGTGAAGCTTCGTATATCCATGAGCTGCGTTTTCAAATGAATGAAGTAGAGCGTGGAACAGGATCGTGGAGAACACCGCACTATGCCAAACGAAACGGCAACCTGTATCCTACTCACGGACTGGGGCCTGTAGCACAGTATATGAACCTGGCGCGTCAGGACGATAACTTTGGTCGCTTGGTGGCATTTTCTTCTCCTGCTATGGGACGAAAGCTATATGCAGAAAAGAATTTTGCACCTGACCACAAATGGAACAAGCTTGATTACAAAGGCGGGGATATTAATACTTCGATTATCAAAACAACAATGGGACGTACCGTAATGGTGCAGTGGGACGAAACCAGTCCTCGTCCATACTCTCGCCACAACCTGATACAGGGAACGAAGGGTACGTTGGCAGGTTTCCCTACGCGAGTGGCTCTCGAGGGAGGCGTAGAAGGAGCAACAAAAAATCACCACTCATGGGCTCAGGATGAAAAACTGGAAGCTATATATGAAAAGTACGAGCACCCGCTCTACAAGAGGCTCGGCGAAGTGGCTAAGAAAATGGGAGGCCATGGTGGTATGGACTTTATCATGCGATACCGTATTATCGAATGTCTGCGCAAGGGGCAGCCTTTGGATCAGAACCTGTACGAAGGATGTTTCTGGAGTGCTGTCGGACCATTGAGTGAAGCGTCTGTAGCGCAGGATGGTGCGCCTCAGGAATTCCCTGATTTTACCCGAGGTGAGTGGAAAAACACTAAACCGCTGGATATTATCGGCTAAGTGAAAGCCTGAAATTAGAAAACAGAGAGATAAGCTTGTTGCTGCAGAGTAACAAGCTTATTTTTTTTGTTGCCGAACAGCACGCATAAGTTTGTTGGCAAAAATGAAATCCTCCAGCTCAGGTACTCCACAGTCAAATATATTTTCATTGTTGCCTTCCCAGAGCTTGTGTCCTTTGTGGATAAACATCACGTATTCACCTATCTCCATCACTGAGTTCATGTCATGGGTTACGATTACAGTAGTCATGTTAAACTCTTGCGTGATTTCATGTATGAGGTTGTCAATCACGATGGAGGTTTGCGGATCCAGTCCGGAATTGGGCTCGTCGCAGAAAAGGTATTTAGAGTGATTGACGATGGCACGGGCTATGCCTACGCGCTTTTTCATTCCTCCGCTTATTTCCGAAGGCATTTTTTTGTTTACATTTTCTAACCCTACTTTTTTAAGACAAATATTTACCCTGTCTAGTTTTTCGTCTTTGGGCATAGAGGTAAGCACGTCTAAGGGAAACATGACGTTTTCCTCTACATTTTTAGAGTCAAAAAGCGCTCCTCCCTGAAAGAGCATGCCGATTTCTCGTCTTACATCTGTTTTTAGGGTTTTGTCGCCTGATGTAAAGTTGCGACCATCGTATAGTACAGCACCACTGTCGGGTTGTACCAGCCCCACTATATTTTTGAGGAGTACACTCTTGCCAGTGCCACTCGCTCCTATGATCAGGTTGGTACGCCCGGGCAAAAAAGTGCTGCTGATGTTGTGCAGAATTTGTTTGCCGTCGAAAGATTTATTGATGTTTTGAAGTTCAATCATAGCAACAATTGGGCTAGTAGGTAGTCGGCTAACAATATGGCGATGCAGCTATTGGTAACGGCGCTTGTACTGGCTACTCCCACCTCCAATGCTCCCCCTTGGGTGAAAAATCCTTTGTAGGCCGAAATAGAAGAAACCAAAAAGGCAAATACAATGGATTTGATCAGGGCGAAAGCGATGTTGTAGCCCAAAAACTCGTACCGTATGCCGTAGATGTATTCTGTTCCGGTTATTTCTCCGGTAAGCGTTCCGGCCAGGTATCCTCCGTAAATCGAAAGAAATGCAGCCAGTACCACCAGCATGGGATACATAAATATAGCAGCGATGATTTTGGGCAATACCAAATAGGAGGTAGAGTTGATGCCCATCACTTCCAGTGCGTCTATTTGTTCTGTAATGCGCATAGTACCGAGCTCTCCTGCAATGTTTGACCCTACTTTTCCGGCAAATACGATAGCCATGATGGTAGGAGCCAGCTCCAGTATGGTCATGTCGCGTACCACCAGTGAGATGACATAGTCGGGTATCAGTGGGCTTATCAGGTTGTAGGCTGTTTGTATGGTCGTTACGGCACCCATAAAGGACGAAACGATGGCAAATATAAAAATAGAGTTAACCCCTATCTTGATGGACTCTTCTACAGTCAACCGTACATAGGTGCCAAAAGACTCTCTGCGTACAAACAGCGTAGCTATAAATATGAGGTATTTTCCTAGACTCTTCAAGGTTTGTTGTTTTCAGCTCCAAAATAAAAAAGTTCCGAGGCAATCAACAAATATTGGCTTTTATATCTCTGCAAAGTAGTCGGTTGCTTTTACTCCTGATTAGCAAATACTCGCTTGAGTAGGTCGGTTGTGCGAGCCAGAGGGTCTTTGCGTATATGTGCCTCTTCTTTTGCTGTTAGCGTAAAGAGTCCGTCGATAGCCAGGTTTGTGGCATAATCATCCAGGTCGGGATTTACTTTTTCTACAAAAGGAATTTTGTTGTACCGGCTTACCAGATCACTGTAGTATTTGGTGGCATTTACCTGATTGAGCGATTGCTGCATTACGGGTTTAAATTTCGCAAACAGCTGTTCGCTTGTAGTTTTTTTCAGGTAGTTTGTAGCGGCGTTAGGTTCGCCTTTTAGTATGCCCCAGGCATCTTGTATGGTCATGGAGGTGATCGCCTGAACAAATATTGGTTTTGCTTCTTTGGCGGCAGTTTCTGCACCTCTGTTGAGTGTTTTTACAAATTTATCTACTTCACCTCCCAGCCCAATTGCGCGAAGTTGGTCTGCTACCTGCTGAGCGTCCGGGGGAAAAGGAATTTTAATTTGAGGGTTTTTAAAAAATCCATCGGTTTTGCTGGCATTGGCAGAGCCCTTGCTTATCCCCTGTACCAGAGCTTCCTTTAGTCCGGAAGCCACTTCCTGCGAGGTTAGAGGGTTGCTGCTATTCAGGTAATCATCCATTGCCTGTTGGATCTGTTGGGCAGTGCATCCTGCCAGAATGGACAAAATGGTAAATAGTCCGATGATTTTTTTCATAGATAGTTATGCTTTTGGTATAGAGATGTCAAAACGCGTTCCTTTTCCTACTTCAGATGTCATGCTGATTTTGCCCTTTAGCTTTTCTATACATTCCTGAACGATGTAAAGCCCCAGTCCAGAGCCTTTGCTTTGCTCATGTGCGCGATAAAACATCTCGAATACTTTTTCCTTTTCTTTGTCGGATATGCCTATGCCATTGTCTTCTACCGTGATGGTGACATAAGCTCCCTTGTTGTTTATAGCTATACGAACAAATGGCGTATTATTGTCTTCGTTGGAGTAATTTATGGCATTGGCAATAAGATTGCTTAGCAGCATTTTCACTCTCAATTTGTCGGCAAATACTACTTTGTCTCCCACCATGGTTACCGAGCATTCTACATTGCTGGCTTTTTTCAGGTATTTGAGGTTGTCAAAAATATCACTTGCCAATTCTTCGATATTGAATTCTTCAGGTTTAGTTTCTTGATTTTTGTTTCGCGAAAAATCTATAATGTCTGTAATGAACTGATCCATTTTTCCAACACATTCTTCTATTAGCTCGAGGTACTCGTTTTTACCTTGTTCGTTGGGCTCTACTTTGGCTATGTTTACCAGTGCAATAGTAGAGGCCAGCGGTGCTCTTAGGTCGTGCGAGGCGCTGTACACAAAGCGATCCAATTCGGTGTTGATTTTTGCCAGCGCCAGATTGGTTTTGGTGATGTCCCGTACCCGCCACTTGTATATTAGGAGTAGAATCAGGCCAAGGATGATGCACAGCAGTATGTAAAACCAGGAAGTTTCGTAATAACGTGGCAATACTGTGAATTCGGCACTGGCAACATGGTCACTCCACAGGCCTTTGCTGTTTGTTCCCATTACCTTAAAAGTGTATTTACCATGAGGCAAGTTGGTGTACTCTACTGTACGGTGATGCCCCGGGCCTATCCAGTCCTTGTCTATGCCGTCGAGTTTGTATTTAAACTGGACTTTGCGGGGAGACAGAAAGCTCAGAGCCGTGAAATCAAAAGTGTATCGAAATGCGCCGGGTTCTACTATTATTTTCGGTTGGTAGATATCCACAGCCCGATCGTCTACTTTGAAAGACGTAATGTCGATATGGGGCAATAGTTTGTTTTCGATTTCGATAGAAGGATCAATTACAGCCACACCTTTGAAAGTGGGGACATAGATTTTTCCGGTGGTTTCATCTAAAAACGAGCGTGTAGCGCCTGTGCATTCATTGCTGAGCATACCCTCATTTTTGTCAAACAACTCATAATCTATTAGGGTTATTTCTCCCTTCAGAAAACGGTATAGATCATTTTTGTTTATTCTTAGAATACCTATGTTGGACGTGAGCCAGAAGCTGCCCTTATTGTCTTCTATCAGGTCGAAAAGGGTAATTGGATCAGTGGCATCTCCAATAGCTATAGGAGTAAAGTGCCCATCTGAAAAATGGTAGAGCCCGATGTTAGTGCAGAGAAGGTAGCTGTTATCATGGTCGATGTGAGTATTAAAAATCAATATACCCGAGTTGTCATCGTCGAAGTGATAGGTGTTTGCAGTGCCGTTTTGGTCTATTACCGACAGACCTCCGGCGTTGGTTCCTACTACTATGTTTTTTTTCCGGTCCTCTTCTATCGAAAAGATATAATTGGAGGACAGGCCGTTTGCTTTGTTGTAAAGAGTATGATCGCCTTGCTCGTCAAACAACACCGCTCCGGCTGTACGTGTGGCTATCCATATCCTGTTTTGGCTATCTTCAAAGATGCGCCTTACTTCATTGGCCGGCAGGCCGTTTTTTATGTTAAATTTCTTTTTCCCGGTAGGCGTTACTTTCAGTAGCCCGTTGTAGTTGGCTATCCATCCTGCTCCCTCATGGTCAAACAAAAAGTCTCGTATACCGGCATGTTGAAAGTCTTTATCACAAACAACTTCGGAGAATTTGCCATTGTACAAAATATTGATTTCTCCGTTATCAGTGCCCACTATCAGTGAGTCACCTTTTTTGTTGATGATGTTTACTTCATCCGAGGTAAGGCCGTCAAGTGCGGAAAGTGTGTGCACCTTGCCTACTTTGAAGCGGAGCAAGCCGGCTTTTTTAGTACTTACCCAGAGGCTGCCCTCCTGATCGAAGGTGAGTCCGGATACCTGGCGTGCCGGTAGGCCGTTTTCTTCGGAAAAGTGTTCGAATATATCTGCGGAACCATTCCAACGGACAAGCCCCTCTTCGGCAGCTACCCAAAGAGTACCATAGCTGTCTTCCAGGATTTGATTTACATCCATGTTGTTGAATGCAGGTATATCTGTGACAATGCCATTGTGCAGGCGGTTTACTCCGCTGATGGTGGCTAAGTAGAGCTCCCCCTGCTCACCTATGGCTATGTGGTTAATTACATTGCTATGCAGGCCATCGTTCGTCGTATAAACCTTTATGCCCTCAGGGGTGATTTGGTATAGGCCGTTTCCGTCGGAAGCAACCCAGAGGTTGCCGTCAAGGTCTTCGTTTATGTGGTTGATGGTTATCTCGGGAATATCCGCTACTCTTTTGATATCTCCATTTGTTTTTTTTACATGTAAGCCACTGTTTTTGGTGCCTATCCAGAGTTGGCTGTCTTTGGTTTCGTAGAGTGTTATTGTGGCTTTGGGTATGCGGTCGTTTAAGTTGAAGGCGTGCAGTTTGCCTTTGCACATGTAGACTATACCGCTACGTTCGGTAGTAAACCACAGAGTGTCGCCGGTCATTTCATACGATCGGTAAAAGGAATTGGAGTTGAGAAAGGGGGAATTCTGTTTGGTGAATGAAGTGAAGTTAAGTCCGTCAAACTGTTGTAATCCATTGTGTGAAGTAATCCACAAAAAACCGTTATCCGATTGATAAATGGATGTAAGGTTGCTCGATATCAATCCATTTTCATTAGTCCACTGATCCATGACCATCTGGTCTAGAGAATACTCAGGATTGAATCCCTTCTGAGAAGATTTTTTTGTTGCAAAGACACTGCTGGAGATTAAAAGCAGCATGATACAACATTTGCAGTATGTAAGCACTAGTTTGCTGATGTTGTGGCCATAAAATTAAATTACTACACTTAGATTAAAAACAGACTGATTCTATTTTATTCATAATACTGGTCGATAACGGTTTGGTAAATAAACCTTCAACCTCCTGATATTGTGATACTGTTTCCTGATCCTGATAGTATTGTGATGAGCTGAGCATAAAAAGTGTGATGTTTTTGCGCAACTCAGGACCTAGCTTGCGATACTCATCTACGAACTGCCAGCCGTTCATTACTGGCATATTGATGTCAAGAAGGATCACATCAGGAAGTTGAACGCAGGAAGTATTGCCTGAGTTTTGCAAGAGCTCCAAAGCATTTTTGCCATTTGTCACAGTCGTTACTTTTATTGCGGCGTTATATTCGTTTATTATTTTTTTGCAGATGATATTATTGATTTCATCATCATCTACAATTAGTATTTTTTTGGATTTAGTAAGCATGCCTACAAATTATAATGAATTGAGGATGATTAAAAAGGATGTCCGGATAGGTGGTAGAATTAAGTCGTGAAGGTCGTATTTTGTTCCGTGAATGTAAATTTTAGCTTTGCTAAACATTTTTACTCATGTGTACGTCTATCCTTTTTTTAAACTGTACATTATTATGAATAAAACATTGAGAACATCGTCTATTTTATGTGTTGCTTTTGTGCTTATCAGTCAATTGATACTGGCGCAGGAAAAAAGAGCCAGTCCGCCTGCCACCGCCAAGGGTAAGGTCAGCGGCAAAGAGATTACCATCAACTATAGCAGTCCTTCTGTGAAAGGCAGAGTCATTTGGGGCGATCTGGTGCCTTATGATAAAATCTGGCGTACCGGAGCAAATGAAGCTACTACGATCGCGTTTTCAGATGATGTGAAAATAGATGGCAAAGAAATTAAGGCAGGCAAGTATGCATTGTTTACTGTGCCGGGCAAAGACAAGTGGCAGGTCATTCTCAACAGTGTTCCTGACCAATGGGGTGCATACAACTACGACAAGTCCAAAGATGTGCATGCATTTACTGTAACACCCAAAAAAGCACCTATGACAGAGTCTCTTACTTTTGAAGTAAATGATAAAGGAGTAGTGTCTATGAAGTGGGAGAAATTAAAGATAGAGTTTGCTGTAAAATAAGGTTTTGCTCAGGCACCTTATAGTATAATACAATTGAAAGCAGGTTGTTTGTTGTGCTGAACCGTCCGTATGTATGGGTTTCAGTATGGTAAACAACCTGTTTTTTTATACAGAGAAGTTAAAATGAAAGTACTAAAAGGCTTTCAACCACCTTTGAATTTTGTGTCTTGGGGTAATTGTGTCAATATCCGTACTTTTTTTTCCACTGAGCACGCAATTTATTGCGCATGTCTTCTTCACGAGGGTTTTTGCCCGGGTCAAATAAGGTGGTGCCTGAGAGCTCGTCTGGTAAAAATTCGTCAGCCACAAAATTGCCGGCATGGTCGTGAGCGTATTGATAGCCTTTGCCGTAGTTCATATCCTTCATGAGTTTTGTAGGAGCATTCCGGAGTTTTAGGGGTACAGGTAGGTTGCCGGTTTGGTTTACCAGTGCCTGAGCTTTGTTTATGGCCATGTAGCTGGCGTTGCTTTTGGGTGAACAGGCCAGGTAAATAACACACTGGGAGAGAATAATACGTCCCTCTGGATAGCCAATTACATTTATTGCCTGAAAAGTATTGTTAGCGATCACTAAAGCGGTAGGGTTGGCATTGCCTATGTCTTCAGAGGCGAGTATGAGCAGCCTTCGGGCGATAAATTTAAAATCTTCACCACCTTCAATCATTCGGGCCAGATAGTATACGGCAGCATTGGGATCGCTACCGCGAATGGATTTGATAAAAGCAGAAATAATGTCGTAGTGCATTTCTCCTTTTTTATCATACACAGCTGCTTTTTGTTGGGCCACCTCATTTACCCATTTGTCTGTAAGGGTTATGGTTTTGTCTGCAGAGGATTCTACACTGATCTCGAGCAGGTTTAAAAACTTGCGGGCATCTCCTCCTGACAGGCGCATCAGAGCTCCTGTTTCTTTTATTTTTATTTTCTTTTTGCTTAGTATCGAGTCAGTGGTCAGTGCTTTTTCGAGTAATTGTTCCAGGTTTTCTTCCGATAGCGACTTCAAGGTATACACCTGGCACCTCGACAAAAGAGCCGAGTTGACCTCAAAGCTGGGGTTTTCGGTGGTAGCACCTATCAGTATAATATGACCTTTTTCTACAGCATTGAGCAGAGCGTCTTGCTGCGCTTTGTTGAACCGGTGTATCTCATCGATAAATAAAATAGACTTTGATCCCATTCGGGCTCGTTGTATTACCTCCCTCACCTCTTTTACTCCGGCACTAATAGCACTCAGGGTGTAAAAGGGCAACCCTGCCTCATTGGCTATAATGTTGGCTATGGTGGTTTTGCCTACTCCGGGAGGTCCCCAGAGAATAAGAGATGGCACAGCACCGGACTGTAATGCCCGATTCAGCACAGTCTGGAGGTGTTCCTGGCCAACCAACTGCTTCAGGGAAGTTGGTCTCATACGTTCGGCTAGAGGGTGCGGATTTTGAAGCATAAGAAATAATGATAGTCGAAAATCAAAGATTGAAACGCAAAAAACAAAGGTATAAAATGAAGAGGCTTTTTACTCCTCTCCAGCTGTTTCTTCCTGTTTTTCATCTGTGTCACCCTGCTCCAGATCGGCTTCCTGTTTTTTCTTTTTCTTAAAAAAACCTAACCCTGATTTTTTCTCTGTGGCAGTGGTGTCGCTGGGTGCTGTTACGCTTTCCTCTTGCGGAGGTACGGGTTTGGCAGGAGGGCGTTTGTCTACCAATAGATCACCAAAGTATTTGTTGTAGTACATCTGCTCAGTACTGTAGGGGTTGCGTTGATCGTATCGATACTTATACTTGGGGCCTTTGGGCTCGGTATTGGCAGAAGCGATCACATCGGGTACTACAGCAGTGGAATCGATAGCCGTAGAGTCACTGTCGGCAAAATCGCTGGCAAGGAAAACACCCTCATCCATTTGTTCCAGAGTGTCTTCAGGATAGATAAAAAGTGGATCTTTGGCCGGAGGGCCTAATTGATTTTCCTTGGGAGAACTTCTCAGGTCATAGTTTTTTCTATGGTAGTTGAAAAGGCGGTATTTCTTGCTAATGCCGTAGCGACTTCTTCTGGAAGCCACTTGATATTTGGGGAGTGAATCTTCGCCAAAAAGTGAAAATTTAGCCATGCGCAACGAGTCATTCAGGATGTAGGTACTCTGAAAAGCAGGGCATATCACCTTGTCTTTGCAGGAGCTCACCGACAACAGGGCAAAAAAGACTATGGTATAAAGGATATACCTCACGCGCAGCAAGAAAATTTTGGCGGATTACACATAACACAATACTCTAACTGTCAAAAATGTAAAATATTTTCCACAATAGAGAATGATTGAGGAGATAAATTGCAGGGTGAAACGACTCTGCCTAAGCCCTAACCCTGAAGTGATTCCCGGTCTTTTTTTGGCAATTTGGCTACTACAAGCGCATACGATTCGTCAATCCATTGCTTAAATAGCACATCGGGAATGCTGCCATCCATCAGCACGGTGTTCCAGTGTTTTTTGCTCATGTGGTAGCCCGGCTGCACGGTGGGGTATTGTTCGCGTAGCTCCAGGGCCTTCTCAGGGTCGCACTTCAAATTTACGCTTTCAAAGGCTTCTACGTCTGTCAATGCATACATTTTGCCGCATACTTTAAATACCAGCACGTTTTCATCGAAAGGAAAATCTTCTGTGGTGCCGGGCTTGGCAAGGCAGTAGCTGCGATAGCTTTCGATATCCATATCAGTGAAAGAAAATTTTTTTGATGATAAAAAAAGTCATGCCCAGTAAAAACACAATAATCGAAAATTTGTTCACACCATGCATCATACGCAGATTGATGTCGGTTTTTTTGTTAGGGTCTTTTTTTCTGAAAAAATAAGTAAAAACCTCTCCGATAGAAAAGTATTCTTTGAGGGAGTTGTGGTTACGTGGAGGCTCTTCTTTTTGCATCTCTGGTTTGTTTATAGGGTAAAAATAATACAAAATAATGGCTCTTTGGGCTTTAACTCATTACGGGATAAAAAGTTGGGGAAAAACGAGTCGCTATTGGGGGGGCAGGGAGTCGGTATTGACATCATAAGTACCACACAAAACTTAAAATAAAATGAGAACAATAGCATTATTTTTACTGATATCTGCCGCAGGGATGGTATCACAAGCTCAGCCGGTCACGTCACTACCGGATTCAGCCATGAAAAAAAGTGTGATCAAAATGGAGTTTTTTTCGCCACTTTCCGGCAATACTACCTTGGGTTATGAGCGGTACATCAAAAACTTCACTAGTATAGAAGCTAAGGTAGGGATCATTGGTTTGGGAAAGAAAATAGACGACTACAGGGACAATGGGGTGTTTGTGAAAGTAGGCCCGAAGTTTAAATTGAAACCCGACTATGCTACACAAGGCACTTTCGGCACGCACTTGCTCAGAGGAGGGTATATCCGTCCTGAGCTAGCCCTCTCGGTGTTTAGCCACAAAGAATTTGACAGGGCAGAAAAGACGATTACGTCCGGAGCTCTTTTGATAAACTATGGCAAGCAATACGTGCTCGGAAATGTGATGACACTAGATTGGCACATCGGCATGGGGTACGGCTTTTCCAACGACGATGAACAGGGGTACTATTATGGCTACTCTGCCGGCGACAATGATTTTCCAATGGCATTTAGTGCAGGTTTTACGCTGGGTGTATTGCTCAGATAAAATGGCACTTTTTACATATCAAAGCTTCTTTAAACTAGTTTAAAGAAGCTTTTTTATGCTTCGGCCGTGGCATGTTCGGGCTCTATCCATGCCCCATCGGCTTTTATTATTTCTATGAGTTCGTCTACAGCGTTTTCAGAGGGTACAGCTCGCTTTATTACTTCCTGCCCTTTGTAAAGAGTGATTTTACCTTTGCCAGATCCTACATATCCATAGTCAGCATCGGCCATTTCTCCCGGGCCATTTACGATGCAGCCCATAATGCCTATTTTCACTCCTTTTAAGTGATCGGTGCGCTTGCGGATCATAGCTGTGGTTTCCTGTAGGTCGAAAAGCGTGCGGCCGCAGGATGGGCAGGAAATGTATTCTGTTTTGGTCATGCGTGTGCGAGCAGCCTGCAATATGCCGAACGCAGTACTGTTGGCCAGCTTGCTTTGCTGGAGGGCTTGTTGAATACAGCTAAGCATAATGCCATCGCCCAGACCATCTATAAGCAGGCCACCTACGTCTGTTGCTGCATATAGCTGAAAGCGGGCTTCATCCAGGTCTTCATACGACCGGCGAACCACCACCGGTAGCGTTATGTTTTGATGGATCAATTCGAAAATAAAGCGCCGCAGAATAGGCATGGCATGCGTGTGGGTGGTGCTTAGTAGCAATACAAAAGGCCCGTCTTTGGGTAGTTCAGAAATCGCATTCGTATTTTCGGCATCTACAGCTAAGAAGTTAAGCTTGCTATGAAGCTTGTTGCCGGGTTCGAATGTGGTGACATCAATCAATGGAAATTGATTTTCTGATTCAGTACCTAAAGCCCAGATGTCGTAGTTGATGATTTCTTTCAGCCCATTGGGGAGCATAAAGCCCACAGGGTGGTCGCCTGTGTATAAATAGTCAGCGCCGGTATCGTTCATGCGCCACTTATCGGGCTCTGGCAAGTAAAAGTGCCCCACGGCTTTGAGGTCTTCAATTTGTACTGCAGAGAGGTGGCTGAAATCTGCTATCACTCTCGGTACGTTTTCATGCCCGATGTTTTCAACTTCAGATGTAGCCCTTCTGTGGTAACTAAACGGATCTATAGGAGATACTATCTCTTCAGCACTTGTGTCATTTGGGCGGTCTGTGTAGCGGTCTACCAGTGCTTGAGCCACAGGAGCCTCAAATTCCGGGTCTTCGGTAAGCGATACGCGAATTGTGTCGCCAATACCGTCTTCGAGCAAGGTGCCTATGCCTACTGCAGATTTTATCCTTCCATCCTCTCCTTCCCCGGCCTCTGTTACTCCCAGGTGTAGTGGGTAGGGGCGCATGCCCTCTTGGTCGAGTTTGTGTACCAGCAAGCGGTACGCCTGTACCATCACACGTGTATTGCTCGATTTCATCGAAAGCACTATATCGTGATAATCCAACGCTTCGCAGATGCGCAAAAATTCCAGCGCAGATTCTACCATGCCCAAAGGAGTGTCGCCATACCGGCTCATAATTCTGTCCGAAAGCGAGCCGTGGTTGGTGCCTATGCGCATGGCAGTGCCATTGGCTTTGCATAGTTCCACCAGAGGAGTGAATTTTTCTTTGATACGAGCTAGCTCCTGAGCATACGACTCATCGGTATATTCTATGTTTTCAAATTTCTTCTTATCGGCGTAGTTGCCGGGGTTAACCCGTACTTTTTCCACTATACCGGCGGCCACTTCAGCTGCGTTTGGTGTAAAGTGGATGTCAGCTACCAGGGGTGTCGTATAGCCTTTTGCCCTGAGTCCGTCGCGAATGTGGCGCAAGTTTTCAGCTTCCTTTATGCTGGGAGCAGTTATGCGTATGTATTCGCATCCCGATTCGATCATACGAATAGCCTGAGCAATCGAATTTTCGGTATCCATAGTGTCTACAGTAGTCATGGATTGCACTCTGATGGGATGCTTGCCCCCCAATGGAATATTTCCGATAGATACTTCGGTGGCGTTGCGCCGCGCATAATGGGTTAGGCTTGGGCAATACGATAGCTTGTTTTTCATAATCCACAAAGGTAATGTGCTGCCACTTTTTTTGAGGAAATGCGGTTCTAAATTAATTGGTTATGGATACTGATATGCCTCCGAATGATAGTCGAAAATGCATAAACTGTACTTTATCGAACACTCAGAGGCTATTTATCAACAAATACAACCGCTCAAAACCAAAACAAACAAAAGCTGAAATAGAAAAACTAACTTACAACACTTTTGTATAAAAATTTTAACCCACAAAAACATGAAACACAACACAATGCGCATACTAAGTCTGGCGCTCATGGCTGTCCTGATCTTTGGTTGGGATGTGTCAGCACAAAAGAAGAAAAAGAAAAAAGGTGACGAAAAAGAAAATGTAGCTCCCGAAAAGAAAAAAGAGGAGGGGCCTAAAAAAGTAGCCGATGCGGTGAAAAAGCACGATCGCATCGAAGGTCTGTTTACTTTTTATCGTGATTCGGTTTCAGGTAGTATGAAAATGGTTGTGAAAGAAGAGCAACTGGAAAAGGAGTTTATCCACTTTTACTACTTTGAAAACGGGATCACTGAAGCGAGAATGAATAAAGGGAGTTTCAGAGGTTCTAAAATTTTTAAGATCAGGAAGTACTACAACAAAATCGAGTTTGTAAGTCAGAATACTTCATTTTATTTCGATCCGAACAACCCCATAAGCAAAGCGGCAGATGCAAACATTTCGCCGGCTATATTGTTTTCTGCCAAAATAGAAGCAGGTAGCCCTGAAGAAAAACAGTATCTGATTAAAGCGGATCCCTTGTTTTTAAAAGATGTATTGGGAGTTATCGATGTGACTGCATTTTCGAAAAATCCTAATGCATTTAAGTTGGGAGGAATCAACGGCGAAAAAACCAAGTACATAGATGTAAGAGGCTATGATGAAAATGTAGATGTGATTGTGGAGTATGCTTTTGATAACAAAAAGCCTAATCCGATTAATTCGGATGCCATTACCGACCTGCGCCATGTTGCGGTGCAGGTGCAGCATAGTTTTATAGCAGTACCTGACAATAACTACCAACCAAGGATAGATGATCCTCGGGTGGGGTATTTTACGACTCAGGTAACAGACATGACCACTAAAGAAGCCATCCCTTACCGGGACTTGGTACATAGATGGCATTTGGAGAAAAAAGACAAAAATGCAGCACTTTCTGAACCTGTGGAGCCTATAGTTTGGTGGATAGAAAACACTACTCCTATGGAGTTTAGAGAAGCCATTAAAAAAGGTGTGCTCGCATGGAACAAAGCTTTTGAACAGGCAGGGTTTAAAAATGCGGTGCAGGTAAAGGTTCAACCCGATGATGCTACCTGGGATGCCGGAGATATTCGCTACAACGTACTGCGGTGGACTTCTTCTCCTAACCCTCCTTTTGGCGGATACGGCCCCAGCTTTGTGAACCCACGCACGGGGCAGATATTAGGGGCAGACATAATGTTGGAGTTTGTTCACCACACCAACAGAGTGCGCTACAGCAAACTGTTTGATATGATCAACGGTTATGATTCCTACGAAGAGGCGTTGGATCAGATTGCCTTTGACCCTACACTATGCAGTGCAAGTGACCTGATGCACGACAACAGGATGTTTGGGCAGGCGGCATTGCTGGCAGACGGAGCTTCAGAAAAAGAACTTAATGGCATGCAGGAAGAGTCAATGATCGCACTGATAATGCACGAAGTAGGACATACGCTGGGGCTGAATCATAACATGAAAGCAAGCCAGCGGTTTTCACCGGAGCAATTGGCCGATAAAGATTTTATAGAAGGAAAATGTCTGACCGGTTCGGTGATGGACTATACGGCCATTAACCTTACTAAAGACAGGAGCAAGCAAGGGCATTATTACGATGTGGCTGTGGGACCTTACGATGTTTGGGCTATCGAATTTGGCTACACACCTGTAGATAACCAGGAGGAGTTAGAAAAAATACTGGCAAAATCTACCCGTCCTGAGTTGATTTTTGGCAATGACGCTGATGATATGCGGGCAGCCGGCAAGGCGATAGACCCCAGGGTGATGATAGGAGATTTGTCAAACGATCAAATCGGATACTCGATTGACAGGTTTGAAATAGTAAACGACCTGATGGGTAAATTAAAAGACAAATACACCACAGAAGGAGAATCTTATCAGGAACTGACACAGGCTTTTTATGCACTTACCCGACAGTATGCTACTGCCGGTCGAGTGGTGTCGCGCTTTATAGGCGGAGTGTATGTAGATAGATCCATGGCAGGACAAGATACACAGACAAAACCCTATACACCTGTAGCTTATACAGATCAAAAACGAGCGATGAACACACTTACTAAGTATGTGTTTGCGCCCAATGCTTATGATGCGCCAAGTGATTTGTTTAATTACCTGGCTATGCAGCGAAGAGGGTTTAATTTCTTTTCCGGCCCGGAGGATCCCAAGCTACATGCGCGTGTACTAGCTTCACAAAAGGATGTGCTTTCACATATTTTGCATCAAAACACACTACAGCGTATCAGCGATAGTGAATTGTATGGCAATAAATACAAACTGGCAGAGTACATGACAGACCTCAACAATGCCATATTTAAAGCGGATGCCTATAAATCGGTAAATTCTTTCAGGCAAAACCTGCAATTGGAATATGTAAAACGGTTGATCAATATCATAGATGAGAAGAGTAACTATACTAACATGGCTAAGTCTATGGCTTTGTACAACCTCAAAGCAGTACGTAAAATAGCAGCAGGGTCGTATGGAGATACGGCTACAAAAGCGCATCGACAGCATGTAGCATTTATTATCGATCAGGCTTTGAAAAAGAGCTAGCGGCGAAGGAAAAGGTTTTTTTTGATAAAAGCTGCTCGGGAAAAGATGAATATCATCGGCTTTCGGGCAGCTTTTTTATTGCCAGGCCTGGTCGCAAGTATTGATCATCTGATCCCGGTTTTTAGCAAACTCTTTTTTCACTTCTTCATTAGAAAAGAGGTAAAGCTTGTCGTTGTGTATCTCCCAGATAGATGCATCGGCAGGAGCAGCTAACCCGGCGCTAACAGCAAACATGCAATAACCGCCGTATTGAGGTGCGTACTTTTCAGGAGACATCTTAAATAGCCTCATGTTTTCATCGGTGGCAAACTGCCATTCCGTTCCCGCCCAGGTATAGGTGTATTGTGTATTTCCTTTTTGGGGAGTATCTGAAAAATAGGATACAGGGTCATAGCCGTTGAGGCCTATCCCTTCGGGTTGGTAGTATGCGTCATGCAACCCCATAGAAAGGGGAGTAATGCCCGTGGCAATACCGCCAACTATGGCTATGCCGATTAGCCCCAGGCATACCATAAGAGTGATCTTCAGTGCCTTGTTCATAGCAGTAATATACTAAAAATCAAATATCTCCCAGTTGTGGTCGGATAACGATATCTTCTATTACAGTATTAGGCGACATGCAGTGAGCCGACCATACAGTATTTGCTACGTCTTCTGGTTTGATAAAGCGGTCGGCAGGCAGGTCTATGCCATCCCAGCTGGCCGTTAAAGTGGCTCCCGGCAAAACGGCCGTAACGCGTACGCCATGGGGTTTCATTTCTTCTCTCAGGCCTTTGGACATACCATACATGGCAAACTTAGAAATACTGTATGAGCCACCATTGGCATAAGCCATAGCACTGGCTACCGAGCAAATGTTGAATATATCCCCCGATTTTTTAGCCATCATGCCGGAAATCAACCCGCGTGTAAGGTGGTAGGCGCTGTATAGGTTGGTGTTTATCATCAGCTCCAGGTTGCCTTCGTCTTCACTGTGAATTGCACCGGGTATAAAAACACCTGCATTGTTAACTACCACATCTGGCGCATTGGTTTTGTTGTGCACAAAATCGATAAAACGGTCAACCTCTTCTTTTTTAGACATATCAGTAGCCTGAGTATACAATTTGCCTGCATGGCCACTGCTTTCCATATCTGCAGTTAGCTTTTCCAGATCTTTGGCGTTTCTTGCACAGGCAATTACATCAAAGCCCTCTTGCATAAAGCGTTCAATGATGGCTTTGCCTATTCCTTTGGTACCCCCTGTTACTACTGCTGTTTTTGTCGACATGCTGTGTGGTTTTAGTTTGTTGCAAATAAAACCCTTAGCCCACAGCTTTCAAAGAAAAAGAGGCGGTGTTAGGAGATGGCCTTGATGGCTTTCAGCGCTTCGCGTATGTGTTTTTCGGCTTGAAAGAGCGAATTGAAAAAGTGTACTACCTTGCCGTTGGGAGCTACCACGTAGGTTACTCGCCCTGTGATAAACCCTAAAGCTGTGCGAGGTACTCCAAATAGCTTTTCTACTTTTCGTTGCTGGTCGCTCAGTAGTGTGAAGTTGAGGTTGTGCTTTTGAGCAAAGCGTAGATGTGAAGCAGGACTGTCGTTGCTGATGCCGATAACCTCGGCCCCTTGAGCTGTAAAATCCTCGTATTGATCGCGAAAGGCACAAGCTTCTTTGGTGCAGCCCGGAGTGTCGTCTTTGGGGTAAAAGTAAATAACCAAAGCCCTGCCCGGAGTATCGCTGATGCTCACCGTATTACCGTGTTGGTCGGGTAGTGAAAAAGCAGGAATCTGATCGCCGATCTTTATTTTTTTGGACATGGCTTTGGTTATTGAAAAGTTTTTATTGCCAGAGCGGGCTTTTGTATACACCGTCGTTTACAAAACCGGCCAGTTTTTCTACTACCACCGGGCGGTCTTCCTTATATGTGACTCCAAACCATTTGGCGCTGGAGTGTAGTACAGATACGGTGATTTTGCCGTCGTGGATCATTTTGTCTATTACAGTAGGAATCTGAAACTCATCTTTGGTGAGGTCAGGAGTGCTAGCCAAAAAGTCCTTGAATTGACTGTGCATTTCGGCAAAAAGATTGGGGTTGAAGCCCCAGAAGTTCATAGACGCCAGTCCTGCTTTTACTTCAGCAGTCTCATTGTCCGGGGTGGTGTGTAGTATCTTTCCGTTTTTGGCAAAAATCCCGTGGGTTTCAGTAATTGATTCCAGGTGACCATTTTGATCACTTACCGATATTCCTCTCGAAACAGTTCCGTTATCAGAAAGGGTATTGATCAGTTCATAACCCACCATGCTGTATTTCGAGGGATCCTTTGCAGCCTCATTGGCCAGAAAGTCTGCCATGGTTTTGAAAGCATCTTTGCCATAAAAGTCGTCAGCATTGATCATGGCAAAAGGCTCATTGATGAGCTTTTCGGCTGCAAGTATAGCATGCGCTGTGCCCCATGGCTTTAGCCTTGCCTGCTGTACCTCAGGGCTGATGTGCTCTACAAACAGATCCTGATAGGCATAGGCTATTTTATCCGGATCGATGTTAGTGTTTTTGATGATTTGTTTGGTGTCAGCTTCTACCTCTTTGTTGATTACAAGTACCACTTTGCCAAAGCCATTGTTGAGTGCATCGTGGATGCTGTACTCCATAATGGTTTCGCCAGAAGGTCCCATTTCGCTTACTTGTTTGGCACCACCAAACCGACTGCCTCTACCGGCAGCTAATACTAATAATGTGGGTTGCATTCTCTTGATTTATTTATTACGTGATTAGATGATTGTTCTTCCTACCGCAGCAGCTACACCTTGCAGGCTTTCGTACATGGTAGTAAACTCCTCAAAATTGAGCTGCTGAGCAGCGTCCGATTTCGCTACAGCAGGGTTGGGATGGCTTTCGATAAGCAGGCCGTCTACCCCCATGGCTACACAGGCTCGGGTAAGGTCGCCAATACCATATCGATAACCCAACGCATGACTCGGATCTAATATTACAGGTAGATTGGTATGTTCTTTTAGCCAGGCTACACCGCATAGGTCGAGTGTAAACCGGGTTTTTGTTTCAAAAGTCCGAATGCCTCTTTCGCATAGCATTACGTCTTCATTGCCGCCCGAGAGTACAAACTCGGCGGATTGCACAAATTCTTGTAGTGTAGTGCCAAACCCACGTTTGATCAGGACGGGCTTTCCGGATTTACCACATTTTCTTAAAATACCCTGGTCGTACATGGCTTTGGCACCTACTTGTATGATGTCGCTATATTCGATTACTTCATCGATATGAGTAGAATCACGAACTTCAGTGATAATGTTAAAGCCATACTGGTCCCGTATTTTGTCCAGCATTTTCAGACCCTCGAGTCCCAGACCCTGAAAGGAGTATGGCGATGTGCGAGGTTTGTAGCAGCCGGCTCTTAGAGTTGTGAGGTTGTGTTTTTTTAGCAATTCTGCGTTTTGGGTTATTTGTTCCATCGACTCTATAGAGCAAGGCCCTGTAATCATCAGGGTGTTGTTGGTGCTGCCACCTATAGTAGCATTGCCGATGGTGATTTCGCGTAGTTGCGGGCGATAGTCTTTGCTGGCCAGTTGTATGTCTGACGACATGGGAAAGAAGGCTTCCGTGTAGGCTTCCAGATCGGGGTGCAATTCTTTCTGACCTGAGCCGGTTATCAGTACGTATTGATTTTCTTTTTTATAGTAAATAGCAGAAGCTTTTTCTGCCAGTGCTATTGCTTTGTCGTCTGCTGTGTTTTCTTTAAGATGAATGATCATGATTCGCTTCGGATTAAGTGAATAAACGAAAGTCCTCCTGTCAATTTACCTTCGGGGTTTACTACCGGCAGGAAGGATATTACAAATTTTTTGGATTGAATCAGGTGCAGTAGCTGCGAAATCGTCTGATTCTCCTCTACTGTCACGGGTGTTCGGTTAATGATGTCTTCAGTAGTTATGGCATTCAGGTCGTCGAGGTGTTTGAGCATGCCGTGGCGTACATCGGCATTGCTGGACAACCCTGTGAATTTCCCTTTTTCATCCGTAAAAAAAGTGAAGCCCAGATTGTAATCTTCGATTTTACGGATGATGTCTTTGACCTCATACTGCCCGTCGGTTAGTACCGGGCAGTTTTCAAGCGGTATAGCAAAATCTCCGACTTTAAAGTCAGAGTGAATAATGGAGCTTTTGAGGTGAAGGAGTGCAGTTGGGATAGATGCGTTGTTGACGAGGTATGATCCCGATACCACGGAGTTTACTCCCATCATACGCAAAATAAATCCTACTTCATCATTAACACCTCCGTCTACCTCTATAGACACACCGGGATAGGTGTTGCGAAAGTCTCGTACCTTTCTGAAGTTGTCCGGTCTGAACTTCCCCCCACTCTGACCGGGCGTAGTAGTCATTATCAGTACGAAACTACATGTATCCTGATAGTCTTCAAATACCTCGATGGGTGTGTCAGACACGATAGCCAGTCCAAATTGTGTATGCTCACTTTGCGGAAGCGAAAGCTTGCCGGGTAGATTTTCGTATTGAAAAGAAACGTATTCTACCTTGTGCTCCTCTATCAGGGGGAGGTATTTTTCAGGTGTATCGCTGATTACATGCAGGTCAATCGGTGTATTGCTGACCGCACGTATGCGCTTGATGTCATCAAAAACAGATATATCGTCGTTGCAATCTACATGGAAGTAGTCGATGTGGCATTGGTCTAGTTCCTGAGCCAGGTCTTCTACTGTTCTGTCTTTATTGGAATAAATAGATGCTGAAATCTTCATGAATTGTCATTATGTTAGAAACAAACCACATGGTAGAGCGGTGTGAACCTTTTGTCAGCCAGGGAAGGGTCTTTCAATTTCACCGCAATGTTAACAATAAATCTTTTGGAATTTGAGTAAATTGACCTGGGCTTACCTCCAATTGCTCAAATGATGTGAAGAAGCTACGATTCATACGCTACCTCAGTGTTTTCTCACTGCCTGTTACGGTTTATTTGTCTTTTACCGGAGAGGGATTAATGACGTTTTTTTCGTTGATTTTCTTTTTTGGAGTGGTGCCTGTGGCAGAATTGTTTTTCAAACCTGTTCGTCACAACCTGAGTCAGCGGGAGCAGTTAGAAATAGCCAATGCAAAAGTATATGACCTATTGCTTTGGGTAATATTGCCGGTTCAGTATGCTTTTCTGATCTTCTTTTTTTACACAGTACAAAACCACACCGGGTCGCTGCTGGAGTTAACCGGCATAGTTACGGCTATGGGGCTTATGTGTGGAGTATTTGGTATCAATGTGGGCCATGAGTTAGGTCATAGAAAGAGCCGATGGCAACAATTAGTAGGAGAGTTGTTGCTTTTATCCTCATTGGATATGCATTTTTTGCCCTATCACAATGCGGGGCATCATAAGCATGTAGCTACACCTGACGACCCGGCTACAGCGCGCAAAGGGGAGTGGGTGTTTTGGTTTTGGGTTAGGTCTAACTTTACCAGTTGGTGGCAGGCCTGGCAACTCGAAGCTCGCCGTATGCGCAAGCTGTCGAAACCGGTGCTGTCAGTATCCAACAGGATGGTGGTGTATCAATTTGCTCAGGTTGGTCTTCTTATAGTGGTTTTTGCGTTTTTTGGTACAAAAGTGCTGTTGGCGTTTTTAGTGGCTGCTGTGTTTGGTGTATTGCTGCTCGAAACCGTGAACTACATAGAGCACTACGGGTTGGTTAGGAATAAAAACTACGAGGGAAAATACGAACGTGTGAGGCCCTGGCATTCCTGGAATTCAGATCATATTATCGGTAGGGTAATTCTGTTTGAGTTGTCGCGTCACTCAGATCACCACTACAAGGCAAGCAAGAGGTACCAGCTATTGGAATCGGGTAAGGACAGCCCGCAAATGCCTACAGGCTACCCGGGAATGATGCTGCTGGCTTTGATTCCACCTCTGTGGTTTAGGGTAATGAATCCTAGGGTAGATGAAATCAAAGCAGCGCATTGTGGAGGTTAGTCTTTGGGAAACAGAGACTTGTCTATATTAGGAATTACCTTTAGCGCATTTTTGTAGTACATTTTTTTCAATACTTCATCGGGCAGGTCCAATCCGTACATTTTCCAATATGCATGGTATTTTTTGTAGTAGGGGAAGTACTCGTCTGCTGTTTCTAACACACGAAAATACGTGTAGTATTGCTCCTTATTATAGGCGTCTTTTCCAAACATTACCCTGTCCTGATACTTGGTAAGAAAGGCCCGTGCATGCCGAGGTTGACGCCCCAGCTCGGCTATTACAGCTCCTATTTCAGAATACATATTGGGATACTTATCCATCAGTTCGGCCAGCTTGTCGAGGTTGTTGGCATACCAGCCCAGATGTGCGTTGATAAATTTAGTGTTGGGGTGTCTGGCAAATACGCTATGCTGCTCAGCTATAATGCTTTCCCAGGGAGCCGGATCAGTGTCAGAGCGTTTTCTTCCGGGTCTGGTTTTCAGCTCCAGCCACCGTTCGTTGTTGGCATCATGAGGGTCCCAAAAAGGCTTGGGATCGGCAGAGTGTATGAGCACCGGAATGCCCAACTCACCACATTTTGCCCAGATGGGATCTATTCTGGGATCGTCTACGGCTATGCGGTTTCCTTTGCTGTCGGTGTGCCTTAGTCCCAGACTTTTGTATATTTTCAGGCCATTCGCTCCGGCTTTCACATCTTCTTCCAGGGTTTTTACGGCGTTTTTAGTCCAGTTGGGGTCGTCTATGTTTGAGAAATCAATGTTTGTGAAAATGATAAACCGATTGGGGTAGTTGGTCTTGACATTGTTCAATACATCCATCAGGTACTGGGTGCTGCCGCGTCCCCTGCCACTCAGGTTTACCATCACTTTCATATTCAGTTCATCCATTTCCTTCACCAGATTGTCCAGGTTTTGAGTATTCATGCCAAACTGATGGTTGTGTACGTCTATGAAAGGATACTTCGCGCGCGTAACGATGTTTTCAGGAACGACCAGCGTAGAGGGAGGGTTGTACGATTCAAAATCCATGGTTTGGGCTAACGCAACAGTCATGGCTGTCAGGTTTAGAATCAGTGTGAGCAAGTGTTTTTTCATAGTTTTGTATTTTATTCGCAGGTTCAACGCGTGCCTGTTTAGGTTAGTTACGATGTTAATCATTATTGGAAAAGGATGAAAGCATGTAGGTGTTTTTTGGTTGAGTCGTTTTGTAAATGGTAAATAGGCTCTGAGGGAATGCCTCCATAAGTCCTGCCACAGGTGAAAAAAAGTATGAAACCGAAAGATTTGTTGCCTCACGGTGAGGCTTTTTTGTTTGTAGATGAAATCACAAAAGCTGATGCAGAAGAAGTGGCAGCAGATTTCACCTTTTCTCCGGATCACAAAGCTCTTTGGTTTCAGGAAGAAAGCGCATTCGTTCCGCCCATGCTGTTGGTTGAGTCTATTGTGCAATGTGGAGGCGCAGGTGTCAGACAGGCGGGGTTGACTAGCGGCACGTTTTTGCTAGCCAAAGTTGATTTTATTCGTTTTAAGGGAAAAGTAAAGATCGGTCAAAAGGTTTTTTATCAGATTCAGAATGTAAGGCTTACTTCAAATTTGATAGTCCAGCAGGGGAAGGGGTACGTAGAGGATGTGTGTGTGATGGAAGCAAGCTGGCTTACTGCTCGTCAGAAAAAAAAATAGCGGACCAATGTCCGCTATTCATGTTTTTATATGGGATAAACGCTTATACGTCTACGTTTGCATATTTTGCATTTTTCTCGATAAACTCACGTCTTGGAGCAACTTCATCGCCCATGAGTATCGAAAATAAGTGATCGGCTTCTGCAGCTGATTCGATCGACACCTGTTTCAAGCTTCTAAATTCAGGGTTCATGGTAGTTGTCCAGAGTTGCTCAGGGTTCATCTCTCCCAGACCTTTGTAGCGTTGTACGCTTACTGAGTCTTCTTTGCCGTCTTTGGCCAGTTCTTTTACTACCCGCATACGGTCTTCTTCTGACCAGGCGTAGCGTTCCTGCTTTCCTTTTTTTAGCAGATACAAAGGAGGCAAAGCGATGTAGAGGTAACCATTGTCGATGAGCGAACGCATGTACCTGAAAAAGAAAGTCAGGATAAGCGTACGAATGTGGCTTCCGTCAATATCGGCATCTGTCATGATGATGATTTTGTGGTAGCGCAACTTGCTCATGTCCAGTGCTTTTTCATCGTCTTCAGTGCCAAACTTGATGCCGAGTGCAGTGATCATGTTTTTGATCTCGTCATTGTCGTATATTCTGTGCTCCTGCGCTTTTTCTACATTCAGGATCTTTCCTCGTAGCGGCAGTATGGCCTGAAACTTACGATCACGTCCCTGCTTTGCCGATCCGCCGGCAGAGTCTCCCTCTACCAGGTATAGTTCGCATACTGAAGGGTCTTTTTCAGAGCAGTCGGCCAGTTTGCCAGGCAGTCCTGTGCCGGATAGTACGTTTTTACGCTGTACCATTTCCCGGGCTTTTCGAGCGGCGTGTCTTGCCTGTGCAGCCAGTATTACTTTTTGAACGATCTGCTTGGCATTTTTAGGATTTTCTTCCAGGTAGTCGTTTAGTATTTCACTTACCGAGGTATCCACTGCACCCATAGCGTCTGAGTTGCCCAGTTTGGTTTTGGTTTGTCCTTCAAACTGAGGCTCGGCTACTTTTACAGATACTACGGCAGTCAGCCCTTCTCTAAAGTCATCTCCGTTGATGTCTACCTTTACTTTGTCCAGCAGCCCCGATCGTTCGGCATAGCCTTTTAGCGTACGGGTAAGTGCCCGGCGAAAACCTGCAACGTGCGTACCGCCTTCTATCGTGTTGATGTTGTTTACATACGACACTACATTTTCTGAAAATGATGTGTTGTACGACATAGCTACCTGCACGGGTACTCCTCCCTTTTCACCTTCCATATATACTGGAGTAGGGATGAGTTTTTCGCGGGAAATGTCCAGATACTCAACAAACTCAATCAGGCCGCCTTCCGAATAAAATTCTTCGGACTTTGGATTGCCGTCTTCTTCTATTTCTCTTAGGTCGGTCAGGTATATGCGAATGCCGGCATTGAGAAAGGAAAGCTCTCTCAATCGGTTGGCTACCGTTTCGTATTTGTATTCCGTAACGGTGAAAATGCTGGCATCCGGCCAGAAGTGTATCGTAGTACCGTTTATGTCTGTTGTTCCTGTCTCTTTTACAGGAGCTACAGGTACGCCGATTTTATATTCCTGTTCGTAAATTTTTCCTTTGCGGTGTACTACGGCTTTTAGGTCAGTAGATAGTGCGTTTACACAGGAAACTCCCACACCGTGGAGACCTCCGGACACCTTATAGGTGTCTTTGTCGAACTTACCACCGGCGTGCAGTACGGTCATTACTACCTCCAAAGCAGATTTTTTCTCTTTTTCGTGGTAGTCGGTTGGGATACCCCGCCCGTTATCACTTACTGATATAGAATTGTCTTCGTGAATGGTTACTTTTATAGTATCGCAGTGACCGGCTAGCGCCTCATCAATAGAGTTGTCCACTACTTCCCAAACCATATGGTGCAGGCCTTTTACCCCTACATCTCCGATATACATGGCAGGTCTTTTTCTTACAGCTTCCAGTCCTTCCAGTACCTGAATATTACTTGCCGAGTATTCTGTCTTGTTGGTTTTCTTTTCTTCGCTCATATAGTGATTTTAAAGTCGTGCAAAAATACAAAAATATGCTTCATGGCATAGGGCAAAAGCTACATTTTTATCCACATTAATCCACTTAGAATCAACTACATAAAATCCTGCCTGATCTGTCCTTTTTGGATCGAAAAAATGCCAACGCAGAAAAAGAAATTTTATAGTCTATCGCTTTCCTTATAACTTGCGCACAATCCCTACAAACAAGACAGAAATTGCATGCAGCAGGTAAATAAATCGTACGCTTTACAATCCCTCAATACTTTTGGTATTTCCTGTGAGGCAGCCTTTTTTACAGAAGTCAATACTGTGGACGCTCTTCGGGAAGTGCTGTTGAATAAAGAATTTGATACGCTTCCAAAGATGATTTTAGGAGGAGGCTCCAATATCCTTTTTACGAAACCTTACTCCGGACTGATTATTAAAAATGCGATAGGCGGAATCGAAATAGTAGAGGAAGACGATACGCAAGTGATACTGAAAGCGGGGGCAGGTGTAAACTGGCACAGCCTGGTGATGTATGCCGTAGAGAGAGGGTATGGAGGAATAGAAAACCTATCGCTGATACCGGGAACGGTAGGAGCAGCTCCGATGCAAAACATAGGAGCCTATGGCGTAGAGATAAAAGACGTATTTGTACAACTGGAAGCGGTGGAGCGTGCTACAGGCAAGCTGCGTGTGTTCACCAGCGAGCAGTGTGCCTTTGGTTATCGGCAGAGTGTGTTCAAGCAGCATTTGAAAGATCAGTATGTGATCGTGAGTATGTCCGTTCGGTTAAGTAAGCAGCCGGATGTAAACACCTCCTATGGTGCAATAGAAGATACGCTGGCTGCTATGGGAATTACCCAGCCGGGGATAAAGGATGTGAGTGATG
Organism: Cyclobacteriaceae bacterium; assembly: GCA_965267535.1. Classification (GTDB taxonomy): domain Bacteria; phylum Bacteroidota; class Bacteroidia; order Cytophagales; family Cyclobacteriaceae; genus CAXBNB01. The sequence continues at coordinate 4,085,748 of OZ254082.1, read as the reverse complement.
CAGTGATTAGTATTCGTCAGTCGAAACTACCAGACCCCAAGGAAATAGGCAATGCGGGAAGCTTTTTTAAAAATCCGGTGATCGATGCTGTCGATTTTGAAGGACTCAAAGCGGAATTCGAATCTATACCCGGTTATGATCAGCCCGGCCAGAAAGTGAAAGTGCCCGCAGGGTGGCTTATAGAGCAGTGCGGATGGAAAGGAAGGCGATTGGGAGATGTGGGTGTACATAAAAACCAGGCGCTGGTGTTGGTCAACTATGGCGGAGGTAGCGGTGCAGACGTTTTTGCCCTGGCCAAAGACATACAAGCTTCAGTAGCCGATAAGTTTGGAATCGAGCTGGAAATGGAAGTAAATGTGGTATGACTAAACCTCAGTTTTTTTATTAAAAAGCATCAGTTTGATTAAGCCTAGTGTAATCGCCAGAATAAGGAAAAGAGCGGGCAGCCCTCCAAGGTTGGATAGCATTTTTACACCTTTAATGCCCGCCATACTTACCATTACATAAGCCACAGCACCGATGGTAAGCCCCCAGCAGATTTTGACAAACAACGGAGGAGTAGGAGAAGAGGGAGATATGCCCGTAGAGCTGATTCCGCTCATTGCTTCGGTGTTGGAGTCGGCCGCAGTGACATAAGATAAAAAAGCGGTGAAAAGAAACACCCCAGCCACCAGATTGGATAACGGAAGACTTTCAAAGAGTTTGAAAACGATGGATTCAGGCCCGGCAGTTTTCAATAGATTGCCCAGAGGTATATCCTCGTGGAGCAGCATGTCTACAGTAGCCCCGCTAAAAACCGACATCCATACGATACCGAAAAGAGAAGGGATAATCCAATTGAAAAGCAAAAACTGCCTGACCGTATAGCCATAGCCTAAGCGCCCCAGAAACAGCGCAGTGATGGGAGCCCATGCCAGCCAATTGGCCCAGTTGAAGGTAGTCCAGCTCTTGGGCCAGGGGTCGTTGGGGTGGTTTATAGATAAGGTGCTGTATTCGAAAAAACTTGAAAAATAGGTTAGCAATCCGTCTGCCGAAAGCTGAAGAATAGCCAAAGGGTCGCTGAAGATAAAAACAAAGACAGTTAAGCCAGCGAATATTTTGGCATTGATATCGGATAGTATGCGGATACCCCTCATGAGTCCGGATATGGCCGAAGCAACAAAACTCAATACAATCAGCAGGGTAAGGATGGCCAGCAGTCCGTCGGGTTCCCGGTCGCTCATATACCGAACTCCTCCAGACAAAGTAAGTATGCCGGCTCCCAGAGAAGCTGCCATTCCGGCAATCAACGCATAAAGACATATACCGTCGATTCCCGCACCCAGCCATTCGTTTTTTCTTTTTCCCCGAAAAGGAAACAAAGTAGACTGCAAGCTAAAAGGGAGCTTTTGATTATAAAACGCCAGAGCAAAAACAACAGCAGGAACAGTATAGATGGCATACGGCGTAAAACTCCAGTGGAGGTACATGGCTGACATGGCAAAGTTGCCGGCTGCATCGGAGTTGGGGGGTAGCTTGGCAAATGCAGGCGGAGAAGTGATGTGATATACGGGCTCGGCAGTACCCCAGAAAATAATCCCTGTTGCGATGGTGGTACACAGTACAATTGAAAACCACTGCCAGCGATTGAGCAGGGGCAGGGCGTCAGCACCTCCGATTTTTTGCCGCGAAGCAGGGTGAAAAAATAGAGCGAGGCATGTGAGTAGCATCAATAACGTGCCTCCGCTAAACAGCCAGCCAAAGGTGTCGATAATAAAAGTGTTGGTAGCTGATGTAGCATTGAAGAATGCGGTTTCATCTACCAGGCTATACACCAGGGCCACCAGCAACAGCAAAAAGGCAGGCCAGAATACTTCGTGCCTGAACGATGAGAAAAGGTTGAAAAATCGTGTTATGGTTTTATTACCTGAAATTATTGAAAAAGATCATGCGGTAGTGAAGCCCTAAAAATAGGCATTATTTGGTTTTTAGGTGTAAGTCGGCAAAGTTCATGTACTGCTCCCAGTCATAGGTTGTGAGGTCGTGTTTTCCCTCCCGAACGTGATAGGCCATCTTGTCTCTGTGCAACGGTTTTTCAAGAGGAGGTTGTGTTTGAGGTAACTCAGCCTGACCGCCAAACAAGTTATATACAGGTGCCGCATGGTAGAGAGACAGGTATTCGCCTTTAGGATCGGCCCAGCGGTCGTCTACAGCACTGCCTACATATACCGGCCGGGGTGCAATGAGTGCCAGCAGCATGTGTTGGTCCACAGGGAGGCTTTCTTCTTTGTGGTTATAAGTTTTAAACTTTTGATTGAACCAATGAGGAAATGCATGATTGATGATGGCGAGCGTTTCACCATATTGCCTTTTGGATAGAGCGGCTCCCCCACATCCGGAGTTGTTTGAGATCGTTAAAGCAAATCGCTGATCAGTAGCGCCAGCCCATAGAGCAGTTTTGCCAAGTCTGGAGTGCCCAAGCACAGCCACCCGTGTAGCATCCACCTGCTTGTCTGTTTCGAGGTAGTCCAGTGCACGACTCAGGCCCCATGCCCACGCCGAGATAGTAGGCCAGGACTGGGCTGCAGAGCGATCTGCCAGGGCATGTATGCCGTTTGCAAATCCGTCATGAAAATCAGGATCTACATCACCATAGTGAATGGTGGCCAACCCATACCCCCGGGCAACTATATTTTCTATTGGCCAGCGGCCTACTCTTATTCCCCGGCTCGATTCATCAACTCGATTATTATCTATGCCAAATTTTGAGCTGTTGTTTACATAGCTTTCGCTAATGGCTATGGCCGGATCAGGGTGTATGCTTTGGTTGCCGTAAAAATTGTAGGCAAGAAACAACGGCACGGGGCTTTTGCTTTTGGCGGGTAAAAAAACGAGCATGTTCATTTCTACTTTTCCCTTTTGGTTGTAGAACCGGATCGTTACTTCTTTGGCCTCAATAGTTTCTGGCAAAGTCTTGAGTTTTAGATTTTTTGTCGAAAACTTCACCTTATAGTCAAGCTCAGGCACACTGCCGTATACATATTCCTCCATTAGTTTAAGTACTTCAGGCCTGCGTACCGACTGCCATTGCTGGGCGGAAGTAATCTTTTGACCAGCAGTCGATGTAAGTAAATCCGGAAGTGTATAGTCGGGTACTTTGGATTCGTCGTAGTTAGCTTGAGAAAATGAGGAGGAGTAAAAAAGAGTTAGCGCAACTATGAGGGATAAAGGTTTCATGTGTATAAGTTTGGAAGTAAATATAAGCGATTTGACCGATTATAGGTAGAGGTACAAGTGGGTACATTAGAGCGGTAGTCAACTTTACTGCAATCCTCAACTTTTTTCGTTGGCTGGCTGTTCACTTTCGGAAATTCGCCATCCCTCACCAGCGCACAGCGTATGCTTAGTATCTGGTGAAAAGCGAACTCCGCAAGGAACATTCATTTTTAAATGCTTTTGCCCTGAATATTACTTCAGTGCTCTTAGTGATATTCGTCCAATTCATTAGTTTTGTGAGGTTTACAGCCAGCCTGAAAAAGCAGTGGGTAAATAGTTTTCTAAAAAACAATTTTGTATCAAACACGCGTAGCAGGCTTTGATTGAACGATAAGAAATGATAGACAAGCTAGAGGAAATAAAACACAGGTTTGAAGAGGTAGGTCAGTTGATCGTACAACCCGACGCTATGACCGATATGAACAAGTATTCGAAGCTGAGCAAGGAGTACAAAGACCTGGAAAAAATAGTAGCGAAATACGATGAGTACAAGATCGTGCTCGAAAATATAAAAAACTCCAAAGAGATACTGGCCACCGAAAAAGATCCGGAATTTAGAGAAATGGCTAAAATGGAGCTGGACGAGTTGAATGATAAAAATGAGGAGCTGGAGGAAGAGCTGAAGCAAATGCTGATTCCGAAAGACCCCAATGATAGTAAAAACTCGATATTGGAGATTCGAGCCGGAACCGGAGGAGATGAGGCAGCTATTTTTGCCGGAGATCTGTTTCGTATGTATCAGCGCTTTGCAGAGAAGCAGGGCTGGAAGCTCAACATCATGGACTTGACCGAAGGTACCTCAGGAGGGTACAAAGAAATAGTAAGTATGGTATCGGGCGAAGATGTATATGGCAAGCTCAAGTTTGAGTCGGGAGTGCACAGGGTACAACGCGTGCCGGCTACCGAAACCCAGGGGCGAGTGCACACCTCTGCAGCTACCGTGGCTGTGCTGCCCGAAATGGAGGAGGTAGATGTGCAGATCGATATGAACGACGTACGGAAAGACACCTTCTGCTCCAGTGGGCCGGGAGGGCAGTCGGTCAACACCACCTACTCTGCCATACGTCTTACACACATCCCTACGGGTATAGTAGTGTCTTGTCAGGATGAAAAAAGCCAGATCAAAAACCTGGAAAAAGCCCTGAAAGTACTTCGGTCGAGGATATACGAGATAGAGCTACAAAAACACAACGACGAGGTAGGCGCACAACGAAAGTCTATGGTAGGTAGTGGAGATCGGTCGGACAAAATTCGCACCTACAACTATCCACAAGGCAGGGTGACGGATCACCGTATTGGCTACTCACAGCACAACCTGCCTACGGTCATGGATGGAGAAATAGGAGAATTTATAGAACAACTGCGCATAGCCGAAAACGCCGAAAAACTAAAGGACGGTCAGGAGCAGGATTGACGTGCCGAATAAATTTTTCATTTTAGCGTTAACAGCTATAACTAAACTATGTTGAACCTTCGTCACATTTTTCCTGTAGCGCTAGTAGTGGGGCTGTGCCTCTATGCCTGCGATCCGATCGAAGAAGAGGTCACTACTTCCTCATCGGCACGGCTTTCTTTTTCTACAGACACAGTCATATTCGATACCCTTTTTTCCAGAGTGGGCAGTATCACCAAGCGTTTTAAAGTTTTCAACAACAACAAAAACGCGGTAGTCATTTCGCAACTTAAACTGGGACTTAGCGATGCTTCTCCTTACACCATTACCGTAAATGGCGAAGAGCGCAGCAATTTTGCCAATGAAGTAATATTGGGCAAAGACAGTTTACTGGTGTTGGTAAAAGTAGAAATAGATCCTCAGAACCAGGACCTTCCTTTTTTGGTAAAAGATTCAGTAGTATTCGAATCCAACGGCAATCAGGATCATGTGAAACTCATTGCCTGGGGACAGGATGCCGTATTTGTGAATGGAGAAACGCTGGCGTGTAATACGACATGGTCGGCAGACAGACCGTATGTTATCTACAATTTTGCGCTGGTAGACACTTTGTGTACGTTGGATGTGGACCCGGGTGCGCGCATCTATATAGACAATGATGCCTCCCTGTTTGTGAAAGGATCGCTGCGGCTGAATGGCACACTGGATGCGCCTGTAGTGGTGCGAAACACTCGTCTCGATCCTAAGTTTGATATTGCCCCGGGGCAGTGGGATGGCATCTATTTTCTCGAAGGATCGAAAGGCAATAAAGTAGAGCATGCTATCATTACCAATGGAAAGCACGGCCTGAGGGTGGGAAGCCCCGACGATGATAGCGAGTACGATGTGGAGGTGAGCAATACAGTCATTAGTCACATGTCGGTAGCAGGTGTGCTTGCTTTTACCTCTGATATTCGTGCATACAATACAGTAGTGTACGATTGCGGCGATTACCTGATTGGTAATTTCCTGGGGGGAAACTACACCTATGAGCATTGTACTTTCGTCAACGATCCTACTTCGTTTTTCAGAGAAGGGCCTTCTGTTCAGTTTTCTGACAACATCATTGCCGATGGAAACAGCACTTTGTCGGCAGACCTGAATGTAAAACTGGTCAACTCCATTGTTTGGGGCAATGAGAAAAATGAGCTCTCCGTCAGTGTGTCGGGAGAAAGACAGGTGACTCTTCAGGTTCACGACAACCTGATCCGAACAACAGACGACACCTATGCTGCGCTGGGCAATACGATTAGTTCGGAAACTAATTATCCCGGTTTTTACAACAGGCTGGCATTTGATTATCAAATCGATTCGCTGGGCAATGCAAGGGACAAAGCCCCGGTTATAGGAATAGCTAAAGATATATTGGGTAATGAACGAGATGAAAAACCGGACTATGGAGCGTACGAGCGAAAGGATAGCATTCCTTAGGCAGTGAGCCAGCGTACCATCTCATATTGATCTACTTCGTTTACAAAACCACTTTTTTCCAGAAAGGCAACTAAGGCATTCTGCTCTTTTTCTACATTCAATAAGGTAAGGGGCTGTTGCCTGGTGATTTCCCGTGCTTTCCGGATCAGAGAGAGACCTATTCCTTTTCTGCGATAAGCTGCCTCTACAGCCAATTGACTAATACGGCCGGATTTGTGCTGGAAAATAATGTACCCTACGAGGGTATCATTCATGAATGCCTCCAGACAGGTTTCGTTGATCAGGTTACGGGTCAGGTGATCGTGAGAATCGATTAGCGCCGGTGTAGTTTCTCCCAGGCACGCCAGATGCGACAGGTTTTTAGGGTGTGATGTTTTGATCAGGAGTCCTTCCGGTGGCTTGCGAAATGGAAACTGCCCCGAAAGCTTAAAGCATTTAAAGTGTTTGGTAGGCTCAAAATCTAATTTTTTATAAGCTTTCAAGGCTTTTTCGTTGCTGGTGATTACTTCCAGCAAGCACCTGGCCACTTCCTTTTTTTTCAACAGAGGAAAAAGGAAATGATACATCCTGGAGACTATGCCTTGCCCCCAGTAGTGGCGTAGCACTCCCGTACCTCCATTGTAAGCCGTTTTATGCCCTTCGTAAGTGCTGATGTTGTGAAAAATAAAACCGATGAGTTTTTCTCCGTCAAAAGCACCTACAGAGCTGCTGTAATCGATCCGCACCTTGTTTTCCATCCGTTCACGAAAGGCGTCTTTGCTTAGCTCCATTTTTACAGAGTAGCTGGAAAATGCATCGATAAATGTTCGATACATCTGAGAAAAATCATCGGGAGTTAACAGGCGGATACTGATTTCCATGTTTAGAAGAGTTTTCCGCCGTTAGGTACATCTTTGTCTACCGTGGTGAGTACTACATCTCCGTTTTCATCGGGAAAACCCGTGACCAGCACCTCAGACATAAACTTGCCAATTTGTTTAGGAGGAAAATTAACAACGCAGACTACTTTTTTGCCGGGCAATTCTTCCGGCGTATAATGTGACGTAATCTGCGCGCTGGTTTTTTTCACCCCCAACTCACCAAGGTCTATTTGTAGCTTGTAGGCAGGCTTTCGCGCTTCGGGGTACGGTTCGGCACCTACTATGGTGCCTACACGAAGGTCTACCTTTTCAAAATCATTCCAGGAAATGTAAGACATGGTGAGTATATTCTTTTTTAGTTTTTATGCGACCCGTCACAAAAAGGAGGTGTTCCGGTTTGCTTGCAGGTGCAAAAATATTTCGTTTCATGACTTTCTGCCTTGATTATCTCCGGTTTTAAGTGAGTGGGTTTATGAGCACCGTTGCAAAAAGGCTGCTTGTCGGATAAACCGCAACTGCACCAGGCATAATTTTTTCCTTCCTCCAGCTCTACTGCAATAGGGCTGTTTCCTGCTCTTTTTGGTAGTTCCATGTTGTGTTGTGTTTTTTAGTGATGTATAAAGTTACAGATTGCTTGGGCAAACCGGTAGGCTACTGGGTAGTTAACTTTTCCAATAGTCGCTGGGCAGCCCTTACGTCGTAAAATTTCCTGTTAGGTTTTTGGGGTACTAGCTGTTGTACCGCAGGTAGTGCTGGCCTGGCTTCATCCCCCATGATTTCCAGTACATTTAGAGCCATAGTGCGTCCCATTTGATAGGGGCTTTTCAGGCATTGAATCAGGGTTTCTATAGCCATTTGCTTTTCTCCCATGCGATACAGGGCCTCAGCGGCAGCTACTTTTATAGCTACCTCTGTATCCTGAGTCAGAGCTGCGACCTGAGATTTAGAATCAGCAGTAGCTTGTGGTAAGAGAGCACATCCTACCAGAGCCCAGTAGCGTACGGCAGGGTGGTTGTCTGTAAGTCTCTTTTGTATTTCATTGGCAAATTCAGGGTTGCGACGCGTGGCTATATCAGCGGTTTCCAGTATAAAGTCGTAGGGGAGCGAGTTTTGTCGTATGTAATCGTATAGTGTTTGGTTCTCTGCAATTTGCTCCATCATAGGTTCTGGAATGATACCTACATCTCTGATTTCTTTTTGCCAGCGGGTGCATTCATTGCGAAGCTGATCGAGTACCTCCCGGTAAGCAGGATCAGAGGCTAGGTTTTTTACATTGTGAGGGTCGCTGGAAATGTCATAAAGTTCTTCGGCAGGTTTTTCTTCCCAAAAAGCTGCCTGAGTAGCATTGAGTTGACCCGCATGGTATGCATTTTCCCACGATTGCATAGAAGGAGCCCGCCATAGGTATTCGATATATTGCCCGTATATACGGTGAGGCATATAATTGCGAATGTACCGGTATTGTTTGCTGCGTACAGATCGCACCATGTCAAAACGCTCGTCCATACGCCCTCTAAACCCATAGGTGTAGTCAGGAGTAGGGGAGTCTTTGGCCAAAACGGACTTTCCCTGCATGTACTCTGGGATATCAGCCCCAGCAAGGTCGAGCGCGGTGGGAGCCATGTCTACCAGATTTACAAGGCGGTCGGTCTGCGAACCAGACGCCAGGTCTGAAAGGTGGCGGTATTTTTCTGGAAATGAAATAATGAGGGGCACTCTGAGGCCGGATTCGTACATGAATCGTTTGCTTCTGCCGAGTATACCTCCATGGTCGGAGTAGTAAAATACAATGGTGTTTTCTGCTTCGCCCGAGTCTTCCAGTTCTTTGAGGATTTCACCCACTCGATGGTCCATGTCTTCTACTTCGTCATAGTATTGAGCCCAGTCGTGTTTCATTTCAGGTGTGTGCGGGTGGTAAGGTGGTATGGGGGCTTTTTCCGGGTCGTGGCGCAGCTCGTCAGCATTTTTTTGCTGGTGAATGCTGCTTTCATGACTGATGCCCAGGTTGTAGATGTGAAAAAACGGTTGGCCGGGCTTTCGGTTTTTGTAGTGTGCTTTGTTACCCGACTCATTCCAGGCATTGCTCTGGTCGGGTGTGTTGTAATCTTTTTTGGAGTTGTTGGTGCAGTAGTAGCCTGCCTGCTGGAGCCACTCCGGATAAAAACGTACAAAATCAGGGCTGGCATAGTTGCTCCGCATGTGGTGTGTGCCGAGCGAATTGGCATACATGCCGGTGATGATGGACGACCGTGTAGGTGCGCAGACAGGAGCTGGCGCAAAGGCATTGGTATATAATACCCCTTTGGCTGCTAATAGGTCGAGGTTTGGCGTGGTGGCGTATTCATCGCCATAGGCTCCCAGAAAAGGGCTGTTGTCTTCGCTTACTATCCATAGGATGTTGTGGCGTGTTACTTCTTTTTCCGAGCAATTCACAAACAAGCAGAGGAAGGTTAGCCAGTGAAAGCATGAAAATAGAAAAGTACGCATGATTAGATTTGTTTTAGTCAACCACTAATCTGATCATTTTTGGGCGAGATTCAAACAGTCGCATCGCTAATCTCTTTTTTGCGTGGAGATAAAAAAAGAGGCTACCTTATAAAAGCCTGATCCGAAGCAGATTTTCGGAGTTGCTTTTATAAAATAGCCTCTGACAAGAGAGAGGTGGTTTTATACCAATACCTCTCCGGTCATTTCTTCGGGGATACTTACACCCATCAGAGTCAGGATCGTAGGGGCAATGTCGCCCAGCTTTCCGTCTTTGATGCTGCCTTCGTATGAGTCGTCAACTAATATGCAAGGCACCAGGTTTGTGGTGTGAGCCGTGTTTGGTGATCCGTCAGGGTTTACCATGATGTCGGAGTTGCCATGGTCGGCTATGATAATGGTAGTATAGCCATTCTCTCTGGCGGTATCTACTACAGCTTTGGCACAGGCGTCTACTGTTTCGCAGGCTTTTACAGCTGCTTCAAATACGCCGGTGTGGCCTACCATGTCGGGGTTGGCAAAGTTGAGGCATACAAAATCAGTTTCCTGTTGCTTGAGCTCGGGTATGATTGCATCGCGGATGTCGCCGGCACTCATTTCAGGCTGAAGATCGTAAGTAGCTACTTTTGGCGATGGGCAAAGCAGTCTTTTTTCACCTTCAAATTCATTTTCCCGACCACCGGAGAAAAAGAATGTCACGTGTGGATACTTTTCGGTTTCGGCTATTCTGATCTGTTTTTTGTGGTTAGCCTCCAGTACTTCACCCAGTGTGTTTTTCAGGTTGTCTTTGCTGTACATTACGTTCACTCCCTCGAATTTTTCGTCGTACAGAGCCATGGTCACGTAGTGCAGGTTCAGTTTTTTCATGTCAAATTCCGGCATGTCATTTTGCGACAGTACCTCGGTGATTTCCCGTCCACGGTCGGTTCGGAAGTTGAAGCAGACCACTACGTCACCCTCAGCTATTTTAGCTACGGGTTGCCCGTTTGTATCGGTGTGAACGATCGGCTTGATGAACTCATCGGTCACATCTGCATCGTAAGAGGCCTGTACTGCAGCCAGCACATCGTCAGTTTGCTCGCCTACACCGTTTACCATAGCATCGTATGCCAGCTTCACTCTTTCCCATCGCTTGTCTCTGTCCATAGCATAGTAGCGTCCGGTTACAGATGCCAGCGTGCCAGTGGTTTTGCTCATGTGTTCCTGTAAATCCTGCAGGTAGCCTTTGCCACTTTTAGGGTCAGTGTCACGGCCGTCGGTAAAGGCGTGAACAAACACATTGTTTAACCCAAAATCTTTAGCTCCTGAGCACATAGCTTTTAGGTGGTCGATGTGGGCATGTATACCTCCATCGGAAACCAATCCGATAAAGTGAACATTCTTGTTGTTTTTGCTGGCGTAATCAAAGGCTGCAACGAGTGTTTCGTTTTTTGCCAGTGAGCCGTCTTTGGCAGCATTGTTTATTTTCACCAAATCCTGATATACAACACGTCCTGCTCCCAGGTTCATGTGGCCTACTTCCGAGTTGCCCATTTGCCCTTCGGGCAAGCCTACTGCCAGTCCGGATGCTTCCAGTTTGCTGTGAGGATACTTGGTGTATAGGGAGTCAATAAAAGGGGTATTTGCTGCTTCAATAGCTGATACTTTGTTGTTGGTGCCTAGGCCCCATCCGTCGAGTATCATGAGGATTACTTTTTTGTTCATCTGTTTCAAATTGTGGTTTTCGTGTTTTTAGCTACCCAAAGGCAAGCCGCACAAAAAGACCTGGTGATGTGGTAAAAACTACTTTAACTGCCCAAAGGCAACATTCAAGGCCGCAAATATAGAAATTGTAAAAGCCTATCTCAATAAATTACCTGAATATAAAGCATCTCCCAAAAGAACTGCTTGGGCTTAGTTTTTTATGGTAAGTGAATTTTCATTGAAGCCCATTTCGGTTTTCCAGTAGCCAAACAGCCAGTTGCCGGTTGCTTTGGGGTCGTCACTTTTCAAGAATTCTTCCACTGCGCTGACAAGTTCATCCCGTGAAATGAGCCCGTCTTTGTTTTGGTCTAGGTTTTTGAATGAAATCGGAGCAAAGCGTACTTCTATCCTCATTCCAATAAAGAGGTCGATGTATTCATCGAGGGAGATGTAGTAATCGTTATCGGTATCGAACAAGTCGAAAAGCGTTTGAACCATACCGGTTACGTATTGGTCGTACCAGTCTTCGCTGGAGTTGATCACGAGCGAATCGATAAAGGTGAGCCACATATCCAGAGAGCAGTTGGCACTGTGCACGTATTGGGTGAGCTTGTCCCATACTCCCAGAGATGTGCTCATTACTATTTCAAATTCTTTGGATTGTACGCCAAAACCCCTGATTACGGCAATGTTTTCACCAATTGCTACAAAGTCGTCTCTTTGTATGACGCCATTGCAATCGTAATCCAGAATGTGGAAAAAGTGAGTTTGTTTTTGTTTTTGAAGTTTTGTTAGCATGGTTTACTGGTTGAAAAGTTGAATTTAGAGGTTCTGCAATATTTTGCTTACAGTTGCTCTTTTGGTAAAGTCGGGATCGAAGAACGCATATAAAATGGTTTTGTCCTGACTGATAACATAAGTAGCTGGTACAGGTAGATTTTGCCCATTTTCGCGATTGGCAGCCTTTATATCTATCCCGTGGCGCTTGTATTTTTTGAGAAGCGGTGTTTTCATCTTGTAGGCCACCTGATAGGCCTTCATGATGCTGAGGTCTTTGTCGTGGATTATTCTAAACGATGCGTTAGTTTTTTCAATGGTTTTGTCGATAGAAAAGGGTTGTTCGGGGGTAACAGCCAGTACCACGCCTCCTTTGTCATTGATGAAGCTCAGCGAATCCTGTATTTCGCTCAACTGCTTGTTGCAATAGGGGCACCACTCTCCTCTATAAAACATCAGTACTACGGGATTGGTTTTCAGGATGTCGAAAAGCTCAACAGGATTGCCGGCCTGATCTATACCGCTGAAGTTGATGGCCTTATCTCCAATATGCAGTGCAGTAGGTTTCTGCTGGCTCTGTGCAGAAAGGCCTGTTATTCCTATCAGTAATAGGGTTATAGTGATTGTAAGGTTTGCCGGCATTACAATACAGGATTGTAATTGAATGAATTTATGCGCACTAATATAGCGTTTTTTTTAGAGTGTTGAAAAGGTTGATATGAAGGCCTGAGAATGAAATCTAATGCTTCTGCTGTGATATGGGAGTTATTTTAGCTTCAATTCTTCTTTCATTTTGGCTATGAAGTTTTGCAGTGCTTCCTCCCAGGTTTCGTCAGCATCCCATTTGCTGCCTATGTATACATCGCCGGTGTAGAGGTGTTTTACATAGTATTTGTATACAGGGGCATTTTTGGGGATGCTGCGTAGGGTAGTTTTACCATCCCGGTTTTTTACAGTAGTGTAGTCTGCTTCCGCGGGATTTATCTCATAGTCAAGCATTTTTTTGATGTTTACACCAGTGGTGTTTAGCCTTACCAGCACATACTGAAAGCCCTGGTCATACAGTTCTTTGTCAGAGTCGGTATTGGTGATTTCATATTTTAGCGGGTAGCTCTTCATGATGTTCGCCAGACGGCTGTTGTTGCGAGTTACCTCTTGATTGTGGGCAAGTATTTCTTTCTCTACTTTGTTGTTGATGGTGCCTCCCGGTCGTTGATCGGGTATAAGTGCCGGTTTAAATTGTGGAACGGCCAGTTTGTCTACTTTTAAGTCTCCGGCATAGGTAGGAATTCTTCGCCCTTTTATGATTTCTGCATCTTCAAAAAACTCAGGCAGATCAGGAATTAAAAAATTCGTTTTAGGTTGTTTGGATCGGTATACTTCTCTCCCGAGAGTTTTCAAAACTTTGTCCAGCTCTTTACCCTGCGTTTTCCAGGCAGGCTGACCGTTTGATATAAAGGAAGCCTCTCCGTTGAAGGGGGTAATGACTACTACATAACGTTCGGTTACTTTTCCGGCAACTTTTAAGGGTACACGACTCAGCAACAGGATGTTTTGAACCTGACGTTTTTGTAGTTCATCGGCAAAATGAATGGCAGGGTCATTGCCGCTTTTGATATCGTCTACAAAGTAGTAAGCTACGGCATCAATCCCCATTTTGCGAAACTGACTGTGAGCTGACTCACTAAAGCTTTTCCAGTCGCCGCGCTCTGTAGTTCGGGGCGATTTAGGAGGTACCGATACCAACACAGCGGTTTTGCTGGAGAGTAGGTTGTCCGGTAGTTTATTGTTGTAATCTAAAAAACGAAAACCAGCAATGTTGATTTCCTCATCGGCAGATTGTGCAAAAGTAGCCAGCGGAAGCATCAGGAGAAGTAGTATTTTTGTAAGGTTAATGCGTATCATATTGCAGGATTTCGATCCGAAATAAATATATTCAAAGTTACAACGTAGAAAAATAGATAAATTGAATCTGTTGCACAAAATATACCTTCGAATAATCATAACGGGCTGCTGTATACTTGTCTGGGGAACGGAAGCAGGGTATGCGCAATCGCCGAGTAGCCTGATCGAAGATTTGCGTACACTTAGTAGCCCAAAGATGGAGGGTAGAAAGCCCGGAACTCCGGGGCACGAGCTGGCTAAAAATCACATATTGGAGCGCTATAAGCAATTGAGATTGTTGCCCGGAATAAAAGATGATTATGTACAGCCGTTTAAAATCAATCACCCGTCGAACTCATCGGAGGGATATAATCTTGCTGCCAGCGTAAAAGGAAAAAAAAGGAAGCAAATCATTGTTACTGCTCATTACGATCACCTGGGTTGGGTTGATGGCAAGCTGTATGCAGGAGCAGACGACAATGCTTCCGGAGTGTCAGCGTTGTTGTATCTGGCAGAGTATTTTAGCCAACACCAGCCGGAGCATACGCTCCTATTTGTGGCACTGGATGCGGAAGAGCTGGGCTTGCGTGGCGCCCGCCATTATGCTGCTACGCTAAATCCAGAAGATGTTGTTTTGACTGTCAATATGGATATGGTGAGCCGGAGTAACCGGAGCGAGCTGTATGCCTGTGGTACTCGTTATGTTCCGGAGCTAAAACCCATACTGAGAACCGTAAATGAACGGCATGAAGGTGTGGTGTTGCGCTTTGGACACGACAATTCCAGAGAGGGAAAACAGGATTGGACCTATAGCTCAGATCATGGTGAATTCTATAAAAAAGGCATCCCTTTTATCTATTTTGGGGTGGAAGATCACCCGGACTACCACAAGCCGGGTGACACTTTTGAAGCTATAGATCAGGAGTTTTATAGCCGTGTGGTAAATTTAATTTTGGATGCCGTAAAGACAATAGACGAAAAATTAGACTGATATGAAAGAAAAAGTGCGGTGTGAATGGGCCAGAAATTCTTTTCCGGCATACGAGCAATATCACGACGAGGAATGGGGCGTGCCGGTGTATGATGACCATGTACATTTTGAATTTTTGATACTCGAAAGTGCTCAGGCTGGCTTGAGTTGGAGTACCGTTCTCAAAAAAAGAGAAGGATATAGACAGGCCTTTGCAGGTTTTGATGTACGTAAAGTAGCGGATTTCACCGATGAGAAAATCGAAGAATTGGTGCAAAATCCGGCTATTATCCGCAATAGACAAAAAATAGCAGCGGCTGTTAACAATGCTCGCCGATTTCTGGAGGTGCAGCAGGAGTTTGGTAGTTTTAGTGACTATATATGGTCGTTTGTAGAAAACAAAACCATAACCGGAAATTGGAAGACCATGCAGGATGTGCCTGCCACTACGCCAGAGTCGGACGCGCTAAGCAAAGACTTGAAGAAGAGGGGATTTAAGTTTGTAGGCAGCACTATAATGTATGCTCACATGCAGGCTACCGGCCTGGTCAATGATCATACTACAGATTGTTTTTGCTTTAAACGGGCATAGGGCAAGTTTTCCTACTTTAGCCATGCCTTGGTTTTGAATTTATTTTTATATTCGCATATTAATTGAAAAACTTAAATAAGACGTCATGTTTGACCTATTCAATCCGGCAGTAACCAGTGGAGTTGACCTTTTTGTATACATAGTAATATTTCTAGTGTCTTTTGTACATGCACTGCTGTTTGTCAATGCCAGAAAGGAAAGTAAGAAGAATGTAGATAGCAAAAACTAATACATTCTCTATCAAGACATACAAAAGCCTCTTTCCATACGGGAAGAGGCTTTTTTAATGACAATGCAAGTGGGTGGGGATTTACCCCGACGTTTGTAAAATATTTTCTACCTCGTGGAGGATGGAGGATTGCTGTATATTCACAGCTACACGTAATGCACGCAAACCACTCACACCCTGAAGTTCTTCCAGTTCCAGATGCTCCACATCGCCGAGTAGCATGTCTTTTGATCGCAGAAAGTCGATATAGGTCATGTACTCCTCAGCGTCTTTGTCCTGACTATAAATAATGGCAATCTTGCCCGGCTGTGTAATCCGCTGATCGGTACCTTTTACCAACGCTTTGTCGATGCGTTTTTTTATGATCTCATAACGGATGTTGTAGGCGCCATCTACGTCAAATTTTTTCTCGTCCATTCTAAAGCGGATCGAAAGCGGTGCGTTGTGTACCAGTACCAAATGGGTGGTTTCCAAAGGAAGGGGCAGCTCATCAATCATAGCGGCAGTGCGTCGTGCTATTTCGGCAGTTACCATGAGTTGCCACAGGCGCAAATTACGCAGGTGCATAGGGTCAAATATTTTCTTCTCAGACAGAGATGCTCCCACGTAGATGTTGTGCTCCACGCCATCGGTTTTGTATTTTTCAAAAAAGTGAGGAAACATAGCCTGCGCTTTTACCTCTTCTTCTTCCAGTATGCCGGTTGTTACTTTGTTTATTTCCGTCAGGCTGTCTTCAAATGCCTTTCTGGCTTTGTAGACTACTCCCAGGTTTTTGTCCAGGCTGTTGCTATACAGAGCTGCCGTGTCTTTGAAGTCGGGGTGGTTTGCTACCATGTTGTGAATGATAGGCTCAACTTCCTGCTGCAAAAAACCAATAATGGATACTTCATCACCGGTAATCAGCTTACGCTTCAGCGTTTTTGTGTAGTTGTCTATTCTGTAGATGGTTTCTTCCAGCACAGGCAACTCATTGATGCGGTAGGCTTCTTGCAATACTTTGCGTGCCAGCGAAAGCTGTTTTTTCAGGTCGGCATTTATGGCTTTGTTTCGTTCTATAGAAGAATTGCGGATGTCGCTGGCAGCATAGAGCGGATACACATCCTCAAACACGATAGGCATAGGTGTGGGGTTTTCGTCTTCCAGCTCTTGTGAGAGAAAATCGTGAGCAGCCTCTTCAAACTTCCATTCTACTGTAGGGTGTATCGAGGTGTATTTTTCTTTTATCACCGATTGCACCTTACTTTCCAGTTCGTCGGAGCTTCTCTTTACCGCTATCGCAAAAAGAGGAAGTACACTTTTGACCTTGCTCATGGCCAGTGTGTTTAAGTCGCCGGCGTGGGGGGTGGCCAGTTCCAGCAGGCCCACAAATTCGTTGTTGTAAAAGAGCGGGCCTAAAATGAGAGAGCCCAGACCTTCGTTGGCAAGGCGGTGTTCAAAATCCCCCATACAGCTGCTGTTGGCCAGATCATCGATCACGAGGGGTTCCGGGTGGTGGCTAAACCACTCGCGCAGCGAATGATTGGTGGCATGGCAGCATATAGACTCGTTTTCGCCCATAATGATGCTGCGAATGATCCTGTTGCCAAAGTTCATAAATCCGTTTTTGCTTTTCTGATAGGCGGTTATGCCCAGTTTCAGATCGGGCAACTGGAGCAGCGAACGAAAGCGTTTTTCGAGTTGTTCAAACCCATCTTTATTTACCAGGCTGTCTCGCTCCAGCAAATCATCTTTTATTCGGGATAGTACTTCCTCGTTAGTCTGATCTTTGAGTTTAAAAATGATTACACCTTGAAATTCGAACAAGTGAGGGGGCAGCATTTTAATCCACTCCTCCATATTGTAGAGATTGTCGGTCAGGTGTTTGATGTCTCTGTCCGATAGTTTGGGGAGCTCACCTCTAAGTACAATGTTGCAGAAGCTTGGGTTTATCTCAACCTTATAATGTTTTTTTAGACCAGTTTTTGGGTCTTTGAGAGTGTATACAAAATAGCGATCCAGCTGCATGGTGATGCCATAGTAAGCCTCCAAAATCATGGCGTAAGCATTCATCATTTTATACCCCATCATTTTCTTGGCGTCTATTTCGGCTACCAGAGCGTCGTACGATCCGGCTACCTGCATCAGGCGGGTATAGGCTGGCGATTCAAATACTGTATCTTTCGAAAATGGAACTACCGCAGCTACCATTTCGTCTTCTATAGCCGGCGGAAAAACGGCAGACATAATGGTGTCTACCAAATCTTTGTTTTTGTCCAGTATAGAAAGATCCTCGATAGGAGAGGCAAATGCCCGTACTTTGCTCACGCGCTTCACGATTTCGTTGGCGCAGGCAGCTCTAAAGGGGTTTGGGTCGTGGGTGTGTGCTTCCCAGTACCCGATCAGGTTGGTAAAACTGAGCTTACTTTTAAAAGGAAAACCCTGATTGGCAATGCACTCGTCTACTATGTTCATATTCCGCCGTAGTTTATAGAAATAAGGTAATTGATTTACGCCGATGAAAAAGAACTTGTTTCATCTATTATTTATTTGTGCCCTTATTATCTTAACCGAATAATTGATCTGCAACATTTAGTGTAATTATACCAGACCAGATGAACCATCAATCGACAGAGGAAAAACCCGATCAGACCATGTTGTTTCACGATAGGGATGTGAGTTGGCTTTCGTTTAACCAGCGGGTGTTAATGGAAGCGCAGGATGAGTCGAACCCATTGTTTGAGCGGCTTAGGTTTTTGGCTATTTTTTCATCCAATCAGGACGAATTTTTTAGAGTGCGGGTAGCAGATATTCGTCAGTTGATAGAGATAAACAAACGCAAAATCAACGAAGCGATAGATGTAGATCCTGCCAGAGTGCTGCAGGAGGTGCTGCGCATAGTACGCCAGCAGATGACAGAATATGGAGATACCCTTCGCAATGGCGTGCTGAAAGCGCTGGAGCAGGAAAAAATATACCTGAGGGACTTTAGGAGACTCGATGACGAACAAAAGCAGGAGTGTTTGTTTTATTTTAAGACGAAAGTGCTGGCCTATTTACAGCCTTTTTTCTTTAGTCATGCCAACAGAGAGCGGTTTCTCAACAACAGAGAGCTCTATTATGTGATTCGGCTTAAAGATGTGTTTTCCGGTAGGATAGAATATGCTTACCTCAACATTCCTTCCGACAAGCTTCCGCGTTTTTTTCAGGTGCCATCATCTAATGGAGAGTATGTATTTGTCTACCTCGATGATATAGTGCAAATGCACCTCGATTTTATTTTTCCCGACTATGAAGTGTTAGAATGCAGGGCGGTCAAGCTCAACAAAGACGCAGACTTGCATATAGAAGATGAGTATAGTGGAGATTTGGTAAGTAAAATTCAAAAACAAATTTCGAAACGAAACCTTGGTACTCCTTCACGGTTTTTATACGATTCGCGGATTTCTGCCGAGTTGCTGGAGTTTATTACTGAGGCATTTAACCTTTCGCCGGACGATATGGTGCCGGGAGGTTCGCATCACAACCTGATGGATTTCTTTTCGCTACCTAATCCGGTAGGTGCCCGCCTGGAGTTTCCAAAACTACCTCCCTTGCGCAACAGGCACATCGAGAAACATCGCTCTATTTTTTCGGCTATCGATGATAGCGATCAGATGCTGCATTTCCCCTACCATTCATACAATTATATACTGCAGTTTTTCAACCAGGCAGCCATAGATCCCCATGTAAGGCAGATAAAAGTGGCTTTTTACCGAATGGCCAAAAACTCCATCATCGGAGATGCGCTAATAAGCGCGGCAAAAAACGGAAAAAGCGTGACTGTGTTTATGGAGTTGAAGGCGCGCTTTGATGAGGCAAACAACTTGCGTTGGGCAGAAAAAATGCAGGATGCCGGTGTGAAGGTGATTTACAGTATACCGGGGCTGAAAGTGCACGCCAAAGTAGCTTTGGTGAGGAAAAAAATGGAGGATGGATCTACCCGAAATTATTCCTTTTTGGGTACAGGAAACTTAAATGAAAATACCGCCAGGATATATTCAGATCAGGGTCTGCTGACCTGTCATAAGCGCATAGGTGATGAGCTTAACGACCTGTTTAACTACCTCTACAGACGAAAGCCGCCCAAGCCATTCAAGCATTTGTTTGTGTCGCAGTTTAATATTATCGACAATCTAAAACGCTTAATTGATAGAGAAATAGAGCATGTGAGGCAAGGTAAAGCGGGTAGGATTGTGATAAAGCTAAACAACCTCCAGGAGCGCACGATGATAGAAAAACTCTACGAGGCAAGTAGGGCGGGAGTAAAAATAGAAATGATCGTGCGAAGCGTTTGCTGTTTGGTGCCCGGGGTAAAAGGGCTCAGCGAAAACATAACTGTACGTCGAATTGTTGATCGGTTTTTAGAGCATTCCCGGATTTTCCTGTTTCATAATGACGGCCGGGAAGAAATCTACATGGGCTCAGCCGACTGGATGAAGCGAAACCTCAGAAGCAGAATAGAGGTGATTTTTCCGGTATACGATGGCAGGCTCATACAGCAACTCAAAGAAATACTGGAAGTGCAGCTGGCAGATAACACTAAGGCCGTAATGGTAGGACAAAACAATGACAACATCGTAATCAAGAGAGCCAGTGACGAACCGAAAATACAATCTCAATTGGCCACTTACGATTTGGTGAAACAATGGGAAGGAATGGCAGATTAGGTCATTTCCCGGTATGCTTTTTTGTATTGAAGGGGAGTGGTGCCGGTTAGGTCCTTAAACTTTCGGTTAAAGTGTGATAAAGTTTTATAACCACATTCAAAAGCAATTCGTGTTACGGCATGGTCGTCGTTGAGCAGTAGCTTGCAGGCCTGTCCAATACGCAATTCGGTTACAAAGTCCGAGAACGTCTTGTTGGTGCGAGTTTTGAAGTATCGGCTAAATGAGGTAGGAGATAAGCTGGCTAGTTCGGCAGCATCTTCCAGACGAATGTTTCCTTTGTAGTTGTTGAGGATATAATCATGCACTGCCTGCATTCTCTCCGAGTCAGAGGCTGTTACGGTATTTAGGTATCCCGATTGGTTTATGCATTTTACGTCATCGGAAGATTCGGCTATTTTATGAAGAATTTGAAGCAAAGACAATACCCCGTCAAACCCACTTTGGTGGATCATTTTTTTCATTTGTGAAGCAACAAAATCACGCGTATGGCCAACTATTTGCAGGCCCCTTTTGGCCTTTTCCAGCAGCTCTTTGAGTTTGTTCATTTCTTCCTTTTGCAGGAAAGAATTTCCCATAAACTTGTCTGAAAAGTAGACTACAATGCCACGGGTAAGTAATTCGGGATTTTCGAAATACGCTTCGTCGCTGCGCCAGATGTGAGGAAGATTAGCTCCGGTAAACACCATGTCTCCCGGCCCAAAGTGACTGATATTGTCACCCACAAATCGAGTTCCCGTGCCTTCCAGTACTACAAAAAGCTGGCACTCTTCATGAAAATGCCAGTGCGGATCGAAGTACGGCTCTATCAGCTCGTGCATGATAAATGTTTTCGATTCGGGAATCGCCGACTTAAGTATAGGGGATTTCATTTTGGTACAAATATATCATACTTTTTTAAGTATAATAGATTGGTTGGTATAAAACAGTCTTTTTTGGTTATAAAACAGAAAGATTTTCTTCTGGGAGTTGTGCTTTTTTGTAAACGTCAATGGTAAAATACCACGCATATGGAATTAAAAAAGCAACAAATACAAATTAACGTAGGGTTCAGTAGAGTGCTGAGTGCATTGCTTTGCTGCCTTCTTTTGGGGTGTAATTCATCCACTCAAAAAGAAATCTATGAAAGTGAGTTGGTGCAACTCCTTTTTTTGGGGCACAATAGCGAACACCATCATTCAGAAAAGTATATGCCTATGCTGGCATCTGCTCTGGTCGACAAAGGGATACAGTTTACCTACACTACTAATACAGGTGATATCAACCCGGAAAACCTCGCTAAATATGACGGTCTGGTTATCTATGCCAACATCGATTCGATTAGCGGAGAGCAAGAGGCAGCACTGCTCGATTTTGTAAAAGAAGGCAAAGGGCTTATTCCCATACATTGTGCATCCTACTGCTTTCGCAATTCAGAAGCGTATGTGGATCTGGTAGGAGGTCAGTTCAAAGAGCACGGTACGGCTACCTTTACGGCAGGTATCACCCCACTGGGCAAGGAATTACTCGGGAGCATTTCTCCTTTTGAAACCTGGGACGAAACCTATGTCCATGATAAGATCAACCCATCCATTCAGGTGCTTATGGAGCGTGTAGAGGGTACACATACCGAACCCTGGACGTGGGTCAATACCTATGGAAAAGGCAGGGTGTTTTATACAGCGTATGGACATGATGAGAGAACGTGGAGCAATCCGGGTTTTCATGAGCTCATGGAGAAGGGGATTTTCTGGGCAGTGGGCGAAAAAGTAGCGGCTGAAGCACAACAGCTTGCCTTCCCATCACCAAAGTATACCCCTGCTAAGATACCTAATTATGAAAAGAGAGATCCGCCATTAAAACTACAGAGTGCCTTGTCGGCTGAAGAGTCGATGCAACTTACGCAGGTGCCGTTGGGTTTTTCGCTGGAGCTTTTTGCTGCAGAGCCCGATATTGTCAATCCCATAGCGATGGCCTGGGATGAAAGGGGCAGGTTGTGGGTAGTAGAAACGGTGGATTACCCCAATACCGTTCGCAATGATACGGGAAAAGGTGACGATAGAATTACAATATGCGAAGACACGGATCAGGATGGGAAAGCAGATAAGTTTACCGTTTTTGCCGATCAGCTCAACATACCCACCAGTATCGTGTTTGCCAATGGAGGTGTAATTGTGGCACAGGCGCCAGATTTTCTGTTTTTAAAAGACACTAACGGTGATGATAAAGCAGATGTAAGAAAGACCATAATGACGGGCTGGGGAACATTCGATACCCATGCAGGACCGTCTAACCTCAAGTATGGATTTGATAATAAAATATGGGGAACCGTAGGGTACTCCGGCTACAAAGGGCAGGTAGGCGGCCGTGAAACAAAGTTTGGGCAAGGTATTTTCCGCTTCGATACCGATGGATCGGGGCTGGTCCAACTGAGCAAAACCAGCAACAATACCTGGGGCTTGGGTTTCTCCGAAAACTTTGATGTATTTGCCTCTACGGCCAACAATACCCATAGTGTATACATGGGTATCCCCAACCAGTACCTGCGCGGTATTCAGGAATTGCCGAGCAATGGCAGCCAGAAGATAGATGGGCACTATGCGATGCACCCCATCACCAATCAAGTACGGCAGGTAGATGTTTTCGGAGGGTTCACTGCGGCAGCAGGGCACAACCTCTATACTGCCCGAAGCTACCCACCCGACTATTGGAATAGGGCGGCCCTTGTCTGCGAACCTACCGGCAGGCTGATTCATCATGCGATTTTAGAAAAACAAGGAGCAGGTTTTGTGGAAAAAGACGGCTGGAACCTGACGGCCAGCAACGACAATTGGTTTGGGCCGGTACATGCCGAAGTAGGTCCTGATGGGGCCGTATGGTTTGCCGACTGGTACAATTTCATCATCCAGCACAATCCAACACCTCCGGGTTTTGAAAACGGAAAAGGTAATGCACACATCAATCCTTTGCGAGATAGAAAACACGGTAGAATATACCGGCTGGTGTATAAGGGTGCTAAGCCTCATGCACCCTTGCAGCTTACTCCAAACGATCCGGATAAGCTTTTAAAAACCCTTGGGCACGATAACCTGCTATGGAGATTGCACGCTCAGCGCCTTTTGGTAGAGCGGGGCAAGTCCGATGTAGAAGCGGATCTGTGGGAGTTGGTTGCCAGTCGTGAGCAGGATGCGTTGGGTATTAGTCCTCAGGCTATTCATGCTTTGTGGACATTGCACGGGCTTGGGAAGATTGCCCCATCAGCCGATCAATCGGTGCAGGATGCACTGGCACAGGCACTGAAACACCCCTCTGCCGGGGTAAGAAAAGCAGCAGCTCAGGTATTGCCGCCTACCGAGTGGGGAGCTGTGACTCTGGCACAATCCGGTGTGATGGCAGATGAAGATAAG
Organism: Cyclobacteriaceae bacterium; assembly: GCA_965267535.1. Classification (GTDB taxonomy): domain Bacteria; phylum Bacteroidota; class Bacteroidia; order Cytophagales; family Cyclobacteriaceae; genus CAXBNB01. Next base: position 4,062,083 of record OZ254082.1, on the reverse strand, counting down.
CACACACAACTGGCAGCCCTGCTGGTAGCTGCAGATATGCCCGCCAGCAGGGCTGTGGCAGAGCACTTGCTGGCATTGGCACAGCAAGACGAAGTGTTGTCCGACGAGTGGCTGGCAAAGGCTGTGTATATAGCGGCAGTGCGTCACAAAAAAGATTTTCTCTCGGTTATTAGAAATCAAAAAAGCGAATTGATAGATCAGTGGAAAAGCAAGTCGGATCCGGGTAACCCCTGGGATCCGGTTCTGGACGATTCTGATTGGAAAAGAACTAAAGTGCCGGGGTTTTGGAAAGCTACTGCTATTGGTGATATAGACGGTGAGGTGTGGTTTAGGAAAGAAGTACGCTTAGGAAGCTCGCCAGGCAGAGCAAAACTTTCGCTGGGCCCCATCGACGATTCAGACGAAACCTGGGTAAATGGCAAAAAGGTAGGAGGAATGACACAAGCCTACGACAAGCCAAGGGTATATAACCTGCCGGATGGCTTACTGAAAAAAGGTAAAAACAGTATAGCAGTAAAAGTAACAGATACCGGAGGAGGTGGAGGTATGTATGGCAAGTCGGCTGATGTGTGGCTACAACACGGTAGTGAAAAAATAAGCCTTGCCGGAGATTGGAAGTTTGAGATAGCTAAAGTAGCCGGAGGAGTAGGAAAGTCGGTGTTTAGCAAAGAAAAAACAATTCTGAGCCTGTTTTTGGAAAATCACCTAAAACAAACTGCCGATGAAGCCGAGGTGGCAGACAAAGCACGAACAGTAAATCAGCGTGTAGTAATAAAGCCCATAGTGAATGAAATGAAGTTTGACCTCAAAGAGTTTGAGGTCACAGCCGGAGATTATGTGGAGGTTAGGTTTAGCAATATCGATTTTATGCAGCACAACCTACTGATTTTATCACCCGGAAGCCTCGAAAAAGTAGGTCAGGCAGCAGATAAAATGGCTACCCATCCGGATGGAGCAGCCTTGCACTACACCCCCGACATGGCTGAGGTGCTGTATGCGACTAAGCTGGTAGATCCGGATGCAGAGGCGGTGTTGCGCTTTGAGGTACCGGACAAACCCGGGGACTACCCCTTTGTGTGTACATTTCCCGGACACTGGCGCATCATGAATGGTATAATGAAAGTGAAACCAAAAAAATAAAATGATATGGATGTGAAATTAGGGGTAAGTACCTGGCTATGGACCTCTCCCTTTCAGCAGGATACCCTGGCTCTTTTTCCTAAAATAAAAGCCATGGGGTATGATGTGGTGGAAATCCCGGTGGAAGATCCGGGTTTAATCCCCGTGCAAGAGGTAAGACATGTACTGGAAGACAATGGACTGAAAGCCGTAATATGCGGGGCGTTTGGTCCGTCTCGAGACCTGACACACACCGACCCTACGGTACATCAGCACTGCTTCGAGTACCTCGAAAAATGTTTTCAGATAGGTCAGGAGTTGGGGTGCGATTTTGTGGCAGGACCCATGTACTCGGCAGTAGGCAAGGCCAGGTTGCTGTCGGAGCAAGACAGGCAGGCAGAGTGGAATCTGGCCGTAGAAAACCTGAGAAAGGTATGCCAGAGGGCCGAGCGCTATGGTCAGCAAATTGCGATAGAACCCCTCAATCGTTTTGAATCAGACCTGGTCAATACGGCTGCAGATGCAGTGCGTATGGTGCAGGATATAGATCATCCTGCTGCCAAAATTTTGCTTGACAGTTTTCACATGACACTCGAAGAAAGAAATCTATGCGATGCTATAAAAACGGCAGGGCCATACCTGATTCATGTGCAGGTGTCGGAAAATTATCGGGGCATTCCCGGTGCCGGACAAACCCGCTGGGACGACATCAAGACGGGGTTAGCAGCAGTGGGGTATCAGGGAACAGTGTCTATTGAGAGCTTTACCCCGGAAGTACAAGAACTGGCCGGAGCTGTTTGTATCTGGAAAAAATTTAGTGAATCGCAAGACCAGTTTGCCAGAGAGGGGCATTCCTTTTTAACGAACCTTTTTAATCTTAAATAATAAAACATGAGTGATAAGAAAATAAATGTAGCTATAGTAGGGCTGGGATTTGGAGCCGAGTTTATCCCTATTTATCAAAAGCACCCCAATGCCAATATGTACGCTATCTGTCAGCGTACTCGCTCAAAACTCGACGAAGTAGGAGATGCCTTTGGAGTGGATGTGCGCTATCAGGATTTTGACGAATTGCTTAAAGATCCGAACGTAGATGCGGTGCATATCAATTCGCCCATACCCAATCATGGAGAGCAATCCATAGCGGCACTAAAAGCCGGCAAGCATGTGGCATGTACAGTGCCTATGGCTACCACTGTAGACGAATGCCGCCAGATTGTAGAGCTGGTAGAGCAGACCGGCCTCACCTATATGATGATGGAAACGGTGGTGTACAGCCGTGAATTTCTTTTTGTAAAAGAAATGTATGAAAAAGGAGAGCTGGGCAAAATTCAGTTTTTGAGAGGATCTCACCAGCAGGAAATGGCCGGATGGCCCGGCTACTGGGAAGGTCTGCCACCCATGCATTATGCCACCCACTGTGTAGGGCCTGTGCTGGCCTTGCCGGGAGCTCAGGCAGAGTATGTGTCTTGTCTGGGATCGGGTACTATAGATGAAAAGCTGATACCTAAGTACGGATCCCCGTTTGCTATAGAAACCTGCCATATCAAGTACAAAGATTCTGACTTGTCGGCTGAGGTTACCCGTTCGTTATTCAACACCGCACGCCAGTATCGCGAAAGTTTTGATGTGTTTGGTTCGGAAAAATCGTTTGAATGGGCGCTTATAGAAGGCGAAGATCCGGTGATCCATACGGGCGAGTCGCCAGAGCGGGTAAAGGTGCCGGATTATGCACATTTGTTGCCCAAAGAGATACAGTCATTTACTCAGGCGGGAGTTTACGATTCGGACGATAATCAGCACCTGTCGTTTATTCAGGGAGCGGGACACGGAGGGTCACACCCTCACCTTACCCACGTGTTTGTTGATGCGTTGGTTAACGGAAAACCTGCATATCCTAATGCTAAGCAGTCGGCTAATATTACCTGTGTGGGTATATTGGCCCATGAGTCGGCCATGAAAGGAGGCGAGATTATAAAGCTCCCCGAGTTTACCCTGGAGTAAGCTTTAGAGAGCTTGCGAAAAAAAACTTCACAGCGTAGTGGAGAGGTTCATAAGCACCGATCTATGTCGGTGTTTGTTTTAGTTGGTTTACATAAGAGGCTTTCTCAAGAGCGTTTTTCACTTTTGAGACAAGCCTCTTTTGTTGTTAGTCCGCTGCATCATTGCAAAGGGAAGCCACAAAGTATTTTTATAATTTCGTTTCAAAATAAAGGTACAAGAGCTTCTGAGCAGTGTCTGGTTATCATTCATTGGCCTATCTTTGTTGTATCTACAATGTAAAGCTTATGAAATATTTGTCAATAGGATGTTTTTTGATTGCTCTGGGACTAACTGCCTGTGTGAACCCTCATACAAATAAAGATGCAGAGCACATTCGGAAAATGATGAAATCGCAGGAGGTGAAGCGAGTGACGGATGTGGAGATTTTGACTAAGGCCCAGGAAATAGGGAGTGAAATAGCTACGAAAAGTCAGCAGGCTCTGGTAAAAAAACTTATGGCATCCATGGCCGATCAGGGAGTAGAGAAAAGTATAGACTATTGCAACGAAGTGGCTCTGCCTACTACAGATTCGCTCTCAGCAAGCCTGCAGGTGCAGGTAAAGCGCACCTCCCTGAAACTGAGAAATTCAAAAAATAAACCCGACTCGCTGGAGCAGCAGCTGCTGGAGGCCTATGAGTACGCGTACAGTCAGGAACAGGAGCTGAAAGAATCGGTGCAACTGGTAGAAGGAAAGCAGAGCGTGCTTTTCACAAAACCGATATTGGTGAAAAATCCAGCCTGTTTGAATTGCCATGGCAAAGTAGGAGAGACCCTGCAGGCCGATCATGCGCAGTTGCTAAAACGGCACTATCCTGCAGACAGTGCTACCGGCTACCAACTTCACGAATTTAGAGGCATGTGGAGCATCAAGCTCCCTACCAGCAAGGTGATCAATGCACTTTGAGTTTTTGTAAGGCTATGCTTTGCTGCCTGTTTTTAAGTAGAGGTGATCTATTTTGCTGATCACATTGTCGGGATTTTGCCAGTATTCGCGGCTGGTCAGTCCCAGAAACTTCCAGTTTTTGTAGCTCAGCGCAAAGGGTTTGTATACATGCATTTCTTTTACAGAAATACTGTCGTAGTAGAGGTCATCGTCAGTTAGTACGGCAGCCTGATATTTATTTTGCGCCTTTATAGCCAGATCCACAAAAGGCAGCTGACTGTCGAGCTGTAGCTCCGGGTGTGCAAAGCGGGCTTGTTGCAGTTTGTTTTTCAGATACCACGATGGCGAAAATCGGTTTTGCATTTTTGGAGTAGGAGTAAACTCGCCCTGACTGACGGTCTGCGCATATTCCAGGTATTTTTTCAGGAGTTTAGGGCCTTCATTTTTCGAGTCTTCTACGTTTAGCTGCTGCGGCACTATGCTCGATACTACAATTACCTTTTCACGGGCGCGTGTTACGGCTACATTCAGTCGGTTTTCGCCTCCTTCTGCATTTAAGCTACCAAATTGCATATTCATTCTGCCGTTTTTGTCAGGAGCATACAGTATTGAAAAAATGATAATGTCTTTTTCGTCCCCCTGTATGTTTTCTATGTTTTTTACGATCAGGGATTCGGGCAGAGTAAAATTTTCGGCCAGTGCAAATTCATCCAATTGCTCGAGGATAAGGAGCTGCTGACGGGCGTTGAAGGTTACGATCCCGATTTCTTTGTCGGGATGAGACTTTAGCAAGTCCCGAACTCTACGGCATACTTCATACGTTTCGTTTATGTTGGTGTTGTTTTCCCATACGCCATCGGTTTTGATGTATTCTATGGCGGGCTCCCGGCTATTGATTACATTAAAATCAGGCAATAAGGACAGTCTGTTTTTGTAGAAATGCTCGTTCGAAAAAGAGATCAGGTCGAGTGTTTTGCTGCGGTAGTGCCCGTTTAAGTATACCTGCATCAGGTATTGACTGGACAGGTCAAGCAAAGAATCAAAATCCAGGTCGGGTATTTCTTCCTCGTTTTCATCTTCCCACCTTACTTTGTATAGGTCATTGGGTCTGAGTTGTTTTTCATCACCTGCCACTACTACCTGCTTTCCTCTATACATAGCAGGGAGGCCGTTTTCAGCAAAGCACTGCGAAGCTTCGTCGAAAATCACCAGGTCAAATATCTTGTCCATGGGAAAAATGGCAGAAGCCGATTCAGGTGATGCCAGCCAGCAGGGAATCAGGTCAAATACTTCTCTGGGGTAGTGAGATATCAATTTTCGTACAGGCCAGATTCTCCTCTTTTTGGTTACCTGATGATATACATCGCGGTAGGTTACCCGATTGTTTAGTCGGTTGTACTCTACGTTTTTATACACTCGCTCTCTGGCTTTGAGTAGAAGTATTTCGTTGCTCAGTGCCTGTTTTTTCTTTACTGCTTCCTGTAGTTCGCTTTGTAAGTCTTCCAGTTTGTTTGACGAAACGCCTCGCAGTATCGGGTATTTTTGCTCGATGTGATCAATCCAGGCCAGCTTTAGGCTATTGGTAAAAAGCTCTGCCCATTCTTCGGGTGTAGGATTTGGGTTTTCCTCCAGTAGTTTGGCTACTATGGCTTTTTGTGTTGGGGTAAAGTTTTCGTAGAGGCTGTCAAACTCACAGAGAGAATCAAAATCGCGCGTCAGGGCATTGTCCAGTAGTTCTATGGATATGTTGTCGTTAAATATTTCCCGGAGTTTCTGGATGGTAAAATATTTGCCCCATGCGGCCATTTTTTCAGGTAGAAAGCTAAAAATATCAAGCAGAGTGTTGATGCGGCTTTTAAAAACTTCCTGTTCGCCGGATTTTGGCCAAACGTACTCACTTAAGTGGCGTATGCTGGTGAAGTGCTTTTTAGCAGAAACGGCTTGTTTTTGGTAAAAAAACCAGTTTTGTATATTTATTTTTTTGATCACCTTCGGAAAGTCAATCAAGCCGGGGTGACTTTTTAGCTCAGTGAAGTTGTGTTCCAGGTTGAGGCGATTGTCAACCATTTGCACCAGAATGTCAAAGCCCTGTTTGTTGCTTTTGAGCTGGTTGGCTACAAGCACACGTGTGATGAATATTTTGTCTTTGGAAAACAGCGTCCAGTGTAGCCAGCCAAACAGTCCTTTGCGAGCATCGATGCTACGCTCCAGGGCTTCCTGAAATCGCCCCAGCTCGCTGGATTCGAGGGTAAGCTCAGGGCCTACGCCCTTATAAAACTGCATGAGCTTTCGTTCAAATGTCGAAAGCCACTGGATGTCGGTATCGTTTTTTTTGTCGTTGAGCAGGCTGACAAAGCTTTCGTATACTTTTGGGTCTTTGATCAGTTCGAAGAGCTTGCCAATGTTTTCTTTGTTGTTTTCTATGGTGATGGCATCTTCTATATCCACCATGGTATTTACAACCTGTAAAGCCTGTTCTTTAATTTTTTCCTGGTATTTGGGTATTTCCTGTAAGATGTTTTTAATGGCCTTCAGGTCTGATACACCCAGCCCGGAGAAAGATTTACGCTTTCGCCAGGGGTAGTTTTCTATTAGAAACAGGCCGGCATAGCGGGCATAGGCTTTGAGTCTGTTTAGAAAACTCTCAGCTGTATGGAAGTTGATTTCTCGGTATTCCTGATTGAGCGCAATGGCTGGCTGGTGCGGGCTGGAGGTCAGGTACAGTTCTTTTACAGATAGTCCGCATTCTTTGTCATCAAACAAAGCAGTTTTAAATTCTTCAAACTCTTCGCTGAGCTGGTCTATGCGCCGGCTGGTTTGGAGGTAGTTGCGCTCGAGCTGTATGGCATCCAGCGTGTTGTTGCGCGATACATAGCTATCGAGTTGATCTACCTGCGAGGCGATTTGTTCATAGATAGGCTTACGGTCGTTTTTAAAATCGTGAAGCAGTCCTATAAAATCGTGCAGTTCTTTTTCTTTCAGGCGCTGGAATACTACGTCTAGTGCAGCGCGTTTTTGACTCACCAACAGTACATTTTTACCCAGCGCTATATAATCGCAGATCAGGTTGCATATCAGTTGAGACTTGCCTGTGCCCGGGGGTCCCTGTATTACTACCGAATTCCCTTTTTTTATCGCTTTGATGGCATTTTCCTGATAGGCATCCATCTTAAAAGGAGTGAAGGTTTGGTCTTCCCGCACTTTTTTAAGAAAACGGTAATAATACGGGTCGTCGTTATCGTCTGTATCCAGTTTTCTTTCCATAAAAAAGGCTTCCATGCTTTTCAGTCGAGGATCTTCGAGCATGGTGAGGTAGTCGGGTACAAGATAGGAGCCAGCCTGCGGAAAGATGCCCAGTACTGCCTGCGGAAAAAGTTTTAACTGGCCGTTTCGCTCGGTATCTTCCAGTTGTTTGCGGCTGTAGTTGTCAAAAGCGACTAACTCGTCGGTAAAATTATCCTGATTGAAGTGTATTTCCAGGTTTGAGGATTTCAACAATTCGTAAAGCTCAGTTCGAAATCCCTTGCTCTCTTTGTCAAAGTCGTCAAACACCCTTTCCAGCAACTCTTCATCTGCTTTTTGTTCGTTGTAAAAAGCATAAGCCAGCAGAAAGGATTTGTTGAGTGTGATGTTTACATCCTTGCGTAGTTTGAGGTGCCATTGCTGGTTGTCGTGATCGAGCGTCACGGGAAAAAACAACAACGGACACCTGACGAGTGTGCCGTCCGAAAATTTTCCTTTTACAAATGGCCATCCTATGTACAGGTCGCGGGCGCCTCTTTCTTCAAACACCAGATGTTCTATACGTTTTAGCTTTCTCAATCGAGACGATAGCTTGTTTGATGATTCGTCGCGGCTGTTTTGCACATCACAAAGTGTGATTTTGCTTTTTCGTGCGATTAACTGAGATACTATGCCAAAAGAGGGCTCATTTAGTGCATAATTGAAGTCGTGAATGTCGATAAACTGCTCGGAAAGCAGCCGTGTGAGTAATATGGAGCGGCTGTTGCCCGACAGGTTGGTAAGTCTTCGTAAGTAAGATTGAAGGATGGTTCTCATGCACGCACAAAGTTCAATATGTAATATAGAAAGGCAAGGATTCTTTTTCCATATTTCAAATGGAAATTGAAGCTGTGACCAGTCGTGCGGTAAAAGTTACTGGAGCACTGCCGGAGGCTGAGCCGATAGGTAAGGGCTGATTTTCTGAAAAATAGAATCTGTCATGATCTTGATGTTTTTCAGTTCATGGGGAGTGGTGTAGTCGCCGTGCTGATGGCGGTAGGCTACTACTACACGTGCCAGGTTGTAGGGTATGTAGGGGTGTTTTGCGAGTAGTTTTACATTATCAGTATTGATGGACAGGCGTTTTATGGTCAGACTGTCTGCCTTGTACTTTTCTTCTATTTTAGAGATAACGACTTCATTCAGCCCGTATACTTCGTGCAGTTGATTTAAGTGAATAAAGCCTCCCAGACTTTCGCGGTACTTCACAATGCGCATAGACAGCACGGGCCCTATGCCCCTGATGCGCTGCAGTGAATCTGCAGTAGCTTTATTTATGTCTTGTTTTACCGCCGTGGGTTTGGCTATGTTGGAGGGCTTTTGGAGAGGCTGATGTGTGGCCGTGGTTTTTGTTTCCCGGGTCAGGGGTAGGTCAATGTAAGGCCATAGCCGGTTTACATGGTTGGTGTCAATGCCGTATATTTTTTTCAGATCTGCTTTGATTGAAAAGGAGCCGCCTTTGTTGCGATAGTTGATTATCCGGTCGCCGATATAGGAGGGAAAGCCTAATTGATAGAATTGTTGTGCTGAGGCTGTGTTGGGGTCGAAACGGAACAATACGAGGCTTTTTTCAACTTTCGCTTTCTTAATGGTGATTTGATTTTCAGTGTTTTTCACCCATTCTTTAAAGGCGGTTAGGTCGTCATCTATGGGTTGGGTGTATTTTAAATAAGACTTGATAAGTGTGGGTGTAAGTAGGAAAAGCACAATGCATGGTATAAGAATGATAAATCCATTGGTTTCTGATTCTGAAAATCCGAAATATTTTCTTATACTGTTTTTGATGTTATTATGCACATAATAAATCTAATCAAAAAAAACTAGGAACACGAAAATGCAATTCCTTACCTGATGTGCAAGTCTGGTGTATATCCAACTCAAGACGGTGTTTTTTTCTGAAAGAGGAAAAGCAGTGGGTGGTTGTATAGTATGTATAGTAGCAATATGGGCATATAGTATACTTTGTAGCGTACCAGAGTGCCCAGACTGGGGGAAGCATAGGCGAGTAGTGCAGCCAGGGTTGCCACGTATGCAGCTATACTCATCAAGATAAGATTATTTCCAGTGGTTATGTTTTTATGGTATTTAATGCTCCATAAGGCTAGTAGTACAAGTGTAATATTTTCTGCAGATGCTAGCATTTGGAGCCAGGAAGTAGCCGGGAGCAAAGGTCTAAAAAGACCCGCAAAAACTGCTCTGGCGATGTTGAGAAGTGAGTGTGCCCAGGTTTGGGGAGGGGCGTAGTAAATGCGGTTTTCCGGAGGTGTGATTTGTAAAATTTCCTCTTGATGCTGATGGATGATTTGTGAAATTCGTGTAGGAGCCAGATTGTATTGTGCCTGAGATACCCAGTAGCCCACAATCAATACTATGCCCAGTAAGAATACATAATACCGCTTTTGGGTTTTCCATTCGGGCGCATACTTCTGCAACAGAGCAATAGTGCCCAGCCAGATCAGCAATGGAATAAAAGCGGCCGCTATGTAATATTTGAGCAGAAGGATTAGCCACCCTGCAGGAAGTAGTGCCAGGAGTAAAACCGCATTGGGGCGCGAACGCAGACCAGCCTGTACGTATACTCCGCTCATAAAAGTGAGCAAGCCAAAGACGATGCTTTCTTTGAGCATGCCCGAAGACCAAAATACAACCGAAGGGTAAAATAAAAATGCCAGACAGGCCGGTAGCCTGAGTGATCGGTGCAGCATGGCCAGCTGATGAGTAAGGTATGTAGCACAACTAAAGCTAAACAACGAAAAATAGCAGGATGCCAGCCAGAAATCCTGTGCTGTAAAGCGGAGTATGAGGCTGCTTATTTTGACTATGGGTAGTACGCTACGCTGATCGTAAGGGATAGAAGTGAGAAATACCTGACGCAGATGCTCTGCTGGAGGAAGGTCGGCTAATGCTTTGCCCAGTTCGTAGAATCCAAAGATGTCGCCCTGTTCCTCATAATGGTATTTGTAAATAAGTCCTATAGCGATCGTTGCAAACAGCTTAAAAACCAGTGCCGGAAGTATAAAAGGCCGGATGGGACTCTCTTTGGTTTTCTGGTATACTATATAACCAGCTCCCGTCCAAAGGAGCAGGTGTAGTGCATACGTTAAGGTCAGGTTGAGCGGCATTTTTGGTGGATAATTCCTACCCCAATTTTACACGAAAGGCATCTCTTTTTCAAACAATACCGATTGTAGATTTCTATCAGAGCCTGCGAGTCAAATGCATTTACAGAGTCAACGCCTCTTTCTTTCCATTTTTTCGTAATGTGGTTGGATTCGGGCTTTAGGTTTTCGAGCAAATGAGTCGCTTTATCCATGTATTCGGGTTCATTGATGTGTATACTGTATGCGGCAAGTAGTGGTACACAGGAGTTTATCAGGATGTTGTCCGAGCTGCTGGATCCCATGCCGTGCAGTAGTTTGGCCGAAGGTTTGCCAAAATTGTAATGTTTTTGCCAGTAGGGCGAGGGTTTGGTTTGGAAAAGCGTGCTCCACTGGCTTTTGTCAGAAAAAGACAGAAAGGTATCGAATATATGTGGGGTGTGGTGGATAAATGCCGCCAGCTGCGCTAGCCTTACGGTAGGGAAGTTGGCCGGTCTGAGTCGGAGAAATTTCCAGCGGTGAGCGTCTAACTCATGTCCTTCCAGTTTATACTTTTTAGCCAGAAAAGCATATTCGTTCATGAGTTGGCTGTGGTAGTTGTCGGTGGGCTGCTGATGCAGGTAGCCCGCCATGCCAAATAGCAGAGCTTCTACCTGAAGCAGGTTTTGAGCATGTTTGATCAGGTATTTGAGCGGAAGCCTTCGGGCAAGTTCGGCAAAGGGATCGCTGTTGGTTTTGAAGCCGTAGTTTCGGGCAAGTATTCTATAGGCAGTTTCTTCCCAACTGTTGTTGGTGTGCTGATGGGTTTCTAGCACCGCTTCGGCTTTGTGCTTTAGCCGCTCTATGGTAGCATATTGTTGCATGGTAGTAATATGCAGCGGAGGAGTGCTCGGTAGGTGGTTGCTGCAGGGGATGGACTCGGGGCTATTGAGCAGCTGGCTGCACTGGTCTATGATTTGCCTGCTTACCCGGGTTTTGAGCTCCAGAGTAGGTATGGGTTTGTTGGCCTGGGTGTATACCGGTTGGTCGTTTTCCCACACTACATGAAGAATCACATTGTTGTAAGCCGGGTCTTGTTGGTGTCCGTGTCGGTTCCATTCACTCGATTTAGTGTGAATCTCTATCTGGCCGTGCCAGGTGATGTCAGCGATTTGGATTTTTCCTTCCAAAAAATCCGGCCCAGCATGAGGATTGTGATGTCCTGTGGCAAATATCGATACTGGATCGCCATCGGAAGTGAGAAGTTGATTTTTGTTGAATTGCTGAAACTGCCAGATAAAGTGTAAAAAAGCTTCTTTCATGTTTTGTGTTTAGAAGGGTGAAATCACACGAAATAGCTGGTAGAATGCAAGAAGGAATTTTCCTGCAGGAAAATATAGTCTGATTTTCTTAGAATAAAGACCTGCGTGAGCAGAAAAATGAATTCTCTGCTGCAGAGAAACCCTTGTTTTTTATTGTGAAGCTAAAAGGAAATACATGCGGGTTGTGTGCAGAGTTGAATTAGCGGTGTTTTTACGGATAGGAGGTATCCATAGAATCCATGGCTGAAAATTACCCTTATTTCATGATGGCGGCACATGATCCCCCTGTCTACTTTTGTCATGTAAACAAACGAGAAATGACGCACTCAATACGCATTTGGGTTATCGCTCTAGTCATGCAGCTGTCGGCTATGGCTGATGGGCTGGCAGGCGATGGCCAGAAGATGGTGTCTATAGAGGAGGAATATCGGTTTGTGGCAGGTCAGTGGATGGGAGTATCCAAAGACCTGAAAGGGTATGGAGGTCTGGCTTCTTTTTGTACCAATGAGGAAATAAGGGAGTATGCAGATGAAGTGCTTGATCTGGTGCAGCGCTACAATGTGCTGGTGCAGGAAATACTGACTAACCCTAACACAAACAAATATTGCAGTAAAAAAGAATACGGTCGCTTGCTGAAAAAGCTAAGACGATTTAGTAAAAACTACAGCGGACGGTCGTTTGCAAAGTTTATGAATGACAATTGCTTGTATCTGAGAGAGCTGGAAACCAAGAAAGTGACTCTGACCAAGGTTTCCGGCATCTACTCACTCGACAGCCAATTGTACCTGATGCACACCCTGGTGTACAGGTATATGAGGAGGATGGAGAAGCATGTGGGTGTTTTGGAAAAAAGCGTCCGCCTTCTTCACCCTCAGCATAAGGAAATGCCGCAGGAAAAACTGCTGGCAAGGCTCTAGTGTGCAAGCTTTGAATGATATAGCCGGAGTTGGACCGGTTTGGTTGGTGAATCCCCCGGTACGGTTAGTTGGACCTACCGGGGAATAACCGAACACTGCTGTTAGCTCAGGTTAAGCTTGTCGATAAAGCTATTGTTGTCCGGCGTATACGCTTCCATCTTTTCTAGCAGCTTATCTATATGGGTGTCGTGCAGCAATCTTTCTTTGTCTTTGGGTTTGAGTAAATCTTTAGTACTCATGTGTTCAAATAGAGCAAGCAGGTGATCGAAGTAGCCGTCTATGTTGAGCAGGCCTACAGGGTGTTTCACAAGACCAAGCTGTGCCCAGGTCAGAATTTCGCACAGTTCGTCCATAGTACCAAACCCACCGGGTAGAGCAATAAACCCCTCCGAAAGCTCAACCATTTTCATTTTACGTTCGTGCATGGATGTAGTCTGGTATAATTCGTCTGCTTCGTTGTTGGTTATTTCTACCTGATCCAAAAAACCGGGAATTACACCTATCACTTTGCCGCCGTGTCTGGCCGCTCCGAGAGCTGTCTGTCCCATAAGTCCTACTTTAGCACCTCCGTATACCAGTGAAATGCGTTTTTGAGCCAGTGTTTTTCCCAGGTCAAAAGCTGTTTTGCTAAAAGAAGGATCGTTCCCCATAGAAGAGCCGCAAAATACACATATACTTTTCATGCTTTATTTTTTAGAGTGAGGGCGTTTGTCTTAAGCAAGGATAAAGAAAAATCCAGGAGAGAAAGATCAAACTGAGCAAAGAATGTCTGAGAAATCTGTTTGCTTCCTCGTCGATATTATGCCCTTTTTAAGCGATTATGACCCTATTATTACGGATTTGGGTACGGTGAAAAGAATCTCAAAACAGGGTTTTCAGGTCGGCCTGATTATTCTAAAGCCCACCTTCTAAAATCGTCAATTCACCGGTTTTTGGTTTACAAGCCCCCGGACTGTGCGTATCCTTGCCATGTAATCGAACGAAAAAAACACAAAAACCAAACAACATGAAAACAACAATTTTCACCAAGGGATTGATCGCAGGATTGCTTTTGATCTCATCTGTAGCAGTAGCAGGAGGTAACAAAAAAGTAGAAAACAGCGACTACCTCAACGTGAAAGTAACCCCGCTGGGTAACAAGAGCGTGTACATGAACTTTGAAAAACTGGAAGGAGAAAAAGTACAAATCACTATATATGACGCAAACGGTGTGAAGGTTTACGGAGAAAAAGTAAAGGATCAGACTGAAGTAAAAAAGAAATACAACTTGTCGAAGTTGCCTGCCGGTAAATACTCTTTCGAAGTAGCCAACGATGTATACCTGATGAAAAAGACAGTACTTGTAAAGTAAGAGTAATTAGTTGATAGGGTTTTTCCCGAATAGTTGAATAGTTTTAGTTGATCCTGATCTGCGCCAGATCAGGATTTTTTTTATTCTACAGACTAAAAATGAGAAAGACATTTGCCAGATGGAAGTCCTCGTTTTGAGTCGAGAGCATTACTTTTCTACAAATTGTCTTTTCTTTATCATCCCTCCTTTGAGGTCTTTTACGCTGTTCATGACGATGAAAGCATTAGGGTCAATTTTTTGTACCTCGGTTTGAAATCGGGTAAGTTCCAGTCGGGTAATTACCGAATAGATGATGGTGGTGTCGCTAAGGGTTTCGCCGCGTTTAGCAAAGCCTCTTTTGCCAGAGTAGAGGGTAACGCCCCTGCCCATTTCCTGAATGATCATGAGCCGTATTTCTTCTGTGTGTGAAGAAATAATCGTAACACCTATGTACTCTTCTACGCCTTCTATTACAAAGTCTACCGTTTTGGAAGCTGCCAGGTAGGTAAGTGTAGAGTACAGGGCGGTTTCTATTGAAAGAAAATAGGCCGCAGATGAAAATATGATAATGTTGAAAACAAGGATGAGGTCACCGATAGTTAGTCCTGTTTTTCTTCCCAGATATATGGCCAGCACTTCTGTGCCGTCGAGCACGCCACCGCCTCTTACTGATAGTCCTATGCCTGCTCCCAGAAAGAAGCCGCCAAAGACTGACACCAGTAGTTTGTCGGATGTGATGATGGGATAGTCTACTACCTCTAGTGCCACGGCTAGCCCCACAATGGCCAACACACTTTTGATGACAAATGACTTGCCTATCTGAAAATACCCCAGAATAATGAAAGGGGTATTGATGGCTACAATCAATATAGACAGTGGCTGCTGAGTGATGGCCTGCACCAGTAGCGATATGCCTGTAACTCCACCGTCTATAAAACCATTGGGGAGAAGAAAACCTTTGAGACCAAAGCCGGCTGCTAATATGCCCAGTGATATAAAGAGAATGTCTTTGAACAGCCGCTTGACAGTTACTTTCAGTTTTTTAGCGTGTTTGGCTATTGCATAGTTGCTTATTTTTTCAGCTCTTCCTTTGCCAAGGTGCTTTTTGATCGTGTTTACTATGATCTGTTGATGCAACGGGTTCATTGTTATTCTTTATAGACGTTGTTTGGCTCTTGTGGCGGTTTTGGGCCTGTAGTACAAACTGTAAAAATAATCAAAACAAGCGCACACACGACGGTTTTGTGCAGCATCCTTCAAAGATTTTTTAAGCCTCAGATTGATGCTGTGTTGGTCAGGGTTCTACGTCTGTTCGTTTACCTCAGCTTTGTTTCTGATGAGTAGTAGAAAAGCCTGTGGCTTTTGAGGCTAAACCTATTTATGCTCGATTTGAAAAGGGATGGAAAAAAAGAAAGTAGTGCCATGATCGGGCTTTGATGTTACCCATATTTTTCCCTGATGCAGGTCTACTATTTTTCTGCAGTTGGCTAGTCCTATACCTGTACCTTCATAGTCTTGGCGAGAGTTGAGCCGTTGAAAAATAAGAAAGACTTTTTTCTGATGCTCCTCTGCTATGCCTATGCCATTGTCTTTTACACTAAACTCCCAGTGATCACTTTTTTTAGAGGCCTGGATGTCTACTATGGCAGGTGTGTCGGGTTTGGTAAATTTGATGGCATTGCTGATGAGGTTTTGAAATAAGAGGCGAAGCTCTACTTCGTATCCCTGTATAGTAGGTAGTTTTTTTATTTTCAGGGTGGCTTCTTTTTCTTGTATCACCAGAGAAAGGTCCGATTCAATGGACTTTAGCAGTTCGTTGCAGTTTATTTTCTTTAGCTCTGAGTTGTGTCCGAGTCGGCTGTAATCGAGCAATCCTTTGATGAGTCTGTGCATCCTGTTGCCTGCATCGGAGATAAAGTCCATCACTTTGACTCCTTGTTCGTCGATTTTGCTTTTGTATTCATTCGACAGAAAATCGGTAAAGCTAATGATGGTTCGTAGTGGTTCTTGCAGGTCGTGGCTGGCGATATAGGCAAATTGCTCGAGTTCTTTGTTTTTTGCCTCCATTTGCGTGGCATATCTTTTTAGAGCACGGTTGGCATTTACACTTTCGGTTATATTCCGGGCAGTGGCGTAGAGTAGGTTGCTGTCGGTATCAGCTGCCGCAGACCATTCCAGCCAAACATAATTTCCTGACTTGGCTTTGTATCGGTTGATAAAACTAACGGTGGTTTGTCCCTTAGCCAGCTGGGAAGCTTCTTTAATGGTAGCTTCACGATCATCGCGGTGTACAAATTCGATAAATGGTTTGGATTTAAGCTCTTCTTCACTGTATCCCAAAACGGATGTCCACTTAGGATTTAGCTGTACTAAATACCCCTCAGTATTAGCAATACACATCAGCTCCAGAGAGTTGTTGAAGAACTTGTCGAATTGCGACTGGAGGAGTGTTTGAGTGGTGATGTCTTGCAATGTGCCGAAAAGCTTAACCAGGTTTCCGTTTTCGTCTACTACCTGGCTACCTTCACCACGCACATATTTTAGGTTTCCTTTTTCAGAAATGATGCGATATTCTATCGGGATAGCTTTCTTTTGTTCTACTGCCTTGGCCGATACTGTCTGTACTCTACCTATGTCTTCGGGGTGTATGTATTGAAACATTTGTTCCAGTCGGCTTATTTTTTTACCGGGCTCCAGATCTAATATCTTGAAAAACTGATCTGACCATACCACTTTACCGGTAGACGGGTACCACTCCCAGCTTCCTAGCTTTGCTATAGCCTGCGCTTCTCTCAGTGAGGCTTCATTTTCGATCAGGAGAAGGTCTTTGATATGTTGTTCGTGTATATCCTGAAATGTGCCAAATATCCGCACGCATTTCCCTTTTATCATTTCAGTCTGTCCGATAGACCTTACCCACCTTTCGTTTCCTTTGGCAGTAATTATTTGCAGCTTGATGTCAAATGATGTTCCGTTATTAATAGCTTCATTTACTGCCGCGGTAATTTTTTCCCTGCTTTCCCCTTCTTTATAAAAATTAATTCCTTTTTCTAAGTCGGGTATATAATCAGGAGATACTTCGTGAATTTCTTTGGTTACCGGAGACCAATTGAGCGTGTTGTTCACCAGGTCTACTTCCCACCCTCCGACGCGAGCTACCTGGCTGGTTGCTTCCAGCATATTCTCCATTTTTTTACGCTCAGTTAGGTCTCTCATCACTACAGACAAGCCCGATAGTCGCTTGTTTTCGTCGTGTATCGCTGTGATGGTTTCATTGGCCCAGAGTAGTGTTCCGCTTTTAGTCATTCGCCAACCTTCGTCTTTGGCTATACCTGTGGTGATGGCTTTTTTAAGAAGGCTGTCGTATTTGTTGTTTTTTTCGTCTTCTCCGGTGTAAAACTGCCTGAAGTTTAGGTTTTTGACTTCCTCAAGGTTGTAGCCCAGCATATTTTCAGCTCCCTGATTCCAGCTGGTGATATGACCGGTAATGTCCAGCATGAAGATGGCATAATCTTGTACCTGACCTATCATCTGCTTTATGCGCTGTTCGCTTTTTTTCAGGGCCTGAGTACGTGATTGTACTTTTTCTTCCAGGATATTTCGAGCCGTTTCCAACCCCTGAAAACTTCTTTTGGCGATAGTGACTAAGGAGGTGCATACCCATATTACGATTACGGATATAATTCTGTTGATAGGGCCTGCCTGATTTACTGTGCTTGATTCGTCAGACAAAGCATAGCCAACCCATACCAGTGTGGTGCAAACAATAGCAACACCAATAGTTGAAAATCTACCCGGTAGTAGCCAGCTGTATAGAATGATCAGGCAATAGAGAGCTCCAATAGCTATGCCCAAAGGCACTTTTATGTCTATAACAAAAATGCCACTGGTAAAGATGAGTGCAAGAAAAAGAAGCGTAAGATTAAGCTGCCAGCTTTTCATATTCGGAGAGTACTAGCTTTCGCTTCTGAGACGAAGGATTTCAGCATTTAAGCGTTCTATTTCTTTATCCCTTCTGTCGATGATTTCCTGCAGTTTGATGTTGTTTTTTGGCGTCTCATTGTCACCAGGTGTGGCTATATTTAGTAGTTTGGGTAGGTCTCTGATGAGAGCAAAAACCGTAATCATGCTCACTACAGCAGTGCCAAATCGAATAAGCGCACTAAGACGGTAGCCGGGCCACCAAAAAATGAGTGCGTCTAGTAAGTGAGTAGCTCCGCAAAAGAGAATAAAGGCACCAAACAGCCAAAAAACCGGTAGAAACGGAATATCCGGTTTTTTTTGAATAAACCAGATAATGATAACCGGAATCAGAAAGTATGCCAGCCAGATAGTAAGGTCACTGACTATGTACAACCATCCGTGAAACTCTGTCCAAGTGCCACATACCCATCGGGGAGGCCAGTCTGAGGTGTCTAATAGTTTGAAAAAGAAGTCGCCAATTTGGTTCATGATTTAAGGGGTTTGTTGTTACTCGGTGCTGCTGCTTCTATAGAATATAACAGTATTATCTAATGCTAAAGATAACAATAAACCCTGACTTTAGCCTACTGTGATTTAATGAAAAGGCTTTTGAGGAATACAAATGGGTGTGTTTATGGCTTTTTTTTGTAAAAATCACAAAGAGTATTAGGGTTTATGGTGGTTTTTAACCGTTATGCGGGAGTAAGGAAGTGTGAAGATGCGTGCAAATGTTGTTGAGTATGGTTAATTTGCGCTCGTGATTTCCAAGAAGACTAAATATGCTATCAATGCGCTTGTCCACCTGGCAAAGCGAAAAGACGAAGGACCGATTCTGATCAGTCAGATCGCTGATTCAGAGCGTATACCTCAGAAGTTTTTGGAAGCCATCTTGCTGGACCTCAAGAAAGCGGGCATTTTGGCAAGTAAAAAAGGCAAGGGTGGTGGCTACTATATGAGTAAGTCTCCGGCTGATATTCACATGGCAGAAGTCATGCGCCTTTTTGATGGGCCTATAGCGTTGCTCCCCTGTGTTACCTACATGTACTACGAGCGATGCGACGAATGCAAGGATGAGGAGACTTGTGGTATCCGTGATGTCTTTTTGGAGTTGCGCAACAAGACTGTAGATCTTCTTAAAGGAGCTACATTGGATGAAATCATCAAACGGGAAACGCAGCAGAAAGTAGCCCCGAAAATGAGTTAAGCCAGCTCTGCACGATGCGGCTTCAGTGCATCACGTACGGTTATCATGTCTTTTTCCTCTACTACCATGAAGGCGATGGTGTGCATGGCAGATAGCTCTTCAGCCCCATGTCCGTGTTGGTTGATGTTTTCTCGCTGGCTGTACTCATTCAGGTGAATGCTGTGGTGTTCTGCCGTGCCTTTTGCATGTGGGCCGTGAAAGTCCCAGATGAGTTTTATTTTTCGTTCCATAGTAGTGCGAATATAAGCTAGGCTGCAGCAAGTTTTCGGATCATTCCTTTAAAAATAAACCCGTGTAGTGGCCATACCATATACCAGTAGAGGCGTCCCAGAAGGCCCCAGGGCCTGAAAGTGGCCGTTTGGTGTAGTGTGTTGTCCTGATCGATACGAAATTCCAGCCATGCTTCGCCAGGTAGTCTCATTTCGGCAAAAAGAAGCAAGCGTTTTTCGTTTTTGTCTGCTAATAGTACCCGCCAAAAATCCAATGGGTCGCCGGCATGCAGTTCTCTGGCATGCGTACGCCCTCTGCGCAAGCCTACACCACCTACGGTTTTGTCCAGAAACCCTCTCAGCTTCCAAAGCCAGTTGGCATAGTGCCAACCCGATTTTCCTCCAATAGACCATATTCTGTCCAGTGTCTGTCCGGTGTTCTGAGTCTGGCAGATCCGGTGGTCTGTATAGCAGCCGTGGGTAGGTACCTGTATGTATTGCGACAGGTTGGATTCAAAGGAGCCACTGGAGAGTGAATCTTTCCAGCTGGAAATGATGTCGTTTTGCTCGATATTTCGAAAGGCAGAACTGATCGCATCAGTGTAGGACATGGTTTCAATGCCCAGACGTTGTTCAAGGTCATTGGGTTGGCATATTACTTCTACTTTCATGCTGTTGACCAGATTTACTGCCAGCCGGTACGATGTGGCAGTAACAAAATACAGCCAGTAAGAAGACAGGCGAGGAGTCATGACCGGTACTACCCATATTTTTCTATTGAGTTTACGTACCCTAGCAAACTCCAATAGCATTTCCCTATACGTGAGGATGTCCGGACCGCCTATGTCGTAACTGGAATTGTATGTATCTCCTCTGTTGAGCACTCCGATCAGAAACTGGATAACATTTCGGATGGCAATCGGCTGGGACCGGGTGTTTAGCCATTTCGGAGTAATCATTACGGGAAGTTTTTCTACCAGATCCCTCATAATCTCAAACGAAGCGCTTCCCGACCCGATGATGATGCCGGCTCTGAGAGTGGTCAGGTGATAAGTGCCTGAAGAAAGGATGTCTTCCACGTTTTTTCTGGACGACAGGTGCTTCGATAGTCCTTCGCTGTTTACAATACCGCTCAGGTAGATTACCTGTCGGACATTCGTCTCTGATAGGGCGTTTTTGAAATGAGTAGCTGAATCGGATTCCAGTTTGTCGAAATCATTTTCTGTGGAAGACATAGAATGTATCAAATAATAAGCTGCATCTATGTCTTTGGGTATGCGGGAAAGTGTGTGAACCTTGAGAAAGTCAACTTCGATAACTTCCAGGTTTGAATCCGGTGTGGAATTAAATCTGTTTTTGTCTCTGACGCAGCAAACCACCTGATGGCCTGCTTGTAGCAATACCGGAAGGAGGCGTTTGCCTATGTAGCCGGTAGCACCTGTCAGTAGAATTTTCATAAGGCGGTTTGGTCTATTTTAACAATTTCCAGCATCACTTTTTCGGCTTCAGCCTGTTTCAAATCGGCTTGCTTGCGATCGGTGTGAGACAGCTTGTACGCTTCGGTTGCTAGTTTTTGATACTTTTCTTCCAGCTTTTGTCTTGCTGTTTTCTTTTTAAATATGCCTAACATAATTATACGTTGAAGAGTTTGTTTAAGGTTTTTTTTCGATGTTCAAATATGTCTTTGAGTTGCTGACGAACCAGCGCTTTCTCGACCCACACACCCACTTTACCCATGGGGAGTTTGTAGGAGATTTTGTCATGTACCCTTACGCCATTTGGGGTAGGGGTAATGGAGTGTTCGTGATGCCACATGCTATAGGGGCCAAATCGCTGTTCGTCAATAAAAAAATGTGGAGCATCTACCTGTGTAATTTCGGTTACCCAGCTCGACTTTACTCCGGGAAACAAGCCCAACGAATACGTGATTATTTGCCCGGGGTACATCTCTTCCGCATCGCCACTGGTAATTTTGAACCCCATGTATGAAGGAGTGATTTTCGTAAGGTTAGAGGGAGATGAAAAAAAACTCCAGGCCTCATCCTGCCCTATGGGGAGATACTGCGTAGCTTCCAGCGTAAAAATCCCCGAGTGTTTTTTGAAAGAGATCATTTTGTTTAACTTTTTTAATAAAAAGATAAACATTTAAACTCTTTTAAAGAGATTTAGGTTGCACAAATGTTTATTTTATTTGGGGTTTAGCCATTTAAACCTTCTTTGTACCTGTCGTTAGCACGGGTACGGGCTGTGGCATGCTCTACTATGGGTTGGGTATAGTGAAGGGATTCATATTCCGGGACCCATCGTTTAGTATAATGAAGTTTGGGGTCAAATTTTTTCAGCTGAGTGGTGGGGTTAAATACCCGGAAATAGGGTGCCGCATCGCATCCGCACCCTGCAGCCCACTGCCAGTTGCCATTGTTGGCTGCTAGTTCATAATCCAGAAGTTTTTCGGCGAAATATGCTTCGCCCCATCGCCAATCTATGAGCAGGTGTTTGCAAAGAAAGCTCGCGACCACCATTCGTACGCGATTGTGCATATAACCGGTTTGGTTGAGCTGGCGCATGCCCGCATCTACCATGGGATATCCGGTGTTGCCTTCGCACCAGCGAGCAAATTGTTGTTCGTCGTTTTCCCATCGAATATTGTCATACTTGGCTTTGAAGCTACGATCTACCACATGGGGAAAGTGATAGAGGATGGACATGAAAAACTCCCGCCAGATCAGTTCGCTGAGAAATACAGCGTTGGTCTGGTGGGACTGTTGCACAATTTGGCGTATGCTAACCGTGCCAAAACGAAGGTGGGTACCCAGGCGAGTTGTGTGATCCAGATGGGGAATGTCGCGGTATTCGTCGTATTTTTCTATGTTTTCCTCTGCAAAATCAGGCACTTTGATGGAGCTGCCTTCAAAGCCCAGGTCGGTCAGTGAAGGGAAGTCAAAAGACTGTTGGATGCAGTGATTTAGCAGTTGCTCACTTTCGTAGCTGGCTGTGTCTTTTGTGGCACTAAAGTGCTCCAGCCATTTGTTTTTATAGGGGGTGTAGACTGTGTAGGGTTTGCCATCTGCTTTGGTTATATCGTTTTTCTCAAAAATGACCTGATCCTTAAAAGTGTGAAAGGAAACGCCTGCTTGTTCCAGCTGTGCTTTTACGGATTGGTCTCGCTGAATGGCGTAGGGTTCATAGTCGTGGTTGGTATATACGCCGGCAATATCATATTTAGCCATTAGCTCGTCCCATGCTTTTTCAGGAGTGCTGTGAAAAGTAAGAAATGACGATCCTGCCTTGTTGAGCTTTTGGTGGAGCCGGGAAAGCGACTCGTGAATAAATGCTACCCGGGCGTCATCAGCAGGTAGAGCGTCTAGTATGTTGCTGTCGAATATAAAGAGAGGTACAACGGGGTGTCCCGATTGCAAAGCTTCAAAAAAAGCACGGTTGTCGTGTAGTCGGAGATCTCTTCTAAACCAGCATATACTTACCTTCATAGCCCTATTTTTTTGGTTGGCTTAAAGATAGCAAGTGCAGGCTAAGGGGTATAGCCTATGCTAAAAAAATGAGTAGTAATAGCCGACAAGTAGGGCTTAATTCAGGGATTCCGCTTTTAGAGAGTTCCCACATGACTTTCTTTAAAAGCGGAATCCCTGGGACTTAATTTTTTTTGCCCCAGTTGTCGCGCAAGGTAACAGTCCGGTTAAATACGAGTTTGTCAGCTGTGGAATCTTTGTCTACAATAAAATACCCTTGTCTTTCAAACTGTACTTGGGTTTCAACAGTAGCCCCGGCTACCGAAGGTTCCAGTTTAGCTGTTTTTATTTCAAGAGAGTTGGGATTCAGGTGATTTTTGAAGTCATCCTCTATTGTGTTCAGGTTTTCTGTAACAAACAACCTGTCGTAAAGTCTTACTTCAGCATCTATTGCTTCGGCAGCAGAAACCCAACCCAGTGTACCTTTTACTTTTTTTCCGGTAGTGTCCTGTCCACTTTTGGTATTGGGGTCGTACTCGCAGTATACTTCCGTAATTTCGCCGGATTGATCGTCTTTTTTGTATCCTGTGCATTTTACAATGTAGGCGTATTTCAGGCGTACTTCTCGATCGGGTCCGAGTCTGAAGAATTTCCGTGGGGGATCTTCCATAAAGTCTCCACGCTCTATGTATACTTCGCGACCAAAAGGAAGGGCTCGTTTGCCGGCTGATTCATCTTCCGGATTGTTTATGGCTTCCAGTTGTTCAGTTTTACCTTCTGGGTAGTTTGTAATGATCAATTTGATAGGATCGAGTACACCCAGCACCCGGTTTGCTTTCTTGTTGAGGTCTTCGCGTACACTATGCTCGAGCAACGCTACATCAGTGATGCCGTTGCGGTTGGATACACCAATGCGCTTGGCAAAATTGCGGATAGAATCCGGAGTGTACCCCCTGCGGCGTATGCCCGATAGGGTAGGCATACGAGGATCGTCCCATCCACTCACATAGTTGCCGTCTACCAGTTCCTTTAGTTTTCGCTTACTTACTATGGTATAGCTAAGGTTGAGTCGGGCAAATTCGGTCTGTTCGGAAGGGAAAATTTCCAGTTTTTCGATCAGCCAGTTGTACAACGGCCTATGCGAAGCAAACTCCAGTGTACACAGCGAGTGTGTTATGTTTTCGATAGAGTCTGACTGGCCGTGAGCAAAGTCATACGTTGGGTAAATGCACCATTTGTCGCCCGTTCGGTGGTGAGCTGCTTTTTTGATGCGGTAGATCACCGGATCGCGCATTTGCATTACGGATGAAGCCATGTCTATTTTGGCGCGGAGCACTCTTTCTCCTTCATCGTATTTGCCATCGCGCATGCCTTCAAAGAGTTCCAGGTTTTCTTCAACGGATCGTGCTCTAAAACGGCTTTCTATACCGGGTTTGTTAGGTGTGCCACGGTCTTCGCTTATTTTTTCGGCAGGATCATCATCTACATAGGCCAGCCCTTTTTTGATGAGCGTAACAGCAAAGTCGTAGAGTTGGTCAAAGTAATCGGATGCGTAATACTCCCTGTCGCCCCAGTCGAAACCAAGCCAACGTATATTGTCCTTGATGGAGTCTACATATTCTACATCTTCTTTTTCAGGGTTGGTGTCGTCAAAGCGCAGGTTGCACAGGCCGTTGTACTTTTCGGCTATACCAAAATTGAGACAAATGGCCTTGGCATGACCGATATGCAGGTAGCCGTTTGGTTCGGGTGGAAAGCGGGTATGCACCTTGCCTCCATGCTTGCCATTGGCAATGTCTTTTTCGATCATCAACTCCAAAAAATTCAGCGATTCTCTTTCCTCACTCATAGTCCTATTGTTTAAAGATGCAATTTTAGTGAAAATCCTCTGATCGCAGCAGTGGAGTGCTACGGTTTTACTCAAATACCGGCATTTTTTATTTTATCTGTTTTTTACTCCATAAAAAAAGCGCTCCCTTTTCAGAGAGCGCTCACTGTAGGATTATTGTTTTTCGGTTTTAGCTTATACCCAGTTTTCTGTTGATTTTGGAGAAAAACAGGTACATCACCGGCACGATTACCAGCGTGAGGAAAGTAGCAAAGGTAAGCCCGAAGATGATGGTCCATGACATGGGGCCCCAGAACGCTACGTTATCGCCACCCAGATAGAAATTTGCATCGTAGTTTTGGAAAAACTGCAGGAAGTCGATATTGATCCCCACCGCCAGCGGTATCAGTCCCAAAATAGTAGTGATGGCTGTAAGCAGTACAGGTCTCAAACGCGTAGATCCGGCCTGTATAATGGCTTTTATGATTTCATCGAACGGTAGTTTGCCTTCGATGTTAAGCTCTGCCAGTCTGCGTTTTCTACTTAATTCTATAAAGTCGATCAGTACAATGGCATTGTTTACCACGATACCGGCCAGTGATATAATACCGATCATGGTCATGATGACTGAAAATTCCATGCGGAAAATGATCAGCCCCAGAAACACTCCTATAGTGCTGAGCAGTACGGATATCATGATGATGAATGGTGATGTGATTTTGTTGAACTGAGATACGATAATCAGAAAGATCAAAAACACAGCAATCATGAGTGCTTTGCTCAGAAAGGCCATTTCCTCAGCTTGCTTTTCCTGTTCTCCACCAAACTTAAACTCATAGCCCGGAGGCATTTTAAAATCAGCCAGTAGCTCTTTGAGTTGCCTGTTTACTTCGGTGGCATTGTAGTCGCTTTCTACATTGGAGGTAAGGCTGATGACTCTGTTGAGGTCTTTTCGCTTGATTGAGCCAAATGTAGAACTGATTTCTGCATCGGCCACTGATGATATCGGCACACTGTGGATTTTGCCGGTAGTCTGGTTTCTAAACACGACGCTCTTGTTCATTAGCGCATTGATGTCGTGGCGATACTCCTCTTTTAGTCGAAGCTGAATTTCATAATCGTCTTCACCTTCTTTGTATTTAGATATTTCTCTACCAAACAAAGCGGTACGAATTTCCATGGCAATGGAGGTAGTAGACAGTCCAAAACGACGGGCTTTTTCCCTGTCTATATCCACGATGAGCTCGGGTTTGCCTGTTTCCATGTCGGATTTTAGCTTTTCTATGCCTTTTATGCCTGATTCGTTGATCTCTTTTTTCATTCGATCGGCTATGTCGAGCAGTACATCGAATTCCTCGCCGGAGATTTCTATGCTGACGGGCTTTCCTACAGGAGGGCCATTCACGTCTTTGTCTACCACTACTGATACGCCGGGGTAGCCCTGCATAGATGACCGTATAGTGTCTAGTATTACCTTGGTGTCTACTCCGTTTCTGTGTTTAAATTCCACAAAGTTGACCATGATACGGGCCTTGTTGGGTGTGTCGCGCTGACCAAAAGCGGATTGGTCCATAGGGTCGGCTGTACCTTCTCCTACAGTGCCTATTACCGATTCTACTACTTCTTCATAGGGTTTTACCAGGCTCAGCACCTTGTCTTCTATCTGCTTGGAAAAGGCATTGGTAGTTTCGATATCCGTGCCCACAGGGTATTCTATGAATACATTGACATACTTGGGTGGTGTTTCTGGAAAGAAATTGACTTTCGGAGGAAAAATGACCATCAGAAAAACCGAGAAGATAAGTAAGCCTACTGTGCCGGTAAAGAAGAATATCGGATTTTTGCCCTGAAAAGCAAAGGTGAGCAGGTTTTTGTACAGGCCTTCGAGCCAGGGCAAAAACGTGTTTTGGAATCCTCTGGATATCGGCACCAGCACGTATACATTGATGATGATGAGGAGGCCTAGCAGAATTGACAGGTTGCCCAGAACCTTGCTACCTCCCATCAGGAAGAGTGCGCCCAATACAAAGGCTATACCGGCGTATGTCCAGATTCGCTTGTGTCGGGTAGCTTCTCCAGCGTCGAGCTTCATAAATACGGTTATCAATACGGGGTTGATAACGAGCGCCACAAACAGGGATGAACCCAGAGTGACCATGAGCGTGATGGGCAAAAATTTCATAAACTCTCCCATGATACCCGGCCAAAACGCCAGCGGCAGAAAAGCGGCCAGCGTGGTAGAAGTAGAGGCTATAATAGGGAGGGCTACTTCTCCTACACCGTTTTTGGTGGCTTCAAAAGCGGAGTAACCTTCTTCGCGGAGACGATATACGTTTTCTACCACCACTATACCATTGTCTACCAGCATACCAAGCGCCATGATGAGCGAAAAGAGCACCATCATGTTGATCGTGATACCGAATGCTCCCAAAATCATAAATGACATAAACATAGATAGCGGAATGGCAATACCTACGAAAAGGGCGTTGCGCGTACCCAGAAAAAACAGCAGCACCATAACCACAAGGATTACACCTGAGATGATGTTGTTTTCGAGGCTTTCTACCATGTCACGTGTTTGCTGCGACTGATCACCGGTGATATTGATGTTGATATCGTCCGGTAGTTGCCCGTTTTCTTTCGCTTTATCGATTATAGCATTGATTTTATCGGTTGCAATCAGTAGGTTTTCGCCGCTACGCTTGATTACATCTACCATCACTACGGGCTTTTTGGCCAGACGGGCATAGCTTTGAGCTTCTTTATAGTCAAACTCTACATCGGCTATGTCGCGCAGGTATACTATGTTTCCCTTTTCCTGCTTGATAACCACATCCAAAAGTTCCTGTGGGTCTTCAAATTCTCCCACTATGCGGAGCGAGCGCCGTATGTCGCCTTCTTTTACATTGCCTCCCGATAGCGTAATGTTTTCGTCGCGTATGGCTTGCTGGATGTCGCCGAAGCTAACCAGGCGAGCCTCCATCTGGTAGGGGTCCACATTTATGCGGACTTCTTTTTCATCTACACCACGAATCTCTACCCGCGATACTTCCTTTAGCTTTTCGATCTCTTCTTCGAGGTATTCAGCCCTTTCGTTTAGTTCTTCTATGCTGTAGTCTCCGGATAGGTTAATATTCATTACCGGTATTTCAGACACGTTCATTTCAAACACGTCCGGATCGTTTTCAAGATCGGAGGGTAGCTCGGCCTTGTCTACGGCATCTTTCACTTTAGTGAGAGCGTCTTCTATTTCCGTGTCGGGAGTAAACTCTACAATGATCGTAGAGTAGTCTTGCACCGAGGTAGATTTAATGTTGTCTACATCGGTTATAGTGTTGATTTCCTTCTCTATGGGTCGGGTAATCAGGTTTTCCATGTCTACCGGAGAGTTGCCGGGGTGTGCTGTACCTATGTATACTATTGGTTGGGATATTTCCGGAAAGCTCTCTTTGGGTAGGTTGATGTAGGCAGATACCCCCATCAGGATAACCAGCGCCGTGAGTACAAATACGGTTGTTTTATTTTTGATAGAAAGTGTGGTCAGGCCAAATTCCTTCTGCACGTTCTTTGGTGATGTTTCTTCCATTTTTATTTTTTGATAAAGGTTGGAAACTGTTCCATTACTTTTTAGACAGAGCCTGACTGGCCGAAGAAGTTGAATCTTTGGTGATGGTGACATACACCCCTTCAGTAAGGTCTCTGAAGCCTTTGTGAGCTATTTTTTCGCCCGGTTCTATGCCTTGCACTATTTCAGTGGTGTTGTTGTAGCTCAGCCCTACTTCTATGTGCGACTTTTTAGCTACCAGATTGCTGCCTTCTTTTTCTATAGTGTATACATAGCTGCCCTTGTTGTCTTTTTGGATTATCATGGTAGGCACTTTGATCGCTTCATCGTTTTTGTAATCGATGAGTTGCAGTACCACCACCTGATTGGGACGGGTGTTGCCAAAGCCTGTAGGCACAGCCACTTCTATCTCGAAGGTTCTGTTTTCGCTGTTGATCACCTGCCCTACAGCTGTAATGGTAGAAGTCATTCTTTTATCCTGTACAGGAAAATAGACATCTACCGGGTCGCCTTTTTTAAACACACTAATGAACCGCTCGGAAATATCGGCTCTGATGTA
This sequence comes from Cyclobacteriaceae bacterium, assembly GCA_965267535.1. Lineage (GTDB taxonomy): Bacteria > Bacteroidota > Bacteroidia > Cytophagales > Cyclobacteriaceae > CAXBNB01. The sequence continues at coordinate 4,033,314 of OZ254082.1, read as the reverse complement.
TACGTCGTTAGGGTTGACCAGTCGGAGTAGCTCCATGCCGGGTTGTACGATTTCTCCTTCTTTGGCCGTGATTCGATCCATGCTGCCGCTAAAAGGTGCCTTTATGATGGATTGTTCGAGTTGCGAGTTGGCAGTGGCCAGCTTGCGTTCCAGCGATTCGTAGTTGTTTTTGGTCTGCAAGTACTGAATCTCTGTACCAATGTTTTTCTTCCAAAGGTTTGCTTGCCTTTCGTATACAGTCTTGGCAAGGTCCAGGGCGGTTTTTAGCTCAGCGATGTTGTTTTTGATGATGCTGGCATCCAATGTGAGCAGGGTTTGTCCTTTGCTTACCTGCTGCCCTTCTTTCACCCATATACGCTCTACTTTTCCGGGTACTTCAGAGCCAATGGTTACATTTTTTCTTGACTCTACAGATCCTCTTACTTCCAGTTTGTGCTCAAAATAATCTTTTCGGGCTTCTATTGCCGTAATCAGAGTTTTTTTGATTTCTTTCTTGCCAAATGTAGGGTCGAGTTTGGCTATTTCTTTTTCCAGAGCGGAGATGTTCTGGCTGATGGTAGCCAGCTCTTCCCGTTGCTTTTTCAACTCTTCTTTTTTCTTTTCCACCTCAGGTTTGCTGTCGCATGCTGCTGCCAGTAGACCGACAAGGACGGTTAGTATAAATATGTTTTTCATGGGAGTGGTGTATGTGTTATTATTTTTTACAGTCATGATGATGGATTGTTTAGGGTTCTAGCTTGCCCAGGGCTTTTTGAAGTTCTACCTGCGATACGAGAGCATCGTAAAGCGCATTGTAATAGTTGGTTTGCGCTTGCTTGAGCGATGCATCGGCATCCAGCACTTCAGAGTTAGACCCTACACCTTCTTTGTATTTTATTTCAGTAGTGCGATAGATGTTGTTGGCCAGGTTCATATTTTTTTTCTGAGCCTCCATATTGTCTATGCTTTTGTTGTATGCATTTATGCTTTGCTCTATTTCCAGTTCAATGCTGGCCATGGCAGTACTGATGTCGTTTTCCAGTTGCTGGGCTTTGAATTTTCGCTGCTGAGCCTGGGCGTTCTTACGCAACCCGTCAAACAGTTGCCAGTTCAGCCCCAGACCGATTACCCCCAGTCTGTGCCAGGGTTTTTCTCCAAAATCGAAAAGCTGACCAAATTGCTGAGTACCCGTGTTTGCTCCGTATGTAGCATAGAGGTTGATTCGTGGCAGGTACTGGGATTTTACATTGAGCAGATCGAGATCGTTTAGGGATTGCTGTGTGCGCAAGCTCGAAAATTCAATCCGATTGTCGTAGTTGAAAGCCTCCGTTTTCTCAATGTGTTTGTTTAGTGAAATATTATCTATTTCATCAGTCAACTCTATTTGAGCGTCGAGTGGAAATCCCGCCTGATACTTGAAGAGAGTTTCACTAACGGCCACCATTTTATCGACATGGTCTTTTTCTACCTTGGCATTGTTGTATTCCACGGTGATTCTGTCTACATCCAGTTGCTCTGCAAAACCATTGGCCTGCATGATCTGTGTGTCTGTGAGTAGCGAATCCAGTCGGCTGAAATTTTTGTTGACCAACTCTGCCATTTCTTTGTTTATCAATACCGTGTAGTATGCTTTGGTTACAGCTTCAATCACATCAATTCTGGTTTTGATGTGTGCTTTCCTGGCCAGTTCGGTGTATGTGCGTGCGGCCCTTAGCCCTACGAAATACGAACCGTTAAAAATCATTTGTTCGGCTCGCAATGAGGCGATCCCGCTGTAGTTTACTCCAAAAGCCAGCGATGCTACTTCATTGGGATCACCGTTTGGATCAAACGCATTGGCTGGCACAAAAGCTGTCTGGATGTTGTGGTTTTTTACTAAATCCAGCATGGCTGTTACCTGTGGTAGTCCGTCGGCCAGTATTTCGTTTACCTGCTTTTGAGAGATCTTATTTTCCAGTTCGGCATTTAACACCTCGGTGTTGTTTTGTAGGGCATACGCTATAGCCTGCTGCAGACTGTAGCCCTGCTTGGTTGTAGGTTGTTGTGCGCGGGTGGGTAGTACGAATAGCATGAGTACTGCTACTATCATACCAGCGCGTTTGTTTGTTTTAGTCATTTCCTTTTGGTTTTGTAAGGTCATCATAAATTTCCTGTCCTTTTACGGTGAGTAAGCCATGGACAAAGTGGTCAAAAAGTGTCATCTGTACATCAGTGAAATCGAATTTATCTCGTGGGAAAATTTTTTCATCAAACGATAGCTGTACCTGTTCTATCCGGAATGTGGCCAGAATTTCAGCGTCTATGCTGGGCCTGAAAAAGCCCTCTTCTTTGCCTCTTTCGATAGATCGGAGTACATTGTTTCGGATAAAGTTGTTTTTAAAATCGATCCATAGCTCCCAGGATCTGGGGTGGTATTTTTGTAAATCAAAAAGCAGTGAGGGATTGATTTTTCCAAGGTTGCTCCTCAGGCATTTGGAAAGCTGTATGAGTTCATCAATGGCGTCTTCAGACGATTCAAAAATTTCTCCAAATTCCATTTTTTCCTGCTCGATCAGTGACTTAATGACCTGTAATACAATGTCGTCTTTGTCTTTAAAAAACTGATAGATAGTTTTTTTAGATATGCCAAGTTCTTTGGCTATCTCGTCCATAGACACACTGCGTATTCCATACCTGAGAAATAAACTTCCTGCTGTTTCTAATATGTTTTGGGCTACATTCAATTTTGAAAATCTTTTGGGTAAACTGTGGAAACTTTCAAGAACTCTAAAGTTTCCGATGCGGGTTTACGACTTGTTTTTCAAAAGGTTTATGAATGTTGCATTTTTCTTTAAGATTTTTTTCAAAAAGAAATATGCTCCTAAGAGCTACTGCCTTTTCCAGTTAAATCTTACTTTTGCGGAATTAAACGAATGCCATTCTAAATGATCTCAATTTTTAAAAGTAAGGACAATACTCACTTTGCCATCCAATCGCGTACGCAGCTGAGTAATAAGGATATCGAAAAACTGATCTGGTTGCTGGGTGAAGCAACACTGCTGGAAGCGGATGAAGTGGAGGGGCATTTTATAGGTCCACGTAAAGAGATGATCACTCCCTGGAGTACCAATGCTGTAGAGATCACCCAAAACATGGGGATTGAGGGTATTGTGAGAATGGAGAAATTTGTAGTGGGAGGAGAGTTTGATCCTATGCTGATGAGGCGCTACGAAGGATTGGGGCAGAATTTGTTTGATATAGATAACTCTCCAGAGCCAATACTGGAAATAGATGATATAGCTGCCTACAACGAAAAGGAAGGGCTGGCTCTTAGTAGCGAAGAGGTTGAGTATCTGAATGGTGTAAGTAAAGAGCTGGGACGTAAACTAACCGATAGTGAAGTGTTTGGTTTTTCTCAGGTCAACTCCGAGCATTGTCGTCATAAGATATTTAACGGTACGTTTATCATAGACGGAGAGGAAAAAGAAGAGTCGCTTTTCAAGCTGATCAAGAATACCTCTAAAGCAAATTGGGGAAAGATTGAATCGGCGTACAAAGATAATGTGGCGTTTATTCAAGGGCCGGTGATGGAGCAGTTTGCACCTGCTACTCAAGACAAGCCGGATTATTTTCACACAAAAGAGATAGAATCTGTACTGTCGCTAAAGGCCGAAACGCATAATTTCCCTACTACGGTGGAGCCATTTAACGGAGCTGCAACCGGGTCGGGCGGGGAAATTCGCGACAGGATGGCCGGAGGGCAGGGAAGTATACCCCTGGCAGGTACAGCTGTGTACATGACATCTTACCCTCGCCTCGAAAAAGGGCGAAAGTGGGAAGAAAATATAAAAGAGAGAAAGTGGCTTTATCAGACCCCACTGGAGATACTCATCAAAGCATCGAATGGAGCCAGCGACTTTGGTAATAAGTTTGGTCAGCCTCTGATTTGTGGTAGTTTGCTCACTTTTGAGCACGAAGAAGCCGGAAGGGTGCAGGCGTTTGACAAAGTGATCATGCAGGCAGGAGGCGTAGGATATGGCAAAAAACAAGATGCACAAAAGAAGGAGGTAACCCCGGGCGATAAGATTGTAATCATGGGGGGCGACAACTACCGGATAGGCATGGGCGGTGGAGCTGTATCTTCTGTGGCTACCGGTGAATTTGCCAATAGTATAGAGCTAAATGCTGTGCAGCGATCTAATCCTGAAATGCAGAAAAGGGTGGCAAATGCGATTCGGGCACTGGCAGAAAGCGACAATAACCCCATCGTATCGGTACACGACCATGGAGCAGGCGGGCACCTCAATTGCCTTTCCGAGCTGGTGGAAGATACAGGTGGAAATATAGATATAAACAAATTGCCGGTGGGTGATCCCACGCTTTCCGATAAGGAGATCATAGGCAATGAGTCGCAGGAGCGAATGGGACTCGCTATAAAAGGAGATGATATACCCTTGCTGGAAAAAATAGCGGAACGCGAAAGAGCACCGCTTTACACCGTAGGCGAGGCTACTGACGATGCTAAATTTGTACTGAGCAGAGAGGGAGCTCCAAAGGCTGCCATAGACTGGGGTCTTGGTCACATGTTTGGTTCGGCTCCTAAAACAATACTTACAGACAGCACCATAAAAACAAGCTATGCAGAGCCTGCTTATGACACCAGCCTGCTGGAAACGTATCTGGAAGGAGTACTAAAGCTGGAAGCTGTGGCTTGTAAAGACTGGCTTACCAACAAGGTGGACCGATCGGTAACAGGTCGGGTAGCAAAGCAGCAGACGTGTGGAGAGATACAACTGCCGTTGAACAATGTAGCTGTGATGGCTTTGGATTTTGTAAGCAACAAAGGCATGGCTACCTCGCTGGGGCATGCTCCGGTAGCAGCGCTGGCTGATCCGGCTAAAGGATCGCGGCTTGCTATCACTAAGAGTTTGACAAACCTGATTTGGGCACCTCTTACACATGGTTTAAGTGGTGTGTCGTTGAGTGCTAACTGGATGTGGCCCACTAAAACAGACGGAGAGAAAGCCCGTCTTTATCAGGCCGTAGAAGCAGTAAGTGAATATGCAATAGCCTTAGGTATAAATGTACCTACGGGTAAAGATTCACTATCTATGTCGCAAAAGTATCCTGAAGGCCAAACGGTGGACTCGCCGGGCACGGTCATTATTTCCAGTATAGCAGAAGTGTCGGATATACGCAAGGTGGTAAGTCCTGCGCTAAAACCCGTAGAGGGATCTAAATTGGTATACATACCGTTAACTGCTGGTGGATTTGAGCTGGGAGGAAGTAGTTTTGGGCAGTCTGTGAATGCCATAGGAAACACACCTCCGGCTATGCAATCTCCTGAGTATATAAAAACAGCTTTTGCTACTATTCAGCAATTAATAGCACAAGATTTAGTGTTAGCCGGTCATGATGTTTCGTCAGGAGGGCTTATTACTACTCTACTTGAAATGAATTTCCCCAATACCTCTATGGGGATGAATCTGGATCTGAAAGACTTTGCTAACGATGACCTTATTAGGGTGCTGTTTAGTGAAAATCCGGGAGTAGTACTGCAGGTAGATGATGTAGATGTGTTGCAAAAGTTGCAACAGGCAAAGGTCAATTATTCCGATCTGGGAATTGTGTGTGCCGAAAGAGAGCTACAAGTGAAGCATGGGGATACATGCTATGCACTGGATATAGATCACTACAGGGATGTATGGTTTAGTACGTCGTATCTGCTGGACAATGCCCAGACAGACAATGACCTGGCTGAAGAGAGGGCTTCTAATTTTAAAGAACAACCGTTGACCTATACTTTCCCGTCTGACTGGGAGGGAACACTGGGATCTTTTGGTATCGATAACAAGCGAAAAGAAAAAACAGGAACGCGAGCTGCCATAATCCGGGAAAAAGGAGTGAATGGAGACAGGGAGATGGCTTATGCGTTGCATCTGGCAGGCTTTGATGTGAAAGACGTACACATGACTGACTTGATTGCCGGTAGAGAGGATTTAAGCGACGTAAACATGATTGTGTTTGTAGGGGGCTTTTCCAACTCCGACGTGCTGGGTTCTGCTAAGGGCTGGGCTGGTGCTTTTTTATACAACGAAAAGGCAAAGCAGGCACTGGACAATTTCTATAAGAGGGAAGATACCCTTAGTCTGGGAGTATGCAACGGCTGTCAGCTTATGATGGAGCTGGGTTTGGTTTTCCCTGAAATGGAAAATCATCCTAAAATGCAGCACAACCTTTCAGGTAAGTTTGAGTCAGCATTTGTAGACGTAACTATTCCTGAAAATAATTCTGTGATGTTTGGAGCCCTGTCGGGAAGTCGATTGGGTGTGTGGCTGGCGCACGGAGAGGGGCGCTTTGCTCTGGAAGGTACCGGAAAGGAAAATCAGATAGGTTGTGCTTTTAGCTACAGTGGTTACCCAGGCAATCCAAACGGGTCAGATTTTGATGCTGCTGCGGTGTATTCTGCCGACGGTCGTCATTTTGCTATTATGCCTCACCTGGAGCGGACGATCTTCCCATGGAACTGGGCACACTATCCCGAAAGAAAAGATGAGGTTTCACCCTGGATAATTCCCTTTGTAGAGGCCAGAAAGTGGGTTGAAGAAAAAATCTCAAATTAATTTCACCTTTTTTCTTGAAAACCTTTCTTATTAAAAAACAGAATACTAATTTTGTGTTCCCAAATCAAGAGGGGGTGATTTAATGGCCTATGGTGTAACTGGCAACACGTCTGATTTTGGTTCAGAAGAGTCTAGGTTCGAGCCCTAGTAGGCCAACAAGAAAAAAGAATAGTCCCGATCCCTGATCCCATTAAAAAGGGTATGGATCGGGATATTTTTTTAACCAGAAAACATGACATCTTCCGTAAAATTATTCGCTGGCCAGGGATCATCTACACTGGCCGAAAGCATAGCCCAGCATTATGGTAAACCCCTGGGGCAATGCAAATCTGAAAGGTTTAGCGACCAGGAACTTTCCTTTAGTTTTAATGAATCTGTAAGAGGTTGCGACGTATTTTTAATACAATCTACGTTTGCTCCCAGCGACAATATCATGGAGCTTTTGCTCATGATAGATGCCGCAAGGAGAGCAAGTGCTAAATACGTAACTGTGGTAGCTCCTTATTTTGGCTATGCCCGTCAGGATAGAAAAGATAAGCCAAGAGTAACCATAGCGGCAAAGCTGATGGCCAATTTGCTGCAAGCTGCCGGAGCAAATAGAATCATGACATGCGATTTGCATGCAGATCAAATTCAGGGATTTTTCGATATACCGGTAGATCATCTGGACGGCTCATCTATTTTTGTTCCATACATCAAAGAATTGAACCTTGACAACCTGATCATAGCAGCTCCTGATGTGGGGGGCACGAAGCGGGCACGTCAATATGCGAAGTTTTTCAACGCCGAAATGGTGATTTGCGACAAGCATCGTAAACGTGCCAACGAAGTAGCTTCCATGCAGGTAATAGGTGATGTGACAGGCAAGGATGTGGTATTGGTAGATGATATTATCGATACAGCCGGCACATTGTGCAAGGCCGGAGATTTGATCATGGAAAAAGGAGCCAATTCGGTAAGGGCGGTTTGTACACACCCTATATTGTCAGGCAAGGCGTACGAAAATGTAGAAAATTCGGCACTGGAGCAACTGGTAGTAACAGACAGTATTCCACTGAAGCAGGAGTCGTCAAAGATAAAAGTACTGACCCTGGCTAATATAATGGCCCAGGCTATTCGCAAAATACACGATCATGAGTCTATCAGCTCATTGTTTATCAACGATTAATAATTAAACTTTATATATTATGAAAACCATAGAGATTATAGGGTATAATAGAGCAAATCTCGGAAAATCAGAAGCTAAAAAATTGAGGAACGAAAGCATGGTTCCTTGCGTGATCTACGGCGGTGAAGAGCAAGTGCACTTCTACGCTCCAATGATCCTTTTTAGAGACCTGGTATACACTGCAGAAGCTCATTTTGTACACCTCAACATTGAAGGAAAAGAGTTTCAGTGTATTCTTCAGGACATTCAATTCCACCCTGTAAGTGAGGTTATCCTTCACGCTGACTTTTTGCAACTTTTCGAAGGAAAAACCATCAAAATGGATATCCCAGTTCACTTTGTAGGTCAGTCTAAGGGCGTTAGTCGTGGAGGTACTTTGGTGAAGAAAAGAAGAACTCTTCGCGTAAGTGCTTTGCCAAAGAATATGCCTGAGTTCATTGAAGTGGATATCACTCCATTGGATTTTGGACGAGCTATCAAAGTACACGAAGTAAAGGCTGAAGGGTTTGATATCCTGGATACACCTCAGGCGTCTGTAGCTGTGGTAGAAATACCTAGAGCACTCAGAGGAAAAACCAGCGATGCTGAAGAGGAGGAAACTGAAGAAGGAGCAGAGGCAGAAGCAGCTGCGGAATAAGGCATTGCTTGAAATAAAAAAACAAAATCCTGTTCGGAGTTCCGGGCAGGATTTTTTTATGGCATTAATGTTATGCTGGCCCGGGGTTGACACACTAGTTCATTTGTTTCATCTTTGCGCAGCAGTAAAAATACACACATGAAATATCTGATAGCAGGATTGGGTAATATAGGCCCTGAGTATGAGCTTACACGACACAATATCGGTTTTTTAGTAATGGATCGTCTGGCCGATCGCTTCGATGCAAAATTTGAACATGACAGGCTGGCTTATGTCACCGATTTTAAACATAAGGGAAGGACGATTTATCTAATCAAGCCAACTACCTATATGAACCTAAGCGGTAAGGCGCTAAACTATTGGATGAAAGAACTGAAAGTGCCTAAACAAAATACGCTGACAGTTACAGATGACCTGGCTTTGCCTTTTGGTAAGCTGCGTATGAGAGCCAAGGGCAGCAATGCAGGACATAATGGACTGAAAAATATAGAACAAGCGCTGGGAGGAAACGATTACCCGCGGTTGCGGTTTGGTGTAGGTGATAATTTTTCCAAAGGCAAGCAAGTGGATTACGTGCTGAGTAATTTTGCCGGTGATGAAATGGATGCGCTGACCGAACGTATAGACAAGGCCTGTGAAATGATACTCTCATTTGCTTCTATAGGGATAGAGCGCACCATGAATTTTCACAACGAGTAAGCCTGTAGCTTTTTATGCACGGATGGCTTCCACCGGGTCCAGGCGTGAGGCCATGGCAGCAGGGATGATTCCTGACAACACGCCTATAAAACAGGATACACTCAGGCCAATGATGATGTTTTTGGCACTCATGATAAGTTCGAGAGTCCCCAGATTGATAAAGGTAAGGCTATATACCATGGCTAGTCCTACCAACCCTCCAATCAGGCTGAGAAAGATCGATTCGAATAAAAACTGAAACAGAATGAAGTAGTTTTTGGCGCCCAGAGATTTTTGGATGCCGATGATGTTGGTGCGTTCGCGAACCGACACAAACATAATATTGGCTATGCCAAAGCCGCCTACCAGGATAGAAAAACTGCCAATAATAGCTCCTGCTATACCCAGCACGTCAAAAGTACTGCCAATAAAATTGCCAATAGCTTCGGGTTTGTTCAGGGCAAAGTTGTCTTCTTCTTTGGGTTTCAAACCGCGTTTGCCCCTCATGAGTCCCCTGAGTTCGCCCTCCAGTTTTTCCAGGCCGGGATCTGAGCTCAGTCCTTTCAGGCTAATGGAAGAGCCTACGCCATACCTGCTGCCTACGTAATATAGCTTGGTAAAGCTTCGGTACGGAATGTAGATGTTGTCATCGTTACTGGGGGTGCCCATTATGCTTTCGCCTTCTTCCTTTAGTGTTCCTATTACGGTGTATTTCAGTCCTTTTATTTTGATCTGTTGTCCTATGGGCGATTGAAAGGGAAAAAGCTCCTGAATGATTCTGTGGCCAATGAGTGCAACGTTAGCAGCATTTTCAGTTTCTTGCCTGCTGAAGTAGCGCCCTTCTATTATGGGAATGTCATACACGTCTTTGTGCCCGTATGCAGCGCCGACTATGCTCACACCCCCACTACTGTTGTTTTTGTTTCGTACGGTTACGCCACCTCGTGAAGCAAAGATGGATATGCCGGATGCGTTTTGAACGTTTTTAGCCAAAAACTTATATTCTTCATAGACGGGGTAGGGTCTGTTGAGGTATTTCCACCAGGGATATGGGCCGCCTCCAAATCCATATGGCCATTTTTCTACATTGATGTTGTCAGACCCTAAAAAATCCAGGCTTTTGTTGATGCTTCGCTCTAGAGAATCGACCAGAGTAAAAACCGCAATAATGGCAAAAATACCAATAGTGACTCCCGATAATGACAGGATAGTGCGGAGTAGATTGGCTTTGAGGGCTTGCCAGGCAAAGCGGAAACTTTCAAAAACCAGAAGAATAATTCGCATTTATGAAATATTTTAATTACACCAAGACTTTGTGATTACAATTTACTAATTTTGCCCTCTAATTTTTGATCCTACTATTTAATATACCAATATTAAATTCGAAAAAGAACATGAAAATAGTACTGCAAGTTAATGATTTGACAATCAATATTTTCAATGTTTTTTCTTCCCTACTAAGTAATTTAACCATTAACGAATGAAATTATCTGAGTTCAAATTTGACCTGCCACCTGGTCTGTTAGCCCTATATCCCACTGAAAACCGTGACGAGTCTCGTCTGATGGTAGTACACAAGGACTCGGGCAAGATCGAACATCGTGTGTTTAAGGATATTTTGGAATACATGGATGAGGGCGATGGCATGATCATCAACGACACCAAAGTTTTTCCTGCAAGGCTTTACGGAAATAAAGAGAAAACGGGTGCGAAAATAGAAGTGTTTTTGCTTCGCGAACTCAATAAAGAGCTTTTTCTCTGGGATGTGTTGGTAGATCCTGCTCGAAAAATAAGAGTTGGAAACAAGCTCTACTTTGGAGAAGGCGACCTGGTAGCTGAAGTGATAGACAATACTACCAGTAGAGGTAGAACGATTCGCTTTTTGTTTGATGGTACCAATGAGGAGTTTTACAAAGCGATAGACGAGCTGGGAGAAACACCCGTGCCTAAAGAAATACAGCGAAAAGCAGAGCCTGAAGATAAGGAGCGCTTTCAGACCATATATGCAGACAAAGTGGGAGCAGTTTCGGCTCCATCTGCGGGTATGCACTTTACCCGACACTTGCTGAAACGCCTCGAGTTGAAGGGCGTGGACGTAAGCCCTATTACGCTTCACATTGGTTTAGGGTCGTTTAGATCGGTAGATGTGGAAGATCTGACCAAACATAAAATGGACTCAGAAAACTACATAGTGCCCGAAGCTACCGCCAAAATGGTGAACGAAAAGCTGGATGAAAAGAAACGTATTATTGCAGTGGGTACCACTGTGCTGCGTACGCTGGAATCGTCCGTGTCTGCCAATGGTAGACTTAAAGCCAATGAAGGGTGGACTGATAAGTTTTTGTTTCCTCCTTTTGATTTCAAAATATGCCAAGGCCTGATTACAAACTTTCACCTGCCACAGTCTACACTCCTTATGAATGTGAGTGCCTTTGGTGGATTTGAGTTGGTAAGAGAAGCTTACGAAGTGGCTATCAAAGAGAAATATAGATTTTTCTCCTATGGAGATGCTATGTTGATCATATAAGCGAATAAAAAAACATGAGAAGAAAACTCCGGCCTTTGGCTGGAGTTTTTTTTTATACGGCTACTCCATATCTTGCGGAGAAAGAACAAGGACAATGAAGAAATACGCGGTAATAGTAGCAGGAGGGAAAGGCGAGAGAATGAAGAGCAATTTGCCTAAGCAGTTTTTGCAACTTGCCGGCAGGCCGGTTTTGATGCATACTGTAGAAGTATTTTATGAGGCAGATCGGCAAACGGATATCGTGGTGGTTTTGCCTGAACAACAGCGGGAGGTGTGGCAAGACCTGGTAGATCAATATGAATTTTCAGTGCCTCACCGTGTAGTGTCCGGTGGTAGTAGCCGGTTTCAGTCTGTAAAGCAAGGATTGGCGGCTATATCGGATCGAGGAGTGGTAGCTATCCATGATGGAGTGCGCCCACTGGTAAGGCGGGATGTGCTGCAGGCGGCTTATCAATGTGCTGTCGACAGAGGCAATGCTGTGGTAGCCGTGAAGCTAAAGGACTCGCTGCGACAGGTGATAGGTGAGGAAACCCAGGCTATGGATAGGGAAAACTACAGGCTGGTACAAACTCCTCAGGTGTTTGAAGTGGGGCTGATAAAAAGCGCTTATAAAAACGCTGGTCATGATCGCTTTACGGATGATGCCAGTGTAATAGAAAACGCAGGGGTTGAGGTTTGTCTGGTTGAGGGTAGTTACGACAACATTAAAATCACTACCGCAGAGGATATGGTATTTGCCGAAGCAATAGTAAAGACTAGGGGATAGTCGATCAAAAAAGCCTCTTCTTTGCAGAAAAGGCTTTTGTGGTTTATTACCTGTTGTTAATATTCGTCCTCGTTAAAAAAGAAATCTTCTTTCGTCGGATAATCTGGCCATATTTCTTCTATGTTTTCATAAGGTTGACCGTCATCTTCGAGTTCCTGAAGGTTTTCAACCACTTCTAACGGAGCGCCTGATCGAATCGAGTAATCTATCAACTCATCTTTAGAAGCAGGCCATGGTGCGTCTTCCAGATACGACGCTAATTCTAATGTCCAGTACATATATTTACCCTCCTTTTATGTGTTTTTGAATAATCGTGCAAAAATATATTTTAAATAATCAAATCAAACAAAATTCTTTTTTTATTGCGAATGATTCCGTTTGGGTTTCATTGGCTTTTCTTCAAGGTTTTCGGGCTCTTTCGAATCTTAGCTGTAGCATAGTCTACGCTAGCCGAAACTGCCGGATCACCTTTCGTCTGGAGGATTATACCCAGACGAGATCAGGTCTATGAGTCTTGTTTGATCTGCCTTGTCAATATAAAGAAAATATTGATTTTTTTGCTATCAAAGTAAGATAATTAGCCGACATTTTTGTTTCCGGCCGGAGGAGCTTTTTTGTGTACAGGTTGATTTGCTTGTAGTTCCTTTAGTATCAGTTTTTTAGCTTCAACTCTGTCTTGCTGATTTTTTAGTTTCTTCTCCAGCATGTCTACAAAAGTGCCTTTGTTTACATGCATATTGTCCATGTTTTGTTGAAAGACAGTCAACTCATTTTTGTCCCTGGTTAATAATTCCCTTACTAGTTTAATGAGAGTTTTGTTTCTTTCTTCGGTAGACTTTTTGGCAAAACCTTTAAATTTTCTAGAGGCCAGTTGAAAAATGAATGCTTTTTCTGATATGAGGTCCAGTGCATGTAAGAATGCTTTATTAAGCGGTTCCACTTCACTTTTTGGTACCCTGCCGATGGATTTCCATACCTTTTTGCTTTCTTCCACGGCAGGTTTTACTTCTTCGTGCAGGGCTTTCTTTTCCAGCTCGTGTAGCTGGTCTACGATTGCTTTTTTAAGCTTCAGGTTGGTTTTTATGTCTTCCTTGGGCTTGTTTTTCTTTTTTTCTGCTGAAAGTTCCTGATAAAAAAGTTTGCACAACTCCCAGTATTGAGTGTTGCGGGGTTTGTATTCAGCTTCGGGAATGTGACCTATGTTTTTCCAGGTTTCCTGTAGCTCTTTCACCTTGTCAGCGGCTTTTAATACATTGCCGTCTTTGGCTATAGCCACAAGTTCGTTGATTACATGGTCATATTTCTCTATTCGGGAAGCAGTAAGTTTTTTCTTGTCTTCAAAAAACGCTTGCCTTTTGTCGTAAAATGTTTGTGTGAGTGTGGTAAAGCGATCTTCCAGGTCAGCGTTGATGTTGCTGTCGGCACTGCCGGTCTTGATCCATCGCGTTTTTATATCTTTTATAGCCTGGCCTACTTCGTGAAAGTCGTTGTTTTGTAGCGCTTCTTCCAATTCGAGCAAAAGGGCATTTTTGATGTCTGTGTTGCGTTTTCTGTTGCTGGCTATAATGTCCTGGATCTGATTTTCGTATTGGGCTAGCTTGGTAGCGATCAGGTCATAATCACCCAGTCCGTCGTGTGAAGCTATGGTTTCTGTCAGGTTGTGGATTTTGGCCAGAAACGAGCCCTTGTTTTCAGTGCCAAGTATGCGGTTTTCCAGTTCAGTAAACTTGCTTAGTAGTTTGCTATACCGCTCCTGATAGTAGGCTATGGTTTCCGCTTCGTTTTCCTCGGTTACGGTTTTTAGTAGTATAGGGGCAGAGCCGGATAGCCCTGTCCTGAAAAGTTGGTTGTTTTCAATAAAACCGTGAGGAATTTCTTTTTTGCTCAATGGTGTACGATGTTTTTTTAAAGGTTGCAAATTTACTAATTAGTGATAAAGACAAAATAAATTTCGCATATTTGTCCTGTTAAGAAATCCCGTGTCTGATGCCCGTTTGGATAAAGTATGAAGTGTTTTGGGTGCGATTTTGGTTTTCTTTTTTTCTTACTAAAAAATCAGTGATATCAGGAATATGAGCGACGAAAAAATAATTTTTTCTATGTCAGGGGTGAGCAAAATATTTCCCCCTCAAAAACAAGTTTTAAAGAATATTCACCTGTCGTTTTTTTATGGTGCCAAAATAGGTGTGCTGGGACTCAATGGCTCAGGAAAGTCATCATTGCTTAAGATTATAGCTGGTCTGGATACAGCGATACAGGGTGAGGTGGTTTTTTCCAAAGACTATACAATAGGGCTGTTGGAGCAGGAGCCGCAGCTCGACCCGGACAAGACTGTGAAGCAATGTGTGGAAGAGGGAGTGCAGGAGGTAGTAGATTTGCTCAACCTGTTTGAGGAAATTAATGCTGCTTTTGCTGATCCGGCAGTGATGGAAGATCCCGATAAGATGAATAAGCTGATAGAAGATCAGGCCAAGGTGCAGGAAAAGCTAGACGCGCATAATGCCTGGGAGCTTGATTCCAGGCTGGAGCGGGCTATGGATGCATTGCGTACGCCTCCCGGAGAAGCTAAAATAGCAAATCTCTCAGGAGGGGAGAAGCGTAGGGTAGCGCTGTGTCGCTTGCTGTTGCAGGAACCCGACGTGCTGCTGCTGGATGAGCCTACCAACCACCTCGATGCTGAGTCTGTACACTGGCTCGAGCAGCATTTGCAGCAATACAAAGGAACGGTAATCGCCGTAACACACGATAGGTATTTTCTGGACAATGTGGCCGGTTGGATTCTGGAACTGGATCGTGGAGAGGGTATTCCCTGGAAGGGTAATTACTCTTCGTGGCTGGAACAAAAGCAAAAACGACTAGCCAACGAGGAAAAAACAGAATCGAAGAGACAGAAGACACTGCAACGTGAGCTGGAGTGGGTAAGGATGACACCAAAGGGCAGAGGGACTAAGGCCAAAGCCAGGCTGAATTCTTACGATAAGTTATTGAGTGAAAATGCTTCGGAAAAGGAACAGAAGCTGGAGCTCTACATACCTGCCGGCCCCAGACTGGGCAGTAAGGTAATAGAAGCGAAAGGGGTAGCCAAGTCTTTTGGAGATAAGCTGCTTTACGAAGATCTTAATTTTTCGCTACCGCAGGGAGGTATCGTAGGGATAGTAGGACCAAATGGAGCTGGAAAAACTACTTTGTTTAATTTGATTACCGGCAAAGAAAAACCCGACGCTGGTACATTCGAAGTGGGGTCTACAGTGGAGTTGGCTTATGTAGATCAGGAGCATGACGACCTCAATCCAGACCTGACTGTATGGGAGGCCATATCCGAAGGAAATGAGACAATTGATTTGGGAGGTAGGCAGATCAATTCACGTGCCTATGTCAGCAAGTTTAATTTTAACGGATCAGATCAGGGTAAAAAAGTAGGAGTGCTCTCAGGAGGAGAGCGAAACAGGGTGCACCTGGCATTGACTTTGAAAAAAGGAGCAAATGTGCTCTTGCTTGATGAGCCTACAAACGACCTGGATGTAAATACGCTTCGGGCGCTGGAAGAGGCTCTGGAAAATTTTGGAGGATGTGCGGTAATTATTTCCCACGACCGTTGGTTTTTGGATAGGGTATGTACTCACACGCTGGCGTTTGAAGGAGATAGTCAGGTGTATTACTTTGAAGGGAATTTTACGGAGTATGAAGAAAATAAGAGAAAGCGACTGGGTGATGTAGAACCTAAGCGAATTCGCTACAAGAAACTCCAATAAGAAAGGTGTAAAAACAGATAGACCGGAAAAATATGTTTAAACTCTACAAAAAAACATATTTTGTCCGGTTTACCTGAGGCAAAACCAACCTTGATTGAAAGGCGGTCTTGTCAACCAACTGTTTAGCTCACCAATTATCAAACCATAAAAAGGTGTTTGCGCTACCCCTCACGGCCTTCTGCTGTGAGGGATTTTTTTATCCCGTCAGGGTATTTTATTTGTTCCAGGGTTTGCTGTTTTTAGCAGCAGGGCCTGTTGTCTTTTTTGTAGCTGAAAGCGATACTTCTGCCTTGTTGGCTTTGTTCTTTTTCCAGCTTTTTTTGTTTTTAGCTTCAGGGCCTTTTGCCGATTCTTCGTTTAAAGTAACCAAAGTGGTATTGCTTTTTTTATTCCAGGCTTTGGTGTTTTTGGCTTTAGGTCCTTTTGTAGCTTGTGCGTAACTAGCCGATACGCAAAATGCAGCTACCGCGAGTGTTAATACTATCTTTTTCATGTGCAATGGGTTTTGTGTAATAAACTACAAATTATGCTCAATTTTACGATGAAAGAGATGACTTGTAAATCCGATAAAAATGGTAAATGTAATTGGTACTATTTTGGTAGGTATAGCATCCGTATTTATACGGATGCTTTTGAGGTAAAAATGACAATCGATAGAGGGGGCTAAAATCAACCGTTTTTTTTAGATCAAGTTTAGCTTAGCTGCTTTGTTTATCAGCTCTGGAGTGTTCTTTACGGTGAGTTTTTTCATCATATTGGCGCGGTGAGTTTCTACCGTTCGTGTGCTGATAAACATTTTCTCTGCTATCTCCTTGGTAGTCAGTCCTTCAGATATCATTTCCAGTATTTCGGTTTCTTTAGAAGATAGCTTTTTGGGTTGACTTCCTTCCAGCGCCATGATGTTGATCATACGCTCGGAAATGCCTTTGTTGAAGTATTTCTTCTTTTCGTAAGCGGTATTGATGGCCGTAGTGAGTTCTTCTTCATCTGCGTTTTTGAGCAGGTACCCGTAAGCTCCACTGCGTACACACTTTACGATATAGTTGCCATCGTCGTGCATCGATATGGCAATGGTTCGTATTTCGGGATATTTCTTTTTTAGTCGTTTTAGCACTTCAAAACCATCCATTTCGGGCATGGTCAGATCCAGAAGCAGCACATCGGGGTGTGTTTCTGTTTCCAGGTAGTCGAAAAACTCTTTGCCATTGCTAAGCCTGGCGATTACTTCAAAATCTTCGTTGTTTGACAGCAGGGCTGTTACACCATCTCTAAACAACTGATGGTCGTCTACTATTGCAATTTTTATTTTGTTCATGGTTTCAAAGGGATTTCAACTTCTACTTCTGTGCCCGTAGATTGCGAAACGATCGACAGGTATCCATTGAATACTTCAATGCGCTCCTTGAGGTTTCTTAATCCTGAGCCTAATTTTACATTTTTTATGTCAAAGCCGGAACCATTGTCGGCGTAGTATAAGCATATTTTGTCGTCAAACTCAGTCAGTGACATTCGGATTTTCGTGGCATTAGCATGTTTGAGCGTATTGTTGATCAGCTCCTGTGTTACCCGGAAAAGGCATATATTGATGTCGGAGTTGATTTTTGAGTGTTCATCTTTTAGGCTATTGTCAAAGCTGATGTCTGATATGCCCGCTTTCTTTACCATGTCTACCAGATTGATCAGTGCTTTACCTACTCCAAAGTCGATGAGCGACTGGGGCATAATGTTGTAGGTCATCCGGCGAATTTCTGTTATGGTTTCGTCTATAAGCTTTTTGACTTGCTTTTTCTCCTCAGGCTCCATTTTGGCCGATTGTACGGTTAGCTTCAGGCCGGTAAGGAGTGGCCCCAGACCGTCGTGCAGTTCTCTGGATAGTCGCTTTCGCTCATTTTCCTGGCCGGTAATGAGCGACTGCTTTGAAGCCAGCCGGTTGGTCTCGGCCATTTTGTTAAATTCTATAAGTTTGGCACGCATAGCCATCAGTGATTTTCCGAGTGCGTCGTTTTCTCCTGATAGCTTGTAGGATGCGTCCAGGTTCATTTTTCCTATTTCAGAAGAAAAAGCAATGGCTCCATTGATGGAGTTGCGTAGGTTCTCCAGAGCACTAAACATCTCGTTCATTTCTCGTGCAGGCGAAGAGGCCTTTACTTTTACGCTGTATTCTCCTTTGGACATGTTGTTGAGCAGGTGGCGCATTTTTAGCACCGGATTGGCTACTACTTTGGCCATAAAGAAAGATAGAGATATGGCGGCCATCATCACCGTCAGGGAGATGCCTACTAGTTTCATGCGCATGGCGTGCAAGGGTGCCATAGCTTCGTTTACGTCCATTTCAGATACAATCGCCCACTGTGGCCCTATGTTGATCTTATGGTAGGCGCTGTACACATTTACCCCTCTGTAGTCTGTGAAAATGTCACTACCATTGATGCCCGAAAGGGCCCGCTTCACAGCAGGAGTTTTTGACACTATCTCGTAGGGCGCCATGTTAGGATAGGATCGAGATTCAGATCGAAGTTTGTAGTCGGCACCCACGATGTACGTTTCTCCGCTTTCGCCCATACCGGTTCGTTCCAGTAGTATTTTTTGGATACCGTCCGGCTTTTCTACTTTTACCGCATAGGCTGTAGAGTCTGTTGCTTTAAGGAAAGCCAGCATGATTTTGCCATCGTCTGAGTAGCTGGTAATGTCATAGATACCGTGATACGGAGGGTCAGTGTTTAAGTGCGGAAGAAAATCCAGGGTGTCGACCTGGTCGGTAATAAAGATATTTGGGTCGTAGGTAAATGCTGCTGTAGGGTGAGTGGCAAGTGTGTCTGCCAGCTTGGCAAAAGTATTCCACTCCCGGTTGAAATACTCTTCCACTTGCACACGCTTTAGCCTTTTGATGGAGGTAAGCTGTAAAAGAACACGCTGATCCAGGGTGTGTTGAAATTCCTGATAAAAGAATATAGAAAGGATGACTACCGTGAAAATAATCAGGGTGTTTATCAGTAGTACAATCCAAAACCTTATGCTCAAAGCTTGCGTCCAGATACTCATTAGAAAAGCGCTATGGTACCAAAATGTGGAAAATTAAGCCATTTTTCCCATATTTTACACTTTCGGTGTTGTATATGATATTTGCCCAAGGTTTGAGGGGGATGAGTTATGTCTTGTTTTGTAGTGTATGATGCTCATAGTCAGTGTGTACAGGAGGTGCTGAAAGTGGAGAGTTGTAGCTAAACATCTTTTCTGATAAAAATCATTTTGAAAACTAAACAATTAGCAATGGAAGCAAGGTTGCACATAAAAAATATGGTATGCCCGCGGTGTATATCAGCTGTGGAAACCATTTTTTCTAAGATGGGCATTGGTGTGATCTCTGTACGGCTGGGTGAGGTCATTACGCAAACAAAATTGTCGGAAACGGAGCGTGGTGAGCTTCAGCGGAAGTTGTTTCAGGCAGGCTTTGAGCTGCTCGAAGACAAAACATCCAAACTTATTGCCAGAGTGAAAAGCATAATCATTGCAGAAGTGCATCATGCCAAGAGTGCTCCCAGAGTAAACTTTTCTACATTGTTGTCGGAAGAGCTGGCCATGGAGTATACGGCCATAAGCAAACTGTTTTCCTCAGTAGAGGGCATAACTATAGAGCGCTATGTACTGAAGCAGAAAATAGAGAAAGTAAAAGAATTGTTGTTTTACGATCAGTTGACCTTGTCAGAAATAGCCCACCAGATGAATTACAGCAGTGTGGCGCATTTGTCTTCACAGTTTAAGAAAGAAACAGGCATGACCACCAGCCAGTTTAAAGCCTCTAGGCAGCAAGGGAGGCAGTTTTTGGATGCACTTTAGCATAATCTTATAACGTATTGCCGGAATTGTGTAACGAGTCTTTGCCTAGCGGAAGCGATTTTTGTGGTGTAAATATAAAATAGCCATGGAAACAACAGAATCGCAAAATTCAACACGCAGAGAAAGTTATAAAGTACAGGGAATGACCTGTGCTTCCTGTGCAGTAAGTCTGCAATCCTATCTTCAGCCTCTTGAAGGGGTGGAAGAGGTGTCGGTAAATTATCCCAATGAATCTGTGGAAATTGTGTTTGATGGCACTGTGCTGTCGCCAGACACAATCGTATCCAAAGCAAAGGAGATCGGTTATGATGTGCTGACAGGAAACGGGCAATCCGATGCGGCGGATCAGCATGCGGAAGGCAAGTTGCGCAAGCTGAAGCTCAAGTTGATTGTGTCCGTGTTATTTACCACCCCGGTTTTTGTTATGGCTATGTTTTTCATGGGTAAAATACCCTACGAAAATTGGATCATGCTGGTGTTGACCTTGCCGGTACTCGTCTGGAGTGGGAGCGATTTTTTTGTGATAGCCTGGAAAAAGCTTCGGCATCTCTCTACTAATATGGACACGTTGGTGGCGTTGAGCACAGGAGTAGCCTTTGGGTTTAGTGTTTTCAACACGGTGTATCCCGAATATTTTCTCAGCAGGGGCATGATGCCACACGTGTACTACGAGTCGGCAGCAGTGATCATTACTTTTATTTTATTGGGTAGGTTTCTGGAAGAAAACGCCAAGCGAAAAACATCTTCAGCCATAAAACAATTGATGGGGCTGCAGCCGCGCTATGTTACCGTGATCCGCAACGGAGATCAGCAGGAAGTGCCGCTGGAAGACCTGGTGGCCGGTGATCTGGTAGTGTTGAAACCGGGTGATAAAGTGCCGGTAGACGGAAAGGTAAAGAAAGGTGTATCATTTGTAGACGAAAGTGCCATGACAGGTGAGGCCATACCGGTGGCAAAAGAAAAAGGAGATAAAGTGTATGCGGGTACAGTAAATCAGCAAGGCAGCTTGCGAATAGTAGCTACAGGGGTAGGGTCGGCTACTATGCTTGCACAGATTATTCATCAGGTAGAACGGGCTCAAGCCAGCAAACCGGCAATTCAGGCATTAGTAGATAAAATAGCAGGAGTTTTTGTGCCTGTAGTTATTTTATTGGCATTACTCACTTTTGGCGTATGGTTTTTTGTGGGGCCCGAACCCTCATTTACTTATGCTGTTCTCACCCTTATTACGGTATTGATTATTGCTTGCCCCTGCGCGTTGGGTTTAGCTACCCCCACGGCTCTCATGGTAGGTATAGGAAAAGGAGCTAAGCGAGGGATACTCGTAAAAGACGCTCAGTCTCTGGAGCGGGCTTATCAGGTGGATGCATTGGTGCTGGACAAAACCGGTACACTTACAAAAGGTGAACCGCAGGTGACTGATATGGTGTGGGATGGAGGCGTTCATCAGGCGCATTTTCAGGCTGTACTATTAGCAATAGAGGAGCAATCGGAACATCCTATAGCCAAAGCAATAGTAGCGTATTTAACGCCACTGGTAAAAAGTAAAAAGCAGGTAGATTCGTTCGAAAGCATAACCGGGCAGGGAGCAAAAGCAAGCTTGGATGGAGTGGCCTTTCGAGTGGGGAGTAGTAGGATGATGCAACAAAACGCCATAAATATTCCCGAGCCCCTGGCGCGGCAAGCGGCAATAGCTGAAAGTGCGGCAAAAACACTCGTTTTTGTGGCAGCCGATGATCATGTGGTGGGGGTATGTGCTGTAGCAGATCAGGTAAAGCCCGAAGCTAAGAGTGAGGTCGAGCGCATAAAGGCTATGGGTATAGCGGTATACATGCTTACCGGTGATAATGAGCAAACAGCTAAAGTGATAGCAAGAGAAGTGGGTATAGAACACTATAAAGCACAAGTGTTGCCTTCAGACAAAGGAGAGTTTGTGGAGCAGCTACAGCAGAAAGGCAAAGTGGTGGCTATGGTCGGAGATGGTATCAATGATTCTCAGGCTTTGGCTCAGGCCGATGTAGGTATAGCCATGGGCAGTGGTACAGATATAGCTATGGAAAGTGCTGCCATTACACTGGTGCGCTCTAATCTGGCTCAGATAGCAGAGGCAATTGTGCTGTCTAAACAAACGATGCGTACCATTAAGCAAAATTTGTTTTGGGCATTTATATACAACCTGATAGCCATTCCTGTAGCTGCCGGTGCATTGTATCCTATGTTTGGTTACTTGCTCAATCCAATGATAGCCGGTGCAGCTATGTCGATGAGTTCTGTGTCGGTGTTGATGAATAGCTTAAGGCTGAAAGGAAAAGAATTAAACTAAAAATAAAAAACAATGAAAGTACGATTTAAGACAAACATCAATTGTGGTAGTTGCATAAAGAGTGTTACACCATTTTTAAACCAACTCGATAATGTAGACGGCTGGAAAGTAAACACAGAGCACCCTGACAAAATACTCGAAACGGAGCTGGATGATCAAAATAAAGAAGCAGTGATCGCAGCAGTAAAAGATGCCGGTTTTACTATTCAAGAGCTATAATAACCCCGGGAAGTTGATATAAATCATGAATGAATCGGTGGCATAGTAGATAGAGTTGCTTAATATTGTTAGTTAATTACAACTGTAAGCAATATTGTGTAGCTGAGTTTTACATGTTATCCGATTCATTTGAATAAGCAATTTATCATCAACGTAGGTTTGAGCATTGCAACGCCTCTGCTTTGTTTTTTTGCCTGGCCAACATCGCCGGCAAATGCGGTGTTTTTTGTGGCGTTGGTGCCGCTTTTGATTGTTGTTTTTAACCAGCCTACCCTAAGACAGGCATGGTTGTGGTTTTATTTTTCCTTGTTTTTCTTCATGGCCATGGGGCACTGGCCCATGTTTGAGAATGAAGACCAGCGATTGGCCGTAGTGGGCACGTTGATAGTATTGCCTGCTGTATGGTCCTTACCACTAGTATTCAGTTATTGGTTGGCACAAAGACAGGGGCGTTACTTGCTTTATGTCAGTTTTCCACTAGCATGGGTTTGCCTGGAAGTAGTACAGTACTATTCGGCATTTCCTATTCCATGGCTACACCTGGGCATTGGTCTGGCCAATACACCGTATCTACTCAAATTGTATCCTATCGTGGGGCAGGAGGGAGCCACACTCTTGATTGTATCGTGCAACACAGCCATAGTATACCTTTTGGATAGCTACAAAAACCATCAATTTAAACCGATTCAGGTTGTTCCCTTGGTTGTTATTGTTGTGGTAGTGGCGGTAGTACCGGCGCTTTTGCCTGCAGTAAGCAAAAAAGAAAAGGAGATAAAACTGGTCGTATTTCAGCCCGATGCTTTAGAGCGGGACAAAGTAGCCAACAACCTGCCGGGGCAGATTAATATGCTTCGCCAGGCTTTGCAGTCTGTAAAACTTGAAAAAGCTAACCTACTCGTCTGTCCGGAATCTTTTTTCGGAGATATGTACACTTTTCCATTGATGGTGAATAACCTGGAGGAACATCCGGGCATAAAAGAACTGATGGAGATAAGCGCTCGTCACCATGTGCCTATTTTGTCAGGGGCTGTCTTGGTAGAAACATTCGAAAGCAAAGATCCGCCCACTTACAGTGCGAAAATGAAAGAACCCGGAGTGTATTTTGATATTTACAACGGTTCGGTTTTTATTACACCTGACGGCAGAGTAGAGTGGCAGACCAAGCGGAAGCTGGTGCCGTTTGCCGAAGAAGTTCCATTTTATAGAATATTTAATTTTCTCGAAGAAAAAGGGCTTTGGCCGGCAAGGTACGAGCACACTTATGCCTATAGCGATAAGGTCGGATACTATGAGTATGATGGGTTAAAGATAGCTTCGGGCATTTGCTTTGAAAGCTACTTTCCTTCGGTTATTTCTGAATACATAGACCGATCAGCAGACCTGCTGGTCATTCATAGTTCTGATTGGATAGATTCCGATTATCTCATACGCCAGCATCAGGATAATATGATGATTAATGCTTCGGCATTTAGCCTTCCTGTGGTATATGCCACATTGGACAGAAAGTCTCTGGTGGCATTGCCAGACCAGGGTAAAGTGCTTTTGCAAGATAGACTTGATGTCCAAAAAATGAAGCTAATAAAAGGGGAGGTAACCTATCGGGTTGTGTCGAAATATTTGTGGAGCTGGTTATTGGTAGCATTTCTGATTATATTTGTTATGCGTGTGCACATAAAAATAACACGCTAACCTAAACTAGT
Organism: Cyclobacteriaceae bacterium; assembly: GCA_965267535.1. GTDB lineage: Bacteria > Bacteroidota > Bacteroidia > Cytophagales > Cyclobacteriaceae > CAXBNB01. The sequence continues at coordinate 4,009,126 of OZ254082.1, read as the reverse complement.
ATTTGAATAGTATGAATAATTTCACCTGCCTTGTGAAGAGTAAGTGGTCAGGATTTCTGCTTATTCTAGTTTTTTTCATCTCTTTGACGAAGGAGAGTAATGCTTGGGATAAAACTTACGAATGGAGAGGAAGCGTAAGCTCAAATTGGCAAAGTTTCCAAAACTGGAAAGATTGGGCGATTCCGGGCAATGAATCTGGAGATCAAAATTACATTGTTAATGCGAATGATTATGGAGGGGGAAATCACCCTGTAATATCAAGCTCAACCAACATAACCTATATCATAGAGAACATCTTTTTGAGCAATGGTGCAGAATTGGAGATCACAGATAAAATTGTGACTGTTACAGAAAATGTGGCTGTGAGGAGAGGGTCAAGGCTGACAGTAGGTGCGGGGGCTACCCTGATAGTGCCTAACTTAGCCATATTTGATCAGAATTCATCAATAATTGTAGACGGTGGTGCCATTGTGTTAAGCAATGATTTTGTCTTGGGAGATGACGATGGAAATGGGAATAGTACTAATGGGACTATTACTGTCACACTTAATTCAGGAAGTATAACCTGTTCAAACTTAGTCTTTTCCAATGATACCGGTGACTCGCCTCAGCTTATTATATCGGGTGGTACGTTTACCACTACGAATGTAAGTAGTAGCGGAGCTCCTGTGGATATAACCATTACCGGAGGGTTAATGGATGTAAACGGCAATATGCAGATGGATCATGGGAGTGATTCGTTTACTTTGTCCGATGGCCAGTTGAATGTGGCCGGAGACTGGACCAATGCAGGTACTAATACCATTACGGGGGGCAATGTGGTTTTTGATGGTTTGGTGAGTCAGGCGGTTACGTCTGCTACGTCAGTTTCGGGAGGCACATTTTACAACCTGACTACCAGTAGTTTGCTGGGTACAGATATACAATCGACAGTAACCATCACAAATTTATTGACTCTCGCAGGAGGAGTGGTCAATACTTCGTCGGTAAACAAAGTGGTGTTTCAGGATGGGGCATCATTTACCGGTTGGACTCCCACTACTTATATAAGTGGCGCGGTAACACGTACAGGTTCCAGTGATTATACTTTTCCCTTATCTTCTCCTATAGGTATTTCCAGTTTGTCAGGTACGGAAACATTCACCGCTCAGTATTTTACAGGAAGTCCCATGGCGGGAGGTTTTAATCCTCAAACCAGGCAGGAAGGACTGAGCCACGTGAGTACTCTTGAATACTGGATATTGGATAGAGATGGCGGTACAGAAAGCGCAGTAGTTACCCTGCATTGGAATGCCGGTAGCGATGTGGGAGATACCCCGGAGGATAGAAGTAAGCTTCTCGTATGTAGGTGGAATGGTACACAGTGGGTAAGTCACGGAGGATCTGCCAGTGGTACTGAAACGAGCGGCACGGTTACATCAGGCGTCATTACCAGTTTTAGCCCCTTTGCGATGGGGTCATCAGACGCATCTAATCCTTTGCCTGTAGAACTATTATATTTTGATGCAGAATTGCAGGATGGTGAGGTAGTACTCGATTGGGCTACAGCCACAGAAGTCAACAATGAAAAGTTTGAAATTGAACGCTCTACAGATGGTAAGACATTTGAGAAAATCGCAGAGGTAAAAGGAAGTGGAAACACAAAAGTAAAGCAGGAGTATGTTTACTACGATACAGCTCTCCCTTTGCATGGATTCGACCAATTGTATTATAGGTTAAAGCAAATAGATTATGATGGGGCATACGAGTATTCACCTGTCGGGTCTGTGAGGAACACTCTGCCACAGGTAAGCAATGTGAAGGTGTCGCCTAACCCTTTTCGGGATCATATCAAAGTCGAAATTCAAGCATCGGAGAATGCGGATGTAAACCTGTCAGTATTTGATTTACATGGCTTGGTCGTTTATGCTACGAGCCAGTCTATAAGTGCCGGTAGCAACAGTATATCACTGGAAGGGCTGGGGCATTTGAAAGCAGGAATATATTTTATCGTAGCTTCCGGAAAGGGAGTAAGTCACAAAGAGCGTATTGTCAAATACGATTGATCCACAATCGAAAGATTTAATAGTATAGATAAGGCATTTACAGCAGTTACTGTAAATGCTTTTTTATGCTTGCCCTTATTCAGCTTCGGGCCAAAGGAATGTAAAGACGTGCTAGTTACCTATCTTTGATTTTGATGAAACAAAAAACAATAAACGGCTACCCTCACATAGTGCATACGGTTGAAGAGTATTCTTCCGGGCAAATGGTTGACAGAAGTAAAGAGTATTATGCTCATCTGGATAAACGAAGGACGGTTCGTGACATCTCCAGCGAACCAATAGAGAGCGCCATTATCGATAATATCGTAATGACGGCATCTACTGCACCATCGGGAGCGCACAAGCAGCCGTGGACATTTTGTGTAGTGTCAGATCCTGCGATCAAGGCAGAAATCCGCAAGGCCGCAGAAAAAGAAGAATACAAAAGCTACAATGATCGAATGTCTGAGCAATGGAAAGAGGATTTGAAGCCGATAGGAACTGACTGGAGAAAACCATTTTTAGAAGAAGCGCCTTATTTGATTGTGGTATTCAAGCGCGCTTACGAAATAGACGATAAAGGCCGGAAAACCAACAATTACTATGTGAATGAATCGGTAGGTTTGGCATGTGGTTTTCTAATAAGTGCTATACATTATGCAGGTCTGGTGACGGTTACACATACACCCAGCCCAATGAATTTTCTTCAACAGATACTGAAAAGGCCGGAAAACGAAAGGCCATATCTGCTTTTGCCCGTAGGAAAACCCAAAAAAGAAGCGTTGGTGCCGGATCTGGAACGCAAGAATTTAGATCAGGTAATAGTGTATTACTAAAGGGATCTAAAATATCGGGTCGCTGATATCCTGTAATCCAAGTAAACACGATACAAGCCCTGCCGAAAAGTCATCTAGGTAATTCTCCTATTTTTTTGAGCTGAGAGATATTCTCATGTCATAGAAGTGTACTCGTTACATCTTTGTAAAAGATAAACGATTAAAAATCGATTATAAATGACCAGCTTAATATTAAATCACCAGACCAATGTTTGTTGCTCTGTATCAGATACTGTAGCAGCCAACAGAAAAAAGACCAGTTTGTACGACATAGTACCTGCTCAGGATGCTTTGTTGCGCTACATTTTGCTTATCCTTATCATTTTCATAGTTAGCTATAGCGCTTCAGCCGAAAGTGAGGAATGGACAGGAAACTTTACCACCAAAGTGGTACAGGAAGAAGGAGCTGTGCAGTTGAAGTGGAGTGGAAAAGTAAATGAGGATGTAAGTTTTTTTGTAGTAGATGCTTCGACCGACGGCACTTTCTTTGAAGAAAAAGCAAGAGTAAGGAGTGAAGACAGGCCTTCTGCCACGTACTCCGTTTTGGACAACAACCCTCAGCAAGGTATGATTTACTACAGACTTTGCCAGGTAAACCACGACGGACACATGAAAGTGTTGAAAATGGTAGCGGTAGAGTTTTACAACTATTCTGACAGCCTGAAGTTATACCCCAACCCTGTACGATCAGATGAGTTTACCATCGACAGTCGGCTGGATGAAGAGCTTCCCATACTGGTAGTGCACGATATGTATGGACGTAGTGTTCTTACTACCAATCTGGCATGGGGGCAAAATGAAATTGCAATTGAGAATTTGAGGCAAAATTCCAGTGTGTATTTTGTAAAAGTATTTAACCGATCAGGAGATATTATCTTGAGAGAAAAACTGTTGACAAAGTAGTGTTCAATAAGCCTTGTAACAGGAAAAGCCCCAAACGGGGCTTTTTTCATTTCTACTGAGTGGTATTGCTTTATTTCCCTTCGTCTTTTCCTACAGCAGGTCTGTATATTTCAAATTCCACTCTTCGGTTTAGCTTTTTATCAGCTTCCGTTTTTTCTTCCACTATAGGTTGTGTACTGCCGTACCCTTCGTGGCTTACCCGGTGTTCGTCTACACCACCAAAAATCACGATATAGTCGCGAATGGTTTTTGCCCTTTCTTTAGAGAGCCTCAGGTTTGTTTCAGCAGAACCAAAGGAGTCGGTATGGCCGGATATTTTTAGGTAAAAATCAAGGTTGTCGTACATGAAGTTGACAATTTTATTCAGGTCGCCATACATCTCGGTTTTCAGGTCAGATTGCCCCAGGTCAAACTCGATCGACTCGAACTTTACTCTACTGGCAATCGGTTCGGTTACTTTTCTGAAGTCTCTTGGACCATCCAGATAAAACATTTCTTCTATTCTGAAAAATTCATCCCCCTGAATTACCAATAGGTAATTGCGGTTGTTCACCAGATCAAATTCAAAACTGCCGTCGGGTTTGAGGTATTTAGGAGCTACTTCCACTTTTTCATCCATATCAATGATAGAAACAATACCTGTGAACGGTTTGCCTGTAAGTGAGTCGGTGAGCGATCCGGTCACCTTGGTAGTGGCATTGGGGTTTGCCCCCATGGGCAGGGGGAACGAATACAAGTCTTGTTTTTCCAGATCGCGGGTAGTAGATCGCGAGTAGTACAAGTCGCGCGATTCCGAGTCGATAGTAAAATAAAACTCATTGCCCGGGCCATTTACCAGTGGGCCTATGTTGATGGGCTCGCTCCATTTCCCATCTTTCTGGTGAGCTTTGTAGATGTCAAATTCACCAAAAGAATACAGCTGTCCGTTGGAACTGAAATACAGCACCTGATGCATGGGGTGATAAAACGGGCTAACATCATTTTTTCGGGTGTTGATAACCGGGCCGAGGTTTTGCGCCCTTGTCCAGTTTCCGTTTTTATCTTTATAAGTAAAATAGATGTCGGACAATCCAAAGCCCCCAATTCTGTCGGAAGCAAAGTAGAGGGTATCTTCGGTGTGAGACAATGAGGGGTGAGAATCCCAGCTGATGCTGTTTACATTGAAACCCAGGTTTTGGATGTTGCCCCATGTGCTGTCTTCCTGCATGGTGGCCATAAAGATATCGCAATTGCCTATGGATAGAGGTGATTCACACCTCGAAAAATAGAGTGTTTTTTTGTCGCGACTCAGGCAGGCAGACCCTTCGTTGTACTCGGAGTTGATGGCTTTTAGTTCCTGGCTTTCTTCCCAGAATCCATTTTTTCTGATGCTAAAAAATAAGTCTTCATTTTCCACAAAGTCCAACCCTTTTTGAGATTCGTTTCGCTGGGAAGTGAAAATCAGTACATCGTCGTTGAGGGCGAGTGTGGGGCCATAGTCGGCCTTGCGTGAATTGATTCTTCGTCCCATGTTGAGGAGTATGCCCGGAGGAGGCCGCAGGGTGTCAATGGCTTTGCGATGCTCTACCAGCTTGTAGTAGTAGTCCAGCGGCACGTACAGGTCGGTCATTTGTGTGTTGAGCGAATCATAGTAGATTTCGATCTCCTGAATGTCTATGCCTTCGTGGTGGTGGCGGAGTACCAGTTTGTAGAGCGAGCGGGCTTCTTCTTCTGTGCCATACAACTCGGTCAATTTGGCAAGGCGCCATATCCAGTACGTATCTACGTAAAAATTTCTGATGCCAAAATTTCTGATGTAATCCTTGAGAGCGTAATACAGTTTTGGCCAGTTTTTTTCGCGTTCGAGCCGGGTTATATTTTCCAGTTTAGACTTGTTGTAATACTCGTGTATGCGGTTGATGTTTTTGAAATCGTAGATGTTAAATTCCGCATCGATGGTAGCAGAGTCGAGAGGCTGTTGGCTTGCTTTTTCTTTTTTTTTGTTGCCAAACTGGCCAAAACAGGTCGTAAAGCTTGTTGTTAGCAACAGCAGTAGCAACATAACTGAGGAAGACTTGCTTCTGATATTATCCGGTCTCTGGTTCACGCTCTTGTCTTCTTTTAGGTACCTTGCTTGGTTAACGGTTGGTTGTAGATAAAATTAAAATCTAAACAAGATAATCAAAATTAATACAGGATTAATTGATTTTGAACTAGTGCCTGTTTTAATTACAAATTCTTTGGCATATCAATTGCAAACTATAGTGCCATTCAAAATATAACTAGAAGCAGAAAGAAATCGTGTCATTATGACAGTGATGGTTGATTAGGATTTATGGAGCATAACAATATTTATAATGCAATGAAATTGTCGGATTTGATAGAAGAAGATTCTGAAGAGCTGATTCCGATAATTAATACCGAAGGTGCAGAAGAAATAGCAGAAGAAAACTTACCGGAATCAATTCCAATACTCCCTTTGAAAAATGCCGTGTTGTTTTCGGGAGTTGTTATACCCATAACAGTAAGTAGGCAAAAGTCGATTCGGTTGGTGAAAAAAGCCTACAGAGGCGATCGGCTGATAGGTGTAGCCGCACAAAAAAACCTGCAGGCGGAAGACCCGAAAGAGGGAGATATATACAAAGTAGGAACACTGGCTAAGATCATCAAGATGATCGTGCTGCCCGATGGCAATACCACCATCATCATACAGGGGTTAAGTCGGTTTGAAATCGTGAAAGTACTTCGCGAAAACCCCTATATGACAGCCAAGGTGAAAATCCTGAAAGAAAATTATCCCGACGAAAACAAGCGGGAAACCATAGCCATAGTGCAATCTTTGAAAGATTCTGCCAAGAAGATTCTCAAGCTCAACCCTGAGATACCCAAAGAAGCGCAGATAGCACTGGAAAACATCGAGAGCTTTGGTTTTTTGACACACTTTCTGTCATCCAACGTGAATGCGGATGTAAAAGAAAAACAAAAACTACTCGAACTCAACGACGGCAAGATGCGGGCAGAGCAGCTTTTGCAGTATATGCTCAAAGACATCCAGATGCTGGAGTTGAAAAACGAAATCCAAAACAAGGTAAACACCGATATCGATCAGCAGCAGCGCGATTATTATTTGCGTCAGCAAATAAAAGTGCTGCAGGATGAGTTGGGACAGGGCAGCCCCGAGCAGGAGCTGGATGAGCTTCGCAACAGAGGCATGGATAAAGACTGGCCCAAAGAGGTAGCGGAGCACTTTAGCAAAGAAGTAGACAAGATACTGCGCATGAATCCCATGGCAGCCGAGTACCCTGTGGCGATTAATTACGCTGAGCTACTCCTTGATTTGCCGTGGAATGAAATATCAAAAGACAATTTTGATCTGAAGCGAGCCAAAAAGATTTTGGATAAAGATCATTTTGGGCTTGAAAAAGTAAAGGAGAGAATAATAGAGTACCTGGCGGTACGGAAGCTCAAAAACAACCTAAGGGGGCCTATTTTATGTCTTTATGGCCCTCCGGGAGTAGGAAAAACCTCGCTTGGAAAATCCATAGCCAAGGCCCTTAACCGTAGCTATGTGCGTATGTCGCTGGGTGGAGTACACGATGAAGCCGAAATCCGTGGACATAGAAAGACCTACATAGGAGCTATGCCCGGTAAAGTGATTCAAAATCTGAAGAAGGCGAAAACATCAAACCCGGTGTTTGTGTTGGATGAGATCGACAAAGTAGCCTCAGATTTCAGAGGAGACCCATCGTCGGCTCTGCTGGAGGTGCTCGATCCGGAGCAAAACAGCACATTCAAAGACAACTACCTCGAGGTAGATTATGACCTGTCTAAGGTGTTGTTTATAGCTACAGCCAATTCGCTCGATACCATTCAGCCGGCCTTGCGCGACAGAATGGAAATCATAGAAATCAACGGATATACGCTCGAAGAAAAAACGCAGATAGCCAAAAAACACCTGATACCCAAGCAAAAAGAGGAGCACGGTGTAGGCAAAGACGATTTGACTTTTGAACAAAAAGCCATAGTGAAAGTAATAGATGACTACACACGGGAGTCGGGAGTGAGAAACCTTGAGCGAAAACTGGGGGCGATTGTGAGAGATGCTGCCAAGTCTATAGCTATGGAAGAAGAGTATAGCCAGAAGGTGACACCCGAAGACGTGAAGCGAGTGCTGGGAGCGGAGGTATTTGACAAAGAACTCTACCAAAACAATAAATACCCCGGAGTAGTGACGGGACTGGCCTGGACACAGGTAGGCGGAGAAATCCTGTTTATAGAATCAAGCCTGAGCAGAGGAAAAGGCAAACTCACGCTCTCCGGTCAGTTGGGCGATGTGATGAAAGAGTCGGCTATGACAGCCCTCTCTTACCTTAAGTCCAATGCAGATCAGTTGGATATACACTACAAGGTGTTTGAAAACTACGATTTGCACGTGCATGTGCCGGCAGGGGCAGTACCCAAAGACGGGCCATCGGCGGGCATCACCATGCTTACCTCTTTGGCATCTATTTTTACGCAGCGAAAAGTAAAAGATAAAGTAGCCATGACCGGCGAAATTACCCTGAGGGGCAAGGTGCTGCCTGTAGGAGGCATAAAGGAAAAGATACTGGCAGCCAGAAGGGCGGGTATCAAAGAAGTGATATTGTGTGCCAAAAATCAAAAAGATGTAGATGAGATCAACCCCAAATACATCAAAAACATGACGTTCCATTTTGTGGAAACCGTAGAAGAGGTACTCGATATAGCTTTGTTGCCTACCAAGGTAGAAAAGCCCATGAAACTGATAATAGAAGAAGAAACAGAAGCAAAAAAGTAATCCTACTTTGTCAAGTTGAGATAAGAGGTCGATACCTGACAGGTTTCTATCTCTTCAACTGGCGTAAGTTAGGCTTTTAGGGTCATTAAACCTGTCAGGTTTTGCGCTGTTTTCAAATATGACAAAGTAGGAATAAAAACAGCAAGCCGGTAAACCAAACAGCCTCGTATGAAAAAATGTATCATCATTCTGCTCATATTGATCAATGCCGTTTTTTCGTATGGGCAGGTAGGTGGCAAGCGAAGCTTTGAGTTTTTGAATCTGCCAACAAATGCCCGCAGCGCCGGGTTGGGAGGAGTGGTTATTTCTGCTACAGCAGACGACCCTACCATGTTTTTGGCCAACCCTGCGTTGTTGAGCGAAGAAGATCACAACCACCTGTCAGTAAGTCACCTGGGATTTTATGCAGATATTAAATACAACACATTTACCTATGCCCGCACATTTGACAAAACAGGCATAGTAGGAGTGGGCATACAGCGAATGAGTTATGGGCAGATCGAAAGTTATGATCCGGCCGGCAACTCTGTGGGAACATTCGATGCAGCAGAAACAGCCATCACGTTTTCCAACAGCCACCGCAAAGGACCTTTCACCCTGGGAGGAAGTCTTAAAGTGGTACAGTCGTCTATCTATACCTTTTCATCTACAGCCCTGATGCTCGATATAGGAGGTGTCTTTACACATCCCGAGCAGGAATTGGCTGCCAGCCTAGTGATCAAAAATCTGGGAGTGATGCTCTCGGATTATACAGCATCAGGAGAAGGCAAGCTGCCGTTCGATGTACAGGCGGGAGTTACCTTCAAGCCGGAGCACATGCCCTTTCGTTTTACCTTCACAGCCTACAACCTGGCGCGCAGCAATGTCACGTTTTTTGATCAAAACATAAGCGATCCGGAAGAGCAACCCGGACAGGTAGATAAAATCTTTCGACACCTCAATATAGGAACAGAAATCATCCTCGGAAAGAATTTTAACGTACGACTAGGGTACAACCACCTGATGAGAAAAGAATTGAGACTAAAAAACACTGCAGGAGGAGCAGGGTTTAGTTTTGGTTTTATGCTCAGAATCAAAGCCTTCGAGCTGGGCTATACCAATACAGCTTACCATGCCGATGGTGGCAGAAGTTTTTTCACCATCACCACGAATTTGAATAGAATTTTAAAGAAGAAAAATATAAAATAATGCTGGAGCAAGACAAATACCTCACGCCGAGGGAAATCGTAAGCGAGCTGGATAAGTATATAATAGGACAGCAGGAAGCCAAAAGAAATGTAGCGATAGCACTGCGCAATCGCTGGAGAAGAATGAACGTGAAGTCAGATATACAAGGTGAAATAGTACCCAACAATATACTGATGATAGGAGCCACCGGAGTAGGCAAAACGGAAATAGCCCGTAGACTTGCCAAGTTGGCAGATGCTCCGTTTGTAAAAGTAGAAGCATCAAAATTTACCGAAGTAGGGTATGTAGGGCGCGATGTGGAAAGCATGATACGCGATCTTGTAGAGCAGGCCGTAGCGCTTATCAAAACCAATAAAAAAGAGCAGGTAAAAGCCAAAGCAGAAAAAATAGTAGAGGACATTATACTCGATGCACTCATACCGCCGGTAAAGGCAGCCGGCAAACCGACAGCCATAGCCGCAGATACCAACGGAGACACCATGCCCGATAGTGATGCGGAACTCAACGAAAAAACACGGGAACGCTTTCGCGAAAAGATAAGAAACGGGGAGCTGGACGACCGCAAGATCGACATCAGTGTGAAGCAACCCGGAGGAGCAGGCGTGGGCATGATCGGTGGAGGTGCAATCGACGAAGTGTCTATGATGAACCTTCAGGATATGATCGGCAACATGATGCCGAAAAAAACCAAGAAAAGGAAAGTAACCATAGCCGATGCTCGCAAGATTCTTCTCGACGAAGAATCGGCCAAGCTGATCGATATGGATGAAGTAAAAGAAGAAGCAATAGTAAAAGCCCAAAATACCGGTATTGTGTTTATCGATGAGATAGACAAGATAGCCGTGGGGGCATCTAAAAAGGGAGGCCCTGATGTGAGCCGCGAAGGAGTACAGCGCGACCTGCTCCCCATAGTAGAAGGCAGTGCTGTCAACACCAAGCACGGCGTAGTGAACACCGACCATATATTGTTTATCGCTGCGGGAGCATTTCACTTTGCCAAACCCTCAGATCTTATACCCGAGTTGCAGGGGCGGTTCCCTATCCGTGTGGAGCTGGACAACCTGACCAAGGCAGATTTTCTCCGCATACTCAGAGAACCCAAAAATGCCCTCACCAAGCAGTACCAGGCACTGATAGGAGCAGAAGATGTGGAAATATCCTTTCAGGACGAAGCATTGGAAGAAATAGCCGAAATGGCATTCAACATCAACGACGAAGTAGAAAACATAGGAGCACGACGGTTGCATACGGTTATGAGCAAACTGCTCAACGAAATACTCTTCGACATACCCGATGTAATCGGCCCCAACGCCAAAGTAGTCATTACCCGTCAGCAAGTGCAGGAAAAACTCTCAGGACTGATCGAAAACAAAGACCTGAGTCACTACATACTCTGATGAGCAGCTAAGAAACAGGAGCATACAACAATACCCTCAGACCAGGTCTGAGGGTATTGTTGTATAGAGCGTATTGTAGCGTCTCAGCTATTTTATGAAACCTTGATTTTTGATCCTGAAAACAGCCTTTTATCCGTCATCTGACAATCGCACGAGCAGTATTTGTTCAGTACTTGACTAGCCGGAGAAGAATATTCGAAACAAGCCTATATTTCTTACCAACAACCGTTACCTAAACGTGTTTTTGCCGTATACCCACACTCACAGTTAATTTATTGTATTACACAAAAACACAAACAATTATGTCAACATTGAGATTAGGAGACGAAGCTCCCAATTTTACAGCACAGACTACAGAAGGGGAAATCGACTTTCACCAGTGGCTCGGCGACAGCTGGGGCGTGCTATTCTCTCACCCTGCAGACTATACCCCCGTGTGTACCACCGAGCTAGGCACGGTAGCCAAATATACAGAAGAGTTTAAAGCACGAAACGTTAAAGTAGCTGCCCTGAGTGTAGACGGACTGGAGTCGCATCACGGATGGATCAAAGACATCAACGAGACACAGGATACTACGGTCAATTTTCCCATCATAGCCGATGAAGACCGCAAGGTATCTACCCTCTACGACATGATACACCCCAATGCCAACGATCAGCTCACCGTAAGGTCGGTATTTGTGATCGGTCCCGACAAAAAAATCAAGCTGATCATTACCTATCCGGCATCTACCGGTAGAAACTTCGACGAGCTTATCCGTGTTATCGATTCCCTGCAGTTAACGGCATACCACAAGGTGGCCACCCCCGCCAACTGGCAAAAAGGAGAAGACTGTGTTATTGTGCCGGCAGTGACCAACGAGGAAATACCCGAGCTGTTTCCCAAAGGCCACAAAGAAGTAAAACCGTATCTGAGACTCACCCCTCAGCCCGATTTGTAAAACCTAATGGCCAATACGGCCAATACAAACAACAAGAAGGCTGCCCGAAATACTACCGGGCAGTTTTCTGATTACCCGCTATGATACACCAAAACGACCAGAATTTTGATGCAGAAGCCCTCTTGCGTCACATAGCCAAGGGCATGATTCCCCTGCATACCCACCTCGGCTTAGAGCTGCTCGATATACAGGACGGCTTTGTGTCCTTCAAAATCCCCTTTAGCGAGCATCTGATTGGCGACATCCTCAACCGCCGCATACACGGAGGAGTGATCGCAGCAGCCATGGATGCCGTAGGAGGAGCCGTGGCTATGCTCAATTTCAAAAGCTACGACGACCACCTGTCCACCATCAGCATGAATGTCAATTACCTGCGCCCGGCATTTCAAAAAGACCTGATCGTAGAAGGCCGCAATGTCAAAAACGGTTCGCGGGTAGTTTTTACCGAAATGCAGGCCTATCACCAGGGCGAGCCCGACAAGACGATAGCCGTAGGGTCAGCCTCCTACAGCTACAAAAGAAGGTAATAAGTAGAGCAACAAGTCAGATGGGGCCTCTCGGAGCTAGCGCCCGTGTATGGGCTGTGTGTGTCCCACTGGCTAATAGCACTAAAGTAGTGAAATCTGCCGGTGCTCACAAAGTATCCAGAATGCACAGCTCAAAGAAAGAGAAAAATCCTTCGATCTGAAGTCAGTTGAAATCACCGTCCTTTCCCAGTGAGATTTGCACTGAAATCAACCAGGAAACACTTAGACATATAACCGATAGCACTTGTTAGAGTTTTGTTCTATATTCCTAGTTCCCGTTTCTTCCTTTTAATGAAGCTACCCATGTCTGAAGCGTCAATTGTTCCAAACCCGAAGCTTAGAAAGTAGGGCTGAGATACGAATAAATAATATCCTTCTTGATCTTTTATTCGGAGTTTATAAAGAGGTGGTTCAATAAAAATAAGTTGCTTAAGACTTTCGACTTCAAGCCAGTTTACAGTTTCTGTTTGATTGCTTTCAAAAATTGTAATGTTCTGACCTCCAAGTTTAACTTTAACAACTCGGTCTTTTATCAAGAGCCACAGAATTATAAATATTATTCCAATCGAAATTGTAATCAGTAGATCAAAAACATCGAAAGTTGTTGGTTGACCGTTTACAATGACACTGTCTTCAATTATGAACCCTTCGATTCCGACACCAAATGCAAGTATCGAAGGTATTAGAAAGATATGTTTTTAGAAGAACTGTATATAAGGAGTTGCTTTCCATGTTTTTGCTTTACGGGAATAAACTGTAACGGCTCGGTTATGCCCAGTAGGCTTGTGTTGCGCCTGCGGCAAGCCTATTGGGTATAGCTATTGTTATAAACATGTTCCTTATTGTAATTTTTCTAATTTCTGAATTTTATCTTTTAAATAAGAGTTTTCCTGCCTTAGTGATTTAACCTCTTTGTTTAATTCAATCATATAGATAGTAATTTCCTCTATTTTTTGCAAAAGTTTTGCATCCATTTCCCCCACATTTATTCCATTCTTCATTACATCGTTCTCCGATGGAATATCAGGTAAGTGTTTGTTTTCTTTAATGAAAGCTTCGACTTCCTCTAAGTCCCTAAGCTTATAATCATTGTAAAATACAAGGTCCGACCAATAATTGGCTTTAACTTGAATTTCTTCAGCTCCAATTTTTCCTTTTACGGCTAATTTAAAGCCTCTAGGGTTAGATGTACCAATGCCAACATCGCCACTAAAAAATGCATTTTTATTTCCTTCTATGGAAAAAGCAATATGCTCAGAGCCTTTGGAACCTTCAGGGCCGGCAACTACAATAAATCTACCTTCAGATTCAGGTATATTATGAACTAACCATTTTGCTTCAGTTAAATGACCTCCATAACTAAAAAACCTCGATTTGATATTCTGCCAACTCACACCATTATAATAGGTGTTCTTTTTTATGTATAAATCCCTCTCGACCATTTGGTCTTGTGCATTAGCATAAAAGCTTAGACCTATAAGATTGATTAATAATAATATTTTTTTCATTTTTTGGTAATTGTTTATAACGTTCAACTAAAATGAGTATGCGCCCAGTTGCTAGACGCTCTGAAGTTTCTGTTACTCAGTGATCTTTCAAATAGCTCAGTTCGCATATTCATTTTAGTGCCTGTTATGATCTTTTAGTTGCTCTTGAGCGTAGATATTTCTTCTTTTAGTTCAAAGTTCTCCTGTTCTAGTTTCTCTACTTTTTCAGATTGAGACTTCAGTTGCTTGTTCATGTGTATCATGTAGAGCGTTAGTTCTTCAATCTTCTGTAGGAGTTTAGCGTTCATCTCTCCGAGGTTGATTCCGTTCTCAGTTACTTCAGCCTCACTTGGGATTTCTGGAAGATGACCATTCTCATTGATGTGTTGTTCAACTTCTTCAAGCGTTCGTAAGTTATATTCGTTCTCAAATACGAAATCCGACCAGCCACTGGCCTCTACTTTGATTTCTCTTGCTCCAATCGAGCCTTCAACAGCAAGTTTATGAGAGCCGGTTTCCGTTGAACCTATCCCCATACTGCCATTCTGTTTGAATATGAATCTGTTTGAAGAACTTCCCTTTGGCCTAAATTCTAAGTAGTCGTTATCACCATATTGGGCTATATCCCATAAGTTAGAACCGCTTCCCTTTAATCTGAGAAAAGCCCAATTGGAAGAGTTAGTGTTCTCGATGTAAAGATTCGCTCTACTATCTTTTATATGGAGGTCTACACCAGTTGTTGGAATTGTCTTCAATCCCAAGCTCCCATCTTGCTTTAAAATCATTCTATTTGTATTGCTCCCCTTTGGTCTAAATTCCAAGTAGTCGTTATCACCATATTGGGCTATATCCCATAAGTTAGAATCACTTCCTTTTATTCTCAAAAACGCCCAGTTGGAAGAACTGGTATTTTCTATGTAAAGGTTCGCCCTATTATCTTTTATATGTAAGTTAACGTCGGAAGCAGGAGTTGTCTTGATGCCAATGTTGTCGCTTGTAGTGAGGCTGTTTCCATTATCTGTCCACTGAGCCTTTGACACTACTACTAAGAAAACTAGACAGAATGTAAGAACTATTTTTTTCATAATGAGGGATTTTTGAAGTTCAGAAATTGATCATAACGTTTCGTGTATGGTGTCGTAGCATCCCGAAGGGTGCTATGCACTATACACATTGTTGTGTTTTCGTACTTTATTTTCTTTTCGTTTTTCAGCGTTAATTAAGACATACTTATTGACAAGTTTTGGTTTGTGTTGAGGTTTTTCAATCGACTTGACAATGTGTATGGCTTTTTGTGCTGTGGCATTACTATAGAATGGATTCATTATTTATTCTTTTTAATACATCTTTGACTTCATAGTCTGGAGGTAATGGCTTAAACTCTTTGTCAGTATGAGTAATATCGAACGTTTTTCTTTGAAATTCTCTGATTCGATCTAAATCAATTTCTGCTGTAAGTATTGCGTCATTTGTGCCTCCCTTTAATCTAAGAATGTCAAGTCTAGCTGATTCCGATGGTTGAGTTAACCGAGAGTCTCCAAATTGGCTCGTGTTTACCTGTGCCACATAGCAATGTAGATCACGAGAACAAGATTCAACTATATTTGAGAAGTAATTTGTATCCTTATTCCATTCTACACCAACTAATAGATCCAATTTGCTTTTAAACAAACTTCTATGCCATACATTGGCTAATTCAAAACAATAGTATGGACTCAAATACAGATTTTTCCAATTGAAAATATCATATCTATTTTCTTTTGGTTTAGCAATTTTAAAGTGATTCCCTTTGATTAATGATTCTTCAATATGAGCATAGTGATTTTTTAGTCTAAATACCACTACTGCATCACTTACCCCGTCAACCTCAAAAGGTAAAATTGTGACAATAAAATTGAAAACAGTATTTTTTATTTTAATATGTTCCAATCCAGTAATTGTTAACACTTGATTTCGTTCGGCATATTTAACCACGCTAGACAGTAGGTTAATTGGAATGAAAAACTCTGGAAAAAGTAAAATATCACTTTTATCAAGACGAACTTTTTTCACAATTTTAGCCAGTTTATCATACCTTTCCGAGTCGAGGTTTGGAGTTCCTCTCATACTATCTAGGATATTTTTTTCTTCAACTTTTGTATTAGCAAATGCTATTTTGAATTTGTTTGACGAACGCTTCTTGTTGTTAACAGTTATCTCTTGAACATGGACAACAGGACTATTCTTTTTAACCTCGCTTTTGCATGCATAAAATTTTTGTCTGAATCCATCGTCCTCTAATTCGTATTCAGCTATGTGATTGCCATTAATAAGTTTGAAAAGTTTAAATGATTCATCTAAATAGAATGATTCCTTTTTTTTGTTATTAATACCGAATAATTCGGATTCAACTTTGTTATTGGTTTCGGTTTCTCTTTTTCTGTGATGTGAACCAATAGTCTCATTAGCAACAGACATACAACATTCCCAAAACTTAACTCTTCGAGGTGAATTCTTGATAAGATTTTGGTCTAATTTGCAGTTTTTAAAATCTACTTCTATTGAAGTAAGATCTTTTAAAGTGCCTTTTCTTGAAGCTTCAGTAAAGGTTAAAAGAGGATGGATTACATAATGATGTCTCATCATATTTGATTGACGAAATCTGCGAACCCAGTAAGAGTCAGGTTTCGTTGGTTCAAATCTTCCAAATAAGAATGTCCAATTACTATTCTTTAATTCATTTAACTTGAACTCAAGGTTTCGAGCTATTTTTTTTGTCTTAGTCAGAAAATCTAAGTTAAGTGAGAGAGATACTTCATGAGATACATCCAAATAATTGACAAGAGTATCTTTAAGTTGGTCTTTTGAAACAGAAGTTTTTTCATCACTAATATCAATTTTATCTATTTGGTCAAAGCAATGAAGAAAAAAGTCAACATACTGTTTTGCTTTTTTATTGACCAATAATAGAGTGAGAATTCGCTCCCAAAGTCTATAAAAGTTTAAGCATGTTTCACCCTTAAAGAAGTTAACAATTTGCTCACTTTCTTCGTTAGTAAGGTGATCTTCATGTCTTAGAGCACTAAATATTTTGTTTGAAAGAAAGACTGTAAGTCCATATCTGTTTTCCTTGTAATCTTTTAGGGTTCTTATCTTACCTTCCGATCCATCATAGTGAAGATGATATGCATTGGAGGTAAAAGAAAAGTTACTTTCAGATTCTTCGGGAAAATCTCTAAACTCACTTGTCCTTTCATCTAGTTCCTGTTTTAATCTGTCAATTACTAAATGTGATTCATTATAATTAAAAAAATGCATTAGGGATTTTTCACTTTGACAGAAAAGCGAGTCATATCCTTCCAGAAGAAATGCTTTTTGTTGAGATTCATTAGTGTGAGGAGGGAAAAAAGGAGGAGCTGGGACTAAATCAATTATTGGATAGAAAGTTTCTAAAACAAACTTTTCTAGTGAGGAGGGGAAAAGATTTGAATAAGGTGTTAAGTCAAATTTTATTTTTTTATTGGTTTCTTTCTCTTTAAAACCTGGTTTAGGGTCTGCGATAACAAATATTAAATCATCTACGTAGCGTCCATAGTAAGCTGGCTTGATATTATTTACAACCCTTTCGTCAAACTCCTGTAAATAATGATTGGCGAGTACATAAGAAGATACTAGACCAATCGGTAAGGCAATTTTGTCAAGATTGCCCTCTTTATCAATTAGCTCACCGTGAAAATCGTAAGGACTTGCATATTTTTTCGATAACTGTTCCGAATATTTGTCATGAATGCATAAAAAGATTTCTTTGAGATTATAGTACTCGTTCAGCACTTTATGTTTTCTACCTTCAAATAATTCTGAACGTTTAATTCGAATCGAACTAAAATAGTCTTTTATGTCAAGGTTAAGAAAGGCTACATTTTTACCCTTCTTTAAGATACTCTCTGCAATTTCAACAGCTTCATCTCGCCACTTGCTATATTGATTGAAATAAGGCTTAAAAAGTCCAGACCCTTGCACAATGGAAGACTTATCTTTATTAAGTAACAACCGATTACCAAGACATTCATCCTTTAATTCTTTATCCTTAGATACTCCGTGTTGAATGATCCATAATACTGAAATTATGTGAAGCTCAATTGGGGCATTTATGAAAGGAGTTACTCTTTCTACTCCATACTTGTCTTTGATTCTTTCATTACTTATAAAATTGCTTTCTTCTTTAGGGCTTTTTATTTTTTTTGGATAAAAGTGAATATCAATGTTTTTCAGGATGGAATTGAAAAAATCAGAGTTCTCATGAAATGTATTGAGTTCATATGCTATTCTCTCAAACTTTTCCTCTAACGAAAAGAATGTTTTGTAAGAAAATATATCACAGCCAATATTATAATGTGAACTAGGATTTTTAAGTAAGAAGTCTTTACCGATGCTTGTTTCAAATTCGACTAATTGCCTTCTAAGTATTAGATCTGTGTTATCATAGTATATATATGATTTCAATTTTTGATAAGCGACTTGAATATCTTCTTTGGTAAATCCCATTTTATTTCATTTTTAACTTTTTTAAACCACCCATTCCATTAGTCAGAGCATTGGTGGAAAAATAGCTCTTTTGGTTTTTTAAGTGTTTGCTTTTGTGTCGGCAAAACCAAATGTGCTATTTGTGTGGTCGGCTCTTTTTTCGCATGAAACACAACGGTTTGGCTAAACTGCGTTTTAATGCAGTTTTTTTCATATCATGACTTCTAATTATATTATTTATCAATTGGTCTGAACTTATTATAATTCTGTTTTTATAAATGTTACTTAACTGATTGTTATTTAGTGCCTCTTAGGGCGTTCGCTAAATTGCTACCTCTTCTATCGCGATGATCTCTAATTTCTTGTGATAGATAGGATTCCATAAATTCTTGTAGATCTTGCCTTACAGGGTTGTTTTCTGGTTTTATTTCTACCCCAGTTTGACCAGGAACCCATACACTTCCTAATTTCGCATCACCTATGTGAAAATCTACCACAATAGTATACCCAAAGCCCCTGATCCAAGCAATCATCCTCCAACCTACGCGCATTGTTTCTCCTGTTCCTGTGCTCAATTGATCAGGGCGCCTGCTCATTATTTCATCCACATTCCCACTCAACCAAGTGGCTAAGTCTGCTGAACTAATGCCACCGTTTCTCAAAACCGGCTGAATCACCTCATTATCCCAGTTCTGAGAGGCTTTCAATTGCATTGTTCGAGGGCCATTATTAGCCATCTCTTGGAGTTTTCTTTGAACAACTGCCTCAGGTCGATTATCTACAAACTGAAAAGTAGACTCACCACTGCTCTGCCTCTGAGCTTCGCTGTTCACAACCGATTGGCTTTTATTTTTCTGCGATTTGTCAACATAGATATTCATAATCTGTGGTTTCAGGTTTCAGGCACTTGCCTACAACAATAATGTAAGCAACATATGTTGCTTATCTACCTTTCAAATATACCCGCCTTTGATCCGCTGGTCAAGTGATCCGTAGTTTATTGTGGTTATTGAGTATATAGGGATAATGTGCCAAATATAAGCTTTTAAATAACTTTATAATTATCTTGTCTGCCTGCATAAATATAGCAATTGACGATCAGTAACCATTTTTATAAGTACTTATAGTCGACTATAAGCACTTATAAAAACAGGTAATTATAAAGAGCAGGCTATGCTGTTCTGCTTTTTGTTTATCCTAAATAATCCTTCGCCAACCTCAAGGTTGACAAAGCGCAACCAATAGCTCTTAAGCACACCATGCAGCCAAACCAGAAACAACCAGTTTTCCGGGAAAAGAATCAAAAAAGCTCCAATTGCTCAGGCAGGAGGCGAAAGCTTTGCCGGTGGAAAGGAGTAGCGCCGTGCGCTTTTATGGCCTGTCGGTGAGCCACGGTAGGGTAGCCCGCATTGCTAGCCCAGCCGTATTGGGGGTACTGCTGGTGCAGGTCATCCATCAGTGCGTCGCGGTATGTCTTTGCCAGCACAGAGGCAGCCGCTATGGAGAAAAACCTACCGTCTCCTTTGATCATACAGGCGTGGGGCAAATCCTTGTAGGCATTGAACCGGTTACCGTCTATCAGTAGCATTTCCGGAGGAGTTTTTAGGCTGTCGATGGCACGGTGCATGGCCAGAAAAGAAGCATTCAAAATATTGATTTCGTCGATCTCCGTGTGGTCTACTTCGCCTACCGCCCACGCTATAGCTTCACGCTTTATTTCATCTACCAGCCCTTCACGCTTATTTCGGCTTAGTTTTTTCGAGTCGTTCAGCACCGGGTGAAAAAAGTCGCGGGGGAGGATGACAGCAGCAGCTACTACAGGTCCGGCCAGACAACCTCTGCCGGCTTCATCACAGCCGGCTTCCAGCAATTTCGTTTGGTGGTAAGAAAGAAGACGTTCCATAGCAGGCTAAAGTACAATGATTTTCCCGGGTCTCAAAGGAAGTGAAAGCGATACTGAGTGAACCCCGCTCCAGACGAAAAGCAGAAGAGTGCACCATCTCTGCCCGCATGTGCAGCACAGCTCATGTGGTATATGGCACGATAAGTCGCTGGAGGTGAAAACAATATCAAAACGAGAGTCGCCCGGGGCTGTTTGCAAATTCCTCAAAAACAGGCTTTAGGAGGGGAGAGATTGCCGATTTCTTTTCAGTACAAAATACGGATCATTCCCTGTCGGAAAAACCCTGTCAATTCAACTTTTGGAGAGTTTAATTCTAAAAGCGGAATCCCTGATAAGCCTAAAGGTGGATATGATCCGCTTAGCGCTTTATTATACCGTTAAATTCTATCCTAAACCACTCAAAATGATGGACTATCAGCAGGCATTTATTACCTTCGCACCATTAATTATCAACCCATGGCAAAAGTAGGAAAAGATATAGCACACGCAGCAGACTTGCTCAGGCAGGGCAAGCTGGTAGGCATCCCTACCGACACGGTATACGGTTTGGCTGCCAATGCATTTGACCCACAGGCAGTAGCCCGTATTTTTGAAGTAAAAAAACGGCCCACTACCATGCCCATTATCGCTCAGGCAGACAGTATAGACAAGATCAAAACGCTGACCAGCTCATTTTCGCCTCAGGCAGAGCAGCTGGCAGAGCAGTACTGGCCCGGAGCGCTCACACTCGTGGTAGACAAAAACGACCGTATACCCGACCTGATGACCAGTGGAGGAGCCACAGTAGGGGTACGTATCCCCAATCACGAAATGACATTGAAACTGCTGGCCATGCTGGATTTTCCACTGGCCGTGCCCAGCGCCAATATTCATGGAGAGAAAAGCCCCGTAACCGCCGAAGAAGTCAATGCAGTGCTCGGAGATCAGATAGACTATATACTGGATGGCGGTACGTGTGCAGTAGGATTTGAATCTACCATAGTAGGCGTGCAGCTCGATACGCCTATTCTCTACAGGCAGGGGGCGATAGCACGTGAAGAAATAGAGCAGGTGCTGGGGCAGCCCATACAGGTACCCGCCAAATAAAAATAAGTATAGAAATAAATTGATCACATAAAGAGAACGAGATGAAAAAACTGGACGAGTATAGCTTTGCCGGAAAAAAAGCCCTGATCAGGGTGGATTTCAATGTGCCGCTAAACGAAAACTTTGAGATAACCGATTTTACCCGTATAAAAGCCGCTACACCTACCATCAAGAAGATTTTGGCAGATGGCGGATCGGCGATACTGATGAGCCACCTGGGAAGACCTAAAAACGGTCCGGAAGAAAAGTTTTCGCTGAAGCACTTGCTTAGCGAGCTGTCAGACCGATTTGGCACTCAGGTTAAATTTGCTACCGACTGTGTAGGAGCAGACGCTACAGAGCTGGCAGCCGGCCTGCAGCCCGGAGAAGTGTTGTTGTTGGAAAACCTGCGCTTTTACAAAGAAGAAACCAAAGGCGATGATGCCTTTGCCGAAAAGCTGTCAAAGCTGGGCGATGTATATGTAAACGATGCATTCGGAACAGCACACAGAGCACACGCTTCGACTACCATAGTGGCCAGATTTTTTGAAGAAAAAGTATGCGGCTATGTGATGCAGGCCGAGCTCGACAATGCCGAGAAAGTATTGAACAACCCCAACAGACCGTTTACGGCTATTATGGGTGGAGCAAAAGTATCAGACAAGATATTGATCATCGAAAAACTACTCGATAAAGTAGATAACCTCATTATAGGTGGAGGTATGTCCTATACTTTTTCGAAAGCTCACGGAGGATCTATAGGTAAGTCGCTGTGCGAAAATGACAAACTGGAGCTGACGAAAGAACTGGAAAAGAAAGCTGCAGAAAAAGGCGTAAAACTGTACCTGCCTGTTGATAATGTGATAGCCGATGATTTTAGCAACGACGCAAATACTCAGGTAGTAGCCAAAGGGGAAATTCCCGATGGATGGGAAGGCCTGGATATAGGACCTGAAACCAAGAAGCTCTTTAGCGAAGTGGTAGCCAAATCGAAAACTATACTGTGGAATGGCCCTATGGGAGTATTCGAATTTGAAACATTTGCCGTAGGTACAGATGCTATAGCAGAGGCTGTGGTTTCAGCTACCGAAAACGGTGGTTTTTCACTCATAGGTGGAGGAGATTCTGCTTCGGCGATCAACAACCTGGGCTATGGAGACAAAGTGTCTTACGTGTCTACAGGAGGAGGAGCCTTGCTGGAGTATATGGAAGGCAAAGTACTGCCCGGTGTAGCTGCGCTAGACGAATAAGCGACACAAAAAGCAAATAAAAAGCTGTCTCAAAGAGTGCTTAAGCATTCTGAGGCAGCTTTTTTTATACCCAAAACGCAACCGGACTTTGTTCTTTTAGTATCTTGTAAGAGGAAAAAGCGATTCCTTTCAAAGCTTTTTCAGGTCTGTAACAATTGTTACTGCAAGGCGAGATGGCGTGTTCTACTTTTGTAGCATACAAAATCAAAAAAAACAGACAAGATGAAAATAGAACAAATTTATACCGGTTGCCTGGCTCAGGGAGCTTACTACATCGAAAGCGATGGAGAGGCGGCCATTATCGATCCGCTGCGCGAATCACAACCCTATCTGGACAAAGCTGCCAGAGAAGGGGCAGCAATCAAATACATATTTGAAACACACTTTCATGCCGACTTTGTGTCGGGTCATATCGATCTGGCAGAAAAAACAGGCGCTAAAATTGTTTTTGGTCCCCATGCCAATACCAGCTATGAGAGCTATCAGGCCGAGGATGGTGAAGTTTTTTCACTCGGAAAAGTGAAAATAAAAGTGCTGCATACACCCGGACATACCATGGAAAGCAGTTGTTTTTTGCTGCTCGACGAAAACAACAGGGAGCATGCGCTCTTTTCCGGCGATACGCTTTTTATAGGCGATGTGGGACGCCCGGATCTGGCCATAAAAAATGACCTTACAAAAGAAGACCTGGCGGCACTGCTGTACGACAGTCTGCGCGAAAAAGTGATGCAGCTGCCCGACGATGTGATCGTGTATCCGGCGCACGGAGCGGGATCAGCCTGTGGAAAAAGTCTTTCAAAAGATCGGTGGGATACTCTGGGGCATCAGAAGGAAACCAACTATGCCCTGAGAGCTGATATGACCCGGGAGGAGTTTGTAAAAGAAGTGACAGAGGGGATATTGCCACCACCACAGTATTTTGCTAAAAATGCCATGATGAACAAAGTGGGGTATGCCAATATAGACGAAGTGCTGGAAAAGGGAAGTGTGCCGCTCGATGTAGAAACTTTCGAAGCACTGGCCAACCACGAGGGAGCTTTGGTGCTGGATACACGCAGCAAGACAGCTTTTGCCAAAGAACATATACCCAATGCGATTTTTATCGGTATCGATGGTTCGTTTGCACCGTGGGTAGGGGCGCTCATTACTGACTTGAAGCAGCCGATCGTCTTTGTGGCCGATGAAGGCCGGGAAGAAGAAGTGGTGCTGAGGCTTTCCCGTGTAGGGTATGACAATACGCTCGGGTATTTAGAGGGTGGACTGGAAGCGTGGAAGCGTGCCGGCAAGGAAGTAGATGTAGTGGAGTCTGTGGAAGCTACAGTGCTGGAAGAAAAGCTGAATTCGGGCGAAAAACCAGCAATAGTAGATGTGCGCAAACCCGGAGAATATGAAGCTTCGCATGTAGAGGGAGCGCTCTCTCTGCCTCTCGATTTTTTTAACGAACAAATGAATAAACTGAGCAAAACGGAAGCCTACTACCTGCACTGTGCGAGCGGTTACCGCTCTATGATAGCCGCATCTATACTTAAGGCCAGGGGCTACCACCAGATAGTAGACGTGGCAGGTGGGTTTGAGGCCATCAAGGGCACAGCCATCAGTCGTAGTGCCGAGGTGTGCCCCAGCACGATGAAGTAGGCCTCAGGTAAGTTAGCTACACGGCGGTGAGAAGAGGAGTGCGTATACTTCGATCCTCGCCCAACACAGTAGGTGACATACCAGAGACTATTGCCAAAGGATCACTTGTTGATTCTTTGGCGTAAGGAAAACGGTGCAATTTGCTTAAAAGGTTTGTGCAAAATAAAAAAACACCAACTTTAGGAAGTGTAATAAATGGCTCTCTTTGGTACTTTAAGTACAAATTGAAGTGTTTCTCAGTAGAGCCTAAGTAAAATTATTAAAGAATAATACAATGATAGAATGGATAAGTAAACCCTGGCCGTGGTATGTGTCAGGGCCTTTGATCACCCTGATCATGTTTGCTATGCTAATGCTGGGCAAACGGTTTGGCGTGTCGAGTAATCTGCGCACAATGTGCAGCATAGCAGGAGCAGGCAAAGCTGCCGACTACTTTAAGTTTGACTGGAAAAAAGACCTGTGGAATCTGGTTTTTGTATTGGGTGCCGTTATCGGTGGGTTTATTGCCCGGCAGTACCTTACCGATGATCCTTCGGTAGCCATATCTGCCCAGACAGTAGCCGATCTCCAGAAACTGGGAGTGGCAAACCCCGGCAGTGACTATGTGCCAGTAGATATATTCAACTGGGAAACTTTATTTACCCTCAAGGGAATGATAATGATTGTGCTGGGGGGCATACTCATAGGCTTTGGAACACGCTATGGAGATGGGTGTACCTCGGGACACGGCATTAGTGGGTTGAGCAACCTGCAGCTGCCTTCGCTTATTGCGGTTATTGGTTTTTTTATCGGAGGGCTAATGGTTACTTTTTTGGTCTTACCGTATTTGTTGGCCCTGTAAACTCTTGAAAAATGAAATTTTTGAAATATTTAGGATTAGGTATATTCTTTGGAATCGTACTAAGCAAGTCAGAGGCCGTTTCGTGGTTTAGGATATATGAAATGTTTAAGTTTCAGTCCTTTCACATGTATGGTATTATCGGCTCGGCGGTAGTGACCGGAGCTATCGTAATCGCCATAATGAAACGAATGCAGCTCAAAGCCTCTACAGGAGAAGACATAAAGTATAGTGTAAAACCTTTTGGCATTACACGTTATTTGGTAGGAGGTACCCTATTTGGAATGGGTTGGGCCATGACGGGAGCTTGCCCGGGCCCTACGTTTGTACTCCTGGGCAGTGGGTTTGGTGTATTTGCAGTGGTTATTGCCAGTGCCATGTTTGGTACGTTTCTCTACGGTCTTGTGAAAGATAAATTACCGCACTAAATCAGGTAAACGCTGGTTTTTTGAGGGATAAAGGGAAGACTGCACGGCAGTGTAGAGGAGCAGGCTTCAAACAAAAAAACTCTCCAAAGGCAGACATGTTGTCTCTTTCGAAAAATCGAAAAATGCTTTTGGAGAGTTTTGTAGCCGGGAGGGTGTTATCAACAGGGATTCTGCTTTTAGAATTAAACTCTCCAAAAGTTGAATCCCTGGTATTATCAATCCTCAATAATCATTTCATCGGCTAGTTCGTTGGTGTCGTCTTCTCTTACAATAAACCCATTATCCAGCAGGAGTTTTTTGCATTCGTGGATAGCCGCAACGAGTCCCTCGGAGGGATTGCCCGATTTTATACCGTCGGTTACCAGTTGCAGTACTTTATTCCAATCGTCCTGCTCGATTACAGCATTTATACCCTTGTCACCGATCACTTGCACTCTTTTTTCGAGCTCGCTGATGTAGATCAGTATGCCGGTGCGGTCTATGGTGTTGAAGATTTCTTCCTGTAAAAAGATATCTCTGGCTTTGGTTATAATTCTGTGATCCATAACGTTGAGAGGCACAAAAGCCAGGCGTACGGTAGGGAAGAAGTAAGAAATGGCTAACCCCATACCCATAAGCAGAAAGATAGACAAGGTGATGTTGGTAGTAGAAAAGCTGGGAGGAAGCAACCATACATACGACAGGCTCATGATAGTAAGCAGGCCGATCATGCCAAGCGTGGTGGCCAGTTTCCAGCTGCCCTGCAGGTAGGAGTCGCTACGGCGGGCAAAGTAGACCACTATCTCGCCGGACGATTCCAGCTCCAGGTCTTTGATGGCTTGCTCTACACTGGTTTTTTGTTCGTCTGAAAAAATAAATTTCTTATGAGTGTCGAATGAAAATGTGCGCCAATCTCCGGATGCACCACCACCGCTAAAGGAGCCGCCACCCAGTGAAAACGTGCTGTCGTTGGTAGTGCCGCCGGCACCTTCAGTGCCTTCGTTGTAGCCACCGCCGTAGGCTCCACCTCCCCCACGGGCAGACCGGCCCAAAAGAGGAAAGAGCGACAGAACAAACATGAGTATACCGTATGTAGTGCTGCCAAATAAAAACCAGAACAGCAAGCTAATGCCTATGGCAAGTGCAATTTTTATCTTTATGTTTTTAACAAAACCACTTAAAAAACTCAACAAAATGAGCACGAGAAAGATAGACAGTACCGGGTAGTTTCTGTGGTCGAAAGTGGAGTCGTCTACTATTTCCCGACCCTCAAATTTGCTTTGTATGGCATCTATACCCTGACTGATACCAAAAGCAAATCTGCCGCTTTTAAATTCGGGCACGATGATTTCATTGATCATGTAGTTTTTGTCTGCCTCACTTATTTTAGCATCGAGGAGCGAATTGGTAGCAATGGCTAATTTTCTGTCTTTTTTAGCTATCAGAATATGAGCCTGGGCTTTAGAGTCATCTTTTCCTTTCCAGTTTTGGAGTAGCTGACTGGCTATTTGGTTTATGTCTGCTCCTTCAACGGAGGGTATCAGCGATACCAGAATCTGCATATTGTCAATGGATTCTTTTTCGTGTAAAATGCCATTGATGTCCTGGATTTCCTGCTGCGATAGCGTATGGGTATGATCGCTCACCCTTTCTCCTTCGTTAAAGCCGTTGTGGGCAGAAGCAGAGGACGCTATAAACAGAAACAATAAAAGTAGAACGGATGAGAGTTGGAGTATTTTTTTCATACGGTTTGTGGTGGTTAGCTTTTGATTCGCAAAAATTAAAATTAGCGACAATTGCGTGTGATATTCAAGTTAGCAAGAATAAATTTAATCCGAACTTATTTTTCTCAAAAATGGGAATCAAAGTGGAGTTATAATTGTTTTTAATAAGACGCCCGTATATGAAATGAAGGGTGAAAAAATAAAATATAAAAAGTAAGCATTATGGGAAGTTTTGTAGATGTAATAAATGGAGATGAACCAGTGTTGGTGGACTTTTATGCCACATGGTGCGGGCCATGTCAGATGATGGCACCCGTATTGGAAGAAGTGTCTGCTGAAGTGAAAGGCAAAGGGAGGGTTATTAAAGTGGATATAGATAAGAACCCAAATGCCGCGCTGAAGTATCAGGTGCGTTCGGTACCTACCCTGATATTGTTTAAGCAGGGCAATATTCTCTGGAGACACTCGGGCACAGCGTCTAAGGGGCAGCTGGTACAGGTAATCAATCAGCAGGTACAATGAAAAAAATAGTAGGATTAGGTCTGGTAATAGTATTGAGTGGTGCACTTATGGCGCAGGAAAAAAGTAAGAAAGAAAGAGCCTATGATTTGATGCTCAAAACACTTTTGTCGCATTCGGTAGAAGAAATAAAAGTACAGCAAGCCGTGGAGCTCGCAGATGTGGTATGGCTGGATGCCCGAGCCAAAGAAGAATACGATGTGAGTAAAATCAAGGATGCAGTGTGGGTAGGGTACGACGACTTTAGCGTAGAAAAAGTAGCTGGCATACCCAAGTCTGCGCAAGTAGTGGTGTATTGCTCCGTAGGCTACAGAAGTGAAAAAATAGCCGAAAAGCTGGAAAAAGAAGGGTATGAGCATGTGCGCAACTTGTACGGGGGGATTTTTTCCTGGGTAAATAAAGAGCACCCCATAGTAGATAGCCTTGGGCAAAAGACCGAAAACATACATGCCTACAATCGCCTCTGGGGGCAATGGCTGAATAAAGGCAAAAAAGTGTATTGAACCCAACGGTGGCTTACCATGCAGACAGCTACACCGCCACTTACATAATACTGACTAACTGGGTTTTATAACTGCTCATATTTTATATTTTTGTTGATTGCTAGTTAACAACTAAACTATAAACAACTCTATATGCAGCAGCTCAACGAAATATTAGCCCTAATTGATAGTTACATTGGAAGCTCTTTCTGGTTTCCGTACGTCCTGCTGGGCACAGGAATCTTTTTCACCATTTACCTGAAGTTTCCGCAAATCAGGTATTTTGGATTTGCTGTACGGGTAGTGAAAGGCAAATACGACAAAGCCGACGATGAAGGAGATACATCTCACTTTCAGGCGCTTACTACGGCTCTGTCGGGCACGGTAGGTACGGGAAATATAGCCGGAGTGGCCCTGGCTGTGCATATAGGCGGGCCTGCAGCTCTGTTTTGGATGCTGGTAACGGCTGCAGTAGGTATGTGTACCAAGTTTGTGGAGGTAACACTATCGCATAAATACCGCGAAAAGACGGATGACGGCTCCATGGCCGGAGGCCCCATGTACTACATGAAAAACAAAATGAACATGAAGTGGCTGGCAGTTTTGTTTGCTATAGCTACAGTACTGTCGTCGTTTGGTACAGGCAACCTGCCACAGATCAACAGTATAGCCAATTCATTGTTTGCTACATTTGGCATTAGTCACATTCTTACTGGGGGTGTTTTAGCCGTATTGCTTGGTGTGGTTATTATTGGTGGTATCAAGCGTATAGCCGCGGTAACAGAAAGACTGGTTCCCTCCATGGCGGTGCTGTATTTTATTGGTGCATTTGCTGTCATTTTTTCTAATCTGGGTAATATCGTACCTTCCTTTGTTTCCATTTTTGCTGACTTATTCAGCGGATCTGCCGCTGTAGGTGGCTTTTTAGGTTCTTCCATCGCATTTGCATTCAACAAGGGTGTAGGCAGAGGGCTGTTTTCCAATGAAGCGGGGCAGGGTAGTGCACCGATAGCGCATGCCTCGGCCAAAGCACATGAGCCCGTGTCGGAGGGCATGGTGGCTATACTGGAGCCGTTCATCGATACTATAGTGATCTGTACTATCACAGGGCTGGTATTGCTGTCTTCCGGGGTTTGGAACGAAAAGCATGAAAATGATTTTCAAACCTCAGACATGACCATAGTGGTAGGTACAGACTACACAGACCAAACAGAAGACGGTGCTCAGGCGCTATATAATCATGTAGCTGGTACGAAAGAGCTTCCGGTGTTTGATGGTTCGCTTACGGTGAAAAATGGTGTCATTCAGGATGAGGTTTCTGTAATCAATGCGCGTTCGCTTGCAGAAGAAGTGAAGGTTTTCTCCGGAGATAAACCCTACACAGGATCTATTGCCATAGCTGAAGGAAAGCCCACCACAGAAGAATATATTTTTAGAGGAAAGTCTCTGGTGCACAGTGCGCCCCTTACTGCGATAGCATTTACTCGTGGGTTTTTTGGGGAGTACGGGCAGTATATCGTGTCTATAGGCTTGTTGCTGTTTGCATTTAGTACTGCTATATCCTGGTCTTACTATGGCGACAGAGCCATGACTTTTCTGTTTGGCAGCAAGTCGGTGATTTACTTTAGAGTAGTATATGTGTTAGGGTTCTTCCTTGCCGCATTTACCGATACCACCATTATATGGACTCTTTCGGGCATTACCATTGCTCTGATGACGCTCCCCAACCTGTTTGGTATTCTCTATTTGCACAAAGACATAAAGGCCACTATAGATGAGTATTGGAAAGGATTTAAAGAAGAATGGCCGGGTGAAAAAACACCGGAATAAAACCGATACAAGGTGAAAGATATGATAGGTTTTAATTGCCTCGATTGAATCAAGAAGGGGCAATTCCTGTAAAAAAGAGACTGATTACACAATCAGTCTCTTTTTTAGTTTAGAGGGTATTAGTATTGCCTTGTGAAGATATAAATACTCCTTTTGTGTAGAAGAAGGCATAAAAAAACACCGACTGTAGAAGCCGGTGTTTATTGCATGATTTATATATAGTGCGTGTTTACGCTTTTTCCGGTTTTGGGAGAAGTACTTTTCTCGACAATCTGAATTTACCTGTTTTAGGGTCGATTTCAGTAAGCTTTACTTTCACTTCTTCGCCTACTTCCATTACACCTTCCATCTTTTCTACACGTTCCCACTTTATTTCAGAAATGTGCAGTAAGCCGTCTTTGCCAGGCATAAATTCGATGAAAGCACCAAATGGCATGATTGATTTCACCTTACCTACATATACTTCACCTACCTCAGGTTGAGCTACTATGTTTTTAATTCTTCTCAGGGCATCTTCCATGGCTTTGCCGTCAGTGGCAAACACATTGATTACGCCTTTGTTGTCGATTTCTTCAATGACTACAGTAGCACCAGATTCGTTTTGGATCTCCTGAATAATTTTTCCACCAGGTCCTATTACAGCACCGATCAGTTCTTTTTCGATCGTCATGGTGTGCGAGCGAGGTGCGTGAGGTTTCAGATCACCTCGGGACTCTGACATGGTTTTCTTGATCTCGTTGAGGATGTGCTCACGGCCTTCTTTGGCCTGCATCAATGCTTCGGTGAGTACCTCGTAAGATAAACCGTCGATTTTGATGTCCATCTGGCAAGCTGTGATTCCTTTGTCAGTACCGGTTACTTTAAAGTCCATATCACCCAGGTGGTCTTCATCGCCGAGGATGTCGGACAAAATAGCATACTTTCCGGTTTCAGGGTCAGATATCATACCCATAGCGATACCGGATACAGGACCAGTGATAGGAATACCTGCATCCATCAGTGCCAGCGATCCGGCACATACGGTAGCCATAGAAGACGAACCGTTTGATTCCAGAATATCAGATACCACACGGATAGTGTAAGGGTTGTCATCGCCCTGAGGGATTACGCGTTTCAATGCTCGCAGTGCCAGGTTTCCATGACCTATTTCTCTACGTCCCGGACCTCTGTTGGGGCGGGCTTCTCCTGTAGAAAATGCAGGGAAGTTGTAGTGTAGCAGGAACTTGTTGTAGCCGGAGTTCATCGCGCTATCGATCATCTGCTGATCGAGCTTAGTACCAAGTGTTACACTGGTTAGCGATTGGGTTTCCCCACGGGTAAATATGGCAGATCCGTGTGCGCCCGGCAGGTAGTCTACTTCAGACCATATAGGTCGTACTTCGTTGAGCTGACGGCCGTCCAGTCGTACGCGAGTGTCGAGTACGCAATTGCGGATTGCTTCTTTTTCCACATCGTGGAAGTATTTGTTGATCAGGAATTCGTCAGGACCTTCCTCACCTTCAGCAGGCTCGGGCAGTGAAGCTACATATTCCTCTTTTATAGCTGAGAATTTTTCTTTTCTCAAGGCTTTGTCGGCCAGGCCTTCTGCTGCTACAGCATATACTTTGTCGTAAGTTTTTGCTTTGATGTCAGCTTTCAGATCCTCGTCGCTGTTTTCGTGGCAGTATTCACGTTTTTCTGTTTTGCCTGTTTCCTGTGTTAGTTCTATCTGAACCTTACACTGGTCAATGATGGCTTCATGAGCTGCTTTGATAGCACCAATCATGGCTTCCTCAGATACTTCGTTGAGTTCTCCTTCTACCATCATTATATTGTCGATGGTACCGGCTACTATCATTTCCAGATCAGCATTTTCGATTTGCTCCGGAGTAGGGTTGATCATGTACTGACCTTCTTTTTGGATTACTCTCACTTCCGATATAGGCCCGTTGAAGGGAATGTCGGATACAGAAAGAGCTGCAGAAGCTGCGAGTGCAGCCAGAGCGTCTGGCAGAGCATCTTTATCGGCCGATATCAGCGATATCATTACCTGAGTTTCTGCGTGGTAGTCTTCAGGAAAGAGAGGACGAAGCGCTCTGTCTACCAGACGGCATACCAGCACTTCCATATCAGACAGTCGAGCTTCTCTTTTCAGAAAGCCTCCGGGTATTTTTCCCGCTGATGCAAATTTTTCCTGATAGTCTACTGAAAGAGGAAGGAAATCCACTCCTTCTCTCGCTTCTTTGGAGGATACTACAGTAGCCAGTAGCATGGTGTCGCCCATGCGCACTACTACAGATCCGTCGGCTTGCTTTGCCAGCTTGCCGGTTTCGATCGTAATTTCCCTGCCATCAGCCAGGGTGATCGATTTTGTGATTACATTTAATGACATAATGTTTCTTTAAATTTTGACAAAAAGTGAGAATTGAGTGTGTGGAATGTCAAAATTTGTGAAAAATTAGAGTGAGAAGTACAAAAAAGGGAACTCAAGTTAATGAATTCCCTTTTGCGCATATTATTTTCTGATTTTCAATTCTGCGATTATCGCTCTGTATCTGTTGATGTCTCTTTTGTAGAGGTAGTCAAGCAGGCTTCTTCTTTTACCTACGAGCTTCAAAAGCCCCAAACGAGTTGAGTGATCTTTTTTATGCTTTTTCAGGTGCTCTGTCAAATAATTGATACGGTAAGTGAAAAGAGCGATTTGAGATTCTGCAGAACCTGTATCGTTTTTCGACTTCAACCGACCATGATTTTCAAAGATTTCTTGTTTTTTCTCTGTTGCTAAATACATGCTTAGTAAAAGTG
This sequence comes from Cyclobacteriaceae bacterium, assembly GCA_965267535.1. Lineage (GTDB taxonomy): Bacteria > Bacteroidota > Bacteroidia > Cytophagales > Cyclobacteriaceae > CAXBNB01. The sequence goes on along the minus strand of OZ254082.1, from coordinate 3,976,088 downwards.
TTTAAATCGTTTATTTTAATTAAAGTGGGCAAAAGTAGCCAGAATGGTGTTCAAAAACAACTATTGGTATTTAATTGTTTTCTTTGGGTGGCTTTAAGCCTCGTTTTCTTTGCCACCATGCGGCCAGATCCTGGAACCATACATTGTAAAAGTCGGGATCGAAAAGTTTGGCATCTCGCCGTGCCTGATACAAAAATAGTATACCAAAAGGCAGAAGAGCCAAATCTGCCACCCATGCAGCATACGCACCCTCCATCACGCTGGCTTTGGCCCACTTGTCGGCTATCACCGTGAGTACATAGAAAATGATAAAAAAGAAAACCGAAACAACTACCGGCATGCCCAGCCCTCCTTTTTTGATGATTGCACCCAGTGGTGCTCCTATCAAAAACATGATGAAGCATGCCAGAGCCTGAGATACCTTCTTGTATCGTTCCAGTTGGTGCTGATTACTCTCGCGTTTTAGAGTGGCTAGTCGTGATAGCTTACTACCAATGTTGGTTTTTATGGCTCTTGCTGTACTTGTAGCCTGCGACATAGAGCGCTTGCGCTTATCTATCGTAGTATACACACTATCAAATTTGTGTCTGGCTACTGCGAGTAGCGAATCATTAGTAATTATGGTGGCTTTCTCTTCTTCTGGTTTTACAGTAGAGAGGCTTTCGGGTATTGGTGTCTTTTTGGGTTGGGATGTTGTTTTTTTCTTTTTAGCTATAGTAGAAGGAGAGCTGATTTGTTTTGAGGCAGGCTGAGTTGTGGTCAGCTTTTCAGTCTCCTTGCTGTTTTTTAGTGCTTTCAGCTGTTCCAGTCCCATTTTTTCTTTTTCTACTAATGAACTAATCGTTCCCGGAGCAGTGATTTTTTTCTCTTCGGGAGCCGCTATAGAATCAGCCTTAGCTGAGGAAACTGGTGTAGCTTTTTTTTGTTCTTTAACTATTGGGGCTGCCGGTTGGGTGTTTTCTGCGTTGTATTCTTCAGGATTTATGCCGGAATCCCCCAGAGCCATTTTTATGCTGTCCTGTACGCGCTGTTTTTCACGCAGTACTTCGTATGCATCTACCAGTTGTTGGGGTATGGTTATCTGGTCGTTTAGGTGGTATCGAAAGGATGCGTCCACATTTCTAAATATCTGATATTTTGTGGTATACATCGTGTTTTTCATGGAGTCTTCGTCTTTTGAAAGCTTAGCTATGTCTTTCATTAGCTTGTTGCCGGCAAAGAGCTCTTTGTCTGTACGATCCAGGTCGAAGGAGGCCAGACTAAAAACCAGTTTCATGGAGCTGAATTTGCTTCGGGCAAATGTTTCTACTTCATCGTCTCGGTTTTTTTTGTTTTCTCCTTCTATGTAGTGGTTTCCATCAAACAGCTCCATCATCAGGTAGCGGTCGTTTATGATGGTGTACATACGGCACGAATCTGCTATAATGACCTTCTTGTTGCCTCCGCGAGTAGTACCCTTGTGATCGTATATGATGATGTCGCGCATAGACACACCGTCAGAATACTTCTTTCTTACCTTGATACTATAGTTAGGGATGCCTTCATAAAACTGCCCTTCTTTCAGGTCCAATGAGGGTTTTTTGTGTTTTATGTCCCACAACAGGCTATAGGCACGCAGATTGGCATTAGGTACTATGTAGTTGTTGGAAAAAAAAGCGGCAATAGAGATGATAAACACCAAAACGCCGGTTGGGAGCAGTGTACGGGTAAGGGATATGCCAGAGCCTTTAATGGCAGTGAGCTCAAAATGCTCGCCCAGATTGCCGTAGGTCATGATAGAGGCTATCAATATAGCCAGTGGTAGAGCAATGGGAGTCATGTTGATGCTGAAGTACAGCAGCAGTTCTGCAAATACATCGTACCCAAGATCTTTTCCTACCAGATCGTCGAAGTACTTGAGCATGTACTGTAGCAGTAGGATGAACACCGACACACAAAACGTGAGAATCAGTGGCCCGATAAATGACTTGAGTATAAGTTTATCGAGTTTTTTCATTAGCTAGCGTATTGCAGGGTTTTATTTTGGGCAAAAGTAGGAAAGTCCCACATTATCCCGTCGTTGTTTGGTGTCGGTTTTTGTTTTTTCTCAGAAAATGAACGTTTCCATTTGGCAATCCTTGTGAGCCGTTGGCTTTTTGTATTACAGGGGGGGAGAGTCCTGGTCCAGGTTAGACTGAAACTTGAGACGATGGGGAGTGTCGTTTGTATCGGGGTGTACAAAAGCAGCAATCGCTTCTTCAATCTCTTCAAAGCAGTGTTCTTTTCCCAGCTGCTCTACAAAGCCGGCTTTTACAAAAGTGTCGCGAACAGGGCCTATTACACTCGTAAACGCCAGTGTGATCTGAAGAGCCTGACACTGGTCGTGCAATTCCCTCAGGGTAGCTATACCACTGGAGTCTATGCTGGATATGCTTTGCGCATCGATGACTAAAAGTCGGATGTTGTTGCGCTTGCGTAGTTCCTGTTCTATGTGTGTTTTGAAGTATCCGGCATTCGCAAAATAAAGGCGTGAGTCGAATCGGATAATTAATGCTCCGGCTATTTCTTCAGCTTCGCGAAACCGTTTGATGTTTTTGAAAAAAGTAGTGCCGGGGATCTGCCCAAGTACAGCCATGTGAGGTTGTGTGGTTTCGTATATTACCATAAGTAGAGATAATCCTACTCCTATGGCGATACCCTCTTTTATACCAATAAGGAGTGTACCTAAAAAAGTAGCCGCCATCATATAGAAGTCCCGTCGGTCGGTATGCCATAGATGCAGGCATTGTTTGATGTCAATAAGTCCCAGTACGGCTACCAGTATGATGGATGCTAATATAGCTTTGGGTAGGAAGTAAAGCATGGGGGTGAAGAAAAGTACAGTTATCAATACGATAAAAGCACTGATGTAGGAAGCCATGCTGGTGTTAGCTCCGGTAGATTCGCTCACCGCAGATCGGCTAAATCCTCCCGATGTGGGAAAACTGCTAAACAACGACCCAAAGATATTGCCGGCACCCAGGGCTATTAGTTCGCGGTTGGCATCTACCCTGTATTCTTCTTTATGGTTGTTTTCGATAGCCTTGGCGATAGAAAAAGCCTCCATAAAACCAATAAGAGCCAGCGTGAATGCTACCGGTAACAATTCGGTGAGGGTATGCACATCCGGCACGTCAGGAAAGGCAAAGGCAGGGATTCCTGACGGGATGTCTCCTACGATTTTTACACCCAGGGTATGAAGGTGGCCGTATTGAGTGGCCAAAGTAGACAGCACTACGGCTATAAGTGCACCGGGTATCATCTTATGCCACTTTTTCAGTCCTATAATTAGAAGAATGCCGAATATGCCCAGTGTGAGCGTGGGATAGTGCAGTTCTTCGATGCGCAGGACAAGCTCCCTTACAGACTGATGTGTAGGTGCGTTAGAGGGCAGGCTGATGCCGGTCAGATGCTGGAGTTGACTTATGCTGATGACCAGTGCAGCCGCATAGGTAAATCCATTGACCACCGGTCGGGAAAGAAAATTTACCACAAAGCCAAGGCGAAATGCACCCATAAGGAGTTGAATGCCGCCCATCATGAAGGCTAGTAAAATAGCCAGTGCGATGTAGTTTTCGGATTGTGCTACTGCCAGCATGGATACACCCGTGGCTACAATTAGCGAGTCCATAGCGACGGGTCCTACGGCCAGCTGCCGTGAAGTGCCGAGCAGCGCGTACATCAGCTGTGGAAAGATGGCAGCATATAGCCCATATACCGGAGGAAGCCCGGCAATCATGGCATAGGCCATGCCCTGAGGTATGAGCATCACGCCAATGGTGATGCCGGCTACCGCATCTCCGCGAAACTTATCCGGCGAGTAGGTTTTCAGGTCTTTGAGTATGGGAAATAAATCGGGCATTTGCTTATTTTGAAAACACAGCAAAGTTAGTCGTCATCGTATGCCGGCTTTGTAACAAACGTTACAGTAGGTGGCCGAATCTACAATATATCGATTTTGTTTCTATACAATTCTATTTTGCCTTCGTTTTCCAGTTTTTTCAATAGCCGTGATATTACCACACGCGATGTGCCCAGTTCGGTGGCTATCTCCTGATGCGTCTTAGTAATGGTGAATTTTCCGGTGTGTTGTTTGGCATCCAGTAGGTAGTTCATCAGGCGCTCGTCCATTTTTAGAAAGGCTACCGAGTCCAGGGCCGATAGCATTTCTTCAAAACGCGTGTTGTAAGAGTTGAAAATGAACTGGCGCCATGTAGCGTATTTCATCCACAAATCCATGTATTGAAGCGGGATTAACCACACCTGAGCGTCTGTTTCGGCAATGGCTTTAATCTCGCTTTTTTTGTGGTGCATGCAGCAGGTGAGTGACATAGCACAGGTGTCTTTTGCGCTTAGATAATATAAGAACAACTCATTGCCCTTACTGTCTTCCCGAATTATTCGAAGAGAGCCCGATAGTACCAGTGGTATTTCTTTGATGTATTTGCCATAGTCCATCATAACAGTGCCTTCCTGCAGGTCTACACCTCTGCCGTGAGTAGTTATTTCTTTCAGAAGGTCTTGTTGAAACAGAGTATGAAACTTTTCCTCTACCAGTTCTTTCATAGGGTGTCTGATTGTTTGCTGATTGCTAAATTCAGCAATATACGTTCAAAAACATTTTTTGAAACCAAAGATGGCCAGCTTTTACTTTTTGTAGTAAATGTCGTACGGAAAAACATTGTAAGTTGATTTCAGTGAGTTTGTTTCTATCTTCGCGGCAATATGATAAAGCAAGAAAAACAAACGGATCAGGAATGGTTGGTTTGGGTGGAAAACCAGCTGGAACCACAGCGTAGAGCGTTGAGCACCCACCGTATGTACAGTCAGCTTTCGTGTGTGGCAGACATTAGTGTATTTATGGAGAGTCATGTGTATCCGGTTTGGGATTTTATGTCGCTGCTCAAGGCATTGCAGGTCAGGCTTACTACTGTACAGGTGCCGTGGGTGCCGGCTGTAGATGCTGCTGTTGCCCGGTTTGTGAACGAAATAGTACTGGGAGAAGAGACGGATGTAAACGAGGCAGGGGAGCCTATGAGTCATTTCGAGATGTATAGAGATGCTATGCTTCAGGTGGGAGCAGATGTAGCCGGTATCGATTTGTTCGTGCGACTGGTAAAGTCAGGGGAAAGTGTACGAAATGCGCTGATACAGGCCAATGCGCCTGAGGCGGCCCGAGTGTTTGTTGAGCATACCTTTTCGGTCATTGATACGGGAAAGCCTCATTTAATTGCCGCTGCTTTTACGTTTGGTAGAGAAGATCTTATCCCGGATATGTTTGTGGAGATTTTGAAACAAGCCGATGCGGGCAATACCCGATATGATAAGTTACGCTATTATCTGGATAGGCATATCGAACTGGATGGCGATGAGCATGGCCCTCTTTCGTTACAGATGGTATCCAGCCTTTGTGAAGGTGATCCGCAAAAATGGCACGAGGTGCTGGAGACCGCTCAGCGATCTTTGGATTGTCGAATAGAATTGTGGGATGCCGTAGCGGACCAGATAGCGCTAAAATTGGTATTGAACTAAGGAATGAAATTGAAAATCTGTCTATAGTTTTTTAATTCCAATTATATACCTAAATTTGCGGACTTTATTCAAAACAATGGATAAAAAGGTAGAAAGGATTTACAATATCGACCTCTTTGGTCTGAAGCTTGGTTCGCACCAGTTTCAGTTTTCATTTGATGACCGCATCTTTGAAACAGACGGGGAGCCGATAGTGGAAAAAGGGAGTGGAATCTGTGAAGTGACGCTCGATAAGGCCGAAACCTTGATTACCCTTTGGTTTGAAATAAAAGGAGAGGTAGAGTTGGTGTGCGACCGAAGTACGGAAGTGTACATGCACTCACTCGACCTGAAAGAGCGGCTGATCCTGAAGTATGGAGAGGAGTTTGACGATAGCAACGATGAAGTATGGATTATACCTCAGGGAATACAGCAGCTAAATGTAATGAGAAATATAGCCGAATTTATCAATGTGGCCATTCCAATGAAGCGGTTGCATCCAAAATTCGGGGAAGACGATGCTGAAGGTATGGAATTGATCTACACCTCTGATCTGGAAGAAGATGAGGTAGAGCAGACCACCGACCCTCGCTGGGCAGCATTGCAACAATTAAAGGATTTGAAAAATTAAAATAGTACTAAAATGGCGCATCCAAAACGCAAAACGTCGAAACAAAGAAGGGACAAAAGAAGAACCCACTACAAATCGGAAGCTAAAAACTTTATCGTATGTCCTACTACCGGAGAGGCGCATCTGCCACACAGAGCGTACTGGTATGAAGGCAACTTATACTACAAAGGCAAGTTAGTTATCGAAAAAGAAGCGGTAGCTTAATGCTATTCCGATCATAATAAAATATTTTGAGTCCCGTATTTTGCGGGACTTTCTTTGTTTATTCAAAATCATATTTCCTGCACCGGGATTTATGATCAGGATAAATAAATATTTTATTTAATTTGCTTCGAATTTTCGAAAAGCATTCTTCCCAATTTCTACAAATCAAGAAAAAATAATACCCCTATCAACAAATGAGCAAAATTAGAGCAGCTATTACAGGAGTACATGGATATGTGCCTGACTATGTGTTGACCAATGCGGAGCTGGAAACCATGGTAGATACCAATGACGAGTGGATAACAACCCGCACAGGTATTAAAGAAAGGAGAATATTAAAAGGAGAAAAGCAGGGGACCTCTGTATTGGCAGCTGAAGCTGTAAAAGGGCTTTTGGAAAAAACAAATACAGATCCTAAAGATGTGGATTTGATTTTGTGCGCTACCGTTACCCCCGACAGACCCTTTCCTGCTACAGCCAATATCATAGCGGATATGGTAGGAGCTACAAACTCATTTAGCTTCGATATGGCAGCAGCCTGCTCTGGCTTTTTGTATGCATTGGCTACAGGTTCACAATTTATCGAAACCGGCAAATACAAGAAGGTAGTAGTAATAGGAGCCGATAAAATGTCGTCAATTGTAGACTATGAAGACAGAACTACCTGCATCATATTTGGAGATGGAGGAGGAGCAGTACTACTCGAACCCAACGAAGAAGGGTATGGTGTGGTAGACTCCATTATGAAGTCTGACGGATCGGGAATCAAGCACCTGTATATGAATGCAGGAGGAAGTATGATGCCAGCATCAGCCGAAACCGTAGCAAACAAAGATCATTATGTAGTGCAGGATGGTGCTGCAGTATTTAAATTTGCAGTGACCAATATGGCAGATGTGGCAGCCGAAATAATGGAGCGAAACAACCTGAAAGGAGATGATATCGCTTATCTGGTGCCTCATCAGGCCAATAAGAGAATAATCGACGCTACTGCCAACCGCATGGGAGTGAGCGAAGAAAAGGTGATGATGAACATAGAAAAATACGGAAACACAACCAGCGGAACACTGCCGCTGTGCCTGTGGGACTATGAAAGCAAACTGAAAAAAGGAGATAACCTTGTAATGGCTGCTTTTGGAGGAGGTTTCACCTGGGGTTCGCTATACCTCAAGTGGGCGTATGATCCGAAATAAAAGACCGTATAGAAAGAAATAACAGATAACCAATAATTGTCATGGCATCTACTGCAGATTTTAAAAACGGAATGTGTTTAGAATACAACAATGGATTGTATTCTATTGTTGAATTTCAACACGTAAAGCCAGGAAAAGGCCCTGCTTTTGTGCGTACTAAGCTAAAAAACATCAAAACCGGAAAGGTAATTGACAATACGTTTACAGCCGGAGTGAAGGTGAAGACCGCACGTATCGAGAGAAGAGATTATCAGTTTATCTACAAAGACGACATGGGCTACCACTTTATGGATAGCAACACCTTTGAGCAGGTAAATATCGATGAGTCATTGATAAACGCACCTCAGCTGCTCAAAGACGGTCAGAATGTGGAGGTAATATACCACGCCGAAGAAGAAGTGATACTTGGATGCGAGCTTCCTCAGTTTGTGGAGATGGTAGTGACCTATACCGAGCCCGGCCTGAAAGGCGACACGGCCACCAATACACTCAAGCCCGCTACTATTGAGACCGGAGCTTCAGTGCAGGTGCCCCTTTTTATCAACAACGACGAGAAAATAAAAATTGACACCCGAACCGGACAATACGTAGAACGCGTGAAATAAAACCGTTTCCGTGCTGTTCAAAAGCGTGTTAATGCATTTATACCTAAATTAGACCTATCAATTAACTATAATTACCGATACTATGAAGATAAAGGAAGTAAAAGACCTGATTGATTTTCTTTCGGCCTCAGGCCTGGAAGAGGTGAATATCGAGACTGAAGAGTTAAAGATAAAAATAAAGAGAAGCAACGAGACGCAGGTAATAGAGAAAACCGTTAGCGCACCTGCTATGCCTGCAGCACCTGTAGCAGCAGCTCCCGCTCCTGCACCGGCACCTGCTGCTCCTGCACCTGCCGCACCTGCTGCCGAAAGTGCAGCTCCAAGCACAGGAAATCTAATAGAAATCAAATCCCCGATGATTGGTACATTTTACCGATCGGCAAATCCCGAATCCGATGCGTTCGCTTCTGTAGGAGATGAAGTTAGCGCCGGTCAAACGGTTTGTATCATTGAAGCTATGAAACTTTTCAATGAAATCGAATCTGAAGTGTCGGGTAAAATTGTGAAAGTATTGGTGGAAAATGCCTCTCCGGTAGAGTTTGATCAACCGTTGTTTTTGGTTGAACCGGCTTAATTAAAAACCGGTCATTTTTCTTGTTTTGATATTCTCACTTAACCTTATTAGAAGTGTTTAAAAAAATATTAATAGCTAATAGAGGTGAAATTGCCCTCAGAATTATTCGTACCTGTAAAGAAATGGGTATTAAAACTGTGGCAGTGTACTCTACCGCAGATAAAGAGAGTTTGCATGTGAAATTTGCCGATGAGGCAGTATGTATAGGGCCCGCGCCGGGCAACTTGTCTTACCTCAAGATCCCTAACCTTATATCGGCAGCAGAAATCACCAATGCAGATGCCATACATCCCGGATACGGATTCCTGTCAGAAAATGCTGAATTTTCGAAAGTATGCGAAGAATACGGCATTAAATTCATAGGAGCCAGTGCCGAAATGATCGACCGCATGGGAGACAAGGCAACAGCCAAGGATACCATGAAAAAAGCCGGTGTGCCCACCATACCGGGTTCAGATGGATTGTTGAGCTCTGTAGAAGAAGGCATAAAAATCGCCAATGAAATAAAATACCCTGTGATATTGAAAGCTACCGCCGGTGGTGGGGGTAGAGGTATGCGTATTGTTCACAACGACGAAGGGTTTCAAAAAGCCTGGGACGATGCACGTATGGAATCCGGGGCTGCATTCGGTAACGATGCACTTTATCTGGAAAAATTCATTGAAGAACCGCGTCACGTAGAAATACAAATCGTAGGAGACAAAAACGGTAAAGCGTGCCACCTGTCGGAGAGAGATTGCTCGATACAGCGTAGGCATCAGAAGCTGACAGAAGAAACACCATCTCCTGCAGTGACCGATGATATACGTAAGCGAATGGGTGAAGCGGCCATAAAAGGAGCTGAAGCCATCAAATACGAAGGAGCCGGTACCGTAGAGTTTTTGTTAGACAAAAATGGCGACTTCTACTTCATGGAAATGAATACCCGTATTCAGGTTGAGCACCCGATTACCGAAGAAGTTACAGATTTTGACTTGATAAAAGAGCAAATTAAAGTAGCTGCAGGAGTGGAAATTTCCGGTCAAAACTACTACCCTCAATTGTACAGCATGGAATGCCGTATCAATGCAGAGGACCCTGCTAAGGGCTTTAGACCAAGCCCCGGTAAAATAACAAACCTGCACCTGCCCGGAGGGCATGGAGTACGTGTAGATAGTCATGTGTATGCAGGCTATACCATTCCTCCCAACTATGATTCTATGATAGCAAAGCTGATCGTGTCTGCACAGACAAGAGAAGAAGCCATAGTAAGGATGAAGCGTGCACTAGAGGAGTTTGTGATTGAAGGGATAAAGACGACTATACCTTTCCATATCAAGTTGATGGATGACGAACGATTCAGATCGGGTAAATTCACTACCGCCTTTATGGACGATTTTGATTTATCAGACTTATAAGGATGAACAGGCGGCATTTTTCTGTTAAGTAAAAAAATATTTACTTTTGCCGTCCGTTTTTCTGGTCCCGTAGTTCAATGGATAGAATAGAAGTTTCCTAAACTTTAGATGTAGGTTCGATTCCTGCCGGGACTACTTATTACAACATCAAACAAAAGCCCACCTCCATCGAGGTGGGCTTTTGTTGTATCCGGCTGAAGCATGATTAAGTAGCATTATTTTGTTTTTTGAAGTTGAGGCTTGGTGCTAGTGTTGACCCAATGTGGATAACTATGTGGCAGGAATATGCCTTTAGAGCCTATTAAACCATAATTTTGAATCGTGAAAAGAATCGTTGTAACCATTTTGGTAGGAGGCATACTATGGCTGGTGGGGTGTAAGCCACAGCAAAAGGCGGTGAGTGTGGCAACTCCACAAGTAGATCAGGTGGTAGTGTCACCTCGTGATACCCTGCCCGATCCGGTGTTTTACATCACGCAGGAAAACGACACGTTGTATTCCTTAGATGAAGAAGTAGAGCTAAAAGCTACTCGCGTATACAAAGACACTTTGTCTATAATAGGGGTGGGCGATATCATGATGGGTACAAATTTTCCAGAGGAGCGTTATCTCCCGGGAAACAATGGCCGCCACCTGTGGGCTGATGTGCGTGATACACTTAGGCAGGCCGACGTGACATTCGGCAATCTGGAGGGAGTAATATTGGATGAAGGAGGCGACCAAAAAGAGTGTAAGAACCCCAAAGTGTGCTATCTGTTTCGCACACCTACTTCTTATCTGGAGAACCTGGTAGAGGCAGGATTTGATGTAATGAGCCTGGCCAACAACCATGCAGGAGATTTTGGCGATCCAGGTCGGCAACATACCATGGCGTCACTCGATTCGCTCGACATTGCCTATGCGGGATTGCTTAGTCAGCCTTATGTCACGTTTAAGCGAGGCAAGATGAAATTTGGTATGGCTGCTTTTGCACCCAACAGGGGTACAGTGAGCATTCATGATCTGGATAGAGCCCGCAGCATTGTGAGTCACCTGGACTCCATAGCCGATGTGGTAATAGTGTCTTTCCATGGAGGAGCGGAAGGAAGCAAGTATGAGCATGTGCCCCGCAAGACCGAAACTTTTTACGGTGAAAACCGAGGCGATGTATATGCTTTTTCTCATGCGCTGATCGATGCAGGAGCCGATGTGGTGTTTGGGCATGGACCGCATGTGACCCGCGCACTCGACTTGTACAAAGGGCGGATAATCAGCTACAGTCTGGGCAATTTTTGTACCTATGGCAGGTTTAACCTAAGAGGGGTAAACGGTATCGCCCCGATACTAAAAGTGTATACCAATCATGAGGGAGAATTTCTGAAAGGCGAGATAATTCCTATACACCAGCCGGGTGCCGGAGGTCCTAAAATTGACCCTGCCAAAAGAGTGATAAAGAAAATTCAGGAACTGACTAAAAAAGATTTTCCTGAAATTAATTTAATGATTGACGATTCGGGTTTTATTAATTATATTGACCGTTGAAGTTGTGCCATACAAAGAGAAAGAAATAGAGAAACGATACTACACCATAGGCGAGGTAGCCGATGAGTTAGGTGTAGCCACTTCCCTGATCCGATTTTGGGAAAGTGAGTTCGATATTATCAAGCCGAAAAAGAACCGAAAGGGCAACCGTCAGTTTACCAAAGAAGATGTAAAAAACGTGAAGCTGATATATCATTTGGTAAAAGAAAAAGGCTACACGCTCAATGGTGCCCGCGAGTTTATCAAAAGCGACGTAAGTGCAGCAGCCAGTAAGATAGACATGCTCGATTCGCTGAAAAATATTCGTTCGTTTTTGGTGCAAATGAAAAAAGAGCTAACCCCCTAGAAACCTTTTGCCACTCACCCGCCTATGAACGATGAAAAGCGCTATCAGGTAGCCCTTAGGTTTATTCACGGCATAGGCGATATCAATGCTAAGCAACTTATAAGTTATTGCGGATCGGCGCGAGGCATATTTGCGGCGCATAAATCCAAGCTAAATAAAATTCCCGGTATAGGAGAAAAAACGGTTAATTCCATTCTCTCCGGCAATGTGCTACAGCAGGCCGATAAGGAAATAGAAAAGTGTGAAAAAGAAGGGGTGAAGATCCTTTTTTATACAGACGAGGCTTACCCGTCCCGATTAAAACTCGTAAACGATGCTCCTATACTGCTTATGACCAAGGGAGAGGTCGACTTCAATACCCAAAAAGTAGTAGCGATCGTAGGCACTCGCAAGGCCACTGATTATGGGAAGTCCGTAACGGAGAGTATCGTAAAAGACCTGGTGCCGCATGGAGCGGTCATTGTGAGTGGTCTCGCTTACGGTATAGATATAGCAGCACACAGGGCGGCATTGGCAAGCGGGCTGCCCACTGTAGCCGTACTGGCCGGAGGGCTAGATAAAGTATATCCTTCGGTGCATAAAAAATACGCTACACAAATGCAGGAGCTGGGGGCTATAGTGTCAGAGAAGTTTATGGGGATAAAGCCCGAAGCACATTTTTTTCCGGCACGCAATCGTATCATTGCAGGTATGTCAGATGCTGTAATAGTGGTAGAAGCTGCCGAAAAAGGTGGCGCGCTCATTACGGGTGAAATAGCTTACTCATACAATAGAGAGGTGTTTGCAGTGCCTGGCGATATAGATCACGACTACTCTATGGGGTGCAATAAACTGATAGCACGCCAAAAGGCTAATATATACTCCGGTATATCGGATCTTGAGTACCTGATGAACTGGGATAAAGAGCAGGGTGCAGAAGTGACCCATGCCGTGATGGATATCGATACATTGGCAGAGGAAGACAAAAAGGTCGTAAATGTGCTCTTACAATACAAAGATGGCCTGCCACTAGATGAACTGTGCTGGAAAAGCCAGGTGCCTATCAATCAGGCAGTGAGTATCCTGCTGGGGCTGGAGTTTCAGGGGTGGGTAAAATCCCTTCCCGGGAAAATATATAAGATAGTCTGACCTTTAGTGATTTAAAAACACCTGAGGAGCAAGGTTCATGGCTTCATGCAGTGCGGTGTAGTTGATGGCCGGAGGGTTGTCACATTTTTTTAGGTAATCTATGATTTTCTCAGTAGCCATATTGCCTACCAGAGCATCGTTGGCCATAGGGCATCCGCCAAAACCATTGATAGCGCCATCAAATCGGCGGCAGCCGGCCTTGTAAGCGGCATCTATCTTTTCGGTAGTTGTATCCAGGTCGGTATGAAGGTGTGCACCAAACTCAATAGAAGGAAATGTCAGAGATAAAGTTTGAAACAGCTCTCTGATATTATCCGGATTGGATACGCCTACAGTATCGGCTAGAGAAATAATAGATATGCCCGTTTTTTGAAGTTTTTCTACGAAAGTACACACATAGTCCATTTCGTAGGGGTCTCCGTACGGATTGCCAAATCCCATGGAAATGTATACCACTTGCTTTTTGTTCGACGCTATACATATTTCCTGTATTTCATCCACGAGAGAAAATGCTTCGTCTATAGACTTGTTGGTATTGCGCTGCTGAAAGGTTTCAGAAAGCGAAAGAGGGAAGCCGAGGTAGCTGATGGCGCTATGTGTGGCAGCTTCTTTGGCACCCCGCAAGTTAGCTACTATAGCCAGTAGTTTAGTCGTAGAATTGTCAAGGTGAAGCCCGGCAAGTACATCTGCCGTGTCGCGCAGTTGAGGAATGGCCTTAGGAGAGACAAAACTACCAAAATCGATGGTATCGAATCCTACTTTAAGAAGCTGGTTGATGTAGGCGGTTTTCAGCGCTGTGGGCACAAAGTTCTGCAACCCTTGCATAGCATCTCGTGGACATTCTATTATTTTCATGTAATAAAAATAATAGAATACCACACGAACACAAAGCGGTGATCAAGGAGCTGTGGTGTAAAAATCCAATGAATGCAGCCCGGCGACCATTGAGTGTAGCTTAAAAAACAGCCTCAGCTATTTTTTGCACACTGGTAGATTTGCCCATAGAGTAGTAGTGCAGTACCGGTACTCCTTTCGCTTTCAGTTCTTTCGATTGCTGTATGCCCCATTCTATACCTACCTGTCGGGCTTCTTTGTTGTCTTTGCACTTGTCTAGTGCAGTAGCCAGCTCGTCGGGCAGATCTATGTGGAAAATGCTCGGCAGCACAGTTGCCTGACTTTTGGTGGTTATAGGTTTCAACCCCGGAATGATGGGAACGTTGATACCCATTTCTTTGCATTTTTCTTCAAAGTCGAAAAACTTTTGATTGTCGAAAAACATCTGCGTAACGATGTATTCCGCACCTCCATCTACTTTGTCTTTCAGGTATTTCAGGTCTGTATTGAGGTTGGGGGCTTCAAAATGCTTTTCCGGATACCCTGCCACACCAATACAAAAATCGGTAGGATAGGCATTTTCCAGCTCTTCGTCGAGGTATTTTCCTTCGTTCATGCCTCGTACCTGTGCCAGCAAATCCGTGGCGTAGCGGTTGCCCTCCGGTGTGGGTATAAACTTCCCTTCAGACTTGATGGCGTCTCCACGGAGCACCAGTACATTGTCTATGCCCAGAAAGTTGAGGTCGATCAGAGCATTTTCAGTTTCCTCGCGGGTAAAACCTCCGCAAATAATATGCGGTACCGGGTCTACTTTGTAGCGGTTCATCAGAGCCGCGCAGATACCCACCGTTCCCGGGCGCTTTCGGGTAGTTTTTTTCTCGAGTAGGCCGTTGGGGTGTTTTTTAAACACATACTCTTCCCGGTGGTACGTTACGTCGATAAACGGAGGGTTAAATTCCATAAGAGGATCCAGGTGATTGTAAATGCCCTGAATGTTTTCGCCTTTTTTGGGAGGAATAATTTCTAGTGAAAACAAGGTTTTTCCCTTAGCGTTTTGTATGTGTTCGGTTACTTTCATTTTATTGTATCTGCTGTAGTGGCAGGTTGAGTTTTCTTAGTTCGTTGATTCGTATGCTAAATTAGGCCCCAGCCATTTCTCCATCACTTCTTCCGGCTCATTTTTTCGTTTGGCATAGTCAGTAAGCTGGTCTTTGCCTATTTTACCCAATCCAAAATACCGGGCATGTTCACTGGCGAAATAAAAACCACTAACCGAGGCTGCAGGATACATGGCATTGGAGCTGGTCAGCCGTATGCCTGTTTCTTTTTCTGCATCGAGTAAGTCAAATAGCAAAGGTTTTTCGGTGTGATCCGGGCAGGCAGGATACCCGGGAGCGGGTCGTATGCCCCGGTATTTTTCCGCTATCAGCGCGTCGTTTTCCAGCGACTCATCGCCGGCATATCCCCAAAGCTCTCTTCTCACTTTTTCGTGCATAAGCTCGGCAAAAGCTTCAGCCAGCCTGTCGGCCAATGCTTTCACCATGATAGACTGATAGTCATCGTGCTCTTTTTCGTATTGTTCCAGTAGAGGCTCAATACCAAGTCCCGCCGTAACGGCAAAACCACCAATGTAGTCCTGCTTGCCCGATGTTGCGGGGGCTATGAAGTCTGCCAGCGACAGGTTTGCTATATTCTTTCCTTTTTTTCCTTGCTGTCGCAAAAAGTGGAAAGTAGTGAGCGGTTTGCCTTCCGGATCAGTTACTTCTATGTCCTCACCATTGGTGTTGTTAGCTGGGAAAATACCGATCACGGCATTGGCAGTGAGACTGTTGTTGGCAATGATCTGGTCGAGCATGGTGTTGGCATCATCAAAAAGTTTTTTGGCTTCCTGGCCGATTACCTTGTCATCCAGTATACGGGGGTATTTTCCTTTTAGCATCCAGGTCTGAAAGAAAGGCGTCCAGTCGATGTATTGGCGTATTTCTTCCAGAGGGTAGTTGTTGAAAGTTTTGGTGCCGATAAAGTTGGGTTTGTCGATACGGGCTTTGTCCCAGTCTATGGCAAAGTGATTGCTTTTGGCTTCTTCGAAAGCGATATAGTTTTTTTCCTTGGTTCTGCCGGCATGCTTTTCCCGGGCTTCCAAGTATTCTTTTTTTACCTGACTCACAAATGCATCCTTCTTACTGCTGAGCAGGTCACCGGCTACAGGTACACTTCGTGAGGCATCCAGTACATGCACCACAGGGCCGCTGTAGCAAGGGTCTATTTTTACAGCGGTGTGTATTCGTGAGGTGGTAGCTCCACCTATCAGGAGCGGAAATGTTTCATTTTCTTTTTCCAGCAGTTTGGCAAAATCCACCATTTCGTCAAGCGACGGAGTGATCAGGCCGCTTAGGCCGATCACATCTGCCTGATATTCTCTGGCTTTGGCCAGTATTTGTTCGTTGGGTACCATCACACCCAGGTCTATGATCTCGTAGTTGTTGCAGGCCATGACTACCCCTACTATGTTTTTGCCAATATCATGCACATCTCCTTTCACGGTGGCGAGTAGTACTTTTCCGGCGTTTTGAGCCTCACCGGCAACCTTTTCTGCCTCAAGAAAGGGAGTAAGGTAGGCCACTGCTTTTTTCATTACCCGGGCACTCTTTACTACCTGAGGTAAAAACATTTTTCCTTCACCAAACAGATCGCCTACTACATTCATGCCGTCCATTAGCGGCCCTTCAATTACGTGCAGGGGGCGTTCGAGTTTTTGACGGGCTTCCTCTGTGTCCTGATCTATAAATTCTACAATGCCTTTTACCAGTGCGTGTTCTATGCGCTTTTCGACCGGTAAGGCGCGCCATTCGTCGTTTTTCTTTTCTACCTTTCCTTTGCCTTTTACTGTTTCGGCAAAGTCCAGCAAACGTTCAGTAGCATCGTCTCTGCGGTCTAGCAGTACGTCTTCTACATGCTCCAGCAGATCTTTGGGAATATCGTCATACACTTCCAGCATAGCCGGGTTTACGATTCCCATGTCCATACCCTGCCCTATGGCGTGGTAGAGAAAAGCAGAATGCATGGCTTCACGTACGGGGTTGTTGCCACGAAACGAAAACGATACATTACTTACACCGCCGCTCACATGAGCTGCCGGCAGGTTCTCACGCACCCATCGTGTTGCCTGAAAAAAGTCCAATGCGTTTTTGCGGTGCTCTTCCATGCCGGTTGCCACCGGAAATATATTGAGGTCAAATATGATATCTTCCGGAGGAAAGTTGATTTTTGGGCCTGTGAGTAGTTCGTATGAGCGTTTTACAATTTCGATACGTCGCTCATAGTTGTCGGCTTGCCCTTTTTCGTCAAAAGCCATCACTATGGCCGCAGCACCGTATTGCTTGATCAGTTTGGATTGGCGGATAAACTCTTCTTCACCTACTTTCAAGCTGATAGAGTTTACTACAGATTTTCCCTGTACACATTTCAGGCCGGCTTCTATGATCTCCCATTTGGAGCTGTCGATCATCACAGGTATACGGGCTATGTCGGGTTCGGAGGCCATCAGGTTGAGAAACCGGGTCATGGTTTCTACTCCATCGAGCATGCCCTCATCCATATTTACATCTATGATTTGTGCACCACCATCTACCTGATTGCGAGCTACCTCTAGTGCTTCTTCATAGTTTTCTTCTTTGATCAGTCGCAGAAATTTTTTCGAGCCGGTTACATTCGTACGCTCACCCACATTGATAAAGTTGAGGTCGGGGGTTACCACCAGAGGCTCCAATCCGCTCAGTTTCATCGGGGGGTAGTTGTGCCACTTGTATACGTACTTACCGGGGTAGTCAGGATGTATGTCCATGTTGTTTTTCTAAAAAAGCTTGGCGCAGTAGGTTTTGTTTAATTGACAGTTTCAGCTTTGGTCTGTAGCCGGGGTTGGTATTTGTCGGCCAGTTCAGCTATGGCCCGAATGTGGTCGGGAGTAGTGCCGCAGCACCCACCTATAATGTTGATCAGGTCGTCATCCAGAAATTCCTTGATCTGGCTTACCATGTCTTCCGGAGTTTCGTCATAGGCTCCAAATTCGTTGGGCAACCCTGCATTGGGGTGTGCACTCACATTGAAATCCGATTTGGAAGACAAAATGTGTAGGTAAGGTTTTAATTCTTTGGCTCCCAGCGCACAGTTGAGACCTACACTGAGTAGATCCATGTGTGAAACCGATATAAGGAACGCTTCGGTATTTTGGCCGGAAAGTATCCTGCCACTGGCATCAGTAATGGTGCCCGACACCATGATGGGGATACGAATGTTTCGCTCCTGTGCGATTTCATCAATGGCCATCAGTGCAGCTTTGGCGTTGAGCGTGTCGGTAATAGTTTCTACCAGTAGTATATCAGCTCCCCCGTCCAGCAGGGCTTTGGCTTGTTCCGAAAAAGCTTCTTTGAGCTGGTCGTAGTTAATGGCTCTGTAGCCGGGATCGTTTACGTTTGGTGACATAGATGCCAGTCGGTTTGTGGGGCCCATAGACCCGGCCACAAAGCGAGGCTTGTGAGGTTCCTTTTCGGTAAAAGTAGTCGCTACTTCCTTGGCAATTTTTGCCGATTCGAAGTTGATGCGATACACCCACTCTTCCAGTTTGTAGTCAGCCTGGGCTATCCAGGTGCTGCCAAAGGTATTGGTTTCGATGATGTCGGCACCTGCTTCGAAATAGGCCGCATGTATTTCTTTGATTACATCAGGCCGTGTTACCGAAAGCAGGTCATTGTTGCCTTTTAGAGGCACAGGGTGTGCTTTCAGTTCATCGTTTCTGAAGTCTTCTTCTGTTAATTGATACCGCTGTATCATGGTGCCCATAGCACCATCCAGTATCAATATTCTTTCTTTGAGAATATCTCTAATGTCCATTTCCAATGGGTTTAACTTGGAACTATCTACTTACCTAAGAAATCTGATGACGATTACCTATCTTTTTTTGGTCTGAATACACCAAAATGGGAGTTGGCACAACATCCGTATTGCGGCTTTGGATATGTTGCCAAGACGTCATAGGGCCCAGTCCCTCGGTCTTTCTTGATAAGTGGGGCAAAGATAAGATAAAAAAGCAAGGGCACAAGTCGAATGTGTCGGGCTTTTGTAGTCGGTAGTGACGGGGGATGTAGAATGTCAGGAGGGTGAAATCAAGTTTTGCTTTTTCCGTATCAGCTATAGTTGGTTTTGAGGGGGGAGCTTTCTTTTTTTGTTTTACCTATGATTAAAGGTACTTTTAATTATGAAAACAACGGATCAGCCAACCCAACACCGTGTAGACCCTCAAGTAGTAGAGCGATTTAGAAAGGTGAAACCAACGAACCTTTCCGGTAATGCTTTAGCAGATGTGACCTACACACAAAGAAAGCCTTTGCAAACGGGGCTGACTTTTTATGCCGGAGATTGGGATAGGAGTACAGCACTTCATTTGCTACGGCGAACACTGTTTGGGGTGAAAAAAAGTGAATGGGATCATTTCTCAACCTTAGGTCTGGAGGAGGCTGTGAATACATTGCTCACTCCATCGCCCGACCCTGCACCTCCCGTAAACAACTATAACAACCCTTCGGAAGGGGTAGAGGATCCTCATGTTGCGTTTGGTGATTCGTGGGTAAATGCTCCACACGGGGGTGATTATGAGGGGCAGAGAGTTCTTTCACTGAAGGCGTGGATGGTAGAAAACATGATCGGTCAGCAGGCCAGTCTTACTGAAAAGATGGTTTTGTTTTGGCACAACCTACTGGTGACGGAAATGTGGGGTATTTTTATAGGAAGGGTAAGCTACCAATACCTGCATGTACTGCGGCAGTATAGTTTCGGTAATTTCAAATCGCTGATCAAAGCCATTACACTTGATCCGGCCATGCTTTTTTACCTCAATGGCAATGCGAATGTGAAAGAGTCGCCGGATGAAAACTATGCCAGAGAATTGCAGGAACTCTTTTGCGTAGGGAAAGGTGAAAACTCCGGGTATACAGAAGGCGATGTGCAGGCAGCAGCACGTGTGCTTACAGGATGGGGAGCCAGCTGGCAAGCTGTGCAGGACGGAGGGCTGGTAGAGGCCGAGTTTCGCTCCTGGAATCACGATACTTCCGATAAGCAGTTTTCAGCCTTTTATGGCAATAGACTTATAACGGGCAAAACCGGTGATGCCGGACGGGAAGAGTTGGACGAGCTGATAGATATGATATTCGACACGCAGGAAGTGGCTAGTTATATATGCCGCAGGCTGTACAATTTTTTTGTGTATCCGGAGATCGATGAAGTGGCCGAAGCACAGGTTATAGCCCCGTTGGCAGAGATATTCCGATCCGGCGATTACGAAATTATGCCTGTTCTTCAGGCGCTTTTCAAAAGTGAGCATTTTTACGATACGGCAAATAGAGGGGCGGTGCTCAAAAGCCCGACCGACCACTTGATAGGAGCCTGGCGTACATTGGAAATGACTTATGCCGATGCTGACGATAAATACATGGTGTACAAGACGCACCTGAGTATGATCTGGAGCTTGTCCGGGATGGGCATGGAGCCGGGTGATCCTCCGAGTGTAGCTGGCTGGCCTGCTTATTATCAGGCACCTCAGTACGACAAATCCTGGATAACTACAGATACCATAACCGCTCGAGCTTTGCGTATCGACTCGATGTTGTTCTGGGGTTTTTGGGTTTCCGAAGACTTGCAAATTAAAGCTGACCTCATTGCGTTTGTGAGTAAAATGACCAACCCTGAGTTACCAGAGTCTATGCTGCGGGAGTCTTCAGCGCTTTTGCTGGGGATACCTTTGTCAGATGAAGCAATAAGCAGGCTAAAGAGCATACTACTCACCGGGCAGTCAACCGACGGGTACTGGACAGCCGCCTGGTACGATTATACGAGTGATCCTGAAAATGAAGAATACAGACTTACGGTAGAAAATCGTTTGAAACCTACTTTTCAAGCTATGCTACAGCTTGGTGAATTTCAACTTATGTAACCTGACCTGCCATGAACAGAAGAAAATTTTTACGTCATGCCACGCATTCGGTAGCAATTCCCGGACTGCTGTCTTCTATGGGGATGGCTATGCCGGGCAGAGACCCATTGCAAACACTGGTAAACCTGTCTTCGGATACAGATAAAGTACTGGTGATGATCTACCTGCAAGGTGGAAACGACGGCTTGAATACAGTAGTGCCTATGGATCAATTGTCGGCATTGAATGCAGTACGGCCGCATGTAATCCTGCCGGAAAATAAAATTCTGCCTTTAGCAGGAACTCAGGCCGGGTTTCATCCTGCGTTTTCAGATATGAAAACACTTTTTGAGGAGGATAGATTGGGTATTGTTCAAAACGTGGGCTACCCCAATCAGAATTATTCGCACTTTCGGTCTACGGATATCTGGATGAGCGGATCAGATGCTGATGTATTGGTAAACTCCGGTTGGCCCGGCAGGGTGCTGACGCAGGCGTATCCCGGCTACCCCGATCAGTTTCCAAATACCGATATGCCTGATCCTCTTTCCGTAGAGATAGGGCATGGTAGCTCGCTGCTGTTTCAGGGGCCTACTGCGGCTATGAGTATGGTACTAAACGACGTGAGTTCGTTTTACAACCTGCTCGAAAATGTAGAAGAAGCTGCACCGGATACTGCAGCCGGCGAAAAACTGAAATTTGTTCGGTTGATCGCGCGACAATCGCAGCAGTACGGAAAGGTAGTGGTAGATGCAGCCGAAAAGGTAAAGAAGCACGTGGCTTATCCTGAAGACAATACACTGGCCGACCAATTGAAGGTAGTGTCTAAGCTGATAGCCGGAGGGCTGAAAACTCCCGTATACATGGTGCGACTCGGAGGCTTTGATACGCACGATGCTCAGGTGCTGGCCGGTGATCATACTCAGGGGGAGCATGCTGATTTGTTGAAAAAAGTGAATGATGCGATCATTTCATTTGTCAAAGACCTGGAGTTTCATGGAGTGGATGACAGGGTGTTGGGAGTTACATTTTCGGAGTTTGGCAGACGTATAGTTTCCAATGCCAGCCTGGGAACAGATCATGGGGCAGCTGCTCCCATGTTTGTTTTTGGCAATGCGGTAAGGGGAGGAATAATCGGTTCTAATCCTGTGATCGATCGAAACAGTACCTACCAGCATAACCTTGAGCAGGAATTTGACTTCAGGCAGGTTAACGCCTCGATCATGCAGCAGTGGTTTGGGTGGGGTGAGTCTGCCACTACTGAAGCCATGCTGGGCACTTTTGCTACCGTGCCGGTAATTGGAGAAAAACAAGTGGTGTCTAACGTGCTACAGGAGGCAGAAGCTACGGTGAGTATTTATCCCAATCCGATGAGCGACCATGACAGGGTGCAGGTGTCGTTTGTGTCGGACGGTGAGCCTGTAGACCTGCAGCTGGTGGACATTCAGGGTAAGTCGAGAGGAACAATCTTCAGGGGTACAAAAGCAACAGGGCCCCAGAAAGTATCCTGGAGCCCTGCGGGATTGGCCAAAGGCCATTATTTTTTAGTGATCAGCAAAGGTGGCAAACGCCAGAGCTTTCCACTGATCAAGCGCTAAGCCGTAGTGTGTGCTTTTGCACTTATCGCTTTAGGTGCATAATCTTCCGTGTCAAAAATCTCACGGATATTATTGCGGATTTTTACCGCCAACTCATCCAGAGGCAGGTCATTGATGTCGGTACCAAAGGGGTCTTCTATTTCTTCGGCTATCAGCTCTATGCTAAACAGGAAGTAGAAGATAGTAACTACGATACCCACTGCCCAATACCCAAATTGCCATACCAGCGCAAAGGGTAGCGTGTTGATGTATACAAAGATGAATTTTTTGATAAACATACTGTAGGAGTAGGGAATCGGAGTAGATTTAATCCGTTCGCAGGCTCCTATGATGTCTGTATAGCCTTTCATCTCCTTGTCGAGTACAAAAAACTGCTCCTGAGTGATTTTGCCTTCATCACGCAACTTCTGAATACGCTGATATATCATTCGGTTTATCATGTTGGGTCTGTGCTTGCTTTTGATGATGGCACTTTTCATCTCTTTGTCTACAAACTCCATTTCGCCTACTTTGATACTCCCTCTCAGGTGTTCTTTGAAAGCAAAAGGGAGGTTGGGTAGTACAGTGCGAAAAAACAGCCTATCCTCAGCGCTTTTAATAAACGTACTCAGCTTTATAGAAATCGTCCGGCTGTCGTTTACCAGCGCTCCCCAGAGTTTTCGGCCTTCCCACCATCGGTCATAGGCCGTGTTGGTTCGGATTACCAAAAACAAGCCGAGGATGATACCCAGTATGGAGTGAAAAGCCAAAGTACCTTCGTATTCCAGCTTAATGATTTCCTTCATGACGTATTCCACAGATGCAGTGAATATGCCTACCAGCACCATCATGGGCAGTAGGGCCCGGATAACATGCCGGCTATACACACTGAAAATATGACCTACGTACGATTTTGGATTGTACTTAATCATTTGTCGGTTGGTTTGTTGGTGATAAAATCATCCTAATCTAATAATAAAATGTTAATAATCTGCCGTTTCCAAAGGTTCCTTTACCTTCAGGTCGACAGAAATATTGCGTTCGGCGGCACTTTTGCGGAACGCTTCGATGATTTCAATCACATCGTAATCTATTGAAGTAGACTCTGACGCATCGATAGTCAGGTGAGTGCCATCAGGTACAGCGTTCAGCTCTTTCAGGATAGCTCCTTTGTTGATAAAGGTCACCTCTTCTGCCAGCGTCATACTCATTTTCTTTTTCCCTTCATCGCCTTTCTGTATGTGCATGAAGTGGCTGTTTTTGTAGCTGTTTTTCAGGATGATCACTATACCGATAACCAAACCTAGGCCTATACCGGTAAGGAGGTCGGTAAATACTACACCCAGTACGGTTGTCAGGAAAGTGATGAATTGTCCTTTGCCAAGCTTGTATGTCTGGATAAACAAAGAAGGCTTAGCCAGTTTGTAACCAACCATAAGGAGGATAGCTGCAAGCGATGCAAACGGAATGGCGTTTAGCACGGTAGGAATAGCCAGTACAGAGATGATCAGGAAAATACCGTGTAAAATGGTCGACATCTTACTTTTTGCATTGGATTGGATGTTGGCCGAACTACGAATGATTACCTGTGTGACAGGCAATCCACCCAGGAGGCCTGACGCTGTGTTGCCTACTCCCTGAGCGATAAGCTCTCGGTTGGTAGGTGTTACGCGCTTGTGCGGATCTATTTTGTCCGTAGCTTCTACACACAGCAGGGTTTCAATACTGGCTACTACAGCTATGGTAATTCCCGTTACCCATACGTTGTAGTTGGTGATCTGTGAAAAATCAGGAAACTGCAGTACACTGATAAAGGAGGAGAGTCCTTCTACTACCGGTACTTGTACCAGATGCTCAGCGCTAAGGGCGTATTCCGGAAAGTGTGTACTGGTGATGGTTTGAAACAGATAACCTAAAAACACTACTACGATGGGGCCTTGTATAAGGGTAAAAACTTTGTGTTTTGAAGCAAGTACTTTTTCCCAAAAGATGATGAGTAACAGAGACGAAACAGACAGGAAGATGGCACTTGGAGAGAAAAAATCAAACATGTAGAACAATTCGGAGAACGTATTGTGTCCATCTGCCTGATTAAAAGAGAGGTCTCCTTCCGGATCTTTGTCGTATCCCAGAGCGTGAGGTATCTGCTTTAGGATAATAATAAGACCGATACCGGTCAGCATACCTTTGATTACAGATGATGGGAAGTAGTAGGCAATAACTCCGGCTTTGAGCAATCCAAAGATTACCTGCAATATTCCTGCGATAACAACGGCAGACAGGAAAACTTCGAAACTACCCAGCGAGCTAATCGCTGTGAGTACTACTGCGGTAAGTCCGGCAGCAGGGCCACTTACGCCTACGGCAGATCCACTGATGGAGCCTACTACGAGACCTCCTATAATACCGGCTATAAGACCTGAGAAAATGGGCGCGCCACTGGCCAGGGCTATTCCAAGGCAGAGGGGAAGTGCTACGAAAAACACGACCATACCTGCGGGCAAATCACTTTTAATATTTTCTAAAAATTGCGTTTTCATTTATTTATGAATTTTAGGTATAGAGTTTTGATTAAATAAAAAAAAGAATGAAATAGACTGCCAGTAATGGTAGGTACTATTTACATGATAATGTATGAAACCGACCTGTGAGGGTCGCTGTAAACGATATCGGTACTCTCAGGTATGGATTGAAAACCATCTTGCTGAGAGTTAGACGCGGGCGTACTCCGGCCTGGCTAACAGATGCCTTGCAGATAACGGGGCAAGTGAAATTTTAAAACAACAGTTGGTTATTTTGACTGCACCCAGACTGCATGCACGAGTGTTGAGCCATTAGGCCAGCTTGTTTTCGGGGGGTTGGGTGGGTACCGAACGTACGATGTTGTGATACGAATGCTTGTGATGAAAACGAGTCACCATAAGCGAATTTTTGAGGTAAATCAGCGAAAACTTGGCTTGTAGATGCCTTAGTTTTTCGTCTTCAAATTTTTCTTTTTCCTTGGGGTCGGAGGTTTCTTTTTCTCCGTTTTGGTTGGTTTCTTCCGTTTCAGCGTCGATTATGTCCAGGATCATTTCTGAGTCGGGGCTGTCTACGGCCAGTAAAAATACTGACCCCAGCGCAGGGGTAAGTATGTTGAATAGAAAGACGAAAGCAAATAGATATGTGGTATATACTTTGAGCATTGGTTAGCCGTTTGTCTTTCTTTTTTTAGGTAAAAATTACTTACTCTGTCCGCAAACGTAGAAAACTCTGCGAATGATTCAATTTTTATGCCGTAAATTATTTTCATCCAATGATAAGATAACTTTTCCTTTTAGGGCGCAAAATGCCCCTGCAGGCCTGTAAATTGTCGCTTATGTGTCAGTATTAATACTGACACTCAAGGTAAAAACTATGTCAGATTTTCATAAAGCGCTTCACCTGAACGTAGGTGCTGGTTTCTACCCTTACCAGATATACGCCTCTTTTCAGGTGGCTTACATCTACGATGAGGCGGTTTTTGAACGGAGATGAAAAAACGGTGTGTCCGCTCATGTCTATCACAGAGACTTTACTGCCGGCAAGTGATGCAGACAGGTTGAGGCTGATTTCAGTCGATGATGGATTAGGGTATATGGACAGCAGGGGGAGTTCTTCGCGGCTCGTATTTACATTTTTTCCAACTATGGGTACAAATAAGCTGCGGTCGGTTTCGTCTTCAATGCGGATAGTGTAATCTTCCGTTTCTCCATGGTCGTAGTTTTCACAAGGGTCGGCATTGGCATTGTATTTTAAGGTAACCCGCATGAGGGTATTGCCATTGCGGGCGCTTGTGGGTATGCTGAAAGTGTGTGAAGTGAGTATGTTGGCTTCAGCCGGGCTGGATATCACTTGTTCGCTCGGGTCGGACAGCAGACCGTTTTGATTGAAATCGATCCAGACGGTCCAGTGCATGGGAAACGTTTTCTCTTGTGTGGCTTCCAGCCCGAGGGTAGCCTGGCTTCCTTTTTCCAGTGGTGTGCTTAGGTGAGTAAAGTTTTCGTAACCGTTGTTTTGGCCGCTATGGTGGTCTATTGTGCCTATTTGTACTCGCTCTATCCATTCGTTATCTGCTCCGTCGCTGGGTGCGGTGAGGCAGTAGGGAGTGAAAAATGATGACAAAGAATAGGAAGAGGCCTCTTCGGAGGAGCAGTGAGACTTTACCTGCACTTCGTAGGTTTGTCCGGGTGTGAGGCTCTGCAGAGTGGCCGATGAAGCTGTAGGGAATATGTGTGACCAGTCTGAGGCAGATGCGGCCTTGTACCGAAGGGTGTAAGACGCTACGGCTCTTACAGTATCCCAGGCCAGGTGCAGGCTGGTGGTGGTGATGCTTTTGCTTACTATGTTTTGGGGTATGTCTGCGCGGCAATCGGTCTGAAACTGAAAGGGCTCAGAAAACTCTGATATGTCTACTGCCGAGCACAAGGCTTGCATTTCGATCTGATATACTGTGCCTGCCAGTAGGTTGGTGAGCGTGTAGGAGTTGTTGGCGGTGCTGAAAGTAGTCCAGACGGAGGTGCCTTTTTCGCGGTAGCGCCCTTCATAATTGTTTACCCCCAGGATGGGATCCCACGATACGATGGCAGATTGATCGGTGACGTTCGATACTTCAAAATTTGCCGGCTTTACAGGACTGCACGAGCCGGGCACTACGCCCGATACTATGATGGAAAAATCCTGTTTTCCGCCGGAAAGAAAGCTGGAATGATCGATGGTGATGGTGTACTCACCGTACGACGGGTTGTTTATTTCTACCTTTTCTACATTGTCTCTGAAGTTGATGCCTTTGGATGCTGCTTCGTCGGGGTTTTGGGGGTTGAGTTTCCACGGCAAAAATGTACTTGTATTGCGTGTCAGCTTTACATTCAGGTTGTTTACCAGCAGGGGTGTTGTGTTGTTTAGAGACGAAGCATCGTCTTCCAGAGGGGTGCCTTTGGGGTCTGCCCAGCAGATGGTAACTACCAGCGGGGAAAGTCCGTCGGCCAGTACCACTTTCTGATACGCCTCCCCGTTGTTGAGTGTGTGTTCTTCTATCAGTGTGTTTTCGCCATTGTTGGTGATGACGTCAGCGGCAGCTTCTACATCTACGAGTCCCCAGCCGTAGCGGTAGTCGGGCCCGGGGGAGGGGCCGGCCTCTTTGGCAGTGTGTATGAGGAGTCCTCTGAGTGTAGCTGCCTGCATAAACGTACTGTTCAGGTTTTGGTAGTGTTGCTGCAGGAGTATGGCCGATCCGCTCACGTTGGGAGCAGCCATAGAGGTGCCGCTCAGGTTTTGGTAGGCGGTGTTGGAGCGGCTGTCTACGGAGCGTACGCTCACGCCATTGCCCACCAGATCGGGTTTGATGCGCCCATCGTCGGTGGGGCCGGTGGAACTAAAGCCGGCCAGGTTTATGCTGGAGGGGCCTGTGTAGGTCGATAGGTCGTTTACGGCACCCACTACGAGCACGTTTTTGGCTGTGCCGGCACCTTCCAGCAGGTCGTACCCGTTTTGTGATGTGTTTTTGCCGTCGTTGAGGTCGTTTCCAGAGGCTTTTACGATCAGGTAGTGGGGAGCCGAGGAGGCTATTTCATCCCATTCTGCTGCTGTGTGGTCGTAGTAGCCAAAGCGCCAGTCGCTCCATCCGTCTTCCTGCTCTGTGCTGTAGCCATAGGAGTGGTTGGATATTAAAAAGCCTGCAGCTGCAAAAGCGGTCATTTCTGCTTCGTCGAGGTTCCAGTTGTAGGAGCGTAGATTGGCAGCAGGGGCCATGCCTCTGGCTTGAGGCGATACGCCGGCGGCTACCAGGGTGCCAGCTACATGGCTGGCATGAGCTGAGCCGCTGGTGTTGGTAGTGAAGCGGGAGCCATCGCCGGTGATTACCCGCGACCCAAACTCCTGATGGGAGCCACGCACGGCATCTCCATCCCACACTCCGAGGGTCATTAGTTCGCCATTGAGCTGAAGGCCCGCCCGCCCGCCGGTCCAAAGCGCTGCTGCACCGGAAGTATTGGCTGCATCGAGGTTGTAGGTGGTGTAGTAGAGTGGGGTGCCATTGGCGCTTATTTTTTGTAGTTCGACGAGCCGTCCGTCGGGGGTGTTTTTTTTGATGATCCAGCCGTTTTGTTGTGCTGCCTGTATGGCTCTGGCTTTTTCGTTTTCCTGCTGAAGTTGAAGTTTTTGGCCAAGCTGCCGGAGTTTTTCGGTAGTTTGTGGTGCCAGGGGGTGTGTTTGGGGGGGGAAGTTTTGTGCCTGCAGGCTTTCTACAGCAAGCAAGCATACGAAAAAGATAAATATTGCCTTCATAGACTAAAACTGAGCAAATGACCACCTACTATACAGCTAAGAGGTGGGGTACCCTCAATAGAATGTGAAAAATATGTGAAGGTTGTCTGCGGGGAGGCAGGGAAGTGCCTAGCTGCAAGTGTACGTAAGGTTTTGGGTTGCGTAGTAAAAAACTTGAAGAGGTGAAGAGTCCATTGGACAATATAGCTGGAAGCGGTATATTTGAAAGGTAGGTAAGCGACATGTGTTGCTTACGTTATTGTTACCCGCAAGACTCACCAGATGAAAGTTCTTTCGCTACCATCAAACTTGAAGAAGCTCTACACTCACTGGGCTAAACTGCAACAAGTTCAAAAATTGTATGCGAACAAGGATTGGTGTGGTTGCATTGAAGGATCCAACGAACTCATAAAACAGATGAACAACGATTTTTTCGGGTTCTATTATCGCGGTTTAGCTAACGTTGAACTCAAACTGTTTGACGAGGCAATTTCAGACTTTGAGGTTTCTCTTGTGAACTTAGAGAAGAACCGATTTCCAGCAATTATGCAGGATTATAAACAGGATGTGAACTTCAGAATTACTTGGGTTTTCCGATTGCAACGTAAGTACCATGAAGCACTCGAACATATCAACTCGACGCTGACCGATTTTCCTAACTATGTTGACGCATATAGATTGAAAGCTGATATCTATGAAGATTTGGGTGAACTGGAGAACTCACTTAACGCAATTGAGACTGGACTGAAATCTGAACCAGCGAACTCTGAACTTCTGGATTGTAAGAACTATTTAGGTCAACTCATCATGGCGGAGAAAAAGGAATAATGTCAGCGGGTAACAGGCGATATTGCGCATGGCCTTACTTAGCCATATGCCAAGTGTCTGCAAAACATCCCGCTTATCTACCGCCAAGAAACTGAAGTGCTTTCTACAAACTTTGGAAGCACCGGCAGATTTCACTACTTTAGTGCTTTTCACCAGCTGCGGACATACGCCCGATAGCTGGACGTTATACACAATAGGTGAAGCCGAAAATCATCATATTATCACTTCTCTTAGGAGCCTTCCATCTCGGGTTTACTCAAGACTGGGAACTTGATGAAACATGTGAACAAGCTAAAGAACGAGCAACAAAGGACTTTGAGAACGGCAAGATGGTTCTAACATCATTTGGTCTGATAATATCGGAGGATTATTACTTCGATGAATTCTACAGCAACTATTTAAAAGAAAACTATCAAGTGGAATATGGCAATGGCGGTTGCATCGTATGGGACGCACTCCTTTGCTATGAAGATATGATGCTTGAACTTGTTGAGGGGAAGTACGGAGAGAACTTTTTCGAACGAACTCAGAATGAGGCAAAAAAAGAATATACACTTCGTAGAGCCGAGATAATTGAACAGAATCACAAGGAGAATGAAGCTGGATACGTCTGGGCAGATACCATGCCCGAATACCCTGGAGGTTTTACTGAACTACTTGATTTCGTGAACACTGAAATGAAGAATTCTGGAATTACCGAAACTGCCTACAAGGATGCAGGTAAGTTCTTTATTCAATTCGTAGTAGAACCAGATGGCTCCTTAACTGGAATAAAATCGGTTAAGTCATCGAACGAAGAAATTGAGAAAGCTATCATCAACATCTTGCAACGAACTCCGAAATGGAAACCCGGAATTCTAAATGGGGAAACAGTCAAGGTACAGATGATCTTTCCATTTTATAGCGAATAAACTGTGTATAACAGACACTATCGGTTATATGCAAAAATGCCTCTTTGCTGACTTCATCGGAACTGGCCCGCACCGGCGCACCTTCTGAGACTTCATCGCTTTTAGATACTCCTGTGGTTCTGGATTTTGACTTTCGGAACGCGGTGCTTTCTACAAACTTTGTGAACACCGGCAGATTTACTCATACACTTTTCCCCTCGTGATCTAAAGATTCACTAGATTAGTGCTTTTTGCCAAGCTCGGGGCGCACTCCTACTAGCTTGGAGTTGCCTCTCATACACGCCATGAATCACGAAGAAGCCAAACAAATAGTTGATAAAATATTTAACTCGATCCGAACAGCAATTTCGAACGAACAAATAGATTCGCTAATTTCTGGTGAACTTGATGAAAATAAAATGGACTCACAGGCTTACCCCTACCTCCATTTTAGCATAACTCCTTCTGAAATTCAGGAACTCCTCAACTCTGGGCTTCTAAGCTCGGATGGTAACTTAACCCCAAACCTTTCCAAAAGAGATGATCTTAATTCTTTGACCAAACTACTCTACTCAGTCCTTTGGAAAAACGGCGACTTGAAAAAGATCAAACACATTGTGCAAGGTGTCCAACAAACGGGTGAACTAACCTCGAATAAAGAAGATGGACTCGTCTTTTATCAGTTTGGCAAGTTCTTAACAAAATCAGGACAACCGATAATTGATCAGCATGTCTTGAGAGCATTTGCTGTTTACAGGGCAACTGACCTTAAAGAGGTTGAACAACTGAGATGGAAAGGAATAATAAACAAGAATGACCGTACCTTGATTGAAGACTACAAGAATTGGCTAAAATCAGACGAATTAACGGCTGAACTTCGGAATAACCACGAATATTCATATCACATCGATCAACTACTTTTTGCGCTTGGAAAGACCATCAAACTAACTCGCAAAAAAACGAGAGGTAACAGTCGGTAAAAATGCATGCGCCAACTGCGTATTTGCTGACTTTTGTGCTAACAGCACCATGGATCTACCGCTGGGAAAGATCATTGCTTTCTACTGACTTCAGTTCGCAGGGTTTTTTCATCTTTCTGGACCCAGTAGCATTCTGATACTTTGAATGCACCGGCATATTTACTCATACACTTTTTCATACGCTTTTCACCTCGTGATCTAAAGATTCACTAGATTAGTGCTATTCATTAGCCGTTGGGTATATGCCTGTTAGCTACAACCAGAAACGAACCCCTAACTTGAAGTATTCCATATCATTGTGTCGAAGCGCTGGGATGGTATATTAGAAAATGAACCACCCTATACACATATCACCCTCCAATAAGTCTATTGTGGTTCTCCCTTTTGTGAATATGAGTGCCGACGCTGAGAACGAATACTTCAGCGATGGTATTACCGAAGAAATAATCAATGCCCTGACCACCGTAAAGGGCTTGAAAGTCATTGCCCGCACATCCTCTTTTGCATTTAAAAATAAAAATATAGACGTACGAACTATTGGGGGGCAGTTAGGGGTGAGTACTGTTTTAGAGGGGAGTGTGAGGAAAGTCAAAAACAAGGTTCGTATTACGGCGCAGTTGATCAGTGCCAATGACGGCACCCACTTCTGGTCAAAAAATTTCGATCGGGATTTGGAAGACATATTTGCAGTACAAGATGAAATAAGTTTACACATTGCTGATCAGATCCGGGAAAATTTTGGTCACCTCAACATTCGGGAGCATTTAATTGAAGCGCCAACACAAAACATGGAGGCCTATGATCTTTACCTTAAAGGCCGTTATCAGCATTTAATGTGGGATGGCCAGGGAATCAGAAATGCAGTAGAACTCTATGAACAATGTGTAGCGATAGACCCCTCATTTGCTTTGCCCTATTTTGGTTTGGGGTATAGTTATGCCATGTACGGATCCTGGGGGAATAATAGGACATTGTTGCAGTTGTCAGAAGAGAACCTTAGCAAAGGTTTTAAACTGGACAAACAATCCTACATAGGGCTTTTTGGTAAAGCGACACTGCTTTTTTGGGGACAATGGGATTTTATCAATGGTCATAAAATCTTTCAAAAAGCGATAGCACTTAATCCGTCCTATACAGAGGCAGAAGAAGGTTTATGCGAATTGTATACAGCAGTGGGGTATTTCGAAAAGGCACTATGGCATGCCGATAATATTTTAAAAATAAACCCCCTGTCTCCCAATCATTATTTCACAAAAGCGAATATTTATTATTTAAAAGAAGACTATACAAAAGCGCTGGAATGTATAGAGGCGTCATTGAGTATCAATCCGGATTTTACACATCCCATTGCACTAAAACAATTGTGCTTAATTCTTACAAAAGAGTACGATAAACTAAATGACTTCTTAGATAAAACTCCTTTGGCAGAGAGGCCGGAGGAGTGTAGAGTATTATACAAATTGGTAAATCCAGAAGATAAGATCGATGCGGATATCAGCAGGGTGAGTTTCATGATCAAAGAGGATTTTGGGGCAGCACTATTTCCATGGCAACTGTTTTTGTTGGTCCATTTAGGGAAACACGAAATGGCATTGGATCTTTTGGAAGAAAACATCAAAATGCATACCGGTCAAATCATAAACTTTATGAATATCCCTTTGCTCAAACCTTTGCATCGGTATAAGCGATTTCAGGATTTAGTGCAAGCAGCATTCCGGGTAGAACTATTGCCACCTAACCCCGAAGTACAAATCCAGGTTTCCCCTGCTAAAGCCTTGATGTCAGATGCTGAAATCGACATGGCATTGGACATTTTAGAAAAGGGAATGCAGGAACAAAAGTGGTTTCAAAACCCTTCCTTATCCTTACGCCAACTGGCTAAAAACATGAATATTAGCAGCAATAAACTTTCCTGGCTGCTCAACGAACGAATAGGCCAAAACTTCAATGAATACATCAATACTTTCCGCCTGGAGAACTTCAAAGTGAATGCCCTAAACCCTGCCAACCGCCACCTCACTCTTTTGGCTCTGGCTTATGAAAACGGTTTTAATTCTAAAACGGTTTTTAATGCTTTCTTTAAAAAAGTAGAAGGGAAGACACCCAAAGCCTGGGTAAAGGCAAATCAAACTTAAGCCACTTAAAAAAAGCCCCACATCTTACTAAAAAGTCCGCAATTATAATTCGGGACGATTCACCTTCATTTCCATTTCATCTTTGCGGTATCAATTCGATAAAGCAGCGTAAATGTCATCGGATGATTCCTTTCTCTTTTACCAAACACACTAACCATAAGGAGGGGGCATTGTATCAATCGAGTTTATTAAAAAATATCATCATGAAAAACCTAATTACTATTCTTTTATTTGTTTGCACACTTGGTGCTTTTGCTCAATCTGGCTCACTAGAGGGGAAAGAAACAGAAGTAACCCATAAGTGGAGGGTAAGTACACCTGTGATTACCTTACCACAGTTATTTATGGATTCATGGGATGATCGAAAACATACGCAACACATAGAGATTCATATAAAACGCAACCTGGACAATAAGAACATTGTTGGACTGAAGCTTGCCACCTGGCGATTGTTTCAACCCATGGGGATACTGTGGTGGGATGGCCTTTTCGACAAGTTAGAGACAGAAAGTGAATTCTATCCGGGACATGTGAGAGAAAGTGGAATAGGTGTAACGTACCAACGCATGCTATGGAAAGGGCTATTTGCCACTGTTGAAGTACTACCACAATTTCAAACCTACCTGGATGAAAACGGTGATAAAACAGGCAATGATTTTAAACTGTATAATTCGTATCATTTGGGCTACCATATCTCCATTGGTAAGAAAAAACGATTTTTCATAGAGCCTCAGGTTCATTGCCAGCATTGGATGTTTGATAACAATGCAGCGGATGGATTTAAGGAGTTGGACGATAAGTGGAGAAACTACTTTCTTTTCGAACCAAACATTTACATAGGGGTGAAATTTTGAGGTATGGCCTGACAACCCAGAATTCACAATTTCTGGGTTGTCAGGACTATTTGAAGCTAAAGAAGCGGGTATTAGTGCAGTTCCTGGTGAAGACAATTCGACTTGGTCAAAAACAGCTTGTAACTTCGAGAGATATTCCCCAGAAAAATCATACTCATAGAATATAAAGTAGCTAACAAACTGCATCTATAAGCTGGCTGAGCTATTTGCAAAGGCTGGTGCAAACCTCACCATGAATCAGCCGCCGGGACAGGTCAGTTCTTTCTACTTGGTGCAGCTCGCAGGTTTTTTCTCTTTCTTTTCGCAGTGCATTCCGATACTTTGGAAGCATCGGCAGATTCATTAGTTTTATCGGAACTTGCTAAGCTCGGGGCGTACTCCTGCTGGCTTGGTGTTAGCACATTACATTTATGACGAAAAAAGAACTACCTAAACTAATCCCCTTCGGAATAGCTTGCACACTTTTTTTAACTTATGCAATCCAGGTGCTGCTAATTCCCAGCCATGTGAACGAAGATGGAAATCAAGTCACGTACTCAATGGTGGATTCAGTCAAATATGGTGGATTTGGATTGGCAATCGTGCTAACACTGATACTTGTCAACAAGCCAGTTTGGAGATATGTCTTTACCATTCTAGCAGTTGCTGCGTTTTCACCATTCATTAACTTTTATCCTAATACTTTCTTTTTTGGCATTGGTGTCGTGTCATTCGAAGTGACTGCTTTGAGTCTTCTAATTTTCCATCTGGTCTTGAACCCCGAAGTATTCCAACCCTTCAAAACGTTAATAAAATCTAAGCCTGAATCGGATGAACTTAAGCAGTCGAAATTTGAATCTTCAGTGAACGGTTTCAAAACAAGGTTCAACAAAAAAACTACGGACGAACTTCGTAGTATCGTTGAGGAAAACTCTTTTATTCCAGAAGCGGTTGAAGCTGCAAAACGACTGTTGGAACAGAGATAAACAATCACTAACAGACGCTTATCGGGCATATACCTACGTACTTTCTATCAGCATAGGAAGCTACAGGTGCTAAACAATAGGAAATGTCAGGAGCAGTAAACTGCCTTGAGGTGGTGAAATAGGACAATAGAGAAGGAAAGGGTATATTTGAAAGGGTAAGCAATTTGGTGTTGCTTACGTTTTGCTCAAGCCGGCAGAACTGAGGCCTTAACTAACAATGATCATGAAACATTTAATTTTTTTTCTAATTCTATTAACCTCCTTATCTGGCTTTTCTCAAAAAAAGGAATATCAGGTATCTTCTTTTCTCACTGAGGGAACAAGGGCGCCAAATACTCACTATTTAGGAGATGCCTGGTTGAACGCCATAATCCACGATGACGAGGAGCTGGGGTATAATATCACAAAAGCGACCTTTAGAGCAAATTCCACACTAGACTGGCATAAACACAGTTCGGCGCAAGTCTTAATAATTGTTGATGGAGAAGCCTATTATCAGGAAAGAGGAAAAGAGCCTGTCGTCTTGAAAAAAGGTGACGTAATTAAATGCGAAAAAGATATAGAACACTGGCATTCTTCCACCAAGTTTAGTGATGTAACTTATTTGGCTCTATATGGAGGTAAACAACCTACTACATGGACAGAAGTAGTAACACAAGAATACTATGATGAAGTTGCTGAAACACTAAAAAGTAATTGATGATTATAGGTGCTTGACAGCCTCGGGGTGCACTCCTGATAGCTTGGCGTTTGCGCATTACCATGATGAACTCGTTAATACAGAAAATCACCGTTAACAGAACTTACACCTCTGATTGTGAAACGGACGAACTTAAGCGATGGCTAGATGAGAAAAACGAAGAAGGATGGCTAAAGGGCAAATTCACAGTAAGACGTCAATACCCACTCGATTACAAAATAATCTCAAAGTTCTCGCTTGGAACAATGGTGTTCTTAGGTTTTGGACATATTGCGTGTGTTGTAAAACTTAACTGTCCAACAGGAGAACTTGTGAATATCAGAACGAAGCTTCGTCATGAACACATAATATTCGCTGTAGTTTTTGGCTTAATACAACTTGCCATGATGTTTAACATGGAGCTTAAGAAGTTGCGATTATTTATGTCTCTTGTATTTGCAATGCAGGTCATATTTCATTTGTGGTTTCACTTGGTTTATAGGTTGCAGGAGAACTCTTTGATAAGCCAAGTATGTGGAACGTTGAAACTCAGAAAAAAACGAAGATAACAGACGCTGATCGGGCATATACCTGTGTGTTTTCTGGCTGGTTTCAGTGCAACTCGACCGTGATATCTACCGCTTAGAAACGGCAGTGCTTTCTACTTAGTGCATCTCGCAGTAGTTTTTGAGAGTTTTGTGCGTGTGGTGCATATCAGCTATTTTAGTAGATATAGCAAAGTGAGAGCACAGACCTCATGCATGAATATTAAAGCCAATAACAAGAAACTGAAAAAAAACTTGGAAGAGAACAAAAAATTATATTCACAACGAGCTATTGGAATAGCTACATATTTTGGTGGGCCTTTGGCCGCTGGAATTCTAATTCGTAAGAACTTCGTTAACCTCAAAAAAGAAAAGCAAGGATTAAATGCTTTAATAATTGGCACTGTATCAACCTTCGTTTTGTTCGCTGGAATATTTTCAATCCCTGATAACATAATAAACAAAATCCCAAATGCGCTAATTCCATTGGCTTATACTGGAATCATTTATTTAGTAGTTGAAGCGATTCAAGGAAAAGACCTAAAGGAATTTAAGGAAAACAATGGAGTGTTTTACTCGGGCTGGAACGCTGCTGGAATTGGACTAATCTCAGGTATACTAATAATTGGGGGGATTTTTGGTTGCATCCTCCTTCAGGAGGATAATTGGGATGTTGATAGCTATAACACTAAACTTGAGCAGCATATTTCAAATGAAGCAGAGGCAATGAAATTGTTTGAACTGCTTGATTCATCACCAAAAAGCCAAATAGTTAGATTTATCGATGAAACAGGAATACCTAAATGGGAAGAGAATTTAACAATTCTCAAAAGTATGGGTGAAATCGAAAACATTCCTGAGGAATACAAAAGAAAGGTGAGCTTATTGACGGAGTATACGAACCTTAGGATAGAGGCCTATGGATTAATATCAAAAGCTGTTCGTTCAGAATCCTCAAACTATGATGAGGAAATAATAAAACACCACAATCGAATTGATGAAATAATTTCTGAGCTATAGAAACTGGCTTTAATAGCGAATACTCCGACTGCCACTTTTCTAGCTTCAGAGCTAAGATCACCATGAATCAGCCGCTGGGAAAGATCGGTGCTTTCTATAGACTTTTGATCGCAGTGCTATTCTGATACTTTGAATGCAGCCGCAGATTCACTATTTTAGTGCTAGTTACTAGCTGTGGGCATACGTCCGAGAGCTGGTCGTTATTCCTCATCACCACATCTCAAATGGACATCACAATAGACAGATTAACTCGTGACTTAATAAAATATGAACCAATTCAAGACTCATATTCTGCTTCATATCCTGAATTTCTGAAATACTTCAATGATATCAATGGACAATTGACTGACCATCATTTAGTTATTGGCTCTCATTTCGTTTATGGATGGATGCCAACAATCGTGAAACTTAAAATCTCAGAACTAGGGGAAGTACTAACAGCTTTAAACAAAGCAAAGGCAGGTGGTAAATTGAAAGCTGACGAACTGGTATTACTCAAAAAGTGTATTAATAATTCGATAGTTGGCGCATCTAAACTTCTGCACTTCATAAACCCTAACATCTATGCAATTTGGGATAGTAGAATCCATAGATATTCTACTGGTAAAAAGTCTCAATATAGCGTAAACAACAGCCAAACATATTTGAACTACCTTAATACTTTATGGAAACTCATTGATCAACCTGAATTTTCACATTTCTATCAACAAGTCCTATCCAAATACCCCTACAAAATCAGTAAAATGAGAGCCCTTGAAATTGTAATGTTTGACACTGACAGAAGAACGAACAAGAACATGATATAACATTCCCTAACACGAATACGCCAACTGTCACCTTACAACATCACTATGAATCAGCCTTGGGTTGGCCATATACGAGCGTGTTGGAATTCTTTGTTTTTAAAAACCCTTAGGGTGTAGTGGTGGGGCGGTTTGCTGGCATGAAATTTTCTTGGCACAAAGAAAATTTTAAAACCAGACACGAATGAAAGTAATGAAAACACTGATACTGACTTTGCTAGTTAGTGTGCCACTGATGGCTGAAAAACCAAAAGACAAGAAGTATGAGAAAGCCTACAAGGACAAAAACTTCTATTTTTCGGGGTGGGGCAATCCTAAAGGAGATACGGAAGAGGAGCAAATCGCTAAAATGCAACGTTGGGCAGATGCCGGCATTACCGACCTACTGCCCGGTGCTGGGGTAGAGCGACTCAAAGAACTGGTAAAGTACGGTAAGACAACCGGCATGCGGATACACGCCTGGCATTGGATGATGAATGTAGGAGGGAGCAAGGAATGCAGAGAAAACCCGGAATGGTATTCGATCAATCGGCTGGGGCAGAGCTGTAGAGATTTTCACCCGTATGTAGGCTATTACAACTTTCTCAGCCCATTTTCTGAAGGGGCACGGGAGTATATCAAAAAAGGGGTGAGGGAAAAAGCACAGGTAGAAGGCCTGGCCTCAGTGCACTTCGATTATATCCGGTATGTAGATGTGATTTTGGGTGCCAACCTGCAAAAGAAATACAAGCACAATGGTGGTGAACTGGTGCAGGATCGGATATTGCCCGAATACGACTTTGGCTATCACCCGGAGGCGCGCAAAAAATACAAGGAGGAGTTTGGCGTAGACCCGCTGGACATGCCGGATGTAGAAGAAAACCCTGCGTGGCAGCAATTTCGCATGAACGCTATATCTTCACTCGTAGAAGAGTGTGTGCAAATCTGTCATGAAGAAGGCACAGCCGCATCTGCAGCCGTATTCCCTTTTCCGCAGTTGGCCAGAGAGTATGTAAGGCAGGATTGGGGGCATTGGAACCTCGACTACTTCTTTCCTATGGTATACAAAAAAGACCATGAGGGCAATATGGGCTGGGTAGGGTTTGCTACCCGTGAAGGAGTGCGCGATATGAACCCGGGCCAATTGCTGTTTACCGGCATATCAGTAGGCGACTACCGGGGCAACCTGGCAGACTTTGAAGAAGCCATCGTGCAGGCCCACAAAAACGGCGCAAAGGGCATTACGTTTTTTACTGTCAATTCGCTGAGCGACGAGCACCTGGCCATTATCAAAAAATACAACGAGAAATTCAACAAATAAAACAACGAAAATCAAGCCTTGAGAGGATGGATCTCAAGGCTTGATTTTTTTACAACAGCTCGTTGGCCAGGTTGGCCAGTTCGGAGCGTTCTCCCTTTTCGAGGTTGATGTGAGTAAAGAGCGGCTGCCCCTGAATCCGGTCTACAAGGTAGGATAGCCCGTTGCTTTGCGAATCGAGGTAAGGCGTGTCGATCTGATTTACATCTCCGGTAAAAACAATTTTCGTATTTTCCCCCGCACGGGTAATGATCGTCTTGATCTCATGGGGCGTAAGGTTTTGCGCCTCGTCTACAATAAAGTAAATGTTGGACAAACTCCTGCCCCGGATATAAGCCAGCGGAGTGATCAGCAGCTTTTCTTTGTTTACCATGTCTGTCAGGCGGCTGTATTCCTTGTCCGTTTCCCTGTATTGATTTTGTATATGCTTCAGGTTGTCCCAAAGAGGCTCCATGTAGGGGTTTAACTTGGACTTGATGTCGCCGGGCAGGTAGCCTATGTCTTTGTTGCTCAGGGGCACGATAGGCCGGGCCAGATAAATCTGCTTAAAATCCCTGCGCTGCTCCAGAGCAGAAGCCAGAGCCAGCAGGGTTTTTCCTGTGCCGGCTACACCCGTCACAGCCAGCAGCCGTACGTCGGGGTTCATCATGCCGTGTATGGCAAAAGCCTGCTCGGCATTCCGGGGTTTTATGCCATATACAGTCTTTTTTTCTACATGGTCTATCCGGTCTGTTATAGGGTTGTAGTATGCCAGTGCTGAGTTTTTGTCGCTTTTTACGATGTAGTAGCAGTTGTTTATCGGCTTTTTCTTTCCCAGTATTTTTTTCTTATCTACCGAAAAGTCCGTGTAGAGCTCATTTATAGCATCGGCCGATACTTTGTTCAGCTCCTGTTTGCCATAGACGAGTGTTTTCACATCCTTTATTTTGCCGGTTTCATAGTCTTCGGCATTCAGGTCGAGCGATTTGGCTTTTAGTCTCAGGTTGATATCTTTCGATACCAGTATTATTTTTTTGTCTTTTTCTTTTTCGTGGAGATTCAGTGCCGCATTCAGTATTTTGTGGTCGTTTTTTTTGTCGTCAAATACCTTCTCTGCATCCAGCGTGGGGTGCGAGTGCATCAGCACTTTAAATTTACCTTTGGTTTTCCCATTCAGGGGTATCCAGTCCTGCAATTTGTGGCCCTTGGAGAGCTTGTCTATAAGCCGGGCAAACTCCCGAGCCTCGAAATTGATAGTGTCGTTTCCTTTTTTGAAGTTGTCCAGCTCCTCGAGTACGGTAATCGGTATGCCTACATCATGCTCTGCAAAATGCATAATAGAGTCGTGCGAATGTAGAATAACGGAGGTGTCTAGTACAAATATTTTTTTTTCACTGCCTTTCTTCGCCATGCCGGGAGGGGTTAAATTTTGAAGTCAAAATACCGGGCTAAAGCCTTTGGTATCTGATCTATAATTTCACTCAAATAGTTTTATTTTCAAACGGAAAGCAAAATTTTATTTCAAAAAAAGTTATTTGTTTACCCAGGCTTTTCGCAATCGGAGTTGGGCAGGGGAGGGTGCTTCAGATTCAGTGAGCTGGTAGTCAGTGTAGTAGGGCAGGGTGAGGCTTGTTGCCGTGAGTTTTATTTTTCTGCGTTTGCCGTTTTTAGATTCTCGCCACACCACAGCGGTTGTTTTCTGTCCTGCTTTTTTTTCGGAGGTAAAGGTTTCCAAAACCGAGTGGAAATTATTGGCGGTCACTTTTTTACCGTCAAAAGCATGCAGCAGATCACCCTCCTGATAGCCCATTTCACGGCCAAAGGCATTCATTTGACTGATGTCGGTAATCACTACAGTACGGCTGGCATGATCGGCTCGAAAACTGATATTGCCCATGGTGGGTTTTTCTCCCGATTGCTCGCGTGTGAGGCGTATACCTACCTGGCTGAGTAGCTCCCCTAGCGGAAGCGGGGAGGACCCTTCCACGTATTGAGTGAAAAAGGCACGGATTTCGGGGTAGGTTATTTCGGTTATGGAGTCAAAGAGTTCATCGTCTTTGAAAGGTTTGTCTTTGCCGTACCTGGCCGAAAGGTCAGCCATTAGCTCCTGTATACCGTACTTGCCGTCAGATAACTGCCGGAGGCGGATGTCGAGGCATAGCCCGATCAAAGCCCCTTTTTGGTATACATTGCCGTATTGAGAGGCATGCTTGTCGAGGCAGTGCAGGCTGAGTTCAGTAAAGGGGAGAGTGTCGTTGTATTTACCGGCATTTTTTATTTTTTCCAGGATCATTTCCAGGTAGCGCCTGAACGAAAGCTGGCCGTATTTGACCTGCGCTAGTCCTGCTGCGTATTCGGTTACACCTTCGTACAGCCACAAGTGTTTTGACATAGCAGGAGAACTAAAATCGAAATTTGCGATTTGTTCGGCATGTATATTCAGAGGGGTAACGATGTGAAAAAACTCATGTGCTACAAAGTCTTTGAGAGTTTGTGAAATGAGAATGGGGTGAATGTCTGGGAGACTGTAGAGCGAGGAGTATGCGTGCTCCAACGCACCCATGGCAAGCGATCCGCTGAAAATACCCGAGAAGTGATAAAACAAAAACGTATAGTGGTCTACGGGTAGCTTGCCTCCAAGGTAGGCTACCTGAGCTTCCAGGGTTTCCTGCACATACCCTGCCATCAGGTCGGATTTTACCACGCCTGAGGGAGAGTATACCGACACCAGTATGTCCGCTCCTGCCAGTTGGAATCGGGAGGTGTCCGGCGGGCAGTACATAATAGGACTGTCGGCCAGGTGTTGGTAGTTGTGTGCAGAAAAGATGTCGAGAGTATCGGAGGGGCGTGTAGCCTGCAGTGAGGTAGCCCCATACAGCGCCCGCGGGTGGTCTATGTGCAGGGTGTAGTTTAGGTGCTGGTAGCCCTCTATGTATCCTACAAATCCATACGGGTTGATGATGAAGTTTTTGCCCTGCTCTATGTTGGTGCCGGCAGGTTCAAATACAAAATTAGGCTGTTGGGTATCGTAAGTGTCTTCTACCCGGTACGATACAGCGGCCAGACGGTACGCTTCATGTATCTGTATGCGATTGGGACTGAGGCTGTCGGTGCGCAGCTCGTGTCCAAGGCTATCCGTTGCTTTAAAGTCGGATATAAATCGACCAAAATCGTAAACACTGTATGTGCCGGGTACTATTTTAGGAAGCCGGTATTCTACAGTAGAGTCGCTTAGCGATGGTGTGCGGATGCTGACCTCTAC
The DNA here is from genome assembly GCA_965267535.1 of Cyclobacteriaceae bacterium. Lineage (GTDB taxonomy): Bacteria > Bacteroidota > Bacteroidia > Cytophagales > Cyclobacteriaceae > CAXBNB01. The sequence goes on along the minus strand of OZ254082.1, from coordinate 3,933,066 downwards.
CTTGTCGTCTGTTACCCGGCTCAGGTTCATACTTACCCGGTAGCTGTGCTGAGCATGCGTGCCAGCGGGCAGGAGTAGCGCCAGCCACAGCACTATGGCAATACGCGAGAGAGATAAAGTGAATGTAGTCATAGAGATCTGGGAGGCAAAAAGGGTTATGGGTTGGCCGGCTGTAAGCGAGCCAGCAACCAATGGTCCGGATCGAGTAGTATAGCTGTTGGTTTTTCTTTCGATTTTATCACAATGGTTTCTTTGTTTTCAGCTATGCCAGTTTTGAGCTTTCTTTTTTCACCGGAGGCATATTTCAGCTGGATATCTATGGGCAATAAAAAGGGAGTGCCTTGCTGCTCAAATTGGATGGTGATCTTGTTTTTTTCATACGTCCAGGTGTAGGAGACAGTAGGTATACCCGGACGGTAGAGCCACTGATCAAAAAACCAATCGTATTTATTACCGGTGATTCGATTGACTATGGTCACAAAGTCTTTTGTTTCAGCGTTGTTGTGCCGGTATTTTTCGAGGTAGGTTTTTAGTATATTCCAAAAGTGAGCGTCACCCGTTTCATGGCGCAGCATGTGGAGTACCCATCCGGCTTTTTCGTAGGAGTTTGCATTGATTAGGAAATTGATATTTTCAATGTCATGTTCAACAATAGCCGACTCAGGGTGCCTATTGATAAAGGCCAGTATTTTCTGTTTGTCCTTAGCCATGTCGTTTTCCATGACGGCCCTGCCATGGGTATGTTCTATGTACAGATGGGTGAGGTATGTGGCAAATCCCTCACTTAGCCAGATGTGTGGCCAGTCTGCTTCGGTGGTGCTGTTGCCAAACCACTGGTGGGCTGTTTCATGGGCAATAATCCTTTCCATGTTTTGCAGACCGGTAAAGGCGCCTTCTGTGTAAAAAATAGCCGAGGCATTTTCCATTCCACCCCAGCGGGTTTTGGATTGGATATGCGTGAGCTTGTCGTAAGGATAAGTGCCCAGGCGGTCTGTAAAAAAACGCAGAACATCCGGAGCTATGTCCAGGTCGAGAAATGCTTTTTCTTTATTTTCAGGAAAAACCCAACTCGATACCGGTATGCCTTTCACCAGGCCGGTGTGTTTGTATGCCAGCGGGGCTACACCTATCACCATTACTTTAGTAGCTATGGGCTGGGGCTGATGCCAGCGAGTAAGTGTGTAGCCATTGGGTTTGGGGCTTTCTTCCTGCAATGTGCCGTTGGATACTACCCGATAGTGCGCGGGTGCAGATATGCTAAAGGTACAACTTGCCTTGTCGGAGGGGTGATCTACCACCGGCAGCCAGTGTTGTGCCCGATCGGGCCAGTTGTCGCCAAAAAAAGTACGCTGGTTGTACCTGTTGTAGCCAATGGCTAGCCCATCGGCAGGCGTGCCGTCATACTGTATGGTAATGCTGATGGTGTCCTCAGGTGAAAATTGCTCATTGGTTGGTATAGACAAGCGATTGTCGATATGTGTAAAGGGAACCGTTTGGTGGTTTATCCGGGTCTGGCGTACCTGCATCCCGGTAGTTTGTGGGGAGCTGACGCCTACCAGATCCAGAAGTATATGGGAAGGTGGCGTGTCGGGAAACCGGACTGTCACAGTAGACTCTCCGCTAATGAGGTTGCTGGTATCCGACAGTGACAGGGAGAAGTCGTAGTGAATGACATCAAAAGCTCTGCTGCTAAACTGTGCCTGTGCAGAATAGCAGAAGGCAATACATGCAAAGCAAATGATTGAAATTATTTTCATAGGGTGTTTTTGTTTTCCGGAAAGTTAATAAGACTAAACCAATAGAAGGTGTGGTTTTTTGTGTGGGGAAACCAGTGAGTATGGATGGCTAGCGGCAGTTGGCTGGGAGCACGACTGAGCTGTCCCGCCGTTTGGCTTTCCAAAATTCCCTGCAGGCTTGTTTGGGTTTGAGCTGAGCTTCCAGGCTTTTACCACTTATCAGGTAGCTGGCCGCACTGTCGGGCCATATTTCTTTGGTCCAGTCTGTAGATTTGATTGCTGCTTCGTAGTTTTCGGTCAGGTACAGGGCATTAGCTTGTTTGATAAAAAGGTCGTAGTGGTTTTTAGGGATTAGCTTCGCATTGATAATGACCGGATACGCTTTGCCAAAAGATGCTTCATAGTCTTCTATGGCTAGTTTGGTGGCCTGCTGATAGTATTGCAGTGCTTTATCGTATTCCTTTAGTCCAGCTTCGTATAAGGTGCCCAGCTCCACATAGTACGATACGCTTCGGTAGCCGCTGTAGTACAATTGCTGATATACCTGAATGGCATTTTGGTACTGCTCCAGTTGTTTGTATGCTTCGGCTTTGTTGAGCAGGGTAGTGAGTGAATTGCCGTTGGGGAAATTGTCGAGCATGTGGTAGTAGTTGAGGGCGTGTTGGTAGCGCTTTTCTTCCATGCTCTGTTCTGCCCGCAAGAGTATGTTGGTCAGTAGCATGTCTTTGTATTCGCTCATGTCTTTCTCCGATTCAAAAAACATCCCCATCTCATCCAGCATGGTCAGGCTTTGCCCCCATTGTCCCTGATTGTAGGCCTGCTGTACTTCACCGAATACCTCCCGCCTTTCAGACAGTAGTTTTTCTCTTTCCGCCGCTTTGTAGTAGTCGTGTACCCACATGCCTCCTTTTATGAGCACGCCCATTACAAAAGCAAACAAAAAAGCGTAGAGTGTTCCCATCAGGTTTTCGCGGGAAGTTACCGAGGGACGTTTGAAAATAACGGGTCGCTTTCTGGGGCGATAGCGGGGAGGTGGAGGAGGTGGGGTTTGTGGTATGTCAAAAGAACCAAATTTTTGAGTCATGTCATACCTGTGTCTTTTGTAGGGGTTGGAAAGGGTCTGGTAGGCGTTGTTTATTTCTTTGAAACGCTCCTCCATGTCCGGATCACCCTGATGGCGATCGGGATGAAGTTTCAGTGCCAGTTTTTTGTAAGCGGCCTTTATCTCATCGGCAGTGGCATACTCACTGATGCCCAATATTTGATAGTAGGTAAGCACCGTTAGTTTCTATTTCTGTTTTTTTATTTTTCTCAGGTAAAAATCCATGACGCTATCCGGTCATAAAAGTAACCCCATATCCGGTTAAAACGAATTTTTTTGCAGTTGGTATATCCGAAACGTAGGTTTTGCGGTGTTGAGGCTACTCAATAACAGGGGCTATAGGTGGTTCCTTTTTTTCAATTCCGGTGGTTTTATTACTTTACATATCCATAACCAACCCTTGTCCGCCATGAAATATACGCTCTGTGTGTGCGGCTTTTTGCTGTGCTTTCAGGTCAATGCTTTTGACCTTGTTTCGGTAGATTCCGGTGTTGAAATCCTCAATCTTTTTGGTAAAACATATCTCTATACGGGAGAGGGCAAGCCACTGCACGCAGATGAAGTGCTGAAAATGCCCGAGGCAGAGTGGACAAAAAAAGCACTCACGGGGTATTCCCGGGACAAGGAGTGGATATTGATTCCTTTTGAAAACAAAACAGATATTGCCTTCGATAAGGTTTTTTACCTCAGCAATCACATCAGCCACAAGATCGATTATTATTTTGTGGAAAACGGGGAGTTGCTCCCGCAGCATATAGCTACGGGGCTGGCCCGATCGGCGGATGTAAAGCTTTTCAACGGGCACGGGTACCCTGCCAGAATTCATTTTCCGGCTCGCTCTGTGGTGTATGTACTGGTAGCTGTGGAAGACCCCATGTCTTCTATCAATGTGCCGATTTTTTTGCTTAGCTACGACAAGGCCATAGCACTTAAGGATCAAAATATAGCTGTCAATTTTCTCTGGTTGGGGGTGCTTTTGTTGTCGCTGGTGCTGGCAGTCTTTATGTATGTGGTCTTGCGCAGGGAGCTTTTTCTGTATTACCTGGGCTTTGCAGTGTCTACCGGTATTATTGTTACGTCCAATTCCGGTATTATCTTTCTTTTTGTCGATTCAGATCCCCACCAGCTCATCACCAACTACTATCAGATAGGTGCGGTAATTATGATTCTTTTTATGCCTCGGTTTATCAACTGTATAGTGCCTATACGCACGATTAGTCAGCTAGCCTGGAGAGGTGTCACATGGATGGGGTACACGGCTGTGGGCATAGCAATGCTGTACACTATGCCTTATTTCAAATTCAGCTTTTTCTTTACCAACTTGTTTATCAATACTATGGTGTCGTTTTCGGCGCTGTTGTTTTTGTACCTGCTGATTACGTTGTTGGTTGCAGCACTACGAAAAATGAAACATTCCCTTACATTGTTTGTGGTCTACTTTATTTACCTCTCTCTGGCATTCAGTAATGTGATATTGCCACTGCTGGGAATGCCCGATCGTGGGCTCAATGACTTTTACTATGTATTGGCAGGTTCAATTTTCGAAACCATAGCTTTTACTGTATTGATGGCACAGGTAACGCTGGGGGTGTACAAAGACCGTGAGCGACTAAACCTGCAGGTACAGCAAAATCAGGAGCGAATGATGGAGGCTATAGTACAGGGGCAGGAAGAGGAGCGTCACCGTTTTGCCAAAGACCTTCATGACGGGTTTGGACAGTTGATATCGTCGCTTATGCTTAACCTGCGTGGGCTGGATGGGGTCAATGTCAAAAACGTAAAGTCGCGCCACGATATATTTCAGGCAGCTACCTCGATTTTGAATGAGATGTACGTCGAACTCAAAAATGTTTGTTTTAACCTCATGCCCCAGACGCTTATCAAAGCTGGTGTGGGAGCTGCTCTGCAGGAGTTTGCGGATCGAATCAATCAGAGTGGGGCTGTGGAGGTGAGGGTATCTCTGTACGATATCAACGAGCGACTGACCGACGTGCAGGAGATATCGCTCTACCGGATAACCCAGGAGTGGGTCAATAATGTGATAAAATACAATACCGCAACAGCTATAAACATCCAGATAACGAAGGATGAAAACGAACTTACACTGTTGATAGAAGACAATGGTGAGGGGTTTGAGCGTGTTCAGCTGACCCTGGGCAAGGGTAACGGCTGGAAGAATATCATTTCGCGTGCAGGCCTGATCAAAGGCGATGTAGAGCTGGATACTACTCCCGGTTTGCAAGGCAATACTTTTATACTCAATGCACCGGTCTATCAGGTTACTCAGCAGCCTTTGCGTGTATGACCTTCTGGCAAATCGAAAAGCTAAAACATGACTTTTGGTGAATAAGGTGAATAGTAGAGTAATAGCAGAAAAAATAATTGCTAAAAAGAATAGGGGAAAGGTAAGCTACGGGTAGAGGTTGGTGAAGTACAATTATGCCTGTTAGCGTCTTTTTATTTTCGCTTCTTCACATCATCAATTTTAAATCCACTCCTTGTTTCCTCAACAACAATTTCAATGGAATAAGTCTGTTTAAATATGGTGTCTTCAACCACTGTATCGAAAACAAATATACTTTCTTCTGGTTGAGAAGTTAGCTCGCATTTAGACATTGAAATTTGTCCCCAATCCTGTTGACCTATTAAGAAGGATTTGCCAAATCCCGCGTAGGAGGTGTCGTAAACGCCATTCCATTTCTGTTCGAATTGTTCTTCAGTCAAGGAGTTGTTACAGTCATAAACAACGCAAAGGGCATCTTGTTTGTACTCGGCATATTGTTCGGTAGTAATTTCCTTAAAATGTTGGAGAGAGTCTTGCTCAAAGAATTCTTCTATAGTAAATATCAACCAATCTTTGGCCTTGCTAGCTTTTTGAGCTGAGGAAAGAGTTGTTGATACTAGCAAAGTTATTGCGATAAGCAATGTCCGTTTCATGAGGTTACGGTTTCGTAAATGGGGAACACAAGCCCAGCCAATAATGCTTTGTATTCCTACCCAATATACCCTTTCCTGCTTCACTGAGCAAGGGGAGTAGCAAAAGATAGGGGTGGCTTTTAAGCCTTATGCTGTAGCAGGATGGCACGCAACAGGAGCCCTGTGGGTAGGAGTAAATAACGCCGAAAGACGCAGACTGGTAGATAGGGCGGTTTTCAATGAAAGACCAAGCCATGTGGGAGCATTTCATGCCTGAATGCTTTTACTATCTTGTGGCAGATTCTGTAGTATTTATAGTACAAATTACTCTTAGTACCGTCATTTTATCGTTTATCATTCTATCTTTGGCGATTCATCAACTATGAGGTTGCAGGGCAAATGATCGCATTCCTATTTTACTTGCCGTTTTTGTTTCTTTTTGTCATGATGGCAGTGTATGCCGAACGCAAAATCAGTGCTTTTATGCAAGACCGGCTGGGGCCTATGGTTACCGGCAAGTTTGGTATACTACAGACATTGGCCGATGTACTCAAAATGATCCAGAAGGAGGATATAAAGCCTGCGGCCATCGATAAAAAACTTTTTTTACTGGCACCTCTCGTTATATTTATTTCTGTTTTTGCAGGCTTTGCTGTCTTGCCTCTCACGTCCGATTTGCGTGGTTCAACAGCCGAAACGGGCATTTACTTTTTGCTTGGCGTAGTGTCGCTCGATGTGGTAGGTATACTCATGGCAGGCTGGGGTTCCAACAACAAATACTCGCTGTTTGGGGCTATGCGATCTGTGGCACAAATCGTGTCTTACGAAATTCCCCTGGGGCTGGCCGTACTCTGCGTAATCATGGTAGCACAAACTCTCGATTTGCAGGAAATATCCTACCAGCAGGGCATATTCAACGACGGCAAACTTATAGCCAATAGCAGTGTGGCTGCCTGGGGAGGTTTTTTTAGCTGGAACATCGTGAGGCATCCCTTTCTTATACTGGTTTTTGTTATTTATTTCATAGCGTCATTGGCCGAGTCTAACCGTACACCCTTTGATTTGCCCGAGGCAGAATCAGAATTGATAGGCGGCTTTCAGACCGAATATTCGGGTTTTCGTTGGGCCATCATTATGCTGGCAGAATACGGTATGATGCTCCTGGTAGCCTTATTGGCAGTGATATTGTTTTTAGGAAGCTGGAATACCCTGGTGCCCAATGTAGCCGGGTTGCCACTGGCCGAGTGGACCTCTGGTCAGCCCGGAACTCTGGCGGGCCATGCCTGGGGCGCATTTTGGCTGATCAGCAAAGCCATAGTGCTGGTATATGTGCAGATGTGGGTACGATGGACCCTGCCAAGAGTACGAGTAGATCAAATGATGACCATCAGCTGGAAATACCTGACGCCTATTGGCCTCTTGCTGGTATTGGTGGCGGGAGTATGGCGCCTGTGGGTGATTTGAAAATATTATGTTGAAAAACTATCTATCAAATATAAAAGACACGGCTACCACCTTTTACGAGGGGTTTAGGCTTACGCTGCTGCACTTTTTTCAAGCCAGGCAGTCGCGCGAACCCATAGGTGTGGCAGACGACAACTACTTTGAGAAAAAAGAAGGGATAGTGACGCTGCAGTATCCGTTTGAAGAGCTGCCCGTGCCGGACAATGGACGTTACAAACTTCACAATGAGATTGACGATTGCATAGTTTGTGATAAATGCGCCAAAGTTTGTCCGGTCAATTGTATAGACATAGAGCCGGTAAAGGCCGTGGAGGAAATAGGCAAAACGTCTGACGGCACATCCAAACGTATACATGCTGCAAAGTTTGATATAGACATGTCTAAGTGCTGCTTTTGCGGCCTGTGCACAACCGTGTGCCCTACGGAGTGCCTTACCATGACAAAAGAATACGATTTTAGTGTATTTGACCTGACTGAGCACAACTTTGCCTTCAGCGACATGACAGAAGCCGAGGTAGCAGAGAAAAAAGATGCTCTGGCTGAGTTTAACGAAAAGAAGGCGCAGGAAAAGGCCGCTAAAGCTACGGTAGCCAAGCCGGCTGTAGAAAAAGAAACAACAGGAGAAGCGAAAAAGCCGGCATTTAAGCCTCGAGTGAAAGAAAAATCGGCTAATGAAAGCACAGCTGCTGCTAAGCCTGCCTTTAAACCTAGGGTAAAACCTAAAACAGCGGAAACTGAGGACAAAACAAAGGGAAGTACACCGTCAAAGCCGGTTTTCAAACCCAAAGTAAAAATCAAACCTACTGCAGAGAGCGACACAAAAGAGGAAGCAAGTGAAGCAGTGCCAGCGAAGAAACCTGTTTTCAAACCTAAAATAAAAGCGAAGAAAACAGAAGATGCGGGCGAAAAGACTGAAGTAAAAAAGCCGGTGTTTCGACCTAAAGTAAAGGCTAAGCCTGCAGAGAAAAACACGGACGCTGAGGAAGCGGCAGAGAAGCCGAAGAAGCCTGTTTTTCGACCAAAAATAAAAGTGAAGAACAAAGAGGAGGAGAAACCTGAAAAAGAGGAGAACTCACAAAAAACAGAGGAAAGTGAAGACACCAAGCCCAAAAAGCCGGTGTTTCGACCAAAAATAAAACCGAAGAAATAAGTGGACAGTGTAGCGTTAGATATCAATGCAATAGCCTTTTACCTGCTGGCAGGCATGTCGCTGGGTAGTGCTGTGCTTATTTTGCTGAGCAAAAATGTGGTGCGAGCCGTGTTTATGCTCGTGCTGGTTTTTGTAGGTGTGGCGGGTATATACATGGTTACCCGGGCAGAGTTCGTAGCTGTTACTCAGATACTGGTATATATAGGGGGGGTACTCATCCTGCTGATGTTTGGTATTATGCTTACCAATAGAATAGACGGCCAGCAACTGGTGACAGGAAATAAACGGGTGTGGCCGGCAGTAATAGCCGGAGGCGTATTTTTTTGCCTTTTGGCGCGTGTCGTTATCGGCCACCAGAGTGGGTATTTTGATTTTAGCCATGCCCATACGCAGGAAAATACTACCCGCCAGATAGGCGTCAACCTAATGACCAATCAGGTGCTGGCACTGGAAATAACCGCAGTGCTACTACTGGTGGCTCTGGTAGGAGCAGCGTTGATTGTAGGAAAAAAATCGGAGGCAGAGAACGAATGATACCTATAGAACATTACCTCTTATTTAGTGCGGCACTGTTTGTAATAGGCGTGCTCATAGCTATAGTAAAACAAAATGCCATTATGGTATTGGTGGGGATCGAACTGGTGTTGAATGCGGCTAACATCAATTTTGTAGCTTTTTCGCAGCACGACCCGAGCCTCTCCGGGCAAATGTTTTCGCTTTTTGTGATCGTAGTGGCGGTGGCCGAATCGGCCGTAGCACTGGCTATTATTTACAAAGTGTACCAGCATTACCGCACTTCTGATCTGGACGACCTAAACCAACTCAACGGATGAACACAATAGAAGCAGTGGATATAACCCAATTGGGAATGGTGCTTCTGGTGCCGATATTGCCGCTGTTGGCTTTTATCGTTACCATACTGCTCAAAAATCAACATACAGCAGCCTGGGTAGCTACGGCTTTTTCTGCAGCGATACTGCTGGTGGTGGGGAGTTTGGTAGTGACGCACTGGGGAGCAGCAGGCCAATACCTGAGTGTGCCCTGGGTCAATGCCGGCGGGTTTACATTCAATGTGGGAATTTTGCTCGACAGACTATCGCTGGTTATGCTGGCGGTAGTGGCATTTATAGCCTTGCTAGTCAATGTTTTCTCACTCGAATATATGCGTAACGACAAAGCCAAAGGGAGGTATTTTGCGTACCTGGGGCTGTTTGCGTTTTCTATGTATGGCATAGTGCTGTCGTCCAATCTCTTTCTGACCTTTATTTTTTGGGAACTGGTAGGCTTTTCTTCTTACCTGCTCATTGGGTTTTGGTATCAGGATGTGGATCCACCCAAAGCCTCATTCAAAGCGTTTGTTGTCAATAGAGTAGGGGATGCCGGCTTTCTGACCGGGCTCTTCGTTATCTTTGTGTTTTTCAAAACATTCGAACTGCCTCAGCTATGGCAGGAGTTTGCCACATTTGGCAAGCCTGCGGCACAATTTGGTATTTCCGAAGGGTGGCTTGCCGTTATGGGAATCGGGTTGTTTTTGGGAGCTGTAGGTAAATCGGCCCAGTTTCCTTTACAAACCTGGCTGCCCGACGCTATGGCCGGCCCTACGCCGGTATCGGCACTTATTCATGCGGCCACTATGGTAGCTGCAGGTGTGTTTATGCTGGTACGGGTATTTCCTTTGCTGAGTGTGCCTGTGCTGGATGTAATCGCTCTGGTGGGGGGGCTTACGGCGTTTATGGGCGCATTTGCAGCCTTTGCTCAGCACGACATCAAAAAAGTATTGGCATATTCTACGGTTTCTCAGCTGGGGTATATGGTCATGAGTATTGGAGTGGGGTCGCCCGATGCGGCCTTTTTCCACTTGGTAACACACGCATTTTTCAAGGCTTCCTTGTTTTTGTGTGCGGGTAGCATCATTCATCACTTGCACCACGAGCCCGATCCTCAGGATATGCGGGGTATGGGTGGTTTGAACAAGCACATGCCCTATACATTTGCAGCGTTCACTATAGCCATGCTGGCATTGAGTGGGTTGCCGTTTTTTTCCGGATACTACTCTAAAGAAGCTATACTGAGTGGCACGCTGGAGTGGGTTACCTACAATTCCATAGGAGGTATAGGATGGAAGGCATTGGTGCCTTTGATGGCATTTATGAGTGTATTTATGACTGCAGCTTACATGGGCAGGCAGTACTTTATGGTGTTTTTTGGTGCGCCGCGATGGACCGTACATCAGCACAAAGAATCGTGGTACGTAGCAGTGCCGGTGCTGGCCCTGGCAGGCTTGTCGTTGTGGTTTTTTTACGGTCTCAATCCTTTTCATGCCGAACCATTTCTGATGCAACTATTGCACAACAAAGGAAGCCTGGGTAGCGAGCACCTGATTAACGCTACGGTGTTGGGCGTGGTGTCTGTAGTGCTGGCACTTGCCGGACTGGGCACTGCCTATTGTATCTACGGCATGGGCAAGGGACAGAAAATACGTCAATCGGCCCGACAGCATCTGGGAGGCTTGTCGCTTCACCATTGGTATATGGATTTGATCCAACAAAAAATTATCGTACAGCCTGCACAGCGATTGAGTGCTGCGCTGTATACTATAGACAAAAGATATGTGGATGGTGTAGTCAACTTCATAGGGGTATTTCATGTGGTGTTTTCACAGATACTGGGTTGGCTGGATAAGTACCTGGTGGATGGTGTCATCCGCGCTATTACCCGCCTGTCGGGCACTCTTGGCCACCTGGCTCGCTCAGTACAAAACGGGCGTGTACAGTCCTACTACGTGTGGGCTCTGGTGGGTATTGTATTGGTTTTAATTGCTTTACTATAAATTATAAGCTTTAGAAATGATCGGAAATCATTTATTGTCGCTGCTCATATTTACTCCGCTACTGGCTGCAGTAGTGGTTTTGCTCATACCTGCCGCTAAAGCCCCGCTATACAAGTGGGTGTCGCTGGTGGCGTTGTGTATCGAGTTGGTGCTGGCGCTGGTGCTGGTGGCTGGTTTTGATGCCGGGCAGCAGGGCATAGGCATGTCAGGATTGCAGTTTGTGGAAAATACAGACTGGATCGGCCTGCAGATTGGTAGTTCGGCTGCTATCTCTATTCGCTACTTTTTGGGAGTAGATGGCCTTAGCATCACCATGGTACTGTTGTCGGCTATCGTCTTGCTGGTAGGTGTGGTTTCTTCCTGGAATATCAAAGAAAACGCCAAAGGCTATTTTGCGCTTTACCTATTGCTGTGTGCGAGTGTGGTAGGGTGTTTTGTAGCGCTCGATTTCTTTTTGTTCTACCTGTTTTTCGAGTTTATGTTGCTACCTATGTACTTTCTTATTGGTATGTGGGGAGGCAAAAGAAGGGAGTATGCTTCGATTAAGTTTTTCCTCTACACACTGGTTGGGTCTGTGTTTATCCTGATCGTAATGATCGCCCTTAGCATGTCGGTAGTAGAGCCTGGTGGAGGGATAGCCACACATTCGTTTGATATGATGCTGATGATAGATTCGGCTAATTACGTGCCGGGGGCGGTATTGTCGCTTGACAGCACCGATACCTTTTGCGGTTTATCGTATCGTTTGTGGGCATTTCTACTCATACTGGTGGGATTTGCCATCAAGCTGCCGGCTGTGCCGGTGCATACCTGGCTGCCCGATGCGCACGTGGAAGCACCTACACCTATATCGGTGGTGCTAGCCGGTATATTGTTGAAAATAGGTGGTTATGGACTTTATCGCATAGCGTACACCATTTTTCCCGAGGGGGGGATCTATTTTGGCTGGTGGATCGGACTAATGGGAGTGGTAGCCATAGTATATGCTGCTCTGGTAGCCATGGCTCAATCCGACCTAAAGCGCCTGATCGCCTATTCTTCTGTGTCACACATGGGGTTTGTGCTGCTGGGACTAGCCGCTGTTACCACACAAAGTGTATCGGGTTCCATGTTTCAGATGTTTAGTCACGGTATTATTTCTGCGGCGTTGTTTTTGATTGCCGGAGTGATCTATGATCGTACCCACGACCGTCAGATAGCCAGCTATAGTGGCCTTACTGCCAGCATGCCTCGCTATGCAGTGGTGGTGCTTATTACCTTTTTCGCATCGCTTGGATTGCCGGGACTGAGTGGTTTTATGGCTGAATTTCTGGTGCTGGCAGGTTCGTTCGATGGCGCAGTGTCAGTAGGTTATATACATACTTTTATGCCGTTGGTAGCATTGCTCGGGCTTGTGCTGGGAGCCGCTTACCTACTGTGGACACTGCAGCGAATGTTTTTTGGAAAACATTGGATAAAAGACGCCAATTGGCAAATGCCTGACCTGACTATCAGAGAATACATCATGTTTGTACCGCTACTGGTGATGATGGTAGTGTTTGGTATTTTTCCGGGGCTTATTCTGGATTTGACGAACGAAACCATCATGAGTTTTGTGGAGCATGTGCAGACTCAGGGTAAAGAAAATCTGATCTTAATCCTAAAAAATACAAAGTAAATGGGAAGCAATAATCAGGGGCTTTTAGAAAAGCTAAATGATATACTGGGAGGTATTGCTTACCTTGTTCCTGAAGGTACGATTCTGGTAGCGGCTATTGTGTTGCTGCTGGTAGAATTGGTAGCCAAAAACGGGTCTTGGCAAACGAAGACAGGTATTAGTGCAGGTTTTGTGGTAATAAGTGTTGTAGCGTCGCTGTTAGCACAGCCGTTTGGGGTGGCTTTCGGGGGAGCACTGGTGGCCGATCCTATGTCGGGGCTGTTTCAATTGATCTTTCTGGCTACACTTTTCTTTTCGTTCGTGTTTCCCCGCCAGCAAAACGAAACCCGCAGTATGGGGGAATATCATTTTGTGCTTTTTTCATTACTACTGGGGGCATTCCTGATGACCAAATCAGCCAACCTCCTGGTGTTTTATCTTTCGTTGGAGCTCATGTCTATTCCTTCGTACATTCTTACGGCTATGGGCTTTCGCAAAAAAGGCTTTGAAGCAGGGATAAAATACCTCTTGTTTGGGGCACTGGCCAGTGGAGTTATGTTGTATGGAATGTCATTGCTGTACGGACTTTCCGGTTCGTTGGCTTTACACGATGTTTTTTCAGGAGGAGACTTTTCTACACTGCACCTGGTAGGTACAGTGCTTATGTTGGCAGGTGTGTTTTTTAAGTTGTCGGTGGTACCCATGCATATATGGACCCCTGATGTATACGATGCAGCCCCCACGCCGGTAGTAGCGGTGTTTTCCGTAGTGCCCAAGTTGGCTGTGCTGGTGTTTGTATTTAGAGCGATAGCAGCCATAGCACATCCCGCGTGGCAGCTGCAGACAGTCGAGTTGATCAGTGTGTTGGCTATAGTGTCTATGTTTTTTGGTAACCTGGCGGCCATTTGGCAGACCCGTGCCAAACGCATGATGGCTTACTCATCTATAGCTCATGCCGGTTTTTTGATTATCGGTGCAGTGGTCAACAGTCAGTTTGGTTTTCAGAGTATTGTTTTCTATGCTGTGGTATATACACTTATGAATTTAGGTGTATTTTATTTTGTGGCAGTTATGGAGCAAAACGGTAGGTATGAAATCGATCATTACCGGGGAGTGGGAAAACGAATACCGATAATAGGAGGAGTGCTTGTGGTGTTGATGATATCGCTTACAGGGCTGCCACCTACGGGAGGTTTTTCTGCCAAATTTTTACTTTTCTCTTCACTTTGGGAAAAATATGAAACCACTCAGTCCGGTTTTATGTTGTGGTTATTTATAGCAGGGTTGGTAAATACAGTCATTGCTTTGTTTTACTATCTAAAAATACCTTACATCAGTATTTTTAAATCAGAAAAACAACAAACTGAACTGAATCTAACACTTGCAAATAAATTTGTACTGGTACTAATAACAATACTGCTTTTACTCTTATTCTTTAAAGCTGACTTGTTGTTTGACTTGACAAATAAATATAACTTTGCATTTTAGAATACGAACATGAGTGACCCAATCAAACACGAGTGCGGTATAGCGCACCTTCGTCTACGCAAACCACTCCAATATTATATTGACAAGTATGATACGCCCATGTATGGCGCCAACAAGCTCTTGCTGCTGATGAAAAAAATGCAGAACAGGGGCCAGGATGGTGTCGGTGTGGCTAATATCAAGTTGGGATTGGAGCCTGGTTATCGATACATTAGCCGCTACAGATCGATTGATCCGGACCCTTTGAAAAAAGTTTTTGATAAGGTAGGAAAAAAGTTTTCCAAGGCTAAAAAAGAAGGCAAAGAAAAATACTACGAAGAAGGCTGGCTGAAGAAAAACTACGGTTTTACCGGAGAGGTTTGGCTGGGCCATTTGCGCTACGGCACACATGGCGAAAACAGTATTGAAAGTTGCCATCCTTTTTTGAGGCAAAACAACTGGAGAAGTCGTAACCTGGTAATGGCGGGCAACTTCAACATGACCAATGTGGATCAGTTGTTTAACATCCTGGTAGACCTGGGACAAAACCCTAAGGAGAGAACCGATACCGTAACGGTGATGGAGAAAATTGGCCACTTCCTCGATGAGGAAAATCAGGCCATATTCAAAAAATACAAAGACAAATACTCCAACAAGGAGATTACCAAAATCATAGAAGACGAGCTGTCTATCAAGAAAATACTTGTGCGATCGTGCAAGGATTTTGACGGAGGCTATGCGATGGCAGGTATGATCGGACAGGGGTCGTCTTTTGTGGCGCGCGATCCTGCCGGAATACGTCCCGCATATTACTATGCCGATGACGAGATCGTAGTGGTAGCTTCTGAAAAACCGGCCATCAAAACGGCTTTTGATTGCGACTACAACGACATCAATGAGATAGAACCCGGACATGCTATGATTATCGATAGCAAGGGAAATTATAAATTAGAGCGATTTCTCAAGCCACTGCCTAAAAAGTCGTGCAGCTTCGAGCGTATCTATTTTTCCCGAAGCTCTGATCCGGATATATACAGAGAAAGAAAAAAACTGGGCCGACTGCTTGTGCCCAATGTATTGAAGTCGATCAACTTCGACCTGCGAAATACGATTTTTTCTTACATACCCAACTCCGCCGAGACAGCATTTTTGGGACTGATGGACGGAATGGACGATTACCTGGTGCAAAAGCGCAAGGAAATCGTGATAGACAAGAAGCCTAGCCCGGATGACCTGGAAGACATTCTTTCGTTTCGTCCACGGATAGAAAAAATGGTAATAAAGGATGCCAAGCTGAGAACGTTTATCACCCAGGATGCCGGACGTGATGACCTGGTGGCCAATGTATACGATACCACCTATGAGGTAGTAAACAAAGGCAAAGACAACCTTGTGATCATCGATGATTCCATAGTGAGAGGTACTACACTGGAAAAAAGTATCCTGACCCTGCTGGACAAGCTGGAGCCTAAAAAAATAGTAGTTGTTTCGTCTTCACCTCAGATTCGATATCCCGATTGCTATGGTATCGACATGAGTAAAATGAAGGAGTTTGTAGCCTTCAGAGCTGTACTCAAGTTGCTGGAAGAAACCGGTCAGGAGTACCTGCTCGATGAAGTAATGGAAAAATGTGTGGCCAACAAAGGCAAACGCGATCAGGAAAACTATGTGCAGGAACTCTACGCGCCGTTTACCTACGAGCAGGTTTCAGCTAAGATTACGGACATTGTGCGGCCAAAAGGCATGAAAGCGGATCTGGAAGTGCTCTTTCAGACAGTAGAAAGCCTGCATCAGGCATGTCCCAAGCATGAGGGCGACTGGTACTTTACCGGAGATTACCCTACGCCGGGAGGCAATGCAGTGGTCAACAAAGCATTCATCAATTTTATGAAAGGAATATCTGTCAGGGCGTATTAATAGCCCTGACTTTTTTCTACAGGTATCTCTTTTTTGTTTGCCAGGTATATAGCCAAGCCACCAGTAAAAAACATCAATATACTGTATATAGCCGGAGCGATAGCAAAAGCCGAATTGCCCAGCAGTACCACAGCTACCGTAATGGCCAGCGTGCCGTTTTGAATGCCCGACTCTATCGATATGGATATCGCACTCTCGCGGTGGATGTTGAATATTCTGGATGAATAGTAGCCAATGAGCATAGAGGCTGCATTGAGCAGTAGCGACACTACTCCGGCTTCTTCAAAATAGGACAATAGGTTGTCTTTCTCTTTAATCAAAATACCGATGATGACCAGTGTGATCACGATCGCTGACCCTTTTCGTACCGGTTTAGCCATTCTTTGTGCAAAGTCGGGTTTATAATGCCGTACGATCATGCCAATGCTCACCGGTATGAGTATGATGACCATAATCTGAACAATGGTCTGAATCACATCCAGTTGAATGATTTTGCTTTCGTTTAGAAAGTGATTTAACGCCATGTTGGTAACCAGCGGAATGGTGAAAATGGTGATCAGGCTGCTAAGTGCCGTGAGCGATACCGACAGGGCAATATTTCCCTTTGCCAGGTGTGTAATCAGGTTGGAGGTAGGGCCTCCGGGGCAGGCAGCCAATATCATAATGCCTACGGCTATCTCCGGGCGAAGCGGAAAAGCCGACGCAATGGCAAAGCCCACCAGAGGAAGAAGGATTAGTTGATTGGTAAGGCCGATCAGGATGGCTTTGGGGTAAATGAGTACGCGTTTGAAATCGGCCAGAACCAGCGATAGCCCCATGCCCAGCATGACGATGATAAGCGATCCGGCCAGAATAATAGTAGATATTTTGTCCATTTAGGTATAGTTGATAGTTGTGTATGGAAATATACACATTTATTGAATATTGTCTTTAGAGAAGGAGTGATTTTAGCAACAGACCCGCTTTTCGCCTATTTATTTTCATACATTTCTGCACTTGAGGAAATATTCTATTAATTTTCCTTTTTCTTAAACCAAAGCATATACAGTGAAACATTTCCTTGTCATCATAGTGCTACTGCTGGTAAGCGGAGGGGGCGCGTTAGCCCAGGCTGCAGATTCTTTGCCCCGCCAAAAAGAAATATTTTTCGGCATTGGCCCGGTGGCTTATAAAGGAGACCTGAATGCTTCGTATAGCAAGTGGTCGTCTATGTTTCAGGCCGGTCTCAAATTTAACCGGTTTAGCCGCTTCAATGGTCACCTAGTGGTGAGTATAGGATCGGTTTCCGGACAAAATATACAGTATACATTTGACGATGGAAGTGATACAGCGCCTACACCCAATCGTTTTTTTACTGCCCGGTTAGCTGGTTTTCATTACGAACTACACTACAATGTACTCCATACCGAAAAGTGGAAGATATACATATCTCAGGGCATGGGGTTGTTTCGATTCGATCCTCAGGATGAGTTCAATAAGAGTTTTGTCAATCAACTCGATACCCGTGCCCCGAATGAAACTTATGGAAACATTACACTTACACTTCCGACTCAGGTGGGCGTATTGTATACATTGCCCAATGCCTATGGCGTAGGTGTGCAGGTAGGTTATATGAATACCCTGACCGACTACCTCGACAATATATCCGATTGGGGTACACAGGCTGGGCACGATAATTTGTTTTCGGTGTGCTTTCAGATTCACATTCCGCTGGCGGTTCAAAAATCCTCTTTTTAAACTTCATTTTATACTTTTTGGATTTTTGATTGCCGGCTAATTGCTTTAAATACTTCGATCTTGTAAATTCGAATTTTTCGAAGGGTGAATAGAGAGGCCAGACCAAATGCCTGTTTCTCTTTCTCTTTTTCGAAAAAAAACAAAAACCTCAAAATACCTTCCCGATATGCTTCATTTGAGAGGTTTTGTGTCGGGTGTTTTCAAAACGCCCGCAGTATAGCATAATACAATTGCCGTAGCAGTATGCGGTGAGTAAACAACGGAATGAAACGGATTACTACAAATTAATTAAACACATGAACACAATTAAAGGACCAGCCATATTTTTGGCGCAGTTTCTGGACGACCAGGAGCCATTTAATAACCTGAAAAGTATTTGTGATTGGGTCTCTGGCCTGGGATATAAAGGCGTACAGATCCCTACCTGGGATGCTCGTGCTATAGATTTGCAAAAAGCAGCAGAGAGCAAAACCTACGCCGACGAAATCAAAGGTATAGTAGAAGATGCCGGCATGCAGATAACGGAACTTTCTACGCACCTGCAGGGACAGTTGGTAGCAGTGCATCCAGCCTATGGAGCTATGTTCGATGGATTTGCTCCGGATGCAGTAAAAGGAAACGACAAAGCACGTACCGAGTGGGCTGTGAACCAACTCAAGATGGCTGCCAAAGCCAGTGAAAATATGGGATTGAAAGCACATGCTACATTTTCAGGTGCGTTGCTATGGCATACATTCTACCCATGGCCGCAGCGCCCGGCTGGTTTGGTAGAAATGGGCTTCAAAGAGTTGGCAGCACGCTGGTTGCCTATTCTCAACGAATTTGACAAACACGGTGTAGACGTATGCTATGAGCTGCACCCCGGAGAAGACCTACACGATGGTATTACTTTCGAGCGTTTCCGTGAGGCAACCGGCAATCACGCCCGGGCAAACATGCTCTATGATCCGAGTCACTACGTACTTCAGCAGCTCGATTATTTGGAGCACATCGACATCTACCACGAGTTTATCAAAGCATTTCACGTGAAAGATGCGGAGTTTAACCCTACAGGTAGAGCCGGCGTATACGGCAGCTTTTCTGACTGGGTAGACAGACCCGGAAGGTTTAGGTCTCTGGGAGATGGACAGGTTGATTTTGCTTCTATATTCACTAAGCTTTCTCAGTATGGTTTCGACGGTTGGGCAGTGATGGAGTGGGAATGCTGCATCAAGAGCTCTGACCAGGGAGCAAAAGAAGGAGCTCCGTTTATTCAGAAGCACATTATCAATGTAACCGACAAAGCATTTGATGATTTTGCCGGAGGTGGTGCAGACGAAGAATTGAACAAAAAGATATTGGGATTGCAGTAAAAGCACTGCCCGTATAAAATTAACACTACAGACTCCCTCGGTTTAGATAAAAAGCCGGGGGAGTTTTTTTTATATAAAAAAAGCCAGATAAAATCAAATAAACGACCAGTCCCCTCTTGTGCCGGCAGTGGAATCCATGCACTATTTATCAGGCAATTGTAGAATAAAGGTTATCATTGCTGCAATTACTACAGAACTAAACCTTTTCCAAGCCAATGAAAACTACACGACTTCTGGTTTTGGTGGTGGCGCTGGGCTTTTCTGTATCAGGAGAAGCACGCCAGCGGTCGGCCAACCAGACCAAACCCAACTACATACTCATCGTAGCAGATGATCTGGGTTATGCAGATTTAAGCCTCAATGGAAGCAAGCAAATTAACACGCCAAATATTGATGGTTTGGCGAAAAATGGGGTAAACTTTACCAACGGCTATGTGTCGTCGGCGGTTTGCAGCCCCTCGCGAGCCGGTTTGATTACCGGACGAAATCAGGTGGAATTTGGTCATGACAATAACCTGGCTCATAATCAGCCGGGATTTGACCCTGAATATCTGGGCTTGCCGGTGACTGAAAAAACGATTCCCGACTACCTAAAACCCCTTGGTTATGTAAGCGGGCTGGTAGGCAAATGGCACCTCGGGTACGAGCCACAGTTTCACCCGTTGAAGAGAGGGTTTGATGAGTTTTGGGGATATACCGGGGGCGGACACGACTATTTCACCTCCGAGCCAAACGGCAAAGGTTACAAAAGCCCGATAGAGTGCAATTACAAAGAACCATCGCCTATTACCTACATTACCGACGATGTAGGCACAGAATGTGTGGATTTTATTCAGCGTCATCGCGATGAGCCTTTCTTTCTTTTTGCCTCATTCAATGCGCCGCATACGCCTATGCAGGCTACCGAAGAGGATTTAGCCCTTTTTTCTCATATAAAAAATAAAAAAAGACGAACCTACTGCGCTATGGTACACCGGCTGGATGTAAACGTAGGACGTATTGTAGAGGCCGTGCGCAAGGCCGGACTGGAAAACAATACACTTATTGTGTTTATCAGCGACAATGGAGGGCCGGTACTGACAAATGCTTCTGTAAATGCGCCGTTTAACGGAAAAAAAGGCACTCTGCTGGAAGGGGGCATTCATGTGCCCTATATTATGAGCTGGCCGGGAACGCTACCCAAGGGCGAGATCTATGACAAACCGGTAACGTCTTTGGATTTTGCCGCTACCTTTATAGCGCAGGCAGGAGGAGAGGTAAAAGAAGCCTACAATCTGGATGGGAAAAACATCATCCCCTATGTGCAGGGAGAAAAAACATCTGCACCCCACGAGGAGTTGAAATGGCGCTTTACTATCAGTGCTTCTATTCGCGAAGGAGACTGGAAGCTAGTGCGCCTGCCGGATAGGTTGCCGATGCTGTATCACCTGCCCACCGACTGGTCAGAACAAAACAACCTGGCACTGGATAATCTGGAAGTGACCAAAAGGCTGCTGAAAAAACTGGGCGAATGGGACGTGAGCCTGCCACACCCGCTTTTTCTCGAAGGTGCTGTGTGGAAGAAAAACCAACTGGGGCAATACGATAAAACCTATCCTCTGACACAGCCAGAATAACAGAAGCCTTACCGATACAGAAAGCGCGGATAGCCCACAGTGATGATGAGTAACTGTGGGCTTTTTTGTTTATGGAAAAAGGAAGCTTACTCAAAAGCTTGATTTAAAAAGAGTTTTGTCATATTGTGAAATAAATTCAGGCCTGTACTGTTACTTAAAGGGTAATAAAAACGTATGTAAATAAAAATACACTTACTGATATCACCAAAAACCCCTCATATATGAAACTCGCCCTTTTAACTACCTGCGACAATACCATCAAAGCCAATTTGATCCGGACGAAGCTGGAAGCGGAAGGGGTTTTGTGTTTCCTAAACAATGAACATTTTACCAATCTGATGCCACACTTCTACAACATGATGGGAAGTGGTGTGCGTGTAATGGTACCGGAGGAAGACCTGGATAAAGCCAGAGAGATAATGCCTGTAAATACCGGAAAAATCAGGTGTCCCAATTGCGATTCCGGTAGCATTGTCAACAAAAATGAAAGTATAGCCAATAAACTAATGGTAGCTTTCATAGGTATATTTTTCTTGTCACCGGTTGGTAACCTGATCAACAATTACACCTGCACGGATTGTCGTCAGCAATTCAAGCCATAAAGCCCCTCACAAATTGTTGTTTTTCGGTTTAAGCAAAGGCTTAAAAATCTTTCAGGCCTGTTATTTGTCCTGCAGAATAAATAATTTCGGCGATCACATTTTTTTGAGAAACCTGACAGATATATAGAAATGAGCAACATAAAAATACTGGTAGTAGGCTGTGGCAACATGGGCGCCAGCCACGCACTGGCCTACCACCAAATGGGAGGAGTAACCATATGTGGGATCGTAAGCCGAGGCGATAGCAATGCCGTACTCAATGAGAAGCTGGGAGGCGGCTATCCGCTTTATCACGACTACTATGAAGCACTGGAGGCTACCCAACCCGATGCAGTATGTATCTCTACCTACCCCGATACACACGTGCCCTATGCGGTAAAGGCATTTGAAAATGGATGTCACGTGTTTTTAGAAAAACCGGTAGCTCCCGATTATGAAGGAGCACAGCAGGTGGTAGAAGCCGCTAAGAAGTCCAATAAGAAACTGGTGGTGGGTTATATACTCAGGCACCACCCTTCCTGGATTCGTTTTGTGGAAATGGCGCAAAACCTGGGTAAGCCGCTGGTAATGCGCATGAACCTAAACCAGCAAAGCAAAGGTGCAATGTGGGATACACATAAAAACCTGATGAAATCCATGTCGCCCATAGTGGATTGTGGTGTACACTATGTAGACGTTATGTGTCAGATGACTCGCTCCACACCTGTAAGTGTAACGGCCATTGGGGCAAGGCTAACCGACCAGATAGCAGAAGATATGTACAACTATGGTCAGCTGCAGGTGCGTTTTGCTGATGGAAGCGTAGGCTGGTATGAAGCCGGATGGGGCCCAATGATGAGCGAAACGGCTTTTTTTATCAAAGATGTAGTAGGCCCGCAGGGATGTGTGAGTATAGTGGCCGATCAGATAGAGCAGGTAGACTCTGACAATATTGATATGCACACCCAGACTCAGCGACTCAAGGTGCATAGCAGCCAGCAGGATAGCAACAATCAGTTTGTAAAGGCAGACGATTATGTAAACCTTGAAGACGAACCCGATCACAACGAGCTTTGCAAGCGGGAGCAGCAGTACTTTCTGGATGCCATACAACAGGATATAGACCTGACGGATCATATGCAGGATGCATTAAGTAGCTTGCAGATTGTGTTGGCTGCTGATCAATCCATCAAAGAGGGGAGAACCATAGCACTGGACTAAACGGCCTGAACGTTTTCAGGAAAATGTGTTTATCTGATAAAGGGCATCAATCTGTACTTAGCGTGTGGTGAAAGGGAGATGAAAAAGACACTCCGGGTTTGCAGAGAAAAACAACTTGTTGAGAGAAAAAGGTTGAGCTTTTCAAGCTTTACCCGAAGTGTCAGGAACTAATTAATAAACCTAATAGGTGGAATACCAGGTCTCAATTTCGAGGGGTGTAAGTGCTCTTGTATAGATTCTTACTTCATCCAGCACTCCTTCGAGCATATATTGAGTTCGTTTGTCGGCATTGCTTCCCAGCTTGATTGTGCGGGCTACACTACCTTGTCTGGCCAGAGTTCCGGTTGCTGCTTTGTCAGACACCAGGCCTCCGTTCACATATAGACGTAGCGAGCTGCCGTCGTATACTGTTACAAAATGATACCATGAATGTTGTGAAATGGTTTGCTGAGCCTTTCCGATCTTCATTTGAGACCACCGGTAGGTAGTGCTATCCAGTTGGCTGTACAGACCTGTGGTGATTAGATTGTCTTCCAGGCGCTGGGTAAACATGGCATTGCCATCGCGGGTGTTTGAGATCAGCACCTGGCGAGTGTTGTTGAGCGAGTCGAATTTCACCCAGCACCCAAAACTAAAGCTGCTCAGGTGAGTAAGCAGGCTGTCGGCAATGCCTGTTTCTATATAGTCTGTGGTGCCGTTAAACCGATAAGCCTGATCGGCATGACCTCTTCTGCTTGCAGTAAGCGAAGCGCCGAATACTTCGCCATCATATCCATTGCCACTGAGGTCTTTGGCGTCACCATCAAAAGTGTAATGAGCCAGCAGCCCATGCTCCAGGTTTACCAATTTCACATGATTAAATGTAAGTATGGTATACCCAAAACTGGACGGTTCGTCAATTGTAGCATCTATCACCTCTATCGTTTTAATCAGCGTTTCTTCCTCATTCACAGTATAAGTTACAGGAAGCGGGTTATCTACATACTGGGCATATTCTGAGCCCTCTTTTGGAGCTATCAAGACTGCATTTTCCTCAGCATCCAGTACGATAAAATCTTCGACCGTATAGTCACCTGTTTCGAATTGGATGTTTTCAGTAAAATAGCCATTTCCAAATTTGATCAAACTTAGCTTTTCGTTGTTGAGAACATAATCGCCCGTTTCGTTTTTGATGGATACAATTAGGTATTTGTAATCCTCCGAGGCTGTGCGGCCACTTGCGGATGTAGCAGGAGCTGAAACCGACAAGCTAAGGTAGCCCTTGGCAGACGGGGCTACAGCCGTATCCGGTGTGCAGGAAATAGCCGCTGCAAAAATTGCTATTGCCGTTAATAATCTGATAGGTTGTGATAGGTCTAAATTCATGTTAGTAAATAATTATGGTATGAGTTTCTAAACATGAAACGGCGAGGCTGAGAAAAACCCTACCGGGTATAAATCACTTTTTAAAAAATACTAATACTGGTTTTATCCACAGCGTCTAAATGTGCCAGGTGCCGGTTTAGAAACCCAAGTCCGTGTTTCAGAAGCAGATGCCCGAATTGTTTCAGAAGGTTGGGTAGTATTACGCTGTGAAATAGTAGCATCAGAAAGCTGCAGGTTCGCTACAAATAAGGCATATTTACCATTTGTGCTTTATACAACCCGGAAGAAATGAAGAAAATACTATTGATGTTTTGCCTGTGTGTGTCTTTTTGTGTGCTGGCACAGGAGGAAGAACAGGACAGTTTGCTGCAGGTATTGGATACACGTACCCTGCGCGACAGCATACGTGTAGATGCATTGATCGAAGCGGCCAACTTCTATCAGTTTAAGGAGTTTGAAAAGGGACTTCCTCTGATCAATGAAGCATTGGAAATAGCACAGGAAAAGCAGTTGTACATACGCCAGGGAATAGCCCTTAGGAGTCTGGCAGCCTACTACCTGCGAAAGGGTATGTACGACAAGGCAATTGACAAAGCCATAGCCTCGCTGAAAGTGCTTGAAAACAGGCAAAACACAAGCGAGATATTACTTACCAACAGTCTTTTGGCTCGACTGTATCGCGACAAAGGCTTTTTTGAGAAAGCATTGGAGATAAACAAAAAGAATGCACAGCTGGTGGAAAACGACCCGGAAAGTGCTTTTAAAGCCAGGTACTATTTTGACCTGGGCAACTCCTACAAAGAACTGAAGCAGTTTGAGGAAGCAGAAGCCAATTATAAACGGGCGCTGGACATATCAAAACGGGTAAACTTTGTGCCGGGCGAAATGATGCTGACCCTGACACTGGGGCAGCATTACAAATATGTGGATGAGTACGACAAGGCCAAAAAACACTTCAACAAGGTGTTGCCTTATTATATAGCACAAAAACAGGTGAGTAATGAGGCGCTGGTATATTACGAGTTGGCGTCAGTCAGTTCTTTGGAGGGCAGGCACAAAGAATCTATACCGCTATACCGCAAGTCATTGGAAATTTACGAGCAAATAGGTAAGCTCTATTTTGTAAAAGAAATCAATCAGAGGTTGTTTATCGCCTATAATATCGTGGGAGAACTGGACAAAGCCAAGGAAGCCAATAGCGTGTATAATCTGATGAAGGACTCAATAGACAACCAAAAGACCGACAAGCTGATAGCCGATATGAAAACCAAGTATGAGACAGAGCAAATAGCGGCAGAAAAAGAGCTGGCAGAAAAACGTGCGGCACTGGCGGAAGCCGAAAGCCGGCAAAACCTCATACTTTTCATTGCCGCTGTAATCATAGCCATATTGGTGGTGGTGAGTGCCAGCTTTTACCTCCTGAGAATACGACAGGTAAAAAAAGCAGAAATAATGGCGCTGCAGCTCAAAGAATCTCAAAAGCGACTGGCTTTAGAAAAACAATACCGTGACAGTGAGCTCAAAGCTCTGAAAGCACAGATGAATCCACACTTTATCTTCAACGTACTCAATTCGATTCAGGAGTTTATCATTATGAATCAAAAAGAGCTTGCCGGCGATTACCTGGCTACTTTTGCCGAGTTGATTCGCAGTTACCTTCATTTTAGCAATCAGGGATACATTTCACTGGCCGACGAAATAGAAACCCTGCAAAAGTACCTCGAGCTGGAAGCTTTGCGCTTTGGGGATGAGTTGCAGTATTCTCTCGATGTAGACGAAGGCATCAACAGCGAAAGCAAGCATATTCCCACCATGATTATCCAGCCGTATGTAGAAAATGCCATCAAGCACGGCCTGTTTCACAAGCAAGGAAAGAAATCGATCGGCGTGTCGTTTAGCGCTTTGAATCCCGGGGTAGTGCAGTGTGTGATAGAAGACGATGGGATAGGAAGAAAACAAGCTAAGGCCATAGAAGAGAAAAAGCAAAAGGCCTACAAGTCTTTTGCCACGGAAGCTACAGCTACCCGTCTGGAACTGTTCAATCAGATGACCAACAATAAGATAGGAGTAGAAACCGTGGATAGGGTAGATGACAAGAACCATCCGACAGGAACGAAAGTGATATTGACCATTCCCCTGATAACAAAACAATGAAGGCACTGATAATAGACGATGAAGCTAAGGCCAGAAACCTGCTTCGTATTTTACTTGAAGAAACCTGTAAGCGTATTACTGCTACTTTTGAGGCTGACAACCTGCTAAAGGGGGTAGAGCTGATCAAAAAAGAGCAGCCCGAAATTGTTTTTTTAGATATAGAAATGCCCAATCACTCCGGGTTGGAAATTCTTGAATTTGTAAACAAAGAAGATTATAATTTTGAAATCGTTTTTACCACCGCCTACAACGAGTACGCCATTCAGGCCATCCAACTGTCGGCGTTGGATTACATACTAAAACCGGTAAGCGCCGGCAAGGTAAAAGCCGCGGTAGATAAGGTGGTGGAGTTTTTGGGCAAATCCCAAATCAACAAAAGGCTGGAAGAACTAAAAGAAACATTCCGATCCAATACCTTTAGGAAAATAGGTTTGCCGGTAAACGACGGTATAAGTTTCGTTTCATTCGACGACATCATTCTTATGGAAGCCGAAGGCATGTACACCCACATACATACAGTAGATGAAAAAATGCTCATCAGTAAGCCCCTCAAGTATTTTGTGGAAATGCTCCAAAATATTGATTTGTTTTACCGCCCACATCGATCTTTCCTTGTCAACCTCAAATACATAAAAAAATACGTAAAGTCAGACGGAGGATATATCGTAATGGACAATGATAAGTCCGTGTCCCTGTCCCGTGAAAAAACAGAGGAGTTTATGCAACTGATGCAGGGTATTTGATCCATTTATTTTGCGCAGGCTTTAGCAGTTGAAAGCGGCAGTTCAGCAATTGTGAGGCCGGGGAGGTTCGGTTCAGAAGTAGTTTTGGTTTAGTTCTTTATTAAATCAGAATCCACATGAAAACGAACCTTACTTTACTACTAACGCTGCTGTTTTTTTCAGTACAGGCACAAGTACCTTTCTCAGAATATTTTTTCACAGCCGGCTCTTTAGAAAACACCGGCTCTATCACCAACCACCTGACCCAAACAGGGAGTGCTTTAGCGGGAGCGAATGACAGGGACGGCTATTCCGCCAATGCCCTTTCGCTCAATGGCGATATGCTGAAAGAGCAAACCGGTGGAAATAAAACTAATTTTTCGGTTAGCTTTTGGATAAATACCAGTACCAATGATGCTGACAACCGATACATACTGGATCAGTACGGAGGCAACCCCGGAGGCAAAGGTCCGATCGGGTATAGGGTCTATTTACACAATGGCGACTTGAAGGCGAGTGCCAGGTTTTGGGTTTACAACGGGCACAGCCACTATGTGTCTGCCACCACCATTCTGACCAAAACCGGAATCGCTGACGGACAGTGGCACCATGTAGTGCTTACTTTTACTCCGGGCCAGCGAATTACCACCAACGGTAATATCCCCAGAGTAACCTATAAATTGTATGTGGATAATGTGCTGGAGCAAACCGTAACGCGCGAAATAACAGTGATTGGAGGTTCTCCCCGAACCGTTGACAGCATGCCTTTGGCTGTTGGCAATGTTCAGAATGGAAGTGCTCAGCATTATCAGGATAAAATAGACGATATTCAGTTGTATAATTCGGTGCTGTCCGATGTGCAGGTGGGGGAATTGTACAGTGCCCGTACATCTCCTGTAACGCTCTATGTAAAAAGCGACGCAACCGGCAACAATGACGGTACATCCTGGGCTGACGCCTATACCAACCTGAAAACAGCCATGGAAAATGCCACAGCTCCCGGAGATCAGATTTGGGTAGCGCAGGGCACTTACACTCCCCATGCTTCCGACAGAACACAGTATTTTACACTCAAAAAAGGCGTAAAGCTCTACGGAGGGTTTGCAGGCATAGAAACACAACTGGAAGGAAGGGACTGGAAAAACAATCCAACCGTGCTCTCAGGAGACCTCTCGTCCAACGATGACGGGCTGGTTACTTACTCCAATAGCCTCAGAAGTGACAATGCGTACAGAGTAGTGTATGTGGAAGGAAGTAATACCCTGATAGACGGAGTAACGATAACAGGAGGGCAGGCAAATAATACCGGAAACAATCTATACAACCGGGGAGGAGCAATCTACAAGAGTGCGAATGCCAATAGCCTGACCATAAAAAATTCCATCATTAGTAAAAATGTATCCAACAGAGAGGGGAATGTGCACATGCCGTTTTTGTCCGGAAGTGAGAATACGCTGCATATTGAAAACTGTATCACTAAAAACAACTTTGCGCGCTATGGAGCAGGCTTTTCTACTTATGTAGACGGAGGTGCAGTGCTGGATGTCAAGGTGCACAATGCCTTGTTTCATGCCAATGTAGCCGGCGATGTTTCTGCCGGCGATGGATTTTCTGGTAGTAGTTTGTTTTTTGGGGCTAATGACGGGCGTATAAATCTGGAGGTAATAAACAGCACCTTTACTGAAAACAAAGACCTGGGTACCAACAGTACCAACGACAAAGGAACAATCGTGATCAGGAGGTTAAACA
This sequence comes from Cyclobacteriaceae bacterium, assembly GCA_965267535.1. GTDB lineage: Bacteria > Bacteroidota > Bacteroidia > Cytophagales > Cyclobacteriaceae > CAXBNB01. The sequence goes on along the minus strand of OZ254082.1, from coordinate 3,904,351 downwards.
ACAATACCACTTCGGTAGCCCATGCGGTTTTTCACAACAATATTTTCTATCAAAATATGAGCTCACCAGTGGTAGTCAACCCTCAGGTAATTGGTTTTATGAATCGACCAACACACAAGCTTAACAGCCTGGTTTTTACACACAATATCTCTAACCAAACAGATTTTAGCGCCAAAGCAACAACCGTTACAGCATCTGATAATATAAACCAGGATCCGATGTTTACAGACGCTGTATCCCAGGATTTTACACTGGCGGCAGGATCTCCGGCCATCAACAGTGGCAACAATAGTAAAGTGCCGGCTACTTTGCTGTCAGATTTGTCTGGAAATATCCGAATTGCCAGCAGTACGGTAGATCGAGGGGCTTATGAGTACGGATCAGTGCCTAGAAATTTTGTAGCACCCACAGCTGTAGCACAAAACCTGACAGTACAGTTGGACAACACCAATGCCGTAGTAGTAAACCCAGAGCAGGTTGATAACGGATCTTCCGATGATGATACGCCGGCCAATCAATTGGTTTTTAGCCTGGACAGGACCACTTTCGGGTGTGCCGATGTAGGAGCTAACACTGTAGTGCTGACTGTGGAAGACATATCCGGTAACCAGGCTACCGCTACTGCAGTTATAACCATCGAAGATAAGACCCCTCCCATAGCTGTAGCACAGGATATAGTAGTGGTATTGGATGCTGTAGGTGCTGTGTCGGTAGCACCCGATGCAGTAAACCATGGTTCGAATGACAACTGTACAGCGGATGCAGCACTGCTGCTGGCTATTGACAAGACAGAGTTTACCTGTGCAGATTTGGGTACGCATGTCGTTACCCTCACAGTGCAGGATGCAGCAGGAAATACGGCTACCACCACTGCTGAAATAGAAGTGCAGGATGCTATGGCTCCTGCAGTAACCACTCAAAATATAGAAGTAGCTTTGGATGCCAGCGGTATGGCGACCATCACGGCTGATAGAGTAGACGACAATTCGGCCGACAACTGTACCGAAAAGGCCGGTTTGACCCTTAGTCTCGACAAGTCCACATTTACTTGTGCGGATTTAGGAGTAAAAAATGTAACGTTAACGGTGGCAGATGCTGCTGGTAATCAGTCGTCAGCACAAGCAGCGGTAACCGTAGTGGATAAGATAGCTCCCGTGGCTACAGCGAAGCAGGTAACAGTGCAGCTGGATGCTACAGGAGTAGCGCATGTTACACCGCAGATGGTCAATGATGGTTCAGCTGACAATTGTACTGCTGCAGTTGATCTGGAGCTTAGTCTGGACAAAACAGCGTTTTCCTGTGCCGAAATGGGAACCAATACAGTTACGCTTACAGTAGCGGACTTGTCGGGAAATACCGCTACCACCACCGCAGTGGTGACAGTAGAAGATAAGCTGGCGCCCGAGGCAGTAGTAAAAAATACAAGCGTGCAACTGGACGCTACAGGCAATGTGTCTGTAGCAGTATCGGACATAGATAATGGCTCGTCGGATAATTGCACAGCCAGTCAGGATTTAACATTTTCTCTGGACAAAACAGACTTTACCTGCGCGGACCTGGGGACCAATACGGTGACACTTACAGTGACAGATGCTGCTGGTAATCAAACTGCAGCTACAGCCGTAGTAACTGTACAGGATGTAACCCCGCCGGTGGTAATAGCCCAAAACCTGACTGTGCAGTTGGGAGACAATGGTGAAGCCACCGTCGCAGCAGCATCGGTCAATAATGGGTCGCACGACAACTGTACGCCTCAGACAGGTCTTCTTTTAAGTCTGGATAAAAAACATTTTACATGTGATGATTTAGGAAACAACACGGTAGAGCTGTCTGTAGAAGATGAAAGTGGGAATGTAGCAGTGTCAACGGCCACAGTGACGGTAGAGGATATCATTGCTCCCGTAGCGCGCGCTAAGGATATTACTGTACGATTGGATGCGAACAATACTGCCACTATTGAGGGAGCTGACCTGGACAACCTCTCTACTGATAATTGTTCCGGAGTGCTATCTTTCAGTGTAGACATAGCGACTTTCACTGAAAACGACCTGGGAGCTAATGCGGTAGTTTTGACTGTAGCAGATAAAAGTGGAAACAGTAGCACGGCTACAGCTACCGTTTCCGTGAAAGAGTATAAGCAATCACAGACAATTTCCTTTGAGACTCCCTCAGGCAAGACTTATGGTGATGCCGACTTTGCGCTCTCAGCTGTTGCCAGCTCGCAACTGCCGGTAGATATAGCGGTGGTGAGTGGATCAGCAGTGATCACAAACAATCTATTGTCGATAACCGGAGCAGGAGAAGTTACACTGGAACTGACTCAGGCCGGAAATGATGATTACCTGCCGGCTACCCCCGTGCGGAAGAGTTTTACAGTAGCCAAAGCACCGCTTACTGTAACAGCCGATAGTCATGTGATCACCTATGGCGATGCACTGCCATCGCTCACGTACGAATACAGCGGATTTGTAGGGCAGGATGATGCTTCCACCTTGGCAGAAGAACCAAGCATTTCCACTACTGCCACTGCATCGGCCAATGCTGGTGTGTATCCCATCGCATTAGCGGGAGGAGCCTCCGATAATTATTCATTCGTATTGGTAAACGGCGAACTGACCATAGAGAAAGCAGATCAGGTAATAACGATAACACCTATAGCAGATATGCTGAATGACGAAGCACCCTTTGCTGTAGACGCAACGGTGGATTCCAATTTGGAACTGTCGTACAGCATTGATGGCCCGGCCACTATAGTGGGCAATCAGGTAACGTTAACCGGAGCAGTAGGAGTGGTGACAATTACTGTTTCACAATCCGGCAATGAAAACTATAACCCAGCCACCGCTACTGTGGTATTCGAAGTAGCCATACCGGCAGGCATGGAAGATCAGTTGCTGGAAGTGAATATTTACCCCAACCCGGCCCACCAATACATACAAATAGAAGGACTGGATGCTTCGATATTTCAGGCAGTAATGTATGATGTGAAGGGAATTCCGGTGGTAACTAAACAGCTTGATGCCATGCATCGTCAATTAGATGTTAGGAATGTAAAATCAGGTGTTTATTTTTTAAAAATACAATCAGAAAATAGCTCCACAACAACAACTATTCTTATCGATAGATAAGGCATAGCGTGATATTTTTTTGATCAGAAAGGCATTCATTTTGGATGCCTTTTTTTGTTGTGTTTAGTAAAACGTCAACCATAGCCGTATTTTCCTCATTTCGGCTTGTTTCCTGCAATTCTATGTAGCGAGTATACCAAAGAATCCGCTTTTACGGGTGAGGCACCCCTGCGTCATATAGGGTCACAATTACGACCGTTTTGATGGATGATTACCTTCAACGATGTAATTAGATGCTTGTCAAATGCAGGAGATGACATGCCTGCCGCTAACCCAAAAGGGTATTATCTGCTGCTTTGGTGCACAGGAAAGGGAGTATGAGCTTAAAAAGCATGGACTAAAAGTGTGAACAGTTTCAAGAATTATCGTAATTTTCCCTCTTTGACCTCAAAATACAAGCGCAAGTGTTTTCAGAGACGGATAAAGAAAGTCTCACTAAACATGTTGGGGTTAAGTTTACTACCAACCTAATTTGACTATGACCTTTAAAAAAAACGTTTTTTTGCTGACGCTCTTCAGCTTAGTGCAATTTTCCCATGCCCAAGATCAGGTTTTTCAGTGGTGGAACCCGGTAACGGGTGAACAATCCTATGTGGAAGGCCAGGCCTGGACTGCCGAAGTGGAGACACCCTACGATAGGTTACCCCTGAGGGCAAAAGATCAGGTCAGAGGGGCAGTCTGGAACTTATCCAAACATGCTGCCGGTCTGATGGTTCGTTTTCGCACCAATGCAGAGCAAATAAAGGTACGCTATGGCGTTACCGGCAACTTTGAGATGAATCATATGCCTGCCACAGGTGTGAGTGGGGTAGACTTATATGCCAAAGACGGAGAGGGAGCCTGGCACTGGTTGTTGGGTAGGCGGCATTTTGGTGATACTTGTGTGTACAATTTTTCGGGGATAGATGCCCGGGAAAAATACCACAACCTCGGTAGAGATTACCAGCTTTATCTGCCCCTGTACAACGGAGTGAAGTGGCTGGAAATAGGTGTACCCGAAGGAGCAACCATCGAAGCGATTCCGGTGAGACAGGAAAAACCAATAGCGGTCTATGGTACTTCTATCGCACAGGGAGCATGTGCATCGCGACCCGGTATGGCATGGACAAATATTCTGCAGCGCAAACTGGACAGGCCGCTTATCAATCTGGGTTTTTCTGGAAACGGCAGGTTGGAAGACGAGTTAATTGACCTGATCAGTGAAATAGAAGCCAAAGTGTATGTACTTGATTGCCTGCCAAACCTTACCCCCACAAAAGACCGAACGGTAGAAGAAGTAGAGAGGCGTATCAAAAAATCGGTGAAGACCCTAAAACAACGAAGGCCAGACACCCCCATTTTATTGGTAGAGCACAGTGGTTATTCGGACGGCACCCTCAGCAGTAGCAGGCATGCAGTGTATACCCAACTCAACGAGGTATTGAAAAAGTCTTATACAGACCTGAAAAATGAAGGTATTCAGGATTTGTTTCTCCTTACAAAAGAAGAACTAAACCTACGCATGGAAGATTATGTGGACGGCACGCATCCTACAGATCTGGGGATGATGGCTCATGCTAAAGCTTGTGAAAATGCCATCCGGCAAATACTGAGTCAGCCGGTGGGTGCCATCAGTACTACCATCCCTGTGACTCAGCGTAGAGAACCGGGTATGTACGAATGGGAAGCCCGCCACCAGGCCATATTGACTCAAAACAAAAGCAACCCTCCCAAGGTGTGTTTTATTGGCAATTCCATTACCCACTATTGGGCAGGGATGCCTGAGGCTCCTATTGCCAGGGGAGAAAAATCATGGAAAAAGTACCTTGCCCCTCTCGAAACGGGCAATTTTGGATTTGGCTGGGATCGTATAGAAAATGTGCTCTGGCGAATCTATCACGATGAATTGGATGGCTACCAGGCCGATCATGTTATGATGATGCTGGGTACGAATAACTTTGGACTGAATACCAATGAAGAAATCATTGCAGGGCTGTCGGCCGTGATAGATGCTGTGCGGGCAAAACAACCCAATGCTACTATACACATGTTGGGTATTTACCCTCGCAGAGGACAGGAAAAGCGCGTAAAAACAGTGAACATCATGATGCAACAATTAGCTGGGTGGAAAAATGTACGCTATGCAGATCCCGGTACAGTATTGCTCAATGCTGAGGGCACGATCAACGAGGCATTGTTTACCGATGGCCTTCACCCCAACAAACAAGGATACGAATTGCTGGCGCCTGTTATTGCAGAACTGTTAAAGTAACACCAACCACATCAAATATAAACTATGAAACGAATTGCAATACTTTTTTTTCTGGTTGCAGCCACATGGCAGACCCGGGCAGATGTGCGCCTTCCAGCTATTTTTGGCTCACACATGGTACTTCAGCAAAACGATACGGTAGCGATCTGGGGCTGGGGTAGTCCGGGTGAGGTCGTTAAAATTACCGGTAGCTGGGACAATAGAACTGTAGAAACGAAGACAGGAAGTGGCGCCCGATGGAAAACCACCCTGAACACCCCTACAGCAGGAGGACCCTACACCGTGCGTATACAGGCAAACAACACCCTCGAACTGGAAAATGTAATGATAGGAGAGGTGTGGCTATGCTCGGGCCAATCCAATATGGAGTCGTCAGCTACACACGGCTATTCTTTTAATGATGCCAAAGAGGAAGTAAAGCAGGCAAATTACCCCAATATCAGATTGTTTCATGTAGCCAAAGCCACTGCAGATGCCCGCCAGGACGACCTGACAGGAAGCTGGCAGGTTTGTACGCCAGAAACCATGAAAACCTTTAGCGGTACAGCGTATTTCTTTGGTAGAGAATTGTACAAACAAATGAACATACCCATTGGTTTGATTCATGCCAGCTGGGGAGGAACAGCCGCCGAAGTATGGATGGATGAAGAAGTAGTGAGCAGCAATCCCGATTTTAAGACTAATGCAGAAAAACTACGTCCAACAGAGTGGTGGCCCAGAAAACCCGGCTCGGCATTCAATGCCATGATAGCCCCAGTTATCCCCTATACTTTGGCCGGGGTGATTTGGTATCAGGGCGAATCCAATACAGTAGCCCCACTCAATTACAGGCAGTTGTTTCCGGCTTTGATCCAAAATTGGCGCAAAGAGTGGAATAAAGAATTTCCTTTTTACTATGTGCAGATAGCCCCATTCAAATACAACAAACCCAACATAGGAGTACTGCTACGAGAAGCTCAGTTGTTATCTATGAATGTGCCTCAGACAGGTATGGTGGTGATTAGCGACATAGGAGATATAGGCAATATCCATCCTACCAACAAGCAGGATGTGGGTTATCGATTGGCTCAATGGGCACTGGCCAAAACCTACAATAAACCTGACATTGCTTATTCAGGCCCGGTATATAGGGAGATGAAAAAGGAAGGAAGGAAAGTCAGGCTGTATTTCGATTATGCAGAAAAAGGATTGGAAGCCAGAGGAGGTGAGTTGACGCATTTTGAAATAGCAGCCGCCGATCAGCAATTTAGCCCTGCCAAAGCCAAAATTGAAGGGAGTACGATTGTCGTTTCAGGCAAAAAAATCAAAGACCCTGTAGCGGTGCGTTTAGCCTGGGACAACATTGCCGAACCCAACCTATTCAATACCGAAGGGCTTCCCGCTTCTTCCTTCCGTACCGACGATTGGGAGATAGTTGTAGATTAAGGCGTTTTTTAAAACTTTGCTATTTCATTTGAATTCAGGGCATAAATCTCTAAAATTGCCATTAGGGCCATTGCCCTAATTTGTAATTTAGCATGAAAACAAAAGATAAAATAATAGCTTCGGCTATCAAACTATACAACGAAAGGGGGCTGTCAAATGTCACTAGTCGTCACATCGCAGCAGATATCAAGATTAGTCATGGCAATCTGGAGTACCATTTTCCAAACAAAGAAGCGCTAGTGCTGGCCATCTATAATCAGATGCGTGAGGAGGTGACGTCCTACTATACAGGTAGCGACGAAGACATACAGCATCCTATCGCATACCTGCACAGGATATTGGTGAGGCTGGAAGAGTTTCAGTCTAAGTATAAGTTTTTCAACCTGGATGTGTTGGAAATTTCCCGAAACTTTGAGCAGGTAAATGCCCTGTTGAAAGACACGCTTTTGGTACGCAAAACCCAAATGACCGGACTGCTCCAGAAGTGTGTAAACTGTGGCTACATGAAACCCGAACCCAGAGAGGGGTATTATGACCGTTTACAACACACCATTCGCATTTTAATCACTTTTTGGTATCCCCAGGAAGTGGTGCTCTCCAATTTTGATTTAAGTAAGAAAGGAGAAATGGTAAGACATATATGGGACTTGATTACACCGCATTTTACGCCATCAGGCTTAGCAGAATACCACGCAGTTATTGAAGAGTTTTCCAAACCTGTAAGTACTACATGAACACAACCCGCACATGAGGTGATGAGCAAAATATAGGGCATCATCCATTCTATCTGATTTTTTGCAAAAATAAAACCATGAAAAAACACACGCTTTTTATTTTCTCTCTGCTGCTATTGACAGCAGCATGCAAGCAAGACAAACCAGCTGAAAAGCCGGCTAACCTTGTGGCTGTAGCACCCGGTGACGACCTGAATGAAATTGTACGAAAATCTACACTGGTAGTACCTACACCGCAACAATATGCCTGGCAAAAGCTGGAGTATATTGCCTTTATTCACTTTGGCCCAAACACATTTACCGGAGTAGAGTGGGGAAATGGAATGGAAGACCCCACCGTATTTAACCCTACGGAATTTGACGCAGAGCAGTGGATATCTGTAATCAAAGGAGCAGGTATGAAGCTGGCTATGCTCACCGCTAAACACCACGATGGATTTTGCCTTTGGCCTACCACCACTACGGCACATTCGGTAAAAAACTCTCCATGGAAAGACGGCAAAGGAGACCTGCTCGGTGATCTGGTAAAGGCCGCTCGCAAGGAGGGAATCAAAATAGGCGTGTACTTGTCGCCGGCCGACCTAAGTGAGATAGAGCGCGAAGGGGGCACTTATGGCAATGGATCTAAGCCAAAGCTAGTCAAAATCCCGTCTGACCCGGAGTTGCAGAAAAAAGCAGATAAAGTCTATGAATATGAGCTGGATGATTACAACGCCCTTTTTATGAACCAACTCTATGAGGTACTGTACCAATATGGAGATGTGGTAGAGGTGTGGTTTGATGGAGCCAATCCCAAGCCCGGAACTAGCCAGACATACGATAGGGAAGCCTGGAACGATCTGATAGGAAAACTACAGCCCGATGCTCTTATAGCCATAAAGGGGCCGGATGTAAGATGGTGTGGCAATGAAGCCGGACACACAAGAGCCAGTGAGTGGAGTGTATTGCCAGTGCCCATGCACCCCGATGAGTACGATTGGCCTGACAAAACCAAAGAAGACCTGGGCAGCAGAAGTAAGCTGACAGATGCTAAGTATTTGTACTGGTATCCCGCAGAAACCAATACTTCGATCCGTCATGGCTGGTTTTATCGCGACGAAAACCAGTACGTAAAAACGGTAGAAGAAATACTTGATACCTGGTACAGGTCTGTAGGCGGAAACACGGTGTTTTTGCTTAACCTCACGCCGGACAGAAGAGGATTAATACCCGATAAAGATGCAGAAAGACTGCTGGAGGTGGGGAGTATTCTTTCCAAAACCTTTAGCAATAACCTGACAAAGGGAGCCGAAGCTATAGCTGAAAACGCAGACAAAGGAGCAGGCGCTCACAATGTACTCGATGGCAATGAAGATACTTTTTGGAAACCCGCCGATGGTATGGAGCAGGCAGAACTGACACTGGCCCTTGATGGTCAGAAAGAATTTAACAGGCTGGTGCTGAAAGAATGCATAAAAACACAAGGCCAGCGCATCGAAGAATTTGCGGTAGATGTGTGGATCGATGGTACATGGCAACAAATATCCGAAGGTACAGTAGTGGGGTATAAAAACATACGGAGGTTTCCTATGGTGAAAACCGAAAAAGTGCGGCTGAGGATACTGGCCTCACGTGTAGCCCCCACGCTATCGGCCTTCGAACTCTACAAAGCTCCCGAAATGCTTTCGAACCCGATAATTAGAAGAAACAAAAAAGGTGATGTGTCGATTTCGTGTAAAACACCGGATCCCAAAATCTACTATACCCTCGACGGTACAGATCCGGATTTGAATTCTACACCATACACATCGCCTATACCTTTGCCCAAAGGAGGAGATGTGAAAGCCATAGCCGTAATAAAAGACGGAGCAGAAAGAAGCGAAACGGTACAGGCAAGATTTGATGTAAGTCCTGCGAAATGGACCGTAAAGTCTGTGTCGTCGAGCCACAAAGGATATGAAGGAGAAAAAGCCATAGACGGCAACCCCAACACCATGTGGCATACACCCTGGAGTGAAAACGCCCCCGATCATCCCCATACCATCGAAATAGACCTGGGAGAAACGCTGGAACTGAAAGGCTTCAGTTACACCCCCCGTACCAGTGGGCTGGGAGGCGTATGCAAAAAGTATACGTTTGAAATGAGTGCCGATGGAGCCAAATGGGAGACCAAAACGGGCGAGTTTGGCAACATCAAAAACAACCCGGTAAAGCAGGAGGTCTTTTTCAAGCGGGTAGTGAAAGCAAAATATATCCGGTTTACGAGCCTCTCCAATGTCAACAATGACGCTACTCTGTCAGCGGCTGAGATAGGAGTGATAACCAGATAAAAACAGGCATGCTGAAGTAAACGAACCAAATCATGAAAATCAGACAATACATTTTCATTATCCTTTCAGGACTTTTACTTTCTGTGGGGTGTAAGGAGAAAAAGAGAAACCCGAATGTGGTTATCATTTTGGCAGATGACCTGGGATACGGCGATCCGCAGGTGTACAATGACGCCTCAAAAATTCCGACACCCCACATAAACCAGCTGGCAGCAGAGGGGATGCGCTTTACCGATGCACATACCCCGAGCAGTGTGTGTACACCCACGCGCTATGGGTTGCTTACTGGTGAATACGCCTGGCGTACAGCGCTCAAAAAGAGTGTGCTTTGGATGTGGGACAAACCCCTGATCGCACCCGACCAGCTTACCATGCCCAAAATGCTCAAATCGAAAGGCTATGCCACAGCCTGTGTAGGCAAGTGGCACCTGGGCTGGCGTTGGCCATCCAACGAAGCGGATGGGTACATGAACGACACCATACCCATAGGAGATTATGGACTGAAAGGTAGAAACAGGCTTTGGGAAAAAATAGATTTTGCTAAAAAGCTGGGAGGAGGCCCCCTTGAGGCCGGCTTTGATTACTACTTTGGCGATGATGTGCCCAACTTTGCGCCCTATACTTTTTTCGAAAACGACAGGCTTCTTCAGATTCCTGATAGGATAAAGCCCGATTCCATATACGGAGGGTATGGTCCGATGGCCGACGGGTGGCAGCTCGAAAAAGTAATGCCGGCCATCACCGAAAAGGCTGTGAGTTATATAGAAGAACAATCAAAAACAGAACAACCGTTTTTTCTCTATTTCGCCCTCACTGCTCCACACACGCCAATAGCTCCTACTGATCAGTTTAAAGGGAAAAGCAAGGCAGGCCTATACGGCGATTTCGTGCATCAGGTAGACTGGACGGTAGGCCAGGTGATCAAGGCGTTAAAAGAAACCGGGCAGTACGACAATACATTGCTTGTATTTACATCAGACAATGGATCGCCGCAGCGAGACGGTACCAACATGGGAGGGCCAATAGCTTCAGTAAAAAAATACGGTCACGACCCCAGCCGACCCTGGCGCGGCATGAAGTCAGATGCCTGGGAAGGGGGACACAGAGTGCCTTTCATTGCATCATGGCCGGGTAAAATAGCTGCCAATTCGGTCAACGATCAGCTTATCTGCCTTACCGACCTAATCACAACGGTAGCAGAGCTGGTAGATGTGCCTGCCACAGCACGTCAAAGCATGGTCGATAGCTACGACATTTCTTCTTTGTTGATGGGGCAGCAGGAGCCGGTGCGCCAGCACATTGTACACCATTCTGGCAATGGCATTTTTGCAGTGAGAAAAGGGAGCTGGAAACTGATTTTGGGTAAAAATTCAGGGGGATTTAGCAACAACCTGAAAATACCGGGCATACCGGTAGAAACACCCGGCCAGTTATACAACCTTGCCAATGATCCGGCAGAGCAGGAAAACCTCTACGCTACGAACCCGGAAAAGGTACAGGAGCTCACCGAATTGTTAAGCAGTTTTCAGCAAAGGGGAACAAGTCTATAAAAAATCAATCCGATGAAAAAAGCAAAAAACTATATACAGCTATGTCTTTTCATATTTTTACCATTGGGTATATATGCACAGCAAAATACCTATACAGCTAAAAAATCGCAATGGAAAGGATTTGAGCGCCTCGATTTCACATGGGAAAACAAAGAGGTTAGGCTTGTGAAGCCTAACGAAGCTGCACCGGGCAATCCCTGGATATGGCGGGCACGATTTCCCGATTGGCATACAGAAGCCGATAGTATTCTGGTAGCCGAGGGGTTTCATCTGGTTTATATCAATACCAATAATCAATATGGCAGCCCTAAAGCAGTAGCAACATGGAACAGCCTCTACCAGCACGTAACCACTCACTACCAGCTGCAAAAAAAAGTAGCCCTGATGGGGGTAAGCAGAGGAGGCTTGTTTGTATACAATTGGGCCAAGGCCAATCCCAATAAAGTAGCGTGTATATATGCAGAAGCACCAGTGTGTGATTTTACAAGCTGGCCCATGGGCAAAAACGGAAAGCGAAGCGATTCAGACTGGAAGCAATTAAAAGCTGAGTATGGATTTGCTACAGATAAGGAAGCAATAGCTTATGCAAATAAGCCTGTCGACAACCTGGAAGCTTTGGCCCGTGAGAAAGTGCCCGTACTGCACATGATTGGCTTGCAGGACAAAGTAGTACCCCCTGAAGAAAACACCTTTGTATTGATCGATAAGTATATCAGGTTGGGAGGTATTGCTACGGTGGTACCTTGTACCGAAGGAAAACAAAACCTCGAAGGGCACCATTTTGATATAGAAACTCCACGACGAGTGGCTGACTTTATCAAGTATCATAGTTTGCAGGATTTGCCCCGCGATGCATCGGATTACCATCAGTTGCGTGCAGGGCTAAAAAACAGTCAGATTCAATTTGAGAGAAACAAAAAAGGCAGAGTAGCGTTTTTAGGCGGCTCCATTACCTACAATGGAGGCTGGCGCGACAGTTTGATGCTCTATTTGCAAAAAAGATTTCCCGAAACAACATTTGACTTTGTAGCAGCAGGCATCCCTTCTATGGGAAGTACCCCTTCCGCATTTCGTCTGGAAAGAGACATACTCTCGAAAGGTAAAATCGACCTGTTGTTTGTAGAAGCGGCGGTAAACGATGCAACCAATGGCCGAACTGAAAGGGAGCAGGTCCGTGCCATGGAAGGTATTGTCCGGCACATGCGATCAGAAAATCCGGTGGTAGATATCGTATCCATGCATTTTGTCGATCCGGATAAAATGAGAGATTACAGGAGTGGCAGGGTGCCCGATGTGATAATCAACCATGAGCGGGTGGCGGAGCATTACGGAGTACCAACCATCAACCTGGCTAAAGAAGTAACAGATAGAATCGACAATGGCGAATTTACATGGGAGCAGGACTTTAAAAACCTTCACCCCTCTCCTTTTGGGCAAGGGGTCTATGCCCGCTCAATGATACAACTGCTGCAAACAGCGTATCCGGATCATTTAGATCCTGACGACAAGCTTACCGCACACCAAATGCCCGGCAAACTGGATGCGCAATGTTATGATCGGGGCAAGCTCATAGAGGTATCGACTATAAAGCAGCAAAAAGGATGGAAAGTGGAGGCCAGCTGGCAACCTCAGGATGGCAAAGGGACACGCTCCAACTATGTGAATGTACCCATGCTCATAAGCGAAAAGACAGGAGCTACCCTTAAGGTTCCCTTTACAGGTAGGGCGATAGGTATAGCTGTAGCTGCGGGAGCAGATGCCGGTATGATAGAGTATCGTGTGGATAAAGGCGATTGGCAGACCCTCGATTTATTCACCCGATGGAGCATGCACCTGCATTTGCCGTGGTATTATACGTTGAGTGCCGGGCTGAGTGAAGGCAGGCATACGCTTGAGCTTCGGGTGATGGAGCAACGAAACGAACAGAGCCAGGGAAATGCCTGCCGTATTCGCTACTTCTTTACCAATCAGTAGATAAAAACACCTAAACTATAGAACTATACATTGGTTATGAAATCGCTAAAACTAATTCTGCAATCGGTGGCTGTCATGTTGTTGCTGACCCATTGCAGCCCGAATGAACAAATTAATATACCTCCCAAATCCCCTTACGACCTTCATTTTGATGATTTGTCGAAAGTATGGGATGAAGCCATCCCCCTGGGCAATGGCATGATAGGAGCGTTGGTGTGGGAAAAAGAAGGTAAACTCCGCTTTTCACTTGATAGAGCCGACCTATGGGATTTGCGCCCGATGGAAAACCTGAATACACCCGAGTGGAAATACAGTTGGGTATATGAGCAGTGGAAAAGCGGTGATTACAGGCCGGTGCAGGAAAAATTTGATGTGCCCTATGACAAGAGTCCCGCACCATCAAAAATTCCCGGAGCAGCATTGGAGTTTGATGTTTCGGAGTTGGGCGAGGTAGATTACGTTCATCTCTATACAGAAAAGGCGATTTGTGAAATAAAATGGAAGAGCGGTGCGCGACTGCTCACCTTTGTGCATGCCACGGATCCTGTAGGGTGGTACAGGTTTGAAGGGGTAGAAAAGCCTCTGGACTATGAACTGTTGCCCCCTGCCTACAACCTGCAGGGAAAAGATGAAGCCGAAAGTCCCGTTACCGGACAGGATTTGAGAAGGCTCAATTATCCTGAGGGTAAAGTAGTGAAAGCAGACAATACCCTTTCTTATCGGCAGGAAGGTTGGGGAGGATTTAAATATCAGGTTGAAACTACTCATACCTATGGAGCACAACAGATGACAGGAGTCTGGAGTATCAGTAGTGAATTTCCGGGATGGTCGCAGAAGCCCACAGCAGCCCACGAAATAAAACAAGCTACATCGACAGGTATGTCTGCCTCATTTCACTCACACGAGCAGTGGTGGGATAGCTACTGGGCTAAAGCCGGAATACAGGTGCCCGATGAAACCCTACAGCGCCAGTGGCAGCTGGAGATGTATAAGTTTGGTTCTGTGGCGAGAGCCGATACCCCGCCCATTTCGTTGCAGGCTGTATGGACTGCCGACAATGGAAAGCTTCCCCCCTGGAAAGGTGATTTTCACCACGATCTCAATACCCAGCTCAGTTATTGGCCGGCATACAGTGGCAATCGACTCGATCTTGAGGAAGGATTTGTCAATTGGCTATGGCAGTACCGTCATGTATTCAAGGAATACACCAGCGACTATTTCGAAACCGAAGGACTCAATGTGCCCGGAGTATCTACACTGACGGGCGAGCCTATGGGGGGATGGATACAGTACTCGTTTGGTCCCACCGTTTCGGCGTGGCTGGGGCATCACTTCTACATGCATTGGAGGTATTCTATGGATAGGGAGTTTTTGAAGCAAAAAGCTTACCCATGGCTCAAAGATGTAGCTATCTATTTGGAGCAGATATCTGTAGTAGACGAACAGGGACAAAGAAAACTACCTATCAGTTCCAGTCCTGAAGTGCATAACAACAGCCGTGAAGCCTGGTTTGACCATACGACTAACTTTGACCTGGCGCTTATCCGATGGACTTATGAAAAAGCAGCCGAACTGGCGCAGGAGCTGGGGCAACAAGATGACGAACAAAAGTGGAGGGCGCTGCTCGCACAGTGGCCAGAGCTGGCAACTGACAAAACAGGACTGCTATTTGCTCCCGGGCATCCTTACGATCAGTCGCATAGGCATTTTTCTCATCAGGTGGGGTATCATCCCCTGGGCATTGTGGATGTTTCAAAAGGTGCTGAATATCAGGAAATCATTGAAAACACAATACAAACACTGGAAGAAAAAGGATCAGATTATTGGGTGGGATATTCTTTTAGTTGGATGGCCAACCTGAAAGCAAGGGCTTTCGATGGCGAGGGAGCTGCAGAACAGTTGCGCAAGTTTGCTACTAGTTTTTGTTTACCCAACAGCTTTCATGTAAATGGTGACCAGTCCGGCAATGGTTACTCCAAATTCACTTACAGACCTTTTACACTGGAAGGCAACTTTGCGTTTGCGGCAGGTTTGCAGGAGATGCTGATTCAAAGCCATACCGGAGTAGTGCACCTTTTTCCGGCCATACCATCCGACTGGCAGGATGTGTCGTTTGATCAGCTCAGAGCAGAGGGAGCTTTTGTTATCTCAGCCAAAAAAGAAAAAGGACAGGTAACAGAAGTGCGGATCAAGCCAGAAAAAGGAGGAATACTCAAGTTGAAAAATCCTTTTGAAAGGAATGATATTGAAAGTACGGTAAACTTTTTGCTAACAGAGGGCAATGTCATAGAAGTGGAAACTGAACCTGGCAAAGAAGTATTACTAAAACAAAAACAATGAAAAGAATTACTACACTTACAATTTCCCTGATTTGTACTTTTTCTCTCTGTGCCCAGCATACCAGCCATAAAGCTCCTCTGTCTTTTATAGCTAAAAATCTGGAGTGGAAAGGCATAGCCATAAGTGACCCGGATTATTCGATATGGGGCTGTGCTCCCATACAGGGAGAAGACGGCAAGACGCACCTGTATGTAGCTCGCTGGCCGGAAAAAAACGTGAGTCCTGCGTGGCGAAAATCTTCCGAGATAGCCCACTATGTGGCAGATAATCCAGAAGGTCCGTTCGTTTTTTCCGACATAGTGTTGCAGGGTACAGGGCAAGATACCTGGGACAAATATGCTCCGCACAATCCTGAAATAAAGAAAGTGGGAGATAAGTACGTGTTGTTGTATATAGGCAACACCGACTACCGGCAACCACAACATGGCCCCAGCCAAACCATAGGCATGGCTATAGCAACATCGCCCTACGGCCCCTGGAGAAAAGTAGGCAAAGACGGGCAAATATTGAATGCGAATGATTCCGATAAGTGGAATTATCAATCGAAATGCGGTGTGGTAAATCCTGCATTTCTGGAGTTTAACGGCCGGTTTTACTTGTATTTTAAAACCATGAATGAGGAGGGTTTGAAATATGGGCTGGCCATAGCCGATGAGCTGGAGGGGCCTTACACCATTATGGACAAACCTGTAGCCTCTAACAAGGGAACACTGGAAGACGGTACGGTTTTTTACTATAAAAACCATGTATACTTACTCACTACCGACAACCACGGCAACAATACCGGCATAAGAGGAGGAGGAACACTCTGGAAGTCTAAAGACGGTATTTCTTTCAGGCTGGAAGATGCCCGGGTAGGGTACAAAGTATTAGCAGACTACTACAAAGATTATGACTCGGCCAAAGTAGTGAAGATATACGGAGGCGACCCAAAGCTGGAACGCCCAAAAGTGCTGATGATCGACGGGAAACCAGCTTACCTCTATGGACCGGGCGGCTGGAATTTTTTCGGAGGAGACCGCACAGTGAGTCACGTTTTAAAAATCAACTACAAACAATAAAAAAGCAATGTTTTTCACTACATCCCTTCTCACTCTATTGTTCACCGTTTCGTTCACTTTGGGGCTGAACCAAAATGTAAAAGAACCCCGACAGGAAAAAGTGAAGGTAGCCTGCTTGGGAGATAGCATCACTTTTGGAGCTCGTCTGGACAATCCTTCTGAGGATTCCTACCCCGCTCAACTCCAAAAGATGCTCGGCGACCCATACCAGGTTACCAACTTTGGAGTAGGAGGCAGCACACTACTAAGAAAAGGAAAACCCAATGTGTGGAGCCAGCTGGATAAGGTGATAACATCGGAACCGGATGTGATAGTGATTAGCCTGGGAACGAACGATACCTGTGGTATGGGCACCTGCGGAAACCGTAAGTGCTGGGAATATCAAAGTGAATATGCCGGCGATTATGCTGACCTGATTGATGCGCTGAAAGCTATCCCTTCCAGACCCGAACTGTGGATTTGTGCGCCATCACCCATGGTGCTGGAAACCCCCGGATTGAGCGATGAGCGTATCGAGGGACTCACCATCCGAAAACCACGGCTACAGCAATTGATAGCACAGATCAAAGCCTTGGTAGCAGAGAAACGTGTCAATTTCATAGACTTAAATACACCTTTGGATCATAAACCCGAACTCTTTACTGAAAAGGATGGAGTGCACCCCAACAAGGAAGGGTACCGTGCTATCGCGCAGCTGGTTTATGACCATATAAGTAAATAACAAACGGCCTAACTACTAAATTCTACAAATGATGAAATACACGTTTTTTCTCAGTATACTGGCACTGTCCTTTTTGAGCTGTAGCCAGGAAGACAAACCCAAACAACCCAATATTGTTTTTTTCTTTGTAGATGATATGGGGTGGCAGGATACGTCTGTGCCCTTTCATACTGAAAAAACCGCTCTGAACCGGCAGTACTATACCCCCAATATGGAACGGCTGGCCAGTGAGGGTGTAAAATTCACACAAGCCTACGCCAGTGCCATTTGTTCGCCATCGCGCATCAGCCTGATGACGGGTATGAATGCAGCCCGTCACAATGTGACCAGCTGGACATTGAGAAAAGACAAATCACCTGATCAGAACCATCCGACTATTCAGGCACCCGAGTGGAATGTAAACGGACTCAGCGCCAAACCTAATCAGTATCGGGCGGTTTATGCAGAAACACTTCCTGCATTGCTGCAGCAGGCTGGCTACAAGACGATTCATGTAGGCAAGGCGCACTTTGGAGCGAAAGATACTTCCGGAGAAAACCCTTTGAACCTGGGATTCGATGTGAACATAGCCGGCCATGCAGCCGGAGGGCCGGGAAGCTACTACGGCAAATATGACTTCAGCGCACACTGGCGATCGCCCAACAACCGAATATGGGACGTACCCGGGCTGGAAAAGTACCACGGTACAGATATTTACCTGACAGAAGCATTGACGATAGAGGCCAACAAGGCGATAGAAGATGCCGTGGCAGAGCAAAAGCCCTTTTACCTCTATATGTCGCACTATGCTATACATGCACCCTGGGAAAAAGACGAGCGTTTTTATCAAAAATACATAGAAGCCGGACTGAGTGAGTTTGATGCCGTATATGCATCCATGCTGGAAGGCATGGACAAGTCGCTGGGCGATATCCGGGCCAACCTGAAGCGCCTGGGGGTAGAAGACAATACCATCATCGTTTTCATGTCTGACAATGGAGCTCCCAAGCAGGCAGCTCGAAACCTCCCACTGAGAGGGCATAAAATATCTCCGTATGAGGGAGGTACCCGTGTGCCGATGATTGTCAACTGGCCGGGAGTAACAGAAGCAGGCACTTCGGTGGATCAATACATCATTATTGAAGACATTTTTCCTACGTTCCTGCAAATGGCTAATCAACATGAAGCAGCCGGCAAGAGTCTCGATGGCATCAGCTTTTTGCCATTGCTGACGGGGCAGGGGGACTACCCGAAGGAAAGACCTGTTTTTTGGCACTTTCCCAATACTTACGATCAACCTCCGTACAGTTCGGCCAGGCAGGGAGACTGGAAGCTGATATACCATCACACCGATCGAAAGCTGGAGCTTTTCAACCTGCGCGAAGATCTGGGTGAGCAAAACGACCTTTCAGGAGAAAACATGGCAAAAAGAAACGAATTGGCTAAGTTGCTGTCAGACCACCTGAAAACGGTAGGCGGAAAAATGCCCACAGACAAGACCACAGGGCAATTGGTAGAATACCCCGATGAGGTACTTTAAGGCAAGCTTAAATAGCCAAGAGGAGAGATGGAGTGTTGTTGGGTTCGTTAAAATAATTAGTAGGATTAGAAATAATTTCACTATGTTTGAGATTGGGTATGCAAAAAATCCTTTTCAAAAATAGTGATAAGCTTCTGGTTGAAAAGCTCAAACAGGGAGATGAAGCGGCTTTTGCAGATTTGTTTGACAAGTACTCAAGCAAGCTGTATGCAGTGTCGCGCAAGCTCCGTATGGAGCATGAAGAGGCCGAAGAAGTAGTGCAGGAAGTGTTTCTGAAAATATGGAGAAACAGAGGTAGCCTGAACGAAGAGCTGTCATTCAACGCCTATATACTCACCATAGCCAAGTCTATTATTATCAAATCTGTTCGCAAAAAAGCATACCATATCGCGTATGAAAAATACGCGCTTGGCAGCAGTCAAAGTTTTGACAACAAGACCGAAGATTATGTAGTGCTGTCAGATATGGAGGCTTTCTCTAAAAAGTGTTTGGAGCAATTGCCTCCCCAGCAACGGCAGGTTTTTATGATGAAAACCAAGGATAATTTTTCGATAGAGGAAATTTCGGCTGAGCTTAATTTGTCTAAACGTACCGTAGAAAACCACTTTTACAGAGCTTCTAAACAATTGAAAGATCAGCTGGCTAAACATAAGCTGATCACGGTTGCTAAAATGTTGACCCTGTACCTGCTTGCCTGTTAAGTTTCGGTCGGTCTGTAGTAGACAATGTAGTCGCATTTAGGTTGGGAGCGGTAATAATATTTCGCTGGTGCGAACGTCTTCGCTCGTACCCAATAGTTGAAAAATTAACCTTAGTTGTAGGTAATACAACCCTTCTTGTTTTAAATCCTGCTTCACCCGGTAATAGAGTTTTTTTATAAAAATAATTTTTTTTCGATTCCCACTGAGTATAATCAGAGACTGGTGGCTATATCATATATCGGATATAAGCTATGAAACCTGAAGAACTAAAGGAAAAGTATTACAAGGGAGAGTGCACTAAAGAAGAGGCCGCACTTTTTTTACAATGGTATACCTCTCAAAAAGGAGAGGAGGACATTGCCGCGGAAGTCGATAAAAACTGGCGGTCGGATATACGCACTGATTGGGATAATAAAGAATTGCTCGCAAGCATATTGGCCAACAAGCCCAATGATTTATACATATCTCACAGTGCCGAGGTATCCAGTTTAAGTGACTCCAACGACAATCCGGCCGATGCAAGAAAATCGGGATGGAAAATAGTAGCAGTAGCTGCATCGATCTCACTGATTCTGAGTTTTGTGTATTTACTTTTCACAGAATTTGGAAAAGAACCGTTGCATGCAAACGTGCAAATGATTGAAAAAACGAATCCTTCAGGGCAGAAGTCTACCATTCATTTAAAAGATGGGTCAAGAATTACACTCAACTCCAGCAGTACGGTGCGTTATCCGGTTGATTTCGCAACGGACGAACGTATAATCGAATTGGAGGGAGAAGCTTTTTTTGAAGTAGCCAAAGACGAAAGTCGGCCATTTAGAGTAAAAACCGCACATACAATTACTACAGCGCTGGGCACATCATTCAACATCAATGCCTACGCAGATCAGGACGAAGTGGAGATCGGTCTGGCTACCGGAAGGATCGAAGTAAGAAGTACGAATGAAATCACGCCCAGAATAATGGAACTGGAGCCGGGGCAGGGAGTTGTATATTCCAGAGAAAGACGTAAAATGACCCAAACCAGGGTAAACATAGGCCAGATGACCGCCTGGACCAGTAAGGAGCTTGTGTTTGACAATGAAGAGTTTGATGCAGTGGTAAAACGTCTGGAGCGCTGGTATGGAGTAGAAATACTGGTAGAAGGTCATGTAGATGGAACACTGTCGGCCAGTTTCAAAAATCAGACTTTGAGAGCAGTATTGGAAGGAATCTCATACTCCTTTTCCCTGGACTACAAGGTGTCCGACAAAAAAGTAATACTCACAACAAAACTATAAACACAGATGACTATGCAAAGATTTTACAACAGTACTTAACCAAAAGAGCCGTGTAATGTGGGGCATTTCACGGCTCAAAAGTCGTTTAAATTAAATTTTGTCGAACCTAATAAAAACACACAAAAATATGAATATATGTGTACTTAGACAACTATACATGATATCTAAATACTGTGCATACGGATTGATTATTCAGTGTATTGTTGGCACCTCACTGTTCGCTTCGCGGAGCGCTACGGCGCAGCAGCAGAGCATAGAGGATATACAGGTTTCTATATCAGAGACAAGCGGAAGCCTGGCCGAAATATTTAATCAGATAGCAGAGTCTACAGACTTTGAGTTCGCATTGAATAGCAAAAAAGTAAACCTCAATAAACATATTCAGCTGGATGTTTCAGAAGCATCACTGGGAGTGATCCTCCGGGAGATATCCAACAAAGCTAATATTGGTTTTAGAAGAGTAAATGATAATATTTTCATCAGAAAGATATCGAAGAAAGATGATTTTAACTCCAGAAGTGTAGAGGAGTTTATTGATATCAACTTGTCGGGAACAATTACTGATGAAAACGGAGAAGGCCTGCCCGGAGCATCCGTAGTAGTGAAAGGAACCACTACAGGTACTACTTCGGGGCTGGATGGCGGCTATAAATTGAAAGTGCCAGAAGATGCCACCATAAGTATATCCTTTGTAGGGTATGAAACCATGGAAATATCTGTAAATGGACGAAGTGTTATCGATATACAGATGATACCGGATGCCGAAGAATTGGAAGAAATAGTGGTAGTAGGGTTTGGTACTCAGAAAAAAGAAAGTGTAGTGGGTGCGATGACATCTGTAAAACCAGCAGAACTCAAAATACCTTCAAGTAACCTTACTACTGCACTGGCAGGGCGTATATCGGGAGTGGTCTCATACCAAACCAGTGGAGAGCCGGGAGCTGATAATGCACAGTTTTTCGTGAGAGGAGTAGCCTCTTTCAACAATCAAAACGGTCCCCTTATTCTCATAGATGGAGTAGAGCTAACCTCCGATGACCTGGCGCGCTTGCAGCCCGACGATATCGAAAGCTTTTCTGTACTGAAAGACCCTACAACAACAGCCATATATGGAGCTAGGGGTGCAAATGGAATCATACTGGTAACCACGAAAACAGGAGAAGAAGGCCCTGTAAAGGTTAGCCTAAGGTTGGAAAATTCAATAAGCCAGCCTGTGTCTACTTTGGATCTGGCGGATCCTCTTACCTATGTAAAATTACAAAATGAATCGGCCCGTACCAGAGGACATATAGCCCCCTATGCCCCTTCTAAGATTGCAGGAACAAGAGAAGGATTAAATAAAAATGTTTTTCCTGCGGTAGATTGGTACGATCAGTTATTTAAAGACTATACCACTACACAGCGAATCAACCTGAATGTAAGAGGAGGAGGAAAAAAAGTGCGCTATTATGTAGCCGGCTCTATGAATAAAGACAATGGGGTGTTGAAAGTTAATCCAACCAATGATTTCAATAACAATATCAACCTGAAAAGATACCTTCTCAGGTCAAACATTAATGTGGATTTACATAAAAACACTGAAATGATAGTGCGTTTGCACTCTACCATAGATGACTACAGAGGACCACTTCAGGGAGGTAGTGCCATCTACAACGCTGCGGTACGCACCAGTCCTGTACGGTTTCCGGCCGTGTTCGACCCTGATCCGGCGCACAAAAATGTACCCAACATACTTTTTGGCAATAGCTCGGAAGGAAGGTCACTGGGTTTGTCGGATCGTCCTATTTGGTTCAACCCCTATGCAGAGCTGCAGAGAGGATACCTGGACAGACGCAGACAACTCAATCTGGTACAACTGGAATTTAAGCAAAAGCTGGACATGATCACTCCCGGGCTAAGCGCCCGCTTTTTAGGCAATGCCAACTCTACTGCTCAGTTTGAAAACAGAAGAGCATACCAGCCATTCTTTTATGAGCTGGAAGGAGTAAATCCGGGTAATGCTGACGATTATGAGTTGAGCCTGATAGGGCAGGGAGGAAGTGAAGCACTTAGTCTTGAGCCTTCATACAGAGAAAACAACTCTGTGTTGTATATGGAAGCGGCAGTAAACTACCTGAGAACGTTTAACGAAAGGCATAATGTGTCGGGTTTGGTTGTAATGATAGCTCGTGAATACCTCGACGGACAGGCTACAACACTACAGTTGTCATTGCCAAGTAGAAACCTCGGTATATCCAGTAGAATAAGCTACGATTATGATAATCGCTATTTTGCAGAGTTCAATTTTGGTTACAACGGGTCAGAACGGTTTGCTGCCAACAACAGGTTTGGATTTTTTCCATCAGCAGGATTAGGTTGGTTAATATCCAATGAAAGATTTTTCAATTCGGCTTTGTTTAGCCGGTTAAAACTTCGTGCTTCTTATGGAGTAGTAGGAAACGACAGGATAGGAAATACCCGGGAAGATCGCTTCTTTTACTTGTCTGAGGTCAATCTGAACGGAGGACCTACCGGAGTATTTGGCGATCAGTACGATAATGTGCCCGGAGGAGTGTCTATACACCGCTATGCCAATCCGCTGGTGACATGGGAAGAAGCCCGTAAGACCAACCTGGGATTAGAGGCCAACCTTTTAAATGATGCCATTCAGTTTAGAGTAGACGCTTTTCATGAAAACAGGTCAAACATATTGCAGGTAAGGCAGGACATACCCTCTACATTAGGATTGCAGGCCACTATCAAAACCAATGTAGGAGAGGTGATATCCAAGGGAGTAGATGCATCAGTTGATGTAAACCATTATTTCAACAACGATTTTTGGATTACAGCAAGAAGTACTTTTACCTACGCCGACAATGAGTACAAAGTATTTGAAGAGCCGGATTATGCGGCCATTGGAGCGCCTTGGGTATCCAACATAGGTAACAATGTGAGTCAATGGATGGGATATATAGCAGAACGACTCTTTGTAGACGATGAAGAGGCAATCAATTCTCCCAGACAATTTGGCGTGCCGGGTGTAGACTACATGGGAGGAGATATCAAATACAAAGACCTGAACGGTGACGGTCAGATTACAGAGCTGGATCGAACAGCCATTGGAAATCCTACAGTTCCTAAAATAACCTACGGTTTTGGCTTTTCAGCCGGATACAAACGATTCGATATCAACGTGTTTTTCCAGGGATTGGGTCAAACGTCATTTTTCATAGACCCGGTAAGTGTGGGGCCATTTATCAATACATTTAATGCGGGAGGGCTTGGAGCCATTTCCGGAGGAAACGGAGATAGAGGAGAAAATGCCCTTTTGCAGGAAATAGCAGACAATCACTGGAGCGAAAACAACAACGACGTATACGCTGGCTGGCCTAGACTCTCCGATACAAGAGTGCCAAACAATGAGCAGGTAAGTACCTACTGGCTGAGAAATGGATCTTTCTTAAGACTAAAGCAAGTAGAGTTGGGATACAACCTGCTCAAAAACAATGCTTCCAACAAACTAGGCATAAGCACCCTAAGATTATATGCTACAGGTACCAATCTGCACGTATGGAGCAAATTTAAATTGTGGGATCCTGAGCTGAGAAACAATGGGTTGAATTATCCATTGCAGCGTGTGGTTAACCTTGGTTTACAAATTGGCTTTTAAATAAGATACTTATGAATAGTAAAATAATAAAAATAACTTTTTTATCAGGTTTACTGTGGCTTACCCAATCCTGTAGCGATTTTGTAGACGTAGTACCCGATAATATAGCAGTGATAGACGATGCTTTTGCCAGTCGGTTGTCTACACAACGTTTTCTGAGTTCTATGTATGGTAGAATGCAGACCATGCTACCCGGTGGAGGGGTGGAAAACCCCAGTGTATCGCCGCGAGACCCGTCTGTGACTTCCACCGACGAAATTTGGCTCAATGATTTTAAGCGACTAGATAACCTCAACAGACCTGTGGGAGTAGCACAGCATTTGCTGGGAGGGCAAAACGTCCTTAGCCCGCTATTCGACGCATGGGGAGGAACCGGTATAAATAATCTCTACATAGGTATTAGAGATGCTAATATCTTTTTGGAAAAAATAGATATTCCGTTTGATCTCGACGAGCAGGAAAAGAAATTGTGGATAGCCGAGGCTAAATTCTTGAAAGCATATTTTCACTTTAGCCTTCTGAGAATGTATGGCCCTATTCCCATAGGAAACACAAACATACAGGTGTCCAGTGGTTTGGAAGCTGTACGGGTAAAACGCGACCCTGTAGATGAGGTAGTCGACTATATTGTGCAGTTGTGTGATGAAGCCATTGCAGATTTGCCGGCAGCTACTATGGATATGGCGCAGGATGCAGGCAGAGCGAATGGAATGATGGCTTCTGTGCTGAAAGCTAAAACCCTAATGTTGGCAGCCAGTCCGTTGTTTAATGGCAATGAGGATTTGTCAGGTTTGAAAAACAAAGATGGTGAGCAGCTGGTTTCTCAAATTTATGATCCCCAAAAGTGGGAACGCGCCGAGTTGGCCTGTAAAGAAGCTATAGATATTGCTCATTCGGCAGGGAGAAAGCTTTATGAAGCAGCTACTGACCCTTCCTGGAGTGATACCACACAGTTTAAGATGAATGTAAGGGGTAGTGTTACCGCTGTATTTAACTTAAATACAGAAGTGCTCTGGCCCAACACCAACGAAAGCACCCGCCCGATACAGGCAGCATCACGACCTAGGTTGAGAGATGGTGTAGCCAGTAAGGAAGCACCGGGCTTTTGGGCTCCTACCATGCGTATCGCCGAGATGTTCTACTCAGAAAACGGAGTGCCCATAGAAGAAGACCTGGCATACGATTACGAAAACAGGTTTGAGGTTGTAAACAATGTAGGAGCCGATCATAAGCATTACGTACTTACGGGGTTTGATGCACCACGCCTGCACCTCAATAGAGAAGTGCGCTTTTACGCTTCTCTGGGTTTCGATGGAGGGATATGGCTCGAAGATCAGGAAAGCGGAACACTCAATGAGGATGACCCACGTGTGGTACGTGTTAAAAATGGGGATTACTCGTCGAGTAACGGCCCGGGCCCTGCCTTTTCAGCAACAGGATACTTTGCTAAAAAATTGTCGCATCCCTTAAACTTCCAGCGTCCCGGAACCTCACAAAACGTGGGTTTTCAGCCGGTAAGGTACCCCTGGCCGGTATCCAGATTGGCAGACATTTACTTGCTCTATGCTGAGGCTCTCAACGAAAACGGCAAAATAGCTGAAGCTCAGCAGTGGATCGACCAGGTGCGTGAAAGATCCGGCCTGAAAGGAGTGGTGGAGTCGTGGGCAGCTCATGCTAAGGATCCAGCAAAACCCACCAACAAAGAGGGCTTGAGAGAAATTATCCACAGGGAAAGAATGATAGAGCTTGTGTTTGAAGGTCACCGGTTTTGGGATTTGAGAAGATGGAAAAAAGCACAAGACTACTTAAACAGGGATATCAGAGGCTGGAACAGGCTGGGAACCAATACGGAGGAGTATTATAAAGTGAAGGTACTGGCTTCTCCTACGTTTTTGAACAGAAACTATCTCTGGCCTATAGCAGAAGGAGATATGATCAGAAACCCGCAATTGGTGCAGAATCCCGGATGGTAATCGTTCACACAAAAGAAATTATGACATGAAAAAACTATATGCAATTATATCAATCATTTTTGCTGCAGTGGCGTTGCTTTTCGTATCCTGCGAACAGGATGAGCTAGGGCCACATTTCAGCGACGGGGTACCTCCGCAGGCAGTTACTGAAGTTACAGTACTAAATCAGCCCGGAGGGGCATTGATAAGTTATAAAATTCCCGACGAAAAAGACCTGTTGCAGGTAGAGGCTAAATACACACAAGACGATGGAACAGTAGCCTACCTACGCTCTTCGGTGTTTAAAAACAAGATCGAAATTAAGGGGTTGAGAAACACTCAGCCCCAGCAGGTAGAGCTGGTGGCTATAGACAAAGGGCTAAACAGGTCTGCGCCGGTGGTGGTTAGCATTGAGCCAACGACCGCACCCATAGACCTCATGCTCCAATCGATGAAAGCCCACTCTGACTGGGGTGGAGTGAAATTAACATTCGATAATCAGGCTGGCAATTTGTTTGAAATACAGTTGGTAGTGGATTCCGTAATTGACGGGCGTCCTATACCGGTGTTTAATCAGTCTGTATTTGTAGAAAATCCCGAAAAAAACGCACACACTTTCAGAGCGTTTGAGCCCGTTGAGCAGGAGTTTAAGTTTGTAGTGGTAGACCGGTACGACAATGTGTCGGATACGCTTAAGCAACTTATTTCTCCCAGAGAAGAAATTCAGTTTGACGTGAGTCTTTTCAAGCGAAATATCTTTGAAGGGTACGATGGACATGTACTCGATAGCTGGGGTGGAGGTGACCACTTTGTAGATAAGCTGTGGGATGGTAAGTTAGGATTGCCATGCTGTAGTATGCACACTACCGATGGAAATATTCCTTTCAGGCCAGCGCTTCCTCCGTACACTACGCCCAACCTGATCGCTTTTACGATCAACCTCGGTCAGCGTGTCAATATCAGCAGGATCAGTATGATCAATGCTCAGAATTTTGATGGAAACTTCTGGACAAGAGGCAACCCCCGAAAATTTGAGATGTGGGGAGTAGATGCAATTGAAGAAGATGGTGTGGTTAGGCCCGACCTTCCTGAAGAAAGCAGGGATGGGTCGAGCTTTGAAGGGTGGACCAGGCTAATAGCCAATGCTGAGCAGATTAAACCTTCAGGATTGCCCTATGGGCAGGAGTCGGCTCAGGATAGAAAGGTAGCCGAGGACGGGCAGAGTTTCGATTCAGACTTCCAAACCGATCCTATGCCTACTGTGCAGTATATCCGGTTTATTGTAACCGAGACCTGGCAGGGTGGCCCTCCTAAGTGGGTATATCTGGGAGAGCTAGAGGTTTTTGGTCAAGTTGTAGAATGAGAAATCTAAAACAGAACAAATGAAAAACATGAAATATATTATACCCATAGTGGTGGCATTAATGGCAGTAAGTGCATGTGAGTCTGACTTGGATACATATCGGGAGTTTGTAGCCCAAGGTGAGGATGTAACGGTAGGAGCTATACATGATGTGGCTTTAAGTCTGGGTGTAAATAAGTTGCAAATGGATATGGCGATTACAGCCGACCCTAAAGTGAAACAAATTCGGTTGATGGATGCAGATACAGAAGTGGTCACGCTGGACGTAGTACGAAACAGTATAGGGGAAGATACGCTGACCTACCAGGTCGGGCTGGAAGAAAAAGTATACAACTTCAAAGCATTTGCTTTGGATGGAGATGGCAATAGCTCCATTCCGTATGAGTTTGTGGCTACAGTATATGGCGACAAGTATAAGGAAAGTCTGGCTGCCCGAGGAGTAGACACTACGTATGATCAGGATGCCCAGGAGGTGCTATTAACTCTGGCTGAAGTTGAAGCCAATCTGGTGGAATCTAAGATAGAGTATACCAATGCTGATAATGAAGCAATAGCTGTAGTTGTCTCCAATGAAACCAATACACTTACTGTGGCAGATGCGGTCAGTGAGGGAGACTTTACCATTACCTCATATTATTCTCCCCCTTTGAAAGAAGGACAGGAATATTTCGAAACTTTTGAAATTAAAAAAACAATGCAGTTTCCAAAAACCGAGTAAGTAGTTTATTCAAACTCCCCTGCAATAATTTTTAGCTCGCAGGGGAGTTTTCATTCCCTCCGTTCATGTGAAAGCGATAGTAGTATTCATTTGCTGTAGTTTAGCGACTTATACTCTTATAGGACAGGTTCCTTATTTTATAAACGTAACTGACCAGATGCAGGTAGAGGATGCCGCAAGCATAGCACCGGCAGAAGGGCACGGTGTATCAGCAGTAGATTATGATGCAGACGGAGATATCGATTTCTTTCTTTCTACCGACCAGGGGATACCCAATAGACTTTACCAAAATCAAGGAGATGGCACCTTTGTAGATGTAGCTGAGCAGGCAGGGCTAGCGTCGGTAA
Source organism: Cyclobacteriaceae bacterium (assembly GCA_965267535.1). Lineage (GTDB taxonomy): Bacteria > Bacteroidota > Bacteroidia > Cytophagales > Cyclobacteriaceae > CAXBNB01. Next base: position 3,875,329 of record OZ254082.1, on the reverse strand, counting down.
GCTGTGCTCAGGCCAGCCTGTGGTTTGATTACAATCGCGATCAACGCCTGGATTTAGTTGTGTTGGGAGATCGCTGTATACACCAGCCGTGCAATAGCCCCTTTACGCTACAGCTATATCAGCAAACACCGGAAGGTAAATTTATTAACACTACGGATGCTTCGGGGTTGCGTTTTGGACAAAAATACGACAATCTGGACCACCATGCCGTAGGAGGACTTGCAGCAGCAGACCTGAATCAGGATGGAGTGTTGGATCTGCTCATAACGGTATGGGGAGGCAGTATGACACTATTTCTTAACAATAGCGACGGAACCTTCACCGATGCTTCCATAGCTGCCGGATTTGCGCACCACAAGGCTAAATACTACCAGCCTTTGCTTATGGATTTTGATGGAGATGCCAGAGTGGATGTATACTGTAATGTGGATTTTGATGCAAACCAACTGTGGATGAACCAGGGGCAGGGTAAGTTTTCGTTAGTAGAAGAAAAAACGGCTCTTTCGACCATTCGCAATGAGATGGGAATAACAGCAGCCGACTATGATAATGATGGTGATATAGACATTTATGCAACAGCTATTTCTCAAAGCTCCTTTTATCGCAATGTACTCATGCGCAATTTGTCTGCCGGAGAGGACGTGTTTTTTCGGGAAGTGGCTACTCCAATGGGGGTAGCACAAAGTGGCTGGGATTGGGGTACTACTTTTTTTGATGCCAACAACGACGGATGGCTTGATCTGGTAGTTACCAACGGGTGGACCTTTACCGACAAAGTATGGCCCAGAGATTCGTCCCGGCTCTGGCTAAACCAACAAAACGGCAGGTTTGAAGATCATAGTGACAATACGGGAATAAACGACACTTTGGAGGCAACTACCATCATTGCTTTCGATGCAGACAGAGATGGAGATTTGGATTTGCTGCAATCGCTCAAGGCCAATGAAGAAACCCGAAAACCCATACAGTTTTATCAAAACCAGCTAAGCGACCTGAAAAATAAAGGAAATTATCTGGTGGTAAAACCCCGTATGGCAGGCGACAACCATTTTGCCATAGGGGCAGTGGTAAGGGTGTATAGTGGAGGCAAAACCATGACTCGCCTGATTACTGCAGGCACTAGTTTTTATGGACAAGAACCGGCAGAGGCATTTTTTGGATTGGGGCAGCAGCCAGTAGCTGATCGTATAGAGATAGTGTGGCCGGGAGGTATCAAATCCGACTGGTATGACGTGAAAGCGAATCAGGTTTTGGTATTTACTCCTGAAAACAGTCTAAATAAACCTACAGCACCTCAGTTGATAGAAAAAGACAAGTCTTTGGTTTTCAGTTGGATAGATAACAGCGATAAGGAGGCAGGTTTTTTGGTGCGCAAGTCTGAAACGCCTCGGTTTACAGAAGTGAAGGATTATATCTTACCGCCAAATACAAGCGTTTTTGAGGATTTTATAGCTTCGGAAGAAATCTGGTATTACAAAGTAAGGGCGTTTGACAATCAGGCCAGTTCGGCATTTACAAAAATACTGAGTGGCAAAAATGTAATTGCAGGGAAAGAAGACATACGAACCACTCCAACTCCTTTGATTTTATTTCCTAATCCGGTGAAGGCTTCTGGAAGATTACAGTTAGAAATGTCAAACAGTTACCGTGGAGTAATGGGCATAGTAATAGTCAATCAAACTGGACAAATCATAAGTAGACAACAGGTTAGAAAGTCGGGTGATTGGACCTTCCTCTATATTGAAGCGCCGCACACTCCGGGACTTTATTTTTTGCACATTGAGGAAAAAAGTAAAAACCTGATCCGAAAAATAGTAGTTTGTCCCTGAGTTTATTCTGACCCCATTTTCGAGGGGTTGTGTCAGATTCTTATCATTTCCAGAATTTACTCATTTGAAAAATAGACACTAATGCTCTAAATTGACTTACTTAGCCAAAAGGCAGAGTGGTAGGTATGTCAAATGAAAAAAATCTATATCAGAGGGAAATAGCATTGTGGGAACGTGCTAAAGGTGGTGACTTTCAGTCTTTTAATGAGATATACAGGATTTACTACCCCAAGCTTATTTACATAGCCGGCCAGTTGCATTGTGGACACGAAGTAGCTAAAGACCTGATTCACGATACATTTGTAGAAATCTACGAACGCAGGGAAACCATCACGATCAAATCCTCCCTTAAGTTTTACCTGATCAGATGTTTTAAGAGCCACTGGTATAAGCATATAAAATCTACTCAGCAGTACATGAAAGTGGTGGAAGAAGAAAAAAACAATGTCGGATTTACTTTTTCCATTCAGCAGGAGATAATACAGGAGCAAGCTAATCGGGAGATGTATGCCCACCTTGAGCAGGCCATCAACGAACTAAGTGCCCGGCAGAGAGAAGCCATGTATTATTTCTACAAAGAGGGGTTGGATTATGACGAGATAGGAGAGATAATGTCGCTAAAAACGCGCCGGTCTGCTCAAAACCTCATTTACGAGGCTGTAAGGATTATCAAAACAAAACTCTTGTTTATAGTGCTTGTGCAGGGCGTATTGTGTGAAAACGACCTAACGAAAGTAGTAGAGTTACTTGAGATGAAAGCTGCCGGTTAAAAAAAATCAAAAAATTTTCATGTATTTTCCATGTAGGCTAACTCTAGTAATACAGAAAGCCGAAAATAATGCAAAATATAGATTTTACCGTACAGGAGTTATTGCAGGATCCCACATTTGTACAGTGGGTATTGGCACCCGACGATACGCTTAATAGCGATTGGAATACCTGGGCAGCTGCGAGCAATGCAAGAAAGAAAACTGCCGGGGAAGCCCGTCAATTGATTATGGCCATGCAGTTCGGGAAGCACACGACACATGCTCCCGACCCAAAGCTATGGAGTCGCATACAGCACACCCTACAGACAGAAAGAAGAGTTCAGCAGAGCTTTTTGAGTAAGTACAGGTATACCATGCGTGTGGCCGCCTCGCTGGTTCTATTGGTGTTGTTTGGTTTGCTCCTTTACCACCGGTATACACCCACTCCCCAGCCCCAGGTGGCAGTGCGTGAAATTATAGAAAAACAAAACCCCAATGGCATAAAAACCCAACTGAGGTTGCCCGACGGCACCAAAGTGTGGCTCAACTCGGGAAGTAAACTGACCTACCCCTCTCATTTTGCCAATGATTCCAGAAATGTAGAATTGGTAGGAGAAGCCTTTTTTGATGTGGTGGAAAACAAGAACAAGCCTTTTGTGGTACATACACCGTATTTTACCACCACGGTGTTGGGTACCTCTTTTTCAGTGCAGGCTACAGAAAATACCCTACCGAGGGTATCATTAGTAGAAGGGAAAGTAAAAGTATCGAAGCTAGGGCACGATAAGATTATAAATCCCGGCCAGCAGGTGGTTCTGGATGAGGGAAAGATGGTGTTGAGAAAGTTTTCGTATGCAGAAGAAGTAGGCTGGAAAGACGGTATTTTATTCTTTAAAGACAACAACCACCAGGAAGTTTTTGAAAAGCTGGAAAGGTGGTATGGAGTAAATATCCAATATGATAAAGAAATCAAATTGTCATCGCGGTATTCCGGGCAGCATCAAAACCAAACACTGAAGACTGTGCTCAAGGGCATAGGGTATTCGCTAAACTTTGATTACCAGATATCCGAAGACAAGCAAGTAAAAATTATGTTTCACTAAAAAAGCAAAATAGAGAAGAAAGAAAAGGTACAAATGAAAAGTGGCCCTGCCAGGCAGAACCACTTTTGCCGATATAGTGCTGTAGAAAATTGGGAAGTCTTCTTATCACTACATCGATGTTGTTTTAATAATTCTACGTACTAAAACATTTCAAATTTATGAAAAATAAACCTATACGACTAATATTTCACTTTATGAAGTTATCCGTTTATGTTTTTGTTATACAGTTGTCTGCCATGCAGTTGTTGGTAGCCTCTGAAACAAACGGGCAAAACTCCCGAAGTGTGTGGGATACTTTCGTTTCGCTCGATCTAAACGAAGCTTCCCTTACAGAAACACTGGGGCATCTTGAGAGCATCTCAGGGTACTATTTCAACTATGACAAATCCGATATACGAACCAAGAAAAAGATATCCTTGAAATTTAAAAATGCTCCCGTGGCTGACGTGCTGATGAACCTATCCAAGGAATACAGTTTGGGGTTTAAGCAGCTCAACAATACCATACAGATAGATAAGCTGCATGGAAAGCCTACAGCAAAGCAACAAGTGCAGATAGTATCAGCAGATGTGGAAGTGAAGGGTACGATTACCGACGAAACAGGCGAAGGCTTGCCGGGAGCCTCTGTAGTAGTGAAGGGTACTTCTATAGGGACTACCTCGGGACTGGACGGTAGCTACCGGCTTAGTGCACCCGAAGACGCTGTGCTGGTAGTTTCATTTGTAGGCTACAAAACTCAGGAGATACCGTTATCTGGCAGAAGCGTAATTGACCTGCAATTGGCTGTAGACGCAGAGCAGCTCGAAGAAGTGGTGGTGATTGGCTATGGAGAAAAATCCAAGCGAGATGTAACCACAGCGATTTCTCAAATATCAAGCGAAAAAATTACGAAAAGGTTCTCCATGTCTCCAGAAATGGCCATGCAAGGGCAAATGGCAGGAGTGCAGGTGTCAGGTAATAATGGTGATCCCATGTCAAGACCTACCATCCGGGTGCGGGGAACAAATACATGGGGAGTGGCTGATCCTGTATATGTGGTTGATGGCGTGATGTTGGAGGAATATGGGGCTGGAATCGAAGGGCAGACGGATAATGGCAACTACCGAAGAGGGGCGGTTAATGTGATGTCACTGATCAACCCTGAAGACATTGAGTCCATTACTGTGCTGAAAGATGCATCTGCAGCCGCCATATATGGAGTAAGAGCAGCTAATGGAGTGGTATTGATTACCACTAAAAGTGGAATCTCAGGTAAGCCAAAGGTTTCATTTTCTTCGAGGTTAGGGTGGACCAGTATTACGAAAAGGGTAAATGTATTGAATTCCAAACAATATACTGATTTTAACAACGCACTCTGGGCTACAGACCCTAACTCAGAAATAGTAGCTGAAGATTTGAGAGTATTTGATCCATCGAGCCCACATTATAGAGGCAATGCACCGACTACTGATTGGCAAAAGGCGGTAGAAAATCAAAATGCGATGACTAAAGATTACTCAATCAATTTTTCAGGAGGTACTAAAGCAGTCAACTATTTTGTGTCGTTTGGTAAGAGTAATCAGGATGGAGTGTATATCGGAAACTATATGGATAGGTTGAGTGGCACTTTTAAATTAAATATGGATATAAATCCCTGGCTGAGGGCAGGATTTAATGGGCGAATAAGTTCAACAGAAAGTGGTCGAGCGGGTTCTAATACAATTAGCGCGGCAGGGAAACCACCGTTTCAACCTATATATGACCCCAATGGAGTAAATGGAAAAGGGTTTGCTGAAGTTCTTGAAGGCTATGATGCTAATGGCAATTGGACAGGAACTAGGCTATTTGGACGCAACACAAGTGCTAATACTCCTGCAGTTTTGGCATTAGATGATTTATTATATAGTGGATTAAGAAGTACAGGCAGAAGTTATCTCGAAATAGAACCTATCAAAGATTTAAAAATAAGGGGAGCTTATAGCATAGATAATACCTTAACAGGGACCAACAAAATTTACCCGAGAGAAACAAATTGGTACAGCCCTCAAGGAGCTGATCCCGAATCTTCATCTGTTCCAGGTTCTCTTGGTAGTTACAATGTCATTAGTGGAAATAATATAACCAATCAATTTGACATTACAGCTAATTATCAGCGGTTGATCGGGGATCACAAAATTGATATTTTGGTTGGTGCTATGGGAAACAACCATAGTTATGAGTATAGAGAATTGTACTCAGAGAATATTAGTTCTATAGACAGGGATTTGGTAAGGTTAGGAAGTGGTGTAACTAACAGTGCTTTTATTTTTAAAGAAGAGTCGGCCCGTTTTGGCTCGTTTTTAAGAACCGGATACAACTATGCATCGAAGTATTATCTCGATTTTGCAATCAGAAGAGATGGTTCATCAAGTTTTGCACCTGATCACAGATGGGGCGTATTTCCGGCTGTATCGGCTGCTTGGAGATTATCCACAGAGCCCTTTATGAGTGAGGTATCATTTGTGAATGACTTTAAGGTTAGGGTAGGGTATGGTAAGTTAGGTAACGACGAAGTAACCAAGAATGCATACCTTTCGACCATCAATAAGAGGCCAAATTATGTCTGGGGAAATACCAACGGAGGCTATGGGACGATTAATGATGCCGCTACTGTGTTTGGGCTTCCAAACCCAACCTTATCGTGGGAGACAACTACTACCATCAATGTTGGTTTTGACTCCAGGTTGTTTAATGGCTTGGATTTCTCATTAGAATACTATGATAAGCTTACGGAAGGATTATTACAGGGTGTTGTAATCCCGTTAAGTTCTGGGATCATACATGGGCCAGAGGCTAATGTAGGGGATGTTAGCAATAAGGGAATAGAGATGACATTTAATTATTCCAAGACTGTAAGTGATATTTCGTTCAGTATAGGAGGAAATCTTACAACTCAGAAAAATGAAGTTTTAAAGGTGTATGGTGGGATTCCAATATCTACCAATGCCGGGCGAATTGAAGTTGGAAGACCAATAGGTTTTCTCAGAGGGCCGGTATATGATGGTACATTTCAAAGCGATCAGGAGGCGCTCGCCTGGATGAATCAAACCATTGATGTGAGCTACAACGCACCTTTGGTTACAGCCGGTGATTATTACTTCAAAGATTTATATGGTGCACCCAGTGATGAAAGCGAATTTTTTAGTTCTAATCCGGACGGACAAGTCGATCAATTCGACCAAGCATATTTAGGAAAAACTACACCTGGCTATTATTATGGATTAAATTTTAATATTGGTTACAAAGGCTTGTCGCTGGATATGGTATTTTACGGGGTAGGAGATATCCAAAAATACAATTCTATTAGACAGTTTTCGAATCCAAGCGTAAATGGAACGAACAGGAGTATAGAAGTACTGAATGCATGGACAAGTTCCAACCCGAATACTAATTTACCGAGAATGATTTGGGGGGATCCTGCCAACAACTTCCGGTTTTCTAGTTTGTTTGTAGAAGATGCTGATTATTTAAGGTTAGCCAATGTTAGGTTAAACTACGTTTTTCCTCCATCTTTTTACCAATCAGTGGGGAATTACATCAGTAATCTGAGTATCTATGTTGGGTCTTCCAATACATTTACACTTACTGGTTATTCTGGGCTAGATCCGGAATCAGATGACAATCCTTCTCCAAGAATGTTCTACACTGGGTTTTCCATCAACTTTTAATGCTTGAACCTTATGAAAAAGATAAAAACTGAAATATTCTTATTACTCGTTGTGTTAGCAGCCAGTATTGTTTTCTCTTGTACAGATGAATACCTTGATGTGCCCATAGTTGATGAAGTTTCAACTACTTATTTTGACAATGAGGGCAAGATGCAAAGGGGGATAGGTGGAATTTATGCCGAATTGGCAAACATCTATTCTGCCAACCTAGGAACGAGTGAGATTGGGCGTAGAACAACCATTCACCCTTACTGGCTACTACAAGGAGATGACCTTACCAATAGTGGTAATTCCAATGCAGAATACGAAGCGTTTGCAGGAATGTCTGCTTCAGACAACAGAAACGCGATGATGTGGCAGAGGTATTACATAATAGTAAACCGAGCCAACTTTATGTTGGAACAGATTGCGGCTTCATCTGATGTATATGCGGATGCTAACCTCAAAGACTACAATAGGGGTGAAGCACTGTTTTTTCGCGCTTGGGCTCATATGAATATATGGGAAAAGTGGCGAAAAGGACCTCTTAAAACTGAGTGGATCAAGTCTTTGGAAACCGCTACCAATCCTCCAAGTCAGGGGTTTGAATTGCTGAATGTGGCCATTGCCGATTTAGAAGAAGCTAAATCATTGTTGCCCGACTCATGGGACGTAAACAACAAGGGAAGGGTCTTTAAAAACAGTGCACTGGGACTTTTAGTAAAGGCCTATACACTGAGAGCAAACTATGCTGATGAGTACAGTGGTGGTGACAGAATTGGTGATTATGGAAAAGCTATCAATTCATTTGAAGCAATAGATGCCTCAGAAAGTACGATTGTTGGTGTTCATTTTGGTGAAAATTTCGACTATAGAACAGAGAACAATCCTGAATCACTTTTTGAGTTTCAAGCAGGTATTAACAATGCAGAGAATCCATGGCTAGACAATGATTACGGTGGAGGTAATGGTGCACTAGGGGCTTATTATGGCTACTTTACAGATCATTGGTCTAACGGAAGCTCAGGAGGAGGGTCTGTAGGTCCAACGGATAAATTAATGAATGCTTTCAATGCAGCTGACCCTCGCAGAGCTGAAACTATTGGTACCAAGAGTTGGGGTAGATTTGGCGGAAATCAGTTTGTCAAATACATCAATGGTGATCGTGGTGATTTATTGGATAGTAAAAATGGTCAAGGGTGCTGCGGTATTTCATCAGGGGTAAATACCCGTATTTTAAGGTTGGCGGATGTAAAATTAATAGCAGCTGAGGCTTACCTGCAAACTGGAAATCCAGGAGCTGCATTGACTCAGGTAAATGATGTGAGGCAAAGAGCCAGATTATCTACAGCGGATGGCAGTGAAGCTGCCGAGCCGGCGGCTTTAGGATCGGTTACTATGCAGAATATTATGGATGAAAGGTATCTGGAGTTGGCAGGGGAAGAAGGAATCAGATGGGTGGATCTTAGGAGATGGCATGCGGCAGGATTTGTAAATCTGAATAGCTGGACGGCTACAGATTTTTCGTTTCCAAATTCAGCCGATCAGTTTCAATTTGATGTAGGCACGCATGTATTATTTCCCATACCAGCAGAGGAGTTGGAGGCCAATCCTCTCATGAGGCAAGATGGGAATAATCCAGGTTATTAATCTTTAAGGTTTAAAAGAGTAACAAGACAATAGAGCCCCTGCTAATAGGGCTCTATTGTACTAGTGCTATACTTTTCATGTATATGTTATTGGTCTGGGCATTGCTAGTATTACCCCTTAATTTGAAGTACGACTAATAATGAAAAGGACGTTGTTTTTTTGTGCTTGGGTATTGTTGACTACTGCTTGTAATCAATCCACATCAGATAGGAATATTGGCCGAGTTCAGTATAACGCATATTGTGGTAGTTGTCATCTTGCTCCAAATCCAGCTAATATTCCAAAATCGATATGGAAAGATGAAATACTACCTGATATGGCATCACGACTAGGGTATGAGTTTTTGCCTCTGGGTGCTGATAGCTTTAGTTTTCATGATAGAAGTGTTTTCAACCCGAAACTATCAGAGACTATCATAGACAGTGTCACCTGGAATCTGATATATGGATATGTAATGACATTAGCACCGGATGTTATTCCCGAGGATACTTTGAGAGAAAATAAAAGTCAATTATTGAACCGTTTTAGTTCATCTTCTATTGCTCTGAGAAAGGGCGTGGCTAAATCTATGATAACCAGTATACAATTCAATAAGAAAAATCATCGGTTTCTTGTTGGGGATGCTTATAGTCAATTGATTTATCAGTGGCCTTTTGTTTTGGATTCGGTATTTAAAATTAACGACGAGGCATTACGTTTTGCTTCACCTCTTACATCAGTTGTTATGGAGGATGATCTTACATTGATTACAGAGTCTGGATATCTTTTTCCCAATAATCAACCTATAGGAGCGCTCCATTGCATTTCCCAATCAACAACCAAAACCGTTGCAAGCAATTTATTCAGACCGGTTTTTACTAAAGTAGCGGATTTAAATAAGGATCATGTCAAAGAGATACTGGTTTGCGAATTTGGTAATCGTACCGGACAATTGTCGATACTCAGAAAGTCTGGTGAAGACTATGAGAAATCTAGCTTATTGTCCGTACCTGGAACCACCAAAGTGGAAATAGCAGATATGAATGCGGATGGTCTTGAAGATATAGTTGTCCTAGCATCTCAGGGCAATGAAGGAATATATATATTGTACAATGAGGGAGACTTGAAGTTTAGGGAAGATCAAGTGATCGAATTGCCTCCTGAGTATGGTTCCAGCTGGTTTCAGTTGGTAGATTACAACAAGGACGGTCATTGGGATATAGTGTTGACTAATGGCGATAATGGCGATTTTTCTGTGTTTGCCAAACCATATCATGGAGTGAGGCTTTTTATCAATGATGGCTTGAACACGTTTGCGCAGAAATGGTTTTACCCCATTTATGGAGCGACACGGGTATTGGCTGAAGATTACGATTTGGACGGTGACCTAGATTTTGCCGTGATGTCGTTTTTTCCTGATTATACTGCTGCTCCAGAAGAGGGGTTTGTCTATTTGGAAAACAATGGCCCTAAACAATATGATTTTGCGGCTTACACTTTTCCACAATCTTTAAGCGGACGTTGGTTGGTAATGGATCATGGTGATTTCGATCTGGATGGCGATGTGGACATTATGCTCGGTTCCTACACATTACCTATCAATAAAAAACATGACTCAATTATGGAAAGCTGGAAGGTTTCTGGCGTCAATCTACTATTACTAAAAAACAACACAATCAAATGAATAAGATAATATCAATGTTTGCTGTACTAGGGTGTTGCATTGCTTGTGTAGGTAAAAAATACGAGCTCTTGGAAATGGATAATCCTGTATTTAAGCAAAATACGGCATTCAAATATTCGGAAGATTTGACCTCCGGTAAATTCGACCATCTCAAATCAAAATACCAATTGGATACCATTTTCAAAACAGGAGAAAGTGAATTCGAGAAAATACTCCTCCTGAAAGAATGGGTACATAATGTGATACCCATTGACAACTTTGGAGACCCCTATCCTGGGGAGGGGTATGTTGTAAATATACTGGACGAGGCATTAGGAGGGACGGGTTTTCATTGCGGGCATTTTATGAGAGTTCAAAATGCGGTGATGAATGCCTATGGTTATATCACTCGGACAATTGGAGCTGGTCCGGGAGTTGCAGGAGTAATAGACGGGCATCATGGAATCAATGAAACCTGGGTAAACGCCTACAGCAAGTGGGTACTATTGGATGCGAAATATAATCATCATTTTGAGAAAAATGGCATTCCTCTATCTGCATTAGAAGTACGGGAGGAATATTTTAAAAACAAAGCTCTGGACATTACCCTAGTAAAAGGAGCTGATCGAGTTCCTACGGAGTTTGATAATGAATTTCAAAGAAACAAGGAAAGTTTTGCCAGGACCTACACCTGGATCGAATACCATACCCACAACAATATGTTCACCGCATGGCCTGACTACAAGGAAACCCTGACCATGTATGAAGATGACTATTTTAAAAATAATATATGGATATGGGGAGAAAAGCCACATTGGGCTTATGGTAAGCCAGAGTTTATGATACTCGAATCTAATAGAGATGCGATTGAATGGACTCCCAATACTATCACTTCTGTGGTAACGATTGAAGGTAATAAAGCCAATATCGAACTGAATTCAGCTACACCGAATTTCAAGGAGTATCAAGTGAAAAAAGGTTCTAAGGGGGATTGGCGAGAAAGTGGCAGCAATCTTAGTATTGATTTGTCAGAAAACGAACATGTTTTTGTCTTTCGAACATTAAACCTGGCAGGAGTGACAGGTCCAGAGCATTGGATAAAGATACAAGCGAAATGATTGGAGTTTCACTTATGATAAAAGTTCTTATTTAATAAATCAAAAAAATGAATAAAAAGAGAATATTGTACGGCATGGTTTGCGTACTGTTGATTACAGTTAGCGCATTTCTAAATTTTTGCATCGGATCAGAGCTTACTGACCTTGGTCTTCATGTGATACCTTACCCCCAGCAGGTGGCCGTTGGTGGAAATGATTTTGTATTGAAAAACCCTGTTCATGTAGTATTGGATAAAAATGCGTCCCCTATTGATCGAAAAACAGCAAATCAACTAAAATCCGAACTGGAAGAAAAATGGGGGATGAATGTTGTTATCTCAGAAAAAAAAGGTGCATGTAATGTACAATTGACAAGGGACGGAATTCCCAAATCAATGATAGAACAAGGGTATGTATTGTCAACAGATAGTGACATGCTGACCATAAAGGCCAAAGATGGAGACGGTATATTCTATGGTGTTCAGACCTTTTTTCAGATCATAAAAAAGAAAAGGGGTGAAATAATAGTGCCGGGAATGGAAATTACTGATTGGCCGGATGTGAAAATCAGGGCTGTGCATTACGATACCAAACATCATCAGGACAAGGGTAGTTATGTCAGGGATTTCATAAAGGATTTAGCAAAGTATAAAATAAATATGTTAGTGTGGGAATGGGAGGACAAACTTGCCTATGAAAGTCATCCGGAAATAGGGGCACCTGGTGCTTTTACCGTAGAGGAAATGCAGGAATTCACTCGTTTCGCCAGAGACTACCATATCGAATTGACTCCACTGGTGCAAGGCCTTGGCCATGTGAGTTTCATATTGAAATGGCCAAAGTACAGAGAACTAAGGGAAATAGAAGGATCAGATTGGGAGTTTTGTCCTTTGGAGGAGAGTACTTACGACCTGATGTTCGATTTATGGGATGAGGCAATCAAAGCCACTCCGGGATCTAAATACATTCACATTGGCTCGGACGAGACCTACGAATTGGGTTCTTGCCACAAATGCCAGGCAAAAGCAAAGCAAATAGGCAACAGTGGACTGTATCATTTATTTATTAGCAAAGCAGCGGCACACTTAGAAAAGAGAAGAAAAGTAATGGTTTGGGAAAGGCCGATGGGTTGGGAACTGGGGGAGTCGCCTATAAAGAACATGAAACCAAATACGAACTTGGTGCTGACAGAAAGCTATGATTATTCATCGGAGGTCAATTATGCTCGGGAGTCAAAAGCCATGGGGTTTGACGTGTTTATGTACGATCCAAACCCCGGAATAGAGCCGTTGTTTTTACCCTACCATTTTAAAAAGAAAAAAGGAGAACTGATGGAAGGTAGTTTGAAGAGTTCTTATGACTTTCTTTCCTTCAGAGCAGGGGCACCTGAGTTTGATGGTATGATCAACACCTCATGGGATGATTCCGGTCTGCATAATCAGATGTGGATGTTGAGTTTTGTCACATCTGCCCAGTATTCATGGAATGGAGCAGCACCCGGATTAGAAGAGTTTGAAGATTCCTTTTTTGCCAATTACTATGGAAACCGTGCAGTGGATATGAAGGAACTATATCAATTGTTAAACGAGGGAGCCTATTACTATTATGAAACTATGGAACGCCATGTGTGGCACGCTGGCGATATTGGTAAGACTCATTTGCCAGATCTTCCAAGAGGTCAGTATCTCGAATATGATCCCTACTGGAATACAGAATATAAAGATATGATTAGAAGGTCAGCCAAGCAAAAAGAAAAGATGTTACGAGCCCTTCAAATTATTGAAACAAATAAAAAGCAGAACCTTGATCACGCTTTTGATTTTGAAGTATATGAATCTATTGCAGAGTTGATTCGCCATACTTGTCTTACCTACGAGGACTTGTCAAAACTGGAATATACTATCGAAAAAGCTCATAAAAATGCATTTACTAACCGTAAAGAAGCATACATGAGTCTAGTTAAGGCTGAGGGAATTATCGAAACAAGTCTGGATAGAAGAGAGAAGGTATATTCTGATTTGGTAAAGACCTGGGAAAAAACACGATTGCCAAAAGGCATGTCAACGCCAGATAAGAAATTCTTTTATAAAATGGATCGGTCCAGGCATTTTGCTAATCGAACTGCTGATTTGAGTTATTTAATTTACGACGAGCAAATGCTCGACATGGAGGGTTATCTGAAAAAACTCAGGGATTACCGAAAGGCGTTTCAGTTGGAATATTGAAGCAAGTCAAAAGACATATTAATTCCTTAATTACAAGAAAAAGTGTGCTTAGTTGTCACCTCACTTAACTGAGTGCATGAACTTATTATTCAATAAATAAACAGACAAACTATGCTTAGATTAATAAACGTAATGGTCTTTACTTCATCATTTCTAATTATGGGTTGTGGAGATAATGTTCCTGCAGAGGAAGAAAAGATTTCATTTAAGGTTGAAGTACCACGTATTGATTTTGTGGAAATGACTAAGGAACAAACTCATAAAACCGATCCGGGCACAATTTGGTATGACGACTTTTCTTCATATAAGGACTATTTTGGTGAAAAAGGAATAGTGGATACCAATCAGGATTTTGGTATAGATGGTGGGTCGGCTGATATGGGATTTGAAGAAGGAGCAGTTGATGGCAGAGGTAATCGGCAGGTTGCTTTTGGAGACTTTCCAGCCAGTTCTTCTGTAGTGAGACAAGGGGAGACATTTGATGAAATTTATATTCGTATTTATGTAAAACACGAACATGGATGGAGGGGGTCGCCATTTAAAATGCTACGGGCTACCAGTATTGTTTCAGATAATTGGCAACAAGCCATGATTGCACATGTTTGGCATGGCTCCAATGAAGATGAAGGTTTAACGCTAGATCCGGCACGAGGCGTAGAAGGGCAAACGGATCAGATAAAAACGACCAAATACAACGATTTTGAGCACCTGAGTTGGTTAGGCAACCAACCGGTATCTGGCTTTAAAATTTCCTCGACAAGAGAGTCAGGGTATTGGGTTTTGGTGGAATGCAGAGTCAAGTTAAATACCCCAGGAAAGGATGATGGCGAGAATCAGCTATGGATTGACGGTAGGTTGGAAACGGAAAGGAAAAACCTGAATTTTAGGGGTAGTTATACCCTACATGGTGTGAATGCAGTCTTTTTAGAATCCTATTGGAACGGTGGGGCCGTGAAAAAACAGGGGCGTTGGTTTGATAATTTTGTGATATCAATAAACCCGATTGGACCAGTCATTTCACCCTCGAACCCTACACTTTACAAAACACCATACTTTGGTGCTGCTGAGTTGGCAGGTTGGGAAGTGGAACTGGCTTCAGATTATGAGGGCAATGATGTGGTATTTAAATCCAGTTTTTTAGGTATAGAAGAAAAAGTAGTTGTGGATGTCTCTAATGGCATCTTTTCAGGAAGCCTGGAAGGCAAAACAGCCCTTAGTTCCGGGGAAATTTATTACTGCCGGGTACGTCAAAAGAACACTGAAGGGTTTTACTCCAATTGGAGTAGATGGCATCAGGGGTTTAAAGTAAAGTAAAACCTTTAAAGAATAGTGTTCTGTAAAACTTTGCAACCTAGGCTTTTTTTATTGCCTCCTTTCGAAAAGAAGATTGAAAACAGATTTAACATGAGATATATGAAGCAGTATAGCAGTTATATAGTATTAGTGTGCTTACTTATAATCACGAATTGCACACAAACCCGAGAACAAAATTTAGTTACTACCGATCAAATAAAACACCTTGTTGAATTTGAAAGTTATGGAATGACGGATTTTAAAATGGTAAAAAAAATCGATACACATACCCATATCAATTCGAAAGAAAATACTATGATAAACATGGCCAGAGAAAATAATTTTAAGCTCTTGAATATTTCCGTGGGGTTTTCTGATCAGGCAAATGTTGATGAGCAATTGGCGGTAAAATCCAAGCACTATCGGGAAAATCCGGAGGTTACCCTTTATGGTACAGCCTTTTCTTTGGATGGTTGGGACAATGAAAGTTGGTCAGATAAAGTGATCAATCAATTGAAATCTGATTTTGACAAGGGGGCAGTTGCTGTGAAAGTTTGGAAAAATATAGGAATGGAATTTAGGGATAATTCAGGGAATCTGATTACCCTTAGTGATCCGAAGTTTGATCCTATATTTAAGTTTATAGAGAGTCAAAATAAAGTACTCCTTAGCCATGCAGGAGAGCCAAAAAACTGCTGGCTTCCACTGGATTCTATGACGGTAAAAAATGACCGAGATTATTTCAGGGAGCATCCAGAGTATCACATGTATTTACACCCCAATATGCCTTCTTACGAAGATTTGATAAATGATAGAGACAGAATGCTCGCAAGGTATCCAAAATTAAAGTTTGTAGCAGTGCATATGGGAAGCCTTGAGTGGAGTGTCGAAGAAGCTGGTAAGTTCCTTGATCGTTTTCCAAATGCTAGCATGGATTTAGCAGAGCGAATTAGCCATACTCAGTATCAATCGCAAAGGAATAGGAAAAAAGTACGAGATTTTTTTATCAAATATCAGGATCGAATTCTCTATGGAACGGACTTTGCCCAGTATGAAGGCAGGAAAGCTGATGAACTGGAAAAGTATATGATGGATACCTGGTTAAATGACTGGAGGTATTTTAATACCGACGATGAAATGATTGTTCCACAACTGAAGGAGCCTGTATTAGGCTTAAAACTACCCAAAGAAGTAGTGGATAAGATTTACTGCCAAAATGCAGAAAAGCTTTTCCCTGCTTTTACTCTTTATTGAAACCTGAAGACCTTTTCTTTAATTTACTCAAGCCGTTTTTTTGTTTATTAACACTCTGCACGATTGTTTATCAGGCAAACATCTCGGCTTATTGCCTATAACTTCGGAGTTTCGGACAAAAGTTAGGAGGTACAATACTAAAACTTTAATATTTGTAAAAAAATAAATTATATATTTACAAATATTATATAACTATATATTGAAAGAAAATAAGAATCCGACAGCCCTATGAACACTTCAGTTATAAAAAATACCATTTTTATGTTGCTAATAGCTAGCTTGTTTTGCCTCACACATTGTGGACAAAAAGCCAATAAGCCTATGACCAGCAGAATAGTGATTCTTGGGCTCGATGGCATAAGTGTAGACGGTTACACGACAGCACATACCCCTAATCTGGATAAGCTGTTTACCGATGGAGTGCTGTCGCTGACCACACGCAACGTCATGCCTTCAGTGACCCTACCCAACTGGACCTCACACCTTACCGGAAGTGGCCCGGAGCAGCATGGAGTAATGAGCAACGGCTGGAAAAAAGATGAAATAGTGCTGCCGGGAGTAGATCAAGACCAGGACGGCTACTACCCTTCGATATTTAAAGTACTGAAAGAGAAAGTACCCAATGCGAAGACTGCTTACTATTACAACTGGGCAGAATTGATCAATTCGATGAACCCTCGCTATTTGGACGAGGTGAGCTTTGAAGACAATGACGAGTACTTGCAAAACTATGCTAAGGCTTTTGAGTTTATTAAAAATAACCGTGAAAACCCGTCACTCATATTTTTGTACTCGGTACATACTGATCATGCAGGCCACAACCATGGATGGATGTCTCCAGAGTATATTACCTCGATAGAGGAGGTAGATGTGCATATAGGAGAATTTATAGCCAAATTGAAACAAGAAGGACTTTATGACGATACACACTTTATGTTTTTTACCGATCATGGAGGAGATCCAAGCAGAGGTCATGGTGGCAAAACCCAGCAGGAGCTCGAAGTGCCGTGGGCAATTACAGGACCCGGCATCCGCAAAGGAAAGCTCACCGAACCCAACAATTCTGTGAACACAGCGACGACTATTGCCCACATGTTTGGTATATCGGATATCCCTCTTGCCTGGACGGGCGAAGTGCCTATGTCTATTTTTGCGGAGTAGTGCTCGCATGCCCATAGGTGCACAGGAATAGGCCGGCAGCTTCGCAGCTTTATCAGTGTGGTAGTTGTATTCTGCCAGTCCAGAGAAAGTACACCAGTTGGTTGGTGATAAAATATTAGAAAAAAACTCTATCATTGCAGGCCGGCCATTGCAAAATTGGGTACTAGGAGGTCTCTGCATGTATTATTTAGATAAAAAAGTAAACTATCATAGTAAAGAATTCAAAGCGCTTTTTGATGCCTACTTTCCTACGTTGTGCCTTTTTGCCGGCAAAATACTCAGCGACTCAGATGTCGCTAAAGATGTAGTGCAGGAGGTGTTCGTGAAGCTTCTTCGATCAGACACTATGTTTGAAAACGAAAAAGCAGTGCGAGCCTATCTCTATATCCTTACCCGCAACGATTGCCTTGATGTATTGAAAAAAAACAAGAAAATGCATCAGGTAATGAAAGAAAACGAGGAATTATACGCCGAAAATGATTTTCTGGAAGATGTAGTGCGAGAAGAAACCTATAGGCTGTTGGATCAGGCAATCAAAGAACTGGGGGTGCAAAGCCAAAAAGTCATACAGCTATCGCTCAACCAGCTGACCAATGTAGAAATAGCCGACGAACTCAACATATCGATCAACACTGTAAAAACACTAAAATTAAGAGCGTATAAGCGACTCAGGGGCATTATCAGTCGCCAGTTGATGGTTATGATTCTGATCGAGTTTTTCTAATTTAAATTTTTTTTTCGTCGGTTGTCACCCTGTTTTGTGTTTTTGCAGTTTTAGGATTGTAAAACCTGAATGGCATGATACAGAAAGTAAAACAACACCTGACCATAGCACGACTTTTCGTGAATCAGTTTTTCGATGAAAACACAAAAGAAGAGGAGCGAACATTAAAACAATGGCAGCATGACCATCAGGATGCAACTCAGCAGATCAGCAACTGGGATAACTTTACGCAGCGACAGTTGTCTGTATCAGAGATTGATACCGACAAAGAATGGCGCAAGCTGGGTGAAAAACTTCAGAAACCTTCTATAATACCGTTATTTGTGAAATATGCAGCAGCTGCAGTAATTGTATTGGCAGCAGGTATGCTTTTATACGTGTCTCAGTATCAACCCCGAGAGGTAGTGCAGGTGCAGCGTGTGGTAAAAGAAAACCCCAAAGGGGTGAAATCCCAGATTCAGTTACCGGATGGTACCCGTGTTTGGTTAAACTCAGCCAGTAGTATTGCCTATCTCTCTCATTTTTCAGAGAGCGAGCGCATAGTAGAGCTGCAAGGGGAGGGATATTTTGAGGTGGTCAAAGATGCGAGTCGTCCATTTCGGGTGCGGTCTGCCGGAGTTACTACTACAGCGCTTGGTACAGCATTCAACGTAAATGCCTACGACTCAGATCAGGTAGTCGTATCTTTACACGAAGGCAAGGTAGATGTAAAGCTAGCCAATGGGAAAGGATCGGCCGTACTGTTGCCCGGTCAGCAGGTGCGATTAGAAAACGAGAAATTTGCTGTAGTAGAGTTTAAGTCCGAAGGTGTGCTCGCCTGGAAAAACGGTATCATATATTTTGACAACACTGATTTTGAACAGGTGCTGAGTACGCTGGAAAAGTGGTATGACGTATCTCTGGTGGTACAAAACCTGCCGGATGCTAAGCGTAGAGAACTCAAGGTAACGGGTACATTTAAAGAGCAAACGCTGGCGAATGTGCTCAAGTTATTAAGCCACTCTATGCAATTTGATTACACCATAAAAGAAAAGGATGTGACACTAAAATTTCGATAATATGATAAAATAGTACTAAACCCGCATTGTAAAAACTAAACCCCGGATGCCAGGCATCCGAGGTGTCTGTTTTCTGAATTCCCACCTTCCAAAATGATTATTCAGAAACACAGTAAAACTTTCGTTTCACTAAATACAAAGATAATGATTTTAAAACTACACCGGTTAGTGGCAATGACCATTAAATTTTCAACATACGGCTTGATAATGCAATTGTTTTGTATGTCGCTATTGTATGCCTACAATGGCAATGCGCAATACAGGAGCACAAGCGAAATCATCATAAAAAAATCTGTTAATGGGCTGAAAATCAAAGAAATATTTGATGTTATAGAGTCCAGCTCAGAATTGGATATACTTTTTTTGGAAAAAGATATCGATAATAAAAAGACCATTTCTATTCATCCGAACAAGTCCCGATCTGTATACGACATATTGATGGAAGTATCGAAGCAGGCGGGACTGAAATTCCGACAGGTCAATCACGGTATATCCGTTTCACCGCTTCAAAAAAGCGATTTGAAAAACAATGTAAGTCGCATAAAGATGCTGAGAGAAGTGGAAGTGTCTGGCAAGGTGACCGACGAAAACGGAGAAGGGCTGCCCGGAGCATCTGTTGTTGAGAAAGGCACTGCAATTGGGACTACCACTGGATTAGACGGTAACTTTAAGCTTTCAGTTCAAGAAAACTCAGTTCTGGTAGTATCTTTTGTAGGGTACAAGACGGTAGAGTTAAATCTGGCTGGTAGGAGTGTAATAGACATCCAGATGGAGTTAGATGCCGAGCAATTGGAAGAGGTGGTTGTAATTGGCTATGGGACAGTTAAAAAGAGTGATGTCACCGGTTCAGTTATCTCTATCGATGAAGAGAGGATAGATAGGTTATCATCTGCTGGTAATATTCTAGGAACCATCCAAGGAGCAATACCTGGTTTGAATGTTATCACTACTCAATCTTCAGCAGAACAAAATTCAACTATTGAAGTGCGAGGGGTAAAGTCAATCACAGCAAGTAATGAGCCTTTGATAGTATTAGACGGAGTGCCATTTTTTGGTAATTTGTCAGAATTGCCAATTACTGATATATCTTCAATAGAAGTTTTGAAAGATGCGTCTTCCGCAGCAGTGTATGGGTCGAGAGGTGCTAACGGTGTAATAATTATTACAACGAAGAAAGGGGAAACGGGAAAGACGAATGTTCAGGTCAATTCTAAATTTGGAATAATTGATCTTTCACAGAAGCCAAAGCTTTTTACAGGGCCAGAGTTTTATGCTAAAAAGTATGAGTACTATAATAGAACTCAAGGCCTATCTGATCCTACAGATATTTTCACCCAATCTGAATTAGACAATTACAACAATGGTACACATACCGATTGGATAGATATAGTCACCAGAGTAGGAAAACAGCAGGAACATACAATTTCCCTATCAGGAAGAGATCACAAACAATCATTTTATGTTTCGGCAAATTTGCTAAAAACCGAAGGCATAGCAATCAATGATGATTTTAGTAGACATTCTTTTCGCTTCAATTACGACAATACTTTGTCTTCTTGGTTGAAATTTGCAACAAACACTTCAATGATTTATCTCGATAGAGATGGCATCCCAGCCAATTTTCAGGATGCATATTACATGAACCCACTGACGATTCCTTACAATGAAGATGGCACCATTAAACGATTTCCATGGCCAGAAAGACTAGAATTTGCAAGTCCTCTAGACGGATTGGTTGCGGATAATACCCAAAAAGAGTACAAGCTTTTTTCTAATAATTATTTAGATGCAGATATACCATTTGTTTCAGGTCTAAACTATAAATTAAATACTGGTGTAACGTTTAGATTCAGAAATGACGAAACATATTATGATAGAGAAACGAAAAGAGGCTTTGAAAATGGTGGATATTCAGATGTCAACAATGATTACAGTACAAGATATCTGGTTGAACATATTTTGAGCTATAGAAGAGAAATTGGAGTTCACTCGATTTATTTGACAGGGTTGTATAGTTTTCAAAAAGATCAGTTTAAACGAAGAGGTGGTGTAGCTATAGGGTTTACAAGTGACATCATGACGACCTGGCAAGAGAGTGGAGCAGCTCTTTCGATCCCCTCTTCAGACTTTAATAGCTCGAGTTTGATCTCTCAAATGTTCAGAGCAAACTATTCATTTAATCAGCGTTATTCTTTAGCTGCAACAATACGTCGTGATGGATTTTCAGGGTTTGGTGCAGATACAAAATATGGAATTTTTCCATCAATGGGTATTGCCTGGAATATTGGAGAGGAAGATTTTCTAAAAGGAGAGGACTGGGTAGATAATTTAAAAATCAGAGCTTCGTACGGGAAAAACGGAAATCAGGGAATTGGAGCTTATTCCACTCTGTCGAGATTGAGGGAATACAACTATCTTGGTGGGCCAACAGGAACCGAAACAGCACCAGGGTATTTGCCATCTGCCCTTGCTAACCCAAACCTTGGGTGGGAAACAACTCAAACTATTGACTGGGGAGTTGATTTTGGACTGTTTAATGGAAAATTGGTAGGATCTTTTAGTATGTACAAGTCAAAAGTTACTGATTTGCTACTCAACCGTAAAATTTCAACCACCCTTGGAATTCCGGGCTCCAGCATTCGGCAGAATATCGGCGAAACAGAGAACACTGGGTACGAACTCGATTTAAGCTCTGATATTGTAAGCAGTGATGCCTTTTCCTATAGCCTAAATTTTAATATAAGTTCATTTAAAAACAAGATTGTTGATCTGTACGGCAATGGACAAGATGATGTCCTCAATCAATGGTTTATAGGTAAGCCTATCAATGTAATTTATGGATATGTTCACAATGGAATATGGCAAGAAGGAGATGAAGCTGAAATAGCAGAAAGTCCATTGCCCGATAAAATACCTGGAGCGACAAAAGTTTTGGATGCCAACGGGGACGGTAAAATTGATCCGGATGATAGGAGAGTACAGGGGTCCGTTTACCCGGACTTTCGTACTGGCCTCAACTCGTTTTTTAGGTACAAAGATTTTTCATTAAACCTAATGTTTTATGCTGTGGTTGGGGTAGAAAAAGTAAATGAAGCAGGCCTTGTAGACCACACATGGGAATATAGAAGGAACAATGGAGCATACTGGGATTACTGGACTGAAGACAATCCTAGCAACTATTACTATGGGAATTTCCTTGCAAATAATGCTGGATACCCTGTTTTGTTTTTACAAGATGCTAGCTATCTGAGACTGAGGGATGTAAAGTTGAGTTATGATTTTACGAGCCTGTTATCAAGGCTGACAGGCGTACAACAGTGTTCAGTTTTTTTAAACATCAATAATGTATTTACAATTACTAGTTGGGAAGGGATGGATCCAGAATTGACTGGTGCTAGTGAAGCTTTCGGTAGTTCGCAGTGGGATGTTGTTCCAGTACCTCCTCAAAGGACATTTTTGATGGGATTGAATCTTAAATTTTAAATCTGAGAAAATGAAAAAGCTAATATATATAACCACAATGGTGTCCGTTTTTTTTAACGGTTGTGTCCAGGATGGATTTTTGGATGAGGAGTTGAAAGATGTAATTTCTGCTGATAATCTGTATCAGAACTATGACGGTTTCCAGGCAGGGCTGAACGGTATGTATGCCCTTGTATTGTTGGAAAAAGGAAACAATACCACTAGTTCAAACTACTTGCATGATGTAATCACAATGACGGGAACTGACGTAGTTTGTGATGGGTTATGGACCTGGGACTTAAGTGTAGGAATTAATTTATATGACGGAAGGTTCAATGCAGAAAACGTAGAAATGCTTTCTACGTGGGTTTGGATTTGGCAGATAGTGAATGCAGCCAACACCATCATTAGTAGAGCCGAAGAACCGTCAGTTGACTGGCAAGGTGTTAATGATGTGGAGAATAATCAAAAGAAAAATGAGGTTTTAGGTGAGGCTAAGCTTGTTAGGGCATGGGCTTATCGTCACCTTGTCAACTTGTGGAATGAAGTTCCCCTTGTGCTTGAAGAATCCAAGGGGAGTTCTATAAGTGAGTTTAGGTTGCCGAGTCCTCGAGCTGAAATTGAAGCTCAGATGGAAGCAGACTGGTTATTCGCATCTGAGAATTTGCCCTCGGTAGCGGCAATACCGGGTAAGGTATCCAGCGCAGTGGCTGATCATTATCTTGCCGAGTTGTATTTGGCTTGGGAAGACAATGTTAAAGCAGAAGAATTTGCCAACAAAGTATTAAATAGCGGAAATTATCAGTTAGTGACTGAACGCTATGGGGTGAATGCTAATAATCCAGGAACACCATTCACTGATATGTTTATCGATGGCAATATCAACAGGCATCAGGGAAATACAGAAGTGCTCTGGGCCTGGCAAAGGGAATATCAAGTAAATGGAGGTGAAATTGGAAATTCCACGGAGCGTAGAATGAAGGTTTTTGCATATTGGTTATGGCCTATCGACGGAGTACAAATGGCTGTGTCCATTGATAGAGGAGGAAGGTCGTTGTTTGGAGAAATGATTACCCAGTGGTCAATAAATAATTTTGGAGCGACTGATGACAGGGGAGGACCTCATGCATTGAGAAAGTATTATATACTTCAGGAAGGGGATAACTTTGGAGAGACGAGCTATGTACCAGGCGACACCCTATGGATGGATTGGTCAGTACCAGAAAAAGGAGCAGTATCAAGAGCATGGCCTTCGTTGACAAAGTTTGACTGGGCACCTGAAAATGATGTGGCGATAGGTTGGACTATTAAAGAAACCCCATATTTGCGTTTGGCTGAAACATATTTGCTTTTGGCAGAAGCATTGATGAAACAAGGAAAGAATATAGAGGCTGCTGAGGCCATTAATACTGTGAGAAGAAGAGCCAATGCGCCAGATATTACTGAGGGAGATGTAGATATTGATTTTATACTCGATGAGCGGGCTCGTGAGCTACTTCAGGAAGAGCACAGGAGGTACACCTTAATTAGGACTGGTAAATATGTAGAAAGAACCAATGCCTTGAATCAGAGGGCCTCAGGGAATATTACAGACCAGTACAAATATTTCCCAATTCCACAGGAGATAATAGATGAAAATCCAAATTTTCCACAAACCATAGGATGGAGATAATATGGTTGAACAGATTAAACCCGTCTCAGTAAATAGAGGCGGGTTTATGATATCCTGTTTGATTTTTCATCTAGTGGTGATGGGTATATTCAGATAAAATAGGAGTAATATGAGGGTGAAAACTATAAATAGTCGGCGGCCCTTTTTAGTAGAAGTAGATATTATGAATAATACGGTGAAAACTATCTTGCTGCTTTTGTGGGTGTTGCTGTTGAGTAGTAAGAATGCCAGCTCGCAGGGAATATTAGAACGTGCTGAGGTTCCATACCTGGCTGGTGAAAGCAAAACCATCATTACAGCCAATCCGGATCCTACCAATGACTCACGAAAATGGTACTCAAACGATCATTGCTTCGTTTATGACAAGGACAGTACTTTGCATTGGTTTGGAATAAATAATCCGTTTCCAAAGAATGAAAGACAGTTATACCAATTACATCCGTACATAGGCCATCTTGTGAGTACTAACCCACCTGTGTTGTGGGATAGGTTGGCTCATGCGATGGACTCTACAATAGGTTCAGAAAATTTGGGGGCACCATATGTTATTTGGCATGAAGAATCTGCTCGATGGGCCATGGTCGTTGGGTTAGGGTTCAATGATGATAGACGAATAGAAGTTTGCTGGTCGGACGACCTTTATAACTGGAAAAGAACCCATAAGCCGATATTAGAAGGGCATCTGTCACCCTTTACCAGAGACCCGCATATTATCAAAGGAGAGGATGGTAAATACTGGATAACGTTGGCTTCACCCGAACAAAAAGGTGATGGGATATACTCTGAGGTAATCCGGATAAAGACTGAAGATTTTCAAAAATTTGAAAA
Organism: Cyclobacteriaceae bacterium; assembly: GCA_965267535.1. Classification (GTDB taxonomy): domain Bacteria; phylum Bacteroidota; class Bacteroidia; order Cytophagales; family Cyclobacteriaceae; genus CAXBNB01. The sequence continues at coordinate 3,849,917 of OZ254082.1, read as the reverse complement.
ACCGGAAGTGCTTTTTAGTATAAATGATGGCATTATATGGTCTGCTATAGAATCTCCATTGCTAGTTAAACGAAAAGACCTCTGGTATCTTTTTTTTACCTATGCCCACAGACACTATTCGGAAACTATTGTGTTAGTATCTGAACGTTCAGATAAGTTTCGAAGAGAAAATACGGTGACAACCCTTTATGGACATGCTCCTGAAATTTTCATATACGAAAATAAGACCTACATTTCCTCATGTGGCCCTGAGGATAGAAACATTCTCAATGAGCATGGAGTCACTATTGCTGAATTGAAATGGTTGAGTCCTTCAATCAATAACTGATGTCGAATATAGAGAATAGGAGGCAAGGAAGTGTCAGACCGGTTTGGCCATAGACAATTTAACCTGAATGCCAAATTTTACTTTTAAAGGGCTATATAGAGAAGATAAATTGGTATCCTAAGCCACTCAAAAAGCCAATCAATTTACGGACTTTTTTATGTCTAAAATTACTATTAAACATGAGATTAAAAACTATAAGTAAACAAATAATTCAAGAGGTGAATTCCAACCTATTAACCAATGTTTTTAAGATCCCTCTTATCCGGATTTTTAGTTGTTTCAATTGTATAGTGTCAGTACAATTCGCAAAACAACAATATACTCCGGAGCATACTTCTGATACTATCACCAAGCAGGTTAGTCGTAATGGGCTCTTTAGTTTAAGAATGCTTATGCTTGTTGTTTTTTTAGTATGCCACTCTATGGGCTCATATGCTCAGGATAAGATCAGGATATTGAATTTCAATGGTGACAATGGATATGTGCACGATTCTAAGTCACATGCTGAAAGTATGATCAAAGCATTGGCAGAAGAAAACCAATGGGAGCTGATAAGTTCATCTGACCCCTCAATATTCACCAAAACTAATTTGTCCAATTTTGATGTGGTTGTTTTCAGCAATAATTGCGGTACGGAAGAAGCCATTTTTTCTGAAAAAGAGCAAAAAAAGTTTCAGGAATTTATTCGGTCAGGCGGTGGTTTTGTAGGGATACATTGTGCCGGGGCTATATGGCATGAGACTGGCGAATTTAAAGATTGGTATGAAAAGCTGATTGGTACACGTCTTGTGGCACATCCTCCGGTACAGAGTGCCAGGTTACATGTGGAACAGAGGGATAGTGAGTGTACGTGGCATCTGCCTCCCACATGGGAGGTAGTAGATGAGTGGCATCAATTTTCGTACAATCCCAGAAAAAACGTAAATGTACTGATCTCAGTAGATGAGAGCTCCTATATCGGCACACAAAAAATGAATGGAGATCACCCTGTCAGTTGGTTTCAGCACTACGATGGTGGGCGTTCCTTCTTCACTACCCTCGGTCATACAGTTGAAATGTACTCCAATAAGAACTACAGAATGCACATTGTCGCCGGGATTAAATGGGCTGCTGGTTGTTCTCAGGAATATGATTTTACTCCTATAAAAAGAAACTTGCTGATCGATTTAAATGCAGATCGGGGAGTATCAATTGAAGATGGGGATAGAGTAGAAAAATGGACAAACCAGATAATCACAAGTCAATTAAAAGAATTTGTCAAAAGAGATGCGGGCCGTTACGATAGAGGATCTGGTAGGCCAAGATTGAAACTTCAAGTGCCTGAAATTAGAAATCACAACACGATTGAATTTCATCGCCAGGAGTTGATAAACCATGAAGAAGATGCGATGGATCATATACTGACAGGTACAGGTTATACTTGGTTCGTGATACTGTCTGTCAATCACCAGGTGCCTGGGCTCAAAGATGTAAGTTCATTTTTTGGTAATCTAAAAAATGGAGGAAACTTTGAAGGGATATGGGGAAACCTGACTGACGATAACAGGGTGTGGATCGGGTCCAGAAATGGCAAGACGTTCGGGCGTTGGGATGAAAATAATCCTATGGTTGTAGCTGAAAATAGTCTGGAAACTAATAGGTATTACCTGATATGTGGCAGAATGGCAGACGGCACTGGTGACGTTGATATAGAGCTATTTATAAATGACGTAAACAAACCGGTTGCTTCAGGAAAATATCCGGTTCATTGGGAGACCAACGCTTCCAAGTTGGCAATTGGCCAGGAAAGAGACGCCACCAATCACCCTGGTAGGGAATCTTTTGATGGGGAAATATCACGATTTTTATTATATGACCGTCCTTTAAGTGATGGTGAAATGGAAGTGATGGCCAATAAACTGTTAATAGATTACAACATCAAGCAATAGAATAATAAACAGATAAGAATTGTGTCTTTTGATAACTTGGTTGATTTATGAAGGTTTTGAATAAATAGAAACTGGAAATTAGGGGTTTTAGAATGCTTAAAAGTTTATAATGCATCAAATTCTTTCACGACAGATGCTGAGGGTTTTATTATAGTAGAAAGCAATAGGACATTTGATCCGCAAAAGCACTATCTGCTGCCATTGTCTAATCGGCAGCTCATTTTAAATCCTAACTTAAAACAAAACTCCGGCTGGCTGGAGCAATAACAGCCAGAACCCAGCCTGCTTACTACCTCAGTGAGAGTAAGCCAGACGGCACTAACCAACGACCCTACTGTGGTACATTGATCGTTCGTAGAAGATGTATACTTTTTAGAATGATCAATGTACCTTTTTTGTTGGTCGACTCACCAATTTTGATTTCAACTTTTTACTATACTACAACCATGAACAAATACAGTCTGTTTTTGATCCTTATCCTGTTTTCATCATTTGCAATGGGGCAGGTAGCCCGTGAGCTCCATGTAGAAACCACTCATGAAACCCGGCAGGAAGATAAAGATGAGCAGTTGGAAAAATATTACGAACTCTCTACAGAGCCGGGGCTGTCAGCCCGGGGAGTACATACGGTATACCGGGGGCAGAATCTGGGTGCGATACAATTTCCGGTAGGAGGGATCGGCACAGGCTGCATTCAGTTCGACGGACAGGCAGTACCACGATACTGGCAGATATTTAACAATATGGGGCACGATTTTATCCCCAATAGTTTTTTTGCTGTGAGGGTAAAAAACAAAAAAACCACGGAGGTTAGAGCTCTACAGACAAAAAACGTGGGGGCATTTGAGGCCATGAGTAGCCTGGAGGCCGTATCGCAGTTTCCGTTTATGCAATACGAGTTCCAGGACGATCTGCCGGCTCGTATCCGTATGCAGGTGTACAATCCCTTTGTGCCAGCAGACATGAAGTCGTCGGGTGTGCCGGCAGTTTTTTATGAGTTTACTGTTGAAAACCCCACCGAAGAAGACTTGGAAATCAGCCTGCTGTCGTCACAGCAAAATGCAGTAGGATTTTCCAGGTTGCCATTGATTAATCACGACAAATCGTTTGCAGACAACTATCAGTTTAGCATCAATAGAAAGCCTGTAGAAGGCAATGCCTCTGTGCACTATGGAGGTAATTTTAATTCGGTAGCTCAGGAAGAAGGTTCGATAGTGTTGTGGATGGAAGGTAGCGAAGACAAAACGCACGAGCATTTTGGACAAATGGCATTGGCGGTGCTACAAGAATCCACAGATGATGAGGTAAAAGTAGAAGGAGCAGCAAGCTGGGCAAATGAAAAGGAATTATACGTCCGTTTTTTGAACAAAGGAAGCATCAGGCAAACCAAAAACACGTCCAAAAGTAAGCCCGGCACTACATGGTCAGGGGCTTTGAATGTGAAGTTTACCCTGAAGCCGGGAGAACAACGGAAGATAAAAATGGTTTTGGCCTGGTATTTTCCCAATGGCAAAAATGGAGGCTATATGGACAAGTGGGATGCCTGGGGACATGGAGACTGGGAAGGAAACGGAAATCAATATGCCAGCCACTGGTCAGACATCCGCGAGCTAATGCGCTATATCCGTTCGGATCATGATCGTTTGTATCACGAAACAAAAACGTTCACCGATGCATTGTACAGCACGAATCTACCCTACTGGCTTACCGAGCGTATTGCCAATCAGCTCAATATACTCAAGAGTCGTACGATTTTTCATGATAAAGACGGGTTCATAGGCCTTTGGGAAGGCACTGGAGGAGTAGATGGCTCGTGTGCCGGCAACTGCAATCACGTGTGGCATTATGCGCAATCGCATGCACGATTGTTTCCAGCTATGGGGAGAGCCATACGGTCGCAGGCGTTTGATGCTATTAAAGAAGACGGGCAGTTGCCGTACCGCTTGCCGGCAGGTTCGTTTGCATTCGACGGACAGTGTGGAGAAATTTTGGGAGCCTACCGCGAATATTTACTTTCAGTAAATAAAAATTGGTTGGAAAAGCATTATCCGGCCATCAAAAAGGCTACAAATTACCTGATCGCTCAGCACGATAGTGACAGGGATGGATGGCTGTCGGATAAGCCCAAGCATACTACATACGATGCTTCTATGACAGGAAACCCTTCGTTTTTGTCGTCATTGTATCTGGCGGCCTTGAGAGCTGCAGTCCGCATGGCTACAGAAACGGGCGATACCCAACAGGCCGGCGAATGGAGTGAAATAGCCACCAGCTCGGCCAAATTGCAGCAGCAGCGGCTGTGGAATGGAGAATATTTTATTCAGATACCGGGAGAAAAAAGAGCTACAGACTATGAGTTGGGTTGCCATGCCGATCAGCTCCTGGGACAGTGGTGGGCCGATCAGTTGGGACTGGGGAGTTTATACCCCGATTGGAAAATAAAGTCCGCCACGGAAGCTGTGCTCAAATACAATTTTAAGAGCACGTTGAAAAAACACAATCAGGGGCATAGAACATTTGCATTGCCCGAAGAAGCAGGAATGGTGGCTACTACCTGGCCCATCAGCCAAAGGCCAAAGTATGCGTCGGGGTACTCGTCTGAAGTATGGTCTACATTCGAATATACCATAGGAGCATCGCTAATGAAGTATGAGGAAATCAAAGATGCGTTGGTTATACTCCGTGCGGGATATAAGCGATACGACGGAAAACTCAGAACAGGCTATATTGGCGACTGGGGCAATTTTGGCTTTAGCGGAAACCCTTTTGGCGATGACGAATGTGGGCAGTTTTACGGAAGAGCATTGTCGGTATGGTCTGTGTTGCTGGCCGCTCAGGGCTACCATTACCACGGGCCCGGTGGTATCATAGGCTTTGCCCCAAAGTGGAATCCCCAGGATCACCATTCTTTCTTTTCTGCAGCCGAAGGTTGGGGTGTTTTTTCGCAGGAAAGAACTAACGGAAAACAAGTAAACACGATAGAACTCAAGTATGGTAAACTCCGCCTTACTCAGGTCAACCTGCAGGGAGAGATGGGCAAGGAGAGCGACGTGGAGTTGCTCATAAACGACAAACCGCAAAGGATAGAAGTATCACAAAACGGCAACCGGTATCAGGTGGTCTTTGATTCTACTGTATTAAAAGCAGGAGATCAGTTAGTAGTGAAAATCAATTAAACCAAATCTATTATAAAAATGAGGCCCTTATTATGTATAGCCATTTTAATTGGCGCTATGAGCTGCGAAACGGCACAAAAAGCAGAGACAAGCAGACAAGAACAAACGGTAACTTTGTACAAGCCCAAAGTGGTGGGGGAGTGGAAGCATATATTCAACCCCAACGACACCCGCTCTCAGATTGATACTACCTGGTATACAAACGATCATTGCTTCGTTTTGGGGTCGGACAAAAAGTGGCATGCCTATGGGATTATCGGTCATAAGCCGATAAATCCCTGGACGGGAGAAAATAAGTTTTTTCACATTTCCTCAACCGATATTTTTGGCGATAGCTGGGAAGATCATGACTATGCTATGCGAGCAAAAGAAGGACAGGAGCGAGTGTTGTGGGCGCCACACGTATACAAAGAGGGAGATGAGTATGTGATGTTTTACAATGCCGGCAACCTACAGGCCCACGCACCCAACTACGCTTCGTGGGGTACTTTGCACAAGGCTACATCCAAAGATATGTTTCACTGGGAAAGGCATAAGTTCAATCCCTTGTTTAGCGATCCCGGACATGCACGGGACTCTTACGTGATGAAACATGATGGTGAGTATTATTTCTATTACACCCGCACGTTTAATGAGGTAGACTTACGCTCTTGTGTAGCGGTAAGAAAGGGACCCGATCTGGATCACTGGAGCGGAGCTAAAATAGTCCATACCCAACCCTATGAAGTAGACTGGGGAGGTGATGCCGAAAGTCCTACAGTGATATACAAAAACGGTGTATTTTACCTGTTTGTTTGTCTGGCCATGACGGAATATAACCTTACGCATGTCTACTGGTCTACCGACCCGATGAACTTCCCAAAAGAAAACCTGATCACCACTCTGAAGGCTCATGCGGCAGAAGTAATAGATGCCGGAGATCAGGGTTGGTTTATCTCCAATACGGGATGGGATAAAAAGGGACTGTACCTTGCTCAACTCGAATGGGAGAAAGTAAAGCAATAAGTTTTATTTTAGTTTGCTGATACGGTACTAACGAAATGTTTTTTTTGATAATGTCATGCCTAAAAAAACTATAAAATGAATAGACGCAAAATAATTAAAAGAATAGGAGTAGCCACAGGGGTAGCACTTGCAGCGCCTGTGGCTTTGGCAGATACAGCAAAGAGGGATGCCAAAAAGAAGAAGAAAAAGAGCCTTCGCATAGCCCACATTACCGATGTGCACATTCGCCCTGAGCACAACGCACCCCAACGGTTTAAGCAGTGTTTAGGAGATATAAAGGATCATAAGGTAGACTTTTTTCTTAATGGTGGCGATACGATCTATGCAGCAGACTATAGCCATATAACCCGGGAGCGAGTGACAGAGCAATGGAGTATATGGAAAAAGGTGAGGAAAGAAATTGACCAGTATGAAGTTTTTAGTTGTCTGGGCAACCATGATATGTGGTGGGCAGCACCAGACAAAAATGACCCGATGTACGGCAAGGAATATGCCGTGCAGCAATTGGAAATACCGGGTAGGTATTACAGTTTCGATAAGGGAGGCTGGCATTTTGTTGTACTGGATAGCAATAATAAAAATGCGGGTTCTTTGGATGAGGAACAACGCCAATGGCTGGAAGCAGATTTGAATGCATTGGAAAAAGGAAGCAATGTACTGTGTATGTCACACTATCCGATTTTAGGAATAAATGGAGGTACACATACCGACAGAACATACATAACCGATCTGTTTTATAAACACAAAGACAAGAAAATTTCATGTGTGAGCGGTCATGTGCATTTGTTTGACAAAGTCTATTACAACAATGTAAATTATTATTGCAACGGTGCTATGAGTGGTTTTTGGTGGGAAGACGGTGATGAAAAATCAGCTTCAAGATACTGGGTAGAACAGACTCCTCCTGGGTATGCTATTCTTGACCTGTATGAAGACGGTTCAGTAGAAAATACATACCATGCTCATTCCTATTAAAATTCAAAAAAATACAACTTGACAAGACAAAGTAGAAGTGCTGCAAAATGAGAAAAAAACACTTGAGTTAGTTTCTTCTTAGAGTTCTATTACAAAGCAGAATTTGGGAATGCCCCGATAAACCCTGCATTAGCAGACTTTACGAAGAAAGCCAGAATCTAAAGAAAGGCTTGTTTTAAGCGTTTTAGCAAACCTTTTCTTGGGTCTGAAAATAAAAACACGAGTGCTTCTCCGTAAACTCTGAGCAGGATAATTGCATGAGCTGATACATCAGTATGAGATTTAGCAATGCCAAATTGTATGGATTTTTCTATACATTTGGCATTGACCTATGCAAGAAAGTACCACAGACATTATTCACTCTTTTTACCGGGAATACTACCGGGCCATGATGCATTATGGAATAAAGCTAGTGCGCAACGAAGAGTTGGTAAAAGATTGTATACAGGATTGTTTTTTTGGCTTGTGGCAAAACCCCTCCAGACTTGCTCGCATTGAAAACCCCAAAAACTACCTGATCGGTACACTTAGAAACCTGCTTTTGAAACAACTGTCTGTAAAGCAGCATGATACTGACAGCTCAACTCTGGAGTCATTTGATGTTTCGGTTGAAGACAATATCATAGAGCAGGAAAACCTCGCCATCCGCTCGGACAAGTTGCAAGAGGCCATAGATACCCTCACTCCGAAGCAAAAAGAAATTTTGTACCTTAGGTTTTACGAGGGCTTTTCCTACGATGAAATAGAAAAAATTACAGGTACGAATTACCAATCGGTTCGAAACCTACTGTCCAAAACCCTGAAAAAGCTAAAACAAGCTGTGTTGTTTGTGTTTTGGGTGTTGTTTTGTAGTAGGTTGGATAACAGGGTGTTATCCTAAGTTTTCATTTCTTTTTCTTATTTTTTTACATTTTTTTCAATTCAGAAGAGTACAAAACAGCTTTTTAAAGAACTACTTATTACAACATACATTTTATCATGGAAAGTAATAAGTCGGTTTTGGAAGAGTTGATTGAAAGCGAATCCTTTCAAAACTATGTGTTATATCAACACGAACGTGCTAAGTGGGAACAATGGGTGAAGGATAATCCCGAGCACCATCAGGATTTTCAAAAAGCCAGCGCATTTATTATTTCGTTGAAGTTTAAACAGCGCAATATTGAACAGCGGGAAGTAGAGCAGGAGATAGAACGCTTTGACAAACGCATAGCAGGCGATAATGCGCCAGGCAAGGTAGTGCCCATGTGGAAGCGCCTGATTCAGGTGGCTGCTGTAGTGGCACTGGTAGCCCTGTTTACCTATTTAGGAATTCACAAAGACAAGCCACAGGCCACACCTGAATTGGCTACTGTAGAAATGGTTGAAAAGAAGATACCACGGGGTGTAAAGTCCCAGACGCGACTGCCGGATGGTACGCTGGTCAAGATCAACTCCGGCAGTGTAATCCGATACCCTTCCCGATTTGAAAACAATAAAAGAGTAGTAACTCTGGAAGGAGAAGCCTTCTTTGAAGTAGTAAGCGACAAAGACAAGCCGTTTATAGTAAAAGCAGGGGGAATGACAACCATCGTGTTGGGTACAGCCTTTGTGATCAATGCCACCCGGTGCGAAGAACCAAGTGTGTCATTGTTAGAAGGTAGTATAAAAGTAAAAGCACTGGGACAACAACGTGTGCTTACCCCCGGAGAGCAACTTTTGGTGCATGAAAAATCCCTGGAGGTTCGCCCCTACGATTACAACGATGCATTTGCCTGGAAAGAAGGCAGGCTGAATTTTGAAAAAGATGACGCTCGTCAGGTTTTCAATAAGCTAAGCAGATGGTATGGCGTAGAGTTTCAATACGATAAAAAACAACTGCCTGAGTTGAATTATACCGGGTTTTATGTAAACGAAGATCTGGAGACTGTCCTCAAAGGTCTTTCATACTCCCTTAGGTTTAGCTATCAGGTAGAAGGAAAAAAAGTAGCAATAAAGTTTAACCAAAAACCACAATAGCCTATAGAAATAAGCCCTAATACAAACTAAAAGTGGCACTGCCAGGCAGCACCACTTCAATGCGGATAGGTAGTTGACGAAAATGTGACGGTCTTCCCAACTACTCATCCCAGACGTCTTAATAACAAATAGATCATTACTAAAACTGTTCAAATTTATGGAAAATAAACCTATACAACTAGTAATACATGTCATGAAATTGTCCGTCTATGTATGCGTTGTAGAACTGCTGGCGCTCAACCTTTTAATAGCCAGCCCTTCTCATGGGCAAAACACCCTCAGCGTAAAAGAAGCGATTGTATCGGTCAACCTTCAAAAATCAACCCTAACCGAAGCGTTTGCTTATCTCGAATCAGTAACCGACTACCATTTCAATTACAATGGAATTGATGTAAGCAGCAACAAGAAAATAGATTTTGACTTAAAGAATGCACGCTTTTCCGACATACTACTCCAGCTGTCTAAAAAATATAAATTAGGCTTTAGGCAGTTAAATGAAGTTATTCAGGTGGTGAGCTTCGACGATGTAGAGCGAAGCGATATATCCGCTAATGTAGTAGTAGATGTAAGTATATCGGGTAAAGTTACCGACGAAAACGGTGAGGGTTTGCCCGGAGCTTCTATAGTGGTACAAGGAACGAGCTCCGGTACCACTACAGATCTGGAAGGCAACTACAGCCTGATTGTGCCTGAAAACGCCAAACTCGAAATCTCTTATGTGGGATATACTACAGAGTATGTAACCGTTATGTCTCAAAGTGTGATCGATGTACAACTGCAGTTAGATGCAGCACAGCTCGAAGAAGTAGTAGTGGTAGGCTATGGTACTGTCAAAAAGAAAGACCTGACAGGAGCAGTGGCACAAATAGATGCACAAAAAATAGCCAATCAATCACCCAACTCAGTTACAGATATACTGCGTGCAAACGTGCCCGGGCTGAATGTTGGATTTTCTAATTCGCCCAAAGGAGTGAGCCAGTTGGAAGTACGCGGTAGAAATACGCTGACAGCCGGTAGTAGCCCGCTGATTGTAGTAGATGGTATGATTTTCAATGGCGACTTATCAGACATCAACCCCAACGATATAGACAAGGTAGATGTGATGAAAGATGCCAGCTCTGCTGCCATATATGGCGCCAGAGGGTCCAATGGAGTCATTTTGATCACAACCAAAAGAGGAGAGAGCGGAAAGCCTACGATATCCATCAGTTCCAGCTTTGGTATAGCTACCGATGGCAACAAACAATTGCCCTACGACCCGGATGGTTATGCCGCCTGGCGTACCGATGTATTTAAAAGTATAAATGTGGGGAGTGAGGATACACAACCCGGAAAATTCAACAATCCGGATAATCTACCTGCTGGAGTGTCGCTCAACGACTGGCTGGCCTACGACGGATCATCCGGAGACCCTACTCTTGTGTGGCTCAACAGGATTGGTTTTCAGGATATAGAAAAAGAAAACTACCTGGCGGGTAAAAGCATCAATTGGTATGATAAGATCAATCAGGTAGGAGCCAGAGCCGATATGAATATCAGTTTGTCTGGAGCCAGCGACCAATTGAAATATTACTGGTCTGTAGGCAGAACTAAAAACGAGGGGATAACAGTAGGCGATGAATTTGAGACAATACGCTCACGCTTAAATGTAGAAGCTAAAGTCAATGAATTTGTTTCAGTAGGAGTAAATTCTCAGTTTGCCAACCGCGACGAAGGAGCTATAGCTGCCGATCGTGCTCAGATAGTTCGTGCATCACCCTGGGGATCGGAATTTGACGAAGAGGGCAACCTGAGGCTAAGCCCACAAGACGACAGTGGAGCTGGTGCACGTCATCCTTTTCTGGATAGAACGTACAACAGTCGTTTGAGAAAGTTTAATACACTCAATTCCCGCATGTATAGTAAAGTGGCTCTTCCACTGGGCTTCTCGTACGAAATCGCATACACCACGCGCTTTGAATGGCACGATAGGTTTGAGCATCTTTCGTCAAAACATCCAGGTAGGGCTACAGGAGATGCATGGAGAGATCATGTGAAGATACACGAATGGCAGCTCGATAATATTTTGCGCTTTGACAAAACGTTTGGTTCGCATACGATTAATGCTACCTTTTTGGCTTATGCCGAGCAATACGAATCATTTTACGATAGAGGTAGAACCAGCATATTTTCACCGTCAGATGACCTGGGTTTTCATGCCTTGTCGTTTGGGTCTAACCCCATGCTAAGTGGCAATGACGAAAAGAGCAACGGTGATGCTCTGATGGGTAGAATAAACTACTCTTACGAGTCCAGGTACCTGCTTTCGGTAGCGCTCAGGAGAGATGGTTATTCAGCCTTTGGCGAAAACAACCGTCGCGCCACCTTTCCTTCCATTGCCGGGGGATGGGTTCTTTCAGAAGAAAACTTTTTTAATGTGGACTTCCTCGATTTTCTCAAGCTTAGGCTGTCCTGGGGAGAAAACGGCAACAGAAACATTGGACGCTATGCAGCCATATCTCGCCTGGCCAATGGCAAAAACCTGATAGCAGATGCTAATGGCGGATCACAGGTTGTAGCTACGCTAAACAACACCTCCATGGCCAATAACAACCTGAAATGGGAAAGAACACAGGCCTGGAACTTTGGGCTGGATTTCAGTGTGCTGCAGGGTGTGGTAGACGGCTCGTTAGATGCATACAAAATGGTAACAAACGACCTGCTGGTGGCCCGAAAACTACCCGATGTGCTGGGCTTTAGCTCTGTATTGACCAACCTGGGAGAGGTACAAAATTCCGGAGTTGAGTTTTCTGTAAAAACCAGAAACATGGATAGAAACAAGCTGATATGGACAACCAGTTTCAATTTTTCGCTAAACCGAAATAAGATCAACTCCCTCTATGGTGATCTGGATGAAAACGGAAAAGAGCTGGATGATATAACCAACAGGTGGTTTATCGGTCATGCTACAGACGAGCTGTACGGGCAAAAAGTGCTGGGTATCTGGCAAAGTGATGAAGCAGAGCAAGCAAAAGAATACGGTGTTTCCCCCGGAGATTTTAAAATACTCGACAAGAACGACGACAAGGTCTTTACTATAGAAGACAATGAGTTTTTGGGTTTTGCCAAGCCCAGATTCAGATGGACGATGGTAAATGACTTCCAGATCAGCGAAAACCTGAGTGTGTCGGTGGAGATGTATTCGGCCTGGGGGCAAAGCAGGGCTTTTAATGACGCCAAAAACAGAAATGGTTTTATTGACAGAATAAACTCTTACCAGACTCCTTACTGGACGGCAGAAAACCCTAACAACGAATGGGCTAGATTGTTTTCCAGTCAGGGTAGCTCAAGCTTCAATGTGTACCGAAAATCATCTTTTATCCGGTTACAAAACATAACAGTGGCTTACCGGGTACCACAGGCCATACTCGACAAGATATCCGTGCAAAGCCTGAGAGTATATGGAAACATTCGAAATGTAGGTGTGTGGGCACCAGATTGGGAGCTGTATGATCCGGAAGCTATAGAAATAGACGGTATATCGGGCAATAGCACTTCGCCCAGATATTTTACCCTCGGCGTAAATCTGACATTGTAGTAAGAACCTAAAATGACTAAAGATGAAAACGAATAAAACCTATATAAATATCTTTTTGGCAGGATTGCTACAATTAGCAGTGTTGTCAGGTTGTAGCGATGAGTTTTTGGAAAATGAGCAGTTGTCGTTTCTTACCCCTGAAAACGCACTCCAAAGTGCTGAAGGAATGAAAGCAATGCTCTCAAGGGCACACCTCAATATCCGGGCTGAATTTTACGGTGACGGAGCGCCTATTATTACAGAAAACATCTTTTCGGAAGTAGCTGTAGAAGGTACTACAGACAAGTCAGGTCCGGCACAGGATTTGAATTTACTCATACTACCCGATGCAAATCTAAATAGTTCAAATACGAACCGTATCGGTTGGTTTTGGGGGAAATGGTATGAAAATATAAAATTTGCCAATACCGTAATTTCCCGAATAGACGATGCGGAATTCAATACAGAAGATGAGCGAAATGAAGTGTTGGGTATAGCTTATTTTCATAGAGCGTACGCATACTACAGGCTTACCAATCAATTTGGAGATGTGCCGTTGTTGCTCAAAGAGTACACCTCTCCCAAATTGGATTTTGTGTCTACTGCCCGGGAAACTATTCTCAATAAAATGAAAGAAGATCTGGATCAGGCGGCTCAGTGGGTGCCCGCTCAGGCCAATCACGGCGAGATTAGCAAGGGTGCAGTCAATCATTTGCTGACCAAGGTAAACTTGTCTTTGGCAGAGTTTGATGACGCCATAGCTTCAGCTACTGCTGTGATAGATGGTGGATACTCCCTGGTTACCGATAGATTTGGAGTAGACCTGAACGATGCTTCTAAAAACGTCATCTGGGATTTGCACCGGCCGGGTAATAAAACCAATTCAGAAAGTATCCTGATGGGGATAAGCAGGATTGGTGAAGAGGGGAAAGCTACTACTACCAGTGCTATGAGACAGGCTGTGCCGCTTTGGTGGCGCTTTATCAATACGCCTGATGGAGCCAATGGTATGAGTGACAGACCCGGCATAGAGATAGATCAGGTAAATGCATATGGAAGAGGTATCGGACGAAACAGAGGCGTAATTTACAGTACCAAAGAAGTATGGACCGATCCAAATGATCTGCGACATGCTCCGGGCAACTGGATCGACATGGAAGACATAGTGTATAATGCTCCGTCGCTAAAAACGGCAGGCAACCCTTATTATGGACAAAACCTGCAGCTGCGAAACAATGAGGGAACGGTATTGTGCTCAGACACCATCAGAAACTGGTATGGATGGCCGCATTACAAGTTGTTTATTCCGGATCCGGAAGCTACCAAGCCTTCTGGAGGAGATTCGGATTGGTATATATTCCGACTGGCTGAAACGTACCTGTTGAGAGCAGAAGCTTATTATTGGAAAGGGGAGCTGGCGAATGCAGCGACCGATATCAATGCTGTAAGAAATCGGGCAGGAGCTGCTGATGTAGCCCCGGGAGATGTCAATATAGGGACTATTCTGGACGAAAGAGTGAGGGAGCTCTACTATGAGGAAACCCGAAACACTGAATTGACCCGAATGGCTTTTATTTTTGCTAAAACCGGAAAAATGGCATACAATGGACAGACGTACAGCCTGAGCAACTTTCACGAAAAAAACTTCTGGTACGATAGAATAGATGAGAAAACAGACTTTTATAACCGTGGAGTAAAAACCATTCATGGGGATGAATATACCATGAGCCCTTATCATGCATTGTATCCTATACCAGCTGCGGCTATCAATGCCAACACTAAGGGCAGGATTAATCAGAATAAAGGGTACCCCGGAGCGGAAAAGAATATCGAACCGCTTACTACTATATCTGAGGAGTAAAAAAGTGACAGGCAACCTTTGATGAGGTGTTGCTGAGAAAGTCTCTGGAATGTTACCTGCACGTAAAACCTCAAGAAGATTGCATTAAAAAAGACCACTCTGAATATTTTCGGGGTGGTCTTTTTCTTTAGTCACACTATACTATATAGATTGTACCATAGTAAAAAAAAACACCCGTCAGAGAAGCTGACGGGTGTTTGTATATTTTAAAAGTATGATATCTACTTATTGCTGCAGCTCAAAAAATGAAGCTGATTTTGATTCCAGAGTAGATTCACCCATCAGGTACTTATCAACCTGACGAGCAGCCTCTCTGCCTTCGGATATGGCCCATACTACCAGCGATTGTCCTCTGCGCATATCGCCAGCGGCAAATACGCCTGGCACATTGGTTTGGTAGTTTTGCTCAGTGGCCGATACATTGCCTCTGTTGTCAGTTTCGATATTTAGTTGCTCCAGCATACCTTCTTTTTGCGGGTGTACAAACCCTGCTGCGATCAAAACCAGATCGCAAGGAATTACACGCTCAGTGCCTTCTATTTCGTTGAAGCCAGACTCTGCCCACTCAATGTCTACCAGTTTTACACCGGTAAGATTGCCGTCAGCATCTCCTATAAATTCTTTGGTAAGTATAGCCCAGTCGCGCTCACATCCCTCGTCGTGAGATGTAGAGGTGCGCAATACCATTGGCCATTCGGGCCATGGGTTGGTTACTGTTCTGTCGGTAGGGGGTTTGCTCAAAAGCTCTATTTGAGTTACAGATTTGGCTTTGTGTCGGTTAGATGTACCTACACAGTCAGAGCCAGTGTCACCACCACCTATTACCAATACGTTTTTGCCAGTAGCTTTTATTTCCTCATCGTTGATGTCACGTCCACCAACTCTTCGGTTTTCCTGTCCCAAAAACTGCATAGCAAAGTGAATGCCTTTGAGTTCTCTGCCGGGTATGGGCAGGTCGCGGGGAATAGTAGATCCACCACAAAGCAAGGTAGCGTCAAATTGTTCAGCCAGTTCATTGGCTTTGATGTCTACACCTACATTTGTGTTGGTCTTGAAGGTTACGCCCTGTTGCTTCATTACCTCGATTCTTCGCTCCACTACTTCTTTGTCGAGTTTAAAATCCGGTATACCGATTCGCAATAGGCCACCTATTACTTCATCACGCTCAAATACTGTTACCTCATGGCCTACTTTGCTCAATTGCTCAGCAGCAGCCAATCCGGCAGGACCAGAGCCTACTATGGCAACCTTTTTACCGGTTTTCTTAGCATCAGTTTTGGGTTTTACCCAGCCGTTTTCGTAGGCTTTTTCGATTATGCTCTTTTCTATATGCTCTATAGCTACCGGAGGCTTATTGATGTTCAGTACGCAGCTAGCCTCACAGGGAGCAGGGCATATTCTACCGGTAAATTCAGGAAAGTTGTTGGTAGAGGACAGAATCTCATAAGCCTCCTGCCAATCCTGGCGGTATACAGCGTCGTTGAAATCAGGAATCTGATTGCCTAGCGGACATCCGCTGTGACAAAAAGGTACCCCACAGTCCATACATCTGGCAGCCTGTGTTTTTGTTTTTTCTTCGGAAAAAGGCAGGTAAATCTCTTTCGAATCATTGATTCTTTCCTGAGGACTCCTCGAAGAGGGCAGCTCTCTGTTGAATTTTAAAAAACCATCAATCTGTCCCATATTTATGCTACTTTTTCTTCTTGTTGTTTTTGCTCTGCCAATACTCGCTTCAGGTCGTGAGGCATCACTTTAATAAAATATTTACTTAGCTCTTCCCAGTCGTTGAGGATATAAGAAGCTATTTTACTGTTTGTCTCAGTCAGGTGTTCCTCTACCATGGCTTTTACATCAGCCAGATCGTTTGCGTCCGGTTGGTCTATGTCTACCATTTCGGTGTTGCAGTTGGTGGCAAAGTCGTCGTTGGGGTTGAATACATAAGCAATACCGCCACTCATACCAGCAGCAAAGTTTTTGCCCACATTACCCAAAATAACTACTTTTCCTCCTGTCATGTATTCGCAACCGTGATCTCCCACACCTTCTACTACGGCCTGAACGCCGGAGTTTCTTACGCAGAATCGCTCTCCGCCCAGTCCATTGATAAAGGCTTTGCCTGATGTAGCTCCATAGAATGCTACGTTACCTATGATGATGTTTTCATGAGGAACGAATGTAGCTTCTTTGGCTGGCTTGATAACGATTTTACCACCTGAGAGGCCCTTGCCTACATAATCGTTGGCTTCACCTTCCAGATTAAACTTCACGCCTTTGGTCAGGAATACTCCAAAACTTTGTCCGGCAGATCCAGTGAAGTTAACCGTGAAAGAGTCTGTGGGTAGCCCTTGTGCTTTGTGCTTGAGCGATATTTCGTAAGACAGCATGGCTCCAGCCGATCTGTCTGTGTTAATAATAGGATATTGAGTCTCAGACTTGCCTGCTTTCCAGTCTTCTATCAGTTTTCTGTCGAGTACATTTTCCAATTCATGGTCCTGATCAAACTGGTGGTAGATACCTACATTGGAGTTTACTTCTTTTTCGTACAAGATAGGAGACAGGTCGAGGCTTTGGAGCTTCCAGTGTTCTAGTCCGGATTTCACTTTCAGCGTTTTAGCTCGTCCTACCATTTCATTTACCGTTCTGAACCCGAGTTCAGCCATGATCTCGCGCAGTTCTCTGGCGATAAAATGGAAGAAGTTTACTACGTGATCCGGATCGCCTGTAAACAACTTTCTCAGTTCAGGGTTTTGTGTGGCTATTCCTACCGGGCAGGTGTTCAGGTGACACTTTCTCATCATAATACATCCTTCCACGATCAGTGCAGTGGTACTAAAACCGTACTCTTCTGCACCCAGCAGTGTGGCAATAGCTACATCTCTACCTGTCATCATTTTACCGTCTGTCTGTAGCACTACACGGCTTCTAAGGTTGTTTTTCACCAAAGTCTGATGTGCTTCTGACAGGCCTATTTCCCAGGGAAGACCGGCATGTCTGATAGAGCTAAGAGGAGATGCCCCTGTTCCTCCGTCGTATCCACTTACAAGGATTACATCGGCTTTGGCTTTTGATACACCTGAGGCAATAGTACCCACACCAGCCTCTGATACCAGCTTCACATTGATGCGGGCATTAGGGTTAGCGTTTTTCAGGTCATAGATCAGCTGCTTCAAATCCTCGATAGAATAAATATCGTGGTGTGGGGGAGGAGAAATAAGTCCTACACCCGGTGTAGAGAAGCGTACACGTGCTATCCAGTGATCTACTTTGTGACCGGGAAGCTGACCTCCTTCTCCTGGTTTTGCACCTTGCGCTATTTTTATCTGTATTTCTTCTGCTTCGGATAGGTAGTAGCTGTTTACTCCAAATCTGCCCGAGGCTACCTGCTTAATGGCTGAACGCTCATAGTCGCCGTTTTCTTTTCTAACAAAACGTGCTTCATCTTCACCTCCTTCACCACTGTTGCTTTTACCGCCGATTCGGTTCATGGCAATCGCCAGCGTACTGTGCGCTTCGTGCGAAATAGATCCAAACGACATAGCTCCAGTAGCAAAGCGCTTGAGAATGTTTTCTACGGGTTCTACCTCATCGAGAGGTACAGATTTTCTTTTCTTAAATTCAAACAAACTCCTGAGCGTATAGTATTTCGACTGGTGGTCGTATATGCTGTTGGAGTATTTTTTGTATAAATCGTAATCGTTTAGTCGTGTTGATTTTTGGAGTAGGTGGATGGTATCCGGGTTGAGCAAGTGCCCCTCGCCGTTTCTTTTCCATTGGAAATAACCGCCTACTTCCAGTATGTTTTTAGTTTGCTTACTAGGGAATGCGGCGTGGTGTTTGGCCAGACATTCTTTTTCTAATCCTTCGAAAGTAAGTCCTTCCAGTCGGCTTAGTGTGCCTTTAAAACATTTTTCGATTACATCCTGTCCCAGGCCTACACACTCAAATATCTGAGCACTCTGGTAAGACTGGAGGGTGCTGATACCCATTTTAGACAATATCTTGAGCAATCCCTTACCCACTCCATAACGGTAGTTTTCGTAGTATTCGTCACGGGTTTTGGAATTGTCCAGTGCTTTTTCATCGTACAGTTGGTCGATGATGTCGTACACTCTGAAAGGGTAAATACAGCTGGCGCCATAACCTACGATGGTAGCATAGTGGTGTGTTTCCCAGATGTCGCCTCCTTCTACTACCAGACCTGCTTTTGTGCGGATTCGCTTATCGATCAGGTAGTGGTGTACAGCTCCTGTAGATAGTAGTGATGGTATGGGTACCCTTTTCTCACTTATGTTTTTGTTGCTCAGGATCAGGATGTTAGCTCCTTTGTTGATAGCGTCTTCACTTTGTCTCGAGATCAGATCCAGTGCAGCTTCCAGGTTACTTTGCTCCGGGTTGTAAGTAGCATCGATAGTAGCAGCTACAAATCCCTTGTCTTCCAGGTGGATGAGTTTGCTAAATGCGCTTCTGGAAAGTGCCGGTTGAGAAATGTGAATTTGCTTGGTATGCTCTGGAGTTTCGTCCAGTATGTTTAGTGATTCTCCCAGACGGGTAAACAGAGACATAACCATACGCTCTCTGATCGGATCGATCGGAGGGTTACTTACCTGAGCAAAAAACTGTTTGAAGTAGTTGGATACATGCTGGCTTTGTCGGGAAAGTACAGGGATTGGTGAGTCCGCTCCCATAGAGCCTACGGGCTCCTGACCTTTTTCTGCCATAGGGGCGATGGTCATCTTCACGTCTTCCTGAGAGTAGCCAAAGGCTTTCATCTCACGAAGCAGTTTTCCCGGATCAACTTTTTCTACTTCAAACTTTGGTGGCTCAATAAGACGAAGTTTAATGCGCTGTTCGTTTATCCATTTAGCATAGGGCTTACCTTCTACTACCTGCGCTTTTGCCTCATCGTCTTTGTATATTTCTTTTTTCTGCAGATCAGCTATCAGCATTTTGCCGGGCTGAAGCCTGCCTTTTTCTACAACCTTGCTTTGGTCGATAGGAATGACACCTACCTCTGAAGCCATCACCAGTCTGTTGTCGTTGGTGATGCAGTAGCGTACCGGACGCAATCCACTTCTGTCGAGTGTAGCACCGATCATGCTACCATTAGTAAAGAATAAAGCTGCAGGGCCATCCCAAGGCTCCATCATCGAAGCATGGTATTTGTAAAATGCCTTGCGGGCTTTGTCCATTTGGTCATTGTCTTGCCATGCCTCAGGTACGAGCATCATCATGGTGTGGGGCAGTGTGCGGCCGCTTAGCGACAGCAGCTCCACTATAGCATCGAGGTTAGCCGAGTCGGAGTTTTTTGGGTCGGTCACGGGTAGCAACCATTTCAATTCTTCGTCGGTATAGTATGAGGAGCTCATGAGCGCCTCTTTCGATTTCATCTTATTTACGTTACCCCTGATGGTGTTGATTTCACCGTTGTGGGCGATCACTCTAAATGGCTGAGCCAGTCTCCATTTGGGGAATGTATTGGTAGAAAACCTGGAGTGAACAGTAGCCAATGCAGATGTAAAGCTCTTGTCTCTCAGGTCGTGGTAGTACATAGGCAGCTGCTCAGTTTTGAGCTGGCCTTTATATACTATAGTGTTTGCCGAAAGGCTACAGATATAAAACTGATCGTTTTCAGCTTCTACGTTTTTTTGTACTTCGTGTGTGGCATAGTTACCCAGTACAAAGAGTTTTCTTTCCAGGTCCTCTGAAGCCATTTTTTTGCGTGGCTTTACAAACACCTGCTCTATGTAGGGTTCTACAGCTTTAGATTCATGTCCGGGTACAGACTCGTCTACAGGTACCAGACGGTAGCCTATCAGCTCAAGGCCGGATTTTTCTATGCATTCATTGAGTACCTGTCGGCATTCTTCCCTTGTTTCGTAGTGTTTGGGAAAGAAAATCATACCTACACCATACTCTTTTTCGGCTGGCAGTTTGATGCCAAACGAGCCCATTTTTTCAGAAAAGAACTCATGTGGTACCTGTACTAAAATACCGGCTCCATCTCCGGTGTTGGGATCACTGCCGGTAGCTCCTCGGTGTTCCATGTTTTCCAACATGGTAAGGGCGTCAGCCACTACCTCGTGAGACTTTTTACCGGAATAATCCACTACGCACCCCACTCCGCAACTGTCGTGCTCCAATGATGGGTGATATAATCCTGATCCTTGCATATTTTACTGTTATGATTGTGACCCTGGCCATACGCACTGTATGGGTGTACCCAGATTACATGTCTAAAATTTGAAGAACCGCAAAATTACAAAAAATAAAGGAAAGTTGGAAATGATTGCAAGTATTAAGATTTGAGTGGTTGTTTTTTGATGGGATTGCAATTTATTCTCCAATTTATTGTAATTATTAAAAATCACATATTGTCCTTTTTAGCATATTACTAATTTTTCAACGGTATGGCTGTGTATTTCACAAAACCTTTCGGGTCTGGTTCACAGCGGTTTTTTTTAAGGGATAGGCAATTTGTTTAAAAACAGGTCTTTTTCTTCGGGAGTTGTTGGGATTTGGTCGGGGATTTGCCGAAACACCGGGCGGTCTATAGATAAGAGTACTAGCGACAGGATATAGGCCAGCGTAAATACAAATGTTTTGGTGAGAAACAAACCGATGACGCAAAGGACAGATGCTGCGCTGAGTAGCACGTACTTTTCAAGTATCAAGCTGCGGTAGAGGTTGAGTCTTTGCCGGAGTGGGTCTTTTTTGGATAAGGTGCGGAGCTTCTGTTTTTTGTTGCGGATGGCTATATAAATACAGCCGGCATAAATAAGTATGAGTGCCGATGTAAGAGCTGCGGCCGGTAGCCCGGAGAGCAAAGCACCGTCAGTGCCATGTTTTTGTATGGACAAAAACAACCATACAAACGGAAGCAGTGTGACGGCTATCAGAGCATTGAAGGTGAGGTGAAGCTTGTTGTAATAATCTTCACTCGTTTTGAAGGCAGGCATTGTAGTGTTATGCAGATTTCTTGGCTTCCTGTCCTTCTTTTTGTTTTTGAAGCTGGCGAATTTCTTCCCGTAGCTTTACCAGACGATCCGGGTAGTCTGTGATGATGCCGTCTACAGCCATGTTTAGCATTTTGATCATGTTTTCCCTGTCATTTACTACATAGGTATGAACGCTGTATCCTCGTGCGTGCAGGCGGAAAACTCTTCGCTGAGAGAGGGTGCTGTAGTGAGGGTTAATGGTTTCGAAGAAGTGATGCTTGTTTCTATTGGTCATAAAAGACTTGGCATTCACATAGAAACTCAACAGCAGGGACTCGTCCTCGCCCATCATTATTTTTTTCATTTGAATGGTAGAGTCACGAGCATAGGCATGCTCCAGATATTCCTGCTCGTACGATTGCACGATACACCACTCTTTGTTGTCTTCTTTTTCGTCTATAATGTCAACGATCTTTTCGGCAAAACCATCGTAAAATTCATGTCCTTTGGATTTGATGTCGATCAGTATATCGGCCCGACCGTGAACGAGGTTGATCACTTCCCGAAGTGTTGGTACTTTTTCGCCGGCAAACTCAGGTCCAAACCAAGAGCCTGCGTCGAGCTGCTTTACCTCTTCCAAAGTCATTTCATGAATTTTGCCGGTACCATTGGTCGTGCGGGATACTTCCTCGTCGTGAAACACCACCACCTCACCATCTTTGGTTAGGTGTACATCTATTTCTATCATGTCTACACCCATATCCAGCGCAAGCTCCATAGCAGCTAGTGTGTTTTCCGGCGCATACCCTGATGCCCCTTTATGTCCGATGATGCGAAAGTCTGTCTTTTTTATGTTGTTGATGTTGGTGCTGGCAATGTAGCGCTGATAAAACCAGGGTTCGTAGAGCCACATCAACAACAATACAGCCATCATAGGCAAGGCATACCAAATAAAATTTTTGCTGTTCATTCTCGGAAAAGTTTAGTCACACCAAATAGGAATACAAAGGTATAAGGTTACACTAAATCAAATTTAGCAAATAAATCATGCTACCATAGAATCAAGGGTGTTTTTTTGGTGCTTTTCCCTAGTTTTGAAACCAACTACGAAAAAACTAAAACGAATTGTCCCTTGATAAGGAAACATGTAATCGATCATTTGGGGAGAAAAATAACCGTAAACTACCCGTTAAGGAAAATAGTGTCGCTCGTGCCGTCGTTTTCGGAATTGATTTGTGCCCTGGGGGCTCGAAGCGAACTTAGTGGAGTGACTAAGTTTTGTGAGCATCCCGAGGGAATTCTCCGCGAAAAGACAATAATAGGTGGTACAAAGAATTTTCGGTATGAAAAAATAGATGAGATAGCTCCGGACTTAATCATTGCCAATAAAGAGGAGAATTATAAGGAAGGAATCGACCAGCTGGCCGAGCGATACCCTGTATGGGTGAGTGATATAAATACCGTAGCAGAGGCTGTTGGTATGATCAGAGAAGTGGGAGAATTGATAGGCAGAGAAAGTGAAGCAGAGAAGTTGCTGGATTCGATCACAAAAAGCTGGCAAGAAGTGAGGGGTATAGCTCATTCAAGAGTATTGTATTTTATATGGCATCAGCCAATGATGGTAGCCGCTACCAATACCTTTATTCACGATGTGCTTTTGCATCTTGGGTACGAAAACGTGGCTCAATCCCGGGAGCGTTATCCACACTTAAGTGCAGATGCGCTTAAAGGTCTCGATCCTGAAATAGTAATGCTGTCATCGGAACCTTTTCCTTATCAGGAAAAACATATTCAAACGTATCAGGCACTGTTTCCTGACGCTCGGATAATGTTGGTAGACGGAGAAATGTTTTCCTGGTACGGTAGTCGTATGCAGTTTGCTCCGTCTTATTTCACACAGCTGCCTTTATGAAATGGCAACTCCAGCCAATTGAAGGTGATCCCAGTATTCAGGGTATGATTTCCTTACTACTTTAGGGTCGTTTATGATAACAGGGTACAGTGTGGCCAGCGGAGCTAGCGCCATTGCCATGCGGTGATCTTCATACGTTTCAAACGTAAGGTTGGACGGTATAGAGAAGTTTTTATCTACAGTGAGTACCCATGTTTTTGCATCTCGCTCTACCAGTTGCCCGCCTATTTTAGCAACTTCATTTGCCATAGCTGCTGTACGGTCTGTCTCTTTTATTTTCAAGCTTTCCAGTCCGGTCATTTCCAGTTCTATGCCTTTGGCAGCACCGATAGCGATTATGGTCTGAGCCAGATCCGGGCAGTGTCTGAAATCATACGTGAGCTTTTCCACATGATCCTTTTTAGACAGTATTACACCATCTTCTACAAAATCACTTTTCACTCCCAGATAATCCATTATTTCTACGATGGCACTATCGCCCTGATAAGAATCTTTTCTTAGTCCCAGTAGTTTTATGTCTGCACGCTCAGCCAGCGCTACCATGCTGTACCAGTAGCTGGCACCCGACCAGTCAGATTCTACGGTGTATGTAGCAGGCTGATAGGGTTGGTGCGGTATATGGATAGTGTTATTTTCAAAAGTATAGTTAATGCCAAACTTATTCATCAGACTCAGGGTCATCTTAATGTAGGGCAGACTGTATACCTCTCCTTCCAGGTTTATGGTGAGTCCTTCGGGGAGTTGAGGAGCTATCATGAGTAGCGCAGATATGTACTGACTACTGATGTTGCCGGGGATGCTGAGTTGGCTGGCCTTTTGTTTTCCGGTACCTTTTATCCGCAATGGAGGGTAGCCTTCCTCCCCTTCGTAGCGTATATCACTGCCTATTTTATTGAGGGCACCTACCAGCAGACCAATCGGGCGCTTACACATACGATCTGTACCGGTAAGTATTCTCTCTTTTGGCGACAGAGTCAAAAAAGCCGTCATAAACCGCATAACAGTGCCAGCATCCATTACGTCGAGAACTTCTTCTTCTGACGAAAGAAGGCCGGTCATGATCTTGGTGTCCCTGGCCGAAGATAAATTATGCAGGGTAGCTTCAGGTCCTGCCATTTCTTTAATGATCAGCACGCGATTGCTTTCGCTTTTCGATGATGCGAGCGGCACGTTTGTTGGTTTTAAATCGGGAGTATGGGCTAGTTTGATCGATCCTGTTTCCATATATGAGATAAAAATTGAAGCGCAAAACTAATTGTATCTGATCGGATAAAGAAGGCTTGCTTAAAAATCAGTTCAGGATAAAAAATATTTATTCTAAAATGTCGAACCTTTGTTGGGGGAAGAGGGTTTATTTATTGTACTATAATTACACATTTATACTATACAAAAAACAAAACAGGAGCATGAAGAAGAAATCTAAATCAAGAGGAACAAGCAGGTTAATTACAGGTCTATTGGCGGGAGCAGCAGCAGGAGCACTTACTTTTTTGTTTGTAAAGCCCAAAGTGGCAACAAAGAAAAAAGAAGAGATCAGCAGCAACCTCAAACTCAACGAGAGTGAAAAGCCCAATTCTGATAACCTCTTTATCTAATGCCTCACCCGAGGTTGTTATAATAAAACAAGCTGTCGATAATATCGGGCTCACCGATAGGGATATTGACAGCACAATCTCCTATTGTCTTTAGCAGACTGCTATTGATGATTTTTCCAGTGTTTTTCTTGTCCTGATAGATTAGCTCAATAATTTGCTCGAAGTGTTTTTCCTCGATAGTTCTATGTCCGAAGACGGAAAGTAAGTAATTGGATATGCTTTCCAGTTCACTTACAGAGAGTCCTGTTTTTTTAGTAGCTAAATAAGCCTCACAAATCATACCTATAGCGATAGCCTCGCCATGAAGAAGTCTGCCTTCCGGGTGAGTCAGATATGTAGACTCTATGCCATGCCCTATGGTGTGTCCGAAGTTTAAAATTTTTCTCAGCCCTGCCTCAAAAGGGTCTTCTTGCACTACTTTTCGTTTGATGCTTACAGAGTGTTCTACGATGTTGCTCCATGGTCCATGCTGGTAGTCGAAATCACTTAAGCTTGCCCAGTAGGCCTGATCGGCGATAAGTCCATGTTTGATTACTTCCGCAAATCCGGACCGAACCTCTGCTAGTGGTAGTGTAGCAAAAAAAGTTTCGTCTATAAATATGCGCTTGGGTTCCTTAAAAAGTCCAATATGGTTTTTTAACCCCATAAAGTCGATACCCAGTTTACCTCCTACGCTGGCATCTACCTGTGAGAGTAGTGTAGTGGGGATGTTGATAAAGTCAATGCCGCGTTTGTAAGTAGATGCAGCAAAGCCACCCATGTCACCAATTACACCACCGCCCAGATTGACCAGGAGGGCTTTTCTGTCAAAGCCGGCTTCTGTCAGAGCCTGCCATATCTGTTGGCAGGTATCTACGGTTTTGTTTTCTTCGCCACTCTGAATAGGAATCAGCCAGTGCTCGGGCAGTGCAGGTAGTACTTTTGGCAGACAGTGTTCTTCTGTGTTTTCGTCACATAATACAGCTACAGCAGAATAATTGTTTTCAGAGAAAAACTGTGTTAAGCTGCCTACTATGTCCCGGGTGATTTCTATATTGTTTGCTTCCATGAGTAATCGTTGAGGGCGCAATTTAATGCGGCGAAAAACAAGGCGCAATTTTCCTTGCACAATTTGATAGTAGGAGGTAATCGAGCATATTGCAAACCCATCTGTTCAAATGACGTAAAACCCGTTCGTGAAGTACCGATGGATCCGTGAGTAGATCGGGTTTTACTCATGGGTATGGATTATTGTCAAATTTATTATAAAGCATAAAAATGAACCGAGCTACATTTTTTATTTTCATATTCGTTTTTTACCTCTTTCTCGATTTTTATGTTTTTCAGGCAGTAAGGGTGGCTGTGTCTAATCTGTCGCCAGGGTATAGAAGAGCCATATATGTGCTGTATTGGTTGCTTACTTTTATTACCATAGTTTCGGTATTTAGTTTTTCTAAGATAGACTCCTCAAAATATCACTTTATTAAGTCCATCATGTTGTCTGCTGTAGCTATCAACTTTGTATCGAAGTTTGTGGCTGCTATTTTTGTTTTTCTGGACGATATTATCCGCTTTGGACAATGGGCTTATCAGGGGATTGTGCACAATGGTGTAGAAAAAGCTTCCGGTAAAAACACCATCCCCCGGTCTGAGTTTCTTGCCAAAACAGCATTGGTAGCAGGGGCAGTACCGTCTATGATTTTTAGTTATGGTATTTTATCTGGGGCCTATGATTACCGAATCCGACGCAGAACCATAACTTTACCCAACCTTCCCAGGGCATTCGATGGTGTCCGTTTAGCGCAGCTGTCCGATATTCATAGTGGAAGCTTTTACAACAAAGTAGCTGTGCAGGGAGGAGTGGATCTGCTTATGGGAGAAAAACCGGATGCTGTTTTTTTTACAGGCGATCTGGTAAACAATAAAAGCGAGGAATTGAAAGAGTACATTGATGTATTTAGTAAGCTGGATGCCCCGTTGGGTGTGTACTCAACTCTGGGCAATCACGACTATGGCGACTATGCGCGCTGGTCTTCTTCTCAGGAGAAAAAACAAAACTTACAGGACCTTATTCAGGGGCACAAAGATATGGGATGGGATATTTTGCTTGATGAGCACCGTTACCTGACTGTAGATAATGAAAGACTGGCTGTGATCGGAGTGCAAAATTGGGGAGTGAAATTTGCTCAATACGGCGATTTGAATAAAGCAGCCAAAGAAGTGGAAGCCCCGGTGAAGATATTGCTCAGCCACGACCCCAGTCATTGGGACGCGCAAGTCAGGCCTAACCACCCGGATATAGACCTGACATTCTCCGGTCATACACACGGGTTTCAATTTGGAGTGGAATTGGGAGACTTTAGGTGGAGTCCGTCGCAGTATTTGTACAAGCAGTGGGCAGACCTATATCAGGAAAAAAATCAGTATCTCTATGTCAATAGAGGGTTTGGATTTTTGGGGTATCCCGGGCGTATTGGTATTCTTCCGGAGATCACAATTATCGATTTGAAGAGGGCTTAATTAAGCTTTGTAGCTAAGGTAGGGCAGGTTTTTGGTGGTTGGTGATGATTTTTTTAAGAAAAACACATTTTTTTTAGGGGGGACATGCACATTACTGGTTATATAGGCAGACCACAAACTATAATAGATGGTTTGGTGTCTATCTGGTTATATTATAACAAATAATATTCGGTAAAATGCCTTTTGATTTTAGGTTGGTAATTCAAGTATTTAAAAGGCAGTTATTTGTTAAATAGGTGATTAGGAAAAGGAGCTCTCAGCTCCTTTTCTTTTTTCAAGCTTTTTTCTTCATTTCAAAGTATTTTGGTTTGAGACAAATACCTTTGTCAGGAGGAAAATGCTCTATGAGCTTTTCTGTACATAAAAATCTGTAGAACGTGAAGGTATACACCAAAAAAGGAGACACAGGCACTACCGGCTTGCTGGGAGGTGTGCGCGTGTCAAAAGGACACCTGCGAATAGATGCGTATGGCACAGTTGATGAATTGAATAGTCACATAGGGTTGCTGCGCGATCAGAAAGAGCTTACTGCCAGAGTTGATGAATTGCTGGCTATACAAAATAATTTATTTGTGATGGGCTCTACACTGGCTACAGCTCCTCAAAAGCCAAATGTAAAGATACCTTCCCTTTCAGACGAAGAAGTAAACAGCCTGGAAAAGTGGATGGATGCCATGGATGCTGAACTCCCCGCCATGAAACATTTTGTGTTGCCCGGAGGACATCAGGTAGTGTCTTTTTGCCATATAGCGCGCTGTGTGTGCAGGCGAGCAGAAAGGCTGGTCGTAGTGCTGGCAGAAAGCGAAACGGTAGATGCATTAGTTATCAAATACCTCAATCGTTTATCCGATTATTTATTCGTATTGTCGCGATGGATAGCACATACGCTAAAGGTGGTAGAAACCCCCTGGATACCCTCTCCCTGAGTGAGGGAAAAATTAGCGAATAAATATTGGTTTGTGTATGGCTTCAGGATGCGAGTGTCTCTCAAAGGGTGCTTACTGGGTGTTTGTGAGGTTAGTGTTTGTGCCGTGCATAAAAATAGCTTCCCGTGAATTAGCGAAAATTTGCTGCTAAATAACGGTTTTTATTTGAATCTGAATGAAAATAATGAAGGTAATATTTTCTAAATTTGCCTTCATGGGTTAGCAGTACATGTTAGTCTACAGGTAAAGTATGAAACAATAGTATAACAAAGCGTCTGGGTTATGACAGAAACGGTAGCATTTGATATTAAGAAAACGCAACAGTCGAGGTTGCCACAGTTAGATACGGATAACATTCCGTTCGGAAAAGTGTACTCTGATCATATGTTTGTGGGGGAGTACAAAAACGGAGAATGGCAAGACCTACGGATAGAGCCTTATGGCGACTTGGCAATCAGCCCGGCCAATGCTACTCTGCATTATGCCCAGTCGGTATTTGAAGGACTAAAGGCGTATAAGAATAAAGCGGGTGAAATTTTGGTTTTCAGGCCGCAGGCCAATGCCCGTAGGCTCAACGTGAGTGCTACACGCATGTGTGTACCGCAGCTGCCCGAAGAATTGTTTATGTCTGCTATGACAGAGCTACTCAAAATCGATAGTGGCTGGATACCCGACAAAGAAGGAACTTCACTCTATATCCGACCTGTAATATTTGCTGATGACCCTTATGTGGGCATTCGTCCCTCTGATACCTATAAATTTTTGATTTTTACCTGCCCTGTAGGCGCCTATTATTCGCAACCGGTGAGTGTAAAAATAGAAACAGAGTATACCAGAGCAGTAGCAGGTGGGGTAGGATATGCAAAAACAGCGGGCAACTATGCTGCGTCTTTGTATCCGGCATTACAGGCGCAAAAGCAAGGATACGACCAGTTGATATGGACCGACGGACAAACTCACCAGTTTATAGAAGAAGCAGGTACGATGAACCTCTTGTTTTTGCTGGGAGATACCTTAGTGACCGCCCCTACAGGCGATTCTATACTTAATGGTATCACGAGAGATTGTGTGCTCACCCTTGCTCGGGATTGGGGGATGAAAGTAGAGGAGCATCGGTTAAGTGTGAAAGAATTGATTGCTGCACTGGAATCCGGAGAATTGAAAGAAGCGTTTGGTGCCGGTACTGCAGCCACTATTGCCCAAATCAAGCGCATAGGATACGAAGGCAAAGATTATGATCTTCCAGCTGATCGTCCCCTTTCTGAAAAACTGTTTGACACACTGGATAAAATTAAAACCGGAGAAGCGGAAGATAAATGGGGATGGGTTTACCGTGTGTAAACTTCCCTCTCCTATAAGAAGTAAAAAAGCCCTTTAGGGCTTTTTTTGTTTACACAAGAGGATAGACAAAGTGTCCGTTGATTTTCTTTTCCTCATTTTTTTCGATGCTAAAAAAGGAATCATTATGTTTTCTCTTAATTATCCCTTTATTTGTGAGTACTTATATCAAAGATGGCCGCTGCTTTAAACAACAAAGAACTGTTTCAACGTATCGCTTTTAAAGACGATGAGCAGGCGTTTAACGTCTTTTTTGATCGCTATCATACCAAACTCATTCAATTCGCATTGTTGTTTGTGCCGCAGATCGATCAGGCCGAAGATGTGGTTTCAAATGTATTGATTCGTCTGATTAAAAACGCAGATAAGGTTTTTGCTATGCAAAATCTTGAGGGCTATCTCTTTATGTCTGTGAAAAACGAAGCGATTAATTTTCAGAAAAAAGAAAGCAAGCATAAGCTAAGCATTACCGATACCGATACCGATTTTTTTTCCCATGAGTTTGTCGATCCTATGGAAAAACTCATAGAAAAAGAACTTCGGGAGTTAATTAGCAATACGATAGAAGGACTGCCGCTCAAACGAAAAATGGTATACAAGCTCATTAAAGATGAGGGTATGAAATATCAGGAAGTTGCTGACCTGATGAACATTTCTAAGCGCACGGTAGAAGTGCATCTAAAGTTGGCAGTGAAGGAGTTAAGAGTGGCTGTTCGCCAGTATATGGATGAAAACCAAGACAGGCCCGGTTACATGGGAGTAGTTAAGGTTCTCTATAGTATTTTGATGGTGGGCTGATTTTTTTTAGAATCACTTATATTAGTTTAAGTTGTTGTAAATCAAGTAAATGTTGTTTGTTATTCTCTCTTATTCTAAAATAAAATAAAAAAAGTATACTAGCCATTACGTATTTTTTTAGTGGTTTTTGTTTTTACTATTGAAGTTGACAAAGACCATGGATAGAGATCATGACATAGACAGTCTTGTTAGCAAAAAGCTAACGGATGACTTGACAAAAGAAGAGCAGAAGGCGTTTGACCATTGGCTCAGGCAATCTCCCGATAATTTGAGGGAATTTGAGTACTTGTCCGATATCTGGGAGGAAAAATCCAGAGAGCGTAAGCTCATCAATTCGACTCTTAAGGCAGAGAGTATTTGGCGTGAGGCAAAGCAGCATGCCGATCATAATAAGAAGCAAAGGTATTTTACAAGTCCGTACTTGCGGTTAGCTGCAACGATAGTGGTCGTATTGGGAGTGGTGCTGATTGTGAATCAGTGGAAGGATACGTCCCCTCAAAAACCTGTTTTGGTGGCACAAAGTGACGTTGTAAGAAGTGAGAGCCCTTCGGGTAGTAAAACTCGTGTAGCATTGCCGGATGGTTCGATCGCCTGGCTCAATTCGGATAGTTATATTGAGTTTCCAAAGAATTTTTCTGAGGATGCACGTCTGGTTGATTTGGTCGGCGAGGCTTATTTTGAAGTTAGAAAAGACAGCCTAAGGCCCTTTACTGTAAGGAGTTTAGGTGCCAGCACTACTGCATTAGGCACATCTTTCAATATATCTGCTTTTCCAGAGCAAGAAACGGTAGAAGTACATCTGATTACCGGTAGGGTACTGGTCAACAACGTAGAGCTCACTCCCGGCAAAGGGGCTTTTTACCATAGGCAAAATGAATACATCAAGGTGTCATCTATAAACCCTGAGGAAGTATTGAGCTGGAAAGAAGGAGTTCTGCTTTTTGACGGTGATGATTTTCCGACTTTCCTGAAAAAAATAGAAAGGTGGTATGGACTGGAAGTAGATGTGACCGGCAAACCGAAAACCCGGTGGTCTGTAAAAGGGCGGTTTGAAAAAGAATACCTCACAAATGTCTTGAACACTGTAGGGTTCAACAAATCCTTTACATACACCCTGAAAGATAAAAAATTACAAATAAAGTTTAACTAAAACCGTTGCGTATGATTTAACTAAAACTATTACTGTGTAAAAATGAAAAAGCTGCGACAAGTGAGACGGCCACAGCTTTTAAAGAATGTTAATGTATTTACAACTAACAAACACTTAAAATTATGAAAAAAAAATATCTAGGCATAATTAGGATGACTATATTCTATTCAATATTATCTGTTTGTCTTCAGTGCATTTTTCTGCAGCTTCTGGT
Source organism: Cyclobacteriaceae bacterium (assembly GCA_965267535.1). Taxonomy (GTDB): domain Bacteria; phylum Bacteroidota; class Bacteroidia; order Cytophagales; family Cyclobacteriaceae; genus CAXBNB01. The sequence goes on along the minus strand of OZ254082.1, from coordinate 3,817,726 downwards.
AGCAGGGGATTTAAAATCTCAATCTGCGAAGAGCGTAAAGCAGGTTTATGTAGAAGTAGAGTTTGAGCAAGCTCGTCTTCTGGAAGTATTTCAGGAAGTAGAAAAGAAAACAGAATTCAAATTCTTTTTTGATAAAAAAGATCGCTTTCTCGGTAAAAAATTTACTTTGGAGAAGGAGAGACTAACGGTAGAGAGTTTATTGCTGGCAGTTGCCAGGGAGACTAATGTTAAATTCAGACAAGTAAATAACAATATTAGTGTATTGGGTAATGGACCAAAAGAAGTGCCATTTATTCAAATTGAAGCATTAGAAGTAGATATATCGGGAAAGGTGACAGATGAAAACGGTCAGGGACTTCCTGGTGCTACTGTTTTGGTAAAAGGAACAACGAACGGCACTACAACCGATCTGGATGGTGCGTATAAATTAAATGTTCCTGAAAATGCTACATTACTGATTTCCTATGTTGGCTATACACCTGTAGAAATTGCAGTGAGTGGTAGAACAGTCATAGATGTGTCAATGCTGCCCGATGCAGAGCAGCTGGAAGAAATCGTGGTGGTAGGATATGGAACGCAGAAGAAAAAAGATATAACGGGTTCTATAGCAACAGTTGAAGCTAGCCAAATATCGACAAGACCCATCGCTTCAGTAGAAGATGCTATGCAAGGACTTATCCCGGGGTTGAATATCGCACAAAGAGCGTCATCACCAGGAGAACTTGGTACTGTTTCTATCAGGGGGCTTGGATCTATTACTGCAGGTACGTCACCATTGTGGGTTGTTGATGGTTTTCCCACAGATCAGCGTAATGCGCAGGCAATAAACCCAGCCGATATTAAGTCAGTGGATGTGTTGAAGGATGCATCCTCAACAGCAATTTATGGATCTAGAGGAGCTAATGGGGTCATCATTATTACAACTAAGTCAGGAAGAGAAAATAGTTCTAATATCAATTTCACGGTTACCAGTGGTATATCTTCTGCTCCTGCCAGTGCACGTCAAGAAGTAATGAGTGCCGAAGAATATGTGCAATACAGAACAGAACAAAATGGAGGAACTGCACCAAGTTATATTACAGAAAACTGGGACGGTAGTACAAATACTGATTGGGTTGATTTAGTGCTCAGAGAAGCTTCATTTCAAAACTATGCAGTATCAGCCTCTGGAGGTAACGAAAAGGTAAGCTATCTGATTTCGGGGAATTATATAGATCAACAAGGGATTGTGGAAGGCGAAGGTCAGAAAAAGTACTCAGCCAGAGCTAAAGTAGATTTCCGACTTTCAGACAAAGTAACTCTGGGACTCAATGTAGCTCCCAACATTACGACTATTGCCAGAAATAGCCCAGCTACGGATGATACGGATTGGTCTTCTCTATATGCTCAGGCTTTGTTGATGGTGCCAATATTACCGGTAAAGAGAGCAGATGGAACATTCTCCATGAATTCAGATATATCCGGATTGCCAGTAGGAAACCCGCTTGAAACTATGCAGAACTATGACTGGAACGCCACGCTGTTTCGACTTATGGGGGGGCTTTCATTAAGTGCAGAGGTAGTAGAAGGGTTGACTCTAAAGTCCACCATGTCAACAAACTTTGCTACAGATAGAAATGAGACGCTGTATCAACCTACGGTAGGACAGAATGTGCCGATAGGGCTGTCAGCTGTTTCTTCTTATAATACAAGTCAGGGTCAGGAAATAGGTTGGTTGAACGAAAATACGATAAACTACAAGAGAGGATTTGGAGATCACACATTTGATATACTTGGAGGGTTTACCCTGCAGAAACACAATTTGGAAAATGTATCAACCAGTGTTAATGAACTTCAAGTACCCGGCATTAGAAATGTGAATATTGGTAATTCAGACAACCTAAATGGGCAAAACTCCAAATCAGGAAATGCGCTGGTGTCCTACTTAGGAAGGCTGAATTATGGATATAAAGGGAAATATTTAGTCACAGCAACGATCAGAACTGATGGAAGCTCCAAGTTTGGTGCTAACAACAGATATCAAACCTTTGGATCTTTTGCTTTGGGTTGGAGATTTTCAGAAGAGCAGTTTCTAAGCGGATTGGATGCATTGAGCAACGGTAAACTGAGAATTTCCTACGGCTCAACAGGAAGCAATGCAATACCTAACTTTTCAGCTAGGGCTGACATGAGTACTGTACGTCATTCTTTTGGTAGCAGTGCAGTATTTGGTACGCGATTAGGAAACCCCGGAAATCGAAACTTAACTTGGGAAACGTCTAAACAATTAGATATAGGAATGGACTTAGGTTTGTTCAATGATCGATACACGTTGGTAGTAGATTATTTCAACAACGAAACCACTAGCTTACTATTGACCAAAGGAATAGTGCCATCATCAGGGTATTCCTCTTACCTTACCAATATAGGTAGTATGAGAAACAAGGGCTTTGAAATCATGGCTAATGCAAGTATTGTTTCTACAAAAGACTTTGAGTGGTCTGTGGGGTCCAATTTTACCATAAACAATCAGGAAATACTTGACTTAGGAGGAGAAGAAGAATTGCAAAATTTCTTTGGAGCATTAAGAAGGGTTGTAGGCGGAGAACTACAACAAATACGCGGGCCAAAAGTAGTAAAAATAGCCCGTGCAGGTGACGATCAGTCGGCTCAACCACAAAACACCCCAGGGTCATATATATACGAGGATGTGGATGGTGATAATGCCATTAGTAACTTCCTGGGAGCTGATGGTCAACTAATAGGAGATACCAATGTGGATTTGATCTATGGAATTACCACAAATTTGAGATATAAGAATTTTGAATTCAGTGCCTTACTTAACGGTCAGTCGGGTGCGTATGTCTATGATTTCTGGCAGATTCAGGTTGCAGCCCCTTTTCGTAGAACCAACCTGTCAACTGAATACTGGTATGACGGCAGATACATAGATGAATCGAATCCTGGAAATGGCAAAACGCCGGCTGCTGATGGGTTCGATACAGGTGTTGCTCCAGTTTCGAGTGCAGGAGTGCAAAAAACAGACTACCTCAGAATACGAAACGTCACCCTTACCTACAATTTGCCTAATACAGTGTTAGACAAACTGGGAATGACCAGAGGGAAGGTTTTTACATCGATAGAGAACCTTTACACCTTTACAAGTTTTGTTGGAGGCAACCCGGAGGCACGTCGTGCCTCTATTGGAGGGCCCGCTTTGATAGGCGGTTCACAAATCGCTTCAGTTACGGATGGCAGAGAGCTGGGGCTCAATAGCCCTCCAGGACTCCCTTTACCAAGAATTTGGACGTTAGGTATTAGTGTTAACTTTTAAATCAAGGGAACAAATGAAAAATTTAAGATATAAAAACAGGTTGAGCTTCAATAAATATCAATTTCTTATGATGATTTTCGCATCTTTATTGATGATGCCATCTTGTGATGATTTTATTGATGTAGCTCCACAAGACAGAATAGATGCTGAAGCTTTTTTTTCAAACCCTGATGAGTTGGTTTTTGCATTAAATGGGGTGTACGCTTCTCAGCGGGGTATATACGGTGGTGGAAACTATTTTAACCTGATAGAAGCGCGATCAGATAATGCTGGGATGAATCAGGAAGAACAAAAAGAAAGGGTTGAAACCGACACCTTTGAGGAAACACCCGGCAACTTGCTGCTATTAAACATATGGACCACAAGTTATATTTTAATTAATAATGCAAACACGGTAATAGACAGGGCTCCTGATGTACCATTTTCGTCAGATACCGAGGAAACTCTCATCAATCGGGTAGTTGGAGAAGCTAAGTTTTTAAGAGCCATGTCTTATTTTACTTTGGTAAATATGTTTGGCGATGTGCCTTTGAGAACCACGCCAACTACTGATTTTGATAATGCGGATTTGGCAAAAAGTACAGAAGCGCAGGTTTATGCCCAGATTGTTTCAGATTTGACAGATGCGGCCGCTGTATTACCGGAAAGTTATACAGGTGGAGCTTTTAATGAGGTAGGAAGAGCGACTCGTTTTGCTGCGCTTACTATGTTGGGAAAAGTACAGTTGCAAAATGGTAATTCTTCTGAGGCTTCCGCTGCACTAGCGCAGGTAATAAACGAGTATACCCTCCTTAGTGATTATGCAGACATACATGCTGCCGGTAATGACAATACAGCAGAATCCATTTATGAAGTTAGCTTTAATCCATCAAATCAAACAGGGCTAGGTTTTAATAATGCGTTTATTCCAGCAAGTGAAGCCACACGATTGGGTATCGTAGCTGGTGGAAATGCAGCATTACTGCCTACGTTTCCTACACAAGATATAACGGGTATTTTCGAAACCGGAGACGAGAGAGCCGCTGCTTCGTTTACTGCCTATACTGGAGGAAATTCTACTCATTATATTAGTAAATACATAGACGTGAATGCAGCGGGTGACGGTAGTGATATCAATATCGTAGTATTGAGATATGCCGATGTATTGCTATTGAAAGCAGAGGCTGATGGAGAAAGTGCAGCATCTTATGAATTAATCAATCAGGTAAGGAGAAGAGCTTTTGGCCAGGATTCATCAACTCCGGATGCAGCTATCGATATTGATGGAGGTACACCAGGTACTTTTTTAGAAAAAGTTATGCTGGAAAGAAGGCGTGAATTCGTTTTCGAAAATCAGCGATGGTTGGATTTGAAAAGATTGCCAGATACTGATGCTTTGGCGATCATCAACAGTCACTTGTCTGCTGAGTATTCAGGGGTACCTGTAGTATCAGCCAGTCGTTTGACTTACCCAATACCACAGCAGGAAGTGGATGTTTCCGGTGGCGTTGTTACTAATTAATAGTATTAGTATAGTTATAGTAAGTAGTGATTTAGGGTTCATGTATTTGAACCCTAAATTCTTTTACCTGTTACCACTCAAAAAAACAGTCCCTTTTTTGATTCAACTGATATATTTCTCGCTACCAGAAAAATGTCAGATTACAATTATAATTTGAACCCAACATCTAAATTTTCTCATCAAATGAATCAGCAAATTACAATATTAATAAAACGCTTTATTGCCACTTTACTCTTCAGTCTGCTAATTATTAAATTCAATTATGCCCAACAATGGAACCAATACTGGCCCATATTAAAAACATATCAAGATAAGTATTTAGAAGAAGTGGCTATGCCTTTAGGGGGTATTGGTACAGGAACGATATCGCTGGGAGGAAGAGGGGATTTAAGAGATTGGGAAATAATGAACAGGGGAGCTATAGGCTACATACCAGCATTTAAATTTGTAGCGCCTACTATATCCAATAGTCCCTTTTTTGCTATTTATTACAAAGAGCAAGAGAAAGAAGCCTCTGTTAAATTATTAGAGGGGCCGGTTTCGTTAAAGGAATATTATGGCGATTGGGGGGCAGATGCTTTAAACTCAGGTTTTCCACGTTTTGAAGAAACAGAGTTTTCTGCTGCTTACCCTTTGGCTCAGGTTGATTTTAAGCATAAAAATTTCCCTTTAGATGTACGTTTGGAAGCTTTTAATCCTTTAATAATGGGGGATGCTAATAAGAGTGGAATTCCTGTAGCCATATTGAGGTACGTTGTTACCAATACCACCGATAAACCGATAGAGACTTCTGTAGTAGGTATGGTGCCAAATTACATAGGAGTAGATGGTTGGTCGGGAGAACCTAAAGGGAATCACAATACCTACAAGGAATCAGGATTGATCAAAGGTCTTTACATGACTTCAGAAGGTGTCGATAAAAACGATGTAAACTGGGGTACTATGGCGCTTACAACCTTATCTGACGGGGAAGTAAGTTATAGGACATCATGGGCTCGATTAGGTTGGAACTGGACTTTTAGGGAGTTTTGGGACGATTTCAAGGCAGATGGAAAGTTGATCGATCATCCGCAACAGCAAATTTCCGATGGGAATAATCAAGAAACATTTGTAGGAGGCCATAAGGTAAAGGACAACAAACGAATTGAGACTCCACCAGCAACCTTAGCGGTAAAGCATTTAGTACAACCAGGAGAAACTAAAACCATGACTTTCATGCTGACCTGGCATTTTCCAAATCGACGTGCTTGGGATTCTGGAAGCGGTTACAGCTGGGGTTATGGTAGTGATGAGATTGTAGGGAACTACTATACCACACAATATGAAGATGCCTGGGATGTGGCAGAAAAAACAGCGACTGATTTTGAAGCTTTGGAAACAGAAACCGTAAAGTTTGTAAGCAACCTAGTTGATAGTGACATTCCAGATGTACTAAAAGAGGCTGGACTGTTTAATCTCAATAATTTAAGAAGTCAAACTGTCTTTAGGACAGCCGATGGATTGCCTTTTGGTTTCGAGGGTACAGGAAGTATCAAAGGAACAAAAATAGGAGCCGAAAAAGCTTCAGGGTGGGGGTTTGGTACATGTACTCACGTCTGGAACTACGAATCTACCATACCTTTTCTTTTTGGCAACTTGTCAACAAAATTTAGAGAAGTTGAGTTTTTACATGCCACAAACGATGAGGGGGGACAGAGCCATAGAGTAGTCCTGCCCGTGGAAAAGGCACAAAAATTTAAGCACTGGGCAGCTGACGGACAAATGGGGACACTTATTAAAGTATACAGAGACTGGCAGTTGTCAGGAGACGATGCTAAACTTAAAGAAATGTGGCCTCACATCAAAAAAGCCATGTCATTTGCCTGGACAGGGGTTTGGGATAAAGATAAGGATGGCGTAATGGAAGGAAGCCAACACAACACCATGGACATCAATTACCTCGGACCCAACCCGCAAATGGCAGCCTGGTATTTAGGAGCTCTGAAGGCATCTACAAAGATGGCTGATTACCTGGGAGACAAAGCATTTGCCAAAGAGTGCAATCAACTATACCTGACTGGCAGAAAGTGGATAGATGCCAATATTTTCAATGGAGAGTATTACGAACACCATATCCCGGAGGGCACCAGCAAGGTAGCTCAACTCGGAAAAGGTTGTTTAGTAGATCAGTTGGTAGGACAGTATCTTTGTCACACTACAGGACTCGGGTACGTTTTGAATCAGGAAAATGTCCATAATACCTTAAAAAGCATTAAGAAATACAACTATGTAGATAACTTCAATGAACATTTTAACACGTTTAGGAGTTTTGCTTTAGGCGATGAAGCAGGCCTTATTATGGCATCTTACCCTAAAGAAGGTACCCTGCTTGACTTTCCGTTTCCCTACTACACAGAGCTTATGACGGGCTTTGAGTACAGTACAGGCGCACATATGATCTACGAAGGTCAGGTAGAAAGTGGCCTCAAAGTATTTCAGGATATAAGAAATAGATACGATGGGTATAAAAGAAACCCGTTCAATGAAGGCGAATACGGTCATAGGTATGCCCGGGCCATGGCAGCCTGGGCGGGGATACTAGCTTATACAGGCTTTCAGTACTCGGCTGTAGACCAGTCTATGAATATTACTTCGAAAAACGGAACTTACTTTTGGTCAAACGGCTACCAATATGGAAATGTAACCATCTCCGATACCCAAGGAGCAAAGAAAGTAAAGCTAACAGTAGAAAATGGAAACCTAACCCTAAAGAGATTTACCCTTAATGGTTTTGGAACACTAAAGTTTAAGAAGCTGAAAACGTTTAACCAGGCCCAAACAGCAGAATTTGTAATAGCAAACAATAATAAAAATGCGGGTACTCCCGAACATGCAAAATTAAAATAAAGGTCAGATTTGAAAACCTTGCTTCACCACAGGAAAGGGTATAACTAAGGGTTCAATGGTAGTTGTTTTTCGGCTTAAACCCGCCAGGTTCTGGTAATAACGAAATTTTAATAACTCTAAATAACACCAATAGTTTTTATTCATACTTTTCAGATAGGTATTTTTTAAACGACCAGCATCACAAGAATCGTTGGGTTTTATATTGCAATATTTTGACATAAAAATGTCAAAATATTGCTTATTTAACTGTTTAAATTTTAAGTAAGCAAAATAAGAATATGTTTTTGTCTTTTTTGTAGTGGGTAGAGCTTTACGATTGGTTCACCTTTGTATCAGTCAAAAAAAGATAAACGCGGTGAGCACAGTAAACTATAGCATCTATCAGGTTTCGGATTCAACCAATTTTCTGGCATCAGATGCCATTGTAAAGATGGCTACCACACAGTTTGCGGGTATGTCGTCTCGGGTAGAAAAAATACCCAACGTGAAAACAAAACAAGAGGCCAAAGACATAGTGCAGGTAGCAGCGGCACACAAGCCTTGTATTGTGGTTTTCTCTACTCCCGACCCGGAGGTGAAACAAGCATTCCTGGAGCAGGGGGAGCTATTGGACGTAGAGTGTCTGGATATATTTTCTCCGATAGTCAACGCCTTTAGCCGTGCTTTGGACACAGAGCCCGTCTATAGAGAAAAATGCCTGTGGCAGCTCGATGGCGAATACTACCGAAAAATAAAAGCCGTGGAATTTGCCATCAACAATGACGATGGCAAAAGCGTACAGGCCCTGCAAAAAGCCGATGTGGTACTGATAGGAGTATCGCGAACATCCAAAACACCGCTTAGTATCTACCTGGCCTATCACAATTATTTTGTAGTCAACATCCCTTTGATTTCCACATCGGAAGTACCAAAGCATCTTTATCAGCTATCGTCCAGAAAGGTAGTAGGACTTACGATAAGTCCGGGCAGATTAAATCAGATTCGATCTGAACGAAATACCAATATGGGAGTAAATGCCGGCTCACACTATTCTGATATGAATTATATCATAGAGGAATTGGAGTTTGCAGATCGGGTCATGAAAAAAATAGGATGCCCTGTTATCGATGTATCAAATAAAGCAGTGGAAGAAACAGCTGAAGTAATCATGAAATTAATCAAACATAATCACAACTATGACTAAGTACGTTTACGCATTTTCCGAAGGAAACAAGCAAATGAAAAATTTGCTTGGAGGCAAAGGAGCCAATTTGGCTGAAATGACTCAGATAGGATTGCCTGTACCTTCTGGTTTTACCATTACTACAGAAGCCTGCAATCAGTACTTTTATGATCAAAATACGATTAATACAGATGTAAGGCAGCAGGTAGAACTGGCTATCGATCAACTGGAATCCCGTGTAGGTAAGCAGTTTGGAGGACAGTCCTGCCTGTTGGTTTCGGTTCGGTCCGGCTCGGTTCACTCCATGCCGGGTATGATGGATACCATATTAAATCTGGGCCTAAACGACCAAAATGTACTTTTGCTAGCCGAAAGTACTAACTCTAAGCGCTTTGCCTGGGATTGCTACCGCAGATTTATACAAATGTACAGCAACGTAGTATTGGGTGTGCCTATGTATCACTTTGAAACGATACTGGAAGACATAAAAGAAGAATATAACCTTCATAGCGATCAGGAGTTGACCGCCGACCAGCTTGCCCGAATAGTGAGTGATTACAAAGCGGTAGTAATGCGTGAAACAGGAGTGCCGTTTGAACAATCTCCCCGTCAGCAACTTTATGCAGCTATAGAAGCTGTGTTTAGGTCTTGGAACAACGAAAGAGCAAAAATATACAGGCAGCTCAACAACATACCGGGAGAGGTAGGCACAGCAGTAAATGTCCAGATGATGGTGTTTGGCAATATGGGAGATACATCGGGTACAGGGGTAGTGTTTACCCGGAATCCCTCCACAGGTGAGCGCACTCTCTATGGAGAGTTTTTGATGAATGCTCAGGGTGAAGACGTAGTGGCGGGTATTCGTACACCAAATAAAATCCAGGAACTAAATGAGCTCAACCCGCAGGTGTATGATGAGTTGGTGAAAGCAGCACAGCTGCTGGAGTCGCATTACGCTGATATGCAGGATATAGAATTTACGATAGAAAACGGCAAATTTTATCTGCTACAAACCCGTGCTGGCAAACGCTCAGCTTCAGCGGCGGTTAAAATAGCTGTAGATTTTGTGGAAGAAGGAAAAATGGAAAAGCAGGAAGCTATTAAGCAACTGGATTTAGGGCAAATTGAGCAACTGCTGCACCCGGAGTTTGACACAGCCCGACTGCAGGATGCTCAGGAACTGGCCACAGGATTGCCCGCCAGTCCGGGAGCAGCCACTGGGCGTATATACTTCAATGCACTAGCAGCCGAAGCAGCTCATGAGAAAGGTAAGGAAGTAATACTGGTACGGATAGAAACCTCTCCGGAAGATATCAGAGGCATGGTTTCTTCCAACGGGGTGCTCACAGCTCGTGGAGGCATGACCAGCCATGCGGCTGTAGTAGCCCGGGGTATGGGCAAATGTTGTATATCGGGATGCTCCGCATTGGATATAGACGAGGCGAAGGGCATACTCAAAATAGGCGATCAGCAGTTTGCAGAGGGTGATTACATATCGCTCGATGGTACTACAGGCAAGGTATACGCAGGCAAGATCGAAACCAAAGCCGCCGGCCTCAATCAGGATTTTGCCAGGGTAATGGATTGGGCGGATCAATTTGCCGAAATGCAGGTGCTGGCCAATGCAGATACTCCGGCAGATGCGCAGCGAGCACGTGAGTTTGGAGCCAAAGGAATAGGGCTTTGCAGAACGGAACATATGTTTTTCGACAGCCAGCGCATCATGGATATCAGAGAGATGATTATGGCTGCCGACGAGAAAGGCAGAAAAGCAGCTCTTCAAAAACTGTACCCTTACCAGAAAGAAGACTTTAAAGCTATTTTTCAGGCGATGGAAGGGCTACCAGTCAATATTCGTTTATTGGACCCTCCGTTGCATGAGTTTTTGCCGAAAGAAAAAAAGGAAATTGCAGAGATGGCCGAAGCGCTGAATTTTTCGGTAGAAAAAATAGAAAAAGTAATAGAAGAGCTGACCGAGGTGAACCCTATGATGGGATTAAGGGGGTGTCGGTTGGGGCTGCTTTATCCGGAAATATACAAAATGCAGGTCAGGGCTATTGTCACAGCTGCGCTGGAGGTTTACCGTGACTCAGGAGTACTGCCACAGCCCGAAATAATGATACCACTGGTAGGAAACGAATCGGAACTGGCCAGGCTGAGGAGACTGGCCGAGCATGTGAAAGTAGAATTGGATACTGAAGATGCATTGGGGCATATAAAAATAGGTACCATGATAGAAGTGCCTAGAGCCTGTGTGGTAGCAGATCAAATAGCCCGGCATGCCGATTATTTTTCTTTCGGTACAAATGACCTGACACAGTTAACATTGGGTTTTAGCAGAGACGATTCCGGTAGGTTTATCAAAAACTATTTGGAGCAGGACATACTGCAGGCTGACCCCTTTCAAAGCATAGATCAGGATGGGGTAGGAGCTCTGGTGAAACTCGCCATAGAAAGGGGCAGACAAGAAAAACCAACGATAAAACTAGGAGTCTGTGGAGAGCAGGGTGGAGATGTGAGCTCTGTGTATTTTTTTCATACCCTCGGGTTGGATTATGTGTCTTGTTCGCCTTACAGAGTGCCCAAGGCCCGGTTGGCAGCAGCCAGAGCAGCTTTGGTTTAAAGTATATGAGAAAAGCAGGCAGCTAATGATGCTGCCTGCTTTGATACAGTCTGCTTACCTGCCGTCTCCGGTATATTTAATTACTCCGTCCTTAGGAGCCTGAGGCCAGGGGGTAGTGCCTTTGGCCCATGACTGAGGCTGACTTTGTCTGATTTTTTTCACAGCATCTTTTACCCACTCAGGGGCATTGGCATTTTCTTCTTCGCCATATACCCAGGGCAGTGCAGGAGTCATGAGTGTGCTCATATCCGGCATAGGAGGACGTTCCTCACCTATGGCTTTTACACGCTCAGTCATTTTTGCTACTACGTTAGGGTGAGCACCGGCAATGTTTTTTTCTTCGTAGGGATCGTTTTCCAGATCGTACAGTTCTGAGCCTATCAATTTGAAGTTGCCCTGTCGAATAGCCGGTAGTCTTACACTGCCAGAAACTTCAAATACAATTTCATTGCGTTGGCTTTTAGCACCGTGTATGAGTACATCACTCATGTCTATACCGTCAGGTTTTCGCTCCTGCTCGAGTGTGCCCCCGGCCAGAGTTATGAGTGTGGTATAAAAATCGGTAATATGCATCAGCTCATTGCTGGAGCTTCCCGGTGTTATTTTGCCGGGCCAGCGTATCAGGCAAGGAACACGCACTCCTCCTTCGTAATTGGTGTTTTTTGTTCCCCGGTAGGGGGCATTCATGTTATCACGTATGGCTCCATTGTCGTTGGTAAGTACAACCAGTGTGTTATCCGCAAAGCCATATTGGTCAAGCGCTCCTAGAATTCTGCCAACCGCATCATCCAGACACTTAATAGCCGCATATCGTTTGTCATATTTGTCACGATACCGTGGTATATCTTCCAGAGGACCGTGTACAGCATTGAAGGGTATGTAGTAGAAAAAGGGTTGCTCAGTGGAGTTTTGGTTGTGCTCAGCCAGGAGCCTCACCACTTCGTTAGCAATCAGATCAGTAGAATACCCCTGTTCGTTCAAGGGTTGCTGATTTCTGTGCCAGTCGTATACTGCAAACCGGGCAGGAGCATTGTGTGGTATGGTGTAGTTGTTGTAATCTATGCCCCAGGCATAGTGGCCGTACTGATGCATAAATCCCTGTCCCATAGGGAGGTGTCCGGGAAGCCACTCACCGCATCCCCACTTTCCAGAAATAGAAGTAAAGTATCCTTCTTGTTTCAATGCTTCGGCTATGGTACGCTCTTCTGAAGCCAGACCGTGTATGCGCCGGGTTTCTTCTCCCTCCTGATTTTTAGTCAGTTGCATACCGAGCTTGTCCAGATAGGAAGGCTTTCCAAAATCTTCCGACCTCCAGTCTGACCAGGTTCTAAAGGGGTATCTACCGGTTAGAAAAGCCGCCCGACTCGGACTGCATACAGCGTGAACATAAAATTGAGTCATACTTACACTTTGCTCTCTCAATTGATCAATGTGTGGGGTAAGTTTCAGGCTGTCATTGTTGAACCCGACCTCATTCCAGCCCAGATCGTCGGTTAAGATGAAAACAATATTGGGGGGAGTATGATTTTTTGGAGAAGTAGTATTTTCTTCTGGTGTAGTAGATGTACAGTGAGAAAAAAAGAACAGGAAGGAGATGTAGTAGACAAGAGTAAGTTTGAAATTCATAGTTGTAATAAAGTAGATGGTTAAATATCGCATATTGCTACTGCTTCTCGCAAGCCTTTCACAGGGTCTGCTGTTGGTATCCATTCATGGCCCACATATCCGTTATACCCGGCATTCACAAGCGCTTGCATAACGGCGGAAAAATTAACTTCCTGATTTGTTCCTATTTCTCCTCTGCCCGGTACTCCGGCTACTTGTACATGGCCGATATATTCGCTGTACTTGTTGATGTTGCTGATGATATTACCATCCATAATTTGAATATGATAAACATCGAACAGCAAGCGTAGAGAGGGTGAACTGACCGCTTTTATGATTTCCATACAATAGGCTATGTGGTCTCCCTGATAGCCGGGATGCCCTTTCATATTTTCTTTTACCAGCGAATTTAGAGGTTCGAGTACCATAGTTACATTTTTTTTCTCTGCTAGCCGAGCCATTTTTTTATACCCTTCTATGCAGTTGCGCAAGCCCTCTTCTTTAGAGACTTTACTGCCGTTTTTTTCATTCGAAGTGTCTTCCATACCGGTAAAGGTCATCACGTTTGGAAAGCCGGCACGCGAAGTAGCGTCAATGGCCGCCTCCAGAGCAGAAAAACATTCCGGGTGATGATTTTTGTTGTTCATGCCTCTGATAAAGGTATGAGATTTCGTAGCAGCACAAATCAGGTTGTTGGCTTTGAGCAACGGCCAATGCTCTATGGGTAATAGCTCCACCCCGGATACTCCCAGAGAGAGGGTGTGTTGGATAAATTCCTGAACACTCCATTTTGGGCCTGCTGCCATAAAGGGCCATGCAGCGATCACTTGTTTGATTTTTCCTTGTGGAGGTGAAGCGCTTTGCAGTGAAAGTGATGGTGCCAGACATGCCCCCACTCCCAGTGCTGATCGTTTAATGAAAGATCTACGTGTGTTTTTTTGATGCATTTGAAAGTGATTATTATAAACAGTTTGACTTAAAATTAACTTTAATTTAAACAATCCACTACTTGTGTAAATTTCAATTCTACGTCATCGATTAGAACTTTAAAAAAACGTAACTTCGGGCAGCTTTAAATATTACGTAAACGAAAACTATACTATGGTGAAAAAAATTCTCGTATGCATAGGCATATTCATGACAGGTTTTGCTAGCACAATAGCACAACCCTTGAAGTACCAGCCTGCTCAAAACCTTACACTTTGGTACAATCAGCCGGCTACATCGTGGATGACACAGGCTCTGCCCATAGGCAATGGTTACATGGGAGCGATGTTTTTTGGAGGAGTAAACAAGGAGCGTATTCAGTACAACGAAGAGTCTCTATGGTCGGGAGGTAAAGGCGAATGGGACGAATACAATGGAGGCAACCGACCCGGAGCGCATCAGTACCTGCCGCAGGTGAGAAAGCTACTGGCAGAAGGCAAATACGACGAAGCACACCAGCTAGCCAATCGGGAACTGACCGGCAGAATCAAAGCAGACAAAGGCAATAGCGTGTGGGAAGGCTATGGAGCCTATCAGGCTTTTGGTGATTTGTATGTGGAGGTAGATGGTATGGGAGAGGTCACCAACTACAAACGAACGCTGGATATAAACCAGGCTGTAGGAACCGTAGCATACACGCAGGGCAGTGTACAGCATCAAAGAACTTACTTTGCCAGCTATCCGGCCAGGGCTATGATTTTTCGTTATGAAAACAATAGCACAAATGGGAGCAACTACACCATAAGTCATGAATCGTTGCACAAGCAGGCTGATTTTACCTATAAAGACGAGCAACTAGTATTTGCAGGAGCGCTGGAAAACAACGGTATGGGGTTTGAAAGCAGGATAGTGGTAGATACCGATAGTAAAGATGTGACGTTTACCGATGGAAAGCTAAAGATAAAAGGGGCAAAAAAAGTAACCCTGTACATGACAGCTGCTACCGACTACCAAAACAATTACCCGGAATACGGAGGCAGAGATTATCTGGCACTTAATCAGCAGACGATAACAGCCCTGCAAAGCAAAACCTACGAACAACTGCTCGATGAGCACCGGCGCGATTACACCCAACTACACGGAAGAGTGAGCCTTAAACTGGATGGGAAAAATCGTGATGAAATACCGACAGACCAGCGATTGGCAGCCTATGCTCAGGGCCAGTCAGATCCGGAACTGGAAGCCCTTTACTTTCAGTATGGGCGTTACCTGTTGATCAGTAGTTCGCGCCCCGGTACTTTGCCGGCCAACCTGCAGGGTAAATGGAACGACAAAAATAACCCTCCCTGGGCGTGCGACTATCATGCTAACATCAACATACAGATGATTTACTGGCCGGCAGAGATGACCAACCTGGCAGAATGCCACGAACCATTGATAGAGTATGTAGACAAGCTGAGAGCACCCGGCAGGCAGACAGCCAAAGATTTTTTCAATGCACGAGGCTGGGTGGTAAACACCATGAATAATGCATTTGGTTTTACAGCACCCGGATGGAGTTTTCCATGGGGCTTTTTTCCCGGAGGAGCTGCCTGGTATGGTCGCCACGTGTGGGAGCACTACCAATACACGCAGGATAAAAAATACCTGAAAGAAAAAGGGTATCCGATAATGAAAGAGGCAGCACTCTTTTGGCTCGATTACCTGACCAAAGATGAAAAAGGCTATTTGGTTTCTTCACCATCGTATTCACCTGAGCATGGAGGCATATCTACAGGAGCGTACATGGATATTCAGATTGCCTGGGACATATTTAACAATTGCATTGAAGCCAGTGAAATCTTGGGAGAAGACAAAGCATTCAGAAAAGAACTGGAAACCGCACGAAAAAAACTACTGCCCTTGAAAATAGGTAAGTGGGGGCAACTGCAGGAATGGAAAGAGGATCTGGATGATCCTAACAACAAGCATCGGCATGTTTCGCACCTGTATGCACTTTATCCCGGCAATCAGATCAACCAGGCCGAAACCCCCAAGCTGACAGAAGCAGCCCGGGTATCGCTAAATGCACGAGGAGACGATGGTACCGGCTGGTCTATCGGTTGGAAGATCAACTTCTGGGCACGGCTGCAGGATGGAGACAGAGCCTACAAGCTATTGCGCAGAGCATTGCAAATCACCGACAATGGGGGAGTAAATATGATGGATGGGGGGGGAGTGTATGCCAACCTGCTATCCACACACCCGCCATTTCAGTTGGACGGAAACATGGGAGCTACAGCCGGTATAGCTGAAATGCTCATGCAGTCTCACGAAACGGGTAATATAGAGTTGTTGCCAGCCTTGCCGTCAGCATGGAAGAGTGGTCAGGTTACCGGTCTCAAGGCACGCGGCAATATTGAGGTTGATCTTTTTTGGAAAAACAATGTACTGACAAAAGTTGTGGTACGCTCTCAGGAAGAAGTTCAGACGAATGTATCGTACAACGGCAAGACAGAAAAAGTAAAAATCGTTCCCGGAGAGGGGCTGGTATTGTTTCAATAACACCAGGCAGACACTCCGATCTAAGCCCTTTTGGATATTTTTCCAAAAGGGCTTTTTTGTAGAAAGAGCTAAGTGAGGGCCGTGTAAAGTGTGCTTCGGTGCGATTAAAGTTGACTATGTAAAATAATTATATTACTTATGTAGGTTCAATAAAAGTCATGTTAGCAAACAATACGACCACATCGGCCTCTTCTAATGACAGTGAGCTTTGGCAGCAATTTCGTCAGGGAGATAGAGTTGCGTTTCAGCAGCTCTACCAAAAGTACCTGCAGGAATTGTTCAATTATGGCTGTAAAGTGGTGCCGGTCAGGAGTATAGTGACAGATGGTATACAGGACATGTTTGTAGATATATGGCACAACCGTGGCAATCTGTCATCTACAGATAATGTAAAGTACTACCTCTTCAAAGCGCTAAGAAGAAGGCTTGTGCGAAATATGGACAAGGAAAGAAAGCACCGCTTGTTTCCTGTGGAGCAGGAAGTAGATGTCATTTTTCCTTTTGAAGACCAGCTGATAGCCGGCCAGCACAACAAAGAAAAACTGCAGCAACTAAGAAAGGCAATCGGTAAACTTTCCGATAGGCAAAAAGAAGTCATTAGCCTTATCTTTTACGAAGGGTTTTCCTACGAAGAAGCCTCAAACCTGATAGGAATCAACCTGAGGTCTACCTACACACTGGCCTGGAAGGCACTCTCCATACTGCGCAAAGAAATCACCCGCCTGATCATCTTACCATTTTTTATCTTTTTGCACTTTTTGTAATCTATTGTTTTTCAGGAGGTTGAAAAATAATTCATTTTTTTTCGCTTTTAGAAGGATAACTTTTGAGAATTGATGTCCTTGTAGGGTATAAGACTTGAATAAAATGCCCGAAAAATCATACACTGTAGAAGATTTCGTATTGGACAGGGAGTTTAGAGAGTGGGTGCTTCATCCCAGCAAGGAGAGCAACCGCTACTGGAAAGAATGGCTGGATACGCATCCCGAAAAAGCGGAACTAATCGAACAAGCCATAGAGCTGGTACGCATCTTACCTGTCGAGCAGCATTCGCTTACGGAAGAGGAGCTAAGACAGATAAGTGCCCACATAGAGCAGGCCATAGATCAGCCAATAGTTGACGATCAATCAGAACCCATTATTCCGCTCAACGCCTATGCACTCACCGCCGACAAAAAACAACACGCACACCAAAGAAGTATATGGCGATGGACCAAAATTGCAGCATCTCTGTTTTTGGCAGTAGGGCTGGGGTACATGATCAAAGACATAGTAGACTCACCTTCGCTACCACAGGCGCTGGTCAGCACACAGACGATTACAAAGCACAACCCTAAAGGGCAAAAGACAACTGTTTTTTTAAAAGACGGGTCAAAAGTGGTGCTCAATGCCAATAGCAAAATCACCTACTCGAAACCCTTTGCAGCGGACAAGCGGGAAATTATTCTGGAAGGGGAAGCTTTTTTTGAAGTAGCTAAAGATGCCGATAGGCCCTTTGTGGTACATTCCAAGGGGATTAATACTACCGCATTGGGTACATCTTTCAATATTCAGGCGTTTGACGAAGGGCAGGTAAAGGTGTCACTCACTACTGGCAAAGTGCAGGTAGTACGGTCAGCATCGAGAGGCAATGCAGAGGTGCATTTGCTATCGCCGGGAGAGCAGCTCACATATTCTCCGGTGAGTGGATATACCAAAACCGCTTTTGACGCGGCTGAAGTGCTGGCCTGGAAAGAAGGCATTATGATTTTTAAAAATGCCGATGCAGAATCCGTTATTCTCAAACTGGAAGATTGGTACGGAGTGGACATAACTACCCAAAACGAGAGCGCAAGAGAATGGAATATAACGGCACGGTTTGATAATCAATCGCTGGAAAATGTGCTGAAATCACTGAGCTATTCCGAAAAGTTTGATTTTGTGATCAATGAAAAAAACGTGTTAATCAAATACTAAACTATAATCGACTATACAAATGCCTCATAACTCCACTTAAAACAAGAACAGCAGCGCTCAAGGAGCACTGCTGCCAGTTTCTTTCCCCATGAAATACAAAGTTTCGAAGCAAGGTATTTCAAATCGGAAAGGAAGTGTCTCAATGTATTAGTTCCACATTAAAACAAGACTAAATTATGAAATTTAGACTATTACTCCTATTTAAAAAAGTTGTAATGTACTCATTTTATGGTTTCACGGTTCAGTTGCTGCTGTGCGGTATGTTACTCGCATCGGCCAACTCCAACGCTCAAAAAGCTTTGAGTGTAAAAAAAGTGAACGTAAGTGTGAATTTTTCTAACGACAACCTGCTTACTGTCTTTAAAAAAATAGAGCACTTGTCGCAGTATCATTTTGTGTTTGACAAAAAAGATCTGGACAAAAAGGTGCGCTTAAGCGGCGAATACCACAACGATCCGCTATACGATGTATTGATGGATATCGCGCAAAAGTCAGACCTAACATTTCGGCAGATCAATCAAAACATCAACGTACAAAAGCCGGATCATAAGTTGTTGCATGGCGATGATGTTCAGATCATCTCCGACATCAATGTTTCCGGGCAGATAACCGATGAAAACGGCGAAGGTTTGCCGGGAGCATCGATTATTCAGAAAGGCACGGCAATAGGTACGACTACCGATCTCAATGGCAATTTTAAAATGAATGTGCCCGAAGACGCTACCCTTACGGTATCGTTTGTAGGCTACAAAACCCAGGAAATAGCCGTAGGCGGAAGATCGGTGATCAACCTGCAGATGCAGCCCGATGCAGAGCAGCTCGAGGAGATTGTAGTTGTGGGCTTTGGTGAGCAAAAGAAAGAAAGCATAGTAGGCTCCATAAATAGTGTAAAACCCGCCGAACTGAAAATACCGTCCAGCAACCTTACGACTGCACTTTCCGGACGTATGGCAGGACTAATCTCCTATCAGCGCAGTGGCGAACCGGGAGAAGACAATGCCGATTTCTTTGTGCGAGGGGTTACCACATTTGGCTTGAAGAAAAGCCCACTCATACTGATAGACGGAGTAGAGCTGACTACCGATGACCTGGCGCGATTACAACCTGATGATATCGAGAGTTTTTCTATACTCAAAGACGCTACCACTACGGCTATATATGGAGCCAGAGGAGCCAATGGTATCATATTGGTTACCACAAAAGAGGGTGTGCAAGGTAAAGCCAAAGTTTCTGTAAGGCTGGAAAATAGTTGGTCGCAACCGATCAAAGATGTGGAGTTTGCCGATCCAATCCGTTATATGCAATTGCACAACGAAGCGGTAAGAACCCGTAATCCGTTGGAGCCACTGCCTTACTCCGAAACTAAAATCGCCAACACCATGCGAGGGGTAAACCCGGTGGTATACCCCACAACAGACTGGCAGGCAGAGCTGTTTAAAAAACGGACCAGTACCCAGAGAGCCAATGTTAATGTGACAGGGGGAGGAGATATAGTAAGGTATTACCTGGCTACATCATTCAACAAAGACAATGGTATATTGAATGTAGACAAGAGAAACAGCTTTAACAGTAACATCAACTTCAAGAAGATATCGGTGCGCTCCAATGTAAACATCGATATGACTAAGTCTACAGAAGTCATCATACGCTTCAACGGCACCTTCGACGATTATAGAGGGCCAATAGATGGTGCTACCGATATTTACAGAAAAGTACTGCGTACCAATCCGGTAATGTATCCTAAGTTTTATGAACCGGACGAGGCAACACGCTTTAAAAAGCACATACTTTTTGGCAATATGGCCGGCAGTGGTGCTACAGGAGCAAGTGCACTAAACCCCTACGCAGACTTGCTCAAAGGGTACAGAGACTACAGCCGTACACTCTTGCTATCCCAACTGGAGATAAAACAAGACATGTCGCAAATCACCGAAGGGTTAAACGCACACCTGCTTGTCAATACCAATAGAAAGTCCTTTTTTGATATCAGAAGACAGTATTTGCCCTTTTACTACTCGGCGCTGTACAATCGGGAAAACAGAACCTACACCCTGCAGGCCCTCAACGAGGAAGGTGGAAGAGAAAACCTCGATTATAGCGAAGGTCCAACGGATGTCAGTACTTCTTTTTATTTGCAAGGCTCTATCAACTATAATCGTACGTTCAATGAGGTGCATGATGTAAGCGGACTTTTGGTATATCTTCAAAACTCCTACCTGAAAAACAATGCAGGCAATCTTCAGAAATCTCTTCCATCCAGAAACATGGGCTTGTCAGGGCGATTTACTTACGGCTACAATAGTAAGTATTTCATGGAATTCAATTTTGGCTACAACGGATCAGAAAAATTCTCCGAAGAACATCGATTCGGATTCTTTCCATCTGTAGGCGCTGCATGGGCTGTTTCCGAGGAACCATTTTTTGCTCAGTTTAGCCCAGTGGTATCCCGATTGAAATTGAGGGCCAGTTACGGACTAGTTGGAAATGATGCAATTGGTAGTGAGGATGATCGGTTTTTTTACCTTTCGCAGGTCAATTTAAGCAATAGCTCCAGAGGGGCCACCTTTGGAACCGATCTGAACTTTTTCAGGCCGGGAGTCAGTATCAACCGGTATGAAAATGCCAGAATATCCTGGGAGACCGCTACAAAGCTCAACCTGGGCTTAGAGATGAACCTTTTTGATGACAAGGTGGTGATATTGGCAGACGTTTTTCAAGAGCAGCGAAACGACATATTGATGAATCGCTCGCACATACCCCCCAGCATGGGGCTGGAAGCGGCCGTAAGAGCCAATGTAGGTAAAGCAGAAAGCAAAGGCTTAGATTTTTCGATAGACTACAACGAAGATTTTGGCAACTCCTGGTGGATGACCGGAAGAGTCAATTTCACCTATGCGGTAGGCAAGTTTAAATTTTACGAAGAGCCTGACTATAGTCAGACTACCCCCTGGCTCTCGCATGCCGGACAGCCGATTACACAGCAGTGGGGCTATATAGCGGAGCGTTTGTTTGTCGATGAGGCAGAAGTATTGAACTCGCCTACGCAGTTTGGTGAATATGGAGCCGGAGATATTAAATACCGCGACATCAACGAAGACGGTATTATAGATTTCAGAGACAGAGTGCCGATAGGTTACCCTACCACACCGGAGATTGTATATGGTTTTGGATTGTCTACAGGTTACAAAAATTTCGATCTGTCAGCATTTTTTCAGGGAAGTGGACGTGCGTCGTTTTGGATAGACCCGGTAGCGACAGCTCCTTTTGTAGACCCGCCCAACGGAGTAGTGGAAAACAACGCCTTGTTGCAGGCATACGCCGATAGTCATTGGTCAGAAGAAAATCAGGATGTGTATGCCCTCTGGCCAAGGCTTTCCCCACAGGTAGTAGAAAACAATACGCAACTGAGCACATGGTTTATGCGCGACGGTAGTTTTTTGCGCCTGAAGCAGCTCGAGATAGGCTACACCATGCCGCGTGCCCTTAGCGATAAGCTGAGAGTGCAAAAGTTCAGAGCTTATGTAAGTGGTACCAATCTGATGACGTGGAGCAAGTTTAAGCTTTGGGATCCTGAAATGGCAGGAAATGGATTGGCTTACCCGATTCAGAAGGTGTTCAATGTAGGTTTGATGGTGTCATTTTAATGCAGATTACAATGAAGAAAATTAGAAATATAGTATTAGTAGCGGCCCTGCTCACGGGCTTTGGATGTGGCGACTACCTCGATGTGGTGCCCGATAATGTAGCTACCATCGACAATGCTTTTTCAGATAGAGTGCAGGCTCGAAAGTATTTGTTTACCAGCTATTCGTTTCTGCCAAGCTTTGCCAGCATAGGGGGCAACCCGGCTATATTGGCAGGGGATGAGTTTTGGATCAATGGTGAAATGAAAAGAAGGCATTATAACATACCCCAGAATGTGGCTCAGGGGGCTCAAAATGCTAACAATCCATATATCAATTTTTACGAAGGTGCCAATGGTGCGAGCTCGTCTCTGTATCAGGGTATCCGGGTGTGCAATACTTTTATCGATAGGATAGATGAAGTGCAGGATATAGACGATTATGAAAAAGATATATGGAAGGCTGAAGCCAAATTTCTTAAGGCATATTATCACTTTTACTTGCTCAGAATGTACGGGCCTATTCCCTTGCTCAAGCAAAACCTGCCGGTAAGTGCAAGCCCAGAGGAAGTAAAAGCAAGCCGTGCGAAGTTTGATGATTGTGTAACATACATAGCCGGTTTGTTGGATGAAGCGGCAGAAGACCTGCCCGGAGCTATTCAAAACCCGGTAGAAGACCAGGGAAGAGTAACCAAACCGATTGCTCTGGCAGTGAAGGCAAAACTATTGGTTATGGCAGCCAGCCCATTATTCAATGGCAATCCTGACTATGCGTCTTTTACCAACATAGATGGTGAGCGTTTTTTTGGAGAGTATGATAACGAGAAGTGGAAACTCGCTGCTGATGCTGCGCTGGCTGCTCTACAGGCAGCAGAAGATGCAGGCAGTAGGTTTTATGATTTTACAGACGATCCGCTGGGCAATTTTTCCGATTTTACGAAAAATAAAATGACCCTCAGAGGACGAGTGACAGAGCGCTGGAACCCGGAAATTATCTGGGGAGATTCAAAAGGAAACGGCTCTACCAACACACTGCAGCGCTACAGTCAGGCACGACTGATAAGTGGTGTTTTTGGAGCAGTACCGCAGGCACTGGCTTCTCCGCTTAGAATTGCAAGGCAGTTTTATACCCAAAACGGAGTACCTATAGAGGAAGATAAAGATTGGGTAGGAAAGGATGTTTATGCTTTCAGAACAGCTACAGCAGCCGAAGCTCACCTCGTAAAAGAGGGGGAAGATATACTGGAGCTGCACCTCGATCGCGAACCTCGCTTTTATGCCGATCTGGGCTTTGACAGAGGCGTGTGGTTTGGGCAAGGCAGGCTCGATGAAAACAGCCCTTACTATGTATATGCACGGGCAGGCGAAACCGCAGGAAAGCAGGTGATTGACAACTTTAACATCACAGGATATTACCCCAAAAAACTGGTAAACTACAAAAATGCCTTTAGCACGGGAAATAACTATTCGGTAACGAATTATGCGTTTCCTATCGTAAGACTGGCCGATTTGTACCTGCTATATGCCGAAGCACTGAATGAATATCAGGGGCCGTCGGAGGAGGTATACGCCTACGTAGACAAAATCCGCGAAAGAGCGGGGCTGGAAGGTGTAGTGACTAGCTGGGCCAATTATGCCACAAACCCCAACAAACCCGCAACCAAAGAAGGCCTGAGGGAAATCATACAGCGCGAGCGCCTGATTGAGTTGGTTTTCGAAGGCCATAGATTTTGGGATTTGAGAAGGTGGAAGCTGTCTGCCCGGTATATGAATGGACCTATTCAGGGCTGGAATGTAGAAGGCGAAACCAGAGAGGATTTTTATACCCTTGTCGATTTGCACGATCAGAAGTTTGTAACCAAGGACTACCTGTGGCCATTCAAAACATCTATTTTGACCATCAACACAAATCTGGTGCAAAACCCGGGATGGTAAACCCTTAAAATATGATTATTATGAATAAGAATATATTGCTATATATAGCGCTGCTATTGAGCAGCACATTGTTTTTGGCTTGTGAAGAAGAGGATCACGGCCCTGCATACAACGACGGCATAGCTCCCGGAGTGGTGACCGTAAAAGAAGTAAAACCTACGCCGGGTGGAGCTGTTATTAAATATCAATTGCCATCGGATCAGGATTTGCTGTATGTGCAAGCCAACTATATACTGGAAAACGGTAGAAAAATGCAGGTGAGATCATCGATATACATCGATTCTCTTAGTTTGCAGGGCTATGGCACAGTAGGCACCTACCCTGTAGAACTGTTTGCAGTAGACAGAGGAGGAAATAAGTCTGAGCCAATAGAGACTCAAATCCAAACGCTCAAGTCTCCGGTCAATACTATTTTTTCAACCATTCAACTGAGAGAAACTTTTGGCGGGGTAAACATAACCTGGACTAATGAGTCTCGGTCGCCGGTAGCATTTATCATGATGGCTCTTCCCGATAGTATGAAAAATAAGGTGGCTATAGAGGAGTTTGAGACAATCTATAGCAAAGCCAAAACGGGTAATATGTCGCTCAGGGGGTTTGGAAATGTACCGCATGATTTTGCCGTAGTGGTAAGAGACCGGTGGGACAACCTTTCCGATACACTTAGGGTTAATCTGACACCCCTCCTGGAAGTAGAGCTAGACAAAGGGTTGTTCAAAGAAGTGGTGTTGCCGGGTGATGTTCCCGCTGTACCGCGCTGGAACCCTTCGTCGAACTCCACCATGCCCCAACTGTGGGATGATGACTCTAACAACAGGCTGGTCTGCACCGATGGCGACATGCCGGAAGATTACTCCTATACGTTTGACCTGGGAGTAAAAACCAACCTTAGCCGAATGAAGTTCTGGCAGTTTACACAGGGTAATGGAACCTACCTGTATTTCGATGCGCAGTATGAGGTGTTTGAAGTTTGGGGAGCTACAGAACTAGACGCCAGCGGAAGCTTTGATAGCTGGACTTTGCTCAAGGAATGCGAAGTAGTAAAGCCATCGGGGCTGCCATCAGCCAGAGAAAATTTCACAGCCGAAGACCGTGAAATAGCTTTTAACGGACATGATTTTGAATTTCCGGTAGGAACACCCGAAGTGCGGTATATCAGGATCAAAGTGATCAAAACGTTTTCAAACCTTACATGGGCGTCTTGTGGTGAAATGAGTTTTTATGGTCAAATAAACGAGTAAAAATGAAAGATATCATAAATCAAATAAAGCGTAAAAAGCAGGTTGTTGGGTCTCTTTTGTTGGCAGTGCTCGTGCTTGGAGCCTGCAGTGAAATGGACGACAATTTTGAGCCGTATATCAAAAACGGAGAAATTATCTATACCCTAAAGCCCCTCGATGTAGCAGTGCGGTCGGGGAATGAAAGAGTGGAATTGACATGGAAAATGACCAACATCCACAATGTGACAGAGGCTGTCGTTACCTATGGTGAGGGCGATCAGGATCAGGTGATAGTGGCTATCGATGGGCAGCAGGATACTGTGAAAACGGTGAATATTTCAGGGCTGGAAGAAAACACGTACCAGTTTTCTGTATACACCAAAAACAACAGTGGGCTGCAGTCGATCAAGTCGGAAAATGTGACCGGCATAGTTTACGGGGAAAGCTACAGATCGGGGTTGATTCCCCGTAGCTCTTCGGTATACTTCGATAGGGCAAACAATGGTTATATGGATTGGTCTGTAGGAAACGACCTCACACGAAAAACTGAAGTGAAGTACACCAACATGGAAGGCAGTGAGGTAGTAGTTGAGGTAGGGGCAGCTCAGCTCCAAAGCACAATCAGTAATGTATCGACTGCACACCCTATCCTGCGGCGAACGTATTATGTGCCTACTCCTGCCGTGGATGGAGAGGAGACAGCAATAGATGAATTTGCTTCAGATTGGAAACCGGTTAGCTATTCGCCCTACAGTGGCTATTACCAGTCTACGGGGCATATGGAGCATTATGGGCTGAGTCAGCCAGTGACCTGGCAGGACTTTGAAAAAAAGTACAATATGGTAGACGAGACTACTATTGTGGGTAGACTGGGAAACAATTGGCCGTCTTCTCGAGGTTGGAAAATTCGAATAAAAATCAACGAAGACAACTCGCTTACCCTTTCTCCTGCAGATGGACTCTCAGATACGCTGGAAAAAGTGCCAGATTCAGTAAATGCTTACGATCCGAGCACGAAAGAACTTACACTAAACTATCGCATTCGCGAATCGGGTGGCTATATCAGCTTTAACGAGACGTTGGTGTTTCAGTAGAGTGTTTATTATTTGTAGTGTTTAATTTCAGCGGCCTTAAAAGCAAAATCCCCTCCGGTTAGTTTCGGAGGGGATTCTATATACATCTTACGTTTACTTATAGCTAGATGCTAAAAAACGCAGTGTGTTAAACGCTTTTTAAGGCCGCTTTTTTATTCTGTTTGTCTACGATCCTGAATCCCTCTGACACAGTTGGCAATAGATTGTTGATACATCCAAACTCATCCGAAGATCATGTTTTTTATCAGTACCTGATGCTGGTTTTTTTAGTCACCTAAAACCTTATTATGTTTAAGGAATTGAGGTTAACCTGATGTTTTATTTGGTAGAAAATCACCAAAATAAAATACAGTTAAATCTTATTGTTATGCCAAATGGACTATTTTTTGTGGCAGGCAGTTTTCGGGTAAGTAAAATACTAATCATGTTAATAAAAAAGTAGACGTATGAAATCAAAAAAGAGTAATCAGCGCCGTAAATTCTTAAAAAAAGGAGCTTTGGCTATAGGCTCAATTACGGTATTGCCTAGCCATGTATTGTTTGCAAAGCCTGAGCTCAGGAATAAATATGGAGAGCTGATTCGAAAAGGCTCTGTAGCACCAAGCGACAGGGTAAATCTGGCCTGCTGCGGCATAGGCAACCGAGGTGGGGGCATTATGGGGGATTTTAAAAGGACAGGATTATCTAATGTTGTTGCTTTGTGTGATGTAGATATGGGAGCTCCGCATACGTTGAAGCGGATGAATGAAAACCCTAAAGCGAAAAAATTTCAGGATTTCCGAGAGATGTTTGACAAGATGGAGAGTGAAATAGATGCTGTTAGCGTAGGAACTCCAGATTTTTCACATTTTCCTATTACCATGCTCGCCATGTCAAAAGGAAAACATGTTTATGTAGAAAAGCCACTAGCAAGAACATTTCAGGAAATAGAATTATTGATGAAAGCCGCTGAAAAATACGGAGTTGCAACCCAGATGGGTAATCAGGGGCATTCAGAGGCCAATTATTTTCAATTCAAAGCCTGGGTTGAAGCCGGGATAATAAAAGATGTGAAAAAAATTGATGTTCACATGAATGGCAAACGACGTTGGCATGGATGGGACACCAGCATACAGAAATTTCCAGATGCTCAAACCATTCCAGCAACCCTGGATTGGGATACCTGGCTAATGACGGCTCAGCCGCACGATTATCATAAGGATTTTATAAATGGTCAGTGGAGGTGTTGGTACGACTTTGGTATGGGGGCTCTCGGGGATTGGGGAGCGCATACAATGGATACTTTTCATGAATTTTTACAATTAGGATTGCCATATGAAATTGATCCAGTAAAAATCGAAGGCCACAACCCTTTGTTTTTTCCTCAAGCTTCTACTCTTGCTTTCAAGTTTCCAGAAAGAGGCAGTATGCCAAAAGTAAAAGTAACATGGTACGATGGTCAGCAAAATCAACCGAAGTTGCCTAAAGGATATGGACAGCTCGAGGTAGATCCTAATATCCCTCCTGTAGCAGGGCAAAAACTTGTAACGAAACTAGGGCCAGGTAAAATTATATATGGTAAGGATCTTACTTTTAAAGGAGGCTCTCATGGTAGCACCCTGTCTATAGTTTCTGAGGAAGCAGCCAAAGAAATGGCTTCTTCACTGCCCGAAGTTCCTAAAAGTCCATCTAATCATTTTGAAAATTTCTTAAAAGCCTGTAAAGGAGAGGAAAAGTGTCGTTCATCTTTTGATGTAGCCGGGCCTTTAAGTCAAGTGTTTTGTTTAGGTACTGTGGCTCAGCGTTTGAATACAAAATTGAAGTTTGATAGAGAGACGAAACAGATCACAAACAACGATACGGCGAATCAATTGTTAGTAGGTGCTCCTCCCAGAAAGGGGTGGGAAGAGTTTTATACTCTGTAAGTATTTCCTAATGGGAGAGTTTCGCTTCCCTATTTAGATTCCTCGCTACTAGAAAAAAGCGGCCTTAAAAGCAAAATCCCCTCCGGTTAGTTTCGGAGGGGATTCTATATACACCCAATGTTTACTTTCAGCTAGATGCTAAAAAACGTAGTGTGTTAAACGCTTTTAAGGTCGCTTTTTTATTCTGTTAGTGAAGTTTGCATTTCCTGCTCAGCCGCTTCCGGCTTTTTTGTGCCATTCACCTTGCCTTTCTTTCGGTATGCTATTTTGGTAATAACCACATAGAGCACCGGCACAACAAATATGGCCAGCGAACTTGCTGCTACCATACCGCCGGCTACTGTCCATCCGATAGTTTTACGAGCTTCAGCACCGGCTCCTACAGAGAAGGCCAGCGGCATCACACCCAGAATAAAAGCCAGAGATGTCATAATGATCGGACGCAATCGGATGTGTACTGCTTCCAGTGTTGCGGCTACCACTTCCATACCGCTATCTACCCTTTCTTTGGCAAATTCCACAATCAATATGGCGTTTTTAGCAGCTAGCCCAATCAGAGTAATTAACCCTATCTGAGCATAGATATTGTTGGTAAGTGCCGGAAAGAAAGTGAGCGTAAGGATAGAACCAAACGCGCCGATGGGTACGGCAAAGAGTACTGAAAAAGGAACAGACCAGCTTTCGTACAGTGCTGCCAAAAACAGAAACACAAATACAATTGAAATCATGAATATCATGAGCGAACTGTTTCCAGCTTTTATTTCCTCGCTACTCATGCCACTAAACTCAAAACTATAGCCATTGGGCAGTACCTCTTGAGCTACCTCTTCCAGAGCTTTCAGCGCTTGACCGCTACTGTAGCCCGGCGCTGCACCTCCTAGTATCTGTGCCGACCGGTAAATGTTGTAGTGAGATACTACAGCCGGAGTTTCTATCATTTTGGTGGTGATCAGTGCGCTCAGAGGAACCATATTGCCTTCTTTGTTGCGTATACGATAGTTGCCCACATCGCTTATGGCATTTCTATACACTGTATCGGCCTGTGTTACCACACGAAAGTTTCGACCATAGATGTTAAAATCATTTACATAATTACTCGCCAGCAGGTTGGAGAGCGTGCCGTATGCTTCGGCTACAGATACGCCCATTCTTTTGGCTTTTTCCCTGTCCAGGTCCAACTGGTAGCTGGGCGTACGGGCAGAGAAAAACGAATAAGCCATGGCTATTTCAGGGCGCTGATTGGCAGCTCCCAAAAACTGGTGCATAACTCCCTCAAACTGCTTGATGTTGTCAGTACTGGTAGTCTGTAAAAGCTCCAGCGTAAAGCCTGACGAACGACCCAATCCCGGAATAGCCGGTGGAGCAATTACCAGCACACGGGCCTCTTTTATGTCAGCTGTCATCTGTTGTATCTGGGCCATTATTTTGGGCACACTTTCCGTTTCAGGGTCACGCTCATCCCAGTGTTTCAGGTTTACAAATACAGTACCCGTGTTAGACTTGTTGGAAAATGTAAGGATGTTGAATCCGGCAATACCTCCCACTACATTCAGAGCGGGTAAGGTTTGTATTCGCTTTTGCAACTCCAGTTGAAGTTCGATGTTTCGGGTGGTAGAAGTGCCTTCGGGCATTTCATAGGCCACAAACATTCGCTTTTCGTCTTCAGTAGGGATAAATCCCGTAGGTTTAGCATCGAATAGGTACACCAGCCCGATAATCAAACAAACCATCATTACGAGTACATGCGGTGTTTTGCGAATCCAGGCGTGTACACCATTGGTATACGATCCAGATACCTTGTCAAACCACCGGTTGAAGCGGTCGAAGAACTTGTCCAGAAAATTCTTTTTTCGGTCTGTATTAGTAGGTTTGAGCATTTTCATACTCAATGCAGGTGTGAGTGATAGTGCTACCACAGCCGATATAAGTACCGATATGGCAATAGTGATAGCAAATTGCTGGTACAGCTTGCCGACAATACCCGGGATAAATCCTACAGGTACAAATACAGCTGCCAGTATCAGCGCAATGGCAATTACCGGTCCTGATATTTCTTTCATGGCCTTTACCGTTGCTTCTTTAGCACTCATTTTGTACTTGTCGATGTTGTGCTGAATGGCCTCTACTACTACTATGGCATCATCCACTACTATGCCTATGGCTAATACAAAGGCAAAAAGGGTAAGGGTATTGATGGTGAAGCCGAAGGGGATGAAGAAGATAAACGTACCAATAAGCGATACCGGAATAGCCAGTATAGGAATGAGGGTAGCCCGCCAGTTTTGCAAAAACAGGAACACAACAAAAATCACTAATACGAGAGCTTCGAGTAACGTTTTGGTTACCTCAGCTATAGATACCTCTACCACGGATGTGGTCTCCAGCGGAATAAGGTAATCCACGTCTTTCGGGAAGTTTTGCTTCATCTCTTCCAGTGCTTTCATCACCCCTTCATTGGTCTCGAGTGCATTGCCGCCGGGTTCCAGATAGAGTAGCATAAAAGCCGCCGGATGCCCCATTACGTAGGGGTGGTTGCCGTAGTTGAATTTTGCCAGCTCTACACGAGCGATATCTTTTAGGTACACCATGGTGCCCAGGGCCGGGTTCGACCTGATCACAATATTTTCAAAATCCTCCACCTTATTGAGGCGGCTATTGGTAATTACATTGTACTCAAAGGCTTGATTTTTGGGTTGGGGGTTACCACCTACCGTGCCCGCTGCTATTTGCAGGTTTTGTTCGCTAAGAGCCGCATTTACTTCCGCAGGGGTTATGCCCATGCTGGCTAGTTTGTCGGGGTTTAGCCACACCCTCATACCAAAATCATCGCCTACAGACGTAATATCACCTACTCCTTTTACACGAAGCAGGGCATCTTTCAGGTAGATGTTGGCAAAGTTGCCTAAGAAAGTAGCATCGTGGGTGCCATTGGGCGAGTACAGCCCTACCACCAAAAAGATGCTTGGGTTTCTTTTTCGTACTGTTACCCCCAATCGTTTCACTACCTCGGGAAGTGTAGGTTCTGCCACACTTACACGGTTTTGTACGTCTAGTGTGGCTATATCTATATCAGTACCCACATCGAAGGTTATTGTTACCGAGCTTACTCCACTGGCGGTACTGTTGCTGGTCATGTATGCCATGCCCGGTGTACCATTTACCTGAGTTTCTATGGCTGTGGTGGTAGTTTTTTCCACAGTTTCTGCATCGGCTCCTATGTAGTTTCCGGTAATGGATACAGTAGGAGGGGTAATGTCCGGATATTGCGATATGGGCAGGTTCATCATAGCGATAATACCTACCAGTACTATCACTATGGATATAACGATGGCCGTTACGGGCCTTTTTATAAAAACATCTGCAATCATGTTGTCTTATTTGATAGTGAAAAAGCAGTTTACTTTTGGCTTACTGCATTCGATGTTGTGAATTGAACTTTAGCACCCTCTCGGAGTTTTTGCATTCCTTCGGTCACTATGGTTTCGTTGGTTTTCAGGCCCTGAGTCACTATTACATGGCTACCTACTTGTTGTCCCAGTTTTACCTGGTGTTGGGTTACTGTATTTTCTTTCGAAACCACATACACAAAAAATTCACCCAGCTGCTCTGTTAC
Organism: Cyclobacteriaceae bacterium; assembly: GCA_965267535.1. Taxonomy (GTDB): domain Bacteria; phylum Bacteroidota; class Bacteroidia; order Cytophagales; family Cyclobacteriaceae; genus CAXBNB01. Next base: position 3,785,821 of record OZ254082.1, on the reverse strand, counting down.
AGCTTTGTAGGGAATGGTGATCGAAGGGGCTGAAGTGTTGGAGAGTACTTTTAGCTTGCCACTCATGCCCGCCCTGAGAGAATAGTCAGAGTTGTCAAATTCAAATCGGATTTTGATAGAGCTGGTGAGAGGATCTACCGCTCGGTCTATAAAACTGAGTTTGCCTGCATGTGGATGCTGGTAGTTGCCTACTGTGAGCACAAACAATGAGTCTGGCATAGAGGTAGCTTTTTCTAAAGCAGAAAACTGAAAGATTTTATCCTGGTCCACCACAATATCTACCCCCATGGGATTGTTGGATGACAAAGTGTTCAACAAAGTCTGACCCGGTACTACAGAGGCCCCCAGGCGTACCTGAGATATACCGATAGTGCCGTCGAAGGGAGCCACGATAGAAGAGTACCTTACCAGTGTTTGGCTGCTTTGTACTTGCGCTTTTGCAGCTTCTACCAGCTTCAGGGCTGCATTGTAGTTGGCTTCAGCATAATCTACCTGCTGCTGAGCTATCGCATCTTTTTTGCTTAGCAGGCGGTAGCGTTCTACATCTTTTTTTGCTTTTTCCAGATTGGCTTCCTGTACCGAAAGATTAGCCAATGCCTGCTTATATCCTGCTGCGGTTTGTTGCTGATCTATCGAATATAGCTTTTGTCCTTTTTTTACCTGCTGTCCTTCTTTGAAGTGAATCCCGGTAATGTAGCCACTCACTTGCGGGCGAAGTGCTACCTCGTTTAGTGCCACCACAGTAGCGGGGTATTCATCGTAGTAGGGTGCGTATGTGCTTTTTACCTGCTGTACACTTACCGGTACAGCACCGGGCTGTTGCATGCCGCCTTGTTTTTTGTTGCCACAGGCAGATACAACCAATAATGCAGCCAGTATAAATAGAATATGCGAATGTTTCATGATCTTGAAAATTTCTAAAGATTAATAGTTAATAAGGCCAAGAGATTTTTCAACTTCTACCCTGCTGGCCAGCACTCTGTATAGGGCGTTGAAGTAGTTGATTCGGGTGGTACGGAGTTCACTTTCGGCGGTCGTTACGTCCAGGTAGGTGCGCACCCCATTGGTATATTGCAGCCTGATGATGTCATACACTTCCTGAGCCAGTTCTGTGTTTTCCTTTTGAGCCAGGTACATAGCCAGGTTGGTTTTGTAACCTGCCAGTGCCTGGGCATATCCGGTGTTGAGTTGGTTTTTCAGGTTTGTTATTTCCGTGCCAATTCTGTTGTATGCGAGGCGTGCTTCTTGTACTTTGGCAGTTCTTTTGCCTCCCTGAAACAGCGGCAGGCTTACCGTAGCACCCACGTATGAATACGGAAACTTTTGGTCGTACAACTCACTGAAATTGTTGTTTTGGTAGTTGAGGTTGTATGCGCCAAATATATTTACCGAAGGCAAAAATGCCCATTTACTGTGAGTCAGGTTAGCCTCTTGCAATTCCCGTTTCGTTTGCAGGAGCTCGTAGTTGATATGGCTGTCAAAAACCACACGTTGTGTTGTGTCTATGGCTATACTGCTTTCGAGACGTTGTTCATCATAGCTGATGTTTAGCTCTTCATCCTCCGGGTATCCCATCAGGGTTTTCAGGAAAGACATTTTATGATCGAGAGCAGCTTTGTGTGCCGTCAGGGTGGCCTGGGCATTTCTCAGCAAAATGGATGCTCGTTGGTAATCTGTTTTATCTGATACCCCCGCCTCGTAGCGACTTTTTGCATCTTTCAGGCTTTGGCTCAACCTTAAAATAGATTCTTCGCTTACCTTTATCTGCTGCTGGGTAGCCAGTACATCGTAGGTGGCTTTCTTTACATTGGCTACAATCTCAATTTTCTGTAGCCGGGTATTTTGGTGTGCTTGCAGGCGTACCGTTGAAGCGGTTTTACTGGCCAGCAATACATCGCGATTAAAGACATTCTGACTTGCCGTAAATTGAGCTGAGGAGGTATTGTCTACACCGAATCGGATAAGGTTGCCTCCGATCACACTCGACTGCAGGTCGATAAATCGCTGATAATTGTATGTAAAATTCAACTGCGGATACCAGTCGGCCAGTCTTCCTTTTATGGCTTTTTCTGTTATCTGCTCGTCTATTTCAGCCTGCTGTATTACGGGCTGGTTTTTGAGCGCATACGATACTATATCGTCTATCGTGGCTGATGTTAGTGTGCTTTTTTGGGCTTGCTGCTGAGCGTTGGCCAGCAGGGGAAAGCACAAAACTACCCACCGTACACGCCGCATTAGCATGTTCGTCTTTCTTGGTTTACTGTACATCATGTGTGTTTTATGGATTCTGTTTTACTCTGTTTGGGTGGAAGAAAAATCAGGTAAATCTTCGTTGAAGATGGTCCTGAATACTATTTGTTTTCGTTCGATGAGGAATTGGCGGTAAGACTCGTCTGTCATATTGTATATGGTCTGCAAGACGGGGTTTGCCAATAGAGGATAGATGCAAAGCGATACGAGGTTTATCATAAATTGCTCTGCTGATATAGGTGAGATGGTTTGTTTTTTTATTTCTTCTTCCAGTTGTTCCTTTATCAGGTCACTGGGTTTGGTTTTATGGTTGGCGCAAAAGTCACCGATTTTACACGGGTTACGTGCTATTTCACTGATGATGAAATTTTCCAGATAGGGAAATTCAATACCATACTCAATGGTACTTTCTATGTAGTTGGCTATTTTTTGTTTGAAAGAAACTTCCGCAGAGAGAATATTTTTAATCCGCTGCTTTCTTTCCTGCAATGCTTCGTCAAGTAAAGTTTCGAGCAGTTGTTCGCGCGATCTGAAGTAATAGTGAATAAGTGCGCGGTTTACTCCTGCCAGGTCTGCTATTTCCTGTGTAGTAGCCTTTAATTTCCCCTCTTTAAAGAAAAGCGCTTTGGCTCTTTCTTTTATCAATTTTTCGGTATTTACCTCTTCCGCTTTCATTGACTTTTTTGTTTAACAAAATTGTTAAACGTGGCATTTACGATTGTGTTGCCTGTTTGATGATGAAATTTGAATAATTATTTAAAATATTATCCGGAAGCAGTATTTGTCGAAAAAGTGCCCTTAAATTGCTTTTATAGGCATTTTTGGGGAGGAGTGGATGATGGTTGCAGGGTCGTCGAGATGTTACCTAGCCCTTGGTATTTCAAAAAAAAATATATTTTTACTGTTAGCTTAATTAAAAAATCATTGCTAACCTTCCCTTATGCATCGCTTTAGTGTATCTAAAAATCGGGATTACCTTGACGATACTGATCTCTGGAATCGGTTTCAGGCAGGCGATGTGGAAGCCTATGAAGTGATCTACCGAACCTACGTTAGCGACATGTTTAATTACGGCATGAGTATCGTTTCGCAGGATGCTTTGGTAAAGGATTGTATTCAGGAGCTTTTTCTGGATCTATGGAGAAATCGCAAGACTATTTCTTCAACAGACAACATCAAATACTACCTGCTCAAAGCGCTGAAGTGGAAAGTAGGTCATGCTATTGCGCGACAAGGAAAATTGGTGTTTACAGAAGAAAAGAAAGTATACACTACTGAGGTGATGTACCCGTACGAAGACGAATTAATCCAAAAACAGAAGAAAGCCAGTGATAACCTGAGGATAAAACAGGCCATAAGTAAGTTGACGTCACGTCAGCGGGAGGTCATCACACTGTTGTTTTATGAAGGACTTACTTACGAAGAAGTGTCAAACATTATGTCGATAAGTGTAGGTTCCATTTACACACTGGTCTGGAAGGCCATAGCGCAGCTCAAAAAGGTTTTTTAACTTTTTTTCAAAAAAAATCATTTTTTTTCGGATAGATATGGAGAGTAGCTCACATTATATAGTGTGAATGAAATTAAATATCTATGAATCATTCTTCTTATGTAGCAGAAGATCTGGTGCTGAATCCGGAATTTAGGTCGTGGGTAACCAACCCTACCTCGGCTTCAAACAGCTATTGGGAAAACTGGCTTAAAGAAAATCCAGGCAAAGTGGATGAAGTGAAAAAAGCCAAAGACATCATCAAGAAATTTCCGGTAGCTTATCACAGGCTGGATCAGGAAGCGGTAGATGATATGTGGAGTGTTTTAAAAAATGCTGCAGTTGATGAATCCAGCCCTCAGGACAAAAAGACCTATCCGCTTAACGCTGATACCGTTATAAGCCATTTTGAAAAAGAACAGTCTAAACCCAACGCCGGGGTTTGGTGGAAAAAGTCAATGCGCTATGCCGCTATTCTGTCTATGCTTATCGGAGTATTTGCTGTTTTTCTGGCTTTGAAAAAAGACTATGAAAAGGAAAGTGCATATACTTCTGCACCGATGATCGTGAAGAAGACGCAGCGAGGGCAGAAGTCTACCATATACCTCAATGACGGCTCAAAGGTGATACTCAACTCCAGCAGTAAGCTGGTCTACCCCAAACATTTTTCGGCTGAAGACAGAGTCGTGAAATTGCGAGGGGAAGCCTATTTTGAGGTGGCCAAAGATGCAAAAAGGCCCTTTAGAGTGCAGTCTGGTGACATCACTACTACGGCTTTAGGAACCTCATTCAATGTAAACACGCGAGGGCCACAGGTGCACGTGGCACTGACCACAGGCAAGGTATCCGTAGTGCCGGAAGGCAAAGACGAGCAGGCACAAATATTATTGCCGGGCCAGGATGCCCGATACGATGAATATACAGGACACTTAACCCGTGGAACATTTGATGTCGACCTGATCACTGCCTGGAAAGATCAGGTATTGCTGTTCAAAAAAGCATCTGAAAAACAGGTCTTCGATGTTTTGCAGCAATGGTATGCAGTAGACATAGAAGTGACAAACAAGCCGAAAAGGCCCTGGGAGTATTCCGGAGAGTTTAAAAAAATGGATTTAGCTAATGTCTTGTTATCCATAGGGTTTACGATGGATTTTACCTATGACATAACCGATCAGAAAGTGACGATAACTTATAACTAACTAAATGAGAATAAAAGAAATGAAGAGTTGAAAGAAAAAAGGATAGGAGCATTTTAGAAATGCTCCTATCCATAAGCGCTTAGCAGATAGTAAACTTTCTCAGGGATTGCTATCCGGCCAAGCTTTTAAACTATGTATTAAACTAAAAACAAAGATATGAAATGTAATCTTTTACAACAATTGTGTACTTTCATGAAGTATTCAGTATTGATTATTGCCATACAGACCACTATTAGCTTAAACCTGCTCTTGGCTGATAGTTCTGTAGCTCAAAATGCCCAAAGTATGCGTGAAGTGACGATATCGCTTGATAGGTATCAGGGCAAACTATTTACTATACTCAGAGATATTGAAGCAAAGACAGACTATACTTTCGCGTTTAATGCCAAGGACGTAAGAAAGGTTAGTTATGTGAACATCCGTAAACCGATCAGTTCCGTTTACGGCATTCTTACCGAGATCGCTCAGCAAACACGACTGGACTTCAAACAAGTAAATCAGACGATCAATGTAAGTAAATCTAAAGTGGAAAGCGGCAGGGTATTCAACCTGGGCAAAGCAGCAGATGAAATAAGTGTGACCGGAAAAGTAACCGACGAAAACGGTGAAGGATTGCCCGGTGTTTCGATAGTGGTGAAAGGTACCACTTCCGGTACGACTACAGACCTGGAGGGGACTTATAAAATAAAAGTACAGGAAGACGCCACCTTGAGTTTTTCTTTTGTAGGATATACAACACAGGAAATATCCGTAAATGGGCGCTCTGTAATAGGCCTGGCCATGTTGCCCGACGAGCAGCAACTCGAAGAAATAGTAGTGGTAGGTTTTGGTACACAAAAGAAAGAAGCTGTAGTAGGGGCTATGAGTTCGGTAAAGCCAGCCGAACTGAAGATACCCTCCAGCAACCTAACTACAGCATTGGCAGGTAGAATATCAGGAGTAGTGTCGTATCAGACCAGTGGAGAGCCCGGTGCAGACAATGCCCAGTTTTTTGTACGTGGTGTGGCGTCTTTCAACAACCAAAACGGCCCCTTGATTCTGATCGATGGAGTAGAGCTGACCGCCGATGACCTGGCACGCCTGCAGCCCGACGATATCGAGAGTTTTTCGGTATTAAAAGATCCTACTACCACAGCCATATACGGTGCGCGCGGAGCGAATGGAATTATTTTGGTGACAACCAAAACCGGAGAAGAAGGCCCGGCAAAAGTAAGTCTGAGACTGGAAAATGCCTTTAGCAGTCCGGTTTCTATGTTGGACCTGGCAGATCCGCTGACCTACATGCGTTTGCAAAATGAAGCCGCACGTACCAGAGGGAATATACCTACCTATACCGAAGCGCAGATAGCTGGAGTGAGGGACGGCAAAAATCCCAATGTGTACCCTGCCACCAACTGGTACGATGAGTTGTTTAAAGATTATACATCTACTCAACGCATTAACCTAAATGTGCGTGGAGGAGGTAAAAAAGTAAGGTATTATGTAGCGGGATCGTTAAACAAAGACAATGGTATCTTAAAGGTTGATCCCATAACCAACTTCAATAACAATATAAGTCTGAAGAGGTATTTGCTAAGGTCAAACATCAACATAGACCTGCACAAAAACACTGAAATGATCGTGAGGTTGCACTCTACAATCGATGATTACCGTGGGCCACTGCAAGGAGGAAATGCCATATACAATGCTGCTGTGAGGACAAGCCCTACGCGTTTTCCGGCTGTATTTGCCCCTGACAGTGTCAACCAAAATGTACCTAACATCATCTTTGGTAACAGTACGGCAGGTAGAGCCGGAGGAGCCGTTACTTTTGGAGGGTCATTGCGCCCGGTATGGTTCAACCCCTATGCGGAGTTGCAGCGGGGATACCTCGACAGGCGCAGGCAGCTGAATCTTGTTCAGTTAGAGTTTAAGCAAAAGCTGGATTTTATCACACCAGGGCTGAGTGCTCGGTTTTTGGGCAATGCCAACTCTACTTCTCAATTTGAAAACAGACGTGCATATACTCCTTATTTCTATGAAGTAGGAAGTGTAAACCCGGCAGATCCTTCTGACTACACCCTGGATCTAATAGGGGAGGGAGGAGACGAAACGCTCAACCTGGAACCATCGGCAAGGGAAAACAACTCGGTGCTGTATATGGAAGCAGCTACCAACTACTATAGAACCTTTAACGAAAAACACAACGTGTCGGGGTTGTTGGTAATGATAGCACGCGAGTATCTCGATGGCCAGGCGTCATCGCTCCAGCTTTCGTTACCCAGCAGAAACATCGGTATTTCCGGTAGGTTTAATTACGATTATGACAACCGCTATTTTGCTGAGTTCAACTTCGGTTACAATGGGTCAGAACGCTTTGCCAGAAACAACAGATTTGGATTTTTTCCCTCAGCAGGTATAGGCTGGTTAGTATCCAACGAACCCTTCTTCGGTTCGGCAAAGATCAGCCGATTGAAAGTAAGAGCCTCTTACGGAGTAGTAGGTAACGACCGAATAGGAAACACACGAAGCGACAGGTTTTTCTACTTGTCTGAAGTCAACCTTACAGGCGGCAGAGGTTATCAGTATGGATTAAACTTTAACGAAGGTAGCCCGGGAGTATCCATTTCCCGATATGCCAACCCTCAGGTGACCTGGGAGCTGGCTAAAAAAGCCAATTTCGGAATAGAGATGAATATGTTCAATGATGCACTGCAGTTGAGAGTAGATGCTTTCCACGAAAAGAGAACCAATATTTTGCAAGAGAGAGCCGATATCCCGTCTACGCTCGGGCTACAGGCATCACTCAAGACAAACGTGGGTGAGGTTGTGGCCAAAGGTATCGACGCTTCAGCTGATATCAACCACTATTTCACCAACGATTTTTGGGTAACCGCACGAGGTACTTTTACCTATGCCGACAATGAATTTGCTGTGTTTGAGGAACCCAACTATGCCGATATTGACGCACCCTGGAGATCCAGAATCGGTGATAATGTAAGTCAGGCAACAGGCTTTATCGCTGAGAGGTTGTTTGTAGACGATGAAGAAGCATTGCACTCTCCGGTTCAGTTTGGTACACCCGGTGTAGACTATGGTGGTGGTGATATCAAGTACAGAGACTTGAACGGTGATGGCCAGATTACAGATTTGGATCGTACGGGTATCGGCAATCCTCAAATTCCAAAAATCACTTATGGTTTAGGGTTTTCTGCAGGATATAAAAAGTTTGATTTTAGTATTTTCTTCCAGGGATTGGGGCAAACTTCATTTTTTATCAATCCTATCAGTGTAGGGCCTTTTATCAACACTGTAAATAGAGGAGGCTTAGGCATCAATGTAAACAACGGCCAATCCACCAACGGATCGTTAGGGGAAAATGCGTTGCTACAGGCGTTTGCTGATGACCACTGGGCTGAAGAAAACAAGGATGTGTATGCACTGTGGCCCAGACTATCCGATGGAGTCATTGAAAATAATATTCAGACCAGTACTTTTTGGATGAGAAACGGATCTTTTCTCCGATTGAAGCAAGTAGAGGTTGGCTACAATGTACTGAATGGAAAAGACAACAAGCTGGGTATGAGTTCGCTAAGAATATATGTGAACGGTACTAACCTGCACTCCTGGAGCAAATTCAAACTGTGGGATCCTGAACTGAAAAGTAACGGGCTGAACTACCCGCTACAACGAGTGGTGAACCTGGGTGTGTTAGTTGGATTTTAGTCTACATCATAATTATTAAAGATTAGAAATTATGAAATATAAAAAACTAAAGATATTGATAGTAGCGTGCTTGTTGATGACTTCACAGGCGTGTGAAGATTTTGTGGATGTGGTGCCGGACAATATCGCAAAAATAGAAGATGCGTTTGCCACACGATTGTCTACAGAACGTTTTTTGGCTACTCTATATGGGCATATCCCCAACGTGATAAGTAGGGGCAACAGAAACCCCGGAGCTTCTCCGGGCGATCCCGGGTTGGCAGCAGGAGATGAAATCTGGCTAAACGATGGGATCAGAACCAATAATGGTGTAGCCATACCGGTAGCGCAGATTATTACAGGAGGACAAAATGTGCGCAATCCCCACCTGGATGCCTGGGGCAATAACAATAACCTGTTTATTGCTATGAGAGATTGCAACATTTTTCTGGAAAACATAGACAAGCCTTTCGACCTGCCGGAAAGTGAAAAGGCATACTGGACAGCAGAAGCAAAGTTTCTAAAAGCATACTTTCACTTTTTTATGCTGAGGATGTATGGGCCTATACCGATTATGAAAGAAAACATAGACGTGTCTAGTGGTCTGGATGAGGTAAGAGTAAAAAGAGACCCTGTCGATGAAGTGGTAGACTACATCGTGCAGCTGCTGGATGAAGCCATAACTGAACTGCCACTGGTAGTGCTCAATGAGCAGGAAGAGCTCGGAAGGGCTACTAAGCCTATAGCTGCAGCTATAAAAGCCAAAACACTGATGCTGGCTGCCAGCCCGCTGTTCAATGGCAACACTGACTACAGTGGTTTTACAAACAAGGACGGAGAGCAGTTGGTGTCTCAGACGTTTGATCCCCAAAAGTGGGTAAGAGCCGAAGAGGCCTGTAAAGCAGCGATAGATATAGCACATGAAGCCGGGAACAAACTCTATAGAGTGGGAGACGGCAACACGCTTACTGCTCAGGAAGACTGGAGCGATACCACTCGCATCAAGATGGACATACGGGGTAGCATTACAGATGCCTGGAACAAAGAGCTGATCTGGGGTAAATCCGACGAGTGGCCGGGCAACCTGCAGGCAGCTTCCCGACCAAAGCTCGACATACGGTCGAGGCTGAGCACAGGAGCCAATGCCTTTTGGGCACCTACTATGAGAATAGCAGAGATGTTTTATTCAGAAAATGGAGTGCCAATAAACGAAGATGCATCCTACGATTATGCCAATCGCTTTGCAATTACCGAAAATGTAGGCATAGATCATAAGCACTATGTACAGACAGGATTTGATGCACCCAAATTGCATCTCAACAGAGAACCACGCTTTTATGCTTCGCTTGGTTTCGATGGTGGTGTATGGTTAGAAGATCAGTCTGGGGGAGCTCTAGACGAAAGTGGAGCACATATCGTAGATGCCAAGCTGGGCGGTTATGCGTCCAACAATGGACCGGGGTTTTCTTGGTCGGAAACTGGTTTTTTTGCTAAAAAGCTATCGCATCCGCGCAACTTCCTCGGAGCATCTGCAGGCTTGTCTTCTCAGCGGTATGCCTTTCCCCTTGTTCGATTGGCAGATCTGTACTTGCTTTATGCAGAAGTGTTAAACGAAGTAGGCAAAACCTCAGAAGCACATACGTGGATAGATCAGGTAAGGGAAAGAGCCGGTCTAGATGGAGTGGTGGCTTCCTGGTCAGCACACTCTACCAACCCAAGCAAACCCACTACACAGGATGGATTTCGGGAAATTGTCCAGCACGAGCGTATGATCGAGTTGGTGTTTGAAGGTCATCGCTTTTGGGATTTGCGTCGCTGGAAGCGAGCCCAGGAATTTATGAATAGAGACATACGCGGTTGGAACAGGTTTGGTGAAGATACCGAGCAGTACTACAAGGTGATCACTTTTGCAACGCCAAAATTTCTCTCCAGGGATTATTTATGGCCTATTGCAGAAGGCGACATTATCCGTAATCCTAATCTGGTGCAAAATCCAGGATGGTAATTTTTCCAACTAAAAATGAACACAATGAAAAAAATATATATAATATCTGGATTGACTTTACTGCTGGCCATGGTGATATTCACTTCATGTACAGAAGATGAGTTGGGCCCGTTTTTCAACGACGGAACGCCTCCCCCGGCTGTTACAGAAGTGCAGGTTGAAAATTTGCCGGGAGGTGCCAAGATATCTTACAAAGTGCCGGAGGATAAAGATATCCTTTTGGTGGAGGCCAAATACAGGCTGGATAATGGCAAAGAAGTGTATGCCCGGTCTTCTATCTTCAACAACTTTGTGGAAATAGTAGGATTGAGAAAAGCAGAACCGCAAAACGTAGAAATTTTCACCGTAGACAAAGGTGGAAATAAATCAGCAGGACAATCGGTGACAATAGAACCGACCACCTCTCCCATAGACCTTTTGCAGCAGAGCTTTGTTTTGGAGCCCACTTTCGGAGGTGCTCTTATCAAGTTTGACAACCCTACAGGATCACGATTTGAGATCCAACTGATAATGGAAGAAGAAGTGAAGGGTGTGAAAGCCGATGTACACAATCAATCTACCTTTATAGAAAACCCTGATGTAAAAAGTCATATTTTCAGGGGCTTTGAATCGGAAGAAACCACTTTCAAAGTATTGGCCATCGACCGCTGGGACAATATTTCTGACACACTCTCAGCTACCTTTACTCCACTGCTGGAGGTAATGCTGGACGAGAGTAAGTTTGCCAGAAAAGTGTTGCCTACCGATGGTACTATTCTGGAATGCTGCGGAGGAAACTTTTTTGTGGATCAACTATGGGATGCCAGCAATAGTGTAAGCTGGCCCAATGTGTTTCATACCAATGACGTAGCAGCAGATCCGGTTCCGGCTTTGCCTCCATATACAGAGGGCAATCTGATTGCTTTTACCATTGATCTGGGACAGTTGGCCAACCTGAGTAGAATGAAGATTTTCCATAGAATGGATAACGGCTTTGATAGGGGGAATGTAAGGTACTTTGAACTTTGGGGAGTGGACGAAATTCCGGCTGATAACGGAGATAGCTTTAACGGTTGGCATTTGCTCGTCAAAGATGGTGAAATCGTAAAGCCGTCAGGATTACCTGCTGGTCAATACTCCGCTGAAGACAGAGCGGCAGCCAGAGCAGGTTTTGATATAGGCACTGATCCTGTGCCCACAGTACGGTATGTGCGATTGATCACCTTCGAAAACTGGGAAGGCAGCAAGTGGGTGCACATGGGTGAAATTGAGTTTTATGGTAAGCCTGTGGAATGATCATTAGATATTAATCTTTTAATCCTAAATAAAAGAATATGAAAAATATAAATATTTCGAGGTGGATACTCGCAGTATGTGTGGCGCTGGCAATAGCAGGCTGCCAGTCTGAGGAGGATACCTTTGAGGAGTTTGTAAACCAGGGCGAAAAAGTGATCGTAGGGTCTGTGCAGGATGTGAAAATCAACCATGGAGTAGGCAAGCTCAAATTAGATATAGCCGTATCCGGTGACCCTAAGATCAAAAAGATTTTGGTAAACGATGGCGATACTGAAATAGCCACATTGGATTTGGTTCGAAACAAAAGTGGTAAAGATACAGTGTCTTATACGCTGGAGTTGGACGAAAAATTGTACAATTTCTTTATAAGAACACAAGACGATGCAGGGAATAAATCACTTCCCTATGAGTTTGTAGCCAGTGTATTTGCTGACAAGTACATTAAGAATCTTTCTTCAAGAAAGGTAGCAGGAGTAAGTTTTGATGCTGCGTCAGAGTCAGCTACTATTACATTGGGTTCTTCTTTTGAGCGTATGGTGGAAACTTCAATTACCTATACGGACAGGAATGGAGGCAGCCAGGAGTTAATTGTCTCAAATGGCGATAATACTGTAGTGGTAGATGATTTTGTGGGTGGAGGAGAGTTTGAGGTAGTATCCAGTTATAAGCCTCCAATGCAGGAAGATGAAGATGCATTTGAGCTTTTTGTGTCTAAGGAAATAAACAAAAGCAAATTTCCCGATTGTACCACTCAGGCTACTGCTACCGTATCTGCTACTGCTTTTGATTTTGGTGCGTACAACAAAGACGAAAGTTCTACAGTAGAGAGCTTTACGGTTCAATCCGATGATTGTATAGATGGGGACGTTACCATTAGCACTTCAGCTCCTTTTGAAGTGTCGCTGGCTATGTCGGGTCCGTTTGAATCTTCGGTAAATTTGTCTGATGTGTCTGTAGCACAGACTGTCTATGTAAGATTTAGCCCAACATCGGGTAAAAATCAGGTATTTAATGGTCAGGTAAGTGCAACAGCTGCAAACATTACCACACCAGCTTCAATAGACGTGTCTGGTGAAGAAGTGGGGAATAGCAAAAGTGGTCTGCACATACTAGGTCCGGATGAAGCCGGTGATTTTAGTACTGTAGATCTGCCAGATGATGCACCGGCTCACTCCTGGGGCGATGCATGGCACACAGCTCTCTTCGATGGCAACCAGGGAACACACGGGCATACAGACAATGGCTATGTACCCGGTCATTTTACCATAGACTTGGGCAAGGACTATGTGATTAAAAAAGTGGGCTGGAAGCATAGGAGCGGGCAGCATGGCAGAGGCCTGAAGCGCTATCAGGTATGGGGGCTTCCCAGCAGTATGGATGTACAAGGCGCAGCTACTGTCAAACAGATAGGCGACTCTGAGATCGAATGGTCTAAAGAGATGGCAGCCAAAGGCTGGACGAGTTTGGTGAACGCGTCGTTGGATAGCAATCCATCAGAGTCTGAGGGAAAAACACACGACGTGTCAGGGTTTGTATATGTGCGCTACATACGTGTAGCTGTGATGGATACCTTCAGTGGTGATAGCTTTTTCAATTTTGGTGAACTGGAACTCACCGCCGATTTTGATCAATAACAATTGATTCTCATATAGTTTAATAGTGAAAAGAGGCTGTCTGAGCATGAGGTAAATGCTTTCGGGCAGTCTCTTTCTTTTTTATCATGCCGGTTTTCAAATTTGTACTGCTTTGCATATCCGTTAGCTGCTGGATCAGCAGTTTTGGGCAGGGGTTTACGGAAATAGCCCCGGAGGCCGGTATTGACCACATAGGATACGATACAGGTTTTCTGGCTGGCACAGGACTGGCTTTTTTCGATATGGATAACGATGGCGATGAAGACCTCTATTTAATCGGAGGGTTGGCGTCAGACAAGTTGTATGAAAATGACGGCACGGGTCATTTTAAGGATATTACCCAACAAGCAGGGTTAGCTTTCACCGCTCAGATAGCTACCAATGGTATAGTCGCCGGCGATATAAATAACGACGGCTACCGCGATTTGTGTATCACAACCCTAAACGGCTACCCCATCATCCTACTTCACAACAACGGCAACAAAACATTTACCAATATAGCCCGACAGGCAGGGTTTACTACATCGCACTGGTCTATGGCAGCCAGCTTTGGCGACTACAATGCAGACGGCCTTCTTGATCTTTTTATAGGAAACTACATACGAAACAAAGGAGATAGATTTAGGGTGATAAAAGACGGAGCAGAGCAAAATCAGCTCTATCGCAATTTGGGTGATTTACAGTTTGAAGAGGTGTCGGAAAACTCCCCCTTTACTTCTCAAAGTGCCACACTGGTGACAGCATTTACCGATGTGGATGGCGACAGAGATTTAGATCTTTTTGTAGGAAATGATTTTGGCCCGACCTATGGTTCAAACAGACTTTACCTCAATGAAAGTGGTGTTTTTGAAGATGTGTCGCAGATCACAAATACCGACAGGGAAGTTTATGCCATGGGCATAGGCATAGGCGATATCAAAAACAACGGGAGCCTTAGCTACTACATCACCAACGATGGAGCCAATCTGATGCATGTGAAAAGGCGGAGAGGGTTGTGGTATGACGATCGGGCCATACACTCAGGCATTGAGCTGGCTCAGTACACCTCATGGGGGGCTGTTTTCTTCGATTTCAATAACGATATGTACCTGGACCTGGCAGTAGCCAACGGAGCATACTTAACTGATACCTTTCAGCCTACCATTTTGTATCAGGGAAATGGGCAGGGTGGTTTTGAGGACGTTTCGCTCTTCCAGAATATTACAGAAAGTACGTCCGGGAGGGGATTGGCCACAGCCGATATAGACAATGACGGAGATCTGGACTTTGCGGTGGCAGTAAACTACAATCAGCCTTCTACAGATCAGGTCAGGTTTCTCTTGTACAGAAACGATAACCCCAAACGCCATTGGTTGAAAGTAAAGCTGCAGGGAACGCGCAGCAATAGCGATGGACTAGGTGCACATGTAAAAATAGTAGCCGGGGAAGAGCGGATGCTGCGCGAAATCAGCGGAGGAGGACATTCGTATCTTTCGCATAGCTCCATAGTTGCACATTTTGGGTTGGCAGATGCTACCATTGTCGATAGCCTTATTGTGGATTGGATCGGAGGAAAGCAGCAGGTTTTTACCGGCATACCTGTGAATCAGTTTGTGACGATAAGGGAAGATCAGCCTTCTAACCAATCGATAGACATCACGATTTGTGAGTTTGATAGTGTATTGCACGCAAACAGGTACATTAAAAAGGCAGGAAACTACTATGATACGCTTGTGAGCGAGGAGTACGATCTACACCGTGTAGTAGAAACCCGTTTGCATGTACAAGAAGTAGAAAAAGATACGGTGGATGTGTACCTGAAAAAAGGAGAACGATTTGATGATATAAAAATTGAATCCGATACCACGGTGGTAAAAACTCAAAAGTTAACCTCTTCATGTCCTGAAGCTACTATTTACCAGATTCATTTAGGGCAAATGCTTTCTTTATCCACCTTCCCTACACAAGAAATGAAGGTGGCACCTAATCCGGTTACCCATACGCTGAATATCAAAAATTATGATCACACGCCATGGGAAATTACAGACCTTACAGGCAAAGTTTTCATGAAAGGAACTTACCCTTCGGTGAAAGTCGGAAATTTAAGATGCGGCATGTATGTCATTCGTATGGGGGGAAAAGCCTATCGCTTTATAAAAAAATAAACCTACACCTCGACCTCATTTTCTGAGCGAAGCACCTTCTGAAGAAGCACCTGATTCTCCTGCTTACAATTGAAGTATTTAAAAAAAACAGTGACGAACTGTTGAAGTATTACTTTTTACACAAAAGCATCTTTCTGTTTCAATCTTTGTTGGTTACAATCCCAGCGATGGGTTTGTACTTTTCCTACTGCATCAGGTTGAAGAATAAGGCCTGAAAACGGATACTTTTAGCCTGCCAACGGGAGTATAGCCATGTTGCTTCAGGTTTTTAATAGTTGTCTGTAGAGTAGGTGCATTGTTTTTAAACTAAACTAAATCTTAATTATAAACCTCAGATATGACTATCAGGAATTATTTCATTTTATTCGTATTTTCTTTCCTTACCTTGTTTTCCTGTTCTTCCCAAAAGGAGACAAGGGTGCTGGTTTTTTCTAAAACAGCCGGATTCCGACATGGGTCTATTGCTGCCGGGCAAAAAGCCATAGAAAAACTGGGAATAGAAAATGGCTTTCGGGTGACGCTCACCGAAAATGCCGATTATTTTACAGAAGACTCGTTGGTCAACTACGCAGCAGTGGTTTTTCTCAATTCTACAGGAGATGTGTTAGACTACTATCAACAGGCAGATTTTGAGCGATTTATTCAGGCCGGTGGAGGGTTTGTAGGCGTACATGCTGCCACTGACACAGAGTATGAGTGGCCCTGGTACAACAAACTGGTAGGTGCTTATTTCAAAGGGCACCCCAAAGTGCAGGAAGCAACCCTGAAAGTGATCGACAAAAACCATCCGGCGACCTCTATCCTGCCCGACGAGTGGGTGCGGTCTGACGAGTGGTACAATTTCAAAGACATCAATCCGGACCTCAATGTGCTTATAGAAATAGACGAATCTTCATACGAGGGAGGTGACAATGGCAGCAACCACCCGATGGCGTGGTATCATGAATATGATGGCGGACGGGCATTTTATACAGAGTTTGGTCATACCAATGAAGCCTTCGAGGAGCCTTTGTTTTTGCAGCACCTGCTTGGAGGTATTCAGTACGCCATAGGAAAAAACAAGAAAGATTATTCCCGAGCTACTTCAGATCGATTGCCTCCGGAAAATCGCTTTGTGAGAACTGTGCTGGCACAAAACCTGGAAGAACCCATGGAACTCGAGTACCTGCCCGATCACAAGATATTGTTTATCGAAAGAATCGGAAATGTGAATGTATATGACCTTTCTACCGGACAGCTAACTACCGTAAATACTCTGGATGTAGAGACAAAAGGAGAAAATGGATTGCTGGGACTGGCATTGGATCCGAATTTTGAGTCCAACAAATGGATATACTTGTACTACAGTCCTAAAGAGGGAGGATCCGTGCAGCAGTTGTCCCGATTTGAATTTACCGATAAAGTAAATCTTGAAACAGAAAAAGTCCTGCTTACCATACCCAATATCAGGGACTGCTGTCATTCAGGAGGTTCGATCGAATTTGGTCCCGGAGGGTTGCTTTACCTCTCTACCGGAGACGATACAAACCCATTCGAATCGTCGGGTTATTCGCCCAGCGACGAACGTGAGGGTAGAGCACTGTGGGATGCTCAAAAATCCTCCGCAAATACCAATGATTTGAGAGGTAAAATTCTACGGATAAAGCCCGAAGCAGATGGCACCTATTCCATTCCTGAAGGAAACCTCTTTCCGGTAGGAACCGAAAAAACACGACCTGAAATTTTTACGATGGGATTAAGAAACCCCTTTCGAATTTCGGTAGATCAGAAAACAGGCTTCCTGTATTGGGGCGATGTAGGGCCTGATGCAGGCAAAGACAATCCTACACGTGGATCAAAAGGGCTGGACGAACTCAACCAGGCCAGACAGGCCGGCAACTGGGGGTGGCCATACACGCGTGGCGACAACAAGCCCTATTTTAAATATGACTTTGAAAAAGGAAAATCCTTGCACCCTTTTGATCCCAACAATTTGATAAACACCTCGCCCAACAATACCGGGCTGGAGCAGCTTCCTCCGGCGCAAAAGTCGCTGATCTGGTATTCGTATGACAAATCCGAAGAATTTCCCTGGGTAGGTACAGGAGGTAAAAATCCTATGGCCGGTCCGGTTTTCTATTCTGATGAGTATGCGGTCGATAAAAAAGGGTTTCCGGACTATTTCAATGGGAAGCTGTTTTTCTACGATTGGATAAGAGACTGGATATACGTGATTACCTTCGATGAAAATCACAATTTCAAAAAGGCTGAGCCCTTTATGCCCAACTCTCGATTTAACAACCCTGTGGACATGGTTTTTGGTAAAAACGGAGAGCTTTATATTCTGGAGTATGGCGAAAAATGGGTGGCAAAAAACCTGGATGCAAGACTTAACAAGATAGAATACATCCGGGGAAATCGTGCCCCTATAGCCAGAATAGAATCAGATAAGATAGTGGGGGCAGTGCCATTGACTATCCGTTTTTCGGCAGAAAAATCTGAAGACCTGGAAAAAGACCCAATTACTTATGCATGGGAATTTGATCAGGAGCAAGTGCAGTCAACGGAAGAAAATCCTTCGCATACATTTAGTGCACCCGGTGTGTACAAAGTGAAGCTCACTGTGACCGACGACAAAGGGGAAACCTCCAGTGCTTATCATGAAATAATCGCAGGAAATGCACCCCCTACCGTAAAAATCGATCTCGATTCTGATAATCTTACATTTTCCGGCAAGAGCAGACCAAAGTACAAAGTGATAGTAGAAGACAAAGAAGACGGTAGCTCAGAAAAGGGAACAATAGATGCCAAAGATGTGAAGATAAGCCTGACTTACTTACCCGAGGGCAAAGATTTTATCATAGAAAAGAAAGGGCACCAACACCTACTCGCACCAAAAGGGAAGACCCTGATGGAAGGGTCTGATTGTATGGCCTGTCATGCAGTGGATGAAAAAATAAGCGGGCCGGCCTTTGTAGACATAGCCAATAAATATTCTCAAAAGGATAAGAACTACCTGGTGACCAAAGTAATAGCCGGAGGGTCTGGTGTATGGGGAGAAGCGCCTATGGCAGCCCACCCTACACTCAAAAAAGAAGACGTAGAAGAAATGGTAAACTACATTCTTTCTCTGAAGAAAAGCGGTTCTCCTTCTTTACCCCTGTCAGGAAATTTGAGGTTTGATCAGCACAAAAAAGGTGAAAACGAAGGGGTTTACATACTCACGGCTACCTACACCGACAAAGGAAATGGTGAGATCACGCCAATAACCGCTCAAGACCAAAAAATATTTAAGTCGCTATACAGAGAAGCCGAAGATGCCGACATCAAAGGGCCGGGTGTTTCTGCCTGGAATGCCGGAGGGCAGAGGCTGCTGGGGAGTATTATTCATGGCAGATTCTTTGGGTTCAAAGAAGTACAATTCAGCGGACTCAGGTCTATAGACTTGTCGGTCTTTTTTACAGGCAACTATGCTTATGAAGGGACAGTCGTTGTGAAAAAAGGAGGTAAGAATGGAGAAGTATTGGGGCAAAAGAAAATCGCATACTACGACAAGAAAAAAGAGCACCATGAGACCTATACCATTCCGGTAAAATCCACTGATGGTTTGGCCGACTTGTATTTTGTTTTTGTAAACGACTCCAACAAAGAACAGTACATAGCAAACCCTAATAATATCTATTTGAATTATTAATGTAGCGTCAAAGCTATATTTATGGAGGGAAAGCACACCGGGCACTTGCTCATTGCTTTCCCTCTATTTGTTTTTAGAGGGGTATTCTTCCGGGTAGAGACAATCTTGTTAGGTCTTACATTCTTTCATCTCTCCAATTTTTTTCTATTTTTGGTTGTTCACCGTGCGTAGCAGAGAGAATAGTGCATGTAACCGATAATATATCCATCAAAAAAATCCGAAAGGGAGATATACGTGAGTATGAAAAACTTTTTTATACGCATTATCAACCGTTGGTTAGGTTTGCCGAAGGAGTAGTTTTTGATGGGGCTCTCGCTGAAGACATTGTCCAGAATATGTTTGTCTATGTCTGGGAAAACGCAGGACAGCTAGCCGTGCATACTTCCTTGCGCGCATATTTATTTCGGGCAGTATATCATAGGTGCCTCAACCGACTGAAGTCCATCGGCATACAGGACAAAAACAATCTCCTTTACCAGGAGGGGCTGATACAGGCTGGTATAGAAGACGTAGGAGTTTACCCCGACCTGGAATGGAAGGTGAAAGCCGAGCTCGAAAAGTTGCCGCCCCGCATGGCTCAAATCCTGCAGATGAAGTATATGCAAAATAAAAAAATATCAGAAATAGCAGATGAGTTGGGGATATCTGAAAACACAGTAAAAACCCAGCTGAGAAGGGCTAAAGACAAACTTCGTGAGCAATTTGCACTTATGTTGGTCTACCTTATTATAAAAATCTAATTTTTTTGTCACCCCTTTTTGCAAGTGAATTGTCTTTATATCAGATAAAGAGACAAACACATGACAAAGACCAAAAGGATAGTTGATTATGAACTAATCCTA
Organism: Cyclobacteriaceae bacterium; assembly: GCA_965267535.1. Classification (GTDB taxonomy): domain Bacteria; phylum Bacteroidota; class Bacteroidia; order Cytophagales; family Cyclobacteriaceae; genus CAXBNB01. The sequence continues at coordinate 3,765,626 of OZ254082.1, read as the reverse complement.
AAGAAGATAAAAGGTACCCTTTCTCCAGAGGAAGCAGCATTTCTGCAGCAATGGCTGGAAGAAGACGAACGCAATCTGAATTATTACCGACAAGCAGTTGATTTTCATAAAAACGGTTCTTCGTTTGATCAGATTCCACCCCAGGTAGATGTAGCGTGGGATACGTTCCGAAAAAACACCTATGAGAAAAAGAAAACTTCAAATAAAAGAATAGGTTACCGGTGGGTGTCAGCGGCTGCTGTTCTATTGTTGGCGGTAGCGGCCTGGTATACTTTGGATATACCCGAGGAAACACCTCAAAAACCGTTAGCTGTAACGAATAAAATTGAGCCGGGTAAGTCTGAGGCAGTATTGGTCTTGGGAGATGGAACACAGCACGAGTTGGCAGCTGGCCGCACACTCCAGTTGCAGACCGAAGGAGTGGCCATTGCCAGCGAAGGTGAGACGCTGGAGTATAAGGTTGAAACCCGGGAACCGGAAAGTGAAGTAACCACAAATACGCTCATAACGCCAAAGGGAGGAGAGTTTTACCTGGAGCTGGCTGACGGTACAAAGGTATGGCTAAACGCAGCTACTACACTCAGATACCCTACGCGATTTGTAGGCAACAGGCGGGTAGTGCAGCTGGAGGGAGAGGCATACCTGGAAGTAGCCAAAAACGAAGAATCGCCCTTTTATGTAGTGTCTGCAGGGCATACCGTAAAAGTATTGGGAACGCAATTTAATATTTCATCTTATGCTGAAGACACACAAGTGAAAACCACGCTGGTGGAAGGAAAAGTAAGTGTATATCCGAAAGGAAGGGAAAGTGAAGCTGCCACTTTGCTACCCAACCAACAGAGTATAATGGATAAAAAAGACGGTACGATAATCCAGCAGACGGTGGATGCAAGCCGGTTTACAGCATGGAAATCCGGTAGTTTTTACTTTCAGGACGAACCCTTACATGAAATCATGAAAGTCCTGGCCAGATGGTACGACCTCAATGTTTTTTACGATAACTATTCTTATCGAAATGTCCGGTTTACAGGAGGTTTTAAGCGGTATGAAGATTTCGAAAAAGTACGAAATCTGATAGAAAAGACAGAAGAAGTAAAACTAAAAATCAAAGGAAATGCAGTAATAGTAAAATAAATGAAAAGAGGAATGCTGCCACATTCCCCTTTTGTCATTCAGTCAAATCAATTAACTAAATGTTTAACTTAACTATGCAAATTTATGAAAAACTGTACACACGAGCTCTTTTGGCGGAGCAGAAAACTATTCAAAATCATGAAACTGACCTTTATTTTAATGCTATGCACACTTATGCAAGTGTCAGCTCATGTATATTCACAGAAAGCCAGACTTCATCTGCAGTTGCAGGAGGTAAGTATGGTACAAGTCTTTGAAGAAATCAAAAAACAAAGCGAGTTTGATTTTTTATACAAATCAGAGTTGATTAATGCCCTGCCCAGAGTATCAGTAGATGTCACTAAAGCGCCTATCAAGAAGATACTCGAAGAAGTTATACCTTCCAATCTGGAATACGAAATCTTTGACAAGACCATCGTGATCAGGAAGCGTAAAGTAGGAAAAAGAGAACAGGAGGAAGAAAAAGAAGCCGATATAGATATTTCAGGTAAAATTACCGATGAAAATGGTGAAGGATTACCGGGAGCATCGATAGTAGTGAAAGGAACAGCTCAGGGTTCTACGACAGATTTAGATGGCAACTACAAGCTTTCGGTGGCTGAAGATGCTGTATTAGTGATTTCTTATATAGGCTATGTAACTACCGAGGTGCCTGTGGGTGGGCGCACTGTAATAGATCTACAAATGGTTCAGGACGCAGCACAGCTCGAAGAAATAGTAGTGGTAGGCTATGGAGAACAAAAGAAAGTAAACCTTACTGGGTCTATCGTTACAGTAAGCGAAAAAGATTTTGAAAACAGGAACGTATCCAATGCGATGCAGGCTCTGCAAGGTAAAGTGGCAGGACTTAGGGTTACGCAGAGCACCGGAGCACCCGGAAATGAAGACATTACTTTTCAAATCAGAGGAGTCAATTCTTTTTCGGCCGATCCGTCCATCTCTACAGTTGATAAAAACAAACCCCTGATCCTGATCAATGGCCTTGTAGGCAGCATGTCAGACCTTGATCCGGCGTTTATAGAATCAGTAACGGTATTGAAGGATGCCGCTTCAGCATCCATCTATGGCGCCCGGGCGGCCAATGGGGTGATCCTGGTTACTACCAAAAAAGGCGCAAGAGAGGGGTTGAACCTGTCCTACACAGGTAGGGTGATGAAGCAGTCGATGATTAATCAGCTGGAAAGGGATTGGAATTCAGTAAACTTCATGGAAAAGGTGAATACGCTGCTCGCACCCTGGACAGGAAGATATTATTCGCAAGAGGTGATTGATAATTTTAAAAACAACCCTTCCGATGAATTTCCCAGCTTTAACCATGAAGATTATTACCTGCATGATGTGACAGTACAAACACACAATCTGCAGATAGGGGGCTCGTCTGGCAATACCCGATACAATGTGGGATTGGGTACATGGAATCAGGATGGTATCGCCGATGGTTTTACCTTTCAAAAAATTAACGCATTGTTCAATGTAGAGTCGCAGGTAAACGATAACATTAAGATAGGAGCTTATGTAAACGGAACAGATGCGAAACGAACAGAGCCATACAATGGGGAGAGGGATTATCTCATGGGTATACTGTCTCAGTCACCGACCTATAAACCTTGGTTACTCGATGGGTCTGGCAGGTATACTGGTAGCAACAACGGCTCAGAGCCTGAATCAGTAGGCTATGCGGATGTGTCGAGTAAAAATGCTTACGCAATAGCTAATAATCCCAATGCCCTTACATACGACAACTATTTTTCATTAAATGCCAATGCGTTTGTAGAGGCAAAATTGCTGGAAGGTTTGACATGGTATACTAAGTTTGGACTGGATATGAGGCAGTCGGATTATAAAAACAGACGCCCCATTCTCAGGATGTACAGCTATCGTTCAGGCGAATTTCAGGGGAATTTGGACAATATTGGTAGTGAGCAGCTGATTCATCGTGTAGGCAATAGGCAACACTACACTACATTTTCCCACCTGAACTACACCAAAACCATCAACAACGACCACAACATTGGATTGATGCTGGGGGTAAGTCAGGAAGTAAACAAGTTTGAGACCATAGAAGGAGTAAGAAGAGGATTTGCTTCCAGCAACCTCGATGTGCTCTCCGGCGCACCCTCTTCGGGTCAAACAACAGGGGGTAACATTGAAGAGTTTGTGTTGCAATCCACTTTTGGTAGGTTGACATACAGCTACAAAAGCAAATATTTGTTAGAAGCCAATTTCAGAAGAGACGGTAGCTCAAGGTTTGCTGAGGATAACCGCTGGGGCTTTTTTCCCTCTTTTTCTGCGGCCTGGAGAATATCAGAGGAAGACTTTATGGAAGGAACCTCTAACTGGTTGAGCAATTTGAAGCTAAGGTACTCTAATGGTAAAATGGGTAATGATCTGGTAGGATTATATCCTTATCAGTCGGTGATTTCACTTGGGAAAGACTACCCCTTTGGCAGTACACTGGCAGGAGGGGGGCGGAGAGAAGCCCTGGCCAACCCTGATATTCAGTGGGAAGAAACTAAAATCACCGATTTTGGCTTAGACTTCAATGTAAAAGGAAGTCTATTTAGCATGACTTTCGATTACTACGATAAGACTACCTCAGGAATACTTCGTCTGGCACAACTCGCCACTTACTCCGGGCTGTTGCCCCCTTTCGTCAACGAAGGAGTAGTAAACAACAAAGGGTTCGAAGTATTGTTGGGCCACCAAAATACCGTAGGGGAGTTTACTTATGGAGCCAATTTCAATTTCTCAAAATACACCAACAAGCTGGTGACTTTTGGTACACGTACCTTTGATACCAATGCCATGATTGAAGGCAAAGAGATGAACCGCTTTTTTATGTATGAAGCGGATGGCATCTACCAGAGCCAGGCTGAAATTGATAATGGTCCTACACCAAGATGGCCTGCCAAACCGGGAGACATTAAATACAGAGATGTAGATAACGATGGAGAAATTACCCCCGACGATCGTGTGGATGTAGACGGAGTAAATCCTGATTTTTTCTATGGCCTGGAATTGAGCGCACAGTGGAAAGGGTTTGATGTTTCTATGTTTTTTCAGGGAGAAAAAGGAAGAAAAGTGCTGATCAACAACGAATGGTCATTGGTAATGCCATTTTCTGTACATGGAGCAAACCCTATCACCTGGTGGGATGATGCCTGGACCACAGAAAACCCATCAACAACCAAACCACGGGCTATTGCATATAGCGCACCAGAAGGTGAATCAATAAAACAAGCAAGTACATTTTGGTTGAGGGATGCTTCTTATATGAGGCTGAAAAACCTGAACATAGGATATACACTTCCTACACAAATGTTGGACAATGTGTTTATCAGCAATGTGAGGGTGTTTTTCAATGCAGAAAACCTGTTAACTATCTCAGGGTTTGAGTTTGGTGACCCGGAAAGACCATCTGACAACCTATACCCTATGTTTAGGACGCTTACCTTGGGAGCAACAGTGAAATTTTAAGGCTTGTGTGTAACAGAAAAAGACAAATAAAAATGAAAATACATAAAATATTTGGGTTGACTTTAGCAGCGCTAGTGTTATCAACACTGTCTTGTAAAGACATGGAGCTAAACCCACACGATGAATTAGCCGAAGGTACATTTTGGCAGACAGAAGCCGATGCAGAACTGGCACTGGCAGGTATGTACGATCAACTAAAAGCAGGAGAACCATGGGGAGCTAATAGTTTCCTCAATTCATTTTCCTTACCTGCACTCGATGCTTTTACCGACAATGCATATACGCAGCACAATAGGTTGGGTGCCAAAAATGCCATGATCACGCCAATTAATTCACAAACCTCCGGCTTGGTTACTGATTTTTACGGCATAGCTTTCAAGCAAATAGCTACTTCCAACTACTTTTTGGAAAACATAGATAAAGTACCTGCTGATGCAGATAAGATTAATCAATGGAAGGGAGAAGCAAGGTTTTTCAGAGGGATGATGTTTTATTTTCTAAGTGAATTTTATGGAGCCGTACCCATTACTACAGCCTCCTATGGATTAGACGATGAGCTGTTGCCCAGATCGCCAAAATCCGATGTAGTAGCGCAGGCCATAGCTGATCTGGATTTTGCGATAGCAAATCTTGAAAACAAAGAGTATGATGGTAGGATAAATAAGGCCGCAGCACAAGCCATTAAGGTGAGGGTGCTCATGGCAAACGAACAGTGGAGCCAGGCGGCAACACTGGCTAAAACCATTATAGATGACAGCCCTTTCGACCTGAGTCCGCAATTTAGTAGTTTGTTCACCGCGCCAGAACAGGCAGGCAATCCGGAAATCATCTTTTCGGTAAGATACCTCAGACCCAATGAGGAGCATATAGGTTCATTAAACTGGGGATGGTGGCTGAGTGTAACCCCTCTGGCTAATTTTGTAGATGAATTTGAGATGGATAATGGACTGCCTATTACTGACCCTACCTCAGGGTACGATCCGAACAATCCTTATGCTAATCGCGATCCACGTTTGAGCGAAACAGTTGACCATGTAGGCTCAGTTTTCGGGTTTGCTGGTGAGTACGGCGGAGAAGATTATATATGGGATGATACCCATCGGGGTTTGCCATCACCTTTAATGTACAACCTCAGAAAGTATGCAGACAGAACTTTTCAGCAATCAGTAGATGCAGCAAACCACTGCGATACCGATTATGTAATCGTGCGGCTGGCAGAGGTGCTACTCAACTATGCCGAAGCACAAAATGAAGTAGCCGGGGCAGACGCATCTGTGTATGATGCCGTAAATCAAGTGCGCAACAGAGCCGGAATGCCTGATCTGCCTACTGGATTGTCAAAAGATGACATGCGTACAGCTATCCGTCATGAGCGAAGAATAGAGTTGGCCTTTGAAGGGATCCGTTGGTTCGACCTGAAAAGATGGGGTAAGCTGGTAGAGCGGGTGAGCACTGTAGATGAAACACAGGTGCCTGTGGCCTATACCATCAATGAGGACAATGTATTGTGGCCCATTCCACAATCTGAGATTGATTTTTACACAGCAAAAGGTAAAGAATTGGGTCAAAACGACGGGTATTGATTCATTTCAGTGATAGTACTAGGTTGGTCGTCTTCTTTATGCCAAGCAAAAGGCGACCAACCTTATTACCAATAAACCTCACTATATGGTAAACATCTACATGATTCAATTTACAAGTGCCTTAAGGTATATCACAACTATTTTTTTACTGGGCTTGTCTTTTCTGCTGGCAGGATGTCATACTGAGGAGAAAAAGAAAAAAGTCAACAGCAAAATCACAACCGCAAAAACTTCTTACACCCAGGGAAGTCTTTCATTTACTGAAGTAACAGCCGAAAAAAAACTGGGAGGGTTTAGCTACGATAATGGCAGCTATGGAGAGTATTTTCTGCCGGAAATAATGGGAGGAGGAGTGGCCTTTATCGATTACAATCAGGATCATTATCAGGATATCCTGTTGGTGAAAGGCGGAGGCATGAAAGAAGGAGAAGAAAAAAGCTGGGATGGACTGGCGCTCTACAAAAACGTATCGGGCAAATACTTTGAAGAAGTTACAGCAGAAGTAGGCCTTAGTAAAGTAAAAGCGTATGGTTTTGGTTTTACCGTGGGGGATTACGACAATGACGGAGACGATGATTTTTTTATGGCTACCCTTACCCACAACCGGCTTTTTAGAAATGACGATGGAAAATTTACCGATGTATCCGAATCATCGGGTATTTATGCCAAAAATGCCTGGAGTGCCTGTGCTCTGTTTGTAGATGCCGACAGGGATGGCTTGCTAGATATTTTTGTAGGCAACTATGCCAGGTGGTCGAGACGAAAAGACAGAAGTCTTTTCTGCACCGAAAACGGCCGCACCGACGACTACTGCTCACCGGATATGTACATTGGCGAACCCTGCTCTTTTTACCACAACAATGGGGATGGCACATTTACAGAAGAAGCACAAAAGAGAGGTTTTCATGTCAATGCGCCTACCAAAACACTTGGGATAGTAGAGGTGGATTACAACAAAGACGGCTGGCCGGATATATTCACCGCCAATGATGCCGTGCCCGATTTGGTGTTTAAAAACAACGGAGATGGCACCTATACCGAAACCGGTATGGCTATGGGGGTTGGGTTTGGTGTAGATGGCGCACCTACCGCAGGTATGGGAGCCGCCGTGGGAGATGTTAGAAACGATGGGTCGCATGCCATTTTTGTAGGCAATTTTTCTAAGAAAATGATGACTGTTTTGCACTGTACGGAAAAGGGTGTGTATGTAAATGATGCTGGCCCCTCTCAGATAGGAAGGCAAAGCCTTTTGACGCTCAATTTTGGACTTTCCCTGTTTGATGCCGATTTGGATGGTGATTTAGATCTTTTTGCAGCCAATGGGCATGTGTTTTTGTCAGTAGAAGAAAAAGCAAAAAACATTACGCTCAAACAAAGGCCTCATTTTTTCATAAACGACGGACAAGGAAAGTTTGAAGACGCAGTAGCCAAAAATTCCAGCTTTTTTCCCGATCCCATGTTGGCCAGGTCTACCGCCTATGCCGATTTTGATTTGGATGGTGACCTGGATTTAATCATAACTGAAAACAGTGGTCCCTTACACCTTATGGAAAACCGGTCAGCACAGGCAAACCTGTTGCGATTGATTCTGAGTGATAAGGAAGGCAATACCAATGCAGTAGGAGCGAGGGTAGAAGTCACTTATGGAAATGGCCAGAAACAAGTCCGCTATGTACAATCTTCCGATAGTTATTTGTCACAGTCGGAGTATCCTATCACATTTGGTTTGGCAGACCACAAGCGGGTGAGCTCCATAGAAGTGGTATGGCCCGACGGTACTAAAACCCAACTGCCCCCAACGGAAGCAAACCGGTTTCTGCGTATCCGGAAGGGTGAAGACACATACCAAGAGATCAAGCACTTTGGGAACGCTTCGGGTGCATAAGTCATAAGCCTACAGACCACAATGGCCAAAAGAAAATCGATTCACAACAAGTCATTTTATGTCATCAGCGGCATTACGGTATTGCTGTTGATCAGCAGTTTGTTGTTGTTTTATTACAGTCACTTTTCAGCGCACAATGCCTATCTGGGTGTTACAGCATTTCACATCCTGGCGGGCCTGGCTGTACTTGTAGTATTGTCGTATTATATAGTCTTGCACTTGCGCATCAAGAAGACAGTGCAGCATAAAAAAGAAGCGATTACCGGTATTATTACATTGACAGTAGTGTGCGTATGCCTGCTGTCTGGTATGTCATTGGTTTTTTTCGACATAGATCAAAATCAGCAGTGGCTAAGGGTCGTCCATCCGGTTTCTGCATTGCTGAGTTTGTGCTCGTTTTACTGGCACAATTCGTTTCGAAACACTTTTTACAAATTGAGCAAACGTATAAAGGGAAACATGCTAAAGCACCCGTTTTATACATCATTTGGGTTGGGTTTGCTATTGATGATATTCTTTTCATTTCCTTTTTTGTCTACAGCCGACCAAAAACAAACATCTACTTTGAAAGAAGGGATGATAGCACCAGGCGAGGCTGTAATCAAAAGTCACGACTGGTTAGATTCTGCAATGCTGACAGGCCCGCAAACGTGTGGAACAACAGGCTGCCATCCCGATATTTACGAGCAATGGAATGAATCCATGCACCACTTTTCATCATTTAACAATCCCTACTATAGTAAGTCTATAGAGGTACTGAGAAACTCGTCGAACCCTGCGGCAGTCCGGTGGTGTGCATCCTGCCACGATCCGCTACCATTGCTCACAGGCAAAATGCAGGGAAACCTCGAAGATTTTGACCCTAAACATCCTGCTTCTCAGGCTGGCATTACCTGCTTGTCGTGCCATGCAGTGCAGGAGCAACCTCACAGCAAAGGAAACGGGAGATATGCTATAGAGGAAGTAGCGGCATTCAATAAGCCAGGCAGCCTGATGGACACCCTACTACATCAGGAGTTGTTGAAGGCAAACCCCGGGCCGCATATCAAGTCGATGATTAATCCTATGATGAGTACATCAGCTTTTTGTTTGAGTTGTCACAAAGTATCCATACCTCCTGCTGTAAATCAATACCGGTGGAAACGGGGGCAGAACCAATTCGATAGCTGGCAAAGAAGCGGAGTGTCTGGCAACAACATTCGTGCTTTTTATTTTCCCGACAGGACTAAAAACTGCATTTCCTGCCACATGCCTGAAGTGCCCTCTACAGACAAAGGAAATAGAAACGGTAAAGTGAAAAGCCATCGTTTTGCAGCAGCCAATACTGCTGTGCCTTTTTTAAACCAGCATCAGAACCAATTAGCAGCAGTGGAAAGCTATCTGAAGGACAACATAGTAGAGCTCGACATTGTACGGATGACGGTGAATGATGACACATTAAGCCCGGAGGCACCTCTACCCCCGCTGGCAGCACATGACCGTGTAGATATGACCGTAGTGATAAACAACAGAAAAGCGGGACATAGATTGCCGGCAGGCACCAACGATACCAACGAGTGGTGGGTGCAGGCCACAGCTGAAAATGAAAAAGGCGAAGTGGTACTGGTGTCAGGGCAATTGGACGGCCTGGGAAGAGTAGACTCCACTGCACATTTTTTTCGTACACTCCTGATCGATCGTAGTGGCCATATCATTGACAAAAGAAATGTAAATGATGCATACGCTACTGTGTACAACAATACGATAAATCCCGGAACGGCCCGGTTGGTGCGTTTTCGTTTTAGTGTTCCCGCAGGAGCAAACATTCATGCGATAGAAGTATCGCTCAAGCAACGAAAGTTTAATTGGTACTACGACAATTTCACCTTCAGGGGCAAATTGGAAGACACTTTGTCATCGCAGGAAACCCGGGAGATAAAGAGGTGGATAATCGCCAATGCCCAAAAACCTGAAATACCCATTACAACCATAGCTACTACTACAAGAAAGCAGACGGTACATTATACCACATTATCACCGCTGTGGAAGCGGTGGAACGATTACGGCATAGGGCTATTAATGGAAGGCGATAGCAAAGGGGCTTATCAGGCTTTTGAAAGGGTGAAAGATCTAAATAAAGACAGGCCAGATGGTATAGTGAATATGGCACGGGTACTCGTTAGCGAAGGGGCGGTATTTGAGGCGATAGAGCTGTTGGAAAATGGTCTGGTTCTTTTTCCTGAAAACAAAAGGATGTTTTTTTTCATGGGGAAAGCCCTGGAAGCTACAGGAGATTATGAGCAGGCAGTACACCATTGGACCAGGATATATTCCGATGAATGTAAAGATTTTGGTCTGTTGCTGGATATAGCCAAGTCATATTACCTGCTGAGAAAATACGACGAATCCAATGACTATATAGCCAGGGCGTTGCAGGTCGATGCTGAAGATTTCAGGGCTATTTACCAGCAAATGCTCAACTACCAGGCTCAGGGGAATGAAAAGCTCGCTCTAGTCTGGAAGAAAAAATATGAATATTATAAAAACAATGAGAAAGAAGAATTTGCCATAGCAGATTTTTTACAGGAAAACCCTCAGATAAATCTGGAAAATCAAGACATACACTATCATGAGCTAAAACCTATGTCAAAGGAGTCAACTCACAAAGAAGCGAATATTTAATAAAAAGGATGAATATGAAAATTGCCCTGAAAATTGGAGGATTGAGTATGTTGATATGTCTGATAACAGTGAGCCTGAATGCTCAACCGGACACACTGTTTGCAAATACTTCAGAAAAAGTTCCTTTGATTGCCTGGCAGCACCAGTATCATCAGACGCTTACCATGAAATTGTTGTTGGCTCAATCACATTTTGATGGAGAATTCAAGCGTAGAGACAATGGACTAACCACTACATATCTCACTTTTGAAGAAGCTCTGGAGGTAATAAAGAAAATAGATAGAATCACTTTAGGTATTCCAAAAATTATGTATCTGGTAGGCTGGCAGTACAATGGGCATGATTCGAAATATCCCGCCTGGTTCGAAGTAAACAAGGAGTTGAAAAGAGACAAAGACGAAACAGCTCAGGAAAGCCTGATATGGTTGATGAATGAAGCAAAAAAACACCACACGACGGTAAGTCTCCACATCAATATGTTTGATGCCTACGAAGATAGCCCTTTGTGGGACGTTTATGTGAAAAATGATATTATAGCTCGTAATGAGGATGGAACACTTAGGGCAGGAGAGTGGGGATACCCGATTAGCTATGCTCAGGAGTTTAAAACAGGGTTAGCTCAGAAAAGAATAGACAGCCTCTGTCAGTTATTGCCTATACAAAAGGCAGGCACAGTGCATATCGATGCATTTCATAGTTGGGCACCTATCGGTAAAGATGGCCCTGGGAAAGCTCCATTTATTCAGGGGCCTATTAGTCCTTATCTGGGGTTTTCAATAGAGGAAGAGATAGAGGCTCAAAAAAAAATATTCCATTACTGGGCATCTAAAGGTGTGGATGTCACTAGTGAGGGAGCAACCTTTTTGAGGAGAGATAAATTTGCAGGCATTCAAGCTATGGCCTGGTGGGTCGATTGGTCACTTCAGGATTATTTAGATTGGCAACCCGCATACTATACAGGTGGGGTGGATAGGCGCCTTTATGGTAGTTTATTTGGAACAAGTATGCACGGAGAAGATAGAGTAAAGCGAGACCCTAACACCCTTGCAGGCTTCAAAGAAGATTTTTGTACAAAAACGCTGGTATGGTACTATATCAATCGGTTGAAAAGGGAGTTTTATGTACAAGGGGAAGACTGGGCTCAGGTTCACTTTAGTCACGGAGTTGTGTCAACCTGGAAAGATGAAAAAAGGACGGTTAGTCAGGGTGACTTTTTATTGGTAGATCAAAATGAAATCTTTACACCTGCGCTTTGGTTACCAGAACAGCCCCTGGTAGCATACAGCCGTCAAGGGTACACAGCCAAAACATGGCGACTACCTGAGAATTGGGAAAACGTAAAGAAGGTGGAAATACGACAAATTGGTCTTGCCGGAAAGAATGCTAAAAAAGTACAGAATGTATATGATAATAAGATCACACTAAACCTGAAACCCGACCAAATGCTGGTCATAACAAAGCGATAATGAAAACGAATGATAACAGAAAAACATACCTTAAACTATTTTTCATCTTATGCTTTTCATGCTTTTGGTCATGTAAGGGGTATTGTCAGGAAAGAAGGGAAGTGATAGATGTATCGGCCTTTGGAGCTGGTGTTGATGATGGCCGAGATGATACCGGGGCTTTGCGCGAGGCAGTGAAAAAAGCACGCCAAACACCTGGAAGTACACTGTATTTTCCTGCGGGTAGATACCTGATATCAGATCCTAAGGCAATACGGATCCAACAAGATGCTCTAGCAGGAAAACTAGGAGCTAACCCGCAAGACAAGCTGTATGTACATAACAAAGAATATGTAATTGGGCTGGATTTTGATGGAGCGAAAGATCTGAAGATTGAAGCAGAAGGAGCAGAGCTACTTTGCGATGGTTGGATGGAACCTGTATCATTTCGCAACGCTGAAAATATTACACTCAATGGACTGACTATCGACTACAAAAGACCGGCAAACAGTGCAGGCAAAATCATAAATATGGGAAAGGACTATGTAGATGTGAAGTTTGCTGCTGAAGACCCTGTAGATGATAAAATGATCATGATCAGAATAATGATCTATGACGAAAATAGGCAGTCGTTGGTCGGACCGGCTGTATATCACAAAACTAAAGAGCTGATAGCACCACAAACGATGCGCTTTTATGGTACAACCATCCGCCAGCAGGCAGAGCTGGGACGGGTATTGATGGTATGGTCGGGGTTTCACTACCGTCCAGCCATTTTGATATATAAAACCCGCAATATCACACTAAATGATGTGACCATACACAGCCAGGCAGGTATGGGGATAGTCGGTCATCTGAGCGAAGACATTGCCTTAAACAGGCTCAAAGTAGTACCACGAAAGGGTAGGTATATTTCTTCCAATACAGATGCCACACATTTTGCTACCAATAGAGGGTACATCCGATTCGTTAATTGTGAATTTGAAGGGCAGGGAGACGATGCAACGAATGTGCACAATTACTATGCACATATCGTGAGCAGATCATCGGATAACGTTTGTGAGACCTTTTTAGGCGAGAAAAACCCCACACACTCATCCTATCAGGATGAGTCCAGGGCTGGGGATATTTTAGCAGTAGTAAAAAAAAGCACATTGGAAGAAGTGGGTTATATAAAAGTGAGAAGGTTTTGGGCAAACCCCAAAACAAGAAGGGTGAAAATAGAATTTGACGGATACTTGCCGGATAACATCGAAGATTATTATCTGGCCAACATGACGGCCTGTCCTCAGCTGGAGTTTTTGGATAGTAGGGTGAAATCCCACAGAGCCAGATCAGTGTTGGTAAAAACCAGAAAGGTGAGAATAGAAGGTAATTCGTTTGAAAATACTACAGGAACGGCCATCCATATAGGAGCAGAGGGAGATTGGGGAGAAGGTGTGGCTTCAGAAGACGTGGTAGTAAAGAACAACACGTTTGCCAACTGTGGGCTAGGGGGAGCAGATGACGGAACAATAGATGACGCATCCGCTATAGCAGTACATGTGAAAGCACCGAAGAGAGACCGCCCAGGACTACACAAAAGATTGTTGTTTGAAGGAAATGAAATATCAGGAGGAATTCACGCCATCACCATCAAAAATGCTGAAGATGTAATCATACGCAACAATGTTTTCTCCCGCTTGAGCGAAGCTCCGGTAGTAGTGGGAGCATCACGGCGTGTACATGTGTACAATAACAAAGGAGCTGAAGACTTTAGGGTTGGAGAAGAGTAACGAAGAAATATCAGTAAGATAAGTATTACAATAAAAAATCAAAGAAAACTCAAAATGAAAAATAGCGTGAAGGCAAGCGGAATAATGAAAATGAGGGTATGGGTGGCCATATGTTTTGTTATGTGGAGTGGAGTGGTATATGGTCAGCAGGTGATAGACCTTAGGCATTATGGAGTGAAACCCGATTCGTACGAAAATGCTTCCCCTGCCATAGTCAGGGCTATAGCTGCAGCAGCAAAATACGATGAAGTCATTATTCGTTTTCCGGGCGGTAGAATAGACCTCTGGCCGGAAGGCGCACAGCGCAGAGAATACTATGTGACTAACGCCACCGAAGACGACACCTTGAGCAAGGTGAAAACCATAGGCATACTGTTGGAAAACAAGTCAAACATAACCCTGGAGGGAAATGGAACGCTACTGGTAGCACATGGTAAAATGGTGCATCTGGCTATAGACCACTCCCGAAACATACGGGTGAAAGGCCTGCGTTTCGACTATGAGCGCCCTACCATGTCGGAAATAACTGTAACAGCAGTGAGCAAAGAAACAGTGGAAGCCAGAGTTCACCGCGATTCTCGTTATGCTATTTCCGACGGACGTCTCGTGTGGTATGGAGAGGGGTGGAAAGCCAACGATCATCATGTGATCCGGTACGTACCCGAAAAAGAGGCCATGTTTTACAGTTCATGGAAGCCCTTCAAGGAAAGCAAAGCCGAAGAGTTATCACCGAACCATATCCGCTTTACAGGAGATTTTTCAGACCTGACGCTGGCGGAGCAAGACGTGCTCACCATTCGAGACCCATATAGAGATTGTCTGGGAGTGCTCAACTACTACTCTCATCAGGTGACATTTGATGACATACGGTTACACTACATGCACGGCATGGGTATCGTTAGTCAGTATGCAGAGGACATTACACTTAACAATGTACAGGTAAAACCCCGCGAAAACTCGGGCAGGGTAATGGCAGCATTTGCCGACTGTTTTCATTTTTCGGGTTGTTATGGCAAAATAAAAATAGAAAACTGTCATACATCAGGATCTCACGATGACCCGGTGAATGTGCACGGTACTCATTTGCGGATAGTGGAAAGCAAAGAAAACACTCTCAAAGTACGTTTTATGCATCATCAGACGTGGAATTTTGAAGCTTTTCAACCAGGCGATTCTGTAGGATATGTTGACAATGAAACACTGCTGCTCTACGATTATGCGGTTGTGAAAGAAGTGAACACTATATCAGAAAGAGAAATAGTATTAACGCTGGACAGGCCCGTATCAAAAGGCATACAGGAAAAACACTGCATAGAAAATATTTCCAAAACCCCTGAAGTCATTATCAGAAACAACCGCTTCGAGCGCACCAATACAAGAGGAGTACTATTGACCACACGAAAAAAAGCGTTAATAGAAAACAATACCTTTTATCGTACAGGGATGCACGCCATACTGATAGCCAACGATTGTAACTTCTGGTATGAATCCGGTCCGGTAAAAGATGTCACGATTAGAAATAACACATTTATAGAATGTGGTTACAATTCGGCTCCAAACAACTACGTGATTGCCATCATGCCAGAAACCCACACATTCGAAAAAGGCGGATATGTGCACAGCAACATTAGTATATCTGAAAATGAGTTTAAGCTTTTTGATACACCGGTTCTTTTTGCCCGATCTACTGAAAACCTGACGTTTGAGGGCAACAGGGTGAGTTATTCCCGGTCAAAGTTATTCCCGGAAAACCAACGTCCTATGTTTTACATGGAGCATTGCGATAGGGTAGTGCTGAATGAAAATAAAATTGAAAAAGGAACACCCAATCAGAAGGTAATGCTAAAAAACACCGGCAAAAGAAGTATTAAAGTGGATAGAAAAGCAGGTTATCAGTTGATAGTTGAATAAATTTCCGGACTAAATGTATAAAAGGTAATGTTATGAATAGGAGGATTATATTGATGTTATTGTTGGCGCTGGTTGCTGCAGAGATAAACGCCCAAATAATAGAACGGGAAAGACCCAAAGAATGGGACCAACTGGTGTACGGTGGGCGGTTTATGGATAGGTTTTTACCCATGCCCAAAATAGGACAACCCACAGCAGACACCTGGGGAGCGCCCAATGTAGTACCACGCTATGTTGACAATGGCATGGAAGACAGAGAGTGGTCGTACTGGGGAGGCAATGCACTAAAAGGGGAAGACGGCAAGTTCCATTTATTCGTATGCCGCTGGAAAGAAAACTCAGAGAAAGGTCATGCCGAATGGCCAAATTCTATAGTGGTACGGGCTGTATCCGACCACCCCATCGGCCCCTACAAGTATGCTCAGACTGTAGGAAGAGGACACAATCCCGAAATATTTCAACTAAGTGACGGTAGGTACGTGCTATATGTAATCTCAGGCTACTATATAGCAGACACTATGGACGGATCATGGGAGTACAGCAAGTTTCAGTTTGATCCCAGAGACCGACCCATTATAGAGGGTCTTTCCAATTTGAGTTTTGCCCGCAGGGAAGACGGATCTATGCTTATGGTATGCCGTGGAGGAGGAATCTGGTTTAGTCAAACAGGAGTTAGCCCGTATCACCAGATAACAGACCAGCGTGTGTATCCACCAGTAGATGGCCATTTTGAAGATCCGGTGGTTTGGCGTACCCATATCCAGTATCACATGATCGTAAACGATTGGTACGGACGTATTGCGTATTACCTGCGATCCAAAGACGGAGTAAACTGGAAGATAGATCCGGGAGAAGCCTACATGCCGGGAATAGCCCGCTATGAAGATGGAACGGAAGAAGACTGGTTTAAATACGAGCGTATTAAGGTTTTTCAGGATGAATTGGGTAGAGCTACTCAGGCACACTTTGCGGTGATTGACGTGTTGAAAAAAGAAGACAAAGGAAGTGACAACCATAGTTCAAAGCATATTGTCATTCCGCTCACTGTAGGTAGGCAAATAGAGCTTTTGAACAAAAAGCCTGTAACAGCCACCACGAAAGATATAAAAGTGCTGGTGAAGGCAGAAGACGGATTTGACCCACACACAGATATCGATTTGACCACTTTGCGTTTTGGTGCGCCAGAAGTGGTGAATTATGGAGGAGGAGTGGAAGTGCTCAAGACTAAAAAATCAGGCAATGACCTGATCATTACCTTTCGAGCAGAGGGTAGCGGATTCAAAGCGGATAATTTTACAGGAAAGATGTTGGGCAAAAACAGCGACGGAAAACTATTGTTTGGATACTGCAGACTCCCCTGGGGCAGCTATGGAGAGGCCATACTGTCTGCCAAACTACCCGTTGCAAAAGAGGAGGGAAAACCAGGACAGTTGAGTGTGGAAATTCAGAATTTTGGAGAAAAACCTTCGCAAAAGGCCAGTGTCAAAGTACTCTTTTCGCAGGACGATAAGGTAATAGCCGAAACAACAGGCAGTCTGGATGTATTGGCACCTTTTGAGAAAAATACGGTCGATTTAGCCACTACAAGAGGCCTGAACCCCGGGGAAAAGTATAGGGTAAAAATAATAGTAACGGAAGGAGAAAAGACACACAAAACACTGACAGGGGAATTGGTTTTTTAAACACCAGTTACACACATGTATGTGTAAACACAGGTGTGTTTGTAGTCGTATAGGTTGCTCTTTTTTAGTCAAACATACCTTCGCCTTTGGATGGATGTGTTTTGTCGGGACTTAGGGTAAAGTCTTTCATTTTTTTTATATTGCAATACTGACCTAAGTCCTATTGTTTAGAAAAAGCCGTGCCAGAAGCACTAGATATACCGCAGTTGCTGAAGAGAATAGCAGAAGAAGATGACGAAAAAGCATTTTCTATGTTTTTTCAGCATTACCACTCCAGGCTACTTAGAATTGCTTTCATGTTTGTTTCATCACCGCAGGTAGCTGAGGATGTAGTTTCGGAGGTGTTGATTAAACTACTAAAAAACCGAAAGGAGACATTCAATAAATCTAATTTTATCGGTTACCTGTACCAAAGCATCAAGAACCAGTGCTTTGACCAGCTAAAGAAAAACAATAAGCAACCGACGGTGGATATCAATTACAACGATGCAGACTATTTCGTGCAGGATACCGCTACTCCCCATAGTGTATTGGTGCATCGAGAGTTTGAGTTGCTTATAGTAGAGAGTGTAGAAGGTATGCCCCCCAAAAGAAAAATGGTCTTTAAGTTGATTAAGGACGATGGGTTGAGTTACAAAGAAGTGGCTGGTCTGCTGGATATTTCCGAGCGAACGGTGGAAGTTCACCTGAGATTAGCTATAGCTCACTTGAAAGCAGTCATAGATAAGTATCTCGATCAAAGCGGAGATACAACTTCGGGACATTTACGCATGGTAAAGGTTTGGACTTTGCTTTTTTACACCTTGTCATTGACAGAACAGGATAATCTTATGGTAGGTATTTCAGCCATCAGTTGATTGGCCAGCCCTGTAAAAAAATATTTTTTTTCATTTCCGGTTACGGGATTTCATTCAAAGTGAAGTCTATACTTCTGAAAAGAGGATCAATGCCTTTTTTGTAATGAAAATAAAAAATGCTCGCAAAATGTTAGGCATTGCTTAAACACCACCATGGATAAAAAAAATGAAGATACGGACATTGATCGCCTGATTCAGGAAGGTCTGGAAGGAAAGCTTTCGGAAGAAGACCGTCAAAAACTCCAAAACTGGCGCGAAGACAAAATAACTAATGAGCAAGCCTATGTATATCTGGAAAAAGTCTGGTCCAATCAACAATCTGAACCCAGGTACATCAACTACGAGAGCCTGGAAAATAGAATTATAAAAGAGGGGTTTGATAAAGAAATGCCCACCGGAAAGGTAGTGTATCTAGGCTATAAGATAGCAGCAGCCATTGCTCTGCTATTGGGCATGACCTACCTATTGTTTTATTACAAGGCAGAAACACCCGCACCTGAGATTTCGGTTGTTGAAGTAAAAAAATACAATCCGGCTGGCCAAAAGTCAAGAATTGTATTGCCCGACAATTCTGTAGTATGGCTCAATTCGGAAAGCTACCTAACCTACCAAAAAGGGTTTAATGATTCAGTACGCTTTATCAAATTGGAAGGAGAAGCCTATTTTGAAGTAGCAAAAGACGCTCAAAGGCCTTTTGTGGTAGAATCAGGCCTGGTACGAACTACAGCGTTGGGCACCTCTTTCAATATCAAGCATTACCCCGAAGAGAAGGAAACGAATATCACCCTGTTGTCTGGTAAAGTAAAGGTCAAAGCCAGTCATAACGGTGACTATATGTTGTCTCCAAATGATCAATTGGTTTTTGACCAGCAAGCCAATCTGAAAAATAAAAATGTGATAGAAGAAGACAGGGTAAGTGTATGGAAAGACGGCATCATTACTTTTAAGATGGAAAGTTTCTCCAACATCATACGCACCTTGGAGCGAGCGTATGATGTTCAGATAGATACTACTCAGTACTCTACCCGTGGATGGGAGTATACCGGAGAATTCGACAACATGAGTCTGGAGCTTATTCTCAGGAGGATAGGTTTTGCCGAGGGGTTTGAGTTTCAGGTAAAAGGCAAGAAAATTATTTTAAAGAACAAAACTATTTAACTATGAAACACTATGCCAACACAAGCTAGAGAGTGAAAAACAACCGGGAAACAAAGATTCTCACCCCTCCGTTCCCCGGCTCAATTTCAATGACTTAATCACTAAAACTTTTACAAAAGTATGAAAAAAACTGACTTTTCATTAATCCTATATTGGATGAAGATGGGCTTTTACATAACGCTGATACACACAATATGCTTTACGGTAGTTATAGCCTCATCGGGGAGTGCACAAACAAAAGCACTCAATGATATAATTATATCAATAGATCTCAACGAGTCGTCCTTGTACGATGCGTTCCAAACCCTGGAAAAGCATACGGATTACAAATTTTCTTATGACCAGCGTGTGCTAAAGAAAAAAAAGACGGTATCGCTGGTGCAAAAAAACATATCTGTCAAAGATGTTTTATTGGAAATATCAAAACAGGCAGATGTGAGCTTTCAGCGAATAAATAACAAGATAGACGTAAAAATCAGTAAAAAAGGAGAATTGCTCCGGGTACAGGAGAGTATTGAAGATGTGGATATTGCCGGCAAGATTACCGATGAAAACGGCGAAGGGCTTCCGGGAGCATCGATTGTCGTAAAAGGATTGTCCAGAGGCACTACCACAGACCTGGAAGGCAACTATAAGCTCACAGTGCCCGAAGATGCCATGTTGGTTATATCCTACATTGGTTACGTTACTACCGAGGTGCCTGTAGCGGGCCGTACACTCATAGACCTGCAAATGACTCTGGATGCCGCACAACTAGAGGAGGTAGTAGTGATCGGTTTTGGCGAGCAGAAAAAAGCGAACCTTACAGGAGCTGTAGGATCGCTTGAATCCGACGAACTTGTAAAGAGACCTGTGTCTAACCCTGCCAACCTGCTTCAAGGCAAAGTTGCAGGAGTGCAGATATCTCAGGCTTTTGCTAAACCCGGAGATGAACGAAATTCTATCTTAATCCGGGGAGCAGGAACTTTTAGTAGTGCCGGCAATGGACCGTTAGTCCTCATTAATGGAGTAGCGGGAGATATGACCAACTTAAACCCGGATGACATAGAGTCCATTTCAGTGTTGAAAGATGCTGCATCGAGTGCCATATATGGAGCCCGGGCTGCTAACGGAGTAGTATTGGTTACTACAAAGCAAGGGAAAAATCAGGCAGCTACCATTTCGTATCACACCAATGTGCAGGCGCATCAGGCAACACGTTTGCCTGATCTGTTAACTAATTCGGCTGATTATATGGAGTTGTGGAATGAAGCCCGAATAAGGTCAGGAAATACTCCACATTTTAGTCAGGCAACTATCGATGCTTTTCGAAACAATCCGAATGACCCTGTAAACTATCCGAATTTTGACTGGATAGAGCACAGCTTTCGCACGGGAATCGCACAAAACCATCACTTAAATGTGAATGGAGGCGATCAAAAAACCAGCTATAACCTTTCGGTAGGCTACTATGATCAGGACGGTATTACCAGTATTTATGAGTTTCAAAAGTACAATGCTCTTTTCTCAGTAAACTCACAGGTAAATGATTGGTTGAAATTAGGAGGAGAAATCCAGTTTGTGAAAAAAGACATCACCAAAAGTGCCTGGGATAATGACGTAGATTATCATATTCTAGCCATATACGGAGCGGGTCCGAATTACACCCCCACCAAGGTTTTGCCCGATGGGTCTGTAGGCTACATTGCCAGATATAGTTCGAGTATATCCGAATGGACAGTGAGAAACCCCGATGCTCAGGATGCTAGTGGTTCCAGAATAGAAAACAATTATACAGTACTGCCGCAGTTTACCGCTGATGTTAAGTTTTTAAAAAACTTTAGCTGGAAAAATAAATTAGCATTCTCTTTAACTGATAATTTTCTGAAAGGGCATGAAAAACCAGTAGATAATTACTTTTTTGATGATGGCAGTTATGCACACAACAATGCTACATGGCGACTGGGAGTCACAGATAATACTTCACAGAGTACTTTGACAACCTACTATTCTACGTTGAACTTTGAAAAAGACCTTACGGATGTTCATTATGTCAATGCTTTGCTAGGATACAATCAGGAGTCTTATTTCAGTAGATCGTTGACTGGTTTTAGAAGAAGCTTTACCATTACAGATATCAAAGAGCTCAACGGAGGTTCGCCAGATGGACAAAATGCCTCAGGTACAGCGTCTGAATGGGCTATCCGGTCTTATTTTGGACGAATTGCTTACAGTTTTGACAATAAGTATCTGTTAGAAGCCAATGCCAGATATGATGGTACGTCACGTATTTCTCCTCAAAACAGATGGGGCTTTTTCCCTTCTATATCAGGAGGATGGAGAATTTCTGAAGAAAGCTTTGCAAACGTAAGCTGGATAGATAACCTGAAGCTGAGAGCGTCGTGGGGTAAGCTCGGTAACCAAAATGTAGGCACCTATCCTTATCAGCCTGTTTTATCATTTGGTTCGTACCCGTTTGGAGCATCTACCAGTACAGCGGCTACTCAAGACCGCCTTGTAGATCAAAATCTGAAGTGGGAGACGACCACTATGACAGACATAGGCATAGATTTCAACGTGAAAAACGGGCTCTTTACAGCTACATTGGATTGGTACAACAAGGTGACAAATGATATATTGTATCAGGCACCCATAGCCAGTCTGGCGGGGCTTTCGGCTCCTACAGTCAATTTCGGAAGCATGAGAAATAAAGGGTTGGAGATCGTGTTGGGACATGGCAGGCAGTTGGATGATTTTGGGTATAATATTTCACTAAATGTGTCCAGAAATAGAAATGAAGTACTAAAACTCAACAATGGAGAAACACCCCAGATAGGCGGCACAAATATCACTCAGGCTGGTTTGCCCTGGATGTCGCATTACCTGATCGAGTGGGAAGGTATTTTCCAAAATCAAACTGAAATAGATGATGCTCCCGATCACCCATATCCACCACAGCCAGGTGATTTGAAATTTAAAGATCAAAATAACGATGGGGTGATTAATAGTGAAGATAGGGTAGTAGTTGATGGCGCGCATCCGGATTTTATTTATGGAGGAAGTGTAAACCTTACCTGGAAAAATTTCAGCCTTTCGGCCTTTTTTCAGGGAGTATCCGGACGAAAAGCTTACAATGGATTTTTAAACTGGGGCGCAGGAGCATTTATGCAAGGGTCTCCGCCTCCTGTAGAGTTTGTGGAAAACAGATGGACACCTGATAATCCTACCAACGAATATCCGGCAATATTTACCAATGGATACGGCCCGGTTACGGGTACAAACAGTACATTTTGGTTGATGGACGCCTCGTATTTCAGACTCAAAAACTTACTCATAGAATATCATGTGCCCACCAGTCTTGTAGAGGGTGTGGGAATTCGGGATTTAAGAGTTTATGCCTCTGGAGACAATTTGCTCACAATTACCGATTATCCCGGAGCTGACCCTGAGTCAATTGACAACCAGTGGTTTACCGCTTACCCTCAAGTGAGAATTTTGACTCTGGGAGTGAGAGTTAAGCTTTGAAAACACTAAATAAGACAATCATGAATAGCAATATAATACATATAGTAAGCAGGGGCTTTGCCGTTTTGAGCATAGTACTTGTGCTAGGAGCTTGTAACGATCTGGATAAAAATCCTTTGGATGCAGTATCCAGCCAAACTTTTTGGAATACACAAATAGATGCTGATGCCGCATTAGCAGGAGTGTATTCCCGCCTTCGATCCGAGCCTTTTAGTTTTCAGATGGCCTACTATTCGGTTCTTGCCGGCGAGTCAAATCAAAGTGGACTGGCAGGTACCGGTGGCATCAACGATTTGGCTAGAGGCTTGATCACCCCTATGTCAGGCAACCTTGTGTCCAGTATATATTCAGCCTGTTATCGGGGTGTAGCGTCTTGCAATATTTTTTTAGAAAATATTGATCAGGTTTCCATGAGCGAAGCAACCAAGGAAGTGTATAAAGGTGAGGTTTATTTTTTAAGAGCTCTTTTTTACTTTAGGCTACAGGAGTTTTACGGAGGAGTTCCTTTGTTGACGGCATCTGTAAGTTCTGTAGGTGAAACACAGGTTGCAAAAAGTACCAGAGAAGAGGTTAGGGCTCAGATTCATTCCGATTTGGATATAGCTATAGAAAAGCTGCCGGATAGTGATTATAGTGGTCATGCAGTGAAGGCTTCAGCTCGGGCACTAAAGGCCAGGTTATACCTGCACGAAGAAAAGTGGACTCAGGCAGCCTCTATGGCCAAGCTAATTATTGATGACTCGAAATTCACACTTTACGATGACTTCAAAAACCTTTTTCTTCACTATGGACAAGACAATAACCCTGAGATACTGTTTTCTGCGCGGTATTTGTCGCCGGACAATACTAATGATCAGGATATTCAATTGCAATGGTGGGGAATACTCAATCCCAGACAAGAGTTGGTAGATGCTTTTGAAACTACGGATGGCCTGCCCATTACTGATCCGGGCTCTATCTACGACCCCAATGACTGGAAAGCAAATAGAGATCCAAGAATGCTGCTTACCTTAAAAGCTTTTGAAGACCCGGCAGTGAAGGCATCAGGGGAAGTAGTTACCTATGATTACAACAATCCATCGAGTACAGGGTATGAACCCGATAAGTTTGTAGATGTAGAAGAGCTTCCTATTGATTATTCTACACTTAGTCATCACGATTGGATATTGTTGCGGTATGCCGAGGTGTTGTTGAATTATGCAGAAGCACAAAACGAAGCTGTGGGGCCTGACCAATCGGTTTATGATGCAGTAAACGAGGTAAGGGCCAGGCCGGGTATAGATATGCCTCCACTACCTGCTGGACTCTCCAAGGAAGATATGAGAGCGAGAATTAGAAATGAAAGAAGAGTAGAGTTGGCCTTAGAGGGATTGCGTTATATGGATATTAAGAGGTGGAAAACGGCAGAAACATATATACCTACTCTAGAAATGCCAGATGGATCATTGCGTCAGTTTGACCCCTCAAAACATTACTTGTTTCCTTTCCCTCAACAGGAAATAGACCTTAATACGGAACTGAAGCAAAACCCGGGGTATAACGGAGGATAAAACGTCTTGATAGTTGAAATGTAAAAAAGCGGCTGATTTTTTCAGCCGCTTTTTTACATTGTGGATACACCAAAACATGTGGTAAATGATTTTTTTACTTTCCTGGAAATAGAATCCCTCCAGCAGACAACACCTGCTATAGTTATTCGTAGGTTTACTAGTTTTAACAGCTAAAAAGTAACCGACCCAAAAACGGGTCACAAATACCAATAACAAGATATGGAATATAGGACATTAGGCAACTCAGACCTGAAACTATCAACAATTACCTTTGGCGCATGGGCAGCCGGAGGATGGATGTGGGGAGGCACAGAACAAAAAGATGCAGTAGCGGCCATTCGGGCATCTTACGATGCGGGCGCCACCTCTATCGATACTGCACCTATCTATGGGATGGGACGCAGCGAAGAAATAGTGGGAGCGGCGATCAAAGAACTGCCCCGCGATCAGGTGCAGGTGGTAACCAAGTACGGCTTGAGGTGGGACCTGGCCAAAGGAGAATACCACTTTAGCAGTAAAGACCTGAGCGGAAAAGATGTGGACATCTACAAGTATGGAGCAAAAGAAAGTATTGTAGAAGAATGTGAAAACAGCCTGCGTAGGTTGGGGACAGATTTTATAGACCTATATCAGATTCACTGGCCCGACAGCACAACCCCGATTCAGGAAACCATGGAAGCTGTAGAGCAGCTCATTAAGCAGGGGAAAGTGCGCCATGCCGGAGTGTGCAATTACGATGCAGGGCAAATGGAAGAAGCCACAAGGCACACAAACCTGGTGTCAAACCAAGTGCCTTACAGCATGATAAAAAGAGAAATCGAAGCTGATGTAGTGCCTTTTGCAATTGAAAACAACATTGGTATACTGGCCTACAGTCCGTTGGAGCGAGGCATACTTACCGGAAAGCTGCGCCCTGGTCATACATTTGCAGAGGGAGACCATAGAGCTTCACTGCCACACTACAAAGACGAGAACATACGACGTACCAATGCGTTTTTGGAAAAAATAAAACCCATAGCAGAGGATAAAAATGCAACCCTTGGACAGTTGGTTTTGAGATGGACAATTGAGCAGCCGGGCATCACCATAGCATTGGCAGGAGCTCGCAATGCAGATCAGGCCATTCAAAATGCAAAAGCGATGGATATCGTATTGTCGGCCGACGAGCTGGCATTTATCACTGCCGAATTAAATAAACTGCAGTTGGAATTGTAACCATCTCAGTTTGTCCGATATGAGGCGGTTTTAAGTTTAATTACACGGGTATAAAAGCCCGGATTAGACTTAAAACCGCTTTTTTATGTCTTTTCTGAAGATTTCCGAAGGTTTAATTGTCCGTCAAACCATCGGTTTTGAGGTACAGCCAGGCCGCTTTCGATTTGCGATAGCAGCATTTCAGCAGCAGCTTTTCCCATTTCAAAGGTTGGTTGCTTTACACTCGTAAGGGGAGGTGTTACAAAATTTGCAGCTTTGATTTCAGTAAAGCCGACCAGCGCGATATCTTCAGGTATTGAGTAGCCATTCTGTTTTAGTACTTTCATAGCACCGAGAGCCACATGGTCGTTTATGCAGGTAAAAGCTGTAGGCAGGTCGTTTTTAGCTATGAGTTCTATTACTGCTCTTTCTCCATCTTCGGCAGACAACCCGGCAGGTACTATTTTGTAGTTGCCTTCCGGTATGCGATGTTTTTGCATGGCTTTTAAAAAACCGGAAATCCGGTTGCGAGCTACGCAGAGGTTTTCATTTCCCGACAAGTGGTAGATCGTTTTGAACCCTTGATGGATAAGGTGTTCTGCAGCAAACAAACTCCACTTTGCATTGTCAAAAATCACCTTGGATCCCGGAAAAGATTCATTGACTCTGCCTACAAACACCATCGGGTAGCCCGACTCCAATTGGTGTACGTAAAACTCCTTGTTTACCCCTTCAGACAGGGGGCATACGATTAGCCCATCTACAAAATTGTTAACGAGATTTTTGGCGTTATTGAGTTCTACTTCGGGCCTCTCGTCCGATTGCATAACTACTACCTGATACCCTTTTGGGGTTAGTACCTCTTGTATACCAATGATGACCTCCGCAAAAAATTCATGAATAAATTCCGGCACAATTACCCCTACGTTAAAGGTTTTCTGCTGAATCAGTTTTCGGGCAATGGGATTTGGGTGATACCCCATTTCCTTGGCTACCCGCAGTATTTTGAGTTTAGTTTCTTCCTTTATGTCGTACTTGTCGTTGAAAGCTCGCGATACAGAAGATACAGACACATTTAGTGTTTTGGCTACATCTTTTATAGTTACGTGTTTCATAGTATTTATCCTCCGTGAAAAAAAATCTGCCAGGGCTATATGCCAGCGATCCAGCTGCAATAGTAGTTGTTTTCGATAACGTTTCCGAAAATCGGTATCGTTTCCGAAAACGTTTTCGGAAATAATTTTCATAAATTTTCATCTTGTAAATCAATAGCTTAGTCATATTTGAAACCTTATCAATTGTAAAAAATGGGATTTTTCGACTCAGCCACACTGGTGGTATTTTCTATAGTGGTATTTATTACCGGGGTAGTGTTCTCTAAAAGCGGCAGCACAATGAAAAGCTTTTTCTCTGCCGGAGGAGCAGTGCCCTGGTGGATTAGTGGGTTGTCCCTGTATATGAGTTTTTTCTCGGTGGGCACTTTTGTAGTATGGGGATCAATAGCTTATACTCATGGTCTGGTAGCTGTAAGCATACAATCTACCATGTGTGTAGCGGGCTTATTGGTGGCTTTTTTTATAGCTCCCCGCTGGAACAAAACTAAAACCCTGACGGTAGCGGAGTATATAACCCTGCGCCTGGGTGAGAAGACTCAGCGGGTATATACCACGCTTTTTTTGTTTATATCCATGTTCACTACCGGAGCATTTCTTTACCCGGTAGCTCGTCTGGTAGAAATTACCACGGGAGTGCCACTGTATGCAGTTATAGTAGTACTAGGTGGGCTTATTACAGTTTACACCACAGTAGGAGGGCTATGGGCAGTGTTGGTGACTGATGTATTACAGTTTGTGGTACTTACAGTAGCAGTTATTATAGTGCTACCACTTGCATTCGATCAGGTGGGAGGTGTATCCGGGTTTTTGCAAAATGCCCCTAGCGAACTTTTCGCATGGCATACCGAGGAGTATAGCATAGGTTTCTTGATTGCCTTTGGGTTTTATAATATGGTCTACATAGGAGGTAACTGGGCGTATGTGCAGCGTTTTACCAGTGTTTCCACTCCGTCAGAAGCCAAAAAAACAGGTTTGACATTCGGAGTATTATACCTTTTTAGTCCTTTGATATGGATGCTGCCTCCTATGATCTACAAGGTAATGAACCCGGAGTTGCAGGGATTGGCTGACGAGGGGGCTTACCTGATGATTTGCAGAGAAATATTGCCCAAAGGGCTGCTTGGACTCATGTTAGGTGCTATGGTTTTTGCTACGGCCAGTTCTATCAACAGTACCCTGAATATAGCAGCAGGGGTATTTACAAACGATTGGTATAAAAAAATAGCCCCAAAGTCTACAGACACTCACACTATGAAAGTAGCACGGTGGGCAACAGCCGTGTTTGGTTGTATCACTATTGGTGTAGCGCTGTTGGTTCCGGCTATGGGTGGAGTAGTAGAAGTAGTGCTCAGCGTGGCAGCTATTACCGGTAGTGCACTGTTTTTTCCACCTGTATGGTCTTTGTTTTCAAAAGTACAAAATGGCACAACAGTACTAACGGCCACTTTGATTAGCCTGATAGTCAATGCAGTGCTTAAGTTTTTTGGTACAGCTCTATTCGGTGTGGTATTGTCCAGAAGCGAGGAGATGATACTCGGGGTGGTATGCCCTGCTGTAGTCCTTGTAGGATTCGAAGTGTTTTTGCGGATGAAAAACCGTCCGCATGTATCGTACGAAAGTTATCAATTGCAGCAGCAGAACCGGCAAAAAGAAAATCAGAAAACCGATACAGAGCCCGGATCTAATACTGCCGGAGTGTCTGTAATAGCCTGGGGTATTATGAGTATTGGGATGATGATACTACTCTTGGCTGTATTGGCACATGACGGACGTTTGTTGGTTGGGACAATGGGAGCTGCAGTCATGTTGCTGGGTGCGGGTATTTTATTCAATAAAAGAAAGAAAAAGTGATTAAAGAAGCATTTAAGGAAAGTGTAAGGTCTGTTTTTACCAAAGAGATAGCCGTAGAGCTGCTAGTAGTAGGAGGGGGTATGGCTGGTGTATGTGCTGCCATTACCGCTGCTCGGCAAGGGATAAAGGTGGCGTTGGTGCAAGACAGACCCGTATTGGGAGGTAATGCGTCCAGCGAGGTGCGCTTATGGATACTCGGGGCTACCTCACACATGGGCAACAACAACCGTTGGGCAAGAGAAGGAGGGGTGATAGACGAAATATTACTCGAAAACCTGTACCGCAACAAAGAAGGAAATACACTGATACTGGACACCATCCTGCTTGAAAAAGTAGCCAACGAACCCAACATTACACTATTGCTCAATACCGCTGTATACGAAGTGGTAAAAAGTGATCCCCAGACGATCCAGGCTGTTCATGCATTTTGCAGCCAAAACAGCACACAGTATAAAATTAACGCAACACTATTTTGTGATGCATCTGGAGATGGATTGGTCGCATTTCAGGCCGGAGCACCATTTAGGATAGGCGCAGAACCACAGCATGAATTTGGAGAAAAACTCGCTCCCGAAAAAGAATACGGAGAATTACTCGGGCATACCATTTATTTTTATAGCAAACGGGCAGAACAACCGGTGAAATTTGTAGCACCGGAATTTGCCCTCAAGGACATAAAAGCGATACCTCGCTACAAAAAACTTAACGAAAAAGATCATGGTTGCCGGTTGTGGTGGATAGAGTATGGAGGCACAAAAGATACCATTCACGATTCGGAAGAAATAAAGTGGGAACTATGGAAGATAGTCTATGGAGTATGGGACTACATCAAAAATAGTGGGGCTTTTGAAAACGTAGACGACCTTACCCTCGAGTGGGTAGGTACTATTCCCGGCAAGCGCGAAAGCCGTCGTTTTGAAGGAGAATATATACTAAAGCAGCAGGATATAGTGGAGCAAAAAACTTTTGCTGATGCTGTAGCTTTTGGCGGGTGGGCGCTTGACTTGCACCCGGCCGAGGGTGTATACAGTCAATTGCCCGGCTGTGATCAATGGCACAGCAAGGGAGTTTATCAGATTCCTTACCGTTGCTTTTTACCCCGGCATATAAGTAATCTGTTTTTGGCAGGCAGGATCATTAGTGCCACACATGTCGCCTTTGCATCTACGCGTGTCATGGCTACTTGTGCACATGGAGGTCAGGCAGTGGGTATGGCAGCAGCCATGGCCATAAAAGAAAAATGCCAGCCCAAAGATTTGCAGCAGGCCCGATATATGAGCCGACTCCAGCAAAAACTTAACCTGGCAGGACAGAGTATACCGTTAGTCCCCATTCAAAAGGAAAGCGACTTACTACAGGGAGCCACAGTGTCGGCTTCTTCTACTCTTGAGTTAAAAGCGATTCCCTTCGATGGAGAATGGAAAAAGCTAACTATGTCATCGGCTCAAATGCTACCTCTGGAGCAGGGCAAATCCTATACCTTCAAAGTAAAGGTGCTGGCCGAAAAAGCAACCCGACTAACCTGTGAGTTGCGCACAAGCAGTAAAAAACAAAACCACACGCCGGATACCATAGTGGAGGTAATCCATAGCGATCTACAAGCAGGAGAGCAGTGGCTGGAGTTAACCTTTGGCGAGGCGTTACCTACATCACAGTATGGATTCCTTACTTTTTTAAAAAATACGGAAGTATCCTTGTATACCAGTATGCAGCGGATAACCGGTGTGCTCACTGTGTTTAACAAAAAGCATGCATCAGTATCGAACAATGGAAGTCAGATTAGTCTGAATGACATAGGAGTAGATGATTTTGAATTTTGGACACCCGAGCGCAGACCAGACGGCCACAACATAGCGATGCAGATAAAACCGCCATTGTTCGCGTTTGAAGCAGACAATGTAGCCAACGGATATACCCGGCCTACCCATCGGGTAAATGCATGGGTAGCCTCACCTGACGACACCAACCCAAACCTGACTATTCGGTGGTCTGAACCAAAACCCGTAAAAAGTATTCAGCTTCACTTTGATACCGATTTTGACCACCCCCTGGAATCCTCACTATGGGGACATCCGGAAGCTGAAATACCATTTTGTATAAAAAACTACACGATTAAATCACTAGAAGGCGAGGTGCTGCACCAGGTGCAAGACAACCGCCACACACTCAATAGAGTGGAATTGCCAAATCCTGTAAGTACTACAGGTATAATCATAGAAACGGGACACCCGTGCGAAGGTGTCCCTGCCTCGATATTCGAGGTGTGTATTAATAATGAAACTTAAAACTAGCAAACTATGAAAAAAGTACATGTACTATTAGTATGTATTTTCGCTGCTTTTGCGCTACAGGCACAGCAATTGCCCGTAAGCGGTAAAGTAGTAGATCAAAACGGAGAAGGGCTCCCGGGGGCAACTGTAGTGGTCAAAGGCACTACACAAGGAACCACTACCGATCTCAACGGTGGTTTTTCGCTGAACGTTGATGCGTCGGCGGTATTGAGCGTGTCATATGTAGGATACGCCACTCAGGATGTCAATGTGGGAGGACAGTCCACATTGCAGATACAGATGCAGGTAGATGCCGAACAGTTGGAGGAAGTAGTGGTAGTAGGTTATGGCGAGCAAAAGAAAGTGAACCTGACCGGCTCGGTAGCAGTGATAGACGCCAAAGACCTGGCCAAGCAAGCTGTGTTTCAGACATCACAGGCGCTGCAGGGAATATCGCCGGGGCTAACGGCTATACAAAGTAGCGGGCAGCCTGGTAGTGATGGTGCAGCACTCAGAGTAAGAGGGATAGGCTCTATCAACGCTTCGTCCAGCCCGTTGGTGATTATAGATGGTGTTGAAGGAAACATAAATGGAATCGACGCTAACGATATCGAAAGTATATCAGTGCTGAAAGATGCCGGTGCGGCGGCAATCTATGGCAACAGAGGCTCAAATGGTGTTATTTTGGTTACAACCAAAAGAGCAAAGGCAGGTCAGGCAAAAGTCAATTACAACACCTACATGGGGTTTCAGCAGCCTACCAATCAGCCAAAAATGGTAGATGCCATTACTTACCTCGAAACGGTAGGAGACGATGCGCTTTTGCAGCAGTATAGAGACAATCCCAACGACAAAGACAACTTCCCAGATACCGATTGGGTAGACCTGTTGTTTTCAGAGTCAGGTTTTACGCATTATCACAATGTGAGTGTGAGCGGTGGAAACGAAACCCTGCGGTCAAAAGCTTCTTTGTCTTATCAGGATCAGGATGGAAATATCCCCGGCTTTGGATTTAAGCGATATCAGGGGCGAATCAATACTGATTTTACTGTGTCACCCAAAATAGACATAAGCCTCGATTTAAATTTCCGAAGGTCGATATCCGAATCCTCGCCCAGTGGTACAGGAGTAAACGCGGTGTATCGCCAGCCGGCTATTTTTCCGGCCATCTATAGCGATGGTACTTATGCATTTCCCTCTACGGGAGGCAATCCTATAGCGGGTGTAAAACTAGCAGGATCTAATACCAGTGAGTCCAATTACTTCAGAGGGCTGCTACGGGCAGTATTTCGCCCTGTGAAAGGCCTGACACTTAGCGCAAGCTACTCGCCCGAGCATGGAGATACCTACGGTAGCAATTTCAGATTACGCTATCCTGCGTATGAGACTTTTGGCGGTACCCCTACTTACATAAGTGCCGGTACAAATAACCAGACAACACTATCACAGAGCAACTCGCGCAATTTTACTGACAATTTTTACTCAACAGCATTATACGAAACTACATTCGGCGATCATGATTTCAGGGCTATGCTCGGCTATGAAATGATAAAGTATAGCACCAATTCCTTTTCGGCCTCCAGATTTGATTACATCATTCAGGATTTTGAAATACTTAATAATGGTAACGCTGAAAATGATGGCAATTCAGGAACAGCCGACCACAATGGACTGGAGTCTTACTTTGGCAGGTTAAATTACATCTATAAGGGCAAGTATCTCTTTGAAGTAAACGTGCGTCGCGATGGGTCTTCCAGATTTGCTCCGGCTAATCGTTGGGGAACTTTTCCCAGTGTGTCGGTGGGTTGGAGAATCATCGAAGAACCCTTTTTAGCTTCATCGGCATTGTTGAGCAATTTAAAGCTAAGAGGTTCGTGGGGGCAGCTGGGTAATCAGTCCATAGGTTCTACCTTCCCTTATGCATCTCTTATAGCCATAGGATCCAGCCACTTTGCCAATGGCGAAATACAGCAGGGAGCAGCCCAGCAGGTATTGTCAAACCCCTCTATATCATGGGAAACGGCAGAAAAAATCAATGTTGGTGTAGAGTTTGGTCTTCTTGATCAGCGTCTTACCGGCTCGTTGGAGTATTACGACAACAAAACCAAAGATCTGTTGGGAGTGCAGCGAGTAAGCGCTGTGGCAGGTTTGGGCTCGCCTGTAGGCAATGTTTTTAGTATGAAAAACACAGGCTTTGAGCTGGAGTTAGAGTGGAGAGATAAAATAGGTGATGATTTTAGCTACAATGTTGGAGGAAATATAGCCACTGTAAAAAATGAAGTAACTGATCTTAATGGTGAAGACTTTTTGATTAGTGGCAATAGCATAACAAAAGTAGGAGAGGCAGCTTTTTCTATATTTGGATACGAGTCTGAGGGGATCTTTCAAAGCCAGGATGAAATCGACGCAGCTCCGACACAGTTTGGTGCTTTAGAACCGGGTGACATTCGCTACAAAGACCAACTCACAGTAGATACAAACAACGACGGAATTCCCGATGAAGCAGATGGAGTCATCAACCTGGATGACAGAGTGATTCTGGGAAATTCATTTCCCTCCTTCACCTATGCTATCAATGCAGGGCTTACGTTCAAGGGATTTGATTTTTCGGTAGCAGCTATCGGAGTAGGCGACAGAGAAGTCTTTTTACAGCGGAATCTCGTACAGCCACTGTTTAATGCAGGCAACATTCAGGAGTATCACCTTACGGAATCGTGGACGCCTGAAAACCCGGATGCCAGATTTCCTATCATCAAACCCTACAGTGGCGGCAGCAACAATAGCCGCACGAACTCTACCTACCTGTTTGATGCTTCTTATTTAAGAATCAGAAACATTACCCTGGGGTATAACCTGCCAAGAGCTCTGCTGAGCAATACCTTTATGGAGCAGGTAAGGGTGTATGCTACCGGGCAAAACTTGTTTACATTCAACAAGGACTTGCCGGAAGGAATCGACCCACTGATACCTAACAATTCTCAGGGACACATATACCCGATAGTAGTGTCCTACACATTTGGTGTCAATGTTACTTTTTAATCCCATAAAGACTAGAACATGAAAAAGATAAAAAGAATAGCCGCAGTGTTTGCACTTATGCTGGGCACATTTGCCTGCTCAGATGTGGCATTGGATCTGGAACCACTAGAAAACCCCACCGACGTTACCTTCTTTGCAGATGCCGATCAGCTTCAGTTGGCGCTCAATGGAATTTATGGCAGATTAAATGAGCCAAGTCCGGAGGGGCTGCCGCTAACCATGTTTATGGAAAATACCCTCACAGATAATGGTCTGTACAGGCTTACCGATGAACAGTTGGGTATTCAGGCACTGAGCAATAGTGTGCATGATGCCAACAGTGGATTTGGAGGTATTTATTTCGATTTGTACCGGGCTATAGCCAGAGCAAATAGTATGCTTGGCAATATGGAAAGGGCCAAAGAGGTCGTAGAAACGTCTGTTTATAACGATTACAGGGCACAGGCACTCGCTTTAAGAGCCTACTACTACCATTACCTTATTCTGTTTTTTGGAGACGTCCCATACATCGATTTTCTGGTAAACGACCCGGCAGAAGCCTATCTGCCCAGAACGGCTAAAACTACAATTGAAGAAACGTTGCTGGCTGACCTGGATGAAGCAGCTCAACTTATCGATGCTTCCCTTTCAGGAGTACAGGATCGGGTTACTTTATCAGTAGTTTGGGGATTGAAAGCCCGGATAGCACTCTATGCTGGGCAGTACGCTGTAGCGGCTACTGCTGCCGACAAAGCGATAGCTGCTGCAGAGGCGCAAGGTATTACCTTACACCCCAACTACGAAGAATTGTTTTCATTAGCTGGAGAAAATTCATCAGAGATCATGTTGCGTGTGCCTTACGATCAGGATTTCAGAACACACAACATGCCCTTGCGAATGGGGTATAGGTTTGGGAGTATTTTTAGTCAGCAGCTACCCACACAAAATCTGGTAGATGCGTACCCTACGGCCAATGGATTGCCTATTGATCAGGATCCCGCGTATGATCCCACAGACCCCTGGAACAACAGAGACCCACGGCTGAAAGCATCCATCGTAGTGCCTCAGGAAGTATGGGGAGGGTATGTGCACGAGTCGCACCGCGACAGCCTGCAGACTACTCGTTTTGTAGATGGCCAACCTGTACGTGTGCTCAATGAGAACTGTCGTTCGGCGCAGTGGCCGGCGGGGCTTTCCGGTTATCTCTGGAAAAAATTTGTAGACATTGAAGCTGTAGCGAGCAATATAGGATCAGGCAACAATGATTTTATCCTTATGCGATTAGGAGAATTGTATCTGATCAAGGCTGAAGCAGAAATAGAAGCAAATGGAAATCTGGCAGCAGCCAGGGAGGCTCTCAATACACTTAGACAAAGAGCCTGGGGTGGCGGTAGCTACCCTCAGATTACTGAAACAAGTCAGGCAGGTTTGAGAAAAATACTGAGAATGGAGCGAAGGGTAGAGCTGGCCAACGAAGGTTTCCGCTACATAGACATGTTGCGTTGGAAAATAGCCGAAAAAGTAAGAAACGAACCTCTGATTGGGCGTGTACTGGATTTGCCAAATGCTACAGCAGGTAGTGTGCCTACTATCGATCAGGATGGTGTAGTAACTTATCCGGATCGGTCGGAGTACGATGATTGGCGTTCACTGCTGATCAATGGCGTAGTAAATCCTACGGCATACGATACCCGACTCAATGGCAACTGGCAAAATGCACACCAGAGGAATTTTACAACACCTCGCGACTACCTGCTGCCTATTCCACAGTCTGAAGTAGACCTGTATAAGGCCAATGGATTTACCATACAGCAAAATGATGGATATTAATAGTCAAGTTTAGTTTGTAAGGAGCTGTCTCAGTAGGTAATGTTCTGAGTCAGATTTCAAACATTTTTCACAAACTACCATCTGTTTTTTTTCAATCGCGTGTTGAAGATTTATAAGGTGGTAGTTTGTTGCTTTTGAGACAGCCTCCTTTGTTTTATGTTTATCTTAAAAAGAGTAAAAGAAATTGTTACGAGTTACACTACTAGTAGTATTTGTTTGGGCTGTTACAGGGTGTCAGCAGCAAAAAAAAACATTATCCTCTGTGGGTCAGCGGAGTGATACGAGCAAGTCCATAGAAGTTGGGGAATTGTTCACCTTGTACGAGCTTCCGTTTGCCTATGATCACACGATTATATTCAACCCCAAAGATAAAAAGTGGCACCTCTATGGTATTATGAGTCCATCGGTGAAATTTATACACTTAACAGCCGATTCACTTACACAAAGAGGGTGGCACAAGGCTGAGCCTTTCGAGTATAAAGGTCGGGAGATATGGGCACCTCACATTGTCTTTCATGATGATTTGTACTACATGTTTTACACCAGCATAGGCAGCCCTCGGGAAATACGTTATGCTACTTCTCCCGACTTGTATAACTGGACGCACCCAAGCACAGAACCATTGTTTGCTTATGCTAATGATGCCAATCCAAATCTCAAAAACAAAGACCCTATGGTGTTCAGGCATGAAGACCA
Organism: Cyclobacteriaceae bacterium; assembly: GCA_965267535.1. Classification (GTDB taxonomy): domain Bacteria; phylum Bacteroidota; class Bacteroidia; order Cytophagales; family Cyclobacteriaceae; genus CAXBNB01. The sequence continues at coordinate 3,729,030 of OZ254082.1, read as the reverse complement.
ATGGATAATGTACTACAGCATGATGAAAGATGACAAACATTGGGTCGTTGGTTACAGCACTAGCAAGGATTTGGTCAACTGGGACGGTCCCAAGATATGCTTCGATGAGCATACAGAAAGCCCCGGAGTGGAATCCCCCTTTGTAGTAAAACGGGGAGATTACTACTACCTTACGCTATCGGCTCGACCCTGGCCTCATGGTGCACAGGAGTTTTTTAGAAGTAAATCTCCTTTCAAATGGAAAGTAAGTGATAAAGTGAAAAGCATTTTTCCATGGCATGCGGCAGAGGTCGTTAGAGATTTAGATGGTAAGTGGTATTTGTCTCGTTCATCCGGCGATCAAAAGGATTTCAGGATGGCTGAAATGGACTGGAATGATGGACTGGATGAGGAGGAGACTTCCATGCTGGTTCCCTGCTGTAAGTAGCGTAACTTGGCTTGAAAAAATATCAGACAGAAATAAAACCGGAGAAAACACAGAGAAGGAAAAGTATGAAAAAGAAACCCCTTATTTTAATCATAGCCGTGATGGCTGTAAGCGGCCTGCTGGCAGGGTGCCATACCGGACATAGCTCATTTTTTACCTTAAAAAGCGAAAGCTACAGAGTAGATATTGACAAGGAAAACTTTGCTTTTTCCATTTCTACGATAGAGGGGGAAGAATTGGCTCCCGCGCATAGCATATCAGGCATGACACTGGATAATGATTCCATAATAGCGGTAGATCAGATAGGTGATGCTTATAAAGTTACTACCTATTCAGGCAAGGAAGCCACAGTAAAAGTAGCCATAGATGGTGGGCAAATAGTCTTTTCTGTAGTGCCACACCAGGCAGGGAATAGTCGTATTTCACTAAGGCTGGGCGGCATGCCAGTAGCACATGGGTTGGGAGATGCCGGTGCTTTCGAAAAAGAATTTAATCTGGTAAAAAATAAACGATCAGAATACCCCATCATCAACAATGGTGGAGGGCATAGGTGGCTGAGTACATTTGCCATATTTCCATTCAATAGTATGGCTGGTGTGTTTTTCGATGATGGAAAAAAGTCTGTGACCTTGACCCCAAATGAATATGCGATGAATATTACCCGCTCGGGTGAAACGACATTTCACTACCTGATAGGTGACCCTAAAACGATATATGCTGCATATAAAAACTTACGAAATGCACAGGGGTATGAAGACGTGAAGCCTAAGTATAGGCTGTTTGAATTGGGCTGGGAGTCGTGGGATGCGCTCGGCTGGAATACCAATCAAAAGACGGTACAGGGTATACTGGAAAAATTCCACAACAATGGATATCCTATCCGTTGGGCAGTAACCGGCTCAGGCTTTTGGGAAACGGGAGGTACTACGACCAGCTTTGGCAGGTGGGGAGCAAAATTTCCTGATCCGGTAGGTTTTAAAAAATGGATGAATGACAATCATATTCACTGGATGATAGGCCTGCGAACCAACCTTGTGCCGGAGGGTGGCCCCTACTATCCGGTAACGGATAAGCGCGACAAAAACCTGAAGGTAAAGACATTTTTGGGTAATGACCTTTCTATAGAGGCACGGGAAAAAGGTTTTCTCGTCAAAGATCATACAGGGTCACCTTTTAAAATTACGTCGGGGATTTTTCCGATCGTACCGTGTTATTTGGTAGATGGTAATGCACCGGGAGCAGCCGATTGGTATCAGCAGCAATATGCTCGCTGGGGAGTAGATGGCATCAAAGAAGACACCATGATGGACCTGGATTCACTGACCACCATTTATAACAAACCAATAACACAAATAGCCAATAAAGGAGGGTTAGTTATGGCTAGAAACGGCATGTATACAGCACCGGGCACGCTCTTGCGTATCAATGATACCGGGGTGCGTGAAACCTCAAGAAGAATACCCAACAACTATTTTCAGTATGCAGCCAGCGGTTACCCAAATGTATACTCGGACGTGGCAGGTGTACACAATATGCACAATTTGAAAAGTGTAGACCAAAACATTCGCCATGCTTGGTTGCTGGCACTGACTGCAGGTATGTCAGTAGGTGCATATCCTGAAAAATGGCCCGAAGCAAAGAGAGAGTTGTTTAAAAAGACAATAGACGCTCACTACACGCTGGTACCATACATGTATAGTGCAGCTGTGGCGGGTTACCATTCCGGATACCCGACTACACTCACGCCCATGACTATAGCTTTTCCGCAGGATACGGTAGTAGCAGGTTTGCCGGGGTATCAGTGGATGATCGGGGAGTCATTACTGGCAGTGCCCTTGCTTAAAAATCAGCAAGAAGGAAAAAAGAATATATACCTGCCTCAGGGCACATGGTACGACTACCAAACCGGTAAAGAATTTCAGGGACCGTTGTGGTTAAAAGGCTATGAATTGCCCTTGCATAAAACACCTCTTTTCGTAGGAGGCAAAGGAGTGGTAGTGGAGCGACAACCCGGCCAGGAAAAGCTCACAGCACGAGTGTATCCAACAGGCAGCCAACAAGAAATTTATACATTTACATATCCCGATGGGCAAACTCAAAGTCGTATCGTCAGGAGAGAAAACACGGACTTTGACAAAGCGAAGGTAAGGGACAAAACAGCAAATGAATTCGTTGATTATACCATAGGTGGTGGCTTTATTCAGTTTCCCCTTATCAGGGGACACGATTATGAAATCAACCATGAGGAATAATTTCAGAGAGGTAGTTTTCTGCGGGTGCTTGTTGTTGTGTCTGTGGAGTCTGGCTGGTAGCGCTCAGGATAAAAACCATCCGACAAAACCTAACATTGTATTGATAATAGCCGATGACTTGAGTTCGGATGACTTAAGCTGCTACGGAAATGCAGGGATCAAAACGCCGAACTTACAGAAGTTAGCCGAAAGCGGAATAACATTTCATAATGCTTTTTTGACAGCAGCCAATTGTAGTCCGAGCAGAGCGAGTATTGTTACCGGGCGATACCCCGTATCCAATGGTCAAACAGACCTGGCAACAGGGGCTCTACCGACTTACAATGTTCCGTTTCCGGCATTCTTCGATGGATTAGATTACTTTCCTGAAGTGTTGCAGCGTTTGGGTTACTATACCGCGCAGAGTGGTAAGTGGCACATCGGTTACCACTGGTTAGAAGCCAGTGGACCCGCGAAGAAAGGGTTTGATCATGTGGACCATAAAGGAGGAGAATCAGGAGCAGACAATTGGATTCAGGTTTTGGAGGATAGGCCAAAAGACAAACCCTTTTTCATGTGGTTGGCAGCACATGATCCGCATGCACCCTGGACAGCTCCTAAAGTGCATAGCCCATCGGATGTAATGGTGCCGCCGTACATTCCTGATACAGAATATATGAGAGAACAATTGGCTGCTTATTATGATGAAATATACCGCCTCGACCATCATGTAGGAGAACTGATAAAAAAACTCAAAGAGCAAAAGGTGTATGACAATACCGTTATCCTTTTTATGGCAGATAATGGCAGGCCATTTTGGCGGTCTAAAGCCTATATATACGATGCAGGCATGAAGACACCTTTGCTGATAAGCTGGCCGAATGAAGTAAAGAAAAATCAAACGGTGGCGCATCTGGTAAGTGCCGTGGATCTTGCACCGACATTGGTACAGCTAGCAGGAGGTGAGCCGGACGCATATACTTTTCAGGGCAATTCGGTTTTGCAATTGTTGTACTCAAACCCGAAGAAACCGGTCAATAAGTATGTTTTTTCAGAACAAAACTGGCATGGATATTCAAGCTATTATCGATCAGTGCGAGATGCTGAAGGTTTTTTATTTATCAAGAATGGTCATCCTGAACGTAGCGGTATTGGTCAAAAACGGTTTGTTGATTATATGATCGAACTGAATGATAAAGGGGAGTTAACCGATTTACAAAAAGATCCATTCAGGTTTCCTCGAGAGGCTGAAGAACTTTATGATTACAAGAACGATCCACACCAAACGAAAAATCTACTCAAAGACCCTGAATATGCTAAGAAAGCGAAGGAGTTAAGAAATGCCCTGAATAAGTGGCAAAAACTAACAGGAGACAAACCTTCAGATAATGAAATTCCTGATTGGTATCAAAGGCCGTACACAGAAGAGAAGCCGCAAAAGGGCGTGTGGGGTGATCCCCCCGGAATGCGAAATTATGGGGTTGGGAAAAATGAAAATCGTCTTAGAAAACTATCAAGGGGACCACATGGGTAAATAGTCATAAATGTGCCCTGGATAGCTTACAGAAGGTAATGAGTAGGCTACAGAGGATTCATTTTGGAAGTGTTTTTAGGAGAAGTTGGGGGCCGGTCAGTGCAGTCTATTTTGCTATTACCGTATTTATTACGAATTTTAGCCTTAGCATAATCGACAATAGCTGTTATAATTGTGCTACAAGACGAGACCTTTCCACATAATACTTACAATAAAAACACTTTATTATGAACAAAACTGTATGTGTAGCGCTACTGGCTTTTTTGGTAGCCTGCAAGCTTACAAAGAAACCGACAGCCACTGACCTGCCGGTAAAAGCCCCTTTTACGAAAGTAGACACCTTGGCAACCAATGATTGGTGGAACCGGGCCGACAATCCCATTGTAAACATGAAAGTAGATCGCAAAGATGTGGTGGCCTTTGGTATTTACACGCTTTCTGACCAAACGCTAAAGCTTTCTGCTCAGCTGTTTCCGCTTTATCCCAGTGAAACGCGTGAAGTGAGATTAGAGATAAAGGAAAATGGCAAATGGAAAGAAATACAAAAGCAAAAAGTAAACGACCTGGGCTGGTCTGCGCTTTTTAGGGTAGAAAACTGGGACGACAGCCGTGATACTCCCTATCGACTGCTGCATGGAAAGCGGGCTTCATTTGAGGGGCTAATCCGAAAAGACCCTAAAGACAAAACCGAGATCAAGTTGGCAGCCTTGTCTTGCAATAGCAATCAAGACAGAGGAGATCGGGCTAATTATGTGAGAAACATAAACCATCAGGATCCCGACCTGGTGTTTTTTGCAGGAGATCAATCCTACGACCACAAAGAGCATACAGCTGCCTGGCTCAAATTTGGCATGCAGTTTAGAGAAGTATTTAGAAATCGACCCTGTGTTACCATTCCAGACGACCATGATATAGGTCAGGGTAACTTATGGGGAGAAAATGGCAAAAAAGCTTCCAGCCCGGCAGGAAACGATGGGGGATATTTTTACCATCATGAGTATGTGAAAATGGTAGAAAGATGCCAGACCGCACACTTGCCCGACCCCTATGATCCAACCCCCATAGAGCAGGGTATAGGCGTGTACTACACCAACCTGAAAGTAGGAGATGTAGATTTTGCAATCATTGAAGATAGAAAGTTTAAAACAGGTCCTAAGGGAAAAATCCCTCAGCAGGGACCAAGACCTGATCATATACGCAATCCGGAGTATGATCCGTCTTCTATAGACCTGGAAGGGTTGGAGTTGCTGGGCGATCGACAGGAGAAGTTTTTAGAAGACTGGGCAGATGACCCTGCGGAGATGAAAGCCGTATTGTCGGCTACAGGATTTTGTGGAGGAGCGCATATTCACGGTAGCAAAGACAACAGGTTACATGCCGATCTGGATTCCAACGGATGGCCTCAGACCGGGCGTAATACAGCCCTCAAGTCGATCAAAAAAGCAAATGCAGTACACATTGCCGGAGATCAGCACCTAGCTACCGTTATTCATCATGGGGTAGATCAGTTTGAAGACGGTCCCTGGGCATTTGTAGTGCCAGCCATTGTAAACAACTACTACAGCCGATGGTGGTGGCCTGAAGATGAGAAGCCTGGTGAAAACAACAATGATGTTTTGCCATGGACGGGACGTTTTCTGGATGGTTTCAACAATAAGATTACCATGCAGGCCTATGCCAACCCGGATACACCTTCTAATGGTGCCGGATATGGTTTGATTCGTTTCAACAAAGCGGCTAAGCAGGTCACATTCGAATGCTGGCCAAGAGAAGTAGACGTTACCACGGGTACAGCGCAGCAATTTAAGGGCTGGCCTATTACGGTAGATTTATAATAAAAAAGCAGGAAGGCCGAATGTGCATTTATTTCGGCCTTCCTGCTTTACTCTTTTCAGCTATTCCTGGATAAAGGTTATTTCCTGGGTCTGCTGGCCCATGTGTGTCCGTCTTGCGAGATGAAGACATTTACCAAACACATGAGATAACCAGTCGGTCACTACTACTCAAAAAAATATGTCATATTTTGATGCATGAAAAATAAAGCATAGCTGGCGCGAGTGTCCTGACTCATATATAAAAGTACAGTAATGAGGATGAAAAGGAAGGTGAATATTTCTTCAGGAGTTACTGTAAACCTATCTTTTTGACATTAAATTTTGGTGTAAGCGGTATTTATGCAGAATCTACCTGTTGGTCCAGAGGTCAGGTTTGCGATGGGTGCTTAGAACAGCTGAAATAACAATTTGTTTGTTGTCTTCATCGATACTGAAGTGGATCATGTAGGGAAATGTTTCCAGCAGAGCTGTGGGGGAATCTTTGTATCGGACAGCTATGGCTTTTGGGTTTTGACGTATCACACTGACTTTTTTTCTTACAGCAGAGGTGAATTTTTTCCCAAGCCCAGGTTGCTTATCATTGTACCATTCGGCAGCACTTTTGATGTCTAGCTTGGCCAGGGGAAGGATGACAGATTTGTACATTTAGAGACTCTTCTCTATATCATCCATAGCCTGATCAAAGTCCAGTGCCTGATCAGGGTTGTTTTTGTAATCTTGGGTGCGCTGATCGATAATGTCCTCATGCCATTCTGGAATTTCATGATCAATGCCCTGGTATTTTGACTTGATATTGTTCCATTCATGTATAGGTATAAACACCCCGGTAGTCTGCCCTTTATCGTCTGTTATGTACTGTAAACTCATGAGTGAGCAGGTTTTAGTTGAAAATAAGTTTTAAAAACGAAGGCATTTAATAATGTATGATATTTTGAACTTCTGCCTGTTTTAGCCTTTTTAAGCTTGTCTTATATATGCTCACCCAAAATAGGAGTTATACAAGACAAGCTTAAAAATAGCGTAAATGTTGGTGATAGTCAATTTTCCTAAAGTGAAAACGATGCTAATCGGTTTTTGAATACATCGCAAGTTTAGGAAGCATAACCTGTGTATTATTTCCTGGGTCTGCTGGCCCAGGTGTGTCCATCTTGCGAGATGTGCCAGATCAGGCCGTCGGGCGATGCAAGCGTAGCTTCGTACATTGAAGCCGTAGTGTTTAATTTTATATCTCCCTTAGGTAGAGTGTTGTTGTCAAACAGGTCACTGAGTTTTTCAGCATAGCGTTTGTGTTTCGACCGGTATCGCCTTTGAGCGTAATAAACCTCCCTCAACACAGCTTTGGTGTCTTCGTGCACTGTGCTTACCTTTTCTATGTTTTTGGTGCCGGCAGGTTTGTCAGAAAACTGTACAATGCCCCAGGTTTCGGGCTGGTGCATGGATATTACGCCTTGTTGAGACCATACCCAGTTAAATTCGGGGTAGTGTTTTCCTGTTTTGGGATTGATTTCCTTCTTGTAACCGTCGCTGGTATCCATACGCCAGTTTACCCGCGAAAAGTTTACCCTCCAGTAGGTTTGATCTTTTGGGCGTCCGTGTGCGGCTTCTTCCAGTACTTCCCAGGGAAAGGCCAGCTCTACAATCCAGTAGTTGTCTTTGTCGGAGGGGTCGTTTAGTGTGCCGTCTATATATACCGCTTTTTTCACTCCTTTGATATCCCAGCTGTCTATAGCAGGGCCACCGTCGCGGTAGGGTTTGAGTAGCATCAGGTCCCAGTGGGTGTTTAGTGCATTGATTTCAAATTCGTAGTAGTTGTGAGTGTCGCCATCAGGGTCGATGAATACTTCGAAATCGTTTTCATGAAAAATGACCATGTCGTGCTTGTCGTAAGTGGCCCAGATGTGTGGCTCATACATTTTTGCTGCTATATAAAAATAGTTCTCGTCCCAGAGCATTTTCACCTGAGTGTCGTAGAGGGGCAGAGGCTTCTTGCTACCTTCTATATCTACAAACTTCTGCGTCCACTCTGCTTTTTTCCACGATTTTTCATCGAGTTTTCCATCTACTACGATGGGTTCAGTAGCACGGGTACAGATGTAGTGCTGTAAATCATCGCTTTGGGCTTGTAGGTGATAATGCGTGAGGCAAAGCAGTGTAAGTAATAAATAGAACCGGTTGATCTTCATATGTAATTATGTGTACTTAAGTGTAAAAAGGATACCGCATAGCAAGAACAATGCCGAATGAATGAGTGTAAAGGTGGTTTCACAGGCCGACTATGCCTGGGTAAAGTATTTTTTAAAAACATTTTTGGTATGGGTAGAATTTTATAGTTTTGGCCGCTTTTTATCCCGTGGAGCCTCTTCATTAGAGAGGAGCCGGGGAGGTAAGTTCAACAATGAAAAAGTATGTTACGCCCTGAATTTCCAGCTACTTTGCTAGCCGGGTCGGGGCTTTTTTGTTTTACTCAATACTATCAAACTAAACCACATGGCAGGTACACAACCCAATAATTCGACACAGGTATCAGGCGATACCGGCTCTCAAAACTATACCAAACCGTTTGTCACCATCTCCTTTTTATTTTTTATGTGGGGATTCATTACGGTAATGAACGATGTACTCATTCCCCACCTAAAAGAAGCTTTTGAGCTAAATTTCTTTCAGGCTGCACTAGTGCAGTTTGCTTTTTTTATGGCTTTCTTCATAGTGTCACTTATCTACTTTTTGATATCGGTTTCCAAAGGCGACCCTATTACACGTATAGGATATAAGAACGGTATCGTGATCGGTTTGATCATTTGCGGACTGGGGTGCTGTCTGTTTTATCCGGCAGCCGAGTATCAGGCATACGGCTTCTTTTTGAGTGCGCTGTTTGTGCTGGCTACAGGAGTTACCATACTGCAGATAGCAGCCAATCCCTATGCGGCAATACTGGGAAAACCAGAGACGGCTTCCAGTCGATTGAATCTGGCACAGGGATACAATTCTTTTGGTACTACGCTGGCTCCATTTGTCGGGGCATTGCTGATCTATAAGGTCTTTTCTGACGGTACTATTACGGTAGATTCATTGAAGCTGCCCTACCTGATCTATGGAGGCATGTTTGTCGCTCTGGCTCTGCTGGTCAAGGCGGTGCACTTACCTACTTTTGTGAACAAAGAAAAAATACTGAAAGGAGCCGGAGCTTTAAAATTCCGACAACTGCGCTTTGGTATGTTTGCCATTTTTGCCTATGTAGGTGCTGAAGTAGCAATAGGTAGCTTTCTGATCAATTTTTTTGGATTGGATAGTATCATGGGACTCGATGAGTCCGAAGGAGGTGTCTACCTGTCGTATTATTGGGGCGGAGCTATGATTGGTCGTTTTATGGGAGCCATCTCTATGAGCGAGATAAAAGCCAGCACTAAGAAATACGGATTTATGGCTTTGGTAGCCTTGGCTGCTTTCACTTTGGTATACCTAATGACGAGTATCAAAAATGAAAATGGCGTGTTTTTCATGGAACTTTTGAGCTTTTCGAAGGTAGGATTGTTCTTGCTGTTTGTATTGCTCAATTTTTTGGCTTTTTATATAGGCAAGTCCCACCCGGCACGTATTCTGGGCATTTTTGCAGCCGTTATCATTGTCATGTTGTTGTTGGTAGTTTTTACCGATGGATACGTGGCATTTTGGTCGGCTATTGCTATAGGATTGTTTAATTCTATCATGTGGTCCAATATTTTCACCCTGGCTATCAAAGGCCTGGGCGAGCATACCAGCCAGGGCTCATCGCTGCTGATCATGATGATTTTGGGAGCGGCGCTATTCCCTCCTTTGCAAGGTCTGGTAGCTGATCAGGTAGGTATACAACTCTCGTTTCTGATGCCCATACTGTGCTATGTGTACATTTTATTTTACGCCATGAATGGCCACAAGCCATCGGAGAGCACTTCACAGAATTAATTTTTTACAACATACATAAATTACATTTTTCAAACTAACACGATGAAACGAAACATGAGATGGAATAACGCCAGATGGTGGGTGTCGCTCTGTGGACTGGTCGCACTGGTGTCGTGCCAGCAGCCTGTACAGCAGGAGCGCAGTACCTTTGCAGTGCCTACTACCAACTTAGTAGACTATGCTAACCCTTTGATGGGAACAGACTCAGACTTTAGCCTGTCCAATGGCAATACCTACCCTGCAATCGCTTTGCCCTGGGGGATGAATTTCTGGACGCCACAAACGGCAAAAATGGGAGATGGATGGGCATACAAGTACGATGACAAAACCATACGAGGTATCAAGCAAACCCACCAGCCCAGCCCGTGGATCAACGACTATGCCGCTTTTTCCTTTATGGCTGTTACCGGAGAGTTGAAGTACAAGGAAGAAGAAAGGGCTTCTTATTTTTCGCACAAGGTAGAGGAGGTTAAACCCTACTACTACAAAAATTATTTTGCCGACTATGATGTGGTAGCTGAGGTAGCTCCTACAGAGCGTGCGGCCATGTTTCGGTTTACCTTTCCCGATAGCGATCAGTCGTATATTATTCTCGATGCTTTCGACGAAGGGTCAATGGTAAAGATTATTCCTGAAGAAAGAAAGATTATTGGCTACTGCCGAAATAACAGTGGAGGTGTGCCCGATAATTTTCACAATTATTTTGTGGCGGAGTTTGATAAGGATTTTAAGTTTAAGCATACCTGGAGTGACGACTGGAAGCTCAAAGAAAACAGCCTAAACAGTGAGGGAAAGCACGTAGGGGCCATTATAGGGTTCGATACGCAGGTAGGAGAGCAGGTGCATGTGAAAGTAGCATCGTCTTTTATCAGTCTGGAGCAGGCTGAATTAAACCTTTCAAGGGAAATTGGGAACGCTTCATTTGATAAGTTAAAAGCGGCAGCCAAGCAGGCCTGGGAGAAAGAATTTCAGCGAATAGTGGTGGAAGATGACAACATCGATCATGTGCGTACTTTCTATTCTTGCTTGTATCGTTTGTTGCTTTTCCCCAGAAAGTTTTACGAGCTGAATGAAAAAGATGAAATAGTGCACTACAGCCCTTACAATGGGCAGGTATTGCCGGGTTATATGTTTACAGACAATGGATTTTGGGATACATTCCGTGCTGTTTTTCCATTTTTTACGGTCATGTACCCGGAGCTCAATGCTCAGATCATGCAAGGGCTGGAAAACACCTACACCGAGTCTGGTTGGTTGCCTGAGTGGGCCAGCCCCGGTCACAGGGATTGTATGATCGGTTCCAACTCCGCTTCGCTCATCGCCGATGCATACATCAAAGGAATAGATGGGTTTGATGCTGAAAAACTGTTTGAAGCAGTACTGAAAAATGCCGACGTGGAAAAAGGCAGGCCGGTGCGGTCTGTAGGACGTGAAGGGCTGGACTACTACAACGAACTGGGGTATGTGCCCTACAATGTAGGGATAAACGAGAATGCTGCCCGTACGCTGGAATACGCCTACGCCGATTTTACCATTGCCAAAATGGCTGAAAAACTAGGTAAAAATGATGCAGCAAAGCGTTTTTACAAGCAGTCGAAAAACTACGAGAAGCTTTTTGACCCAGAAACGAAACTGATGAGAGGGAAAAACGACGATGGGTCATTTCAGGCTCCATTCAATCCACTCAAGTGGGGAGATGCCTTTACGGAGGGTAATAGTTTGCACTACTCATGGTCGGTATTTCACGATGTACAGGGGCTGATAGACCTGATGGGAGGCGACAAAGAATTTGTCCACATGCTGGATACGATTTTTACTGCACCGCCTTTGTTTGACAATTCATACTATGGATTTACGATACACGAGATTCGCGAAATGCAAATCGTGAACATGGGCAACTATGCACATGGCAATCAGCCTATACAGCACATGATATACCTATACAACTATGCCGGACAACCCTGGAAGACACAGGATAGGGTAAGGGAAGTGATGGAAAAACTATATTCGCCAGCACCTGATGGCTACTGTGGAGATGAAGATAACGGCCAAACGTCTGCCTGGTATGTGTTTAGCGCTATGGGCTTTTATCCTGTAACTCCCGGCGTGCCGGAGTATGTTATGGGTAGTCCGCTTTTTGACAAAGTGACTATGACGCTGCAAAACGGTAAGAAGTTTACTGTAGAAGCTCCCGGCAACCAGAAAGGCAGTCGGTATATTCAGTCAGCTGAGTTGAATGGCCAGTCCTTTGACAAAACCTGGATAGGACACGACACCCTTATGGAAGGGGGACACCTCGTATTGAACATGGGAAGCAAGCCCAATAAAAAATGGGCAATAGAAAAGGCTGCCAGACCGTATTCGCTTTCCACCGAAAAATAATTAAGTACCAGCGCAGGGCATTGAGTCTGAAGAAAATCCGACCTTTGCTGCTACTAAGAGTGTAGAGCTGGATAACGAAATACCTAACATGCATAATCAGGCCAGCTTATAGTTTTGTGAGTTGGCCTGAACTTTTTTAATAAAACAGAGAGAGAAATATATGAAAACGATTGGAGTTGGTGTAGATATAGGCGGCAGCCATATTGTGAGTTGTGGTGTAGATATGGCCACCGGCAAACCCATCCCTGATACACAGGCAGAAGAGAAGGTAAACAATAAAGGAACGGTAAACGAGGTGTTTACAACCTGGGCCAAAGCCATCAACTACACGCTGAGCCGTGTGGATATAGAGCAGGTAGCCGGTGTAGGGTTTGCTATGCCGGGTGCGTTCAATTACAAAACCGGTATAGCGCTTTTTGAGGGAGAAAACGATAAATACGAATGCCTGTATGGTATAAATGTAGGACAGGAACTGAAAAGTTATCTTCTGAAAAGTGACCTGCCTTTGCGATTTTTGAATGATGCCAGCGCATTTGCTGTAGGTACAGCCTGGTATGGCAAAGCCAGGGGAACCAATCGCTCGATTGCCGTTACATTGGGTACAGGTTTTGGGTCGGCGCTTATCGATAGTGACCTGCCGGTGGTAGATAGAGCAGATGCTCCGCTTCACGGTTGTTTTTGGCACCTGCCACACAAAGAAGGCATAGCCGATGATTATTTTTCAACCCGATGGTTTTTGAATGCCTATAAAAACCTGACCGGCCTACAGGCCGAAGGAGTGAAGGAAGTAGCCGTAGCAGCTGTAGATTCCCCAGCCGTCCAGCAAATATTTGAGCAGTTTGGTCAGAACCTGGCGCAGTTTCTCACTCCCTGGCTGCAAAAGTTTCAACCCGAAGTATTGGTGATTGGAGGTAATATATCCAAAGCGTTTGATTTGTTTTACCCCGCTATGGATCGCTCTCTCTCCGATGCAGGGATAACGCTCAGGGTGGAGGTGTCTGCACTAATGGAAGAAGCTGCTTTGATAGGCAGTGCCCGCCTTTTGGACGAAAACTTCTGGAATAAAATAAAAGACGACCTCCCTGAGATATAAAAAGCGGCATTCGAAAGGCTTGTGTTAGGGGTGTTCTGTTATCTTAGAGGTTTTAAATCTAAACACTCACAAAAGAGTTGACCGGTTTTATACAAAAATCGGCTCTTTTGGATCAACACACTTGACGATTTCGGAGGCTCAAATATGGAATAAGCTAAGGCAAGGAGACAAGGCGTCTTTTGATTATTTGTATTACGAATACATCAATGTGCTGTTCAATTATGGCAGGCGCTTTACTTCCGATCACATTATATTGGAAGAATGCATACAAGACTTTTTTTCCGACTTGTGGATCAAAAGAAAACGCCTGAGCAAAGTCAACCAGATCAAGCCTTATTTTTTACTATCGATAAAAAGACGTCTTCTCAGGCAGCTTACCAAAGATGCCAAAAGGCGTAAGATCGATGACTACCAGGAGTTTTTGATTGAGTTTTCACCCGAAGAACACTTGATTCACAAGCATATAACTACTGATCGCCTCAATCGTCTCAATACCATCCTCAAGCAACTCACCGCTAAACAACGAGAAGTTGTTTACCTGAAGTTTTATGAAGGGCTTTCCTATGCAGACATAGCCCAAATAATGAATGTAGAGACCAAAGCCGTATACAAGCTGATGGCACGGGCTATGGATGGCTTAAAGGCTGAATTCCAGCTTCTTATGCTGTTGTTTTTTGTCTAGATTTTTTAGGTCTGTTTTTTTATTCTCCTTTTTTTTAAAAAAACTTAATTTTTCATGGGGTAAAAAATACCCTTGCTGTATTTACACATTAGCAGGCTGTGAAGATGTATCGCTATGTTGAAAGAAAGTGCCTGTCAAATCAAAACTATATGGGTAACGACGAACACTATTCACCGGAAAAATTAGCCACGAATGAATCATTTATCCTCTGGGTATACGGACAGGGAGAGGAGCATTGGGCATCTTGGGCAAATGCATCTAAACAAAACGCAAAATGCGCCGAGCAAGCCAGGGAAATGGTACTGGCCATGAAGTTTAAGACCTATGAGATGTCTAAAGACAGAGTGGCGTTGATCAAAAATAAGATAGAAGACAGGGTAGATCAGCACGAGGGAAAACGTTTATTTATGCTGAGTGGCAAGTGGAGGGCGGCTGCTGTTATCACATTGCTGCTGGCCAGCATGGTGGTGTGGTATTCTTCGGATTGGAATCTGGGATTAGGACCTTTGGCTGAAACTACCCGCTACAAAGAAAAGACTACCCCCAAAGGAGCAAAGATTACCTTTAAGCTGAGTGATGGTACAAAAGTGAACCTCAATGCCGACAGTAAGTTGGTTTACCCGGCAGCCTTTCAGGAAGGGAAAAGAGAAGTGTACCTGGAAGGGGAAGCTTTTTTCGATGTGGAAGAAAACCCGGAAAAACCCTTTGTAGTGCACACGGGACATATCCAGACGCGTGTCTTGGGAACCACATTTAACGTAAAGGCACGCCCAAATGAGGAAATGGTACAAGTAGCTTTGGTTACAGGGTCTGTTTCGCTCTACAATGCCAAATCCGCTGAAACTCTCTTGCTGAAACCGGATCAAATGGCGACAATCAACAAATCCAATCAAAAAGCAGTGAAAACCGCCTACAATACGGACCTGATATTAGGTTGGAAAAATCAGTTGCTGGCCTTTTCCAATACGGATTTTGATCAGGTAATTGAAACATTGGAAAATTGGTATGGGGTGACCGTGATCGTGAAACGGAAGGAACGTTTCGCCAAGGGGTTTACCGGAAAATACAAAAACAAATCGCTGGAAACCGTTATGCGGGGTTTAAGCTTTTCCTACGGTTTTGAATACAAAATATCGGATAAGATAGTGGTCATCCACTAATCAACATATGAACTAACCTTTATCCATATTCTATGAAAAAACTCGACAGCTCTTAAAGAAAAAAGCCAGTCATCTAAAAGACAACTGGCAGAAAATCGAATTCCCTATTTGGCCATTGTCTGTCCGCTAAAACAACGATTGGCCAATCAGGGGACTTGTCTTTGATGAAAATGAATTCATTTACAAAAACGTGTAAAAATATGAAATATAAACTGTTACGACAACTCTACACCATGTCCCGATATGCTTTAATAGGCTTTTTGATACAGTGTGTCAGCTTTACTTTTTTGATGGCTGAAAATAGCTATGCCCAAAAAAGTATCGAAGAGTTTTACCTCACTGTACAAATGGAAAATGTGAAGGTGAAAAAGATTTTTTCCGAAATCGAAAAAAAGACAACCTTTTCATTTGCCTATGCCAACAACGTGATAGAAGGCAGCCAAAAGTTATCACTCAATTTTGAAAACCAGTCTTTAGCCGATGTGCTCAGACATATTTCCAAGCAGTTTGACCTGAGTTTTCGGCGGATAGGGCATACCATTCATGTAAATGAGGGAGCTTCCCGGGACGACAAGGTCAGCGAAGTTTTATTACAGGACGTAACGGTAGCCGGGAGAGTGCTCGACGAAAACGGCGAGGGGTTACCGGGTGCTTCGATCGTTATAAAAGGGTCATCGACGGGAACCACTACTGATATAGATGGTAGCTACAAACTCGAAGTACCCGAAAACGCTGTACTACGAGTGAGTTTTGTAGGGTACAAAACCCAGGAAGTGAACCTGGCAGGCAGAAGCCAGATAGACATTCGGATGGAATTGGATGCAGAAGAGCTTGAAGAGCTAGTAGTGGTAGGTTACCAGCAGGTACACCAGCGTGAAGTTACGGGGGCTGTTACCAGTATTAAGAGCGAAGACCTGGAAAACATCCCTGTAGTGAGTATTTCGTCGCTGCTGGGTACACAATCCACCGGTGTGCAAAATATAGAACTGAGTGGAGCGCCGGGAGCCAGAGGGGCCGTGATGATTCGTGGAAACACCAGTATATCCGGTGATTTGGATGCCAACACGGCATTTAGCAATCCCCTCTATGTAGTGGATGGAGTGCAGACCTCACTGGAAGATTTGGCAGGCTACAATGTGTCCAATACTGATTTTTTAGCCAGCCTTAATCCCAACGATGTGGAGCGTATAGACATATTGAAAGATGCCTCAGCTGCTGCTATATACGGGTCCAGAGGTGCTAATGGAGTGATCATAATCACCACTAAAAAGGGAGAGGCTCTGGAAAAGCCGGAGTTTAATTTTTCTACCAGTGTAGGGGTACAGACCAAACCCGAGCTGGTACCCATGCTGGTAGGTGCAGCAGAACGAAGGGAAAAAATGAGAATGATAGAGCAGTGGTGGCCACACGATCAGCAGTTTTTAAATGTACCCATGGTACTTACCGATAGCCTTAACCCTGCATTCAATAACAATGTAGACTATCAGGGGCTTTTTTATCAGCCGGGAGTGTCTAAAAAATACAACCTGAGTGTGCGGGGCGGAGCTGCTAAGTCCAATTACAGGATATCACTGGGGGTGGATAGCAACAAAGGCGTAGTTAAAGCTACAGGTTTTGACAGGTACACTTTAGCCTCCAATATCAACTCCAAGATGGGGGCAAAGTTTACAAATAACCTGCGAATCAATGCAGTATTTACTGATACAAAAACAGGGCAGGGCAATCCCTATCAGGGAAGTTTCAATCTCAATTCTGTGCTGCCGGTAAATCCTGCCAGCCTCAATTCGTCACTTTTTGCTATTTCTGACGATAAAATAAAATCCCTTACAGGGGAGTTGGATGAGAAAATGAACACAGATCATGGTATATCTACCACTTTGACCAATTTTTCGCAGTTTGAAATATTCGAAGGACTGAGTTTCAATTCTCAGTTTAGTTTTGTGTACAACAGCACCAAGAAAAACTTCTACGAGCCGTCTACGATTCGCACAGAAGGAAATGGTTTTGCCAGCTATGCCCTTTACACACGTCGCAACCTTTCGTCGGATATATACCTGAGCTACCTCAAGCAAATCAACAATCATGAAATAGCCGGGATACTAGGCAATAAGATAGACTATAACCGATACGAAGATATGTTTTTGTCAGCGGTTGGGTTTGGTAGCGATGCGATTCAGGTGATCAACAATCGATACCAGCAGGATCAAATATCGGGGCGTACGGATATCTCGGCCAATGCACTCAATTCTTATTTTGCACGCTTCACGTACAAGTACAAAAACCGATACATACTTGGTGGTAATATTAGTATGGATGGGTCTTCTCGATTTGGTAAAAACGTGAGGTGGGCAACCTTCCCTTCATTGTCTGCAGCGTGGGTATTTTCGGACGAGCCTTTTATCCAGTCGGTGACTTCCCGCTTTATCGATTACGCAAAAGTTAAGTTTAGCTGGGGAATCAATGGAAAGCAATTTCCCAATAATTACCTCCGATTTGGCTCTTACAATCTGGGGTATGGAGGCAATGCCTTCTGGGCAAATCAAATGTCTGTATCGTCGTATGCAGGTGTAACGGGAGTTACTCCCAACTACAATGCAATCGGTAATGAAGGCCTTTCGTGGGAAAACTCCAGACAGTGGAACCTAGGTTTGGAAATGGAAATGTTTAATCAGCGATTGAGCGTAACATTTGATGCTTACAACAAAAACACAGACAGATTATTTTTTGATATAGCGTTTCCCTCATATTCGGGATATAATTCTGCTAAAGCCAATGTAGCCGGTATTCTGAATTACGGCTGGGAGAGTACCCTTCGCTACCATGTGTTTCCAAGACAAAACGACTTGCGTTTAGAGCTGACAGTTGGCCTGTCCAGAAACAGAAACTTTATCAGCAAGCTACCCAATGGAAACAGGGATTTTATTGGTAGCGATTATGGTTATGTAGTGGGGTTGCCGATCAACCTCTACAAGATGTTTATCAATGACTATATCATCGATAACCTGGATCAGTTGCCAGTTAACCCATTTACAGGAGAGCCGCTAAAAGGCAAGAGTGCCTGGGCAGCTATTCGTCCGGGTTTTCCTATCTGGAAAGACCTCAATGGCGATTACTTACTCAACGAAACACACGACCTGAAGCTCACACAGGACTATTCACCTGTACCCGACATCCAGGGTTCGTTCAATATCAATTTGAAATACAAGGGGTGGTATCTGAGAGCTTATAGCCAGTTTTCGTTTGGGGCTGACATCATGAACACCGTATTGCAGAGCTATATGGATCGCTACGATAGAGGAGGTCAGGGCTGGGCTACTACCGGACTGGCCGACCTGAGTGCACATAGTTTTTGGCAGGAACCGGGCGATGGAGCCAAAGGAGTGCGTTTCCCTGCGCTATATCCTACCACAGCCGGCCTGGGAGCATTTTATGGCTTTAGAGGCAATCAATCCTTGTGGCTGGAAAGTGGTGACTACTGGAGAATTACCAATGCTTCGGTAGGGTACACATTTGGTAACAATTCGGCCATAACCAAGCTCGGGCTCAACCGCCTGAGGGTGTTTGCATCGGTGCTCAATCCATGGCAATGGCAAAAGTCGAAAGGGGTAGTGGATGCATCTATGGTTGACGCCAAAGGACGAACCCTCGGCAATGGATACCCCAGGGCAGCTACTTACACACTTGGCCTGGATGTACGTTTTTAAAATCTTAAAAATGAAAGAAATGAAAAAATGGAATAAATATATAGCAATACTTTTCACTTGTTTTACGTTCGGCTGCTCCGACTTGCTGGATCAGGAGCCGGTGAGTATTACGCATCCGGATGTTTTTTGGGTAAATCAAGACAATGCCGAGCAGGGACTGGCCGGCGCATACGCTCATCTAAAGTATGCCGTAACAGTACAGGCCAACTTCCTTTTTTGGGGAGAATTTCCGGGAATGACTTTTCTCAATAGTGGAAACTGGATTGTAAACTATATCGAAAATAATGGTGATTTTGTATTGCCATACAGGCCAAACTCCCGCACATGGAAAGATATGTATCGGGCGGCCAACTGGGCAAACACCATTGAGGGCAAAGTAGAAGAGATGCCGGTAAATGCCTTTGACTCGGAAGAAGATAAAAACCGTATCATTGGAGAAGCGGCGTTTATCAGGGCACTGAGTTACTTCTACATGGCTCGTGTGTGGGGCGATGTGCCCATTGTTACAGAATCGATAGAGTCTGCCGATCAGTTGATTACCGAAGACGGCTATATTGTGAGTGTAGAGCGGTCGGATGAGCTGGAAGTATTGCAGCATGCACTGGATGCAGCAGACAAGGCTGTGAGCTTACTCAATTATTCTACTCCAGGCGATGCAAACTGGGCTATACGAGCCAACAAGGCCAGTGCAGAAGCACTTAAGGCGCACATAGCACTTTGGTATGCCAGCAGAGACAATGGCAATACACAGATGATAGAGCAGGCCATACAGGCAGCTACTTCTGTAATAGAGAATGGCAATGCAGAATTGATAGATTATGTGGCCGAAGGAGTTAGTGGCTTTGATGACATGTGTATTGGGCAATCCAAAACCGGCTTGTTTGAACTCAATGTGTCAGCAGGAATGGATGAGTCGTTCAGGATACTAAACTCGGATTCGTACTATACGGGCTTGACCCTTAATAGCCCGGTATTGAAAAATCACAACAACAATAGTGCAGACATAGATCCCGACTATTATGGCAAGGATTTTATGAACAATGATCCGGACAGAGTTAATGACGTACGCAAAGGCCTGTTCTTTTTTGAGTTTGATCAAAATGAAGATTCTTTTTTGATGAAATATGCTCATGGCACACAGGATCCGGATTCTGAAGATGACTATGCTCTGTTTTCTGAGTCGAATATATTGGTTTTCAGGTTAGCAGATATTTACCTTTTGCGTGCTGAGGCTTATGCTAAATCCGGAAAACCAGGCCTGGCTGTACAGGATATCAATGCTGTGCGGAGTAAGGCCAATGTGCCTGACTATACCGGTGCTACTGACGAAGAGACTCTGATCAAGGCCATTTTTGAAGAGCGCGCAATCGAGCTGGTAGGAGAAGGACATGGCGCTTTTGACAGAATACGGATGAACTACTATGAAGGGGTGTCTTGGGTGAACCAGACCCGATTGACCAAAGAGGGCTATTTCTGGCCTATAGATCCGGGTATTATTTCTGCTAACCCCAAAATCGTGCAAAACGAATTTTGGAGAGGAAAGCTGTAATTCATTATGAAGTATACAAAATCGAACAACCACATGAAAACATATATAATAGCTATACTCGCTCTATGCGTTTTTTGCGCGTGTAGCGAAGACGATTATCTGGTAGATGGAGGAATTAGCGATCCCCATGTGAATATGACCACTTTAGATTTCTTGAAGTCGCACAGCCAGTTGGATACGCTTGCCTTGTTAATCACAAGAGCAGAGCTGGAGGATGAAGTGAATGGCAATGCCACACTTTTTGCACCTACTAACTACTCGATTCAGCGCTATGTAAACGCACGGTTAGCCGAGCTGAGGCAAGCTGATCCACAAGCTGAATATACCGTAAATGACATACCTGTAGACACACTCAAAAAGTATATGGGTGCATATATAATCAATGAAAAAGTAACTCGTGCCGACATGAAAGAGGAGGGGAAGATATACACAACACTCAATGGTGAAGAGCGCATGATCTCGCTGGAGCCGGAGACGGAATACAGTGGGCAGTTGAGCGACAAACCGGAGTACGTGTATTACACCATTCGGTATGGGAGTGATTGGGAAGACCCCAATACCACGACCAAGCTGCTGGTGAGTACTTCAAACCTCATTTCTACCAATGGGGTCATTCATGTATTGAAATCTAACCATATTTTATTCGACTATGACGATTGATGGGGGAAGCCCTATCCGAAAGTTTTATGTTTTTAAGAATAGAATAACAATTTATTGATTATGAAAAACTTAATATATATCCTATTATTAGCAACTGCTGTGATGGCCTGTCAGGCTCCTGAAATTGGCTACCTAAGCGATAATATCCATGCTTTGGAAGATACGGTTTTTGTTCCCCGAGGCGTGTTCAAAACTTCAGCTGCTCCAGCCATAGAAGGGTCTACCTATCCTATGCATTGGGAAATCACCGAAGTGCTGGATGCGGATGGTAATCCCACCAATGCACTGTTTGATGAAAAGGAAATTTTGGTTTGGAAAGAACCATTTAATCCCGAAACGGACGTCACGTTGGAGCTAGTAGAAGAAAAACTGGAACTGGCTAAAAAACCAACGCTTCTGATCAACCCGATCAGTGGAGAGCTGGGCTTTACACAAGCAAGTAAGTATGTGCAAAACCCTGACATATTCCATATCAATGTCAACGCTTCTAATGTGAAGGGCAGTCGTCAGCTGGATGATTTTGTGGTGGTAAAGCTCGACCCTTTCCAGCCGGTGGAGTTTCCTACTGAGATGAGAGCCAGACTTCAGCTGGGCAAAGACAATGGCGGTTATGATATCGGTTACACTTCGGTGGTCAAAAATAATTTTGACGACAATGTGCCGAGTGTACTGGATGGTACTCACCCCTACATTACCGTACTTAAGGTAAACGACGAACCTTCGCTGGGTATTAAAGTAAAGATGATTATAGCCGATAGCTATGGTAATCCTCTCGATCCAGAGAAAGTGGTTTTTTACCCTTCCGGGGCATCATATTTGCAAAACTATCACGACAATTCGGTAGAGACTGTAACAACTGATATAAGCACCGATTTTTCATTGCCGGCACCACCATTTCCGCAGTTTGCCAGAAACTATAGCGGGTCCAGTTCTTACCTGATGTACTACCTGACTACCAACGATGCATTTGAGGTGGATAAAGAAAAGTACGAACAGGATAATGGAGCTAAAGACTGGTCTATCTATACAGATCCGGATACAGGAGAGGTAAGGTGCCGAGCCTATATCCGCTGGGGTATCAAGATCAACGATTCGGGTACATGGGAGATCAAAATGAAAATTCCCTACACAAAAATTAAAAGTTAGACTTTTCTCTCTTCCAATAGCGTTTTTTATAAAAACCTCCCTTATTAAGCTAAAAAGGGAGGTTTTTGTCATTTTACAAAGGGGTGTTTTCTGTTTTCAGGCTCCTTTTTTGATATCGGTATAGTTGCGTTATAAATGGGTAAAACTTGCAAATGGTAAAAGCATTGATTTTTTTGCGAGCCAAATTTGAAAGACTATCACAATTCTAATCACATGAAACAAGATAAAAATACCCCTTCAATCTCACCTGTTATTGCTATGATAGGCTGCTTTGATACCAAAGCAGAAGAGTTTAACTGGATGTACCAGTGCCTGCAACATCACAAGGTCACGGTAGTAACAATCAACACCGGTTTGATGGGCACTACATCACTATTTCCGATCGACTGGGAAGCAGACAAGGTAGCCGCCAAAGCCGGAGCATCTCTGGAAAAACTAAGAGAGGCAGGTGACCGGTCGGCAGGTATAGCAGAGATGGGCAAGGGCGCGGGAGCTATTCTTACAGAGCTGCTGGAGGCTGGCAGACTGGATGGGGCTATCAGTATGGGAGGAGGAGGCGGTACATACGTAGCGCTTTTGGCCATGCAGGTTATACCCTTTGGTGTACCCAAGCTGTGCCTGAGTACATTGGCTACCAAAGACCTTTCTGCACACATAGGAGGAAAAGATATTGTCCTGATGCCCTCCGTAGTGGATATAGCAGGGCTCAACAGCATAAGTAAGGTGCTGATAGCACGAGCGGCAGATGCTGTGTGCGGTATGGTAATGACCCGGCGAAAAGAACAGTCTAGCGATGTGTTGAAAATAGCCATAAGCATATTTGGCAATACTACACCTTGTGTAGACAAGTGTGCGGCGCTATTGCGGGCCAAAGGCTATGAAGTATTTACGTTTCATACCGTAGGTGTTGGAGGGCGAACAATGGAGCAACTGATCGGCGAGGGCTTTTTTAATGCTGTATTGGATATTACTACTACAGAAATGGCCGACGACCTCTGTGGAGGAATATGCAGTGCAGGTCCGGGTCGGCTCACTGCCGCTGCTGCTATGGGTATACCTCAGGTAGTAGTGCCCGGTTGTATGGATATGGTCAATTTTGGTGCTAAAAATACAGTACCGCAGGAGTACAAAGACAGGCAGCTTTTTAGCTGGGCTCCAGATGTTACCCTTATGCGAACCAACCCGGAAGAAAACACCATACTCGGTAAAGCTATGGCGCAAAAGCTAAACAAATCTACAGGCCAAGTGGCAGTGTTGTTGCCTTTGCGTGGTATTTCAATAGTGAGTAAAGAAGGCGAGCCTTTTTACAATCCGGCATCCGATAAGGCATTGTTTGAGGCTATCAAAACGAATGTGAAGCCAGCCATACCCGTAAAAGAGTTGGATATGGATATCAATGACGAGCAGTTCGCTGAGACGGCTGTACACACTTTGATGGAGCTATTTTCTCCCAACGTTTAAGTTGAGCAGTCTTTCAGCCTCTGTTTTTAGCTTGGGTAAATCCCTTGATATGATGCCCCAGATGATCGTATTGTCAACAGTGTCATAACTATAAAAATCACCCAGTTTCTAAGATCTACAATGCGACGTGCGTTTGAGATGTTGATGTTTTTATCGGTTTTTAATATTCGGTTTGTAGCTTCACCAATGATTTCAAGTTCTCTTTCAACCGCGCGTCGTAGTAGCTTGTTAGTTTTATAAGATTCAAAGTCCCTCTTAGGACCAAGGTACTCGTAAATTGAGTCAATGGATTCCTTGATATCGTATAAGTGTTTTAAAGCATCACGCTGCATACAAAAGTTGTTTTGTAGCTTCTACACTTTCGATAAAATAAGGATTAGATAGAGCGTTTTCTGTGATTAAATCCACTTTTCGTTTGAATAGCTTTTCAAGTTCGTAGTGTAGCTCGAAGTAATTATCAGTGTACTTGTCAATTGACACTTCTTTAAATGAGATTAGAATGTCAATATCACTTTCGGGAGTAAAGTTTGAAGTACATACAGAGCCAAAAAGATGCATAGTTTTTACGTCATATTTTTGACATAAAGCTACAAGCTTATCCTTTTTGCTTTCAACCAGAGTATGCATTACTTTTTTTATCAAAGATAATCTTTTTGAAAGATTGAACGCAAATCTAATATGTCTTCGATCTATAAAAATCACCCTCTGTCGAAGATAGAAAACACATCAGAATGCCTTGTTGTGCAGGGGTATGAGCTATATATAGTATCTTTTTGCCTTGTTGATAGGGTATGATGTCATAATCCAGTAATGATTGGATGAAAAACAGGAAGGCCGTTTGTGATGGGATGGCGTAATTTGTGTTCGAAATTAAAAGTCAGGTGCTGTATTTTTGATAAGCACCGCAGCTTTTTGTGATTGTTCAACACTAAAAAACACGACATACAATGCCAAATCCATGGACGGGTAAAGGAAACCCATACACCAAACAAGAAGTAAGGGACAGGCTACAGGCCACCCTGGATAAAAACAATGCCATTATTGCTGCAGGAGCAGGAACGGGAATCAGTGCCAAGTTTATAGAAAAAGGTGGAGCTGACCTTATCATTATCTACAATTCGGGACGATTCAGAATGTCTGGCCATGGCTCTACAGCAGGTATGATGGCCTATGGAGATGCCAATGCCGTAGCAATGGAGATAGGTGAGTTTGAGGTACTGCCAGTAGTAGAAGAAATACCCGTAATCTGCGGTGTACACGGTAGCGACCCTCGTCGAAGAATGTGGCACTTCCTGGGTCAGGTAAAAGACATGGGCTTTTCCGGAGTAAACAATTTTCCAACACACTCAATCATAGACGGGCACTTCCGCAATGTATTGGAAGAGACAGGCATGAGCTTCAAAAAAGAAGTAGATATGGTAAGTCTGGCAACACGCATGGACCTGTTTTCGATCGTGTATGTAGCTAAGCCGGAAGAAGCTGTGCAAATGGCAGAAGCGGGAGCAGATGCTGTAATAGCACACGTAGGTACTACCGTAGGAGGTTCAATAGGAGTAACAGGGGCTACATGCTCAATGGATGATGCCATAGAGCGTACACAGGCCATCATCGATGCTGTAAAAGTGGCTAATCCTGATACGTTCTTTCTGGCACACGGAGGGCCGGTAAACACTCCTGAAGATGTAAAGGTTATTTTAGAAAAAACAGACGCACACGGTTTTGTGGGAGCTTCTTCACTGGAGCGCATGGGCGTAGAGGAGTCTTTGACTAACCTGACCAGAGAGTTCAAGTCGCTCAAGCTAAAGTCATAAATTTCCATGGAGTGTAAGTGGAAATTTGTAAAAGAAGCGGATACCATTAAAGAAAAGGCATTGGGTCGCGATCATCAGTGGTATTTTAATGCTGAGGTGACCCAAAAGGCCGGCACCTATATGGTTACGGTGAAAGTACCGCCCGGTAGCGGGCACGACTTTCACCGTCATCCCGAAATGCACGAAATCATCTACATCCTTTCAGGTCAGGCAGAGCAGTGGGTAGAAGACGAAAAACAACAGTTAGGACCCGGAGATGCAGTATACATTGATGCCAATGTAGTGCATGCTATATTCAATACCGGCGATCAGGAATTGAGTTTTTTGGCCATACTTTCCCCCTCTGCAGGTTGGGAAGCCGGCACTATCGACGAATACATGAACCTTCCCTACAGTGAATACCGTGGGGCTTCTTCTCACCAATAAGAATCACAGAAAATGAAAAAGTTAACATACAAATCACTAGTTTTTGCACTAGCTGTAGTGTTGGTGGCTTGTGGCAAGCAAAAGCCACAACCACCGGCATTACAATATGAAGGTACAGAACCAAGGGTGCAGTTGCCATTGAAGCCCGAGGAGTCTCAGCTTCATGTGCAGTTGCCCGAAGGATTCGAAGCAGAATTGTTTGCTGCTGAGCCGGACATTATCAACCCTATAGCCTTTAGTTGGGACGAGCGAGGCAGGCTGTGGGTAGTTCAATCCATGGATTATCCACACAATCTGGAAAACGATGTGGGGGGAGATAGAATAACAATATGCGAAGATACCGATGGCGATGGCAGAGCCGATAAATTTACTGATTTTGCTACCGAGCAAAGCCTGAGTACAGGTATAGTTGTAGTAAATGGTGGGGTTATCGTAGCACAGGCACCAGACATGGTATTTTTGCAGGATACCGATGGCGATGATAAGATGGATAAACGCCAGGTACTTTTCGGAGGATTTGGCACGTGGGATACACATGCAGGCCCTTCCAGCTTAAAATACGGACATGATAATACCATCTGGGGAGCTGTAGGCTATTCTGGTTTTTCCAACTCATTTGGAGGTAAAAAGGTGGACTTCAAGATGGGGGTTTACCGGTTTACTGTCGATGGCAAGTATTTTGAGCCGGTAGGCAGGTTCAACAACAATACCTGGGGGATGGGTGTGACGGAAGATTTTGAAATCTTTGGGTCTACCGCCAACAACAACCACAGTTGCTATGTAGGTATACCCCTGCGCTACTACGACTACCTGGATAAGCGTCCTTCATGGGCTGTCAATGCCGATTTTATACAAGGACACTATGAGATTACACCGGCTACAGAAGTGCCATTGCAGCAGGTAGATGTGCGCGGAGGCTATACGGCTGCTGCCGGAGCTAATTTTTACACAGCTCGCAATTACCCTAAAGAATACTGGAATCAGATGCTGGTAACAGAACCGACCGGCCACCTGGTTCACCTGGCACGTATCGAAGAAAATGGAGCCGGGTATAAAGAAGTAGATGGAGGTAATATTTTTGCCAGTACCGACGCATGGACAGCACCTGTTTTTGCAGAAACCGGACCTGATGGCAATATATGGGTAGCTGACTGGTACAATCCCGTGATACAGCACAACCCCGACAAGCGTGGCATGGAAAACCAAATCTGGAATGCGGATAAAGGTGAAGGTAATGCACACATCAATCCCAGAAGAGATAAACTGCACGGGCGTATCTATATTATTAAGCATGAAGACGGAGATGATCCCGAAATAGAATCACTGGAAGGAGCCACAGACGAGGAGCTACTCGAAGCACTTCGAAGTGACAACCTTTTTTGGAGAATAACCGCCCAAAGGCTCATTATAGGTGCAGATAAGAAAAACCTGGTCAATAAGCTGATAGCCATGGCTACTGACGATAGTGAAATAGATGAAAGCGGCCTGAATGCCGGAGCGCAACATGCATTGTGGACGCTGGATGGCTTGGGAGTCCTCGACGGCTCTAATGCAGCTGCCAGTGAGGCAGTAGTAGCGGCTCTGAGTAGCAAATCGCCTGCTGTGCAGCGAGCGGCTATTACTCTGCTACCTCAGACTACAGCCGGTAGCGATGCATTGGCCAACGCGGGGTTGATACAGGCAGAAAACCTGCACATCCGATTGGCAGCCTTGCTCAAGGCAGGTGAGTTGCCCGAAACGAATGCACTCTATGAAGCCGTAGAGCAGGCCGCTCAGGATGCGACAAACCAAAGCGATAAGTGGCTAACCGCGGCGTTGAAGGTATATTACAAGGAGAAAAATTATGAAACAGTAGATCCTGCCACAGTGCGCATGATTATTCCTTCGGCAGAAGAGGCCAAAGTGGTATGGAAGTATAGCGAAGAAAAGCCGGCTGATGATTGGATGAAGCCCGGTTTTGACGATGCTTCATGGAAAAAAGGACAGTCTCTTTTTGGTGGTAGTGACGAAGAACGCGTGAAAACCAAATGGGAAACCAGAGATATATGGTTGAGGAGAGAAGTGACCTTGAATGAAGCTGGATTTGATCCTGTGCTGAAAATAGCTCACGATGACGATTATGAAGTGTATGTAAACGGGCAATTACTCTTTTCTGAATCGGGCGCCAGCAGAGCTTACAAATACATAAATCTGGATGCAGAACTGAGCGAATATTTTGTAAAAGGCAAAAATGTGATCGCCGTGTATTGCCACGATGGAGGTGGGGATAGACATATAGACGTAGGGATCGGTAAAAAAGGAAAACCTAAGGCTGATGCCCGATTGGTGCTCAATACGGTGAGCCAGAAAATGGCATTTGATAAAAAACTACTATACGCCAAAGCAGGGCAGACTATAGAGCTGGTGCTGAACAACAAAGACGAGATGCCTCACAATGTAGTGGTAATTCAGCCCGGTACTTTGGATGCATTCGGAGAGATGGTGGATAGCTTTTTGAAAAAGCCGGGAGCAGCGGAAGCGGGTTATGTGCCAAATTCACGTTATGTGCTGGGTGTAGTAGATATGCTCGATCCGGCAGAGTCTGCATCGGTGATTATTCAGCTACCGGATGAGCCGGGGAGATATCCCTTTGTGTGTACATTTCCGGGGCACTGGCGTATGATGCAGGGAGAAATAATAGTAACCGCCCCCGGCAACTATATATCTGACGATCCCGAAGCACCCCAATTAACCATCACCGGAGGAGGAGGATCACATGATTTTCTGAAGCAATATGGGGTAAACGACGGCAGGTTGCTCAGCATGAATGGAGAAGTAACTGTGCGCTATACCGAAAATACCAGCAATCTGGGGGCTATGCTTAGCGATACAGATGTATTGCTGATATCCAACAACAAACCGTTTGATGTAGCTTCTCAGCAAGCTATATTTAAGCGGGTCAATGAAGGAATGCGCTTGATGATCAACCATCCCGGAGCTTGGTACAATTGGAAAGACTGGCCAAAATACAACAAAGAGCTAGTCGGCGGAGGATCTACCTCCCATGAAAAGTATCAGGAGTTTGAAGTGATTGTGAACAAGCCCGATCATCCGATAATGAAAGGAGTACCGGCCAGATTCCGTATTACTGACGAGTTGTACCGCTTCAAAGCAGACAAACAGGCCACACCGATAGAGGTGCTGGCAACCGGGCGAGGGCTGGAGTCAGGAGAGGAATTTCCTGTAGTGTGGATTGTGAAACATGATAAAACCCGGATAGTTTGCAATACACTTGGGCATGACGACAAAGCACACCAGTTGCCAGCCTATAAAACCTTATTGCTCAATAGCTTTAAGTGGGTGAAAGAATAAAAAGTATACAGTGTGGCCCTTTCTGACACACGTTCAGAAAGGGTACACATGATCAAAAGATCATTCTAATCATAGTTGTAGTGAACCTAACGTTCCCTTAAAATTACTTTTCAGGGCAATAGGTGAGAAGCAGAGGCTGTTTAAGGCATACAAACTTTCGTAGGTCACTCGAAAGTTGCTTTAAATATGCCTCTCTTTTTATGCGCGTATTTTGCCGTAGGCTTCTCTGTACTGCTGGGGTGTAGAGCCTATTATTTCCTTAAACTTTCTGTTGAAATGAGAAATAGTCTTGTATCCTGCTTCAAAAGCGATTTGAATTACCGGTCGGTTTTCATCTTCCAGTAAGAGTTTGCAGGCCTGACTAATACGCAATTCGGCTACAAACTCCGAAAATGTTTTGTTTGCTCTGGCTTTGAAATACCGACTAAACGACGTGGGGGAAAGGTTGGCCAGTGAAGCCGCATCTTCCAGTCGAATATCATCTTTGTAATTGTCCAGAATAAAGGCGTGGACGGCTCGCATGCGCTCCGAGTCTGCGTCAGTTACGGCATTGAGGTAGCCCTCTTTGTTGATGTATTTCACCTCATCAGAAGTGGCTAAAAGGTGCAATATCTGCATCAGGGAGATTACGCCATCAAAGCTTTTTTGATGAAGCATACTCTTCATGATTTGGCGTACACTTTGCATGGTTTTTCCGGTTACTTCCAATCCCCTGTCAGCGCGTTTCATGAGTTCTCTCACCTTTATCATTTCTTCTTTGTTGAGAAAATCCTCTCCCATAAAGTTGGGCGAAAAGTAAATGACAATGCAGTGTGTGCCGAGCTTGTGATTTTTAAAATACTTTTCATCACTTCGCCATACGTGGGGTACATTAGATCCCGTAAAAACCATGTCTTTGCCTCCAAAGTGGCTGATGTTATCGCCCACAAAGCGGGTGCCTGTGCCTTTGAGCACGGTAGCCAGTTGGTATTCTTCATGAAAATGCCAGTCCGGATCAAAGTAAGGCTCTTTCAGTTCATGAATCAGGTAGGTCTTGCTGGTAGGTATCGGCGACTTGTTAATCGGAGATTTCATGTGTGATTTATATGACTAGTATTTTGCTAATTTACCCAATTTTATGCCAAAATCCTGCAAGAGTTGCTTGTCCTGTGTTTATATCCTTTTGTGGTTTATATCTCCTGCCTGTTTGCTCCTCAGCGGGGGAAGTCAACTTGCCAAAAACTATCGCCTGAAGGGCTAGTGGTTAATCCTTTAGTTTACTGAAAACATACGTTCAGGCCTTGGGCGCTTATCCGACCACAAGCAGGAGGGTGAGAAAATGGCTGACACCAGTACTATTTCTTCATGTAGTATGGGAAATAGAGTCTGTTCGCCTTAAAAAATATATACAAGAGTTTCTCAGAGCTTTTAATCTGTTTTTATATTGCAAATCCAACTACACACAAATCATGAACCGCATCGACAGGCTTACGGCCATTTTGGTCAAACTACAATCCAAACGCACTACTTCAGCACAGGAGTTGGCCGAGCACTTTGATATCAGTATGCGCACAGTATATCGTGATATCAGGGCGTTGGGAGAAGCGGGTGTGCCCATAGGTCTGGATCAGGGTAAGGGGTACTTTATAGTAGATGGCTATCACTTGCCCCCTGTAATGCTAACCCGGGAAGAAGCCGGGGCTGTACTACTTGCCGGCAAGCTTATGGAGAAGATGGGCGATCGGTCTGTTACCGATGAGTTTAATAGTGCCATGACCAAGATTCGGTCTGTATTAAAGGGAGAGCAGCGCGATTTTGTGGAAAACCTGAGTCGTTATATTGCTGTATTGCAACCTGAAATACCAGCTAAAAACGAATTCCCTGACCATTTTTTGTCCGATATAAAAATAGCCCTGGTAAACAAACGTGTACTTGAGTTTGAGTATTATTCCAACTACCGCGATCAGACCATGGTGCGGCAGGTTGAGCCTGTTGGATTGGTGTTTTATTCCGGCAAATGGCATCTGCTGGCCCACTGCAGGTGGAGAGATTCCATCCGTGATTTTCGTACCGACAGGATTATGAAATTGAAGTTGCTCGACGAGGTTTTTATACCCCGTTTCGAGGGGGATTACACCAAACTCGTTACGTTTATGAATAAGTCCACAGACCTGCAGCAGGTCAAGGTGTTTTTTACCCACAATGTGGCTAAGCTTATTGCAGACCAGCGCTACTACTATGGGTTTGTGAGTGAAAAAAAATCCGATAAAGGTATTGAAATGACTTTTATGGTAGGGCATCTGGAGTATTTTGCCCGCTGGCTACTTATGTTTACCTCTTCGGTAACGGTGCTGGAACCTGCCGATTTGCAGGATAGGGTACAGGCGTTGGTTCAGGAGCTATCTACCCATCACTCTGCTGACATAGGGTTGTCATATTGATTGAATAATCTTGGGTATGGAAACAGTAGACACATACATATCGACATTCAAACCGCCACAGGCCCGTATTATGTGGGAGCTTAAAACCCTTCTTTGGCAGACATTACCTCATTGTCAGGAAAAGATCAATTATAAAATTCCCTTTTACTATTACCTTAAGTGGCTTTGTTATTTTCATGTACCCAACAAGCAGCCCAATACGGTTGTGCTTGGTTTTTGTCAGGGTGCTCAGCTTAGCAATTCACAGGGTGTTTTGTCTGGTGACGGCAAGCTGGTGAGACATATTATTTTCGATCCCAGTCATCCTGTTGATATGAATTTGGTTGCAGAAGTCATTCATGAGGCTGTTTTGTTGCAAGAGTTTTTGTATAAGAAAAAATAATTTTCACCCACTGACATAGGGCTGTCACCCTGTGGTTTTTCATTTGTTCTACAATCATCAAAAAACGAATAGAAAAATGAAAAATCAAGTAGTAGAACTTGTGGTGTACACCATCAAGGACACAGTAGCAGATGAGTTTGCAAGCACGCTAATGCCTCGCTTTCATCAACTTATCCATTCTTTCGATGGGCTTGTTAGCCTGCAGTCGCACACATCCACCGATTCATCCCATACTTTTTTCGATTATGTAATCTGGGAAAGTGCTGAAGCAGCCCAACGAGGAATCGAACAATACAAAACACTGACCCAGAATCCGGCTCACGCAGATGTTTTTGCTGCTTTTGATAAGGTAATTTTTTCTGGACATTTTAAAAAGATCGACTAATGGAAGTACTACAAGAAAAAACAGACTTAAAAAAAGTGTATCCCAAATACTACAGGGCTTCTAAAAAACCAGAGTTGCTGACACTAGAGCCGGATCACTTTTTGTCCCTTTCGGGAATGAGTGCACCCGAAGACGACCTCTTTCTTACAGGTATCAAGGCTATGTACGCAGTAGCTTATCGTGTCAAAGCTTATTATAAACAGTTGGATCAGGACTTTGTAGTGCCGAAGCTGGAGTGTTTTTGGTGGGTAGAGTCTACTCTTCCGTTTGACCAAACTCCGCGTAAAGAGTGGTTTTGGGAATTGCTCATTCGTATGCCCGGGTTTGTGGAGAAAAGCATTGTGGATGACTGTGTGTCGCTGGCTATCAAAAAAACAGGTATATCTATGCTGGATGAAGTATATTTCAAGAGTATTGACGAGGGAGAATGTGTGCAAATGATGCATATAGGATCCTATGAAGAGGAGATGCCAACTATAGAAAAAATACAGACGTTTTTGGATGAAAAAGGCTTGGAAATCTGTGGACGGCATCATGAAATTTATATTTCAGATCC
This sequence comes from Cyclobacteriaceae bacterium, assembly GCA_965267535.1. GTDB lineage: Bacteria > Bacteroidota > Bacteroidia > Cytophagales > Cyclobacteriaceae > CAXBNB01. The sequence goes on along the minus strand of OZ254082.1, from coordinate 3,695,893 downwards.
ATTTAAAACACCTGCCGAACGGCTGAAAACCATACTGAGGTATACTGTATCACCCAAATCGAATAACGAATAACCATGGCTGAACCCCTGAAATACCATTACAATGAAGCATTTGTTCGTCAGTTGGCCGCTGCGGTAGCTGAGCCTTATCCATCGTTCCATGTGCCTGAGTTTGTGGCGAGTGTATTGGATGATGACTGGGAGCAAAGAGAACTGAAAGATAGAATGCGGCATGTCACGACTGTTTTAGGGGCTTATTTGCCTGACTATCCTCAGGCACTGGAAATTTTACGTGCGGTAGTAGATCGCTTTTCTGGTTTACAGGGGATGGTATTTCCGGATTACGTAGAGGTTTTTGGCATTGAATACCCCGATCTTTCTTTAGAAACATTGGGGTATTTTACCCGGTTTTCTACGGCTGAGTTTGCCGTTAGGCCATTTATTCAGGCCCATGAAACACTCGCTATGAGGTATATGCTACGGTGGTCGCAAGACCAAAACCACCATGTAAGAAGGTTGGCCTCTGAGGGATGCAGACCAAGGTTGCCTTGGGCTATAGCTCTGCCGGCGTTCAAAACCAATCCCGGCCCTGTTTTGCCTGTTTTGGATAACCTGAAGAATGACGATTCGCTTTACGTACGAAAGAGTGTAGCTAATCACCTCAATGATATTAGTAAAGACAACCCTGATATTGCTTTGCAGCTGGCCCGTGAGTGGTATGGCCTGTCTCAGCAGGCGGATTGGATAGTTAAGCATGGCCTGCGTACTCTTTTAAAAAAAGGCAATGAGACCGCTCTTACATTGTTGGGCTTTGGCCAGCCAGCCGGAGTTAAGGTGTTTAATTTGAAATTGTCCTCACAGGCGGTGGCTATTGGTAGCGATTTGAGCTTCTCATTTGCGGTAAATAATTCAGCTGAAGCTGTAAAAGTCAAAATAGGTTATGTAGTGGATTATAAAAAGGCCAATGGCAGGGCTACCCCTAAAATTTTTCATGTAGCAGAAAGGCAAATTGACTCGGGAGAAGTTTGCTCGTTTTCTAAGCGTCTGTCGTTTCGGGATCTAACTACCCGAAAACACTACACCGGTGGTCACAAGTTGGCCATTACGATCAATGGAATTCGAATGCTGGAAGAGGAGTTTGAAGTTGTTGATGGGTAAAACGTCGATTGATTACGTGCTGCCAAGAAATTTCACGGTGGAGTTAACCACATACTCGTTCCAGAGCATTCTGTAGTGTCCTATTCTTTCCAGAGGCAGCAACGATGTATTTTGCCACTTGTTGGCAATGGCTACTGAGTTGCTGAATGGTATTATTCTATCGAGTTTGTCATGTATGAACAGCGCTTGCTTGTATTCGATTTTATCAGACATATCTTCTACACTTACTTTGTCTATCTCTTGCTCGAGAAGTTTTTCAGCCAGTTTTACTGTAGTTTGGTAGGCCTTATCTGTCAGGTGTATCATTGTTTTGAAATCGTCGAAGACCTGGCGGAGCTGGTTTGGTGAGGTGAGAAAAACCAATTTATCTATCTTGTATGGAGAGTCTGCAAGCGAAAAGGTGGTGACGGCAGAACCGAACGAATGTGCGACAATAGAAAACGATTCTCCTGTGTAGAGATGGCTAACCACAGCAAGGAAATACTCACGGCAGATTTTCAGGTTAGCTTTTTTTAGTCGTGAATATCCATGTGCAGGCAGGTTAAAGGCCACCACATGGTATCCCTTTTCAGCCAATTCAAAAGCAATAGCTGCCATACTGCCTGCATTGCTGTCCCAGCCGTGTACGAGGAGTACCAGCCGCCCTTGTCTGTTTCCGAGTTCGTAGCAGTCGATCTGTTCTTTTTTACTGGCAACCGTAAAATGCCTGCTTAGGTTATAAAATTTCTTTTCCTTGCTGCGTATGGTGTTTTTTCGAGTATGCTGAAACAATGAAAAAGCCTGTTTTCCTGCTAGTTCAGGAGCCAGCACCGATAAGGTTTTGAAGTAGAATGGAATAAGTTGTTTCATGGCTTTTTGTTTTATACCGATTGGTATATTTTAGGTTAAAAAAATTATTGTTTTAGTTCCAGATTAATCATTTGCTCCAGCGATTCCATCATGTCATGGAGGTACGAGCGGTCATTCATCGTAACGGCCATAAAAATGCTCCCCTCCATCAAAGCAAAGATTCTATAAGCATATTTTTTAGGATCTACCTGAGGTTTTATTTCTCCCGTGTCTTTTCCTTTTTGGATGAGTAGCCTCAGATTGTCCTGAAATTCGTTAATCACTTCCTGTACTCGCTTGAGCAATTGCGGATTGTTGTTTTTTGCATCTACTCCTATGTTTAGTATGGGGCATCCTCCTAATGTAGCTGTGTAATCGTGATAATTTCTGTAAAACTGTGTAAGCGCATGTAGTTTTTCTATAGGGGATTTTACCTGTCGGGTATAGAAGCGCATTCTATCCGACACCATCTTTATGTTGTGGTTGAAACACAGCAGGGCTAGTTCTTCCTTGTTTTTGAAATTGCCGTATATAGCACCTTTGGTTAGTCCTGTAGCCTCTGTGAGTTGAGTCATACTCGTAGCGGTGTACCCTCTTTTGTTGAATACCGGAGCTACCTTTTCCAGAATATATTGCGATGTACGTTCGGCTTTTGATGTCATTTTTTCCGACTTTGATCACAAAGGTAGTAAAAATATACCAATCGGTATATTTTTAAGTGTGTGTTTTTCTTTTTACTCTCCGGAAGACAATAAAAAAGGGAGCAACGTGAGCTGCTCCCTTTAGTTATCGTATGCGATTTTTTTATTCGTTGTGTAACCAGGCTTTTTTAGCCAACAGCTCTTCTTCTGTTTCTTCGTAATCCGGATCATCGACACAACAATCAACAGGACAGACTGCAGCGCATTGTGGTTCTTCGTGAAATCCGTTACACTCGGTACACTTACCAGGCACTATATAGTATAGTTCATCTGATACCGGTTCCTGATTTTCGTTTGCATCTACTTGAGTTCCGTCTTCGAGTTCTACTTCGGTGAGCTCGGTTCCACCGGCCCATGTCCACTCAATACCTCCTTCGTAAATGGCAGTATTAGGGCATTCCGGTTCGCAAGCCCCGCAGTTGATGCATTCGTCTGTGATAATGATTGCCATTTTCTATTTGTTTATTGTGCTTAAATAAATTTAAGTGTGCAAAATTAAACATTAATTTTGCCTGCCAAAGATTTTGAATTATATAATACGATAAATTTCGAAATATGATCGACAAAGATAGAATTGTGCCATTTGTAGCGTTGGGAGAATACATTACCTCACTTTTGGAGAAAGACGATAAAGATTTTTTTCGTGCGATTCAAAATCAGAACAATTGGTTTACGGAAGAGAGTGTAAAGCTGGGGCTAAAAGGGGTACAGCAATACCTCAGCGAAGAGGCACTCGTTGGGTGGACAAATGCATATAACTGGCCTGCTACTGTAACTCCCAAAAATGTAGGCATAGTGATGGCGGGTAATATTCCTCTGGTGGGTTTTCACGATTTGTTGTGTGTGATAGTGGCCGGACACAACGCCTGGGTAAAGCCCAGTTCACAGGATTCCCTGTTGATGATGCACCTGATAGACCAACTCAAAAGAATCAGTCCTGAGCTGGGAGAGAAAATACAATTAGTAGAACGGCTAAACGATGCTGATGCTGTAATAGCAACAGGGAGTGACAACTCTGCACGTTACTTTAGCTATTATTTTGGCAAGAAGCCGAACATAATCCGACAAAACAGGACTTCTGTGGCTGTGCTTACCGACAAAGAAACTCAGGAGGATATTGTAGGATTGGGTAAAGACATCTTCACGTATTATGGTCTGGGTTGTAGAAATGTATCCAAAGTTTTTGTGCCTCAGGGTTTTGATTTTACCCCTTTGCTCGATGGACTGTCAGGGTACGAGTCTGTAGGAGATCATCATAAATACAGAAATAACTACGATTACAATAAATCTATATATCTGGTAAACAAAGAGCCTCATCTGGATACCGGGTTTTTGCTGGTGAGAGAAAGCGAAGAATTGGTTTCTCCCATATCGGTTTTGTACTATCAGCAGTATACTTCTGCTGCCGATTTGAGTACACTGTTAGAAAACTCAAAGGATAAAATACAGTGTGTAGTGGGTGAGGGCTACCTGCCGTTTGGTTCGGCTCAGCACCCTGAGGTGGATGATTATGCGGATGGGGTAGATACTTTGAAATTTTTGATCGGGTTGTCTTAAGCCTTGTGTTTCACAACGGACCGGTACAGGAGGGTAGGGAAGTGTGTTGTTCTTTTAGAATGCAAAAAAATAAAAACTTGTTTTTGAGCGCTTGCTTGGTTTTTGTATGGTAAACCTGGTGAGTTGTTAACCGACGGCAAGGCCTCATATTTTCCAAGGAAAGAATGTATATCCCGGAGCAAAAGCGGACATCATTTTTGGAAGAAAAACCTCCATGCAGAATTTTAGAAAACGAGGGTTTAGAGTGTTTGTGAAGTATGGATTGTACTCCTATATATATAGGAGTACTCTCGGGGTAGAGGATTAGCAGTTTTCCAGTTCACAATTTTCAGCGCAAGTGTCTATTTCTATCGTTACATGGTTTACCCGGTGGTCGCTCATTATTTTTCTTACCTCGGTTTTGATAGCAGTGTGCCGGGAGGCTTCCGTGTGTTTTTTCAGCACCACATGAATGGTCATTACATGGTAACTGCCATCCATGCTCCATGAGTGCATGTCGTGTACATCAGCTACATCGGCTATTTGTTTTATTTCATTAGCCAATTGTTTTTCATTTACGGATGGGGGATTTGCCTGTAGTATGATTTTGAAGCTTTCTTTAAGATTGCTGTATACATTATATATAATGTAGCAGGCGATCAAAACTGAAAGTAGCGGATCGATTATGGGCAACTGGTAGAAATGCATAACGATGCTGCCCGCCAGTACAGCCACCCAGCCCAGCACATCTTCGAGCAGGTGAAGCGATACTACTTTTTCGTTTATCGATGTTCCTTTGTTTAAACGGAGCACGGCTGCACCATTGACAATGATTCCCAGCAGGGATAAAGCCATCATGCCTTGGGTGTCGGGTTGTTCCGGATTCCACAGACGGGGTATTGTTTCGTTTAAAATAAAAACAGATCCTACTATTAGCACGATGGAATTGATAATGGCTCCAAGAACAGAAAACCGTTTGTAACCATAACTAAATGTATCGTCTCTTCCCTTTTTTGAAAGCTTTTGGAAATACCAGGCAAACCCCAGGCTCAGGCTATCGCCCAGATCGTGCATAGCATCGGCAAGTATAGCCATACTGTTTACATACAAGCCACCTATTAATTCAACCAGGGTAAAGAAGAGGTTTAGAAAAAAAGCCACTTTTATGTTTTTTACATCGTGGTGATTGTGGCTGTGGTTGTGTTGATTTGACATACTATATGTAAACTGATTTGGGAGTATGTAGGTTTTGCGAAGTTTAAGGCTTGTAGAGCTCAGCTCTATGTAATACGAAAGTTTGATAAGCCTGTACCCCTTAAGAAAGGTATACTTCAGGGTTTGTATGAGTCGATCTCTTTACCTCTAAATACATGCTCAGGCTATTTCTCTTATTTCACCAGGCAAGCAAAACGCGTAAGTTTACGAGTGAATGATGAAAAGGGAGGAAGATCGTTGAGGTAGAAATCTGTTAGAAACCGTTATGACTTTACAATAGAATTATTCATATAAAATAATGGATTTTTCAGTTTTTTAAGTTTACTGAAAACTACCCATAACGCAGGGTATTTTGCTAATATTATATTAGCCATGATTAATTATGGATAAAAGTTGAATTTTTTGCATTTATTTAAGTAACCGTGTATGCGAATGGGTGTGTAAAATAATATGAAAATTCCAAGTCTTTTGAGGAAATTTCTTACCCGAAATTGAAAAAAAATACAAAAAACAAGAAGCGCTTATTTCACTGATTTTCTAAAATTATTTGTTAATTAAAATACTTTTAAAACACTGTTTATCAGACATTTAGGTGTTGTATTTGGATTGGGATAGGATAATTTCAATAAAGTTCGTAGGAATATTAAATGTGGGTGATTAAGTTTACAGTTGGATAAAAACTAGATTATTTGCAACACGAATACAACCGCCAACTTATGAAACTATCATGTTTGCCTCCCGGGGAGACGAATCTTTCCGACTCTATCCATTCTAAGAACATCAACCCTAACCTGAGCAATGCTGGCGAAGGGCGTTTATATACGAAACTCAAGATATTCACTAACCTTTTTTCTGTCACTACCATGGAAAAACTCATCGGTAAACCACTCTTCTATGCTCTTGCGAGCATAACACTCATTTTATTTTTACACCAGACAGCTACTGCAATTGGGCCTACTGCTCCTTGTAGTGAGACACAAACGGAGGGTGTTAATTATTTCTCTTGTAACAGTTCGAATTACACAGGACAGTCATTTCAAGCCTGCGCGGATGGTTTTTTTGGCGCCTTTACGGTACATATTCATGCAAGTGGAACCCCAGGTACTTTCAAAGCCACATTATATACGGGCACTTCAGGGACTGCTGGTACACAATTAGGACAAGTGACAGGTGTGAACAGTACAGGGCTGAGTGCAGGAGATCCCATGAGTTTTGACTTTTCCGGGCAAGAAATAGCTTTAACTGCATCAACTTCATATTCTGTAATAATCGAATCCGAAGGTACTGCAAATGTACCACTACAATTTGAAATAGGTAATTTGTATGAGTCGGGTAGCATTTATCTCAACAACAATTCACCGGATCCAAACGGCGATATGAAATTTAGCTATTCTATTCTAGGCCCGGACTCTGATCCTCCTACCATATTGAGTATATCCAGGGACAATCCAACGGATCAAATCACTACGGAGAGCAGTGTAGATTTCGAGGTAGTGTTTAGTGAAGACGTTTCTTTTAATGGCAATGCATTCACTTCATCAATTGGTACAGTAAGCAATGAAGTAGTGAGTGGAAATACAGCCACTATTACGGTAAATGGTTATGGATCGCAAAACAGTACTACCTTAGGCATTACTGTAACTCCGGCCAACGTGGAGGACCTGGCAGGTAATGCCATGACCCAGACTTTTCAAGGTACACCGGAGACTTATATTATAGATAATGTAAAACCTATAATCAATGATATTACCCTGAACGGGTCTTCTACCGATAACGATGGAACCGGGTCTCCTATTAATGCTAGTTCAACTTTGACAGCAATACCAGTAATAGTAGATGGTGAAGCCGTTGATGAGAATAGTACTGTGGATTTTTCTTTTACATCAACCGGATCTCCTGCAGGACCCATCGCCGGAACACAGAGAATACTTGGTTCGAGTGGTAATTTACTCACCGGCAATACGCAGGATATTTCAGGGCTTGGAGATGGCACTATTACTGTATCTGTTACCATGACAGACCCGGCAGGTAATACCCACACAGCCACCGATACAGAAATTAAAGATACTGTACTCCCATTTGTAACGAGCATGTCAGAGACAACAGATGAGGGGGCTATATCCATAGAGTGGACTGTTAATTTTGATGGTCATGTAGATAATATCTCGACAGATGACTTTGAACTAACAGCCACAGGAGGAATAACTGGCAATATTGCTTCTGTAAGTGCCAACTCAGGTACTACAGTAACCGTTATTGTTGATCAATTATCCGGTAGTACCGGAACATTGCGTCTTGACCTGAAAGGCGGTACGGATGTTACGGATGTGGCGGGAAATGTTGCTACGGCATATACTTCTGCTACGCCGCATACGGTTAACCTTCCTTTTGCTTCAGGAAATGGTACGGAGGGTAATCCTTACATCATAAACAGCGAAGTAAGTCTTGAGGGTATCTCAGGAGGATTAAATGGGTTTTACGAGTTAGCTTCAAATGTTACGCTTTCGTCGTTTACCCCTATAGGAGATGCAGGTACTCCTTTTACAGGAACACTCAATGGTGCAGGTTTTACCATCAGTGGATCTATCACAGGAACAACAAACACGGGGATTTTCGGTGTTGTAGATGATGCTACTATTCAAAACTTGACAATAAGTGGGCTTACAGTAAATGGTACTGACGGAGTAGGACTCATCGCTGGAACAATGCGAAATGCCAACAATACGTTGACCAATTGCTCTGTTGACGGTAGTACAGTGAACGGTTTAAACAATGTAGGTACTCTAATAGGGATATTGGACAACAGTACTATTAGTGTTAGTCAGGTTACCAACTCCAATGTAAATGAAACAGGAGCTGGAAGCAATTTTGGTGGTTTAGTAGGTAGTGCTATTAACGGAAGTACGATAGTAAATGCATATTTTTCAGGAGCTGTAAATGCTGGCTCTTCTTCTAATGTCGGAGGAGTTGCTGGTCTTGTTGATGGTTCTGGTGGAGCTAATAGCATTACTAACGCTTACGCAAATGCTACGGTTAACGGAGCATCTAACGTTGGTGGTTTTGCTGGTTCTGAAACCAGTGGAGCTGGACAAGTAGTAGATGCCAACTGTTTCTTTATTGATACAGAAACTGATAACTCTGTAGGTACTGCGTTATCAGATGCTAATTTCAAAGTGCCAGAGACATTTATCAGTGCAGGATGGAGTAGAACGACATGGGCATTAGTTCCGCAATCTTACCCGACACTCAATGAATTTGAAGATGAAGGGTTCTATTTAGATGGCACAACAACAATATCGGAAAATGATGCTGTTTCTATGTCCAGAACATTTACTGTTATACGAACAGGTGACATAGCTCAGAGTGCTTCAGTAGACTATGTGTTATCTGGAGAAGCGGCTAACCTTACGGATATTGAAAATATTCTAACTAATGATGGAGCAACAGTAAATCAACTTACAGGTACCATTAATTTTACCAGTGGAGTTGCCACCATGTCATTAACCTTCGAGCCAATAAATGATAATCTTGTTGAGGGTGATGAAGATTTGGTAATGACGATATCCAACCCTTCTGTAATGGCTGGTACACCCACCATACTCAACGCAGCTGCTACTAAAACTATTGATGATGAAGATCAGGCTGTTATTTCAGTAAGTGATGCTTCTGCAGATGAAGATACTGGTTCTCTTGTATTCAACGTGACTATGAGTACGCCGGTAGATGAACTGGTGAAATTTGAAAACTCTACAGGGGAAGTTATCAATGAAGCAACCGATGGAGGGGATGATTTTAATGATCTAAACTTCCAGGTACAATTTGCCGCAGGGCAAACGACGACTACAATAACGGTTACGATGATTCCCGATGATGTGGTAGAAGATGATGAAGAGCTTAATGTAATCAGTTCAATTATAAGGAATTCAAGTAATGTACTCTACAGCGCCATAAGTGATATGGATGTAGTATTTGCCGAAGGAGTGGTAGAGACTGCCCTGGGTACAATAGAAAATGATGATATAGCAAGTATTTCTATTGATGCTACAAAATCTTTTGACGAAAGTGAAGGTGGAGCCAATTTGGCGGCCAATTCGGTAACTGTAGTTGTGACTATGGTAGGAGAGGTAGAAGAAGATTTTCAGGTGCAATGGCAATTAAATGCTGGCGATGTGCCAACCTTACCTGGTGAGCCAGGAAGTGCCATAGCTACACAAGATTTTGTAGATACGGGAATCCAGTCTATCCGCCTTGGTGGTGTGGAAGGAAACTCTAAAACGATTACGGTCAATTTTGTTGACGATGATGTGGTAGAAAGGGATGAAACTTTCAAAATCAATCCTTTCTTAATAGCTGGAGGCACAGTTCCTTATAAAATTGACGGGGCTGATGCTGTTGTTTTTGATGCAGATCCAACCGATGGTGCTACAGTAACAGTATCGCCAAATGGTACGGGTATATTTTCGATCATAACAATAGTAAACGACGATGTTGCGGAAATAGAAGTTTCTGCACTAGCCGATGATAGCGAAACCAATACTGCTAAAAGTTATACTTTAACACTTTCTAAAGAAATTGATATTGATGTATCAGTGGATTATGCTTTTGTTGATAATGGTTTAGCTACATACAACGTGGACTATGCGGGAGTTTCCGGGCAAACAGGTACCATTACCTGGACGGCAGGAGATACTGCCGATAAGTCGGTTGCTTTTACCGTTACCAATGACAATGTAGTTGAACGAGATGAAGATTTCGATTTTGCAATCTCAAATCTCAACAGAGGAACAGGAGTAGAAGAGCGGTCAGATGTTAGTATTGGTGCAAACGCAAGTCGTACCTATACGATCATCAACGACGATCAGGTTGAGGTGAGAATATTTGCAGATGCAGGTGCTACAGCTGATACCAATACAATAACAGAAACCGATTCAGACTTCACACATACTATGTCAGTGAAGTTAGTAGGTGTTAATAGCCCTTCTGTACAGACCATTGACAATGACCTGATAGTGGGTATAAATTCTACTACTATCGCAAACCTGGTTTCTGGTGATGGTTTGGATTTTACATTTGATGATGAAGTTGTTATCTCGGCAGGAAGTACAACTCAGACCTTTAATGTGACCATTGTAGGAGATGAGATTGTAGAGAGGCATGAAGATTTTACCATTACAGTGGGTTCTATAAGTGTAGTAGACGATGCTATGGCGATGACGCCAACTGCATACACGTCTTATACTACAGGAGATAATGATGTGAGTATCGATACAAACGCTGATGATGCTACTGTAACAATCAACAATAATGACATTACAGTATTGAGGTTAGAAGCACTGGCTGGCGATGATACCAATTCGGAAGACGATGTGCCTCTGGTATATGAGTTTACATCTAGTTTAGCTGTGGATGCTTCATTTGATGTAACCTACAGCATATCCGGAACGGATACAACTCACGATGCTGCTGAAGTTGACGATGACCTTACGGCTAACTCAGGCACAGTATCGTTTGCCGGAACAGCTTTAGAGGCGCAGACTACAGATGTAACTTTTGTAAATGAGCAAATCGTAGAGCTTACTGAGGAGTTTGTAATTCTTTCCAATCACTTAGATATTGACAATACCATATTTGATAATGTAACAAATGTGGCAGGAACTTTTGTAGCAGAAAATGGTCGTATGTTCGAGTTTGGAGCTTTGAAAGAGCCAAGCATGAAGGATTACGGTTTTATAGAAAATGACGATACTGCTACTATAACTATAGCTGCTGACGATACTAACCTGAACGAAGGAGATGTGGCAGGAGATAATACGGAAGTTACCTATACCGTAACACTATCTCACCCTGTAGATGTAGACATAGATGTGCCATACACAATTGATGCATCTACTGAGTTGGATGGAGCTGATTACAGTGCGGGAACTGCATCACCTATTACGTTTAGTGCATATCATGGTAGCACAGCCGCTGCATTATCAGCGCCAATGGCAGTACAGGCTGCATCGCAAACAATCACTATTCCGATTGATGAAGATTTTATAATAGAAACGGATGAAGCATTGGTGCTGACAATTGGGAACGAACAAAATTCAGGAGGGCGTGATGCAGACATCACTGCCAATACTTCTACTACCAGCACAAGCGTAGATAATGACGATACAGCGAAGTTCTCTATTGTGACTTCCGAACCAAGTGAAATCAACGAAGAAGGTATAGGAAAGAATACGGATAGCGGATCTAAAGATGCCACCACTACAGTGGATTATACCATCGAATTGAGAGATGCTGGTACAGGAGACCTTACTTCAGTAGATGAAGATGTAACTGTAGATGTTACTTTCGACCTGAGTGCGATGACGAGCACCAACTTCAGTGGAAGTGGTGCAGACTTTACTCCTTCAACAGCTTTTGCTATCGAGGGAGTGACAGTGCCTCTAGGTAATATAACCTTTGATGCAGGAGCCGGTACTTACACCATGAGTGTAACATTTTCAGCGGGTAGTGAAACAGTAGATGTTTCATTTACTTTCAATGACGATGAGTTAGTTGAAAACAATGCAGGTGAGGCCTTTACAGCCTCACTTACAGCTGTTTATGACAATATTACTCCAAGTGCTGCTGCAGATCCATTGACGATTGATGCTACGAAAGACGAAATTACAATTACTGTACTTGAGACAGATTATGCTGTAATTAGCATGACTCAGACACTTGCAGGAGGCGTATATGTTGAAGGAGCTAATGCTTCAAGTCAGGTTGTAACGTATTCAGTAACAATAGATAAAGACATTGATACAGACTTGTCCATTGATTGGACAATTACTGATAACACGGCAGAGGAAGACGATGCTAACCCTCTGACCATAGGTGACGGAGATTATATAGCTGATAATTCCGGTACACTGACTATGGTAAGAACCAATGATGCAACGTACACTTTCAGCATGACAATAACCGGCGACAATATGCTGGAGGCAGATGAGATTGTTGATATTGCGTTGATAGATTCTGACGGACCTGAGTTGAGCAGGGATGTAGTTTTCTCTAATGGAAACACACCAACTGCCGGAGATGCAGATGACCTTGAAATTACTTCAGAAATCCAAAACGATGACGCTACTGTATTAACGGTATCATCATTCAACAGCGGGAATGAAGATGACGGTCCAATGGCCCTTACATACACACTGTCAAATCCGATTGACCTGGATTTGGATGTACTTGTTGCTTTGGATGCTCCTGCAGCTATTCCTGCTACATTGAATGACGACTATACTTACGCTATGACGGTAACAATTCCTGCAGGAGAGACTACTCTTACTGTAGATGTTGTTACGCCAGGTTCTGATACTGTGGTGGAAAGAGATGAGAGTGTAAATCTGATAGCCAGCAGCCTTTCTATTTCCGACACGAACTACTTAAATGATGTTGACGGAAATAACGCTACTATTGATGGTAGTAATGATAATTCTACCATAACGATACTAAATGACGATAACACAGTTATCACTATTTCTGAACCTTTAGTAAACAATGTAAACGAAGGAGATGGATCCGCTACACTTGAATTCCTGGTGAATTCATCTTTAGAGGTAGATGCTTCTTATGAAGTAACGTTCTCGATAGCGGGTAGTGCCGGAAACTCCTCAACCGATGGAGGTGCTTTTGATTATACAGACGACCTTACGTTTGTAAACGATGATATGGTGGCCTCTATGACGAAGGTTACTTTCGATGCTAACTCTACTGATTCGCAAACTATTACTGTTACCATTACTGATGATAACATTGTAGAGTTGAGCGAATACTTCGAAATAACTATCGAAAGTGTAGATGCCGCTGTATTTGCTGATGGTAGAGATGCTACTATTGGTATGACAAATACAGCCACTGGTATAATCGATAACGATGACGATGCTTATTTCGAAATCAACGATGACATTACTGCTGATGAAGGTGATGCATTGAACTACACGGTGGCAATAAAAGATGGAGCGGGTAATCCTGCACGTATTGATATTACGGGAGCGGGAGTTGCTGACCTGGCAGTAAATTACTCTATTGCCGGAGGAGCTTCTGATCCTATCAACACATCTATTGATATAGATGATGTAAATGCAGGTTCCATTACATTCGACATAGACGGAGATAATATTTCTGCTGAGACAGCTTCGCTATCGATCGCTACAGTAAACGATTTGGTAGGAGGAAAAGAATTGGTGGAAGCTGACGAATCTTTGGTAGTTACCCTGGATTCTTATGATATGTTTGGTGATAGCAGAGATGCGTCTATCGACATCACCGCTAATACCGGAGATGATGAAGGTACGGGAACTATTTATAACAATGACGATTTAGAATTTAGCTTTACATCTGTGACTGATGTGAATGAGTTGGAAACAGCACTATCACACGGCTACAGCATTGATATATCAAACCCTGTGAGTAATACAGTAACAGTAGAAATATTGTTTGGTACTACTGACTCGGGTATGAATGATGATTTTGAAATGGATGGGTCGGATTACGATCTGACACTGAACTTTGACAATACAGGAGCTGCTGCAAATACAGCTACTATCACATTCACTCCACTGGGATCATTACAAGAGACCTATACATTTACATGGATATCTGATCCTAATACAGTAGAGCCGGATGAATCATTTGATCTTACTTTGAATGCTTTTGATGCTGATTGGGTAGGAAACACACTTAATGCTACACCGGTTACAATTTCTGGATCTAGCAATACGGTAAATACTACTGTAATTGAGGCTAATACGGCCACTATCTCTATTGCATCTGATCTGGCAGGAATGACGAATACGCTTGATGAACCAGATGGTACAGCTACGGATGATGTAGTGTTTACTTTGTCAATAGACAAACACCTGGAAAATCCGATAGATATTGAATACCTGGTATCTGACTTTGCAGACAACATGCGTGCTGCTACTGAAGAAATTACCGGAGCTGCTGTAGGAGATGATGATTATGATCTTGACTATGTAGGTGCTTTTGGTACGATCAGTGATGTAAGTTCGTCTACTTCTACTACGTATACATTCACGGTTACAGTAAACGGTGATGATGTAGTAGAGGCTGATGAAGAGTTTATTTCTGAAATAAGATTTACTGCAGCTACAGCAGCTGCTAAGGGGTATCAGAATGTGGTTATTAGCGGTGATGCCGGCGATAACAACATCGTTACAACCATAGCCAATGAAGACAATGCAGTGATCATTATTGAAGCGGATGCTGTGGGGGTTAATGAAGAAGATGCATTGACAACTAAATCACAGTTTGTAGTGAAGTTCGATCCTGCACAAGGGGATGTATTGGTAGATAAAGATATTGTTATCAATTTCTCTACGATGGACGGAAGTACTCCAGATCCTGACGCAAATGCTTCTAACGACGGCACTGATGTTGGTCACGATGATTATGTGACAGTAAACAGTAATTTTACGATTGTTTCAGGAAGCAGTACTACAAGCTCACCTACGGAAGTAACAATTGTAAATGATGAAGTGGTTGAGCTTACTCAGGAGTTTGACGTAACTATCGTAGAAGCTATGTCTTCTTTCACAGGAAGAGATATAGTAATCGATGGAACTCAGGATACCAGAAAAGGAGAAATTTCTGACAATGATCAGGCGATGCTCTCTATATCTGCAGATGTTTCAGACGTTACAGAACCTAACTCAAGCACTATTGATTATGGATTTACGGTAGAAGCAGATAAAGAGGTGGAGATTACAGGAGGTTATTCTGTAGCCTATAGCCTGGTGGATGGAACCGCTACAGATAATGCCGGCCCTCATGGATTCCAGAATGACTTTGATATGGACACAGCTAGTCCTGTTGGGTTCGTGGGTGACTTTAATGCCCTTGGTGACACAAGAGAGCATCAACCGATTAACGTTTTAATCAATGGTGATCTTGATGTAGAAGTAGAATTCGAAACGTTTGATGTTGCTCTAGGATTAATTACACCGAGTACAGGAACCTGGGCCAACAAGATTATTCTTGATGTAGCACAGGATACGGCTACAGGTACTATTGAGGATAATGATCAGGCTATCATTACAATTGTGCCTGGATCATATACCGTAACAGAGGGAACTAACCCTGATGTAGTGAATATGATCTTTAATGTGAACATGTCCGCCAAGGTGGATGATGATATCAACATTGGTTATGCCATGTTTGGATTAACAGCCACTTCAGGGGTTGACTTTGGTGATGTTAATCCTGTTTCAGGTGATTTACTGTATTCAGCAGGTGATGTTGGTCAGAAGCAAGTGTCTGTTGATATTGTGACGGATGATATTGTGGAAGGCACAGAGCTGTTCCGATTTGAATTGAGAAACATAGAAAATGATCTGGGTGATCCTACAGACAGGGTGGTACAATTTGCCGGTGGTGCAACGAAGCTTACTCAAAATGCAACCATTGAAGATGATGATGAAGCATACATCCACCTGGAAAGAGATAAGAGTGTAGCTGAAAACAATGCTGACGGGTATGTGACATTTAATGTGACACTGGATGGAGAAGTAGATAAAGCATTTAAAGTTCAGTGGTTGACAGAAGATGGCAGTGATGTGAATGGCAACACGAATGCACCGAACGAAGCTTTGGTAGCAGGCTTGTTGAGCCAGGGAGGAGATGATTATGAAGCTCAAACAGGTTTCTTAAACTTCTCGGGAGCAAGAGATCAGCAACTTACAGTTACTATTCTGATTAATGGTGACAATGTAGTAGAGCTTGACGAAGAGTTTTATGTAACACTTGATGCTGATGGTATTTTAGATTCCAGCTTCAAGAGTATATATAGTGATGGTACTTCAGAAATGGCTGGTTACCAGATCAAATACCGTGAAGATGATCCGGGTGATATGGGAACTATTATTGATCCTCAGTTCAATGAATTGACACATACTGCTACCATCACTAATGACGATATAGCGGAAATAACACTTACTAATGTAGATTTTGAAATTGGTGAAAGAGAGTCTGGTGTTTCTACAAGTCAGATTACTTATGACCTGAAAATTGTAGCGGCGGGTTCTTCTACTGTAATTTCAGCCGTAGATGTGCCGGTTTCTATCGATGCACAGACTGTTGTACGTATGCTAGGTGATGGTACCAACGCAGCAGCGGGTGCTGATTTTGCAGCGAATGTACAGAGCTACACGTTTGCCGTTGGACAATTGGCTAAAACGTTTGTCGTGACTGTAAATGACGATACTCAAGTCGAACTGGATGAATTCTACGATGTAAGAGTAAATAATTTATCAGCTGGTAACAGAGCAGTTACGCTGGAAGATGAAGATGGTGGAGCTACTCCTAATGCTATTACTAAAACGACACAGATCACAGATGATGATCAGGTGTATGTAAAAATAGAAGCACTGGATGGCAGCAATAGTGTAATAACTATGGATGCAGAAGGTAATGCTGCGAGCTCTCAGACTTTCCGATTTACGCTTGTAAACAAGTCGGGTACTGCTGCTACCATAGACAGAGACCTGAGAATTGATATTACAGATAATGGAGGTTGGGCTACTGCAGGTGATGATTACACAGTACCTACCGATCCTATTATCCTTAGTGCAGGATCTCCTTTTGTGGAAATCGAAGTAGATATACATGGCGATGAAGTAGTAGAGAGAGATGAGTATTTCAATCTTGAAATTACCGGATTAACCGTAGGGGATTGGAATGGAACCAGCTTTGATGCTACTTATCCTTCTTATGTAGCAGATGGTGACGTTGAAATATCACCTTCAGCTAACAGTACAACATTTACGCTGGTAAATGATGAAGAGGTAGTCTTTTCTATTACAGCTGTAAACGGAACAAACTCTGAAGGTGACGGAACCAATACCCTGGTATACAATGTAACGGCTTCACATGAGGTAGATGTACCTTATCAGGTAGCCTTTGACCTATTTGGTTACGGGGATGGGTTTGATCCTATTGAAAAAGTAGATGATATTACGTACACAGATAGTACAGATGATAAAGTAGAGTTTACAGGTACATTTAATAACGGTTCTGTAGAAACACATACGATCACTGTAACAATAGTAGACGACCCTGTAGTTGAATTAGATGAATGGTTAGCTGTAGACCTATCGATTGTTGATGCAACAGTATTTAATGCGGATGGGCGTGACGCTAGTAATTCTGGATCGAATAACAGAGCATACGGTACTATCATCAATGATGATGAAGCCTATGTGACTATCAATGATCCTGTAGCCATTACTGAACCTAACTCAGGTAGTACTAATTTGGTATTTGAAGTGTTTATCGATGCACCTGTAGATGCAGATGTAAATGTGACCTACACGGTTGGTGGAGATGTGACTACAGCAGGTACTTTCCCAGACTATGGTACAGTAAGTCCTCTCGAAGGAACAGGAGTTACTTTCCCGCTGGGTGTTGTTGTGGCAGGTACTCAGACGATTACCATACCTGTGAACGGTGATAATTTAGTAGAAAGTGATGAAGAAATTACAGTTCAACTTGATGCTCCTTCTTCAGGAGGCAGAGATGTATTTATAAATGCCGATGAAACCAGTCTAGGTGAGTCGGTAATTGAAAATAACGATGAAGCACAGTTTACTGTAACAGGAGCTACAACTACCGGCGAATTTGCAGGATCTGTGGAGTACACGGTTACTTTAGATAATCCTGTTGACAGAACTGTACAAGTGGATGTGAATCTGGATGTGACCGAATTGAATGGAAATGGCGAAGATGACTTTGCTTCGGCTACAGCTTTCAATACAGGTTCTGCAAATCCTCACACCCTGAGCTTTGGAGCTGAAGTAACTTCACTTTCTTACACATTCTACTTCAAGGATAGTGAGATGGTAGAGGATGACGAAGATTATATTGTCACCCTTGAGAATGTAAATGTGAATATGGGTACTAACTCAGTTGTAAATTCGGTTAGGTTGAATGATACCCCGGCTAACAACACAGTTACTACTACTATACAAGATGATGACAGAGCTTATATTGCTCTGGAAGCGAATAAGACAGTAGGTGAAAGTGGACCTACTGTAACTCTTACAGCTACATTAAACGGAGCTGTAGAAAGAAGTGTAGATGTGGATTGGGAGTTGGCAGATGTGTCAACTACTTTCGGAAACGATTATGTACATGCTCAAACGGGTACATTTACATTCACTACAGGCACAAATTCAGTTGCTTATACTGAAGCTAATTCGATTACAGTTGCCATTTCTGATGACGAGATTGTTGAGCTGGATGAGGTATTTACGATTACACTGACAGATGCCAGCGTAGATGCAGGCGGAAGGAATGTGCATACGGGTACTAGTGGCTCGGATGAAGATGTGACTACTTCAGTAACGATAGTTGATAATGATTATGTAGAAGTGAGTATCACAGCTGCTCCAAGCGCTGATGAAGACCCTTCTGATACACAGGATTTCACCGTTTCATTATTGGATGGCGGTACCAATACTACTACGGTTGATGTACCGTTTAATGTAACCTATGATATTGCCAGTGGTGTAACCAATGGTGCTACAGAAGGAGTAGATTGGGATGAAGTAGCTGCTAACTCTGGGACAGTTACATTCGCACCAGGAGAAACTACTAAAACATTCTCTATTGATATAGCAGATGATTTGGTAGTAGAACTTGATGAAACTGTGGATGCTGACATCACGCTGGATGTAGCCAGCACACAAGGAAGAGATGTAAGGTCAGGTACTACTACAGCTACCTACACCATCGCAGATGATGATGCGGCTACATTGGAAATTGACGATATCCTATTGTCACAGGATGAAGACAATGGTGCGTACAACCACACTATTTCTTTCGCAGAGCCTGGCGTGACTACAGATATTGATCTGAATTTCACATTGGATATTCAGGCTGCAGGATTGTTTACTGCTGCTGATGTAGCTACAGTAAATAACCCTACGCTTACTGCAGGAAATACCAACACGACCTTTACAGTGACTCCTGCAAATGATCTGATTGTAGAGCAAGACGAGCTGTATGAGTACTTGCTTTCTGCTATTACTACATCTATTGGATCAAGAGATATAACAATCTCTGTTACCGAGAATGTAGGTAGTATGACAATTACCAATGATGATACTACTACTATCCGTATAGTTGCAGACAATGCTTCTACTCCGGGTGAAGGAGATACTAAGACGTATACTGTTACATCCAGTCATCAGGTGGATGCGGCGTTTGATATTACGTTTACACCTTCAGCAGGCTCTACAGTAGTAGAAGCTGAAGCTTCTGATTATTCTACTTCTGCTAATGGTGGAGCTACTACATTAAACTTCACAGGTGCTACTGTAAGCGAAACACAGACCGTGACAGTAACTGTAGCAAATGATGATATAGTAGAGGTTGATGAAACGTTTACATTGACGCTGGATGACCCTCAGGGTACAAGTGCTTTTGTGGGAGGAAGATATGCAGATGTTAGTGTTACTGAAGGTGAAGCTGACGGATTGATTGTTGACAGTGACTTTGCTACCATTACGATCAATGATGTGACTCCATTCAACGAATTGGATGCAGGCACTCAGGATCTGGTATTCACTGTTACAAAAGATAAGGTGATAGAAGGTGAGGACTTGACAGTAGACTTCACGATCACCGGAGATGTCGAGGCTGGTGATTACAATACACCTACCCCTGTTTCATCGGTAACATTTGCTGCTGATGGATCAGTAGGAGCAAATACTTCCATCACTATTCCAATTATAGGTGACGAAGTAGTTGAATTTGACGAAGAAATAATTGTTACGCTTACTACTCATACGCTGGATGACGCTTTCAACAGAGTTACTATTCCTGTTGATGGTACTCAGCAAGGTACCAGTACCATACTCAACGACGAAACGGCTACTATTTCAGTAGCACAGGTGAGTGGTTCTTCTATAACTGAGGCTGATGGTACTATTTCTTTCGAAATCGTTTCTTCACATGAAATTGATGCAGATATTGATGTAACTGTTGATTTCACAACAAACAACGGTACAGCGATTATAGAAGAAGGAGCTACAGTAGGCGATAACGACTACACTACACTCTCAGGTACACAAGCTACAATAGTGAGCAATACACCTGGAACGTATGTGAAAAATGTAACCATCATTGGTGATGATATTGTTGAAACTGACGAAGAGTTTACTTTCTCAATTTCTAACCTAACGACAACAAACGATGCGGATGTAGTACTGGGTACTATGACACAAACCGGAACGATCATAAATGATGATCAGACTGAATTCCAGATTGTGTCTACAGCAAATTCGTCTGAAGAAGATGGTACGTTTACCCTCGAAGTTTCTCTGGTTAACCCTATCAATGTGATTGATAGAGACGCTAAATTGACTGTGGGTACTGATAACAGTGGTTTGGCTTCTGCTTCTGATTATACAATCGACTCAGAGGTTACTTTACCAGCTGGACAGACATCTGTTACTATTGATGTTACACCAGACAATGATGCGGTAGTAGAAAGAGATGAAGATTTCATCGCTTCTCTGGATGCTGTTGCGGTTGTTGATAACATGATGGTTACAATACCTGAGTACACAGATGGCGACAATGATGTAATTATTGGAGCAAACAGTGCTTCTACAGTTACTATCGAAAACGAAGACATCACGATTATAGAAATCAGTGATGCGATTGCGATGCATCTTGTAGATGATGGATTCGGCTTAACTGATGGAGCAGGCAGACCTAGAAGTAATGAAGACGGTCAGTTTGTGTACACTATTACATCCAGCAATGCACTAGAAACGTACGGAGCAGAAACGTTTGATATTGGTTATACAATAGGCAATACAGCTTCTATTCCTGATTATAGAAATACAGAAGGTTTAGCCGATCTTGATTTGATCAACGGTATGGCTAGCCTTACAGGTATCATCACATTTGATGGTACAGTTAATGAGGCTCAGACGCTTACCATTACGCTCGCTAACGACGACATGGTGGAGCTTGAAGAGGCCTTTACCATTACCCTGAACCAGATACAAGGTACTGATGAACTGAAAGCTAACGGACGTAGGGCTGATTACGATGATAACAGCAACCCTGCAGATGCTGCACCTGCCACTTTGGACAAAGTAGCTGTGATAGCGGATGATGAAGTAGCTGTAATAGCAGTTGATGATACTGGAGTATCAATTAGTGAAGGGGATGCTGGAACAAGTAACATCATATTTGATGTGACGTTGGATAAGGCCGTTGATGGTGATTTGGTATTGGATTACAATGCTACAGACGGTATTGGTGCAAATCCTGCTGAAACACAGGATAATGACTATGTTGATTTCTCTGGTAGTGCCACATTTGTAGCCAGAAACATTACTAATCAGCCATTATCTATACCGGTGAACGGAGACCAGAAGGTAGAAGCTGATGAAGATATTGGCGTATTGATTCAGGATTTGAGAATTGAAGGCACTTTGGTTAACCTGAGTGACTGGAAAGATGCATCAGGCGATCCTAGGATTAACATAGTTGATGCAGTAGGATCCGGAATCATTGAAAATGATGACTCTGCAATTCTGGTAGTAGAAGATGCTACGAACGAAGAAGAAGGCGATCCTAGTGGAGTAGCTGGACAGTCTGTATTTACCGTACGTATGTACGATGCAGATGAATTTGCCGCTAACTCTGCTACAGCCTCAGAAGTTGAAGTAGATGTGAATGTAAGAATTCAGTATGCTTCAAGAGATGCAGTAGCTGTTTCTACCACTACAGATCCAGTTGATGGCGACTTTATAGCAGCAAATGGAAATGTAGAATTTGTAGCAGGCACACCGGGTGTGAGCACTGGTGAAACATCTAAAACGATTACAGTGACTTATGCAACCGACCTTACTCCTGAACAGGATGAGTTGTTCGGTATGGATCTCCTTACAGCACCTAGCTTCCTGACAATAGGAGGTGTAAATGCCTCTGGAGGAAAAATACGTGACATTACTGTGAGCTCGTATAGAGCGGAGGGATATGTGTTGAATGACGACCGTCCTAAGTTTAATGTTGAGTTGACAAGTAATGGTAATGAAACTGCAGGTAACCCTGTAGAGTTCACTATATCTCTTGACGGTGACATTATCGGAGCGAGCACGGTAACAGTTGATTACGTTGTAACGGGTGTTACAGCTACCGAGACCGATGACTATACCGGCACATTGTCAGGAACTGTAACCTTTACTAATGCAGATAAAACTGAATTGATAAGTATCAATGTGGTGGATGATGCCATAGGTGAAGGAAACGAAGACCTGATGATTACCATATCTAACCCTCAGGCTACTAATAAGGCTGAGCTTGGTGACGATACACAGGCCACAGGTACAATAGTGGATAACGATGTGATCAATGTATCAGTAACGGCAAGTGCAGCAACTATAGATGAAGCTGATGGCACGCTTACCTTCACTACCGCAATCGATAAGGACATTACGGGTGGAGATGTGTCATTTACATATACTATTAATGGAGTAGCTGTAGCTGGAAATACTGCTACATTGACTTCTGACTTCACTACAGCATCACTTACAGATGTGATTACGTTTGCTGACGGTTCTTCTGCTGGAGATACTCAGACGATCACATTAAATATTGTGGACGATGCTATTGTTGAAGGTGACGAGTATGTATCGATCTTGCTAACAGATGTTTCCACAACGATTCCTTCAGGAGCTGTGGCATTTAGTGATGACAGAGAGGAAACACTGATTACAGATAATGATAATGCCGTTATCTCGATAGCAGATCTTACTGTCAACGAATCTGCAGGTACTGCTACTATAGTAGTAAGCAGTACATCTGAAATAGATAGAGATATAACCGTTGATTTGTCAACTTCAGAGGACGGTGCTACAGAAGCAGATTCTAATGGAGACGTAACTGTAGGTGGTAATGATTTCACTGCTGCAAGCAACCAGACAATCACAATACCTGCAGGAAGCACTTCTGGCACATTTAATATTAATATCAACAACGATGATGTAGTTGAAGGTACTGAAACATTCAGCATTGCCATCACGGCACCAGCCGGTAATGGAACAATGAATAATGCGGATGTTACTTCAGGAACGAATACAGCCACCGTTACCATTTCCGATGATGATGATGCATCTATTGTAGCTGTAGCCAACATTGCGGGAAGTGAGAATGCCGGTACAATTGATGTACCTGTAACACTGACTAAAGCTGTAGACGAAGATGTAACTGTAACTGTAAATACTGCTGACGGAACTACCGATGGCGATGACTTTACGGCAGTAACAGCAGCTACATTTGTAATTCCTGCAGGAACTACTGCTACAGATTACAGTGTAACGATAAATGACGCAGATGGCGGTCTGGTAGAATTGGATGAAACATTCACTTTGTCAATCAGTGACTTGATTCCTTTGGGAGACAAAGATGTTTCTATCGGTGCAGCTACTGCTACTGTGACTATTGAAGACAATGATCAGGCTATTGTTAGCATTGCTAATATTTCTGATACGGAAGAAAACCTTGGTGGAGCTCAGAATGTAACGATTACGATGAGTGCCCCGGTAGATACGGATGTAAGCTTCCTGTTGAACACCGTAGAAGGAACTGCTACCAGCACTGACGTTGTAGGTACTGAAGTAGTAGAAGGTGACTTTACTAAAATTACGGATCAGGCAGTGAGTATCGGCACGGGTGACCTTGCACCGGGTACGGTTACTGTAACCATAGCGGATGATAATCTGGTTGAAGCAGATGAGCAGTTTGGATTGAGATTAGGAACTTTGTCTGCCGGAGGTAGAAACGTAATATTCTCTGGAGCAGGTGCTACGGTAGATGCTACGGTATCTATAGATGAGACAGACAAGTCAACTATTTCACTGGCAAATATTACTCAGAGTGAAGCGTTGGGTACTATGAACTTTGATGTTCAGATTACTAACCCTATCGATCAGCCTGTAACCTTAACAGTAAATACACGAGTTGTAACGGCTACACCAGGAGCTGATTATACAGCAATTTCGGATGCTACTTACATTATTCCTGCTGGAACTCTGTCTGCATCATTGCTAGACCTGCCTGTGACAATAGAAACAGACAACCTGGTAGAGGATACAGAATCATTCACTCTTGAATTGAGTGGTATCAGTGTAGCTGCAGGAAGGGATGTTTCATTCACCGGATTAGGTGCAACCTTGAATGCCACAGGTACTATCGAAGACAATGATGAAGCGCTGATCACATTTGCAGCTTCTAACAATCCTGTAGGGAAAGAGGGTGTAGGTCAGTTCATTACTTTCAAAGTGTCTATGACTAACCCTGTTGACCAGACAGTTACATTTGATTATTCAACGGATTACAATGCTAATGCAAGCGTTGGTTTCGATGCTGAAAACAAGAGTAGCCAGTTAACCTTCGGTGCAGGAAACAATTCTGACAAAACCATTACGGTTAATCTTGTGAACAATGATGTGGTTGAAGGTGATGAGTATTTTGATCTTCTCCTTTCTAACCTCGCTGTTCCTTCGGGCAGAAATGTATCTTTCTACGATGGAGTAGCTATGACTACTACTACTGATCTAAGCTCTACAGCTACGATCGAAGATGATGACTATGCTGTGCTTACTGTAAGTAATGTAAACGTAGAGGAAGGTACTGACGCTAATGCTACAGTTACCTTGACTTCAGATAGTCAGATAGATAAAGCAGTAACGGTAGATGTTTCATACATGGATGATTCTGCCTTTGCTACTACAGATTATGACGCTACGGCTGCAACCAGCGTAACCATTACTGCATTGGCCACTTCGGGTGATGTGAATGTACCTATCATTGATAATACAATAGTGGAAGGTACTGAAACCTTTGATGTAGCGGTAAGTGCTATGGCAGGTTCATTGACAGCTGATGGATATAACATATTTATAGCGGATGGTAGTACGGTAACATTGCCGGACGCATCCACATTGAACCTAAGTGATAATGATGTAGCCGTAGTGACGGTTGCTGATAATGATGCTGCTGCAATCTCTGTAGTAGATGCATCTGCTAACGAAGGTGACAACATGGTGATTGAAATAGCAACTGACGGGTTGACGTTTGATAAGGCTGTTACAGTAGATGTAGCGCTCGACAACAACGGCTCTACTGAGGCTGCAGATTTTGATACGTTTACGCTCACTACTATTGAGATTGCTGCGGGAGCAACTTCAGGTACAGTAACTGTACCGATAGCTGCTGATATGATTGTAGATGGTACTGAAACTTTCCTTGCAGACATTAGCAATCTGTCTGTTGGTCCTGTCGGAACTGATGGGTACAACGCTAGCATAGCTGATGCTCAGGGTGAGTTTACAATCAATGATCTGAACCAGGCTACATTCAGTATAGCTGATGAGACTGTGGTTGAAGGTGGTGTAGCCGAGGTTGTTCTTACCAGTGATTTGGTAATAGACGAAGACGTTGAAGTAACATTCAACTTTACTGCAGGTACTGCCACTGCTGGTAGTGACTATACAGTAGTAAGCACGCCTGTTACCTTGACAGCCGGTCAAACCACTACTAACTTGTCGATTACAATACCAAATACTCCAGGTACACACGGAGAGGTTGTAGAAGATACGGAGACATTTATGGTGGACATCAACACAATCTCAGTTGTTACTGCAGAAGATCATGATCTGGTAGAGGGTGTAGGAGCTGCTACGGTAACAATTACTGATAATGATGTTACTACTTTGAGTATTGTAGATGCAAGTGCAGACGAAGGAGATAATATGACCTTCACTGTTGAGTCTACATTAGAATTCGATAAAGATGTAACGGTATCTGTTAGTACTACCGATGATTCAGCAATAGCTGGAGTATCTGAGGATTACATAGCGTTGGCTGCTAATACTATCACTATAAGTGCTGGTGACAAATCGGGTAGCATTACCACTTCTACAGTTGAAAATACCATTGTGGAAGGTACAGAAACCTTTACCGCTCAAATCAGTGGATTGTCAGTTGGCCCTGATTATCAGGCAAGCATAGCTGATGCAAACGGTACGTTCACCATAAATGATGATGATGTAACTACATTGAATATAGTGGCTGCTAGTGCCGATGAAGGAAATGATATCACTATTCAGGTGACATCTGATCTGCCATTTGACAAAGCTGTAACAGTTGATCTGTCAAGTATGGCAGGATCCGCTACTGCAGGTGTAGATTATGGTACTGTTGCTACATCCATTTCAATAGCACAGGGAGCGACAGCAGGTACGACTACAGTGACTACTGTTGATGACACTATAGTTGATGGAACAGAGACGTTCACAGCTAGCATAAGCAACCTGTCAGTGTCTCCAGTAGATGGATACAATGCGACCATAGATGCTGCATCTGCAACGATGACGATCAATGATCTTGATCAGGCTCTATTTAGTATAGCTGATGCTATGGTTACTGAAGGTGGAACTGCTCAGGTAGATCTTACTACTGATGTAGCTGTAGACGAAGATGTTGAAGTTACCTTCACATTTACTGCTGGTTCAGCGACTGAAGGTACTGACTATACTGTAGTAAGTGCGCCAGTTACTTTGAGTGCAAACGATATGGATCAGGTATTGTCAATAGCTATACCGAATACTCCGGGTACGCACGGTGAAGTAGTAGAAGATACAGAGACATTTACTGTAGACATAAATACAATCACTGTCGTGACTTCTGAAGATCACAATCTGGCTGAGGGAGTAGGTTCTGCTACAGTTACCATTACTGATAACGATGTAACAACACTCGCTATAAGTGATGAAAGTGTAACTGAAGGTGAAAATGTGACATTCACTGTTACTTCAGCGCTTGAGTTTGATAAAGATGTGACAGTAACCCTCAACACAGCTGATAATACGGCAATAGCAGGAGTTACCGGTGACTATAACGCACTGTCTGGTGCAACACTGACGATAAGCGTAGGTGACCTTACTGGAACAGTGACGACTACTACAATTAACAATAATATAGTAGAAGGAAATGAAGACTTCACGGCAACTATTAGTGACTTGTCGGTAGGTGTAATGGACGATTATCAGGCGACTATTGCTGATGCCAGTGCAACAGTAAGTATAGCCGATGATGATGTAACTACGATTAGTTTACTTGATGCTACTGTTACGGAAGGTGGAGACATCACTGTTGAGGTAACATCAGTATTGCCGTTCGACACAGACGTGACTGTTAATCTGGCTACCCTGGAAGGTACAGCCACGGCAACAGATGATTACGGTGTGGCTGCTGCTACAGTGACTATAACGCAAGGCAGCACTTCTGGTAATGTTCTTATCTCTACGGTTGACGATGATATCGTAGACGGAGATGAAACATTCACAGCACAAATCAGCGGCTTGACTGTTGGACCAGTATCAGCTGACGGCTACAATGCTACTGTTGCGGATGCCAATGCTACGCTGACTATAGAAGACAATGATGCTGCTGTAATAACAGTATCAGCTTCTACCAGCGCTGACGAAGGAAATGTTGTTGGAGATAACGCTGTGATAGAGTTGACTGTAACACTTGATAAGCAAGTAGATCAGGCTGTTACACTTGATTTTGAGACTATAGCAGGTACGGCACTTGCCGGAGCTGATTTCACAGCAGTAACCAACGGAAAAGTAACTTTCGATGGAACCACTGCAAATGATTCACAAACGATCACCATTCAATTAGTGGAAGACAAAACAGTTGAAGCAGATGAGGAGTTTAGCATTCTGGTAGACAACTTGAGTCTGGCTGTGACTGATCCTTCGTATGACATCACTTTGAAAGATGGGCTTACTACTGTAACAGAGCTTACTAGAGTTGCAACCATCACTAACGATGATCAGGCGATCATTTCAATCGCAGATGTTACAGTTAGAGAAGCTGATAAACAAGCTGTCATTACTATAACTATGGACAACCCGGTTGACAAAGCTGTAACGATCACTGGTAATACCAGACAAACTGGTAGTGCAGCTAAAGGTAGCGATTATCTGTATACAGAAGGATCTTCTTATACATTTGACAAAGGAGATACATTCACCAATTCTGCTGTAACAATAACTATAGTAGATGATAATTTGGTGGAGGCTACTGAGTCTTTCCTCCTTGAGTTGAGTGATATAATTGCTACCGACAGAAATGTAGTATTTAATGGAGGTGGTTCTACTGTATCAGGTGAGATTACTGTTACTGATGCCGATGCTGCTACAATCTCAATTACAAATGAAACTGTGAGTGAAGATGGTGCTAATATGTTGTTTACAGTGTCATTGAGTGCTCCGGTTGATAAGAGTGTAACAATTTCTGCTAACACAATTAACAAAACAGCTACAGGAGGTGGTGCTGACTTTACATCTGTGGTAAATGCACCGATTACTTTTAGTGCCACTGATAACGATGATCAGACACTAATTGTACAGATAGCTAACGATGATGTAGTTGAAGGTATTGAGACATTCGATTTAGTCTTGTCTAATATTACTGTAGAAGCTGGAAGAGACGTGACGTTTGTTGGTGGAGGCTCTACTACAGTAGGTATAGGTACCATTACAGACGAAGATGCGGCTTCTATCAGTATAAGCAGCGTTTCTAAACCAGAGGGTAATACCGGATCACAGTCGTATGACTTTGAAGTAATGCTCACTGGAGATGTAGATCAGTCTGTAACGGTAGATTACACGACTCAAGATGGTACTGCAACTGTAGCCAACGATGACTACACAGCAGCCAGCGGAACACTTACTTTCTCTGGAACAAGTGGAGAGAAGTTGATTGTATCTATCGATGTTATAGGAGACTTGGTAGTTGAGGATAGCGAAACATTCAGCGTATTGTTAAGCAATCTCGATGCTTCAGGTAAAAACGTAACCTTCACTAATGACACAGGAGTTGGTACGTTGACCAACGATGATGTGAAACCTGAGGTAACTACTGAGTTGAGTTTCTCAGTGTCTGAAGGTGCAGCTAACGCTGAAAATGTGGGTACTGTGACGGCATCTAAATTGAATGGTACTGCAAGCTGGACAATTACAGCAGGTAATGATGACGGAGCGTTCGCAATCAATGCCTCTACGGGTCAGATTACTGTAGCAGATCAAACCAAGCTAGACAGAGAAACCACTGCAGCGTATACGCTTACTGTGATTGTATCTGATGGCTTTAATGAAAGTGATCCTGAAACAGTAGCTATTACTGTGACAGATGTTAACGATAATGCACCAGTTGTAACTGCTGCTACATTTAGTCTAAGTGATGATGCTTCCATAGGGCACCAGATAGGATTTATCGCCGCTACGGATGCGGATGAAAACCCTTCATTTACCAATTGGTTAATTACAGGAGGAAACGATGATGAAGTGTTTGCTTTGAATTCATTGACTGGTGAATTGACTGTGGCTGACAACAGTAATCTTGACTTTGACCAAACACCATCTTACAGCCTGATGATCACAGTGTCTGATGGTACGTTTATCAGTGCAGCTCAAACGATTTCGATTACCATTATCGATACAAACGATGCTCCTACGGATATTACGTTGACAGATTCTGAAAATGAAGACGGAGACGGAGCGAATGTTGATATCTTAGAATCTGTAAATACAGGTACTGAGGTTGGGGTGTTTGCTTCTGTAGATGTAGACAACAATGATGAACACACCTACGAACTCGTAAGCGGTGTTGGAAGTGAACAAAATGAATTGTTCACAATCAATGGCAGCAGACTGATAGTGGATCAGCCACTGGATTTCGAAGATACTCCTGTAGCTTCCATCAGAGTTAGATCTACAGATAAATCGGGAGAGTCGTTTGAGAAGGTGTTTACTATAGTACTTATCGCTGATATTAGACTGCAATTGGATATTCCTACGGCTATTACACCAAACAATGATGGACTTAACGATACCTGGATTATCGATAACATAACTACTAAGTCTGGAGTGAAAGTAACAATCACTGACACGCAGAAAAACATCATATTTAGTAGTTTGGGATATGATAGACCGTTTGATGGTACGTATAATGGACAACCGCTCCCATACGGAGCTTATCCATACTTCATTCAAACCGCAGACGGGGTAACTAAAGGAATACTTCACATACTTAGAATTGACGAATAAAACCAACGGTAGTATATAAACACTAATGTAATGAAACGATTAGGTATAATAATTTTCATAGTAGGCATGTCCGCTGACCTTTTTGGTCAGGGCATTCCTACTGTACTCCAACGATATAGACATTTGCCTTACTTTAGCCCTTCTCTGGCGGGAGCTAATGACTATGTAGATGTCAATTTGGGACACAACATTCAGCCCCTTGGCAATGGTAGTTCGGTTACTACCAACATGTTTAGTATCTATTATTCTACAAGGCAGCAAGGCCACAGTAGAAACAACTCGATAAGAGGAACAGGTACTCAAACGATGGATGAGTTTTACTCCAATAGGAGAAGAAATGAGAAACTTAAACTAGGTTTTGGTACGGCTGTGTACAGCAATGATGTAGGGGCTATCAAGGAGTTCTTTAATAGTAACACATTTGCAGTGCACGTACCCATAGCCAATCACACTTACCTGACTTTAGGTTTGGCTACAGGTTTTAACAATACTCGAATCAACCTTGAAGAACTATCGCTTAGAGATGCTAATGATCCTGTATACATACGTTATCAGAACTCAGGAGGAAGTAACACCTTTTTGCATATAGATGCCGGTCTTGGTATTACTTCTAATGATTACTTTTTTGCTTTGGGTGTAAACAACATAGCAAACGCCAGAATGTCGGGAGATAAACTGGCATTTAGTAATCCTTTGATCTCTAACCTGACAGGTGGCTACCGTTTCTTTCACAGTCATACATTTGAAGCTATTGCAGTTTCTTATGTTACTTTCCAGCCTGATCTTCCCACTTTGTGGAATGTGGGTATCAGAGGCAGGTACAATGAAGTTGTGATGGGAGGCGTAAACCTTACTTCTGATAAGTCTATACTTATTCAGCTCGGGTTTCAGGCAAACGACGTATTTAACTTTGGTTACACCTACAGTACGACTACTGCCAGCGATGTGCCAGTGGTGGCTACTCATGAAATTGGTGTAGGACTTAGGTTCTTAAACCATGGTAATTATTCACCCATTTGGTAATTAGGTATGATGAAAAAAACTCTACTATCCAGTTTCATTGTACTTCTTGCCGTTGCGGTTGCCTCTGGGCAAGAGGTAGAATACAAATATAAGTTTGGGATTGCGGAATTTATGCGTACTCCTGATGTAAACTCCAAAGCTGAGGAAATCTTTCCTTTGTTTAATAAATCGTACGACACACTCTATTTTGTACGTTCTCATGATTTTGAAAACGTAGGTAACAACAAAGACAATCAGGATATTTGGTTGTCTTATAAAGAGGGTAGCGGCTGGTCGAAAGGAGTGAACGCAAGAGACCTTAACAACTCACATAACAATTCCATTGTGGGTGTGGGCAATATTACAAATTCACTGTACTTGATCAATAGTTATACTTCTACCGTTATTCGTGATCAGGGAATTTCTACGACTACAATAAAAAACAAAAAGTGGACACGCCCTCGTCCTATAGACCTGGCTGTTGATACTCACCATCACGTGTATTCTTTCTTTATGAATGAAACAGAAGATGTGATTGTAATTACCATGTACAACAACCTTTCAGAAGGTGAAGAAGACCTTTTCGTAAGTTTGAAAAGCGAAGACGGTCGTTGGAGGGATCCTATTTACCTTGGCCATGATGTGAATTCTGAAGGCTTTGAAACGTCACCTTTTTTGTACAAAGACAAAAAGACGCTGTTCTACAGTAGTAATGGCTTTGGAGGACAAGGCGGAGGTGATATCTTTATGACCAAACGACTTGACGATACCTGGATTCACTGGTCTGAGCCTGTAAACCTCGGCCCCAATGTAAACTCTCCCAAATTTGATGGTTACTTTTCTCTGTATGAAAACGGGAAGTATCTACTTTCCAGTAACAGGAATGCTACTTATGCAGATATATTTGAAGGTACCTGGGAAGTTGAGGAAGTAATTGTTGAGAAAAAAGAGGATGTGGTTGTTAAAGAAGTGATCAAAGAGGAAAGCCTCATTGAGAAAATGCCCGCTAATGTTAAAATCCGGTTTGACTTCAATTCTTTTAAGTTCAACGAAGAGAAATACAAAGACGAAATGGAGAAAACCGTAAACTTTCTGAATACACACCCTAATGTAGGAGTGGTAATAGAGGGACATACGGATAAAGTAGGTGATGAAATTTACAACCTCGTACTTTCACACAAACGAGCTCGTGGTGTAGCGGATTATTTAAAAGCCAAGTTGAAGTCTACAGACGATAAGAAAGTATTGGTAATGCCCAATGGAGAAGCTAACGCTACTGCTGATGAAGCAGAGAGCCGCGTTGTAGTAGTAAAATACGTCCTGCTGGGGAATTAAAAATATTATATCATTTTATTGATGGGGTTAGGGTGTTACTTTAACCCCATTTTTGTTTTATTTGTTTGACATACCAACCTAAGATTTAGTTTTGGCAAAGAATAAGAAAAAAACGAAGAGCAAAGAACAAAGCAAACCTGCAGCTAAGGTTAGCTCACCTGCAAAACACTATTTTTGGAATAATAAGCTATACTGGATCATGGCTTTAATGGTGACCTTGCCATTTATTTATTCCAGAAAAAGCATGGAGCCTACTCTTTCTCCCCGATTTATTTTCGAATCGGCCTTTTTACTGGTGTATCATCTGTATTTTTTTGGTTTACGAAAAGAGTCTTATGTGCTAAAGTGGCCTAAATGGTCAAAATACGCTGCGGTGTTGTTTTTAGTTTATACTCTCTGGACAGTGGCCACTTTTGCCGTAGTGATCAATTTTCAGGAGGCATTGTATGAAGTGAGCCGAAACTTCCTCAACCTATTGCTACTCTTTACGGTTGTCCATGCTGTCGTATCCCATCAGAAAGAGAGCTTACTTGTCTTTTGTCGCTTTGTTGCAGGAGCAGCTTTAATTCATGGTTATATAGGCATGGATGAGTTCTTTGAGTGGAGTGGAAATAAATTTCCAGGTGGAGCCAGCCCACATGGATTAATGGCCAACAGAAACCTATTTGGTTCTGCTCAGGCATTGGTCTTTCCTTTTGTTATTTACCTCCTGCTTCATGATAAGGGTTTTTGGAAATTTTTTGCAACGGTGTGTGCAGTGTTTGTTGTAAGTTCTATTTTCATCTCACAAACACGTTCTGCCTGGCTGTCGTCGGGATTAGTTATGGCTACCGTTTTGGTGGGTGTATTTGTGTTTTTGCGGGAAGTACGTAAACGTTTGCCTTATTTTTTAGCCTCTGTAGTTATTGGAGCAGGTTTGATTGTAGGATTTGTAAAAGTGGACGAGTCGCTGAGCAGACCTAGAAAACCTGAAAGAAAGGTAGCTCAGGAAGCTCCTACGAAAGCTGCACCTGTAGATAACACTACACAATCCGACTCTTCACCTGAAGGAGACGATGCAGCTAAACCTAAAAAACTATTGAATACCAATAGCGAAAGTGTGAATGAGAGACTTGTAGTGTGGCAGGAGTCTATAGGTATAATTAAGGACAATCCCATTTTGGGTGTTGGTCAGGGCAATTGGAAGTTGGCTGTGCCCTACTATAGGATAGGCGGCATTCGAAATGACTATGGAAAAATCGTTCGGATACGTCCTCACAATATCTACGTTCAGATTCTCACCGAGAGCGGTATTGTGGGCTTTGTTCTTCATTATAGTGCGTGGGCATTGGTTTTGATAATGGCGATCCGAGTGCTTATGCAAAGTAAGGATACTAAAGTCAGGCTGTGGATGTTGATGATGATAGCAGGCTTTTTAGCATTTGCTTCAGATGGGATGTTCAGCTTTCCACTTGAGAGGTATGAGCATACCTTGTTTTTGTACATCATGATGGGCTTTGTGATTGGCTACTATATGCTTATGAGCCAGGATACGGATGATTCGCTGGTAAAAAAATCCAATTTATCCCGTTTGATGCTGATACCGATAGTGGGTTTGCTTGCATGGAATATTTTCTTAGGAAAAGAGCGTCATAGATTCGAATATCATATGAACAGGGCAAAGGTTTTTCAAAAGCGAAAACAAAATGATAAAATATTGAAAGAGGTTATGGCTGGAAAGAGTAAGTATGTGACACTCGACCCTAACAAAGACCCTCTTGAGATTCAAAGTGCTATGGCGTTGAAAAACTTGAAACGGTATGATGAAGCCATGGAAGAAGCACTAAAAGCATTGGAATATAATCCTCATAGCACCAGAAACCTGAATACTCTGGGGACTGTCTATACAGAGACCAAGCAATACGACAAGGCCATAGAGACGTATCAAAAGGCTTTATATTATGCTCCTTACTATGAAATTACCCTTAAAAATCTGGCGTTAAACTACCTCTACTCCAAAGATTATATGCAGTGCTTAGCAACATTGGAGAAGTTCGATTACGAGGGGGATGAATATTTTGAAAAAGTATTTAGAGCAGCTACGTATCACTACAATAAGCAGCAGGAGGAAGCGGCTAATACTGAAAATAATGACAAAGAGTAGTGTTATAGCACACTACTCTTTATTACCATTAGTTTTTCACGTGACATGTCGTGCATCGAGTGGGGTATGCTCCCTATGCCTAGCCCACTGGCATCACGGCCGCCAAAAGGCATCCAATCTACCCGAAAGGCAGTATGGTCATTGACCATCACAGCTGTGGCATTTAGGCGCTGTACGGCATCCAGTGCTGTGTCTATGTTTTTAGTGAAAACGGCTGCCTGAAAGTGATATTCCAGACTATTGGCTTGCTTTATAGCTTCGTTTCGATCGGTATAGCTATAAAGGCACACCACAGGTCCGAATATTTCCTGAGTAGACACTTTGGAATCTGCCGGAGGATTCAGGAGTAGCGTAGGTTCAAAACAAGTATCAGATATTCTTTTTCCTCCACACAACACTGATGCCCCTTTTTCCTTGGCTTCCTGTACCCATGCCTCTACCCGGTCTACTTCTTTGGGTAAAATCAGCGGGCCTGCTTCGGTATCCGGATCCAACGGGTCACCTGTTTTTATTTGTCCAATGGCTTTTACCATTTTTTCTTTCACCTCTTCTATGATGGACTCATGCACAAACACCCGTTGTACCGATACACACACTTGACCGGCATGATAATAGCCGCCTTTTACCAGCGGGGGTATCATGGCCTCTATGTCAGCATCCGGTTCTACCAGTACAGGAGCAGCCCCGCCATGCTCCAGCGCACACCGTGTGCCAGGGGCTAGCTTCGAGCGCAGGTACCAGCCTACCTTTGCAGAGCCGATAAATGAAAAGAAGTTTACTTTGGGGCTGGTTACGAGTTTTTCGGCTACATCATTGTCGCACACCATAGTAGTACACCAGCCTTTTGGCAGGCCGGCATCATGAAATATTTCATTGAGTAGCAGGCATGTCAGGGGAGTAGTAGGAGCCGGTTTGATGATTACAGGGCTACCCACAGCTATGGCTGGTATGGTTTGATGGATTATCAGGTTGATAGGGTGGTTAAAGGCACTGACCGAAGCAACTACGCCTATGGGCTCACGGAGGGTAAAAGCCAGTCGGTTAACAGACGAAGCTGTATGTCCCATGGGTACTTCTTCGCCCCCAAAGCTACCGATATGTTCTATGGCTAGTTTCACACCATTAATGGCCCGGGCCATTTCTACTTTGGTATCCATGTAGGGTTTGCCTCCCTCTTCTGCAGATGTTTTTATGATTTCCTCCGAACGCTCATCCATGAGTTGGGCAATTTTCTCGAGTATTTCTACCCGTTTGTATTTTGGAAGCCACCTACTTCTGTCTTCAAACAGGTGGTAGGCAGTTTCTATTGCCTCTTCCATCTCCGCCATGGTCTTCAGGGGTATTTCTTTGATGAGGTGTTGGTCGTAAGGTGCGTATACTTTTAGTGTACTCATGTGTTTTTCGCTTTTCTATAAAAAAAATAATAACGCTTAGAGTAGTTCTTTTGCCTTTTCTTTTATGCCTTTGTTAAGAATGGCGTGATTCAGAGAGTAGTCTACAGGACAATCGATAAGGTGTACTCCATCTGTATTGAGGCATTTTTCCAGTGTTTCGGTAAAGTCCTTGCTGCTTGTAATGCGGTGACCGTGAGCTCCGTAGCTTTGGGCGTACAATACAAAGTCAGGGTTGTTGTAGTCCAGACCGAAGTTATCAAAGCCCATGCCTTCCTGCTTCCATTTAATCATGCCAAAAGCATTGTCGTTGAGGATGATGACTACCAGGTTGAGGCCAATGCGCACGGCGGTTTCTATTTCCTGACTGTTCATCATAAAACCACCATCACCACATACGGCTACTACCTTTTTGTCGGAGTGAACGATCTTGGCAGCCATGGCAGAAGGCAGCCCTGCACCCATGGTGGCCAGCGCATTGTCGAGCAAGAGCGTATTGGGTTCGTAGCATTTGTAGTTGCGGGCAAACCAAATTTTGTACACGCCATTGTCCAGGGTAACTATGCCATCATCCGGCAGTATTTTTCGGATCTGACTCACGGCACGCTGGGGCAGTATGGGAAAACGTTCGTCATTGAAGTATTTGGTGATGTGGCTTTCCACTTCTTTTTTCACTTTTTCATAATAGCTAAAATCCCAATGGGACTGCACCTCAATTCCTTCGGCCATAGCCCATACAGACGCTGCTATATCTCCCAGCACATCGAGGTGAGGAAAATATACCTGATCGATCTCCGCAGAAAAGAAATTGACATGAATCACTTTACGCCCACCCTGCTCCATAAAGAAGGGAGGCTTTTCGATTACATCATGCCCCACGTTGATGATAAGGTCGGCTTTGTCTATGGCATAGTGCAGGTAATCGAGGCTGGAAAGAGCCGCTGTGCCAAGGAAAAGCGGGTGTCTCTCGTCGATTACTCCTTTTCCCATTTGGGTATTGAAAAAAGGAATTTTAGTTTTTTCGATAAAAGCGGTAAGTGCATTTCCGGTGCGCTTACGGTTTGCTCCAGCACCGATTAGCAGTAATGGCATTTTTGCTTTTTGGATCATTTCTATGGCTGCATCTACTGCTTTGTGATCGGGGGCAGGCCGCCGGATGGCCGGAGTTTCGAATACGCTTTCGTCGGTATCTTCGGCTGCTACATCCTCGGGGAGCTCTATGTGAACAGCCCCTGGGCGTTCGAGTTGCGACAAGCGAAAGGCCTCTCTTACGATGGAGGGGATGTTGTTGCCACTGACTACCTGACGGGTAAATTTGGTAATCGGACGCATCATGTCCACTACATCCAATATTTGAAAACGGCCCTGTTTACTTTTTTTTATGGGTTTTTGCCCTGTAATCATCAGCATGGGCATAGCGCCCAGTTGGGCATATGCTGCTGCAGTTACGAAATTGGTAGCTCCAGGCCCGAGTGTAGCCAGACATACGCCGGGCTTGCCTGTCAGACGCCCGTAGGTAGCAGCCATAAATCCAGCACCCTGCTCGTGGCGCGTAAGGACCAGTTTGATTTTAGAATCTTTGAGGGAATTCAGAAGGTCCAGGTTTTCTTCTCCGGGAATACCAAAGATGTACTCTACTCCCTCGTTTTCCAGCGCTTCAATAAATAAATCGGATGCTTTTTTCATAGTAATGGGATTGTGATTTTTTGAAATATGTGATAATACGACTGCTCCTAACATGCTGGAATTAGGACATCATAAATATACTTTAAAAAATACAATAACCCGAGTGGAAAAGAGAAGAGTGAGGTTATTTGAATCTGATGCAGAGCTCTTCAGGGTGCAGGGCGATAAGCGAAGAACTAATGCATGTGTGTTTTAGGACTAGACAAGGCGCTGAGTTAGTCGCAGCAGGATACCGGTTTTAGTGCTGTGAAGAACAGCTCGAATTTCTTTTTCACCTCTTCCCATACGTCTGTATTGATGCAGTAGCAGGTTCTTACTCCTTCGATTTCTCCTTTGATAAGCCCCGACGATTTCAATTCTTTCAGGTGTTGAGAAACCGTAGCTTGCGATAAGGGGAGTTCGTTTACAATGTCGCCGCAGATGCAGGATTGTTGTTTGATGAGGTACTGGAGTATAGCTATCCGAGCCGGATGGGCCAGCGCTTTGGCATACCGGGCTAGCTCATTTTCTTCGAAACTAAATGCGTCTGATTTTATTGATCCCATAGGTATTACATTAGTAGACTAAGCAACGGTGAATACACCGATAAGTTTTACGATTCCTATCATAGCTGGGATTTTTCTGTGCGCAAATATAGAGGGTTTCTCCTACAACGTGCTGATGATAAAGGATTTGTTGGTCGGATTGTGTTTTTGCCTGTACGGTATTTAGAAGTTGGGAAGCTGCTCCTTTGTGGTTTATTTTAGCTATCTTTCTTTTCTTTTTGAGCTATGGATCTTCTGATTCCTTTTTTTGAAAACATTCCTACGGTCTTTCGGGCAGCTATTCTCATCGGCGGCCTTTTTTTCTTTTGGGTATTGGAAGGTGTTTTTCCCTTGTTTGCTCTAACCTATCCACGATACCGACATGCTGGTTTAAACTTGTTTTTTACGGCCACTACTATGTTGGTTGGTTTTGGGTTGGCGGGCGCTTTACTCTGGGTATCAGACTATGTGGCTGACAACCGGTTGGGTTTGCTTTATCTTATAGAAATGCCTTTGTGGGTACAAATGATCGTTGGGGTACTGTTGCTCGATGCTATAGGGGCGTATTTTATTCATTGGCTGGAACACAAGGTAAAATGGATGTGGCAGTTTCATGTTGTTCACCACAGCGATAGAAATGTAGACGTGACCACCGGGCTGAGGCATCACCCCGGAGAGACGCTGTTTCGAATTGTGTTTACGATAGGGGCAGTGGTAGTAGTGGGGGCTCCTGTGTGGTTGGTTATGCTGTATCAAAGCATGTCGGTGTTGTGGGCGCATATCACCCATGCTAACATTACTCTACCCACGAGGGTTGACAATGTGTTGTCCTGGGTGTTTGTAACGCCACTCATGCACAAGGTGCATCACCACTTCAAACAACCTCTTACTGATACCAACTATGGCAATATATTTTCAATATGGGACCGGTTGTTTGGCACCTATACTCGTGTAGCCGATAGTCGGTCGCTTTGCTATGGTATAGATACTTATCCCGAAGAAAAAGAACACGCTCGCCTGGGAAGATTGTTGAAAATGCCATTTGATGCATACCGGGCACCCGGCACTGAGCTGCAAGACGCCAACAAAGAGTAGCTCACGATCCGCTCGGTAAAAACGTTCTAAGTTGCTTCATTCTGGCAGCCGCTATCACCCTATCAAAGCTATGGAGATAAGGCTATTCTATACCCGGTAAATACAACCTTTGTTTTGAGTTGTAGGGAGGGGATATTGCAAGGTAGTTTTAACTTGTTATTTTTTTGTTGAGCTTAATGTATGTTGCCAGTTTTAGAAGTTAATTTTTACCTCTGCAATGGCGCTGGTTTCAAACAGTCCGTGATTTCTCGCCGGCACCCATTTAGGACCATTCAATAATAACTCTTTGGCATATTGGTTATGTTTTTCATTGTATCCCTTTAAAAACCTGATGTTATGTATTCTACCAGAGTAATGAACATCGAACCTCATTACAATGTTTTTTTCAATGCTATCTGATTTTAGTTTGTTTTCTTTTTCTATGTATTCATAAAAAGATTTAAAACCACCCTTAGGGTAGGGCATATAAATGCTTCGGTCATAGGTGTTTTTAGTTTTGTTAAAGTATGAAACTCCTCTTATTAATTCTCCATTTTCATGATACTCCTTAAACCTTAAATCTCCGTTTTCATAGTATGATTCTATAAAGCCATGGTTTAAACCATTTAGAATATTTCGCTTATAACGCACTTCTCCGTTTGGGTACTTATAAAGTTCTTCTCCATTTCCTTTTGTAACTAATTGGCTACCTGTAGAATCCCACAAATTCTCTACATAAGTAAACCCATTTTCATGTCTGACTTCTGCGTACAAGTGATTGTTTTTATGGAATATTTCCCATTTCCCAATTTTATTATCAGAGGCGTATCTGCCAGCAGCTGAATATGTGCTATCAGGTCCATAGTATATGAAAATACCATTCCTTAACCCACGATTATACTTTCCCCTCATTTGAATTGAGCCGTTCTTGTAGAAATCTTCAACTCTGCCATGCCAATTTTCCAAGCTATCTTTTTGCCCAATTCTATAGTATACGTATTGAGCTGAATCTACTTTAAACCAATTGGAATCATAATTTTGCCTTACTGTAAATAGTTGTTCTGTGGCTTTTTGGTCACTTTTGGCAGTGCGTGGCTTAATGTCAAAATTCAGGTTATAGTTAATCTTTGGTATTTTGGAAATTTGAGAAGCAACCTCTCTAATGCTGTCAATGTAAATGAATGATTGCTTAGAGATCCCTTTAAGGGAATAATTAATTTGCAACGATCTAAGGTTTAAGTAATTGAAAATTGCTGTTGTGTCACCTTTCAGTTCACTTGGAATGTAATCAATGTTTCGAAAGCCTTTTATAGTTTCATAAGGAAGGTTTTTTATTCTACTCAATGAATCGTAAAAATCTTTATCCCTTAATTTGGCATTAATAATTTTCTTGATTCGACGGTCAGTTGAAATGAATTTCTGAAAGGCATTAAAATAACTGACCTGATCTTTTGGGCTTAGCATGTATGAAATAAGCGTAACAAATATGCCAATGGTATAAACTAAACGAAGTTGGAAGTAGCCATGAAAAATGCCAATTATTATACCTGCAGCTACTCCACCAATATGCGCTGCATTGTCAAAATTCAACCGTGACCCAATTAGCGTTAAAGCAATTATATAGATAATAAAGTTTACTAATACCGAAGTTTTATTTTGTGGATTTACACGAATTGATTCTACTATAAGGAATCCATAAACTCCAAATATTGCCCCACTTGCACCTACGCTAACTACAAAAAGGTTGAAATTCAGGCTTGCAAGTCCGGCTAATAAACCAGTCAAAAAGTAAATTATAAGAAAATTTACTGAGCCAACATTCTTCTCTAGTTGTTTGCCTACAAAAAACAGGCTGTACATATTAGCGAGTAGGTGTAGGATGTGCCCATGAAGAAATATTGATGTGAATAATCTAAAAGGTTCATTGTCAAGTGAGTAGGGAGGGAAGTTTGCTCCTAAATCAAGTAAGTTAATTATGGATATTTTTTCAAAACCATAAGATGAAAATATTATGGTGTTTAGAGCTATGAGCAGGAGAGTGGCCCATAAGTTCGTTAACTTTTCAAGAGGATAAGTGGTCAAGTGCGGTTACTTTATTTCTGACAATATTAACCTAAGCAACACTCCGTTGCTTATCTGCCTTACCAAATATACCCTTTGTGGATACACTGTCCAAAATGGGTGTGATTTTGTTGTTGTTTTGGGTGCTTAGGGGCGGGACGAAAAAGAAGAGTAACCAATAACCCGCTCGGTAAATGCGCCCAGAGGTCGGTAGTAAACTATTATGTCGTAATCGTTTTCGGTTTGGAAGAACGAACCTTCGTAGCGATTGGGGTTGCCCTCTGCATGATACGCATAGCTGTACACTCCTTGCTTGAGTAAGATGTCGCATGTGTAGAGTTGCGTATCGGTATCGTAGGTCATTTTATTCGACTCGGTGCGGTTCCAGTCGTTGAAAGCACCCACTACATATACCCCTGCCGGGTGTGGCGAAGGAGTAGACAGCTGAAATTTTACATTGAAATAATCGCTCTCCAGGTAACTGGCCTGTGCTTCGCGGGTTTCGATAAAATACTGGCCGTTTAAGTCGCGAAACTCAGAGTATATGCCTTCTGCCCGGCTCTGGTCAGTAAAGACATGGGCGATCATCGGATTGGTGTCGCTATTGATGTAGGTGATGTTTTGTCCTCTGAACAAATATGTGCGCAAGTCGAAAAAACGAAACTCATTTCCAGCCTGAAAATTGTTTTCCTCAGTAAAATGCCGGTATTCCATGTAAGACTGGTCCTGTCGCACCAGTGTAGGGCGCAGGCCGTAGATGGCATTGTCCCACCGTTGGTTTTGACGAACCACTACGAAAATGTCGGATAGTGGATTGGAAACCCGCAGGCCGGTATAGTTTAGTGAAAAATCCAGCTGATGATTGGCGTTTCGCTTGGTCACGGCTGTAGATACACCTACGTTGGTTTTTATACTGGCCCTGTCTTCGAATACCACAAAGCGACGAGTTAACAAGATATCTTCCGGGTCGTTGTTGCGATATACGAGCAGGATGTAGTTGCCCGATATTTTTGTTGGTGGTACTTCAAACAGGTAGTGTACGTAGAGCGTGGTAGTGTTTTGCGAATATTCAAAATCGTCAAGCGTAAAACTGTTGTACTCGTTTAAAAACTCAATATCCGATAGCATGGATTGTGTCCAGTCTGCGTTGCAATGGATGATTTTAGCCTGATACTGCTCGTAATCCTCCATAAGAGCGTCGAACTCTAAAACCAACCCAGGGTTGGAGGTGAGCGATACTACCGGAGCTTGCAAATCCTGATCGCCTGTATTGAATCTCGGGTAGAGGCGAGTGGTCTTGATAAAGGGCTGGTACGTTTTGTCGGTATATTGAATTTTGCCTTGTGCTGCACACCAGCAGGAAACACTGAGCAGAACGGCTATAATATATAATCTAAGCACAAAAAAAGGTTTTATCGGTTAAACGCCACGGACAGGTAATTATTCTTTGAGCACCATGTCTATACACATTACAGCTGCTAAGATAAGTATTCTCAAGGGGTTGTCTGCCGGAATTTTCTCATCGATCTGTAGCATATAATTATCGGCAGAAGTGAAAAGTTCTTTTCCAAAACCGCTCCACTTTTTGCTGACATGGGCAAACTCTACTTTGTCTTTCACAAATTTAAAATCCCAACTGGTCCATTTTCCTTTTAGCATACAGAGCTCCTGATCGTGAGCATTTAAAACGCTGAATTTGCCCCCGATGGAGAAAAATTTTTGTTTGAATTTGCCAATGAGTTCGTCGTTTTCGTCATAAACTTCTACAGTAGACAGAAAAAGAACTACTCCTCGTTTGATGGT
This sequence comes from Cyclobacteriaceae bacterium, assembly GCA_965267535.1. Lineage (GTDB taxonomy): Bacteria > Bacteroidota > Bacteroidia > Cytophagales > Cyclobacteriaceae > CAXBNB01. The sequence continues at coordinate 3,652,243 of OZ254082.1, read as the reverse complement.
CAGTACCTTTTCTCCCGAAGGGGTAGTGATGATGATTTCAAAAGGAGTGGACCGCTTGAAATCGGTGAAGCGAAGCATCTTGGTTAAAAAGCCAAGGTTTGGCTCACGACAGTGCATGATCAGCTCCTGAGTTTCGGGATTGTAGATGTCAAAGTTGTTTGCGGCTTTAAAAAGTCCCACGTGTTCTTTTACGAAAAACAGGTTTTGGTTGAGTAAGTGATGCATATTGGCTTGTTTGTATAGGTGCAGCAATATAGCTTTTAGTTGCTAAATAGAGAAGAGAGGGGTATGAAACCTTAGAATGCTTGTCTTTAAACATGCTTCGGTTGTCCTAACAGTAAGATGGCCTTAATCAAGTAATAATGTTAGTCAGAGGTTGATCTTCGCAAAATTTGCTAAGGTATTTGTAAGTGACCCATTCCGTAGTGTTGTTGGTTTTGAGTCGGGTGTACCCGATCCGATTTTAGCCGTGATAGAGGCGGCATCCTTTTCTGGGGGAAGGGCTGGTGTGGTGCGAAAAGATATAGCCGATAGCGCGAGGATAGTTGGAGAATGCTTGCTTTGCTGGTGCTCCTAATGACTTTGATCGGGTAATTTTGCATAAAAAGCAATCGGGCTTCCAACCTTCTGCAGACAGGAGGTGTCATTGTAAATGAATCATATAAATATTCCCTTTTCGAATGGGGCTGACTGACGAGCAATTACTTAAGGGCTGTGTGAAGGGTGACCGTGAGGCACAGAAAATGCTCTATGAGCGTTTTTCGAGGCAGATGTACACGGTGTGTTTGCGCTATGCAAAAGAACAACTGGAGGCGGAGGATATTTTGCAGGAAGCTTTTATCAAAGTGTTTGACAGCATAAAGAAGTTTAGGGGAGAATCGAAACTGGGGTATTGGATCAAGCGAATAGTGATCAACACGGCGCTGAATTCGCAGCGTAGCAAACTGTACTTGTATCCGATGGTAGATGTGGATGAGCTGAAGGAGGTGCAGGGCAGTGAGTGGTCGCCGGCAGACTTTACGATGGACGAGTTGCTAGCCATGATTGGAGAGCTGCCTTCCGGATGCCGTGTGATTTTTAACCTGTATGCTATAGAAGGCTACAAACACCATGAAATAGCCGATATGCTGGGGTTGACCGTGGGTACTTCTAAGTCGCAGTATGCCCGGGCAAAGTACCTGCTGCGGGAACAAATGGAGCGCATGATGGGAGAAAATATAAAAAAAAAGTCCGGTCAAAACGGTCAGTAGGATGATGTTAACACCTTGAGCGATGGAAAAAGATAAATCAACTTTTGAAGAGCAATGGAGCCAGGCTTTCGACGGTGCAGAAAAAAGCCCGCCCGAAAGCGTGTGGGCTGGAATAGACGGTGTGCTGGTCAACCAGGAAGCGACAGGTTATAAGAAAAGGGTTATTTTCTTTAAGTGGGTGGCTGCTGCATCGGTATTTGTAGCGCTTTTGGCCGGAGTGGCTCTCTGGAAGCAGTCGGTGGTATTGGATCAGGTGGCGGAGCGCTCGGCGATCGATACGGGACAGCAGGCCGCACAACAGGATGGTGCAGATTTGTTGGAGCAGGCGCCTGTAACAGCAGAAAAAACGGAGGTCGGGGAAGCTGCATCGCTGGCCAGTGCCGATGTATCGGGGTACCCGCGCGGAGAAGATCAGCCGGTAAAGACAAAGGAGGCTTTACAGGCTAATGCGTCCGGAGAGTTAGTGTCTGCGTCGGCAGAAGCTGAGGTACGCACTGCTAAGGTATTGCTGGCCGAGCAGCAGCACGAGGTGGTGATACAGAAAGAAGTAGAAAGGGTGCCTCAGGGGTATGCTGCATGGGGTGAAGCAGTGTCGCTGGATCGTGTAGCTGCCAAATCGAGGATTGAGCAGGTAATGGATACGCCTGTAGCGGTAGATCACTTGTACTTGGTGCCGGATCTGATGGCTGGTAAGGCTAAGCGAAAAACGGAAAAGCCAATGGATTTGTGGGCGGGTATAAGTCTGGCGTCCGGGTCGTTTAATCCGGGTACCGGTGAAATGGATACCAATACGCCTGCTTTGGCGGCTGCAGATGTGGGTTCGGAGTTTTCTGAGCTGATGCCGGCAAATAAAACTGTGCCGCTACGGTCTGAATACGTGTCAGGAGGATCGTTTTCAGCCGGTATGGATATGGGAGCACGTGTGTTTGGCAAAATGCTGCTAAGTAGCGGCCTGCACTACAGTGCTGTGTCGCCGGGTTCATCTTCCAACATTATCGTGACTGATGTAGCATCCAAAGAGTCTTTTGCTTTGTCAAATATTACTACAGAAGACGCCTCTCTCAACAGCAGGTTGATGTCGGGAGACCTGGCCGTGTCTCAGGGGGTTACCAATTTTGACAATACGCTACAATACCTGACCATACCGCTCAAAGCCGGGTATGTAGTGGTGGATAAGAGAGTGAATGTGGTGGTGAATTCGGGAGTGTCTACCAATATACTGATCGGCTCGAATTTGTATCAGTCGGAAGATGGTGTGCAGAATTTTGACGGTGCACCGCAGGCAGATCAGCTGTTTAACAGCACTTACTTCGATCTGCTCACGAGTGTAGAGCTGGGCTATCGCTTGCAGGATAAGTATTACCTGTCGTTGGAGCCCAACTACAGAAAAGCTTTGAATGACTTTACCCGTCAGGGGAGTAGCCTTCAGGGCAAACCGACGCATTTTGGTGTGTCGCTGGGAATAAAGTACAACTTCTAATCCTATAACTATGAAATCCAACACAATGCCTACCGAAAAGCCGACACCCGGCGATTGGTCAAAATTGTCTGTTTTGGTCTTGTTGCTTTTGTTTTTTCTCACACTACTGGGCACTGGGTGCAAAGAAGACGATTGTCCAAATCAGCTCGTGGCGTATTATGACCCGGTATATGCCCCTATGGAGCAGGTAAGAGTAACGGCGGCCTATGAAAACCCCAGAGAGATAGAAAACCCGGGAAAGATATATTATAAGGATGGGTTTGTCTACATCAATGAAGTGGATAAGGGGATACACGTGATCGACAACAGAGACCTGAAAAATCCAACGGCTATTGGTTTTGTGAACCTGCCGGGAAACAAAGACCTGGCTGCCAGAGGGGATTATTTGTATGCCGATAATTATATGGATCTGGTGGTGCTCAACATTGCCGATCAGTCGGCCATCAGCGAACATGCGCGGGTGCAGGATGTGTTTGACTCATATTATTATTCGCATCCTACACTGGGAGTGATGATAGATGTAGAAATGCGTGAAGAGGAGATCGAAATAGATTGTGAAGGGGGGCAACCTGCCGTCAGCTGGTTCTGGGGAGGAGGTGAAGATGCGCTGGCTTTCGCAAACAATAGCAGTGGTGATTTTTCGGGAGTTACCACAGGAGTAGGTGGTTCTTTGGCTCGGTTTACGATAGTCGACCAGTATTTGTACACTATCAATGAGTGGCGTATGAAATTGTTTGATATCAGTGATCTGGCCAGCCCTCAGGAAGGCAATACAGTAGATCTGGGCTGGGGCATAGAAACCATCTTTCCTTACAAAGACAAGTTGTTTTTGGGTGCACGGAATGGTATGCACATCTATGACAATAGCAACCCTGAGCTACCATCTTATATTTCCACGTATTCGCATATCAATACCTGCGACCCGGTGGTAGTGCAGGATGATTATGCGTATGTGACCCTGCGATCGGGTACGGGGTGTGATAATTTTACCAATCAACTTGATGTGATCGACATAAGCAATGTGCAGCAGCCCACACTGGTGAAGACATACCCCATGAAAAACCCGCATGGGTTGGGGATCAATGGCAAGTGCCTGTTTGTGGCAGAGGGTGATTATGGCTTGAAAGTATTTGATGCCAGCGATGTACTGAAGATAGATGAAAATAAGATCGCCCACCACAAAGATGTACACGCCCTGGATGTGATTCCATTAGACGAAGTGGTGTTTATGATCGGAAACGATGGCTTGCATCAGTATCAGTACGATTGTGAAAAGGAATTTAAATACCTGAGTACCATTTACTTCTAGTGTGTGCTGAGGCGCGGGCAGTTGAAGTGATATTTCTAAGCCTGCAAGCGGATGGAAGGAAGTTGAATTTTAGGTTTGGTGATGGCGTGTAGTATGGAGAATAGCGTGGTGTTAATTTTTAATAAAGTTATCCGTTCTTTATGTACCAGTTTACGCAGTATCTCTTATTTTTGGCGCTAAATCGATCATTCAACCTAATTTCAACTAATGCCAAGTCATCGCGTAAAGCTGGGAAATTTTCTTGAAGGAAAGCTTTTTCACAACTTTATCATCACACTCATAGTCATCAACAGCATTACCATAGGCATGGAGACTTCTCCATCCTGGATGAATAGCTACGGCCACTTTTTTGAACGACTGGATGACATCATTCTCACTATCTTTATTGTAGAGCTTCTGCTGAAGATGTACGCATTTGGCTTTCGGTTTTTTACTAACGCATGGAATGTCTTCGATTTTCTGATTGTGGCAGCAGCTGTTATCCCTGCCGCAGGCCCGTTTTCAGTATTCCGAACGTTGCGGATACTACGAACCCTGCGCCTGATCAACAATGTGCCCAAACTGCGCGTGATCATAGAGGCACTGCTCAAGTCGATACCCAGTATGGGCTGGATATCGCTGCTCCTGATTATGGTGTTTTACATCTTTGCTGTGCTGGGCACCAATGTATATGGCGAGGAGTTTCCCGAGCTGTTTGGGGGAGTGGGGAGTTCTATGTTTACCCTCTTTCAGGTGATGACACTGGAGAGCTGGTCGTCGGGCATAGCCAGGCCCATGATGGAAACCATGCCGTATGCCTACCTGTTTTTTATCCCTTTTATCCTGATAGCTACTTATACCACACTCAATATTTTCATAGCCATAGTGGTAAATACCATGAACGAAATGCATCATCAGGATGCTATGGAGGAGGAGTCCAATATGAAGGAGTTTGTGCATGGCGAGCATGAGCATACCCAGCACAAACTAGACGAACTCCAGAAAAAAGTAGATATGATACTGGAAGAATTGAAAGCGGAAAAAGAGACTCGCTAATCTTTCGAGTTGTCTTTGTCTTTCTTGTGCTTACTCCACCTTTCATTCATTTTTTTAGTGATAGAGGCAATGGCCTCATCAAACAGCGGTTGTTGTTCGGCAGTGCAGACACGACGAAGGGCGTTGAAATGCTGATATGTAGCGGCCTCCATGGTTTGCTGTTGCTTCCCTATCAGCTGAGCTACAGAGTCAGCGTTGAATGTAGGCTTGCCGATGTTGTTAAACATAAGCTCCCTGAGCTGTTTTTGAGTAGACCAGATCGGACGCATGGCAGCAAAGTGTTTTTTGCGTAGCGAGTCAAACGTTTCTTTTTGCGCTTTCGATAGCCCCAGTTTTTTTTCCATGTATTCGATGTGGCTCTTTCTTGCATCTTTGCTACTTCCCTTGTCTTTGTCATGCCACTCGTGACTGTGTCTTTTGTGAGCGATTCTTTTGTGTACAACAAAAAAATACAAGCTGAGTAGATTGAGGCCAATAAGCACGGCTATGATATATGTGGCGGTTCGGTTTTGAGTGAAAAATGTCATAATAGTCTGGTTTTAGTACTCATTGTACACATACTCGTTGATCTGATATTCACTGAGTAGGTTTTCTATGGCTGTATCGTTGGTCGTGGTTTCGGTCAGTGTAGTGTCGTCGTTCAAAAACGAAAGGTAGCTTATCGCATTGGCTACTACGAGTAGGGCTACAGCAGCCCACCGCAGGTAAGGATAGGGAGCTGCAGTAGTTGTGGGTCCGTGTATTTTTTCATACACGGCAGCCTTTATACCCTCAGGGGCCTGAGCATGTCGCATTTGCCCGGCTATTTTCAGGGTTTCTTCTACGTATTGGTTTACCTTATCTTCTTTCATTGTTGTTCAGTTTTTCGGGGCAAATGAAGCCTACTCTGCTGCATGTAATCAGCCATGCAAAGTTAATAGCGATGGAATAGGGTTTTTTCATAGCCTGTTTTTATAATATGCCGACAGTCGTTTTTTTAAGTTTTGCCGGGCTCTGAAAATGAGCGATTCTACCGACGACAGACTTACCTGCATGGTTTCGGCTATCTCTTTGTAGCTCAATCCCTCCAGGTGGTGTAGAGTAAAAGCAATACGCTGATTTTCTGCAAGTTTGTCTATCTGATGGTAGAGCATCGTCATTCTTTCTTTGTTTTCTTCACTTATGCCCGGGTGGTCTATCGATCGGGGCTCTTCCTGATGTCCGACAAGAGCTCCCACCGATACCATAAAGCCAAACCTTTTTTTGCGTTTGATTTTCCGTATATGTTCCAGGCATTTTGATATTGTAATCCGGTACAGCCATGTTTTCAGGCTGGAGTTACCCTTAAACTGTCCGATACTTTTGTGCATTTCTACAAACACATCCTGAGTTATCTCTTCGGCATCTTCACGCAAAGCCAGAAAATGGAGGCTGGTATTGTATACCATATCCTGATAGGTATGAATACAGCGGTTAAACGCTGCTTCATCCCCCTGGCATAATTGCTCAACCAGTGTGTTTTCAGGTAGTGTAGTAGAAAGGATCAATTGGTTATGGGTAACTCACTTATCGTTATCAAAAGTACATTTTTTACCTGGCAAAGTCTATCCTTTTCTATGGTGTTCCTTGCCCCTAGGTCCTCTTGCGCGCATTATCTTCTGCATCTGATCAAATTTAAATTGCTGTTTTTCGTCCAGTAGAGCACGGATTTCCTGGCGGGTAAGTACCTGATTTACAAAAATCCTGGATTTGATATCTCCGATTTCTTCTGCCACCTTGGTTATGGCTTTGGTGTCAGGGTTATCTGCTGTGCTTAGGGTATTTAACCGGGCCGACTTTTCGCGTAAATTGTTGTGCAGTGTTTTTACGGATTTCATCGACTTAAACCGGATATCGGCGATTTGTTTTTGCTGCTCTTCCGTGAGTTCCAGCATTCGGGCAAAGCGCTCATGTCTGTCTCCTTTTTCACTTTTGCTGTGCATCGCTTTTTGTCCGTGTGCCATTTTTCTTCGGTCATTGTCCTGACTGAAACCTACTGTTGTGGCCAGCATGATCACGGCGGCTATGATGATGTTCCTTTTCATAATTGTTTTTGTTTAAATGAAAGACTTATTTCTCCATTAGAAGCCCAAACCGGATAATACTTGCGATAGAGGGTGAAAAAAATAGAGCGTGCCTAAAAAAATCCACCGAAATGGGTAAATATTACACCCCGCAGGCAGGGTTTGTTTATTTCTTTGTAAGAGTTGAAAATCTAAAATGTGCGAGTTGATGAAAGTATTTAGATGTTTGCAAGGAATGGTGGCGGGAGCTTTGTTGGTAGCCTGCAGCAGCAGCCCTGAAAAAGCGCTGATATCGGGAAATGCAGTGCCTCAGGTGATCGATTACAATTTTCATGTGAGGCCTATACTTTCCGATAAGTGTTTTGCGTGTCATGGACCCGATGAGAAGCAACGCAAAGCAGACCTGAGACTTGATACCCCTGAGGGGGCTTATGCAGCACTGAAAGATTATAAGGACAAGCACGCTGTGGTAAAAGGAAAGCCTCAGGAATCTGTCGCGTTTTTGCGTATGGTATCTGAAGATTCCAGCGAAATGATGCCCCCTCCGGAAGCCAATTTGCGCGTAAGCGAAAATGAAATCAAGATTATAAAAAAATGGATAGAGCAGGGAGCAGAGTACAAACCGCACTGGGCTTTTGTGCCTCCTGTGAAGCCTTCTCTTCCTGCTGTACAAAACGAAAGTTGGGTAAATAACGAAATCGATTACTTCGTGCTTCAAAAGCTCGAGAGTATCGGGCTGGACCCCAACGAAGAGGCCGATAAGGCTCGTTTGCTCAAGCGTGTATCTATAGACCTTACCGGTTTGCCTCCCACTCTTGAGATGCAAGAGGCTTTTTTCAACGATTCCGATGAAAACGCTTATGAAAAAGTAGTAGACAAACTTTTAGCCAGTAAACACTATGGCGAAAAAATGTCTGTCCACTGGTTGGATGTGGCTCGCTACGCCGATTCGCATGGCTATCAGGACGATGGCCTGCGTACCATGTGGCCCTGGCGCGATTGGGTGATTCATGCTTTCAATCAAAACTACTCTTTCGAGAAATTCCTCACCTGGCAACTGGCCGGTGATCTTATCCCCGACAAGAACCCTGAAACACTCCTGGCTACCGGTTTCAATCGAAATCATAAAATCACACAGGAAGGTGGGGTTATCGACGAAGAATATCGCATCGAGTACGTAACCGATCGAACCAACACCCTCGGCAAAGCCTTTTTAGGGTTGACCTTTGAGTGCGCAAAATGTCACGATCATAAATATGATCCCATTTCGCAGAAAGACTACTTTAGTACGTTTGCCTTTTTCGATAAAGTACCCGAAAAAGGTATTCAGGGTACTATTGATGCTTCTTTTGCCGACCCTCCTAAAATGCGTATTTCTGATGAGATGATCGATGAGTTGCTCACGTTTATCAACAAGAAGGATTCTGCCGATGTGGAAGTGATGGTGATGAAAGATTCGGTAGGCATCCGTACTACTCATCTGCTCAACAGAGGTAACTACGATGCTAAGGGTGAAATCGTCACATTTGGCACTCCCAAGGCAGTGATGGAGTTCGATACAACCCGTTTTGCTCCCAATCGCTTAGGACTGGCACATTGGCTTTTGTCCGAGGAGCATCCACTTACTTCACGTGTGTTTGTCAACAGGATATGGCAGGAGTTTTTTACTCAGGGTATTGTGAAGACCGTTGGGGATTTTGGTATGCAGGGCGATTTGCCAACTCATCCTGAGCTACTCGATTGGCTTGCCGTAGATTTTAGGGAAAATGGCTGGGATATCAAGCGTCTTGTAAAGCAGCTCGTGATGTCAGCCACTTACCGTCAATCGGCAGTAGTAAACAAGAAAAAATTAGACATAGACCCAGAAAACTTCTACCTGGCCCGTATGCATCGTACCCGATTTAAGGCCGAGACGATACGCGATGTGGTATTGGCTAATAGTGGCTTGCTCAATCCTGAAATAGGAGGGCCGAGTGTAAAACCTTACCAACCCGACGGTATCTGGGAGGCAGCCTCTTCCGGACGAGGGTTACTCCAAAAATACGTGCAGGATCACGATGAGAACCTATACCGCAGGGGGATTTACACCTTCATCAAGCGTACAGTACCCCCGCCGGTTATGCTCACATTTGATGCATCCAACAGAGATCAATGTGAAGTAAACAGGCTAGCTACGAGCACTCCGCTGCAGGCGCTGATTATGCTCAATGATCCTACCGTGCTGGAAGCTGCCCGGGTGCTGGCCGAACAGCTCGATACCCAGCACAAGGAGGCAAAGAGTAAAGTGGAGGAAGCTTTTAGGAGGATAGTTTGCAGGGCTCCACGGCAAAATGAAATCGACCTGCTGGTGGGGTACTATGAGGAGCAACTTCAACACTTTGGTAGCAAACCGGATCTGGCTGCTACCTTCATCGATGTAGGCGAATACCCGGCTAAAGAGGGAAGAGACGAAGTGGCTGTAGCAGCCCTTATGCAGGTAGTGCATACGATCTACAATATGGAAGAAACGATAACGAAGAGTTAATAATCAGAGGATCATGGAAAAGGAATTTCTCGAACATCAGTTAAATGTAAACAGAAGACATTTTTTAGGTAAAATGGCCATGGGAGTGGGCGGAGCAGCGCTAGGCTCATTGCTGTTGCCAGATTTGTTTTCAGGAGGAAGCAGGGAGCAGGCTGAGATACCCGCAGGGTTGAGGCACTTTGCCCCTAAAGCAAAGCGCGTGATTATGCTCTTTCAAAACGGCGCACCGTCGCAGCTGGAAAGCTTTGATTATAAACCTACACTCAACAAGATGTTTGGGCAGGACCTGCCCGAGTCTGTGCGGGGAGGTCAGCGCCTCACGGGTATGACAGCCAATCAGGACAAGTTTCCTCTCGTAGGGTCTCGGTTTGGTTTTAAACAGTACGGTCAGTCGGGCACATGGGTGAGCGACCTTTTTCCCAGTATAGCCAAGATTACCGATGATATTTGTGTGATCAAATCGATGCACACCGACGCAATCAACCACGATCCTGCATTGACCTTTATCCAAACAGGAGCACAACAAGGCAATCGACCCAGTATGGGGGCCTGGCTGAGTTACGGTCTGGGAAGTGAAAACAAAAACCTGCCTGCATTTTGTGTGTTGTTATCCAGAGGAAGGGGAAATGGGCAGGGTGTCTATTCCAAACTATGGACGAATGGTTTTCTGGACAGCATTCATCAGGGAGTGCAGTTTAGTGCCAGTGAAGATCCTATTTTATACCTCAACAATCCCGATGGTATAGACATGAAGAGCCGAAAAGCTATGCTGGATCACCTGGCCGTATTGAACGAACAGAGTTATCAGGAGTTTGGCGATCCGGAAGTGCACGCCAAAATCAAGCAATATGAAATGGCCTACCGCATGCAAACGGCTGTGCCGGAGGTAACTGATATCAAAAAAGAACCCGATCACATCATAAAAATGTATGGTGCGGATTCGGTAGTGCCGGGCACGTATGCCGCTAACTGTCTGTTGGCCAGAAAGCTGTCTGAGGCAGGTGTACGTTTTGTGCAGCTGTATCATCAGGGCTGGGACCAGCACGGTAACCTGGTAGGCGAAATGCCCCTGCAGGCGCAAGACGTAGACCGGGCATCTGCGGCGTTGGTCAGAGACCTGAAGCAACGAGGATTGCTAGATGAAACGCTCATTATCTGGGGAGGCGAGTTTGGTAGAACCAACTATTGTCAGGGTAAACTTACCGAGACCAATTATGGTCGCGATCACCACCCTCGGTGCTACAGTATATGGATGGCCGGTGGCGGTGTGAAGGGTGGTCTTACCTATGGCGAAACGGATGAGTTTGGCTACAACATAGTAAAAGATCCCGTGCATGTGCACGATTTGCAGGCTACTATTATGCACCTCATGGGGCTCGATCATGAAAAATTAACATACAAATACCTGGGTAGGAGATTTAGACTGACTGATGTACACGGTCATGTAGTGAAAGATATAATAGCATAAGATGGAGAAAATTGAGAAGTTAGTGTCGGATGCAGTGTTTTTTCTGCTATGCTTGTTGACTGTCCTGTTGTTATTCGAATCGTATCTGGAAGTACCCGTGTGGATGCAACCGCTGGGGCGTATGCATCCCTTGGTTTTGCATTTTCCTATCGCATTTGTAGTGCTACTGGTCATGGTCAACCTTTTCAGAGGGCAACTGGAGGAAAATTCGTATCAAAAAATCAATAAATTTCTATTGCTGCTGACTGCTTTCACTACAGTTTTAGCAGCTATTATGGGGCTGTTTCTCTCCAGAGAAGAGGGATATTCATCGGATATGATGGCTGTGCACAAGTGGGTAGGAGCATCGGTAGGTTATATGATGTATGGTTTGTTGGTCTTTTACTCCAACAAAAAAGTATATCAGACACTACTGTATGTTAGCTGCCTTTCTATTGTAGTAGCAGGGCATTACGGGGCAGGGCTTACTCATGGAGCCGATTTTATCATGGCACCTGTGTTGAAAACCAATGCGTTGGCCGTCGATGAAAAGACACCTATCTTCGAAGGGTTCATCCAGCCCGTTATTGAAGCAAAGTGCCAGAGCTGCCACAATCCGGATAAGAAAAAGGGACAGCTTGATTTGTCTACGATCGAACAAATTCATGCAGGAGGAGAAAACGGCCCTGTGTGGGTAGCGGGAGACGATGAGGGTAGTGAAATAGTACGTAGAGCCTTGTTGCCCATGGAAGACGATGACCACATGCCACCCAAAGGAAAGCCTCAGCTTACCCGACTGGAGTTGGCACTGATCAAAAGCTGGATCAGGCAAGGTGCCGATGAAACGGTTAGCTTAGCCTCGTTGAGCAAGTCCGACCCGTTACATGAGCTTGCATCTGCCCGACTCAAGGAATTGGGCAGGAGTGATCAGCCCAAATACGATTTTGATTTTGCCGATTCCGATGCTGTAGCTGCGTTGAACAACCCCTACCGTTCGGTAGCTCAGAAGTCACCCAACTCTCCGGCCATAGACGTCAACATCTACGGGCGACAAACCTACAAGCCCGAATTTCTTACTGATATAGAAAAGGTAAGGGAGCAGGTGGTATCGCTCAATCTCACCTATCTACCCATACAGGACGAGGACTTGAAGTTTATAGCCGGTTTTCCCAATCTTGAAAAACTTATCCTCAACTTCACTGATATAACAGGAGCTACTTTACATGTGCTTACACAGTGTGAAAAATTATCTACTCTATCGCTATCAGGTACTCAGATAGATGCAGATATAGCCGAAGTGCTGGAGCAATTTAAAGGTTTGGAAGAGCTTTATTTGTGGAATACCCCCCTCGATGACAATCAGCTGGCGGCATTGATGGAAGAGTACCCGGCCATTCGAATCGATCGTGGGTTTGTACTGAGTGAAGACCCATTGAAGTTAAACCCACCTGCCATTGTGGGAAACAAACAAATAGTAGCCAAAGATGAAAAGCTTGAGATTCAACATCCCATACCGGGAGTGGAAATACGCTATACTACCGATGGGAGTGAACCCGATTCTACTAACGGTTTGGTGTATAGCAAGCCTTTGGTGCTAGACAAGTTTACAACCCTAAAAATGCGTGCTTTGCAAGAAGGCTGGCTGCCCAGCGATGTAAAAACGATTCCTGTTTTTGTGAAAGGATATAACCCTAAAAACATATCATTGCTGACCAAGCCTAGTGATAAGTACAAAGGAGAGGGAGCCAGGTCACTTACCGACGATGTAAAAGGGGATGCCGGCAATCTGGTATCACCGTCGTGGTTGGGCTATGAGCAGGGCCCCATGGTTGCTTTGGCCGATTTTGGAAATAACCCTCCGGCACTGCATGAAATATTGCTTAGCTATGGAGTGAATATACGCTCGTGGGTCATGTTGCCTACTCAGGTGGAAGTATGGGCAGGAAATAGCAGCCAAAACCTGTCGTTGCAGCAAAAAATCACACTTCCACCAACCAGTGACAGTCATCCTGTAAGTGTGGAGGGGCTGCCCATTCCTTTAAAGGGGAAACCTTATCGTTTTTATAAGGTGGTGGCACACCCGATAAAAAAATTACCAGCGTGGCATGAAGGACAAGGAAATCCGGGTTGGGTTTTTGTGGATCAATTATTTTTCAACTGATACAAAAGTTGGTAGAGCATCAGTAATGTAGCTACACGGCTGTAGTGTAAAAGATGCAACGATTTACTACCCATTTCGATTAACCGTCGGTGCGAGCTCCTGGCTCGTGCCACCTGCTATTGTTTGCTTCTAGGCAAAGACGCACATCAGCACACTCCCTGTAGAAGTAGTAGTAAATTATTCTATTCAGTAGCCCTAATCAGGAGCAAATGCTTCAAGCTGAGTCAGCGTAAGAGCACGTTATGACATCACTCAGTTAAATTACTCTTAAAATACAATCGATTGTATTTTAAGAGTAAAGCAGTATATTTGTTTCGTAATCAATGAAGTAAAGACAATAAGTATGCAGAAAATAAACTATGAGACGCGTTATGCGGTAAGCCCAAAGGAAACCGCAGGGATGAATACGGAGGAATTGAGAGAAAATTTTTTAGTAGCCAACCTTTTTGAGAAAGACACAATACAACTGACCCAAACTCACTACGACAGATATATTGCCGGGGGAGCTATGCCCGTAGATCAACCGCTACAACTTGAGCCGGTAGAAGAACTGAAAGCTGATTTTTTTCTGCAAAGGAGAGAAATCGGAATTATCAATATAGGAGAGGAAGGTGAAGTGACAGTAGACGGAGAAAAGTACACTCTGCAATACAAAGAGGCCCTTTATATTGGAAAAGGAAGTGAAAAGGTGGAATTTGCCAGCAGTGATACAGCGAATCCGGCCAAATTTTATTTCAATTCAGCACCGGCACACCATACTTTTCCTACGGTAAAAGTGACTAAGGAGCAGGCAATAAAGCTGGAGTTGGGTAGTGCAGAAACTGCCAATGCACGTACAGTAAACCAGTTGATAGTGAATCAGCTGGTACAAACCTGCCAGTTGCAGATGGGCATGACCGAGCTGAAGACCGGCAGTGTGTGGAATACCATGCCTGCCCATGTACATGACAGACGCATGGAAGTGTATCTTTACATTGAAGTACCGCAAGGCCAGTCGGTGTGTCACTTTATGGGGCAGCCACAGGAAACACGCCATATCTGGATGCAAAACGAGCAGGCCGTTATATCACCCCCCTGGTCGATACACTCCGGAGCGGGTACTTCCAACTATACTTTTGTGTGGGGTATGGCAGGAGAAAACCTCGACTATAGCGATATGGATGTATGCAAAATAGAAGACCTGAAATAGTATGAACTTATTTGATTTAAAAGGAAAAACAGCACTGGTAACAGGGGCTACACATGGGTTGGGTATGGCTATGGCCAAAGCGCTCGGCCAGGCCGGTGCTACTGTGGTAATCAATGGACACTCGTCGCAGGAAAAAATTGATCAGGCATTGGCACAGTACAAAAGTTATGGGGTTAGTGCTCATGGCTATTTGTTTGATGTGACAGATGAAAAAGCTGTGGCAGCAGCACTGCAAAAGATAGAAAGTGAAGTAGGGGCCGTCGATATATTGATAAATAACGCTGGCATAATCAAACGCGTGGCATTGGAGGATATGGAAGTAGCAGATTTTGAGCAGGTAGTAAAAGTGGATCTGGTGAGCCCCTTTATAGTTTCCAAGCATGTGGTAAAAGGAATGATTGCCAGAAAACAGGGAAAGATTATCAATATCTGCTCCATGATGAGCGAGCTGGGTAGAAATACCGTGGGGGCTTATGCAGCTGCCAAAGGGGGATTGAAGATGCTCACGCAAAATATGGCTACAGAATGGGCTCGCCATAACATCCAGATAAACGGCATAGGACCGGGGTACTTTGCTACCAGCCAGACCGAACCCATACGCGTAGAAGGCCACCCCTTCAATGATTTTATAGTAAACCGAACACCGGCAGGTAAGTGGGGTGATCCGGATGATCTGGCAGGTGCTACTATTTTCCTTTCATCCAAAGCCAGTGATTTTGTCAACGGACAGGTGATCTATGTAGACGGGGGGATTTTGGCTACCATAGGAAAGCCCGCCAACGAACTATAGTAGCCATCGGTAGAGAATAGGTGTCATTCGGCACTATCGTAAAAATTCAAAAACCTCAGCCATCAGTATTGAAACTGATGGCTGAGGTTTTTTCTTTTCCGGTCTTTCTATCAAAATGATTTATCAGCTAATACCTCTCAGGTATCATTCTTGCTAAAAAAGTTTTCGTTTAAAAAAACGCGGTACCACTTATATAATTCTAATTATCTAATTTTATTCGCTTATGGTTTTACCAAGGTTGAAATCGGTGGTGCTTACGGGCCTGTGTTTAGCATGGAGTATTGTGCTGTGCGCTCAGACCTGCCTGGACGATTTCTGCTTTCTTACCAAAGAATACGCTACCGGCATAGAGAGAGACCTGTCGCAGGGATATCGCGCATTTATTGTTTCGCAGCAGATCGAAGACCAATCGTTAAAAGCGATAGCGAATTTTTTGGAGCGGCAACCGACCGAACGTGTTGTGCTGATTGTAGAGGGCGATTCGCAGTATCTTCACGAAAAACTTCAGGAGAGTGATCTGGCCGGAAAGCTGTACAGCCCCTCGCAGGCAGATTCCCTCTTTGGTGTGGTTATTACGCCTCAGGATCGTTTTTTTGTATTTGCCAGAAACAATCCCAGGTTTTTATCCTTGACCGATTACCTCTGGCAGCAGCCCGAGCCTGGGCAAACTCCGTTATTTCAGACAACTGACCTGTCAAACGATTTCACATACCTAAACCTGGCACATGTAGCTAATCGAAACAAAACGGATTCCTTAGTCACAGACCTTATTCAAAAGAAAGGCCGACTACCCAATTTTCTTGAGGTAGAAAACGGGAGCTTGTATAAAGAGTATGTAGATAGTCTCAATGCGATAAAACGTTTTAAGGCCATAGTACTACACGAAGGAAAGCCCCTGAAAGACGTGTCGTGGAAACAAATGCCTGATCTGGTGAGCACCGGCAAGATACACATGACCGAACGTATCGTCAGTCCTCAGAAAACAGGTTACCGGTTTTCGCCGGATGTATCTACCTACACCCCAGCCAACGAGCACGTTATCAAAGTTTTTTATGCTAATTACAAAGACATCAACGATGAGTTGATGTTGTATCTCAATTTTGATGAAAACATAGTCAACCAGGCTCGCCCGGAAGACAAATACCTCTATGGATTTGTAGCATACGCAGAAGACGACCAACGAGGCATGTATTCTCAATTCAATGGTCAGAGCAATTATATCGACTTTGGCATACCCGCAGAAATGGATTTTCAGGAAATAGCTGTTTCTGCATGGATAAAGCCGGACAACTTAGGAGGAAGTAGAGCACTGGTAGGCATTGGAGAAGTGTTTTCTGCAAAAATCACAGAAGGCAGACTCACCTTTACTACACCGGCCATTCGCGACCATCGTACGGATTCTGTGCTGGTAAAGACCGGTCAGTGGCAGCATGTGGCGTTTGTGTATCAGGCCAATAAGGAGGTAAACTTTTACCACAATGGTAGAAAAGTAACTACAAAACCAGCTTCAGACATTACCATTACCTCCAATTCTCTGCTCATAGGCAATAACCTTTGGAGCGAATACTTTCATGGGGGAATAGACGACCTGTATATATGGAATAGGGTGCTGACCGACGAAGAGGTGACAAAAATATACAGGCAGGGACTGGAAAAGCAAAAGGCAGTATCGGGCATCAATGGGTATGTATTGGTGCTGTGTGCTTTGCTGGGTCTGCTGGCAGCCTATGCTGTGTGGAAACGCAAAAACAGTAAGCGAAGTACTCAGGAAGCCCCCGTTGTAGCGGCAGAACAACCCCAGCCCAAGGTTGTATCCAATAGAAATGAAGCCGGGATCTATCTTTTTGGAGGATTTAGATTGATCAACAAGGAGGGAGTAAACCTTTCCGATCAGTTTTCTCCAAAACGAAAAGAATTGTTCGTTCTGGTATTGCTATACACATTCAGAAAAAACGGAATCAATTCGAAGCAGATGTCAGAAATACTTTGGGAAGGACACTCTTTCGAAAGTGCCAAAAACAACCGAAGCACACAGATGAAGCGCATCAGGGAGATTTTGGCGAAAAATACCGGTATAGAGATAGGCTATGATAATAAAAACTGGAAGATAACCATAGAAGACGGAGTGAGGTGGGACTACTCCGACTACAAGCGCTATATCAATGCACTAAAAGTAGATTTTGCTCCGGAGGAAATCAATCAAAATGTAGCCGGATTGCTAGGAGTGATCAATCAGGGGGTATTGCTGCCCAACATGCAGTACGAGTGGTTAGATCCAATCAAAGGGCAGCTTTCAGAAGAGATAATAGAAACACTCACCCCCCTAATGGAAAATGCCGAGTTGGAGCTATCGTCGGAACTAAAACTCAAAATCACGAATGCTATCTTTTCACTCGACCCCCTGAATGAAAGAGCGCTGAAAGTGAAAATCAAATTGCTGGTATCGGAAGGAAATCATACCCTGGCTAAAAATGCGTTCGATCAATTTTGCCATTCTTATGTGCAATTTTATGGCGAAAGATACCCCGCTGAGTTTTCGGCTTTTGTTTGATTAGGATTGCCCGCATCTCATCGTTTGCTTTAGATTAAAGTATGTTTTTTACAGAAAAAAACAACTGATACCCCTGTTGTTACCCCCTTTGTTGTGCCCTCAGCGCATATATTGCATCAAAACTAAACAATATAACATAGGTAGCTGAAGCCGGTCAGGAGGTTGGATTTTAGAAAAAGCGCACACTTTGCCGGTTTTTGCTACCCATTTTTTCCAGTAGAGTCCCTCACGATACGCTGGAGTATTGAGCAACTTAAAATAAGTAACCCATGAAAACCGCATTGAAAAAAAATAGCATGATGGCAGTGGTCTGCTGCATTGTACTGTTAGCAGGATGTAGCACTGCCGATAAGAAAACCGCCACTCAGCCACAGCAGAAATCTTCTGCCTCGCAGGAAGGGTGGATATCGTTGTTCGATGGAGTTTCGGCGCAGGGCTGGCGAGGCTTCAATGAAGACAAACTCCCAGACGGGTGGATAGTAGAAGACGGAACGTTGAAATCGCTGGGCAAAGGAGGCGATATCGGTGGGGACATAGTATATGGCGATCAGGTATTTGAAGATTTTGAACTTTATCTCGAGTGGAAAATCGGTGAAGGCGGAAACAGCGGTATATTTTACCATGTAGTAGAGGGCGATCAATACAAAGCGCCCTACGAAACAGGACCGGAATATCAGCTACTCGACGACATAGACTTTCCGCAGGAAGTAGCCGACTGGCAACAAACCGGAGCAGACTATGCCATGTATCCGGCAGACCCTGCCAAAAAGAAGATCAAAAAGGCTGGTGAGTGGAATACCTCGCGAATAAAGTTTCAGAAAGAAAAAGCTGAATACTGGCTGAACGGTGAAAAAGTAGTGGAATTTGTACCCTGGTCAGATGACTGGCAAAAACGAAGAGATTCCGGGAAATGGACCAATATGCCGGATTATGGTAAAGCTAAAAAAGGATACATAGGCCTGCAGGATCATGGCAGCATGGTTTGGTTTAGAAACATAAAAATCAGAAAACTATAAGGCTTCAGTAGTAAAAACAATTCTTAATAAATCATATAAATAAACAATACATGAACAAACAAACAACTTTTAGATCGGTAGCAGTGCTGGTAGCAGTGGTACTTATGGCGTGGAGCAATGTGCAAGCCCAAAAAATACAACTGTTTAACGGTAAAAACCTGGATGGATGGACCATATACGGTACAGAAAAATGGTACGTGGAAGACGGAAACCTGATCTCAGAAAGTGGTCCTGACAAGGAATACGGATATCTCGGTACCAACGAGTACTACAAAGACTTTATACTCACCGTGGAGTTTTTGCAGGAATCTAATGGCAACAGCGGCGTATTTATTCGCTCGACAGTAGACGGAGTAAAAGTAAAAGGCTGGCAGGTAGAAGTTGCTCCTTCAGGGCAGCACACAGGCGGTATATACGAGTCGTATGGCCGTGGATGGTTGATAAAGCCGGAAGCAGAAAAAGAAAAAGTGCTGAAAGAAGGCGAATGGAACAAGATGAAAATTAAAGTAAAAGGTGGAAGAGTAACCTCGTGGCTCAATGGTACTAAAATGGTAGACATAGAAGACGACAAAATAGCCGAAGGCGAGGGAGGTGTTGCTTTGCAGATTCACAGTGGAGGAAACATCAAAGTGAGATGGAGAAATCTTGAGCTAAAGCAGCTTTAAGAAAAAAAAGACAGGTGCAAGATATTTGGTAAAAAGGGATAATATGAAAAAAAACGAGGAAGCAGTAAGTTTCGGTTTCAACAGAAGGCAGGTCCTGAAAGGACTCGGCTCATTGTCTGTGCTGGGACTCACCGGTATAGGAGGGTACCCTCTCAGTGCCGGGCATGAACTCTCGTCAGGTGAGGATTTGTATCCGAAAAAAGATGGACAAACGATTCGTTTGGGCATAATAGGATACGGTATCAGAGGCCAGCAACTGGTAAAATCGTCGGGGTTTGCCAGCCCTCAGTGGAAAAAGCAGGTAAAAGCAGCAGCGAAGAAAAACAAAAACGACAAACGTTACGAAGATTACATCAATCAGCCGTCGCTCAATATAGAGTATACGGCCGTTTGCGATCTGTTTGACGTTCGGGCTGAAGCCGCTTTGGATGCAGTAGGGAAAAAAGCCAAGCGCTACATGCACTACAAAGAGCTGATACACAGTGAGGATGTAGATGCCATTATCATAGCTACACCCGACCACTGGCACGCTCCTATGACTATAGAGGCCGCCAAAGCCGGAAAGCATGTGTATGTGGAAAAATGCCTTACACGTACAGAAGAAGAAGTAAATGAAGTCTATCAGGCAGTGCAGCAAAGCGGCATTGTACTTCAACTGGGGCATCAGCTCAGGCATACCGAAAGCTACCATGCAGCCAAAGAAGTGATAGACAAAGGACTGCTCGGCAAAATTACCCTGATACAGACCAATTCGAACCGAAATTCAGCCAATGGAGCCTGGGTGTACAATATTCACCCACAGGCAAACGAAAAAACCATCGACTGGAAGCAGTTTAACCTACCGGGAAAAGAAATGCCGTTTGACGCAGATCGCTTTTTTAGGTGGAGAAAGTATTGGGACTATGGCACAGGACTATGTGGTGATTTGATGACCCACGATTTTGATGCCGTAAATCAGATAATGGGAATAGGTATACCGGAAACGGTGATGGCTTCCGGAGGAAACTACTATTGGAAAGACGGTAGAGAGGTGCCGGATGTGCTGCAGGTAAGTATGGAGTATCCGTCAAAAGGTTTTACGTACCACTACAGTGCTACCCAGGCCAATGAGCGCCACCGTCCCAATATCATCATGGGCGATGACGCTACTATGGAAATAGGCGGACAAATGGCCGTATACCCCGATCCACGATCCAAGCGGTTCAAAGAAAAACTGGCCGATGGCAGAATGAACCCTGATGTGCCCATATACAGTACTCAAAAAAGAGAGGAAGTAGATGGCATGAGCTCGGCTACTACCAAGTATTTTGCAAAAAAAGGAATGATGTATACCTACCAGAACGGAAAAAGGCTGGACCCAACCTATTTGCACATTCGCGAATGGTTGGATAGCATCCGCAATGGAGGTACACCCAGTTGCAATATCCAGCAAGCTTACGAAGAAGCTATGGCAGCTCACATGGCTGTGAAGTCTTACAGAGAGGGGCGCAAAGTCAGCTGGGATGAGCAATCAAAGAAAATAGTTTGATGCAGACTAATGCCTGAATGGAACCACCTGCCCTGTAATGGGGCGGGTGGAACTCCAAAAACTAAAAACCTAAAACTAAACTTATGCAATCACCACACAAACTTTATCGAAACATACTGATAGCCCTGGCGATGTTGCTGGGTGGGGTAGCCTGCCAGCAGAAAGCCACACAGCAAACACAGACAGCCGATAAACCGAATATTTTGTTTATCATGACGGACGATCATGCCGTACGGGCGCTCAGTTGCTACGATGGTAGTATCAACCAGACACCAAATTTGGATAGAATAGCCCGTGATGGTGTCATTTTCAGAAACAGCTTTGTGACCAACTCTATCTGTGCACCCAGTAGAGCAGTAATGCTAACGGGTAAACACAGCCACATCAACGGACAGGTAAACAACAGAGTGGCATTTGATGGAGCACAGCAGACATTTCCAAAACTACTGCAAAAAGCAGGCTATCAGACCGCACTGGTTGGCAAGTGGCATTTGAAGAGCGACCCCACAGGGTTTGACTACTGGAATATACTCCCCGGACAGGGAGAATATTACAACCCTGATTTTATAGAAATGGGAGAAAGAAAACGAATCGAGGGGTACGCTACCACAGTGACTACCGACATAGCTCTCGACTGGCTCGATGGTAGAGATGAAAGCAAGCCTTTTTGCTTGCTACTTCACCACAAAGCACCACACCGTACCTGGCAGCCGGATACATCGTACCTGGACGATTTTGCCAATAAAGTATATCCATTACCCGATAATTTTTACGACGATTTTGAAGGGCGACAGGCAGCAAAAGAGCAAAAGCTGAGTATACGCACCGGCGACATGGACCTGAGTTATGACCTAAAGGCCGAGCATCCGGACATACCTTCACGCTTTCCAAAATACAAGCATAAAGTAAGAATGAACGACGCGCAAAAAGCAGAGTGGAAGAAACACTATGATCCGATATCAGAAGAGCTGGCAAACAAAAAACTGACTGGAAAAGAATTGGAAGAGTGGAAATTTCAGCGCTACATGCGTGACTACCTGGCGTGTATTCAGTCAGTAGACGATAATGTGGGCAGAGTACTGGATTACCTGGAAGAAAAAGGACTGGCCGATAATACCCTTGTTGTGTATACCTCCGATCAGGGGTTTTATACTGGCGAGCACGGTTGGTTCGACAAGCGATTTATGTATGAGCAGTCGCTCCGTACACCTTTGCTAATGAAAGCCCCCAAAAGCTATACAGCCAGAGGAGAAGTAAGCCAAATGGTACAAAATATAGATTACGCTGCTACCTTTTTGGATATAGCAGGTGTGTCAGTGCCGGACGATATGCAGGGGTTGTCGCTAAAGCCGCTGCTGGCAAAGGAAAAAAACACAAACTGGAGAGATGCTATCTACTATCACTACTACGAATACCCCAATGAACACGCTGTGAAAAGACACTATGGCATCCGTACAGACCGGTACAAGCTCATTCATTTTTACAACGATATAGACGTGTGGGAACTCTACGACCTGCAAAACGATCCCGATGAGATGAACAACATCTATAACAACCCTGAAAACGGAGAATTGATTGCTTCTCTGAAAGAGAAGCTAACAGCGCTACAGGTGGAATATCAGGATACAGACAGGTCTACATACTGATAGCTCGTACGATAATGACTCAAGCGTAGTATAAAACAACCAATAGATATATATTTTTGATTAAAACCATAAACAACGATGAGAAACATACTAACACTAATGTTGCTGGCTGCACTGTTCGCTTCCTGCTCGCAGGGTACTAAAAAGGAAGCTGCCAATACAGCAGAAGCAGAAAAAGAAGAGTCGGAATGGATTTACCTTTTCGACGGTAAAACTACCGATGGCTGGAGAGCCTACAATGGCGATGCATTGCCTCCGGGCTGGGTAGCGCGCAACGGAGAACTGACCTTCGATACCGAGCTCGGGTTGGAGCAGGATTACAAAGGAGGAAAAGACATTATTTATGCCAAGGAAGAGTTTGAAAACTTTGAACTTTACCTGGAGTGGAAATTGCCCGAAGGTGGCAATAGTGGGATCTTTTATCATGTAAAAGAAGGATACAAAGCACCGCCGGTAGTAGCACCGGAGTATCAGCTTATCGATGACGAAAACTACGCACGTATTCACGACCTTACCGAATACAACAAGAGCCTGGGGTATACAGAAAACCCTGAAGAACTAAAGCCCCTGCAGCGTACTGCGTCGGATTATGCCATGCACCCGGCCGATGTAAACAAAAAGAAACTAAACCCCATAGGTGAGTGGAATTCCAGCAAAATTGTGTTTACTCCGGAAAGAGTAGAACACTGGTTAAATGGAGTTTTGCTGGTGTCATTTAAGCCCTGGACAGAAGAGTGGTATGCAAAAAAGAATTCCGACAAGTGGAAAAACAGTGAAGACTATGGCAAGTACAAAAAAGGGTACATCGGATTGCAGGATCATGCAAGTCCTATTTGGTTCAGAAACATAAAAATCAGAAAACTATAATCTAACAATATGAAAAAAAGAGAATTTTTAAAATCAGCAGCGTTACTTACGTCTTCTGTAGCCCTGATGCCCTCTGCATCATTTTCTAAAGCTAAAGCAGGCAAGCTAAGAACGGCACATATAGGATTGGGTATGATGGGGATAGCTGACCTGAAGTCTATCACCTCGCACGATGCAGTAGAAGTTGTAGCACTATGCGATGTAGATTCTAAGATGGTGGCAAATGCCAAAAAATTGCAGCCCAAAGCCAAAGTATACGCCGACTACCGAGTGATGCTCAAGGAAATGGGAGATCAGATAGATGCAGTAGTAGTGTCTACACCCGACCATACACACGCACCGGCTTCTATGATGGCCATGGAAATGGGCAAGCCCGTGTACTGTCAAAAACCGCTAACGCATCATGTAACGGAAGCCCGTGCTATGCGTAAACTGGCCGATGAAAAAAATCTGGTAACTCAAATGGGTATTCAGGTGCATTCGTTCTACGATTACAAGCTGGCTACCTTACTTATACAATCCGGTATTATTGGCAAAGTGAGTACCGTTCGTGCATGGTCGCCTAAAAACTGGGGCTATGATGGTCCGGCACCAACGGGAAGCGATCCGGTACCAGAAAACCTTGACTGGAACCTGTGGCTGGGTACTTCGCCTGAGCGGCCTTACAAAGAAGGAATGTACCATCCCGGCAACTGGAGAAAGGTGCTCGATTATGGATGTGGTACTTTAGGCGATATGGGTGTTCATATCTTCGATACCCCATACAATGCACTTCAGCTGGATGTTCCCTTCACTATCAAAAATAGTTGTAGAAAACCAACCGGTTTTGGTTTTCCTGAAAACAATACGGTGACGTATGAGTTTCCGGGCACGAAATATACTGCCGATACACTCAAGTGGATATGGTACGATGGCGTAGATGCACCTAAAAAACACAAAGATCTGAAGCTGCCAAATGACGAAAAGTTACCTGATCAGGGAGCTATGTTTATAGGAGAAAAAGGAAGACTCTTACTGCCACACTTCCAGCAATTACCCAGACTGATCGTAGATGGTAAGTATAAGGAAATAGAAAATATAGAGTCGTACAATCTGGGAGCACCTGTAAGAGACTATGCATCGGAGGGCAACAAGCACTACCAGCAGTTTGTAGATGCCTGTTTAGGCAAAGCAGAATGCAGTGCGCCATTCTCTTATGCAGCCAGACTTACAGAAACGATCCTGCTCGGTGTGATTGCGGGTCGATTCCCTAACAAAACCCTACACTGGGATAGCAAAAATGCTAAGTTCAAAGAAGAAGAAGCCAACCAGTTTTTGGATGCTCCTTACAGGAAATTCTAAATAGGCTCAACTGAGAATACAAAGAAAGCCCGTTGCAAAACTAGATTACAACGGGCTTCTTGATTAAAGAGAATGAATAGAATTAATTGATCAAACTATTTTGTGAGATTGGCAGCAGGGTTAGATAAAACCTAACTTGAGCCAATACACAGGCAAAATCGGTTTATTTTTATTTCTCATGTCTTTCAGACTATAAGGGGATAACCTGCAGTTCTTTTCCAACCTTTACAAAAGCTTGCACAGCTTGCTGAATGTGGTGAGGTTCGTGTGCAGCAGATAATTGTACCCTGATGCGCGCTTTTCCTTTTGGTACAACGGGAAAGAAAAAACCAATCACATAGATACCTTCATCAAGCAGCCTTTTGGCAAATTCCTGAGCCAGTGGAGCCTCATAGAGCATTATCGGTACTATAGGGTGATCACCCGGCACGATATCAAAGCCTGCGGCAGTCATTTCATTTCTAAATTGTTGCGTGTTGGCTTCCAGCTTGTCTCTCAGGTGTGTAGAGTCAGTTAGCATTTCCAGCACTTTGAGGGTAGCTCCCACTATGGCTGGTGCCAGAGTGTTGGAAAACAGGTAGGGACGAGAGTGCTGACGCAAAATATCAACAATCTCTTTGCGGGCAGCAGTAAACCCGCCCGAGGCGCCACCCAGCGCTTTTCCAAATGTACCGGTGATTATGTCTACCCTGTCCATGACATTGCGGTATTCGTGAACACCACGTCCGGTTTTGCCTATAAATCCGGTAGAATGACACTCGTCGATCATGACCAGCGCTCCGTATCGGTCAGCCAGGTCACATATTTTGTCCAGTTGAGCAATGGTGCCGTCCATGGAAAACGAGCCGTCTGTTACGATTAGCTTTCTGCGTGCCGAACCAGCTGCTTTTAGTTGCTCTTCCAGGTCTTCCATATTGTTGTGTTTGTAGCGGTAGCGGGCCGCTTTGCACAGTCGTATGCCATCTATGATAGATGCGTGGTTGAGTTCGTCCGAAATGACAGCATCCTCTTTGCCCAGCAAGGGTTCAAACAAGCCGCCATTGGCGTCAAATGCAGCAGCATAGAGAATACAATCTTCCATGCCCAAAAAGGCAGCTGTTTTTTCTTCCAGCTGTTTGTGAATGTCTTGCGTACCACAAATAAACCTTACCGAGGATAGGCCGAATCCGTGAGATTGTATGGCTTCTATGCCGGCCTGAAGTACATCGGGGTGCGAAGCAAGTCCCAGGTAGTTGTTTGCGCAAAAGTTGAGCACTTCTTTTCCTGTAGAGGTGCTTATTTCAGCGCCCTGCTTAGATGTGATAATTCGTTCGTTTTTGTATAGTCCGCTGGCTTTTATCTCTTCCAGGGTTTCGTTTAGTTGGTTTTTTACCGATCCGTACATATCCTTCTGGTTTGTTGTGTATATTCTTTTATTAATCTTAGTTGCTCTGGCAATTCCTAAAAATAAACCTTATTGACAGTAAGCAGGAATGATGAAGTTTAAAATAGTTGGATTTTTTCGGAGTGCTTCAATACTGTTTTTTTTGTCAAAAAGTCTATTCTGCATTTGAGCTTGCCACAGATTTACATTTCCACCGGTGTAGAGCTCTGTAGTTTGGTGTATTTTTTTTCAAGCTGATCGAGCATATCTTTTGTTAATTTTTCCATATCGTACTGAGGCTTCCAATTCCAATCTTCCCTTGCCTGCGAGTCGTCTATACTCATGGGCCAGCTCTCAGCTATTTGCTGTCTGAAGTCAGGCTTGTATGAGATTTCAAACCCCGATTTATAGCGCTCAATACACGAAGCGAGTTGCTCAGGTGCAAAACTCATCCCGGCAAGGTTGTACGATGTGCGTACAGTGATTTGATCAGCCGGAGCTTCCATCAGTTCTATCGTAGCGCGTATAGCATCGTCCATATAGATCATGGGCAATACGGCACTGGGCTTTAGAAAACATTCGTAAGGTAATCCCTGTACAGCTTTGTGGAAAATGTCCACAGCATAGTCTGTAGTACCACCACCAGGCATAGACTGATGGCCTATTACTCCCGGATAGCGAAGAGACCTTACATCCAGTCCGTACTTTTCAAAATAGTATTTTGCCCAGTTTTCTCCGGCCACTTTGCTCATGCCGTATACGGTAGAGGGTGATAGCACGGCTTCTTGAGGCGTGTCGAGTGTGGGGGCGTTTTTACCAAAAACAGCGATAGAGCTCGGGAAAAACACTTTTTCTATATTGTTTAGCCGGGATACTTCCAGTACATTAAATAGGGTTTTCATGTTGATATCCCAGGTCTGTAAAGGGAATTTTTCGCCGGAAGCCGATAGTATAGCCGCCAGATGATAAATCTGACCTACGTTGTTTTCTTTTACTATGCGATCCAGTGTTTCACTATCAGTAGCGTCCAGCCCCTCAAAGTGTCCCTCAAAGGTTGGGTTGACCCGCAAATCGGAGGCAATCACCTGCTCTTTGCTGTACTTTTCCTGTAGTTTTTCAGTAAGTACAGACCCTAGCTGACCACTGGCTCCTATTACAAGTATTTTCTTCATTTCTTATCGGGTAAAAAGTTGAATTATGAGGTAATGCTAGTGTTATTGTTTTAGATATGAAATATATGCCGTAATAATAGCTGTGTAATATTTATATTGCAGTGATATTTATTTTCATTTTCTTTTTTTAATCCTTTTAAAAGTAATTTTTATGGATGTGCTGGACGAAATTGACAAAACCATCTTGCGTATTTTACAGAAAGACGCCAAGAAAACGGCAAAAGAAATTGCTAACTCTCTGGGCCTCACTATTTCTCCGGTATACGAACGGATACGTAGACTTGAAAATCAGGGTTATATCAAAAAGTATGTAGCCATACTGGACAAGAAGCTGATCAACCGCTCGGTGACTTGCCTGTGTCAGGTATCTATGCAATATCACAATGAGGCCTTTATCGAAAATTTCGAACGGCAGGTGCAGGAATTGCACGAGGTGCAGGAATGTTATCACATGGCAGGTCAGGTAGATTTTATTCTCAAGATCAATGTAAAAAACCTGGAAGCATACCACGAATTTGTACGTTACAAGCTTTCAAAAATAGAAAACATAGGAGTGCTCAATACCACCTTCGTACTCAAAGAAATCAAACACACTTCAGGGTATTATATCTAGTCATTCTAATTTCATAACCCCGAATGAGCTGGCTACATGAAAGTCAGGCTCGGGGGTTTTAGGGTCTACCCAGCTAATCCATTGCAGATCTGCTGTGCCATTGTTTAGGGCTATGCACTCTCCTCGGTACAAGCCGGCTTTCATCGTGCTGCCCTTCAGAATGTCCAGATCACGCAGAGATTGTAAAGTAATCCGGCCAGATAGAGCGTATCCTTTATTGTTTTTTTTAGCATCTATCTGCAGGGCATTGGCAGGCCAGCTCCAATCGAAAGTCATTCTTCGGTAGTATGCTGCTTTATAGTCCAGCACACGTGCAAGGGGATCCATTTCCAGGCAGTAGTAGGTTTTTAAATCTTTGTCTACCTGAAAAAAAATCTCGACCCGCTCTGAGTTTACTACCTCCATTTTGTCGTTTTTATCTACATAGACATATCCGTATGGGTCTTCTGCCTCAAATCTGAAGTAGAAATATTCCTCGTCGTGCCAGGCGCGAAAAGATGTTTGCGGAGGTGTGTTTTCTTGCCAGGGGTATGAGAAATCGGTAATTGAATCAGCATCTTTCCAGGAAGAAAGGCTGGTGGGTGTAATTTTCTTTACTGTATACGTTTTCATGGGGTTGGTTATGTCTGAGTTATATTGAGTTTGCTTATGTTTTTTGCATGTTACAGCAAAAAACATAAGCAAACAGAGTGTAGGTAGTCGGGGATTCAAAGCTTTTTACTTCTTAGCACCCTGAATAATTTGTTCAACTACCTCCGGGTTTAGCAGTGTGGAAGTATCTCCGAGGTTTGAAGTATCGCCTTCGGCCACTTTTCTGAGAATACGTCTCATGATTTTTCCTGAGCGAGTTTTGGGCAGCCCGGGCACGATCTGTATGTGATCAGGTTTGGCAATAGGTCCAATGATCTTGCTGACAGTACTTTTGATTTCGTCTTTGAGGTTTTGCTCGGTTCGCCCCTCCATATCGCAGATCACATACGCATAAATACCCTGTCCTTTGATTTCGTGAGGGAATCCCACTACGGCCGATTCTACAACGAGCGGATGTTCATTGATGGCGTTTTCTACCTCAGCGGTTCCCATTCTGTGACCCGAAACATTGATTACATCGTCTACCCTGCCGAGAATGCGCAGGTAGCCGTCGTGATCCCTCTTGGCTCCATCGCCTGTAAAATACAGCCCTTTGTAAGTTGAGAAATATTCTTTTTTGCAGCGATCATGATCGCCATAAGTAGTACGGATGATCGATGGCCATGGAAATTTGATGCAAAGATTTCCCTGTACATTGTTGCCGGTAAGCTCTTTGCCGTCGGCATCTACTATGATAGGCTGAATACCAGGCAGAGGCAAAGAAGCATGAGCCGGTTTGTTGGGCGTAATGCCGGCTAGCGGAGAAATCATGATGCCACCGGTTTCGGTTTGCCACCAGGTATCTACCAGCGGGCAGTTGCCTTTGCCCACATGCGTGTGATACCAGTGCCAGGCCTCTTCATTGATCGGTTCGCCCACCGACCCGATAACCTTAAGCGAGTCGAGTTTGTATTTTTCGAGAGGTTCGAGCCCATAAGCCTGCAAGGCACGTATGGCCGTAGGCGCAGTGTAAAACTGATTGACCTGGTACTTGTCGATTACATCCCAGAACCGTCCTGCATCCGGATAGGTTGGCACCCCTTCAAACATCAGGGTAGTAGCTCCGGCCAGCAAGGGACCGTATACGATGTAAGAATGGCCGGTGATCCAGCCCACATCGGCCGTACACCAGTAGACATCCCCTCTGGAATACTGAAAGACATTGGAAAACGAATACTGACTGTATACCATGTATCCCCCGCAGGTGTGTACTACACCCTTAGGCTTGCCGGTAGAACCGGAAGTGTAGAGGATGAACAGCATGTCTTCACTGTCGAGCACCTCGGCTTTGTTTTCTACCGACACACCCTCAATGGCCTCATGCCACCAGAGATCACGTCCGGGTTTCATGCTGACCTGTCCGCCGGTGCGTTGCAGCACGATGACATTGTCTACATCACCAGCAATCTCCAATGCCTGATCGACGACTCCTTTAACGTCGATGGTCTTGGCACCCCGGAAGTTTCCGTCTGAGGTGAGTACCATTTTGGCCTGACAATCCTGAATTCTGTCGGCCAGGGCACTGGCTGAGAATCCGGCAAAAACGACCGAATGAATGGCGCCAATGCGTGCACAGGCGAGCATGGCTATGGCCGCTTCGGGCACCATGGGCATGTAGATGATTACCCTGTCACCTTTGCCCACGCCTTTGGCTTTCATGGCATTGGCAAACTGGCAGGTTTTTTCGTAGAGTTCCCTGTAGGTGAGTGTCACTCCGGGTTGGGAGGGGTCGTTGGGTTCCCATATGATGGCAGGCTTGTCGCCTTGAGTGAACAGGTGTCTTTCAAAGATGTTTTCGGTGATGTTTAGTTTTCCGTTGATAAACCATTTCACATTGGGAGTGTCAAAATCCCATTCAAGTGTTTTGTCCCATCGCTGCTGCCAGTGGAATGAGTCGGCGATTCTGTCCCAGAACTCCTCGGGCTGAGCCACACTCTTTTGGTATTCGTGGATATATCCGCCTAGTGTTTGTATTTTTTGCATAGTCGTAGTTGTGATTTTAGCGTAAGCAACAGTACCTTGTTGCATCAAAATAAATAATCGGTTAAAATTATATAACCTGCCCTGTTGATGCTTCATTTTTGACAAAAAAATAGTGTTTCAATCTTGTTCAGGTTGTGTTCGATGAAGTTTTAAAAATGAAGGAAATAAGTTTATACATAATGGCCGTGTTGTATATCCTGGCAGGGATCAATCACTTTGTAAATGCCAGGTTTTACATACGGATCATACCGCCGTACATTCCCCGTCCGGAGTTGATGAATGTACTGAGTGGTGTGGCTGAAATTCTTTTAGGAATACTGCTACTCATACCCGCCTTTTCGTCAATAGCAGCGTGGGGTATTATAGCATTGCTTATAGCTGTATTTCCTGCCAATATATACCATTATACATCTGCTAAAGCAGGCAAGGGTATTCCCCGGTGGATATTGTTGGTGCGGTTGCCGATGCAGGGGCTCCTGGTGTACTGGGCCTGGTTATATACCGCCTAGATGTTAATGCCTAGTTTTTTGTAGATAAAACTCAGAAGCCACAGTGGCCCAATGAGTAAAAATAGCAGGTCTTTGATAAAAGAAGGTTTTTTACCCTCAATTTGATGCCCAATAAACTGGCCGATCCATGCAAAGACGAATATCATAAGGGAAGCCTTCCACAGAGGGATAGTCAGCAGGAGTTCCAGTTGATGAGTGAGCAGCAAAAAGCCTGTAAGCACGATAGCCATGCCGTAGAAAAGGGGCTGAGATAAAGTGAAGTAGTAAAAGAGAGTAAATAGTACCCCCACAAGAGCCCAATTGAGATAAGTGGGGTCTGTGTATGGAAATATGCTGATGAGGGTATGTGCGGGGATAGACCACAACAGTCCTACTATGCTGAATACAATAAGAGGCACACAAATCCAATGAATAACTTTATTGACAGGGTTTTGGTGGCTGAGGCCATATTCCTCCAGTAAAGGTTCTATTTTGCTCATAGATGTATAAAATAGTTTTGCCTAAAGATAACTGAAATATTTACGTATTCAATTTTGGATAACGCTTGATTTTCGTATCTGCAAGGTGGTGTCCAGTACAATGGTGCTGTGCACAAAAGTGTCTTTTTCATGATCAAAGTTGATCTCTTCTATGAGTTTTTGAGTAGCTATTTTGCCCATTTCTGCGGTGGGCTGTGTCACGGCAGTGAGCGAAGGGATCATCACTTCGGCAATAGGGTTTTCACTAAAGCCTACCACGGCTACATCGTTGGGGATAGACTTATTTACGCTTATGGCATAAAAAATAGTATTTACCGATGTGAGGTGATTGGCACATAGGATGGCATCAGGAGGATTTGTGGCATGTAATACTTTTTTAGCAGCCCGAAAACAGTCCTCTTGCGTTAGGTCTGTCTTTTCTATGATGGTTTCATCTATGAGCAGGTTGTGATCCTTGAGGGCTTTCTTGTATCCTTCCAATCGTTCTTCAAATACTTTTCTGGAAGTAGGCCCTCCCAGATGACCTATTCGCTTGTACCCTTGCTGTATCAGGTGGTGGGTAGCAGTGTAGGCACTTTTAAAGTTGTCTACCACAATTTTTGTGGAGTTGGGAATTTCAAAGCCCGTTCGGTCAAAGAATACCACAGGGGTATCAGAGTCGATGGCATTTTGAAAATGATCAAAATTTTTCGTTTCCATGGCGAGCGATACAATAATTCCGTCTACATGACTGGACATTAGGGTATTTACGCAGGCTTTTTCTTTTTCGTATGATTCGTGCGATTGACAGATCATAACAGAATAGCCCAGGTCAAATGCTGTGTCTTCGATGCTGCGAATAGATTGCGCAAAAAACTCGCGATTGATCTGAGGTACTATGATGCCAATGGTTTTGGTTTTGTTGGTCATAAGTCCGGAAGCCAGAGCATTTTTCTGAAAACCCAGCTTCTCGGCCATTTTTTTGACCCTTTTTATGGTATTAGCACTTATTTTGGGATTGTCGTTGAGTGCTCGCGATACCGTAGATATGGATACACCCAGTTCGTTGGCTACATCATATATGTTGATTTTCTTTTTTGCCATTCGGTTTTCCTTTAGGGCCTTAAGCGGTGTTTTTCCGCTCAAAAAAATACAATAATAGTTGATTTGAGAATAACTCGTTAAGCAAATGAGTAATTTCTTTTAGTTTAAGCAAGCGCTTGCAAAAACTTATTTATAATTGTAGCTTTGAAACTTTAATAATCTATCATGAAACTAATTGTTGCAGTTTTTTAGATTATGCAAGCTATTTTATTATTTTTAAAACTATAATTTAATCCTTCCCTGAAATGGATAGAAAAAACAAAATGGCCCTATGGGCAGTTGTGCTGGGCTTGTGTGGACAAGTGGCCTGCTCTCAACAGAAAATTGCTGTGGATGTTCAACCCGACGAATCAAAAAACAGAGTAGATGTGAAAATGGGAGGTGAGCTGTTTACCGCTTACATTTTTCCTAATGAAATTAAAAAACCTGTGCTGTGGCCTATAGTGAGCCCGGGAGGAAATGAATTGACACGGAATTTTCCACTAAAAAACAAAGCAGGTGAACGTGTAGACCACCCGCACCATGTAGGAGTTTGGTTTAACTATGGAGATGTAAACGGCCTGGACTTTTGGAACAACTCCGAGGCAATAGCTGTCGACAAACGCGACAAATACGGAACTATCAGGCATAAGGAAATCTTGAAAGCCGAAGGTGGACAAGGCAAAGGAGTATTAGTCACTACCAGTGAGTGGCAGGATAGCAATGGCAACATCTTGCTTGAAGAAAAAACACGCTTCACTTTCACTGCCAAAGACAATGTGCGCATAATCGACCGGGAGTCCACGCTGAAAGCAGTGAACGGACCGGTGACATTTACTGACAACAAAGAAGGGATGTTTGCCATACGAGTGACCAGGGAGTTGGAGCTGCCCGTAAATAAGGCGCTGGAACTTTCCGATTCTCACGGCAAGGTTACCAAAGTAGCTTCGCCCGACAATTCCAATGTAACAGGAGACTACCTCAGCAGTGAAGGAGTGACAGGTGAAAAAGTATGGGGCACCCGTGCCGATTGGATGAAACTGTCGGGCACTATAAATGGGGAGAAAACAGCCATAGTCATTTACGACCACAAGGACAATGTGGGCTATCCTACTTACTGGCATGCACGTACCTACGGTTTGTTTGCTGCCAATACACTAGGGCAAAAGATATTTTCCGACGGGGAGAAAGAACTTAATTTTAGTCTGAAGCAGGGCGAGTCGACTACCTTTAGGTATCGCCTGGCGGTATTTTCTGGAGATCCTTCTGTGGAGACTGTGAAACAATTGGCTGCCGACAGGTAGGCGGAATAGTATACACTCAAACTCATAACCAAACCGATCCATTCCTAAAACTTTTTAACAAACAAAACGATTACAAACATGAGTGACAGAAGAAATTTTATTAAAAAAACCGCTGTAGGAGCCGCGGGAGTAGCCTTTGGGGCCACCGCCTTTTCTGCAAAATCCTATGCCAATATTTTGGGGGCAAATGACAGAGTAATACTCGCCTCGGTAGGAATAAGAGGAAGAGGAAAAGGTTTGCTCGAGAGCTTTTCGCAAATGTATAACGATGGCGTAATGGTAAAAACGGTGTGTGATGTAGACACTCAGTTTTTTAAAGAGCGTGTAGACCTGGCAGCTAAGAATCAAAAAGGAAATAAGCCCGGTACTGAGGTAGATATGAGGAAGGTCTATGAAGATAAAGATATAGATGCTGTAGTGATAGCTACCCCAAATCACTGGCACGCACTGGCTACCATCTGGGCATGTCAGGCAGGTAAGCATGTGTATGTAGAAAAACCCAGTTCGCACAATGTGTGGGAAGGACGTAAAATGGTAGAGGCAGCACGCAAGTACAACCGAGTGGTGCAGGTAGGGTTTCAAAACCGATCCATTAGCAATGTGATGCAGGCCATGGAGTTTTTGCATAATGGCGGTATTGGAGAGGTGTATATGGCCAGAGGTACTTGCTTTAAACCACGCGATTCTTTTGGTATATCTCCTGATTCAGCTCCTCCATCTACACTCAATTACGACCTCTGGTTAGGGCCGGCTACATACCGCCCGTACAATGAGAAAAGAGGACACTATAACTGGCACTGGCATTGGAATACCGGAAATGGAGACACAGGAAACCAGGGCCCACACCAGTTTGATGTGGCTCGCTGGGGACTTGGTAAAAAAGAACACCCTATCAAAGTACAATCAATGGGTGGTATTTATGGAATCTCTCCAAAAGAATGCTCACAGGAAACACCCAATACTCAAACTTCGGTATTTGAGTATGCCGACGGCAAAATACTTGAGTTTGAGACAAGAGGAAGGTATACCAATGCGGAGAGTAACGAAGGGATAAAAATTGGTAATATGTTTTATGGCACAGAAGGTTGGATGGAAGTGAATGGATCTACCTGGAAGGCCTATAAAAACAGAGAAAAGGAGCCGTTTGCAGGATCAGGAATGGCAGAAGGTGCAGCAGTAGGCGGAGACTCTACTTTTAGAAAAGCTCCGGATAGTAAAGGGCATTTTGGCAACTTTATAGATGGTGTGCGGTCTGGAAATCCTGCCGATCTCAACTGTGATGTAGAAGTAGGACATAAGTCGACTGTATTGCCGCTGATAGCAAACATAGCTTATCGTGTTGGAGAAACACTGCGTTTCAATGGTGAGTTTGAGCAGTTTATAGACAATGAGGCGGCCGATTTGATGCTTACCAGAAAATACAGATATCCTTACATTGTACCCGAAAATGTTTAATTAGTAGTAAACATCGTGTAGTAGTAATTAAATCAGTTGTCGATCCGGCAACTGATTTTTTATGATCCAAAATGCGTTTGACAACTTTCCCTATTTTGTTCAACTTTTATTCAATCACTCTTTCTATATGCATTCTTTGTTTCGATTTTCTAACATCTGGATAATATTCTTTTTCTTAACAAGCGCCAGTCATCTGCACGCTCAGCAGACTCAGCGTGTATTTCTATCGGGTACCGGAGCAGACCATACCAAAACGTGGGACTTTTACTGTTCGGATGGTATGAACAGCAAAAAATGGACAACTATTCAGGTGCCGTCTTGTTGGGAACAGCAGGAGTTTGGTGCTTATAACTACGGGCATGTTCCTTTTGATAAGCGCCTGAAAGAATCAGGCACGTACCGGCTGGATTTTGAAGTACCCAATCAATGGAAAGGACAAAATATCAATATCGTTTTTGAAGGAGTGATGACCGATGCATTGGTAAAAATCAATGGCAAGCAAGCCGGACCGATACATCAGGGGGCATTTTATCAGTTTGAATACGATATATCTTCCCTGCTAAAGTATGGAAAGGTGAATCAGCTGGAGGTGAAAGTAGACAAACATTCAGCCAATCAATCGGTCAATATGGCGGAAAGAAAAGCCGATTTTTGGGTATTTGGGGGTATTTTCAGGCCGGTATACCTGGATGTAAAGCCCAAAAAACACATAGAAAGAGTGGCAATAAATGCTACAGCAGACGGAGTATTTGAAGCAGATGTATACTGGGGTGGAGGTAGAAAAGGAGAAAAACTGCTTTTGACACTGGAAGAGTCTAACGGAAACAAAGTGGGTGAGTACTGGTTTGATTTACAAGCTTCACCAACCAGAATTGCAATGAAACTGGATAATGTCAGGACATGGAATCCTGAGTTTCCCAACTTGTACAAAGCGCGCTTTTCACTGGTTGCACAAGAAAAAGTCATACATGAGCACGAGGAAAAATTTGGTTTTCGAACAGTAGAAGTCAGAGAGCAAGATGGGATTTATGTAAATGGAGTGCGTATAAAATTTAAAGGAGTGAACAGGCACACCTTTCACCCCGACTATGCACGCACATCTTCCAGAGCGTTGAGTATAGAGGCTGTGCTGCTCATGAAAGAAATGAACATGAATGCAGTGAGAATGTCTCACTATCCACCCGAAAAACATTTTTTAGAAGTATGTGATTCATTGGGTATGTTCGTATTAGACGAACTTACCGGCTGGCAAACCCCTGCGTACGATGAAACCGTCGGGCGCAAGCTGGTCGAAGAAATGATAACCCGGGATGTAAACCACCCGAGTATCGTGCTTTGGGACAATGGTAACGAAGGAGGGTGGAATAACAAGCTCAATGCAGATTTTGCCCGGCTCGACATACAGAAGCGCACGGTCATTCACCCCTGGCAGGATTACCTGGCCACCAATACTAAGCACTACATCGATTACGATTACTTATCGCTGGATGGATATAGCAAGCGAAAGATATTTTTTCCTACAGAGGTACTTCATGGCTTGTACGATGGAGGTCATGGTGCCGGGCTTGACGACTACTGGTTGCGTATGTGGCATCATCCTCTGGCTGCAGGAGCATTTCTGTGGGTGTTTGCCGACGAAGCTGTTGCCCGAACAGACCGCAATGGAGCGCTTGATACAGATGGCAACCACGCACCCGATGGTATCTTAGGTCCTTACATGGAAAAAGAGCAAAGTTTTTATACCATAAAAAAAATATGGAGTCCGGTGTATATCGAGCAAAGACACATAACGCCGGAATTTAACGGTGAGTTTCGCATAGAAAACAGGTATCATTATACGAATCTGGATCAAGTGACCTTTCGGGTACAATGGGTGCGCTACACCGATATGCCTGCTTCGTCAGAAAAAAAGGTGCTAAATACCCAGCAGTTAAGCGCGCCCCTGGCACCTGGGCAAAAGGGTAAGCTACATATAGCTTTGCCAAAAGACTGGCAAACCGCTCACGTGTTGCAGATCGATGCTTTAGACAATCGCAAAAATACAATTAGTACATGGACATATCCGGTGAACTCTCCGGATAAAATAGCAGCTGAGATGGATGAATCTACCTCCGGCAAGCTCACCGTAAGAGAAGAGGACGAGAAGTATGTTGTTGAGGCCGGTAAGCTTGCATTTGCATTTCATAAAGAAAGTGGTTGGCTCGCCGGGGTGACAAAAGACGGAGTGAAAGTTCCCTTGTCAAATGGCCCATATCTATTCAATAAGGATAATCAGGTTCAGTCTGTATCGCTTATGCAAGGAAATAACTCAACAGATCCTGTACGTATTTATGCAGTGTATGGCTCGCAGAAAGATTCTGTAATGTGGAAAGTTCGTAATGACGGCAGATTGGAGTTAGATGTAGCCTACGAACCCCAATCCGATGCTTACACAGCTGGTGTAAGTTTTTCCTACCCTGAGCAGGAAATTAAAAGTATGCGATGGCTGGGGCAGGGACCAGGAAGAGTATGGAAAAACAGAATGCAGGGTACACAGTTTGGTGTATGGGAAAAAGCATATAACAATTCCATGACAGGTCATTCTGGCTATGTTTATCCGGAGTTTAAAGGGTATCACGCAGGGGTGTACTGGGTGGAAATTGGGAGTGTGAAAACACCCGGTTTTAGAATACATGTAAAGTCTAACGATATATTCTTCAAAATGCTAAACCCGGAGCAGCCGCAGGACGCCCGTTCTACTGCGGTAGATTTTCCCCAGGGCGAACTTTCTTTTCTGCATGGCATTCATCCTGTCGGTACTAAGTTTAAGAATGTAAAAAAACTAGGGCCACAATCCTCGACCTACGATTTTAATCCTAAAAAAATTCACCACAGAAAAATCAGAATGAGTTTGTCTTTTGATTTTGAACTGTAATTAAATAAATAAAATTCCAACCTTTTTTTCGGCGTTAGTGTCTGTCTTAGATGCCGTTGTTGCTATTGAGTATTTAGTGTTAGGATATCTTTAAAAATTGGAGATATTTTATAAAAAATGTAACTCATATAGCGTCAACGTTTAATACAAATGTATATATTACGACTGTGTTATTCTTAAGGAAAGCTTTTTCCAAAAGAAAACATACCGTTTGCTTTACTATGCCAGCTATAGAAATTATGCATAGGGATTAAGTGAATATGTAATTTACAACCACCTGCCGGGTGGTAGAGATAAAATACGCCTGCTATTTTTTGTTTTGCGGTATGTGTAAAGCAAAAAGTGGTTTATGCATAAAAACATGTATTAGAAATCAGAGTGCTTGCTGTAAGGTGAAGACCTAGCCTGCTTACAGCAAACCGTGCACCAGCAGATAGGAGGGTTTTTATAGTATTGGCGTGTTTTATTATTTAAAAACTATCTAACCAAAACT
Source organism: Cyclobacteriaceae bacterium (assembly GCA_965267535.1). GTDB lineage: Bacteria > Bacteroidota > Bacteroidia > Cytophagales > Cyclobacteriaceae > CAXBNB01. Next base: position 3,613,425 of record OZ254082.1, on the reverse strand, counting down.
AACAAAACTAATGCCGACCAAAAACAAGCAAACCATTGCAGTAGATCATGCTGAAATTATTCAGGTTTTGGATAATATTCTGATAAAGTATGGCTTTTCAGAGGATAAAGCACAGTTGTGTGCTACCCTCTTTGCCAATGCAAGCCTAGATGGAGTTGAATCACATGGAATTAATCGTTTTTTGCCCTTTTTAGAAACCGTAGAAAAGGGAATAGTAGACAAAGAAGCTACAGCTAAGCAGGTAGGATCATTTGGTGCTCTCGAGCAGTGGGATGGACAGTCAGGAGTAGGGCCAGTCAATGCTCAGCTGGCGATGAAACGTGCCATCGAGTTAAGTTGCTCGTATGGTGTAGGCTGTGTAGCTATGCGCAATACCAATCACTGGATGCGAGCAGGAAGCTATGGACTGCTGGCGGCCGAAGCAGGTCGGATAGGGATGTGCTTTACCAATACCAAACCAAACATGGCTGCCTGGAGAGGAAAGCGTCCTTCGCTGGGCAACAACCCCCTCGTGATTGCCATACCGGGTAAAGAGCACCCTATATTGCTGGATATGGCTATGTCTGTTTATTCCTTTGGTAAAATGGAAACGTTGGTGGCCGATCAGTCCGATCAGGAATTAACAGTAGGACTGGATAATAAAGGCAACCTGACAAAAGACCCCCAAAAAGTGTTGGATTCGGGCATGGCTATGCCCATAGGCTTCTGGAAAGGTGCGGGTTTGTCTTTTGTGCTGGATTTGGTAGCCGGCTTGCTGGCCAATGGAAACACCACCAGTAAAATCGAAGATGATGAAACCAACATCAGTCAGGTGTTTATGGCTATTCACCTCGATCGCTGTGCCACAGAGCAAATGCAGGAAGATATAATTTCACACAGTATAAACTTTTTTAAAGATCAGGCGGTGGATGCCGAAGGAGACGTACGATACCCGGGCGAGCGTATGTTTGCTACACGCAAGCGACAGCTGGTTGAGGGAGTGTCGGTAGACAAATCGATATGGCAGAAAATAGTAAAGCTTGCCTGAAAAGTAGCTTCGGTTTGTCGATAATCAGTAGGACAGGAGCTTTTCGATAGCATTGGCAACCTTCTCGGCAGAAGGTATCATGGTGCGCTCCAGGGTACTGTTAAGCGGAATGGCTGGCAGGTTTTCCGATCCCAGAGTTACAACCGGAGCATCCAGCTTTTCAAAGCAGTTTTCCTGTATCCTGCCTGCCAGACTTTGTCCGAAAGAGTTGTTTACAGGTTCTTCGGTAACTACCAGGCATTTTCCATGCGTTCGTACCGATGCAAACACCTGCTCGGTATCGAGGGGGTATAGGGTGCGCAAGTCTACGATTTCAATCCGGCCTGAGAAAGTTCGGGCAGCTTGTAGTGCCCAGTGAACCCCCATACCATAAGTTACAATAACCAGGCTGGTGCCATTAGCTATTTCTTGGGGTTGAGCAGTGATAACCTGCCGGGCTTTGCCCAGAGGAAGGATGTAGTCTTCAGCAGGGGCCACCGTAGTAGCTGCTTCGGTTCCGGCTACTTTAGACCAGTACAGGCCTTTGTGTTCAAACATCACCACGGGGTTAGGGTCGTAGTATGCCGCTTTCATGAGGCCTTTCAGGTCTGCGCCCGTGCTGGGGTATGCTATTTTTATTCCCCGAATATTGACTACTACAGACTCTATACTGGAGGAGTGGTAAGGCCCACCACTGCCATAGGCACCAGTAGGTACTCTAATGATACAACTCACCGGCCACTTGCCGTGGCTAAGGTAGCAGGAGCGGCTAACTTCGGTAAACAACTGGTTGAGTCCCGGCCAAAGGTAGTCGGCAAATTGTACTTCAACGATGGGTTTTAAACCTGCAGCAGACATGCCAACTGTACTTCCTATAATAAAAGCCTCCTGGATCGCTGTGTTAAACACCCGGTCGTCACCATACTTTTCGGCCAGCGTGGCTGCTTCTCTGAAAACTCCGCCCAGTCTTTTGCCCACATCCTGACCATAGAGCAGGCATTCTTCGTGTTTTTTCATTAGCTCTCCTATCGCAAAGAGCGCATTGTCTACCATTACGGTTTTTTCACCGTTTTCGGGACACCTCGTACCCTCTTCTTTGGTAATGGGAGTAGGGGCAAAGTCATGGGTAAATAAGTCAGAGGGAGAAGGCTCTTTGGCGGTCTTCGCTTTGTCAAAGTCATTGTCCACCTGTTTGATGGCTTGGTTTTCTAAATCCGCAAGCACCTTGTCTTCAATTCCCATATCCTGAAGCTGGTTTTTGAAAAAAGGATAGGGATCGAATTGAGAATGGTAAGACAAATCGTCACGATAAAATTCTTTCCTTACGCCCGAAGTATGATGGTTTAGCAGAGGTACCTTGGCATGAATCAGAGCCGGCCGGCGATGTGTACGCACTTCATGTAATACCTTGTGCACCAGTTGATACGATTTGATGAAATTGGTGCCGTTTACCATGTAGGATTTTATGCCTGGAAAACCCTTGATATAGCCGGAGGCATCCGTTGAGCGGATTTCTTTGGCAGGGGCTGAAATATCCCATTCATTGTCCTGTACCACATAGACTATAGGCAATTGTTTGAGGTCGGCCATGTGAAACGCTTCGGCCACCTCGCCCTCGGTAAGGCAGGCGTCACCCAGCGAGCATACCACTACTGGTTTTGGTGTGGTGAGTTTACCAATCTTTCGGTTTTCTTTATACTTAATCCCCATGGCTATGCCGGTAGAGGGTATGGCTTGCATGCCGGTAGCCGAAGATTGGTGCGGGATTTTCGGACGGTCGTCATCGCGCAGGCTGGGGTGTGCATAGTAGCTTCTGCCTGCGGAAAAAGGGTCATCTCTTTTGGCCATGAGTTGAAGCATGAGTTCGTAGGGAGAGCAGCCTACTCCCAGCAGCATGGCGTCATCACGGTAATAGGCTGACAGGTAATCCTGTGGAAGGAGTTGCATGCCTACAGCCAGCTGAATGGCCTCATGCCCACGAGAGGTAGCGTGTACGTATTTTGAAACCAGCTTAAAATTAGTTTCATATTTTTCTGCCATGTATTTGGCAGTACACATAAGTGAAAAAGCCTTGAGTAGCGTGTCAGTACCGGGTTGTGATGTTTCATTTTTGGATGCTGCCATGGTCTTCGTGTTGTTTTGGGTAAAAAAATCGATAAGGCAGAAGGGGCAGGTTGATTTATGTGGGGGCTTTAAATTTTGCGATAGCTTCACGGGTAAACATAGAAGTAACTAGTCGGCCGCTTGTGGCGGCTCGTTCTTCCAGTAGGGTATCCCAGTGATCTGTGCCTTGCCAGAAAATGCACTTTAATTCTTTCATGGCTACAGGGTTAGAGCCTGCAAGCTGTGTAGCGAGCTGGTTTACAGCATGGTCGAGTGTTGCTATATCGTCGTACACTCCGGCATACAACCCTTTACTTTCAGCCCACTGAGCATCTTTCCATTGGGTAGTATCCAGGGTTAGCTGAGACATGGCCGAAAGACCAATTTTTCGCTCCACAGCCGGTCCTACTACAAAGGGGCCTATACCTATGGCCAATTCGCTGAGCTTGATCGCGGCATGTTGAGTTGCCAGGCAGTAATCTGTAGCAGCAGCCATACCAACTCCCCCGCCAACAGCCTTGCCCTGTACTCTGCCTATGATGAGTTTAGGGCACTTTCGGGCAGCATTAATTACCCGGGCAAAGCCCATGAAAAAATCCTTTCCGCCTTCTTCGTTTTGTATGGCCATGAGTTCGTCAAAGCTGGCTCCAGCACAAAAGGCACGCTCTCCCTGACTTTCCAGTACAATCACCTGTATATCACTCGCCTGCCCGGCCTGTGTTATGGTGTGTGCCAGTTGAGCCAGAAGGCTTGAAGGAAGGGCATTGCTTTTTGGGTGATAAAACCGAATGCGTCCTATGCCGTCATTTGCTGAAAATTCAACTTTTCCTGTATCCATTTCTATATCTGTTTTGTCAAATTGGTATTAACTCTGATCCTGCTTTTTTATCATGGTAAGTATGGTAGCGATGGCTACTGTTTCACCTGTTTCATCGTATACGTCCACCAGAAACTTGACTATGCCTTTAGCCACATCGTCTTTTTTCTCCTGATCTATTTTTTGTTTTACGGTTAGTCGCACGCCTATTGTCATGCCGGCATATACCGGTTTGGTAAAGCGACATTCTTCCAGACCGTAATTTAGCAGTACCGGTCCTTTTTTTGCCTGTACAAATAAACCGGCAGCAGCAGAGAGTATAAAATATCCATGTGCTACTCTGCGCTCAAATAGTGTACCTTCCAGAGATGTTTCGTCGGTATGGGCATAGAAATGATCCCAGGTGAGGTTGGCAAAATTAACAATATCGCCTTCTGTAATCGTACGCTTAGCTGTAATGAGAGTATCGCTTACATGGAGCTCTTCCCAGTGTTTGCTGAAAAGGTGTTCACCTGTCACTTCGTTGTATGCCCCGCCGTATTGGTAACTGTTGGTGACTGTAGACAGGGTAGTAGGGTGCCCTTGTACCGCGCAGCGTTGCATGTAGTGTTTGACTCCCCGTACTCCACCCATTTCTTCACCACCTCCGGCCCGGCCGGGACCTCCATGTGTAAGCAAGGGCATAGGAGAACCATGACCCGTGCTTTCTTTGGCACATTGCGCATTCAATACCAGTATTCTGCCATGATGAGAAGCACTACCCAGTACGTATTGTCTGGCTAATGTGTCGTTGCGAGTCACTATAGATGTGCACAGTGAGCCTTTGCCTTGCTTAACTATCGCTATTGCCTCATCGGTGTTTTTGTAGGGTAAAATCGTGCTAACCGGACCAAAAGCCTCTATTTCATGTACTGCATTTGCGTTCAGAGGGTTGTTGTGATATAGAAGTACCGGTGCTGTGAATGCTCCTTTACTCTTATCTGCACCCAGAGGGCTGAAGTCAGGATTTTCATATACTACTTCGCAGGTGTTTTTTAGTTCCTTTACATTAGACGACACATGGTCTAGTTGTGCCCTGCTTACCAATGCCCCCATTCTTACGTCTTTATTTTCGGGGTGGCCGATTGTTATTGCTTCCAGCGCGGTGCGGAGAGCCTTTTGTACCCATTCTACCTTTGCGGAGGGGACTAAAATTCGGCGTATTGCTGTGCATTTTTGCCCGCATTTTACAGTCATTTCTTTGGTTACTTCCCGGATAAACAGCTCAAACTCCTCACTATCCGGTGTTACGTCTTCTCCCAATACTGAGGCATTGAGACTGTCGGCCTCCAATACAAAAGGAACACTTTGGTTGATAACGTTGTGGTGTGCTTTGAGCAGCTTGCCCGTGTGTGCAGAACCAGTGAAGGTAACAACATCCTGATAGTTTACATGCTGTAGCAACCCATTGCCGTATCCGCAGATCAGTTGTAAGGCCCCTTCGGGAACAATGCCCGAATCTATAATTTCACGTGCTACAGATTCTGTAAGGTAAGCTGTTTGTTCGGCTGGTTTTACTACCGCAGGAACACCCGCCAGCCAGTTTACTGCTACTTTTTCCAACATGCCCCACACCGGAAAGTTAAAAGCATTGATGTGGAGAGCTATACCCTCTTTTGGTACCATTATGTGCTGACCAATAAAACTTCCTCCCTTGGAGAGGGGGGCAGTATCGCCATCAATGTAGTAGGGTTCGTTGGGAAACTGACGCCTTAAACTCGCATAAGCAAACAGATTGCCTATCCCTCCCTGTATATCTATCCACGAGTCGGTACGTGTAGCCCCGGTAGCAGTACTCAGGCTATAAAATTTTTCTTTTTTTGCATTCAGGTGTAGTGCTAGCTTTTTGAGCATAAGTCCGCGTTCCTGAAAGGTCATTTTTCGCAAAGCCGGATTGCCTACACGTCTGCCATAGTCAAATATCTTTTCAACGTCTAATCCTTCCACGGAGTGGTTGTAGATATGCTCCCCTGTGATAGCATGATGTATGGGGTGTCCTGTGCCATCTCCCTCTACCCACCTTCCTTCTGTATAGTGTTGAATTTTAGGTGCTTTCATTTTTGGATTTTCTGGATGGTAAAAACAAGCAGGTGATTGGGTCAGTCTGCCGGTTCATGTTGTTTCTCACAAAACTAACAAATGTTAGTTTATTCTACAGGGCATATTTTCTAAAATATAGAGCGTGTGAAAGACCACAAAACAAGGAGGTTGTGTAAATATTGTCAGTAGTAAAAGTATGTGGTGTGTTTTCGGCAAAAAAAACATCAACAACGGTGTAATAATTAGTAGAGCCTCTTCGAGTGAAATTCTACTTTTGAAAATTGTTTGGAGTAGCGTGTTTTATGTACTCCAAAAATGACATAACCCTTGTGCAGGAAAAGAATAAAAGCAAAGGAAACAGACAATGACAAACCGGATAGTATTGGCACTGTGTAGCGCGGTGTTTTTTTTAACAGCGTGTGGTCCGTCCACTCAAGAATTTTATGTGAGTAACAATGGAAATGACACAGCTGAAGCATCGCAGGAGCAACCGCTGAAAACGATAGAAGAAGCACTGAATCGAATTAGAAAAGAAAAGCACGAAGGCCAAACCATAGTATATGTGGCAGCAGGTGAGTATAGACTCAATACTCCTTTGTTGTTTTCCAAAGAGTTGAGCAATGTAACTATACAGGGCGCAGGGCAAGGACAAACCGTCATTAAAGGTTCGCGCGAAATGAAATTGAACTGGCAGCAAAAAGGCAATATTTGGGAAGCCAAAGTGCAGGATGGTGTACAGTTTGATCAGTTGTATGTAAATGGCAAGCAGCAGATACTGGCGCGTTATCCCAATTATGACGAAAACGGAGGGCACTGGCAGGGGCATGCGCCTGACGCAATTTCACCCGAAAGAGTAAAATCATGGAAAAACCCTAAAGGAGGTTACCTGCATGTGATGCATCGGGGAGAGTGGGGTGGTTTTCACTACGAAATAGCCGGTGTGGATGATCAAGGAGAGCTTGAGCTCACCGGAGGGTATCAAAACAACAGGCCGTCGACCATGCACCCTACTTACCGGATGGTAGAAAACGTGCTGGAAGAATTGGATAGCCCGGGCGAATGGTATCTGTCAGAGGAGAATAACAGGTTGTATTATTGGCCTCCTGCTGGCGTAAATCCTGCTACAGCAGTAGTAGAGGGAGCTTACTTAAAACACCTGATAGAAATAAAAGGCACTGAGCAAAACCCTACTCATCAGGTTACGATAAGTGGTCTCACACTTACTCACACCAGGCGTACATTTACCGAAGAGTATGAGCCTCTACTGAGGAGTGACTGGACGATCTACCGCGGAGGTGCCGTGTTTGTAGAAGGGGCAACCCAAGTACTCATCGACGATTGCGAATTTACCAATTTGGGAGGCAATGCCGTATTTGTAAGTAGTTTCAGCAGAGACATTACCATTTCCAACAATCACATGTACGAAATAGGTGCTTCGGCTATCAGTTTTGTAGGTAGCCCGGAAGCAGTACGCTCACCGTCTTTTCAGTACGGAGAGTTTGTGCCTCTCGAAGAAATGGATACCGTGAGAGGCCCCAAAAACAATCTTTACCCGGCTAACAGTACAGCTGACAACAACCTGATATACAAAATAGGAAGAGTAGAAAAGCAAGTAGCCGGAGTGCAGATATCCATGGCTATGGACATAAAAGTGAGCCGCAACAGTATATACGATGTGCCTCGTGCTGGTATAAATGTGAGTGAAGGAACCTGGGGAGGGCATATTATTGAGTACAACGATGTATTCAAAACCGTGCAGGAGTCAGGAGACCATGGTTCGTTTAATTCCTGGGGCAGAGACCGTTTCTGGCATCCCAATAGAGGGCGAATGAATGAGATAGTGAGAGAAAACCCTGACATGCCACGATGGGACGCCATACATACTACCCTTATCAGAAACAACCGCTTTCGCTGCGATCATGGATGGGACATAGACCTGGATGACGGCTCGTCAAACTATGAGATATACAACAACCTATGCCTCAACGGAGGAATAAAGCTGAGAGAGGGTTTCTACAGGGTGGTTGAAAACAACATTATGGTCAACAACGGATTTCATCCCCATGTTTGGTTTGAAAACAGTGGAGACGTTTTTCGCAAAAACATAATGGGCACAGGGCACAAAGACATACGTCTGGCAGCATGGGGCAAAGAAGTAGATGCTAACCTTTTTCCTGATAAAGAGGCATTGGCTCAGGCGCAGCAAAAAGGAGTAGATAAAAACAGTAGCTATGGTGATCCCCTTTTTGTAGATCCTAAAAATGGAGATTTTACTGTAAAAGAAGGCTCTCCGGCTCTGGCACTAGGTTTTCAGAATTTTTCTATGGATCAATTTGGTGTGCAAAACCCAAACCTAAAAGCAATAGCCAAAACACCTGAGATACCCGTACTGTGGGCCGCTTTGGAAAAAGACGGGGATACAAAACAAGTTAACTGGCTGGGAGCTACCATTAAAAACATAGAAACCATGGCCGAAAGATCTGCATCCGGACTTTCTAAAACGGCAGGAGTACTCATAGTGGGAATAGACGAAAAATCCATTATCGCAAAATCAGCATTGCAGGAAGGCGATGTGATTATCAGTTGTGAAGGCGATGTAGTAGACGATATTCCCCAGCTATTAAAGTCACATCAGGCCAACAACTGGAGAGGTCACTTGAGTCTGGAGATATTCAGAAATCAAAAAAGTATGAACGTGGAGATGTCCACCAAATAAGCGAAATCATCAAGCTATTTAATTATACATTCTATTAATTACTAATTTATGAAAATGATCAAACACTTACTCTTTACAATTTCCCTGATAGTTAGTGTGAGTTTTACTGTATGTGCACAAGCGCCCGATTGGAAACAAATCCATAATGGTATTTGGAAAGCAACTGTAGGAACCCCGGAGAAAGTTAGTTTACTGAACGTAGTGAACAATACCCCCAGAACAGAAGCTTTGGACAAAATGGATAAAGTGGATTTTCCTCTGGACATGAGCAAAATAGCTACACAGCTGGTAGACGGAAAAACGTACCTACGGTTTCCTCTCAATCAGACAGAGCAGTTGTATGGTTTAGGTCTCAATTTCAAAAAAGTGCATCAGCGGGGCAGAATCATGGAGCTGCATGTAGACCACTACGGTGGGCGCGATGACGGTCGTACACATGCGCCGGTTCCATTCTATGTGTCTTCAGAAGGATACGGAGTGTTGATAGATGCAGCACGCTACATTACTGTATATGCAGGTACGGCAGTAAGAGTAGAAGCCGACAACCCACCTAAGCTGCTGGATAGAAATACCGACAAAAACTGGGATCCCATGCCCGATTCGGATGCAGTAGAAATACTGGTACCGGCAAGTGGTACTGATATTTATGTTTTTGGAGGAAAAAATCCTATGGAAGTAGTGCAGCGCTACAACCTATACAATGGAGGAGGCTACATTCCTCCCAAGTGGGGATTGGGCTTTACCCAGCGAGTACCTACCTTGTATAGCGACAAGGATATACTGAAAGAAGCAGCCGAATTTGAAGAGCATGATTTTCCATTGGATTATATAGGAGTAGAGCCCGGCTGGCATAGCATGGCATACCCTTGCACATTTGAATGGGACAAAGGGCGTTTTCCCGATCCCAAGGGGTTCAACGATGCTCTGGCGGCTAAGGGCATTCGTTCCAACTTATGGTTAAATCCATTTGTATCGCCTGTGGGTTCATTGTATCCCAAGGTAAAGCCCCTTTCGGGAACACACACGGTGTGGAATGGTATTGTGCCTGATTTTACACTCCCGGAAGCCCGATCTATTTTTAGAAAACACTTTATGGATAATCACCTCAAGATAGGGGTAAGCGGCTATAAGATAGATGAAGTAGACGGATTTGATCGTTGGCTTTGGCCCGATGTAGCCACATTTCCGTCGGGTACAACCGGAGAGCAAATGAGGCAAATTTATGGGCTTTTGGTGCAGGATATGACTGCAGACTGGTTTAGAGAATTGAATCAACGAACATACGGTTTGGTACGTGCATCCAATGCAGGCGCCAGCTCATTTCCCTATGTAATCTACAACGACTATTACAGTCACAAAGACTTTATCACAGCGCTAATCAACAGCAGTTTTATAGGTGTATTGTGGACGCCCGAGGTGCGTGCCTCCAAAAGTGCAGAAGAGTGGCTCAGAAGAATGCAGTCTGTATGCTTCTCGCCCATGGCTATGCTCAATGCCTGGGCAGATGGCACCAAGCCCTGGTCATTTCCTGAGGTAGAAAAACAGGTGCGCGATGTAGCCATGCTGAGAATGGCATTGCTTCCTTATATGTATTCCACGTTTGCACAGTACCATTTCGAGGGAACACCTCCGTTTCGGGCTATGAACCTGGTAGAGGGGTTTACGGACAAAGGTCAGGAAACAGAAGGAAAGCTAAGCTCTACAGACAACCCGTATGCAGCAGCCATCAAAAAAGAAGTAAAAGACCAGTATATGATGGGAGACTACCTACTGGTAGCGCCTATGTTTGCCGGTGAGTCAGAGCGAAATGTAATCCTGCCAGCTGGCAAGTGGTTTGATTTTTATACCGGCGAATTTGTAGGAGAAAATGAAATCATAATAGCGAAACCTGGCCTGGACAAAATCCCACTGTATGTAAAAGACGGAGGAATTATTCCTATGATGCCAGCGCAACGTCAGGCACCTAAGCCGGGACAAAAAGTAGATCTGGAAATAAGACACTATGGTGAGAAGTCCGGTAGCTATACCCTCTATGATGACGATGGGTTAAGCTTTGACTTTGAAAAAGGAGCCTACTCTATGCTTGGAATAACTGTAGAGAAAGATAAAAAAGGAAACTGGAAAGGAAAGATAGATAAACCTGAAAAGGGCAAGCCTTACAGTTACAACAAAGGAGTAAACTGGCAATTTATGACCAAGCCCTGAAACGAATAGGGAGAAAAACCTAAAATGATTGATCACAGGCATAGTACTCGCCTGCATGAGGAAACTTATGCAGGCCGACTAAAATGCCGAAATATAGCCTAACATGAAAATTTACAAAACAAAACAAGGAGCAGTAGTAGAGAGAGAGAAAATGTACTACTTGCTACCGGTAGAAAACTGGGATGCATTTATCAACCGACAGGGGTTGCACGATGCACTACTCAATGACATAGCAGGGATACAGCCGACCAGTGATGCATCGCTGATCGCCAATCCTGAAGCACCCATAGGACATCAGGAGATATGGGCATCAGGAGTAACCTACATGCGTAGCAAAGAGGCGCGGATGGAGGAGTCTAAAAAATCAGGAGGCGATACCTTCTACGATAAAGTGTATGATGCAGAACGCCCAGAGCTGTTTTTTAAAGCCCTGGCTAACCGTACTGTGGGCGATGGCGGTACAGTAAACATCAGGAGAGATTCCAGTTGGGATGTGCCAGAGCCGGAGCTTACACTGTGGATAAGCTCAGCAGGAACGATAGAAGGTTACAGTGTAGGAAACGACATGAGCTCGCGTAGTATTGAAGGGGAAAACCCACTGTACCTGCCACAGGCCAAAGTATACGAGCGGTGTGCCGGTTTGGGACCTTGCATATATGTGCCGGGAGAGCCCATTGATCCTGAAACCAACATAGAGCTGGTAATCAATAGAAATGGAAGTGAAGTTTTTCAGGGGCAGATTTCAATCAGTAACATGAAACGATCGCATACTGAGCTGGTTGATTTTCTTTTCAGAGAATGCAATTTTCCTGATGGATGTTTTTTGATGACAGGTACAGGATTAGTACCTTCCGATGATTTTACCCTACAGCCTGATGATGAAATAAAAATCACCATAGATGGCATAGGGACACTAACAAACATTGTAGCATATAAAAACTAACACATCCCAATGAGTAACACATTTTACGCGATCAATCCCGCAACCAACGAACAACTGGAAGGCGAATTTACTATAGCTACCACAGCAGACGTAGACCAGGCCGTAAAGCAGGCTGCTGCAGCCTTCGATGAATATAGAAAGAAAGACAAAGATGCCATAGCCGCATTTTTGGAAACTGCCGCCGATGAGATCATGAACCTGGGCGATGCGCTACTCGAAAGGTGTAATCAGGAAACAGCACTTCCGCTGGCCCGATTAACAGGTGAAAGAGGGCGTACGGTAGGACAGCTCAAGCTGTTTGCATCGGTAGTACGTGAAGGCTCGTGGCTGGATGCCCGCATCGATACAGCCATACCCGACAGAGCTCCTCTGCCAAAACCGGATATACGTCATATCATGATTCCGCTGGGGCCGGTAGCTGTGTTTGGAGCAAGCAATTTCCCGTTGGCTTTTTCCGTAGGAGGAGGCGACACAGCATCAGCACTGGCGGCTGGATGCCCCGTGGTAGTAAAAGGACACCCCGCACACCCCGGTACATCAGCCATGGTAGCTGAGGCTTTTATCAAAGCGGCTAAGGCTTGCGGTATGCCCGAAGGTACGTTTTCACTCGTGCAAGGAAATACCAATGCCGTAGGAGAGGCGCTGGTAAAACATCCCGAAATAAAGGCAGTAGGATTTACAGGGTCATTCAGAGGAGGAAAAGCGCTGTTTGATCTGGCGAACGCCCGCCCTGAACCGATTCCGGTATTTGCCGAGATGGGCAGTACCAATCCTGTATTTATATTGCCGGGAGCACTGGCCGAAAAAGCAGAAGCAATAGCAGCGGGCATGGCCGGATCGATAGCACTGGGAGTAGGGCAGTTTTGTACCAATCCCGGGTTGGCTTTTGTAGAGCAATCCGAAGCAGCCAACACTTTCTGTGAGGTCTTGAAACAAAAAGTAAGCGAAACACCGGCAGGCACTATGCTTACGCCCGGCATAGGCAAAGCCTATGTAGAGGGATTGAAAAAAACGACATCTACTGCGTCTGTAGAAACCCTGGCACAGGGACAGCCCGCCGATACACCCAACAGCGCCGTAGCTACTGTTTTTAAAACGTCGATAGAAAACTTTAGTCAACATCAGGAACTTAGCGAAGAAAACTTCGGACCATCTAATGTGCTGGTAGAAGCGAACAACCGCGATCAAATACTGGAAGCTGCCCGCCAACTGGAAGGGCACCTTACCGCTACAGTGCATGGCACAGAGGCTGATCTGGAAGCCTATAAGGAATTATTTGACATACTGGAGAAGAAGGTAGGTCGTGTGATTGTGAATGGCTATCCTACGGGAGTAGAAGTATGTCATTCTATGGTGCACGGAGGGCCATACCCATCTACTACAGCACCACAGAGCACTTCGGTAGGAACCAATGCTATCCGCCGGTTTGCCCGCCCGGTATGTTATCAGGATTACCCTCAGCCGCTTTTGCCTAAAGCCTTGCAAAATGACAATAGCCTCAATATATGGAGGCTTGTAAATGGAGAATTAACGAAAGAAAAAGTATAAAATCATGAGAATAGACAGCCATCAACATTTTTGGAAGTACGACCCGGTAAAAAATGCCTGGATCGATGAATCGATGAAAGTGATCCGCAAAGATTTTTTTCCGGAACACCTCAAACCGATACTGCAAGCAGCCAAAATAGATGGCTGTGTAGCTGTACAGGCGGATCAATCAGAAGCAGAAACAACCTTTTTGCTTGACTTTGCCCATAAAAATGATTTTGTGAAGGGAGTAGTAGGCTGGGTAGACTTGCTAGCCGACAATGTAGAAGAACGGCTGGCACATTTTGCTCCGGACAAAGACCTCAAAGGCATCCGGCATATTGTGCAGTCTGAACCCGATGATTTTATGTTGAGAAAGGATTTTCAGCACGGCATTAGCAAGCTTCATCAGTTTGGATTGGTCTACGATATTTTGGTTTTCCCTACACAATTACCCGCTTCTATTGCTTTGGCTGAAAAGTTTCCCGATCAGCCATTTGTGTTGGATCATATAGCCAAGCCCTACATCAAGGATAAAAAAATAGACGGATGGGAAAAAGACATCCGCGAGTTGGCCAGATTTCCCCATGTGCAGTGCAAAGTGTCTGGTATGGTGACAGAGGCTGACTGGGCAAATTGGAAAAAGGAGGATTTTACACCCTACCTGGATGTAATCTTTGATGCGTTTGGTACCGAGCGGATCATGTATGGGTCGGATTGGCCGGTGTGCTTGGTAGCAGCAGAGTACCAGCAGGCCCTGAGCATACTGGAAGATTACATTTCGGACTTTTCGGAAGTAGATAAAGCCAAGGTTATGGGTGAAAATGCTGCAAAGTTTTACAACCTCTAGCATACACTTTAGGAGAATTACACAAACTAAACTTTTATTATAACCTCAACGACTAAACATGAATCAATTATTGAAGTATGCATCAGCATGGTTAATGCTCCTTGCTGTCGGTTGTCAACCGTCGGTAAGTCCCCCAAAACCCGTAATACCCATCCCCTCAGAGCGACAATTGGCCTGGCAGGAAATGGAATTTTACGGCTTTATCCACTTTAGTATCAATACATTTACCAATGCAGAGTGGGGCTATGGAGATAAGTCTCCGTCGCTGTTTAACCCTATAGCTTTGGATACCCGCCAATGGGCTAAAGTAGCCAAGGAAGCAGGGATGAAAGGTATTATACTCACAGCCAAGCATCACGACGGATTTTGTATGTGGCCATCCAAATACACCGAGCACTCTGTGAAAAACTCTCCCTGGCGCGACGGAAAGGGTGATTTGGTAAAAGAACTGGCCGACGCATGCCGTGAGTACGGCCTCAAGCTGGGCATTTACCTTTCTCCCTGGGATAGAAATCACCCCGACTATGGAAAGCCGGAGTATGTGACCTATTTCAGAAATCAACTTACAGAACTCCTCACCAACTATGGAGATGTATTCGAAGTGTGGTTTGATGGTGCCAATGGAGGCGATGGCTACTATGGAGGAGCCAATGAATCACGACGTGTAGATAAGCGAAGCTACTACGATTGGCCTACCACCGTAGAGCTGATCAGAAAGTTACAACCCAACGCTGTTATTTTTAGCGATGCTGGGCCGGATGTGCGCTGGGTAGGCAATGAGCACGGTCATGCGTATCCTACTACCTGGTCGCCATTGCTGCGCGACGAGGTGTACGGAGGTATGCCGGAGTACGCCAAAGAGTACTCTATGGGACAGGAAAACGGAACACACTGGGTGCCAGCCGAAGCAGACGTATCGATAAGACCCGGGTGGTTTTATCACAAAAATGAAGACGATAAAGTACGATCGCTTAAGACACTGCTCGATATATACTACAAATCTATTGGTCAAAACAGCTCATTTTTGCTCAATTTTCCTGTAGATCGAAGAGGGTTGATTCACGAAAATGATGTGAAGCAGTTGAAAAAACTCACCGATCAGTTGAAGCGTGATTTTGCGACAGACCTGGCAAAAAATAAGTCCGTAGAAGCCACCAACGAGCGAGGAGGTTCGGATCAGTATGGTGCTGAAAACCTGTTAGATGGCAACAAAGAAAGCTATTGGGCTACAGACGATGACGTAATTGAAGCGTCGGTTACTATTGACCTGGGAAGCCCCACAGCATTCAACCGTTTTTTGGTGCAGGAGTATATAGCATTGGGCCAGCGGGTAAAATCCTTTACGGTGGAGGCAGAAATAGACGGGCAGTGGCAAATGCTGGATGAGCAAACGACCATCGGCTATAAGCGCATATTGCGACTGGACGATGTAGTAGCTTCGAAAATCCGCTTTACGGTAAAAGACGCTAAAGCCTGCCCGGTAATATCCAACATAGAAGTGTATAATGCGCCGGTAGTAGTAGACGAACCCAAAATAGTGCGCAATAAAGAAGGTCAGGTTACATTAAACACCCCTCAGGAAGGAGTGGAGGTGTATTTTACACTCGATGGCAGTGATCCGGATCTAAAATCCAGCCGCTACGCCAATGCCTTAACCATTGACAAACCTACGGTGGTAAAAGCCCTGTCTTATGACCCTGCCACTCAGCGCCAGAGTGAGGTAGCGACAGTGCAGTTTGATGTAAGTAAAAAAAGCTGGACGGTGAAGTCATCGGACGACAATGCAGTGAAAGCTATAGACGACAATAAGGCCACAAAGTGGGCTGTAGGTGGAGCTAAGCCTGCCGTTCAGATAGACCTTGGAAGAGTGGAAGCAGTGAAAGGCTTTACGTACACGCCTGATCAGTCGCGTTGGACGTCAGGAGTTATTACACACTATTCATTCTACATTAGCCAAAACGGCAAGATCTGGAAAAGAGTAGCCAAAGGAGAATTTTCAAACATACTCAACAACCCTCTGGAGCAAAAAGTGGAGCTGGGGAGTAGTTTTGATGCCCGACACATCAAGCTGGTAGCAGAAAAGCTAATGGATGGTGCAGACAAGGCGGTAGTGGCAGAAATAGGAATCATAACTAAGTAGAAAACAAATAACGGATAATCATGGACTTGAAGATTAAAGACAAAGTAGTCATCGTTACGGGAGGCTCAAAAGGTATAGGCGAAGGAATATCCAGATGCCTTGCAGCAGAGGGAGCTATTCCGGTTGTAGCCAGTAGAGATAAGGAATCGGGCGAGCAGCTGGTAGCCGAATTTGCAGAGATGGGTATCGACTCACTATTTATCCAGGCAGAGCTGGCAGCCGCAGAAAACTGCAAAAAAATAATAGATCAGACTCTGGCCAAGTACGGTAGAATAGACGGGTTGGTAAACAATGCAGGAATAAACGATGGTGTAGGGGTAGAAAATGGTACACCCGAGCAGTTTGTAGCATCGATTGACAAAAACCTGCACCATTACTTTTACCTGGTGCATTACAGCCTCGACGCTTTGAAAAAATCTAAAGGATCCATCGTAAATATCAGCTCAAAAACGGCACTCACCGGGCAGGGAGGGACCTCCGGTTATGCTGCTTCCAAAGGCGCCCAGCTGGCACTTACCCGCGAGTGGGCAGTGGATTTGCTCAAATACGGCATCAGGGTAAACGCCATAGTGCCGGCAGAGGTAATGACCCCACTGTATGCCAACTGGCTTCAGTCTTTTGACGACCCGGAGGCAAAACTACAATCCATAACAGAAAAAATACCGCTGGAAGGCCGGATGACTACAAGTGAAGAAATAGCCGATATGGCGGTTTTCTTACTGTCAGCCAGAGCGTCGCACATGACTGGTCAGTTTCTGTTTGTAGATGGAGGGTATGTACACCTCGATCGTGCATTGGCCGGAGTAGACCGAAAGAGCTAATTCAGAACTAAACTATACAACTCTAAACTTTATCTTTATGACACAATCAGATTTGAAAGGTAAAGCAGCGAAAGTAGTGGAACCGGGAGTACTGGTTCCATTTATACTCATCACATCGCTGTTTGCTTTATGGGGATTTGCTAATGACATTACCAACCCCATGGTATCGGCATTTAAAAAAATCCTTGAGCTGAACAATTTTGAAGCTTCATTGGTGCAAATGGCCTTCTACGGAGGGTATTTTACCATGGCTTTGCCGGCGGCTGTCTTTATCAATAAGTATTCGTACAAGGTGGGGATTATGATTGGATTGGGACTCTACGCTACCGGTGCGTTGTTGTTTTACCCTGCAGCAGCCTATGAAGAGTATTACTTCTTTTTGGCGGCATTGTATATTCTTACTTTTGGACTGGCGTTTTTAGAAACCACAGCCAACCCCTACATTTTATCAATGGGAGCAGAAGAAACAGCCATCCAGCGACTAAATCTGGCTCAGTCATTCAACCCTATGGGTGCTCTGTCAGGCTTGTTTGTTGCTCAGACTTTTGTGTTGGGCGCCTTGCAATCCGACAACCTGGATGCCAGCGGAAACCCTATTTATGATACGCTTGGAGAGACGGCTAAAGCAGCCATCCGAACGTCAGACCTTATGGTTATTCGCGATCCCTATGTAGCCTTAGGTGTATTTGTGATTGTGATGCTTGTATTGATCAAAGTGATGAAAATGCCTGAAAATAAGCAGTCTGATGGTCAAATCCACTTGTGGGAGTCTATCAAAAGATTGGTAAAAGCACCTAAATATCGCGAAGGAGTACTGGCACAGGTGTTTTATGTAGGGGCGCAAATTATGTGCTGGACCTACATCTATCAGTATGCCGAAACTCTGGGTATAGATAATCAAAGTGCAGTGACCTATGCGTATTGGGCTCTGGGCGTGTTTTTGGTAGGCCGCTTTATTTGTACCTTCTTACTCAAGTACGTCAATTCCGGTGTGTTACTTATGGTGTTGGCTATTGGTGCCATGGCGTGCACATTGGGTGCTATTTTTATAGTAGGTATGGGGGGCTTGTATAGCCTGGTTGCTATCTCATTCTGTATGTCTCTTATGTTCTCGACCATTTATGGTATCGCTCTAGAGGGACTGGGTAAAGATACAGAGTATGGCGCAGCAGGTCTGGTAATGGCAATTGTAGGAGGGGCATTGATGCCTGCTTTGCAGGGGCTTATCCTGGATGTTGGAGGTACAGGGTATACCGACGTACGTATTTTAGGTGTGCCTGAAGTCAATTTTTCATTTGTATTGCCGCTGTTATGCTTTTTGTTCATAGCGATATACAGCTATAGGGTGTTTAAAGTACACGACGCAAAAGCGTAAACGAATTCTGGTAAATTTACAAGGCACTCTCTGCTTAGGCAGGGAGTGTTTCATTTCATATTATTCAAACAACTATTCACATGGAAACAAGAAGATATTGCCTGGCTTTGGATCTGAAAGACGATGCGGAGCTGATCAAAACCTATAAAAAATACCACGAAAAAATCTGGCCTGAAGTAACTCAGAGCATCAAGGATAGTGGAATTGTTGACCTTCAGATTTTTCAGTTAGAAACCCGCATGTTTATGATCATGGAGGTGGATGAAACGTTTTCTTTCGAAAGAAAAACAGAAATGGACGACAACAACCCCAAAGTACAGGAGTGGGAAGAGTTGATGTGGAAGTATCAGCAGCCATTGCCGTGGGCAGCTCCCGGTCAGAAATGGATGCTGATGGATAAAGTTTTTGATTTAAAAATAAATGTTTAAATCTCGAACCAGTAGCCGTTTTTAGATAGCTCCTGGTATTTTTCGTGATCAAACTTGTAGAGATAAGCACCTTTTTTTGAGGTGCTTTTGTCTTTTATATCCAATTTGATCAGTAGTCCTGTTGAGAGAATTTTCTTACGAAAATTCCGGTCGTCGATAGGACGCTGATAGATCGCTTCGTATACTTTGAGCAATTGGGGCAGGGTAAATCGCTCCGGCAACAGCTCAAAGCCAATGGGTCTGTAGCGGGCAAAGTTTTTGAGCTTTGCGATAGCCTGATCTACTATTTCGTTGTGGTCGAGCACCAAATCCGGTATATCGTCTAGCGGCACCCACATGGCTTCATGGTTGGCCACAGATATTTGTTTGCCGGAGCTCTGGATAAGACTCCAATATGCTACGGTAACCACACGACCTCCCGGATCGCGATCGACTTGCCCAAAGCAGGAGAGTTGCTCTAAAAATACGTGCTTTAATCCTGTGATTTCTTCCAGTACACGGTGAGCCGCAGCATCGGGGGTTTCGTCTATGTTTATGATAGATCCTATGAGCGACCATTCACCGGCGCGGGGTTCTACTTCTCTTTTGAAAACCAGTAACTTGATCTGGCCTTCTTCATAGCCAAAGATGATACAATCTACAGCGAGAAACATCTTGTTCTCCGCTGTGTAAAATTTTTCACGTAACGGGATCATTTTATGGGGTTTGTTGGATTGTTGATAAATAAATTATATCCGATTAAATGTTGTAGGGTTTTATGTCAGGTCCGTTGTTTGAAAAATCAAGTACGCATAGTTTTTAATTTAGATATGGGTTAATAAAAGTTTTTTCTGCCTTGTCAGTAAAGATACGTAAGTTTTACGGAATTGTAAAATAACGATGATACCACTGTCTGGTAGCTTTGAAGCGGTATAGTATTCGCAAAAGGCGCGCTTCGATAGGCTTTGATGAGAGGTGTGCTCTTTGGTTTTCGTGTGGCAGACAAGTGGCCAATGAACAGAGTCGGTTGTTTTGAGTACTTTTTCTCATGCCCTGAGCCTGTCAGATGTGCAGTTTCTAACCTTTGCCTTCCAAACAATGCGGTAGGTGTTTGCTGGATAGTCCTAGATTAATTGGTCAGATTTGATCAATATTCGCCTCCAATTCCTAAGTTTGCCGTTTAGTTAAAATCAGGTCGATGAAGTATTTGCTGTTTCCATTTGCTGTGTTGTATGGCTGGGCTACTGCCTTTAGAAACCACCTCTATGACCTGAGGATATGGAAGTCTGTCGAATTTGATTTACCAGTAATAGTGGTGGGCAATCTGGCCGTAGGAGGTACAGGTAAGAGTCCTATGGTAGAATACCTGGTAAGGTTGCTTTTGAGCCGTGGACATAAACCCGCTACGCTGAGCCGTGGATACAAGCGAAAGACCAAAGGGTTTCGCCTGGCGTCTGAGCAGGACAGTGCTACTACTATAGGTGACGAGCCGTACCAGTTTTGGCGAAAGTTTGAACCTGAGGTGCCTGTAGCAGTAGGTGAAGACAGGGTAATGTCCATTCCAGAAATTCTCTTTCGACACGAAAATACCAGTGCTATCGTATGTGATGACGCTTTTCAGCACCGGCCGCTTAGGGCAGGTTTTAACATACTCTTGTCTACTTTCGAAAAACCTTTCTTTGATGATCACCTCATGCCTGTAGGTAGGTTGAGAGAATCACGCAAGGGTGCAGAGCGGGCAGATGTAGTGGTGTATACCAAGTGTCCTACAGACGTAGAACACTCTGCAAGGGAGCTGTACAAGGCCCGCACCAGAGAATATGCACGGGATCATACACCGGTTTTTTTTACAGGCATACAATATCAGCCAGCCGTGCCTTTGTTTGACGGCTATACGCAAGTGACCCCCAAAGTACTGTTGGTAACCGGTTTGGCAGACAGCACATCGATTGAGCAGTACGTTTCGTCTGCGTATGAATTGGTAGGGCATCTTCAGTACGCAGATCATCAGCACTATGATGACAAGCAGCTGAATGAGATAATGGATGCTGCAGGTGCACAGCAGGGGGTAAGTATACTCACCACTGAAAAAGATGCCGTGAAGCTTAGAAAACTGGACAAACTGTCAAGCTTGCCGGTATTTTATTTGCCTATAGAAATAAAATTCCTGTACGAAGGTGATAAATTTGAGCGTTTGTTTTTGGAGAGTGTTACGCGAAAAGAATCAAGTGAATAAAGCAGTGATCAACATAGGGAAGGCCTGTATAGTATGGGTGCTGTTTTTTTGTGTAACCGGGGTGCAGGCTCAGATTATCGACGATTCCACTAAGCTGGTTTACGGTCCGCATTCAACGACCTTTACTTTCGAACAAAAGATAAGAGAAAACGACACTTCGTTTCAGCGTGTAGATACTACACTGTATAATCTGGAAAACTTCGAGGTGATTAAGAGTGAGCCGGTATATTATCAGGACTTGGGGCTCAACGGTACGGCGATGAAGCCTATGTACTTCAACATGTCACGCAATATTGGTAGAACATCCGGTTTTAGCGCATACGACCCCTACATGACCACCCCGGAGGAGTTTAAATACTACGACACCAAGTCGCCGTTTATGGATTTAAACGTGGTTTTTGGGGGCAATGGCCGGTCTAAGGTCGATTTCAACTTTTCGCGAAACGTAAAACCCAATTGGAACGTGGGGTTTGATATTTACAGATTAAATTCCAACCGCCAGATAGGAGAGTTGGCACTGACAGGAAACAATACGCAGGTGAAATCCTCTACGCTGGATATATACACCTACTATGTGTCGGATAAGCAGGACTATACACTGCTTTTTCATGCTTTGCGTTTTGAGCACGAAGCGGTAGAAAACGGAGGGGCTGCTGTAGACCTGGGAGCCGAAGAATTGGAGTTTTTTCAGTATGCAGATACACCGGTGCGGCTACAATCTGCTCAAAGCAAGGACACTCGTGTGAATCTGCACCTTTACCATGAATATTCGCTGAAGCCTTTTTTTGAGATATACCATGTGCTGGATAAAAGTAGCAACAGACATGAGTTCAATGATTTTTCACTCGACAATGACAAAGATTATTTTGAGAATATCTACATCAGAACGGATTCTACACTGGATGCTACTGTGTTCAATGAGGTGAAAAACGAAGTAGGGATAAAAGGCAAGCTGAGCAATACTCTTTTTTACAGTGCTTACCTCAAACGCCGTGATATAAACCATCGCTATGTGTACAGCAAGCCCTATGGGCATGTAGGGGAAAATTACCTGGGAGGTGATGTGAAGGTTTTTGTGGGGAGTAATGAGGTAGGAGGAAATTTGGAATTGCTGGATGGGGGGCAGTATTATCTGCGTGGATATCTGCACAACAAATACGTGAAAGCTGTATATACCAGTGCCATATACAATCCTTCGTTTTTGTCGGAGCAGTACCTAGGCAATCATTACGAATGGTCCAATGATTTTGACCCCATTATTGTGAACAGCATAGAAGGGTCCGCTAAATACGATTTTTCGTTTTTGTCTATCGAACCCAAGGTGTCAATTACAAGCGTAAATGAATACGTGTATTTTGGTACAGATAAGCAGCCTGCTCAGTCATCAGCCACAGCCATCATCAACAAGTATGGTGTTCGGGCTGATTTTACTTTAGGGAAGTATTTTCGTTTGCACAATGACATCAACTACAACATCCTGGCTGGAGATGGGGCCGACGTATTTCGTATACCAGACCTGATGATCAATAGCCGATGGTACTATGAGAGTGTTTGGTTCAACAATTACATGCCGGTTCAGTTCGGCTTCAATGCCCGCTGGCAATCGGCATATTACGGGCATGCCTACGATCCCATCACACAGCAATACTACCTGCAAAATGACTTTGAAATGAAGTCTTATGCAGCTGTAGATTTGTTTATCAATTTTCAGGCACAAAAGCTACGCATCTTTGCCAAGATGACTCATATTAACCAAGCTGCTGACAATGGCTACTTTGCTAGCCCGTATTATCCCGGGCAAAAGAAGGTGTTTGATATCGGTTGTCGTTGGTTGTTTTTTGACTAATAAACACTGTAGAAATGGAAAATTCTGTAGAAAAAACGGTATTGGGTCTCAATCTGCCTACCGATCCGCGCTGGACCAATATAGCTGAAAAGGCATTGGATGAGATACTCATTGACCATGCTTACTGCGAGCAAAAAGCAGCTTCATCGTGTATATCGTTGATTGTACAGTATCCAGAAAAAACCGAGCTGGTAGAGCTTATGACGGGTGTGGTGGCCGAAGAGTGGGGGCACTTTGAACGGGTGCTTGAAGAGATGAAAAAACGGGGAATAGCTCTCGGAAAGATGCGCAAAGACGAGTATGTAGTTGCTATAAATGGTATACTGAAAAAAGGAGGAAGTCGCGATGAGCAACTGGTAGAAAAGCTACTGCTCAATGCGCTGATAGAGGCCCGTAGTTGTGAGCGGTTTAAGTTGCTTTGGAAAAATATAGCAGATACCGACCTGCAAAAGTTCTACTATGAACTAATGGTGTCAGAGGCTAGCCACTACGCCAATTTTATCGATTTGGCTAAAAAATATAAAGGAGAGGAGTATGTGAGTCAGCGGTGGAAAGAGTTTTTGGCTGCTGAAGCGGATATTATCAAAAACCTCGAAGTACGGGGTGATAGGATGCATTAAAATACGCTGCGAGTGTTCTCGCTCGTACCCAATCCAAAGCAGAAGAATTTTCCAGACAAAGTAAAGTTCATGTCCGGCAGATGTGAACCCATACCAATCATTTGATTCAACCTTTACCCAATACCAAATAAAAAAGACTCTATATGAATTTGTGTGGAAAGTAGAATTATCAGAAGTGAAACTATAGTTAACCCGCAAAAAAGGTAAGAACTTGCAGAAAGCCGGTTCAAAAGAAAGAGCGATAAGGAGGGGAGGAGGAAAATTGGCGAGCGGATGCGGGTAAAGGCCTTGAGCGTTAAATTTTCCATGATTTTTGCCTACTTTTTATCTAGAAAAAGTAGGTGCCCTTCCGGCATGAGGAAAAGAGTAAGAGAACAATTGCCTGGTATCTTTTGCCATAGTCTTTATAATAAATTTACCCATTGCAAATCACATAGCACCATAAAAAAGCTGCTCCGGTACGCCCCGAAACAGCTCAAATAGGGTTGGTCTGTAGTAAAATAATCAAATAAACTTATAAGCCACCGTTAGTCGGAAGTTTGTACCGGGCTCAGATTGCCAGTACAGAAAGCTGCCATAGCTGGATCCGGAGTACAGGTGCTTGTTCAGGATGTTGTTTACGTTCACCTTCACGTCCATTCTTTCGTTTTTCCACGATACACCACCGTCCAATCGAAAGTAGTCTGGCAGAGCCGATTGATTGTCGGCATTCCATGCCCATGAGGAGCGATCTACCTGGTATTGATAGCCGAGCGATAAGCCAAATCCGTCTAATTTAGATTGTTTTTTGAAGGAGTAATTCAGCCATCCGTTGGTAATGTGTTTTGCATGTCCTGCCACTCTTTTGCCTACATTTTCTGGAGTAGTATCTTCAGTTATTTCTACATTGGTGTTGGCGTAGTTAAGTACTACATTCAATTCGGGGGTGACTTGCCCGTTCATGTCAAACTCTACCCCTTTCGATTGTATTTCACCCAGTTGTATTGAAAAGTTTACATTTTCAGGGTCTGCAACCAATATATTCTGTTTTGTGATTTGGTAAGCTGTCAGGCTTGTTCTGAGCTTTCCGTTTACCCAGTTTTTCTTTACCCCACCTTCTATGTCTTTGCCCTCTTCAGGATCGAACGACTCGCCGGTAGCGCTGGCTCCAAACTGAGGGAAAAACGATTGGTCATACAATGCATAAGCAGTGAAATCGTCGGTAATATCGAAACTCAAACCCAGACGAGGAGTGATTTTAGTATTGTCGGTAGTATTGCCATAGGCAAAAACAGTCGCATCGGTGTATCGTGCAGCAAGAGTAAGTCTAAGCCGATTGTCGATTACCCCAATTTCATCCTGCAGATAATATGCTACTATTTCATTTCCTTGCTTATTGCCCTCCCCTCTGGTTTTTACGTTTTCGGATCTATCAAAAACGGGCAGCTGGCCATTGCCATATACGGGGTTAAAAACATTGAAAGGAACGGTGGTGTCTGCAGCACCTCCCTGACTCCAGTCTGCCCAGTAGCGTTTGTTGCTGTAGTCTACACCTGCCAATATGTTGTGTGTGATGCCTGCACCCGATATGCTGCCGGTAGTGTATAACTGAGCCAGGTCAGTAAGGTTAAGAGCATCCCAGCTACTGATGCCTCGGATTGCATCTCCGTTGCTCTCTACGGATCTGGGCCAGGGTGAGGCTCCTACCTGATCATATTTTGTAGTGGAATATTGTGCGTTTACAGTCCAGCTTTGAGAAATCTGGTGTGTGGCATACGCATACAGGCTGGTTTCTTTTATGTCTGAGTTTGGAAAGTTTTCGTCCATCATGGCAAAGTCACGATCCAGACTACCAAACCCTGATGCTGAAGGAGCAAATACATAAGCTCTGCCCAGTGGCACACTGGCTTTTTGATGGGTAAACTCTGCAGTGAGGGAAGTTCTGTCGCTAAACTGGTAGGTGAGTGCGGGTACAACAGTTATTCGGTTCGACTCTTCAAATTTACGATGTGATCCGTTCGTTTGCCCCATCACATTCAGCCTGTACTGTAGCTTGTTGTTGGCTGTAAGTGAACCTCCTGCATCTACAGTACCCCGGTAGAGACCAAAGCTACCCGTGGTAAAGGAAGCGTCCAGCAGGTCGTAGCTTACAGGTTTTTTAGTAACCACATTGTAAAAACCACCCGGCTCACCTGCCGACATCATGAATCCTGCAGGGCCTTTTACAAACTCTACACGCTCAATCATAGATAAGTCCTCAGTGAGTGGTCCCCAGGGCATTTCTACGTTCATGCCGTTTCTGAATGCAGGCAGCTTAAAGCCCCTCATGTTGATTCGGGCAAAACTTCCCCAGTGCTCTATCATTTGTGCGCCACTCACATTTCGGGTTATGTTTTCCATCATGCTGATTGACTGCTGGCTCTTGATGAGCTCGTCAGATATTACCTGTACGTTTTGTGGTACTTTTATTACATCTCCGCTCAGACGCAGGCTTGGCGATAGCTTTTCGAGTTGATGGGATTGGTGTTCTCCCTGTACTACTACCTCATTCAGGTTTTCGCTTTTCTGGTTCAGCTCTATGGTTTGTAGTTGTATGGTGTTGCCCCCTTTTACGCTTACGTTGATAAAGCGCGGTTCGAAAGACAAATGTGACACTTCTAAAATGTAATCACCCTCTTTTATGTTTTCTAGTCTAAAATAGCCCCCAGCATTGGAAGTGGTGCCTTTGTTGGTGTTTTTCAAAGAGATGTGTACACCTTCCAGAGTTTGTCCGTCAGAGTCTTTTATAGTGCCCTGTATGGCCGCTTTGCTGTTTTGGGCGTGTCCTTCCAGCGCCAAAAACAACAGTGAAATGATAACACAGAGTAATGTGCCAATTTTTAATCCTTTCATAAGTCTTAATTATTTATGGTAAAGTTTTGTGCATTTGATAATGCTCTTGTTATTTAAAATGATTCTAAATAATAGCGAAATTAGATTTGTGAAATCTTAATTCAAAGCATCAAAACCATGGTGTTGTAAAATTCACTAGTAGTAGTGATGTGTCATATCCTTAGTGGTAGTGATAAATAGCGACTTTATCAGAAAGGGGGGAGTGGAGGCTGTGAAAATATGCTACTACTATGGGGGAAATAAAAAAAAATCCCTTCTCTGAATACCAGAGAAGGGATTTTTAATATTAGGGTTTGCCAGAGATTACTTGGCAGCAGCAAATCGCTTAGCTACTTCGTCCCAGTTGATCACGTTGAAAAACGCTGAGATGTAATCAGGTCTTCTGTTTTGGTAGTTGAGGTAGTATGCATGCTCCCATACATCCAGTCCAAGGATAGGAGTGCCACCGCATCCTACGCCGGGCATCAATGGGTTGTCCTGGTTAGCTGATGAGCATACTTCCAGTTTGCCATCTTTTACACACAGCCAAGCCCATCCAGACCCGAATCGGGTAGCACCGGCTTTGCTGAAAGCATCTTTAAATCCATCCAGCGAACCAAAAGCTGCATCGATAGCTTCTGCCAACTCACCTGAAGGATTGCCACCGCCGTTGGGGCTCATTACGGTCCAAAAAAGTGAGTGGTTGTAGTGCCCACCGCCATTGTTTCTTACAGCAGGTACATCTGAGTGCTGTGCGCAAATTTCTTCTATTGTTTTGCCTTCCATCTCCGTGCCGGCAATGGCGTTGTTGAGGTTGGTTACGTAGGCGTTATGGTGTTTGCCATGGTGGATTTCCATGGTACGTGCGTCGATATGTGGCTCCAGTGCATTGTGAGCGTACGGTAATGATGGTAATTCGAATGCCATAATTTTTATTTGTTTATTGTAAAAAATCTAACGTAAAACTATAAATCTAAAACTGCCGCTCCGGGCTGTTTTTATGAATCAAATCTATGCAAATATTGAGAAAATTTATAAGCGACGGACTTGAATAATTGTAAAAGCCTATTGCCTCATTCTAAAAGCATGTCGGTTCACGGTTTTGACTTAGACCTAACCGTTTTTTCATTCCATTCACTTCCTCTACTCCCGTTACATAGCACAGGTGGTAGTCCAGATTCTGTTTAATACTACAACACCAGCACTACTTTCTTAGCTTTTGAAAAAAAACTTTTACAAGCGAAGCACATTCATCGGCCAGCACACCTTTTTTTACTTTCGTTTTGGGGTGTATGGCCTCCGGAGCTTTGGCACAGTAGCCTCTTTTGTCGTCGGTAGCGCCATAGATTATGCCCTCTAGTTGAGTCCAGTATAGTGCTCCCGCACACATGGTGCAGGGTTCGAGTGTTACATACAGTCGGCACTGAGTCAGGTATTTAGTGCCCAGGTAGTTTTCTGCGGCAGTTATGGCCAGCATTTCTGCATGAGCGGTCACGTCGTTGAGCTTTTCTACCTGATTATATGCGCGTGCTATTATTTTGTTGTCGCATACCACTACTGCCCCTATGGGCACTTCGCCTTCGTCCAGCGCATACTGCGCCTGCTTCAGTGCCTCTTTCATGTAGGCTTCATCGCTGTGCAGTCCCGGTATCATTGTAGGTTTTTCTTTACAGCGATGCTGTTCATGATTTCATTTACTGTAGGTTGCCACTTTGCTTTGATGGTGGCCGGGCAGGTGAAATTAAACACCAGCGAGTGTCCATTGACTATGGTATACTGTATATAAGTGTATTTGTTGATCGCTCCTTTTTTTACAAATACGTTTTCTTCTTCTTTTACCGACGATACAAATTCAAAGTAAGCGTAGTTGCGACCGTTGATCTCGCGTATACCTTCGCTTATCATTTCTATATTGTCATATAGGTTGTAGATGTTAGACTTCTGGAAACTTTTCATGATTTCCAGGTCTTTTTCCTGCCATTGAGTTACCGATTGGTTTACTCCCAGGTCTACCAGAGAGTTGGGGCCGGTAAATAGCGCCATGGGTCTTTTGGTTGTGAAATACCTGTCGGCTATTTCGTCGTTTGTCATGGGGCGGAAGTCTTCCGGCATGAGTAAAACGATTGAGTCGTTTACTTTGGTTTTTACCAACTTTGCCGATTGTAAAGGGGTGAATAGTAGCGAAAAAGAGAAAAGCAAATGAAGTATCATAAGTTCGGGTTTCACAAGGTTTGAAATCAAAATTAAAGTAGAACCGGATAACGCCCAAACGGCCACAATTATTAAATTTGCGGTTCTCTGAAAACGAGGGCTATGGCCTTGATTCAGAAATGATAAGGTGTAACTCAACCTTGAGTAATTTTAGATTTTGACAAAAAAGAAATAAGAATACAATGCTAAGAACGAACACTTGTGGCGAACTGAGAATAGAGGATGCGGGCAAAACAGTTACCCTGTGCGGATGGGTGCAAAAAATGAGAGACAAAGGAGGGGTAGTATGGATAGACCTCAGAGACCGATACGGCGTGACCCAGCTGATATTTGAAGAAGGAGTGACGCCCAAAGAACTGATCGATGCGGCTACATCTGTGGGGAGAGAGTATGTGGTGAAAGCTACTGGTGTAGTGACAGAGCGGTATTCAAAAAACGATAAGATTCCTACCGGAGATATTGAAATAAAAGTGGATAAACTGGAGGTATTGAATGCCTCGAAAGTGCCGCCCTTTACTATAGAAGACGAAACTGATGGAGGGGAGGAAGTGCGCATGAAGTACCGATATCTCGACCTGAGAAGGGGTGAAGTAGCGCGAAAACTGCAGTTGCGTCATAAGATGCTGCAAGCCACCCGTGCTTATCTTTCTTCGGAAGATTTTATGGAAGTAGAAACACCCGTGTTGATCAAGTCTACTCCTGAGGGTGCACGCGACTTTGTGGTGCCTTCAAGAGTTAACCCGGGAGAGTTTTATGCTTTGCCTCAGTCGCCCCAGACCTTTAAGCAATTGCTGATGGTATCGGGTTTTGATAAGTATTTTCAGATTGTAAAGTGCTTTAGAGACGAAGACTTGCGTGCCGACAGGCAGCCGGAGTTTACACAAATCGATTGTGAGATGTCGTTTGTGACTCGCGAAGATATACTGTCTACATTTGAAGGTATGGTGAAGCACTTGTTTAGAGAAGTGAAAGGAATAGAAGTGGGCGAGTTTATGCGCATGTCTTATGATGACGCGATGAGATTGTACGGATCAGACAAACCAGACCTCCGGTTTGATATGCCTTTCGTAGAACTCAACGAGCTGGCTCAAAACAAGGGATTCAATGTGTTCGATCAGGCTGAGTTGGTAGTGGCCATTTGTGCCAAAGGGTGTGCCAATTATACCCGAAAGCAACTGGATGCGCTGACTAATTTTGTGAAAAAGCCTCAGATTGGAGCCAAAGGACTGGTATATGTAAAGTGCAATGAAGATGGCAGCTTTAAGTCTTCGGTGGATAAGTTTTATTCTCAGGAAGATCTGAAACAATGGGCAGAAGCAGCACAGGCAGAAGCCGGTGATTTGTTGCTGGTATTGTCTGGCGACACAGCGCATACCCGCAAAGCCATGAATGAATTGCGTTTGGAAATGGGCGATCAGTTGGGTTTGAGAAACGATGCAGAATACAAGCCCCTTTGGGTATTGGATTTTCCTCTGCTGGAATGGGACGAGGAAACCCAGCGTTACCATGCAATGCACCACCCTTTTACCTCTCCTAATGTAGAAGACCTGCCCTTGCTTGAAAAAGACCCGAGAGCAGTAAAAGCCAATGCGTATGATCTGGTGATCAACGGTGTTGAAATAGGAGGAGGGTCTATCCGTATTCACGACAAAGACATGCAAGCTACTATGTTCGATCACCTGGGTTTTACTCCAGAAGAAGCCCGAGCACAGTTTGGATTTTTGATGAATGCATTTGAATATGGAGCTCCACCTCATGGTGGTATAGCATTAGGTTTCGATCGCTTGTGTGCGCTTTTTGGTGGTTCGCAATCGATTCGTGATTATATTGCATTCCCTAAAAATACCTCTGCCAGAGATGTGATGATCGATTCGCCTTCTACTGTGGCAGATGCTCAGCTCAAAGAGCTGGGAATAAAACTAGATCAATAGAAAGTGAGCTGACCCTTTTGCCAACCAACCTCCTAAACCTATGCTTAAAAAGAAATGTACCCTTGTACCTCTATTCCTGATTTTTGTTTTTTTTACCCTTGGGTTTAGGGCGTTTGGCCAGGCAGATAGTACACAGACAGTAGAGAAAAGTTTTGCGGTATATCCTGCTTTGGGTTCTTCTCCCGAAACGGGGTTTATGTATGGTATCATTGCTTTTATGGTAATGAAGGACAAAACAGAAAGCGACAATGCTTTTTATCGGCCTACCTCTATTTCACCTTACTTTCTCTATACTCAAAAAAAGCAGATACTCTCTGCATTGGATGTGGATGTGTACCTCAAGAGTGGGTTGAATATCAATACGATTATCCGGTATTTTAATTTTCCGGATTTCTACTACGGCATAGGCAATGATACAGACCCGGATAAGCGGGAGTTGTATACAGATCGTTTTTTCAGGGTGTCTGGGCGAGCGATGAAGCCTGTAAATGCCAATACCTTTGTAGGCTTCTTTTATGACCTGCAATACAATACTATCAGAGATGTGCTGACAGAGGGGATGCTGGCTGCAGACAATCCCAATGGAGTGGAGGGAGGTCGCAATTTAGGCGTGGGACCGGGTATGCAGTTCGATTCGCGAAACAGTACGCTTTATCCCACTCAGGGAGCATTTCTAAATGCGGGTATTACGGTGTTTCATAAAGCGCTGGGCAGTGAGTATAACTACACCTCCTATCTGGTAGACTACCGCAAGTACATGAAACTCTTGAGCGAAAAGAATATACTGGCTGTGCAATTTAGGGCTAATTTCACCTCAGGCACGGACATACCATACTACAAGCTACCCAAGCTGGGCGGAGATGACAGAATGAGAGGACTGAGCCATAAAAATCTGTATATCGACCGTCAGTCGTATTTTGTGCAGGCCGAAGTGCGTCAAGAGCTTTTTTGGCGGTTTGGGGGAGTGCTTTTTGCCGGTACAGGCGGAGTAGCCCCTACACCGGGGGATTTTAAGCTGTCGGAAAACAGATTCATATTTGGAGCCGGAGGGAGGTTTCAGGCCCTGAAGGATGAAAAAATGAATATTCGTTTGGATATAGGTTTTACAGACAATGGGCAGTCGGCCTTCTACCTGTCTGTAAGAGAGGCCTTTTGATTGTTATTGACTCGTCAAAATCCAACGCGTCTTAGATAGTACCAACTTAATTAACAAATACATGAATGTACTTTATATAGATGATCAAAAAGAAAATCTTAATGTGTTTAGAATAGCGTTCCGCAAGCGCTACAACGTTTTTGTGACGCAAAGCACCACCGAGGGGTGGGCCATACTGGCAGATAACGATATAGATGTAGTAATAGCCGATCATCGTATGCCCGAAATGACCGGAATAGAGTTTTTGGTGAAAGCAAAAGAAGAGTTTCCGGAGATCAGGACCATCGTAATATCAGAGTATATCAATGATCAGATTATTCGTAATGCTATGAAGGCATACAGCTTCGACGGGTGTATGGGCAAGCCCTGGGATGGAGAGGAGTTGCAGCAAATGATCGAAAAATGAGCACAAAAAAAAGGAAGCCTTGGCTTCCTTTTTTGTTTTATGTATTTCTTGTTATTAGTTGCTCAAACCATTTTTCAGCAGAAAATCATCGTATAGAGTTTTGAAGTCTTCCACGTCTGGAGACAGCTCTATAGCTTCTTCATACTTAGTGATAGCATCGAGCAAGAGGTTGTTTTCCTCGTAAAAAGATGCATAGATCAATTTGTTGAGAGGAGAGTCATCTGCTACTTCAGCTTTAAGTATTTCCAGATTTTCATTGATGGCTTTTGCATCATCCTCAGACATTCTCTTGATACCATAATCCGAAGATTTTAAATCTTCATTCCCTTTAACCTTTACGTTTAAGATAACCAGTCTTTCATTGGCCAGTTTAGCATCTGTAAAGTCAATGTTGATTTTTGTTTTCTGGGTTTCGGCTTTGTATATCTCGTCATCAAAAATGTTTTTGAGCGTTACCAGATAGGTAGCACCGTCTTCAGCACCAGCCCATCTTACAATGGCATTGGGGTTGAGTATATCTATAGAGCTGGGCAACATTACTTTGATAGAAGCATTGTTGGTAGCTCTCTCTACTGCCCCGGTTGCTTTCATGTTGCGACGGTAGTTTTTGTTTATATCATCATCCTCTTCGTTCATTTTATTCATCACAAACTGCGCATACCTGTTGGCTACTCCAGTTTTGGCAGAGGCCAGTTTCTTTTCCAGATCAGTAATTTTGGTAGTACCAGCAGTTCGGACTTCTATTGTTTTCCCGGTTTTGTGCATGAGTCCGATATAAGCTCCGTTGGTTGCTATTATCTCGTCTCCTGCGTTTAGGGTTGCGCCTGTTTTCAGGGGCTGGGTTTGTCCATCTTTAGCTCTTTTTACTTGATTAGCACCTTTGTTGGCCAAAACCCTAAAGATATATCCCTGACCAAGAGCTGTGCAAGTCAGAAACAATAGTAGAGTTGCTGTAGATAATAAAGTTTTCATGACACTATTAATTATATATATGAGTACAAATTTACAATCTTTTTAGTTTGGTGAGATCCCTTCTTCCTTCTTTTGTGAATAGGTTCTTAACTACACCAAAGTATATTTCTAAAAGGTCACCGCTGAGTAGGATGGCCACTATAGCCAGGTTGAATTCGAGTTTGTAATCGTAGTAGTTAAATACTATCACCACCATAGAAAACAAACCCAGGGCTTCTATGAGCTGAATAAGTTTGGTTAGCCCGTCATACCATTTGGGCATTACTTTGTAGATCATGCAAAACAGCACCACGTTCACGTAGAGCAAAAAGAATGCCCAAAAGTAAGACCATCCTTCGCCCATACTGTCTATATAGTTTTCGTTCAGGATCATAGATAAAGCATTGGCGTGTACCACACCCCCAAACATATCTGCGTGAGCCTTGCCCGCATATTTAGCATTCAGAGGCGTGAAATACTTATCTTCCAATGCCTGCTGATCTCCCAGGTAATTGCCCAGATAGCAGAATATGACAATTTTGTCTTTTATCAGTTCGGGTACAAAATTTTCATTGTAGACATCTTCTACGTCTAAGGCAAAGTAAGTGGTTCCAAATTTTGTAGCTCCATAGTCGAATACATTACCTTTATAGTTAATAATTTCTACATTGTTGCCCCTTTCTAAAAAGCGCTTTGCTTTTTCCGGTGCAAACTCCATGGCTAGTCGCACCGATAGAGCATATTCTATTTTTCCGTCTACCATTTCACGGGGAGCAAATGTTCGGCAGTTTTTCAGGTCCTCCTGAGTCGATGCTCCTGTTATAAAATTGGCAAATGCAGTTTTGGCATGTCTGGTAAAACGCGGTAGCGATAGTCCAAGCGAATCGAAAGCATCGTCTTCATCAGTTTGCTCAAGCTTGCTTACCAATATCAGGTTTTTGGTGTTGGCAAAAGCCTCTTCGAGCAGCATATCACCGATCGAATCTTTTGGTGTTTTAAAAAAAGTATCCACCCCTACGACTTTCGGGTCATATTGATTGATGGTGTTGAGCATGTAAGCTATGCCCGCGCGATTTTCAATACCAATGTTTACTAAAACTATTTCTTCTTCTGCTGTAGGTGCTTCCCGGATTTGTGAAAACACAATGTCTGTTGTTTCCATGTCAGCAAATGCATCACCTATAGGATCAAGAATGTCAAATATTTTAAAATAGGTGAGCTTGGAAAGCAGGAGCATCATCAACAAGATGAAGAGAGTTCCTAAGATGGTATCAAGCCAGAATTTTTTAAACATAATTGGTTGGTTAGATTGTATTTGAATTATCGGTTTTACAATCTTTAGTCATTGGGCAAAATTAGTAAAATGTAATTTATTGTTGAAATAAAACAATTTTTACTCGATGAACTAAAGGTATTCCTCTACAAACTAATCATTTTTACAGAAAAGATTATATTTCCACACGGTAAGTGTGACAAGATTTAACCTTTAGATCTAATAGAAATGAGTAGTAGTGCATGTAAAGCTATACACACTGGCACTATGAGAAGATTGTTGTTTGAGTTTTTACATGAGAAATATTGAAAGCGAATAGAAAAGACGCATCTTATTATATACAGGGTATCAGAGAGGGTAGCAAGTATGTGTTGAGTAAGGCCATAACACTGGCAGAAAGTACCAGACCTGAGGATGAGGAATTATTTGCCCGTATTTTGTCGGAAACAACAGCATGTCAGGGAAATGCTATCCGTATAGGAATTACCGGAGTGCCGGGAGTTGGCAAGAGTACCTTTATCGAAGCTCTAGGCGATTTTTTGATTCAAAAAGGACATAGAGTGGCTGTGTTGGCTATTGACCCTTCCAGTACACGGAGTGGAGGGAGTATTCTGGGTGACAAAACCCGAATGCAGAGTCTTAGTCGTAATTCTCAGGCTTTTATAAGGCCAAGTCCGACACGGGCCACATTGGGGGGAGTGGCAGCCAATACCCGGGAAAACATTTTGCTTTGTGAAGCTGCCGGCTATGATATTGTGATCGTGGAAACCGTAGGGGTAGGGCAGTCGGAAACATTGGTGCGTGGCATGGTAGATTTTTTTCTTCTGCTATTGTTGCCGGGAGGAGGCGATGAGCTTCAGGGTATAAAGAAAGGGATCGTTGAAATGGCCGATTGTTTGATTGTGCATAAATGCGATGGAGACAATGTTGCTATGGCTAAAAAAGCCAAACTGGATTATGAGCACGCTTTAGCATTGTTTCCGGCTGGCGAATCAACCTGGAAACCACCAGTGGTATTGGCTTCTTCTCTAACGCAGGAGGGTATAGATCGCATTCATAATATTATGGAAGACTATATGAAGCTGATTGAAGCCAACGGCTATTTGAGTCGCTTGAGGAGCAACCAAAATCTGGTTTGGTTTCGTGAACAACTAAGTGCTAAGGTTTTGCAGTATTTTTTTCAAAAAGAGAGTAATCGAGCCCTAAAGGAGAAGCTGGAAAATAGCATAAAAAAGGGAGAAATGGCTCCAAGAGTGGCACTTTCCACTTTGTTTGCTTCTATGAAATAATTTCCAGATCGCAAAAATTGAAGTAGGTAGTTTGTTGCTCTCCACTTTGGTCTTTATAAGCATACCCTTTTTCTGTAACACCATTTTTTTTCACTTGCAAGGCGTATTTAAAAATAGGTCCGTTGAACACAAAGGAGTGAAACTCCCCGTTTTCGCCACAGGGGTCTACATTGCTGGGAAAGTAGCTTACTAACTGCGGGGTATAATTTCTGCCGGCTATCACAAAGGGAAATTTATTGGCATCTGAGGAGCATATAATGGACTTAAAACCACTTTTGATAAACTCATCAGCCAGTTTAGACGTGTCTGTCTGCCACAGTGGGTATATTCCTTCCAGACCAAATTCGCTCAACAGCGTTTCGCGGTATTTTTTGAGGTCTTCCAGAAAAATGTCACCAAAAGCTACTCCAGATATTCCTCTGTCTTTTAGCGTAGCAAAATACCCTTTTACTGCCGCTTCGTATTTGTCATTGGTTTCGCTTTGGTCTAATTCGATAAAATGAACAGGAATACCTATAGCTTCTGCCTGGGCTTCTATCAGGTTTTTCTTCACACCATGCAAGCCAACTCGTTGAGTTTCGGTGTTGATTACAGTGTGCAATTCTACTATTTCATACTCTTCTTTTTTGAGAATAGACCATAGCATAAAAGAAGAATCTTTACCACCACTCCAGCTTATGCTTATCCTTTTTTTATTCATTCGATCAGTAGTTTTATACTGCTGTTGCTCAGTTGTCTACGCAAATAATTATTTCTTGTTGAAGCCATAAGGACAGTGCCTGCACCCGTTTTGGCAACAGTATCCCCTTTTGAGGAGGTACTTGGCCGTAAAAACATAGTTACCGTTTTCTATGTAGAAATCCCCATCCTCAACAGCCTTTTTTTGTTTTTTTTCTTTCATAGCAACAGCAAAGGATACGTAGTTTTACAAAGAAAGGTCGAGAAAATGGTAGTTGCCCACTACATGAATATCTCCTGTTTTGGGTTTTATTCTTTGAGAAAAAATGGGGCAATTGACTACAAGGGTGTGGTATTCGCCGTTTTCTCCACAGGGATCTATGCCTATTGCCTTTAGTTTTGGTATCAGTTCTTTAGTGATTGGTTGCCCCAGGTATTCTTTTCCCATGGTTTCATTACAGGATACGATAATAGCTTCTATGCCATCGCCTATCATGTCATGCACAAGCTGCTCCCGATCGTTTTGCCAAAGGGGCAAGTGGGGTTTAAGAGTTGCCGCCTGTGCTACTTTTTCTTCCCATTGTTTGTGGCTTTCTATGTCGATATCGCCATATACAATGTCACTTACTGCAGCAGTATTTTTAAGATGCACCAGGGAGCTGATAAAACGCTGCTCGTAATCCTCCCAGCTGGATGATACAAAATGAATGGGGGCTCCCAACGCTTTGGCTTGTGCTCTGATCATGTCCGGCGAAAGCCCATGAGACCGAGACCGATCACCGTTTTCGTTGGTTACATTGAGCAAATGCGCTAACGAAAAGCCCTTTTGCAGCATTTTCATTAGCGCATAGCATGAGTCCTTACCCCCGCTCCACGAGCAGAGTAGCCTATTCTTCTCCGAGATAGAGGATAAAGACATGATAAGTTTATAGTTTGTATGTTAAGCCAAGTGTGAAATTTCTTTCCCGGACAGTATAGCCCAATACGCCCACATAGTCTGCATTGAGTAGGTTGTTGGCAGCACCATATATGGTCAGGTTGTCGTTGAGTATTTTTTGCTGTACATAGAAGTCTACCATGGTGTAATTATCCAATTCTACAATAGTAGCTGGCCATGTACTAAAGTCCTGAACGGTGCGCTTGCTGGTAAAATTAGCATTGGCTGCAAGGTGCGTCGTGCTGGTTGCGTCAAAACCCAGTGAGATTCCTGCTTTTTCTTTGGGTATTCTGTAAAACTCGGTTTCCCGATTGGTAGAGGTATGCGTATAGTACCCTCCGGCAGTCCACCGATCAGTAATATTCCATTTCGCATCGAGCTCAAAGCCTTTTACCGTCCTGATGTTCGTTAGGTTAGCGTATCCACCTGATTCACCTCGTGTAGGATCCCAGCCTATCGGGTTGGTTTCGTCTCTGTGGAAGTAGTTGAGGTTGACTACAACTTTGCTTCCCAGATATAGAGCCGCTCCTCCTTCATAATTTGTAGATTCTTCTGGAGTCAGGTCCTTGTTGCCAAAAGCGGAGTATAGCTGATACAGGGAAGGGGTTATGTATGATGTAGATACATTGGCCAGCAGCTTCAGGCTTACTTCGTCAGATAGAGCAATCAAATACGAAGGGTTCAGGTTGTATACCAATTTGGAATCGTATGTGCTGTGTGTGTTGAGGCGTATTCCGCCATGAATATTCAGGCCGTTGTTGTTTTCAAAAAACAAAGAAGCATACTGATCAAACAGCGTAAAATGATTGTCGTTGAAATCGTCTGTGCCTACATTTTTGAATGACAGGTCCTGTATGTTTAGTCCCCACAGCACTTTTAGGTAGTCGTTGATTTGGTGCTGGTGTACAAGGTCAGTTTGTATGTTTTTTCCTTTGCTATGACTCGGATACTGGCTCTCAAATTCCTTGTCGTTATAGTTTGCCAGCGCTTTGAGTTGCACGCTTCCCTTGGTGTATGTAAAGGTAGGGGTTAGTCCTATTCTAAACTGATTGCTGAGCTGACGGTTGTCGCCATCAGCATGGGCGCCATTGTCGTAATCGGCCTTAAAGTCATCATAGCCGGTCACTAAGCCCAGATTAAACTTGTCAGAAAATTTATATCCCAATTTGAGTAGCCCGTTTTGTTGTTTCCAGGTGTCTTTATCGAATTTGGTGTTAGACTTTTCGTCGGAAGCTACTGACATGCCGTCTACACTCAGTAAATTTCCAGAGAGCTGGTAGCTGAATTTGTCAGCAGTTCCGCTTACACCTACATTTCCTCCCAGCGTTCCGAATGACCCTGTTTTAACTCCTACTTCTGCGTTTACGGTATCTTGAGTGGCTTCTTTTAGCTTGATGCTGATTACACCGGATGCTGCGCCTGTGCCGTGCAAGGTACTGAGCCCGCCTTTTAGGATTTCGATAGATTCTACCTGACTCATAGAAAGAAAGCGAAGGTCGTATGTGGCACTGATCCCCGATGGATCATTAAGCGGAACACCATCAATCAGTATTAGGGTATGTTTATCCCGCCCTCCCCGTAGGTAATAAGTTTGGTTAGTGCCGGGGTGATTCAACGAGCCGTCTACATGCATGCCCGGTACTTCGTTGAGAAAATTGGCCACTGATTTGCCGGCATTTTGCTCAATATCCTTTGCAGTAATTTTGTAAATGGTTTTGCCGGATTTTTCTACCGGCAATTCAAATTTAGTGCCTGTTACTACTACCTTGTCCAAAGGTAGGTTTTGTGTGCTGGCTTCCTGCGCCGACACATTGCTCATCCCTACTCCCAGTAGGGCAATTGCCATTGATTGAAAGGTTTTTTTTGATAATGTTCTCATAGTATTTTTTATAAGATGTAAATAACTATGAGCCCAGGGTTGAAAGAGAATAGAAAGCTGTCTTGCCATGGATTGACAGCCGTGTATTCATCACTTTTCTCCCGAAAGCTCAGATAAATGATTACAGGCAGGTCTCCTGGCTTATCCGGTTTTTGAGAGCCTTCCCACTCATACGGAGCAGTGGCTGTGTCATGTCAAAAACCATGAAGTGGAATTACAGTTGCGGGGACAGCTTTGGATTTTCGGTCAATCGATCACCAAATTCCCTTTTAATTTCGATGAAGAAAACTTCACTCGAAAACCAATAATCGACGCAAGATTAGTGCATTTTGTAAAATATTTTCTACCTGAGTGCAACTATTTCTACTCGAAATGAATCTTATACGTGTGTAACTATTCGTTTTGTTAACACGTCGGTGTATGTGGTGTCACCCAATACCGCCAAAAAAGACGACCACCAATGACATTTATAACCAACCTGTTTAAAAAGAAAAAAAAGCACAAGGCTACATTGTGTAGTGTTTGTAAGTCCAGAATGGAATACGAAGAGGGGTTTGCCCTTACCACAGCTCAGGTGGTGATTTCCAAGCAATACTGGGATCGGAAAATGGTAGAGCCGGAAACGATGTGTTATACTACAGCACATTTTGATAAGAAGGACGAACAGGCCACCCGTATGCGTAAAATTATTTTTGAAAAAACAGCAGAAAAAGATCAGGTATGGATGGCGTGCGATTCGTGTGTGAGTCAGTTTGCAGTAGATCGGGACAAAGCTCGTGAGTTTGCGTTGCAGTGGTGGCTGGTAGGTAAAGATTTTAATATGCCTGGAGGAGGAAGGGCCTGTGATGTACTTGACAATCAGGAGTATCAGGCAATGAGAGAATATGCCACTATGCAGGCCGGTAGCCATTATATGAGGTAAAGCCAAAATTTATCGACTCGTGCAAGCTGGAGGTTTATTCTTTTGAGTCTCCTTTTTTATGGGATTGTTGTTTTCTTACTCATCTTTACATTTTCTACCTAAAAGAATTTCCTTGAAAAATATTCTTGCTCTCCTATTGGTGTGTTTTTTCTTCATTGCTTGCGAAAGCCATCGAAATCAGTCGGGCGGTATATCCGATGGTCGGGGCAATAAGCCTCAGCAATCTGCCCGTGTCAAAATTGAGTATGCCAGTGCATTTGATGTGGCTTATAAAGAAGGGTACAAAATAGTGACAATAAAAACACCCTGGCAGGGGAGCACTTCGCCGATCCGTTATGTATTGCGTCACGAAAGCACGCCAACCAACCCTGCGATAGATTCTCTGGGGCAGGAAATTATTATACCGTTAAAAAAGGTAGTTTGCAACTCTACTTCTCAGGTAGTGTTGTTAGAGACCCTCGGTGTAATTGACTGCTTGAAAGGATTTCCTCAGACTCAATATATTTATTCTCCTGATGTGCTCCAAAAGGTAAAATCGGGAAATATACAGGAGGTGGGAGCGGAAGCTCAGATGAATCTGGAAACGATACTGGCTTTGTCTCCCGATGTGGTTATGGCTTTTAATATGGGCAGAGAAAACCGCCAGCTCAACAAACTCGAAGAGCTGGGCCTTCCTGTGGTGATCAATGCCGATTACATGGAAAAAACGATTTTAGGACGAGCAGAGTGGTTGAAGTTTATGAGTGTCTTTTTCGATAAAGAAGCTGAAGCTACTGTTTTTTTTGATCGTGTAGTGCAGCGCTATGACTCTCTCAAATCTCTGGCATCCAGAGCGTCTGTTTATCCTGCTGTATTTAGCGGTACGCTCTATGGTGGTTCGTGGTATATGCCTGGAGGTCAAAACTACGGATCCAAGCTGATACAGGATGCCGGAGGGCAGTACTTGTGGAGTAAAGATAACAGCACAGGGTGGCTAAATTTAGATTTTGAGGTTGTTTACGAGAAAGCATATACAGCCGACAAATGGATTGGAGTAGGAGGGTTTCAATCTCTTTCAGAGCTTCGTGATGCTGACGAGCGCTATGGTGGATTTGATGCGTTTAGACAAGGGCAGGTTTACTCTTATACCCACCGGGTAAATTCGGCAGGAGCCAACGATTATTTCGAGTCGGGGATAGTACGTCCCGATATTATTCTGGCTGATCATATTAAGATGATTCATCCGGATTTGATGCCTGATTATGAATTGTTTTATTACAAGCAATTGGAGTAAGTATAAAAAAAGTCGCTCCGAACCACCAGAGCGACTTAAAAGTAGAATCACATAAATATTACTTAAAACACATGTTGATTTGCGGAGATCATCGCATCAGCAATTTCTCTCCTAAGGATTTTTGGGTTAATGGGGTTAATCTTTGTATATCGTTTCATGCCCATAAGCATCACCTTCTGTTCATCTCCCTTTGTAAATGCCAGTATAGCTTCTTTACCAGCTTTGTTTATTTTGTCCACAGCATCGTGAAAATACACTCTGGCGGCATGAAGCTGTAGTTTGCATGCTTCTTCTCCTTTGAGTTGGATAAGCTTCTCTGCTCTGAGCACAGCCGATTCGCTGGCGTATATTTCAATGAGCATGTCTGCTATGTTCATCAGTATTTCCTGCTCGTCGTTCAGCTTCGGGCCAAAAGTCTGAGCGGCCTTTCCTGCAACCATCAATACGGCTTTTTTCAGCTTCTTGAGTGCTTCTTTTTCCTCAGCCAGAGGTGCAGACAAGTCAACGGACTCAAATGAAGGTACAGCTGTCAATTCTTTAGCCACGGCCATGGCAGGTTCCATCACGTTCAATTCGCCCTTCATGGCTCTTTTGAGTATCATGCCTACCAGCAGCATACGGTTTATCTCGTTTGTGCCTTCATAGATACGGGTAATTCTGGCATCTCTGTAGGCTCTTGCCATAGGTGCTTCTTCAGAAAAGCCCATGCCCCCGTATATCTGTAAGCCCTCATCTACTATATAGTCCAATACTTCTGATCCATGTATCTTTATAATGGCACATTCAATAGCAAACTGCTCAAAGCTTTTGAGTTTGGCTTCTGCCTCGGGTACTCCATTGGCTATGAGGTCGTCAATTTTATCATCTATGTTTTGTCCTGCTCTATATGCGGCAGATTCAGTTACGAATGTCCTGATGGCCATTTCAGCAAGCTTGTGCTTGATAGCTCCGAAGCTCGATATGGATACACCAAACTGCTTGCGCTCGTTGGCGTAGTTAAGTGCCGTATTGGTTACTTCCACACAGCCGCCGATCACTCCGGCTCCCAGTTTGATTCTGCCTATGTTTAGAATGTTTACAGCTATTTTGAATCCGTTTTCTCGCTCTGAAAGCATATTTTCTACAGGTACTTTCGTGTCGTTGAAGAATACTTGTCGTGTAGATGAACCTTTGATGCCGAGTTTTACCTCTTCGTCGTTCATAGTGATGCCGCCAAATGATTTTTCAACCAGAAAGGCTGTAAGGTTTTTGTCGTCTTCTATTTTAGCAAAGACGATAAACATATCTGCAAAGCCACCATTCGATATCCACATTTTTTGTCCGTTGATCAGGTAGTCCTTACCGTCATCAGTCAGAGTGGCTTTCGTTTTGCCCGCGTTGGCATCAGAGCCAGAGTCGGGTTCAGTCAGACAATAGCATGTTTTCCATTCGCCTGAGGCTATCTTAGGCAAATATTTCTTTTTTTGTTCTTCAGTGCCATAGTACAGGATAGGCAATGTGCCTATGCCTGTATGGGCACCATAAGCAGTTGAAAACGATCCTGTGGAACCAATTTTATCGGCTATGAGCATAGAGGTATTGAAGCTCATGCCCAATCCGCCATACTCTTCGGGCACAGATACCCCGAGTAGCCCAAGTTCACCGGCTTTTTCAATAAGAGATGGCATAATACCATCTTCTTGTTTTTCGATTTTGTCAATGTTTGGCTGGATTTCCTTTTTAATAAAGTCGTTTGTGGCTTCTGCCATCATGCGTTGTTCTTCGGAGAAATCTTCCGGAATAAATATTTCCTGGCAATTGGTTTCACGTATTAGAAACTCACCTCCTTTGATCGAATATTTTTCCTGTACATCCATAATTGAACTTGTTTTTAATTGGTCTTTTTTGTTAAAGCGTATATGTTATGCGTGCATAACAGTTTCAAATATAGAAATATTTATTATGCATGCATAACAAATTCGATTTTTTTTAATAAAAAAACGACAAAATGCAAGAAATAACAGATGAATGGGGAAGGATAGTGGGCTGAATCCACTAGAGGAATAAAAAAAGGGTATCGTGTTGGCGATACCCTTTTATGTATGATAAGGTAGAAACTTTAAGCGTAGATCGATTCAGAATCGTATACCAGCACTTTGGTCCACAGTTCCTTGCATTCATTGATGAACACCAGGTGAGCTTCTTCCTGCTGATATTTGTCGTGCTCTTCTTTGGAAGGGAAGGTTGTTAATAAAGAGTAGGTATAAGAGCTATCTATTACGTCGCGTTCTGCTACTGCAGGAGTACCTACCTGAAATCCCTTTACAAAAAGGCTGTCGTCGAGAAATTTTTTCAGAGAAGCCTCAAACGTGGCTCTGTCTTCTTTGCTATCTGGGTTTTTCAAC
Organism: Cyclobacteriaceae bacterium; assembly: GCA_965267535.1. GTDB lineage: Bacteria > Bacteroidota > Bacteroidia > Cytophagales > Cyclobacteriaceae > CAXBNB01. Next base: position 3,569,594 of record OZ254082.1, on the reverse strand, counting down.
CAAAAAAATACGGTGTGTACAAAGTCTTTCTTAATGTCACTCATAGAATATTCTAAGTTTAGATATTGTTAAGTAGAAAAAAAGGTAATATTAAGTGTTTTTGCTTAAAGGTACGTAGCGGGAATTGGCTTTCCTTTTTCTGTATCCTTATTTTTTTAGTGAGCATGTCCTTCATTGGGTTTAATTCCGGCCAAATGCCTGAGTGCCCAGGGTTCCTCGTTAGTTTTTGTCAGGCTTGTGCAGGAAGAAATAAAAGGTCGATCCTTTGTCTAACTCGCTTTTTACCTGAATTTCACCTTTATGCAATTGAATAAATTCTTTGCAAAGGACCAATCCAAGGCCTGCACCCTTTACACCGGAGGTGTCGGGGGTGGATTTGTTGCCGTCAATCTTAAATAGAGAGTTTATTTTTTTAGGATGAATACCAACGCCTGAGTCACTTACCTCTACATATACCTTGTCTTCATTGTCCTGGGCAAAAATGCCTATACGTCCTCCGGCCGGGGTGAAGCGAAAGGCGTTGCTGAGTAGGTTTCTCAATACTACACTTAAGCCATTGGGATCTGCAGATACCAGGGTGTGATCCGGTATGTTGATAGCGAAAAGTATGTTTTTGGCACTGGCTGTATCGTGAAAAGAGTGTGCGATGGAGGATACCAGAGTGTTAAGGTTTATAGTTTCAGGGTTGAAGGGGGCATTGCCGAGCTGGGTGATAGCCCAACTCAGGAGGCTGTCCAGCATGGTGTTGAGCGAATGAGCCGATTTGTCTATTTTTTCTGCTACACCGATTATTCTATCTGTTCGTCCTTTATTCATGTGGTTTCTTATCACACTACCTATTCCTTCAAAAGAGGTGAGGCCACCGCGGAGATCGTGCGCGATAGTAGCAAAAAAACGGTCTTTCATTGTATTGAGTGTAGAGAGCTCTTTTTGATAGGAAAGCAGGTTAGCGTTGGTTTGTTCCAGGCTAAGTTTGCTGTGGTGGAGTTGGCGATATAGCCAGAGCACAGTGATCGAAAGCAACGCAAATATACTGGCAGCAATGATACTGAGTACTTTGTAGGTTTTCTGTTGTTTAAGCTCCAGCTTCTGAAGAGCAGTGTCTTTTTGTAAGTTTTTTATTTGTTGTTCTTTTTTTTCTGCTTCGTAGATGGCCATCAGGGTATTGAAACGTGAATTTTTTTCAATAGAGTATAGGCTGTCCTGTGCAGCTTTAAATTTTACATGATAAATGTAGGCTTCTTTGTAGTTTTTCTTTTGCTCGCATACTTTGGCCAACCCGCCGTAGGCAGTCAGTATGGTGGTTTTGCTATTGATAGAGCTTCCTAGTACATAGGCTTTGCTGAAGAAGTTTTTAGCCTCCTGGTAGTTTTTTTGTAGGTAGTATACTTCGGCGATGTAATTATAACAGGTAGCCTCACTCTCTAGATCCTGCATCTGAATTGATATTTTCAGCGAGTTTCTGAGGTATTTCATGGCAATGTCAAATTGTCCCAACTCGCCGTAAACGATACCCAGGTTGGCTTTGATGCCGCTTTTGTAGTTTCGGTTGTTTGTTGTTTTGATCAGCTGCAGCGCTTTTTTGTAGTATTCTACTGAGGTGTGTAGGTGAGAGTCGTTTTGGGTGTCTTTACTCAGGTCGTGGTATACTTTGCCCAGGTCGCTGAGGTTTTCTGCTATAGCGGCTTTGTTGTTTAGTTTAGTATTGAGCGAAAGGGCGTTTTCAAGGTATCGTATCGCGTTTTTATGATCCTGCTGAATGTAATACAATACACCAATGTGCGCTACTATTTCGGCTTGTCGGCTCTGGTCATCTATGGCCTTGGCTATACTCATGGATTCGTGGTAGTATTCCAGCGCTTTTATATAATCTCCCATAAAATTATGAGTAGTGCCCAGATTGTAGAGCGCATCTGCTTCTGCTGTGGAATCCTGTGTTTGTAAGCTTACTTCAAGGGCTTTGTTGTAGCAATATTTTGCGTCGAGGTGCCTGCCGGTTTTAAGCTTGTAGTCTGCTATCAGTGAGTAACACGATATCTGGATATCCGGGTCAGTGGTTTTCTTGGCTAATGCCGTAGCTTCATCTACCCAGGCAGATGCCTTGGAGATGTCCAGCGTAATATAGTGTTGATATACCTGATTGAGCAAGGCAAAGTGAAGAGAGTCAGTGTTTTCCTCCCTTAGCTGTTGGATGATAGCATGTATATCGGCTGGTTTGCTTCCATAGGAATGCTGACCATACAGTAGTGTGGTTGAGCAAAACAGGAATAGTATGTTGGAAATCGTTTTTCTTATTGTTGACATTAGCATCGTTAAAGGACAATAATTTATCACTCGTGATAATATTTGAATCACCAACGGACATAGTCGTTTACTTTATGCTAAGAGGTCTTAGACTTGCAAAGTAGACAACAAAAAATCCATCTGTGAAACGACTTCCATAGCTGGTAATTAACTCCCGCTGTTTACCTCAATTTGGGGTTTCAGCGGGTTTTTTTATTGGGGAGGTCTGTCCTTGTACCGGTGCTTTATAGGGCTGTATTGCATCCAGTGAAATCGGTTCATGTCGGTTTTAATTGTTCGTTTAGATAGAGTTTGTTGTGTGTAGCAGACCATACTGTATGCTTTTTAGGTTTAAAGTGCAGTATAGGTTTGTGTCTTGAGATTGGTCGGAGTGAATTATTTTACTACTTCACTATTTTCGATGAGTTCCAGTACCTCATCTTCGCGTTTATCAAAAGGGCCAAATGACTGGATTTTTAAAGTAGCCATAGCGGCAGCAAATCTGCCGGCATCTTCTATGGACGCCCCTTTGCTTCTTTGGTATAAGTACCCGGCCATGTAGGTGTCTCCACAACCGGTGGCATCTATCACCTGCTTTGGCGTATAAGCAGGTATAGCATAAAATGTGTCGTCAGCATAAACCAGCGAACCCTGACTGCCAAGGGTTATGATCACTTCATTTACCCCCATTTTGGCCAGAGTCACAGCAGCTTTTTCAGGATCTTTTTCTCCTGATATAATTTCTGTTTCTTTTTCGTTAGCCTTTAAGGTATGCACCAGCTGCAGGCCTTTTTCTTTTTCTTGCCAGTCAGCATAGATTACTTTTTGGTTTTCGGTGTAGCGCAAAAATCCCTGAATATCGAGAGAGATTTTAGCCTTTTCAGCCAAAGTACCAATAAGCTCTACAGAGATATCGTCGTTGAGTAGTGGCCCGAGATGTATGTAGTTGGCGTCAGCAGTTTTAACATTGTCTGTAGTAAATGGAGCAGCTTTGGTCAAAACATTTTGCTCGCGGTTGTCCTGGTTTTTTTCATAAATGTTTTCAAAAAAAACAGAATGCTCACTGGGTAAAGTGGTCGTATCGATACCTTCCTGTTCGAGTGTTTTTACTACGGGCATCTCTGTAGCTCCTACTGCAGTAATGAGCTGAAAGTCAGCCTGCAGGGTATTGAGTGCTTTGCTGAAATAGTATGCGGTTCCTCCGGGCATGTATCGTTCAGAGTCTACAGTTACCACTCTGTCTTTAGTGATGTGCCCAATCGTGATTATATTCCTCATACTTGCTATGCTTTTTCTAATAGCGCGCAAAGTTACAGAAATCAATCATTATTAACGGCGTAACCCTCTAATAAAGTTGTTTTTACGTTTGATATGCATTTCACTAAGCCAACAGAACTACAAAATATAATGCCTCTAACGCTTGCTGCATTTGATTTTAATGTAATTATTTGTACTTACTATCAACTACACGTATTTCACTATCTATGTCAGGTTCTGTCACTATAATAGATTTAGCCAGAGAATTGAATATTTCGCCATCTACAGTCTCAAGAGCGCTGAGAGACCACCCGGCTATAAAAGACCAAACCAAGGCACTGGTAAAAGAACTGGCAAAAAAGAGAGGATATCAACCTAATTCGCTGGCGCTAAGTCTGCTCAACAAAAAAAGTAACACCATAGGCATAGTGGTGCCGGAGATTACCAGTTATTTTTTTTCGAGTATTATATGTGGTGTTCAGGATGTGCTGGATCCCGAAGGGCAGCATGTGATCATAAGTCAGTCGAACGAATCGTATGAAACCGAGCTTAAAGGTATTGAAACCCTACTATCCTCCAGAGTAGATGGTTTTTTGATATCCAGTTCTTATAACACTACAGACTATACACATTTTGAAAAGTTGCGACAAAATAATATCCCTGTAGTGGTATTCGATAGAGATTGTGAGGGGTTAGCCGTAGACAAGGTGCTTGTAGACGATTATCATGGAGCTTGTCTGGCTGTAGAGCACCTCATAGAGGTAGGGTGCAAGCGCATAGCCCATATAGCCGGACCACAGGATTTGTCTATTGCTGAGCATAGAAAGAAAGGGTATATCGACACCTTAAAAAAACACAACATACCGATCAAGGAAGAATTGATTGTGCAAAGTCAGTTTTTTCAGATGGAAGACGGCATAGACCCTGCCCGCCGGTTGCTGGACCTGAAAGAGAGACCAGATGGTATTTTTGCTGTGAATGACGGTATAGCTATAGGTACTTTGTCGGTATTGAGAGAAAAACAGGTGAAAGTACCACACGAAATAGCGCTGGTAGGCTTTGATAATGACCCTTTTTCAGCATTTGCTTATCCTACCCTGTCTACTATCGATCAGCCTACCTACGAAATGGGCATGCTTGCTGCTCGTATATTGCTCAAGGCTATAAATAATTCTGATGCGGAGCGTCCGTTGAGGTGTGAAATTCTCAAGCCTGATTTGGTAGTAAGAGAATCGTCTGTTAAGTAATCCGACAGAAAGTCATTGGCACCCGGTTTTTGCTGTAGCAATGCTCTCACTTTTCATTCTTTATTTCTGATCCTCAAATGCCGATTTGTTAGCGGTTTTTTGTTTGTCCTGCAGTGCAAACCTTTGCAGGATAGGATTGCAAACCTTTGCATTAAAAAATCGCCCTAAAAACGCTATATATCCATTTTTTGGAGCCAATTTTATATTCGTAAAGCACAGAAAACAAAGTGTTTTTCGCTGTTTTCAAAGTGTATTCAATCAGATATAATACTTGTTTCGATGAAGGTAACTACAGACAAATTATTCAAGGAGTGTTATGGCAAATATGCCATAGCAGCTGTGAATGTATTTACCATGGAACAGGTGTTGGGTTTGTTTGCAGCTGCGCAGCAAAGTCGTTCACCTTTTATAGTACAAACCACCCCGGTGGCCAGAAACTATGCTCATGCTACTATGCTTATGGGGATGATCAATGCGGCTGCCAGGATGTATCCCGATACGGTGTATGCGGTTCATCTCGATCATGGTGTGGAAGATCACGCTATGGATGCCATAGCCTCCGGTGAATACACATCTGTGATGATAGATGCATCGCACGAAGAATTTGAAAACAACATAGCCATAACCAAAAAAATAGTTGATGCTGCACATCAGAAAGGTATAAGTGTAGAAGCTGAATTGGGAGTATTGAGTGGAGTAGAGGACGATATAGCGATAGAAGATAAATATGCCCGATATACCAATCCCGACGATGTGGTGGAATTTGTAGACCGAACGGGATGTGATAGTCTGGCTATAGCTGTAGGTACCTCACATGGCGCCTACAAGTTTTCGGGGGGGCAAGGCCTGCAGTTCGATATTTTAGAGGAGATACAACAAAAACTGAGTGGCTTCCCGCTTGTATTACACGGAGGTTCGGCTGTAAACTACGCCGAAATAGAGAAAATAAATGCGTACGGAGGCAAGCTGGATGCTTCAGCTAAGGGTGTTGATCCTGAAGAATTGAAGCGATCCATTGCCTATGGAGTATGCAAAGTAAATATAGCTACAGATACGAGGTTGCTCTGGACCAGAGTGCATCGTGAGTTTTTTGCTCAGCATCCTGATAAGTTTGACCCCATCGTGCCCGGGAAAACATACGTGGATGAGCAGATAAAATTTTTGACTCAAAAATTTGAATTGATGGGCTCTACAGGCCACAATACAGATTTTGAGTAACACATACTGATACCATATTACTGTGGTAAAGACCTTTTGTTGACTAAAGACCTATGGCCGCTGGATCTTGGGCCAGAAACCCAGCGGCCGGTCTTTAATCTTTGCCACTAATCACTTAAAAATATACGACTTATGAACAGAGATAAGAAGTATCCCCTTTTGCTAAAACCCATAGCAACATCAGGGATATACCAGGAAGTACTGGCTAAAGATGCAGGTTGGGAATTTCTCAATTTCAACGCCAGATTAATGAAGCAGGGAGAAGTTTGGGAAGGCAATACCGGTGACAATGAATACGGCATCATTCTTCTTTCGGGTGATTATTCTGTACAGACCGATAAAGGAAACTGGGCCACTCAAAACGGACGTAAAAGTGTATTTGAGGGGATCGCTCATACCTTGTATTTGCCACGTCATACCTCATTTAAGCTTAAAGCTGAAAGCGAGATTCTTGATATTGCCTGTGGGTGGTGTCATGCAGATGAAGATTATCCAGCGCGATTTAAAACACCCGACGAGGCTGCCATAGAAATACGGGGTGGGGATAATGCCACACGCCAGATCAATTCTTTGATTGAGCCGGGTTTTGCTTGCCAGCGGCTGGTATCTGTAGAGGTATATACGCCTTCTGGTAATTGGAGCTCTTTTCCGGCACATAAGCACGACGAACGCATACTGGATGAAAACGGAAATGTGAAAGAGGCTCGCTTGGAAGAAACGTACTTCTACAAAACAGACAAACCACAAGGGTACGCCATACAGCAAATATACTCCCAGGATAGAAGCCTGGATGAGTTGGCAGTAGCCAGAAACAATGACCTGGTAATGATACCCAGCGGATACCATCCGGTAGCTGCTGGACATGGATACAATATCTACTACCTCAATTTCCTAACAGGTAGTGATCAATCGTTGGCAGCCACAGACGATCCGGATCATAAATGGATTTATGACTCCTGGTCGGGAAAAGACCCTCGTGTACCCATGGTAAGTGCCCATTAAAAGCGAACTCACATGAATATGGCAAATTATCATACGGATGTAATAACGATGGGACGGTCTTCAATAGACCTGTATTCTCAAAACATAGGAGCTGCTTTTGAAGATATCAAAGGCTTTGACGCTTATGTAGGCGGTTCTCCGCTCAATATTGCGGTAGGTTGCAGCCGCTTAGGCATGAATGCAGCCTTGCTTACGGCAGTAGGTGAAGATAAAGTAGGCGATTTTATTCTTAATTTTCTCAGGAAAGAAAAGGTAAACACCGACTATATACCGAAGCTGAAGCATGCTCGTACCAGTGCGGTAGTGCTGGGTATAGAACCACCCGATCGGTTTCCTTTGGTATACTACAGGGATAATTGTGCCGACAATCAACTTACGGTAGATCATGTAGACAAGGCCAATATAGCCGGAAGCCGCCTGCTGGAAATCTCGGGCACAGCCCTCAACCAGGAGCCTGCTCGTAGTGCGGTGTTTCATGCCGTAGAGCTGGCCAGCCAGAATAATGTGCCGGTGCTGTTGGATTTGGATTTTCGAGCCGACCAGTGGAAAGACATACGCTCATTTGGGTTGATGATAAGGTCTATACTACCCAAAACCAAAATAGCGATAGGTACAGAAGAGGAGATTTTGGCTACTATGCTGCATTCTAGCGATCAGGTGACTATCAAGGATCAGCAAATATCAGCACCGGAGATATCCGGTGATCTGGAAGCTGCCATAGAGGGCATACTAAAACTGGGAGTAGAAACGCTGATCGTGAAAAGTGGTGCCGATGGAGTAACCATTCGCAAAGCGGACGGAACAAAACAGAAAGTTCCGGGTTTTCCTGTGGAAGTACTAAACGTACTGGGAGCTGGAGACGCCTTTGCCAGTGGGTTTATTTATGGCTACCTGCAGGGGTGGGATTTGTACAAAGCCTGCCGCATGGGCAATGCCAGTGGAGCGCAGGTAGTATTACAGCCAGGGTGCGCCAATTTTATGCCCACGCTGGAGCAATCAATGGATTTTATCGCTAAAAGAGGAGGTTTTTAATATGGCAACTATTCGACTTACAGTAGCTCAGGCCGTTATGCGCTATCTCAACAATCAGTATGTAGAACGCGACGGCAAACAACACAAGTTTTTTGGAGGATGCTTCGGTATATTCGGTCATGGCAATGTGGCCGGGATCGGGCAGGCTATTCAGGAACAGAAAGAAATGCAGTACTATCAGTGCCGCAACGAACAATCTATGGTGCATACGGCGGCAGCTTATGCCAAGATGAAAAACAGGATGAGTGCATTGGTGTGTACTACCTCCATAGGGCCGGGAGCCACCAATATGATCACCGCCGCAGCAGGAGCTACTATCAACCGATTGCCGGTGTTGCTATTGCCGGGTGATATTTTTGCCAGACGAAATGTAGCCCCTGTGCTCCAACAACTGGAATCCGGAGCTACACAGGACATTTCTGCCAATGATTGTTTTAAGCCTATATCTAAGTACTGGGATAGAATAAACCGTGCAGAACAACTCATTTACTCACTGCCGGAAGTAATGCGAGTACTTACATCTCCTGCGGAAACAGGTACTGTTACGCTGGCTTTGCCACAAGATGTACAGGCAGAATCTTTCGATTTTCCTGAGCAATTGTTTCAGAAGAAGGTATGGAAAATACAACGACCCAGAGCCGATAAAGAACAGCTGTTGAAGGCTGTGGAGCTGATAAAGAAAAGTAAGCGGCCACTAATCGTAGCAGGAGGAGGAGCGCATTATAGCGAGTCGCTATCCGTGTTGGAGCAGTTGGTAGCAAAAACGGGAATTCCTGTGGCAGAAACATTTGCAGGAAAGGGTGCCTTGCGCTACGACAACCCGGCTAATCTGGGAGCTGTAGGAGCTACAGGTACTCCCGGAGCAGTGAAGGTATCGGCTGAGGCAGACCTGGTGATAGGACTGGGTACACGCTACAGCGACTTTACTACGGCTTCTAAAACGGCCTTTCAGCATCCGGAAGTGAAGTTTGTTAATATTAATATCAGCGAGTTTGATGCAGCAAAACATAGCGGGCTTATGCTGCAGGGCGATGCGAAAGCAATACTGGAGGAGCTAACGGAAGCCCTGTCTGATTATGCGGTAGATTCAACCTACAAAGAGGAGGTGCAGCAGCACAATCGTACGTGGGACGAAAAAGTGTCGGAGGTGTATGGCTACCGTCACGACAACCTGATGAGTCAGGGGGAAATAATAGGAGCTGTGAATGATAGCTGCGAAGAAAACGATGTGGTAGTGTGTGCAGCTGGTAGTTTGCCGGGCGATTTGCACAAACTTTGGAGAACCAAAAACAGTAAAGGATTTCATCTGGAGTACGGTTACTCTTGTATGGGGTATGAAATAGCAGGAGGGTTAGGTGCAAAAATGGCTGATCCCGACAGAGAAATTTATGTGATGGTGGGAGATGGTAGTTACCTGATGCTCGCTCAGGAGATTGTGACTTCCATACAGGAAGGCTATAAGCTGACCATCGTGCTCATCAACAATGACGGCTATAAGAGTATAGGTTCTTTGTCCCGGTCTTTGGGTAGTGAAGGTTTTGGTACTCGTTTTTTGGCTCGTCAAAATGGAGAAATCCTTTCCGATAGGCAAAACGGACAGCAAGCCCAGCCTCTGCCGGTAGACCTGGCAGCCAATGCGGCCAGTCTGGGAGCGCATGTGATCTCATGCGATACGCATCAGGAATTACAACAGGCTCTCGTAGATGCCAAGAAAATACAAAAAACGACAGTTATCTATACCGAATGCGATAGGTATGAGGGTGTAGACGGTTATGCCTGGTGGGAGGTGCCGGTAGCAGAAACCACAGAAATGGAGACAGTGAAGGAGGCATACAAGGAATATCAGGAAAATAAGAAAAAACAAAAATTATACTATTAAGCGGCAAGCAATGAGTGTATTAGAAAATTATATAGACAATGAATGGGTGGCTAGCAAGAGCCAGGAAACCATAGGGGTGATTAACCCAGCCAATCAGGAGGAGTTAGGGCGAGTGCCATACGGAAAAGCAACTGCAGAGGATGTAGACCGGGCTGTGCAATCGGCTGCTAAGGCCTATCAGGAGTGGAAAGATGTGCCTGTAATGCAGCGGGTACAGCCTTTGTATAAGCTGAAGCAACTGCTGGAGGAAAATCTGGAAGATTTGGCTCAAACCATCACCCTGGAATCCGGAAAAACACTGGCTGAATCCAAAGGAGAACTTCAGCGTGCTATCGAAAACGTAGAAACAGCCTGTGCAACCCCTACACTTATACAAAGCGAGTTTTCAGAAAACATAGCGCGTGGTATTGATGAGTTTATGATTCGTCAGCCACTGGGAGTTACAGCCTGTATAGCGCCTTTTAATTTTCCCGGCATGATCACATTTTGGTTTTTGCCCTATGCCATAGCCTGTGGCAATAGTATGGTGGTAAAACCGTCTGAAAAAGTGCCACTTACCATGATCAAGATTTTTAGATTGATAGACCAGATAGGTTTGCCAAAAGGATTGGTAAGTATGGTCCATGGAGGCAAAGAATCGGTAGATGCACTACTGGAGCACGAGCAGGTAAAGGCTATAAGCTTTGTGGGAAGTACAGGAGTGGCCAGGTACATATACAGCAAAGGTACCCAGCATGGAAAGCGGGTGCAGGCTCAGGGAGGGGCTAAAAACCCTGTAATTGTACTGCCTGATGCAGATGTAGATATGGCATCCCGAATTATTACCGATAGCGTGTACGGCTGTGCCGGACAAAGATGCCTGGCAGCCTCTACGATTGTTACCGTAGGCGACCAGAGTCAGCACATACGTGAGGCTCTCTACGAAAGTGCCAAAGCCAAGATTACTGGATTTGGTTTGGATGAAAAAGTAGAAATGGGGCCTGTAATTACCCCCGACAGCAAGGATAGGATCAACCACCTCATTCAGAAGGGATTGGACGAAGGAGCCAATATGCTGCTGGATGGTAGAAATGTAAAGGTTGATGGTTTTGAAAAAGGAAACTTTATAGCGCCTACCATTTTAGAAAATGTAAATCTGAGCGGAGAGGTGATCGAAACGGAGATATTCGGGCCTGTTATGTCGCTGCTGCATATGAATAGCATCGATGAGGCGATACACTTTGTGAATACAGGCAAATATGGAAATTCAGCCTGCTTGTTTACCAACAGTGGTCCGGATGCGCGTAAGTTCCGCAATCAGGCTATGGCTGGCAATATAGGTATCAATATAGGAGTAGCTGCTCCTATGGCACAGTTTCCATTTAGCGGATGGAAAGACAGTTTTTTCGGCGATCTGCACGGCCAGGGAAGGCATGCAATAGAGTTTTTTACACAAACCAAAGTAGTGATAGAACGCTGGCCAAAAGAGTGGTCGAGAAAATTCTAAACACTCCGAAACATTACGATAACGATATATTCTGATGATAAAAATAGCGAATGCACCGTGTTCCTGGGGAGTATTAGAATTCGACCTGGAAGGTAAAACGTCTGGCTACCAGCAGGTGCTGGATGAAATAAAAGAAACCGGCTATGAGGGTACTGAGCTTGGCGATTGGGGCTTTATGCCTACTCAGCCATACAAGCTCTCGCAGGATCTGGCCGATAGGAATCTCGAATTGCTGGGAGCCTTTGTGCCTGTGGCTCTGGCCGATCCCAAGCAACATGTAGCGGGTATATCGGAGGCTCTGAAAATAGCGGGCCTCATGTATTATGCCGGATACGAAAAAGCCCGCATCGTGCTGGCAGATGACAATGGGAAGGTAGATCAGCGTGTGAAAAATGCAGGCAGAATTACACCTGCAATGGGACTAACCTACAGCGAATGGCGTGTGTTTGCTGAGGGAGCCAATCAGATCGCTTATGCTGTCAAAGAAGCATTTGGTTTCGAAACCGTGTTTCACCACCACTGTGCCGGATATGTGGAAACTCCCGAAGAGGTAGATATGCTCATCCATCATACCGACAAGGATTTGGTGGGGCTTTGTCTCGATACAGGGCACTATCACTTTGGAGGGGGCGATCCTCTGGAGGCACTCCGGGCATACAAAGAGAGGATATGGCATGTGCATTTCAAAGATTTTGATCCAGCAGTTGCTGCCCTGTCTCGCACACACGACTGGGATTATTTTAAATCCGTGCAGGAAGGAATATTTTGTGAGCTGGGCAAGGGTGCAGTCGATTTTAAAGGAGTGCTGGCCGAATTAAACAGTCAAAACTATTCGGGTTGGGCTGTAGTAGAGCAGGATGTATTGCCCGGTATGGGCAATCCTAAAAATTGTGCTCAAGCCAATAGAGATTACCTCAGAGGTATAGGTTTGTAAACTTTTTCACGCTATAAAAACAAAAAGCAGACAGTGATGGCCCTGAAGTAGTCTGTGTTTCAATACATACCAACAATATTTATATGAAAAAAATAAAAGTAGGCATAATCGGTGTGGGTCGGATGGGACAAATCCACCTGGAAAATTTGGTGCTAAAATTTCCCGAAACGGAAGTGGTAGCAGTAGCCGATGTAATGGAGTCGTCGCGGGCACTGGCAGAAAAATATGGAGTACCCCATTTCTATACCGACTATCAGCAGTTGATAGATAATCCGGAAGTGGAGGCTGTGGTGATTTGTTCGCCTACAGATATGCATGCCCCCAATATATCGTATGCAGTTAAAGCGGGTAAAGACATTTTTTGTGAAAAGCCTATGGATCTTTCACTGGAAACAGTGCAGACTCTACGAGAGGAAATCGACCGTGCAGGCATTAAGTTTATGCTGGGTTTCAACAGAAGGTTTGACCCCAACTTCAAAAAAATAAAAACCATGGTAGATGAGGGGATGGTAGGTGATCCTCATATCGTGAAAATAACCAGTCGTGATCCGGCACCCCCTCCGGTATCTTACATTCGCAGTTCGGGTGGCATGTTTGTCGATATGACCATCCACGATTTTGACATGGCCCGATACATGGCCGATAGTGAAGTCAGTAGCGTTTTTGCGGTAGGAAAAAACAGGGTAGACCCGGAAATAGGAAAAGCAGGAGATATTGACACGGCAGTAATTACACTCACCTTCGAAAACGGTTGTGTGGCTACTATCGACAACAGCAGGCAGGCAGTGTATGGCTATGATCAGCGGGTGGAGGTATTTGGTTCGAAAGGAATGGCCGGAACGCATAACAATACGCCCGATAATCACTATTATTACAACCGCGATGGCCAGCATGGTGCTTTGCCTTTGCATTTTTTCATGGACAGGTATATTGATTCCTATTACAATGAAATGCGAACTTTTATCGATTGTCTGGTAAATGATGAAAAGCCAAAGGTGGGCGCTCACGATGGCATGGTATCGCTGGCTATAGGTATAGCCGCTAATATTTCGATGAAAGAAAACCGCGTGGTTTCCATCGAGGAGGTAGTACAGCAGGCTGTTGTATAATTCCTTTTTGGATTTTCGGTAGTCTTTTGTCTTAATGGGTGATGGGGTGTGGAGACACACCCTCAAGGCTTCTTTTTTTTAGAAGAAGCTTATTCAACTAAATCAACTATACATGTACACACTATTTACTTTTCTGGCTTTCACAGCTTTTGTGGCGGCTTATTCCTGGTATCGGTTAAAAAACGAAAAGCTGGACTCTAAAGACGGCTACTTTTTGGGAGGCAGAAGCCTTACCGGAGTAGTTATAGCCGGGTCTATGCTACTTACCAACATATCTACCGAGCACCTGATAGGAATGAACGGCTCGTCTTATAAAAACGGTTTTATCATTATAGGTTGGGAGGTTACTTCAGCGCTGGCATTGGTAGGAGCGGCTATTTATTTTGTGCCTAAGTACCTCCGAATGGGACTGACAACCATTCCACAATATTTGGAAAATCGTTTTGATAGCCTTACCCGCACAATGGTGGCTCTCTTTCTGATCGTTTCCTTTGTAGTTACTTTACTGCCTATTGTGTTATATACCGGAGCTATCAATCTCGAAAGTATTTTCAATGTTTCTGAAACACTCGGGGTATCCAAGGCTCAGGGGCTTTGGATTACTGTGCTTGCAGTGGGGATATTAGGGTCTATCTATGCCATTTTCGGAGGGCTAAAAGCGGTAGCAGTTTCAGACACCATCAATGGTTATGGGTTGCTCATAGGCGGGTTGGCTGTGCCGTTGTTGGCGCTGATTAGTATCGGTGACGGAAACCCTATGGCGGGACTATCTAAGGTGTATGAAGCCGTTCCCGAAAAGTTTAATGTGATTGGAGCTAAAGATTCAGTAATGCCTTTTGAGACGTTGTTTACAGGTCTTATTATCAATCAAATTTACTTTTGGTGTATGAATCAGACCATAATTCAGCGGGCTCTGGGTGCCAAAAATCTGGCAGAAGCCCAGAAAGGATTGTTGTACACGGGAGTATTGAAAATCCTGGTTCCCCTGATTATAATTTTGCCGGGAGTAATAGGCTATTACTACTTTGGCGATAGCTTGTACGCTACTCAGGATATGGTGTATCCCGAACTAATCAAAAAAGTAGTTCCCGGCTGGTTTATAGGTTTTTTTGCAGCGGTAGTGATGGGAGCTGTGTTGAGCACATTCAACAGTGTGCTCAATAGTGCAGCCACTATATTTAGCGTAGATGTGTACAAGCGCCACATCAATCCGGCCATAGCCGATGGCAAGCTGGTGCGTATGGGTAAGTGGGTGTCGGCAGTGTTGGCTGTGTTTGCTATTATGGTAGCACCAATGGTAGCCAATGCCCCTGACGGTCTCTATCAGTTGCTTCAGCAATTAAATGGCATCTTTTTTATTCCTGTAGCATCTATCATGCTGGCAGGCTTTTTTATTCCAAAAGTATCTGCAGCAGGAGCAAAAGCTGCAATGGTAGTAGGGCTTGGTTTTTATATAGTTTGCACATTTATACTTCAGGTAGACATGCATTTTATTCACATCTGGGGTATTGAGTTTGTGCTCAATATGGGCGTAATGCTGTTGGTATCACACTTCTATCCCAACCAAAACGATCCGCATGCAGGGGAAGTGGATTTGCTGGATATGACTACCTGGAAATACGCACCTCATTTGTCTGTTGTTTTGTGTGTGGTTACTGTTTTGATTTATATACTTTTGGGGATCTAAAAAAGTGTACAAAACTGACAGTATGGGTAATTTTTCTCTGCCTGAGATTACAGACGATACAATTCTGGTGTTTGACAAAGACGGTGTAATTTTCCACTCTGAGGATTACAAGTTTGAGTATTTTTTGAGTTTGTTTTCTGACTATCCGGAGCATGAAAGTGCGATTAAGCAATATTTGGTAGGCTCAGGAGGTACTCCCCGGAAAATGCGATTTGAACATATTTATTCCGAAATAATTGGTCGGAAAGATTGCGATGCAGACGTGCAGCGGTTGATCGATAAATCTACCCAAGAAATGAACCCACGAGTGTTGGATACTCGTTTTGTGGAGGGGTTTGAGGATTTTATCCAAAAGTACTCTCGTCAGCGCAAGTTTGTGTGTTCTGGTTCACCACAGGAAGAGGTAGACAAGCATCTGGCTAAAAATAAACTGACCGACCAGTTTGAGGAGATGCATGGAGGGGTGAAAAAGAAGTCGGTAGTATTGCTGCAGATAAAAGAAAGGTACGGTACCAATATTCTCTTCTTTGGCGATACAATGGTGGACTATACTGCTGCCCGTGAAGCCGACGTGTTTTTTGTGGGGTTGCGCTCATCCAAATACCACGACCCATTCAAAGAATTGCCTATTGTGAAAGTACATACCTTTGGAGAGCTGCTATAGCAGTAGTGAAACTGTAAAATAAATCAGGCTACTTTCAAGCCTTTGTTCTTGCCGTCGAGCCATTTGCCGTCTTTCAGGTGACCGAGGTAAGTTACATCTTTACTTTTCTCGTATTGCTTTATGGCCATTTCCAGCTGCTCACGGGTGTCGCGGCGTAATTTTACACCACTGCTTGCGTTTTTGTTTTTTAGCTCAAGGTAGTAACCTTCCTTTAGACTAACGGGTTTAGTTGCGGGGCGTCCTTTTTGTTTTTTTTCCATATTATCTAAGCCAATCTTAAAAACAGCATACATTAGTTTGCTCTCAATAGACAAACGATGTATCACAGAAATTGTTTTCTTGTAATATAATGCATGTTGAACAGTACAGAGTTGTTTTTGTGAATGAAAATATAGAGTAGCAATTGCGAGCCGAAGCAAGTTTTTGCAAATGTTAGCATTTCTGCATCCCAATGCTGTAATATTGTTTTGTTGAAAAACAGAATAAAGAAGGTTAGTTAAAGAATAAGGGCATGAGTGTAAAGCAGCATTATGATAAGCATTTGGGCGATTTTTATGCATGGATGGTTGGTGACATAGATCCAAAAGTTGAAGCTTTCTGCGCATTGCTTGATAGAAATAACATTGTAGCCGGACACAGAAGCAAAGCCATAGATCTGGGTGCCGGACATGGAATACAAAGTATAGCGCTGAAAGAGGCTGGTTTTGAAGTGGTGGCAGTAGATTTCAATGATAAGCTGTTGAGTTTGCTCAGTCAGAATCAGAGGGATCCGGCATTGTTGTCAAAAATGATGATATCAGAAATATTAAATCCTTCCAGGCGATCGCCCCAGATGTAATCGTCTGTTGCGGAGATACGCTCACACACCTGGATACTAAAAAGCAGATTGCTTTGTTTGTTTCAGATTGCTGCGAAACATTGGCTGCAGGAGGTAAGTTGATTTTTACTTTCAGAGATTATACCCATGAATTACCCGACAGTCAGCGTTTTATTCCTGTGAAAAATACCCCCGATCGGATTTTGACTTGTGTGTTAGAGTATCCTTCACAGGAAAGGGTAAAGGTCACGGATCTACTTTATGAGAGAGTGGACGATTCGTGGATGCAGCGGGTAAGTTCCTATCACAAAGTACGCATCAGTGCAGGTGAGGTAATTGACGTATTGGCTAAAAGCAATATGAAAATACTGTGTAATGAGGTCGACGCGGGCATGATTACTATCCTTGCAGGTAAAGAAGCCTGATGAGCATACAAGTGTGTTTGAGACATACTTTGCTTCTGGTGCTTTTCTTTTGGAAATAATTTTGACATTTGCGATTCTGAATTAACCAAAGAAGCAAAAACCAATGAAAAGTAGTTTAGTGTTAGTGGCAGTGCTGGTCGCTTTTTTTAGTGCCTGCAATGAAGTTTCGAATCAAAAACAGGGGCAGGTTGCTGTTTCTGGTGGTATAGATGTAAAACAGCTGCCGCCCATAATGGGGTGGGCAAGTTGGAACAACTACCGAATCCATATCAACGAGGACATTATCAAATCACAGGCTGATGTAATGGCCGAAAGTAAGCTGTACGATGCGGGGTATCGGTACATCAATACCGACGATGGTTTTTTTGGAGGACGCGACCAGGAGGGTAATATGTTGGTGCATCCGGAGCGTTTTCCCAGTGGCATGAAGTCGTTGGCCGAGTACATACATAGCAAGGGACTAAAGGCCGGCATTTATTCAGATGCGGGTATCAATACCTGCGCGTCATATTGGGATAAAGACACTGTGGGTGTAGGCATGGGGCTTTATGGCCATGAGGCGCAGGACTTGAAATTGTTTTTAGACGAATGGGATTATGATTTTATTAAAATAGACTGGTGTGGTGGCCAATGGTTGGGGTTGGATGAGCAGATACGATATACCCAGATAGGGCAAATAGCCCGTGCTATCAAGCCGGATGTGGTGTACAATGTATGTCGTTGGCAGTTTCCCGGCAAGTGGGTGACAAGCGTAGCTGATTCATGGCGAATTTCCGGCGATATCGACAATTCATTCGAGTCTATCTTGCGTATTATCGATATTAATGCGGATTTGTGGGTTTACTGCTCCAAAGGGAGGTACAATGACATGGATATGCTGCAGGTGGGGCGTGGTATGTCTTATGAAGAAGATAAAGCGCATTTTTCGATGTGGTGTATGATGCACTCCCCACTGCTACTGGGAAATGATCTGACTCAAATGTCCGATGAAACACTGGAGATAGTGACCAATGAAGAGGTGATAGCACTCAATCAAAGCGAATATGTATACCAGGCTCGCCGTTTGGTCGATTATGGTGAACTGGAGGTATGGGCAAAACCCCTTGTGTCTGCTGTGAGTGGAGAAGTAGCTGTAGCGCTCCTCAACCGGACGGAAGATGCTGCAGATATTGCCTTTGAACTTAAGCAGGTAGGATTGGATGCAGCCAAAGGCTACAAAATGCGCGACCTTTGGAGTAAAAAGGATTACCCCGGTTCCACAGGCGAAAGGGTAGAAATGAATGTGCCGGCCCATGGAGTTGTTGTTCTTCGAATCAAAGGGCACTCTCTGCCTTTCAATGTTTTTCAATACAAAGACCGCTGATAAGTTTCGGTGGTATAGAAAAAGCCCCTGTAGATAATTATCTACAGGGGCTTTTTTGTTTTATGTCATCTGCACGTCATTTTTAGTATTTCATTTTGTTTAACTATTCATTTATATCATTAAACATTATTATTGTTTAATGTTTATTTTTATTTATTAAACAAAATAGATATGAAAGCGATACCGAGATCTAGAAATTTTGAATCCATAATTATCATGCTGGCCATAATAGTAGGTATAGTAGTAGTGAGTAAAGGGCAGGGTATAGAGCAAGTCAGGCACTTGTCTGGAGTGTATGCGATAGAAGCGAGCAACGATAAGGTAGAGTTGGAACTGGATCATACATTTATGGTTCCGGATGTGTATGGTAATGTTATGCAGGTGAGTGTAGTAAAGTTTGTAGAGAAAGTAAGTGTGATGGATGTAAGCACATACTTTTATGAGGTGTGGTTGGGTAGCAGTGATGGCAGAGAAAAGCAATCCATGGAAATAGTGTATAATTCCTCGACTCAGAAAGCATTTATAGCTATAGGTGAAGAGTTGGAATTGCAACGGGTAGATGCAATTTAGGCTTTACTTCAATGGGTTTTTGACCTATACGCAATAGTGATTAAGTGACAGAGGCTTAAGAAATTTTCAAAACACAGCTTGGTTTTCTCTCTTATGAGTGTTTTTCCTCAATAGATATTTCAAAAGAGATTTAACTATCTTCAACAGACAGGTTGTACAACTTATCACAACCGTAGATCGACTCAGTCAATCCCATTTCCGACTCCATAAACTACAGGGGTAAAAACCTCATATTTTTTTCAATACTTTTTGTCTTCGGTGGGGTAGTATAAACTTTATTTCTATATTTGCAGCCACGCGCACGTGGCGAAATTGGTAGACGTGCTGTCTTCAGGCGGCAGTGCCTTCGGGCGTGGAGGTTCGAATCCTCTCGTGCGCACTTTTTCTCTCCCTTTCTTTTTGATAATCAATCGATTAGCTTTTATTTTCCACCATTGGCACGCAAGTCAGCCCTGCATTGGCTGTCGAGAGCAGGTGGCTCTGAGCTATTCACGATATTGGATAAAAAATCGCTGGTTTCTACGGCATAGTACATCAGGCAATTGTCTACATCACAGTGATGTCCGTTTTGTGTATCCTGGTGATCCGATTGCATAGGCGTACCTACATTTACTAGTCCGAGCAGGTGTCCCAATTCATGGCGGAGCACGGTTTGTAAGACCAGTTTTTCGGAGGGTTGACCAAAACCTCCGGTGAGTTCTTTGATACGCCCCCCCATTATAGCAAATGAAGTGCTGCGGTATGCCAGCCCTAAAACGTTTTGATTGGTGTACGCATCTTCTGTGATAAACATGTAGATGGTCAGTTGTTT
Organism: Cyclobacteriaceae bacterium; assembly: GCA_965267535.1. Classification (GTDB taxonomy): domain Bacteria; phylum Bacteroidota; class Bacteroidia; order Cytophagales; family Cyclobacteriaceae; genus CAXBNB01. The sequence goes on along the minus strand of OZ254082.1, from coordinate 3,549,810 downwards.
GTCTTTGTTAAACTGCGTTCGGTTGTTGTCTTCGAAACTTATCAGATCGGTGACAGAATAGGGGGCTAGTCCCGGTGCTGATACAGTCGACTTCTTTATGGTAATTCCTTTTGGTTTGTTAGCAACTTGTTCTATAAATGCTTTAAAATCATTGATTACTGCATCTTCCAGTTGGTAGCCGTCTACGGCTATTATTTCCAGTGTTATGCCGTCGTAGTTGCCGGCAGATAAGATGTCGTTAGCTGCTTTTCCTACTGCTTGCTTATAGGTATTGGGGTCAGTGGAGTTGTTGTTGTCATCAGGATTGGGAGATTCAGAGTCCTGACCGCAGGTTGCACACAGTAGTAATATGAGTGCAAAAATAAAATTGAGGGTTGTTGTTCGTTTTTTCATACTACTAAAACAATTGATGTTTTTTGTACCCCAAAAATGAGGATAGCCAGGCATATAAAAAACGATATGGTCTTTTTTTGGCTCACTGAAGCCATGTGAAAGACAAAACCTCTCGATGAGTCGATGAGTGAGAGAGGAAAAGAGGCTGACCTAAAAAATCAGATTTAGCAGTATTTTGCCGTATGGCTGAGCGTATAAACCAGCCTCTTTGTTCAAAATAGAATGAAAAAGCGGTGTAATTAGTCGGCGTTTTCAGCCGAATGCTTGTTCATTACTTCAGTTTGTCGTTTGATCGAATTTTCATGAATCATTTCATACAGGTCCTTTACAAATTCTTCTTTCAGTAAGAATTTTTTACCCTGTTCGATTCGGTTGTTCATAATCTCGTCGTACCGGCCTTTTTGCAGGATTGTAATGTTGTGCTCCTTTTTGTGCAGCGCTATTTCTTCAGCTACTTGCATTCGGGCACCCATTACCTCGAGTATGTCATGGTCGATTTGATCTATTTTTTTTCTAAGCTCTTTTAGTCTCAGTTCAAAATCCACGTCGCTGGTTTCCGGATCTCTTATGATCAGCCTGTCGAGAATCTTCTCCAGTGTTTTTGGTGTGATTTGTTGTTTGGCATCACTGAGTGCATTGTCAGGGTCTGTGTGGCATTCGATCATCAGACCATTCATTTGCAAATCGTATGCTTTCTGACTTACAGGTTCTATGAGTACGCGGTTACCCGAAATATGGCTGGGGTCGCATATAATAGGGAGGTTAGGTATAAGTCTTTCCAGCTCTACTGGTATGCTCCACATGGGTTCGTTGCGGTATTCTGAGTCGCTCAGTGGAGAAAAACCCCTGTGTATAGCTCCAAGTTTGGTGATGCCTGCCTGGTTGATTCTTTCCAGTGCACCGATCCAGAGTTGAAGGTCGGGGTTGATCGGGTTTTTAACCAATACAGGGATGTCGATACCTTGTAGAGCATCGGCTATTTCCTGTACAGAAAAAGGGTTTACCGACGTACGTGCACCAATCCAGATAATGTCCACATCGTATTTTAGGGCCAGCTCTACGTGAGAGGCTTTGGCTACTTCTACAGAAGTGAGCAGGCCAGTTTCTTCTTTTACTCTTTTGAGCCACTGTAATCCTACTTCGCCAATACCTTCAAAAGAATTGGGACGGGTACGGGGCTTCCATATACCTGCCCGAAATACTTTTACTTTAGGGTTTTTCTTCAGTTCTTTGGCTACTGCCATTACCTGCTCTTCGCTTTCGGCACTACATGGGCCGGAAATTACCAAGGGCTCTTTCAAACCCGGGATCCAATTTTCTATTGGAGATAAATTCAAATTGATTTTCATTCTATTTTGCTTTATATGTTTATACTTCTTCGTTTACGGGTGTCTTGGGTTTGGCATTGAGCGCCTGTATGTCTATGCCGTCCAGTACTTTGCGTATCTGATTGGCATGTTTCATTGCTTCATACATGCCGTCAGTGTTTTCATTGTCTATCATGGCCTTAAAGGCCTGTAAGTTTTCTATATATGTACCCAATGACTTGGATATGTGTTCTTTGTTTTGGCTAAATATGGGAGCCCACATGTTGGGGGAGCTTTTTGCCAAACGTACAGTTGAGGCAAAACCACTTCCGGCCATATTGAATATACTTTTTTCGTCTTTTTCTATTTCCAGTACCGTTTGTCCCAGTACAAAGGAGCTGATATGAGACAAGTGAGATACATACGCTATATGAAGGTCATGTGCCTCGCTTCCCATTTCTATAATCTTCATGCCGAGGGCAGTGTATAGGTTGCGTGCTGTAGATACGGCGTGTGGAGCGCTTTTTTCTACATCGCAAAGTATGCCGGTTTTGTTTTGATACAGGCTGTCAAAAGCAGCCTCCGGGCCGCTGTTTTCAGTACCGGCTATCGGGTGTGTGGCTACAAATGCAGGTCTGTTGGGGTGACCTGCTATGGATCTGCAAAGCTGGCCTTTGGTAGATCCCATATCCAAAACAACGGTATTGCTACTGATGTTGTTCAGTATATTGGGTAGTAGCGCTATTGTTTGGTCTACCGGTATGGCTATTACAACCGTGTCGGCTTTGGCTATACCTTCTTCGAGTGAGCAAACCTCATCGACGAGGTTCAGTTGAAGAGCTTTCGTGCCGTTTTCAGGGTTTTTGTCTATACCAATGATGTGAGTGCCGGAAGTGTTTTTTTTCAACCCCAGCCCTACAGAACCACCGATAAGACCCAGTCCTATTATAGCTACTTTCATGATATTCCTGCTTTTTTAATTCTCGCTATCGATTCGCTGAATTTTTCTTCGGTAGAGCAGAGGGATACGCGAACAAACCCCTCGCCATTGGAACCGAATATGGTGCCCGGCGTGATAAATACGTGCGCCTTTTGAAGGATTTCTTCTATAAACTCCTCACTCTGGCGACCAGCCGGATTAGTGGCCCATAGAAACATGCCTACCTGATTTTCGTCAAACTCACACCCAATGGTGTGCAGCAGCTCGGCAGCTTTGGCTTTTCTTTTCTTATATACTACGTTGTTTTCGGCTATCCAGTCGCTAGAAAGCTGCAAAGCTGCAATAGCAGCTTCCTGCACGGGCTTGAACATGCCTGAGTCTACATTAGATTTTACTTTGAGTATAGCATCTATGTATTCCTGATGTCCGGAAACCATACCTACTCGCCAGCCAGCCATGTTAAAGGCCTTGCTCATGGAGTTTAGTTCGAGGCAATGTTCTTTAGCTGAGTCCTGAGCCAGTATGCTTTTGGGAGTATCGTTGAGGATAAAGCTGTAAGGGTTGTCATTGCAGATCAGGATGTTGTTTTCTTTTCCAAACTGAATCAGGTTGTCAAATATTTCTTTCGATCCGTCAGCACCCGTGGGCATGTTGGGGTAATTGACCCACATGATTTTAGCCTTTTTACGGGTTTCAGAATCGATGCTTGCCAGATCGGGTGCCCAGCTATTGTCTTTGTTTAGGTTGTAGCGCACCGGATTGGCTTCTATCATCTTAGCCACAGCCTCGTACGCAGGGTAGCCCGGGTTGGGGATCAATACAGTGTCGCCGGGATTGAGAAACGCCATAGAGATGTACATGACCCCTTCTTTAGATCCCAGTAGTGGCAGTATTTCTGTCTTAGGGTTGAGGTTTACGCCAAAGTGTTGGTTGTAAAACTCAGCAATAGCTACACGCAGCTCCTCAATAGAGCGGTACGATTGGTATCCGTGGTTTTTGGGGTTGGCAGCAGACTGACTCAGTGCATCTGTTACTGCAGGAGCAGGCGCCAGGTCGGGAGAGCCTATGCCCAGGTTAATTACATCTTTGCCGGCGGCATTCATCTGTCGTATCTCTTCCAGTTTTCTGGAAAAGTAGTATTCCTGCACGCTGTTTAATCTATTGGCTGTTTGTATCATGGTTATTTCAGTACGGGTATGGAGTCTACTTGTGCCGGGCTATTGCCTCTTTTGTACTCGCCGAGTATTCGGAGCGATCCGGCAGTCTTCTTTACTTCTTTCATGGCGTTTAGAAAGTCTTCATATTCTTCCCAGACCACATCTATATTAAAGGAGTATTTATACGGCTTTCCCAGTATGGGTATAGACTGTATTTTGGTCATGTTTAGGTTGTAGTTTTTGAAAATCATCAGCGTATCTGCCAGGCTGCCGGGTTTGTGGTTGGTTACCAAGCTGAGTGATGCTTTTTCGGCTTTTTGGTTAAAGCCGTTCATTCTCCCCTTGAGTATGAGGAAGCGTGTATAGTTCTCTTTGTTGGTTTCGATGTTTTCTTCCAGCACCTCCAATCCAAATATTTCGGCTGCCCTATGGCTGGCTATGGCGGCACTGTCAAAAAGTTGTTTTTCTTTGATCATCCGGGCGCTATCAGCTGTGTCTTCTGCTTCATTTAGCTTTATGTGCGGATGCTTTCCTAAAAAATCGGCGCATTGCAGCAAAGCCATGGGGTGCGAGTATACATGCTTGATGTTTTCGATTTTGATTCCCGGGTTTACCAGAAAGCTCATTTCTATACGGCAGTATACTTCGCCGGAAATTTCCAGGCCGTATTCACTCATCAGGGCATAGTTGGGCAAGATGCTTCCGGCTATCGTGTTTTCGATGGCCATCACACCATAGTCTAGTTCTTTGTTGCTCACGGCTTTGGCTAGCGAACGAAATTCGCTGAACGGCTGAATTTCGTAGCTGTCGCTATGAAAGTATAACGACGCTGCTAAGTCGTGAAAAGAACCCTTAACTCCTTGTATGCCGATTTTCATTGTTTGTTTTTAAATATTGCCCATAAAAAAAGCCCCATGTTTTGGGGCTTCTTAGTATTTCTTATATGCATATAGAATTCACTTTTCAACCCCATTTCTGATCGAAGAAATAAAAATAAAAGTAATATCCGTATGCTCTTTTCATTTTTCTTATTTTGAGGCACAAATATTGACTAACTCTTTTATAAATCAAAATAATAGTTGAATAAAGTGACGAATTATTGAAAGCTTTTTAGCAATAGGTCGCTTTTATTAAACATTATCTATCCATATAGAAGGTTTATTGGTCAGATTGTTAATTATAGTACAGTGTAGTGTCGGGTGGTTTGTCTTCTGCCTGTTTGGGAAAATTATGGCAACCTATGTGAAAGTATTGCATTTAGATAAGTAATTTAGCCTGACAATTTGATGCGAGTATATATACTAAAAATATTTTTATTGTTTGCGATCAATGCCTGGGGGCAAACTTCTCCCAATCCCAAAGCTGTAACCAGCATGGACAAGGGGTATGAGGCTATGCTGGATGGTAAATACGAGGAGGCTGATAAGCTGCTTCGATTTGCTATGGCAAACATAGGCAAGCTCCCCAGTGAGCTGACGTATTATTTTGGCAGAAATTCTTTTCACCTGAAAAAATACAAGCAGGCGATAGACTGGCTGAATAAGTATGTAGAGCTGAAAGGAACCAGTGGTGCATATTTTGATGAGACAGTAAAATACCTAGAATTGGCCAATAAAGAGTATCTGGCAGAGAGGGATGAGGAAATAGCCGAGACGGAAAAGTCGCTCACATCTAACACCAGAATAGACTGTCCGGGAGATATGGTGCTTTGCCCTGTGTGTAAGGGCAGTGGAGTCGTGATAACCAAGGGAACATTTGAGCTCAAATATGTGACTTGTAGCTACTCGGGTATAGAAGGTAAGCTTACATGTGATGAATACAATCTGTACTTGAGGGGGCAGCTGAAGCCCAAGTCTGAAAGAGAAAAAGACTCAAAAAACTAGGACTGCATGTGTCTGGAAATGTGCTGTCTGCGATACTGAAGAGGAGATATCCCTTTGATTTTTTTGAATTGTTTGTAGAAAAAAGGGAGGCTTTCGTATCCACAAGAAAACCCGATTTCAGCAACTTGCCTGTCTGTATCTACCAATAAAGTGCAGGCCATATTAATCCGAAACTCATTGAGGTAATTGAAAAAAGGCTTTTGCATGGTCTTGCTAAAAAAGCGGGAAAATGACTGCTCTGTCATGTGTACTTTTTGTGCTACCTCCAGTAGTTTTATTTTACCAGTATACTTTTCTTTTACAAAATCGATGACGGTATTTAGTCTGCTTTCGGATGATGCCGGATCGGACGAGGAAAAGGATGCGCTTGCCAGGGTTGTGTGTTTTGATTCGGTCAGCAGCGACAACAGCTGTATAAAATGCATGTATTTGTTTATTGGGTTGGCGCAAAGCAGTTTAAGCAGGAGCTGTTCTATTTGAGGAGGATGTATGGCATGAAACCACAGGCCAGCTCCGGCTTTTTTTATCAGCTGGTGAAATGGGGTGAATTCCGGTATGGCGTGTAGTGTGTCAGGTTTCCATTGAATTACGATGGCTTTAGCGGGTGAAGTAAGCGGATGGGTGTTTTTCCAGCAATGCGGTGTGTTTGGGGCCAGTAAAACCAAGTCTCCAGGTGTGAAATTGCTAACATGATTGCCTACATACCTTAGGCCGCTGCTTCGGAGAATAAAGGTGAGCTCAGCTTCCGGATGATAGTGCCAGTGTCCGTCAAATTCTTTGTTTTCAAACACAAAAGCCCTGATAGAGGATTGCTCAGATGAAGGTATGTTTTCGTATAGGGGGGCTTTTTGGGGAGTGGCTTTCACTAAAAAAAGATGCTTATAATGTTTGCTTTTAAAGTCCTGTATGTAAAATACTGATAAAATAAATTATTTTTTATGCAAAATAGAAGAAGAAGTCAGTGTTTAATCTGTTCAATTTTGATTTAAAAAAAGATATGAAAACATTGCATAGAGATTTATCACACCATCATGGTTTACTGACCGATTTGTTTCCTGAAATGTCAGCGAAGGAAGCCTGGGATCAATTTCGATTATCAGATGCTCAGGTGGAGTTTTTTCATAAAAATGGTTATTTGCACAACGTAAAGCTGCTGGAAGATTATCAGGTAGACGTGCTGAATGAGGAGTTGGCTAAGTTGACGGACCCGGCCCACCCAAAGAATGATTTGTTTTATGAATTTCATTCCAACGAATCCAATGATCCAAATGCAGTGTTATTCCATTCTCTGGGTCACTGGCGAATCGCTGAAGGCTTTCACGATGTGCTTTGGAATCCCCGTTTTGTGGTAGCAGCTAGTCAGCTGCTGGGAGAGAAGGCTGTTCGTTTCTGGCACGATCAGTTGTTTTGCAAGCCTGCTCGTCATGGGGGTGTGGTGGCATGGCATCAGGATTATAGCTACTGGACCCGAACGACTCCCATGCAGCACCTTACTTGCTGGGTAGGGTTAGATGATGCCACGGTTGACAATGGCTGTCTTCATTATATTCCGGGAAGTCATAATTGGCCTTTGCTGGAAAAAATAGATCTGGCAGGGAATATGGATAGTTTACGCAATTACCTGACAGAAGAACAGCAGAAGGCTTATGATAGTCGTGTGGCTATAGAGATGCCCAAAGGGTATGGTACATTTCATCATCCGCTTATGGTGCATGGGTCGTATGAAAATAAATCGGATATTTCACGAAGAGCTTTTGTGTTGAATGTATTCGCCGATGGCACGCGCTCAGCTACCAATGAAGAATTGCTTCGGGGAGTGCCGCCTGTATTGGAGGGGGAACGAATGGAAGGTCAGTTTTTTCCATTGCTGTATGATTCGTCTCTGGTTTGAGTTTTTAGCGATTGGTGAAGTTTTGTGTGCTGTTTGTAATAAATATCATAGGTAGGTGATTTTTTTTAGTTAAAAATTTCTTTGTTATGAGAATTGCTCTATCTTCGCACCTCGAAAAACACAAGTAATGTGTTGTTCGATTACAAAAACGGGATGTAGCGCAGTCCGGTAGCGCACCTGGTTTGGGACCAGGGGGTCCCAGGTTCGAATCCTGGTATCCCGACTTTAAAGCCTTTCATGAAACATGAAAGGCTTTTTTGTTTTTAGGGTCTGGAGGGATATTTTGAAAAATCAAGGCATAAAAAAAGGAGTTACATTTTTGGTGTAACTCCTTGAGTGTTAAGCGGAACGGACGGGACTCGAACCCGCGACCTCCTGCGTGACAGGCAGGCATTCTAACCAGCTGAACTACCGCTCCTCAACTGTTTTGCTTTAAAAGCGATGCAAAGCTAGAACGAAAGATTTGATTAAACAATAGCTGTTGGCAATAAATCTTTAAATATTTTTTGAGTAGAAAATAGAGTATTGAAAATCAGTTGGTTCTACTTAAAAATATTTTTTTGGAAGTGACGGAAGAATAAAAGAACCTCTGAGCAGGGAGGGTAAGAGAGTATGTATGTCTGCGTTGATGCGAACTAAAGAATAATTATTTTTTAGAATGTTATTTTGATATACGCGCTTTTAAGGAAAAGTGTACAGGTGGTTATTCTTTCATTTACAGTTGGTTAGCGTTGTTTGTGATTACTCTGCTTAGCTGTGAAATTAATCTTTTATATTTTTCACTAAGCCATAGTGATAGTGGCACTTTCTGTTTCTCAAATAGTTTTTTCTGCTTAAATTGAATTTTGCAATCTGTACAAAATCAGTTTTGTATGGAGCGACTAAACTCTACACCGGCCGCTTGCTTATATGATTTTTTTGGTTCGTTGCTTTATTATTATGGCATTTACTGTTGCCATTGGGGGTTGTGGTTCCCGCAATTCTAACCATCCTGTGGCAACAAAGGGCGTAATGGATTTGCGCCATTGGAATTTTCAGAAAGATGGGGCAGTAAAGCTAAAAGGAGAATGGGAGCTCTATTGGCAAGAGTTTTATTCTTATCTGGATTTTCAAAAGAATCCTTTAGAGCATTCGGGGTATCTGATGAGTCCGGGAATTTGGCGTCACCAAAAAATTGCAGGGCGCTCCCTTCCTCGCCATGGGTATGGCACATTGCGGCTGCAAATTCTGCTGCCCGATAATCATGAGAATTTACAATTTGAAATTAAAGATATACGCACAGCTTATGAGCTTGAGGTTAATGGAGAGCTGGTGGCTCAATGTGGTGTAATAGGCACATCTGCTTCTGAGAGTAAGCCCCAGTTTGTGGTGAAACGAACACTTATTCCAGCCGATACTGCGGTGTTGGATGTAGTGGTAAGGTTGTCGGAGTTTCATAGGGATTCCGGTGGTATTCCTGTGCCTATTGTGTTAGGAACCAGTAATCAGATATTGTCCCGGGTTAGAAATTTTATAATCGAAGAGTGGTTGCTTATTGGTTTTTTGCTGTTTAGCGCCATATATCATTTTGGTTTGTTTTTCTTGCGGTCGCGTGAGATTGCCAATCTTTATTTTGGCTTGTTTTGTGTCAACTTTATCTTTAGGCTGCTTAGTCGTGGCGAAAAGATTCTTTTTGAAATTACCCCTATGTCATGGTGGTATGTCATGAACAAACTGGAGTTGATGATTCTTTACCTGATCCCCATACTTTATCTGGTGTATTACAATGCGTTGTTTAAAGGAAGGATAAAGAAAAGTGTATACCGTTTCATTTTGTCTTATTTCTGTTTGTTTTTGGTGTATGTTCTTATTTCTCCCAGTGGTTATATATCCAGTAGTTTGTTGGCTTTTCAGGTCAGTGGGCTAGTGGCTACTATTTATGTAATGTGGGTTACGTTTAGGGCTTACATAGAGCGGGTAGCACATTCGGGAGTTTTTTTGATTGGTTTTGCTGTGCTTATAGCCGGTATTGTAAATGATATCATGTATTTCAATTTCATTTACCGTACTATGGAGGTGTTTAATTACAGCTGTATTGTATTTATTTTTATTCAGGCATACGAGCTGGCGAGTAAGTCGGTGAAAGCGTTTAATAGAGAGGAGGAGTTGACCCGCTCGCTGGACAGAAAGGTGCTGCAGCGTACGGAGCAGTTGTCTAAGGCTAATGTGGTGAAGGGAAAGTTGCTTTCTATTGTTTCGCACGATTTAAGAGGACCTCTCACGTCACTTTACGGACTGCTGGGTTTGGTAGATCGTGGGCAGGTAGGAGAAAAAGAGGCCAAGCGGCTCTTTAAAGGGATACGTGAAAGTATGGATGCTTCTCTGGTGCTTTTAGATAATATACTGCTTTGGGCATCTTCTCAGCTCAAGACTAATACAGTAGAGGCTAGTATCGAGCCATTGAATGTAGCTACGTTGGTGGATGAAAGTATAAAGCCATTTGCAATACAAGCCGCTCGAAAGAAGGTAACCGTTAAGAGTGAAGTGCCTTTTGATGCGTATGTGATGGGCGACAAAGATATGCTCAAGTCGGTAGTGCGCAACCTCGTGAGTAATGCCATTAAGTTTACTCAGGAGGGAGGTTGTGTATGTGTTTTTTCCAAGCAGGAAGACAAGCAACTTGTGGTGTCTGTGTCAGACGATGGAGTGGGGTTGTCAGACGAGATTAAGCAGACATTGTTTGGCAATGGTATGGTAAAAGCTCGGTTTGGTACCTCGGAAGAAAAAGGAGCTGGGATTGGGCTCATGCTGTGCGATGACCTAATACGGCAAATGAATGGAAAGATATGGGTTCACCCGATTTCCGATAGGGGAAGCACGTTTTGTTTTTCTTTGCCAGCGGCTAAAGAAGTGCCTGTAGATGTCTTTTCATAAGTGAAAATTGTTTTGTTTCCTTGTGTACTGTGTATATTTAGGGTTGTTTAACAAACGGCAGCCTGCAAATTCTACAAGGCAGGCTTCATTTTCGAAATGCAATCCCTCGTGCAGGGATTTTTATATGTATGATAGAGCTGTGTATTCAATCAACCTACAAGTGGTTAGTATAAGGTCAAGGTATTTTCGGTATAGCAGTCGGCTTGCTTTGGTTTTATCATTTCTTGTTCTCGTGGTAGCTGCTGGGGGACATGCCCGACAGCCTAGCTATACTACTGCCTACTTAAAAGGGATGGAGGGCGAAGAGGTGCAGTTTGCCTATGCATATTTGGATCTGGATTCTACAAGTGGTGTTTTTTCAGATATAGATGGAAAAATCCGCTTCGAAAGCACTTATTCCAATTTTATTTCTGTTAGTCACCCCGATTATCACACTCAGGTGTTTGAGTTGCCATCGTATCCTGGAGATTCTATCGTTTTAAGGTTGTCTCACAGAGAAAGCAGAGGGGTACATTATCCAGGTTTGGATTTGGTAGATAGTGGCAGGTATATTATCGAAAAGGTTATAGCCAATGAGAGGCTTCATGATCCTGAGCGCTTAGGAGGGTCGTTTAAGTACCAGACTTATAACAAGACGGTCGTTGATTTGTATCAGCTTGCCGATCATAGACTCAGCGAAAAATACAAAGCCATAGTAAAAGATGATTCTTTATTTCACAAGCATCACCGGGTTTATGGAGAACAGCACGTGGAAGTAATAGAAACAATCACTGAGCGTACTTTTGAATACCCTCGACGCGATCATGAAAAAGTGCTGGGGCTGAAAGTGACCGGCTTGCACGAAGACGAAATAACCCCACTAACGACAAACCTGCACCCGATTTCGTTTTATCGAAATTATTTTGATTTTTTAGGAGTGAGGTATGCTAGTCCTGTAGGGTTGGCAAATTATAAAAAATATGATTTTCACCATGAAAGTACACTAAAGGTAGGTGAAGATACGGTGTATATTGTTAGTTTCAGGCCTTCTCACCTGCGTTTTCCCGGGCTGGTAGGACGTATGTATATCAACAGCAACCAGTATGCTATTCAGCATATCGTAGTGGAACCTGCGCAATCACATCTGGCAGATTTTCAGATAGCCTGTGCGTATGAATTTGTTGATGGTAAAGAGTGGTTTCCCAAACAACTCAACTATCTCTACTCGGTAGATAAGTTTCCAAAGCCATATCTGGGTACTGTTTATGATAAAAAAACCTATATAAAGGATGTAGAGATAGATCCCGACCTGACCAAGGAAGAAAAGAAAGTGGAGTTGGTTTTTTGCGATCACTATGCTACCCGGCAGGCTGAGGAGTTTTGGAATACTCACCGGATAGTGCCTTTGACAAAAAAGGAGCGACTCACCTACCTTAGAGTAGATACGCTACGCCACCAGAGTACTATGGCTAATTTGGTACAGAGGGTAGGGGCGTTTTATAAGCAGGACCTCAATCACAGGGTTCCTCCGGTGGTAGTCTTTCACAATATTTTTGCTCTGGGTAGGTATGAAGGAGCACGCCTGGGGTTGGGAGCCAAGCTGGGCAAAGATATTTTCAAAGTGATGGGCCTGCATGGGTATGGCGCTTATGGATTTAGAGATAAAGCCTGGAAATATGGCTATGGTGCAGATTTTTTTCTCAACAAAAAACACGATGCGTTGTTGCGGTTTGAGCATCAAAAAGAGATACGAGAACCGGGTAATGTGATTTATATAAATAAGGAGAAGGATTTTTTCAGGACGGTTTTTATAGGCAATATGAATAGCTATGAGTCTAACCACGTAAAGCTTTCTTTTCGCACGCCCGGATACCACCTGCTGGAGCTGGGTCTCCATGACTACACTGAGGTGCCGCAGTATGATTATCGGTTTTTGGCCTCAAATAACGAATATGAAAATCACTTTGATGTGACGGAGTTTACTTTGCGTACACGTATTGCGGTAAAAGAACGCATAACACATACGCTGGGACAGGTAAACAGAATCAAGTCGTCTTATCCTGTGTTGTACATAAATTACAACAGAGGAATTACCAATATGTTCAACGGTGAATACGATTTCAACAAGATATCAGCATCGCTTGGGTTTAAATTTAGAGTGGGGCATATCGGTGAATCGGATATAGCCATAGAGGCTGGTGATGTAGAAAAGAATCTCCCATATATATTGTTGTTTAATGGCAGAGGAGGAAATATGGCTACCAGTAGTGTGATTATAGAAGACCACTTTCAGACTATGGGGTTGTATGAGTTTGTGTCCAATCGTTTTCTCAATATTTTCTATGCACATGATTTCGGTAACCGGATTTTTGCCGGTGCAAAACTACGACCCGATATAGTAGTGTATCATCATGTAGGGTGGGGTGAGTTGTATGATATGCATCGGCATTCCGGGCAGGACGTGTCGTTTCAGAGTTACAACAAAGGGTATGTAGAGAGCGGTCTTGGTTTTAACAACCTGATCAAGTACAAATTTTTCGGCAAACTGTATGGAGGTTTAGGGCTTAGTTTTTTCTATCGCTATGGTCCGCATCGCAATCCGGGAGGTTTTTCTGAAAACTTTGCCACCCGTATCACCTATGTCATGCGGGGGATATAACCAGGCAAAGGCTTATCCGCCAAATTGCCCCAGGTCTTCGCAGGCCAGGCACGCATTGGCATAGCGGTCGTAGGTGTCGTATGCCGGGCCGGGTCTTCCCAGCAAGGTTATGATTTTGTCGAGTCTTACCCTGTGTGTTTTATCTATTTCTAAGAATGTACCTTTATCCTGTTTGGTTAGAGCGGTCAATAGCCCTTCACAAGTGTTGACATTGCCCGTGGTGTCAAAGTAGTGAACTTTACCTTTTTTATTGGCAGCTATGGCTTTGTCTACTATTTCTACAAAATCGGGATCTACCGGCAGGTAGCTGTCTTTGTATGATTTGGGAGCTGAATTCATGATACAAATGTAGGGGTTAAGGTGATCAGATATTTCTACGGAAACGAAAAACAGACATTAATTAGTTCCTTAACAGTGTGTTATCCGTATTTATACGGAGTATGCTATCCAAAATTTTGCAGAGTACAACCGACGGTTATTGCTGCTAACTTGCATTCGCAATTAGGCCAAATCATGTAGTATTGAATTGACTGAAAGTTATGCAAATTTATGACATTATAGCCGTACTGGTTTTTTTCTCGGGTCTCTTCATTTTTATCAATACCTTTTACTTGAAGCTGCCATCATCTATTGGGCTTATTATTATGGCTCTGGTGCTATCGGTATTGGTGTTGGCTTTTGGCCTGCTATTTCCCGAATTCCATCTTGCAGAGCAGGTCAAGCAATATGACTTTGCAGAGGTCATGTATCGGTTTGTGCTCAGTGTGATGCTTTTTGCGGGAGCATTAAATATTAATTTCAGGCGGCTTGGAGAGCAGTTTATACCGGTTTTGGTGTTGTCCTTTTTTGGTGTACTCATCTCCACTTTTGTTATAGGTATACTGGTTTACTTTCTCACAGGCCTTATGAACATCCAATTACATTTCTTAGGGTGTCTGGTGTTTGGAGCACTGATTTCGTCTACCGACCCGGTGGCCGTTACCAAAATGATACGTCGGCATAACCTTTCCAATGAATTGGAAAATAAAATTTCGGGCGAGTCTCTACTCAATGGCGGTGTAGCCATAGTTCTCGCTCTGGTATTAGTAAATCTATACAACGAAGAAGCTGTAGTAGGCTCGGTTAGCATAGGAGGAGTAGTCTGGGTTTTTATCAGAGATCTTGGCGGAGGTCTGGTTGTAGGACTATTCTTTGGGTGGCTCGGTTACAGAGTACTCAAGTTCATTGACAATGATGACGTGCAAGTCGAGGTTCTTATTACGCTGGCATTGGTGATGTCAGGGTCTTATGTTGCAGAATTGTTTTCCGTTTCGTCCATGCTGGTGGCGGTTTTGTCTGGGTTGGTTATTGGCAATCCCGTCAGTGATGGAAACGGAGACGGTGCAGTGGGTGCATATGTTTACAAATTCTGGCAACTCATGGAAGAGACCCTGGCCGCCATGCTGTTTGTGCTTATTGGTTTTGAAATGCTCGTCATTCCTCTCAGGATGGATTACTTTGCCCTGGGCTTTTTTGCGATCAATATCGTGATTTTTGCCCGGTGGGTAAGTGTCTTTATTCCTATTCGATTGATGTCTCTCAATCGTTCGTTCGACAATGGAACCATTTCAGTACTGTCCTGGGGAGCGTTGCGAGGAGGATTGCCCGTAGCGGTTTCGCTTTCTCTTACCGATTTCAAAGGGCAGGAACTTATCGTTACCATGACCTATGTGGTGGTGGTTTGTTCAGTGTTGTATCAGGGGCTTACCGTGGGTAAGGTTATGAAAAGATACCACAGGAGGCAGTTGGAGCAGGTAGAAGCCAATGACTAATGATGTAAGAATTCAAGTTTAACGCAGTTCGATGATAGAGTTCAAGCCGGAACTATGTGCGTGGTTATAAAGTACAGCACATATTCCGGCTGAACTTTTTTATGGTGTAGTAAGTACTAGAGGTGTGTTGAGTGAGAGGAGTAATGTAAGGGGCGACTTTAGCCGCCCACTATTTCTTTCAGGTTGTGCATCAGATTTTCCCACAATTCGCCCAGTTCGTCCAGATCGTCCATTTCTGAGTAGTCTGTTACACGTATAAATACTGCCTGTGTCAGTTCGTTCATGTCTATTTTAAACTCCACATAGTTTGGATCATCGTCGTTGGGGTCGCTTGGGATAAATTCTATCTTTACAAAACTGTTGGTACGATGCGCAACCATACGAGCCTTATTTTCCTCACCATCCCATATAATGGTTAGTACCTTGTCTTCGTCAATGTTTACATCATCGGCAAACCATTGTGCCAGTCCGCTGGCAGTAGATAGGTAAGGGTACAGCATCTTTTTTGATGCTTTAAATTCGAATTCTCCTGTATATTCAAACTTGCTCATAGCGCCTTCATTTAATTAAAATTCAATGTACAGATTTTTTTCAAAATTCTGTCAAAAGATTTTTGAATCTTTTAGCAAAATAAAAATCATTGTGTATAAATTTGCATCCCTTTTGGCGGGGTAGCTCAGATGGTTAGAGCGCAGGATTCATAACCCTGAGGTCGGCAGTTCGATTCTGCTCCCCGCTACTAAAACCCTTGTATGTGTAATATAAGGGTTTTTTCTTTTTATAACCTATCGGAAAAGAAATATCATTTGATCCATAATTGTCAGTTTTTTTGATGCCTTTGGGTTTCTTCGTAAATGATTTCATTCTTTCAGCAGTGTGTATCTATACCCGCCAGCAATGGCTGATGCCGTCAGCCTTATTCATTAATGAGAAAACTATTTGTTGCACTTCATTTTAAACTCTAAAATCATTTAAGGGATAGCCTTAGCTATTCCCCTATTTCCTTTTAATTTTGCCCCTTAATTTTACTTCCTCCATCGATCAAAGGATAAAAAAATGGCAGAATACAACTTTTCTGAAATAGAAAAAAAGTGGCAACAATACTGGAAAACATATAAGACATTTACTGCTGCGGTAGATACTTCCAAGCCTAAATTTTATGCATTGGATATGTTTCCATACCCTTCAGGAGCAGGGTTGCACGTGGGGCACCCGCTGGGATATATCGCTTCCGATATTGTGTCGCGATACAAGCGCATAAAAGGCTACAATGTTTTGCACCCTATGGGATTTGATGCATTTGGGTTACCGGCAGAGCAATATGCGATACAGACCGGCCAACATCCCGCCATCACTACCGAAACCAACATTAAACGCTATAAAGAGCAACTGGAAAACATCGGTTTTTCCTTTGATTGGGACAAAGAAGTACAAACCTGCGATCCGGCATATTACAAGTGGACACAGTGGATTTTTATTCAGCTGTTCAATAGCTGGTACAACACCAGCAGCGACAAGGCCGAGCCTATAGAGACACTTGTAGCTCAGTTTGAGAAAGGCGGCAATGCTGGCGTACAAGCCGTGTGCGACGAAGACACCCCTGAGTTTTCTGGTGCTGAGTGGCAGGCGTTTTCACATCAGCAACAACAGGAAATCTTACTACACTACAGGCTTACATATTTGTCTGAAACTACTGTAAACTGGTGCCCGGAGTTAGGTACTGTGCTTTCCAATGATGAGGTAAAAGAAGGTTTTTCGGAGCGGGGAGGCTATCCCGTAGAGCGCAAGCTGATGAAGCAGTGGAGCATGCGTATTACCGCTTATGCAGAAAAGCTGCTGCAGGGATTGGATACTGTAGATTGGCCCGAGCCACTAAAAGAAATGCAGCGCAACTGGATAGGTAAGTCTGTTGGAGCCGAAATGGACCTGAAAATAGAAGGCTTTGAAGAAACCGTACGGGTATTTACCACACGGATAGATACTGTTTATGGCCTGACTTTTATGGTGTTGGCTCCCGAGCATGAGCTGGTGTCGGCCATTACCACCGATGAGCAACGGACTGCAGTAGAGGCCTATGTGGCACAAGCCAAAAACAAGTCGGAGCGCGATAGAATGGCACAGGTAAAGACTGTAACGGGTGAGTTTACCGGAGCGTACGCGATTCATCCTTTTACAGGAGAAAAGCTACCAATATGGATAGCAGACTATGTATTAGCCGGCTATGGTACAGGAGCCGTAATGGCAGTTCCCGGAGGCGATCAGCGTGATTATGATTTTGCCAAACACTTTGACCTGCCAATAGTGCCGGTGTATGAAAATGCCGATATCAGCGAGCAAGCTGATCCGACTAAGGAAGGTAAAGTAGCCAATGAGGGAATGCTGAAAGGCCTGACCTATGAAGAAGCCACAGAAAAAGCCATAGCTTATCTGGAGGAGAAGGGAATAGGTGCACGAAAAGTGAATTACCGTATACGCGATGCAATATTTGCACGTCAGCGTTATTGGGGAGAGCCCGTTCCGATTTATTTTAAAGATGACCTTCCGTACCCTGTGGCAGAAAAAGATTTGCCCGTGGTATTGCCGGAAATTGATAAATACCTGCCTACTGAGGCGGGAGACCCGCCGCTGGGTAGAGCAGCAGATTTTACCTACACTCCCGAAGGAGAAAGCACGGCGTACCCTATGGAACTCAGCACCATGCCGGGGTGGGCAGGGTCTAGCTGGTATTGGTATCGCTACATGGATGCCAAAAATGAGACTCGTTTTGTAAGTGAGGAAGCTCAGTCCTATTGGAAGGACGTGGATCTGTACATAGGCGGCTCGGAGCATGCCACAGGACACTTGCTGTATTCGAGGTTTTGGAACAAGTTTTTATTCGATCTGGGGATTGTTTCAGAAAGTGAACCCTTTAAAAAACTGGTAAACCAGGGGATGATTCAGGGACGATCCAATTTTGTGTACCGGGTAAAGGGCGAAAACAAATTTGTGTCGGCGGGCTTGCGAAAAGAATATGACACTACACCCATGCATGTGGATGTGAATATAGTAAGCAATGATGTACTCGATACAGAGGCGTTTAAGCAGTGGAGACCCGATCTGAAAGATGCTGAGTTTGTGTTGGAGGATGGCAAGTATATCTGCGGCTATGAAGTGGAGAAAATGTCTAAGTCCAAGTACAATGTGGTAAACCCCGACGACATAATAGAAAAATATGGGGCTGACACTCTGCGTATGTACGAGATGTTTTTGGGGCCGTTGGAGCAATTTAAGCCCTGGAATACACACGGTATAGACGGAGTGTTTAAGTTTTTGAGAAAAACGTGGCGTTTGTTTTTTGATCAGGAAGAAAAGTTTGCGGTATCGGAAGAAAAGCCAACCGCCGAAGAACTGAAGATAATTCATAAAACCATCAAGAAGGTAGGCGAGGATATAGAAAGCCTCTCGCTCAACACCTCGGTAAGTGCCATGATGATTGCAGTAAATGAGCTTACAGCACTAAAGTGCAACAAGCGGGAAGTGCTGGAAAAACTGGTACTTATCCTGTCGCCATTTGCGCCACACATCACAGAAGAGCTTTGGCAAAGGTTGGGTCATGAAGGAGGTATTAGTGTGGCTGAATTTCCCGCGTACGACGAATCGTATCTGAAAGAAGATACCCACGAATACCCGGTATCAATCAACGGAAAGGTTCGTGCCAAGATGGTGTTTGCAGTAGACAAGCCTGTGAAAGAAATAGAAGCAGAGGTATTGGCTGCTGACGTAGTGCAAAAATGGACTGAAGGCAAGCCACCCCGAAAGGTGATCATTGTACCCAAGCGGATTATAAACGTAGTGGTATAAACAATGCACTGATTATGGATGAAAAAAGCCCCTCTTTACTGTAAAGAGGGGCTTTTTTTGTGGAAGGTTATCTACCAGACTACCTCATTATGAAATTTGGGGTTATTACACTAGTTTTGTTGTGCCTAAGCTATGGTCTTTTATTGTTGATTGCTCAATATTAAAATCACTTCTAAAGATGAAGGCTATAGTTCTATTTCTCTCTTTTTTATTGGCTATATCTACACAGCTGTTTGCATGCGGATGTGGTAGCGGTACAGGGTCAAGTACCTGTTTTGTAGGCTCTTGCACTCTCAGTAGTAGTTACGATGGTGATATTCAAGTTACGGGTACTTTGCGGATCAACGCCGATGTAACGGGGACGATACGTTTGGTTGGAGAGGAGTCAAGAGTGATTTTCGAATCCAATGCCACGGTAGGAGGGATTAGCGGGTCGGAAGAAGAGCTTCACATCCGTGTAGAAGACGGAGTGACAGTAAATGTAACAGGTGCATTAAATATGAATGGCTCATCAGAAGATGGAGTGATTCGAGTAGATTCTGGAGGTGTACTCAATGTGTTTGGTGGAATAACCTGTTCGGGAGATGGATGTCAAACTACCACCACAGGCTCAGGTACTATCAATGCAAGTTCGTGTGAGCTCAACGATTGTTCAGGAGTAAATGTAGACCCTACCTTGCCTATTGTCTTAGCCAGCTTTACAGTAGAAAAAAACAATCACCACTTAACAGCAAAATGGGTGACCCTGGCAGAAATTAATAATGACTATTTTACTTTGGAGCAGTCTACAGACCAAACTGTATTTGAGCCCATTACGGAAATACCAGGGGCTGGTAATTCGAATGAACGTTTGCTTTATACGTATGACTTCAGGCCTGATTCTGATGTTTTACAGTATTACAGACTTAAGCAGACAGATTTCGACGGCTCTTACAGTTATTCGGATATAGTGCTGGTGGCTGGAAGCAGTAGGATGAATTATGTCTACAATCTGCAATTGACCAGCAGTAGTTTGCTCATAAGCAATTATACCTTACCCATATCATCAGTGTTGGTGTCAGACCCAACGGGGCGTTCTGTGTCTAAAGGCATATTCGATGAATCATCACGAATCTATATCGATATGTCTTGTGCCGAGAAGAGAAAAATGTACATCGTTACGATTTACTTCTCCGATGGTCAGAGGCGAACCTCTAAGCTGATCTTTTAATTTTTCTTTTTTTAGAAAAAAAACTTTTTCAATCAGCAAGTTTCTCTAGTCTTTGTCATCTAATGGTGTGAATACTAATTACACACAAATGAAAAAGATGATCAAAGTAATTCCAGCAGCATTATTTTTATTGATTTCAATAAATGCTTTGGCACAACGGCCTCAAAATACAAGGCCACTGCCTCAGCGATCTGCAGCGGAGAGGGTAGAAATGGAGAAAAAATCCATTCGGGAAAATGTGTCCAATTTAACCGACGATCAGGTATTGATGATCGATCAGGTTTTCGAGGATTACGCAAAATCATTGTCTGCGGCACGAGCCGATTCGAACGGAAATATGCAGCAGATGCGAGAAAAATTCAAAAAAGCCAGAGACAGCAAGGAAGCTTCCATGAAAGAAATTCTTGATGAAAAGCAACAGGCCGAATACAATGCTTACATGGAAAAAAGGCAACAAAACAGACGTCAGGGCGATAGAAGAGGCGGGCGGCAATAAGGCTTACACAACATCCTTTTATTCATAAACCAACAGGCAGACCTCAATTGAAAACAGGAGGGTCTGTCTAGCAAATAGTCGAAAAAACCATTCGACATGATCACATAAAATATGAAAATAAATAATAGAAAACTGTTTTTGGGAATTGTATTACTCTGCGTAGGTATGCTGTCGGCGCGGGCACAGCGGATGAGCCCTGAAGATATGGTAGCGCGGGAAAAACAAAACGTGTACGGCGGTATAAAAGATTTGTCTGCTGATCAGAAGGAATTGCTCGATGGCATTTACGATGAATTTACCCAGACATTTAAAGAAGCTCGTGATGAGATTATGAAAACACGCGATTGGGGCAAAATGCGTACACGCATGGAAGCTCTGCGCAACGAAAAAGACGGGCTGGTAGCGGATGTGCTGGACGATGACCAGTTTTTGATCTACAAAAAAATGTCAGAAGGAAGGCGTGGAACAAATGAAGAAGAAACCTTGCTTCCTGAACGAACCCAGTGGAAAGCCAGTGGTGTGCTGGCAGATGCCGACGATGGTACAGCAGTGATAGGTGCTACAGTTCGCATGATTAATATTCGTGATTCGCTAAAGTCGAAATATGCCATTACAGACTATGAGGGTAAGTTTTTAGTGCAAAATCTTGAAAACGCTTTCTATAAGGTGATTATTTCCAGTATGGGGTACCAGCCCTATACCAATGTGGTGCGCGTGGGGGTAGTAGACCTGAATCTGGGGAAAGTAACTATTCGGCAAGATTCTAAAATGCTGGATGCCGTGGAGGTAAAGGGAGAGGTAATAGCCATAGAGAAGAAGGGAGATACGACACAGTTTAATGCAGACGCTTATAAAGTGAATAAAGATGCCAGTACCAAAGACCTGGTAAGCAAAATGCCGGGTATAGTTGTAGATGGTACGGGCGTCACTGCCAACGGAGAGACTATCCAGCAGGTGCTTTTGGACGGCAAGCGGTTTTTCGGACAAGATCCTTTGTTGTCGCTGAATACTATACCAGCTGAGGTAGTTAAAAATATTCAGGTATTTGATCAAAAAAGTGAACGATCACAATTTACTGGTTTTGACGATGGCAATACCACCAAAACTATGAATGTAGTAACCCGTGAAGATAAACGTAACGGCAAATTTGGGAAGTTTTATGGTGGATATGGTACCAACGATCACTACAAGGCCGGGGCAAATATTAACTCTTTCAACAACGATCGTAGAGTGACGCTAATAGGAATGTCTAACAACATTAACGTGCAAAACTTTAGCAGTGAGGATCTTGCCGGAGTAGGGGGCGGAGGTGGAGGCTTTCGTCGAGGAAATTCAGGTGGCAGTTTTCTGACCGGTACACAAAGTGGTATCACTCAGACCAATTCTGTAGGTCTCAATTTCACAGACAACCTTAGCGAAAAAGCCACTTTTGAAGGAAGCTATTTTTTCAACCAAACCAGCAATAGCAACGATACTTATACAAACAGGCAGTTGGCTACAGACGGTAGCGACTATTACACCGCTGAAAATAAAAGCGAGAGCGATAATATGAATCATCGACTCAATATGCGGATAAACTATAATATAAATGATAAAAACAGACTGGTAGTAAGGCCGTCGATCAGTTTTCAGGATAATGAAAGCCAGCAACAGGCATTTGCAGAAACCCGGGATAGCAATGGTGATGTCATCAAAACCACTACAAACAACTACACCAGCCTGAATAAAAGTTACAACTTTAGAAATGATATCGACTTTCAACACAAGTTTAACAAAATCGGACGAACCATATCCGTGGAACTTGGAAATCAGATAAGAGATACCGATAGAAAAAACTACCAGAGAGAACTCCTCACAGAGGCGGGAGAAGACTCGCTGACAAATTATAGGTATTTCACTACCGATAAATCCTATTCATACAATTCAGAAATTACTTACACAGAGCCGGTAGGTACCAATGGCCAGCTGTCGGGTAGTTATGAAATCAACTACAATGATCGGCT
The DNA here is from genome assembly GCA_965267535.1 of Cyclobacteriaceae bacterium. Lineage (GTDB taxonomy): Bacteria > Bacteroidota > Bacteroidia > Cytophagales > Cyclobacteriaceae > CAXBNB01. The sequence goes on along the minus strand of OZ254082.1, from coordinate 3,527,328 downwards.
TTCTGATAAGGAAGCCTACACCGGTAGCGATGAAAGCGAAGAGTTCGACTTCAACTCGGAGTTGTCCAATGACTTTGAAAGCGGCTATACTACTCATCAGGGTGCTATTGCATTCAGCAATCGAGGGTTTGGTAAGTTTTTTAGAGCCCGACTTACATATCAACACGCGATATTATCCAGTACCCAGCGTTTTCCAGAGGTGGGCAATTTTCAACGAAAGTTTAACAATATTCTGCCATCGGTAATGGGTAGGGTAGATTTTAAAGGAGGAGGGGATATGTTTTTTAGATATTCTACCGATACGGACGAGCCCTCAGTCAATCAGTTGCAAAACGTAGTAGATAGAAGCAATACACTACTTTGGTCTATCGGTAATCCGAATCTAAAGCAGAGTTACTCGCATTCCCTTTTTATGCGTATGGGTAAAAATAATGTAGACAAGAACACCTCCATTTCTAATTTCATACGAGCAGAAGTAACCAACAATTACATCACAAATGCTACGCAGTTTGCCCGAACAGAAACTACCCTGGAAGATGGTACAGTAGTGCCCGCAGGTACCCAGCTTTCTATTCCCATCAACCTGGATGGCTACTGGAGTGTAAGCAACAATACTACGCACGGTGTTTTGATATCAAAAATCAAATCAAACCTGAATACCAGCGTGGGGTTGAGCTACAGACGATTACCCGGAATGAACAACAATATTAAAAACTTTGCCAATACGTATTCCGGTAATGTGAAAGTATCGCTCGTGAGCAATATCAGTGAAAATGTAGATTTTAATATCTACTACAACAACAGGGCCAGCAAAGTGATAAACTCTAGTCAGTCTGCCAGCAATAGCAATTACCTCACACAAACTTTAGGGGGAAACATCAATCTGACTTTTTGGAAAGGGTTGGTATTGCGTAGCGATATCTACCATGAAAAATATAACGGTGTAAATGATGCCTTTAATACCACATATACCTTGTGGAATATGAGTCTGGCAAAGAAACTACTCAAAAATGATATGGGTGAAATTGAGTTGTCTGTGTTTGATTTACTCAAACAAAACCGTAGTATCAGCCAGAGTGTGACCCCTACATATCTGGAAGAAACCCGTACACAGGTTTTGCAACAGTATTTTATGCTTACTTTCACCTATCAGCTTAGACAGTTTAAGGGAGCTTAGTCGAGCAATCATTGTCACATAAAAAAACACCAGAAGAATAATCTGGTGTTTTTTTATGTTGTATGAGTACAGTAAAACTGTAAGTTAGTGCTCTGTTACCAGCCTGTACGGTAATCTCGTTTTACAAACTGATTAGCCTCATCGAAGTTGGTGATTTTCATGTTGTCACCATCCCACATTAGCTTGATGTATCTGCCTGGGTAATCAAATCCCTTACCGTCTGCTTTTTGTTTGCGTATGTCTAAGCTTCTCAATGCCAGGTTACCCATCAATATACTTTCAGTAAGTGGTTCTGCTATATCAAAGTCGGAGCTACATTTTAAGTAGGTATATATGGATTTAGTATTAAGATTATTGAACTGACATGTTTTCTGCTCTGAAAGTAAAGAAAAAACAAGCTTTGGAGCTAAAAAAGAAAATGGAATCCATGAACCGTTATAGCTTTCTCGTAATTAGGATGGATGACGAAAAGATTTTTTTGATAATAGAAATGTTAAAGGAATCTTCTAAAGTCAGAATATTCAAATCAGAAACCCATAATTGTATTAACCCGGTGACTGTGAATGGCCGAAAAAGGTTATTGGCGCTAAGCGGAAATTGTCAAAGTATACGCTTGCCAAAAAATAAAAATTATATGGCTACCTTTGAGAAGTAATTGTCCTATTGATATGTCAATAGGAAATGATTTGAAAACCTCTAACGTGTATTATGCCGTCAAAAAGTGATGTTGACAAAGAGTTTGCCAGCTGGTTTGAAAAAACATATGAGGCAAACTTTGAACGGCTTTATAGATATTCTTATTCCATTACAAAAGATAAACAGGCAGCTGAAGATGTAGTATCAGAGGTTTTTTTTGGATTGTGGAAAAAAGGATCCGAATGCTTAGAAATCAAGAATATAGGAGCTTATTTGCAGGTTTCAGTAAGGAATTTGGCTGTTAAGAAGGTGTCAGTAAAATCCAATTGGTTTTCTTATTCTGATCAGGATGAAGCGCTCCAAATTTCTGACATTATTAATCCTGAAAACTTGTTGATGGGTAAAGAACTTGAGCAGCTGATTTCGCAAATGATGGCAGACCTGTCGCCACACAGGCGCTTGGTTTTCGACATGGCTAAAAACCAAGGTTACCCCTCAAAAAAAATAGCAGAAGAACTTGGTGTTTCGCAAAGGACTGTAGAGAAGCATTTGCAGATAGTGATCAAAACACTCAAAGATGGACTCAAAAAGTATCTGGAAAAATCGGATGGAACTTATCGGTTTATCAGCAAAATACGAATGCTTTTGGTTTAACTTAATTGAACTTTAGTTGTCTGGGTTTTACATATTGCCCATAAATAAACAACAAAAAGATTTTGCTGTTTATTTGTTAGACTTCCTCATTAATCCTTACAGTTTTAATATTATGAATATTTCTTAATGTGATGTGTTTTTTTAATTTTTTGACAAAAAATAAGGTGTTTTGATATGAAAATGTAAATTTTTAAGATGATGGTACGTAAATAAGGGGTTGAATTACTCTTTTATATGAAGCGATAGCACATATATGGAATACCTTATCTTAAAATACCTTAGGAACACTCTTACTCAACAAGAATCGGCAGAACTTAAATCATGGTTGGAAAAAGATTCAATGAACCGACAAGTTTTTGAAAATATTGTTGGGAGCTGGAACCTAAGATCTGATGAAGTACAGAAAAAACAGGAATTGGTTTTAGAAAAGATAAAGACCAGTCATTTGTTGGTCAGCCAGCAGCAAGCCAGGGAAGCTTTGAATTTCCATAGTCATGGGAAATCCAAGAATGAGGATGCTTTTACATACGTATTAAGCAAAAAGAGAATACCGAAGTATCTATCTGTGGCGGCTTCTATTTTGATCGTTATGACATTAGGTCTCTACTACTTTACTTTTCATAAACAAACAGAACAAACCGTTGTGACTCATGTATCCAAAGAGAACCCCAGGGGCGTGAAGTCTCAAATAAAACTTCCTGATGGGACTCTGGTGTGGTTGAATACGTCAAGTTCTATCTCGTTTGACCGTAGTTTTTCAGATACAGCCAGAATGGTTGAATTAAAAGGAGAGGCCTATTTTGAAGTTACCAAAGACGCTAAACGTCCTTTTAGAGTAACTTCAGGAGGTGTGACTACCACTGCTTTAGGTACGTCGTTCAATATAAAAGCATTTGTAAACAATCCAGTCAAGGTGTCGCTGAATTCGGGAAAAGTTGAAGTGTTCAGAAAAGCCGATAAGCAAAAGGTCGTTCTGGAGCCGGGACAACAAGCAATCTCTGAAGAATGGGAATTGAAAGTACGTGAGTTCGATGTTGAAAAGGAATTGTCCTGGAAAGATGGTACAATATATTTTGATGATACCAAATTTGATGATATGGTCTCTTCACTTGAGGAATGGTACGATGTTGATATCAACATTCAAAACTTATCATTGAAGGAAAAGCAACAATTGAAAGTAACTGGAAAATACACCAATCAATCACTAGATCATGTATTGAACATTATGAGTGACTCAATGGGATTTGAGTACACAATTGAAAATAAAGTTGTAACGATTAAATTTTAAATAATCTATGAAAATATAAAACACAAAAAAATACAACCCCGGATGCAAGGCACCCGAGGCATAAATTCTTCTCTGGATACCTAATCGTCTAAAATTACAATCCAGAAAAAGTATTGCAAAACTTACGTTTCACAAAAAGTAAAGATAATGAAATTAAAATTACTTAGGTTATTGATAATGACCATAAAACTATCTACATACGGACTAGTTTGCCAAGTATTGTTTATGAGTGTACTGTATGCCCATAATGGCATTGCTCAGTACAAGAAGGTTAGTGAGGTTGTTATTAATCAGAATGTTAATGGGCTTACGATTGAGGAAGCTTTTGATCTTATTGAAAGAAATTCCAAATTGGAATTGTCCTATTTAAAAAAAGACCTGGACCAGAAAGTCCGTGTCAATTTAAACTCGGGTCAGACCTGGTCGGTTTATGATATTCTCATGGATATTTCCAGACAATCAAACCTGAAGTTCAGGCAGGTGAATCATGCTATTTCTGTATCCCGTATTCAAAACAGAGAGATAGTAAACAACTTTGAGCGAATAAAGATGATCAATGAAGTTGAAATCTCTGGAAAAGTTTTGGACGAAAATGGACAGGGTCTCCCTGGGGCATCAATAGTCATAAAGGGTGTAACTAACGGAACAGTTAGTGACCTGCAAGGAAATTATAAGTTAAATGTTTCCGAGAACGCAATATTGGTTGTTTCTTTTGTTGGGTACATTTCACAGGAAGTGTCTATATCAGGAAGAAGAACCATAGACATCCAAATGGAGCCCGATGCTGCACAATTGGGTGAGGTCGTGGTTGTAGGGTATGGTATTCAGGATCGAAAAACAGTGGCAGGTGCAGTTGGCCAAATTTCGGGTGAAGTATTGCAGGAAAGGCCTATAACCAATACATTGAATGGTCTGCAGGGGACTGTACCCGGATTAACCATCACCCGTAACAGTGGGCAACCGGGAAATGAAGGGTATAATTTAAATATCAGAGGTTTATCATCGCTAAACAGTGGCAATTCACCACTTGTACTCATAGATGGAGTAGAAGGTGATATGAATTTACTCAACCCCAATGATATCGAAACTGTTTCAGTGCTCAAAGATGCTTCTGCGGCAATTTATGGAGCACGCGCAGCAGGAGGAGTAATCTTAATAACAACTAAAAGTGGTAAGAATGGACAACCAATAAAGGTGAACTATTCTGCCAATTATAGTGTAAATAAAGTAGCTAACCTGCTGGACAGAGTGAATCTTCGCGAGTGGGTGGAAATGGACTGGGAAGCAAAAAACAATGCAGGTGCCAGCCCGCAATTTTTCAATACCAATATTGGAAACAACACACTGGAAGATGTTCTTGCCAAAATAGATGCAGGAGCTGAACCTGATCACATAGGAGGTACAGCGTACCTTTTTTACGAAGATGCCAGATGGAACAGCCGTGTTTTTGATAATGGTACTCAGCAATATCACAATCTTAATGTTTCCGGAGGATCCAATGCTTCCCGTTATAATGTTTCTTTAGGGTATCAGGATACTGAAGGTATTTTTAGCAATGCATATGATAATTCTAAGAGGATGAATGTGCGATTGAACTATGGATTTGACATTTCGGATAAACTAAAAGTGGACACTCGCCTGAGTTATGTAAATCAAAAATCAGAAAGTCCATCAATTGGTGCTGCAACCGCTTTAGACTTGCTCAACAGGATATTTATTTGGTTGCCGGAAAGAACCGAGTCTGGCCAATATGCCACCCAGTGGGGGTTTGGGAACCCAAGGCAGGCGCTGGACAAAGAGATAGGTAAAAGTACGTCGATTAATGAGGTAATTAGGGGTAATATTACGGGATCTTATCAAATTCTGGAAGGCCTAAGTCTTAATGGACAGGTAGCCGCAGACCGGGCTTTGGGCACCACCGATAGTTACATAAACCGTGTTCCACGATTTTCTTACAACGACGTGGCTGAAGGCTTTGCTGTAAATCGGAATAGTGCGTCAAAAGGATTTAATGAACGCAATTACCTTAACCTTACAGGGTATATAGATTATAATACAACAGTTGGAGACGCCCACGAGATTACCGTAACGGTAGGAGCTAGTCATGAACAAAACCAAAATGATTATTTTTCTGCATGGCGGTATGACTTTACCCAAACCGAACTTTTCACGTTGAATTTGGGAGATGCCAACGAACAGTTCAACGATGCAGGAGCATCAGATTGGACCATTCGTTCATTGTTTGGAAGAGCTACTTACGTTTACGATTCCAGGTACATTGTCGAACTCAACTATAGGAGAGACGGTACTTCAGTATTTGCACCAGCCAAAAGATGGGGCAATTTTGCCGGATATTCCCTGGCATGGAGAGCTTCAGAGGAGACTTTTATTCAGGATTTAAATGTGTTTGACAATTTGAAAGTTCGTCTTTCTCGGGGAACTACGGGTAACCAAAACCTGAATTCAGGAAACTTGTATGACTACATAGCTTTAATAAACTTTGGAGGGGCTTACCCTTTTGGAGACGGTGTGCAATCCCAAAGTGCCAGTGAGCGTGCTATCGTTTCTCAAAGTCGAACCTGGGAAAACCTAAAAACAACCAATATAGGTCTGGATTTTGCTATTTTGGATGCTAAATTATCAGGGTCTTTTGATTGGTTTCAGAAAGAGAATAACAATATGTTGCTTGGTGTCAACCTACCATCAGTTTTAGGAGGAGTACCCCCTGCCCAAAATATTGGATCGTTAAAAACTGAAGGGTTTGAGCTGAGCCTGACCTGGGCTGACAATACAGATTCAGGCTTGTCCTACTCTATTACAGGTATTTTGAGTGATAATCAAAACAAACTGATAAATCTAAATGGCAGGGATCAGGTAAACCTTGGCAATAATTTTTCAAGGGAAGGTTATGCACTGAATACTTATTTTGGCTATGTGTATGATGGGGTAATTGAATCGCAGGACGAGCTCGATGAATATAAACAATTGGAAGGCGTGCCATCAAATTTGGGTATAGGCGATGCAAAATACAAAGACCTGAACAATGATGGTAGGATCTCTATTGTAGATGAAGAGGGTAACGATGCAGACATAGTAACCTATGGAGACAATTCCCCTAGATACTCTTATGCGTTGAATACAAATGTAAGTTATAAAGGTTTTGACCTGGGAATATTTGTTCAGGGAGTAGCTCAACGTACCATTTATTATACCGATCAGTGGAGGTTGCCATTTGAGCAGCCATGGTGGCAACCGCTCAGGAGGTTTTATGGCGATACATGGTCTCCTGAAAACACTGGGGCTAAGTACCCCAGATTAACTACAGGAACTCAACGGTATTGGAACTACCAAACATCGGCCAATACCAAAATCAATGGGGCTTATCTGAGAGTGAAAAACATTACCTTGGGCTACACACTACCCGAGAGTTTACTGCAGAATTTAGGAATTGAAAAGGTAAGGTTGTTTTTCAGTGGAGAGGATTTGTTTACGCTCTCATCTGTAGATGGGGGATATGATCCGGAAAATACAAATGGGTCAGCAAATTTTTACCCATTTACGAAAAGGTACTCCGTTGGCCTGAATGTTAACTTCTAAATGAAACCGATCATGAAAACTAATATAAATAAAATATTTTCACTTCTGTTATTTACAGCGATTATAACAGGCTGCTCCCAGGACCTGGATCTAGTTCCTCCTTCTACCATTTCGGATGGCTCCTTCTGGAAGGTTTCTTCTGATTTTGAGAAAGCAGCAAATTCATTTTACTTCAGTTTATCCAGCCATGGCAATGGCGGTTTGGACCAGGATTCTGATATTGCAGTAGGTGCAGGGCCAAATGATATAAGCGCAGGTAATTTGGTAGTTCCGCAATCTTCTGGAACATGGAATGGTAATTATTCAATGATAAGAGCGACGAACCGATTGCTTGAAAATTATGAAAAAGCGACAGACCTTCAGGATGAGGCAGCTCGATATGCAGGTGAGGCTAGGTTTTTCCGGGCCAGGGCATATTTCAGTCTTGTTAGCACTTTTGGGGATGTGCCCCTCATCACTAGGGTCCTTGATCTGGATTCTGAAGAGCTTGATGCACCCAGATCACCAAGAGCCGATGTGGTAGCTGTTGCACTGGATGACCTGGATTGGGCTGTTGACAATTTACCTCTGGAGAGTGAGTTATCAGCCAACGAAAAAGGAAGAGTAACCAAAGGTGCGGCATTGGCATTGAAATCTAGAATTGCACTCTTTGAAGGGACATGGTCAAAGTATCACTTGGGAGGTCTTAATGCAAACCAGTATTTAACAGAGGCAATAGATGCAGCTGAGCAACTAATAGCATCGGCAGAATATGATCTGTATGATGGTATGGGGCTAGAGAGTTATCGTAACCTGTTTCTAGAACCGGGGGTAAACAGTAGTGAGAGCATACTTGGAAGGAGGTACAATGTCAATTTGAATGCGTTTCATAACACTACCCGATGGATGCTCACAGCTTTTAACTCGCCTACCAAAAATTTGGTAGACCTGTATGTTTGTACTGATGGTCTGCCTATAGATAAATCTACATCTTTCCAAGGGTATGATGAGATGGATTCAGAGTTTGAAAATCGTGATCCCAGACTGTCCCAGACTGTGTTTGTACCAGGAACCACATTTAATAACCTGGGAGCTGACGAAGTAATTATTCCTCAAATAGGAGGTGGAAACAATGGACCTACTAAAAGCGGTTATCGAACATACAAGTTTGTTTCTGATAATATCACCTCACAACTTGGACAATGCTTCTACGATTTTTTAGAGTATCGATACGGAGAAGTATTACTCAATCTGGCAGAGGCCTTGTATGAAAGGGACGGTAGTATTTCTGATACCGACCTGAACAGAACCATCAACAAACTGAGAGACAGGGTCGGAATTACTCATCTTACAAACAATCTGGTATCAGATTATGGGTTGGATATGCTAACAGAAATCAGAAGGGAAAGGACAGTCGAACTAGCCTTTGAAGGGTTTAGGCTAAACGACCTAAGAAGGTGGAAGGAAGCAGAAAATGCTTTGCCGATAGACTTAAAAGGAGTGAAGTATGTAGGCTCAGAGTTTGAAACCACACCTCCAAACGATGGGCTTACTCCAGGAGTAGATATAGAGGTGGATGCAGATGGCTTTATTGTAGCAGATCCCGGTCAAAGTAGAAAATTTGCCCCAAGGCAGTACTTGTTTCCTTTACCTCTGGATCAGATACAATTGAATTCCAATTTGGAACAAAACACGGGTTGGAAATAAATAATAGCAGTAAGTAATTTTCATAGTAAAAGGCTGTTTTTGTAGTGGGAAGCATATATCCGCGTAAGCTTGGGGGCGCATGAACTCTACAGAACAGCCTTTTATACTCCTCTCAAATACCATTTTATAATGGTGCACTACCCTCCATTTTATTATGCAAAAAACGTATAATCAATGGAAAAATGCCTGATAGGCAGTAGCTTAATTCTACCCTATATTTGACCTATTATCTTTTTACACAATCTATTTTGATACTGTTTCAGTTGTAAAACAAGCACTTCTCTTTATCCAAAGTAATTATGAAAAACAAAATTTTATATATAGTAGCAATACTGCTTCTTGGGGTTTCATTTCGGTCTCAGGGCCAAAGTAAACTCAGGCGATCGGAAAGTTTCTTTGGCTTTCATTTCGATTTTCATGCCACCGAACAAGACAAGAATTTAGGAGGTAACTTTGATCAGGAAATGTTGCGCACTTTCCTGTCAAAAACGAAACCCGATTATGTGCAAATTGATAGCAAAGGCCACCCGGGCTATTCCAGCTATCCCACACGTATTGGGTTTTCTAACAATAGCTTTGTGAATGATCCTATAAGGATATGGAGAGATGTAACAGCAGAGTATAATGTTCCACTTTATGTACATTACTCGGGGCTTTGGGATGGTAAAGCCATACGAGAAAACCCTGACTGGGCACGTGTCAATGCCGATGGTAGCAAAGATCTAATCAAAGCCGCTTATTTCAGTGAGTATTCCGAAAAGCTGTTAATTCCTCAAATAAAAGAAATGATAGATCGATACAGTATTGACGGGGTTTGGATAGATGGGGATTGCTGGTCAACAGCTCCAGACTACTCTCCATCAATTGTGAAGTCATTTCAGGACAAAACGGGAATGGAGGTCGTGCCAAAAAGTGTAGAAGATGCTGGTTACAAAGCTTGGATAGAGCATAATCGACTGGCATACAGGTCTTATCTGAAAAATTATACAGACAAGCTGCATGTTTACCGACCCGACTTTCAGGTAGCCAGCAATTGGGCCTACTCGTCTATGATGCCGGAAAAAGTAGATGTTGATTTGGATTTCCTTTCGGGTGACGTGTCAGGACAAAACGGGGTATATAGTGCTGCATTTCAGGCCAGGTGCCTGGCTTTGCAGGGCAAGCCCTGGGATCTGATGGCGTGGGGTTTTGTGCCACTCGATTTTATGGGAGGTATTCACAGTCCTAAATCTTTGGTGCAATTGCAGCAAGAGGCAGCTCAGGTTATGGCCGTTGGAGGAGGCTTTCAGGTTTACTTTCAACAAAACAGAGACGGGGCATTTAGAACATTGGATACAGACGCCATGGTTAAGTTGTCTGAATTTTGTCGTGCCCGACAGCCTTTTTGCCAGTATAGTAAAACAGTGCCTCAGGTAGGTCTATGGTATTCACGAGAGGGATGGAAAAAGCAATACGATGGGGTTTATGGTTGGTCTTCTGATATGGAAGGGATCAATAATTTATTACTCGATGGGCAATATTCAACAGATATACTGATGGATCATCACATAAGCGAGAGGATGGATGATTACCCACTGATTGTTGTTCCCGAGTGGAGTGCGTTTGATCCGGACATCAAAAAGCAGTTGCTAAGTTATGTTTACGATGGAGGCAATGTCTTTGTGATTGGAGCAAAAGCTGCAGCAGAGTTTAAAGACCAATTGGAAGTGGAATTTCAAGGAAATGATTCTATTGCCCAAATAAATATTGGTGGTCGGGAGTTGGGAGGTATAGCAGGTATCAAAACCCGGTGGCAACCTGTAAGACCACTCGAAAATAGTACCGTGGTAGGTTATGTTTATTCGCAGTGTGATTATCGCTATGCCACCAACCATCCGATAGCAACTATAAATGGATATGGAAAAGGTAAAATAGCTGCGCTTTACCTGGACATGTCACAGCCTTACAACACTTTCAGAAATCCTGTGTACAATAATATCGTCAACAAAATCATAGAAAAACTTAATCCAAAGCTCCAGGTACATGTGGAAGGTTCGGACAATGTGCATATAGTGTTGGGTGAGAAAAAAGAAAACCTATTTGTACATCTTATCAATTCTGCAGGCCCACATTTTAATAAGAGTGTCTATGCCTATTCAGAGGTAAATTCTACACCCTCTTTGCAAGTCAGCATTCAACTGGAAGACAAGCCGGAAAGTATATGGCTTGAACCTATGCACCAGAAATTAAAATATGAATACAAAGACAATACGGTACAGCTTACCATTCCACCTGTAGAAGTTCATTCCATCATTAATGTAGTGAGATAAACAATCATTGACAACCATTTTTTGTGAATTGCTGTCCCCTGAAAGTTGACAGCCTGGGTGGGGTATGTCCTAGCGGAACTAAAGAAATTGGGGGATTAGGCACCAAACGGAAAGGAGATTTTCAAAGCCTGCAAGCAGGTCAAATGCTTTGTTAAAGAAGATCGAGACTAAATCATTAGTAGCATATTCAACCATTGTTCACTATAAAAAATTATCATTTATGAAAAGATTACGAGAAACTTATTGTTTTTTTCTGGCAGTTGTTTGCCTGTCGTGCCAACTGGAGGAAAGTGTACCAGTACCGATGGATCCACTTAAAAACAAACCATTAAGTGTGAGCAGTTCTTTGCCTGATGCTGAGTTAAGTGATTTCGAGATTATAGGTTACCTTCCCTATTGGGGTTTGGCACATTACACCGAATACGATTTGCAATATAGAAATCTAACAACATTGGTTATGCTGGCCACTATATCGAAAGATGGTGTTCAGGATAGTACCAAAAATGGGTTGATATGGGGGGATTCCGACAAAGGCCCAGATCCATATTATCAACCTCCGCTTTCAGATATGATGGCTTATATTCGCTTTATCAATCCGAATATAAAAATCCTGTTGGGTCTTTCGGACCTGCATGATACGCCAACTTCAAGGGCAGAATCAGCAGAATTGTTTAATAGTACAAACAGGAGCAACACAATAGATTGGCTGATGACCAACTATGTGGATTCCCTGGATTTTGATGGCGTAGATGTTGACTTTGAGGACGCATCGTTGGATTCAGGCTATATTTACAACAATTACCCTTTGTTTATCAAGGACCTCTCAATCGCTTTGCACAACTCCACTGCAAGGGGAAGGGAGAAATTGTGTACAGCCAGCCTTGGCAATGACTGGAACAGGACCAATGTTATCACCAATGACTTTAGAAACCATGTTGATTTGCTGGGCTTTCAAACTTACAGCTCAGAAAAAATGGATTATTTGATCGCCAATCCATATCGAGATGTGAAAGCTTCTTTAGCCGGCTGGACGGGCACAGGTCAAATGCCTAAAAATAAGCTCGCCTTAGGTTTAGCAGCATGGTCTATTTATGTAAACAGCTCAGGCACTCATGTTGCCGATACTTATAGTTATTACGAACTACTAAAATTACCCCCTGTAGATACAGTTTTTCTACCATACCTCACTACTAGTTTAAATACCCATAAACATGACCAGTCAGGACAACTGAGGTTTAGTGGTATGTATGAAACCAGAAGGAAGTTGGAATGGGCGGAAAATGAACAAATTAAAGGGGTCTTTATTTGGGATATCAGCAAAGATGCCGGATGTGACTTTTCCAGATATTCGCTGATTGAAATGTTAAGTCATGCACACTCGAACCCAACTGAATATGACAATATAGTAGGGTACACAACTCAGGACTTTTACTCATCTGCTCAATCAATAAGCGTTGGGTTTCATTCTTTACCACCGTCTTTGACAAATTGGGTTGGGGTGTATGAGCTTCATTCCGGGCAGTCTACCGGATATTTTCAGTACCTGCCCAATTCAGCTTCGGGTACTGTTACCATTCCATCTTCACTTACCTCTTCCCTTACTTCTAATACTTTATATATTCTAAGGTTTTACGAGGGTGCGGGAGGTGTAGGCAATACCTTACATGGTACGAGCCATCCATTTTATAAATTGTAAACTAATATATTATATAAGAGGCTGATTTAAGGTTGGCCTCTTAGTATTACCCCTCACTGATAGGAATTGAGGAATTTATGAGGTAAACAGAATAGTACATAACTAAGATGAAAAAAATAAGCTTACTACTTATTACCCTGATATTTGTGTCATTTGCATGCAATAGGTCTGTAGATACTACCGATACTTTCCAGCTGGTAGATCAGGGTTTGCCCAAAGCGACAATAATAATTGGGACGACCCCTTCTCCGGCAGCAAAATTGGCTGCACTTGAACTACAGTATCATATAAAACTAGTCACAGGAGTAGAATTGCCAATTGTCCATGATAGCCAGCCTGTAGAGGGCAATAAGATTCATGTCGGTGATACCCGGCTCACAAAAGAATTAGGATTGAGGTCTACAGATTTTGAACCTCAGGAATATATGATCCAATTTAATGGCGAAAACTTAATTCTATATGGTAGAGATTGGTACCCTACAGCAACCGCCCTTCAGGAAACCGGGCGAAGCATTGTTCAAGTGCCATTGACGGCAACAAGGGTTACAATAGACTATAACAAAGCTACCTACCAAGTGTCGGAAAAAGAAAGACGAATTACCCTTCCCGGGATTTATGATGATCAATCCAGTCTCTATGCGGCGTATGATTTTATGGAAAGGGCATTTGGTATTCGCTGGTACGGGCCGGCAGATTTCAATGTGGTATATACACCTCGCAAAAATATTGCTATTGAAAGGTTTTCCCTTCGTAGAAGTCCAAAAATGAAATATCGGGACGGCACAGGTTTGGATGGCCCAATGCTGTCTGTACAGTATGGCAAGCCACCTCAAGAAGCTGAAGAGTTGTTTCATAGGAGACTCAGGAAAGGAGGGGAGAAATGGGGAGCGAACCATTCCTTTTCAAGTTTTCAGGATAGGTTTTTGATCAAAAATTTAACAGCAGACAGTGTTTTTGAAGAGAATAGGGAAGAATATTTTGCCAAAGGAAGGTCTGGGGGGGCGCACCAACGGCAGCTTTGCTATACCAACCAAGCTTTAATCAATCAGGTGACTCAGGATGCACGTGATTATTTTGATGGTAAAGGGGTGGTAGGAAGACAAATTGCAATGGGAGATTATTTTGCAGTTTTGCCTTTGGACAATTCAAGTTGGTGTTTGGGAGCAAAGTGTCAGGCTGCTTTGGCCAAAGAAAAAGAGCAGTACAACCAGCAGCATTTTAGTTCAGGAATAGCCAGTGATTACCTTTTTGGTTTTATCAATCAGATAGCAAAGGGAGTAGCGGAAACACACCCCAATAAAAAAATAGCCACTCTGGCTTATCATGTATATAGCTACTATCCGGATAGTGTTCAATTGGAGTCAAATGTGTCAGTTTCTCCATGCCTGCACAACAGACACTACATGTCACCCGAAATGAAAAAACATGAACTTGGATGGTACAGGAAGTGGGTGGCCAATTCGAAAGCACCATTGTACCTTTGGAATTACAGTACTTTCCCTACAGAAAGGGGGGTGTATGGGTTCGGTGGTCTAAACGGTACAAGTCCCTGGAATGTCTTTCCCGGATTTAGTGCCCACGCTCAGGCAGAGTTGATCAATATGTATCACAATGACAATGTAAGGGGAGTGTTTCTATGTGGTGTGGGAGAACAACTGGATTATTATTTGGCAATGAAACATTATGACAATCCTGAGCTGGATGTCGATAAAGAAATAAATGATTTCTTTAATCTTTATTTTGGAAATGCCTCAGGTCCAATGAGACAGTTTTATACTACTGTAGAGCATCAGTACAACAATTTTGATTTATACCCGGATAGGGTAAAAGGTGAAAAGCATTTTCAACAGGATGAGGAGATAGCATGGAAGTACCTGGGTACAGATAAAGTAATGAGAGAATTAGAAAGCTATGTGAAACAAGCAAAACAAGCCGATATTTCACCTGTTGAAAGAAAACGTGTAGAAAGTTGGAGGGAAGCCATTTGGGAATATATGAAAAAGGGAAAAAAGCAGTATTTGGAAAAAGCAGCTCAAAATACGATCAGATAATGTGTAAGTAACTCTATGTAGTGTGAGTTTTTGCTCAAACCTATCAGCTTAGACAGTTTAAGGGAGCTTAGTCGAGCAATCATTGTCACATAAAAAAACACCAGATTATTCTTCTGGTGTTTTTTTATGTTGTATGAGTACAGTAAAACTGTAAGTTAAGTGCTCTGTTACCAGCCTGTACGGTAATCTCGTTTTACAAACTGATTAGCCTCATCAAAGTTGGTGATTTTCATGTTGTCACCATCCCACATTAGCTTGATGTATCTTCCCGGGTAATCAAATCCCTTGCCGTCTGCTTTTTGTTTGCGTATGTCAAAGCTTCTCAATGCCAGGTTACCCATCAATATACTTTCAGTAAGTGGTCCTGCTATATCAAAGTCGGAGCTACATTCTTGCTTTTTGTATCCTGCCAGGCAGGCATTTACCCACTGGAGGTAGTGGCCTTCGGGTACTCTTTTTATAGACTCAGGCACGTTGAGGTATTGATTTAGCTCAGTAGGTAGTAGGCGAGGGTTTCTGCCATACACATCGCACATTATTTTACCTTTATCTCCTACCATGATTACACCATTGCCACCATCACCCATTTTTTCATTAGGACCTAGTTCTTCTGGACGAGCGGGTTGGATACCACCGTCCATCCAGTGTAATTTCACCTTGGGTTTTTCATCTCTTTTAGGAAACTCCAATACAATATGCGATGAAGGAGGGCAGCTGTCAGGGAAGTAGCCGCGATTAAATTCGCCCACATATACATTGCCTACACTACACTCCACGCTGGTAGGGTATCCGAGGTTTAGAGTTTTGAATGCAGGTTCTATAATGTGGCAAGCCATATCGCCCAGAGCACCTGTGCCATAGTCCCACCAGCCACGCCAGTTGAATGGCACCAGATTGTCTACATAATTTTTCATAGGTGCTGTACCCAACCACAGGTTCCAATCCAGTTCTTTCGGTATTTTGGCTTTTTTATTCGGCCATGGAATTCCCTGAGGCCATACAGGTCTGTTGGTCCAGCAGTATACGGTATGTACTTCGCCTATTAAATCGGCATTGTACCACTCCTGCATTTTTCTTACACCATCACCCGATGCACCCTGGTTGCCCATTTGGGTCACTACTTTGTATTTTCTTGCAGCTTCGGTCAGCTGGCGGGCTTCATGTATATCATGTGTCAGGGGTTTTTGTACATACACGTGTTTCCCCAATTGCATAGCGGCCAGGGCTTGTACGGCATGCATATGATCCGGTGTGGATACCGATACGGCATCAATGTTTTTGTGCTCTTTATCGAGCAACTCTCTGTAATCATTGTAATACCCGGCATCCGGAAAATTACTCCTGCTTTTTTCAGCTCGCCTGTCGTCTACATCACATAGGTAGGCAATTTTTACATTTGGGCTTTCTGCAAAGCTGGAGATATCGGATGTGCCCTTTCCACCGGCACCAATACCGGCTATATATAAGGTGTCTGAAGGAGGAACGTACCCACTGCCCCCTAATACAGAGCGCGGTACAATGGTAAAGGCCACACCGGCCATGCCAAGACTTTTTACAAACTGCCTTCTCGATGCGGCAGCTTGTGTGTGCTTATGCTTTTTCATTCGTTAGGTTTAAGGTTTAAAAAATTATAGAAAAGAACTTTTCAAGATACAAAATGTACATGTTCCGTGCCAAAATTTTTGATGTTTTATCCGTATTTAGCACCGTTGTGTGCCTTTAAGCGTGCTTTTTGAAAGTATTTCAGAGTAGGTTTTATGGATTTTCTTATATGATCACTGATAGAACATTCAATAAATGTAGGAATTCAATGTAAATGCGAAGAGAAAAAGTGGTGTAAATGGCCTTGGTTACATGAGTTTTACCTTTTTTAATATTATTCTAAAAAATTACTAGGGTATGTCGGGGCAGTTACGTCTTTTTAGTTAAGTGCTAATTATATGGGTTAATTAGCTTAAATTAGTCTACCCGACAACTATTAAACTAGCCCAAATGAATGTAGAAATCGAACAATGGATTTCTAGAGTTGTGCAAAATGATGATTCGCGAGCGTTTCGTTGTTTGTTTAACAACTACTACGACAAGCTGCTTAAGATAGCTCAGTACTTCGTTCATAGCGATGTATTAGCGGAGGAGATAGTAGTAGACGTTTTTGTCAACTTGTGGAAAAATAGAAAAAAACTATCTGAGGTAGAAAAGCTGGATCATTATCTTTTTTCAGCGGTAAAGCGCAAGTCTATAGACTACCTGAGAAAGATTAAGAAGGATAAGACGATTCACCTAGATGAGCGGTATGAGTTGAGCATTCATACCGATACCAACCCAGAAAAGAAAGTACTTTATAAAGAGTTTGAATCTGTGGTGAATGCAGCAATCTTGATGCTGCCGGCCAAACGTCAATTGATATACAAGATGGTAAAAGAAGATGGATTGAAATACCGGGAGGTTGCCGATCTACTGGAAGTTACTGAAAAAACCGTTGAATTTCATATGGGCCAGGCATTTAAAGATATACGGCAAAACCTTCATAAGTATCTGTCATCTAAAGATATAAGGAGTTATTTAGACAAGCTGGCCATGGTCGGTATTATTTTCACTTTACATTTTTTTCAATTTTAGACTAGGGTAGAATCCAAAACCTACGACTTTATTAGTAGCCGCAAGGTAATTCCCGAAAATACAATGAGTAAAAACGAAATATATAGCATGATAGCCAAAAAATTGGCAGGTGAAAATTCTGAACTGGAAGATCAGGTTTTTATCAATTGGTTGAATGCTTCGCCTGAGAACAAGGAAATGTTTCGGGAGCAAGAAGAAATCTGGAAAATAGAATCTCACCATCAGAAGATAGAGAAAGAAGAGAGGTTGTTTGGCGCTGTACGTGATCAATTGGAGCAGGACAATACATTTACTTCTCCTCCCGGCAGAAGCTATGTGTTTAGATATGCTGCAGTGATAGGTCTGCTTATTGCAAGTATAGCAGCTGTGCTCACGTTTGACAATATAGTCAGGGATGAATCCAAGGTTGTACTGGTAGAAAAAGTAAGTCCTCAGGGGCAAAAATCCAGGATTCACTTACCGGACGGTTCGGTCGTAATGCTGAATGCGGGCAGTACGTTGAAGTATCCTGCTGAGTTTTCGGATCATAGCAGAGAGTTGGTACTCGTGGGTGAAGGATATTTCGAAGTAGCCAAAGACAAGGTACGCCCGTTTATAGTTACCAGTTCGGGAGTGTCTACTACAGCGTTAGGTACGGCTTTCAATGTCAGAGCATACCCGGATGAAGACAGAGTAGAGGTTTCACTTACCGAAGGTGAGGTTAAAGTAGAAACAGGACAATTGGATACAGCTCCACAGTATCTCTTGCCAGGGCAGCAGGTCAAAGTCAATAAAGAAGACATGGAAGTGGTCAGAGCTACTTTTTCGGATCTTGAGGTTATTTCATGGAAAGATGGCACGATTTATTTTCAGGATGCCTCCATGGAAAATGTGTTCAAAGTACTGGAAAGGTGGTATGATGTAGAGTTTAGTATAGAAGGTACACCTTCGCTTCCCTGGGAGTATTCCGGTGAGTTTCAGCATGAGTATTTGTCCAATGTACTTCACAGTATAGGATATTCACAGGACTTTGAATTTGAAATAGACGGTAAAAAAGTGATTGTTAAGTTCTGATATTAAACAGACGTTAACCGTAGGTCTGACATTTAAACCGTTGCGTGTGAACTACAATCAGAAGAAAATAAATTCAGGTAATAAAAGGATGTTTCACCAAAACCAAACTATATGATATAAAACATGACAAGAAAAATGCAAGCCCTGAGAAAGGGTAAAAAAGAAGAAAGGACAGGTAAGACACATTGGGGAATGTACGGCTACCTATCCTCTCTGAGATTCAATTTATGTTAAATCGAAACATTGCAAGATATGAAATTTAAACTATTACAACTAGTAAAGACTGTGAGTAAACTAGCAATATATGGCATTTTAGTACAGTGCTTCACATATTCGTTATTGTTGGCTACAGAGATCAACGCACAAAAAAGTCAGAGCATCAAAGAAGTTTTTATTGACCTAAAAGCTGAAGATGCATCTATGTCACTCTTAGAGA
This sequence comes from Cyclobacteriaceae bacterium, assembly GCA_965267535.1. Lineage (GTDB taxonomy): Bacteria > Bacteroidota > Bacteroidia > Cytophagales > Cyclobacteriaceae > CAXBNB01. The sequence goes on along the minus strand of OZ254082.1, from coordinate 3,508,126 downwards.
TTATCAAAAACATAGAGACTGTAACTAATTATCGCTTTGCTTATGATAAGAGAGATATCAACAAAAAGTTGAAAGTAGAGTTAAAAAATGAGCCTCAAACTGTGGCAGATATTCTGTTGAAAGTATCTGAGGCGTCTGGGTTGAAATTTAAGCAGATCAATAAGATCATCAACATTGATAGAATAAAGAGAAGCGAGAAAAATGAAAAAGTAATTCAGATCGTAATCGAAGACGTGGATGTAACGGGGAAGATTACTGATGAGGATGGACAGCCCCTGCCGGGTGCATCTATTCTCATCAAAGGCACCTCTAAAGGAACCACAAGTGATCTGGATGGAAATTATAGCCTGACCGTACCGGAAAACTCTACCATGGTGGTATCCTTTATAGGATATATCACTCAGGAAATTACTGTAGAAAAGAAGACAGTAATTGACATAGCGATGGTACTTGATGATTCCCAGCTGGAAGAAGTAGTAGTAACTGCTTTTGGTATGGAGAAAGAGAAAAAGGCTCTGGGCTATTCGGTAACACAGGTTGACGGTAAGGATTTTACAGAATCCCGTACAGTAAACCTGGGTAGTGCACTTTCTGGTAAAGTAGCGGGTGTTAATGTTTCGCCACCGGCATCAGGAGCAGCAGGATCTACTCGGGTAGTGATTAGAGGAGGATCATCTCTTACAGGAGCTGACCAGCCACTATACATCATCAATGGTGTGCCGATAGATAACACCACAACTGGTAGTGCTGGTATGTGGGGTGGAAACGACGGAGGTGATGGCTTGTCGTCTATCAACCCGGATGATATTGAAAGCATCTCGGTTTTGAAAGGTAACGCAGCATCAGCTCTTTATGGATTTAGAGGAGCAAACGGTGTAATATTGATTACTACCAAATCGGGTAAATCAAGAAAAGGAGTAGGTGTAGATTTCAACTCAAACTTCACTTTTGATACCGTTTACGACCTTACTGATTTTCAGAATGAGTACGGACATGGACAAAACGGAGAAAAACCTAGCAATCAGGAATCTGCACTGGAGCAAGGACAAAGCTCATGGGGAGCTAAACTGGATGGATCCAGCGTAGTTCAATTCGACGGTGTTTCTCGTCCATACTCCGATCAGGGACAGACGCTGAGCGATTTCTACAGAACGGGACATTCCTGGACAAACACCATAGGGCTGTCTGGTGGAAATGAGAATCATACCTATCGTTTTTCAGCATCAAAACTGAAAAATGAAGACATCATGCCAAATTCAGGATTCGACAGAGATGTATTCTCGGCTAACATTTCCGGAAAATACGGTAAGCTGAGCTCAAGAGTAACTGCTCAGTATTCGAAAGAAACCGCCATGAACAGACCAAGATTGTCTGATTCGCCCGGTAACGCCAACTACACTACCTTGATGTTGTCACCAGCTATCCGGTATGAAACACTGAAAGGAACAACAGAAAAATTGGGAGCTCAGGAAGACGGTACAGAATTGAGGCACCAGGGAAATGTCTTTGCGCAAAACCCGTATTGGGCGGCCTATCAGTTTAGCAGAGAAGATGTAAAGGACAGGTTTATGGGATCGGCTTTGATAAAGTACGATATTACCGATTGGTTGTATGTGCAGGGTAGAGTAGGTACTGACCAATACACGCGAACCGACGAGTCGGTAGAGGCGTATGGTACTGCTTACAAGACACTGGGAAGTGTAAACCTGACAACTCGTAAAGTTCGTGAAGACAACCTTGATTTGTTGGTAGGAGCATCTAAGGACTTCAATGGATTCAATGTGGATCTGTTATTAGGTGGTAACAAAATGAGAAGAAGTGATGAAAGCGTAAGAATAGGAGGAAGTGACTTAAATATACCGTTCTTCCATTCTGTAACTAACGTTGCGAATCAAACATATTCTTACAACTTCAACGAGTGGGGAACCAATTCGGTCTTTGGATCGGCTACCTTCTCTTACCAAAACTTTGCTTTCGTGACTGCCACGGCCAGAAAAGACCACTTCTCAACATTATCAAGAGATGACAATTCAGTGATGTATCCTTCGGTTAGTGCCGGATTGGTGCTTTCAGATGTTGTTACCCTTCCTGAGTTCTTTACATTTTTGAAATTGAGAACAGGATGGGCTCAGGTAGGTGGTGGAGGTACTGCTCCTTACGGCCTCACACAGACGTATAGTTTAAACTCTCAACCTCATGCCAACGGAGCTGTATTGGGTAACATTACCAACCGTGGAACTGTTCCTAATGCTACCCTGAAGCCTTATGTATCTTCAGAAGTAGAATTTGGTATCGATTTAAGATTGCTGGAAAACAGAATTGGAGTAGATCTGACCTACTACAACAGAACGACTACAGATGATATTTTGAATACTACAATATCACAAACGTCAGGTTTTAACAGCACTACTATTAACGTAGGTGAGTTGAACAATAAAGGAATTGAGTTGTTGATCAACGCTACTCCTATTCAGACATCAGATTTCACCTGGGAAGTGTCTTTCAACATGGCTAAAAACGAGAGTAATGTTGTAAATCTTGGATCTAACGCTGAAGGAGAGCCAATAGAGTTTTTGAACCTGGATGAAGCAAGAACTCGTCAGGAAAGAATCAGAAACTATGTAGGTTACCCTGCTGGTGTGATTGCCGGATACAGACACAAAACCATCAATGGACAGAAAGTATACGATGCGAACGGATATCCTGTAAGAAGCGACGATTTTGAAATTTTAGGAGAAGGAAGACAGCCCTTTAGTGCGGGTTTGAACAACTCGTTCAGATATAAAAACTTCTCTATGAGCTTCCTGATTGATATGCGAAGCGGAGGTTCTCTCATGTCAGGTACAAACGTATTGGCATACTCATTTGGTATGCACAAAGGTACCTTGCCTGGACGTGACAATGGATTGACCGTGACAGGAGTGGACGAAGATGGAGCTGCGCTTACAGTAAACATTCCGAAAGAGAATGTAGATGAGTATTATGGCCGGTACAATGACATAACCAACTACTTCGTATATGATGCTTCTTTTGGAAAACTGAGACAGTTTACACTGGGGTATAGCATGCCACAGGCGATGTTGGACAAGACACCCTTTACTTCTGTAAAGCTTTCTTTTGTAGGCAGAAACCTTCTTTTGCTATGGTCAGATGTACCTAACGTTGATCCGGAATCGGCCTACACCAATGGCAGTGGAGGTCAGGGGCTTGAGTTCTTTGCTCTTCCCGCTACCAGAAACTTTGGTTTCAACCTGGCTGTAACGTTTTAATAATTAGGTGTTAACTAAAAAAAGAAGAAGATGAAAAATATATTTTTATCAGCAGTGCTTGCAGCGTTAGTTTTAGTTGGGCCTGCATGTAGCAACGAAGATCTTTTAGATTTAAATGTAAACCCCAATGCTTCCAATGAAATAGACCTGAGCTTTTTGTTAGCTTCGGGAATTATGGAAATGGCTGGTAGCCGGTATGAAAGCTGGAGGGGTAACCTGATATACAGTTCTACCATGATACAGCACAATGCTGCATTAGCCGGATACTGGTCTGGAGACAAGTACCTGTACAACGCTGGCTATAGTGCGGCACAGTGGGAACGGTATTACCCGGATGTACTCGAAACTCTGACCCACGTGATGGACAAAACAGAGGGAGATCCGGAAAGGGTAAACCTCAATGCAATGGCTAAAATATCAAGATGTTTTGCTTTGCATCGACTAACAGACCTGTATGGTGCTATACCTTACTCAGAAGCCGGCAGAGGTCTGGAAGGACAAGAGTTTTGGTTTCCTAAATACGACACGCAGGATCAGGTATATCAGCAGCTTATAGCAGACCTGAAAGCAGCGAGAAACGCGCTCACAGCCAGCGGAGATGATCCGGGTATTCAAGATGTATTGTTTGAGGGAGATGTAGTGAAATGGCAGAAATTTGCTAATTCATTGCTCGTGAGAATAGGCATGAGAATGTCTAATGTAGACAATGGACTAGCAAAGAGTACAGTAGAAGAAGCAGTAGGACACAGCGCCGGTGTGATTACTTCTAATGCAGAAAATCCAAAAATTGTGCACTCCGATATGGGAGGAATCAACAGAAACGGAAACTCAGAGGTGTTTATGCCTGGCAATGGAGGGGAATTCAATAGAGCAAGACCTTCTGCTACTTTTATCAACTGGATGAAGAACGAAGATGATCCTCGATTGATGATTATTTCAGGGGGTACTGGAGACTCTCAAGATGCGGGCACCTGGGATACTGATCCTGCCAGCCAGAGAGGACTGCCTAATGGATACGACTCAGAAACTATCATTCCAAAAGCGATAAGTGATGGAGTAATCACTAACGCAGATGATTTTTCAGTAAACCTGTATTCATTCCTTAACCCTAAGTTGTACAACTACGACGATCCTACTTTCTATATCACCCATGGAGAAGTGTCTTTGGCTTTGGCTGAAGCTAAACTAAATGGCTGGAATGTAGGTAGTGAAACAGCGGAAGAGTTGTTTGAGGCAGGCGTAAGGTCAGCCATCAACAACTGGGTGAACTACGATGCGTCATTTACAGTAGATAGCGGCGATATCGATGATTATTTAGCTGGTTTAGACTTTGCAGGTGCCTCAGCTGCCGATCAGGAAAGAATGATTGGAGAGCAATACTGGGCAGCTACTTACTTTAATCATTATGAGTCTTATGCTAACTGGAGAAGAACAGGGTTTCCTGTTTTGACACCTACAAACTACTCTGGAAATGTAACCAATGGTCAAATACCCAGAAGGTTGAGATATCCTGAAGCAGAAAGAGGAGGTAATCCTGAAAATTATGCTGCAGCAGTGAGTGCTCAGGGACCAGATGAGTTTATGACCAAACTATGGTGGGATGTAAACTAACCTATTTGTATTCGGGGAGCGAGAGTTCCCCGAATATTCTTTACCAAATATAGAGTGGCTTATGCCACTTTTTTTTATTATAGCAACATGTAGCCATACACACTCGAAATCAGGCAGGATATGAAAAAGTTATACTATGTGTTAATGATAATACTGACAAGCAGTGGACTGTTTGCTCAGAATACTATGTTTGAATTGTTGCCTTCCAGCCACACTCATGTTACGTTCAACAATGAAATAAAAGATACCAAAGAGCACAATATCCTTATTTATTCCAATTATTATGGAGGAGCAGGGGTAGGAGTAGGTGATTTCAACAATGATGGTCTGCAGGATATTTTTTTCGCAGGCAACTTGGTAGCAGACGAGTTGTATGTCAACAAAGGCAACTTTGAATTTGAAAACATTACCCGCCGGGCAGGTATAGAAGATAATGGCGGGTGGTCATCAGGAGTTTTAGTGGCCGATGTAAATCAGGATGGCTGGCAGGATATTTATGTGACCCGTGAACTGTATGACGATAAACCCGAACTCCGAAAAAACAAACTCTATATCAACAACGGTGACCTTACCTTTACAGAGAGCAGTGAAGCCTACCGGGTAGATCATACAGGGAGAACCCGAAGTGCATTGTTTTTGGATTATGACAAAGACGGTTGGGTAGATTTGTTTTTGCTTACCCAACCCCCTAACCCCGGCAACTACTCTCCTTTGTATGGTACAGACCTGAGCGCGTATGAATATGCTCCGGTATTGTTGAGAAATACCGGAAAAGGATATTTTGAAAACGTTTCAAAAAAATCCGGCTTGGATGTCCCCTGCTTTCCCAACAGTGCTTCAGCAGCAGATGTAAACAACGATGGGTGGGTAGACATCTATGTGTCAAACGATTTTCAGGCGCCAGACATGTTATACCTAAATAAGGGGAACGGGACATTTGAAAATGTACTAAATGAGAGTACAGGACACATTTCGTACTTTAGTATGGGAGTAGATATAGCTGATATCAACAACGACGGCCTGCTCGACATCCATGTAGTAGACATGTCGGCAGAAAAAAATCAGCGTATAAAGGCCAATATGAGTGGAATGGATCCCAAATCGTTTTGGAAAATTGTAGATCAGGGAGGCCACTACCAATATATGTACAACACACTGCAGCTCAATAACGGTGAATTGGGCAAAGCAGGCATTTCATTCAGTGATATAGGTCAGATGGCAGGTGTAGCCAGTACAGATTGGAGCTGGTCAAACATCATAGCCGATTTCGACAATGACGGCTTTAAAGATATTTATGTCACCAATGGAATTTTACGGGATATTCGCAATACAGACTCAGATAAAAACTTTTCTAAATATGTAGCGAAAGTAGCTCAGGAGTTTGTGAAAAATAATCCCAATGCAGGGGAAGTAAGTGTATGGGATATACTGAATTTAGAAGAAGCCTTGGACATCATTCCTTCCGAACCGCTGGCCAATTACATGTATCAAAATAAGACCGGGCTAAGGTTTGAGAAGAAAACCAACGATTGGGGGCTTGATCATAAATCGTTTTCTAACGGGTCGGCCTATGCCGATTTGAATAATGACGGTGCACTGGACCTGATTGTGAGCAATGTAAATAATGAAGCCTACATCTTTAAAAATAATGTACGAAAGCAGGGAAGCAATAATTACCTGAGAGTAGCACTCGAAAATACCCGGCATACACTTGGTAGCAGGGTCAAAATAACAACAGGATCTAAAAGCCAGTGGTATGAGTTTACTTCAGCCAGAGGTATGTACTCCGGTTCAGAGCAGGTTGCGCACTTTGGAGTAGCCTCAGCAGGCAAAGTAGATACCGTCACAGTCAATTGGAGCGACGGCACACAATCCGTATTGGTAAACGTGCCGGTAAACCAGCAGGTAACTGTAGAAAAAAAACAATCTCAGAAGCAACAGATTGCAAAAAAGCATAGCACATTACTAAAAGAAGTAGAGGGTGTATCGTTAGGTCTGGACTTCAGACACGAAGAAAATCAATTTGATGATTACGCTAAGCAGGTCTTGCTGCCCCACAAGATGTCGCAGTTTGGTCCGGCTATGGCTGTAGCAGATGTAAATGGCGATGGCAGAGAAGATGTGTTTTTAGGAGCAGCAGCCAGTAGACCTGCCGTTTTGTACATTCAGCAAGCTACGGGTAGGTTTGTGAAAGACGAAAACCCATTATGGGTGAAAGAAGCGCTGTATGAAGATGTAGATGCATTGTTTTTTGATGCAGATAGTGATGGAGATCAGGATCTGTATGTAGTAAGCGGAGGCAATAAGTACGCTCACGGTAGCAGAATCTATCAAGACCGCTTGTATGTCAATGATGGTACAGGCAGGTTTGAAAAAAATGAAGCCGCACTACCCGCCATGCTGGAAAGTGGAGCATGTGTCAGAGCAGCCGATTTTGATAGCGACGGAGATATGGATTTGTTTGTAGGTGCGAGGCATGTACCATGGCAATACCCAGAGCCAGCATCATCGCAGTTGCTCCTCAATGACAAGGGCAGATTTACGGATGTTACCAAAAAAATGGCCAAAGATTTAATTCGTTTAGGCATGGTTACAGATGCTGTATGGACAGATTACGATCAGGATGGTTTGCAGGATTTATTGGTAGTGGGAGAGTGGATGCCCATAACGGTGATAAAAAACACCGGAGATAAATTTTACAATGCCACACAAGAATTCGGACTTTCTGACCAAACAGGCTGGTGGTATAGTGTGGAGCAGGGCGATATCGACCGTGACGGTGACCTGGATTATATACTGGGAAATCTAGGGCTAAACTACAAATATCAGGCAACAGCTAATGAACCTTTTGAAGTGCACTACAAGGATTTTGACAACAGCGGACAAAAAGATATTGTGCTCAGCTATTACAATTTCGGAAAACAATACCCCCTTAGAGGCAGGAGCTGTTCCAGTCAGCAAATACCCGCGATCGCCCAAAAATTCCAATCCTATGACTTATTTGCATCCGCTGATTTGTTTGATGTGTATGGAGTCGATGAACTCAAAGACGCACTACATTATCAGGCAAAAAACTTTGCGCATGTTCAGCTGGTCAATGAAGGCAAGGGAAAGATGACCATATCACCACTTACTGAAGAAACACAGGTTTCATCTATAAACGACATACTATTGCTGGATGTGGATGGAGATTCGTTTCAGGAAATACTGGCTGTAGGAAATAATTATCCGGTAGAAGTAGAAACACCGAGAAATGATGCTGGGAAAGGTGTTTTTATCAGCCAAAATGCAGGGAAATCCCATTGGATTGCTCCGCGGTTTTCTGGCTTTTATGTAGATAAAGATGCCCGTAAAGTAGCTGAAATCAGGGTAGGAGAAAAAAAATACATACTGGTAGCCGCCAACAACGACAACCTCAGTGTGTTTGAAATAAAAGATGAGAAGCAGTAATGCTGCCAACACAAAATAAAAGACATAGCTCGGGTCTGGTCGTACTGTATGAACAGAAAAGCCAGACCAGAGCTAATAAATGAAGTTCACCTACAGCAGGTACGGGTGTCCCCGCAGGTATCAAATCGACATAACTCACTTAAGGAAATCTTTACAAGAGAACAATTACCCGACATACACATTCACTGATAAAAAACTATATTTGTTTCCTTGCCAGAACCAAAGGAGAACAGTGAGTAGGCCAACCCACAATATAGATGAATCGGATAGGGATTTATGGAGCCGGTTTAAAGCCGGAAAACCCCAAGCTTTAGACCAAATCTATACCGATCATTTTTCAGCGATGTACAGTTATGGACTCAAGATACATCAGGATCATGAGTTGGTTACAGATGCCATACAGGAGCTTTTTGCCGAGCTTTGGCAAAGGCGTGAGCATTTGGGAGAAGCCCCTTCTATTAAGTTTTATTTATTAAAGTCGATCAAACGCAAAATCATAAAGAAAGCCAATCAGTTGTCAGCTATGACGTCTATTGAGGGGTTGGGTGAACAATACAATTTCAAAGTTGAGTATTCTATCGAAGAGAATATTATTTCACAGGATTTGTCTCGTCAGCAGTCAGCCAAACTACACAAAGCCCTGGAAAGTCTGTCAGACCGTCAAAGAGAAATCATCTACCTGCGTTTTTATCAGGGCTTTTCTTTCGACGAAATTTCAGAAATAATGTCTGTCAAAAGCCAGTCGGCCAGAAATCTGCTTTTTGAAGGAGTGTCTCGATTGAAAGCTATATTGCTTACCTGGGCCTTCTTAGTGGTATGTCACCCTCGCATCCAGAACTGATTTTTATTTTTTTTAGAAAAAAATCAGTAGAGTCCAGTACATTTTGTTTTTGTGCGCCTATATATAAATAAAGGCCGCAAAACATACGATTATGGACAGCTCCAGACACACCCTCGATTACTTTCTAAATCACGAAGATTTCGTGAAATCAATGATTTATGCTACTGAAAATCAGGATGAGGTATGGGCATTGTGGCAAAAACAATATCCGCAGGATGTTCAGACAATGGAACAGGCTCGTAAAATATTGCTCAGCTTGCAGGTAAAAGAGCCGGTAGTGACAGCAGAGAAAATTCAAAGCAATCTGGCCCGGCTAAAGTCGGATTACGGGATTACCGAGGAAAGCAACGGCCGAACCGAAGCAAAGGAAATACCGCTAAATAGAACAAAGTGGTGGAACTGGTCTGTAGCAGCTTTGCTGGCTTTGGCAATAGGAGCCGGGTGGTGGACATATGAAAAACAATCCCAGCAGGAGGGAAGTTTTGCGGCAGAAAAGATAGTGAAAACAAACCCCAAAGGGCAAAAAATGATTGTCACCCTGGAGGATGGGTCATCTGTAAAAATGAATGGAGAAAGCCGCCTGACATACTCCTCCAATTTTAGAGAAAACCGTACTGTTACATTAGAAGGAGAGGCTTTTTTTGAAGTGAAGAGAGACACACTGCACCCTTTTACAGTAAAAACGAAGCAACTGGAAACACGCGTATTAGGCACATCTTTTAACGTAAGAAGCTACGGAGACGAGTCGTCATCCAGTGTGGTAGTAGCTACCGGAAAAGTAGCAGTTAAAAGGATCGGTAAGGCTGATAAAATTACTCTTTTGCCTAATCAAATGGCAAAATACAGCCCTTCATCAGGTTTGACCAAGAATGATGAAGTGAACATGGAACTACACCTGGGGTGGAAAAACAATGTGTTGATGCTGGAAAATGCCGATTTTGATAAAATTGAAAAAGAGCTTACCCGCTGGTTCAATGTAGAATTTGAGTATAACCAAAAACCGAAAATAAAATCGTTTAACGGTAGGTTCGAAAACCAAAGTCTCGAAAATATACTGCTGGGAGTAGCATTTTCTACAGGGCTGAAATACAAACTAGACAGACAGAAAGTAATTATTCTGGAAAACCCATAAAAACTATATATCAACTAAACTAAAATACGATGATGTACAACACCTCCTAAAAAAAGAAAAGCTCCTAAGCAGGACACGTTTGGTAGACACAATCCCGCTTAAGAGCCCGCAATTTGTAAAACTAAAGTTCAACAAATCATGTAAAATTATGTATAAAAAATTACAGCGTCAAATTCTAAAAACGTTGAAAATCACCCTACACGGCATATTACTGCAAAGCTTGTTGGTGTCCATTCTTATAGCCAGCGATAGCAATGCGCAACGTCAGCGCAGCATGGAAGAGATCTATATCAACGTCGATTATCAAAACGAATCGCTAAAAACCGTTTTGCGCGATATAGCAGAAAAATCTGCGCTCAACTTTTCTTATGAGAGCCAAAGAATTCCACTCAAAAGAAAGATAACAGCAAAGGCAAGTAACGAATCGGTAGCGAATATCTTACGCAATATTTCCCGCTCAGCCAATGTGAAGTTTAAAAGAGTAAATGGAAATGTGTTTGTTGCAAAAAATGGCACACAAACTTCCCAACAACTGGAAGAATACTTTGTAGCTGATGTTACTGTGTCAGGAAAAGTAACAGACGAAAACGGGGAGACTTTACCCGGAGCATCTGTGGTAGTAAAAGGAACAACCACAGGCACTACCACCGATCTCGATGGTAAGTATCAATTGAGCGTGTCAGAGCAGGCGATATTGGTGTTTTCATTTGTGGGATATCAGGTACAGGAGGTTTCTGTAAACAACCAATCTGTAATAGACATACAAATGATGCCTGACGCTAAGCAACTTGAGGAAGTGGTAGTAGTAGGATACGGTACTACAGACAAGAAAGACCTGACCGGAGCAGTGGGTACAGTAGACGGAGCATCCATTGAGCAAAGAAGCGTTACCAACGTGTCCAATGCTCTGCAAGGAGCAGTAGCAGGAGTAAGTGTGACCCGTGGTTCGTCAGAGCCCGGCAGTGGCAATACCATTCGCATTAGAGGCAACACTACTTTGCAGGGGTCAAATTCTCCATTGATAATGGTAGACGATGTGCCGGTAAGTAGTATGAACGACGTAAACCCCGATCAGATACAAAGCATCACAGTACTGAAAGACGGTGCTGCAGCGGCAATATACGGATCCAGAGCAGCGGCAGGGGTTATCATCATTACGACCAAAAGAGCAAAAGAAGGAGTATTCAGACTTACCTATAGCGGTCAGTATATTTCCAATAAGCCTACACAAAAGCGACCTCATGTAGGAGCGGTGCAATACATGCAAATGGACAATGAAAAATCCTGGAATGACAATGGAAACCCCGTAGACAACCTCTACCCGATATGGGACGAGGACAGGGTAACGAACTATGCCACACTCCATGCCCAAAACCCGGATGAATATCCAAACACAGACTGGGATAAGCTCATGTTAAATGAGTCATCGTCAGCCTTCAGACACAGCATAACCGTGAGTGGGGGAACAGACCGTGTGAGAACAAGCGCAAACTTCGGATATGAGTATCAGGATGCACTGTATGATTTCAGAAACTGGAAGAGATACATGGCCAGGGTAAACAATGACATAAAAATATCGGACAAGGCAGGTGCTATTATAGATTTTTCTTACCGTCTGATAGAAGATAACAGGCCCATTATAGACCCAACGGGTAGAGCATTACAGGCTGCCCCCATATATGCAGCCAGATGGCAGGACGGGCGGCTTGCCGATGGAAAAGGTGGAGACAATGCCTATGCCAGGCTGGTCGACGGTGGAGCCAACAACACTTCATCGCATTTGTTGTTTGGAAAAGTAGGTTTGTACTTCAAACCAGTAGAAAGCGTGAAAATATCGGTGAATGCAGCCCCAAATTTTGCTTTTACAAAAGGAAAAGTATTCACACATACCATACCGGTATTTGGAGCGGATGACCCTACCGGGCAAAACGGAACATTTTACATCTCCGGGCACAACATCACCTCCCTGCAGGAAAGTAGGGTAAATAGAAGCACATTGACAACTCAGGCTTTGGTAGATTATGACAAAACATTTGCCGAATACCACACGGTGAGTGCTAATATAGGCTATGAGGAATACTCCACAGAAACAGAGGGTTTGAGAGTAAGGGGGACAAACTTCACCAGCAATAATTTCCCCTATTTGAGTGATGCACCCACAGATAGAGTTTTTGACAATGGTACCAGCTTCAGCGATAATGCCTATAGGTCGGTTTTCGGTAGAGTTTCCTACAATTTCAACAGGAAATATTATCTGGGTGCCAGCCTGAGGAGAGATGGCTCGTCCCGATTTGCATCGGATTACCGATGGGGAAATTTTCCGGCAATCTCAGCGGCTTGGACTATCTCAAATGAGCGTTTTATGCAGCAGGCAAGAGCAATATCTTTCCTGAAGCTGAGGTCGTCATACGGAAGTCTGGGCAATGACCGGTTGGGTAACTACCTGCATATCCAGGCCTTGCAGTTTAGCAATGCGTTGATATCCAACGGATCGAACGTAGGGGAGGTAAGAGCAGCAGCTCAGCGTTTTCTGGCTGTGCCGGATATTACCTGGGAAACCACTACTACCTTCAATTTGGGTTTAGAAGTGGGGCTTTTGGAGGATAAGTTGTCGTTGGAGGCTGAATACTTCAAAAAAGAGACTACAGATATGCTTCTGAGTTTGAGTGTGCCCGATTTGGTCGGTTTTGACGACCCTACCGTAAACGTGGGCAGCATGGATACCAAAGGATGGGAGCTTACGGCCAGCTGGCGCGACGCAATAGGAGGAGACTTCAACTATTCTGTTTCAGTAAATGTCTCTGATGCCAGATCAGTGATTGGAAACATAGCCGAAAAAAGACTCTTTGACGGCAATACGCTATCAGAGGCAGGGAGCGAGTTTCGTGAATTGTATGGCTTGAGATCTGCGGGGTTGTTTCAGACACAGCAGGAAGTGGATGAGTCACCTGTAACAAACGCAGCAGTAAGTCCCGGTGATATAAAATACCTGGACCTTAGCGGACCTGAAGGAGAACCCGATGGTGTAATCAACGATTTTGACAGAACTTTTCTGGGCAGTTCACAGCCAAGAAACATCTTTGGTGGTAATATCAGTGCCAGCTATAAAAGATTCGATTTTGGACTGGTATTTCAGGGAGTGGGAAAAAATAATTTTTATCTCGCACCCAGCTTTATAAGGCCTTTTCAGGAAAGCTGGCTCACTCCAAGCACCGAGTATGCAGAAAACTATTGGAGTGTCAACAACACAGAAGCAAAAAACAATTCCGTGAAATATCCCAGGCTTTCAGAAACCTCAGCCGGGAATAACTACAGATTTTCAGACTTTTGGCTGATGAATGGAGCCTACCTCAGGTTGAAAAACATAACATTAGGCTACACACTCCCCTCAAGTGTACTGGAGATAGCGGGAATGACAAACTTCAGAATTCATATAGCTGCTAACGATTTGTTTACTATCGACAGCCTACCAGCTGGTATAGACCCGGAGCAGGCCTCCGGCAGAGGGTATTTTATTACAAAATCTTTTCTTGTTGGAGTAAAAGCAAGTTTTTAAATCTTAGGAGTCATGAGAAGAAATTTATATACAAAAATCATAACAAGCATAGGGATAGTATTTTCCATTATGTCTTGTACGGAATTAGATTTAGTACCACGTGATGCAGCCACCTCAGGCAACTGGTTTAAAACCAAGGATCAGTTTAGACAGTCGCTCAATGAAGGCTATAGGGATGTGTTTTGGCCTGTGGATCAGCACTCCAGGGGATGGTCCGACGACATTCAGTTCAGAGATGCACTCAATTCCATAAAAGGGGGCACACTTACCGCCGAGGACGGAACAATCAGAAGCCGGTGGTCTGAAATGTACAAAGGAATATCAAGAATGCTGGAAGTAGTGACTCGCCTCGAAAACGAAGAAGGCATCCTTTCTGAAGCCGACAAGAAAGTGTTTATGGCAGAAGCCAATTTCTTGAGAGCATCCTATTGGAGCTATATGATCAGCCACTGGGGAGATGTGCCTTTTTACGAAAAAGTACTTACTGTAGAAGAGGCCTTTAATCAGGGTAGAACAGCCAAAGAAACCATACTCGAAAAAGTGTATGCATATTATGATGCTGCGGCTTTAGACTTACCTGTGTCTTACAATCAGGAAAGGTATGCAACCAAAGGAGCCGCCTTGGCAATGAAAGCAAGAATAGCGCTCTACATGGGAGATTTTGCCATAGCCGCTGAAGCCGCACAGGATGTAATGGATCTGGAGGAATACGATCTGCATCCTGAATATGCAGACTTGTTTTACAGCAGTACCAAAAACTCACCTGAAACTATATTTCATATACCCAGAAGCGAAGAGTTAAATGCGCTTACCGTAGGAGGTCAGCAGGGATCTATAGCCGATCATATACCCAGAAGCCGTGGTGGCTGGGGAGCAGTAAATCCTTCCTGGGAATTGTTGGCTGCATACGAGTGTACAGATGGCAATCCAATTGATGAATCCCCTCTCTTTGATCCACAAAATCCATTTAAAAACAGGGATCCAAGGTGTAATGCTACCATAGTGCCTTTTGGTTCTGTAGCCGAAGGAGACGGACTATCCCCGGAAGATGGATCAAACTTCTTCGGGTTGGAATACAACCCTCACCCTCAGAGGCTTGAAATCATGAATTTTGAAACCGGAACGATGGTAACCAATCAGGATACCCGTACCAATAAATCATTTGCCAGTTTCAATGGGTTGTTATTTCGCAAAGGTATAAATACAGACTGGTGGGACGATCAGCGAGCAGACAATGACCGACTCATCATGCGCTATGCTGATGTGTTGCTCATGTATGCTGAAGCAAAAATAGAACTCGACCAGATAGACCAAACGGTAGTAGATGCGATTAACGAGGTAAGAACCCGGGCTTATGTGGGCTCGGGCGTGGCAGCTCCGCTCGTTTCTACGGCCATGACACGCGATGAGCTAAGACAAAAAGTAAGGTATGAGCGACGCGTAGAATTTGTGCGAGAAGAGCGTAGGTATATGGATTTAATCCGGTGGAAACTGGCAGAAAAAGCATTGTCAGGGTTCACTTATGGAATGCTTTCGGGTAGCACTTTGATAGACAATGTTGTAACACCGGGACTGTGGTTTTGGGGAATGACCCCAGAAATAGACGAAGACGGTATGGCAGATTTTGACCCATTGGTGAGTGCAGGTTATGCCCGAACGCTGGCGGAAATAAATTTTCCCTCACGACAATACTTATGGCCGATTCCTGCAGAAGAACGACTGCTGGTAGAGTCCCTTACTCAAAATGACGGCTACTAAAGAAGTAGTGTGCGTACAGTAAACAGGTGGTAATAATGGTGCGGTTATCAGTGCATGTAGAAAACAGACATGTCGGAGTGATAACCGCACCTTACCTGCCTGCGTGGTTTACTTATTCATCTTTTCATTCTCAAACTATTTTTGCTCCTCAGTAGAGGCGCAACAACTAGATTCTTACGCCTGATGAAATTTTTCCGATCGGTCTTGGTGCCAGTGATGGTATTGCTTTTTGCTTGTCAAAAAAAAGAGAAGCAACAGCACAAAGAAGAAAAGGATTCTGCCGGATTTACGGTTTTGACACATGCCGAAACCGGACTAAACTTTAACAACAAGCTAGAAGAGACTACATCCAATAACGGCTTCTACTACGAATACTTTTACAATGGAGGGGGTGTAGCAGTAGCAGATTTCAACAACGACGGATTGCACGATGTATACTTTGTTAGCAACCTGAGAACAAACAAGCTGTACCTGAACCTGGGAGAGTTGAGGTTTAGAAATGTGAGTGTAAAAGCCAAAGCACAAGGAGGCAGAGGGTTTGGTACGGGGGCTACCGTGGTAGATATCAACAACGACGGGCTCAAAGACATATACCTGCTCAAATCTGGCCCATATCAGCAAGACGAACCCCTAAAAAATGAACTCCTCATCAACCTGGGAGTGGATGAAAATAACATACCTGTGTTTGAGGAGAAAGCGGCCGATTACGGGCTCGATTTACCCCATCACTCTACTCAGGCATCATTTTTCGATTACGATCGCGATGGTGACCTGGATATGTTTCTGATCAATCACAACATAGCTGTATATGAGATTGGCGAAACAGCAGAAGTGATGCAGGGCTACTCCCCAAAAATAGGAGAAAAACTGTTCCGAAACGATCAGGGAAAGTATGTGGAAGTAACCCACAAAGCGGGCATTGTTAGCAACAACCTTGGTTTTGGATTGGGAGTAGCAATAGGCGATGTAAATAATGACAGTTGGCCCGATGTGTATGTAGGAAACGATTACTACGAAAAAGATCACCTGTATATAAACAACCAAAACGGCACATTTACAGAAGTTTCCCTGCAGTCATTTAATCATGTATCCACATTTTCTATGGGCAATGATCTGGCAGATATCAACAACGACGGCCTGCTGGATATAGTGGCGGTAGATATGATGGCAGAAGATAACTACACCCAAAAGGCAAGCATGAGTGGTATGAACGTGGAAGAATTTTACAACATAGAAAGGTTGGGGCTACACAGGCAATACATGTACAATACACTTCAGCTCAATATAGGCACTCCACCCGGCCATACAGCACCGGCGTTTTCAGACATAGCGCAGCTTGCAGGTATTTCAAGCACCGATTGGAGTTGGGCACCCCTCTTGTTTGATATGGATAATGATGGCTACCGTGATTTGTTTATTTCCAATGGCATCAAACGCGATTTTAGAAACAATGACTTTCAACTATATCTGGAAAAAAAATATCAGGAGGGAATTCGAAATAAAAACCTCAACCTTGAATCACACATAAACGACTTGTTGGAAAAGCTACCCAACCGAAAAAAAGAAAACTATTTCTACCTGAACAAGCAGTCGTTGCGCTTTGAGAAAATAAAACAGGTGCAACCGCCAACCTACTCTAACGGGGCTGCTTATGCAGATTTTGACAATGACGGAGATATTGATCTCGTTGTAAATAATGTAGATGATTTTGCTCTTCTTTATAGAAACGATGCATCAGGAAACCATTTCTTAAAAGTGACCCTTACAGGTGTCGGGAAAAATAGGGATGCCTTAGGAGCAAGAGTAGAAGCTATCGCTGGAAGTCAGAGAAGAATAGCCGAAAATTATTACTCCCGGGGATTTCAGTCGGCAATGGCAGTCCCTTTACATTTTGGACTGGGGAAAGCAGGAAAAGTAGATACACTAAGAATAACCTGGCCCGATGGAAAACAACAGTCCCTATACAATGTGGAGGCTGGTCAGGAGTTGAAAATCGAATACAGCCCAAATGCCGGATTGCCTTCAAAAATGAACCATTCTTATCGGTTCAAAGAAGTAACTCGGACGTATGGGATAGATTATGAGCATAAGGAAAATCAATACAATGACTTTGAAAAAGAGTCGCTTTTGCCGCACAGGATGTCGCAGGCAGGGCCTTGCCTGGCTGTAGGAGATGTGAATGGAGACGGGTTAGAGGACTTTTTTATAGGAGGAGCTAAGGAGCAGCCGGCAGCACTCTACATACAGTCCAATGAAGGCACATTTTACAGAAAAAACAGTAGGGCCATTGTTGCTGACAAACACCACGAAGATACCGGAGCGATTTTGTTCGATGCAGATGGTGATGGAGATTTGGATTTGTATGTAGTGAGCGGTGGAAACGAAAAAGAACCAAATGATGCTTACTATCAAGATCGCCTTTATACCAACAATGGTAAGGGAGAGTTTGATAAAAACCTTTTCGCTTTACCAGCATTGACCACAAGTGGTCAGGTGGTGAAAGCAGCAGACTATGACAAAGATGGTGACCTGGATCTATTTGTAGGCAGTAGAGTAAACCCGGGAAATTACGGATATCCGGCTAAAAGCTACCTGCTGGCTAACGAGTCCACACAGGCGCAGGTAGTGTTTAGGGATGTAACAGCCACAGTACTACCCGAACTGCAGCAGTATGGTATGGTTACAGCAGCACTCTGGCAGGATATCGATGCAGATAGCGTAGCAGAGCTTGTGGTGGCGCAGGAGTGGGGAGCTATTCAGGTATATAAGCTGCACAAAGAAAGGTATGTAAACGTATCTCAGGATTTTGGCACAGCCGATCAGGTTGGTTGGTGGTATAGCCTGGCGACAGACGATATAGATGGCGATGGTGACCTGGATATAATCGCCGGAAACCTCGGACTAAACTACAAATACAAGGCATCTCCCGAGGCACCATTTCACCTGTATCTCAATGATTTTGATGGAAACACATCAAAAGATATAGTACTGGGTTACCAGCAACAGGGAAAACTATATCCTCTGAGAGGTAGGGAATGCACGTCGAATCAAATGCCTTTTGTAAAAAAGAAATTCAAAACTTACGATGCTTTTGCAAAAGCAGAATTAAAAGAAATTTATGGAGAAGAGCTGGATAATTCCAGGCACATGGCAGCTACTCACTTTGCTAGTGCTATACTACTAAATAAAGGCAACCAGAAATTTATCTACGAGTCATTACCCGACGAAACGCAAGTATCCTCGGTCAATCAAATTTTGGTAGCAAACCTCAACAAAGATCAGAAAAAGGATCTGTTGCTTTTCGGCAACCTCTATGGCTCGGAAGTAGAAACACCACGAAATGATGCAAGTTATGGCCATTTTTTAGTCAATGAAGGAAATGCAGTTTTCCGACCAATGGCAGCCAGCAAGTCAGGCTTGTACGTTCGGGGTGAAGTAAAAGGAGCTTCTTTTATCCGGTTGGGAAAGGAAGGACGCAAAGCAATCTTGCTGGCCAGAAACAATGAAGCATTAGTGTTATTAGAAATTTTAGTCAACCAAAAAATATAAAAATGAAAAAACTCAGTATCTATTTTATAGCATGTTTTATCCTCTACTCCTGCTATGGCCAGAAAAAGGTCGCCAAGCAGGATGAGCCGTTTCAGATAAGCGGAATTTACCCTCATCTGGCCTACTACAACAATGAAGGCGAGTGTGGCACGGGAGCAGTGGTGCCCTGGGCCGGCAAACTGTGGGTGATCACCTATGGACCACATAAACCCTACGGCTCTTCGGACAAGTTATACGAAATTTCGGATGATCTGGCACTCACTATCCGCAACGAGAGTGTGGGCGGCACACCCGCAAACCGAATGATTCACAAAGAATCCAATCAGCTATTTATAGGCCCCTATGCTATTGACAAAGATGGACAGGTGCGGGTGATTTCATACGAAAAAGCTCCCGGACGCTACACAGGAACAGCCCGTCATCTGACGGATCCTGAGCAGAAAATCTATCATGGCACTATGGAAGAGGGCTTTTATGAAGTAGATGTACACTCACTAGAGCCCACTACTTTATATAAAGACGGCAATGTTATTCGAAGAGAAAGCGACATGCACCAGTTTGGGCCATTGCTGCCGGGCGCACACGGCAAAGGCTTGTATTCCGGGCAGGGAGTCTTGGTGTTTTCCAACAACGGAGAGGCGAGTCAGGCCGCTCTAAAGCAGTTTGACATAGAAGCCGGAGCATTAGCGGAGTGGGATGGAAAAGACTGGAAGGTCGTACGAAGAAATCAGTTTGTGGAGGTGACAGGCCCGGGAGGTATATATGGAAACTCAAACCCCGATACGGATCCTATATGGGCTACTGGCTGGGATCATAAATCCGTATTGCTAGGAGTAAGAAACCCGCAGACAGGTTGGGATTTTTTCAGGTTACCCAAGGCCAGTCATTCATACGATGGGGCACATGGGTGGAATACCGAATGGCCCAGAATAAGAGACATAGGTACTCCGGGGCAGCCCGATTACCTCATGACCATGCATGGAATGTTTTGGCGATTCCCTCAATCCTTTACAGCGACCAGCTCGGCAGGTATTCGTCCACGGTCATCCTACCTCAAAGTGATAGGAGATTACACCCGATGGAACAATCAGCTGGTTTTTGGATGTGACGATTCGGCTCAAAAAGAGTTTTTGAATAAAAGAAAAGTAAAAGGAAGCATAGAGGGACCCGGACAGTCAAACTCTAATCTTTGGTTTACTGATTTTGACTTACCCGACGAGCTAGGCCCCAATACAGCAGGAGGATCGCTGTGGATAGAAGAATCCGTAAAAGCCGGAAAACCTTCCGAGCCATTCCTTTTTGCAGGGTGGCAGAGTCGTTCGGCATGGGTCAAAAACCATGGAGGCAATGATGTGAAAGTGGTATTTGAAGTAGATCGAAATGGAAATGGAGAGTGGCAGCCACTCACACGAGTGCAGATAGCAGCAGGGCAATCCGCGAGGATCACGTTTGACAAAGGTGAAAAAGCAGAGTGGATAAGAGCGGTAGCCCAGAGCGATGCTGACCTAACCACTCATTTCTCTTATGCACAGGCAGACAACAGAGCCTCAAGACCTGATGATATGTTTAAGGGACTGTCTGCCATAGATACAGATCAAACTACGGGAGGTTTACTCTATGGGTTGGGTGACAACAGACGGGCATTAGGCATGGTGGCAAATACCAATGGAGAAGTGTCAGGCTACTATGAACTGGATGCCAATATGGAACTTAAGTTGAAAAACGATAAAAAAACACAGGATTTTATAGAAAACAAGTTTGCTATCCCAAGTCAGGTAGTTACTGTGGAGTCGTCTTCAGTATTGGTAATAGACGATGACGGCCGTAGGTGGAGGCTTCCGCTTGGTAGTCAGGATTTTACCACACCTACTCACAACGCTGAGATGAGAATATGCCGGGAAGTGGCCACAGAGAGAGATCTGCTCAATTGTCACGGCACATTTTATGAATTGCCAGCTGAAAATGCAGATGGCTTTGCCAAAGTGAGGCCGGTATCTTCGCACAACTACAAAATCCACGATTATGCCAGCTATAGAGGATTGCTGGTTATGACCGGATTAAATGTAAACAAAGCTGCCAAAAACGAACATGTGATCGTGTCGGACGACAAAAAAGCGGCTGTGTGGGTAGGTACTATCGATGATTTGTGGAAAATGGGTAAACCTGTAGGAAAAGGCGGCCCCTGGAAAAATACAACGGTGAAAAAAGACCAGACGTCAGACCCTTATCTTATCGGTTTTTACGATAAAAAAGAATTAATACTGACACACGACCTGGATCAACCAGTATCCATTACTATTGAAGTAGAACCCATAGGGCATGGCCCATGGATGACCTACAAAGAGGTAAAAGTGCAGCCCGGGGAAACATTCAAGCATACTTTTCCTGAGGGCTTTGAAGCAAGATGGATTCGGTTTACAGCCGACAAAGACTGTCAGGCTACAGCATGGTTGACGTACAACTAGGCTTGACTGAGAAAGCCTGACCAGACACCCCTGTTTTTCTTAGAAGAGCAGGGGTGTCTTATTTTTATATAAGAGGAATCCTGGCTGAATGAATATTCAATAAAAAAGTCTTTATTCACATAAAAAATTATATTTGTGGAATTTGCTCTGCCAAAACAACGGACAAAATGGCCCTATGGATTTGAATGACCTCTTTTCAATAAAAAGCAATGCAGATTTTGATAAACTGAAAAACAGCCTTTCAGATACCCAATCGGATGTCGATCTCTGGAATGCGATTAGAGAGGGGCACTCCGAAAGTGTAGTCAAACTGTACAAGAGACATTATCGCATATTGTACTCCTACGGCATGAAAACCAGTGCCGATAGCGAACTCACAAAAGACTGCATACAGGAGCTTTTTGCCAGAATATGGGCAAATCGATACAACCTCAATAAAGTGAAGAAGGTAAGGTCTTACCTCTTGCAGTCACTTTGGAATGCTCTTATTAAAGAGAAGAAAAAGATAGCGAATAAGGAAGGAGAGTTTGACGAAAACCAAGTGCAATTGGATGTGGTTTTTTCTTTTGAGCAGACACTGATCGATACCGAAGAAGAAAACTTGCGTCTCAAAAAAATCAAAAAATCTTTGTCTGCCTTAAACAGCAATCAAAAAGAAGTGATTTACATGCTCTTTTACGAAGGGTTGTCTTACAAGGAAATAGCTCTAAGAAAATCGATCAATCTGCAATCGGCTAAAAACATTGTGCACAGAGCCATCCAAAAGCTGAGATCATCAATCATAAGTTTGATAACACTCATGTTGTTTTCTTAGGGTGTGACATTCTATATAAACGCTTAATGTCAGAACCTTGATGGCTGGGGTATGTGTACCTTCAGGCTGAAGCTGTTATGTTTTGATAATCGATGTTTTTTTCCTTAACTGGTTTTTCTCGGGACTGTCATCGGTCTAATCCTACTTTGTCAAGTTGAGGTAATAGGGTCGACACCTGACAGGTTTCTATCTCTTCAACTGGCGTAAGTTAGGTTTTTAGGGTCATTAAACCTGTCAGGTTTTGCGCTGTTTTCAAATATGACAAAGTAGGATTAATAGCGTTTGCTCCAGGCCGGTAACGCATCTTCATCCTTTGATAAACACACCTTCAATCAGAGCATTTTTTCTTTTATCTAAAAAAAAATAAAAAAAACTGAGTACCAAAGTGAGGTTGGGGTATCCTGTATACAGCAAATGCTCAGAAAAATGAAAAGAATAGAAGAATATACAGTTTACGATCTGGTGCTGGATGAGTCCTTTCAGCGATTTGTAAGGGATGATTCCGATGTAGATAAGGCATTTTGGGAAGAGTACCAGACTCAGTACCCTGAAAAGAAACAACTCATATCTGAGGCCAGAAAAATACTGGGCGAGGTGTATGAAACTCTTCCAGCAGAGGAGTTTGAACAAGAGTTGGAAAAATTTATATCCATAGTAGAAGCGGATAAAACCACCCGGATAGCGCCTCAGGGTAGAGTTGGGTTTAATTACTATGCAGTGGCTGCATCGGTCACGGCCATTTTATTGGTAGCATTGGTCTGGCTTTTCTCCCGGCAGTTTATTCAGGCCCCTCAGCCTGTAGAAGTGGTATCGATAGTAGAGCGCAGTACGGAGAGAGGGCAGAGGTCAAATCTGGTGTTGAAAGACGGCACAAAGATTAAGCTCAATGCACAAAGCTTGTTGAGTTATCCGAAAAGATTTGAAAAGAACCTTCGGGAAGTGCATGTCACCGGAGAAGCGTTTTTCGAAGTAATGAAGGATGAAAAAAGGCCCTTTATAGTTCATATGGGAGATGTCTCACTCAAGGTGCTTGGTACGTCGTTTAACGTGCGGGCCTACCCCGATGAAAATAAACTGAAAGTGTCGCTGGCGACCGGAAAAGTTGAAATCATGCGCAACGGTAAAGTCGAAACCACACTTACTCCCAATCTGGAAGCCGTGTACGACCGTCAAAGCAGAGACATTGAAGTGTTGGCATTTGATCCCCGTTTAACACTTGCCTGGAAGGAAAATATCATCCGGTTTCGCAGAGCCAATTTCACCGAAATAGTAGATGTACTACAAAAATGGTATGATGTGGATATCAGCTACGATGAAGCTATGGAGGTCAAGGATTTTACAGGAGAATTTGAGAACATGTCTTTAGAAGAGATACTAAAAGGCATGCAGCATACACTGAATTTTGATTACCTGATAGTAGGCAAAAAAGTACAACTATTCACTAACAAAAGAAAAATATGAGATATGTAGACACAAGCTAAAATACCGGAAAAGAAAAAAATGAAGCTCCCGATTCCAAGCTCGCAACAAAGAAAATGAGAGCTTCAATTTAGTAATTAAGATATGTTATACCTTATAAATGCAAAATTATGCAATATAAATTACTACGAAAAATTTATATAATGTCGAGATATACGATATGCGTATTGATACTTAAGGCCACTATGGCCGGCATGTTGATAGCATCCGACGGAAATGCCCAGACCACTAAAGGGATGGAGGACGTTTTTCTGTCATTAGAATTAAAAAACAAAACACTAAAACAGGTTTTTGAGCAAATTACAGAGCTTACCGATTTTAAATTTGCTTACGAAGAAGGCCGGTTGGCCATCAATAAAAGGATAAGCCTGGAAGCCAGCAATACCTCACTGAAAAAGGTGCTCTTAGGTATCTCCAGGAAAAATAAGTTGAGCTTTAGGCGCGTAGGCGATCAGATTTTTGTGGTTAGACACACCGGAGACCCGCTGGTAGAAGACTTAAATACAAAGGCTGATGCGAAAATAACAGGTAAAATTACAGATGAGAATGGCGAAGGATTACCGGGAGCATCTATCTTGGCAAAAGGTACTACTATAGGTACTACCTCAGGATTAGACGGGACCTATCAACTCAAAGTGCCAGACAATGCAATTCTTGTTATCTCCTTTGTGGGCTACAAAACGCAGGAAATACCACTCAATGGGCAAAGTGTGATTGATGTAGAACTACAGCCCGATGCGGAGCAATTGGACGAAATAGTAGTAGTAGGCTTTGGTACGCAAAAAAAGGAAAGTGTAGTGGGGTCGATGACATCAGTGAAACCGGCAGAATTGAAAGTACCGGCGAGTAACCTTACCTCTGCGCTGGCTGGTCGTATATCCGGTGTGATTGCCTACCAGCGAAGTGGAGAACCCGGAGCTGACAATGCGCAGTTTTTTGTGCGTGGGGTTACCACCTTTGCAGCAGAAGCTCGCCCATTGATTTTGATAGATGGGGTAGAATTGACGCAGGATGATCTGGCCAGATTAAATCCAGATGATATCGAGTCTTTTTCGGTGTTGAAAGATGCCACAGCTACCGCTGTGTATGGTGCTAGAGGAGCCAACGGAATAATCTATGTAACTACCAAAAAAGGTGAAGTAGGCAAAGCAAAAGTCTCATTGCGATTTGAGCAATCCTTTAGTCAGAATACATCTTTACCGGAATTTGCCGACCCTGTTACCTACATGAGGTTAAACAATGAGGCTGTCAGAACAAGGCTTCCGGGGGAGAGAGTGCCGTATTCAGCCGAGCAGATAGATGGTACTATCAACAGGCGAAACCCGAACGTTTTTCCTGTAGTAGACTGGCAAGATGAAATATTACAAAAAACAGCCAAAAGTCAACGTTTTAATTTCAATGTACGAGGAGGAGGAGAGGTAGCTCAGTATTATATCGCAGGAGGGTTTACCCGAGATGCAGGTATTTTAAAGAAGGATAATCTAGGAGCCGACAATAATGTGAATTTGGATCGCTACCTGATTCGTTCCAATATTTCGATAAACCTATCGCCAACTACTAATGCCACCGTAAGATTGAATGCCACTCTCGACAATCTGACAGGCCCGGCCGTACCCGGTAATGGCGCGCCAGGGTCTAATGCATTTAATAGAGTCATCAATGCCAGTCCCGTACGTTTTCCGGCTATTTATGAACCCGACTCTGCATCTATGCGATTAAGAAATAGATTGTTTGGTAACCAGATAGCGAGCACAGGAAACGCACTATATATTAACCCTGTGGCAGAACTGGTTAGTGGTTTTCAACGCTCCAGCAATGCCTTTTCTTTAATTCAAATTGATTTAAATCAGGACTTAAGTGCGATTACCCAAGGTCTACGCTTTAGGTTTTTGGGAAATACAAACCGGACGTCCTACTTTAAGAATACTCGGGGTTCAAGGCCGTTTTGGTACAACGCTCCATTAGATACTTACAACAGACTTACCGATGAGTATACGCTTACACCGCTGAATCAGGATATAGGTGATGAAAGTCTGAGTTTTTTGGGTTTCGAAAATGCAGTTACCAATGTACTTTATACAGAGTTTGCATTTAACTATGATCGTACATTTGCTGAAAAACATACAGCATCCGGCATGGTAGTGGGGATTGCTCGAGAGTTTTTGGATGGAGCGGTAACAAATTTAGAGCTTTCATTACCTAGCCGCAATCTGGGAGTTTCGGGTAGGTTTACATATAGCTATGATGATAGGTATTTCGCTGAATTTAATTTTGGGTACAATGGGTCAGAGCGATTTGCAAAAGGTAATCGTTTTGGTTTTTTTCCATCGTTTGGAGCAGGTTGGATCGTTTCCAATGAAAAATTCTTTGAAGGATTATCTAATACCTTTAGTCGATTCAAAATTAGAGGTTCTTATGGATTGGTAGGAAATGATGCCATCGGCAGTAGAAGTGATAGATTCTTTTACCTATCGAACGTAAATCCCAGAAGTGGGAGGGGGTACGTTTTTGGAAGTGGTGGAAACACTACTTTTTCTCAGGGAGTATCTATAAACCGGTATGCCAATCCGGAGATAGCCTGGGAAGTAGGCATAAAATACAATCTTGGGGTAGAGCTAAATATGCTGGATGATGCTATTCAGATCAGGGCAGATTATTTTGAAGAGAGAAGAAAAGATATATTGAATAATAGGGTAGTGCCTCATAGCCTTGGCTTACAGGCACAAGGCACATCTCCTGAAAGAGCTAATTTGGGTGAGGCTCACACGAAGGGGGTAGATGCTTCCTTAGAGCTGAACAAATATATCAACAACGATTTTTGGATCACTTCCAGAGTGAATTTTACTTATGCTAATGGAAAGATTATTAAGCAAGAACAGCCAAATTATGCCCTTCAAAATGCACCCGGCAGATCAAGTATCAACACAAAGATCGGTCAGCAGTTTGGTTTTATTGCTGAGCGTTTGTTTATAGATGATGAAGATGTGAGAAGTTCTGCTGTACAGAGCTTCCCTGACGGACCACCCACACAGGCCGGGGATATTAAATACCGCGATGTGAACGACGATGGTGTGATTAGTGATCTGGACAGAGTGCCTATCGGCAACCCGACAACACCACAGGTTACTTATGGATTGGGGGTATCTTTAGGTTATAAGAATTTTGACATATCCGCTTTTGTACAGGGAGTAGGTGAGACGTCTTTGTTTATCGACCCCTCAGCTATAGCTCCTTTTACTACACGCAACGTAGCTGGGTTTTCAGGTACACGGCTGGCTGAAGGTTCGGTGGCCCGTACCATAGGTGAGTCCGCTTTATTGCAATCTATTGTAGATGATCGCTGGTCAGAAGAAAACCCTAACATATATGCTTTCTACCCTAGATTGAGTAGTGACACACCCAGTAGTTCTGATGGAGTATTGAGGACAAACAATGCCCAGACCAGTACCTGGTGGTTACGAGACGGCTCCTTTGCCCGACTAAAGCAAGTAGAGATTGGTTATACTGTCAGACCCAAAAATGCGAGCCTGGGTTCGTTGCGTTTCTACGCTACAGGCACCAACCTATTGGTATGGAGTAAATTCAAACTGTGGGATCCTGAATTAGGAGGTAATGGTTTTGGATATCCACTCCAGCGAGTATTCAACCTGGGTATTTTGGCCAATTTTTAAACTATGCTAATTCAAGATATTATGCTGAAAATAAAATATAAAATACTGATAATGGGGTTGCTTCTTTGCATTACAACTCCATCGTGTGATGATTATTTAGATCAGGTGCCGGAAGGTACACCTACTATAGAGTCGGTTTTTAACAATAAAAGTGGTGCATTTCGTTTTTTGGCGAGCATATATTCCGTGTTTCCTTCGCTAAATGATTTTTCAGGTCACCCTGCACAAATTACAGGAGATGAAGCCTGGGTCAATGATGCAGCTTATGCTTCTTCTATAGGTTTTGATAAATCCGGGGCAGATGTGGCACGTGGCAGACAGAGTGTAGATGGATCGCGAATGAATTACTGGACTTCACTATACATTGGTATTCGCGATTGCAATGTTTTTCTGGATCAAATTGACAGGCCTCAGGACATTACAGAAGTAGAACGTAAGCAGTGGATAGCTGAGGTAAAAGTGTTAAAAGCATACTACCACTTCTTTTTGATGCGCCAATATGGGCCTATTCCTATTGTTCGGGATAATTTAGAATTGTCTGATGGACCAGAAACAGTTCGTGTTGAGCGAGATCCGGTAGATGAAGTGGTAGATTATATTGTAGAGCTTATAGATGAAGCTTTGCCGGATTTGCTTCCTTCTCCCGGTATAGATGCTCTGGCAGGCAGAATTAATCAGGCTACAGCAGCAGCTATAAAAGCCCGAGCATTGGTAACAGCTGCCAGTCCACTGTTTAACGGCAATACTGACTTTAGTTTGAGCAATTCAGAAGGTGTAGAACTCATCAATTCTACATTTGATCCTACGAAATGGGATAGAGCAGTGGAAGCTTGTAGTTTGGCTGTAGCATTGGCAGAGGGTGTAGGCCATTCTCTTTTTAAGTTTGAAGATGCTTTTGTGCCTCAAGAGGAACTTTCCGATACTACATTGCTTAAGATGTCTATCAGAGGAAGTTTTACAGATGCTAATACACCAGAAGTAATATGGGCAGCCACAGGAAGAACTGTTGGAGGGCAGCAGGGAAGAAGTATGGCGAGACTATTTTTTGGAGGTTTTAGAGACTTTTTCGCACTACGCACAGTTACATCACTTCATGCACCAACCCTACGTGTAGCGGAGATGTTTTATTCTGAAAATGGCGTGCCTATAGAGGAAGATGTTAGTTTTGACTACAACAATAGGTTTGATTTGGAGTCAGCTTCCAATGATCATGATTATTATGTATTGTCAGGCAAGAATGTACCAAAACTACACTTGAATAGAGAAGCACGTTTCTATGCGTCGTTGGGTTTTGATGGCAACAGGTGGTATGGTCAGGGTGAACTCAATGACGAACTGGCTACAGCTGTTGAGGCAAAGTCAGGACAGACAGCTGGCATTCAGAGCACAACAAACGATTATTCTGCGACAGGTTATTTTGCTAAAAAGCTGGCACATTACCGAAGTGCACCACCAGCCAGTGGATCTGGAGGTACTGTTAGTTATACCTCTTACGCTTGGCCTATTGTTCGTTTAGCGGACTTGTATCTACTCTATGCCGAAGCGTTAAACGAATCGAAGAGTGTACCTGATAACGAAGTATACGAATGGATTGATAAAGTGAGAGCCAGAGCCGGATTAGAGGGCGTAGTGAATTCATGGAACAGTTTTTCATCCAACCCATCCAAGCCGTCTACTAAAGAAGGTATGCGCGAAATTATTCAGCAGGAAAGAATGATTGAATTGGTTTTTGAAGGTCATAGAACCTGGGATTTGTTACGTTGGAAAAGAGCTTCAGAATTTAGAAATAAGCCTATACGAGCATGGAATGTGCAGGCGAGTTCAGAATCGGGATATTACAATGTGCAGACAATCTTTCAGCCAATTTTCACAAATAAAGATTATTTCTGGCCAATTGATTTGGGCACGTTGCTGAATAATGAAAAACTGGTTCAGAATCCCGGGTGGTAATAGAAATAAGTCGAATGGCGATGTATAATGATGCCTGTAAATGAAACAAAATAGTTCGGTTTCAGCAGCATACGTACGTCACACTAAAACTTTATAATATGAAAAAAATAGTCAAGAATATAATATACACATCAGTGCTGGGTGGTTTTTTAATTATACTACTGGCATGTGAAGAAGAAAAAAATGCGCCACTAGTGACCGATGGAGAGGCTCCAGGCAAAGTAACAGAGGTTAGCGCTATGAGTATTCCGGGTGGAGCCCGGATAGAATATACCCTGCCCGATGCTGAAGATGTGCAGTTAGTAAGAGCTGAATATGAACTGGATAATGGAAGTAAGCGAATAGCGCGCTCTTCAGTGTTCAATAATTTTATTGAAGTGAAAGGATATTTAGATTCCCTCAACGATAAAAGAGTAAGTCTGATAGTTGAAGACAAGGGAGGAAATGAATCTGAGGCAGTAGCGATAGATATACGTCCAGCAGCTGCTCCGGTATTTACTACTGCTCAAACAGTAAGAGCAGTGCCTGATTTTGGAGGCATACGGGTTTTTTGGTCCAATCCCAGTGAAGAGTTGGTTACCCTCACCTTGAATACTCCCGGAAATCTCGGTGAAACAACCACCTTGTTTGTACAAGCTAAAACAACTGCAGAAGAGGAGTTTAGAATTGTTCGTGGTTTTAAAAATGAATTAACCACTTTCGAAGCTTTTGTCTTTGATCAATATAATAATACTTCGGAAGTAATAGACCTTTCGCTTATTCCATTGAGGGAGGAGCTGGTACCCAAAGAAGGTATGATTGATTTGGTATTGCCGGGAGATATTCCCGAAAATGGAAATCAACGCAACAAACCCCGTTTGTGGGATGGAGAGTTAGGTGGATTTACCGATTGGATTACTCTGGATAATGGGGGATCGGGACGTGTGGCAGATCCTGTAGACGAGTATGATCCTGCATTGGGCAACCCCGAATCTCACCTGGTGACCATCGATTTGGGAAGGTCAGTCAATATCAGTCGGTTTGTGTATCATGTGGCTCTCAGAGGTGGTACTGCTGGCTTTTATGATTTTGGAACATGGAGGAGGTTTGATCTATGGGCCACTAACGAAGAACCTAATCCTGATGGGTCTTTAGACGGCTGGACTAAAATATTTGATAATGCCGAGATAGTTAAGCCCTCCGGGTTACCAAGAGGTCAGTTAAGTCAGGATGATATCAATGCAGCCAGCCAGGGGCACGAGTTTGTGTTTCCTCTAGTAGAAGGAGGGGTGCAGTATAGGTATATTCGTTTTGCTTTGTTGGAAAACTGGTTGGGGTCTATCGTTTTTACGGCTAACGAAATTGAGTTTTTTGGTGAATTTGACGAATAAGTCACTCATTTTAAAAATACGGAATCATGAAAAGAAAAAATATATATACCATAATTGGAGTGATCTCACTAAGCGTACTTCTCTTTGTGTCTTGTGGAGATTCGCAAGACACATTCGAAGAATTTATAGGTCAGGGAGAAAGGATTACAGTCGGTAAACCTGTTGATGTTTTGGCATCTTCTGGAAATTTAAGAGCCGAATTGAAGGTGGTGATCAATGCAGATCCCAAAATCAAAACAGTAGAAGTAGAAATTCAAAAGCAGGACGGCACGAAAGAGTTGAAAGAGTTTGAAGTAGTGAGGAATAATACTGGCGTGGATACACTTACCCTGCTACTGGATGACCTGGATGAGGGTAACCGAGGATTGTTGGTAAAACTGGCTGATGATGTAGGAAGAAACTCTTTGGCAATAGAATCATCGGTTGTCGTCTATGGTCCGTTATATCAGGCTGGTTTAGTTAGTAGAACCTTTGAATCTATACGTGTACACCCCGATGGATCGGCTACTATTATCTGGAGTGAGCCTTTTACTGAACTCATATCTTCACAGTTTACCTATAAAAACGGTAGTGGGGAGCTAATCACTGAAGAGCTTCCTAATAATGTCGAAACAACAAATATCCCGGATTTTATGGCAAGTGGAGGGTTAGCTATAGTTTCAGAGTATAGGCCCGAAAGCTCTATCGATACCTTTGCCGCTCCAGAATTCAAAACCGAATTTATTAATGTGGAAATGGATAGGTCGCTGTGGCAGTATGTGGAGTTACCTGATGATTCGGAACTAGGGTCTGGTGATTTTTCTTTAGCAGCAGCATTAGATGGTAATCCCAATAGCCCGGGTCTTATTCGTCCTTTCTCTTTCCCAAATCATTTTTCATTGGATCTAGGGGTAGAAACTGCTATTGGAGAGTTGGAGTTAACTCCCTTTAGTTGTTGTGGAGGCACTTTTCCGATAATGCCTAAACGTTTTCAACTTTGGGGTATTGCAGATATAGCTGATGCAATACCAGAAGCGACTCCCCGTAGCGATTTTGAAGCTTTTCAAGTTCAATCAGAAGAAAAAGGGTGGGTAAAGCTGTTGGATGTAAATGTAAACGGAAGTGGCACTGATCCTGTGGTTGTAAAAGTAAATAACGAAACCAAGGTCAGGTATATCCGACTTATCAATATTCAAACGTTTAGAAATGCTGATGGAGGCAATACGGATACCGGTATAAATAATTTTACCTTACGAGCATTTGTGGCTACAGAATAGTAAAGAGAGAATTTCTAATTGCTGAATTAGTGAAGGTTTTAGGTCTTCATTAATTCAGTATATCTTAAGTAGTTTGATTTAGCACCCCTGACTTAGATAAAAGCAGGGGTGTTTTTTTGTTGGGAATGTAGTCTTTAGAGTAAGTGGATTGGTATTCTATGTATCATTGAAAAAAGTCCTCGATTCGTGCTAAAAGCGGTATGTGCCAAAAGGAAAAATACAATGCGCGGGTACCTAGGCTCAGCTAACATGCCTGTGGCTAACGTTCAAAGGATTGCTTGTTGATTTTATGTTGTACGGAAAATCATACATTTTGCTCAAAAAACTTATATCAAATAAGAAATACCTACTATAAAAATTGCTTTAAATCGCTTAGTCTTAATGTACAAATAAATGTGTTTCTCAGCAGAGCCTACCTATGAATGGAGCAGCTGCTACCTGCTCATGGGTATTGGATTTTCTACCCGTAGTTTAGGAAAACTATTTCATTATTTTTATAGCAAAATGAAAATCACATATTATTGCAGATTAAGCAATTGGGAATTTTGATAGCAAAACGAAGAGATATAACGAAGCTGCTGAATAAAATCAGCGAAAATGATGATCAGCAAGCCTTTAGGGAGTTATTCGATTTATACCACTCCTGGCTCTTTACCGTTGCTTACACTATTGTTCATTCACATGAAGATGCAGAGGAAATCCTCGAAGATGTTTTCGTAAAGATATGGGAGATCAGAGATCGCTATCACCAAATCGATAATATAGAAACCTACCTGTATGTGGCTATCAAAAATAAGAGCTACGACCTACTGCGAAAACAGGCCAAATTCCACCATATAGACATAGAAGAAGACCTGATAGAACTTGACTTTATGGAATCGCCTGAAGATACATTTCTCTATCAGGAATTGAATGCCAAAATAGAAGATTCAATACAAAGGCTGCCTCCAAAGTGTAAAGAAATTTATTTGCTGATAAAAGAATCAGGCAATTCTTACAAGGAAACCGCCAGAATATTAGAAGTATCGCAAAAGACGGTAGAAAGCCAGATGCGTATCGCCATAAAGCGTATCGCTTCAGATATCAACGACTACCTGGCCAGCCGCGAAAAACCCGACAGAAACGCCTTTCTGTTGCTTTCCATCCATTTGTTGGTGTAGACTGTTAGTATTTCTACTTTTCTTTTTCAAAGGAGCCGTACGGCAAAATATAAGTTGGCTGCTGCACATGAGGTGACTTTCGCTGAGCTACTTTTTTATTGAAAAATTAGAATTCTTTTAAGGGTAGCTCGGTTTTCTTTCGTCCTCCCGGCAAACAGCCAAGGCACAAGCACCATGAAAGAGGATATATACGATATCATAGCTCAGCATCTTACGGCCAACCGTAAACAACCAAACTCACAACTAAGCCGGTGGCTGAATGAGAACAGCAACAATCAGGTTATCTATAATTCGCTAAGGTACCATTGGATCAAAGGGGATTTATCGAGAGAGGTATCCGGCGAGGAAATTTTTGAGCGCATTAGTGAAAGAATAGCTACCTCAAACCGCCCTATGAAAACGGGTAAACCCAATAATCACAAGTATTTGATGAAGGTAGCAGCTGCTGTTGCTCTACTGGTAGCGTCTGTGTGGGGAGTTTACAATGCCAACGTTTCAAGCCGGAAGGTAGAGCAGGTTGCTATTATAGAAAAAGCTACCGAAGCAGGCAGGAAAAGCACTTTTACCCTTAGTGATAGTACAGTTGTAAAACTAAACTCTAATAGTCGACTGGAATTTCCATCAGAATTTGATGCAAATAAGCGGGAAGTAAAGTTGTACGGAGAGGCCTTTTTTGAGGTAACA
Organism: Cyclobacteriaceae bacterium; assembly: GCA_965267535.1. Classification (GTDB taxonomy): domain Bacteria; phylum Bacteroidota; class Bacteroidia; order Cytophagales; family Cyclobacteriaceae; genus CAXBNB01. The sequence continues at coordinate 3,474,111 of OZ254082.1, read as the reverse complement.
AAAAATCCGCATAAACCCTTCATTGTCCGTACCGGAGACGTAGAAACTAAGGTGCTGGGCACATCTTTTAATGTGAGCGCATATCAAAACAAAAATGAGATTTTGGTGGCGGTAGTCAGTGGCAAGGTACAGGTGACCGGCAAGAGCAAGTCGCCCTCTGATACCAGAAAAATTGTCTTGAATCCAAATGAAATAGTGACTTATAACAAGACAGAAAAAACACTCGACAAAGAGAGGTTTGTATTGGAAGAAATCACGGGTTGGAAAGACGGTGTGTTTGTTTTGAAAGATGCCGATACCAAAGCGATAGAAGAAAAATTAGAGAGCTGGTATGGCGTTAATGTAACTTTCGAAAATCAATCCTTAAAAGAAGTAGACATTTCAGCCAATTACTACAACGAGCCACTTGAAAATGTATTGAAATCACTTTCATACACACTTAGGTTCGAATATAGGGTGACCGGTCAAGACATTAGAATCAAGTTCTTAAACCTAAATGAATAGCCAATGATATAGTGTTTTACAAAGCAAAACAGCAATGCTCCAGGAGCACTGCTGCATGATTTCCTTTCATCAGTATCTACAAGTGCGACCCAGATCAACTGATGACGTTGGAAAGACCTTTAATGCAATTTTCAACTACATTAAAAACATGTAAAGATATGAATTTTAAATTATTACCGATTAATAAAATTCTGGTGTATACACTTAATACTTTCCTTGTTTTCATACTGTTTAGTGGTGCCATTTTGGCTTCAGTGAAAACCAACGCTCAAAATAATATGAGCGTAAGGAATATTCAGGTAGACCTGAAATTTGAAAACGAAAAACTTACCACAGTTTTCAGCAAGATCAAGGAGCAGTCCGGCCTTGAGTTTGTCTACAACAAAAAAGACCTGAATACCCAATCCAAATTCAATGGTCAGTACCGAAACAAACCCCTTTATGATGTGCTTTTAGACTTGTCGGAGGAGTTTCAGCTTCAGTTCAGGCAGATCAACCGCAATATCAATGTTCAGACAAAACAACAACTTACTAATCAAAAAAGCGGAGTAATCATAGTTAGCAACGAAGACATAACCGGTAAAGTAACGGACGAAAACGGGGAAGCTCTTCCCGGAGCATCTATTGTAGTAAAAGGTACGGCTATCGGTACTACTACAGCTCTGGATGGCAGCTATAAGCTGAATATACCAGAATCAGCTACCTTGGTTTTTTCCTTTGTAGGGTATAAGACACAGGAAGTAGATATTGCCGGACGTAGTGTTATTGACATACAGCTTGCAATAGATGCAGAACAACTCGAAGAAGTAGTAGTTATTGGGTATGGAGGTACTGTTACGAAGAAAGACCTTACAGGAGCCGTCTCAAGTGCTGAACTCAATAGAGTGAATGAGTTTCCCAATGTATCCATTGTGCAGGCCTTGCAGGGCTCTATAGCAGGGTTAAATGTAGGAGCTGTAACCAATGCCGGACAAAATCCCTCTCTTTCGATAAGAGGTCAGAGTACATTGTCCAGCAACGGAGGTGATAACGCTCCGCTTATCGTATTAGATGGTATTATTTACCGGGGGAGTATTGTCGATATCAACAGTGCTGACATTGCTTCTATCGATGTTCTAAAAGATGCCAGTTCGGCAGCTATTTATGGGTCTCAGGCTTCCAATGGAGTAATAGTAATTACTACCAAAAGTGGCAATTCGTCCGCTAAACCGGTTTTTAATTATTCAGCCAGCCATACAATCCAAACCCCTTCCAATAAGTTTGAACCAATGAATGCTGCTGAGTTAGAGCAGTTTTACCCCGATATATTTTGGAACGAAGGCGGACGAATAGCTCCTGACTACTTGCAGGTAGACCCGTCGTATGTGTGGCAAAATAATTTTAAAACACTGGAAATTTCTGAAGGCTATGCCGATGGCCTGGATACTCCATGGTATGATTTGCTAACAGGAAACGGGCATGTAAGTACACACAACCTCAGCGTTGCGGGCAAAGGAGAATCGGTAAGTTATTTTATGTCTGGAGGATTTACGGATCAGTCTGCTTTTATCAAAAACGACAAGTATAAGAAATATAATTTCAGAGTAAATGTAGATGCCCAAATAAACGATTGGCTTAAGTTAGGCTCTCAGACTTTTGTAGCCGTAAGCGACTATTCAGGACAGGATGCCGGCTCAGATGTACCATTTGTTCTACAACCCTGGGCACCAATACGAGACGCAGAAGGAAATTATATCCCTAAACCCGAGGGGGGATGGTTAAACCCATTTTTAACCTTAAGTATACAAGACTCAGATGTTCGGTTGAACCTGTCCAGTACTCTGTTTGCTGAGATAGATTTGCCCATCGATGGGCTGAGTTATAGAATAAATTATGCTAATAACTACAGAACTTTTGATCAAAGACGTTTTGATCCAAATTCAGCCAATTTTACAGGGGTAGCATATCAAAACAACTCAAAAAACTGGGATTGGACTTATGACAATATTGTAAGCTACAAAAAAACATACGCGGATGTTCATAATTTTAACGCTACCCTGGTGTATGGTGTGGAAAAGAGAGACTTGAGTTCTGTGAATGCCCGTGCTCAAAATTTTGCAGTCGATTTTTTAGGGTATAACAGGCTGCAGGCTGGAGATCCAACACTTAATACTGTGTCCTCTTCAAAGCAACAAGAAACTAGTTTGTATCAGATGTTTAGGTTGCTCTATAATTTCAATCATCGTTATTACTTTACGGGTACCGTTAGGCGTGATGGGTTTTCTGGATTTGGAAAAAATGATAAAACAGCAGTATTTCCTACGTTGGCATTGGGCTGGGTGATCAGCGATGAAGCCTTTGTCAATGATTTGGAGTGGTTGAGCTTTCTCAAACTCAGAGTGTCGTATGGGCAGTCTGGTAGAAGAGGGGTAGGGCGATATGCCACAGCGGCAGTGGTAAGCTCTGGCCCTAGTGTTGTTTTTGGAGATGGAGGACAGACCTTCCAAGGGCAATCTATCCAATCCTTGTCTAACCCAAATCTGGGTTGGGAGACTACAACCGGAACCAACATAGGTATGGATTTCGAATTAGTTAATTCGAGATTTAGAGGTAGTGTGGAGTACTACAAAAACAAAACAGAGAATATTCTTTTTTCTATTGCTTTACCTGCCATTACTGGTTTTGGAACAATCAACGATAACATAGCAAGTGTATCCAATAATGGAATTGAACTGACACTTTCTTCATCATTGCTAAATAGCGGTTCTTGGAGATGGGATGCCTCCGTAAACTTTAATAGAGTAAGGAATAAGATAGAATCTATATTAGGTGTAGACAATGACAATGACGGGAAAGAAGATGATTTGATTGGCAATGGATTGTTTATAGGGGAGCCACAAAATGTGATTTATGATTATGAAGTTGTAGGCATGTGGCAATTGGCTGATCAGGAAGATGGATCTATATGGAGTGGTTTTTTGCCGGGTACATATAAGCTCAACGATCTTAATGGAGACGAAGGCATATCTTCGCTCGAAGACAGAAAAATATTGGGATATGTTGACCCCTCATATAGATTTGGAATCGCCAATACTGTTTCCTACAAAAATTTAAGCTTCTATGTTTTTATTAATTCTATACAGGGAGGTAAAAATTACTATATGGGCAATGACGCCCCTCATGCCTATGGAAATTGGGAAAAAAGAGATCAATTGAGTTATAGTAATGTGCCAAAAGGTGCGTGGGATTACTGGATGCCGGAAAACCCCAATGCAAAATATCGACGGTTGGACACATCATCTCAGTTTGGTGGCACCCCATATAATCAGCGAAGCTTTGTGCGCTTGCAGGATGTATCCATCGCTTATACTTTTCCGGCAGATATCATTGAAAAGATCAATGTAAGTAGCTTAAAGCTTTTTGTAAGCGGAAAAAACCTAATGACCTGGACAAAGTGGCAAGGTAGTGACCCGGAAACCGGTATAGGATTTAGAGCAGGCAGGCCGCTACTAAAGAGTTATTCACTAGGAATAAATGTTGAATTTTAAATTGGCAGAGATGAAAAATATAAAATACATAATCACTATATGCTTTCTTGCAATAGGTCTGCTGTCTTGCAACGAACAAGAATGGCTGGAAGAAGTACCTTTCGATTTTTATTCACCCGAAAACTCGTATGCAACTCCCGAACAAATAGACATAGCAGTTGTAAAGCTATATGAAGACGTGCACAGTATGCTTTTTGGAAATGGAGGAAACGGTTACGGTTGGGTGTTTCACTACACTACCGACGTAGGATATGATGCTATAGCCCCTACACATCAGTTAAACTCCTGGGCAGATAAGGTTACCCCGGAAACGGGTGAAGTAAGGTGGGTTTGGAACAGTTTCTATAAAATGATTTTTAATGCCAATGCCATCTTGTCAAGAATAGATGATGTAGAGTACAAATCGGAAAGTGACAAACAAGCTAAAATCGCTGAAGCAAAATTTTTCAGAGCATTTGCTTACAGAGGGCTCGGTATTTTATACGGAGGAGTACCTTTGGTGCTCGAGGAAATTAGATCACCAAAGAGAGATTTTGTAAGGGCCACTCGGGAAGAGGTGTGGGCTCAGGTAATTCAGGACCTTATCGATGCAGTTCAGGGATTGCCGGATGCAGATGCTGTTGAGCAGGATGGACGAATATCCAAAGGAGCAGCTAACCACTTGCTGGCTGAGTTGTATATCATCACTCAGGAGTATGACAAAGCTATAGCTGCTGCTACAGCTGTCATTGACAATTCGAATTATGCATTGATGACTAGCCGGTTCGGCACCAGAAGCAATGAGCCGGGAGACGTATATTGGGATTTGTTTAGGAGAGGAAACCAGAACAGAGGCACAGGAAATACTGAGGCTATCTGGGTAAGCCAGTATGAGTACAACACCCCCGGAGGTGGAGCCAATGATAATCTCCCTCGTTTTCTGGGGCCATTGTACTGGCAACTCAAAGATAATGACGGTGAAAATATTTTTCTGGGCCCCATGAATCAATTAGGAGGAAGAGGAATTGGCTGGTGGGCTGCTTCTGATTATATGTTAAATGGAGTTTGGCAAAATGCGAATAATGATATCAGAAACTCTGAGTACAACATAATTAGAGATGCAGTGGTAAACAATCCGGCTTCACAATATTACGGGCAAAAAATGGTTGAGAGTGGTGCCATATCTAATTTTAGTGACCCTATTAAGAGGTGGTGGAGTGCTATTTTTGCCAAGAGTGCACCTATCAATAATTTTCCGGATGAACTTATAGCCAATCAGGAAACAGGTGTAACCACGGGATCAGCCAATCATACTTTCAGGGATAGGTATCTTATGAGGTTGGCAGAAACCTACCTGCTCAGAGCTGAAGCCTACCTGCTCAATGGCGATCAGCCTAGTGCAGCAGATGATATCAATGAGGTAAGACAAAGAGCCAATGCAGATCCAGTAGCTGCTGCAGATGTAGATTTGAATTATTTGCTGGATGAAAGAGCCCGAGAACTTTTTGTAGAAGAGTTTAGGTTGCTTACCTTGATGAGAATGGGTAATATTGTTGAAAGAGTGAGAACACACAATCCTATGCACAATGGGCAATATGCTTCTCATGTCATTAACGATACACAAAACTTGTGGCCAATTCCTAACAATGAAATTGAGCGCAACACAGAAGCAAAGCTGGAACAAAATCCTGGTTATTTCTAAAGTAATAAAAGTTTAAAAAGTACAATGCGGCTCAGCTATTGAGCCGCATTGTTTATTGCATTTTTTATGTTAAAAAACACAAGAATACATTTTGCACTGGGATTGTTTTTTTTGATCTGTCATCAGGCTTTTGCACAAAGTAGCAAGATGGAAGATTATGATATTGTCTGGGACAGACAAAGTGTAAACGCTTCAGAATCTATGCCCCTTGGTGGAGGCGATGTTGGGTGTAACGTGTGGGTGGAAAACGGCGATGTGCTCATGTATGTGCAACGAAGTGGAAGTATAGCCGAAAACCACGAATACCTGAAATTAGGGAGGGTAAGGTTAAGGCTGGAACCTACCCCTTTTACTCCCGAAAATAGTTTCAGTCAGCGGCTGAAGTTGAATGAGGGTTACGTTGAGATTATAGGAAAGCCCAGGACAAACGATGGAACCCCCGAAGCGAAACTTGTACTATGGGTAGATGTGTTTCGTTCGACAGTTCATTTTGAAATACAGGCCGAAACCCCAATCAAGGTGGATGTAGCTTATGAGCATTGGAGAAACGAAGACCAGATTATTCCAAACAATGCGCAGCGGGGATCATCCTATACTCTGGATCGTTACCCGGGACAAGTCGTTTTACACAAAGATTCGGTAGTGCAGGATAACAGGGGGATAGTCTTTTTTCACCGAAACCCGGATGATAAATTAGTGACGGATATCCTACTGAAGCAACAAGGCTTAGAAGCATATAAAAAAGACATACCGGATGATTTAAAGGGGCGTACATTTGGAGGAGTATTGTTAGGAGATGAATTTGAGCCTGCCAACCCTACCAAGGGAGAGTATCTGGGTACACCCTACAGGGCAAAACATCTGGTTTCGACACAACCCCAGAAATACCATCACCTGCAGTTGGTAACTCATATAGATCAAACAGAGCACTTGCAAGAGTGGAAAGCAGCTCTTGATCGTAGAACCGACGAAGCACGGGCAGAAAAAACAGAAAAAGCCCGGCAAAATACACGAAACTGGTGGAATAAATATTGGCAGAGAAGCTACATAAGGATCAATGCCGAATCGCCATCTGAGCAAGATTCTGCCTGGGTAGCAGCAAGAAATTATCAATTGTTTCGCTATCAGTTGGGGTGCAATGCATTCGGAGAATATCCCACCAAGTTTAATGGAGGTAATTTCACTGTTGACGCAGGACTGATCGATCAAAATAGAGCCTACGGGCCCGACTTTAGAGCGTGGGGAGGAGGAGTGTTTACTGCACAAAACCAACGCCTTGTCTATTGGCCTATGCTAAAATCGGGAGATTATGATGCCATACTTTCTCAATTTGAATTGTATAGAAAGGCACTTCCCGGGTCGCAGGCAAGAGTGAAAGAGCATTTTGGGCATGAGGGAGCTATGTACAGCGAGTACATCAGTGTGCCCGGGCTGGCAGTAGGGTCAGGCTATGGTTGGTCAGAGGGTGTACGAAACAGAGGCGTTGAAATACCATTTGGTGATGAGAGAGCAGATGGAGCTAAAGGCTACAATAGTGTGGTAGAAAAAGGAATTATGGCCAATGGCTATGTTTCCTACCATTGGGAGTCGCAGCTGGAGCATGCCTACATGATACTGGAATACCACCGCTATTCCGGGGCAGACATTACAGAGTATATGCCGTTTATAGAAAATGCACTCATCTTTTTTGATGAGCACTATCGTAAGCGACACAAGCTACGCACAGGAAATGAATTGGACAGCCTTGGGCAGTTGGTGATTTTTCCATCTACATCATGCGAGTCCTATAGAGGAGCAAAAAACCCAAGTGATGTAGTAGCGGGTTTACAGGCATGCTTAGAATCCCTTCTCAGGCTGGATGACAATTTGATCATGATAAAAGACAAGAGCTACTATGAACGCTTTTTACAACGACTCCCGGGATTTTTTTATGATCAGGTATCGGGTGATACTATCATAAAACCGGCAGAAAGCTGGAAGCTTTACCAAAATGTGGAATGCCCACAGTTTTACCCGTTATTTCCTTTCGATAGGGTTGATCTGAGAGACGATGAAATGACCGTTTTTAGAAATACCTGGAAGCATGGCACCTTTCCCAAAGGTATGGTGATAAGCTGGCATCAGGATGGCATTTTCTTCGCCAGAATGGGCATGACAAAAGCAGCCGCCGCATACAATACTAAAAAACTCGCCAATAGCGATCGTAGGTTTCCTACATTTTGGGGTCCCGGACACGACTGGGTGCCAGACCACAATTGGGGAGGGTCCGGTATGATTGGTTTGCAGGAAATGCTTATGCAATGTTTTGACGATAAAATCTTGTTATTGCCGGCATGGCCAAAAGACTGGAATGTGGATTTTAAATTACACGCTCCGGGTAACACCATAGTAGAAGGAAGTGTGCAAAACGGTAAAATGACGAATTTGAAAGTGAAGCCGGAAAACAGGCTGAAAGATGTGATACTTCTGAAGTAAAACGTTTATTTCAGATAAACAAAGGGAAACAACAGCTTACCATTAGGCTGTTGTTTTTTACCTTAAGCTACTTTGCTCACAACACCGGGTTTATGCCGTGTTTTTTTCTTTTTTATGTAGTATTACACTTAAAACAAAGGAAGAATTAACATGCAAAATAAAGGGGGTATAGCATGGGTTGTCATGCTGATGCTGAGTATACTCAATCAGGCCGTTGCTGGCGATACTACAAAGAAACTAGATAAGCCCAATGTGTTGTTTATAGCCATAGATGATCTCCGGCCCGAATTGGGGTGCTACGGAAAAAAACACATGCGCACTCCACATATCGACAAGCTGGCTGCTTCATCGGCAGTATTTACCCATCATTATGTACAAGTACCCACCTGCGGAGCTTCGCGATTTAGCATGCTCACAGGTCTGCTGCCCACTCGCCGCGATCAGTTGAGCAATCATGCCATCGAAAAATACATTTCCGAAAATACATCCGGAGCAGAGCCTGAAACCTTCATTCATCACCTCAAAAACAACGGGTACTATACGGTGGGAATAGGTAAAATAAGTCACTCGGCTGACGGTAGGGTATATGGCTATACCGATCCGGTAAGCGACAAAAAAGAATTGCCCAACAGCTGGAATGAATTGCTCTTTGATGCAGGAAAGTGGCAGACCGGTTGGAATGCTTTTTTTGCCTATGCCAACGGAGAAAACAGGCAAAGCCTGAACCGTCAGGTAAAACCTTATGAAAAAGCCGATGTAAGCGATGCAGGCTATCCCGATGGCCTCACAGCGGGGCTGGCAATAGAAAAGCTAAAACAATTGGCGAAGAAAGATCAGCCCTTTTTTATGGGGGTAGGCTTTTTTAAGCCCCATTTACCCTTTAATGCTCCACAGCAGTATTGGGATATGTACACACCAGATCAATTGCCGTTGGCACCTTTTGCCGCCATACCTAAGGGTGCTCACAAAGCCAGCTTCCACCCATCAGGCGAACTCAATGGTTATCAGCTGGGTGAAGAGAAAGCTTCGTTGAAGGGCCCGGTTTCTATAGCTTACGCCAAAAAACTTCGGCATGCCTATTTTGCCAGCATCAGTTATATCGACGCTCAGGTAGGCAAGCTAATCCGTGAACTGGAAGCGCAGGGGTTGGCCGAGAACACCGTTGTAGTGATATGGGGCGATCACGGCTGGCATCTTGGTGATCACCTGGTTTGGGGCAAACATACCTTGTATGAAAGGGCGCTTAACAGTGCCCTGTTGATCAAAGTCCCAAAAATTACACAGGGAAAATCATTGCATAGTATTGTGAGTTCTATCGATCTATACCCTACATTGATGGAACTGTGCGGTGTAGAAATGCCCCATGCTACTGACGGAAAAAGCCTGATTTCCCTGATGAAAGGGAATAAGAAATCCTGGGAAAACGTGTCCTATAGCTACTATAAAAATGGAATAACACTACGAACAGCACGCTATAGATTTACGAGGTACATCACTCAAAATGGATTTCGGGAAGAATTGTATGATCATAAAAGCGATCCTTTTGAGACAAAGAATATAGCGTCAACTTCTCCTGAATTGGTACAAGAACTGATTTCTGTTTGGGAAAAAGGAGATACAGGACTCTACCACCGGTAAGTCCAAACACTCAGGAAGAAAAAACAAACCAAACCTTGCTGAACGTCGGGCTCTAAAAAGGATTCGCAGGGTTTGCCTATCTTTGTGGGATCACCTGTACACAGTACGCTTCTGTAAATGGACAAAACGCTGTTTTTACGTATTCGCCAGGGAAGTCTGGACGCCTTTGGGGAGTTTTATGACCAGTATAGTTATAAGCTATTGCGGTTTTCTATGCTCTACCTCAAGTCGCGTGTAGAAGCAGAAGAAGTAGTACAGGATGTCTTTGTGAGAATATGGGAAAACAGGGCAAAACTAAACCTGGAACTGTCGGTAGAAGGGTATGTATTTCGGATAACCAAAAACGAACTGCTCAATAAACTCAAAAAGAAGGTACTACACACAGAAGCAATCACTCAAAATATAGAAGCCCTCATTCATGGCAACAATACAGAGGACGCCATTTTCTTACAGGAAATGAAAAGCCTTTTGTCGGAAGCCATAGAAGGACTACCCGAAAAAAGACAAGAAATATTTCGTTTGAGTAGAGAAAAAGGCTACTCCAACAAGGAAATAGCAGAAGAACTCAATATTTCCATCCACACTGTCGAAAGTCAAATCAAAAAATCGATCAAGTACCTCAGAAGCTACATACAATACCTGCCTGTATGGTATGTTTTTCAGGTGTTCATGTCGTAAAAAATTATCCTTTTTGGATAAAAAAAACGGTGGCGAGTCACCATTAGCCCTTTCTATGTTGTATTTCATTATGAGCACCAGCAAAAAAACAGCTTATAATGAATACAATGCTTACAAATTTACCTCAGTATAACCTTCTGTTAGCTAACAGTACTACACTTAGTAAAAAGAAAAGTTCGATTGTCTGCCTACAGGCAATAAAGTACCTGCACCTTTTAGAATGATCCGTGCACCTCTACCAGAGTAGTATTTACATACTTTGCAATAAACTAAAAACTATATAATGAACCTGAACCCTTTATTCAAAAGCTATATGCTTTTTGTACTGACGTGTGTCTCATTTTCGCTTGAGGCACAAAAGAGCGTGGATGAGCTGCAAAACATCCAGTTTACATACAACAAACTTCCCAACCTGGGGCATACCAAAGGCTGCACCAGAAGAGATCCCAGCGATGTGATAAAAGTAGGCGATACCTATTATGTCTATTATACCAAAGTTTACGGTCAGGCTCCTGGCTATTGGGGCACGATATGGTATGCTACCTCTACCGACGAAGGGTATACATGGCAGGAAAGAGGAGAGGTTTTAGGAAAAGGAGAACCGGATAGGTTTGATTCACAAGCCACTTTCACTCCCAATATCCTATTTGCTCAGGGCAAATACTATATGTACTATACAGGCGTAAAGCCTACTCCGGGCAATAAAGAAGGGGCTTTCGAGAACAATTCACAGACCGATATTACAGGTATTGGTGTAGCTGTGGCAGATTCACCCGAGGGTCCCTTTGTGCGTGTTTCGCAGGACCCCATATTACCGGTGAGTGTAGAGCCTGAAAAATTTGACAGCTATCGGGTCGATGATGCTGCCATGCTGTACCGAAACGGTATTTACTGGTTGTATTACAAAGGCAGAAGCCGATCGCATGGGCAGGGAGGGCCAGCCCATACTCGCATGGGAGTAGCCTTTTCCAAAGACCCTCAGGGGCCATACATCAAATTGGACAAACCTCTACTGGCGGGCAGTCATGAAGTGATGATATGGCCACAAGGTACAGGAGTAGCAGCGTTGGCTTCTATTAGCAGCACTATAGAGTATGCCCCCGACGGGATAGATTTTGAAAGTAAAAAGCTGGCTGCCGCCGTTCAAAAAAGACCAAATGCACCGGGAGCTTACCGTCCTGATCTGACCCACCCTGTTGTAAATGGAGAAGGGTTGAAATGGGGGATTGGGATGATTCACAATGGACCTGAAGCCTATCTGATACGGTACGAAGTAGCCGGCAAGTAATGCCACAAAAGGATACGCCATTCAAGTACGGGCAGGTATGTCTTACTTGTAATGCGGCTAGCTTGATAACACGATGAAAACTACAGAATTTGACAATAAGTGACCATGAAAGAAAAACAAAAAATCTTAACAAAGAAGCAATCTATTGATTCCCGTAGAGGCTTTTTGAAAAAAGTAGCATTAGGCACAGGAACACTCGCTTTGCCTCAGATGCCGGTTTTTGCAGGGCCGTTTCGTTGGGATAGCGAATCGCATCTGATCCCCGCCGACAAAAAATTATCGGTAGATTGGGTTAGAGCCCTGTATCAGAGAGGAACGCCCGAGGTATTTACTGCCAAGTCGGGAGAACTAAAACATATAGGTATGCCGGTAGGAGGTGTGGCCTGTGGCCAATTGTATCTGGGAGGAGACGGACGCCTGTGGTTTTGGCATATTTTTAAAGCAGAATACTCCAGAGAAAAAGACCATGGTCAGCGATTTGCAGCCATGACGCTGGGAGGCCACTATGAACACCCCGATAAAGTTTTTGCCAGAGAAACCCGGCCCGTGGAGCAGGGAGTGGCCATTCAGGTAACCTCGGCAGGCAGAAAAGTGCAAAAAAGGCTTGATGCCACTGGTTTTAGTGACATCTCCTTTAGAGGTGAGTATCCCGTGGGGAAAGTAAAGTATAAAGAAGACGGATTTCCTGTTGAAGTCAACCTGGAGGCATTTTCACCATTCATTCCTTTGGACGTGGAAAATTCCGGCTTGCCCACTACCATACTGACTTATAAGATAAAAAACACATCAGCAAATCGTGTAGAAGTAGACATGGCCGGATGGATGGAAAATGCTGTGTGTCCTTATACCCACGACAAAAGCCTGGGAATAAGAAGAAACACCCTTACGCAAAATGCCAATCATTTGACCTTATTGGCCAACGCCGAGCCGGTACCCCGCACAAAGGAGAAGATAGAAAGGGAAGATATTGTGTTTGAAGATTTTGAAAGTGGAAGTTATAAAAACTGGAAAGTAGAAGGTAAATCCTTCGGAACACAACCCTATACTGTTCAGGAGCTTTCTGTCAATCAGAAACTGGAAGGCTCAGAGGGGAAATACTTTGTTGACGGATACAATGCCCGTGAAAAAACAGCCAACCCCGATACCCTGACAGGAAAGCTTATCAGTAAATCTTTTAAAATTTCCAGAAAATATATCATATTCAAAGTCTCAGGAGGTAGCCACAAAAACAAAACCTGCATCAATTTGATCGTGGGAGGAAAAGTAGTGCAATCGGTTACCGGCGATAATAGCAATCAGATGCGAACCAAGCATTTTGATGTACAGGAATTTGAAGGTAAAAAAGCCAGGATAGAGATAGTGGATAGCCATACCGGCGGCTGGGGGCACATTACTGCCGACCATTTTGTTTTTTCAGATCAAGCTCCGGCGGCTACAGCCCTGGAAGATACGCATGGGTATGGTTCCATGGCATGGTCTATTTACAAGCCGGGAGGTCAGACCACCTCATCACTAAATCTGGAGAGCACAGAATTGCCTGAGGTATTTCGTTCGCTGAAACCTGGCGAGCATGGAGCGAGTCAGGTTGCTTCATTTGACAAAAAACAAATAGGGGCATTGGGAGAATCTTTTACCCTTAATCCCAACGAAGAAAAAGAAGTGACTTTCATATTGTCATGGTATTTTCCCTACCTCAATGAGCAGCACAAAGAATCAGGACAACTGCTTGGCCTTAAAGACATTCAATTCTTAAACCGACACTATCACAATTGGTTTAACTCAGCCAAACAGGTAACAGACTATGTAGCTTACAATTATGATCAGCTGGCAGGAGTTACCCGGTTGTGGAACAAAACCTACTACGATTCTACTTTACCCTATTGGTTGCTCGACAGAAGTTTTATTCCTATCGACTGTCTGGCTACTAATACCATGCTTTGGTTTGATAATGGCCGATACTGGGGTTGGGAAGGGGTAGAATGCTGCCCTGGTACTTGTCAGCACGTGTGGCAATATGCACAGGGTTCGGCTCGAATTTTCCCTAAACTGGAAAAGACCCTGCGTGAAGCGACCGATCTGGGCTACAGCTTCGATGAGCAAACCGGAGGCATGGGGCATAGAGACGAAACTGCCGGTCACCATGGGCTATCGGTAGCACACGACGGGCATGCCGGCACAGTTATGCGTTTGTACCGCGAGCATAAGACTTCATCCGACAACCTGTTTTTGAAGAAAAACTACAGTAAAATCAAAAAAACAGTGCAGTTTCTGATCAATGAAGACAAAGACAAAGACGGCATACTCGAAGGCCGACAGCAAAACACCCTGGATGCAGCATGGTTTGGTCCCATGGGGTGGATCAGTTCGCTCTATTTGGGGGCACTGGCAGCAGGTAAAGACATGGCCCTGGAGGTAGGCGATAAGGCATTTGCTCAGGAGTGCGATGTGTTGCTATCCAAGGGTAGAAAAAACATAGTAGATCAGCTTTTCAACGGGGAGTACTTCATTCACAAGCCCGACCCCAAGTACCCCGATGCTATTAATTCCAACGACGGTTGCCATATCGATCAGGTGTTGGGGCAAAGCTTTGCCTGGCAGGTGGGAACAAGTGACAGGGTAGTGCCTGAACCGGAAACTAAATCGGCTCTGGAGTCCATTTGGAAGTACAATTTTGCTCCCGACGCGTATGCTTATCAGGAAGCACACAAGCCTATAAAAGGAGCGCGGATATATGCCACACAAGGTGAAGCCGCTACTGTGATGTGCACATGGCCAAAAGGAGGTGCAGAAACTGCTGTGCCCGGTATGGATAAGCGGCCCGACAAGTCAGCTACATGGCTTGGCCCAGGAGGGTATTTCGATGAAGCCATGAATGGATTTGAATATCAGGTAGCTACGCACATGATTTACGAAGGAATGCTCGAAAAAGGGCTGGCCACAGCCAAAGTAGTGCACGACAGGTATACTCCACTAAAGCGTAATCCATACAACGAAGTAGAATGTAGCGACCATTACAGCCGATCTATGGCCAGCTACGGTGTATTGCTGGCGATTTGTGGATTTGATTATCATGGACCCAAAGGCATCATTACGTTCGATCCCAAGCTAAACCCCGAAAAATTCAAAGCACCATTTACGACAGCTGAGTCGTGGGGTACTTTTGAGCAAAAACGAACGGGAGATACACAGCACAACAGTCTGAAGATAGCGTATGGTAAAGTGAATTTGTCGCAGATAAATTTAACACCGCCAAGCAGTACGAAATCGAATGTATCGCTTAAGGTAAATGGAAGTGAGCTGCCTGTTCAGGTGGTGAAGAACCAAAGCCAGTATCAAATACGCTGGGAAGGCAGTCAGCTGCGTGCCGGTGATATACTGGAAGTAGCTATAAGTTGATGTTCGCTGAGATGCAAAAAACAAAACTGATAATAATAGGAGGATTTTTGGGTGCAGGCAAGACAACCTTGCTTGCAGCCACTTCCTCCATGCTTACGGCCAGAGGCCACCGTGTAGGATTAATTACCAACGACCAGGCTCAGGGGCTGGTAGACACCCACACCCTGTCAAATAGTGGTGTAGGCGTTCAGGAGGTAGCAGGCAGCTGTTTTTGTTGTGATTTCGATACTATGATGGAGTCTGCTCAATACCTCAGAGAAGCCCTTCAATGCGACGTAATTGTGGCAGAGCCGGTAGGGAGTTGTACCGATTTGTCAGCTACTTTGATGCAGCCGATCAAAGAATTTTACAGTGACCAGTTTGAGTTGCTGCCTTTGTCGGTATTAGTAGACCCACATCGGTTGATAGACAGTATGAAAAGTTCCGAAGCTGTATGTCAAGGGTCCGGTTATATCTACAGCAAGCAGATAGAAGAAGCCGACTTTTTACTGATAGGCAAATCAGATACGCTGGAGGATCAGACCCAGACTGAATTGCAGGAGTATCTGCATCAGCGCTATGCAGACTATCCGATTCATTGGCTTTCGCCCAAGCTAAGAAAAGGAATAGGCAGCTGGATGGATGCTATTTTGAGTGGTGTTACTACTCCGGGGGGGAGGATCGTCGAGGTAGACTATGATGTATATGCAGCAGGAGAAGCGCTCATGGGTTGGTATAATGCTACGTTTGTCGTAGAGCATGAGGGCGGTTTGTTGGTGCCATGGGAGCATTTTACCTACGAAGTACTGGATGTTCTTTCCAGGGTGTTGGAGCATGAGAAGATAAGCATAGGTCATATCAAAACGTTTTTGAAAAGTGGCTCCTCGGGTATTCGGGGCAATTTGATTGGTACCGGCCAGCCCATTACTGTGCAGGGCGAACCCTTCAGTAGTCGTTCGGCCAGGTATGTGCTCAATATAAGAGCTGAGGCCAACCCGGACCTACTCAGAGAGGTTGTAGATGATTTGATTAAGGAATATCAAACTCATGCTATTCTTTTTCATAAAGAAGAAGTGAATCACCTAAGCCCGGGCAGGCCACAGCCCACACATCGGTATAGCGAGGTATATCGCTAAAGGCAGCAAGTAGTCTTTTGATGGACTATCGATGAACTGAAATCTAAGTTTTTGTCATTTTTTTAGAAAAAAATGACATGAGCGTCACCGGTAAGCTCTTTAAAGTTGTATATCAATATAGGCATCATCATCTAAACGCTTATTCATGACCATAGAACTACTCCAAAAACTGAAAGAAAATCGATGTACGGATGAAGAACTACATCAGATATATGCCTGGTTGTGTTCCTCTACCGACGAGGAAGAAACTACTGCTTTTATGAAAAACTCATGGCAGGGAGTGGAATATACCGCGGAGGTTTCTGCTGAAGATAAAGCCAGTATGGCACGCATGCGACAGGAGGTTTGGAACATCATAGAGAGTCAGTCGGTTGAAAAAGACATGAACCAGTCGCAAGGGATACCCAAGCAAAAACATCAGCCGGGTCAGTACTTTAACTGGACAAAGATTGCAGCAGCTATACTACTTCTAATGATGGTAGGAGGTGTTTTTTATGGCGTTCGTAGAGCTACTTTTGATAGTGAGATTAGCAACATTACTTATATAGAAAAATCAAATCCACGAGGGCAAAAATCTACAGTATTTTTGAAAGACGGCTCCAAGGTTATTCTTAATTCGTCCAGTTCGATTCGGTATGCAAGTAATTTTGGAGAAGCAAACAGAGATATCGAGCTGATAGGGGAAGCTTTTTTTGAAGTAAGAGAAAATAAAAACATTCCATTCAATGTAAGGTCAGGAGATATCACCACGCAGGTGTTAGGTACTTCATTTAACATCAATGCTTACCCCGGTAATAAGTCTATCGATGTTTCTCTTTTTACCGGAAAAACAAAGGTGTTTTACAATCACTCCAGCCGAAACCATAATCAGGAAGGGTATATACTTAATCCCGGTCAGTCGCTTTCTTTCAATCCTGCGATGAGGTTGTTTGAAAAAGGGCAGTTTGATTCTCGAAAAGTACTCTCCTGGAAAGACGGTATCCTTTATTTTGAAAACGAAAAGTTTGCATCTGTTTTAGAAGTACTTCAGGAGTGGTACGATGTAGATATTTTGGTAGACTATGGCACTGCCGATCAGTCGGCGTACGATGGCATTAACGGAGAGTTTAAGAATGAGAGCCTCGAAAATGTAATGCGTGTCATGAGCCACTCCCGAAACTTTGAGTATAAAATCAGTGGCAAGCAAATGAAAATTAAATTCAACTAATACTTTACTACATACTTATATGATTCACACAAATACGAGTTAGCAATAAAAAACCCCGAACAAGGTTCGGGGCTGGGCGCATCATGTCATAAATCGATAAAGCTTGGCGGCAGATATCACTTTTTTGACATTGCAGCGCTGGTTGATTATGAAACTATAGTTCCACAAATCTTTACAAAGATATGAATTCAAAATTTATACTATTAATTAAAATGATATCAAAGTACTCATTTTACGCCTTTGCATTGCAATGTCTGTTTATGAGTGTGGTGATTGCATCGGGTGCCAATGCCCAGTTTAAAAGCGTAAGGGAGGTGTACTTGCAATTAGGGAGTGGTAATGTCTCTCTGACGGAAGTATTCGATAGAATTGAAGCCAAAACCGATTACAAATTTTATTTTCATCAGGCAGATATAGAAGAAGACAAACGCATACGGTTGCCTAAAAAAAGAGAGCAGACCGTGGCGGAAGTGCTTCATACCGTTGCACGTCAGGCAAAGCTAAAGTTTAGGCAGGTTAACAACAACATATCCGTATCCCCTATGAACAGCAACGGCAAGGATAGCGCGGTGGAGGTGTTTTTTAGAGATGTAAACCTAAGTGGAAAAATTACCGATGAAAATGGCGAAGGCTTGCCCGGGGCATCTATTTTGGTAAAAGGAACTACTGCAGGTACCACGTCTGGATTGGATGGTAGCTACAAACTGGTAGTACCCGACGGAGCGCTTATTGTGGTGTCATTTGTTGGTTACAAAACGCAGGAAGTAGCCCTAAATGGCCGTAGCATTGTAGATGTGCAGCTACAGCCTGACGCAGAGCAATTGGAAGAAATAGTAGTTGTAGGATTTGGTACGCAAAAGAAGGAAAGTGTAGTAGGATCTATCTCGTCTGTGAAGCCCTCAGAACTAAAGGTGCCCTCGAGTAACCTCACTACTGCTTTGGCCGGACGAATATCCGGAGTAGTGGCCTATCAGACCAGTGGTGAACCCGGCAAAGATAATGCTCAGTTTTTTGTAAGAGGTATCACCACATTTGCACAAGGGGCACGTCCGCTCATTCTGATCGATGGTGTGGAGCTTTCAGCAGATGATTTAGCGCGTTTGCAGCCCGATGATATAGAGAGTTTTTCGGTGCTAAAAGACGCTACATCTACAGCCGTATATGGCGCCAGAGGAGCAAATGGTATCATTTATGTCACTACCAAAAAAGGAATAAAAGGAAATGCCAATGTATCCCTGAGGATGGAAAACTCTTTTAGTTCCAACATTCAGGTTCCTGAGCTCGCCAGCCCGATTAGTTACATGCAAAACTATAATGAGGCCGTGCGCACCAGACGTCCCGGTACTTTGATTCCGTTTAGCGAAGAAAAAATATTCAATACTGCAAATAATGTCAACCCTGATGTGTTTCCGGCTGTAGACTGGCAGGAAGAGCTGATCAAAGACGTGGCTGTAAACCAGCGAGTCAACCTCAATGTAAGAGGTGGGGGAGATGTGGCAAGATATTATGTAGCTGCGTCCTTTAATCAGGATAACGGGATATTGAAGCAAGACCCGCGAAACAATGTAGAAAACAACATCAACTTAAAGCGGTACTTGCTTAGGGCAAACATAGACGTAAACCTCTCGAAAACCACAGAAGCTATCATCCGTCTGCACACCACTCTCGATGAGTTTAGAGGGCCGGCTGTAGATGCAGGCACACTTTTTTCACAAACGCAGCTAACTAGCCCTGTACGTTTTCCTGCTGTTTATAGACCTGATTCGGTCAATCAAAATACACCCAATATACTGTTTGGCAACCAACGAATTGGTACCAATCGATTTTATGTAAACCCTTACCACCAGTTGGTTTCGGGCTTTACTCAGTCCAGTAGAGCACTGAGTCTGGTTCAGTTCGAGTTAAAGCAGGATTTGAGTGGGGTTTTGCCCGGGTTGAAAGCCCGATTTTTAGGAAATAACAACCGTACATCCAACTATGCTTTGCGAAGAAATACACAGCCTTTTTTCTATCAGGCAGAGTTGTTCAATTACAATCCTGTAGAAAATTCTTATGTACTCACTCGCCTCAATGAGAACGGTAACAGAGCGCTATCTTTTAACGGAGGAACCTCCAGTGTGGTCAATGTATTGTATACCGAAGTAGCCCTCAATTACGACAGGTCGTTTGGTGATCATACGGTCAGTGGTATGCTGGTAGGAATAGGGCGTGAGTCATCTAGATCTACGGCAGGCACATTGCAGGAATCTTTGCCTTTGAGAAACCTGGGCTTGTCGGGGCGCTTTACTTATGATTACAAGAGTAAGTATTTCGCTGAGTTCAACTTTGGCTACAACGGTTCGGAGCGATTTGCTAAAAACAACAGATTTGGTTTCTTTCCCTCAGTAGGAGCTGCGTGGATTATTTCCAATGAAAACTTCTTTGAGGCTGTACCCAGTTCATTGGTTAGCCGCATGAAAGTGCGAGTCTCTTATGGTATAGTTGGTAATGATGCCATTGGGGGGGTAAACGATCGTTTCTTTTACAGATCTCAGGTCAATCTGGATGATTTTGGCAGAGGATATTCATTTGGGGAGAGTGGTTCTACCAATTTCATACCCGGTATATCTATAGGCAACTACGAAAACCCCAACATTACCTGGGAAAGAGCTCAGACCATGAATTTGGGGTTGGAGCTTAACTTATTCGATGATGCTATCCAGTTTAGAGGAGAGTATTTTACTCAGTTGAGAAACAACATCCTGCAAACCAGGTTAACTCCAACAAGCCTTGGTCTTCAGCAGCAAAACCGGGATAATGTAGGCCGGGCCTTTACGCGAGGTGTAGACTTGTCGGTAGATGGGAATAAGTATTTTACCAATGATTTTTGGATGTCTTTAAGAGGAACGTTTACTTATTCTAATGGAAAATATGATAAATATGAAGAACCAAATTATGCTTTGAGAAATGCTCCGAATAGGGCGCTTACGGGTGTGAAAATAGGCCAGCAGTTAGGATATGTTGCCGAGCGTTTGTTTATCGACGAAGAAGAAGTAGCAAATTCTCCAGCACAAAATTTTGGAGGTATAGCACCTCAGGCAGGAGATATTAAATACAAAGACATAAATCAGGATGGTGTAATTAACGATCTGGATAGAGTTCCTATAGGTAAGCCTGTAGCTCCTCAGGTAACTTATGGAGCCGGGTTTTCTATGGGCTACAAAAACTTTGACATCTCTGCATTTTTTCAGGGCAATGCCGAAGTGTCTATATTTATAGATCCGGCTGCTACAGCTCCCTTTATTACTCGTACACGCGGAGCAGATCAACTTCCCGGAGGTTTGTTCAACTCCAACACTTACGTGAGTGAGTCCACTCTACTGCAAGCCTATGCAGACAACCACTGGACAGAAACCAACAGGGATATCTATGCTATGTACCCTCGCTTGTCAGATGCCTTGGTCGATAACAACAACCAATTGAGTACCTGGTGGCTTAGAGATGGCTCTTTTATTCGATTAAAGCAGGTAGAACTTGGATACACAATTACACAGTTCAAGGCGGTGGAAAGCTTGCGTATATACGCCACTGCTACCAACCTCTTGACCTGGACCCGATTTGGTCTATGGGATCCTGAAGTAGGCGGAAGTGGATTTGATTATCCATTGCAGCGTGTGTTTAACCTGGGTGTGTTGGTCAACTTTTAAACAACAAGGAAATGAAAAATAGTATATATAAAGTAGTAATAGTTTGTATAGTGATGATGGTGAATCAGTCGTGCAACGACTTTCTGGATGTTGTTCCCGACGATTCACCCACGCTAGACATAGCATTTGAAAATAGAAATACAGCTCAGACTTACCTGGCAACTCTCTATTCCTATTTACCGGCTTATGCTTCTCCCAACAACCCGGCTCTGCTGGGGGGTGATGAGCTGTGGGTAAATGAAATCGTACAACAAAATATATTCAATGGATTACCTGCTTTAGAAATAGCCCAAGGCAGACAATCTGAAGGAAATACGCGGCTCAGCTATACCAGAGGTTCAGACGGAACGCCCAATTTGTACATAGCACTTAGAGACTGCAATGTGTTGCTCGAAAAAATCCACTTGCCTTTTGATATGACAGATATCGAAAAACGACAGTGGGCAGCAGAAGCCAAAGTACTAAAGGCATATTACCACTTCTGGTTGATGAGGATGTATGGACCTATTCCCATCATAAGAAAAAATTTGCCGGTAGATGTGAGTGAGGAATTCGCCCAAAGAGAGCGAGAGCCCGTAGACGATGTGGTAGAATACATTGTGAGTATAATAGATGAAGCTTTAGAAGACTTGCCGTTGGAAGACAATGGTGGGGCAGAAGTAGGACGTATCAATCGGGTCATAGCTGCTTCCATCAAAGCAAAGATTTTGATAACCGCCGCTAGTCCGCTTTTCAACGGAAACGCAGACTTTAGTTCGCTGGTAGATAGCCAGAATCGTAAGCTGATCAACGATACTTTCGATCCTGAAAAATGGGTAAAGGCAGCTGAAGCATGCAAGCAGGCCATTGACCTGGCAGAGCAGGCAGGTTTTACCCTGTATGAATTCAAGCAAGATTTTATCGGTCCAAATTCGCTTAGCGAAACGACTAAACGAAAGTTGTCGATAAGAGGAAGTGTAACTGAAGCTCAGGATAACGATGAGGTGATATGGAAAGCAACAGGACGTCCTAACCTTTCCCAAGCGTTTTACATGGCTAAAATGAACGACCCCCAGAGTATAATCAGCCAGTTTGCGCACACCTCTATTCAATCCTATTATTCGCCTACTATGCGAATAGCTGAGATGTTTTATACCAAAAATGGGGTGCCCATTAATGAAGACCCTGCATTTAACTATGCAAGCCGGGTAAACTTAAGAGAGGGTGATAATGAGTCAGCATTGAATATCCGATCAGGCTATACCACAGCTGAGCTGCATTTCGAAAGAGAGCCCCGCTTTTATGCTTCTATCGGTTTTGACGGAGGTGTATGGTTCGGCCATTCGCGGTTCGATGAAACCAACACATGGACATGTGAGATGAAAGGTGGTCAGGCCGGGGGATATACCGGAAATCCCGACGACAATACCTGGTCAGTTACCGGCTATTTGCCTAAAAAGATGGTACACTACGAGAGTACACATCCTGCAGCTGGGGCTAGTTTTAATCAAGAAAGCTATCCATGGCCTGTTATTCGACTTGCAGACTTGTATTTACTCTACGCCGAAGCTCTAAATGAAGTGCAAGGACCGGGAGCTGAAGTATACAAATGGGTAAACCGGGTAAGAGAACGGGCTGGTATCCCAGATTTGGAAGACGCCTGGAACAACCACTCTGTTAATCCGGCCAGAATTACAGACAAAGATGAATTACGCAAAATCATACATACCGAACGCATGATAGAACTCGTGTTTGAGGGTCAGCGGTTTTGGGACCTGAGAAGGTGGAAAAGAGCTGCTGAGATGATGAATAATCAGCGTGTACGCGGGTGGACTATCACCTCAGGGCAAACGGCTGGTTTTTACAATGTGAAAACCATAAGCCAGCAGACTTTTAATACCAGGGACTATCTCTGGCCAATACCACTGGACAACATTCTGAATAATCCTAATCTGGTTCAGAATCCCGGATGGTAAAACGGGTTTGTTTCATTATTAAAAGCGTAAATTATGAAAAAATATAAAACAATACAGTCAATAGCTACTCTACTGATAGTAGCGCTTATTATGATCGCTTGTGAAGAAGAGATGGGACAGGGAATTGTTCAGTTTGATAGTATTCCCCCACAAGCCGTATCCAATATAGAGATAACTCCGGTACCCGGTGGAGCTGTAGTAAGCTATAAGCTACCAGCCGATAAGGATATTTTAGGAGTAAAAGCAGATTATGTTTTGCCTGGCAATGTAAAAGCATCCGCCAGTGCATCGCTTTATAAAAACGAGATAGAAATTCTGGGATTATTGGATCAAAAAGAAACCATGATAAAACTGGTTGCATTTGATCAGTCCGGAAATGAATCAGAGCCTGTAGAAGTGAGCTTTACCCCTTTGGAGGCACCTGTAAAAGCAGCAGCCAAAGCTCTCAAAATCACTCCCGACTTTGGAGGAGCACGCTATGTGGTAGAGAATCCCAGCGGTGCTGCCTTGGATTTGTTTGTGTTTACACGTGAAAAAGAAGAAGAGCCCGGCAATTCTGATTTGGTGCTGTTGAGCACCCGCCTTTTCACTGAAGCAGAGACCAAGGCATTCTTTGAGAGAGGTTTTGATGTAGAGGAGCGTGAATTTATGGGATTGTTTCGCGACCGATGGGGCAATTTCTCAGATACAGTAAGTGTCACTTTAAATCCTCTTTTTGAAGAAGAGATTCCTAAGTCAGGACATAGCAGGTATTATTTGCCTCATGATGTTCCGGTTTTCGGAGGAAATGAAGAAAATGACCTTCCTTCTCACAACCTTTGGTCACCAGATCGATTTTACGATGGTGAAGTTGATGTAGTAGGTCCATCAGGGTTTAGAACTTTGGATGGTGCCGGTAGTGATGAATACGACCCAAACCCTTTGCCGGAATATACGGATCAGTTCGACCCTAAACGTACGACAGCCCACTTGTACACTATAGACCTGGGCACTTCTGTAAAATTGAGTCGATTTACCTATCACCCACTTACTTCTGGCTTTTTTAGCTTGGGAGGATGGAGAATCTTTGATGTCTGGGGAACCAACGAGACACCAAACGAGGAAGGCACACTTGAGGGGTGGACACCTCTGCTGGTGGATGTAGAAGTAGAAACGCCTGAATTTGCAAATGAGCGCAAGCAGGAAATTCAGACAGAAGGAGTCGAGTTTATTTTCAATAGCGAAACGGTGAGATACATCCGTTTTGCATGGAGAGAAAACTACACTCCTATAAAATCTTTCAATGCAGCAGAAATTACTTTTTACGGTAAAGTGTTGGAGTAATTACCATTTTGCTTTACCTGAAACCTTTCGGTTTTGGGTAAAGCTCTCATTTAAACTATTAAAAATATGAAATACTATATCAATATATTGTTCGGTATTCTTTTATTGAGCGCTGCAATGCTATCATGTCAGAATACAGAAGATACGTTCGAAGAATATTTTAGCAACAATCAGGTATCTGAGGTAGGAGCTCCGTTGGCAGTGACCAGTAGAAGCGGTACGGGTAGAATTGAGTTTTTGTTGGCGATATCGGCAGATCCCAGAATCAAAAAGGGGATAGTAGAATGGGTGGAAAGCGGCGTAGAAAAAAACGCTGAATTTGAAGTAAACCGTGATGTGAGCGGGATGGATACCTTAGCTATTTCTTTGAGTAACATCGAAGAAGGTATTAAAAAGTTTACATTTACACTCTTCGATACTGATGGAAGAGCGTCGAAGCAGTTGAGTGAAAGTGCTATGATATACGGCAGTATATTTGAAGCAGACCTTATTGCTCGAAGAGTCAGCAAAATGCAGACTTTTTCTACCTCTGATCCACAGATCGATTCGCTGGTCATAGAGTGGGCTCAGGCCTTGCCGGAAGTTTTAGAAACAGTCTTTGTATATACAGATCAAAACGATCAGGAACAGACTGTGACGGTTGAAGCCACTGATGAGAGAACAATAATAAAGGGCTACAACAGGTCGGTTAATTACAGCTATAAGACAAGGTATATACCCGAGCCAGAGGCGCTTGATACGTATTGGAGTGTGCCGACAACTGGTGAAATTCCGAAAATTGAAATTGTACTTGATAAAACGCTGTGGTCAAAAGTAGAATTACTCAATGATATTCCTAATATCAATCATAGCAGTGGAGATGCAAATGCAATTGTAAACTCATGGGGAGATGGTAATGTAATCGTAGAGCCCGGCGAGGGTTATTCCTACAGGCCGTTTCATTTCACTATAGACCTGGGGGTGAAAACTGTACTCACTGAGGTAATTATGGATACATTTGGCCCTTACCCTGCAGTGATGTTTAGGCGGTATCAGCTATGGGGTATAGACGATCTATCTGGCGCTGAAACTACAATTGATCTTCAGGATGTGAGTGCACTTAGCGAGGAAGAACAGCAAAATCAGCAAAAAGTAGAAGAGCAAAGAGTGAAAAATCTGGCTGCCTGGGAAGAAGAGTCTCAGGAAAAAGGTTGGGTAAAAGTGCTGGACGATACCGGAGCTAGTCAGGGAGGTTTCTCGAAAAAAATAAACGTGAAGCAAGAATTTAGATACTTACGTATGGTAGTGGTTACTAGCTTTGCTCCGCATATAGGAGCTACAGCTTGGGGTGAAATAACCTTGAAGGGTGAAAAGCCAGATTGATAAATACTAAAGAATAGAAAACAGGTCAAGCAACCCTGAAATGGCAACAATAGCCTGAAGGGTTGCTTTTTATATATGAAGGATATTTCACAACTGTTATTTTTACTGTTATAATGAGGGCTTTTTCAATCCTTTATACTAGCATTGTGTAACTCTCTTTATCTAACAAAAACCTATGAAAACTAAAACCAAATCTACAAGCACTATACTACTTTTGGCAGTGGTATTTTTAACCACACAGTGTATGAATGTATCTAAAAAAGAGGCAAACGAAAGCCAGCAAAGCTCACCATCAGCATTTGAGAAAGATGTAAACTTTCTGTCCAACTATGTAGATGTAACCGTGCTGGAACACCCCGACGGTGGCAAAGTGGCCGTAAGTGCCGCATTGCAGGGAAGGGTAATGACCAGCACAGCCGGTAGCAACGGCACAAGCTACGGTTGGATTAATTACGACTTGTTTAAGTCTAAGGATACCCTCGAGCACATCAATGCATTCGGAGGGGAAGAGCGGTTTTGGCTAGGGCCCGAAGGAGGTCAGTTTTCTCTGTTTTTCAAAAAAGGAGACCCTTTCGATTTGACGCATTGGCAGACACCACGGTTGATCGATTTAGACCACTTTGAGCAAAAAAACACCACCGGATCAAAAGCACGTTACAGCAAGACGGCATCCATTACTAACTATTCCGGATTTGAATTTCAGATGGATATAGACCGTGAAATAGAGGTGCTCTCCGCTGCGCGGGTGAGTAGCGTATTAGGAGTAGATATGCCTTCGGATCTGGCCAGGGTGGGTTATGTAACCCGCAACAAACTAACCAATACGGGAGAAGCTGACTGGCAGAAACATACCGGACTGGTTTCGATATGGCTATTGGGAATGCTCAATCATTCACCTAAAACGGTAGTGGTGATACCCTACCAGCAAGGAGATGAAGCTACCTTGGGACCTGTGGTTAATGACACCTATTTTGGAAAAGTGCCGGCCGATAGACTGAAAGTGACAGATCAGGCTATATTTTTTAAGGGAGACGGGCAGTACCGAAGCAAAATCGGTTTGTCACCTCAGCGGTCAAAAGATGTGCTTGGTTCTTACGATGCAGACAACAAACGCCTGACCCTTTTGAAATTCGAAAAACCTGAAGGCGTAACGGACTATGTAAACTCTTTGTGGGAAATACAGGACGAACCCTATGCCGGCGATGTGATCAACTCCTACAACGACGGAGCACCAGAGCCGGGAGCTAAGCCGCTTGGGCCATTTTACGAGCTGGAAACCTCTTCGCCTGCGTTGGCATTGTCTTCTGGCGACTCGTATGAGCATGTACAGTATACTTTTCACTTCGAAGGAAGCGAAGAGCAGTTAGATGTCATAGCGCAGCAAGTGCTAGGCGTATCCTTAGATACCATAGAAAAGGTTTTCTAAGTCTCTTCTTCAGCTATAGGCTTTGCTGAGAAAGCCTCAGGCAAGTTAGCTACACGGCGGGTGAGGTGAAGATGTATACATATACTTTGATCCTTGCCCAACACAGTAGATGACATGCCTGAGGCTAACGTCCCAAAGGTCACTTGTTGATTCTTTGTGGCACTGAAAATCGTGCATTTTGCTTAAAAAGTTTGCATCAAATATGAAATGTCTACTTTAGAAATTGCGCTCCTTGGTATTCATGTACAAATGAAAGTGTTTCTCAGCAGAGCCTAAATACTGATACGAGCGTCCTCGCTCGTATCAAATCAAAAAGCAGTCACTCTTTGTAGTGCTTCCGGTTTCGGAGGTTTTTGAACGCTGAATTCAACCCGATAGATTAGAGATGAAGGTTAGTCAGTGCATGTCTTAAAGACTTTTTCGGTAGGTGTGCCTGCTCAACTTTATTTCAAGGCGGTGATTGTGGGTTTTTCTACCGCACCGCCTTCACCGGAAAACTGAAACGTAATCCCTTTGATGTTCCCCAGAGGCTGCTGGTATCGTTGTTTGTACAGGAGCTTATCGTCGTAATATACCGATGCTTCTTTGTCTTTCACGTGCACTTTTACCCGATGGTACTGGCTAAAATCCTTGCCAAAGGCCGAGAGGTCATGGTGTGATCCGTTGATGCCGACTTCACTAAACCGAAGGTTGACCCACTTAGAACAACCCTCTTTGAGAAAATACAGATTGATTTGTTGCTTTTCGCTTATCACATTTATTTTCACATGGTGGCATCTGGCGGGTATTATTTCCTTGTCGTTTTTTAGGTTGGCAGTCAATTCAAAATTGTCGCCATCTATGCCAAAGTCTTTAAAGTTTGCATATTGAACCCAGTACATCTGAGTGGTGTCTATGCCTTTGGTGCGTGCCATGTCGTGGGGTACACGCATAGTGTGAGTAGCAGAATCATAAAATTGGTAAATCGGCAGGTATTCGGTGTGATCCGTTTGCCAAAAAAAAGTGTGTGATTCCCAGCCAGTGGTAGAGAGGTACACAGATGTATCGTACACCGATTGATTGTCTATGAGCAAGTTTACCGTATAAAGGCCGGGCCCTCTGTAGTAGTGCGATAGGGTAGTGTTGCCCTTATCCAGCCTGACTTTGGGCGATCCGTCACCAAAACTCAGAAAAATACTATCTGTTGATGTGACGCTACTTACGTCATATTCAAACACAGCCGTGTGGTAGGCATTTCCCCTCAGGTACTTGCCCTGAATGTCAAACGTGTAGGAAGCTGGAGGTTTGGGTATGAAAAAATAGAAAGTAGCCAGTACTACAAGTGCTATACCTGCTGCCACTTTCCAAACCGGTAGGGCAAATAGTGTGGCAGTATGCCCTTTCTGCTCATCAGGAGGCAAAGAGTGTTTGAGTTTGAAGTCTGCCCAGTCTACGTATCCCAGGTAGATGGCAAGCGCATTTTTAGTGGCTAGCTGTGGGGTGTAAGCTTCCTCAGTTTTAGTTTTGCCCATCACACGCTTTAGCGTATCGGCACTTATGCGTACTTTGGTTGCTCTTTTTACCAGGTTACTTAGTTCCAGAAAGTTGCTGTTTTTCCAGTCCGTAGGAGTGCCCCATTGTAGCTGGCTTGTCAGTTCCTCTGTTAGCTGACTTAAGTATTTTAACTCTCCCGAATCACTCATTACAGTGTATGATCGCCTGATTTTTTTCTTCTATAAGTTCCAAAGAATCAAATATATACCTTGTGCATAATATCTTAAAGGTTTTGCACTGTTTATGCATAAGTATATTTTTTGATCAGACAAATTTCTGTTCTAAAATTGAACTGTATTGATCTAATTATTTTAAACTAAATGACAGCTATCAAAAGAATTATCGCATCACTTTGCCTGTGTTTTTTCACATTCACTATTCAGGCACAAAACGAATTGTTGTTAGAAGCAGAGTCCTTTCTCGACAAGGGAGGTTGGTTGGTAGACCCCCAGTTTGTAGAGCAAATGGGATCACCCTACCTACTCGCACACGGTCTGGGTACACCGGTAGACAATGCCTCCACTACAGTGCAGATAAAAAAGAAAGGGAAATACCATGTATGGACACGCACCAAAAACTGGGTGCCTGGCAATTGGGAAGCACCCGGGCAGTTTCAGGTAATAGTAAACGGCCAGACGCTGGCCAATACCATGGGCCTTACAGCAGGTTGGGGTTGGGAATATGCCGGAGAAGTGGACATTACACGCAAAAAGACCACTGTAGAGTTGAAGGATCTTACAGGGTTCAATGGTCGATGCGACGCGGTATATTTAAGTATGGAGAAAACCCCACCTCCGACCGGAGAGGAAGAATTGGCGCAGTGGAGAGCCTCAGTACTTCGGGAACCTATGGCACCCAAAAAAGAGCAAACCTATGATCTGGTAGTGACCGGAGGAGGTATAGCGGGGTGTGCGGCAGCCATAGCAGCAGCAGAGCATGGGCTTAAAGTAGCACTCATCCACGACCGACCCAAGCTGGGGGGCAATGCCAGTAGTGAAATCAGGGTACATACACTCGGGATTTACGGGCATTTTGAACGAATACTGAAGCTTATCGATACCGAGCACTACCCCAACGGATCACCTGAAGCAGAAAAAGACCAGCAAAAGCGTGATGAAAATGTAAAAAAGTATAAAAACATCAGTTTGTTTTTGAACTGGCGAGCCTATGACGCCAAGGCCAAAGACAACACCATACAATATGTAGATGCCAGGCATACCGCTACCGGCGAGCGTATACGATTCAAAGCGCCCCGCTTTGTAGATTCTACCGGCGATGGTTGGATTGGCTATTGGGCCGGAGCAGAGTTTTCTTATGGTAGAGAAAGTGTAGATACCTATGGAGAGGCATGGGAAGAGTGGGGAGAATTGTGGAGCCCGGAAGAAAGCGATGATTTTGTGATGGGGTCATCGGTACTTTGGCAAACTGAAAAAGCCGATACGCCTCAGACTTTTCCGCAAGTACCCTGGGCCCAGCCTGTAGCTCAAGGGCATGAAGCTGTGGCAGGAGAATGGTATTGGGAGTTTTCGCGCAACGACCTGCACCAGATTCACGATGCTGAAACCATACGCGATCACATGCTCAGGGCTATTTACGGCTCATTTGCCAA
This sequence comes from Cyclobacteriaceae bacterium, assembly GCA_965267535.1. Classification (GTDB taxonomy): domain Bacteria; phylum Bacteroidota; class Bacteroidia; order Cytophagales; family Cyclobacteriaceae; genus CAXBNB01. The sequence goes on along the minus strand of OZ254082.1, from coordinate 3,443,708 downwards.
TGCCAAACAAAAAGAAAAAAACAAGTACCACAGGCTGCAATGGGTGTCTTACCTAGTAGGTAAGCGTGAATCGCGTCGACTGATAGGCGATCATGTATTCACTTTCAACGACGTGGTAGATCAGGTTAAATTTCCGGACTCAGTAGTGATGGAAACCCGTGAAATTGACGTGCACTTTCAGCAAAATCTGCAAGATGAAAATAAGCCGGATTTTTTGTCCAAAGCATTGTTTTACCACACACCTAAGTATTATATTCCTTACAGGAGTTTATATTCGAAGAATATCAATAACCTGTTTATGGCGGGACGAAACTTTAGCTGCTCGCACATCGGACTGGGAGGCCCACGGGTAATGCGTACCACCGGACAGATGGGAGCTGCAGTAGGTCTTGCTGCCGTAATTTGCAAAAAATACGGTATCAATCCCCGGGAAGTGTACACCCACCATTTGCAGGAGTATATGGATTTGATTATCAATCAACAAAATCTGTGAGAATAATCTATTGTATTTTGATGGTTCTTCTGTTTTCGGGGTTTTATATGGATACCCCAGCAGAAGAACCATTGTTTTTTACCATGAGTGATGAGTGGAAACAGGTGAAACATATAGAGCCTGTGGCAGAATACATCGGTGTAGATACCCTTATGACTCAAAGTTTGCAGGTAATGCTTGATCAAGACCGGTGGCCCTTGCTGTTTTATAGCGAAGTGCAAACCAGTGTGTGTGCAGATGGCGAGTGCAAACTGGCAGACCTCAATATTTACTGGAACCTTCTGGGTCACTATGTTGGGTTTAGTCCGTCCAAGGGGTTGCCACTTACTAAGTTTGAGCACGAAGAATTCACTTCGGCAGATTACTTGAAGCTGCATCAGCTCCTAAGTGACAAAAACTCTGTACTGAGGCGAAAGAAAATGCATGAGTTGGTAGACAAAGTGCCTGTAAAACCCAAAGAAACAGGCAAACACAATGTAGATGGGGTGTCGGCCGCTACCAAAAAAGAAATAAAAGAGGCGGTAGTAGAAGGAGGGCTGTATTCTTGTTACACTTTCTGGCATTTGGTATATGGGCAAAGTGTACAGCAGTTGGTTAGTGGGTATATCGAGCAGCTTCCGTCAGATTTGCTCAATAGGCAGCTTTTGTATTCGCCCTATCAGGACTATCGCTATGCGGCTATACAGCGTATGTCAGAGGAGCAGTTGCTGCTACACAAGGGGCGTCTTGTAGCTGTGTTTGCGGAGCTTACACCAATGATGCGGACCTATCTGTTAAAAAAAATGCGCACTACATTGTTGTCAGACACCACAGAAACGGTGGCACTTTATACCAATTTCACCCGCTGGGATACGAATACCCGAACGCGTCTTTTGCGTTCGTTGCAGTGGGCACAACCACAGGCTGTAGATTTACTTTCCGGTCAGGTAAAAAGTATGACACGCAATCAGCTTAAAATATACACAGATCACATCATTCAGCATCCCGATACATTTACCACGCGGGTAAAGCAAGCCTTTGAAGAAGCTGAAAAGGATCAGCATTTTGTGCATAGAGACCAGTTGACCACTTTTCTGGAGCAACCTCAGGAGTAGTCAGAGATACCGATTTTAGAATCAAACTCTCCAAAAGTTGAATCGATAGGATTTTTTCGGTACGTAATGATCCATATTTTGCACTGAAGGGTGTCGGAATGACAAACTTTTGGAGAGATATCCACATGACTTGGTTTAAAAGCGGAATCCCTGCCGGAGTAGTTTCACATTTGTGGAAAGCATCTATCTTTTTTAACTTACCTGTTCACCAACGAGATAGATATGAAAATTGTGAATTTGATATGTCTGCTGCTACTTTGCACAGCCAGCCTTTTGGTAGCCCAAAAGAAAAAATGGGGACAACAGGATGTAGCCAAAGCCAAGGAAGCTATAGCTGCAATAAAGGCGAAAAATGAAAAGATAGATCCTTTTTTTAAGACGGCATACGGCTATGCGGTTTTTCCTTCCATTGGCAAAGGTGGCATAGGAGTAGGAGGAGCTTATGGTAAGGGGACTGTATTAAAAAAAGGGGGGAAAGCAATCGGAGGAGTACGTATGACACAGGTTACGGTAGGTTTTCAGTTTGGTGGACAGGCTTATATAGAAGTCATCTTTTTTGAAACCAAACGAGCGTTTGATGACTTTGTAGAAGGCAATTTTGAGTTTGCTCCCAATGCTACAGCTGTGGCTGTTACGGAAGGTGCGGCTATAAATGTACCCTACAAAAACGGAGTGGCGGTATTCACCATGGCCAAAGGAGGGCTGATGTATGAAGCTACACTAGGAGGTCAGAAGTTTGATTTTATTGATCCCTGATAAGCAGGTGAAGATTAGGTCTGTTTACAAAGAATTTGATCTGATATTTGTCTGTTTTGAAAAATATTTTTAATTTCCGGCCATAATATTCAACCGAAGCAGCTATGATTACTTTAACTATTTCTACGATGCTTTTTTTTGCTACGCTGGTTTGTATAGATCAGTTGGGCAGAAAAAGACGTTGGCGATAGAAATTGGTTTTATATCAAAGCCTAGTTATCAAGTTCCTGCGTCTTATTTGCACTAAATTAGTTCCTTAAATTGTGTAGATTCGTACTGCGAAATACCTAAATGTAAATTAGACTGTGTGGAACTTGATAAGCTTCAAATCAAAAACAAGATAGAAGAAGAGATTGCCGGCACTAAGGCAACAATAGCCGATCTGGAAGATCTCACACGTCCCATATCTCCTGAAAATGCTATAGGAAGAGTAAGTCGCATGGATGCGATTAACAACAAATCCATTAACGAAGCTTCTTTGCATAAATCCCGTGAAAAACTTTCGCGATTGGAAGTAGCCCTTTCCCGCCTGGATAGTTCAGATTTCGGAATATGCCGAAAATGCAAAGGCCAAATACCGTTGGGTAGAATTATGCTCATGCCTCATGCTCAGACCTGTGTAAGATGTGCTTAATTTAATCATCACTTGTTTACTTTTTTTGGCATATTTCCTGTAGGATTCACTCAAATTTCATTTCTTTATATCCTAAACCATTTTTATACATACATAATGACTTATCAAACTATCTTCACTAAAAAACAATGGTTGGTTGTAGCGCTTGTCGGGCTTTTGCTTTCAGCGTGCACTTGCAATACAGAGCAGGCAGCTACCACTACCGAAAACAGTATGAGTACCATGAAAAAACCACAATTAAGACACGTAGTATTAATTAAATTTAAAGAAGACGCCTCACCGGAGGGGATCGAAAAGGTAGAAAAAGCCTTTGCAGCACTTCAGGATAAGATACCACAGATCAAAGATTTTGAATGGGGCACAAACAATAGTCCCGAAGGGCTCGACAAGGGATTTACACATTGTTTTTTCGTAACATTCGATAGTGAAGAAGACAGAGCGGTATACCTGCCACACCCCGACCACATGGCATTTGTGGAAGTATTGAAGCCTGTGATGGCTGATGCTATGGTTGTAGACTATTGGGTGAAATCCTAAAAAGAAAATAAAGCAGAAAGCTGGACAGATAGTGAATTATATCACTGTTTGTTCAGCTTTTTTATGTTTTCAGGTCTTTGGGCACTATCCCGTATTTCTTTTTAAAAGCCGCTGTAAAGTGTGTTGCGTTTTTGTAGCCTATACTGGCAGCTATTTCATTTATGGTTTTATCCTCCTCTTCCAGCATCCTGCGTGCTCGTTCCATTTTTAGAGCATTGATATAGCCAAATACCGTAGTACCAAACATTTCTTTAAAGCCTTTCTTAAGCGTAAAATCATTGGTGCCTACCTGATGTGCCAGATCCAGCAGGGAGCAGGGGTGTTGGTAGTTAGCATCTATTATTTCTTTTGCAGCCAGTATTTTTTCCGAATAGGACCCTTTGCTTGTTTTGGTTAACCCGGTGTAGTGTTGCTCAAACTGAAGCAGTAATACTTCAGCTATTTTGTTTTCCAGATAAGCTTTTTTGAAGATTCCTTTTCTTTTGCAGGATAAAATATCCCTTAAGATCAGGTGTATAGCCGAAGTAATGGGGGCAGGGTCGGTATGTAGTTTTACATGTTTGTCAAACCGGATTTCTTTGCTAAAATCAGACACCCCCGGTATTTCCATAGAAATATGTTGAGCAAACCATTCGGGAGATATCAGTACAAACACACAATCGAGAGGAGTACTGTTGCAGGGGCAAATCGTTTCTTTCTCTGGCGTGTAGCAGATGTTTTGTGTGTTGGCAGACAGTAATTTCTTTTGACCAGAATTTTCCGATTTACTTTTTAAAACAAAACCTGCCACAATGGCTGGCATACTCAGGCTCAACCCCATGTTGCTCAGTGTGCATGAAGTACACTCCAGGTGTAGCACAGTGATGTCCTGCGTTTGGGTCATGGTTATTTTTCCGTTCACACCTTCCCCTTTAAGATTGGTTTTGCGGGATTTTATTTCCTCGTTTTTACTGTGCCCATCTCGGGTGGGATGTAGCCACAGTGTGTCAGATTCTATGCTGTACAAAGATTTTATCATCCCTTTATAAATTCCGTTTTACGTCAGTTTTACTCCGTTTCACGTCAGCGTCAACATGCCCTCACGCTCTATATTTGCGCAATATTACATTTATTTATAATTAGTCTAAATAAGAATAGTGAAAAATATTAGCGCAGCGATAGTATGGAAAGTGTGGACGGCAGTACTGCTGCTGGCACTTCTTTGGGGGGTAAATAGCAATATAGTCAATGCCCAGCACGCTACGCTTACCGGTGTGGTAAAAGCCGACGATACCCAGCCACTACCCATGGCCATGATCAAAATAGAAAATACCAATTCGGGTATGATGTCGGATATAAACGGTGAGTTTACTTTCCGAAACCTAGCAGCAGGGGATTATACCATTACCGCATCGTACCTGGGGTATCAGGCTGATTCTAAAAAAATATCCCTAAAGGAAGACACCCGTGTTACACTGGTTTTTATTCTGAAAAAAGAAACCAAGCTGCTCGACGAGGTAGTGGTGGCCTACGATGCTACAGATCAAATAAAGGACAATGGCTTTGCTGTAAATGCCATCAAGACCAAAGATATTGAGATACAATCGGTGCAGGCAAATGAGTTACTCGATCAGGTGGCAGGAGTGCGTATTCGCCAGGATGGTGGCATGGGATCGCGGGTCAGGTACAACATCAACGGCCTGTCAGGAAATGCAATCCGTATTTTTTTAGACGGCATACCCATAGAAAACTACGGTAGATCGTTTTCACTGAGCAGTATACCTACTTCATTAATCGAGCGCATAGAGGTATACAAAGGAGTGGTGCCGGCAGAGCTGGGCAATGACGCATTGGGTGGAGCTATTAATGTTGTGTCTAAAAAAGCATCGGCCAATTCGCTGAGTACAGCCTATTCGTTTGGATCATTCAATACCCACCAATGGGGGGTGAACGGCAATTACCGCAACCGAAAAAACGGGATTACGGTAAGGGGGTCGGCGTTTTACAATTATTCAGACAACAACTATAAAGTCTGGGGCGATCAGGTGTACCTCACCAACAGCAAGGGCAAAATAGAATATGTAGAGGCGGAGCGATTTCACGATGCTTACCAATCGCTGGGAGCAAAAATAGATTTGGGTCTGACAGAGGTTAAATGGGCCGACCAGTTTTTTGTAGGTGCTGTATTGTCCGAAATGGATAAAGACATACAGCATGGGGCTATTATGGCTACCGTATATGGCAACCGCACGATGCAGCGAGGTACTACTATGGTGTACAGTTCTTACAGCAAAGAAGGTTTTCTCACCGATCAGCTCGACGTTAATCTTTTTGCATCGCACTCGTCACTCACTCGAAAAGTGGTAGATACGGTAGCTTATATCTACAACTGGCGGGGAGAAAGAGCTGACTACAACAACGACGGAGAATGGGATACCTGGCTGACAGGAGCTGAAGCCGGCAACCCTACACTGAGCGAAAACGATGAAAAAACACGTGTAGCAAGAGCCAATGTGCTCTATCGACTCAATCCTAACAACAAAGTGAGTGTAAACTACCTGGTATCGGCTTTTGAAAGGCGCCCGGACGACCCACTGCGCCCCAAAGCTGAAAGAGACCTGATAGATACCCGTTACCTGACGAAAAGCATACTCGGTTTCAATTATGCCAATGTAGCACTAGCCGGTAAGCTCAAGACCTCTTTGTTTTTCAAGTATTTTCACCAAAGCGTAAGCCTCAAAGATGCCCTGCGTACCCGCAGCGGGCTCACGGCCTATGAGTACCATGCAGAAACCAATAATACAGGTTTTGGATTGGCACTATCCTATGTGCTTCACCCCAAACTAACACTGATGACCTCAGCAGAAGATGCTGTGAGGTTGCCCCAAAACCATGAAATATTTGGCAATAGTGCACAAAATATAAATCCGGCATACGAACTAAAACCCGAGCAAAGCCGCAATGTAAATCTGGGTTTTAAGCTGGGACCGTTTACAAAACTGTTGCACGAGGTAAGTGTAAATACCAACTTCTTTTACCGCGATACCAAAGGCATGATACGGCAGGTGGTAGAAAGTCAGCAGGAAGAGACTTTTCAGTACGAAAACCAGGAAAAAGTACTGAGCAAAGGATTGGACGTGGAATTGAACTACCAGTACAACCGTAGGTTTACCAACACATTTGGGCTGTCCCTGTTCAATGCTCGCTTCAATAAGCAGTATGATGTGAACGGAGCACAGTACATATACTATGGCGACAGGTTGCGCAATCAGCCCTACTTCACACTCAACAACAACATGCGCTATAGTTTCAAAAACCTGATACAGTCCAGTTCAGCCTTATCGGTTTATTATAACCTGGGCTATGTTCATGCCTTTTTTAGAGACTGGGAAAGCCTGGGCAATGCAGGTAAAGATGTGATCCCTACTCAGTTGGTCAATGATCTGGGCCTGGCATACACCTTCCCCAACGAGCGGTTGACCTTGAGTGCGGATGCAAAAAACATTTTAAACGAGCAAGTCTTTGACAATTGGGCGCTTCAAAAGCCCGGCAGAGCCTTCTATATCAAAGTGAATTATAAACTAAAGTAATCTTCATAAATATGTTTAATAACAACGTGATGAAAAATAACCTTATACGTAAAGCAAAATGGTCGTTGGTGGCAGCTATGGGCTTTTTTGCAGTAGCCTGTACAGATTCAGACGACCCAAAACCCGACCCGACTCCCGATGACAAAAGGCAGTACACCGTAGCATTGGGTGTAGGATCTACCGGATCGTCCAAGACCTATACCCAGTCTTTTACAGATTTGAGTACTGGCACAGTATCGTTTGATGGGGTAGGCTTTGAAGTGCCCTCTTCACGAACGGCACGAATTTTTTCTTCTATCGATGGAAAATCACTTTTCGATCTCGACTATGGTGGGGGAAAAGTATACAAGTTTGATGTAAACGGAGGTGAGGCTTTTAATCAAGTGACAGAAACCAACATAGAGTACGGAATGGGTACAGCCTACCCACGGTGGACTAAAATAAGCGAAGACTATGCTATGATGCACAGCGTGACCAGTGAAAGATTGTATGACGAAAATGACAACTACATACGCACAAAGGCCACTGCCAGAGTGATGTCGCTCAACCTTTCTAACCTGGAAATGGGTAAAATTGAGCAGTTTGAAATCCCGGTAAACGACGAAGACGCGGCAGCAGGCAACTATACTTTTAGGATAGACGCCCCATTTGTTGTTGGAGATAAGGTATACTATGGACTGGGCAAATCGCACTATGATCCGGATACAGACACACGTAGCAGTGCCAAATACACATCTGTAGAGACCATGGTTCTTGACTACCCAAGCCTTACAAACCCCCGGTTGATATCTACGAAAGTAGCAGGAGCAAAGGGGGCTACCAACGGATACCGTACACCTGTGGCCAATGTAGATGAAAAAGGGGATGTGTACCAGATTATAACTGTGCCGGACAATACGTTCGATACGTATATTCTCAAAATTTCCAATGGAGATTATGACGACAACTACAGTTTTAACCTGTCAGACCTCCTGGGTGAAAACACTACGTCTAACGGTTGGTTTTATGTAGGTAATGGTATCGGATATGTGCCGTATGCCAATACTGACAAAGGAGGAACCAGTGATCCGGTATGGGCAGTAGCCAGAATAGACCTGTACAACGGCACAGCAGTAAAGCTTAACCTGCCTGAAAACTTGTGGTTGCAACAGTATCAAAACAGTGTAGTAATAGATGGTAAATTCTACATGGCCATAGCGCCACTGGGTGAGGAAGGCCATATCTACATTTTCGATCCTGAGTCTACTTCTGCCGATGGGTTCGAAAAAGGAGCCAGCATTCAGACAGGTGCAGACGCATACTACATCGGTATTTATTAATTATCGCAAATAATGTAAGATGAAGTGGTGACTCTGAGGCGACAGCATGTCTAAATCAGTGAATTGTGTATTAATCAAGTGAATAGTGGCAGTCGGCCACTAGTGCTTTCCCGTCTATCTCCTTTCAGAGTCACCCTTGTCTTTCTCATAAACAAAAATCCCAACATGAATATTTCCTTAAAATCAAATGTGCTGGCATGTATGCTGGCCTGGGTGTGGTTTTTAACTCCGGCTGTAGGACAGCCAAAGACAGAAAACCCTTTTTTGAGTCGTGACTATTGGTCTACTCACCCCAGCGTAGAGAGTATAGAGCAAAACATAGCCAAGGGTTACTCTATCTTTCAGGCCAATACTCACGGTTTTGATCCCACTACGTATGCCATTTTTGCCAACAATCCATTGTCTACCATCGAGTACCTGATCGATAAGGGCAATTCGGTAAACAAGTTAACCCACGATTCAAGAAATTATATCTTCTGGGCGGTCTCTCGAGGCAACCTGGATTTGATGAAGCTACTGGTAAAAAAAGGTTCTAAAACAGACCTCAGAGACTCGCATCAATTCAATTTGCTGCTTTTTGCGGCAGCTACTGGACAAACCGATAAAGCAATATACGAGTATTGTATAGCTCTGGGGGGCGATCCTCAAAACGATGTAGACGAAGACGGTAAAAATGTACTGCTGGTGACCGCATCGCGTATGAAAGATACAGCAATGATGGATTACTGGGTGTCGAAGGGAGTGTCGCTCAAAAGTACAGATGCAAAGGGAAACGGACTTTTTAGCTATGCTGCCCGATCGGGCGATGTGTCGCTTCTGCAGCAATTGAAAGCCAAAGGAGTGTCTCATAAGAAAAACAAAAAGACGGGTGAAAACGCGTTTTTGTTTGCTTCTAAAAATGCCAAAAATACGATTGAGTTTTATCAATACCTGGAAAGCTTGAAACTCGATCCGAATGTAACAGACACAGAAGGAAACACACCGCTACACCACCTGGCCTATTCGTGCGAAAACGAAGAGATATACGATTACTTTCTGAGCAAGGGAGTAAATGCCAACACAGCCAATAGTGAAGGCAACTTACCTATACATCATGCAGCAGGTAGAAATAAACTGCAGGTGGTGAAGTTTTTAGCTCAAAAGACAAACCAACTCAATGTGGCTAATGCAGCCGGCCAAACACCGCTGATGATAGCTGTAGAGAGAAATAGCCCGGAGGTGATTTCCTACCTGCTCGATCAGGGCGCAGATACAAATACGACTGACAAAGCCGGTCATACCCTCGGGTATTATTTAATCAAGTCTTACAGGGATGTGGCTTCTTTCGAACAAAAACTAAACCTGCTCACAAAGAAAGGCTATGATCCCGGGCATCTGCAGCAGGACAAAAGCACACTCTGGCATTTGGCAGTAGAGAAAAACAGTGTGCCGCTACTGGAAATCATCAATACTCTGGGGCTGGATATAAACGCGCGCGACGATCAGGGAAATACTGCATTGCACTACGCTGCGATGAAGGCCAACCACACAGATGTGCTTCGCTACCTGATCAGCAAAGGAGCAGATATTCGTACGAAAACCGAATTTGAAGAGACGGCCTATCAGTTGGCTCGTGAAAACGAACTGCTCCAAAAAGCAGGTGTAAATCTCGATTTTTTAAAGTAATACGGCATGACAAAACAAATGATGAAGGCCATAGCGTTAGTGCTCGTAGCAGGGGCATTGGCTGCATTTTCTGACAAAGAACCCACAGTAGCCTACAAGTGTATGGTGCAGATGATTAACTACACCGGAGAAAAAGCCTATGTAGTGATTTCTTTGGTAGACAAAGAGGGCAATTATGAACAAACCCTATACATGCAGGGAGGTGACGATGAGTGGTATAGCGATTTAAAGGACTGGTGGAAGTTTTTTAAGAAAAGTAAAACATCTATCGACGGCATTACGGGAGCTTCCATAGGCAATGGCGAGCGGCAGATAGTAGTGCTAAATATACCCAAAGACAGCCTGGATGCGGGATACTCGCTGCGGTTTGAATCTGCAGTCGAAAATCAGGAGTACTACGTGACAGATGCAGAGGTACCACTGCATACCGCCACTCTTCGCAACAAAGTAGACGGTACGGGATACATCCGCTACATCAGGATGCTACCCGCCAATTGACCCGGTATTTGTTTATTGCCAGAAATTGATAATTGAATAATGAGTATGTCTATTTGGAGATATAGCCACTATCTGTTGGCTATATCTTCGTCTGTTTTTTTGCTGATCGCATCCCTTACAGGTGCGATTTTGGCATTTGAGCCTATATCGGTAGGCTCTCACCACTTTGCTATAGAAGGAGCCGACGATCTGCCCATAGCAGAAGTGATCCGGACGGTGAAAAGCAACCACAACGAAGTACTGACTATCAGGAGAGATGTGAATGGATTTGTCAGTATAGTGGCTCTGCAGGATGGCTCTACCGCAGAGTTTTATATCGACCCATTTACCGGAGAGAAAATAGGCGACCTTATAGAGAAAACACCTGTTTTTCAGTTTGCTACTAATCTTCACAGGTCTCTCTTTCTCAAAACTCCCGGACGATTGTTTGTAGGCCTCACGGCATTGCTTCTGCTGCTTATCGTGGTGTCGGGGGTGGCATTGTTACTCAAGCGGCAAGGTGGAGGGCTAAAAGCTTTTTTTGCACCGGTGGTGAAAGAAGGAACTTCGTCTTACCTGCACATAGTGGGGAGTAGGGTGGCACTGGTGCCTATACTTGTGGTGGCGGTTACGGGAGTGTATCTCTCCCTGCTGAGGTTTGAGGTCATCACTGAGCCTGTTCTGGTTCATAACATCGATTTCGACAGCCTCAAAGATAGTCCGGCTATACCTTACACCCGTTTTGAAGTTTTTACCGGCCATGCACTGAGCGAATTGCGTCAGTTAGATTTTCCATTTTCAGATTTTGTAGAAGATTACTATCATGTCGCTCTCCGTCAGGGTGAGTTGCAGATTAATCAATTTACCGGAGAGGTGCTCAGCGAGCAAAGCTATCCGATAGTGAAAGTACTGTCTGCATTGGCGTTGGTGTGGCATACTGGTGCCGGTAGCGTGTGGTGGTCGGTAGTGCTGGGGCTTGGCAGTGTAGCTATTGTAGTCCTGATGTATACCGGCTTTGCGATGCGTTGGAAAAGGCCGAAAGTGAAAGTGAAAAACACACGAAAGCCTGCTGAAAGCAGGGTAGTAATATTGGTGGGTTCTGAAAGCGGCTCTACCTGGTCGTTTGCTCAGGCACTGCAGCAGGCAATAGACCGAGTATCGCCTTGCTACGTTACAGCACTCAACGATTACGAGCCTTTTGAAAACATGGAGTGTCTTTTGGTGCTTACGGCTACTTATGGTCAGGGAGAGGCACCTGCCAATGCCTCACGCTTCGAGGCGTTGATTAGCGACAGACCACCGGTGCAGCCCTTTACTTACTCGGTACTCGGATTTGGCTCCTTGGCATACCCTGATTTTTGTGCGTATGCTTACCGGCTCGACAGTCTCTTGTCAACAGTAGGTGGAGCTACCCGAATGCAGCCAGTGTACACGGTAAACGATCGGTCTTTCGAGGCTTTTTCCCTTTGGGTAAACCAGTTGGGCAAAGCCCGAAAGTGGGACTTGCGTGTAGAGAAGGTAGAGCCGCTCCTTGTTAAAAAGAAAAAAGCAAGTCAGTTTACGGTAGTAAAAAAAGAAGAATCGAAAAGTGATGACACTACGTTTCTATTGGAAATCGGAAACCTCAACGGCTACAAACCTCGATCGGGTGACTTGCTGGCGGTGTATCCGAATGCAGGAGGAGCAGAGCGCCTATACTCTATAGGCAATGTGCCGGGAAGTCGTACTGTCCTGATGAGTGTAAAAAGGCATGAAAAAGGGGTATGCTCAAACTATCTCTATCATTTGCAGCCGGACGAAACCCTCTCGGGTTATATCATTGCCAACAAGGGATTTCGCTGCTCAACCAAAGCACCTTCAGTAGTGATGATCGCTACGGGTACCGGCATAGGCCCATTTTTGGGTATGATCGCTGAAAACAATCCAACGCGGGAAATGCATTTGTTTTGGGGAGGCAGGAATAAAGAGACTTTTGGGCTTTATAAGTCGCGGATAGAAGAAGCCATCGACCAGCAAAAACTGACAAACTTCCAGCCGGCATATTCGAGGGAGCAGGCGCATAAAATCTATGTGCAGCATTTGGTGGAAAAAGAAAAGAACCTGATAGCTCGTGTACTGATGGAGCGGGGTGAGGTAATGATTTGTGGGTCAGTGGCTATGCAAAAAGAAGTGGTGGCCGTGCTCTCTGCGATATGCTCTACTCAGCTTCAAAAAACACTCAGTTATTACCAAAACAAGGGGCAAATCAAAATGGATTGCTACTAGCACTTCTTTGGGGAGGGCTTTGAGTGAAGTCAGCCCGCCCAGGCCTTTCAGTAGCGTATAGTAGGTGTATACAAAAGTGATGTTTTGGGATGTTCATACTGGAACAAATATTGCTTAACGATTCCTTTTATCACCAATCTATCAAACTATCAAATCATGAACAGACGAAAATTTATAGCGGGAGGAGCCGCTTTAGGATTGTCAACAGCAGCTTTCACCACTTCTCTGCCGGCTATGGCTGCAGCTGGCAAAAAAGAGAAACGGTATCAGAACGGAAAAAGCCCCTGGCCGATTTGTCTGGATACGGCTACCATTCGTACAGCAAAAACACTCGAAGAAAAGGTAGATATAGCCATAGCAGCAGGCTATGATGCCATAGAACCGTGGGATGGCGAATTGGCCGAATATGAAAAAAACGGCGGTGATCTCAAAAAACTGGGGAAGAAAATAAAAGACAATGGTCTGTTTGTGCCCAGTATGATCGGGCTTTGGGGATGCTTGCCTGAAAACGAAGAGGCTTTTCAGGCATCTCTGCCTGCTACCCGCAATCGCATGCGCATGGCAGCAGCCATAGGGTGCACATTTGTACAGGCTATACCCAACAAGGTAGGCGAAAATTACGACCGGGCTTTTGTGGCGTCATGTTACCGCAGATTGCTCGATATCGGCATCAAGGAATACAATGTTATTCCGGCATTGGTTTTTGTGGAGATGTTTCCACTCAAAACCATGGGGCAGGCTGCTGCAATAGCCCTGGATGCGGATCACCCCGAGGCGCGCATTATTCCCGATGTGTTTCATATGTATATCAGCAAAGGCGGTTTTTCGGGATTGAAAAATATTCATGGCAATATGATGGCCATCTTTCAGTTTAATGATGCGCCAAAGAATATGGCACTGGAACATATGCAAGACAAGCACAGGGTATATCCCGGCGATGGGATTCTTCCACTGTCTCAGATACTGAAAGACCTGAAGGCAACCGGCTTTTCGGGCTGTATTTCGCTGGAACTCTACAATCCTGAGTACCACAAGCAGGACCTTTTGCAGGTAGCAAAAACAGGTCTGGAAAAAACTCTCAACGTAATTGTAAAAGCAGGAGTGTAGTGAATTAAATTATAAAATCAGAAGGCTGAATTGCATTGTATCGGGAGAGTGGTTAAATTGAATAAAAAAACCACCTCAACATGAAAAATACTATCCTACTCATCGTTACCGTGCTTTTCAGCCTGACTGCATGGGGACAAAAGCCCCTAACTACCATTCCCTTTGAGCGCTACGGCGATCACCTGTTTATCAAGGTAAGTGTTGATAATTCTGAGCCCCTTGATTTTATTTTTGATTCGGGAGACGGCATTACCGTGCTCGACGAAGAGGTGGCCGATCGGCTGGAACTCGTCAAAGACAAAGTGGTAATCAATGAAGAGTCTGTCTATGGTGCTATCATAAAGCACAATACCATAGAAATTGACGGTTTTTTGATCGAGAAGAATATAAAAGTATATGCCACAGACCTGGATCATCTGGAGATTAGTCTGGGACGTGATTTCGATGGTATTATTGGATACGATCTGCTTAGGCATCACAGTGTGCGTATCGATTACGACAAGCACCAATTCGAAATTTATGACCTGGGGGTGCATCCCAAACAGGGAAAAGAGGTGCCTTTTAAGATGGTCAACTCCATACCTACAATAGAAGGATCTGTAGTGCTCAACAATGGCGAGCCGCACGAAGGTACATTTTTCGTCATGACAGGAGCCGGTACTACTATGGACTTCAATGCTCCTTATGCACTCAAATACGACGTGGCACACAAGACCGGAGAACACTTTTCATATCTGGTCAAGAGTATTTCCAACAAGGAAACCAAACACTATGAGGGGCATGTTAAGTCATTTTCGTTTGGGGGATATACCATTGAGGATTTGCCCGTAGGCATAAGTGAAGCGACTGCAGGTGTGCAGGCACACAAGCATGTGGCAGGCATCATTGGCAATGAGATTTTGAGCAAATTCAACATCATCATCGATATGCCCAGTAAAAAAATGTATCTGGAAAAAAACAGCAGTTATGATGATCCCCTCATTATCAATTGCAGTGGTATCGATTTGCAACTGTCACCCGACAAGCAGCGAGTGCTCATTCATCAGGTATTTGAAAATAGCCCCGCCCAAAAAGCAGGCATAAAACAAAATGCCGAGCTGCTAAGCATCGATGGAAAATCTGCGAAGGACATAGATATGCAGGCCATTGTGCGTATGCTCAAAGAAGAAGGCAAAACCGTGAACCTGAGAGTAAAGCAGGATGGAGAAGAAAAAGCAGTATCGTTGCAGTTGAAGTCGCTGATATAACCGGAAGCCGATAGCCAACACTATCCACTTCCGGTGTGGGGTAGTTTAATTTTGAGTTTTTTGCCAAAACCACGCGTAGCTAATACTAAAACCATCAGCATTGTACCCGGGGTTGGGTTGAAGGTAGTCTCCGGTGCTTTGATGAAAGTATCCATATCCCAAGCGTAGCTTGTTCTTATTTGCAAGCGTATATTCTATGCCCACCAGCAGCGAGTGGTTAAAGGTGAAATGAGTGCCGTTGCGGGGAAATTTTTCAAATCCGTGAAAAAGTCCAACTCCGTATTCCAGGTATGGGCTTATTCTTTTTTTGCCCATCAAATACCAACGGTAGTAAGTCATGATGCCGGATCCAATACCAAACGATGCACTACTTTCAATATTTGGTGTACGGTCGCTCCATTGCTGCAGGTTGATTTCAGCAGCAGTAGCAAACCAGTGAGTTACCCGTTTTTCTACACCTGCATTTTGGTGAAAAACCTTTCTAAGTCCCCAGAAATGTTCGTTGTTTATCCCTAGCCGAGATTGGTAGTAGTTTAGGTTCAATGTGTTTTTGCTTACTAATTCGGCGAGCGTAAACGAGATAGCTGCAGCTCCCAGAATTCCATAAGCCGTTTGTTTTTTGCCTATAATCTCCGAGGTAAACCCGGGAATATGAGGCCAGTCTCCATTGCCGGACTGGCTATATGCTGTAGATGAAAAAAGAATAGCCAACAGTAGGAGACATATATATACTTTGCGCATGGTAAAACTCATTGATTAATAATTGAAATATGAAATGATAGGGTAGTGGTCGGAAATAAAAGGCACACCAAAATTGTCGGATATAGTGCGGTAAGCCAGTGCATGGGCATTGTTGTAAAAGATAAAGTCTATATTTCTACTGATATACCACCTTCCAAAAGCATTAAAAGAATTGGTGTTGTCTGAGTAATCGGCAAATCTCTTGGCGCTGTAAAACTCATTGATAATTGGTTTGAACATTTTGTTTCGGATTAGCGCATTAAAGTCGCCAGTGATAAAGACCTGATCGGTTTCAGAAGTCATTTCATGTATTTTCTTCATGAGCAACCTGGCAGACTCTACCCTCGATTTGTCGCCTATATGATCAAAGTGGGTGTTGAAAACATACAGTACCTGATCGTGTGTTTTGTCTCTGAGTTTGACCCAGGTGACAATGCGAATATTGTTGGCATCCCACCCCCGTGATGGTACATCGGGTGTTTCACTTAGCCAGAAGGTATCATCTTCCAGCGCTTCAAATTGCGCACTGGAATAAAATATAGCTTTATACTCTCCTCCGGAGTGTCCGTCTTCACTGCCCACTCCTACATACTCATAATCGGGTAGATTGTCTTCCAGAAAACTGACTTGATGGTGGAGTCCTTCCTGAATACCAAAGACGGATGGTTTGTGTTGTTTGAGTAGTGCTATGCATTTTTCCTTTCTGTTTTGCCATTGGTTTTCTCCATCGGCGGGCTCGTCGTAGCGTAGGTTAAACGACATCACAGAAAGGTTATAAGGTTTGTCCCATTCCATGGGGTCTTCTTTTGCACAGCTTTGTAAAAGAGCTGTTGTAAACAAGAGCAGTGCTAAAAACATTTTTGGCATTTTATTCATAGTTATCATTCAATTGTTGGAGGTTCTGACACACAGCAGAAGGAAAAGGGTTGGAAATAGAATCGGAAATATTTTAGGTGAGTAAAAAAGACGTGTGGTTTTTATGATCACAAATGAAGAGCAAACCTGTGATTGTCGAACCCACATGCTACTTTTGGCGGGCAAACTTTTTAAAACTGAAAACAACGTATATGATCACCTGGATGAAAATTGCGCCGCTGACGGTATTGTGTTTACTTTCACTAGTCGGACTTTCACAGCAAATTAACCTCAAAATAATACCTGAGCCTGCTCATCTGGAGGTGAGCAAGGGGCAGTTTACTATAGACAAAGAAAGCACTATCGTGGTGCACCCTGATTTTGAAGAAGCCGGGGAAGAAGCTGCTATGCTCCGTGAGGTAATTGACCGGCATACGGGTATAGACCTGCCAGTAAAGCAAGGAGAGCAACCGGGCAAATCGAATGTGTATATCTTTCGCGACACATCCATAGCAAGCGCTGAGGGATACAATCTCATCATAGACAAAAAAGGGATAGCGCTCAGTGCTTCTTCCAGAGCAGGTGTGTTTTATGGTATACAGACACTGGATCAGTTGTTTTCCGTGTCGCCGGTAGAAAAAGCTGCAACGGCACTTCCACTTGTTTCTATACAAGATAGCCCCCGTTTCGAGTACAGAGCATTGATGCTCGACCCGGCGCGACACTTTTTGCCTGTAGAAGGGATCAAAAAGTATATAGACATGCTTTCTTTTTACAAGTTCAATTACCTGCATCTGCACCTCACCGACGATCATGGATGGAGAATTGAGATAAAAAAGTACCCACTGCTCACAGAGGTAGGATCAAAAAGAAAAGAAACCAACGGAAACGGTACACCTCATGGAGGGTACTATACCCGGCTGGAGCTCAAAGAGCTGGTGGCTTATGCCCAAAGTAGGCATGTTGAAATAATACCGGAGATAGATATGCCGGGGCATGGTATGTCTATACTGGCAGCATATCCGGATTATGCTTGCTTTCCCCGTACGTTTGAGGTGAGCACTGTGCCGGGCGTATCGAAAGAGCTACTGTGTGCCGGTAAGGAAAAAGTATATCAATTTTATGACGATGTGATTGCCGAAGTGGCGGAAATATTTCCAAATCCCAGGCTGCACTTGGGAGGTGATGAAGCGCCCTTGGATAGGTGGAAAGAATGCCCTCATTGTCAGGCAGCCATTGGCAAACATGGCCTGAAGAACGAAGAAGAATTGATGGCTCACTTTTTTGAAAGAGTAAATCAGTCTTTGGTCAGGCACAAGAAAGAGCCCTTGCTATGGTACGAGAGTGAAGTAGAGAGCTATCCGGAAAACAGTACCGTTATCCTGTGGAGAAATGAGGAACCCGATGTGAAAATGGCGGAAATAAAATCCAGGGGATTGCAGATGATAAACTCGTATGGGCGAAATGCATATTTTGATTATCCGCAGTGGAGCGGAGATTTGCCAAATGTGGGTTGGATGCCCGTATTGTCATTACAAAAGGTATATGAATTTGATCCGGTAAGAGGATTGCCTGCCGCCGAAAGCCATTTTATAAAAGGCGTGGAAGCGTGTGTCTGGGGTGAATATGTACCCAACATAGATCGGGCATTTTACATGACGTACCCCCGGGCTTTTGCTTTTGCAGAAGCAGCCTGGTCTATGGAAGAAAAACGATCATGGGCACATTTCTCATCCAAACTCGACAAACATTTGATGCGATTGCTAGACAAAGGGGTAATGTTTCGACCGCCTGTGGAATTGTCAGAGCAATAAAGGCAAGTCACTTTTTTGATAGATTTATAATACAATATATTTGAAAAAGTCCGACTGTAAGGATTGTGACCGTAACCGAATTTGTATAAAAGAAAATAGAAAAATGAAGTACAGAATTAGTGTATTGTTGATGGCTGCCTGTTTGGTAATGGGCTGTGGCGACAAAGAAAAAAGTGAGTATGCAGTGAGTAATTCGCTGGAAGAATGGCTGGCCAGGCCGGAGGATAAAAGAGAACCTCTGGAAACACTGGATTTTTCTAAGCAGTCGCTTTCCAAAGACGAAGCAAAACGGGTAGCAACCTTGCTTTTTAAAGACAAGCAGGGAAAAATGCTCAGTACCTATGGTGATCAGTGGGAGAGTCGTTTGCTGCGTTTCGATACATATCAAATGCCCTTTTATTATCAGATTTTTGGCGATGAGCCGGCCGATGGACGAAGCTTGTTTATTTCGTTGCATGGAGGCGGAGGTACTACTCCGGAGGCAAACGATCAGCAGTACGAAAACCAAAAGCACCTTTACGATAAGTACATGAAAGACCTGGAAGGTGTGTATATGGCACTGAGAGCACCTACCAACACCTGGAACTTGTGGCACCAAAGCCATATCGATGAGTTTTTAAACATTATCATCCAGTTGGCGGTAGATAAAGAAAATGTAAACCCCAATAAAGTCTACTTGCTGGGCTACTCTGCCGGGGGCGATGGACTGTATCAGCTGGCGCCTCGTATGGCAGACCGGTGGGCGGCAGCCTCTATGATGGCCGGGCACCCCAACGACGCATCACCTTTGAGTCTCAGAAATACTCCGTTTGCCATACACATGGGAGCGCTGGATGGTGCCTACGACAGAAATGCCAAAGCCGAGCAGTGGGGCAAGGAACTCGATGAGTTGCAGGCCGGTGATCCACAGGGGTATATTCATCAGGTGCAATTGCACGAAGGGCTGGGCCACTGGATGAAATTGCAGGACGGTGTAGCGCTGGAATGGATGCAGAACTACACCCGAAATGCCGTGCCACAGAAAGTAGTGTGGAAGCAGGACGACCGTCATCATACAAGTTTTTATTGGCTCAAAGTACCAGAAGGAATGACCGAAACAGGAGGCTTGGTTGTAGCCACCTACGATGCGGACAAAAATGAAATAGACATTGAAGAAAACTATAGCAGTACACTTCAGCTTTTGCTCAATGACGATATGCTCGATCTGGATAAACCTCTGACCATTAAGTATCAGGGTGACGTAATCTATGAGGGTAAAGTAGAGCGCACATTGCTTAATATTTACCAGAGCTTATCTGTTAAAGGAGATATAAACCTAGCTTTTCCTGTAGTAATATCGGTACAGGACAATGCTACTGTGCAGCGCTTAGAAAACTAGGTGCTGCAGAAAAGTCTCGGGTATGTTAGTCATGCGGTAGGGTAGGTGTGGCGAGTGTTTCGCCCTTTTCCCAACATAAAAAATAACATGCCCGAGACCAACATTTAAAGCAATTGCCTTTACTGAAAAGTATACTTTTTTACTTCAGAAGCCAACTTTTCAGGTAAGACACACTTCAGCAATAGCAGTAGGTTACATCAGCTGATACAAGTTTTTTAGATCTGAACTAATTTTCAGCTGAATGGCGGGCAATCGCTGCGAGTTTGTCTGTTATGCTTTTTTTGCTGAGCCATACTCCTCTTACCATCACGCCGGCGGGGTTTTTCAGATTTTCGAGATCGTCCAGCGGATTGTTATCCAGTAGTATCAGGTCGGCACTTGCGTTGGTAGCGATAATGCCGTATTCTCCTTCCTGACCAAAAAAACGAGCCGGATGAATTGTGCCGGACTGTAGAGCCTCCAGTGGTGTAAGCCCTGCTTCGAGCATACACTGAAGCTCGTGGTGGATGGAAAAACCCGGTACATTAAATACCTGCGGAGCATCCGACCCGAGCAGTAACCCGGGACTGTTGTGTTGTAGGCGATAGATCAGCTCTCTACGGAGGGCAATAAATTCAGCCCATTGCTCGGCATTGTAATTTTCGTTTTGGGTAAGGTTGTTTTTGCTTTTTATCCATTGCTCTATGGTCGAAGCGGGCATGTACTTCATCTCGGGATTTTGAGCATATTCTTCTGCCGGAGTGGGCGAAAACCACCGCTCAAACAGGCTTTGTGTAGGCACTACCCATACGTTGTTTGCAGAGGTGAGTTGCAGCAGCTCGTCTATACGGCTGGTGTCTGCCAGAGGAGTAAAGTTATAGCCGAAAAAACCGTTGGAAGAGGGGCTTACATCCGCCTGATCCGGAACGAGACCTTCCAAATACCCGTCTACATGATCGATAGAAGTATACTTGCTCCTGAGGGCCATGTGTATGCCCACATCTACCGGCACATGGCCGGCAAAACGTATGCCTGTTTCATTAGCAGTATTTACTACTTCTTCAAAAACGTCACGTTTTATTCCCGGATGTATTTTCAGAAAGTCGTACCCGTCTTTTTGGTATTGTGTTATTTTTTGGCGAGCCTCTTCTTTGGTTTTAACAGAGTTGCCATTTAGCGATGGACTGGATGTATATATCCTTGGACTAAGCAGTTGGTTGCTGGCAGCTTGCTTTTTTAGTTCCAGATGGTAGGGGTGGCCAAGCATTCCTCGTATGGTTGTTACCCCGTTAGAGAGGTAGAGGAAGAGCATGTTTTCGATGTGTTGCTGACCGGCTCCTTGCGGAGGAATGTGTGCGTGCATTTCGGCCAGACCCGGCAGCAGGTATTTTCCAGAGCCGTCTATTTTGTTTTCGGGTACAGCAACTTCAAAGGGAGCATTGCCTATACGTACTATCCTGCCTGAGTCGATGAGCAGGTGTTGGTTTTGCTTTATAGAGCCATCAGTCACATCTACGATGCTTACATCAGATATAGTTATGGCTTGTTCACTCCAGAGCTTGTCTGTTTTTTGTGGTGTGCAGTATGCCAGTAGTGCTATGCACAGCAGGGGGAGGAGGTTTTTCATGGTTTTAGCATTAGGCTATTTTCCTCTAAAGATACAAAACCATTTGTGAACCAGCAATATAGCAAGGATGGGAGAGGTGGTGTTTTTAAAGAGTTTCAGTCAGGTTATTTGTCAGACTTCCACAGGTTCTCCATTTGTTCTAGTGTTTTTCCTTTGGTTTCCGGTACGAGTTTATGAATAAAAACAGCAGCAGCTACACCCATAGCGCCATATACCCAGTATGCAAAGCCGTGGTTGAATTTTTCTGTAAGCCAGCTGGAATTGTTCATCATGGGGAAAGTCCAGGACACCAGGTAGTTTGATACCCACTGTGCAGCTACTGCCAGTGCCATAGCTTTGCCACGGATGCTGTTGGGGAAAATTTCGGAAAGCAATACCCATGTAACGGGTCCCCATGAAAGTGCAAAAGACGCTACATACACCAGCATGGCGATTAGTGACCCTACGCCCATTTGGTCTAAAAAGAAGGTAGTGCCTAGGGCAAACATACTAAGAGCCATGCCTATAGCACCGATTAGCTGGAGAGGTTTTCTGCCAAAACGGTCGACCGAAACGATGGCTATTACGGTAAATATCAGGTTGATCGCCCCTACGATGATTGTTTGCAATAGAGCAGCTGAAGTGCCGGATCCCATGCTTTTAAAAATTTCAGGAGCGTAGTAGAGCACTACATTTATACCTACAAATTGCTGAAATACAGAAAGCAAGAGGCCTACAACGATCACCAACCAGCCGTAGGACAATACCTGTCCGCTGGGCGCTTGTTGTATGGAGGCTTTGATCTCATTCACAATGCTTTGCGCGCGAGCAGGAGCATT
Organism: Cyclobacteriaceae bacterium; assembly: GCA_965267535.1. Lineage (GTDB taxonomy): Bacteria > Bacteroidota > Bacteroidia > Cytophagales > Cyclobacteriaceae > CAXBNB01. The sequence goes on along the minus strand of OZ254082.1, from coordinate 3,421,333 downwards.
GAATCGGCTCAATACGTCCAGTGCTTTTTCTGGGGCATTTTTGATGACCAGCCAACGGGGACTTTCGGGTATAAATAGCAATAAAACCAGAAAGAGGGTGGCCGGTAAAATTTCAGAGGCAAACATCCAGCGCCAGCCTACCTGATTGAGCCATGTGTCATTGCCCATGCCGGCTATGGCGTAGTTGACAAAGTATACGATCAGCATTCCGAATATAATAGCAAACTGATTCCACGATACCAGTCCGCCACGTTTGTCAGCGGGGGCTATTTCAGCTATATACATGGGAGAGAGCATGGAGGCTAGTCCTACACCTATACCACCGACAATTCGATAAATGACAAACTGAGTAAGGTGAATGTGGCTGCCTTGTCCGATGGGCGCAAAGCCGATTTCCGGCATAGCAGACCCGATGGCCGATATCAAAAACAGACAGGCAGCAGTAATCAGGCTCTTTTTTCTACCCAGCTTTAGTGCCAGTAACCCGCCGCTGGCACCTCCGATAATGCAGCCGATAAGAGCGCTGGACACTACAAATCCGTGTAGAGAATTGGCGCTGAGTTCTTCGAGCCCCTGAGGCAGAATAAAAAAAGAATGAAGGGAGCTGACTGTGCCGGATATTACGGCTGTGTCGTATCCAAAAAGCAGCCCACCCAAGGTGGCCACCAGTGTTATCGAAATAATATAGCGATTCTCTTGGGTAGGCATAATAATGGCAAATTAAATGTGATTGTTGATCAGGTTTTCGAAGAGTTCCTGCTGGCCGCTTCTTAGCTTTGGTTCACCATTTTTATGGGCAATTTCAGCCAGTGTTGCCAGATCCATCTTCCCGGACTCAAACTCCTTGCCCTGTAGCGTATTAAACGAGCTGTATCTCGCTTTCCTCAGGTTGGTGTAGTTGGAGTTTTCCAGTATATCATGTGCCGTTAGCAGAGCTCTTGCAAAAATGTCCATACCGCCAATGTGTGCATAGAAAATGTCAGCCAGGTCTGTTGAGTTTCTTCTGGTTTTTGCATCGAAGTTGATGCCGCCCCCTTGTAGTCCACCGCTTTCCAGTATGACCAGCATGGCCTCAGTGAGCTCGTATATATCTACCGGAAACTGATCGGTATCCCATCCGTTTTGGTAATCGCCGCGATTGGCATCAATGCTGCCTAGCAGTCCTGCATTGGCCGACACTTGTAGCTCATGGGCAAAAGTGTGCTGAGCCAGTGTAGCGTGGTTTACTTCTATGTTGAGTTTAAAATCTTCGATCAGGTCGTATTCTCTCAAAAAGCCGATTACGGTAGCCGCATCAAAATCATATTGATGTTTGGTGGGCTCCATAGGTTTAGGCTCTATGAAGAAGTTTCCTTTGAAGCCTTGCGCACGTGCATAGTCTTTGGCCATGTGAAGGAAAGTAGCCAGGTGATCCAGTTCTTTCTTCATGTTGGTGTTGAGCAGCGACATGTAGCCTTCACGACCACCCCAAAATACATAATTTTCGCCACCTAGCTTTATGGTAGCGTCCAGTGCATTTTTGACCTGGGCACCAGCGTATGCTACTATGTCGAAATCAGGGTTGGTAGCTGCTCCATTCATATAGCGTGGGTTGGAAAATGCGTTGGCAGTACCCCACAGAAGTTTCACGCCTGAGGCTTTTTGTTTTTCCAGAGCATAGTCTGTGATTTTTTCCAGTCGCTCCGACGATTCTTTCAGATTGGCACCTTCCTGAATAAGGTCAAAATCATGAAAGCAGTAGTATGGCATGCCTATTTTGGTGATAAACTCAAAGGCAGCATCCATTTTGTCTTTGGCTGCACCCAATACGTCGTTGCTGGCATCCCAGGGAAACTCCTTTGTGCCCGGGCCAAAAGGGTCTGCCCCTGTGCCGCAGAAGGTGTGCCAGTAGGCAGTAGCAAAGCGAAAGTGTTCTTTCATTGTTTTGCCTCCTACTACTTTATTTTCATCGTAAAATTTAAACGCCAGTGGATTGTCAGATCCTCTGCCTTCATATTGGATTTTCCCGATTCCTTCGAAAAACTCTTTATCTCCGGTTACAATTCCTGATTTTGTCATATTTATTGTGGTTTTTTTATGCTAAAATTCTTTTTAAGTCATTTTTCCATGTTTCGTACCCATTGCGATAGGTTTCTTTTTGCCCTTCTGCATGATAGGTTTCGATCACTTTTACATCGGTAAAGGCCTCTGTGGCAGAAGCGTATATACCCGTGGCTAGTCCGGCCGCTTTGGCAGCACCCACAGCACCGGTAGTTTCGATCATTTCTATTTCGCAATCGAGTATACTGGCTATAGTGGTAGAAAAAGCTTTTGACTGGAAGAGGTTGTCATTTCCTACGCGCATTACGTTTGTGTTTAGTCCCATGCCTTGCATCACTTCTACTCCATAGATAAATGAGTAGGCAATGCCCTCCAGAGCAGCCCGGTAAAAGTGTGCCTTGCTGTGTCTGTTAAATTGGATGTTGACCATATGGCCGCCCACATCCTTATTTTGCAGCATACGTTCGGCACCATTGCCAAAAGGAATAATCCTAAGCCCGTCGGAGTTTACTGCTACAGAAGAGACCATGCGCTCCATGTCAGTGTAGCTGAGATTGTCAGAGGCCAGCATCTGCCTGATCCAGCTGTATTGTATACCTGCTCCGTTTACACACAGCAATACACCGATGCGGGATTCTTCTTTGGTGTAGTTTACATGGGCAAAGGAGTTGACCCGCGTTTGCGGATCGATAACCGGCTGGTCTACCACGCCATATACTACACCGGATGTGCCACCGGTAGCGGCAACTTCGCCGGGGTTGAGCACATTGAGCGACATGGCATTGTTGGGCTGATCGCCTGCGCGGTATCCGATGGGTATTCCGCTTTTCAATCCTAAAAATGCTGCGGCTTCTACCGTAAGAGTCCCCTGATTGCTAAATGTAGGCACGATCTCGGGTATCAGGTTTTCGGATATGCCGTAGTTTTCCATGAGAAACCGTGCCACATCTTTGTTTTCAAAATCCCAAAACATGCCCTCAGAAAGCCCGGAAATGGTCGTGTTGATTTCGCCAGTCATCTTCATGGCTATGTAGTCGCCGGGCAGCATGGCTTTGTCTATTTTCTCGTATAGGTTGGGCTCATTGTCTTTTACCCACTTGAGTTTCGAGGCAGTAAAGTTTCCCGGAGAGTTGAGCAGGTGTCTCAGGCATTTTTCTTCGCCCAGATCTTTAAAAGCCATATTTCCTACTTCTACAGCCCGACTATCGCACCAGATAATAGACGGGCGCAATACATGCTGGTCTTTGTCTACCAGTACCAGTCCGTGCATCTGGTAGGAAATGCCTATGCCTTGTATGTCGCCGGGTTTAGTGCCGGACTCTGCGAGTAGTTTTTTTGTGGCATGGCCTACATTTTCCCACCAGAGTTCGGGTTGCTGCTCGGCCCATCCCTGCTGTCGGGAGATGATATCCATCTCACTTTCGGGGTATTGGGCTATTCCTATGGTTTTGCCGGTGGAGGAGTCCACCAGCGCAGCTTTTATCGAAGAGCTGCCTATGTCGTATCCTAATAAATACATTTAGTCCTTTTGTGGTATAAGTTTAATTATGTAGTTGCTTTTTGGTCTCGAAAAAGATCAATAAGGATGGGGAATGTGATATTATTTCATCCTTATTTGATTTTATTTTTTCAATGACCGGACAAAGAAAAGTGGATTTGATTCTAAAAGGTTTGAGGTAAATACTTCAAACTTCCTTCACTTCCATTCATTGGTACGTCACTTTTTGGACAGACGTAGCGCAAAGCGTAAGCTTAAATCTTGTCCAGAAGCTCTTCCAGTGCTTGTTCTTTTCCGAGTTGTAGTTTTTTGCGCAAGCGATACCGCCGTGTCTCCACACCTCGCACAGAGAGGTTGAGGTTGTTGGCAATTTCTTTGGTCGACAGTTTCATTTTTAATAGCATACATAGCTTTGCTTCAGCCATCGACAGTTTGGGGTACTCGTTTCTGAGCTTTTTGAAAAAGTCATTGTGTACGAGGTTAAATTGTTCCTCCAAAGCCTGCCACTCTTTATTGCCTCCCAGGTTGTTTTCGATGCGGCTAATCAGCTTGTTTATCTTTTTGGAGGCGTCTGAGGGTGCTGTTGTCAACTCTGTTAAAGCATTTTTTATATCCTGTAAAAAATCATCTTTGTTCATGAGTTGGATTTTGGCAGCAGCCAGCTCTTTGTTTTTATCTTCTATATCTTTTTTGAGTACATGGTTTTTTGCTTTCAGAGCTTCGGGTCTGTTGGCTCTGGAGGGTATTTCGTAGAGTGTCTTGTCCAGGCAAGAGAGCCAGTAGCTATAGGCCTGATTGCACTGGGCCTGGTTTAGTCGAGGCTCGTGTATCATCATGGGGCTGATACCGGAGAGTGCTTCTTCGAGGCTGCTGTAAATGCCACTCGCTACGCCCGCAGCTCTGGCGGCTCCTACCGCACCGGTAGTGTCTACTACTTCTATGTGACAGTCGAGCAGGGTGGCTATGGTCATGGAGAATACCTCAGAGCGAAACATGTTGTCGTTTCCTACCCGCATGATGTCCACATCCAGTCCCATTTCTTTGAGCAGGTTTACTCCATGTACAAACGAGAAAGCCACTCCCTCGAGTGCGCCACGGTAAATGTGCGCACGCGTATGGCGGTTAAACTCCAGATTGAGGATGTGTGAGTTTATGTTTTTGTTTTCGAGCATGCGTTCGGCACCATTGCCAAAGGGCAGTATGCATAGTCCATCCGATCCTATGGGGATAGATTTGGCCATGCGTTCCATGTCGTCGTAGTGGCGGCCACTCAGTGCAATTTGGTTTTTCATCCACCCGTATTGTATCCCAGCTCCGTTGAGGCAGAGCAGTACGCCTATGCGATCGTGATTGTCTTCGTAGTTTACATGGGCAAAGGAGTTGACGCGCGACTTGATATCGGCTGCCGGGCGATCTACTATACCATATACCACGCCGGATGTGCCGCTGGTGGCCGCTATTTCTCCGGGGTTGAGCACATTCAGGCTCAGCGCGTTGTTGGGTTGATCGCCTGCGCGGTAGGTAATGGGTGTACCGGCAGCTAGTCCGGTGCTTTCGGCAGCTTCGCGGGTCACCTGTCCCTGCAAAGAGAATGTAGGGGTTGTTTCGGGTATTAGGTCTGGGTCAAAGTCGTAGTATTGCAACACGTCGTAAGCAATTGCTTTTGCTTTAAAATCCCAGAGTATGCCTTCAGACAAACCGGAAATGGTGGTGCGGGGTTGTCCGGTAAATTTCATGGCGATGTAATCGCCCGGGAGTAGTATTTTGTAAATTTTGTCGTAAAGTTCCGGCTCATTGTCTTTTACCCATTTCAGCTTCGATGCGGTAAAGTTGCCTGGGGAGTTGAGGTAGTGTTGGATGCATTTTTCCTCTCCCAGGTCTTTGAAGGCCTTGTTGCCTATGGATACCGCCCGGCTATCGCACCAGATAATGGAGGGGCGGAGTACCTGCTGGTCCTTGTCGATCAGTACCAGGCCGTGCATCTGGTAGGCAATGCCTATTCCTTTGATGTCGGTGGCGCGGATGTTGTTTCTGGAAATAATTTTTCGGGTGGCGATGCAGAGATCCTGCCACCAGAGTTCGGGTTGTTGTTCGGCCCAGCCACTTTGGCGCGCTATTATATCAAAATCATTTTCGGGGTATTGTAGTACATCTACCGTTGTGTGTGAGTCGATTTCTGTTAGCGCTACCTTGATGGATGAGCTTCCAATGTCATATCCTATCAAATACATGTTTTAGTGAATAGTTTACGCCAAATATACGTCGTTTGATTGAATATTTGAGTTGTATGACGTGGTGTAGCGGGGTGGGTATTGTGGTTTTGGGCTTTTTAGTTTGCGAGCGTATGCTCATCATTACGTCAAGGTAGGAATTGTCGTGTTGGAAATAAAAAGTGAAATAAAAGTAAGGAGGGGAAGTTTGCACTCTTTTATCGCTTAATTTTAGCCTCTATTCTTCACAGATATTCGAGTTCCTCTAATTTTTTTGGTGGGCGTGTAAGGGGATTTTTGAAAAGTTGTGTCCATTGGAAAAGATTTTCTGCAGGACAGTATGTAAAATTTTGAGAAAGAAGACGCACATAGACGAGAAGGCCGGTATGGAGGCTATAGATCAAATAGTGTATGCGATATGCCGCCATGACGACAGGCAGGCTTTTCGTCGGCTATTTGATATCTATTATCAGCGTCTTTTGAATTATGCTTTTTTTATACTGGAATCGGGCACTGATGCACAGGAGGTGGTTTCGGCTATTTTTGTAAAAGTATGGAATCAGCGAAAAACGATTGGCGATGTAAAGAACCTGGACAGCTATCTCTATGTATCGGTAAAAAACCAATGCTATAACTATATAAGAGACAACCGTGGTTTATTGCTTCAGACGCTCGATAGTGAAGAGTATACCTTTGTGTCGTCGCATCAAAACCCTGAAAAGCAGTTTTTGGATAGTGAACTGAAAGAAAAAATAGTAGCTGCTGTAGAGGAACTGCCTCCTAAATGCAGGCTTATCTTTCGGATGGTTCGCGAAGACGGAATGAAATATGCAGAGGTAGCCGAACAGCTAAACCTGTCTGTGAAAACAGTGGAAGTGCAGATGGGTAGGGCATACGCTAAAATGCGACAAGCACTGATTCCTTTTGTACAGCACCATGACATTTCCCCTCAGCTGAAGGTTTCAAAGGATTTCAAAACCGGCTCGTGATTTTTTTTCAAAACCTGTAAGGGGATTTTTCAAAACCTGTGTCCCTAGGGCAAGACATACCTACTAGCAATAAAATGAACGAACCAATGTTTTCGAGAATCATGGCCAAAGTACTTTCCGGCGAAGCGACAGAGCAAGAGCGCCAGCAGGTACAGCAGTGGTCTGATATTTCGGAAGAAAATAAAAAACTGCTAAAACTCTCGGAAGAGGCCTGGCAGCAGCTGGAGACCAAAAGCCTTATGCCGGATGCTGACGCAGTTTTTAAAGATATAGAGAGTCAGATAGACCAGAAAGGCGGTGTTTCGGGTTTTACCAAAACAAGGCATCTGATTGGAAACATCGGTTACTGGATGGCTGCAGCTTCGGTAGCTGTTGTTGCGCTGTTTTTGTACCAAAACTATACAGACACTCCCGCAAATACTCCGCAAACCACACAGCAATGGGTGCGCAAAACCAATGGCCTGGGAGAAAAATCCCGTATTTTTTTGGCGGATGGTACGGTAGTGTGGCTAAATGCGCAAAGCACCCTGACTTATACAAAACCCTTTAGCTCCGAAAACCGACAAGTGGAGCTGGAAGGAGAAGCCTATTTTGATGTAGCGCATGACCCCCGGCACCCCTTCTCTGTAAAGACCGGCAATGTTGTAACCACAGCACTCGGCACATCATTCAACATACAGGCGTATCGGGAAGATAGTTTTGTAGATGTGAATCTGCAGTCCGGTAAAGTACTGGTGTCGTTGAGTGAGCCTCATCACGACAATCAGTTGTTTATAAAGCCGGGAGAGAAAGTACGTGTAGACAAATCACAAAACAGGATGCATAAGTCGACCTTTGATCCAGCTCATGAATTGGCGTGGAAAGACGGAGTACTCAGTTTTAAAAATGCAACATTTGATCAGGTGATTACGAAGCTGTCGAGGTGGTATGGAGTGGACTTTACGGTAAACAACCGGAGAAATGATTTTAAAGAATGGAACTATACGGCACGTTTTCAAAACGACTACCTCAGCAGTATTTTGCAAGGTATGAGTTTTACCAAAAACTTTGAATACGTGATAGAAGACGAAAAAGTAACGATAACCTTTAAGAATATGCCAATGAAGCAGTGATCCTATAAAACACAAACCGATCCCCCTTTAGAAGGGGAACCGGATGGAATGTTTCATTTCCTCACCTGCCGAAAACAGTTGACGCTCCTTCGGTAAAAACAGGAAATGAGAGATTGATTTTATTACTAAAACCAAACCACAAAGTTATGAAATTAAAACTATTACGAATAATTTTTATGATGTCGAAGTATACGCTTTTGGGCATGATAATTCTCTGTACAATGGCAGGTGTGTTGGTAGCCTCAACCGGTAACGCACAGAAAGCCAGTAGTATAAAGGAAGTGCTGGTAGATATACAAGTAACCAACTCAAACCTACCTCAGGTGCTGGCCGAAATCGAAGCTAAAACCAACTTTAGTTTTGCATACGACAAAAATGACCTCAATAAACATAAGCTGATTAGCCTGAATTATAAGCAAGCGTCAGTAGCAGAAGTGTTGATGAAACTGTCCAAAGAATCGAATTTGAAATTTCGTCAAATCAACAACTTTATTAACATCAGCAAACGCAAAAACAAAGACAACAGCCTCGTGGAGGTGGTGATAAGCAATGATGTAACCGTTAGCGGCAATGTAACAGACGAAAATGGAGAAGGGCTCCCCGGAGCTTCTGTATTGGTGAAAGGAACTACCATAGGTACTACTACCAACCTGGACGGCAACTATAAACTATCCGTGCCCGAAGGCACTACCCTGGTGATATCTTTTGTAGGCTACAAAACACAGGAAATAGAATTAGGCAACAGGACTGTAGTGGATGTAAAACTCGCTCCGGATGCCGAAACATTGGAAGAAGTAGTGGTAGTGGGGTATGGTACGCAAAAGAAAGCTACCCTTACAGGGTCGGCAGTAACGCTAAACGCCACAGAATTGGAATCTATACCTACCGCACAGCTGTCTAACAACATAGCGGGACGAGTGCCGGGTGTGCAGTCGATTACCAATTCGGGGCTGGTGGGAGCACCATCCTCTATCAATATAAGAGGCACAAATACAGAAGCATTGTATGTAATAGACAATGTAATCAGTGATAAGTCACAATTTGACGTGCTGGATCCCAATGAAATTGAAAACATTTCATTTTTGAAAGATGCCGCTACGGCAGCCATATATGGGGCCAGAGCTGCAGGAGGCGTAGTAGTGGTCACTACCAAATCTGGTAAGCCCGGAAAAGTGCGGTTTACATACAACAACAATTTTGCTACTGGCTCGCCTACAGAACCTATACAGGACTATACAGCCGAGCAGCAAATTATCCATAGAAACAACCAACAGATCAATAATGGAAACCCGGCTCCATTTGGACCAGAGGTTCTCGAATGGGCCAGAGGTCTGGATTACAGAGACGTAAATGACGAAATATTTAAGGATCCTACATCTCAGCAGCATAGCCTCTCACTTAGCGGAGGTACAGAAGATGTGTCTTATTTCATTTCTTCAGGCTTCAATAAGTCGAGCGGTACCTATCACAACACCAATTTCAACAGGTACAATTTCAGAGCGAAAATAGATGCCAAAGTAAACGAATACCTCACTATTGGTACCAATATAAGTGGAAACAGAAGAGAAACAGATCGTTTTTACTGGCCTTACGACTGGGACAATGGAGAAGGATTTACCGTAGCGGATTTTTATCGTTCTACATTCAACTGGTCAAGACTTGCTCCGCACTACACCAAGATCGACGGAACACCCACCACGAGTCAGGATCCTGATGGTTATCCTGTAAGTTTTGGAGGATTTAACCCCGTAGAAATTGTAAACAGCGACAGCTACAGAAGAATAGCATACAATACATTCAATGCCAACCTGAACCTGAAGCTGGATATACCAAAAGTGGAAGGGTTAAGTCTGGAAGTATTGGGTAACTACAGGCAGGATACCAGAAACCAAAAAAACTATGTGCTGCACAACAGAAGTTATGAGATACAGCCTGTAGGTACATCCGGAGCTGATCAATTTATACCCGGACCAATTAATTTCAATAGGGTTGTAACCAATAACCTGGCCAGATCATTCGAAGGCATAGATGAAGCTGTTTCTCTCAATGAAAGATACCAAATCAACACGTTTTTGAGGTATACCACTACTATAGGAAAGCATGGCATAAATTTCATGGCGGGTAGCGAAGTAGCAGAAGTGAGCAGCAAGTCTCTCAACGGATCAGCTAATGAATTTTTGTCAAGAAGTATCGATCAGATACTGGCAACACAGGGTAGTTCGGAGAGACGGTATTTCAATGGAGGAGAAGGAAACACAGGAAGGGTGTCTTATTTTGGTAGGCTGAATTACGACTATGCAGAGAAGTATATAGCAGAATTTTCGTTCAGGTCTGACGGCTCTTATATTTTTCCAAAGGGCAATCGTTTTGGATTTTTCCCGTCGGTATCAGCGGCCTGGAGAGTATCTGAAGAAAACTTTTTTGATATAGACCCTATCAGCAACCTGAAGGTGAGATTTTCGGTAGGTACTACCGGATTTGATCAGGTAGCTCCTTTTCAGTTTCAAAACAACTTTACCAAAGGAAATAGTTACCTGTTTGCCAGTGGGCTGAGTGCCGGTATTACTACACCGGGTACTATTCCCAATACCAACATTACCTGGGAAACACACAAAACGACCAACTTCGGTATGGATTTCGGGTTTTGGCAAGACAAGCTGACTTTCGCTTTCGATATTTTTACCAACAACATTACCGATGTGTTGGCCTCACAGGTCACTACCATTCCTCAGACATTTGGGTCGGGATTGCCTCAGGTCAATATAGCTGAGCGAAAAGTAAATGGCTATGAGATGATTATTCAGTACAAGGGCAACATTGGCAATGACATCACCTTTAAGGTAGGCGCGAACATGGGATACGCCAGAAACGAATGGGTAAGCTACCCCGAAGCGGAAGGTATACTCGATATCAATTCCCGCATAGGCAGGGCCAGCAATCCTCTGGTAGGATATGTTTCAAAAGGCATTATCAGAGATCAGGCAACTTTAGATGCACTTCCCGATGGTTTTACCCAGTTTGGAAGAGAGCCTGAGTTGGGAGTTATCCTGTTTGAAGATATCAACGGACAGGATTTTTCCGAAGGCCCTGACGGTAAAATAGACGGGTTTGACAGAAAGATAATCTCAGAAAACACAGCCCCAAGGGTTAATTATGGAGTAAATGGTGGGCTTTCATGGAAAGGACTCACGCTGGATGTGTTGTTTCAGGGCGTAGGACCATACGATAAGTATGTGCGCACACTCAACACCACAGGCGGGGTATTCCAAATAGATGACCGACCTTATTTTGAGCTTTGGACAGATGCTTATTCGGCCGATAATACCGATGGAGCCTATCCTAAGATAGTAGGTTGGGGCAGGCCGGAGCTGGGGCATGCCGCATCTACTTTCTGGAAGAGAAACGGAGCGTACATCAGGTTGAAAAATGTAAACCTGAGCTATGTGTTGCCAACAGACCTTATTGGCAAAATCGGAGTGGAAAGGATGTCTGTTTTTGTTAATGCGACCAATCTATTTGTGATTTCGGGTTACGACTTGCACGATCCGGAGCAAAATACACTCGATTCGTTTCCGATTATGAAGTCTGTATCTGGTGGTATTAGTATAACCTTTTAAACCTTGGAAACACGATGAAAAAAATATATAAAATAGCAAGCATGATAGCCTTGGTTTTGATGACAGGATCATGCAACGACGTACTGGATGTTCAAAACCTGGGTGCTTTTGACCCCAAAGCAGTATGGAACGATGAGGCCCTTACAGATGCATACCTGGCAGATTTGTATTCCAGAGTAATGCCCAATGGATGGCCTGCTCGTACAGGGAGTTTTATCGATGGTGGTAGTGCCGACGAAACCCTGGGTACTATAAATAAAGATGCGGTCAATTCTACCAGCCATGCATGGATGAGTTGGAGTGGATCTTACAACAAGATCAGGAGAATCAATGTGCTTTTTGCGGAGATTGACAATGGCAATCTGGCAGAAGATTTTAAAAACAAGATCAAAGCACAGGCACATTTTCTACGTGCATGGGAGTACTTTCACCTGCTTAGAGTGTACGGAGGAGTGCCCCTGCTCGACAAACCACAGGCCATAGATGACGACCTTTTTATCGGTAGAAACTCAACGGCAGAAACATTCGCATTTATAGAAAATGATTTGAGCCAGGCAGCAACACTGTTTGCCGGAGAAAAATTTGTGAATGGAGACAGAGGACGAATCGGAGCGGCTGCCACAGTAGCCTTTCAGGGGCGTGTAGCATTGTACAAAGCCAGTCCGCAATTTAACCCCGACAACCCCTACGATAACCAGTACTGGGCTGCAGCGCTAACGGCTACAGAAAAAGCCAAAAACGAGGTAGAAGCCATGGGCTTTGGTCTGGTGTCTGACTATGCCAGTATATGGGATGTGGGCAATGAAGGCAATGCTGAGGCTATCCTCAGTGTGGTGTTTAGCGATCCGGATCGTACCGGAGGACGAAACGAAGCAGCCATACGTCCGCTAAGTGAGTCGGCCAATGCTACAGGAGGCGATCAGCCTATATGGAAGTTTGTAGAGTCATTTCCAATGGCCGATGGCTACCAGCCCGGTACTTCGCCTAATTATGCCTACGACCTGCAAAGCTATTGGGAAAACAGAGACCCCCGGTTTTATGCCAACATAGTAGGCAATGGTTTTTTGTTTGAGTTGAGCGGACAGGCCGGAAGAAGACAATACACCGATGCAGATTTTGCTACTGAAGAAGATCGCTTTGGTCCTACAGCACAGCAAAATCGCACAGGCTTTTTCCCAAAAAAGGGAGTGCAGCAAGAGTTGACTGTACCTGAAGTAGGATTGAATAGTGTAGACTGGATCGATATCAGGTATACTGAAGTATTGCTCAATTTTGCAGAAGCTGCCAATGAGATGGGAAGAGGAGACGATGCGCTTGAGGCCATCAGAGCGGTGCGGGAGCGTGCCGGTATAGAGCCGGGACCCGGAAACGAATACGGAGTGACGGCAACTTCGAGAGACGAAATTCGCGATGCGATTTACCACGAGAGGTATATAGAGTTTGCTTATGAAGGCAAAAGGTTTTGGGACCTGCGACGTGCCAGAAGACTGCACACCACACTGCATGGTACCAAAGAGCAAGGACTTTTGGCTACACTGAAAGCCGGCTTGCCCAAGGAAGTGCCTTCTAATACATACGGGCCCGAAGATTTTGATTATCAGGTAGTAGATGTGTACTCTGGTATCAACCTCAATGACATACCCGAAACGTATTATTTCTTCCCTATACCGCTGAATCAGATTCAGGTCAATGACAAACTGGTACAAAATCAGGATTGGGGAGGAAGCTTTGACCCCACGTTGTAATTAATTAGTAGTGAAAAGTGAAAAGGGTGTGTCTCAAACCTTGTAGAAGCTTTGAGGACACCCTTTTATCTTGATTAATCTGAGTAAGTCATGCTTCCGGATAAGTATATCATCGTCACCTTCGCACTGGCCATCAGGCTATTCGGCAACCCTTTGCTGGGGCAAAATGCCTTTGAGGTACAAGAGCATTTTAGCCAACTTACTCCCATACAATATGCCGGAGGGATAGCAGTAGCCGATTTTGATCAGGATGGTGATATGGATATCTACATGGTGGCTATAGAGGCCTACGATGAAAACAAACCTCACACCTGGAACAGGCTGCTGCGAAACGATTTTGGAAAGTATGTGGATGTGACAGAAAAAGCCCATTTGAAGCACGGACAATACGCTACAGCCAAATACCTGGACGAAGGCATAAAGATGGGAGCAAGCTGGGGTGATTTTGATAATGACGGATATCCCGATTTGTTTTTGACAAACCACGGCTATGATCAGCTCTGGCACAACAATCAAGACGGTACATTTACAGACATTACCCTTTCAGCCGGCGTGCGCGGAGGGGAAAACGACTACAGCTCCAGTGCCATGTGGTGGGATTACGATCTGGACGGAGACCTGGATTTATATGTAAGCAGGTGGGAAGGTGACAATGCCTTTTACAAAAACACCGGAAATGGAACATTTTTCGACATAAGCGATCGCACAGGACTGGCTGATGTAGGCACCACCTGGACTACCCTGCCTCTGGATGTAAATGTGGATGGTAGGCCCGATATGTATATTGTAAATGATTTTTCGCCCAACTATTTATACATCAATCTGGGAGACGACAAGTTCGAAAATGCAACGGATAAGTATGGTGTAGGGGATTTGGGCAATGGCATGGGAGTGGATGTGTGCGATTACAATTACGACGGTCGGTTTGATATATACCTTACCAATATTTGGCAGGTAGTCAAAAACCCTTTCTATGTAAATCAAGGAGAAAAATTTGAAGAAATGGCTAGTCTGGTGAGGTTGGGCAATGCTGCCTGGGGATGGTCGTGTCGTTTTTTTGATATGGATCACGATATGGACGAGGATTTGTATGTGGTCAATCAAAAGTTTTTTGACAATGCACCACTGGAATACAATAGACTGTTTGAGTTTGGTCGTCACCGGTTTGTAGAGCGCTCCGAAAAATACGGTCTCGACAGTTATCCGGATGCCAGGTGTATGGAAGTATTCGATTCAGACAAAGACGGAGACCTGGATGTAGTAATAGGCAATTGGGGAGCAGCCCCTTTATTGTATAACAATCGCCTGGAAAACAAAGGCAACTGGCTCAGGATAAAACTGGAAGGTACCCAAAGCAATAGAGATGCATTGGGAGCTGTGGTGAAAGTAAAAACCGGTGAAGTAAACCAGCACCGCTTGCATCATGGTGTCAATTACCTGGCACAGAGTCTAAAACTGCTCCATTTCGGTCTTGGAGACCATGATCAGGTAGATGAACTGACCGTATTTTGGCCCGGTGGCAGGGTCGAAAAACTGTACAACATAGCTGCCCGGCAAACCTTGCATATCAAAGAGGGCCAGCAGCAGCAGGTATTTGGAGAAAGCTATGTGCAACAGGACGAAGAAACTATACTTTCCTTGCAAGCACGACAAAGAACTACACTTACTGCCACAGCTTATCCTAACCCCTTCGATCAGAAATTCGAGGTACGGATAAAAGCAGAAGAACCTACCGAAGTACAGCTAAGTCTCGCCGATGTGTTGGGAAATGTGCTTTGGGAAAATCAGTATTTTATTTCAGGGGAGAGAGTAATCGACTTTGAAGAGGCAGTAAGCACAGGCATCTATTTTCTGCATCTTACTCAAGATCAAAAAACACAAACTATAAAACTCATACATAACTAGCTGCCTTACCATTGATCAATAAATTCTTAGTTAACAAAGTATGAATAGTAAAGACATCAATTGATGAGGTTGTCCAGCTTTCAAGTGACCTCATTATTATAGAATAATTGAATGATAAGAAGATGCGCTCAAATAAACGTGATTATCACGTGTTTAGCATGGAATTTGATCCTGAACAAATGAATTCATTATTACTGCAAATAACTAAACTAAAACGATGATTCAACACAAATTACAGATGAAAGAGTATGGACTCATACTTGCTCTTTTGATGGTGAGCATAATTGGTTACGCTCAGCCCTACAAAGACGACTTCAATAAGCTGGCCACAGCAAAAGGAGTTTATGTAGATGGTATTGAAAATGATTGGTTGCTGGCAGGAGAAACACCTGAAGCGAAGGTCATGAAAAGCGAAAGAGGAAAAGAGTTGGTTTTGTCTAATGGAATTATTTCCAGAAGCTTTCGTCTTTCCCCCAATGCCGCTACTATTAGCTTAAAAAATTTAACGGAGCAAGAGGAGTTAATTCGTGCTGTTCAACCGGAGGCAGTCGTTATGGTAGACGGTTATGCTATGGAGGTAGGAGGGCTTGAGGGGCAACCCAATTTGGCATTTCTTTACCCGGATTGGATAGATGGATTGAAGGCCAATCCGCTTTCCTTTAAATTCTATGATTTTACTATTGGAAAACCTAAAAAACGGTTTGATTGGGCTAGGGTTCGCCACCATGCTCCTGATGCCGAGTGGCCCCCAAAAGGAGTCCAACTCACGATGGACTATAGGCTGGAAGATGTTTTTTTAGAGGATTTACTAGCCGTTTCTCAGCAAAGTGGTATTGGCAGGCATAAGTTGTTTGAGGATGATTTTTCGGAGTTGACTACAGCCAGAAATATTACCGTTAGCACATCACACCCCAGAAGTTCTTTCATCAACGAAGGTAAGCCCGGAGAAATATATACTCCAAACAATACGGCGGTATATGCTGAGTACAAGTTGGATCAGGGAACCGGACTTATAGAAACATCGCTGGACGTAGGTACAGACATGAGTGGAATGTGGGGACCCGGAATTGCCTTGCTGTGGAAAGATAGGATCGTTAAGTTTAGTATACGACCGGGCAATGAATCAGGAATGAAAAACAAAGGCCCATGGAAGTTTACCGTTTTTGATGGTAAAAAAGTAAATAACAGAGCAGGAGGTAAAAACAACATCGACCTGGATCAGACCTGGAAACTACGCCTGAGAATAGACGATACCAAAGTATATTGTGAAGCCAAGCCCAAAGAAGGGGAGTGGTTTACGGTCGATGTTGTAGATTTCGAAGAGAAGGTTCCCGACCCTCTCTCTGCCCGAATAGGAAAATTGGGTAAGCATGCAGAAGGTAAAGACCATGATATTCCGGGAGATTTGGTGCGCTTGAAATTTCATAATTTCACAGCATACAGCCATACAGACGAAAAAGAAATCGAAGCACTAAGAGAAAAACTGGAAGTGCTGAATCAAATCACTGTGTCGGTCAATTACGAACTGTACGATGGTATCCCAGTCTTTTCAAAATGGGTTGAGATTCAAAATCATTCTGATGCAGAGATAAAAGTAGAAAAAATAGTATCGGAGTATCTCGGGTTGGCAGATCACGACCCATATCCGGGGCATAGGGGGCATCCGGAATACATGGAAATGCCAAATGTTCATTTGGAAACTAACTTTGCCTTTTCTGCAGGGAAAGTAAAAATAGCCAATTCACAAGCTGTTCACTGGGAGGCAGACCAAGACTATGTCACACAGATTTCATGGAACCAAACCATTCCCAACTTGGTAAAAGTGTATCCTGAAAATGGCTATAATGTGAAAATCGAACCCGGAAGTACCTTAGAGTCTATTCGAGCCTTTGTGTTGCCTTACGACTCTTTTGACAAAGAAAGGAAGGGCTTGTCGCTTAGAAAAATGTACAGAACAGTAGCTCCCTGGATAACCGAAAACCCTTTAATGTTTCATGTAACAAGGTCGAAGTGGGATGAATTTACTATGGCTGTAGATCAGGCAGCAGAGGTAGGGTATGAGATGGTCAATTTTTCATTTGGAAGTGGTTTTAATCCGGAAGATGATAGTAAAAAGAACCTGGATCAGATGAAAAAATATGCAGACTATGCCCGGTCAAAAGGCATAGGGATTGGTACTTATTCCCTATTGGCATCCAGAGCGATCAGTGAACAAGATGACGTGATAAACCCAAAAACGGGCAGAAGAGGAGGATTTGCAACTTTTGGCAATTCACCTTGTCTGGCAAGCGAATGGGGACTTGATTATTTTGAAAAACTTTACACCATGTTTGGGGAAACTGGCTTTTTAACCTTTACCCACGATGGAAATTACCCTGGAGATGTTTGTGCCTCTACCCAGCACCCCGGTCACGATAATTTAGGCGATTCGCAGTTTAAACAATGGAAAATTATTACAGATTTCTACAAATGGTGCAAAGGCAAGGGGGTATACCTCAGAGTGCCGGATTATTATTACCTCACCGGGTCAAATCAAAATGGAGTAGGTTATAGGGAAAATAACTGGTCGCTTCCAAGAAGGCACCAGCTTATTCACACTCGCCAAAATATTTTTGATGGTACTTGGGAAAGCACACCATCTATGCGGTGGAGTTTTATTCCATTAGCACAATACCACGGGGGAGGAGCAGCAGCGACTATCGAACCCCTAAACGATCACCTTGATCATTACGAAATGATGTTGGTAAGTAATATCGGAATGGGCATACAGTCCGCTTTGAGAGGGCCCAGGCTTTACGACACAGACAAAACTAAATTTATGGTAAAGCGGGTGGTTGATTGGTATAAAAAGTACCGCAGCATATTAGAGAGTGATATTATTCATGTACGGCGGGCAGATGGAAGGGATATTGATTACATGCTTCATGCAAATCCCCAGTTAAAGGAGAAAGGAATGTTGATGGTTTTTAACCCCACAGACCGGGTGATTACCAAAAAAATCAAAGTACCCTTGTATTACACAGGCCTGACAGACGAAGCTACAATAAGGGAAAAGGAAGGAAAATCAAAATCGTATCGGTTGAACAGGGAGTACGGAGTTGAGATAGAAGTGACAGTACAACCAAACTGGTATAATTGGTATGTAATTGAGTAGAGGAGGTTAGGCGTTTTTGAGTAAAAATTATAAAAAGAAAAACAAACAGATGAAGTACAGGAAGCTGAAAAAAGCGTTTTTGGGGATAGCATTTTTATTGACAGGAGTATTGATGAGTTGCAGTACCGATAAAGAATTTACCATATCCAACCCGCACATTTCCCGAACGATAAAAGTAGAAGGAGGCAAGCTGTATACTACAGCTATAGATAACAAGAGATTGTCTAAAACCCTGACACCTCAGGATAAGATGGAGTTTAAGCTGCGGCTATCACAAGGAACTCACCTTGAGGATACTGATGTAGAATTGAGCTCAGAAGATTTCACGTTTGTAAAGGTGCTCAAAGAGGAAAAATCAGCTTTGGGATTTTTGTTAGAAAATAAAATCCACCAGTTGCAGGTGGAGGTGTATTACACTTTGTCAGGCGATGACTTTTATACACGAAAACACCTGACAATCACAGCTGCTGAGGACCTTACTCTGGAGAGAGTAGATATAGAGACAGTGGCGCTATCGGATATTTACCAGCCCTATCAAATCCAGCAAATTACTGCACAAGGGCCGGCAAAGTGGAGGCCCGGTCTGGGGCAGCCTCTTTACACCCAAAGCACAGCTGCCTTTTTGGGAGTAGAATTTCCCGCTGCATCAAATGCGGTAAAAGACGGTCGGGGCTACTGTGGTTATCTGTGGGGAAAAACATTGCAGGCAGGCAAACCTTACACGACCTATCCGGCGGTGGTAGGTGTAGGAGATCATGCCGCATATATTCAGGAAACCTTCTATCAATACATCGATCAGGTGCGCATAAGACCTCTGCGGTTGCAGGTACAGTACAACAGCTGGTTTGACTTTTGGAACGGAGTAGACAAAGACAAGTTCGCAGGTAGCGTAACTACCGTACATCAGGAGCTGGTAGCCAAAAGAGGGGTACCCCCTTTGAGAGCCTATGTAATAGACGATGGTTGGCAGGATGTACAAGCCGACTGGTCTGATAAAACCTGGAAAGTGAATGCTAAATTTGATCCCGATTTTGCTACCAGCAAGTCCAGTGTGGAAAATGCACAGTCTACCTTAGGCCTGTGGATGAGTCCGGGG
Organism: Cyclobacteriaceae bacterium; assembly: GCA_965267535.1. Classification (GTDB taxonomy): domain Bacteria; phylum Bacteroidota; class Bacteroidia; order Cytophagales; family Cyclobacteriaceae; genus CAXBNB01. The sequence continues at coordinate 3,401,967 of OZ254082.1, read as the reverse complement.
TGCTTGTTTGGAGCACAGCCTGCTGCTAAAAAATACAAAGAGCAAGGATTTGAAGTATTGAACAACTGGATGTCTATGGCAGGGCCAAAATACATGCAGCTGCTGGAAGACCGAATCATAGAACTCACCCGCAACGGGGTGACGTATTTTAAACTCGACGGTGTGTTTGGCCATCTCAATATCCGCGAGTTTGAACTTCAAGGCGATCGTTATGGCATACCGCACATGCCTCAATTGGGAGTAGAAGGCATGACAGCATCCGACGAACGACTCAACGACCCCAAATACGATGAATTGAAAACCTACTACCTGGTAGCAGGTACAGAGCGATTGATGCAGTTGTTTGAAAAACAACATGAAGTCAACCCCGACGTGTATGTGGTTATATCAAACGGTGCGTACCTGAGTCCGTGGTGGCTCATGTATATCGATGCTGTATGGATGATCAATGCCGGTGATGCTGCAGGAGGCAGTAACCGTACGCAGGAGCTGGTATATCGTGACGGGGTGTATTACGATACCTGGCAAACCGAAAAAACGCAATTTCCGATACATTCGGTGTTCAACCACGAACCCAAGAAAGTAAAAACAGGAGAGAGTGCTGAAAAATTTGCCGAATACCTATGGATGAATCTGTCGCGAGGTACGGGATTTATCGAGCTTTATATCAAAACACAGCAATTGTCAGAGACCGACTGGGATGTACTGGCTGACGGGCTGAAGTGGGCGCATAAGGTATTTCCGTATTTTAAAAGAGCAAAAATGCACGGAGGAAACCCCTCCCAAAACGATGTGTATGGCTATACAGCCTGGAACGAAAACGGTGGCTATATCTCTATTCATAATCCGTCGGATCAGCAGCAGACCTATGCTTTTTCACTCGACAGGAAAATGGGAGTTATTCCCGGAACCAAAAAATACACACTATCTTCCCCTTTGGAAAATATGACCGGACAGTTGGGCAACACCTTCACCTATGGTGATGACATGAAGATTGACCTACTTCCGGGGCAAGTCAAGATTTTAGAATTTCAATAAACTAACTATAAGCTGAATAAATAACTAAAATGAACTTTTTGACACTAAAAACCTTTCTGCTACTTTCCCTGATTAGTACCACTCTTTGGGCACAATCGGACAACCTCGACCAGGCTAAGCTGTCGGGCATGGATGTAAACAAAATCGAACAACCCTGGTGGAAAGCCCAATCGAATCGGGCGATTACAGGGGAGAAAATACAGGTGGCCGGCCAGCCATACAAAAACGGTATAGGCACCATATCGAGAAGTACCGTAGTGGTATACCTCGATGGTAAGACTGAGCGATTTACCACAAAGGCAGGCATACAAGATGCCGGGCAAGTGTCCGATGAGGTGAAATTCAACGCACTGGGAGACGGCACCAAGCTTTTTTATACAGAGGAAGGGGACAACCGTAAGTTTGTAGGCATAGCCAATACAGAGACTTCCATAGCATCCGGATCTGTCAGATTTGTGATAAAAGGAGACGGCAAGGTGCTCTGGAAAAGTAAAAAGGTAAAAGGAGGCAGTAAGCCTCTGGATGTAGACCTGAAAGTAAAAGGAGTGCAACTGCTTGAGTTGGCAGTAGAAGATGCCGGAGACGGGGTGTCTGGCGATCATGCCGTTTGGATAGATCCTACCTGCTATTTTGCAGGATTTCGTCCGCAAATAGTAGATAGCAACTATTTGGCACGCATGCAAAAAGCCGATGGGCAGTTTGCATCGACCATAGCGCCACTCGTACAGCAGCTGCCCAAAACGTCTACAGCCTATACTGATGGAGTACAGCAAGACTGGTTGGTAGAAAAAGTAACACTGCCATCGCAGGTGATGCAGGGAGAAAGTGAAAAAGAAATCATACTTTCTAATGGGCTGGTAAGCCGTACGTTTAGGGTGAGCCCCAACTGCGCTACTGTAGATTTTACTAATCTGGTGACCGGCGAAACCATGTTGCGTGGAGTGGGGCCTGAAGCTCTCCTTACCATAGATGGAGAAGAATATTGGGTAGGAGGACTCGATGGTCAGGTAGAGTACGGTTACCTCAAAAGAGAGTGGCTCGACCAGATGTGGAGCCCTGCAGGGTCGTTTCAGGTTCAAACTTTTCGGGTAGAAGAAATAAAACCCCGAATCAACTGGAAAAACAGGCGATGGTCTTTGGTAGAAAAAGAATCGACAAAGGGTAAAGAACTGATTTTTACTTACACGCACAACGAACTATCCGGAGTAAAAGTGGAAGTACACTATGAAATCTATGATGGCATACCGCTGATCAGTAAGTGGTTTACCATTCACAATACAGGAGATAAGGACATAACACTGGATAGCTTTGTAGCTGAGCAGCTGGCCATGATAGAACCCGAAAGTGCAGTAGAACGGGGTGAAACAGGCTGGATGCTGCCAAATATTCACGTAGAAAGCGACTATGAATTTCATGCCATGAGCATGAGAGGAGCCAACCAGGTGGTGCACTGGGAAAAAGACCCACGCTATACCTCGCAGGCCAATTACCCCCGAAATACCCCCTGCTTACTGGAGTGCAAGCTGCCGTTGGGACCTGACGAAACCATAGAAAAAGGACAGGAGTTTGAATCGTTCAGAGTGTGGGAGTTGCCATACGACACCTACGACCGTCAACGAAAAGGATTGACAACCAACAGAATGTACAAAGTGCTGGCGCCATGGACGACAGAAAACCCGCTCTTTTTGCACCTGACCACTACAGACGAACAGAAAGTCAAAACCGCGATAGACCAATGTAAGGAAACAGGCTATGAAATGGTAATACTCAGTTTTGGCAGTGGGCTGAATATGGAAGATACATCGCGCCAAAACATAGAAAAATTCAAAGCACTGGCAGATTACGCACACGAACGTGGTATCGAATTGGGAGGGTATTCACTGCTGTCCAGCAGGTGGATAAGCGAAGAAGTAGACGTGATCAACCCCAAAACAGGAAAGCGGGGAGGAATGATTCATGGCAGCTCGCCCTGTCTCAATAGTCAGTGGGGGATTGATTATTTCAAAAAACTGAAAACCTTCTTTGAAAAAACCGGTTTTGACCTGCTGGAGCACGACGGTTCATATCCCGGGCAGTTTTGTGCCTCTACCTCACATGTAGCTCACAAAGGAGTGGAAGATTCACAGTGGAAAGCATGGAAAAGGATCACGCATTATTACAAGTGGAGCAATGAAAATGGCATATCGCTCAACATTCCCGACTGGTATTACCTGAGTGGCAGCACCAAAAACGGAATAGGCTACAGAGAAGTAAACTGGTCGCTACCCAGAGAGCGGCAGCTGGTGCTCGGTCGTCAAAACATCTACGACGGTACATGGGAGCGAATGCCCAGTATGAGTTGGACCTTTGTGCCGCTTACTCAGTACCATGGAGGAGGAGCAGCCGCAACCATAGAGCCGCTGGACGAGCACCTGGATGCCTACGAAGCACACATGATGCAAAACTACGGCACTGGAGTGCAGGCCTGCTACCGCGGACCCAGACTATACGATACAGAGCGAACCAAGCAGACTGTGATTAAAGTAGTAAAGTGGTATAAAAAATACAGGGAGATACTCAACTCGCCCATTGTTCACCTAAAGCGTGCTGACGGTAGAGATATAGACGGCATGATGCATGTGAACCCTGAACTGAAAGAAAAAGGATTGGTGATGTATTTTAACCCTACCAATGAAGCCATAGTGAAGAAAGTGAAAATACCTATGTACTACACCGGATTGCACGATAAGGCTACAATTTCTGTGGAAGAAGGGGAGGCGAAAACATACACAGTAGATCGCGACTACAATGTAGAGGTAGAGATAAAAGTACCGGCCATGGGCAATACCTGGTTGGTGATAGAGTAAGTAAAGAGAAGTAGCCAATACGGCCTGTCCGGTTTTTCAATACTGCATAGTAAGAACCGGACAGGTTCAAATAATACAAACCGAAAAAACAGATACATAATAGATGAGGAAGATCCTACCAATCGCATGGCTTGTGGCCATGCTGACAGCTATTTCCTGCTCTTTTGAAAACAAAGAGAAAGAAATAAGTATTACCAGTCTTTTGCATGAAATGATTGATCGTGAGCTGATTACGAGATTTCCCGATACCAACTACAAGTCGCTGCAGGCCAGTAGCTACAACAGGGAGTCGGTATCGCCGGATAAGCCGGGGTGGTTTGCCGATAGCGATGGTGTAAGTGCCATCAGGGTAGAAGAAAACAACGGTAAAAAAGAGTGGGTTTTGATGGAAGACGATGGTCCCGGCGTAATTACTAAAATATGGGCAGTCTGCTTTTACTATGGGCTGAACGACACCACAGGGGCAAATATCAACTTTTACCTCGATGGAGAAACTACGCCCACATTATCAACAAATTTTTTTCAGTTGGTAAAAGGGCAGGACTTTATCAAGCCGCCCTTTGCCGAAGAGTCTACCCGCGCCGGTAATCTCTATTTTCCTATACCCTATGCCAAAAGTTGTAAAATCACGATGGACAATAAAGCATTTTACTACATCATCAACTACCGAAAGTATCCGCCCGGTACGCCCGTGAAAACCTTCACCATGGAGGAGTATGAACAGACGGCAGGTCTGCAAAAGGACGTTGCAAAAGCGCTAAACAACCCACCTGAGCCCAAAGGAAAGAAAGCAACGGTGACGAAAAAGCTGCAAAAAGGAGATCCTATTGCCATGACTTTAGACAATGGGAATGCCATCACTCGGCTGGAAATAAAACTGAGCCAAACCGAAGATATGGCGCAGGCACTGAGGTCGGTAGTGCTCAGGGCGGAGTTCGACGGAGAAGAAACGATCTGGGCCCCAATTGGCGATTTCTTCAACAATGTGAGTAAGATACACCCTTATCAAATGTGGGAGCGTACGGTAACCTCCGACGGTACTATGGTTTGCCGGTGGATGATGCCCTATCAAAACGAAGCTTCTCTCTTTCTTGAAAACACAAGCGATGTAAGTGTGCATGCAAAGATGACAGTAACCACCGATGAGTACACCTGGTCGGATAATTCTATGTATTTTCATGCAACATGGCGTATGGATGACCCTACACCTACTTTTCCTCTTTACGACTGGAACTTCCTCGAAGCGGAAGGCAAAGGTGTGATTGTGGGCGATGAATGGACTGTGCTGAATCCCCGTGAAGGCTGGTGGGGCGAAGGAGATGAAAAAATCTATATAGACGAAGATCTGGATAAAAACTTTCCTTCACATTTTGGGACAGGTACAGAAGACTACTACGGCTGGGCCGGAGGCAAAGTGCCTACGCCCGAAGATGAGTTTTCCAAGCCTTTTGTGGGCAATATTATGGTAGCCAACCCACGATCTATGGGGTACAATATTTGCAGTCGTACGCGTGTATTGGATGCTATTCCGTTTCAGCGCAAAATTCGATTCGACTTTGAATCCTCCTGTGGTACACGCCAGCGCTGGCACAGGCTCCAATATGCGCAAACTACCTTTTGGTACGCTCTGCCGGGCGTAAAGCACAACCGAAAGCCCCTGCCCGAAATGGCAGCCAGAAAACTGACCACACTGGAGCAGTTGCAAGCCGAAGTAGAGCAAGCCAAAAGCCAACAGTATGTAGTGGATGGGGCTTTGGAAGCTGAGATTATAGAGATAGTAAACAAGAGTGCGGGCGTAAAAGAAGATTTTGCCGATATACCGCAATGGGGCGAGTTGAGTAGTGGCGCTATGAAAAACCTCTGGTTTGAAAATGAGGGAGATTTTGCTGAATTGAAAATCACAGAACAGTTTGAGCAGTCAACCCTGCGCTTTGCTGCTACTATGGGCAAAGTCTGTGGTGATTTCGATATTTATGTAAACGGAGCATTGAAAGCATCTCAGAGCTTATACTCAGAGCATCACGGCATGACTACCCCTTATGTAAACCTGGGTGAGAGCATGCCCAAAGACAATGCTTTTGTTATACGATTTGAATATAAAGGAGCTAAAAAAGGACACTCAGTAAAGGGTAAACAAGCGTTGGGTTTGGATTTTTTTATAGTAGAAAATGATTTTTTAAACCGATAATTAATACACCTAAAAAGATGAAATACAAATGGATTTATTTGATAGCACTGGCCTTGTGGGTAGGAGCCTGCCAACAGAGTGAAGTGCAATTTGCTGCAGGAGATTTGCAGCTTGATTTTAATGCCCGGGGGCAGATTACAAAACTGTCCGACAAAACGACCGGTACAAATTATGCTCACCTCACAGAAGAACATGCCCTGCTGGGTATTCGCGTGGGTGGCGAGTATGAGTACCCTTCGCAAGCCCACTACGACGAAAATTCGGGGATGTTGACTTTGCAGTTTCCAGAAAACGAAGTAGAGGCTACTGTGAAAGTAGTGCGTCAGGAAAGTTATATCACGTTGGAGCTCACTGCACTCACTCAAAAGGAAAAAGTAGAACTGGTGCTTTGGGGGCCGTTTCAAACCACCATCAAAGAGACAGTAGGTGAGACTGTGGGTGTTGTGAGGAACAAAGATTTTTCCATAGGTATACAAGCACTCAATCCGCGTACATTAGGTGGGTATCCTTCCAGAGAAGATGATTCAACTCCCTCTTACAATATTTTTGCAACCACAAGTCTTGTAGACATTTCTGATTCGCTCAACATACTCTACAGAGGGCATACGGGTTTGCCGCAGGATTATGGCAGCTCCTTGCAAGCCTACACCCGAAACCGATCCACGGAGCGGGTAGTACCCAGTATGAATCACGAATACTATACAGCACCCGCCTATCAGGATGCCGGTATGGTAGGGTCTAAAATAGCCCTCTTTGGATGCGCGCCGGAGCAGGTGCTCGACGTGATTGAAGCCATAGAGCTAAATGAGGGATTGCCGCACCCTATGTTGAACGGAGTGTGGGCCAAACGCGCAACAGACGCTACCTCAGCCTATCTGATTCAGGGGTTTAATGAGCAGAATATAGAAGAAGCTATTGCTTTGACTAAAAAAGCAGGATTGAAATACCTTTATCAGGGAGGGCCGTTCCAAAACTGGGGACACTTTGATTTGCATCCCGGGGGGTTTCCCAACAACTGGGAAAGCATGAAAACCTGTGTAGAGAAAGCAGAAGCAGCCGGAGTAAAAGTAGGAGTGCATACGCTTTCCAACTTTATCACAACAAACGACCCCTATGTGACGCCCGTGCCTGACAAGCGGCTAGCAAGAGTAGGTGTAAGCACATTGACGAAAGCCATATCTGCTACAGAAAAGAACATAGAGATAGCAGACCCTAAGTTTTTTAACCAAATGAAAAACAACAGTCTGCATGCAGTGATGATCGGTGCAGAACTGATACGCTACGAGCGTGTGTCTGAAAAAGCACCCTGGACACTACTCAATTGTGAAAGAGGTGCATTTAACACCTCAGTATCGGCTCATGACAAAGGTGTTGAAGTAGCGAAACTGGCTGATCACGGCTACAAGACATTCCTGACCAATACAGAACTGTCGCTGGAAGTGTCGGCCAGGCTGGCAAAGCTCTACAACGAAACGGGCTTGAAGCAAATATCTTTTGACGGACTGGAAGGGAATCTTTCTACCGGAATGGGAGCCTATGGCGAGGTGTTGTTTGTAAAAAACTGGTACGACAACCTGCAACCCGAAATCAAAAACGACTACATAATGGACGCCAGCAGACCGGGGCACTACTTTTGGCACATGTTTACCCGTATGAACTGGGGAGAGCCGTGGTATGCCGGATTTAGAGAAAGTCAGACCGCTTACCGTTTGCTCAATCAGGACTATTTCAGGAGAAATTTCATCCCGTGTATGTTGGGTTGGTTTAGCATGCGCGACAACACCAGTCTGGAAGACATAGAGTGGATGCTGGCTCGTAGTGCGGCGTTTGACGCAGGGTATGCCTTGGTTACTTCGGCTTCTCTTGTAGCCAAAAATGGATTTGGTGATGAAATACTGGAAAAAATAAAACAATGGGAAAAGGCGCGTATGAGTAAGGCTTTTTCAGATGACCAAAAGAAAAGGATGGAAGACATCAAAGCGGAATTTTCGCTGCAAACCGTGTCAGAAAACGAATGGCAACTCATACCCTATCATGTGCAGCGCTTTGAGCACAAATTGAAAATAAGGCAACCCGGAGAGCCCGTTTGGACAGAATTTGAGATGGAAAACCCGCATGCAGAGCAACCTGTGGGCTTTATTCTTCAAACAACCAATGGAGCAACAGCATCAGGTTTGTTTTTGGAAATAGATGATTATAAAAAAATCGATCTACCCATTCGTATCAAGGCCGGCCAATACCTAAAGTATGATGGGGGCGACAAGGTAGTGTTGTACGACAACAGTTGGAATGCTATAAGCAGTGTGAGCGTAGATCCGGCAAAGTTTACTTTGAGCAAGGGAAGTCATAAATTGAAGGTGGACTGTACGTTTTCAGGAAGCGATCAGGCCAGTCTTAAGCTGGAGATGAAAACTGCCGGCAAGCCCGAAAAAGTAAAGTCAAATTAACGAATCTGACTAAGGGATTTTAATTTTTTAAAGCTCATCTTAAAGCCGTTTCTTGTTTAAAGAAGCGGCTTTTTTGATTACGGGTGCCCAAAAAGAAAAGGCATTTGGTGTATGATTTTTAGAAACGTGAAGAATTTAAATTTTCCGTATTCTGACCTCAAAGTCATGTTAATTTCAAACCCATGAAAAGAGGTAATTAGGAGTTATTATTTGGGGTTAATATTGACTAAAAAAGAAAGCCCGTTGTATGCCCCGATAGAAGGCTCTCCACTTTCCTGGCCGTAAATAGGCGCAAATCTGTTGAATTCCGACAATCCGTAAAATTTCATCTGGAATATCATACCGATCATCGAAAATTCTGATTCATACAGGAGTATCTAACTAAATTTGTAGTCTAAACCAATGTATTGCCTGATGTTAACCTATAGGGGGTTAATATCTAAGAAAATTAATTTAATATCCCATGAGGTTACAAAAGTCTTTTTTGTGGAGTAGTGTGCTGGCATTTTTATTCAGTGCTCAGTCGCTGGCTCAAGTTACCCAAACATACAATAGCAATACCACCTTTGTGGTTCCTGGCGGGGTTACTGAAATTACCGTAAAGGCCTGGGGAGCCGGTGGTGGCGGTGGAGCCGGAGGAAGTAGTGGAGCCGGAGGAAATGGTGGCGGTGGCGGTTTTGCGCAGGCCACTATCAGCGTAACCCCGGGAGAATCGCTCAATGTGTATGTAGGCGGTGGCGGTGGAAATGGAAATAACTCAGGAAACTCCGGAGATGGCGGAGGTGGCGGAGGCCTTTCTGGTATAGACAGAGGAGGTACATTGCTCTTAGTCGCTCCCGGCGGTGGCGGAGGCGGTGGTGGAGACAATTCATCAGGCACTTCAGGAGGTAATGCAGGAGCAGGCGGTGGTACAAGCGGCCTGGGAGGTTCAGCGTCATCATCGGCTAATGGAGGAAGTGGAGCAACGAGTGGTGCCGGAGGAGCCGGAGGAACCGGAGGTGAAAACAGTGGAAGTGCAGGAAGCTTTACTACCGGTGGAGCCGGTGGCGATGGAGGCGGAGGCGGAAATGGTACCGGCGATGCTAATAATGGTGGTGCAAACAATGGTGGAGACGGAGGAATAAGAGCTGGTAGCTATGGCGCTGGTGGCGGAGGTGGTGCAGGTTACTACGGCGGAGGTGGTGGCAGTAGTGCTACAGGTAATGATGCCGGAGGCGGTGGAGGCGGAGGCGGTTCCGGGTATGTTACCGGGTCGTCTACTACCCTGACAGCCGGAAGCGGTACTACTCCCGGAAATAGCGGAGATGCAGATAGAGCCGGATTTGGCGATGGAGGTTCTGGCGGAGCAGTGAATGGCAATGGCTCTGGCGGTGATGACGGTATTGTATTGATTACCTATACACTCCCTCCGGGGGCTTTTACGGCTAGTGGTACATATACAGTGCCTACAGTAGCCGGAGCAGATATTGTATCGGTGAGTGTAGAAGTATATGGAGCCGGAGGCGGTGGCGGATATAGAGACGCTGGCGGAGGCGGTGGAGCTGATGGAGCCGGAGGTGGCGGAGGCGGAGGCTTTCGCGGTGGTGATATCAGCGTTTCAGAAGGAGATAATATTGCAGTAGTAGTAGGATCCGGAGGAGTTGGAGGGCCGACTACCGACGATGATGGTACCGATGGAGGGCTGTCATCTGCTACACATGCTTCGGGGGCTATTACAGCCAATGGAGGTTCTGGTGGTAGAGGAAATAACAATAGCGCCGGTGGAGCCGGTGGCGATGGTTTTTTTACCGGTACAGTAACCAACCAGGTAGCCTACAACGGAGGAGCTGGTGGCGATGGAGATGGAAATGAAGGCGGAGGCGGTGGAGAAGCCGCCGGATCGGATGGTGCGGGAGCATCAGGTGGAAATTACAATCCCGGAAGTGGCAGTTCTCTTGGTGGAGACGGAGGCTTTGGTGGAAATGATGGAGCCGGAAGCGACGGAGAAAGCTACGGTGGTGGTGGCGGTGGTGCCGGAGACGATGGCGGAGGCGGAGGCGATGGAGCCGGAGGCTTTGTCTATATCTACTACCACCTTCCGGATGTTTCTGATTTTAATGTTGCGCTATCCAGCGGGTGTACTGGCAGTGGAGTTTCTTTTGAGGTTACTTCGGCAAGTCTTACCGACGACACATATACCATAACTTACAACGTTACAGGCACGGGCAATTCTATCTCAAGCACCACTACGACGATGGAGTTTTCCGGAGGAACCGGATCTTTTGTAGTGGGAAATTTACCTGTAGCTGAAAATAGCGACTTGCATATAACCAAAATAGCACACAGCACGGGAAATTCTGTAGATATGGCCAGCACTACTAATTTTGATTTAGTAGACTGTCAGGTTTGGTACTCGTATGAAACGGGTGATTTTAACAATCCTTACACCTGGACGCTGGACCCCTCAGGTACTACCTACGATAACGGGTTGCTGCAAACTCCTCAGAGTGGTGAAGAAATAGTTATCCTCAATGGATTTACAGTTACCAGCAATGTAAACAACATTTCGCTTATCACTACTACCATAGAGGCAGGTGGTATTCTCGACATGAGTACAACTACCGGCAATGACCTGGGGGTAATTACAGGCCAGGGCTTGCTTAGAGTAAACGGCGTAGAATTGCCGGCTGGTACGTACGCAGATTTTGTGTCAACTGATGGAGGTACGATAGAATACTACGACACAGGGGGCGTATTGCCTACAGGGCAAGTAGAGTACAATCACCTGAAAATGACCAACAGTTCGGGATCGGCTACTTTTGTGCTTACCAGCGACCTTACAGTAAATGGAAATTTTTCCATTTCGTCAGTTACGGATGCGGGCAATACTACCTGGCAAATCAACGATGCATCAGACGTACAAAGAACCATTACGCTTTACGGTAATTTTACCGTGGCGGCCAATGGTAGCATTACTGTAGGTACCGGTAATGAAGCTAGCACTTCGCAGCACAATCTCACATCGTATGGCAATTTTACCAACAACGGAACGGTTAAATTTTTCGATGAAACGGACACAGAACTGCAAGAATCTGAATACTCTGATACCACTACAGGAACCCACACCAATGAATTGCAGGGAAATGCTGTTACGGTAACTTTCTCAGGAACAACCGACAACACAGTAACGTGTAACGGAACCACGGATTTTTACAGGTTCGTATTGAATAAAGGAACAGGACAACAGGCGAAGCTTACGGTAAATTCATCAAATACAGCTAATTTCAGGATGTTTGGTCCTTCAGACCTGGGGTCGACAAGCGGAGAAGCTGATAATGAATATTCTGACAATGCATTGTCACTGATAAACGGTACACTGGAATTAACAGGAGCAATCAACATTCCGGTATTGGCAGTGAGAAATGCCAGTGGAGTCAATTTCTTTTCCATCCCACAAGAAGCGTCCCTTTGGGTCAATGGAGACAATGTAGTGGTAAACATAGCAAATAACGATACCAGCAACGGCGATCAACGATTGATGTTGAACGGTACGTTGAGGATATCAGCCGGAACTATCAACGGTGGAGATTCAAAAGGCATTGGCTCGCAAGATGGAGGGGCGTTTATCATTGAAGGAGGTACAGTCAATTGCTGGATGTTTCGTCCGCGAGCTGTGGGAACAGGTATTTTCTCCTTTCAACAGACCGGAGGAGTGTTCAATATCGGGTATGGCTATGGTTTAGGTGGAGGGGTCGATTATACCGGTTATTATCGGTTTGACCTACCCAGTCCCAATAGTACATTTGAAATGTCCGGGGGAACGCTCAATATAGCAAAACCAAGCCCTGATGGCATGCTTCGCGTGTTGTCTTCGGCGGGTAATTACACAGTGACCGGAGGTACGGTTAACCTTTACACAGGAGTACATACAGGAAGTACATCGTACGAAGGGTTTGTGAACCTAACTGTTCCTTTATACAACCTTACAATCAACGAAGAAAGTGCAACTACTGAGTCTACAGAAATGCAGTCTGATTTAGTAGTGCTCAACGACCTTACACTCAACACGGGCAATGATCCCGCACTGATAACCAACGACAATAACCTGACAATAGGTGGAGATTTTACGATCAACTCAGCCACGACCTACACACCCGGTAGTGGTATTAATACTTTCAATGGAAATGGCAACCAATCCTGGATCAATAACGGTACGATTACCAGTTTGAGTAGCGTAGTGATGGAAAAGTCCGGAGGTACACTTACTCTGGGTGGAGGAAACGATTTTCCAGATATTACTACAGCGCTCACGCTCACATCAGGAACATTAGCAGATGGAGGAAAGGAGTTGGCATTGGTCGGCATGGCAGTACTTACCAACAACGCTACGCACTCGGGTAGTGGTGGGATTACCTACAGCAGTACAGCCGGTACTATCTATGGAGTGGATGGTACATTTGGCAACCTTATTATTTCTACCGATGCAACCACAGCTACAGCGGGTAAGCAGACCATATCAGGAGATTTACGATTGACCTCAGCCAATACAAAATTAAATATCGGAGCGTATGAGCTGGTAGTGGTGGGAGGTATATACAGTAGCGGCGGCACGGTAAGTCAAACATATACGAGTGGTAGTGGCACTTTTGTGGTGCCTACAGGTATCACTGAAGTAAACGTGAAAGCATGGGGTGCTGGCGGTGGCGGTGGTGCCGGAGGAAGTGCAGGCGATGGCGGAACCGGCGGTAATGGTGGTTATGCAGAAGCTACACTTACAGTTACACCAGGAGAAAGTCTGAATGTGATAGTAGGAACCGGCGGTAGTGGTGGTAATCCGGTAGACGATGCTGGAGGCGGAGGTGGTGGCGGAGGCCACTCTGAAGTAAACCGAGCTGGAACCAACCTTGTCATTGCTGCCGGTGGTGGCGGTGGAGGCGGAGGTGATAACTCCGGTTCGGGCGATGGTGGCGATGGAGGAGCCGGAGGTGGTACCACCGGATCTACAGGAGGAACGGGTGGTTCTGGTGCTTATGGTGGAGCCGGAGGAACAAGTGTAGCCGGCGGAGCTGGCGGCAATGGATCGCAAACAGACGGTACGGCCGGTGGAGCTGAAAGTGGCGGAGCTGGTGGTACGGGTACCGGAGGAACCGGTGCAGAAGTGAATGGCGGATCGCCCGGAGGCGGTCATGGCGGTGTTGCAGTAGAGTTTTATGGTGCCGGAGGCGGAGGCGGTAGTGGATACTACGGCGGTGGCGGAGGTAGTTCTGCTATAGGTGGTGATGCCGGCGGAGGTGGAGGCGGAGGCGGCTCCAGCTATGTAGATGCAGGTCAGACAACCATAGCTCTTACTACCGGGTTTGGTAGCAGTGGTGGTGCCGGAGGTGTAGATGTGGGAAGTTCCGGATCGGCGGGTTCCAGTGGTGACGATGGAGTAATAACCATAAGCTATACCACATCCGGTAATGATGAAAACTTTGACGCTAACAAAATGATAGTGACCAATGGGTTGCACAATGCAGGAGGGCTGTCAAGGCAGGGAGCTGCAGGCGATCTGTTGTTTCCGGTAGGTACAGGGTCTATCTATACCCCGAATACGATCAATGTGACAGCTACCACTCATGGCGTAGTGACGGTTCGTCCGGTAGCCAATGAACACCCGATAGTAACTACTACAGGGGAAAGCCTGGAATATTATTGGCGAGTGACCAGTGAAGGATATGAAGACATAACATCGGTAACGCATAAGAGCTATACCTTTAGCACAGCCAATAAGGCCAGTTCGGGTTCGCTTTTGTTGTACAGAGCGGCCAGGTACGATCCTGAAACCTTCTCCTGGGCAAGCAACCCTGTAACGTTTAACGCTACGTCTGCTACGTCTATTCCTAATTTCAATGCAGGGATTTCGTGGGGGCTGCTGGGCGATCAGCTGGATGGGGAGTATACCTGTGGAAATACTTCAGCTTTTGGAACTGTCAATGTCTTTTACAGTCGTCAGTCAGGCAACTGGAATGAAAGCACTACCTGGAGCAATTCTTCTGTGGGAGGACCCGCAGACGTGCCTGCGGGCAATACGACTCCCGGTACACATTTCCCGGGTCCAAATGATCCGGTGGTGATAGGCGATGCTGATACAAATAACCATACAATCACTACCGTAGCAAACAGCTCATGCGGTACGTTAAATATCAATCTGGGATCAACTTTGGATTGTAGCACTTTTACAGGACACAATTTTGGAACCGGCACAGGGGGAGCAGTAGAAGGTAGAGGTACGCTGAGTATAGCTTCTAATGTTTTTCCGGCAGGTGACTTTACTGATTTCCTGGGCGCAGACGGAGGTACGGTAGAATGGTATGGTACTACGAAAACCATACCTGCAACAGGTCCGGCACCACAGTCGCTAAGCTTGGGTAACTACTACAACCTGGTGATCAACCCTACTGCAGGCAATACCATCACTTTGCCGGGTACAGACCTGACCATATACAATGACTGGACACAAGGCAGCACTACCAATGGAAGTGTGTATACCAATGGCAGCCGGTCTATAGACATAGCCGGAGACCTGTTGATCAATGAGGGTACATTTGACCTGAGAAACACTACTACCATGACAGTAGCGGGTAGTATTGCTGTGGAATCAGGGGCTTCCTGGGTTACAAACTCGGGAGCAAGTACACTTACTACATCCGGAGGTCTTACCAATAACGGTACACTCAATTTCAACAATGGCGGTATGGTGGATATTACCTTTAACGGTACAGAAAATGTCAGTTTTTCAGGAACGGGCAGTACCACACTGAGCTTGGTAGAAGTGAATAAAGGTAGCGGACAAAGCAAAACAGTAACATTTGATGTGACAGGTCCGGTAACGACTACCGCTGTAACACAAGGCTGGCTTACCATTACCAATGGTACGTTCGATTTTGCTAACAACGGCACATATACCCTTAGTACCGATTCCTATACCATTCTGCCGGCAGCCAAACTGAAAGTAAGCTCCGGTACTGTAAACATCACAAGTGGTGACACAGACAGTGACGACCTGTATCTCGGAGGAACACTGGACATAGGAGATGGTAATGTAAATGTGGGTAATACTACCGTAAATGGAAACAATGTGGATATAGAGTACGCCTCTGCCGGGCTGCCGACTATCAATATTGCCAATGGCAATTTGTGGGTAAAAAGTTCAATTCGGAGGTCAACGACTACCATTACCGGAGCATTAGTATACAATCAAACCGGTGGCACTGCAACAGTGGCGGGCATTAGTTCTTCGGAAAATGATGAGCGCGGAGTATTTGAAATCGATTCAAACGAAGGCAGTAGTTTTACCCTTACGGGAACGAGCAGCCTGAGCGTACTCCGACAAACGGGAGGCTCGGGTTATACTGATGTCTTTATCAATCCGGTTACGAGCAATGTATCTGCTACAAGCACCCTGTCACTGGGGTTGAGTACTCAGGCTAATGATAATTTTAGAATAAACATTTCGCCAACCGTTGGCAATCTTGAATTGGCCGGTACCAGTGCGCAGGTAGTGAACATGTTTTCTAATGAGCTCAATGTTGGGGGCAATCTCACCATTCCGGTAGTGTCGGAGCTCAATACCAATTCGCTGGATGTGATGATTGCAGGAGATTTTGACGGTAGCGGAACCTACAACGGAAGCGCCAATAATACCACCTTTAATGGATCGGGTACTCAAACAGCCACACTTTCGGCGGCAAGTTCGTTCAACGATATGACTATCGACAAGTCAGAAGGTACACGGGTGAATCTTTTGGGGGCTTCCCCGGCACTTCAAAACCTGCACGTGCTTTCGGGTATACTCGATGTGGGGTCGTTTGATCTGGAAGTAAATAAGAACATAACCATGAATAGTGTTCAGGAAGGAGACGGTTCTATTCTTATCAATTCCACCAATGACTTGAGCAATACCATCACCAGTAACGGAGGGTCGTTTACGAACCTAACCCTGGGAGGTAGCGCTACCAGCAAGACGGTGACAGTCAAAGGAAATTTAACCATAGAAGGCAAACTGGATTTTGATGTAGCCAATCGTTTCTTGATGATCAAATCGAGGCGCCTGACCTTCGGGGAAAATGCCGTGGCGATAGAGGGGGCAGGAGAAACAGCGTTCATCAGAACCAACGGTGTGGCCAGTGATTTGGGTGTTACCAAAGAGTGGGGAGTAGGAGCATCTTCTTTTGTGTTTGAAATCGGTACATTCTCAAATTACACCCCTGCATCCTATACTTTGGATGTATCCACTGCTGGAAGCTTGAATGTGATTCCGGTAAACAGCTATCATTTGACATACAATCAGGCGAGTGGCGAGCAGATACTGGACTACAACTGGATCGTATCCAGAGACGCAGATTTAGAAGTTACTTCGGCAGCTCATACGTATGCCTATCCTGAAGATTTGATTTCAGGGTCGGGAGGTACGCTTGTAGCCGGCTACCTCGATCCGGAGGGAGACCCTCTGGGATGGGAAACCACAGCACACAATGGTTCGGCTACTACTACGCTGATGACATTTACTGATATCGCTTCGCAAACCAATTTTCCTCCCCAGGGAGAAACCTATGATTATACTGTAGGAACGGATACCGGTGCGGATGAAACCCTTCCAAACCCCATACTGCCGTTGTATAGCAGGGTTGCGGTGGCCGATGTGTCAGATACAGATGTAGGGGGCAGTTGGATAGTGGCCAGCAACTGGACGTTTGATTCCAGCGGAGATCCGGCAGGTATGAGCCCGTCGGCCTTTGTGCCCAAGGGAGTGCCTGTGGTGATACTGGAGGATACCAGAATCAATATATCCGACAACCTGGAAAGAGGGAGACGAGCCTACAAGACTACCATAAATGGTATATTGAATGTGGGTACTATTACAGGTCATAATTTAGGCAGACTGGCCGGTACAGGGACTATGTCTTTGGCAACCAATACCATTCCGGCCGGTAACTATACGGACTTTACTTCATCGTCGGGAGGTACTATAGAGTATGCTACTACCATGACAATGAATAGCCTGGATACCTACAACAACCTTTCCATTCAGGAAGGCTCTGGCGCTACGGTTACCATGACAGCCTCGAACCTTACCATCAACGGATCAGTGACGATACCTACCGGCACCACGCTGGAAAACAGGGCCAATGATGCAGATGTTTCCGTAGAGGGAGACTGGAACAATAGCGGAACCTACTATGCCGGAGCAGGTACTACCACGACCAAAGGTCAGGTAGTGAACAGCGGCACATTCAATGTCAATACAGGCACAACAGTAGCAAAAGGATTGCTGACAAACACTGGAGTAATCAATGGAGAAGATGGTACGCTGAGAGTAGAGGCAAACTGGGACAACACCGGAGGTACTTTTAATGCTGACAACAGCAACGTGACCTTTGGAGGTGCCAATGCTCAGACTACCATCGGGGCTATTACCTTCAATGACCTTACCATGGATAAGACAGGACAGGCTTATACGCCTACCAATGCCATCACTGTAAACGGAGCACTGACTCTGGTGCAAGGAAATATCGTGTCGAGCGACTATCCTGCGGCACCTATGGTATTGCTGGGGTCTGCGGCTACTACTGCAGGAGGTTCTTCGTCGAGTTTTGTGGGGGGACAGATCCAAAAAGTAATGAACCAAGATACAGACTTTACCTTTCCGGTAGGCTATATAGCCAGGTCGAGGTATCAGCCTGTAGCGATAGAGAACACATCGGCTGCCGATACATGGACGGTCTCTTACATTGGTAGCGACCCTACCGGAGGTGGATACGACAAAGAATCGTTTGACGGAGAACAATTCGAAAAGGTAAGCCAGTATGAGTATTGGGAGGTGGAAAGAGCGGGCACTGCAGCAGCGGATATGACACTCTCGTACGGACCGGGCAGCTACGCCAGCGGAGTAGGAGTAGGCGACCTGGGTAAGCTGGGTATAGTGCACTGGGATGGTGGCGAATGGGTGGCTGCCAGTGGAGACGGTACTGCTCAGTCGGGCGATGAGTTTAACGGTTCGTTTACGGTTCGTCAGCAGACGGATTTTAGCCCCCAGACTTTTGGTAGTGGTGACGAAGAGTCCGGATTGCCCGTTACCTGGTTGTCGTTTAGTGGGCAAAGGGAGCCGTCGGGCATAGGGCTATACTGGCAAACGGCAACAGAAATAAACAACGATTATTTTGACATAGAGCGATCGGTAGACGGTGTTGCCTTCGAAGTAGTAGGGTCCAGAAAAGGAGCCGGAAACACTACCTCGGTGCAGTCTTATCATTTTCTCGATACCAAAGTATCGGGGCTTACACAGTACTACTACAGAATCAGACAAGTGGATTTCGATGGGCAGTATTCTTACAGTGCTACCATCACGATTGTGCCTGTCAATAGTTCGAAGCGCTGGAAAGTGCATCCAAACCCGGCCGAACAGGGTACATACATCACTTTGTCGGAGCTTTCAGCTTCAACAAGCCGCGATGAAGAAACCCGAATACAGGTAGTAACCTCAGACGGACGACTTTTGCTGAGTACCCGAGGTGCATTGGAGCATTTGAATGAGGAAATGAATAGAGTGATCGGACAAAACCCCGAAGGGATGTACTTTGTGCAGGTGATTGAAGGAGATGTATATCAGATTTTTAAAGTCGTGACAAAATAACCTATTCATGCAGTAATCTGCCGATTATTGGATTGAAATTATAAAGTGTAATAAGGCCGCTTTCTCGATGAGAGGAAGCGGTTTTTTTGTGGCTTGCTATTAAGATCTTTCCAAAAGTTTGCCCGACTACAGCAGCACAAGTAGCTGGATTTTAGCAAAACCATTTGTAGTCTTTTGGAAAGTGAGTAGCCTTGATTGTGTGTTTCATTTGAGTTATTTTAAGTCAATGGTTACTGGTTTTTTCGGCTCACCTCGACTAAAGTTCTTCCCTGCTATGAGTGGTTAATTAGCTCTTATATGTCGAAAAGGGGTGTTTGATTTGAACTTTTTCTCTTTTAGCTTGGATTAAAAAGGGTTGTTTGGTCGGTGTGACAATATTCATGTTTTTTGAAAGCAACTAATTCAATAGTTTTTGATATTTTTCGAAGAGAAATAAAAAAGGCGAGGAATGCTCCCCGCCTTAAATGTTTTCACAACGGAATAATCCTTATTGTGATTGGCTTTCAATGAATATCAAAGATAATTAATGTATTGAATTAATAACTATGACAACAAAAAAGATTTTAGGATTGGATTTGGGTACAAACTCCATCGGTTGGGCACTGGTAGAGATTGATCATGAGAATGGAACAGTGAAAATTATGGGATTGGGATCACGTATTTTGCCCATGAATGCGGATGAAGTAAAAAAATATAAAGAAGGTGGGAAAATTGATAGTACAGCAGCCCAAAGGACCGAAAAAAGAGGGCCAAGGCGGTTGAATGAACGTTACTTACTCAGAAGGGACAGGCTACATCTCGTACTTAATTTACTTGACGCACTTCCACAGCATTATAAACTCGAAATTGATTTCACGAATGTCAAGGGAGAAAAGTGTGGCCAGTTTAAAGAAAACAAGGAACCGAAATTTGCCTACTTACCTAAAAAGCATGGACAAAAGGCCGAATTCCTTTTCATGGATTCCTACGAAGAAATGCTCAAAGACATTGGTGATGCGGGTGTCAGAAACGAAAAGGGAAAGCGAATTCCTTATGACTGGACGCTTTACTATTTGCGTCAAAAAGCCTTATCCAAAGAAATTACCTTAGAAGAGTTGGCTTGGGTGTTACTCAGCTACAACCAAAAACGAGGATATGAGAAAATAGAAGCACTTGATGAATTTGATGACTTGTCTGAAAAACTGAACGAGTTTGGGATTACGAAAACCATTCAAGAAGTAGTAGATATAAGCAAGATTGAGATTGAATCACTTGTACTTAAGGTAGTTCAAGTGTCCAAAGCAAAAAATGAATTTGGCACCTACTTCAATATTCTTTTAGAAAACGGATACTCATACAAGGAATACTCAACTGAACAGATTACTGAATTAAAAGACAATATAGATGAAGTTAAAATTGTTGAGCGGTTCACAATATTAAATGATGAGGGAACAGATAATGATGAGACCAAAACCATCTACAAAGTTGAAGACATCTTTGAGTTAAAGGTTTCGGATATAAGTCCGAAAGATACCAAAGGCAAATATTTGAAAGAATATGGCAATGGTTGGCAAGTTGATACCAATTATTCAGATTTCAATAAATTCAAAAAAACTGATAACGAGATAAAAGAGGAGATTTTCCTAACAAGGCTTTATAATGAAAAAGGAGAACTGATTAAGCCTTCCAAGAAAAGTGATTCGCTTAATCTAAACGTTTCAAAAGATCCTTTTTCGGAATTCAAACTGCTTGATCCTAACAAAGCCAGTAATTGGAAATTATTAAAGAAAAAAACTGAAAAAGAAGCATTGCAATTCAATAGCTTAAATGGTTTTGTAGATGAAAAGGGGAATGTAAAAAACTATATTTCCCCCAAGATATATCGTATCCTAAAAGATGATGCGAAAACTGGAAAACGCACCAAGATCATTGGTGGTATGTTCCAGGTGGTGGAGCGAAAGTTTTATCGTGAGGAACTGAGGCAAATTATAGCTACACAAAAAGAATTTCACAATAGTCTGAAAGATGTAGCACTCTTTGAAAAGTGTGTTAAAACACTGTATCCCAAAAATGAATCTCATGCAAAAAAACTGCTAGGCAATAAAGATGCAATAGAACATCTGCTGGTAGAGGACATCCTGCTTTATCAACGACCGCTCAAAACAAAAAAATCAGAAATAGCAGACTGCAAATACGAAATCAGGTATTGGAAGGAATTGTGTGACAAAAAAACAGGAAAGCCCATTGAAATAGTTGATAAGGAAACCGGGGAGATTACCTTCAGCAAGGAAGCTATTTATCACAAAGCTGTTTCTGCATCTCATCCATACTTTCAGGAATTCAGGATTTGGGATAAGCTCCATAATTTGAGGCTAATAGAAAGTGAAAAAGTAAATACAGAAACAGACAAGTTTTCAACCAATGTAGATGTTACAAAAGACTACATTAAAAGCGGAGATGATTATCAAAAGTTATTCGAAAAACTGAACAATCAAAAATCATTAACTCAAGGGCAATTTTTAATTTTCTGTAGGGACGAGTTTGAAGTTCCATACGATAAGAATAAGAAAAACTTTGTCTGGAATTTCCCTGAGGACGAAGAACTAAAAGGCAATGAAACACGAGTAAGTTTCGCCACCCGGTTCACGAGGTGTGGGTTTAGCGAATACGCCGATTTTCTGACGCAGGAAAAAGAAATAGAGCTTTGGCATTATCTTTATTCGGTCAACTACAAAGAACGTAAGGAAAATGACAGCAAGAGCATCAAAACGTTTTTTAACCACTTTTTAAATGGAAGTGGCATTTCTGATGAAATCAAAGCGAAGATTATTGAGGACTTTACTAACTATCCAAAGTTCGCTTCGAGGTACTGTGCCTATTCTGAGAAGGCTTTAAAAAAGCTGCTTCCCTTCCTGAGAATGGGAGAAAACCGCTTTACAGGAAAGTTTGACCTTTCAGTACACACAACCGATTTAGAAAGTATCAACTACGATAAATCCAGGATTTCTTCATTCATAAGCAACTCAAATAAAACAGGAAAGGAGGCAGAGGAGAAAAGACAAGGCCTGTTTGAAGCCTTGTGGAAACATTTTATCAATGAGCGGATTGACGAGATACTCAATAGGCTAAGCAAGATTGATTTTGAAGAGGAGGAAATTGAATGGAAAAAATTTACTGACAATGATGCTAAAGTTCCATTTCCAAAAGGCTTGTTCAATGCTTTCAAAGGATTTAAGGACACCTCAAATTTCACCTCTCTGGATCTGACAAAAGCATCTTACTTGGTTTATGGCCGTCACTCAGAATTGGCTAGGGCCATACTGTGGAAATCTCCCGAAGATATTAGGAGGCAATTGCATCAGGAGCTAAAGCAACACTCCTTGAATAACCCTGTTGCAGAAAAGGTCATCCGGGAAATGATGCAGGTAGTGGCTGACATTTGGGAACATAAAGAATTAGGCAATAGTCAGCCTAATTTCTTTAGCGAAATCCATGTTGAGGTTGGGCGGGAATTAAAGAAATCTGTAAAAGAAAAAGAAGCTGAAACAAATAGGCAAAAAGGGAACCGAGCACAGAACAAGCGAATCCGGCAAGTCTTGGAAGAGTTTTTAGCTAGTAGTCTGTACCGAGCAAATCCCAAGAATTCTGATCATTTTGAAAGGTTGAAGATTGTAGAAGATGCCGTCTTGAATCAACATCAGTACAAGAAAAAAGCCGAACGTGATGGTATTGACAGCCTTCTTAAATCGCCTATCACAAAAGAAACTTTTGAAAAGTACAAATTGTGGATAGAACAAGGTTATAGATCACCTTACACTAATTTACCTATTAAGCTTACCGACCTATTTGATGGCGATAAGTACAACATTGACCATGTATTTCCCCAGGCTTCCATCACCAATGATTCACTAAACAACAAAGTGGTCTGTGAAAGAGAAGTAAACAAACTGAAAAGCGATCAGACAGGACGTGAATTCATCAATCAGCCAAAAGAACGTGAACAATACTGTGTAGCACATGGCAAGAAGGTTAAAATAGTAGATGACGACACGTATGTAAGCACAGTAACGTCCCAATTTTCCGGCAATAAGAGATACATCTTGCTGTCGAAAGAAATCCCAAAGGGATTTACCAGTAGCCAGATAAACAACGCCCGCCATATTGCCCGGAAAGCAATGGAACTTTTAAGCCATATCGTTCGAGAGGAAGGTGAGGTTGAGTTCCTTTCTAAGAATGTATTACCCGTAACTGGCGCAGTAACAGGAAAACTGAAAGAAGCATGGAGATTGGATCAGGTCTGGAAAGAGCTTGTCGCTCCAAGATTCATTAGAATGAACGAGTTAACCAAATCAAGCTTATTCGGACAGGAAAGGGTGTCAAAATCCGGGCATAAATACTTTGACTTCAACCTGGACGATAGCATTCGGGAAAAAAATGAATCGTATGACATCAAGCGCATTGATCATCGACACCATGCATTGGATGCGCTGATAATTGCCCTTTGCACAAGAGACCATGTTAACTATATCAACAACATAAACGCGGGAGCCAAGTCTCCTGACTTAGGCAAGCAACGACAAATTGAAAAGTACAGACAAACCCTGAAAAGGAAGATTATGTTCTCAAAAAAAGAGAATGGAAAAGATGACAAAGATTGGTATTACATGCTTCCCGGAGAAGTGAGGCAATCGGGTGTAGAGAAATTCACACGGGATACCGTAAAAACCAAATCGTATTTCTATAAAGACTCTAACGCAAAGGCAGACTACAAAGAAATGATTTTAAATGCCTTACAGCATACAGTCGTAACCTTCAAACAAAACATGCGGGTCATTAATAATAGAACAAATTATTACCAAGCCGAACCAAACACGAAAAAACTAAAAGCACAAGAACCAAAAAGCCAGAAAGACATCATGAATTCTACAAACAAATACAACTGGGGAATTCGCAGAAGTTTAGGGAAAGATACTTTTTATGGCCGGGTAAATCTGAAACTCAAAAAGAAAAAGAATTTACATAGTTCAGTCAATGCGATTTACGATGATGTTTCTATTGTTGCAGACAAAGAATTAAGAATGGATTTAAAAAATATGATTTTAAATAATGATTTAAAATCGTTTAAAGACATTGTCAAAAAAGAATATCCAGATAATCCAACGATAGAATTATATTATTTCACAGATAATACAAGTGATGAGAAAAAGATTGCGTCAAGAGAGTTTTTGTCTGAAAAATTTGATAGCAAAAAAATTAGTGAAGTCACTGACACAGGAATCCAAAAGGTACTTTACAACCACCTGAAACAATTCGATACCGTAGAACTTCCGTTTGAGGAAGCCGTCCCTCATTTCGATGCACTTTTAGAGAAAGCTGAATTTGAAGCGATTACAAGAAGTGATGACAATGATATAAAAGATGTGAATGGACTCATTGAGAATTTGAAAGCCAATAAATACAAGTTTGACAAAGCGGATTACTCCAAACTCAATGTCTTTGTTGAAAAGGTACCCGAAATAAATTTCAGAGATGAGAAAATAGTGGAGGGAAAAAATAAATATGAAATTAATGAACATCCAGAAATTGCATTCTCACCTGAAATGATCGAAGAAATGAACAAGCAGGAAACTCTCAAAAGACTTAATAACGGCAAAAACCATACTCCGATAAAGAAAGTTAGAATTTCAAGAGGTTTTGGGAATCAAAGAGCGTTAAACCAGGAAGATAAGAATTCTGTTAAGTCAAAACAATATGTGGTAAATGATGCTGGATCCAATCTTTATCTTGGCTTTTATGAAAGGGTTTATAAAGACGATACTGGAAATGAAGTGAGAGAAAGAAGGTTCAAAGATATTGGTTTAATAGATTTGATTAGCGTTTTGAAAGAATATAAAAATAATCGCCACAACCCTATTGATAAACGGATTTTTGACAATGATATAAATGTATTCGACAGAATTTTCACTCTTTCTCCACTGGATTTGGTTTATGTGCCTACTGAAGAGGAAGTAGAACATCCTTCAAAAGTTGATTTTAACAATCTCACAAAGGAGCAGATAGATAGGATTTATAAGTATACAGATGGAGGAAAAAACAGCAGTGGAAATGGGTACTATGCTAAGTTTTTACCTTACTCAATTTCTAACCCAATATGGAAATTTCATGGAAAAAAGAATAAAGAAATATTTAAAGAGTTACACAATTCTGATAAAATTAACATTAGTCAAAAGGACTTAATTCAAGATGAGTTTGGTCGTGGAAGCCAAGAAACAAAAAACCAAAATACGATTGATGGTAAGTCACAGATTAAAAATATCTGCATCAAACTCCAAGTGGATAGATTGGGGAATATTCAACCCTTACCTGATCAAACCATAAAAATCCGAGAATGAATTTAAAAAAATAAGGATCAACCCCGACAGGTTTTAAAAACCTGTTGGTTTTTAAAAAGATGCACCTAATGCAAGTAGAATCCTACTACCATATCTATAATCATGCAAATGGAAGCGAAAACCTCTTTCGTTCACAGGAAAACTACAGGTACTTTTTACAGCAATGGAGCAAATACATCAATCCGGTAGCAGCTACCCATGCATATTGCCTGATGCCCAATCATTTTCATGCGCTGATTAGAATCCGGGGTGAGCGGGAGTTGCAGGAGGTGTTTAAAGTTACAGACCTGACAGGTTTCGAAAACCTGTCAGGTCTTTTAATCTCCAGATCATTCAGCAATTTGTTCAATTCCTACGCTAAAGCCTATAACAAACAATATGACCGGCGGGGATCATTGTTTAACAGACCCTTTAAAACCAAAGAAATTACCACCGAGAGAGACCTAACTACAGTCACCCACTACATTCATAGCAATCCGGTACACCACGGATTTGTCCAAAACATCCATCAGTGGAAGTGGAGTTCCTATTCTGCTTTGTTGTCAGCAAAACCCACCCTGCTGGCTCGCAATCAAACCCTGAGTTGGTTTGAAGGCAAAGATGTTTTTTTGGCTATACACCAGCACCCCATCATGCGAAAGAACAAGAATGGATAGATGTATAACAAAACCTCATCGCTATGATCAAACGTACGCTTTATTTTGCGCATGCCGCACACCTGCATACTACCAAGCAACAGCTGGTGGCTACCTACCCCGACTCGGGCGAAAAGAAATCAGCACCCATAGAAGACATAGGTATGGTGGTGCTGGAGCACCCGCAAATTACCCTCAGTCATACGCTCATCAGCAAGCTGCTGGCCAACAATGCAGCCGTCGTAACCTGCGACGGTCATCACCTGCCTCAGGGCATGATGCTCAACCTCAATGGACACAGTACCCAGCAGGCGCATTTTCGCACGCAGCAGGAAGCCACACCGGCACAGAAAGCCCGCATGTGGCAGCAGACCGTCCGGCAAAAAATACGCAATCAGGCCGCACTGCTCAGGCAAAATGGATTGGAGACAGAAAACATGGAACGCTGGGCGGCAAAAACTGCTCCGGGAGATCCGGACAACTTCGAGGCGCGGGCGGCAGCATTTTATTGGAAACGGTTGTTTGAAGATTTTTTGCACGATTTTAAAAGAGGACGCTTCGAAGGAGCGCCCAACAACATGCTTAACTATGGCTATGCCGTGCTTCGGGCGGTGATAGCCCGCTCGCTGGTGGGAAGTGGACTATTGCCTGCTTTTGGCTACCATCATAGCAACAAGTACAATGCCTATTGCCTGGCCGATGATGTGATGGAGCCTTACCGTCCTGTAGTAGACCAGCTGGTGTTGGAGTTGGTTCGCTCGCTCGATGATTACGAGCAGTTAACACCGGCTATCAAGCAGCAACTGCTGCAAATACCCGTGCTTGATGTGCGCATCAACGGGCAGGTGAGCCCGCTGATGCTGGCAGCTCAGGAAACCACCAGTAGCCTCTACAAATGCTACGCCCGCCAACAAAAAATTATAAAATTTCCTGAGCTGTGAGCCTGCAACGACTAAACCAATACAGAGTAATGTGGGTTATGGTGTTTTTCGACCTGCCTACCGAAACCAAGGCAGACACACGCAACTACCGTAGGTTTGTAGATGTGCTGGAAAAAGATGGTTTCGCCCGGTTTCAGTTTTCCATTTTTCTGCGGCACTGTCCCAGCATGGAAAATGCGCTGGTGCACATGAAGCGGGTAAAGATTAATTTGCCGCCCAGGGGCAAAGTGGGTATTATTCGGGTTACCGACAAGCAATTTGGTATGATGGAAGTTTTTATATCGGCTAAAGCGGAAAAACCACCCGAACCGGTACAGCAGTTGGAGTTGTTTTAAAGTAAAACCCCTGAATGTGTAAAAAAACACTCAGGGGTTTTAGGGTTTAAATTGCTGTGGTATAGCCTGTTAAGGTAGGGTATACTGTTGCAATCTAAACATTGAAAGCCAATCACAACTAGATAACATTATTATGTTATTAGTAGGTAACTGTTGCAATCTAAACATTGAAAGCCAATCACAACTGGTGAATATGTTGCTTTTTGGCACGTCTGACTGTTGCAATCTAAACATTGAAAGCCAATCACAACTCGGTTCTCCAATCGTAAAGGGGGCTAAAAACTGTTGCAATCTAAACATTGAAAGCCAATCACAACAGTAGGCGTCAGATTTTTGAACGTCCCAATACTGTTGCAATCTAAACATTGAAAGCCAATCACAACACTGGAGAAGACGTTGCAGGAGCTTCTACAACTGTTGCAATCTAATCATTGAAAGCCAATCACAACAAGACGTAGAGCCAATGTGAGTATTGTCTAACTGTTGCAATCTAATCATTGAAAGCCAATCACAACACAACGATGGGAGAATTTTCTTTGACAGCCACTGTTGCAATCTAAACATTGAAAGCCAATCACAACAGCCGACAGGGTTATCAGCTCTTCGTTGGACTGTTGCAATCTAAACATTGAAAGCCAATCACAACGAGCCGGAAGCCTATGTTAGTCAGGAATTACTGTTGCAATCTAAACATTGAAAGCCAATCACAACGATGATTTTTTTCGAAATCAAACATCCAAAACTGTTGCAATCTAATCATTGAAAGCTTAATACAGCTTTTTTCAGGGCTTTAGTTGTCTGAGGGGGTAGTGTTTGTCGGGGAAGATGGTCTGTGCTTCGCTCCGGGCAGGTAGGCCGGTGGGCAAAATTTTTACTACTAAATGATAATATACAGGTAGAAAAAGGCTTGTGATTTTGTCAAATTGCTAATTGGTTTATATCCTCAAAGCTCAATGGTGAGCGTGTTGGAGTAAACTCATACACAACTAACTACTACAAATCTGGAAAAGACTGATGCCATAGCCCCACAGGCGACAAGCCTGATATTAAGCCATGAAAACCTGCAGATACAGCGAGAGGCATTCGACGATATGAGCGATGCGGAGTTGTGGCTGAAGCTGAAAAAAGGGGATGCGCAGGTGCTGGGCTATGTTTACAATAAGTATGTAAAGGATTTGTATCGCTTTGGCCGTCAGTTTTCAGCAGATCAGAGTTTGGTGCAGGATTGTATACAGGATGTGTTTATAGCCTTGGGTAAAAAGCAGGAAAGCGACCTGCAGGTGAAGGTGATAAAAGCATACCTTTTCAAGTCGGTGTACAGGGAAATAGTATACAAGTTGCGCAAAGGTAAAAACATCAACCTGATGGACGACCTGGAAGCTCTGGGTGCTTTTAAGATCGATATAAGCATGGAGTCGGTGCTTATGAATCAGGAAAACTACACCGAAAAACTCCAGAAAGTAAAGGCTGCTCTCAATACACTTACCCCCAAGCAGCGGCAGACCATTCTACACTACTACTACGACGGGCTCACCTACGACGAGATAGCCGGAGTAATGGGCATAGAGCATAAAAATACAGTGGCCAAATTGATGAAACGGGCGATAGACTTAATGAAGCAAAATATTGTGCTGTTTCTCACTGTACTATTAGGGCGTGCAATCACATCCCACAGTTAATTTGATTTTTTTTGAAAAAAAAGTAGTCCCCATGGGATACTCTCGTTTTTTCATTCCTCATTAGGGTATGGAAGGTTCAGAAGGACCTTATGCACC
Source organism: Cyclobacteriaceae bacterium (assembly GCA_965267535.1). Taxonomy (GTDB): domain Bacteria; phylum Bacteroidota; class Bacteroidia; order Cytophagales; family Cyclobacteriaceae; genus CAXBNB01. Next base: position 3,372,737 of record OZ254082.1, on the reverse strand, counting down.
TAATAAAAATATGAAGTACGAAGAATATCAGGTTTGGGACTTTATCGAAGACGACTACTTTGTGAGCTGGGCCAAAGGGCAGGATCAGCAGGCAGATAAGTTTTGGACCAAATGGCTGGCACAGCACCCACACAAAAGTGAGCAGGTACAACTGGCCCGGCATATCATCAACAATATCCGCTACGAGCTGGACGAGCAGCCTACTGAGCGCCAGCGAGTAGATATGTTTGAAAATATCGTAAAAGGCCGCCAGCAGACCCAATACACCATGACGCCACCAAAGGCCAGGCCGTTGCGTCTGATTATGCGGTATGCAGCCATTTTGATAGGTGTGGGCTTTGGTATTGGCTTGTGGGCGCTACTTACCGATACGGTAGATCCCAAAGTGGCTCAAAGTGTGCCGATGGTAAAAAAAAGAAGCCCAAGTGGCATGAAGTCTACCCTTTGGCTCAATGACGGTACCAAAGTAGTGCTCAATGCTTCCACGTCATTGTATTACCCTGAATATTTTTCGGATACCTCGCGGATAGTATACCTGCGGGGCGAGGCATTTTTCGAAGTAGAGAAAGATCCTAAAAGGCCTTTTACGGTAGTATCAAGAGGAATTCACACGCAGGTGTTGGGCACAGCATTCAACGTACGGTCATATCACGATGAAAGCACAGTGTCGGTAGGGGTGGTAGAAGGTAAAGTGAAAGTCTTTGGCGCAGAGATGTCGGATTATGCATTTGAGCATACGCTCCGTCCCATGGAAATGAGCCGCATAGACCTTAAAACAAAACAGGCCGAAAAAGGGGCGTTTGTTCCCAGCGAATCAGTAGCCTGGAAAGACTGGGAGCTGATTTTTAAAAACCAAAACCTGGAGAGCATTTTCAAAGAACTGGAACGCTGGTATGCAGTGGAGATTATTGCGCCCAGGGGCATGAACATGAAGCACCTCTACTCCGGAAGGTTTGATAACGAACCCCTCAAAGCGGTACTGGAGGTACTTGCCCACAATGCAGATTTCAACTATAAAATAGAGGGTAAACGAGTAAAAATTATAAACTAAACTAAATCAACTATGAACCATGAAACAAGACAAGATTCCGGGTAAAAAAAATGCTTCGACTTTTTCGGATCAGTTTGGCGACCACTCCAAAAAACATCGAAGCATTAAGTGACTAAGCTTTCAACACTTTACAATTAAAAACTTAATTCCGTATGAGTTCAAAATTACGAAAAAAAATAAGAATCGTGAGTAGGATTACTTTGCTTGTAGTGTACCTGCAATGTGTGGTATGTGCGTTGCTACTGGCTAATAGTGGCAGCAACGCCCAGTATATGAAGGATATACATTTATCGGTGCAGTGGGACAATGCCAGTATGAATGAAGTAATATCTACCCTGAATGAAAAAACAGGATTTAATTTTCTGTTTAATGACAAGAAAATCAGTAAGATCAGGGGCATTTCTCTTACTGCCGAATCTTCACTGGAAACTATTCTGAAAAAACTTTCTGTAAAAAAGGAGTTGCAATTTAGAAGAGTAAACAACACCATTTCTGTAAAAAAATACGATGGTAGTCTCGATCGTGATCGGGTAATGGAGGTAAGAGATGTATCGGTAACCGGTAAGGTAGTAGACGAAAACGGCGAGGGCCTGCCCGGTGTATCGGTAGTAGTAAAAGGGACCACTACAGGTACTACTACAGACCTGGGTGGCGAGTACAAAATAAAAGTACCCGATGATGCTGTGCTTTCCTTCTCTTTTGTGGGGTATATGACCCGCGAAATAGGGGTGGGCACCCAGTCGGTGATCGACGTGGCTTTGGAGCCGGACGTAGAACAGCTGGAGGAAATCGTGGTAGTAGGCTTTGGTACTCAAAAGAAAGAGGCCGTAGTAGGAGCCATGAGTTCGGTAAAGCCAGCCGAATTGAAAATACCATCCAGTAACCTCACTACAGCTTTGGCCGGTAGAATATCCGGAGTGGTGTCGTATCAGACCAGTGGTGAACCGGGAGCGGACAATGCTCAGTTTTTTGTTCGGGGTGTAGCTTCGTTCAACGGCCAAAATGGCCCACTGATATTGATTGACGGTGTGGAGTTAACTGCCGATGACCTGGCGCGATTGCAGCCCGACGATATCGAGAGCTTTTCTGTACTAAAAGACCCCACCACTACGGCTATTTATGGTGCCCGTGGTGCGAATGGAATCATACTGGTAACTACCAAGACAGGCTCAGACGGACCTGCTGTAGTCAATATAAGAGTAGAAAATTCGGTAAGTGCGCCGGTTAGTGTCATAGACCTGGCAGACCCCATCACCCATATGCGTTTGCAAAATGAGGCTGACCGAACCCGCGGACGCTTTGCTACTTTTACCGAGCAAAAAATAAAAAATACGGAAAGAGGTGTAAACCCTAATGCCTTTCCGGCTATAGACTGGTACGATGTATTGCTCAAAGATCAGGCGCAGACTCAGCGTGTAAACCTCAATGTAAAAGGAGGAGGAAAGAAAGTAAGGTATTATGTGGCCGGATCGTTTACCAAAGACAATGGCCTGGTGAAAGTAAATAAGACCAATAACTTCACCAACAATATCAACCTGAGGAGGTATTTGCTGCGATCTAATATCAATATAGACCTGCACAAAAACACCGAAATGATAGTGAGGCTGCACTCTACTATCGACGACTACAGAGGCCCACTGCAGGGAGGAAACTCCATATACAATGCTGCTGTAAGAACCAGCCCCGTGAGGTTTAGCCCTACCATTCAGCCGGATGCCTCGCTGGTGGGGGTGCCGCACATTGTTTTTGGCAATGACGAAGGTCCTCGTTTTTCTACTTTACGATCTAATCCGGCCGCCTGGTTTAACCCCTACGCAGAGCTGCAAAGAGGATATCGGGATTTTAGGCGTCAGCTGTCATTGGTGCAGTTGGAGTTTAAACAAAAGCTAGACAATATTACACCTGGTCTGAGCGCCCGGTTTTTAGGAAATGCCAATACCACCTCTGTTTTTGAAAACAGAAGGTCGTATCGTCCTTATTTTTACAGAATAGGCTCATTTAACCAGCTGAAAAACACGTACACGCTCGATAGAGTAGCCGAAGGAAACGAGGCGCTGGAGCTATCGCTGGGTGAGCGTACCAACAACTCTGTATTGTATATGGAGGCAGCTGTAAACTACTACAGAACCTTTGCCGACAAGCACAATGTGTCGGGTCTGCTGGTAACGATAGCCCGCGAATACCTGGATGGAAACGCTTCTACGGTACAGTTGTCTCTGCCCAGCAGAAACCTGGGACTTTCCGGTAGGTTCAACTATGATTATGACAACCGTTATTTTGCGGAGTTCAACTTTGGATTCAATGGTTCGGAAAGGTTTTCTTCGCAAAACAGGTTTGGATTCTTCCCGTCGTTTGGTATGGGATGGCTTATATCCAATGAGCCATTTTTTGGAGGGCTCACACATATATTTAGCAGGTTGAAACTGAGAGCCTCTTATGGCTGGGTAGGAAACGATAGAATCGGTAACACACGTAGCGACAGATTCTTCTACTTATCAGAAGTGAGTATTTCCGATGGTGGAGCAGGCGCTTCATTTGGTAGGCGATTCAATGAGTTTATACCCGGAGTATCTATCTACAGATATGCCAACCCGCAGGTAACCTGGGAGAAAGCACGTAAAGCAAACCTTGGTCTTGAAGCCAACTTCCTGGAAGACAATGTACAATTTAGAGTAGATGCTTTTCACGAGCTGAGAACCAATATCCTGCAAAGCAGGGCTGACATTCCTTCTACACTCGGGCTGCAAACTACCGTACAGTCAAACATCGGTGAGGTAGTATCTCAAGGAATTGATGCTTCGCTTGATGTTAACCACTATTTCAACAACGATTTCTGGGCATCAGCCAGAGGTACGTTCACTTACGCCGACAATGAGTTTAAGGTGTTTGAAGAACCCAACTATGCAGCCATTGGTGCACCCTGGGTATCAAATATCGGTAAAAACGTAAACGTAGCACATGGCTTAATTGCTGAGCGACTGTTTGTAGACGATGCTGAGGCCATAAACTCACCGGCACAGTTTGGTACACCGGGTGTGGATTATGGTGGTGGAGATATCAAATACAAAGACCTGAATGGTGACGGTATTATATCCTCGCTGGATAGAGCTCCTATAGGTTTGCCTACCATGCCCAAAATAACCTATGGCCTGGGCGTTTCTACTGGATACAAGAAGTTAGACTTTTCTGTGTTCTTCCAGGGACTGGCTCAGCGCTCGTTTTTTATCGATCCTGTATCTACAGGGCCTTTCATCAACTCACTTCAGGCTAACGACGGCAATTTTATCACCATCGGATCGGGCAATGGTACCCTCTCCGAAAACGGATTGTTACAAGCCTATGCAGACAGCCACTGGTCTGAAGAAAACAGGGATATATATGCCCTTTGGCCCAGACTGTCTACCGAAGTGGTGCAAAACAATGTGCAGACCAGTACTTTCTGGTTGAGAGACGGATCGTTTTTACGGTTGAAACAACTGGAAATAGGTTATACCCTGATCGACGGAAACAACAACAAGCTGGGAATACAAAAACTCAGAATATACGGTACGGGCACCAACCTGATTACCTGGAGTAAATTCAAGTTGTGGGATCCGGAATTGGGAGGCAATGGACTCAACTATCCTTTGCAGAGAGTATTTAACCTGGGTGTTCATATAGGATTTTAATTGAAGACAATTATGATAACAAAATTTATAAAAGTATTAGCGGCGTTTGGTTTAGTGTTTTCTTCCTGGTCATGTGGCGATTTTGTGGATGTAGTTCCGGACAATATCGCTGTGATAGAGGATGCTTTTGAAACCCGAGACAATGCCGAGAGGTTTTTATCTACCCTATATGGGTATATGCCGGATTTTGCCAGTGTGAACAATCCGGCCATCACTGCAGGCGATGAAGTGTTTGTAAATGATAATGTAGCCCGAAACTGGCCTGGTCGTATCATCGCTCAGGGTGGACAAACTAAAGTAAATCCCAGAATGGGAAAATGGGGAGGCGACCGATTCAATAATTTGTATATCGCACTCCGGGATTGCAATATATTTTTGGAAAACATACACCTGCCCTTCGATCTGAACAGTCTGGAACGTAACCGGTGGATTGCCGAGGCAAAGTTTCTGAAAGCCTACTACCACTTTTATCTTATGCGTATGTATGGGCCTATACCCATCATTAAGGAAAACATAAGCGTAAGTGAACTGGAAGCGGTAAGGGTAAAACGACAGCCTGTAGATGATGTAGTGAAATACATTGTAGAGTTGATGGATGAAGCATTGGCTGAGCCTGAGTTGCCCATAGCCATTACAGATGTAGGGTCTCAACTGGGACGAATCACTAAGCCGATAGTGGCAGCCATGAAGGCGCGTGTGTTGGTATATGCGGCAAGCCCACTGTTCAACGGCAATCAGGATTATGCCAGCTTTAAGGGAAAAGACGGTGAAAACCTTTTTAACCCTACTTATGACCCACAAAAATGGGTGGTAGCAGAGGAAGCATGCAAAGCAGCTATAGACATGGCTTTGGAAAATGGATACGATCTCTACGAGATGACCAATGCTGACCCTAACTGGTCGGACAGCACCGTGACCAAACTATCGATAAGAGGAGCACTCTCCGAACCCTGGAACGACGAGGTGATATGGGGAGCATCATTTTCTCCCGTTAGTCGTGGATTTCAGGGATTGTCCCAGGCTATGATCAACCCGGCGCTCACTGCGGAAAGCAGAGAATCTATCAATCCATACATGTCGCCTACTATCAATATGACAGAAATATTTTATTCTGCCAATGGAGTACCGATAGACGAAGACAAAGACTACAACTACAGCGATCGCTTCGACCTGAGTGAGGGAGATGCCGATCATAGGTACTACATCAAAGAAGGAGTGACTACTGCCAATATGAACTTCAACAGAGAACCCCGATTCTATGCGTCGCTGGGTTTTGACGGAGGAATCTGGGAAGGCCATGGTATGATTGACGATGAGGAAGCTCTGGCAGTAGAAGCCAAGCGAGGTGAGCGTGGTGGACGACAAGACGCCAGCCGCTATTCACTTACAGGATACTGGGCCAAAAAATGGGTACACTATGAGGCCGTACAAAGTGCGCCCAGCAGTGGGTGGAATGCGGAAGTGTATCCGTACCCTATTATCCGATTGTCGGATTTGTACCTATTGTATGCTGAGGCATTAAACGAAAACGGTAAAATCGCTGAGGCACAAGGCTATGTAGACAAAATAAGAAGCAGAGCCGGCCTGGACGGAGTAGTGCAGGCATGGAACGACCACTCCAACTTCCCGAACAGACCCAATGCTATAGAAACACTGAGAGCTATCATACAGCAGGAAAGAATGATCGAATTGGCTTTTGAAGGTCACCGTTTTTGGGATCTGAGAAGATGGAAAAGAGCCGAGGAGTTTTTAAATAAGCCTGTTCGTGCCTGGAATATCGAAGGTGAAGACACAGATACTTACTACAACGTGATATCTGTAGGCAACTTTCAATTCTTTGGCAGGGATTACCTATGGCCTATCTCAGAAGGTGACATCATAGCAAATGGTAACCTGGTTCAAAACCCGGGCTGGTAAGATAGTTTTTACGAAAAAAGAATAAGCATGAAAAGAATATATATAAATAGACTCATCGCCGGAGTGTTTTCATTGGCTGTGTTGTTTAGCTGTGCTGAAGACACTATGAGAGGCCCGTTGGTCAAAGAAGATTCGACTGCCCCGGCGCAGCTTAGTGAAATTAAAGTAGAGAATGTGTCGGGAGGCTCTATCATTACCTATAAACTACCATCAGATGAAGATTTACTGTATGTAGAAGCGACCTATAAAAGGAATGATAAAACGATCATTACCAAATCTTCTACATTTGAAAATACCATAAAAGTAGAAGGTATACGAGGTGAACCGGATATGAAGGTTTCGCTGGTCACAGTGGATAGAAGTGAAAACCGATCACAACCGGTTTCAGTAGATATAAAGCCACTCAAGGCACCTATCGACAATTTGTTTGAAAACATCACCCTGCAATCCACATTTGGAGGAGTACGTGTAGGATATGACAATGTCGAAAACATTCGCTTCGAACTCCTGATGCATACCAAGCAAGAGGATGGAACCTATAGCTATGATGCATCTGCCTTTATCGAAAACAATAAGCGCAACGGGTACAGCTTCCGTGGGTACGACCCGGAACCCAGAACTTTTGCTCTGGTAGCTGTAGACCGGTGGGACAACAGTACCGATACTTTGGAAGTGGAGTTGATTCCTGAAGAGGAAAACATGCTCGACCTACAGAAGTTTAGCGAGATTCGCCCCCGATTGGCCACTGATCAGGAAGCTGCATGGGGTTGGGTTGTGCCTCGCCTTTGGGACGACAACAAGGGAAGTGGTTTTCATACCAGTCAATCAGAACCCGGGCATATTGTGCCTCCCTATGACGAACCGTATCACATAGTGTCACTTGATTTGGGAGTGAAGGTGAACCTGAGCCGCCTGAAGCTATGGCTGAGAACAGATTGCTGTGGTGCGCCCTACGGACACGGAGATCCACGATACTTTGAAGTATGGGGTATAGACGAACTGCCCGATCATAAGGGAGAAACCCTCGAAGGATGGACCAAGTTGGTAGAAGATGGCCAGGTGATCAAACCTTCCGGATCGCCGATTGGTCAGCACAGTGCCGCAGACAGAGCCGCCAATACCGAAGGTCATGAGTTTGAAGTACTCGATCCTGCTGCGGAAATCAGGTATATCAGATTTGTCAATTTCCAAAGTTGGTCGGGCGGTAAGTTCATGCACTTTATGGAATTGCATTTTTGGGGCAAAGAGGTTCAATAGGAAATTTATGATGCATCTACTACCCCCAGAGGAGGGTAGGTGCTCATTTAAAAAAAACAAAGATCAATTATGAAATATCTATTAAATAAGATAAGTGCTGCGGTGTTCTTTGTTTCGGTAGTGGCTTTCAGTGCCTGCCAAACAAACGAGGAAACGTTCAGCGAATTTTCAAATCTGGGAGAAACAGTATATGTAGGGTTGGCCGACTCTGTCATGATCGCTTCGGGATACGAGCAGGTCAGGGTTTCGATTATCATCAATGCCGATCCGAAGATAGCTAAGGGTATATTGAAAAGCGCAGATGAAACCATTGACATGGAATTTGACGTGCAGCGAAAAAACAATGGCACAGATACGCTGAATATAGACCTGAGCAATGTGAAAGAAGGTGATTACAGGTTTTACCTGCATTTTGAAGATGCCAACGGTAACAAGTCCTTGCAAAAGGAGTTTACAGCCAGGGTAGTAGGAGCCGACTATGTAAAAACCCTGACGAAAAAAGAAGTGAGTACCGTTAGCTACACTCAGGGCGATAATGGTGAGGTAGGAGCGAGAATTACTTTTGGCAAAAATGTAGACAAACTGCGTGAAATGCGGATAGAGTATACCAATAGAGAGGGTATGCCAAAGTCTGTAGTGGTGGGTGCAAAAGCCCCATTTGTAGAGTTGTTCGATTTTGATGGAGGTACTCACTTTAAGGCCATCTCTGTGTTTGATCCGGTTAATCCGTTTCAGGAGTTTACCATAGAAGACGATGGTACAGGAGTAGACGATGAAGAGAAATTTACCTTCCCAACTTGCGACGAAGTAGCTACTGTTACTTTTGCTTCAGCCAGTGTGGATATGGGCAATGTAAACAGTAGGGAGTCTGCTGTGGCTTCTTTTGAGGTCAACCCAACTGTCGACTGCCTCGACGGAGATGTAACACTTACATTGGATCGTGACACAGAGTGGTTTGGTATTTCTACAGATATGGCAGGGCCTTTTGGTTCTTCGGTATCCCTGTCGGACCTTTCAGTAGCCAACACTATATATGTAGAGTACAAGCCCAATTCACAGGTAGATGCTACGCACAAAGATACCGTGCGCCTATCTGCTTCTAAAGGATACCTGGCCGATGCTTATATCGCTGTAGAAGGCAGTGAAACCGGTATACCCGGAGGTGTAGTACGTCACCCTGTAGCGGAGAGAGCAGCTGCGTCTGATATATTCACTGACGACTTGAATGTTTATCAACATGGAACCAGCGTAGAAAACCTGTGGGATGATGACAATAGATGGCCGAGTGCCAATCACTCTGCCGGAGGGCTTCCTGTTCCTGTGGGCTTTTTTACAGTTGACTTAAGCAAGGATTATAAAATTACTGAAATTAGCTGGCAAGCCCGCGGCGACTGCTGTCAGAACAGGTCGCAGAAAAAATATCAGTACTGGGGATTGCCTGCGTCGGTAGATCCGGCTTCAGCGGTAACTACAACTGATTATAACGGCAAACCCGAAAACACTTCGGCATGGGAGCTGGAATCACTACAAAAAGGTTGGGTGCCACTAGGAAACTTTGAATTGGATGCTCAGCCCGGTGGCAGTGATACTATAACCGATAAGATAGGAGGGTCTATCAAAGTTAGGTATTTGCGCCTTGTGATCTTAGAAACATTCGAAGGCAATACCGGTACAGTTAACTTTGGAACCTGGGATTTTAAAGTAGATCTGGACGCATTGTAAGCGGTGTATTGAATGAATACAAACGGGGAACGGACACTCACAGGTTCGTTCCCTTTTTTTATGGATTTTTTGAAGCAAAAATATGCTCCCGGCAATGCTGAGAAATCGAGTACATTTGTTGAAAGATGCAAATACTGAAGGCCAAAGAAAATGGAAGAAATAAAACAGCTGAGTAGTAGAGTAGTGTATGAAAACCGCTGGATGCGGGTGCGCGAAGATGTAATAGAGCGTGCCGGAGGAGGCAAGGGCTTATTTGGTGTGGTAGAAAAACCGGATTTTGTGGTGGTCGTTCCCTACGAAAATGGGAAGGTACACCTGGTGGAGCAATACCGCTATCCGGTTGGTCAGCGTTTTTGGGAGTTTCCTCAGGGCTCGTGGGAAACAGCAGCAGACAAGTCTCCAGAAGATGTAGCGCGTGGAGAGCTAAAAGAAGAGACAGGATTGCTGGCAGATACACTTACTTATCTGGGACATCAGTATCTCGGGTATGGATATTCGCAGCAGGGGTATCATATCTTTTTAGCGACCGGGCTCACCTATGCACAAGCCGAACCAGAAGCCGAAGAAGAAGGGTTGGTTTCTGCTGTGTTTGATCTGTCGCAACTAGAAGAAATGATAACCAACGGAACCATAAAAGATGCTACTACGCTGTGTGCTTACAGCCTTGCCCAGCTGAAAAATGCATTTCGGCCATAGTGTAAAGTAGTTAGGCTAACCTTCAAAGGATTGCTTGTTGATTTTATGTTGCCCGGAAAACCGTGTATTTTGCTCAAAAAGCTTACATCAAATAAGAAATACCTACTCCTACTTTGTCAAATTGAGATAAGAGGATCGATACCTGACAGGTTTCTACCTCTTCAACTGGCGTAAGCTAGGCTTTTAGGATCATTAAACCTGTCAGGTTTTACGCTGTTTTCAAATATGACAAAGTAGGACTACTATAAAAATTGCTGTAAATTGTTCTCCTTAGTCTTCTGTACAAATAAATGTGTTTCTCAGCAGGGCTTAGTTACCCCAAAGAAAGTTGAACCTAAAGCCAGTTTTTCTTTTTGAAATACACCAGCATGGCGATAAAAATACCTCCCATTGCTCCCAGTGCGATAAAATAACCGTTGGGGTGGCGCAGTTCAGGCATGTTTTCGAAGTTCATGCCGTAGATGCCCGCTATGAAGGTAAGCGGTATAAAAATAGTAGCCACGGTGGTCAGTACTTTCATGGTTTCGTTCATCTTCTGGCTCAGCGAAGAAAAATAGATGTTGGTAAGGCTTTCCAGCGACTTATTCGTAGAATCTATTTCTTCAATAGCACTGGCGCAGTTGCTGGCCAGGTCGTGGTAGTATTTGATGTTTTCATGACGGATGAATGGCGTTTCCCGATTGATGATAATTTTCAGCGAATCTTTGAAAGGGTTGAGGGATTTTTTAATCATTTCGGCCAGTTGTTTCATCCGCTCCAATTCGATCAGCGATTTTTGAGATGGATTTGTCAATACGACTTTTTCCAGTTCTTTTATATCCTGATTCACAGCCTCTATGGTCTCAAAGTAATTGTCGAGGATGGCATCTAGTAGCTGAAAAACCAGAAAATCGGCTCCTTTTTTTCTCACCAGCCCTAGTTTTTCGGTAATCTTATGGCGGATGTGGTCGAAGTGGTCGCCTTCTTCTTCCTGAAATGAAACGACATAATTGTCGCCCAGCACAAAAGACAACTGCTCTATGATGAGTTCGTCGTTATCGGATTTCAATACCGATTTTACACTGAAGAAAACATAATGATCGTACTCTTCCACCTTTGGGCGAAGGGTGGTATCCAGTATTTGCCGAATGGTAATCCTGTCGAGTGCCAGAGCTTTTCCTACTTTTTCTATGGGCTTTATTTCATGCAGACCATGAAAATTGAGCCAATAGACTTTGTCGGATGCCAGTTCGCTGAGGAACCCAAAATGAGTGATGTCCTGGTTGAAATTGGATTCACCTTCGTTGTATGTGTGTAGCTGGCTTTTTACAGTTTCTACCTTTTTTCTACCAATAAAGGTGATCTTACCCGTGCCCTTAGACACGCTTTTTTCAGCCGAGTAGAGGTTCATAGAAAAATTGGTGAGCGTTCTTAGTCCTGAAAGGAGCATCTTGTCGGGGCGTGTAATGTCAAATTGCTTCATGCGGGAGGCTATGTTCTAGGCGTTGAAAAAATACTACTGTAAAGAGATAGTAAAAGTCGCTTTTTTACACACAATAGCCAATAGAAAAGAGTAGAAAGACGAATAGGGTTAGTCCTCTTATATAACTTCGATTATCCTGATTGTTTCAGTTTGACCAATCTTATTTCTTTTGATTTAGTTCCAGCTAAGTTTACTGTAGTAGTGCATTATAATCGAATGACTATTATTGGCCAAATGAAAGTCCTCAGAGGATACAAAAAAAGGAAGAGCTTGGACTACTTTGTCCTATTTGGTTTCAGCGTAATACCCGACAGGTTTAATACCCCTAAAAGCCTATACTTACGTCAGTTGAAGAGGTAGAAACCTGTCAGGTGCCGACTCGCCTACCTCAACTTGACAAAGCAGGGTTAGTTGCTCCATCCAAATCCCGGCAATCGGGAGGGGTATAGAATGCCTTTTTTACAAACAACCATACCGGCAAAAGGGTCGTCCTGCAGGTCGAAGTGTCCATCGAGATCCGCATAGGCAATGTTTGGCCTGGCCAGTGCCAGGTGCAGACCTGCAGCTATGCCCATGGCTGATTCGTCCATGCAGCCTATCATCGTTTCTACATGGGCAGCCATGGCCACAGCATTGATGCGTAGTGCCTCGGCTATGCCGCCTACCTTCATGAGTTTGATGTTGATCATGTCTGTGCACCCGTTGGAGGTCAGGTGAAAAACATCCTTGAGGGTCATCAGGCTTTCATCAGCCATTACGGGTACTCCTACCTGGTCTGTTACTTCTTTGAGCAGGTCGGTGTTGTTTCTATCGGTGGGTTGTTCCAGCAGTTCGATACGGGCAGCCTTGGTACGGTTGATAAACTGTACCGACTCGGAAACACTATACCCCTGATTGGCGTCAAACCGAATTTCTATTTGGTCGCCCAACTGTTCGCGTACTTTGACTACCCGCTCTATATCTTCTTCTACCTGTTGGCCTCCTTTTATTTTCAGGATAAAAAAACCTTTGTCTATGTATTCACGGGCTTTTTCCAGCGTTTGCTCCACGGGCAAAATACCAATCGTGATACTGGTAGGAATATGCGACCGGTAACCGCCAAGCAGCTTGTACACCGGCTCGTGTGCTTTTTTGGCTACCAGATCGTACAGGCCCATATCTGCCATGGCCAGCGCCGAGGGTTGTTTTTTGAGTTTGGCCTGAAGCACTTCCAGCAAACGGGCATAGTGAAAAGGATCCTGGCCGTGGAGCACGGGCTCTATAACAGACCGAAATGCCTCCATTACACTTTCTTCCGACTCGCCGGTTACTCCCATGTCGGGGGCGGCACAGCCCCATCCGGTGTACCCTTTGTCGGTATTCATTTTCACAAAAACATTAGTAGCAGCCTCTACAGACTCATAGGCAATCGTGTAGGGCTCGTGCATGGGCAGGTGCACCGCCCAGCACTCCAGCGATGTTATTTTCATTTTTAGTACTTTCTTTGGTAAAGCTCTTCGAGCCTGCTCTTCTTTACCTCTTCTACAAATTTTACCAGGTGGGCTATCATTATTTCCCACATTTTGCGACCTTTTTCTTCCGTAGCGCGTGTAGGGTCGCCCATTATACCACTATCGGATATACGCTTGGTGCGTACATACCAGGCTACTCCACGGTCTGAGGTGTAGTCCAGGTATTTGCTGCCAAACTCCAGCGTTTCGTTTACGGCCTTGTCCATCTGTACTACTTCGGGCCTTATGGCCAGTGTGGTACTCGTTTCGATTTCTCCGGCATGGATGTCGTTGGGTGTTTCGATCAGGTCATTTAGGTCTATATCGCTCGTTTCGCCGGTATCTACGCATACAAATATTTCGGCATCACGGTTGATCATTTGGGCAGCATAGCTAAGAGTAGGAGCATTGTCGCCATGGCCGTTGAGTATGATCAGTTTTTTGATGCCATTGTGCGCTAGCCCCATTCCTATGTCGTAGACAAAACTCGATAGTGCGTCGTTGGTCACGCTTATAGTTCCTTTGAATTCTTCGTGATGATAAGACACCCCATAAGGTATGGGGGGCAGAACAAAGGGCTTGGGGTCGCTACATGCTTCGGCCACTTTGTTTGCCAGGTATACTGCGTCGTAGTAGTCTATATCTACCGGCAAGTGCGGGCCGTGCTGTTCTATAGCTCCGCAGGGGAGTATGGCAGTATCTACTATTTTCAGTCGTTCTTCCAGTTCTTTCCAGGTCAGGGTAGCCCAATGGTATTTTTTTAAAAAGCTGAGGCCTTCTTTTTTGATTTCAAAAGGGTAGGGCGCGGCTATCGCTTCGTGGCTGAATATGTTTGTATCTATCCACTTACGGTCTTTTAGCACTACAGCACCATCGGCTTCCTGTAGCAAAAGTGTCAGTAGAGGTTTGCGGACTTCCAAAGGTAAATCGGCCAGCACACTACGCTCGTTATCAAATCGGAGTTTGAGTATATGGTGGTGAGCTTTGGCCAGTTTTTTAGTGTGCGTATTGATGCCAATGGCTTTTTTGTCTACCAGCAGGTAAAAGAGGTGCGCAGCATCCTGCCCTATTTGTTTTACCTTCTTTTCTTCCAGGCTTTTCAGTGCCATGGCAATTTGCTCCGGACTGTAGCCACAGTGCATAGGGTCTTTGCCAAGCGCTGTAAGCATGCCAACTATTCTGCGGCATTTTTCACAGTGCCCACAAGGATATATTTTACCGTTTTTTTCATGAGCTGCATGACACGACACCTGTAGCGCCTGTAGGTGCGGGTAGCGGTTGACCAGCGTTTTCATGATGAGCAACTCCGACATACTTCTCAGTAGAGAAAACTGGTGAATGGCCCATCCTTTTTTGAGGTAGTAGCGCGTGAGTGCATTGTCAAAATACTTGCTTTGGTCGTATAGCCCGCCGTAGTGCGTAATGCCCTCGTGGTTGAGCTTTAGCGTGGTATCGTATTCATCGCCTATTAGTATGTTGCCGGCATTTCGCTTGCGCGCTATGGGCAGCACACCAAAGAGAAATACGGCTACTGTCCATAGTCGGATAGGATATATGTCGGCACGTATATCGGCAAAATTGGGTTTGATAAAGGGCATTTGCCTCAGTATCCAGTTGAATATGCGGTCGCTGTTGCACCATACCCGTGCTGTGTTGGGCTCGTTGGTTTGCAGGTATTTGTGCGCATTGATAGCTGTAAACCAGTGTCTGCCCGATTCGTTGATAAAAACAGGGTGTGCGCCTTTGCCCAGGTCTTTAATGAGGCCGTAGGAAAGCAGACTGTCTTTGCCTCCGCTACTCAGTATAACGTACTCATTTTTGTCGGTAGCAGTCAGATTCCACTGGCCGGTGGCAGCAGGAAAGGCACTGTTGATAAACTTTACTTCAGCAGCTGTGTATTTTTTCCATTTTTCAGCACCTACATGACGGTACTCTTCGGTAAGAAATTCGTTGGGAGTTAGTAGTTTGTTGACATATATTTCACGAGACGTATTTTCGATCATGTCGCGTATAAAACGCTGGTCGCTATCGTCGTACACTCCATCAAAAACGATCTCTTCGCAGAATAGCCCATAGTTGATGGCTACCTGCGCGCCCATCATACCGGCCAGGTTCAGGTCTTCTGGTTTTTTGTTGTCAAACACCCTCTCGCTATACGTGTAGATCAGCTCATTGGAAGATTCACTGCCATCGTTTGCTATCAGGGTATAGGGTATTTTTACCCTTTTGGGTTCAACGATAGCCGGACCGGCTTTCAGGGTTTTAAATACCACAAATTGTCGCAGGTTTACTGCAGTTGTGGGTGTGGTTTGTGTTTTCACAGGAGTGTTTTTATCAGGTCTACTAGTTTTTCGGGTCCTTCGTGCAATACATCTGTGCAGAGCAGACCGGTTTGCTGAGTGATTTTCTCACACTCGGCAGGTATTTCTTCTTTTTGCATTCCCTCATGGTTGAGAGTTATGGCAATTACTTTTTTGCCGGATATCATTTCGATAGCTGCTATTTGTTTGTCCAGCGACTGTATGGGGTATCCGGGGAAACCGTCGTATTCTACCCTTCGGGGGGCATGTTGCAAGATGACATAGTCGGGCCTGCCGGCTGCCAATATTTCAAATCCGCCGGGGTAGGCCGGATTCATCAGGCTGCCTTGCCCTTCTATGACGATCGCATCGGGTTGTTCATTTTTCCAGGCTTCATATACGGCATGTTCTATTTCTCCCGACACAAAATCGTTGATAAGCGAATCCATGACCATGGCATACCTGGCACCTTGCATCCATCCGGTTTGTCCGGTACCTATCATTTCAGATTTTTTTCTGGCTGCCCGCAATCCATGCACGATAATCCACGCTGTAGTGCGCTTGCCTACGGCTGAGTCTGTGCCTAGCACTGCGAGCTTCAGGCAGTTTACTTTTTCTATTTTTCCAGAGAAAAAATGAAGTTCGTGGCGTTCCGGTGTACGGCGTATATCTCTAAGACGGCAATTATGAGTTGCTGCGAGCTTCACGAGTTTTTCATCCTTGTAGAGAAAGTCGTGCAGACCAGAGTCTATGTTGAGTCCCTGACTTACCGCCTGGTATAGCGTGTCTTTGGCATAGTCGGGTAGCCTGCCTCCGTCGGGGGCTAGTCCTATTACCAGCGTTTTTACACCGGAGGTGTGGGCCATCGCCTCTTCCAGGCCTATATACACAGGGATATTGTAGGGCTTGCCATCGAGCACTACACCGGCATCCTGACCGGCATAGGTGGAGTCGATTACGCCTGCTATGTCGTATCGTTCGGTAAATCGCACAAGCCCGTGAGCTGTTTTGCCGTTGGGTGTATTGAAAGCTCCCTGGCAGTATACCAGTGCTTTGCCGTCTATTGTTTGTTTCATTTTCTACTTGTAAGTACCGCTACAAAGCGGTCGGGTTCCAGGTCTTTTGTTGTGTTCATTTCTAGCAGAGCCACCAGTCCTGCTACAGATGCAGGGAGTACGTGGAGGCCTTCTTTTTCCTTGAGTAATTTTGATGTTTTCAGCATTTTTTCATCACTGATGTTGAATGCCGCACCTTTCGATTCCCGGATGGCATAGAGTGCCTCGTCTCCATCGAAACTGTGCCAGTTGATCAAAGGCTCGTTTACGGCCGTTTCTTTTATCTTTTCGGGTATCAGATCTGCACATTGCTCCAGTCCTTTTTTGAAAGAGTAGATGATCGGATTCTTTCGGGTGGAAGAAGATGCCACCATGAGCGGGATTCGCGATGTTTTACCTCTTTTGTAAAGGCTGACAAATCCCCTGTATATACCGGCCAGTAAGGTGCCATTGGATACGGGAGCTGCTACTATCTTAGGTGCATCTCTCAGCTGATCGTATATTTCATTGGCTATTTCTGAATAGGCCATAATTTGCAGCGGAGTGTTAATGGCACCCGGGTTTGCGTCGTACCATCGGTTGGTCACGGCCTGCTGGCTCGAGTGGATGACACACTCTTCGTATGAACCGGCTATGCGGTGTACTTCACCGCCACAATGCTGCATTTCCTGTATGCGTGCTGTGTGGTACTGACTGGGAATAAAAATAATGCATCGCAGGCCGGCCAGACTGGCAGCCAGTGCTACCGATGCACCATAGTTGCCACAGGTAGCAAGTGTGATGGTATCATAGCCACGCCGCAGTGCATCGTGGCACTGGGCAAAGGCTATGCGATCTTTTTGGGTTCCGGTGGGATTGCCCCCCTCAAATTTGAGGAAAAGCTGCCTCAAACCGGTTTCGCGCTCAATGTTTCTGGCTCGTAGCAAGGCAGTGTCACCCACTTCGATATTGATGATGTCTTCATAGGATTCTATGCGATCTATGAGTGTCATCGACGGATTCTTTACCATTTCGCTTAGCTTTTTAGACTCCTGAGAAATGGCATGCTGAACGGGTACAGCGGGTGTGTTGCCTTGCTTGTTGGCCATGGTTATAGAGCTATCTTGTTTAGATTTTGGGTTGTTCTTCGCCTAAGTAGGTGCAATCTGCATCGAAAATCAGCCGTGTGTAATTGCTGCCTTCAAACGCTTCGGCATCCTCTTCTTCCTCTTCCTCTTCGTCATCGGATACGGTCAGTTTTTCGATGGTTACATAGTATCTGCCTGTGTCTGGTTTTTCTACAAACGCTGCATCGATCACGTCCGGATCGTCAAAGCTTTCGGTAAGCAGGTCTGTGATGCAGCTCATCAAATCTTCTGTGTCGATGGTGGTCACGGTCATTAGCCAGGTGCCGTCTTTTTTAAAAGTGGCTTCTTTTTCCAGATTTTCGTGCTCAAAAGACGCTACAAAATTGCCTTCCTCGGTAGTCCAGTAAATGTTTTTGGCATTTTTGTACTTGCCGGTAAATGCTTTTTCTACTGACTTAGGGGCGTCTTGAGGTGCTCCGTAAGCTACTACTCCGAGCAGCATTAGGGCGATTAACATTTGTTTCATGTTATGTATTTATTGAATTTGTGATTGAGACGTAAAGTTTTTCAAAAGTCACAGGAGCGATTTATGCCGCTCCGAGCTGATAGCTGCTGTACAATTCTCCTGCTTTTCCCCGGGCTCGTTTTAGCCGCATTTTTACTGCGCTTGCCGATAGGTTGTACCGTACCTGCAAATCCTGAATCGAGTGATTGTGTTGGTACTTGAGGGAAAGTATTTCCTGCTCGTCGGAGCTTATAGCCATGAGTGCTTTTTGAGCCAGTACTTCAGAGTGGTCTTCCTGAAGGCCGGGTTCGTAGGCCATGGCCGGTTCAGACAAGGCATCTAGCGTGTCAAAGTATTTGCCTTTGGCTTTGCGGGTCATGTCTGTACAGTAGTTGAAAGTGATGGCATATAGCCACGTGGAAAAACGAGCTTCTCGCTTGAAGGAGCCTATTTTTTCCATTACCCTGAGCATAATGTCGTGGGTGTAGTCGTTTGCATCGTCGGTATTTTTTGCAAATGATCTGCACCGGGAAAAAACCAGCATGTAGTAGCGGAGGTAAAGCTCCTGCATGGCTGAATTGTCGCCATTTTGCAGGCGTGTTACCAATTGCTCGTCGTTTGGTTTTTCCGCTTTGTTTGTTTTCATCGTTTTATTCAATAGTGTGAATTGACGATGCTAAATTGGGAAGTATGCCAACTAAATATAAGAGCTGAAAAGCGTAAAATGAAAAAACAGTGAAACTGGTATATGTTGCGCAAATAGCGTAGCGAGTAGGTAATTTGCGTAGGGAATAGAAGGGGGTTAGTTGTCGAGAAAACCGTGTTGAATGGCATACTTAACCAGCCCTGCGGTGTTTTTTACACCGAGTTTGTCCAGCAGATTTCTTCGGTGTGTATCGACAGTGCGTACGCTGATAAATAGCTTTTCGGCAATTTCGGGGTTGGAATACTCTTCGGCTATGAGTATCAGTACTTCTATTTCACGGTCGGTCAGTGGGGTATCTTCATTTTTTTTGCGTGAAGCAGGAGTAGGGTTAGCGATGTGTTCGAGTAACCTTGCCGATACCTGACTGCTGAGGTAGGTGTGTCCGTTGGCTGCCGTGTGTATGGCGTTTATCATTTCTTCCTTACCTGCATTTTTTAGTATATATCCATTGGCACCTGCTTCCAGCATTTTTATAATGTAGCTTTTGTCGCCATGCATCGACAGGGTCAGTATTTTGATATCGGGATGTGTGGTTTTTATCTCTTTGGTCATGGCTATGCCACTGGTTTCTCCCATGTCTATATCCATAAGGATAATGTCTACCTGACGGGAGTTTATGACCTCACGGATAGCATTGCCATCTCCTACATCGGCAACTATTTCCATGTTGGGTTCTTTTGCTAGCAGTTCTGCCAGTCCTTCGCGAAATATACGGTGGTCGTCAGCTATGAGTATGTGTATTTTTTTCATGATTTGCTTCCATTTAGGGGGATTTCAATAGTGGCTGTCATGCCTTTGCCCGGCCGTGAATCTACGATTACCTCACCGCTTAGTGCTTTGGTTCGGTTTTCTATATTGGTTAGTCCCAGTCCCTGTGTTTTTTTTGCTTGTCGAAATCCCACGCCATCGTCTTCATACATTAGCTGTATGTGCGCTTGTTTTTGTAGCACCTGCAGTGTGATTTTGCTTGCTTGGGCATGCTTGAGTGTATTGTTGATCAGCTCCTGACTTATGCGGTACAGCGCCAGCTCTGTACCTTCGTCCAGTCTATGTTTTATACCCGAGTGGATAAATTGTATGTTGGGACTTTTTGAATCATTTATTTTTTCACAAAGTGTTTCTAACGCCTCTACGAGCCCAAAATCTGACAAAAGCTTTGGCATTAGGTTGTGTGATATTGCCCGCAGTTCGTTGGCTGCTTCGTCTATCATCTTGTTTGTTTTTCTAAATTTTTCGCCGAGGCTATGGTTGATGGTTTCTACATCATCTTCTATACCTGCCAGATTTATTTTTACGGTAGATAGTATGGGGCCTATCCCGTCGTGAATTTCCCTTGCCAGTCGTTTGCGTTCTTGTTCCTGGCCTTCCAGTAGTGAGTTGAGGGCGTTTATTTCCGATTCTTTAATGGTAGAAATATCGGCTATGGTAACCATGAGCCCCCGGTGTATAGGGCGCCCTCTAAAAGCCAGGTGCCTGCCATTGAGCATTACATCTTCTATATCAAATCCCTGGCTGTTGTGATTTAAGCTGTCGAGTATGGCGCTGCGCAAACTGCTCCACCTGACCAGTGCCAGACTAGCATCCTGATTGATATATTCAGAAGCTTTGGTTTGGGTATCGAGCAGGAGCATGGCTTGCTCGTTGGCTATTCGGATGGTGCCATTAGAGGCCAGGGCAATAATGCCATAGGGCGCCCCGTCGATAATGGAGCGGAGAAAGTCGCTGGTTTCGTCACTGTGCCTGTAGTCGATCATACCTTTCGGAGAATTATCTCATAGTACAAATGTATCTTCTAGTGCCGACATAGCGTACTTCCGATCTGGATTTCTGTTCTAATGGGTTGTTTTCTACGCTTGTTTTTTTATCTTCCATGTGACCAAAGTATAGAGCCTCGTCTCAATACTTTGAAAGTAAAGTTTAATACACCGAAAAATTATGACGACTATAAATAAGATATTGGTTCCTTTCGACCACTCCGGCAAATCTCTGAGGGCACTAAACTATGCGGCTATGTTTGCTTCCGGTATAGGAGCATCTATCACAGCTTTGCATCTGGCTGATCCCAAAGATTATGAGTCGAAAGCGGCTTTTGAGAAAGAACTGGCAGACATGGTTAGTCGTGAATTGAAACCTAAGCTTTCAGAAATACAACTGGCGTATCCGGATGTGCGAAAGATAGATTTGCAGATTCGGGGACTGGAAAAATCGGTAGCAGAGCATGTGGTTACATTTGCCAATGAGCATGCCATTGACTGTATCGTAATGAGGAGCCATGGTTTGCCCAACCTCGACGATTGGGAGTTGCAGTTTAGAAGCTCAAATGCATACCGGGTTGTGTTGGAAGCACAGTGTCCGGTATTTACTTTCACCCAAATTCCTGCCCAACCCAGAATGCGTCATATACTGTTGCCACTGGATTTGAGTGAGGGGAGCTTGTTTAAAGTACCTATAGCCTTGTCGTTGGCCAGGAGGTTTGGTTCTACTATTCACTTGTTATCCGGCTCGGAGCATCACGAGGATCACGAGCAGCTGCATCAGCAACTCGAAGAAGTACAGGCAATGCTGGCTGCTGAGCAGGTGAATACGGTTTTGGGCAAGGTACAGGGGGCAACTTTGCCTACCGCCATATTTAACTACTGTGAGCGTGTGGAAATAGACCTGGTGGTGGTAATGAGCCGACCGGGTTTCCGCTGGTCCGATTTGTGGGTTTCACCCAAGGCCAAGCGCATTATTTGTCATTCGAAAGTGCCTGTACTGAGTATTCGATCAGACCGTCCGCTCGAAGTGGATTTGTGATCACACGATCTAACAGTTTGCTCCGGAGGCCAGCAAATAAAATTTGATAAGTCTAATATTTCTATACCTTTGCTGACCGGCAATTCCAATTCCGTAAGCCTTTATGTGTAAATGAAGCCCTCTCGCGAAGATCATATCTTATCCGTAAGCGAGCCAGATTTTATTTTGAATCATGGTATGCGAAAGCTATCTGTAAGTGAAGTTGCAGAGGGGCTAAAGCATGGTGATGAATCTATACTGGGTTACATTTACAGCCAGCATGTGCGAGCTTTGTACCGCTTTGGCAATCAGTTGTCAAAAGACAAAGATCTGGTGAAAGATTGTATCCAGGATGTGTTTGCCCAGCTAGTCAAAAATCCCAAAGCTCTAAGGGAAGTCACGTCAATGAAGTCCTATCTGTTTAAATCGTTGAGTAGGGCTATTATAGAAAAATCGAAAAAAAGCAGAAAGTATTTATTGAATCATTCTGCTCTGGATGTTATCGAAGGGTTTGGTTTGGAAATTTCTCTGGAAACAAAGATGATCGATGAAGAGGCTTATAAAATGAAAGTGCAACAGGTCAATGCCGAATTGAGCAAGCTGTCGGCACGCCAGAGACAAGCGTTGGTGCTCTATTATATAGATGGATTTACCCAGCAAGAGATAGCAGATATTATGCAGCTAAAGGATCAGCATTCTGTAACTAAGCTGGTAAAACGAGCTCTCGACAGTATCCGTGGAAATGTAGGTGTACTTTTATTTTTTGCGACGGAATTTTATGATTTTCGTTAATTTGCTGACATTCAGTGTATTTTGTTTCTTTTTGAGCATATTTTCTTACTGGTTTCTTAGAAAAAAGAATTTTTTTTAAGCCCCGATGGGCAGATTTGATTTTACCTTCCCTCTTTGTAGATAGAAACGTGAATGTTGATCTATCACAATGAATTATAAGAATTACAGTACTGTAGACTTTATTAACGACAGCTACTTTGTCAAATGGGTGAAGGAGCCCGACGCTCAATCCGATCAGTTTTGGAGCCTTTGGATGCAAAAAAACCCTGATAAAAGGGAAGCTGTGATGCATGCCAAGAAGATGCTTGTCAACATGAAGTACTCGTATGATCCGGTGCTTAGCGAGGAGGAATATGTGGATCTTTTTGAGGGGATACTTCAGAGGAGCAGGAGTGCAGAGTCGACCAGTAGGTATTTTCTGGGTAGATCGGCTATTGTGAGAGTTGCCGCGGTTATAGCCTTTTTGCTCACATCGGTATTTGTATATTACAGCATAGAGCATGCTGGTGATACGTCTGCTGCTGTAAAAGTCACCAGATTAACCAAGGTTAGTCCGCAGGGACAAAAAGTAATCACTTGGCTGAGTGATGGCACTAAAGTTCACCTCAATTCCGGATCTGTGCTGGAGTACCCAAGCACATTTGCTGACAACAAGAGGGAAGTTTACCTCAAAGGAGAAGCTTTTTTTGAGGTGACTAAAGATAACAATCGGCCTTTTATGGTCAACTCCGAAGAGGTAAAAACCACTGTGCTGGGTACGGAGTTTAATGTAAGGGCATATCCTGACGAAGATCACATAGCTGTGGCTGTGAGAGAGGGCAAAGTAGCCGTATCAAATGCAGGCAGCCTGGATCAACCCTACGAACACATCATTACAGCCAATCAAAAAAGTACCTACAGCAAGTCGGATAAAGTAGCTGTGAAGGAGCGTTTTGATGATATGGATGTTTTTTCATGGACACGGGGTGTTCTCATTTTTAAAAATGCCAACACCAAAGAGATATTTCAAACGCTCGAGCGATGGTACGGGGTTAGGTTTCAGGTAAACCGCACATTAAACCCCGATAAGGATTTCAGCTTTTCATATAACAACAAACCGTTAAGTGAGATAATGGAAGGTTTGAGCTTTGCGTTTGGGTTTGAGTATACAATAGACGATAAAACTATAATAATAAACTAACGAATCAATGGATATGAAAAAAGTACAGGATACAGGGTAAAAGAAAGCCTCATGCACTTTCTGACATTGGGGAATGCTAGAGAAAGTAGACATGAGGCGGAGTTCTTGATAAATATTACACTTACCAAAAAACATTTTAAATATGACATTAAAATTACTAAAAAAAATTTTGATTATGTCGAGATATGCACTCTATGGCATATTAGTACAGTGTTTACTTTACTCTTTTGTGCTGGCAGACAAAGGCTTAGCGCAGAAATTGAGTATAGAGAATATCGAAGTTTCTGTGCGCCTCGAAAACCTGGGTGTGAAAGAAGCTTTGTACAAGCTGGAGAAAGCTACCGGTTTTGAGTTTGCCTATCGCAATCAGGTAATCAACAAGCGCACCAGAATAAGCATAGCAGAGCAGCCTACATCTTTGGCCGATATGCTGAGAAGTATTGCTCAGAAAACCAACCTCAATTTCCGTAGGGTAAACAACATAATATATGTGAACAAGAGCAATGGCTCGAAAGCTGTAGAAGAAAGCGTTTTTGAGCAGGAAGTGAATGTATCGGGTAGGGTTACAGACGAAAACGGAGAAGGTTTGCCGGGAGTATCGGTAGTGGTAAAGGGAACTACAACCGGGGCTACCACAAACCTAAACGGTGAGTACAAACTCAATGTGCCCGATAATGCTGTTTTATCATTCTCGTTTGTGGGCTATACTACAAAAGAAGTGAATGTAGGCAATCAGTCTGTGATTGATGTAACACTGGAACCCGATGTGGAGCAGCTAGACGAAATAGTGGTTGTAGGATTTGGTACTCAAAAGAAAGAAGCAGTGGTAGGGGCGATGAGTTCTGTGAAGCCTGCTGAATTGAAGATTCCGTCGAGTAACTTAACTACCGCCCTGGCCGGTAGAATATCTGGTGTGGTGTCGTACCAGACCAGCGGTGAGCCAGGAGCTGATAACGCCCAGTTTTTTGTAAGGGGAGTGGCTTCATTCAACGGCCAGAACGGCCCGCTGATACTTATCGACGGAGTAGAGCTGACAACTGACGATCTGGCTCGATTGCAGCCCGATGATATAGAAAGCTTTTCTGTATTGAAAGACCCTACAACTACCGCTATATACGGTGCTCGTGGTGCCAATGGTATTATTCTGGTTACGACTAAAACAGGTGAGCATGCTGCACCGGTGGTAAATTTAAGGATAGAAAATTCTTTCAGCCAACCGGTATCCTTAGTGGATCTTGCTACACCAGTCAGACACATGCAGTTGCAAAATGAAGCGGAGAGAACCAGAGGAGGTTTTGCCACCTTTACAGAAGAGCAGATAGCCGGCACGATCAGAGGCGGAGATCCCAATATTTATCCCGCTGTTGATTGGTACGATGAATTGTTTAAAGACTACACTTCTTCTCAGCGAGTGAACTTAAACGTAAGAGGTGGGGGTGCAAAAGTAAGATACTATGTGGCCGGTTCGCTAAACAAGGATAACGGCTTGCTGGAGGTGGATAAGACCAACAGCTTTACCAACAACATTAATTTGAAAAGGTATCTTCTGCGATCGAATATCAACATCGATTTGCATAAAAATACAGAGATGATCGTGAGGTTGCACTCTACCATCGATGATTACCGTGGACCATTGCAGGGAGGTAACGCTATATACAATGCGGCGGTTAGAACCAGCCCTTCGCGTTTTCCGGCAGTTATCACCCCCGATGCAGCAAATGCCGAAGTGCCTCACATTACTTTTGGCAATGCCAGAGGGCCCAGAATTGGTGGTTTTGGTGATACACCCGCAGTATGGTTCAATCCCTATGCAGAATTGCAAAGAGGATATAGGGACTTTAGGAGGCAATTGGGCTTGGTTCAGTTGGAATTTAAGCAGGATTTGAGTTCGGTTACTCCCGGATTGAGCGCACGGTTTCTTGGCAATAGCAACAGCACATCTTACTTTGAGTCGCGCCGAGCCTATTCACCGTACTTTTACGAGACTATCGTTACCGACAGGGCTACAGAAGAGTATATAATCAACCCTACAAACGAAGGTAACGAATCGTTAAGCCTGGAGCCATCGGAAAGAATTCAAAACTCAGTACTCTATATGGAGTCAGCTTTGAACTACTACCGCACTTTTGCTGAAAAACACAATGTATCCGGCTTATTGGTATTTACGGCACGAGAATTTCTGGATGGAAACCCCGGCAACAATGTTCAGCTTTCCTTGCCCAGTCGCAATTTGACTTTGGCAGGCAGGTACAACTACGATTATGACAACCGCTACTTTGCTGAGTTTAACTTTGGATACAACGGATCTGAGCGGTTTGCTGCTAAAAACAGGTTTGGATTCTTTCCTTCTTTTGGTGCAGGCTGGCTGATATCCAATGAAAACTTTTTCAACTCATCTGTTGTCAGCAGGTTGAAACTGAGGGCTTCCTTTGGCTGGGTAGGTAACGACCGAATAGGAAACACGAGAGAAGATAGGTTTTTCTACCTTTCTGAAGTGGATATCAATGTACCGGGCAGGGGAACCGTTTTTGGTACTTTGCTCAATGAGCGTATCAACGGTGTATCTATTTCCCGGTATTCCAATCCCCGTGTGACCTGGGAAACCTCTCAAAAGTTTAATTTTGGTTTGGAAGCCAATTTATTTGATGATGCTGTTCAGCTTAGGGTAGATGCTTTTGAAGACAAGCGAACCAATATCCTTCAAACCAGAGCTGATATACCTACCACTCTGGGACTGCAGGCACAATTGCTTACCAATGTAGGCGAAGTAACTGCCAGGGGTATAGATGCATCTTTGGATGTAAACCATTATTTCAGCAATGATTTTTGGATTACAGCACGATCTACTTTCACCTACTCAGACAATGAATTTAAGGTATTTGAAGAACCAAACTATGAGGCTTTAGGAGCTCCCTGGAGGTCTAACATTGGCAAAAATGTAAATGTGGCTCATGGCCTAATTGCAGAAAGACTTTTTGTAGACGATGAAGAAGCCCGAAACTCTCCTATACAATTTGGATTGCCCTTCAACGAAGCAGGCGAAGGAGACTATGGTGGGGGAGACATCAAATACAGAGATGTAAACAACGACGGTAAGATTACCGACCTGGACAGAGTGCCCATAGGCAAGCCTACAGTACCTAAAATAACCTACGGGTTGGGGGTTTCTACCGGCTACAAAAAGCTAGACTTCAACATTTTCTTCCAGGGATTGGGTGAGACCTCTTTCTTTATCAACCCCGTAAATACAGCACCTTTTGTAAACACCCTATCCGGAGGTGGTCTGGGTGCACTCGGTGGAGGTAATGGGATTTTCTCAGAAAACGGCCTGTTGCAGGCCTATGCAGACAGTCACTGGTCTGAAGAAAACAGAGATGTATACGCACTTTGGCCAAGACTGTCGACCAACATAATAGAAAACAATGCACAAACCAGTACCTGGTGGCTTAGAGATGGGTCATTCTTACGATTGAAACAGGTAGAACTGGGGTATACAATCATAGATTCGGCTGAAGCAAACAAGCTGGGTATAACAAAACTCAGAATATACGCTACCGGTACCAATCTGGCCGTTTGGAGCAAGTTTAAATTATGGGATCCTGAATTGGGAGGTAATGGTTTGAATTATCCTTTACAGCGAGTGGTCAATTTAGGTGTACATATAGGATTTTAATTTTAGCTACAATCGAGATGAAAAATAGATTTTTAAAAGTAATAGCCACAGTGCTAATAGTGACGTCAGGAACATCTTGTGGCGAATTTTTGGATGTAGTTCCCGACAACATTGCCGTGATCGAAGATGCCTTTGAAACCCGTCAGAACGCTGACCGTTTTTTGGCAACCATATATGGATACATGCCCCCGCTGGCGGGTACCTCCAATCCCGCTCTGGTAGGTGGAGACGAAATCGTGCTCAATACGGAGTTTTCTCGCAGAACCTATGGAGGTCAGGTGAGAATATCCAATGGAGGCCAGAGTGTAGCCAATCCGTTTTTGGGATATTGGGGATCAGGTGCTGTCAACAACCTGTTTGTCGCCTTGAGAGATTGCAATATTTTTCTCGACAATGTGGACAAGCCTTTTGATTTACTGGAAGACGAAAAAGTGAGGTGGATTGCTGAAGCCAAAACGCTTAAAGCGTTCTATCATTTTTACCTCATGCGCATGTACGGGCCTATTCCCATAGTGGATAGAAATATCGAAGTGAGTGAGGGAGTGGAGGCTGTACGTGTAGAGCGCGATCCTGTAGATGAAGTAGGGGCTTATATTGTTCAGCTGCTCGATGAAGCAATTCCAAACTTACCGGATCAGGTGTTGGTAGACAATACGGACCTGGGGAGAATAACCAAGCCGATAGCAGCAGCCTTAAAAGCCAAGGTATTGTTGACACTGGCTAGCCCGTTGTTTAATGGCAATACAGATTATTCTTCCTTTGTCAACAAGGCCGGACAACCTCTCATCTCTCAGCAATATGATGCCAAAAAATGGGAAATAGCTGCAATAGCTTGCCAGGAGGCAATAGATATCGCTGAGGCTGCAGGGCATGGTTTGTATGAATTTGACGAAGAAAAACCGGGTTATTCGGATACAACAAAGCTGAAACTGTCGATAAGAGGTGCCGTGAGCGAGCGATGGAACAAAGAAGTAGTCTGGGGCAGCTCACACAATACTTCTGGCTTTTTACAGTCGCTGGCACAGGCGCGAATAGTACCCGGTCTCAATGGAAACACCAGAGAAAGTGTGACTTCATCGTGGGCTCCTCCTATCAGAATAGCTGAAATGTTTTATTCTGAAAACGGAGTGCCTATCGATGAGGATGCCAGCTATGACTATGCCGGTCGGTTTGATGTAAATGCTGCTGATGAAGCGCACAAAAACTATGTTCAACCCGGTTTTGAAACGGCCAGCCTGCACCTGAACAGAGAACCCAGGTTTTATGCTTCCATTGGTTTCGATGGGGGTGTTTGGGAAGGGCATGGTGTAGATGAGGATGCTAACCAGATGATTGTCAATACAAAATTTGACGAGCGAGCAGGTAGAAAGGATCGGTTTAGATTTTCGGCTACTGGTTATTTTGCCAAAAAACTGGTCTACTACACCAATGTACAAAGTACAGTTACAGGGGTAGGGTATACACAAACTACCTATCCTTTTCCAATCATAAGAATGGCTGACCTGTACCTGGCCTATGCTGAAGCATTGAACGAATCGGCAGGTCCTGCAGGGGCTATTCCCTGGATAGACAGAGTAAGAGCCAGAGCCGGCCTGGATGGTGTGAATGAGTCGTGGACAAACCACTCGACAAATCCGAGCAAGCCAAGCACCAAAGAAGGCTTGAGGGAAATCATCCATCAGGAACGCATGATCGAATTGGTGTTTGAGGGTCATCGCTTTTGGGACCTGAGAAGGTGGAAACGTGCTCAGGAGTTTTTGAGCACTCCAGCCAGAGGCTGGAATGTAGAAGGAGCTACCACACAGAGCTTCTACAATGTAGTACCGGTGCGTACTTACCAGTTTTTGAGACGGGATTATTTATGGCCCATTTCAGAAACAGATATGGTAAGAAACAACAACCTGATTCAGAACCCGGGGTGGTAAGTATGTTTGATTTAATGAAAACACAATGAAAAAGATAAATATATATATAAGCGCATTGTTTTGGCTGGGGCTGCTGCTTTGGTCTTGTGAAGAGGACGAAAGAGGACCGCTGACGCTGGATTCTACCATCCCTCAGCAGGTATCGGAGGTAGAAGTTACAAATGTATCAGGTGGAGCACGCATTGCCTACAATGTGCCTACCGATAAAGATGTATTGTTGATAGAGGCCGTTTACACATTGGAAAGTGGCAGAGAAGTGACCACAAAGTCTTCTGTCTACAAAAACTACATCACCATCGAAGGTCTCAGGGGAGAAAAACCTCAGGAAGTGAAGTTGGTGACCGTAGACAAAAGCAATAATCGCTCAGAGCCCGTAAGCGTAACGATCAACCCTTTGAAAGCACCTATCGATATGCTTTATGAAAGCTTTGACATGATCGCCGATTTTGGTGGAGCACGACTGCTGTACAACAATGAAAACCTGCTGAGAGCAGAACTGAAATTTTATGCCAAAGGTGAAAACGGCAAACTTGAGTATCAGCGATCGGTTTTCCTGCAAGACGATACAAACACTTTTGAAATCTTTCGGGGCTTTGAACCCGAAGCGACCACTTTTGGCGTGAGCATCATAGACCGATGGGACAATACTACCGAAATCAAGGAGTTTGAATTGACCCCTCTTTTCGAAGAGGAGTTGAGTCAGGAAAATTTTGCCGACCCGGGAATGTTGAGTGGTGACGAGCCTGATGCCTGGGGATGGGTGAAACCCAACATGTGGGATGGTAATATCAATACCGGTTTTCATACCAACTCTACCCAGACACAGATTATACCTCCGTACACCGAAGTATTTGAAATGGCTACTGTGGATCTGGGCGTTACGGCCAAGCTGAGTCGTTTTAAAATGTATCAAAGACAGGGAGGATTCCTGTACAATATAGGAAATGTCAAGCATTTTGAGATATGGGGTATAGCCGAACTGCCGGCTGATAACGGAGCATCCTTAGAAACCGAGGGATGGGTAAGGCTGGTAAAAGACGGTGAAGTAGTAAAGCCGTCGGGTTTGCCTTTGGGGCAACTCAGCTCTGAAGATAGAGCTGCAGGAGCTGAAGGTTCTGAATTTTTATTCCCGATTGATGCACCCCCGGTTCGTTACATCAGAATTGTCAACAAACAAAACTTTGAAGGCAACAAGTTTTGGTACATCACTGAACTTAGATTTTGGGGACAAATTGAGAATTGATTGTAGGTTGAATAGCGAGGTTGATTTGGCTCGTAGAGTCAGGTCAATCTCTTCACGAACAAACGAGTTAAAAATATGGAAAAGAATATAAATCTTAAGGTGAAAGTTATCGGTCTCATACTTGTACTTTTTGCAGTGATTGCGTGTGAGCCTTTAGACGAAACTTTCAACGAGTTTACAGCATCGGGTGAGCGTACTTATATTGGCAAAGCCGATTCTGTAATGACCGCTCCGGGATTTGAAATGATACGCGTATGGGTAGCACTGAATGGTGACCCGAAAATAACCAACGGTAGGGTAGAATCTTCTGATGGATCTGTATCGCATGATTTTACGGTGACCAGGCAAAAGCAGGGACGTGATACTATTTCTTTTGACATGGATCTGCCCGAAGGAGACTATGCGTTGAATTTGTTTTTGATGGACGATGAAGGAAACAGGTCTATCAGTACCGAATTTGGAGTGGTGTCTTATGGTGCTTTGTATCAGAGCAGTCTGGTAAACAGGATACCTACTGTGAATGCCTCTTTTGACGGTACAGCCACATTTACATGGCCTGCTCCTCCTGAGGGGATGCTTAGGGCTATTTTGACTTATGAGGACGCATCGGGAGCAAACCAGCAGGTAGAAGTAGCCAATGAAGATACCGAAACAGTTGTAGACAGCTATAAGCTTGGAGGAAAAATTACGGTAGAATGCATTTACCGTCCCACAGAAAATGCAATTGAGGATTTTAAGACCAATGCATACGAAACCACCTTCAAAGATTACGAATTGGACAAATCGCTGTTTGAACTGGTAGGATTGCCATCGGATATGGATCGCTACGACCCTACTGTACCGGCTCATGAACAAGATTGGTACAATGCCTGGGACGGTGATGCAGGCACAGTAAAAGTGTTTTTAGAGCAAAATTCACCTAAGCCGGCATACATTACACTCGATCTTGGAGTTACCCTGCAGCTCACAAAGTTTGATCTGGTTGGCTTTCTTCCTTATGACCCTGTAACTCCTAACAAATATCAGATTTGGGGAATGGGTGATGTAGAGGATATAACGGCTAAAGAGACTACTGTTGCGGCCAATGAAGATTTTGCCGCATGGAAAACGGAATCAACAAACCTGGGGTGGACACTACTGGTAGATGATGTCAGAACCAACTCAGATGACCGAAGAGGCTTTTCTAAGAAAATAGAAAATGAGACCAAGGTGAGGTATTTGCGTCTGGTGTTTATTGATAACTTTCATGACACCAATCCGGATATAGGAATGAACGAAATTACCTTTAGAGGCAAGTAAGATGCGATAAAGTGGCCAATTGCGAATTGGCACTAAACTATTATATCATCGAAGTACAGAAAGACATCAGGTTTTCCTCCTGATGTCTTTCTGCTGTGCTGTGCTATTGTGCTCGGTAGTATCTGGCCGGCTTTTCATATCTGCATTATCAAAAAAAGGCTCAGTGATTCACTATTTGTTTACAGTCATTTTCGTCTTTGCCTCATGCTACGGAGCAAAAGCACAGGGCTTCAACGAAATATCTGCTCAGGCAGGGGTGTTGCATCGGTTTTCGGACATTCACCCGATAGGCGGAGGGGTCGTTTTTTTCGATTTCAACAATGACGGCTATGAAGATGTGTATCTCATAGGAGGAAGCAGTGCGGATAGGTTATTTAAAAACAATGGGAATGGCACTTTCGAAGATATTACGTTTAGCGCCGGAATTTCCTTCATGGGTTCTATTCGTACCAGAGGAGTAGTAGCGGGTGATTTAGACAATGACGGATTCAGGGATTTGTTTGTCACCACAGATGAAAAATGGACAAATGTACTCTTGCAAAACAATGGGGACGAGACCTTTAGTAATATTTCTAAGGAGGCCGGGTTTTCTGACATGTCTTTAAGCACATCTGTAGCACTAGGCGACTACAATCGAGATGGCCTTTTGGATATATACGTCTGCAATTATGTGGATTACGATGATCTCCCTATGGATAACCACATCGTCAAGCCATTACCCAACATGCTCTATCGAAATCTGGGGAATAACAGGTTTGTAAACGTGGCAGACGACTTAGGAGTGTCGGGAGGAGGAGCATCGCTGGCCGTTACGTTCACCGATTTGGATGGAGACAACAAACCGGATATATACATTGGCAATGATTATGGGTATTGGTTTGAAGAAAATACCCTCTACCTGAGTGCCGGGGACGAATATGAAGACATATCCGAAACAGCCAATGTAGACAGGGGCATCAATGCGATGGGAATAGCTGTAGGAGACTATGATAAGGACGGTGATCTGGATTATTACACCACCAATATTAATTCAAACCTTCTGCATAACAGATCCAATCACCACCTGTGGTTTAGGGAAGTAGCTACAAATGCACGAGTTGGGTTGGTAGACAAGGTGAGCTGGGGTACGGCTTTTTTTGATTATGACAATGATGGTCACCTGGATCTGATGGTGACCAACGGAAGCCTGGATGGAGAAGTGAAATTAGGTACTTCGCTTTTCCAGTCAGCCGGAAGACGCTTTGATGATGTAAGTGCTTTGATAGCGTCTTCAGAACACAATGGCCGTGGACTGTCTACGGGCGATTTTGATAATGACGGTGACCTGGATGTGCTGATCAACTCCTACGCACACGACAACCCCGCCGACGGCAATGCCCTTTTGTTGCGCAATGATGTTGCTGAACAACATGCCTGGCTAAAGGTGAAACTCAAAGGAGTGTATAGCAATGCCGACGGAATAGGGAGTGTACTCAAACTGTACCTTGGCCATGAAGTGCTCCTCAGGACGATAGACGGAGGGTCGAGCTTTTTGTCGCAAAATTCTACTGTCGCTCATTTTGGGTTGGGGGAGAGCAAAAGAGCAGATAGCCTGGAAGTACACTGGGTGTGCGGTCGCAAACAGACTTTGTATAACCCAGCAGTAAACCGACTCATCACTGTAGTAGAGGAAGCCCCGGCTATTACCAGCCAATCGCACCAGATCTGCGAAGGAGACAGTATGCTCATAGCAAATGAATACAGGCATTTTCCGGGCATGTATTACGATACGCTAAGAAACCGGCAAGGGCAGGTTTACGGTGTTTTGGAAACCAAGCTTACCGTGCTTGCCATTCCCAAAGACACGGTAGAGGTATATGTGCATCCTGATGATTATTTCAATGAGGTGCAGATCAAACAGGATACACTGCTTACGTATCCTAAATCGAAGGAAAACATTTGTGAAGGGTTAACTACTTATAAAGTAAAGTCCCGGGTCATTTCTAAAATACAGAAAAACATAGTCGAACCAGCTTCACCTTACTGTAGAGGGGACTTTGCTCACAATAAGCTACGGCTTCACATTCGGTTAAGTGAGGCAGCTTCCATGACGTTGTATGTTCATGATCTTCGGGGAAAGCTGATCAAAGAGGTGGCATTTGTTGCCCTGGCAGGAGAGCATCATACAACGTTTTCTGCCGAGACATTGAAACGAGGCATATACATAGCGAGTCTGTATCGGGGTTCGGAAAAGTACACTTGGAAATTTGTAAGGAAATAATATGGGCAAGGAAACTTTTTATAGCGGCTGCTCTTTTTTTCTTCGGCTATGGACGATGGTTATAGTCAGTATGCCTGTCCTGTTTGCTCAAACGCCCGTGTTTGACGATGTATCCGCATCGTTGGGACTGGTTTATATAAGGAATGCCCCCAATCACCATGGGCATGGATTAGCCGCGGCTGATTTTGATAACGATGGCGATATTGACCTTTTCAGTGCTACTACCTATGGTCTACACGATCATATCTATGTCAATCAAGGCAATGGCCAATTTGTAGAATCAGCCCTGCAGCTGGGGGTAAGCGCTATGCAAAATAGCCGAGCTGCGTTGTGGGTGGATTATACCGGCGATGGTCTTTTGGATTTGGTGGTGGCCAGCGATTGCTATCCCAATACAGACTGTGGGAGTTCTCAAATTTCTTTATTCTTTTATAAACAGATACAAGGCGGGCAATTTGTGCAAGATACACCCGACGCAGGAGTAGACCTATCGGTAAAATATACCGACAAGGATAAAGAAGCCATAGGAGGGTTAAGTGCCGGCGATATAAACAACGACGGTTATGTCGATATTTTGCTCACGGTTTGGAATGGGCCAAATACCTTTTTGTTAAACGATGGAGTGGGGGGATTTACGGATATAAGTGCAAGCAGTGGGCTGGGAGTGGCTGCCAGAAGCTACAATTGGCAGGCCATCATGTATGATTTTAATCACGACGGTTGGCTCGACATCTATTGCAATATCGATTTTTATGGAAATCAGCTATGGATCAACAATCAAGACGGGTCGTTCACAGACCTGGGCGAACAATACAATATAGACAGCCGATTCAACGAAATGGGCCTCACCCTGGGGGATTATGACAATGATGGTGATTTTGATGTTTACGCTACTAACATTACCAGGCATTTCGGAGGAGTCGATCAGCACAATGTTTTGCAGAGAAACGAGCAGAACAGGGGTGCACTTTGGTTTCGTGAGCGAGCTGTCAAAGACAGAATAGGCCAAAGTGGATGGGATTGGGGAACTACTTTTTTTGATGCAAATAACGATGGCTTGCTTGACTTGGCCGTTACAAACGGCTGGATAAAGGAGGAGTGGCAGCCGGATCAGTCCCGGTTGTGGATCAACAACGGTGACGCTGGGTTTCAGGACCAATCCACTGCCTCGGGTTTTGATGACTGGTATTCAGCTGCTAGCCTGATAAGCTGTGACTATGATAGAGATGGAGACCTGGATTTGGTTCAGAGTGTTAAAAACGACACTACCGAAAGTACACCCATACGGGTTTACCAAAATCAGCTCGACAAAGGAGAAAGCCGACCTAACTACCTGGTAATAAAACCAAGAATGCCCGGGACTAACAGCTATGCCATAGGAGCGGAGCTGACCATCTGGTATGGAAATATGCAAAACAAAAGGCTTATAACCTCAGGAACCAGTTTTTACGGACAGGAGCCTTACGAAGCATTTTTTGGATTGGGAGCATACAGCAGGATCGATAGCCTGAGCGTTCGGTGGCCCAATGGTGGAGTCAACACACTGCTGGATATAGAAGCCAATCAGGCAATGGTGCTCATGCATGGGCAACTACTCAAAGCTCCCCGAAATCTGGTCTATCAGATAGATGCAGGAAGTGTCATTTTGCAGTGGCACGATACTTCGGAGGATAAGCAGGGGTTTGTTTTGAGAAAATCTTTCGATAAAAACTTTGAAAACTATACGGACATTCGGGTAGGAGCTGATGAGACAGTGTACACCGATGAAGGCGTTTCAGGCAATCAGGTGGTATACTACAAAATCCGGGTGTTTAATGAGCGCTTTAGTTCGCCCTTTTCAGATGTAGTAGCGGTTACCCATCCCGACCCTGTTGTTTCTGCCGTAGCGAATACAGCAATCGAAAATGTTTTGGTGTATCCCAATCCGGCACAGGACGGGTTTTTCTACCTAAAACTGGAAAATGATTTTGTGGGAGAGATCAAGCTTACACTGACCAACAGTGCAGCACGGAAAGTATGGCAAAAGACTTTTTATAAAGCCCACCGTGCTTTTAATCAAAGACTGGCACTGGGTTTAAATCCCGGGATTTATACTTTCTCTGTAACCTCAGGTGAACAAACAGATACGGAAAAAATACTTGTAAAATAAAAGTGAGTTTATCAAATCAAATTGTAATTATGAAAAATAGAATGATGAGGAATGTTGTTGTAGTGGTAATTGTAGTGCTGTTGGGGCAGTATAGGCTTGCGGCTCAAACCTCCTACGGAGTGAATAATATTCAGGAGTATTATAAGAAGGCACCTAAGGGAGTAGAAACCGGCTGGGTGAGTGCCGAAAATCCTACAGGAGCCAAAGGCAAAGGAGCCATGACCAATAAAGGCGCCAAAGGCGATGCATATTTGCTCTTGCCACCCAATGAGCGTACGGTAATATTCGATCAGAAAGGGGCTGGCATTATTACCAAAATGTGGTCAGCCAATAGTTTGCTTTGGGGCACAGATACACGAAGAAACGTAATTCTGGAAATCTTCTGGGATGATGCGGACAAGCCGGCAGTATCAGTGCCTTTTGTTGAATTTTTTGGAAATGCTTTGGGTATATATCGCAAATTCGAATCGGAGTTGTTTGCAAACCCGGAAGCCAAATCTCATAATGCCTTTATTCCCATGCCATATCGCAAAGCTGCCCGAATTGAGATGGTGAATAATACGGATAATATTATTATGTTTTATTACAAGATCAATTTTGTTAAAGTCCCCAGACACGATGACGATATGCTCTATTTTCATGCGTATTGGCATAGAGATTTGGACACCAAACTAGGAGAAGACTTTGAAATACTACCAAGAGTAGAAGGGAGCGGGCGGTACTTAGGTACACATATAGGTGTGATCGGTAATGAAGTGTATAAAGGAAGCTGGTTTGGTGAAGGTGAGGTCAAGATTTACCTGGACGGAGATGATAAATATCCAACACTGGTTGGTACAGGTACAGAAGACTACATAGGATCGGGCTGGGGTCAGGGCGAGTTTTACAACCGCATACAAGGTTCTTTGGTGTCAGACAAGGAGCATGACCTGTACTCGTTTTACCGTTATCATACGCTTGACCCTGTGTATTTTCACAAAGACTGTCGGGTAACGATCCAGCAAATGGGAAACACACCTAAAGGAAATATGCTGAAGATTCGTGCGAAGGGTGTGGATATCGAGCCACTTTGGTCTTATGTAGAAAAAGATGGTCTTGATGCTTCAAAGCGCTACCTGGATATGAAAAACCCGCCTGCTTTAGAAAGTGACGAGTTTCCTGATGGGGTGTCAACCACCTGGTACCGCAGTGATGACGTATCTGCAGTAGCCTATTTTTATTTAGATAAGCCTGCAAGCAGTTTGCCAGCCATCCAACCGAAAGAAATACGAAATGCACGTATGCAAGAGCGAGTGTATAAAGTGACTAAGTGATAGGCTTGATATTCCAGCTCCTGGCTGGCCTATAGGTTACCAATTATCTAGTTTAGCCCGAATCCTCTCTTCGAGGGAGCGGGCCCTTGTGGGGTTCAGGGTCAGGAAACGGATGTTGATTAGCTCTGGCTTTTCAGCATCCGTTTCAAAATGAATAGCACTGGAAGAGACAATACTCCACGGATCCAGCATGATCAGCTGCCGTATTTCCTTTTTCGGAAAAAAACGTTCGCTATCCCACTGGCATGAAAACCGATACGGTTTAGCCAGCGATGTGCGCCGGTTTTCAGAGGGCTTGTTTTTGTTTTTTCTGCGATAAAAAGGGCGCTTTACAAAAGCAATAATGTGTTTGACGTTCATGATAGTACCTCTCTTTCTTTCAGTGCTTTTACTACAAAAGGCTGGATAAAAGGATCGATGTGGTATGTGCCGGAAGCTTTTTCTATGATCAGGCCGGCCCGCAACATAGCCTGAATCATGGTTTTGGACTGGTGGTAGTCCCATTCCGTAATTCGGCTTAGCTTGTCGATCGTGATGCGTTTGTGCAATACTATTTGTGTAATCACCATTACCCACTCTTCGCTTAGTTCTTTAAATACGGCCAGCGATGGCGACTCAGGTTTTTGAATGATAAGCTGATTGCCGGTGGCTTTTTTGATATTGGCCAGCCAGCTGTTGAGGGCAGTGCCGGGATTTCCTTCGCCCAGGTTAAAGTAGGAATTAAACAATTGCGCCAGTTGTAAATCGCCCAGTTGATCTTCATCGGCTGCAAAACGCACAGATAGTCCACTGGATCGGTGACGTTTCATGATCAGGTCTTTCAGTTCTTCGGCATCAAAGGGGTGGAAATTAATGATTTCGATAAACTTATCGCCAAGGCTGGTAATGCCATTGATGACCTTATAGGCATGGGGGTTCATATTTACGATAAAGAGAATCTTTTGCCCATAGTCGTCGATGAGCTGAGA
Source organism: Cyclobacteriaceae bacterium (assembly GCA_965267535.1). Taxonomy (GTDB): domain Bacteria; phylum Bacteroidota; class Bacteroidia; order Cytophagales; family Cyclobacteriaceae; genus CAXBNB01. The sequence goes on along the minus strand of OZ254082.1, from coordinate 3,334,264 downwards.
CAAGTGACGTACTACATCCAATCCATCTTCGTGGCGTTCCCAAAATAGCTCCAGGTCGTTGATTACTACAGTGCTGCCTTCCGGCAACTGGCTCAGTATCTGAGTGGTGTCGCCGTATTTTTGCGTAGCTTTTCGCAGTGCTTCGGCAAAGGCCTGCAGGGTAGGACTGCCCTGTAGAGGAGGAAACAAGGCATAAGTTTGTTTCTTTTTGAGGTAGCGGTGGGTGACGTACTTGCTAAAGGCTGTTTTACCGGAATTGCGATCGCCTAGCAGCAAAATACCACCTCCATAGCCTTGCTGGTAGCGCTGCATCGCCTTGTTGAAAGTGCGTTCGTCCGTAGGTCGGGGTATCCAAAAGTCTTTGCTGATACTCGACTTGCCGTTGAATAGGGTTACATAGTACTGTGGCAGTGACTTGATTACCTCCGGCGAAGGGTTCACTTTGTCGTGCAAATCCAGCAGTCTGCTGTTAATCGATTTCAGTTCAGGGTTGCTGCTGAGCTTCTTGGCCAGCAGTATACCCTCGCTGCGGCTGTAGAATAGTCTTGTGATAGACGACCGCAAAAACTTATTGATTTCACCGGTGATGTAACTCATGCCGGAGAGAACTTTTTGTCCCTGATAGTTGCGCAGGCCGGAGGCAAAATCCCGGGCGCTTTCTTCTATTTTAAATGACGAGAGAGGCTCGAAGGCTCGCTCAAATTGCGTATTGGCATAAGCGTTGTATTGTTCCAGCTTTTCGAGGATAGCCTCTTTCTCCTTGGCCAGCTTTCCTGCGCAATCGTCCAGTAGGGAGCGCTGTACCTCCGATGTGGCGGTTTTGTCCGTGTTTTCGATATTAAACTGAGTCAGGTTGAGTAAATCCCTGGAGGCATAGATAGAGCGTTTTACGGCATCCATCACGTTTTCAAATTCCTGCTCTACGGCTACTTCATAGCGCGACTTTAGGTAATATTCGGCCATGCTGGCTACTGATATAGCCAGCGTATCTTCGTCTTCTTCGGTATGGCCACTGGTGGAGCTGTAGACTTCTACCGACTCTGGCATAGATTCGGTCAGGGCAAGCATTTTTTCCAGTGTTTCGCTAAACAGCTGGTAGAGATCGTTTTCAAACTCCTCTTCGAGCTTGTATTTGTCGAGTATAGCAGGATCGTGCTGCTTTTCTATATGTTGGATTATACTGTCGAGTTCACGCAGGTACTTCTGACGGATTGTGTGGCGGAGTTGCTCACCAAATTTTTCGTGAAGGTCTTCTATGCGGTTTTTGGTGGCGTTTACCGATAGTTCCATCAGTATCATGTTGAGCAATGTTTTGATTTTGCCCAGTATCTCTTCGGGAGCCTGTAGTATGTCTGCAGTGAGCTTGCTGATGTATTTTGCCGGTTTTTTCTTTTTTTCTATGGCACTGTTGATGTCCAGCTGCTCCAGATCGTTGTTCATGCGTTGCAGGTTTTTTCTAAACTCCAACTGCAATCGGCTTTCGTATAGTGTACTGAGTTTTATCTGGCTTTGCGATTCTTTGTCTATCATAGCCAGCACTTTGTTCAGCTTGGCCTGGTCGTTCCATTCTTTAGAGTCATCCCATATCTTTCTTTCAGTCTCGTCCAGAAAAATCACAATCGCGTTGGTGATTTTTCTCAGGTCGTGGTAAAAGGCCATCTCCTCTTCTTCAAAGCGATAAAGGAGTTGGGATAAAAACTGTAGTCTGTTGTGTAGCTGGTAGTAGCGCGCTACTTCTTTGTAGCGAATTTTGTGTGTGATGGGTTTGCCTACCAGCCAGTGCTTGGTGTTTTTCCATCTTTTAAAATTTTTCAGCCCCAAAGAGTCGTTGGGTTGTATAGCAAAATCACTGTCCTGATAGTTGATGATCAGCCTTTTGGGAAAACGTTTGAATTCGTCGATCAGGCGGTTGTGATACCAGGCAATGCCTTCGTTGAGTTTGGTGAGCTGGTCGGGTAGGTTTTTCTCCAGTAGTCTTTCTGTAAAAAGTGCATTTATGCGGTAGAATATTTCGTTTTTCAGCTTGTCAATGGCTTTCTTCCTGCGGTAGCTGTCTTCAAAATCTCCTATCTTTTTCAGTTCTTTTTGAATGTACTTTACCCTGTCGGAGAGGTCACTCAAAATGGTGTTGTGGTCTTTGAATATCGGAAGGAATGCCTTTCGGTGTAGCAGTTCGAGCACCTTCTGACCGTTGATGTCTATTTTGATGATGTCGGTCGATATCTCCGGATATTTAGAATACTTGAGCGGGGGTAGCTGGATAACCTCTTTGTCGATATCCTCTACCAGTTGGGCACTTTTGGATTTGGTTTCGGTAAGTACTTCAAGCTCTTCAAAATCGTCGGCTGCATGTATCAGAAGAGTACTCCCAAGAGCACAGACGGTACTGTTGATTTCGTCGTAGTATTTATCGAGTTGGTAATACTTTTTGTCTGCGATACCCAGTATGACCAGATCTGTGTCTTTCGATTCTTCTACGATGATACTTCGGTCGGGCTGAGGATCTATTTCGTTGTTTACAATTCGTATTTCGGCATCTGTACGGTAATTGGCCAGTATAGCGGCAGTAGATTTGTACAGGTTTTCCGCTTCTTCGTTTACAGGGTTGATCATAAGCAGACGTACCTTGGCATTTCGCCAGAGTTTGGAGTAGGCTATGGGCCTGATCAGGTTGATGGCAAAAGCGAGGTTGCGACCTTTGCCGCTCCACCAAATGTCTATGGTGCTGTTTTCGCCGTATTTTTTGTCCAGGTCATATTTCAGGAAGAGCGTGTTGTAGCGGTTGTGTCCAAAACTTTTGAGCAGTTGCGTAAAGTTTGCTCTGTTGGACTCGTTTTGACTCCACCCCATCAGTACTGAGTTGGGTTCTACTCCTGAAAATCCAAATACCCGACTGATTTGCTCCATGCCTTCATATACATCCCGGCAATACATTTTGTGCCTGAAGTAGCCCGATTCTTTTTCCTGAGATAAAATGGATTCAGTTTTGTCTAGTAGTTTGTCGTCTGTTTTTACCAGTTCAAAAGCGGAAAGGATACCAAACTTACCGGATATGGCCTTACCTATTTCCTGCATGTATCGCCGTGTGTCGGCATTGCCGGAAAACATGATGATGTTGGGGCGCCAGTTGCGCTTGTGCAGTTTGTCACGTTTGAGGTTGGTTAGTCCGGTTTTTACGAGAGAGGCCCACACACCGCTCCATGCATCGCCCGAGTCGAGTGTAAGCTCCTTGCGCTTGAGGTACAAAAAGAGCAGCGACAGAATAACGATGGCGCCTACCATGGCAGCCAGATCGAGCTGTATCATCACCAGTATACAGGCAATAGCACCGACTACACTGATCCAGCCCGGTACTTTAAACTCGGGTCTGAAATCGGTACTGGTCCAGCGCTCAAACGTAGCGCTTACATTGAGAAAGCCGTATGTGGTAATGAAAAATATAGAAACAATCCGTGCGATCAGGTCTAATTCGCCAATCAGGATGCCTGCTTCGGCTATTACAAAGGTGAGCAAAAGCGCGTTGCGGGGCTCGTTGGTTGCCCCATATCCTTTGGCGAATATTTTGGGAGTGATTTTATCTACTGCCGTGGCTTGCAATATGCGGGGAGCACCCAGGATGCTACCAAGTGAAGAAGATAGGGTAGCTCCCCATATACCTGCTATCACTACTTCGGGTACCAGTGCTATTTTGAGTAATATATTGGAGTCGTTGGCCAGCGCATCACCACTTACCGTGAGGGTAAGAAATACGGCCATGCCTACATATACCACCAATCCCACTATTATGGCCATGATCGAACCAAGGGGTATTGATTTTTTTGGGTCCTGGAGGTCGCCAGACATAGACACTCCGGCTTCAAACCCAGTAACCGCAGGGAAGAAGATACCAAATAGTACCATCAGTGGTACGGTAGAGGAGGGATTGGTAAATACCGGCGTATCGGGTGCAAAATCGTGCGACCCAAACAGGATGGAAACCAGCGACAATCCTATAGCCGCCATGATAAAATATTGAGTTTTGATGGCCAGTGAAGTGCTGATGAAGGTAAGCGTAGTGACAGCCAGCAGCACAATAGTACCCGTGAGGCGAATGTTGTTGATATCGGTGGGGAGTTGCCAGTAGTTGAGAAAACTCTCTGAAAAACCAATCAGGTATAAACTCACACTAAACGAAAGACCAATAAAGAGGGCTATACCCAGCGTACCTCCAATAGGCAGGCCGAGGCTTCTGGAAATCATGTAATAGGTACCACCGGCTTCTACTTTTTTGTCGGTGGCTATAGACGACACACTGAGGCCGGTAGTGGCTGATATAATGTGAGCCACGATAATAATACCAATGGTAGCCCACAGGCCGGCTTCACCTACGATAGTAGGTAGCCGCAAATACATGATTACCCCCAGAATAGTAAGTATAGATGGAACGAAAACTCCTCCAAATGTTCCAAATTTGTTCTTTTTTGCCATATATTGATCTTATTATAATGGTAGCTTTATTGAGACTAGCCTATGACTAAAAGTCACCTATAACGAATATGAAAAGTGACCGTTAGTTTGTTTTATAGTCTCAACAAAAGCATTCGATTCTCAAATTAGTGAATTATGGACATCTTTAACGCATATACCCAAGCAATTACTATCTCATTAATAATTATTATCTCTTACTTTTTCAACTATGTGTCGAAAAAAACGAACATTCCCAGTGTATTGCTGCTTATCGGGTTGGGTATAGGCATACAGGAGCTACTCCAGCGAATGGCTGTAGATGTGAGTGCCTACGTAATGGCCGCACTGGAGCTGCTTGGCGTAGTGGGATTGATAATGATCGTATTGGAAGCCTCGCTGGACCTGGCACTTACCCGCGACAAAAAGCCTCTTCTAGTTCGGTCTTTTGTAGTAGCGTTGCTTTCCCTGATCGCTACCATGTTTGCTATAGGGTACATATTCCACATTTACCTGATAGATGATTTTTTTAGTGCGCTCATGTATGCCATACCCTTGTCTATTCTCAGTAGTGCTATTATAATTCCCAGTGTGGCCAATCTGGTCGATGACAAAAAAGAGTTTATGATTTATGAAAGCTCTTTTTCTGATATTCTGGGGATTATGCTTTTCTATTTTATGATTAGCGGGCACAAAGCTGCAGGCATCACGCAGGTCGTTACCGAAATTTCGGGCAGTATAGTCATTACGGTTATCCTGTCTTTGGTTATCAGCTATGCACTGGTATTGTTGCTGCAGCACCTGCAGTCTAAAGTAAAACTGTTTTTCCTTATATCGGTATTGGTATTGCTGTATGCCACCGGCAAATTATTTCACTTGTCGTCGCTCATGACCATTATGGTATTTGGGATAGTGCTCAACAACTATAAAATCTTTTTCAAAGGGAAATTCAGAAAACTAATCAAGCCGGAATCTCTCAATGAAATTACAGAGGATTTTCACCTGGTTACTATGGAGACAGCCTTTGTAGTACGTACTTTTTTCTTTGTGATTTTTGGTATGACGCTCGACTTTTCGGGCATTACAGACCTCAATGCAATTTATATATCGCTGGGTGTGCTGGCTTCCACTTTCTTTATCCGGTTTGTGTTTTTGCGTTTTTTTGTGGGAAAAAACATCTTTCCTCAGTTGTGGATTGCTCCCAGAGGATTGGTTACAGTGCTTTTGTTTTTCTCTATACCTCTCCAGTTTCAGGACGAGAGCTTTAACTCAACCATACTACTAATCGTTATTCTGGCTTCCAGTTTGATTATGTCTGGTGGGTTGATGGTGAAAAAAGAAGAAGAGGAGGTGTCGCTGGAGTTGTCGTTTGACGACTGGCAGGAACTCGACGATGAAATACGGGAGCTTACCGGGAAAGATAAAAATCTCTCCGAAAAAGCGGGTGTGGATTCCGATTCCTAGTTCTTCATATTAAAGGGTTGCTTCCGGGTAGAGCATCTGAAACGACCTTCGGTTTTGGTAAGCTGACATAGGTTCTGTCTGGGAACAAAAGGGTAGGTTTATTTATGCCTTTCAACTCCTCCTTACGAAAACAATGTGTCGGTTTTATCGATTTGGTTGATTCTATGCTTAGGTAAAGGCATAAAAAAACTGCCCCGACAGGAGAGGGGAAAACCCCACTTCCATCGAGACAGTTTTTAAAAATATTGCTATCGCAGTGTTTTACAGCTGCGAAGAGTTATCAGCTACCGCTACCGTAGTACCTGCCTGTGTCATCCAGATCCATCAGATAACGGATTTCAATGTCTCCGGCAGATGGGCTGGAGATAACCTGAAGCAGTTGCATTTTGGTGTAAGACTGGAATACTATAGTAAAGTCAAAGACCTGTCCACCATCACCAGTTTGCGTAAGCGTTAGTTGCGTGTCGGTGGCTGTCCAGGTACCGGCAAAAAGGATACCGTTGTTGTCTTCCAAAATAAAAGAGCCATCCCTTTCGAGGGTAAACCTGTTGATAACCGAGCTGCCGTCTGTCTGGCCGTTTACATAGTATTCGGCTACTTCCCAGTTTCCTATGGCCATTTGTGTGGCAGTGGGTTGCTCAGGTTCTGCGCAAGCAAGGGCCATGATGGCCATGCTTGCGACGATTATATAATTGAAAATTCTCATGATTCTTAATTTTTAACAATTCTGAAATTTTTGCTTTGTCCATCCTTGCTGATGTGCAGGTTGTATATACCTCTTTCCAGTTTCTGGATAGATATTTTTTCACTGAAATCTTCCAGTTGCTTGTTGAGCTCGTGGGATATCAGTACCTGACCAGCCAGCGACATGATGTCAACTCTATAGGCGCCAAAGTTGTCGCCTTCAATATCGATATTGAGTTCATCCTGCGATGGGTTAGGGTAGGTGTTGGCTGCTATGCGTCCGCTGTGGCGGCCGGCAGGCGCACTGCCTCCCAGGTCTATCGAGTTGGATGACTGTGTACAAATACCTGCACCTTTGAAATCTACCTCAATTTTGTATTGAGCAGCGTCGGTGATGCTGATAGAGTAGTTACCGGTTTTGTTTTTGATCAATACATCGTTTCTGTACCATCTGATTTCTTCCACACTATAGAAAGACGAAACCTTAGCTTCCAACGTGTTGCCATCTAATTCCAGCGATACATTGTTGACTTTTCCTGTGTAAGTTACATTTTCGTCATAAAATACACACCCAGAGCCATCGGCATAGGATACTTCAAAGTAGAAAGGTGTATTCTCTGCGATAGCCGCCGAAGTGATTCTGGCACCACTAGCACCTCCTACAGCATTGCCGGAAGGCTGGCCCGTGTTGGCGTTGATCAATTGGTATCTGTAGCTTTCGCTACCGTTAAACTTAAAGGTAACACTACCTTCACCACAACTGCTAGCTACCTGAGATACGCTACTTGGTCCGGTAGGCAGTGAACGTACGGTTAATGTTACAAAGTTTGAAACAGGTCCGTAGCAGTTGGCCGCATTGCCTACCTGTACAGAGTAATTTCCACCTGTAGATACTTCCAATGTATTGGATGTAGCAGAAAAGCCGGGAGTATTGCTACTGATCGACGATCCATTTCTCATCCAGTGGTAGTTGCTAAATCCTTCAGGAGCAGTGAGTGTCACTGTGCCTTCTCCTGCGCAGAATTCCAGGTTGCCTGTAGCTGTAAGCGTAGGCGTACCTGTTGGTTGCTCATGGATAGTTACAGTGAAGTTGCCAATAGATCGTGTACACGTAAGGGTAAGATCGTTGTTTCTCCATTCTGCAGAGTATACCCCTGATTCAGTAATAGTGAATGAAGCACTTGTAGTAGAAGCATATTCAGCTCCGTCTTTAGTGATTACAATTGTTCCATTGTTGGAGTAATTTCCATTTTCGAAGAAGTAGATGGATCTGCTTTCACAGGCTTCTAATATTACACCTTCATTTATCGTAGTATAATTGCCGCTTGTACTTCCTGTAGAAGTTCTCACGGTAAACTCTGGTGCATTAGCAGTTTCTATTACTACTGGTACTGAAGATGGACTAGTACATCCACCAGCATCCATAGGTGTATTCGCCACTTGTACGCTGTATTCTCCTGCTTCGTCTACGGTTATTGTTCTGGTGCCGGCACCATTGCTCCATTTGTAGTATGCAAAGCCTTCAGGCGCTTCTAATACTACTTCGCCTTCTCCTTCACAGAATAGCAGGTCGCCACTCACAACGGTTACTTCCGGTCTTTCGGGAGCTTCCACTACGTTGATTGTAATAGAACCGGTTTCATAGGTACATGTACCATCGGTTACACGGGCAAAGTAATCTCCAGATTGGTCAAAGTTGCTTAAGGTTTGCCCAAATCCTACCGGAGTAGCAAGGTTGTCTCTAAACCATTCTACAGAGCTGGCGTAAGATACTGAGCTTGAGTTGCTCTCTATTCTACCGGCTCTCAAATTTATATGGCTAGAACCATCGCAAATAGTTTCAGTTTCACCATTGGATGCTACATAAGTAGAGCCTGGTAAACTAGCTGAAGGGACAATCAAAGATGAATTTCGTGTTCTGTACAATCCATACTGAGGGTTTACCTGCAGCTCTCGGGTAACAGTAGAAGTAATGGTGTTGCAGGTGGTATTACCGTCTGCAGAACCGGATGTTATTTTGAGTTGTAGTTTTACAGGGTCTACTAATACACCCAGATTGATGGAGTTATTTCCTGTTTCAGGATCATAGGTTACTGCAGGACCAACATCTTCACCTGTAGCTTTGTTTACCAGCTGGTACGTGAAGTAGTCCTGAGGAGAAGAAATGGTCGCAAAAATATCGCTAGGGCTACATTCCAACTGATCATCGAGGGTGAAAGATGCGTCCAGGTTTATTGGCGAGATAAATTCTACTCTTGCTGCACTGTAAGTGCCGATATTAGAATAGAAGTTTGCCTTTATTCCCTTGGTATTAGTGTACGTTTCATCTCTTACATACAGTCTGAATTGTACGTCCTTGTTGGAGTACCCGTAATCTTCAAAGAACTCAGCAGGAAGTGTAAAATCCAGCGAGCCAGTAGAACCAGTTCCAAGAGGATAAATATAATTCGTGTTTTCTGTGTCAAACCCTGTATTATTCGGGGATTGATAGTACACTGTAATAGAAGCATTGTCTCCAAAGCCGCCTTTCACTTCATAGTTGATTGTGATGGCATCATTGGCACAAGTAGTATTTGTGCTAAAATTTGTAATCACAATATTTTGCCGATTGAGCGCAAGAGATTCTCCTACCGTTTCGAAAGGAAATTCAGCCGTGTATCCTATTTTGATGTCATCAAGAATGATGGTTCCTTCTGCTTCTTTCTGTACCCAACGGAAGCGTGTTTGAGCTGTTTGTGCTTCTGTAGGTAGAATAAATACCATTCTTTTGAAGCTAATATCACCACCCTCGTCTACGAGTCGTGGATATTCAGCCATGGTAGTGTAAGTCACACCTCCATCAGTAGAGTATTCGAAAGTGAATGTCTCATTAGCTGCCAGTTCATCTGCTTCTCTGTTAAAGTCCAGTTCAAACTCTATTGTCTTGGCTTCTGATACATCGAAATCAGTAGTTACCAATTCTCTACGTCCCGAAGTGGCGGAGAAGGAATAGCCTCCCAGTGTACTGGACATGTAGCCGTCGAAGTTGAAGAAGTTGTCGTCTGTATTGTTCAATAGATTTTCAACTCTATCCTGTCCGATAAAGGTACCGGCATCTCCCAGAGGAGCTCCTTCAGAACCCTTCACCACAAATGTTTTACTTCCACTTTGAACAAAAGGAGGGAGCGTAACGGTAAAGTCTGTACCTATACCTTGTTGTGTAGCCAGTATAAAATCCTGACCATTGTAAGCGTTTTCTACTATCAGGTTGTAGTACAATTGACTGTAGAATGCATCATCTTGTGCTGTTGCATCATTTACTATTTCATAGCTGAAAGTAGCTTCATCACCTGCATAGATTTTAGCATTTTCATCACCATTGTAGGTGGTTTTGATTACTTGCAGGAATACCTCTAGTGAACCAACTTCTTCTTCATCAAAGATCATGTAATCTTCACCGTCAATCTCTACTGTGGCGGTAAGCATCACATCGTAGGTCATGTTGGGGAGGTATGAGGGTACACTCGTGGTGAATACACCAAATACATCAGTAGTACCTATGATTAGGTTTTCTCCTGTTTCAGGATCCAAAGCATTGATGCTGAATGTGTAGCTCGTCCCGGTTGGAAATAGGGTATGATTTATTTTTTCAGGGTTTAAACCCCAGAAGTAATCAAATGCCTCTCCATTGAAAATCGGGTCGTTTTTGTCATTTTGCTCCCATGTGTAGTGGCTTATTAACGGTTTGCTTACCGTAATAGTTGTACTATTGGGCGTTACATCATATAAGCTTGACGAAAGCGTGTTACTACCATCAACAGTAAGTTTTACATCACTGATTCTCCATTTGCTCTTGTTGTTTCCAAGGTTGAGTGGTTGTGTCCAGCGGAACTGTACATTTTCAGCTAAGTATGCTTCCGGTATGTCTACCTCCATTGTTTGTGACAAATAGAGCAAACCATCATCATAAATCTGTTCTTCGCCTTCAGCCAATTCATATACAGGTATTACTGTGTAGTCTACTCCATTCGTAGATGCCTCTAAGCGTGGAACTGCATTTTTATTGGTAGAAGGATCTATATGACTATAGCTCTTATTGAAATAAAACTCAAGTGTAGCTGACTCAACTCCAGACAAGTCAAACGAACGCGTAACAAGACTTCTTTGTCCTGCCTTATCAAATGTGAACATAAGCCCACTCGAAGTACTTGAAGTACCTCCTGTGAAACTTGCAAAGTCATCATCCAGATCTAAAACTGTAGAAACTCCCTGGAAATAAGCATCTCCCGGAGATGCCGGCATAAAGGGTACTATTTTAAGACTATAGATATCGTCTGTTGGCATTTCAGGATCTACTGGCATAATAGGCATAGTAGCTGATATACTTGAGGCATTTTGTGTATTGCTGGTACCCGCTACAAAATACTCTGAGTTATTTTCTATCACAGCGGCATATTCTGTGCCTGCAGGGAAATGCTGAGCATTGTAAGCAATGTCTACTGTTTCACCTATAGAAAAGCTGGTTTTGTCAAATGCTGCAACATTGATAGAGGGTTTTACTAGGTTGAATAACTTCGTATCTTCAGCTGTTTCTATAAATGCAGGGCGCGAAATTCCTAAAGAGTGAATATACCAAACGTTGTGGTTTTCTTCATATTCGTTTTCCTGTATTACTCTGAACTGAAATTGATCAGACCACATCTCATTTGTTAGCTCTGTGAGATAGTAAAAGGATTCCCATGCATAAGTGAAAGTAAAATCTTTCAGGTCTTCCCAGTTAGTGCCATCGTTTGATCTTTGCAATTTTACGGTGTAAGGATATTCTGCAGAAAATCCTCCGTAACCGTTTGATCTTAAGTATACCTGAAGAGTTCCTCCCTGGCTAAAATCTAAGGCTTTGGATGTAGCTGAACGCTCACCCTCTCCTGCAAAATCAGCTCCATAATAAATGTTTTTAACTCCTACAGTGTTTTCAAAAAATTCTTCTGGTAGACCATTGGCAACATATTGATAATTGAACAAGGATTCACTTAATGAAGTAGAGAAAACACCACTGCTTATGGATAATTGTAAGCTAGGTGAGGTTCCGTAATCAATGTCAGTGGGCAATGTAGCTGAGATTTTTCCAGAGGAGAAATCAGAACTCAAGCCAATCATAACGTATTCATTTTCTACATTATCCCATACACTAAGTACGAGTTCGGCACCACTGCCTGGCATTCCATCTAGAGTATAGCTTACTTCTATGTTATCTCCTGGAGTGCCATACTCTTCATCCAGTATATTTACCGGGTTTGTGAAGTTTATTTCACTTATTTCAATACCAACATTGTACACAGGTAGATTTATTCCAGCATTGTATTCCTCTCCATTGTCAGTAAGCAGGTATAGCGTAAAATCACCTTCGTTTAGCGCAGGTACTTTAAAATCGATAGAACCACTAGTGATGTCATCTGTAGTTGCTAAAATGATGTCGTAATTAGAGTTTGCTCCCAGCTTATCCAGCATAAGTTTTGCGCCAGTATTTGCAGGGAATTGACCATTATCTATAGTATAAGTAAACGTTAGGTCTACCATAGGATAAGGTATTTCTGATAAAGTCAGATTGTTTTGTGTGATAACTGGCCTAGAAATAGTTACACTTTGGGGGGTAGCCATTCCAATTATTCCATCGCTAATAACATTCGATTGAGCTACTATTTCAGCTTTCTTTATATACCAGCCGTCCAGATCAGTGCCGTTATTTGAATCTTGACGAACTCTTAAAACGGTCGAGCTTCCTGATATATCATTCAACCATTCTTCACCGGGTAACTCTATTTTGGTCGTGCCATTGCCTACAAAACTTATTTGATTAAGGCTGATGGTGCCAACAGAAACAAAAGCCCCTCCGTTAACAGATCCCTCTACAATTAATTCAGTTCCTACGGGGCTGATTTGGTTTTTTTGACGAGCTAGAGTAAGAGCAATGTTTGCATCTTCTTTACTAGGTATGTTTATTGGAGGGAATGCAAGGCTTCTGTCACCTGCATCTGCATACAGTATGCCGTTTGCTCCGTTTTCTTCGCCACCCATGTTTGTGAAATCATCAATAGTACCTCCCACTGTGAAATCAGCAATTTCCATGATGCCAGGCTCTATTTTGGTAGCATTTTCATCATAAGCATATACACTAAAATCGTGTATTTCATACACTGCATCTAAAGGTACATTGCCTGTGATACTGATAAGCTTAGAAGTATTGTCTTTTGTAATGTTTGCAGCGCTTAGCTCATATTGCTCTTCGGTAGTTTTTAGCATAGCCGCAAAATTGTAGTCATCTAATTCTACATTCAGCAATTCAGCTTCGATGGTTAATTCATCACCAGCAAAGACAGATGATGCTAAGGTGACAGTATTTCCCTGGCTATCTTTTACGCTAAGAATGTTGATGCTGGGTTTGTCGATAATCACTGATGTGTTGCTGCCAATACCTGCTGCATCCAGTGTATATTCATCACCTTCATAGATTCTTAGATCGTCAATACTCCATGTCTTTTGATTGATTGACAGATTATCAGTATTCTGTTGCAAGATTCTGAATTGCGTTTTATCAGTCAAAGCACCTGCAGGCAGATCGAAGTAAAACGAGCCCGATCCGTCAAAATCGTGAATGTCTTCATCGGAAACAGACGGGGTACTTCCTCCTACAGTTAGAGCATTAATAGTTAAGGTTTCATAGTTTTGACCTGAGTCTGTAGTATACTGCACTACTACAGGGCTTGAGCTGTCAAGGTCGCCATCGTCAGTTAGGTATACCGCTAATTTTACAGTGCCTTGAGTGTTGCTTAGGTCAACAACAGGCGTTGTAGCATATCGGGGACCCGATTTGTACATATTTATGCCATTTCCGCTGTACCCGTCACCAGAAGAAGCGCCAAATACCATCAACGTATTGTCTTCGATCTGGGTATCTTCTACTGAGAAAGTATTGCCAGAAAATGCAGCAAATATTAGATTGATAGCTCCATTTTCCTCCGGCCAGTTAAAGTTTATGGTTGTGGAAGAACCTTGCGTAGTGCTCATGCCCAACACATTCTCCTCTTCTAAATTTGTGCCTGAGGTAGTATAATACAGAAAAAAAGAAGTGCCTGCCTCAAAACCGGATGCAGTATAGTTAAACACATCTGCATTGCCTGGATATTTTGTACCACCAGGCGAAGTGATGGCATCATAGGTTTGGGCGCTTGCTTGCCATGCACATAGGCTTGTCAATACGACAAGCATCAGTGCTTTTAAGCTGTGCTTTATAAGTTGTCTGTGATATATTTTCATCATCGTAATTTTTTGTCATTAAAGTAATTTGAAGCCAATGCGAAAAGAATTGGTGGTGTTGATACCTCCAGTGTTAGTGGTAGTACCTGCCTGATACAGTTCACCATCCACTTTTATTTCGCTGTTCATTTGGCGGATCAGCTGTATGCCTACCTCTGTGCCAATGTAAAAGCGAGAATTGAAATGGTAGTCTGCACCAAAGCCTACTTGTGCCCCCACACGAAAAAAACCTCTGTTCGACAGGTTTTGGTTGTTGTTGGAAGGCCTGGAAGTAGCACCGCTCACGGATGCTCCGGTTGTGGATTTCAGGCTTGAGTTTTTCATGCCTGCCAATGCGTCTACGGCTACATAAGAATGAAATTTGCCTTCATTTTGAAGGTGAAATTCAACTCCCGTCATCAGTGTAAACTCGCTGATGTTGTAAGCCAGATCCGGAGTGGTTTGATAGTTGTTGATGTTCATCTGAACACCTACCCGTGGCACCAGTGCATACGATAGCATATACCGGGCACGTACCATCCCAAAATTCAACAGAGAACTTCCTACAAAAGGATTCCCTGTAATTTCGATGAGTAATTCCTCTGGCTGAGGCCCATATCCTTCATCTTCCAGTGCTTGCGCCTGGAGGTAGGTCGTGGATAATAGGGCAGCCAGAAGAATCAGAAAATGTTTCTTCATACTGCGTAAGTTTAAATTAAAAATTAGTTCCTATTGGATTACATATGCAATCCAAATGTAAACTTATGTATATAACCCCCCACATCCATTATTTTTTTCGATTAATTGCCCGTATTATTCGAGGAATAATAAAAGGTAAAAATTTCTTGTTTTTTTGATAATATGGATTAGTTGATTCGTATGGTGTTTTACATTTTCTTAAGGGTTGGTAGTCAGTTTGTTGTGCGTTTTTTGTCGCTATTTCTTTTCTAATGTTAGTTTTTTTGTTTTCCCTTTCACTTTTTTACTTTTCGTATATAACTTCCGCAAGTGAAAGTTTTTGATTGTTTTTTGTTCGTATTTTTATTTATCCCGTATGATAGTTTAGTTAGTGCGATCTGTGAGTAGTTGAAAGATTGTCTGTATTAGGTTATGCTATAGGTGTTGGTCGAGTGATGGGGTGTTTAGCTACGATTGTTACTATCCATTGTCAATATAATTCACCCGGCTGTCTATGGTTGTTTTTTTTCCTTTACTTAATATTGGCCAGTCGTCAGACAATTCCGCTTACCTTAACGCCAAAATCAGAATAGCAAACATGACCGCTTGCCTGCTGGCTATTATTGGTTTCATATATTTCATCCTTACTTTTTCCGGATACTTCGTTCTTAGTATTATTTCTATTGTGACGGTGGGTTTTGCCATCCTTTGTTTAGTATTTAATAATGCTAGGAGGTACAATCTTGCACGTTTTATACTGGCCGTAATGCCGTTGTTGCTCACCTCATTTTATCATGCTTATATTGTGCCAAGAGGCGGACAAACTATCTATGCATTAAATTTTGGTCAATTTGCTTTGGCGCTATATCCATGGGTTTTGTTTGATCTACGGGAGAAAAATTGCCTTTACCCTTCGGTGGCAGTAAGTGTGATGTTGCTGATAGGTCAGCCTTTTCTGAATGACCTCATTGAGTCCGACCTCACCATTACGCTTTTTTCCAATGTATGGCTGGTAGTATTTACTTCCTTTTGTTCTGCACTGATTATGTTGGTTTGTCTTATGGGGCTTCATGGTAAAAATGCAGAAATTGAAGGACATCTGGTGGAAGCCCGAGATACTGCCGAATCTTCTCTCAAAGAGTTGAAAAGAGTGCAGGAACAACTGGTGCAAAAAGAGAAGATGGCCTCTCTGGGAGTTTTGACAGCCGGTGTAGCGCATGAGATCAACAACCCTCTCAATTATATCATGGGAGGGTATATGGGGTTGAAGAAACATTTACCTGAGAATGATGAAACCGAAGAGGGGCAGAATATACAGATGTTGCTCGATTGTATCAAAACAGGAGTAGATCGTGCCGCTGCTATTGTAAAAGGCCTCAATCAAATGAGTCGGGTGAACCGCGATCTGGAGGAGCTTTGTCAGATTCACCCCATTATCGACAATTGTCTTGTGGTTTTACATAACCAATTGAAAAGAAGGGTGGTAGTGAAGAAAAAATACTCCGACGAAGATCTGGTAGCGATGGGTAATGTAGGCAAGCTTCATCAGGCATTTATCAACCTGATTAAAAATGCATCTGATGCTATAGAGGACAAAGGCGAAATAACGATTTCTACCAAAAGATTAAAAAACTTTTCAATAATCTCAATCAGTGATACAGGGTGTGGTATAAAGAAAAAAGATCTGGCCAAAATTTCAGATCCCTTCTTTACTACGAAAGTGCCCGGTAAGGGAACCGGGCTGGGATTGTCGATTACTTACAATATCATTCATCAGCACAAAGGCAGAATTAAGTTTAAATCTACTGTAGGCAAGGGCACCACTGCCATTGTTAAGTTACCTTCAACCCCAAACAAATGACCAAAAAAAAGAAAATTTTATACGTTGACGATGAAATCATCAACCTCAAATTGTTCGATATGTATTTCAGACATAGCTATGATGTGTTTCTTGCTTCCAATGGCCCGGACGGATTGAAGATTTTGGAAGAGCAAGCAGATACGGTAGCTGTAATCACCGACATGAATATGCCCGATATGACAGGGTTGGAGTTTGTTGAAGCTGCTAAAATGAATTTCCCCAATGTCCTTTTTTATATCCTGACAGGTTTTGCAATCACCGACGAAATCCAACTCGCTCTCAATAAAAAACTGATATTATCATATTTTAGTAAACCCATAGATTTTAAAGATATAGCTTCTTCGTTGGAGAGTGCTGAACTGTAAGAGCTTCCTGCGATTATGTAGTTTCCTTTTTTGAATTCAGGTATATCCTTCTATATTTGTATTATGTATAACATATATAGCAGGTAAAAAATTGAATTTTAATTACACAACACTCGCTGAACTTTACAAAGACACCCTTTTCAGCAATGTGATCCCTTTTTGGTTGAATCATTCGATTGATGCTAAAAACGGAGGCTACTTTACGTGTCTCGATCGAAGGGGAAAGGTTTTCGATACAGACAAGTTTATGTGGTTGCAAGGCAGACAAGCCTGGTTTTTTTCTATGATTTACAATACAGTAGATCAAAAAGAAGAGTGGTTAGATGCAGCCAGAATAGGCATTGATTTCCTTGTACGATGTGGAGCAGACAGAGAGGGTAAATTTTATTTTTCTGCCAATGCCGAAGGAAAACCCCTCGTAGAATCATACAATATTTTTTCAGATTGTTTTGCCACTATGGCATTCAGTCAGTATGCTAAAGCTACAGGCGATGAGTCCATCAAGCAGCGAGCTGTGGATACACTTGAGCAGATATTGTCGCGCCAGCACAATCCCAAAGGGATTTACGAAAAAAGCACAGGTGTTCGTCCACTCAAAGGATTTGCACTTCCTATGATACTATCCAATCTGGCTATGGAGCTGGAAGGGGTGCTGGATCAGAGTGTTGTGGATGGGGCCATAAAGAGGAGTGTTTATGAGGTAATGGATGTTTTTAGAGATCCTGATACAGGGTTGATTTATGAATTTGTTCAGCCGGATGGTTCTTTTCACGATAGTTTCGATGGACGCCTGCTCAATCCCGGGCATGGTATTGAGGCCATGTGGTTTATGATGGATATAGGTGTCAAAAACAATGACCAGTCTCTCATAGATAAGGCAGCTGACTCAGTACTCAAACTACTGGAATATAGCTGGGATACGAAATATGGCGGGCTTTTTTACTTTATGGATGTAAAAGGATACCCGCCTCAACAACTGGAATGGGACCAGAAGCTGTGGTGGGTGCATTTGGAGACATTGATTGCCCTGGCAAAGGGATATGCTCTCACCGGCAAGCAGCCGCTCTGGGACTGGTACCAAAAAGTACATGAGTATACCTGGAGTCGGTTTCCTGATCCCGAATATGGCGAGTGGTTTGGCTACCTCAACCGGCAGGGAGATCCGCTGCTGACCCTAAAGGGAGGCAAGTGGAAAGGATGTTTTCATGTTCCCCGGGCTTTGTATCAGTGCTGGAGAATTTTTGATCGACTAGCTAAACAAGAAAACTAAAAACTATGAATACATCTCACTATTTGGTTAAACTGAAGAAGACCGTTGCTTGCGTGTTTTTTCTGTTTGGTGTATTGCCGGCTATGCAGGCACAATCTTCGGTAAGTATGAAATGGTCTGAGCTACCACCTATACCGGACCAGCATAGTGTTAATGGAGCTTTTGTAGGTGTGTCAGATGGTGCCTTGCTGGTAGCAGGTGGAGCAAACTTTCCAGAAAAACCGGTTTGGGAGGGAGGGCAAAAACACTGGCACGACCAGATTTACGTTTTGAAGCCCGGCAGTTCCGCTTGGAGTGTAGAAGCCGACAATGTTTTGCCAAAGAAACTGGCCTATGGAGTGAGTATAGATACACCCGAAGGTATAGTTTGTATTGGTGGGAATAATCAGGAGGGAGTTTCCCGAGAAGTTTTTCGGTTGAAATGGAATAGTGACAGTGAAAAAGTAATAGTAGAACAGTTGCCGGCACTTCCTATACCGCTATACGCCATGGGTGGTGATAGGATCGGTGATCAGTTATTTTTGGTGGGTGGGCAGTCTGTCAATGGTGGGCCATCTACGTCACATTTTTTATCGCTAGACCTGTCGCAGGTGGATAGAGGAGCGCAGTGGGAGCAGCTTGGGCCTTTTCCCGGACAGTCACGGATTATGCCAGTAGTAGTTGCCCAGCACAATGGCAAGGGAGAGCGGCTTTTTGTTTTCAGTGGTACCCATTACAATCCCAACCTGGACCGTCCTTATCAATTTTTGTCTGATGTATACGCCTACAACCCTTTGGCACAAGAGTGGAAAGAGCTGCAAGGGGTACCTGCCAATGGCACTGCGGGAGCAGCCGGTGGATTTGTCGGAGCTGCTCCGGTTATTCAGCACGGCAATGCTCATATACTGATTTTGGGAGGCGCAGGAGGGCCTCAGCAGCATTTGTCAGGACGTATGGATATATGGCAGCAAAAAGACACGTTAACGACCCTACTATCGGACCCGGCATTGTCGGATGAGGAGCGAGATATTGTCCGCCATAAACTGGATTCATTGGATGCTCAGGATAAGCAACTTGTAAAACAAACTGCCTTCACTTCCGAAGTAATGGCATATCACACCATTACTGATACCTGGGTATCGATGGGAGAATATACAGACCGGGCGCAGGTGGTTACCAGGGCTGTCAGGTGGCAGGATCAAATCGTTATTCCGGCAGGAGAAACATCACCGGGAGTACGTACATCCAAAGTGCTTGCGGGTACTTTTCATACCAAAGAAACAGACTTTGGCTGGGTAAACTATGCAACACTGTGTGGGTATTTACTTGTTATAGTCGCAATCGGACTTTTCTTTTCAAAAAAAAATAACAGTACCAACGATTTTTTCCTAGGAGGAAACAGAATTCCGTGGTGGGCAGCCGGTATCAGTATTTATGCGACTATGCTTAGCGCGATTACCTATTTGTCGCAACCCGCACTCGCTTTTGCATTCGATTGGCAGGTTTACCTGGGGTACTTCACCATTTTGCTGATTGCACCGCTGGTTACCCGCTATTACATACCCTATTTCAGGCGACTCAATATCACTACAGCGTACGAATACCTGGAAAACCGTTTTGATATTCGCTTGCGGCTTTTTGGTAGTATTTCCTTTGTGCTTTTTCAGTTGGCACGCATGGGGGTGGTGGTTTACCTGCCGGCACTGGCCCTGTCTACGGTTATGGGAATGGATATATTTCTGGCTATAATCATCATGGGTATATTGTCTATTCTCTACACAGTGATGGGAGGTATTGAAGCAGTGATCTGGACCGATGTGCTGCAGGTTGGGGTGCTCATTTTTGGGTTGGTTATCGGAGTGGTGTATATCAGCAACCATGTAGACGGAGGTGTGTCGGAAGTATCTAGAATAGCGATGGCAGATCAGAAAATGAGAATGGTGGATTGGCGATTTAGCTGGACTGAGGTAGTTACATGGTCTTTGTTTTTGGGTGCGTTTGCGTTGAATATAGCTCCTTATACAGCAGATCAGACTGTAGTTCAGCGCTACATGTCTACCCGCGATGAGCAGGCCTCTGTAAAAAGCATGTGGATTAGTGCCTGGATGGTAATACCAGCAGGAGTGCTTACATTTTCTATGGGTACTTTTTTGTACGCATATTACAAGCTCAATCCGGAGTTGTTGGTCATTGGTATGGAAACCGATAGAGTTTTTCCTTTGTTTATAGCCAATCAGTTGCCTGCAGGTTTTGCAGGGTTGGTTATAGCCGGTATCTTTTCTGCCTCCATGTCCAGTCTCGATAGCAGTATGCATAGTGTATCTACAGTCGTTACGATCGATTTTTACAAACGATTTTCGCTAAACACCACAGAAGAAGGAAGCTTCTCGGTTGCTCGACGCACGACAGTACTTGTGGGAGTGATTGGTACTTGTGTCGCCTGTGTTATGGCTCTGTATCCTGTTCAGTCCCTGTTTTTCCTGTTTCAGGAAATAATAGGCCTGGCCGGAAGCGCACTTGCCGGCATATTTATACTTGGCATCTTTTTTCCGCGTACCAATGGACATGGAGCTTTGGTAGGTGCTGTGGTAAGTATTGTGCTGTTGGCTTATTTGAAATATTTCACTCCTATAAATTTTTACATTTATCCGCTTATAGGAATACCAGCATGTGTAGCCGTGGCTGTAGGAGTTAGTTCATTTACCAAAAAAGCCTAGTTCACCCCCTTAGCAGTAGTACTTTTTTTAGGTTCTCGTGTACAATATGTCTTTTTAAGCCAATCATGGTCATTTCTTTTTGTTTTGTCATACATAAGCCTTAATTTAGTATTATGTATAACTTAATACTTTTTCAATGAAGTAGCTTTCTTATGGATGTTGAAAAAAAATATCTCTCGTGGCTCTTCAAATCATACTATCAGGATTTGTATAGGTATGGTATGAAACTGTGCCTCGATGAAGACCTTACCAAAGACTGTATACAGGATATTTTCGCCGGGTTTTGGAAAAAGAAGAAAGCATTTGGTGAGGTGAGCAACATCAAAGCGTACTTGCTGGAATCTTTGAAGAGGACTATTTTCAAAAAGTTGAAAAAAGATAAGTCAGTAAAGGAAAAACTAAATCCTGTACATCAGGACCTGGTGATTTCTTACGAAGATCAGCTGGTAAAAAACGAAACATTGGAAGGCAGGTTTGAAGCTCTAAAAAAGGCTATGGCAAAACTGACTGCCCGACAAAAAGAAGTGATCAGTTTAAAGTATCTGGAAGGCCTGGACAATGAGGAAATTACTCAGGCCACCCGGTTGAAAAACAAATCGGTCAGGAATATTTCCAGCGAAGCAACTCGTGTGTTGAAAAAGCACCTCGCTCATTTATTATAAAACATACACTTTTCTAAGCAGCACCCCTTATCAAAAGGCTATTGCAAAGGATTTACCCATTTTCAGATCAGATTCCAACTATCCGATAAATATGGGGATTTCCTGTCTTTAGCCTCATCCATTTTTTTTTAAGAAAAAAAACAAAAAAATCAGGGACAATAGAAGGTAGCCGGGTACTTGTAGATAGAACGCACTGACATGTTTAGCAAAAAGAATTTACCGGATAGTCGCACTGCAGCAGATTTCATTAAGATACCGTCTTTCATGCGATTTGTTTTTAATCAGAATGAGAGAGATGTTCGGTTTTGGGAAAAATGGATAAAGAGGCATCCCGAAAGCTGGGAAGAAATCGCATTGGCTTCAGCGTTTTTAAGAGAAGAGTATGCAGACGGACTGTCGGTATCGGATAGTGACATAGAAGAGGAGTGGAACAAACTGCTGATGGAAGTAGAGCACATGCCGGATCAAACTCCGGATCGTCCTGCTCTTAAGGCAACAAGCCGATGGTTGTATAAAAGTATTGCAGCGAGTATTGCCGTTTTGATTAGTGCGGCTATCCTCTGGACTATTGCCGGAAAGACTGAAAATACAGATTTGGGGCTGTCGGAAGTGGAGGCGTTGCAGGTAGTAAAGTCTAATCCAAGAGGGCAGAAACTTAACTTTAAACTACCCGATGGTACCAGGGTAAAACTCAACGCACAAGGCGAAATACGATATCATAAACCTTTTGATCAGGCTGAAAGAGTAGTGTATCTGAAAGGCGAAGCTTTTTTTGATGTGGTGAGAGATACCAAGCGCCCGTTTGTAGTAGTGACTGACCCTATGCAGGTGCGTGTGCTGGGTACATCCTTTGGCGTAAAAGCACACCCCGATGAGCGCGTAAGCCACGTAGCAGTAGCCACAGGAAAAGTGGAGGTACAAACAGCAGATTCAGACCCACTAATGCTCACACCCTACGAAGTGGCACTTGTAGATGTCCATTCTCAAAAAATAGAAAAAACAACCATGAGTCCCCGATACCTGGCATGGAAAGATGAAGTCATATACTTTGATAAAGCGGACCTGGGTGAGATAGCGATCACGTTGGAGAGGTGGTTCAATGTGGATGTGGAAGTCATAAACCTAAAACAACAAACATTGAGTGTATCGGGAGAATTTAAAAATCAATCGCTGCAAAATGTGCTGAAAGGAATGAGCTTCAGTTCAGGCTTTGATTATGAAATCACAGGAAAGAAAGTAAAAATAGTAATTAACTAATACTAGATATGAATAAGGCAGACACAAGTTAAAAACCCCGAAAAAGAAATGAACCTCGGCCACAAACTGCGAATAAGTGGCAAACGAGGTTCGGTAACAATGTTTAATCGTAATCAACAAAACTATGAAACAAAACTATCTAAAGCAATTTTTAAAGATGTCGAAATACGCCCTATACGGCATGCTGCTGCAGTCTTTGGCTTATTCGTTTTTGCTGGCAGAAACCAGCACAGCACAGAAGAGCCTAAGTGAAGTAAGCGTGAAAATCGATATGCAAAATGCCAGTTTGGCCGAAGTGCTGGAGAACATAGCAGAGCAGTCTGGCTTTGCTTTCGTACACGATGGAAAAAAAGTAAACCTGAATAAACCCATCGACCTGAAGGTGAAAGGTTCACTTCAGGAGGCATTGGTGCTTGTATCCAGAAGCTCCAACCTACAATTTAAGCGAATAAATGACAATATTTTTGTCAGCAAAAAGGATAAGCATCAGCCCTCTGCTGTGCAGGAGGTGGTTATGGCCGACGATATACGTATAGCCGGTAAAATCACTGACGAAAATGGGCAGGGGCTGCCGGGAGCATCCATAATCGTAAAAGGAACTACCACAGGTACTACTACAGACCTGGAAGGTAATTATACCCTGAATGCACCGGAAAATGGTGTTTTGGTAATTTCGTTTGTAGGCTACAGCAGTGTGGAGGTGCCCATATTGGGCAAGTCGACTATCGATATGCAGATGAAACCCGATGCAGAACAGCTCGATGAAATCGTAGTGGTGGGGTATAGCTCACAAACTCGTGAAACTATGGCTACCTCTGTGTCGAAGCTCGACACACGAATACTGCAAACTTCTACCCGCTCCAATGCAGCGACAGCCCTGCAGGGAACAGTGCCGGGGCTGAGAGTAACAAACACTACCGGACAACCGGGAGCCACTCCCTCCATGGTATTGAGAGGGGGAACCAACTTTGATGGATCTGGCAGCCCATTGATATTGGTAGATGGAGTGCCGAGCTCTTTCTACGGTCTCAATGCCGATGATATCGAGTCGATAGAGGTACTCAAAGACGCTGCGGCTACCGCCATATATGGAGCTCGCTCTGCTGATGGGGTTATCCTCATTACCACCAAACAAGGAAAAGCAGGCAAAACAAACTTTAAATACAGCCACCGATACAGTATCAACAAGGAAAGGGAAACCCCCGACTATGTAGGTGCGGCAGACTTTATAAAATACAACAGGCAGGCGGTAGCGTATTATAACGAAGCATCTGGAAGAAATAACTTTGATGCCAGTTTTTTGAATGGAGCCACAGCGTTTGGTACAGGCAATAATACTACCGATTCTCCCTTTACGACGCAGTACCTGACCGACGACAACAGGTACCTGCTCAATCAGCCCGGTTGGCAGACCATACCCGACCCTTTGGATCCGTCCAAAGAAATACTGTTTATGGAAAATGACTATGGCGATCTGATTTATCAAAAAGCATTCACCAAAGATCACTACGTATCGATGGATGGAGGGAATGACAAGGCCACTTATTACATAGGACTGGGAGCATTGGACAATGACGGGCTGGCACTAGGATCAGGCTTTAAGCGGTACTCCGGCAAAGTGTCTGCGTCCTACAAAGTGTTGGACAATTTCAAGGTGAGTTCTATTGTAAACTATATTCATTCTAATTTAAGCCTAAGCCCATTGGGTAGCAACAATACCATCTTTAGGCGTTTTGCAGGGCAGGCCAATACCAGCAGAATATACAACAACAATCCTGACGGAACACTTAGCAATGAGCTAAATCCGGGAACCAACCATGGTTTTGGTAACCCCCTGTACTACCAGGATAAATTCAGAAGAAAAAACCTGGAGCAGCGTTTGTCTGTGGGGGTAAACATGGATTGGGATGTATTCTCTGACCTGCGCTTGTCTGTACGCGCGAGTCATTTTACCATCAACAATCATAACGAGTCGTTCAACAGGGCATACCTGACCGGTGGCAGGTTGAACTCTACCCGAAATGCATCGGCCAGTTTGAGCCGTACTCTCAGAAATCAGGTAACGACACTGGCAAATTATGAGAAAACTATTGGAGAAAACCACAACTTCAATGTGCTGGTGGGTACAGAATACTATGCCGACAATAGTTTTGGTTTTTCTGCCGGAACCCGAAATTCACCAACAGATATCATCGAGACTATGAATGCCGGTAGTGAAGCGAATGGTGTGCCTACCAGTTCAGAATCCGAGTATAGAATCCTCTCAACCTTTGGTTCACTAGACTACAATTACGACACGCGCTACGTAGCTAAGTTTACTTTCCGTAGAGACGGAACTTCAAGACTTGGAAACAACAAATACGGCTTTTTTCCGGGAGCTTCAGTAGCCTGGAACTTGCACAAGGAAAGCTTCTTTGAAGGTTCTAAGGTGAGCAGCATAGCAAATAAAATAAAGCCGAGAGTGAGCTATGGTGTGAATGGGAAAGTAGAGTCGCTGGGCAATTACCAGGTGTTTGGTGCATACGGCCAGCAGGGTACATACGACGGACAAACGGGCTATGCCAATACTGGCCTGCCTACATTGGATTTGAGGTGGGAACGCTCCACATCGCTCAATATGGGTGTTGACCTGGGCTTTCTCGATGGCAAAATCAATGTTACGGCAGACTACTTCATTCGCGATGTTAAAGACAAGATTGCCGGACTTACTTTGCCGATCTGGACGGGATTTTCCAGCGTAACGACCAACAACGGTACTTTGAGAAACAAAGGGTTGGAGCTGCAGATAAATGCAAATGTGATCAACAAGCCGGATATGCACTGGAACGTAGGAGCTACATTTTACAGAGTGAGAAACTTTGTAGTAAAGCTGCCTGAAAACGACAATGAACTCAACCGTCAGGGAGGAACTCAAATTTACGATCCGGCCAGCGATACGCTTATCTGGGTAGGAGGACTTCAGGAAGGCCAGCGCGTGGGTACAGATATAGTGGTAGCCTATGAGCAAGATTATATTTACCCCGATCAGGCTGCAGTAGATGAGCACGCCGACCGTGTAGACGAGCTACTGCGTGGCGACAGAAAGCGCTACCCCGGTGATGTAGCCTGGGTAGATCGCAACGGCGACAATATTATCAATTTTCAGGATAGAAAAGTGATAGGAAGAACCACGCCCGATGTAACCGGTGCTTTTACCTCCAACTTCACGTTCAAGGGTTTCAACTTATATGTCAAGACAGATTTTGCATTTGGACACTTAATCAGAAATGAGTTGAGAGAAAAAGGATTGAAACAAACCCAGGGTAACCTGAATGCATTTACAGAGCTGCTAGACTCGTGGACACCCGAAAACAGGAATACGGATGTGCCCCGTATGGTATTTGTTGATTATCAGAACAACTATGGAAGAGGTAGCACCCGTATGTGGGAAAAAGGAGATTACCTGGCTTTGCGGGAAGTGTCCTTGAGCTACGATTTCAACAGTGAAATGCTGAAAAACAAGGTGAAGGGCCTCAAAGTGTATGTAACAGCCTCAAACCTGCACTATTTCAAAAATACTTCAACCGACACACCGGAATTAGGAGGATACAGGTTTGGCGATTTTCCCATGCCTCGCACCTACACTTTTGGTATTGATGTAACTTTTTAATCCAGACCATCATGAAGAAAATATTATATATACTATCGAGTGCCATACTACTCATGGCATGTAGCGACGACTTGGAACTCACATCACCCAGTACGCTTACTTTTCAGGGATTTTGGGATACTGAGGATGGGGCCAGAGCAGCACATGCGGGCTTATATTCCAATTTCAGATCTGAAAATTTTGACTTTTGGGCATTGGGTGAACTCAGAAGCGATATTTGGGGAGGAGCCACCTTTGAGTCTCCATTCAATACCAACATTATCGAATCCAATATCAGCACTTCCTCTGTGCCATTTGGGAGTTGGGCAGGTTTTTACACACGTATTCACCGCCTCAATGACTTTATTACCAATGTGCCCGGCATTACCTTCAAAAACGAAGAAGAAAAGGCACATATGTTGGGGCAGGCCTATGGCATGAGAGCATACTTTTACTATACCCTTTTGCGTACCTGGGGAGCTGTGCCTATTACCAGCGAACCACAGGTAAGTATAGACCCGTCTCAGCTGAGCAAAGAACGGTCGTCGGCAGCTGAGGTAATGACATTTGTAAAAGCCGATATAGAAAAATCACTTGAAGCCTTCGGGACAGATGGTTCTTTCTGGAATGGCAAAAGAATATACTGGTCTAAAGCAGCTACACTGGCTCTGAAAGGCGATGTGTTTCTTTGGTCGGGCAACCTCATGGGAGGCGGAAATACTGATTTTACCACAGCTAAAAATACACTACAGCAGATTGCTGCTCTGGGTGTGGAGCTACAGCCGACTTTCGAAGGAGCTTTTGCTGAAGAAAACAGTGAATTGATTTTTGCCTTTGACTATGAGGAAGATCAGGCAACTAACTTTTACAACAGTATGACAGGAAGGGGTACGGAAATTCATCCCCGGTTTGATCAGAATGGAAACTCAATGGGTACGTTTGTTACCAATGGGTCTAACCGGTACGGACCTTCGGAAAAAACCCTCCTGACACTGGACGATTCTGACGACAGCAGGGGTAATGCTACTTTCATCAAATTGTACACAGACGATAATGGAGGTGCCGGATACACTACTTACACAGCCGATAAATACTTTGGAGCTGTTATCAATAAGTTTATCGGAAGTGTTACGGCGGGAGGCTCCAGAATAGCCACCAACGACGTGCCTTTGTATCGCTATGCCGATGTGATTTTGATGATAGCTGAAGCTAAAAATCACCTGGGAGAAGATCCGTCGGGTGAAATAAACCAAATAAGACAAAGAGCGTATGGCGACAATTATGTAGCAGCTACGCACGAGTATACCAATAGTACCAAAGAGGCAAACACTCGCACGATCCTCGATGAGCGATACAAGGAGTTTGTAGCTGAAGGTAAGCGTTGGTGGGATTTGCGTCGTGCAGGAGATGCATATGTGTATGAAAATGTATCCTACATTTCGTCCGCAGACAGTCACCTGCTGCTGTTGCCAATCACGTTGGACATGATAGGAAGAAACCCCCTGTTGGTACAGACCACCGGTTATACCAACTGATTCATTTGATTGTAATGTTGTAGTGAGGAGAGGTTGCTGCCAAAGGAGTTAGAACAGATTTTTTTAGTTGTAGTTCTTTAGGTGGCAGCCTCTTTATTTACTTTTTATAGATTGAAAAAAAACAAAACGATAAAGATTCTTTGCCTTACGGTTTTATTGACTCAGCTGGCTGGGTTTGTAGCCAAAGGTCAGCCTGCTCTTATACCCATGCCACAGGAAATAACATGGGGTAGCGGCGATTTTCAGCTTGGTTCTGCAACTATACAGACCGATACATCATTGTCTCACTCAGCTATCCAATATTTGCAAGGCTGGTTAGCTTCAGAAGGGATAAAAAATACACAACTCCAGCAGCCGGTTTCCGGCAAGAAAAGTGCAGCCATTGCTTTTTTGTACAACGAAGACCTTACAGCCTATGGCAAGGAAGCCTACCAACTTACAGTAAAGCCTCAAGGCGTAACAATTCAGTCTCACTCAGAATTGGGCTTTTTCAGGGCGGTAACCACACTGAGGCAATTGGGAGTAGAAAATAACAAAATAGCGAGCTGCCAGATCAGGGACTGGCCGGCTTTTCAGTGGCGCGGGATCATGCACGATGTGGGGAGGAACTTTATATCCCTCGATGAGCTAAAAAAGCAAGTATCCATACTGGCCCGTTACAAGATCAATGTATTTCATTGGCATCTTACAGAAAATGTAGCCTGGCGTTTGCAGATAAAAAAATACCCTCAGCTTACGGACGCAGAGCACATGACCCGAAATAAGGGACAGTACTATACACAGGAAGAAGCTCGTGAATTTGTACGGTATTGCCAGCAACTGGGAGTGACCGTATTGCCCGAAATAGACATGCCCGGTCATAGTGCCGCATTTGAGCGAGCTATGGGTGTAAACATGCAATCCGATGAAGGAATCCGTATTTTGAAAAATATACTTGAGGAGGTATGTGAGGTTTTTGATGTGCCCTATATTCATATTGGAGGGGATGAAGTAGAGATAACCAACCCTGACTTTTTGCCCGAAATGACCCGTTTTATCCGACACAGAGGCAAGCAGGTGGTAGGCTGGCGGCCGGGCGGAAATCTTGATGATGATACCATAGATCAACTTTGGACCGGACATGTAGAGCCTGAAAAAGGAATAAAAACGATAGATTCCCGGCATTTGTACCTCAATCACAACGATCCTTTATCAGGTGTATATAAAACCTTTAGTAGGCAGTTGTGCGATGCACCCAGAGGAGATTCGCTGTTGCTGGGTGCTATCTTGTGCGCATGGCCCGATCGCAGAGTGGGGCATCAGGATGATATTATAAAAATGAATGGCTTTTATCCTTCTGCTCTGGCTTTTGCAGAACGGGCATGGATAGGAGGAGGATATAAAGAGCCCACCGCTTTGATTCCGGTGGATAACTCTTTGCGATTCCATGAGTTTGTAGCTTTCGAAAAACGTTTGATCAGGCACAGAGACTGTTTTTTTCAGGGAGAGCATTTTCCATATATTCGGCAAACCGATATAGTATGGAATATTACTCGCCCTCAACCCAATGAAGGAGATTTAGCTAAAACGTTTGCTATCGAGACAGCCGAAGGAAATGCACCAGAACAGGGAGTATCCAAAGCACGGGGTGCTACGGTCTGGTTAAGACACATGTGGCATCCGCTAATGCAGGGAGTATTACCGGAGGCTCAGCCCAATCACACAGCATATGCCTATACCTATGTTTTTTCACCCCAAAAACAACAGGTAGGTATGTGGATTAGTTTTCACAACCCCGGCAGAGCCAATGATGACGATACCCCAAAAACGGGGCAGTGGGACTACAAGCAAAGTAAAATATGGGTAAATGACAAAGAAATAGCCCCTCCACAGTGGTTGTATCCGGGTAGAAAAGGAGACATGGAAGTGCCTCTAGTCGATGAAAGCTATGAATGGCGGCCAGCTACTCAGGTAAATCTCGAAAAAGGATGGAACAAAGTGCTCATTAAATTGCCAATCGGTAAATTTAAGTCATCACATACGGCGCAGGTCAAATGGATGTTTACCGCTGCATTTGTGCACTGGGATGGCAGTACGGCCCGGGAAATAGAAGGATTGAAATACAGTGTTGACCCTAAAGGGAAACAATAGATACAAACGGATTTTTAATTATACATACTAAACGATCACAATGAAACACCTACTAAGACTTACTATACTGGTACTGATGGTTGCTTGTCAGTCGAAAACACCTCCCGGACTGGGACAATACACTTTCGATACTTTGCAGCAACAGGAAGTAACACAACTCAATACACCTTTTGGTGAATGGAGAGCACCTGACAGCACGGCTTTTCTTCACCCTACTGTTAATAAGACTGACATCAAAGGATTACACATAGTAGGAGGCAGGGACAAGTCACTTACTTACTCAGCCGTAGGCGTACCGGCGCAAACCCGGTTTGGTGTTTTACACTTTAGGAGCCTTTCACGTAAGCAACCGCGTATTACTCTACAAATAAAAGAAGAAGGTACCTGGAAGAGCCTCGATCAGGAAGCAGACCATTGGCAGGGACGTCAGGCATCTTTGGTGGTGCCATTCAGGCCGGAATCTGAGTTGAAGATGACCGTAGATTCGGATGCCGGGGTAGTGATAGATAAAGTGGAGCTCCTGACCGATGGAGCTATGGAGGTAGCATTAGGAGATAGTTACAACCCGGTATATCCAGTTTTGATAGGCAAGGCAAACAACCCTATAGTGAGGGTAAACATCGTGGCAACAGGTGTGCAACAACCGCGAAAAGTATCAGCTTTTACACTCGCCACAGCGGGATCATCAAACCCCGGTAATATTACCAATGTGAAAGTATACTATACAGATAAAAATGAGAATTTCACTACTTCACATCAGTTTGGCACATCGGTAGCCTCAGCAGCAGAGCTTACCGTGGAGGGTGAGATGACACTGTCTCACGGCGACAATTATTTTTGGGTGAGCTACCAGCTCAACGATAACGCTCCGCTGACAAACAGAGTAGGTGCGCAAATTCTCTCTGTTACATTTGCCGATGGTGAAGTAATGAAACTAAACAGTGAGCCAAATTCCAGGCGAATCGGACATGCGCTTCGCCAGCATTGGGACGATAGCGTGCACACGTACCGTATACCGGGGTTGGCTACTACCAACAAGGGCACGCTCATCGGTGTGTATGACCTGAGATACAATAGCGCTGTAGACCTGCAGGAAGATGTAGACGTAGGAATGAACAGGAGCACAGACGGTGGGCAGACCTGGGAGCCTATGAAAATAATAATGGATATGGGTGAATGGGGTGGCAAGTCCGACAAAGAAAACGGAATTGGTGATCCATCTATCTTGGTAGATAGAGCTACCAATACCATTTGGGTGGCAGCTATCTGGGCCCACGGCCATCCCGGTCAGCGCAACTGGTGGGCTTCTAAGCCCGGATTAGATCCTGAGCAAACAAGTCAGTTTGTATTGGTAAAAAGTGAAGATGATGGTGTTACCTGGTCTGATCCTATCAACATTACACGGCAGATCAAAGACCCCAAATGGCATTTGCTACTCCAGGGGCCGGGTAAAGGTATTACCATGGCTGATGGTACGTTGGTGTTTCCCGCGCAATACAAAGATGAAAACCAAGTACCGCACTCTACCCTTATTTACAGCAAAGATCATGGAAAAACATGGAAGATAGGCAAGGGGATAAGAGAACAAACCACGGAAGCGCAATTGGTAGAATTGGCCAACGGCAGTATTATGATTAATGCAAGAAACAATTACGCCAGAAATAAAAAAGGTGTGGGCAGAGTAGTAGCTGTTACCGATGACTTGGGCAAAAGCTGGCAAACTCATCCTTCTTCGGAGATCCTACTCGAAGAATCAACCTGTATGGCTAGCCTTATAGCAGAGGAGTTTGGCAGTGTTGGTCGCTTGTTTTTGTTTTCCAATCCCAATGTACACGATGGACGCTACAACATGACTATAAAAGCTAGTTTTGACGAAGGACAGACCTGGCCGGAAGATAAGCAGCTGTTGCTGGACGAAGGACGTGGTAGAGGGTATTCCTGCATGACCAAAATTGATGATGAACATGTAGGCATCTTATACGAAGGCAGTCAAGCCGATTTGATCTTTGAAAAAGTGAAAATAAGCGAGATTCTACGATAAATCATGAGAAGGCTAATAAATAGCATAAAGTGGTTTTTGACTGTCGCTTTTCTACTGCTTGTTTCGCAGAGTAAAGCTCAGCTTTCTATGCCAGAGGTTTTTGGAGACGGCATGGTACTACAGCGCGACCGGCCTGTAAAGGTTTGGGGCAAAGCAGCTCCCGGTGATCGGATAGAGGTGTTGCTAAATAGTCACAAAGCAGTAGTTAGAGCCAACGAAGATGGTGACTGGGAGACTGTTCTACCTCCATCTTCTGCTGATTTCGAAGCTTCATTTCAGGTGGTTTCTTCTACCCAAACCCTTCGCTTTGACAATGTAGCTATAGGGGAAGTGTGGTTATGTTCCGGGCAGTCTAATATGCGCTGGGAGCTGTCCAAGTCTACATCCGGCAAGCATACTATAGCAAATGCCAACTATCCCAACCTTCGACTTTTCAATCGAAAGCCACGTTTTTATCCAAGTGCTGGAGCTTTTACCGAAAGTCAATTGGAGCAGTTGAAACGGCGCGATTATTTTGCTGCTACACAGTGGGAAATAGCTTCTCCCGCAACTGCAGCAGATTTTTCTGCTGTAGCATATCATTTTGGACTTCATCTTATGGATTCGTTGCAGGTGCCCGTAGGTTTGGTGCTCAATGCAGTGGGCGGGTCTACTACTGAGAGTTGGATTTCCCGGCAGGCCATAGGTGGTGCACCAGAGCTCGCAGCTTTCGATCAGCAGTTGGTCAATTGGCCAACTATGGAAGGAATACACCCCTGGGTGAAGGAACGGAGTACGGACAATATGCAACTATGGTCTTCACGTGGTAGTGAGGCTATGCTTCTTCACCCTTTTGCGCCTTCATTTTTGTACGATGCAGGCGTTCGTTCGCTGGTACCTTTTGCATTCCGAGGTGTTATCTGGTATCAGGGAGAGTCCAATGCTACTCACCCTGAATTGCACGAGCGGCTTTTTGCCACTCTTGTAGAGAGCTGGAGGAAAGTCTGGTCAGCTGAAAACCTTCCCTTTTTGTATGTTCAGCTCCCCAATATGAAAGGTAGAAACCGTTGGCCGGAATTTAGAGCAGGACAGGACCGTTTACAGTCCATTCCTCATACGGCCATGGCGGTTATTATCGATTCGGGCGATCCCGATGATATCCACCCACGAAACAAACGGGTAGTGGGGCATAGGTTGGCACTGTTGGCTCTGAGCGATGTGTATAAAACAGGAGTACCTTCAAGAGGTCCGTATTATCGCTCCTATAGGCTCGAAGATAGCTCGTTGACTCTTTCGTTTGACCATGCCGAAGGATTGCTTCTTCGTGGCAATAATCCAAAGCAGCAGTTTACGATACAAGGCTATGATACATCTACCTGGCTGGAGTGTATTGTTTTACCTGAAAAAATAGAGATTGACGGTGAGCAACTGATCATACAGTTGCCGGGCAATATTAGCCCTACAGTTGTCAAGTATGCCTGGTCTCCCAATCCCGAAGCAGTTGTTTTCAATGCTTACGGATTGCCCCTGGCACCATTTAAGGTAGAATTGCCGGGAAATTTTTAAGAAAGAAATAGTAATCTGCGGAGGGAAACCTACAGCAGATTACTATTTTGTAGTTTACAGCTTAACCCAGGTTGTAGCCGTATTGTTGTCTGTTTCGATCACTATTTTGGCGTATTCCGACCCTTTTAGAGGTTTTATCCGGGATGAAAATTCCCGTTGCTCTGCTGGTACTTTACCCAGCAACTGATAATTGTCCGTACCTCCGTTTTTGTAGTTGTTGGTGTAAGATACCCATACACGGGCTTCTTTGGCAGACGGGTTTTCCGATGACCATTTCAGGTGGAGGTGTTTTCTGTCAATACTAACTCCGCTTAATTGAAATACATCTACTTTTTTCATCATCGACACTCCATCCAATTCGTATGCAGTGCTTTTGGGGATAGGGATTTCCATATAATCCGCTATAGTAGGTAGCATGTCTACTATGGCTACCTTTTGGTTTCTGAAGTAGTCGTTGGCTACAGGCTTGCTCATCAGCATCCATGTTGTACGCTCCCTGTAAGATTGCCCCCCGTGATGTTTGGCATTTATCGGATCTCTTCCATGGTCTGTTGTGATCAGGATCAACCAATCTTCACCGGTTTCTTCTTCGCGTAGTTTTACAGCATCCCAAATAGTACCAATAAGAGCATCTTCATACGATATTCCTTCATAGAGTTCTTTGCTTTCGCCATACATGTGCCCCATGTCGTCGGTATGTTCCAGGTATACCCAGGTCAGGTCAGGTCCCTTTTCTATGATGTCGTTGGCCGCCTTTCTGACCACCTCAGCATCTATGCGTTTCAGGTATTTCTTACCCGGATCATGAGGGTAGTTTTCCTCATCCAGTTCTAACCCATCCAGGTGATAATCAACTTTTAGTTTTCCTGTAGCTTCCAGATTTTCACCCAGTAGTTTTGTGCGATTATCTAGCCAGGTAGAGTATATGGCTGTTTTCTTGTCAGGGTCAGCGTTTTTCAAAAGACGAAAAATAGTTGGGTAGTTGTAGTTGGGGTTTTTGATGCTGTTTCCAAATACATTGTGTTTGTTTACCCAGGTTCCTGTTAGCATGCTGTTGTACCCGACAGCAGATATAGTAGGTGTTTGCGTGATATGACGTCTGGTGCCACCTACATAAGCTTCAGAAAAACCTCCGGCTTCTGCCATGGCGTCCATGAAAGGGGTGTTGGCTTTGTACAAAATGTCAGTAGGGATACCGTCTACCAGTATCATCACCACTTTTCTGGTCGATTGTTCTTTCGTTTCCTGAGAATACCCCAGTAGTGGTATCGCAATAAGTAAAAGTAATAGTTTGTTCATCTGTAGTAGTTTGTTCGTTTGGGGCAAATGTATGTTAAAATTATAAATTGAACAATCATTCAATTTATAATTAAAAAGTTGTCTTTTTGTTATCTAGGTGTTAATACCCTTTTGAAAAGAAATGAAAGGGGATTGGAGGGGAAATGAAAAAGCTGCAACAAAAAAGAATAGGGATAATTACGCTACAGTGGAGGCTATATATTTTGCCCCTGATTTGTAGGTAGTTCTTCTTTCTTGTTGCAGCTTAGGTTCACACAGCGTTACGCTCTATGATCAAACTGTAATGAATGGAATGCTTTTGATAGTTTGTGGTCAACCCACTACAAAACTTTTTCGCAAGCCTGTTCTTTCATCAGGTCGAAAAAACCTATGGCGTTAAGTTCTTTCACCAGAGCATCTTTTTCTTCTATACTCGGGTTGTGATGGGGTGAACGTACCGGCCCCAGCTCCAGGCCTACCCGCTCAAGTAGCCATTTGCTACTACCTGCCCACCCGTATTTGGCTGTTATTTGTACAAACTGCATGATTTTGTGTTGCAGTGCAGCCGCTTCCTGATGCTTGTTTTCTTTGTGGTATGCTATTACTCTTTTGTATGCAGAAGAGAGGTGGTTGTAAGTGCTGCCCACCCAGCCGGTAGCACCCAGCGCAAGGCTGCTGAGTAGAATTTCATCTACTCCGAAGAGCACATTCTTACCCCCGTTGCATTCCAGAGTATCTTTAAACTCATGGAGTTCGTGTTTGGTAAATTTGATTCCGATTAAGTTAGGGATATGTTTTTTGCCTTCATTCAAAAAGCGCGTCATATCAAAGTCTACACCAGTAAGTGCCGGCAGATGGTAGTATATAAAAGGAATTTCGGGGTTGATTTCTGCTATTTGAGCACAAAAGTCTATAAGTTGGTTTAGGTTTCCTGGCTTGAAATAGAAAGGAGCCAGAGTAGAGATGGCTTTCGCCCCACATTCACCGGCGTGTGCAGCCATGAGCTGGCAGGCACGTATGCTGGTATCACCTACGTGAATCATGGTGGTAAAACCGTCATCTGCTACTTTGCACCAGGCTTCAGTTAATGACATGCGCTCTTCCATGGTTAAGGAAGGAAAGTCTCCCGTCGAACCATTGATAAATGCACTGTCGATCTGTTGGTCTTTGAGGTATTGATAATAACGGGGAATGATTTCCGTGTTGATATCACCGTTTTGATGTAGTGGGGTATATGTGGCCGCTATGATTCCATTTAATTCAAGCATGATACTGTCTATATGTTATACATAATACAAATATAGTATTTTTATGCTATTGCTATCTATAGCAGTAGGATTAAATTATCAAAAACGGGTAAAATGTGGAACATACACTTTCCTTACCCTGTAGGGCAGGGCATCATGGGAGTGTGATCTCCGGTTGAGAAAAGCGAAAATAGTAGTAGAAAAATTACTGCCGAATGAAAAGTCCG
Organism: Cyclobacteriaceae bacterium; assembly: GCA_965267535.1. Taxonomy (GTDB): domain Bacteria; phylum Bacteroidota; class Bacteroidia; order Cytophagales; family Cyclobacteriaceae; genus CAXBNB01. The sequence continues at coordinate 3,297,981 of OZ254082.1, read as the reverse complement.
GGTATGGGCTTTTCATCCGTTGGCCGTGTGCCTTCAGCCGATTGGCAGGTTGGGGGAGTTAATCTTGCTGAAACGTGCGTTCGAAGTGGGGAGCGAGGTGTTTGCGCATGCCATCCCTGAATTCAGCGGGAGTGCCTTTTTTGAGTATTTCGAGAAGTCCGCGGTGAGTCACAAAGCCCTCCTTGTAGTCGTAATGCCCATTGTAGTGGTTTTCGTGTACCCATTCAAAAACAGGCAACAGGAGCGATTGAAATCTGAGCAGGGTAGTATTTCCGGATATTTCATACAACTTGCCATGAAAATCAATTTCATGTTTTAGACTAAAGTTGTTTTTCTCTTTAGCATCTTTTTCTCCCAGGCTTACTATTCTTTCCAGCTCATTCATGTGGGTTGTGTTTTTACGTTCAAAGAGCAGGTCTGCCATGCCCATTTCGAGAATAAGTCTGAGTTCAAAAATGTCTTTGAGCGTATTAGCACCCAGCATTTTGGGGTTTAGTACTTTTTCAAACCCGGTCATAATATCGGGTTCGGTCAGGGTCATACCCTTGTGTTTTTTGGATTCTACCAGCCCGAGAGTTCGTAGACGCAAAATAGCTTCCCTTACTACAGTCCGGCTTACTCCCAGCGATTCTGCTATTTCTACTTCTTTGGGTATTGAATCTCCGGGTTTCAGATTGTTGGATTCGAAGTATTCTTTTAGGTTTTCTTCTACTCTATCTACCAGCGATAGGGTGTTTATAGGTTTGAGTTTTTTCATCAAAGGTAAATTGTATTATGTATAACAAAATTAAAGAATACCATGTAAATCTACAGGATAAACCTTTACTTTTCACCAGCAGGAGGTTTTTGAAAGGTTTTTATTTTCAGGAGATTCATGTGCTGGTCATAATTAAATTGTTTTCTTTTGTTAGGCTATTAAAAGGTATTATAGTTTCGAAACCCTTTATTAATGAAGTAAAAAAGTTACAAAAACTTATTATTTTGTTTATTTTAGTGTACTTTTGAAAGTGTAGGTGTTAACGGATGATTAACACAATGCTAATAAACCGGGTGGTTATGACCAATTCTGACAACAACTGGCTTCTTGATTCTTTTTCAGGTCATAATCTGGGGAGTGAAGGGCGTGCAAATGCCAAAGTGCCCGCCGATCTGGAACTGTGGACTGCTTTCAAGCAGGGGAAAGAGTCTGCATTTATCACTATTTACAATACCTACTTCGAAGCATTGTATCGTTATGGCTTTCAGTTTACCAAAGACAAAAGCCTGATTAAGGATTCTATACAGGATTTGTTTATTGAACTACGATACAAGCGAAAAAACCTTGCCAATACCACATCTATAAAGCTGTATTTGTACAAGTGCATAAGACGGAAGATTCTCGGGCATAAGGAGAGAGCAATAAACAAGCTGATCACCAGCCAGGATCTGGATGGCTACAATTTTGAAGTGATCTTTTCTGTAGAACATCAACTGGTGATGCGACAGCTGGGTGAAGAAAACACCCAAAAACTCAATAAGGCCAAAGTGCATCTTACCCGTAGGCAAAAAGAAGCTATTTATTATTTTTTTTATGAGGACCTCACATACGATCAGGTGTCAGATATTATGGGGTTAAACAATGTAAAGTCTACTCGCAACCTTGTGTACAAGGCCATACAGGTGCTGAAAAGCTATATGTAAGCTCCTGAAAAGTGATTTATATAGGCTGCTGCACACTTTATTTTCTTTTACTCAAAAAAACTTTCTTTTTTTTGATGTCATTGAAGGGTTTCATCCCTTATAGAGACAGAAGCCTTATCCTATGGACAGAAAAGCAGACAATATAGAGCATTATATTCAGAGTGAAGAGTTTAAACGGTGGGTCAAACACCCCACCGAGGAGGATATTGCTTTCTGGGAAAACTGGTTGACGTGCCACCCGGAAAAACAAGAAGAAGTATCGATGGCCAGAGAATGGGTATTGAGCATGTCGCATTACAATCATGCCCCGGCCCCAGGCGATCAGCAGGAAGTACTGCACCAGATACTAAAAGCAGATAAGAACTTTGTTACGGCAGATTCACCCGATAGTATCGTGGGCAAAGGTCACTGGAACTTTGTAGCAAAGTGGCACATAGCTGCAGGTTTGGCTCTGTTGATTGCGAGCGTGGCAGCCTTCATGACAATAAAATTTGCCAGTGTCGGTAACGAAACTGTGGCAATAGTCACAAAGCAAAACCCGACGGGAGTAAAATCTCAGATAAAACTACCCGATGGCACTATGGTGTGGCTAAACTCAGACAGCAAGCTGCTGTACCCCGAAGCTTTTACGGCATCAGAAAGAAAAGTAACCTTATTTGGTGAGGCTTTTTTTGAAGTTGTAGAAGACAAAAAAAGACCCTTTAAGGTGCGGTCCGGCAATGTGTTGACGACTGCTTTGGGTACTTCATTCAATATACAGGCAGAAGACTTAGTGACCGTCTCGTTGACTACTGGAAAAGTAAAAGTAGATCATTTTTCGGCTACCAATGACCTCAGAAATACGCATTATCTTACCCCCGGACAGGAGCTGACATACCATCAGGGGCAGGTGCCTGCTTTGAATAGATTCAATCCCGAAGAAGTGGTAGGTTGGAAAGATGGCATCATAATATTTAAAAATGCTACTCGTGAGGAGGTGATTAGTAGGCTGGAAAAGTGGTACGGTGTAACTATAGACCAAATAGGTACAGCGAATGCAGTTTGGAATGTGACGGCACGATTCGAAAATCAATCACTGGAAAACATCATGCATAACCTCAGCTTTACAGTAGGCTTTGAGTATGCACTGGAAGGTAAAAAAATGACGATAACGTCTCCAAAATAAAAAATATGAATATGTATAACTCCACCTAAACAAAAACAGCAATGCTCAAGGAGCACTGCTGTATGTTTCTTACCCGATGAAATAATAATGTTTAGGCGCACGATTATCTCAGCGGGGAGAACGTCCTAATGTATTTATCGCACACATTAAAACATTGTAAAAATATGAAATTAAATCTATTACTCCTATTAAGGAAAGTTGTAATGATGTCGTTTTACGGATTTCTATCTCAAATATTGCTATGTACTGCCTTGCTGGCAGCAGGCACTACCAATGGTCAGCGGATAGAGAGCCTGAAGACAGTAAACACGACAGTGAGGTTTGAAAACGACAACCTTGAGTCAGCTTTCGAGAAAATCGAGCAGTCTTCCGGCTACAGCTTTGTTTTTGATAAAAAAAACATCGACAAAAAAGTAAGAATAAACGGGCAATACCAAAATGAAGCTCTTTATGACATTTTATTGGCTATATCCAAAAAAGCCAGTCTCAGGTTTAGACAGGTAAACAACCACATCACTGTAAAAAAACTCCACCTAAACAAAGCGGACAATGACCAGCAGGCCATCATTGAAGTTATGGTAGACATACAAGTCAAAGGACGCATAACAGACGAAAGCGGTCAAGGGTTGCCGGGAGCTTCTGTGGTGGTAAAAGGAACCTCCAATGGTACCACAGCCAACCTGGATGGAGACTACAGTTTGTCAGCCCCCGAAAATGCTGTGCTGGTAGTATCGTATGTAGGCTACAGCACACAGGAGATAGCGCTGGCGGGCCGTTCGGAAGTCAATGTACAGCTCAATCCCGACACCCAGCAGTTGTCAGAAGTGGTGGTAACGGCTTTTGGGATTGAAAGAGAAAAGAAAGCTTTGGGATACTCTGCACAGGAGGTAAAAGGTGACGACCTGGTAGAGGCCAGAGAAATAAATGTAGCCAATTCGCTGAAAGGTAAAGTGGCCGGTGTATTTGTTAACTCCTCGTCTGGAGGGCCGGGAGGATCGTCATTTGTGCAGATTCGCGGTAGCAGTTCGCTAAGCGGCAAGAACCAACCGTTGTATGTGGTAGATGGTATTCCCATCAGCAACGACAACCTGAATCAAACCAACCTATATGCAGGCAGAGATTTTGGAGATGGTATAAAAGACATCAACCCGGACGATATAGAATCAATATCGGTGCTGAAGGGACCAAACGCCGCAGCACTCTATGGCTCGCGTGGAGCTAATGGTGTGATTTTAATTACTACAAAAAAATCAGCCAAAAAGGGGATTGGAGTGTCGTTTAATTCCAATGCTACGTTTGAAAGTATCAATGTGATTCCCACATTTCAAAACTCCTATGGACCAGGCTATGACGATAGCGACGTACACCTGGGCAAGACTACCATAGACGGTACAGAATACGATATGCAGGCAGGATGGATGCTCGACAACTGGGGAGCAGCATACGACGGGCGACTTATCGTAATACAAAGACTGAGCGACCTGGGACCGGTTCCTTATGTGGCCCAACCAAAAGACAACATCAAGAATTTTTACGATGTAGGAAAAACCTTTACCAACACAATAGCAGTAGACGGAGGTAGCGAAAAGGTAAACTACCGTTTTTCTGCCTCAAACATGGACAACACCGGCATTGTGCCTGGAGCAGCCTTTAGTCGCAGAACATTCTCTGCCAGAATAGGAGCTGATGTAACAGATCGACTGCATGTAGAAGCCAAGGCTAACTTTATCAACAGTAGTGGAGAAAACCGCCCGATAGTTGGGGTTTCCAGCGGTAGAAATATAGCGGGATCGCTCAATCTGCTGCCACGCCACATCAACTTGGCATGGCTCACACCTCATCGCAATGCCGACGGTAGCTATAGAAACTACAGAGGCGGTAGCCCTACAAATCCATACTGGCTGATCAATGAGGTGACAAGTACCGATTTTCGGGATAGAATTATCGGGCTTATGCTTGCCAGATATAAACTTACGGATTGGCTCACCCTACAGGGAAGAGTAGGAAGTGACACATATACAGAGAGCCAGCGGCAGCAATACAACGCCGGCACGCCCGGAGGAGCCTATCGCAATGGCCGGGTAGATTTCAATATGTACAGAGTAAATGAGCTGAATGCAGATTTTTTACTTACAGCAGATCGCAATTTGTCAGACAACCTGAGGGGTACATTTTCGATAGGAGCAAATCGCTATACCCGAAGATTGGAAAAAACGGCTACTATAGCCAGAGATATGAATATACCGGACTTGTACACGGTAGAAAATGCCGATTTGGTTTTCCCTTCATATGATATAGTTAGAAAGGAAATACAGTCCGTTTACCTTACGGGTCAACTGGCCTATAAAAACACGCTTTTTCTGGACTTTACTGCCCGAAATGATTGGTCTAGTACGCTGGGGGTAAACAATCAATCCTTTTTGTACCCTTCAGTGAGCTTAAGCTATGCTCTTACCGATGCGTTGGAGCTGGATTCAAAACTGCTCACATTTGCCAAGCTTAGAATGTCATACGCTCAGGCTGGAAATGATGCCGACCCCTACAAAACCAAAGGCGGGTACACGGTAGAAACGACTACTTTTAAAGGCCAACGTTTTGCACGTGTAAATGGAACCGTGGCAGCTACCGATCTGAAAAATGAGCTAACGACTTCTTTTGAAGTAGGTACAGATGTAAGACTGCTGGACAACAGAGTTGCAATCGACTTCACCTATTACAATTCACGTACCAGCAATCAGATCATGGCTATTGGTCTTTCACAGGCCACCAGCTACGACGGTGTGTTTTTAAATGCCGGTGAAGTGTCTAACAAGGGTATAGAACTTTTTGTGTCTGCATCTCCGATAAAACTATCCAACTCGCTGGAATGGGAAGTAGGAATTAATTTTTCTAAAAACCGCTCTATCGTAACAGAGCTGGTAGAAGGAATAGACCGATACAATTTTATTTCACCGGGATCGGCTAATATAGTAGCTATACCGGGAGAGGCCTATGGCACCATCATGGGATACAAATACAAAAGAAGCCCCGATGGCCAGTTGGTAGTACACGAAAGTGGCAACTACTATGTGCGCGAAGACGACCTCTCTATATTGGGCGATGTACAGCCCGATTGGTTGGCCGGGGTGACGAATACCATCTCCTACAAAGGTATATCGTTAAGTGCCTTGGTTGACATTCGTATGGGAGGAGAAATTTTCTCCTGGAGCCGTCAGGATCAAACCGCCAAAGGAACAGGTGCTTTTACAGAAAACAGAGAAAACCTGATTCTGGAAGGAGTAATCGAGCAGTCGGATGGTAGCTATACACCTACCAGCAAAAAAGTGTGGGGACAACACTACTGGGCACAACGAGCCTGGGGATCTATCACAGAGGAGTTTGTACTCGATGCTACCTATGCCTCACTTCGTGAAGCTACACTGGGCTACAGCTTTAGTCGTCAGCTATTGGAAAACACCCCTTTTACCACTGCCAAATTTTCGATTGTGGGTAGAAACCTCTTTTATATCCATAGAGACAAGAAGTTTGAAGAGATGGGTATATCGCCCGAAACCGCATTTGCTCCTACCGCAGCGGCACAGGGATACGAGGCATTTTCTATGCCGACGACCAGAAGTATAGGGTTCAACCTTTCACTTACTTTTTAAGATTAAAAACAAGAACACATGAGAACTATATATAAAATTCCTCTGGCCTTTGTTTTTGCCATAGCACTATTCACTCCCTTTTCGTGTACAGATGGGTTTGATGAGCTCAATACCAACCCCAAGCTGGTAACCGATGAATTGATCAAGCCGGAGCTTTTGCTCACCAAGGTGTTGAAAAGGTCATCATTTGAAATTCAAAACTCAGGAACAGTAGCGGAGTATTCCGGCTATCTCAAGCGTGGAGATTCAGGGCAGCTATTGATTTTCCGTACATCAGATAGCCCATTCGATTATTACATCAGGCATATAGCCAGTTTGCAGGCGATCATCAAACTAACCAAAGACAAGCCGGAACTGGCCAATAAAAATGCCATAGCACGTATCTGGAGAGTGTGGGTGTTTCACCGTATGACCGATGCGTACGGAGATATACCATATTCGGAAGTAGCCCGTTCGTTTGACGACATAACCTACTATCCGGCATACGATACACAGGAAGCAATTTATCAGGATTTGCTCAACGAGCTTAAGGAAGCGGCCGGACAGTTGAGCGAAGATGCTGAACAGAAGAGCTATGGAGATGCCGACGTGCTATACCAAAGCGATGCGATGGCATGGAAGCGATTTGCCAATTCGCTGCGCCTACGTTTGGCTATGCGAGTACGCTATGCCGATCAGTCGCTGGCTCAAACCCACATCAGCGATGTGTTCGGAGCAGAGTTGATCTCAGACAACAGCCAAAATGCTACCATCTCATCTGAAGGAGAAGGAGCTGCTGATTTGGCCAATACCAATCCGTTGTATCAAAACTTTGTGAATCAAAGTGCTGGTGCAGGAAATGCAATTTCAGCCGGTTTGGTACTGGTAGAGAATCTGCTCAATACCAACGACCCGAGGTTAGAAGCTTATGTAAAGCAAAATAATGAAGGCGACTACCGTGGAGGTGCCATCAACATGACGCTGGCACAAAAAGAGCAATACCCTCAGGTGTCGAAGTATACCGATCGATTTATTCAGGCCGAATACGACTTTAGAGCGATGACAGCAGCTGAAGTAAGCTTCTTAAAGGCCGAAGCAGTACTGGCAGGTTTGGCATCCGGCAATGCTAATGACCTTTTTCAGCAAGGCATAGAGCAGGCCATGGAACTCTACGATATCGATGCAGCAGATGTCAACACCTTTTTGGCTTCAGCAGCAGGATCGCTGGCAGGTACTAGCGAGGAACAGCTTGAGCAGATTATTACACAGAAGTATCTGGCGTTGTTTGGCGATTCGTACGAGGCATGGGCCGAGCACAGGCGTACGGGCTACCCACGCATCTGGACAGGAGCAGAGGCAGCACCCGATACCGACGGCCATGTAGCCAGAAGGTTGGCTTACCCATTGGGTGAATACAACCTCAATACCGAAAAAGTAAAGGCTGCTGCAGCCCGTATCGGTGGTGACCTGCTCAAAAGCAGAATCTGGTGGGATGCTAAACCGGGAGTGCCTTTTGACCACCCCAAGCAGGGAACATTCCCTCCGTACTAAGATTTAAAAACAACAGTATAAAAAGTAAAGGTTGTGCATACAGTCACAGCTTTTACTTTTTTTATAGAAAGTAAAACACCTGCCAGAATAAAAGTGAACCGTCATGTGTTTGCGAGCAGGATTAAAATTTTTTGTATATGATTTTTCAAAAAAAACAACAGATATTTTGGGGAATCTGCTTTGTTGTGTGGTGCGGGGTAGTAGCGCAAGCCTGTCGGCAGGCACCTGACCAGAAGCAGGATACAAAGCAGCCCATATCCGCCAAAGGAAAAGTAGTGATGGCCGTGTTTGCTCACCCCGACGATGAATTGTATGCCGGACCTATTCTTTCCAGATATGCCAGAGAAGGCGCCAAAGTACAATTGGTAGTAGTAACCGACGGGCGCTATGGTACCGGACAAACAGACCTGAAACCGGGAGATGAGCTGACACAGTTGCGCAACGAAGAAGTAAACTGTGCAGCAGCCCATATGGGTATAGAAACGCCTATATGGATGGGCTATCACGATCAGCTTAAGTTGAAAGGAGGCTTTTTTGGCCATGTGCCCTACATTCAGGAGGTAATGCGAAAACTCGATAGCCTCACACTGGCGCTACAGCCCGATGCAATTATTACCTGGGGACCCGACGGTGGGTCAAACCACATGGATCATCGGATAGTAGGGGCGTCCGTTACGCAGGTATACCTTAGCAGGCAATGGGGCAAGGACGTCAATTTATTTTATGTAGCTACACCTGTGTCTCACATCGAAGATGAAGACGCAAAACGGCTAAGGGGAGTGGAAGACAGCTACCTGACCACACAGGTAAGTTATACTCAGCAGGATTTGGAAAATGCCAAAAAAGCGTTACAATGTTACAAAAGCCAGTTTTCGCCCGAATCGATGAGTGCCCGAATAGCCCACTGGGATCAGAAGACCCCCAAGGTGTATCTGCGCCCATTGGCAAAAGCAGATCAAAACACGGATAATATTTTCGAACCTATAGATTGAAAATCAATTTGTTTGATATGATCGGGATATTGAGAAGAAAGCCGTGGGATGTGCTGGTGTATACATCGCTCTTTCTGTGGGCAGGTATAGCAACGATCGGTTGCGAACCGCCAAAGGAAAATGCTGATGCGGTGCTGCAGGAGACTGTGGCCGAAAAAAAAAGACAACACACAGCGGGAGGAATAGTGTTTGCCGAAGATTTTGAATCCCGGGAGCTGGACGAAGTGCTGGCCCGTTGGAATGACCGAAAAAATGCACGGGGAATGACCTTGGTGGCAGATGTGCCGCCGGGGAGCAAAGGCTCAAAGTCACTAGAGATGACGTATGTGGCGGGCGAAAACGAAGGCGGGCACCTTTTCAAACAATTGCCTGATAATTACGATTCGCTTTATGCTCGTTTTTATGTCAAGTTTTTGACGCGGCAAAGTAAAATTCACCATTTTGTAAAGCTGGGAGGCTACAATCCTCCGGTAGGTTACCCGCTGGGAAAAGCCGGTTTAAAACCTGATGGTACCGATTTTTTCATTTCAGGAATAGAATGCCCAATGGCCAAATCGTGGGAGTGGGGATTTTACACTTATTGGAAAGACATGCAAGGGAGTGATCGCACAGGCTACTGGGGCAATACCTTTAGGCCCGAAAAACCGGTGCTGATGAAACAGGGAGAGTGGACGTGTGTAGAATTCATGCTAAAACTAAATAACCCTGAAAGCGGAACAAATGGAGAACAGGCATTCTGGATCAATGGAGAGAAAATATTGCATTTGGGTGAAAACTTTCCGCTGATGAGTGGAGGAGGAAATAAAATAGAAAGCAAAGAAGGAGAACCTTTTCCGGGATTTCAATGGAGTTCGGACGAATCCTTGAAACTAAACTTCTTTTGGCTGAATTACTACATGACCAAAGGAAACCCCGGAGATGTAGACAAAGTACTTTTTGATGAAATAGTAGTAGCCACTAATTATATAGGCCCATTGAAAAATGACTAATGAAGTAAGGAATACACAATCCGATGTGGTGATAGTAGGAGGCGGAATTATAGGACTGTTTTGCGCTTACTACCTCACCAAAGAAGGCAGGCAGGTTACCATTCTGGAAAAAGGAGATATAAAGGATGCCTGCTCCTACGGCAACTGTGGCTTGGTGAGTCCGAGTCACGCACTGCCCCTGAATAGCCCCGAACTGTTGCTCAAATCGATTGGGTGGTTGTTTCAGAAAGATTCTCCCTTTTACATTCGTCCACAGGCAGATTTGAGTTTTATCAGTTGGTTGCTGGGGTTTGCCCTCAATTCATTCAATAAAAAACAACTGGAAAGAAGTATGCATGGCCGAAACAACCTGCTGATTAGCTCCCGTCACTTGTACCAGCAGGTATTTGAAGAATTGCCGCTGGCCTGTGACTGGTCACCTACAGGCATTCACTTTGTGTTTAGTAGCGCACAGGCATTTGATGCCTATAAAGCAAAGGACACTAAACTTGCTGAAATCGGACTGGCGGCTGCACCCATTACCGGAGCGGATCTATACCATATGGAGCCGGCACTCAGCACCAAAGCTTACGGGTCCTGGTATTATAAGATAGATGCCTCCGTAAACCCCGGAGAATTGGTAAAAGGCCTGAAACAAGTGTTGACAGCCGCAAATGTGCAGATTGTAGAGCTAGCGGAGGTGCAGGGCTTTTCCACAGAAGGCAAAAAGATAAAGTCCATAGAGACAAATCGGGGCGTTTTTTCAGCAGAAAATGTCATTATGGCTGCCGGTGCTTGGTCGCCTACACTTCAAAAACAGCTGCGTCTGAAAATACCTATAGTACCTGGCAAAGGGTATAGTATTACCATGAAAAGCCCGAAGATCAGTCCAAAGTGTCCTATAATTTTCGAAGAGAGAAAAGTAGTAGCCACACCCTGGAAATCTACCTATCGGCTGGGGGGTACTATGGAGTTCAGCGGGTACAATACCCACATAAACAGGGTGCGTATAGATAACCTGAAAAAGGTAGCAGCCGAGTACCTAAAGACTCCCTACACCGATCAGGACGTAGAAGAGTGGGTGGGGTGGCGGCCAATGACCACAGATGGCATGCCGATTATAGGGAAGTCACCCGGCCATGACAACCTGCACCTGGCCTGCGGACACAATATGCTGGGGCTAAGCATGGCCCCTGCTACAGGCAAAATGATAGCCGAGCAGCTGACTGGCCAAGCTACACACATAGACCAAACCTATTATTCACTAGACAGATTTTGATTTTTATAATATTCAAACAAATGAACAAAAGACAATTGATAAAGAGTAGTTATGCCATAGCCCTTATGCTATTGATGTTTATTCAGCATACCATAGGTTCAGCCCTTAGCGATTTAGGCATACATGTAGTACCCTATCCTCAGGAGGTCTTATTGGGAGGCGAGGCATTCACTGTTGGCGGGCAGGTGCATATAGTATTGGATAAAAATGCGACACAATCCGATCGCTTTGCTGCAGGCCAACTGCAAACTTACCTGACCGAAAAGTGGAATATAAAAGCAATAATAGGCACTAGTGCGGGCTCGAAAAGCATCGTTTTGACACGAAAAGCAAAGCAGGGCAAAGAGCAGGGCTATACCATAGAAACTACGGCTCAGACCCTGACCGTGCGAGCCAAAGATGAAGCCGGCTTGTACTATGGCGTGCAAACGCTCAAAGAACTGATCGTGCAGGAAAGAGACCACCTGAAGGTACCCGGAATGAAAATAACCGATTGGCCGGATGTGAAAGTGAGAGCAGCGCACTACGACACAAAGCATCATCAGGATAAGGGTAGTTATGTAAAAGCCTTTATCGACGACTTGTCTCGCTACAAAATCAATATGCTGGTGTGGGAGTGGGAAGACAAGCTTGCATACCAGAGTCACCCAGAGATAGGTGCTCCGGGAGCATTTACCATAGCCGAGATGCAGGAGTTTACCCGTTATGCACGAGAGCGGCATGTAGAGTTGGTGCCTTTGGTGCAGGGATTGGGTCATGTAAGTTTTATACTAAAATGGCAACAGCACAAACACCTGAGAGAAGTAGCGGATTCTGATTGGGAATTTTGCCCTCTCAAAGAGGGAGTTTACGACCTGCTATTCGACTTGTGGGACGAAGCGATAGAAGCTACACCGGGATCGAAGTATATACACATAGGATCAGACGAAACATTTGAGCTAGGATTGTGCGAGCAATGTCAGGAAAAAGCCAAAGAAATAGGCAATAGTGGTTTGTACCACACCTTTGCTGCCAAAGCAGCCAAACACCTGAAAAAGAGAAGAAAAGTGATGTTGTGGGAACGACCTATGGGATGGGAGATGAACAGGTCTCCCATTAAAGCCATGAAGCCCGATCCGGATTTAGTGTTAACAGAAAGTTATAACTACGAAACCCCTGACTTTAAGTATGCGAATCAAGCGAAAATGGAGGGGTATGAAGTGTATATATACGACCCCAATCCGGGGTTGGAGCCATTGTTTTTGCCCTATGATCTACGCCAATTTGCTACCCGACAAGCAACCGGTAGCTTGAAAGACTCCTACGATTTGCTGTCGGTAGCGTCAAAAACCGGAATATTTGACGGTATGATCAATACTTCGTGGGACGATTCCGGCCTGCACAATCAGATGTGGATGCTTAGTTTTGTAGCCTCTGCCCAGTATAGCTGGAATGGAGCCGCACCCGGTATAGAAGAGCTAAAAGAAGCTTTTTTCGATACATACTATGGTAAAGAAGCCTTTGCTATGGCAGAGCTGTATTACCTGCTCAACGAAGGTGCATACTACTACAAACAAACCCTCGAAAGAGATGTGTGGCATCACGGAGAAATAGGCAAAACACACATACCCGATATGCCAAGAGGACAGTATATCGAATACGATCCCTACTGGAATAGCGAATACAAACCGATCGTAAAGCGGTCGCGGAAGATCAGTGAAAAAATGATGCGTGCACGCCAGATTATAGAAGCCAACAAGCGCCTGCAGCTCGATCATGCCTACGATTTTGAAGTATACGAAAGCATAGCCCGGCTCATAAGCCATACTTGCCAGACCTACAAAGACCTGTCTGATCTGGAGTACACACTCACCCGGGCCCACAAAGCCGCTTTTAACAATCGAAAAGGAGCTCTGAGCAGCCTTAAAGAAGCCTACGCTATAGTAGATGGCAGTATCAAAAGACGAAACGAAGTATACAATAGCCTGGTAAATACCTGGGAAAAAACACGACTACCCAAAGGCTACTCTACCCCGGATAAGAAATATTTCTTTAAAATGGACCGGTCTCGCCACTATGCCAACCGAACTCCCGATATGCGCTATCTGGTATACGACGAAGACCTGCTCGACATGGAGACCTATCGGGACAAGCTCAAAACCTATATAGACAACTTTCAATTGGATTTTTAAAACAAAAAGCCCAAGCACATGCTGAATATAAAACTAACCTTTTTGCTCTGTGTGGGTCTGCTGCTGCTAGGCTGCACACCGAATGAATCGTACTATGCACTCGAAGACTACAGAAAGGTAGATAAGATCGATGTACACATACATGTAGGCGCAGCTCGTGATGCATTTGTAGAGCAGGCTAAGAAAGACAATTTTAAGCTACTAAATATAGTAGTAGACAATACCAAAGGCATAGAGAGTGTGCAGAAAAAGTATGCTTCCAAGCTGGATCAAAAACAGCGTCATCCGGAATATTTTGAAGTAGCTACAGCCTTTTCGATCAAGGAATGGGATGATCCGGATTGGGTCTCCAATACCATTGCCTGGCTGGGTAAATGCTTCGACGAAGGAGCAGTGGGAGTAAAAGTGTGGAAAAATATAGGAATGGTGTTTCGTGACAAAAACGACCAGCTTGTAATGGTAGATCACCCGCGCTTAGATAGTGTTTTTAACTATATAGAAAAACGCGGAAAAACACTGATTGGCCATCTGGGAGAGCCTAAAAACTGCTGGTTGCCGATAGATGAAATGATCGTAAATAATGATAAGACGTATTTTAGTGAGCATCCGGAGTATCACATGTATCATCACCCGGATATGCCGTCATACGAAGATCAGATAGCTGCCCGCGATAGGATGTTGGGCAGGCACCCCAATCTGACATTTATGGGAGCCCACATGGGTAGCCTGGAGCACGATGTAGACGAGCTTGCCAGACGACTCGACCAGTTTCCCAACATGTCTGTGGATCTGGCGGCCCGTATCGGTCAGGTGTTTTATCAGACCATACACGATCGTGAAAAGGTGAGAAACTTTTTTATCAAATATCAGGACAGGTTGCTATATGCTACCGATATGTCAGATGGCGGAAAACAAGATGCAGGCAAGTTGCAGAAAAAGATGCACGACACCTGGCTACTTGATTGGCAGTTTTTTGTGACGGACGACTGGATGACCAGCGATAGGGTGGATCAGCAGTTTCAGGGGTTGAAGCTGCCTCGGTCAGTAGTAGACAAGCTTTACTATCACAATGCCCGGAAATGGTTGAAAATGTTTCCGGAAGACTAATTATCAACAATGATGACAAGATTAATGCTATGGGTTGCCGGACTACTTTTTTCTATGCAGGCTGTATGTCAGCAGCAGAATCATACGGTGCAGTCTTATTTTGATCAACCCAACAATATTCGCTGTTACCTCAGTAAGCACGCGTCAAAAATCACCCAAAATGCTTTGCGTGATATACACAATTTGCAAGACTGGCAAAGTCAGCGCGACGAGCGTTGGCAACAGTTGGTTGAAATGCTGGGATTGCAGGCTAGGCCTTTGCAGCAGCAGCGAAACGCACCAAAAGTTATCTATACCGGAGAAATTCAGCAGGAGGGTTTTACCATAAAAAAACTCTACTACGAATCCATGCCGGGGTTGTATGTGCCGGCCAACCTCTACATACCCGACAACATGAAAAAGCCAGCACCGGCGATACTCTATGTGTGTGGACATGCGCATACGCAAAAGCACCATTACCAGTCTCATGCCAGAGCACTGGCCAGACATGGTTTTGTCTGTCTGATTATAGAGACTATTCAGCGAGGTGAAGTGAAAGGCGAGCACCTGGGAGCTGAATCTCTGGGGTGGTTTCATTGGTATAGCAAAGGCTACAATCCTGCCGGTGTGGAAGTGTGGAACGGCATGAGAGGATTGGATTTATTGAGTCAGCTCAAAGAGGTAGATGCAAACCGAATGGGAGTGACGGGTATTTCAGGAGGCGGGTCGCAAAGCTGGTATCTTCCGGCCATCGATAGCCGGATAAAAGCAGCTGCAGCGGTAGCAGGAGCCGGTTCGTTGGAAGGGCAGATCGTGCAGCGAACTGTCGACGATCACTGTGATTGTATGATGCCGGTCAATACCTACGGAGTAGACTTTTCGGACATAGGAGCGCTCATTGCGCCCAGAGCATTTATGATTGCCCAGCCCACCAGCGATTTGTATTATTCGATAGAAGCAGTGCGCACACTTCATCAAAAAATAAAACCCGTGTATGGTTTTTATAAAAAAGAAGAAAAACTGCGAATGGAAGAAGCTCCCGGAGGGCATAGTTATGGATCCGGTGAAGAATTGCGGTCTGTTATTCTCTCTTTCTTTATGCAGGAGTTGATGGACAAAAAAATAACCCCCGAGGCAATAGGTACGCTGGAAACAGACAAGCCACTGAGCAACGAACAATTAAAAGCCTACGAGGAAGGAGCACCGCAAGGCGACCTCACGAAGACAATTCAGGATGTTTTTGTGCCTTTGGCTAACCCTGAAGTACTTGCGTCGAAAGAGGCGTTTTTGACTTACAAAAACAACACAATCGCACAGCTGAAAAAGAAAACGTTTAGAGCTTTTCCTTCTGAAGCACCCCCATTGGATGTTAAAAAAGAATTTGCCTATGCCAACAAGCGGGGCGATAGAGGAGAAGTATACAGTTTTGTGCCCGAGGAAGGTTGGCGACTCAAGCTTACACTAAGCAAAGGACAGCCCTCTCAAGAGCAAAAGCCGGTGGTTTTGGTATTGAAAAATCCGGTAGAGGGGCGGTGGGACTCGTATGCGCTTACGTCAGGAGTGGCACCTAATGCTATGATTGCCCGCTTCGAAGCTAGAGGTATTGGCGAAACAGGGTGGTCGCCGGCACTGCAGTGGCATGTGAGAAGGGCAGCTGCCTGGACGGGACGTACAGTAGCCTCTATGAGGGTATACGATGTGCTTAGGTGTTTGGCGGTTTTGAGGCAATTGCCGGGTGTGGATCCCACGCAGGTAAGCATATTGGCAGAAGGAGAAATGGCAGCAATAGCGGCGTATGCTGCTTTGTTGGATGGTAAGGTCAAAAGCCTGCTACTCAAGAATCCCCCGGCCACACAGGATGCCCCCGGCAATCCCGATGGCACAGGGCAGGCGTTGGAAATGCTCAATAGTTTGCAAATTGTAGACCTGCCACAGGTAGCAGCGTTGGTATACCCTGCATCATTGGTAGCTGTGGGAAACTGGCCGGAAAGCTATCGCTGGACTGCTGACACATACTCCAATCTGGGTATTCCTTTTTTACAAGTAGAAAAAGCCAAAGAGTGGTTTGAAAAGTAGGGTAAGTCAAGTCGGTTTTTGTGATGTTTGTGCGTGTTTTCGTACCTTACCCAACAAAAACACGACATCATGTTGAAAATATATTGGGTTGGGGTACTGGCTTTGGTGGGAGTAGCCTGCAGTGCACCAAAGCCACAGCCAAATGTTCTGATCTTACTGGCGGATGACCTGGGTTATGCCGATCTGGGTAGCTATGGAGGAGTGGCAGCTACTCCGCATCTCGACGCGTTGGCCGGAGAGGGTACTACCTTCACCAATTGCTATTCCGGAGCACCAAATTGTTCGCCGGCCAGAGTTAGCCTGTTAACAGGCAAAATGCCCTTTCGCTCCGGAATGTACAGTTACCGACCACCGCACCATGTGATGCATTTGCCCGACGAAGAAGTGACAATGGCCGAGGTGTTTGAGTTGGCAGGCTATCAGACAGCCCATTTTGGTAAGTGGCACCTGAGCTGCTTGCCACAGGACACTACGCTGATGCAGCCCCAGCCGGATGAGCAGGGCTTTCATTACTCCATAGGTACTGAAAACAATAGTGAACCATCGCATTTCAATCCCGTGAACTTTGTGAAAAACGGAGAGCCTATGGGTACATTGCAGGGCTATTCCAGTCACTTGCTCGTAGATCAGATAGAGGAGTGGTTTGACCGGATATACCAGCCTGAGCAGCCTTTTATGATGTATGTGCCTTTTCACGAACCTCATGCTAAGGTAGTATCTCCCCCTGAGCTGGAGGCTCACTATGCTGACTTTGATCCTAAATCAGCCGCTTATTTTGCTAGTATAGAAAACATGGATTTGGCAATTGGCCGGTTGCTGGCATTGTTAAAACAAAAAGGTTTGTACGACAATACAATTGTGTTCTTTGCGTCGGATAATGGGTCGTATCGCTATGAATCCAACGGGAACCTGAGAGGAAAAAAAGGAGAAGTGTATGACGGAGGAATTAAAGTGCCGGCTATTTTGCGCTTGCCTGCAGCCAATGCCGGTAAGAAAAGAACCCTCAGAAGCGTAACTGAGCCGGTTTGGTTTCCCGACCTTTTGCCTACTCTTGCTCGGTTTAGCGCACTGGAAGTGCCAGGTTTTTCGGAGTTGGATGGCGTAGACATAAGCCCGTTGGTAGAAGGGAAGCCGATAGTGAGGGAAAAGCCCATGATGTGGTTTTTCTACCGAAGCTCACCTGAGCTGGCCGTACGCATGGGCCAATACAGTCTGCTGGCCAAAACGTACGATACGCTACCCCGAACGCACTACATGACCGATCAGGATATGGTCTTTATAGAAAACATGAAGCCTGTTACCTATGAGTTGTTTGATCTGGATAGTGATCCTGATCAGCAACGGGATATAGCTAGAGAAAAGCCGGTAGTGTTGCAGGAGATGATCGATAAAAGTCAGTCATATTTTAGGCAGGCTAAGTCTAAAGCCCGTAAGTGGGAGGGACTGCCCGTGTATAATCCCTCGCGCGCTTTTCATAATAAGGAAGAGGAGTACCAAGCAAATAAAAAACGATTTGCCAGATAGAATATAAAAAAAGGCCAGCCTGACAAACGAATTTGTCTGGCGGCCTTTATACACTACACGTTTGTCTTTATAAACCTTCGTATCGCCATACCTTGTCGTGCATGGTAAACAGGTAGTTTTTCTTTCCGTCATTTACCAATATAGGGCTGGAGTGGTCGCCTTCTACTATTGGGTTTTTAGGGTACTTTTTCCAGTTTTTTAAATCCGTAGACATGGCTACATTGGATGTCCAGAGAGCCGTTACGCCTTTTTTCATCCAGTCGGGATTGTTAGACCCATGATAGTACATATAGTACTTGCCTTTGTGTTTTACGATTTGATTTGCAGCTACAGCAGCTTCGTCGTATTCTCCCGGACCCAGATCGAGCACAGGTTCGTCCTGTACGTTGGTCCAGTGGATAAAATCCTCTGAAGTGGCCAGCCAGATAGCCATGTCATCTCTTTCATAAAAGAGGTATTTTTTGCCATTTTCTATCCATACTGTAGGAGTGCCGTATGGCCCCTTGCTTATGGGTTGTCCGTTGGTCTGGGAAATACTCAGGTTGCCCTTGCTTTCCCAGGTGATGCCATCAGGAGAGGTGAGCAGGTGAGCAATATCTCCTTTTCCTTCGGCCAGCATGTAGTAGGTGTTTTCGTGTTTGATCACGTGCATGTCTTCTACCCATACATCTTCGAGTATAGGCCTGTTGCTGTACCTTTCCCAGCGGATGCCGTCCTGCGAAGTGGCGTACCCCAAAAAACGCTTTTCCGACAGGCTATCGTTGTAGCCGGTATACCACATGCGGTAAGTGCCGTTTTCAAACAAAATGTAACCTCTTTCGCGAAGGTTTACATCCCAGGAAGCGGTGGAGGAGCCCTGAAAAACCGGATTGTTTGCGTAGGGAGAAAACTTTACCATTTCCGGGGCAAAGTCTTCGGTAGCCGTGGTGTTTTGTTGCTGTTCTTTGTTTTTTCCGGGTTGGCACCCAAAGAATAGTACCGCCATGCAGGCCGGTAGTAGTGTTGTTTTTTGTAAAAGGTTCATAAGTATTATTGTTTATTCTACAGCAAATACCTGATGCCATCGGCTCCAGTCAGACCACATTCCATTCGTGCTTTGCTGGCGTACTCTGCAGTAGTAGGTTCCTGTATTTAATTTGGACTTGCCGGCATGAGATCCGGTAAATCTTCCGTTTGTTAAATTGACCGTGGTATACTCTTGCTTGTGTATGGAGCTGGAGGTGTAAACCAGGCTTGTGCCCTCGCTATCTTCGGTCAGCTGGACTTCCCATTTTTTGAGTTTGCCTTCGCCTCTGTAGGGTGTTTTGTACAGAGTAGGGTTTGGGGAGCATACAATCGGGCCTATGGGTTCGGTAGAAATCACAAAATTGTCAAACCACCTACCCTGATCTTTCACAGATCCTTTGTTCCAATACGATTCGAGAAATACGGCATTGATGCCGTGGGTTGTATATGCTCCCCTGAAATTGAGGTGGAGTCTTTCGGCCTCCAAGCGTCCGTCTATCCAGAGTTGATTGATGCCATCGGCCTGCCCGGGAGTGTTTAGTTTGGCTCTCGACTCTACCATAATCCAATACCCGGACTCTTCGGTAGCTGTAAGCTGGAAATGGGAGCTTGGTTTGTTGCCCAGCCATATCAGGTTATCAAAGTCATTGTATTTGGTGGTCACGATCTGATCGGTTTGCCCTTTTACTCCACTTGCCGGATCGAGGGTAAGCGAGTTTTTTGCTCCGCTCCATACGTGGGCAATCATGGCTTGCTGCCAACTATCCGAGACTATACTTGTAGCACGCGACATCTTGGCTGGTGCTCCTTCCCATCCATATTCGTGTTTGACATAGACACGCCAGTATATTTCGTCAAATTGCTTGTCGGGAAATACGGTTGACTCATGATTGGGAAAATCGCCAAAAGCTACTTTTCTGTTTCCTTTCCCCCAAACCTTGCCTTTGTCAAATCCGGCAACCATCGATTGTCCCGTGGTGCCATAGTTTACCAGGCTGTCACGTTCTTTCGTGCCGTCCATGTATTTTCTTTCTGTAGAAAAATCGTCGTACCATACCGTTGTAGAAGCATGTTCGTGCGGTTGGACCGGTAGCATTTCTATATAGTCTATGCGCGGAGTTTCTGGTGTGCTGTCCGTGGTAATTTTTTCTTCACCCCGGCTCAATAGCCCTCCTGTCAGCAGAGTTATCCAAAGTGTTATCACATGACTTATCATTTGTTTTGAAAATATACGAAAGGAATATTTTTGAGTAACGAAATTAAAAATAAACTTTTTAAAGCAAAAAATATTTCGAAAACTTATTTTATAAAATTTTGATGGGTTGGGTTTTGAAAGAAAAAGAAAGAAGAAAGTTCTGCTGAGGGAGAGATTGCAGACTTGTGGTTAAGTGTTCTTTTTTTTAAGATGAAAATGTGATATTTGGTTAAAACGTAAAAAGAGAGTTTGCTTATGGATACGATAGAGTTACCCTCATTTAAATTAGTAGGACTTGCATTGCCTGGAAAAACGCAAAATGCCGCGGGGCAGTCTTCCAGAGATTGTGGAGCGTTGTGGCAGCAGTTTGAGCAGGATCATGTTTTGCAGAATGTGCCTCAGAGAGAGTCAGATGCAGTATATGCTGTTTATCACCAGTACGAAGGAGATCACACAGCTCCCTTTAGTTATTTTATAGGATGCAAAGTGGCAGTGGATGCAGAGGTTCCGGCGGGATTGGCTGCTTTGGTTATTCCGGCTCAAAAGTATCGAAAAGAGACAGTGTCGGGAAAAATGCCGGATTGTGTGGCGGATTTTTGGCAAAAGGTATGGAGTAGCGATATAGCCAGAGCTTACGGATACGATTTTGAAGTGTACGATGAAAGGTCAAAAGACTGGCAGGATGCTCAGGTTGATATTTACCTGACCTGAATGGAATGTTTTTCTAAAAAAAATCCCCGCTAATCGTAAGACTAGCGGGGATTTTGGTACCCAGGGCCGGAATCGAACCGGCACGGCCTAAGCCATTGGTGTTTGAGACCAACGCGTCTACCAGTTCCGCCACCTGGGCTTCATATTCGGTGAGAAAACCACTCAGAATAGGGTGGAAATTCTGTCGAATCTGGTATCCTTTTCTCAAAGGGATGCAAACTTATTTAAAGATTTGAATTAATCAAATTAGAATCAAAAATATCAGATTTTTTTATTTCAACCTTTTGTAGGAGTGGGCCATAGGCTTGTCTGCAAACAAAGGTTTTGTAGCCGCCCATACTTTCTGAAAAAGTGGAGATTCTCTGTATGCATTCAGGGCTGCTTCCGATTCCCAGTGACTGTAGGTGGTTAAACATTCGGGGTGGGAGGTATCTTGCCACAGCTCCAGGTGCAGACATCCCTGTGTGCGTCGGATCTGCTCTTGATACGAAGCAAACAGTGCCAGAAACGTATCTGTTGAATCGGTAGAAAATGTCATCCGGACAATTCGTACAATCATGCCTCCAATAAAAAATCAATGAATACTTGATTGTCGCGTTTCAGGCCCAGCAGGTGGGAGCCGTTTCCCTGATTTATGCCTATTTCCAGTCGGCCTTTCGTGTTGAAGTAGGCAAAGCATTCGCCGGCAGTTACATCACTTGCCGATTTGTGGAGTTCTTTCAGTTTTTCTTTGCGGAAGCTGATTTCAAAAGGACAGTTGCCATTGATTTTCATGATATTATCAAAATCCTCTTTTCGGATGTTGGTAATGAGGTTGCCATAGTGGTCTACCCGGATGATGTTGCCGGAGATTTGTTTTTTTGTAGCCTTGGCTATCGTAGGTGTGCGGCGTGTAATCTCAGGGAGAGTGACACCCATGTCGTAGATACTCTTGCCACTGGCCAGACCTGCTGCTGCCGGAGCAAAAATTTCCTTTGCCGGAAAACTGGTCTTTTTGGGATTGATGCTATTGATATCGACTATGGCCGTGGAGTTTTGCTGGCTGATCAGGCTCATAATGCCATTGTCGTATCCAATAAAATAATGGTCTTCGAGCATCATGGCGATCATTTTGGCCGAGGATATGCCGGATTCGGCTACTGCCACCAGGTGAATAGTGCCCTTGGGAAAATCCCGAAACACCTCGCCCAAAACATAGGCAGCATGCCCTATGTCACAGACTTTTATTTCATGGCTGATATCAACTATGTTGATATTTGGGTTTACACCCAAAATGGCTGCTTTTACTGCTCCGACATAGTGGTCTGAAGTGCCGAAATCTGAAATAAAAGTTACGATAGCCATAGAAGCGAATGGAAATATTGTTTATTTTGTGAGTGATTGTTGCGATTTAGCCGTTCAAGAAAGGCTAATTCAATTTTGAGCCTTTATCGGTAGCCATGGCGATCCGGCCATGGTTGCAAAAATATAAATTTTTAAAGGACATAATATAGTTACAGGAGTAAATCAAAACGCATTTGGTAGAAAAAATTATAACCCTTGAAAACATCCCATTGACAGAATTTTTGGGTGTTGAAAATAAAAATATAAACGAGATAGCATCGGCTTTTCCCAAAAGTAAGATCATATCCAGGGGAAACGAAATCAGAATTCAGGGTAGTACTCCGGAAATCATCAAAATCAATGAAATTTTAAACTCGCTGGTTAATCATTACCATAAGTATGGGCGACTAACCGAGGAGAACATCGCCTCTTATATCAAAATGGATAAAGAAGAGGTGATGGAGGGACATGATGAAGTATTGCTATATGGTACTAAAGGATTCAAAATATGCCCTAAGAGCCCCAACCAGAAAAAACTGGTGGAATCTTCCATGAAAAATGATTTGGTTTTTGCAATAGGCCCGGCAGGTACTGGTAAAACGTACATATCTGTAGCGCTGGCCGTAAAGGCACTGAAGCAGCGTGAGGTAAAAAAGATAATCATAACCCGTCCGGCGGTCGAGGCAGGTGAAAATCTTGGCTTTTTACCCGGAGACTTAAAAGAGAAGATAGATCCCTATCTGAGGCCTATTTACGATGCTTTGGATGATATGATTCCTTCCGAAAAGCTCAAATACTACAAGGAAAAAGGAGTGATAGAAATAGCGCCACTTGCTTACATGCGTGGGCGGACACTCAAAGAGGCTTTCATTTTGCTGGACGAGGCACAGAACACTACACCGATGCAGATCAAGATGTTTTTGACTCGTATGGGGCCCAAATCCAAAATGATCATCACCGGTGATATGACTCAAATAGACCTGCCCAATAAGCAGCGGTCTGGGCTGGCAGAAACGCTGGATGTGCTCAAAGGAGTTGATGGCATAGGATTTATCCGATTGGAAGGCAAGGACGTCATTCGTCATAAATTGGTAAAGCATATCATTACAGCTTATGAAAAATACGAAAACAAAAAATAGTCCTTCGTGACTAACTTTTATTGATTATTTTTAGGGAGGCAGGTTTGCCTCTTTTTTTTTGCCAGCTACGGACAAGGTTTGATTGTAAACACAAGCGCAAGTCATGTTTGTCTGGAATCCCTTTCCTTTTGTCAGGTTGTTGTTAGTGCTGGTCGGTGGTATTCTGATTGGTGTATATTTTTCGTGGGGTAGCCTTTTTCACACTTACGGATGGCATGCGCTGGGTGCGCTGGGTGTGTTGGTGGTGTTGGCGGCATGGAGTAAATGGGGCAGAGCACGCAACAAGCCCGAATGGGCAGGCAATCTGGCCTTGTTGATTGTGCTGTTGGCCGGAGTGGTGCGCTATCAACAGTACGATGCTACCAACGATTCCGGTCACCTGTTGTACCATCAGGAGGAGATGTCAGGGTACATGGCAGAGGTAGTTTCCGGGTATACCGATAAAACGAAATATTACATTTACGAAGTGGAGGTCAAGGCGGTACAAGCCGATTCCGGTGTAGTGCCACGCGTGGGTAAAGTTTTTCTTTACATAAGAAAAGAGGGGCTGACAGCACCGCCACTGTTATACGGAGACCGAATCGCATTACGCAAAAAGCCGTTCAGGCTGCCTTCTCCCAAAAATCCACATGAGTTTGACTACAGTAAATATATGGCTGGCAAGAATGTGTATTTTCAGCAGTTTGTAGATGCTGAAGAAATAGAACTGCTTTCACGGGGACATGGCTGGGTAGTAATGGCAGAGGCCCTTCGGGTCAGGTATGGTTTTGGCAAGGTCATAGACAGCAAGGTAAGAGGTGAAACCGAACGAGCCATTGCCAATGCGTTGATCCTGGGTATTCGCGATGGTCTCGATCCGGATACCAAGAGGATTTATGCAGCGTCCGGAGCTATGCATGTGCTGGCGGTATCGGGTTTGCATGTTGGTATTATTATCTGGGTGATCAATTTTTTGCTTCGTCCGGTGGCTTCTACGGCTTATGGCAGGTACATGGGGGTGTTGGTTTCTCTGGTGTTATTATGGGCGTTTGCGTTTGTTACCGGGCTTTCTCCTTCCATATTGCGTGCCGTTACCATGTATACTGTAGTGCTGTTGGGCAGATTGTCGGATTCACGGCCCACTATCTACAATTCACTGGCTATATCGGCATTTATACTGCTGTTTTTCAATCCCAACTTTTTGTTTTCAGTAGGTTTTCAACTGTCGTATATAGCTGTACTGGGTATTGTGTATGTATACCCACATTTGTATCGGGTGCTGGAGTTTCGCTACGGCATAGCCGATAGGATATGGTCCATTACGTGTATTTCTATAGCAGCACAACTGGCTACATTTCCGCTGAGCCTCTATTATTTTCATCAGTTTCCGGTGTATTTTCTTATTTCTAATCTGGTGGTAATACCCGCAGCAGGGTTGATTATGGGGATGGGCTTGGGTTTGCTGGCGTTGGGCGAAACATTCCTTTCCGATTGGGTAGGCGAAGGGTTGCATTATGTGATATGGCTATTGAATTGGTTTGTAGGCAGAATTGAGAAGTTTCAGTGGAGCCTGATCGATTGGCTGTATTTGTCAGCAGAGCAAACATTGCTGATATACCTTATGATCGTGATGTGGTGCGCTTTGTTTTATTATCGAAAAATCCGTTTTGCCTATGGGTTGGCTGTGTTGGCCATGGTAGTAGCGATTACCGGAAGTGTATCTGTGTGGCATCAGCATGAGCAGCGCCGGCTTGTGTTTTATGAAATAGGAGGAGAAGCTGTGTTTGATCATATCGAAGGACTAAGAGCCACTTTGGTGCCGGTAAAGCCGATACAAAACGAAGAGTTGATTCACTTTCAGGCCGGACCAAACCGGCTCAACAATCACCTGCCACCGGTAAGGGGGAGTGTAGGAGGGGAGCTGCAGCAGAGCAGGTATGCCGGCATACGGTATTATATGTGGAAAGGTATCCGTTTTTTGTTTATCAGTGAGCCGATAGACTCACTGGAGTTTAAGGCTCCTGTAGATGCAGACTATCTGGTGGTGAGCAACAATGCCCGAATCAGCAGTGATATATTGCAGGAGGGCATTCGTTGTAAAACCATCATAGTAGATAGCTCCAACGATTATCAAACCTGTAGGCAGGTAAAAAAAGTGGCTCAAATGAGCGGTATAAACTGTCGTGTGCTTAGAGACGAGGGTGCACTAACAATACGCCTCTGATTAGCGTATCAAATGCTCCTGCACGCGCTTTTTGATTTCGTTTTTATCGGCACTGAGGTGATTGTCGCTGTATATTTTGAGCATGAGCTCAAAGAGGACTTCTTCATCATATCCCAACTTGCCGGCTACTCTGCCGCAAAATTTGATTTCTTCGTCATACAATCTGCCATCAATCTTCATAAGTTGGACGATGGAGTATACATATTCAAATTTTTCATCATCTGATAACCCGGAAAGGTCGCCGATGGGGGCATTGTTGTCAAAGCAGGCAGTTATTTCTTCTTCTGTTAGTCCGTGTGCTTTGCCTATTTCATGAATCAGGTCAATTTCCTCCTGCACTACTACACCATCTACTTTAGCGAGTTGTACGAGTATATTAAGTTGGGTATGTATAGTTGACATGTGTCGGTATTTTGTGGTTGTTCCAACAAATATATAGAAAATACATCCTATCTGTATCCGTTGGGTGATCGATAAAGATTAAATTACCCTGTAATATAAGGCGGGTATTTTCATCTGCAAACCCTCAAACGGTATTTTCGTTGCTACTGACAAAGCAGGCTAAACAACACCCAAATCCGATAATATGAATTTTTTGGCTCACCTCTATCTTTCCGACGATAATGAAAAAATAGCGGTTGGCAATTTTATAGCCGACTTTGTAAAAGGCAGTATGATCGATGAGTTTGACAGTGAAATTCAAAAAGGAATAGTCCTGCATCGTGAAATAGACCGCTATACCGATAGCCACGAACTGGTGAAAAATAGCAAAACTCGGCTCTGGGATACATACAGGCATTACAGTGCTGTGATTGTAGACATTTACTACGACCATTTTCTGGCCAGTAACTGGCGACAGTTTTCAGAAGAGCCTCTCAAAGCATATACCACACGTCAATACGATATGCTGTCGCGTTATGCTGCGGACTTTCCGGATCGTGCACAGAAAACGCTTTTTCACATGAGCAAAACCGATTGGTTGTTTAATTACCGATACCTGGAAGGTATAGACATGGCCTTGAAGGGCATGTCGCGAAGGGCGACTTTTCGGTCGGGTATGGATCGGGCTATTCGTTCGCTCGAAGAAGAGTACGACGCTTTTCAGGCTGAGTTCGATGCATTCTTTCCCCAATTGATTCATCACATGAAAGAATATTCCCGCGACTTTTTGTGATTTGTTGTAGCTTGTTATTGGCTGTGAGAAAATATGCAAACCGGGGTTAGGTTTTATATCCGACTCAAATATGCGCTTCGTTAAATTTGCCCTTCGTGTAAAAATAAGTTCTATCCTCGTTATTTAGCGTTATTATTGCCGGCTCAAACCAATGATTAAGAATGCATAGATTATTTATTTGGTGTGCTGTGGCGGTATTGTACGCATCAGCAGCCATAGCCAGGCAGTCCTCGCAAGACAGGATTGTGTACACGTTGGATATTACAAATGTAAAAGACGACAAAGTACAGGTGATGCTGAAAACACCACCACTCGATCAAAAGGAGATTGTGTTTTACATCCCTAAAATAGTGCCCGGTACGTACAGAGTGGCGGATTATGGCAGATATGTTTCGGGCTTTGAAGCCAGAGATAGTAAAGGTAGGCAACTGAAGGTGGAGCGCCTGGATGATAACAGCTGGAAGATAGCCAAAGCTAAAAAACTGGCTCAAATCAGCTATTGGGTAGACGATACCTACGATGCACCCGCAGACGACAACATGATTTATCCCATGGCCGGTACTAATATCGATGCGGGTGAAAATTTTGTAATCAACACTCCCGGTTTTTTCGGTTATTTTGAAAACATGCACAAGGTACCTTTTGAGGTAAATGTGATAAGGCCGTCCGATTTTTATGGTTCTACAGGATTGATGCTTAGCAGCACTGTACCGCTCAGCGATGTAAGTCTGCCGCTGGCAGACAACCTTACCCCGGCTGATGATAGCATGGTAGATACTTACCACATAGAAGACTACCATCGTCTCATAGACTCGCCTATGATGTATAATGTGCCCGACACCACTATTATCCATGTGGGAGGAACCGAAGTGCTGATCTCGGCCTATGCACCCAAAGGCATGATTTCTTCTGCATATATAGCCGATCAGGTAGAGCAGATACTCATGGCCCAGAAAGCATATCTGGGTGGTACTTTGCCCGTAGAAAAATATGCCTTCATTTATTATTTTGAAGACTATGAAAAAATGCAACCTGTAAACGGCGCATTGGAGCATTCCTATTCGTCTTATTATTATTTTCCAGAGGTGCCGGCTCAGTACCTTACACAAGTGTTGAAAGATGTAGCCGCTCACGAGTTTTTTCACATCGTGACCCCTCTCAATATTCACTCGGAAGAAATAGAATATTTTGACTTTAACCAACCCAAGATGTCGCGGCATTTGTGGCTTTACGAGGGCATTACCGAGTATTTTTCGGATAATGTGCAGGTAAAATACGGCATTATTTCACAGGAAGACTACCTGCAGGCGTTGCGGGAGAAGATATTGAATGCCGCATCCAAGTACAACGATACCTTGTCGTTTACCGATCTGAGTAAGTATACTTTAAAACTGCATAAAGATCAGTACAACAATGTGTATGAGAAAGGTGCCTTGATTGGGATGTGCCTGGATATAGAGTTGAGAGACTTATCAGATGGCGCCTATGGTGTGCAGGATTTGGTGCAGGATTTGTCGGAAAAATACGGAAAGTCTACGCCGTTTAAAGACGAGGAGCTGTTTGCGGTGATCGAAGAATTAACCTATCCGGAAATTAGCGACTTTATTCAGCAGTATATAGTGGAGGGAGCAGTATTGCCCTATGCGCAGGTGTTTGACAAGGTGGGGATAGACTACTATCCCGAAAAAGAGACAGAAGAATACTCTTTAGGGTTTACACTGGAAGCACTGACCATAGATACCGTAACTCAGCGCATCAAAATTGTAGATGCAGATAAACTAGAAGAAGCAGGAAAGGCATTGGGGTTTCAGACCGGTGATGAATTGGTGAAAATCAATGGGAAAGATATTCCTGACTTGCAGGGAATGGCAGATTTTTTCATGGAAGAAAAAACACGGCTGAAGGAACTCGATACATTGCGCTATACGGTTATGCGTGTGCCTGAGTCGGGTGGAGCGGCAGAGTTGGTAGAACTGGGTGCTCCGATAGTGCCGGAAGCAGTCATGGAGCAGTTTGTGTTGGAGATGCGTGAAAATCCCACACCTCGTCAGTTAAAGATAAGGCAAAGTTGGATGCGGGCTGAAAAATAGCTTAAAAACGTATCGAGAGCGTTCCTAAAGTTTGATTAGTAACAGTGCTGCAGTGTATCAGGATGTCAGAGATGCCAGGTACAGACTTTTGTAAAGCAGACAGCTACTATTCAAAAGCTTGCATCCAGGTAAGTGCCTCACAAAGCTAAAGTAGTGTGGTGTGTAATATTTCCCCTTGTCTAAAGTCATATTAGTATCTGAAATGATAAATTTGCCAGCGTTATGGTAAAGTCTAAGCCCAAAATAAGTACACTGTTTTCCATAGGAGTTTTTTTAGCCATAGCTTATGGTGTTTTTGGATATTCGCTGGTGACCTATATCAACACCGATAGCCCATCTATCGTCACCATGATACTGATAGTAGCCACCGGCCCAATAGCACTGGTCGTTACCCTAAAAACCCTGTTGGGAATAAAACACATGGAGATAGCGAAGGAAAAATTTCGGATACGGTACCCCTTTCGTTTTAAGCAGTTTTCTTTTACCGGTAAGGAGCTGGAGTATTGGAAAGTAGATAAGGTGAAGACATACGGGGGTGTTTATGAAGAATTGATCTGGAAAACCAAGTCGGGACAAAAGATGAGCATTAGTAAACAGGAACATACCGACTATGACAAGGCGCTGAAATACATGAGCAGTAAGTTTAAAAAACTCCGTCAGTCATGATACGAATGGCAGTACTTGTAGGACTAGGTGGTTTTCTGGGTAGCTCAGGGAGATACCTCGTACAGCAGTTTTTTTTGCGGGTGCTACCGGGTGTAGGTGTAGCGGGTACTTTTACTGCCAACATTATAGGATGCTTTCTTATAGGCATTTGTATACAGCAGTCTGGAAGAATGCAACGTGAATGGCTGGTATTCCTCACCAGTGGTTTTTGTGGAGGTTTTACCACTTTTTCTGCCTTTGCTTTGGAAAATACCAATATGCTCGCAGCTGATAATGCCGGTCAGGCAGCCTTGTATATAGGGCTGAGTCTGTTCGTGGGTATTTTAGCTACCTTTGGTGGAATCTGGCTCGGTAAGGCCATTATTTAATCAACAACATTATGAGAAAAGTCAATTATTATCTTTCGGTTATTTTTAGTGTGCTTTTGCTGGCCTGTAGTTCAGAAAAAGAAACGTATGTGCCGTTTTCTACCGAAGAAGATGAGCTTTTTATCACCCAGAATTACGAAAAAAAGGAAGTTTATATACCCATGCGTGACGGCACGCGATTGTTTACTTCCATATACACGCCCAAGGGGAAAGACAAAAAGTACCCGATACTGATGAACAGGACGCCCTATGGAGTGAAGCCCTACGGTGAAAATGAATACAAGAAAACATTGGGTCCTACTATGCGACTAACCCGCGATTTTTACATCTATGTATATCAGGATGTGCGAGGCAAGTACATGTCGGAGGGTGAATTTGTAAATATGACTCCCCATGAGCAGACCAATGCCCGGGGCGAACGAATAAACGAAAGCACAGATACCTTCGATACCATTGAGTGGTTGCTGGAAAACCTCGGAAACCACAATGGTAAGGTAGGGCAGTGGGGTATTTCATATCCAGGGTTTTATACCGCCGCAGGCATGATCGATTCTCACCCCGCCCTCGTGGCAGTATCACCTCAGGCACCCATAGCCGATTGGTTTTTCGATGATTTTCATCACCACGGAGCGTTTTTCTACCCACATGCATTCAATTTTTTAAGCAGCTTCGATCAGCCACGTTCGGGCCCAGCCAAAGAGGCTGCTGACCGCTTTGTGCACGGTACAAACGATGGGTATACTTTTTTCAAAGAAATAACCCCCGTGAAAAAGGCCAATGAGATGTATCTGGGAGATAGTCTTCGGTTTTGGAATGAAATGCTGGCACACCCAAACTATGATCAGTTTTGGCAGGATAGGAATATACTCCCACACCTGAAAAATGTAAACTGCGCCGTGCTAACCATAGGAGGGTGGTTTGATGCAGAAGATTTGTACGGGCCTTTGCAGATTTATCAGACAGTAGAACAAAAGAATCCTCGCATATTCAATGCACTGGTGATGGGACCATGGGGGCATGGCGGTTGGAAACGAACCACTGGCGAGTATATGGGAGATATTCATTTTGGTGCTAAGACATCCGATTTTTATGCCAATGAGATTATCTATCCCTTTTTTACCCACCACCTGAAGGGAGAGGGCGAGGCAGAGCTGGCAGAAGCAACTATGTTTCAGACAGGTACTAATGAATGGAAGAAATTTGAAACCTGGCCACCCGAAAACACCCGCATCAGAAAGTTGTATTTCAATAAGAAACAGCAGCTTTCCTTTGCTCCCCCCAAGTCCAACGAGCACGGTATGGATATATTCATCAGTGATCCGCACAACCCCGTACCTTTCACGGAAGAAGAGCATATCGGCATGCCCAAAAGGTACATGGTTGATGATCAGCGTTTTTTGATGGGGCGAGATGATGTTATCTATTACGAAACAGCCCCCTTGGAAGAAGACATTACGCTGGCAGGTCCTGTTACAGCTACTCTCAAGGTAATTACAGATCAGGGAGATGCCGATTGGATAGTGAAACTCATCGACGTATACCCGGAAGATCATCCTCCCTTTCCCCATCAGCCGGAAGTAGAGATGGGAGGATACCAGCAGTTGGTTAGAAGCGAAGTGCTACGTGGGCGGTTTCGCAATAGCTATGAAAAGCCTGAGCCTTTTGAGTCCGGTGAGCTGGAAACGGTAAATGTGCCCCTGCAGGATGTGCTTCATACTTTCAAAAAAGGGCATAAGATTATGGTGCAGATCCATAGCACATGGTTTCCATTGGTGGATATCAATCCGCAACGCTATGTCGACAATATATTTATGGCAGACGAGGAAGACTTTGTGAAAGCCAAGCACCGGGTAAACCGCTCGGGAAGCGACCCTTCCTACCTTTCGGTAGGGGTGTTAGAAGCAGAGTGATACCCTGACTTATCGAGGCTGATCCGCTTGCTTTTTCGCATACCTACGCTCCAGAGGCAAGCCTACCACAAAGTAAGCTACTGTAAAACAGGTGATGCCAAGGATACTACCGGCGAATATATCCTGAACAAAATGCTGAGACAGGTACACTCGGGAGTAGGCTCCTAATACGGCCAGAAAAGCAAAGGC
Source organism: Cyclobacteriaceae bacterium (assembly GCA_965267535.1). Taxonomy (GTDB): domain Bacteria; phylum Bacteroidota; class Bacteroidia; order Cytophagales; family Cyclobacteriaceae; genus CAXBNB01. The sequence goes on along the minus strand of OZ254082.1, from coordinate 3,265,890 downwards.
GTATTGGAGTTTTTTACGGGTTCTGAAGATGTACGACAGGGTAATGAAAAGTGCAAAGATAGCTGTGGCATGCCCGGAGGGAAACGTATAGATTTGTGCTATTTCCACATCGGGTACCAGGTACAGGGCTTCTTCACCCAACACCCGAATGGGGCGTGGCGACTGATAAAAAACACCTCTTTTGAGGTATTGTACGGTAACGGGTACCAGCATAAAAGTAAAAGCTGCAACCGAAAAATTTCCCAACAGGTTTTTGCGGTAAAACAACAAGGCAATCGGGAGTACTATAGCCGGTGATATGCCGTCTCCTATGTGAGTGAGGTATTTGAAAAAGACATCCAGAAGCGGGGTGTGAAACTGATTGAGAAAGAGGTGGAGTTCGTTTTTAGAAAACAATCCTATCAAAAGAGTGCAGCAAAAAAAGAAACAAAAGGCTATCGTGAGGAATATCGAAAATCGCTTTAGGTATAATTTCATCAAAACAGTAGTATGCCGGTTTTTAGCTTATTTTTAAAATCGTAAAAATACCATATCATTTGGTCTATACCGTTTTACTGAGAGAAAGAATGGAGGAGGTAAAAAAATAAGACCATTCCGGCGTAAAGGAATGGTCTCAGAAATTAGGTCAGTTTGAATTAAATTCTTCACCCAAGGTACACAATAATTTGGCTATTGTCAAGTTACTTTCCGGCTTTTACCCATTGCTTTGGAATTGGTGATGTTGTTTGACTTTCCTATTACGGGCAGGAAAAGTCAATAAAAGGAGCTTTGCTGAGTCTGAGCGTGTGTTTTTTGTGTTTTTACCGGAAAATACTTTTAGACATTTTTCTCCTGTCGTAGTAGGAGAAAACCGGATGCAGCATGACTGTTCCTAGTATGATAGCTGTTCCCCAGTAAAATGAAGAGTCCATGTGCTCTGTATCGGTAAATAGAGCTACAGCCATGAGTATGCCATACACAGGCTCCAGGTTTACGGTCAGGTTGAGTGTGAAAGCCGACAACTTATGCATGAGCTTGATAGAAGCCGAGTAGGAATATACGGTGCAAACCAAAGCCAGTATAAGCAGCCACAAAACGTCTTTTGCAGTCAGGTTTAGGTGGGTGCCCTGGTCAGTCATCGTGTAACCGTAAAGCGGTAGCGCCAGGGCGCAAAAAACAAAAGCACCGGCCATTTGGTAAAAACTGATTACATAATGGTCACTTTTTTTTACCAGTTGCCCATTGATGATGGTAAAGATAGAGGCAAGCATGCCCGACCCTACAGCTATGATAAAACCGAGGTACTGATCGATGACGGCATCAAACACGACCGATATACCCACCACAGCCAGTATACCCAATATAGGCTCGTAGGGCTTTATTTTTCTTCGCAATATCAAAGGTTCCAGTATGCTGGTCCAGAGCGATGTGGTGGCCAGTCCTGCCAGGCAGATGGAAATGTTGGATACCTGTGCAGCCAGAAAGAAAAGAATCCAATGCAGTGCTATTAACCAACCGGTACCAAATATAGCGGTTATGTTTTTTCTGCCTATTCGAAATGGAGCGCGCCTGATTTTGAGGATGATGTATAGTGCTGCAAACGAAAAAAGAGTGCGGTAAAATACGATTTCAATAGCAGGGATGGATATCAGTTTGCCAAGTATGGCTGTAAAGCTCCAAAGGATCACCAAAAAGTGCAGGTGAAGGTAGGAGCGAAGCAGGGACGGAGAGGAGCTAGACATCAGCTGCGTGCGTTTATCGGGGAACGAATCGGTACAAGATCAATCCGGCTATAAGGCCTATGATGTTGGGTGTCCAGATGGCCAGTAGCGTGTTGGATATAGAACCCGCTTCAGCTATGGCTTTGGCCAGCACAAAGAGGATGAGGTAAATAAAAGCAATCAAAAAGCCCAGCGCAACTTTGAAACCTGTACCGCCTCTGGTTTTTTCGGCCGACACGCTTATACCTATCAGTGTCAGGATAAGCACGGCATAGGGAAGCATATAGCGGATGTATTTTTCTATTTCGTATACTTCTACCTGATCCGATCCTCTGCTTTTGAGAAGAGCGATATGAGCCTCCAGCTCGTCTATGGTCAGGGTTTCATTGAGTCGGTACTGGTAGTCAAAATCCTCGGGACTTATGTTGAGTAGGGTATCCAGTGTTTCGCCGGTTTCATACTCTTCACCAAACTCGAGAATGGTACGCCGGTTCCATTCCTGCAGTTGCCAGGAGTGAGCTACAGTGTCCCATTTCATTTTTTCAGCGGTTATCTTTTGCTTCAGCAAATTACCGTCCATGCTTTCCAGAGTTACATTAAAAGCTAAGTCAGAGCGGTTGTTGTATCGCTGAAAATACAGGAAATCTGTAGGAGACAGTTGGATGTGTACGTTTCGGTCGTTGAAATAAAAGGGTTTTTCAAGATACTCTACTTCAAAGCCAATACGGTGCTTGTTGAGGTCGGGCAGCCACCAGCCGTTGAGGTAAAAACTAAGGATAGCAATGATTGTTGCGCCCATAAAATACGGAAACATCATGCGCCTAAAGCTGATGCCGTTGGATAGTATAGCTATGATTTCGGTACGTCCTGCCAGATTGGCCGTTACCAGTACCGTAGCTATAAAAACGGTAATAGGCGTAATCAGACCTGCTACAAAAGGAATAAATGTGAGGTAGTATTTGAGGATTTCCTTTTGGGGCACCTCATGGTCGATAAACTTGTAGTTTTTTTCCGTAAAATCAATTACTACGATGATCGTAACCAGCACCAGCACCACAAAGACAAATGTGGTCAGAAATTTTTTGAGTATGTACTGGTCTATAAGTTTCAAGGTGTATTGCGGAGTTTATCGGGTTAAATCACAATCGGGCTTCCAGTTTTGGTAATATGGCATTTTTCCAGGTAGAAAACGTTCCTTCCACTATGTTTTTACGCGCCTCTTTTACCAGCCAAAGGTAAAAGGTAAGGTTGTGCAGACTCGCTATCTGAGCACCCAATATCTCCTTGCTTATGATCAGGTGACGCAGGTAAGCTTTGGTGTAGTGAGTGTCTACATAGCTTCCCAGTTGTGGATCTATCGGGGAAAAATCGTTCTTCCATTTTTCGTTTTTGATATTGATGATCCCTTCAGATGTAAAGAGCATGCCGTTTCGGGCGTTTCTTGTAGGCATGACACAATCAAACATATCTACCCCCAAAGCGATACATTCTATGATGTTGGCCGGAGTGCCTACTCCCATGAGGTAGCGAGGCTTATCGGTGGGTAGTATGTTGCACACCAGGTCTGTCATTTCGTACATCATTTCGGCAGGTTCACCTACCGATAGTCCGCCGATAGCATTTCCTTCCCGCTCAAATGAGGCTATGGCTTCAGCCGATTGGGTGCGCAGGTCTTTGTAGGTGCTGCCCTGCACGATAGGAAATAGCGTTTGCTCATAGCCATACAAAGGGTCGGTCGTATCGAACCGGTCGCAGCAGCGCTTGAGCCAGCGGTGAGTCATGTGCATGGATGCTTCGGCGTACTTTTTTTCACAAGGAAAAGGGGTGCACTCATCGAAAGCCATAATGATGTCGGCACCAATTTGCCGCTGGATGTCCATTACACGCTCGGGAGAAAACTCGTGACGAGATCCGTCTACATGTGATTGGAAAGTCACCCCTTCTTCTTTGATTTTGCGTTTTTCCGATAGGGAATATACCTGATAGCCACCGCTATCGGTGAGGATAGGCCTGTCCCACCCGTTGAACCGATGCAGACCACCGGCCTGCTGAATCGTATCCAGACCGGGACGCAGGTAGAGATGATAGGTATTGCCCAGAATAATCTGCGCTTTGATGTCTTCCTTCAGTTCGCGCTGGTGAACGGCTTTTACCGTACCGGCAGTGCCTACCGGCATAAATATGGGCGTTTCAATTTCGCCGTGAGCGGTAGTGATTTTTCCGGCTCTGGCTCTCGAACCGCTATCTTTATGGAGTAAGTCAAATTTCATAACTGGCGCAAAAGTAGGAGGAAAACGACCAAATGCATCATGTAAAACGGGGTAAAAGTGGGATTTTTTCCGTCAGGCTAAAATACCCATGAGACAACATCCTTGCTCCTCGCATGTATACTGTGGTATTATAGAGCAGAGAAAGCTCTGGCAGGCATTAGTAAGAAAAGCAGGTATGAGTTAAGGGTGCTGCAGCACTCAAACCCTGTAAACTTCTCTTTAGCCTAAAAATACAGCAACAGGAGTTTTTCTGTAGACCCTAAATATTTGGTGCTATGTGATTTACAATGGGTAAATTTATTATAACATACAATTTGATAATAAGACTATTGCAAAAGATACCAGGCAGTTGTTCTCTTACTCTTTTCCTCATGCTCTTACTCTTTTCCTCATGCCGGAAGGGCACCTACTTTTTCTTTTCATATAGAGCCAAATATTTTTATGGTGAATAAATAGGCAATACGGGTTGCTGATAAATGTAGCGCCATATATTTGCAGCCTTTCAGGTGAACAACAGCGTATGACAGCATTTGTATGGATAGGATTTGTAGCAGTGGCAGGGGTGCAGCTGGTGTACTGGGTGTTTTTGGCTGTTAAGTTGCTTAGCTATCGCTACCATCCTTCGGATGAGGATTTGTCGGGTGTATCGGTCATAGTATGTGCCCGAAATGAAGAAGCAAACCTGCGGGCGCTGTTGCCAAGGCTTTATGCACAGCAGTATCCTACCTATGAAATCGTGGTGATCAATGATCGCTCCGATGACGGCACCTACGATTACCTGCAGGAGCAAACATCGACGCAGGATATACTGAAGGTAGTGGAAGTAACACGCACACCCGGTCATGTAGACCCAAAAAAATATGCACTTACGCTGGGGATAAAGGTCGCGAGATACGACCATCTGATTTTTACCGATGCGGATTGTCTGCCTGCTACCGACGAATGGCTGGCCACTATGGCCGGAGGTTTTGGCCAGCATACCGATTTTGTGTTGGGCTATTCGCAGTTTATAGCAGAGAAAGGTTGGGTCAATGCTTTTAGCCGCTTTGAAACACAGATGACTGGTATGTTGTGTCATGCATTTGCCCTGGCCGGCAACCCTTACATGGGAGTAGGTAGAAATATGGGGTACAGAAAGTCGTATTTTTTAGAAAAAAATGGCTTTAGTGGTTACCAGCAAGTGACAGGTGGCGATGACGACCTGTGGGTAAACCGCCACGCTACGGGGAGTCGTACGCAGGTAGTCTTGGGTGAAAAGGCGCTGGTTTGGTCTCATAGTAAGCGTACGTTGGTCGATTTTGTCAGGCAAAAGATTCGCCACATTTCGGTGAGCAAATACTACCGCACCAAAGACAAGATGCTGCTGGGAATGTATTCGGTAACGCACCTTTTGTTTTGGATTGCATTTATTATTTTAGCACTATTAAATTATTTCCCGGAAATAACATTTGGAGTTTTGGGCGTTAGACTTTTATTCACTAGTTTCATTGTTTATGCTACATCCAAAAAGCTGGGAGAACGTATGGTTATCTGGCAGGTGCCTGTTATGGATTTCCTATATGGCGTATATTTGTTGGGTATAGGCATAGCCACATTCAGTACAAAAAAGGTTAAATGGAATTAAAGAAACAATTTTCGGAAAAAGCGCTCAAGGATTTTAAGCTCATCGATCATGCAGTAAATGATGGAGATGAGCAGTCTTTTGCCGAATTGATGGACAGGTATAAGCGACCTGTATACCACATGATATTAAAGATGGTCAGGAATATTGACGATGCGGAAGACCTGACTATGGAGGCATTTGCCAAGGCTTTTAAAAATCTGCATAAGTTTAAAAAAGATTATACTTTCAGTACGTGGCTTTTTCGCATAGCTACCAACAATGCCATCGACTTTATCCGCAAAAAAAAGCTGGACACGTTCAGTCTCAATACATCTTTTAAAGACGATGGAGGAGAGCCGGTAAATATAGATGTGGAGGATAATAACCTGAATCCGCAGGAAGAAACTATCAAAGATCAGAAGATAGAGTTGGTGCAGATGTTTGTGACCAAGCTGCCCCCTAAGTACCAGCGGTTGGTGCGCTTGCGTTACTTCGACGAATTGTCGTATGATGAAATCGCCAAAACGCTGGATGCTCCTTTGGGTACGGTCAAGGCTCAGTTGCACAGGGCTCGCGAACTCATGTACGATCTGGTAAAAGATAAAAAGCAGCACATTTGATGTGCAAAGGATAATCTCAATTAAAAGCCCGCTAAAATGTGGGCTTTTTTGGTTTATAGGCTTAAATGAAAACCTTATCAGTCAGTTGTGTACATACATAGGCTCTGCTGAGAAAGCTTCTGGTATGTTAGCTACACGGCGGGTGAGGTGAAGGTGTATACGTTACCTCGATCCTCGCCCAACACAGTAGATGAGATGCCAGAGACTAACGTATCAAGGGTCACTTCTTGATTCTACGTTGCACGGAAAATCGAGTATTTTGCTTATAAAGTTTGTATCAAATAAGAAATACCTACTCTAAAAAATACTGTAAATTACTCTCCTTAGTCTTAATTGTACAAATTAATGTGTTTCTCAGTAGAGCCTGGATATAGCCTGTTGGTTTAGTTTTCAATCACTTCCAACGGTAGCCTTACGGTCAGGTGTGTTCCTTTTACCCTAAAACCCATAAAGATAGAGTTCCCTGCCACCATACCCGAAATTAAAAACCGCCTGTCTGCGATAGATCCGGTAGAGTATGCCAAAACCCGCAATTATCACGATGGAGCGGTGACTTACCTTAGCCCATATATATCACGAGGTGTAATTTCTACCCGTCAGGTGTATGAATATGTGCAGTCGAAATACACCTGGGAGCAAGCAGAAAAATTGATACAGGAGCTTGCCTGGCGCGACTACTGGCAGCAGGTTTGGCGAGCCAAAGGAGATGGGATTCATACGGATCTGAAAAACCCACAGTGCCCGGTGGACAATCATCGGGTGCCCAAAGCAGTGGTGCAGGCATGTACAGGTATTAGGTCGCTGGACAATGCAATTCACGAGTTGTATCGGACAGGTTACATGCACAACCATCTACGTATGTATGTGGCTTCATTGTGCTGCAATGTGAGCCAATCGCACTGGCTACAGCCAGCCCGATGGCTTTACGCGCACCTGCTGGATGGTGATTTGGCCAGCAACCAATTGAGCTGGCAATGGGTGGCGGGTACTTTTTCGTCCAAAAAGTATTATGCCAATCAGGATAATATTAATAAATATACCGGTATTGAGCAGAAGGGTACTTTTTTAGATATACCCTACGAGGCGTTTGACAGCCTTTCCATACCCGAAGTGATGGCCGATACGGTCGAGTTTGATGTGTCGGTGAGTCTGCCTGATGTTGCCCGGCCAGATTTGAGGTGCGATACGCCCACACTCATTTACAATTTTTATAACCTGGATGCAGAATGGCATCAGGGAGAAGAGTTGCAGCGTGTTTTGTTGCTGGAGCCTTCGGTATTTGCCCGATACCCGATCAGTCAGCAGTGCATTGATTTTATGCTGGCTTTGTCTAAAAACATACCCGATATAGTCTGGTTTGTGGGAGAATTTGCCGAGCTGGCCGGGCAGGTAGATGCGAACAAGATAATATACAAGGAACATCCGCTGAACGATAGTTATCGTGGAAAGCAGGAAGACAGAGAGTGGCTAAGTCAGGTGTCGGGTTATTACCCTTCTTTTTTTGCTTTCTGGAAAAAATGTAAAAAAGAGTTGCGGTATGAATAAGCGTGATCTTCCTCAAAAAATATGTCCTGTATGCAATCGTTCGTTTGCATGGCGAAAGAAGTGGAAAAAAGACTGGCAGCAGGTGAGGTATTGTAGTGAAAAGTGTAGACGAAATAAAACCGATGAAAAGCGTTAATCTTATATTTCCCCATCAGCTTTTTCTCAAAAGCCCTCTGTTGCAAAATGAAAATGAGATTTACCTCATAGAGGAACAGCTCTTTTTTAGGCAGTATTCATTTCACAAGCAGAAAATAGCATTTCATAGAGCAACTATGAAAGCCTACGAAGAGTACCTGAGGGGTATGGGTAAAGAGGTCTGTTATGTGGATTCACAGTGTGAGCTTTCGGATGTCAGGCATTTTTCTGAGGAGATAAAGGAAAAGAAAATAGCTGCACTGCATGTGGTGGATCCGGTAGACGACTGGCTGGAACAGCGTATTCAGGGGTTGGCCGATACCTGTAAACTGGAAATGTATGACAGCCCGCAGTTTGTGCTTTCCCGATCGGAGTTGTTGCCTTTTTTTCGGTCCGACAAAAAATCCTTTTTTCAAACTACCTTTTACAAGCAGCAGCGCAAAAGTATGGGCATTCTTTTGGATAAGGAGCAAAACCCGACCGGAGGCAAGTGGACTTACGATAGCGATAATAGAAAGAAATACCCGGCAAAAAAGACACCCCCTCCTGTGCAGTACCCCGATAGGTCAGATAGATGGGATGAAGCCGTGGACTATACACAGAGCAGGTTTTCTGACAACCCCGGCAGTGTAAGCAAACAACCTCTCTATCCGGTCACGCACAAAGAAGCCGAGGATTGGCTGCAACAGTTTCTGACCACTCGTTTTCACGATTTTGGTATTTATGAAGATGCTATAGTGAAAGATGCTTCGGTGTTGAACCACAGTGTGTTGTCTCCTCTGATTAATGTGGGGTTGGTTTTGCCCGACCAGGTAGTTGATAGGTGTCTTGATTATGCAGAAAAAAACAATATTCCGATTAACTCTACCGAAGGGTTTGTGAGGCAAATTATAGGATGGAGGGAATTTGTGAGAGGAATGTATGTTTGTAAAGGACGGTTTTCGCGCACGCGCAACTTCTGGGGATTTAAGCGTAAGATACCGTCTTGTTTTTACGATGGTACTACGGGCGTGCAACCTATCGATCATACGATCAAGAAGGTATTGGAGACGGGGTATTGCCACCACATCGAAAGGCTGATGGTGTTGGGCAATTTTATGCTGTTGTGCGAGTTTGATCCCGATGAAGTCTACCGCTGGTTTATGGAGTTGTTTATTGATGCTTACGATTGGGTGATGGTGCCCAATGTATACGGTATGAGTCTTTTTGCCGATGGGGGAACGTTTGCTACCAAACCCTACATAGGAGGAGCCAATTATATCAAAAAGATGAGCGACTACCCCAGAGGTGATTGGGAGCAGGTTTGGGATGGTCTTTTCTGGCGGTTTGTGAAAAATCATGCATCGTTTTTTAAGGGCAACCCCAGAACGTCTATGCTGGCGCATACCTATGCCAGAATGGACAGTCATAAGCAAAAAACACTGCTCGATACTGCGGAGCGCTTTATTCAGGAGAAGCTACACGGCAATGGGTGACATCCCTTTACACAGTATAGATAGGTGTGCGAAAATTTTCAGAGTCTTTTGTCTGGTAATGAAGAAAAGGTAATATGAATGCTGTAGCAGAAAAATCGATTATAGTGAAGCAAATGGGGAAGACTACTCTGGAAGCCAACGAGGCGAGTGGAGTCAGGGTATACGCTCTGGAGCAGTTGCTCAGCGAGGGGGAAATTAATCAATGTACGCATCGGCATGCATTTTACTTTTGTTTGTTTTTGGAGTATGGAGAGGGTAAGCATGTAGTGGATTTTGAGCCTGTGAACATGGCAGGTCATTCTGTGCATTTTTTGAAAATTGGTCAGGTGCATTTCCTTCGATTAGAAGCCTCAAGCAAGGGATTTATTTTGCAATTCGATCAACGTTTTTGGCCCCAGGAAAATATTCGACCCAATGATATTGCTACGTGTACCCGGTTAGCTAAAGAGAACTTTTACGAGACCCGGGATATCGTGTCTGAAGTTGCTCGGGAGATATCTCAAAAACAGTCCGGGTATCAGGATGTTGTTTCTTCGTATGTCAAAATATTGTTGATAAAATTAGCTCGAAGCAAAAGCACGGAAACTTATGATGGAATAGGCCTATACGCTCAACAGCGTCTGGAGGAGTTTATGGCTTTGGTGGAAGAGAATTTTGTTGCAGAAAAGTCGGTTTCTTTTTATTCAGCTAAAATGAACCTTTCCAATTATCAATTGAGTGCAATTACAAAAACATCTTTAGGCAAAACACCTTCCATGCTTATCGGAGAGCTTGTGATGTTGGAGGCCAAAAGGAGGCTACTCGCCACTGTCCATCAGGTAAGCCAGATTGCCCATGATTTGGGCTTCAACGACGTTTCTTATTTCATTCGTTTCTTTAGGAAGCATACAGGTGTTTCGCCTCAGGCTTTTCGTCAAAACCAGAGATAAGTACCACTAAACTCAAATTTTGTCATATCATTTTGAGTATGGTGAAGTTAAGTTTGTGTGTGTAAGTTTTTGAACAAGAGTGTGTTGTGAGAGTGGTTTTCTGTCATTGGAAGGTGTTTTTGTCTGATGATCGTCGCATTCTAAGCACACGGATAGAGTATGTTTTACCTGTTAGTTTAACAATATGAAGAGTAATGAATCTGAATACAAGCAGTTTTGGGATACCAGATATGCCCATTCCGAATTTGCCTATGGCACATCTCCCAATGCGTTTTTTAAAGCATGTGTTGACACTTTACTTCCGGGCAAAATTTTGATGCCTGCAGACGGTGAAGGTAGAAATGGGGTATATGCTGCTAAGCAAGGCTGGGAGGTGATATGCAACGACCTGAGTATGGAGGGTAAAAACAAAGCTTTGCAGCTGGCTACACAGCAGAAAGTAACTATAGATTACCGTGTTGGTGACTTGGAAAAGCTGGACTTTCCGGTAGAATCTTTCGATTGCATAGGATTGGTGTATGCTCATTTCTCTGCTTCTAAAATCCGGTCTTTGCATAAAAAACTGAGCAGTTGGCTCAAGCCGGGTGGGAATGTGATTTTTGAGGCATATAGCAAAGCGCATTTTGAATACAGAAAAAATAATCCCAAAGCGGGTGGGCCACAGGATTTGGATATGTTGTTTTCAGTCGAAGAGGTTCGTCAGGACTTTCCTGATTATACTTTTTTGGAGTTGAGAGAAGAGGAGATAATGCTCAAAGAGGGAGTGTACCATAATGGCGTGTCGAGGGTAGTCAGGTGTTTTGCTACTAAGCATGCTTCTTTGTGATCTGACTGTATTTTTTTCGGAAAGAAAAAACATGCAACTAGCCCTTAGTGCCGGAAGCTGCTATCTTTGATTTTACTCAATCAAAGACTCGAAGCAAGATGAAAAAAGCAGGAGGTGTCAAAATAGGTTTAGCAGTGTTGTGTTGGCTGGTGGCGCTACCGGGCATGACTCAGGTGAAGAAAATGTGTATAACGGTAGATGACCTGCCTGCTGTGACCAATGGTATATCCGGTCATGCATTTAAGCAGGCCATTACTGATGGAATCGTGGCGGTGTTTGATGAATACAATATTCCGGCAATAGGGTATGTAAATGAAGGTAAACTGTATCGCGACGGGGTATTGGATACATTGCAACTGCGAATGCTGGAGCAATGGCTGGAGCATGATCTGGATTTGGGCAATCATACATTTTCACATCTCAATTACCACAAGGTGTCGTTTGATGTCTATGCCAGCAATATATTGGAGGGCGAGCAGCTAATCAAAAAACTGGCCACTCAGTATGGTAAAGAGGTCCGGTTTTTCAGGCATCCTTACCTGCGTAGCGGACTAAGGAAGTCTCATGCCGATTCACTTACCCATTTTCTCACACGTCATGGGTATACTGCATCGCCCGTTACTATAGACAATGACGACTACCTGTTTGCTTATGCCTACAGCAAGGCATACAAAAAAATGGATACGTTGCTAATGCAGCGAATAGGTCGGGATTATATAGACTATATGGAAGATAAGCTTTTGTTTTACGAACGCCAGTCAAAGGCCCTTTTTGGTAGGCATATAGATCAGACCTTGCTTCTCCACGCCAACTACTTAAATGCGCACTATCTCAAAAAACTGGTAGAGATGTATCAGGAGCATGGATATGCGTTTGTGTCGCAGGAGGAGGTTTTGAATGACGAGGCTTACCGCAGTGAGGTTACCCGATTTGGCAATTGGGGTATATCCTGGATAGATCGCTGGGCGCTAAGTAATGGCAAAAAAGGGGATTTTTTTGCTGACGACCCGCAAACGCCGGCGTATATCCGTAAGCTTACGCAGTAAGTGCTTTTACTACTGCACGTTTAGGGCTAACTTGTAATCCTATCTACGTTAAACGATTTTGATTGAGCATTCCATGATTAGAAAAACGATCTTCATAGCCGGTTTTATTGGTGCTTTGGCCCTTACGGCGGGTGTTATGTTCAAATTGCTTCATTTTCCGGGAGGAGATCAGCTCTTTATTGCCGGATTCCTCACCCTCTTCATGGGATTTATCCCTTTGCTGGTGCTGGATAGGTATAAAGTAATTCGTGAGCAGGCCTTCCAGGATCGGTTGAAGGTATTTGTCGGAACGAGTGCCTCGGTGCTTGTGGGAATGGCCGGACTGTTCAAAATACTGCACTTTCCCGGTGCGGATGTACTGTTGGTAGTGGGAGCGGTGCTGTTTGCTCTGGGGTTTCTTCCTCTTTTCTTTTTATCACTCTATCATAAGCAAGATTAGCGAAAGCTACCTATTAGTAGCTACCCGCTGCATATAGTCTTATAGCGAAGTTTTTTCAATGGTACGGTTGTGGCTTCCCAACTCTTTGCCGGCAACCTGTGTCCTGATTCAAAGAGGTGAACGACCTCTGACAAAAGGATTGTTCTCTGACGATTTGTCACGGAGAATGAAGGGCACTAATCAAGGCTCTGACTTGTGTATTTACTTGATGTACAGTATGATAATGAAAGTTGTTTTTGCGTCTGAAAATATTTTTCAAATAATTTATTATACCTGTAGGTAAATGTCTTTTTTTGGACTGCTTTTTGCGTAATCAGAACCCGGACACTTTATGTTGTTAGTAGAGCGATAAAAAAAGCTGATATTGAACAATACTTTAGTAGCGTTTACAGTTGATAAGTTGCTTTCAGTGTTCTTAATCACAATTTTTTAGTGAAATATATTCTTGGATAACAGGAAAGAAAAAGCCAGAAATGTGAAGGTGATTGCAGAAGTTCATTCGGAGTATAATTGTGATATACGAATATTTTTTATAAACATAAAGCAGTAATTATAGAATTAATCAAATCTCAAATAAAAGTCTAATTTTTAAATGAAAAACAAACTTAGTAACATGAAAAATTTAATGAAGAATGTATTTACTTTCCTGGCAATGGGCAGTGTGCTGTTTATGACAAGCTGTGGTGAAGATGAAGAAGTATTGGTAGATGGTCCAAGCATTACGATTACATCCAATCAGTTTGCTGCAGGTGAGACTACCTACGAAGGTGTAGCAGGCGAAAATGTAAGTTTTACTGTGGATGTAGCTGCTCCCGGAGGGTTTAACAACATAAAGGTTGAGTATTTAGTTGATGGTTCGGATGCTGGTATAGACGACTGGACAGATCAGCGTGATGCAGGCACTACCGTGACTACCTACTCTGGTACGCCTACAGGAGTTACCTTGCTGGAATCCAATGTAGGTCAGGAGCTTTCATTTGTGATCACGGTAGTAGATGACAATGGCAAACAGGCTACCCTTACCCTTACAACTACTGTAACTTCAGCACCACTGGAAAATGTAGTAGCTACACTATTGGCAGCACCCCTGGGAGACAAAACTTCAAAGACTTTCTACTCAGTGCCACTGGCACGTACAGTTACATCCAGTGAAGTTATCAGCAACGAAGATGGTACGGCCTCTTCTTCTGATGTAGACTTTGGATACTACTACGGTACGCAAAACAAAGCATCTATTGCTGCTCCTTCGGATTATCCTGCATACGACTTAGGTCCTAATGGCCAGCAGTGGAGCACATTAAATGCTACCGCCTTCAAAACTACTGAGCTTACAGCAGCACAGTTTTTGGAAACTACCACTTTTGCTCAGGTAGAAACCGCTTTTGAAAACGGAACCGATGCAGGACAAAAGGTGAACAACCTGGCTGTAGGACAGATAGTAGCATTCGAAACAGTGGAAAGAGACGGAAAGAAGCGTAAAGGGTTAATCCACATTAAATCTATCGTAGAAGGTAGTGATGCAGATGGTAAAATCGATGTAGAAATACTCGTTCAAAAATAATAGATAGCGGTATGCGGCCATTGGCCGTATGTGTATCTGTTGTGCAATAATCTGGAGGGCTGTCCTGGCGGGCAGCCCTCTTTTTTATGCCTCATGCGTATGCGCCATCTCTCCGGCGGTTGTAGTAAAAAGCGGACAGTATGTTGTTTTTTTTTCTACAATTCGCGTGGTTTGTCTCTTTATCATCTTATTTTCGAATCGATAAGCCTGCTTTTATGGGATTTGCCAAAACACATATAGCCGTACCGTCAGACAGTTCTTTTAGTATAAGAAGAACCGAAATGACACCCAATACTTATAAGATTCACTCTCATCAAAATTACGAGTTGAATTACATAGTGGCCGGGTGGGGTACGCGTTTTATTGGCGACAATATAGATAGTTTCTCGCGGGGTGATCTGGTACTGTTGGGGCCGGGTTTGCCACATTGCTGGGAAATTAAAGGAGTAGCCAAAGGCAAAAAACCCGAATGTATTACCATACATTTTCATGAAAATATAGACGGAGAACAATTTTTTCACTCTCCTGAACTGCGACCTATTTTTAACCTGATGCAGGAATCCAGGTCGGGCATTCAGTTTTATGGTAAGGAAAATGCCAGAGTCAAAGAAATTTTGATCAAGATGCAGACGGCTAACCGTTTGCGCAAGCTGATTTTTTTACTCGAAATATTCGAAATACTGGTGGGTAGTAAAGATCGTACCCGTTTGGTACTGGCCGGATACTCCTCTGAAACGCAGCAAACGCCTGAGCAGCAAAAATTGCAGCGGGTTTATGAATACATTTTATCCCATTTTTCGGAGAAAATAGAACTCGACGATATAGCCGAGCAAAATCACATGACCAACAGTGCTTTCTGTCGTTTTTTTAAACGAAATACAGGAAAATCCCTGTTCCACTACATTAAAGAAGTGAGGATTGGCTATGCCTGCAAGCTTCTGCAGGATTCGGATTGGCCCATATTCGATATTGCATTTCAGTCCGGCTACAACAACATTGCGCACTTCAACAACCAGTTCAAGGAGTTTTGCAATACTACCCCAAGTAATTACAGAAATAAGTTTAAGCGATTGCAGTCGGAATAATGCCCTTAGGCTGATAGGGGTAAAATACCGTAGGATGTGAGCAAAATATAAAAAAAAAGTTGCTCTTTCTTCTTGTATTTTTGCAAGAAAACTACACCAATTTTATATGCACCATCAGCCATTTGATTTATATCCGGTAATGATCACGCCGTTTCATCCCAACAATGAGATAGATTTTGATGCGCTCAGACAACTTACCGATTTTTATATAGCCACCGGTTCTACGGGGTTGTTTACCAACTGCCTGACCGGAGAGATGTTTCAGCTGACCGACAAAGAAAGGTTAGTGCTAACCCAAACCGTGGTAGATCAGGTAGGGGGGCGGCAGCCGGTAGTGGCTTCCGGTACCTTTGGTTATGATCAGGATCGTAATATTGATTTTATCAAAGAAATATACGACACAGGTATTCAGGCGGTCATACTCAATACCAATCAGCTTTTTACCCTCACTCAGGGAGAAGCCGATATGAAAAAGAGCATAGAGAAAATCATGGCAGCCACAGACAACATACCGCTGGGGGTGTACGAGTGCCCCATACCTGAAAAACGTTTGCTGTCGCCAGAAATACTGGGGTGGATGGGGCAGACGGGACGGTTTGTCTTTATGAAAGATACCAGCTGCAACCTCGATCAAATCAAAGCCAAGATACAGGCAGTGGAAGGAACACCCCTGCATATATACAATGCCAACATCTCCACTGGTGTGGAATCTGTTCTGGCAGGAGCCAAGGGGCTGGGGTCTACAGCATCCAATTTTTATCCCGAGCTACTACACTACCTGGCGCAAACTTCCCCCAATGAAAAAACTAAAAAAATAAGTACTTTTATTACCACAGTGGATGTGCTCATACACGAGTGTTATCCTATGTCTGCTAAGTACTTTATGAAGTTGCGCGGCATGGATATTCATCTCAATTGTCGCATACCCTCAGGAAGTTTTTCTTATCAGGATTTCTTGAAATTTGATCAACTGATGACAGGTGTGGAAACCCTTGCCGACGAGCTGGGAATTTCTCTATATCGGTTTTAAGTTGTCAGTTTCGATATTATTCCAACTTATTAAATCTAAAATCTGCTTATGAATAGTTTAGACCTGGCCGTATTTTTAATTTATATGATAGCCATGGTAAGTGTCGGAGGGCTTTTTTATGGAAAAAACAAGTCTTCGGAAGCATTTACTTTAGGCAACCAGCGAATCCCTTCCTGGGTGGTGACCTTGTCTATTTTTGCTACGTTCGTAAGCAGTATCAGCTATCTGGCTTTGCCGGGTATCGCTTATCAAAGCAACTGGAATTCTTTTGTTTTCAGCTTGTCACTTCCGATAGCAGCATTTGTGGCTATTCGAATTTTTGTGCCGTTGTATCGTCGGGTAAACAGCCCCTCGGCCTATACCTATCTTGAGCAGCGGTTTGGGTCCTGGGCCAGAGTTTATGCCTCTACTATGTATCTGCTCACACAGCTTATGCGGATAGGCACTATTTTGTATCTGATGGCACTTACACTCAATGCTATATTTGGCTGGGACATAGTAGTGGTAATAGCCGTTACCGGTCTGGTAGTGATGGTGTATTCAGTTATGGGTGGTATACAGGCAGTGGTTTGGGCCGATGCTATTCAGGGTATTGTACTTATTGTGGGAGCGGTTGTGTGTTTGGGTTTTATACTCTTTGGTATGCCTCAGGGACCGGGGCAGGTGTTTGAAATAGCACAAGCCAACGACAAATTTAGCCTGGGAAGTTTTGGACTTGATTTGTCACAACCTACGTTTTGGGTAGTGCTTGTATACGGTGTATTTATCAATCTACAGAACTACGGAGTGGATCAAAACTATGTACAACGCTACATGCTTGCACCCACTGAGGCCGAAGCAAAAAAATCGGCATTTTGGGGTGGTATGCTTTATCTGCCGGTTTCGATGTTGTTTTTATTTATAGGTACAGCGTTGTATGCCTACTATCAGGCAGGAGCAGCTGTGCTGCCGCCTGAGCTGCAGAGTCTGGAAAAAAGCGATAGCGTTTTTCCTCACTTCATCGCTACCCAGTTACCCGCGGGTATCACAGGGCTGCTCATCGCCTCCATCTTTGCGGCTGGTATGAGTACTATTTCTACCAGCTACAACAGTGCCGCTACTGTTTTCCTGACCGACTACTATCAAAAGTATGTAGGCAGGGAAATTACGGATAAGCAAAAAATGAAAGTGTTATATACAGCATCATTTATTATCAGCCTGATAGGTATTGTCATAGGCATAGCCATGATCAACGTAAAGAGTGCTCTGGATGCCTGGTGGAAACTAGCGTCTATATTTAGCGGCGGCATGCTGGGGCTTTTCTTGCTTGGGGCTTTTTCGAAAGTAAAAAATGTAAAAGGAGCAATCACAGGAGTAGTAGTGGGGCTGGTGGTCGTAATATGGCTCAGTCTTTCCAATTTATTCTTAGGGCCTGAATCTATTGGAAGTCAGTTTCATACTTACCTTACCATAGTGTTTGGCACCACTACTATTTTCCTGGTTGGGTTTGTTGTGGGCTCTTTTTTGAAAAAAGACTAAAACTATTTTTAATCAAATTATTCAAATCACATGCATCGTATAGTTTATTCACTGCTGGCACTAGGGTTGATTGTGTTGTCTGTTCAGAGTCAGGCACAAAATGAAAGCCTTCCTCCTTTGGCAAAACCCGGACAGGGGGCGTTTATCAAAAGCGAATTGATTTATCCGCTGGATAATAAACCCACTCCAGAATGTCATGCGTCCACCTTAGAGCAGATAGACGGAGGCCTGATTGCGGCGTGGTTTGGTGGCACCCATGAGCGACACAAGGATGTAGGAATATGGGTATCCAGAAATACGACAGGATCCTGGAGCCGGCCGGTAGAAGTGGCAAACGGAGTGCAAAACAAGAAATTGCGATACCCTTGCTGGAATCCTGTTCTTTTTCAGCCCAAACAAGGACCTCTGATGCTTTTTTACAAAGTAGGGCCAAACCCGCGAGAGTGGTGGGGTATGCTTATCACCTCGACCGACGGGGGGCAGACCTGGTCTAAACCCAAAAAGCTGGGCAAAGGAAAGCATGGACCATTACTTGGGCCGATTAAAAACAAACCTGAACAGCTTAGTGATGGTACCATCATTAATCCTACCAGTATAGAATACGAAGATGAAAATGACGAAACATTTTGGCGGGTGTATTTTGAAACATCAACCGACAATGGTAAAACGTGGACAGCCAGTGATTATATCAACGACGGGGTGGCTTTTGATGCGATACAGCCTAGTATTTTGTTTCATGGAGATAATACGCTACAGGTGCTGTGCAGAACCAGACAGCAGGTAGTATCTCAGAGCTGGTCTTACGATGGAGGCAAGACCTGGTCGGAGATGACAGCCACGCACCTGCCCAATCCCAATTCCGGAACTGACGCTGTGACATTGGCCGATGGCCGTCAGCTGCTGATATACAACCACACGATAAGAGTGGGAGGATTTCCAAACGGCAGGGAGATGCTGAATCTGGCAATATCTACAGACGGTAAGCAATGGAAGCCTGTGATGACGCTGGAAAAACAAGACGGAGAATATTCTTATCCGGCAATCATACAAGGTGATGATGGATTGGTGTATATTACCTACACGTATCAGCGGTTGTCAGTCAAGCATGTAGTGATCGACCCTGATAAACTTTAAAAAACCCTAAACCGACCCCCTAAACACAACAATCCATGGATGATATGCCGGGCCTGTACCTTTGAGGTATGGTGTCCGGTTTTTTTTGTGTCTGGGTAGTTAGTTTATAAGGCTCAGCTGAGAAAGGATCAGGTATGATAGCTACACGGCAGGTGAGGTGAAAATGTATACGAATGCTTCGCCCCTAGCCCAAAGAGACCCTTGTTGGTTTTTTGTTGCACGAAAAATCGTACATTTTGCTTAAAAAGCAGATGCTTACAGCTTTTTTACATCAAATTTCTGAAAAAACTGCAACGCAGACGGGTTGCGTACTGCGTCGGGATTTACGCTTTTGCTTATGTCCATGCCCATCAGCGCTTTTTTTACAGGTATTTCCATCTTCTTGCCGCTCAGTGTGTAGGGAATATCTTCTACAGCTACCACATGATCAGGCACATGACGGGGAGAGCATTGTTCACGCAGTGCTTTTTTTAGCACCGCAGTTGTGTTTTCATGGTCGTCGGTAGAGAACACCGCGAAGAGGATCATCTGGTCGTCTCCATTGGGTTTTTCCAGATCAACTACCAGACTATCCGCCAGACCATCCAATCGATCCAGTACGGCATAAATTTCAGCAGTGCCTATGCGTATGCCTTTTCGGTTGAGGGTAGCATCACTTCTTCCCTGTATTTTCAGGCTGCCATTGTTGTAGATTTCTATCCAGTCACCGTGGCACCATTTTCCGGGATATGACTGAAAATAGCTTTCTTTGTATCGTTCGTTTTGAGGGTCGCCCCAGAAAAACACCGGCATAGAAGGCATGGGTTTTTCGATTACCATTTCTCCGAGGCTGCCGGTTATGGGGCTGCCTTCTTCGTTGTAGGCATAGAGCGCGCACCCCAGTGCCCGCCCCTGTATAGCGCCTTTGTATACGGGCATACCCGGGCATCCCCCCACAAAAGCGGTGCATACATCTGTGCCACCACTCATAGAACACAACCAGATATTGGGGTGTATGTCATCGTATACCCACTCAAAAACCTCCGGAGGTAAAGGAGCTCCGGTAGAGCCTATCGATCGCAGTGCCCCGAGGTTGTGTGTTTTCCCCGGCGACATTTTTTTCTTCATACAGGCTGTAAGGTAGGGAGCACTGGTGCCAAAATGATGTATGGGCAGGGATTCTGCCAGTTGCCATAGCTTATCGAGGTTGGGGTAGGCCGGGCTGCCATCGTAGAGTACGGGTATACCTCCGGCGAGCATACTAGCCTGCAGGAAATTCCACATCATCCAGCCTGTGGTGGTAAACCAAAAAAAATGCTCCCCTGCCTTTACGTCATTGTGGAAGTGGAGATACTTCAGGTGCTCGAGTAAGACTCCTCCGTTTGAGTGCGTGATAGCCTTTGGTTTGCCGGTAGTACCGGATGAGTACAGTACCCATACAGGGTGATCGAAAGATACAGGCTCAAAAGCCAATGGAGGAGTTTTTTGTTGAATTACATCCGACCAGAGGCTGTTTTTGGCACGCGTGATTGGAGAGAGTGACGTTTCACCCGTATTGGGGATGTGTATGGTATGGCCTATACTTTGAATCTGTCGGGCAATTTCTTCTACCTCTGCTTTTCGTGGAATGGTCTTGCCGTTGTAGTGATACTCGTTTATAGCAAACAGTACTTTGGGTTGCACCTGTTCAAACCTGTCTTTCACCGTGTTGGGGCCAAAGTCAGGAGAACAGCATGTCCAAATAGCTCCCAGTGAATTTGTGGCGAGAAAAGCTACAATTGCTTCCGGGATGTTGGGGAGGTATGCAGCTATGCAGTCCCCCTTTTTCACGCCCAGCTCGATAAGGTATTGCCTTACGGCAGCTACCTGTTGGTGTAGCGCGTCCCACGACAATGCTGAGGGAGACTGTGTTTCACTGGCAAAATACAAAGCGGGTTTGTCCTGGGTTTGCTTGCGAAAAATATGTTCAGCGTAATTTAGAGAGGCTCCCTCAAACCAAACCGCTCCAGGCATCTGATGGGAGGAAAGTACCTTCTGGTAGGGAGAGTGCTCTATGATATTGAAGTATTTCCACACCGATTCCCAAAAGGTGTCGATATGATCTACAGACCACTGCCAGAGAGAAGGATAATCGCTGAAAGTCAATTGATAGTGCTGGTGTAGCCAGTTTTGATATTGTCTGAGATGCGAGCCTTCGATAAATGTTTTATCGGGTTGCCAAAGTAGGTGTTGTGCTGTCATGCTATAAATATAAATAACTAGGATCAGCTAAGAAAGTCTCAGCTGTGTTAGCTGTGCGGTGTATGAGTACTGATGAAAAACAAGAAAGGCGGTACAGCAGAGCAATGATAGTATCTTTGAAAATCAAAATAATATTGGTTAGAGAGAAGCAGAATAGTTTACTTTCAGGTTTATTTTGCCGAAAGGCAGGATAAATACCAGAACTATCTAAACAAACACTACTTATGATCATGAAAACAAACTGGATGCTGGCAGTGCTGGCTATTGTATTATTGGGCTGTGGCCAGGGCAAGCAGGAGGAGCAAACGAAGAAACGCCCCAACATTGTCTTATTATACACCGACGACCAGACGTATGAAAGCATTCGGGCATTGGGAAATCAGGAGATAATTACCCCCAATCTCGACAAATTGGTTAGCATGGGTAGCACATTTACCCACGCCTACAATATGGGAGGGTGGCACGGAGCAGTTTGTGTGGCATCCCGTTCCATGATGGTTTCCGGACGCTTTGTCTGGAACGCCAAAGCACAGGAACCCCTGTGGAGAGATCGAGACTCTACAGCTATGGCGCAAACCTGGGGGCGTATTATGGCAGCTAATGGCTACAATACTTACATGAGTGGCAAGTGGCATGTGCAGGCACCCTCCAAGCAGGTGTTTGACAAGGTGGCAAATGAGCGGCCCGGTATGCCGGGCGATCGACGGGGCGAACTGGGCAAAGCCATAAAAAAATGGAAAGAAGAATCAGGCAAAGACGAAGACTGGAATAAATACATGCCAATAGGCTATGGCAGGCCATTGAGCAAAGACGACAACAGCTGGAATCCGGCCGACACAGTACACGGAGGCTTTTGGCAAGGAGGTAAGCACTGGAGTGAAGTAGTGAAAGACGATGCACTTGGCTTTTTAGAAGAAGCTACCACCAAAGAGGATCCGTTTTTTATGTATCTGGCTTTTAATGCTCCGCACGATCCCCGTCAGGCACCACAGTCTTTTGTAGATATGTACCCTTTGGAAAATATATCCCTGCCAGCCTCTTTTCAGCCCGAACATCCCCTTAAAAACGAAATAGGTAACAATAGGGGATTGCGCGATGAAGCATTGGCTCCATTTCCACGCACAGCGTATGCTGTCAAAAAACACCGGCAGGAATACTATGCCATCATTACGCACCTCGACGAACAGATCGGTAAAATCGTAGATGCACTCGAAAAAGCTGGCCAGTTAGACAACACGTATGTCTTTTTTACTTCCGACCATGGCTTGTCTGTAGGGCAGCACGGGCTGTTGGGTAAGCAGAGCTTATACGATCACAGCATACGCGTACCGCTCATGGTGATGGGCCCAGATATACCCCAGGGTAAAAAGTTTGAGCAGGATGTATACCTGCAGGATGTGATGGCTACCAGCCTCGATCTGGCCGGGATAGAAAAACCCGATCATGTGGAGTTCAATAGCTTTATGGACATAGTGGCAGGTAAACGCAAAGAAAGCTACTACGATGGTGTGTACGGTTGCTATGTCGATTATCAACGGATGATACGCAAAGACGGGTTTAAGCTGTTGGTATTTCCTAAAGCAGAAACCATACAGCTTTTTGACCTGAAAAATGACCCGGAAGAAATGAACAATCTGGCACAGAATCCGGAGTATGTGCAGAAAGTAAAGACGCTGTTTGACCAGTTGATATCCATGCAAAAAGTATATAACGATAATCTGGACCTGAGTGAGTTGTATTCTTCCGTGATGTAAATTAACTTGAACCTCCGACTGACAGAGAGGTGTTGTCAGTCGGAGAGAAAAACGAAACTCATGGGAAATAAAAAAATAAGATGGGGAGTGCTTAGTACAGCCAAAATAGGCTGGGACAAGCTCATTCCTGCTATTCAGCAATCTAAAACCGGTATAGTGGCGGCTATTGGCTCAGCCAATGTGGACAAAGCTCAGCAAATAGCCAAAGATCACAGCATAGAAAAAGTATACGATTCGTACGATGCGTTGCTGGCAGATGCCGATGTGGATGTGATTTACAACCCATTGCCCAATCACCTTCATATCGAGTGGAGCATCAAGGCCTTGCAAGCCGGTAAGCATGTGTTGTGCGAAAAACCGATAGGTCTCAACGCCAGTCAGACACGCCTGCTCCTCGACGAAACGGTAAAGCATCCGGAGCTCAAGGTGATGGAGGCTTTTATGTACAAATTTCACCCTCAGTGGATCAAGGTAAGAGAACTGCTGGACGAGGAGGTGATAGGCGATGTGAAAACAGTCAATATGTTTTTCTCCTATTTCAATACCGACCCCAACAACATTCGCAATCGGGTAGAAGTAGGAGGAGGGGCACTCATGGATATCGGCTGTTACTGCATTTCCATTCCCAAGTTTGTACTGAAAGCAGAGCCCCTTAAAGTGACCGGCGTGATGGAAAAAGATCCGGAAATGCAAACCGACAGACTTACTTCTGCTATTATGACTTTTGATCATGGGCGCACCGCTACATTTACCTGCTCCACGCAGCTGGCCAGGTATCAACGCTGTACCATACATGGAGCCAAAGGATTTATAGAAGTGAAAATACCGGTAAACGCTCCGGAAGGAGATTCTTGTGAGGTACATCTGAGTAGCGAAAGCTGCACAGAAGTCTTTACCTGTGGCCCT
Source organism: Cyclobacteriaceae bacterium (assembly GCA_965267535.1). Taxonomy (GTDB): domain Bacteria; phylum Bacteroidota; class Bacteroidia; order Cytophagales; family Cyclobacteriaceae; genus CAXBNB01. The sequence goes on along the minus strand of OZ254082.1, from coordinate 3,242,094 downwards.
GCCAATCAGTATGCGTTGGAGGTGGACGCATTTGCAGCCTGTATACACAACGATACCGATATGCACGCTTACCTCAACGATGCATTGGGCAACATGAAGATCATAGATGCGCTGGTTCACAGCGCTCGCGAAGCTGAGTGGGTGACTATTTGATCGGAAAACACAACAGGTGCGATTTGAAATCTATTTCTATCTTCGAACACTTGCGTACAGTGGTGTCTTCATTGAGCACCCTGTCTGAAACAGAGTGGGCTGATTTTTCCGGTAACTGGTCCGAGCATGTTATTTCCAAAAACAACTACCTGATCCGAAGTGGGCAGGTAGAGCGGTACTTTTATTTTGTGCACTCAGGTATATTACGTGCCTTTGTGCTCAATGGAGGTGTAGAGGTCAGTATCGGGTTTTCATACGATGGCGATTTTTCCGGAGCTTATGATTCCTTCTTAGAACAGTCGCTTACCGATTGGAACATTCAGGCACTGGCAGATACGCAAGTACTTCGAATTGGCTTTGCAGATATGATGGCTCTTTACGATAAATACAAATCTGTAGAGCGCTGGGGGCGAAAATTCAATGCCAACATACTGATAGGCATAGGTAGAAGGCAGGTGGAAGTAAGAAGCTACAGTGCTGAGGAGCGTTTCGATCGTCTGATGCAGCAAAGCCCGCATATCTTTCAGCTAGTACCCCAGAAGCATTTAGCATCATACCTGGGTATGACTCCTGAAACATTTAGCAGAATGCGCCGCTTAAAGATGACAGACTACTAAACGATCTTGATTTAGATCAAGACAAAAGAAGGTAAGGATGCTCACCTTTGCTAAAAAAAAGACGACATGGAAAGAGCGCAATTACTTCATCAACTGCGGGAAGACACCCAAAATATTTTACAAACAGTAGAAAGTCAGTTTGTACCACTCACCTACGATCAGCTTTCAGCCCGACCTTCACCAAACCGATGGAGTGTGCTGGAGTGCCTGGAGCACCTCAACATAGCCGATGCACATTACCTCACTCAGTTTAGTCAAAAATTACCCAAAGCTATCCCAAACGATCAGGCTGTACAGTTTCGGCCCGGATGGTTGGGGAGTTATTTTGTAAAAATGATTAAACCAAAGCCCGACGGCACCATTCCTTCGCCTATGAAAACGATCAGCAAATTTGTGCCCGAGGTAACCACTCATAAAGATACCATGGAGCGGTTTTTAGCCGATCAGCGATCACTTTTAAATGTGCTGGATCAATGTGCGGTGTTGGATTTGAACAAAGTTAAAATCACTTCGGCTATAGGTCCGATAGTAACTTTCAAATTGGGCGATGCACTCCGTTTTTTGATTGGGCACAATCAACGTCATATACTACAAGCCCAAAATGTGCTCAGGGAAATAACGGCTGTGCAGGAGGCTTAGACCAGCGTTTCCAGATAGTGTTGATCCAGCGCGTATTCTTTTTTTAGCTGGTTGATTTTGTCTTGAGCAGCAGGGTTGCTTTTGGTTCCTTTCACACCCACCAGCATAATGTTTTTACGCGTATGCTCGTTTGACACAAATTCAAAAATCCTGGATTGATACCGATGCTGTTCCAGAATAAGTGCCCTGACGGTATCGGTTACCATTTCAAATTGACGTTCCTTGAAAATGCCGTATTTCAATACCGGACTGTTTTGTTCTTTGCCCTTTACCTGCTGTCTGACCTGCTTGTGGCAACAGGGCGCACAGACGATAAGTTGTGCATTGGCGTGGATGCCCTTAGCGATAGCATCGTCGGTAGCCGTGTCGCAGGCGTGCAGGGCAATGAGTATGTCTATCTTGCTGTCGGTATAGTCTTCTATGGGCTGGCATACAAACGACAACCCGTCGAAACCACACGCTTTGGCCGTGGTATTGCAGTAGTCTACCAGTTCGGGGCGTAGTTCTATGCCTACCACTTTGGCTTTTATTTTTTTGTTTTGAATTAAAAAATCATACAAAGCAAAAGTGAGATACCCCTTGCCACTTCCCATGTCTACTACAGTGACCTCTTTTGGCAGGGAGGCTGAGCCGATCAGGTTGTCGATGATTTCCAGGTATTTATTGATTTGACGGTACTTGTCTGCCATTTTGGGGATAACCTTGCCTGTGCTATCGCAAATGCCCAGATGTTGCAGGTAGCCGGCTTGTGCAGTTGCTCGTCTCGATTTGGCTTTGTCATGCGACAGACTCTGATTGCCGGCAATACTGGGGGCTGTTTTTTTTAGGGTTGCTTTACCTTTTTTGCTTATTAGGAGAGAGTAGTCCGCCGTTTGAGTAAAGAGTGTGGCATTTTTAAACGATCCGGTCAGCAAGTTTTTTACTTCTTCCAATGCACCGTTAGTCGAAAAGTTTTTTGTTTGGTCGTTGGTCTTGTACCGATAAGTAAACGATAAATGCTCCTCGTTTTTGATGCTAACCTTCCTTACATACACATTCGTTAGCTCGCTGGATTTTAGCAAGGGCTTGCTAAGCGTCAGTTTTATAAAATGACCCTCATCGAGGCTCGCCGCTATTTTCTGCATCAATTCTTCCATAGGCAAAGTTATGCAGATAGAGCGGTTTGTAAAAGGGGAGCAGGATGCAAGTAGAAAAGGAGGCTGGTGAGCGATAGTGAAAAAGGGTGATTTGTCCGATTGCCCGGACTAGAGGGGCGAAAAAAGAAAAGAGCCCGGGCACTTTCTTTCTTTTTGATGTGTTTAGTATGTCAAATGTTTGTGAGCGTTTATTTTTAAGTTTGAAAACGTAGATTTAAGTCCTGAAAAGGAAACACTACGTAGGTTCAACGGCGTTAAAAGTATAGAGTATAATCAGAAACTCTTATCAAATACTGAGCAGTTCCGGTAGGGAGTGGCTTTTTGAGAGGGTTTCGTGCAAAAAGAAAAGAGCTATGAAAAAGATGACCTTATTTGCTGTGTTGGTTCTTATGATTACGGTATCATGTTCAGCACAGAAAAAAGAGAAAAAAAACAAAGCCAGCGAAAAAACGGAGATAGAAAAAATCAAAAAGACCGACGCTGAGTGGCGTGCTATTCTTACAGAAGATCAGTACTATGTTACACGCCAGAAGGGTACTGAAAGGGCCTTTACAGGGAAGTATGATAAGTTTTATGAAAATGGCATATACAAGTGTGTAGCCTGCAAGCTACCCCTCTTTGATTCACAGACAAAGTACAATTCGGGTAGTGGATGGCCAAGCTTTTATCAACCTATCAACAAGACCAATGTGTCGGATGTAGCCGATTATTCTTTTGGCATGAAAAGGGTAGAAGTAGTGTGTAGCCGCTGCGATGCGCATTTGGGGCACGTGTTTGACGATGGGCCTAAGCCTACCGGATTGCGGTATTGCATTAATTCTGCCGCTTTAGATTTCGAAAAGAAAGAAGAGAAGAAAGACTAAAAACCTTTGGGACGGTTAAATTTCAGGATGACGGGAGCTTTGCCCGTTAGCCCGTATTTTTCCCGTCCATAGTCAGATACGGGTATTCCGTTGTTGTCTAGTCCTATCCAGATTTCGGTTGGGGTAAAAAGCAGTGCTTCGGCCATGCCGTATTTGGATGGGGCGTAGAGTTTGCCCCGGGGATGGCTGCAGGTTTCTCTGTAGCTTACTTTAGCTACCACTTCATGGGTAGTAGGGTTTACTTTGGCTATGAAGTTGCCGTTGCGCTCCAAAAGATAAAGAAAGCCTTTTTCGAAGTGAGCGTCAGCAAAGTCATTGCTCTCCGTTTCGGGTATATTGAAACTGTCTGTTACTTGCAGGGACTTCAGGTCTATGGCAAAAATTTTTCTCGGCTGGCGCTCTTTTATCATGTAGAGAATATCACGTTCTTCATCTATGGTCAGGCCTTCCCATCCGGCATTTTTCCACGACGAGGGGTCTTCCTCATCCCATGCAACAGCAAGCGTGCCTAATGCGCTGTTGGCTTGTTTGCGGTATATCTTTCCGCTTTTTTCATTGGCTACATAAAAATACCCCTTGTGATAGTCCAGTGCTTCCAGGTCTATGGTCTCGGGTATTTCCAGGGGCATTTGCGCTACAAATTGCCACTGGTTTTCCTGTAGTTTTATTTCGTAGATAAAATTGTTGGTTTTGCCGTCTGCATTGACATAGTAGCGGTTGCCCACCTGTATCAGGCCGCTAAGATCAAATTCTGTGCTGTCGGCAATTTGCAATTGAGCATAAGAGAGCAGGCGCAGTTCTTCAAACTGAGTTTGTCCGGTACTCTCACAACTGATAAAGAAAGCGGCCACAAAGGGCACAATCCATCTCATAAGCTTTGGGTTTTGAGCTAAATTATACCCTTTCTATCATAGCTCCAATAGCGTTAAGACGTTTATCTATGTTTTGATATCCTCTATCGATTTGTTCTACATTGTGAATAATGCTGGTGCCTTCGGCCGACAGTGCTGCGATCAGAAGCGATACCCCTGCCCGAATATCCGGTGATGTCATCTGGATTCCTCTTAGTGGTACAGCTTTGTCTAGTCCTATTACTGTAGCACGGTGCGGGTCGCACAAGATGATCTGTGCTCCCATATCTATCAGTTTATCTACAAAAAACAGGCGGCTTTCAAACATTTTCTGGTGAATGAGTACCGTGCCTTTTGCCTGAGTGGCTACTACCAGTGCTATACTAAGCAGGTCGGGAGTAAACCCCGGCCATATAGCATCGGCTATCGTCATGATAGACCCGTCTATAAAGGTTTCAATTTCGTAGTGATCCTGCGCCGGTATATAGATGTCGTCGTTTCTGAATTCCATTTTGATACCCAGTCGCTGAAAAATCTCGGGTATGATGCCCAGGTGTTTCAGTCCTACGTCTTTTATGGTGATTTCAGAGCCTGTCATGGCGGCCAGACCTATGAAGCTACCGATTTCGATCATGTCGGGTAGCATGGTGTGTTCTGTGCCTCCCAGTTTTTCTACACCTTCTATGGTTAGCAGGTTCGATCCTATGCCAGATATTTTAGCTCCCATGCGATTGAGCATAGAGCAGAGCTGTTGCAGGTAGGGTTCGCAAGCCGCATTGTATATCGTAGTGGTGCCTTCCGCCAGGCTGGCAGCCATCACTATATTGGCAGTGCCTGTTACTGATGCCTCATCCAGCAGCATGTAGCAGCCTTTGAGTTGCGAGGCATCTATGTTAAAATACCCCGACTCTTTGTCGTAGTTAAACTTTGCTCCCAGCTTCTGAAAGCCGGTAAAATGTGTATCTAGTCTTCTTCTGCCTATTTTATCTCCGCCGGGCTGGGGGATTTTTCCTTTTTTGTAGCGGGCCAGCATGGGGCCCAGCACCATTATAGAGCCACGAAGCGAAGAGGCCATGTTTTTGTACTCTTCGGTTTCCAGTATGTCTATATCTACTTCGTCAGCCTGAAATGTGTACGATTCCTCTCCGGTTTTTTCTACTTTCACACCCATTAGTGCCAGCAACTCTATAAGCTTGTTGACATCACGGATGTTGGGAACCTTGGATATTTTTACGGGTTCAGCTGTGAGTAGTACTGCTGAAAGTATCTGGAGCGCTTCGTTTTTTGCTCCCTGGGGGATAAGTTCTCCTTTGAGTTGGTTGCCTCCCGTTACTCGGAATGAAGCCATTAATTTTTTCTGCGTTTAAAAGATCGTTTGTGTTTGTTTTTGTGGCGGTTGTCGTTATCGCGGGTTCTGCCCTCGTTATCGCGTCTGTTATCTCTTTTCTGTGGCTCAAAGAGATTGCCTTCGTTTACTCTCTTCATATCGATATCCAGCTTGCCGTTGGATAATTTTCGGATGTTGTTGTACACCACATCATTATCAATCACATCTTTGTTGTACGAAGCGTAGAAGGTCTTCATCAGCTTGCCGATATGAATAATGGCTGCCTCTCTTTCTTCGGGATCTTCCAGAGTGGTTGCTTTTTCTACCAGCAGCTCAATGTTTTTGCCAAAGTGCTTGAACGTAATCTTGTTGGTGTTGTAGCTTACACGATCCGGCTTTTTATACAGTACGTCTCTTTCCGGTTTGGGAAACGGGCCGTCTACTTCAAGTTCGAAATCCGATATAATGTGTATGTCGTCCCAAAGTTTTTGCTCTATTTCCGGGGTGTCCTTTATGTCCGGATTTAGCTGCCTCATCAGTTGGGTAAGTGTCTCTGCTTTGATATTGCGTTCTTCCTGATCTTTGATGGATTCCAGATGCTGCACCAGCATTTGTATGTTTCTCCCGTACTCCTTCAGAATCAACCGCTCCTTTATGGTATTGTATTCGTGTTCGTTCATGTATGATAAGCTATGTAAGCGAGCCAAAATTAAAGTATTAATCAAAAAGTCTTTCTCCTTATCGGGATTAATTTCTGGTTCCGAAGCTTTTTGATGTTTACAAGAGGGTGTCTTTACCCAATATCGTGCCGAATTGCTTGTGTTTTCCTTATTCTTCTTTGTTGAGTGTTCGCTGTTTGGAGGCAAGCAACTCGATGGTCCTTTTTCTGTGCTTGTAAGTGTCTGTGAGTCAGTTAAATGGTATTTTTAGAACATTTTGTTTTAATGTTTTAGCAATTTTTATTTATTGTTATAAAAATATTTTTTATATGCATTTTATACATTGATAACGACGACTTGAATTAGTGTGACCTGAATAGTATATATGATAAAAATCAGTGTAAAAGGCTTTATTTTTAGCTTTTTATACACGATTATTGTATTTTACTTACAATTACATGTATTTTATTGTTGTTGTTTTGGTGTTTTATTGTATTAAAATTCATTATTATTTTTTTATTAAAAATACTATTAAATCATACTGAAATAATTACTAATGTATTCATATTGAGGAGGTTGAATAAGGGAGAGCGTAAGTAAGAGATTGTGAAATGTGGAGAGAGGTATTTCTGAATTTCGAGAAGATTTGATGATCGCAAGAAGAGCACCTAAGTATTTTTTTTAATAAACCATTTGAATTTATGAGTGTAACTGTGAAGCAGGCAAAAACAATGTACGCATTGTTTTGCTGTTGTATGTTTTTGATCAGCCTAACCCATGCGATAGGCAAGCCGGAAAGTCCGCCATTAGCGCTACCCGTAGGAGCAGGCAATACATTATCCGCGGGAGATATTGCTATTGTGGGATTTAACACGGATTCCCCTGATGGGTTTTCCTTTATAGCGCTTACCTCAATTCCTGCCGGTGAAATTGTGTATTTTACTGACCAGGGATGGAATTCCTCAGGCAATACCTGGTATGCCAATTCAGACCCACATCTGGAGTGGACATCACCGGCTGGAGGTTTGGCACAGGGTACGATAGTGAGCATAGTAGAAACAGGGGCCAACACATTTAGTGTTTCTAGTGGAAACGTAACAATTGCTTCGGGAGGCAATTTTAGCTTACTTGGGGGTGATAGTATGATTGCTTATCAAAGCAGTAGTGGAGCTGCCCCAGCATCGCCGGTTTTTCTGGCAGCTTTGCTGGGAGATGATAATTATGCCCATACCGCTGGTTGTGATGATGCGACAACTAAATGGCTTGATTGTGCCAATTGTACAACTTCAGGAGTTGATTGCAATACTACGAGTTTAGATACATCTGGTCTTCCTAGTGGTTTGACCAATGGTGTAAATGCGGTGGCGTTGTTTCCTATAGGTCACAACGAACAGGACAATTCTAAATATACAGGCTCACTTACAGGTACACCTTCAGAAGTACTGGAGAGTATCAATAATAGAGATAATTGGTCGTTTAGTGATACTAATCCATACGACCTGACTACAGGGTATTCAACTGTTAATATTTCTTCTGCATATTCTGGTCCTATACTCTCTGACGGAGATATAGTTTTTACCCGTATCAACATCGATGATGAGAGTTTTTCTTTTGTGTTATTAGTTGATCTTTCGCCTTCTACCGAGTTTTTTATTACCGATGAGGGTTGGAATGGGTCTTCGTTTTATTCCATTGAAAGTACGATAAAGTTTGTTGTAAATTCAGCGGTAACAGCAGGCGAAGAAGTGCATGTAAATTCGAGTACAATGTTTTATTCAACTACTTCCGGGGCTTCACCTTTTACCATGACGAGTGTAGGTGCAAATAATCCCACTTCAGGAAATATGTTGGGAGCAGCCGGTGATAATTTATTTGCTTATCAGTCAGGCCCTATTGTAATTGCAGGTTTGAGTGCAAATACAGGAAGTTCAGGTACTTCAGGAAATGCTTGGAGTTCTAGTTCTGGCGGTACCAGTCCCACGCTGTTACCTTCAGGAAAAACCAACGGTCAGGGAGGTTTTTTGGGATTGTTTCCAGTTGGAGCTGCTCAGAGTGAAGTAGATAATGCCCGGTATAAAACCTCTGCGCTGCATAGTGGAGACAAAGCGACAATACTTCAGGCGATAATGGATTTGAGTAATTGGGAATTTGATAATACAACACCTTTCGGTGTTTCATTTACCCCTTTCAGTATTTCTTCTTTCACACCTCCCACAGTTAGTACCTCATCAGCTTCGGGTGTTACATCAGGAGGTGCTACATTGGGTGGCAATGTAACCAACGACGGAGGAGAAACTGTAATTGAGCGAGGAGTTGTGTATGCATTGACGGGGGTTAACTCTGACCCAAAGGTAGGAGGCACAGGAGTAACTCAAGATTCAAACGGTTCTGGCACAGGCATTTTCTCAGAGGGTATTACTGGTCTTTTGTCAAGCGCACAATACTCCTTTGCGGCCTATGCTGTGAATGGTCAAGGTATCAGTTATGGAAGTGTGCAGACCTTTACTACCTTGAACAATCCTCCGGTAATAGGAGGTACAGTTGCAGGTCAGGCAGTAAGTGATAATGCTACGATCTCACCGTTTTCGAGTGTCACGATCACTGAACCGGAAGGTTCCAATGTGTCTGCTACAATCACTCTGGATAACAATGCCAAAGGGGTATTGTCGGGTACCTTTATGACGGGGACCGGACCTTATAGCCTGCTTAGCACCACTCCTGCAGACTTGCAGGCCAAGCTTAGAGCTTTGATTTTTAACCCAACCGATAACCGTACAGCTACCAGCGAAACAACCACTTTTACGCTGGAGGTAAGCGATGGCGATGACAGTGATATCGATAACACAACTACAGTGGTTTCGGGAGCAGTTGCTCCTGAAGTGACCAGTGTAAATGTACCCCCTAATGCTACCTATCTAGCCGGTCAAAACCTGGATTTTACGGTCAATTTCAATGAGAACGTAAACGTGAGCACTATGGGCGGAATACCCCGGCTGAACCTTACCGTGGGTGCAACAACCCGCTATGCCACCTATATAAGTGGATCAGGTACTGCAGCAATAGTATTTCGCTATACCCTACAAACGGGAGATGAAGATACAGACGGAATCGCCGTAGGAGCCCTGTCGACTAATGGGGGAACTCTGAAGGATACCGGTGGCAAAGATGTAAACACAACACTTAACAGTGTAGGCAGCACAGCGGGGGTATTGGTAGATGCTGTATCGCCTGAGGTGACCAGCGTGGCTGTGCCTGCAAATGACACCTATTTGTCAGGTGAGAATTTATTTTTTACGGTCAATTTCGATGAAAACGTGACAGTAGATATGAGTGGAGGAATTCCTTCATTAAACATAACAATCGGCTCTACCTCAAAGCAGGCTGTATGGATAAATGGTTCAGGTACCAGTGCACTCCTGTTTAGGTACACAGTATTAGCCGGAGACGATGATTCAAATGGTATTGTGGTAAATTCACTGGCAACCAATGGTGGAACAATTAGAGATGCAGCAGGAAACAATGCGACACTCACACTAAACAGTGTAGGCAGCACAACAGCGGTATTGGTAGATGCTAAACGGCCGGAAGTTACCAATGTAGCATCGCCCAATACAAACAAACTGTATGGATTTGGAGAATCTATAACTATTGATGTGGTGTTTTCAGAGTCCATTACTGTGTCGGGTACTCCCCAGCTTACCCTGGAAACAGGTACTGTAGATAGAGTGATCGACTACACTTCCAGTCCGCAACCCAATATCATGAGGTTTTTATATACGGTGCAAACCGGAGATGAAAGTGCGGATTTAGACTATGTAAGCAGCTCAGCTTTGAGTTTAAATGGAGGCTCTATCAAAGACGCAGTTAACCTCAATGCAGATCTGACTTTGCCCAATCCGGGAAGTGCCAGTTCATTGGGAGCAAACAAAGCATTGGAAGTGAATGCAACTCTCCCTGTAGTAACCACTGCTTCGGCTTCATCCGTTTCGCAGTTTACGGTTACTCTTGGGGGTGAGGTAACTTACGGGGGCAGTACGGCTGTGACCCAAAGAGGAGTAGTATATGCTGAAAACGCTACCAATAACAATCCGGAAATAGGAGGTACTGGTGTAACTGCCGATGCTAACGGAACCGGTACGGGTACTTTTGATGAACCGGTTTCAGGATTGTCACCCAACACGACGTACGCTTTTAAAGCTTATGCAACCAACGGATCGGGTACGGTATACGGAGAGGTGAAAACGGTTACTACCAGTGCACTGCTCACCCCGGCAATTACTTTTGATGATATCACGAAGACCTATGGCGATCCTGATTTTGATCTCAATGCCACATCCAACTCAGGAGGAACTATTTCCTATTCTATTGTTGGGACAGCAAACGGTACATCTTTGTCAGGTGCAAACAATGAAACCGTAAGTCTGGGCCAGGTGGCGACAGTAACTTTGCGTGCTACTGTTGCAGCTAACGGGGTTTATGATTCAGGAACGAAAGACATCACTCTGACCATAAATAAGGCTACACTGACGGCTACAGCAGATGACAAAACCCGTGAATACGGAGAGGCCAATCCTGCGCTTACCATTAGTTATTCCGGTTTTAAAAACAGTGAAGATAAAAATGTGATCGATACCGAGCCGGGCATCAGCACGCTGGCGGTGAGTACCACCAATGCGGGTACCGCTACCATCAGCCTGACCGGCGGAAGCGACAACAACTACGATATCGTAACGGTAGACGGTACGCTTACCATCACAAAAGCTACGCTGACGGCTACTGCAGATGACAAAAACCGTGAATACGGAGAAGCCAATCCTGCGCTTACCATTAGCTATTCCGGTTTTAAAAACAGTGAAGACAAAAATGTGATTGATACCGAACCGGTAGCAAGTACACTGGCAGTAGGCACTACTAATGCAGGTACAGCTACCATCAGCCTGACGGGCGGAAGCGACAACAACTACGACATTGTTACCGAAGACGGTACGTTAACCATTACACAGGCGAATTTGACGGCTACCGTGTCGGATGAATCGCGTGAATATGGCGAGGCTAACCCTACGTTTACCATTGGCTATACCGGATTCAAAAACGGAGAAGACAAAAGTGTGATCGATACCGAACCGGTAGCAAGTACGCTGGCAGTAGACGATACGAATGCCGGTACCATTACGATCAGCCTGACGGGCGGAAGTGACAATAACTACACCTTTACCCGTGTAGACGGCACACTCACCATCACAAAAGCCACACTGACAGCTACAGCAGATGATAAAACCCGTGAATACGGAGAAGCCAATCCTGCGCTTACCATTAGTTATACAGGTTTTAAAAACAGTGAAGACAAAAATGTGATCGATACCGAACCGGGCATCAGCACGCTGGCGGTGAGTGCCACCAATGCGGGTACCGCTACCATCAGCCTGACCGCCGGAAGCGACAACAACTATGATATCATAACGGTAGACGGCACACTTACCATCACAAAAGCCACGCTGACGGCTACCGCGGATGACAAAACCCGTGAATACGGAGAAGCCAATCCTGCACTTACCATTAGCTATTCCGGTTTTAAAAACAGTGAAGACAAAAATGTGATTGATACCGAGCCGGTAGCAAGTACACTGGCAGTAGGCACTACTAATGCAGGTACAGCTACCATCAGCCTGACTGGCGGAAGCGACAATAACTATGATATTGTTACCGAAGACGGTACGTTAACCATTACTCAGGCGAATTTGACGGCTACCGTGTCGGATGAATCGCGTGAATATGGCGAGGCTAACCCTACGTTTACCATTGACTATACCGGATTCAAAAACGGAGAAGACAAAAGTGTGATCGATACCGAACCGATAGCAAGTACGCTGGCGGTAGACGATACCAATGCCGGTACCATTACGATCAGCCTGACGGGCGGAAGTGACAATAACTACACCTTTACCCGTGTAGACGGCACACTCACCATTACAAAAGCCACACTGACGGCTTCAGCAGATGACAAAACCCGTGAATACGGAGAAGCCAACCCTGCGCTTACCATTAGTTATACAGGTTTTAAAAACAGTGAAGACAAAAGTGTGATCGATACCGAGCCGGGCATCAGCACGCTGGCGGTGAGTACCACCAATGCGGGTACCGCTACCATCAGCCTGACCGGTGGAAGCGACAACAACTATGATATCGTAACTGTAGACGGTACGCTTACGATCACAAAAGCCACACTGACTGCAACTGCTGATGATAAGACCAAGGAATACGGTCATGCTAATCCAACTTTGACGATCAGTTATTCCGGTTTTAAAAACAGTGAAGACAAAAGTGTGATTGATACCGAACCATCGATAACAACTACTGCGGTAGCAGAAACTGAGCCCGGAACTGTAGACATTACTTTGTCTGGTGGTATGGACAATAATTATGATTTCACCTTAGTAAATGGGACATTAACCATTATTGATACGACACCACCGTCGGGCTATGCTGTTGCTTTCGATGACACCCTTATAGGAGAAGCTGAAGCCGCGTCCACATCATTTACGCTCACGGGTGCGGAAGTAGGAGCTACCTACGATTACACCATTACCAATACTGCTTTGGGATCTACCACAGAAGTTACCGGTACGGGTGTGGTTAATTCGCCCACACAGCAGGTAACAAGTGTAGATGTTAGCACTTTGGCTGATGGTGAAATAAAGGTGTCTGTAACATTGACGGATGCATACGACAACACAGGTACTGCAGCAACAGATCAGTCGGCCATATTGGATCAGACCCGTCCTGTTGTTACAGCAAACCAGCAGTTTAATATTGATGAAAACACAGCAAACGCAACAACTGTAGGCACTATTGCTGCTACCGACAACATAGCAACTACACTAAGCAACTGGCAAATAGTAGCAGGAAACGACGAGGGTGTATTTACTCTGGCTGCTGCTACGGGTACACTGACAGTAGCAGACAAAACCAAACTCGATCGGGAGGCTATTGCCAGCTACACCCTTACAGTTACTGTTTTTGACGGGGAAAATACCAGTTTGGAACAAACAGTGTCTGTAGTGCTGGACGATGTGAATGACGTACTGCCTGTTATCACCTCCGGACAAGGTTTTACAGTGAGTGAAAGTGCTGCAAATAACGCAGTAGTGGGCACTGTAGCCGCGACCGATGGAGACGTAACGCCTACTACCTTTGCCGGCTGGGCAATAGCTGCAGGCAATACCGACGGAGTGTTTGCTATCGATGCAGGCACTGGAGTGATAACTGTCACAGACAACAGCAACCTGGATTTTGAGACAGTGAAAAACTATACACTCACGCTTACTGTGCAGGATGGAATAAACACAAGTGCTCAACAGACTGTAGCCATAGAAGTGCAGGATGAAAACGATGTGTTGCCGGTGGTAACAGCCTCGCAGGCATTTGATATAGATGAAAATATAGCTACAGGTACTGAGTTGGGTACATTAGTAGCTACAGATGGAGATGTAACGGCCACAGTTTTCCAAAACTGGACGATCGTGTCGGGCAATGATGCAGGTGTATTTGCATTGGATGCCGCTACAGGGCAGCTCTCCATTGCCGATAACGCCACTATCGATTTTGAAACGACTACCGCGTACACACTGGCAGTGACAGTAGGTGACGGTATAAATACCAGTACCTCGGAAAACGTACAAATAGATGTACACAACATCAACGAGCAGCCGGAGATTGTAGGTTTGGTTGATTTTGATGTAGACGAGGATAATTCAGTTACTGTTCAGTTTCAGGTAACAGATCCGGATACCAATGTGGGCGATCTCGAGTTGACGGCAGCCCTGTCGCACGAGGATTTGTTTGCTGTAAATACGGTAGTTTTCGGAGGCGCTGACGCAGATCGTTCGGTGAGCATAACCCCTGAAGCAGACCTGAATGGTACGGTAGTCTTAACCGTAACGGTTTCCGATGGAGAACTCTCTACATCGCAGCAGGTTACCGTTACAGTAAACCCTGTAAACGATACGCCAACCCGTTTGACTTTGTCAAACGATGTGATTGACGAAGATGTGGCTGTTGGATTTGAAGTAGGTACACTTACTTCCACAGATATAGATGCAGGAGAAAGCTTTACCTATACCCTGGTAAGCGGCGATGGCGATACCGATAATGCTCAGTTTGCTATAGCAGGCAACAAATTGGTTACAGCTGAAGAGCTGGATTTTGAGTTGGGTGAAACCCGTACCGTACGTGTACGCACTACGGATTCAGGTGGAGATTTTATAGAGGAAAGTTTTGAGATTACCCTGATCGCCAATCCTGATCTGGAGCTAATCATCAAGACGGCCTTTACTCCAAATGCAGATGGTGTAAACGACACGTGGGTGATAAACAACATCACGTTGCACCCCGATGCACGGGTTACCATTTTCAATCGCGAAGGACAAATCATGTTTGAGTCTGTGGGCTACAAAGAGCCCTGGGACGGAACCCGCGATGGTAAATTGTTGCCTATCGACACCTATTACTACCAGATCGACCTCAACGGTGTAAGAACTTATGAAGGGTTTGTGTTGCTGTTGAAATAAGATCAAAGAATAAAATGAATATCGAAAACGATTATAGATCATGAAAAAATTACCCATAATATTCCTTATGCTTCTGGCCTGCGTACTGCAGGTTCAGGGGCAAGGCAAGATACTGCTTGGTCAGTACTATCAAAACCTGCCGGCATTTAGCCCTTCTTTTACAGGAGCAAACGACTTTTTGGATATCCGTACAGGGTTTAGAAAGCAGTGGGCCGGGTTCGATAATGCACCCAAAACCATTTTTGCCAGTGCGTATTCACCTATTCGCTTCAAGCACAATGCTTACAAACCCAATTCCCTGCGAGCCAGTAGCAATACACCCTATCAGGCCAACGACCGACTGATACCGGGCGCTAAAGTAGGAGTAGGGGGCTATGTGCTGCTCGATGAAAGAGGGCCGATCAAAGACCTGGAAAGTATGCTGAGTGTGGCAGTCCATGTGCCCATTACCAGAAAGACCTACCTCAGTCTGGGGATGTCTACCGGTTTGCTCAATAAGAGAATAGATTTCAGCGATATCACTGTAGTAGATGCGATCAATGATCCTACTTATCTAAACTACATCAATAACGGTGCGTCAAATTCTACTTTCAACCTCAATACCAGTATTGGTATACACTCTCATGGCTATTATTTTAGTTATAGTGCCATGCAGATAGCACAGAGTTTCCTGTCGGGCAATGAAAACATCAGTGAAGATGAGGCCCAGGGCATACGACATCACCTCATGGGTGGTTATCGGTTTTTCCTCGATAGCAAGTGGGAGTTGATTCCCAATACCTTTGTACGTATACAATCCGGGTTGCCGGTATTTTATGAGGCAGGTATGCGTGCCAGATACAACCAAAACCTATGGTTAGGAGTGTCGTACCGAAACGACAAGTCTACAGTAGGTATGCTGGGTTTCAATTTTAGTGATAAGTTCAACTTTGGCTATGCCTACGAGTACAAGAGCACGGAGTACAGTGGGTTCAACAAAGGAAGCCACGAAATCACACTTGGTATTCGGTTGTTTAACCATTCAAACTACGCATCTATTTGGTAATGAGGTATATAATGTTAATGTTAGGACTGTTGCTCGCGGAAAGAGCGGCAGCCCAGGAAGAAATGTTTACCCGGGCAGTAAAGCTTGGCGATCAGATAAATTCGGAAGCAGAGGAGATTAATCCCCGCATAACCGAAGACGGAAAAACACTTTACTTTACTCGTGTATTTTCTCAGCAAAACAAAGGAGGAAAGCTCGGAGGACAGGATATTTGGTACAGCGAAAAAGAAACTGACTGGACGAAACCCCGAAACCTTAAGCCCCTGAATAATGGCGACAACAATGCAGTCATAGGAGTGAATCATTCATCAGATAAACTCTATCTGATCAACAACTACACAGCTCATGCCCGCAGGTCGCTGGGTGTGGTGGCAGTGGAAAAAAAGGCTGACAAATGGGGGGATTTTCAAGAGCTTCCCGTACACGTACAGGTAGCCAATGATCACTACGGGTTTTACATAACCCCCGAAGAAGACGTTCTGTTGATCAGTATGATGGGAGAGGGGTCGTTAGGAGAGGAAGACTTGTATATATGTGTGAAAGAGGGTGACACCTGGACCAAGCCACAGCATCTGGGTACTGCTGTGAATTCCAGCGGTTTTGAAATATCTCCCTTTCTTTCGGCAGACAAGCAAACACTCTATTTTTCCAGCAATGGATTTGGAGGGTTTGGCGATGCAGACATTTTTGTTTCGCACAGGCAAGGCACAGGTTGGACAGAGTGGTCGGCTCCCAAAAATCTGGGTGATGCTGTAAATTCTGCCGGATTTGATGCCTATTTTATGATGGCTCCCGATGGCAATACGTACTTTAGCAGCAACCGCGACGGTGGGCTGAGCGATATTTACCGTTCGCAGCGCATTGTTAAAGATGAAGCTGAAGCACCTCAGGAGGAGGTAGTAGCCGTAGCGGAAGAGGAGGAAAAGGAAGAACCTGCTCCGGTTGTATTGCCTGTTCCTGATAAACTGATACTTTATTTTGGTTTTGAAAGCACTGAGCTATCCTCTGATGCCAAACAAAAACTCGACCAGCTGGCGGCTACATTGTCTGGCAGGTCAGACCTGAAACTGACGGTAACAGGCCATACCGATGTGCAAGGAGATGAAACCTACAATACACATATATCTACTCTGAGAGCAGAAAATGTAAAAAAATACCTTGAAGGCAAACAGGTTAAACCTGTATCTTCACAGGGAGTAGGCGAGAGTCAGTTGGCCAGCAAAGGCTTAAGGATTTCCGATCATAAACTAAACCGTAGGGTAGAAATTTCTTTTCATAAGAAATAAGACCTGATCCTTACGGGTATTTAGAGCGTTTTAAAAGCCGGGTAATCTTCTGAAAACGGAAGGTTATCCGGCTTTTTGCATAATAGATTGTCCATCTCAAGTTGCTTTTACCCTTTGTTTGATAAAATAGTATTAATGCAAGCGCTTTTATTTGTAGCGAACCCTGCCGACTTTTGTCATCTTTGCTCCTGCAAACAAAGAAAATATAAGCGAAGAGGATTTTCGATGACCTTTTGCTGATGTAAGAAAAGCAGTTAAGTGCAAGGTTTTCAATTAGAAATACTCTTTTCAGAACAGAACTAACAGATGAAATACATAGTATGCGAAGAGCCGGGGAGGTTTGTCTTGAAAGAAAAGCCTGCTCCTGAACGAAAAGAAGGAGAGGCACTTTTGAAAGTAAAAAAAGTAGGCATTTGCGGCACAGATCTACACGCCTATGCCGGTAACCAGGCTTTTTTTACTTATCCCAGAATATTAGGACATGAACTGGCCACACAGGTGGCAGAAATAGGTGAAAATCCTCAGGGGATAAAACCGGGAGACAATGTAATAGTGATGCCATATCTGAGCTGTGGCAAGTGTATAGCTTGTAGAAATGGCCAGACCAATTGCTGTACCGATATATGTGTGCTGGGTATACATGGCGATGGAGGTATGCAGGAGTACATTACAGTACCTCAGGATATACTATTGCCGGCAGGTAACCTTACCGACGAGCAGATGTCGATAGTGGAACCTCTGGCTATAGGGGCGCATGCCATAAGGCGAGCTGGCCTCAAAGCCGGCGAGACTGTAGTGGTGATAGGTTGTGGTCCTATAGGTATAGGGTTGATGAAGCTGGCGCAAATAGCAGGAGCAGAGGTGATCGCAATGGATATGAACGACCAGCGACTGGAATATGCAAAAACTGAACTGGGTGTAAAGCACCTGGTAAATGTAGGCAATGAGCCACTGGAAGCAGTAAAGAAGATCACCAATGGAGATCTGGCCACTGTAGTGTTTGATGCTACCGGTCACAAAGGAGCACTGGAAAGCGGTCACCAGTATATGTCGCACGGAGGCAGGTATGTGCTGGTTGGTTTGTCCAAAGGCGAGCTGACTTTCGTACACCCGGCCATTCACGCCAAAGAAACCACCCTGATGTGTAGTCGAAATGCCACCTTCGAAGATTTCAGACATGTAATAGATGTGCTGAAAACCGGTCAGTTTCCCGTGTCGTCGTTTATTACCCATCAGGTAGATTGCACGGAGATGATTCAGCATTTTGATAGCTGGCTCAAGCCGGAAACCGGCGTAATCAAAGCAGTAGTAGATTTTTAACGATACGGATGACAACCAAATGAAAAGGAGTTTTGCACAAATCCACCCTGATGATAATATTATAGCAGCGCTTCGGGACTTAAAAGCCGGAGAGGAATGTCTGGTAGGAGATACCAGAGTACTGTTAAAACAAGACATACAAGCCAAGCATAAATTTGCGTTGCATGATTTTCAGGTCGATGATCAGATTATCATGTACGGCGTGCTGGTAGGCGTGGCTACACAGCCCATCGCTCAGGGCATGGCTATTACTACCGAAAATATAGAACATGCTTCTACAGAATATTCTGATGAGCAGTCGGCATTTGAATGGAAGGCACCAGACGTGAGTCGGTGGAAAGACCGCACGTTTATGGGCTATCATCGCTCCAATGGTACAGTGGGTACGGCTAACTATTGGTTGGTTTTTCCGCTTACTTTTTGCGAAAACCGCAACATTGAGGTGATGCAGGAGGCCATGTCAGAAGCATTGGGATATACTACCAAAAACGATTTTGTGGTAGATACTCAGGCCCTGGTAGAACAATACAAAGCAGGAGCAGATATAGATGCTCTTCTGGCTACTAAAATAACTACCGGAAGAGAGGAAATATCGAAAAACCGAATATTTCCCAATGTAGATGGCGTGAAGTTTCTGCGCCACGATGGAGGCTGTGGAGGAACACGACAGGATTCAGAAACACTTTGCCGATTGCTGGCTGGTTATGTAAACAATCCCAACGTAGCAGGTGCTACTGTTTTGAGTCTGGGTTGTCAGAATGCAGAGGTAAAGGTATTTGAGGCGGCACTCAAGGAGTTTGATCCGAATTTTTCAAAACCCATAGTGGTGATGGAACAACAAAAAAGTGCCAGCGAGCGCGATTTTATTGAAGATTGCGTGAAGCGCACCTTCATAGGTCTTACAGATGCCAATAAACATGAACGTAAGCCCGCCCCGCTGAGCAAACTTGTGATGGGACTGGAATGCGGAGGTTCGGATGGGTTTTCGGGTATATCGGCCAATCCTAGCCTCGGGTATGCCTCAGACCTGCTGGCGGCATTGGGAGGCTCGCCTGTGCTGTCTGAGTTTCCGGAGCTCAATGGTGTAGAGCAGGAACTTATTAATCGGTGTGTAAAGAAAGAAGACGCAGAGAAATTTGCCGCACTTATGAAAGTGTACGGAGACCGTGCCATTGCCGTAGGGTCGGGTTTTAAAAACAACCCCAGTCCGGGCAATATCAAAGACGGCTTAATTACAGATGCCATCAAATCAGCTGGAGCAGCTAAAAAAGGAGGTACTTCGCCGATAACGGCCGTACTCAACTATACGGAGCAGGTGACTGAGCCGGGGCTCAACCTACTGTGTACCCCGGGTAACGACGTAGAGAGTACTACCGGATTGGCAGGTTCGGGTACCAATGTGATTTTGTTTACTACCGGGTTGGGTACACCTACCGGAAACCCGATAGTGCCGGTAGTGAAAGTATCCAGCAATCATGCGCTTACGGAAAAAATGAGTGATCTGGTAGATATCAATACCGGATATGTGATTAGCGGGGAAAAGTCTATAGAAGAAATGGGAGAAGAAATACTGGAGCAGGTAATAAAAGTAGCTAGCGGCGAAGTAGTGCCCCATGCTGTACGCCTGGCACAGGATGATTTTATTCCGTGGAAAAGAGGCATTTCACTATAATCCTACTTTGTCAAATTGAGATTAGAGGATCGATACCTGAAAGGTTTCTATCTCTTCAACTGCCTAAATTAGGCCTTTATGGTCATTAAATCTGTCAGGTTTTACGCTGTTTTTAAATATGACAAAGTAGGAATAACCCGGCTTGGCCAGAAGTGTCTTGATTTTTTCTGACCTCAGAAAAGATTGAGAAACTTTTCGATAGCCTCCAACTTAGAACAAACAGAACAAACATTTAATAAAACAAGTATGACAACCACTCAACCACTCAATAGAACAACCATACAGGCAAGCCACTACCCTGAAAGAGTACTTCAGTTTGGAGAGGGAAATTTCCTCAGGGCTTTTGCTGACTGGATGATTCATAAAATGAACAAAGAAGCTGGTTTTGATGCCGGAGTAGTGGCTGTACAGCCTATCGATCAGGGGTTGATCAGTATGCTCAATGACCAGGAGGGGTTATATACCCTTTATCTCAATGGTATCAAAAACGGCAAAGCTGTAAGCGAATATGATGTGATCGATTGCATTCAGCGGGGTATCAATCCGTATGAAAACTATGCAGATTACCTGGCTATAGCCGACAACCCCGATTTGCGATTTGTGATATCCAATACTACAGAGGCAGGCATTAGCTACAGCGAAGGAGATATGTTGAGTAGTGAGCCTCCCAAAAGTTTTCCTGCTAAACTCACAGCTTTGCTGCACAAACGGTTTACCACTTTCGAAGGAGACTCATCAAAAGGACTGATCGTGATCCCCTGCGAGCTAATAGATCGAAACGGCGATAACCTGAAGCGTATCGTAAAGCAATATGCAGGAGAATGGCAATTGGGTGAAGCCTTTGGACAGTGGCTGGACGAAGCAAATGTGTTTTGCAATACCCTGGTAGACAGAATAGTGCCGGGCTATCCAAAGTCTAAAATAGATGAGATTACCGAACAGTTGGGTTATGAAGATAAGCTGGTGGTAGAGGGAGAACAATTTCACCTGTGGGTAATAGAAGCTCCGGAGCATGTGCAAAAAGAGTTTCCTGCAGACAAGAGTGGCCTCAATGTGATTTTTACAGACAATATGGAGCCTTACCGTACCCGAAAAGTAAGGATACTCAATGGTGCGCATACCTCTATGGTGCCTGTGGCCTATCTCTACGGTATCGAAACGGTGAGAGAAGCTGTAGAAGATGCCACAGTGGGACAGTTTGTGAAGGACACAATCTTCCGCGAGATATGCCCTACACTGGATTTGCCGGAAGAGGAACTCAAAGCATTTGCTAATGACGTAATAGACCGTTTTAAGAATCCATACCTGGTGCATGCGCTTATGAGTATATCACTCAATTCTGTTTCCAAGTTTAAGACCAGAGTTTTACCTTCTATTTTGGAGTACCAACAGAGAAAAGGAGAGTGGCCACAACGCTTGCTGTTTTCTTTTGCAGCTCTTATAGCTTTTTACAGAGGGGAGGCCAATGGCAACACCATAGCTTTGAATGACGATGCAGATGTGCTGGCGTATTTCGGAGCACAATGGGCAGAAAACGATGGCTCACCGGCTGCCCTGCAGACGCTGGTAGAATCGGTATTGGCTCAAACCTCCTTCTGGGGGCAGGATTTATCGGCCGCTAGTGGTTTGGCTAATTCTGTAGCGAATCACCTGCAGCAGATCGTTTCTCAAGGCATGAAGCTGGCCTTATCCAACCTTGCATAGGTGATTTTTAGAAAACTAGTGGAATGTTAGTGTTTGTAGTATATTTATGATATTGTAAAGTTTTCTTGTTAAAGAAAACACGAAAACACGAAAACACCATGAATAAGCCTATCTGGACACAAGCTATACTATTGTTAATAATTATTTTATGCGTGCAGTTAACCAGCTGGTCACAGCAGTTGGCATTTCCTTCTGCTGAGGGATATGGTAAATATGCTAAAGGGGGGCGTGGTGGAGTTGTGTATGAGGTGACTAATCTCAATGATAGTGGTGCGGGTAGTTTGCGGTCAGCAGTAGAAGCTTCCGGCCCTCGTACAGTAGTGTTTAGGGTGTCTGGTACTATAGTACTGGAACGTCCATTGAAAGTAAAAAATCCCTACTTAACTATAGCAGGACAAACAGCCCCTGGAGGAGGAATATGCATTAGAGGGCATCAGCTGAGTATAGATGCTGACCATGTCATTATTCGATATGTTCGAGTGCGGGTAGGTGATGAGTCCGGGAAAGATTACGATGCTGTTTCGGGCAGATATATCAAACACGTAATTTTAGACCATATTTCTGCCAGTTGGAGTGTTGATGAAACTATGTCTGTGTACAGATGCGATAGCCTAACTATTCAGTGGTGTATTATTTCGGAGAGTATGTTTTTATCCAATCACGTAAAGGGTAATCACGGTTTTGGAGGAATATGGGGTGGAAACTATGCATCGTATCATCATAATCTACTAGCCCATCATGCGAGTAGAAACCCTCGTTTTGCCTCTGGGGTCGGATATACTGATTACCGCAATAATGTTATTTATAACTGGGGGTACAACAGTTGCTATGGGGGAGAAAAGGTTGAAAAAAGTTATCCTGATAAGTATAATTTTTTTATAGTAAACATGGTCGGTAATTACTACAAGCCTGGGCCAGCCACTGCTCCTGGACGAGTGAGCTGGCGCATTGCTTCACCTGCTTTTAATGAACAAAAAAGTATTCATGGTAAGTGGTATATAGCAGGTAATGTAATGGAGGGAAACAAAAATGTAACATTGGATAATTGGAACGGAGGAGTGCAAACTCAAAACGATAGTCTTGCCGGGCTTTTGCTTAAGCGCAGCACCCCCTGGGAGGCAATGCCCATTAGAGAACACACGGCCAAGCAAGCATATAGGCATGTGTTAGCTCAAGCTGGGGCAATCCTGCCTCTTAGAGATGAAGTAGACAGAAGGATAATCAAAGAAGTAAAAGGAGGGTATGCTACCTATGAAGGGAGTGGTTATAAACAAAAGAAAAAAGTGCTCGACAAATCTGTAGTATGTGGTATAATAGATTCGCAAAACGATGTAGGAGGTTGGCCTGAGCTGCAGAATGGTGTAGCACCAAAAGACACTGATCATGATGGTATGCCTGACGAATGGGAAGAAAAGAATAATCTTGATAAAAACAATTCTAATGATAGAAACACTTTGGCTTCAGACGGCTATACCATGTTGGAGAAGTATTTAAACAGTATTCGATAACTACTTTCTCCAAATAGAATTTGTGTAAGAAGTTTCAGAAATGTTTGGTTTGTCTTTCTGATTTCACTACTCTAACACACAAAGACAAGAGTAAAATTCACCCTCTTCAGTAAAATGAGGGGAAATTGTTGGTGTTTTTACCCCCGTTGATGAGTAGCTTTAACCCTACAGTTACCTTCTTTTACTTCCCCCAAAAGTGGATTTAGACACTAAGGCAATTTTAGCAAAAACAATTATAGCAGGAAGAGTACTCGCTATATTGAAGGTGCGTAGAGTTGAAATATAGAATACCCCAATCGTATGACGAAGAAACTAACCCGACGCATGGTGAGAATAATACTCTTTACGGGTACACTTGTTTCCCTTTGGTTTGTTCCCTGGACGATATTAAGAGCATGGTTAGCACCCCTGCCAGATACTGTGCAAGAGCAGGTGCAGGATGCGCTGGCACATGGGTTTGATGGTATCATAGTTTGTGTAAACCAACCGAACCAACCACCCCTGACATACACTGCAGGCTGGCACAATCGACACGAGAAGATACCCGCTAGGGCAGATGCACTGTTTAAGATAGCGAGCATAGGCAAGCTATACGACGCGGTAGCCATTACCCGTTTAGTGCATACACAGCGGTTGTCATTAGACAGGTCGCTATCTGCATACTTTCCGGAGCTTATGGGAAGAATCCAGTATGCAGACAAGATCACGTTAAGGATGCTGGTACAGCATCGCAGCGGCATTCCCAGTTTTACAGATACTCCGGATTTTTGGATGAATCCTCCTAAAAGCAGCGAGGAAACGCTCAATAGAGTACTGGATTTGCCGGCCAATTTCGAACCCGATCAGGATTATCAATACTCCAATACCAACTACTTACTACTTTCTCTGCTGATAGAAAAAGTAACAGGCGATAGCCGTTTTCAATATATAAAAAAAGAAATTCTGAACCCGATGGGGTTGCATGATACCTTTGGCTCACTGAGCGAAGTAGATATACGCGATGTGATGAGTGGGTATTATGTAGGTGTAGAGGAAGATATAAAAACAACAGACTATGGCTCTATGCTGGCTACAGCAGCGGATGTAAGTGTATTTCTACGTGCTCTCAACGACGGCTCTATCTTTGCCGATGGAGAACAGGAGATCTATACTGAGTTGTATACTTACAACCATACAGGTCTTATTCCGGGCTATCAGAGTATTGCCAGCTATCATCCGGATATTGACGCTGTGGTTATTCAATTTGTGAATACAACAGATTTTGATGGTTATCATTGGTCATTGTCTGAAATCGTATACGATCGCATAGTGGATCTGCTGAGAAGAGGAGCAAGTTAGGCGTTTGCAGGTTTTTGAGAGAAATCAAAAAAGGGTGCGGGAATTGTCCCGACACCCTAATGAGTATTTGTTGATTAGTCCTTTTGCCTTCGCTGAGTATTATGCGCTTTGGCTAATGTTCATTTCTGAGAGTTTTTCACCTCCTTTGATGCCAAAATCAAGTGTACGAATAGGGTATGGTATTGAAATGTCGTTTTCGTCAAAGGCTTTTTTGATGGCAATGATGGCTTCACTTCGAGCTGTCATAAAACCGGGTTGATCCGGGTATTCGATCCAAAACCGTATGGAAAAATTGATAGAGCTATCGCCAAATGAAGTAAAAAACAGATCAATATCCTTTCCTTCCATCAAAAAAGGTTGCTGTTTTATAGCGTTTTCGGCCACTTCTCTTACTTTTTCCAGATCATCGCCATAGGATACACCACAGGCCAGGTCTATTCTTCTTTCGTTGGTTTTGGTGTAGTTGGTAAGGTCATTTTGAAATACCTCTTTGTTGGGTATGATCACGTGTAAGCCCTGAAACGTGCGAATGATTGTCGTTCTTAAATTGATTTTTTCTACCGTTCCCATGTGGCCATTGGTCTCTATGATGTCACCTACCACGATCGGTTTTGAAAGTGCCATGATAATCCCCGACATGTAGTTGGCCGCAATATCCTGAAAAGCAAAACCAAGGGCCAAACCTATAATACCGGCACCTGCCAACAGCGAACTCACTGTTTTATCCAGGTCGAGTATGCTCAGGGCAATCATAAGCCCACTGGCTATCACCCCTACATATACAGTGGTGGAAAAGAGGTTGTTGAGTGCAGACCGGTCTGAAAATCTGCCCAGCCCTTTGTTGGCAATATTCCTTGCCAGGCGGGCAATGAAGTAAAAGAAGAAAATGACAAGCAGTGCTACTACCAGGTTGGGTAGCATAGAAGTCATGGCTTCAAACCACGATTCTACTTTTTCTACTATATTGTTAAAAGCGTTTGATATACTAAAATCCATTGATTGGTGTTTTAAAGTTGAAAAATATACGCCCCAGATCGTTGTTGACCTGCAGCTGGTACTAAAACTGGAAAAAGTATGCCGAAATGTAAAAACAGGCTCTGAGTGGAATATAAGCGTCTTTCAAAAGCGGAAATTCTCATATTGGGAAACGTTTTTCCAAACATGAGAATAATCAGGCTCAAAATTTTCCATGATTTTTGCCTACGTAAATCACATAGCACCATTCTAATTTAGTGATCAGCTAATACTAAGGGGTAGCGGTCTGGCCGGAAAAATGAAGTTTATCCTTTTTTATTGGCAGAAAGCGATTCAATAAATTTCTCCCTTCTTTTGAGTTGATTTCGACCTTCCGAGCCGAGTTTTTGTGTCGTTTCAGCCATTAGTTCTTCCAGCACCACCATCATCGACGCGTTGGAATCCCATCCGGAGGGCGATCCGGTATACACTGACACTACCAGGTCGGCAAATGCCTTAGCCGGAGACCCCCAGGTGTCAGTAGCCAGTATAATTTTAGCGCCTTTGCTCTTAGCGCCTTTGCAGAGTGCTATCACAGACGGGTCGTATCTGCGTATGTCGGTCACAAATAGCAGGGTGTTTTTGTTGCAGTTGATAAATATGTCGGCAAGTGCTCCCTCATAAGGAATGTATTCATATACGTCGGGGCGAATTGTTTTGAGGTGCCGGGCAAATAAGGTAGCCAATGATCCGGTAAGCCGTCCGCCAATACACCAAAGAGAGTAGGTGGGATCTGCCATGAGCAGGGCGGCTTTGTTTAGCGTTTCGGGAGCGAGATTGGCAAAGGTTGCTTGTATGTTTTTAATTGTTCGTTGGTAGGTCTTTTCCTCATCAGCATTTTTTGTAGTTTGATTCATGCGTGCCAGAGGGCTGGCTCCCTGCTCCTGAGTGAGCTCGTTGAGTACGGCTTTGCGAAATTCGGGAAAACCCGAATACCCCATGCGTAATACTGTACGCTGAATAGTAGGTACAGAAGTTTGAGCGTTTTCCGCTATTTCTGCCAGATTGCCTACTGCCGAAAACGGAAAGTCTGAT
This sequence comes from Cyclobacteriaceae bacterium, assembly GCA_965267535.1. Classification (GTDB taxonomy): domain Bacteria; phylum Bacteroidota; class Bacteroidia; order Cytophagales; family Cyclobacteriaceae; genus CAXBNB01. The sequence continues at coordinate 3,215,360 of OZ254082.1, read as the reverse complement.
AAGAGATAGTCCGCTATTTTCTTTTCTGATTTAGTGCCGGATATCAGTAGTTTGCTAATCTTTTCAAAACACGACATGTACTTACTTTGTTTAATAGGTCACAAAAGAAGGTAAATCTGTGCACTTTAGTGCATTTTGCTGCTTCACTCGTCTCTTCTTGCTTTCATTTATTACTGCCTCCGAATCATCGCAGTTGCTCAAAACCATTTTACATTCAGTGAGTGCCAGCTGAATGGGATATTTAATTTATGAAAAATAAATATCATTTGTAATCAAAAATGAAAATAATATGTAATTTTATAGCTTATCAAAATCACTTTTTACCTAGCCGATAGTAAAAGTGCTTGAGTTTAAGTTTTAATACAAGCCAATAACAAGTTATGAGTAACCAATCTAAAGGAGTGTCCTATAAAAAGATGGACAAATCGTATTTCGAATCCCGCGAACTAAAGCGCCATGCAGGCGTGTGGTCTTTATGGGCATTGGGAGTAGGAGCGGTTATATCGGGGCATTTTTCCGGGTGGAACCTGGGGTTGGCCGCTGGGGGCTGGGGAGGTATGCTCATAGCCACTATCATTATAGCCATCATGTATGTGGGGCTTACGCAAAGTGTAGCGGAGATGTCGCCGGCATTGCCACATACCGGAGGAGCTTATTCTTTTGCCCGCTCATCTATGGGGCCGTGGGGTGGTTTTTTTACCGGTCTGGTCGAAAACATGGAATTTATTTTAACTCCCGCCGTAATTGTCTTTTTTATCAGCTCTTACATGAGTGGTATTTTTGATACCGGTCCGGATAGCCTTCCTTATTGGTGGTTTGGTTTTTATACCTTTTTCACCATACTCAATATAGTAGGAGTGGAACTGTCTTTTAGGCTTACAGTGGTAGTTACACTACTGGCATTGTTGTGCCTGGTGGTTTTTTGGATTTCTGCCATGGGTGAGATCGATTTTTTCACCCATGCACTAAATATAAAAGCAGGAGCATCGGGTAAAGCCGAACTATTGCCCGAAGGAAACGGTAGTTTCCTGCCTATGGGTTGGGTTGGAGCGCTTAGTGCCATGCCGTTTGCTGTCTGGTTGTTTTTGGCCATTGAGCAGTTGCCGCTGGCAGCAGAGGAGTCTGTAGACCCTAAAAAAGACATGCCCCGGGGACTTACTTTTGGTATGATCACGCTGGCCATTTCCGCTTTTATGATCTTATGGCTCAATTCTTCCATACCGCTGGGTGCGTATGCCTTGTCTCAATCCGGCGAACCGCTGCTCGACGGTTTCAAAGAACTATATGGAAGCAATGTAGCCAAAGGGCTCACGCTTGTGGCCGTTATCGGTTTGATAGCTTCATTTCATACCATCATTTTTGCTTTTGGCAGGCAGATATATTCTTTGTCGCGTGCAGGCTACTTTCCGGTGTTTTTGTCTGTTACTCATAGCAAACGTAAAACACCCTACACGGCGCTTATTGCAGGTTCGGTTATAGGATTTGTGGTATTGATGGTCACGCGCTATGTGTCAGGAGCTGAGCAAAGTGAAGTTTTTATAGGAGGTGCCTTACTCAATATGGCTGTGTTTAGTGCCATGTTATCTTACATATTGCAGAGTGCTTCGTTTTTGCTTCTTCGTGTCAAAAGGCCAGATTTGGAACGCCCCTATGTAAGCCCGCTGGGCAAGCCGGGAGCATGGGTAACCATTGGTATAGCCTTACTTACTATCTACTATCAGTTACAGGATTCGTCTTACCGCACGGCTGTTATATGTGCTATCGTTTACCTGCTTATAGGACTGGTATACTTTGGCCTGCATGGCAGACACAGGCTTATTCTGTCGCCGGAAGAAGAGTTTGCTATGGAAAAAGAAGCCGCCAACTAAAAAGAATAGAAACCAATACCATCAGAAACCAACCTACACATGGATATAGCATCAGCACGAAAACGCATGGAGGCCGATAATGTAGAAAATATAAAGCTGGCCGTAACAGACCTGGATGGCATAATGCGGGGTAAGTATGTACAGAAGAAAAAATTTGAATCAGCAGCAGCCGATGGTTTTGGTTTTTGTGATGTCATATTTGGCTGGGACTCCAACGACGAGCTGTACGAAAAAGACTCCTACACAGGATGGAAAACAGCATTTCCAGACGCATGGGCTACTTTAGACCTGTCGTCGGCCAGAGTGCTGCCTACAGAAGACTGCCGGTCTATGCTTTTTTTGGCCGACTTTTCCTCCAGCGAGGCGGGGGCAGTTTGCCCGCGTTCGGTATTGAAAAGAGTACTGGATCGTCTGGCAAGTCATGGGTACACAGCTACAGCTTCGTCTGAGTTTGAGTTTTTTGTTTTCGACGAAACCCCCGATAGTATCCGGGAGAAGGGATACAAGGGGTTGAAGACTATTACACCGGGAAACTTTGGTTATTCTGTACTGCGCAATTCTACCCATGCCGATCTTTATCACCAGATTTTGGATGCTATGGCAGCTATGGAAGTGCCCGTAGAGGGCATTCATACGGAAACAGGACCCGGAGTAATAGAAGCAGCGCTGGAACACTGCGAAGCATTGCGCGCAGCAGATAATGCAGTATTGTTCAAAACATTTACCAAGGTGCTGGCTGAGCAAAATGACCTTATGGCTACTTTCATGGCTAAGTGGTCGGCTGACTATCCCGGTCAGTCAGGCCATCTACACATGTCGCTACTGGATCAGGAAGGTGAAGCCGTATTTTACGACGAAAACAAACCTCACAATATGTCAGATGCCATGCGGTGGTTTGTTGGAGGGCAGCAGCAGCTCATGCCCGAACTGTTGGCTATGGTGGCCTCTACCTGCAACAGCTATACACGCCTGATACCCGGCTTCTGGGCACCCACTGCAGCATCGTGGGGAGTTGATAATCGCACGTGTGCAATTCGGGCTATTCCCGGTAGTAAAAAATCGCAGCGTATAGAGTATCGCATTAGCGCAGCAGACATCAACCCATACCTGGCTCTGGCAGCCGCTATTGGCTCTGGTATATGGGGTATAGAAAATAAAATAGAACCCACAGCACCGGTAGAAGGCAATGCATACGCTAAGGAATATGATGCAGCATTGCAATTGCCCTTTACCCTCACACGGGCAGCAGAGCGGCTGAGGGCATCAGCAGCAGCTGCAGAATTGTTTGGGAAAAAATTTGTCGATCACTACGCCTATACTCGTGAGTGGGAAGATCAGCAACAACGAAAAGCCATCACTGATTGGCAAATGGAAAGATATTTTGAAATTATTTGATAGAAACGCATGTCTAAAGTAAACACTATCACGCCCATAGACGGGTCGGTCTATTGCAGCAGTGAAGAACATTCTGCAAAGGATGTAGAGCAAGCAGTGTTAGCTGCCAGAGCAGCTCAGCACGAATGGGAAGCTTTGCCTTTGATGGAAAGAAAGAAATATGTGACGGCTATGGTAAACGCCATAGAGCAGGATAAGGCAGCCATAGCCGAAGAAATAACCTGGCAAATGGGGCGTCCGGTGAGTCAGTCGCCCGGAGAGGTAAATGGGTTTGTGGAGCGGTCGCGTTATATGCTGGATATTGCAGAAAGCGCCCTGCAACCGCATGTGCCGGAAAAAATAGATGGCTTTGAACGGTGGGTGGAACACATACCGCTGGGAGTAGTGGCTGTGCTGAGTCCGTGGAATTACCCTTACCTTACTTCTGTGAATGCCATAGTGCCGGCCTTGGTAGCGGGCAATACCGTTATACTCAAGCATTCCTTTCAGACACCCCTGGTGGCAGAACGCTACCTTAAGGCAGCTCAGCAGGCAGGGTTTCCAAAGGGCGTGTTTCAAATTTTGCACCTGAGCCACGAAAATACCGCAGCTTTGGTTGGGCATGCCGATGTTGATGGTGTGTTTTTTACAGGATCGGTAGAAGGAGGTAAAGCGGTACAAAAATCCCTTTCTCATAAGTTTGTGCCCTGTGGGCTGGAGCTGGGAGGCAAAGACCCTGCTTATGTACGCGAAGACGCAGACCTTGATCATGCCATTAGCAATTTGGTAGACGGTTCGTTTTTCAACAGTGGTCAATCGTGCTGCGGTATAGAGCGCATTTATGTGCACGATTCGTTGTACGATAAGTTTGTAGATGGCTTTGTAGATTTGACAAAGCAGTATAAGCTGGGAAACCCTACTGAAGCCGATACAAATCTGGGGCCTATGGTGAAAACCGCTGCGGCAGACTATGTGCGTGAGCAAATAGCGGCAGCTGTAAAAAGTGGAGCAAGAGCACTAGTGGATGAGTCGTTATTTGCCGCTTCGCAAAAAGGTACCGCATACCTGGCGCCACAGGTATTGGTGGATGTGAATCACAGCATGGCAGTAATGACTGAGGAAAGCTTTGGGCCTGTAGTGGGTATTATGAAAGTGTCGGGAGACGATGAGGCTGTAAAGCTTATGAACGATTCGCAATATGGCCTTACAGCATCTTTGTGGACTCAGGATGAAGCCAAAGCCAGACAAATCGGCCGAAAGATAGCTACCGGTACATTGTTTATGAACCGCTGCGACTACCTCGATCCTGCACTAGCCTGGACAGGAGTAAAAAATACCGGTAGGGGCATCACCCTGTCGGCATTGGGCTACCATCAGGTAACTCACGCCAAATCGTATCACTTAAAAACTAAGCTATAAATAAAATGTCTTTACAGTCCACAAACTGGAATTTTCCAACCACGGTATGGTTTGGAAACGGGCGAATCGCCGAGCTCACAGCAGCATTGGAAAAATTAAAGGTTAAAAAGCCCCTTTTCGTTACCGATGAGGGGTTGGTCGCATTGGATATCGTGAAAAACACCACGGCTTTGCTCAAAAAGTCAGGTATAGATTTCAATGTATACAGTGGTGTGCAGGGAAACCCAACCGGTAAAAATGTAACGGAAGGAGTGGCCTATTATCACAGTCACCAGCACGACGGGGTTATAGCCTTTGGAGGAGGATCAGCACTGGATGCTGCCAAAACAATCGCATTTATGTCCGGGCAGTCAAGGTCTTTGTGGGAGTTTGAAGATGTAGGCGATAACTGGACGCGCGCCGATGAAGCGGGTATAGCACCGATTATTGCCGTGCCTACTACTGCAGGTACGGGTTCGGAAGTGGGCCGGGCAGCTGTTATTCTGGATGAAGAGGCTCAGGCAAAGAAGATTATTTTCCACCCCGGTATGTTGCCGGATATCATTATTTCCGATCCTGAGCTTACATTGGGATTGCCACCGCATATTACTGCCTGGACGGGCATAGATGCACTGGTACATGCGTTAGAGGCTTATTTTGCTCCGGGATATCACCCCATGGCTGAAGGAATAGCCGTAGAAGCCATTCGCTTGATCGCCACTTACCTGCCTCAGGCAGTAGCAGATGGTAGCGATCTGGAAGCCAGAGGGCAGATGCTCACGGCCTCATCTATGGGAGCTGTGGCTTTTCAAAAAGGGCTGGGATCTATCCATTCGGTAGCCCACCAGCTGGGAGCACTGTACAACATCCAGCATGGGTTGGCCAATTCAATTTTGTTGCCTTATGGAATAAAGCAAAACGCACCCGCCATTGCCACCAAATTGGCATATCTGTGCACGGTGCTTGGGCTGGAAAACCCCGGCACAAATACTTTTATTCAATACATACTCGACCTGAGGCAGCAACTGCAAATACCGCATACACTAGCCGAGGTAGATATAAACGAATCAGACGCCAGAATAATAGGCGAAAAAGCATACACAGACCCATCTACACCCACCAATGCCAGGCCGGTAAGCGCTGCTGACCTACAGCGACTTTTTGAAGCGGCCGTAAAGGGTGACCTGGAAGGGTTAAACTAAACCAACTATGCGACTATTAGTAGTAGAAGGAAATACCAGCGAAATTTGGCAGGCACGTCAGGCAAAAGGAGGTGTGCCCTACCACAAGCGTTTTTTAGCTATGCTGAAAATGCTATGTCCCGAAGCGGAGGTTTCAGTGGTATTTCCTGCTGATGGTACGGCGGGGTTGCCCGCTACTCGCCAACTCCAAAAATACGATGGTGTACTCTGGACGGGTAGTTCGCTTTATATCAACGATCCCATACCCGGCGTAGAGCGGCAGCTGTCTTTTGCAGAAGAGGTGTTTGCCAGTGGAGTGCCTGTGTATGGAAGTTGCTGGGGATTGCAGGTGGCTGTAGTAGTAGCCGGAGGCAAGGTAGGTACCTGTGCCAAAGGCAGGGAGTTTGGTGTCACCACGCCGATACAGCTCACTGCAGCAGGAGAGAAGCATATAGCCTTTCGGGGAAGAAAAGAGCCTTTTCCGGCATTGTGTATCCACCTGGATGAAACCCTGAAACTACCCGACGGTGCTACGGTGCTGGCCTGCAACGATCATTCGGAAGTGCAGGCTCTTACGCTTCAATACAAGAAGTCTGCTTTTTTTGGTGTGCAGTATCATCCGGAGTTTACCTGTGCCGATGTAGCTTTCATTGCGCGCTATATGGCAGACACCTTGCTGCGCGAAGGTGTGTTCGAATCTCATGAAAACAGCGAAGCTTTTGCGAAGCAAATGGATGAAGCTACTGGGCTTCCTGAGGCGATCACCGATTATGCTATACACACTCAGGAAATAGGCAATTGGCTGACGAGTATAAAACGATGAAGAAAAACAGATACTCCTGTTGGGAGTCTTAATAGATAGATAATGATTATATAACGTAGAACTGAACCGGATCAGCAAAACTACTTTCATCTTTGTGTCAACAAAAAACAAAGGTGATTCAGTAGAAAGCGAGCTGTGGCAGGTGTTATTTCTGTTTTTTGCTTGCGCTTAAATATTGCGAAAAAATGATTTTCTCGAAAAAGAGACATCTTGGAGTAAAAAATGATCAGGACGCAGATAGCCCTGTGCACAGCAGGCCGCCTGTGGCCGATCAGGAAAGTTGGGAAGCTTTTCGTAAAGGAAGTGAATCTGCGTTTATCGATCTTTACAATCGCTACTTTCAGTTGCTATACGACTATGGTAGACAGGTGTCGGGCGATAAGGAGATGGTCAAAGATTGCATTCAGGATGTATTCGTGACGATCAGAAACAAGCGAAAAAAGCTACCGGAGGTAAGTTCTGTAAAGGCTTTTTTGCTGAAGTGTATCCGCAATAAAATACTGACCGAACACACCAAAAGGAGCAAGCAAAGGGCTGTAGACCTGGAACAGACTCCTTTGGATTTTTTGATAATGCCTTCGGTAGAAGACATTATGATCAGTCGGCAGTATAGTCAGGACAACTTGCACAAAATTCAAAAATCGTTGAAGTGCCTGACGCAGCGTCAGCGGGAGATTATCTATTATTTCTATTACAACAACCTCAGTTATACAGAAATCAAAGAAGTGATGTCATTTAGCAGTGTCAAGTCTGCGCGCAACTTACTATACAAAGCGCTGGTAGAAATACGAAGTGCTATTTGATCGATGTTTGAGGGAGTAAACTGAGTTTGAAATTATTTTTTTTAAATATTTCTGAAAAAAAGTAATTTTTTTAAGGTGTCATTTCGAGGGTAGTGGAGTCTTGTAAATAGAGACATAGCGATATGAATTACGAAGATTTCAAATTAGAAGACTTTCTGTCCTGCGAAGAGTTCAGAGATTGGGTGATCAGGCCTACAGCCAGTTCGCATCAGTTTTGGGAAAAATGGATGCAGGGCCATCCGGAAAAGCGTGAAGTCATATTGGAAGCCCGGGAGTTGATCAAGTCTTTTCAGTATCAGGCCGCTGAGGTGGTTTCAGACGATGAAAAAGGAGACTTGCTAAGTGATATCCTTAATCAGCCAACGCCGGCTTGTAAAAGTATAGATGTTTCAAAAATCATATATATGGTGGCCGCTTCTTTTGTGCTTTTGTTTGTGGCCTACTTTGCATTTCAGACCGTGTCACAACAGCCTGATATAGAGGCAGAAGTGTCTGTCAGGGAGATAATCAAAGAAAATCCAAGAGGTCAGAAAACAAGAATTACTTTGCCCGACGGATCCAAAGTATGGCTCAATAGCGAAAGTAGTATTCGTTACAAGAGCAGGTTTGATACATTCCGTACGATTCACCTCACAGGCGAAGCGTTCTTTGAAGTAGCTCACAATCCCGAAAAACCTTTTAAAGTAATAGCCAACGAAGTGGAAACTACTGCATTGGGTACATCTTTTAATGTAACCACCCTCAACGACAATCATGTGGAAGTTGGGCTGGTAGTGGGCAAGGTGCAGGTGACTTACGATAAAGGAAATGCTCCGTCAACAGTATCGCTCGAAAAAGGCGAAATGGCTGTGCTGTGTCAGACTTGCCAATCTCTGGAAGTAGCTCCCTATACCGATCTGGATTTTATCAAATGGACCACTGGAACGATTGTTTTCAAACGAGCCGGATTTCAGGATATAAAAAAGAAACTGGAGAGGTGGTATGATGTAACCGTTACTAGCAATGATCCCGACCGCAGCATGACTTTTACCGGAGAATTTACAAACGAAAGCATGGAAAGAGTACTGGAAAGAATGGCGTTTGTAGAACAGTTTTCCTTTGAAATAAAAGACAAGCAAGTGAAAATAATATTCGAATAAAAAGATAAGAATGATGAATACATCCTAACCAAAAAAGAAGCCCGGAGAAAGAAACTGGTACTTTCCTCTCCAGGCTATGTCAAATAAGTTTAATGAATTATGGTACACTAAACACACAAAAGTATGAAAAAAGAGATACTTCAAGCAACTATTATGCTTAGTAAACGATTCCTGCAAATATTTTGCTTACAGGTTTTGGTCATTTCACTGGCACTGGCCGGTGAAGGCAATACTCAGAACAAGAGCCTGAGTATGGAAAAGGTGTTCGTAAAGCTGAACGCCAGACAAATGAAAGTTTTGGACGTACTGTCCGAAATAGAGTCACAGACCCATTTCAGATTTACCTATGAAGAGCGCGATCTGGACACAAAAAACTACATCAATGTAAAAAAAGGAAAGCACTCAATCTATGCGGTTCTCTCCGATGTAGGTCAGAAAGCTTCTTTGAATTTTAGAAGGCTCAACGATGTGATAGACATATCTAAGCCAAAAAAAGAAAAAGACGATCTGGTAGTAAAAGATGAACTATTGGATATAAATGTATCCGGTAAGATTACGGATGCCAGCGGTATGGGATTGCCCGGAGTTAGTATTTTGGTGAAAGGAACTACAAACGGCACCACGACTAACATAGAAGGCGACTTTAAACTCACCGTACCAGACAATGCGATACTTATCGTGTCTAGCGTAGGATACGAAACACAGGAAATAAGTGTGAGCGGACGCACCACCTTCGATATCCTATTGGAGGAGAGCGCCGAGCAATTAGGCGAAGTAGTAGTGACAGCTCTGGGAATCAGCAAGGAAGTAAAGACACTGGGGTATGCTACACAAAAAGTAGAAAGCAAAACCATTAACAGAGCCAATACTGCCAACCTGGGCAATATGCTGACCGGCCAGGTAGCCGGACTTACAGTTCAAAACCCTACGGGATTGTTTCAGGCACCCTCTTTCAAGCTCAGAGGAAAAACACCCCTGATAGTACTGGATGGTATTCCTATAGAATCCGATATGTATGACCTGTCGGCAAACGACATAGCAGGAGTAAACGTGCTGAAAGGAACTACAGCTTCGGCACTGTATGGATCGAGAGGTAAAAATGGAGCTATTCTCATCACCACCAAGAAAGCCAAAGCAGAAGGACTCAATGTAAACGTAAATCACGCCACGATGATTACTGCCGGGTATACCGTATTTCCAAAAACACAGACCGAATACGGAAACGGTTCCAATGGACAGTATGAGTTTTGGGATGGTAAAGACGGAGGTATATCCGATGGCGATATGATCTGGGGACCCAAATTTGAGCCCGGAGTAATGGTGAAGCAATGGAACAGCCCCATTCTCGACAATGTGACCGGCGAGCAAATACCCTGGTGGGGAGACGTATCAGGTACACAATACGATGACAAATCGCGCTATTCCAGAGTGCCTATACCTTGGGAATATCACAACAACCTGAAGGACTTTATGCGAACAGGAGTAGTCACCACTACTGATTTTGATGTAAGCTACAAGAGCGAAAAAGTAAACTACCGCATGTCTGGTAAGTACGGATACCAAAAAGGACAAGTGCCCAATACAGCACTGACCACAGGCGGGCTGACGTTTAACTCGTCGATAAAACTGACAGACAAACTCACATTGAATAATAAGCTGGCCTACAATAAAGTGTACTCCGGAAATTTTCCCAGACACGGTTACGGTCCTAAAAACCACATGTATACTATACTGATTTGGATGGGAGACGATGTGAACGGCAGGGAATTGGATCAGCACCGCTATATACCCGGACAGGAAGGTTACAGACAGGCTAACTTCAACTATGCCTGGTACAACAACGTGTATTTTGCAGCACACGAACTCAATCAGGTTCACGATGCAAATGTGCTCAACGGGTTGACTTCACTTAACTGGCAAATCACCGATGAGTTGAGTATACAAGGTAGGCTTTCGGCTATCAACAGAAGCCTTTTTGAAGATCGTCAGAGTCCAAAATCATACCTCAACTATGGAGACCCGCGCGAAGGGGACTATAAAATTTGGAACTCTAACAGACTGAGAGTAGACAGTGATGTGCTGGTAACATACGACAAAGAATTAAGCTCAAAGGTAAACCTGAACATCAATGCCGGAGCATCTTCTTTCCGAAGAGACTACCATCAGGAATACAACGCTACCGATGGACTTATAGTACCCTTTGTATACAGCCTCAACAATACCAGGGGCAATGTGAAGGCGTCTAACTTTACAGAAAGAGAAGCAATTCGAAGTGTGTACAGTACAGTGAGTTTAGATTTGTTTGATGCCTTTTTCCTTACCGTAGCAGCCAGAAATGACTGGTCGTCAACACTGCCAAAATCAAACAGGTCGTACTTTTACCCTTCAGCTTCTTTGAGCACAATGCTATCCCGGTTTATCAACCTGCCCGATGCGTTTGATTACCTCAAAGTGACAGGAGCCTGGGCGCAGGTGTCTAGCGGATTGGATCCTTACCAGATTTCGCCTTTCTACAACAACGCAGGGTTGTACGGTGGACAAACCAAGCTGAGCTACTCAGGCAATATCGTAAACCCCAACATAGCCCCCGAAAAGTCTACTTCGTTTGAGTTGGGACTGGCGGCTTCATTTGTAGAAAACAGACTGGGCTTTAACCTTACTTACTACAATGTGTTGGATGAAAACCAAATCATTGACCTGCCGATATCGCCTGTTTCAGGCTTCAACAACAGAAAAGTAAACGGTAACGAATTCCGCACTACCGGTATAGAAGCAGTAATCAACGCCATGCCGATCAAGCAAGCTGATCTTCAGTGGGATGTAGTGCTCAACCTTAGCCACAGAGTGAGAAAACTGGCCAGTGTATATGGCGGAGGAGACCGATACGGCAACTACAGAGTAGGGGAGCGTATGGACAACTATTATGCTACAGGCTGGATGAAGAGTGCCGACGGACAATTGATTTTGTCGGAATCTAACGGACTGCCTACCCGCGATAGCTTTGCTCAACTGCACGGTCACCTCGATCCGGATTTGGTATTTGGTTTTCAAAACACACTCCGCTACAAGAAATTCAAGTTGGATGTAGGGTTTGATGGCGTAAAAGGTGGTGTGATGAGATCGCTCACCGTAGAAAAAATGTGGTGGGGAGGTAAACACCCCAATTCTACCGAATACAGAGATGCAGAATATGCTGCCGGAGAACCTGTATATGTACCCGAAGGGGTAAATGTAGTAGGAGGTGAACTCGTAAGAGATACCGACGGTACCATCATCACAGACACCAGAGAGTACAAGCCTAATACTACAAAGGTAAGCTGGCAAACTTGGTCGCAGCAGTACCCTTACCGGGCTCAGGTGACTGAAAAAGAAAGCAAGAAGTTTGCAAATGTATTTGATCGCAGCTTTATCAAACTCAGAACCCTCACCCTGTCTTATGACATGACTGACATGATCAAGTCAGACTTTGTGAAAGGTTTGGAGATGTCGGTATATGGTTACAACCTTTTTATCATCAAAAAAGCTGATATCATCGATCCTGATTTTGGAAACGACAACAGCCTGCAAGATCCGTCAGCCAGGTATGTAGGAATGAAAGTGAACCTTAAGTTTTAATGTGGAAGCTTTTAAAAACGAAGAAGATGAAAAAAATACTGATAATATTCACAATGATAGGTCTGACATTTACCGCATGTCAGGATCTGGATGAAATAAATAAAAACCCCAATAACGTAGCAGAAACCCACCCGCAGTTGTTGCTCATATCAGCAGCCTGGGATGCCTTCAATGTACAGAGCATAGGATCTATGTTTGCTTCGCGTATGCTGGTGCAAACCGATGGCGAGAGCGAAGAGCAGTGGTACAAGTGGAACAGAGGCAGCTACGGCGATTTCAATAAGCTACGTACAGTGGTAAAAATGATAGAGGAAGCAGAGCGAATCGAAAGTCCTGCATACCAGGCTTTGGGTAAGTTTTTCAGGGCATTTTACTTTTACAAAAACACCCTCACGTTTGGAGATATTCCCTACCAGGAAGCATTGCAGGGAGAGAGTGGTGAAGTATACACCCCTGCATACGATTCGCAGGAGTTGGTGTTCAAAGGCATACTCGACGAATTGAAAGAAGCCGATGACTTGCTCAAAGATGATAATTCTATCATTCAGGGAGACATTATCTATGGAGGAAGCACTATGAAATGGCGCAAACTTATCAACTCATTTCGCTTAAAGGTGCTGATGAGCCTGTCAAAGAAAGAAGGCAGCAGTACACTGAACATCAAATCAGAATTTGCCAACATAGTGGCTAATCTTCCACTGATGGAGTCTGTGGACGATAATGGGCAGCTGGTATACCTCGACGAGACGGATAGCAGATACTCGGAGTTCAATTCCAGTAGCTATGGATCGGGAAGGTATGTAGATTCTACTTTTATCAAGAGGCTACAGGATCGTTTAGATCCACGGTTGTTCATCTACTGCGATCGCACCCGAAACGGAAAAGAAAACGGTCTGGCTGTGAATGATTTTGCTGCTTACGAAGGCGGTAACCCGATTACACCCTATGCAGAGGTGAATACCAAGGCGGCAGAAGGCAATGTGTCAAAAGTAAACCTGAGGTACACAACCGATCCTACCAATGAGCCCCACATGCTGATGGGCTATAGTGAATTGCAGCTGATATTGGCTGAGGCAAGCGTCAGAGGCTGGATCAACAGCGCCGATGCTGAGGATTACTACAATGAAGGTGTGAAAGCTTCTTTTGAGTTTTACAATATGTATGCTGAAAACTATGCCGAGTATGTAGATGCAGATGCCGCCGAAACATATCTGGACGGCACCATGGTGAAACTGTCGGATGCCGCAAACGACGAAGAAAAAATAGAACGAATCATCATGCAAAAGTACCTGCAGTCATTTTTGCAGGGAGGATGGGATATGTATTTCGATCACTTGCGTACAGGATATCCGTCTTTTCTTTCGCTTTCCGGGGTTACTCCACCTACACGCTGGATCTACCCCGACGTAGAATACAAAGAAAATACCGCGAATGTGACACGAGCCATTTCTGCACAGTTTGGAGATGGAAACGACAACATACGTGAACTCACCTGGTGGTTGAAATAATCAACAACCATTTCTAAAAGCTGTCTCACCGGAATGATACATTCTGCTGAGACAGTTTTTATTTTATCTGTGCCATAGCAAGCACTAAGTTTCTTCAGAAACCCGCAGTAGCAAAGATGGGCTGCTGAAAAAATGATCTTTCAATTAGCGGTAATTGCAATCCTTTGCATTTACTTTTACTCAAAATAAGTTGAGTAATATTAAAAATAATGGCATTTTAGACATTCGTCCCACTGCGATAAATGCGTCGGCAGTTGAAGAGAGTGTCTACATCTGCCGGATGAGAATTTAAGTTTTAACTATAGACTATTTAAACGTATGAAAAAATTACTTTTTATCGCTGTATTATTGGTTGGTACTACTTGTTTAGCACAAAAAACAGAAAATGTAATAGTAGTTACACTGGATGGTTTGCGTTGGCAGGAGGTGTTTGGAGGAGCAGATTCCCTGCTGATAGGTGACTCAGGTTTTGTAGAAGACCCAGAGTGGCTCATGGAAAAATACTGGGACGAAGACCCAATCAAAAGAAGGGAAACACTGATGCCATTTTTTTGGAATACACTGGCAACCAAAGGCCAGCTTTATGGCAATAGAAAGTACAACAATAAAGTGGACTGTACCAACAATATGTGGTTTTCTTACCCCGGCTACAATGAGATTCTTACCGGGTTTGCCGACGATGAAAACATCACCAGCAATAGTAAAATCAACAATCCTAATACTACTTTTTTAGAATACCTCAACAACAAAAAGAAATACAGCGGAAAAGTGGCCGCATTTGGATCTTGGGATGTGTTTCCATACATCATCAATCAGGATCGAAGTGGTATTTATGTAAATGCCGGATTTAAAAAAGCGCAAGGAAAACTCACAGAGCGCGAAGCGTTTTTAAATAAAATTCAGGATGAAATCCGGGGACCGTGGGGTAGCGTGAGGTTGGATGTGTTTACCCATCACTATGCACTGGAAGCATTGAAAAAAGACAAGCCCAAGATACTCTACATTTCTTATGGAGAAACGGACGATTATGCACACGACGGTGAATACGACCAATACCTGCTTTCGGCACAGCAGACGGATGCATACATAAAAGAACTGTGGGAGACTGTGCAGGCAGATGCGCAATACAAAGACAAGACTACCCTGATCATAACCACCGATCATGGGCGAGGTACACAGCCGCGCGATACATGGAAGCACCACGGCAAAAATATAAAAGGAGCCGGTCAGATATGGATGGCTGTAATTGGCCCGGATACACCAGCTCTTGGAGAAGTGAAGCAGCAAGGGCAGCTCTATCAGAATCAGGTAGCAGCTACAGCAGTAGAAGCGCTGGGAGAAAAGTATGACCAGCCCAAAGCAGGAAAAGCCATATCTGCTGCCATTAAGAAATAGGACATACAGCCGACACCCTATACTGACATCAGAAATGCAAAAACAGATAATTACATATAAGTTGACATGAAAATACAAACGATCAAGTATAGTGTGCTGGCGTTGGTTGTCGCGTTGGGCGCCTGCAACAATCCCGCAAAGAATACAACACCTCTCAAGGGTAAGAAAGTAGTGGTAATAGGAGTGGATGCGATGAGCCCCGATGGGATCGTGAATGCACACACGCCAGTAATGGACCAGCTGATGAAAGAAGGTGCCTATACACTCAATGGGCGTGGTGTATTGCCTACATCCAGCAGTACCAACTGGAAGTCGATGGTGTCGGGCACTGGGCCGGAGCATCATGGTGTTACCTCCAACAACTGGGAGAAAGACGATTACACACTGCCGCCCGTTACGGTGGGGGCAGAAGGCTTTCTGCCTACAGTTTTTGCGGTAGCCAAAGAGCAAAAACCGGATCTGAAAATTGGTGCTATCTACGATTGGGATGGATTTGGCCGGCTCATTGAGCGCTCGGTGCTCGATTATGATGTGTATAAAGCCACAGGCAGGGATGATATAAACGAAGAAGAAACTACACAGTATGCAGTGGATTATATCAAAAAGGAAAAGCCTGATTTTTTGTTCGTACACCTCGATCATGTAGATCATGTGGGGCACGATGTGGGCCATAAAACACCGGAATTTTACGAAGCTGTGGCTTTGGCAGACAAACTGATAGGAGACATTATTCAGGCGACAAAAGATGCCGGAGTGTTTGACGAAACAGTATTTATAGTGTCTGCAGACCATGGTGGCATAGGCTATGGACATGGAGGGGAAACACTGGATGAAATAGAAATACCCTTTATAGTATATGGAGCAGGGGTGAAAAAGAATTACCTGATCAACCATCAGGTGATGACCTATGACAATGCAGCTACAGTAGCTTATGTGTTGGGTGTAAAACCACCCTACGAGTGGATAGGGCGTCCGGTAGCCAGTGCGTTTGAAGGGGTGGAGTCTCCGGTAGACAACAATAAAAGTCCACTGATTGCTTCGCCTGTGATTTTTCCCAAACCCCACCTGTACAATCCGGCAGGAGGACTTTATGTAGACGAAGATGCCAGGGTGAAAATAGAAAGTACGATAGAAGGTGCTGAAATCAGGTACACGCTCGATGGCAGTACACCTACAGCCAGTTCGGCTTTGTATGAAGGAGAGTTTGTGCTGGATCAGAGTGCTGTTGTATTGGCTAAAGTTTTTAACCAAAAAGACGGACAGCTACAGGAAAGCAATGCTACCAAGGCTTATTTCAGGGTAGTGAAAACCGGTGGAGGAAATGGGATAAATTACCGTTACTACCATGGCAGTGACTGGCATTTTATACCCGTACTTTCCAGCCTGAAGCCGGTAAAAAAAGGTACGGTGTACGAGTTTAGGGTAGGAGATATCAATGAGCGCGGCAATCAATTTGCCATTCGCTATGAGGCCTACCTGCAGATCGACAAGGCAGGCAAGTACAAGTTTTACACAAACTCTGATGACGGGAGTAAGTTATACATCAACGATGACCTGATCGTAGACAATGATGGGGATCACGGCACTATAGAACGAGCCGGAAGCATCGACCTGGCCAAGGGCAGGCATAAGATCACGGTAGATTACCTCAATGCCGGAGGAGGTGCCTGGCTCGATGTATTCTACAAAGGCCCGGGTATGCCCAAGCAAATAGTGCCGGCCGATAAGTTGTTTTTGAAGAAGTAAAACGAATGAAACAGGTCACCTCAGGTGACCTGTTTTTTTTGGTTTTTCAGGAAGATACCTTTTCCAATGCGTTTTTCAGCGAGCTGATAACCAAATCGCAATCGTCTTTGGTAAGGATAAGCGATGGGCGCATAGTGATGATATTGCCTTCTATTATTTTAAAAGCCACGCCTTGTTCCAGGCAGTCATACATGATTTGCTCTGCTTCATCTACGGCCCTCTCTTTGGTTTGCCGGTCTTTAACCAAATCCACCCCGATGTGAAATCCTTTCCCCGCAATGTTGCCGATCAGAGGATATTCATCGTACAGTTCCCAGAGCTTTTCGAGTAGATAGTCGCCGAGTGTAGCAGCGTTTTCTACCAGCTTGTGTTCTTCTATGTATTCGATTTCTGCCAGTCCTGCCGCCGCACAGAGCGGATTTTTTTCGTGAGTAAAATGCCCAATGGAGCGGTGTTGTAGCACATTGTACTTGTCTTTGGTCACGATCCCGGCAAAAGGCACCACTCCGCCACCAAGCGACTTGCCCAGTACAAGCACATCGGGTGTGACAAAGTGCTCCGAAGCAAACATCTTACCCGTGCGGCCAAATCCTTCTATGATTTCGTCGAAAATCAGGAATATCTCATACTTTTCGCAAAGTTGCTGGATGCGCTCCCAGTACCCGGGCGATGGCACAACGGGAGTAGCAGAAATGGGCTCAGCTATAATGGCTGCCACATCGGGGTTACGGTGGAGGATGTTTTCGATCTGGCGAATGTATTCCCTGTCGATAGCCTCCTGATCTGTAAATCCCCAGGGATTACGGTAGTAGTTGGGAAACTCTACATGAAAAGCACCGGGTACCATAGGACCCTGACCTACGGTGAAATGCTCCTCGCCACCTATGCTGGATGCCTGAAAACCTGTGCCATGATAAGAGTCCCAGTAAGAAATCGTTTTCCATTTTCCTGTAACCTGCTTGGCGAGCATTACAGCCATTTCAATAGCTTCCGACCCACCCGGGCAAAAAAGCACTCTATCCAACCCCTTTGGCGTAATTTCGGTGAGTTTTTTGGCCAGATTGATGGCCGGTATGTTGGAATATCGCCTGGGCGTAAACGCCAGCGATGCGTCGAGTTGGGCTTTTACCGCTTCTATTACTTTTTCATTGCTAAACCCTGCATTGTGTACTCCATTGCCATGCAGATCGAGGTACCGTTTGCCGTTCAGGTCTACTATGTAGGCACCTTCGGTTTTGGATAGCATGTTCATCACAGGGGTGGAAAGTGCCTGATGCAAAAAATACCGCGAATCTTCTTCTATCCACTGCTGTGTGATAGCGTCTAATTTTTCATTGTATCTTTTGCGATGGATGCTGGCATTGTTGTCGCCTTGCTCTCGGGATACATTTTTTGTTGTGTTCATGTTTGATAAAAAATGGTTGACGGATGTATACATTATCGGGCCGTATATGGCCCGAATACTTCTTTTACATGTTTTTTTGTAGAGCTGTCGTCGAGTATGATTACCCGGTAGGTTTTTCCATCGGGAGCTACTCTGATAACAATGTGCCCCTGATCGCTTTTTAATTTTTCAAGGTCAGAGCCTATCACCTGATAGTTGGGTTCGAGCATATTAGTAGCAAAAATATCTCGCGGACCGGGGTAAATGTGTGTGTTGAGTAAACGCGACATCACAGCGTGTCCCGGGTGATCAGACGACCATACACTCATAATGTGTACTCTTGGTCGTAACGATTCGAGGAAAAAAGGATTTTGAGAATCTTTGTTGCCGTGGTGGTTGAGCACATTTACTTCGACCGGGCCCACAGCCTTTGCTACCGGTGTTTCAATGTCGTTCCACGAAGCTTGTCCCGGAGCGAGTACGCCGGGTATGTCTCCGCCACTAAAGTAGTCGAATGCACCGTAGCTGATTCGAAAAGACAGGCTGCAGGGGTTTTCTCCCGGTAGGCTTAGCCCTTGTGCTTTCAGGCTTTCCAGTGTGGGAAAGTGCGCACGCGTATTGTTGGCTACCCCTGTCCATATTTCTCCGTTTACACCTATGTTTCTACATTCAAACGAGGGAAATGCCTTGTTTTTCAAAGTGATCTGATTGTTTACTCCGGCTTTGAATCGTGCTACAGTCATGTTTTTGTTTTCAATCTGCCATTTCTGAAAGGCCCTGTAGTTGTCCATCATTTTGCCTTGCAAGGGTGCAGGGTAGTCGTATTCCGGCCATGCTCTATCCAGTAGCGTCTTGATAGGAATGTATTCGCCCACAGTGGTAATGCCGGTGAGTTTGTATGAGCCGGAAGCCGACGTGGGAGAAAGGGGGTGGGGCGAACCCATGTGGTCGTCGTGGAAATGTGAGATGAGTGCATAGTCAATCGCCTGATCGGGTAGGTTTTGGAGTAGCGGACGAATGTATTCTACTATCCACTCTCCCGGAGTTTTAGAATCATTGGGTTTGCGTTTGGCGTTTCTGGGGCCCATCATTCGTGGATTGGTTAGGTTCATCTCTCCGGCATCAAAGAGCATGGTAGTGCCGTCGGGAAAAATGAAAAAGGTGCAATCCCCCATGCCGGTGTTGATGTGATGAATGTCCATGTACCCTTCTTGCCAGGAGGGTAGTGGATTGCCGGCGCTTTGTGCAAATGAATGATGTATGCAGATGACCCCTAAACAGATTGACCGAAACAAAATCGCTACGATTTTTTTAGACATTGAATAATTCATATCCTTATTTTTTGTGTAGTACTAGTTGAAGCGGGCCATTGCTAAGGTAACTAAACTAATTTTTAATATATGTAATTTATTTATTAATATTTTTTAATATTAGTAAATAAAATTCCTAATTTACGACCTCAATACAGGTTGCTACTTAGAAAAACACAATACACATGGATAAGGACAAATTGAGGTCGGAAGGTGATATTAACATTACCGGAAGCAGAATAGATTATTGGGAGGCCAACATCGACGAAGAAACGGCTGCATTACTGGAAGAAGACAATACATATTTTTTGCACCAGTCGTTATCTACACCCTGCCTGAATGTAATGGAGTCTTGCAAAGGAGCCACTATTACCGATACTCAGGGCAGAACCTACCTGGATTTTCATGGCAACAATGTGCATCAGGTAGGTTTCGGAAACGAGCAGGTGATTGCAGCTATTACCAGACAAATGTCCCAACTGCCGTTTTGTACCCGCAGGTATACCAATAAGCCGGCGATAAACCTGGCTAAGAAGCTCGTAGAGCTGGCGCCCGGTGACCTCAGTAGAGTGCTTTTTGCGCCCAGTGGAGCTTTGGCAATAGGTATGGCGCTAAAGTTGGCTCGGGCCAAAACGGGGCGTTTCAAAACCATATCCATGTGGGACTCTTTTCACGGTGCGTCACTCGATGCTATTTCTATCGGAGGTGAGGCTATCTTCAGGAGCGAAATAGGCCCTCTTATGCCGGGCACAGAGCATGTGCCACCACCGGATTCGCAAAATTGTCCGTGGGACTGTGCTGGAGAGTGCAAGCTAAAATGCGCCGATTATATAGAGTATGTGTTGGAAAAAGAGGGGGATGTAGCGGCTGTCATAGCTGAAACAGTACGCTCTACACCTTTTATCCCCCCAAAAGAATACTGGCAGAAAGTGAGAGCAGCCTGCGACAAACACGGAGCATTGCTCATACTTGACGAAATACCCCATTGCCTGGGTAGAACAGGGGCCATGTTTACAGTAGAAAACTACGGCATAGTACCTGACATGCTGGTGATAGGCAAAGGATTGGGCGGAGGGATATTTCCTTTGGCAGCTCTGATCGCTCGCGAAAATCTAAACGTAATGGAAGACAAAGCTTTGGGGCACTACACGCACGAAAAAAACCCTGTAGCCTGTGCTGCTTCCCTGGCTGCCATAGAGTACATAGAAAGTGAAAACCTGATTGCTCATGTAAATCACATGAGTGAATATGCACTGACCGGACTGAAAAAGCTCAAACAAAAATACAGCCTGATCAAGGATGTGAGAGGTATTGGGCTGCTCATAGGAGTAGAGTTAAATAATGTGAACGGTAAAAAAGCAGTGGATGAAGCAGAGCATATAATGTATCTGGCTCTGGAAAAAGGCATGAATTTTAAATTGACGATGGGGAATATTTTGACCCTTTCGCCAGCACTTACCATTACCGAAAAAGAAATGGATCAGGCATTGGCAATTCTGGATAGTTGCTTTCAGGAAGTATTAGAAAAATTATCGTGAACACTAAGTAATAAATCATCATAAAAATTTGAGAATGACAACACATACAACGGCCCGGTATCAGTTGTTTACACAAACGGGAATTCCCTTTCAGTGGAGTGAAAAACCATTGCCATCCTGCCAGCAGGGTGAAGTTTTAGTGAAAATTTTGTTAGCTACTATTTGTGGTTCAGACATACACACCATAGATGGTAAGCGAAAAGAGGATACGCCCTGTATACTGGGGCACGAAGCAGTAGGCGAGATTATAGCTGTAAACGGTCGGCCTGGTTTTTCTGTTGGAGACAGAATTACCTGGACCATAGCAGATAGCTGCGGGCAGTGTACGCCTTGCGCTGACTTTCATTTGCCCGAAAAGTGCGATTCTTTGTTTAAATACGGCCATGCTTCGATAGATAAAGGTACTGGACTAAACGGTTGCTATGCTTCGCACCTGATAGTGCGGTCGGGTACACACATTGTGAAAGTGCCCGATCATGTAACCAACGCTATGGCCGCACCGGCCAATTGTGCTTTGGCTACTATGGTCAATGTGGTTTCTAAACTCAAAGGAAAGCCCGGGGCTGTAGCTGTGCAGGGGGGAGGTTTGCTGGGAATATACGGTTGTGCACTTCTCAAAGATATGGGAGTAGAAAAGGTGTATTGCCTGGAGGTAAATCCTGACCGATTTTCTTTGCTGGAGGCATTTGGTGCTACTCCGGTAGATGCACGAGATCCGAAGCAGGCCATTGCCCGGATCAAATCCGATGTGGAGCATGGAGTAGATGCGGTGTTGGAAGTAGCAGGAGTAAAAGAGCTGCTGCAACAGGGAGTAGAGCTCTTGCGACCCGGAGGGCAATACATTTTAGCCGGACTGGTGCATCCCGATTCGGCTATAGATGTGACTGCCGAGCAGATCATTAGAAAATGCCTCGAAGTAACCGGTGTGCACAATTATGGGCCGGATCATCTGGACAAGGCCATTGCTTTTTTAGACCGAAATGCGGAAAAGTTTCCTTTTGAAAAATTGGTGAGTGATCCCTACTCTCTAACAGACCTGTCGCAGGCGGTAGATTTTGCCAAGCAGCAGCTATGGGCTCGTGTGTCTGTAGTACCACAATAAAACTCAGATCACGTGGATATACAACAAGAGAATTTTAGAAAGGCTCAGTGGCAGATGCTTTTCGCCACTATGTTTTGCTACTTGTTTTTTTATACAGGCAGGCAAAATTTTGGATGGGCAATTGCCGGCATAGAAGAAGAGTTTGATATAAGTAAACAGGTGATAGGGTGGGCTGGAGCAGGTATGCTTTGGGCCTATGGTATTGGGCAGTTTATCAATGGCAATCTGGCCGATAAGTATGGAGCACGTAAAATGATGGTGCTGGGTGGATTGCTGTCATTTGCTATGAACTGGGCAACCAGCTTTGCTACCAGTTTTACCATTATACTCATCTGCTGGACACTCAACGGGTTTTGTCAGTCGCTGGGCTGGGCACCCGGTAGCAGACTACTGGCCAACTGGTGGGGAGGCAATGAGCGGGCCAAAGCCTTTGGCTTCTATGTGTTTGCGGCAGGGTGTTCTTCTATCTTGATTTATCTTCTGTCCATCATCATGCTTGACGGATATCAGCTCGATTGGCGGTGGATTTTTAGACTTCCGGTTTTGTTGCTCCTGTTGGGCAGTGCAGTTTTTTATTTTGTAGTAAAAGACAAACCTGAAGATGCTGGTTTTCCTGCATTGGAAGACAATAAGGTAGAGAAAGAATCTCCCTCAGAGAGCTTTATGGATCGGTACCTGGCTGTGTTGAAAAACAAGCGTTTTTTATTGGCCTGCTTGTCTATCGGCTTTCAGAATATGGCACGGTATGGACTGTTGGTATGGGTGCCTTTTTATTACTTGGGTACCAGTATCAAAGATTCGTCAAACGTATGGATAGCCCTCGCTTTGCCCATAGGTATGGCTTTGGGCACAGTCTTTTTTGGTCAGCTCTCCGATCGCGTATTTCATTCCAATAGATCGCGCCCCATAGCTATATCTATGGCTTTGGCCGGCCTGGTAGTACTGCTTGTGTATGTGGTGCCCAAAGACCATCTGGCAGGAGGGTTGATAGTTATGTTTTTAGCCGGTTTTTTGGTTTACGGACCACAATCCTGCTATTGGCCTTTGAGCCCCGACTTGTTGGGAGTAAAGCGGTCGGGTACCGGTGTAGGAGTTATGAATACTTTTGCTTATGCTTTTGCCGGAGCGGGAGAGCCCTTTATTGGCTACATGGTCGACAGCACTGGCCAGGAAAACATTGTATTTGCTGTCACCTCTGTGGTTTGTTTTCTAAGTGCGTTCATCATACTACTTGTGAGAAAGTAGCATTTTACTTCTTTTCCTAAACACAAAAAAGCGGCTGTAGATTTACAGCCGCTTTTTTGTGTTGTTTTCTTATCTGCTGAAAATATCGCTGCTTATAAGCTGTGCTCCTCAAAGTCTTCCATTTTAGACCCGGCGCTGAAGTGTCTGATGTTGTAGGTGAAAGTGAGCATAAAGTAGCGTTGCAATACGGTAGACTGGCTGTCTTCCACATATAGCCCGGTTACGCTTCGGCTCACATTGTTGTTTTGCTGTAGCAAATCGTACACGTTTAAGCTGATTTCAGCCAGATCGTTTTTCAGAAACTTCTTGCCTGCACTCATATTCAGTAGGAGAGAAGTATTGTCATAGCCCTGTGACAGGCCGGTGTTCAATTGATGTCTTAAGTTAGCACGATACACAAATCCATCGCCAAACACCCACTTGTAGCTGGCTCGTGAGCTCTGCGTGTAGTAGTTGTTGTTCATAGACGGGCGTAGCGAGTTTTCTACTATGTTGTAATTAGACCAGGAAGACACATAAAAATCAATGTCTTCACTGATGTTGCTACTCAGTGAAAGTCCAACACGGAAATTGCTGGCATTAGAGTAATTTACTTTGTCGTTGATCAACCCCGGGCGCCTTACATAGCTCATTCCTCCTCTTATCCTTACATTCGATTTGATCGCTTCCATAGGCATGCCGTAGCTGGCGTATGATCTTACCTGATAGTAGCCATCTACGTTTTCGGGTCGGGTTAGCTGTGAACCTGTTTCCAGCGTGATGTCATCGGTAATCGGTGTAGGTTCTGAAGCAATAAAAATCGAATTGGTTACCAGGTCTTTGGCAATGGTAGTTTCGATAGATGCATACAATGACTTACCCGTGTCTACATTGTTGAGAAAATAGCGTGCCCTGCCCCAGTGGTAGTAGGTTTGGTTCAGGTTGGGGTTTCCTGCATGTAGCTGCAGAGGGTTGGTATTGTTTATCACATCCTGCAGTTGACCTATCGAAGGTTCGTTGGTCCAGGTGCGATAGTTCATTTCTATTCTCTTACTGTCCGAAAATTTATAATTGATTTTGGCAGAGGGCAGGATACTGGTAAATAACCTGTGCTGATCCATGGGTTTAGGGAAGATCTGCTCGTTGTTCATGTTGGCGATCTGGTATTCGGCTTCTACCTGTAGCCTGAGTTTTTCAAACTTGTATTGGTATCCCAGCTCTATTTCCTGATTCAGGTACTTGCTATTAAACGTATTGCTCAGGGCTGTATCTATTTCCAGATACTGCTGAGCATCGCCTGCATTGTATGTTAGTTTATCCGAATCGTTTATTTTGTTGCTAGCCTTGTATTCCAGCTCTATCATGCTGTGTTCGCTCAGAGGCTCGGTATACGACATGTGTGCTCGCCAGGATATAGCGCTTCTGTCGAGTCGGGTTTGCTGATCGATCACACTGGTACTGTCTTCTTCTTCATTGTAAAAGAAGTTTTGGGCTGTTCTCTCAGCAAAATCCTCATTGGTGTGATAGCCGGTATTGAAGCCGGTAGTAATTGTGCGCCCTTCTTTATTAAACTTGTGGCTATAGTAGATGCTATTGCCATAGTCATAGTCTTTGTACTTTTTGTTCGACGAATTGTCGGTAGCATTGATGGGATCCGCACCTGCTACAGTAGATCCGGCAAAGGCACTTTGTATGGATTCGTTTTGCAACTTTACGTTGGGACGAATGATCAGTCTGTTGTTGTCGTCTATTTTATAATCCAATTTGAAATTGAACCTGTGAGTGGCATCTACTTTTTCAAAAGAACTTTGCTCTGTATACACCTGATCTGTAGAGCTGGAAGCAGCTGCAAAATCTCTGAGTCTACTTCTGTTTTCTTTGTTTTCCAGTCGTGAGTATTGGTAGCTTCCGTGAACTTCTATTTTGTCGTTTAGGTCGTCACTAAAGTTAATGCCAATGTTGTTTGTGTTTACAATACCGTTTCGAGCCCTATCACCCAGAGAGTTAGGGTCCGCTGAGTAGTTGGTCATGTTCACGTTGTTGCTCAGGCCCGTTACGGTTGTGCGTCGGTCGTTGTTAAACATATTGACGCTGGCACCAGCCTGGTAGGAGTCGTTAGTACCCGCACCGATGGTCGATTTGCCAAATTGTCCTCTTCTTCGGCTGGGTTTGGTTATGATGTTTATGGTCTTTTGTTGTTCGCCATCATCAAAGCCGCTCATTGCTGCTTTATCACTTGGTTTGTCAAATATCTGTATGCTGGCGATTACCTCAGCCGGGAGGTTTTGTAAAGCAGCCTTTACATCTCCTCCGAAAAAAGGCTTTCCATCCACAAGAATCGTTTGTACACTTTCACCATTGGCTTGCACATTGCCATCTTCTATGCTTATTCCCGGTATTTTCTGTACCAGCTCCTGTGCTGATGCATCACCGGCAGTTTTGTATGCATTGGCATTGAATTGTGCTGTGTCTCCCTTTTGCATAGCAGCAATAGGTTTTCCCACTACCTCTATAGCTTCCAGCATTTTAGTACTTTCTTTCAGTGCTATCTTTCCCAGCGACAAATCTTTTTCGAGTTTGATCAACTGGTGGTGTTTGTCATAGCCTACAAACGCAATGGTAACCAGGTAGCTGCCAGCCTTCAGTCCATCTATTTTAAAGTTTCCGTTAAAGTCCGTTACATTGCCCTTCACCAAAGTAGTGTCCTTTGGGTTTTGAACCATCACTGAAGCTCCCGGAAATGTCATTTCATCCGCAGCGCTTTGTACTGTGCCGGTCAGTGTCAGGTTTTGAGCTAATACAGAGGAGGTAATGAAAAAGAAAAGAATGGGTAAGAAAGAAAATCTCATTGTTGATGAGTGAGCTTGTTTATTCAATAAAAACTGTAACCAAATTATTTGCATCCGGTGACAATAAGTCAATATTTTCACCAAAAACGCATTATTTCGAAAGCTTAACAAATACCAAGCCTAAAAAGGTTTTGACAGCAATAATTAATAAAAAAGTAAGGTTGTTACCGGAGAGTAGGTACCTGGATGGCCCAAAGCTATATATCTGCCTCCCTATACGTATGGAGTTAGAGTGCCAATGCAAAATGGATTTGTTTGTGGATTAGTACTCATGAAAAGCAATGATAGATAGTTCGTTTTTCTTGCATTTAGGTGTTTCTCAGTATTTTTTTTCTTCACTTCATTACTTTTCAAATAAAATCATTTAAATTCATGGGCTCAATTGCTGGCCCTGAAAAAAATTAAACTTAACATAAACTTGAGATAAACTGCTTGAACGTAGCATCAGTTAATTTTACGAGAAATCAACATAAACGCTACGCTCTAAATAGAATAAAGGCATGTCAGGTACACAACCCAACCAGTTACCCAAAGATGATTACACTCATCTAGTTGAGCGGATAAGCCATAATGATATGGAAGCATTTGGCCAGCTATATGATCACTTTTACGATAGGGTGTTGAGTTTTGCTTTCAAGTTTTTGAAGTCCCGTGAACTGGCAGAGGAAATTGTACATGATGTCTTTTTGAAAGTATGGCAAAACAGGCAAAAGCTAAATGCCAGCCTCTCACTCAGTGGATTTATATTTAAAATCACCCACAACCTAATGCTGAATGCATTGCGTACCCGAGTAGAAGAGCCGCGATATTTTGAAGTGGTAAGGGAATCGGATGTAGTGGCCTGCAAAACTGAAAACGATGTGATAGCCAAAGAGATGCAGGAGTGTATAGATAATGCCATAGACGCACTGCCTACTAAAAGGCGTAGAATATTTGTGCTAAGCAAAATGCAGGGGTATACCAATAAAGAGATTGCCAATGAGCTCAATATCTCTACCAACACAGTAGCCGGCCAGCTACGAAAAGCGACTAAGACCCTAAAAGATACGTTGAAATTTGCGGCATCAATATAAGACGGCACTCTTTGCTCTATTTGATTAGCTTACTGAAACCCTCATTTACACACCGTACTCCTTCTTTTTTATATTTTTTCTAAAAAAAAATAAAACACGGTAACCACTTTGTTCCCTTTCTGTGTATTCCCTATGAACCGGATGTACGGTTGCATTTGGTATGGCCCGTACTTTAGAGTAGTTGTTGCTATTCTTTTAAAGTAAAAAATATGAACAAGGAAATATTAGATAAGTTTTCGCGCAACGAATGCACTCCGGAAGAAGTGCGAATGGTGAGGGAGTACTTATTGAAAAATAAAAACAAGGAAGAAGCTCATGAATTTTTGAAAAAGGAATGGGAAAATCCCGATATTTTGTCGGACAATGAAAATCGAAAAGCCCACCTGTTCCATGGCATCATTCAGGATATAAAGAAAGAAGATGCCACACCTGTTTTATCTGTTAACCGTGATACCGTTGTAGACGAAAGTGAAAAACAGCACAAAATACCGTTAACTGCCATATATCAAAAGTGGTGGAGTGTAGCCGCCATGATTGTATTGGCGATAGGAGTTTCGTTTGCCTTGTTTTATTTAGAAGGAAGTCAAGTCGAGGAAGTAGCAGAACTGCCACAGGAAATTATTAAAGCCAACCCGTCCGGCCAGCGTTCGCGCATAGTGCTGAGAGACGGCACAAAAATTCACCTCAATGCCGAAAGTTTGGTGCGGTATTCTGACAAGGACTATGGTGTTAAAAACCGTGAGATTTACCTGGAAGGAGAGGCCTATTTTGAAGTAGCTAAAAACAAGGAAGTACCCTTTATAGTGACTACACGACACTCTTCTACTACAGCTTTGGGTACAGCTTTCAATGTGCGTGCTTTTCCCGAGGAAGGAACAAGCAAGATATCGTTGACAGAAGGAAAAGTAAAAGTACTGCATACACACCTTACCGCTCAGGAAGGCATGATACTGAACCCAAGTGAAGAAGCAGTAGTGGAAGGTAAGGGGTTGATAAAGAGAGCGTTTGATCCTCTTTCGGTAGTGGCATGGAAAGACGGAGTGATTTACTTCGAGGAAACAGATTTCAACGAAGCAGTACGTACTCTCGAGCGATGGTACAATGTGTCGTTCGACGTGCAGAATCTACCTTCCGGGGCAGAGGAGCTGAAGGGCACGGGAACATTTGAAAACGAAACACTGGAAAACGTATTGGAAGCGCTGAGCTATTCGCTGGATTTTCAGTATGAAATTGATAATAAGGTAGTTATAGTAAAATTTTAATCAATGATACCATGTAGAAAAATTACCCCATAAAAGAAAAAACCCCGAATATAAGATATCCGGGGAGAGTCTATTCCTGAATTCACATCCGTCAAAATGAAGATTCGGGAATATTGAATTGCAAAACTTTGTTTCACAAAACCTTACAAAGGTATGAAAATTAAATTTGTACGATTACTAATTATGGCCATAAAACTTACAACTTATGGTGTGATGATCCAGGCGTTTTTTTTGAGTATGGTATGTGCGTACGACATCAATGCTCAATACAGTAGCGCTCAGGAAACAACGATCAGCATGAACGTTGAAAACAGCTCCATTTTGGAGACCTTCGAGCAAATCGAAGAAAAGACTAATTTTAAATTCTACTACAAAAAAGGTGTACTAGATAAAAATGTAAGAATGACCCTGGCTAAAGGGGAAAACAGGAAAGTGTCTGATGTGTTGCTGGAAATCTCCAAAAGAGCCAGACTAAAATTTCGGCAAATCAATAATGTAATAGCTGTGTCGAAAATGGAGGACACAGAAGATACCGACGATACGCAGCGCCTGAGTATAGTGGTAGAAGCAGATGTAGACATTTCCGGAACGGTTACAGATGCTGCAAACGGCGAAGGATTACCCGGTGCAACTGTACAGGTAAAAGGTACTCAGGCCGGTACAGTATCCGATGTTTTCGGAAAATTCACTTTATCAGTTCCGTCCAATGCTACTACGTTGGTGATTAGCTACATAGGTTATGATGCCGTAGAGGTAGACATTACAGGCAATACAGGTCAGCCGGTAAATGTGCAGCTGGCTGAATCAGCTGAAGCACTGGACGAAGTGGTGGTAACCGCCCTGGGCATAGAGCGTGAAAAACAGTCGCTAGGCTATGCAGTGCAAGAGCTGGAAGGCGAGGGATTAAATGAAGCCCGCGAAACCAACTTTACCAATGCTTTGGCAGGGAAAGTAGCCGGCCTCAATGTACAATCCAATGCAGGTGTGGGTAGTTCTACCCGATTGATCCTGCGTGGAGAGTCTTCACTGGGAATCAACGGCAACCAACCGTTATTTGTGGTAGATGGTATTCCCATTAGCAATCAGATAAACAACTTCACAGCGGCAGACTATGGCAATGCGGCATCAGAAATCAATCCCGCAGATATAGAAAGTGTAAACGTGCTAAAAGGGCCGGGAGCAGCAGCTTTGTATGGTTCGCGTGCCGCTAATGGAGTTATCGTTATCACGACCAAGTCAGGAAAGAAAAATAAAGGACTGGGTGTCTCTTTCAACACTTCCTATACTTCAGAAGAGGTGTTGAGACTTCCTCGTTTTCAAAATGAATTTGGCGGAGGATCCAGTGGTTTGTTTGAAGGATCAAATTTTGGCTATGGAGCAGGACTTTACCCCAATGGTATTCAGGACGGGTACGACGAAAGCTGGGGGCCGAGGCTTAACCATGGACCGAATCGAGCACAGTTTGATTCGCCTACAACCAACGGATACCGTGGGGGAGATGTGCACCTGAGCGATAGAGGCCATGTAATACCTACACCGTGGGTATCGCAACCCAACAACGTGAGAGACTTCTTCGAAACCGGCCATACCGTATTTACCAATGTGGCCATAGCCGGAGGCAATGAAGACGGTGCAGTTAGGGTGAGCTATACCCGTACCGATCAAAAAGGTATAATCCCTAACAACGATCTGGAAAGAAATACAGTAGCCCTAAACAGTAGCTACAACTTTACGGACAAGTTTTCAGCGGCTGTAAAAATGAGCTACATCAAAACCCAAAGCACCAACCGACCCGATCAGGGATATGGCAGAAACACGCCTATGTATTTTATGCTTTGGATGACACGTCAGGTAAACATGAACAGCCTTCGTGACTATTGGCAGCCAGGGCTGGAAGGGGTACAGCAGTTTCAATACAACTACGGTGAAAACCACAACAACCCGTTTTTTTACCAATACGAAAATACAAGTGGGCAAGACAAAGACAGGTTAATAGGCAATGTTTCGCTTACCTATGATTTTACAGATAAGCTCAGTCTTGTTTTGCGTACCGGCACAGACTACTACAGCGACAACAGACCAATACGCAGAGCGGTAAGTTCTGTAGGAGCTGAAAAAGGGTCGTATAGAGAAGTGAACGTGACCTTCGAAGAAAGAAATACCGACATGCTTTTGTCTTATGACTTGAAAGGCGAAGGTGATTTTGGGGTGAAGGTGTCTGCTGGAGCCAACAGGATGGAGCAACGCACCAACAGTGTGAGTAGTTATGCCCCAGAGTTGCTCATACCGGGTATTTATAATTTGGGCAATACAGCAGCTAACCTGCAGATATATCAGGCAAGAACGAAAAGAAGAATTAATAGTGTGTACGGTCTGGCGCAGTTGGATTACAAGAATATACTATTTATGGATATTACTGCCAGAAATGACTGGTCGAGTACCTTGCCGGCATCCAACAACTCCTATTTCTACCCTTCGGTTTCTACCAGTGCTTTGATCAATGAAATAGTGGAGCTGCCCTCTTTTGTAGATATGCTTAAGGTGAGAGCAGGATGGGCCGAAGTAGGAAAAGATACAGGTCCGTATCAGTTGTATAACGCATACGGATACAGACAACCCTGGGGAGGCACGCTATCTTTAGCCGAAACAGCAGACCTGAAAAATCCTAACCTCAAACCCGAATCGATCAACACCTATGAATTTGGTTTAGAGTTTTCGCTTTTCGACGATAGGTTAGGTATGGATATTACCTATTATGATATCCGGTCCAGGGATCAGATATTGAACATCCCATTGTCTCAAACCTCTGGATATAACTCCAGAGTAATAAATGCCGGAGAAATAAAAAATACAGGAATAGAAGTAATGCTGAGAGGCACTCCCATCCGTCTCGACAATGGGTTCACCTGGAATACCCGCGTCAATTTTGCCCGAAACCGAAGCGAAGTGGTAGAGCTTACAGCCGGTGTAGATGCTGTAGTTCAATCTGCACCCGGAGAAGAAGCTACCCTGGAAGCCAGAGTAGGTGAGCGCATGGGGGCAATATACGGACCGGGTTTTGAAAGAGTGCAAAGTGGCCCCATGAAAGGCGATATTATTATTGGAGCTAATGGCGATCCTGTAAAAACGACCAGCCCTATATACCTGGGAAACTTCAACTCAGATTGGACAGCAGGTATACTCAATGACTTTGCTTACAAAGGCTTTTATGCAAGAGCGTTGTTCGACGTACGTCAGGGAGGCATATTTATCTCTCGCTTTTACAACAAAGCCATGGGAGCAGGCCAGTTGGAAGAAACAGCCATAGAGCGGGGAGCACGAGAGCCTGGCACAGAGTATGACGGCCTGTATTACCATGCAGGAGCAGCAGACAATGGTGACGGTACTTACTCACCAAACCGAACCAGCACAGATGGTACTGCCAGCGAGGGCATATACGGTACTACTGCCAGAAATTATTACAAAAGGTATCACGATCACAACTCAGAATCGCAGGTGTTTGACGCCTCTTATATCAAACTCAGAGAAGTGGCTATAGGCTACAACCTGCCCAATTCGCTTATGGGTAGCTTGCCATTCAGAGATGTACGAATTTCAGTATCGGGCAGAAATCTGAAACTATGGACAGACAACCCCCACTTCGATCCGGAAGGAGCAGTAGCCACAACCGGTGGCGGACTGATTCCCGGGTTTGAAAACATGAGTTTACCATCTACCAAAAGCTGGGGCGTTAATATCAATTTTAGGCTTTAAAAAATACCGATCATGAAAAGAATAATAAATAAAATCGTATTGATTCTGTTGGTATTTCAACTTACAGCAACCAGTTGTACCGATGGATTTGAAGAAATAAATACAAACCCTAACCAACCCGAAACCGTGACAAACCCCGGACTATTACTGCCGGGCATAATCAAGGGGAGTATGAGCGACTACTATACCGGATCATGGAGAAGGGGAAACGTAGTGGCGGATTACCTCACCAATCAGTTTGTGAGTGCTTTTGACTGGGCGCCAGCAGACGCTACTGAGTACTTTCTGTGGTCGTTTTACGATCGAATGAGAGACCTCAACGGTGTGTTGGAGATAGCAGAAGCCAGAGACCAGAAAAACTTTCAGGGAGTAGCACTGGTTTTGAAATCATTTATGTTTCAAAACCTGACTGACATCTACGGTGATGTGCCGTATTCAGAGGCAGCCAAGGCCAAGAGCGAGGGCATAAATTACCCTAAATACGACACACAGGAAGCTATATACGAAGGGATATTGGCCGATTTGGAAAAAGCCAACTCCTTGTTGTCTCCTACGGGAGATCCGGTAACGGGAGATATCCTCTACAACGGAGATGTAATGAAGTGGAAAAAATTTGCCAACTCGTTGCGTCTGCGCTGCTTGATGCGGATATCCGGTAGAAAAGACCCTTCGTCTGCCATGCAGCAAATTGTAGGCGATGCAAATACCTATCCTATTTTTGAAAACAATGGTGATCAGGCCGCATTGCAGTACCTGGATGAGCTGGGCAATGAATTTCCACGATATCGTTCTGCCGTAGGGCAATATGTAACATCCACCCATGCATCTAAAACCATGGTGGATATCCTGAGCGACATGAACGATCCCCGTTTGTATGTATTTGCACAACCCACAGAGAGCACCAGGGGATCAGCCAACCCCGAGTATGTAGGAGTGCCCAATGGTATAGCCGACGAAAACCTCTACAACGGAGGAGCTGCCAATCAGTCGATAGCCGGATTGCTATGGGCGCCTTTGGAGTTCGATCCCGAACTGTCTTCACCCACAGCGGCTCAGAGTCTGCTGATGACCTACGCCGAGTTGCAGTTGACACTGGCCGAAGCAGCCGAAAGAGGGTATATATCAGGCGATCCTGAGGCATATTATCTGGCGGGTGTACAAGCGCATTTCGACTACTATGCAAGCAGGATACCCGATAACTATACTTTTCCCACAGCTCAGGATGTACAGCCTGATCCTTCCTACTTTACCCAGGATGCTGTGCAGTATACCGGTACGCAGGAACAAAAGCTGGAAAAAATTGCTTTGCAAAAGTGGTTGGCTTTGTTCAACAATGGCTTTGAAGGATGGTCAGAATGGAGAAGAACCGGAGTGCCAAACATAGTACCCGGCCCGGCAAGTTTAGGATTTGTACCGGTGCGCCACCTGTATCCCCTTACAGAACAGGGGCTCAATAAGGCCAACTACGATGCGGCCGTTGCGCGCCAGGGAGCAGACAACACCCAGACCAAAGTATGGTGGGATGTGGATTAATCATTAAAACTTCGAATCATGAGAAATAAGATAACAATAGTCGGTTGCCTGATTTGGCTACTGACACAGGCAAGTTTTGCACAAGACCCGATAGTGCACCTTCCACTAGATGAAGACCTGAAAGACGCCAGTGGAAATGAACTCAATGCAACTGATGCCGGTACGGCAAATACAGAATTTATAACTGATGGCGAGAGAGGGAAAGTGGCTAAGTTTGTAGCAGCAGCACATGCACAGTTGCCACTCGATTCCAGGCTCGATTTCGGTACGGCAGATTTTTCTTTTGCTTTTTGGGTAAAAATCGATAATACTACTTTTCCTCCCAGCGACCCGGCCATTATCTCCAACAAAGATTGGGGCAGTGGGAGCAATACCGGATTTGTGCTGGCACTAGACAATGCCGGTCAGGTAGGTGAGCACCTTTGGACAGTCAATGTAGCCGACGATCATGCCGACAACAATCGACTCGACTGGGATGCCGACGACAACAATACCCCCGACCTGGTAGACGGTAAGTGGCATTTTGTAGCTGTGGTTTTCGATAGAGATGCCACCATGAATGTATACTTCGATGGCGAACTCAAGCAATCTGATGCAGCCGCAGATTCCAAAGACCTTACGCTACTGCAGGGCAACCTGTCCGATCCGGCATTGCCATTTACCTTAATGCAGGATGCTACGGGAGGATACGGAGCAGACTTTGAAGCCCTATTGGATGATGTTTTGATTTACGACAGGGTGGTGACAGCACAAGAAGTGGCTGATATTTATGCCAATGGTGGATATACCAAGGATCCCGCTTTGGGAGCAGATGTATACCTGCCTTTCGATAGCGACCTGAACGACGCAAGTGGAAACGACCTGCATGC
Source organism: Cyclobacteriaceae bacterium (assembly GCA_965267535.1). Lineage (GTDB taxonomy): Bacteria > Bacteroidota > Bacteroidia > Cytophagales > Cyclobacteriaceae > CAXBNB01. The sequence goes on along the minus strand of OZ254082.1, from coordinate 3,180,613 downwards.
AGAAGACAAGGGTACAGCATCTACAGAATTTGTATCAGACGCTCAGCGTGGAAATGTAGCATTTTTTCCTGCTGCAGCACACGCTCAGCTACCCCTCGATCCCAAGCTGGATTTTGGCACTGCAGATTTTTCCTTCGCTTTTTGGGTAAAAATCGACAACACTACTTTTCCTCCCAGTGATCCGGCTGTCATCTCCAACAAAGACTGGGGCAGTGGCAGCAATACAGGATTTGTACTGGCACTGGACAATGCCGGTCAGGTTGGTGAGCACCTATGGACAGTCAATGTGGCCGACGATCACGCTGACAACAATCGCCTCGATTGGGATGCCGACGACAACAGTACCCCCGACCTGGTGGATGGAAACTGGCATTTTGTAGCAGTAGTTTTCGATAGAGATGCTACTATGAATGTATACTTCGATGGCGAACTGAAGCAGTCCGATGCAGCTGCAGACTCCAAGGACCTTACCCTGCTGCAGGGCAACCTGTCCGATCCGGCACTGCCTTTTACCATCATGCAGGATGCTACAGGAGGATATGGAGCAGATTTTGAAGCCTACATAGACGACCTGAGAATATGGAGTGGCAAGGCCATTAGTGCAGAGCAGGTTACCGAAGCGTACAACTTTGTGCAGGACGAAGGTGGGCCTGACCTGGCCTTGGGAGCAAGCATTTACCTGCCTATGGACGAAGACCTGAAAGACGCCAGTGGAAACGGTATCGATGCAGTAAATGCCGGTACAGAAGACGTAAGTTTTGTAAATGACAATGTGCGGGGAATGGTAGCTGAATTTCCGGTGGCTGCTCATGCTCAGATTCCGGTAGAGAAATTCGATCTGGGAGAGGGCGATTTCACTTGTTCGTTTTGGGTGAAAATAGATGCCAGTACCAGCATAGCCAGCGACCCGGTAATAATAGGAAACAAAGACTGGGGTAGCGGAGGAAATCCCGGATTTTTGGTAGCGTTGGATGGAGCAGGAGTACCCGGCGAGCACCTATGGACGGTCAATGTATCGGACGAAGGAGCAGGACGCCTCGATTGGGATGCCGACGACAACAATACGCCCGATTTGCAGGATGGATCATGGCACATGGTCACTGTGGTGATGGATCGCGACGATAAAATGTATGTCTACATGGATGCAGAGCTACGTCAGTCAGACGAAGCTGCAGACTCCAAAGACATGACCCTGGTACCGGGTAGTTTGAGCTCTGGGCTGCCGCTGACTTTGATGCAGGATGCTACAGGAGGCTATAGTGCCGATTTTGCTGCCTGGATAGATGACGTAAGAGTGTGGAAAGATAAGGCGCTTACCGCCGAAGAAGTGTTGCAGGTGTATAGTCCCCTGGATAAGAGCTATGAAGCCAGTGTCTTTCTGCCTTTCAACAACGACCTCAATGACTTTAGTGGCAATGGATTGCATGCTTCAGATGCCGGAACTGAAAGTACCGAGTTTCAGGTAGATGCCGAACGTGGCGATGTAGCTTATTTCCCCACTGCAGCCCATGCTCAGTTACCCATAGATCCGGTTTTGGATTTTGGTACTGAAGACTTTTCGGTGGCCTTTTGGGTGAAAATAGACAATGCTACTTTTCCTGATTCTGATCCGGTAATCGTAGGAAATAAAGACTGGGGTAGTGGTGGAAACAGAGGGTTTTTAGTAGCGCTGGATGGAGCCGGAGGGCAGGGAAATCACCTGTGGACTGTCAACGCTGCTGATGGCGATGGTGGCCGCCTCGACTGGGATGCCGACGACAATAGCACTCCCGATTTGGTAGACAACAAATGGCACCTGGTGGCTGTCACATTCGACAGAGATGCTACTATGAATGTGTACCTGGATGGCGAACTGCGCCAATCGGATGAAGCAGCTGATTCTAAGGATTTAACTCTGGCTCCCGGCGATATGGCCGACGATGCTCTGCCATTTACCATTATGCAGGATGCTACCGGTAGCTACGGTGCTGATTTTGCAGCATCGCTCGATAACGTAAGAATCTGGAACCGTGCAATCACTTCTGCAGAAGTGAAGAAGATATTTGACGAAGACAAAGGCAATGGAGCTACTAACACTGAACCAGAAGGGATAGTGTTGGAAGTAGAGAAAGTGGAAAAAGAACCTTTCAGTGTATACCCTAACCCGATAAGAAACGGCTGGTCTAAATTTAGCTTTTCACTGGATAGACCATCCGCCGTGTATCTGACTATATACAATCAGTCTGGAAGAATTGTAGAGCAAATAACCAACAAGCAGCTGCCGGTGGGCAAGCATGCACTGCAATGGGATGCGACCGGAAACCAGCCCGGCATGTACTTCTACAGGCTCCAGGGTAATGATTTGTTGCATTCGGGTAAAATTATGCTGGAAAGGTAACCGACCGGATGGATTGTTTATCAACTAAAATTTTGAAAAAATGAACAAGATAAAAATTATATACTTCGCCATAATGATTGTATGTATCTCCGGCCTTACCAGTTGCGAGGAAGAAAAAATAGGAGGGCCCGAAGACCTGAAGCTGACCGAAAGTCAGCTGGCTGCTGTAAGCATGCGAGGCACCTGGGGGCAGGCTTCAGACGTAACACTTCCTCCGGGTACTACCGAAGGAGTGCTCGACAAGCTGCTGCTTCGTTTCACCATTACCGACGATTATGAGCCGGCGGACTTTGAAGGCATGGGAGAAGTAGCCATGGAGTACCTCTTCAAACCCGGCAAAGGTCAATGGAAATGGGCAGCTGGATCTACCAGTAATATTGACCTGATAGGTGTACAGCCTGTGAGCAGTATTCAGATTACAGAGCAGGGACAGACTATCCGGTTAACGTTTACATACAGCGGAGATCAGGGAGACGGAGGGCGTGTGTCGGGAGTAGGAGAATACGGAGTGACTCTGAAAAAAATAGCCCCTTAACCAACCCGTGATTTATTGTTGACAACCAATATTCATACTACTTTTCAATTATTCAATTCACTTTTCCTGTTGGCCGGACTATCATGTCCGGCAGCAGGAAATTTGTGTTTTTAGCGAGTGGATGAGAAGACATATGTAAAAGAAAACGGATTCTTTTTTCCAGGTCTTCATGCAAAGCTTTGCATCAAAATAACCATTCAAAAACGTGTTTAAACCTATTAATATGACAATATTCGTAAGGTCAGAAAGTGGGTGGTCGCTTTTTGAAATCAAACTATACTTATACAACTCTTATGAGAAAACATACTGAGCTTACGCTGAGCAGAATTGATCTTTTTCTGCAAAAACTAAGGGAATCGTATTACCATAAAGTGACAGATTTGGCACTGTCGCACTATAAAACCAAGGAGCCTGTCACATTTGCCGAATTGCATGGAGCCACGTTTGCTTCTATTGCAGTAGGAGAAAAATGGGGACAGGAATTTGATTGTGCATGGTTTAGAGCCACCGGCACTATTCCTGATAGTTGTCGGGGCAAGGAAGTGGTAGCAGTCGTAAACCTGGGTGGTGAAATCTGCATATTCAACGAAAACGGACAGCCCATACAGGGGCTGACCAATAAGCGAATCGGTCATGAATTTGACGAAGCAGAAATCAAACGAAGAGTCTACCTGACCGACAGTGCAAAGGGAGGGGAGTCCGTAAATCTGCTGATGGACGTAGGTGCCAATAACATCATGGGGATAGCCGATCACAACGGTACTATCATAGCCGATGGCACAGTAAATCAGGCCGAACTGGCAATTTTCGACAGGCAAGTTTGGCAGTTATTTCTCGATTACGACCTGCTTTATCAATTGCAGGGTATTTTAGACGAAAAGTCGAGGCGAAAAAAACTCATTGTATATGCGCTCAACGAAGTGATCAATACCTATGGAGACGGAGGGGCAGAGGAGGTAAAAAACTGCCGCGAAATACTGGCAGTGGAGTTGGGTAGAAAAGCCCACGATTCGGCCATGCAGGTAAGTGCGATTGGCCATGCTCATATAGACATAGCCTGGCTCTGGCCTCTGCGGGAAACGGTACGCAAAACAGCGCGATCGTATTCGACAGTTCTCAGGATGATGGAGGAGTATCCCGACTATAAGTTTGGAGCCAGCCAGCCCCACCTTTACCAAATGGTCAAAGACCACTACCCGGATTTGTACGAACGCATAAAGCAGGCTGTGAAAGCCGGCAGGTGGGAGTGCCAGGGGGGTATGTGGGTTGAAGCCGACTGCAATGTAAGTGGAGGCGAATCTCTGGTAAGACAACTGCTGTATGGCAAAAAGTTTTTCCGTGAAGAATTTGATGTAGAGGTAGACAACCTATGGCTACCCGATGTGTTTGGCTACAGTGCTGCACTACCTCAGCTGTTAGTCAAATCCGGCATTCGTTATTTTATGACCCAGAAAATTTCCTGGAATCAATTCAACCGTTTCCCGCATCATACTTTTATATGGGAAGGCCTGGATGGTACACCTATATTTTCGCACTTTTTGTGCAATGACACCTACAATTCTAATTGTTCGCCTGAAAATATCGCCATGTTTGAATCGGCCAATCAGGATGCAGAGCGCACAGAACACTCCTTGCTGCTCTATGGAGTAGGCGATGGGGGCGGAGGCCCGGATAGAAAGCATATCGAACGGTTGCAACGTATGGCTGATTTGGAAGGACTCCCCAAAGTAAACATGGAGTTTGCCCGCGATTTCTTTCCAAAAACGGAAGCATCAGCCAGAGACTTGCAGCGCTGGAGTGGCGAGCTGTACCTGGAGTACCATAGAGGTACGCTTACCACACAGGCACTGGTAAAAAAGAAAAACAGAGAACTGGAACTTATGTTGCGTGAGGTCGAATTCCTTTTTGCTCTTTTTGGCAGAGAGGATTATCCTCAGCAGGAGCTGGAGCGGATATGGAAGGTAGTCTTACTCAACCAGTTTCACGACATCATACCGGGCTCTTCTATAGGCAGAGTCTACAAAGAATGCCACGAACAATACGATGAAGCTATAGCGGCACTACAAAACCTGCAGAAACAGGGAGAAGAAAAGTTGCTGGCCAATGCACTGAGCAATCAGGTGGAAAGCAAACAGGGGCTGCTGGTATACAATAGTCTGAGTTGGCAAAGACAGGAGTGGGTAGAAATACCCGAAGGATACGCTTTGGCAAAAGTACCTGCTATGGGCTATGCTGTACTGGAATCCGGCCACTCCGAACCGGAACCCTGCGAAGCTACTGATAGCCTGCTGGAAAACGATCTTATACGTGTAGAGTTTAATGACAAGGGATACATCGCTTCTATTTTCGATAAAGAAGAAAATCGGGAAGTACTGGCTCCCGGTCAGCAAGGCAATATTTTCCGATTGTACAATGATGAACCCATTACCTATGAAGCCTGGGATGTAGATATTTACTACGAAGAGATAGCCCCTAAAAGCCCCGAACTGGTATCGAGGCATGTGCTGCCGGGCAGAGGCCCTAAAGCTACTCTGGCGCTGAAATTTGCCGGAGAAAAATATGAAATATGCCAGCAGGTAAGTCTAATGCCCGGCTCAAAACGCATCGATTTTCACACAACAGTAGATTGGGCTACACACCAGAAGATGCTGCGGGTAGATTTTCCTGTAGATATACATGCACAGCAGGCTACTTACGAGATACAATATGGTCATGTCAAACGCAATACCCATAGCAATACCAGTTGGGACATGGCTCAATTTGAGGTAGTAGCTCATAAGTGGGCGGATCTATCGCAGGCCAACTATGGTGTAGCCCTGCTCAACGACTGCAAGTACGGCCACAAGATCAAAGGCAATGTTATGAGTCTCAACTTACTACGATCACCCAAGTCGCCAGATCCGCAGGCCGATATGCACACGCATGAATTTAACTATGCGCTATTGCCTCATAGAGGTGATCACCTGGAAGGCAGGGTGATACAGGAAGCGTATCAGTTTAACAGTCCCCTCAAAATTTTGCCGTATGGCGGAACCCTCAAGGGCGACAACAACTCCTATGCGGGGCTGGTAGTGGATGCCGAAAATGTACTGATCGAAGCAGTGAAAAAAGCGGAGTATTCAGAGGATATAATTGTAAGACTGTATGAAGCTACCGGTGCAGATGCAGATATCCATCTTAGCAGTAAGGAAGAGTTGGCTTCTGTTTCTATAGTGAACCTGATGGAACAAGAGGAGGAACAATTGAAGTTGGAAAACAACGGGGTATCACTTCGATTTAAACCTTTTGAAATCATCACCTTGAAGCTAACACGGAAATAGCCAGCCAAGAGGGTGTCTCATAATCACATAAAAAAACAACTATACTATGCATATCATTGATTATACGATTGTAGGAGTTTACCTGCTGAGCATCGTGCTGGTAGGGCTTTACCTCAAAGGCAAAGCATCGTCCGATATAGAATCTTATTTTTTGGGAAGTAGAAATATACCCTGGTGGGCGTTGGGAGCTTCCGGTATGGCGTCCAATACGGATATAGCCGGCACCATGATAGGGGTGGCGCTTATCTATGCTATGGGTACTGCCGGTTTTTTTATCGAGATTCGTGGGGGCGTGGTGTTGGTGCTGGCTTTTTTCATGATTTTTATGGGAAAATGGATCCGAAGATCGCAGGTGATGACCTCAGCCGAATGGATGCGCTATCGCTTTGGTACAGGCAAGCAGGGAGACATAGCCCGTATACTCAGTGCCATTGCCAATATCCTGTTTACCATTGCCATGGTAAGCTACTTCGCTATAGGTGCAGGTAAGTTTGCCGGAGAGTTTTTAGGTATAGACTGGAAAGTAGCTGCACTGCTGATGGCCGGACTGGCTATGGTATACACAGTAGCCAGTGGGCTTTACGGCGTAGTATGGACCGATGTGTTTCAGGGATTTCTTATTTTCGGAGCTATCATTTTTGTATGCTTCAAAGCCATGACCATGGTGACACTGCCGGAGGTCTTCTTTACTTCCGTACCTATGGCAGACGGCACCTTTCAAACGATAAAAATGAAACTGGCCGATTGGTCGCGCATCACTCCACCGGCTACTCTCGATCTGCCGGGCGTCTATTCTATGTACAATCTGTTTGGTGTGGCGATTACCTTTTACCTATTCAAAATAGTATTGGAAGGCAGTAGCGGAGGCAATGGATACATGGTGCAGCGTTACCTGTCGTCGCGTAGCGACAGGGAAGCAGGACTGTTGTCCCTTTTGTGGACGCTGTTGTTGACATTTCGCTGGCCACTGGTTATCTCGTTTGCAGTGCTGGGCATACACTATGGTATGACGCACTCGGTAATAGCCGACCCGGAGCTGGTGTTGCCTACGGTGCTTCAAAACTACCTGCCTGTGGGGGTAAAGGGAGTGTTGGTAGCCGCTTTTATGGCGGCAGCCATGTCTACTTTTGATTCTACGGTCAATTCGGGGGCGGCATTTTGGGTGCGCGATCTCTATCAGGCATTTATCAACCCGGATGCATCCGAAAAAACACTGATCATTCAAAGTAGACTGGGTTCAATAGGCATAGTTGTACTGGGACTGTTGTTTAGTTTTTCGGTGGCCAATATCAATGATGTATGGGGGTGGATATCTATGGGCATAAGTGCGGGGTTGTTTGTGCCACAAATTCTGCGGTGGTATTGGTCACGGTTCAATGGATACGGCTATGCCATAGGCACTTTCACGGGCATAGTGGTAGCAGTGTTGCTACGACTGGTCGGAGGACAAATTCCCGAATATTACTTCTTTATCATAGCCAGTGGTAGTTCGCTTTTAGGATGTATAATAGGTACATATTTAACTCCTCCTACGGAGCAGGCGGTGTTGGAAAATTTCTATAAAACGACACGCCCGTTTGGCTTGTGGAAATCAGTAAAAAATGTTTTTTCTCCTGAGATATTGCGTCAGATCAAAAAGGAAAATCAGCGCGATATTGTGTCTACAGTAATCGCTATGGTGTGGCAGTTGTCGCTCTTTTTGTCGGCCATGATGGTGGTGCTGGGGCAGTGGGATAAGTTCGCTGTACTTATTACGGTGTTTGGTATTAGCTCAGTAGTGTTGTATTTCAATTGGTACAGACACCTGTCAGAGGAAGTAAAAACAGAAGAATCGTAAATGAAAGCAACAATGAAACTAGGGATGAGCCTATTGCTGATTTTATGGTCGTTTGGCTATATCAGTGCTCAGAAAAAACAGCTGGAAATAGTAGTGCATCGGGGAGCAAACAATTTGGCTCCTGAAAACACCCTGTCTTCCACTCTGAAATGTGTGGAGATGGGGACAGACTATGTAGAAGTAGATGTGCGCATGAGCAAAGACGGAGTGTTTTACGTATTGCACGACAAAACCCTTGACCGTACCACAAATGGCACGGGGCTTATCTCAGAAACGCACTCTTCGGAAATAGACCAACTTGACGCAGGGTCGTGGTTTCATGCTGATTTTGCAGGAGAAAAAGTGCCCCGATTGCGTGAGCTACTCGAAGCGGTAAAAGGGAAGACCAAAATCTACTTTGATGTAAAAGATGCAGATCTGCAGCGTCTTATCGATCTGGTCTATGAAACCGGATTTGAAAAGGATTGTTTTTTCTGGTTTGGTGACGATGCTCAGGCACGTAAATTTCGCCAGCTGGATGCTGATTTAGCTCTAAAAATGAATGCATCCACAGTAGACAAACTGAAACAAGTGCTGGCATACCAACCTCAAATCATAGAGTGTAATGTAGCGGCTATGAAAGGCAGGTTTGTTCGCATGTGTAAAAAACACCGGCTGAAACTGATGGCTTATGGTGAGGATAGCGAAGAAGAATACTTAAAAGCAATGAATTCGCCAGCCAGTATGATTAACCTTAATAAGCCGGAAATGATGTTGGAATTGGTAAAGAAGCATTTTTGATCGTTACTTTTACTTCTAAAAATACAGAAACAAAAAAATGAATAGAATGATATTGATCTCACTACAGAGGGTTGCTTGTTTGATGATGGTAGTGCTGTTGTTTGCCTGCGATTTTAGCGCAAAGAAGAGTGCCAGCGGGAAAGCTGTTGTTTTGCAGCGGTTTCCGTATCTGCAAAGTGCTCAGGCCGACAGTCTGAGTATACTCTGGCGTACATCTGCAGGAGCAGCCAGCAAGGTAAGGTATAAAGCCGCCGGAGCAGCCGACTGGCAGGAGCAGAGTGGCACGGTGAAGGTGATCAACGATACCACTGTAGAAAACCTGGTGACACTCAGGGGGCTGCAGTATGGTACTACCTATGCGTATCAGGTATTGACTGACGGCCAGCAATTGGCTGATGGTGAAGAGTTGCGCTTTAGGTCTTCGGTTTCACCCACTGATTCTGTATTTGTTTTCTTTGCTGCCGGCGATATTGGGGAGGCTGTAGAAGATGGTGGTACACCCGACAAGCTGGGCAAAACCATGTGGGCACGCAATTCCGACTACCAACTGGGAGTACTGCTGGGCGATATCATTTACCCCGACGGGCAGGCCGAAGGATACGACCAGCACCTGTTTCCATATTTCAAAAATGTGTTTGCCCGTACTCCGGTATGGCCCGTGCCTGGCAATCACGATTGGGGCAGTGACTATGAAACCAATTACGCACTGCAGTGGAAGCTGCCGGGCAATGAACACTATTATAGCTTTGATCAGGGTAAGGTGCATTTTGTAGCTATAGACACCAAAATGGGTGAATTGTACAACTACGACGAGCAGGTGGCGTGGCTCAGGTCAGACCTGGCAGCAGCTCAGGGTAAGTACGATTGGCTGATTGTGTTTTTGCACCACAACGGTAAATCATGCACCTACAAAAATGACTATGAAGGAGTAGTGAGCCTGTATCCGATATTTGATCAATACAATGTAGATATGGTGCTCAACGGTCATGCCCATACCTACGAGCGTCTAAAGCCGATGAATGGCAAAGGGGAGGTTGCCACACAGCAAACCGATCACAGCAGTTACCTCGATCCCGAAGGGTTTATCAGCATAACGGCAGGTAGTGGAGGTAAGCTGCGTGGAGTGGGAACAGACCCGAAACCTTTTACTCCGGATCCTTCCAACTGCAAATACCCAGATCTGGTAGCTCACTACCATCACACCTGGGCTTATCTGGAAGTAGAAGTGTCGGGAAAAACGCTAAAAGCCAGAACAGTAGCCGTACAGGACGGTACCATTCTGGATAGTTTTGAAGTGAGAAAAACTAAATAGAAATTTTTAGGATCTAAATTTGATCTTTCTGCCTGATATTTTAGGCGTTATAGGGTCGTTTTCAGGGCGCTCGGGCATGTTCATTTCTTCCGGCCCGGCCCCTACAAATTTGGTTTTACTCGACTCGATCGTTAATTGCCCTTTGGGATTGATCTCAACAAAAGTAAATAGCGGCTTTTCGTAAGGTATGGTGTATTTGATCCATGGGTATTTTTCATCTATGGCATTGTTATAGCGCACTTGCTTATAATCGCCCCCAACCCACCGATATGAGGCACTGTTGATCTGGATGTAGTATATGCCGTTGATGTCAGTCATGTAGTCGGTGTGGTGATGCCCACAGATACAGGCGATCACCTTGCCACCCTCTGCTTTTTTGTTTGCTTCTTCCAGAATGGCTCGTACTTCTTGTTGATTAGCTACTCCTCCGTCTTCATTTTCCAGGGTTTGATGAGAAAAAATAATTGTAGGCAGGTTGGTTTTAGCCAGGTCTTCTTTCAGCCATTGCTGCTGCTCACTGTTGATGTAGCGATTGTATCCCGACCAGGGCTTGGGGTTGGGATCATTTCCATCGAGAATGATAAAGTGAAAACCACCTGTGTCATACGAATAATAGCGGGCTGGCATTCCCCAAAATTCCATGGCTTGCTCACGGGTAAATCCGCCATCGGTATCGTGATTGCCCAGCACGTGGTGTTTAGCTCCTTTGTATTGGTTAAAGCGGTTGAGAAAGGAAAGGTTGTAGTCGTATGGCCTGCAAAAGTCTCCCAGTTGCACGATAAAATCCAATTCACGGCTATTACTTTCGTCCATAAATGCCTGCAATCGCTCTTCGCCATCGTGCATGATGTCTTGATGCACATCGGCGATCAGTCCAAAGCGGATTTTTTTAGTTTCGGCCTGTGCCAGCGTGTTTACCGACCAGGGTAGCACAACTGTGCCGCCTGCTATCCCCAGTTTTTTGATAAATGACCTGCGTTTCATAGTAGTAGTTCTTTTGTTGATCTAAAAAAAGTGGCAACTCCCAACCGGAAAGCTGCCACACTGAAAAAGAGATATTTATTGTTTTTCGTTCATTTGGATCAGGGTGTATCCCAGGGCAGGGAGTATGTTTTTACATACGTGTAGGCTTTCATCGCTTCTATTACGCCTTCTTTATATCCTAGTCCCGAATCTTTCACACCACCAAAGGGGGTCCACTCCAGTCTGTAGCTCGGAGCTTCATTCACGTTTACCGTGCCGGTTTCCAGTTCGTTGATCACGCGCTGGATCGATGGCCAGTGATTACTCACCACAGCTCCTGACAGTCCGTATGGGGTTTCATTGGCTATTCTGATGGCCTCATCCAACGTTTTGAAGCGTATGATTGGCGCCACAGGACCAAATGTTTCTTTGGCTACCACCTCATAATCGTTGGCTACATGATCCAGCACGGTAGGTGAGTATACAGCTCCTTCTCGTTTGTTGCCAATCAGGCATTTAGCGCCTCGTTTGATGGCGTCATTTACCCTGCTTTCCATTTCTTTGGCAGCCTCCTCGTGTATTACCGTGCCCATGTCGTTGGTCGGGTCGTATGGGTCGCCATAGGTTATTTTGCTAACGGCTTCAGTCAGTTTTTCGGCATACTGGTCGGCTATAGACTCATGTACGAGTATGCGTCGGATAGCAGTGCAGCGTTGAGCCGAGTTTTTAAACGTTCCGTTTATTGTTACTTCTACCGCTTCGTCTATGTCGGCATCCTGCAATACCAGCATGGCTGAGCTGCCGCCGAGTTCCAGTACCAGTTTTTTATAGCCGGAGCTTTCTGCTATGTGCTTGCCTATAGCGCTACTACCTGTAAACGATACCAGACTAATTCTGTCGTCTTTTACCAGGGTATCGGCGAGTTGTTCAATGGGGCCATTGATCACATTGAGCGCATGAGGAGGTAATCCACAGTCCAGAGCGAGCTTGGCCAGGTAATAGGCCGATAGAGGTGTACGTTCCGAGGGCTTAAGGATCACAGTGTTGTTGGTAGCTATGGCCGGAGCTATTTTGTGTATCACCTGATTCATCGGGTGATTAAATGGCGTAATGGCCGAAATTAGCTTAAGTGGTTCCCGGGTGGTGTATATTCTTCTGCTTTTGCCATTTTTGGACACATCGCAGGGAAATACCTGCGAGTCATCGTCCAGAGCTTTGATGGCAGAAAAGCGAAGTACATCGGCTACCCGGCTGGCTTCATACCGTGTATCTTTCAGACTCAGACCAGCCTCATCGGTAATCATCCGGCTGATTTCGTCTACCCGCTCGTCTACAGCATCGGCCATTTTGTTTAGTATAGCCTGGCGCTCGTAGCGGGTGAGCGTGAGTTTGGTGTCGTGGGTGTCTTGCAGAATTTGGTCTAGTTTCGATGGGTCGATAGATGCCACTCGTCCTACCTGCTTTTTCGTGTAGGGGTTGTATACATCTATCCACTGGCCGGATTTTATTTCCTGCCCACCGATGATACTGCCAAATTCCATTATCGAATTGTTTTCCATAATGTATTAATCAATGGTTCCGTTGCACAAAAAGTCATAGATATGGAAATTTCGTGCATCGCCTGAGGCTAGTTTGGTTTCGTATTCAGGGGTTAGTTTTCTATTGAGGATCATGGGTACTACACTCTCGTGTACACCGCCATGTGAGCGCAGGCCGGTTTTCACCTTGTCCAGGTCGTGCCAGTCTTCTGAGCGGCCTATTACGGTGTGCTCGTCAGAGAGTACCACCAGTTCGCCTATTCTATCCGATGGCAGGTTGTATTTTGCCACAGCTTCGGCATTGGTCAGTACCAGCTCTATGCCATCCAGGCCACTCAGTACTTCTTTGGCTTTGGCTATATCGCCTTCTGCCAGATATACTGTGCCGTAAGATCCCAAAGCACCGTGGTGTACTACGTATGGGTCTGTTATAGGCAGAATCACACGCGATGAGATGCCAGCGTCGGCTAGTATGGTTTCGATAAATTGTACCTTGGGGCTGCCGTCAGGGTTGGTTTTGGCACTCATGCCATGGTCTGCCGTTACGGCTATGATAGCACCCAGTTTGTCGAGTTCTCCTATCCAGTGATCTATGTTGGCCAGAAATTCTATAGCCTCAGGATCGTTAGGAGCATATTTGTGTTGTACAAAGTCTGTGGTAGTCAGGTAGAGGAGATCAAAGTGCTCTTTTTCCAGCAATTTGGCTCCAGCTTCTATACAGTAAACAGAAATATTAGGATCGTAAATAGTAGGATTAGGCTTTCCCATAAGCTCCAATACATTTTCTATTCCGTTTTCTTCCAGAGTAGCATTAGCAGAAAACTCTGCTGAAAAACAAATACCTTCAGACAGGTCTTTACTCAGCATTTTTCTTAGCTTGTCTTTTGTGGTCACAACGGCTACTTTTTTACCTGCTTCAGCAAATTTCGAGAAGATGGTATCAGCTGTCATGTATTTGGGGTCATTCATCATTACCTCCTGATCGAGGGCTTTGTCGTAGTAGAAGTTTCCACAAATACCATTGATGTCAGGCGTTACACCGGTAGCTATTGCCATATTATTGGGGTTGGTAAAAGATGGTATTACCGAATGTACAAAACCCAGTGAACCTTCTTTGATGAACCGCTGCAGGTTAGGCATTCTGTCTTTGGCCGCTTCATAGTAATCGTATGAAGTTCCGTCCATGCAGATAGCCACTATCGGTTTACTCTTGGTGTTGTAGTTTTTGCCGTTTACTGTTATCATTGTCTTATTTGCTTAAAATATAATATTTGTCAAAAATAGGTATTTTTATTTACTAATAGTAAATATGTTAAATTTTTATTAAGTTTATAGGCTGCATCCTCTTGTAAGGTTGTTAAATTAGTCGCCCATTTGTTAAATCTTCCCGTTTTATTGGCATGGAAGCGAGATAGATTGGCAGCTCCAATCCCTAAACAGAAACAAAACATGGTAAAAGACGATATCCTGAGTAACATCGGTAAGAAGATAAAAGAAGAAAGAAAGCAACGTGGCTTTAACTTGCAGGACGTGGCTTCACGAAGTAATATCACAGCAGGATTATTGTCGAAGATTGAAAACTTTAGGGCTGTACCCTCTTTGCCTGTGTTGCTCAATATATCCAAGGCACTGGATGTAAATATGGCAGACCTGGTAGAAAATGTAGTGAGCAACAAGGAAGCTACGTATTTGCTGGTAAAAAAGGGCGAAGGTACCATTGAGGAGCGCGAAGATTCAGAAGGTTTGACGTACGAGTCGTTGATCCATCAGGACGTATCGGACATTAGTTTCAGAGCCAATATCGTAAGAGTTAAACCCGAGTGTTTTCGTGAGCCAATTGCCACAGATGCCATGGAGCTGATTTATGTAGTGGCTGGTTCGGTTACTTACGGTTTTGATCATGAAGAAATCGTGCTTAGCGAAGGTGATACCTTTTATTTTGATGGAAGTGTGCCGCATTCGGTTAAAAACAATCTGAAATCCGGAGCTGTGCTGTTTAAGGTGTATATGTTTGACCTCAACAAGTCGTAATGAACAGCCTGCTCACCGAGGTGAAACAGGCTGTCTGGTATTACCAAAATACAGAAGATCTTATTTTCTCTATGAGTTGACGCATATCGTCGGGAAACACATGCCCGATGTTTCCTATTCTAAAGGTATCGGCTACCGATACTTTACCGGGATATATAACAAACCCCTTTTCCTTTAGCGTGTGGTAGAAAGTGTTGAAGTTGTAGGCATCCTCTTTAGGATTGATAAATGAAGTAATGATGGGCGACTGCAACGAGGCGTCCAGTAGCGTATCAAAGCCCTGTTCTTTCATGCCTTCTACCAATACACGGTGGTTCTCTTTGTATCGGGCGTATCGCTGTGCTACACCACCTTCCTCTTCCAGTTCTATCATGGCTTGCATAAAGGCCCTCACCGTGTGAGTGGGAGAGGTGTATCGCCATTTTCCCTTGCCGTCTTCCATGGTTTTCCACTGATCGTACAAGTCCAGACTCAGTGATCTGGCATAGCCTTTGGTTTTTTCCAGAGCTTCTTTTTTAGCTATAACAAAACCAAAACCCGGTACACCCTGAATACACTTATTGGCACTGCTGATGATAAAGTCTATACCAATACCGTCTACATCTATGGGTATACCACCAAAGCTACTCATAGCATCTACTATAAATACTTTTTGGTGTGCTTTGGCTATTTTCCCTATTTCAGCTATAGGGTTTAGCATACCGGTAGTCGTTTCACAGTGTACTACTACTACATGTGTGATATCCTTATCCTGCTCCAGGGTTTTTTCCAGCAAATTCAGATCAGGCTGCTTTACTTCACCACTGTCGTGTACGACCGTGTCGATTTTCAGGCGCTGAGAAATCTGAGCAAGTCGCTGGCCGTACGCACCGTTAGCCAGTACGAGAAGTTTGCCATCGGGAGGCAACACGCTACCTATAGTAGCTTCTACACTAAAAGTGCCACTACCTTGCATGAGTACTGCGGTGTAGTCGTTTGTGTCGGTAGCCAGTTTGATCAGGCCGGACCGTATTTTCTCTACCACACCCAGATTATAGTCTTCGTCCCAGGTACACCAGTCTCTGAGCATTACCGATTTTACGGTTTTAGAAGTACTTAAAGGCCCGGGGGTGAGCAGAAAGTACGGATTATCGGGGATATTATTATTGTTCATGGTTTCTTAACAGTAAATTCTTATGGATTATGCTTATAGCTGTAAAACTATTTATATATTTACTTATATTAAAATTTATTACACAAAATTTGATATATATTATAATGATTGCCTTAAGTTTGGAAAATCATTCGAACTAAATTGAACAACATCAACTGTGGATAAGATACTAAAACATTGGCGGTTTAGAGTTTTTGCGTTGACCTGGCTGGGCTATGCCGGGTTTTATTTTTGCAGGAAAAATTTTAGCGTGACTATGCCTATTATAATAGACGAACTAGGCTATAGTAAAAACGATATGGCTATAGTACTGACGGTCTATAGCTTTACCTATATGGTAGGTCAGTTTGTTAGCGGCTACCTTTCGGACAGGTGGGGCCCCAGGCTGATTGTAAGTCTGGGATTGCTTATAGCGGTAATAGCCAATTTTACTATGGGTATGACAGGCAGTTTGCTGGCTTTTGTTTTTCTGATGGGTACAAACGGACTGGGCCAATCTACGGGCTGGTCGGGGTTGATCAAAAACATGACTCCCTGGTTTTTGCCCAACGAAAGGGGGGTAGTGATGTCATGGTGGAGTACCTGCTACGTAATAGGTGCTTTTTTGGCTACCATATTTGCTACATACTGGGCTACTGCCGA
The DNA here is from genome assembly GCA_965267535.1 of Cyclobacteriaceae bacterium. GTDB lineage: Bacteria > Bacteroidota > Bacteroidia > Cytophagales > Cyclobacteriaceae > CAXBNB01. The sequence continues at coordinate 3,164,125 of OZ254082.1, read as the reverse complement.
TTGGTTTTTGGTAGAGTTGGGATGGCGTAGGGCTTACTTTATGCCGGCGCTGGTGTTGGCTGCCATTACGTTGGCGTATGCATTTTTTGTAAGAAACCGTCCGCCCGATGTAGGCTTGCCGGTGTTGGTTAAAGACGAGGGCGAGCAATCTTCCACCCAGTCGCGCAAGGAGCAGTACGATATTATACGCGTGCTGGTGGTAAAGAGCGAGTTGTGGATAGCTGCGTTTATCTATTTTGTGCTCAAGCTTACACGGTATGTGTTTTTGTTTTGGCTGCCCATGTACATGGTGGAAGCACTTAATTATTCCAACGAAGACTCGGGCTATCTGTCATCAGTATATGAACTAGTCGGTTTTTTTGGTGTTCTGGCTGCCGGGTATATATCCGATCATTTTATGCGATCCAAACGTTTCCCTGTAGTGGCTATTATGTTGTTTTGTATGGCTGGTCTATGTTTTTTACAGCCGGTCATAGCCAATCTCGGCATGCTGGCTATAGGCATCAATATAGGGATGATAGGCATCATGACCTATGGTCCGGACTCTATACTGTGTGGTGCTACGGCCATGGATATAGGAGGAAAGCGAGGAGCGGCTATGGCTGCAGGTATTATCAATGGAGTGGGCTCTGCCGGTCAGCTGATGTCGCCTTTTATAGCAGCCTACTTTTCCGAAACCCTTGGGTGGAACGCTTTGTTTTATGGTTTTGTAGTGCTGGCACTCATAGGAGGAGTATTAGCCGTTTCTAAATGGAATTTTGGTGAGAAAAAACAAGTAGATTTGTCGGAGGTGGTAGCAAATGCCCCTGTCGAAAATAATGCGTAAGAATACATGAAGTGGAGCAACTACCATGGACACAGCCACTACTGTGATGGCGTAGGATATGTTGAGGAGTACATTCAGGCTGCAATAGAAGCCGGTATGGAGTCCATTGGTATTTCGTCGCATGCTCCATTGCCTTTTTCCACACTCTGGGCCATGAAAAAAGAACGCCTGTCGGATTACCTGAACGAAGTAGAGCAGGCTAGAGAGGCTTACAAAGACAAAATACAAGTTTACACATCGCTGGAAATAGATTTTATCCCTGAATTGATAGGTCCGGGGCAAAAAGAGATTTTAGCCTTGCAGCTGGATTATACAGTGGGTTCAGTACACTATGTAGACCAGTTTCCTGATGGTACACATTTTGAAGTAGATGGTAGCCGTCAGGTGTTTTTGGATGCTATTCAACAGATTTTCAGTGGTGATGTAGAGCAATTGGTCAAAAGGTACTTTTACCTGGTTAGGTTGATGCTGGCAACACAGCCCCCAACACTGTTGGGTCATCTCGACAAACTCAAAATTCACAATACCGAAGGGCAGCTCTTTGACGAGCAGTCACAGTGGTATCGCACAGAAATAGAACAAACGCTGGACCTGCTGGCTACTACAGACACTATACTGGAGGTGAACACACGCGGTATTTACAAGAAAAAATGCGATACAACATACCCGTCGGTTTGGGTATTGGAAGAAGCCTGCAATAGAGGTATTCCGGTTACGATCAATTCCGACGCACATCACCCTAGAGAGTTGATCGCAGGTTTTGATGTAGCGCTCGATAACTTAAAGAAAGCAGGCTACACTACCATGAGCCAACTTTACGATGGCGAGTGGAAAGCAATTTCCCTTTGATCTATTCTTCTTAAAAAAAACTTCAGTTATTGCTACTCGCACGCGTCGTATTTTCACCGTGTGTTACCCAGGTATTGACGTAAAATTATCCCTTTGTTACCCCTCAATTTTCTTGCTTTAGAGCATCCGTTTTTAATATTTTTTAAGGTCTTTTTTTGAGGTGTTTTTTACTCCTGAAACGGCCTTGTTTCATCTCTTTATTTTGGGTTTAAATTACTGTTTTTCAGTTTATTATATTTATTAATTAATATGAATTAACAGGAATTAAGGATTAATAATTTATTAATTCAATAGCACCCTTGGGATACCATAAATAAGTCGGCTTTAATTGTAAAAAAAACAGAAGGCGAAAACGATTGCTTTTTGTTTGAAACAGAAAAATTCATCACTAACACAAACCGATTAGAATATGGTAAAACTTTTACTAAGTAAACACACATGTTTCACTCCAAAAACAATCCACCGACCAGTCATGGTGTTTGTAGCTGCTTTGTTGCTGGGGAGTGTGGTGTTTACTGCCTGCGTAGAGCAGGTAGCAGAACCCCTCGTGGTGGCTACCACAGAAAAACCGGTAGTAGATGAGCGGCTCATGGGCAATGAGGCCGTTATTCGTCATGACAACCCGGATACCGGTCAGCCGTACACAGCCGAAGAGTTGACGGCCCTATCGTACGACCCGGCTGTAGAGGATTATTTCAATCCCGGCAGTAGCGTGTCGCTGGAAGTCGTGATGAAGTTGGCTCCAAAGAAAATAGAGGTGTTGATTGGCGACAACAAGCTGCTTACAGAACTGGCTGTGCCGGATGCAAATGCCGACAATGAGTATGTAGCCACTTTTTCTTCTGACTTTGACCAACTGGGTTTTAAACCCGGCGAGCACAGAATGCTATCATTTGTAGTCACCTACGATAATGCAACTGACGGACAGGAGGCTTCCGTACAAACACTCGATTTTCAATTTCACATGGCCAACATAAGACCCAGAGCTTTAGCTTTTATCAAAAAGAGCGACGGAGAAGTGTTGGAAATCAAGACCAATGTGTCGGGTGCGCAAAGCGTATTGGACGATACATACGGACATGTGTTCACTTTCGATGGCGAAAACGATTACATCACACTTGTTGACTCTGAGGATCTGGCTTTTCGCTACGACGGAGACTTCTCTATATCCATTTGGATCAATACCACTTCTTCCAATAGCGACCCGGTTATAATAGGAGACAAAGATTGGGGTAGCGGAGGCAACAAGGGATTCCTTTTTGCACACATCGGCAGCAAGTGGAAGATGAACCTGGGCGATGGCAATGGCAATAGAAGAGACCTGACTGGTGGTGAAATAAATGACGGAGCGTGGCATCATTTGGCAGCTACCTTCGATCGTGATGGCTTTGTGACTATCTATCAGGATGGCGTAGAAATGGGTAAAACCAGTATGGTCGATGTAGGCGATATGACCAGTGGCTTTCCTATACGACTGGCACAGGATGGCACCTCAGAATATGGCATTTGGTATGAAGGAAAAACCAGCGAGCCTGTAGTATATGACTATGCGCTTACCGGAGGTGAAGTAGCCGGCATCAATGAGGCCGGAGAAGCTTTTAATATTCAGGTAAGAAAATCGGATGGAACAGCAGCGGGGCTGAGTGTAACCGACGAGTCAGCATCTACCGAACTGGCAGCTGTAAATGGCAAGAAGCGGTTGGTACGCACATTCAATGGCGACCCCAACCGTACTACTGTTGATGATGCAGGTGCGTTGGATTTTAGATATGCCGGAGACTTTACAGTAGCCGTGTGGGTAAATACCGAAGAATCTCAAAGTGACCCGGTCATAATAGGAGACAAAGACTGGGGAAGTGGAGGAAACAAAGGCTTTTTGCTGGCACAAACAGGAAGTAACTGGAAGCTAAATGCCGGAGATGGCAATGGCAACCGGGTAGACATAAGCGGACCCGACGTAAACGATGGCGAATGGCACTTAATAGCTGCCACATTTGATAGGGATGGGAATGCGGCCATATATCAGGATGGAGAACTCATAGAAGCAAAGTCTATGGCTGCATTGGGTGATATGACGAGCGGTTATCCGGTTAGATTAGCTCAGGACGGCACGGGTGGCTATGGTCACTGGTACGTGGGGCAAACCGCTACCGCATATTTGTTTGATTATGCGCTCACTGCCGAACAAATGATGAAGCTATACAATGAATGATGAAAAACGGGAGTGGTCTCCTTATAGGATACTGCTCTTTTTTCATATGGCTTTTCTAAGCAAACAAACCCTAAAAGACAATTGTCAATCCATTATTAAACCAATAAATATGATGAAATTTTTACAACCCAATCCCCAATGGGGCAGGAAGCTGGCCGGGTGTGTGATGCTGGTGCTGTTGCAGACAGTGTACAGCATAAGTGCCGTGGGTTCTCCTACTACGGGTGATGATAAGGATCCCGGCGACAAGAAGGAGGCGGCTCAGGATTCGCTCGCTGTACAGATTGATGACAAACCTAACTTTCGTAAGGTTACCAGCGATCAGATCAAGGATATACCGGCAGCAGACCTGGAAAATTTGCTGCAAGGCAGGCTGTCGGGATTTTTTGTCCAGAACTGGACCGGAGCACCCGGTATACAAAGTGTGATGAGTGTGAATACCGTAAACACCGGTGTAGTGGATATTGAAAACAGGCCACTGATACTCGTAAATGAAGTGCCCATTTTTGTGGATGCTTCGCCGGGCTCTCAAATCAATCCGCTGAGTCAGATCAGCCCCGAGTACATAGAGTCTATAGAAGTGCTCAATTCGGCCACTTCGCTGGCCAGATATGGTGCACGAGGAGCCAACGGTGTAATCCGCATAACCACCAAAAATGCTCAGGAATATGGCACTACCCGTATTTCCTTTAATCTGGCTGGGGGAGTGAATTTTGCTCCGCAGCTACGCCAGACCATCAGCGGCAATGCGGAAAGACGCAGGCTCAGAGCGTTGTACGACAAAGCCATCGTGTTACCGGAAAACATCAACGGCATAAGCATGCCACTTGCATTGACTGATAGCCTCAATTCATTTTATGGCTATAGCACCGACAGGCAAAAAGATGACTATGATATAAGGGCGGTACAAAACTACAATATGAATATAGGCAATAGCGGTGTGTACGGTCACTACCTCTTGCACATGGGCTACTACAACGAAGAGTCGCCCAAAGTAGGAGCCGGGCTCAAGCGACTGAATCTCAACCTTAATACCGGCTACAATGTAACAAAAAAGCTCAAGCTGGATGTGCTACTGCATGCCGCACGTATCGATAGAGGCAACAACACATCGAATCTTTTTGCCCCATCTTACTATCCGGCGAATGATAACCCTGACCTGTTTTTGCCTACAACATTTGAAGACGATGCAGAGCTTAGGGACTATAATTCCAACAACCACCTGCTGTCTGTGATTAATGTAGACTACAAGGTAAATGATCACATTAGTCTCAATTCCAGAGTGGGAGTAGATTATGAAACCGGAAGGAGAGATTATTTTGTGCCGTCTACAATCAACAATGGACGGATTTTTATCAGTGCATTTACCACCCGAAGACAGCAGCTTATCAATGAAAATACACTGAACTATAACAGGGAAATAAACGGCAGACTGTTTAAGATGACCCTTGGGCAAAGTATCATTACCAACGATGCGCAGTATACTCAGGTGTCGGCCGACAGAGATGCAGAAGGCACCAGCAATTTTGTAAAGACTATAGGCAATATATCGCTGGCAGATGTAGATGGTAGCAGTTTCTTGTCAAAAAATGCCCTGCTATCCTTTTTTGCTGATGCTGAATATGCCGTGACAGACGACTTGCAATTGAGAGGAGTTGTGCGATTCGATGGTTCATCAAAGATGCCTAAAAACAATCGCTGGGGAGTGTACCCTGCGCTTGGCGCTACCTGGGATGTGTCGTCGCTGCTGGAGGATGCTTCGTGGCTCTCGGGAGCCAGCCTGCGTGCCGATGTGGGCAGGTCGGGTATATTGCCCACAGAAGATCACCTCTGGAAAAGCGACATCCGTACCATTGGCGATTACTACCAGCTCACCAGCGTAACACGCTATGCACGTACTAACGATGACTTTACCAATGCTACCTCTACCAATGCTACGTTAGGTGTTGATCTTTCCTTCTTAGACAATGCCATATACGCTTCCGGAGAGTTCTTTACCAATTCGATTCAGGATTTTCACTACGAGGTGATGTTACCCAATACGGTTGGCTTTTCTCCTGAGGTAAAAAACGGTATAGATATGAAAAATACTGGCGTAAATCTCGTTTTGGGTGCAAACACCACTTTGGGACAGGTGACCTGGAACAGCCGATTGCTGGCTTCTATGGTAGCAAATGAACTGACCAACAAACCTGCAGATGCAAACAATAATCTGTTTGGCAGCATGTCAGTCGGCTATCCGATCAACGGCTATTATGTGCATGCATCGGATGGGGTATATGCTACTGACGAAGAGGTGCCTGTTAATCCTCAGTCGGGAAACAAGTTGAGCTATGGGGGAGTAGCCTTGAAAGCAGGGATGCCCAAACTACTCGACAGAAACGGCGACTATGTGATCGATCAAAACGATCGCTATTATGTGGGTAGTCAGCAGCCCAGGGTGTATGGTGGTTTTGGCAATACACTGAGCCTGGGAGGCTTTTACCTGGATGCCTTGTTTACTTACAGTCTGGGAGGAAAAATCCTGACCGAATCGGTGACCAACCGGTATACATCGGATACTCAGGAGCTAAACAGAGGTATGTTCAAAGGGGTGGATGAGGAAACCAACTACTACATACTGCAATCAGACGAGGGCTATGTTTCTATGCAGGGAGTGGCTGCTATCGAAGAATCGACCTATGTGCGGCTAAACAACCTTACCATTGGATACAACTTCGGAGAGACTTTTCTATCCAAAATTGGTTTTGGTACAGGCAGGGTATACCTCACCGGACAAAACTTGTTTGTGACAGGAGGCAGCTACAGCGGATTGGATCCGGAAGAAAACAGAAACGGTATCAATAATTTCAACCTGTCTACTACAGGAATACCGCGCTACAAATCAGTAGCCATAGGACTAAGCTTAGGATTATAAAAAAATGATACACATGAAAAAGACATATCACAAGTATATACTAATCCTGATGGTAGGGAGTATCATGATGTCCTGTAGCTCACTGGATATCAATGACCTGAACAAAGGAGAAGAAGAGACTTTTTTTGTAGATAGAAAAAGCGCAGAGATGGCAGTGTCAGGAGCATATACACTGGCCAGACGGGCTGTACTAAAAGACGCATCGTGGGCTATGTATAGCGACATAAGGTCAGGAATGCTCACCCTCAATGGACCTGAGCAAGACGACTTTTTGCATCAGCAGTTAAATTCCAGTCAGGCACTGTTCAACACCCTCAAGGACTGGAGTAGGTTTTATCATGCCATTACTCAGTGCAATGTGGTGATGGAAAAAGTGCCGGAGATCAAAGAGCTGATTACCGATGAAGAAAAGAAGCAAATAGTAGCAGAAGCTAGGTTCGTTCGGGCTATGATGTATTTTCATCTGGTTAGAATCTGGGGAGATGTGCCATTGGTAACCAATACCGGACAGATCGATGCAATGCCTAAAAAAGATCAATCGGAGGTATTGGCTTTGGCACAAAGCGATCTGGAAAAAGCACTGGCAGACCTGCCGGCCATCTACCTTGACCCATCCGGCGATGAAGATCAGACAACCAGTAGATACAGAGCAACGAAGGGTGCATGTTACGCACTGCTGGCACACATTCATACCTGGCAGGGAAACTACACAGAAGCAGCCCTGGCTGTAGACAATGTCATCAACCTCGAAGTGTATGAATTGACAGAGGGGTCTTTGTTGCAGCATGTATCAAACGGAGGTACACCAGAGAATATCTTCTCTTTCAACAAGCTTCAAAACCTAACATCGGATTTTGAGTTGTCCGAAAATCAAGCCAATGTTTTCGACGATCAGATATACTACAACGGCAAAGTAAGACCGAGAATAGCCGCTATGTCATATCAGCAGATCAATGCATTGTTTAGCGGGTCGGATGTGAGAAGGGCAAAATACTTCAGTGTAGATGATGTAAACGAAACCGTGGAGTTTAGAAAAATCTCAAACACAGCCACAGTAAGTAGTGGCATGCTGCGCTATGCAGATGTACTCCTGCTGGGCGCTGAGGCAAATGCAGACGCTGATCCGGCCAAAGCGGAAGCCCTGCTCAATCAGGTGCGAAACAGAGCCGGACTGGCAGATTATGATGTCAGCCTCGATGGCGAACTCAAAGACGCAATCCTGACAGAGCGCCGCAGAGAATTGTATGGCGAGGGGCACGACTTCTTTGATTTGATCCGGTTTGAAAAAGTATCGGAGAAAGTGATCAATATTTCACCAGCAGATATCAGAGACGGCATTCTGCTGTGGCCCGTATCGCCAGAGGCTTTTACCAACAATGCCCTGATGACTCAAAACCCTTTTTGGAACTGATAACAAACACCTACTACAATGAAGAAGATAGTTCACACATTGAAAGTACTCGTGTTGCTCGCCACTCTGGGGGCTTGTACAGAAGATTATTTCATAGAATCTGCACCGGCTTCCGGCAAAGTAAACATGACGACTTACGACTACCTGGCAGCACATCCCGATACATTCGGAGACCTGACCAGCATAATAGATAAAACCGGCCTGAAAACAACCGTGAATCAGGATGGTATCACATTTTTTGCGCCTCAAAACGAATCCATTCAAACATACCTGGGAAGCAAAGGCCTTAGTTCGATCGATCAGGTAGACACACAGGAGTTAGATTCCTTGTTGTCCAAGTACATGTTTGACGAGAAAAAACTCCGGGCAAATTTCAATACAGGTCTGGGTGATGACTTTACCACTTTTGGCAATGTAGAAATGAATGTGAAAATAGTGATAGGTAGCTACAAAGGGGTACAGGGAGTAGGCGCTAAGAATATCATCTACACAGATATTGCTTTGTTTCAGTCGCTCAAAGACGACAAGCAAAGTACCAGCCCGGCAGAGGTACTGGTCACTACCGGTGACATTGAAACCACAAATGCCGCAATCCATATACTGGACCCCAGCCACAAGTTTGGTTTTTAAAATGATTTCGACATGAACGAAAAAATAAAAAATATGAAAAAAAATATACTACTATTGATATTGCTGCTTAGCAGCTTGTCATCTGCAGTATGGGCCCAATCCCGCACCGTAGAGGGAAGGGTAACCGGCGAAGATGGCGAAGGGCTGCCCGGAGTGTCGGTGGTGATTCAATCCACCGGAAAAGGAGTAGCCACAGACATAGAAGGCTACTATAAGTTAAGTTTAGATGCCAATGCTAAAACTTTAGTGTTTAGCTATGTGGGGTACGAAAACCAGACAGTAACCATCGGCAACCAAACTGTGATCAACATATCGCTGGCATCTGATGTAGAACAACTCGAAGAAGTGGTGGTGGTAGGCTATGGAGAGCAGAGCACTAAAGATGCCGTGGGTTCTATTGCCAATGTAAAACTCTCTGAGTTGTCGGGCTCGCAGGTGGCAGAAAACATGGAAAGTATGTTGCAGGGCCGAATAGCCGGTGTAAACGTACAGGTAAACTCAGGAGAGCCTGGAGCCGCACCTGTAGTGATCATTCGTGGACTTTCGGCAGTGACCCGAGGAGGTAGCGATGTGGTGAGTGAGCCGCTCTATGTAGTAGATGGTGTGCCTATTCTTTCTCAGGCTACCAGCGAATTTAACGTAACCGGTACTAACGTACTGGCAGATATAGACCCTAATGATATAGAAGACATATCGGTACTGAGAGATGCATCAGCAGCAGCCATATACGGTTCCAGAGCTGCCAATGGTGTGATCCTGGTAACCACCAAGAAAGGAAAAAGAGGTAAGCCTCAGATAAACATTTCCTCTCTTGTAGGACTCAGTATGGTTCCTCAGCTCATAAATACAGCCGGAGGAACTAAAGAAAGAAGACAAAAAGTAGCCCTGTACGAACGCTATAATCCTGACCTGGCTTTGCCAAAAATTCTATCTGACAGCCTCAATCCTTATTACAACAATTCAACTGATTGGCAAAGAGAGGTCTATTCTATGGGACGCACCGAAAACTACAACGCTTCGATACGTGGCGCTGGAGACTTTGGTAACTATAGCCTTAGTATGGGGCACTTTTCTAATAAAGGTATAGCTATCAACAGTAAGTTTAAGCGATCCAATATACTGATGAACAGTACCTTCTATGGTTTGGACAAGCGACTTTCCATCAACTCAGTGGTAGGGGTGTCGAGCACGGACAATTCCCGGCGACTTACACTGGCCGAGCCTTCATTTACCTCGTCGCTACTGCCTGCTCCGGACTCGCCCATCCTCGATGGATTCTCCGAAGAGGCTAAGTATACTGACAAAAACATCAACAACAGGATAAGAACCAACCTCAATATTTCTTATGATTTTTTGAAGCGGTTTACGTTCAAAACCTCCGGAGGACTCGATTATTCCAGAGCCATGCGCGATCAGAAATATCCCGAAACTATCGTGAGAAGTAGTGGAGGAGATGCTATTGATCGTACGGCCGTGTCTTCGCTTGGTGAAAGTCAAAACCTGATTCTGGAAAATACACTGACCTATAAAAATACCTTTAACGACAGACATTTTCTAGATATACTGGTGGGAGAAGGGTTGCAGTATTCGAAGTTTGAATCTACCAGCTCTTCGGGCAATACACAGGAAGAGTCGATCTCCGAAAACGTGAATGTACCTCAGCCAATAGCTGACGGAAGCACCAACTACTCAGCTTATGCTATCATATCTTATTTCACCCGTATGAATTACATCTTTGACGATCGCTACCTGATATCGGGTTCGCTTCGTACAGATGGATCTTCCAAATTTGGAGACAACAACAAATGGGGGCTTTTTCCCTCGGGTGCTGTGGGGTGGACCTTCTCCAACGAGTCTTTTATGAAGGATATACCTTTCCTCAATTTTGGTAAAATCAGAGCTAGCGTAGGGTTGTCAGGTGGTCAGTTTTCAGATAACTACCTGGCGCAAGGTATATTGGAGCCTACAGCAGGCTATGGTGGTCAGGGAGGTTTTAACCCCGTTTGGTCCGATGGCTATCGCAATGCAGAACTCACCTGGGAGCAGACCATCATGAGAGACTTTGGGCTGGATCTGGAACTGTTTGACAACAGGGTAAGCATTACAGCAGATTACTACCACAAGCTAACAAAAGGACTCCTGCTCACCACTGATCTGCCAAACACTTCAGGCTATGTGAGCATCTTTAAAAATGCTGCAGATGTGCTCAACGAAGGAGTAGAGGTGACCATCAATACTACCAACATGCAAACCGATGTATTTAGCTGGACTACCAACCTCAACTTTGCTTATAACAACAACAAAGTGGTGAAAATAGTAGGGGGCAATGAAGACATCATTCGCGACAATGGCCGGGGTACCATCATCCGGGTAGGTCGACCTCTAAACGGACTGTTTCAGTTTGTATCTGATGGCAACTACCAAAGTGAAGAGGAGGTGCCTGTAAATCCTGAAACCGGACAAAAGCTGCGTGGATGGGATGGTAAAGACCTGACAGCAGGAGACCGTAGAATCGTTGATCAAAACAATGATTATAAGATTGATGCCAAAGACAGAGTATACGCCGGAGATCCTAACCCCGACTGGGTAGGAGGTTTTAGCAATAACTTTACCTACAAAGGATTTTACTTAAACACGCTCACCTCTTTTGTGATCGGGCGCGACATAGTAAACTCAGCACAACTGGATCGTTTGCAGTTGGGAAGTGGCTTTGCAAGCGGTAATTTATCAGATCTTTCCAGATTTAGCATCTGGAATCAGCCCGGTGATCAGGCCAGATACCCCAGTATCAACCCGTGGAATTCAGTAGCGCAGGTGCTCGACAATGATGCAGCCTATATCGAAGACGGTTCTTATTTCAGGATTCAGACCATCACATTCGGTTACAATTTCAAAAGAAACATTCTGGACAGGCTAAGCCTGAGAAGTCTCAGAGCATATACCACACTCAACAATGTGGCCATCTTCCAGGGATACAGTGGCCCGGATGCCGAAGCTGTGTCTATATCCGGGTATGACAACTCGGGCGGATACCCAAAGCCTCGTTACCTATTGTTTGGAGTAATCATCGGATTATAAAAGAGAGAGAGCGTTATGAAAAAATTAAGAATAAAATTATCAATAATTGTGCTGCTCACACTGGGAGCTACCACAGCATGCCACGATATTTTAGAGCAGGAACCTATCAATACAGTTTCGCAAAAACTGTTTTGGAGAAACAACAACGATGCACAACTGGCTGTTACCAGTATCTATTCGATACTGCGCAACTCACTGAGCGGCCTGAACCGATCCGATGTGCCTACCTCAGCCCGAGGTAGCGCCTGGGGCGACTACATGATCTACGGAGATTCCCGGTCGGGCGATTGGGTAAACCCCGCTGACAATGATAACGACTGGAAAAATATCATTGCCAATAACCTGCGGGCTTTCCCCACCTTGCGCGATCTGCATAACTGGCGGTTGTTTTACAGGGTAATAGAGCAGTGTAATCTGGTGTTGGAAAACGTACCCAATATACCCCAAAACATTACCGATGAGCAGCGTCAACAGGCCCTGGGACACGCCTACTTTGTGCGGGGTTTTGTTTACCTCTACATGGTACGTATTTGGGGCGATGTGCCACTCAACCTGAGGTCGGAAAATATAGAGCCATTGGGTCGTACAGATAAAAATATAGTACTGCAACAAGCCGTAGAAGACTTGAAAATGGCAGAGTCACTACTGCCCGACCAGTACCTGGTAGATGGTGTGCAGGATAGGTGCAGAACGAAAACCCGTGGTACCAAAGGCGCAGCGAATGCAGTGCTGGCTCATACATACATGTGGCTGGGCGAGTACGAAAATGCGGTGAAAGCCATCGACAAGGTGCAGCAAAGTGGCATCTACAGACTGTTGCCCACAGAAGACTTCAGAGAGTTGTTTGATGAGGGATGCAGCGACGAAGGTATTTTTGAGATTTTTTACTCCTTCGAAACCGGTGAAACAGCCAGCTACTACGGCCTGTCAGTTACTTGGTTTTTTGTAAGACCATTTACCAGTAGAGAAGAGGGGTCTTTTGGTATACCCAAATCTAAAATACTGGAAATGTACCCCGACCTGAGTGACAAGCGCATTGCGGAGTTTTTCATGAGTATCGGGCCAGAGCCTCAGTATGAGATCAATCCGGATCCACTGGCCAACGATGAAAACGAGATCATGTTTGCTAAGTACCGTAAAGCCCCCAATTTCACTTACCTGTTTGATAACAACATCATGTTGTTTCGCTATGGCGGTATTTTGCTGCTGAGAGCCGAAGCATCTGCCCGACTGGGCGATACAGCCGATGCGCTGAAGCACCTGAACATGGTAAGGCAAAGAGCGGGGATCGACGACTACACCAATACCAATCAGGACGCGCTGATCGCAGAGATACTGCAGGAGCGTAGACGTGAACTGACTGGCGAGTCACACCGATTTTACGATTTAGCCCGCAATGGTATACTACACAAGTTTACCGGTTTTGTTTCGGAAGAAGACGAGAAAAACGGAGCAGCCTTTTGGCCAGTAGCCGATGAAGCTTTTCTCAGCAATCCTGAAATGACACAAAATTCTTTCTGGGAGTAATCCTTACATCAAAAGACAATGAACATGAAACAACATAGAAATATACTAATACTGGCCCTGGTAGCACTCCTGGGCTGGACTACCAGTTGTCAGGAAGATTATTACTTCGATGGAGGCATCTCTTCCGGAGAACTGGGGGTGAGTACCTACGATTTTCTTGCCTCGCGTCCCAAATCATTCGATACCCTCCTGTGGGTAATAGACTACCATGACCTCAAAGGGCTGGTAAACCAGGAAAACAGTACCTTTTTTGCTCCTCAGGACGATGCGTTTGATCAGTTTTTTGACAAACTGGAAATGGATCCAGTGCCCAATTCGCTGGAAGAACTGCCGGTGGCCGTGAAGGACACCCTCGGGTTACTCCTGCGCAAGTATTCCATAGCTCAAAAGGTGATGCGCGAAGACGTGCCCACCGACAGCAAGCTCGAATTGTCCAATGCAAATAATGAACCGGTGGGAGTGTTTTTTATCAACAACCCCAGAGGCGGTGTGCCCGGATACGGCCCCAAAATACTGGCATACAGTGCTGTAGTAAAAGTGAAAAGCAGCATAAACGATGAAATAGTAGAACAGGAAAGATTTGCGGGAATCAGCACCTCTAACCTGGAATCCACCAATGGAGCAGTACATGTAGTGGAAAATGGCCACACGTTTGGATTTTAAAAATGAATAGCATGAAAAAAATACGAAATATACTGGTTGCCTGCTGTGTAGTGTTTGCCATAGGATGTGACCAATCGGATACTGAAGGTACACTTTCGGTAGATATAAAGTACAAAGACAAGAAACAGACTATCGTGACGGGGCTGGGAGATGAACTGGGGGAGTTTTTACCCTCCAAGTCGTCTTTGCCTATTCGGTTCGAAATAGTAGGAGTGAGAGCTGAAAACGGTTCATCTACCGCAGCGCTGGAAGAGATGGTAGAAGTACCGGTCTACAGTTCGGAGATTACCGGCAATGAAACCCCCGAGGCACTGGCGCTGAAAACGGATACAGTACTCTTGCCTGCAGTGAGTATCAGCGAGTACACCGGCGAATTGGTTGTGCGTGAAGGCAATGCAATACTGGCCGACAAATATCACTTTGATATAAAAGTGACAAATGTTTCGGGATCAGCCATTTTGGAAGATGCCCTTATTCTGGAAGTAAAGGATTTTGATGTGCTTAGTTTTAGCGACTTTCAGGGCGGAGCACCAGTAATCGAAAAGGTAGCAGATTCGCCCAATCAGATTTTGTTTACGGCTTTTGAAGAAGGAGTGCAGATACCGTCCGATTCGATCGATTTTGTGGCGGAACGAGCCAGAGGTTTCAAAGGCATTTTTGTAGACGATACCGCTGAAGGAGAGCTGTGGAAAGTAGACTTTCCGGTAAGACCTGCCGATACCTATGTATACCTGCATGGAGATCAGCGCTATATCAATTTTGCTCTGGGACGCCCGGGCAGTTATAAAATCACTTTTTACAAGTAAAATACCTGAGATATGAAATATAAATTTCTACTAACATTTTATAGTCTGCTACTGGCTGCAAGCCAGCTCATGGCACAGCAAACTACACCTAAGGTACTGGTGATGACACTGGATGGTATGAATGCAAATGTGTGGGAATCAGCTTATACACCCAACATCGACATGCTGATCAAAAACGCAACCTATACATACAACGGGCTGACTTTAGGGCCTGCGTACAATGCCACCACCTGGTCGTCTGTACTGACAGGAGTGTGGCCCGAAAAACACAAAGTAGAAGATGAAACCTATGCCGGCAATGATTTTGCCACATACCCTCATTTTTTCGATTACTTTGAAGCCAATGGCATCAAAACAGCATCTATAACCAGAGATGCTTCCATCGCTACACAGATACCGTCGGATATTTCTTATAAGGCCACTTACAGTACCGACGACCAGGTGATAGCAGAAGCTGCAGCCTACATCAAAGACAATGCAGCAGTGGGAGCTTTTTTTGTGCAGATAGATCAGGCACTACGCACTGCAGAAACCGAAGGTTTTGACGCCCGAAGAGCAGAATACCTCAAGGCCATACAGTACTATGACGAGCAGGTAGGAGATATCATAGAGGCTGTGACTCAACGCTCAGGTTATACCAACGAAAACTGGATGATAGTACTCACTACCAACCACGGCGGAAACACAGACGGTACGTATGGAGGCAATACCCGGGAAGAAACCACACCTTTTATCATTTTTAGTGGCGATTATGTAAGAAACAGACAGTTTCTGCTGGATATCCTCACAGCTGAAAAAGGAAAAGACAATGCTGTGTTTTTGCGTCCGGGGCTTACAGAATACGTGAAAATAAAAAAGACAGGAACGAAGCTCGATGACATGGCAGACTTTACTGTAGAGCTACGTGTAAAACCCAAAGACGCCACATCCGATCCGGTAATAATCGGAGATAAGGACTGGGCCAGTGGTGGAAACCCCGGCTGGTTGCTTTCCCGAAGGGGCTCGAAATGGAAGTTTAACATAGCCAACCAAACCAGAAGCCGTAGAGACATCAACCTGGGCGATGATGCAAACATAGAAGATGACCTCTGGCATCATATCGCCCTGTCTTTCGATAAAGACAAAGATGCTGTGTGCTATACGGATGGTCGCGAAGTAGGCCGTGGCAACATGGGGTATGAAGACAGTGATTCGTTTAAAAGCCCCTACGAAAACCTGGTGCTGGGACAAGACGGTACACTAGAGTACCCTACGGCTTGGAAAGGAGTGATCGATGAAGTGAGAATCTTTAACAAAGTGATAGACAGTCTGACATTGGTAACCTGGAAAGATGAAAAAAACATTGAAAACAGGCACCCAGACTGGGAGCATGTAATTGGGTACTGGAAGCTGGACGAATCTGAAGGCACTAAGGTGGAAGACTACAGTGGCAATGGGTACAACGGAGTAACAGTGGGTACAAAACGTGTGCCAGCCAATGGAGCTATTACCCATGTAGATATCGCACCTACTCTTATGGCGCACATGGGAGTCACCATTAGTGATGAGTGGGGCCTGGATGGGGGCGTAGTAGATTTGATTATCCCCAACATCGTACTGGGCACTGATCGCGAAGGCTTCCGGACCAAGGATGTGTCTGTATATCCCAACCCCGCCAGCGACAGGCTTCATTTTCAGTTTGCTCAATCGGCGCAGGCAGGTCAGGATATTACCCTGTCTGTCTACAATATGCAGGGCGAAGTGATACGGCAGGAAAAGCTCACAACCGGATACAAAAACATTTCTCTTGATGTGTCTTCTCACCAGCGAGGATACTATATGTATCATATTCAGGGTAGCAATTTTAGCTACAAAGGGAAATTTATCATTAAAAACTAAAACAGGAACATGATGAAAAGATATCTAAATATACTCCTGCTGTCAGTCTTTATTATTGTAGGGTGCGAAGATGACAACATCGTGAAACATCCCTTTACTGAACAGCAAATAGCAGCAAAAAATCTAGCCGGAGACTGGGGAGCAGCTTTTGGTATAGTTGCGCCAGACATAGAGTCGGCTGATGCACTTCGCGGATTAAACTTATTGTTTACCGTAGACAAAGAAGGAAATCCCGACAAGTTTTATTCCAGTGGCGCTCTGTCGGTCTTTGGCAATAAAGTAGGCGGATGGAAATGGGCCAATGAGTCGACTACCACAGATGTGATATTGACAGAAGTGGGCCCTATTACTTCTTTTACCATTAGCTACTCTGATAATATAGACACAATCACCCTGCTGTTTAGTGCCACAAACAGCTCCGGAAGGGTTAAAGCAATAGGCGACTATGAGATATCATTTCGCCGCTTATAACGATTATTACATGCTGTACCTGTTTCGTTTTTTTTAAGAGGAAAAGTATAGCATAGTTCAATTCAGGTTAATTTAAATTAACAACTACCAGAACAACGGCCTGCTTTTTCTCTTGTGCAGGTGCAGTTGTTCTGGTTTGTGTTTTAGAAAGGTTTATAAAAAAGGATCTAAATTGGCGTCTGGAAAGAGAGCCGGCAAATCAAAAAACTATTGATGACAGAACAGCAGAAAAACACAGCAGAAACCATCGTAATTGGCGGGGGTACGATCGGGTGTGCCATCACCTATTATTTAGCTAAAAAAGGAATTAAAACGACTTTGGTAGAGCGAAATACCATAGGATCGGGCAATACCAGTCTGGCGGCATCATTGCTTACCAAAATTAGAAGCAAGCCAGCCATCATTCCTCTGGTAGAAGAAACCTACAGAGCCATGGACGATCTGCTGACCGATATAGAAGGGGAACTGGATGTGCAGCGTGTAGGTAGCTTACACCTGGCTGCTTCGGAGGCTACCTGTCAGGATTTAAACCGACTACTGGCTATAGCAGATCAGTTTGGTATTGCACATAAAACGGTATCCGAAGCGGATATAAAGGCGATGGTACCCTGGCTGAAAACCGATGAGATCATGGCAGCCAGCTTTATGCCCGACGATGCGTTTATGGATGCTTATGTACTGGCCAACGCTTTTGTAGAGGCTGCCAAAAAACACGGCGCGCAGGTCAGACAGCATACAGAAGTAAAAGGTCTGGTGATGGATGGTACGTCTGTAAAGGGAGTAGAAACGACGGATGGACAACTGCTGGCCGATATGGTTATCGATGCTGCAGGAGCCTGGTCAAACCTGCTATCGCTGCAGGCAGGGGTAGCTTTGCCTATGACACCCGTGCGCAGCAATTACTGGATAACCAAAGCCAACAAGGAGCTGTTTCCTGCACGTCAGCCTATTGTGATCTTACCAGACGCATCGGCTTATACCCGGCCGGAATCCGGTGCTTTGCTTTTCGGATTGCGTGAAACCCGATCCGTGCACTTTGACCCCAGAGTCTTGCCCGACGACCTTACCGGTCATGTTTTTGGCGATCCCGAAGACCGCTGGAATATACTCATGGAGCAGGGTGAGAAATTAGCCCGCTTTTTTCCCGGTCTTCACGATGTGGAAATACAACACTATATAGCAGGCGTGTCTACCTACACGCCTGATGGGCTGTTTGTGTTGGGCGGAGTACCTCGAGTGAAGGGTTTTCTGGCAGCTACGGGATGTTCCGGCGCTGGAGTGGCTGTAGCCGGGGGTATGGGCCGCATAGTAGCAGAGTTGGTACAGGGGCAACAACCTTATTGTGATATTGCGCCTTTTGCAATAGATCGCTTTGGAGCCCTGGATCCGCTCAGTGAGGAGTTTCGGCAGCAGTGTGCAGATGCCCGCTCGCACAAGACATCCGGTTGATTTCGTAGCATTATCCGGAGAATCCCATTATTCTCCGGCCTTTATTTGTATTTGCTTTTTGGTAATGGTTTGCCTGCCCGACTCCCATACCAAAGTATAGTTGCCTTCAGCCATTGTCCCTATATTCAGATTGATTTTTTTAGTTATTTTTATTTTTTCGGAAAAAACAGCCCTGCCTTTGGTGTCATACATGCGGATGCGGGCCTGCTTGCCGGTCAGGTTGCCCTTGTAGAGTAGGGTGAGGTTTTGCCCACCTCGCACCGGATTGGGGTATACCTGTAGTGGCGAGTTGTCTGATGCGCTTTCCATACCGGTAATAGGTGTAGGGGGGATGCATGACGATCCCAGAATCGCTCCATCCAGCTTCCAGTCGGGGTTGTTGGTGACACACATGTGTTCCAGTACCGAGGCTACTACGTCTACCTGCCTAGGAGTATGAGAGTAGTCGTAGGTGACGAGTGTTTCTGTATCTGTGGCATCCTGCCATGTAGCTCCGTGAATTGCTCCGTGTATGGGGTTAGGGCTGAGGTCTTTTGCTTCAGTGGCATCCATGCCATCGGCGAGCCGCCAATACCCGATCAGGTTTTCGTATTTTGAGTGAGTGTTTTGCAGGGGCTTGCATGCCCATGAGTTTATGTCATCGGCTGATAGCAGTTGGTTGAAAATTCGCACCTCGGCAATGTATCCTTCGTATGCATAAGCTTTTAGGGCATCTGCACCTATGGATAGGGGGAGGCCGGTGGAGATGTCACCAATTCCGGCCATCGATTTTTTAGCAACCTGCTGACCGTCTTCATACAGGATCAGGTCTCCGTCGCGATCGAAAGTAGCACTGAGTGTGTGCCATTCATTGTCAGATACGGAGTTGCCGTTTGCATCTACCCGCGAACTTGCTCCGCCATCTCCTACGTTTACTTTCCATGTGCCGCCGCTGAAAGAGAATACAAACCCCTTGTTTCTGCCCGATTGCCAGTTTTTGTTGCCGACTATGCTCACGTCTGCTGCCTCTGATGTACGGATGCGCACCTCAATTGAGAAATCCTGAGAAGTGCCAAAATCAAAACGATCCGTTTCGGTCAGTTGAATGTAGTCGTCGGTACCGTCAAAATATAATTCTACTTCATCACCCAGACAATTGTCTGCAGGGGGTATTTCTGTAGGGTCGTTGGTCGTCTTTTCGATTTGATTCTGCGGTACTTCATCACCGCTGATGATAACAAATACATTTCGCTCCTCGAGAGAATCACCACCGTGACTTTGCCCCTTGCCTCCATGGTCAGTGGTTACTGCTATGAGCCAGTTTTCCTTATCCCGGTTTTCTCTTTTTTCAAGAGCTTCCAGCATTTTACCTATAGAAGCGTCTACGGCCTCAATAGTACTGATGTATTGCGGAACATTCGTGCTAAATCCATAGCCGTGCCCAGCTCCGTCGGGAGAATCGAGGTGAATAAACATTACATCGGGGTTGTAGTTTATCAGGTGCGATATTACTGTAGCTTCGGTATGTGCGGGATTTTTGGTGTTGATGGTTTCGTCCGCATATTGAGTTACTATCTTGTCGTTGATAGGATGCCATTCACATATAGATACCGTATGCCACTCCGGGGAGTGGTCTTCGAGGTATTTAAATAGAGGAGGGTAGTCCTTGTAGTTGCTCCCTGAAA
This sequence comes from Cyclobacteriaceae bacterium, assembly GCA_965267535.1. GTDB lineage: Bacteria > Bacteroidota > Bacteroidia > Cytophagales > Cyclobacteriaceae > CAXBNB01. Next base: position 3,143,744 of record OZ254082.1, on the reverse strand, counting down.
ATGAGTTGTTGGTTACCCCGTGTTTGTCTTGCCATACACCTGTGAGTATGTTAGACCAGCCCGGTCCGCTGGAAGTTTTGCCTTCATTGAGCGCATCCCACGAGTAGGTGCCGTTGGCAGCCAGTTTGTCGAGGTTGGGAGTGTTTGCTGCCCGGAGTGCGTCGGGTCTTACCCCGTCTATTCCTATTATTAGTGCTTTGTTGTGGGTGTAGTTTTGAGAATACAGCGTACTTGTAGTCAAAAGCAAAAGCAACCCTGCAAGATGTTTTTTCATAGTAAATGGGTGTAAAGTGTATGCGTGTAGTGGATAGCGGCCGATTCATATTTACAGCGTTGAAGCATGCCGGAATATTAGCTGATTTTTGCTCAATAAAGTTACATGTAATATTACTAATAGTATAAAATAGTGTTAATAAATTTATAAATATTCAAATTATTTTCGTTTTATTAAACATTAGAGCATAACTTCGAATATGATTAGTTTTTTTACTGATAGAATAATCAGTATCTTCATCGTATTCTGATTGAGCAATTTTTCTGGCCCTATATAAATTGTGAGAAATAGTGGAATGTCGTAATTGTGCATATTAATTAATAGGAAGTACTATTAATTAATGTATTGAGTGAATATTGGTAACTTGAATCGTAGGTAGCAAGGTGTTTTAGCGTACGCATCGTATACATATAGTGGCTATGGATAAAATCATTGAACAGGCAAGTGAATTTCTAAAACTGGTAACACACCTGAGAAAGGAGGGTTATAAAATGCATGAAATAGCCCATATCCTGGAACTTCATCCACCTGTGTTGTCGGGGTTATGCAAAACCGTGATACCGGCAATGATAACTCCCAAAAAACAGGGCTCATCGGAAGAATTGATCAATGCAGCTTTTGATCTGGTCAATAATATTTCGAAAGAAAAGACCATAAAAAATTTACCCAGGTTTATTTCCAGCCTGAAGAATGTTTCATCCGAAACGGTAATTAATGATAATCCACCTTTTTACGAACCTTATAAAAAAACGATAGCCAACTCTTTTGATGTGATGAGTTCTCATTTTGTAGGACTCTACGACTGCTTCACCATTTCGTCTAATAGCAACATGCTGAAACACGAACCGCTGCGTGTGAGCGTCAATAGCCTGCGAAAGTACGTGGAAGTGACCAAAGGAAATCAGTATAGTCATTACACTTTCGAGGGGTTTATGATGCTATGTGGTAGTCACATGATAAGTATACAGCTGGTAGATTCACGCGATGATGTGCAGGAAACCGGTTTGATTCAGCTCATTCAACCCTTTACCAGAAAGTTTAAATTGCTGCGTGGAATTTACCTTACTTTGGGTTTTTCCAGAGCACCCATAGCACGCCGTATCGTTTTGAGCAAGGTCAAATCCGAATGTACGCAGCAGGAGTTTGATGAAATTCCTACCCACTATTACAACCTGGATGAATGTCCTCCTGAAATTAGCAAGGAAATCATCGATTACGTAAGTGATGCAAACGATATAGTGGAGTGCGTAAGCTTGCCGCACCCTACCTTTGATGTGATGGACTTGGTACGGGAGAAAAAAATGGTATCGATGTTTCGTACCGATTTGTAACCAATCGCCCGCACCGGATGCGCGTAGCTCCTCAATATAGATAAGAAGTATTGTTTGATGGTTGCTTCAAAGTATGATCTGCCCCTGATCTTTGAGGTTTAGTGAAAAGAGAATTTCTTCCCTTGCTTATCATATAAAAAATGAATGCAGCAGGCAAAAAGCCTGCTGCATAGGTTGGGTTTTTTGGTTCTCTGATAAGAACAGAAAACCCATTTTTGGGTGAATGTAATTTAAAAAAAGTAGAATCGACTATTCGATGGAATAGCAACGGCAAAGCTAGAGTAGGGGTTACACACTATATCTATTGATTTTTGCTTAAACTGATTCAATTTTTGCAAGTTTTTTTCTTTTGAATGCAAATTCTTTGCATTAATGTATTAGTATAGCGTTTGTAAAGCAATCAGGCTTCTGGAAAAGTAACTTATTGTGCTGTAGATTTACGGTCTCATTGCTTCGCCAGCTTGTTTCGATTTTGATGTAAAGTAGCCGTATGAAAATACTACCTTTTAAGTTGCCCAAAAGTGCTAACGAGTCGTTTGTAGTAGAGCACAATGTAAGCCTGCACATGTACAACCCGTTGCATCAGCACCCGGAAATGCAGGTTACCCTAATCTTGAAGGGAACAGGGACAGCTTTCATAGGAGGGTATATTGGCGATTTTAAACCCAACGATATTTTTGTAATAGGTTCTAATGTACCGCATGTTTTTAAAAACGATGAAGCTTACTTTGCTCCGGATAGTAAACTGGAAACCGAAGTAATCTACATCTTTTTCGATGAGCGTTCGTTTGGGCAGGAGTTTTACCAATTGCCCGAAGCATCAGAGTTACAGACGCTATTGTCCAGAGCAGGGCAGGGGATCAAGCTGGAAGGTGAGCAAACCAAAACACTCATCCCCCTGATGAAGGCTTTAGTGGAATCGAGAAAACTAAAAAAGATCATAACCCTCCTGGAGGTGTTTCACGGGTTAGCTACTGCCGGGTCTCCCCAATATTTGTCAGCCGAAGTAGGAGATCGCAATGTAGATGAGCGAGACGGCAAGCGCCTCAATGACGTGATTCAATTTACCATGGATCAGTATCACCGCCACATATCGCTGGAAGAAATAGCAGATGTGGCCAATATGACTCCTTCGGCATTTTGTCGATTTTTCAAACAACGCACCCGAAAAACGTATATTAATTTTCTGAATGAGATACGTGTAGGCAAAGCCTGTAAAATGTTACTCAACAAGGACATGAGCATAGTTGACATTTGCTACAAATCCGGATTTACTAACCTTTCTCATTTCAACAGGAAGTTTAAAAAGCAGACCGGTCTCACTCCTTCCAAATATCACAGTGCTATAAAGCAGTAGTGTGTATTATTAGCGTCTGGCGATGCTCAAAACCAATGAGGTTTTTAGCTGTCAGTCCGGCCCATCCTGCTCAGGGATTCCGCTTTTAGAATTAAACTTTCCAAAAGTTGAATCGATAGGATTTTCCGGCAGGAAATGATCCATATTTTGTACTGAAAAGTATCGGAGTGACAAACTTCTGGGGAAGTCTCCACATGACTTTGTTTAAAAGCGGAATCCCTGCCATCTTACTTTCTTTTTTGTATTTCAAAAGAATAGCTTTTAACTTAACAGGAGTTACAATTTAACCCAATTATTACTCCTATGGCTAGCCAATACATCAACCTCGATCACATTCGTTTTTTGCTTTACGAAGTACACCAGCTTGAAGAATTGTTTTCTCAGGAATACTTTGCCGGATATTCCCGTGAGTCTGTAGACATGATGCTCGATGCGGCAAAAGATTTTGCAGACAAGGAGCTTTTTCCCTATTTCACCGAAATGGACAGACAGGGTGTGCAGCAGGAAGGCGGTCGTGTGACGGTACACCCTCAGGTTCCTAAAATTTTGAAAGCTTTGGGTGAGTCGGGATGGATTAGTGCCATTCAGCCAGCCGAGTACGGTGGGATGCAACTGCCGCACATGGTGGGTTATATGGTAGAAACGATCTACACAGCGGCCAATAGCTCTGGCATTGGGTATTGTATGCTCACCGCGGGTGCGGCACGTCTGGTTTTGTCGTTTGCGAGTGAAAACCTGAAAAAAGACTATGCCATGCCCATGTGTGAAGGTCGCTGGCAAGGCACTATGGCACTGACAGAACCCCAGGCAGGTAGCTCTCTGTCAGACATTACCACCAAGGCTACCCGAAACGATGACGGTAGTTTTAACATTACAGGACAGAAGATATTTATCTCAGGAGGGGATTATGATGGAGTAGAAAATGTAGTGCACCTGATGCTGGCCAAAATAGAAGGAGCACCCGCAGGAGCCAAAGGGATTTCACTTTTTGTGGTACCCAAAAAACGAGTGACTCCCGACGGACTAGTAGATAATGATGTAACTACAGCAGGTTTGTTTCATAAAATGGGGCAAAACGGCTATGTGACTACTCACTTGATGATGGGCGAGCAGGACGATTGCAGAGGATATTTGGTAGGAGAAGAAAACCAGGGGTTGCGTTATATGTTTCAGATGATGAATACAGCACGGATAGAGGTGGGGGCTACAGGTGTAGCGATAGCTTCGGCAGCTTACTACGCATCGCTGCAGTATGCTAAAGAGCGGTCGCAGGGCAGGCTTCCTTCTTCTAAAAATCCTACAGAAGAACCGGTAACCATACTGCATCATGCGGATGTGCGGCGGATGTTAGGAGCACAGAAAACGATGGTTGAAGGCACGATGAGTTTGCTGGTGGCTTGTGCAAAGTATGAGGACATGCAGCAAATAGCTACGGGTGAGGAGAAAGAAAATTATCACCTTTTGTTAGAATTACTCACACCTATCGTGAAAGCCTACCTGACGGAGAAAGGTATAGAATCGGTAAGTAATGGACTACAATGTCTGGGAGGGTATGGCTATTGTGTGGACTTTCCTCTGGAGCAACTCTACCGCGATATTCGCATAACTACACTCTACGAGGGAACAACCGGAATTCAGTCGATAGATTTGCTGGGAAGAAAAATGCTGATGAACGACGGAAAAGGAGCTCGCTTGCTTTTTGCAGAAATCAACTCGGCCATAGATACAGCTTTGAAGTATGACGAGCTTAAGCCCAATACCAAAAAGTACTACGATTTTTTTGTACAGTATCAGCAGGTGGTAGGCAAATTGGTAACCAAGGCTGGTAGTGGAAAGATAGAGGAATTCCTTTCTGATGCTAATTTATTTATGGAACTCAGCGGACTACTTGTAGTAGGCTGGCAGTGGCTCCTGCAAGGAGTAGCGGCTATCAAAGGAAAGCAGCAAAATCCATCTGATTTTTACCAGAGTAGTTTGCATACCATGAAATTTTTCTTTGCTTACGAATTGCCAAAATCTCAGGGATTGATTGCCCGCCTGATGGACGATGAAGTACTGACACTCAAAGGGGAGCGCGAGTGGTTGATGTGATTAGCGGTGAGTGAATTTTAAAAACGTTGTTTAGATCAGGTCTGGTCGTTTACTTCTAAAATTTTCATTATTTCCTGGTACTCCTCTGGTGTATTGGCGTTTTTCAGCACAGTTTCATCTTCCAGTTTTACAATCTCCACATCAGAGTTGATTAGTGCTTTTCTGGGGCAACTATATCCCTGACTCAAAAAGTAGAGTAACCTGGCGTATGCTCTGGGCTCCCATATGGTGAGCAGAGGTTCGGGAAACCCTGTTTCGGAGTTGAAAAAAGCAGTGGCTACTTTAGAGGGGTTTCTGCGAGCGATAAGCAAATCCAGGGTAGATTTTGTAATCAGTGGTTGGTCGCAGGCAGTAGTAAACCACGCGCAATTTGGCTCTTGCCTAAAAGCCGACAAGATGGCTCCCATAGGTCCGAGATTGATGAATGTATCGGGTAGAGTGCGGGTGTTTTCTGGTTGGGGTGCGGTATTGTCGTGGCTTACCGACAGCCAGGCCTGGTGTGTTACCTCATCCAGTAGGTCGTACATATGCAGCCGTTGTTCTTTGCTGTGGTATTTTATAGCTCCTTTGTCCCTTTGCATACGCTGGCTTTTTCCTCCTGCCAGTACCAATCCCTGAAGCAGCGGAGTGCTGTAATCTTGGGTTATGAGTTTGGCAATATTATCAATGTCGTCGATGGAAAAACAAGGTATTTCCGAGATATCAGGTATGGTGTTTTTTAGCACATCAGGGATGCCTTTCTCGCCATGCTGCATCAAAATCAGAGCTACATTGGTCAGCTTTTCAACCTTCTTTTTCAGAGGTTTTCTGCTGTCAATCACCGCTATTTGTCTTCCTGCAGCAAAGTGGTTTCCGTTTATGAGCACTATGTCCTCGGAAGCAAATTGTTGTTTAAAATCAAAAGCATTCATTGTTTGGTTTATATCCAAGCGATGAAAGTCGATTTTATCAGTATACTCAAGTGTAGCGCCATGACCTATCGCTGCAGGCAACTGTCCACCTGCTTCATCGGCTCCCTTGTGGTCGGCATCCAGGTAACCCACCTTGTGTGGGGATAGCTTTTGGATAAGCTGGTATGCAAGTTTTTTGATTTCCCCGCACGGAGTACCCAATATAGCCCATTCATGGGGGTGAACTGTGCCACTATGTGGTTTTGTGAGCTGGCTGTGTTTTTTATGTGTCGACATTCTACTGTTTCTTGTTTGGTTGTTGGTAATCGCTTTTCCCTCCTGTTTTGCTTACCAGGCAGGTGTCTTTTATGACTAGCCCGTGCGACATGGCTTTACACATATCGTAGATAGTGAGAGCTGCCACTGATGCTCCGGTTAAAGCTTCCATTTCTACGCCAGTTTTTGCATATACACTGCAGGTACACTCTATCACTGCCTCATTACCTTTCGTTGTTATGTTGATATCGCAACTGTCCAGCCCTATAGGATGACATAGCGGTATTAACTCACCGGTTTTTTTGGCAGCCATAGTACCGGCTATGATAGCCGTTTGAAACACCGGTCCTTTTTTGGTGCTTATGTCACCGTTGTTCAGTTGTTTCATGATTTCGTCAGTTAGTACTACAGTGGATTGAGCTTTGGCTATGCGTTTGCTCATCACCTTGCCCGATACGTCTACCATTCCGGGTTCGTTGTTGGGTTTTATATGGCTAAGTGGACTTTGTTCTGATTTGCTCATGAGAGTAACAGCGAATAAGTGTGAAACGGGTTAACTTGCTTTTGAAAGTTTAAAATTAGAGAATATTGTTATGATAAGTGCCAGTGAAGCCACCGATATTATACAAAACGAACTGACAGACTGGGGAAACGAGCAGGTGCCGATAGAAGCATGCGAAGGAAGGGTGCTGCGTGAAGAAATCCGTGCAGATAGGGATTTTCCTCCTTTTGACAGGGTTACGATGGATGGTATTGCCATTCGGGCAAATGATTTTATTCAAAAGGGAATTACCAAATATCAGGTTGTGGGTGTGCAAATGGCGGGTTCACCTCCCTTGAAATTGAATAGCGAAGGGCAGGCGCTGGAGGTCATGACAGGAGCTGTGTTGCCCGAGGGAGCAACTGCGGTGGTTCGTTACGAAGATGTTGAAATAAAAGAGGATGGGCAGACTCCTATTGCTCATGTACATTTGTCAGAAATTGTAGAGCATCAGAACATTCACCAACGTGCAACAGACAAGTGTAAAGGTGATGTTTTGCTGTCCCCCGGCGTGATGTTGTCAGCTGCAGAAGTGGCTGTGCTGGCTACAGTAGGCAAAGAATATGTGCAAGTAGCTAAATTGCCAACGGTAGCCATAGTAGCCACAGGAGATGAACTGGTACATGTGAACGAGGAGCCGGACCCACATCAGATCCGAATGTCTAATGTGATAATGATTGCATCGCACTTGAAGGCGTTGGGGGTTGAGTGTGAACGATTTCATCTCACCGATGACTATGATGATTTGTTACAGCAAATGAAGGGTATTGTAGATCGCTTTGATGTGGTGGTGCTGAGCGGGGGAGTGTCAAAAGGGAAAGCAGATCATGTGCCCGAAGTGCTGGCAGCATTGGCAGTCCAAAAGAAATTTCACCGTGTAGCACAACGCCCGGGTAAACCGTTTTGGTTTGGTGTAGGTGAACAGGGGGTGAAGGTATTTGCTTTGCCGGGCAATCCGGTTTCAACTTATATGTGTTTTGTAGTTTACTTTTTGCCCTGGTTGAAAAAGTGTCTTGCTTCGGAGTGGAGTGATGCTGTCTATGCCATACTGACAGAGCCAGTTGTTTTTCATCCAAAACTGACTTATTACTTACAAGTTAAATGTGAGGTGAATAAAAACGGAGAGGTAATAGCCAGGCCATGTGCCGGAAAGGGGTCAGGTGATTTGTCTAATCTTTCTGCTTCGGACGCTTTTCTCGAACTGCCTGCAGATAGGTCAATGTTTGATAAGGGGGAGGTCTTTAGGGCGTATTTGTTTCGGAATTCCTAGCGTAAATATCTTCACTATCGGGGGTGTTGAATGGATTGAACGACAGTGTGTTCTCCTTGCAACCCAGAAAACCCATGAACATAATGTACAGGGAGAGACAAATCCAAAACTTATAATGCTGTCTTTTTTTCATATTCCAATATTAAATATAATATTCCTAAGTTTCATCTATAACAACTATAATTCGCACTTATTGTGCCAAAAAATGAAAAAATTTCATTTTTTAAGCTTGATTTTGCGAATATTAGACTTGTTAAAGTTGTCAGGGTTTAAACCGACTGCCAATTTATTTGCTTGAGAAAAACGCTGATCTCATACAAATACGGGCATGCTTTACAGCTGAAGGGCAAGCTTAAGAAAACCACATCATGTGTGTAGTTGTAAGTGTTGCCTCACAGCTAGTCATAGCGGGATGAAAAGTTGAATAATAGTATAGCTGGAAGTGAAAATTGCCGCTTGGCGGCACGGCAAAGCTACTTAAACATATTCACCTAACTGCACTTGTGGGTAAATTTCTGCGTAGGTTTTTATTTCAGTTTGGTTCACTCGGCGGTATACGTGGTGTCGTTTGATCTTAGAAATATTGTCTACCCCGGTAGCGCCCATAAATTCAACAAAGCTTTTGACGGTTTCTTCATGAAAATTGGCAACACGCTTTTCTTTATCTGCCACTACCAGCCCTTTTACTAAATGGGCCTGTTGAGTGGCTACTCCTGTAGGACAGTTGTTTTTGTTGCATTCCAGTGCCTGTATGCACCCCAATGCCAGCATCATACCTCGTGCGCTGTAGCAGGCGTCAGCACCTAATGCAAATGCTCTGAAAATATCAAATCCGGTTAAGATTTTTCCGGAAGCCAATATTTTGATGTCTTTGCGCAGGTTGTATCCACGCAACTGATCGGCTACAAAGGCTATACCCTCGCGCAGAGGCATACCTATGTAATTGGAAAATTCCAAAGGAGCAGCACCAGTGCCTCCCTCACCACCGTCTACAGTGATAAAATCAGGTTTGATACCACTCATTTGCATAGCGATGCAGATATCGGTAAACTCTAGTTTGTTGCCTAGACACAACTTAAAACCCACGGGTTTTCCTCCGGAAAGGTCCCGTAGCTTTTGGATAAACTCGAGCATCTGAGGTGGGTTGGAAAACTCACGGTGACCGGGAGGTGAAAGTACAGTCGTATGCGGTTCCAGGTTTCGTATTTTAGCAATCTCAGGCGTGTTTTTCACAGCAGGTAAAATGCCCCCATGACCGGGTTTAGCACCCTGAGATATTTTTATTTCAATCATTTTCACATTCTCTTTTTGAGCTTTTTCAGCAAAAAGATCATCGTTGAATGAACCATCGGAATTGCGACAACCAAAATAACCGGTACCAATTTGCCAGATAAGGTCGCCACCGGGCTTGTCGTGATAGGGGCTGATAGAGCCTTCTCCCGTATTGTGTGCAAAACCACCGATTTTAGCACCTCCGTTCAACGCTAATATGGCCCTGTCGCTCAATGCGCCAAAACTCATAGCAGATACGTTCAGAATGCTCGAGTTGTAGGGTTTCTTACAGTCGGGCCCGCCAATCATTACACGGGGGTGACTGTTTAGATCATGGTGATCGAGGGGGTTGATAGAGTGATTAGCCCATTCATAGCCTTCTTCATACACATTTACTTTGGTACCAAACGGATTGGTAGACAATACCTTTTTAGCTCGCTGATATACAATAGAGCGATACATTCTACTGATAGGAGAAGCTTCCGTTTCGGATTCTATGAAGTACTGATAAATTTTTGGTCTTAGATCTTCTAGCAGATACCTGCCCCATCCTGCTACAGGAAAGTTGCGCTTGAGGGTATGGCTGGTTTGCACCATATCCCAAATACCAAGCAAAATCAGAGGGGCTACAATTACCAGCACCCACAGTACAGGCAGCCAGTATATGGCTACTATACCAATAAGAGATAGTGTACAGATGGTCAGTATTATAAAAAGTCTGCGCATGATTTTTTTATTAATAGGATTAATGGTGTTGAAGATAACAAAAATTATATATCTGCTCTACAAAAACTGGCGGAATAGTGCTGTTATTTTTTGTATGGTGCTATTCTTAGGGGATGGCTGTGTTGAAGGATAGTGCGGTTAAGTGCATTGTTTTTCATTTTATTTATAGGGTAGGTGCGAGCTTTTTTGGAGTGAAATTATAGAGGCCATTTCCTTGCCATGTTCATGTCTAAAAAGCATAGCACCAGTCTTTTCAAAGTGTTTGCTCTGATCCCATAAAGAGAAAATGTAAATTTATTGGGTAGATATGCAACCCCTCAGGTTGTACCCTTGTCTTTGAACCGAAAGAAGCGTAACCCTTGAAAGCCACACATACAGATTTGCATAGCGACTTAGTCAATCGTGCCCGATCCGACGATCGTCAGGCTCAGTATGAGTTGTATCGGTTGTATGCTAAAAATATGCTCAATGTAAGTGCCCGAATTGTCAATGATGTGGCTGAGGCAGAAGATGTGCTGCAGGAATCGTTTGTGTCGGCTTTTCAGCAAATGAAGCGGTATAGGGGAGATGCTACATTTGGTGCCTGGCTGAAGAAAATTGTAGTTAACAAATCGATTAGTGTGTTGCACAGGCGCAAGGTTGATTTTCAGGAAATGAATGGTCAGGAGGAGTGGGCTGAAGATGAAGCGGGAGAGGTGGAAACTCTGGAGGTAGGGCAGATCAGAGAGGCCATAAGCAAATTGCCTGATGGCTTCAGAACTGTGCTAAGCTTATACCTTTTGGAAGGGTACGACCACAAGGAGATAGGAGAAATATTGAAAATATCAGAAAACACATCCAAATCGCAGTATAACAGAGCGAGGAGGAAGCTTCAGGTGATTTTGAAAGAAAGATACCGTTATGAAAGATGATTTAGAAAAATACGTACGCACCCATAAAAGCGAATTTGATTCGCTGGAGCCTACAGATCAACTTTGGCAAGGCATAGCCAATGAGCTCGACCGGAGTAAACCGACTGCAGATGGCACTTTTTGGTGGAAAGTTGCGGCTGCTTTTTTTCTGCTAAGTACAATTGCTCTGCTGGTACTCGATAATTACCCGTTGACTAACAAACAGCTGGCTACAGAGCAAGCAACGGTTAGTACTGAATTGGCCGAAGTGGAATCATATTATACCCGCCTGATAGCAGAGAGAAGAAAGGCACTGGCAAATCATCCGCTGGCCAATGAAGAATTACTTGAAGAGCTGGACAGGCTGGATGCGCTATATGAGGAGCTAAGGAATACACTGGATGTAAATCAGGGAGACGAAAGGTTAATTCATGCGATGATTCGCAACCTGCAATTGCGTGTGGAGATACTGAACAAACAGCTAAAAATATTGGAAAACATTAAAACGAAAGAGACAGATGAAAGCATTACTATGTAAAATGGCATTGTGCATGAGTTTGGTGCTTGGGGTCAATGAGATTTTGGCCAGGCAGAAAAGTATAGAAAAAAAGAAGGTGATAGAAAAGAGTTACGCTGTTTCGCCAACGCATATACTTCAAATCATAAATAAGTTTGGAAGAGTACATGTAAATACCTGGGACAAAGCTACCATAGAGGTGAAAATAGATATAATAGCCCGGGGTAATAATGAAGATCGGATAAGGGAAATATTAGATCAGATTGAGGTCGACATAGTTTCGGGCGGTTCCATCATCAAGTTTGAAACTCAGCTGAAGGGCAAAATGAACAATAAGAAATCGGAACAATTTGAGATCAATTACCTGGTGAATATGCCAGTATCCAACCCTTTGATTCTGACGAATAGTTTTGGAGAAACCTATCTGGCAGACTTTAGAGGCAAACTCAAGTTGGATGTGAGCTATGGTCACTTAAAAGCAGAGAGGCTGAGCGGAGATAGTGAGGTGAAGGTGTCTTTTAGCGAAGCGCAAATACAGGAGGTCACTCTGGGAGAGCTGGAAGTGAAGTACTCGGAGCTGGCAATGGAAGTACTTGGCAATGTAAAGTTGGATCAGGGCTTTTCAGAATTGAGAGTAGATAAAGCAGGAGACCTGAGTGCAGAGGTGAAGTATGGTGAATTGCGTGTAGGAGAACTAAATACTATCAATGGAAAGCTGGAATACTCAGAATTTCATGTTGAAAAAATAGTACAAGGCATGGTGTTGAAAACGGCCTATTGTGGTGATTTTAACGTAAAACAGGTTTCAAATAAGTTTGGAGTTATTGATTTGGATGGGGAGTTTGGTGCCTTCAAGGTTGGGTTCGAAAAAGGAGTAAACGCCAGTTTTGATTTCCAAATGAAGTTTTGTGATTTTAACCAGAAGGGATTGGATGTTTATTTTTCCAGAAAAGAATCCCGTGATTTTAAAAAGGAGTATGAAGGAAAACTTGGAAAAGGCGCAGGTGGTAAGATTAAGGTACGGTCGAGTTATGGTGATGTAAAGTTTCACCTGGCCGATTAATGTTGCAGAGTCAGCTAATTCATAATAAAAGCCACCCCATCTTATGAGGTGGCTTTTGCATTGGCAGTATATTTATGAACCTAATATTGTCTATTGTACTATCCTCCTATATATTTAAGCCCTCAAAATTAAAACACACATTATATGGCATCAAGAGGGGCATTTAGCAGCAAGTTAGGCTTTATACTGGCAGCAGCCGGATCAGCAGTAGGGTTGGGTAATATCTGGAAATTTCCTTTTGAAGTAGAAGCCGGAGGTGGAGCTGCGTTTGTAGTGCTTTATCTGGTGTTTTGTTTTATCCTCTGTTTTCCGGTGATGGTTACAGAGGTGGCTATTGGAAGAAAAACCACCAAAAATGCCGTTGGAGCATTTACAGCTCTGGGGTATAACAAATGGAAGTTTATAGGCATAATCGGAATTTTGGCCGGTGTGGTAATTTTATCCTTTTACAATGTGGTAGCCGGTTGGGCTTTCGGATATTTTCTGGAAATGATTCAGGGCAATTTCGCTATTGGCGATAATTTCGGAGGCTATGTGTCGGATGTCTATAAAGTGGGTATTTACGCTATTATATTTATGTTTCTTACGGCTTACATCGTGTCAAAAGGGGTCGCTGGTGGTATCGAGCGAGCAGCTAAAATTTTGATGCCTACCTTAATTATTATGATTTTGGCACTGGTGTGTTACTCATTTACCCTACCTCACGCTATGGTCGGAGTAAAGTACTATTTGGTGCCAGACTTTTCTGAACTTAACTTAAGTGTAATAGGCGGAGCGCTCAGGCAGGCGTTTTTCTCACTGTCGCTAGGCATGGGGGCACTGATTACCTACGGGAGCTACCTTTCCAAAAAAGAAAATATAGTGTCTTCGGCAGCATATATCACCATTTTTGATGTCGGTATTGCATTGATTGCCGGGCTGCTGATGTTTCCCCTGGTCGCTTACAACAATGGGGGAGATATGACCGACATTCAGGGGGGAGCCGGTCTTATTTTTGTTACGCTACCCAAGGTTTTTCAATCGCTGGGGCCGGTTTTGGGAATATGCGTAGGGTCGTTTTTCTTTTTGCTCTTGTCCTTTGCAGCACTTACGTCTACAGTATCATTACTGGAAGTGCCCGTGTCTTATGCAGTGGATGAGTACGGGCTCAACAGAAACCGTTCGGTGCTGGTCACGGCTTTGATCATTTTTGTGGCCGGTATACCATCTTTGCTGGGCAATGGGTACAGCGCATTCTTTAGCCAGTTTATCACCTATATAGGAGCAGAAAACCCTACAGACTTTATGACATTCTTTGGCCATCTGGCCGACATCATGCTTTTGCTAGGCGGGTGCCTTATTGTGTTTTTTGCCGGCCATGTATGGAAAACCCAAGGGTTGGCAGAAGAGCTCTCCGAGGGCAATGAGAAGTTTGAAGGCTCTTTTGTTCAAAAGTTTTTGAATTTCACCATTAGTTACTTCTGTCCGCTGGTATTGGCTGTGCTGTTTGTGCTGGTTGTATTAAGTCACTTTTTCGGGATTTCACTTATCCATTAAGTAGTTTACTCTTGACGGACTTTCTAGAAATTGCTCACGTTGGTTGGTTTTAACGTACAACTGAAAGTGTTTCTCCGCAGGGTCTAAGCAAAGCAGAGAAAAACGAGAGCAGAGGCCGTTTATTTCTTTATGAAATTGTCGGTATATCCATCCAGATAAATGGTATAGTCTCCTTTTTTTAATCGCCGCAGAGGGATTACCCGACCAGCTCCACTCAAAATGACCTCTCCTTCAGCATTCATGATCTGAAATTCAGAATGCCGCGACAGGGTGATTTTGTCTGTTACAGATTTGGGCGTAAAAGTGATGGGTTCTTTGTAGAAAAAAACCTCCATTTCGCTGGAGTAAAGATAGCGGCCGTCGGGCAGGGTATATTTTATTCTAAACTTGTTTCCTCCTTCGGTGTAGTCCGGAAAATAAATGTAATTGGCCCCTTCAAAATCACCTTTGGCCTGAATGGTTGTGATTTCCTGCCAGTAGTCGCCCTGCAGTTTTTCGAGTATATAATTGCCTTCTCTACTGTCTCCTTTGGTGTGCCATTGGATCAGCGAATCTGTAATGGCCAAAGAATCGAATTTAAAAGAACTGTGAAAACGAATTGCTTCGGGATTGATAAAGCGGGGCTTGCAGTTTTCTTTGTGTTTTATTTTCACCACCACAGGTGTAAACAACCCTACATCTTTGAAATTGAGTTTGATGGCAGACAGTTTGAAGTCTGTTTGTATGTTTTTTTTGTTGATGCTGATTGACTCTATACAGAAGCTGTCGGATGCTGCATCGTACGGGTTTTTTATGTACAGACTATTGCCCTGATACACACCGGTGAGCACCGTTTCCTGGGCCAGCACTTCGCCAAAGCCCCACATGATGAAAATGAGCCATAATTTTTTCATGTAAAACAAGGACTTTTTAGTAGCAATACAACAAATATATTCTATAAATGAAGTGCTAAATATCGCAAATAAAATTGATCATTCAAACCGTAGAGACTCGATAGGATCAAGTTTAGAAGCTTTGTGGGCAGGTAGATACCCCGACAGCAGACCTACTACAACACCCACAACAAAACCAAAAACGATCCACACCCAGGGGATGACGTAGGTGCCGGGGTTGAGTACTGTGGATATGATGTTGCCGATGAGTATCCCCATAAAAATACCCGCAATGCCCCCCACCTGTGTGATAACGATAGCTTCGATCAGAAACTGTTGGCGGATTTTTTGAGGAGTGGCACCCAATGCTTTTCGTACACCTATTTCGCGGGTTCGCTCAGTCACAGATACCAGCATAATGTTCATAAGCCCTATGGATGCACCCAGCAGCGTGATAAACCCTATAGTGAAGCCTCCAATACGGAGGTAAACAGTAATTTCCTCTAGCTTTTCAGCGAGCGACTGTCTTTTCTTTATGTCAAAAGAATCTTCCGATCCCGGGGCATCTTTTCTCACTGCTTTCATAAGACCGGTGGCTTCACCCATAGCTATATCTATAGCCGTGGGGTCATTTACGGCTATTCCTATTTGGTAGCGTAGCGACCTGCCCTGTGCCAGTTTTCGCCCGGTTTCCATAGGTACCAGTATGTTGCGGTCTGCGCTGGAGCCACCACCCGAGCTGCCTTCCTCTTCCAGAAGGCCGATCACTTTAAATCGACTACCCAGAAATGAAATCGACGAATTGATGGGGTTTTCGTTTTCCAGATAAAGAGCCTTGTATGTTTCATAACCAATGATAGCGACATTAGCTCCGTTTTGTTGTTCAAAAGCAGAAAAGCTACGGCCGCTTTCCAGATTGTAGCCCTCTACGGCTAAAAAGTTAATGTCACCGCAGTTTACACGGATGTTTGGGTTCGTTACTTTCGAGTTTCTTTTGGCTTCAGCACTACCAGTTATCGATGTGTTGATAGAGGGTAACCCATCGCCTTTGTATTCATCTACAAAGCGCTTCGCCTGTGAGTAGGTGATTTCCGGATAACGCTTGGTGGTAACGCCCTGTCGTTTGCTGGTTTCGGCTCGCTTGTTTGTAATGTAAAAAGTATTTGACCCGAGGTTGGAAAAACTATTGTTGATGGATGCCTTGATACCATCGATGGCTGTGAGTATGCCAACCAAAGCTGTAATACCAATGGCAATGATGAGCGCGGTGAGGGTAGTACGCAGCTTGTTGCTCAGGATAGATTTTATCCCTTCCCGTATGTTTTCAGTATAGTTCATAGAGTGTTTCGCATGACCTTACGTAGCGATGCATATAATAGATGTGTGTCGGTGTGGTTTTTTTACAAAACTCTCAATTGTCGGCTTCATTATTGTCGTATTGACTGATTGTGAAGATGAAGATAGGTTGAATTCACTAAATAACGTACCGGTTTTTGTATAAATACGTTTAATTTCGAGAGTACAAACAGAAAAACAGGCAGAATTATGATGAAGCGGGTAGTACAATTGATAATAGTATGTGTGGCATTACAGGCAAAAGCCTCCAGCCTGTTGATACCCATGGATAAATCTCAGTCCAATCACCTGAAAGCATACGGTATAGCCTATTGGGTATTGCAAAAAGAAGTAGAAGTAGACTGGCTGCTCAATTACCGCGGGGGCAGTTTTATGTTTAAATATTATCAGGATTTTGAAAATGAGCTGATTATAAGAGGAGTGAGCTATCAGGTAATATCCGATGCAGAAGCCAATCAGATTCTGGCTGAAATAGCAAGTCCATCGTCAAATATGGATGCTATGAAGCTGGAAAAGTACCCTAAAATAGCCGTATACAGTCCAAAGAGCAAGCAGCCGTGGGACGATGCAGTGACGCTGGTACTTACTTATGCGGAGATTCCTTACGACGTGGTGTTTGACGATGAGCTGATGTATGACGAATTGCCTAAATACGACTGGTTGCATTTGCACCATGAGGATTTTACAGGTCAGTACGGGCGTTTTTACCGTTCGTTTAGGCACTTTCCATGGTATCAGCAACAGCAGCAGGAGTACGAGGCGTCAGCGCGAAAGCATGGCTTTAGCAAGGTGTCGCACCTAAAACTAGGTATAGTAAAAAAAATACAGTCTTATGTGGCTAGCGGAGGCTTTTTGTTTGCCATGTGCTCGGCTACCGACACCTATGATATTGCTCTTGCTGCCGAAGGGGTCGATATATGCGAGCACATGTTTGACGGAGATCCTGCCGACCCTAAAGCGCAATCCAAACTGGACTACTCCCGTACTTTTGCTTTTCAAAATTTTCAGATCGAACGCAACCCGTATATCTACGAATTTTCTGATATAGATACGCCTCCGGCTATGCGGGGTATTCAGGAGCAAAATGATTTCTTTACACTGTTTGAGTTTTCGGCAAAATGGGACCCTATACCCACCATGCTTACGCAAAATCATGAACACCTGATCAAAGGCTTTATGGGGCAGACCACTTCGTTTAAGAGCAGGCTGGTAAAGCCGGATGTAGTGGTGATGGGAGAAACAAAATCACTGGAAGAAGCACGCTACATTCATGGAGTGTTTGGCAAAGGGTTCTGGACGTTTTATGGAGGGCACGATCCCGAAGATTATCAGCATTTGGTGAACGAAGAACCCACAGACCTTAACCTGCATCCCAACTCGCCTGGCTATAGGCTAATACTCAACAATATTCTGTTTCCTGCTGCCAAAAAGAAGAAACAAAAAACCTGATACCTTCTTAGAGAGTCCACTTTTAAAGAAAGTCTGTTTGTGGAAACCTCTCCAAAAGTTTGTCATTCCGATACTTTTTAGTACGAAATACGGATCATTTCCTGCCGGAAAATCTTATCAATTTAACTTTTGGAGAGTTTAATTTAAAAAGTGGAATCCTAGGATACTTTCTATGTATACCGAAGAAAGTATCAGGTTCAGTATGCGATTCCCTTTCTGGGATCAATCAATGGGTTTTGGGTCTTCCTTTACTTTGCAGGGATAGTCAAACATGCATTGTTTTTTGATGGTTTCCGCTACTTTAAAAGGCACATACTTTTCCCAACCGGTATCGCCTTTGCGTATCATTGACAGCACATCGTCAGACACGATGTTGAGGTGTTCTACGTTGGCGTTGGGGATATCCTCGATGCACTTGTTGGAGTATAAGTGTTCGAAAAGATATTTTACATTTTCAGCCGGCTTGAAATTTTTACACACCTGAATATTTTTGCCGTCTTCTGACAAGCTAGGGTATACGAGCAGCTTTACATTTTCCAAAAATAATTTACCAAAGGCTTCCATGATTCCGCCCTTTAGTTGCTCGTAATACGATTCTTCAAATAGCCTGGCCAGATTGTTGATGCCGAGAATAAACGCTACCTGCGATTTGCGGGTAAACTTGTTGAGGTAGGTAGAGAGCTTATAGTGCTCGGGGTAGTTGGATATCAGTACGGTCTGTCCCAGCGAGCACAGCAAATCCACCCTGTCCAGAAAGTCCGCTTCGTCTATTTCTCCGTCAGAGGAGAGGTCGTTTAGCGTCAGTTCGGCCAATACTACTATGTCTTTTTTCTCCGCTTGCGTATATTTTTTGAAATGTTTCAAACTAGTCAGAAACATATCCACACTTACGTATGTTACGGGTCTGAAGCGCCCCCTGAGTACGAGTATATTCTTTTTGTACAATGCTTCGGAGGGCTGCTGTACTTTGCCGTGTTCGTCAAACATGGTGGCTTGAGTCAGGCCAAGCTTTACCAGCAGTAAGCTCATCAGGCGATTGTCTACATGGTGAAAATCCGGCCCTTTGAGCCGAAACATATCGATTTCGATACGGTCTTTGTTGAAGTTGTCGACCAGCGACTCTATCAATTCCTCCGGGTCGGAGTAGTTGTAGCAGCCATAAATCAGGTTAACGCCCACTTTGCCCAGCACTTCCTGTTGCCAGAGCGCATCATTGTCCTTTAGTACTACGTGTATAATGCAGTCGTTGGGTTCGGTGTTTGGGTGTAGCTGAAACCGGAGGCCTATCCAGCCATGTCCACTGTTAGTTTTGCGGTAGTTTAGCGCTTCTACAGTATTGGCAAAAGCAAAAAAGTTTGTTCGTTTGCCCCTAATATGGAGTCTTTCCGACAGGAGGTTATACTCCTTGTCCAGCATTTTGTAGAGTTTGTCCTGGCAGACATAACGTTCACTTTCTCCATAGATAGCATCAGAAAATGTCATGTCGTAAGCCGACATAGTCTTGGCTATAGTGCCGGAAGCAGCCCCGGCTTTAAAAAAATTCATAGCCACCTCCTGGCCGGCACCAATCTCTGCCAGCGTACCATATATTTTGTCATTTAGGTTAAGCGTAAGCGCTTTTTCTTTTGTGGTGAGCTTCTTAAAATTGGTATCCATGTCTTCTCAGTTTTCTGCTACAAACGTATGATAATGTCCAATGAATTGAAAGGGTGGTTGTAGATTTAATAATACTTGTCAGTACCCTGCCTGACTTACTATACGGATTTTGAGAATCAACGTATCGCTACTATGGTTTTTTCGAGGTAAATCGCATGTGAAATATGTAAACAGAAAGATATAAGTAAGGGGATGCTGTAGGAGGCGGTGAGTAGAAATGCTGAAAATTGGTGTGCGGGTGTGGGTGAAGGTTCTACGTTATGATTTTGTCAGCTGGATAAGCATGCATTGTATCTTGCTTTCAATCATTCCCTTTGGTAGTTAGTAGGCTAAACCATAACTTTACCGCCACTATCAATCCCATAAACGTTTTACTAGACTTATGCTCCAATATCATCAACTGATGCAACGCATCCTCGACGAAGGTGTAAAGAAAGAAGATCGCACAGGCACAGGTACTGTGTCTGTTTTTGGCCACCAGATGCGGTTTGATTTAAGCGAAGGGTTTCCGCTCGTTACGACCAAAAAACTGCATTTGCGTTCGATTATTCACGAGCTATTATGGTTTTTGAAGGGAGATAGCAACATTGCCTACCTCAAGGAAAACGGGGTGTCTATTTGGGATGAATGGGCCGACGAAAATGGCGAGCTGGGTCCTGTGTATGGTGTGCAGTGGAGAAGCTGGCCATCACCCTCAGGCGAAAAGATAGATCAGATAACGCAGCTGATAGACGATATAAAAAACAAACCCGATTCACGCCGCTTAATAGTAAGTGCATGGAATGTGGCCGATATACCCCGTATGGCATTGCCTCCCTGCCATGCCTTTTTTCAGTTTTATGTAGCCGACGGAAAACTATCGTGCCAGTTGTATCAACGTAGCGCCGATGTGTTTTTGGGAGTGCCCTTCAATATAGCCTCCTATGCCCTGCTTACCATGATGGTAGCACAGGTTTGCGGATTGCAGGCAGGCGACTTTGTGCACACCCTTGGCGATGCACACTTGTATTCTAATCACCTGGATCAGGCACGCTTGCAGTTGTCGAGAGAGGTGCGGGCTTTGCCCACCATGGAGATTAATCCGGCAGTAGATGATATTTTTGGATTTACCTTCGAGGATTTTACCCTGAAAAACTACGACCCACACCCACATATCAAAGCAGCTGTGGCCGTATAGCAAGCCGTTTGTTACGTTACGACTAAATTATTTTTAATCATATATGTAACATTTACGTCGCAAATACGACTAACTATAGAAATTTAGATAAACTAACCTTACATGGAGCGTAGCGGTGTATTTGATATGATAGGTCCGGTAATGATAGGTCCGTCCAGTTCGCACACAGCTGGAGTGGTTCGTATAGGCCGGGTAGGATACAAGTTGCTCGGAGGAATGCCCGAAAACGCTCAAATCACATTTTACAATTCATTTGCCCGTACGTTTGAAGGGCACGGGAGCGATAGAGCCATAGTAGCAGGGTTGCTGGATTTTAAAACAGATGATATTCGTATCAAGAACTCCTTCGACCATGCCGCTGAAAAAGGCCTGAAATATACCTTCAAATCTGTAGGCAATGCATCTACCAGGCACCCCAACACGGTAAAGCTGCATTTAACCAGAGGAGATAAAACCGTAGAAATGGTAGGGGAGAGCCGCGGAGGAGGAGTGGTGAAGATCGCAGAGGTAAACGGCTTTCATGCCAGTTTTTCTGCCAGCATGCACACCCTTATTATTTTGTCGGAAGACCTGCCGGGCAGTATTGCGTTTGTGTCGGATGTTATTTCACACGACGATTGCAATATTGCCACTATGACGGTATCGAGAAAAGGAAAAAACGATATGGCCTGCCAGATATTAGAGATGGACTCAGGCCTTAAACCCATAACACTGGAATACCTGAGAAATATCAAGTGGATTCACGATATTATTTACATTCCGGATATCGATCAATAAAATTATGCATAAAGTCATTTTTCGCCCTTTTTTACTCCTCATAGTACTTGTAAGTAGTAGTGCAGGAGGTTGGGCACAGTCAGAGGTCTACTCTCTCAAACGCTGCATAGACCTGGCCTTTGAAAACAACCTGAATGTACAGCGAAGCAAGCTCGATCAGCAAACATCAGCAATTAACCTTAGCCAGGCTAAAATGGCTCGCCTGCCGGACTTGAATCTGGGAGCCAGCTATGGCAGCAACTGGGGGCGTTCAATAGACCCTACCACCAACCTGTTTGAAACCCGAAAGATAAATTCTGCAGGGCTGAGTGGGCAGAGTAACCTGATATTGTATTCAGGCAGGCAAATTGCCAATTCGATCAAGCAGAGTATGCTGGAGCTGGAAGCCGGCACCAAAGACCTGGAAAAAGCCAAAAACGATGTAGCCTTGTCAGTAGCCAACCTGTACCTCAATGTTATTTTTAATGAAGAGTTGCGCAACAATGCCGAATTGCAATTGGCCTCTACTACAGAGCAGCTGGAAAGAACCACCAAACTGGTGGAAGCAGGCGCATTGCCCATTACCAACCAACTCAACCTGCAGGCGCAGCAGGCCACACAGGAGGTAAACCTGATCAACGCAGAAAACAATTACAACCTGGCGCTGTTGCAGCTTAAGCAGGCACTTTTGCTGCCCGCCAGCGAGCCTTTTGATATAGAAGTGCCAGACATAGCACTCAACGAGCTGGAGCTGCTTGATTTTGATGCCGATCGGGTTTTTGGTCTGGCACAAACCAACCAGCCTGATGTACAGAGTGCAGATTTGCGCATTAGAAGTGCCAGACTGGGCACGAAGATATCGAAGAGTGCGTACATGCCCCGCCTTAGTTTCAGTGGCGCTTTTCGTACTAACTACTCCGGAGCGGCCAATCAGCCCCGGGTTTTTTATGAAGGCATTACGGTGAGGGATACACCCATTGGCTATCTGCAATCCGACCCAAGTCAGATAGTAGTGTCGCCCATAGAGTATCGCACCAAGGTAGGCGAGGATCCCGATTTTACAGTGATAGAGCAATTTGACGAAAACCTGAGTAAATCGCTAAGTGTAAACCTGTCTATTCCGGTATTTAACAAATGGCGTACACGCTCCGACGTGCAGCGCTCCATAATCACCCGCCAACGTGCCGAGATCATGGCACAGGAAGTACGCAACAACCTGCGACAAACAATAGAAACAGCATATAACAACTTTGTGGCAGCATCCAAATCGTACTATGCTTCCGAAAGGCAAGTGCGGGCTTTGGAAGAGGCCCATCGGGTAATTCAAGAGCAGTATAATCTGGGAGCGGTAAATTATGTAGACTATCAGGTAGCTGCCAACGATCTATATATGGCACGATCCGATCAGTCCAGAGCCAAATACGATTTTATATTCAAACGCAAAGTACTCGATTTTTATCTCGGCAAACCTATATCCTTTTAAACATCATGGCTAGAAAAAAGACCAACAACAAACTGATTTACATATTGCTAGGGGCAGTGGCCGTACTGGTCGTAGTGGCCATAATTGGAAAGCAGCAAGGATGGATAGGCAATCCGGACGCCAAGCAGGTAACCATGGGTACTACCCTTGTGACCGACATCACAGAGCAGGTGAGTGCCAGTGGCATGGTGCAGCCGGTGGTGGAAGTAAAGATAAGCCCGGAGGTTCCCGGAGAAATTATTGAGCTTTTTGTGGAGGAGGGCGATTCAGTAGCGATCGGCCAGCCTTTGATTCACCTGAAGCCGGATAATCTCATATCGGCATTGGAGCGAGTGCAGGCCTCTCTCAACCAGCAGAAGGCCCAGTTGGCCAATGCCAGGTCGGGGCTGTTTAGGGCAGAAGCGCAATATTCGCGTGCCAAACTGGAATACAAGCGCCAGAAACAGCTTCACCAAAGCAAGGCCATATCCGATGCAGATATGGAAGTAGCCGAGGCAAACTATAAAATAGCCGAGCAGGATCTGAATTCTGCCCGCCAAAGTGTAAAGGCTGCAGAATATACCGTGCAAAGTGCTGAGGCGAGTGTAAAGGAAGCACGTGAAAATCTGGGTTTTACCCGTATAAAAGCGCCCATGAGTGGAATCGTGTCTAAGCTGAGCGTGGAAAAAGGAGAACGGGTAGTGGGTACATCGCAAATGGCAGGAACCGAAATGCTGCGCATAGCAGACCTAAACCAAATGGAAGTGCGGGTAGATGTAAATGAAAACGACATAGTAAGGGTGAACCTGGGCGATACGGCCATTATCGATGTAGATGCCTACACTTACCTCGATAAAAAATTTAAAGGTGTGGTGACGGCCATAGCCAATACTGCCAATGCCAAAGTGTCGGCCGATGCAGTGACAGAGTTTGAGGTGAAAATCCGCATTCTCAACGAATCGTTTAAAGACCTGCAAAAAAATGGATCGCAAAGCCCCTTTCGACCGGGTATGACAGCCAGTGTAGACATAATCACTGATACCAAAAAAGATGTACTGGCAGTGCCCCTTGGCGCTGTGACTACCCGGGTAAGCAAGCCGGAAGCAGATGAAAAAACAAAAGTGTCAGACAAAGAAGATAAGCTCAAAGAAGTAGTGTTTGTGCATGAAAATGGCAAAGCAAAGATGGTAGAAGTCACTACGGGAATCAGCGATTTTGAAAACATAGAAATAACCGGCGGGCTGGAAAAAGGAGTGGAGTTGATTACCGGTCCGTTTTTGGAAGTATCCAAAAACCTCAAAGACGGAGACTTTATAGAAGTGAAGGAAGACGGTAAGAAATAATTGATTCTCTTTGGCTTAACACATAAAGGGCAGGGTATACATGGAAAAATGGCTCAATGAAATTGACATTAAAGGGAATTTAGTTGAACTAAAACCATTGAACCTAGCGCATACTCAGGAACTAACAGAGGCAGTTAAAGATGGAGAACTGTGGAACCTGTGGTACACTTCAGCACCCGAACCCCAAAATGTAAAAGATTATATTGAAACCGCTCTGACTGAATTTCAAAGCGATACATCTTTGCCTTTTGTAGTGATAAGAAAACACGACAACAAAGTGGTGGGTACTACAAGGTATATGCATGCCGACTCAAAGAATAAAAGACTTGAAATAGGAACAACCTGGTATTCTAAATCAGCACAAAGAACAGGTATAAATACGGAATGTAAGTATCTCTTACTCCAATACGCATTTGAATCTCTCGAATGTATTGCTGTAGAATTTAGAACCCACTTTCACAACCACCAATCGAGAAAAGCCATCGAAAGAATTGGCGCTAAACAAGATGGGATATTGAGAAATCATTCTATTGACAAGACTCATTGCTTGCGCGATACTGTTGTTTTTTCAATATTAAACAGCGAGTGGGCTACTGTGAAAAAATCTTTGGCGTACAAAATGAACAAATACGAAAGCTAATTATTTGTAAAAAAATAAAGCAGGAGTTTTATAGGTTTGTATAGAAACCGATAGAAAAGCGAAAGACATTTCTGTGGGTTGAAATTGTTGGACAACAAATACATGCCTATCAAAAATTTTCACATATACCAGTCTTCAGCAGGATCGGGAAAAACCTATACCCTCACACGGGAATACCTGAAGCTGGCGCTCAAACGCCCGGACTATTATCGGAGTATTCTGGCGGTTACCTTTACCAACAAAGCCACTGAGGAAATGAAAACCCGTATCGTTGATACGCTGGCGGCTTTGGCAAAAGGCAGACACCCGATAGCCGGGGAATTAGAACAACAACTCAACTTCTCGGCCGATCAGTTGCAGCAGCGGGCAGCACAGGTACTCAAAACTATTTTGCACAACTATTCATCGTTTGCTGTTATCACCATCGATGCGTTCTTTCAGCAGGTAGTGCGCTCGTTTGCCCGGGAAATAGGAGTGCAAGGCAGTTTTGAGGTAGAGCTGGATCAGAAAAAAGTGCTCGGTGAAGTGGTAGACAAGCTGGTAGCCGAGATAGGCACCAATCAGGCATTGACAAACTGGCTCACATCTTTTGCTCTCTACAAGATCAACGAAGGACAGTCCTGGGATACCCGAAAAGACATTCTCAACCTTTCTGAAGAGCTGTTCAGAGAGCTTTTTATCGAAGAGAAAGACCGAATTTTTGCCTGTATGCAAGAGGAGGATTTTATGCCTTCGTTTATGCAGTCGCTACACGACGTAGTGGCAGATTTTGAAAAAAAACAGCAACAATTTGGGTTGCAGGCAGTGCAGATAATGGAGCAGCACGGCCTTACCCAGGCAGATTTTACCTACGGAGCATCAGGAGTAGGTGGCTACCTTACCCGCCTTGCTCAGGGAGCGATAGCCGCACCGGGAGCGCGGGCATACCAGGCCCTCAACGAAGACAAGTGGTATAAAAAAACGGCTAAAAATATAGCCGCACTGGATAGCGCCATTTCGGGAGGTATTCATGCTGCTTTGGGTGACGCAATAGACCACTGGGAAGACGCATACGCTCGCTATCATACCGCCCGGCAGATAACCAAAAACATGTACACCTTTGGCCTGCTGGCCGAGGTGTCTGAGCAGCTCAACGAATACCGGGAAGAAAATGACCTGCTCCTGATAGCAGACTTTCCTGTTTTTCTACATCACATCATTCGCGATAGCGATACCCCCTACATTTATGAAAAAATAGGGTCGCGCTATCATCACTACCTGATTGACGAGTTTCAGGATACCTCCGGGCTGCAATGGCAAAATTTCAAGCCGCTGGTAAAAGACGTAGTAGATGCCGGTAAATTCAGCATGGTAGTGGGAGATATAAAACAGTCGATCTACCGCTGGCGGGGAGGCAACTGGAAGCTCTTGCTCGAAAAAATAGCAGAAGATGTAGGAGAGAATTTTACCCGGAATATACCCCTGGCCACCAACTGGCGCAGCAAAAAGAAAATTGTGGAATTTAACAACGACCTCTTTACTCAGGCCCCTTTGCTGCTGCACAGCTATTTTGTGCAGGAGGCCGGCGAGCAGGTAGAGGAAATACACAACATAAAAAAAGCGTATGCCGAGGTACGGCAGGAGTATGTAGACAGTGAGAAAGCAGCTGGAGGGCTGATCGAAGTACAGTTTGTAGAAAAACAGGAGTATGACGACCCCAAAGAGGAGGCCGCAGAGCGATTGGTGCAAATGGTAGAAAAACTGCAGGACGCTAATTACCTGCTGCGCGACATTGCCATATTGGTGCGCAACAAAAACGAAGGAAAGCGGGTAACCGACGCACTGATGCAGCGCGAAGAAGCACGGGGAGCAGGGAGTGCATACCGCTACGATATCATTTCCAACGAGTCGTTGTTTTTGAAAAATGCACCCGCCGTACACCTGCTGGTATGTGCATTGAAAGTATTGGTATACCCGGCAGAATCATTGTTTCGCTCAGAGCTGGCTTATGCCTGGCAGGTCTATTGGCACGATAGCCCCCCTGCAGCGCTGGCAGAGTGGATTAGCGATCCCAAAGGTGCTGTGGCTTTGCTGGCCGACAACCGGGACCGCCTGCTGGCGCTCAACCTGATCGATCAGGTAGAAGCCTTGATTCGCCTGTTTGGCCTGCAGCAGAAAAACGAACAACTAGCCTACCTATTGGCTTTTCAGGATGCGGTTTTGGATTTTTATGAAAAGGAAAACGGAGGTTCTGAGCGCTTTCTAAATTGGTGGGAAGACAATAGCACCCGTGCCATACAGGTGTCGGACGAGCTGGAAGCCATGCGCCTGATGACCATACACAAGTCTAAGGGCCTGCAATTTAAGGTGGTTATCCTACCGTTTTGCAATTGGCGCATGGATCATAACCCCACACACGACAACATTGTATGGTGCAATACAGGAGAGGAGCAGCCTTTTGCCCGGCTGCCCTATGTGCCCCTGAAATACAAAAAAGACATGGCCGAAACGGTATACGGGGCAGATTACTGGGACGAAAAGGTGAAAGCGTATGTAGACAACCTCAACCTGCTGTATGTAGCCTGTACCCGTGCTGAAGAGGCACTCTACATAGTGGCCGAAAAGGATGAAAGGAAAAACTATGCAGGAGTAAACGACCTCTTGTACAGCTATTTTACTCAGGGAGCAGAGCCGGAGGGTTGGCAGCAGGAAGACGGCACCTACCGATATGGCGAACTATCCGGCTACTCCGTATACGAAAGGTCGGGAGGCGCACAGGAGGTGATGCTGCAGCGCTACCTGTCTAATCCCTGGCAGGAGCGCACAGACCTGGTGGTGAAAAGCGGCCGTATGATTACCGACGATGACGTGCTGCAGCGTATCAACGAGGGGGTAGTGGTACATGATATTTTGTCGAAAGTAAACCGGAGGAAAGATTTTGAAAAAGCCATGAAGTCTGCCGTGTCGGCATTTGGTCTGGGGCAGGAAGAGCTGGAGGGCATCAAAGCCACGCTAAGAAAGATATTTACATTGCCGGCAGTAAACGATTGGTATACCGACCAGTGGCAGGTGAAAAACGAAACGAGCATTATTTGCAGTACGGGCGAGGTAAAGCGCCCCGACAGGGTGATGATCAACGGCAGTAGTGCAGTGGTGGTTGATTTTAAAACTGGAGAGCCGGCAAAAGCGCACCACAGCCAGGTGAAGCAGTACATAGCCGTGCTGAAAGAGATGGGCTATACGCAGGTAGAAGGCCGCCTGCTCTATATCAACCGCTGTGAAATACATCAGGTAGCAACCTAAAAAAATAGAATTACGATGAAAGCAGTATTGTGCAAAGCTTATGGCAAACCGGAGACCCTCACAATAGAAGAGGTGGCCTCTCCACGTGCCGGAAAGGGAGAGGTAATCATTGCAGTAAAAGCCTGTGGTCTTAACTTTCCCGATACGTTGATTATCGAAGGGAAGTACCAGTTTCAGCCGGAGATGCCCTTTTCGCCCGGAGGTGAAGTGGCCGGTGTGGTAAAAGAAATAGGCGAGGGAGTGACGCACCTGCAGGTGGGAGACCGGGTGATGTCGGGCACAGGCTGGGGAGGATTTGCTGAGGAGGTGAAAGCCATGGCTACTAATGTATTTCCACTGCCCGAGGGAATGGATTTTGTGACAGCAGCCTCGTCCATGATGACCTACGGCACATCGTATCATGCGCTGGTAAATCGTGCAGCACTACAGCCGGGCGAAACCCTGATGGTGATGGGAGCTGCCGGAGGAGTGGGCACAGCAGCCATACAGATAGGCAAGGCGCTGGGTGCCCGGGTGATAGCAGCGGCTTCTACCGACGAAAAGCTGGCCTATTGCCGGTCGATAGGGGCAGACCTGACCCTCAACTACACTACCGAAGATCTGAAAGCCCGGGGCAAAGAACTTACCGAAGGCAAGGGCATAGACGTGATCTACGACCCAATAGGTGACCGCTACACCGAACCGGCGCTGCGGGCCATAGCCTGGAAGGGACGCTACCTGGTGGTAGGTTTTGCCGCAGGCGATATACCCAAAATACCCCTCAACCTGCCACTGCTTAAAGGTTGCCAGATAGTGGGTGTGTTTTGGGGTGGTTTTTTTAGAAAAGAACCTCAAAAAAATGCCGAAAACTTTCAGACCATAGCCCGCTGGCTGGCAGAAGGCAAGCTAAAACCGCACATACATGCGCAGTATCCGCTGGAGGAGGTGGCCACCGCCATGTATGCCATGACCCGCAAGGAGATTATGGGCAAAGCGGTGCTTGTGCCCTAGAGTATGCCACCTAAGTTAGACTACCCCTGCTTGCACCCTACAGGCGATTCTTTTTTTTTGTTTCCTGAAAATAAGTGACTTTCATTACTTACTTAAGTAAGTAAGAGGTATATTTGAAAGGTGTATAAGGAAATAAAGCGCTATTAATGGAGCTATAGTTGTAGCCAATTAAACCGAACAAAATGAAGAATTATCCAACTTTATTGATCCTACTATTAATTTTTGGTTGTCAATCGCAAGATGCCCCTGACAGCTTTGACCCTCAAGATGCAGAAGTCAAAAAAATACTTGAAAATCCAGAACCTTTGCCAATTGATTCCGAACATGCAATAGCGGTATCAGAATTGATTGAAAAGTATGATTGCACTGAAAAACCTACTCTTGCAGATGTCCAAACTGGCCAATGGACATATAAAGACAGGTTATATAAAGCGAAACAGGCACACAAACTTGGTATTCCAATTGCCAGCGGAAAAATAACGAATGACTTAATGGTTTATGTCCGCGATTACAGTAGAATAAGCCAGTGCGAAGCAGAAAACGGAACAACTATAAATTTCGGTCAAGTAATTCGAACTATCATTGAAATTCATGACTACAGTGGTGACATGGGAGTAGATTTTGCGTCTATCGCAGCAAAAGGAACTCTCAGCAGTAAATCTCAGAATATATACATCTATAAAGATGGCTTTTTTAATCCGAATTTCGATCAAATTATTAGCGAGGTATCTGGGAAAACCTTCAACGTTGAAAATTACAGCATTTATAATGAAGTTATGGCTAAACTAATTTCACTATTAAGCGAAGAGGAAACAACCTTTTCAGTAAATAAAATAGGTGTTGAACTAAAAATAACAGATGACGAATTTTTAATTGAAGCTCCAATAGTTTCATTCATTCTTACACAAATAGCAAAAGGGAAGAACTGTGCTAAGATAAAAACTGACAATTTCTCAAAGGATTTAAAATCACAAGAACTTGTTGACAAAACATTCCAAGCCCTAGAATTAAACTGTAATCAAAGTGAAATTTCCAAAATCGAAAAAGAAAAGGCGAAAATCTATTTGCAAGGTTATCGTGTGAAAAAATAACTGGTTACAACAATGGCTGTAAATAATGCGGGTGAAAGTGCTGACATGAAAGCACTTACATCAAAATAAACTTTTCGGTAAGCGGACAGTGAAGTGCCTTGAAATCCCGCACTACGCTCATACTTCACCGTTGGCAACCATTAAAGGAAAACAAAAGCAAAAATGATTGAGTTCCAGTTGTTTTAAGTGTTCTGAAAGATCACTTTAAACCTATCTTGAAAAACAGTGCCAGTTGTTTTAAGTATTCTGAAAGATCACTTGAAACCTCCTATGAAAACCAGTGTCTGTGACACGGCATCACTCATTCTATCGTTTTTAGAGTCAGCAGCCCTTTCCTATCCGAATAGTCCCTGGCACTTGAATGCCGGTAATCTTCCGGCTCATCCACCACGTCAGTATATACAGGCTTCTTTTACACCGTGTCACAGGCACTACATGTCATTACAAAGTTTTAAGAGTGCTGCGCTACACTTAAAAGGGCGGGGAGTTTATGAGGTTAACCTTCATTACTTCAAATCATTTATGGACTGAAGTTTCCTTTTATTGAAACTTTCTCTAACTTTGTTTTGTATTATATAATATTGATTTAGTGGAGAAAAAGTTTGAGGTCAAATTATTAGAAGAGGCATTCGAATTTATCAAAAGCCAAAATGATAAAGCTCAAGATAAGATATTCTACAATATTCGTAAAGCTCAAATCTTGAATGATCCCAAGCTTTTCAAAAAGCTAAATCAGAACATTTGGGAATTCCGAACCAAGTACGCAGGACTTCAATATCGGATTCTTGCTTTTTGGGACAAGGAGAACAACCAAATGACACTGGTTTGTGGAACTCATGGTTTCGTCAAAAAAACGGATAAGGTTAGTTCGAAAGAGATCGAGAAAGCCGAACAAATCAGAACTGAATACTTTGAACGAAAAAAGAAATGAAAATGAAAATGAAATCATACACTTTAGATGAAGCCCAAGATTTACTAATCGGTAAGATTGGAAGCCCTCGAAGAGATCAATATGAGTTTGAACTCAAACTCGAACTCATTGGAGATATGATCAAGACTGCTCGCAAGGAACGTCACTTAACTCAAGAGCAACTTGGAGAGCTAATTGGTGTGAGGAAATCACAAATTTCGAAGCTTGAGAATAACGCCAAAAACGTGACCATTGAAACCATTCTGAAAGTTTTCGAAGCTTTAAAGGCAAAAGTCAATTTCAAAGTTGAACTTCTTAACAACGAACTGAACATAGCTTAACTGTGGGTAACAGACACTAAAAATGAATATGCATACTGAGTTCTTTGAAAGGAAATTGAAAACCAGATACTTAAGTGCTTCTGGCAACTGGGGTGCATACTCGTTTTAGTTAGGTGCTGGCGATAATAAAACAAGTTAAACATTGAGAAATAGCGCAATTAAATTCTTCATACTATCATTAGTAATATTATTAGGTGCTTGCAAAGGACGGCAATCAAACTCCAAAATGGATAAGCCATCCTCGGGAGAGAACAGCTATCTTGGACAAAAGCTACCCGGTAAAACTCCTGAAGCGTTTGCTCCAAAGCTTGTTACCACAACAAATTGGGAGTATAGTGGTGTCTTCAATCCAGAAATGACAGAATTTTATTTTCTAAGACAAGTTGAAGGATCTAAAGAGAAAGAATTTGTTGTTTACGAAAAAAAAGCTGACCAGTGGAAGGAGGTTGTCATCTCTTCGCGCCAAGGACAACCATTCGTATCTCCTGACGGTAAAACCATACATTTGGGCAATAGATATATAGAACGAATTGACACCAATACATGGTCGGATGTTAAAAAACTTGATTCTCCATTCAATAAGTTGCCCATCATGCGACTGACAGCTTCTTCTAAGGGAACTTATTTTTTTGATGAGTTTAAACAAGACTTTACAGGTGACATTCGATACTCACGACTAATAGAAGGCAAATATGAAGAACCCAAATTGCTCAGTGAAAAAATCAATAACGGAAGAAGTTTCCACCCTTTTATTGCGCCAGATGAATCCTATCTCATATTTGATAGTTACAGAGAAGAAGGATATGGAAATTCCGACATCTATATCAGTTACCGTCAACAGGACGGAACATGGGGAAATCCCATTAATTTAGGGCCCGAGATAAATACAGAAGCATGGGAGGCATCAGCAAGCATTACTCCAGATGGAAAGTATCTTTTCTTCAATAGAATGGTAGGTCCCAATGAAGATAGAAATGTGGACATATTTTGGGTCGATGCTCAGGTTGTTAAAAAACTGAGGCCAAAACAATAGAGAGTAAACTGCCGCCAACAACGTGTATCATACATACCCGTTGGGACACGGCATCACTCATTCTATCATTTTTAGAGTCAGCAGTCCTTTCATATCCGAACAGTTCCCGGTACTTGAATATCGGTACTCCTCCGGCTTATATACCACATCTGTATATACAGGCTTCTTTTTCACCGTGTCACAGACACTACATGTCATTACAAAGTTTTAAGTGTACTGCGCAACACTTAAAAGGGCGGAGTTATGGTAAAGCATTGCTAATGCCTTTATACCACCGAAGTTATATTATACCTGCTTTGCAGCTTGCAGGTGACTCCTTTTTTGTTTCCTGAAAATAAGCGACTTGGATTATTTACTTAGGTAAGTAAAAGGTATATTTGGAAGGCGTATAAGTAACATAATGTTGCTTATTTATAGTTGTAAACCATAATGACAAAAAGAGCGGAGGGGCTTGAAGTCAATTTTTGATACATAAAAACATAAATGTGAGAACATTAGTATTTTTAATTTTATTATCTGCTGTTGTTATAGCATGTAATAATAAGGCAGACAAAACTGGTTATGAAATTAATTTAAACCTGACTGGATTTAAAGATAGCACAGCATTTAAGCTACTTGATATAGATAAGCATGAATTCATCGATTCAGCATATATAATAAACGGAAAACTACAATTTACAGGTAAAGTTGATGAACCACATTCAGTAAGAATTCATACAATAGATAATAAATACCTCATTTTATGGGTAGAGAATGAAAATATTACTGTAGGGGGTGAATACGAAGATTTTCGGTTTTCGAGAATTAAAGGTTCACCGTTAAACGACGTAATGGTAAAATACCGAGATAGACAAAAAGAGCTGCAAATTCAACGAGATAGTTTAATGCAGCAAATGATTAAATTAATGTCTTCTGGTGATGCTGAGGCAAAAGGTAAATTTCAGAAGTTGAATAAAAAAGTAAATAAAATTGATGATGATGTATTGAATATTCGGGTACAAAGTATAGCATCTGAAAATCCTTCTTTGTATACGATGCAAGAGCTTTTCTTTTTACGAAATGACTTTACCAAAGACTCCTTGCAATTACTATTTAACAGATTCCCTGAATCATTGCAAAATACGAAATTCGGAGATGTTGTACGGACATATATTGAAACTAATTCATTATCCATTGGTGATAGGTACATTAATATAGAAGGAATAAACGAAAAAGGGCAGGTTGTTCAACTCTCTGACCTTGAAGGTGAATACATTTTATTGGACTTCTGGGCCTCATGGTGCGGTCCATGTAGACAAGAAAACCCATTTTATGTTGAAGTTTATAATAAATTTAAAGACAAAGGATTTGAGATATATGGTTTTTCTATAGATAACAATATAGGTTCATGGAAAGAAGCTGTACAAAAAGACTCTTTGACATGGACGAATGTAATTGATAAAAATGGGAGTTACAGTAAAATGTCTGCTGCCTATGGTGTTAGAGCAATTCCTGCATCTTTTTTAATCAATCCGGACGGTATTATTATCGCTCAAAATTTAAGGGGTAACGCACTAATGAATAGGTTGGAGGATGAATTTAAATAAATAAGGGTTACAACAACGGCGGCACACTGAATTTCAGATTGTGTTTTCTGGTAGTAGTAAAGCATCGATTCCTACCCTCTGCGCCTTCTGCTTGCGTCTTTTTCTTCCAGAAAGGTTTGTGCTTTTCACGTTGTTCCAAGTGTACTGCGCAACACTTAAAACAACGGGATAAACCTCAAGACTTAAAAAGTCTAATTAAATTCTGTGATGCGAACCACCTTAGTTCTGCGTTAGTAACGTCTATTGATCAGATTGGGGTGAAAGAGATAAAAGATTTAAAACTTACGTTTTTACCAGCTTCATATGTCTATAATATTGGAGAAATTACACTCAAAATGAAAACAAATAATTAAAAACGAAAGTACAACACTACGTATAGTGCATAGCATTTCGAAGGTGTTACGACACCCTCACGAGCCGGTATAAGTAACGATCGCGAGAATGCAAAAAATGACCTTATAAAACGGCACACCGCTAGTAAAAACCAGAAAAGAAACACAGTAAAACATGAAAGTAACCGCTGAGCATAACGAACGAATGGCAAAAATGACCTTTGCGTCGGTGTATCCACACTATGTAAATAAGGTGGAGAAAAAAGGTAGAACGAAGCAGGAACTGCATGAAGTGATAGAGTGGCTTACGGGCTTTGATGAAAGTAAGCTACAGGCATTTGTAGACAACCAGGCTACCTTCAAAACCTTTTTTGAGCAGGCGAATCTGCATCCCAACGCCCACCTGATAACAGGAGTAATTTGCGGCTATAGAATAGAAGATATAGACAACACACTGACACGGCAGGTAAGATACCTCGACAAGTTAGTGGATGAACTGGCCAAGGGGCGCAAGATGGATAAGATTTTGCGAACAGAGAAGAAGTAATGCAGATGGGTATAGTATCTCTATACCGCTTCTTTAGTTTCGTTTGTTGAGCTCGTCGCGAATTTTGGCCGCCCCCTCATAATCTTCTTTGGCCAGCGCCTCGTCCAGCATCTTGTTGAGCTTGTCAGTAGAGTAGTCCTTTATTTCTTTTTTACCTTTTTTAGGTTTCGGCGGCTGAGGGCGTTGTACGGCTTCCAGCTCGTCTTCAAAATCGTCAGACAAGGTAATGCCTGCATCTTCGAGTACCGATTCTTTGGTGTATATCTCGGCATTGAAGCGGATGCCTATGGCTATAGCATCGGAGGGGCGCGAGTCTATCTCTACGATTTCTCCCAGGTGTTCGCACACGATTTTGGCAAAAAATACACCTTCTTTCAAATCCGAAATAACGATCTCTTTGATGTTGATATTGAAATGATGAGAAAACGACTTAAACAAGTCGTGTGTCATAGGACGGTTAGGCGATATTTTTTCTATTTCTATGGCTATCGCCTGAGCTTCAAATGTACCTATAATGATGGGTAGTCGTCTGCTACCGTTCACCTCTCCCAGTACCAGTGCAAACGATCCCGCCTGTGAATGACTAGACGACAACCCCAATATTTCAAGTTTTATTCTATCCAAATCTCTATCCTTTTACCTGTTGGTCCAAAATTAGTCCTTTTGAACTTTATGGCAGAAGTTTCCCCATCCTTTTCGTACAAAACTTTCTTTTTTATCTCCAAACTTAGCTCGCTGCGGCTTTAAAGGCCTCTGTAAGCTTGGGTACTACCTCGAAAGCATCGCCTACTATACCATAGTCGGCAGCTTTGAAAAATGGCGCTTCCGGGTCTTTGTTTATTACGACAATCACCTTAGAAGAGTTGACTCCTGCCAGATGCTGAATAGCGCCTGATATGCCTATGGCTATGTATAGGCTAGGGGCTACTTTTATACCGGTCTGGCCTACGTGCTCGTGGTGCGGTCGCCAGTCCATATCAGACACGGGCTTGCTACATCCGGTGGCAGCTCCCAGGGTTTTAGCCAGCTCTTCTATCATGCCCCAGTTTTCAGGGCCTTTGAGTCCACGGCCGCCGGATACTACTATGTCGGCTTCCGGTAGCAGTATGTCGCCGGTAGCTTTGTCCTGTCCTGTTATTTTGGTTTTAAACAGGCTGTCGTCGAGCGAGGGCGAAAACGCCTCTACGGCTGCAGGAGCACCGTCCTCTTTTATGGAGGCGGCATTCTTTTTTATGCCTATTATTTTTTTATCTCCCGAAAGGTCTACTATGGCGAAAGCCTTGCCAGTGTAGATGCTGCGTTTTACCTTAAAACCATCGGTAGTGTCGGGCAGTTCGGTAACATTGGTAGCCATGCTGGCGCCTATTTTGATAGATACACGAGCGGCCACAGGGTCGCCTATCGATGATTGGGCGAGTACGAGGGTATGAGCGCTTTCCTGCTCAAAGGCCTGTGCTATAGCGCTGGCATAGGCTTGTATTACGCCCTGGTTCAGCTTTTCGTCGGTAGCGTGCAGTACCTTGGTAGCGCCGGCTTTGCCTACTACCTGTAGTGCGTCAGCATCGATAGCGCCAAATACTACGGCTACTACGGGCTCTCCATTAGCCATTTCAGCTGCATAGCTTACAGCTTCCAGCGATGAACTTTTTACTACTCCTTCTATATTTTCTATAAATACTAGTATCGACATGATGTGTGGTGTTTTGGGTTGTTTGTAAAAATGGAAAAAGATCAGATTACTTTTGCTTCGTTTTTGAGCAAGTCTACCAGCTCCTGTACATTGTCTGCGTCTATCATCTTGATAGCGCCTTTGGCAGGAGGCAGCTCAAACGACTGAGTAGCAGTGCGCGTACTGGTGTCGCTTGGTTCTACTACGTTCAGGGGTTTGGTGCGGGCGGTCATAATGCCTCGCATGTTGGGTATTTTCCATTCGGCTATAGGCTCCTGGCATCCCAGTACCAGAGGCAGCTCTGCTTCTACAGATTCTTTTCCACCTTCAATTTCGCGTGTCATTTTGGCGGTAGTGCCATCTATGTCCAGGGTCATGACCGGCGACAGGGAGGGAATGTCGAGCAGTTCGCCTACCATACCGTGCACCTGGCCACCATTGAAGTCGATAGACTCGCGTCCCATCAGTATCAGGTCGTAGTTTTCTTCTTTGGCAATATTGGCGATCTGGTTAGCTACAAAAAAAGCATCGGTAGGGGCGGCATTTACGCGAATGGCGTCATCTGCACCTATGGCCAGGGCTTTTCGTAGTGTAGGTTCTGTTTCGGCTTCTCCTACATTGAGTACCGTTATCGAACCTCCCAGTTGTTCTTTGAGTTCTACGGCACGAGCCAGGGCATAGTCGTCGTAGGGGCCAATGATGTATTGCACGCCTGTTTTGTCAAAAGCCGTGTTGTTGTCCGTAAAAGCAATTTTCGACGTGGTGTCGGGTACGTGGGTTATGCAAACCAGTATCTTCATTCTTTTATTGGTTAAAGTGTTAATGTGTTGTTTAGTTGGACACTAGCCATTCGGCATATGTCAGTTTTATACTTCAAAACAGACGTTTGAAACCGCCTCGAAGTTATATAAATATAAATAATTTGTAGAAGAGGCACCAGATAAAAACGCATCCGTTGCGAGGGAAATTCCAGGGCGTTTATTTAGCTGCTTCCCATAACCGAATGTGTACACTCCTGTGCTCCCTGTCGCCTTGCTGGTATACGAATGAGGCGGACGAAAAAGGGGAGATAGGGATGCTGGCTAAATTCGTTCGAAGTAGCGCCTGCGCTCCCAGTCGGTTACGGCTTTGTCGTATGCCTGTTGCTCCTGTTGGTAAAAGTGGCTGTAGTGTTTCACTACTTCAGTACCAAAGGCTTCTTTGGCAAAAGTACTGGCTTCAAACAGGCGGGTTGCCTCTGCCAATGACTTTGGGATTTCGGGCAAGTGCTCCGCTTCGTATATATCACCTTCAAAACAATCTGGCGGAGTGAGTTTTTCTTTTATGCCCTGCAGGCCACTGGCTATAGAAGCAGCAAAAGCCAGGTAGGGGTTGCAGTCGGCTCCCGGTATGCGGCATTCTATGCGCAGGCTTTCGCCACTGCCTACTACTCTGAATCCGGCGGTGCGGTTGTCGTAGCTCCATGCCAGGCGTGTGGGGGCCCATGAGCCACTTACATAGCGTTTGTAGGCGTTTACTGTGGGGGCGTAAAAGACCATTACTTCCGGAGCATATTTGATCCACCCGGCTAGAAAATGCTTAAAAGTATCGGAGCAGCTTACTGGTCCCAGCGTGTTGTTTCCCTGAAACGCATTGCGGCCGTCTTGTGTCAGGCTCATGTGTATATGGCAGCTGGACCCTGCGCCTTCGGTGTTGTACTTGGCCATGAAAGTAACTGCCAGGCCCATACTGTCGGCCAGTTCTTTGAGGCATTGTTTGTACACCACGTGGCGGTCGGCCATTTCCAGTGCCGGGGCGTAGCGAATGTTGAGCTCATGCTGCCCCAGTCCCCATTCGCCTTTGGAGGTTTCTACGGGTACGCCGGAGTGCTTGAGGTGTCGGCGGGCAGCCGCTGTGAAGTGTTCGGTGCGGGATCCTTGCTGGATGTTGTAATCTTCCAGGTACCAGCCGGTGGGCTGAGGGTTGGAGTGGTGTTGGCTGTCGGCTTGCCGGTAGGTGGTGTTTAGCAGGTAGTACTCCAGTTCGGAGGCAGCCATGCATGCATAGCCCTGGCGGGAGAGTTGGGCAAGCTGACGGGTAAGCAGGGTGCGGGGGGCAATGCTCAGGGGGGAGTGGTTTTTGTTGTCGTGTACCTGGCAGCAGACCATGGCGGTTTTTTCCAGCCACGAGGCTATGCGCAGGGAGCTTAGGTCGGGCACAAGGTGGAAGTCGCCATAGCCGAGCTTCCAGTTGGAAAAATCATACCCTTGTACCGGTTCCATTTCCATGTCTGTGGTGAGCAGGTAGTCGCAGCAGTGGGTACCCTCGGTAAGCGCACTGTCGATAAAAAAGTCTGCGTCGAATCGTTTGCCCATGAGTCTGCCGTAGTGGTCGGTGAAGGCTACTATTACCGTTTCGATTTCCTCAGTGGCTATTTTTTCTTTGAGCTGCTCTACGCTCAGCATCCCTTTTGTCCCCATATTTCTGTTTTTTTTGTCGTAATTTATCCTTTAGCAAAGAGAATTAAAATTTATTTTGGCAAATAGGAGAGATAGCAGGCAGGGGGCTGGTTTTGGGGTATCTTTCGGGTAACGTTTCCGTTGAAAATATTTAACAACCCCTGAGTTGTTTATTCTGTAAGTTGGGTTACTTTTAGCACTCAAATTTTAAACAAGAAAAACGGATAGTGTATGGTTAGACTGATTAATTTTTTGTCGATAGTAGAGGAGGCCTGGAATGATTATGATTCGTCGCGTCCTATTCAATCTGTAGTGGACGTGAGCGCGATGGTGTCTACCAATCATGTCTTTAATGTGAAGCTCGAAAACGGTGATTTTGTGATTGCTAAGTTGTCTTATTTTGGCAAATACGAGCACTTCAAGGAAGACCACTCTATAATCAATGCACTGGCTACCAACCTGCCCGATCCGTTTGATACGTTTTTGGCCCGGTCGCTTACTAAAAACAGTGAGGTATATACTTACCGCTACAATAACAGCATGATAGATGCCTGGGTTGTTTTTTACAATCCTATAAAAAAGAGAAAAATGCTGCCCCGAAGGTTGGAAGAAACGCATATCAAAAAGTTGGGGAAAGAAGTGGCCAAGTTTCACAAGGCATGTGCCCGGGTAAAAGGGGTACTCCCTAAGTACTCCAAGACCCTGAAGATAGATCTGGAGCACCTCAATGAGATTTTAAATACCGAGGATGGAAAGTACGAGCACAGGGGGCATGTGGATATTACCAAGAAGCAGATTGATATCTTTTATGAAAACTCCGAAAAACTCCGCGATGATTCTTTTGAAACGATCCCGGTTTTTATCGATTGGAATATTGGTAATTTTTCTGTTACTCCGGGATTGAAACTGTACTCGCGCTGGGATTACGACTGGTTTAGGATGGGGCAGAGGGTACTCGATTTTTACTTTTTTAGTAGGGTAGTATCGGATATCGGCGACCGCACAGAGTTTAGCTATGTGGCAGGTCCTATGATGGAAGATCGCTTTATTCTTTTTCTGAAAGAATACCACAAAATAAATCCGCTAAGCGAAAACGAAATCCGATTTATGAAAGAGGCTTATCGTTTTTTTCTGCTCAATTATGTAGTCAAAGACGGTCGCTACTTTTTCCACGAGATCTACGCTACCAAATTGCAGCGTGAGGTTTTTGATATTTACCTGCCCAGCCTGGATGAGGTTTTTAAGCCTGAAAAGATATTGTCAGCTTTAGGTATCTGAGTTATTTGGATGCGCATACTTTTTGAGGTAGTTTGCAACTTGTTTTTGTCGAGCGGTAGAATTTCCTGCCGGAATGGTGTGGTGAAGTAAGATAAGCAGGGTGCTGCAACCGCACAGAAAGCCTTATAAAATTCAACTATTTTTACGGGTAAACTATATAGCATCCGCTAATTATAACAGTATAGATGAAAGTTCATAAGTTTAAGAATGTTGCCAAAAAGTATGATGTTATATTCTTTGATGCCTTTGGGGTACTCAAAAACTCCAGCGGCCTGATAGATGGAATAGAGAATACTTTTTCGTACCTCAATGAACAAGGGATAGAGTTTTACATATTGACCAACGATGCGTCGCGAGGACCCAGAGAACTGGCTAAGTCGTATACAGACAAAGGCCTGCATGAGATTACCGACCGTAAAATCATATCATCGGGCATGCTCGCCAGAGAGTACTTGCGCTACAAAGTGAAAAAAGGTACTGTTGCCTACCTGGGGACAGAAAATTCTGCACATTATATAGAAGAGCTGGGGCTAAAGACGGTATCTATAGCCGAAGTGGATATCAATGATGTAAATGGGATATCAGCATTGGTGTTTTTGGATGACGAGGGTTTTGACTGGAATCATGACATAAACAAGATCGTAAACCTGCTGCGCAAGCGAAATATACCGGTAGTAGTGGCCAACACCGACAAGTCTTATCCGGTATCGAGTGATGAAGTAGCTATTGCTATAGGCAGTATTGCCGATATGGTGGAAAATATTTTGGGTAGGACGTTTATCCGGTTTGGAAAGCCTGATCCTCAGATGTTTAACTTTGCCTATGAGCACGTGTGTCAGGGAAAGAGTATTCCGCGAAACAAGATACTGATGGTAGGCGATACGCTCTATACCGATATCATAGGAGGAAACAAATTTGGTATAGATACAGTGCTGGTGCTCACAGGAAATACCCTACCCGAAAATGTAAGAGCCAGAATCAAATCTACCGGGGTTATTCCCGATTACATTTGTGAGTCGGCTGTCATCAATCCGTAAAAATCCGGTAATAAATAGATTGTTTTTTGCCTTGGGTGTTCTATATTGGGTACGATGTTTGTTGGCGCAGCAATATATTTTGAGAATTATGGTTAAATCATTAGATTTATCTATAATTGATCTCGAAGATTGAAATCATAACGAACACCATTTTATCCAAGCTTAACAATCATTTCGTTTCACAAACCTGATGATTTTGATTAATCAGAAATGAACCACCAAGTAGAGCAAGAAAGAAGTACAGGAACCAGGTCAAAAACCTCTGCCAGCTTTGATTTATATAACAAGATATATAATGAGAATGTACTGCTGATGTACAAGGGGGCGATTACATTTGATCTTGTTACCTCTGTTATCGAGACCCTCGATAGAAAAATCAGTTTTTTAGAGCATGATAAAAGAGTACAAAAGATGTTTTACAGCGCTGCTGTAGAATGTGTACACAATCTTTATCATCATATGGACGAAGTGAAGGGGAGTTTTGAGGATATATCAGAGCATGATGCGAAATCGGGGCTGATTACAGTTATCGCTAAGGAAAAATATTACAATATACTGACGGGAAATTTTATCCCCACCAAAAAAGTATATGATCTAAAGGCGCGTATCGATGAGATTAACGTGACCGATAAAGATGGCCTGAGAGTGCTCTACAAAGAAACCTTGAGTAACGGTGAGTTTTCTGATAAGGGTACGGCAGGCCTGGGGCTGATCCAACTGGCCAGAAAAACAGGGGAAAAACTTAACTACAAGTTTGATAAGGTAAACAGTGACTACTCGTATTTTACCTTTCAGATAAAAATAAACAGGCAACCGGATCATTAAAAACCGGCTGCCTTTCTCTTTGCGCTACAGGCCTGGGTTTAGCTTGCCTCAAATTTCAGGTCTTTATATATCCCCTTGCTAAAGCATCCGCATTTCATCGTATTTCTCAGTACACTTGGTTTGAGTATGGACTTGTTAGTGAGCATGCGCACGCACTCCTGTATGCCTTCTATGATGGAAGGGTGGGGGTGAATCAGTTCGGTAAGTTCTTCTATGCCTTTGTTCATAGATATGAGCAGCGCCACAGCTTCTATGGCACTGGAAGCATGCTCGCCGATTACCCGCATTCCGAGGATGCGCATTTCATCGTCGTTTGATACCAGTATTTTGATAAACCCCTGCGTGTTGCGCATGGCAATGGCCCGCGATATGCACCCATAGTCCATGCTCACTATTTTGTAGTCTATGCCTAGCTCTTTGGCTTTGATCTCGTTGAGTCCTACACCGGCTACCTCCGGGGCTAAAAACATAATGGTAGAGATGTTTTCGTAGATCAGCTTGCGGGTAGGCTTACCAAAAATACGCTCTACAGCATAGCGGCCTTCAAGCTCGCCCACGTTTACCAGAGCTATATCTGCGGTAATGTCTCCTACGGCATATATGTTGGGCAATGAGGTCTGGGTCAGATTGTCCTTTATGCCTCTGCTGTCCATCTCTATTTTTACCTTTTCATCGAAAAGATTTTCATAGTTGGGGACCCGTCCTACAGAAATGAGCGCTTTGTCTACCATAAATACCTCCTTGGATCCGTCGGTGTACTCCAGTACATAATGCACTTTGTCGTTTACCACCTTCATTTCTATGAGTTGGGAGTTTCGGTGAATGAGTACATTTTTAGCTTCCAGATTGTGTTCTATCACATTCACCACGTCCTCGTCTTCAAAAGGTAGTATCCGGTCGCCTTTATCTATCAGATGCACTTTTGTATTGCCAAAATTGGAAAAAATAGTGGCGAACTCACATCCGATAACCCCCGCTCCCAGTATCACCATACTCTTAGGAAATTCCTCCAGTTGGTCAATGCCGTCACTGGTCAGTATCATTTTTTCGTCTATCGGTATGTGGGGGAGTTTCCTCGGCCGGCTGCCCGTTGCTAATATAATGTAGTCGGCTTCTATTTCTTCCAGAGTATCTTTTCCCTGAATCGATACCAGGTTTTGTCCGATTACTTTTGCTTCCCCTTTCATAAAGGTAAACAGCTCCTCGTTGGTGCTTACATTGATGTTGTACATATGGTGTTCGAGCAGCGACATCCGCTCATCGGCTGCTTTTCGCACTTCTGCATTTAGTTTTTTGAAGTTGTGTCGGGGAGGTGAAACATTGAGCGTGTTGGAAAGCTGACTAAGCGTGTATGCCTCGCGGGAAAGTTCCCACCAGGTTTTGCTGGTAAGTGCACCGTGGTGAATACCGGCACCACCGACTTTATCTTTTTCTATTAGAAGTACTTTTTTTTTGAAATCTACAGCTCGCATGGCAGCAGCGTATCCTGATGGACCTGCACCAATCACACATAAGTCAAATTTTTTCATCCTCTATTTTGTTTGTGGCTTTTTGCCTGTTTTTAGAATCTACCAACTGGGTGCAAATGAGTAATGAATATAATAAACTTTGAGGCATATTTCCTAGCGGATCGGCCAAGTTTTGGATGTGTAGAGTATTGTGTAAATGAGAGATTGCGAGAATTGTGAATGAAATTTATTTTTTGAAAAAATCTTCGTGGGAATGCTGGTTAATTTATTACTATTACGGCTGTTAACCTCCAATACGATTTAATTAGCTGTTTATGAATGTTAGAAATATAATAGCCTTTGTGCTTACCCTTGTGTCTTTGGTGTTGCTTTATCCCGGACTTACCGAACCTATTTTGCAGATATCCATAGCTCCGGAGTTGCCTCTGCTGGGCAAAACCACTTTTTATGAGCAAACACAAAGTATACTGCAGACTATAGATACCCTGCACCAGACCAACAATACACTAGTGGCATTTCTGATTTTGCTTTTTAGTGTAATCGTACCCGTAACCAAGGGCGTGATTATACTTATAGTACTGGCTATTAAAAATAAAAAAGTACAACACAGGCTTTACCGTTTGGTGTAT
This sequence comes from Cyclobacteriaceae bacterium, assembly GCA_965267535.1. Classification (GTDB taxonomy): domain Bacteria; phylum Bacteroidota; class Bacteroidia; order Cytophagales; family Cyclobacteriaceae; genus CAXBNB01. The sequence continues at coordinate 3,099,542 of OZ254082.1, read as the reverse complement.
GCCATAGGCAAGTGGTCAATGGCCGATGTGTTTGTAGTAGGTATATTTATAGCGTACCTGTCTACACAGTCCAATACTGCTATGGAGGCCTATCTGCTTCCTGGCTTCAATTATTTTGTAGCCTACTGTTTGATTTCACTGGCAGGAATACAATTGGTGAAGTTAGAGGATTAGATTTTTCTCAAATCATTTTGCTATACCGAGGTTATTATTAGCTTTAACTATTGAAAACCAACCGATTGGAGTAGTTTATGGGTAAAATCAGAATTTTGGTAGTAGAAGACGATCCTTTGCATGTAGAAAAGGTGGAAATGGCTATTGAGCAACTAAACTATCAACTGGTAAGTGTAGCCGACAATTCTGCTGAGGCTATGCGTGTGGCTCGGGCTACAAAGCCGGACGTGGTGCTCATGGATATCCAACTCAATGGAGAAGAGGATGGGATAACGCTGGCAGGCAAACTCAGAGAAGCAGTGTCAACACCGGTAATATTCACGACCTCTTTTACAGACATGGCTACAATAGATCGGGCAAAGCGCACCAACCCGTACGCCTATCTGGTAAAACCTCTGGAGCTGCATTCGTTGCAGGCAGCTATAGAGTTGGCTCTGTATAACTTTTCTCACGATCAGCAGTTGGCTGTAGCAGATCATCAGGATTTTGCCTGGGAAAACGACATCCTCTGTAGGGAGTCATTCTTTATCAAAGTAGCCGATAGAATAGAAAAAGTGAAATACGATGAAGTGTTATGGATCGAATTGGCAGAAGAAAAGTACATCAACATAGTGACCGAAGAAAAGCGCCTGAGAATGCGGTGCTCGCTCAAGCAACTGACAGATAAGATAACGTCAAATCTGTTTGTACGAATCAACAGGACCCACATTGTGAATGCTTCGAAAATCAACACGATCAACGAAGGCAAGCAAACCCTGTGTATAGCCCGAGAAGAGATACCCATGGGGAGGACTTACAAAAATCAGCTGCTCAACAAATTAAACCTTCTAAACTAGTCATCGTAAGAGACTAGCCTTTTCTTTGCGGTATAATATTTGAACGATTGTTCGTTACGTATTACAGAGAAGGTCAAACCCAGAGATATGATACAAAAAAGCATTCCCATCCTGATACTGTTTTTGCTGACCATGGCTGCTACGGCTATGGCTCAATCTACCCGTAATCCCGACCAGCAGCAGAGTTTTGAGTCTAATGTGAAAGTAAGTAAAAAGAAAAAACGCAGTAAGAAGAAGGGCAGATACGCTTACCAGATAGACAATGCAGTGGAAGAGTACGAGGCATTGATGAAACAAAATGCCAAAAAGTACGCCAAGATGCAGAAAGACATGAAAAAGCCTCAGTACTCTGATCCTACCTATTTTGGTCATAAAAGAAAGCCCAAGAAGCGCCCTCTTCATAAAAGGAAAATGTGCAAGGAGTGCGGTATAGTCCATTAGCGTATTTCTTATGCAGATAAACCAATACCTGGAATATACCCGCCTTAATCCTGATCTTACCCAACATCAGGTAGACTCCCTGGTGAGTGAGGCTGTACAGGCCCAGATATTGGGTGTATGTGTGCCTCCTTTTTGGCTGGCTCGTGCTTTTAGAGAAAGAGGGGATAGCCCTTTGAAGCTGGTCACAGTAGTAGGTTTTCCACTAGGATATGACAGGACAGAAACCAAGCAAAAAGCCTGTGAGATGGCTGTGAAAGACGGAGCAGATGAAGTAGACCTGGTGTGGAATGTTTCAGCGTTTAAGTCTGGAATGAGTTGGCCAAAAGTAGAGTTGGCTAAGTGCGCTCAGCAATTACACGAGGCGGGGGTAGTGATGAAAGTAATACTTGAGATCAGTCTTTTGACACAGGATGAAATCGTAGAAGCATCCAAACTAGCTGTAGATGCCGGGGCAGATTATATCAAAACCTCTACGGGATTTGGTGCTGGAGGTGCCCGGGTTTCTGATATAAGACTTATCAGGGCAAGTGTACCGGAGCATGTAGGAGTAAAAGCCTCGGGAGGTATAAAGACTTATCATCAGGCAGTAGAGATGATTCGGGCCGGAGCGGACAGGATTGGTACATCGTCGGCTATGAATATTCTCGGTGAGTCTGAAAAATAAAGAGGGTTATGATAAAAAGTATGACTATTACTGTTTCGGGCAAAGTGCAAGGTGTTTTTTACCGTCAGTCCACTTTGGAAAAAGCCCGAGAACTAGGATTAAGAGGTTGGGTAAAAAATTGCGCTAACGGCGATGTGTTCATTAGAGCAGAAGGGGAGGAAGATCAGTTGCGTCAATTGGTAGATTGGTGCAGGGAGGGTCCTCGGTTGGCGGTTGTGCAGCAGGTGGAGTGTAATGAAGCAGAACCTGTAGGTGTAGCAGGGTTTAGGATAGAGCGTTAAGAAGCTTTATGCTGAAGCGGTATTTTTACATACAAACGCTTCACACCATTGCGAGTCAGTATTTTTAGATTGAAATATTCGTTAATCATACCCTTGATGCTGTTTTCGATAAAGAAAGTGTTTTTCTTTTGATCATTGAAAACGGTTAGTTGCAGGATGCCTTTCACAAAACTCCTATTGAGGCAAAGTTCGTTTACCCACTCGGAATATACCCTGCTCCAATCTTCGGTGAATTTTTCAAAATGAGATTTTCCATCCCAAATGATTTCCAGTTGGGCATCTCCGTATTGGTAGCGGTAGATGGCAGCCAGGTTTTCGTAGATTCCTTCCAGTATAGTAGTGTCTTTCAGTTGGTAATCGATGACCTGACGAGTAGTGGTGTCTACAATCCCCAGAGGGTTGAAGAGAGTGCCGTACCCTTTTACAGTGGTTTGAAAAAGCTTTTTGCACAGTGAAGATGTGCAGGCTAGCTGAGCTTCTTTGAGGATATAATTTTTATCCTTTTTGAAGAAAAAATGCGATATGAAACTCTCTGAAATAATAACAGTAACTGGTTATCCGCCACAAAGCTAGTCATTCGTGATAGTAATAAAAAATTAATAATTTATTTATCGCAGCAGGGTAGGTGTCGTCGGTACAAGTCTTTAGTTTGCCGTCTATTAGCAAAAAGAGATATGAATTTGTTCGGTAGTATACACTCAGGCCTTATACATTGGATTATAAATGAATTTGTCTTAATTTTCAATATGAATAGAAAACAGAGTCTTTTTCAATGATTTAAAAAATAAAAAACATGAAAAACCTCCTTAAAATTAGTTTTCGAAGAGTTTTAACCCATTATTAATTAACCCAATTGATTATTTAAACATTCTTATTATGAAGCAAAAATTTCTACAATTATGCCTGATTGCAGGCCTGTTGCTGTTTGGCATGCAGGTGGTGCACGGTCAGGGGGTGACCACCGGCGGTATGAACGGTAAGATTACCGATGAGAAGGGTGAAGTATTGCCCGGAGCAACAGTAATAGCCATACATACCCCCACCGGGTCGAGGTATGGCAATGTGTCTGATTTGTCGGGATTTTTTCGCATCCCGAATATGAAGGCCGGAGGGCCTTATAAAGTGACCATTTCCTTTGTAGGTTATGATAATTTCGAACAAGACAATATTTTTATTGCTCTTGGGCGGACGATAAAGCTGGATGCTACACTCAGCGAAGGAGCTACGAAGTTGGATGAGCTCGTAGTTTCGGCTCCTCAGGATGCAATTTTCGATGGCAACAGAAATGGAGCCTCTACGTCTGTGTCCGAAGAGCAATTGGCGCAGTTGCCCAACGCTTCCCGTACGCTGAACGATTTTGTAAGACTTACACCACAGGCATCTTTTACTTCAGGAGGTGGATTGTCTATAGCTGGTACAAACAACAGGTACAACTCTATTTTTATAGATGGAGCTGTAAGCAACGATGTGTTTGGTCTGGCAGATAATGGCCAAAACGGAGGGCAAATTGCAGGTCTGTCACTGATCAGTATGGACGCACTGGAGCAGGTGCAGGTAGATGTGTCTCCCTACAATGTAACGCTGGGAGGATTTGCCGGCGGAAGTATTAGTGCTGTTACACGTAGCGGTACCAATGAGTTTGAAGGTTCGGCCTACTATCTGGTTCGCAACCAAAGTCTGGCGGGTAAAACTCCCGGATTTTTGGAAGTGCCCGGAAAAGAAAGAGAAAAACTAGATGACTTCTCTGCCAAAACCTATGGATTCAGACTAGGAGGTCCGATTATAAAAGACAAGTTGTTTTTCTTCGTCAATGGCGAAATTCAGAAAGATCAGACTCCACGTCCCTTCGATTTTGACACCTACACGGGAGGGGTAACACAAGCAGAAGTAGACAACTTGGTAAGTGTACTCAGAAATACCTACAACTACGATCCCGGAAGTTATGAAGATGTGATTAGCGAATTGAAGGCACAAAAGTTTTTGATCAAACTTGATTACAACATCAACGAAAATCATAAGCTGACGGTAAGACATAGCTACAACAATGGAGAGAATTTTTCTCCCAGCAGTTCTTCCAGTTCCAGAATACGGTTTGAAAACGGAGGCGTATTCTTTCCTTCGAAAACAAACTCAAGCACTATCGAACTCAATAGCAACTTTGGCAACAAGTCAAACAAGCTGGTGATAGGGCGTACTACTGTTTTAGACGACAGAGATCCTATGGGGTCTGATTTTCCTTATGTGGATATCGTAGATGGAGACATAGAGTTTGGAAGTGAGCAATTTTCGACAGCAAACCTGCTCGATCAGAAAATCACCACACTTACCAACAACTTTAATATCTACAAAGGCAAGCATACCATTACTCTGGGAACTCACAACGAGTTTTACAACATACGAAATGTATTTGTGAGACAAAACTTCGGATATTATGAGTTTGATGATATTGATGCTTTTCTCAACAACAACCCCAACGAATATTCATCGAGTTACTCGCTGGTAGACAATGTTAGGGGAGATCAGACTGCAGCGGCAGCTGCTTTTAAAGCTATGCAGTTGGGTTTGTATGTGCAGGATGAAATTCAGGTAAACGATAAGTTGAGAGTTACTGCAGGTATTCGGGTAGACATGCCTATGTTCACTGACGACCCGGCTACCAGTTCTGTGATCAACTGGTCTGCTACTAAGTCAGCGATCGAAAGTTTTGGTTATGACCTGAAAGGTGCTGCACCTGGTAAAGCTCCGGGAGCACAGTTGTTGTGGGCTCCACGCTTTGGGTTCAACTACGATGCTAAGGGAGATCAGACAGTGCAGATACGCGGTGGTATAGGAATTTTTACAAGTAGAGTTCCATTCGTATGGCCGGGAGGTATGTACAACAACAACGGACTGAGTGTAGGGGGAACCTTCCAGACAAGTGGGGTTTCTTTTAATCCCAATCCTTACGATCAGCCTACTGTTGGTGATTTTGGTGGTACAGACGATGTGCCCCAGGGGCAAATGGATTTGTTTGTGGATGATTTCAAGTACCCACAGGTGTTGAGAACAAGCATTGGTGTAGATCATCAGTTACCATGGTGGGGGCTGGTTGCTTCTGCAGAGCTGATTTTTACTAAAACTCTCAACAATGTGTTTTACGAAAACCTAAACCTGAAGCCTTCTACTGAGCGATTTGGAGGAACGCCGGACAATAGACCGATATTTGATAGACGCGATGAAATAGATGATCAGTATTCAAGAATACTGCTGGGATCTAATACCAGCGAGGGTTCTACTAAGAACTTTACATTCTCGCTTACCAAGCCTTTCGACAATGGGTTGACGGCTAATGTATCCTACAACTATGGTACGGCTACTTCTATTTTTGAGGGTACTTCATCGCAAAACTCATCGCAGTGGAGAGGTGTGTACTCAATCAATGGCAGGAACAATGCGACGTTAGGCCGCTCAGATTTTGCAGCAGGTAGCAGAGTGCTGGCTTCAGTATCTTACACGAAAGAGTATGCAGGGTTTATGGCCACAACCGTTTCGTTATTCTACAACGGACAACAAGGATCGCCATTTTCATACACCTACAACAGAGACATCTCCAACCAGGATTCAAGAGAGAGGTCACTTATATATGTGCCTGCTAACAGCAACGAAATTGTATTTGACGAAAGCGATAGGTCAGCTGCATTGCAGTGGGCAGATCTGGATGCCTACCTTTCAAACGATCCTTATCTCAAAAACAAAAGAGGGCAATATGCTGAGAAAAACATGGCCAGAACGCCATTTACCAATATTGTTGACCTGAAGTTAGTGCAGGATTTTTACCTGGAAAACATGAATGGTAAGAAGCACAGGTTGCAGGTGTCTTTTGATATTTTCAACTTTACCAACTTGCTCAACAAAGATTGGGGGCAGAGATGGTCAGTGCCAAATGGTAGTGGTACATCACTTCAGCTGTTGAATTACGAAGGTAACATTACAGGACCAGGCGGTGAGACAATCCCTACTTTCTCCTTCCCGTCAGGTGTGAAGTCTATGGAAGATCGTTTGACCAAAGATGATTCGGGTCTGGTAAGTTCCAGATGGCAAATGCAGTTTGGTTTGAGGTATAGCTTCTAGTCCGGACAGTAGGAAAAGAAGTTTTAGCAAAACAGAAAACTATATGAGAGAGGCTGCCTGTAAGGCGGCCTCTTTTTTTATTTTTGGGGCATGAATAAAACAATACTTATAGCAGGTGCGGTTACCGGTTTGCTCACAGTAATGATAGGAGCATTTGGCGCGCATGCACTGCAGGCAGTGCTGATGGAAAACGGACGTGTGGATACATTCGAAACCGGAGTAAAATATCAGGCTATGCATGCCATGGCATTGCTGGTTATGGGCGTGTTATCCGGCACTTTTAATTCTAAGTGGATAGGTGCAGCTGCTATAGCTACAGTTGTCGGAATTCTTATCTTCAGCGGCTCATTATATATATTGTCTGTGACTAATGTTACCTGGCTGGGTGCTATTACTCCCATAGGAGGCCTCTCGCTTATGGCTGGGTGGCTACTACTGATAGTAGCTATTGCAAAACGCTAAAGGTTGGCGAGTATGAGTGTATGAGCTGCAGCTACACCGGCGGTTTCGGTACGTAGCACGCTTTTGCCAAGGCTTATTTTTTTAAACTCATTATTTAAAGCCATATCCACTTCTTCGGCCGTAAAATCCCCCTCCGGCCCGATGAGCACAAGCGTATCACTTCCCGGTTTTGCCTCTTTGTGTAGCAAAAGCGGGTTTTCATGATCCACAAACGCTATGAATCGTTGGGCATAGTCTGCGGTGTTTTTAATACATTCTGCCAAACCCACAGGCGTGTGCAGAGTAGTCTTGTATAAGTTTTTAGATTGTTTCATGGCGCTCACGAGCTTTCGTTCCAGCCTTTCGGTGTTTACTTTTTTACGTTCGCAGCGTTCTGTCAAGACTATTGATATGTCTGTTATGCCAAGCTCGGCTGCCTTTTCGGCAAACCATTCCATACGGTCGTGGTTTTTGGTAGGGGCTATGGCTATGTGTGATCGTGTAGACGAAGGTGGGGTAGATTCGGTACTCAGAATACGAAAGCTACATTTTCTGAAGTTATCGTCGGTAATCTCACAGGTATACAGGTGTCCTTTTCCGTCAATCACTTCAATGGTGTCTCCGTTTCTTTTTCTCAATACTTTTACACAATGCTGAGATTCTTCGCTATTGAGGGTAGGAGTGTTTTGAGGATCGCTATGATAGAAGTAAGGCATGTTTTTTTAACTCTTGAATACAATACAGGGCGAATCTACAAAAGCCCGGGCACTATACAGGTAATGACCGCTCATCCTGCCAAACACCCTGACGATATAATAATTGCATAATTATGAAAGTTTTTGCGGAAAAAACTATCTTGATTGAAAACAATTTGCGTTTTTTGTTTGATTGATCCCGAAATAGCACCCACATTTCGGTTTGTAGAAAAATATCTATTTTAAAATTTCTTTTTATGGCTTATTTACGTTTTAAAGCACTGGAATTGCTACAGTCGCGTGAGAAAGTGGAGGTGGAATTGCCTTCGGGAAAAATTTCAGATTACTTTGGAGTCAATGCATTTGGAAGGGAGCAAATGCAGGAGGCTTTGTCTCCTCAGACCTTTAAGAAACTAGACAAAGCCATAAAAAAAGGCCAGCGCATAGATTCTGAAACGGCTGAATCGGTAGCCGCAGCTCTAAAAACCTGGGCGATCAACAAAGGGGTGACACACTATACCCACTGGTTTCAGCCTCTGACGGGGGCCACAGCCGAAAAACACGATGCTTTTTTCAATCCTCTCAAAGGAATAGAAGAATTTAAAGATATCGAACTGGTACAGCAGGAACCCGACGCTTCCTCATTTCCTAGCGGAGGCATACGCAGTACATTCGAAGCGCGGGGGTATACCGCCTGGGACCCCAGTTCGCCGATATTCATAATAGGTACTACGTTGTGTATACCCACTATTTTTGTAGCATATACAGGTGAGGCGTTGGACTATAAAGCGCCTTTGCTCAAGTCCATTCAGGCGATTAATGAAGTAGCAACTAAAATCTGTAAAATATTTGACAGAAATGTATCTCAGGTAATACCATCGCTTGGGTGGGAGCAGGAGTATTTTGTGGTAGATCGGGCATTGTACGATGCGCGCCCCGATCTGGTGCTGGCCGGCAGAACAGTGTTTGGCCACAATCCGGCTAGGGGGCAGCAACTCGACGATCACTACTTTGGTGCGATTACACCTCGTGTATTCGAGTATATCAAGGAATTTGAAGTAGAAGCCCACAAGATAGGTATCCCTATCATGACTCGTCACAACGAGGTAGCTCCCGGACAGTTTGAATGTACGCCTATGTTTGAGGAGATCAATAAAGCGGTAGATCACAATCAGGTGCTCAAAGATGTGATGGAGCGAGTAGCACTCAAGCACGATTTGAAGATTTTGTTTCATGAAAAACCCTTTGCAGGTCTCAATGGTAGTGGCAAGCACAATAACTGGTCGCTGCAGACAGATACAGGAGTCAATCTGTTTCAGCCCAGCAGCAGTGCCAGAGAAAATCTGCAGTTTCTGGTCTTTTTTGTTTGTACCATCAAAGCCGTTTACGAACATGCGGATTTGCTCAGAGCTAGTATAGCTTCTGCAGGCAATGACCACAGACTTGGGGCAAATGAGGCGCCTCCGGCAATTTTTTCTGTTTTTATAGGAGAGCAGCTCACAAGTGTGCTCAACGAGATGGAAAGCAAAGGCGATCTAAAGGTGGAAAAAGGAGACAATATATACATGAAAATGGGTATCGATAAGATACCGGAGATTATTCTGGATAATACAGACCGAAACAGAACTTCTCCTTTTGCATTTACAGGAAATAAGTTTGAGTTCAGGGCTGCAGGTTCAGATGCCAACGTATCCAATCCTATGACGGTGCTCAACCTGATAGTAGCCGACCAGTTGAGTAAATTTTACAAAACGGTATCGAAAGAGCTGGAAAGCGGCAGAGATAAGCGTGTAGCGATAGTAGAGATTTTGAGAGATTATATCAAAAAATCGAAATCCATACGCTTTGAAGGAGACGGGTATTCTGAAGAGTGGGTGAAAGAAGCGAAGAAACGCAAACTTACCAATGCACCGAATACACCCCGGGCGTTGGATGCTTACCTCACCAAGAAAACAATAGATCTGTTTAGAAAAAACAAAATCCTGAGTGAGTATGAAGTGGTGGCCCGTCATGAGATCATGCTGGAAAACTACATCAAGATGATACAAATAGAATCGCGTGTAATTGGCGATCTCTCACTCAACCACATCATACCTACGGCTATATCCTATCAGAACAAGTTGATAGAAAACGCGCGAGGGCTCAAGGAAATAGGAATAGACAACAAAGAGAACCTGCAGACAATCTCAATTATGTCTGAGTACATAAGTCAGATCAGAGCACTGATAACCGAAATGACCGAAGCTCGCAAAAAAGCCAATGTGATTGAAGATGTGCGCAGCAAAGCCATAGCCTACTGCGACGATGTGAAAGAAAAGTACTTTGATAAAATCAGGTATTATGTAGACAAGCTAGAGCTTTTGGTTGACGATGAAGACTGGCCGCTGGTTAAGTACCGTGAGTTGCTCTTTTTGAGGTAGTTAGCGTCGGTTTTTGCTTCGTATATTCTGCTTGCAGGGGGCTGCTCGGGTAGTGCTGTGTTTTTTAGTCTAAAAATGGTTAAATTGTATAGCATAACTAAACAGGTATGCTTATGAAGAAAAGGTTACTCATCATCACATTTCTTATTGGCAGCATTTCTTTCCACACCGTGGCTCAAACCCTCATGGGGAGGTGGGATTTTGTAGAGTCTGCAGATGGCTCTGCGTACATACCCCGTGAAGAAGGGGCTATGGGGGTAGTGGAAGATAAGCTGATCGTACTGGGAGGAAGGGGCGAGGTGGCCACCAGTATTTATGATCTGAATACTAAAACGTGGACCAGCGGAACTAAACCTCCTGTTTCCCTTCACCATTTTCAGGCGGTAGCCTACGAAGGTAAAATTTATGTAGCGGGAGCCTTTACGGGCAACTATCCCGACGAAACCCCTGTATCGCATATTTACGCTTACGACCCAGTGTCGGATAAGTGGGAGCAACTGGCCGAAATACCCGAGCACAGACGTAGAGGAGCGGCAGGAGCGGTGATTTATAAAGAAAAACTGTATATAGTGTGCGGCATCCGAAAGGGGCATCAGACAGGTCATGTGCCATGGCTGGATGCGTATGATTTTCAGTCCGGAGAGTGGACCGAACTGGCCGATGCACCTCGCACGAGGGATCACCATCAGGTGGCTGTGGCCGGTAATAAATTGTATGCAGTAGGCGGTCGTAAGAGTATGGCGCCTGACAATACGTTTGCTGCTACCATAGCAGAAGTAGACGTGTACGATTGGGACAAAGCCAGGTGGCAGGAAGATCCGTTAGTGTTGCCTACGCTAAGGGCAGGATTGTCGGTAGTAGCGCTAGGCCGCTACGTGATGGCCATAGGCGGGGAGTCTGCTGCGCAAAAGCCGGCTCATATAGAAGTGGAAGCTTACGATACACGAAAGAAGCGCTGGGCAAAAATGGTGTCTCTGATCGACGGCAGGCATGGTATGGGAGCAGTAGTGCACAAAAACAAAGTCTACACCGCCGGAGGCAATGCTGAGCGGGGAGGAGGGCAACCGGTAGAATCCATGGAGTTTTTTACCCTGAAAAATTAAGCAAGCGCTGCAATCTCACGTCTGACAATCAGGTTGTTCTTGTTAGGAATATTAACCTAGCCTCCATACTTTTGAGGGATTATGGATAATACGACAAAGGAAATTTACCAAAAAGCACTCGAAGCAGACAAGCAGGGAGATTGGGACGCAGCACATGATTTGGTACAGGATATAAACTCTCCGGAGGCCGCATGGATTCACGCATACCTTCATCGTAAGGAGGGAGACGATGGCAATGCAGGCTACTGGTACGGGCGAGCCGGCAGGAGCTTTTGTCACCATACACTCGACGAGGAGTGGCAGTCGCTGTGGGATTATTTTTCGCAAGCTTAACTATACGAGCAGCGGAATACCTGCTGCTCGAAAAGAATGAATATGATATTGACTCAAAATAAGAAAAGAGCCTTTTTGCGCTCGTTGTTGGTGTTTGTTTTAGCGGTTTTAGTTTTTCCCCTCTCAGCTCAGGATAAGCTGATAGAAGTGGAGGAAACCATGCAAGAGTATCTAAAAGAACATCATGTTGATAATATTGAAAAGTTAGCTCACCGTTTTACGTCATCTCAGAGTTTTTTAGAAAAACTCCTCGAGCAGGGACATGATATAGATCCGGACGAAGCACAGGTAAAACGAAAAGATGTGACAGTAGGTGATGACGTGGATGTGTATGTGAAGCACTTTAGCGAACATCAGAACTTTACCATGTTTCTGATACCTATCAATTTTTATGCACATGCCATATACGATACCTTGCTCATATCGGTGCTGGAGGTGAGTGATAGCTGGCTCAAAAACAGGCATCACTATCTTGATTTGAAAAATGATTCACTCAAATCTGCTACGCTTTCGCTGGAAAATCACAACCTGCTGGCCGAGCACATGTATCATCAGTCGCTCAAAAATGTAAACCTCGACATGGCAGAGGTAAAGATCAAGCTCCATGAGTCATATATGTCTTACAATTCTATAGAGATGGGTATGGGCAATTTGTCGGATGATGAGAAAAAGGAGTTCAGAAAAACGTGGGGGCTGATGAAAAAGATATTTACTCATAATATTTCTCTAAATGTAGAGATGAATATCTACCTGTTTGGCAATGACGATATGTCGATAGAGGTCTTTTACAATGATGCCGAAAAACAGTACACCGTTACCCCCGGCAACATTTTCACCCGCCACCACTTCGAAGAGTAGCGCCCGCTATATGCTTTAAATCAGTACCTTATCACTGTAAAGTTTTTTGTAAGGAAGTGTAATGTTTTCAGGAAGGTGATTCTCTTCATAGGAGGATCAGCTATACAAATACATTACGGGTATAGTTGCTTATGTGGGACAAAAGTTATTGGTTATTAATGGAATGCTCGTTCATGTTTAGGTTTTGTAAAGCTCATGCCTGGATCCAAGACTATTGAGGTGCTTAGGTGAGGATGCAGACAGGCAAGATTAGTATTGAAGAAAGCCTGGGGTAGCATTGTAGGATTGGGGATGTCTGTATTAACTTAGCGGATTCAAATCAACAAAATAAAAAGTATATAACATGAAGAAATTATTGGTATTAGCAGTGTCCCTGTGGGGGATGAGTACAGCGCTTTACGGTCAGGAAATAGGGGTAAGGCTAGGAGATGTAACCGGTGGCAATGTAGCTGTAGATGCGATTTTCTCTACATCAGAATTTAGTCGCATACATGCAGATGTGTCTTTTGGCAACTCGGGAGTAGGTGTAGATGCTCTGTGGGATTTTATATACAAACCCCTCGGTGAAGATGGTCTCAACTGGTATGCCGGTGTAGGTCCTACAGTCTTTTTAGGCGATCCATTTGTATTGGCAGCATCAGGCGAAATTGGCGTGGAATACTCCTTTGAAGATGCTCCCATATCCCTGAGTGTGGATTGGCGCCCTACACTGACTATTGTCGAACATACCGATCTGTTTTTTGATCGCTTCGGATTCAACGTCCGCTATATATTTGGCAGGTAATCCTGTCGGATAGCACGAAGGAGCTGTATTCAAAGACTGACTTTTCTGGAGGAAAAGAGGCTTTGGCTACAGCTTTTTTTGTTTCAGGCAAAAAACCAATAGTCCTTTACAGGTTGCTTGCCCCACTGCTCCAGCGTATGCAGAATGTCATCTTTGCCTTCGGGTGACGACACTACAATTATAATCTGAGGATTTTCTATTGAAGGTATGTCTGCATAGTGCTGCATTTTTACTCCATAAATATCCTTTCCTATTTTTTTGCTGTTGTCACACACCCAGTGAAAGGTGTCGTTGTGTTTTTGCAGCAGGCGAGCCATGTCTTTGCCATTTCTTCCACCGCCCCACAGCACAAGCGGCCGTCGGTCGTCTCTGTCCAGCTCGTAGAAGTAGCGCAGTTTGAGGTCGAAATAGCGATTGTCTTTGTATTCGTCCCATGTGCGCGATATGCGACTAGAGCGATCGCGCCAGTAGTGTAGTATGGCATCTATGCCTACCACACGCAGTTGCTTGCGGTACATCCGAAAGCAGAGGTCATAGTCTTCGGGGTACACGATAGGGTCAAAAGCACCTACCGCATCAAAATCTTCCTTGTGAATGATCCAGCAATGTGAAGGGATAACACATTCCTGATAGATTTGCTGATAGTGCGTGCTGTTTTTGGCTACCTCATTGAGCCAGTTTTCATAGCGGACAAAACCATCTCCCACCTGCCCTTCGTCTACAAAGTGCTGAGTGCCACCGGCTATGATCGTCCCCTTGCCGTATTTGAGCCATTCACTCACCAGTAGGCTGAGTTTGTACACGGGCATTTTGTCGTCAGAGTCCATGCGGTTGATCAGCTCTCCCCGGGCTTGAGCATATCCTACCTGTAGTGTAGGGATCAGTCGGGGCTTGTCGCTGTGATACACCCTTATGCGATTGTCTTGTTCAGCATATTGTGCCAGTATTTCGGGGGTTTCGTCTGTAGAGTGATCGTTTACAGCTATCAATTCCCAGTTTTGATACGATTGAGCTATTATAGAATCGATGCATGCCCTAAGGTAAGGAGCTGTGTCTTTTACAGCCATAATGATCGATACTAGCGGTTGGTCACTCATAAGTTTTTTTTGGCTGGCAAAACTAATAATTTCAGGATAACAGATATTATCGCCAACTGCAAGGAAGGTTTTTTTCAATTTCGATAGAGCCAAATCGGGAGGGAGTTTGAGCTCCTCTTTTTTTTGCCCAGGTTGCCATTTGTGCCAATCCTTCGTCAAGAGGAGTGAGGGGTGCCGGCGCAAAGGCCTGCCTGAAAAGGCGATGAGTAGCCCGGGCGTGATGAGCCTCCTGTCTGGCAGCCAGATATTGTATAGGCTGGTGGCCGTTCATAGCCTTGCATACCGCTTTGGCCAGCTCGTTCACACTGTAGGATTGGTCACAGCCTATGTTAAATGTTTGATTTCGTGCTGCTTTCAAATCGGGTGCTTTAGCAATGTAAGGTGCTACATCGTCTATGTAAGAAAAAGCCCGGGTTTGGCTGCCGTCTCCGAAAACGGTAAGTGGCTTATTACTTAGTAGCTGATTCATGAAAATGCCTACCACATTGCGATACCGGTCGCCCAGATGTTGGTGAGGGCCGTATACATTGTGCGGGCGAAAGATGACATAGTCGAGCCCAAACATTTTATGAGCGTTTTGAATATCTAATTCTACGGCATATTTGGCTATGCCGTAAGGGTCAGCTGGTTGAGAGGGAGTGCTCTCACTCAGCTCGGATGCATTGTCGCCATATACAGCAATAGACGATGTAAAGACAAAACATTTTACGTTGTGGTTAACGGCAGCATTGATTAGAGTTACACTACCTGTCAGGTTGTTGGTATAGTTATAGCGCCTGATAAAATGGCTCAACCCCTCAGCAGCGTAAGCTGCCAGGTGGTACACATAAGTAAAGTGGTATGTGTCAAACAGTTTGTTGATCAGTGTTTCATCGGTAATACTACCGGGATGAAATACTGCTTTGGGGTGAATGTTATCTTTGAATCCACCAGACAAATCGTCAACGACTACCACCTGATGACCTTCACGGATCAGGTGATTTACTACATGTGAACCGATAAATCCGGCGCCTCCTGTAACGAGCGAAATTTTCTTCATACCACAAACCTAGAAAAGATTAGGCAGGATGGGGGCGCGACTGTAAAAAACGATGCAAATGAAGGTGTCTGCAACTTACGGGCAGCAGGGTGCATTTCTCATGTATATGTATGACGAAATAAAGCCATTTCTTTGGGCAGTGCTGTGTCTGGCAGTGGTGGGTAGTGGTGCTCAGGTGTGTGCGCAGCAAATAGAAGTATCAGGAATTGTGATCGATGCAGAAAGTCTGGAAGACCTACCGGGTGTGCACATCTACTTGCAGGCACACACAGGCACAGTGTCCGATATCAATGGTCGGTTTAGTATACGTGTGCGCCCATTGGATACTTTGCACTTTACCAGTGTGGGGTACGATTCGCTCTCTATAGTGGCAGATGGCGGTGGAGAGCTGCTGGTAGCTATGAAAAGAAGTACACTACAACTCGACGGTGTGGAGGTGAAAGGGATATACCAGGCTAATACCATATTGAAAAAGCCGGAAAGAACTACCATGAAAGTGCCCGGGATACACTACCCTGAGCGATCGTCGGAAGAGAACTACCACATGGGGCTGAGTGCCCTGGCAAGCCCTATGACTGCTTTGTATCGGCTGTTTAGCAAATCGTACAAGGAAGAAAAAAAATACTATGAACTGAAGAAACAAAACGAAAAAGGCAATAAGGAATATACACAGGCGAGCAAAAAGCTGAGTGAAGTACTGAAACTACTCGACCTCTACCTCGATGAGTACTATTACCGCGACTTTTTTCGTGTGTCGGGGATTTCGCCAGCGTATATATGCAGAAGCAATACTTACGACTTGGTCAAAATTTTACCGGAAGCCCTTAGTCGGTATCAAGTGCATCAGCAGGAGCTCGACGAAGAGTAAAATTGTGCTTTGATTTTCAGGTCTCCCTTGAGAAACACCATAGTGTAGGAGTAGAGGATCAGGTGATCTTATCGAATAGCCTTTTGATTGCTATTTTGTGTTTTTTTTCATCCGTAATCAGGACTGTCTGGTGTATGTTTGCGAAAAGATATGTTCATAAAAGGAGTAAACCAAAAATACTAAACGAATGACAAGTAGAAGGAAATTTATCAAAAACACTTCGTTGGCAGCTGCGGGAGCACTGATAGCCCCCATGGCCTGCAAAACCAGACAAACAATATCAGGAGTATCCTCTAAGGCCATGGGCGTGCAGGTGTATTCGGTACGAGATGCACTAAAGCAGGACTTTGCCGGCAGCATGAAAAAGATAGCCGACATAGGCTACAAATACATAGAGGCTTATGGAATGGGTACAGACGGTCAGGTGTTTGGGATGTCGCCATCGGCTTACAAAAAAGTAGTAGCTGATTTGGGAATGGAAGTAGTTTCTTGTCATGCATCGTATTTTACACCTGAGCAGGCGCCTGCTATCATAGAGTCTTCAAAAGAGTTGGGCGTGAAGCACCTGGTAGTACCTTACCTGTCCAACGACTTGCGTAAAGACTACTACAAAGTAGCTGAAAACTTCAATAAAGTTGGAGAGCAGTTTAAAGGCAGTGGAGTGGAGTTTTGCTACCACAATCATGCCTTTGAATTTGAAAAGACGAGCAATGGAGAGATACCTCAGGAAATACTGATAGAAAATACTCAGTCAGATTTGGTTTCGTTTGAAGCGGACCTGTACTGGATTAAAAAAGGAGGCTATGATCCGCTTACTTTCCTGAGAAAATATCCGGGTAGATTTAGCCTCTTTCATGTAAAAGATGCTGCTGCCAATCTGGATCAGACGACTGTGGGTGAGGGAATTATCGATTTTCAATCTATTTTCAATGAGAAAAAGAAGGTAGGTCTGAAATATTACTTTATAGAAGACGAACGTACCGGAGATCCTTTCGGAAACCTCCAAAAAGCATACGATCATATAAATACACTGAAGATCTGATCATAAAAACTCAAAACAATTGCCCGCAATAGTATCCCTTCTAAGGTCTATTCCTACTTTGTCAAGTTGAGATAAGAGGGTCGATACCTGACAGGTTTTATCCCTTCAACTGGCGTAAGTTAGGCTTTTAGGGTCATTAAACCTGTCAGGGTTTGCGCTATTTTCAAATATGACAAAGTAGAACTATTGCGGGCTTTTTTGATCAGACTATTATTTAGGTTTTTTATAATACTATAAATGGAAGACATATACTTAGGCATAGGCTCGCGTGTAAGACATAGCGAGTGGGGGGTAGGTATAGTGGTGCAGGTAACCAGCCACGAATACCTCATTACTTTTGTTAATCATGGTAATAAACAATTGCCCAAGAGCGAGCAGGAGAGCTGGGAAATCATAGAATGGGTAGAGCCTACTCAGGATGTAGTAAGTCTGCAGCAGGTAGAAGAAACCCTTGGTAGGTTGCTGTCGGCTGTGACGGACGAACAGGAAGTGGTGGATCTGGGAGACAAGTGGACGGGAGGTAAGCTCATTTTCCAACCCGCCAATACTGAGCTAAAACCCTACGAACTGCCTATTGATAGTTTTTTTCATAAGATAGTAATGGTGCGCGATCGTTTGCGGGTGATGGAGCAGCGTATAAACAGTTCTGCACTTACAGACGAAGAAAAAGTAAATTTGCAGCAGTATATTACACGCATTTACGGCAGCCTTACCAGCTTCAATATCCTGTTTAAGCACCGGGATGAGGCGTTTAAAGGAAGTGGTAAATAATCGGGCAAATTAATTTAGATAAAAGGCAGTATGGTTGATCTGATTCAAAAATATTTTTCGGGACTAACGGATGAACAAGTGTCGCAGTTTGAAAAAATGGGCGAGCTGTACAAGGAGTGGAATGCTAAAATAAATGTAGTAAGCCGAAAAGATATAGATGAGCTGTACACACGCCACATACTTCATTCGCTGGGCATTGCCAGAGTTATGTCTTTTGAGCCGGGCACACAAGTGCTCGATGTAGGCACGGGAGGGGGGTTCCCCGGCATTCCTTTGGCTACACTTTTTCCCGATGTAGATTTTCACCTTGTCGATTCTATTGGCAAGAAGATAAAGGTGGTAAACCATGTGGCAGAGGGACTAAACTTACAGAATGTAAAGGCCAGCCATAAGCGGGTGGAGGCTGTTAATGAAAAGTATGATTTTGTGGTAAGCCGTGCAGTTACCCGGCTCAAGCCTTTTTATGGTTGGGTGAAAAACAAGTTCAATAAAGAGTCTGCCAATGAACTAAAAAACGGCATTTTGTACCTGAAGGGAGGCGATCTGGAAGAGGAACTGAAAGAGTCGAAGTTGCGCTACAAGTTGTTTGACCTTAGTCGCACCTACGATGAGCCCTTTTTTGAGACCAAAAAAGTAGTTTACGTACCTCGTCAGTAAGGTTTGCTCCCTTAGAAGTTGCGCGAGAGCTCAAACTCTTCTTTTTCTGAGTCGAGAATTTTACCGTCTTCGCATTTGAGCACGCGGGCCGGATAGTTTTCTAAAAAGGCATGGTAGTGGGTAGCCATCAGTACGGCAGTACCGCTGCGGTTTATTTCCAGAAATAGTTTAAAGATATCATCCGACACCCGTGGGTCCAGATTTCCTGTAGGTTCGTCGGCTATCAGTATGCTGGGTTCGTTAATGAGAGCCCGGGCTATAACCACGCGTTGTTGCTCGCCACCAGACAGTTGGTGGGGCATCTTAGAGGATACGGCTCCCAGTCCTACACGCATGAGAACCTCGGCCAATCGTGCTTTTATTTTTGATTTTTCCGTCCAGCCGGTAGCCTGCATCACAAAGGTCAGGTTTTCAGTTACCGATCGGTCGTTGAAGAGTTGAAAGTCCTGAAAAACAATTCCTATTTTCCGCCGCAGATGAGGGATTTGTTTGCGTTTGATGCCGTTGATGTTGATGCCGGCTACCTGAACTTCTCCGGTACGTAAGGGAAGGTCGGCATAAATGGTTTTCAGTAGCGATGATTTGCCACTGCCCGTTCTGCCTATCAGGTATACAAACTCTCCCTTGTCTATAGAAAAACTGATATTATTGAGTACCACCTGGTCTTCCTGGTATATATCAGCGCTGTTGACCGTTACTACTGGTTGTGAGCTAAATTCCATAGTTTTTATTAAAGCTTTAAAGGTTCTAGTTTGCCGTAAGATAGATTTTCAATGATACCGGAAAGTTCTTTTTCTTTTCCTTCCAGTCCGTATTTTTCTAGTTTTTTCAGCGGTCTGTCAGCACGAAAATAAGCAATCAACACGAAATTATCGTCCCTTAACTGAATGTAGTCAGGTATTTTTGCTTTGCCTTTTACCTTGATGATGTACATGCGCTATTGGTTTATTTATTTTCGTTAAAGGAGCAAAAAGTATGCATATACACAGCTCTTGCCATCCTGAAACAAATCTAATTAGAAAAAGAAAACCGTAGTGTGTTTGGAGGGGAAATAAAGAAAAGAGGCAAACCGTATATCGCACCGCTACAACCATCTACCCTTGCTGCCTTCCGGCCCTGGGGGATTCGATAGGAGCTGGTCGTATCGGTTTGCCGCTGCAAAAGTAAGACGAATTATAAATATATGTCAACGTTCGTTTAATTATTTTAATGATTATTTTGAACGCCCTGATAAGCAGGTAAATAGGCGCTATAGAAAAAGTATCAGATCAGTTTGCCGATGATGATGTACTCGTTAAACTGCCGGAGTGAGTACCCTTGTTTGTGTTAAATATACACAGGTGATATTTAGGACTATGAAGACTATTGATGAGCTATCAGGATTAAGGCTTTTCCAGTACCAATGCTCCGTAGAGCATTATGCTGCAATCACATGTAGGATTAGTTGTCTGGAATAGAGGTTTTTTGTTGTTTTGCAGAGAGATATGGCATTTTAAAAACGCTGCAAACCTACGCCTTTGAAAAAGCACCTCCTTTTGTTTTTGGTTTTACTGATTGTCGCTTTTTTGGGACACTTGTCTCTGGGGTCAGTTCGTATACCACTTGCCGACACCTGTGCTATCTTGCTGGGGCAGCAGGGAGAGAATGAAGCCTGGCGTACCATTGTTTTGCACTTTCGCTTGCCCAGAGCTATAGCAGCAGTGCTGGCCGGTATGGGGCTTAGTCTCAGTGGCTTGTTTATGCAAACCTATTTCCGCAATCCTCTCGCAGGCCCGTTTGTACTTGGGGTTAGCTCCGGAGCTAGTCTGGGTGTGGCTCTGGTAGTATTAGGGGGTGCCGGTATCTCAGCCTCTTTATCCTTTTTTCAGCCCGACAATTGGAGTATCATCACAGGTGCAGTGGTAGGTGCTTCATTGGTGTTTTCTGTAGTGTTGTTTTTTGCTCGTTTAGTCAAAAACAACACCTCATTGCTGATTATCGGATTGATGTTTAGCAGTACCACATCTTCGCTGGTTAGTATCTTTCAGTATTTTAGTACTCCTGAAAATATACAATCTTACCTGCTTTGGACATTTGGTGATTTGGGTGGGGTAACCTGGGACGAACTACAGGTGCTTGCACCGGTTTTGGTGTTAGCGCTCACCTTGTCGGTGTTTATGATTAAGCCCCTTAACATTTTGCAGTTGGGCGAAGTATATGCTCAAAATGCAGGGCTTTCGATACGAACCATTCGTTATGCCATTATTTTACTTACGGCAATGCTGGCGGGTACGATTACAGCTTTTTGCGGGCCTATTGCGTTTGTGGGATTGGCAGTGCCCCATATAGCACGCATGGTATCGCCCGGTACAGATCATAGGCAGGTACTGCCATTTACAGCACTTATTGGTGCGGTCATATTGCTGGTATGCGATCTGGGAGCCAGGTTGCCGGGAGTCGCACAGACATTGCCGCTCAATGCGGTTACATCCTTGTTTGGAGGACCATTGGTGATTTGGCTCATTGTTAGGTATAAAAACTTGCAGGCAAACTTTTGACTACTGATTCTACGATATTGGCAGCCCGTGATCTGGCGATTGGCTATGACAGTAAAATAATTGGCAGAGCCATAAACCTGACTGTGAAGCCGGGGCAGCTGATTTGCCTGCTGGGACAAAACGGTGTGGGCAAGTCTACATTGCTTCGTACATTGGCGATGACACAGCCAGCATTGGGAGGTCAAATTCTGCTCCATGGAAAAAGTCCCGAAGATATGTCGTCAGGAGAGCTGGCCAGACAGCTGGGTATAGTGACTACCGAGAAAGTAGGAGTGCCGGCCATGACTGTACGTGAGCTGGTAGGGCTTGGGCGATATCCGTATACCAACTGGCTAGGCAGGCTTTCGGCTAACGACCACAGCAAGGTGCAAGAGGCCATCACCCGATGCAGAATTAATTATATAGCAGATAAGCGGATAAGCGACCTGAGCGATGGCCAGCGACAAAAAGCGATGATAGCACGTGTGCTGGCGCAGGATACAGATGTGATTTTGCTCGATGAACCTACAGCACACCTGGACCTTATCAATCGGGTGGAAGTGATGAAGCTGTTGCACGATATCAAAAAAGATAAGTGCATTGTAGTGTCTACACACGAACTGGCTTTGTCGATGCAGTTTGCCGATCAGTTTTGGCTGATGCATTTCAATGCAGCAATAAGCACGGGTGCTCCCGAGGATCTGGCCTGGCAGGGTGAGCTTTCCAGGGCTTTTTATCAGGACGATTTTCAGGTAGATGTATTAACGGGAAAGGTAGTGACCACCGCCAAACAACAAGGGCTGGTAGCTCTGAATGCCGATGAGTCGCTACGTCAATGGGGAGAGCATGCGCTGCATAGAGCCGGTTATGGTTTAGCACCTTCAGCCAATTGCTCGGTTGAGTTGATGGCAGCCAATGGAGAGATTGCATGGTGTATCGATAAAGAAGGGAAAACGAGGCAGGGGCAGACCTTGGCTGCTTTGCTTGATGTGTTGCAGTCACTCGAAGTAGGGCAGTAGCATTACCCTAAAGGCAGGGTGTAGTATATATGCATTTGTATGTATGTTTGTGTTTTATCATTGGGGATATATGTCCAAAAGAATATTTGTTGTAGAAGATGAAGTGCTCATAGCCGATGAGTTGTGTCGGGTATTGACGGAGCTGGGGTATGAAGCACACGAGCCGGCTTTGTCGTACAAAGAAGCCGTGCAGGCCTTTGATCCTGCGCAAACTGACTTGGTGATATTGGATATTCACCTGGGTAGTGTTAAAACCGGCATTGATGTGGCTGACTTTATCAGGAGCAAAAGCGATGTGCCACACATTTTTTTATCATCACATTCCGATAGGAAAACTATACAGGAAGCCAAGGCTACACAGCCTTATGCTTATCTGATTAAGCCCTTTGGCAAGGCTGATGTACTGGCTGCATTGGAAGTCGCCTTTAGTACTTATGAACGGGTAAAAAACAGCAATGAAATAGACGTAGGTGTACTGGAGCAGATATCGTCTATTACCCCGATGGAAAAAGTGGTGCTGCAGAAGATTAAAGAAGACCTGACTTCCCGTCAGATAGCTGAAGAGCTCAACATAAGCCTGAGTACAGTCAAAAATCATCGCCACAACATCTGTAAAAAGCTACAGCTGCCCAATACTACCCACTCGCTTGTGAGCTGGGTGATGCGCCATCAGCAGTATATTCGTTAACCCATATCGCCTTCTATTTGCCGGGTAGGCGTGTCTTTAAATGACACGATGAAGGAGCAACCTGAGTGGTAGGTATACTCCAGAGTGCCCTGCAGTTGGCGTGCCAGCCTACTTACCAGCCTTAGTCCGGTGCTTTTCGTTTTTGCGGCTTCAAAGTCACCTTCTATTCCGTTACCGTTATCTGTTACTTTTAGTTGATAGTGGCCATTTTTTTCCTGTTGAGTTACGGAAATATCGAGTAGCTTTTGGGTTTTGTTAAAACCATATTTAAACGCATTGGTCACCAGTTCGTTTATGATCAGTCCTAGGGGTATAGCAGTATCTATGTCAAATGACTGGCTGGTAGGTGCTATGCTTATTTTGGGTGGTTCTTTCAGGGTAAACATATTCGAAATTTCTGCGATGAGTTTTTTCACATACTCGTCGAAAGGAATGTTGAGGTTGTCATTCTGGAAGAGACTGTCGTGGATTAGCGACATTGATCTTACCCGGCTTTTTCCCTCCTGAGTCAGAGCCAGTGCCTGAGGGTCCTGAATGTCGTTGGCCTGTATCTCCAGTAAGCTCAGGATAATTTGGAAGTTGTTTTTTACCCTGTGGTTTACCTCACGAAGAAGAAGCTCTTTTTCAGCTTCACGTTTGCTGATGGCATCCCGTTGTTCAGCGATCTGAATGTTTTTCTTTTTTAGTTTTTGAGTTTGTTGTTGGAGTCGGAAAGAGGCAAAAACAGCAATCAAGAGTAAGAAACCGGCTAAAAACATAATGATCATGTATAGGGTGGATTTCTCCTTTTCATGGGCTATTTCAAGCTCTTTTTCATGCACAGCCAGCTTAGTTTCATAGTCAGCCAGGTTTTGCGATAGCTCCTGCGAATAGATTTTTTTGTTTACGGCTATAGATACTCCCTGGTAGTCCATGGCTTGTTGGTAAAGTTGCGCATTGGCCAGCACATTGGCACATTCTCTCAGGGTATGGTAGTAGTCGTTTAGGTTCAGTGTTTCCTTTGCGAGTGCTGTTATGTTTTTGCAAAATGATTCTGCGTCTGTCGCATCAAATTTTTCGTAAATTGATTGGGCAATAGGTGATGATGTTGGAAGTGTACTGAGAAACTGAGCGTAGAGCGGGTAGCAAAGAGGCGTGCTGCCCGGAATATTGTGTAGTTCATTTAGCAGATCCAGTACACGCGCATTGTGACCGCCTTTGAAAGAGTAGGCATTGATCAGATGATAGATTACTCCGGAATACACCCAGCTTTTTTCAGTCCTTCCCTTGTCTAGCTCATAGGCTTGCTCGTTTACACTTATGTACTCATCCAGCTTGTTTTCACTTACCAGAAAATCGCTGTATAAACTCAGGGATAATACGATGAGACTGGTATCGTTTAGCGATCGGGCTATTTTTTCATTTTCCAGACAAAGAGACTTTCCTGTAGCTAAGTCATCTTGTATTTGATTCATTACAATCTTGTGTGTGCTGGCTAGTATTTTGGCTCGTTTGGTGTTGTCGTCGTTAGAGTCAAACTGGTTGATGTAGCTCAAGAGCTTTTCGTTCAAAGTAGTAGCTTTATCCAGTAGCAGCAATTCGCTGGACAAATACCTTATTTGAATCCATTTCAGAATGACATAGTCTAGATTAATGGTTTGCGATGCTTTTGGGGGTAGTATAGACTCTTCCAGAAAGCGGTCGAGTAGTTTGTAATCTATTTTGTTTCGTACGGTTACTGAGTCCAAAAACCTCATGTAGTCTTTGTAAGTGGCCTGCTGAGGAGATACGATCCGTTGCAGGGTTTGAGAGTACGGATTGTCTGAGGGGAGTTTACTCAGCAGTAGCTGAGCTGAGTCTGGTTTTTGAGCCAGAATATAATCTTCCACGGCTAATTGTGTGGGGTAAACTGTCGGGGATGCCGATGCATTGGCTGAGGATAGGTGTAAAACAAAGAGAACTATTGTAAGTAATGAAGTTAACAGATTAGGTGGATGCATATACTATTTTAATTTACTGCGAAAGGAGAGTTTCACAAAACTCTGGATTTAGCCTTTAATCCACAAAATATATGAGTTTAAAAATAGACCTTAAGGTCTATTGATAATGCGATCAATAGTATTTCCCTTTGTATCTATATATTCAAGCTGGTTGAGAGTAGGGGGTTGGGTGGGCTTTGTGGATTGCATGGGCTGTTTTTATAGATGCCCACCTAAAAGGTTATCCGTTCGGAGTATTGACCTGATTTAGTTTGTTATTAATGAGAAAGGTTTTTACAGTCAGGCATATAGTTAAGGTTTTTATCTTTTGGGAACAGAGTGTTTGTCATAGTTGCTTAAAGCCCGAAGTTGAAAACAGTGAGTTGTAGCATACCATTTGTACTACTGTTTTTTTTGGAGTTAGGAAAGGGTGTTACACAAAAACCAACGGAAATAGAGTCTTTTTCTTTAGATAGTAGCAAAAGTGTCATTCTGGCGATGTTGTTTTTTGCACTTTTGCAAGATGTTTTATACCTTATGTAATATCAGCTGAGCTTGGGAAAACGAAAATGCAGATAGGAATAGTATTTTTTTAATAATACTTAGAAAAATAACTTCTATTTTAGAATTTTATTGTGTGGGGTTGGTATAAATTTTAACAAAAAGTATTTTTTTATACATAGGTATACAACACATTAACCAGATTTCAACGACAAATATTAGCCGTTCACCGAAGAAAAGAATAAAAAACCAATTAATCCTTCTATTTTAGAGTGCTTATTGAACACAAGGATTACAAGAATATTACATAATAAAGGATTGTCAACCAACACTCATGTTATGAGAAACTTTACCGCTAACCTACGGATAGCCTGTATCCGGACTATACTATTTGCCCTGTTACTTTTTACTTTTGGATACTCAAACCTGTATGCGCAGACTATATCTGGTACTGTCAACGAATACGCTGCTGTAAATAGTACATCGGGTAGTGTAGTTACCGTTACCAACTCTGGTGATATATCGGGATGGAACCCCGGAGACAAAATATTGCTGATACAGATGAAGGGTACTGTAATCGACGAAACGAACAGTTCTTCGTATGGGGACATCATTAGTTTCGACGGGGCAGGAAATTACGAGTTTAATACAATTGCTTCCGTTTCGGGAGCGGATATAACTCTGTCTTTTCCAATATGCAAAACGTATAACTTTAGCCTGCACCCGGTGCAGGTGATAAGAGTGCCGGTGTATACCAATGTTACCATCAACGGAGAGATCACCGGTCAGGCATGGAACGGCACTACCGGAGGTGTGATAGCGCTGGAAGCTACAGGTACGATTACTATGTCGGCCAATATCAACGCAGAGGGGCTTGGGTTTCGCGGAGGCGATGAGTCTGTGAATGCAGATTCAGCAGAACCGGATTTATACGTTTGTGACATTACCTCAGGTAAGGGAGGGATCAAAGGAGAAGGGATAGTGGAAATACCCGGAGCTGCCTGTAGAGGTAAGCAAGCCAATGGAGGAGGTGGTGGAAACGATCACAACTCCGGCGGTGGCGGAGGTGGAAACTATGGAGCAGGAGGACAAGGCGGTGACGGTTGGCCCAATGAAACCAATGAAGGTGGTGTTGGTGGTGTTAGTCTTTCAACATATTATTCTGAAGGCCTCCCGAGATTGTTTTTGGGTGGTGGTGGTGGTGGCGGTCACCAAAACAACGGGGCTACAGCACCTGCCAGCGATGGAGGGGGTATAGTTTTTCTAACTGCCAATACACTTAACATTACAGGTAGCTATGCCATTAATGCAAATGCTCCGGACGCAGTAGATATTACCATCAATGATGGAGCCGGTGGCGGAGGCGCAGGAGGTTCTGTTCTTTTGGAAGTAAATAATTTTACCAATCCTACTAATCTTACCCTCAATGTATCCGGGGGAGATGGAGGATCGATAACTACAGGATCAGGACACGGTCCCGGAGGGGGCGGAGGCGGAGGCTTCATTCACACCAGTGTGACTTTACCTGGGGTAATCACCAATGTTTCGGGAGGTCAGCCGGGGGTATTTATACCCAGTGGAGGAGGCAGTAGCTCGGTGAGAAATGCTGCAGCCGGAGGCGATGGAGTCATCCTTCAGGGCAATTTGAGTGTGCAGGTTTGTTCTGACCCACCGGTGCTGGACTTAGACAATACTTCAGGAGGAAATGATTATGCATTCACATTTACGGAAGGCGATCCGGCTACACCGGTAGCCAGTTCAGGCAATGTAGACATTACCGATAGTGACGATGTAAATATGGATATTGCCGTATTTACACTTACCAACCCTCAGGATGGAGCCAACGAATACTTACTGGTAGACGATGCAGCAGCTATATTGGCTACTTATGGCATCACTACTACCGTCTCGGCGGATAATTATTCCATTACGATGACCTCATCAGAGCCCATTGCCGATTACGAATTCGTTTTGGGACTAGTGAAGTACGAAAACGTTTCGAATGTTCCGGATGAAACCAACCGAGTGGTTGAAGTAGTAGTAAACGATGGAGGAGCAAACAGTAATGTAGCTACCAGTACGATTACTGTGGTGTCAGTAAATAGTATCCCTCAGCTGGATCTGGATGCTTCCGAAGCTGGCACAGGTTATGCTGCCACTTTTCAAAAGGGAAGACCTGCAGTCAATATTGCTGATGATGATACAGAAATTACGGATGGTGATGGTACAACTCTCGTACGTGCAACGATCACCTTGACTAACCGGTTGAATGGATCGAATGAAAGCCTGAGTGTAAACGGATCTTTACCGGCTGGCATTACAGTTACCAATACTTATGACAATACGGATGGAATACTGGAATTGTCAGGAACGGCTTCTTTGGCCGATTATCAAACTGCCATAGAGCAGATTCAGTACAACAATAACTCGATAAACCCCAATAACGAAAACAGGATAATTACTGTAGTGGTTAATGACGGTACCGATGATAGCAATACTGCGACCACCACACTGTCTGTGAAGTTTCCGCCTACATTATCGGCCATAGGTCCGGTAGAAACCACTACCGAAGAAACTCAGGTTGAGATAGATTTTCTCGAAATAAATGACAACTCCGATGCTATGGATGCTGATGGAGAAGTTACGGCCTTTGTTGTACAAAATGTAGTTACCGGAACGCTGAAAATAGGAGCCTCCGAAGCTACGGCAACTCCATACGCTCCCGGTACCAACGACGTAGTAAGTGCTGAACTGGGACTCAAAGCGTTTTGGACACCTGACACTAATGATAGTGGTACTTTATCGGCTTTCACGGTATTTGCCAGAGACAATGAAGGGTTTGAGTCCAATGAAGAGGTGATCGTGCCAGTGATAGTAAATGAGATCAATGACCTGCCTGTAGCCAATGATGACACAGGCAGTACCAATGAAGCTACTTCGGTTACCCTGGCTAATATCACTTCAAACGATACCGACGTGGATGGTACCATTGACCCATCCAGCATTATTTTGATCGATCCCTCTGATTTTTTAAATACAGGAGATAAATACAATCCTTTGGTGATTGCAGGAGAAGGTACTTATTCGGTAAATGAAAATGGTGACCTGACATTCCTGCCGGATGCTTCATTTACCGGTACTGCACAGGTAAATTATACAGTAGCAGACGATGACAAAGACAGGTCTAACGAAGCTTCCGTAACGATTACTGTTACCGGCAATACACCACCGGTGATGGACCTGGATGCCAACAATGGGTCAGGAGCAACCGGTTTTGATTACCAAACTCGGTTTTTAGACGGCACTGTGGGCGACATTGTGGCTGACACAGATGTGAAAATTACAGATGCAGACGACACATTTATAGAAAGTGTAACCATCACTCTGACAAACAGGCCCGATGGAATCAATGAACAATTATCGGTAGACGGAACACTACCACCCAACATTACAGTGACTGATGCATACTCCGACTCGGACGGAAAGTTGGTTTTGAGTGGGAGCAGTGAATTAGACGACTATCAGAATGTACTCAAAATCATTCGCTATACCAATGCGTCGGCTACACCGGATCTGACAGACAGGGTTATTCAGATTGTAGTCAATGACGGTACAGCAGATAGTAATGTGGCGATTTCTACCTTATCAGTGGGTTGTAGTTCATTTCCACAATATACATTCGACGAAGCTACTACTATCGACCTGGTGTCCGGAACAGCAGGAGCTGTAGGAGCCGTATACCGTTTTCACGATATCGATAGGGGAGTCAATTCGCTGGATGCTTTGGTAGAACTTACCGGAATAGTGAACTGTACGCTGCTCGATATAGACGACAACTCAGGTAATGTCGAGTCATTCAGGCCACTGATTGACTGGTCTGGCTCTGGATCAACTATGTATGTAGATTGGAAAATTACATTGGTACTGGCCGGCACTACCACGCCGGTGAACATTTCCAATATAGCCATGATAGGTGCGGATGTAGATGGGTATACCACGTGTAGAGACTTTGTGGGATATATTGACAGCCCGGGAATTACCCTGGAGCAAAACAATAACATTACCCGTGATTTTGATGATCCGTTTACTACTTTCCAGTCATCCAACGACAATGATGTGACACCCGGCGATACAGACGAACCGTTGCATACGGTATACGGTACTTTTGAAAACACCTCGGTGTTTAGAGTAAGAGGGGGTACCATTAGTCCTGCAGGTGATGACGATGGGGAAAGGCTTGTGGAGTTTGATTTATACAATACCTGTTTTTTCAACAACTACACCACACCAAAAACAACGCCTAATAGTGCGAGTAAAACCATAGTGCTCAACGAAGATCAGACTTTTGCATTTTCAAATGTAGATTTCTCATTTTCCGACGCAGACGGGGACGATTTTGAAGCTATAGTGATAAAAGAATTACCCGACAATGGTACGTTGAGGTACAACGGTAGTCCTGTAACCCAAACGAACGTAAACAACGGCACAGAGTATGGCTCCAGAGACAGCTTTAGCTTTCAGCCGGATGCCAATGAAAACGGAAACCCGTATACCAATTTTATTTTCCAGGTAAAAGACGACTCCAATCACCCGGACACAGAGTTTGCTGCATTGGTAGATACCATTACGTTTAAGATTTTTCCACTAAATGATCCTCCTGTAGCGGAAAACGACCTGTATACGGTTTCAGAAGGAGGAACGATAACAGTAGACGATGCAGACGGAACCAACACCGGTGCTACCACAGACGATGGAGTATTGGTAATAGGCACTCCCGATTCGGACGTGGATGGAGATAACCTCACCGTTAGCCTGATAACCGGCCCAAGCTACAATGGAGCTGATTTTACACTAAATCCAGACGGTACATTTGTATATGTCCACGATGGGTCAGAAAATCATACGGATTCTTTTGTATATGAAATAAGTGACGGAAACGGAGAAACAGACCAGGCAACAGTAACCATTACCATCACGCCGGTTAACGATCCTCCTGTATTGGATTTGGATGGAAACAACAGTTCCGGGGCGGTAGCATACGACTATTTTACAGGATATATAGAAGGAGGAGATCCGGTAGCCATAGCAGATATAGACGACTCTATAGAGGATGCGGATGATACGAATATAGAAAGTGTGACTATTATACTGACAAACAGACCCGATGGTACGAATGAGTCGCTGGCGCTGAAATCAGGTTATACTTTGCCCGTTTCTATTACAGAGACAGATGCTTATGATAATGCAGACGGACAAATTGTATTTAGTGGTTCGGCTACCAAAGCAGAATACGAAGAAGTGATAAGAAACATCGTATATGCCAATTCTACTGTGGATCCTGATGTGGCAGATCGCAACATTACTGTGGTGGTCAATGATGGAGATCAGGATAGCAATGTAGCGATAGCAAATGTAACGGTGAGTAACGACGATGATTTTGACCGTGACGGAGTGTTGGATAAAGACGATCTGGATGATGACAATGACGGTATTCCCGATACGGCAGAGTTTTGTGCACAGGGAGGTTTTGGATGCTTGCCCGGAGGCTTAGATCCAAGTGGTGATCAGGATACTGACGGTATTCCTAACTATTTAGATCCGGATGTTACCAGTCTGGGAAGTTGTACCATTACCGGATCCAGTCCGCTATGCGACGAATATGATACAGACGATGATGGTATTCCCAACCACCTCGATTTAAACTCCGATGGAGATAGTTGTGCAGATGCCTATGAAGCAGGCCATGACATGACAGTACTTACAGGCGGTATAATAGCAGGACCTTATGGAGCAAACGGCCTAGCCAATTCGGTAGAAACTTCAGCAGAATCAGGAAGTATAAATTATACCGTATCGGAATCACAGGCAGGTACTTTTGATGCACAAAACGGGTCATACGATACATGTAATCCTCAACTGGATCTGGACGATGATGATAGCTCTACAGCTACTGTTGCCGACTACCTGACCTCATTTACTGAGGGGGATATCGATGTAAGAATTGGAGACAATGATGTCATAATTACTGATGCGAACGATGTGAAAATTGAATCCGCAACAATTATTCTTACAAACAGGCCTGATGGTACATCCGAAACATTAAGTATTGAGGGAACTTTGCCTCCTGGAATTTCTGTATCAGATCCTTACAATAACAATGACGGGCAATTGGTGCTTACAGGTTCAGCAGCATTATCCAGTTATCAGGCTGCTATTGAGCAAATAGTATACAACAATACTTCACTTAATCCCGACAATACGCAACGTGTGGTTACGGTGGTCGTCAATGACGGAGACAGTGACAGTAACTTTGGAACGACACGTATTAACATTATTCCTGTCAATGCTAACCCGGTTGCAATTAATGATACCAATACAATTACTGAAGGGACTGTAAGTGTCAATCATGTAAACGGAAATGGCGAACTGGATGCCAACGATATTGACACAGATGGAGATGCGTTGACCATTAGTGCTATAGGATCAGAAACCAATCCGGCAGTGAATGTCACGGGGACTTATGGCTATATCGATTGGCAGGCCAATGGTAGATACGACTATTACTTAGATAATGCCGCTGTAAACCACCTGGCTCAGGGAGAGACCGTCCAGGAAACTTTCACCTATACTGTAACGGACGGCATAGGATCAGATCAGGCTGTGCTTACCATTACCATTACCGGCAGCAATGACAATCCGGTGGCGGCTGATGATATCAACCAAATCAATAACAGTTCGGACGATACAGTAAACGAAACTGACGGAAGTGGTAATTTGCTGGCAAACGATACCGATGTAGACGGAGATGGACTCTATGTGGCATCTATGCGAAGTATTAACCTGGCAGGAGTAGCAGAAAACGATCCCGGAAATGATGTAACGGGGCAATATGGCTTTATCAACTGGGCTACAGACGGTACTTATGTTTACGATGTAGACGAAGCAAACGGGGCGGTTTCCGGTTTGGCTATTGGAGAAACCCTTACCGAAGTTTTCGATTATATAGTGTCAGATGCCAATGGAGTGGATACCGGTAGGTTGACCATTACCATTACAAATGGAGACGCTGAGATTCGTATTACTGCTTCAGACAATCAGGGAGCAGAACCCGGTAGCGATGACGGTGAGTATACCGTTACTTTATACAATAACCTGGGAGTCCCGACTTTAGCTCCTCGTGATATTACTGTAAATTATGCAGTATCCGGTACTGCAACATCGGGTAGCGACTATACAGCACTTACAGGCACAGTAACTATACCTACTAACAGTCTTTCTGTAACCATACCACTGGATGTACTTGACGATGCATTGGCTGAGTGTTCGGATGAGTCGGTGATAGTTACACTATTGGGTACTTCTGATGTGGAGCTAGGAAGCCCATCAGTAGCAACGGTTACTATTTTGGATGATGAAGATATTTCACCTACTATTACCATAGCAGATGTGTGTGATGGAGACGATGCTGTAGTGGCTATTAGTGGAGCTACAGAATTGCCAAACGGAACGTATGATTTTGACTATACAGTGACAGGAGTAGGGTCGTTTACAGCTACTGGTGTTAGTATTACTAGTGGCGCAGGTAGCTTTTCTGTGTCAGGTCTTGCAAGTGGTGCGAGAGAAATTGATGTTACGGGTACGGCTAGTCCTTGTAGCATTACCAGCAACAGTGCGCCTGTTCAGTTTAATGTTAATTCTGGATCTTCGTCAGCGAGTTTGTCCGGCACCACTTCCGTTTGTAAAGGTGAAACAGCTAATCTTTCTATAACCATTACAGGTGGTCAGTCACCCTATACAGTTAGCCTGAGTGATGGCTCATCGATTACCGGATATACTAGTGGTGCACCAATACCTGTATCACCGGCCAGTACCACCACCTATACCATTACAAGTATTGCAGATGCAAACGGTTGTATGGGAACTAATAATTCCGGGTCAGCTACGGTAACTGTCAATAGAGGGTCTACAGCTGCTACAGTGAGTGGAGCAACCAGTATATGTGCAGGGCAAACCACAAACCTTACTGTTGCTATTACAGGAGGGACAAGTCCGTACACAGTGGTACTGAATGGGGTATCAGATCCTATTGTCAACTATACTAGCGGTAGCAACATCCCTGTATCTCCGACAGTAACCACGTCATATACTATTGCAAGTATTACGGATGCCAACGGATGTGTAGGTACGGGTAATGCAGCAACTGCAACTGTAACGATAACGAACTCACATACAATAGACAGTCAACCCGCTTCAAATATTACTGCATGTGTAGATGAAACCACTCAGCTGAGTGTGTCAGCGAGCGGTGCAGAAGGTAATCTTACTTACCAATGGCAATCCAGTACAGACAATGTTTCTTTCTCAGATGTAAGCGGAGCAAATGCGTCCACATACGTTGTACCTACAGCGAGTGCAGGTACTACATACTATAGAGTGCAGGTGGGAGACGATGAATCAGCTTGTGATGACAAGGTTAGTGAAGTATCAACTGTGGAAGTAGTAGATAAACCTACAGCTACCATTAGTGGAGGTGGTTTCGCTTGTCCGGGAGATGTAGTTAATATAAGTATAGCTCTTACAGGGAATCAACCATGGAGTGTTACATATACAGATGGTACTACCCCCACAACTGTTAATGGAATCACATCTTCGCCATATACTTTTACTGCAGGCGATGCAGCTACTTATACCGTTACGGCCGTTAGTGATGTAAATTGCTCCGGTACGTTTAGCGGAAGTGCAATTGTTACCAACGACACTACCAATCCCACGGCAAGCAACCCATCAACGACGAATGTAGAATGCGATGCAGATATTCCGGCAGTAGATGTATTGGTAGTTACCGACGAATCGGACAACTGTACGGCCAATCCTACAGTAGCGTTTGTGGGAGAAGTAACCGATGGAGGCAGCAACCCTGAAACGATCACCCGTACCTATAGTGTAACCGATGCAGCAGGTAATAGCATCACAGTTACCCATACGATTATAGTCAATGACGTAACCGATCCGGTGATCACGAGCTGTCCATCCAACATTACCCAGGATACAGATGCAGGCGAATCGACAGCCGTAGTGACGTATACGCTTCCCACATTTACCGACAACTGTGGCGCTACGATCAACCAGATATCGGGTCTGTCCTCGGGCTCAGCGTTCCCGATCGGCACCACGACAAACACGTTTGAAGTAACTGACGGAGCGGGCAACACCGCCACGTGTAGCTTCGATGTAACGGTAGAAGATAACGAATCACCAGAGATCACATGTTCTGGCGACATCACGACAGGAGTAGATGCAGGCAACTGCAGTGCAGTGGTAAACTACACGCCTCCGGTAGGGACAGACAATGCCCCGGGCTCGTCGACCACTCAGATAGCAGGTCTTCCTTCCGGATCAGTTTTCCCAGTAGGCACCACGACGAATACGTTTGAGGTGACAGATGCCTCGGGCAATACCGCCACGTGTAGTTTTGATGTAGTGGTAGAAGACAATGAAAGTCCTACGGCAAGCAACCCGTCAACGACGAATGTAGAATGCGATGCAGATATTCCGGCAGTAGATGTATTGGTAGTTACCGACGAATCAGACAACTGTACGGCCAATCCTACAGTAGCGTTTGTGGGAGAAGTAACCGATGGAGGCAGCAACCCTGAAACGATCACCCGTACCTATAGTGTAACCGATGCAGCAGGTAATAGCATCACAGTTACTCACACCATAATAGTAGATGATACTGCTTTGCCAACTATTGATTGTCCTGCAGACATAGTTATAAGTACAGATCCAGGACAAGCGACCGCTATTGTAACATACGCTGACCCTGTGGGATCGGATAATTGTGGTGGAACAATAGAGCAAATAGCAGGCTTTTCTTCAGGCTCAGCGTTCCCGATCGGCACCACGACAAACACGTTTGAAGTAACCGACGGAGCGGGCAACACCGCCACGTGTAGCTTCGATGTAACGGTAGAAGATAACGAATCACCAGAGATCACATGTCCTGGCGACATCACGACAGGGGTAGACGCAGGCAACTGTAGTGCAGTGGTAAACTACACGCCTCCGGTAGGGACAGACAATGCCCCGGGCTCGTCGACCACTCAGATAGCAGGTCTTCCTTCCGGATCAGTTTTCCCAGTAGGCACCACGACGAATACGTTTGAGGTGACAGATGCCTCGGGCAATACCGCCACGTGTAGTTTTGATGTAGTGGTAGAAGACAATGAAAGTCCTACGGCAAGCAACCCGTCAACGACGAATGTAGAATGCGATGCAGATATTCCGGCAGTAGATGTATTGGTAGTTACCGACGAATCAGACAACTGTACGGCCAATCCTACAGTAGCGTTTGTGGGAGAAGTAACCGATGGAGGCAGCAACCCTGAAACGATCACCCGTACCTATAGTGTAACCGATGCAGCAGGTAATAGCATCACAGTTACTCACACCATAATAGTAGATGATACTGCTTTGCCAACTATTGATTGTCCTGCAGACATAGTTATAAGTACAGATCCAGGACAAGCGACCGCTATTGTAACATACGCTGACCCTGTGGGATCGGATAATTGTGGTGGAACAATAGAGCAAATAGCAGGCTTTTCTTCAGGCTCAGCGTTCCCGATCGGCACCACGACAAACACGTTTGAAGTAACCGACGGAGCGGGCAACACCGCCACGTGTAGCTTCGATGTAACGGTAGAAGATAACGAATCACCAGAGATCACATGTCCTGGCGACATCACGACAGGGGTAGACGCAGGCAACTGTAGTGCAGTGGTAAACTACACGCCTCCGGTCGGGACAGACAATGCTCCGGGCTCGTCGACCACTCAGATAGCAGGTCTTCCTTCCGGATCAGTTTTCCCAGTAGGCACCACGACGAATACGTTTGAGGTGACAGATGCCTCGGGCAATACCGCCACATGTAGTTTTGATGTCGTAGTAGAAGACAATGAAAGTCCTACGGCAAGCAATCCGTCAACGACGAATGTAGAATGCGATGCAGATATTCCGGCAGTAGATGTATTGGTAGTTACCGACGAATCGGACAACTGTACGGCCAATCCTACAGTAGCGTTTGTGGGAGAAGTAACCGATGGAGGCAGCAACCCTGAAACGATCACCCGTACCTATAGTGTAACCGATGCAGCAGGCAACAGCATCACAGTTACCCATACGATTATAGTCAATGACGTAACCTATCCGGTGATCACGAGCTGTCCATCCAACATTACCCAGGATACAGATGCAGGTGAATCGACAGCTGTAGTGACGTATACGCTTCCCACATTTACCGACAACTGTGGCGCTACGATCAACCAGATATCGGGTCTGTCCTCGGGCTCAGCGTTCCCGATCGGCACCACGACAAACACGTTTGAAGTAACTGACGGAGCGGGCAACACCGCCACGTGTAGCTTCGATGTAACGGTAGAAGATAACGAATCACCAGAGATCACATGTCCTGGCGACATCACGACAGGAGTAGATGCAGGCAACTGCAGTGCAGTGGTAAACTACACGCCCCCAGTAGGGACAGACAATGCCCCGGGCTCGTCGACCACTCAGATAGCAGGTCTTCCTTCCGGATCAGTTTTCCCGGTAGGCACCACGACGAATACGTTTGAGGTGACAGATGCCTCGGGCAATACCGCCACATGTAGTTTTGATGTCGTAGTAGAAGACAATGAAAGTCCTACGGCAAGCAATCCGTCAACGACGAATGTAGAATGCGATGCAGATATTCCGGCAGTAGATGTATTGGTAGTTACCGACGAATCGGACAACTGTACGGCCAATCCTACAGTAGCGTTTGTGGGAGAAGTAACCGATGGAGGCAGCAACCCTGAAACGATCACCCGTACCTATAGTGTAACCGATGCAGCAGGTAATAGCATCACAGTTACCCATACGATTATAGTCAATGACGTAACCGATCCGGTGATCACGAGCTGTCCATCCAACATTACCCAGGATACAGATGCAGGCGAATCGACAGCTGTAGTGACGTATACGCTTCCCACATTTACCGACAACTGTGGCGCTACGATCAACCAGATATCGGGTCTGTCCTCGGGCTCAGCGTTCCCGATCGGCACCACGACAAACACGTTTGAAGTAACTGACGGAGCGGGCAACACCGCCACGTGTAGCTTCGATGTAACGGTAGAAGATAACGAATCACCAGAGATCACATGTTCTGGCGACATCACGACAGGAGTAGATGCAGGCAACTGCAGTGCAGTGGTAAACTACACGCCTCCGGTAGGGACAGACAATGCCCCGGGCTCGTCGACCACTCAGATAGCAGGTCTTCCTTCCGGATCAGTTTTCCCAGTAGGCACCACGACGAATACGTTTGAGGTGACAGATGCCTCGGGCAATACCGCCACATGTAGTTTTGATGTCGTAGTAGAAGACAATGAAAGTCCTACGGCAAGCAACCCGTCAACGACGAATGTAGAATGCGATGCAGATATTCCGGCAGTAGATGTATTGGTAGTTACCGACGAATCGGACAACTGTACGGCCAATCCTACAGTAGCGTTTGTGGGAGAAGTAACCGATGGAGGCAGCAACCCTGAAACGATCACCCGTACCTATAGTGTAACCGATGCAGCAGGTAATAGCATCACAGTTACCCATACGATTATAGTCAATGACGTAACCGATCCGGTGATCACGAGCTGTCCATCCAACATTACCCAGGATACAGATGCAGGCGAATCGACAGCTGTAGTGACGTATACGCTTCCCACATTTACCGACAACTGTGGCGCTACGATCAACCAGATATCGGGTCTGTCCTCGGGCTCAGCGTTCCCGATCGGCACCACGACAAACACGTTTGAAGTAACTGACGGAGCGGGCAACACCGCCACGTGTAGCTTCGATGTAACGGTAGAAGATAACGAATCACCAGAGATCACATGTTCTGGCGACATCACGACAGGAGTAGATGCAGGCAACTGCAGTGCAGTGGTAAACTACACGCCTCCGGTAGGGACAGACAATGCCCCGGGCTCGTCGACCACTCAGATAGCAGGTCTTCCTTCCGGATCAGTTTTCCCAGTAGGCACCACGACGAATACGTTTGAGGTGACAGATGCCTCGGGCAATACCGCCACATGTAGTTTTGATGTCGTAGTAGAAGACAATGAAAGTCCTACGGCAAGCAATCCGTCAACGACGAATGTAGAATGTGATGCAGATATTTCGGCAGTAGATGTATTGGTAGTTACCGACGAATCGGACAACTGTACGGCCAATCCTACAGTAGCGTTTGTGGGAGAAGTAACCGATGGAGGCAGCAACCCTGAAACGATCACCCGTACCTATAGTGTAACCGATGCAGCAGGTAACAGCATCACAGTTACCCACACGATTATAGTCAATGACGTAACCGATCCTATTGCGAGCAACCCAGCCACGACAAATGTTCAATGTAGTGCTGCAGTACCCGCAGTAGATGTATCAGTAGTTATCGACGAATCAGACAACTGTACGGCCAATCCTACAGTAGCGTTTGTGGGAGAAGTAACCGATGGAGGCAGCAACCCTGAAACGATCACCCGTACCTATAGTGTAACCGATGCAGCAGGCAATAGCATCACAGTTACTCACACCATAATAGTAGATGATACTGCTTTGCCAACTATTGATTGTCCTGCAGACATAGTTATAAGTACAGATCCAGGGCAAGCGACCGCTATTGTAACATACGCTGACCCTGTGGGATCGGATAATTGTGGTGGAACAATAGAGCAAATAGCAGGCTTTTCTTCAGGCTCAGCGTTCCCGATCGGCACCACGACAAACACGTTTGAAGTAACCGACGGAGCGGGCAACACCGCCACGTGTAGCTTCGATGTAACGGTAGAAGATAACGAATCACCAGAGATCACATGTCCTGGCGACATCACGACGGGAGTAGATGCAGGCAACTGCAGTGCAGTGGTAAACTACACGCCTCCGGTAGGGACAGACAATGCCCCGGGCTCGTCGACCATTCAGATAGCAGGTCTTCCTTCCGGATCAGTTTTCCCAGTAGGCACCACGACGAATACGTTTGAGGTGACAGATGCCTCGGGCAATACCGCCACGTGTAGTTTTGATGTCGTGGTAGAAGACAATGAAAGTCCCACGGCAAGCAACCCGTCAACGACGAATGTAGAATGCGATGCAGATATTCCGGCAGTAGATGTATTGGTAGTTACCGACGAATCGGACAACTGTACGGCCAATCCTACAGTAGCGTTTGTGGGAGAAGTAACCGATGGAGGCAGCAACCCTGAAACGATCACCCGTACCTATAGTGTAACCGATGCAGCAGGCAACAGCATCACAGTTACCCATACGATTATAGTCAATGACGTAACCGATCCGGTGATCACGAGCTGTCCATCCAACATTACCCAGGATACGGATACAGGCGAATCGACAGCTGTAGTGACGTATACGCTTCCCACATTTACCGACAACTGTGGCGCTACGATCAACCAGATATCGGGTCTGTCCTCGGGCTCAGCGTTCCCGATCGGCACCACGACAAACACGTTTGAAGTAACCGACGGAGCGGGCAACACCGCCACGTGTAGCTTCGATGTAACGGTAGAAGATAACGAATCACCAGAGATCACATGTCCTGGCGACATCACGACGGGAGTAGACGCAGGCAACTGCAGTGCAGTGGTAAACTACACGCCTCCGGTAGGGACAGACAATGCCCCGGGCTCGTCGACCACTCAGATAGCAGGTCTTCCTTCCGGTTCAGTTTTCCCAGTAGGTACCACGACGAATACGTTTGAGGTGATAGATGCCTCGGGCAATACCGCCACATGTAGTTTTGATGTCGTAGTAGAAGACAATGAAAGTCCTACGGCAAGCAACCCGTCAACGACGAATGTAGAATGCGATGCAGATATTCCGGCAGTAGATGTATTGGTAGTTACCGACGAATCGGACAACTGTACGGCCAATCCTACAGTAGCGTTTGTGGGAGAAGTAACCGATGGAGGCAGCAACCCTGAAACGATCACCCGTACCTATAGTGTAACCGATGCAGCAGGCAACAGCATCACAGTTACCCATACGATTATAGTCAATGACGTAACCGATCCTACTGCGAGCAATTTACCTCCGGTATCTGTAGAGTGTGCGGATGACATACCAGTAGCATCAGTGACTGATGTAACCGATGAAGCGGATAACTGCGGTATTCCGACAGTTACTCATCTCGGTGATGTAAGTGATGGTAATACAAACCCTGAGATAATTACCAGAACATATAGTGTAGTAGATGGTGCAGGAAACAGCATTACTGTAACACAACAAATTACGGTACATGATACTACATTACCGGTAATTGATACTTGTCCGTCTCCTTCTGCTGCTCTGGCATTGGATGGTTCTTGTGAGGCAACTATTCCTGACTTAACTGCGGATGTGGTGGCGTCTGATAATTGTACAGCAAGTGGAGATTTAACAATCACACAGTCGCCAGTAGCTGGTACTAAAGTAACAACAGCGACAACAGTGGTGATTACTGTGCGTGATGAATCAGGAAATGAACAGACATGTTCTGTTAATTTAGATGTAGAAGATAAGCCTACCTTGACAGTAGTATCTACAGAAAGGCCGACCTGTCAGGGAGCTGATGGTTCTATTTCTTTTGCATTTACAAATGTGGCAGATGGCGATTACACCGTGAATTTTGACGGAGGAAGCTTTGGTACACTAACCGTAGTGGCTGGAGAGGGTACTCTCTCAGGTATAAGCCAGGGAGTTTACAACAATATAGCCATTGAAGTAGGAGCGTGTTCATCCGCTGACGGTGTACAGGTGACATTGCAATGCAACCCTCCTGTAGCGGATGACGAGAATGTAACGATTGCAGAAGAT
The DNA here is from genome assembly GCA_965267535.1 of Cyclobacteriaceae bacterium. GTDB lineage: Bacteria > Bacteroidota > Bacteroidia > Cytophagales > Cyclobacteriaceae > CAXBNB01. The sequence goes on along the minus strand of OZ254082.1, from coordinate 3,058,340 downwards.
ACACCGGTAACGGTGAGTGCAGTTACAGGAGATGTAGATCCTGATGGAACAGTGATAGCTTCTAGTATTGTACTAATCAATCCTAATGATCCAACGAAAACAGGAAATAGCTCAACACCGTTGGTGATCGAGGGTGAGGGTACTTACGAAGTAGATACTGAAGGGAATGTAACATTTACACCTGAGTTGAATTTCAACGGTGTAAGCAGGGTGAATTACACCATAGAGGACAATGAAGGTAACCTGTCGAATATAGCCACTATTACTGTGACTGTGACACCTCTTAACGATGGTCCTATCGCCAAAGACGATGTGGAAAGTTTAAACCCAGGAGAAACCCTGACTGCTACTGTAGTGCCTAATGATGTGCCTGACCCTGAAGGTGATGATGTATCCTATAGTGTGGTAGCAGGAACTAATCCTGAAGTAGCTTCAGAAGGTGAGTTGACTTTCAATAGTGACGGAACCTATAGTTTTATTCCGGTTTCAGGATTTACAGGAGTGATAACATTTGATTATGAAGTTTGCGATTTGGGCAGTCCATCGGTTTGCTCACGAGCAACAGTTACTATCCATATCGGTACAAACGAACCTCCAGTAGCGGATAATGAAACCGCCTCAACGGATGAAGATGTAGCAGTGACTGTAAATGTAGTAGACGGTGATGTAGATCCTGATGGAAGCATAGAGCCATCTACTGTCTTGTTGATTGATCCTGCTAATGAGGGCCATACAGCCAATAGCAGTACTGCGCTTGTTATACCAAATGAAGGTACCTACACGGTAGATGCCAATGGGGTGGTTACGTTTACTCCGGAAACTAATTTTAATGGAGTGGCTGTTGTACACTACACGGTTAGAGATAACCTCGGAGCAAAATCAAATGTTGCTACGGTAACCATTACAGTAACTCCTCAAAATGATGGTCCTCTGGCACGTGATGATGAGGAAACATTAGCTCCGGGCACTACACTTACTGCTAGTGTGACAGGAAACGATGAACCTGATCCTGAAGGGGACAACTTGACGCATACTGTAGTAGCAGGAACAGCACCAGATGTAGCAACCGAGGGTACTTTGAATTTCAACACAGATGGTTCTTATACCTTTACGCCGGTGGGAGGATTTGAAGGAATTGTAACTTTTGATTACGAAGTATGCGATGATGGAACACCTTCTGAATGCAGTAGAGCTACTGTAACCATAGAGGTGACAGATAATATGCCGCCTGTAGCAGACAATGACAGTGCTACTACAGACGAAGATCAGCAGGTAGTAATAGATGTAGTCGATGGAGATACTGATCCAGATGGTACGATAGCTCCGGGAACAATTATTCTGATTGATCCGAATGATCCGACAAGAACAGGCGATAAAACCAAGCCTCTGGAAATAGCCGGAGAGGGCACCTATGAAGTAGATAACCTGGGTAATGTTACTTTTATCCCTGAATTTAACTTCAATGGCACTGCTCAGGTGAACTATACGGTAGAAGACAATGCAGGAGCAACGTCAAATGTGGCAGAAGTAACCATCACAGTGAACCCACTGAATGACGCACCTGTGGCGGATAATGAGTCAGCTACTACCAATGAAGATGAAGCCATAACAGTAGATATTGTAGAGGGAGATGTGGATTTTGATGGAACAGTAGAGCCTGTAACCATTCAATTGATAGACCCTGATAATCCGGCAAATTCCGGAGATAATACTACTCCGGTAGTCATCCCGGGAGAGGGTACTTACAGTGTGGATGTAAATGGTTTACTGACTTTTACTCCGGAAACAAACTTTACCGGTACATCGAGTATTAATTACACGATAAAAGATAACGACGGTGCGGTATCTAATGTAGCCAGAGTAAATATTGAAGTGCTGTCTGTCAACGACGGTCCGGTAGCAATGGATGATAATGAGAGTGTTAATCCGGGAGAAACATTAACGGCCACAGTAGTGCCAAATGATGTGCCGGATCCTGAAGGTGATAACCTTACCTATTCGGTAGTTTCGGGTACTCACCCGGATATAGCTACAGAAGGCGAGTTGACCTTCAATGCAGACGGTAGCTATACATTTACTCCGATTAACGGATTTACAGGCACGGTAACGTTCGATTATCAGGTATGCGATGATGGCGATCCGATGGCTTGTTCAACAGCTACAGTGTCTATCCATGTAGGAAGCAATGAGCCTCCGGTGGCGGACAATGAAACCCTTACTACGGATGAAGATACACCGGTGACCGTATTGGTGACTGACGGAGATACAGATAGTGATGGTACTATTGTGCCATCCAGCATAGTATTGATCGACCCGGCCAATGCAGGGCATACGGGTACACATGCTTCACGCCTGACGATAGCCGGTGAGGGTACTTATGAGGTAGATGCAAATGGTAATTTGACATTTACTCCTGAGAAAAACTTCAATGGAATATCGACAATCCATTACACGATAAAAGACAATCTGGGAGCTACTTCAAATATTGCAGTAGTTGAAATCACCGTGTCTCCAGTGAATGATGGACCCGAAGCAATAGACGATGAGGAAATAATGAGTCCGGGTACGACACTGGCTTCATCAGTAGTGCCCAATGACCTGCCCGATCCGGAAGGCGATAACCTGACGTATGCAGTAGTAGGGGGAACCGAGCCGGATGCCGGAACAGAGGGTACACTAACCTTCAACCCTGATGGCACCTATACCTTTACTCCTGTTGGAGGATTTTTAGGAACGGTCACTTTTGAGTATCAGGTGTGCGATGACGGAGTGCCTTCGGCATGTGCTACTGCACAGGTAACCATAAACGTAGTAAACAATGAGCCTCCGGTAGCCGATAATGATGATGCGATTATTACAGAGGATAACCCTGTAACTATTTTCATTATCAACGGAGATTACGACGAAGACGGTACGCTCAATCCATTTGAAATAGTATTGATTGATCCGGCCGATCCGTCTCATACCGGAGACAATACCAGACCACTGGTAATAGTAGGAGAGGGAACATACACAATCGACCCTCTTGGCTATGTGACTTTTACACCTGAGAAAAACTACACCGGAACCAGTGTAATTCGCTACACGGTGGAAGATAACATAGGGGCTGTTTCTAATGAAGCTACCATAACCATAACAGTAACGCCGGAAAATGATCCTCCGGTAGCTGAAGATGATGTGGTGACTACAGATGAAGATACGCCTGTTTCGGGCAATGTATTAGAGAATGATTCTGACCCTGAAGGGGATGAAATCACAGTCAACACTACGCCTGTAGTATTACCTGCGAAGGGTAGCGTTGTGATCAATCCTGATGGATCGTTTACTTACACTCCTGATGCAGGATCTAATGGCACAGATAGCTTTGTCTACGAAATTTGCGACAATGGTACACCATCTGCTTGCGACAGGGCTACAGTGACTATTCATGTAACTCCTGTAAATGATCCGCCGGTAGCCGAAGATGACGTAGCAACAACCGACGAGGATACTCCGGTATCCGGTACAGTTGTAGCCAACGATACGGATCCGGAAGGGGACGATTTGATCGTAAATACGGTACCTGTAACACCTCCATCCAACGGCACTCTGGTTTTGAATGGGGATGGAAGCTATACTTATACTCCTGATCCCGGATTTAACGGTACAGATAGTTTTGTATACGAAGTATGTGACAATGGTACACCATCGGAATGTGATCAGGCTACCGTCACCATAAGTGTAGGTCCTGTAAATGATCCGCCTGTAGCCGTAGATGATGTGGTATCAACCGATGAGGATACTCCGGTATCGGGCACTGTGATTACCAATGATACTGATCCGGAAGACGATGATCTGACTGTAAATACTACACCGGTGACGCCTCCTGCCAATGGAACCCTGGTATTGAATACAGACGGAACGTTTACTTACACGCCAAATGACATGTTTAACGGTACAGATAGTTTTGTGTATGAAGTGTGTGACAATGGCAGTCCTTCTGAGTGCGATCAGGCTACTGTTACGATCAATGTAGGTGCAGTGAATGACCCTCCTGTGGCTGTGGACGATACGAATGAGACGGATTTTGAAACGCCTACATCCGGCAATGTGCTGGATAATGATTCTGATCCTGATGGAGATGATTTAATAGTTTCGACTACACCGGTAACGCCTCCTGCCAACGGTACACTGATACTAAACACCGACGGTACCTATACCTATACTCCTGATGACGGTTTTGTTGGTATAGACAGCTTTACCTATCAGGTGTGCGACGATGGCACTCCGTCTATATGCGATGAGGCTACTGTTACGATCACAGTAAACTCTACTAATAGACCGCCGGTAGCTGAAAACGACGAAAATACCACAGATTCGATTACACCGGTGGAAGGCAATGTGCTGGACAATGACACAGACCCTGACGGGCATACACTTACTGTAAATATGTCTCCTGTTGAAGGGCCACTAAACGGTACTTTGGCACTGAATTCGAATGGTTCGTATGTGTATACGCCCGATAGAGGCTTTGAGGGAGAAGACAGCTTTACATATGAAGTTTGTGACGATGGAGTACCATCACTTTGCACTACTGCGGTAGTTACCATTACTGTAGAAAAACCACCGCTGGATATACCCCAGATATTTGGTGGGCCAAACAACCCTAGTTGGTACATAGAGGGTATAGAAGAGTATCCCGACAACCACGTACAGGTATTTAACCGGTGGGGTAACCTTGTGTTTGAAATAAAAGGATATGACAACAACTCGAAAGCATGGGCAAGTGAGTCCAGTGTAGGGTTGATACTAGGATCTAACTTTGTTCCTGACGGTACTTATTTCTATGTGATAGATCTGGGTAATGGCTCTAAACCAAAGAGCGGTTTCATAGTAGTAAACAGATAATTTAAATGAACATGAAAAAGATATATATAATACTATTTGCCGCTCTGATGGTGACCGCCATGACACAAAGAGCAGCAGCGCAGCAGCAAGTAATGTTCACACAGTATATGTTCAACGGACTGGCAGTAAACCCGGCTTATGCTGGCCATGCCGGTGCGTTGAGCATCACTGCCCTTACCCGTCATCAGTGGGTAGGTATAGATGGTGCACCCAATACCCAAACTTTGTCGATACACTCACCCATCAAAAAAAATAAGATTGGTGTAGGTGCATTGGTTTACAGGGATCAGATCGGATTGACAAACGAAACGGGGATCATAGGTTCGTATGCTTATCGGATCGATTTTGGAAAAGGCACACTTTCTATGGGCATGCAGTTTGGTATCAGCGATTACCGCAATGATCAGGGCAATGCCTATCAGGGTAGTAATGTGACGACCGATCCTTATCAAAATGCCCGGGCAACCAAACCCAATGTTGGTTCAGGTTTTTTTTACAGCACTGAGCGTTTTTATCTGGGTGTGTCGTCTCCCTTTTTGCTCAACAACAAAATCGAAACCAGCGAAGGAGATGCCGTAGAGCAGGTGAGGCACTTGTATGCCATGTCGGGGTTTGTGGTAGACCTCAACCGATCACTCAAGCTGAAGCCTAGCGTGCTGTTGAAGGCTGTAGCCGGAGCACCTTTGGAAATGGATTTCAATGCCAACTTGCTGATTGATGAAAAAGTATGGGTAGGGTTGTCTTATCGATCGTTTGATTCTATCGATTTGTTACTCGAATTGCAGCTTAACTCAAAATTGCGTCTGGGGTATGCTTTCGACTATTCCGTAACTGACCTGAACAAAGTAAACTCAGGCAGTCACGAGCTGATGTTGAATTACATACTTACTTTCTCCAGATCGAGGGTGATAACGCCTCGCTATTTTTAATAAATGAAAAACCAACTTATACACTGATTGGAATAAAAGAAGTATTAAAACCGGCTTCTGTTTTTGCCTGTTAGTGATTGTAAACCTAATGTCTTTGAATTGCATATGAAGAAGTTTTATATTCTCATTCCTTTATTTTTTCTGGTATGGAGTGCCGCTTTGGCACAAGACAAGACCAAAGAGAAAAAGACCGAACGAATTATGTCTGCCAGTGAGCGCAAAGGAGACAAACACTTTTATAACTTTTCGTACAGCCTGGCAAAGGATTTTTATATGGACGCGCTGGAAAAAGACACTGCCAGCCAGATAATCAAACTGAAGATAGCGGAGTGCTATAAAATGCTAAACGACCCTATCAATGCCGACGATTGGTATCATAAGGGGCTTACCGAGCATGATCAGGATGTAGACCCAATCTATAAGCTCCATTTTGCGCAGGCTCTAAGTACCAATCAAAAATACGATGAAGCCAAGGAGTGGTTTGAAGAATACCGCAAAGTAGCTGGAAAGGACTCTCGTGCACACAAAAAACTACAGGGATTGAATGATATGCAGCGCTTCTACAAAGACTCGGTGTATTACTCTATCAAGCAGGTGAGTATCAATTCTCCCGGATTGGATTTTAGTCCTATGTGGTACGATGAAGGTATTATTTTCGTATCGAGTCGTACTCAAAAACCTTTTGCCAAGAGCGTGTTTAACTGGGATCAGAGTAGTTATCTGGATTTGTATTACAGCAAAGCCAAACCCGACGGAGACCTGGAACCCCCTACAATTTTTCACAAAAAAGTAAATACCAAATACCATGAAGGGCCTTTGTCGTTTTACAACGACCAGAAAAATGTAGTTTTTACCCGAAACAACTACTACAAAGGCAAGGCAAGAAGGAGCGAAGAAGGTATTACGAAGCTAAAGCTATACTTTGCTGATAAAAAAGTGGATGAAAAAGACGGAGAAGAAGATTGGTCTAATATCAGACCCTTTGAGTACAACGACGATGAATACTCTGTTGGGCACCCATCCATTACCAATGATGGCAAACGTATGTTTTTTGTGTCGGATATGCCAGGAGGGTATGGTGGCACGGATATTTATGTGACTTATTTCCAAAACGGAAGCTGGAGCCAGCCTAAAAATATGGGGCCGGAGATAAATACAGAGGGAATGGAGATGTTTCCTTATCTCAATGGGGATTATCTCTATTTTTCGTCCGATGGTCACGAAGGCTTAGGTGGATTGGACATCTACAGAGCTACACTACTCAAAGATGAAGTAGTAGAGATGAGAAATCTGGGGCATCCGATGAGTTCCAGTTTTGATGACTTTAGCCTGATCATAACCGAAGACGATCACTATGGATACTTTTCTACCAACAGAGACGATACTGTGTATGACAACATATACTACTTCGTGTATGACAAGCCGGGCGATATCTTCGTAAGAGGTAAAGTGATTAACAATCAGGACAATACGCCTATAGCTTCGTCTACCGTAAAGCTCATGGACAATGACGGAAAGGTGTTGAAAGATACACTCAGCGATCCTGAGGGTAACTATGAGTTTAGGCTGAATTACAAGCGCCATTATAAGCTGGTAGCTGAAAAACAGGGATACATCACCATCAACACGGACAGTATTTATACCGCCAAGGCTAATGATGTGATTGAAGATAGAATACTGAAGCTACAGCCGATGAAGTTTGTGGTGTCGATGAAGCCCGTAGACAAGAATACCCGCGAGCCTATAGCCGGTGCTACAGTGCACTGTGTAGACAAGAAAACCAAAGACATGGTGAGTCTGACCCAGAGAGGGGAACACAACTACGATTTTGTGACTACTCCGGGAAACACTTTCAGAATGGCAGGCATCAAAGTCGGGTATTTTTCCAGTACTATAGAAGAGTACATCGACTATGATCAGGTGAAGGATACCTTGTTTTTTGAGATTCCTATGGAAAAGATCGAAATAGGAAAGGCCATAGAGTTGGAAAACATCTATTACGATTTGGATAAATCGTATATCCGGGCCGATGCAGCTATAGAGCTAGACAAGCTGGTAACTACCCTCAAAGAAAACCCAACGATCAAAATAGAACTGGGGTCGCATACCGATTCGCGCGGTAGCGATAGCTATAACCTGGCGCTCTCTCAGCGCAGGGCAACCGCAGCAGTGGCGTATATAGTAAGTAAAGGAATAAGTAAGAGCAGGATAGTGGCCAAAGGCTATGGAGAAACCCAACTTGTAAACAAGTGTAGCAATGGTGTGCCGTGTAGCAAGGATGAGCACCAGCGTAACAGACGTACGGAATTTAAGGTGACATCTTACTAAGGTTATAGAGACTCTCGAGAGATTGCCTCAAAGGAAAACAGGAGCTGAAACTAGCAGTAGCCGTTTTCTTTTGAGGCATTTTTTATAAAATCGTATTAGTCCTGCTTTGCCAAAAGAGGGGCAACACCCGGCAGGTTTCTATCCCTTCAACTGGCCTATGTAAGGCTTTTATAGGCATTAAACCTGTATGGTTTTATGCTGTTCCCGAATATGACAAAGTAGGATTAGCCCTGAAAAGCAGTGTGTGTTTACAGTCTGTTAAATTGCTTCTTCTTGCCGAGGTAGTAGCTCAGGGCTATAATTCGTTTGGAAGGTGATATGCTCAGGGGTAGTTTACGCGCCCGCTTGAGTTGATAGCGTTTTTTGTGGGTTTTGCCCAGTTGTCGGATAAAGTCTGCATAGGCTTTGCCTACAGCCCGCGTATGGCCTGGGGATTGTTTTACAGCCAGCAATAGAGCCGCAGCTGTATCCAGCACTACAATGAGGGGTAGCTTCCAGCATAGAGCCATGCCAGTGCTGTTTTTGAAGACCATAGAGAGGTGATTGCGGAAGTTGAAAAAGGTCTTGCGAGGGTGCGACTTATCGAGGGTGCCGCCCCCTACATGGTAGATTTTACTTTCCGGTATGCAGTATATTTTTTTTCCTGTCATATTGATGCGCCAGCATAGGTCTATTTCTTCCATGTGGGCAAAAAAACTATCGTCAAATCCCCCTTGTTGGTCAAACACATCGGAGCGGATAAACATGCAGGCTCCTGTAGCCCAAAACACCTGCTTGGGTGTATTATACTGCCCATTGTCTTTTTCCAGCGTGTCGAATATACGCCCGCGGCAGTAAGGGTAGCCCAGCATATCGATATATCCTCCTGCAGCACCTGCATATTCGAAGTGATCTTTGCGATTGAAATCCAGTATTTTGGGTTGACAGGCAGCTACGTCAGGGTTTTCTTCCATAAATGAAACGATAGGAGTGATCCAATTTGGAGTAACCTCAATATCGGAGTTGAGAAGAATAAAGTAATCCGCGTCTACCTGCCTTAGTGCCTGATTGTAGCCCGAGGCATAGCCATTGTTTGCTGCCAGCAGTATTTGTTTTACCTGCGGAAATTTTTCATTGAGCAGAGCAACCGAATCATCAGTAGAGCAGTTGTCTGCTACATAGACGTCAGCTTCGGGGCTGAAAGCGATTACACCGGGAAGAAACTGCTCCAGATATGCCCGCCCGTTGTAGTTTAGTATGACTACTGCGGTTTTAGCCATTGAACATCTTGCCCAGATCCACACCCGGTATGTTGGGCATCATGCCTTCGGTGCTTTCTTTTATTTTTTCTTTAGCCTTTACGTCGGCCTCCGACAGGGCTTTGTTGGTAGCAGCTACTACCAGATCCTGCACCATGTCTTTGTCTTCTTTGTTGAGGAGCGAAGGGTCTATGTCTACAGCAATGAGTTCTTTTTTGCCATTCACAGTAGCTTTCACCATGCCGGCACCCGACTCTCCTTCTACGGTAATTTCTGCCAACGACTCCTGGGCCTCCTTCATCTTTTCCTGCATCTCTTTTACCTTGCCCATCATTTTCATCATATCAAACATATCCGTGGTGTTTTGTGTGATTGTTTTGTTTTGGAGGGCAAAGATATACAACTCTATCCTGGATAGATAGCTTTTGTGTAGGGCAAATTATTGAAATCGTATGAGCATTACGGCACCAGACTTGTCGAAGCTTCTGCCGGTAGCATCTTCGTAGCGTATGCGGTAGGTGTATGTGCCTTCCGGTGCTCTGTTGCCATTGATACGGCCATCCCAACCTACGTTGGCATCCAGTGAAGAAAAGACTTCATCGCCCCACCGGCTGTAAATACGCATGCTGAAATTAAACACTTTCGAACCGATCATTTTGAACTCATCGTTGAGACCGTCATCGTCGGGGGTAAAGGCCGTGGGAAGATTAATCAGCGGATTGATAACAACGGTACGTACATTGGAGTGCGATATGAGTGGAGGGCTATCCAGCGACTCAGCGCGCACACGAAGGTTTTTGGGCTGGTCGTCATCGCTGGCAAAAGTGATGCTCTTGCTACGTCCACTCAGCACACTGTACTCTTCGGTTACACTGCCGTTTTCGTCTAGTCTTTCAATAAAATAGGTGCGTACGCCATTTGTCCAGGTTTCGTATTTGTTCCATTCCAGAGTTACTTCATTCCCGTTTACCTGGCCTATCTGTAGTATTACCGGCGAGTTTACTTCTGTAGCAATGGACGTATTGCCGCAGTTGTCCTGATACTGAACCAGATACCTAAGTGTATTTCTAAAGGTGATATCATCATCGGCATACGTGTTGTCAAAGGTTCGGGTAAGTGTACTGTAAGGGCGCGTGCCAACTGATCGTTTTACTATATACTGACTCAGTTGAATATTTGGGTCGGGTTGACTCCAGTTGAGCACTACCTGTTCGTTTTCTATGGTAGACGATACATTTTCCAATGCGGGCAGGTCACCTACTTTTATAGCTACTACACAGCTGTCGTAACTTACGGAAGTTCCCTGATCGTAAATGGCCTGTACCCGGTAGCAGTAGTCATTGCCACATAAAATATCGGTATCTTCGAAGGTGCTGGCCTGCGTGTCAGTTATTTCGGTCATTACTTCACCATTTCTGATTACTCTGTAGGAGTTTGCCAGTCCGGGTTGAGTTTTCCACACGATATTGTTTTGACCATTTTCAGCTTTTACATCTATCGAACTACTACAGATTACATTAGAATAGATAAAGGCATTGTTGCAGGCATCAAATGTGCGAATGCGGTAGCAGAAATAGCTGTCGCGGGTGTTGATGTCTTGTATGGTAAGTGATACCGGGGCTGTTAGCAGTATTTCCTGATCAAACCCTACCGCACTGTTTTCTTTTTTTACCTGCAGGTAATAATCGGACCCATCACCTATGGTATAACTCAATAAAAGCGAACCATTGGCGCCCTGGCTTATCATTTCTACAGAATTGACCACAGGAGGTACGATGGCGTCTATGGTGGTAATGGTTTGAGTTTTTGATCCACAGTTATCAGTGGCGCCATTATGCAGACCTGTTACTGTTATAGGGTAATCGCCGGCAGCACCATAGTCAAAAGCAGGACTGGTCGTACCGGGTTGTACTACTTCACTGTCTGTAGGGGTAAAGTCAATTCGATAGCTGTCATAATTGGTGTCTGTAATTTCAACACGAACCACATGCCCGGCACAATTGTGAATTTTGAATTCCGGTGGAGTGGGGTCGTGTACGATGATTTTTATGGAGTCTTCCTTTTCAGGTACATTGGCACCTACCAGCTGTACCAGATAGTATTCACCTGGCGTAGTATATCTATACGACTTGTTTGTAACCGGTGCATTGGATTTATCTTCATACCAATACTGGCGGGTTACATTACCTAAATTATCGTGTTCGGTTACGTTTACCTGTAAAGGAGCACAGCCAACTGCATTGTCTACCGAAAAGCGACCCATAGCACTGGTATGTTGAGCACTGACAGAGTAGCACATTGCCAGCATACTCAGGCAAAGTAGCCCCAAGGCTCTATACAAGCTACATAGCAGCGAGTGTGTTCTGAGTGTATTATTCAAAGCGCTTCGTTCGTGATAGTGTTGCAAGTTACGATATGAACGGTCAATTTTCAATATCGCCATCTAATTATGTCAGGATTGATACTCACCTTGTCAACGCAGTATCCGCCCATACTATTATTTTTTTTCTGCTAGTTTTTCTATGAGTTGGTCGGCTGTCAGTTTTTGTTGCTCACCCGATTGCATGTCTTTCAGTGCATAGGTGTTGCTTTTCAACTCGTCTTCGCCAATAACCAACACAAAGGGAATGCCTTTTTTGTCTGCGTAGTTAAATTGTTTTTTCATTTTGGCATTGTCCGGGTAAATTTCCGTACAAATGTTCTCACTTCTGAGTGTATTGAGAATGTGTAGTGATGCGGCCAGTGTATCTTCTCCAAAGTTGGCAACCAGCACTTGAGTGGTGGTAGCTCCTCCGGCAGGAAAAAGGTCCAGTTCGGTCAGTACATCATAGATTCTGTCTACTCCAAATGAGATGCCTACACCCGAAACACCCGAAAGACCAAATACCCCTGTAAGGTTGTCGTATCTACCGCCACCGCATATACTTCCCATGGCTACACTGGTTGGCTTCACCTCTATGATAGCGCCTGTGTAGTAGGACAGTCCCCGGGCAAGTGTGATGTCCAGATCCACATTTAGATTTTGATTTCGTAGCGTTTGAGTCAGATGTAAAATTTCTGTAAGCTCAGCTATGCCTTTTTTTCCTGTTTCAGACTCCTTGAGAAAATCGGTTAGAAAAGCCAGCTTTTCGTCGTTAGACCCGGACAGTTCAAACATGGGGTCGAGTAGAGAAAGCTTGTCGGCAGCAAAGCCCTTTGCCAATAGCTCTTCCAGCACTTTTTCCTTGCCGATTTTATCCAGTTTGTCAATAGCTACGCAAAACGCTGTTTCTTTACCATCTGCGCCAATCGTTTCCACTATACCTGTCAGTATTTTTCGGTTGTTTAGCTTGATGGCATAATCGTTGAGTTTTAGCGCCTCAAATACATCGTTGATTATCAGGATGATTTCCGCTTCGCTCAGTAGCGAATCTGTACCCACTGTATCCACATCGCATTGGTAAAACTCCCTGTATCGGCCTTTCTGAGGACGATCGGCACGCCATACAGGCTGTACCTGATAACGCTTGAATGGGAAAGTAATTTCGTGCTGGTGCATAACCACATAGCGGGCAAAGGGAACGGTAAGGTCATATCGCAGGCCCTTCTCTGCTATTTTTGGAGTTAGAGACTTGCTTCCTGCAGCTATATCTTCCGGTTTGGTTTTCGATAAAAAATCTCCCGTGTTCAATACTTTGAATAGCAGCTGATCGCCTTCATCACCATACTTGCCGGTTAGCACCGACAGGTTTTCCATCGTAGGGGTTTCGAGTGGCGCAAAGCCATACCGCTGAAAAACAGCTTTGATCTGATCTAATATATAATTTCTCCTGATCATTTGATCAGGTCCAAAATCTCGGGTTCCTTTAGGAATGCTAGGTTTTTGCACGATTTTACTATTCTGATTTTTTGCGGCAAAGCTAAAAAGGTTTACTTGAATAAGTACCGCAAAAGAGGACTAGTTTTGAACACTGTGGCCCGGACAAAGCCATGCATGCTAGCCACACCTTCACTTCGCCTGACACAGGAGACGGCCCCCTGACGACAAATGCTCGCTGAATCACCTCTACATGGAATAGATGCCGGGTTAATCACACCCGCACTTGCCTCAATCTTTTTGTTTGCTCTAAAAAAGAGGTAAAAATATTTCCCGGCACACTCCGCTTATTATTCAGTTCGTTTTTTCAGTTCAAAAAAGTGCAGCGCTGGGGGAGCACAAGAACCTCAATAGCGCTGCGAAGGTAGATGTGTAGATATGCTATAGGGAAGTGTTAATATCCTATAAGGATAGGGTTGTTGTGGTATTTTTCATGCTTTAAAATATATTTAAATTGATCTTGATGTATATATTTACTCTTGATCCTACTTGGGCAGGTGAGAGGGCATAGGTTTCATCCTGTTGAGTTTTTATTATCCTGAACACAGCCGGGTAGGATTGAGAAAATACGCTTGTAGATGCATTAAAAAACCTAAAAGAACTTATGATTACCCCTATATTAAGAGCAACAGCATTGGCAGTAGTATTATCTGCCTGTAGTACTCCTCAGAGCAACCACCATGCACATGATCATGGGCATAGCCATGGGGATCACCATACCCACTACCCGGAGCTGGATAGTGTACTGGCTCATAAGCTTATTTTGCCCAGCAAAGTGCCGGATAGAATTATCGCTAACCTCACTGCCACCCCTTCTACCAGTATCGGTATAAACTGGCGAACCAACCGGCAAATAACCAAAGGCGTGGTAGAAGTAGCATTGGCCACTGATGGACCGGAGTTTAGGTTAAATATTTTAAAGAAAATAGAGGCCAGCACCGAAGCTGTAGAAAATAAGTACAAAACCGAGCCTGAAGTAAAAGCTAATTTTCATTCGGCGGTAATCGATGGCCTTCAGCTCTCTACTGCCTATGTATACAGAGTAGGGTCTACTGATAAGGAAGAGCTCTGGAGTGAGTGGTTTCAGTTCACTACGGCTTCAGAAGACCCCAAAGAAGAGTTTAGCTTTATTTATTTTGGTGACGCACAAAATCAGGTAAAATCAATGTGGAGCAGGGTTATAAGAAACTCGTACAAACAGTTTCCCAAGGTAGACTTTATGCTACATGCCGGAGACCTGATCAACAGCCGACAGTCAAACCTGGAATGGGGTGAATGGTTTCATGCCGGAGGTTTTATCCATGCAACCATTCCCAGTGTGATGACACCCGGTAACCATGAGTACAAAAATGAAGTGCTCACACCGCTGTGGAGACCTCAATTTACGCTACCGCAAAACGGCCCATTGGAGGAGCTGCTCGAAACCTGCTATGCTGTGGACTACCAGGGATTGAAGTTGATTTCACTCGATGCGCTTTCGTTTGACGATAAAAAACACAGCCGTGAGGCACAGGTGGCCTGGCTGGATTCTACTCTGGCAGTAAACGATAAGAAGTGGACTGCCATCACCCTTCACTATCCGGTTTTTTCTACCGTAAAAGACAGAGACAATAAGAATGTAAGGGAGGCTCTCAAGCCGCTGATCGACAAGTACAAAGTAGATATCGTGCTGCAGGGGCATGATCATACGTATGCGCGAGGTATGGTAAGCAACACTCCTTCGGGTGCCATGTCTGTATCTGAAACAGGAACAGTATATGCAGTGTCGGTAAGTGGTCCTAAAATGTATACATCCAACGATGAAGAATGGATGGAAAGAAGAGGGGAGTTTACCCAGCTTTTTCAGATTATAACCATCAACGAAGATACACTTCGGTACAGGGCACACACCCCTATAGGCACGCTATACGATGCGTTTGATCTGGTGAAGAAAAACGGAAAGAAAAAATACATCAACAAAATACCTGACACGCCTACACGCTTCAAGTCAGATTTTGTGGAAGATTAATTTCTGCTGATTGCCTGGAATCCGCATAGCCTTTTCTTTGGATAGAAAATACAGAATCGGGTGTTTGTCAGTAGAAACTAAATAAAGGTTGAGTAAAGAGACTGCCTCAAAAGGGCAGTTTTTTTGTGAAGATAAGTGCCTGCGTGTTCCTTCGTAAAAGGAATCAGATTTTAAATAGGAGTATTTATTGTGGCCTTGCTTTTCTCCTGATACTAAGAATTTACACGTGCGAGCCCTTCGCATTTAAGTCAGTGTAATCATCAGATGCATAATTCCGCTAAAATCGTGTTTTGTATTCCTTTTCTGTGGCTTAAAATAGCCAATTCGTATCCATGTGATTTTCATTCCTGTCAAATGCATTTAGAATTAAACTCTCCAAAAATTGAACCGATAGGATTTTCCGGCATGAAATGATCCATATTTTGTACTTCAACCTATCGGAATAACAAACTTTTGAAGAGATCTCCACATGACTTTGTTTAAAAACGGAATCCCTGTGCATTTCCCATGTTGTTTTGTGGAGTGGAATGTTCGTTTTGAATGAAAACCACTAGCTTTAAGTTTTCTAATAAAAAGCCCAATAGAAATGAATATAAGGTCGCACATAGCTTTGTTTTTAATAGTTTTATTAGCTGGATTGCTCGGATGCCTGGAGAGCGGTATGTCTCGATTAGAAAAGGTAGATGAGGCGATAGAATCGGTGAGGAAGGAGTATGCGCCCGACAAGAGAGTTGCTGTTTTTTCAATCACAGCTTATTTGCAAAAAGAGCATGTAAAATTGGTGGGAGAGTCGGATAGTCCACAGGCAGTAAGTGCATTGCAGGCCCGGTTGGCAGATATGGGCTATACTGTGGAAAGCGAGGTTAATCTGCTGCCCGATACTCAGCTGGCAGGGATGGAATACGGTGTAATCAGCAATTCGGTATCAAATATAAGATCGAATCCCCGGCATTCGGCAGAGCTGGCTACACAAGCAACACTGGGTACATCCGTGAAAGTTTTGAAAAAGGAAGGAACAGATTGGTATCTGGTGCAGACACCCGACCGATACATATCCTGGGTAGATCATGGTGGTATTACGCTCATGAACCAAAACCAATTTGATGTGTGGGATAGAGCCGAAAAAGTGCTCTTTTTGAACCATACCGGATATGTATACACCTATCCGGAAACCTCTACCGATGTGGTGGGAGATCTGGTAATGGGGAGTATGCTCAAGTTCGTTTCAGAAACGGACGATTTTTATGAAGTGCAATACCCCGATGGCAGAGTTGGTTTTGTAGCCAAATCAGAGGCAGAGCTGTATAGCCGTTGGCTGGCTCAATTGCAGCGCCAACCCTCAGCTATGAAATCACTTGCCATGAGCCTCAAAGGTGTGCCCTATTTGTGGGGAGGCACTTCCACCAAGGGGGTAGACTGCTCGGGATTTACCAAAACCATCTATTTGATGCAGGGGCTGGTGATACCCCGCGATGCTTCACAGCAGGTCAATGAAGGTAAGGTCGTTGATGAAAAGCTGCGTTTTGAAGGGTTGCAGGTAGGTGATTTGTTGTTTTTTGGTAAGCCGGCTACAGATTCTACCCGGCAAAAAACGACCCACGTGGGCATGTGGATAGGCGATGGCGAGTTTATTCATGCCTCGCGCTATGTACGCATAAGCGCGGTGGATCAGAATTCGCCACGATACGATTCTATGAATGTCAATCGCTATCTGGGTAGCAGGCGTTATCTCCATCACCTTACGGATGGTATTGTGGATTTGACAGCCAAACCAGCCTTATGATGGGTTACGGCAATTGGCCGTACCATTGTTTTACAGCTGCTTCGGCGGGCTTGTTTTGCGGTGTGTAGTGCGAGTCTGTTGTTCCTCCGGCTTTGTAATGCTGGGCATGCCATTTCCATAGAAAACCTCCGGCAAACCACTTTTCTGACCAAAAAGTGGTCCATAGCGCTTTCAAAGCCTGCTGTTGTCCGGTCATATTGGGTACAGCCTGCTGATTGTCCATTTGCCAGTGA
The DNA here is from genome assembly GCA_965267535.1 of Cyclobacteriaceae bacterium. Taxonomy (GTDB): domain Bacteria; phylum Bacteroidota; class Bacteroidia; order Cytophagales; family Cyclobacteriaceae; genus CAXBNB01. The sequence goes on along the minus strand of OZ254082.1, from coordinate 3,041,078 downwards.
CCGGCAGCAGTATAGTCCATGCTGCGGTAACCGTATTCGGTAAACAGGATAGGCTTTTGGTGTTTGTCCGACCAGTTTTTCAGCGATTTTTTAATAGGAGCCCATTTTTTTATCAATGTATTCATTGCCGGATTTTTTGCTGTGTCGAGAGGGAAATATGCATCAATACCTATATAGTCCAGCTTATCCCAAAATTCTACACGCTCGTAATTGTCCCAGTTTGCAGCATAGGTGAGCTGCCCGTTGTATACTGTCTTTATGCTATCAATTAGGTTGCGCCAGTAATTGGGCCTTTGTTGTACCGCTATCTTGTATTCGGTACCTATGCATAGCATTTCCACATTCATCGAATCGGCTATCCTGGCAAAAGTCATGATGTAGTGAGTGTACTGCTCTTCCCATGTTTTCCATTTTTCCTCACTGTCGAGATTGTATTCTCCTGCCCAGCCTTGTCCGCGCACCCAGATGTGGGGTTTGAGCATCACTTTTAACCCCGCTTCCCGTGCTTTGGTTAGGGTTTGAATAGTGCCTTCTGTGCGTTCGCCATGCCATTGTCTGGGATGATCAAAAGTAATCGAAGGGTCATTGGGGCGTGTAAATGCATAGGGAGTCACGGCTATCCAGTTGGCATTAACCCTACGTATGGGCATGATGTGCGAGGTATCTACCGGATGGTTAGGGGCTACAAAGCAAATCCCGTTTATCCTATCCTGGCGAGGCATAGCCGGAGATGAGCACTGGCAAAATACCACTCCCAGAATACTTATATGCCCAACAATGAAAAGAAGGGTACGCATGGTTATTTTCGGTATACGAGAAGAATGAGTACGGGTAAAAGTAGTAAATCGGCTAATAGGGCAATGAGAAAAGAAATGCTCACGAACAAACCGATGTGAAATGTGACTCCAAAGCTGGAGAAACAAAACACTACAAAGCCAAGGGTAAGAATAATGGTAGTGATGATGATTGGTTTACCGGTGGTGAGCAAGGTACGTTTCATGGCGTAGAGGTTGCTGCTGCCTTTTTTCTTTTCGTGCCTAAACTTGGATAGAAAGTGAATGGTGTCGTCTACCACTATGCCAAACGAAATGGCAAATATGATCGACGTGCTCAGCTTCAGGGGAATGCCGAAGTAACCCATAATGGCAGCTGTAGCGATAATGGGAAACACATTAGGAATAAGTGTGATGAATGTCATGCGCCATGACCGGAAGAGTAGTCCGGCAATAATAGCGACAAGTAACATAGCACCTATCAGTCCTTTGATCAGTTTCATCGAAAGCATACCGTGGCTTTTGTCTATCAGGTGCGAAGTACCCGTGATTGTGTAGCCGAGTAGGTCAGTGTCTATGTGATCGTCCAGAAGCTTGAGCAGTTTTGCATTGTTGGTGTTTGAAAGCTTAGATCCTACATCGGGCGTGAAGCCGGTAATACGGGCCTCATTTCCACTGCTTACTTTCATAAACCGTTCTTCAGGTCGTTGTTTTTTGATCAGATAGAGCGCTTTATTCCAGTCTTTCTTTGTTTTGGGGAGGGCAAAGGCCTCAGCAGTACCATTGTGATAGGTCTGGTGTGCAAATTTCACATAGCTCACAGGTGATACCAGGCCGTTTACAGGCAGGTTTTCGGTTATGAGCTGTTCTATTTTATGTATTTCTTTAATTATTTCGGGGCGATACACAGATGCAGAGCTATCTTTTACCCATACACTGAGCATCCACGGGCGGGCGCCCCCGTATTGTTCGTCAAAATAGACAAAATCTTCTTTTAGGGAAGAATTGTCCGGTAGGTCGTCGATGAGAAAAGCGTTGACTTCCAGCCGGGTAATCCCATAGATAAAGACGATGGCAGCAACGCCAAATCCTGCGAGAACACCTTTTTTGTGGCGAATAATACACTGAAATAAACGAGCCATCCAGGGGTTGTTGAGGTCTGGTGTGTATCGGTAGGTAAAGCTGGTGTTGGAGAGGATGACTACAGATGGAAAGATAAGATAGGTAAGGACAAAAGCCATGAAAATGCCAGCAGCGGCATATAGCCCCAGCTCCATGATGGGCACCACTTTGATGAAAATCAGGGTGAAAAATCCCAACGCTGTAGTAGTGGATGTGAGGAAAGTGGCAAAGCCTATTTCTTTGATAGCCTCCTGCAATTTGTCGAATACAGCCCCATCGCCTCCCAGTTTTGATTTGATAATCGAAAAGAGGTGAATGATATTAGACATAGATACTACTATGAGTATGGTGGGGATAAGGGAGCTGAGCAGGTCTACTTTTTTGCCCGTAAGGCACATAAAGCCCAATGTGCATAATATCGCTAGTCCGGAAATCATAAAGGTGGAGAAGATAAGCACGGGTTTTCTTACAAAAACAATGAGCAATACCAGGATAATACCCGCTGAAACAAACAGAAATCGGGTGAAGTCCTGTTTTACCATGCCTACATAAATGTACTCTGCTTTGACTTTGCCGGCTATATGTACTTTGTCAAAAGACAGGCTGTTGACCAGCGAGTCTATGGTCAACACAAACCGATCCGATTGCTGCGTATCGTGTATGCGCTCGTGAAACAGCAACAGTCTGAGGCCCGGTCTGTCTTTAGGAAAGAAAGTGTTTTTAAAATAGGTATCTGCCGCTATTTTCAAGCTGTCCTGCCGTATGCGTTTGGGATCATTCAGGTGTAGCCTGGGTATGTCTACCAACCCCAGAGGGGTGGATATGATTTTTTTTGCATTGGTAGGAGAGACCACCCGTCGTGTTTCCGGCAACTCGCCGAGCTGGCGGGTGAGTGAGTCTACCTTCTTTAAAAAAGGTATGCTGAATACGCCAGCTTGATTTTCCAGCGCTATGAGCAGGTAGTCATTGTCATTGCCAAACTTGTCTGTAAAATCCTTGTAATAAGCGAGTTCAGGGTCGTCTACCGGAAAGAAATTTTCAAACTCATAGTCGAATTTCAGGAGGCGCAACTGCCAACCCAAAAAAAGTGACAGGCAGAGTGCCAGAATGAGGGACAGGATTGCTTTCTTTTTGGTAATTGTGGCATGCATAGGTTGTAGCGTAAAGTAATATATAAATAGTCAATCGCACCAAAGGATTTTGGCAAAACCGTTAGGTTAAAAATTGAATAGCCGTACAACTTGTTTTGGTATACTAATTGATTGGGGATTGGCTGATTTTTTATCATCTCGGCAAAAGGAGTATATCGGACTATGTTTGACAATCCGGAGATTTTCGGGTAGTCTGCAGCAGAAGTTTGAGTGTGCAGGAGCGTTCTGTTGAGATATTGGTATTATTGCAGCACGTTTTACGATCATAGGTATTGAAAAACGGTTGTAACGTAAGGTCTGCTCTTTTAGACACAAGGCAGGTCTTCCATTTTGTTTTATTTAGATTATAGTTTATGCATCGAATTTTTTCTTTTATCATCGTGTTGGGGGGAGTGTTGACTGTTCAGCAGGTTTATTCACAGATTGATCAGTCAGCTGTAGAGACGTTTATCAAGGATTATGCAGCCCAATCGAAGTGGTCAGCAAAACAAGTAAGAGAAATACTGGATGCTGCTGAATACCAGCAATCAACCATTGATAAGATTAGCAACCTTGCCGAAAGCCGTATGACCTGGCATAGGTATCGCAACATATTTATGAAAGACGACCGCATAGATGCGGGAGTTAGATTTTGGAACGAACACGAGCAAACACTGGAGAAAGTAAGCCGGGACAGTGGTGTGCCTATAGATATTATTTTGGGTATTCTGGGAGTTGAAACCTACTTTGGTCAGCGCATGGGGTCTTACAAAGTTCTCGATGCACTGTATACATTGGCTTTTGGTTATCCCAAACGGGCTCGTTTTTTCAGTTCGGAGTTGAGACACTTTCTTGATTTGGTATATGACGAAAAGCTCGATCCTCATGGTTTTAAAGGTTCCTATGCCGGGGCGATAGGATATTGTCAGTTTATGCCCAGTAGCTATCGTGCTTATGCCAAAAGCTTTGACGAGGGAGGTACCCGGGATTTAGTCAATTCCCCAGAAGATGCTATAGCCAGTGCGGCCAATTACCTTAAGGTGCATCGATGGAAGAAAGACCAGCAAATAGCTGTGCAGGCAGTCAAAACGGATGAGGCGCAGGTGCTGAAAAAACAATCACTGAAGCCTAAAAACACGATTTATTACTATAGTCAGCTAGGCTACAGGCCGTCAGGCAATATAAGCCCATCGTCTATAGCTACACTTATCGAACTCGATGGAGAAGAGGGGATGGAGTATTGGTTTGGGTTTTACAATTTTTATGTAATCACCCGATACAATCACAGCAGTATGTATGCTATGGCTGTATATCAGTTGGCTGAAGCTATCAAAGCAAAAAAAGAGAATCAATAAATAAATAATTAAGCAAACTAACAAGTATCAATGATCAGCAAGACACAGTTAAGTATTTCGGTATTTTGTCTGTCGGTATTGTTGGCTGTAGGCGCTTTGGCGCAAAACAGACAAGGGAATATCGTGCAGTATTTTGGAAAGGAAAAAGTAGAGGATGTAAGTGAAGGGGAGGTATTGCATGTTTTTCAGCAGGGCCTTATTCTGCGCAAAACCAGTTTTCGTTTTGGTTCTGCATCTGTATCGAGCGACCCGCTGTATGCAGGTATCTTAAAAGGAGAAATTGCCGGTATAAAAGAAGGCAAAGAAGTGACATTGGGCAATGAAACCCTGGCCTGGGAGTCTATTTCAGCTCAGGAGAAAAGTGAATTCAGGGACCGATCGTTGCGTTCGGGCTATTTGTACCTGTCGTATGACTCGCCTCAGGAGCAAGTGGTTCTTTTTGAAGCTTCGGGGCATACCCGGGTGCTGATTAACGGGCTGCCACATGAGGGCGATCACTACGATTTCGGATGGACGCTCATTCCTGTAAAGTTGAAAAAAGGAGTTAATGAGTTTGTGCTTAAAGGAGGGCGTTTCCCTACCATGAGAGCCAGATTGCTGGCAGGAGACAAACCCATACAGTTTACCCAGCGAGACATGACCTTGCCGGATTTGCTTCGCGAAGATACTCAGGAACTGGTGGGTGCCATTCGCGTGATCAATGCCGGAGAAAAGTGGTTTGATAAAGGACAAATTGTATGTGCGGTAGAAGGCAAAGAGCTGAAAAGTAAAATACCTGCAGTATCGCCATTGCATGTACGAAAGGTACCCTTTTCTATACCCACACCTGCCAATTTGCCCGAAGAGGGGCGAGTAAGCGCTGTGCTTACTCTTAAAGTGGGAGGAAAAGTACTCGATGTAGATACCATAACCTTAGGTGTAAAATCTAAATACAAACATCACAAGAAAACGTTTGTGAGTGCTGTAGACGGTAGTGTACAGTACTACAGTGTGGCTCCTTCGCTGGAGAAAGATACCCCCGGGCAGGCTATGTTTCTGTCGGTACACGGAGCGTCTGTAGAGGCTGTGAATCAAGCCAACGCATACAGACAAAAAGAGTGGGGGCACCTGGTAGCACCGACAAACCGCAGGCCTTTTGGTTTTGCGTGGGAAGATTGGGGTAGGCTCGACGCTCTCGAGGTGCTTAATCATGCAGAAAATATTTACAAGACCGACCGCCAGCATACTTACCTTACCGGCCACTCCATGGGTGGGCACGGATCGTGGTATCTGGGAGTGACATATCCCGATCGCTTTGCCGCCATAGCACCCTGCGCAGGGTATCCCGATTTGCTGGGTTACCGCAATTCGTTTGTAAACCGCATGCGAAAAATGCCCGAAGAGAATTTTAAGCGTTTTGGTATGACCAAGGAAGAATTCTTCAAGAGAGCCGAAGAAAATCTTCCGCAAACGCCTACAGACATCATGTTGGACTCTATGATCAGAAGAGCGGGCAACCCTAGCCGTACACTCAAGCTGAAACGCAATTACCTGCACCACGGTGTGTATGTATTGCATGGAGAAAAGGATACCGTAGTGCCTACCTACATAGCTCGCGAAATGAGACAGGAATTGGGTACTTTTCACAATGACTTTACCTACTATGAATACCCCGACGGTACACATTGGTATGGCAACCATAGCGTAGATTGGCAACCTATTTTTGACTTTTTCAAAGCTCGTAAAATCAAGAAAAGCGAGGAGGTAGATGAAATCGAATTTTATACGGCTTCACCGGGCGTGTCTGACGGGTCGCATTTTATTCGAATCTGGCAACAGCAGGTACCATTTGCGGTGAGTTCTTTTCATTTTACGTTGGAAGACTCTCTGGCTGCTATAACGACTGAAAATTGTCAGCTGCTGGCTCTGCATGCCGATAAGATGAACAAAGATGTACAAGCGGTATCAATAGATGGAGAATCTTTTGATTGGAGTGGAAAGTCAGGTTTGGTGTTTATAGAAAAAACGGGAGACAAGTGGTCGCTCGCTCAGGCTCCATCCAAAGCCGAAAAAGGTCCTCATCGCAATGGAGGTTTCAAAGATGCTTTTAGAAACAATATGGTGTTTGTATATGCCAGCAAAGGTTCCAGAGAGGAAAATGAGTGGTATTACAATCGTGCCAAATTTGATGCAGAAAAGTTTTGGTATCGAGGAAATGGAACAGTAGAGATGGTAAAGGATACAGACTTTTCACCTGCAAAATATGCAGATCGCAATGTGATACTTTATGGTAATAAGAGCAACAATGCAGCATGGAATAGCCTGCTGAAGGATAGCCCCGTACAGGTGAGTAATGGTAAAGTGTCTGTAGGTTCTAAAATAATGGGCGGTAGCCAGTGGGGTATATATTTTGTGTATCCGCGCCCCGATAGCGATACAGCTACTGTAGGGGTTGTGTCAGCTACAGGCATGCGAGGTATGAAAGGTGCTTATGCCAACGACTATTTGGTAAATGGTACTACTTTTCCTGATGTGATGCTTTTTGACGATAGCATGATGGAAAAAGGACTGGAAGGTGTGAAATGCTCCGGCTTTTTCGGTAACGACTGGTCTGTAGAGAAGGGCGATTTCGCCTGGCGATAATCTTAGGAGTTTCTGACAAAAAAATCCCACATCGATTATTCGGTGTGGGATTTTTTATGGATTGGCAGTATGGATTACCGGGTTGATTTTGTTAAGTATGCTGAAAGAAATACTTAGCAGCATACTTTAAGTTTTTTTACAAGCTTACTTTGTAAGCAGCTACGGTATTGCCAAAAAAGGTAGGTATTAGCAGCGTCTGGCTTGAGGCGATATATTCAATATCAGCCGCGTTGAGTTTTTTGGCTTTGGTGTCCAGCAGTTTGGTTGTAGAGCCGTTTGATGATATGTGGTATACCTCGCCATTCCAGTTGGATACCAGATAGTCGCTACCTACAGCTACTACTCCGTCACCGCCCGGTGTACTATCAGCTATGAGTGTAATGTTCTTTGTGTTGGTATCGATCTGCTTGAAATTTCCCTGGCCAAAAGTAGCCAGCGTAAGTTTGCTGCCCTGATGTAGCAGGCCATTGGGGCCTCCCAGATCATCGTTTTTCAGCCATACGGATACCTTGCCATCTTTTAGTTGATGAATAGTGTTCGTATTGGAGTCTGAGCAAAAGACCTCACCGTTGGCAGATACAGTGATGTCATTCAGAAATTGAGCATTGGCTACAGGGTAGCGTTTTGATATACTTCCGGTAGTTACATCTATGGCTATTAGCTCATCTATGTTGGTCACATAGAGGGTGCTGCCTACTAGCCCCATTCCTTTTGGGGCGTCCATGTCTTCCACCCATCGTTCTGTTAGTATTTCGCCCGTAGTAGATACCTTCGATATAAAACCGTCTCCATCTTTAGCATTGGGGGGTACATTGCCAATGTTGGCAACATAGAGTACATCTCTGGATTTGTCGTATAGCACAGATTCACAGGTGGTTAGCAGTGTGTCGGTTTCCCATATTTTCGTTAGTGAAGCTTTTTTGGGCTGCTTTTCAGTGTTTTCTTCAGGAGTCTTTGCTTGCTCGTTTTTTTTGTTTGAAGAGCAGCTGGTGGCTATTGCCAAGCTAAAAAGAAGAATAAAGTGTTTTAGATTGATCATGGTCGATATAGGTTTTGGGGTTAGCAATATAATAGATTAGCCAGGGTGTTTAATCCATGATTGGATTATGACCTGAGTAAAATTATACAAATGCGAATAAAAAAATAAGGCTGCTGTAAAAGTCCGGAAGCTAGTCCGGCGTATTTACAACAGCCTTATGGTATGGAGTGAGGGGAGCTTAATCCTCCAAAATCACTACTTTGTCCATTTTGTCACCCTGTCTGATTTGGTCTATTACTTCCAGGCCTTCTACTACCTTACCAAATACAGTATGGTTTCTGTCGAGGTGAGCCGTGTTTGTTCTGCTGTGACAGATGAAAAACTGGGATCCTCCGGTGTTTCTTCCTGCATGTGCCATAGACAATACCCCTCTGTCGTGGTATTGGTTGTCACCATCCAGTTCACAATCGATTTGATAGCCAGGGCCGCCGGCTCCTGTGCCGTCAGGGCATCCACCCTGAATTACAAAATCGGGAATAACACGGTGAAATGTTAGTCCATCGTAAAAATTGTGTGTGGCAAGGTCTACAAAGTTTTTTACAGTGTTGGGTGCGTCTTTTTCAAAAAACTCAATCTTCATTACACCTTTAGCGGTGTGGATTTCTGCTCTCATCTGTTCTATGTTTCTGGTTATACTGTTTGCTTATTGTGCTAAATGAGCAAAGCTAACCCAAACACTAAAGAATTTAAAATGGCGGTGTGTATTGACTGTGTTGTGGTTTTATAAATCTTTAGAATAACTAAAATAATTATCATTAAAACTAATATAATTAGTAAATTTGTGCATTCACAAACTCCTTAATATATAATACACTATGCTAACCCCGGATGAATACCTGCGAGGGCGAGGTGCACAGACAAAACCTGCCAATCGTTTTGAAGCGCAATATATAGACAAAGAGGTGGTAGATGGAGTGGATGATTTTGAGCAACCTAGTCCCCGAACACGTGTTTTTTTAGAAACACCCAAAACCATACTCAGCAAAAATAATAGCCCCGATTTAGCCTGGAGGTATTCTATCAATCCCTATCAGGGCTGTGAACATGGCTGTACGTATTGTTATGCCCGCAATTCACATGAGTATTGGGGGTTCAATGCAGGATTGGATTTTGAAACAAAAATTATCATTAAGAAAAACGCACACCTGTTATTGGAAAAGGAGTTTTTGAAAAAAAGTTGGAAGCCCTCTACTGTTATGCTTTCCGGTAATACGGATTGTTATCAGCCTTTAGAAAAACAATACAGGCTAACGAGGAAAGTGTTAGGGGTATTTGCCAAGTACCGAAACCCTGTGGGCATTATTACCAAAAATGCCCTTGTATGCCGTGATATGGATTTGTTGAAAGAGCTGGCAAAAGACAACCTTGTGAGTGTAGCCGTATCGCTCAATTCACTCAATGAAGATTTGCGCAGGGTGCTGGAGCCCCGCACATCATCTTCGCTCAAGCGTCTCAATGCAATAGCTAAACTGTCGGATGCGGGAGTACCAGCCATGGTAATGGTAGCGCCCATTATTCCCGGACTCAATCATCATGAAATTCCAAAAATTATCGAGCAGGCAGCTTTGGCGGGAGCTTCTACAGCCGGGTACACTACAGTGCGCCTCAATGGGCAGATAGCGGGTATATTCAAAGATTGGTTGGATAAAAACTTTCCTGATAGAGCCGATAAAGTCTGGCATCAGATTCAGTGGCTTCACGGAGGAAAGGTGAACGATACCGACTGGGGAAGGCGTATGAAAGGAGCAGGCGTATTAGCTGAGTCTATTGAAAGGTTGTTTCGGTTAGCAGTAAAAAAACACATGCCGGTATCAGGACTGCCTCCCATGGATACCTCCAGGTTCAGAAGGGGAGGTAACTACACCTTGTTTTAGTTTTTGCAAAGTGTCTTAAGGGTCACTTTCAATTTATAGTGACTGCTAACGAAAGTAGTTTTTAACAGCAAATTCTATTTGCTCGATGAATATGTCTTTGAATGCTGAAAGATTGTTTTGTTCATAGAAAAGCAACATGGCTTTTTTGTAATCTAAAGAATCAACACTGCGATAAGAAAGGGGGCAAGCATTATCTGCCACAAGCAGAGCGTTGCTGATCATCCTGCCTGTTCGTTTGTTACCATCTTCAAAAGGTTGAATATAAGAAATTAAGGCGACAGCAAGTAGGGCCTTTTCAAAGCCATTATTCCTTTCATTAATGAGTTGACACATGAGGTTTAAGTTTTCTCTGATCTGGTGTTCGTTATCTAAGGGCTTATAAGCGGTTCCAGTAATACCGACTGTACGAGATCGAATGTTTCTTCCAACGTTCAAATCCTTAATAAGAAGAGAATGTATTTCCTCAAGAGTTCGCAAGTTAAGAGTTTTGGCAAGGTCTGGATGCTCCATAAGATAGGTAATGGTGTCTTTATGGTTGAGGAGCATGATAGCTTCTTCCTTGCTTTTGTTGTCGGCTTCTTGCTTTTCTTTAAATAGCCTTTCAGTCTCCAGTAAAGAGTATGTGTTCCCTTCTATTTGGGAAGATTTCCAGCTTAGTTCGATTGTCAGGCGTTCGAGTTCTTTTTGATAAAGTATAGGTGATAGGCTAGATACATTAGTTTGGTATTCCTGTTTTAACTTTTGGAGGTCAAGTAGTTCCTGGTTTGAAAAAAATGTAATGCTATGTAATGACTGAATTAACTCATGGTTAAATGTTGTTTTTCCGTCTCTTTTGTCGGGATCAAGGTCGAAATAGTTAGTAGCATTAATTGGAAAAAACAATTTGTATTCCGGGGCGATGATGTAGGTAATGGACCTTCCTGCACCCAATTTTTTCAAGCAATTTAAAGCAACAAGTTTTGCCATGTCTCTGTTGAGTGTGGGTGTGCTTGTGTCGCTGCTAAGTAGCTCTTTTATCTGTGAAATAGAGGCTTGTTTCTTGGCATCAACAATTCGAACTATTTCTTGTTGGCGTGAAGTAAGGTTCATGCTTAGCTTTTTTTCTATCACAAAGTAAGATTAATTCTATCAATAATGATAGGAAAACAAAGTAATAATGATAGAATTATTTGTTTAATAGTTTATTATTAATCATCAGTTTTCTACTGATGAGCACAGGCTTTTCCAATAAGTACATTTTTCTTTTTTTAAACAAAAGAAAAGCGGAAGCCAGTGAGTGTGATTCCCCGTGACTTCCGCCTAAGAATATTATTTGCGAAACAAGCTATTTTCCTATCAATTATTTAGGTGCTTCTTCTTTGGCTTTTGGGAGTATGTTGGTAATTATACTTACACGCTCAGGTGAGTTTACTGCATTAGACACTACAGTGATGACCTTATTTTGGCGTCCCAGTTTGTTAGCACTGTTGAATCGAGCTTCGATCTTAGACTTTTCTCCCGGAGCTATAGGGTCTCTGGGCCAAAAAGGAGTAGTGCATCCACAGGTTACCTTTACATTAGATATGATCAGAGGAGCATCACCAGCATTTTCAAATTCAAAAACATAACTCACTATATCTCCCTGTTCGATATCGCCAAAATCATGAGACTTTTCTTCAAAAGAAATGTATGGACCCGGAGCAGGAGGAGCAGCTACTTTAGTGGTGTCCTGTTTTTCGGTTTGGTTTTCCTGAGCCAATCCTGCAAAGCTAAAAAGCGTAGTAATAAGAATAAATGCGATTTTTTGCATGTTGTTTGTTTTTATGGTTTGAGTATAAAGAGCAAAATATATGCCTGAAAGATTTACGGAAGTTGAAGCGTGAAGTTAGAAAAATTTAGGATGAAAATTGAGTAAGAAGAGCTCGTCAGTAGCACGAGTAATTGCTGTATACACCCATCGCAGGTATTCCTTGTCTATGCCATCTTCGGTCAGGTAGCCCTGATCTACAAACACGGCATTCCATTGTCCCCCCTGAGCCTTGTGGCAGGTGAGGGCATAAGCATATTTTATTTGCAGTGCATTTAGGTATGGATCTTTTTTCATTTCCTCTCTTTGTTCTTTCTTGCTCATGCCGGCATAATCTTCCATCACCTGATCATAGAGCGCTTTGTTTTGTTCATGAGGTAGGGCAGGAGTATGGGTATGCAGGGTATCTAGTATTACTTTGGCTTCAAAAGAGTCCTCATAAGAGTAGTCTACCAGGCGCAGCTCCAGATCGGCAAAACGCAGACCATAAAGCTCTTCTGTATTTTTTATTTTCAAGACTTCAGCCATGTCGCCATTTGCCAAAAATCCCGCAGGAATATGCTCAGGCAAAAAGAGGTAATTGTTTTTGGCGATCATCAACAAGTCTCCAGCCTCTAGCTCTTCTTCTCTGAATAAGAGCTGGTGACGGATAAAGCGGTTGTATTGTACGGCTGCTTTGTTGGATCGGCATACTATCATGGAGTTTTCAATGCCATACTTATCATAGGTATAGCGAAGACCATCTTCCAGTCTTTCGCTAGTCATCTTATAGATGTCCTTGTACTGGCTGGTGGAGAATTTGATAGAAATCGAACGACTATTGAGCTGAGAGCGTAGCTGGGTAGCATTGAGTAGAATGCCACTGTTTTGGGCTTGACGGGTAATTTCTGTAAGCTCAAACGTGTGTATTTGAAGGCGGTAAAGGTCCCGCAAAAAGTCTCCATCCAGCGCCATGCTTTCGTCTTGCTTTACAGGAGGCAGCTGGGCTACATCACCTATTAATATCAGCTTGTTGCCCTCCTGTTGAAAAATATAGGACATCAGATCTCCGAGCAGACTGGTGCCGTTAAAGTCCTTTTGTGCTGAGATCATAGAGGCTTCATCTACTATAAACAGAGTGTCTTTTTGGTAGTTTTTGATCCGCTTAAACTGTGGGCCGTCACTGCTTTCTGCTCCCTCGCTTTTGTATATTTTTTTGTGAATGGTAAAGGCCGTACGCCGTGCGTAGTTGCTCAATACTTTGGCTGCCCGCCCTGTAGGGGCCAGTAGTGTAAATTTTTGATTGAAAAGAGGGAGAATACTAACCAGTGCACCCATTAAAGTAGTTTTTCCTGTACCTGCGTACCCTTTGATTATCAGTGTGTTTCTCTCTTCCTTGGAAGAGAGAAAGCGGTCCATATGGCTGATAATCGCCTGCTGACCTGTAGTAGGTTCGAAAGGAAATTTGCTACGAAGAATAGAAGACGGATTGGGCATAGATGACTGTCTGTTGCTGCTGCGAAGCTAATGAATTGCAGGTAACTTTGGAGAGTTCTGCTTGCCTTAGTATTTACAGAGTTATGCAGGAGGAGGTGCTTGCCGGTTATTGAATGGTGGTATATCCTGTTATCTTTGTTTTCTTATTTTTTATAAAAGAGAAAAATGGACAAGTACAGCCAGCAAATAGCTACTCAATATGGAGGTAAAGTGAGGGTAAGAGTAAGTGGTGTTTTGGTGCAGGAAGAAAAAGTATTGCTGGTAGGTCATAGAGGTATAGTGCCTGACAATCTATGGTGGGCACCTCCGGGCGGAGGTGTCGAATTTGGGGAGACACTGACCGAGCGTCTGCAGAAAGAGTTTGAAGAAGAATCAGGAATTTTTGTGGAAGTTTGTGACTTTTTGGGTGTGGGGGAGTTCTTAGGAAAACCTCTGCATGCGATAGAGCTATTTTTTTCCGTAAAACAGGTTGGAGGAGTGTTGAAAAAAGGAGAGGATCCGGAGTTTTCAACACAAGATCAATTGATAAAGGAGGTGTGTATGATGCCTTTTTCTGAGATAAAAAAAATAAAAAAAGACTGTATTCACGGGTTGTTGAGAGAGAGTGACACCACTCAGGACCTATTAACCCCGCGTGGATTTTTTAATTTTCAAAATAATATCTAAAATAGCGTTTTCGTAATCAGAGTTTACTCGAAAAATATTTATTATTGCACAAAAACTATCGAACATGAACACAACCAGAATTATTTCCCTTGTAGCACTTGCAGTATCTGTCACACTGGCTGTATTGTTATATAATAGCATCTTTGATTCTATCGATGAAGCGGAAAGAATAGAGCGGGAAGAAAACAGAATTAAAGAGAAATTGATGATGATACGCGATGCACAGATTGCATACCAGGCTGTGAATGGGCAATATACCAGCGATTGGGATAAGCTTATCAGCTTCATCGATTCTGGACAGTTTTACATTACTTCCAAAATAGAGCATATCATTACATTAGATTACGGAGCAGACAGTGTTTATGTAGAAATAGATACATTAGGAACCAAGCCTGTAAGAGACTCTATTTTCTCTAAAACCAAATACCCGAAATTTGACCTAGCATCATTGCCATATACTCCTATCGATCCGACTAAGAAGTTTGGTATGTGGGCAGACAAAATTGATAAAAGTGGTGTGAAAGTGGATGTAGTAGAAGTATGGAATACTGCGCCTGCCGATCCTGCCAGAAGAGAAAGCAATGAAGCGAGAACGAAAAAGCCTTTGCGATTTGGTTCGAGAACAAGTGTAACAACATCAGGAAACTGGGAATAATACTACGACGTATTGGATACTTCAGTAAATACAGGGAGCTATAAGCTCGTAAGGAAAATTAAAGACGACAAGTTTGATGTAGAGCGCCTGCACCAATACGGGCTTTCTATGCAGGTAGGTATCAGGGATTTTCAGCTGTGTATTACAGACGAAGAAACAAACACCTGCCTTTTGCTCGAAGATTATGTCTTCGAAAATGTGCGCACGATCAAAACACGTCTGAGCATTTTGGCTTCCCTGTTCGAAAACCACCATTTGCTGATGGCTGGTTTTTGGAAATCGGTGAAGTTGTCCATCAAAAGTCACAAGTTTTCTTTAGTACCTTCTTCGCACTTCATGGAGGAGTCGAAGAGGGACTATTTGCTGTTGAATTGTGAAATCAACGATGCAGTGGAAGATGTCTATTATTACAAGCACATCAGTTCCAATGCCGTTAATATTTTTGCCGCAGACAAGCGTTTGGTAAAGTGGATGCGTTCACTTTACCCTTCTAAAAAAGTACAAATAACACATCAGGGAAGTGCCCTTATAGAAGGTATACTTCGATACGATGATCATACACACGAAAAAACAGTTTTTTGCATCATAGACAGGGGGATTCTCCATGTTTTTGTGTCAGAAAATCAAAAACTTCACTATTACAATCAATTTGCTGTAAAAACCAGCAAAGACTACCTCAAGTATATCATGTTGGTGTTTAAAGAATTTGGTTTGAGTCAGCGCCATCAAAAGGTAATACTTTGGGGCAATATCAAGCAAAACTCTGAGCACTTCGAACTGTTACAGCGTTATATTGGCAACATTTCTTTTGGTAGTAAGCCATCATACCTAAACTTCAGTTATGTTTTTGATGAAATACCAGATCATCAAAACTTCGACCTGTTTAGCGTCTACCTTTGTGACTAACCTATTATGGCCGAAAAACGAATAGCCCTATTTCCCGGATCGTTCGACCCATTTACAAAAGGGCATTATGACATTGTCAAAAGAGGTCTGGCGATTTTTGATGAAGTGGTAATAGCTATAGGTCATAATACAGCCAAGAAACACTATTTTGAGGTGGATTACATGGTAGAGCGTATTCAGTCAGCCTTTGACCAGGGAGAGCCGGTATCTGTGGTGACCTACAACGAACTGACTGCCGACTTTGCCAAAAAAACCGGTGCAAAATACCTCATAAGGGGATTGAGGAATACGACCGATTTTGAGTATGAAAACAGCATATCTCAGGTAAACAGGTACCTCAATGTTAACCTTGAAACTATATTCCTTATTACCTCACCCGAATACGCACATATAAGCTCTACTATTATCCGCGAAGTGCATAAATATGGTGGAGATGTAAGTCCTTTCTTACCTTATCAATTGTAAGTGCCTGCGGCACATGTTTATCTAAAGTAAAAGAACAAAGGCTGCTTTCTTCTTCGTTAAAACAGCCTTTGCCGTCAGCTTATATATACTTTAGATTCTCCTTAGGTTGCCCTGACAATATCTCTTCGTTAGCAAAGTCTTCGAATTGCTTGAAGTTTTCAACAAACTGTCGAGCCAGATCATTAGCTTTTTTATAGTAGCCCACATCGTTTTTCCAGGTCTCTCTGGGGCTGAGTAGTTCGGATGGTATGCCTGGGCAGGTCATCGGTATCGCTACTCCAAAAATTGAGTGGTTTCTGAAGCCTACATTATTGAGAGAGCCATTGAGAGCAGCAGAAATCATAGTACGCGTATACTTGAGCTGTATTCTTGAGCCAATGCCATAGGGGCCGCCTGTCCAACCGGTGTTTACCAGCCATACGTTAACCTTATTTTCCTCCATTTTTTTGCCTAGCATTTCGGCGTATGTGGTAGGGTGTAGAGGAAGAAAAGGAGCACCAAAACAAGCGCTGAATACAGTTTGAGGCTCGGTGATTCCCGCCTCTGTGCCGGCTACCTTGGCTGTATATCCAGAAATAAAGTGGTACATAGCCTGGCCCTTGGTAAGTTTAGAAATAGGGGGGATTACACCATACGCATCGCAGGTCAAAAAGAAAATGTTTTTGGGAATGCCTCCCACCGATGGGTTCACGGCATTGTCGATGTGCTCCAGAGGGTAGGCAGCACGGGTGTTTTGCGTTACGCTAACATTTTGGTAATCTACGGTATGTGTGCCTTCAATAAATCGAGTGTTTTCCACAATACTGCCAAATCTAATAGCGTCGAATATTTCCGGTTCTTTCTCGAGTGTAAGGTCTATCACCTTAGCATAACAGCCTCCTTCAAAATTAAACGTGGAATGCTCAGTCCAACCGTGCTCATCATCGCCAATCAGCTGCCTTTCAGGATCGGCAGATAGGGTGGTTTTGCCAGTACCCGAAAGTCCGAAGAAGATGGCTGTATCCAGTTTCTTTTTGCCTATGTTAGCAGAGCAGTGCATAGAAAGCACTTTTTCTTCGTGTGGTAAAATGTAGTTGAGTACAGAAAAAATGCCTTTTTTCATTTCACCCGCATAAGCGGTTCCGCCAATTAGTATTACTCGCTTAGACAGGTTGATGGCTGCAAAGTTAGTTTGCCGAGTGCCATCAGTGGCTGGGTCTGCTTCAAATTCCGGACAGCAGATGATAGTAAAATCCGGGAGAAAAGCTTCCAGTTTGTACCTCTCCGGACGCAAAAACATGTTGTTGCAAAATAAGTTGTGCCAGGCCAGGGTGTTAATTACTCTCAAGTTGAGCCTGTAGGTTTTGTCTGCTCCGGCAAAAGCATCGCGAATGTAGATTTTTTTATCGGCCAGGTGGGCGATCATTTTTTTATGCAATCCGTCAAAATGCTCTTCAGACATAGGAATATTGATATCTCCCCACCAGACAGTGTCTGCCGTTTTGCTGTCTTTGACGATAAAACGATCCTTGGGTGATCGCCCGGTAAACTTACCGGTATCGCACATAAGTGCCCCTGTGTCTGTGATGCGCCCTTCCTGATTTAGAATGGCCTGCTCTATGAGTTCGGCAGGTGTTAGGTTCCAGTGAGCTTCTTTGCATTGGCTTATGCCGGAAAAAGCTAATCCGTTTTGAGTAGGTTTTAATCCCTTTTCAATAGTCATAAGTTATCTTTTTTACAGTTAAATGTTGTTTGTGCAAAGGTATGAGAATACTTTTTCTACTTCTCGGTATATTGATATTTATTCCATATTTTTGAAGATGGAAAGTAGCTATGAGAGAAGCTGTCAGGGTTGAAAAAGGTTAATAGAGAAAGAGTGAGAAATTAAAAAATAAATTATAACGTATGCGGTCGTCGGTATATTATAATTTTTATAATTTACGCTTGAAAATTGACAGATTTTAGATAGATTAGATAATTAATTTGAACTTTTCATCGTGCTACAATCGTTTCTAGCTTTTCTGGGAGGACAACCTGGTGAGGAAAAGCCCATGCTTCTCTTGCTTGCCAAGGGATTTTGTATGGGTGTATTTTTGGCAACATACCAGATTGGGTCCGAAACCCTCTTCCTTACGGAGGTTACGGCCGAGTATCTGGATACGGCTTTTTTCACCGCAGGTTTCCTTGGTATTTTTTCTACTTACATATACGTACAGTTACAGCGTAGAATCAATTTCTCCAGTCTGGTTGTTAGCAATGCGTTTATCATATTTGCGATTATTGTAGCCCTGGTCTGGGCTTTTGTATTTACAGATTTCGGGAAAATAACTACAGGCGGTTTTCCGGTTCTTCCCTTTCTCCTTTTTGTTTTGGTAGGCCCTATTTCTTCCATTACCCTTTTGGGTTTCTGGGGGGTATTTGGGCGAGTCTTTGATCTAAAACAGTCAAAGCGGATTATAGGCGGTATCGATACCGGTCAGCTTACAGCTACTATGATTGCTTTTTTCTCCATTCCGGCAATGACGGAATTGAAGCTGATTGACGAAACCAATGACCTTTTGATAATAGCGGCTGTAGCAGCTCTTGGAATTTTGTTTTTCACAATTTGGATAGTCAAAGATTTCAATATTGATAGTGCTACGCGAATCCGCAAGCAGGACAAGGTAAAGCCGGTAAAGTTTATTGACCTGTTCAGAAACCGCTACCTCCGATTACTGTCTTTATTTTTGATTTTCTCTATGGGATCCGCTGTTTTTACGGATTACGTATTTTTATCAGCTACAGAAACCATGTATCCTGTAGAGGATGAATTAAGAAACTTCCTGTCCTTCTTTAACGGAACGATCATGGTAGTAAGCTTCCTGATCCAGAGTTTTATCAACGACATAGTGATTGGTAAGTATGGGTTGAAAGTTTCGCTTATGGTTATGCCTTTTGTATTAGCCATATTTACCTTAGGTGCTATTGTTTCTGGGCACTTGTTTGTATACGACTACAAAGACGAAGAGGGCTTTTATCTCTTTTTCTTCATTTTCACGGGTATGGGTAAGCTGTTTACCGCCTCGTTAAAAGACGCACTTGAAAACCCTGCCTTCAAATTATTTTTCCTGCCGTTTGATTTAAAAATACGGTTTGATATTCAATCTAAGATAGAAGGTGTGGTAAATGAGGTTGCCGTTTTGGTGGCTGGTGCTATGCAGATTGGGTTAGGGTTACTCTCGTTTTTCAAGCTGATCCATTATACCTACTTCATCATGGCTTTGGCGTTTATCATTATATACTATGCGGGTAAGCTATTTACCGAGTATAAAAATGCACTGAAGTCGACGTTGAGAGATCAAAAATCGAAACTGAAAGGGCAGGGTACACGAAACGAGCACAATACTATCAATGTGATAAAGTCGGAATTGAGACACAGCCATCCACGCAGAGTGCTCAATGCCTTGAAGTTGATGGAGAGAATGGAGCCGATAATGCTCGACTTTTCTTTACTGGACTTTATCCGCTCAGAGCATAAAGAATTGCGGATTTATGCCTACAAGCGCCTGGGCGAATTGAAAAGCTTCAACACCCTGGAAATACTGGAAAGAGAAGTACGCAAAGAAAAAGATCCGGATGTTAAGCGTGTGGCGGCTCAAACCATTGAAGTACTACACGAAATAGATGATTTTCAGCTTACAGAAACGGGTATCAAGAAGTTGGTGCGTTCTACAGACATCAGCCATAGGATATACGCTACCAAAGCCCTGGTTAAACTAGATGAGGATAAGTATGTTCCGTTTTTGGCGGAGCTGATGCGTGACATCAACCCTAACGTAAGGAGGTCGGCAATGGTAAGTGCCGGTAAGCTGAAGCGGCCCGAGTTTTGGCCCATACTGATCGAAAATCTACACTTGTCTACCTACAGCAATTCCGCCGACTCTGCATTGGTAGCAGCAGGAGAAGCAGTGTTTCCTACACTGGATTCTACATTTTATAAAACAGGCCAGCATCAGGACACCATGATTCGCATTGTTCAGATTCTGGGAAAAGTGGGAGGTAGAGCTGCTAGCGAACTGCTGTGGAAAAAAATTGATTTCCCAGACAAACAAATCGTGACAGAACTGTTGCTGTCGCTCAGTTATATTGGTTTTGAAGCCAAAGACTTTCAGGCAGCCAGAATTAAGATTGCCATTGAAAACGATATAGGGGATATAGCCTGGAATATAAAGGCCCTGATGGAAATACCGAGCGATGATTTTATCGATAAGATGATCATAGAGTCGGTCAAAGAAGAAAACAAAAAGAACTTTGATAACATTTTTATGCTGTTGTCGATGATCTATGATTCGCAAAGCATAAAGCTGGTACGAGACAACATAGAGGTAGGTACTACAGACAGTGTTTCATTTGCAATAGAAATGCTGGACATATTTGTTGACGAAGACCTTAAACCAAAACTTTTTTCTGTGTTAGATGATGTCAAGGATACAGAAAAACTAGAAAAGTTAAATGACTTTTATCCACCGGAGAGTTTTGAGTCCTATCAGGATTTGTTGCTGCAGATTATCAATAGAGATTATAACCATGTAAATATATGGACCAAAGGACTGGCGATGTACAAGCTTACTCTGATGCGTGGAGCCAGTGTGTCGGATGACTTGATTGCTAACCTGTTTAATCCGGACCCTCTAATGCTACAAACTGCGGCAGCAGTGATTTACCGTTTGGATAAGGAGGCTTACCATCACCATACCCGAAGGTTAAAAACCTCGGTAAAGAAAGAGTTGGATAAGGCAATAGTGCCTCCGGTGTTTAGAGCAAAAGACGAAAAAGTGTATCAGCAGTTGCTCTATATAGAGCGGGCGATATTGCTGAAGCAACTGGAGATATTCCAGAATATTCCGGGGATCATTTTAGTGGAAATGGCACTTTGTCTCGAAGAGATTAAGGTACAAAAAGGAACAAAACTTATAGAAAAAGGAGACAATGGAAGCTCTCCGATATACATAGTATTGAGTGGTAAGTTGAAAGTGCACGATGGAGATGAAGTGAAGGAGACAATAAACGAGCGAGGGATCGTGGGGCACAAGCTGATTGTAAATACGGATATTAATCCATACACAATCACGGCCGACAAGGAGTCAATATTGTTGGTGTTAGACAAAGATCAGTTGTACGATCTGGTGTCTAAGCATATAGAAATGGTTGACGGTATACTGTCAATAGTGAACGAAAGTGAAGCGAAGAAAAAGGTAGTAGAGTCAATCTTTTAAGAACGAAAATTATATTTCGCATAGCATTTAAATTAGTTTTTTAATGAGTTTTGAAAACGAAATATTACTGGCCTATCATTCTGCGGACGATGAACCTATAGGGGGCAGTGCCAAGGGGTGGGTATCCAACTTCAATAGATTTTTAGGCACCCTATTGGAACAAATTTCCGGAAACACTCCAAACATCAGGCTTGTCAACGAAACGGATGTCAGCTTGCAGGCTTATGCCGATACTACTGTGCTCATAGCCCTGTTTTCTCAAAACTTTTTGAAAAGTGAAGTGCTCGTGCAGGGTGTGCATACGTTTGCTTCCAATGCCAACAAACAAGGAGGGATAGTTACCGACGGATTGTCAAAGCTTTTTAAAGTAATAAAATTTCCCCTCGATATAGATGAATATCTTCCTGAATACTCTGATATCCTTACCTACGACTTTTATCAGATAGATCCGCTTACCGGTGAACCTCAGGAGTTCAAGCGTTTTTTTGGCAATGATGCGGAGCGCAGCTACTGGATGAAACTGGTGGATATGGCTTATGATATTTACCAAATTCAGAACAAAGTAGAGGAAGAAAATAATGAAGTAGAAGACCAGCAGTCTGATAAAAACAAGACCATATATCTGGCAAATACCGGGGTAGACATGATCATACAACGTGATATTGTAAAGCGTGAGCTTCTGAGGCATGGATACAAGGTTTTGCCAAACCACTCGCTACCCAAGGAGGTGAATGCACTCGAAGCAATGGTAAAAGATGATCTGACCCGCTGTTGCTTGTCTATCCACCTGATTGGAGAAGACTATGGCTATAAGCCTAAGGGTTCGGAGTTGTCTGTAGTGGATTTGCAAAACCGTATAGCTGCTCAGTATACCCGCGATGTATTGGCTTACAACGAAGAGTCAGGAGAAACAGAAAAGTTTAGTCGCTTGATTTGGCTTTCACCGGATTTGAAGAATGTGAGTGAAAGGCAAAAAATATTTATTGAAGACCTGAAAAGCGATGCGGCATCATTGGATGAAGCCGAGGTACTACAGATACCCCTGCAAGAGCTGAAAACCATTATCAGGGAAGAATTGGTGACAGGAGGGCGCTTCAAGACCAAAGAATCAAAATTAGCCGATGAAGTGTCGGATACCGGCAATGTTATTTATGTCATATTTGACAAGACCGATAAAGAAAAGTCGAAACCGATCATCGAATATTTGAATGCTAAAGGGTTTGATGTAGTGACGTCACTGTATGAAGGTGATTTGGTGGACCTTAGGTATCTCCATCAGGAAAACCTAAGGAGATGTGACGCCTCGCTGATCTACTACGGAGGCTCCTCCAAGGAGTGGATCAAAACCAAACTACAGGATATATTAAAAGCGCCGGGGTTTGGTAGAGTCAAGCCACTGAAAGCTACTGCAGTATATTTAGAAGACAAGTCATCTTTCGATGAAAATAATATTAAAAGTAATGATGCAATGATTCTGGGAGACGGGGAGTTCAGCCCGCAAGCCATAGAACCATTTCTCACTAAACTGGAAATACAATGAGCGAAAAAGAGATCAAGTCGAAAAACCAACAAGCTTCGGTAAATATATCGGAGGTTGTTGATCCGTTTCCGGGGCTGAGGCCTTTTGGGATCGAAGAAAGCCATTTGTTTTTTGGAAGGGAAGGCCAGAGTGATGAGGTTCTAATGAAATTGGCTGAAAATAAATTTGTTGCAATCCTGGGAGCATCGGGTAGTGGTAAATCATCGCTAATGTACTGTGGACTTATCCCCACACTGTATGGCGGATTTATGGCTGAAGCCGGCTCTGATTGGCGTATTGTGGTGACACGACCCGGAGGAGGCCCAATCGATAACCTGGCCGAAGCGCTACTGATAAAAGATGAAGCGTATCATAATCTGGACGAAGAAGAGCAGCTCATCCGCAAGACCATCACTTCTACTGTACTGCGCAGTAGCTCACTGGGATTGATAGAAGTGATAAAGCAGCTCAAAACATCTGACCGACAAAATGTACTTATTTTGGTCGATCAGTTTGAGGAGCTTTTCCGATACAAAAAACTGGAAACCTTGTCTTCCGACCTGGATGAATCATCAGCCTTTGTCAACCTGCTATTGGAAGCCGTACACCAATACGACGCACCTGTGTATGTAGCACTGACCATGCGTTCGGATTTTATTGGGGATTGTGCCAGCTTTCCTGACCTCACGCAGATGATCAACGATAGCCACTACCTGATTCCGCAGATGACGCGTGATCAAAAGCGCCTGGCCATAGAAGGGCCTGTAGCGGTAGGAGGTGGCAAAATAGCACCGCGTCTTACTCAGCAGTTGCTCAACGACATAGGAGATAATCCGGATCAATTACCCATTGTACAGCATGCATTGATGCGTACGTGGGCATTTTGGAAGGAAAACCGAAAAGAAGACGAGCCTATGGATCTGAGGCATTACAATGCCATTGGAACCCTCAGAGAAGCTTTGTCTCAACATGCCAACGAAGCATACGACTCCCTCTCCAAGCGAGAGCAGGAGATATGTGAAGTTATGTTCAAAGCCCTGACTGAGCGAGGTACTGAAGCTTCCGGAATCAGGCGTCCGACAAAGCTGGCCACCATAGCGGCCATAGCCGGGGTTAACGAAGAAGAAGTAATTCGGGTAGTAGATAAATTTCGCGAGCCAGGGAGAACGCTACTCATGCCACCTCATGGTGTAAAACTCGAAACCGATACAGTAATCGATATTTCTCACGAAAGTTTGATGAGGATATGGACCAGACTGAAGGCGTGGCTGGATGAGGAGTCCAGATCAGCAGAGATGTACCTCAAGCTGGCCGAGTCAGCTGAGCGGTTTCAGCTGGGTAGAGCAGGGCTTTGGAAAATGCCCGATCTACAGCTGGCACTCAACTGGCAGGAAGAAAACAGGCCTACACTGGTCTGGGGGCAAAGGTACGATCCCGCCTACGAGCGTACCATGGTGTTTTTGGAAACCAGTAAGAAAGCCTATGAAACCGAACAACGCAACAAGGAGCTTTTGCAAAAGCGTGCTCTTCGTCGTTCGAGAATAGCTGCCTTGTTTTTGGCAGCAGCAGCTTTGGTTTCTATCTTCTTTGTGGTACTGGCCAATATTCAGGCAACTGAGGCAAAAAAACAGGAAACGGCAGCACTTGCTGCTCAGGAAGAGGCTAAAAAACAAGAGGAAGCAGCAAAGTTACAGGCTTCCATAGCAGAGAAACTTGCGGCAGAAGCCATTGAACTTAAAAATGATGCAGAAGAGGCACAAAAAAAAGCTGAAGAAGCGGCTTTAGAAGCCCGTATTGCTGAAGCTAACGCTCGCGAACAAGAGCAGTTAGCTCTTCAAAACCTTGAACGTGCAAAAGAGGCAGAGGAAAGGGCTACCGTTAAAGCTGAGGAAGCTAGGATTGCTTCTATCAAGGCTAACGAAGAAGCAGAAAAAGCGAAAATAGCTCAGGCTAATGCTGACCGCTTGCGTTATCAGGCAATTGCTCAGTCTATGGCTATTAAATCTCAAAAAATCAAGAACAACTCTCAGCAGCAGGGTGTGGTAGCTCGGCAGGGCTTTTTGTTTTATGATGAATACGGAGATAAAGAATATAATGGGGATGTGTATGCGGGAGTTTACTATGCACTGCGCGAGTTAACTAAAGATACCACCAAGGCCGGAGATGCGCAGTACCACCGCAACCACTACAAGGGGCACAAAGGAGCTGTTCGCTCTGTGGTCTACTCTAAAGATGGTAAAAGCCTTTATTCGGCTGGTTCTGACGGGCGTATCCTCAAATGGAATATGCAAAATGATGCCCGCACCTACGAAGTATTAGACAGCACCAATGTGGTGAATAGAGTTGTTGACCTTAGCCCTGAAGAAAAGTGGCTGGCGCTGGGAAGCGATAACAACGAGGTGTTCATCTACGACTTGCAGTCGCGCAGCAGTGAACCTATTAAAGTAAAGGGACATGTTGGAGCTGTTTTCGATTTGGTGTTTTTACCTGAAGATAAAGGCTTTATTTATACAGCAGGAGATGGGGTGATTCGCAGGAGCGACTTCAACACCACTACACCCCTGGCGCAGGTATCGTCGCGAATCAAGTCGCTGGCCATTAGCCCCGATGGGAATACGCTAGCCGGAGGAAACGAAGACGGACATGTAGTGCTATGGGACCTCAACAATAACAATGAAGAGCGTCAGCTTTTCAGAAATGAAAATGTACCCATTACAGCTATCAATTTCAGCAATGATGGAAACTTGCTCGTATTTGGTGATGAAAGTGGATTGGTCACAATCTGGGATATGGAAGCGAAGCGAACACTGAAAAAAATGCCTGGTCACGAATCTAATATTACGGATCTGGAATTCAATTTCGACGACAGCCTGCTTGCTTCCACCAGTAGAGACGGTACCGCGCGTCTTTGGATCATGGACAACCTAAACGACCTGCCCATAGAACTGGACGATCATGGCAATGGTATTGAAAGTGAAGGCTGGGTGTGGTCTGTAAGTTTCAATCCTGATGGCAAGTCACTGGTGACTGGAGCCGGAGATTCAAACATACGTTTGTGGCCTGTACACCCTGGTCAAATGGCCGATGAGATATGTAACTATATAAGCGAAAACATGATGAAATCTACATGGGTAGCTTATGTAGCAGAGGATATCGACTACAGATATACTTGTGAAGGTAAACCCATGAAACAAGAAGAGACTGTTGAATAACCAACCTGATTATTTATGTTAAAAACTAACCTATTGTCTGGGATATTATTGTGCCTGTGTTTGCAGGTTCATGCTCAGTTCAGTTTTAAAAGTAAAAACAACAACACTGCGAATGAAGGCATTAATTATTCGCTTTTACTGAATCAGGCTGAGGATGATTTTGAAAACGGAAAGCTGTCCGGCATACCTGCTAATCTGGCAAAGGGCTTTGTGAAAGATGGTTTTTCAAAGGAGGAGATAATTCAGGCCCGGCGACTGCTTACTATGGTGTATTTGTTTTCAGACAATGAACCTGCAGCAGAGGAGCAGATGATTTTATTGTTAAAAGCAGATCCGGAGCATCCCATCGATCCATTGACAGATCCTGCGGAGTTTCAATATTTATATCAAAAATTTCGTACACGGCCTATTTTTCGCGTGGCATTCAATGCAGGATTTAATCAGGCGAGAGTCAATGTAATGGATCGTTATGCTACTACGAGCACACTTACCTCTACTGAGCAGTTTTCACCTAAAGTGGCTTTGCAATATGGCTTGTCTATCGAAAAGGAAATTCTATTCAACGGGCAGTTGGAGGCGTCTTTAGGAGCGCTATATAGCACAAAAAAATATGAATTGTCTGATGTAGTAGTGGCAGGAGCTACAGCGGATGACAATGCTTTTTCTGAAATGAAATTTATCGAGGCAGCTACTTACCTTGACATTCCTTTCTACCTGAGGTATAATTTTCCGTCAGGGAGATCACGAATAGTACCTTTTGTCTATGCGGGAGTCGAAGGTAACCTTCTGTTTGCAGCAGCTCGTACTGAGTCTGAACGATCCGGTGCACAGACTATTAGTTTGTCTGAGCAGGATCTGAAAGTGTCTGAAGAGAGAAATAAGCAAAGCTACTCCTACATAGGAGGTGTAGGTTTTAAATACAAAGTGAAAACACACTTTTTGAAGTTTGAAGTCAAATACTCTAAAGGGCAAACCAACCTTGTAAACCCTGACAATCGATTTGTGAACCAATCTACTGTGTTTAGGTTGGCTCATGTAGATAATAATCAGGCCATGGATTTGATTTCGATAAATCTTGGATATGTGTTGTCTATTTACAACCCCAAGAAGCTAAAAATTTATAGATAAAGACTAAAATCAGTGATTTTATAATGATTAGACGCTACTCCATACAGTGTTTTTTATTGGCACTTCTTTTTTTTTCGAGTTGTGAGCCAGTAGATAATACCAGTCCGGCCCAGGAAGATTTCTTTGTAAAGTTTTACGGAGATTCCAGAGAAGAACAAGGAAGTGATGTACTCGTAACCGATACAGGATATCTGGTGTTTGGTTCTACGAATAGTCCGAAATTTAATCAGGCAGGAGGTGAAGATATAGATTTTTGCTTGGTGTTTACTGATTTTCAGGGCAATCAGGTAGGTGATCCAATAGTGTACGGAACTGCTACCGACGATATACCCGGACGTATAAAGCGTACCAGTGATGGAGGATACATTTTTGTGGGTACGAGTACTTTTACCACAAATGATATTACTCACAGCAATATAGTTGTATACAAACTGGACGCAAGTGGAGCTACACAATGGAATGCTGATTACGGTTTTGAGCAGACTAATCCATCCAATACAGGAGGCACTGCTAATCCGTCACACGAAGAGGGGTATGATGTAGTCGAAACACCAGAGGGGGATTTTGTTGTATTAGGTACTACCACGAATGTTAGAGCCAAAGATTTTCCTGACCCTGCAATAGATACCCATGATTTGTATTTGTTCAAAATCCGGGGAACTAGTAATGGAGCGACTGTAGTCTGGAGAAGAACAGAGGGTTTTGTCGGTAAAGACGAAGGCAGGGCTTTGATTGAAACCAATACCGGTTTTGCTTTGGTAGGCAATACCAGCGTAGACAAAGATGGTGCAGGTACAGGTACCAATATTCTTTTTCTGACAACAGATAAACAAGGTTTGGATAGTCAGTTTAAAGTTTTTGGTAGTGGAGATGGTACTCACGAGGTAGCTTCGAGAGTTCGGATTACAAGCGATGGAGGGTTGGTTATAGTGGGAACAGCTACCAGTGGTAATGACGTTCGTTCCATTCTTATGAAAGTTACTCCCAACAGGACGCTTACTTTTTTTAAAACGATGGATGTAAAAGAGTTGGTTACCAATGCTGGTGTATCGAGTAGGACAGGGGCCTTTATCAACAACTGGGGGCGTGATGTGATAGAATTGAGCACAGGGGGGTATTTGATTGTAGGAAAACGAAGCGGGGGAGTGTTAGTCAACGATAGAGGCTCTGATCCAAGTGGTGAGGATATGTATCTCATCAAAACCGATCCTTTTGGAAATTTAACATCCGGTGATAATGACGAATTGCAGGAAGGACTGTTTGAACGTAAGTTTGGAGGGTTAGGTAACGATGAAGCTACTTCTGTAGTAGAGCTCCCGGGAGGTAAGTTGGTTGTAGGAGGTACTACTGATTTTGGAGGGAGTGGATTTACTATGATGACTTTGATGAAGTTAAATCGTAGAGGAGAACTGAAAAAATAGAAATATAAATATTCTAATAATTAATTTTGTTATTTGAATAAATGATAAAAACTCCCTAGATTAGATAGGAGTTTTTATGAGTGATTTTATAATTATCCTGAAAGTACAATTGATTATAAGTATAATGTAATTGTTTTTCAGAGGTTTACGAATAATTCAACAACAACAAGAAAAGGACATATAAATTAATCCAATTTCAGAATTGGATTTTTTAAATAATACTAAGTAATACGATATGATGCACCTATACTTCGCCAACCCATTCAGGAAAGTAGTGTTAATATGGATACTGTTTTTGCTTTCCATTCCCGTAACTGTATTCGGTGCACCACCAGTAAATACAGTGCCGGGTAATTTATCAGCGAGTCAGAACAAACTGATGAAGATCACAACGGGAATTAGTGTGTCTGATGGAGATGGAGGAACACTTACCGTTACGCTGAACTTTCCCGGATCAATAGTTACTTTAAATACAACTACAAACCTGACGTTGATTGACAATGATCCGTCAAACGGAAATCTTCAGTTTTCAGGCCCGATAGCGGATTTGAATAATGCGTTGGCTGATCTTTCCTTTTTTAGGTCTACCGCAGCTAATGCTGCATTTGAGGTTGTTAGTGACGATGGAAGTGTTACGGACACAGATGTTTTTTTCATCAACGTAACCAGCGACAACTCATTGAATTTTGATGGGGTCGATGATTTGGTGAGTATCCCCGGAGGGGAGTCGTATTTCTCAACCGGAATAAATACAGTAGAATCATTGGTATTGATAGAAGATGATGGTAGCCCGAATTGGGTGTTGTTTGAGATGAGTACAGCTACTACCAATGTAGTGTACATAACCAATACAGGAGAAGTTGTGATGAGCGATGCGACCGGGCAGACATTGACTACCAACCCCGGCACATTTCCTCTCGACGGCAACTGGCATCATCTGGCAATAGTAGATGATGGGACCAACCCTGAGGCAGTGTATGTAGATGGAGTGGCTGTAGGTATAGCGTCAGATAACTTTGTCAACTTTAACACTTCTGCGTCCGGTTCGCTTTTGCTTGGAGATAGAAATGCTATCGGAGGGTTTGAGTTTAGTGGACACTTAGAAGAATTTAGAGTTTGGTCAGTCGCCAGAAATGTGACTGAGATCAATGACAACATGTTTACTTCCATAGCAGGTAATGAAACAGGTCTGGAAGTCTACTATAGGATGGATCAAGGAACTCCGGCAGGTGCTAATGGAGGGCTGACTACTTTGGTAAATAACGATGCAAATACAGGAAATGATGGTACTCTAACGAATTTTGCGTTAACAGGAACAGCATCGAACTGGGTGTATGGGCAGAATTATTTCCCCTCGCTAACTACCGATTCGCCAGGGTCAATAGGTTCGGTAGAAGCAACGCTCGGAGGAAACATCAGCGATCAGGGTGGAAATGTGATAACTGAGCGTGGTGTGGTATATGCAGAGACTGCAAATAACGGATCTCCTGTTATAGGCGGAACATCAGTAACCAAAGAAGTTGAAGGAGGAGTAACTACCGGTAGTTTTTCTGAAAACATTACCGGATTGACGTTGAATACGAATTACAGCTTTCAGGCTTATGCAACCAATGAAGCAGGTACAACCTATGGTGGGATTGTGAGCTTCACTACATTAAATACATCGCCCCCTTCTTTAAATACAGGCACTCCTGCCAGATTAACAAACAATTCGGTAACACTGTCTGGCGAAGTGACGGCTGACGGGGGAGAAACCATAACGGAAAGAGGAATAGTGTACTCATTGACTTCAGACGATGCAGACCCATTGGATGGAAGCTTAAATGTAACTACAGTCATAGAAGGCAATACAGCTATAAGTACATTTAGTCTGGATATAACCGGACTTACTCCAGGAGAAACCTACTCTTTTAAACCTTATGCAAAAAATGCTGCAGGTACCGGGTATGGTGCTGTGCAGACTTTTACACTGGCAAGCGATCCTACATTGCTTCCCGGAGATATTGCATTTACTATGATCAATGCTGATAACGATGATGCATTTGCTTTTGTGGCGTTGACTACTATTCCTTCGGGAGTTAAGATACATTTTACGGATAAAGCGTACGATGCAGATATTTCGGACTTCTTCACCACAGAGGGAATCGTGTCTTTTGAAGCAGGAGTAACAATAGGAATAGGAGATCAGGTAGTGATAGATCCCAACAATGGAGCGCCTACAGCAACTCTGAAAAGTTCAGGAACTTCTGCAGGAAATATAACCCTGTATGGCGTATTTGGAGATGGGGCAGCTGGAGGTGATAATAGTATATTGGCTTTTCAGGGAAATGTAAATAGTATTTCCTCTTATGCGATTGGCGGCTTTGTTGCGGGTATACTTACTGATTTTTCCAGTGGAAACATGAATGCAACTACCAATTGGACAAATACAGCGTCTAACATCAACGAATGTGAATTGCCTGCATCGTTGACAAATGCCACAAATTCAATTTCTTTGTTTCCGGCGGGAGGAAGAACGCAATCCTTTCACATATATAATTTTTCCACTACTGTGGGAACCGCTTCGGAGGTTCGTTTGGCTGTAAATGATTTAAACAACTGGAATAAAAATGAAGTAAGTGCTAATGGAATAGGGGACTTATCGACCTTTACGATTAACTCTCCTCCGGTTGTGACAGTCCCCGGTGATCAATTGACCGATGAAGCCACTACGCTTACTTTTGAATCTGCTACACAGATAAGCATAGCCGACGCAGATACACACAGCCAAACCGTGACAGTATCTGTGCTTAATGTCGGAAATTTCACTACAGCTACGGGGCAGATAAATGTGGCTACTCCAGGCACTGCTACAATATTGAATAACAATACTGCCACAGTAACTATTGGGGGTACACTGGCTGAAGTTAATACAGCTTTGGATGGTATAGAATACATTCCTGCAGGTATAGCCGGACAGCACCAGATAACAGTGGCTACAGACGATGGCAATACCGGTACGGACAGCAAAACAATATTGGTAAATGTATCGGGTACTTTTGATGTAGGAACTAATGTAGCAGATAGTGGACCGGGTACATTCAGAGCGGCTCTGTTAGACGCAAGCTTATCTGGTCAAACCAATGATATAATAACGTTTACCGGTATGACCGGTGGTGTGATTGCACTGGCTTCTGATTTGCCTGCGGTAGCCGGAACGGTGACTATTTCCGGACCCGGAGCAAAAGATTTAGTAATCGACGGAGGGGGAGTACACCAACTTATTCGAAACATAACTCCTGCTGCAGATCTGACTATCACTGATTTGACATTGCTGAGAGGCTCAAATAGTTTGCCTACAGGGCAGGGAGGAGCCATACATGTAAACGGAATAAATAGTCTGACCGTAGATGGTCTACATCTGGTAGACAATCAAGCTACTAAGGATGGAGGGGCTGTGTATATAAACACAACTTCTCCTTCTTCAATTCAGAATTCACTCATTCAGGGAAGCTCATTGCTTAGCGGTGCTCCCGGTGAGCAAAGAGGAGGAGCTTTGTTTTTGGATTCGGATTGTAATATAAAAAATACAACCATTTATTCTAATACAGCTACGAATCAGGGAGGAGCGGTATTTGTAAATGCAGGTACGCATAACTTCAAACACCTCACGATAAATGCAAATGTTACGAGTGGAATTTATGTTAACACAGGTCTGGTAAATTTGGAGTATTCGATTGTACATGGAAATGGATCGGCTGATGTTGAGTTGGGTGCAGGTAGTGTAGATGCTTTGAATACAGAAAACATAGTAGGCATAGTAACAGGTGGGGCTATTAGCCAGGCCGTAAATGTGACCGATGGTTCTGCCAACTTCAACTTTGGAACTTTCGCTAATCAGGGAGGAGATACAGACGTAATTCAGATAGAAGGAACAGCAGCTGTAAATGCAGCCACGGGTAGTGGTGAGGCATTTGACCAAAATGGTAATGCCAGACCAAGAGGTAGTGCACCGGACTTGGGTGCGTATGAGAGAGAGCCTGTGATACCTGCTTTTTCTGTGACCTGGCGAGACAACAATCCCGCCGATGGAGCTATAGACAGAGTTACCATTACATTTGATAATAATGTAACGTTGACAGATGCTAACGGTGGCAATGCAAGTTTCGATGCATTCAATTTGTCTTCCGGAGCTTTTTCAACCAGCGAAGCTGATTTTGGTGGAGCTGCCTATACAAACATCACAAACATCACGGTAGATATTACCGGCCTTCCAAGCGGTACAGGTGCGGCTGATTTTCCTACAATCACGTACAATTCTTCGGGTGAAGTAGGAGTCGTTTCTCACATCACGGGAGATGAAATGGTAAATGGTAATACCCCAACTACTCAAACCGATCAGGCATTACCAGTAATAGAAGGGATAACCCTAGCTCCAGACAACAGTTATGTAGATGTAGCTTTTTCTGAGCCTGTTTTCACCAATGGAGGTGGAATAGGTGCACTGGAGGTTTCTGACTTTAGCTTATCTGTGACCGGAGGAGTAGCAGGACTTACCACTACTGTACCCACCGGTATTACTGATCAAGGGGGAGATGTGTACAGACTTACCTTTGACCTTACACAGGATGCAGACGGTACGGAGACATTTAAGGTCGATTTGTTTGACGGTGCTTCGGTATATGATTTAGCGAGCAATGCAGCTTTAGCTACCCAGTCAAATAACACAGCAACATTAAACGATACCGTACTGCCTCACATGACTACAACTACCGTTGCGGCAGACAATAGCAATGTAGTAGTGACTTTCAATGAAGCAGTATATACCAACACAGGAGCTTCAGGAGCTCTGGTGGCCGCAGACTTTACTCTATCAGTAAGCGGAGGTGTGGCCGATGTGAGTAGTCCTACACCGAGCTCAATAACTTCCTTAGGAGGAAATCAATACCAATTGGGTTTTACACTTACCCAACCGGCTAACGGTGCAGAAGTGCTGACGGTTAATCCTGCATCCGGAGCTGCTATTTACGATGCGGCTGACAATGCAGCTGCTGCTACGCAGACCAATAATACAGTTGCCTTAAACGATGAAGTATTACCAGAGATAACTTCTACAACACTAGATGCGAACAATGCACACATAGATGTAACATTTTCTGAGCCGGTATACACTTCTACAGGTGGAGCAGGCGCTTTGGTAGCTGCTGATTTTACGTTATCAGTTACAGGTGGTGTGGCCGATGTAGTAAGTCCAACACCTACAGGAATCACAGATTTGGGTGGAGATGTATATAGGTTAACTTTTACCTTAGATCAACTACCCAATGGATCGGAAACCCTAACGGTGAATCCTTCGAGCGGTAGTGCTATTTTCGATGGAGCAGATAATGCAGCCTCTGCTACGCAAAGTAACAATACGGTTTCCCTGAACGACAAAGTGCTCCCGGCCATTACCGGAGTGACTCTGGCTGGAGACAATACCTACATTGATGTCCAGTTTAGTGAACCTGTGTTTACCAATACAGGAGCGAGTGGTACTTTGGTGGTAGGAGACTTTACTTTATCGGTAAGCGGGGGTACTTCCGTATTGGCCGGGTCTACTCCTACAGGTATTACAGACTTGGGAGGAAATGAATATAGATTGACTTTCACTTTGGTAGGGTTGCCAAATGGACAGGAAGTAATAACTGTAAACCCCACAGATGGGGCATCTATATTTGATGGAAATGACAATGCCGCTGCTGCTTCGCAAAGTAACAATACGGCGACCCTCAATGACGAGAAACCGCCTGCAATCAATACCAGTAGTACGGCGGCTACATCAAATCAAAAAATTGATATTACTGTAAATGTGGATGAAGTGTCTACGTTGTATTACGCTATATACACTTCTCAACAAAATGGAGGTAATCCAACTCCTGCGGATGTAAGAAATGCAGCTAACTCACCTTCATTCGATGGTAATTTTGCCATACCAGCGGCTAACACAAATACGCTGGGAACAGTTACAGAAAGCTTTGTAGATAACCAGCAATACTATATCTACATTGTAGCTCAGGACGGTTCAGGTAATTTGTCTTCGGCTGTAGAGCATATAGAAACGACTCTGGATGTAGACGCACCTGTAGTCAACGCCGCACCTGCATTAAATTATGGACCTGATTCTGAAACTCAGATCAAGTTTACAGTTAATTTAGATGAAAATGCTACTGTAAATTACCTGATAAGAGAAGTAAGTACCCCTCCTTCAAAAGCTGAAATTTTGAGTGGTACTGCTGAACCAAGTGATATTGCCGGTACATTTAATTATACCACACCAAATATTGATGACGAGGAAATAATATCTACACTGACTCAAAATGTAACGTACTATGTGTATTGGTATGCAGTAGATAATTCCGTAGCAGCGAATGAAACAGCGATTGTAGATGAAGGCAATATAACTACTACTCAGGATGTTTCTGCTCCTGGATTTGACGGTACTACAGGTATAAGCAATATTACTGCAACAAGTTTTGATATTACGGCAGATTTAGATGATGCCGGTACAGTATTTTACATCGTAATATTAGACGATACCAATACACCTAATGCTAAAGAGCCTACTGCTCAGAATATAGTAGATGGCGTAGATGGAACAGGGGGCACTCCTGTGGCAAAAGGATCTATAGGTGTTTCGTCAGCATCTACTCCTCAGGTTGAAACTATATCATTTTTGCAGAGTAACACACGCTATGATGTCTACATGGTAGCTCAGGATGCTAACCTAAACAGAAGCCCGGTAAGAGAGGATGCGGATGTACAAACTTTGCCGGCGGCAACACAAACCGGGGATGAAGTAGTGGTAACCAAACCAGCTCCATTGTCATTATGTATAGGAGAGGGGTATACTGCTTTAGGAGAAATAAAACTTCAGGAAGCTAATTCAGGTGCAGGTAAAGAAGGTTTTACAGATGTTAATGGTGAGGTTACCTTGATTTTAACCTTACCGGAAGAATTGGAATTCAATACATCGGCAAATGTAACGCTGAGCGACGATGGAGGAAATGACGATTGGGACCCTGAAATCAATACAGTAGTACCGGTGATTACTTCTAACACCTTTTCTATAGCATACACAGTAGAATACGATGCTCCTGGAAATTCACCGGATAGGGATGAGTTGAAAATAAATGGTCTGGAAGTAAGAGCAGTAGAAGCTTTTGATGGAACCAAGTCATTATTGAGAACCGGGGGTACTGCAGTTATAGTAGGAATTGTAGCTGGTGACGGTACTTCGTTTGCTGATTTTAGTGTGGCAAGTGCGTCAACACCTCCTGCAGATTTGGAGGTTGTATATTGTACTGGCGATGATGTGGATTTTGCAGATTTTGCTTCCAATAGTAATGCCGACTATGTATGGTACTCTGACTTTACATTGAGTACGATACAGCATACAGGAACCCTGAATAGTGATCCTACCGGAAACTATAGTGCATTGCAGACGGAATTGAACTTTGATATAAATACTCCCGGAACAACCACTTTGTATGTAACCAACACCGCTTCCGGACAGTGTGAAAGCCAGGCTGTACAGGTTGATATTGTTGTGAACCCATCTCCTGTAGCTGATGCAGGTTTTGCTTCACAAACAGTATGTGCCGGAGAAGAACTCTTTGTGGGAGGCTTTCCATCGTTAGAAACCCCAACAGTAGGAGGAACTTATATTTATCAGTGGCGCTCTGAAGCAGCCTTACGTGCGCTCGACGAAACCTTCGATGCTGGCTTAGGTGCTTTCACGGCTACAGGAACATCCCCTTCCGGGCCAGCATTGGCATTCGATAATTCTGCCAACGCTCTGCGAATAGCAGCCGGAGAAGAAATTAGCACACCTACGGCTTTCAAACTTTTCGATTCAGATGCTACCTTGTTTTTCTACGGTAGGGCTGAGTCTACAGGAGCTGTTGGTGCCACATTGGTGGTATCAGTGGCCGACAATCCATCTTTCACAGGTGCTACAGTGATTGGTACTGTTACTACCAATCAGGAAAAATACCTTCAGTATTCTGTAAAAGTACCTGCAGCTGCCGACCCGGTGAATGATGATTTTTATTTAAAGATCGAATTTGATAACTCAGGTGGAGAAGATGTTGCCTTTATTTTAGATGAGCTCATTTTAGATAAGGGGCTTACCAATCATACTGAAGCTGTACGATCCAATCCTTTCTTTTTCCCACCCTCTAATAGTGCAGGAGGAGGAGATTTGAGTTATGATCTGGTATTGACCATACATGACCCCAATTATTGCTCATCTACGGTTACACCACAGTCTACTGCTTCATTAACAATTCACGATAAGATCGATGCGTCTATCGTGGTAAGAAATCAGGACTTGTTGGAAATAGCCGGTTCTGTGGATATTAGTTCGGCTGAATTGATTTTAGATATTAGCCCGGCAGCAGCCATTGCTCCACCTGACCCAAGAGTAGAATTTATCGGTACTGCTATATCTTACGATAATGTTGATGATGGAGGACCGGATAATGGGTTTGGTAAGTACGAATTCTTCCCCAACTCTGCAGGTGAAGGAACACACGGCATCACCTACATAGCTACAGACGAAGACAATTGCGAAGAGTCTGTATCAACATCAATAGTAGTAGTGTCGAGCACAGACTTTGATAACCTTGTCGCCGATGAATGTAGAAATGTAGATCCATATGATATTGTGGTTTCTACGGATCTCTTAGCAGAAATTAATAGTAGCGATACATCTAGTCCCAGTGGTAGTGTAGATTACGAATTTGACCACATTCGTTATGGTGATAATACAACTATTTTGACTGCAGGAAGTGATGCTGGTTCGGATTATGATTTTGTCTACGATCCAGAGTTTCAGTACGGTGCAGGAGGAAATACCGGTAAATTATTTGTTTACATTACACGTACAACGATTGACAATTCCGGGGGTTCTCCGATGACAAGCACAGTAACCGGGCAATACAAGAGTACACCGGCCAGAGTTTACAATACTCCCAATGTGTTTTTTGAAAATTTACCTTTATTATCCTGTGAGCAGGATGGCACGCTGCAACTGGCAGCACGTCTCAAAAACTTCAACTCTGTGGTAGTAGAAGGAGCTGCTGAGGATAAAGGAACTTATGAAATAAAACCCAGAGGAGCATCCGATGCAAGTTATGTAACCATAACTAATGGTATTATCGACTTTGATAATCCGATGGGGCTGGGAGCGGGCACTGGTCCCGGGGAGTATACAGTGCGTTATACTTCACATCCTGATAACGATCCCAATCCTAATTTTGCAACTGGTTGTACAAACGAGGTAATTCAGGATATTGAAATCATTGATAGGCCTACCATTCCGTCGTTGAATAACAACCCTAACTATGCTACCAGTAACGACCCTGCAGTATCTACCTCTCTAGAATTTGGTAAAGAGCAGGACGGCAATGGAAGTGATGTATATAAGTTTGTGTACTGTAAGGGAGAACCTATTCAGACGTTAATTGCTGACTTTACAGACGTGGATAATGATAAAATACAAGATGCCGGTACGGAGAAGTTTTTCCGTTGGTATGATAATGATGGTGCAGGCAATCCTGATTTTTCTGCTGAGATTCCTATAAATACTCAAAGTGGAGCAAATACAGACAGAAGGTTTGTTACACAATCAGATTTGTTTTTTGGTACTGTAGATCCGGGTACCTATGTCATATTTTTCACACAAACAGACAGACGAACCCCATTTGCTTCTGGTGCTACTTTCGAAGGATGTGAAAGTCAGGAAAGAAAAGTAATAATTGAGGTTTTGGAAGAGCCTCTTACCCAGGATTTGACGGTTGGCTCGGGTTATTTTGATGATGTTACAAATAGCAGGCAGGTAAGAGAATATTGTGTAAATGAAACGGTCCAGCCTATTTCGGTAGACATATCAACCCCTTCGCTCGGTGGTGATGAAATAGTATGGTACGATGAAAACGGAGTAGAACTGTTTACTACTACCAATGCTACGGTAACTCCTCAGGCTCTTGGCTTAGGAACTGGCACACCGGGTAGTGGTACGAACACGCCTACCGTTCGATCACAGCCTAGCAATACCGGTACGCTAGAGTACACTACCTCTGGTGACGTGCCTTCATTTATAATCAATGAATTTGCGATAGGGTATACGCAGGGGCAGCTTCAAATTACGCAAAGTGTAGCCTTTCAGGCAGGTGAAATTGTAACCAGTGAAACCGGAGGCCAAGCAACTGTAGTAAGTGCAAACGCTACAACATTGACTGTAAACAATATTACCGGCTTTTT
Source organism: Cyclobacteriaceae bacterium (assembly GCA_965267535.1). Classification (GTDB taxonomy): domain Bacteria; phylum Bacteroidota; class Bacteroidia; order Cytophagales; family Cyclobacteriaceae; genus CAXBNB01. The sequence continues at coordinate 3,002,411 of OZ254082.1, read as the reverse complement.
TGGAACGAATAAAGCGATAACAGGTCACCTGGGAGGTGTAGGAGTAGCGCAAAGGTTGAGATGGACCTCAGTTGGCGGGATAGGCTATGGACGTATCTCAAACTTTGACGGCAATACACTTGAGTTAGTAGATGTAATCAATCCTGCAAACATAGTACCTGGTGGTAATTTGAGTGGAAATTCCAGTAATGCTCAAGCCTATATTACCAGTTTTACATTGGACGAGACCATCCTGCCTTATACATTTTACTATGCCCGAAGAAATAACAGTGGTGAGGTAACAGCCGACGGATCGGAAGGCGATTTTGTGGGATGTGACGGACCACTTACTCGGGTAGATATTATTATTTATCCTAAGCCGGACGCACCACAGCCCGACGCGGTGTTTGACGATAATTTATATGCCTGCGTAGGAGATGTAGATAGCAATACAGATTTATTTACCTCTCAAACGCTGAATAGAAACAAAGAGTACCTCTGGTATGAAAATGCGAGTGGAGGTGTGAGTTTTGATAAAAACGACATCACACTTGGGGATTTGCCTTCTTTCGATTTTGCTTCTGCAGGTACTACTACCTACTACCTGTCAGCGGTTACATACTCTGACGAGGCAGAGGAAAATGAGAACGTTACACCAGGCTTTGCGGGGTGTGAGAGTGATACGCGTACGCCGGTTAATATTACTTTGTTTGCCAAACCGGATGCACCTTCTTTATCCGTACAAGACGGAGGAGGAAATCCGATCAGTGAAGCAAGTACACCACTCCCCAATAGTCAAGTCACTTATAGAGTGTGTGCGGGAGATATAGATGCCACATATACTTTTGAAACATCCAGTTTGTATGCTGGAGCTAACGGCCATGAGTATGACTGGTGGACTGCAAATCCTTCAACCGGAGGTTTGGTTTCTCATATAGGGACATATCCGGCTGGTACAAATCCTACAGCTGGAGACTTGGATTTGATTGGGGCTACAGGAACCAAGTATTTTGGTATTACACAGACCACAGATATCGTGTCAGGTGGAGATGAATTTCCTGGCTGTACCGGTGATCCGATTGTCTTTGCTTTCAGTGTACAATCCATTTCGGGTACTCCGGCTATTGTAGATCCGGATTACTATCTGTGCTTTGGAGAAGAAGTGCAGGCAGGAGATATTACCGTTACTGGCGAAGCTAGTGCAGAATTTTACTGGTATAGCGACCCTACTCATATCGGTAATCCGGCTCAGCGTTTGGCTACAACCAATCAGCCTTCCGGTACGCAATTAAACTTATCAGCAGCTACACCAGCCGGAGATTACACCTACTATGTTACTCAGGCTAAAGATTTTGATCGAAGTGCAACACCTTCTTTCGAAGGTTGCGAGACACCTCAGGGAAGTCACCTTGAAGTGACAGTACATATAGAAGCCATTCAGGCCGGACCTGTTCTTACTACTTCCGAGCTCAACAGAACAATATGTCAAGGCGAAAACTTTACCGCTGTGACAGTGAGTAGTGCTCAGGCCAATTCTTACCAGTGGTATAGAGATGCACTGGGTACCGATCCGATAGCCGGAGCTACAGGAGCTTCTTACTTACCTGTAGCAGCTGATTTTTCTGCACCGGAAGTAGTCGGTGGAAAATTCGTTCAAGGCTTTAGCATCTATGTGGGACAATTTACTGGTGAGTCGGATTGCCCCAGTAACCTTACTGAAGTAGAACTCACGGTGCACAGTACACCGACAAAACCGGTTTCTTCAGAAAGTGCAAACGCCGACACATACGAAATTTGTCAGGCAGGTACTTTGGTGCCGATGGAAATTGATCCCGCGGATATATCCGCAGGCGATATCTTTATATGGTACAGTGATGCAGGATTGAATACGGAGGTATTTAGAGGGACATCTTACACACCAACAGGTAATGCAATAGCCAGTGGAAACGTTAATCCAGCAACAGTAGGGAGCAAGTCATTTTATGTAACCCGAACAACCAATAGCGGGTCGCCTACAGGATTTGGAGGTTGTGAAGGCCCGGCCACTGAAATAACGTATACAGTAAATCCTTTGCCGGCATTAGAAGTAAGAAAGTCTGATGATACGCCTTTGCCATTGCAAATGTGTGTAGACGATGGCACTATTAATATAGTAGGAGGAGTGGATGCTCCGGGATTACCTACAGCTCCCGACGATGTGAATACTATAGGAGACTGGTCCGGACTGGGTATTACAGGCGGAGCTAATGGGGCTGCAGTGTTTGACCCTGTAGCTGCTGTTGGCGATGCGCAGTTCCTGGATCAAAGTGCAGCAATCACCCTTACATTTACTTATACAGATGAAAAAGGGTGTGCTAATTCTATTGATCATGTAGTGACAGTAAACGGTTTGCCTTCTGTGAACATAACACTGGGAAGAGAAGGAGAAGGAGCTGGTAAAAACGAGTTCTGTATTGATGATAACGAGCTGATACTTTTCGGAAACCCGATAGGAGCGTCTGGAGTCTTTACTAATGCTATAAATAACTCGGCTATTGACAACACCGTTGGTAACAGTCAGGCTGAAATAGATTTGAGAGACGCTTTTGAAACGGTGAATCCTGCTGCTGATCAGCGACAGATAGATTATGTAGTTACATTTACTTATACAGATGGTAAAGGATGTCAAAATTCTACAGACATTACCATAAAAATCAACAACACGCCTGAACCGGACTTCACCATTGCACGTCCGGCAGAAGCCTTGTCTTCAAGTACAGCGGGAATAGATGTAGAAGTATGTATCGATGATGTATCTAAGGCAACCAACCTGAATCTGGCAGAGCGTATCACATTGCAGGATAATACAGACCCATCAATGGGAACGTTGACCACCGGCACTTTTACCGGACAGGCCAGTGGAGTGCCGCTAAGTGCCGCAGCTTTGGCTAAAAACGTAGAAGGAGAATACTATTTCTATCCCGAGCAGGCTGTTGCCGATGCGGTAGCAGGAAATCCTGTAGCTTTCTCCAACTCTGATTTTATCGATTTTACAATTGATTATACTTTCACAAATGATTTAACATGTGCCGGTAAAGCTTCGGATTTTGCCAATGCAAAAATCATCAGAGTGTATCGTTTGCCAGCACCGGTAATATCCATCAATGATGATGGGCCAAACAATGACAATGAATTCTGTATTGACCATGGTAGCCTGATTACATTCTCGACGGTAATTACACATAATCCGGGGGGGACAGGTCTTTACAGAGAAGTGAATGGTGCTATAGACCTGGAGGCAGCCGGAGTAATAGTAAACGCGGCAGCTAATGGAGTGGCAGGTAGCGCCGATACGGAGCGTACAGCTACTTTTGATACAGAGGCAGCATATACTTATGCACAAAACAATGGATTGCTGAATGCCTCTACAAATCAGGCTGTTTTCACCATTATATATGAATATGAAACATCCATAGGTTGTGCAAATACTTCTAATGAAATAAAACTAACCATAAACCCATATCCTACACCATCATTTACTTACGAACAAGGAGGTGTTGATGTAGACAATGAGGTGTGTGTGGATGAAGGTACTATAACCTTAAGAAGTGCACTAGGAGAAGGCAATAACGCTACGTTTACTGCTGTAGGATTTACAACAGATGCAATTACCGACAGAACAGGTTCTGCAACTATCGAAATAGAAAAGTTGTTTAAAGATGCGGTAGCAGGAGGTTTGGGAACTATCAATGACAGGTTTATAGAAGTGGATATCAACCTCAACTATCAGAATGAAAAATCATGTTCTGCTGATGTTGTTCAGTCATTAATTATTCACAACTTACCGGTACCTACTTTTGATATACAGCGAAATGATGGTAGCAGTACATCACTGGTGAGTGGTGGTATTGTAGAGGTTTGTGCAAGCGACCCATCTACATCAGATGGAGCTTTAACAGATCGAATTTTATTAATTGATAACACTGACCAGCTAACGCAGGGAGTAAGAGTAGAAGCTTCTTTCGCAGAGTTGAATTTTAACCTGACTACCTCATCGCTTGAAAATGTAGGTACTACAGGTCAGGCATATTTTTACCCTTTGAAAGCGCTGGAAACAGTAGACCTCAACCCGGCTTTGAGATCAAGCACATTTATCGATTTTAAATTTGATATGTCATACAAAAATGACAAAGGATGTACAGGGAAGACATTATCTTCCGATGCAGCTAATGGTGTGCAGGATTTTGACAACACACTGATTATTAGAGTGTACAGATCTCCAAGCCCTACCATCAAGATTGACGATTCAGGTTCGCCCGAAGAAAGCATAGCGGCCTGCGTGCTGGATGGCGCCAGTCAGTCAAATAGGATTAGGATTTATAGAGAATCAGTAGGTTTTGAAGATGATGGTTCAGGAGGTAAAATCCCGGGATCGGGTGTATACACCACAGTTCCTGCTTTGTCTACTGCAGCATTGAGTGCGCCTTCTGGTACCAATGATGAAGTGTTTTTAGACACTGAGCAGGCCTACGCAGAACATGGAAACGGTATAGATCCGCTAGTTGTATCAGTGACGTATACCTATACCTCAGCCAAAACATGTGGAGATGAGTCCAATACACTTGAAGTGACTATCAATCCTTTGCCTACCGTAGATTTCACCTTTGAATCTGGGCCGGTAGCAGCAAACCCCAACGAATTCTGTGTTGATAGTCCGAATATTATTCTCAATGCTACTGCATTGGAAGGTGACGGTAGTGATGCTGGCAGAGCATCATCAGGAAATGGATTGTTTTCTACACCGTTTTCTTCCAGCGGATTGACTACCACAAGTAGTAGCTCTGCACAATTCAATTTTGAAGCCGCTTACAATGCTGGAGGTGCAGTGCAGGATATAACTTACACATTTACTGACGGAAAAGGCTGTGTAGCCCGAGCTACTAAACAAGTAATTATCAATACTAAACCCGTTGTTCAGATCGATACAGAAGGAGGATGTGATGGATCAGCTGTAGAATTTCAATTCTCTACAGTGGCCGGACAGGATCCCGGAGATGCAATTGTAGCTGCTCAATGGAATTTTGACGATCAGTTTTCGGACGATGACCAAAGCAACGAACTGCAGCCAAGCTATTCGTATGTACAGCCCGGAGAATATGTGCCTACACTTTTTGTTACCAACGCAAAAGGTTGTGTAAGTACTACTGTTTCCAGAAATATACAAGTAGGAGCTATTCCGGATGTTAATTTCGATATTCAAGGTTTGTGTGATACGGATGAAATAGTTTTCACAGCATCGCCTGAATCTATATCGTTTGGTACAGTAGAGTCTATCACCTTTGATTTTGGTGATGGTTCACCTACGGTAACTAAAACAACTTCAGGGTCAACAGATTTTGTGGTTGGGCATATGTATGACGCACCGGATACTTATGAGGTAGAATTGCTACTCACTACAAACAACAACTGTGATCAGATACATACTCGTTTGGTTACTGTTCTTCCTACTATCGTAGCACCTTACTTCAATGATTTTAATTCTGCAGACGAAGTGAAAAAAGATTTTGTGCGCTCTATACGTGATGCCGATGGCAATAGAGTAGAGCAAGATCCCCGTGTGACAGAAGACGGAGTAACCGTATCGGCAGATGGTTGGTATGTAGATTTGAGACCTTTGGACAATAAAGATGAGCCTGACGAAGTGTGGGGTAAACTGCCGTCTGAATTTAACAGCTGGCAATTTGGTGTTCCTGCAGGTGTGCTTATAAATACTACCAATCCTGGCAACAAAGCCTGGGCAACCAATCTTGATGGAAACTACCTCGATGGAGAATCCCGATCATGGGTATATTCGCCCTGCTTCGACTTTAGAGATTTGGAAAGACCGATGGTTTCTTTCGATCAGATATATCATTTTTCAGATCAGAGAGACGGAGTAGTGTTGCAGTACTCTACCGATGGCGGTAGCGAGTGGGTAGCCTTGGGTGATTATGATGCTTCGCAAAATGATGCGACAGGTACCCATTGGTTTACTAATGAAAACATTACCGGTAAACCAGGACAGCAGGAGCTGCAAGCTACCAATGAAGGAGATATCGGCTGGGCCGGCAATAAAGGGCAAACTTTTGCCGAGTGGGTGTCTGCCAGACACAAACTTGACGTGATTGATCCGGCCAACAGAGGTTCTGTTATATTCAGATTTGCACTGGGTACAGATGGTTCCGCACAATCCGAAGGATTTGCTTTTGATAACTTTGCCATAAAAGAAAGAGAGAAAAACGTTCTTTTGGAGCAGTTTTCGAGTACCAATATGAGTGCAAGTGCTACAGTTGACAGTAGAATCAATGCCATAGTAGATGATATTGCCCTCAATAACGGTGACGTGATTCGGGTGAATTACCACACTAGCTTTAAAGGAGACCTGGACGTGTATGATAACAGTACAAAACCACCGTTGTTGACCAATCCTGATCCTGTAAGCATTCTTAATGTGGAAGACCCAAGTGCCAGAGCAGCGTTTTATGGTATTTCTACTGCTCCCACCTCGTTGCTCGACGGTGAAGTAAATACAGGAGGTGCTGTAGCACGTACAGAAGTGCCCTGGAGTAAAAATACACTGGCAAGAAAAGCGCTGGAAGATGCTATGTTTGATATAAATATTAGCCCTGCGCTGGGTACTGATGAAGAAGTATTGGATGTGTCAGTACAAATTACTGCCAAGCAGGATTTGGATGATGATAATGACCCAGCTACGGCATTGCCGGAGAAAGAACTGATCGTATACATTGCGATTGTAGAAAATACGGTTGCCTTGGACAATGCAGCCAATGGTCAGGTGGAAACCAGATCAGCACTGCGTAAAATGTTGCCAAATGGAATAGGAACGCGACATGATCCCAAGCAGTACACCGTGGGAACTGGGATTACAGTAAACGAATCCTGGGAGATAACCAAAGGTGTGGATGCAGATGATTTGACCATAGTGGTGTTCGTTCAGGATTTGGATACTAAGGCCATATATCAGGCCAATTTATTGCCTGTTACCGGTAAGACAAGTCCTACTATTACAGGACTTGAAGATGCCCTGGGTAGAGATTACCAATTGTATCCAAACCCTGCAGATAACGAGTTGTTTGTGGTCTTTGACCAGCCAATACTAGAAGTGATGAACTGGGCAGTGTATGATCAGACCGGAAAAATTTACAAATACGGTAAGATCAAACCTGGAGCAGAAGGCTTTAGCCTGGAAACTAAAGATTTCCCATCCGGTATGTATTTCTTATCGGTAAACGGTGATCACCTTAAGTTTAGCAACAAAAAACTGATGATAACACATTAAGCGTGTTTGAGAAGCATTTGAAGCCCTTTAAATTTCTTTAAAGGGCTTTTTTTATGAGCACATAAGTATTATTGATCAGAATTTTGAATCTTTTTTATTTTGGTTCTGTTCAGCTTGTTAGTGAAAATATTAATTTTGAATCCTTTAAAATCAATAAGTAAGAACATGACTCAGGAAAACGTAAAAGTTTTAATAATAGGATCAGGACCGGCAGGATACACTGCCGCTATATACGCATCAAGAGCAGGATTATCGCCTGTGCTTTATACCGGTGGCGAGCCGGGAGGTCAATTGACAACTACCACCGACGTGGAAAACTTTCCAGGTTATCCGGAAGGAATAAGTGGTCCGCAAATGATGGTAGACCTACAAAAGCAGGCCGAACGGTTTGGTACGGATGTTCGCTTTGGAATGGTTACTTCTGTAGACTTCTCATCATACCCACACAAGGTTATGGTGGATGAAAAGCATGAAGTGACGGCTGAGGCTGTAATTATATCTACCGGAGCAAGTGTGAAATACCTGGGACTGGAGTCAGAAGCGCGATTGCTCAACAAAGGCGTGTCAGGTTGTGCGGTATGTGACGGTTTCTTTTACAGAGGTAAGACTGTAGCCGTAGTAGGAGGAGGAGACACTGCAGCAGAAGAAGCTCTTTACCTGGCTAATATATGCCCTAAGGTCTATATGGTTGTTCGTAGAGATGAGTTGAGAGCCTCTAAGATCATGCAGAAAAGAGTAATGGACAACCCCAATATTGAAGTGCTTTGGAATACCTCTACCGAAGAAGTTTTAGGGGAAGAGGAAGTAACTGGCATGAGGGTTGTTAACAATGTGACCGGTGAGAAAACAGAATACGATATCAGTGGTTTCTTTGTAGCCATAGGACATAAACCTAATACGGATATCTTTAAGGGTTACCTGGATATGGACGAGACCGGTTACCTGAAAGTAGAGCCGGGAACGTCTAAGACAAAAATTGAAGGGGTATTTGTGACCGGTGATGCTGCGGATAAAGTATACAGGCAGGCTGTAACGGCCGCAGGCAGTGGCTGTATGGGAGCACTTGATGCTGAGCGTTTTCTGGCTGCCAAGGAAGCCGAATTGGCCTAAATAAACCTGGTGGCTACCTCATCACAAATTTTTCATAGAGAAGAGAAATAAATGCATATTATGAAAGGGCTCATTGTTACGCTATTGTTGTTAGTAACGGTGACAAACGAATCTCTCAGTCAAAAGAAAAAATGGCTGGGAGATTTTTTTAAGTTTAAAAACAAAAAAATAGAAGCACAGGTAGATGAACCGCTCCCGTTTGTGCCCGATGAACAAGCCTTTGCGGTAGATACGGCTTATCTGGATAGTATTATGTGGGCAGAGGAGGTGAACTTACAACGCGAGTTGACTCTTGTGCATGAAGATACCGCTCAGATTCCCCTATATTACAATGTACCCGTACAGGTTTCCGAACAGCTCAAAATCGATTCTGTATGGGTAACTCTGCGCGAGTATTATTCTATTTGGGATTCACGAAAAGTAAACCCCTATGAATGGGATGGTGAAAAATTTCAGGATACATTGAGTCTGCCTCTGCATTACACCAATCCTGAGCTTACCTGGTCAATGCCAATCAGTAAGGCAGCTACCACATCGCCGTTTGGGTTGAGAAGGTGGCGCTGGCACTATGGTACGGATTTGCGGCTGACCACTGGCGATTCTGTAAGAGTAGCTTTCGATGGTATAGTACGTGTGGCCAGCTATGACCGCTATGGATACGGTCACTATGTGTTAGTGAGACATTACAATGGTCTCGAAACCTTGTATGGACACTTCTCTAAGCGACTAGCCAGAGTGGGCGATGTAGTAAAATCTGGCGATGTGATAGGCCTGGGAGGAAGTACAGGACGGAGTACAGGCCCTCACTTGCATTTTGAAATACGGTATCAGGGCAATGCTATTGACCCTTCTACAGTTTTCGATTTTGAGAACGATTCTTTACTGGCCGATAGCCTTACCATTACCCCTCAAACATTTGCCTACCTCAAAGAAGCTCGCAAGATCCGGTATCACAGGGTCAGGAGTGGAGAAACCCTCAGTCATATTAGTTACAGGTATGGCGTGCCTATAAGTAAAATTTGTCGATTAAATGGCATCACTCGCAAAACCATACTGCGGATTGGCCGTAGGTTGAGGATAACATAAGTTTACGAATATACAACCTAGCAATATGAAATTAGATGTACTGGTTTTTGCCGCCCACCCCGACGATGCAGAATTGTCTTGTGGAGGTACAATTCTCTCTTTAGTAGCCTCCGGCAAAAAGGTCGGAATAGTAGACTTTACACGGGGTGAAATGGGTACACGCGGCACTCCGGAGCTTCGGGAGCAGGAGGCAGCTGCTTCTGCCAAAATACTGGGGTTGTCCGTACGGGATAATCTGGGTTTTTCAGATGTCTTTTTTACAAACGATACAGATCATCAGCTGGCAGTGGTGCAAAAGATAAGGGAGTACCAACCCGAAATTATTCTTTGCAACGCAATAAAAGATCGACACCCCGATCATGCAAAGGCTTCTCAGCTGGTAGTACAAGCCAATTTTCTGGCCGGATTAAAAAAAATAAAAACGACGAGCAATGGCACAGATCAGGCTCATTGGCGTATTAAAAACCTGTACCATTACATTCAAACAGATTGGGTGCAGCCCGATTTTGTGGTAGATGTATCTCCTTATTGGGAGAAGCGCATGGAAGCCGTAAGAGCGTTTAAATCCCAGTTTTTTGATCCTGCCGGGGAAGCTTCCAATACACTTATTTCTTCTCCGGAGTTTATGAAACTGCTCGATGCACGAGCCATAGAACTAGGTATGTCTATACGGGTGCAATATGGCGAAGGGTTTACCGTAGACAGAAATGTTGGCGTCTCAGATTTATTTTCGTTGGTATAGGAGTCTTCGATAATAAAAGGCTGGGGACTAAAGCACAACACAAACACAATCAGTGAAACCCAACCCAAAACTTTTCTCTTGATATCGAGGGGCTGATCGTACAATACCGGCGGGTGGTAGACACCCAAAAATCGACCTAATACAAAAGCAAAGAGCAACCACCCGCTATATCCTTCTGCCTGAGGAAAAATAAAAGATGTAGCCATTTGACCGGCAAAAATCACAGTGGCATAAAGTAGGCGGTTTTGCTTGTGAGGAGTGAATTTATAAAAACAGTAGTATAGAAAAATGAAATAACAGACCTCTGTAATCAGAAATTCAGAAAGCATAAAAGGTTTGACGACACCCAAGCCGGCATAGAAAACAAAAGCAAAGAACAAAGCGCCGGAAATCTTTTTGTGCTTTTCTCCTCCCACTAGTCCATAAAGAATATGTCCGCCATCGAGTTGCCCTATAGGCAGGAGGTTGAGTGCTGTGAAAAATAAAGCCAGATAGCCTGCCAGTAAATAGGGGTAATGAATGATTTCGTTAGGGTGCGGCATGAGAGAGCCGTCTGACACTACAAAGTTTTCAAAAAACCAAAACAACAGATTTGGCCCTAATGTAATACCTATCATGTCTTTGTCCTGATAGGCATACAGGTGATAGTCTGCACCCCACTGCCGGTACTCAGGATGTATGTTGAATATATATTCCAGAGTGGGAAGATTGGTGAACCCGTAGGTGAGCACTACAAGCGCTACAACAAAGCCTGCGAGCGGTCCGGCTACTCCAATATCAAAATACTTCACCCTGCTGTTGATGTGCTCCTGAATGCGAATTACAGCGCCCATAGTGCCAATAGAAGGGCCGCCGATAAATCCCAGCCACAGCGGAATATAGTAGGGGAGTGTTACTTTCACACGGTGGTACTGGGCTACAAAGTAATGCCCGAACTCATGCACGGTCAGAATACCCAAAAACGGAATAGAAAACTGAAGGCCGTTGAGCAATTCAGTTATGTTGATAGTTGCCTCTCCATAAAGAATAGATTTGCCGGTCATCCACTCAGCACCGGCTATTGTAGTGGTGAGCACGGTTATCACAAAGAGGCTGAGTTGTATGACTTTTCTTTTCTTTTCTCTCGATTCAAACATACGGATACAGTTCGGCTAATTGCTTAGGTGTAGTGACGTGTAAAGTATTAATACCTGCACGTTCAGCTCCTATTAAGTTTTCTTTTTTATCATCTAAAAACAATGCCTCTTCAGGTTTTGTTTCGCTCAATGCCAAGATTCTTTCATAAATCTCAATATCGGGTTTGCGCAGATGGAGTTCATGTGAAAAAAATACACGGTCTGCAAAGTAAGCCAAAGCATCTTTACCACTGGCTTTTTTTAATATTTTATTAAATGCCCTAATGTGGATGGCGTTAGTGTTGCTAAGTACTATCACTTTGTGCTTTTTTCTTAGTGCGAGCATCAGATCGGTTCTTTCTTTGGGAATATCTCCCAACATAGCATTCCAGCACAAATCAATTTGCTCATCGGATAGTTGAGTGTCAAATTTTTTATTGATACCAGCCCGAAAAGTTTCGTCATCGATCAGTCCTTTTTCATAAGACAGGAATAAGTCTGATTGTGAGGCTTTTAGTATGTGTTCGGGGGCTATTTGGGTAGCTTCAGAAAAAGCATTTATAGTGGCATTTTCATCTAAATTGATGATCACTCCACCCAGATCGAAAATAAAAGTCGTAATATTCAAGTGAATTTCTTTTGTGAATAAAAAGCAAATATGTAACATTGCACTCCCAAATTCAAGGCGCCTCAAAAAGGCAAGTTGAAGGGCCTATAGCTCAGTTGGTTAGAGCACCTGACTCATAATCAGGTGGTCCCAGGTTCGAGTCCTGGTGGGCCCACTTCACTATCAAGCACTTACACTCTGTAAGTGCTTTTTTTATGCTTTTTTATGCTTTTTTTTGTAGGGGATTTATGGCCTTTTGCAGTGCTTTTTACATGAAATTACCGACCTATTGCCGACCTGTCGCCGACTAATATCACTTAAAAAAAGTAAATATTTGGTCACTTATAAATGACGCGTTTAGTTCTTAAACCGTTTTACCGGTGCGGCATCAGAAATCAGATATTTCCTGCCGGATGATAGTTCCTCGCAGAGGCTTCTGGTGCGCCGTGTTTGAATCTTGCGATATACTTTTTTGTTGAATAAAAACGCAGTGCCCTCTTCCAGCTGAGCCAAAAGTAGCTCAGAGCTAGGAGTAGTATCATAGAGGCGTAGGGCTTCCAGTAGTTTGCTATCCGATGTGCTGGAGGCTTTGGGGTTTTTCATATGGTGAGCGACAATGCGTAGCAAGTCGTCGGGGAAAACCTTGTTGGTGAGCATGGGCAGCATTAGCTTCTTAAACTCCTGTTTCCACTCCTGCCCATGAGGCAGTACGTGCCGGTTGTATTTTTCGCGTGTAGTCAGGTGAGCTACCTCGTGAATGTAGGTAATGAGGAAGGCATAACGATTCAGGTCGTGGTTTACAGATATAGCGTGTTGCCCGGTAGTAGGGGTGTAGCGATAGTCACCTAGTTTGGAGTTTCTTTTTTTGGTTATGCGAAAGGTGAAACCAAACGTTTGCCAGAGTTGAAAGCAGTAATCCACGGCACTTTCCGGCAGGTGTCGGGCAAATACTGCTTTTTGATTGTCAGGTGAAACAGAAGCCAAATGAGGTTACTTTTTTCGAAACGATAGCTGTATAGGCACACCTTTAAAATCGAAATGCGAGCGGAGTTTGTTGATCAGAAAACGCTCGTAGGGTTCTTTGATGTACTGGGGCAGGTTGCAGAAAAAAGCAAACATGGGTGTGTGCGTAGGTATTTGCGTGATGTACTTTATTTTTATGTGCTTGCCTTTTAGTGCCGGAGGTGGATTGTGCTCTATTTCGGGCAACATAGCGTCATTGAGGACAGAAGTTGGTATTTTTTTAGTACGGTTTTCATACACCTCTATTGCCAACTCTATTGCCTGAAAAATTCGCTGTTTATTAATTACTGAAGTAAAAATAATAGGGATATAGCTCAGAGGGCCTAGCTTTTCCTCGATTTCTTTTTTTAGCTTAACAGCCGTGTTGCTGTCTTTGTCGGGAATCAAGTCCCATTTGTTTACCATGATCATAATCCCCTTTTTGTACTTGTGAGCCAGGGAAATAATGCTCATGTCCTGTGCCTCAAAGCCTCGCTCTGCATCGATCATCACGATACATACATCGCTATCCTGTAATGACTGGATAGCGCGCAGCACCGAATAAAACTCAATATCTTCTTTTACCCTCGATTTTTTACGTATTCCGGCTGTATCCGTCAGGATAAAATCTTTGCCGTACATTTTGTAGTGCGTATTGATAGCGTCGCGAGTGGTGCCGGCAATGTCGGTTACAATAGAGCGTTCTTTGCCCAGAAGAGCATTGAGAAAAGAAGATTTTCCAGCGTTTGGGCGACCCAGTATGGATATGCGGGGAATGCCCTCTTCCGGGTTTTCATCGTCAGTGTCCTCAAAGTGACCCACTACCTCGTCGAGCAGGTCGCCTGTGCCTGCGCCGCTTGTAGAAGCGATGCTGTATAGGTTGGCTTCAAGCCCCAGACCATAAAATTCGGTAGCGGCCAGTTCCATGTCAGGATTGTCGGCCTTATTGGCTACCAATATCACCGGTTTTTTGAGTTCGCGCAGTACATTAGCAAAGTCTTCGTCGAGCGGCGTGATCCCGGAGTGGCAATCGACCATAAATAAAACTACTGAAGCTTCATCGAGTGCCAGTTTGACCTGATCGCGAATGGCTCCTTCAAATATGTCGTCCGATCCGGTTACATAGCCGCCGGTATCTATTACGGTAAAGTGTTTGCCATTCCATTGAGCAAAGCCATAGTGGCGGTCTCGGGTTACGCCGCTTTCATTATCCATGATGGCTTTTTTTCGCTCTACTAATCGATTGAAAAGAGTAGACTTGCCTACATTGGGCCTACCGGTAATTGCTACTATATTTGACAAAGCTCGTGGGGTTTAAATATTTAAGGTCGCAAATTTAGACAAAACTATCTACCCCTTCATCCTAAAATTTACTTCATTCTATACTATTCAAACAAAAAGAGCTTGTAGTTGTTGCAGGCGTTGTAGAGTTCGTAGAGCGTATCATCGCCGGCAAATTCGAGTATGTAGACTTCACCATCTCCAAAAATCAGGTCGGTCAGGTTGTCCAGCCCCTGCAGCTCTGCAGCGGTGGGCTCGCGGGTGATAAGTGTTTCACCGGTGAAAGTCACGTTCATTTTGTTGCCTTCAAACGATGGAGGATTAAACTCCCTGAGGAAAAAATCTACTTGATTGTTATTATCTACCAGCACAAACCCCAGCCCATAGAGAGGTGGGTCTATCTGCGTATAATTGAAATATAATTGAATGGCAGCAGCATCGGGGAAAGTTTCCTGAATAAGCGGTTGTATGGTTTCGTCCTGATCGTCGAAAAAACCTACACTACCTACGCTGTAGGGTGAATCAGAGATGGGTAGGAAAGTGGTTCGTGCAGAATAAAGTGTGCCGGTAAACCGGATGGTTTCATTTCCGATTTTACCATCAAATTTCCCCATGGTAAGTTGCTCTCCTGCGCAAAAACTGTCTTCAAATTCCTGAAAATTGATAAGTTCGAACTCCGATATTAGAATATCGTTTCCGTTTAGACTAAAATTAAAGGCCTGATCCAGTTTGATTTTTTCTCCTTCTATCACAAATGCTGTTTTGTGCTGGATGTCAACTGTGTTGTTCGTGTTGCTTATGTCTTCAGGAGTTTCTCCTACACCTGCATTGAGTACTTTCATGGTGCGCAGATCCAGATCCAGCGTCATAAAGATCGATATGTTTTTGTCAACCAGATAGAGCTGATAAAAGGCATTGTTGCCAATGAGCGAGGCATCCTGGAAAGCAGATCTTTTCAGTTGTTTGTTGATCTCGTTTGTTAGCAGTGCTTCATCGTTTTCTGCAGCCGGCAAAAAGTTGATCACTGTTTGGTTATTGAAATCTGATTTGCTGCGAAACACAGGGTTTCCGTCCTGATAGTTGAGGAGCACAAATTCAAATTCTCCATTGAATCGCTCAAAAAAGTAATGAAATATACCATAGGTTTCGAGCACCAGTTCCAGTCCGTGTGCATTGTCTATACGGTAGGTTAAATCATTGTCCAGATAAGCCTCGTCATCGTCTGACACATCCGATTTTACATTTACATTACCATCCTTGTCAAATTTCATCAGGATTACAAATGTACCTGACTGTGGGTTGGGCTGGTAGTTGAGTTTCCAGCCATAGGTAGGTGCTGCAAGTATATCAATGAGAGAATCTTTAGCCACTTTCACGCGATCTTCCACAGGAGGCAGATCTTCTATATCGCTGCTACTGCACGAAAACAGCGCCAGTGACAGGATAACGATGGGCAGATAGAGGTATGTTGTTTTCATGCTATTTTAAAGTCTTGATTGAATGGCATCCCGAAGTTTTTCCAGGTCGATATCAACTGATTTATCGTAATGATCGATGATGGCATTCAGTTTTTGTGCTATTTTCTTTCTGCCTTCGTTGCGTTGTTCGCAGGCCACACTGGTGCAGTCCGGCTCCTGATTGATGTATATTTCAAAGAAATCCTTTTCAAACAAAAAGAAAGATACCGTTTCGGCAAAGTCTTCGTTGGGGCTACTGGTGGCGTAGGGTGATACAAAGCCACGTTGCAGTGCTTCTCCATCGGATAACACAAACCATGAGCCGGCACTGGTATAACCCGACGGAGAAATGGTTTCGAATGAGGGAGGCAGCTTGTAGCGCTGATGAATTGTGTGTGCAAATTCATGATAGACTACATTGAGCTGGCGGTCGCGCCATATTTCATCTTCGGGATCTATGTCGTTTACGTTTGTGAAAGTAATCCGCGCACCGGCATCTGCTGTACCCAGTGTTACTGTTCCGTCAGAATTGAAAATAAGACCACCCAAAAATATGATTTCCGGAGGTACATGCTGCTTGAAGAAGGCTTCTCCATTGCTCACCTCCAGATAGGGGTCGATCCAAAACTCTTCGATAAAGTCAAGCATAGGACGAACCTTGTCCAATCGGGGAGGAGTTACTCTTTCACCGGGCTTTACATAGTTGTCCACAAACTTGTAGCGAACTGCCATGTCGTAGGTGTCGATGAAATTTTCCTGAATGTAGATGTCCAATGCCGATTCAGCTACGGGTTGTTCTTTTTGAGGCACGTTTAATTCCTCACTACTGTAGCAGCTGCTCAGTAGTAGTATAGCCAAAGCTATGGGGGGCAGTTTGCAGGTTGTATATCTTCTCTTCCTATTCATAGTTGTGCTGTTTTGGCTTATCTGGGGTTGGGTTTCAGTCCTCCCACTTCTATGGCTGTTTTGGGTATTTGTAAAACCTTTCTGAGGTCATCCTGCTCCAGTGTGATGGTCGAAATCTGATCCTGCAAGGTGTGATTTACTTCAATACCGAGGCGTTTGATGTCAAACCAGCGCATGCCTTGCATGATAAACTCTTTTCTTCGTTCTAGGTCTACAATGTAGATGTAGGTAGCAAAGCGGTCGTTGTTGAATATACCTATGAATGACCGGATTCGTTCTATAGTGATAGTGCGGTCAGCATTTTCATTGTCCAGGCTGTAGCGGGCATCTGTCAGTACCTGCAGGTCGGCTATAGCCAAGTCTACCCTGTTGAGAAAGATGTATGCTTCTGCGCGATTGAGCAGAACTTCCTCACCCCTGAAAGAAGTAGCTATGTGGTAGGGCAGCCCTGTGTTTGAGTTGAGACTGCTGCGCTCAAAAAGGCTTTGGTAGCGCACCGGGAAAACGGAGTTTTCTCCCTTCACAAAAGCAGGGTTTTCACGTTGGTCTGTAGTGCTTCCAAACATGTTGAGGTTAAATAGCTGGCTGTATGAGTTGTCAATCGGGCCATAGGCAAAGTCATTTCGCTGCACCAGCGATATTTTTCGCATTAGTAACAGGTTGCTGGGCAAGTCCGGCGATGAGTAGAGTTGGGGATAGCCGGTCACAGATGAGCTGGCTTCCTGAAATTCAGTAGACGTGAGGTCACGCACGAAAACAGAAGGATCGGATCCTAGCATGAGTGAGCTGTATTGTACACACTCCTGATATTTGCCGCTAAAGAGGTAAAACCGTGACGCAAATGCAAGTGCCGCGTTTTTGTTGAAATGGTATTTGCCGGAGTTGGCAAAAAAACTATCATCCAGCAGCTCTATGCCTTTGAGCATATCTCGTTCTACTTTGTCGTATACTTCCTGCACCGTATTTCTTACGTAGGTAGCCAGAAAAACCGTTTCAGGAGTTTCGATGTAGGGCACCCCCAGGTCGGTAGCGGCAGTTTCTTCGTCGTAGTGCTTGCCAAAGAGGTTGACCAGCATAAAGTGACCATAGGCTCGGGTAAGCAGAGCTTCAGATTCTATGGCTTTTTTTCGTGCTTTTTCTTCTTCAGTCTTAGCGGGTAGGTCTTGCAGTACAGCCAGTACTTCGTTGGCGTGAGCTATTGCTTCATACGTATTGAACCAAAAGTACGCCGGAGAATCCTGTTCGGTAGGATCGGAGGTGTCGTCTTCCCAGGCATATATCCGCTCATGACTGGGGCGCTTGGTAGTGCCCAGTGTATAGCCTACATCGTCGGTCATCCAGTCTGTAAAAGCCGGACTGGCTACAGAGTAAGCATTGGTTAACAACTGTGCTGCTTTCTCCAGATCGGCTAGTTCTACACGGTTGTCAGGTGTTTCGTCCAAAAAGTCATTGCAACTACCCGTAAGTACTAAAATGCCAGCCAGGGCTATGATTTTCACGGGGCGGGCAGTGCGGTTAAAGAAATGCTTATATACTGCTGTTATCATGGCTTAAAGTCCTACGTTGAGTGAAAAGGTTAACATCTTTGGCTGTGGTAGCGATACCCCGCCGCTACTGAAAAATTCAGGATCCTGACCTTTCAGTGCTTTGTCAGAAAAGAGTAAAAACAGGTTTTGGCCTTCCAGACTAAATGAGGCGTTGCTTATGCCCAGTCGTTTTACCACTTTTTGAGCCAGATTATATCTGAGTCGTACATTTTTCAGCCGTATGTAGTCCCCAAAGGCTACCCGGGCATCACTCTTGTTGTACAGATCGTAGGCCGATACCAATTGGCTGTTGGTTTGTGCGATATTGCGGTCTACAATCACAGGTACATTGGTGTTGTTTTCGTCTCCGGGTACTACCCATCGGTTGATCAACTCACCGGGAAGAGCATCAAAGTCATTGTAAGATGAAAAGATGGCGTCATTTAGCCTGATCTTGTAGTCGATCTTATATGAGATAAGGAAGCTAAAGCTAAAGTCTTTGTAAGTAAATGTGTTGGTAAGTCCGCCGGCTCCTCGTGGCTCAGTAGCTCCCTCGTATACCAGATTTTTGAGTAGATCTTCGCGCTGCTGCAGGTCCAGCTCATATATGCGTTCGTCAGAACCGTCGAAAAAGGTGGGAAAGCCCTGACTATCCAGTCCTGCAAACCGGGTGGAAAAAAGCCCTCTTCTGGGACCTCCCAATACGGCAGCACCTCCCTGGCCTATAGCGTCAACGAATCGAGGACCAAAGTCCAGACGGGTAATTTTGTCAATGGTATAACCAAAGTTGAAGTTGGTTCGCCAGCTAAACTTGCTGGTTTTGTAGTTGAGCGAGGAGATGGAAAACTCATAACCGGTGGCTTCCATATCCGCAAAGTTTCCGGTTTTTAAGCCCTGGCCACCTATACCGCTGGTTTGCACTACACCGATCAGGTCAAACGCCTGCCTTTTGTAGAAGTTGAGAGCACCGGATATTTTGTTGTCAAGTACAGAATAATCCATACCTACGTTGAATTCCCTTAGTTTTTCCCAGGTTAGTTCTTCGTTGGTGAGGTCGTCAATGTAGAGGTAGGGTTCTACATCGGTAGGACGAATACTCACATCGGCTTTCAGGTTGAGTAGGGCACTGGCTTCAGGAGGCAGGTTGCCACTAACACCGTATGTTGCCCGAAGTTTGAGTTCATTGATAAAGCCAAAGCGCTTCATAAAAGGTTCGTTGTGTGCGTTCCATGCACCGCTCACGTTCCATGTAGGCAGGTATCTTGCTTCCTGGCTTTTTCCCAGTTGGTTTGAGCCGTCGTATCGAACTGTAAAGTTACCCACGTAACGACCTTTATAGGCGTATCCTCCATTGAGGAAAAGACCAATAAAGCGATCTCTTTCTTCATTGAGGGTGAAGTAATCAATGTTTTGCAGGTTGAAAAACTCAATGATATTTGGGTCTGTTACCACTATGCCACCGCTTTCGTAGATAACCCCTATGCCTGTAGTGCTACTGGCCTGTCGGTTGGTAAATCGTATCTCCTGACCCCCCAAAATATTGATTTCGTGCTTGTCTGCCAGAGTAGTGTTCCATTCGGCACTTATACGGCTAAAGAAGTTGAGAAATTCGCTTTCGTCGAGGTATTTGAATCCACCCTGAGGAAGCACTACTACGGGGTTCAATCCCGGATTATTCGGGTCGCGAAACAATAGGTTGTTGGCGTCCTGAATAAACTGCGTATCGTTGGCGCGGTAAGCTTCTGCCTGGTTGGATGTTTCATGCACGGTATGGTCACGCTTGGTATTGGCATAACGGGCCTGAAATACACCCTTTATTTTCAAGTTGTCTCTTGGTGTAATCTCAAAATCGGTTTGTGCCGATACGTCGATTACATTGATATCGATAAAGTTTTTGTTTAGCTCATCCAGAATATTGAAGGGAGCGTAGTTTCTGCGGAAAAACTCCAGACTTCCATCGTCGTTGTACGGACGTGTAGAGCGACTGGTGTTTAGTGCATAACTAAAGGGGTTGATGTCGAAGCTTCGGCTAAACCGTCCGGTTAGAGGGTCGAGTTCCCGGTTTCGTGTGCCGGGCACCTTTTGATCACGATAGCTGGCTGTAAGTTTTAATCCAAAGGTGAATTCGTCGGATAGAAAGTAAGTATTGCGTGCAGTACCCGTAAAACGCTGAACCTTGTCGGCAATGGTTTGGCCCTGATCGTTGAGAAAGCTGACCGAATAGTAGTTGTTGGATTTTTCGGTACCTGTGGTGAAGCTAAGCGAGTGTTGTTGCTGTAGTCCGGCTTCACGAAAGAGTACGTCAAACCAATCGGTGTTGGCATTTTCGTATTTGTTTAAAAAAGCCTCATTAAGTCCGCCATTTGGTCCCCAGTCGAGTTGGTGCAGGGCTATCATGGAAAACATTTTTCCCATAGCGCCATAGTTTTGTGCGCGTGCAGAAGTGGTAATATCTATAATGCCCTTGTCGTAAAGTTCACGGTATACAGACATTTCCTCAGCCGAGTTGAGCAGGTTAAACTGATTGTACGTAGGGCGAAGTTTTACGGAGTAGTTGCCGGAGTATCTTACCTGTAAATCGCCGCTTCTTCCTCTTTTTGTGGTGATTACCACTACACCGTTGGCAGCTCTGGCTCCATATATAGCGGTAGCCGACGCATCTTTCAAAATCTGAAAGGTTTCAATGTCGTCGGGGTTGATGTTGGCTATAGAGGAACTGATTAGGGTGTTGGCGTTTCCGGATATGAAATCGTCGGTGTTTACGTTAGCCAGGTCTTCCA
Source organism: Cyclobacteriaceae bacterium (assembly GCA_965267535.1). Taxonomy (GTDB): domain Bacteria; phylum Bacteroidota; class Bacteroidia; order Cytophagales; family Cyclobacteriaceae; genus CAXBNB01. The sequence continues at coordinate 2,981,502 of OZ254082.1, read as the reverse complement.
GAATTACACCATCTACTACAAAAAGCGGTTGGTTGTTCCCGTTGATAGATGCGTTTCCACGTATTCTTATTTTGGGCGAGGTACCAAAGGTGCCGGACACATTGTCTACGTTTACCCCGGCTACCTGACCTTCCAGTACGCGGCTTACATCTACCATGCCAGCCGCCCTTATGTCGGCCATTTTTAAGCTTTCGGAGGCTCCTGTAAATAGCTTCCTGTCCATTTCCTGAAAGCCGTTTACCACGATTTCGTCCAGTACTTCTGCTTCCTCTTTTAGTAATACTATAATAGGTGCTGTACCTTCTACAGTAACCCGCTCGGTCTGCATGCTTACCATGCTGAAGACCAGCACCTGCCCGGGTTGGGCGGTGATGCTGAAGTTGCCGTCCAGATCTGTTATGGCTCCTGTGCTTGTGTTTTCCACTCTAACGGTGACACCCAAAAGGGATTCTCCATTTTCATCTCTGACTTGTCCTTTTATGGTGTTGCCCTGGCTGTGAGCAAAACTATAAACTAAAAAAACGAATAGGATAGAGCTGAAAAGCTCTTTTAGTTTACATCTTTGGTAGAGTGTCACCATCAAGTAGTGGGTTAATTGTACAAAAAAATGTTTGCAAGCAGGGTTTTACCTCAGCTCAAAGAATATATCTACATCAATAACAACAGCGTTGTTGCTGTTGAGCCCTATCAATGGCATATAACCGCTCACTACACCGTTTTCGGGATCGTATTTGATTACATCAGAGGTAAGGGGGTTGAAATCTATCCCTGTCATAATGGTTACGTTATCAGGAGTGGGGTCAGCACCATCTACACCGTCATAATCATACATTCTAAAACCCCAGTCATCGTCGGTCAGTACTACCGGGTCGGATGACAGGTCGAAGAACCCACCAAATGGAGTTCCGCTTACATTGGATGAAATGCCAGTAGAGAAAAATGTGTCGTTAGCATCGTCGGATGGAAAAAGCAGCACAAAAATGTCCGGGGCTTTTTCTGCCTCTTCGGTAGCATCAGGATCCCAGGCTTCTCCTCCGTTTGTTAGCGGAAATTGATTAACAAAGAAACCCGTAAGTACTCTTTCTTTGATCGATACCAAAATGGAGTCAGTTACCATTTGTCCATCGTCGGTTTTAGCGGTAAGTTTTACATACACGTCTTCTTTTTTGCTAAACTTCACTACCGGAGAGATGTCTGTGAGGGCGGATGAGCCTACCAGTGTCGCATTAGCTCCAAAATCCCATTCATAACTTGAGGCTTTTAAACTTTGGTTTTCAAAAGCGGTAGCAACGCCTACTTCTACTACACCCGGGTCGGTAATAAAGTGAACTTCAGGTGTGGGTAGTGGGTCGTCTCCGCAGGCCATCAATACGGTAAGGCCGGCAAATAAAAGTGGGTGTAAGAACTTCTTCATAGGGGTATGGTTAAAAATAATAAATCCAACTTACAGGTAGGTAAATTAATAAGTTTATGAGAATAGATAACGTCCGTATCACTCTTTTTTCTAACCTATTGTAATTTGGTGTACAACTTTTAAGTAACAATTGTCATCTTTAGTTCCCTTACGCAGTAGGGCAAGGGTAGATTTTTAGCCTGTTGATATAAAGTATTCCACTTCATCCATCATGTTTAGTTTTTCCAGAAGTTCATCAGCTGGATTTACCTTGTACTTTCGAGAGAGTAGTTTAGCGGTTTTGCCTGTTTCCGGATCGCGTATGTTTAGTTTGAGGTCGCAGTTGCCTGAGTGTGTGTTTGCCAGCGATACTATTTCCTCTACTACAGTTGGGTTCAGGTCGGGTAGATTGATTTGCAGGTTAATACCTTTGGTGAGTTTTTCCCTGAGGTCAGATAGCAGGCTGATGCTTCTGATTTTTAGTTCCAAATCGGCACCTTTCCATCGGCTCTGTACCACTCCTTGTATGTATAGTCCCCAGTCGGGTGTGAAAAATTCCTTGAAATTGACATAGTCATCCGAAAAAAGGAAAAAGGTATAGGAGTCGGTAAAGTCCTGTATGGTCAGTGTGCCAAACGGCTTCCCTGTTTTAGTCATTCGGTGGCTTACTTCAGTCACGATTCCGGCAATTTTCACATTGCCCAGGTTTTTAAGGTCTTCCAGGTTGTTGTTGAGCTGAGCTACTGTAGCATTGCAGAATTTGTCCACTTCAAACTTAAACTGATCGAGCGGATGCCCTGAAATATACAGCCCTACTACTTCTTTTTCTATTTTAAGCTTGTCCAGTTCGGTGTAGGGTTCTACATCGTTTACTTTGGGAGCAGGAATAGATACCCCGGATTCTCCACCAAATAGTGAGGCCTGGGCACTTTGCTTTTCGTGTTCCAGCTTGGTGGCATATTTTATGGCTTTTTCGATCAGGCTTGGTTCGCCATCGTCTGATACCAGATACTGCCGTCTGTGATAAGATTCAAAGCAGTCGAAAGAGCCAGACATAGCCAGAGCTTCAAAGGTTTTTTTATTGACGGCTCGTAAGTTTACCCGGGTGGCAAAGTCAAAAATGTCTTTGAATGGCCCGTTTTCGTTTCTTTCTTCTATAATGGCAGTTACAGCAGAGTCGCCGGTTCCCTTAATGGCACCTAGTCCGAAGCGTATCTGGCCTTCATTGTTTACTTTGAAGTTGACTCCCGATTCGTTTACGTGAGGTCCCAAAACTTTTATTCCCCTGTTGCGGCACTCCTCCATAAAAAAGCTCACCTTTTCGATGTTGCTTTGGTTGTGCGTGAGCACAGCAGCCATGTATTCTTCGGGGTAGTTGGCCTTGAGGTAGGCTGTGTGGTATGCTACTACAGAGTAGCAGGTGGAGTGAGACTTGTTGAAGGCATAGGCTGCAAAGGCTTCCCAGTCACTCCAGACTTTGTTCACCACTTTTTCATCATGACCTCTCTCTATACACCCTGCGATAAACTTGGGTTTGAGCTCGTCGATGATTTCTTTTTTCTTTTTACCCATACCTTTCCGCAGGGCATCTGCCTGACCTTTGGTAAAGCCTCCCAGCTTCTGGGACAGGAGCATTACCTGCTCCTGATAGACGGTAATACCATAAGTCTCGGCGAGGTATTCCTCCATACCTTCCAGATCGTAGGTAATTTCGGCTCTGCCGTGCTTTCGATCGATAAAGTTGGGGATGTATTCCATCGGGCCCGGTCGATACAGGGCGTTCATGGCTATGAGGTCCTCAAACTTATCGGGCTTGAGAGCACGCAGGTGTTTTTGCATGCCGGGCGACTCAAACTGGAATGTACCGTTGGTTTCGCCGCGCTGGTACAGTTCATAGGTTTTTTTGTCGTCCAGAGGTATTTCATCGGGTATAATTTCTACCCCGTGTCTTTCTTTCACATAGGCGCAGGCTGTTTTTATGATAGAAAGCGTTTTTAGCCCCAGGAAGTCCATTTTTAGCATTCCTGCATTTTCTACCACGCTGTTGTCAAACTGTGTAACGAGCAGGTCTGAGTCTTTGGCAGTGGCTACTGGTATGTATTTGGTGATATCGTCGGGTGTGATGATCACACCGCAGGCGTGAATACCGGTATTTCGGACAGATCCTTCCAGAATTTTAGCTTGCTGAAGCACTTCAGCTTTGGGGCCGGTGCTGGCATGCAGGTCTTTGAGTTCCGGCACTTCGGCAAAGGCTTTATCCAATGTGGTGCCGGGTTTTTCGGGCACCAGGTTGGCTATGGCGTTGGTTTCGGGCAGGGGCAGGTCCATTACCCGTCCGGCATCTTTGATAGACGACTTGGCGGCCATGGTACCATAAGTGATGATCTGTGCCACCTGATTTTGTCCATACTTGTCTATTACATACTGGATTACCTTGTCTCTACCCTCATCGTCAAAGTCGATATCAATATCGGGCAGAGACACCCTGTCGGGGTTGAGGAAACGCTCAAAAAGCAGGTCGTAGGCAATAGGGTCTACATTGGTAATGCCTATACAATAGGCTACTGCCGATCCGGCCGCAGACCCCCGTCCGGGTCCTACTGATACGCCCATTTTTCGGGCTTCTGAGGTAAAATCCTGTACAATAAGGAAGTAACCGGGGTAGCCTGTGTTTTCTATGGTTTTGAGTTCAAAATCCAGACGCTCCCGTATTTCGTCGGTGATTTCTCCGTATCGTTTTTTTGCTCCTTCGTAGGTTAAGTGTCGCAAAAATTTGTTTTCTCCCCGTTTACCTCCGTCTTTTTCATCTTCTTCAAATTTAAACTCGTCGGGAATATCGTATTTGGGGAGTAAAACTTCCCTTTTGAGTTCGTAGGGTTCTATTTTGTCTATGAGCCCCTGAATGTTTTCTATGGCCTCAGGAATATCTGTAAACAGGCGTTTCATTTCGTCTTGCGACTTGAAATAAAATTCCTGATTGGGCAAGGCTTCCCGGTACGCTCGTCCATAGCCTACCGGATCGTTTATACTTTTGGCGTCTTTGATACACAGCAGTACATCATGGGCTTTGGATTGCTCTTTGTTTAGGTAGAATACATCGTTGGCAGCTATCACCTTCGTTCCGTATTTTTTGGCAAAGCCGATGAGCACTTCGTTCAGGTGCTCTTCTTCTTCCAGGCCATGTCGGTTGAGTTCTACATAAAAATCGTCACCAAAATGATCGACCCACCATTTGAAAACCTCTTCTGCCTGCTGCTCGCCTACATTGAGTATCAGGTAGGGGATTTCGCTTTTCAGGCCTCCGGTCAGGGCGATTACATCTTCTTTGTATTCGAGAATGAGCTCCTTATCTATACGAGGGTACATGCCATACAGGCCTTCCATATAGGCCAGAGAACTCATTTTAGACAGATTGTGAAAGCCGTTTTTGTTTTTGGCCAATAGTACCTGCCTCGACATCTTGTCAGGACTGTCTTTGGTAAATTTTGTTTTCTTTCTTTCTTCCGAAACGAAAAACTCACAGCCCAATATTGGTTTGATGCCGGCTGAAAGGGCTCCCTGTACAAACTTGTATCCTCCATACATATTTCCCAGATCGGTAAGTGCCAGTGCGGGCATTTCCATCTCTACGGCTTTTTTGATAAAAGTACCTACGTCTGTAGTGGCCTGTAGTACCGAGTATTGGGAATGGACGTGGAGGTGGCAAAACGGCCCTTTAATATCCGATACTGCTACCTCTTTGCCGGTGCTTCTGGAGGTGTCGTCTTTTTTGGCGAAGTTGGCATCTTCAAGCTTCGGAGCTTCGTAGGTGATGCTGGCTGCAGGGGTGTCGTCCAGCGGTTTGATTACCCCTTCTTTTATCAGGCCGAAAAAACAGCGTGAAGTCGCGTCTACGTCATAAGCAGCATCGTGAGCATCGTCGAAGGGAACACCGAACAATTTGGTGTGCAGTTCGGTGAGTGTAGGCCATTTGAATTTACCGCCCCGTCCTCCGGGTATGGCACAAAAATCAGTAGCATCTTCTTTGGTGTCGATACAATACTGGTTTTCGAGGATGTTGGGCATGGACGAGCGCAAAAATTCGCACCCCACGATGTTGTTGTCAAATTCGATGTTGTGCCCAATGGTAGCCTTGGTTTTCGCTACGTCCTTTTGAAATTCTTCCAGTACAAATTTGAGGTCATATCCTTCTTCTTCGGCTCTTTTGGTAGATATGCCGTGCACTTTCTGTGCGTTGAAGGGTATGGTAAAACCGTCGGGTTTTACGATGTAGTTTTTCTGACTAATGAGCGAACCATCGTTGGCATGAAGCTGCCAGGCGAGCTGTACCAGCCTGGGCCAATTATCGAAATCGGTAAGCGGTGCATTGTATTTTTTGGGTAGACCAGTGGTCTCAGTATCAAAAATCAGGTACATGTGCTGGTGTTTTTTAGACTTGAAAAACGAACCGATAAAATTCGGAAATTTAATTTATATATCGGGTTTCGGTCGGAGTAAGTTTTCCACATTTTGGGTATTAAATATTGACCGTTTTGTCCGCCTGCTAACTGCAATACTGGCTATTTCAAACCTGAGTATAAAATAATGTGCTAGCTTTAACATCAGGTATTGTATGGCGGTTTTATACTTCAAAGAATAAAAGAGTAATACAGGTAATATGAAGTTTTTGGTTTCTATACTGTTGTTGTTTCAGGTTATATCTATTCCGTTTGATTCGGATGAAGTTATCTTGTCTATCAAGGATATACCCCATTACGAAGACAAGAACAGAAGTGTGTCATTTGAGCAGATTTCCGGATTTCCGGAGGATTCTTTTGCCCTAAATCCCAATTTTCAGCCTATTCATTACAATACTACTTCGGCCTATTGGATGAAGTTTTCATTTTATATGCCTGAAAATGACAAAAAGTACCTGATAGAGTTTTATGATCAGACAATCGATAGCCTGGAAGTGTACCTTTACTCACCGGATGGGCACTTGCGTAGGATAAAGCTTGGAGACGCACGTCCCTTCAGTGAAAAACCATTCAAACACAAAAATTTTGAAATTTCTCTCCATGAGTCAGGAGAGTACAAATGCTTTTTTAGGGTAGCAAGCCATCATTATGCAGATATCCGAATTGCCATTCGATCAGTAAATCATTTTATCTACTATGCACTCAATGAATATTTTCTGTATGGTATTTTTTATGGTATGATCATCATTGTGTCGCTTTACAACATGCTGATATACTTTGCTATAGCAGAAAAGAGAAATTTGTTTTATACGATTTATCTGCTGAGTGTGGGGCTTTATGCCATGTGTGTAGATGGGATAGCATATCAGTACTTGTGGCCAAATATGCCCCAATGGAATCAGATTGCCTATGGAGTGGCATTGTTTCTGGTTATTTTCTGGGCTATTATTTTTTCTAAGAGCTTTCTCAATACCCGTATTAGAAGCCCCAGAGTCAACCTGGCTTTGAACGTCGTATTGGTACTGCGTACAATCTATTTTTTCTATTGTCTGTTTTTCGATCAGGACCTGTTTCAATATCGCAACATTGAAATAATTCCTCTTTCGGTGGTGTTTTATGCGGGTATAGCTGTTCTGGTAGGTGGGTTTAGACCTGCTCGCTTTTTTGTGGTCGCCTATGGTTTTTTGTTTCTGGGGTTTATTATAAAAGCCCTGCTCATGATGTCGGGTTTGCCGTTTCTCATTCCCAAAAGCTACTATAGCTTACACTTTGCTTTTGTTTTTGAAATGCTTTTTCTGGCCTTTGCTCTCAGCGATAGGGTAAGGATAATGAAGCGGAACAGAGACCTGGCTTTTAAGCGAACTATGCAGCAGCAGGAGGAAAACATGAAGCTGAAAGAAAAAGTAAATAAAGAACTCGAGGATAAAATAGCTCAACGTACGCGTGAAATAGCCCAACAAAACGAACTGTTGGAAAGCCAGAATCAAAAACTCATGAAGCAAAGTGAGGAGATCGAGAAGCTAAATGCTATGTTGGATTTGGATAATTGGAACCTGAGAAAAAATATAAAAGTAATACAGAAAGAGCGGGTTATGAACAAGCAACTCACCTACGATGAATTCAAAGAGGTGTTTCCGGATGTACGTGAGTGTATGCGTTTTTTAGCCAAGCTCAAGTGGGATCAGGGGTTTGCTTGTAGGAAATGTGGAAATGAGAAATACTTCGAGGGGCAGGGATTGTTTGCCAGAAGGTGTACGCGCTGTGGGTATAATGAAACACCCTCCACGGCCAGTCTTTTTCATGGTTGTAAATTTCCGATAGAGAAAGCTTTTTATATTTTGTACATCGTCATCATGAAAGACAAATCGACCCTTGCGGAGTTGTCTGAAAAAATAGGTGTTCGTAGAAATACCATTCTCAATTTCAAAAAGAAGATTGCTGCCTGGATGGAGGAAAATCCCGGGGATCTTTCTGCCTTCTTTGCCGACCTGGATACCCAGCGTATCTGATAATGGCAGGAATTGCACAGCCTTAGGCCCTGTGTCGTGGCGGTTACATTGAGGTAGGATAGCGTAGAAATTGAGTTGTCAAAACCCGCTGATTTTTCAAAATGTTTTTATAAAGTTTTTAAGACCTCAAAAAACTTTAAAGTTGTCCTATACTTCCTTCAATCAATGTTTTTAATGTGATACAGCACACGTCTTTTAGAGTGTTTTTTAAGCTTGTTTTTGCTTTGATATCGCAGGTGAAAATTGATTTTGATTGACTTCATTTCCTAAACTTGTATGGAATAACTATGGTGAATGTCTTTTTAGGCGCCCTTATTAATATGGAAAGACTTCACTGAAATGATTCAACAACTAAAAACTATTCTTAAATATGAAAAAAGGATTACTTTATTTCCTATTGTTTACCCCTCTGCTTCTTTGGGCACAGCCCAGAAAGATAAGCGGAGTAGTAACATCGGGTGACGATGGCGAACCCCTTCCGGGTGTATCTATTCGGATTTTGGGAGAAGAACGAGGCAGTATCACAGGTATTGACGGTTCGTATAGCATAACTGCCGATAAGGGCAGTGTTTTGGTGTTTTCATTTGTAGGGTTTAAAAACAAAGAGATAACCATAGGAGAAGAAGCAGTGATAGACCTTGCACTTGAACTGGACAATCAGCAGTTGGAGGAGGTAATAGTAGTAGGATATGGTACACAAAAAGAAAAAGACCTGACTTCATCTATTACTACACTCAAAGCCGACGAAATAGTAAAAGCTCCAGCCGGACAAACCATGCAGGCACTGCAGGGCAAAGTGGCGGGAGTGCAGATTGTAAGCAATGGTGCTCCCGGAAATGAACCCACTGTTAGGATCAGAGGTATCGGTTCGTTTCCCAGTAGTAGCAATTCATCGCCACTGTATGTGGTGGATGGTATGTTTTTTAGCAACATCGATTTTCTCAATACTTCTGAAATAGAAAGTATATCCGTACTGAAAGATGCCTCAGCAGCGGCTATTTATGGCGTGAGAGCAGCCAATGGTGTAGTACTTATCACTACCAAAAGTGGAGGGTTAAACCAAAAATCAACCATAACTTACGACGGATATGTAGGTGTGCAAGTGCCTAAAAACGTGCTGAAGATGGCCAATGCCCAGCAGTTTGTTGATTATGTAAACCAAACCGGATCAGCCGCAGACATTAGCTTGATAGACAATGCTATGCAACGCTTTGGGAGGAGTAGAATTAACCCTAATCTGCCCAATGTAAACACAGACTGGTATGCAGAAATAATGGAGCCGGGCAAAATTACAAATCATGCCCTGACCATAGCCGGAGGAAGCGATAATACAAGCTACTCAGTGGGCTTGAGTTACTTTGATCAGGAAGGTTTGTTGAAAACCGAAAATTCTTATAAGCGATTTAACATTCGGTCTAAAGTAGATCACTATGCCAATGACTGGTTGAAGGTAGGAGGTAATCTCAACCTGAGTAATGGAGTGAAGTATACCGGCGACAATGCCGCATGGTGGAGAGCCTACCACGCAGTGCCGATACTGCCAATTTACGATGAAGCCAATACCGATGCTACCCCTACACGATTTGCCAGTGCACAGATACTTGGGTATAGAGGTGGGCAAAACCCATTCGTTAACCTAAACTATCAAAACAACAGATTGGACATCAAAAAAGTATTGAGTGGTGTGTATGGAGAAATAGACATTATCCCGAATAAGTTGAAATTCAGGTCGAGCTACAATGTGTCTATGACTTTTTTGAAAGAGCGAAATGTAGGCCTGCCTTATTTTATAACGAGCGGTTTGCAGCGTGAAAACTCTACCATTTCTTCATCAAGATCTACGTTTATCAATCAGTTTTTAGACAACACCCTTACTTACAACCAGACTGTAGGAGATCATAACTTTACGGTTATGGCCGGGCATTCTTTCCGGGACGAATCGTTTGATTTTTTAAGAGGTTCAGCCGAAAATATCCCTACGGATTCTGAAAAGACATGGTACATCGACCAAACGCTGGACGATGCGTCCATAGAGGCCGGCGATGGAGGCCGACGGGTATATGGAATATCGTATTTTGGCCGTACAGCATACAATTTTAAAGGGAAGTATCTGGCCTATTTTACCATGAGGGCTGATGGCACCAACAAATACCAGGAGAAATGGGGGTATTTTCCCGCAGTAGGCCTTGGATGGGTTGTGTCTGAAGAAAGCTTTTTTCAGGGGTCGTCTGTTATCAATTTTCTAAAAGTACGAGCTGGTTGGGGACAACTAGGTAACGATGCAGTAGCTGCCAGCGATGGTCAGAGTACGACTACAGCTGTAGATCTGGCTATCAATGACACACAAGTAACAGGGACAGCTACTACTGATACATTTGATTACCTCAAATGGGAGCTGGTGTCGGAAACCAATGTTGGTATCACAGCAGACTTGTTTGAAAACCGCTTAAATATAGAGCTGGATTATTTTATAAGGGATACGGAAAATGCCGCTATTCCGGTAAGTCTTTTATTACAGTCGGGTTCAGTAAACCGCAGTGTGGGCACAATTCGCAATGCAGGTTTTGAGACAGCACTCAACTGGAAAGGAAAAGTAAGTGATGATTTTAGCTACTATGTAGGGGTGAATTTTGCTACCCTCAAAAACGAAGTGATTGACCTCTTTGGGCAAACGCACATCGATGGTGGTACGGCAGAATTCAGACAAAGAACCATAGTAGGAGAGCCTCTGTTTTCATTTTTTGGATTGAAACGCGCAGGTGTATACCAGACTCAGGCTGAAGTAGATGCCGACCCTATAGCTGTAGCAGAGGGACTGGAACCCGGAGACCTTAAGTTTGTGGATCAGGATGGAGATGGAGATATCGACGGTGATGACAGAGTAGTGTTGGGCTCTTATTTTCCAAATTTCACTTATGGAGGATCTATTGGAGCTACTTATAAAAACTTCGAACTGTCGATCAATATCATGGGGCAAAGAGGAAATAAAATCCTGAACAGAAAAAGGGGAGAAATCATCTTTACTCAGGATACCAATGTAGATGCTGACCTGGCTACCGGTGTATGGAATGGCGAAGGCACATCAAACACATACCCATCGGCTGCCGGACTGAGAAAGGGATGGAATCAGCAACTGAGTGACTATCTGATAGAAGATGGAGCATTTTTCAGAGTGCAAAATGTACGTCTTGGTTACAACCTCAAAGATATCGCACTGGGTAGTCAGATGCTGGATGCCCGAGTGTACTTTACTGCAGAGCGACCGCTCACGGTATTTAAGTACAATGGTTTCAATCCGGAAGTTGCCAACGGTGTGGATCGTCAGGTTTACCCAATACCCGCAGTATACACAGTAGGCCTAAACCTCAAATTTTAAAGACAGGAACAATGAAAAAGATACAAAACCATATAGCGTTGATTACAGCGGTCGTCTTTTTGCTTATGACGGCATGCTCAGACGTACTCGATGAGCTTCCTGAAAACGAGAGTTTAACAGGAGATACCGACTATACTATTGCCCAAAACATGATCTTGCCAGTGTTGGGTGCATACGAAGGGTTGTATACCCGAGGCTGGGAAGAAGGCCTTTTACTGGGAGTAAGAGGCGATGATGTAAATGCCGGAGGATTGGGAGATCAGCAGCCGTTTGCAGATACTGATGCCTTTAAATATGATAAAAATTACTGGATGTACAATTCCGTGTGGCAATTGCACTACAACGATATCATCCGGGCTACTACAGCGATCGGTGAGATAGAAAAGTACCGTGAAAATGGCGCCAGTAGCGAATTGGCAGATCAGTATGTGGCAGAGTGTAAAACTATCATGGGGTATTTATACCTCAATCTGGCACAAACTTTTGGTGGAGTGATCGTAATAGAGTCGCTTGACGCTATAGCGAAAACACCCGTGAGCACCAAAGAAGAAGTGATGCAGTACATAGTAGATGAGATGGCTGCTGCTATACCAAAGTTGCCCAGTGTTAATCCAAACAAGCGCTCTGATATACCCGGAGGAATTACACGTTATACAGCTTTGGCTGTTCAGGCTATGGCATATCAGGAGCTTGAAAACTATCAGGGAGTAGCAGATGCTACTTCTCAGATTATTAGTTCGAACGAATACCGGTTAGAACCCGATTTTTATGAGTTGTTTAAGCTCAATGGAAAGCTTAATGACGAAAACATCCTTGAACTTCAGTACTCGGATTTTGGACAGGGTACCGGACCAGCAGAATTTCACCTGTTTGCTCCGTATGGTCCTCAATCGTGGACGCCAGCTGTTGCCGGTAAAAATGGTGGTTGGGGTTTTTACGAACCTAGCGAAAAGTATATCAAGTTTATGCTGGATAGAGGAGAGCAGGTACGATTGGAAACCAGTGTGATTTTTACGCCGGACGGTATGGATCAGATAGCAGCAGACGAGAATTATGCACCGCTACCCGCATGGATATCCAATACGACCAGAGACGGAGATCGCTTCAACAATGCTTCGCGAGCCAATTTTCACAGCGGAAAACACTACTTGCCATCCAATCAGCTTACCGATGGAAGAAACGGTTATGGCAATAACAAGAACTATACGGTGATTCGCTATGCAGAAATATTGCTGATGCATGCAGAAGCTCTTACACGTGGAGCGAGTAGTACTGCTATGACTGCCGACGATGCAGTAAATGCTGTACGTAGCAGAGCCGGTCTTAGCGCATTGGGAGGTGTGACCACAGAGCAGGTGCTCGATGAGAAGTATGCAGAACTGGCCATGGAGTGGGGTAAGCGTTTTCACGATATGGTGAGAACCAAAAATACAGCAGCGTTGAGTTACGATGGACGGACGTTCACCATGGACTTAGCCAGATTGCCTTACCCTCAGGCACAACTGGATGAATTAAAACAGCTCGATGGAGGATCAAACTAAACAACTTGAATCATGAAAATTGTAAATAAACTGATCGCTCTGGCTCTTATTATGCTGGTAGTGATAGCATGTACAGATAACTTCATAGACCCTATCACTCCGGTAGAGCAGGGAGCAGACGAAGCAGCTCCGGAAGTGAGCATTATTTTTCCACAGGAAGGAACTGTATTGCAGACCAATGATGCTATAACATCTATCAATATCAAGTTTGAAGTACAGGATGATATTGAAATAAAGGAAGTGAGCATACAGCTGGATGGCATAGAAATAATAAAGTATGCTGAATTTTTAGATTATCGAAAATTCGTAGAAGAATACCTCTACGATCAGGTAACCAACGGCCAGCATGTATTGACCATATCTGCTACGGATATTGACGGCAAAACTACTTCGGCTACAGTAAACTTTGAAAAAGGCCCTCCTTACCTGCCGGTGTATGAGGGTGAAGTGTTTTATATGTCGTTCGATGGCGATTATATGGAGAAAAACAGCTTGAAAGAAGCCACTGTAGTTGGCAATCCTTCATTTGCAGGAACAGGCAAAGGCATACAGGGAGGAGACGCATACAAGGGTAGTGCCGGTAGCTACCTGACTTTTCCTACAGAAGGTTTACAGGGAGATGCATTTTCGGCCAGCTTTTGGTTAAAAGTAAATGCAGTGCCCGATAGAGCCGGTATACTGGTGATGGGCCCTGTAGACGATGCAAATCCCGACAACATGAACAACCGAAAAAATGGTTTTCGTTTCTTTAGAGAAAATGCCGGAGGAAAACAACGTTTCAAACTCAATGTGGGCAATGGTACAGCAGATTCCTGGTTCGATGGTGGTAGTGCCGCAGATGTAGATCCGGCAAATGACGAGTGGGTACACATGGCGTTTACTATTTCCGATACTGAAAGTGTGGTATACATAAATGGAGAAGTAGTGAAGCAGGGAGCATTTTCAGGAGTAGACTGGAGTGGTTGCGATGTGTTGTCCATCATGTCCGGTGCACCAAGGTTTGCCGGCTGGGGACACAATTCCGATGAAAGCCTCATGGACGAATTGCGATTGTTTACCAAAGCACTCACACAGGAAGAAATCAAGGGGATTATTCTGTCCGAATCGGCTATCTTCAAAATGTCATTTGAAGACAACTATACCGATGGAGTAAGTGGCGCAGATGCCACTGTGGTTGGAACGCCCGGGTTTGCGGGTAACAATGCCGGTTTCGACGGAAACGCCTATGCAGGTGCTGTCGATGCATACCTTACCTTTCCAGCCGAAGGATTACAGAGCGAAGCTTTCAGCGCAAGTTTTTTCATGAAAGTAAACGCAACACCGGATAGAGCAGGAGTATTGGTGATGGGGCCGGTAGATGATGCTAACCCTGATGCTATGAACAATCGAAAGAATGGATTCCGTTTTTTCAGAGAAAACGCAGGAGGCAAACAGCGCTTTAAACTCAATGTGGGCAATGGTACAGCAGACTCCTGGTTTGATGGAGGATCTGCAGCAGATGTAGACCCTACTACAGACGAATGGGTACATATAGCCTTCACGATATCCAATACCGAAAGTGTAGTGTACATCGATGGTCAGGTGGCTAAACAAGGTGTGTTTACAGGAGTAGACTGGACAGGTTGCGATGTGCTCTCAATCATGTCGGGTGCTCCACGTTTTACCGGTTGGGGGCATCAGTCGGATGCCAGTCAGATGGATGAATTGATGTTGTTTAGCAAAGCACTTACTGCCGATGAAGTGCAGATTTTGAAAGCAGGCTTGTAAGCGTGCTGTAAATTACATGATGGAGGCTGTTTTTTTAAGTAGCCTTCATCATACTACCCGTTTTGTATGAACTATAATATTGTCTTTTCAAAAGCTATGCTGCACCTGTATACACTTGTATGCGCGGTGTTGCTGGTGTCGTGCGCCGGCGATGATGATACACCACAGGTGGAAGTAGGTGAGCTGAAACTCACGTATATTTTTGCGGGTGATCAGTCATTGCTTGGTAGTGATCCTATAGAAAATATAGCGATTGATCAGCCCCTTACTATTCGGTTCGAGACCACATTAGACCCTTCCACGGTAGATGGAGCCATAAAATTATATAGAAATAATAATGAGCCCGTACAAATAGATATTTCACTCGGAGATAACAATAAGCTCATTACCCTTTCGGCGGGTGCCCTCGAGGAAAACGTAAGCTACAAGCTTGAGATTACAAATACGCTAATGGGGGCGGAAAAAGAAAAATATGAGGGTGTAGAAGTCGTGTTTACCACCTTGATAGCTCCCTTGGTTTTGCAAGAAGTAAAAATTGATGGAAAATCGGTTCAGGCTTTGAGCCGCGTCAAAGATATTGCTTTTACTCCTGCCATAGAATTGTTTTTTAACATGGCGCTTACTACTTCAGAGTTGTCTCCGTACATCAGCCTGAAGCATGCCGGCAGAGCATTGGCTTTCGAACTTTCTCAAATCGATGCAAGCAGTGTAAAAGTAACCCTCAATGAGACATTGAAGGGGTATCAAAAATACCAATTGGAGCTCTCAGAAAATATCTCCAAAACGACAGGAAGACCTTTTGAAGGATTGGACATGGCCTTCTTTACGAAACTCGATTCTACGTTGAAGTACCCGGAAATACCGGATGAAGAATTGCTTACCAAAATTCAGCAACAAACATTCAGGTATTTCTGGGATTTTGCACATCCGGTAAGCGGTCTTACAAGAGAGCGGAGTACCACCAACGAAACCGTGACCTCCGGTGGATCCGGCTTTGGGCTCATGGCCATTCTGGTAGGCATAGAAAGAGGGTTTATTACGCGGGAGCAAGGAGTGGAGAGACTGGAAAAGATCATTACGTTTCTTGACGAAAAGTCAGACCGGTTTCATGGAGCCTGGTCGCATTGGCTCGAGGGCTCTACGGGTAAGGTAGTTCCCTTTAGTGCCAAAGACAATGGGGGAGATTTGGTAGAAACAGCCTTTATGGTACAGGGGTTGCTTACGGTAAGGCAGTACCTCGATAGTTCCAGTTCCCGAGAAGCCACATTGATAGCGACTATCAACAAGCTATGGGAAGCCGTAGAGTGGAATTGGTATACCCGGGGCGGACAAAATGTATTGTACTGGCATTGGTCTCCGGAGTTTGGTTGGGAAAAGAACCACCGCATAACCGGATGGAATGAAGCAATGATTGTATATGTACTGGCAGCTGCGTCACCCACACACGGTATAGACAAGGCTGTGTACGACGAGGGATGGACTCGGAGTGGAGCTATGGTAAATTCACAAGGAGTATCGCACTATGGCATTACTCTTCCGCTCAGAAGCGACATGGGAGGGCCTTTGTTTTTTTCGCATTACTCGTTCTTGGGGCTGGATCCCAGAAAGCTCTCTGACGGCTATGCCAACTATTGGCAGCAAAATGTCAACCATAGTCTGATCAATCAGGCTTATTGTGCCGACAACCCACAGCGCTTTGTGGGGTATTCGGCATACAGCTGGGGGCTTACGGCCAGCGACAACCACAAAGGATACAATGCACACTCTCCTAACAATGACCTGGGAGTGATTACACCTACAGCTGCAATTTCGTCTTTGCCTTATACGCCTGAGCATTCCATGGCCGCTATCAGGCATTTTTATTACATACTAGGCGATCAATTGTGGGGCGAGTATGGGTTTTACGATGCATTTAATATTACAGAAAACTGGGTAGCCTCATCCTACCTGGCCATCGATCAGGGGCCGATACTTTTGATGATAGAAAACCACCGGAGTGCCCTGCTTTGGGAGCTGTTTATGTCAGCGCCGGAGGTACAAAATGGATTAAAAAAATTAAACATAGCATATGAATAATTTAGTGAAAAACTCGGGTATACTGGTAATGATAGCAGTTTTGTATGCCTGTAATTTCAAGCAAAAAGCAACGCAGACTGAAGAACCCTCACAGGTTTCGAGCGATTCTTTGCTTACACTGGTGCAGCATCAAACTTTTCAGTATTTCTGGGAAGGAGCAGAACCTGTGTCAGGAATGGCACGAGAGAGAATCCACCTGGACAATATCTACCCCTCAAACGATAAAAATGTAGTGACATCAGGAGGCTCAGGATTTGGAGTGATGGCTATATTGGTAGGTATCGAACGGGGATTTATCACCAGAGAACAGGCTGTGAAGAGGTATCGTAAAATTCTTAGTTTTCTTGAAACAGCCGATCGGTTTCATGGTGTATACCCTCACTGGTGGTATGGCGATACAGGGAAAACAAAAGCCTTCAGCAAAAAAGATGATGGAGGGGATTTGGTAGAAACCGCATTTTTGATGCAGGGATTGCTTGCTGTCAGAGAATACTTTAAAGAGGGCAATGCCGAAGAAAGAGAAATAGCCGCACGCATAGACAAAATTTGGAGAGAAGTAGAGTGGAGCTGGCATACCAAAGGAGGAGAAGATGTGCTATACTGGCATTGGTCGCCAAACTTTGGTTGGGAAATGAATTTTCCGGTAGGAGGCTATAACGAATGCCTGATAATGTACATACTCGCAGCTGCATCGCCTACTTACAGTATAGAACCGGCTGTGTACCACAAAGGCTGGGCACTTGATGGGAAAATTAAATCCAATCAAACCTACTACGGCTATGACCTGGTGCTCAATCATTACGAGCACGATGAAAGCAAAGTGGGGCCTTTATTTTGGGCGCATTATTCCTACCTGGGCCTGAACCCCAAAGGACTGACAGATACCTATGGCGACTACTGGAAGCTCAACCAAAACCATGCAAGAAGTCAATATGCATACTGTCTGGAAAATCCCAAGGGATACAAAGGGTATGGAAAAAACTGTTGGGGACTTACCTCCAGCTATTCGATGAAGGGCTATGCAGGCCATCGACCCGACAGGGACCTGGGAGTGATTTCACCCACTGCGGCATTGTCTTCTTTTCCTTATACACCTAAGGAAAGCATGCAAATGTTGCGTTACCTCTATGCGCCCGAGCGCGATTCATTGGTAGGTAAATATGGCCCTTACGATGCATTTAGTGTAGAGCACAATTGGATGTTGCCCCGTTACCTGGCCATCGATCAGGGACCCATACCCGTGATGATCGAAAACCACAGGAGCGGCCTGTTGTGGGATTTGTTTATGTCAGCCCCTGAGGTGCAGGCCGGCTTACAAAAACTTGGGTTTACCCATAAATAAAAATAAATAGACAGAGTAGGGTGCATCATTTTTCAGGAAAACATGCCTGAGCAGGTAAGCTATATCCTAAAATAAAGCCTCTACTAAAATCTCACAACACCTTTTTCAACCAGAAAAACTTGAACGAATGAGTAAAATACACTTTATACTACTTTGTGCGGTATTATCATCGCTTCAGGCCCTGGCCCAGCCAGCCACAGGCGACACAAGAGCCAATACATACTGCAATCCCGTAAACCTCGACTACACCTACATGATCTACAATGCCCATAAAGACCTGTCTTACCGGTCAGGGGCAGATCCGGCTGTAGTGCGTTTTCGCAACGAGTATTACATGTTTGTTACCCGTTCTATGGGGTATTGGCATTCTACCAATCTGCTCGACTGGACCTTCATAAAGCCCCGGCAGTGGTACTTCGAAGGCAGTAATGCTCCCGCAGCACACAACTACAAAGATTCACTACTCTATGTAGCGGGCAATCCGTCAGGAGCAATGAGCATATTGTATACAGACAACCCAAAAAAAGGAGACTGGCAGGCTGTGCCTTCGATTGTAGGAGGCCTGCAGGATCCTAATTTTTTTATAGATGATGATGGACAGGCCTATATGTTTTGGGGCTCTTCCAATAAGTTTCCTATTCGGGGTAGAAAACTGGACAGAAACAAACGGTTCCGTCCGGGAGACGCTGTAGAACTTTTCAACCTTGATGGAGAAAAGCATGGCTGGGAGCGATTTGGAGAAAACCACTCCGATACTGTGCTGAGGGGGTATATAGAAGGCCCCTGGATGACAAAGCACCAGGGAAAGTACTACATGCAGTACGCAGCACCCGGTACGGAGTTTGACGTATATGCCGATGGTGTATATACTGCAGACAATCCGCTGGGGCCTTATACTTACGCACCCAACAATCCCATCTCATACAAGCCCGGTGGTTTTGCCAATGGAGCCGGGCATGGCAGTACAGTTATGGGGCCGCAAAACCTGCATTGGCATTTTGCTACCATGGCCGTGGCGGTCAATATTGGGTGGGAGAGGCGAATCAGCATGTTTCCTACCTATTTCGATTCCGATGGCCTTATGTACAGCAATACATCATTTGGAGACTACCCGCACTACGCCCCCGATGTAGCCGGACAGGCCGGTACATTTACGGGATGGATGTTGCTCTCGTACAACAAGCCCACAAAAACCTCATCCACACTCAATGGTTTTGAGGCTTCACACCTGACCGATGAAGATGTGAAGACATTTTGGGTAGCAGATAAAAACGAAAAGGACCATTGGGTGGAAATAGATTTACAGAAACCTTCAGATGTGTATGCCATTCAGATCAACTACAACGATTACCAATCGGATATGTATGGAAAAATAGAAGGCCTGTACCATCGCTACCTGATACAAGGGTCGTCAGATGGCAAAACATGGAATACCCTCGTAGATAAAAGCAACAACTACAAAGATGTACCCAACGACTATGTGGAATTGGTAAAGCCCGAACAAGTACGCTATGTGCGCTATCAGCATATACATGTACCTACCCCGTACCTTTCCATATCGGATATCAGGGTGTTTGGCAAGGGGAATGGAAAAACACCCTCTACAGTAAAAAACCTGAAAGTAGAGCGGCACGATGATCGCCGGGACGCTACAGTATCCTGGGATGCTTTGTCTGGCAGCCAGGGATACAATGTGAAATGGGGAATAGCCCCGGATAAGTTGTACAGCTCGTGGCTGGTATATGGAAAAAACAAGCTTGAACTCAAATCGCTGAATACAGATCAGCAGTATTACTTCGCTGTAGAACCTTTCAATGAAAACGGTATAGGAAGGCGATCCAAAGTAGTGACCGTGAAATGATAAACGAATAAAAAATGAAAACAATAAAAATCAGATGGGCATGGTGTGGGGTAGTGGCTATGCTATTGTCACTTTCCTGTCAGCAACAGACAGAAAAACCGACTGGTAGCAATCGCTACGAGGCGCGTATCGACTCTTTGCTGCAGCTAATGACCCTGGATGAAAAACTAGGGCAACTGAACCTGCCTGCAGCTGGCGATATCAGCACAGGAATAGCCTCCAGTACCGGTATAGCCCTCAAGATAAAAGAAGGAAAAGTAGGAGGGTTGTTTAATATCCGTACAGTAGAAAAAATAAAAGCAGCTCAAAAAATAGCCGTAGAAGAAAGCCGGCTGGGTATTCCGTTGATTTTCGCAATGGATGTAATACACGGTTACAAAACGGTTTTTCCTATTCCCCTCGGTTTGTCCTGTACATGGGATATGGGTTTGGTAGAAAAATCGGCCCGAATAGCAGCACAGGAGGCTACAGCCGATGGCATAGCCTGGACATTCTCGCCCATGGTAGATATTTCAAGAGACCCACGATGGGGGCGTATAGCCGAAGGTGTAGGAGAAGATCCCTACCTGGGAGCTCAGATAGCCAAAGCCATGGTGCAGGGGTATCAGGGCAATGACCTGGCCAGAAACAATACACTCATGGCTTGTGTAAAGCATTTTGCCCTGTACGGAGCGTCGGAGGCAGGACGTGATTATAACACCACTGACATGAGCCGTCAGCGGATGTACAATGAGTATTTTTTGCCTTACAAAGGGGCTGTAGATGCCGGTGTAGGTAGCGTAATGGCCTCTTTCAATGAAGTAGATGGTATTCCTGCCACGGCCAATAAGTGGCTGATGACCGAAGTGCTGCGAAACCAGTGGGGCTTTGATGGTTTTGTAGTAAGCGATTATACAGGCATCAATGAAATGATAGCACATGGAATGGGGGATTTGCCCACCGTATCGGCGCTGGCCCTCAAAGCAGGCATAGATATGGACATGGTAGGTGAAGGCTTTTTGACTACCCTGAAAGCCTCGTTGGAGGCAGGCCATGTAACGCACGAGCAGATAGACAATGCCTGCCGAAGAATACTTCGGGCCAAATTTGAGTTGGGCTTGTTTGATGACCCTTACCGCTACTGCGATGAGCAGCGCGCACAGAATGAGATATTTACCCATGCAAACAGAAAGGAAGCCAGGCGTATAGCAGCAGAGTCATTTGTTTTGTTGAAAAATGAAAAACAAACACTGCCTTTGCGCAAGCAGGGCACGATAGCACTTGTTGGTCCTATGGCAGCCAACAAAGAAAATATGGCCGGAACCTGGAGCGTAGCAGCAGACTTTGACCAGAGCGTGTCCCTGAAGCAGGGGTTGGAAGATGCAGTGCGAGGCAGGGCGAAAATAGTAGAGGCCAGAGGTGCCAATGTGTACGGAGATGCTGAATTAGAAAGTCGAGTGAGCATTTTTGGCAAACCAACCTACCGCGACGAAAGACCGGAGGCAGAGTTGATCGAAGAGGCTGTGCGCGTGGCAAAACAGGCAGATGTAATAGTAGCAGCTATGGGAGAAGCTGCCGAAATGTCGGGTGAAAGCTCCAGTAGAACTGATATAGAGCTGCCGGCCAATCAGCGAAAGTTATTGAGCGAATTGAAGAAAACCGGCAAGCCTATTGTCCTGGTACTGTTTACAGGTCGGCCACTGGCGATTCGGTGGGAGCAGGAAAACCTGCCTGCTATTCTCAATGTATGGTTTGGTGGCACAGAGGCGGGTAATGCCATTGCCGATGTACTCTTTGGCGATGTAAACCCCTCCGGAAAACTCACAACCACATTTCCTCAGAATCTGGGGCAGGTGCCTATATTTTACAACCATAAAAATACAGGTCGGCCTTTGCCGGAAGGCAAGTGGTTTCAAAAGTTTACCTCAAACTATCTCGATGTATCCAATAAACCCTTATATCCTTTTGGGTACGGCTTGAGCTACACGTCATTTGCCTACGGGGCATTACAGTTGAGCAGTACAGCACTACATGGCGATGATACCCTGACAGTGACAGTGGAGGTAGCCAATACCGGAAACAGGGAAGGCAAAGAAGTAGTGCAGTTGTATGTGCGTGATTTGGTAGGGTCAGTAACACGGCCGGTAAAAGAATTAAAAGGATTTCAGAAAGTAGCCTTGAAAGCGGGTGAGACGAAGACGGTGACCTTCGAGATCACCCCCGATGATTTGAAATTTTACAACTATGACCTGGAGTATGTATGGGAGCCGGGAGAATTTGAAATTATGGTAGGGACAAATTCCGGGGATTTAACCACACAAAA
The DNA here is from genome assembly GCA_965267535.1 of Cyclobacteriaceae bacterium. Lineage (GTDB taxonomy): Bacteria > Bacteroidota > Bacteroidia > Cytophagales > Cyclobacteriaceae > CAXBNB01. The sequence continues at coordinate 2,959,378 of OZ254082.1, read as the reverse complement.
AATACAGTGGAATAAGTAGATGGTTTCTTATCAGAAAATGCGGTTTTGATTTTTGATAAGAAACCTAACTTTTTGATTTCTAAAACACAGAAATCGACATAACGGCAGTTTGTGTCGATATGCTGGAGCGAGCCAAAGGCAAGCACCAGGACAATAAATTTAAAAGTCCAAAAAAGATAATAATGAAACGAAACACGATAGCATTAGTACTTATTCTGTTTTCTATAACCTTGCGGGCAGAAAACACCGACCCTCCACAAGAGCAGCAAAAGAATATAGTATTCATATTGAGCGATGACCACCGCTACGATTTTATGGGTTTTACAGGCAAGGTGCCCTTCTTAGAAACGCCTAATATGGACAAGATGGCCCGTGAGGGAGCTCATATTCAAAATGCCTTTGTAAGCACTTCGCTTTGTTCGCCCAGTAGGGCCAGTATATTGTCGGGTCAATATGCACACAAGCACAAGGTGGTAGATAACCAGTCGCTCATACCAAAGGGGACTGTGTTTTTTCCTGAATACCTGCAGCAAGCGGGTTATCAGACCGCTTTTATTGGCAAATGGCACATGGGAGAGCATCACTTTGGCCGCCGGCCGGGGTTTGACTTCTGGGCTAGTTTTAGGGGGCAAGGCAAGTATTTCAATCCGGTGATCAATGTCAATGATCAGGAAAAAGCCTTTACCGATTCTGCTTATGTTACCGATGTGCTCACTGATTACGCCATAGAGTTTATTTCCAACAGAAAAACCGAAAAACCTTTTTTTCTTTACCTTTCGCACAAGGGAGTGCATGCAGATTTTAAGCCCGCTCCCCGGCATTTGGGCAAATACGAAAACGAGGAGGTGGCCTATCCGCCTTCTATGTTTCCTCCCGGCCATGAGCGTAGTACCGTTACAGATCAGGTGTACAACTATGACGACCTGCCCAATTGGGTAAAAGCACAGCGCCATAGTTGGCACGGCGTGGATTATATGTATCACGGTCAGATTCAATTCGAAGACTTTTACAAGCGCTATTGCGAAACGCTGCTATCCGTAGATGAAAGCATAGGAACGGTGATGAACTACCTGGAAAAAGAAGGACTAATGGACAACACCATAGTGATTTACATGGGCGACAATGGGTTTTCTTTTGGCGAGCATGGTCTTATCGATAAAAGACAAGCCTACGAAGAGTCTATGCGTGTGCCTATGCTGGCCATGGGAGCGGGGATACCTCGCGGGTCCAAAGTGGCAGAAGTGATACAAAATATAGATGTAGGACCTACTATCATGGATTTTGCAGGAGTAGATACGAAACCTCACATGGATGGTGCATCCTTTAAAAAGCTATTGGAGCAGGAAAAGATTCCCTGGAAAGATACCGTGTATTACGAGTATTTTTGGGAACGACCGTTTCCTCAAACACCCACTGTACATGCAGTGCGTACCTCGAAATATAAGTACATTCGCTACCATGGAGTGTGGGATATCAACGAACTATACGACATAGAAAACGATCCGCAGGAAATGAACAACCTGATACGAAACGACAATTACAAGGAAGTAGCCAAAAGCCTGAGAAAAGCTTTGTTTGATTGGCTGGAAAAAACGGAAGGAGAGTCCATGCCCCTGAAGCCTGACCATGGCAGGCGGTTTGATCACCGCTATAGGGGAACGTATTAGTTTTTTTCGTAACAAAAGGCTTCTTTGAAAGAGTAGTCTCACCCTTTGTGGTTGCCATTCTAATAAACACGAAAGGGTTTCTCGGCAGAAGCTAAATAATTATTACCTTGTGTCTATCAGTGATGTTAGCAGGAGTAGCCAGGTCATTGAAATAATAAAAAAATCAGATGAAAGAAATTACAGCAGCATTATTAATTGTATGGGGTGTTTGTGTTGGGGCAGAAGCCCAGGATCACCCCTTTACACGGCAGACTCTCAGGTATGCCGATACACTGGATTTGGATGTTTTTATACCAAAGACTACCGCAGGAAATAAGAGACCACTGCTGATCTATGTACATGGAGGAGGGTTTTCAGGAGGCAAAAGAGACCTGCCCAATCATGTAAGTTTTTGCGAATATTTTGCGAAGCGGGGCTGGATCACAGCTACTATTTCTTATCATTTGACGATGAAAGGCAGGTCATTTAGTTGTGATCAACCGGTGGAAAACAAAATAGCAACAATCGAAGAGGCAGCACGCAATGTAAATCAGGCGGCAGCCTATTTGATGCAAGCCGTACAAACCAGCACTCTGATAAACCCGGAGAAAGTAGTAATAGCCGGGAGTAGCGCCGGGGCGGAGGCAGTCATTCATTCGGCCTATTGGAAAAAGACGCAAAAAGAAGTGTTGCCCGATGGATTTCAATACGGTGGGGTGATTAGTATGGCTGGAGCGCTACTCGACGAAAACTGGATAACAGCAGAAAGTGCTATACCTACGGCATTGTTTCATGGCACATGCGACAACCTGGTGCCTTATGCCACAGCACCGCACCATTATTGCAAACCCGGAGATCCGGGCTTTATGATGCTCTTTGGTTCTCAGGCTATAGCCGAGCGACTGCAGCGTTTGCAAAAAAGTGTATATCTGGTAACCGATTGCGGGGGTGGACATGAGTGGAATGAAAAACCAATCAGAATGCCATACATTCACATGATAGAAGACTTTCTGCGGTACGATGTGCTTGAAGAGACTCAGCGTACTACGCACCTTGTATACCGCGAAGGCAAGCACACCTGCTCCAGAGGTGGTCAAGCCTGTGAGAGGTAGAGGTATTTATCGTTTGTGAAAACCGATTATTAAAGTTCTTTGGCGAAAAATCAGATTGTATCCCAAGGAACAAATACCTGTGAGTACTTAGAAATCTTTTTGTGGGGTAATATGTATGTGTCAGCCACACCGCTGTATGTTCATGCGGTAAAGGACACACCCGACGGGCTTGTCTGAAACTAAAATACAAGTAACTTTGGGAGAAAGAGACAGCTATCCGATACGCTCGCCATGAAAAGAAAGGAATCCGTAAGTAAGCTGTGGAGCACATTTATAGCACACAACCCTAGCAACAGTATTCAGGATTGTCCGCCGGGTTTTTACTTTTGCGATAATGAAAAAGATGCCAATGAATGTGCAGAATTAGTAGTGAAGGGTATAAAGCAGGCCACAGCTACATCGCTTTGGTGGTACGAAAAAAACAACGAACCCCTGCCCGAAACGGGCGACCAATACATAGTGACCGACTGGGCAGGAGAGGCAAAAGCAGTAATTGAAACCACACGTGTGGAGCTCACTCCCTATCATCAGATAACGCCGGAGTTTGCCAGCACAGAAGGAGAAGGAGACAAGTCGCTGGCTTACTGGCGGGCAGTGCACCGTGCGTATTATACGCGCGAGATGAGCCCTTACGGCGAGCAGTTTGATGAAAATATGATCATTGTTTGTGAGTATTTCAAGACTCTTTTTGTGGCTGACGAAGTATTGTGAAGTGAATAAAATAAACAGCGTAGAAGTATAAAGACCCCAATTGTCAGAAAATGAAATGCCAGGCCCCCATACTCCGGTTTGAATCCAACTTGTGGAGTTATTATGTAGCCATCCCCAAAAAAATCGGCGATCAGTTTATTACAAAAGAAAACAGGCGCGTAAAGTGCACTATCAACGGTGCAGCACCCATACATACAGCCCTTATGCCCAGGGGTGAGGTTTACAGTGTTTATGTGAAAAAAGACTTTATGAAAAAACACGGTTTGTCAGAAGGCGATGAAGTGACCGTGCATTTGGAAAAAGACGATTCAGAATACGGCATGCCTCTTCCGGAATCTTTTCAGGTCCTTCTCGATCAGGATGAAGAGGGTTTTCGGTATTTCAAGCAACTCACTATGGGTAAGCAAAGAAGTCTGGTGCATCTGGTAGGTCAGGTCAAAAATGTAGACAGCCAGCTTGCCAGAGGACTGGCCATCATGCATCACCTCAAAGAAACCAATGGCGTGTTGGATTTTAAGCAGTTAAACGTTCTGATAAAACACTATAATCAAAGAAAATAATGGGTTTGATCCTTTAATCTACCTATACTCCCTTACGCATAACTATACCGGACAACATCCGTTTTCGATTTTCCATACTCACTATTTTATAGTAGTATTGGTATATGAAAAAACTATTAACTATCCTGATTATTTTGTTGAGTTTAGGGTATGCCGGTCTGGCACAACCTCTCGACTCGTTGCTTCCTGTACGGGGCTTTTGTATCAAAGCTCCGGAGAAAAAACAACTTAAACGGTTCCTTACGTTTATCGATGAAGAAATGGCGCCAGCCGGCATCAATACCCTCATATTGAGGGTGGATTACAACTACGACTACAAAAGCAGGCCGGAGTTGCGCCTGGACAACCCCCTCACGGAAAAAGAAGTAAAACAACTCGTAGCTGCGTGTAAAAAGCACAATATCCGACTTATACCACAGTTTAATTTGCTTGGCCACCAGTCGTGGGCCTCCAAACTTAATAAACTACTGGTGGTGTATCCCGAGTTTGACGAAACACCCCATGTAAAAATGCCCGAAAAATACGAATGGCCCAATCCTGATGGCCTGTACTGCAAGAGTTACTGCCCGTTGCATCCCGGTGTGCATGAAGTTGTGTTCGATCTGGTGGACGAGCTCGTGGAAGTATTTGAAACAGATGCTTTTCATGCCGGCATGGACGAGGTGTTTTACATAGGCGATGACAAATGCCCCCGTTGTGCAGGGCTTGACAAGGCAGAGCTTTTTGCCGGAGAGCTAACCAAAATCAGAAATCACCTCGCCAAAACCAACACGCGGCTTTGGATATGGGGCGACCGCCTTATCGATGGCAAAACCACAGGAATAGGTATGTGGGAAGGCAGTATGAACAATACACACCGTGCCATAGACAGAATACCCAAAGACATAGTGATATGCGACTGGCATTATGAAATAGCACACCCTACAGCACCTATTTTTGCAGCCAAAGGATTTCCGGTGGTATACTGCCCGTGGAGGCGTGGATCTGTTGCCAGTGAGCAGATAGACCAGATGGTGAGCTACCGCAAAAACTCCTCAAAAACCATGAAAGACAATTTTCAGGGTGTAGTACAAACCGTATGGACCAGTGCAGCTAATTTTATGGACAACTACTACAAAGAAAAAGGCGATAAAGAAAACTCAGCCGATTGCTTTAGGGCTATGGTAAAAAAAATAGAAGCCATACAGCAACAGGGCGAGTAGGGCTTCCTCTTCGGGGTTACCACCGGGCTTTCCACCCACGTACATCCACGTGAATGAAGCCATTGTGTCGGGTGTTTTTTCTATAAAAACCCAATCCGCCCCGGTATTTGTCGTAAGAAGGTTTGTCAAACTCCAGTTCTACTATGTTGTAAAAGATACGGACATCCTTCTCGTCTACCACACCGTCCTGATTGAGGTCATCCATGTCACCACTCTGGTTTTGGCTGATGTAGATGTCGGCAGCACCACCGTACACATGGCGGCTGTAGGGCACGTTATTGATCAGCTTGTTGTAGTAGGGGGTACGGTATCCACTGATAAAGCCAAAAGTCTCGATGGAGTAGCCGTTGTTGTTTACTTTTTCCAGCAGGTATTCGAGTTTGAGGAGCAGACGTTCGCGCACGATGATGTATTTAGGAAAGTCATCGTTTTGCTTACACACAAACTGGCTGACGCGAAAATGTGGCGTGAGCAGCATGTGCTGATTCTCTTTGGTTACCTCAAAAAAACCTTTGGGCTTGTTGTAAATCGGATTGCCGTTTAGTGGTGTGGCAGGATAGTTCCCGATTCTGTATCCATTCAGGTATTCTCCTTTTTTGTCTGACAGAGGTGTGAGTACCAGCAGGTTGATGTGCATAGACCGGTCGGCTTGTTTTATTTCTAAGCTATATACTCCGGGCTGGGTAGGAGCGGTAAACTTCCACTGTCTGGACGGAGAAGGAGGTAAATTTAAGTGGTTGCTGGTCAGTACAATTGCAGCACCGGAAGAAACCGAGCAACCAGCTCCTGGCAAAACGAATGTAGAATACGTCGAATAAGGATTAGTTTCACCGTTGATTTCTACAGTGAATCCTGCTTTTTCCGGATGGTAGCCCAAGGTAGCCGTACTTACTGTAAGTAAGGCACAGAGGAGAAGGGAGTGGATTATGGTTTTCATGGTATGTGTAAAAGTCTCGTGAATATTAGTTGTACAGCAGAAGAAGGAAAAGAACGATACTTTCTACTATCGCTGCATCAGCCTATTCTTTCAGGTGTTTTCTTTAGTCTCATAGTAAAGCACTCGTGTTTAGTTAACAGAGCCTAAATGCCGGGAGCTGACTGGTTCAGGGCTAGCAATACAGCCTGATCCCTGAGGTAAGGGTCTTTGCTAAAGTATACCGCATCATTTTCTGCCCATGCCGTAAGGTAAAGTATGTGAACATGGAGCGGATGGCGAAGCATTATGGTTTTTTCTTTACCGGTTTCCAGCGCTTTTTCAAGTTGGCTTTCTGTCCATGCTGGATCGTTTTTTATCAGATACCGTGCAAAAGACAGAGGATTGTTTAATCGGATACACCCGGAACTAAAAGTGCGGTCCTGCCGATTGAAAAGCTCCTTGCTGGGAGTATCGTGGATGTAGATGTTGTACGTATTGGGAAACATAAACTTCACTACACCCAGTGCATTGGTCGGTCCCGGATCCTGTCGCAGCACATAGGGAAAATTACCTTTCGACAGACTAGACCAGTTTATCGTGTTGGCTGCCAATTCGGTGGCATTGCTGCCATAGCCAGAGAAAACGCGAATGTTTTTAGTGCTGAGGTATTCAGGATTCTTTTTTAGTTCGGGTAAGATGTCGTTGAACAAAATCGTAGGAGGTACAGTCCAGTAAGGGTTTAGAACAAAATAGGTCATTTTGCTGCTAAATACGGGAGTTTTTCGAAAGGGCTTACCTACAATTACTTTTTCTCTGAAAGTGAGAACACCCTGATAGTAGACCTCCATCTGGTAGTTGGCTATGTTTACGAAAACATAGTGTGCACCCAATTCCTGAGATATCCATCTAAACCTTTCCAGGTTTACCCGCAGTTGGTCGATCAGCTGGCTAACGGGTGTATTCAAAGCCGCCAGTGTGTTTTTTCCCAGGTTGCCATCTGCCTCCAGGCTGTTTTGCTGTTGAAAAGTAGCTACAGCTGCAGCAAGGTTTTCGCTGTATACATACCCATTGGCAGGGCGGTTAGTCAGGTGGCCGCTCAGCATGAGCCGATCGATCAGTAGAGGCACCCGCAAGCTATCAGTCATACCTGATTTTAGAGTTTCTCCGGAGGGTATGGTTTGCCAGCCCCCTTTTTGTGCTATGCTCGTGTAAAAAAGCAATGCATCTTTTAGCTTCTGATACCCCAGATGTTTAGGCGTAAGGCTACTGAGCGACTCATGAATGTTGTTGTGTTTCAGCGCTTCAGTCAAAAAAATCAAAGGATTACCCTCTCTGCGGATAGCTTTCCATTCACTGTCAACCGTTTCGGGGTTTACTTTTCCGTTGAGAAAGTGGCTGGCATACAAAAGGTAGGCATCCGTAAGTAGCAGATCCAGTTCAGCTTTTTCTTCGGCGTTTAGCTTTTCTTTTTTCAAATCCAAAAGAGCCCGAAGGTGGTAGTCGTCGGGGTTGAGACCCTCGGCATCTGCCATGCCTATGGCAGCTATCAGTTCGTTTTGGTTTTTTTTATTCCATACTAGCGTAAAAAGTTGCGACTGATAAAATTCAGGTAAAAGCTTGCTGCAATAAATGCGCTCTCCCTTAATCACCACATCAGCACCCGACACCAGAGCTTCCACCCGTTTTCGGATGTTCTCATCGGATTGGTTTTGGGCAGGCAACTGTAGCCAAATCAAGAGAAAGCTGATTGTTAAAAGCACATATTTAGTCATGTCGAACCTTTTTCTTTTTGTACGCTGGTTTTTGCATATTAGACGATAGTGAGTACTGAGGTCACCTTTTATGCATTGCTTTTTACAGCATGGGGAGCTACTCGCTGTGACGATGGCTAACGAAACGCTTGCTTAGGCCTATCCAGATAGGGCTAAGCAGGAGTGTAAGTGATATCACCGATATGATGATTTGATAACCATAGTCGGTAATGATTTTATTGAAATAGGCTAAGTTGCCTAGCACGAAGCTAAATTCGCCTATTTGAGACAGAAGTGCCCCGGCATAAATACTTTCGCTCCAGTTCATCTTAAAACTACGCATAATCAGTGTATTGATCAGATTGTTGATCGTTAGCGCTACCAGCACGAGGGAGAGAATGATAAAGAGGTTTTCCCACAAAAAATGAATGTCGATGAGCATGCCTACAGAGATGAAGAATAGTGCCACGAAGATCACTTTTAAGGAAAACAAACTTTCGTGAAACCAAGTGGTAGACTTGGCAGTGGCTACTACTATACCGGCTATAAAAGCGCCCAGTGCGGTAGAAAGCCCAAAAAAACCTGTAATGGCCGAAAAACCAAAGCATATCCCAAATGCAAAAAAGATTTGTATCTCATGGTCGTGTTTGATAAAGCGGTGAAAGGGCAGTTTGATTTTCTTTTTTTGGAGCAGATATGCCAGCAGACCAATAATCAAAAGCCCTCCCACGATTTGCAGTGTTACTTCTAAGGCTGATGCAGGTGCGCCCGAGGCATAACTAAGTACGATAAGCATGGGCACTATCAGTACATCTTGTACAAGTAAGATGCCCAATACATTTTGTCCGACTGGAAGTTCTATTTCGCCACTATCCTGTAGCAGCTTTACGATTACAGCAGTGCTGCTCAAACTAATTACAAACCCCAGAGTAAGCACCCTTGCCAGAGTCCAGTCATAGTATTTGCCTAGCAGTGATACTGCGAGCACACTCATGAGTATTTGCAGTACAGTGCCCACTACCGACATTTTCCAGTTAGATACCAGCTTTTCCAGCGATATTTCCATGCCGATAAAAAAGAGGAGAAGAATCAGTCCCAGAGAACCCAGCGAACCGATAAGTTCTGTGTCGGTAAGAACCTCCAGCCCATGAGGACCAATCACTACTCCGGTGATGATATAGATGATGACATGCGTTTGCTTGAGCATCCGCAGCAAAAGGCCAACCAGTACTACCCCCAATGCAATAGAAACAAACTTGAGCAGAAAAGGGTTGCTTTCGATGGCAGCCAGTATCATCATAGGGAGTGTTTTTTATTCTGGTTTAGGATGGGTGTGAATAGGCACAATAGATTTCACGTGAAGATCGCGCTGTGGGAATGGTATCACTACGCCATTGTCGCGGAATTTTTGGTCTATGTCTACTCGTATTTCGCTTTTCACAAACTCTATGTCAAACATTTTAGTACTAAAAAAAAGCAATTCAAAATCGAGAGAAGACTCCCCGAAATTAACAAAACGAGCCTTTGGTGCGGGGTTGTCTACCACATCGGGGTGCTCTTCGGCAGCTTTTTCGAGCAGTTGCATCACCAGCCGTACGTTTGACCCATAGGCCACACCCACTTTTATCCTAAACCGGGTAACGGCCCTGTTGTGCGACCAGTTGATTACATTGTCACTCACCAGTTTGGAGTTGGGTACTATGATGACTATTCTGTCCCGTGTTTCGATTTTTGAGGTTCGTATCGATATTTTTTCAACCTTGCCTATGATATTATTCAGTTCTATTACATCCCCCACAGTGACGGTCCCTTCAAACAACAGGAGTATCCCCGACACAATGTCGTTGAAAAATTGCTGTAACCCCAAGCCAACACCGACCAGCAAGGCTGCAGAACCGGCAAGCAGGAGAGTTATTTTTACTCCGAGCATATCGAGCCCGATAAAGCAGGAAGCCAAAATAATCAGGTAATTTGTGATTTGAGACAGGGCGTGCCCCCTGCCTTCGTCAAAGCGCCCTTTTTTAATCTGCTTTTGTACCAGTCGTTTGGCTACTAAGATTATCACCCAGCATGCAAGTACCAAAAATATCAATTGCAATATATTTAGCGGGGTGATGGAATAATCACCTATCGAGACCAGTTTGTATTCGAGTATTTCCTCTAGTGCCATTTTTATCTTTCTATAGGGGTAAAACTACGAGAAAGACAGCACAAAGAATGTTTTGCCTTCTGCTCATAGCTATACCGTATGTACATATTGCCAAAGTTGTAATAAAATAAGGATAAATAAAGGCTATTTAACCCTATTTTGTCATATTCGGGAACAGCGTAAAACCTGTCAGGTGTCGATCCTCTTAGTTCCACTTGACAAAGCAGGGTTAAGAGGATTTCTTTTTATGAAAGTAAGTGAGGTTTGGAAAGCATATAGATGCTGAGCGAATGGTAAACAGCTACAACCCACCTCTTCGAAATAACAAAAAAGGAGGGAGAGTTTCAGGGATTCCATTTTTAGAATTAAACTCTCCAAAAGTTGAGTCGATAGGGTTTTTTAGGCATGAAATGATCCATATTTTGTACTTCAACCTATCGGAATGACAAGCTTTTGGAGAGGTCTTCACATGACTTTGTTTATTTATTTAAAAGCGGAATCCCTGGGAGAGTTTCCCCGCAGTGGATAAATAAAATGAAGAAGTGTGCTTTATATTCAGTACCTTTATTTAATTCGCCGTTTTTTAACAGAAACAAAACCACCTGTATGCTTGCATGCCTGCTCAATAAGGTTAGATTTAGGGTAAAATAGCCTCAAAAGCAGTTTTTGAGCCCATGTGCATGGTTGTAGAGAAAAAGAAAAATGAAGTATTTTCTGTATGGAAAAACAAATCGTAGGTAGAATAGATAAGATAGATATACCTGAATTTGGTCTGGAAAACGTGAAAGCCAAAGTGGATACAGGTGCTAACCGATCGTCTATTCATTGTTCGAAAATCGAATACGATGGAAAGGGGAAAATTACATTTCAGATTCCGCTGGTCAGCAATCACGGAGTGAATACCTTTCACAGTACAGATTTTTTTAAGAAAAAGATTAAGAGTTCTTCAGGACATGTGGAGGAACGCTATGTGATCAAAACGGACGTGATTCTCTTTGGAGAGAGGATAGCGACTACCTTTTCCCTTACAGACCGAACGGACATGCGATATCCGGTATTGCTGGGGAGAAAACTTTTGGCAAAGCGGTTTATAGTAGATGTAGATCAACAAAATTTATCATACAAAGCAAAAAAGAAACAATACGATGAAAATAGCAATATTGTCCCGAAATCCTGAACTGTATTCCACACGAAGGCTGTTAGAGGCTGTAGAGGCAAAAGGGCACGAAGGTGTAATTATGGATCACCTCAAATGTGATATAATCATTGATGGAGGAGGGCCGTCTATTTACTACAAAGGAGATAAAATAACGGATGTAGATGCCATTATTCCCAGAATAGGGGCTTCTGTAACTTACTACGGTACAGCTGTAGTGCGGCAGTTTGAAATGATGAAGGTTTTTTCGGCTGTGAGTTCACTGGCTATCACCCGCTCACGCGACAAGCTACGCAGCTTGCAGATACTGTCACGGTCTGGGCTGGATATGCCTAAGACAGCTTTTACTAATTTTTCGAAAGAAGAAAACAAAACCATAGCTCACGTAGGAGACGCACCTTTGGTCATCAAGCTGCTGGAAGGTACCCAGGGGCTGGGAGTGGTATTGGCCGAGTCCAATAAGGCAGCCAAATCTGTGGTAGAGGCTTTTGAGGGGCTGAAAGCCAGGGTGATTTTGCAGGAGTATATAGAGGAGGCCGGCGGGGCAGATATACGCGCCTTTGTAGTAGATGGCGAAGTAGTAGGTGCTATGAAGCGGCAGGGAAAAGAAGGCGAGTTTCGCTCCAATCTGCACCGGGGAGGTAGCGCCACTTCTATAAAGTTAAAACGAGCCGAGCGCACCGCTGCACTCAAGGCTGCCGAGGCTATGGGGCTGTCTATAGCCGGAGTAGATATGCTGCAGTCCAAAAGAGGGCCGCTTATTTTGGAAGTAAACTCTTCGCCGGGACTGGAGGGAATAGAAAAAGCTACCGATGTAGACATAGCCGGCAAAATAGTGGAGTTTATCGAAAGAAGGATGTCTAAAAAAAGAAGAAAAGTAGATGCTTGATTGATCCCCTGAAACCATGAAAATAGCAGGCTTTACCATAGCGCCCGGCGAACAAAAACTAATCAATGCTCAGGTAGCAAGGCTGCCTACACGCACGCCTATAGAAATACCCATAGTGGTGAGCAGAGCAGAAAAGGAAGGGCCGGGGCTGCTGCTGATGGGGGGTATGCACGGAGACGAAATCAATGGTGTAGAAATAGTGCGACGCGTGATAGCCAAAGGCTACAACACACCTAAGATTGGGACGGTAATTTGCATTCCCTTGCTCAATATTTATGGTTTTTTGCATTTTTCCCGCCAGGTAAACGATGGGGGAAAGGATATCAACCGATCTTTTCCCGGGTCGAAAAATGGCTCTTTGGCCAGTCAGCTGGCATATCACCTGTGCAATGAGATTTTGCCACATATCGACTATGGACTCGACTTTCATACCGGAGGTGCGCGGATCAATAATTATCCGCAGCTGCGTGCCCAGCTCGACGATCCGGTAAATCTGGAATTGGCTCGGGCATTTTCACCTCGGTTTATGATTCATTCGGGGTTCAGGGAAAAATCGCTTCGCAAAGAAGCGTCTAAAATGGGCAAGCAGATATTGATTTATGAAGGAGGAGAGTCGTTGCGCCTGAGAAAAAATGCCGTTGATGATGGAGTAAACGGCCTTTTGCGGGTGATGCATCACCTGGGTATGCGCGACGAGATGCCACCACCTGCAAAAAAAGCACCCATATACATCGAAAAATCCAGCTGGCTAAGATCTAAAGCGGCGGGGCTGTATCATTCGTTTTTCAGACCGGGAGAGCCGGTAAACAAAGGTGATGTTGTAGGTCTTATTACGGGACCTTTTGGCGAGTTTGAGTCGCCGCTAAAGGCGCATATTTCCGGATATGTACTGGCCATAAACAATATACCTGTAATTCACCGGGGTGATGCGATCATGCACATCGGTGTGCCCCGTGAGTAGATCCGATTGCAGAGGCTGTTTTGGTGCACTGATTTTGTAATTTGCTGCCGATCTCTATCTATATTAGGCTGAACTTGTTAAGTTTATAATACTCGACAGTATGTATGCTTTATAGTGCGTGTCTTGTCACGTACTATCCCGGAAAGCAAGCAGGTCTTCAAAACTAAACACTACACCACATGAAAACAGTCATCAATTTACTTTTAGCTTGTCTGTCGCTGCAGGGTATAGCGCAGGCGCCCGATTGGGAAAATATACAGGTACTGGAGCGCAACAAGGAGGCGTCTCATGCTACGATGATCCCTTTTCGGGGAATAGAGGAAGCAAAGGTTAAAAAAAGAAGCGCTTCTGTGTTTTATCAGAGTTTGAATGGTACATGGAAGTTTCACTGGGTGCGCAAGCCGGCAGACAGGCCTGCTGGTTTTTTTAAGCCCGACTATGATGTGTCTGACTGGAACGATCTGCCTGTGCCGTCCAATTGGGAACTGGAGGGGTATGGAGTGCCCATATATGTCAACCATCAATATGAGTTTGCAGACTATAAAGCTCCTGTATCCGACGAAATAGAGTTTGTGGACAGGATATACCCAAAGAACCCCGGCAATGTACCCAATGATTATAATCCTGTGGGGTCATATAAGCGAAGCTTCACTGTGCCCGAAAGCTGGAAAGGGCGAAGGGTGTTTATTCAGTTTGGAGCTGTAAAATCAGCTATGTACCTCTGGGTAAACGGCAAAAAAGTAGGGTACAGCCAGGGCAGTAAAACGCCGGCCGAATGGGATATAACCGATTACCTGCAGTCTGGTGAAAATACGCTTGCAGTACAGGTGTTTCGCTGGTCTGACGGATCGTATCTTGAGTGTCAGGATTTTTGGCGCATTAGCGGCATAGAGCGTGATGTTTTTTTGTATGCAACACCCCAGGTGCGTATCCGGGATTATTTTGCCAAAGCTGATTTGGACGAAAACTACACCCACGGAAAGTTTACACTGGAAGTTGATTTGAAAAATCATACGCATAAGCTGAGGTCGGGCAAGTACACGGTAAACTACCAACTACTAGATGAAGGAGGCAAAATGATAGCACAGGGAAGTAAACCGGCCGGGATTCATAAACAAGATAAGGCGCAGATTGTTTTTCGCGAAGATATACACGACCCTAAAAAGTGGACAGCAGAAACACCGCACTTATATTCCCTGCTGGTGTACCTTACAGACGCCAAAGGCAATCATACGCATGTTGTTTCAGGCAAAGTAGGGTTTCGGAAAGTGGAAATTATAGATGGCATATTCCATATAAATGGCACAGCTGTACTCATAAAGGGAGTGAACCGCCACGAGCACGATCAGTACAAAGGGCATGTGATAAGCGAAGAAGCAATGGTAAAAGAAATCGCCCTGATGAAGCAGTTTAATATCAATGCAGTACGAACGAGCCATTACCCTCACGATGAGCGCTTCTATGACCTTTGCGATAAATATGGCTTGTATGTAACCGACGAGGCAAATATAGAGTCGCATGGTATGTACTATGGCAAGTATTCACTGGCTAAAAACCCCGAATGGAAACAGGCGCATGTAGACAGAAATGTACGCATGGTCGAGCGCGACAAAAATCATCCCAGTGTGATTGTCTGGTCTATGGGCAATGAAGCGGGTGACGGGGAGAATTTTACAGCTACCTATAACTGGATAAAACAACGGGATCCTTCACGACCCATACACTACGAGCGAGCCATCATGGGAGACAATACAGATATTTATTGTCCGCAGTATCCCGGCGTGAAGTCTCTCAGGCGCTTTGCTTCCGAAAAACAAACCAAGCCCATGATTATTAGTGAATATTCGCATGCCATGGGAAATAGTAATGGCAATTTGATGGACTTGTGGGAAGTGATATACGATAAAAAAAACACACAATTGCAAGGGGGGTATATATGGGACTGGATAGACCAGGCACTGGTGAAAAAAGCACCGGATGGAACTGAGTTTTGGGCCTACGGAGGAGACTATGGTGAGAATATGCCTAGCGATGGCAACTTTTTGGCAAATGGTATCATATCAGCTGATTTTACTCCTCATCCCGCTATCTGGGAGGTGAAGTATGCTTATCAGTATGTTCGGTTTGATGGAGAAAATATTGATGAGGGAAAAGTGATGATTCACAATTACCACGATTTTGTGGATTTGAGTGAATACGATGTTGTGTGGAGTATCGCTGCAAATGGCAAGGAAGTGCATTACGGACGACTCACAGACCTGAATATTCCTCCGCATAGTAGTAGGGAGGTTCAATTAAAACTCCCTGAACTAACACCAAAGCAGGGAGTAGAGTATCATATTGATTTTTCTGTGGTACTCAATGTAGACAAACCGTTTAGAAAGCGAGGATTTGAAGTAGCGCATGATCAGTTTTTACTTCAAAGTGTTTCATTAGCATCGTACCCTTCACCTCCAGTGTCATCAGTAGTGAAAATCAAGGATGAGGAATGGCTGACCCTGCAGGGAGATAATTTTGCTATGCGTTTTGATAAAAAAACGGGAGTTCTGATGGATTATATCATCAACGGTGTGGAAATCTGGCAGAGAGGACCGGAAGTAAATTATTGGAGAGCACCCAATGACAATGACAAGGGCAGCAATATGATAAAAAGGCTGGGAGTGTGGCGCGAAGCTAGCCGTACAGCTACTCTGTCTAGTTTTAGTACCCATCTGCAGGCAGATGGTAGTGTGGAAGTGCGGGCACTGTACGCTATTTCGGCGGTAGAAGCCACCAATACAGTGAAATATAGGGTGTATGGTAATGGGCGAGTGGATGTGTCCAGTAGCATCGATATAGGAGGTCAGGAGTTGCCTTTGATGCCTCGCTTTGGAATGAAGTGGCAACTGCCTGTAAACTTCGACAACCTGACCTTCTTCGGCAATGGTCCCCATGAAAACTATGTAGACAGAAATGCAGGGGCGTTTGCCGGTATTTATCAGAGCAAAGTAGCCGATCAGTATTTTAAGTATGTGAGGCCTCAGGAAAACGGCTACAAAACAGAGGTCAGGTGGTTTGAATTGCGCAATGAAAATGGAGTGGGCATAAAAGTATATGGGCCCGATTGGTTAGGTTTTTCTGCACTGCATAATCCTATTGAAGACTTTGATCAGGAAACCCATGATGATCTGCGTCATACGAATGATATTGTCAAAAAAGAGGGGGTATTTGTCTGTGCCGATTGGAAGATGATGGGAGTAGCGGGAGACAATTCCTGGGGCGCAAAGCCTTATCCGGAGTATTCTATTCCTGCGGCTAATTATACATTCAGTTTCACAATAGAGCCGGTTTTTTAAGATCATGAAAAATGCAAAGCTGCAAGGCCAAGGCTGAATGTGGCTAAAAAGTGTAGCACAAAAAAAAGACTCTCTTAATGATCAGCTGATTCTTAAGAGAGTCTTTTTTTGAAAATGAGTAATGGATTAATACAATACTCGGAATTTGATAGTTCCCTCTATCTTTTTCAATTCTTTGGTCACTGCCGGATCATAATCTTTGTTGATGTCCGTAATTACATAACCAATCTTTTCGTTTGTTTTCAGGTATTGTCCTACCACGTTGATGTCATGCTTAGCCAGAGTTTTGGTGATCTCAGCGAGCACGCCTGGCTGGTTGTGGTGGATGTGGATGAAACGGTGCGCATTTTCAAATTCAGGCAGTGTCATGTTAGGGAAGTTGACACTGTTAGTTGTAGAGCCTGTATTGATGTAGTCGATCATCTTTGTAGGTACAAACTCTGCAATGTTTTCCTGAGCCTCCTGCGTACTACCTCCAATGTGAGGAGTCAGAATAGTATTGGGCAGGGTGCGTAGTTCAGAAATAAATTCATCCGCATTGCTGTAGGGTTCTACAGGGAATACGTCTACTGCTGTGCCGGCTATTTTTCCGCTTTCTATATTCTTTTTGAGTGCAGCGATATCCACTACATGTCCACGGCTTAGGTTTAGGAATATCATACCATCTTTCATCCAGGAAAATTCCTCCTCGCCGATCAGGTGTTTGTTTTCTTTACGTCCGTCTACATGCAGCGACACCACGTCTACTGTTTTGAGTAGTTCTTCGAGCGATTTGCACTTGGTAGCATTACCCAGCGCTAATTTTTCGTTGAGGTCGTAGTAGTATACATTCATTCCCAGCGCTTCTCCGATTACAGAAAGCTGCTTGCCTATGTTTCCATAGCCTACGAGTCCTAGTTTTTTTCCTCTTATTTCATAGCTTCCCTTTGCAGATTTGTTCCACTTGCCCTGGTGCATCGCTGCGATTTTGTCGGGCAGGTTTCTGATCAGCATTATCATTTCGGCTATGGCCAGTTCTACCACAGAGCGGGTGTTACTGTAGGGAGCGTTAAATACGGCTATACCATTTTTCTGACATTCTTCCAGATCTATCTGATTGGTGCCGATACAAAATGCTCCTACAGCCTTAAGCTTTTTGGCGTTTTCGATTACGCGCTTGGTTACATTCGTTTTGGATCGGATACCCAGTATGGATACATCTTTGATTTTTTCTACCAGCTCATCTTCTGACAAACCGGCAGGGATAACCTCTACCTGATAACCTTCCTCCTGCATTAGTTTTACCCCTACAGGGTGGATGTTTTCAAGTAGTAGTACCTTGATTCTGTTTTTAGGGTACGATAGTGCTCTGTCCATTTTATTGTGATATAGTATTTCGTCTAGTGATGGGGCTATGTGGTCTGCTTTTTCGAGTACTTTTTCGCGGGCTACATTTTCTGTAAACGCATAGAAACGCTCGGCCATGCCGTGCTCACGGATTTCATAATCGGTGTAGCCATCGCCTATTACATACACTTCGCCTTCCAGGTTCATCTCCTTGATTACAGCAGGCTTTCCTTTGTCGCCGGATAGTATGTTTGAGGTGTCAAACCCTGTGATGTAGCCTTCTTCGTCGTAAGTGAAAGTATTGGCAAATACATTTTCTTCTTTTACGCCGTATTCTTTTACGATGGGGCAAATGAACTCTTTGAAACCGTTAGAAATGATATAAACATGATCCGAGTGGTTTGTAAGAAATTCTTTGTTTCGGATAAAGGACTTTGATACTTTGGTTCTGAGCACAGCGATCAGCTCATCGAGTTGGTCTTTGTGTGCGTGTAGCAACTTGATCCTGCCGTTGAGCGACTCCCGAAAAGAGATATTGCCCGCCATTGCCTGATCGGTTAGGTTTTTGATTTCGTTCAGAACATTTTCTTTTTCCGCCCCGCTCAGGGATATTTCACCCAACACGTCCAGCGCTTCTACTCTTGTAAATGTACTGTCAAAATCAATTACAAAGTTTTTGATAGCTGTTTTTTCCATTTCACAATTTTCCATTTCAGCGTGTGTTAATTAGCCCATTGTTTTCGATCAAACAATAAGGGCGCAAAAATATTTTTGATTTGGTTAAAAAGAGAATGTATGCGAGATTATATTTTAAATAGGTCGAAAAATAAAAAATTCACAAAAAACAGGATCGATTATTAAAATTATGTCAGGGCATGAAAAGGGCAGGCGGATGTTTGCCTGCTCGGAGGTGTGCATGCAGCTAAAAAAAGAATACGGAATGGCTTTTACGCCAAAACGGTTAGTAAAAGGAGAGGGGATTACGTAGGCATTTTTTAGGTAAGGATATGAAAGATTTTGGTATGTAATAGCCTGCCATAAGACAGGAATTTTGTTATTATTGTAGGATCAATCAGTTTTAGGCCTTATTTTAACATTTTGTTATCAAACAGTAATAAACTCTACAAGTTGTACTACGAAATGGATAATTAATTATAATTACTTTTAATAAACCGAATCGCCAAATCTAAATTTTTCGAAATATGGGCATACTAGACCTGATCACGCTTCTTATTTTTTTAGCGGCAGTATTTACACTTGTTAATATTACTTTACTTCGTTTACCTTCAACGATAGGTCTCATGGCAATAGCCCTGGCCTCATCCGTAGTTATCCTTATACTGGGGTATTTTATGCCCCCCATAGTACAGGGTGCAGAGGGAATTATCGAGGCTTTTGATTTCAAAGAGGTGTTACTCAATGTGATGCTTAACTTCCTGCTTTTTGCAGGGGCATTGTCTGTAAACCTCAAAACACTACTGGATCAAAAAATACCGGTAATCGTATTGGCTACCTGTGGTACGTTCTTATCCACTTTTGTAGTGGGATATCTGATGTACTATGCCTTTATCTTGGTAGGCAAAGAAGTCGATTTAATTTATTGTTTGCTTTTTGGAGCATTGATATCTCCTACAGACCCGATAGCAGTATTGGCCTTGGTTAAGAAATTTGGACTGGTGAAAAGTCTGGAAATAAAAATAGCCGGAGAGTCACTTTTCAACGATGGTGTAGGCGTTGTGGTATTCCTGACCATCCTGGGGATAGCAGATCCCGGCAGTGCGCATCATGGAGAAGAGGCCAAGCTCGAAACCCCTGCGGCACATGAAGTGGCCTATCAGGAAAATGAAACCAATCAGGCGCAAATAGTACAGTATGCTGACTATGCGCAGCACGAAGAAGCCCATAGCGATGCGCATGAAGAAGGAGGGTTTGACTTCCTATCTGTGTTGATATTGTTTGTTACAGAGGTATTTGGCGGGTTGCTGCTGGGAGCATTGTTTGGCTTCTTAGGCTTTAAACTGCTCAATTATATAGATAATGACCATGTGGAGTTGGAAGTGTTGGTGACTCTAACCCTCGTAATGGTTGGAGGAAGAGTTGCCGAACTAATTCATGTTTCTGGCCCTCTGGCTATGGTAATTATGGGGCTCTTTATTGGTAATGAGGGTAGGAGTGAGCACCTGGCAAATGCCACTGGTGAGTATGTGTTTAAATTCTGGCATTTGCTGGATGAAGCACTGAATGCGATCCTTTTCATCCTTATAGGTTTGGAAATGATCGTGATCGCTCAGTCGTTTGAGACAGAATTTATAGCGATTGGCGCATTGGCCATAGTGGTAGTATTGACAGCTAGATTTTTGGGTGTATCTTTGCCGGTAGTGATAATGGAAGCTCTGGGAGTAAAATTTGAGAAAAAATCTATTATCATACTGACCTGGGGAGGCCTAAGAGGAGGTATATCTGTAGCCCTGGCGCTTTCACTATCCGACTCAGTGCCCGTAAAAGACCTGATAGTAGCGGCTACTTATGCAGTGGTAGTTTTCTCTATTCTGGTACAGGGGCTTACAATAGAAAAAATATTAAAAAGTTAATATAACTAACCTGTTTATTCTCGAAAATTAATTACCAAACCATATGAAACTAAGTATAGCAGAAGGTTTAATGCTGATTGCGCTGGACGATGATGAGGGAAGGCTTCTGGCAGCTGCAGAACATTCGATCGACAAAGGACTGATTGCAAGTTGCATTTTAGAATTGGCCTTGTCAAAGAAACTCAGCTTTAGCGGTGGCAAGATTGTAGTAAATGATAATAGCGGTACCGGCAATAAAATCCTCGATCATATACTGAAAGGTATAGGACAGGGGGGTGATCAGGTAACCAACACGATAGACAAGCTGGCTCCCGGTTTTGATCACATTCAGGAAGAAGTGATTGAATTGCTCGTGCAGCGTGGTATTTTGAGTGTGGAGTCTACTAAGTTGTTGTTTATCCCTATCTCGGAGAGAATGGATAACGCCAACTATGCCTTTGAGCAGGAGATAAGAGACGTGCTAAAGGCGGTGGTTTTAAAAGGACAAAAGCCAAGCCCTGCAGTAGTGGTACTCATATCTATGATCAACAATTGCAAGATACTTGAGGAAGTGTTTCCAGACGAAGATGAATTGATAGACGCAATCAAAGTAGTGAAAGATATACTCAAATTAGGAGTGGTTGACGAAGAAATGAAGACTGTATTGAGTGATTTGAAACTCTATTTTGCTAAGATACACTAATTAAAAAAGGCACTGAAAAGTGCCTTTTTTATTTACTACTCTTTATGTTTTCTTTTATCAGCTTGCAGTGCTTAATAGACTAACTCTCTCTTAGAGGGCTGTTTTATTGTACTGCAGGAACTTTTCTGGACACTGAGTCTTTCTTATGCACTTCTATAGTGCTGTCCAGGTGCTTCTCCAATATCGATTCTATTCGTTCTTTGCTGGTAGCTCGTGGTTCATTGTTGAGTTGGCTCAAGATCTGAGTCTGTACTTCCATTACAGTTTTCAGATAAGCCTTTATAGTGTCTTGATTATTGGCAAATTTAGCTCCGTTTAAAGCCATAAAGCCAAATCCCTCGTGGGGATTGTTGCGGTCACGCTCTAAGATAAAATACTCTAGCCCGTCTATTTGTATCCGATCAAAATGGTACTCCAGGCTATCGTGTATTTCGCTAAATTTAGGGCCTGTTCCGGGGTTTATTTCTCGGTTTTCACAAGCACATGCATAGCACAAGCAAGCCGAAATAATGATAGGAAGGATGTTTTTCATGGTTTAGTGTTTTTTGGTTTCCCTGAAGTACCCTTCTTCTACATTGAATACTTTTAGCACCAGATCGAAAGACGTTCCGTTTAGAATTACGATCAAATAGTCGCCGAGATTGATACTTACTTCGCCCAGTGGGTTTTTGATAAGTTTTCGTTTTCCGTTTTTGTCTTTTTTGCTTATTCCTATCAGTATGGTATTGTACCTTCTCTTCATATCAAAGAATGCTTCCTGATAGGTCTTGTTTAGGTAGGGATTGTCGTGCGTTACCAAAAATTGTTTGATGTCATAGTCATTTTCATTTTTGGCAAAAGACATAATGTCTTCAGTGTAGGTAGCTACATCCGGTTCAAACATATAACTGGCCAGTATTTTTGAGGATATTTCGTTAGGGGATATCGCATTGGTAACCCCTGCACCTATAAAGGTGTTTTTAAGGTTGGCATTTTCTATGGTTACTACATACTCCAGATCGTTGTATATTTTTTTGAGGTTGAGTATATATACCAGCTTTTCAGTGTCGTCAGGCAGGTTTACAAAGACCACACTCGAATCTTCTATGTTGGTTTTGTGAAGGATGTCGTAGTTTTGAAAATCGGTATAGAGTGTAAATACACCTTTGCGGTGGTATTTTTCTCTGATATGGTCGATGTGCTCCCTTTTATCTGTCACTATAGCCACATCCTTGCCCGCGCCTATCAACTGGTCGGCTACCAGTTGGCTAAAATCATTCCACCCGATAATCACTACATGGTTTATCAGAGTTGTTCCATTGTAACCTAGCATTCTGTTTTCTTTTATGGTTGATATAATACTTGCAAACTGGCCTACGAGCAGTCCATACACTCCCAGACTGAGAAAGACGAAAAGGTAGCCAATATATTGACCCCAGATGGTAGCTGGGTAGAGGTCGCCATAGCCTACTGTGGTCAGGGTAACTACGGTGTACCATATTGCATGCCCATAGTCAGTTATGGTGGATTGATCACTGTACCTTTCAAAATGAATGAGCAATGTGATGAGGATAAAATAGATGACAGCACCTATCAGTATCCTGCCCAGGTAACCTTTGATTTTTTTGGATTCTAAATAATTAACCACAGAGTACGACGTAGAGCGAAAAAAAGGAATTAAAAATTTGCGGTTAAGTTATTAAAATTGGCGTGGTAAATAAAATATTCGCAAAATATTCTTGCTAATATTTAATTATCGTAACGATTGTGTTTTTTTGTTTTAGGTTCTGTCAAACAAAGCGTTTGCCGGAGCGTTTCACTAAAGGTGCTGATAAACACAGGTTGTGTTTGTATGTGTAGATTATATTAATGAAATTATTGAGTAGATGCGTAAACTTACTTTTCTTTTTGCGATTATTCTTACAGCGGTAGGGCTGGCCAACGGACAACCTGATACCGCATACGATATACGTGTGGAGGTTAGCGGACTGCAAGATAGTGTGGCTTATCTGGGCTACCACTTTGGAGAAAAAAGATATTATCAGGATACATCACGGGTAGATGAAATTGGAGCTGCGCGATTTACAGGGAATACACCGCTGAAAAAAGGAGTGTACTTTCTTTACGCAAAGGGGTATTACCTTGAGTTTTTGGTTAAAGAACAAAAATTTTCACTCAAAACAAGCACTCGAGAACCGTATAAGAATATGGTGATAGAAGGTTCACCCGAAAACGAAGCTTTTAGAGACTTTCAGCTGATCATGAAAGAGCATCAACAAGCTATGCGAAAGCTCAATGCTGACCTTAAAAATGCTGCTACCAAAGATGACTCTACGGCTCTGTATGCTCTTGCTGGAAAGTTGGTGGAAAAAAACAAAACCCAGCGTGATAGTTTGAAAAAACATCACTCAGATAAATACACTGCGGTATTGCTAAGACTGATGGAACAATCAGAGATGAACTACTCGGATGATGACACCATGGAAGAGAAAAGAAGAAAATACAACGCCTACAAAGCGCGGTATTTCGATGGTATAGACTTTGACGATGAGGGCACATTGCGAGTGCCTATATTTCATGCCAAGGTGATGGAATATATGGAAAAAGTTACTTTTCAAAATCCTGATTCAGTGCTCGCCTCTGTGGAGTATATTCTGGATAAGTCCAAAAACAACGAAGAAATGTTTCGTTACTGGATGGTTTACTTCTTTAAGAAGTATCAATCATCCAAAATCATGGGGATGGACAAAGTGTTTGTTCATTTATCAGAGAAGTATTACCTGCAGGGTAAGGCCCCCTGGGTAGACGAGGAGATGCTGGAGAAGTTGAGAGAGGAAATGGATTTTCACCGTGAAAATCAAATAGGCATGCAGGCCCCTGCATTGTATCTGGTAGATACTTTGCTGGATCAGCAGCGACTTCAGATGATCGATGCTGATTATACCGTGTTGTTTTTTTACAGTCCGGAATGCGGTCATTGCAAGAAGTCTACGCCCGTACTGCTCGATGTGTATCATAACCTGAAGCCCGAAGGAGTAGAAATAGTAGGGGTAAACGTGGATACAGATATAGAAAAATGGAAGGCTTTTGTGCAAGAGTATCAATTGGATTGGATCAATCTGGCCGATCCCTTTACCCGAAGTAATTTTCGCCGACAATACAATGTGCGCTCTACACCTACTATCTATATACTAGATAAGGACAAACGCATCATCGCTAAAAAGCTGGGAGTAGAGCAAATCGAGGGGTTTGTCAGGGATAGGATGCAGATGGATGCCGCCAGTCAATAAAAAGTGGAATGTTATTAGAAAAGTTTAATTACACCCTGTCTGGTAGTATATAGGAGTTGAGTCCAATTGTGGTTATTTGGTTTTAAAACTTCAAATTCATCGCGATACATTTTTGGATTGATTGTTTATAGCCTGAAAAAATGCAATTAATCTGTTTTGGATTTGGTCTATTTCCTGTAATTTCGGGCATATTTATCGGCCATAAAAACGAACAAGATGATAACTGAATTTAGTACACTGCGTGATGATGAAATAGAAGTATTGTTGAATGCTCCCGTATACGTAGCTATACTTATAGCTGGTGCAGATGGAGAGATCGACAACAAAGAAATAAAGCAGTCTATAGAGTTGGTTCACGGCAAGCAGTCGAGAGAGCGAGCTCAGTTGATAGAATTTTACAAGGAAGTAGGAAAAACGTTTGAGGATAAGTTTTTTGCATTGTCGAAAGACCTTCCTACGGGAGTGGATGAGAGAAACAGCGCTATTACATCGGAGTTGAGAAAACTGAATCACATTCTACCTAAAATAGATCATAATTTTGCAGTGAAAATGGTGGCCAGCCTGAAAGATATGGCTAAGAAAATAGCATCTGCTTCGGGAGGAGTATTGGGGTATATGTCTGTAAGCTACGAAGAAGCAAAACTGGTAGAGTTAGACATGCTCAAAGATCCGGCAGATTATTAAAATCATATCAAAAAAATATTTCGGGCGTTTTAAGAGGAATACTTCTCGCTTTGTTTATTGCCAGGTATCGCTATGTGATATGGCAGTTTGGTAAAGCAGAGATGTCAAACTTTTTAAAGCGCTTTTTTTTATGCCCTATTTAGAAAAACATAGTATTGTTCCGCCCTTGCGTTTGGCCATCATCATGTGGTTGTTTTTTCTGGTGCAATATGTCTTGAATATCGATCTTGGGTTTTTGGGTATATTGCCGCGGAGCATTACCGGATTGATAGGTATACTTACAGCTCCTATGGTACATGGTAGCTGGAATCATCTCATATCCAATACCTTTCCGCTTCTCTTTTTGGGTACAACCTTGTTTGTCTTTTACAGTAAAATAGCCGTCAGGGTATTTATGCAGTGTTACCTGCTTACGGGTATATGTGTATGGATATTCGGTCGCGAGCTCTACCATATAGGAGCCAGTGGATTGGTGTATGGATTAGCTTTTTTTCTCATTTCACTGGGCTTTTTCAGAAAAGACTTTAAATCCCTCGCTATAGCCATAGTAGTGGTGGTTCTTTATGGGGGAATTCTATACGGAGTGTTTCCTACCCGATCGTGGGTCTCGTGGGAGTCGCATCTCTTTGGAGCTCTAATTGGTATAGCCACAGCCTATACCTTACGACAGAGCGGTACATTAGAGAGGGGTATTTAATTATAAAGCTAAATAACTTGAAAAGCAACCTCTATTGAGGTTGCTTTTGGTTGTTGTGTGCTATGAAATTGATCGAATTAGTCTATTTTGATAAAGTTCGTTTGCCAAAAATATCCTTTGTGGTGAATACGGAGAATGTAGTGTCCCGGTCTAAGTTCATTAATATCGATTTTACCTTCTTTACCTTGAAAAAGGATAGCTTTGTGCCATACTTGTTTTCCTGTAATAGTAAATACCTGAGCCGAAGCTTGTCCTTGAGCATGTGGTAGCTTTAGTGTCAATTGATGTGTAGTGGGGTTCGGGTAAGCCATCAACTGTATATTGTCTTCAATGCCTAAAACCTGACAGGGAAAGTCGTTGGAAGGGTTGATTATCACAATTATTGATTTAGTAGTAGTATTTCCCTCTCTGTCGGTAGCTGTTACAGTAATGTTTTTATTACCGATATCCTCACAATTAAAATTGTCTTGAGAAAACGATACTGACATGTTACAATTGTCAGAAGCGAGGAGGTTAGAGCTATTCAAATTTGCAACCCCCTCATTATTGAGTGTCAATGTAATTTGCTCTGTAGTAATTATAGGTGGAGTGTGGTCAACGATAGTGACAGTAGCGGTAGCCGTAGCTGAATTTCCGGACGGATCAGTTGCTGAGAGCGTTACAGTGTTTTCACCGAGGTTATCGCAAGTAAATAGAGAGCGATCTACACTGAGCGTGAATTGGCAATTGTCTGTGCTTTCATTGTCTATCTGCTCGGGAGATAGTGAAGCTGTTCCTTGACTGTTGAGTGCAAGTGTGATGTTTTTTGCATTGGCGCGAGGCGGAGTGTGGTCAACGATAGTGACAGTAGCGGTAGCCGTAGCTGAATTTCCCGATGGGTCAGTTGCTGAGAGCGTTACAGTGTTTTCACCGAGGTTATCGCAAGTGAATAGAGAGCGATCTACACTGAGCGTGAATTGGCAATTGTCTGTGCTTTCATTGTCTATCTGCTCGGGAGATAGTGAAGCTGTTCCTTGACTGTTGAGTGCAAGTGTGATGTTTTTTGCATTGACGCGAGGTGGAGTGTGGTCAACGATAGTGACAGTAGCGGTAGCCGTAGCTGAATTTCCGGACGGATCAGTAGCTGAGAGCGTTACAGTGTTTTCTCCGAGATTATCGCAAGTAAATAGAGAGTGATCTACGCTGAGCGTGAATTGGCAATTGTCTGTGCTTTCATTGTCTATCTGCTCGGGAGATAGTGAAGCTGTTCCTTGGCTGTTGAGTGCAAGTGTGATGTTTTTTGCATTGGCGCGAGGCGGAGTGTGGTCAACGATAGTGACAGTAGCGGTAGCCGTAGCTGAATTTCCCGATGGGTCAGTTGCTGAGAGCGTTACAGTGTTTTCACCGAGGTTATCGCAAGTGAATAGAGAGCGATCTACACTGAGCGTGAATTGGCAATTGTCTGTGCTTTCATTGTCTATCTGCTCGGGAGATAGTGAAGCTGTTCCTTGACTGTTGAGTGCAAGTGTGATGTTTTTTGCATTGACGCGAGGTGGAGTGTGGTCAACGATAGTGACAGTAGCGGTAGCCGTAGCTGAATTTCCGGACGGATCAGTAGCTGAGAGCGTTACAGTGTTTTCTCCGAGATTATCGCAAGTAAATAGAGAGTGATCTACGCTGAGCGTGAATTGGCAATTGTCTGTGCTTTCATTGTCTATCTGCTCGGGTGATAGTGTAGCTACCCCTTGGCTGTTGAGTGCAAGTGTGATGTTTTTTGCATTGGCGAGAGGTGTTTGGTTATCTATTATGGTGAGATTTGTAACAGTTGTGGTGGAGTTTCCGTGTGCGTCTACTGCCGCTAGAGTTACGGACAAGCTGCCTATGTGGCTGCAGTTAAAGTTTTTTGGAATTATGCTAAATTGAGCAATTTCACCTCCCGGGTCGTAAGACCCATCGTCAAAAGTGTTTGGTAATGCTGATGCAAGGCCTTCTGAGTTGAGGTGTAGCGTAGCTGTTTTCACTTTTAAGATGGGAGCTATGTCATCTATCACTTCGATATTCAATATTTTATTTAAAAAACCATCCTGATGGCCATCGTTTGTTGTGACATAGATAGGGTATGTCCCTGCCGGTATTTCACTGTTTCTTATATAAAGATTGTTTCCAGATATGGAAAATAAAAAGTTGTAACTAGGAATGTCTGTTTCGGCGAGAACAAAGTTATGAGAATCACTATTGTTGGGGTCTGAAGCTGACAGATGACCTACAAATGCTGTTATTCCTGCTGATTGATTTACGGTGTTGTTTGAAAGTATAATGTCATCAGGGGGCAGGTTTGGGTTGGTATTGTTGTTCCAAAGCTGGAAAGTGGTAGCAGCATTTAAATCATTGTATCCAGTCACGGCAATGTCAAGATCGTGATCCTGATCAAAATCGGCCCAGCGAGCAGCACCAAAGAAAACAGCAGGCAGGTTGTGCGAAATTTCAATAAATGTGCCGGATTCGTTTTTATAAATACGTGTTTTTGAGCTACCCGGAGAAGAATCCCCGACAATTAATAAATCCAGGTCATTGTCTTTATCGAAATCACCCCACATTGCTGTACCAAATGCTGATCCGGCTAACCCGGCGTTAATGTCAGTAAAGGAGCCGTTATTGTTTTGGTATATAATGTTGTGGAGTTCGTTGTTGATGTCCATTCCTCCCACAATCAAGTCCAGGTCGCCATCCTGATCGTAATCTCCCCAGTGTACACTTTTGCTGTCGCCCACTCCTGTGAGCGATATTTGGCTGTTGGAAAAAATGCCATTGTCATTGGTGTAGATAGTAGTGTGCTTATCAAAGTTTCCGTCACCTGTAATGGCAAGATCCAGGTCTCCGTCTCTGTCATAATCCCCCCAGTCTGCCCATCCATCTATCACAGGAGTAATGCCAGCATCTATATCGGTGAAAGTACCCTCGTTATTACGGTAAATTGTAGTGGTTTTGATAAGATTGGTCGTGAGACCACTAATCACTAAATCCAGATCGCCATCCCGGTCATAGTCTCCCCATATTCCATGTCCAGAGCCATGCTGCCCAACTTGTGATAGGTTTGCCTGAAGGTCTTTGAATACACCTTCGTCATTTTTATAAATTTTGGTAATTACTCCAGTTTCGTTTACTCCGACTAATAGAACATCCAGGTCTCCATCACCGTCATAGTCTCCCCATTGTACAGAGCCACTACTGATGTTGGGTAGGTCGTGCGTATATATTGTAAAACCATCATTTACGTTTTCATATATCTTTGTGGAGTGTTCTCCCAGACTGTTCATCCCAATGGCAATTAGATCCAGATCACCATCATTATCAAAATCTCCCCAGTCTACCATGCTTTCCCCTTTATTCTCAAACAAATCTGAAGCGGCACCATTGAGAGTAAGTGTTTCCTGAACAGGGCTAGGTGTTTTGGTGTGGTAGAGTTGACGTACTTTTTGTGTTTCAGCTCCGGGTATACCTTTACCTATCAATAGCAAGTCAGGTTTGTCATCATTGTCATAGTCAGCCCACTTGCCCTCTCCGTACATTGTGGCAGGGAGGTTGATGCCTGAGTTCACTAATGTGCCGTCATCGTTTCTGTATATCATTGAAACGGCCTCTCTAGCAAACCAATCGGTAATTCCGGTGATCATCAAGTCTATGTCTCCATCTTTGTCGTAATCTTCCCATTCTGACGAGCTGTGTGAGACTCCAGGGATCACTGCGTTAATGTCTGAAAACGTGTTGTTACCATTGTTTAATAAAACAAATGAAGCAGGTGATCCTGCTGGGTTTATGTCAAAGCTAACAGTTGACCCTGTTATAGCAATATCCAGTTTGCCATCATTGTTTACATCACCCCACGATACTGATCCTTTGTATATACCGGGTAAATTGGCCTCTATATCAATAAAATCACCATTTTCGTTTTTGTAAATAGCGGTTTTGCAGGTATAACTGCTTCGATCAAAGCCTGCAATTATCAAATCCAGGTCTCCATCGTTATCGTAATCTCCCCAATCCATAGCCCCGTCTTCAGCTATGGGTAGGGTATGGTTTGTTTTTGTAAAATAACCGTTATCATTCTTGTAGATGATTCCTCTTATTTTGTTTAGATTATCTTTCATGATAGTGGCAAGGTCAGGGTCGCCATCATTATCGTAATCGCCCCATACCGCCAGGTGAGACAATTTATGTGGCAACCCTGCTGCCGTATTGTTATCGATAAAATTCCCATTATCGTTTTTATAAAGCTTTAACAAAAAATTGTTAGGATTGTCAAATGACTTTGATCTACTAATTATAATGTCCAGATCTCCATCGCTATCATAATCTGCTAAATCTATATTGCCATCGTTGGTGCCAAAAATGGATGATGTAGAGGCAGACAATATACCATTGTTATTGTAATACAAGTCAACCATTCTATATCCCAATAAACTTATAACTAAGTCTGCATCTCCGTCATTGTCTAAATCTCCCCAGGCTGATGTGCCTCCTCCAGAGCGCGTATTTATCGTTGTACTGTTGGCTTCATCTAGTGATAGCTGGGCCATGAGCGCGGCATGAATAACCATCATTAGGACAAAGCTGACACATCGTGCCAGGGAAGTAGAGTTAGGTAGTCTATATGAATAAATCATGTTTATTTATAATTAATTTTATGAGGCAATTATACTCCTGACATGCTTTCAACTGTAGTTTTTACCTACTACATACCTACTACAATGGGCTGTTTTTTGTGTAAATAGATGAAATAGGGAAAGTTTCGGATAATTTATTGCATTGCTCATGATGTAAATTCTGTACTTAGGTTAGATTTACCATTGGCTTAATAGGATGCCTGTCATGAAGTTAAAAATGCTTGCTTTTTTTGTGTTCTTTTATGCTATACAGCACGCCCTGTTAGCTACTGATCCTGTTACAATTCGTTCGATAGAAGATTATTTAAAAAGGTCACCAGTTGCTATGGAGCATGTAGGGGTGTATATCGATAGCACTCGCAGACTAACAGAAAAAGAGGTGCTAAATAAAAATATGTTTCGATCTTTTAAAAAGGACGAGAAATTCAGTCAGGGGGCAGTGTATTGGTTTTTCATTCATTTAGAAAATACAACTAATCAAGATGTTGAACTTATTCTTTTTAGTAATGAATGGAAAAATTCTTTCTGGGAAATTAACGATGATATAATCCGATACAAAGGAGAAAGGGGAGCGTTGCTGGCTAAGGTTCATGATGACTTTTATTCTGGTCAAAATAACGATGGTAAGTTGCCTATATCCCTGGCTGCAATGCAAGAATCTTCCGTGTTGGTAAAGGTAGATGGAAGGATAGGAGAGCTGCCCTTTAAAATTGATAATTGTTTCTACCTCGAACAACGGCAACATTTTGAGGAACGGGCTAATCGGGATTTGTTCGCTATTGGAGTGTTTTTAGGAATAGTAGTTGTACTTATGCTTATCAATATTGTGTTGAGTCTAGCGTACAGTGAACGTAGTAGTTTTTTTTATCTACTTTTTGTGCTTCTGATGAGTGCATTTCAGGCTGGGTATTATAAACTCATCTGGTGGCTATTTCCATCATTGAATTTTGACTATAGTGTGCTGTTTCCTCTCATCTGGTTTTTTTATGTATGGTTTGTTGCTACCTATCTTGATTTTATAAATCAGCATCGTATGGCTTGGTCTGTAACTCAGTTTTTGGCTGTATTTACTCTGCTTTCTTTTTTGGTGTTAGTCGTGTTGTATCATTATTCTTCCATGACTTATTACATGGTGTTACCTCGACTTAATACCGTTTTTGCAATACTATCTATTCCCTTTATGTTCTATACAGCTACCGCTCCGGGTAAACTCAAATATTTCGTTTTAGTGGGGCTTTTCTTTGGTGTATCAGGAGCTATTGTCACTACATTATCACTTCACTTTCATTTTTTGGATAGTTCGTATCATTATACGCTGGCTGGTTCAGGTTTAGAGATGGTTAGTTTTTTGGTTGGCTTGGCCTATAAGATGTATTCGAATAAGCAAGCTGCAGAGAAGGCTACTTTCATGATAAAAGAGAAGGAAAAAGAAAAAGAACACTTGATGAAAATACAGCAGCTGCAGCAAAAGAAGCATGAAGCAGAACTTCAATTGAAAAATAACGAGTTAATCAGTTTGTCCATGCGTGTAGCATCAAAAAATGAAGTGTTGGATAAGGTGTATCAGCATGTGAAAGAAAACAACCAGGTAAAGGATAAAGGGTTGATTGAAGAAATTAGAACGAAACTTAGGCTAGAAGACGATTGGGCGACATTTAAAATTAGATTTGAAAAAATAAATCCATTTTTCTTTAAAAGGCTATACGAAGTATCTAATCAGTTGACTGAAAATGATTTGCGTGTAGCGTCACTTATTTATATCAATCTGGATACACACCAAATTTGCCAACTATTGAATGTGTCGCAACGTACTGTACAGACTGCTAAGTATCGATTGAAGAAAAAGTTGGGTTTAGCAAAAGAAACGGATTTGAAAACGTACTTGCATCAGCTCTCGTTGGATGTGGAAAAATTAAACAGTTGACACTAAAATGGAAAATATAGAACTACTGGGGCTTGCGGTGTTTCTATGGGTGTTGGGTTATGTGCATACAGGTAGGTTTGTAAGGCCCAGGTGGAAAATACCGGGTAAGTTTCTTTTTTATACGGGGGTATCGGCACTACTGACCTATTGGTGGGATTATTATGCTTTGTTTTTTATAGTAGGCCACCCGGCACTAGGAATTTTCTTTCACAGTTTGGCTTGCCGCAAGCATGGTATCAACTGGTTGACGTGTGAGCCAAGGGCGAAGTATATAGCGCTGCAGGAGAAGTGGGCTAAGGGCGATTTTATGAGTGAAAACAATAAACCCTGAGCAGGTCTCATCATCTGCTCAGGGTTTATTGTTATTTTAATCTGCTTGCAACGCTATTCTTTTTTAGCCAGCATTTTATACGGCTTTATCTGATCCGGGTGTATCAGGTGTAAATGATCGTCTATTGTGATGATGCGCTTATCGATATGATTTAGAAATTTTCTGATCTGCGTTTCTAAAACAAGAATTTGTCCGTCGTACGAATACATACCCGATTCTTTTACTAAATCCTTTTTGTTTTTTTCCAGGTCTCTACGCGTTTTGCAGCTTTCTTTAAGCAAGCCTATAAACTCTTTGATGCTGTATTTTTCTTCAAACTTTTCAATGTCCTTTAGTGTTTTGTGTTGCTCCTTGTGGTCGACCTGTGCGGCCACTGTAGGGTCGTTTAGCAAGTCTAACACAAGGGAGTCGTAGTGGTGGAGAAGCTCAAGCACATGCACGCTGTGAGTCCTGTACTCAGCGTCTTTGCAGTATGTAGCCAGCCCCTGATAGGTTTTCATCTGCCCCGATATCTTTAGCCATTCAGCGGTGAGCTTGTCGTATTCTTTTTCTATAGATATGGGTTCATTGTCTTGCGAGTGTGCAGTCTGTGCCATGCATAGCAGGGCAAATATCAACCCTAAAAGTTTTGTTGTTGCTTTCATAATTTGTTGGTGAATGATCTCAACAAATTTAGGGTGGTAATAGCGGGATTGTACTCGCTGTAAAATAGGATATATGATTGAGGGATATCCTATAGCACCAATATCCGTATTAATACGGATATTGGTAATTTGGGCGGTAAGAAAAGGTAACTTGCTTACTCCTTTCTGGCAAGCATTTTAAATGGCTTGATCTGATCCGGGTGTATCAGGTGGATGTGATCGTCTATGGCTACCACCCGTTTGTCTATGCTTGTTAGAAATTTTCTGAGTTGGGTCTCTAGTATCAAAATCTGCCCGTCGTACGAGTACATGCCTGATTCTTTTACCAAATCATCTTTGTTCTTTTCCAGGTCTTTGTATGTTCTGCAACTTTCTTTTAGCAAAGCTGAAAAATTCTTTAAGCTGTATTTCTCCTCAAATTTTTCGATATCCTTTATCGTTTTTTGCTGCTCTTTTTTGCTTACATGGAGCTGAGAGGTAGGGTCTGTGAGTATATCCAGTACTAAAGAATCGTAGTGGTGCAGCAGCTCGAGGATATGTGCTGTATGTTTTCTGAATTCCGGTTGTTTGCAGTAAGAAGCCAGCCCGCTGTAGGTTTTTAATTCACCGGAAACCTCCAGCCACTGTCCCGTCAGAAAATCGTACTCTTCCTCTATGGATACAGCATCGCTGCTTTGAGCTACGCTACCTGCCACTGAAGTTAACACCATACATGCACTGAGCGCCAGTATATACAGTGGATTTGTCTTATTGTTCATGGATTTTTTTGGTTGCTACACTTACAAAGCTAGCTTTATAAGCCTGTGGCTGTACTCATTGTATTTTTGTAATTTTTAGTGAGGGATATTGAGTACTATAGACCTACGTATTTTCTAGTAGGGAGGAGTCTACGTATAAAACTTAACACTGAGTTAACAACCCAAAAGTAGGAGATGCGTTACTTTGTAGTAAGAAAACACAACAAACGTTGTGCGGAGAGAATAAGCGGGGGTGGCCAAGTGAAAGCAGACCGTCGCGAAAGAGGTTTTACCAACAGGAAGCCTCAAGTTAGAGCTGGATTTATCCGGCTATTTTTTTGCCTTTTTTTGAGTAGATATAACAATGGCCTGATAGACAGGCCATTGATGTTTTTGTTTAATAGGGTTTGTGAAAAATGCTATTAATCAGAGTATGGTTTAGTGCGCGTGACCATGAGGGCCGTGAGCATGTCCATGATCCAGTTCTTCGGCTGTAGCATCCCGTACTTCCAGTACTTCACCTGAGAAGAAAAGATCCATACCAGCCATAGGGTGGTTAAAATCCATTTTGATGGTTTCTTTTCCTATTTCTACTACCAAACCCTGCATGGTGTTTCCTTCCTGATCATTCATTGGCAAAAAGGCACCAACCTGCACCATGTCGGCAAGTTTGCCTTCCTGCATAAAGATATTGATAGGCAAATCCACTACGGCTTCAGGGTTTACCGGGCCGTATGAGTCTTCGCTTTTTATAC
The DNA here is from genome assembly GCA_965267535.1 of Cyclobacteriaceae bacterium. Classification (GTDB taxonomy): domain Bacteria; phylum Bacteroidota; class Bacteroidia; order Cytophagales; family Cyclobacteriaceae; genus CAXBNB01. Next base: position 2,924,707 of record OZ254082.1, on the reverse strand, counting down.
CAAATTCAAAGTTTTCTCCGCTGGTTTTTCCGGCGAGATTGCTTTCAAAATCGGGAAGCACCTGTTGTCCTCCGAATAAAAAGCTAAAAGGTTCTTTTTCTGATACTTCTTGTACTACTTCACCCTCTTTGTTGCTTTCCTGAAGAGTGTAAGTAATAGTTACTACTTTGTTGTTTTCTATTTTCATGACGCTAAGGTACAGGTATTGATTTTACTACCCGAACCATTCGCCAATAAATTCCTATTTGTCAGCAAATTGCTGTGTTTCATTAGAATCGAAACAGTCTGCCGGCTTCATTGAAAGGAATTCGGGATAAAATGATCACAAAGGCTATGGTAAAGAAGATTGCCTGTGTTTTGAACTTAGCAACAGATTCGCTTAGTTTTTTGGCTTTGGTTCTGCCGATTTGTGCTACAACTACAGCTACTATCATAGCAAAAATGTGTTCTACAGCCCAGTATCGAATGGCCGCATCTTTCATAGGTGATACATCGCCACTGAATACAGCAGCTGTAATAGGACTAAAAGCAAAATACAGCAGCAGACCCAATACTACCTGTAGGTGTAGACAGCCAACCAAGGATGCGGCAAGTGCATTATCACCTTTTTGATATTCTTTTTGCCCGATAAAACCCGCAAAAGATTTAACAATTGAAATAATGAACAGTGCCAGGATGATCCACCTGAGCCAAGAGTGTATGAAGATAAATGTAGGATACATAATTTGATTTGTTTTGTGCCAAAAATAGGGGTAAAAGTTGTAATAAACACTTGTGGTGAAGAGTTTATTGTACGCTAGGGGAGTAGTGAGATTGCTGTTTCTGCTTTTACATCTATCTCAGACTTGTATTTGTGTTTTTTATACGATAGTGCCTTTTCAAAATAGTATCTGGCTTTTTCAAATTCACCTTTTTCCTGGTAGATATATCCGGTTTGCAGGCACGCATTAGGGGCGTAGTACCAGTTTTCATTGCCGGCTTTCTTTATGGTATAAAGGTAAAAATAGATAGCCTTGTCTTTTTGTTGGGATAGGTGCTTTAGCCGCGCTTGCCGGTAATAGTACTTCGTTTTTTCTTTTCTGGAGTCAAACATGTTTTCATTCAGAGAAGAAAGAATGCTTTCTGCATTTTCATAATATCCTCCGTCTGTTGCAAGCCTTATTTTCATCAGTGCTTTGTTGGGCCACTGATTTTCGTTGAGGATACCATCGGCATTTTTGTCTGCCGATACAAAGGTTTTGCCTGTGTCATCGGCTTTTTCGAAGTGTACTTCGGCTAGTTTTTCATTGTCTTGCAGTAGGTAAGTTATAGCGGTTTTGAACCATGCGTCTTTCACGAAATTTTCTCCTTTGTAATCGTTCAAAAATTTGGAGTAAAATAATCTGGCACGGGCAAAATCATGTTTTTGAATGTGAATTTCTCCCAGTTGGTAGTAAATCATATTGAGGAATAGGTATTCATCACCCATGAATAACATTTGCGTAAGGTTTTTGAGTGCGCTTTCACTTTTCGCACTTTTTATGAGTGTGACATTATGGAGGTAGTGCAAGAGCATATTGCCAGAGTGTGAGGCAAGTAGTTTTTCTACATCGGCTGTAGCATCGTCGGGTTTGTTGAGTATGTTCATCGTTACCAGAGCCTTGATAATGTTTGCTTCCAACCAGAAGGGACTGGATTTGCTTACCTGATTCAACTCTTCCATGCCCTTTATTACATCACCTTTAATTCCGAGCAGTTTAAGTATCCATTGGTAGCTGTCGGGTGTAGAACCGAAGATGATGTGTAGCAGCCCCATGGTTTTTAAATTGGGGTTAAACCTGGGGAATTCCTCCATGTTTTTTTGAATGGTGTGCCATGCTGATCGCAGGCCCATGCCACCGTTGAGTTCATCGCCGTATTGAATTTTTACCATGGCCCATTGTAGTTTTATTTCAGCCATGTAAAACCCCTTGTAGGGGTCCGTGTCATCCATTTTTTTTAGTTCTTTCAGGATGTCATCTTCTCTGTCGTTGTATTCTTTGTAGAGAGAGGTGTTTTCCTCCAGGAGCAGCTCCACAATGTCAGCTAGGTTTTTTACATAGTAGTAGTGACCTTGCGACCGTTCGTTGGGGGTGATGTTGTTGAGAATAGATCGCCCCTGACTGAGTTGGAGTTTTAATATATGGTTGTGAGCATCAATTATACCGGGAGAAGCCTGCTTGCCATACGTGCAGGGATAAACAAGCATCAATGTGCCTAAAATAAGGCATAAAAAAAGGTGAGTAAAACCCACCTTTCCGGTATTTCTTTTGTGAGCCATAGAGCTACAATATAATTAAGCTTTTGCTCTTTTTGTTCTTTTTGGCTTAGGAGTTTCTACTACAACCTCTTCGATTACATCACAAAGGATTCTGCCGCAGTGCTCACATACGATGAGCTTTTTCTTCTCACGAATCTCAGCTTGCTTTTGTGGAGGTACCACGTTGAAACAACCACCGCATGCACCTCTGTCTACAGGTACTACGCCTAATTTGTTTCTTACATTGTTTCGAATCTTATTGTACGAGTTCAGAAGTCGCTCTTCTATCGCTTTTGCTGCTTTAGCGCGGTTTTTCATGAGCTTCTCTTCTTCCTCCTTGCTCTCTTCTGTGATTTGCTCCAGTTCCTTCTTCTTACTCTCCAGGTCCTTTTTTCTTTCTTCCAGAATATTCTTAGTGTCCTCTATTTCAGCATTTTTAGCTTCAATTTTGGCTTGCGATTCTTTGATTCTCTTTTCCTGAATCTGAATCTCCAATTCCTGAAGTTCCATTTCCTTGGTGATAGCATCATATTCGCGGTTGTTGCGAACATTCATCTGCTGTTCTTTATATTTAGCAATCAACTTTTCGGCATCTTTGATGCTCGTTTTGTTGTTAGCTATCGACAGTTCCAGATCTTCTATTACCTGATTGTGGTTGCCTACCCTTGTTTCATAGCCTGCAATTTCATCTTCCAGGTCCATTACTTCATCGGGTAATGCCCCTCTTATTTTTTCTATTTCATCTAGTTGAGAATCTATTGACTGTAACTTCGAAAGTGCTTCAAGTTTCTGCGCAACCGTATTTTCCATGTATTCTTAAAAATAGTTAATTGGATTTGTGACCACCTCGGACAAATTGAGTGCAATATTAGCGAATTTTTCTTTTAAAAAGTCATAAATTAATTCTTTTGTAAATGCCTCCGATTCGTAGTGACCAATGTCTAAAATGGTGATGGTATTTTCTGCATCAAAAAACTCATGGTACTTGTAATCTGCCGTAATGTATACGTCTGCCTGCGCCCCTTTTGCTTTGGGTAAAAGAAAGCTTCCTGCACCCCCACACAGTGCTATCCTTTGTATTGTCGATTTATGTGGATTGGTGTGCCTGATTACACCCAGATTAAAGGTTTGTTTGAGTGATGCCATAAATTCTCGGATGTCCACCGGAGAGGAAAGTTCGCCTATCATGCCAGATCCTACTTCCTGATTTTGATTGTCAAGCGGCGTAATGTAGTATGCTACCTCTTCGTAAGGGTGTGAGGCCTTTAATGCAGTGATTATATTCCGCTGTATGTGGGAAGGGAATATTACTTCGATGCGATTTTCATTCACATGTTCTCTTACCTGCTTGGTGCCTATATGCGGGTTGGCGGTTTCGTTTGGGCGAAAAGAACCTGTGCCTGTGGTGGTGAAACTACACTCGTCGTAGTTGCCGATAGCTCCTGCGCCTGCTTTGTGCAGGGCGTTCAATACGGATTCTGTATCGGGAGTAGGAGCAAAGGTTACAAGTTTTGAAAGTGTGTTAGACTTTGGCGCTAAAATTCGTTGGTTTTTCAATCCTAGCTTGTCTGCTATTTTCTTGTTTACCCCCGTTATGACATTGTCCAGGTTGGTGTGTATGGCATAGATGGCAATGTCATGTTTGATGGCTTTTATGACAGTACGTTCTACATAGTTTTTGCCGGTAATGGACTTTAGCCCACCAAATACGATCGGGTGATGGGCCACTATCAGATTGCAGTCCTTGCTGATAGCTTCTTCAACTACGTCTTCTGTGCAGTCTAACGTAACGAGTACTCCCGATAGTTTGTCGTTTTTGTTGCCTGTTATTAGTCTTGCATTGTCGTATGATTCCTGATAGGCCGGGGGAGCCCATGTTTCTAGTGTGGATATTACTTCTTGTATTTTCATAAACTCTGCTGTGGTATAGGTAGTAGTGCAATTTACGATACCTTGGAATTTTGCATAAAAAAAGCCGGAAGTTTTAATTCCGGCTTGGTAATTTTTTCTGCTTCTATCAGGTAGCACAAAATTCTTTCAATCGCTGATTCTTTGTTGGTTCTCTCAGTTTTTGAAGAGCTTTTTCACGTATCTGACGTACACGTTCTCTTGTAAGCCCCATGATGTCGCCTATTTCTTCCAAAGTAAACGGATTGTCTGAACCAATACCAAAACTCATTTTTACGACCTCTCTTTCACGGGCAGTGAGTGTAGACAGTGCTCGTATAGTTTCTACCTTCAGAGAATCGTTGAAAACCATTTGCCCATCTGTAGGTACTGTTGTTTTGTTTTCCAAAACATCCAGCAATGATCCTGATTCGTCTTCGCCGAAAGGGGCATCCATTGACATTTGCTTTACTTCAGCTCCGAGAGTATTTCTTACCTCGCTGGGTTTCATTTCCAGTATGTCTGCCAATTCCTCTTCAGTAGGCTCTCTCTCATACTTTTGCTCCAGTTCTGCGTAAGCCCTTCTGATTTGGTTGATAGCACCCGATTTGTTCATTGGGAGTCTTACAATACGAGACTGCTCTGCAAGTGCCTGCATGATTGATTGTCTGATCCACCATACAGCATAAGAGATGAATTTGAAACCTTTGGTTTCGTCAAATTTCTTAGCTGCTTTGATCAGTCCGAGGTTACCTTCATTGATCAGGTCATTGAGTGGCAAACTTCTATTTTGATATTGTTTGGCAACAGAAACTACAAATCGTAAGTTCGATTTTACCAATTTCTCGAGAGCCAGATCATCACCCTGCTTAATACGTTGTGCCAACGTTACTTCCTCGTCAGGGGTAATCATCGGCACGCTACTCACCTCAGTGAAGTATTTTTCGAGCGTGTGGCTTTCCCGGCGGTTGGTAATCGATTGTGTAATCTTAAGTTGTCTCATGATATTTTATTTACCTTTCCTTTTGGTATATATATTAATTTTTTTGGAGTCTATTTTTTCGAGCCGCAAAGTTAGTTTTTTTATACGCTAAATCAAGCTTTTTGGTTCATATAAAGTTCTATAATTAAGTAAACGAATAAAAGGTTGCTCAATTGTATCTTAATACGATTATAGTTGGAATAGTAACCCACCAAAGCCTAATATAATCTACATACGGCAAATATTTGGATTAGAGGAAAAAAATATATAATATCATATGTTAAATTAACTTTAAAAATCACCCTAAGACCAAAATTGTTATGAATTTCAGAGGCGCCACAGAAGAACAAACTAAAGAAACAGGTTATGAATCGGTAGCAGAGTATATGGCTCACGAACGGGACTTGATAACTTTCAGACCGGAGCAGGAAATAGCCGAGGCTATCAAGATCATGCTGGACAAAAGGATATCAGGAGGGCCTGTTTTGAACGATAAAGGTGAACTGGTTGGTATGCTGTCCGAAAAGGATTGTTTGAAGATTTTGTTTCAGTCGTCATACCACAACATACCCTCTGGAAAAGGTAAGGTAGGAGACTATATGTCAGAAAAAGTGAAAACACTTGATATAAATACGGATGTGGTAGAGGCAGCCAATGAGTTTTTGAATACATATATGCGGCGCTTTCCGGTTACAGAAAATGGCATATTGAAAGGGCAGATTAGCAGAAGAGATGTAATGAAAGCCGCATTGAAAATAAAGGCAACAACCTGGTAATTAGCGTATTCGGTTGGGATTGTTGGTAATGAAGTTTTTCCAGCTTTTTCCTGCGCTTACAGGCTTTCCTCCCTGATAGTGGTGGCAGAGTGCTACGGCTAACGCGTCTGTAGCATCGAGTAGTTTAGGGGCTTCCTTTATACCCAGAAGTCCCATAAGCATCTTCGCAACCTGTTCTTTAGAGGCATTTCCATTTCCGGTTACAGATTGCTTTACTTTTTTCGGGGCATATTCAGTGATCGGTATTTCGCGGGTAAGTGCTGCAGCCATGGCTACTCCTTGTGCTCTGCCGAGTTTTAGCATAGATTGTACATTTTTTCCATAAAAGGGAGCTTCGAGTGCTACTTCATCGGGTTGAAATTCGTGAATGATGGCCGAAACCCGCTCGAAAATTTTCTTCAGCTTCATTTCATGATTGGTATATTTGCTCAGGTGTATGACACCAAACTGCAATAAGCTTACTTTTTGTCTTTGTACTAAGATGACACCATACCCCATTACAGTGGTGCCGGGATCTAGTCCCAGTATGATTTGCTCTTTGGTGTTTTGTTTTGGATTCAGCATTGATGCAATTTAGAGAGAAGCGCAATATTATAAAAGCAGGCAGAACAAAGAGCGTGATGTTTCATCCTGCAAAATATACTTTTACTTTTCACTGGTCTTTGAATTCTCTTTTCTCCGTAAAAAAACAGACATTACTTACTTTGGTGCTGAGGTGGCTATTGCCAATGGCGATCTGTTATGCATTGTTTGATGCCTTTTTGAATAAGGCTGAGACTGTCATTGTTTTGGGTGATGTGTTGAAAAAAGAGAGTTTTACAGGTTATTGCTTGTTTGTGTTGCTGCTCATGCCGGCAAACTGGGCGTTGGAAGCTTTTAAATGGCAAAGGCTAACTTCAATACCTTTTTTGCACAGCTATCGGGTGGTGCTCACCAGTGTGAGTATGAATATGTTGGGACTACTGGGGCTGGGGGATGTGGCAGGCAGGCTGTGGGCCACTCCCACAAAAAACAAGTGGAGCCTGATTGGTGCTGTGGCAATAAATAAAGCAGCCCAGCTAACTCCTACACTTTTCTTTGGCATATGGGCATGTGGTTTTCTCATGCAAAAAACAGCGATACCTCCCCTGTATCTCTACATATCGGTTGGAGTATTTGCCGTTATAGTGCTGCTGCTTTTGTTTCTTCGGCCGGTAGTTGTTTACTTAAAGCGGTTTACACGTTACCGAAGTTTGATTGCACTTTTTGTGCAAAAAACAAGAAGCAAGATACAGCTGGAGGTGATGGTGTTGGCATTTTTACGCTATGCCGTTTTTGCATTGCAATTCTGTTTGGTTTTAGTTGCTTTCGGTGTGGAAGCCGACTTTTTTGTGCTTTTTCAGGGTGTAAGTTGGGTGTTTTTGGTTAAGTCGATGGTGCCGGCAGTGTCGGTTTTTTCAGATTTAGCCACAAGAGAACTGTCTGCTGTTTATTTTTTTGGATGGTTTGGAGTGGGAGCAGAACCGGTTGCCTTGGCTACACTGTTTATTTGGTTGGTTAATATTATACTGCCGGCCATGGTAGGGTTGTTTTTTGTTGCCAGACTTCATCGATCATGATATACTTTTTAGCTGTATTGATTGTAGGCTATGCAGCCTTTTGCTGTTGGGTTAGTATAGGATGGTTGAATACAGAAGTGCTGCAGGAGGAGGATAATGAGGCCTCACCCTACGAATTTGTGTCAGTTTTAGTGCCTGTTCGCAATGAGGCCGAAAGTATTATTCGTGTGCTGGAATCGATAGCCGGTAACTCGGCATCAGACTATGAAATTCTTGTAATCAACGACCATTCTACAGATGCTACTTCTGATAGGGTAAGGAGCTTGCAGCAGTCTTACCCATCGATCCGTTTACTAAATCTGCCAGCACAGGTGAGTGGAAAAAAAGCAGCCATAGCACATGGTGTACAGCATGCAAAAGGCACTATAATACTGTGTACCGATGGGGATTGTGAAGTGCCGGCAAATTGGATTGCCTCTTACCGTCGGCTGTACAAAAGCAGCCCAGAGGTAAAGATGGCTTTCGGTCCGGTGCGTTTTTTTGATGACAAACAGTACCTGACACACTTGCTAAACCTGGAGTTGAGTATTCTGATAAGGATAGGTGTGGCTACACTGCGTATGGGAGTGCCTACTATGGTAAATGGCGCAAATCTTTCGTATCGCAGGGATGTGTTTTTAGAAGTAGGGGGATATGCCGGTAATGAGCAGGTGCCTTCGGGCGATGATGAGTTTTTACTTCGAAAAATATATAATCGCTATCCCGAAGGTATTCGTTTTGCGAAAACCAGAGATGTCATAGTGGACACTCAGCCCCCTGATAGTTGCCGCCAGCTTCTGTCTCAGCGGAGGCGATGGAGTAGTAAGTACAAATACCATAATGATGCGGTTTCGGTTTTGCTTCCGGTTTTCGTTTTGCTGGTCAATATAGGAGCGGTGGGAGCCTGGTCTGCATTGTTTGTCGATAGTTTGTCGTTTTATAGCTTTCTTTTTCTGGTGCTAAAGACCATACTAGACTGCTGTTTTGCCTACCCTTCGGCTCGTTTTTCGGGTACCCGTTTCCATTTTTGGTCGGTCTTGCTACTGGAAATTATTTACCCGCTATATGTTGTTTTCTTTGGAATAGCCTCTAATTTTGGAAAATACAGATGGAAAGACCGGGTGTATAAAAACTGACGCTATCCTTAAAACCACAGGTGATTATGAGTGATTTGGAATACGACGTATTAGATGAATTGTATTTTGTAACACACTACAAAGAGTTGGTAAAAACGACGGAGCTGGATGATGAAGACCTAAAACCCCTGCTTCAAAAGTTGCTTAACAAAGGCTGGCTGAGGTGCTATCTGGAACCCGACGAAGAGTTGGAATCTTCGATGATTGACCTAGAGGTTGATTTCAGAAACTACTACTACCTGGCTTCCAAAGAAGGACTAAAAGCTCACAATAACCACTGATAAATTTGGATCATTCTTTTTCGACCGAAGCAAACCTGAAAGAGCTGGAGCTAAACGCACTGCTTGAGGTTACGCAGGCTATCAACAATAACCTGCCGGAAGAGTCATTATACAAAATATACAAGTTTACGCTGCTAGCCGATTTCAATGTAAGAAAGTTGGCGCTCTTTGTTCTAGGTGAAAAGTGGGATTGTAAAGTAAACTTTGGTGTGCCGGCGGGGTTTTGTCGCCATGGGTTTCCGGAGCAGTACAGCAAATTGACAAAGCCGGTAGCACTGAAAGATGCCCCGGAGCATTTTGGTGAATTTGATATGGCAATTCCCGTACTACACAAAAAACGAATATTGGCAGTAGTTTTTGTTGGTGATTTGAAAAAGGATGGTTTGGGTGAAATTTTACGCTCTGGTACTACTTTTTTAGAAGCGCTTACCAACATTATATTGGTGGCCATTGAAAATAAAAAACTGGCTAATAAGCAGCTGGAGCAGGAGGCCTATAAGAAAGAACTGGAAATAGCCAAGCAGGTGCAGCAGTACCTTTTTCCAAAAAGTCTGCCTGACACAGACAAGTTGAAAATAGCCGCAAAATACCTGCCTCATAAAGATGTGGGAGGAGACTACTACGATTACATACCCCTGGGAGAGGATAAATTTATTATATGTATAGCGGATGTGTCGGGCAAAGGTGTGCCTGCAGCACTGATGATGTCTAACTTTCAGGCTTCCCTGCGCACACTGGTGAGGAAAACACACAACCTGAAGGAAATAATAGAGGATCTAAACGATCAGATCAATTTCAGCGGAAACGGAGAGATTTTCATTACCTTCTTTATAGCACTATATGACCAGCGGAAGCAGCAGTTTGACTATGTAAACTGTGGACACAATCCTCCATTGATTAGCTTGAACGGTAAAGTGCAGCATCAATTGACAAAAGGGACTACTGTATTGGGTATGTTTTGTCCTTTGCCCTTTAGCGAAATGGGTTCCTATAGTAGTGTTAGAACGTTTAGGCTTTTTTGTTATACCGATGGATTGTCGGAAGCACTCAATAAGAAAGAGGAAGAATTCGGTCCGGAACGGATCGAGCAGGAGTTGGAAAAACACGACACGTTGAAGCCTTCAGCCCTCAACGAAGCGCTGATGGATGCAGTAGACAGCTTCAGGGAAGGCTATCCCTATCGGGACGATGTAACCTTGCTGACCTGTAGTGTTTACTGATTGTGGGGTTTTATGTTCATCGGTCGCCGGGTTGGTTGCAGGCTCTGAATTCATCACTGCTATGGTCGGGCAATGCAGCTGAGCCTACCCTTTACCTTACTTTCGACGATGGTCCCATTCCGGAAGTGACTCCTCTGGTGGTAGATATACTCGATAAGTATCAGGCAAAAGCAACGTTTTTTTGTGTGGGTGACAATATTACCAAACACCCGCGTGAGTTTAATCAATTGTTGGAAAAAGGACATTTGGTGGCCAACCACACATACAATCATATGGTAGGCTGGGATACCGAATGCATGACATATCTGGACAATATAGAAAAATGTCAGCAGGAAATAGAGAAGCACACCGGTGCTCAGGGAAAGAAATATTTCAGGCCACCGCATGGCAAAATTTCACGCAAGCAAGTGAGCCTACTGAAGGCTGACTATGAATTGGTAATGTGGACTTACCTGACAGGAGACTTTGATTGGTCCTTGCCTAAGGAAAAGTGCGCTAAGCGGGCAGTACAAAGGATCAGATCAAATGATATTGTTGTTTTTCACGATAGTGTAAAATCATATCAAAACATGGTTTATGCATTGCCTCGTGTACTGGATCATTATAGTAGGTTAGGATATGCTTTTCACACACTTTGAATACCAGCAATGTCCAATGAGTACCAAAAGGAGGTAGCCAATGCTTGAATACTTTTGTATTACGATTGTTTTGTTCAACCTACTGCTGTATGTGTTGCTTTGGCTTTTCTATAGTTTTTTTACTCGAAAGGCATTACCACAGCAGGGTGAGCAAACGATGGATGATGCATTGCCCCGTATTTCGGTGCTCATTGCCGTAAGAAATGAAGAAAGCAATATGCCGCGCTTTCTGGAAAGCCTGCAACAGCTTGATTACCCCACAGATCGTTTGCAAGTCCTGATAGGCGATGACCACTCAACCGATCGGACAGCAGAGTGGTTGGAACAGTATTGTACAGGCTACATACGTTGGATTAGGGTCATCCCTAATCAAAATGGTTTGCATGGCAAAATGAATGTGCTGGCACAGTTGGCGGCAAAAGCAGAGGGAGAGTATTTACTTTTTACAGATGCCGATATGTATTTGACGAAAGACTGGTTAAGAGGAATGGTGTCTGCCCGTAACTGTGCCCTTGTGTCCGGTATGACTGGTGTAAGGCAAGCCGGGTGGTTTGAAAAACTCCAGCATGTAGACATGCTCTTTGGACAAGGTATGCTGAAGGTCATGAGTGATCTGGGAGACACTATATCTGTGATAGGCAACAACATGATGGTGAGTAAGAAAGTCTATGATGTGGTTGGGGGGTATGCTTCACTTCCATTTAGTATGGTAGAAGATGTGGCACTGTTGAAAGCAGTGAAACAGCAGCAAAGAAAGGCAGCACTGCATTATGTGCCGGCTACTTACCTCGAAACCAAGGGGCAGCCGGGTTTACGAAGTTTGCTGATGCAACGTGTCCGTTGGATGAAAGCTTTTGAAATGACACCCTGGTGGTTGAGAGGTGTTTTAGGGCTAAAGTTTGCCTTTATGCCTGCTGTGGTTTTTGTATGTATTGTGTATCCTGTATGGGGGTGGGCTTTGGTGGCTAAGTTTTTTTTGTCACTTCTTTTTTTTCGAGCGGTATCGAGAAGTGTTAAAGCTAAAATGCCTGTTGTTTCGGTTGTTCTTTATGAGATATATGAACCAATCGTTTACTTTGCCACATTGATGTTTTTTTTGTTTCGCCGTACAGTGAGGTGGAAAGAAAGGGAGTATAATAAATAGAAAAGCAATGATGAGATTGATAGATACGCATGCGCATCTTTACGATGAAAAATTTAAAGACGATATAGAAGAGGTCATTGATCGGGCGAGAGAGGTTGGAATCGAACGGATATACCTGCCTAACATTGATGTAGAGAGTATAGATGCTATGCTGGAGTTGGAACAGCGATTTCCTGATATGTGTGTGCCAACTATGGGGCTGCACCCCTGCTATGTAGATGAGGGTTTTGAAAAACAGTTATATATAATGGAGGAATGGCTCAATAAACGATCCTTTGCAGCTGTGGGGGAGATGGGTACAGACCTTTATTGGGACAAAACGCACTTTGATAAGCAGCAGGAAGCTTTTCGGGTGCAGTGTGACTGGGCTATAAAATTCGATCTGCCCATCGTTGTGCATTGCAGGGAGTCGATAGAAGAGACTATCGCTATGGTGGAGCAGATAGACAACCCGAAGCTGAGGGGTATTTTTCATTGCTTTACCGGAGATGAAAAGCAGGCTCGGAGAGTGATTGCTCGGGGATTTAAAATTGGTATAGGTGGAGTAGCAACTTTCAAGAATGGTGGGCTGGACGGACTGATGCAAAATCTGGGTTCGGAGCATATCGTTTTGGAAACCGACAGCCCGTATCTGGCACCTGTACCCTACAGGGGGAAACGCAATGAACCAGCCTACACCCTCGAGGTAGCTAAAAAGGTAGCTGATGTAAAGGCGATGACACTGGAAGACATTGCACGTATTACAAGTGCTAATGCCGATGAAATTTACCGCTACAGTGATGGATAATCCTTTTGTATTGATATAGATTTGTGCCCAAACAACATCCGATTACCCTTGAATTTTAAAATAACGAACATTACCAGCGATCCGGAGAATAAGTCGTCGATACTCCTGATATACACCGGTGGCACATTCGGTATGGTCTACGACGAGTCGGGTGCGCTAGTGCCGTTCAACTTCAGCCATGTGCTGGAGAAAATCCCCGAACTACGCAAGCTGTCGCTTAACCTCACAGTTATATCGTTTCCTGAGCCGGTAGATTCATCTAATATTACCTCCGAGCACTGGCGCGATATGGGGTATATTATTCACAATAATTACAATCAGTACGATGGTTTTGTAATCCTTCATGGTACTGATACTATGGCCTATAGTGCTTCAGCATTGAGTTTTATGCTGGAGGGCTTAAACAAGCCGGTTATTTTTACCGGAGCACAAATACCGATAGGAGCTATTCGTTCGGATGCACGCGAAAATCTGATCACTGCTATTGAGATGGCCAGCAAAAAAGAAAATGGTGTTCCATTAATCAACGAGGTTTGCCTGTATTTCAATTTTATCTTGTTGAGGGGAAATCGGGCACAGAAGATACGTAGCAGTACATTTGCTGCGTTTGAGTCAGAAAACTTTCCTCATCTGGCAGAGTCGGGTGTGGAAATCGAATACCATGAATCGGTACTTGAAAAGCACACCACAGGGCAGGAGCTTACGTACAAAAGTGACTTTGATCCAAATGTGGTGGTACTTAAAATTTTTCCCAATATGACTCCCGCGCTGGTAGATGGCGTGCTGGGGATACAGGGACTAAAAGGAGTCGTTCTGGAGTCGTTTGGTTCGGGCAATACCATGAATTTTTCCTGGTTTACAGACAAGTTGAAAGCAGCCATAGATAAAGGGATAATTGTGCTGAATGTATCGCAATGCATAGGGGGGAGTGTATGGCAGGGGAAGTATGAAACCAGTAGGAAATTATCGAGAATAGGAGTGCTCAGTGGCTATGACATAACCACAGAAGCAGCGCTTACAAAAATGATGTTTTTGCTGGGCACTGAGAAATCTGTGGAAGACGTAAAAAATATGCTTAATAAACCGTTAAGGGGCGAAATGACAATATGAAACAGCGTTCGGAAAATTAGTATTAAAATTTGCATATAGAGATTTTTATTAATTTATTTGTCGCTTGTTGTAAAACTATATTTCGGAGAGGTGGCCGAGTGGTTGAAGGTGCTCGCCTGGAAAGTGAGTGTGCCCGAAAGGGTACCGGGGGTTCGAATCCCTTCCTCTCCGCAACATTTAAATTTTACTCAAACTATATTTGAATTACTTTATAACCTTTATTTAAGATTTATTTTAAAAATTAGACTATGAAAAGATTAGTAACACTAATGATGCTGACTGGGGTTTTTATGTTCGTTCACCTAAAGTCGATAGCACAAGACGAAACCACTCAAGCAGACTCTACAGAGGTGGTGAGTGACGCGGAGGAAGCAACTGAGGAGGTAGTGGAAGAGGCTCCAGCTCCTGCAGTAGTAGAAGAAACAGCACCAGAAGAAGAAGCATCATTTCACCAAATCGTAAAAGAGCAGTTTATAGCAGGTGGATGGGAGTTCATGGGTATCGTGTTGTTGTGTTTGATTCTTGGATTAGCAGTAGCTATCGAGAGAATAATCACTTTGAACCTCGCTACTACAAATACTAAAAAATTGTTAGACAAAGTAGAAGGCGCTCTTTCTCAGGGTGGTGTAGATGCAGCTAAAGAAGTATGCAGAAACACACAAGGACCTGTTGCATCTATCTTTGTTCAGGGATTGATGAGAATGTCAGAAGGTGTTGATATGGTTGAAAAGTCAATCATCGCTTACGGTTCTGTTGAAATGGGTAAACTTGAAAAAGGAATGATCTGGATTTCACTGTTTATCTCATTGGCTCCAATGTTGGGTTTCATGGGTACAGTAATTGGTATGATCGGTGCTTTTGACGCTATCGCAGAAGCGGGTGATGTATCTCCTGCTCTTGTGGCCGGTGGTATTAAAATCGCACTTTTGACAACTGTAGGTGGTCTGATCGTTGCTGTTATCCTTCAGCTATTCTACAATTATCTTGTTTCTAAAATTGATTCACTCGTGAACTCAATGGAAGATGCTTCTATCTCTTTGGTAGATATCCTCGTGAAGCACTCTGCGAAATAAGAATAATTAATTCTCATACTAAAAGAATAGAATATGGATTCAATAGATATAATATTATACATATCCTATGCCTTGACGATTTTGGCAGCTGTAGCAGCTATTCTTTTCCCTCTGGTTAATTCTATCGGGAACCCAAAGTCGCTCGTGAAAACAGGCGCAGGATTACTTGCACTAGCAATTATCTTCTTTATCTCTTATGCGATATCCGGTAACGAGTTTACTGAATACCAAGCAGCAGAATTTGATATGAATGCTACGCTTTCGCAGTTTGTAGGAGGTATTCTTACTACTATGTACTTGTTAACAGGCATTGCTCTTGTGGGTATTGTCTACACAGAAGTATCTAAAATGATTAAGTAATATGGCAAGAAGTAAATTAAGCGGATCTCAGGAGGTAAATGCAGGCTCTATGGCCGATATAGCATTCCTTTTGTTGATTTTCTTTTTGGTAACTACCACTATAGCAAACGACAAAGGAATCTTGATGCAATTGCCACCTAAGCCGGATCCCAACGAGCCACCCCCGGAGGTGACTAAAAACGATAGAAATATATTTAAGATACAGGCCAACTCTAAAGACATGTTGCTGGTAGAGGAGGAACCCTTAAACGATGTAAGCGAACTGAAAGATATGATCAAGTCGTTTGTGTTGAATTTTGGTAAGCCTTCAGCTGAATATGTTGAGTTGTACAACAAACTGCCATCTACGCTTAGAAGCTATGTAAATGCCAATGGAAGACGACCTGATTCGTCGGATGATCCGGGCGAAGCAGTAGTTTCATTCAAAGCTGACAGAGGTACGTCATATGAGTTGTATGTGCAGGTGTTGGATGAAATCAACGCGGCGTACAACGAGATTTACGGACAGAGGGTAGGTATTACCGGCCAGGAATTCTTACAATTGGATAGAAGAAATCCCGAGGAAAAAGCGCTTTATACCAAAGCAAGAGAAAATATTCCTAGAGCGATTTCAATTGCAGAACCTAATAAAATAGGAGGATAATTATGGGAAAGTTTAAAAAGAGTTCAAATACTTCGCAGGATATCCCAACCGCTGCATTGCCGGATATTATCTTCATGCTGTTGTTCTTCTTTATGGTAACGACTGTATTGAGAGAGACCACTCTCCTCGTAGAACAGAAATTGCCTAAGTCTACTCAGCTGAACAAATTGGAAAGAAAATCGCTCGTAAGCTATGTATACATAGGTAAGCCAAAGCAGCCCAACCTATACGGTACTGAGCCTAAAATTCAGGTGAATGATGCCTTTATAGAAGTGAGTGATATTATCCGCTTTGTAAATCAGGAAAAGGATAAACTTAGTGAAGTAGAAAGAGATCAGATTACTATGTCGATGAAGGTGGATGTAGAAGCCAAAATGGGTATAGTTTCTGATGTGCAGGAAGAATTTAGAGAAGCTAACGCCAGAAAGGTATTGTATAGTTCGCTTAAACGAACAGATTGATACAACTTTCTAATTGATACTTATCAAAAGCCTGTTTCAATCGTGGAACAGGCTTTTTTTATGCAATAAAAAAGCACCTGAATCAAGCTAAAGAAGCAAGTGCTTTTCAGTTGAGCCTCAATAGGCTGGTATAAATATGACTTGCTATAGGACGGATGAGGTGAATTTTCTGTGTTGAATGGGTTGTATTTGATTTAAGCGGTAGTTATTGGTGCTGTTAGTAAATCTTGTGTTATATTCGCAACTTATTCTTCATTTGACCCACCAGATGATAAGCTACTTCCCTCGATTGTCCAATGTAGGAAGCGTCTTGTTTAATAGAATAATTCTTAAATACGAATGAAAATAGGTGTACTGAAATGCGCTGAAGAGTCTTTAGTCGGCGTAGTGCCTTCTGTGGTGTCCAAACTCAATAAGGAAGGTTATGAAGTAATAATTGAAAGTGGAGCTGGAGCAAAGGCCGGATATGAAGATGCTGCATATCAGTCAGCCGGAGCAACGGTTGCAAATACCACAGATGTTTTGGCACAGGCAAACCTATTGATTACTGTGTCGGGTATATCCGATGAGGTCTTGTCACAAATCAAAGACGAACAAATCGTAATTGGCAAGTTCAATACCCTTCCAGATACCAAGCAAAGATTAGTCGATCGCCATGTAAAGGCGCATAGTCTTGATTTACTGCCTCGTAGTACCATAGCTCAATCGATGGATGTACTTTCTGCGTTAGCTTCACTGTCGGGTTACAAATCAGTGTTGAAAGCAGCGGATCATTTTCCGGGTTACTTTCCCATGATGACCACTTCTGCGGGTACTATGCCTCCGGCAAAAGTGTTGGTGCTGGGAGCCGGTGTGGCAGGTTTACAAGCCATTGCTACGGCGAAAAGGTTAGGTGCTGTAGTGGAGGCTTTCGACGTGCGTTCTTCAGTGAAAGACGAAGTACAAAGTCTTGGGGCTAAGTTTATAGAAGTACCGGGCAGTCAGGAAGATGCCAGTGCCGGAGGGTATGCCGTGAAGCAAACGGAAGAATATATCCAGAAACAAAAACAACTCATTCATGAATCGGCGGTAAAAGCGGATGTCATAGTTACTACCGCTGCTATACCTGGCAGAAAAGCACCTTTGCTGATAGAAACCACAACTGTAGAGGCCATGAAGCACAACAGTGTTATAGTGGATCTGGCTGCCAGTACAGGGGGGAACTGCGCGTTGACGCAGGATAATGCTGTTATCGAAAAGCACGGAGTGACGATAATCGGAAACTCAAGATTATATGATCAGATGGCAGCACAAGCCAGCCTGCTTTACAGCAACAATGTACTGAGCTTTATCAAATTTGTGTTTAAGGAAGGCTTTGAGGGCATACCATACGACAATGAAATTGTCTCTAAAACACTTCTTGCGCAGAAGGAAGAGTCTGTATTTTCTGCATAAAAATCATCAACCTATATCATGTTAGAAATTTTAGCGTACCTAAAGGCTAATTTGTTAGCCATTAATCTCATTATTATTACTATTTACCTGGGGTTTGAAATAATATCCAAAGTGCCGGCAGTGCTGCACACTCCGCTGATGTCGGGTTCTAATGCCATTAGTGGAATAGTCATTATAGGAGCCATATTGCTTATAAGACAATCGGCTAGCACCGATTATGTCTCTTTGGTAGTGGGTTTTGTAGGGATTGTTCTCGGAACAATCAATGTGGTAGGTGGTCATGCAGTGACCAACCGTATGTTGGAAATGTTTAGAAAGAAATAAGATGGCATATATTGACTTATTGTATATCGTATCAACAGTGCTGTTGATCATTGGATTGAGAAAACTGAGTAGCCCGGCTACAGCACGCAAAGGAAATATTCTTGCTGCTTATGGTATGGGATTAGCTATACTGGTTACGTTGTTTGTGCCGGTGCAAAATGATCAGGGTAACTACCTGTTGATTTTAATAGCATTAGCAGTAGGAGCTATTATTGGTCTGGTTTTTTCCAAGAAAGTAGCCATGACAGCCATGCCAGAGCTGGTTTCATTGTTCAATGGTTTTGGAGGAGCATGTGCCGTGTGTATTTCTACCATAGAGATTTATAAGTTTACCCCTGAGGTTAGTTTAGGAGTGGCACTCACCACTTACCTGGCCTTATTTGTAGGGGGTGTGGCTTTTACGGGAAGTTTAATTGCCTATGGCAAACTGGCCGGCAAGCTCAAAGACTGGCGGGGAGCTTTTGCTTCATATTTCAACCTGATATGGTTAGTTACCTGTTTAGCCCTTATCGTATATGCTTTACTCAATCCCGGTCAGGGGGCGGTTTTACCCTTAGTTGTAGCCGGAGTGTCGCTTATATACGGTATTACTTTTGTACTTCCTATCGGTGGTGCTGATATGCCGGTGGTTATCTCTTTGCTCAATGCATTCACGGGTATTGCTGCAGCCCTTGCAGGTATGGTATATGACAATATGGTCATGCTGCTGGGTGGTATATTGGTAGGGTCTTCGGGTACTATTCTTACTGTTCTCATGTGTGAGGCGATGAACAGATCCCTGCTGAATGTAATTATAGGAGGATTTGGTAGTTCTGCACAGGCAGCTGTAGCCGGAGAGCAAGGAGTGGTGAAAGAAGCAAGCGTGGTAGATACTGCTATTTTAATGCGATATGCTCAGAATATAATGGTAATACCCGGATATGGAATGGCTGTAGCTCAGGCGCAAAAGATATGTAAGGAACTGGATAAAGCATTGACAGAGCGAGGAGTGAATGTAAACTATGCCATACATCCGGTAGCGGGACGAATGCCCGGCCATATGAATGTATTGCTGGCTGAAGCGGATGTGCCCTACAACAAACTGATTGATTTGGATGATGCGAACGAAATGCTGAAAGATACCGACGTGTGTCTGGTAGTGGGAGCCAACGATGTAGTAAACCCTGCCGCATTGAATGATACTTCTAGTCCGATATACGGCATGCCAGTATTGGAAATATTGGAATCCAAACAGGTGATTGTGCTTAAGCGAGGTATGAGCAAAGGGTATTCAGGTATTGAAAACCCGCTGTTTTTCCACGATAAGACCAAAATGCTTTTTGGAGATGCCAAAAATTCACTGGAAGCTTTACATGCAGAAGTGAAAGCCATGGATTAGCCTTTTGGCTATCTATTGTGATTGACTAGCTTTGCATCCGAAAATTTAACCCCAGTCTCATGCCTTATATCCAGTACGATCAAGCAGATTTTTCCTACAAAGGGAAAATCATTTTGTCCGATATCAACTTCACGATAGCCGACGGACAACATGCCGGTATAGTAGGGGCTGTGGGAAGTGGTAAATCTATGCTTCTAAAGAGCCTTACAGGAGTATTGCCATTGAGAAAAGGAGCACGCAAATTCTTGAAAGAAGGCGAAGAAATTTCGGCGTACGAGTTTTCTTGTATGACACAGTTGGTTGAGTTTGCTGAAAAAAACAAACACTTCAAGCCAAATACGCACTTTTACCAACAGCGCTACCAGTCGTTGGAAGACGATGAGTCACGCAGTATGCTGGTACGAGAGTACCTGGCACTCGAAGGCTTGCACCCGGATGATCCGGAGCTATATCCCTTATTAGAAAGAGGTGAGCTTATTTCGCTGCTCGACCGAAAGATGATACATATATCGAGTGGTCAGCGAAAACGCCTGCAATTGACCCTGGCAATTAGTAAAAAGCCTGAGGTGCTCTTGCTCGACTGTCCATATACCGGTGTAGACAGGCAAAGCAGACAGAAACTGAATGACTGGTTGCTGGAAGCCAGCGAAGCGTATGGTATTCAACTTATTATAGTAGCCAATGAGTCAGACCTCCCTGAATTTACAGATGTAATTGTCCGCTTGAAGGAAACTCAAATACAGGCAGGAGGATCGAAAGAGCCGCTGAGCAAACTAACAGCACTCTGGAATACACAACCTGTTAACCCTGCTTTTGATACCGTGGTGAAGATGCAGGATGTAAAGTTGCATTATGGTCAGGTAGATATTCTGAAAGGCGTATCCTGGCAGGTAAACAGTGGCGAAAAGGTAGGACTGCAAGGAAAAAACGGGTCAGGAAAATCTTCATTGCTTAGTCTTATTTATGGCGACAATCCTTTAGCCTACCATAAAGAAATCTATCTTTTTGATCGCAAAAGAGGAACAGGGGAAAGCATTTGGGATATAAAGAAACATACAGGTTTTGTGTCTTCCGAATTTCACCTTTACATGAGCGATAACATTACCTGCGAAAAACTTATAGCTACAGGCTACTTCGATCAGCTGTATATTCCGCGAAAAATTACCCCCTACGAGCAGCAGATTATTGATCTGATGTTCGAATATTTTGAAGTAGAAAACCTGCGCAACAGGCTTTTTGATCAAATATCGTTGGGAGAGCAGCGACTGATACTGCTTATCCGTGCGCTAATTAAAAACCCTTCCTTAATACTCCTTGATGAGCCCTATCAGGGTTTTGATCAGGGTACTATCTACAAAGCCAACACCTTGTTGGAAGAGATGCTGGCCAACGCCGGCAGCACGCTCATCTTTATCAGTCATGATGTGGAGGAGATGCCTTCGGTAGTAGATAAGCACTATGAACTGACAGATGGTAAGGTGCGTGCGCTTTCTCCTGCAGCACTAGCGTAATTTGCCGCATACCTCCATTTCCAAGAAGTAAGAAGTTATACAACAGCATCCACCTTTCTATACAGGGTGTCAAGACGCCTATTTGCACTTTTTAGGGAGTGCATACCCACCAGCACGGATAACAATACCTTTTCAGGGGTATTGAATCGCCTGAGGTCTCCATCTAATTTTGATATGTCAATGAGGATTAACTGTTCGCCACCTGGCGATAACCACAGATGACAACCAAAACGAATTATAAACCTATAAAAACAAACAGATGAAAACTTCTTACTTCAAACATTCATTGATGCTACTGACATTGGCTATGATGTCGTGGGTATGCCAGGCGCAGGATGCACTTTGGCAGTTAGATTTCGATCGCGAGATCGTGTGGAACAAAAGTACTGAGTCGGGTATACTACTTGTAGGTACCAGCGATTTAAGGTTACATGGGGTGGATTCCAGAGACGGAAACAAACTTTGGACAAATGATATCATGAAATCTGCTCGGGCAGTAAAAGGTGCTGACGGAAAGAAAAAAGAACCGCAGGCCATATTCAACGACCACCTCAATGTACTATCTGATCCGGACTACCCGGAAATATCGGATTTTGTAGAAATAAAGTATACGGATAATGCTACCTACAAAAACTACGCAATCATCAACATACAAACGGGAGAAGAAATAATCAGCCCCCGTAAAGCAGAAATGCCGATTACCAAGTTTTTTGGTAAAGAGATGCCGACTTTTAACTACGACGGTACCAGCTACATTCCCGAACTGAGGATGGTTATTATCTCTGCAGCATGGCAGGACTATATGCAAAAAGGGCAACCCTGGATGGCCATTACCAAAATGGTAGAACTCCCAAGTGGCAAGGTGATATGGACCAACAATGATGTAGCCGTAGACGGATACCCTTATGTAATGGAAAACGGTGATGTAGTACTGCCTGGAAAAAATCAGATCGCCAGAATAAATGCGAAGACAGGAGCGGTAAAATGGCAATACAATACCTCGCTCAAAAATCAAACTTTCGAAAGTTTTGACTTGAGTCTGGATTTGAGCACAGGGTATTTCTTTGAGAAAAAGAAAAACAGCGGAACACTTTCAGCGGTGGATATGGCGTCCGGCAAAAAGAAGTGGGAGCAGGAACTCAAATTGAAAGTTATACCCACCATGTCGGCGTTGGGCTATGGCGTAGTGGTGATAGACGATAAGTGGTTTACACTGTACGACCTAAACAGCGGTACTGTAAAATGGGAAGCTAAGAAAATTGATGGATACGTGGTTGATTTGGGAGAAAAAGGCGTGTTGGCTACCTCAAAAGGAAAGCAGCTCATGCTTTTGAACAAAGATGACGGAAGTGTGATTTGGGATCAGAAAGTGAAAGGCATTCAAATAGATCAAATAGCAGCTACAGGAGTAATGTACTCCGATATAAAAGGAAGGCTGGGATATATTCAGTATGACGGAGAACTAATCTGGAATAAAAAAGGAATGCTGGAAGTGCCAACGCTCCGTTACAAGCCCGAGCTTACTAAGGAAATCATGCTCATCGATGGAGATTTGTATGAAGTAGACTTGCTTACAGGCGATTACAATGTATTGTATGCTAAACTCACCAAAGAATTTGGCGGAGAAAAAGATGCCGCACCAAACAGTATAGAATTGGTAGAAGGAGGTTATCTCTTTTCCGACGAACAAAACCTGGTAATGATCGATCCTGATGGTTCGCTTCGCTTCAAGAAATACTGGGAAGCCCCCGGCATGAGTCTGGCTGCAAAAATTGCGTTGAGAGCAGCTCAGTTGTCAGTAGCAGCTATGGGTGCAGCTTCGCAAATGAAATCATCTCAGATAGCGGCATATTCACGATACGGTAGCAACGACTACTACAGTAAGATGTACGCTCAGCAGGCACAGGATCTGTTCAATGCTGCCGGTATGGTAGGAGCAGAAGCAAAAAAGAAATTCAAAGCTTCAGTAACACGTGGAAACATTCGCATGATCCTGACTAAAGTAGGAGAAGGCGGCCAGGCTAAAAGTGCAGGATTGGTAAAAGTAGACAGAAGAACCGGTGAAGAAATGGGGACATTGCTGCTGGGCGATAAAAAACCTATCTACGATTACGACCTGGTATCGGGTCAGGTATTTTTCAAAGCAGAAAATAAGACAATCATTAGTTATAGTTTGTAAGGCAGTTTTGGTTGGAATCCATAGTTCGTAGCTGGCTCGAAATAGATGATTTAGGTTTGTTTATTTTCATCTGTAGTCAGCTATGAGCTATGATCTTCCTCCATATGCCGAAGTAGTTTCGTGCTACAAAGCTGTCTGATAGAGAGACAGAAAAAACACCAGCATACCCATTATCCTTCCAAAACACAAAACCAAATACCATGAAGCGCCTACTTTTCGCTTTTATCGCCATTTGCTGGCATAGCCACCTTGCAGCTCAGGATACAGAGCTTGTTGTAAGACAGGGGCACAAAAGCGCCATCAACATGGTCAAATATTCACCCACGGGCCAGCATGTATACTCGGCCAGCGATGACAAAACCATAAAAATGTGGGATGTCAATACCGGCATAGATGTAAATACCTTCAATGCGCACAGCGCCGGGATTAATTGTATAGAACTATCCAGCGACGGCCAGACACTGGTGTCGGGCGACAAGCTAGGCAATATCATCGTCTGGAATGCCCTTACAGGAGAGCCGATACAGCAAATAGCGGCCCACGAAGGCCCTGTAAATGTTGCCAAACTATCTAAAGATGGGCAAACGATAGTGTCCGGAGGAGAAGACGAGCTGCTAAAGCTGTGGAACATAAATGGCGACACCATCAAAACCATCAGGGGATTTACTGCTCCGATCAAAAATCTGGGTATATCGCCCGATGGACAAAGAATTGTAACCGGAGGAGGCAAAAACAACGGAGTAGAAGTGAAGCTGGTAGATCCTGAAAAAGGAAAAATACTGGCTGATGCACTCGACAATGTAAAGGGTTCGGGGGCAGCAATCGCCTATACCAAAGTGATCATGACTGGCTTTGCCGTGATAGGCAATGTAGCCAATGGACGGGTAGGCAAGGGCATGACCACTATCTTTACTATGAGTTATTCTAATATAGAGTTTAGTAAGGACGGCAAAAAAGTGCTTTTCTCACAAAACCTCTTTATTCCTTTTATGGCAGCAAAAGGAGATGAAAAAGATACAGGCAGTTCGAGTATATCCATTGTCGAACTTGCTGAAAACAGAAATAATTTTGGAGAGGTAAAACGACCCAATTACTGGAAGGTGGACAATCCCAGAGCAGTGGCCATGTTCAACGAGGATCAAACCAAGGTAATCGTGAATGAAACCCGATCCCTGAAAGTATTTGATATAGAAAATGCAGAATTCCCTGAGCCGGGCACCAAAGAAGCCACTCAATACGTGCCACCGGTGATTAAAGAAATAAAAAACATTACCAAAAACACCAACTGGATAGCACTGTCGCCGGATTATAGAACAATAGTGTCGTCAGACGAAGACAGGCGGCTCAAGTTGTGGGACTATGCTTCGGGTAGAAAAATACGCGACCTGGAAGGCTATGTCCAGCCCGCATTGGCAGTAGACGTTATGCCCGATGGTAAACACATTCTGGTGGGCTCATTGGATAGAAATATGACCCTCTGGGATATCACCACCGGACAGCTGATCCGCACTTTTGATCGTTCGTCTGATGTCAATCATATCGATGTGTCTAAAGACGGAAAATACGTAGTAACCACCGCAGTAGATACAAAATTCTCCAAAGTATGGAATTTTAAAACAGGGCGTTTGCTGCGGTCGCTTATGGAGAAAAAAGACGCTGTGGTTTGGGTGAAATTTGACCCTTCGGATGCAGACAAAGTATGGACGCTCACCGAAACCGACGAACTCAAAGAATGGTCGATAAAGGAGATAAAGTCTAAAAAAATGAAGGGCGACTACCGCGACCTGGAAGATAAATACACATCGGGGCAGTATACAGTTCGTTTTGATGGTTATGAAGTAATACTGAAAAAAGGCAATCAGCCGGTTTTTAGCGATGTACAAAAGGGTATCATTACCGATGCAGCCTTTAGCCTCGATGGCAAATACCTGATCACGACAAACGAATCGGGAGAAATATCCATGTACGCAACGGCAAACGGCACAAAAACTGTAAACATGGCACTCATAGGAGAGAGTGATTACATCACTTACACGCCTGATTTTTATTACAGCTCTTCTAAAGGAGCGGCCAGAGCCATTGCTTTTAAAAAAGACAATCAGGTGCTACCATTCGAACAGCTGGAACTGAAATATAACCGACCGGACATTATTGCCGGCAAGCTGGGATATGCTTCTATGAAGCTAATAGCATCCTACAAAGCTGCCTATCACAAGCGACTCAAACGACTGGGTTTCAACGAGGCAGACCTGTCTTCTTCTTTTGACTTGCCGGAATTGCAACTCGATGTAACCACCATTCCACTCGAAACCGATCAGCGTACGTTGAGTTTTGCGGTAAAAGCCACAGACAAAAACAGTACAATCGATCGGCTGCAGGTATATGTCAATGATGTGCCCGTGTTTGGGTCGAAAGGCCTGGATGTATCCTCTAAGCGTTCGTCCAGTGTCGAGCAGCAGCTCTCTTTCGATTTGTCGGCAGGACTCAATGAAATAAAAGTAACAGCTATCAATGCCAAAGGGCAGGAGTCTATTCCGGTATTTTTTGATGTGCAGCACACTGCCGAATACGACAAACCTGATTTGTATCTGGTAGCCATAGGAGTGTCGGAGTATAGGCAGTCGGCCTACAACCTGGCTTTTGCAGCCAAAGATGCCAAAGACGTGGTAGCCACGCTGCAGGCATCTGGAGCCTACGAGCAGGTGCATGTGAAGCTGATAACCAACGATCAGGCGACCGATACCAATGTGAAGAATATTCGTTCGTTTGTAGAAAAAGCCAAAGTGGATGATGTTGTCGCTATATTTATAGCGGGGCACGGGGTGCTCGATGATGAGTACACTTACTATTTTGCAACGCACAATATCGATTTTAATAATCCTTCGAGCGGGGGATTGCCCTACGAAGCACTTGAAAACATCATAGACGGCATAGCCAGCCGAAACAAAATCTTGCTGATGGATACCTGCCACTCGGGAGAGCTGGATCAGGAAGATGTGGAAGAAGCAGAAGCCGAAACAAAAGCGGTGGGAGCGGTGGCTTTTCGTTCTACAGGCGCTATAGTGAAATTAAAAGAAAACAGCTTTGGGCTGGAAAATACCCTGGAGTTGTCAAAAGCTCTTTTTGGCGATATGAAAAAAGGAACGGGAGCTACTGTAATATCTGCAGCCGGAGGTACTGAGTTTGCTGCAGAGGGTGTAAATTCTCAAAACGGGCTTTTTACCGGTAGCTTGCTGGAGGGAATTCAGACCCGTAGGGCGGATTTAAACAGAGACAGAACATATACCGTGTCGGAGCTACGGCACTTTGTAAGCGAGCAGGTGATAAAAAGAAGTAATGGAAGTCAGGTGCCCACTTCCAGAGAAGAAAACATAAAAAACGATTTTAGACTTTATTAAACAAAAGCGTTATGCGGTTTATAATACTCATATTGTGTGTATGGCTAACGGGGTTGGCCCATGCACAAACCTATACGGTTATACATTCGATGGGAAAAATATACGACACAGCCAGTGGAAAGTACCTGTCTAAAGGGATGCGGATTGATGAGTCTGCTAAGCTCAAATTTGAAAGTACAGGAGCTAAAGCGGCGGTGCTTAGCTCGAGCAGGGGTCGATTTGTGATTCAGCAGGGCGCTACTACAACGGACAAAGGAGAGCTGGCTTACGCGCTTTCTTCCGTACTGTCGCCGGCCAGAGGCAAGCTGAGCACACGAGCAGGAGGTATCAACAATAAGCTGGATTTTGAAAAGAAATTTGCCGGAGAAGCAGTAGCTATTTTGGGAAATACCTTTAAAGTAGCCGTGTCGCCATCAGCGTACCCTATGAATGAAAGCCATTTTTTCTATGCAAGCTACTTTTACAACGGAGAGGAAATCAATAAAAAACTAAGCAACGAAGGCGATTCGCTGGTAGTGGATGTGCCGACTTTTTATGCGATAGATGGCAAGCCAATAGACCCTTCGGCTACCAGCGAGGCAAAATTGTTTTACTTCGATGCAGCCAAAGAAGAATCTACCCTGATAACGCCACTTACTTTTGTGGTGATAGGAGGAGAAGATGTACAGTATATGATGGATAACATAGGAGGGGGGACGGCAGAAGAAAAAGCCAAAGGAGTGGTAGAGGTAATTTCTACCCTCTATGGTAGGTGCAGTCTGCAGGATGTATACAGAGCGTTGTAACAAAGAAACAAACAGGTGAAAAGAATACCACTCATAGCAGGTATAGTAGCAAACACAGCAGTCATGCTGTGTTTGACGTTTTACCTGATGAAGCTTCCCTGGTTGGCTGGTGATGAAAAACTGTTGATCTGGGCTTCATCTGCGGCCAAACTGGCTGCCAGAGAAGTACCTCCCTCGTCTGACTATGCTTTTATCAATACCGCTTACGATCTTCAGCTTATCGACCGCTACGATGAGTTTGGTTTTCCGGTAGGCAATCAACCCATTACCGACAGACAGAAGCTAGCCACACTGCTGCAAATACTCAATAGTGGAAAAATTAAGCCCAGATACATTGTTTGCGACATCCACTTTGTAGATAGTACAGCATTTGATGAAGCCCTACACAACGAATTGAAAAAAGCAGACAACATTATCCTGTCTGCCCACCTCAACGATCGCAATGAAATAGAACTGCCTATTTTCAAAGACATCAACAGAGGGTTGTCAGACTATGTGATTGGTAGTGTGTTTGACGGTGTATATAAGTATCAACTGATCTACAACGACTCATTGGCCCTGACCCCACTCAAAATATATCAGGATATGAATCATGTGGAAGTGGAGAAGAAAGGGCCTTTTGTAAAAGTAGGTGACCGATGGACACTCAATAATTTCATTATGAATTATCGCCTGCTACAAAAAGATATAATGAGCCAGGAGGCAGGTTTTAATCCAGTAAGTCTGGGCGAACTGTTGTACCTGGCGGATGAAGACATACAGGCCTTTGCAGCCAATAAGATAGTGGTGATAGGTGATTTTTTTGAAGGTGATATGCATGAAACCCTGTTTGAAATTACCGCAGGGCCGCTTATTCTGGTCAATGCCTTACTCACCATACAAAACGGAGATACTGTAGTGAACATTTGGTTGTTGCTCATTATGGTGGCTGTATATGCCTACCTCAGCTATATGGTGTTTGTAGAGGGAGATTACATGGAAAAGAAAATTATGCACTGGTTCGGCAAAGTAGCATTTGCTAAAATGTTGGCAGGGTTTGCCAGCTACATTACGTTGTTAGCCTTGTTGTCTTTGGTTACTTTTTTTCTTTTCAATATTCATATCAATATTTTCTTCGTAGCACTAGCCTTCTATGTTATGGACAAACTGGTGGGATTGGTACATAGGTTGTCCCGATAAGATATTTTACTGCATCATATAGAAGGATTTACCTTCCTCATATCCTAGTTTGATCAGATAGTCGTAGACGGCTTGTTTGCCTTTGCGGTCGCTCACGTAGTTGAGTATCAGCCGGTCGGGAGAGAAGTTGAGTTGGGTGTAGTGAATTGTATCGGCAGCTTGGGTAGGCTTTACGTCGATATATCGGGCTATGGAAAGTCCGTGATTCTTCAGCAGCCTGGTTTTTTTTCGTATGGCACTTCCCGTACCCCATACATAGATCAGGGGTGGTTTGTTGGTAAACTTTCGTTTTAGCCATTTGCTGAAGTAAAGGGCTTTTACTTCGTCAAAACGACCACTATGGTACATTGGATGCATGCGAGACAGGCGGGAGGCAGAGTCATGCCACTCCAGTACGGGAGCAGGTATTTTGGCCATTCGTATTCCGGCATCCAGCCACCTGTTCCACAGTTCAAAATCTTCCGGAAAATTGCCTGCACGATAAAAGCCGAGCTGGTGGCCTATAGACTTGCGAAACATTACAGAGGGGTGGGGTAGTGCACAGTCCTGAAAACGCGATAAATAGATGGCATCAGGGGTAGCTTGTCTGTTAGCCCAGTCTACATGCAGGGCATACCCCAGATTTTTTGTCCGATCGCCGGTATAGAGTACTTTACCTGAAACTACCCCGATACCCGGGTGTGCGTTTAGAAAATCGGATTGTTGGAGTAGCCTGTCGGGTAGGGAGATGTCGTCTGCATCCATACGTGCTATGTACTTGCCTCGGGCGTGTTTTATGCCGTAGTTTAGTGCTGTTACCAGATTGGGTTCGGGCAGCTCGTGCGCAAGCACTCTGGGGTCGTTGTACGAGGCTATGATTTTATCGCTGTGATCTGTAGAGCCGTTGTTGATCACGATGAGCTCAAATTGTACGAGGCTTTGGGATAAAATACTGTCAATGGCCCGTTTTAGGGTATTGGCGCCATTAAACACGGGCAGGATTACAGATACCAGAGGCAAAGAATTCATTATAAGGACTTATACCTTACCGTTTTAGTTCTTTTTTTGTATTTGTCTTTGGCAGGATTGAAGGGAGTAAAGCGAAATTTGGGTTTGACCACCTTCACCACATTGCCTTTGCTGCCTGCGCACCCTGTGTTGAGTGAGATTATAGCGGCGAGTAGAAAAAGAAAAAGTTTGGTCTTCATAGTAGTGTCAACACCTGCGAGGATGGTTTATTGTCCGTCAAAAATAAAAAAGCTCCACGAATGAAGCTTTTCGGCTGTTTTGTGCCTACATCTATTTTTTGAGTTGAAAAACCAATGTTACTGTATTTTTTCCAGCACTTCCTTCGGAAAGGTGATGCTATACATGCTTTCCAGTGTTTGGGCAAACAACCCAAATTCTTCTTCGCTGAAAAAGTGGTCATCTGTTGGGTTTTCCAGTTCTGAAAGGTCAAACCCTTTTTCTCTGAGTTGTGGCAGTAGCTTTAGCACTATTCTCTGCCAGGCCAGAGGTGTAATGTTTTTGGTACACCAATTTTTTAATATAGTTAGTTTTATTTTCATAACTGGTCTTGTTGTGATTTGTAAAAGTCGTTAAATTATATTTTAATTCCCATAAAAAGCACGTCATCTGTTTGTCTTTCTTCACCTTTCCATGTGTCAAATACAGATTCTAATGTTTCGTTTTGCTCGCTCATGGGTAAATCTTTTATGCTTTTCAGTGTCTCCAATATTCTCTTGGATCCGAATTTTTTCAAATCATCACCCCCAAACTGATCAGCAAAACCGTCGGAGTGCATGTAAAAGCAGGTTTCTCCTTCTACAAAGGGGAGGGTAGTCTGGGTGTAGTCTCTTTCTTTGTTTACAAATCCACCTATAGACACCCGGTCTCCTTTTACTACTTTTAATTCCTCTCCGTCGGTGTAGATCAGGTTTTGTTTAGCTCCGGCAAAACATACTTCCTGCTTGCTTTTGTTTATGGCCAGTATGGCTGCATCCATGCCGTGGTGCATGTTTTCTTCCGACTGATTGAGTATTTCCTGTATCCCTTCGTTGAGGTTGTTGAGTATATCTTTGGGTTCGAAGATTTCGTGTTCGTATACTATCTGATTGAGAATAGATTCGCCAATCATACTCATCAAAGCACCTGCTACTCCGTGTCCGGTACAGTCTATGGATGCCAGATACATGATGTCGTCGGTACCGTCGTGGCACTCTGCAAACCAGTAGAAATCTCCACTCACAATATCGAAGGGTTTGAAAAGCAGAAAGAAATCGTTGAAATTTTCTTTGATTTCATCGGGATCCATGAGCATGGCATTTTGGATGGTCATGGCATAGCGTATGCTATCCATTAGGTTTTTATTTACCTCTGCCAGTTCTTTGGTTCGTTGTTCTACTTTTTGCTCCAGTGTGTTGTTTATCGCTTCGAGTTCTTTTATCAGCTTTACTTTGTCGCTTTTGAGCTCGTAGGTTTCCAGTGCTTTGTCTATGGTGAGTTTCATCTCACCTTTGTCCCAGGGTTTGGTAATGTACTTGTAGATACCACATTTGTTTACCGCTTTCACGATCGCTTCTATGTCGGCAAATCCTGTCAGTATCATTCGGATTACGTCGGGAAACTCGGGCAAAACTTTCTCTAAAAGTTCTGTGCCGGTCATTTCGGGCATTTTCTGGTCAGTGATCAGGCACTGGATGTCATGCTCTCTAAGCATTTCTATCGCTTCATGTCCGCCGGAGGCCGTGAGCACATTGTAGTGTCGTTTGAAAGCCATTCTGAATATTCTCAGGTTGCTTTCTTCATCATCTACATATAAGATGGTGTATTTCTTGGTTTTCGCCTTGTCCGGTTCTGCACTAGCTGTCAGCAATTCTTCCATTCTGTAGGTTTATTTTATGCGCTTTGTGATTGAGATATTGTCGTTTCCTCGTCAGATTCTTCGAGGTGTTTTGGTATGAGGATAGAAAACTCTGTTCCTTTTCCTTCTTCACTGTTTACATAGATGTTGCCTCCGTGTTTTTCGATTATACCG
This sequence comes from Cyclobacteriaceae bacterium, assembly GCA_965267535.1. Taxonomy (GTDB): domain Bacteria; phylum Bacteroidota; class Bacteroidia; order Cytophagales; family Cyclobacteriaceae; genus CAXBNB01. The sequence goes on along the minus strand of OZ254082.1, from coordinate 2,893,150 downwards.
AAGGTAATGGACATTCCCAGCCCGGTACCGATTCCCACAGCCTTGGTGGTAAAGAAGGGTTCGAAAATCCTTCGTTTTACCTGCTCAGACATACCGCTACCATTGTCTTTGATTTTGATCATGACGTGCTGATCCTGATTTTCGGTATAGAGCTGAATTTCTCCGCCCTTTTTATCTTCGGGTATGGCCTGAATGGCATTGTTCAGGATGTTCATAAAGACCTGGTTGAGCTGCCCCGGGAAGCAGTTTATCTCTGTAATAGAATCATCGTAATACTTCTTGACGTTGATCCTGTTTTTGGTTTTGTTTCTGAGGAGAATGAGTGTGGCATCCAATGATTCATTGATGTGTGCCGGTTTCATTTCTTCTTCATCCAGACGTGAGAATACCCTCAGTCCTTTTACAATTTCGATGGTACGTACCGCTCCTTTCTTGATGTCGGCTACCAACTCCCGCAGGTCGGCCAGCAGGTCTTCATAGCCCACTTCTTCTTTTAGCTCGTGTATTTCCTGCATCACTTGTTTGTAGTCGTTGGTGGTTTCCAGCTCATCGTATTTGTTGATGATTTCCAACAGATCGTCAAGCGATACTTTCAGGGTGTCTATACCATTGTATACAAAGTTGATGGGGTTGTTTATCTCGTGTGCTATACCGGCTGTAAGCTGACCGAGTGATGCCATTTTTTCGGATTGTACCAGCTGACTTTGCGTACTTTTCAGGTTTTGAAGTGTGCGTTCCAGCTCTTGCTTACTTTCCTTTTCATGATCCAGCGAAGACTTTAGTTTGTTTTCCGCTATCATCAGTTTTTCGGTAGCTTCCAACTGTTCTTCGGCAATAGACCTCATGCGTTCTTCCGAGTACTTTACTTTATCATAAGCTTTGCGAAGTTCGTCCTGCACCTTGATAAGCTTCTCGTTTACTTCTATTTGCTTTCTGGAACTCTTCAGTATTTCCTGCTCCGAGTTTTTCAGTTTCTGGTTTCGTTGTTCAAGTGCTCGTTGAGAAAGGATAAGTTTTTCGTTGATTTCCAGCTGTTTTTCTGCACTTTGGCGAAGTTCTTCTTCTGAGCGCTGCAGTCGGACAAAGGCTTCATTTGCCGACATGAAGTTTTTGTAGGCCAGGTTTACCGCCGGACGGAATACAAAAGCGGCCTGAAGCAACAGGATACCTACCAGTATCATGGCCAGTATATAGCCCGCATTGGTAAAACCGCCCTTGCTCTCTACGGCTTCTACTTCGTATTGGCGGGCTAAGTCGCGGGCGGTAGGGGCAAAGCGGCGCTGGTTGTAAAACATGGTGTTGAGTGCACTGGCCACTACCTTTCGTTTTTCGTCAGTATCATCACTGAATTTCAGGGCTAAAATTTCTTTGGCAGATGATACAATTTCTTTGAATTGCATTTCAGACTTGTCTAGCAGATCCTGCACAACGGGCGAGTTGCCCTGCTGGCTGATGCCTGTACTGAGTTCTCCTTTGGTCAGTGTTTCCCGTACCTTTTCAAAATTTGTCAGCGCAGATTCCAGTCGTTTTTTTGTGCCATTAAATTTGGTTTCTGTAGAAGCAAATTCTTCTGACATAGACAGGGCTTCTTTGGCTATTTGTTCACTAAACGATACCTGCATTTGAGCCAGGTTTACCAGGTGCGCATCGTTTTTGTTAGAGCGGATGGCTTCCTGATTAGCAAATTGGCCAATAACCAGGCCGACAATAATTAATATGAGACTAAAGACGTAGAGGCGAATAAGGTTATCCTTTTTCATAACTAGTTGGTGGTTTTGTTAAGTGATTGTTCGTTGGAGTTTTTTTTAGCGTATCATTTTTTGGTGTTAATCTCAAACATCTACTATTCTTAGGTTTTTGAATTTTTCTAGTTTTGGTTTTATTACTTTCTCATTGAATTCTTCCTGGCCTATAATCTGGTTCATTTGTACGTGCATGAAATGGCTTTCCAGCCAGCCTTCAAAGATTTTGAGGAAAATGGCGATCATTATTTTTATCCCTACGCTGAGAAACGGTATTTCAATGTGGCTTTCGATGATGGGCTCCAGGTAGTATTCCTCTGATATGAACAGCACTATGGCTACCATAAACATGATGCGGAAGGCTTTTTTACCGACAGTCATGCGGATGAGCTTTTCCACGGTGGTTTCCAGTTGTTTGTTTTTTACCTGGATTTCCTGGTTTTGTTGTTTGATTTTCTGGTTTGCCAAATCCAGCTTTTTTTGCAGGCGATCGCTGATTTTTGTGATCACCTTGCTTTGCTCCAGCAGGTCGCGGTAGTGGTCGGTGAGCTTGGAGGCATCATTGAGATAGACCTTCTTTTGCTTTACCTTTTGAGTAAAGTCCGTCAGAATTTGTTGTTCTTCGTGGTAGAGTTCTTTCATTTAGTTGGCCGTTACGATTTCCCTGTCATTTTGCTTTGCCAGGACTCTGGATACCCTTATTTGAAAAGTGAAGTAGGAATAATCTTCGTTCACTTTATGAAATTCGTAGGATAATTTTTGTCCGGTTTTGCGCGCAATCTCTACAAAACCAAGACCGGCAGTGCCTTTATTGGAAAATTCGCCGTTGTACAATATTTCTTTGTACATTTTTTTCAGGTCTTCTTTTTCCAGTGTGTTGATCTTGTCGAGTTTGGCTTTGATATCAGGGATTTTTCCATTCGGGATAAAGTTTCCGGTCATGATGTTGAAAAACTTCTTTCTGGCTGTTACCAGCAGTAGTCCCGATTTGGAATCGTAAGTGCTTATCTGATGTTGGTTGTCCGACACCTCATCCATGTGGTGATATAGATTTTGGATGCATTCGGTGGCCGTACCGTAAAATTTCTTTTTGATGATTCGATCTGCCTCCAGTTCGCTTATTCGCTGCTCTAGTGTTTCTATGATGGAGGTGATCAGGTCAAATGTGACCTCACCTTTGTACATTAAAATAATATTCGAATCATAGATGTTCTTGTATTTCCTTAGCAAGTCCATATGTTATAATAGGGTACACTGGTTATATTAAATTTTAAGGCGAGCGTTGGTCGCACCCACCGTTGAGTTTACATTCTTTTCCTGTTAAGCCAGAGGCTGCATGCTGTCAAAGTCAGTAGTGCAGCACCTGCCAGACAGGTGGTTTAGTACGTTATCATTTCGAACATTAGCGAGGATATGATCAGTACACATAGGCAATGTCCGATCACTTTCCTTTTTCCATAGCTTAAGGGGCAATGTTGAATTAATTGATTTTGAATGTTAACAAGAAAAAAAGTAACATCCAAATATTGTCTCTTATAATCTGTATTAAGCCCCATGATTTTTTGTTTAGGGGCTTAATACAAAATATTATTAAAGTATCACTTTTGTTTTACGCATTGTGCACATGCACATCCATTTGAGGGAAAGGTATGTTAATGCCCTCCTTATTAAAGGTTTTGTACACGTTTTCATTAAACTGGAAGAATACCGGCCAGTAATCAGACGCGTTGACCCACGCCCTTACAGTGAAATTGACCGAGCTGTCAGCCAGAGCAGACAGGGCTATAAAAGCTTCCGGATCTTTTAAAATTCTTTCATCTTCATCGAGCAATTTTCGCATCAAAGCCTTGGCTTTGTCGGTATCGTCACCATAGGCTATGCCTACAGTCCAGTCTACTCTGCGGCGAGATTCAGTAGAGTAGTTGGTCATAGAACCGGTAGAAAGTCCTCCGTTAGGAATGATGATCGTTTTGTTGTCGGGAGTTTTCAGTACAGTGTTAAAAATCTGAATTTGATTCACTGTGCCCGAGTAGCCCTGTGCATCGATGTAGTCACCTACTTTGAAGGGCTTGAAGAGCAGTATCATTACACCACCTGCAAAATTTTGTAAAGTGCCGGATAGTGCCATACCGACAGCTAAACCTGCCGCACCGAGTATAGCTATGAATGAGGTCATTTCTATGCCCATCATACCCGCCACCGAAATGAAGAGCATGGCTTTGAGTGCTACACTGGTAACGCTTTTGATAAAGGGCGAAAGGGAGGGATCTACATTTTGTCTTTGCATGGCTTTGGCTATGCCCCGCATCACCATGCCGATGATCCAGAAACCGACAATGAGTACGAGAATAGCGGCTATTATCTTAAGGCCGTATTCAGTCGCCAGCGGTACGAGTTGATCCTGATACTTAGTTATAAAATCCATAGAAATATTGGTTATGATTCAAAAATTAGAATTGCCAATATACAATGATGAAATTGAAATTAACAGGCTCGGTGGGATTTTATGACAGATGGTATTTTTTGTTTTACAAATAGGTCATACAGGGTTCATTTTGTTACACAATCTGCAGGTTGTGTCACGATTTTTGTGTGGTAAGACGCAGTAGATTGCTTGGGATTATGCCTAAGAAAGGCGGGGTTATGGTGGGGCGGTATTTCAGCGGGTAATCATTGCAAGCCTCGCCTGTCGCACATACTTTTGCAGGGTTTTATTTACAACGCTATAGCAATGTCATTTACTCGCTCTGTATGGTTGATCGTATTGGTATGTTGGATAGGCGGGTGCGATACCCGGTTTTCCAGGCATGCTATGCTTGTGGCGGAAGAGTGGCAGGCAGGAGTAGACCCGGATCAGCAGCTGGCGTACATACAGGGCCAACTGGAAGAAAATCCTCAAAATCCGGAAGTGCTCGCCCAGTACCTGAGGCTGATACAGCAAAAGGGGTGGCAAACAGAAGCAGAGCAGCAACTGAACACCCTGCGCCGGTTAGATAGCCTCAATCCGGCAGCCTACGAGTTGACAGCCGATTACTACCTTCATCAGGGAGATGCCTCGCGGGCATTGCAGGCCAGCGCCCATGCTGAAAACCTGGGTGCCAACTCAGCACGGTTTTATCAGTTGAAGTCTAGTATCTACAATCGGCTGGGGGAATACGACAGAGCCATTGATTATATCAACAAAGCTATCCTGATCAACAGAAGTGATTTTAAATCTTATTACGACAAAGGGAAAATATACCTGGCTTTTGGCGATACAATTTCCGGACTCAAGTTTATGAAGTTAGGCCTTCAGCAGTATAGAAACAACCATGAGGTGCTCTATGAAGTGTCGGATATATATGAAAAAACTGGCCAGTACGAAGAGGCTGAACAGCTGATCGATGAGGCCATAACTTTTGCTCCGAACAGTGAAAAGTTGTATATCAAAAAAGCAACTATCTATATGAACCAGAGTAAAGCCGATGAAGCGAAAGCTATGTTGCGCAAAGCCTGGGAGCTGGATAGCACACACCTGCAGGCTGCTACTCGGCTGTCGGATGTGTATCGCCAACTGAAGGCGTACGACTCTGCAGTGCTGGTAGCCGATCGGATATTGGCGGCTGATTCTATGCTAACCGACGCTTTATTGGTAAAAGCCCGGTCTTATGAAGGGAAGGGTTTTTTACTCTCAGCGAGCAAGGCCTACGATCAATTGCTAAGCATAGATTCGCTCCATGAAGATGCCCTTGCCGAATCGGAAAAAGTAAAAAGAAAACGTGCATATTTGCAGAAATTGAAAGAGAAGCAGGAAGCTATTCCCTCTTTCGATTTTTTTATACAAAAAAATAAAAACGAATAAAGTTAGATGAGTGACGCAATGATTAATATCACCCTGCCCGACGGAAGTGTAAAACAGATGCCTTCCGGTAGTACGAGCCACGATGTGGCCATGGGTATCAGTGAAGGGCTGGCCAGAAATGTACTGGCAGCAAAGGTAAACGGACAAGTAGTTGAAAGCCATAGGCCTATCACCACGGATTGTACGTTGCAGTTGCTCACCTGGAATGATGAAGAAGGTAAGTCCACATTTTGGCACTCATCGGCTCACCTGATGGCCGAGGCACTGGAGGCTCTTTATCCCGGTATCAAGCTGGGCATAGGACCCGCCATAGAAGGTGGATTTTACTACGATGTGGATTTTGGCGAGCAGGAATTTAACTCTGAAGACCTAAGCGAGCTGGAAAAGAAAATGCTGGAACTGGCACGGGAGAAAAATGCGTATGTGCGCAAAGAAATAAGCAAAGCCGACGCAGTAGCGTATTTTACCGAAAAGGGTGACGAGTATAAGCTTGACTTGCTCAAAGACCTGGAAGACGGTACGATCACGTTTTATGAGCAGGGAAACTTTACCGATTTGTGTAGAGGACCTCACATTCCACATACCGGATATATCAAAGCCGCAAAGATTTTGAATATTGCCGGCGCATACTGGCGTGGCGATGAAAACAGCAAACAGCTCACCCGTTTGTATGGCATTACTTTTCCGAAGCAGAAAGAGCTGAAAGAGCACCTTGAGATGCTGGAGGAGGCCAAGAAGAGAGATCACAGGAAGCTGGGCAAAGAGCTCGAGCTTTTTACCTTTTCAGAAAAAGTAGGCCTTGGACTCCCGCTGTGGCTGCCCAAGGGTACCATGCTGCGCGAGCGGTTGGAATCTTTTATGCGAAAGGCACAATTGAAAGCGGGGTACGAGCCTGTAATTACCCCTCATATAGGGAATAAGAAATTGTACGAAACATCAGGCCACTACGAAAAGTATGGTGAGGATTCTTTCCAGCCGATAGCTACACCGCACGAAGGAGAGGAGTTTTTCCTTAAGCCGATGAACTGCCCCCACCACTGCGAAATCTACAAAAGCAAGCCCCGGTCTTACAGGGATCTGCCGTTGCGTTTGGCTGAGTTTGGGACTGTTTATAGATATGAGCAAAGTGGTGAGTTACACGGACTTACCCGTGTGAGGGGATTTACGCAGGATGACGCCCACCTCTTTTGTACTCCCGATCAGGTTAAGGATGAGTTTATCAAGGTGATCGACCTGGTGTTGTATACTTTCAAGGCATTGGGCTTTGAAAACTATGTAGCTCAGATATCGCTACGCGATCCGGAAAATAAGGCAAAGTACATAGGTACAGACGAAAACTGGGACAAGGCTGAGACGGCCATCAAAGAAGCTGCCGAAGAAAAGGGGCTGAATACAGTAACGGAACTGGGAGAGGCTGCATTCTATGGCCCTAAGCTTGATTTTATGGTAAAGGATGCCCTGAACAGAAGCTGGCAACTCGGTACCATACAGGTGGATTACAATCTGCCTGAGCGTTTCGAGCTGGAGTATATCGGTAGCGACAACCAGAAGCACCGTCCGGTGATGATTCACCGAGCGCCGTTTGGCTCACTCGAGCGATTTGTTGCAGTGCTTACCGAGCACTGTGCCGGTAAGTTTCCTCTTTGGCTCACACCCGATCAGATTGCCGTACTGCCCATATCGGAAAAATATGCAGACTATGCCGATGAGGTGTTTAAATACATGGAGGAGCACGACATCCGTGGGTTTATCGACCACAGAGATGAGAAAATAGGACGAAAAATCCGCGATGCTGAAACGAAGAAGATACCTTTTATGCTGATTGTAGGAGAGAAAGAACAAGAGGAGGGCAAGGTAAGTGCCCGTAGGCATGGTGAAGGTGATTTGGGTAGTTTTACTCAGGCAGAATTTGTAAATCTATTTAAAGAGGCGGCTGCTATCTAAACGTAGCATTTAGCCGGAAAAGAAAAACCGTGTGGCATCTGCTACACGGTTTTTCTTTTTTAGTCAATAGCTTACGGTTTCTATTTTACATCTACCAGCTCTACTTCATACATTACAGGAGAGTAGGGGAGTACTTTGGTTGTGATTATACGGTCGTCGATCAGTTCTTCGCGCAGGGCGGTGGGTATTACCTGAATGCTGCCGCCAAATGCTATTTTGGAGGGCATAATCAACAACGCTTTCTCACCTTCTTTCATTTTCAATACACCCTGCTTTAGGCCTTCAACCAGTCGGCCTTCGTTTAGCCATACGGCAAGAGGCTTTCCGGATTCTGTTTTTTCGATCACCGTTTCGTCCAGATACTTGCGCGTAAAATGCAGCTCCACCTGGCTATGATCGTTCGGAGTTTGCCCGGTACCTGCTTCCAGAGTCTTGAAGTACAATCCGGATGAGTGCGGCTCAACTCCCTCCAGTTCTTTGCTGGTTATATACGACTCTATAGCATCAATTTCTAAGTCGTACATGGTTTCTTCGGTCATGAAGTCTACCAGCTCCATTTCTACTATAAAGTTTTCATTGGGGCCAAAAACATTGGGCAGGCTGTAGTTGTTGAAGGCCAGATACGCCGGCAGGTATACCCGTATTTGTTCTCCCTTTTTAGCTAAATCCACACCGTAATTCAGTCCGTTGGGCATTATGCTCGTCCAGGCAAACTTAAACTTGGTCGTGCTACTGGTATTGGCTTCTACCAACTCGCCATCCAGCGTTTTCATGGTATAGTTGATAATCACCACATCACCCGGTTCGGGAGAGGCTGCTCCGGCTTTCTCTGCGAGCATTTCATAGTAGATGCCCGTGTTAGACTTTTTGGCAGTAATGTTGTTTTCGGCCAGGTATGCTTCTATAGCCTCATTGTTTTGCTTTACCTGTTTTTCGTATTCGCTTTCTTCCATACAGGCAAATGCCAGTATAGCTGTGGATATCACTGTACACCATAGCATCGCCTTTTTCATCGTTGCTCTCATCTTCTTCATCTTTCTATTTTTAGTTTTTTATAAAAATTGTTTTTCTCAGTCTTAGAGACACGCATTGCCCTGTTGTAGTTGGAATAGGTATGTCTTTTTCTGAAAAAATATTTGACCCGACAAGTCTGGGGTAGGCAGGGGGTATGTGTATCTTTGGGCCATGGATACAAACGAGACCATAGTAGCATTGGCAACAGCTCCGGGCGTGGGAGCTATAGCAGTTATTCGTCTGTCGGGACGAGGGTGTATAGACATAGTCGACAAGGTGTTTAAAGGAACAAAATTGTCTGACAAACCGAGCCATACGGCACATTTTGGCTATATTATGGATGGCGATACTCTTGTAGATGAGGTGCTGGCCACTTTGTTTGTAGAGCCACACTCTTTTACCAAAGAAGACAGTGTAGAAATATCGACACACGGCTCGCCTTATATTGTCAACAGGGTAATCCAGCTGCTGGTAAAGCAAGGAGCACGGCTGGCCAACCCCGGTGAATTTACCCAGCGGGCTTACCTCAACGGTCGTTTTGATCTTGCTCAGGCCGAGGCAGTAGCCGACCTGATTGCCTCAGAAAACGAAGCGTCACACCTGACAGCTCTCAACCAGATGCGGGGCGGTATATCGGCAGAAATAAAGAAACTACGCGAAAAGCTTGTGCATTTTGCTTCGATGATAGAATTGGAACTCGATTTTTCCGAAGAAGATGTGGAGTTTGCCAGCAGAGACGAACTCAAACAGCTGATCACCACTATAGACAAGGTGCTGGTGAAGCTCATTGATAGTTTTCAGCTGGGCAATGTGATCAAAAACGGTGTGCCAGTAGTCATAGTGGGTAAACCCAACGCTGGCAAATCTACTTTGCTCAATGCCCTGCTCGAGGATGAAAAAGCCATAGTGTCGGACATACCCGGCACAACCCGCGATATTATAGAAGACGAACTCAATATTCGGGGTGTCAAATTTCGCTTTATCGATACGGCCGGCCTGCGCGAAACGACCGACCAGATAGAAGCAATAGGGGTGGAGCGGGCAGAAAAAAAGATGGACGAAGCAGCTCTGATTATATACCTCTTCGATCTGAGTACCGAAAGCCTGCAGGTAATACAGGATCAGGAGGAGCGATTGATAGCAAAAAACAAACCCTATATACTGGTGGGCAACAAGCTCGACAAGGTAGGTGAATCGGCACCCTCGCTACAGGACAATGACCACTATGTAGCCATATCGGCCAAAGGACAGCAAGGAGTAGATAAGCTGAAGGAGCTGATCTGGACCAAAAGCCAGATGGATAACTTCCGCCCAGGCAATGTAGTAGTAACCAATGCCCGTCACTACCAAAGCCTTGTTAATACCCAAAACTCGCTGCACGATGTAGTGCGTGGTATCGACCATCAGATCAGCAACGATTTTCTGGCGCAGGATATACGTCACTCCCTGCACCACCTCGGCGAAATAACCGGAGAGATCACCACCGACGATCTGCTGGATAATATATTCAGCAAGTTTTGTATCGGAAAGTGATTGTTTTCTCTCTGTGCTAGAGGTAGATAGAATGCCAGACGAAAACAATGCTTAGGTAGTCCTGTTGTTGCATTTAAAGGACTCAGTAGTACCCTCTACAAGGGTGTAATCTAAACTGAAAGAGCCAGAACTGATATGGTTAGAGATGCTATTTCAAAAGAATAGCGATTAAAAAAATGTCATGTGATGTCTACTTGGACAATAACCGAAAAGGTGAACTGCCTGAATAATCACTTTATACTACTGGGAAAACTAATAGAGGAGCAGTTGGTTTATATTGATACTTACTCCAAGGGCTATATGTTTCTTTCTGCCAAAGAGAAGTATGATAAATTACTTTCATTTTTTCCTGATATAGACCAAAGAGCCAATTTAGGGTATATTGCATCTATGCTGGGTATATCCCAGGAAACTCTCAGTAGGATACGAGGAGAAAAGAGCTGACTAAATTAACATGATTTTGTTGGTGCAGGTGATGCCTTGGATAGACCAATATCGGTGAGCCTGGCAGGGTTTAGTGGTTGGTAAAAAAACATTTTTTTCACAATAAAGATATAACCGACAGAGTCAGGCATGCGCGAGATAACTAATTTGATTTTTTATTAACCCAATTATATGAACATAACCATTGAAAATATTATTCTGATCGGTTCTGTACTATTGCTCATTAGTATTATAGCTGGTAAAACCAGTTATCGTTTTGGAATACCTACTTTACTATTATTTCTCACTATAGGTATGTTGGCCGGATCAGATGGGGTAGGAGGTATCTATTTTGATAATCCTAAGGTCACTCAGTTTATAGGTATAGTTTCGTTAAATTTTATACTGTTTTCGGGAGGTTTAGACACCAGTTGGCCCTCGGTCAGGCCGGTGTTAAAAGAAGGAATAGCATTGTCTACCCTGGGGGTTTTGCTTACTGCTGTGGGGTTGGGAGGGTTTGTATACCTCATTACCGACTTTAGTATTTTCGAAAGCCTACTTTTGGGAGCGATTGTCTCTTCTACAGATGCGGCGGCTGTATTTTCAATTTTGCGGGGCAAAAACCTTGCGCTTAAAAAGAATCTGCGACCTACTCTGGAATTGGAAAGTGGGAGTAATGACCCTATGGCTTATGTACTCACAATAGCTTTTCTTTCTTTAGTACAACATCCCGATAAAAGCATTTGGTCTATTATCCCTTTGTTTTTTATGCAAATGGCTATCGGAGGTGTGGCAGGTTTTTTATTTGGCAAGTTGAGTAAAATAGTAATCAATAAAATCAAGCTGGATTTTGAAGGACTTTATCCTGTACTTACCATAGCGCTCATGTTTATTACATTTTCGGCTACCGACGCGGTGGGAGGCAATGGGTTTCTTGCTATTTATATTTGTTCGGTATACCTGGGTAATCAAAACCTGATTCATAAAAAGACAATTATGCGGATGTTTGATGGGTTGGCCTGGTTGATGCAAATTGTACTGTTTCTTACGTTGGGTTTGCTGGTGTTTCCAAGTCAGGTAGTGCCTTACATAGGTATAGGACTGTTGATTTCTGCATTTTTAATAGTGATAGCGCGTCCGTTGGCGGTGTTTATTTCACTGATGCCCTTTAAAATGAAATTGAGGAGAAGGTTTTATATTTCCTGGGTTGGATTGAGGGGGGCTGTGCCTATCGTTTTTGCTACGTATCCTTTGTTGGCTGGTATAGACAAAGCCAATATGATTTTCAACATTGTATTTTTTGTGTCGCTTACCTCGGTAGTAATTCAAGGTACCACATTGTCATTGATAGCCAGATGGTTAAACGTAGGCCTTCCGGAAAAAGCCAAACCCATGTCGCCCACTGATGAATTATTAACCGAACACCGTAAGACTATTATGCGGGAAATACGTATTGATGATGATTCTGCTATAGTAGGAATGAAAATTGTTGACTTGAATTTTCCTAAAAAGGCAATTATTGCTATGATTGAGCGTGAAGGAAATTATCTGACACCCAATGGAGCCACCGAGTTGCTTGCTAATGATAAGTTGGTGGTGCTGACGGATAAAAATGAAATTTTGGACGAAGTTTATGTTTCACTTAAAATAGATAAATAATGACAGACCCTTTGCTGCAAATGTATTTGCTTGCTTTTATGATTGTGACCACCTGGCTTATGGTTTTCTGGAAGCATTTCAGAAAGCTTTTTATGAAAAACGGAAAAGCTACAGGTGCCGAAAGTGACCTGCAATACAGCAGGCTAAAACGTATCAGTGGTTGGTATTGGATTATCTTTTCTGTATTTGGATTGATGACGGTAATCTACTCGGCTGTACCCCAGTTGTATTTTTTATTTCTTCCACTCGATTTTTTTCACCACCCGGTTATCAATGCCATGGGATTACTTATTCTCAAAATATCTGTAGTGTGGATAGTGGTAGCGCAGCTCAATATCGACAAGGAGTTGTACAAGTACTCCCGAGACATTAATAGCCTATCGGCCATGGAGCTGGTAAGTTATTCGGAGCGTACGCTGCTGGCAGGTATGCTGGTTTTGTTTGTGGGGTATTTTACCACTATTACCAATATCATTGGGTTATTGCTTGTGATAGCGGGTTTTGTTGTATACACCAAAGGATTCTTAAAAAAACCAGTTAGCCGCAGATAGTATTTCGTTAGTATAAAATTCCTAATACAGTTTCAGTTGAACACTTTAAAGAAAATAGCGACCTTTACTTTTTTATCGGCCATTTATATACTGGCTATAGGGTTATGCTATGATGAATCTTTTAAGCCGATTGAGCAAAAGTATGCGAGCGAAATCCTGAATCAGAAAGATGATTTACGTGGTTTCTTCAGTCATACTGTTCCCTTTGATTTTTCTCTCAATACCCGAGTGCCTTCATTTGCACAGCCCTACTCTGCGGGAGATACCCTGCAAAATGCTGTTTTATGGGCAAACCCTTTCTTTTTAGATCAGCTTTATTCCCTGAATTTTTTTCGTGTCAGGGTGCTGATTGAGCGTGCAAAAGCAGATATTCTTTATCCCTTTCACTTCTTTTTCTAATTCTTCTCTTTGAGTTTGACAGGTGCTTTTATGTACCTCATTGAGACGCCACAGCATATCTATTTGCTGGCAAATTTTCACGTTATAATTTTTTAACAAAATGGAGTTAGGAACAACCATAATTGGGCTTGTTGCAATAGCCCTGTGCATGATGCCGTTTGTGATGATGCATAGAAGCAGAAAGAATAAAGAGCAGATGTTAATCAACGGATTGAAAAAGATAGCCAAATCTCAAAATAGCGATCTGGCCACCTGTGATTGTGGAGTAGACTTTTCGATAGGGATATCTTCTTCAAACAGGTATGTGTTTTTTTATAAAAATACGAACACCATAGAGTTTGAACAATTTGTGTCTATGGAAGGGTTGAAGAGTTGTGAAGTAGATACAGTGAAGCGTACTGTTACTACTGAGGAAGGTGCCCACTCGGTGATAGATCAGGTAACGCTTGTTTTTGTGCCCAAAGATCGTCTTGTGCCACAGGTGAGGTTTGTTCTTTTTCATTCTGAGGAACATTTTCAGCTCGACGGGGAGTTGCAGCTTGCTCGAAAGTGGCAGGCAATCCTTGCGGACAATCTGCATAATTAATAAATCGAAGTGCCTGAAGTTTTCGCTTCGGGTACTTTTCTATTGGCAGCCATATAAAAAAGCGTCAGTCTAAATCTCCTTTTTGTTGTCTTATACCTAAGTTTAGGCCATCATTAAAAAAGTACAATCACCTATGGTTAGACAATTTATTTTTATCAGCTGTTTTGTGTTTTGCTACGGTATATCAAAAGCACAAATATTTGGCACTGCAAAGCTCCACGCACACAATGACTATGAACATGCTGTTCCTTTTTGGGAGGCTTTTTCGCAGGGCTTTTCGTCTATAGAAGCTGATGTGCTGCTCATAGAAGACAAGCTGTATGTAGCGCACGAAAAAGAAACAATAAAAGAAGAAAGGACACTCGAAACCCTTTACCTGCAGCCCATAGAGCGGGCTTTGGCCCTCAATCTGTGGAACAACAGACACATTCAGCTCTTGATAGATGTAAAAACAGAAGCCTATGCTACACTAGACAAAATAGTGGCTACCGTAGTGAGGCATCCTGTCATTATACAGGCGGTGAACGATGGCTACCTTTCTCTGGTGATTTCGGGCAACAGACCCAAAATATCAGCCTATCAAAAATACCCGTCTTATATTCAGTTTGATTACCAGCAGCTCGACTATCCGGGCGATGCAGCGCTCGAAAAAATTGCTATGGTTAGCCTCAGTTTCAAACCCTACTCGCAGTGGAATGGAAAAGGACGATTAGTAGATGAAGACCTTCAGAAGGTAAAAGAAGTTATAGCCAAAGCACATGCGTTAAATAAGCCTTTTCGGTTTTGGGGTACACCAGATTCCAAAACGGCATGGAAAGCATTTGCCGATCTGGGGGTGGATTATGTCAATACCGACCAGCTGGCCAAAGCTGCAGCTTACCTGAGCACACTCAGCAAAAATGTATACCATACGACCACCCGTCACGAGGTATACAGGCCCACATTCAAAACGGATGGTAAAACGAAAAAGGTAAAAAATATCATTTTGCTGATAGGCGATGGTATGGGACTAGGTCAGGTATCGTCGGGCATGTTTGCCAACCAAAATGAATTGACAATGACTCAGCTAAAGCACATCGGGCTGAGCAAAACCCAGGCTGCAGACGACTTTACTACAGATTCAGCAGCAGGAGGCACAGCCATGGCAACTGGCACAAAAACCAAAAACCGCTATATCGGGCTGGATCCACAAGGGAACAAGGTGGAGAATTTGCCGGAACACGTAGCACCATTAGGTTTTGTGTCGGGCATAGTTACCACCGACCAACTGACAGGGGCTACTCCAGCTGCATTTTTTGCCCACCAGCCGGAAAGAGATATGTCTGAGGCCATAGCAAACGACCTGAAGCAGAGCCCGCTATCGTTGGTGATAAGTGCAGGCGGCAAGGCCTTTGAAAACAATGGTATTCTTGATGCAGCGGGCTTTGTCAGTGCAGAGGGGCTACATCAGATCAACCGTATAGAAGCACAAAAAGCGGCCTACTTTGCAGCTCAGGGAGGGCTGGCAAGCAAAGTGCAGGGCAGAGGCGATTTTTTGCCGGAGGCTGTAAAAGCGGCCACCACATTTTTGTCGGCCAAAAACAAACCCTTCTTTTTGATGGTAGAAAATTCTTTCATTGATTCGGGAGGGCATAGCAATAAGACTGATATGATCGTAGAGGAGGTAATTGATTTTGATAGAGCGATCACTGAGGCTATAAAATTTGCTGATGAAAACGGTGAAACATTAGTTGTAGTGACGGCTGATCATGAAACGGGCGGGCTTTCTCTGCCACAGGGAAACCTCAGCAATCAGGAAGTAGAAGGACAGTTTCACACTCACGATCATACGGGTATCATGGTGCCGGTATTTGCTTACGGACCGCATGCGCAGGTTTTTGCAGGTGTATATGAAAACACAGCCATCCATGCGAAGATTAAAGAGATTATTCGGAAGTATTACAAGTAATGAGTGCAGGCAAATGGGTGGAGGCCTGTTGTAGCGCTTCCTGATTGCTTTTGTTTTTATTATCTTAGGAGTTTCTGTATAAGCATCCTTCCCTGATGTAAATCCTTCTTTCTATGAAACGATATTATACAGCAATCTTTTTTCTCCTTTTGGTAAGTACTTCACTGTCTGCCCAAACGGTAAGCGGTGAGTTAAAGAAATGGCACAAAGTAACGCTTGATTTCGAAGGGCCTCAGGTCTCTGAATCAGATGCCTTCAATCCGTTTATGAATTTCAGGTTGAATGTCCGGTTTACCCATTTGGAAAGTGGCAAAGTATATCGGGTGCCGGGATATTTTGCTGCAGATGGCGATGCAGCAAATACTTCTGCCAAGTCGGGCAATCGCTGGCGGGTACATTTTGCCCCCGACGAAACCGGGCGTTGGGCTTACAAGGTGCAGTTTCGAAAGGGCAGTTGGGTGGCTGTGAGCGATCGGCAGAACCCGGGTGAGAGTGGGGGATATATGGATGGTTTGGAAGGAGATTTTCTGATTGCACCTAGCGACAAAACAGGAAGAGACTTTCGGGCAAAAGGCCGTTTGCAGTATGTAGGCGAGCGGTATTTGCGCTTTGCGGAAACAGGGCAGTATTTTCTGAAGAGTGGAGCAGATGCCCCCGAAAACCTGCTGTCCTACGCCGACTTTGATGGCACTTTTCATACCGATGGTCATAAAGACAATCTGGTGAAATCATGGCAGCCTCATCAGGAGGATTGGAAAAAGGGAGACCCAACATGGAAAGAAACCAAAGGAAAGGGCCTGATCGGTGCATTGAATTACCTGGCCTCAGAGGGAATGAACGCTGTGTCGTTTCTTACCTTAAACATAGAAGGCGATGATCAAAACGTGTTTCCCTACGTCGATTACGACACACACGATCGCTTCGATGTATCCAGGCTGGCTCAGTGGGAGGTTGTTTTTAGTCATGCCCAGCAGTTGGGCTTGTTTTTGCATTTTAAAACTCAGGAAGTAGAAAACCAGGGGCTGTTGGACAATGGAGGTGTAGGAGCGCTGAGGAAGTTGTATTACAGAGAGTTGATAGCCCGGTTTGGGCATCACCTGGCATTGAACTGGAATATGTGCGAAGAGAGTGGTGATTGGGTGAAAAATCACAAAACACCTCCTCAGTTTACCCATCAGCGGTTGGCTATGGCGCAGTACTTTTACGATCACGATCCATACCGGCACCATGTAGTTATTCACAACGGAGTGATGTTCGATGATATACTTGGTCCTGATTCGAAATATACCGGAGTGTCTTTGCAGACTCACCACCGCAATTTTGATACTGTGCACCCGCAGACTATAGCATGGCTCGAAAAGTCAGGGCAGGCGGGCAGGCAGTGGGCTCTGGCTGTAGATGAGCCGGGAGATGCCCAGCACTCCCTCTTGCCGGATAGCGAAGATCCTACCCATGATCTACCCAGAAAAAATGCCCTTTGGGGTGCGTTGATGGGAGGAGCATGGGGGTTGGAGTGGTATTTTGGATACGCTCACCCTCATAGTGACCTGACCTGCGAAGACTGGCGTTCGCGTGATTTGTTTTGGGATCAGTGCCGGTATGCACTCGATTTTTTTAATGCGCTACCATTTACTGAAATGAATAGTCGTGACGACCTTCTTTCCTCGGCGGATTATTGCTTCGCAAAAGAGGGGCAGATTTATGTCGTGTACCTTAAAAATGGAGGGAGCACCCGACTAACCCTCCCATCAGGTCGGCATACATACACGCTCAGATGGTACAATCCCCGGACGGGAGAATACCTGAAAAGGACAGAAAAAGTAAAGGGAACGCCCGTTGTGCTTAGCGCTCCCGAAGACGATACAACAGACTGGGTGGCTGTAGTTACAAAGTGAAATGGTTTTGAGCAACACTGGCGATCAGTACGGGAAATTTGTTTCCTTATTGAGGGGTTACGATGCACAACGGGTTAACTAAAAAGTGTATTATGTGAGTGTTTCACGGAGTTATAAATACCCTAAAGCACTGATAATGAATGAGCTGATTAGTGGCTAGGTTTGATGAGTAATAAGCCTGTAAGTAGTGCGGGTGCTGGAAATGAAGAGTGATTTTTCACACATTAACAGTCTTCTTTTTTAGTGCTCTTCTGCGATGGTAAAACAGGCAGTTCATCTCACATAAACCGATTACGCCATGAAAGAAATTGTAAAATCAGCACCTAAAACGGTAACTGCAAAAGCTTCTGTAGAGTTGCATGAAGCTCAGGAAGTAAGCGCCACACGCCATAGTGCGTCAAAGCATGTAATATTATTACACGGATGGGCGCATAGTAGCTCAGGTATGAAATCAGTGTTGAACGGGATAAGAAGATTGCCCAGTTCAAGAAGCTGGACATTTTGGAATTGTGATTTTCCGATAAACAAGCGCTTCAAAGAGGGAGCGGAAATACTCGCTGCTCAGCTGGGAAAAACCGGTAGAGATTTTAGAAATACCATTTTTGTATGCTATAGTATGGGAGGTGTAGTGGCCCGGCAAATGATAGCAGATGGTTTTCCATGTAAAGCGGTGGTGACTATATGCACACCTCATCAGGGGGTAGCTCCCTGGTTGCCCACACCGGGCGATGGTGTTATGTCGATTCACCCTCTCAGTCATGATTTGGCAGCACTCAATAACAACGCGCGGGACAAGCGTGCCCGAAAGAATTACTACTTTTTTGGGATTACATACAATGATGTGAACGGAAAACACAATGACGATCTGGTGGTGCTCATAGAGAGTGCCCTGGGATACAAGCTTGGGGCTACTGCTCACAAAGAGGAGATGCCCCTGAACTATCCTAAAAACTCGGCAGCTCCGGCATTCGATCCGCATTGGAAAGGGTATGACGCCCGGTATATTGCCCCGGTTTTGTCTACGGTAGATACGTTGCTTCAGCGGTATTGATTTTGGCGCATTTTTCAGCGCGATGTGTAACTTTTTTAAAACAAGAAAACATGAAAGCCGAAGAAGAAATTACGCCGGAAGGTTCAGGTAATGAACCTATACCTCAGCCTGTAAACGAACCTGTGCCAGTGTCTGACAATCCTTCTCTGATAGATAAGCTAACCGATGAAATAGATAAATCGCAAACAAGTGATGACCTGATAGCGATAGGCCAGGAGTTGGTGATAAAGGAAACAGCCAGGTATGCTGCCGGTAAGTTTCCTGAGATTCTGGATGGTATATTCAAAAGTCTGGGAGACTGGATGGGGCCAAAAACCTACAACCATAGTACACACTCGCTTTACCTGGAAAAAGATGACCGGCTCATTATTCAGGTAAACGAAGTAGATGACGAGGCGATCATTACCCTCGATGGAGTGATATTAGGTGGTAAAACCAGAAATGCGAATAAGTTTAGTGATAATGTTCGCATCATCAGTCCCAGGCTGGAGTATGGCGATCACCTTTTAAACCTTTTGGTTAAAAACTCCGGACGAGCGGTATGGAAGATGAATTTCTCGCTGAGTCTGATCAGGGGAGGGCAGCAGTTTAGTATAGAGGGTTGTGAAGATATACGTTTTGGAGGTACAGAAATAAGTCCGAACACACATAATATTATGTGCACCATAGCGGTGGATGGTTAGTTGGGGCCGGCCCGAAAAAATAAAGTAGATTGATGCTTTATGAGTTTCCAGGGCCGGCCTTTGGTTTCTTTTCTGCTTACTCTTTTGGTAATTTGCTGGTCATGTATTCCAGGCTTTCTTTAATGTAGGTTCGCCAGTATACCCAATTGTGCGCACCGTCATAGATGCGAAACTCGTGGGGGATGTTTCGGTTTTTAAATACCCTGTGAAGTTTGGTGCTGCCATACTCCAGGTAGTCGTCATCGCCGCAGGATATATGCCAGTGAATGCGCTGCAGGTCAGCTGTAGGCAGTGTTTCGGCAAGGGTAATCGGATTGTGGTTTTTCCAATGTGGTGAAAGTCTTTTCTCACCGGCAATCCCCTTGCCGTATACGGGAGCATAAAGTCCGTCAAAGTGTTTTTGGGATAGACTAAGGGTTTCATCGTCGGGGCGGATGGCGGAGCTTAGTGCTAGGCATATACTAAATACATCCGGGTGCCGCATAGAGTAACCCAGTGCACCAAAACCACCCATAGAAAGTCCCCCTACCGCTCTGTTTTCTCTATTGGCAAGCGTGCGATACGTCTCATCTATGTGGGGAATCAGTTCGGTGATAAACATAGTTTCATAATCAAACTTTCCGTCAGGTTGGTTTACATACCATTTTAGTCCGGCATCCGGCATTACTATTATCATCTCAGCTATGGAGCCGTCCAGTATGCCCCGGTCGGCGGTTTGGTCTACCCAGCCATTTTCCAGCCAGGTGGTTTCATCATCAGTGTAGCCGTGAAGCAGGTAAAATACCGGGTATTTTTTATTGCTTTTGGCATATCCGGCAGGTAAGTATACAGAGTAGTTTACTTTTTGTTCCAGCGTTTTGCTGGTAAAAGATAGGCTCTTTTTTACCACCCCACGCGTTTGTCGGGCGAGTCCGGAATAGCTGCTTATGATAAGCAGACTAAATACAACAAAGCTCCATGTGATATTTTTTCTATTCATAAAATACGAGTGTTTAAGGTTGATGCCACAAAATAATACTTTTTGTGTTTAACTAAGCTTTGATTACGGTTAGTTTTTATTGAAAGGTAAAATTAGATTTATTGATGTTTATTTATTTCAAAAACTTATGTTTAATTTGCTTTTTATCTTTCGTTACCTTTATTTTTAATTTTCGAACGATGATAACCATTTGTGATCGTGTCTGTGTATTACCCTATAGGTACTGACAAAATGTACCCGCAGACCAAAAGTGTTCAAAGTTCACTTGCTTCGTAGTATAGGGGCTGCTGGTTGGTTTGCAGGTGTTTTTTTTAGATTTTAAAATTTAGATTATGAGTAAAAAAGGAGAAAGGCTGCTTTCCCTCGATTTTTTTAGAGGAGCTACCATGTTTTTATTGATTGGAGAGTTTTCGCATTTGTTTACCCACCTCAACGCTCCTCAGTTTGAGGGCACGCTGGTAGGGTTTGTCGGCAATCAATTGACGCATGTACCCTGGCGGGGCTTGGCATTCTGGGATTTAATTCAGCCCTTTTTTACTTTCATAGTTGGGGTGGCTATGCCATTGTCTTATGCCAAGCGTAGAGAAAGAGGGGATGCGCATAAAGCGATATTGATGCATACCCTGCAAAGGGCCTTTTTGCTTTTGTTGTTTGGCTGGTGGCTGTATTGCATAGGGCCGGGCAAGATTATTTTCCATTTCAACAATGTATTGGCGCAGCTGTCGGTATCTATTGTTATTGCATTTTTGATTATGCATCGGTCGGTGTGGTTTCAGGTGGGAGTTTCATTTGCTCTTATCCTTTTGTCGGAATTGCTGTACCGTGGTTTTTGGATAGAGGGGTACGATCAGGGCTTTGTGCCTGACAAAAATTTTGGGGCATGGGTAGAGATGCAACTGCTAGGGTATCTATCCGGAGGGCATTGGGTACCGTTCAATGCCATACCTACCACTGCACACACCATTTGGGGGGTACTGGCAGGTAAATTACTCATGTCGGACCGGTCTGCCATGGACAAATTGAAGCCACTGGCAATCGCAGGATTAGCAGGGCTGGTGCTGGGATACGGATTAGATTTTGTTACGCCTATTATCAAGCGCATAGCTACCAGTTCTTTTGTAATAGTGAGTGGTGGATGGTCGTTTCTGGCATTGGCATTGTCGTATTATTTTATCGATATCAAAAAACAAACCCGAATAGTACTCTTTTTTGCCATAGTGGGCATGAATCCTCTTTTCATATACCTTTTTGCTCATATAGGAGGTGCAGATATGTTGCTTGCCACAGTCACACCGCTTACATACGCCGTTTTTGGTTTTATGGGAGAGCTGGGGGCAGCCATAGCCACCAGTATGGTTACCTGGTTTTTACTTTGGTATATTTGCTACTTCATGTACAAGAAAAAAGTGTTTATCAACATATAGTATTCTAAAGCAAACGACTAAGAATGGATAGGACCAATCATGTGAAAAGCCTGGCTCAGGAGTATTGGCAGTCTTGTGTAGCCATCAGGCGGCACCTGCACAGGCATCCGGAGTTGTCGTTTGCAGAAAAGCACACGGCAGATTTTATAGAAAGTGAATTACGCAAGTTGCCGTTGGATTCGCTGGATCGGATAGACGAAAACGGCCTTTTGGGGGTGATTCACGGAAAAGAAAAAGGTAAAACGATACTCTTGCGGGCCGATATGGATGCGCTTCCCATTTCGGAGGAAAATACACATGATTTTGTGTCTGAAAACCCCGGTGTGATGCATGCCTGCGGCCATGATGCCCATACAGCGATGCTGCTTACAGCATCGCGTATACTTTGTAAGCTAAAGGAGCACTGGCAGGGAACGGTAAAAGTACTTTTTCAGCCAGCGGAAGAAAAAATACCGGGAGGAGCGCCGCTAATGATCAAAGGCGGAGTGCTTCAGAACCCACGTCCTGCAAGCGTGATAGGGCAGCATGTAAAGCCGGAGCTGGCCTGTGGTAAGGTGGGAATCAGGTCGGGTAAATTTATGGCTTCATCAGACGAGCTCTATATTCGTTTTATAGGGCGCGGAGGACATGCGGCCATGCCCGAGCGATGTATCGACCCTGTATTGATTGCCGGTCAGTTTCTTGTAGCAGTGCAGCAGATCGTTAGCCGTCATGCCAGCCCCAAAACCCCCTCAGTACTGTCTTTTGGTAAAATCATCGGCAATGGGGCTACCAATGTAATTCCCGATGTGGTGTCGCTGGAGGGTACGTTTCGCACTATGGACGAAACCTGGCGCAAGCAGGCGTTGCAAAAAATAAAAGCACTGGCCGTGCAGCTGGCGGATAGTATGGGGGCTACATGCGAAGTAGATATTGCGCATGGCTACCCTTACCTGCTCAACGACGAATTGCTCTCAGCCAGCCTCAAAAAAAACATAGAGGCCTACGTGTCACCCCGTAATGTGGTGGATGAAGAACTGTGGATGGCTGCAGAAGATTTTGCGTATTATTCTCACAAAGAACCTTCGTGCTTTTACCTGCTGGGTGTGGGCAATGAGGAGAAAAAGATAACCTCAGGGCTGCATACACCAACTTTTGATATAGACGAAGAAGCCCTGAAAACCGGGGCGGGCCTTATGGCTTATCTGGCTATGACCGAACTGGCCCAATAAGCTGAAAATACCTGATTAGTCTTCTAATGCTTCCATCGATTTTTTCATTTGCGGATATATCTTGAGCGCGTTTTTGTAGTATATCTTTTCCAGTACTTCTTTGGGTAGGTTTAGTCCTTGTATGGGAGCATCGCTGAAGAAGCTACCTGCTACCAGATGGTCTGTTTCCAGTATTTCAAAAGTATTGAGGTATTGTTGAATCCTTTCATCTGTTTGCGCATCGTTTTCCCATGAGCTGATGTCGGTAGCGTATAGAATTCTGTCGGCCCATTCTATCATAAAAGACCGAAGGTTGTCCGGGTTTACCAGATTGTAGTATTGAAATGTAGCTCCCAGGTCGAGGTGCAGATTGGGGTAGGTAGCTAGTAAGTATCGCAGAAAATCAATTTGTGCGTCCTGGCAGATGAGCCAGTTGGCATGAGCCATTACTGCTTTTAAGTCCGGGTGTTTTTTGAGGACATCCGTCCATGCCAAAATTTCTTTCCAGTACTCCACCGGATCGGCCAGCCAGGGTGTGCGTTTGCCATATGGGCCATTGGGATCGGCTATATGTACAGAGGCACCCGGAAAGTCGATTTTTTCCATTTCCGTAAAAGTGGGAGAGTGTGCAGGATCGTTGATGTAGGGGTAGCCGTCTTCTTTGTTTTTTAGCACCCTGTACCATGGTCCGGACCATATTTTGTAGCCTACATACCCTTGTTTTTTGTATTCCTTAAGCGCTTCCGGGGCTATTTCCAGTCCGTTGTGAGCGGTGTAGTCTGCTATGGCACATGCTATTCTGCCATTGCTCCATTGTGCCATTTTAGAATTGTCGGTTATGGGTTTTTTGCTTGTGCCCAGATTTAGCCACATGGCCAGGTTTATTCCGCTTCTCTTTTTTAGTTTTTTTCTTAGGTCCAGGCATTTGTCTATGCCGTCGGCTTCTTCGGCAAAGTGGGCGTGAACATCGATTCGGGGTATGTCAGGGTAGCTTGTTTTAAACTGACCCTGTGTCAGGTTGAGGTTTGTAAACAACAAAACTAAAAGCCCTGTTATGTGTTTCTTCATTTTATTTCTATTTGTGATTTTAGAATCAAAGTAAAAGAAATATTTTTACGAAAAATTACTAATTTTATATTTTTTACTTACGAAAAGTATTTTTTTTAATTTTGAGTGATGCCAAATCGTGTCTGGACAGATGGGGGTGTGATGAGGAAATAATTGAACCAAAACGAGTATGAAAGGTAGGAGGAGGGATTGCTCGCAGCAATGATTATCTTAAAGGAAATTTTGTAGTGTATTTACCGGCTATAGATGTGTCGGTTGTGTGTATAAAAAACGAAAAACAATAAGCATGAATTCACGAAGAGCATTTATACAAAAAGTAGGAAAAGGAGCAGCATTGTCTACGCTTACGCTGGCTGGGTCTGGTGTTTTTGCTTCCGGGTTGGTTAGCGAAAAAAACACCGCTAAGAAAAAAGTCATAGGCATAATAGGAGCAGAAAATTCTCATGCCGTAGGCTTTGGCCGGATGTTTAATGTAGATAAGAAATTTCCGGATTTTGAAGTGCAGTATATCTGGGGTGAAACGGAGCAGTTTGCAAAAAAGGCCATGGAAAAAGGGAGTATACCCGAGGTAGTGAAAGACCCCAAAGACATGCTGGGAAAGATAGATGCGCTGATTGTCGATCATCGTCATGCCAAATACCACCTCGATGCAGCCACGCCTTTTGTAAAGGCAGGTGTTCCCACTTTTGTAGATAAGCCGTTTTGTTACCGTCAGAGCGAAGGCAGGGCTTTTCTGAAGCTGGCCAGAGAAGTGGGCACTCCGGTAACGTCTTACAGTACCATTGCGCACAGTCACGAGACTTTTGACATCAAAGATCAGGTAAGCAGGATGGGCGATATCAGGCAGGTGGTGCGGTATGGGCCGGTAGATATACAGTCTGAATACGGAGGGGTGTTTTTTTATGGTGTACACACTGTGCAGCCCTTGTTATACATTTTTGGAGATTCGGTAGAGAAGGTTCGTGTGCATGAAAACGGAGACAATACTACAGCTACTTTGATTTTTGCTAATGGCATGAATGCTACACTGGTTTTTGTGAGTAAGGTAAGAAAATGGGCTACTTATGTGGAAACAGAGGACGGCATTCAATTGCTGGAAGCCAGGCAAAAACACGAAGGCATCCACAAGAGCTATGTGGATATGGTAGAGATGTTTCGCACAGGCAAAGAGCCGAGGAGCCACGAGAGTATATTACATTGTGTGGCCGTGTTGGAAGCGCTGGAGCGATCAGTTGCCAGCGAGCAATGGGAAAAAGTACTTTAGTTATACAATACGGATCGTTCAAACGCTACAATACGTAACCTTTCGAAATGAAATTGTTTTCTTTTTGTTAAAATAATCTTTCGTAAAGTTGTTTTTTAATAAAAATGGCATTCATTTTGAAGTGTAGATAACGTAACGATCCAATAAACCTTTCTATTCGTTGCGATTGGAAAATAAGGCGAAGCGGTAGGGGAGCTTTATCTATCGATTTTAATTCAAAGCAGAGTGAGAACATATCTTAAAAAACTAGGTCCGGGAATTATTACAGCGGCACTCATATTTGGCCCAGGTAGCCTTACCATCAATACCAAACTGGGAGCCGCCTACGGTTATTCATTTATCTGGGTCATCGTTTTGGCGATAGTTTTTATGGAGGCTTTTGCCCGTATGTCAGCCAAGATAGGTATGAACGACAAAGTGTCGTTCATTGCCCGCATAAAGCAGGATGTGAATAAGCCCATAGCCTACCTGGTAGGCGTAGGTGTGTTTTTGACTACAGCCTCTTTTCAGGCAGGCAACACCATAGGAGCAGGAGTTGCTTTTGCCGAACTTTTCGAAACGCCGGTAGTCTACTGGATAAGTGCGTTTACGCTTGCTGCTATTTCGCTGCTTTTTTTCAGGTCGTTTTATGTTATTTTAGAAAAGCTCATGATAGGGCTGGTTATGTTAATGCTGGCTTCTTTCTTACTCACCCTTATTATGGCTATGCCTGATATGACTCAGGTGCTACAAGGGCTCATCCCCACTGTGCCATCCGGGGCGGCCTATCTGGTCATTACGCTTACGGCTTCCAGTTTTTCTATAGTGGGTGCATTTTATCAGGCCTATTTAATTCAGGAAAAAGGGGTGACAGCATCGGAAAAAGAAGACAGCCTGAGCGAAACACGCACAGGGATAATAATACTCGGCCTGCTCTCTACCATGGTTATGGTCTGTGCGGCAGCAGTACTCAATAGCAACCAGGTGGAGGTTCGAAGTGCATCGGATTTAGGGCTGGCACTGGAGCCTTTATTTGGATCCTTTACATCTCAGGTGTTTATGGTTGGTTTTTTTGCAGCATCATTTTCCTCTATGGTGGGCAATGCTACCATTGGGGGAGTGGTTTTGGCCGACACCTTTTTTGGCGAAAGCCACCTGAGTCATATCAGGGTTAGGAGCATGATCATTTTAGTAATTGTTATAGGAGCAGTGGTGGCATTCATTTTCGGAAAGCTGCCACTGCAGTTTATCATCTTTGCGCAGGGTATTACAGTCATGCTTGTGCCGGTCACGGCAGTCATTATACTGCTTTTTGCCAATGCCAAAAAAACTGCGGAAAAACTACGCAACAACCCCTACCTGAACGCAATAGGTGTATTGGGTATAGGTATTTTACTCCTCATGTCAGCTTATAGTGTAAAGTATATTTTGTTTTAAAAGAAGATATGAAAATAGACAGTGTCAAAGAATTGGAAGCGCTAATGTCTGCGCCGGATCAGAAACTGGTAGAAGATATAGCCAGGATAGATGGAGATATTTTGATTTTGGGATTGGGAGGAAAAATGGGGCCTACACTGGCTACACTGGCCCTCAATGCCATACAAGCAGCCGGAGTAAATAAAAAAGTGATAGGAGCCTCCCGGTTTTCGAACAAGGCTATGAGAGAACAGCTCGAGCAGGCCGGAGTAGAAACCATTGCAGGAGATTTGCTCGACGATGCTTTTCTTCAGCGCCTGCCCGATTGTAAAAATGTGATCTATATGGCCGGTAATAAATTTGGTACTGCCGGTAACGAGCATTTTACATGGGCCATGAACGCCTACCTGCCGGGTAGAGTAGCCGAAAAATACAGCGATTCTCGTATTGTGGTGTTTTCCAGCGGCAATGTTTACCCTTTTATGCCGGTAGAGGGGCCGGGGGCAGACGAAAGTGTAAAACCAGCCCCGATAGGAGAATATGCCCAATCGTGTCTGGGGAGAGAGCGCGTGTTTGAGCATTTTTCCATAAAAAACAAAACACCCATGCTGATCTACCGGCTCAACTATGCAGTAGATCTTCGCTACGGGGTGCTGTTTGAAGTAGCCAGGTCAGTTTTCAACGAAGAGCCTATCGATATTACCACAGGGTATGCCAATGTGATCTGGCAGGGTGATGCCAATAGCTACGCCCTACGGTCGCTGCTGCATTGCGATAGTCCGGCTAAGTTGCTCAATATTACCGGTCCGGAGATAATATCCATCGAGTGGCTGGCCAATACATTTGGTCAGATTATGGGTAAAGAAGTTCATCTGAAAAATCGGCCGGCAACACATTCTCTGCTCAATAATGCTGCGCATTCTTTTGAGCTTTTTGGCAAGCCAAAAGTAAGTCTGGATCAGGTCATAGAATGGACCGCTCACTGGGTGATGAATGGAGGAGAAGATCTGGGAAAACCAACACACTTTCAGGAAAGAAAAGGAAATTTTTAGGATATGGAATTGGCAAAAGATAAAAAAGAACTCTTGTTTGAAGGTACGGTAATTCCAGCCTACCCGCTTGCATTGACCGCCCGGCGGCAGTTAGATGAAATGCGCCAGCGACTACTTACCCGGTATTATGCAGCTGCAGGGGCAGGCGGAATTGCTGTGGCGGTGCACACCACACAGTTTGAAATCAGAGACCCTGAGATAAACCTGTACGAGCGTATACTGGCACTGGCAGCAGATGAGGTGTCGCGAATACAACTCCATAGGCCATTTATAAAAGTAGCCGGAGTGAGCGGCCCTACAGCACAGGCCGTAGATGAAGCCATGCTGGCAAAAAAATACGGTTACGATCTGGCGCTGGTAAGCATCAATGGTTTGGGCGATTGGTCAGAGCAGCAGCTACTGGACAGAGCGAGAAGCATAGGCGAAGTGATGCCCCTGTTTGGCTTTTACCTTCAGCCGTCGGTAGGAGGCAAGGTGCTTTCAGAGGCCTTCTGGCAGGAGTTTGCAGAGATACCCTCAGTAAATGCCATCAAGATTGCTCCCTTTAACCGCTACCAGTCTCTGGAAGTGGTAAGGGCAGTATGCAGGTCGTCGCGCAGAGACGGCATAGCGATATACACCGGCAATGATGACAATATAGTGAATGACCTGCTGACTACCTATCGCATAGCTACCGATACCGGCATAGTGGAAAAAGACATAGTAGGAGGGCTGCTGGGGCACTGGGCCGTATGGACGCAAAAAGCTGTAGAACTGCTAAAACAGATAAAAATAGCCAAGCAAACAGGGGATATGCTGCATAGAAGCTGGCTCACCAAAAACATCGAGGTGACGGATACCAATGCTGCGTTTTTCGATACCAAAAACAATTTTGCCGGATGCATAGCGGGATTGCATGAGGTGCTTCGAAGGCAGGGGTTGCTGGAGGGTATATGGTGCCTGAATCCGGATGAAACTCTGTCGCTCGGACAGTTGGAGGAAATCAATAGAGTGTATCGGGACTATCCGGAGTTAAATGATGATGAGTTTGTAAAACAAAATATAGAATTATGGAAAGAGCAGGTAAAATCCGGTTTGCTCTGATCGCTATGGGGCTGCTTACCGCCTTTTTACAGCCGGAAAGAGTAACAGCACAGGCCTTTGAAGCCTACACAGACCAGATTAAGTTAACAGCTGACTCGGTTACTTTCACTATGATGCCGATAGCCGGAGGGCAGTACCGTATGGGAAGCGAGTCGGGGCAGGCAGACGAACAGCCGGTACACACGGTGGCGGTAGATAGCTTTTGGATGGGGCAGTTTGAAGTGACCTGGGAGATGTTTGAGCTTTTTCTGAAAAAAGACCTGATCAGCGAAACTCACCTGAGCGAAGAAGCCCGACTGAAGGTAGATGCCATAACCCGACCTAGTCCGGCATTTGAAGACCCTAGTCTGGGTATGGGCAAAGAGGGATATCCGGTGGTTAACATATCGCCGTATGCAGCACTTACGTTTTGCAAGTGGCTTTCGGTAGTTACAGGCCATTTTTACAGGCTGCCTACCGAAGCAGAGTGGGAGTATGCCTGTAGAGCAGGGTCCGACAAAGCTTATCATTTTGGAGACGATGAATCCCTGTTGCACGAGTATGCGGTCTATTTCGACAATAGCAACGGACAATATGCTAAAGTAGGGTCCAAAAAACCTAACCTATGGGGGTTGTACGACATGCATGGCAATGTATCTGAATGGACGCTGGATCTGTACACTCCCGACTACTACACTACACAGGCAGGCAAAGTGTGGGAAAACCCCTGGAATGTGCCTTATGTCATACACCCGAGAGTATACAGAGGTGGATCCTGGGATGACGATCCTCAGGATTTGCGGAGTGCCAACCGCATGGAATCAGGTTTGGGTTTGCAGCGGGGCGACCCACAGGTACCCAAAAGTTTTTGGTGGTATACCAATGCCGAGTTTATTGGCTTCAGGCTGGTACGCCCTTATCGGGGGATGCCTGCTCCGGAAGCAAAACAATTTTGGGCCAAAGTACTGGATGAATAAAGCAAACAAAAAAACAGCATCGAACATGGATAAGAATATAAATAATCAAAGCAGAAGGAATTTTGTAAAAACAAGCGCAGCAGCCGTAGGAAGTACACTGCTGGCAGGTATGCCGGTTATGTCGTTTGGCGCTGCGGCACCATCGACGCTCCGTATAGGGTTGGTAGGCTGTGGAGGCAGGGGTACCGGAGCAGCGCATGAAGCGCTAAAAACAGCCCCCAATGTACAGCTGGTAGCTATGGGAGAAGCTTTTGAAGATCGCTTGTCGGCTTCCTATCAGCGACTCAAAACTACTTACGGCGATCAGGTGCAGGTGCCGGATAAGCACAAGTATGTAGGGTTTGATGCCTATCAGAAAGTGATCGATAAGTGCGATGTGGTGATACTGGCTACACCACCTCCCTTTAGACCTCTGCATCTGGAAGCCGCCGTGAAAGCAGGTAAGCATGTTTTTGTAGAAAAACCGCTGTTTGTAGATATACCGGGGTATCATAAAGTAATGGCTGCCAAAGACCTGGCCCTGCAGAAAAAATTGAGTGTAGCTGTAGGGTTGCAGTTGCGTTTCGAGTCGGGATACCAGCAAATGGTAGAAAAGATACAGGCAGGTGCTATTGGCAACATTACGTCACTTAATGTCTACTACAATGTAGGAGCGCCCAAGATACATCCTCGACAGCCCGGCCAAACAGAAATGAATTACCAAATGAGAAACTGGCGCTATTTCACATGGCTTTGGGGAGGACAATTGGCCGGTCAGACCATACATCAGATCGATGTGATCAACTGGCTCATGGATGATTTTCCGGTATCGGTAAACGGCATGGGAGGACGACAGGTCTTTAGCGGCCCCAATCAGGGCAATACATACGATCATCACTATGCCGAGTATGAGTATGCTAATAAAATCAAACTACATGTGCAGTGTAGAAATATAGACAACAACTGGACAAAACAGGGTTTTCATATACAGGGGACCACTGGTTATGCCGATGAAAAATCACGCATTTATGATTCTTCCGGTAAAATTGTCTGGCGATACCGAAACCGCGACGAAACCATGGGATCGTCGCAGAAGTGTCAGTCGGCATTTATACACTCGATACTGGACGGCAAACCCGTAAACCACCTCGACTATGGTGCCAAATCTACACTGGCTGCTGTGATGGGGCGTATGGCCATACATTCCGGTCAGGTGATGACCGTAGAGCTGGTGCTCACCTCCAAACGAACTATATTGCCTGAGCGGTTTGCCTGGGATGCAGACATGCCGGATATGCCGGGACCCGACGGCAATTATGCCATACCAATGCCGGGCAAAACAGATGTGTTGTAAAAGAGAATAAGTGAAAATGAAAAAGGGAATAACTACTGTTGCATTTACTGTAAGTCTTGTTTTTTCATTGCTGGCGCAGGATAGATACACTCTTATAGAAAAAAGCTCGATAAAAGTAAGTGGCACCTCTACCCTGCACGATTGGGAAGTGGCTGCCCAAAAGGTAGCAGGAAGTCTGGAGCTGGAGTTAAAAGGAAAGTCAAAAAAGAATACATCACCTCAGGGAAAGATTACTGGCGGTGAATTAACGGTGAAAGTGGCTGATCTAAAGGGAGAAAAAGGAGAAACCATGAATGGTAAGATGCATCGGGCCTTAAAATACGATGCGCATCCGTTTATTGCTTTTCAGCTGGCAGACGTGTACATGTGGGCTGAGGGTCAGGACATAAAGGGCAAACTGACTATAGCCGGAAAGACGAATGATATAACCCTACAGGCTGATGAGGTAGTAGTAAGTGATCGGGAAGTGAAAGTAATGGCACGAGTACCTCTGAAAATGACAGACTTTGGCGTGGAACCTCCTTCGGCTATGTTTGGGCAAATTCAAACGGGCGATGAAGTGGAGGTGCACTTAACGCTGTATTTTGCTGCCGATATGCAGTAGCAAGAAAAATAAATCCGGAAGTTTATGGATTAAATTTTGAGCCCGTATCTTATTTGAAAGATTTGGTTTTCAGGAGGGTGGTTTGTTTAGTATCTTAGAGGACTGGGGGATGGCTGCAGGTAACCAAGGTCTGCCGCCACTCGACAAGATGCATGAGTGATGCCAGTGTCACAGACACTGGTTTTCACGGTTGGTTTTAAGTGGCCTTTCAGAACACTTAAAACAACGGGGGGGGGATTTCAGAAAGTACATATAATTTCAGACTTGATAATCTTCAGAATAAAATTAAGGACTATGAATTTGCTACTTTTATTAAATCGGATTAAATTCTTAATGTTAAAGCTAACATCTATTTTTTTTTTTATTGTGCCTTTTGTACAGGCTTCTATTGCCCAAGAACGAGAAGAAGAGAAGGTAGACGAATATTTTATAGATTTCTATAGAAATTTCAATCGAGATAGTGTCTTCCAAAGCTCAAGAATTAATTATCCATTGAAAGGGGAATATTATGATGCGCTATCTGATTCGGATCAAGTGGAATACACTTGGACAGAGAAAGATAGTATTTCATACAAAATGCACAAGTTTGAGAAAGAGAATTATAGACTTGAAAGAAAGTATATGGGGGAAGTAGTTGAAGAGAAAGTGTATCTAGAAAACAGTGGATTTATAACGGTTTCCAAATTTCAAAAAATTGAGGGCCTTTGGTATTTGGTATTCCTTTCCATTTCCATTTAATCTTCCCCGTTATTTTAAGTGTTGCGTAGCGCACTTGAAATTTTGTAATGACATGTAGTGTCTGTGACACGGTGGAAAAGAAGCTCGGTCTTAGCGTCTCGCTGAGAGCCATAAACGAGAAATAAAGCAGGGTGTAAAAGACCAACAATAAAGGTTTTCAGTTTTGACAACCGCACAATCACCCCATAGAGCTGTTCGCTAATGAAACAATACTGCATCGAATTGATTATATTGTGAGCAATCCGCTTGGGACCTCATTTGTAGCCGCCACTCCACAAGATGCATGAGTGATGCCGTGTCACAGACACTGGTTTTTACGGTAGGTTTTAAGTGGTCTTTCAGAACACTTAAAACAACGGGGGTGCTGATACCCGTCAATCTTGGAAATTCTGACATAGAAGTAAAATAAATTATGAAACAACAGAAAAAAAGAGGGTTGCTAATAGTTGGAATATTTTTTTTGATTTTCTTGATACTAACGATCATAACTTTTTTCGGAATAGAGCTTTTCAATTACCATGCTCCAGTTGCGTTAATTGGATTCTTTCTAAGCACATTGATCGGTTGGTTTTTTGTGTGGGCTATTGAAAATGAACAGAAGTGAATATGTAGCCCTCGTTATTTTAAGTGTTGCGTAGCGCACTTGAAATTTTGTAATGACATGCAGTGTCTGACGGTGTAAAAAGAAGCCTGGTCTTAGCGTCTCGCTGGGGGCCATAAACGAGGAATAAAGCAGGGTGTAAAAGTCCAACAATAAAAGCATTCAGTTTTGGCAACCGCACAATCACCCCATAGAGCTGTTCGCGAATGAAATAATACTGCATCGAATTGATTATATTGTGAGTAATCTGCTTGAGACCTCATTTTTAGCCGCCACTCCATAAGTTAGCATGAGTGATGCCGTGTCACAGACACTGGTTTTTACGGTAGGTTTTAAGTGGTCTTTCAGAACACTTAAAACAACGGGGAGAGGGGTTGAAAAGTTTTACAATCAAAGAACAAATTAGATCACCTAAGGTTTAGAGTAGTATTGTATGAGGGTATTCATTTTTTCACTGATTTCTACAGTTATTTTTCTACAGGCTTGTGCTAATAATAAACAAGATGAAAATAGTATCATTTATAATGAAGTCTTGTATTCTGTTTTAGATTCCTTGAATACAAATAATGAGCTAGATGGTGTTACCCTGTATATTGGACGCCATGAGTCGGATGATGTCCTGCAGTTTATTTCTGAGAATGTGAAAAGCCAGTTTGAAAATGAAACTTCTGGTGTAGGGAAGATTGTGGTTGGGCTTATGGATTCATTAAAGATAGAGATAGAATTGAACATTTTTGAAAGAGATAAGCCATATAAAATTGTTTCTGGAAGAACCACTTTTAAGCCAGAACTCAGCAATAAGATAACAAGATCACAGATGTCGAAAGAAGCGATATTGAATTGTTCAGAAGTGGTTGTCGATTACCAAGCGAATATGGGGGTGTTATATTTTTCACTACAATGGGGATCGCCCTATGGGTATCTAGTTTTTATCGAAAAATCTGAAGGTAATTGGAATTTTTTACAAATGATAAAAGTATGGGGTTAAGGAGGTGTTTTTGCAATCCCCTCATGGCGCAAGTCTTCTGGCGGTGTTTGTGTGGTGGGGTGACTTGTGCCTTTAAGAAATAAAAGAGAAAGTCCCGATCAGAGATGGCTGGTTTTTTTTGTCTGGAACAGGATTTATAGGATTGGGTGATGAGCAGGATTTAGGAGTAGGCCTGTCTTGTTTTAGCATCCCCCAGTTGTTTTAAGTGTTGCATAGCGCACTTGAAATTTTGTAATGACATGTAGTGTCTGTGACACGGTGTAAAAAGAAGCCTGATCTAAGCGTCTCGCTGAGAGCCATAAACGAGGAATAAAGCAGGGTGTAAAAGTC
Source organism: Cyclobacteriaceae bacterium (assembly GCA_965267535.1). GTDB lineage: Bacteria > Bacteroidota > Bacteroidia > Cytophagales > Cyclobacteriaceae > CAXBNB01. The sequence continues at coordinate 2,858,876 of OZ254082.1, read as the reverse complement.
CAACAATAAAGACTTAGAGTTTTTGCAACAGCACAATCACTCCATAGAGCTGTTCGCTAATGAAACAATACTGCATCGAATTGATTATATTGTGAGCAATCCGCTTGAGACCTCATTTGTAGCCGCCACTTCACGAGATGTATGAGTGATGCCGTGTCACAGACACTGGTTTTCACGGTAGGTTTTAGGTGGTCTTTCAGAACACTTAAAACAACATGAAAATGTTAAGATGAACGGACTATGAATAATTTTATTCTGGGTAAGAAAAGTTATTTGGAAATTGAAATTCAAAACAAAAAAGAATTTATTCATCTTTTAAAGGACAGGCTTAGTTTTTCACATAGTCGTAAATTACCTCAAATTAAATATGCTGATGATTGGGTCGTTATATCATTTTTTTTAGGAAATTTTTGTCAAATACAATTTCATGGTCGTTTTATTGAGAAGGAAGAGAAAATATTTTTAACTGGAGATTTCGAAGTGACAATTTACACTCTAGTGATTAATGTTGGAATTCTACTATTTCTGTTAGGAATAAATTTGTTAAGCCAAATCGATTTTTTTTCGAACTCAGGTAATAGAATTTATTTGGTACTTCTTTCAATATATGTTCCCTTTTTCTTATATGATATTCTAAAATGGAGAAAAATGGTCAAAAAGCTATCTCAACTTTTTATTTTCCCCTCTAGTCCGAGCAAGGAATAAAGGAAAGGAGTGGCTAGTTTGAGTATTTCCCCGTTATTTTAAGTGTTGCGTAGCACACTTGAAATTTTGTAATGACATGTAGTGTCTGTGACACGGTGTAAAAAGAAGCCTGATCTAAGCGTCTCGCTGAGAGCCATAAACGAGAAATAAAGCAGGGTGTAAAAGTCCAACAATAAAGACATTTAGTTTTAGCAACAGCACTATCACTCCATAGAGCTGTTCGCGAATGAAACAATATTGCATCGAATTGATTATATTCACAACCTTCTGCTTGAGATCTCATTTGTAGCCGCCACTCCACAAGATGCATGAGTGATGCCGTGTCACAGACACTGGTTTTCACGGTAGGTTTTAAGTGGTCTTTCAGAACACTTAAAACAACGGGGGTGATGACGGTTTGGAATATTTACAATATAGAGATACCGGTTCCGAATGGATTAAGACAGATTTGAAAATGTTACCGGTTGAAGGTACGCAAGGGTATTATACTGAAGGGTTTAAGGCAGGTACTGATAAAATAAAGGGAGGTTGATATGTATACAAAGAATGGTGCTATACTTCTCTTTGTCATGTTAAATATTATGCTAATATTGATGTTGATGAATAAGTATTTGTTTACGGAAGAAGCTATTGATCAGAAATATTGCTACACCCTTAATGAAAAATGTGTAACTATTGGATTAGCTGTTGAAGATGAGTTTAGTGCCAAAGATTATGTTGGGTTTTATAAATCAGGAGTATTGAAATATCCGGTGGGTTATGTGAAGAAATCTCCTGCATTCAAGGTTTCAGTACATAAAAAAGTAGATATATTGAGATATTCTGAAGATTCGTCTTATGTTAAAATAAAGTTTTATAATCATGACTATGATATTTTACCAAGATTTAACGAAGAATACTTGACGGGTTTTGTGCCTACTAAAATATTGAAAGATATTCCTATAGATTCATTACTAAATAAAGGCTATGAACAATGCCCCTAATGACGCAAGTCCCCTAATGGCACGCGTTTAATCTTTTCGGCGTAACGCGTAATTTCTACTCCCGGCCTGATGGCCTTTTTGGCGAGCAGCCCCGTTATTTTAAGTGTTGCGTAGCGCACTTGAAATTTTGTAATGACATGCAGTGTCTGTGACACGGTGTAAAAGAAGCTTGTTCTTCCGTAATTTTATTGGCCGGTAATAATGCACCAAGTGCTCTATTGCTGCTACACAACTACACGGCCTTCCATATCGTGTCTACAAAGTAGTGGTGGCTGTCGTGAAGGTGTGTCGCAATACCAAAGCTGCAGGCTTGAGCCATCTTTTCCAATTCGCTCAGGCTGTATTTACGTGAGATTTCGGTGTGTATTGCTTCCCATTTTTCCAGACCAAACGATCGTCCCTGTACCGTTACCTGCTGCGTTTTTAGCGAGAGTAGCGTGCTGGTACATTCCCCGTTTATGGGGTTGTAAAAGGGGTAGTGTTTAAAGTTTTCCAACTCAAAGTTGCCATTCAATTCGTTGTTGATGCGCTTGAGGAGGTTTAGGTTAAACTGTCGGGTAATGCCCCGGCTGTCGTTGTAGGCTTGTAGTATGGTGTCGGGGTTTTTCTTGAGGTCGGCACCCAGCAATAGCAGGTCGCCCGGGTAGAGTTTTTGGCGAATGCCAGACAAAAAAGAATGAGCCTGCTGCGGAGTGAAATTGCCTATATTGGATCCCAGAAAAAGGATGACATTGCGCAATTGATTTTCACGGGGCAGACGCTGGAGCACGTCGAAGTAGTCGCCCTGCTCGGGGGTCAGTCTTAGCGATGGTAATTCTTTACGCAGTTTTTTGGCCAGCTGCTCCAGTGCATGAGCCGATATGTCTATGGGCTTGTACTCAAACTGCGTGCCGGCATCTGTAAAGTGGCGGAGAAGAACCTTGGTTTTGTAGCCATCGCCGGCACCAAACTCCAGAAGACGAAAAGCCTGATCGTTTGCCCGGCACATGTCCAGTATGGTGTCTTTGTGGGTGTTAAATATTTCGTGCTCAGCATTGGTAAGGTAGTACTCGTCCAGGTGCATGATGTCCTGAAAGAGCCTGTCGCCTTGTTGATCGTAAAAGTATTTGGATGGCAGTGTTTTGGGATGGCCGGACAAGCCCGCCCATACATCGGTTAAAAATTCGTTGTTGGTATCGGTCATAGGGTCTGTTAGGTATGTTTGGCTAGTCTTATTCCTGCAAAGAGCCACTGCAGGTTTGCCGGAAAAAAATTGCGATAGGTGTGGCGAATGTGGTTTCGGGGCGAGGCATAAGAACCGCCCCGCAGTACCATTTGGTTTATCATGAATTTGCCGTTGTACTCTCCTATAGCTCCCGGACTGGCCCGGTAGTAGGGATAGGGGAGGTAGGCAGAATTAGTCCACTCCCAGAGGTCGCCCCAAAATTGTCGGGAAGTGCCGGTGTAGGTGGGGTGTAGCAGCTGCCTGTCTACAAAATTGGCACCCGGTCCTGGGGCTGGCTCATGGATACGGCAGGCCGTTTCCCATTCGTATTCGGTAGGAAGGCGCAGGCCTTTCCACTTGGCAAATGCATCGGCTTCATACAAGCTAATGTGTGCTACCGGTTCGTGGAGGTTTAGTGGCTTTAGCCCGCTTAGGGTATACTGGTGCCATTGGCTGTCTATCTGATGCCAGTAGAGGGGGGCTTTCTTCTGGTGTGTGTTTACCCAATCCCACCCTTCGGATAGCCAGTACTGAAACGACTGATACCCTCCGCTTTCTACAAATTCCAGGTATTCGCCGTTGCTTACCAGCCTGTTGGCTATGGCATAGTCGTGCAGGTAAGTGGTGTGCAGCCCTTTCTCATTGTCGAAATGAAAGCTGCTGCCATCGTGTCCAATGGGATAGTTGCCCTGCGAAACTTCCAGCCATTCGAGAGGGGGAGTATCAGGAGTAGCTGGCTGCTCCGGGTTGCTGCGGTAGGCAGGAAACAGCGGGTTGTGCCCCAGTATGTATTTGATGTCGTAGAGCAGTAGCTCCTGATGCTGCTGCTCGTGCTGTAGGCCTAGTTCTATCAGCTGCAGCAAGTCATCTGTTGCGGTGTGGGTGTTCTCCAGCCACTGCAGCATGTGGGTGTCTACATGAGACCTGTATTTCATAATCTCGTCTACACCGGGGCGCGTCAGGTTGCCCCGGTCGGTGCGAAGCACACGGTTGCCTACGGTTTCGTAGTAGCTGTTGAACACATATCCGTAGTTTGGGTCAAAGAGCGGGTAGTCTTTTTTGTGTGGAACGAGAATAAAGGTTTCGAAAAACCAGGTAGTATGCCCCAGGTGCCACTTGGGTGGACTTACATCTACCACAGGTTGTACTACATAATCTTCCGTTTTTAGCGGGGCACACAAGTGCAGGGTTTGCTTCCGCACTTCGGTATACTTTTTTGTAAAGTAGGTCTGTGTGTCTGGCTGTGTGGAGGTTAGTGGTGTGTCGATAGCTTATTGAGTATTGTTGATGATTAATATTACCCTAAGTTACGGAAAGCACTTCATTATTGTTAGTCAATATTTCCCTTCTTTTATTTCTTATGGAGAGAAATAAAGGTTCTATGTGATTTGTATAGTTACTGTCGCTAGAAGCATAATCCCTCTGTTTTACTTTTCCTTTAGGGCTTCTTACAGGATCTTTCCTTAAGCATAGCTATGCTACCTATATGTTTAAAAGCCACAGTTGGCTAACCGATGTAGGTTTATTCTAATTTTATTAGAATAAATACTAAAAAATTTAGCCTTTTGGTTGCGTAAATTTTTAGTAAGTATTACTTTTACTTCGTTAATACTAAATAAAGTAGTGTTTATGTTTCACGTTTGCCAAAAACACATGAGTAGCGCGCCAAATGGTTTAGGCATATTAAAAATTGAAAGCAAATGACTAACATGACAATCGGAGGAGATTACAATTTGAGGCTTACCTCTAAAAAACTGAACTCGGGCAAATGCCAGGTGAAGTTTTATGCCGCTATAGAAAAGAAGAAAAATTTATATGGCTACATTCTGGCAGATGCAGGAGAATCGCTCAAAGATGTGGTGGTGAAGATTATAAACCGTTTACACATGGTGAAGGCCAGAGATAATTTTCATCATATAAACCTGTATACTATTGGCAAACGCAATGAAGCGGATACCAACTTCATTCTTTTTGACAATTGAAGGGAGGAAAGCAGTAGCGCAATAACATATTCATCTTAAATTTGTTGGGATTAGATTACCTAAACATACTACCATGGAAAAGGCACAGGTAAATGAAAATATTAAGTTTTTGAGGAAAAAGGAAGGGTATACGCAGGAGACTTTTGCGGCGGCCATCGGTATAAAACGGTCGCTGGTAGGTGCTTACGAAGAGGGTAGAGCAGACCCGCGCCTGTCCAACCTGTTGAAAATGTCTGAGTTGTTTGGGGTTTCTGTCGATACAATTATCAGCAAAGATGTCAGTCAGTTGTCGGAAGAGGAACTGTACCAGCAAAACGGGCAGAGTGGAGTGAGAGTGCTTTCCATTACTGTAGACGAGCAGGAAAACGAAAACATAGAACTGATTCCCCAAAAAGCATCGGCAGGTTATCTCAACGGCTATGCAGATCCGCAATACCTGGAGTCAATGCCGCGTTTTCAGTTGCCTATGCTACCACGCCACGCTACCTATAGGGCATTTGAGATAGCCGGAGACTCTATGCTGCCTTTGCAGCCCGGTACGGTTATCATAGGCGAGTATGTAGAAAAGCCCGAGTATATTAAAAATGGAAAGACCTACGTGCTCATCACCAAAGATGAAGGCATAGTGTACAAGCGCGTGTTCAATTACATGGATGAAAACGGTAAGCTTTTTTTGGTTTCAGACAATAAAGCATACTCACCGTATCAGGTAAGTGGGGAGGATGTGCTCGAAATATGGGAATCTAAGGCCTACATAAGCGTCAATTTTCCTGATGAAAAATCAGATCCGGACATGACAATCGATCAGCTGACCAATATAGTGATGGAGCTAAAGCAGGAGATTACCAAGATAAAAGGGAGCGCTTAACTGCCCTTTCCCAAATCGTTTCTTCCTGTTTTGGGGCTTTTAAAACCCTACTTCGAGTTGTAAGCGATACATCAGTTCGTTTGTGGCCTGGCTTACTTCCATGTATGAAATATCTCCCTGTACCTTCAGCATGTGTTTGGATACATACTTAGACAGCCCAAGGGTGTATTGTTGGTGGTTGGCGTAATACTCCGGGTCTATGCCTGTGTAGCGTGCAGCTACCTCTATATTGTTGGCAAAAAGATACCCTGCCTGCAGGTTGATGCCGGTACCGGTGTAGTAATAAACCTGAGTGCCTTCCGGATTAGCAAGACTCCTGCTTCCTGATTTTATGCCATAAGGCAGGCCATTAGTTACATTTTTGTAAGCATATTCACCCATCATAGAAAAACCATTGTATTTCAACATCATATCTACAAATACTGTGGTGAGTGTGCGGTTCGATTCCAGGTATTCGCCAAGCTGTCCTCTATGCCTGGACGCCCCGTCGTTGTAGTCGTAGGTAGCTGCTATCGATAGTTTGGGAGTGGTTTCCCGCTCTACATCGCCTCCTACATAGTCACCTTTGCTTTTAAACTTGCCAAAGGGCAGGTACTCTGTTCTGAATGTGTAGTCATAGCCGCCGCTGTTGGTAGTGATGGCATTTCTGCCTTCACCCATCGAAATGGCCAGTGCCTGCCTTACTATTCCTTTGCCGGCTTTGTGCTGGTGATGCAGTTGAATGCCTTTGTCGCGATCGAGTGTATACCGTGCGTTGAGCAAGCTTCGGTCTACCAGTTGCATTTGTTGCGATGAGATTACCCGCTCTCTATTGCCGGGTAGTTTGGTTTGTCCTACCCATAGTTCCCAGTTTTTGGCAAACCGCCAAAACATAACCGCATCCAGTACGATATTGGCTCCATTTTCTATGTTTTCTAAAGGAACTCTTTGGTCTCTGTTGGAAAGTGCCAGTTCTACTTTATAACCAAATGCAGGGCTGTATACATAGCCTCCCATCTTTAAGCGCATCCGGCGTATCATAAATTTGTCCCTGTGATCGGTGTTTTCTGTTTTGGTCTTGCCTTCAAACAGGGTCTGAAATCGGGCATTTACTTTTACGCTGAAAGAAGAATCGCTAGCCTCATACCGAATGCCTTTACCATGTTGTATTTTTTTTTGTGCCAGTGAAGATGTGAAGGGAAGTATACAAATGAGTAAAAGGATTACGTTTTTATGAGCCATATTTCATGTAAAAATTTGCGCAAATATATTTATTAATGTTATCAAGATGTTAAGTAAACTGATCCTTAATGTTACCTTAATGTTAATTAATTAACATTGAAATAATTATTGCCTTCCGTATTCATGTAAGGCTCACCTCTATGCGCATGTTGCCACTATTTTGAATAGACCTTTTTCATTTAATAGGATGGGATAGTTTAAAGTATTGTTTTTCAGTGGATTAATTTCTAATTTTTCCTTTAGTATATCTTACTATGAGTCTGAGTGCTAACGGTTTGCTCCCTGTGTTTTTTCAACAGAACGCCGTTATTGTCGTTTGCAAACCTGCCAAACGGGCAAATGGTAACAATTCCTTAAAGCAGGTCGAGGTAATTCTATGTAGCTTTGCATGATTTTTTTATTTAACCTATTTATTGAATTTTAATCGCCAGTACTGTGGAATACGGACTATTTGACTTCCTTAAATTAATCGGAGCGCTCGGTTTTTTCATCTATGGGATGAAAGTGATGAGTGAGGCTATACAGAAAGTAGCCGGAGATAAGTTAAGGGGAATTATGAATACCATCACATCAAATCGCCTGAGTGGTGTGTTAACAGGTTTTTTAACAACAGCAGTTATTCAATCATCTTCTGCTACCACTGTGATGATTGTGAGCTTTGTAAATGCAGGGTTGCTGAAGTTGAAGCAGGCGGTGAGTGTAATTATGGGAGCCAATATTGGTACTACCATGACAGCAGTATTGATTCTCGTTTTTGGTTTTTCCAAATTCAGCATTAGTACATACACACTCCCGATCATTGCGTTGGGTTTTCCTCTTTTATTTGCCAAGCGTGAGAATTTAAAGTACTGGGGCGAGTTTATGATCGGTTTTGCCCTTCTTTTTATGGGGCTCTCGGCATTGAAGGATGCTGTGCCTGATCTAAAGCAAAATCCGGAAGTATTGGCCTGGATTACCAGCCTTACGGATATGGGCTATGTATCTATAGTTATATTTGTACTCATCGGTACCGTACTTACGGTTGTGGTGCAGTCTTCGAGTGCAGCTATGGCCATCACGCTTATCATGTGTGAAAATGGCTGGATTCCTTTTGAAATGGCTGCAGCTATAGTATTGGGAGAAAACATAGGTACTACGATTACAGCTAACCTTGCCGCGCTAGTGGGTAACGTACATGCCAAGCGGGCGGCCCGGGCACACTTTATGTTCAACGTCTTTGGTGTAACCTGGATGTTGATCGTTTTTTACTTCTTTTTGGGAGCTATCGATAGTGTAATGGCCAATTCAGGTCAGGGATCTCCTTTGAATGAAGTGCCGGCTATCAAGTGGGGACTCACTTACTTTCATATTAGTTTCAATATTATCAATACAGCCATTATGGTTTGGTTTATTCCGCTTATAGTGAAAGTGGTGGAGAAAATGGTGCCTGTGAGAAGTGATGAAGATGAAGTGTTTCACCTGGAGTATATCGGTACACAGCTGATGCGTACTGCCGAACTGTCGCTAATGGAGGCACGAAAGGAAGTAGCCAAGTTTGGTAAAATGACCAAGAAAATGCTGGGCTTCTTACAGGATGTGATAGAAACGAATGATCCGAAAGTGGAAAAAAGGTTGCTGGAGAAAATCCAGCGATACGAGGACAGGACTGATGAACTGGAACTGGAGATTGATGATTATCTGGTGAAAGTAGCTGAGGGACGTCTTAGTGCTAAAAGCTCTCAGGAGATAAAAGGTATTCTTAGTATTACCAATGATTTGGAGCGTATTGCAGATATAATATTGAGGATGTCGAATGATGTGCGTAGAAAATCGAAGCACGGGCTTAAGTTTACCAAAGAACAAAGGAGTGATTTTAAACTCATGTTTAAAGTTCTCAATGAGGCATTCGATACTATGTATGACAACCTAAGGTCTGAATACAATGATGTGACGATATCAGAAGCAGTAGCAAAAGAGGATGCCATCAATGCTGCCTTGAAGAAGCTGAGTAAAAAGCACCTCAATAGTATAGACTCTAAGGATTATGATGTAAAACTGGGTATCGTATACAGAGATATCTTGTTTGGATTGGAAAAAGTTGGAGATCATATTATCAATGTTTCGGAAGGAATTACGGGTACACTGAGCAAGGATGAGGAAGAACACCATTCGGAAGTGACAGCCTGATAAGAGGTTTCTAAAAAGAATATATTCAGGGCGGTGCAGTAGCACCGCCTTTTTTTGTTGCTTATAACTATTATAAAAGGGGGAAGCGAATTGTTTTGCCAGTACGAACAACTCAATAAAATGCCTCAGCTATGCAGAATGCATAGTGAAGCGAAAGTGTACATGTATAGTTACCCCCATGGGTAAGCTTTGCACCGTATCTGCAGGGTTGCTATGACTTTTAGAAGCAAGGATAAAGATTCTTTTAACGGTAGCTACTGAAGCGATACACTCTGTACACTACTTTCAATGCCGGTGATGGCTAGATCAACAGATTTTAAGGCCACTTCGCTACATATGGGGTTACCAATTGGTGGTCGGTACCGGTAAACTGATCGTCGAGTTTGGCTTCCAGTTCCTGCCAGAGCATCATAAAGATCAAAAACTCATTGTTGGCACTTAATTTTTCTTTGATCAGCATATCAAACACTTTCCTCTGCAGGTAGAGTAGCTTCATTTTTACTACCGCATGATCCATCGACTCTATCTTGTCTTTCAGGTCCAGAAGGTCTTTGTAGTACTCGTCCATGCGGTCTTTTTTGCGTTGGTTTATGGTGGCTCTCAAACTGGCCGTAAGTCCTACAAGAAGTACGCACGCAGATAGGATAAAACCCATTACATCGGCATAGCGCTCTACAAATTTTGGTTTTTCACGATTCATGTAGTCAATAGTGCCTTCATGAAATGGAAATGAAAGGTTGATGTCCTGCTGGTTGGCTTCAAATGTGTAATTGTTGTATGATTCGAAAATAGGAACAATGTGATGGTGGTGTACAGTCTCCATCAGGTCATATACTACCTTGGTAGGGAGGTCTGCACGAGCTACCAGCAGTTCGTGTACCGCCATGGTATAGACTGGCTTTTTGAGTACAATACCAAAGGCGTGGCGGGGTAGGAGGTAGGGAGTGGTTTTTTTGTATTCTTTACAGAATCCTTCCAGAAAAGAGCCTTTTCCTCGCATTTCAGGTTTGTCCAGCGAGTATATATAGGCTTCCTCGTTGAATAGCATGTCGCCTACTTCCTTGTTTTCTTTGTCAGAAAAAAAGATCAGCAGGTTGTTTCTATTGATGTCATTTTTTAGATCATAGTGTTCTTCTATGCGATAGTTTAGCCCATTGTTGCCCGTGTAGTTGGGGATCATTTGTTTGTATATATTCAGCTCTTCCTTCTCTTTGGCCAGTACCAGATAATCTCCCACGCGGAGCAGCGAATCGATATCCGATTGTTGAAGTTTGTGGCGTGAGAGCACCACCATTACTTCATGAAAAAACGGAATGATAGTCCGTACTTCTTTTTTGGGTTTGGTGTAATCTATCGTGTTGTCTACGGTAGTGATGTCGTATTGGCTCTTGAGTATGGCATCTATGGCATCTACTTCTGTTAGTGAGTCTTTACTTACTACCCGGATTTGAAATTTGGAGTGGCTGTTGATTTCACCGGCAATACGCTTCATGAGTGTAGCGTCATCGTAGGGTACCAGTAGGCTCATGTCGTAGTGGCGATCACAGCCAAACAGCAGAATAGCTAGCAATAACAACGAAAGCCGATAAGCCATCGCTTTGAGTAGGTTGGTCAACATAGCTGGAATTCTTAGGTTACGAATGCCTAAAAGTAATTAGTTATCTTTTTTTATCCATAGAAATACGGATAAATGCTGCCTCTTTTTAAATTTAGTTATATAACATCTAAAAATGATTATGTTATTAAGTGTATGGATTACGTCTTTATGTGTAAAGGTTACTTCTGTACATAAAAAAGCCTGTCTTTAAAGTGAAAGACAGGCTTAGGTGTTGATTTTTATTAGGTCTGTGTAACGGCCTTATTTGTTGGCTTCACTCAAATTCTTTTGTGCTACTTCAAAACCCGGAGCTTCTTTTAATGCTTCCAGAAATAGGTTTTTGGCTTTTTCGGTATTGCCTTCAGCTTTGGCGATCAACCCTTTGAGGTTAAGCAAAGCAGCTTTCATGCTTACTTGCTGCTGGGATTTGTCAGCTTTTGGAAAATAGAGCTTTTGCTCGCTTACGTCATCTCTATTGAGAAGGATTTCGGCGGAAGCCAGGCTTTCCTTGTATCGTTTCATTTCATACTGGAGGAAAGCTACCCTGTAAAGAGTGGCCGTATTGTCGTTTTTCAAAAACAGTGTTTCGTATTGCTCCAGTGCTTTGTCTCTTAATCCAAGGTTTTCGTAAGCTACCGCTGATAGTTCCAAGGCCAGTTCATTGTCAGGGTTTAAGTTTAAATTTTCCTTGGTCACCAGAGCTACCGATATCCATCGTTGGTTGTCGTAGTAGTTTAGCGCCAGAGAATCGAGTATACCGGTTTTGTTGGGAGCTACCATGAGCAGGTGATAAAGCGCCATGCGGGTAACAGCCGGATCGCTAAATTGCGTTGACAGATTGTATATACCTGCATAAAGGTTGACATAGCCATCGGCTTGCGTAGTGTCTTGGGTCTCCTCTTGTCCGTATGCACTGCCACTCCACAGACTGCCTGCAGCAATAGCCAAAATCAATAGTATTCTTTTCATTATAGTATGTTCTGTATGTTTAGTAAGTTTTTAGCGGTTGCAATTTACTGATCTAAATGCTGAAAAACCAAACCCCGTTGCTTTCCTAGTTTGATCATTAGTTGTAGTGCCTGCTGATAATCGTTGGCTATGTCGCCTTCCAGTATTGCTTCACGAATCTCATTTTTAATATCGCCAACTGTGCGTCCGGCAGGAATGTCAAATGCCCGCATGATGGTCTCACCCGATATAGGAGGCTGGAAGTTTCGTAATTGGTCTTTTTCTTCTACAGCTTTGAGTTTTTGTTCTACCTTTTTAAAGTTGGCCAGGTAGCGCTGCACTTTGTTGTGGTTTTTAGATGTGATGTCAGCGTTGCAGAGGGTCATCAGGTCATCTATATCGTCACCGGCTTCAAAGAGCAGTCGGCGTACAGCAGAGTCAGTGATTTCGTCTTTTACCAGAGCAATAGGCCGCAAATGTAGCCTTACCAATTTCTGCACATATTTCATTTTGTCATTCATGGGGAGCTTCATCTTCCGAAAAATTTTCGGAACCATGCGTGCTCCTTTGTCTTCATGCCCATGAAAGGTCCACCCGGCTTTTGGGTGAAAACGTTTGGTTGCGGGTTTGGCTATGTCGTGCAGAATAGCAGCCCATCTTAGCCAGAGGTTGTCGGTATGCTCAGCTATATTGTCCAGCACCTGTAGGGTATGGTAGAAGTTGTCTTTGTGCGATTTGCCATTTTTTACATCCACGCCGTGCAGGTCTACCATTTCCGGAAAGGTGAGCTGCAAGAGTCCCGACTGAAAGAGAAGCTTGAACCCATAGCTGGGCGTAGGGCTAAGCACTATTTTATTCAATTCATCGATAATCCGCTCCTGCGAAACTATCTTTATCCGCTCGGCCTGTGTGGTGATGGAATGAAACGTGTCTGCATCGATATCAAAATTGAGTTGACTGGCAAAACGTATAGCGCGCATCATCCGCAGCGGATCGTCTGAAAAAGTAATGTCAGGGTCGAGTGGGGTCTTTATGATTTTTCTTCTCAGGTCTTTTACCCCATCAAACGGATCTACTAACCGGCCAAACGACGAATCAGACAGGTCTATCGCCAGCGCATTGATAGTAAAGTCTCTTCTGTTTTGGTCGTCTTCCAAAGTGCCATCTTCTACTATAGGTTTTCTCGACTCGGTTCGGTAGGATTCTTTTCGGGCACCTACAAACTCTACTTCATGCTCTTTGTATTTCACCAGAGCAGTTCCAAAGTTTTTGTAAATAGCAATGTCAGTGTTTTTGCCTAGTATCTTAGCGGTAGCCTTTGCTAATTCTATACCGCTACCCACGCATACAAAGTCTACATCCTTTGAGGGTCTTTTAAGCAAAATATCGCGTACAAAGCCGCCGATTACGTAACTTTCATACCCCAATTCTGAGGCTGCCTGCTTCACGGCTTTGAAAATGATTTCGGGTTTTAATTGGTCTGCTAAATTCAATGGATAATATTTGCGACAAAACTATACAGATAAATGGCAATAATTCCGGCCTTTTTAGTTTAGCTCGTTTATTCTGCCAAATTAAATCACACGTCAAAATTATTACATATAAATGAAACGCATAATTACTGTACTCTTTTGTTTTCTGACTTTTGCCTGCGACACTCAACATCAGATCGAGCGTCCACGACTGGTTTTGGGGATTGTGGTAGACCAGATGCGCCAGGAATACCTTTTTCGTTTTTATGACAAGTTTGGAAGCGATGGCTTCAAACGCCTGATGAATAAGGGATTTATGATGCGCAACGCTCACTACAATTATATTCCTACCTATACCGGGCCGGGGCATGCATCGGTGTATACCGGTACCACACCGCGTGTACACGGCGTAATTGGTAACAACTGGTTTGAGAAATACAGTGGTAAATCCATGTACTGTGCTGGAGACTCCACGGTTGCAGCTGTAGGGGGGAGTCCTTCGGCAGGTAAAATTTCCGCCCGAAATTTACTCACTACCACCATTACCGATGAGTTAGGTTTGTATTATCAAAACAGGGCTAAAATAGTAGGTATATCCATAAAAGACCGGGGGGCGGCTTTGCCTGCAGGCCATAATCCTACGGGGGCTTACTGGTACGATGGCAAAACCGGAGAGTTTATGTCCAGTACGTACTATATGGATCAATTACCCGAGTGGGTTGTGGCGTACAATACATCCGGTAAAGTAGAGCAGTATATGAGCGGTGTGTGGGATACGTCGTTTCCCATAGAGGAATATGTAGAGTCTGCGCCGGACAACAGGCCCGGAGAAAAGCTCCTACCGGGAAAATCCACTCCGACTTTTCCCTACAATTTAAAAGAAATGGCTGCCGAAGATAGCCCTCAATCTTTGATTAGAGCCACACCTTATGGCAATACACTGGTTAAAGATATGGCACTGGCTGCCATAGAGGGCGAAGCGATGGGACAGGATGAAATTACTGATTTTTTAGCGATCAGCTTTTCCGCCACAGATTATATAGGTCACACTTTTGGTCCTTACTCTAAGGAGGTAGAGGATGCTTATATAAAACTGGATAACGAGCTGGCCGAGCTGTTCAAATACCTCGATGAAAAGGTTGGACTATATCAATATATCGTTTTTCTTACGGCTGATCATGCGGTGGCAGAGGTGCCTCAGCACCTGAAAAACCAGGATTATCCGGTTGACTATTTTTCTTACGGACAACTGACCAAAGACCTGGATCAGCTGCTTGCAGGTGCTTTTGGACACAGCAGCCTTATTGCTTCTTTGAGTAATGGTCAGGTTTTTTTCGATAAGAAAAAAATAAAGCAAGAAGGCTTGAATGAAGTTGAAGTGAAAAATACGGTGTTGGATTATCTCAATACTACTTATGGAGTAGCATCAGCGTACGATGCTGCATTCATCAACCACTATTCGGGTGTGAGTAAGGATGTGCTGATGCTAGCCGCAGGATACAATGTTCACCGCTCCGGTGATATATTGCTCACTTTGAACCCAGGCTGGATTGACGAAGAGTATGAGGAAGGTGGTACTACTCACGGATCTCATTACAGCTACGATACACATGTGCCTATGCTTTTTTACGGGCAGGGTATACCCATGGGAGAGTCGTTGGAGTACCATACCATTACAGACCTGGCGCCTACCGTGTCTATGTTGTTAAACATCAAACTGCCAAGTGGGGCTACCGGTCAGCCTATTGTCGAGCTGTTTTGACGTTTTTGCTCCAGATGCTCGTAAATGGTGAGGTTCAGAAGTATCAGCATCATGCCGTAGAATGTATCTTCTACAGGTATGGTGCCGAGTCTAATGCCCAGGTTTTCGGTGTTGTCGTACCAGACAATGGGTGAGTCCAGTCCCGAGCCTGTAAGGATGCCGTTTACAATAAAAAAAGGCAATAACAAGATGCTATAAGCAAAATAGTATGCGCTCAGGTAGGTTGACTTTCTGACAAACTGATGCCATAAGGTGAAAAGTCCCATAAGAACGAATGTAGTAGATGTGTACGCCTTCTCGAAGTGGTAGCAGCCTATAGCAAGTAGCGATACACCCAATAGCAGAGAAAATATAGGCGTGGTTTTGGTGTTGAAAAACAAGCAAATGCCAAATTTTTTAAAGCAATAGTAGGTGAATACACACGAGTAGGGGATACAAACGAAAAATAGTATTTCTTCCAGCGGTAGCTCTCCTATGTATATGCCAGTGATGTACTTTGGATTAAATCCCCAGATTTTCCAGGCGGTAAAAAACTCATCCCATAGTAAAAATGGAATGGCAGCCACCAGAGTAGCTATGAAAAACGATTTCCAGGTTTTGTAAAAAAGGATTTTGCTATGAAAACTGTAGATGAAGGGTATCAGTATCGTGAAAATATCTATTAACAGATATGTGTATGGAGTCATTATTTGCTGTTAGAGTATTCTTTAAAATAGCGTGATGGAACCCAGAGCATGCCAAAGCATTCTCCGTCGTGTTTGCCCAGGTGCTTGTGATGTACTTTGTGCGCCCGCCTTAGTGCCTTGAGGTAGGCTATGTTGGTTTTTGTCAGAATTTTGAAGCGCTGATGAATAAAAATATCGTGCACAGCAACATAGAGCATGCCGTATATGAGTATACCTAAGCCGATGAAAAAACGATAGTCGAGTATTTCGCCGCGGCTGCCAAAAAAGAAAAGAGCCATGCTTGGTATAGCAAAAACGAGAAAAAAGTAATCGTTTCGTTCAAAGAATCCTTTTGATTGCTTGTCGTGGTGGTCTTTGTGCCAGATCCACAAAAAACCGTGCATAATGTATTTGTGAGTAAACCAGGTGACCCCCTCCATTACGACAACCGTTAGCAGTGTTATGGCAATGTTGATAAGCATAATTTCTTTATTTGGTATAAAATTTTGGCAGATTTCTCATGATGATATGAAACCAATGCGTATAGTGATCGGGATTTTCTTTCATGTCTTGCACCAGCCAGTCTACCGATACATATTTGTAGTCTGACGCTTCTTCGGGGTGAGGAGAGGGGATTTGATCGCTTATGCCTACCCACACATGGTCCAGCTCATTTTCAGTGAGTCCGTTTTCAAAATCTACTTTATAATGAAAGCTAAAAGCCCATTTCAGTGGTGCTTTTATCCCCATTTCTTCCATTAACCGTCTTTCAGCGGCTTGCTGAGTGTTTTCATTGGGTTTGGGGTGGCTGCAGCAGGTGTTGGTCCATAGTCCGCCGGAGTGATATTTGTTGATCGCTCGCTTTTGTATCAACAATTCATTTTTAGAATTGAAAATAATGACAGAAATAGCCCTGTGGAGCAAGCCCTCTTTGTGTGCGGCCATTTTTTCGGCAGTACCTGTTGGGTTGTCTTGTGTGTCTACTACGATTACCTCTTCCATTGCTTGCATTCTGATATCTTATATAAGGTTTAGCCTGGCTTTGAAAATTGAATTGACCATCAGGCCAAATTTAAGACTATTGGGGATTCTTACTCTCACTGTCATGATTTTATCTGGCGATACTCCCTTTATCTTTTTGAACAAAGCCCGATAGTAGATATACGCAAGATAAACCCCCTGCCGCGAACTTTTAGGAAGGTTTTTGATGCCTTCCAGAGCATCGTTAAAATCCTTTTCTACGTCGTTTTCGATGGCTTTTTTCTGCTCTGAATTGAAATTTGCCATGTCTATACCGGGAAAGTAGCTGCGGCCCAAACCTTCAAAATCAGCTTTCATGTCGCGTAAGAAATTCACCTTTTGGAAAGCAGACCCCAGTTTCATTGCAGCGGGTTTTAACCTTTCGTACATTTCCTTGTCTCTGTTGGTAAATACCCTCAGACACATAAGTCCAACAACCTCAGCCGAGCCTAGTATATACTCGTCAAATGAGTGTTTGTTGTGGTGGGATTGTAGCAAGTCAGTTTCCATACTTTTGAGAAAAGTATCTATGAGCTCCCATTCAATATCATAGGCGTTTACCGTATGTTGAAAAGAATTAAGAATAGGATTGAGACTGATTTTGTTGTCTATGGCTTCTACCGTATCGTGTCTAAAGTCATCGAGCAGTTTCTTTTTGTCATAACCATGAAAACTATCCACTATCTCGTCGGCAAAGCGTACAAAGCCGTAGATGTTGTAAATATGCCTGTGCAGCGAACTGTGCAGGCAGTAGATGCCCAGCGAAAAACTTGTGCTGTAAGTAGTGGTAGTGATTTTGCTACAGCGTTCACTCAGGTTGTCGAATATTTCTTTCATGGCTTTGGGGTTTGGTCTGATGGCTTATTCATTGGGGCTTAGAAGCTGAGGTATTTGTTGATTTCTTTGGCAGCTACCTGTCCGGAAATAATAGAAGGAGGCACGCCGGGTCCTGGAACGGTAAGTTGCCCACAGTATACCAAGTTACTGATTTTTTTGCTATTCATCCTTGGTTTCATAAAAGCAGTTTGGAACGTAGTGTTTGCCAGGCCGTATGCATTGCCCTTGTACGAGTGATAATCCTCCTTAAAATCTTTCAGGCAATATGATTTTTTGTAAATCACATGTTCTTTGATGGAGTTGCCGGTAATGTGCTCGAGTCGTTGCATAATCAGGTCATAGTATTGCTCTCTGATGTCAGGGTTGTCTTCTATTCCTACGGCCAAAGGCATGAGGATGAAAAGGTTTTCTTTTCCCTCGGGCGCTACAGTAGGGTCGGTTTTGGAAGGGCAGCACACGTAAAAGAGAGGTTTTGATGGCCAGCTGGGGTTTTCATATATTTCTTTAGCGTGTGCGGTAAAATCTTCGTCAAAGAATAGATTGTGGTGGATGAGATTGTCAATTTTTTTGTCCACACCCAGATAAAAAATAAGGCTCGAGGGAGATAAGACACGTGATTTCCAGTATTCGGGACTATATGTTCTGTATGGTTCGTCTAGCAGGTGTTGTTCGAAATGGTGGTAGTCACCACTGTTTACCATAGCATCGCAGGCTATGGGTTTAGTATTTTTTTGTGTGTAAAAGGCGTTTATTTTGTGTCCTTTTATAGAAACTCTGGAGATGCTTTGAGACAATCGTATGTCTACGCCTTTTTGTTGTGCCAGATCTGTCATGGCCTGCGCCAGCTTATGAAAGCCGCCCATGGGATACCAGGTACCCAATTCGAAACAGGCATAATTCATAAGGCTGTACAGAGATGGTGTGCTTTTGGCTGTGCCCCCCAAAAAAAGGATGGGAAACTCCATGAGAGTCACCAGTTTGGGGTCTGAGAAATATTGGCGTATGTATTTGTAGAAGGGCTGCAAGGCCTTCATTCTTATCATTTTGTACGCCAGCATAGGAGACAAAAATTCCATAAAGGATGTGGAGGGCTTGTAGACCAGATCGTTTACTCCTGTGTCGTACTTTACCTTAGACTCCTGCAAAAACAGATCGAGTTTGGCTGCACTGCCCGGTTCTATCGATTCAAATAATTCGCGAAGCTTTTCTGTAGAGTCGGGTATGTCCAGATAATCGTCTTTGCCATAAAACACCCTGAATCCCGGATCGAGATTTTTCAGCTCAAAAAAGTCGCTTGTGGTCGCATCAAACCGGTTGAAATATTGCTCGATAACGTCGGGCATCCAATACCAGCTTGGTCCCATGTCGAAGGTAAACCCCGCCTCAGTGAACTGTCTGGCCCGGCCTCCGGTGGAACTGTTTTTTTCATAGATGCTGACATTGTATCCGAGATTGGAGAGAACGGTAGCAGTGGATAATCCTGCAAATCCGGCACCAACTACGGCTATTTTTTTTGGGCTAACATTCATGGGTTAAAGTTACATATTTGTTTAACTAAAAATAAATATTATTAAACAAAATTAAATTTAGATTTAAAATCCTCTATAGAATGGAGGATGTTGTTGGCTTTAATGAAATCAAACTGACTGATAATCGAAGGAACTCCTGCCAGATAAAGCGAAGAGGGAACTTTGATTTCAGTAAGATAGTCTGCTGCAGCTTCTTTTGAAATAGTACCTATCAGAAAGGTAATCAAATAATCCGGAGATACATTTTCGATAGCCTCCTGAAGATTTACCAGTGGAACCTTTGCACCTAAATAGATAACCCGTTGTTTGTTTTTCTTAAGAAAGTAGTAGGTATATAGGAGGCCTATTTCATGGTCTTCCCATTGAGGTAAGAAAAGCAGGAAAGTGTCTTGTGGTTTTTCTACCGCAGGTAGGTTTTCTATTTGGGAGTGAAGCTTGTGTTTGACCAGATTGGATAAGAAATGCTCCTGTGCAGGGTTTATCTCATCTTTGCGCCAGAGTAGTCCTACTTTTCTCAGTACAGGGTACACCACCTGCTCAAAGGTTTTTTCAAAACCGTATTTGTTCACAGCCTCGTTCATTTGATTGTCAAAGCCCGGATTGTCATAGTTCAATGCAGCGGATATCATTCCGTTGATGTACGGGTAGTAGCCATTGTCTGACTCGTTAATGCTTTCGTGTAGTTCGGTTACCCGCTGACCTATTTCCTGAGGAGACAATTTGCTGATATGAGAAATCTTCGTGCCTGCTTCGAGCAAAGTGACAACATTCAACAGTTTTTTTACCTGATCATCGTCGTATGAGCGTATGTTAGTTTCACTACGGCTGGGAGTTAAAAGTTTGTATCGCTGCTCCCATATTCTTATGGTATGTGCCTTGATGCCGGATAGCCTTTCCAGGTCTTTAATCGAGTAAGATGCCATAATTATTGTTTAGCTTTCAGTAAAAATAATTAAACGGATAGTATTTCGACAAGATTTTTGAGATTAGTTTTATGTCGGGCGTAAGATCGCTTGATGATAATATATGCTGCAATTGGACATAAGAGGAATCTACGTTAACTTCGGGCAGTATTTTAACCTGAAATCTCCCGGCTAATGAAAATAGTTCGTTTTGTTTTTTCCCTTCTCATTACACTTACTGCTTTATACTACCTACAGTTTAGTATCGATGGTAAGCCTCCTGTAGGCAAGTTTATCAATCCGTTTGGCGGATTTTGGCAAAATGGAGAGGGCGAGCCGCTCAGTTTGGATGAGCAGTTGGAGATAGACGGACTCAAGGAAGAGGTGGTAGTAAAATACGACCAGCAGTACTATCCTCACATTTTTGCACAAAACGATTACGACCTTTACTTCACACAGGGCTTTGTTACTGCCAGAGATAGGCTATGGCAGATGGAATTCCAATTGTTGGCGGCAGCCGGCAGGATATCTGAAGTGGTGGGTGAAAAAGCGCTGGATTTTGACAGGGGAAGACGTAGAATTGGCCTCTTGCATGGAGCACGCAAAATGCTGGAAAAAATACAGGAAAGTCCGGAAAGTTTACAATCGCTGCAGGCATATACCGATGGAATCAATGCCTATATCAATACCCTGGATTATGCGGATTACCCTATAGAGTACAAATTGCTCGATTATAAGCCGGAACCTTGGGAAATGCTAAAGTGCTGCTTGTTTTTGAAGCTGATGGAAAATGATTTGTCCCGAGGTGAGGCAGATTTGGAAAATACAAATGCACTACGCTTGTTTGGAAAGGAAGATTTTGATTTCCTTTTTCCGGAGCGCCATCCTAACCTTGATCCGGTAATGCCCAATGGCATGACGTGGGATTTTGAGCCTTTGACAGTAGACAAGCCCGATACGCTATTCCTGCCGCCGTTAACCCCTAAAATGATAGAAAGACCTGATCCCAGAAATGGGTCCAATAGCTTCGTGGTAGGAGGAAGTAAAACGGCAAACGGTAAGGTGCTCCTTGCTAACGAGATGGATTTGAGATTGCGGCTGCCGTCGGTTTGGTATATAGCCCAGCTTCATGCACCGGGGGTAAATGTTTTTGGGAGTACCATGCCCGGAGCTCCGGGTGTAATAGCCGGCTTCAACGATTCGATAGCCTGGGGAGAAACCAACGCGAAAAGAGATGTTGTGGATTGGTATTACATTGAGTTCAAAAACGAAAAAAGGGACGAATACCGCTACGATAACAAGTGGCTGAAAGCCCAAAAGGTAGTGGAAGAGTTCAAAATCAAAGGGCAAAAGTCTTTTTATGATACGATTGTATTTACTCACTACGGTCCGGTGGTGTATGATCGCAATTACCTCGGAGAAGGGGACAGGATAAACTATGCCATGAAATGGACAGCACATGAAGGATCTGAAGAGTTTCTTACTTTTTATGAACTCAACAGGGCCAAAAATTACGATGATTTTGTGCAGGCTACTAACAAGTATGACGGTCCACCTCAAAACTTCTCTTTTGCCTCTGCGTCAGGTGAAATCGCTATTCGTATCAATGGTAAGTTTCCTGTGAAATGGGAAGGGCAAGGTAAGTTTTTGCTAGATGGCAGAGATTCAAAACACGAATGGCAAAAGATAATACCCAAAGAGCAAAACCTGGTAGTAAGAAATCCGGAAAGTGGATTTGTGAGTTCAGCCAACCAGCATCCGGTGGATTTGAATTACCCATATTACACATTTGATTCGTATTACGAATACTACCGAAACCGGCGGATAAACGACCGGCTAAGAGCCATGGAAAATATAAGGCCGGCAGATATGATGCGCCTGCAAAACGATAACTACAATTACAGAGCACTGGAAAGCCTGCCGGTAATGCTCGACAGCCTCGATACGGCAAGCCTCAATACGCTGCAAATGAAAGCCTATCGGACTTTGAGAAGGTGGGATTATTTCAATCAACCCGATCAAATAGCCCCATCTATATACGAGGCATGGTGGAATAGCTTTTATGCGCTCACTTGGGATGAGTTTGAAAACCAGCCTGTCGAATTGATCAAGCCAAGCATATACAATACCATCTATATGCTGAACAACTACCCTGACAATAAGTTTTTTGATATAAAGGATACACCAGAGCAGGAAGTAGCTAAAGACCTTATCAATCAGGCGTTTTTAGCAGGAGTGGATTCTTTGGAAGCCTGGAAAGAAAGGACAGGAAAAGAGTATGTTTGGTATGTGTATAAAAACACGCAGGTGTCGCATTTGCTGGATTTAAAGCCCTTTTCACGAGAAGAGGTGAAAATAGGCGGAGGTAAAAATATAGTGAATGCAGCCAGCGCCAAGCATGGCCCTTCGTGGCGAATGGTTATAGAGCTGGGAGCAGACCATGTACGAGGCTGGGGTATTTATCCCGGTAGCCAAACAGGAAACCCGGGTAATCCGGCTTATGGTGAACTCATAGAGCCTTGGGCAAAAGGAGAGTATTTTCCACTCTTGTTTTTAAAGTCAGTGGATGAAAATCACCACAGCATAACATTTACAGAATCTATTTCACCCAGATAATTATGATATTTTTAGTTCGATTAGTCATCATTGCCATTATGTGTTATGCCCTGGGGCCGGTTATGCCCTGGTGGATTGTAAGTGTATGTGCATTTGTTGTTTCTTTTTTTCTGCCGGGTAACAATTTCAATGCATTTTGAGTGGTTTTCTGGGAGTAGGGCTTTTGTGGATGGTTATGGCTTGGAAATTTGATATGGAGGCAGGTTCACACATGTCAAATAAAATAGCTCAACTCTTCCAACTGGACGATCCAATGTATCTGATACTGGGCACGGGGGCAATAGGAGCCATCGTAGGTGGGTTTAGCGCTTTTACCGGCAATAGTTTCCGACAAATTTTCATCAAAAAGAAGAAAGCATCACTCTATAGCTAGTATAAAGCTGCATGCCTCCGATTTGTGGATAACTTTGTTCGTAAGTTGTAGGCTTTTCTTTACGCGAAAACCGCTTTAGTAGCGTTGGTTTTTGTACGTTTGTATCCCCAAATTCCGCGTGGCTCACTTGACTGAGAGCTCATACTTTTGGCGGTTTTATTATACCTAAACATTATTCTTAGACAGATATGAATATCAGTGGTTCCGGTGCAGCGGGTTCGAGAGAAAAACAACGAGGAAAGAGAAAAGTAGGCGTACAGGAATTGTCTGTTCAACTGGGTAAGATGCCACCACAGGCCGTTGACCTGGAAGAAACCGTATTGGGAGCCTTGATGCTCGAGAAGGATGCGCTCACCGCTGTTATTGACATACTCAAGCCGGAAAGTTTCTACAAGGAAACGCATGCCAAAATCTATGAGGCAATTGTTCAGCTTTTTAATAAATCCGAACCGGTAGATTTGATGACTGTGACGGCACAGTTGCGAAAAAACGGTACGCTGGAAATGGCCGGCGGAGCATACCAGATAGCAGAGCTTACCTCCAAAGTAAACTCAGCCGCAAACATCGAATACCATGCCCGTATCATTACCGAGCAGGCGCTTAAGCGTGAGCTGATCCGAATTTCATCTGAAATACAATCTGATGCCTTTGAAGATACGCAGGATGTATTCGAGTTGCTCGATCGTACCGAGCAGTCGCTTTTTGAGATATCAGAATCCCACATTCGTAAAAACTATTCCGATATGTCTACCCTCATGCATGAGGCGATAATGGAGATAGAAGCTCGTAAACAGCACAAAGACGGTCTTACTGGTATAGCTACCGGTTTCACGGAGCTGGACCGAATAACGGGAGGTTGGCAAAGGTCTGACCTGGTGATTATTGCGGCCAGACCCGGTATGGGTAAAACCGCTTTTGTTGTGTCGGCGATGAGAAATGCTGCGGTTGATTTCAATTGTGGTGTGGCTATTTTTTCGCTGGAGATGTCGGCTGTGCAGTTGGTCAACAGGCTTATTTCTGCTGAGGCAGAGTTGGAAAGTGATAAAATAAAAAAGGGAAGACTGGCAGATCACGAATGGGAGCAATTGGTACACAAAACATCGAAACTTACCGAAGCGCCTATTTTTATTGACGATACCCCCGGATTAAGTATTTTGGAATTGCGGGCAAAATGTAGGCGACTGAAAGCTCAGCACGATATTCAGCTGGTGATCATCGATTACCTGCAGCTGATGTCAGGCGATAGTTCTAAAAATGTAGGGGGAAACCGTGAACAGGAAATTGCAACCATTTCAAGGGCTTTGAAAGGATTGGCCAAGGAACTAAACGTACCTGTGCTGGCGCTTTCGCAGCTAAGTAGAGCCGTGGAAACAAGAGGAGGAGATAAGAAGCCCCAGCTATCCGACCTTAGGGAATCAGGATCTATCGAGCAGGATGCCGATATGGTAATTTTCCTTTACCGACCGGAATACTACGACATTACAGAAGATGAAGACGGCCTGCCTACCACAGGTATGGGTGAAGTAATCATAGCTAAGCACAGAAATGGTTCGTTGGAAAATGTAAAACTGAAGTTTATCGGAAGGTTTACTAAGTTTTGCGATTACGACGGAGGTATGATTGGGGGTGGAGATTACGGAGGAGGTTTCCCTACTTCCGGAGTGCCCTCAGAGTTTTCTTCCGGCCAGAGTACAATAACCCTACCATCAAAAGCCAACGATAGTGATGACAATTCTCCTCCTGCAGGAAGCCCCGGAGATGCTCCGTTTTAGGCTCGTTTAGGAAGTGGGAAGCAGGGATTCCGCTTTTAAAGAAAGTCATGTGGAAACCTCTCCAAAAGGTTGTCATTCCGATAGGTTGAAGTATAAAATACGGATCATTTTCTGTCGGAAAAATCCTATCAATTCAACTTTTAGAGAGTTTAATTCTAAAAGCGAAATCTTTGGTGTCGAAAGTCGTCTTTAGAGAACTTTCGTTTTTGGCTCGTATCTGGAGGTCACGGAGCACAAGCTTTTATATCCCAATGCCTTGAATGACTTCTTGTTAGCCTTCCTGAAATGCTTCATTTCATGCTTGTTGGCTAGGATCCGTCTCCAAGAGATTCTTCCTTCCACCTGAATTCATATAAAGCCAAAAGAAGGCATTAGTTGCCCACAATGACAAACTCTACACGTCGATTTAGCGCTTGTCCTTCTTTGGTGGCGTTAGACATGATCGGCTTGCTGCTGCCAAAGCCTTTGTAATCCACCCTGAATTCGTTGATGCCTTTGGTTTTGACTAAATAATCAGACACAGCTTTGGCACGTGCTGTGGATAGCTTGATGTTGTACTCGTCGGTTCCTTTGTTGTCTGTGTGACCCTCTATTTCAATTTTTATGCGTTCATTGGCCAGCATATATTCGTAGAGGCGGTCCAGTTCTTCATAAGACGACTCCAACAGTATAGCCTCGTCAAAATCGAATTGAATATTCTTGAGGATAAATTTTTTACCCACTCTGGCCGGGCCAAAATAATCCGGTGTGCCTTCATCTTTCTTTACCAGCAATTCTTCTGGATAAATAGGTTCGTTGGGGTCCATAGGAGTTACCCGAATGTCATCTATAAAATAATATGCCATCATAGGCTGCTGACTCTTCGGGATTCTGTCTTTTTTAGATACAGGAAAACGCCGCTTTGTTTTTTTTACTTTCAGGTTTTTGTCACTCACAAAATTGCCTATGGTCAATGCCATCTCATTCCCTTTGGCTACAAAAGTTCCCGATACTTTCATCCAGCCCTCCGTATCCTGCATCAGTGTGTCCGGATGGCTCACAATCTGAGGTTTGTAGTATCCCAGTTCCATAGCCTGCCAGTCTATGTGTAGCAGGTCTTCTGTAAAATACATGCTAATGCTATTGGTGGCATATTCACAGTTTTCTGCCAGGTTTACCCACATTTCGGCATAGTAAGTATTGCCTTTTACCAGGGGTTTGGTTAGCTGCACCATCACAAACTCCCGGTGATTGGCAGGCAACTTCCAGGTCTTGCCGCTTTTAGAAGTCAGGTAGGTAATCAGCCCGGCATAGGCATTTCCTGTTCGGGGTTTTTGGGTGCCAAATACGTTGACAGGCACACCCACACGTGTACCGTAGGCACAGGTATGAAAAAGGTCGGGCGAAGGATCGGCTGTACCGAAAGGAAACCACCCCTTGGTGAATTTCAATTGATTCATCATAAACGGGCAATTTTTCATTTCTTCAAAACTCGGATTGGTAACCATATTTTGCGCAGAAGCACCTGATGAGAACCATAGGCAGCACGCCAGAAGCATGAGCCTTAGGCCTGAATTGGGGTGTAATAAAGAAATGAATTTGCTAATACGCTGAACCATAGAAGGGCTGTACAAAGTTAATTTATTGAAGTTGTCAAGTTTTGCCATTGCTGCAATTTACAATCAATAGGCATTTTTTTGGTAAGTAAAAGACTAAACTTTTGTACTGATTTTACGGTTAGAAAAGAATAAATTAAAGACCGCAATCCATACCGATTGTGAGATATGAATTAAGTTTGTGTCTAATAGATAAAACAAAAGAAGAAGGCTGATAGTTTAGCCGTAGTGTAATGAAAAAGCATGTTTTTCCATTGTTGGTGATAGCGGGAATGTGGCTGGCGTGTGCTGAAGACAATGAAGTATTACGGTATGATCCTACGGTAAAGGTTCGCTTTGTCAATGCAGATAGCCTGAGTAAAATAAACGATAGCCTTTCTGTCAATTTGGATTCTATCTCAAAACTTGTCGACTCTCTGTCTGTCTTGTCCGATAGCATACGTGTACTCTCCGATAGTGTAGATGTGCTTAATGATTCTATAGCTAATGGAAGGACGGATTACATCCCCACCCGAGATCAATTGCTGACTTACGAAACTGATCTGGAACAGACCAAAACGGGTTTGGATGAACAGAACGACTCTCTTAAGAATGTAAATCAAAAGATGGTGGCAGTGAGGAATACCATAGCATCCGGAATGGTGTTAGTAAGTGGTTTAACCAACGCTTCCAACGGCAGGTCTTTGTCTTATCAGGATAGTGCTACGGTTTACAATCTTCCCTTGTCTATGACTGGTCAGGAATCATCTTATGTTATTACGATAGCCGGTCAAAATTACGAGCTGGATGTGCGCTACGATCTTCGGGAGGTTACCAATGAAAAACGTAGAATCGTATTGATACCTGAAAACATCGAAATCACACGAATTGCTGGCTTTGATTCGTTGAGTTGTAAAACTTCAAACTGTGAAAATGAAACACCTGTTACGTTTTATTTCTAGCGCCATGTGGCTGCTGCTGGTAGCAGGTGGTGTACTTGTGGCACAGCCTCAGGATTCTACTGTTTCGGATGTAGATAGCTTAGGTGTGGCACTGCCGGACAGTGTGACTTCAGCTCCACCGGTGCATTATCCTTTGTTCAGAACCGCTTCTTTAGCCATCGACTATGGCAAATTACTGGGGCATCTTTCGGGTGTAGAGCAGAAAAAAGAACTCGGTATTCAGCTTAATTTAAAAAAGTCGTGGTTTGTGATAGCAGAAGGCGGATACAGTGTGCTCATGCCCAACGATTCTTATGTAAATGCCGACTATGAGGTAGATGGAAGCTATGTGAGGGTAGGTGCCGGATGGACAAAAGCGTTGGACCCTAAAAATAATTTTACTTTTTCGATGCGATACGGTACAGCCACTTTTAATGATAAAGGAACCGTTCGTATATCCAGTGCATCGGATTTGTTTGAGCCCTATGACTCATCTTTTGCTCGCTCTTCCATGCAGGCTTCATGGTATGAATTGGTGCTGGGATCTGAGAAGAGAATACTACCCAAAAATGCAGATGACCCCACGCGTTTGTATGCCGGGTTTTATTTTCGTCTGCGTGTGATGATCGATTATGACAAACAATCGCCTCACGATGTGTTTACCATACCCGGTTATGGCCGCACTTTTGATAGCACAGTACCCGCTCTCAACCTCTACCTGCGTTACCTTCTTTTTACCAGATAGTAAGACATAGACTATGCGTTGGTGTGAGCCTTTGGCTCATATCTGGAGTATGGATATCGGCCACCAGCAAATCCTTTTTTAGGATCCTCTTAGGGCCCAATTGTCTACTTGGGCTTTAACTATAAACCTTCAACTCATCGGCCGTGTAGCTAATATACCTGAGATTTTCTGAGCTGAGCCTACTTCCTGATCAGCACTCTCCGCGAAAAGTTGATGTTTTCACCCTGTACATGCAGCAGGTAAATACCATTGTCCACAGTTAATCCGCTCAGGGTGTAGGTTTGGTTGAGTGTGTTGGGATGGTTTTGAAGGTAGAGTACTTTACCCATCATATCTACCAGTTTGAGTTGCAGGTCTGCTTTTTCGTTGAGGTCAAATTTCAGGTGAATGGATGCCTGAGCAGGGTTAGGGTAGATGCGCATTTGTTCTTCCTCTATTTCCAGTGGGTTTGGGGTGTTGTCGGTGAAAAATTCTATATCATCCAGTAGCAGAGTATTGCCGTTGTGGTTGGTTACTACAAAAGCCACCCTTAGTTCAGACCATCCGGTATATTCTGTCAGGTCTACAAACTCCGTTTTCCAGTCGGAGGGTGAAGTTGTAGGTAGCCAGGGTTCAGCTTGCTGAGTCACGGCCAGATCTTCTCCTTTTTTATGGTAAACAATGTCGTCGAAATTTCTTCCACAGTTTTTGGATACGAGTATCTTCAATTCATCCTCACGTCCGGGCACGTAGGCATACGACAGTCGGAAACGTAAAGAAGCACGCTCTAAATCTGAAAAATCGATAGAAGGGCTGATAAGCCAGTTTTCGATACCCAGATTTATCAGATCAGTTCCTTTTACAGCTATGGCTTGTGTGTTTTCCAGTGATACAAGCTCCCAGTTGTGCGCAGCGTCAGGGCGAACGGCAGACCATTGTGGGTTTAAAGTAGGTGTTTCGAATTCTTCCCTCAGTGGGTTTTTGTCGGTATGTGTGTTGATGGAAAAGAAAACAGACACTTCATTGTTTTCGGGGTTTTCATCAGTCTGACCATTGGGTGAAATTACAGAAAATGTTATCTGTTGATCGCCCTCGTTTAGATTTCGGATTACGGGTTTTTCAATGTGGGTTTTGCCGGGTAGGAGGTTGAGGTCGGTTAT
Source organism: Cyclobacteriaceae bacterium (assembly GCA_965267535.1). Taxonomy (GTDB): domain Bacteria; phylum Bacteroidota; class Bacteroidia; order Cytophagales; family Cyclobacteriaceae; genus CAXBNB01. Next base: position 2,829,855 of record OZ254082.1, on the reverse strand, counting down.
CGTTTCAGTAAATGTCTTGATTCCTACCGAATATTGGAGTACCATTTCGGTAATGGTTTGTGTTCCCTGATTTTTAATGTTTACGGTAGGGAAAAGGTCTGATGAGCAGGTAGTGGGAGAGATGTTTGTTACCTCCTTTATACTCAGGTCAAAATCCAGTTTGTTTTCTGAGGTAATGGAAAAGTCGTCGATATAAAGATTGTTTCCATTTCCATTATGTCCGATCAGGGCGATTACTACTTCCGCATTGCCTACGTATTCAGTAATGTTAATTTCCAGTTCCTGCCAGTCGCCCGGCCCGGAGGGAGAAAATCCTTCGGAAGAAGGAACAGTCGTACTCAGTGAGGGGCTGAACTGCTGAAATATATAATTTTCTACCGGAAAAGAATGACCACAATCGGTTGATACGGCTATAGTAAACACATCGCTCAGGTTGTCAGGTAAAGCTGCAAAGGCATAACTCAAACGAATATCTGCCGAAGGTAATCCAGACAAGTCAAATGCCGGGCTAATTAACATTTGGGTACTTCCAAAACTTTCTGATGGGCTTCCGTAGTAGGGCAGTTTCATGCCCTTGTTGGCAATGGTGCTTTTAGGAGCTTCTGTCCATTGCCAGTTGGATAGTCCTCCGGAAGTATCTATAATCGTCCAGTCGTCGGGAAATGTCTCAAAAGTTTGCTGGTAGGGAATACTCTGCTCCAGGGGGATGTTTACTATACGTTGTTGAGCATTGTTTTCGGTATTTCCATCCGAGGTGTTATTTACCGACCCTACTTCAAACCGATATGTCGATGTGCCGGGCGATGAAGTTAACTCCGAAAATGAAACAAGAGTAGTGGATAGTTCTGAAAGCGTTGTGTTTCGCTGAATGGTTTCTATCAGGTTTTCGTTTATGAAAAGCGATACCTCAAATGCATCGATGGTATTCGTGCCGTAGTTTCTCACTTCTATCTGTGGGAAGAATTCTGAGCGGCAATCGCCTTGCTGCGGAGATATTATTTGCCGTATTCCCAGATCATTCGAAGCGATTACCGGCTCTTGCAGCGCTTTGGATGTTAGCAGTGTTTTTCTCCTTGGGCTGTTTTTTAGCACTGTTCGCATGCGCTGTGCCTGGCAGGTGGTGAAGAGGTTCATGCATACATCGTCAGACAAGTCGAGAAAGTTTTGGTACATATCTACCGATCCACAGGAAGTTTCCTGTGCCGGGTCGGAGGGGCAACCAAACGTACTGCCGGATTTGTTCGGTGTGTCGTCGCAATAGTCGTCTGATGAGCACCCGCCGGCTCCCCATATATGACGCAAACCCAGAAAGTGTCCTATTTCGTGCGTGGCTGTTCGTCCTTTCGAAAAATCTGAAGCATTGTAGCCTTCCCCCATATACCTGTAGTCTATTACTATGCCGTCTGTTAGGCGATTGATAGACCGGTCTACATCCAGCCCCGGCAGGTTGGATGTGGGAAACTGAGCAAAGCCGAGCAGGTTTCCCGATAGGGTAGTCACCCATAGATTTAGATAATCTTCTGCCGGCCAGTGGCTTTGTGCTTTTAATTCTTCGTCTGTACTAAAGCCATATTCGGCAAGGTTGGCTTGCTTGCGTACTATACCGTTGGTAGGCAAGCCCTCCGGGTCACGTTTGGCCAGGCGAAATTCTATATGCGTATCAGCTGCTACGGATTGAAACTCCTGAGGTGTATTTTCTGCATCCGCATTGGTGCGCCTGAAATCTTCGTTTAGGATTTTGATTTGTGATAGTATCTGTTCGTCTGGGATGTTGCTGTGTGATCCAATAGTCTCCCCCTGATGAATGACATGTACTACTACCGGTATAATGAGTAATTCATCTGATGCAGCAAAAGTCTTTCTTGTATTTTTCTTTTCGGTTAGCCAGTTTTCAAAACGCTGTTCTGTTTGTGGAGAAAGCTGTCTCTGACGGATGAGTTCATTGTAGGGGTCTGTGCCGCATTTGTGTTGAGCCTGAGCTGGCAATAGGAGGGATGTGAGTAATATGAAGGTGAGAGTCAGGCGCAATGAAAACAGATTAAAGGGGGCTAAATAAAAGTGTTCGCCCCTAAAAACGAACACTTTGAAAATTCATTATCCCGGCTACTCAAATTATCAATCAACGTTGATGGCATTGATGGCTACTATTTCGGGAGCTACTCTTTTTATGGCTTCTTCTATACCGGCCTTCATGGTCATGGGCGACATGGGGCATGCACCGCAAGCCCCCAACAGCTCTACCTGCACTACATTGTCATTGTCTATTTCAATGAGCTTCACATCGCCACCATCGGCAACCAGATAGGGTCTGATGTTGTCCAACGCCAGTTCTACCCTTGCGTATAAATCTTGTTTCGTATCTGTTTCCATCTTATATGAAAGTCCTTGTCAGACTTTTATTGATTCATTTCTACAACTTTGGTTTTTTCTTTAGAGGCGTTTCGTATGGCTACCTGTCTGGCTACTGCCTGTGCCAATTCGGTAAATGCCTCTTCTACCGGACCGTCTTTCATTACAGCCGGGTAGCCATTGTCACCGCTTTCTCTGATGGATTGTACGAGAGGTATTTCTCCTAAAAACGGTACATCATTGTCTTCGGCCAGTTTTTTTCCACCTCCCTGACCAAACAAATAATACTTGTTGTCGGGAAGCTCTTCGGGAGTAAAATAGGCCATATTCTCTACAGTTCCTAGCACGGGTACATTAATTTGAGGCTGCTTAAACATAGCGAGCCCCTTTTTAGCGTCTGCCAATGCTACTTTTTGGGGAGTTGTTACCAATACTGCGCCGGTTACCGGTACAGACTGCACCAAAGTAAGGTGTATATCGCTCGTTCCCGGAGGCAAATCAATCAGCAGGTAGTCCAATTCACCCCATTCAGTATCGCCTATGAATTGCTTTAGCGCTGAGCTGGCCATAGGCCCTCTCCATACTACCGCTCCGTCCGACGGTGTGAGGAAGCCAATGGAAATGAGCTTGACGCCATACTGTTGTACGGGCACAATCATGTTTTTTTCTCCCTGTTTTACTACCGCAGGTTTTTCATATTCGCAGTTGAACATAGTCGGGATAGATGGCCCAAAAATATCAGCATCGATTATACCCACGTGTGCTCCTGTTTTCGCCAGAGCCACGGCCAGGTTGGCAGTAACGGTAGATTTACCGACTCCTCCTTTGCCCGAAGCTACAGCTATTATGTTTTTTACATTGGGTAGCAAAAGCGAATTGCTACGTGTAGAGGTTACATTGGAGGTCATGTTGATGTTTACTTTCCAATCGCTTCCTGCAACCTTCTCTATGGCTTCTAAACAATCCTGCTTTATTTTTTCCTTCAGTGGGCATGCCGGTGTAGTCAGTACCACACTAAATGCTATAGTCCCACCTTCTACGCTGAGGTCTTTTATCATGCCCAGTGTTACCAGATCCTTTTTTAGATCCGGATCATCCACTGTTGACAATGCTTTAAGTATATCTTCTTTTTTGATGTCCAACACTTGTGTCTTTTCCCGTTGTTTAATTTTTATGCAAGTTACATCATATAGCTGTTTTTCGATGCACCTTGCCTTTTTTTTGATTTGTTTGGGATCGGAAAAGACAAAAGTTTGGTGTTGTGCGCCTGGCAATATATGGGTACCTTGCGGGGATATCTCAGCTGTTTCCGTATTTTCCTTCTGGTTCGGCTGCCAGTGGCAAGGACTCTGGCTCATTACCCATCAAGTAGGATTTAATGACTTTTTCTTTACGTTCTGCTATTCCGGCAATTATTTCTGCAGCAGCTTTTATTTTGGATTCAAGCCTTTCAACCTCTTTGATAAGTTTAGCTTGTATTTCTTTCATTTATTTTCAAGCCCTTATCTTCAGGATAGATAAGCTGCTCCTTCTTGAAATCGACTTTCAGTTGAGCGTCTAATTCTTTGAATCCTTTGTGAAACTATCATCAGAACCCTAAAAGCCAAGCTTGATAAAACCTACTTGAAATTGCCTTTTGTAATCACCTTAAATTCTTGCTATCAACTCCTTCTTCAGCCATTCAAAAGCTGTTCCTTGATTGTATTCAACACCAGCTCTAAGCAATGCTTCCATATCACCTGAGAAATTAGGATCGTTTTGCTTTTCTTCCAGATTTATTAGAAACTCTTTTTGGCTTGGAGGTCTTTTACCTGTTGAAAACTGTGTGTATTCCTTGAAGCATTTAACTATTTCTTCAACGTTTAATTCATGATGCTGCCGAGCATAATCTAAATCAAATAAATCCCGTCCTTTACTTCTCTGATAAAGGGCTCTGAGTTTTGTTCCAAGCAATTCATTAAGGTTATAGGTTCGAATTTGAGCTTGTCCTGAAAACCAATCACTTTTTACTTCAAATGGAAAATCAACCCACCCTAGCATATTGAAATGCTCTTTGCAGTTGATTTCTAGTTTTAGTCTCAATCTTATTTCTTCGTATTCGGAGGTAAACCGATAAAGTGCTTTGATGCCATGACCTCTATTTTGAGTTCTTCTGTCTTCCTCAAAAAAAGTAATCACTTCACCCAACCTTTCCATGATTGGCTTGATGGGGCCGGGCTTAATTTGAACCAAATCAATGTCTTCCGAATATCTAGGGGCCGGATGCAGATATAATTTGTGAAGTGCTGTCCCTCCTCTGAAAGCGAGGTTTTCTCTAAGAAAATCGTCAGCAAATATTTCAACCAAGCTACGACTAATAATCAAATCTTGTTCTACCTGCGAAAATTGTTTCCAGGGTGCGAAATCTTGCCATTGTGCTATGTAAGGCTTTGGAATCACAAATCACTTTCGAGTTTGATGTTCACATCTACTTTCCAACGATTATCAACCGATCCGGCCTTCTGGTTTTTCTTTGGGGAAAGGAGAACAGGGTAATACGGTGCTGATTTCAGATAATTAGATATTGCACTGAGGTCTATATCTGCTTGTAGTTCATCTAGTATATAGGCCAGTCGTTGAATGGTGCTTCGATGTGGATACCATGTCAATAGATCATTCAAATCTTCATCAGTGACTTCCTCTGTTAGTTCCTCCAGAATTGCCAACATTCTATTGAGGCCTCCGAGTTTGGTTTGATGATGTATCAAATCAGCAGCCGTCAGGGCAGGGCTGGAAATATAGAAATATCCAGCATCTGATTTCTTTTCAACAATATTTTTGATTGGCCATTGGGAGGCAGTGATGAACTTAATGTCAAAATTGTTTTTTTTGATCTCGTTCAGTTTCGGTTTTTCAATCATCACATACTCTCTATGAGTTTGTTGATGGCTAGCACCGTGGAATTTGGCTGCCGAATAGAAGCCTAAATAGTAGTTTCGATTTAAGCTTTGAAAAAGCTTATGAATGTAAAGCTGAATTGGAATGTAGCCTTGCTTAGAATATCGTGGAGGTATTATAAGGTAGAAACCTTTTCTAAGGTTGGTAATTTCTTTTTTTTCAACCAATCTGGCAAGTTCAAATTTCAGGGAGGTATCGGTCGAGTCAGTTTGATGGCTAATTTCCTCAAGTGAGAATGAGTAGTTTTCTATTGATAGTAAATGTTTGATGTATTCTCTTGCTCTCACTTTAGTAAAATTTTCCTAAAAGTAGCAAATAAAACTACTTATCGCGAATTATTACTAAATAAGTTTAGAAGGGCGAGGAGATTTTAGTTCTTTTGGTTTTTTAGGATTGGAGTTGCGGAAGCAAAAAATAAATGTGCTATAATGTGCAGTGGGTCTGCACTACGGCATGAAATCGAACGGTTTGGCTATGCGCAGTATCCCGGAGGGTATTGCGTATAGGTTTTGTATGTCCGTGGGATGGCACGACTACAGATGGTCGTCAGGTTTATCCAGCAGATGAAAGATCTGCACGGTGAAATTAACAGAAGCTGTTAGTAAGCTGCCAGGGAGGGAGGAGCGATCTTAATCGAAAGGGAGCTGAATTACTATCACATTCTCTAGACTTAGTCGCAGGGGATACGAATCGATGCTTTTCTATTACAGTAAAACGTACCTGATATTTAGTAAACCGCTGTATATGAGACTTGTACGTATGGTGGTGTGAGAGGTACACAGGTGAGCTTAACCGCTCATCGGCCGTCTACTCGATTGTGTGGCGTTATACTTTTATTCGTCCTCCATATTGAAGACTCCAATCTACTTCTGAATTTATTGTTTTCATTGAAAAGTTATTCATTTCTAACTGCCCAAAAATACTCGGCAATATATTTCGATAATAATGATAAGTCTGCAGATACTTTGCTCTTACTTTTGGGTTATCATGTGACTTAGCTTTCGTATAATATTTATGCAAAAGTGTTATTTCGTCTTCAAGCCAACAAAATTCATATGTAGGTTCAATTAATTCACTGGGGATAGGTAATTTAAGGCCATATGTTTTAACTCTTACCAATGTTTGAAGTAGAAATATAAAATTCAATTCCGAATTATAACTGCAAGATTCATAAATATCATTATAAACTTCTAAATCAGAATCCATGAATAAACCAATACCATTAATTTCTTTTTCCTTCAAATATGCAGAAATAAGTGATTTTCCATAATAGCATTCAGCATTCTCAAGATTATAGTGTTCAAATTCGCCAAAAGTTAATACTGCTCTAAAATTTAAGTCAATTGAAAGTCCTTTAAAGATTAAATCTTGTACAAATTCAATCATATACATTACAATATATTTTTTGTCGTGAAGAGATTTCACTTCAACCTTATTGTAAACTAAAATCGTATCTGAAAATATGATAGTTTGGAAAGCATCATGCTTATGTACATTTAGTCTGTTCACATTATTGTATATTTCTCTGACTTTCTCAGGATTCTTTTGTACTAAATCTGAAAAACCTAAAATATCAATATACAAGAGAAATTTATCTTTCATGGTTCCGATTAATCTTACTAGTGATTCGCCCTAATGCCACACAACAATAAAGTAAGCAAAATAGATCACTTAAATATACCTGTCCTTGATTTGCAGGTCAAGTGATCGGTAGTTTATTGTGACCATGTGAATATATAGCCATGAGCCGCCATATACAAGTGCGCAGGGTGAGGCGCACCGCGAGCTTATAGCTCACGGCTGTCTACTCGAAAGGATATAGGCGACAGGCCACTATCGGATGGTTACCTTTAGTGGATTTTTTAGATTTTGAGCAAATTCACTGAGGTAATTTTCCCACGCGGTTTGAGTGGTAAATTTACCGCCTTTTGACCATCCGAATCCGGTGTAGTAAACAAACTTCCCGTTGATAGGGGTTAGGTGTATTCTAAAATGGCTGGTGTCTTTGATCTCGCTTAGGTAAACTTCGCTTTGAGGATTACACATTGGGTCCATTACGATACCTGTTCCTAGTTTTTCTCCATGATGTGGCGACCACAACGAAAACCAACCGTCTTGCCTGTTGGCTGTTGTTACTGCCTCTTTGTCGTGAATTGCCAGTCCGATGGTAGCATTTTCTGGTAGTGTACCGGTAAATGTCACCTCTACCTTTGTGAGGTAGCTGCTCCTGTCCAGTGATATGGTCTTTTCTTCTTTTACCAATAGATTTCCCGCCTGCCATTTTCCATAGTCCAGGGTAAATTTGGTTTGCAGCGGGCCTACATCATGCCTCTTCCATGACTCGAAATTGCCGGATGTATACAGACTATCTCCGACCATGATTCCTATACCACCACATCCGCGGCTAATGCCTACATGATAATTATCTAACCCTTCACCATCGTCTTCGTGGTACGATTGTCCTTTGGCTGGTTTCTCATACCACTTATTGATAATGGGGTAGGGTACCCGTTTTAGCCAGCAGTCTATGCCACTGGTTAGTGTTCCTCCCGGTTCACCGTTTTCAGCCATGCGTTGTGCTTTAGGGCCAAATATTCTGAAAGCTACTTTGTCGTTTTCCCAGGCATAGTCATCTATTCTTTCCGGTACAAATCTCGAAAAGGTTTGAGCTTCTGGCAGGGGTGTTTTTTCAGGTGCTTTTACCTCTTTCATCTGATATGTTTTTTTACTCTTTCCCTCTATCACCACAGGTATCAGCAGTACACTGTCGTGCGTGATTTGTGTAAGAAGAGCTTCTCCCTTTGTATCCACAATTTCAAGTTGATCCATGTTCTCAAAACCTGCACGTAACAGGTCCTGATTTGATATTGCTATAAGCTCAGTTCTCTTTTTAGTCAGCGTGTTTTCTATGGTAAGTGTTTTGCTTTTGGTGCACCCTAGTGCTAGTGCAGCTAGTAGTATTACTTTTGATAAATTCATTAACCTTCTCATTTATAGTATAGTTATGTGTGTTTTGTTGCTTGATTTATGAAGTAAAAGTAATGAATTTACCCATAAATACAATCGATTGTATTTTTCTCTTTTCAAAAAATGGATACAAAAAGACAAAAGCTTATATTTGCCAAACAGGGTTAGGAGCTCAGACAAATCACGATTATAGAATAGCCATTGAAAAAGAAAGTCACCATTCACGACATAGCCAGGGAGCTAAGCATCGATAGTTCTACGGTATCGCGAGCACTTAGCAATAGCCCGAGAGTAAAAGCCAAAACAAAGGAGCTGATTTTGAAAAAAGCACGTGAGATGGGGTATCAACCCAATGCACTGGCTTCCAATCTCAGGAAAAGAAAATCAAATACAATTGGTGTAGTTGTTCCTCGTATATCCAGACACTTTTTCGCATCGGTAATAGCAGGCATAGAAGAGGAGGCCTATAGTCAGGGATTTAATGTGATCATCTGCCAATCGCTCGATCAGTTTGAAAGGGAAGTGCAACTGGCCGGTACGCTGCTTTCCAATAGAGTCGATGGTGTAATCATTTCTCCCTCAATGGAGACACAGCAGGCGGGACATTTGGAACAGCTCGTAGAAGGAGGTATTCCCGTGGTTTGTTTCGATCGGTATTTGCAGGCTTTTAGTTCCCCTCGCGTATTGATTGACGACAGGAAGGCGGCTTTTGATGCTACCGAGCATCTGATTCAGAACGGGTGCAGGCAAATTGCCCATTTTGCCGGGCCGGCAGAGGTGTCCATCTATCGCGATAGGATGGAAGGCTACAAATTAGCATTGGCGAAGCATTCGCTCCCCTGCGATGAGTCTTTGATTTATTCCTCAAGACTGATGGAAGTGGATGGAATACAATGTGCTGAAAAACTTTTGAGGAGAAAGCAGCTGCCCGATGGATTATTTAGTGCCAATGACACAGCGGCTATAAGTGCCATGGCTGCTTTAAAAAAAGGTGGTATTCGAATTCCACAGGACATAGCAGTGGTGGGCTTCAGCAACGAACCGGTTTCGTCCGTCATAGAGCCTTCGCTAACGACCATAGATCAACCCGGCGAACAGATAGGTAAATCGGCTACCTCACTCTTGAAAGAAGCCATGAGCCAAACTAAAACTCAGAATCTTCAGGAGGTGATAATTAATGCGGATCTTGTTGTGAGGGAGTCGTCTCAAAGGTAGATGGTCTGAGACTATTTTTTCTTTTTGCCTTCGGGCACAACAGGCTCAGCATTTCCTGCAATGTAGGGATACGTTAAAAATATTTCTCTTATGGCATCTTTTATCATTTCCAGATTGCCGTCTTCTTTGCGTTTAGAATACTTCAAATCAAGACTGCCCTGCCATACCAGCTTTCGGGTTTTGCTTTCTTTGATCTCCAGCAGGAGTATGCCCTCAATGTGCCGGGAGCTGGTAGGACCTATGTAGTAGGGATCGTAAAAGGGGCTGTACAACCCTCTGACATTGCGTCGGTAATAGCCCGAGTTATTGTTGTTGTAGCTGATGTTTGTTTCTACACCGGATATGAGCTCGTAGCGCACCAAAAGGTCGGTTTTTCGGTCGGTAGTATAGTTCCGCTGTAGCATTTGCTGGTGTATATACAGTTCTACACTGTCTATAAAAGCATTGCCTTCAGCTGAGTATTCTTTGTTGTCTGTTTTGTAGTTGATCACCTTGTAGGTGTGGTAGCTGCCAAATTGCGCTTCGTCACTCAGGTATTGAACCACATTAGACGAAGCGCAGGATAACATCAGGGTGCTAAAAAACAACCCTATCCAGGCCGTATGTTTTGTTACGAATGTCATGTAATCTTTAACGCTAAACAACCCGGAATTTATTTTCTATTAAGGAAACTTAGGGAATTTTTTAAAATCAGGGTCACGTTTTTCCAAAAAGGCATTTTTGCCTTCCTGAGCTTCTTCCATTAGATAGTACATGAGAGTAGCGTCACCGGCAAATTCCATAAGTCCTCTTTGTCCATCCAGTTCAGCGTTTAAGCCGCGCTTGATCATACGCAATGCCAGAGGACTTCTTTTCATTATTTTTCTACACCATTCTACGGTAGTGTTTTCCAGTTCTGCCAGGGGCACAACTGTATTTACCATTCCCATTTTTTCAGCTTCGTCTGCTGTGTATTGGTCACACAAAAACCAAATCTCACGCGCTTTTTTCTGACCGACGTGGCGTGCCAGATACGATGAGCCAAAGCCGGCATCAAAGCTACCTACCTTAGGGCCGGTTTGCCCAAATCGGGCATTGTCAGAAGCAATGGTCAGGTCGCATACTACATGCAGCACATGTCCGCCACCAATGGCATAGCCATTTACCATAGCGATCACAGGCTTGGGGATCGAACGGATTTTTTTGTGTAAGTCCAGGACATTGAGTCGGGGCACTCCGTCTTCGCCTACATAGCCTCCTACACCCTTCACATTTTGATCACCTCCCGAACAAAAAGCCTTATCACCGGTACCGGTCAGGACCACTACATTGATGTCTGTACGCTCACGGCAAATGTCCATGGCATCCAGCATCTCTATGTTCGTTTCCGGTCTGAATGCATTGTATACTTCCGGTCTGTTAATAGTGATTTTGGCTATGCCTTCGAAAAAGTCAAATTTTATGTCTTCGTATTCTTTAATTGTACTCCAGTTGAATGCCATAATGTGATTGTTTTTATTAAGGTTATGCAGATGCAAATATGCGATATAGATTCTTTAAATGTCAATTTTTATGTAAAGTCTAATGTAAAAAGCCGTTGTTTTATTGACCTTTCCACAAGCGATAGAGTAAGAGGGTGGCTTTTTTAGTTTGTTGGGGGAGCGTGCGCAAATCACCGGTTTCATTTACAGTATGGTCGTCTGCTCCTCCCATGCCCAGCCCGTCTATACCCATTTGTATAAAAGGAGATGTAAACGAAATGTCAGCTGCGCCAGCATCCTGCGGATGCGTGGCAGTCACTTCACCAAATCCCAGATCGATGCTTGCCTGGCTGTATTGTTTCAGCAGTTGGTAGTTCGCTTCAGTGAGTGTAAACGGAGGATATCCTTCTGAGAAGGTAAGAGTAGCTTCTGTTTGCGGTAAGTGGTCATTTACTATGGTACGCATGGTTTGTTGTACTTTTTGTATTTGTTCCGGAGAAATACAGCGCAGGTCACCGGCTACCGTCACTTCCTGAGCTACCACATTGTTTTTGCCAAACGCATTTCCTTTATTTTGGCTGGGGTCGTGAGTCACGGCAGTACCCCCAACGATCATACCGGGGTTAAAAGTGAGGTATTCTTCAGCAGACAACTGACGGTAAAATTCGTGTAGAATACGGGAAACTTCGAAAATAGCCCCAGCACCCACAGTTGGCTTAAAAACCTGAGAAGAGTGAGCGGCTTTACCTTTTACCGTAAGAGTCCAGCCTGACGAGCTCCTGCGTGACGGGATAGCTGTAGCCGGGTTGCCATCTCCATTTTCAAAGCCCAGAGCTATATCGGCCCACCTGGCACCATCGGTCAATGCCTTTTTCGACAGGTTTAGTGGGCGTCCGCTTTTTTCTTCGTCACCGGTCAGCACTACACGTATGTTCATTTTATCCAGTAGCCCCTGCTCTTTCAGTGCCGACAAAGCCTGTACTATGATGACATTTCCCCCTTTCATGTCAGCTATGCCTGGCCCTTTCACAATATGCTCATTTACGGGTATCCACTCCTGGTTAGGGCTGTCTTTTTCAAAGACGGTATCCAGATGGCCAATTAACAGAACCTTTACGCCTTTGCCACCTTTAGTCTGAGCGATTACATGGCCGGCGCGATTAAAGGCTGCTCCGTCTTCCCACTGAGCATCCATGCCCAGTTGTTCAAAAGCTTCTTTAAAAACCTGACCGACAGCTTTTACACCCTCAAAGTTCATGGTGCCACTATTCATGTTTACTGTCTTCTTCAGGAGCTCTATAGCTATAGGGTTTTGCCGATCGATATACTTTACCAGTTTTTTCTCCATTGGGGAAAGTTGCGCCAGAGATGTTAGGGTCAATAAGCTGAAAACGCAATAGGAAAAGAGTGCCGCAGTGTATTTCTTCATAGGGTATGGATTGAAATCAGGGTAATGATAAAGAACAATTTTTATTTTTCGTAACTTTATACAACTACAAAACGGTATACGTTACTTTGTTGTCAGGTATAAAATGACTCATATTAAAAATAAACTAGATGAAAAAAACGAATAGCCTGTTTGTGGTAGTAGTGTGTATTCTGGCGGGGTGTAATAGCTTAGCTCCAAAGAGTTCGCTGGACGAATTAGCCTGGCTGGAAGGTGAGTGGATAAGTGAAGGCAAGCATGGAGGCTCTCAGACTCACGAGCTGTGGTTGCGAAGAGGCGAGGAAATGAAAGGCTTTGGGTTGGTGATAAAAAATGGGGACACAACGTTTGTGGAAGACCTTGTATTGCGTGAGACAGACGGAGTGCTGAACTATGTAGCTAAAACGCCTCAAAACCAATCAGAGGTAGCTTTTAAGCTTGTAAATTTCAGCGATACAAATTGGGTATTTGAAAATCCAAATCATGACTTTCCTAAAAGAATAGAATACATGAAAATAGGCGAGGGATTTACAGCCATTGTTTCGGGAGGTTCCCGCCGTTTTGAACTCAATTTTGATAAACAATAGTATGCCTGTAGTGAAATTTACCGCTAATCTGAAACGCTTTTATCCCGGGTTGGACACCATGGAAGTGGATGCTGCCAGCCTTCCGGATTTGCTGGATGAGTTAGAAGGTAGATTTCCAAAATTGCGTCACTATATAGTGGATGAGCAAGGTAGGTTGAGAAAGCATGTGAACATCTTCATAGGTGATGAGCTGATCAAAGATAGGGTGAAGTTGAGCGATCCACTCCACTCTGGTGATCAGGTATATATCATGCAGGCCCTTTCCGGAGGATAATTCTCATCATAAACCATAAACCTATGTCATCAGCAAAGCACCTTCTCCTCAGCACCCGAAAGGGATTGATAATTTACCAAAAATCTAATTCCGGCTGGCAATATCAAAGCACACACTTTCTTGGTATTCCGGTTTCGCTCAGTTATGTAGATCACCGCAACGGCACCTGGTGGGCTTGTCTGGATCATGGACACTGGGGAGTAAAACTTCACCGATCGGTAAATGAAGGTAAGGACTGGGTAGAGGTGGAAGCCCCCAAAATACCCGAAGGCGAAGAGGTGCGGGAAGGAGTGCCTGCTGCTGTTAGCTACATTTGGGCATTTGCCGATGGAGGTAAGGATCGTCCGGGTGTGTTGTATCTGGGTACAGATCCCGGAGCTTTGTTTCGTTCAGACAACAATGGAGATAGCTGGCAGCTGGTCCGTTCGCTTTGGGATCATCCATCGCGCAAAACGCAGTGGTTTGGTGGTGGACGAGACAATCCAGGCATACATTCTATTATTGTAGACCCACGCGATTCATCGCACCTTTTTGTCGGTATTAGCTGTGCCGGTGTTTTCGAATCTACCGATGATGGTCAGTTGTGGAACCCCCGTAACAAAGGGATGACTGCAGACTTTCTTCCTGATGAAGCCGCTGAGATAGGGCAGGATCCGCATTTGGTAGTAGGCTCTCCTTCTCATCCCGATGTGCTTTGGAATCAGAATCATTGTGGGATTTTCGTTTCTACCGATGGATGCGCCCATTGGCAACCTGTTCACCAGAAGGACGGGCCTGCCAATTTTGGTTTTGCTATTGCAGTACACGAGCAAGACCCTGCTACAGCCTGGGTTATTCCGGGTATTTCAGATCAAATCCGGGTAGCGGTAGACCAGGCTTTGTGCGTATGCAGAACACGCGATAGCGGTCGTACCTGGATGGCATTGCGTCAGGGACTGCCCCAGGACCAGTGCTATGATATTGTGTATCGGCATGGCCTGGCAGTGAGTGGCGATACCCTTGTTTTAGGTACTACCACCGGCAATGTTTTTTATTCCTACAATCAGGGTGATAGCTGGCAATTATTATCGTCTACTCTCCCGCTAGTCTATGCTGTAACTTTAGCCTGATTTTAATCATTTTCATAAAAATAGTTTCCGTTTGATTTTTATAGTTAGGAATCCTTACTAAATTTGAATAGCAATTTTGCTACAGCATTTTATTTAACACAAAAACAATGAGTAAGTCCATTTTTTATCATGCAGGATGTCCGGTATGCGTAAGTGCCGAACACGACATTATCAATCTGGTAGGAAAAGAAAATGTAGAAGTGGTTCACCTGGGGGAGGAGGCTTCCAAAATCGGTGAAGCAGAACGAGCCGGAGTACAATCAGTGCCGGCTTTGCTAATGCCAAACGGCAATGTACTACACATCAATTTTGGAGCTTCGATGGCAGATGTGAAAGGCTAAACGATGGGGCTGCCTCGAAGGCATACAGCATAAAGTGTCTTTGAGGCAGCCTTAGTTTTTTTACACTTTAAAGAAAGATTAGGATGCAAAATACAAAACTACAAGTGGCCGTGTGGGACACTTATGTGAAGCGATCAGACGGTAAACGTATGCATTTTGACATATTGGTGTCGAGTGAGATAACTGATAGTAACGTGATATTTGATTTTGGAAAGCAATACCTGAAAACCAAGCCATTTGCTACCGGTGAATTGACTACACGGGAGTGTAGGTTTTGCCACATAGAGCAGGCCAGTGCTGAAATAGAAGCGTTGATAGCAGAAAACGGATACGCCATAGTAGAAATGGAACACTGCAGGGAGTAGAGGCTTTTTGAATTCTAATCAGGAATACTACCTTTGTTGACCATATTCAGGTGAACACCTCAATGGCATGACCAAAAGCCCTTTTGACCCTTTGCATCAGATTAGCAGCACTACTTCTAAAATAGTAGTAGGATTGGAACGTGTGTCTGAAGCCTTCAAAGCGCTACTGTGGGAAAGGGCAAAAGTAGTAGGCCTGAGTCCCATTCAAATCCAATTGCTCATTTTTGTGACCTACCATGAGCCTATCCTTTGTCAGGTGAGCCATCTGGCACGCGAGTTTAATGTAACCAAGCCAACAATCAGCGACGCTGTGCGTGTGCTGGACAAGAAAGGCTTGATTACTAAAAGTCATTCTGCTACAGATAATCGCAGTTATAGTATACGGCTTACAGATACTGGCAGACAGGTGGTAAGTGATGTGGAGCAGTTTGCTCAGCCTATACGAGCAATTCTGGATCAATTGGGTGATAAGGTGACGGATGATTTGTATTCGGCACTGACAAAGTTGATAACGGAATTGAACCAGCAGGGGATTTTGACGGTGCAACGCACCTGCAAAACCTGTGTATATTATCGTATGGATGGGCAAACACATTATTGCTCACTTTTGGATCGTGCACTGGCCGATTCAGACATACGCCTGGATTGTCCTGAGCATTCGGCTACAGCCAAAGGGTGATTTTTTTAACCGTTGGTTAAACGATAATCATCATAATAACATAGGTAACACATGAAGATTTACTAGATTAGTGCCTCAAACATTCTTAGTTGATATGAAATTCAAAACGACCACATTGTGCATGGCAGCTATGCTAGCAGTTGGTGGATGTTCAGCACCGCAATCACAAAATGAAAAAGAAAAAATGAGCAAATTAACGGTTACACAAAAAGATTTTGGGGCTTTGCCAACAGGAGAGAAGGCGACTCTTTTTACTTTAAAAAATGAAAATGGAGTTTCAACGAGTATTACTGATTACGGGCTGATAGTGACCTCACTGGTGGTGCCTGACAAAAACGGTAAATTCGAGGATGTGGTACATGGTTTTGACGATCTGGACAGTTACCTGAAAGGTCACCCGTATTTTGGAGCGATTATAGGTCGCTATGCCAACAGAATAGCCAAGGGTAAGTTTTCGCTCGACGGGCAGGAATATACACTCCCAACCAACAATGGTGTTAATCATTTGCATGGAGGGGAAAAGGGGTTTGATAAATTTTTGTGGAAAGCAGAACCGTTTACCAAGTCTGATGCGGTAGGTGTAAAGTTTACCCGAACAAGTCCAGACATGGAGCAAGGGTATCCCGGTAATCTGGCATGTGAAATTACGTATTCACTCAACAATAAAAACCAAACGATCTACGAATACAAGGCGACTACCGACAAAAAGACCGTAGTAAATCTGACCAGTCATTCATATTTCAATTTAAGCGGAGATCCTACCCGTTCTGCGATGGATCATGAGTTGGAATTGGTGGCTCATGGCTACCTGCCGGTAGACAGCACTTTGATACCCACAGGTGAGATCAGAGAGGTAGAGAATACACCGTTTGACTTCCTGACACCTACCCGCATAGGCGATAGGATCGGTGACGATGATCAGCAACTAGCGTATGGTTTGGGCTATGATCACTGTTGGGTGTTTAACGAGCAGTCTGATAAACTAAAGTACGCAGGAAGTCTCTACGAACCTACTTCAGGACGTTTGATGAAATTGTATACTACTGAAGTAGGAGTGCAGTTTTACAGTGGCAATTTTCTGGATGGCTCAAATATTGGTAAAGGAGGTAAAGCCTACCCTCATCGCTCTGCAGTTAACCTGGAAACACAGCATTATCCGGATTCTCCTAATAAACCGGAGTTTCCAAATGTGGTTTTAAATCCCGGAGAGACTTATTCAAGTACCACCATTTTTGAGTTTACGACCAAATAAGGACATATACACCCGTTTGTAAAGAACAAAAGCACCGGAAAGTGATCTTTCGGTGCTTTTTTATGCGCTTTGCATTCCTTCTCAAACAGGGTTTTCTAATTTGATATGATAGGGGTGAAAGGCTTTCATTGCCGATTGAGAAAGTGCTACCCATCAATGGAAGGGGCTGACGGTCAAAAGTCAAACTCTTCGATCTTTTACAAATTCACATGCTGCAGAAGAAAAAAGAAAAGCCAGTGTGTGAGAAATATTTCTAAACCGAATTATATTGTGTCACTATAAAGCCGAGGCAAGCATAAAGAGATACAGAGATGAATGAGATAGAGAATATAGAATTGGTCTACCTGGGAGTAGACGACTATCAGGAGTTGAAAAAAGCCATGATAGAAGCTTATACCAACCTGGCTAATTCGTATTGGGAAGAGGACGAAATCAAGGTTTTGATTGACCTTTTTCCAGAGGGACAGGTAGCCATCAAAATCAATAATCAGATAGCGGGGTGTGCACTTTCTATCATAGTGGACTATGCAAAGTTTAACAAACAGCATACCTACAAGCAGGTGACTGGAAATTATACTTTTTCTACCCACACAGACGATGGTGATATGCTGTACGGGATTGATGTATTTATAAAACCTGAGTTTAGAGGGTTGCGGCTAGGGAGGAGGCTGTACGATTACCGCAAAGAGTTGTGTGAAAGGCTGAATTTAAAGGGTATAGCTTTTGGAGGAAGAATACCCAATTATCATAAGTATGCAGACCAGATGTCGCCAAAGGTGTACATTGAAAAAGTGAAACGTAAAGAAATTCACGATCCGGTGTTCAACTTTCAGATATCCAATGATTTTCACCCCTCCAAAATCCTGAAAAACTACCTGGAAGGGGATAATGACTCTAACGATTTTGCTGTATTGCTGGAGTGGGACAACCTGTACTATGAAGAAGAAAAAGACACAGTAGCTACGACCAAAAAAGTAGTGAGGCTGGGACTGATTCAGTGGCAGATGAGGTCGTATAAAAACAGGGAAGAATTGATGCAGCAGGCAGAGTATTTTGTGGATGCTGTATCGGGCTACAGATCGGATTTTGCTTTGTTTCCGGAGTTTTTTAATGCGCCTCTAATGGCTGAAAACAACCACCTGGACGAACCGAATGCCATCAGAGAACTGGCTGCACATACAGAAGTTATTGTTCAGCGGTTTAGCGAGTTGGCCATTTCCTACAATATCAACATCATTACGGGGAGCATGCCTGAAATTAAAAACAACCGTCTTTACAATGTAGGGTACTTGTGTCAGCGTGATGGAAGTGTGGAGCGGTACGAAAAACTCCATGTGACCCCCGATGAAGCCAAAGTGTGGGGCATGGAAGGCGGGAGTGACCTCAAGGTGTTTGATACTGATTGTGGTAAAATAGGCATTTTGATTTGCTATGATGTGGAGTTTCCTGAGCTTAGTAGGATGCTGGCGCAGGAGGGTATGGACATCCTTTTTGTTCCTTTTCTTACAGACACCCAAAACGGCTACTCCAGGGTAAGAAACTGTGCGCAGGCACGGGCCATCGAAAACGAATGCTATGTGGCGATAGCGGGCAGTGTGGGCAACCTGCCCAAAGTTCACAATATGGATATTCAGTTTGCTCAGTCCATGGTCTTTACTCCGTGCGACTTTGCTTTTCCGGTCAATGGGATCAAGGCTGAGGCTACTCCTAATACTGAAATGATTTTGATAGCTGATGTAGACATAGACCTCTTGAGGGAGCTGAATCAATTTGGTAGTGTTCGCAACCTCAAAGATCGGCGTACGGATATTTTTGAACTGCGCAAAAAGGCACGCAAGTAGGTAGGGATTCCGCTCTTAGAATTAAACTCTCCAAAAGTTGAATGTATAGGGTTTTTCCTGCAGGAAATAATTTATATTTTGTACTTCAACGTATCGGAAGGACAAACTTTTGGAGAGGGGTCTACATGACTTTCTTTAAAAGCGACCCCCCCTGTATATTACTTTTTATTCCTTACATAGATGAGCTTGACTTTGCTGGAGGGTTGGTCGCGCTGTTCTATTTCAAACTGATCGATCGCATTGAAGAGAGGCGTGAGTTTTTCAAAACCAAAGTTTCTGGAATCGAAATTGGGCTGTTTTTTGATGATGAGCGAGCCTACATCACCCATAAATGCCCACCCGTCTTCGTCGGCTGCATCGGCCACTGAGCTACGTAGCAAACGGATAACTTTGGGTGTAATGGGGTCGTGGCTGGGTTTTTTACGTTTGCCTTTGTCGTCTTTAGGGTCGTTATCCGAGTTGAGTATTTCCAGGTATATGAATTTGTCGCAAGCCACTATAAACGGATCAGGGGTTTTCTTTTCCCCCATACCATAAACTTTCATGCCTGCCTCGCGCAGACGTGTGGCCAGTTTGGTAAAGTCGCTATCGGACGATACCAGACAAAACCCGTCTACTTTGCCACTATAGAGTATATCCATAGCATCTATAATCATGGCCGAGTCTGTGGCGTTTTTGCCGGAAGTGTAGCTGTATTGTTGTATCGGAGTTATGGCATTTTCCAGCAAAACGCCTTTCCATTTGGCTAACTGAGGTTTTGTCCAGTCGGCATAGATTCGTTTTATGGTGGGAGTGCCATACTTAGTGGTTTCACCCATCATTTCTTTTATGTATTTGGCAGGTATGTTGTCACCGTCTATGAGTACGGCTAGTTTGGTTTCTTTATTCATTGGTTTTTGTTTCTGATTAAAAAATGAGTAGAAAAGTAGTTACTTGTATTGCATTACTCTTCAGCCACACGTTCGCGTTGCATGGCTTTTTCACGGATCACCTCTCGTACCGGGCGGTTCTGGATTTTAGATTCCAGCCAGGAGATGATGTCAAAGTAAATGAACGAGCGCTTTTCGTATTGGTTATGAGTAAGCGGAAGAAGGTTTTCTCTGAGTTTGCTGAAATGCACGATCAACTCCTTGTCAGTCATCGATGCTTTCAGTCGCTTGAGGAAGTTGAGAATGTAGCGCTGAAACTGATGTAGATCCTGGGTTTTGAGGAGAAAACGGTAAGTAGACCGCACATTGTATTCGATCAGCTCTATGTTGCCCAGTTCGTAGTGGCAGATCAGGCTAAGAATACGTGCAAATCCGTGTATATCTTCTCTAATGTTGATATCAGTAGAGTTAATGATTTTGTTGAGCCAGAAAATAGCTTCTTTGAAGTTGTCATTCCCAAAGTACAGACAAGCCGTTTTGTAAAACATAATTACCCGAGACTTATTATCGATCTGCTCGATGAATTGCTCCAACCCGGGTTTGATTTTTTCGATCAGTTTCACACCTCTTTCAAAATCGCCCATCATAAAGAATCCATTGAATTCGTGTACATAGGAGTATTTCAAGAGTTTTAGCTTGATGTTGTCGTTGAGGTTGATGGCAGGTAGGTTTCCTACCGAACGCAATTCTTTTTTTGTGCCCAAAAAATCCTCATACTTTTCGAGTTTCGTTTGGGCGATCATCAGGTGATTCAGCGCCGATATGTACATCTCTATCTTAGACGACATCAGGGTTTTGTCTCCGTGAAACAGGTTTACCCACTTTTTAGCGTAGGCATAGCCTTGTTCAAAATCCTGAATGAAGAAGTAGTAATTGATGTATAAGCTGTAAAGACTTATTTTTTCACTTACCGACAGTTGGTTTTCGTCCGGGTTGGGAAAACTCGATACAAACAGGTCGTTTACTTTTTTAAAATCCTCTTCGGTACGCATATAACCTACCTGATTGTATATACTGTTTAGTTGCACGTGCAGGTTAGAGTACATGTTTATGTTGTTAATCCGATTGCTTACGTCCTGCACTTTTTTTACAATCTCATGTACATCAGCCTGAGTGTTTTGTCCGGCAGTATAGGGGAGCAGTTTCTTTTCCCAGTTGAGTACTTCCAGCTGGAGTTCGAGGTGGTCTATTCGTTCGGCACTTTTTCTGGCTTTTTTCAGCACACTGATACACTGTTGGTACAGGCTTTTATTAAAGAGGATTTGTACATGGTCTATCATGTTATGGATGCCAATTTCAGTTACGGAGTTGGAATTGTACATCCGCAGGCTTTGCAGGATTTTTTGGTATAAATGAGCCTTTAGGTTTGAGAGTTGCGAAGGCTTGATGGAGGGGGCTTTACGCAATATTTTGTCTTCGTCAAATTCGCTTTGTTGATCTATCAGATCAAAGAGTTGAATGTACTTTACGTCCTCCTGCCGTGTTTCAATTGTTTTAAAATACCTTTTTTCACTCTTTTTAAGTGATTTTATCAGGGTAAACAGGGTGTCATTTTTGGCTTTAGGCATTGTATTTATTTTTGCTTTATTTGCTTATAATAAGACGTAATTAGATTTTTTTGTTTGTTTAGGATTCGTAATTATAAAATAATTATGTGTTTTATGAGAGAAGACATGCGATTATTTTTGGCCACATAATTAAACAATATGGAAAATAGAGTACAGATATTCGACACGACATTACGTGACGGGGAGCAGGTCCCGGGTTGCAGGTTAGATACAGAAAACAAAGTATTGATCGCACAAGAGCTGGAACTGCTCGGTGTTGATGTAATAGAGGCAGGTTTTCCTATATCAAGCCCGGGTGATTTTGAATCCGTAGTTGAGATTAGCAAAATTATAAAAAATGCTTCGATTTGTGCCCTATCCAGAGCTGTAGAAAAAGACATTCAAACGGCAGCCGAATCGTTGAAGCTGGCTGTGCGCCCCAGGATACATACTGGTATTGGCACGTCGGATCAGCATGTGTTTACCAAGATAAAAACCACAAAGGATGACATAATAGAGCGAGGCAAGCGTGCTGTAGCTTATGCAAAGAAGTATGTGGAAGATGTGGAGTTTTATGCTGAAGATGCCGGTCGTACAGACAATGAGTTTCTTGCTAAAGTAATAGAAGCTGTCATTGCTGCAGGAGCTACAGTGGTTAACATTCCCGATACTACTGGGTATTGTCTGCCCGAGGAATACGGCCAGAAGATCAAATACCTGATGGAAAACGTGAAGGGCATACATAAAGCCACTATATCTACACACTGCCACAACGATCTGGGGCTTTCTACTGCCAACTCTATAGCCGGTATACAAAATGGAGCCCGTCAGATTGAATGTACGATCAATGGGATAGGCGAGCGTGCTGGCAATACCTCACTCGAAGAGGTGGTGATGATCATGAAGAAACATAATTGGATGAAGTTTGAAACAGGAATAGATTCCAAGCGATTGTCCAGTATCAGCAAGTTGGTATCAGAAAAGATGAACATGCCCGTACAGCCCAATAAGGCTATAGTTGGAAGCAATGCATTTGCTCATTCGTCGGGTATTCATCAGGATGGGGTCATCAAAAACAGAGATAATTATGAAATCATCGACCCTGCAGAAGTAGGAGTAGGCGAATCGTCAATCATATTGACAGCACGAAGCGGTAGAGCCGCTTTGAAATATAAAGTAGAGAAATTGGGAGTAAATCTCGATAAAGAAGAATTGGAGGAGGTATATCAAAACTTTTTGAATGTAGCGGATAGACAGGGAATAGTGGGCGATGATTCTTTGAAGAAATTATTGAGTGATCATCTGGTGTCTAATTGATAAAGTCAAGAGGGTGCAGTTGGAAAAATACAGGTCTAACGTGTTTTTTTAACAACCAGAGGATAAAAATCACAAAATAGTTTGGAGGATGAATTTTTTTTGTAATACTTTTGGGCTTGAAAATGAGAAACACAGTTGTCATAACATTCGCGATTATTGCTGACGTCACCCTAGACAGTCAATCGGGAATGGTATAACATTTTGAATAAAGAAATTTTTAAAAGCACCATTCCCAAACGGATTGGTGCTTTTTTTTTGATTTCTTTTAAAATAAAACAAACGAGTAAGCGAAAGCATGTACTACAACAAAGAGTCGATAATATACCTGGATGGAGAGTGGGTAAAAGCCACAGAAGCCCGTATAGATCTGTTTAGTCAGACCTTACACTATGGGAGTGGTGTTTTTGAAGGCATCAGGGCGTATGACTCTTCGGCAGGCCCCAATGTTTTCAAAGCAAGAGAGCATTATGAGCGTTTGTTGTACTCGGCGCAAAAGATGGGTATTACCATGTCGCATACTGTCGATGAACTTATCGCGCTTACTTACGAGTTGCTCGACAAAAACAACATATCCGATGCATACATCAGACCGCTTGTGTTTTTGGGAGCCAATATGAAACTCGCCAAGACGTTTGATACGCATGTAATGCTGGCAGCCTGGGAGTGGGAGCCCTACAGTGGAGAAGATCCACTGAAAGTAACGGTATCCTCTTACGAAAGACCCAACCCCAAGTCTGTACCCATCGATGCGAAAATATCGGGGCATTATATAAACTCCATACTGGCCACCAATGAGGCCAAACGAAAAGGATTTGATGAAGCCCTGCTTTTAGACTCAAACGGCTATGTAGCAGAAGGCCCGGGTGCCAACTTCTTTTATGTAAAAGACGGTATAGTGTATACTCCTGCACTGGGCAATATCTTGCCAGGAATTACGCGTGCTACCATCATAGAGTATGCTATGGAAATGGGCTACCCCGTAGTAGAGAAGTTTTTTACGATAGATGAAGTAAGGGGAGCTGAGGCTGCTTTTTTTACCGGTACGGCTACCGAGATAGCCAGTATTAGCTCCATAGATGATATAGTTTTCGAAACCAACTGGCACGATACCATTGCTTACGAGTTGTTTTTGATGTACAGGCAAAGAGTAAATTCAAACCATACAGTTGTATAATTATCAACCTAAAATAAAAAAGGAATAAGTGGAATCAGCATTGAATAAATACAGTAAAACAATCACTCAAGACCCTTCTCAGCCAGCGTCGCAAGCGCAGCTATACGCAACAGGGCTCACTGAGGAAGACTTGAAGAAAGCTCAGGTGGGGATTGTGAGTACAGGATTTGAAGGCAACCCATGTAACATGCACCTCAATATATTGGCTCATCAGGTCAAGAAAGGGGTACGTGAAGCCGATTTGGTCGGACTTATTTTCCATACGATAGGAGTAAGTGATGGTATATCCAACGGTACTGTAGGAATGAAGTATTCGCTGGTTTCCAGAGACATTATTGCCGATTCTATCGAAACTGTGGTCAATGCTCAGTTTTATGATGCCGTAGTGCCTGTGGTAGGATGTGACAAAAACATGCCCGGTGCTATGATGGCATTGGGGCGCTTGAACCGACCCGGATTGCTGGTGTACGGAGGTACAGTAAAGCCCGGTAAGTGGAAAGGTGAAGATCTGAACATTGTGTCTGCGTTTGAAGCCTATGGTAAAAAACTTGGCAATAACATTTCAGACGAAGATTTTAACGGCATTATCAAAAATGCTATTCCCGGACCGGGAGCTTGTGGAGGTATGTATACTGCCAATACCATGTCGTCGGCTATCGAGGCTATGGGTATGTGTTTGCCTTCAGGATCGAGCAACCCGGCAGAAAGCGATGATAAGAAAAACGAAACCCTCAGGGTAGGGCAAGCAGTGCGTTATCTGCTCGAAAACGATATTCGCCCCAGAGACATCATGACCAAAGAAGCGTTTGAAAACGCTATCCGTCTGATCATGATTTTAGGAGGGTCTACCAATGCTGTGCTGCACCTGATTGCCATGGCGAAAGCAGTAGATGTACCCATCGGACTGGATGATTTTCAGCGTATCTCCGATAGCACACCTTTTATAGCAGATTTGAAGCCTAGCGGAAAATACCTGATGGAAGACCTGCACTATGTAGGGGGAGTGCCTGCTGTTATGAAGGCGTTGTTGCAGGAAGGATACCTGCATGGCGATTGCCTGACCGTAACAGGAAAAACACTGGCTGAAAATCTGGAATCAGGGCCTTCTCTAAAGCCCAAGCAAGATGTAATTCGCTCGTTTAGCGAGCCCATTAAGCAAACCGGTCACCTGCAGGTTTTGTATGGTAACCTGGCGCCAGAAGGAGCTGTGGCGAAAATTACCGGCAAGGAAGGTGAATATTTTGAAGGGCCGGCTCGCATTTACGACGATGAGTTTGATGCCATCAAAGGAATCGGAGAGGAAGTACAAAAAGGAGAGGTGATAGTTATTCGTTATTCAGGCCCTACAGGAGGACCCGGTATGCCGGAAATGCTAAAACCTACCGGTGCTGTGATGGGAGCAGGTCTGGGCAAAGATGTAGCATTAATTACTGACGGCCGTTTTTCAGGCGGCTCGCACGGCTTTGTGGTAGGTCACATTACGCCAGAGGCACAGGAAGGAGGCCCGCTGGCCTTTATCAAAAACGGAGACATTATTTCGATCGATGCTGTAAATAACAAACTGGAAGTAAAACTGACAGCAGAGGAGCTGGAGCAGCGTAAGAAAGAATGGGTAAAACCGGAATATAAAGAGAAACGAGGAATATTAGGAAAATACATACGGTCTGTAAAATCAGCATCTGAAGGCTGTGTGACGGACGAATAAACGATAAAAACAATGAATACATCGACATTGGAAGCAGCGGAAAAAACGCAAAAGACCACCGAGCGCATGACAGGATCGGAAGCCGTGTTGAGGTGCTTGCTGGAAGAAGGCGTAGAAACGATTTTTGGATATCCGGGTGGGGCCATCATGCCTATTTATGATGAGCTATACAAATACATGGATAAACTCAATCACATTCTGGTCCGTCACGAGCAGGGAGCCACACATGCTGCGCAGGGTTTTGCGCGAGTTACGGGCAAAACAGGCGTATGTTTTGCGACTTCAGGGCCCGGAGCTACTAACCTGATCACCGGTATAGCCGATGCTCAGATAGACTCCACCCCACTGGTATGTATTACAGGGCAGGTGCCGGCACATTTGCTGGGTACCGATGCTTTTCAGGAAACCGATGTGGTAGGCATATCTATGCCTGTAACCAAATGGAACTGTCAGGTGACCAAAGCAGAGGATATACCTGCAGCCATAGCACGGGCTTTTTACATCGCCAACTCTGGACGCCCGGGACCGGTATTGGTAGACATTACTAAAAACGCGCAGTTTGAAGAGTTTGATTATAGCTACGAAAAATGTGAAAAAATACGTAGCTATCATCCCTATCCTATAATGGATAAATCCAAAGTAGCTGAGGCTGCCGAATTGATCAACAACGCAAAAAAACCCTACTTGCTGGTAGGGCAAGGTGTATTGCTTTCTGATGCAGAAAAAGAGTTGATCGAGCTGGCTGAAAAAGCCGACATACCCATGGCTTCTACTTTGCTGGGCTTGTCAGCAGTGCCTACCAGTCATCCGCTTTATGTGGGGTATTTGGGTATGCACGGCAACTACGGGCCAAATATCAAAACCAACGAGTGTGATGTGCTGATCGCCATAGGTATGCGCTTTGACGATCGCGTAACCGGCGACCTGGACAAATATGCCCGTCAGGCAAAAATTGTACACATAGAGATAGACCCGGCTGAGATTGATAAGAATGTAAAGACCGACATAGCCATTGTAGCAGATGCTAAGCAGGCTTTGTTGGAACTGATTCCGCAGGTTAAGGAAAATAGTCATAAGGATTGGGTGGCAGAGTTTAGAGCCTGCGACCAGATAGAATACGACAAGGTAATCAAAGAGGCCTTTCACCCTAAAGGTGATGCTATAGGCATGCCCGAGGTGATCAAAATGATCTCTGACAAAACCGAGGGAAAAGCAATAATTGTAACCGACGTAGGACAGCATCAAATGATTGCCAGCCGGTACTATGAGTTTGCCGAGAAAGACAGTAATGTGACTTCCGGAGGCTTGGGTACGATGGGATTTGCCTTGCCTGCAGCTATGGGTGCCAAGATGGGACAACCTGATCGTGAGGTTATCGCTGTGATCGGTGACGGAGGCTTTCAGATGACTATTCAGGAGTTGGGTACTATTTTTCAGAGTAATATAGGAGTGAAAATCCTGATTTTGAACAATAACTTCCTGGGTATGGTGAGACAGTGGCAGCAGTTGTTTTTCGACAAGCGCTACTCATTTACCGAGTTGACCAATCCGGATTTTCAGACTATAGCCGAAGGGTATCGCATAGCACACAACAAGGTGGAACTGCGCGATAAACTGGAAGCAGCAGTAGATGAGTGGCTGGCACACGATGGCCCTTACCTGCTGGAAGTAGTAGTAGAAAAAGAAGAAAACGTATTTCCGATGGTGCCATCAGGAGCTTCAGTATCCGACATCAGACTAGAATAACAAACCGGAAAAGCCATGGCAGATATTTATAGCGAAGATCATTCAGACAAAATGGAGAAAGAGTTTACATTGTCCGTGTTGACAGAAAACAGGTCTGGTTTGTTAAACCAGATATCGATCATATTTACAAGAAGAAAAATAAACATAGACAGCCTCAATGTGTCTACTACAGAAGTGCCTGGGATTAGTCGTTTTACGATAGTAGTCACTTCGACCCGCGAACGCATAGAAAAGGTAGTGGGACAGATCCGAAAAATAATAGACGTGTTGGGTGCATTTGTTTACGACGAAAGCCAGATATACTATCAGGAGATAGCGTTGTATAAGGTGCCCACCAGTGTTTTTCTCAACGGCAACTCTATAGAAACGCTGGTCAGAAACAATGGAGCCAGGATACTGGTAATCGAAGAAGACCACATAGTGATAGAAAAAACCGGACACAAAACCGAAACACACGACCTGTACGAAAAACTGGAACCCCTGGGTTTGTTGGAGTTTGTGCGTTCGGGCAGGGTGGCTATCTCTAAGTCGAAGCGAAAAACAGAGGCTTACATTCACCAACTGGAAAATGAAAAGTCCAACCAATTGAGTATTAAAGATTATTAATAGTAATAAGGAAAATCAGTAATTAATAAAAGTTAGAAAAATGGCAAAATTAAATTTTGGCGGAGTAGAAGAAGATGTAGTAACCAGGGAAGAATTTCCCCTAAGCAAAGCACAGGAAGTGCTTAAAAACGAAACTGTAGCCGTTATCGGTTATGGAGTTCAGGGGCCTGGCCAATCATTGAACTTGAAAGACAATGGAATCAACGTAATCGTTGGACAGAGACAACCTTCTAAGTCTTGGGACAAGGCTGTAGCCGATGGTTTCGTTCCGGGTGAAACGTTGTTTTCTATCGAGGAAGCACTCGAAAGAGGTACTATCATCTGCAACCTGTTGTCTGATGCTGCGCAAATCGCATTGTGGCCTACAATCAAAAAGCACCTGACTCCAGGTAAGTCTTTGTACTTCTCGCACGGATTTGGTGTAACTTACAAAGAAAAAACCGGCATCATTCCTCCAGCGGATGTGGATGTGTTTTTGGTAGCTCCTAAAGGATCTGGTACTTCTTTGAGAAGATTGTTTGTAGAAGGAAAAGGACTTAACTCTTCTTTTGCTATCGAGCAAGATGCTACGGGTAACGCCAGAGATAAAGTCATTGCCATGGGTATTGCAGTAGGTTCAGGTTATTTGTTTGAAACTACTTTCTACAAAGAAGTTTCTTCTGACCTTACCGGCGAAAGAGGTACATTGATGGGTGCTATCCAGGGATTGTTCCAGGCACAGTACGAAGTATTGAGAGCCAATGGACACACACCTTCTGAAGCATTTAACGAAACTGTAGAGGAAGCTACTCAGTCACTCTACCCTCTGATAGCTGAAAATGGAATGGATTGGATGTATGCCAACTGCTCTACTACTGCACAAAGAGGTGCATTGGACTGGAAAGACGAATTCCACAAAGCCACCAAGCCTGTATTTGAAAAATTGTACAAGTCTGTGATCGACGGAGAAGAAGCACAACGCTCTATCGATACCAACTCTCAGCCTGACTACAGAGAAAAACTGGAAGCAGAACTGAAAGAAATGTATGATTCTGAAATGTGGCAGGCAGGAAGAACCGTAAGAGGTTTGAGACCAGAAAACAAGTAGAATCGTTTTATATTGAATCAACGAACAGAGCAGAGAGGTAACTCTCTGTTCGTTCATTGATTTTGTTTACACAGCGGTAGTTTTACTAGTTGAAAACATACCCGAATCATTGACCTCTCAGTAGTTCAATTATCATCGAAAGCGTATCTATTGCGCCTTCTTTTTTTATAGCCTAATGTAAACCCTATAGTCCGAAGTGAGAATGAGGACGGTAGGTAAGCAGACGATTAGGCAAAACAACAACACCTTTAATAGTCATCAGGACTTTACAAGTATGCGTCAGAACTTACTACATGGCGGGTCGCAAAAACTCGACTATGAAATCAGGGATATTGTAAAAAAAGCCGAACAACTGCAGCAGTTGGGTAGGGAAGTATATTGGGAAAATATAGGAGACCCTATATTGAAGAATGCCCATGTGCCGGAGTGGATTAAAGAAATAGTAGCAGATTTGGTGAAAGACAATAAAAGCTATGGATACTGCCACTCTAAGGGGGTAATCGAAACCCGTAAATTTCTGGCTGAAAGAAATAATGAATTTGGAGGAGTACAAATCACATACGATGACATACTCTTCTTCAATGGCCTGGGAGATGCCATCGCCAAACTCTACCAATTTCTCAACCCATACTCCAGAGTAATAGGGCCTTCGCCGGCTTACTCTACGCACTCTGCGTTTGAAGCCGCACACTCCAACAAAGAACCTCTTACATACAACCTGGACCCGGATAACAACTGGTACCCCGACCTGGACGATCTCTACCTCAAAGTAAAGTATAATCCCAGTATAGTAGGTATACTGGTGATCAATCCGGACAACCCCACCGGAGTAGTATATCCGGAATCGTACCTCAAGCGCATGGTCGAAATTGCCCGTGAGTTCAACCTCTTTATGGTGAGCGATGAAATATACGGCAATGTGATCTACAATGGCAACAAAACCAAGAAACTGGCTCAGGTGCTCGGAGATGTGCCGGGAATAGCCCTGAAGGGTATATCCAAAGAAGTGCCATGGCCCGGTAGCAGGTGTGGCTGGATGGAGTTTTACAACAGAAAGGCCGACAAAAACTTTGATGACTACTGCCTGGCGTTGGAAAACGCTAAAATGGTAGAAGTATGCTCTACTACGCTTCCGCAAAAGGCCATACCTAAAATATTTTCTCATCCCAATTATGAGAAGTACATAGAAGAAAAAAACAAGTCAATTTCCGATCGGTCGGCCATCATAGGCAAGCATTTTGAATCGGTGGAGCATATCAAATTCAACAAGACCAACGGTGCATTTTACAACACGATAGTCTTCAAAGAAGGTGTGCTGTCAAACGATCAGTACCTGAAAATAGAAGACGATAAAGTAAGAGCTCTTGCCGAATCGTGGGTAGAAGGTGTTACCAAGCCCGATAGCCGGTTTGTATATTATTTGCTGGCAGCAAAAGGCGTTTGCG
The DNA here is from genome assembly GCA_965267535.1 of Cyclobacteriaceae bacterium. Taxonomy (GTDB): domain Bacteria; phylum Bacteroidota; class Bacteroidia; order Cytophagales; family Cyclobacteriaceae; genus CAXBNB01. The sequence goes on along the minus strand of OZ254082.1, from coordinate 2,799,497 downwards.
TAGTGCCCTTGTCTTCATTTCAGTCGGAGTTGTATGGTTTTAGGATTACCCTTTTGGAAGAAGACCCGGAAATACTAGACCGTACCTTTGGGTTGATAGCTGAAGCAATCAACGAATTTTGTGCATCGGATAAAACCCCAGCTGTAGAGCAGCCCCAACAAGTATAACACTGCCATGAGCAAATTGTCATCGAGGGATACCAATGGCCCGCTTCCATCGGAAGCTCCGGCACTGCACGAGATACAGTCAGCAGCTCGTATACTCAAAGGAGTGGTGGTGCAGTCTCCGCTTATCAAAAATGCTAATTTTTCTGAGCGATTTGGAGCCGATATATTTTTTAAGCGTGAAGACCTGCAGGCTGTACGCTCTTACAAAATCAGAGGAGCTTATAATAAAATAGCTTCGCTATCCGACGAGGAAAAAACGAATGGTATTGTGTGTGCCAGTGCTGGCAACCACGCACAGGGAGTAGCCTATTCGTGTCGGGCACTGGGAATCAAAGGAGTGATTTTTATGCCTAGCCCCACACCCAAACAAAAAATCCGGCAGGTAAAGATGTTTGGCAGAGATCAGGTAGAAGTACGGCTGGTTGGCGATACCTTCGATGATGCCTACAGTGCGGCAATGGACTACAAAGCAGCGAATGGCACCACTTTTATTCACCCGTTTGACGATCCGCATGTAGTGGCCGGACAAGCTACTGTAGGGTTGGAGATATTGCACGAAATAGAGAAGCAGATCGACTACCTTTTTGTGCCGGTAGGTGGTGGAGGATTAGCTTCAGGGCTGATTAGCGTTTTCAAACGCCTTTCGCCCGAAACCAAAATAATAGGAGTAGAGCCAGCCGGCGCACCCGCCATGCGACAGTCGATAGAGCAAGGAGTAAATACTCCGATGGACGAGATCGATACCTTCGTAGACGGAGCTGCTGTAAAGCAGGTAGGTGATCTTAATTTTGTTATTTGCCAGCATCACCTCGACGATATCATTTTGGTACCCGAGGGGAAAATATGCTCTACGATCCTGCAGCTTTACAACGAAGAAGCCATCATTACCGAACCGGCAGGCACTTTGAGTATTTCTGCTTTGGATTTTTATCAGGAAAAAATAAAAGGAAAAACTGTAGTGTGCGTAGTGAGTGGTAGCAACAACGACATTACGCGCACCGAAGAAATAAAAGAGCGATCGCTGCTCTACGAAGGACTAAAACACTATTTCATAATCCGATTCCCTCAGCGAGCAGGGGCTTTGCAGGAGTTTGTAAACGACGTGCTAGGTCCAGGAGACGATATCGTGCATTTTGAATATTCTAAAAAGCACAGCAGGGAAAAAGGACCGGCATTGATCGGAATAGAATTACAAAATAAAAACAATCTTGAGTCGCTATTTTCGAAAATGAATGAAAAGAATTTTATTTTCGAATATTTAAACGACAAACCTGATTTATTACAGTATTTGGTATAAATCAAAATCAATAACCAACCAGAGATAGACAACAATAGATGTCTCTGTAGCCAATGAAAAATAGCTTACGCAAATGAAAGTACTAAAATTTGGAGGAACATCAGTAGGCACATCAGAGAGCCTGCAGCAGGTGAAAGACATAATCGCAGAACAGCTCAACGACGATCAGCTCATCGTAGTAGTATCGGCTTTGAGCGGCGTTACCACCCAGCTGCTCACCTGTGCTCAGCAGGCATCTTATGGCAACAAAACGTATGAAAATATACTCAATGAGTTGGAAGACAGGCATCTGAGAGTGGTTACTTCACTCATAGGCAAAGATTCGTCAGAACACCAGCGGGGCAAGGTGATCGAAAAGTTTAAAAAACTCAAAGACCTGCTCAAGGGAGTGTATTTTGTTAAAGAATTGTCTGCCAAAGTAAAGGATTCTATTTTGAGTTATGGAGAGATTCTTTCTTCCTACGTAATACACGAGTATTTGAAAGCTCAGGGGGTGGACAGTACCCTTATGGATGCCCGCAAAGTGATCGTAACAGATACTAACTATGGCAAAGCAACGGTAGATTTTGCTACTACCAATAAAAATATTGAAGCCTTTGTTCAGGAAGCTACCTTTCCGGTAATCGTGCCAGGGTTTGTGTCGGGTACGCCCAAAGGAAGTACTACTACGCTGGGTAGAGGAGGCTCAGATTATACTGCGGCTATTATAGCAGGCGCACTGAGAGTAGACGCACTGGAAATATGGACCGACGTAAACGGCATGATGACTGCTGACCCACGTATGGTTTCTACGGCACATACTATAGAAAATATAACCTATCAGGAGGCTATGGAGCTTTCCCATTTTGGAGCGAAGGTTATATATCCGCCTTCAATACATCCGGTGTTGGGTAAAAAGATTCCTACCTTCGTGAAAAACACTTTCGACAAGGATGGACCCTTTACCAAAATAAGTACGGTAAGTGCCAACAACCCCGAGATTGTAAAAGGAATATCCAGTGTGAGCAATATATCGCTGCTCAACCTTACCGGTAGTGGTATGGTGGGTATACCCAGCTTTTCCAACAGACTATTCAAGGCCCTTTCAGAAGCAGGTATTAATGTGATAATGATAACCCAGGCTTCCTCCGAGCACTCTATATGTGTGGGTATAGCCGATGCTGATGTAGATGTGGCAGTAGCCAGTATCAACAAGGAGTTTGTCTATGAGATGAGTACCAAAAAGGTGAATGCACTGGAGGTGGAGAAAAGCCTGGCTGTGGTAGCTCTTGTAGGCGAAAAGATGCACCATCATGTAGGAGTAAGCGGTAAGATGTTTGAATCTCTGGGACTGAACGGCATCAACATCAAAGCCATTGCTCAAGGGTCATCGGAACGTAACATTACGGTGGTGATAGATCAGCACAACCTCAGAAAAGCCCTGAACGCCCTTCATGAAAGTTTTTTCCTCTCGAGGAGAAAAAAACTCAACCTCTTTATGATTGGTGTAGGAAATGTGGGAGGTACTTTGCTGAACCAAATAGCCCGTCAGCACAAATACCTGTTGGAAAACGAGCAGATAGATTTGCGTGTAGTGGGGATAGCCAACAGTAGGCGCATGCATTTTGAGATGGATGGCATAGACCTGGCCAACTGGCAAAATACCCTTATGGAAAAAGGTGTAGGTATGGACAGTGAACTGTTTATACGGAAGATGAAAGATTACAACTTAATCAACAGTGTGTTTATCGACAACACGGCCAATGCGGATATTGCCGCGTTGTATAAAGACGTATTGCTGAAAAATATATCGGTGGTAACCCCCAATAAGATAGCCTGTGCTTCATCCTATCAGGAATATAAATCTCTGAAAACCATTTCGCAGGAATACAACTCCCGCTTTTTGTTTGAAACCAACGTAGGAGCCGGTTTGCCGATCATTTCTACGTTGAGTGACCTGATCAAAAGTGGTGATAAGATCAATAAAATACAGGCGGTATTGTCGGGTAGTCTCAACTTTATTTTCAACTACTTCAACGCCGACACTCAGTTTGCCGACATAGTAAAGCAGGCGCAGGTAGATGGGTATACTGAGCCCAATCCACGCATAGACCTGAGTGGTATTGATGTGATGCGCAAGATTTTGATACTGGTAAGAGAGAGTGGCTACAAGATCGAGTTAGATGATATTAAAAATGAAGGCTTTATACCACAGGAGTGTATGGATGTAGAGAGTGTGGATGATTTTTATGCTCAACTGAAAAAACACGAAGATCATTTTCAGTCCATATATGCCAAAGCTGCAGATGCGGGAAATCGCCTGAAGTATGTAGCCAGCTACGACGGAGGAACAGCATCGGTAGGTTTGCAGGAGATTACCCCTGACCATCCATTTTTCAATCTGGAAGGCAAAGACAATATAGTGCTCTTTTATACCAACCGCTACAGCGAGCAACCTCTGGTAATCAAAGGAGCAGGAGCGGGAGCGGATGTTACCGCCTCGGGTATTTTTGCTGATATTATGAAGATTGCTAATAGCTAAGGGGTATGAAAGATTTTATAAAAGTATTTGCCCCGGCTACAGTAGCCAACGTAGGTTGTGGGTTTGATATTATGGGCTTTGCTCTGGATGGTGTAGGCGAGGAGATCATTATCAGAAAAACAGACACTGAGCAATTGACAGTAAGACCCGTAAAGGGCTTTGAAAGCATACCTACTGATCCGGCACAAAATGTAGCCACAGTAGCGGTGCAAAAAATGCTTGATCGACTTTCTCTGACTCAGGGGTTTGATTTTGAGTTTTTTAAGCACATAAAGCCCGGCAGTGGACTGGGAACCAGTGCGTCCAGTTCTGCTGGAGCCGTATTTGGTGTCAACGAATTGCTGGGTAATCCTTTCAAGGGAGAAGAGCTGGTGGAGTTTGCTATGGAAGGGGAGAAGCTGCTGGCAGGAAAAGCGCATGGAGACAATGTAGCTCCAGCCGTTTTGGGTGGTTTTCAGTTGATACGGTACGACCCATTGGAAGTGTTGAACATACCTTTTCCGGTAGGTTTGTGGGTGACAATAGTGCACCCTCAGGTTGAAATAAAAACAGCTGAGGCACGTAAAATGCTGAGGACAGAAATACCGATGAGTGAGGCCATAACTCAGTGGGGCAATGTAGCTGGATTGATTACAGGCCTTCACAGTGGCAATATGGATTTGATAGGCCGGTCGCTTGAAGATGTAATTGTAGAGCCGATACGGTCGCAGTTGATACCTGAATTTGATAAGGTGAAGCGGGCTGCTATCGAAGTAGGAGGACTGGGATGCAGTATAGCCGGATCAGGTCCATCTATTTTTGCTTTTAGCAAAGAAGAAAGTACGGCCAGAGCTATTGAAAAGGAAATGAGAAGCATTTATACCCGTGCCGATATCGATTTTCTCACCTACGTATCCAAAATAGGTAAAACAGGCTCAAGAGTTATTATTTAGAATCAGGATTGGTTTTTGGATTGTTTCCAATTTCCCTCTCTAATTTCCAACAACTAAGAAATGAAATACTACAGTACCAATAAATCAGTACCCCTGGCTTCTTTTGAAGAAGCTATCGTAAAGGGACTACCGGAGGATAATGGGCTATATATGCCGGAGAAAATTACACCATTGTCCAAAGACTTTACAGCCGGACTCAAAGACACTACCTTGCAGGATATAGGAGTAGAGGTAGCGGGCAAGTTTATTGAAGATGAGATACCCGCTCATGATCTGAAGGCACTCGTATACGATACATTAGCTTTCGATATACCGGCTGTGGCTGTGGAAAAGGACGTTTATGCCTTGGAGCTTTTTCACGGGCCTACGTTGGCCTTCAAGGATGTGGGAGCTCGTTTTTTAGCCAGATGCTTAAGCTATTTTTCTGCAAAGAAAGAAAGAAAAGCGACAATACTGGTAGCTACCTCGGGCGATACAGGTAGTGCTGTGGCACACGGCTTTTTAGGACTGGAAAACATCAATGTAGTGATCCTTTACCCCAAAGGGAAAGTCAGTGAGATACAGGAAAAACAACTCACTACTTTGGGACAAAACATAACTGCACTGGAAGTAGATGGTACCTTTGACGACTGTCAGGCGCTGGTGAAAAAGTCGTTTTTGGATAAAAGTACCAAAGATAAGTATCACCTTACGTCGGCCAATTCTATAAATATGGCTCGGCTTATCCCTCAGTCGTTTTATTATTTCTGGGCCTATGCGCAAGTAAAAGAAGCTGGCAGGCCAGTGTATATATCTGTGCCCAGTGGAAACTACGGCAACCTTACTGCCGGTTTGATTGCCCAGCGAATGGGATTGCCTGTGGATAGGTTTATTGCCTCAGCCAATGCCAACGACATAGTGCCGGCCTACCTGGCCAATGGAGTGTTTGATCCCAGAGCGTCTGTACAGACTATATCCAATGCAATGGACGTAGGCAACCCCAGTAATTTTGCCCGCATGCTTGACCTGTATGGAGGAGATGTGGATGAGTTTAGAAAGCACATATCGGGATATAGCTACACCGATGAGCAAACGCGCAATTGCATGAAAGAGGTATACTCACAGCAAGGCTACATGCTGGATCCTCATGGGGCAGTGGGGTATCTTGGCCTAAAGGCATATATGAAAGACAATGCGGGTGTAGGTGTGTTTTTTGAAACAGCTCACCCAGCTAAGTTTGGCGATGTAGTAGAAGATACGATTAATACTACGCTGAATATCCCTGAGCGACTGCAGGCATATGTAGAGAAGGAAAAAGTGTCGATAGAAATAGAAAATAGCTATGAAGCACTTCTGGCAGTGTTCGACGAAGTGCTTTGAAATAGTAGCCAGCGATAAAAATATCAAACAGGTAGTGAAGCGATTTGCTACCTGTTTTTTTTGTGATCTAAAAAAGGAGCTTTCCTGTAGTGATTAGTTTACCAGATCAGTGTTGAAAAAAGCGCCTCGGTTTTCCTTTCTGGCTTGCGATTGTTTTACGATTAGGTAAGCAACTGTGATCAGGTTTCGTAGTTCGAATAGTTGTGCCGAGATTTTGGTTTTTTTGTATAGCGCTTCTGTTTCCTCATACAATACCTTGAGACGGATAGCTGCCCTGTCTAAGCGCTCGTTGGTTCTGATTATGGCCACATAGTCGTTCATGATAGCCTTTAGTTCCTTTCTGTTGTGGGTGATCAGGATAAGCTCTCGGGGTGGGGTAGTGCCTTCGTCGTTCCATTCTGGAATGTTGGCTGCAAAACTTCCGCTATCGAGTTGTGCGCTGGCAGCCAGGTATGCTCTGTGAGCAAACACGAGTGCTTCCAGAAGTGAGTTGGATGCCAGTCTATTGCCACCGTGTAGCCCTGTATTTGCACATTCTCCACAGGCGTAAAGGTTTTTAATGGTGGTTTGGCCGTGTTCGTTTACATCTATACCCCCACACAGATAGTGTGCAGCGGGCACTACGGGTATCATGTCTTTTCTGGGATTTATGCCGATTTCCTTACATTTTTTCAAAATGTTGGGGAAGTGGCGTTTGAAGTCCCAACTGGCAATGTGTCTGCAGTCGAGATATACACATTCATCACCGCTTTTTTTGAGCTCGCTATCGATGGCCCTGGATACGATATCGCGAGAGGCGAGTTCTTTGCGTTCATCGTATTTTTCCATAAACAACTCGCCGGCTTTGTTGCGTAGCAACCCGCCAAACCCCCTTACCGCCTCGGATATCAAGAACGAGGTGTTGGGCTGTGGGTGGTCCAGGGCTGTGGGGTGAAACTGGATAAATTCCATATTGCTTATTCGGGCTTTGGCACGATAGGCAATGGCTATACCATCTCCTGTGGCTATTTTTGGGTTGGTGGTATTCTGATAAACCTGCCCTATGCCTCCTGTAGCTAGCATGGTAACTTTAGCCAGGAAAGTTTCTACTTTTTTGCTTTGCTCATTAAAGATATAAGCGCCATAGCACTCTGTTTGGTCACTTTTTTTCTTTAGGTGGTGTTGTGTTATAAGGTCTACTGCAAAATGCTGCTGGAGCACTTCTATGTTGTTCTGTTCTTTTACCTGCTGCAGGAGTGTGGTTTCTATTTCAAAACCGGTGATGTCTTTGTGGTGTAGTATTCTGTTTTGCGAGTGCCCACCTTCGCGTCCCAGGTCAAATTTTCCTTTCTTTTTTTTGTCAAATTTAGTGCCCCATGCCAGTAGTTCTTCCAGGCGATCGGGCCCTTCTGATACTACCATTCTTACAATTTCTTCATCACAAAGTCCGTCACCGGCAATGAGTGTGTCATTTATGTGCTGATCGAAGGAATCGGTAATCGTGTCGGTAACAACGGCGATACCGCCTTGTGCATATTTGGTGTTGGACTCGGTAGCGTCTGCTTTGGTCACTATAGCTACCCTGGCATTTGGGTGCTCTTGTGCTGTTTTGATGGCAAACGTTAGTCCGGCTATACCTGAGCCTATTACAAGAAAATCGAATTGAGGCATGGATTTACTTAGACAGTTCGAGCATTCTGTTTAGAGGAACGAGTGCCTTTTTTCGAATGTCTTCAGGTACTTGTATTTCAGGTGATTCGTTTTTCAGGCAGAGGTAGAGTTTTTCCAGTGTATTCATTTTCATAAAACCACATTCGCTACAGGCACAGGTGTTGTCTTCTTCTGCCGGTGCGGGTATAATGGTTTTGTGGGGTACTTCTTTCTGCATTTCGTGTAATATGCCTGCTTCTGTAGCCACAATGAATTTGTCTCCCGGATCATTTTTTACATGATTGATCAGGCCTGTTGTAGAGCCTATAAATGAGGCTACCTTTAGGATGTTGGGGTCAGATTCGGGGTGTGCTATAAATTTAGCATCGGGATGCTCTTTGTGTAGAGATAATATCTTGTCGATAGAAAAAGCCTCGTGTACCATGCAGGTGCCGTCCCAGAGGAGCATATCTCGGCCGGTCTGCTTCATTATGTACTTGCCCAGGTTTTTGTCGGGAGCGCATATCAGAGGTTGGTCTTTGGGTATCGACTCTACTATTTTTACAGCATTGGATGATGTACAGATGATGTCACTCATGGCCTTGATTTCTGCAGAGCAGTTGATATAGGTAATGACCATGTGGTCGGGGTGAGCATCGATGAATTTTTTGAAAGCATCCGGTGGACACGAATCTGCCAGGGAACAGCCTGCATTTACATCGGGCAGTATTACTTTTTTCGATGGGTTTATGATCTTGGCAGTTTCGGCCATAAAGTGAACGCCGGCAAAAAGGATAATGTCGGCATCTGTAGTTGCTGCCTGCTGAGACAGCCCCAGACTATCTCCTACAAAATCAGCTAATTCCTGTATGACTGCTTCCTGATAGTAGTGCGCCAGTATCACTGCATTTTTTTCTTTTCTTAGCCTGTTTACCTCTTCGATCAACTCGGCATCCGTTTTTGGTGCTGTTAGTGTGTTTTCCATCGGTGAATTATCAGAAAGTATGCTTGTTTTTAAATTTTAGATTGGAGGCTACCCTTCATATACTACGCCTGAAGTAGGCGTTTCGTTTAGCTCGATTTTGGTGAGTGAAGGTATGCCTGGTTTTATTTTATCCCATAACCAAATAGCGATTTTTTCACAAGTAGGGTTCTCAAGGCCTTCTATATCGTTGAGGTATTTGTGATCTACCATTTTTATGATCGGGTCTACTACATCTTTTACATCTGCAAAATCCATGACCCAATCCAGGTGTTCTACAAGGTCGCCTTTTATGAATAGAGTAAGCTTATAGGTATGGCCATGCACCTCTTTGCACTTGTGCCCGTCGGGTACGTGGGGTAGAGAGTGTGCAGAATCAAAAGTAAACTTTTTAAAAATAATCATAAACGTGTACAGTTTCGCAGTTGGTCTGCGCTATGGTTATCGATGGGTGTTGTTTTTGGGTTGCAAATTTCACAAATTGAAGGGACTATCTGTAGTTAAATGGAAAATATTTTGTTTCATTTCAGTATAGAAACCGTTCCACGAAGGACCTGTTTGTTTACAGGAATGCTAAGTGAGTAAAAGTAGGTTCCGGCTGGCAGATCGCCACCATCCCAGTCCGATTGGTAGTTGTTTGCCTGATATACTGTTTTTCCTGTTCTATCGAATACAATGAGCTGATTGCCTTCATACAGAGCAATTTTTGGGATAACAAACGTGTCGTTGATCCCGTCGCTGTTGGGGGAGAATGCATTTGGGATAGTCAGTTGATGTTCGAATTCAAAATGAATGGAATTGGAATAGGCTATTAAGGATTGATCCGGAGAAACGGCTTTTATACGTATGCGGTGCTGAAAACCGTCAGCAGCATTGGTCATTTGCATAGCGAGGTTGGTCGGTGAAGTGCTTTCGATAACTTCATAGGAGTTTGTGTTTTCGAGGCTCCTTTCTATTTCATATCGGACTACTCCCTCAGGCCAGCCTGAATAGGGGTTCCATTGAAGGGAAATTTCTCCCTTTTCTTCGTTGGCAGTGCCGGATAGTACCATGCTATTGTGCGGAGGGGATGTTACGGTTTCGTTGCAGTGGTTGGTAGCTATTATTTTGTATTCATATACCTCGTTTGTTGTATTCAGTCCGGTATCTTCAAAAGTGCCAATAGCGGTATCGAAAGAAATGACCTCCTGCCAGTTGTCTTCTAGCATGTTTTTTCTGAATAAAGTGAAGCGGTCTACAGCTTCAGCGTTTCTGGCAGTCCAGTTTACGAGAATACTACTTTCTCTCGATTTGTTAACACTTACCAGGTTGAGTTCAATTTTTGTGGTGTCCTTATATACCCACACGGTCTTTGCAGGAGACTGGCCGTAGCAAATGTAGTCTTTGGTAGTGCTGCTTTCGTTTACCAGAAGGGTATGATGTCCCGTTTCATGCCAATCTACCAATACGCTATTGGTTCCCTGACCGCTTACAATTGTACCTGCTGAGGTTGTCCAGTTATATACAGATCCGTTCGTTTTGTCGATAGAGTAGGGTATAGCAGTAGCCTCATTGTAGCAAAGTACAGCATCGCCTTTGGGTTGTTCGGTTTCCAGAAAAACATTTACCCTAACGGCCAAACTACTGGTGTCGCTTTTACACCCAAACTCGTTTGTTTCTACAAGCTTTACACGGGCATTTGCATTGGATTCTCCCCAGTTGACTTTCACGGTGTTGTCGGTGGCCGGTCCATCTATTAGGCCTCCCTCTACAGCCCATTGGTAGTGTAGATTCCCCTTTTTTTCTACCTGATAGTCAATGTGCTCTACGCCCGGGCACACAGAGATACTCCCTGATATCTCTGAAAGTGAGGGTTTGGGGAAATGTCTTACACGAATAGAGTCTCGTACAGTACATACGTCTTTCTTTATTTCCAGCCAGTAAAGCCCACTGTCACTCACGGATAGGGATGTGCCGGTTGATAGGTCTGACCAGGAATAACTTTCTGCATCTGTGATGTTGGATGAGAGTACTATCGGGTTGTCGGGGCAAACTGACAGGTCATTGCCTAGATTTAATGCAGGAGGGTCTACAAAAATAGCTTCGATTTGCCCCTGATCTGTGCAACCGTTGAAATTAGTAACCTCCACCGAATACATCCCAGGTTCTTTTACAGAGAGTCTCCTGCCAATATACCCATTAGACCACTTGTAGCTAAAATATTTGCCGGCATCTAGTATAGCTCGTTCACCTTTGCATACCGTCACTGATTCGGGGAGCGAAAGAAAGTGTGTTGGGTTTACGAATACTTCCAATGTGTCGCTTAGTTCACAACCGGCACTGTTGATGGTAGACACCCAGTATTTTCCAGCTTCAGAGACTTCAAGGCTCGCTCCGGTAGAGCCATCACTCCACGTATAGTGGGCACCATCGTCTCCTTTGGGTACGATGGTGCGGGTTTCTCCTTCGCATAGCGTTATGTCATCGCCTATAAAAAGGCTGCTAAAGTTGGAGAAATATCCAAACCGAGCTCCAGTTGCTCCTCCGCCATCCAAAAAACCTAGCTGAAAAGAATGAGAGCTGTTGCTGACAGTGTAGGAGTTTCCGGGTCTGATTTGTTGGGTAGTAAAGTTGATGTTGGCAGACATCCATTCTTTATTTGTACCCGGAACAGTGTCGAATGCAGTGGAGGGGATTGCCGTAGTAGATCCGTTTAACTGAAAGTTGTGTTGCCCTCCGTTTTTCACAATCAGATTTACAATAAAACGATTGTTATCGGATCGGGTAAAAGCAATTTGGTTAGAACCCTTGCAATTGATTGAGGGAATGAGAGCAGCTCCCATTTCGCATCCTATTCCAGTGTATTGCATAACATACACCGGTTTACTTGCTTCGATATAATTGCGCTCTGCAATGCCTATGCCTTTTATTTGTCTGGCGGACATAGGAGAACCTAGCGGAACTCCGTTTACACTGATTTGAGTGTCATCAAATACAGAGGTAATAAAAACCTTTTCGTTAACATTCAATTCTCCTTTTTGAACTATATACTCCTGCCCGAGTATACCTACAGGTACGAGTTGGTCGCCTGTAAGATCGTAGCAAGGAGTTTCGAATAAAGAATCGTCTGAAAGTGTAATGGCTATAGGCTTGTTGGATACTACCAGACTACCTCCAAGTGATTGGCTGGAAGATTTTGAAAGAGCACGGGCAGAGTAGGTTTGACCTTTTTGCAGCAAAATACTAACAGTATCACCGGCATTATGGCCTACAATGTTGACCGTAGGAACCATGGAAACAATGGTATTGTTTTCACTGGCTACTATTTCAAATGTGGAATGGCTGTCAAATACCTGATTGTTCCAGAAATTTTGCCCGGGTATGATGTAGTGTTTGCCCAGCGCATTTCTGCCCTTTAGTGTGAAAATATCGATGTTATACCGAATGCCAACCTCATAATATACTGTAATGAGGCCTGTTGATTGAATTAGAAAACCTTTATTGAGAATTTGATTCGCTGGAGAATTTTCAATTCTACTCAGTTGAGAATTAGGGAAGGTGTGAGTCCGGGATGAGTTAGCCGGAATGCTAATAGTGATGGTAGAAAAAGAAGGGTTTGCCGGCTGAGATATAGTTACAACAGCAGGTTGGTCTTCTGTAGATAATCGAAAGCGCACAGGCCTGTCTTCATGGCTGGCAGACACATCCGGCGCAACAAACCAGAAGGTGGTATCGCGCTGCGCTACAGACTCAGATACACTGAAAATAATGAGTAGAAGAAAAAGGATATATCTCACAGGCTAAAAATACATAAATTTTATTTTAGCCTGTGAGATTTTTTTCTCTATGGAAAAAATCCCTCGTTTAAGAAGGGATTTGCTCGAATTTTACCGGAGCTTCCTGATCTTTGAAAGACTTTCGTGGTTTCAGGTTGAGAGTCTGGAACATTTGCTTGTCAGCGTCCACTTCAGGATTAGGGGTAGTCAATAGTTTTTCACCGGCAAAAATTGAGTTAGCTCCGGCTAGAAAGCAAAGAGCCTGTTCTTCTGTACTCATTTCTGTACGACCAGCCGAAAGTCTTACCATTGCTTTGGGCATAATGATGCGAGCTGTAGCTATCATGCGCAGCATTTCCCAGATAGATACTCTTGGTTGTTCTGCCAGGGGAGTACCTTCTACAGGAACCAGCGCATTTACAGGCACAGATTCGGGATGCTCGGGCAGATTGGAAAGCGTGTGAAGCATGCCTATTCTGTCTTCGTGCTGCTCGCCCATACCGATAATGCCTCCTGAGCAAACAGATATTTTTGCTTTTCTCACATTTTCCAACGTGTCTAGCCTGTCGTCATAAGTTCGCGTGCTTATGATTTCATCGTAGTGTTCTTCGCTTGTGTCCAGGTTGTGGTTGTATGCGTAGAGACCGGCATCCTTTAGTTTGTTGGCTTGGTCTTCGGTTAGCATTCCCAGTGTACAGCATACCTCCATGCCCATGGAGTTTACACCTTTCACCATTTCCAATACTTTGTCAAAGTCTTTGTTGTCGCGAACTTCTCGCCATGCCGCGCCCATACAAAAGCGTGTGCTTCCGCTTTCTCTGGCATTGTTGGCAGCCTGCAATACCTCGTCTACCTCCATGAGCTTGTGTACTTTCACATCGGTATGATAGCGTGCGGCTTGAGGGCAGTAGGCACAATCCTCAGGACAGCCCCCTGTTTTTACCGATAGCAAGGTACAAACCTGTACTTCGGATGGGTCGTGGTGTTGACGATGTACACTTGCCGCCTGGTAAACTAACTCCAGTACGGGTGAGTTGTATATGTTTGCAATTTCTTCTCTACTCCAGTCGTTTCTTATTTGCATGATAGGAAATGGTCTTGTTTAGATGATGGCAAAAGTAATATAGCTTTGTGAAGCCTAAGCAGCACCTGCATAAAAAAATAATATAAATATAATTTTGCGGACTGCCTTGTTGATAGTCAATGAATTTTAGTTTGCTTAAGAAGCTGTATTTCTTGGGGGGTATGGTTTTTTATTTTGTCATCACAACGAAACCTACCCAAACAACGAGTCAGAACCAAAAATGATTAATTGATTGTTTTTTTATCAATGAAGTATTTACACACACCATTATTGGCTGTCCTTTTATTGACAGTCGTTTTCGTTTCATCGTGCACAAATGATGAAGAAGTTGTAGAAACAACGCTTTCTGCAGATGATGCTCGCCAGGCTGTAAGTGAGATGGCAGGTCGCTCACACAATGATCTGGTAGAAATGCTCGATGCTGATGGAATGAGCGCTCTCACTGATCTTGTCGATCTGATGTCCGAACTGGAAGAGCCGTTTGGAGGAAGGATAAAAGATACAGAGGTAAACCGGTTCAGTGGGTTTAAAGTACAAGCACAACGTTTTCAACAGATTTTTGTACCAAGTCGATCTGTCTCTTTTAGTGCAGAAGACACTAAAGATGAACGGTTTGTTTTCGAAACCAGTCTTGGGGTATATAACTGGGATGGACAATTAAAGGATTTTGTCAAAACTACAGCCAAAGTAGATTTTATAGAGATCAATTTTCCTACTAACGGATCCACAACCAACAATGCAACACTGACCTTGCTGGCATTTGAGGATGCCGTGATTGAAGCAGAGACGGATACAGGGTTGGAGCAGGAATATGTCCCTACTTTGATGATTGGGAATTTGAAAGTCGATGATGTTTTGTTGGTTTCACTCGATTATACAGTTTCTTTTCAGGCAGATGGAGAGCCTAAAGATGCTGATATATCTATGTTTATTATGCCATTCGATTATCATGTGATATTGAAAAATACCGATAAACTCTCTTCTTCTTTTGGTGCAAGCATTACCAGAGATTCCCAATTGATTATGGGCACTGACTTGTATGTGAAATATGAATCCGGCTTGAAAGAGCAGGTAGCTCTGCTGAGAGGTGACGTAAAATACAGAGAGTACAAATTGTCTGGTACGATGAATGTAACGGGCATTAACCGCGTAGAAGAAACCGGAAGCGGAGACATCAATGACTTTGTTGACCTGTTCCTATACAAAGGAAATAGCAAAATAGGAGAGGTGATTTTTCAAAAGCAGATGTCAGTAAATGCGTTTGATGAAGACTACATCCTGTTGATTCGATACGCTGATGGGTCGGAGGAATTGTTCGAAGATGCCATGACTGATGTGCTCGATGAGGTGGAAGGTTTTGTAAAAGAAATAGAAGGGGAATCCTAATCCTGAGAGTATTTAGATTTAGGTTGTTAATTATCAAAAAGGTGGGCTTGTGCTCACCTTTTTCTTTTTATCCCAATACTCCCAGCAATAAGTAAAGAAGAAAAGCAATACAGCCGCCGGTCAGCGCATAAGGAAGCTGCGTTTTGACATGATCTATATGGTCGCTGGCAGAAGCCATGGAAGAAATAACCGTAGTGTCGGATATAGGGGAACAGTGATCGCCAAAAACACCACCACCGAGAGCTGCACCTATGACCAAATACAAGTTGATGTCGAAGGATTGTGCCATAGGTACGGCTATGGATATCATAATTGCAAAAGTGCCCCATGAAGTGCCCGTAGAAAAAGCAATAAAACAACTTACCACAAATACAATAGCGGGAACGAGAGCCGGAGTGAGCCATGCTTTGGTGATTTCGGCTACATAGATACCGGTACCAAGTTGTTTGCATAGGGCACCAATCGCAAAAGCTAGTACCATAAGTATCGCTAATGGGACCATACCTGACATGCCTTTTAGGGAAAGGTCAGCCATTTCTTTGATGCCCATTATTTTTTGAGTTCTAAAAAGTACAATTGCGAGAAGTACCGCTACCGTGACTGCTGTAAATACTGCTGTAGACCCTGAACCATGACCAATCGCTTCAAAGACGCGACTAAAAACAGGTACAGAGGGATTAGTTTCGTTCCACCCGGTATAGATCAAAAGTATAGGCATCATAACGACCATTGTTGCAATCGGCAGTAGCATATTTCGGGCACGTAGGGGAGTGTTTTCTTTGGTCTCGAGCATCGAAATATCCTCAGCGACCATGGGTGTAGCACCGTCTGCAAGTAGTTTTCCTTCTTTGTCGGCTCTTTCCATAGCTTTTTTCATCGGTCCAAAGTCTTTTTTACTCAGGATAAGGTAAAAAACGATGGCTAATGCAAGAAAGGGGTAGAAGTTGAACGCAATAGAACGCACCAACACACCGAAGGGATTTTCTATATCCTGCATTACCAACAGCCCCATAATGTATGCTCCCCAGGCGTTGAAGGGAAATATAATACATGAAGGTGCAGAGCTGGAGTCTATCAGATAAGCCAGTTTTTCTCTGGGTATTTTCAACTTGTCAAATATAGGGCGGTAAAGCGTGCCTGCTGTAAGAATGGAAATGTTGGATTCTACAAAGATAAAGACCCCTGTTAGGGCAGTCATTGCTTGAATTTTTAGCCGGTTTGCGGGTAGGTGTTCCGTGTTATCCAGGTTTTTTAGTTTATTGCCTGTCCATTGGATAAAACCATCAACTCCTCCGGATCGCTGTATCAGAGCGATCAATGCTCCTATTATCAAGGTGAAGAGTATAGTTCGTGTATTTCCGGCATCAGCAAAAACGTCAACAAATGCCTGCAGTGTATCCATACTGCCAAGTCCTATGTTTCCGTGGTTGATAATTAGCCAACCTACCCAAATACCTACGGTTAACGATATGAATACCTGCCTTGTACGAAGCGCCAGAACTATAGCTATAAGAGGGGGGAGGAGTGACCAAAAACCGTAAGTGTCCATAGAAGAAGTTGAATTTTACTCTTTTAGCCTGAAAGTTACATTTTTATTGGCGAGGTAAAAATATATTTTGAATTGAGGCGAATTGTAGTGCTATTATTTTAAAAAATGAGTAACTTATAAGCACATCAACTCAATACAGCCATGAAAAAGAAATTGTTATTGTGCTGCCTTATGGTAGCTTTTTATCTCCCTCTAATTGCTCAAAACCAATGGAAGGTAGATCCGGTTCACTCCAGCGTTCAGTTTGACGTTACCCATTTAGTGGTGTCTACAGTTACTGGCGAGTTTACTAAATTTTCAGGTACAGTTACAACCGATGGCGATTCGTTTGAAAACGCTCAGGTAGAAGCTGTGGTAGAAGTAAACAGTATCAACACTGAAAACATGACGCGTGACAAACACCTGAAAGAAGATGATTTTTTCAATGCTGCAAAATTTCCTCAAATTAAATTCAAGAGTGAAGTTTTTAAGAAAATAGCAGACAAGGAGTATCTGGTAACCGGAGACCTGACCATTCGTGATGTAACCAAAAAAGTATCGATGCGCGCAGTGCACAGTGGTACGATCAGTACAGGAAACAAACAGATTAGTGGCTTCAAGGCCAGCTTTACTGTTAACAGGTTTGATTTTAATCTGAAATGGGACGATACCCTGGATTCGGGAAGTCTTGTTGTGGGTGAAAATGTAGACATACGTATGAACCTGGAACTGGTAAAGATGTAGCGGCAGAGCTTACTGATTTTATCAAAAAACTATACCATTTTAATATATCCGGTCGGCTCACTTTTATCCCTCTGGTATTTTTCTTATCATTATCGATTGTTACCAATCGAATTATTCAACATTGAGCAAAGATCAGTTTAGCAACCGCTGGGGTATTGTACTAGCTTCGCTTGGAATGGCCATAGGTGCAGGTAATCTGTGGCGTTTTCCTCGTTTGGCTGGACAGTACGGAGGTACATTTATCCTTTTATGGATACTTTTTCTGTTTGTATGGTCTATTCCATTACTGCTGGCCGAATTTTCTATAGGAAAAAAATGCCGGCAGGGCGTTATAGGTTCGTATGCAGCACTTACCGGTAAGCGTTATACATTTCTGGGCTTTTTTATCACCGCATGTACTCTGGGGATAGCTTTTTACTACGCTGTTGTTACTGCGTGGGCGCTTCGATACCTGGGTTTTTCTTTGCAAAACCTACTGCCTGCCTCAGCTGTAAGTTCTGATACTCTTCAGCAGACAGATTATTTGCTGCGGCATTGGGAGCAAATTTCCAATGGCAGTATGCTCACATGGATGCTGTTCGTATTGGTATTGATAGTGGGAGTATTCATTCTTTCGAAAGGAATAAGCAATGGGCTGGAAAAAGCCAATAGAATATTAATTCCTTCTTTGTTTGTCCTGTTGCTGATAGTATGTGTCGTTTCGCTGAGCATGGCGAACGGAGTGAAGGGCCTTGAATATATGTTTTTAATTAAACCCTCACTATTTTATGAACCCAAGGTGTGGATTGAAGCTTTGTCGCAATCCGCATGGTCTACAGGTGCAGGGTGGGGCTTACTGATGACGCTTTCTTCCTATTCCAGAGATAATGATGATGTTGTGTTGAATACTTTCATAGGTGCTTTTGGTAACAATACGGCATCTATTTTGGCAGGGGTGGCTATTCTGCCGGCCGTTTTTGCTCTTTCGGCTACCGAAGCAGGTGCTATAGAATATTTGCAATCAGGAAATCAGGCTCTGACGTTTACTATTATTCCTAAGCTCTTTAGTGCAGTGCCGGGAGGTAACTTTTTATCCGTAATCTTTTTTTTAGCCTTGTTTTTGGCTGCATTTAGTTCTCTGCTGCCAATGATCGAACTGATGATGAGTCATGTGATAAAATTAGGGATGTCGCGAAGTAGGGCTATTGCTATAGTCTTGATTTGCTTTGTTGTAGTGGGTAGCCCATCGTCGCTCTCTCTTGATTTTTTCTCCAATCAGGATTGGGTCTGGGGAGTAGGCTTAGTTGTGAGTGGTATGTGTATTGCTTTTGCAGTAGTGGTCTATGGGCCAGCACGGTTCAAAACTGATTTGATCGATCAGGGAGCAGAAATGCGAATATCCTCTGCTTTCTTTAAGTATAGTATATATAGTATTGTCGTGCTTGGGGTTGTGCTTATTTACTGGTGGTTGTCACGTGGCTATAGCGAGTACCCGTGGTTTGATGAAAATGGAACGTGGAACCTGACAGATGTGTATAGTAATGCATCTGTAGTAACTCAATGGGGTGCAGTATTCGTGTTGGGTTTGTTTTTAAACCGAGTATTATATCAAAAATATGTAAATAAAGTACAATGAGTGGAGCTGCCATTTTTAGCATGATAGTCATAGTCGGTTTGGTGTTAGGAGGCTTTGTGTATTTCCTGTTAAAAGCCATTCGAAAAGAAAACAAATCCTGAAGGGAAAAAGCACATTCATAAATATTGGGTTAGTTTTGAAGCCTGTTTTCTTTTAATACAAAAAACGACATAGATGGACAAAATAGATCCGCTCAACCAAGTAGCTCAATTTCATAAAACTTTTCAGCACCCCGTGTTGGATACACCCACTATACCTGACGAAAAACGGTGTAAACTGCGCGTAGAGTTGATAGCAGAAGAACTCAAAGAACTGGAGCAGGCTATACAAGACAAAGATTTAGTAGAAGTAGCTGATGCTCTCTGTGACATTCAGTATGTGTTGGCGGGAGCTGTTTTAGAATTTGGTCTGGGAGAAAAATTTAAGACCCTGTTTGACGAAGTGCAACGCTCTAACATGAGTAAAGCATGTAAAACGATGGATGAAGCAGAAGCTACTGTAAAGCACTATAAGGAAAATAAAAACACAGATAGCTACATCAGGGAAGTAGATGGTTTGTATCTGGTGTTTCGCAAGGAAGATAATAAGACTCTGAAGTCGATAAACTACAGTCCGGCTAATCTGGCTGATATTGTAAATAACTAATAATAAAGCCTATGATGCCAGTTCATCATAGGCTTTCATCAGTTTTTTGTCTAGTGTCCAGAGAGCCAGATCGTACTCAGAGCAGGCCGCCAGCAAATAACAATCAATTAGCCCGATACCCTTTGCCAAAAGCTTATACTTGTTGGACAGAGTGCTAGCTTTGATAAACAACTCCTCCTCATTCACTTTGGGTAGATTTTCCCACAAAGTAGTAATGATGTTTCTCTCGCGTTGGTTCTTTACACCTTGCAGCAACTCCCCGAAAACAGCACTAACCGTATATACTTCGTGCCGCTTGATATATGTTTTCAATATATCAACTGTGTCTGGATCGTCCTTCTTCAAAAAACTAATCCAGATGGAAGTGTCTACCAGGATCATAGGTCTCTGTTTATTTTACGGGCTTTATAGGCTGTATAATTCTCATTAAATTGCAGAGGCTCTTTGTCTAGTTCATCCATCACCTGATAGATTTTTTGGTTGCTGATGTAAAACTTTAAGGCTATAACCAGACTTTCTGTTATGTTTTTACCTCCCGATATTCGCCTTACTTCTTCCACAAGTTTGTCGTCAATGAGCGCTGTTACTTTCATGATCGTATTGTTTATACGATAAAAATACGATATAAAATCGTACTTGTTATATTATTTCATTTTTTTATTCTATACGTGAGAGAATTGTTCAATGGTTTTCTTTTTAGAATCAGAATTTGAAAAGAATAATGTTTAGTTAATTATTTAGTAAACATGCGTCAAACGTAGCTCTGGCACCTCAAAAGTACTTTTGCTGAACATAGAAAACCAAAAGGAAGAATGATATGAAAAGGATGGTACTGGTGCTGATCGGTGTGGGGTTACTAAGTTGTAGTCAGCCAAAACAATATACAGTAGAAGTAAAAGGCAGTGAGTCGATGCATGAAATATTTGTGGCGCTGAAAAATGACTATGAAAAGCTACAGGACAGTGTGAAAATAGCCCTGGAAGGAGGAGGTAGTCAAAAAGGGTTGGACGCCATAAGGAACAATCGGGCTGACATTGGGCTGTCTTCGTTTGGGTTTAATTTAGATTCATTAATGGGAAATGAACATGAAGTAATAGAAGAAATAATGGCTTACGATGGTATCGTATTGATAAATAACGAGCACAACCCTGTGCGAAAACTTACCAACCAGCAAGTGGCTGATATATATACTGGTGAAATTTCGGACTGGTCGCAGCTGGGAGGTAAGCAAGGCACTATAGAACCCATAGCAAGAGATGAAAATTCAGGAACGCAAAAATTATTTACTACCTATTTTGGAATTGATAAGTTGTCTGAAGCGACTCTGATTGCTCATGAAAATGTAGAAATCGTTTCTCAGGTTATCCAAAACCCCAATGCTATCGGATTCGTTGGTTTTGCCTATTTTTCTATTGGGGTAAACGACATCTTGATACCGGCAAAAAACGGTGTAGATACTACAGATTATGTTTTGCCAACCCATCACACCATTACACGCAATATTTACCCTCTTCGCAGACCCCTCAGAATGTACTACAAGCAAAAGACGGAAAACCCAGGCATGAATGCATTTTTAACTTACCTGAAAACAAAAAGAGCTATCAGTGTGATAGAGTCGTTTGAAGTGCTGACAGAGCCGGATAGCCGGTTGGTAACTCTTTCGCAAGTCAAGTGATTTATTCAGATAGCAAGAAAAAAGGCTGATTTGAGTTATCAAATCAGCCTTTTTTGTATGCCGAATCCTCTATAGGAGGTAGCGTTGATTAATATTTGTTCTTATTCGCTTCATAGTACTTGAGAGCACCAGGAATCTGCGCATTGAGATCCGAAATACGTGTTTCGTGTGAAGGGTGAGTAGACATAAACTCCGGAGGTTGTTGCCCACCACCGGAAGACATTCTTTCCCAGAATTTTGGCGCCTCTCTGGGGTCGTATCCCGCTATTGCCATAAAGATCAAACCAAGCTTGTCGGCTTCAGATTCATGTTGTCGGGAAAACTTGAGCATGCCCAGTTGTGTGCCAGCACCGACAGACTGCATGAGCAACTGCTGTGTGCCGGTTGGGTTTTGTCCCATTGCCACAGATAAGCCTCCCAGAAATCCCTGAGCTAACAGACCCTGACTCATGCGCTCACGGCCGTGGTTGGCAATAGCATGAGCCACCTCATGGCCCATCACAACGGCTACACCTGTTTCGTTTTTGCAAGTGGGCATGATGCCCGTATAAAAAGCCACTTTACCACCCGGCATACACCAGGCGTTTTGTACATCTTCTTCGATCAGGTTAAACTCCCAGGCAAAGCCTTCCAGCTGACTGGTCATATTGTTGTCTGCCATGTATTGCTCAACAGCCGTTTTTATCCGATTTCCAACGTTTTTCACCATGGCTGTTTGCTCCTTGTTGGTAGAAAGCTTGCTTTCCTTGATAACCTGTTGATATTGGTCGAAGCTCATTGGAATAATCTCTTCGTTGGAAACCAGGCTGAGCTGGCGCCTTCCCGAAACAGGGACAGTCGCACACTCTACTAAAAAAAGCCCGGTCAAAACCAGAAGAAAAGCACTTATATATTTCATAAGTTTGAGGTATTTATAATTTTACATTTAATACATTTAGTCATTCAAAACTGAAAACGAATTTATACTAATTCGCAGTATTTACATTTACACTTGATATGAAAATATTAGCCATTGGGCGAAATTACGTAGAGCACATCGAAGAGTTGAACAACGAGCGCCCATCCGAGCCTGTAGTCTTTACCAAGCCAGAAACCGCTTTGTTGCGTAAAAACCAGCCGTTTTACTACCCACCATTTTCCAAAGACATACATCACGAAGTAGAAGTCTTGTTGAAAATATGTAAGAATGGTAAAAACATAGATGAAAAATTTGCACACAAATACTACGATGAAGTAGGGTTGGGTATAGACTTTACGGCACGCGATTTGCAATCGAAGGCCAAAGAAAAAGGGTTGCCCTGGGATTTGGCAAAAGGGTTTAATCATTCGGCACCTATGTCTGAGTTTAGACCAAAATCTAGGTATAAAAACCTGCAGGATTTGAATTTTAGTCTTGATATAGATGGCAATACTGTTCAGAAAGGAAATACTTCTTTGGTGTTGTTTAGCTTCGATTACATCATATCATATATTTCAAAATTCATTACCCTCAAAAAAGGAGACGTCATATTCACAGGTACTCCCAAAGGGGTAGGGCCCATACAGATAGGCAATCGATTAGAAGGATATTTAGAAGGAGAAAAATTATTAGACTTTGAGATCAGGTAAATATATTTTAGCACTACTCGTTGTATTTTTTATATCCGTAAAAACACAAGCTCAGCAGATAGAAAAGGGCTATTATATGTGCCCGATTAGGCCGGGGCAGGCCAACTATCTGGCAGGTACAATGGGAGAGTTGCGTGCTACACACTTTCATACGGGTATTGATATCAAAACCAGTGGAATCACCGGACTGCCGGTTTTTGCTGCAGCCGACGGACACATCAAGCGGATAAAGGTGTCGCCTACAGGGTATGGCAATGCACTATACATGTATCACCCAAACGGCACATTTACAGTCTACGCACACTTGCAGGATTTTCAGGAAGAAATAGCCGAATATGTTCGTCAGTATCAGTATAAAAAAGAATCTTTTGCGGTAGATATTCATCTTTCAGACGATAGGTTTTCCTTTAAAAAAGGAGATGTTATAGCCCTCTCCGGAAACAGCGGTTCGTCTTCAGGGCCACACTTGCACTTTGAAATACGTGACGCTAATCATGTGGTGTTAAATCCGCTTTATTATGGGTTTGATGAAATAAAAGATACGAAACCCCCAACGCTTTCTCAGGTGGCATTTGTGACTATGGATATTGATAGTCGAATCAACGGTATGTTTGGTCGTTTTGAGTTTGATTTGGTAGAACGCGACGGCAACTATACACTGGAGTCTCCCGTGACCCTCTACGGAAGAATAGGCGTAGAAGTGTATGCCTATGATAGGTTAAACGGAGCAAACAACAGAAATGGAGTAGTAAAGCAAACATTGCTGCTGGATTATCAGCCCCTTTTTTCACAACACATCGATAAAGTGAATTTTGCTACATCCAGAAATATACTGGTACATGCAAACTACAAACGTATGAGAGAAGGAGGGCGCAGGTTCAATAAGTACTATGTGGACGATGGTAATTTCCTGAAATACTACAATGTGAGTAATGGAAAAGGGCAGTTAACCATAGTAGATCCTCTGGAACACACCCTGGGCATACAGCTGGAAGATAATTACGGAAATGCAGTGCAACACGAAATAAAGATTAATGATAAAGGGTATCAGAAGAATACCACCCACAAAAATATGTACGCCCTGAAAGAGCGAGGCTATGATATTCGACAAGGTGTGATCGAAATAATGGGTAACTCCACAAAAGAAGACTGCTTTGCCAGGCTGTATATCCGGGGAGAAGAAAAACTCCTTGCACATACCTATACGGCAGACAACCGCTACTTTTACCTATGGGATACCGGTAGGGGATTTCCCGATTCTGTAGCCTTGTGTGATAAAACCCATGTTTTTGACTATAAAAAGACTATTCCATCCGGCAAGTCTCAGGAGTACAGCGATGAAAACATCGCCTTGTCCATTCCTTCTTATGCGTTGTTTGACACGCTTGATCTACGATACAAAAGATACCAAAAAGAAGGGAAAGAGTTTTTTGATTTTCAACACTATGATCAGCCGTTAAGAAAGTTTATCACAGTGAAACTGAAGCCAAACCAGCGCTACAATGCGTCTAATTCTCACGTCTATTCGGTAAGCGGAAACGGAGCTTTGGGTTATGCCGGAGGCGAGTGGGAAGGCAATCAGATAAGTTTTAAAACCCGTGATTTGGTAAACTATACCATAGCTTCAGATTCTATACCCCCGCAGATAGCACACTTAAAGTCACCTGCTAAGCGGCTTAAGTTTAGAATAAAAGATGATATGTCCGGTGTTGGAGATTTTGAAGCATCGCTCAATGGAAAGTGGGTGCTGATGAATTATGATGCTAAAACCGGATACCTCACGTCTGACCCTAAAAAGGATATTGTTGGAGAATTTGTACTCACTGTAACAGATAATGCCGGCAATATAAAATCCTGGAAAAGGACACTTTAGCGAGTGGTCTGAATATGAGTCTGCATTTATCAGATAAAAATAGCATGAGTTGTGAATGTGGAAATATTCAATTTAATTTGAAAGGATATTAAAATCATCGAAAAATGAAAAAGACAATTGGATTAATAATAATTGCAATTTTTTCAACACTACTTCCGGGTCAGGCTCAAAGTCCTTTGACCAGCGTGCCTTTTGAAATGTACGGCGATCATGTTTTTATTAAAATCAAGGTAAATAACTCGCGCGATCTGGATTTTATTTTTGATACGGGAGATGGGCTCACGGTATTGAATATAGAAACGGCAAAAGAGCTCGGTATGCTGGCCGGATCAAATGCTAAAAAGACAAGTGCTGAAGGAGAAATTACAGGGAAGTTACTCAAGCATCAGCGTATAGAAATTAACAATATAGAACTCCGTGATATTGAAATCTATGAGACTTCTTTACGTCACTTGGAAATGAGCATAGGTAGGAATATTGACGGCATTATCGGTTATGATATGCTGGAAAATTATGTGGTTTCTATGAATTTTGATAAATCAGTATTTGACTTATATGATGCTAAAAACTATAAATACACCGGAAATGGGCGAAAATTACCCATTGAGCTTACCTCATACATACCCCACATTACGGCAGATGTGAGGTTGGCAAACGGAGAAGTGGTAGAGGGAGAATTCTTTGTCGATACTGGCGCCAAAGCTACGGTAGATTTTAATACACCTTTCGTGAAAAAACACGGACTGACTGATAAAATCGGTGAAAGTTATATATACCTGGTATCAGGCCTGGGCGACAAGGAATATGAGCACCATCAGGGAATGGCAAAATCAGTAACCTTTAGTGGTTTTGGCTTTGAAAATGTGCCTGTAGGCCTCAGTCATGCCGAGCACGGAATCCAAAACCACAGAAAAGTGGCAGGTATTTTGGGAAGTGGTCTATTGCGGAAATTTAACGTGACTTACAACTACCCCAAAAAGGTGATGTACTGGGAAAAGAACAACAGCTATGATGATCCTTTTCCGATCAATGCATCGGGTATGGAATTGCAGCTGAGCAGAGACATGTCAAAAGTGATGATCCACAAAGTGTTTGATAATAGTCCTGCAGAATATGCCGGCATTCGCGTAGATCAGGAATTGCAGCGTGTGAATGGGACACCCGCCACAGAACTGGGGCTGGCCAAACTCAGACAAATCTTTACCAAAGACGGAGAGAAAGTGTCTATAACAGTGGACGGTAAGATCATGGATCTGACCCTGAAAAGAATGCTCTGATATACAAAGAAGCACTAAGACATATCGATAGCCTGCAGTATTTTATTGCAGGCTATTTTTATTTCTTCAGTAGAGATAGTTAGGGGAGGAGCTATGCGCATGGAGTTGTCGCAAAACAAAAACCAATCCGATAAAACACCCAGAGCGAGCTGGTTTTTGATGATGGCTTCCAAAAGCGCAAAAGATTCAAATTCTACCGCTATCATCAGTCCCTTGCTTCTAATTTCCTTGATGCGGCTATGTTGTAGCAGTTGGTGAAACAGTGCTTCTTTTTCCTGTACACCATCCATCAGGCTATCATTTAAAATTGTTTGCAATGTAGCGAGCGATGAAGCTGCACTTACGGGGTGCCCGCCGAATGTAGATATGTGCCCCAATATCGGGTTTTGCATCAGCGATTGCATGATTTCCTTGGTAGAAATGAAAGCACCTATGGGCATGCCGCCTCCCATGCCTTTGGCACAGAGTACAATATCGGGTACCACACCGTAGTGTTCCATGGCCCAAAACTTACCCGTACGCCCAAAGCCCGTTTGGATTTCGTCGAAAATCAACAGTGCACCGTTTTGTGTACATGCGTCACGCAGGGCTTTGAAATAAGCCTTGGAAGCTGTTCTTATACCCGCTTCGCCTTGCACAGGCTCTATAATTACTGCAGCGGTAGCAGAGCTGATAGTCGATAAATCAGCCGTTTTGCCAAACTCTATAATCCGGTTTCCGGGTATTAGAGGGCGAAATTTGTTTTTTAAGGGTTCGCTACCGCAAACCGATAATGCCCCGGATGTAGAGCCGTGGTATGCGTTTTTGAATGATATAATCTCACTCCGCCCGGTATATCGTTTGGCCAGTTTTATACTGCCTTCAGTAGCTTCACTGCCGGAGTTTACCAAAAAAGTATTGTCAAGAGGCTGGGGCAGTGTGTCGGCCAGTGCCTTGGCCAGATGAACCTGAGGGGAGTTTACAAACTCACCATATACCATTACATGCAAGTGTTTATCTACCTGTTCGTTTATAGCCTTTACCACATTGGGGTGGCGGTGACCTACATTGCTTACCCCAATTCCGGAAATCAAATCCATGACCTTTTTGCCATCTTTCTGATACATATATATACCTTCAGCCCGTTCTATTTCGAGCATCAGAGGAAAAGGGGAAGTTTGGCCTAAGTATTGTAAGAAAAGGGTTTTGGTAGTGGACAAATCAATGCTATTTTTGGTGATTGAGAAAATATTTTTCGAAGTTAAAACAGTTTTATTAAACAGACTTGACTTAAACTCACTTAGTAGATATTCCGTTCAGTTTTGTCGTAAATGAGCGCGATATGAGTTGTCATCATCGGGTAAAACCGTTTAGATAAACTTGTGGTGATATTGCGGGAGTAATTTGCCCTACTATTGAATTATAAAGGTATTTTTGTTGTTGCGGTAAACCGGGAAAAACAGAATAAACAGGTGATTGGATCACCGGGAATATAAATCGAAGATTATGCGTGTATTGAAAGTATTAGTTGTATTGTGTTGTGTGGTGGTATTTGACGGTCTGGCCAGACAAGCTCCGGATTCGCTGGAGGTACTCAAGCCCAAAGACAAACACAAGTTGGAAGTTAGGGAAATTAGAATGCTGCTGAGTAGGTATAGCTACAGAAAGGCACCTTTGAACGATTCTTTGTCCAATGTGATTTTTGACAATTACTTTGAGTCACTGGATCAAAATAAGTCATACTTCTACCAGTCTGATGTTAATTACTTTGAAAAATATAGAAACAGGCTGGATGACGACCTGATTACCGGCAATTTGGATGTGCCTTTTCAAATTTTTAGAATTTATCGAGACAGAGCAAATACACGCCTCAACCATGTCTTGAGTATCTTAGAAAAAGACGGGTTCGATTTTTCCAGAGACGAGACTTTTACCTTTAGTAAAGACAAAAATACCTGGGCTAAAAATGAAAAAGAACTGGATGACCGTTGGAGAAAAATAGTAAAAAACCAGGCATTGAACCTGAAACTGGCCGGCAAGAGCGATTCGGCTGTCAATAAGCTGCTGATACAACGGTACAAGCGATATCGCAAAAACATAAACCAATACAATAGCGACGATGTGTTTCAGATGTTTATGAACGCTTATACAGAAACACTGGATCCACATACCAATTACTTTTCACCGGTTTCTTCTGACAATTTCAATATCAACATGAGTTTGTCGCTGGAGGGCATAGGGGCAAGGTTGACGCAGGATTTGGATTATACCATAATAGATGAAAAAATACCCGGAGGCCCGGCGTACAAGAGCAAAGACCTCTTTAAAGAAGACAAAATAATAGGAGTAGCACAGGGCGATGATGGCGAATTTGTAGATGTCATTGGCTGGAGATTATCGGACGTTGTGCAGCTTATTCGTGGACCCAAGGGGTCAATCGTTCGCTTACAGGTGATCCGTGGCAAAATGACTGTAGCCTCACCGGTAGTAGTTCGCCTGGAGCGTGACAAAATCAAGCTCGAAGATCAGGCAGCTAAGTCTGAGATCATACCGATTACAGAAGGGCAGCACACCTACAAACTGGGTGTTATCACTATTCCGAGTTTCTACCTCGATTTCGATGCAGTGAGAAAGGGGCTTGATGATTACAAAAGCACTACGCGAGACGTTTCGAACTTGATTAATGAGCTTAAAGATCAAGATGTAGACGGAGTGCTGATAGACCTGAGGTACAACGGTGGAGGGTCGCTGGAAGAAGCGATAAAACTGACAGGTATATTTATAGAGCAAGGGCCTGTAGTACAAGTGAAAAACTTTGACGGTAAAGTGAATATTCATCAGGATACTGATCCTAAGGTTCTGTACGATGGGCCTCTGGCGGTACTGACCAATCGCTTCAGTGCGTCGGCATCCGAGATATTTTCGGGAGCTATTCAGGATTATAAAAGAGGGATCGTTTTGGGTGAAACTACCTTTGGTAAAGGAACAGTACAACGAATGGTTGGCCTGGATCATCGCCTGCAGAACTATCCCGAAAAACTAGGTAACCTGAAGTTGACCCTTCAGATGTTTTATCGGGTGACAGGCAGCAGTACGCAAAACATAGGCGTAGTGCCCGACGTGCATTTTCCGGCAGCATTTAGTGCGGAAGACTTTGGCGAGAGTGCCAAGCCCAGTGCACTGCCGTGGGAAAAAATAGCCAGTAGCGATTACCAGCCGGTAAATACGATTTCTGATGACATGAAAAAAAGATTAAACCAACTTTATCAGCATCATTTGCAAACGGATGAAGATTTGAAAAAGTTGGCCAAAGAACTAGAGCAGGCCAGAGAAGATCGTAACAAAGAAACCGTATCGCTCAACTACGACCTGAGAAAACAGGAAAAAGATGAGCAAAAAGAGGACTCTAACTCAGGCATTGAGAAATCGGCTTCTGTATCTACCAGTGAGATAGCTGCCACCGAAAAAGAAAATAAGAAACTAAAAGAGGATGCTTACCTGAAAGAGAGTTTGCGTTTGTTGGCAGAGCTGGTAAGAAATCAATGATAAGCAGGATAAATGAGAGCTATACGAATAGTACTCTATGTTGCCTTGGCTTATACGGTGGTACTGACTGTTCTCTTTTTTATTCAGGAAAAACTTTTGTTTCAGGCAGATGAGTTGCCTTTAGATTACGAGTTTTCGATACCCTTTGCTCACGAGGAGGTATTTCTCGATACCCCCGATGGAGCAGCTGTACACGGGGTATTATTGAAAGCATCACAAACCAGAGGAGTGGTGCTTTATTTTCATGGAAACAGAAACAATATAACCCGTTGGTGGCAGGAAGCAGCCTATTTTCTGCCATACCAATATGATGTGCTGGTGATGGATTATAGAGGGTATGGTAAAAGCAGGGGAGAAAGAACGGAAGAACACCTCTATGCCGATGCGCTTTTGGCTTTTGATTATTTATCCGAAAAATACCAGGAAACAGACCTGATAGTGTACGGGCGCTCGCTGGGTACGGGCGTGGCTACCCGGGTAGCTACGGAACGACAACCTAAAGGGTTGATTTTAGAAACGCCTTATCATCACTTAAGCGATATGTTGGTAGATAGATACCCGCTGTTACTTTCTTCCGCTTTCCTGGCATACAATTTCAATTCTGAAAAACATATTCAAACGGTAAAGTGTCCCGTGTACATATTTCATGGTACAGAAGATAGTGTAGTGCCTTTGAGGTATGGAAAAAAACTGGCAAAAAAAGTACAGCCTGACCTGTTGCATTTTACAGAACTGCGGGATGGGCAGCACGACAACCTCAAGGATTTTGATCTTTACAATAAACAAATGTCCCGGATTTTTAACCCATAAAAAAGTATGAAGAAAGTAGTTGTGTTGTTGATGGTATGTATGTGGGGTAAGATAGCCGTAGCACAAGAACTAAAAACTTATGTCAGCCCCAGGTCGCTACATCCTACACTGACAAGGGTATACGATGTATTACTCCAAAACGAATTGAAACAAGAGGATACCAAGCAATACATTTCATCAGTGAATTCGGATACAGTATATGTAGTTTCGTTTAGTCACAAAACCCTACTCGATAAAATGCTAGCCTGCGAGCCTACCGCCATGCTGGACATGCCTCTCAAAGTGATTTTATGGCAGGAATATGGAGAAAACTACGTGGGTTTTATGCCTCCCGATACAATGAAAAGGCGATTTATGGCAGCTGAGTGTCAGGAGCACTTACATCAGATTCATCGGATTTTACTGCGGGTAGTCAATGATGTCATTCGTAAGTGACATCCACCGATGATATACAAAAAAGCAGCTTTTGGTCTTTATGAAAAAAATGTAGGCGAAGAGCATGGATTTGTTTTTCTTTGGCTTTAGAAGCTACAGCTAAAAATAAAAATTTCAGATGAGCGCAACTAGCGATTCGATTTTACAAAAACTGAAAAACAACGAATACGCCCCGTTGTATTTTCTGCAGGGAGACGAGCCCTTTTTTATCGATCAGGTGTCCGACTTTATAGAAGAAAATGCCATGGACGAGGGCTTGAGAAGTTTTAACCAGACTGTGCTGTATGGTAAAGAAACCGACCTGAATTCTATACTCACGCATGCCAGAGAATTTCCCATGATGGCCGAGCGTAGGGTCACTATAGTAAAGGAGGCGCAGGAGATTGCCACTATCAATAAAGAGCAGGGAGAAAAGCTGCTATCTGCTTATGCAGAAAATCCTCAGCCTTCTACGGTGCTTGTGTTTTGCTACAAATACAAAACCCTCGATAAGCGAAAAAAGCTTTACAAAGCGCTGGAAAAACACGCTGTAGTACTTACATCTTCTAAAATGTATGACAACAAGCTGCCGGATTGGGTAGAGTCATATGTAAAAAAGAAAGGCTACAGTATTGAGCAAAAAGCAGTTCACCTGATTGTAGAAAACATAGGCAATAACCTGTCCCGTATAGCCAACGAAATTGATAAAATGCTGATCAATTTTGGGGATGAAAAGAAAATACAGCCCGATCATATTTACAAATACATTGGGATTAGCAAAGAGTATAATGTATTTGAATTGCAAAAAGTACTGGCCTACAAAAATGTACTGAAGGCCAATGAAATAATTAAGTATTTTGAATCCGACCTGAAAAGCAACCCTATCATACCTGTGATAGCGATTCTTTTTACTTTTTTTAATAAAATTTTATTGGTTCACCATTCCAAAGATAAGTCGGAGAGAGCCATAGCCTCATTACTCAAAGTCAACCCCTTTTTTGTAAAAGAATATATGATGGCCGCCCGTAATTATCCTCTGGCACATGTGGTGCGCAACATAGGCTATATCAGAGAAGCAGACCTCCGGGCCAAAGGAATAGACAACACCGGCATGGACGATGGACAGATTCTAAAAGAATTGGTATTTAAATTGATGCATTAGCCAAAACGAGTGCAATTTTCGGAAGGACTGACGTTATAAAAATTGAAAAAGGTTATTATATGAACTCAAAATACATTGAATCCATTATAGGTATGATATTGCTGCTTTTTGCAGCGACCAGCCTACAGGCTCAAACGCTTGTGGGAGAGCGTGATTCTTATGCAAAGGCAAAAGAAATGTACGACAAAGGCTTGTACAGTGCATCTTACCTTGCTTTTGATCAACACCTGCGAACCTTTGGCAAAGAGAAAGCTACCTCGTCTGAGGCTAGCTACTACAAAGCCGTGTCAGCAGTGCGGCTTTCACAGTCCGATGGAGAGGCGCTCGTGCAGTCGTTTGTGGAAAACTACCCCGATGATAGCCGGGCAGCTTCTGCTTACATTGAGTTAGCACAATACTATTATCAGCAAAAAGCCTATAAAAAGGCCATTGCTTTCTTCGAAAAGTCACCGGGAGACCCGTCTCAACATAGTGATAAAGTACTTTTCAGTATGGGGCATGCTTACTTCATGGAAAAAGAATATGAAGCAGCCCTGAATTTATTCTCAGCGGTGAGCACCAAGGAGCAACTTATAGCCTCAGCAGCGTATTTTCAAGGTTATATCCACTATCAAAATGGTGATTTAGATAAGTCGATAGAACAGCTCGAGTCAGGTTTTTTGTCTGATGAATATGGCAATGAAGCCTTGCGATTATATGCGGCTTTGCGTTTTCAACAAGGCGATCATAAAGAAATAATAAAGGTGCTAAACGATGTGGCACCCGGCACCACAGACCCTGAACTGCTCAAAGTATTGGGCGATGCAAATTTAGAGTTGAAAGAATATCGCCTGGCAGCTATAAACTACAAAGAATACCTCAAGCGCAACAAGCGAACAGATGCAGCCAGCTATTACAAGATCGGGTGGTGTTTTTACCAACTTAATGACACAGAAAACGCGCTCGAAAATCTCAAAAAAGCTGCCTTGGCTAAAGATACGCTGGGCGCTTATGCCTCATACTACCTTGGAGTACTTTACACCCG
This sequence comes from Cyclobacteriaceae bacterium, assembly GCA_965267535.1. Classification (GTDB taxonomy): domain Bacteria; phylum Bacteroidota; class Bacteroidia; order Cytophagales; family Cyclobacteriaceae; genus CAXBNB01. The sequence goes on along the minus strand of OZ254082.1, from coordinate 2,766,485 downwards.
TGAAGAAAACCTGACCTTTGCTTCACCGGCGTTTAAAAAGGCAGCAGCTTCACCCATAGAAATACAGGAAGAAGCTACCTACGCGTATGGCAAAACCGAGTTTGATTTAGGGAATTATCAATCAGCCATTGCTGCGTTGACCGATTACACACAGAAGTTTCCAAATGGCAAACACAGTACACCTGCCAATGAAATGCTCACGCAATCTTACCTGAACAATAAAGATTATGATGCAGCTATAGCATATATAGAGTCGTTAGGTTATCTGTCGCCTAAAATAAAGCAAGCCTACCAACGGATAACGTATCAAAAAGGTACTGAATACTTCAATAAGAAAAAGTTTGCCAATGCTATTTCGCTGTTTGAGAAATCATTAAAACACGGCAGTGATGAAGTACTCAAACAAGAAGCAAACTACTGGATAGGTGAGTCGTACTCATTTGTGAAAAAGTATGCACAGGCAGTACCCTATTACATCCGGTCAGTCCAACTGGGTTCGGAGCTAGGGCGCTACGGACTGGCTTATGCCTACTACAACCAAAAAGAATACAGCCAGGCTGCAGAGCACTTTCAGGCATTTATTTTACGATACACACCCGAGATTAGTAATAGGTATCACGAAGATGCACTTATGCGGGCAGGAGATTGTTTTTTTGTAGCCAAAGATTATGAAAAAGCCATAGTCTATTACAACAAAGCTGCATCTGAAGGAGCCAAGGACTTACCCTATATCTTTTATCAGTCGGGAGTGGTGTACCGATACAAAGGAGACGATGCAAATGCTATCCGATCTTTTGAAAAACTTGTAGAGCAATACCCCACATCCGATAGAGTAGATGACGCCCTGTTTCAAGTCGCTCAGATTACCTACGAAAAAGGGGATTACCCTCAGGCTATCAGTAAGTTTCAGGTATACTTGAGAAAATACCCTGACAGTCCCTACACACCCTATGTGCTACTTAACCAGGCTGTGTCGCACAACAACCTTCAGCAGCATGATCAGGCAGCTGAAAATTACAAACTATTGCTTGATCGGTTTTCGCGTCACGAAACAGCTAATAGCGCTCTCTTAGGCTTGCAGGGGTTAGCCGGTCAGGGTAAATTCGACGAGTTTTCTACATACCTCGACAAGTACAAGAGTGCCAATCCCGATAGCGATGCGCTGGAGAATATAGAATTCGAAACCGCAAAAGCTATGTATTACAACCTGCAATACGATGAAGCTATTGGGAGTTTTGAAAAGTTTCTTTCCAGCTACCCGGGTAGCACACTTACGCCGGATGCACGCTATTTTATAGCCGATGCATATTATCGTAAAAATGATTTCGATAAAGCATTACCCGGTTTTTATGCTATAGCAGATAATTATGATTATTCACGCTATACGCGTGTTATATACCGCATTGCTACGATAGAGTCTGCTCAAGGCAAACATAACAAGGCCATGGCATATTACAACCAGTTGAAAAACAAAGCCAATTCGTCTAAAGAAACCGTGAATGCTCTTAACGGCCTGATGGAAAGCCATTATGTGTTGGGTAATTACGACTCAACACAGTACTATGCTACAGACCTGATCGAAAACAGGCGTATATCTAATGAGATTGAATCCAGTGCCATGCTGCATTTGGCTCGCTCACAGTATGCCCTGGGCAAACCCGACGAGGCTTTCGATTGGTTTTTGCAATTGGTGAATACTACACCGGATGTAAGAGGAGCAGAAGCCAAATATTATATTTCTAAAATTTTCTTCGATAAAGGAGATCATGCACAGTCGCTCAAGTCGCTATTTGAGCTTACCGATGCATTTACGGCTTACGACTACTGGATGGGTAAGGCCTTTTTGCTAATGACCGATAACTACATCGCTACCGACGAATTATTTCAGGCAGAAGCAACACTCAACTCCCTTATAGAAAACTCTCCTTTGGAAGAAATCAAAAAGGAAGCCCGGCAGAAGCAAAAAGTGCTTGAAGAAGCGAAGCAAAAGGAATTGGTGACAGACCAAACAGATACTTTGCAAAATACACCGGGACAATAATGTGTAGGATAGGTTTTAAAAACAAAGCTATGAACAACGATAGAAATACGAATAATTTCCTATTCATAAAACTTATGATGCTCGTATGCCTGCTGTACGGTTCTGTACAAGTGGCCTGCGCTCAGGATCAGGAAATAGAGATAGATGAAGACGGTCAGGTATTGACAGGTGAGATTGTGATCGAAAAAGATCGTAAAATAGTATTGCCTCAGGCCCGAAAACTATATGAAAAAGTGAAGACACCTGATGTAGAGGTGGAAGCTTTTTCTGCTCCGGCAAACTACCGGATTTTTAATTATAATCCTGCTGTACCCATGCCCGACATAAAGGCCGCCATGCCGACGAGTGACAGGGAAAAAGACAAAAGCTACAGACACTATGTAAAAGCAGGCTATGGAAATTATAGCTCCCCCTTATTGTTGGCAGATTTCAATTTGATATCTGACAAGGACAAAGTGTTTAGGGCTTATGTAGATCACTTGTCTTTTGGCAAAGGAGCTAAAGACGGTAAAAACAGTGCTTCCGGCTATTCTAAGATGGGGATAAATGGTAAAATGATCGGGGGAAATGTATCCTTTATACCCGATATGTGGTACGCTACCACTACCAATTATTTCTACGGGTATAGGCCCGGTATCGAGGTGAGTAGGGACACCATTCGTCATAAATACGATTTCTATAATGTTGCGCTTCAGGTGGTAGATAACGACACTGAAAACGATGTAGATTTTGATTTTAAAGCACAGTTTAATGGAGCCAAAGACAACCTGTTGGCATCAGAAACTAACCTGAATGCTGCCGTAGGGTTCAACTATGGCAAGCGAGTGTATCTCGAAACACAGTATATAGCTTCTAAATACAAGCAGCTTTCTTCGCAGAGAAATAGAAATTATTTTGATATAAAGCCGTATTACAGGTGGCAGACCGAAGCAGCCAAAGTTGATGTAGGTTTTTCGTTTTCCACAGCATCACAAGCAGGAGAGTCTTATGGTTCGGCAGTAGTTTTTCCGTATGTAAATGCTGTGTATGCGCTTTCTGAGCAGTGGCAGGTACTGGCATCACTGGATGGTGGACTGCAATACAATACCTATACAGATATGGCCTTGCAAAATCCTTATCTTGCAGAAGATTTTACACTACAAAATACAAAGGTAAATTTTGACGTACAGGGAGCTGTGGTTGTTAAGCCTCTGGCTACATTGTCTACGAAAGTGTATGGAGGATTAAAATCGCTGAAAAACTTTGCTTATTTAGCTAATGCCACAGCCGATACCACAGCCTTTAATGCTAACTACTTAACTGGCACCACCAATGTGACAGAGTTTGGGCTTAATTTTCAGTTTACTCCAGACAAAGTCCATGAGTTTGGTTTAGACGCAGGACTGATCAGCTATTCGTCGGACTCGGTGCTACACCAGCCTACATCTACTGTAGCACTTATGGGTAGTCATAAAGTGCTCGACAAATTACTGGTTGGATGGCAGTTTGACTTTATGGGTGGAATTAAAGGAAGGTATGCAGATCAATCAGAAACCACATTGCCGGCTATTACCGCACTCAATTTGCATCTGGATTATCAGATCAACGAACAAATAGGAGCCTTTTTACAATTCAACAATATCCTGAACAAAAATTACGAAAGATACCTTTACTACCCAATGCGTGGGCTTCAGGTTAAAGCGGGTGCGTCTATCCGTTTTTGATCAGGGGATATTTGATTAAATCAAAAAAAACTTATTGGGAACTTTAGGGGGTGGGGGAGCTTTGCTGGTCTTAGAGCCAAATGAACTGTTAAAACATTGACAATGAAACTTTTTACCAGCAACAAGCTTTCCAAAGGTTTGACCCAACTATTGACAAAGAAAAAAGTGAATCATTTCGAACAAAAAGAAACGTTTCACACATATACAGAAAGTACGTCCTATCTCAATCATTTTAATGATGCGCAAGTCTCAGAAATTGCAGAATTGGCATACCTGAGAAAATAAAAAATATTGCACCTCAATTTAATTTTTTTCCCAGCGAAATCTGTATAGATTTGGCCTGCGATTATGCGTGTTATTCGCTCCTATGTATTGGATTTAATGAAATAATACTCATATTTGCACTTTGAAAAATTTTAACACTAAAACATACACTAACAATCGCTAAACAAAGGTATCAAAGAAGGGGGCCAAGAGGTCGTGTCGAGGAACCCTACAAGGTAAATGATAAGATCACTGCTCGTGAAGTTAGAGTAGTAGGAGAAAATGTTAAGGTTGATATATACCCTACTAGAACTGCCATTCAGATGGCAGAGGATCAAGGGCTTGATTTAGTGGAAATTTCACCGAATGCCGATCCTCCTGTTTGTAAGATCATTGACTACTCGAAATTTAAGTACGAGCAGAAAAAGAAACAAAAGGAGATAAAGGCTAAAGCACACAAGTCGGTTTTGAAAGAAATTCGATTTGGTCCCAATACGGATGATCATGATTTCAACTTTAAGTTGAAGCATGCGATCAACTTTTTGAAGGACGGTGCTAAAGTAAAAGCGTATGTGCACTTTGTTGGACGTACCATTGTCTTCAAGGAGCGAGGTGAGATATTGTTGTTGAAATTTGCTCAGGCACTGGAAGAATACGCTAAAGTAGAGCAGTTGCCTAAGTTGGAAGGTAAAAGGATGTTTTTGATGCTTTCACCTAAAACTATCAAGAAGAGTTAATTTGTTAAATTTATATACTTAAAATGCCTAAAGTTAAAACTAAATCAGGAGCTAAGAAGAGGTTTAAATTGACAGGTACTGGCAAAATCAAAAGAAAGCATGCTTTCAAAAGCCACATCCTGACCAAGAAGGAAACCAAGCAGAAGCGTAATCTTACTCAAATGGGCTTGGTACACAAGTCTGATGAGAAGAATATCAAATCAATGCTCAATATCTGATTAAAAGATCGGTTTATTTTATTCACCAGAGGATTGGTAATAAGTGCCTGACGAAAGTTGAGCCGCCAATAATCAAAAAATCTAAAACAAAATGCCAAGAAGTGTAAACACAGTAGCATCCCGCGCCAGGAGAAAAAAGGTCATGAAATTGGCCAAAGGTTATTTCGGGAGAAGAAAAAATGTTTGGACCGTAGCTAAAAATGCGGTTGAAAAAGGTTTAAACTACTCTTACAGAGATAGAAAAGCCAAGAAAAGAGAGTTTAGAAAATTGTGGATCCAGAGGATCAACGCTGGTGCTAGACAGCATGGCCTTTCTTACTCACAATTTATGGGTAAACTAAAAACTGCTAAAATTGACCTTAACAGAAAGGTATTGGCAGATTTGGCTATGAACCACCCCGAAGCTTTCAAAGCTGTCGTAGGTAAGTTGAAATAATACTAGGTTATAGATATATGAAACCTGCTTGATGTTCAAGCAGGTTTTTTTATGTTTTATATTAAAAACAGACAGACCGTTCTGTTTTATTTAATTTGTTGTACATTTGCAATATGACAGAAAAGCAAAAGCCAAGAGATCGAATATTGGAAACTGCTCATAGGTTGTTTCATAGTCAAGGTTTTAACTCAACAGGTATCAATCAGGTAGTAAAAGAGGCCGGTGTAGCAAAGGCAAGTCTTTATGAGCACTTTCAATCCAAAGAAAATCTGGCCATTGCATATTTAAATGCCCGCCATACGGCCTGGTTTGGTGGACTCAGGGATCGGGTGAGTGCCTATAGCAAGGAGTTGGAAAAGTTGATGGCTTGTTTTGATTTTATTGAATACATGAATGAGAAAGAGAATTTCAGAGGCTGTTGTTTTTTGAATATGCTCTCTGAAATATCAGCCGAGCATAAAGAAATTCAAAGGATAATCAGAGACCATAAAAGTGATTTGAGGGAGTATATAGAGGGGTTGCTAAATGTGGAAAACAGGCAGCATACTGATCATGTGTACATGCTTTTTGAAAGTGCCATGATTGAGAGTCAGCTGTATAGAGATAACTGGCCGGTACAAAAGGCTAAATCAATTGTAAAACAACTAATAAAATAAAATGCAACAAAAACATCCATTGCCACCTTTTACTGAGGAAACGGCAAAACAAAAAATACAAATGGCAGAGGATGCCTGGAATAGCAAAGACCCGGTAAAAGTTTCACTGGCATATACGCCCGATAGTGAGTGGCGCAACCGAAACGAGTTTGTAAATGGTAGAGAAGAAATCGTTCGTTTTCTCACCACAAAATGGCAAAAAGAACTGGACTATAAGCTCAAAAAAGAATACTGGGCGCATAGCGGCAACCGCATAGCTGTGCGATTTGAGTACGAATATCACACAGCCGAAGGACAATGGTATAGAGCATACGGCAATGAAAACTGGGAATTTGACAAAAACGGACTTATGCAAAAGCGATATGCCAGCATCAATGACCTGGCTATAGCAGAAACAGATCGTAGGCTTTAGTTTTTAATCCAATACAAAAGTAAATTCATTGTAAGGTTCGTTATTCCAGGCCAGGTGTTGGGTGCTGGGAGATATGGCAAATAAGGGAGAGTAGGTGCGCACTTTTACGGTTTTTCCGTCAGGCAAAAACTCGAGAATGCGAATCCAGCCGTCACCACCATTGCCGTGCCATCCACCACCCATCGCTTGAGCATTAAATGTCATCTGATTCACTTTTTTGCCTGATGCGTTTTGATCTGTCCGAAACGCTACATGCTTCCTGAAATCATTTGCACTACCGATATGTCCGGAAAAAACGAGCTGAATATTGGTAGATGGTTTTATCAGCTTTTCCCAAATGGCCAAACCATAATTACCATCCGTAATAGGATAATTCTCCTTTTCGATGTGCTCGTTTTTTGCATTTAGGTAAGAATGGGTGAGTATGGCTACCGTATGATCTTTATATTGTTTTTTGTTTACGACTTTATTAGCCCAATGCAAAATGGTATCTCTGGGGGCAAACTCCAGATTCATAAACAAAAATTTTCTACCGTGAGGAGAAGTAAACGAATAGGCAGCATTCTCCAATGTTGGTTTGCCGCTGATATTTTTACCTGCTTCTGTGAGTAACCTTTCATTCAACAGGTTTTTATGGGCAGGAAAGTAATGATCGTAAGCAGATCGCCGATGCTCTATATTTTTATATCCAAAATCATGGTTGCCAGCAGCAAGGATGTAAGGCACTTTGCCGTCGAGTTGGCCGAATGCATGCGAAACAGCTATCCATTGGTCTCGACTGGGCTGATTGCCGTTTACCCGATCCGGTACTAGCAGCTCGTTTTGCTCTACTAAATCCCCGGTACACAGCACCATTTCAATGTTTAGTTTGTCGATGTTTTCACTGATCCAGCCTGTCATTAAATTGAGAGTACCCTGGTTTCTTTTAAACTTCACATAAGATTGAGGATCGGGTACTATGATCATGCTCCAGGAGTCGGGATCGGACAATTCAGGAGGTGAGAAAGATTTTTGGCCGTAACTAAGAAAAGAAAGGAAAAGGGCTGTAGAGAGAAGTATGTATTTCATTTTACTATTAGTCAAATATAAATGCTGTACGTGTAGACAAGTATAGTAAAAATGATGTTTATAAAGTGCTGTTTTGAATAAAAGTAAAAGGCAGATGTAGTGAGCTACATCTGCCTTTTAGAGTGGATAAGTAGTTTGTTCTTATGGCTTGTCGGACAAAGTAAACTCAAGAGTGCCTCCTTTTACCAGTTCCTGATGCGAAATGAAGTAGTTTTTCCACGTCTGCCCGTTTCGCTTCATATTGTCTATATAGATAGCGTTTTCACTTTCTCTGTTTACTTTTATTTCCAGAGTACTACCGGGATAGTAGTTGTTGTCCAGAGATATAGTGACCTTGTCAAATACAGGAGACGTTATGGCAAAGTCCATGTCGCCGGGGCAAACCGGGTAAATGCCAATCATACTAAATACAGCCCAAGTCGATAATGTTCCACAGTCGTCATTGCCGGGTATGCCATCGGGGCTGTTTTTGTAGTAGGAGTCTATCAATGCTCTTACTTGTCTTTGCGTGCGCCATTCTTCGCCTTTTACATAGTTGAAGAGGTAAGGGTAGTTGATGTCCGGCTCATTGGCCATGTCAAAGTGTTTGTTGTCAAAAATTCCCTGAAGGGTTTGTGTAAACTTTTTATTCCCTCCGAGGAGCTTCTTGATACCATGAATGTCGTGTGGCACATACAAGGTGTATTGCCAGGCATTGCCCTCATGAAAGCCGGGAGATGGTTCAAAGTTTTCGCCTTGCTTTGGGTCAAAAGGAGTCAGAAACTGGCCATTGGGCAGTTTTGGTCTGATGATATTGTATTCAGTGTCAAAATATTCTTTGTAGCGCAAAGATTGAGAGAGAAAACGCTTGTAATCATCCTTTTTGCCTAGCGCTTTTGCAAACTGAGCCAGATTCCAGTCTGCTATATAGTATTCCAGCGCATGCGATACAGAGTTGTCAAATTCTTCCAGCAGGGGTACATAGCCTTTGGCCAGGTAGTCGTCTATGTCGGGGCGCAGCTTGTTGTCTTTTCCGGCAGTAGTTGCCGATTTGTACATGGCTTTGTATGCCTTCTCATGGTTGAAGTCAGTCAATCCACGCAAATAAGTATCGGTAATCACGGGAATAGAAGGGTCTCCTTCCATCACATGAGTCTCCTTGCTGTTGAGCTCCCATTTGGGTAGCCAGCCACTTTCGTCATACATGTCTATCAGGCTGTTTACCATGTCGAGTTGTTGGCGGGGATATACCAGCGAAAGGAAAGGGTGAACATTGCGATAGGTGTCCCACAGGGAAAAGACCGTATACCGCTCACGGCCGGATACTCTTCCTGTCTGATAAGATTCCATCATCGGGTATTCGCCGTTTACATCACTTATTACATTGGGGTGAATGTTGATGTGGTAGAGAGCTGTATAAAAGATCGTTTTTTGATCTTCTGAGCCACCTTCTACTTTGATTTTAGAGAGAGCCTGGCTCCATTGGTTTCTTGCCTGCTCATGTGTTTTGTCGAAATCAAAACCGGACAATTCAGCATCCAGGTTTTCTCGCGCATTGGCTATGCTTACATACGATACGCCTATTTTTACCATGATCTGTTCTCCTTCTTTGGTATCGAAGGTAAACCACGCGCCAACTTTATCGCCGGCCATGGGGGCAGTATAATTGTCGTAGTATTTTATTTTGCCGCTGGTAGCCGACCAGTTGGCCTCAACACCCAGTTCTGGCATTTGCTTCCATACACCTGAAGTTTTCATGGGTTTACTAAACCGGGCAACAAAATATACCGGCCTTTCTGAGCCATCATTGTAGCAAAAACTTCCGGTGGTGCGCCACCCGGCAATTTCAGTATCGTTTACGATTCGTATACTGCCACCTACTTCGTTGGTGAGGGCATCCCCGAGGTTGATCATTATATGAGATTGCCCTTCGGGAAAAGTAAATCGGGTAAGTCCGGTCCTTTGAGTAGCTGTTGCTTCAGCCTTTATATTGTATTTGGAAAGGGTAGTGGAATAATAACCCGGCGAAGCTTTTTCATCTGTATGAATAGAGCCGTATTGGGTTACGTCAGCGTTGAATTCGCCTGTGGTAGGCATCAGAAGAATGGTGCCCAGTTCGGGGCAGCCCACTCCACTTAGGTTGACGTGAGAAAATCCGGTGAAGTAGTCGTTTTCATAAGCATACGGGGTAGACCACCAGCGCGAATCTTTGTCGTATGTGTTTTCTTTAGATCCTGTAACGTTAAAAGGGGCAACAGAAACCATGCCCTGTGGGGCTACAGCTCCGGGGTTAGTTGCACCAAAATTGGAGCTACCGATAAAAGGATTTACATAGTCTATGGCTTCCTGACCCGAGGCAATAGACAGTTGCAGGAGGGCAAGGATAGTCAATATGGTGTTTTTCATAGTGTAAAAAGGCTTTAGTTTGCATTTAGGTGGCGAAGATAACAGGTTTCGGGGTTTTGGCTGAGGAAAGTACTAGAGTTTCCAGTGTTCTCTTCGAAATGCAGCGGGGCTTTTGTTTACTACTTTCTTAAAAAGGCGGGAGAAATAAGACAGATTGGGTAGCCCGGATTTGTGTGCTATTTCCGGTATACTCTGGGTAGTAGTAGTCAGGAGCAGTTGTGCCCTTTCTATGCGTTTGGTTTGGATATACTGAATAGGGCGGATGCCAAAGAGTTTTTTAAATACTCTGGAATAGTAATCGGTATTCATACATGCTTCCTTTGCCAGTGCCTCGACAGACAGTTCTTGTTGGAGGTTTTTGTGAATAAACTTGATGCTGTCTGTGATTTTTTGTGCTGCAATGGATTCGCTTTGAGCTAAAAAAGGTTTGTCTGTGATAAACCGTGAAAACAAGGAGAGCAGCAATCCCTGTGTTTCAATGTAAGCGGCAGCACTTATTTGGTCGTTGAGTTCCTTGTAAGAAAGTAAAGTGGGAAGATTGTCATAAACTTTAGGGTCGTTGTTGATTAACGAACGATTAGGGTTGATTTGCAGGAGCCTTTCGAAATGTAACTTGTCCAGATCAGTTGCTTTTTTTTCATACACAAAACTTTTGAGGTTGTAAACGGATAGGGTGCTTTGATCATTCTCGAAAAAACTAATGTAATACTGCTCCATGTACGCATCACATTTGTATCGACTATAGGTAAAGCTGGGGATCAGGTAGATGTGATCGGGCTTTAATTCAAACTCCAGGTTGTGGTGAAAGACCCGGGCATGTCCCTTGGTGATGTAATACATTCGTGTAAATGGACTGATTACATTGTCGTAGTTCCACTTTTTGTCAAGACAGGCATACCCCATGTTGATCAGCGAAGGAGACAGAGATAAGAGTGATTGATGCATGAGTGAGAGGTCTACAGGTTGTGATTTAAGATGCTGTGCTGTAAAAGTCGGATATGTACAAAAATAAAGCCGATTAGGATAAGATGTGCTGCTTTTAGTTTGCTTTCTTTGAAAAGCTTTATGAAATAAGCAGAGTGTACAGCGTTGCGTTGAAAGGGATGATTTATCTATCAGTTTGAATGAAAAATCCATTCCTTCAGCTTACGTTGAAATTACTTTTACACCTATTATTCTTCTATACTGTTGTTTATGAATATTAAATTAATTCGTTTTCTGATTATTGGGTTAGTGATGGTGTCTTGTGGTCCGCAGTTGCCAGACGATGTGTCGGAGGCTTACGATAAACTACCACAGGCATTGGATTTCAATGTTCATGTAAAACCGATATTGTCGGATAAGTGCTTTTTGTGCCACGGTCCGGACAAGGCCAAGCAACAGGCCGACCTGCAACTGGATGTAGCAGAAAAGGCGTATGCAGAACTGGTAAACAATCCCGGTAAACATGCTATAGTACCCGGCAAGCCTTCGAGCAGTGAAGCCGTGCAGCGGATCCTGTCTCACGACCCTAAATACATCATGCCTACACCGGAATCGAACCTGGTGCTGACACCATACGAGAAAGCTGTATTGGTAAAATGGATAGAAGACGGAGCAGAGTATAAACCTCACTGGGCTTTTATAAAACCGCAGGAGGTGACTCCACCAGAGGTAAATGAAAAGGAGAAAGTAAACAATCCAATTGATAATTTTGTCTTAAAGATGCTGGAGACTAAAGGCCTATCTCCTGCAGAAGAAGCTTCCAAAGAGATGCTCTTGAGGAGACTGACTTTTGACCTGACGGGCTTGCCTCCCACACCGGAGGAAATAGCATCTTTTGTTCAGGATACCTCACCCGATGCATACGAAAAGCAGGTCGATAGATTGCTGACCTCTCCGCACTATGGCGAACGCATGGCGGTAGATTGGATGGACCTGGCTCGTTTTGCTGATACACACGGTTACAGTATTGACGCCTACCGCGACATGAGCCCCTGGCGGGATTGGGTAATCAAAGCCTTCAACGAAAATATGCCCTACGATCAGTTTGTGACCTGGCAGCTGGCTGGCGATTTGTTACCCAATCCTACGAAAGAACAAATGCTGGCTACCGGATTCAATCGACTACATCAGCAAAATATGGAAGGAGGTATAATCGATGAGGAATTCAGAGTGGAATATGTAGTAGATCGAGTAAATACAGTAGGGCAGGCTTTTATGGGACTAACTGTAGCATGCGCCAAGTGTCACGATCATAAGTATGATCCCATTTCTCAAAAAAGCTATTTTGAAATGTATAGCTTTTTCAATAATGTAAATGAAGCCGGTCAAATATCGTTTGACCATGCCATGCCCGTTCCTACCATACTGTGGACTACCGATGAACAGGACGAAATACTGGCGTTTTTGAAAAATGAAGTTGCAGACAAAAGCAGCAAACTTGATCGGATAGCCAGGGAAGCCGATACTGGCTACAGTACATGGTTGGCATCAGGGGCATACAAAGATTTGCTTCGACAAAAATATCCCAAAGGCATTCAGGCTCATTTTACTTTCGAAAACAACCAACTGGTAAACAGCCTCAACCCCCGGCAAAAAGGAGTGATGAAGCAGGTGTCTTCTCCAAACGAAATTCCAGAATTTGGTCCGGGAAAGCGTGGAAAAGGCCTGTTGTTGAATGGGGATGCCTGGATGGATTGCGGTGAAGTTGGGGTTTTTAGGCGTAGCGATCCTTTTTCTGTGAGTATTGCCGTAAACATACCGGCAGATTTGACAGATGGAAATATTTTTCACAAAGGTGATGGGGCAGCTTTGTATAATTTCAGAGGATTTCATCTGGCATTGCGCAAAAACAGGCTCGAACTGCTGATGGCTCATACCAAGCCGGACAATGCCATAATAGAATATGCAAGTGACATCCCTCGTGATAAGTGGGTAATGTTAACGGTAACATATGATGGCTCGAGTACAGCCGCAGGATACAGGCTGTATGTAGATGGAGTAGAGGTAGCTACAGAAGTAGCTGTAGACAACCTATATAAGGATATTCATTTTCCCCACCGTGGAAAAAATAAACAGCCCGGCTTGAGCATAGGTGCACGCTGGAGAGGCATAGGAATAGGTGGAGCAACCGTAGATGACTTAATGGTATTTGGTAGAGAATTGACAGCACCGGAGGTGTTGAAGCTTTACAGCAATGAAGCTCTGAGAGAAAAAATTAAAGACCCAATTGAGAAATGGACAAGCGATGATAAACAGGCCTGGAAGCGCTACTACCTCCATCATGATCACAAGCCGTATAAGCAGGAGCTAAATGTGGTCAGAAAAGCAAGAATGGCCCTGGCTGATAGTGTAGACAAAGTCCAGGAAGTGATGGTGATGAAAGAAATGCCAGAGCCAAGACAAGCCTACATTCTCCAAAGAGGATTGTACAACGCCTATGGCGAAGAAGTATTTCCAAACACGCCGGAAAGTATCATGCCCATGCCGGAAGATTTGCCAAGAAACAGATTGGGACTGGCTCAGTGGTTGATGCACCCCGACCATCCGCTTACTGCACGGGTAACTGTCAATCGCTACTGGCAGCATTATTTTGGTCGTGGGTTAGTAAAAACCACGGAAGATTTTGGCAATCAGGGCGAGCTGCCATCTCACCCTCAATTGCTCGACTGGCTGGCTTTGCGTTTTATGAAGTCGGGATGGGATGTGAAAGCACTGCAAAAACTGATTGTTATGTCAGCTACATACAGGCAGGATTCATTTACTGACAAAAACCTCAGAGAGGTAGACGGTGAAAATATGTGGCTTGCCAGAGGGCCGGCCACCCGACTTACTGGCGAAATGCTGAGAGATAATGCATTGATGGCCAGTGGACTGCTCAAAGACACCATAGGAGGAAAAAGTGTAAAACCCTATCAGCCTGAAGGCTTGTGGAAAATAAATAGCAAGAACTATACGCCTGATACGGGCGACAAACTCTACCGCAGGAGCTTGTATACGATTTGGAAACGGTCGGTACCACATCCTACATTGGCCTCATTTGATGCCCCCGAGCGCAGTGAGTGTACGGTAAGGAGACAAAAAACCAATACACCTCTGCAGGCATTGGTGTTGCTCAACGACCCCACTTATATAGAAGCGGCCAAAGTGCTGGGAGAGCAAATGACTAAGGAACAGAATGTAAAAAATGCAGTAGAATCTGCCTTTGTGAAGTTAACAGGAAGAAAGCCCCAGCAAGATGAACTTTCGATTTTGCTGGAACTGCGAGAGCAGCAATTGATGAAATTTGATAAAGATATAACGAAAGCAAAAGGCTGGCTCAGCACCGGAGAATATCAGGTAGATAGTACTCTACACTTATCGGAGCTGGCTGCTAATGCTGTAGTAGCGAGTACAATTATGAATGCAGATGCTACCATAACGAAAAGATAACTATGTGTGATCATCATAAACAACCCTTGCGCTCGTCCAACAGAGACTTGCAACAGATAGAGAAAACACTCGACCGGAGAGAGTTCTTAACAAAGACCTCTTTGGGTTTGGGGGCCATGGCACTGGGCTCGCTTATGGGAGCCGAGAAGCTGTTTGCTTCGTCCGGAACCAACCCTTTGTCCGGTCCAAACGGTATACCCAGTCTGCCGCACCATATACCAAAGGCAAAACGAATTATTTACCTGTTTCAAAGTGGTGGACCATCGCAGTTGGAGACGTTTGACTACAAGCCGAAGTTGTACGATATGCAGGGGCAAGAATTGCCGGAATCTGTAAGAGGGGGGCAAAGGCTGACAGGCATGAGTGCCGATCAGACTTCTTTGCCGGTGGCTTCATCTATTTACAAGTTTGATCAGTATGGGGAAAGCAGGGCATGGGTGAGCGAACTGATGCCTCACACCGCTCAGGTAGTCGACGATTTGTGTTTTATCAAAACGATGCATACCGAGCAGATAAATCATGATCCAGCCATCACATTCTTTCAGACCGGTCATCAGTTGCCGGGCAGGCCCTCTATAGGTTCATGGCTCAGCTACGGGCTTGGGTCAGAAAACCAGAACCTACCATCTTTTATTGTTTTGGTGTCTAAAAATGCAGGAGGACAACCTTTGTATGCCCGACTGTGGGGCAATGGCTTTTTGCCTACAGAGCATCAGGGAGTTCAATTTAGGTCAGGTAAAGATCCGGTACTTTACCTGGGCAACCCCGAAAATTTTGAAGGGAATGACAGGCGTCAAATGCTGGATTACCTCAAAAAACTGAATCAGGTGCAATACGATACGTATGGCGACCCGGAAATAACAGCTCGAATAGCCCAATACGAGATGGCATACAGGATGCAAACTTCTGTGCCGGAGGTTACCGACATGAGCGACGAACCCGACTATATTTTTGATATGTATGGAGAAGATAGTCGCGATCCGGGTACTTATGCAGCCAATTGCCTGCTGGCGCGCAAGCTGCTTGAAAAAGATGTGAAGTTTGTTCAACTCTATCATCAGGGTTGGGATCAGCACGGGGGATTGCCCGGAGGTATAAAAAACCAATGCAAAAATACAGATCAGGCCACCGCTGCTTTAGTTAAGGATTTGAAGCAGAGAGGTTTGCTGGACGATACACTGATTATCTGGGGCGGAGAGTTTGGCCGAACGGTCTATTCTCAGGGAAAACTTACAGCCACCAATTATGGGAGAGATCACCATCCCCGATGCTTTACGATGTGGATGGCCGGAGCAGGAGTAAAACCCGGCTTTACCTATGGCGAAACCGATGATTTCAGTTACAACATTGTAAAAGACCCGGTGCATGTGCATGACTTTCATGCCACCTTGCTTCACCTTGCCGGAGTAGACCATGAGCGTCTGACATTCAAGCATCAGGGAAGAAGGTATCGACTTACCGATGTACACGGCCATGTGGTGAAGGATATATTGGTATAGTGCGTTGAATGTGAGTAACTTGTGGATATCGCGTGGGGAAGTTGTGGGGAACAGGAAGCTCTATTTGTTGGCAAAAATAGGATGTTGGTCTACCTTAGTATCACCAAGCGAGAGATAAAAAGTTAACCCTAGGGGTTGGCTCTGAAAAGGGGAAGGGTAGTATGGGATACGTCCCGAGCCGCCCGAAGCTTAGCGGGGCTATTGGTAGAGGAAGGCTGGCGTAAGCCGACCGATTCTGATCAGCAGCTTTTAACTGTAACTTGGCGGTAGGTAGAAACTACGGTTTGTGCCCGCTGAAAGGGGTGAGGGTTCGTTATAGAGCACTCACCCTTTTTGTTTTTTACAAGAGTAATTGTAAAATTTAAATCCCTGAGGGCGTAGTACGGGCACCTGACTCTGAGCGGCTTTACTGTAAAAAAACAAAGCCTGCTGAATTCACTCCAACAGGCTTTGTTTAAAAAGTATGTAGAAAGAATTACTTTACTTCCAGTAATTCTACTTCGAAAATCAATGTAGTGTGAGGACCAATCTGAGGGCCTGCTCCACGCTCGCCATAGGCAAGGTCAGAAGGAACAAAAAGCTTCCACTTAGATCCTACAGACATCAGTTGCAATGCTTCAGTCCATCCGGCAATAACACCATTTACAGGAAACGATGCAGGCGTACCCCGATCTACTGAGCTGTCAAACACCTTGCCGTCGATAGTAGTACCGTGATAGTGAGTGGTTACCGTGCTTGTTAGGCTTGGTTTTTCACCATTGCCTTCTTTTATTACCTGATACTGAAGACCACTTTCCAGCGTAATTACACCTTCTTTTGCTTTATTGGCTTCTAAAAAAGCCTGTCCTTCTTTGATGGCTCCTTCGTGTTTTTTAGCCTGAAGCGACGAAAAGTGTTGGTTGAGGAAATTACCCGCTTCATGCGGACCTATTTTTAAGTCAGCACCGGTAAAAACATCTTTAATTGCTTGCCCAAATACAGTAGTATCTACATTCTCTACTCCCTGAGATTGCAAGCTCATGGCAATGTTTATACCCAGACTGTAGCTTAATTTTTCTAATTCGTTGTTCATAGTTCTTGTTTAATTCTGCGCGAAGTTAAGAAATAGAATCCTTACCCCTTAAGATTCATTATGCTTTTAGCATTTTTTCCATTAGTATAGTAGATTGAAAAAGAAGATAACATGAAGAATGTATACCACTGGTTCGTTGTATTATGTCTTGTAGCGGGGTGTTCGTCGGGCTCCACAGAAGAGCAACCTACACGACCCAATATAGTGTTGATACTGGCCGATGACCTGGGATGGTCAGACATAGGATGCTTTGGTAGCGAGGTACAAACCCCCACACTGGACCGTATGGCCAAAAATGGGTTACGATTTACGCAGGTCTACAATACATCCAAGTGTTTTCCCTCCAGAGCCTGCTTGCTTACCGGACAGTATGCTCAGCGTACAGGTTATCATCGTAAGTTTGATCAGCCCATGAAAGGCGCACTGACACTGGGGGAAGTCTTGAAGCAGGCTGGTTATACTACTCTCTGGTCGGGCAAGCACCATAGCAGAGAAAACCCGGTAACGCGAGGATTCGATCATTACAGTGGGTTGTTTGATGGTGCCAGCAATCACTTCAACCCCGGTAAGCAAAGAGAAGGGGAAGGCAAACCCGCGCAAAAAAGAAATAATAGAATGTGGAGTATAGAAGGTAAGGTGCACCAACCCTATACACCGCCCAATTCGGATTTTTATACCACAGATGCCTTTACCGATTATGCGTTGGACTGGCTGGATAAGTACAAAGACAATGAAAATCCATTCTTTTTATACCTGGCCTATACTGCACCTCACGACCCTCTGATGGCCTGGCCGGAAGATATAAAAAAGTATGAAGGAAAGTATGAGGCAGGCTATGAGCCTATCAGAGCGAAGCGGTTTGAGCGGCAAAAAGCCATGGGGCTGATCGGAGAGAATGAGACGCTTTCTGTAGCTACTGCACGCTCCTGGCAGGAGCTTTCAGAAGATCAAAAGCAGGAAGAGTCCCGTAAAATGACGGTGTATGCCGCTATGATAGACCGTATGGATCAAAATATAGCTCGCCTGCAGGCAAAGCTGCGTGAGTTGAAGAAAGAAGAAAACACCCTGTTTTTGTTTGTGTCAGACAATGGAGCATCGGCGGAGGTGGTAAACATACCCGGAAGTGGAGAGATTGGTGAGATGACCCGCTGGACGTCTCTGGGCCCGGACTGGGCAAATGTATCCAATACACCTCTGCGGTTTTTTAAAAACTACAGCCACGAAGGAGGGATCAAAACGCCCATGGTCGCTTACTGGCCGAAAGGCATATCGGGAAAAAATAAAATTGTGAATACACCCCTCCATTTTATAGATTTTTTACCCACATTGGCTGATCTGGCTCAGGTGGATTACCCGGATCAATACCAGGGCGAAACACTACAACCTGTAGACGGGCAGAGCTTTTTGCCGCTGTTGCAGGGAAAAGAAATGCAGCGTACAGAACCTCTCTTTTGGCAGTGGGCTAAGGGAAAAGCTGTAAGAGAAGGCGATTGGAAGCTGGTGTCTTTTCAAGGTGACTGGGAACTGTACAACCTCAAAGAAGACATGACAGAATCTGAAAATGTAGCAGAAAAACATCCAGAGATAGTGTCACGGCTGGCCGATCGGTACGAAATGTGGTGGAAGGGTATAATTTCAAAAAATGAGTGATTCTATTTGTGCGGATCGTTCAGGAGGGTTTAGATTTGATAGTTAAATCTTTCAGACGAGTATCAGGAATAGTTATGTTGAAAAGGGGGTGGTTTTTGGTAAGTGTGTTGATCACTGCGTGTATAGCGATCTGTGACGCGCAAAACAGCTACGAGCACCTGAGTCAGCGAGTGGAAGCCTATCCTTTTGGAGGCAGTGTGCAACAAAAGCAGGCTGTGCTGAATGCCTTTTTACGACAATCCTCCAGAGCCCTGGTATTCGATTTTTCAGAGCACCCCGATCAGGAGTATTTATTGGAAAAGGAATTTACAGGCTTGTTTACTAAAATGCGTGAGCAGCTGCAAAAACCACAGCAGGAAGTAAAAACCCTGTTGTTTGAAAATGCTTCCGGGGTATGGATACAGCGGATGCTTGATCAGTCTGGCCTGTCGGCCAAAACCTATCAGCACACCGCAGGAAAGCCATGGCCCTCTACCCATGAGCTTTTGGAAATGGACAAACCCCTGGTTTTACTTTTTTTCAATACCGAGCAGGATACTCACCTTGTAGAAGGAAATTATGTACATGATCTGGGAGCTTTTCAGCTCAGTAAAAAAATAACTCAGGCCGATCAGTTATTGCTGCTGAAGGTATCGCCCCCAGCCGGGAGTGAAGTCGAACTGGCCCCCCAGTTTGTGGATGCCTTTATCCATACATGGAGAGAAACCGGTCAGGTGCCTAACTTTATCTGGCTCGATCACATTAGTTTTCCTCAGCCCATAGATCAGATTATCAACTCCACAGAAAAACTAGTGGGCAATGTGGGGTTTCCCTCGTCAGTAAGCTATGAAATTTACTGGGAAGGTGATTTTACAGCCACCACAGGACATGATTTTTGCTTTCCGGTGTATGCAGGAGAGTCTTTTTCGCTCACACCACAACTGCCGGGTTTTTTCTTTACGCCGGCTGCCCTTACCTACACAGAAGGGGCGGGCAATCGGGTGAAAATAAGAGCTGAGGCCAACGAGATTACCGATAGGGCTACAGCATACTATCCACTCGACGGGGATTTAGACGATGCGCTTGACAATAAGCTGCATGGAGAGTTTAAGGGTATCCGCTTTGTCGAGGATTTCAACAGAGGCCATGTGGCCGTTTTTGAAGGAAAACAT
The DNA here is from genome assembly GCA_965267535.1 of Cyclobacteriaceae bacterium. Classification (GTDB taxonomy): domain Bacteria; phylum Bacteroidota; class Bacteroidia; order Cytophagales; family Cyclobacteriaceae; genus CAXBNB01. Next base: position 2,746,780 of record OZ254082.1, on the reverse strand, counting down.
CAGGGACTACTTCCGGCTATTAAGGAATTGGGCTTGCCCAACAATAGCTTTACCATATCTACATGGGTCAGATTCGACAGTGTTAGCGATAGCGATCAGGTTATTTTTTCGTCTACTATCAATAAATACTCCGAAGGGTTGCACATTCTGGTTCGGGAAAAGAAACCCTACTTTGCTTTCTACCACAATGACCTGGAAGGAAACACAGAACTTGAACCCAACAGGTGGTATCATATCGTATGGAGGTATCATAAAACCACCCAGCAGCAAGCGATATTTATAGATGGCAAATTAGATGCTATGGCCTTTGGCAGGCCTCCCCTGAAAGGAGCCGGTGGCCTGTATATAGGGTACAGAAAGGGACTAAAAGGAAACAATCAGGACACCTTTTTAGCCGGTAGTCTCGACGATGTTATTTTCTGGGACAGGCCGCTAGGCGACAATGAAATAGCAGGCCTATATACGCGAACGCCCGATTTCTCGAAAAAATACAGCCTATGGGTCTGGCTTGTGCCTCTGGGAATGCTGGTGCTGGCTTTTTCTGTTTTTTCACTTTTGAAAACAAAAAAGAAAGAAAGACGGGAGCAAGGTGCTGATCCGGTAGTGTCCGGCACGCCCGATAGAAATGCCATTTTTATGTTCGGAGGCTTGAAAGTGATAGACAAAGAGGGAAATAACATAACCAATGAGATCACACCAAGGCTCAAGGAGTTGTTTTTGTTGCTGCTGCTGTCAACCCATAAAACGAAAAAAGGGATATCGTCGGAGGATCTCTCGCACAGTATATGGCCCGGCCTACCAAGAGACAAGGCCATAAATAACAGAGGGGTGTCGACCACTAAGCTACGGCAGGTGCTGACCAAGCTCGACGGAGTGTCTGTAGACTACCACAACCAGTTTTGGACAATTGGTATGGGGGGGCATGTATATTGCGATTATGCACACTTTTTGGAATTGACACAGGAGAAAGCAGCCGATACACAGCTGGATGTATTGAGTCAGATCTTGAAAAATGGTGACTTTTTGCCAAACCTCTCCAAAGAATGGCTGGATCCGTACAAATTTGAAGTGTCAAACAAGGTAATTGATATCTATGCTCCCGCACTGGAACATCAGTGGAAGTCTGAACAACTCGATCGCCTGATTGATTATTGTGACATTGTACTTACATTTGATGTGGTGCACGAAACGGCTATCAAATACAAAGTAGCTGCACTGAAAAAACAAAAGAAACACGAGCAGGCACTGAAGGTATACCAGGGATTTACTACCCTGTATCAGCAATTTTACAAAGAAGAATTTGTCGTATCCTTTCAAGACTTTCACCCCTGATTTTTCTTTCTGCCTTACGAGTCGCCTGAGGACGGGCTGACGTTGTGCGTTTTTCTGATTCTATTCGCTGGTCGCAAAACAAAGAAGCAAGCTCATTTGTCAGTTGAATCCAAATGCCAGAGTAAGTGGCCTGGTTCGTGTCTTTATACACGTTTTGATAGCTTGTCAGTATCAAATGTACAAGCAGTGATGTGTAAGGAAGCTATAAAAGGAAAAACAGACCCGGCACGGATCACCCGACTGAAAAAAATCATCTTTTTTATAAAATTAGCTCTGAATTAAGTCTTAATTACCCCGAAAATGGGGGATAGAAGCACATATTTGGAAAATCAATCGTGGAGGTGGTTTTTCTGCCGTACCCCGATGAGTTAGGATTATTATTAAACTATTTAACAAGTACATGAGGAAAGTATTACAATTAACAGGGGCATTATTGCTCATTCTGGGCAGTGCACAGGCACAGGAAAAAATACTGGGCAAAATCATAGTAGAGAATGAGAAGCACAACAGGGAAGATGCCATAGTAAGTGTGTCGCTGGATAGAGTACGTCTCGATCTGGCCAATCACGGCATACAGCTGTATGAGGTGACCGGCAAAAAACGCACACCGGTACAAAGCCAGTTGGAAGAGGGCTATGCTACCACACTGTGGTGGGTGATGTCGGGCCATACAGCAGCCGGAAAGAAGCGTACTTACGAATTGGTGCAAACCTCACCGGGGCAGCCGGAAGCAAAAGAAGACGCTGTAGCACTTACCAAAACAGACGAGCAACTGAGCATCCATATAGGAGGCAAGCACGTGCTTAGCTACAGGATAGCCCCACTGCCAGCTCCGGAAGGGCAATCGCCTCTGTACGAGCGAAGTGGTTTTATTCATCCGCTCAGTTCCCCTAAGGGAGAGGTGCTTACCCGCGTGCAGCCTTCCGATCACTACCATCATGTAGGAGTATGGAACCCCTGGACACACACCGAATTTGAAGGCAGAGAGATAGACTTCTGGAACCTGAACAAAGCACAGGGGACAGTTCGCTCCAAAAAAGTAACACTGGTGGAAAGTGGTCCGGTAATGGGTCGGTTTAAGGCCATTCACGAACACATAGACCTCAATGCACCCGATAAAAAAGGATACAAGGTAGCCCTAAACGAAGAGTGGGAAATAAGAGCCTGGAAGGTATCACCCGAAAATGATGTATGGTTAGTGGATTTTGTGTCTTCACTGAATTGTGCAACTGCAAGTCCACTTACCATTAAAAAGTACCGCTATCAGGGTTTTGGTTTTCGGGCTACCCCCAGATGGGACGACAATACCGCTACTTTACTCACCTCTGAGGGTAAAAACAAAGCCGATGGCAATGGCACGCGGGCCAGGTGGTGCGATGTGAATGGAGTGTCGGATTACGGAACGTCAGGAGTACTCTTTATGACACACCCGACCAACTTCAACTACCCTGAGCAATTGAGGATATGGCCCGAAGGAGCCAACAAGGGAAAAGAAAACGTGTTTTTTAATTTCAACCCGGCGCAGGATCGCGACTGGAAGCTAACGCCCGGCAGGCAATACACACTTCGCTACCGAATGATGGTATACGATGGTAAGATAGCACCGGCCGACGCAGATCAGGCATGGCAAAACTTTGCCAATCCTCCCAAAGCTAAACTGATTATTTACTAAGACTAAACATACTACGATGACAAACAAGCACACCCTATTCTTATGCCTCCTGATGTTGGGCATGATGGTTACATTTTCGATGCAGGCAAAGCCAAAGAAAGTTTTGATTTACATCAAAAACGGAAAAGGATTTGTACACAAAAACAGGGAAAACAGCGTGAAAGCGCTTACTAAAATCTGCACGGAAAACAAGATAGCAGTAGATGTGTCGGAAGACCCTTCGTTGTTTACCGAGGAAAATCTGAAGCAGTACGACGCATTGATTTTTTCCAATACCAACAATGAAGTGTTTGATACCGATGAACAGCGCCTGGCGTTTCAGCGCTATATACAGGCAGGAGGCGCTTTTGTAGGCATACACTCAGCCACAGGATCGGAGCGCGACTGGCCCTGGTTTTGGAAGATGATCGGGGGTAAGTTTAAGCGGCATGCTCCCAATCAGGATTTTGCAGTGAGGGTTATAGACAAGAATCACCCGTCTACGTCTTTCCTGCCTGAAACATACGAGCGCACCCGCGACGAATGCTACTATCATACGCAGCTAAATCCCGATATTCATGTATTGCTGGCGGCAGACCTGACCACAGTGAAAGATCCCAAGAGCGATGAATACCCCTTCGATATTTTCGGCGAGCGGTTTCCGGTAGCCTGGTGTCATGAGTTCGACGGTGGCCGTCAGTGGTATACTTCGTTGGGGCATCAGATAGAGCATTATGACGACCCTATTTATCAGCAGCACCTGCTGGGCGGTATACTCTGGGCACTGGATAAAAAAGGAAAAAAAGATTATTCAAAAGCCACTACCACATTGATAATAAACGAATAACTATACTTAAACTTCAATAACTATGAAAGAAAATAAAGAAACCAAAAAAGGAATGGGACGCAGAGAATACCTCAAAAAAACAGCCCTGGGGTCGGCAGGGTTGTTTTTTGCGCCCACCATAGTGCCGTCCAGTGTGTTTGGTAAAAACGCCCCCAGCAACAAGATCAATGTAGCGCAGATCGGTTGTGGACGTATAGCCAGAAGCCACGATATAGCCGAAACACTCAAGTACGATCAGGCTCGAATGATCGCTGTGTGTGATGTAGACAGCAATCGTATGGCTGATGGGAAAAAGCTGGTTGAGGATTTTTACAACAAAAAGAAGGGGAAAGGCTATGTAGATGTGAAGATGTACGAAGACTATCGCGAGCTTTTGCTCAACAAGGATATCGACGCAGTACTTATCTCTACACCTGATCACTGGCACGCACAACCGGCTATAGAGGCAGCATTGGCCGGTAAAGACATTTACTTACAAAAACCTACCTCACTTACATTGGAAGAGGGGCGCTTGCTGAGCGATATAGTACACCGTCAGGGAGTGATTTTGCAGGTGGGCACGCAGCAGCGGTCTATGCCGCAGTTTAGAATAGCTGCAGAGCTGGTGCGCAATGGCCGCATAGGCAAAGTACACACTGTGAAGGTGGGCTTGCCGGGTGATCCGTCCGGACCGGAAGTAGAAGAAATGCCGGTACCCAAGGCGCTGAATTACGATATGTGGCTGGGTTCTACTCCTGAAGTGCCCTACACTGAGACGGGTGTACATCCGCAAAAGGGCTATAGCCGTCCGGGATGGTTGCGAAAAGAGCAGTACGGTGCGGGTATGATTACGGGCTGGGGACAGCACCACTTCGATTCTGCAGCCTGGGGCATGGATACTGAATACACAGGCCCTATCTCAGTAGAGGCGGTAGCTCAGTTTCCCAAGTCGGGTTTTTGGGATGTGCATGGCGACTTTATGGTGAAGGCTGAATATGCCAACGGCATTACCATGTACACCAGCGGCGGATATACCAATGGTATTCGCTACGAAGGAGAAGACGGCTGGATTTTCGTGTCAAGGGGTAACTATACGGCTTCTGCCAGTGACCCGGTATCGAAAGAGAAAAGCGCTAAAGCCCTCAATGCCAGTGATCCTAAAATTCTGACTTCTGAAATCAAAGACAATGAAATAAAACTTTACAGAAGTGAAGAACAGCATGGCAACTGGCTGGAGTGTATCAAAACCAGAAAAGAGCCCATATCGCCGGTAGAAATAGGCCATAGAGCATGCACCGTATGTCTGATCAGCCATATAGCCATGAAGCTGGACAGAAAGCTGGAGTGGGATCCTACTAAAGAGAGGTTTAAAAACGACGACCTGGCTAACTCTATGCTGAGCAGGCCGCAGCGTTACCCTTATGGCACCAACTATATCAAATACTAAGGGATATGATCGTTACAAAAAAGTTAGTATTCGGTTTTCTGATGGCTGGTCTGATGGCCTGCCAGCCATCGGGCAAACAAAAGAAAATGGAGCAAACGCAAGCTAAGTCGTTTACCGGAGCTGCCGGAGAAGTGAAGCTGATGACACTGGATCCGGGGCATTTTCATGCGGCGCTGGTACAAAAGTATATGTACGATGAGGTAGACCCTACAGTGCATGTATATGCACCTGCCGGCCCTGACCTGGAAGGACACCTGGACAGGATAGCACGATTCAACAGCAGAGAGGATAATCCTACCCGCTGGAAGGAAGAGGTATACAGAGGTGACGATTTTTTTGAGAAAATGGTGGCCGAAAGGCCCGGTAATGTGATGGTGGTGTCGGGCAACAACGCACGAAAAGCAGAGTACATTACCAAGGCTGTGCAAGCGGGCATCAATGTATTGGCCGATAAACCGATGATCATAGCTCCCGACGAATTTGATGAACTGAAAGCAGCATTTGCTGAAGCTGAAAAGCAGGGCGTTTTGCTTTACGACATCATGACAGAGCGCTATGAGATTACGACCATTCTCCAAAAAACACTCTCGCAGATGCCGGGTGTATTTGGTGAGCTCGAAAAAGGTTCGCTCGACAATCCGGCTGTGACCAAGGAAAGTGTGCACCACTTTTTTAAGTATGTGTCGGGAGCACCGCTGATCAGACCGGCGTGGTTTTTTGACGTTACCCAGCAGGGAGAGGGTGTGGTAGATGTAAACACCCACCTGGTAGATCTGATTCAGTGGGAGTGCTTTCCGGAGCAGGTTATCGATTATACCCGGGACATAGAAATGCTTTCGGCCAGACGCTGGCCCACGAAGCTTACTGCCGGCCAGTTTGAGAAAGTAACCGGCATGGGCGAATTTCCCGACTACCTGCAGCAGGATGTGAAGGATGGACAGTTGCATGTATACTCCAATGGCGAAATAAACTATAAGCTAAAGGGCATTCATGCGAAAGCTTCAGTGATTTGGAATTTTCAGGCACCTGAAGGAGCCAAAGATACGCACTACTCTATCATGAGAGGAACGAAGAGCAACCTGGTAATCCGGCAGGGAGCAGAGCAGCAGTATAAGCCCACGCTCTATGTAGAGCCTGTGGTTGAGCAGACCGACTTCAAAGAGCAACTGGACAAGGCCATAGCTGAGGTAAACAAGCAGTACCCGGGAGTTGGAGTGAGCAAAACAGCCAATGGCTGGCAGGTAAATATACCCGACCAGTACAAGCTGGGTCATGAAGCACACTTTACTCAGGTAACTGAAAAATACCTGGAATACCTAAAGCAAGGCAAGCTTCCAGACTGGGAAGTACCAAATATGCTGGCAAAATATTATGTAACCACTCAGGCGTATTTGATGAGCCGGTAGTTTAACCAATATTCATTTGTTATAGTTATGAGACTGCCCGCTGAGAAATCACGGGCAGTTTTTTTAGGAGCTAAAAATGAGCCTGATGGGAGGGGTGTATCGTGGGCTTACAACTTACGGGCGTGTATTTGATTGGGCCATGCTTTATTTTTTTAATTTGTTAAATAGATATATTAATCCGACAGAAACCAATCCGATAAGACAACCTGTATTATCAGTTTTTGGCTTCCCAGTTAATTCTAGTTTCCCCTTGGTTTCAGAATATTTTGGAAGAACAGCCCAGCTTTTTAGCCTTATATCGCTTAAAAGTTCGTCTAACTTAGCAGTTACAAAGTCATAATCAACCCTGCACTTATCAGTGTTTTCTTCATAAAATTTCGTTAGGTCTATCCTAATTGTAGGCAAGTTAAACTGTTCAATAAGCTTTATTTTTTCTTCACTCAAGTCACTAGTTACAACTATTTCAATTGCAAATTGAAAACCGTTATTTGTTGTCAGTTTGACATCAGGAATTATTCGTTCGAGTCTTCTATATTCCAACTCTGTTAGTTCTGAATCAATTGAAACCAATTGTTGATTAGTAACCTTGTTCTCTACTTGAAAACTTGGAATTTCAAATTTTCCCTTACCCTTAAACCATTTAATTGAAAGCTTATGGAGCAAGGTTTCTGGACGGATATCGTGTCCATAGTTATTATTGTGCTTAAAGAAATAGTTTCCGAGCTTTGACTTTGCTGGAAATAATTTTCTTTCCGGATCTAGGCAATTATGGTCTGGGCAGTAAAAGTTAAACTCCTTCCTTATCGGATAGACATCTTTCGGAGTAGCAAACTTACCTGAGTCAGGGCTATCTCTTTCAGCAATCGGATTCAAATATTTTTCCATGACTCAATATGACCTAACGCCCAACTAAAATGAATATGCGACCCAGTTGCTAGAAGCACCGAGGTTTCTAGTTGGCAATGACCTATTAAATAGCTCAGTCCGCATATTCATTTTAGTGTTTGTTAGCTACTTTTTACTTATTCTTTTTTGGTGGTGGTGGGGGAGGCGGTTGTTGTCTTCCTTCCTTTATCAATCTCGGAGGTGGTGGAGGTGGTGGAGTCGGTTTTTTCGGATTCTTGTCGCTCATAATTTTGTATTTTCAAGTTTTCGACCTCTATATTTTTTAGAATGTCTTTTAAGTCATCAATGTTTTTTATTTCAATGCTTTCTGTCTTCTTAACATTCTTAAAGTTAAAATAATTTACAGTGAATGGAATGGTGCTCAATGCTGTGAAGATGAAGCAAATCAAAAGGAATTTTTTAGCTATGTGTAAATAGGTTGATTTTTTATCGTTGTTGGCAATATTCCTATCCAAATACTCAGAAAACATATCAATTAGCTGTTCGTCAAATAGTTTGTCAGGTGTAATGCCTTCATCTAATTGATCCGCATTCTCATCAACAAAGTCAGCCAAGCCTTTGTATTGCCTATTTAAAACTGTTGGATAAGGTATTCCCTTATATTCATATCCCTTAAACAGATTATTGTAGGCAAGGAATAAGTTGATAACAACAACGATCCAACAAACAATTGAAATAATGATTAGAGCGATAAATGCCCATTTCATGAAGCCGTTTGTCTCTTGACCAAATTCATAGCTTTTAGACAAGAAGAAGAATGCGGCCAACAAACCTGATAGAATTCCAATGGGAATACTCAGTGAATTATTTATTGAGGATTGTCTGTCGTTCTCTTTATGATACCAATCAATTAAGAATTCTAACTTAACCATAGAATTTCCTTTCTGCTTCAATCAATGGTTCATGCCACTTCCAAAGCTCTTCTAGGGAATTGAAGTTATCTGGGATTCTATTCCCATCTTGGAATGCATCGCTTGGAGTCATAGGCATAGACCAATGATGGTAGCTTTCAACAGTTCTTCGAGGATGAAGAGCCAAAGATGAGTCAAAATAGTCTGTGGAGTAATTGTAATGATGCGAATGAATGAAGTTGTTCCAAGAGTTTCTTACTCCTTCTTCATCTCGGATATCTATAAGCTCAAACTGTTGCATTGCTCGTTCCTCAGGCTTTCCCCAAGCAATCTGCAATAATTCAATGGCCTCAACGTCAGATGTTGGAGCAGAGTACCCAAAGACTGTTACCCTTTCAGCAATTTTTAATTCATGCGCCAATGCATCCCATTGCCCTTTTATAAAAGGGTCAGAGTTATAGTCTTTTGTTTCAACTGGATACAATAATTTGGTGGGAACAAACTCATTCTTTGTGGCCTTTGAGTACCAACCCGCAGGCCCAGAGGTTCCATTCGAACTATCGTAACCAAGTGAAACACATCCATGTAAGAATAAGATTCCTGGGCTTTTAACAAATTCTCCATTTCGAACATAGGCTTTGTACAAAAATGGGTCCCAGTTAAAAGTTGCAATTACATCCCTTTTATGCCGTAGAGACAAGATCAAGTAATCGTAAATCGTTGGTTCTTCAGGTAGATCAAGTGAATTGAAATATTCATATACAAGTACCTCTATTTCCTCTCTTTCAGATTTAAACTTCTCAGCAAGAGAAAGATTGGTATATAACTTCTCAAAATCTTCCCTCAGTTCCTGGTATTGTTTGGGTAAGTGTTTCAGAATTGGGTCTAAACCAACTACATCAACCACGTTACTCATTAAAGGAAGTTTTTTTCCATTCTTCTCAGGAGCCCTTAGAGTTGAAGCATAGGATGCACCAGCACCCAATATCAAAACATGGGAACCATTGCCATGTACTTTTTCAATTTCTTCTTTCCTAGTCACAATTGTAGCTAACAATAACATAAGCAACATATGTCGCTTACTTAACTTATCAAATATACCCTTTGTTTCAGTGAACAAGGAGTTTGACTTTGATGGTGGTGTTGTGAATATACAGGAATAATTTCTAAAATATATGATTTTACTAACGCTGTAATCAATGGATCTTGCAGATGCCTGTTAGCTTCTAGTGGGTCAAAGAGTAGTTTTGGCAGGAGAGAGGTGCTAAAAACGGGGGTGATGTTTTGTTTGGTAGTTGTGATGTTTTTTTACCAGCTGAAAATACGGTAAACTCCAGATCCGAAAACAGTATCATGCGAGAGGGAAACCAGTAAAAAGCTTACGGGTTGTCTATTCGATTGTGTGGAGTTTAATTACTCTCTGTATCTGCGGGTGAGGAATTAAGGCCTTTGAAAATTAACCAAATCGGCAGGACTAACTGCACCAGAGCAATAGGTAGAAGCATGTTCATACTAATGCTTTGCCCGAAGATTGAAAATAGCTCCTCTATAAACATAAGCAGTACAGCTGCCAAACCAAAGATTGAAATTAATCTGGGTATCAGTTTTGCCTGGTACAAGGTGAAATACAAAATGAAAACAGGGAAGCAGGAGATTAGCAAGTAGAAATAATGCGTCCACCAGTGTGTTTCATATGCTACAGCTCCAAGTATTTTCAGCGAACTGTTATTTTCATTGTTTATATATTCTTTGCTGATTTCAAGCATGGATATTACACTGACATTGTCGATCATGATGGAGAAAAAATTTATGATGCAAAATGCCAGGTATAAATACGCCAAAAAGGAACTGTATTTCTTGAAAACGGGCAGCAGGATCGCCGCTATACCTATTGATATCGAACCGCTGAAAATACCGAGTACTACCGAACTAATTATTTGATTTGAGTGAGCGGAAGTGTGTGTTAGATAATCCTTGGAAAAAAGAATGGGGCCTTGCAGGATCTGGAATATTAGGATTCCTGTTACAAATACGAATAACAATAAAAGGCCGGTGCATCTACCAATTGTTTGATTAGAATTCATCTGTGTAAGTTTTGGTTACATTGGTGTTGAAAAATAAACACTCAACATGCAGATGCATAAAGAGATACGAAGGGTTGCATCATCCCTATAAAATTACATCAGCCAATGTGGTAGGAGTGAGCCCAGAGCTTGGCAAGAATCCGATAGAACTAGTGAATTTGCCGGTGCTTCCAAAGTTTGTAGCATGCACTGGCTTTAGAAAGAGAAAAATCCTGCGAGATGCGCAAAGTAGGAAGCACTGATCTTTCCCAGCGGCTGATTCATGGTGATGTTCGCACTAAAGTTTGTAAAGTGGCAGTTTGGCGTATTCGTGCTAGCGATTGTTGGGCAGAGTTTTAGTTCACAAAGGTTTGATTTGGCCGTTTTCCTTTGTTCAGATACAGACCAGCTAGAATTGCAACAATTCCAGTTTTAGCTAAACCACTTTGAATGTTGCTAGCGTCTTGGTCGGTTAGGGTTGCGTAGTAGTCAAGAAAATAGATTCTTAAAACTTCGGTTAAGATGAAATATCCGAGTAAACCGAGAAAAATAGCAGGAAATCTCTTCTTCCGTGTGAAGAAGTTGACAAGACTCCATATAACGATTCCTAGTCCAATTGTCATTGATACAATTAAGTAGGCATAGATGTTAACCCTAGTTCGAAGAAGTTCATCGTCTGTCACAATATATTGACTCCAATCGTCAGCAAGTAGCTCGTTCATTGTTGTTACGATACTTATCAAAATTTGAAATCCACTGGCAATTATGACGACCATAATTACCCACAGCCAACCACCGATTGGTTTACCATTAGTTTCTGAGGTTGTATTATGATCAAGTTCCTGCATATTTTCTACGAGCGATAATTCTGCCCAACGGTTTGCATATGGCTTGTGGCGGATTCGAAGCACTGTTCTGTCCCCCGAGACCAAAGTTGGCTATGGAGCGAAAACCTTGCTGGCAGCCGTTCACCCGCCATAAGCTATATGCTGTGTTGGCAACAGTATTTTCTTGATTTTTGTTTTCAAATTTTCCCTTGTACTCTTAAACATTTCTCTTAAATCCTCTTTCAAATCGAGTTTAAGAGTTAAAAGGTCAGTATTGATGATTGGAAGTTGAAAAGCATTAATCTTGATTTCTCTATTATCAGCCAATGCATCCTTTATTTTTAGGGTCATTACTTCATGTTGATAATTCAATACGGTGTTAGGATAGAAAAGCAGAATTTCGTCAATTTTAAACCTTACAGCGTATGCCAACATTTGGTACAAATCACTTTGTGAAATTCCTTTTTTAGGATCTGTTTCGTCACTGTATACAATTTTGTATTTCGTGTCAGCAATTAGTGATTTGGTAGGCGTTTTTAACCAAAGGTCGGGTTTCAAGTTGAATGATTTTGATTCATCTAAATAAGTATCACTCCTTTGAGATTTAGCTGTTATTTCATCAAGTTCCTTTTCAATGAATCCATAGATAAAATCTTCAAATACATATTCCATTGGTAGGAGAAAGGCGAATAGCTTAAGGTCATTTTTATAGTCAAATGAAATGCAGTTACTTAAGAACAATTCACAATAGTCACGAACTGTTTCATATTCACCAAACATTGGATTGAATGAGATTCTTGAACATTGCTCTGCAGTAGCTCGCTCATCAGTTACTTCGTCAAAAATGAATAGGATTTCCCTGAGATTTTTCTTGTTATCCTGATTTTTTGTTGCATTAAATAACAGCGTTGTTACATATTTAATGATTCGGTTGAATTCATTATCGAAGACAAAAGCGTCATAGTTACAATTTAGTTTGTGCCATCTGCCCTTACTTAGATTTTCTTTGATGTATTGACTTGAATTAAGACTTCCTTTTATAAAAGGCAATTCGCGATTAACCTCCTCGTATTGTTGATAGATAGAGGAACTTAATAGTTGACATGTGTATTTAGAAAATAGATAAATAAGCACTTCAAAAAAATCACTTTTTGCGTTACCTAATGATGTTTGATAGTTCGGGAATTTAATTTTTCGACAATAGCTCAACCACCAAAGAATGTGATTTTGAATTTGAGAAACCTCGTTAGTGGAGTATTCTCTTTCCTTTTCAAAGAAGATTTTAGGTAGGAGGTTAATCTTCTGACCTTGATAATGAATTACGCCTACATATTTGTTGGATTTTAGCTCCTTCGATTTATGGATGATTTGAAGAAATCGTTGCGATTCAATTCTTTCTTCCTCACTTTCTAAAAAGTACGATGACAATTCTCTATTATTCCAGATATCATCAAGGAAACTCTCTAGGCCTTCTAAGGAGTCATGGTAAGGAACTTTGTTCTGATATTCAAAAAGATTAATCACTCAGTCCGCTTATTCTAATTGGCCAAGAGTCATCTTCGATGGTCAGGCCAGCTGATTGAAGAATTCCTCTAACTTCCTTTTCATCATTCATGTAATATTCAAGCAGAAGAGGAATGACATTTTTATTCATTCGCTGAACCAAATCCTTATTTTCTCCCATAAAATAGGCATGTCCTATTTGAAAATCATGACCCTTGGATTTAATAATCTGCTGGTTAATTTTCTTCAGTATCTCAACGTCATATATTTCTTGTCCATCAATATCATATTTTGGATACATAGATTCGAATTCAAATCTTCTTCGTAAAGCAATATCAAGTAAGGCAATTGACTTGTCTGCTGTATTCATGGTACCGACAATGTACAAGTTTGAGGGTACCTTAAAAATGTCTCCTGACGGCAGCTTTGTTTCCATTGGTATAGTTCCGTGTGATCTCTTGTCAGGTTCAATCAGGGTAATTAGTTCTCCGAATACTCTTGAGATATTTGCGCGGTTTATTTCATCAATTATTAGAACAAAGTTTTTTCTGACTACACTCTGAGGCTGCTCTACATTATCTGGGAGACAATCAAGGACATGCGAGTAGACCAGAAAATAATATGTTGCGTGCTGATTAGCCAAACCAGATATTGTGGTGAGCTTTTTGACGTCTTTTCTGCTCTTGACATCATTTCTGTAAAATTCTTTGAGATCTGTAAATTTCATTCTCAAACCATTGGTGTGGTTAGTCCATTTATCACCTGTATATCTGAATGCATCTTCCTCAATCTCAAAAATGTAGGCAGTGTCGTTAATTTTATAATTTTCTTCGCTTTCAAGTACCTTCTCTGAAAATATTTCTAAGGCTCTATCGAACAACGCTTCGCTGGATAATTCATCGGGAGCTTTTTCTGATAACCTCAAATTCTCTAAAGCCTTGTCAGCAATCTTTTTAAATACACCATCTTTCTTTTCGAATAAGAGTGATGATTTATTGTCAGTTTCAGGCCTTAATCCTTGTATAAAGTCCTCATAGCTATAGTTCTGGTGGAACGTAATAAATTCAATTTGGTCATGAAGATTTGATCGGAAAATCGTCAACGCTTCATCGTAAGATGAGATTTTTTGATCTTTAATGATTTCGGCAGCTCTTAGAATAGTATTATAGGTTTTGCCAGTACCTGGAGGGCCGTATAAGATTGTATTTAGAGGAAAATTCATGTCAGACATCTTTTTAGAATTCATCGAAGAATTATTGTTCTGATCTGGAAACCAAATGGAGTTAATATGGTCTTGATTTGTTACTTCCTTTATAGTTGCCCAGTAGCCACCAGAGAAATCAACTTCAAACGGATCGAAATCTTGTTCCCAGTTAATCTCAAGTCTTTTGCCATCCGTATAGTTCTTAGTTACAATTCCTCTGGCTTTAATTGCCATTACGGACTTTGTTTTCTCTCTTGTATAGGCGGCTTTTATTGCAATTTTACTTCCCTCAGTAACAGAAATCACATCGTCAATAAATTTGTCATCGTATCCATTCTCCCATATTCCATTCTCAATAAATCTTTGAGTCTGGTCGGCAGGATTTGACCCATCCCAATAAGCGCCAACTAAGTAGTAATGAGAGTCATTTTCTAAGTGTTCGTCAAGTATTGATCGATATCTCTCGACATTAATTACTTTCTTAGTGAGATACTTGTAATCTTTTGATTCCTTATTCAGATCAATTCCACTTGTCGATATGTTTTTCGCTATTTGAATTCCAATTGTTCCAAAATAAGTGGCGAAGTTTAGATGGCGATTTGGAGTAGGGAATGTTCTGTAAAACGATGACATTTCATCATAATCATCCTCTTTAGTGAGGACTTCTCTCATTATATTCTTCCAATATTTATAATAGATTGGATATTCATTCGGATCCTGACAATGTTTTATAACAGAATATAAATGCGGAAGAAAGTTGTCGAGGTTTTGATTTAGCGAAAATTTGAAACTTCTAAAGTCAGTGGAGTTTTTAATAGCATTAAATAGGTCAATCAGTTTTAATTCTGATCCATTTATTGCTGTTCCTTCTTTGAAATTGTTAATTCGGTTTGCAATGCTTACAATTAGGTTGATTTGACTTGTGAAAATTGATAAACTTTCAGTATCTGATTCTTTAAAATCTTGACCGCTTTTGAGTTTTTCAATAACCACTTTAATGACTTTTTCATTGTCGTCATTTTTCAATAGGTGAGTCTTGTCCTCCAAGTTACCGAGCCAAACTTTTTCTTTTTCAAATAATGAATCAAAATCTGCTTTGTAATCAGCTTTTAGTTTGTCAAATGGAATATCATATTGTTGAATGTAAAATTTGATGTCCATTTCTTCTAAGTCTAGGAATTGGTGCTAACAATAATGTAAGCAACATATGTCGCTTATCTACCTTTCAAATATACCTGTCTTAGATTTGCTGATCAAGTGATCTGTAGTTTATTGTGGTCATGTGACTATATAGCAACGATGCGCTGAATATTGGTTTTTTTTAATAATGCCGAAAGAAAATTATTACTTGGTTAAATATAAGAATTGATGCTCACTAACCCTTTTTATAAGTACTTACAGTCGACTATAAGTACTTATAAAAACAGATAAGCAGCTGCGGAAAACAAAGGCAGATAAATGGTTTTATTGTTAGGGAGTTTTTTCCCTCCATCATTCTGTTTGTTATCTTCGCGCCCAGCGTTTCACACTAGAGTCAGGCAGGTTTTGGAGCATTCGTATATTTTTACTTCCGAGCGATTGGGTTTTCGTCTGTGGCAGGATGCAGACCTGTCGGCTATGGCTGCACTCAATGCCGACGACCGGGTGATGGCTTTTTTTCCACAGAAAGTATCCCGTACAGATACGCAAGCGTTTATGGAGCGCATGCAAAGGCAATATGAACAAAAAAACTTTTGCTATTTCGCGGTAGATCGATTGGATACTTCGGCGTTTATCGGCTTTATAGGCTTGTCGCAGCAGGATTTTGAAGCTGACTTTACACCTTGCGTAGATATTGGCTGGCGGCTGGCTGGCCAGCATTGGGGGCAAGGCTTTGCTACCGAAGGAGCCGGTCGCTGTTTGGTATATGCCTTTCAGAAGCTAAACCTGAAAGAAGTCTATGCCTTTTGTCCACAGGCAAATACGCCCTCTATCCATGTGATGCGCAAATTGGGTATGCAGCAGCAAGGCGAGTTTTTACATCCTATGTTGAAGGATAGCCCCGAATTACAGCCCTGTGTGTACTACAAAACAGACCAAACGGCAGGAACAGAAAGAAAAATTATAAAAGCAGATGGCTAAAGATGTAATCGTAATAGGTGCCGGTATAGTAGGACTGGCCACCGCATGGAAAATCAAATCACAAGCGCCACAGACCAATCTGGTGGTGATCGATAAGGAAGATGGGCCTGCCCGCCATCAGACAGGCCACAACAGTGGGGTTATTCACTCCGGTTTGTACTACAAGCCGGGCAGCCTCAAAGCACAAAACTGTATAGGCGGTTACCATCAGCTGATAGCCTTTTGTGAAGAAGAGGGGATACCGTACGACCTGTGTGGTAAAATAGTAGTAGCTACTCAGGAGCACGAGCTTCCCCTGCTCGACAACCTGTACAATCGGGGGGTGGCCAATGGGCTGGAAGGCATAAAATACATGGTGCCTGAGGAGCTGAAAGAGAAAGAGCCTCATGTAGCAGGACTGAAAGGTCTCTGGGTACCCCAAACCGGTATAGTAGATTACTCGAAAGTAGCTCAACGGCTGGAGCAAAAACTAAAAGAAGCCGGCAGTGAGGTGATTTATGGACAAAAGGTAGTGAACATACTACCGGGCGCTTATTATCGGACTATCGTTACGCAAGAGCAAAATTATCACACCAAACTGGTGGTAAACTGTGCAGGCCTGTATTCGGATAAGGTGGCCTGTATGACACCTGCAAAACCCGACCTGAAGATAGTACCCTTCAGAGGAGAGTACTATCAACTAAAAAAGAATAGCGAACATTTAGTAAAAAACCTGATCTACCCCGTTCCGGATCCTAATTTTCCTTTTCTGGGCGTACACTTTACCCGCATGATGAAAGGGGGAGTAGAGGCAGGCCCCAACGCAGTATTGGCGTTTCAGCGGGAGGGATACAAAAAATCGGATATCGATATGGCCGAATTGCTGGAAACACTGGCCTGGCCGGGGTTTCAGAAGGTGGCCAAAAAATACTGGAAGACCGGTATGGGAGAATTGTACCGCTCGTTTTCTAAAAAAGCCTTTACCCGGGCGCTGCAGCGACTGATCCCGGAAATAAAGGAAGCAGACCTGGAGCCCGGAGGAGCCGGCGTAAGAGCACAGGCCTGCGACCGCAGCGGAGGGCTGCTCGATGATTTTAGCATACAGGAAGATCAGCATTTTGTCAATGTCTGCAATGCACCATCGCCTGCGGCTACTTCGTCGCTGGCCATAGGCACTACCATATCCGATATAGTATTGAAGAAAATGTAAAGGCTTCTTGCCTGCTCGTTTGTAGCGTTTAAATTTACACCATGTCAGACACCACATTTAGCAAAGCCGAACTGGAACGGTACAGCCGTCACCTGATTATACCCGAGTTTAACATAGAAGGGCAAACCAAGCTGAAACAGGCAAAAGTACTGGTAGTAGGCAGTGGAGGTCTGGGCAGTCCGCTGCTGCTCTACCTGGTGGCAGCAGGTGTGGGCACTATCGGCTTGGTGGATTTTGATGTAGTAGACGATTCCAACCTGCAGCGTCAGGTCTTGTTTGGGGTAGAAGATGTGGGCAGGCCAAAAGTAGAAGCTGCCCGTGATCGGCTGCAGGGGCTGAATCCACACATCCGGTTCAACCTGTACAATACCCGCCTGTCGGCAGACAATGCACTGGATATAATGAAAGACTATGATCTGGTGGCAGACGGTACCGATAACTTTCCTACGCGCTACCTGGTCAATGATGCCTGCGTACTACTCGACAAGCCCAATGTCTATGCTTCTATATTTCGCTTTGAAGGGCAGGTGTCGGTGTTTAATTATGTAAATAAAGCTGGCGAAAGAGGACCCAACTACAGGGATCTGTTTCCTACACCGCCCCCTCCGGGCATGGTGCCCAGCTGTGCTGAAGGTGGAGTGCTGGGGGTGTTGCCCGGGATAGTCGGCTCGCTGCAGGCCAATGAGGTTATCAAAGTACTCACAGGTATAGGCGATCCTCTGTCAGGCAGGTTGTTTTTGTTTGACGCACTGGCTTTCGATACCCGCGTGATGAAAATCAAGCGAAATCCGGAAACACCGGTCATCGAAAAATTGATTGATTATGAATACTTTTGTGGCTTAAAAGAACCAAAAAAAGAAGAGAAAATGGTAAAACAAATTTCAGTAGAAGAACTCAAAGCGATGCGCGATAGTGGTGAAGATTTTCAGCTCATCGACGTACGGGAAAGCTACGAAAGAGATTTGGCTAACTTGTGGGGAGAGCACATTCCTCTGGGGCAAGTCGAAGACAATGTAGATAAAATCCGAAAAGATGTGAAAGTAGTGGTACACTGCCGCAGTGGAGCCCGAAGTGCCAATGCCATTCAGGTACTGGAGCAGTACGATTTCGACAACTTATACAACCTCGAAGGGGGTATTTTGGCCTGGGCTGACGAAATAGACCCGGACATGGCCAAGTACTAAAAGCCCGGATAGAGATCAAAACATGTAGTGCCTATCGGGGAGCCGTCGGGCATCCCGGGTGCTACTGCCGATTCTACTTCCTCCATATTGTCTATCATATCGATAAAATAGGGCAGGTAAATCCTATCCTCTTCCGACATGTTTTTTCCTTCCGACCGTGTTTGCAGCTCATCTCTTAGTTTCCCGAGTTCATATTTTGCTATAGCGTTTACCTGAGGCAGGCATTTGTCGTGCTGCGCCAGCCCTATAAGGTGCTGAATCAGGTTGAATTGGATACTACGCTTTACTTCTCCGGCAAGCCCGTTTGTTTTTTCCTTAGAAAAAACGTAATCGGATACTCTTTCTATTACTTCCTTCAGCCCCGGCAGTCTGTCGTTCTGACTTTTTTGCAAGACCAAACGTGAAGCACGTTCAGGATGAAAAAGCAAGTTAAGCGTCATGTCACTGGCCGATGACGCAGCGCTTACTGGGTCAAAAGCTACACCGACTTTGCTATCAAATGACTCCCGCGTACGAGGGTAGCCCATAGCCCGGGGAGGAAACAGCGCAAGTTTATCGGCCGGTATGGTTAGTGTTTGAGGGGAAAGGGTGCTGAGTAGTGCCTCCAGAGCATTTCGTTGCAGGTCTGCAGCCCCGTATTCTACGATCAGTTGACCATCTCCCTTGACGGCATAATTGTAATCCATACCTCCAATGAGTTTGGCCACAGCTTCTGTTTGGTAGCGGTGTAAGAAATACAAGGGCACGAACGCATCTTCCAGCATGGAGTAAGGTTCGTAGGTGCGGATATTATCTGAGGAAAACTGAGCGATGGCCTTCTGGCGAATAGCCAGGAGGTTATTCAGCTCGTTTACTGGAGAGCTGTCATTGTCCCACAGGTGGGCGTGTAGGTGGGCACCCCCTTTAGGACGTGCGTCACTGTCGGAGATGTATCGCAGTGCCTGCTGACGAGCTTTGTCCAGTATTTTGGCCAGGCTTTCTTTTTCCGGCAGGTCACGGCTCAGTTCACTGTAGGCATACGCTACGGTGAGTTTGTCCCACTCACCGATGTTAGTATCGTAGGCATTGTCCAGCTTAATTTCTCCGTTTTCCAGCGTCAGAGTAGGGTGTGGGTAGTCCATTACAGAAGCACGTTGGTTTGTACTCGCAGCAAAATTGTGAGCAAAACCGAGGGTATGTCCTATTTCGTGTGCCGATAGCTGGCGTATGCGTGCCAGCGCCAGATCGAGCATAGGCTGTTGCGTCGTATTGTCGGTGGCAAAAGGCCGGGCAGTCAGTGCCTGAGCGATGAGAAAATCCTGTCGGATACGCAGACTGCCCAGGCTTACATGACCTTTTATGATTTCGCCCGTGCGGGGATCGATTACACTGCCGCCATAACTCCATCCGCGCGTAGAGCGGTGTACCCATTGGATTACATTGTAGCGTACATCCATGGGGTCTGCGTCATCGGGGAGAATCTTCACCTGAAATGCATTTTTATATCCTATGGCTTCAAAAGCCTGATTCCACCATCGGGCTCCTTCGAGCAGCGCCGACCGTACGGGCTCGGGAGTGCCATTGTCCAGATAGTAGACAATAGGCTCTACCGCTTCGCTTACGGCGGCAGTCGGGTCTTTTTTGCGCAAGCGATGACGTGTGATCAACCGGCGGGTAATTGGCTCGTGCACTGGAGTGGCATAGTCCTGATAGGAAAAAGGGTACGCACCGCAACCCGGCAAAAAACTGCGGGGAGTATAGGGATTGTCCGGCAGGCGGATAAAGGAGTGGTGTTCGATTACAGTTACCAGATTAGGGTTGGGGGCTACTGATCGAATGTACTGCCCTTTGGCTTTTCCCTGAAAGGTAAGTAAGGCTTCAAATTCTACATTGTCTGGAAAAGTCCGGGTACGGTTCATCTCCAGAGCACTTTTGGATAGATCTACCTGATAATTTCCTTGCTCGGTATCCTGTAGTGTGCCGGCCACATCGTGGGCATCCTGCAGCAAAAAGTCGGTTATGTCAATCAGGTAAGTGTTGTCGAGGGTTTCTAATATGGGGAAACCAAAAAGCACGGATTGAGCAAAGGCCTGCTTTACCGATAGCCGCTCCTGTTGGTTGTCAGTTTGAGCTCTGTAGCGCATATTGGGTTGTACGAGCAGGAGTTTGTTGCCGGCTTTTTTGAAGTAAACAACCTGTTCACGCCCCAGCTGCCCACGATCCAGCCCTATGTCATTGCTGCCTACACCTGTACTCAGCGAGTATAGGTATAGAAATTCTTTTTCGAGGTGTTTTACTTCCAGAAAGATGCGGTCTTCGTGTTCCTGATAGTAAAAATTGAAGAAGCCTTCCTTTCTGTCCAGATCTTTTGTCGTGGTAAACGACTGGCCATAAGTATGTGTAGCCGTGAAAGCAAGAAATAGCAATAGGTGGGTGATTTTTCGCATGGGGCAGTGTTTTCTTTAAAACTAATAAAAAACAGCTGTCTGCTGGTGCATTGATTTGCAATTTTTGGAAATACGTAAAATTGACAGAGCTTTATTGATTCATTTACTTGGTTTGCTTTGTTGTCATTTTACGAAAAAATTTCATTATGATAGTTTAGGAACAATAACATTTAAATTTGTTGTTTTTTGTGGATATAGAGTTGTACACTAAACTCTTACCTGGTTTGTTAAATTCAATAAATATGTTTCACTATCATAAAGTATCTAATAATGAAAAAGTTTATTATCCCGATTCTACTATTTAGCTGTCATGTTTCCTTTTCTCAATGGAACGAAGATTTGCCAAACAATAAAATTACTACCTTTAATCATGTAGGAATAGGAATAACTAATCCATCAGAGAAGTTAGAGGTGTATAATTCAACAACATCACCGGGTGTGATTTCATTGAGAAGTCACAGGAATGATGCAGGTCACGTAGATGTTGGACGATTAAGTGCCAAGCAGGCTCATTATGAAGTGGCAAGAATAGGAATGCCTCGAGCCGGAGAGACGTATACTGGATATTTGACTTTTTGGACTAAATCAAATAATTCATCGAATCTTTCTGAAAAAGTTAGAATAACCGAAACAGGGGATGTTGGAATAGGAATAGCTAATCCATCAGAGAAGTTAGAGGTGTATAATTCAACAACATCACCGGGTGTGATTTCATTGAGAAGTCACAGGAATGATGCAGGTCAGGTAGATGTTGGACGATTAAGTGCCAAGCAGGCTCATTATGAAGTGGCAAGAATAGGAATGCCTCGAGCCGGAGAGACGTATACTGGATATTTGACTTTTTGGACTAAATCAAGTAATTCATCGAACCTTTCTGAAAAAGTAAGAATAACGGAGACAGGGGATGTTGGTATAGGAACTATAGATACAAAAGGTTTTAAGTTAGGGGTAAATGGAAAAATAGCAGCCACTGAAGTAAAAGTGGCTGGTTATTCTGAATGGTCAGACTTTGTTTTCGAAGAAGACTATATGTTGCCTAGTTTACAGGAAGTGGAAAATCATATTCGTAGAAAGGGGCATTTGAAAGACATTCCAAGTGCCGAAGAGATTAATACAGAAGGCTTCTTTTTAGGGGAGATGGATGCGAAGTTGCTACAAAAGATTGAAGAATTAACCCTATATCTAATTGAACAAAACAAGAAACTAAAAAAAGCTAATAATGAAATTCTTAAACTTAAAGAAAAAGTATCTAAGCTTGAAAAGCTATAATTATTTTTCACTTTGCGTGTATATGATTGATAATATGAAAGTATCATTAGCTATTATGCTATTATTTGGAATTGCTTTTGATGTTAAGTCTCAGGGTCAATATGAAACTATTAATGGAAAGTTATCAGTCGAAGGAGAGATCATGTTAAATAGTGGAAGCGATCAGGTTTTACATGTAAGACCAAATTCGGGTTATTCAGGTTATATCTACTGGGTGGAAAATGGTGTCGCAGAAAGAGGGGTTTTAGGATTTCAAGCAGGAAGTGGTGATTTAATTTACAGATCAGGCGCACATTCGTTTTCCCATGGCTTGGAACGTTTTAGAGTTATGGCTAATGGTAATTTTGGAATTGGTACACACAATCCTTACAGTAAGCTTGACGTTAGAGGAAATATTTCTATCACAGGATCTCAGTTAAATCAAGATAGTTATATATCCCAGCTTCAGTTTATTAATCTTTATACTACTACTACACCTATGGCCATCATAGGAGTTAAAACTAAAAAATCGGGAAGTGGTCCTTATGATTACACTAATATAACTTTTTCTACCTCGAATGGATTTAATACTCTTTCGGAAAAAATGCGTATTAGCCAGGAGGGAAATGTAGGTATTGGGACTGAAGATACCCAGGGCTTTAAATTAGGAGTAAATGGAAAAATAGCAGCCACTGAAGTGAAAGTAGCTGGTTATTCAGAGTGGTCAGATTTTGTTTTCGAAGAAGACTATATGTTGCCCAGTTTACGGGAAGTGGAAAATCATATCCGTAGAAAGGGGCATTTGAAAGACATTCCAAGTGCCGAAGAGGTGAATACAGAAGGCTTCTTTTTAGGAGAGATGGATGCAAAGTTGCTACAAAAGATTGAAGAATTGACACTTTATATGATTCAACTAAACAAGGATATGGAAAAGTTAAAAGATAGAAACCAAAGTTTGGAGGAGGAAGTTACTAAATTAAAGAAAGCCAAATTCGAAAAAGGTAATACTCAATAATTTAGGAAAACCATGCCCCAAAAGCAGGACACCAAACATACCGCCAGCGACGAAAAACGATCGTCACCGGTTTGCTTTGCACAAGCCAGCGAAGTGCAGCAGGCGTATAAAGACATACCCGACCCAAAAGCTGCCCCAAAAGAAAAGCAGGCGGTATCCGATGTGCAGACCTCAAACACACAATCAAACTCCTGAGGCTATGGCATTTGCACTGGTTTGCATTATTCCCTTATCCACAGTTTGGTTCATTACCTTGTCAGACAGTCGCCCGACAAGAGCTCGGGTGTTGTCCGCGTTGCTGGTGGCTAATGTACTGTTTCTTATTGCTCCGGTAGTCTATGGTATGGTGGTGTATGGAGTAGAAGAGGTATTTTCAGCTCCGGCCAGTGGCATACTTTGGTTGTATGTGGTAGTCATGCCTTTGGCCTTCCTGATCCAGGCATTGTTGGGTGCTGTTAAGCTATTTTTTCATTTCAGATCAAAAAAATAGCTGCTCCCATCGTAGTTTGTTGGCTTTAGCGTCTACCGCAGCAAGTACATTTTGCCAAAGCCGTTTTTGAATCCCTTGTCACCGGCTGTGTCGCGGTGGTCTATGGGTTCACCGTTTTGTTTGATGTAGACCTTGTAGAGATATACGCCATTTGCCAACTGGTCTCCGTATTCATCGCGTCCGTCCCAGGCGTATTCCGTTATGTTATTGCCAATGCGGATGTTGCCCAGCTCTTCGCGGAGTATTTCTCTGACTACCCGTCCGGTCACCGTCATGATCTGTATTTTTATATCGTCGGGTACTTCCTGTCCGGTCAGTGTAAAAACAAAACGCGTATGCGATGAAAATGGATTGGGGTAGGGATAGAAGTTGGTGATAGTGGATTCGTTTACTACTTCAAAATTGATTTCATACGGTTCTGTACCCGAGGCATTGCCGGATTCATCGGTGGTTTGCACCCGTAGGGCATAGCGTCCGTTTTCCAGCGTTTCAGGATTGTAATTGATCGTAAAGTCACTACTTTCGCTTGCCGGCTGATAGGCTACTTCGGCACTGGAAAATGCTATTCGCTCAAAATCACACCCTTCGCAAGGGCGCTTTACAAACAAATTGATTCCGGTAGTGTCCTGCTTGTACAAATACTGATTTTCATCTTTCATAACCACCTGAATATGAGGAGTGGGAGATACAATATCTCCATCCATTATGAATACTCCGTCAAAAGCCACCTCCAGTATCGGGTTGGTATTGTCGGCGTTTACTTCCATAAAACGCACCATGCGTATGGTGTTGTTGTTTTGGTGTGTTTCGGGCTGATCATTTTCGTTTACCCTTATGGTGAAATCATTCATGCCTGTGCGGCCAAGGGTAGGAATGTCCAGTTCGAAGTTTACCGAATCGTTAGGATTTAGTGGTTTTAGCTTGAGTGAGTCGGCGTATACTTTGCTTTGCTCCTGATTGAATATTTCGTAATGTACCTTTACTGAGTCCGGGTAATTCTTTGCCGACAAGTTCCAGTAGGTAAAACGAGCCGTGGTAGGCTGGCCTTCCTGCCGGTTTAGCGGAGTGTCTACACCTTCACGATCCCGCTTGAGCAGTATGCCCTCCTGCGCCTCAGTATAGGTAATTTGCCATTGGCGAAGTTGTAGTGGCGTCAGGTCAGTTTTGTCTTCTAGTGCCAGTTGTAACCGAAGGTAGGGATAGTCGGTAGCGTCTATGCCCGATAGGTCCACATCGGTGATTTGTATGTCTTCCAGCAGGAGAGTTTCATTGCCGCCGGTATCTATTCCATAGATAGTAAAGCCAAAAGTATCGTCGCTGTTGCTTCCGGTCAAGTCTAGTGTGTGGGTAAAACGATCGTAGCTGAGTGCCGGCCCTATTTTTTCAGATACAATTTTCCCTGAGAAAAACTTACCATTGATTTCGTCGGTGAGCAGTACTTCCTGTTCCTGTTTTGGAGTGTCGGTACTTGTTACTACAGTGGCTGTTCCCTGGGGCTGACCTTTGGTGCCAAAGAGAATGATTGGTTCACCGTCTTCCAGGTTGTCAAGTGTAGATTGGTCTACTCCAATCTCGGTAAGTTTGGTTTTGAGGCTGGCTGGCCAGGCAGAATAGTTGAGGCTGCCCAGGGAAAAAACCAACACATTGTCTCTGTCTTTGATGTTGTCCAGTACTACCTCGGGGTTGATGCTGCCTCCGAACTCTGCCTCCTGAAAGTTGTAGATCGTTTGGGGTACTTTTCCACACACCTGACTGTTGAGCACGTCGGGGCGGCCAAAGCTTACAGGCTTGTAGGGTACGGTAGACTGAAAATCGAACGCCACTATGTTGATGGTATTGTTTCGGCATCCCGGATCGGAGGGGGCATTGGTTTTAAAGAAATTGACACCATCGAGCAGATAGCGGGTGTCTTCATGGGTAAAGGTAGGGTGATCAGGGCCGTATATGTTGAGTTCGAGGCTGGTATTGTTTTCTTCAAAGTCCCACATGCCCGTATTGCTGTCGAAGGTGAGTCCTGTTCGGGCTGTTTGCTGTAGCTGATCATGATCGGATTGGTGCCATCCTTCCCCGGTAGGTTGGAGCACAAAAGAACTGGTTACCCATTCGGCAGACTCAGAAGGCAATGGGTTGGCAAATTTGGTGCGCCAGTATACGACTGTTCCGTCCGGTAAACTGCCGGTTTGCTCCAGATCAATGCTAAGTTTGGATACAACCTTTTCAGTTACGTTTCTTTGAATCAAATACGCGGAGTTAAAAGTGGAGGTAGTGTCTATTTCCAGCAAAAAATCCCTTTGCGTAGAAAGTAGATTGGTAGACTGAAAGGAAAACTCCACTGTACTACTGTTTACTATGCTGTAGTTTTGAGGCAAAATATTGAATGTGCTGCCGGAAGCCAGAAATAAGTTGAGGTTTGCTGAGTTGTTGTTTTCGTTGAGTTCGTCGATCAAATTATCCTGATCCAGTATTATCTCAAAGGTGTTGTTACCTTCCTTTCCATCTATATCATTGTCTATGACAAAGCGTAGGGTGTCGCGCCGCAGTACAGGGTCGTATAGTTCCGGCCCATAGGTAAGTGTAGAGCCATTGGGTAGTGTTCGCTTTACACTGATCAGAAAGGGATCGTCTACATACTTGCCGTAGTTTTTCACATCTATATCGATATAAAAAGAAGGGGCGCTGGCCAGTAAGGGGGTGTCGTCGAATGTGCCTGCTGTCAGTGTTTCTTCCACCACATCAAAATCCGGTTTGTCTGCCGCAAATACTTTTACAGCCGGGTCGCCCTGCAGGATAAATTGCTGTACCTGCGATGCACTAAATACACTGGATCCAAACCGTGTAGCGTAGCGTTTGGATACTTCCTGTTTGATAGTACCCATCGGTTTGCCAAAGAAGTTTTCGTCAGCAAAAGCCAGGTCGTAAAAGATGAGCGTGTAGTTTCTCAGGTTTCCGGAAAAGGCCAGGCTACTGTGCGCCATAAATCCCAATGCTCCCAGGTTGGGAGTGAGTACCCAATCGATTCCAAAAGACTCTGCAACGCTGAAGAAGTCGCCTGCATTACAGCCATTGATGAGAAAAACCGGATACCTGCCTTTGTTGTTATAGCCAAACTTGGGGTCCGACACGATTCCTATTTCTATGTCGGTGACGCTGGCTCCCGAGTGACCAAAGAAGGTAATCAGGCTCACACCATTATTGATCTCCTGTGTTACATTGAAAAATTCAACAGCATCATTCGTTTTTTTACTGGTTTTAGCCACTTTTCCTCCCAGAAGGGGGCCTTCGGCTATGGCTTCAAACTCCTCGCCATAATTTCTAAACCGAATCAGTTCCGACTCGTTTTGCCCGCCTGTCAGGTGTAGGAGGTTTTTGTGCCAAAGATCATTGTAGGGCTGGCCTTCGCTTTCTTTTACTTTGTTGAGGTATGCCTCTACATCATCGGGTGTTTTTGCATTGATGCGCCCGGTAGCTATTGCTTCTTCCAGGGTAGAGCCATTGAGCCCGGCAGTAAAGGCAATATCCGACCCGGGGTGACCAAATGTAGGCACAAAGTTGGTAGCTTCTGCAGTGGCCGGATCTTTACGAAAGTAGTCAAACCCGTTGTTGAGAGCCCGGCCAATCAGAAAGAGATGCTCTGTCAGTCCGCTGTTCAGCATAAAATGACAGTACCTGCGAATGGCCAGGGGAGAGGTGAGCCCATAATTGAATTGATTGTATACCTGCTCCATGTTCAGTACCAACACTTTGTAGCCACCTCCGGCAGCACTTTCTCTATATGTTTTGTAAGCTTCTACAGGATTGCCACTTCCGCTGGTGGTGTTTTTTTGCAATTGATTGTGGGTTACAATCAGGTAATTGTAGTCTGCAGGATTAATGTTTACAAAAGCAGTTTTTTCCAACCGGGCTATTTGTTTCACTGTACTTTGTAGCCATAGGGTGCGTTGTTTCTGGGTATTGCGTACTACTGCTGTCAGTTGCTGAAACGATGCATTTGCCCCGATCCTTACGGGGGTAGTTTCCTCCGTAATATCCCACAGGCGGCTATTTGCTGCAGGGTTACTTATTTTGATAAATGATTTGTTCGTTGGGTTTGCTTGCAGCACCAGCTTGCGATTGTCTTTTTCGTTTACATCAAAATTGTGTGCATAGGCAAGCTGCACGTAGGAGAGGGCTATTCTATCCGCTTTGCCGTCTGCTCCGTTTACCGATACACTTATAAAAAGCTCGCCATCCGCGGATATGTCAGTCCACTCTATAGTAGCTGAGAATAAAAATGTTTCGTCCTTGATAAACTCAACACTGCCGATGTTGCGTAGCGCTCCTGATGAGGGACCTATAAAAATGTCGGCACGGTGTGTATTGTTGTTGCCGCCGGCCAGCATGATTTCTAATTGAGGCTTGGGGCCACTTTCGAGTCTGTTAGTTATGTCATTGATTGTGTGCGTAATGGCTTGCCCCCGCGTAAAGAAGCTACCTGTCCAGCCCTCGTTGTGATCGTATTGGCTGAGCACTACGTCATTGCTTGCACCATAGCTTTTGCCTTGCGCATAGCTGGTTGTAAAGAGGTTTAGCAGTGTTCGGGTGTTGTACTCTTCTTCGGGCAGGTTATCTACATTGTTTTCAAAGTAGTTGGCCATTCGCAGGCCATTGTCAGCCGATAGCTTGTAGGTCAGGAAGTAGGCAGATGTATCGGAAAAAAGATTGTAGTGTGTGTGTGGCTGTGCTTCGGGTGCCACATAGAGCTCGGTATCGGCTGTGCCGTCATTTTTCTTTCCCCAGAATTCTATATAGTCATTGGCGTCAAAGCTACCGTCCTGTTGGCCGTTTATAAATATGGCCTGCTCTTCACCTTTGTAAAAAAGCTGTATCCGCCTGGGGTCAATGGTATTTACCGGAAAACCGGCTTGTGACAGTTCACTATAATCTACCCGGTAAAAGCCATCTTCAGCCACTGTCAACTTATAGTACTCCTGATTAGAATCAATCCACTCATTACCAAATAGTTGTGCATGTGATTGTTCTGCGTTTAGTCCAATCAATATCACACACAGGCCAAATAGCCTTTGCCAGGTTTTCTTAAGGTTACATGTGCTATTATTTTTTCTCATCAAAACCAGCTTTTATCGATATCACATGAGAATAAGGCGAATCGCTTTGATCGCCTATGTCGGTGAGCGCATAGTCTACGGCAACATTTTTCAGGAGTATACCCACGCCAAAATTGGGCTGGAAAGTTTTGTAGGCAGAGCCATCAAAGTTTTTGATTTCCTGAATTTGTCCGGCACCCATTCGCAGAAAAAAACGCCTTTCATACCCTACCTCTATACCAGCCCTGGGATCTACTGATACAGTAGAAGACCGGATCAGGGTGTTGCGCTTGCCGTCGAAAGTGGCCTCCAGGTCAAGTGTAGCCAGCAGGTTAAATTTTTGCTTAAAGACCCACTCTTTGTAGCCTCCCAGTATGGCTCTGGGTAGTGTTACTTCTATAGAATTGTCCGGAATGGTGTTCCCCGTTTGCGCATACACATCTACCAGCAGTTCCGAATTGTGCGACCAGGCATTGAATGTGCCCGTAAGGTCGCGCACGGTCAGGCCCAGTCCCCATGAGTCAAAGCGTTTTTGGAGGCCGGCATCCAATCCATATCCCCATGCATTGGCAAAATTCCCAGCCTTGCGGTGAATGATTTTTACATTTCCCCCGAGTGAGATTCCTCCCAGCCAGGAGAGTTGCTTGGCATAAGTAAACAGAAATGCGTAATCTGCGGCGGAGAAGAAGCGAATATTATCATAGTTTAATGCTCCGTTGGCATCATACAAAAACCGTGTATCCGGTATATCGTCTACTGCAAAGCGAATTATGGATAGGCCGATGGCACTGGTAGAATCTACACGGGTAGCCAATCCCAGATAGTCGTAATTGGCAATACCTGCAAAATACTGTGCGTGCATAAGGCTTCCTTCATAGTCATAAGACACCTGGGTCAGACCTGCCGGATTCCAGTAGCCTGCATTCACATCATCGGATACTGCGCTGTGAGCTCCTGCCATTCCCAGAGCACGTGCTCCAACACCTATCGCCAAAAACTCATTGCTGTATTTTGGAGTTTTGGTTTGGGCATATAGTCCTGTTACGCTCCATATCCACAGTATACCAACTAATACTTTATTCACCCGTTGTTATTTTTTTACATTCAAAACAAATCTATCAAACAATCCTCATTGTTTTTCACCCAGTCGCTATTTCCTCATACACCTTTTGGCACTTTTACCCTTAAGTGGCCCTGATTTGACTTGTACTGGAAACTTATCATGAAGTATATCCTTCATCTTTCCCTTAGCTTATCAAAGCGGTAGCCAATCCTATACCTATCAACGTGCTTTTTTATAGTATATGGAGCCATAGTAGTTCAGTTGTCTTTGCTGACTTCCCACGCGCTATCCGCTATATCTTTTTCCTCCCACTGGCTCACGCTGCAAAAGGATGTCGCTTCTATCGCGGCTAGTTATGGTTTTAGCTGCGTTTGGTGTTCATTATAGATCCATTGGTGTACGATTTTGCACAACGTATTTTTTTATTGTCTGGTTTTATAGCTCGATTTCAGGTATTTATTTAATTATAAGAAGAAAATATATAAACTTAATAAGAATTATGATACTTTGCAACCGGTTTTTGCTAGGTACTTGGCTATGCAAGGTACTTTTGTCGTATTAATACCAGGCAATGGGTAGCTGTTGCACACAAAAGGGGTTCAATGAATAGAACCTGATCATTAAATGTTTCAATCATTATGAAAATAGAAAACACACAAGTACAAATGAGAAAGGGGATACTCGAATACTGTATTCTCAAGATCATTTCCCGGGGAGAAGTGTACGCATCCGATATGCTCGACGAGCTCACTTCTGCCAAGATCATGGTGGTAGAAGGTACACTATACCCTTTGCTTACCCGATTGCGAAAGTCTGAACTGGTAAGTTACAAATGGGTAGAGTCGTTATCAGGCCCTCCCAGAAAATACTATACCCTTACAGAAAAGGGAGAAGATTTTCTGGCCCAACTGGACAATACCTGGAAGGAACTGGTAGCATCCACAAAAAAAATATCTACCAAAAAAACAAAGAAAGCAACAACTAAATAGCACTAACCTATAGGAGAGTAGTAACCGCTGCTCTTACATTAAATAGTACAGCAATGAAAAAGAATATAAGTATCAACATAAGCGGCATAATCTTTCACATAGAAGAAGATGGCTACATGGTATTAAAAGAATACCTGGAGTCGATCAATGCCTATTTTTCTTCCTACGAAGACAGTACAGAAATTATAGCCGATATAGAAAGCCGGATTGCTGAGATATTTTTAGCAAAGCTGGATGAAGGCAATCAGGTGGTGACACAGGATGATGTAGATGCCCTTATAGCTACTATGGGTACTACAGCCGACTTTCAGGCCATAGAAGACGAGGAAGATGTAAAAGAAGAAAGGCAACAGCAGCAAACATCCTCTTCACAGGCTACTGCAGACGATGTACCTCCTAAACGCCTGTACCGAAACGAGAAAAAGCGTGTGATCGGTGGAGTAGCGTCAGGCATAGCACACTACTTTGGTATAGACCCTATTTGGGTTAGGCTTATCCTATTACTGTTGTTTTTCAATGTATTGGTGGGCCCTATTAGTGGTGGTGTTTTTATATGCTACATCATTCTTTGGATCGTCATACCCGGCTCTACCGAACTTACCGAAGACAAAGAAGTGAAGAAAATGTACAGAAACCCGGACAGCAGAGTGCTGGGAGGGGTAGCCAGCGGTATAGCGGCTTACTTTGGTGTAGACACTACCGTTATCCGGCTGGTATTTATCCTTACGCTGTTTTTGGGCGGATCGGGGCTTATCCTGTATATTATTCTGTGGCTGATTACACCGGAAGCCAAAACGATTACTGAAAAAATGCAAATGCAGGGGGAGCCGGTTACCCTCTCTAATATCGAGCAAAATGTAAAAGAAAGTCTCAACGTTAGGGAGGGTGAAGAAAATGTATTTGTAAAAATACTCCTGTTTCCATTTCGGGTTATCGCAGCTATTTTTCAGGCAATCGGTCGTTTTCTGGGACCGGCATCCCGGTTTTTAGCAGAGGCTTTGCGGGTAGTAGTGGGCTTGTTTATAGCGGTAGTAGGTATCATGGGTATGATCGGCCTTGTTATTAGCGCATCGGTTATGATAGGCTTCATGTCTGCCTTCGACTCTACGCTTTTTATGCATCATTTGCCACTAGACCTATTGAAAACCAGCATTCCTACGCTGGGGTATGTAGCTATATTTATTGCTTCCTTTGTTCCGTTTCTGGGATTAGCCCTACTGGGTATTTCTATTTTGGCTAAGCGGATGTTGCTAAACGCTACAATAGGTTGGTTGCTGTTTGGTTTTTGGTTACTCAGCATGATTGGTTTGGGAATTACCATACCCAAAGTGGCAACTGATTTTAGCAGCGAGGGAGAATACAGAGAGACGATGACGTATAACTTTGCAGATAAAAATGCCATTATAGATGTGCTGGAAGCCGGGCTACCTGAGTATGAGCAGGTAACCCTGAAAATACTGGGACACAGTGACTCGCTGTACAAACTGGATATGCGCTATCGCGCCAGAGGAGGCTCACGCGAAAAAGCACTGAAAAATGCAAGAATGATAGAGTATAATGTAAAAAACGAAGGCAATCACTTGTATTTTGATTCTAACCTTTCTTTGAAAAAAGGTGCAAAATTCAGAGCTCAGGAACTGGATATGACACTGTATATTCCTTATTATCAAGTGTTTCAAATGACCAGCGATTTGCGCTATATCCTTCGAAACACCATTAGCAGAAGAGGGTATCATTCCTGGCAGTTGGAAGGCAACAACTGGATGTTTACTGAAAAAGGGCTCTCATGCCTAACCTGCGAAAACAAAGCGGAAAGCGAAGAATCAAAAGCTATAGAAGAAGGGGAGCGCATGGTTTTCGATATGAAAGATTTTGCCTTTGTAGAAGCTCATGGAAATGTAGATGTCATTATTTCCAATGAAGATACTTACCATGTAGAGGTAGTGGGATTGGCTCGCTACCTCGAGGATGTCTATGTTAAACAACACGGCGAAAACCTGACTATCGATTATCAGACCGACAATTTGGGCTACTTGAAATCTTCAGACAAAAAGCCCGTAACGGTATACCTTTCTATGCCGGCTCTTACTTCTATCAAAGGTCAGGGAGCTGCCAGCTTTTCGGCCAGTGGTTTTGAACAAGATAATTTTGCCATAGAGCTGTCAGGAGCTTCCAGCGCAGATATCAATCTGCAGAGCAACACTGTAAAAGTACGCCTTAAGGGTACTTCATGGATCAATCTTTCAGGCAAAACGGAACTCCTTGATGTGGACATCTCAGGCGCTTCAAGTGTGAAAGCCTACCATATGTCTGCCAGCGAAGTGAATATAGATGCAGCAGGAGCATCGTCAGCCAAAGTATCAGTAAAAGATAAGTTGTATGTAGAATCGGCAGGTATGAGCAGTATACGCTACAAGGGATCGCCGGAAGTATACAATATAGATGAAGATGGCCTGAGCTCGGTGAAGCGCAGCGACTGAAAAAGGTAATCACATGATAAAACTTTAAAACCCGCTTATTTGCGGGTTTTTTTGTATTCATAGACTTTTGTGAGTAAGCCTTAACTACATTCCTGCTTCTGATGGTACCAATAGGAAGTAGAGAGTCAAAGCCCTGTTTGCTCATTCTTAGGTCTTTAGAAAAGTATTGTTTTATGTATAAAAAAGCCAGTCTTAACAGAAAAATATGCTTAAGGTATTCCCGTAAATCTTTCCCTACAGCATCAAAATACAGCTGCAAGTGTTTATCAGCAAAGCCCAAATACCTGTAACTTTGATAAAAGTCATAAAAAAACTAATTCCGGTGCAACCCTTTCTTTTCCTCTTGCATCTACCGTTCGAACCATCCGATAATGACCATTAAAGTCGATAAAAATATAAACGAGGAGATCATCTCAGGCTGTCTCAAGGGCGATAAAAAAGCCCAGCGGCAACTCTACGAGATGTTTGCACCGCTGATGTTTACAGTGTGTCGCAGGTATATTGGTGACTTTGACACAGCTCAGGATGTGATGGTCAGAGGTTTCATGACAGTGTTTGACAAACTGGATCGTTTTAGACACGAAGGAAGCTTCGAGGGATGGATCAGGCGGATTATGGTAAACGAATCGCTTACCTGGCTAAGAAAGAATAAATCGATATACCTGGAAGTAGACATAGAGTCGGCCGATCAGGAAGTGGATTTTGAAGCGGTAAGCGGACAGTTGCACGCCGAAGAGTTGCTCGCACTCGTGCAGGAGCTGCCCGAAGGGTACAGGACGGTATTTAACCTGTATGCGATAGAAGGCTATACGCATGCGGAAATTGCCAAGCAGTTGGGGGTGAATGTAAACACATCCAAGTCGCAGCTCAGCAGAGCAAGAGTATTGTTACAACGGAAATTGGCTGGCCTGGAGCAGGTAGCCAAACCAAAACTGGCTAAAAATGGAAAGTAACAGATTAGATAAATTATTTGAACAAAAACTGGCGGGTCATAGCTCCACACCCTCACCCGATGCATGGGGAGACCTGGAGGCCATGCTGGATAAAAAGAAAAAAAGAGGAGCATTTTGGTACTACAAGGTAGCAGCAGCTGTGGTGATTCTTTTTATGGTGGGGATAGCATTGTATGTGAACTGGCCGGATTCATCGCTCCCTGTGGCAGGCGAAACAGAAACTCCTATAAAAAATGAGGTAGATGTGAAACGCCAGGAACAAAAAGAAGCCGAAATAGAAGTATCACCCAAACCCGATAATGCCCCGATAGCACAGCACAGCGAGCAAGAGCCGGAAAAGCCGCAGGATGAAGAAGCAGAAACCCATGCAATTGATCTGGAACTAAGAAAGCCGGTGAATCCAGTGCCACTGGCTATAACCAAACCCGAAGTGTCGGAGGATATTCAGGATGAACTTCAACTGATAGATGAGGTTGGTATAGAAACAGAAGAAAGTCTGGCTGTAGCAGAGGAGGAAGAAAATACTACCCCTACTGCCAGAAAACCGATAAGGATTATTTACAAGTCATCTTCTAAGAAGCATCTGGAAAATAGAGTGGTGATATTGGCCAAACTGGACACTACCAAAAAGCGAATGCCGGATGTCAGGGATATTCTTCGTTTTCCAGGCAGCTTGCTGGCTGATGTAAGAGATGCCAAAGACGGACTACTCAATCCGCAAAGTGAAGTACAACGCACAACAAAAGAAAAACAATCAAAATAAAAAGGAAATGAAAAAACGAATACTCACTACACTCATGCTTGTAGCAGCTTCGTGTACACTTTGGGCAGCTGAAATGTACCCTGTTCGCTCCGACACACTCATTATTGAGTTAGGAGGCAATAGCAAGCTCATCATATTTGTGGATAGCCAGGAAGACCTGCGCTCACTGGAAGACTATGATATCAATCAGATGATCCGCGAGATCAACTACAGCATAGAGAGCGCCAATGGCAATCCGGAAGAGATCCAAATTACGGACAATTCGGGGGATCGTTTTTTGAAGCAAGAACCGGTGATAGAAGATATGCCTCCTACCATCGAGCAGCCTCAACCTGCTCCTGTACCGGCCACACCGGCACAGCCGCGCGTACTAGACATCAAAGATTTAAGTGCTTCGGATACATTGTATGCCGAGCTCTCTAATGGAGAAAAAGTAAGGTTGACGTTTGCCAATACTTCGCCCAAGGAGGAGGAGGAAGAGCCTGTAAAACCTATACAAAAATGGAACCCTGACTACCGTACCAGTAGATTGAGTCATAATTATTTTGCTGTAGATTTCGGACTCAACAACTGGATGACAGACGGTGAGATACCTAGTGGAGAAGGCAATCTTCACACCATCAAGCCTGTAGGTTCATGGTATGCCGGAGGACGCTATTTTAGGCGTATCGCGGTAGGCGGGGCTTTGTTTATCGATTTTGGAGGCAGTGCTACCTGGTATAGCTGGAAGTTTGAAAATAAAAACGTGCGGGTAGTGAAAAACCCTGATGAAGTCCACTTTATAGAAGACACCAGCATCAAAGGAATAAAGAGCAAATTGTCAGCGTCCTACATCAATCTGGAATTGATACCATCGCTGGACTTTGCCTATGGCAAAGAGCGAATCGATAAGCCTGAATACCGCAAAAAGCGTTACACAAAGCATATTAGGCCCAATGGCTTCCGTGTAGGTCTAGGAGGGTACGCCGGTTATCGCCTGGACAGCTGGACAAAAAATGTATACAAAGATGCCAATGGCGAAGAGCAGACTGACAAAGAAGGAAGTACTTACCATCTCAACAATTTTCGCTATGGCGCTCGTTTGCAGGTAGAACTGGATTATGATTTTAGTTTGTTTTTCAACTACGACCTCAACGAGGTATTTGTAGAAAACAAAGGACCAAAACTAAATGCGATCAGTTTTGGAGTGACGCTGGAGCTCTAAGGGTAGCAGCCAGATGCGGTAAAGCCTTTTAAAAACAATTAATTTGAAAAAAAATGAAGAATGTAATATATAGTATAATGCTGGTGGTGCTGGCGGTAGGAGCAAGCAATGCTGAGACCGGTATTTTGGAAACCGACACGGTATACATAGAGTTGGGGCAAAACAAGAAGGTAGCTATTGTGGTAGACAGCAAAGAAGACCTGAAGTCGTTAGAAGAATACGACATCAACAAGATAATAGCAGACCTCAATAAGAATAAGCATGGTAAGATAAACCTGGATGAGAAAAAAGACACCACATATTACCTGCACCGCAAAAAAGCAGATGTCAACATTCATATACTCAACTACGAAATCGAAATAAAGTCTGACGATTTCGACGATATGGGCGATGATATTGAAGACTTTATGGAAAACTACTGGGATAATGAAAAAGAAGAGAAAATAGAAGAAGCGCCTTCACATCAAAAGTTTTGGGACTTAGATCTCGGAATGAATAACTGGCTGGAAGGAGGAGAAATCTCGAACGATAAGCTGTACGGCGTAAAGCCCTGGGGCTCGTGGTATGTAGCCATTATGCGGAGGCATAAGCTGGCTATGCAAGGCAAGAGTTTTGTGCAGATAGGATACGGTATCAACTGGTACAACTGGAAGTTTGAAAACCGTAATGCCCGGCTGACAGAAGATGAAAACGGAGTGGTGTTTTCTGAAGACAACTCGGTGCAGGGATTAAAAAGTAAACTGACTGCCTCATTCATCAACCTGGAGATTATCCCTATGATAGACTATGCAGAAGGCAAAAAGAAAAGCTACACAACCCGGCATAAGAATATGCGGGTAACCCGCTACAAAAAGGTGGGATTGCGCATGGGAATAGGGCCGTATATTGGGTACAGGTTAGGTTCAAAAACCAAAGTAGTGTATAAAGTCAATGGTGATAAACGCAAAGACAAAGAGCACGATAATTTTTACCTGAACAATCTTAGGTATGGGTTGAAAGCACAGATAGGATATAATCAGACCGATTTTTTTATCAGTTATGATTTCAATCGAGTCTTTAGCTCAGGAAAGGGGCCAAAGCTCAATGCCATTAGTTTTGGAGTAATATTATAAGGAAAAGGGTGGAGTTACTTCACCCTTTTGTAATAAATGCGCCACTGCAATGTCCAGTTTTTGCCACCATCAGTAGAGCTTTCCCAATCCCAGGTAAGACTGTCGGAGGTAATGTTGTAAAAGACCATGCGCTGAATCAAGCCTTCGTCACAAGGGGTAGTTTTGAAAATCTTCTTATTTCCCTCTGTAGCACCCAAAAAAGAGAAATAGCTCCCTTGATTGTCTGTCCATGCTTGTCGCCAGGTTTGGTTTCTGGGGTTAAAAACACTCATGCTCTTACCGAAAAACCCTTGAAGCTTACCGCTGGTGGCTTTGAAATTTTCCTGTATTACTTTTCCGTCAAGAATTCTTTCAATCACATTTTCTCCCAGACCTGTTTGGCCATTACCATCTTCCCAGGAAAGCTCCCAGTGTCCGACCCAAAAGTCTAACCATGTATTGTCGGCAGTTGATTGAGAAAAAGCAGGAGCACTAGAGGTCAGTAATAGCAGCAAATAGATATAGGTACGCATAGTAGTTGTCCAGTTGATCATGTTACCTTCAAGTTATACTTTTGTTGGCGTAAATTGAATCTGTTTTATGTAAACGGCTTAACTTGCCACCCAAGCATATAGACTATGAGCAAACCAGCATTTGAAGATATATTTATGGAATTGGCTGTAAACCTGGCCAAACGATCACATTGCATTAAGCGGCATGTGGGAGCCGTGTTGGTAAAAGAAACCCGGATTATTTCTATTGGTTACAATGGACCACCGGCTGGCACGCACAATTGCGACGAAGAATTTCCTGAAAAAGGATGTGCTACGGACTCCAAAGGCAGTTGTTCTCTAGCCATTCATGCCGAGCAAAATGCTATCTTGTATGCGGTTAAAAACAACGCTTCGGTAGACGGGGCATCTCTTTATGTTACGTTATCCCCGTGTTTGGCCTGTGCACGCATTATTTACTCCACAGGGATCAAAGAGGTGATTTACCTCAAATCCTATGCTGAGTATAAAGGACTCCCTTCAGACGAGGGCGTAGATTTTTTAGAGAAGTTTGGAGTGAAAACGAAAAAATATGCTGGTCAGCTTACGAATGTGACGCACATGATTTGAAAACCTATGAGCGCGTTCTGCCTGTGGCTAACCTTCAAAGGATTGCTTGTTGATTTTATGTGGCACGGAAAATCGTGAATTAAATAAGAAAAGCCTGCTATAAAAATTGCTGTAATTTGCTCTCCTTAGCTTTAATGGACAAATAAATGTATTTCTCAGAAGAGCCTGATTATCATATTTTAGATTGAGTACAAAAAAATGGGGCTACAAAACGAGTTGCAGCCCCTAAACCAACCTAACCTAAACTTACTTAATAACCTTTTTTAGATTCATTGAGAATTAAGTTCCCAATTGTAAGAGTAATATACGACTTTAGTACCCCTTGGGGTTTTGTTTTTTCTGTATTTATTTATGTAACCTAGCAGACCATTGTCGCTCTTATTTTTAAAATCAGCGCTATACCAGTAAAAAATTTGGGATACAGCTAATTTTCCATTTTTATCTTTTATAAAATCCTGATTATTTAAAGCTATCTGTGTTCTGTCTTCCAGCTGACTTTCTATGTTTTCTGGGGTAAATGCGTAGTTGGCCAAAGGCGGGCACCCCATAGCTCCACACACCAACGCAAAGTGCAGGCGCTCATCACCTGTGGGTTTTAAGTTTTTATCCTTTTCTATTTGGTTGAGGGTGAGTTTTTCACCAGCAACCTGATAGGTAGTTTTGTCAAAAAAACCGGGAATAGCCATGGGACCTTTTACGGGGTAATTATCCGTTAGTTGCTTTATAACCAGCAGATTGTAGGCGTTTGTATAAAAAGCCTTGCGGTATGATGTGCTCGCGTTCGACAGGTTGTGATCTGCTATACGTTGTACTAACAGATTCATAAGCTCACTATCGGTCTTTAGTGCTTTGTAGTTTACCAACCCATTGTTGTCAACATGGGTGCTGAAAAAGGTGTTGAAATCATCGAATAGTGAAGATGAAGCTTTCGAACTATCGAGCCAAACAAATAGGAATAAGGCCAGAAAGTAAGTTTTTTTAATAAATTTCATATTTGAGGAATTATCGAAAAGTTAAACGTGTTATGGGTGCTCACTCATTGGTGAAAGTTGTAGTTTTATGATGGAAATAAGAAAATGGGTGTTTATGAAACAGTCATTTCAATACCCAACAATACAGAGATCAAAAAAGTTTGCTTTACGCAATCAAATCCACTATTAACCATTTGCTATGGCCCATATCGTAATTATAGGAAACGGAATTGCAGGTATTACAACGGCGCGGCATGTAAGAAAAATGTCTGATGATGCTATAACCGTGATATCCGGGGAGACGGCTCATTTTTTTTCACGTACGGCGCTTATGTACATCTACATGGGGCACATGGAATTTAGGCACACCAAGCCCTATGAGGATTGGTTTTGGGATAAAAATAAAATATCGCTGAAGCAGGGGTGGGTAGAGAAGGTCGACACTTCTCAAAAGGAGGTTGTTTTTGACAATGGCGAACGGTTATCCTATGACAAACTGGTAATAGCATCCGGCTCACAACCCAATAGATTTGGCTGGCCCGGTCAAGACCTTCAAGGCGTTACAGGCATGTACAGCTATCAGGATTTGCAGTATATAGAGGAACATACCAAAGGTATAAAGCAGGCTGTAGTAGTGGGGGGTGGATTGATAGGCGTTGAACTCGCAGAGATGCTGCATTCACGCAATATTCATGTGACTTTTCTTGTCAGAGAAAAAAGTTTTTGGAATGTAGTATTGCCCCCGGGTGAGTCAGCACTGGTCAACAAAGAAATTATAGATCATAGCATAGACCTGAAACTATCTACTGAATTGAAGGAAATAGTGTCGGATGAAAAAGGGTGCGTACAATCCGTGATTACTACCGAAGGAGAGCGCATTGACTGCCAGTTTGTAGGGCTTACAGTCGGAGTTTCTCCGCGAGTGAAATGGCTGGAAGGAAGCGGAATAGACGTAAACAGGGGGGTGCTGGTAAACGAGTGCCTGGAAACCAATGTGCCCGATGTATATGCTGTGGGAGATTGCGCCGAATTTCGTCAACCATTGCCCGGCCGCAGAGCGATAGAGCAGGTCTGGTATACCGGAAGAATGCAGGGAGAAACACTAGCTGCAACTATATGTGGTCAGCGTACGCCCTATACGCCCGGTATATGGTTCAATTCGGCCAAGTTTTTTAATATAGAATACCAAACATACGGTACAGTACCAGCCAAACTAAGCGAAGGTCAGGCGCAGTTGTTTTGGAAATCGGAAAGTGAAAAAGCCCTTGTAAATATAGTCTATGAGAAGGCATCCTTGAAAGTGCATGGAGTAAACACATTTGGTATTCGCATGCGTCATGAAGTCTGGAACAAATGGTTGTCTGCAGGGAAATCTCTCCACTATGTAATGGAACATCTGGAGGAAGCCAATTTTGATCCCGAGTTTTTCAAAAGGTATGAAAATGATATTCGTCACGTGTACAACACGCAATTTCCTGAGCAGAGTATAGCTCCACGTAAAAAAAGTTTTCTTCAAAAGATATTCAATAAATTATGATGAAAATAGTTCAAACTGTAGGTCTGGGTGTGTTTCTTATTGGGTTTGCTCTATTTCTGGCCAGCTTTTTTATGGAAAGTTATCGGCTTGGCGAAGCTATACTTAAGCAAACCCTACCGGATACAGAAGCGGGGGCAGCTCTTCGCCAAAAGTTGTCAGGTCAATATGCCCATTCGTTTTCAACTTCATTTGGAGTCGTTCGGAAGGTGAAAAGTGCGATCAGCGAAGTAAATCAGGAAGCGCTGAATCGGTACAGCATATCCGATAGCCAGCTAAAAGCCATGGTAGAAGCTGTTGCCGCTCAGGGAGATCAGTTTCAATTAGAAGCCATAAAGCCGTTGTTTGATCAGGAGAATCCCGCTGAAGCCTATCAATACTCCTCTTTTGAAGCCTATGGAGGTTGGTTAGCAGGGAGGACATTTAAAGATAAACCAGAGCTGGAAAGCTGGTTGGTAGATGTGAGAGGTAAAGTGAAACGCTATGCAATAGTAAAAGACAAAGGCTTTGACCAGTACCAGGAAAAGAATTTAGTGTACAGTATTGCAAAGGCTGCCTCAATCGGACCGGTCAGTAAACACCCCTTGTTAATGCTCTGGTTTACTTATGGATTGTGTATTCTGGGAGCAAGTATGTACCTGTTGCCGAAAGTAAAATTAGAGGGCCCTGCGGGTATCAAAAATGATGGCATATTTCATAGTGCCATGAAAAACAGAGGCTGGCTAGGTATCCTTACAGGTACTTTTCTTATCGTATTTTATGTCTTTTTGTATTTCTTTCCCGAGTACATGACTGCCTGGATTATTGCTGTAGACCCTGTAAGTGTGTTTTTGAAAGGCAGTGAGGCCGGGCGCTTCTTTCTTTATGGGTTTATTTATACACTGGTCATATTGGTCATGGGAGTACGTATGCTTATCAAATACCGGCATAGTCGTTATCAGCAGTGGCGTACAGTATCGGTCATGTTTTTTCAGACAGCTTTTGCATTTCTTATTCCGGAAATTTTATTGCGCCTCAATCAGCCCTATTTTGATTTTAAGAATATATGGCCGTTGGATTATGATTTCTTTTTCGACAATGAACTCAATACCCTCATCAGCAGTGGTGGGTTGGGTATTTTTATGCTGGGCTGGGGTATAGCGCTTATCGTAGTGGCTGTGCCTGTGTTTGTTTATTTTTTTGGTAAACGATGGTATTGCTCGTGGGTGTGTGGCTGTGGAGGGCTGGCCGAAACCCTTGGAGATCCCTACAGGCAATTGTCGGATAAGTCTCTTAAAGCATGGAAAATAGAACGCTACTCTATACATGGTGTTTTAGTATTCGCCATATTGATGACAGTCGGGGTGCTGTATACTTTCTGGACAGGTCAGGGACAGTTGTTGGGTGTGAGCACCTATGATATTCGCTCTGTTTATGGCGCTTGGATTGGTGCCGGTTTTGCGGGTGTAGTGGGTACAGGGTTTTATCCCTTTATGGGAAATAGAGTTTGGTGTCGTTTTGGATGCCCATTAGCTGCATATTTGGGGTTGATACAGCGTTTTAAGTCACGTTTTAGAATTACCACCAATGGTGGACAGTGCATATCCTGTGGCAACTGCTCTACACATTGTGAAATGGGCATAGATGTAAGGTGGTATGCGCAGCGAGGGCAAAATATTGTACGATCATCCTGCGTAGGTTGTGGCGTATGTTCTTCTGTTTGTCCTCGTGGGGTTCTCAATCTGGAAAATGCAGATGAGAGCAGTAGATTTAATAAATAAACGGGCATTTACTGAGGTTTTTATCAATGGTGGCGTAGGTTTGAAATTACCTGAAGCAGTAAAGAAGTAGGCCTTCCACAGGTTGTTGTTGAAATCAATTCTATATTAAGCGATTGATTCAACATACATTGCTACTTCTTATGAAAATTCTACTTTGCTTCGTGACAGGTGTTTTATTCCTTTTTTCATGTCAATCTGTTACTGAAGAAAAACAACAAATACCTTATGATTCTCTCTCAGCAGACCAAAAACGCTCTCCTGAGTATGCATTGGCTGGGCTAAAAGCTTATCACAAATTGGAGAAGAAGCTGTTTGCCGCAGAGCCTCTTGTTGTAAATCCTACTAATATGGATATAGATGCCAGGGGGCGAGTGTGGGTTACAGAGGGCTTTAATTACAGAACACAAATTCATAAAAACAACCCAGTAAAGAAGGAGGGAGACCGTATCGTCATACTGGAGGATGTAGACGGAGATGGTAAGGCTGATACATCAAAAGTCTTTTATCAGGGATCAGATGTAAATGCTGCATTAGGTATTGCGGTATTGGGTAATAAGGTTATCGTATCTTGTAGCCCACAAGTGTTGGTTTTGACCGATACCGATGGCGATGACAAAGCAGATAAGAAAGAAGTGCTTTTTTCTGGTATAGAAGGCGTGCAGCACGATCATGGTGTACATGCATTTGTCTTTGGGCCAGATGGTAAATTGTATTTTAATTTCGGCAATGAAGGTAAAAAATTGTTGGATGCGAAGGGAAACCCGGTGTTTGACAAGTGGGGAGCTGAGATCAATCATTCGGGCAATCCATTCCGTCAGGGGATGGTGTTTCGATGCAATATCGATGGCAGTGAAGTAGAAGTTTTAGGCCATAATTTCCGCAACAATTACGAGGTGGCTGTTGATTCTTATGGTACGCTTTGGCAGTCGGATAATGACGATGATGGCAACAGAGGTACTCGCATAAATTATGTGATGGAGTATGGGAATTTTGGTTATACCGATGAGTTGACGGGAGCAGGCTGGAGAAGCGAGCGAACAAATATGCATGATAGTATTCCGCTGAGGCACTGGTACCAAAACGACCCGGGATCCATACCCAATGTGCTACAGACGGGTGCAGGATCACCTACGGGTATGGTAGTCTATGAAGGTAGCCTTTTGCCAGAAATATTTCAGGGACAAATGATTCATGCAGAGCCTGGTCATAATGTTGTCAGAAGTTATCCGGTGCAAAAATCAGGAGCAGGCTACAATGCTACAATAGTTAAGTTGGTGGAAGCAAAAGACCAGTGGTTTCGTCCATCGGATGTGTGCGTAGCACCTGATGGTTCGCTACTGGTAGCAGACTGGTACGACCCGGGAGTTGGGGGGCACGGTGTAGGCGATTTGAAACAAGGCCGTATTTATAGGCTGGCACCAAAGGATACGCCATACAAAATACGGCCTGAAAACGTAAATAATGTAGATGCCGCTATAAGCGCGTTAACCAGCCCTAACCTCGCCTTGCGATACCTTGGATGGAACTACCTGGATCAAAAAGGAGG
The DNA here is from genome assembly GCA_965267535.1 of Cyclobacteriaceae bacterium. GTDB lineage: Bacteria > Bacteroidota > Bacteroidia > Cytophagales > Cyclobacteriaceae > CAXBNB01. The sequence continues at coordinate 2,702,532 of OZ254082.1, read as the reverse complement.
AGAGGTAGAAACAAGTTTAGTGGAATTGTGGAAATCCCATAATCCGATCCATCAGGCCAGAGCATTGTGGTTGCTGGCCAGGCTGGAAAATAAAGGATTAACCTATATACGGGAGGCCATAATTCACAACAATCCCGATATACGAATAACCGGCATACGTGCAGCCCGAAGTAATTCTTTTGATATGATTCTCCTGCTGAATGCTTTAGTGGAGGATGATTCCCCACAAGTAAGGCGAGAAGTGGCAATCGCCCTGAGAAACATTCAATCACCTCAGGCAGAAGATCTTTGGGTGAAGCTAGCTGCGCAATACAACTCAGGAGATCGCTGGTATTTGGAAGCCTTGGGTATAGGCGCTCAGAATAAATCTCCACGTTTGTATAAGCTTTGGAAAGATCGGGTAGGAAATAGTTGGTCAAATAGAAACAATAGAGATATAGTTTGGCGTATCAGAGATGTACGAGCGGTCGAAGACCTGATCCAATTAATTGCTATGGAAGGTGAGCCCTGGAGTGATAAATTGCGCTATTTCAGAGCGCTGGATTTTCACCCGAAAGCAGTAACAGATAAAGCATTGCTTCGGCTCATTGAAATGGACTTGCCAAATAAAGATGAAGTGTTGCTTACTACTCTTACACATTTTTCACCAGGGGTATTGAATGCAAATATGTCCGTAAGAGAAAAGTTGGCGGGCACTCTCAAAGCACATGAAGGTACAGAAGTGTTTTTAGAACTGGTAAGAAGGCTATCACTAAAGTCGGAAATGGATAGAGTGCTGACACTGGCCATTGATCACCATGATCAGGCGTTAGGGAGAAATGCATTTGCTTTACTATTAGAGGCAGATCAAACACAAATTATTCATGCAAAGCTATCCGGAAAAGATGCAAATATTATACTAGAGTTGTTGAGTAAGGCGGGTAACTGGCGTGCTGAAAATATGTTAGTCGATCTTTTGATGAGTGAAAAAAAGCATGCCCTTTCATTGCCAGAAATACTGAAAGCTCTTGGGCAAAATAGAGGTGGCCAGCGCAAGATTATTGGTCTGCTGGAAAGGGGAGAATTGCCAGCTGAACTGAACGAAACTGCTGTAGCCATATTTAAATCCTCTGGGCATGAAGACTTGCGCAAGAAGGCCGGTTCATTACTCGAAAGTCAGGAAATAGCCGATGGTAAATCCTTTTCTCCAATTTCACAATTGGTCAGGATGAAAGCAGACGTAGCTAATGGAAAGCGTGTTTTTGAGCAAAGTTGCTCTTTGTGTCATTTAGTAGGCAATAAAGGAGTTGACTTTGGGCCCAAATTGACTGAAATAGGAAGTAAGCTAGCAAAAACAGCCCTTTTTAAGGCCATACTCACACCTTCAGAGGCTATAAGTTTTGGATATGAGGGATATGACATCATCTTAAAAGACGGCACTGAAGCCAGAGGGTATGTGTCGAGCAACACAGAGGATTATGTAGAGCTTACAATGATGGGAGGCGTGAGCAAAAGGTTAGCTAAGTCGGAAATAAAAACCATGACTCAGATTGAGGGGTCACTAATGACATCTATGGCAATGACTTTTGAAGAACAGGATTTGGTTGACCTGGTGGGGTATTTACAAGGGCTTAAATAATTATTTTAACATTCCTTTCCATCCTTTTACTCAAAAAGTGGTTCTTATCTACAAACCAAAATAGATAGGAACCATGAAAACGATTAGTATCATAATGATAACCCTTGGGCTTTTTGCGTGTGCAGAAGATCCAACGGATGTAAACGAGCTTCCGGCAGATAAAAAAGTGCTGTTTGATAATCTGGCCAGCGGTACCCATTCCGGTGATCCTTTTCAGGTGCATAGGGTAAAACGTACTGGTAATGAGCTGCTCGTAGAAGTAGGTTTTAGTGGAGGTTGTGCCGAGCATGATTTCGAGCTAATTTGGGATGAAACTATTGACACATCCAATCAACGCCCCTCAGTGAAGTTTGCACTGATGCACAATGCAAACGGTGACATGTGTGAAGCATATCTTCAAAAAACGCTTCGCTTTGATCTTAAAAAACGAACAAATAAGTCTTTGTCTACAAATCAATACGATGCTCAGGTTTTCAATGCATATAACAGTCTCGAGTATTTCATGAGTTACCCTACCATGAACATAGCACAGGGAGTTGCGTGTGCATATTCTGTAGAGTTACAGCCGGTGATTTGTGGCACAGGTGTATTTAATAATCGTTGGTTTTTAACAAAAGATGAAAACCTGATGGCCATAGATGAGCCCTTCTATTTTCAGCCTGTAGTGTACGAGCCAGACGATGTGCCTGCCAATGGCGATTATACTGTTGGTGTGAGGATATTAAAAAACCACCCGGTCAATGCTGAACAGGTGGTTTGTATGGCTTATCCCGGATATTCAGTTCCGGTTGCAATTACTTGTATTGAGCCTTCCGGCGAAAGTAGGTAAACACGGTTTACACCGCAAAACTTTCCCCACATCCGCAGGTTCTGGTGGCATTGGGATTTACAAACTGAAACCCTTTGCCATTCAGGCCATCGGAGAAGTCGAGTGTAGTACCCAGTAGGTAAAAAAGGCTTTTTTTATCTACAATGATTTTCACACCTTTATCTTCAAACACATCGTCCTCATCGGATATCTTGTCGTCGAACGACAGGTCGTACATGAGTCCTGAACAACCGCCTCCTTTTACTGACACCCTGATGTGATGATTTTCAGACAGTCCATCTCCACTTCTTAGTGTTTCCACTCTATTTTTTGCGCTATCAGTTACAGAAATCATATCTATTTATACTTTTAATTCTACTCTTTAAAAATCTTCTTTTATTAAAATCACAAACCTTTCTGCTTGACAAAAAGTTTCACGACTTTTGCAAAAATAGGCAATTATTTAGAATAAGTTTAGCATTAAAAACAAGCTCGCTAATATATGAAACTGGAACATATTGGTATTGCAGTGAGTGATCTGGGACTGTCTGATGAGCTTTTTGAGAAGTTGCTGGGGAAAAAGTCATACAAGAAGGAGCGTGTAGACACTGAGTCTGTCATTACTTCTTTTTATGACGTGGGAAACACTAAAGTAGAATTACTGGAAGGTAGTAATGAGGATAGTCCTATTTCCCGGTTTATCAACAAGAAAGGGCAGGGGGTACATCATATCGCTTTTGCGGTAGATGATATAGAATACGAGATGAATCGTTTAGCCGCCCTGGGTTTCGAATTGCTAAATGAAAAACCAAAAAAAGGAGCCGACAATAAATTGATATGTTTTTTGCATCCCAAAACTACCAATGGGGTACTAATTGAACTTTGTCAGGAAATACGAGATTGAAATATTATGAGTCAGGAGAAAAAGGAAAAAAGAACGGAAATAGGTGAGATTGGTGAGTTTGGATTGATTGATATTATCAAGTCCAGATTTAAGCCAGCCAACGCGTCTACACTACTGGGTATAGGCGATGATGCTGCAGTCATAGAGCCGTCTTCCGATAAGCTTTCTTTACTGGCTACTGATATGTTGGTGGAGGGCATACACTTCAACCTACAGTATATGCCACTTCAGCATCTGGGTTACAAGGCAGTAGCGGTCAATGTTTCGGATATAGCAGCAATGAACGGAACACCTCGTCAGATTACTGTTAACCTTGGGTTGAGCAATCGTTTTTCAGTAGAGGCTGTAGAGTCGATTTATGAAGGGGTAAAATACGCTTGCGAAGACTATAAGGTAGATCTGGTAGGGGGTGATACTACGGCTTCATCTTCTGGTTTGGTTATTTCTGTTTCAATTGTAGGTGAAGTAGCTAAAGAAAAGGCTGTTTATAGAAATGGAGCTGAAGAAAACGACATTCTCTGCGTTACCGGAGATTTGGGAGGAGCTTTCATGGGGCTTCAGGTTTTGGAACGTGAAAAAGAAGTCTTTTTGGCAAATCCTGAAATGCAGCCGGAATTGAGCGCTTTTGAATACCTGGTCAGGAGGCAGCTTAAACCAAAAGCACGCATGGATGTGATTCACGAGCTGGCTGACTTAAACGTGTTGCCTACAGCTATGATTGACATATCTGACGGACTGGTGTCCGAAGCATTCCACTTGTGCAAAGAATCTGACCTGGGAGTTGCCATATTTGAAGACAAACTCCCCATAGATCAGGAAACCTACAATGCAGCTACGGAATTTAAAATGGATCCTACTACCTGTGCACTAAATGGTGGTGAAGATTATGAATTGCTCTTTACTATTAGTCAGTCGGATTATGAAAAGGTGAAAAACCACCCTGACATCTGCATGATTGGCTATATGGACAAGAAGGAGAAAGGAAAAAATCTGGTCACCAAAAAAGAAAATGTTGTCCCCTTACAAGCTCAGGGGTGGAAACATTTTGAATAAAAAACATTCCATCGGCTTTTACAAAGGCCAAAATTTGTCGTTTGCACTTTATTTAGAATTATTCTCAAATCATTTTGAGTTATATTTTTATTAAATAAAAAAATAGTATCTAATTTTATATAAATAAATCATTAAACATGATAGAAAGTCTCTCCATACCGCATAACGCGAAGGTTTATCTGGATAAACCTTATGTGAAAGTATTTTGGGATCCCAACAAAAGGGTGCTGAATAGCATCTGGAAAGGTTTTTCTACTTTTGATGAAATTTCCGCTATAGGGCACAGAATATTGGAGGCCGTTGTGTTTGAAAAGGCTACTAAGGTTCTGTATGATGCTAAGGAAATTGAGATTTTGGATGACGATTCAGAGCGCTACATCAGTGGAGTGTTTACCAAAGAGATGGTAGCTGCCGGGGTAAAGTATGCAGCGGCGGTCTTACCCGAAGATGTGTTTGCTAAATACTCAATCGACAATATTCAGCAATCCATAGTAAGTAATAAAAATGCTTGCGTTAATTATTTCAAATCTGTAGATCTGGCTCAGCAGTGGCTGGCTAAAAAGTAATTCCCCTTTAACTTTTTTTAACAGGTTAACTGTTAACACTTATTATCTCTATTCGTAACTTTCAAGTGTGATGCTGATGTTCAGTGAAATGTTTGAAATAGATAGAGATAGATGAATTTTATTAAAACAATCTTAGTAGCGCTGGTAGCTTCAGCGCTGGGGGTTTATGCTACATTGACTTATGTGGAACATAGAGGAGTAGCGGGAGTGTCACATAGTGTGCCTGCTAATGTTCCAGCGTCGGTCTATACTGGCAATACTTCACCCGCCGATTACTCTCCATCATCTGCGACATCTCGTGCGCAGATTAACTCATACATGCCTGATGCAGAGGGATTTGTAAGTGCTTCTGCATCCAGTACGGCTAGTGTGGTTTTTATCAAAAATGTGAACCATATAAAGTACCGGACAGGTCATTGGATGGATTGGTTTTTCGAACCTCGCAGTGCCGAACAGGTAAGCACAGGCTCGGGCGTGTTTTATTCCAAAGATGGTTACATCATTACCAATAACCACGTCATTGACAATGCCGATGAAATAGAAGTTATACATGATAAGCGTACATATAAAGCACAGTTGATAGGGACAGACCCTTCTACAGACCTGGCGGTTATCAAAGTAGAAGGGGCTTCTTTCCCGGCTATTCAATTGGGAAGCTCCGAGCAGGTCAAAGTAGGAGAGTGGGTGCTGGCAGTTGGCAATCCCTTCAACCTGGCTTCAACTGTTACGGCAGGTATAGTATCAGCAAAGGGGCGTAATATCAATATTTTGAAAGATAAATTTCCCATAGAATCTTTTATTCAAACCGACGCTGCGATTAATCCCGGTAACAGCGGTGGAGCTCTGGTCAACACCAAAGGTGAGTTGATTGGTATCAATACAGCTATATTGTCCCGCACGGGTTCTTATGCAGGATATGGTTTTGCAGTGCCGGTAGATATAGTAAAAAAAGTGGTGAATGATCTGATTAGCTATGGTGAAGTACAAAAGGTCTTTATCGGTGCGGAGTACATCGATATAGATAGCGATATCGCTAAGGAAATGGAGGTGGATGGGTTGAATGGTGTTATTATTACCCATGTGCAAAAAGGTTGGGCATCTGATAAGGCCGGCTTGCAAAAAGGGGATGTGATTGTGGAAGTAAATGACAAAGTGATAGCAGGTAAGAGTGAGCTGGAAGAAAAGCTAGGATATATGTATCCTGGTGACAAGCTTAGGCTGAAAGTGAAGCGAGGCAGCAAGACACTCCAAAGAGAGGTGACATTAACCAATAAGGAGGGTACTACGGATGTAATCAAGAAAGCAATTTATCAATCAGAGTCTCTTCAGGTGGTTTTTGAAAAAGTGCCCAAAGTGGAAAGAGATTTACTCGGAATAGAATCCGGAGTGAGGGTAGTAGAAGTAGGAGCTGGTTTTTTTAGCAAACTCGAAATACCTAAAAACTTTATTATTACTGAAATAAACAATACCCCTGTGTCTTCTCCGGAAGAGTTGGAGGAAATACTTGAGCGCATAAGGGGGAGAGTAATTATATCGGGTATTACCAGCAGAGGAAAAAAAGTGTATTACCCGTACTTGTTTTAAGTTTACCTATAGCTCATATCAATCAAAAAAGCCTTGGTTCTGGTTAGAATCAAGGCTTCTTTTTTGTCTGAAGGCTAATGTTATATTGCCTTCATACTGAGTTTTTTCTTTAGTTCATTGACAGATGACCTGAAACGTGCATCTGTATCCAGCATGTCGTTTACAGATTGTAGGGCATGAATGACAGTGCTATGATCTCTGCCTCCAAAGTGGCTACCAATGCTTTTCAAAGAATGGTTTGTATAATCTTTGGTAAAGTACATGGCCAACTGACGGGCAATTACGATTTCTTTCTTTCGGGTTTTAGCTTTCAACTCATCAGCCGGCACATTAAAGTATTCCGATACAGTTTTCTGTATATAATCTATCCCAACTTCCGATTCTATATTTTTTACAATAGACTTTAGTGTTTGCTTGGCCAGATTTAGGTCGATAGGTGTTTTGTTGAGCGAAGAATGTGCTACGAGTGAAATTAAAACACCTTCCAGCTCGCGAATGTTGGTGTCTACGCTGTATGCCAGGTATTCCAACACTTTATCATCTATTTCAAGCCCGTCATCTTGTAGTTTCTTTTGGATGATAGCTAGGCGTGTTTCAAAATCCGGTTGTTGTAAATCTGCGGTTAGTCCCCACTTAAATCGGGAAACCAGCCTTTCCTGAAGTCCTTTGAGTTCTGTAGGAGGACAATCAGATGTCATTACTATTTGCTTTCCGTTTTGATGGAGGTGATTGAATATGTGAAAGAATATTTCCTGCGTTTTTACCTTGTCTTTGAAAAATTGCACATCGTCGATGATCAGTGTATCTACATTGAGGTAGAAATTGGTGAATTCCTGAAGGCTGTTGTTTTTCAGTGATTCTATAAACTGATTGGCAAACTTTTCTGACGCTACATACAAAACAAAACTATCCGGTCTTTCCTCCTTGATTTTATTACCAATGGCCTGAACCAAATGTGTTTTACCAAGTCCTACACCCCCGTATATCATCAGTGGGTTAAAAGAAGTAACCCCCGGTTTAGTAGCTACAGCATAGCCGGCAGATCGGCCTAGCCTGTTGCAGTCACCCTCTATATAGGTGTCAAAGGTATACTCTCCATTGAGGTTGGAATCCTGATGCTTGTATTGTACTTCTGGAAGAGAAAAAGGGCTTCTATATGGCTCTTTTACGTCTCCATAGTTTTGTCCAACTTTTGAATGGCTGTTCTTTTGGGCCAAATTTACCGTGTAAGGCTGATTTGACTGATTGCCATTATCTACAATTACAGAATATTCCAGTTTGCCATTAGGACCAATGGTAAGTTTAATTGATTCTTTAAGTATGTTGACGTAATTGTCTTCTAACCATTCATAAAAGAATTGTGTAGGCACCTGTATGGTGAGCACACTGTTTTCGAATTTTACTGGAATAATGGGCTTAAACCACGTTTTAAAGCTTTGTTCAGGAACTTTTTCCTTAATAAAAGACAAACAGGTATCCCATATTTTATTGTGCATTTGAGATTGTTAAATTGGTGGTTTAAAAACTATTAACGGACGATTACATCCATAGCGGATATCAAAATTGTAGAAAAAATAGATAACAAAAAAATGAAATTGGTGTTGACTTTTTATAATCCATCAAAAAGCCTTCTGATATCATTTTTTATTTTAAAATTCTTTTAAAAATACAATTTCTATAAAAGCCTGAGCTTTACTTAAAATCCACAAAAAATCCTGCTGCCTGCAGTAGTTTTTTCGTGTTTTTTTAAGGGATGTAATGAGCTCGGTTTTCAGGTGCAAATATGACGAATGCCTGTCATATACAGAAGGTTTACTCTTTCAAAATGATTATTTTTACCAAGACTCAACATACCCAATAATTATGGCTGATAAGAATTTCGGATTCGAAGAATTTAATAGAATATCTCCATCACAATGGATCACTTTAATCACCGAGGATTTAAAAGGAGTATCACCGGATACACTGGGGATTGATATAGGAAAAGGTGTTCGTGTGTCGCCATTTAAGCATGCCGGAGATGTCAGCTCTTTTATGCAGCATCATGGGGACTTTATTTTTGATTCATCGGATATGTTTTATTATTCGAACCAGCCCCTCGATAATGCAAGCATTTTACAGGCATTGAAAAATAGCGTTGATGGAATTGTAATCGAAGCTCAAGGCGGGTTTGACCCGGAGAAAGTTTTGCGGGATGTATTACCAGACTGTTGCCATGTAAATCTAAAAACTTGCCAGCTAGAGTCTCTGTCCGGTTATTTCCAATGGCTCAAAAAGAATAAAATTAATCCGGATGAAACGTATGGGTATATCGATATCCATAGCGATGAAATCTTCAATTTGGCTTTGCTTAACGGCCGCCTTGATAATTGGGAAAAATACAGAACTGTAATAGGCGATTATTCTAACATTCACTATTTGGCTTTGGAACCTTCTAAAGGCAATGCGCCGGTATTGCAGGTAGCAGAAGTATGTACCCAATTGCTGTATTACATTTTAGCAGCTCAAAAAAGAGGGGTTAGTGTAAACGATGTGTTGTCCTCTATGTTTGTGAGGCTAGAGAGTGGAGATAATTTATACATCACGGTTGCTCTGCTAAGGAGTCTCCGCTTTTTGCTGGCAGTAGTGCAGAGGCAATGCGGTTTGCGTGATGTTGAAATTCAGCATTTGCCCCTGCATGTGATTGCTTCTCCAAAATCTGGTACAGAGCTGATCAGCAATACATGCCAGTCGGTAGCTGCTTTGCTGGGGGGAGCTACTTCCATGCAGTTAACCTACGAAGATGGAGCTGACTACCCGGGGAGAATAGTGGATAATATTACTAAAATTTTAAAGGAAGAATCGAGCCTCGATCAGGTTAGTAACCCTCTTCAAGGTTCCTATTATTTTACGAGTATTGTAGAAACACTAATTCAAGAGTCCTGGGGTGAATTTCAACAATTGATTCGATCTTATAAAATTGTGGATTCAGGCTATTTTGACAAGGAAATTTGTTCTAAAATAGCAAATTTAGACAAAAAATTTTTAGGTGAAACAGAGCGATTTGTAGATAAAAGAATTGAGGATGATGGAAAAGAAATCTCAGGCAATCCAGTGTATCGCAAAAGCTTTTCATCGGTCGATATAGCGCATGTTGAGCATGGTGATTTTGTTTCCGGTTTACCTCCTTTTCTAAGAGGACCTTACAGTACTATGTATGTAAGCAGGCCATGGACCATTCGTCAGTATGCGGGTTTTTCTACCGCCGAAGAATCCAATGCTTTTTATAAACGAAACCTTTCTGCAGGGCAAAAAGGTTTGTCGGTAGCATTTGATTTACCTACCCACAGGGGATATGATTCGGATCACGAGAGAGTAGTTGGTGATGTTGGAAAAGCCGGCGTGGCGATCGATTCGGTAGAAGATATGAAGATTCTTTTTGATCAGATACCGTTGGATCAAATGTCAGTATCAATGACCATGAATGGTGCTGTTTTACCTATCATGGCTTTTTATATAGTTGCAGCGAATGAGCAGGGTGTGTCGCCGGAAAAACTAACTGGAACGATTCAAAATGACATCCTGAAAGAGTTTATGGTCCGCAACACCTTTATCTACCCTCCCAAGCCCTCCATGCGTATTATCTCCGATATATTTAAGTATACATCTGAAAACATGCCTCGTTTCAATTCCATCAGCATAAGTGGCTATCATATGCATGAAGCAGGTGCCACAGCCGAGCTGGAGTTGGCATTTACTCTGGCAGATGGCCTTGAGTATCTGAGAACAGGTGTAAATGCGGGTATTGATGTAGATAACCTGGCTCCAAGATTGTCTTTTTTCTGGGCTATAGGAATGAATTATTTTACCGAAATAGCTAAAATGAGAGCTGGTAGACTGTTGTGGGCAAAACTGGTAAAACAATTCAATCCCCAAAACCCAAAATCTATGGCTTTGCGCACGCACTGTCAGACGAGCGGTTGGAGCCTGACAGCTCAGGACCCTTATAATAATGTGGCGAGAACAACCGTAGAGGCTATGGCGGCTGTGTTCGGACATACACAGTCTTTGCATACCAATGCATTGGATGAGGCCATTAGCCTACCTACAGACTATACCGCCAGGATAGCCCGCGATACGCAACTGTACTTGCAAAAGGAAACAGGCATTACACAGGCGGTTGACCCGTGGGGTGGGTCGTATTATGTGGAGTATCTTACCGATCAGCTTGCCAGAAAAGCCTGGGATATTATTCAGGAAATAGAATCAATGGGAGGTATGGCAAAAGCCATAGAATCCGGACTTCCTAAAATGAAAATTGAAGAGGCAGCAGTAAGGAAGCAAGCAGCCATAGATGCAGGAAAAGATGTGATTGTAGGGGTAAATAAGTATCTTTCTAATGAGAATACCGAAGTAGATGTGTTGGATATTGACAATACAGTAGTAAGAAAAAAACAAATAGAAAGGCTAAATAGATTAAAAGAAAACAGGAATGAAAGTGCTGTAAGAGCAGGTTTGCTGGCTTTGAGGGAGGCTGCTGCCAACGAAGCGGGTAATTTGCTGTCGCTGGCAATAACTGCTGCAGAGCACAGGGCTACTCTTGGAGAAATATCAGAAGCGTTGGAAAATGTGTATGGTCGGTATATTCCGGCTATCAAAACAGTAAGTGGGGTGTATTCTCAGGCTATGGCAGACAAAAGCGATCAAATGGAAATAAAGAATTTGATAGAAAAGATAGAAGAGTTGGACGGAAGAAGGCCCAGAATCCTTGTAGCGAAAATAGGGCAGGATGGACATGATAGGGGGGCTAAAGTAGTGGCTACCAGCTTTGCTGACCTGGGTTTTGATGTGGATATAGGTCCGCTTTTTCAAACCCCTGAAGAAGTGGCAGAGCAAGCCGCGGAAAATGACGTTCATTTGATTGGGATATCCAGCCTCACTGCCGGGCATAAGACACTTGTGCCAGCGCTGGTTGCGGCACTTAAAAAAATAGGAGCAGAGGATAAAATGATCGTGGTAGGGGGTGTGATTCCTCCGCAGGACTATCCGTTTTTATATGAGCAGGGAGTGGTTGGTGTGTTCGGGCCCGGTACTAAAATCACGGATGCGGCTAAAGATATCCTAAAAAAAATGGTAGACAGGATGTCTTAATCTGTCTACCATTTCTTAAGAGTAAATATTGTGTGGGTATTATCTGTACAATACCGCTTTTATAGCTTTTACTGCTCTTTCTACATTAGGGAGAACCTCTTGTAGTAAAGTAGGTGCGTAAGGTACAGGAACATCTTTGCTATTGATTCTGTGGATAGGAGCATCGAGGTAATCAAAAGCATGGCGCTGTACATAGTGACTCACTTCAGTAGCAATGGAACTAAGAGGCCATGCTTCTTCTAAAATCACTAATCTATTCGTTTTCTTTACTGATTCAATTATCGTTTTGTAGTCGATAGGTCTTACAGATACAAGGTCTATCAATTCTACATTGATATTTTCTTTAGCTAGTTCATCTGCCGTTTCCTTTACTACTTTCATCATTTTTCCAAATGACACTAGTGTAACGTCGGTACCTTCCTTTACTACTTTAGCTTTATCCAGGGGTAGTATGTATTCACTTTCAGGTACTTCGCCTTTGTCGCCATACATGAGTTCCGACTCCATGAAAATAACCGGATCGTTATCTCTTATCGCTGATTTTAGCAGGCCTTTAGCATCGTATGGGTTGGACGGTACTACTACCTTCAGTCCGGGGGTGTTTGCGTACCAGTTTTCAAAGTTTTGAGAGTGTTGAGAACTTAATTGTCCTGCATTACCGGTAGGCCCTCTGAATACAGCTGGCACATTGAATTGGCCTCCAGACATAGACATCATTTTGGCTGCACCATTTATTACCTGATCTATAGCTACCAGCGAAAAGTTGAAAGTCATAAATTCAATAATTGGCCTGAGACCGTTCATGGCTGCACCAACTCCAACACCTGAAAATCCAAGTTCAGCAATAGGGGTGTCGATTACTCTTTTAGGGCCAAATTCATCCAGCATACCCTGGCTTACTTTATAAGCACCATTGTATTCTGCAACCTCTTCACCCATAAGGAACACATTTTCGTCCCTTCTCATTTCCTCGCTCATCGCTTCTCGCAAGGCTTCTCTAAATTGAATTACTCTCATTTACTCAATAATTTTTTCGAACCGCTAAATTATATACTAGCCCATGAATATCCTAAGCCAATTCTACAAATCTGTGATGCCTTTTGGCTATAAAAATGCATTTATCTTATTGGTAAAGCGGTTTGTGTTGCTTGTTCGTTTTTCTTTCGAAAAAAAGGCATAAAAAAACCCTCTCGAAGGAGAGGGTTTTTAATATCATGAAATGAAATGGTTCTTATTTCAATGCAGCGCTAACTGCTCCGGCATATTTGTTGAACTCAAGATCGTTCAATGCCTTTTCTTTCAATTTAGGATCTTTGTCTACAGCTTTTTTCAGGCTGCTGATCATGTCAGCATCGTTTCTCAATCGAGCTGAAGCGATAGCAGAGCAGTAGTAAGCCAGTGCATAATCACTGTCTTTTTCTGTTACATCACCAAACGCAGTGATGGCGTTTTGGAAATCCTTGTTGAGCAATAGAGCAAGACCTCTGTTGAAGATAACGTCAGCTTCAGAAGTAGATGAACCTAAAGAAGACAAAGCAGCATCGTACTCACCTCTTTTGATTTCTAGTGCACCTCTTACGCTATTCATTCCAGCAGCGTGATCCTTGCTAGGTCCTTTGCTTAGCGCCTCTGTAATAGTATCGTACGCTTTGCTGTAGTTGCCTTGCATTACATATGCAGTAGCAAGGTTTCCAAGTACTTCAGCAGCGTTGTTTTTCTTAGCTGCGATTTCCAACTGAGCTACAGCTTTTTCTATGTTTTGGTTTTTGTTTCCTTCTTTAGCCATATCCAGGTATACAGCTCCCAGGTTGTTGTGAGCTTTCCAGCTTCCGCTTTTCTTAGTAGATGCTTTGTAGATAGCTTCTTTTTCTGTCAATGAAGGAGTAAGTGTAGCAGCAAAAAGCAATTCTTCGTTAGAAAGTGAATCAGCACTGATTTTTCCATCTACAATTTGTTTTGCAAGGATAGAAATGTGCGGGTTTGACTTTTTCTCTTTTACAGTTAATACTTCAGTCTTAGCAACCCTCAAGCCAGGGTAGATATCTTTGAAAATAGCTTTGTAAGAATCAAGTTTTCTCAACGCTTTTTCTTTGTCTTCGAAAGAACCAGCACCGTTAACAATCTTCAAAATCTGAGATTTCTGAGCGTCAGAAATGCCGTCGTAGTTATTCAAAGCAGCTTTGAAGGCTTTCCAGTCCTGAATTACAGGCTTTAATACAAATTTGATTTCATCTGCCATTTCTTTGTAGTCGTACTTTTTCATTTGAGCTCTGTAGTACTTTTCGATAGCAGCAGCTCTGTCACCAGACAGGTCAGAGTTTACAGTTTCAGTACCTTCAGGAGAGTGAGCACCTATAATGGTAACTGTACGTGTAACGTTTTTGTCAGCGATAAAAGCAGAGAAGTCTTTTCCTTTTTTACTTCTTGTTTCAGAAGAACGCAGGTATGAGCTACCTTGAGCAAAGTAGAAATCTACTGTAGTAGGGATAAGCTCTTCTTTGTCGTTGTATCCACTGTGAGCATACACAGCGTAGTGACCGTCTTTTACCAGTCTTGAAGTGGTGATTACACCGGGAGCTACTGTTATTCTTTCTGTGTTGAGTGATTTACCAGATGTAACTGATGAAGCTACTCCCTGAATATCCAAAGTACCAGACTTCATGTCGTCTGTGTAGTCGAATGAAAGTGTAGCACTTTTTCTAGATGCAGATGTGCTTTGGTTAGGGAAATCACTTGACTTCAGTTCGATGCTGCCTACTTTTTTGTCATTTTCACCATACTTATAGAATGTGTTGATGGTGTACATGTACTTGGAAGGGAGCATTTTTGCAGGCAAAACTGCTGACATCTCAAACTCCACTTTATCTCCATGAACTTCCAATGGGTTTGGTACCACTTGTAGATCTTGATCTTTAGCAAGCTTAACCATGTTTTTTAAGGCACTACATCCGGACAGTAGAAAAATACTAGCAGCCAATGCAATCGCAAAATTCGACTTTCTCATTTGAATATTTGTTTATTTTTAATTATCGGTAAATATTAAATTTGGTTGAAATCTGTGCAATAATAGCCAAAAATAAATAATATACTAAACTTATAATACACAAAAAAAGAACGGAATTCGTTAATATTGCAGTACAAAAAATAGCTATGCAGGATTTTTTCGAAAAATATGCTTTTGGTGTTTGTGCCAAGCTTGGCGAAAAGCTTCTGATACCTACGTCAAGTATTAGGCTCTTTTTTATTTACACCTCTTTTTTGACCTTTGGGTCACCGCTACTGGTTTACCTTGCCCTTGCTTTTGTTATGAATATCAGAAAGCACCTGAGAAGGCGGCACACCTTGTGGTATTATTAATATGATATGAGTAAGACCTCCGGATAAAGAGGTCTTTTTTGTTACTTGTATTGTTGTATGATTTTGAAGAGAGCTTTTTGAGTTTCCAGATTGGGGAAAAAGTCGTAGAGTACGGTGTGCTTTTCATAGTTCAGTACAAGCCCCTGCTCCAGGTAGTTGAAAGCCAGTTGATACTTGCCCTGCTCGATCAGATACACCACATTTCGGTAGTATAGTTCGGCTTCTTCCGGACATTCTTCTATGCCGTCTATCATAATGTCGGTAGCCTGCTCCAAATCACCCTGCTCATAATATACATACGACCAGTCGAGCCAGATGTCTTTGTTGTCTGGAGCCAGTTGACTGGCTTCATCGTATGCGTCGAGACTCGATACATTATTGCCTACTTTATACTCGGCATCTGCTATGGCTTTCCAGTAGTCGGGGTTTTCTACATCCAGTTTCAGGGCTTTATTAAAAAAATGTACCGCTTCGTACCACTTTTCCTGTTTGGCCAGACACACGCCGGTAAAGTACCAGGCCTCATCGTAGTATTGATCCAGTTTAGTGGCCTTCCTGAAATACCGGATAGCCAGGTCGTATTGTTCTATGCGCTCGTATACAGTGCCAATGCTATAGTATATTTCCGGGCTGGGGCCTTCAAATTCCAGAGTGATTTTATAGGCATCCAGTGCTTTTTCAAATTTTTCAATTTGCATGAACGAATTGCCCATGTTGAAATATGCCGAGGTAAATTTTTCGTCTATAGCTATGGCATATTCATAAGCGTCTATAGCTTCATGAAAGCGGTTGAGCTTGTTGTATACAA
Organism: Cyclobacteriaceae bacterium; assembly: GCA_965267535.1. Classification (GTDB taxonomy): domain Bacteria; phylum Bacteroidota; class Bacteroidia; order Cytophagales; family Cyclobacteriaceae; genus CAXBNB01. The sequence goes on along the minus strand of OZ254082.1, from coordinate 2,686,704 downwards.
TGCCCAGATTGTACCAGGCATACTCTGAGTACGGGTCATTGTCTATAAAGTCTTTGTAATAGGACAGGCTGCTTTCCAGCTCGCCGGTCATATCCAGACAATAGGCCAGTTCATAGAGTACATTTTCATTGTTTAGGTTTTCTTCCAGTGCTTTTTTGTAAAAGCCTATGGCGTCATTGTATTCAGCCCTATTTTGATGAGTAAGACCTATGCTATAATAAATTTCGTCTTTGTCGTCTGAGTATTGAAGTGCTTTTTCAAAGCTCTCCAAGGCGTCTTTATGATCGCCATTCATCGCCTGAATATTGCCTTTGAGTAGGTAGATTTCAGCATCACCCGGGTGTAGGTTAGTTGCTTTGTCCAGTATAGATATGGCTACACCAAATTCCTGCAGATGAGAGTATGCTTGTGCTTTAAATACCAGAAATTCGGCGACAAAGGGGTATTGCTCTACAGCATGGTTGACAGCTTTCAGTGCCTTTCTGTTTTTTCCTCTGTCCAGATAATGTTGAATGATGCTTTCAAATTCTTCCTGTGAAAAATAACCAGATTCATTATTTTCCCGGTGAGATTCATAGCGGCTGATCAAATCTTTATCCTCATTTCTTTTTTTGAAATTCTCTTCCATTCACCGATTTGAGTTTTGTTGCAAAGATAGCTTATACAAAGTCGATATTAGGCACGACTCTATGTTTTCATTTATCTTTCCGGTAAGGTAAATAATAATTTTGAGAAATATATGATCGCGCTAAGTCAAGTTTACGACGGCTTTAATGGCTGTTTTTTATGTGTATATTTTCTGGAAAAGGTTACTTGTTGTGCATCAAATAGTTAGTAATGTGAATGTATTTTATTGATTGAATAGTTTGTGAAAAAATATTTTTAATGAATAAAATTGGCCTGCATATTGATCCGAAAGGAAATCATCGTAAGAGGCGGTAAAAGTTATACACCGGTTTAACAGAACATCTAATTTTCATAGCATGAGTGGTAAGGGAAATAAATCAAGAAGAAATTTTATAAAAAAGAGTGGAATAGCAGCTCTGGCAGGCATAGTTGGGTTTGATATAGTGTATGCTGCAAATATGCCGGAGGGGTATCAACCTTTGGCGTTGCGTGAAGACGATCCTTTTGGCTTGTTTAATAAACACAAAGACATGACATTGCTCAACGACAGGCCCTGGAATATGGAGGCACAGGCACACCTGCTTGACGATAAGATTACCCCGGAAGATAAAATGTTTATAAGAAATAATGGTATGGTGCCAGAAAATCCGGATGCAGACAATTGGAAGTTGACTATAGAAGGAGAATCTGTAAAACAGAAGAAGTCCTACACGCTGAAAGAGTTGAAAACCAGGTTTAAGCATTATACATATCAGTTGACCCTGGAGTGTGGTGGCAATGGCAGGAGTGAGTATAACCCACCGGCCAAAGGAAATCAGTGGACCATAGGAGCTGTGGCTTGCCCTGTATGGACAGGCGTACGTCTGCGCGATGTTTTAGAGGATGTAGGGATAAAACAGGATGCTGTGTACGTAGGGTATTATGGAAAAGATACCCACCTCAGTGGCGACCAGGACAAGGTAGTGATATCGAGAGGGGTGCCTATCGAAAAGGCCCTGCAGGAAGAAACATTACTGGCCTTTTCGATGAATGGAGAGGATATTCCGCTGGTTCATGGATATCCGCTACGTATGGTAGCAGGAGGGTGGCCGGCCAGTACATCGGGTAAGTGGCTTAGCAAATTGGTTGTTCGCGATAAAGTTCACGATGGGCCGAAGATGGGAGGTATGTCATACAGAGTTCCCTGTGAGCCTGTAGCTCCCGGAGCTAAGGTGGCTGAGGAAGACATGTGCATAATTGAATCTATGCCGGTAAAGTCGCTAATTACATATCCGAAATCCGGTTTGATGATCGATAAAGGCAAGCAGTTTGAAATAAGGGGGCATGCATGGGCCGGAGAGCTGGAAGTAGCCAAAGTGTCTTACAGCATAGATTTTGGAGCTACCTGGCATTCGTGTGAGTTGGAGCGCCCTGCCAACAGGCTGGCCTGGCAGCATTGGAAAGCCAGGGTGCGATTGCCTGAAAAAGGATACTATGAAATCTGGGCAAAAGCAACTGACAGCAATGGTGTGAGTCAGCCCATGGTGGTGCCGGGGTGGAACCCCAGAGGCTATCTAAACAATGCATGCCACCGTATAGCCGTAAAAGCCAAATAATATGAATCAACAGAAGGGAATAAAATTGGTAGTGAGGTGTTTGTATGCCATTGTACTTTTGCTGGTATTTATGGTAATGTATCCGCTGGTAACGCTCTATATACTAAACCTCAAGCCCGCTGAAAACGTAGTTTTGCCAGTAGAACCAGCAGAAACTTCGAAAAACGAAGTAGTAGATGGTGTACATACTAAGACAGGATTGATCGCCGACAATGGATATGAGCTGGTAGTAGCCAATTGTACGGTGTGTCATTCTTCTAAACTGGTAACTCAAAACAGAGCAACACGTGAGGGCTGGGAAAGTATGATACGCTGGATGCAGGCTACTCAAAAGCTCTGGGATCTGGGCGAAAATGAAGACATAATATTAGACTATCTGGCTAAAAACTACGCGCCGAAAGCTACGGGCAGGCGAGCACCACTTACTGACATAGAGTGGTATGAACAGGAAGATTAGCCGGTAATAGAGGCAAACATGAAATACTTAGAATTATTTGTAGAAGGCACAATCGGTTATGTCCGGTGGTTTTGGGGGCAGCTTACGTTTCAATCCAGCGACGGACTTTGGCAAAACTACTTTTACTTTCTAATCCTTATTTCAGCTGTTTTTTTTGGTTTGGAAGTAGCAAAACCCTGGAGAAAACAACAGGCAGTATTTCGTAAAGACTTCTGGCTGGATTTTTTCTACATGTTTTTCAACTTCTTTCTGTTCTCAGTAGTAGTATTTGCAGGGCTATCGCAAGTGGGTGTTACTCTTTTTAAGGACTTTTTGGGGTTGTTTGGAGTAAAAAATCTGGTGGCAATAGAGGTAGGAAGCTGGCCGGCATGGGCGCAGTTACTCACACTTTTTGTGGTCAAAGATTTTATCGAGTGGTGGGTTCATCGTTTGCTGCACAGATCAGATTGGCTGTGGGAGTTTCACAAGGTACATCATAGTGTAGAACAAATGGGCTTTGCGGCACATTTGCGCTATCACTGGATGGAAAACGTGGTTTACAAATCCCTTGAGTATGTACCGCTTGCCATGATCGGTTTTAGCCTTAGCGATTTCTTTTTGGTACACATGATCGCGATAGCTATAGGACATTGGAATCATGCCAATTTTCACCTCAATATCGGGCCACTGAAGTATATTTTTAACACTGCAGCGATGCATATCTGGCATCATGCACACGATTTACCAAAAGAACGTCGCTATGGTGTTAATTTTGGGTTGTCGCTCAGTATTTGGGACTATTTGTTTGGCACAAATTACATCCCTCATTCGGGTAAAGATATTAAATTAGGCTTTCCGGGTGTTGAAAAGTTTCCACGAAGTTTTGTTAAGCAAAACCTGCATGGTTTTGGTACGAAAAAATAAACTAACTTTCCTTAAGTATTACCTTATATAAGAAAAATGAGATATATGAAAAATCCTAACTTGTTCGTATTGTTACTGGCAGCTGTTACCATTAGTTTTTCTTGCTCCGGAATGGAAGAAAACAAAGACAAGGGCAGCAGTGCGGTGCAAACCGACGCGCAACTTTCATCTATAAAACTTCCTGCCGGGTTTGAAATAGAAGTTTATAACGATCAGGTAGATAATGCCCGTTCGCTGGCTTTGGGAGCTAAAGGTACCGTGTTTGTAGGGAGTAGAAATGCCGGCAAAGTATATGCTGTGGTGGATACCAATGGCGACAATAAAGGAGATAAAACGTATGTGATTGCTTCCGGTCTGAACAACCCCAATGGTGTGGCATTTAGAAACGGGAGTTTGTATGTGGCTGAAATCAGCAAGCTCTGGCGGTATGACAATATAGAAGATAACCTGGAAAACCCATCAAAACCGGTGCTGATATACGATGATTACCCGACCGATCGCCATCACGGCCAAAAGCACATAGCGTTTGGGCCCGACGGAAAACTATACATACCGGTAGGTGCACCATGTAATATATGTGAGAGTAAAAACGAAATCTACGCCACTATTACCCGAATGAATCCCGACGGTACAGGTAGGGAAATTTATGCAAAAGGAGTACGCAACTCTGTAGGACTGGCCTGGCATCCAGATACGAAACAACTCTGGTTTACAGACAATGGCAGAGACCAATTGGGTGATAACCTGCCTCCATGCGAACTCAATACTGCTACCAAGGCAGGAGAGCATTTTGGGTACCCGTATTGCCACGGAAGTGACATTGGTGATCCTGATTTTGGGCATAAGTTTTCCTGCGACGAATTCAAAGCACCAGCCAGAAAGCTGGATGCTCATGTAGCACCTCTGGGATTAGTGTTTTATACAGGCGACATGTTTCCCGCTGAATATAAAAATCAGATTTTGATAGCCGAACATGGATCGTGGAACCGCTCACGCAAGATAGGATATAGAGTGTCTTTGGTGAAGCTGCAAAACAATAAAGCAGTAAGCTATGACACGTTTGCAGGAGGGTGGCTCAATGAAAAAGAGCAGGAGGCCTGGGGCAGGCCGGTAGATCTGATCGTAATGCCCGACGGAGCGGTGTTGCTCTCGGACGATAGTGCCGGTAAATTGTACCGAATTAGTTATAAAAAACCTTGATACTATTGTGCAGGAGTACCACCATCTGGATGTGTCTGTAAAAGCAGCTTATGCTACGCTAAACAAGATCAATCCTTCTACTAAGCATATTTGGATTGCTTGCCATGGGTATGGACAACTGGCTTCACATTTTATAAGGAGGTTTGACGTACTGGATGCCAACGAACATTTTGTGGTAGCTCCTCAGGGGCTATCACGTTTTTACCTCAAAGGCCACAAGGAAGTAGGAGCCAGCTGGATGACAAAAGAGGATAGGGAGACTGATTTAATAAACCAGAAAAGGTATTTCGATGCATTAGTGGATCAGGTTTTAGGTCAGGTAGATGTGAGCAATTACACCCTTCATGCTTTTGGTTTTTCTCAAGGCGGTCCTGCAATTTGCCGTTTTTTGGCACACGCTCGTTGGCCTTTTGATACCCTTACCCTCTGGGGTGCTGATTTTCCGGCAGAACTAACCTCTGATGATTTTGACTGGATCAAACCAACAGCCCGACTGACTATGGTTTTAGGTGATAAAGATAATTTCTTTCAAATGCCTGCATATCAAAAAGAGATTGAAAAGGCACAAAATGCAACGGGGCTCAAAGCACGTTTTGTGTCTTTTGAAGGCAAACATGAAATTCAACGCGAGGTGCTCAGGCAGTTGCTGTAGTCATAATTTATACATGCGGTGTATTTACCGCTTTGTATGGCTCATTATCCCCATCTGTTTTTTATAAATTGCAAACTTTAATTTTTAAAAAAGTATTCAAAATGATCAAACACCTCTTGTTGTCAGTTTTATTCGTGTTATTTGTTGGGTCTGTGCAAGGTCAGTCGTACTATTGGCAGCAGCAGGTAGACTACACCATGGACATCACTATGGATGTGACTACCAATCAAATGAAAGGTACACAGCGTCTGTTGTATACCAATCATTCGCCCGACACACTCTTCAATGTGTATTATCACCTGTATTTTAATGCATTTCAGCCTGGTAGCCTTATGGATATCAGAAGTAGAACCATAGCCGATCCTGATAAGCGAATAAAAGATCGTATCTATCATCTGGAAGAGCACGAGCAAGGGTGGCATCATGTGTTGGAGTTGACTCAGGATGGAAAAAAACTGTCTTACGAAGTGTCGGGCACAGTGCTGGAGGTAGCCTTGGCACAGCCTATATTGCCGGGCAGTAGTAGTGTGTTTGAAATGCAATTTGAAAGTCAGGTGCCCCTGCAGGTGCGCAGAAGTGGTCGTGATAGCAAAGAAGGTATTCGGTATTCTATGTCGCAGTGGTTTCCTAAAATGGCAGAGTACGATGCTACCGGATGGCACACAGACCCGTATGTAATGCGTGAGTTTTATAGTCCCTGGGGAGATTTTCAGGTAAATATTACCATCGATAAAAAGTATGTAGTAGGAGGTACGGGCGTACTGCAAAATGCCGGAGAGATTGGGCATGGCTATGCCAAAGCAAAGCCAAAAGTGAAGGAGGGCATGCTTACCTGGAAGTTTAAGGCAGAGCGAGTGCATGATTTTGTATGGGCGGCAGATCCTGACTACAAACACTACAAGGAAAAAACAAGTGCAGGTCCTTTGGTGCATTATCTGTATCAGACAGATACTATAGAAAAAAACTGGAAGAAATTGCCGGAATATATGGATAAGACGTTTGCCATCCTGAACGAAACGTTTAGCGCTTATCCCTATTCAGATTTTAGTATTATACAAGGTGGCGATGGGGGTATGGAGTATCCTATGGCTACTCTTATTACCGGACATAGGTCTTTGAAAAGCCTGGTGGGCGTGTCTGTACACGAAATTTGCCACAGCTGGCTGCCTATGCTGGCTGCTACAAACGAAAGCGAGTTTGGTTGGATAGACGAAGGCTTTGCTGAGTATGCCGGCGACCTGGTAATGGATCAGTTGTTTCCTCCTAAGAAAAGCGATGAGAAGTCATACAACTCAAGCTTTAAATCTTACATTGCTTTGGCAAAATCAGGAAAAGAAGAGCCACTGACTACACATGCCGATTACTTTCAGACCAACAGAGGATATGTGGTATCTTCTTACGCCAAAGGTGCTGTTACACTTCACCAGATGGCTTACATCATGGGAGAAGATGTTTTTCATAAAGCATTCAGAAGGTTTTTCAACGAATGGAAATACAAACATCCCGGCAAAGAAGATTTTTTGCGAGTGTTTGAAAAAGAAAGTGGTATTTCACTGGATTGGTACTTTGACTATTGGGTAAACAGCACCAGCCAGATCGATTATGCCATTAAATCGGTTGTGAGCAAAGAAGATAAGTCTCTGCTGACGATAGCAAGAGAAGGGGAGATGCCTATGCCACTGGAAGTAGAACTTACCCTCAAAAATGGAGACAAGACACTTTACTATATTCCACTTGATGTGATGCGTGGACAAAAGCAGCAGGCTGAAAATGTGAAGCAATTAACAGATTGGCCATTTTTGAATCCCTATTATACATTTGAAATACCTGTGGCCGCATCGGAAATAAAATCGATAGAATTAGACCCGTCTATGCGAATTGCAGATGTAGACCGAGACGATAATGAGTACCCCTTCAATGAAGATATGGTATATAAGGGTACTGATGTGAAAAAATAATGCCGGCAATGCTAATGAGGCACAGTCCGGCACTATAGACTATAAAAGATGTGTTTATTCTTTTTTGTTGAACATGGACTGCATAATGCCGAAGTATGTGAGAAATCCCATAGCTACAGACATGAGTACTATGCCAAACGGTAGTGAACTTTGGTGAGTTCTAAAGCTAAAACCAAAAACTTCAATTAGAATTAAGCCCGCGCCGGCAAACAGTATGATAAGTCCCCACTTTAAAAAAGGGATTTTATCATAATTGACTTCTCGCTCTATAATGGAAGGAAATTCCATATTGGCGATGTTTTCTTTGTCGAGTATTTTGCGCTTTAGCTTGTAGTCTAAAATGTTTTTCACCAAAGTAAGTATGCTCAGGGCAATCGTTATTACTACAAATACTGGTATCATGTTTTTTTATTTACAGTTTGTTTTTTGATTTCGCCTATATGACACAAGAGTAGCATTTATGTTGCAAAAAATATCAACTTAAAATTTACTCGAATAATTTTTATAAATTCTGCAACAATTTTACATCTCCCTTGTCTCATGAGCACATGGATGAAGACCGGAAACTTGTTGGTGAAATCTTATCGGGTAATAAAGCTGCTTTTCATAATCTGATCAGTAAGCATAAAAGGTTGGTGTACCATATTGTTTCGCGCATTATTGCCGACCAAAGCTCTGTAGAAGATGTTTGTCAGGAAGTGTTCATTAAAGTTTATCAAAAGCTATCCGGCTTTGGTTTTAAGAGTAAATTATCAACGTGGATCGGTACCATAGCCTACAATACGGCGATTAATTCACAAAGAAGCAAAAAGATAGATGTAGTAAGCGGGGCAGATGAAGCCGAGCGGGTAATGGATGTGTCCAATCCTTCGTCTATTTTGGAACAAAAGGAGTTGAATACACTGATAAAGCAATCGGTGGCCCAACTTCCTAAACCTTATCAGGTGATGATTACACTCTATCACCTGGATCAACTGAGCTATGCGGAAATAGCTCAGGTAACAGAACTACCCGAAGGAACAGTAAAAAGCTATATCTTTAGGGGAAGAAAGATGTTGAAAGATAAACTCAAGGGGTATTATCAAAAGCAGGCAGTGAAATGAAAGACAGCAACGATTATAAACTTCAGGAAAAGGTATTTGAGCGAAAAGAATCATCGGATAGTTCCGATCTCGATGCTTTTCTATATCAGGCTATTGATCAGTCTCTGGCAGAAGATGTTGACGTAGACCTTTCAGCTCAATTTGTAGACAATGTGGTGGAGCAAGCCATGTCCACACCGCTTTGGAAGCGAATGCTCAACGGATTGATGTTAGTAGTAGGAGTACTGGTGACAGGGGGGATCCTTATAGGTGGCGGGGTATACCTGGTCGGAGTTATAGTACCATCTTTGGGTATAGACATGCAGGCAGTATGGCAGTATGCCTGGTTGCTGGTAGGTATTGTTTTGCTTGCTTTTGGAGTAGAGTTGGCGGATATGTTATTGGTGCGAAAAACCTCTTTTCATAAATTCCTTTCGCTTTTTGAATAATTCAGAACACACCGGGTAGCTGAAAAAAAGAATCAGAATATCTGTTAAGCTAGTACAATTAAAGTATTTTTGGTTTTTTAGTGCTAGAAAAATTAGATTAAAGACTTGAAGTTTAAAGAAATAGGTATTCACAACCCCGTATTAGAAGGTGTAGAATCCATGGGCTTTGAAGAAGCCACCCCCATTCAGGAGCAGGCCATTCCTGTAATCTTAGAAAACAAAGATCTTCTGGCTTGTGCCCAGACAGGCACAGGAAAAACAGCCGCTTTTTTATTGCCTGTATTGCAAAAGATCAGCGATTCTTCCCACCACGGAGAAATCAACACATTGATCATAGTGCCTACCCGTGAGCTGGCCATTCAGATAGACAATCAGATACAAGGTTTGGGGTATTTTGTAGGTGTCAGCTCTATAGCCATATATGGTGGTGGCGATGGCTCATCCTGGGATAATCAAAAGAAAGCACTGGTAAAAGGAGCAGATATAATAGTAGCTACTCCGGGGCGTATTATTGCGCACATCAATCAGGAATATGTAAAGCTCGATACCGTAAAGCACTTTATTCTGGATGAAGCCGATAGAATGCTTGATATGGGCTTTTATGATGATATAAAACTAATCATGAAGAAATTGCCTCAGGAAAGGCAAAATCTGATGTTTTCGGCTACAATGCCGCCAAACATTCGCAAGCTAACCAAAGAGGTGCTCAAGGATCCTGAGCAGATCAACATAGCGATTTCCAAACCCGCAGAAAATATTGTTCAGGCAGCTTTCCTCACATACGACAACCAAAAAGCCGGTTTGCTCAAACACCTTCTGCAAGCCAGAAAAATGACCAGTGTAATTGTTTTCTCATCGAAAAAAACATCGGTTGATCAGTTGACGCGGGAATTTAAAAAGATGGGTATTCAGGCTGAGGCTATTCACTCCGGGCTGGAACAGAAGCACAGAGAGGAAGTGCTGCAGCAGTTTGCCAACCGAAAGGTTCACGTGCTGGTAGCTACCGATGTGGTAAGCAGAGGTATTGATATTACCGGTATCGAGATGGTGGTAAACTATGATGTGCCACAAGATGCCGAAGATTACGTGCACAGGATAGGCCGTACAGCTAGAGCGTCTTCCGATGGGGTAGCCTTCACTTTTATCAATGAAAACGATATGGCGCGTTTTTCCCGAATAGAAAACCTGATCGAAAGAGAGGTACGCAAAGTCAAACTTCCATCATATCTGGGTGAGGGACCGGAGTACAACCCGAAAGCCAGGGAACGAAAACCCTTCAAGAAGAGAAATGGAAGAAACAAGCAAAGGCAGGGACAATCCAGACGGTAATATTTTTCCCTTGGTGTGGAAAAAATATCTAATCATTAGCCTTTGAAAAATCCCTTGCCATAGTAGCTTTGCGGATGGCAGAAAAAATCATCATTTTAGACTTTGGCTCACAGTATACACAGCTAATAGCTAGGCGTGTAAGAGAGCTAAATGTATATTGCGAAATCCACCCATTTAGTAAAGTTCCTGAGATTGACAGTACCGTCAAAGGGATCATACTTTCAGGCAGTCCGTGTTCGGTGCGTCAGGAAGACAATCCTGATATTAACCTGGGAGAAATCATAGGAAAGGTACCTATATTAGGAGTATGCTACGGAGCTCAGCTGCTTGCGCACAAGTCAGGTGGAGAAATTTTGCCTTCCGAAATCCGTGAATATGGAAGAGCCCGCCTGTCAAAAGTAGACACCAAGAATGAGCTGCTCAAAGAAATAACCATAGGTTCGCAAGTATGGATGTCGCATGGCGATACCATTCTGGACATACCCGAAGATTACGAAATTATAGCCAGCACAGAGTCTGTAAAAGTAGCTGCTTTCCACAGCCAGTCGCATCCGGTATGGGGTATTCAGTTTCATCCAGAAGTAACACACTCCGAGCAAGGTAAGATTATTCTCAGAAACTTTGTTGTGCATATATGCCACTGTGTGCAGGACTGGACACCAGATATATTTGTAGAGTCTACAGTAGAGGCACTCAAGGAGCAGTTGGGTAATGATAAAGTGGTGCTGGGCTTGTCTGGAGGAGTAGACTCTTCAGTGGCAGCATGCCTTATTCACAGGGCTATAGGCGATAGGCTGCACTGTATTTTTGTAGACAATGGTTTGCTTCGCAAAAATGAATTTCAGGATGTACTGGAGTCATATAAGGGTATGGGGCTAAACGTGAAAGGAGTGGATGCTTCTGCACAGTTTTACAAGGCACTGGAAGGATTGACAGACCCTGAAGACAAGCGTAAGGCGATAGGAAAGACGTTTATAGAAATATTTGATGAGGAAGCCCACCGAATAGAAAATGTAAAATGGCTGGGGCAGGGTACTATATATCCCGACGTGATTGAATCCGTGTCGGTAAACGGGCCGTCCGTTACGATAAAATCTCACCACAATGTGGGCGGATTACCTGAAAAAATGAAATTGAAAGTAGTGGAGCCTCTCAATACACTTTTCAAAGATGAAGTGAGGAGAGTGGGTAAAGCTCTGGAAATAGACGATAAGATATTGGGCAGACACCCCTTTCCGGGACCCGGACTTGGCATTCGTATACTGGGCGATATCACAGCAGAAAAAGTAAGGGTATTGCAGGAAGTTGATTACATCTTTATCAACGGACTCAAAGAAGCGGGTCTCTACGATGATGTATGGCAGGCAGGAGCCATGCTGCTACCGGTACAGTCGGTAGGAGTAATGGGCGATGAGCGTACTTATGAAAGTGTAGTGGCATTGAGAGCTGTTTCCAGCCTCGATGGCATGACAGCAGACTGGTGCCACCTGCCTTATGACTTTTTGAGTGATGTATCCAACAACATTATCAACAGAGTGCAGGGAGTTAATCGTGTAGTATACGACATCAGTTCTAAACCACCCGCTACCATCGAGTGGGAGTAGATCAGAGTAAAAAATAGTTAGACGGCTTTTTCGGATATGAAAAAGCCGTTTTTGTTTTAGTAGCGGTGTGTTTTAATGAGCTCTTGTTCAATCCGGTAGAGGTTACATGTCTTTTTGCTGTAGTTATTGTTGTATTTGGTTAAACGCGTAAAAAACACACTTACGGGTTAACGTTGGCGTACACGGTTTTTTAAGGTGGTTTTGTTTCTTTATCGTTGAATTTTGATAAAGGGTTTGGTTAATAGCATTTTTCTATGTTATCTTTAAAGGCTTGCAAGCAAAACTAAACCTGAAAATAATCGGTTTTTATACTGTTTATTTTACATGTACAACCAACAAACCGTCAACGAAAGAGAGCTGCTTTCTCGCCTGAAAAATGGCGATCAGGAAGCATTTAGAGCCGTCTTTAATAGGTATAGCCGACAACTGTACCATGTGGCGTTTCAATACCTTCGGTCAAAGTCTGATTGTGAAGAGATTGTGCAAGAGGTGTTTTTCAAAATATGGCTTCATCGCGCTAAAATTAAAGAGAACCTTCCGTTAGTACCTTATCTGACCAGTATTGCCAGAAATCTTATTTTCAACAAATCCAGAAGGAAGATCGTAGAAGATGCCTATATGCAGTACATCATGGGCAACCCCAAAGCGCATTATGCCTCGCCCGAAGCTGGTGTACAGTTCAATGAGATTAAACACCTTACTGATGGCTTTGTTGAAAACCTGCCTCAGGTAAGGCAGGAAGTCTTCCGGCTTAGTAGAGTCAGCAACCTCTCCAACAAAGAGATAGCCCTTCAGCTAAACGTGACCGAGCGCACGGTAGAAAATCACATTTATAGGGCGTTAAAATCATTAAAAGTTTTCTTGAAAAAACGAGGATATTCGTACTTGTTGGCCATTTCTGCATTTTTTATATAAAAAAACTAAATGACAGTGAGTAGTTGTGAGTAGTACCGTGTATTACTTATTGAAACAACGAAAAACTAGTGAATAGGCAACAATTAAAACTCCTGATAAAAAAACGGTATTCAGGAGAACAGTTAGACGAACTTATCGATTGGATAGAATCCGATACGTTCGATGCAGACCTTAGCCGCTTTATTGAACAGGACTTGCACGATCAGCTCACTGGCAATCCTCAGAATGAGTCAGTTGATCTGGACTTCATTGTAGAAGAAATACTGACCATTTCACACATGCAGCAAGAAGTTCTTGCCAGCCACACCACTGCGAAACGAAAGCCCACCAAAATCCGGAAGATAAATGATTGGATTAAACCCGGATTAAAAATAGCTGCCTCTTTGATTTTGTTACTATCTATAAGTTATGTGTGGGTAGAGCAGACATACTCGGTAGCGGATGAGCCTGTAGCGAAACCGGTAAGCTATGTGCAGAAGCAAAACCCAAAAGGGAGAAAATCTACGGTGTTTTTAAAAGATGGATCAAAAGTGATATTAAACTCCGAGAGTAGTATTACTTATGATGAAAATTTTGCCACGGGCAAACGCGAAATTTTATTAAAAGGTGAGGCTTTCTTTGAAGTAGCTAAAGACCCGAACCGACCTTTTATTGTCAAAAGCGGAAGTATTTCTACTGTGGCTTTGGGTACTTCATTTAATGTACGCAACTACGCCGACAGTGATATAACGGTATCGCTTGTAACAGGGAAAGTCAGGATTGATGAAAACGGAGAGATGTCAAGTGCAGGTGTATTGATGCCCGGAGAAAAAATAAAATACGACAGAGAAAGTGCTACACTCGAAAAACTCAAGTACAATGATTATGAAGATTTATTGTGGAAAGATGGCATACTTTCATTCAAGAAAGCCACAATTTCGGAAGTGGTAGCTACACTCGAACGCTGGTATGGTGTAGAGATAGCAGTGGTAAAACCTTGTAAAAAGTCGGTAAGTTATGGTGCTGTGTTTAAAGACCAGAGTCTAAAGCAGGTTTTGCAGGCTATGGGCTTTACGCTCAATTTTGACTACATCATCAATGATAAAAAAGTGGAAATCATGTTTAACAAAAAGCACTGCCAATGATAAAAGAACATTAGACTCAAAAAAAAACGGGCTGCCAGGCAGCACCGTTTCGGATTTTGTTATAGTAGCCGATCACTTCCCCAAGCAACTGCTACTATAGCGTAGTTCTAACAAATCACTATTTATTAAAACCATGCAAAGATATGAAAATTAGACCATTACAACCATTACTAAAAATTATGAAGTTGTCTCTATATGGTGTTTTATTGCAAGCTGTTCTACTCAATTTGGTTTTAGCGAACCATTCTACTGGTCAAAAAAACAGTATGAGCGTCAGTGAGGTATATATAAACATCCAAATGAAAGATGCTTCCCTCGAAAAGATATTTAAAACCATCGAATCTAAAACAGATTACAATTTCAACTACGACAAATACGAACTCAACGGGGCATCCAAAATTGATATTAAAATAAAAAACTCATCAGTAGCCGATGTGCTGATGAAAATTTCTGAGAAAGCAGGTTTAAAATTTAAACAAGTAAACAAAACCATTAATGTAGACATTCTTGAATCCAAAGAGCAAAATAGCCTGGAGGTAACTTTTGAGAATGTAGAAGTGACCGGTAAAATTACCGATGAAGCCGGACAGGGATTGCCCGGTGCTTCTGTGGTGGTAAAAGGTACTAGCAATGGTACTACCACTGATTTAGACGGCAATTACAGCCTCGATGTACCTACTGATGCCACGCTGGTTATATCCTATGTAGGGTATGTGACGATGGAGGTACAGGTTAACAATCGGAGTGTTATCGATATGCAACTGCAGCTGGATGCCGAACAACTTGAAGAGATAGTAGTGGTAGGCTATGGCACGCAAGATAAGCGAGATGTTACTGCTGCCATTGTTTCGTTAGACGAAGAATCCATTAAGCGAATACCTGTGGCCAGTTCGGTAGAGGCTATGCAAGGGCAGGTTTCTGGTGTGGACATATTGGCTTCAGGAGGACGTCCGGGGCAAAACCCACAGATCAATATCAGGGGTAGAAGATCGATATCGGCATCCAACGACCCGTTATATGTGATAGACGGTATACCACAGACCAGTAATACCAGTTCTATCTTCGATATCAACCCTCAGGATATCAAATCTATAGAGATTCTGAAAGATGCAGCTGCTACAGCTATTTACGGATCCAGAGGAGCCAATGGTGTTATATTGATTACTACCAAACGAGGAGCAACCGGAAAAACCGTTTTTACATACGATGGTTTTTATGGTACGTCCAGCGCTACCAAAAAAGTAGATATGATGAATGGAGCTGAGTTTGCCGCTATGAAGAGAGAGTCAAAACGATCTTCATGGAATGGTACAATCCCCTCCGACGATATCGTATTTGATGATCCGGTAGAGCTGGAATCAATAGCACTTGGAAGATCTACCGATTACCAGGATTTGATATTAGGAACGGGTGCCCGAACCAACCATCAGATGTCCTTAAGCGGTGGTAGTGAAAAAACGCAATTCAATATATCGCTGGGCTATTACAACGATGAGGGCATAATCAAAAACATGGATTACAGGAGAATCACGTCCAGAATCAATATTGATCATAGAATCAACAACACGTTCAAAGCCGGTATATCTGCGTCGCTTTCGCATGCCATCCAAAACTGGGGATCCAGTGCTACTATGGGTGAAGCACTATCTAACAACCCTCTGGGCGTACCTTACGATGAAGAAGGCAACCTGAATTTTTTGCCTACAAACGACGGTATCCGTACCAACCCACTAAATGAAGTAGTGGATGGAGCATATGTAGATGAGCGGAGATTTACCAGAATATTTATGCCGTTTTACGTCGAGGCTAATCTGACAGAAGGACTTAGCTACAGGGTAAATTTCGGGCCTGATATCCGGTACAGAAGAAGGGGTGAGTTCAGAGGAAGCCTGACCAACGACAACAGGGGAGGTCCTGCTGATGCTGAGATAGAAAACAATATGGATATTGGTTACACGCTGGAGAATATTATCAATTACAACAAAGATTTTGGAAACAATTCTCTTAAAGTGACATTGCTGCAAAGTATTCAGGAGCTAAGATCAGAAAGGCATAAATCCGAAGTAGCAAATCTCCCTTTTGAAAGCTCCAAGTTTTATAACCTGGGAGTGGCAGAGGTAAAAGGCAATCTGGCTAGTGACCTGGAAGAGTGGCAGCTGGCTTCATTTATGGGGCGTGTAAACTACGATATAGGAGGTAAATATCTATTTCAGGCGTCTTTGCGTGCAGACGGATCGTCGAGACTATCAGAAACAGAGCGCTGGAAAGTATTTCCGGGTTTTTCGTTTGGCTGGAGAATGATAGACGAGGGTTTTATGTCTGGCATCAATGCTTTGGATGAATTGAAGTTTAGAGTATCCTACGGCTCTGTGGGAAGTACGTCAGTAGACCCCTATCAGACACACGGTCGCCTCAGATCCAGTACTTATGCCTGGGATGAAACACCGGCCAGAGGTTTTGCACTGGATGAAATACCGAATGCAAACCTGATTTGGGAGGTGTCTTCTACGGTAGATGTAGGGTTTGATTTTGGATTGTTTGAGAGCCGACTGTCAGGTAGTATCGACTGGTATCAGACAGATACTAAAGATTTGCTGCTCAACAGAACACTTCCGCCTACATCAGGTTATGAAAACATCTTACAAAACATAGGCTCTACTCGTACTACCGGACTGGAATTGGGCTTAAATGCAGTGGTGGTGGACCGTGCAGATGGGTTTAATTGGGATATCGACTTTAACATTACGACATATAAAGAAGAGATCGTAGAATTAGCATTGAAAGATGAAAACGGCAAGCCAATAGACGATATCGGTAACAAATGGTTGATTGGTCACCCGATTCGTACTTTTTATGATTACAAGAAAATAGGCATCTGGCAGGCAGACGAAGTAGCAGAGGCTGCAGCCATGGAAAACAAAGTGCCCGGTGAGATTAAATTGGAAGACCTCAATAAAGACGGAGTTATTACCCCGGATGACCGTCAGGTAATAGGCGATGACGTGCCCGATTTCTTTGGCGGTATTACCAACAGGTTGAGCTATCAGGGGTTTGATTTAAGCTTCTTTTTCTACTATAGAATAGGACACATGATCGACAGCCGTTTTCACGATAGCAACAATTCGCTTTTTGCCAGATACAATAACCTGGATGTAGACTACTGGACGATAGATAACCCTACCAACGCTTATCCCCGACCTAATGAAAATCAGGAAAGACCTAGAAACGACGACAGTATGCGCTACTTCGATGGGTCGTATGTCAAGCTGAGGAATGTAACTCTAGGTTATAACTTTCCTTCATCAGTAGCTGAAAAATTAAAAATGACCAGTTTGAGACTCTATGCAAGTGCTCAAAATCCTTGGTTTTCAGCGAAGTACGACACCTTTGATCCCGAAAACAATGGAGATGTAAGTGGTACAGACATACCAAGCTCTAAAGTGTTTTTGGTAGGAGTGAACCTTAAGTTTTAACCTTAAAATTTGAAGAAAATGAAATTGTATATAAAAATATTTTCTGTCATGATGGTTGCTTTAGGGAGCTACTCTTGTGACGATTACTTAAAAGAAGAATTGGTTGCCGACGTGGCTGCCGGATCCTATTTTACTACTCCATCGGGTTTTGAAGATGCCGTGGAAGCTACTTATTCTTACATGAAGCCTTTTTTTGGTACTGAAAGAGGCTTTACCATGACGGTGTTTGGTACTGATGTACATACAAATGGTGCAGATGGTGGGCATAAAGCTATCAATCGCTACGATGGTGGTCTTAGCTCTACTGAGGGCTATATGCGCGACACATGGAGGGATTTTTACAAAGGTATAAATCAGGCCAATGCAGTGATTAACAGGTCTGCGAGTGTCGATATTTCTGAAGATAAAAAAACGGCTCGAATAGCAGAAGTGCGGTTTCTCAGGGCTCTGTATTACTTCTGCCTTACGGAAACGTATGGAAATATTCACCTGACTTTGGAGGAAACCGAAGGGATAGAAATAGAAGCCAATAAGACAGAGAAATCTGAAATATACAGCCAGGCGATAGTGCCCGATTTGGAGTTTGCTATTGCTAACCTGCCACCAACTCAGGACGATAAAGGCCGTGCCACCAAACCGGCAGCTGAGTTTCTACTGGCAAAAGCGCTGCTTACCCGGAGTTATCTGTCTTTTGCCGAAACCAATGATGCATCCAGAGCTGAGTCTTTGCTCACTACGGTGATATCAGGGGGAGGCTATGGTTTTGAATTGGCTGAAAATCACCGTGAGCTGTTTGGCCTCAACGAAAGAGGAGAGGCTGAGTTTATCGCTCAGGCAGAGGATTTGCCGGAGCATATATTTACGGTACAAAATTCGAAAAGTCAGGTAGATGAAGGTATCGACGGCAATGGCCACAGAGGACACCTTTACTTTTTAATGGAATATGATAAGCTACCGGGAATGACACGAGACATTGCCAATGGTCGTCCATGGAAGCGTTTCAGACCTACTGATTTTAGTTTGGGTATGTGGGACAGGTCTATTGATAGTAGATACGACAATAGCTACAAACATGTGTGGTATGCGAATTCGGAAAGCAATATACCAGTTTGGTCAGATGCCGAAGAAGCACTAGGCTATGGTGTAGCCGGCCAACCCAAGTTTACTGTAGGGGATACGGCAGTGTATATACCCGGTCCGGGTAAGGATGCAGAGTGGACCGAAGAAAAGCAGGCTAGAGCGCGCTATATGGTCATTACATCCGATGAGTATACCGAAAAGCTTTTTCCCACTCTCAATAAGTTTATCGATGATTCCAGACCCGATAGGCAAAAAACACAGGGCCAGCGTGATTTTTACCTTATGAGGCTGGGTGAGGCCTACTTATTAAGGGCTGAAGCCAGACTTCAACAAAACAATCTGACTGGTGCAGCCGATGATATCAATGTAATACGAAGGAGAGCAGCTGTGCCTGGAAAAGAAACAGACATGGAAATAGATGCTTCAGATGTTACTCTTGATTTTCTACTGGACGAAAGAGCACGCGAACTAGACGGTGAAGGGCAAAGGTGGTGGGACCTGGTGCGTACCGGTAAGCTGGTAGAAAGGGTGAGATTGCACAATCCTCAGGCAGCTCCTAATATTCAGGACTATCACATCAGGAGGCCCATACCTCAGACACAGATAGATAACACCCTGGGAGGGTATCCGCAAAACAGCGGCTATCCCGGAGGTGAGTAAGGAAGAATTACCCATATTTATGATTATTGGAAGCCGTTCCCTCGTAAGGGAGCGGCTTTTTTTATCAGGCTTTTAATACATACTTTGTCTAAAGTGAACTAAACTTATCCTTTGTGTGTTTAGTGCAATTAGATATGAAAAAAATTATAACTCTACTAGCATTAGCGCTCATTCTTTACGGTTGTATGGGTACCGATTATGAGCATGAGGTGCCACCCATGTTACGCATATCCAAGGCGGTAAATACACTTAGAGTATCGGATATGTACACCTACGAGCACGAGTATACCAATGAATTAGCCCAGCCGGAGGAAGTAATGGTAAGTTGGGAAAGTACTAATGAAAATGTGATGAGTATAGATGCCTCCGGAAAGGTAACGGCGCATCAGGAAGGTGTCACCACTTTGATAGTCCGGTTCGGAGAGCTGATGGATCATCAGGAAGTACAGGTTTTGCCATCAAAAGAATCAATTACGATTTCTGATTATGTAACGACCCTGGAGGTAGGGCAATCTTATGATTTTGAATATGTATACCTCAATACTTCCGGACAGAAAGAGGTACCGGAATCTGTAGAGTGGTCTACATCTCAAATGGACATATTGACTGTAGATAGTGAGGGAGTGGTTACAGCACAGTCAGTAGGCACTGCGTCCATTACTGTGATGGTGGGTGAGGTCATGCACACGGTAGAGGTAGAAGCTTCATCTGCTCCGGCCAGCGTATCCGAAGAGTTACGGATTACAATGTTTACACAAGCCATGGAAACGGGTACTACATTCCGCTTTGAAGCGCAGTATTACGATACCAGTGGCCAGCCGGACAATTCTGTGGAGGTCAGTTGGGCCAGTTCATCTACGGCAGTAGCCACGGTGAGCAGTAGTGGTTTGGTAAGCGCCCTGGCTGCCGGTAGCACTACCATCACTGCTCAGGCAGGAGGAATGAGTGTGAGTGTAGTCTTGGAAGTAACCGAACCTGCTCCACGCGAAAGAACTACCGTGCTGAGAGGATCCGGTGGGTATAACATACAAGGAGATGTGACGCTTCAGCTGGAAAACAACGTGCTGAGTCTGGTAGTAGAAAATGCCAGAAAAGAAGGCCCGGGTCCGTACTATTACCTGAGCAATCAACTGACCAATGTGAATGGAGGGGTGAAGCTGGGAGAGGCTGTGAACGGGAACATTACCATCAACATAACCGATAAATTTCCGAATGTAAACCTGGATACATACGATTATGTGATCGTATGGTGCGAGCCTTTTAGCGTGCGTCTCGGGTATGGAGAGTTAAGCAATTAATGACATGAAAAAGTTACTAATAATACCAATACTGTTTGTGGCAATGACCGTGCAAGCCGGGGGAGGGTGGACTCAGGCTAAAGGCAAAGCCTATCTCAAGTTGAGCCAGTTTGCATTGATAGCAGATAGTTATTTCAATCCCGAAGGAAATATTATCGGGGTACAACCAAAGATTTCATTTTATAGTACCAGCATATATGCGGAGTATGGCATAACGGATCGTCTTACGGGGGTGTTGTACTTTCCGTTTTATTCCAGGGCGGTATTGAACAACCTTCAAAAGCTAAACGGCGATTTTGTGAAAGGCGATGAATTAAACTCTGTGGGAGACACAGATCTTACGCTTAAATACGGCTTAATCAAAGACAAGCCTGTTGTGGTGAGTGCGAGTTTGACCCTGGGTTTGCCGCTGGGCAAGCCTGTAGGTGGCAAAACACAATCCTTGTCTACCGGCGATGGAGAGTTTAATCAGATGATTACCCTGGAGGCCAGCAGATCGTTTTATCCCATACCGGCCTATGCTACCGTGCTGGTAGCGCTCAACAACCGCACGAAAGGGCTGTCTGATGAGTGGCGCTGGGGAGCTGAGGCCGGTTATACGTTCAAAAAATTGACTGCTATAGCCAGACTGTATAGCGTGCAGTCTTTCGAAAACAGTGACAAAGAAGAAGACCCGGTGCAGGGTATATTTAGCAACAACATAGAATATTTATCGCTTACCTATCAGCTGGCATACAGTTTTAATGATAAATTTGGCGTGTCGACTTCATTGGGTACGGCTTTCTCAGGAAAAAGAATTTTAGCAGACCCGACGTATACTGTTGGAGCTTTTTTAAAACTATAAGATGCTATGAACGAAGATGTGAAAAAGATGACCGAAGAGGATTGGAAAGAAAAACTATCTCCTGAAGAGTATTATATCCTTCGGGAAAAGGGAACCGAGCGGGCATTTACGGGCAAATACTGGGATCACAAAGAGAAGGGAGTATACCATTGCAAGGCTTGCGATGAGCCTCTTTTTCTGTCAGATACAAAATACGACTCGGGTTGTGGGTGGCCCAGTTTTTTTCAACCTGCTGAGGAAAGCAAAATCACAGAATCTATGGATAAGTCGCACGGTATGTATCGTACAGAAGTTACCTGCTCCAATTGTGGCGGGCACCTTGGTCATGTGTTTACAGATGGGCCTCAGCCGACTGGTTTGCGCTACTGTATCAACAGTGCTTCGATAGACTTTTCTCCGGAATAACCACTCGCTAAGTCAAGCTAGTTTGTTGTGTTTTCAAGCACCACTACCGACGGGCCGTTGGCAAACCATTTTTCGCCGAGCCTGGTAGTATCGCCTTTGGCTACAAAATACACAAATGACCCCAGAGCAAGGTCAACGTCACCATCTCCATCCATGTCATTGGCGTCCATTACGATCCATCGTCCGTTGGTAGCCTCAGCAAAAGAGTAGTCCCTGAAAGACAGGTTGCCGGTGTTTTCCAGATAAACAAAGCTTTCTTCAGGGTAGGAAGAATAATCAGGAAAAAAAGAGATGGCTGCTATGTCCAGATCTCCATCCAGATCGAAATCATGGGCTGTAGCTTTGTAAGCCCCGTTGAGATGATAAAAGTATGATTGTGTAAACGTGTTGTTTCCGTTGTTGGTATAGAGATACACCCCGTGATATGCCTTTAAGTAGGGCGTTTTGTCAGCGTTATCACCACAGGTATAGAGTATGTCTTCAAAGCCATCCTGATTAAAATCTACCAGCTCGATATACTGTGATCCATGCAGTGGAGAGAAGGTCAGTAGTTTTTGCTCAACAAACTCTCCGTTTCCTTTGTTTTCATATAAAAAAACACCTTCCTGTCCCTGAGCCATTAGGGCAATGATATCCGGCAAACCATCTGCATTCATATCTCTGATGTGCGCACTGATAGCACCTGACATGTCGCGCAAAATGTGCTGGCTATAATTCTGACTTCCGTTGTTTTGGTACCAGGCAAGCTTGCCGGTATGGCCACCAAACTCACAGGCTACCACATCTTCCAGTCCATCCTGGTTCAGGTCTCCGTAAGCCATGTGGACAGGGCGTTGTAGGTTAGGGATGAGTATTTTAGCAGCTGTGTATTGATTATTTACAGGCAGTACCTGTTGTAGGGACCCGTCTGGTGCGTCGTGTGGAAAAATGCTTTTGCCGGCTGTGGTTAATAAGAGGGTGTCATTTCGTTGGTAGTAATGCACTGGTGTAGTGCTCATGTTGACAGAATAGTTTTTTGAGAGGTTAGCATGCAAAAAAGTAAGCTTATTGTTATTGCGTTTGCCATCGCTAAAAACGATTCCCATGTTGTCGGGTAGTATCTTTACCATAGTAGTAAGAGATGGTCGGTGGGCTACTTTTGCTTCTCTGTATTGAAAATGGGGTAATCCTATTTTGATGGGTTGCTCACGTTTTGGTAAGGCAATAGTGTCCGGCGCTTCACTTGTGTAATAGGCCACTATTTTATCCCAGTCGACATTAGCGAGAGTAGGTTTGTTGGGGAAAATGTTGGCTTTGCGTACAATTTTTCCGCCCACCCCACGCTCGAAGAGGCTGTCGGGCTGACTGAAACCTGAATAGATACCCATTCTGTGTCCCATGGCAGGTAATACATCGTGTTGCCAGCTGGCTTTTGGCAATAGGCTTGGGGCTACATACGAATGGCAACTGCTACAATGGGCCATGGCTAATTCTTTGCCGGACAAGGCAGATGGTTTTGGGGCAGTCAATGAGTTTGTGTTTGTTTCTCTTCGTGAGCCGCATGCCAGCGATAAAATGGTAATTATTATCAATGCTAAAACCGAGTTAATTAAAGAATGCGGCACTTGGGTGAAGTTTAAGTTGTCTTGTGTGGGAAAGGTAATTATTTTCGGTGGGAGTAGAGCTTTAATTTTTAAGCATTTTTTGTCTACGAAAAAAAGAGAAAAGGCTGATTCTCAAAATGAAAATCAGCCTTTTGTTCTCAGCACTTCTCCCGCTGGCAAAAGAGCAGGCAGAGCAATGTCAGATTCTGCCTGCAACGAGTACGCTTACTCGCTTTTATTGCCATCCGCCACCCAGCGCTCTGTACACATTTATTACTGAGGCAAGTTGATCCATTCGGATTTCTGTCAATTCAAACCGTGTTTCCAAAGCTTCTTTTTGTGTCAACAGTACCTCCATATAGTCGGCACGTGCATATTGAAAAAGTGTGTTGGAAATATCTACTGAAGCTAAAAGCGTTTCTACCTGTTTGCTTTTTAGCTCGTGCCTGTTTTTCAGGTTCTGTATGTTAGCCAGTTGATTGACTACCTCTGTGTAAGCCTTTAAGAGCGTGCGTTCATAGTTGATCACGGCTTGCGTCTGTTTGGAATTTGCATTGAAGTACATGGCTTTTATGGCGTTTTTGTTTACCAAAGGCCCCAGCAAGTCAGTGCCTGCAGAATACATCATTGATTCGGGAGTGGTGAGTATATGTCCGGGCTTGTATGCCTGAAAGCCTATGCCGGCTACTATACCCAAAGCAGGGTAGAAATGTGCTTTAGCCACTTTTATATCCAATCTGGCAGCTTGCATTTTCAGTTCAGCCTGACGTATGTCAGGGCGGTTTTCCAGCAGTTGGGCTGGTACTCCCGGTTTGATCGTTTCTGGTATGGAGGCATACACTGCGTCTTTGTTTCTTTTTATAGGTTGAGGATACCTTCCCAGTAAAAAGTTGATCTTGTTTTCTGTTTCAATGATGTACTGTTGTATCCTGTACTGCAGACTCTTAGTATCCAATACCTGCGCTTCAAATCTTTTCACAGCAAGCTCAGTCACTTTTGCCGATTGTTTTTGCAGTCTGATAATGTTGAGTACATTGTTTTGAAGCTCAATGTTTTGCAGTACTATATCGAGTTGGCTATCTAGCGTAAGTAGCTCGTAGTAGGCAGTTGCTATTTCGGCTATCAGTTGGGTGGTGAAAAACTTTCTGCCCTCTACTGAGGCGTAGTACTTCAATAGCGCTGATTTCTTAGCATTCCTAAGTTTTTTCCACACATCTATTTCCTACGAAGCAATAGCACCGATCCTGTAATTGCCAAAGGGTTCGGGAAATTCCTTGTGGGGTTCGATATCCGTAGTGGCTTCTAAAGCACCGCTGCGGGTATATCTGCCTACTTTGTCTACTTCGGCTCCTGCACCTATGTTTACAAAAGGTAAATACTCACCTTTTCTAGCCCTTACTTCATTTATTTCCAGTTGCAGTTCCTGCGAAAAGAGTAGCAATTCCTGGTTGTTTTGTAGTGCCGTATCGATAAGTGCTATCAGGTTTTGATCGTTGAAATACGATCTCCAACTTGTGGAGGCTGAATTAAGTGTATCTGTATGACCTACTGTATAGGTGTTGGGCAGGGCATTTGTATTGACCTCCCTCAGCGTAATGTTCGGTACGCAGGAGTAGGTCAGCACTGCTGTGCATAGTATGCATACACAGCGGTTTATGTATATGGTTTTCATCATGATTTTTCGTTTACTGAATTTTGACGATCATCTGTCTGCTGGGGCTTTTCGTGTACTTGCTTGAGTAATTGTTCCTGATCCTGAATGGTGTGCACATACTCCTCGGACAAAGGCTCGTCTTTTTCGCCTTTTATTAAGCTGCGGCCGTCGGCCAGTTTGCCGAAAATGTAATACAGCCCCGGTATAACGAGAACTCCGAACACTGTGCCAAGGAGCATGCCACCCATAGCTGACGAACCGATCGTTTTGTTGCCCACAGCACCAGCTCCATGCGAAATTACCAGAGGGATGAGTCCGGCTATGAAAGCAAAGGAAGTCATGAGGATGGGCCGAAAGCGAACTTTTGCACCTTCTATAGCTGCATCGAGTATGGTTGCCCCCTGTCTGTGCTTTTGTACCGCAAACTCTACTATCAGCACGGCATTTTTTCCAAGTAGGCCTACCAGCATGATAAGTCCCACCTGAGCGTATACATCGTTTGCCAGTCCCATTATTTTGAGCATTAAAAACGAACCGAATACACCCATAGGTAGTGAAAATATGACTGCCAGTGGAAGTAAAAAGCTCTCGTACTGACCGGCCAAAACCAGATAAACAAAGATGAGCACGATGATAAATATATACAGTGCTTCATTGCCTCTCCTTGACTGGTCGTATGACAAATCTTCCCAGGCTATATCATAATCTTTGGGTAGGGAGCTGGCAGCTACTTCCTGTATGGCACTGATAGCATCGCCTGTGGTAAACCCTGCTGCCGGTAGTCCCCGGATCGAAGCGGAGTTGTAGAGATTGTAGCGTGTGATCTCATTGGGTCCCTGTTTTTTTATCAATTTCATAAAGGAAGAATAAGGTACCATTTCACCGTGCTCGTTTTTTACAAATAAGTCTTTCAGGTCGGAAGGAAACCGTCTGTATTCGGGTCCGGATTGGACATAAACCTTGAAAAACCGGCCAAACCGGATAAAACCTTGCTCGTAAGTACTGCCAATCAGGATGTTGAGGTTTTCCATAGCTCTGCCAATAGATACCCCTTTTTGCATGGCTACTTTGTTGTCTATTTCGAGCTCATATTGAGGGTAGTTGGCCGCATAAAAGGTGAAAAGCCCTGATAACTCTTTTCTGGCACGAAGTGAATCCATAAACGCATTGTTTATTTTTTCAAACTCCTGATAGTCGGTTTCGTTGGTTTTGTCTAGCAAGCGCAGAGAAAACCCACCTGAGGTGCCAAATCCGGGTACAGCCGGTGGTTCAAAAAATTCGACTATGGCTCCCAGGTCTGCAGTTTTTTCTTCCAGTTCTTCCATTATCTGGTGCACTGAATGTTTCCTTTCCGACCAGTTTTTAAGGTTGATAAGGCAAGTGCCTGCATTGGATCCTCTTCCTTCGGTCATGATTTCGTACCCGGCCAGTGCCGATACCGATTCGATACCGTCTATTTCTTCACTTATTTTCTGAAGTTTAAGCGCCAGTTCGTTAGTGCGCTCCAGAGTAGCACCGGGTGGTGTCTGGATAATTGCGTAGATAGTGCCCTGATCTTCGTTGGGTATAAACCCCGATGGCAGGAGTTGGTTTTCTATGATAATGCCTATGCCAAATATCAATAAGATACCAAAGGTGAGTACACGCCTGTTTACTATGCGTTTTAACAACCCAACATATTTTCCCGTCAGGTTATCAAAACCACTGTTGAAGCTGTGAAGTGCCTTGTTGACCAGGGTTTTCTTTTTTTCTTTTCCATGTGTGTTTTTGAGCAACATGGCGCAGAGCACGGGAGTGAGTGTGAGCGCTACTATGGCCGAAAGTATAATGGAACTGGCCATAGTAATGGAAAATTGCCGGTAAAATGTACCAACAGGGCCGGGCATAAAAGTGATGGGAAGAAAGACAGACACCATGACCAGCGTAATGGCAATGATAGCACCGCTTATTTCACCCATTACGGCCTTTACAGCGCGATATGGACTCAGATTCTTTTCTTCCATTTTGGCGTGAACAGCCTCTACAACCACGATGGCATCATCCACTACAATACCTATGGCTAGTACCATAGCAAAGAGTGTGATCAGATTGATCGAGAGGCCGAAGACTTGCAGTACAAAAAAAGCTCCTATAAGCGATACCGGTACGGCGATGATGGGTATGAGTGTAGATCGCCAATCGCCTAGAAAAAGAAATACGACTAACGCAACGAGGATAAATGCATCGCGAAGAGTGTGCATTACCTGCTCGATAGACGCATCCAGAAAGTGTGATACATCATAGCTTATTTTATAGTCCATTCCCGGAGGGAAGTCAGCTTTCATTTCATCCAGTCTTTGTTTTACTTCGTCTATTACAGCCGATGCATTGCTTCCTACGGTTTGTTTTAGCACTATGGATGCAGCCGGATACCCGTCGAGGTTAGAGTAGATGTCGAAAAATTCACTCCCCAGTTCTACTTCAGCAATGTCTTTCAGGTGAATGATTTGTCCTTCTTCATTTTCTCTGATGATAATGTTTTCGTATTGCTCGGGCTTGTTGTATCGTGCCTTGTAGGTGAGCACATACTCCAGCGATTGGGCTTGCTTACCAGAGCTTCTGCCTAGCCTGCCCGGTCTGCCGATGATGCTTTGTTCCTGCATGGCTTCCATTACTTCTTCGGCTGATATCCGGTAGGCTCTCATGCGGTCAGGCTTTAACCACACCCGCATGGCATATTGTCTGCTGCCCAGTATTCTTGCCCGTGCTATGCCGTTGATTCGCTGTATTTCTGGAATCATGTTTACATTGGCATAGTTGTACAAAAACTTTTCGTCAGCGTCTTTGTCCTTGCTGTAGAGGTTTACATACATGAGCATGCTCGGTTGTATCGGGGTGATGATCACGCCCTCGCGCTGCACCAGAGGCGGGAGAAGGGGCATTACCTGATCAACCCGGGTTTTTACCCTTACTACTGCCTGGTTGGGGTCTGTTCCCGGTTCGAAAATAACACGGATAGTAGCTTCGCCGGCACTGGTAGCGTCGGAGGCTATGTATCGCATACCTTGTACGCCGTTGATGGCTCTTTCTACAGGGATAAGGGTAGAGTTGACCAGCACTTCTGCGCTTGATCCCGGATAGGCAATGAATATGTTTACCGTGGTAGGAGCTATTTGAGGAAATTGTGATATGGGTAAATTCATAATGGCCAGACCTCCTGTAAAGAGTAGAATGACCGAAATAATAATGGCCAATACCGGCCTGTGTATTATTCTGCTAAAAAACATGACTTGTTTGTTTTAGGGTTTGGCATTTTACTCGGCATGCAGGTGTAGTGCTGCTATTGCTTGCTCAGGTGCGATGAAGTCAGGAATGATTTTTTCATTGTCTTTCACTTTCCTCAAGCCATCCAGCAGTATTTTGTCTGTTTCCTTTAGGCCTGACTTTACTTCGTAAATGTGTGGCAGTTCAGCACCAACTATAATTTGCCTGGAATGCACCACATTGTCTTCGTCGATCACATAGACATATTTTTTGTCCAGAATTTCAAAAGTTGCTTTCTGGGGTATCAAAAGGGCGTTTTGTAGCGGAGTGTTGATCAGTATGTTGCCCGTTTCTCCGTGTCTGAGTAGCCCCTTTGGGTTTGGGAATGTGGCTCGGAATGCGATGTTGCCGGTTTCGTTGTTGAAGTCAGCTTCTATGGCAGTTACTTTGCCGGGGTGATCAAACAACCTGTGGTTTGCCATCATCAACTGCACGTGAATGACACTGTCTTTTTTCACATTGGTCTGGTAGTCGAGGTATTCGGCTTCTGGTACATTGAAATACACCCACATTTCGTGGTTGTCGGATAGGGTGGTCAATAGCTCTCCTTCTTCCAGTAGGCTGCCTAGTCTTACGTGAAAGTGATCCATGATGCCATCGAAAGGAGCTCTGATTTGTGTGAAGTCCAGGTGGACTTGTGCCAGCGATAGCTCTGCTTTGGCTTTGTCTAGTTTTGCTTTTGCCAGCGCCAGTTCGTTTATTGCTACGACTTTATTTTCTGCCAGCTTCTTCGTGTTTTCATACTCTATTTGGGCAAAATTAGCTTCAGCTTTGGCTCGCTCCAGTTCTGCCTGATAAAGTCGGGGCATCACCTGAAACATAAGCTGTCCTTTTTTTATGAATTGCCCTTCGTCTACATAGATGTTTTGAAGGTAGCCACGTTCCAGCGCTCTTAGCTCAATATGCTGGGCAGAATGTATCTGACATACGTAGTTTCGGGTTGTAAGTGTATCCTTACGTATGGGGTTGGTTATGGCTAATTTTGGAGTTGATGCATGGTGTTTTTTGTGTGATTCACAGCTCATATTGCTCAGCACAGCAATACAGCTTATCACCCATAAGATTCTTTTCATGGTATATACTTTGGTCAGGCGCATGGCCCGAATTGAAATAAATAAAATGTTGTCCTGCGGCCTGAGGATGGCAGGAATAGAAAGGAATCGTAAATTTAAGCAGAGGCTGTCTGGCCAGAGGATAAGCCTGCCTTGAGTTTAAGTGAACTGCAACCCAAAGGTTTCATACACTTAAACTGTGCAAAGCAGCGTTTTCCTGAAATTAAATGTTCGGATTGTTGTTGATGTTAACGCAGTTACGATTCCGGATAGAAGGGTGGGTTAGCTGTATACCACGAGTTGCTGAAAAAGAATATAGCGTTTGGCTTTTGCTTTTTTAGCAAATAAGAAATTGTGATGTATTTGGGTGAAAAAGGTTAGTACATGCGGGAATCTTAACTCTGACAAGTGAATGCCCCCGTCGGGAGAAGGAAAACTGGATTTAGGCTTAAACTCCTCGTTTTCTCTGAGTTTTTCCTCGCTCTCTTTCTCT
Source organism: Cyclobacteriaceae bacterium (assembly GCA_965267535.1). Classification (GTDB taxonomy): domain Bacteria; phylum Bacteroidota; class Bacteroidia; order Cytophagales; family Cyclobacteriaceae; genus CAXBNB01. The sequence goes on along the minus strand of OZ254082.1, from coordinate 2,656,964 downwards.
ATTTCAATAAAACTCTCATGGGATTTGAAAAAATCAGCCCATACATAGTTGGTCACCGCAAAGGTGAGAAACAGAGGAAGAATAATATGGAAAAAGAACCTTTTCAAGGTGAATTTCTGCTATTGCAGCAACAAACATAGGTATAAAATATTCTTTATTCCAAATAGAATACAGGAAGAAAGGTGTAGAGTAGCCTGCAAGAAAGGTTAAAAAATCTTAGTTTAGTGGCATTAATTTTACATTTTACCAATTATACAGATATGACATACCAACCATCGCCGAAGCGATACGATACGATGAATTATCGTCGCTGTGGAAACAGTGGCCTCAGACTTTCGGAATTATCGTTAGGATTGTGGCACAATTTCGGCCATGTAGACGATCAGCAGGTCGCTCGTGATATGCTTACTTTTTCGTTTGATCATGGCATCACACATTTTGACCTGGCTAATAACTATGGACCGCCTCCCGGGTCTGCAGAAGAAAATTTTGGCAGAATACTTAAGAAAGACTTTCTCCCCTACAGGGATGAATTGATTATATCTACCAAAGCGGGGTATTTGATGTGGCCCGGACCCTATGGCGATTGGGGAAGTAGGAAGTACTTGCTGTCCAGTCTGGATCAGTCTCTGAAACGCATGCAGCTGGATTATGTAGATATATTTTATTCCCACCGCCCCGACCCGGATACTCCTTTGGAGGAAACCGTACTGGCATTGGATACAGCGGTAAAACAAGGTAAAGCACTGTATGTAGGGGTTTCCAATTATTCTGCCGATGAGACACTTGCAGCAATTAAGATTTTTGAAGAGTTAAAGACACCCTTTATTATTCATCAGCCTAAATATTCGATGTTCGAAAGATGGGTGGAAGATGACTTACTGAATGTGTTAGCAGATTATGGTAAGGGGTGCATACCTTTCAGTCCGTTGGCGCAGGGTTTGCTTACCGAAAAATACATTAAGGGCATACCGCAGGGCTCCCGGGCTAGTAAAGACCATGGTTTTTTACAAAAAGATCAGGTAACTCAAGATAAAATACAAAAAGTTTTGGCTCTGCAGGAGATAGCCAGGGAAAGAGGACAGTCTATTACACAATTGGCAATAGCCTGGCTGCTGAGGTCAGATGTAGTCACTTCCGTATTGATAGGGGCTAGTAGTGTAGATCAGATTAAAGAAAATCTCGGTAGCTTATCAAATACTCGTTTCTCTAAAGAAGAGCTGGATAGAATAGAAAAGATACTGGCTGAATAGGAAGTTACAACACAATTAAAATAAATGTAAAACCCGACTTTAAAACAGTCGGGTTTTTTTATTTGTTTAAATAATATGTTATTAATACGTTTAATATTTTCGGGTAGTGTATTCGCGTATTAAGCGGGAGTAATGGGGGAGTCGTGTCGCTGGAAGATGCGGTTTTGTTCATAATTTCCTTTTTTTTATCGCCTTTTCATCAATTTCACCGTAAAAGTTATTTGTATTGCCTGTTCCTTCACAGGCTTTGAATTTCTTTGGTTTTGTAGGGTTATATTTTTAATGTTAAAAATTGATGTTATTATTTTATTTTGTTAATTTGTGATGTATGACAAACGCTGAACTCATACAGAAGATAATGCTTTATGACGATGAAGAAGCTTACAAGATACTCTTCCATCGTATGTATGCGCGTCTGATCAATTTTTCCATGTATTTTGTGAAAAACTTCGAAATCGCAGAAGATGTAGTTTCTGATGTGTTTGTTAATTTTTTGAAGTCGAAAGAAAAAATGCAGGCTATCGATAATGTAGAGGCATTTTTTTACACGGCAGTGAAAAACCAATCCTTAAAATTCCTGAGAAAAAAGAAATTGTCTGATGTGCTGTTTGTGAAAACCTCCAGTGAAGATTTTCAGGTGAAATCAACATCCAGACCTGATTTGGAGTTTATCAACAAAGAGCTGCACGATGTATTGTTAACCACCCTTGAAAAACTCCCCCCACAGCGAAAACTTATCTTTCAGATGGTAAAATTTGATGGGCTTAAATATAAAGAAGTAGCAAAGTCATTGGATATTTCACAGAAGACTGTGGAAAAGCACATGACGATTTCTCTAAAAATAATCAGAGAGACAGTGGAGGAGTATATGGATGGTAAGCGACAGAAAACCAGGAGTATACGGGGTAATATTTTTTCTTTTTTCCTTTCACTCTAGTTACGTTTAGAAAAAAAATGAGAAAAAGCGTAGGGTATTTTTAATCCGGAGGTTCATAGTAGTAAGAAGCACGAATTATGAAAATAGAAGAGATAGATAAAATCATGGCTGCTGAGTTAAACGATTCGGCTACTGAAGCGGACAAGGCTACTCTTGAACAGTGGAAGAAAGAGAGTACAAGGAACGAAGAAGTATACACAAACATTACTTCGTTTTTTGCCACCAAGTACCATGATGTAGAGATTATTAACGAAGAGGAGAGGCGAGATGAAATATGGAAACGAGCTCATGCGCCTGTTGTACCTATGCCGCACTTTCGGTGGATGAAATATGCTGCTGCCGTAGTGTTGCTTTGTCTGTCAGGAGTGCTGGCCTGGCAAGTATTTCAGGAAAACACCCGTGTGGAGGTAGCTTCGGTTCAAACCATAGTTAAGCAAACTGTAGCAGGAGTTAAATCAACAGTACAATTGCCAGATGGTAGTAAGGTTGTGCTCAACTCCTCCAGCAAAATAGAATTTGCTGATGGGTTCAGAGATAGTGTGCGCTGGGTAAAACTGGAAGGCGAAGCATACTTCGATGTGTCTAAAAATCCTAATAAGCCATTTATCGTTCAGTCCGGCAGTATACTTACCCGGGCTTTAGGTACTGGATTCAATGTCAAAATTCAGCCATCCGGCAAAGTAGATGTAGCCCTAGTAGAAGGTTCGGTAGAGGTAAAGCCAGTGTCGGCCAGCAAGAATAAAGACCACATAATATTATCACCGGGGGAATATGTGGCTTTTGAGGGGCAGGAAATTACAGAAAAAGGAAATTTTGATTATGTGTCTGCCATTGGTTGGAAAGACGGTTTGCTAACCTTTAAAAATGCTGATTTTCAGCAGGTTGTTGGTAAGCTGGAGCAGTGGTACGGTGTTACTTTCAAAGTTGAAGGAAGACCCTCGAAGTGGAGCCTCAATGGCACCTATGATAACGACAATCTCGAAAATATACTGAAGGCCCTGAGCCACAGTGAAAATTTCAACTACAACATTTCAGGAAATCAAATCACTATAAAATTCAATGAATAAAACAGAAAGATGAACCCAAAAAATTAACCGATAACGGGAGAGCTATCGGTTAAAATGCGATTCCCTGTAGTGCTGCAACACCAATGGGAATACTTAAAAATGAATGTTTAAAAAACGCTTAAAATTATGCAAAATAAATTACTATCAACTGTACTAATGTTCACTAAATTTATATTTTATGGTCTTTTGTGCCAGGTGTTCATGCTGACGATGCTGTTTGCACATGGTTCTGAAGCTCAAAAATATCAGAGCGTTAAAGAAAAACGTGTCAATCTGGAACTTAGAAATGTAAGCTTAAAGAAAGCTTTTAGCGAGCTCGAAAAAAAGACAGGATACCTGTTTACTTACGATGACAGCAGCCTCAATAAGAAAGTAAAAATAGACCTGATTGGTGAAGACAAGCTGGTCTATGATTACCTGATGGAATTGTCCAAAAACGGCAATCTATACTTCAAGCAATTTAACAATTCGATATCTGTATTTCGCCAGGATAGCGACCAGCCTGAGAAAGTAATTCAGGTAGTGGAAGAAGTAGCTGCCATAGAAATAAAAGGTAGCGTAAAAGATGAAAACGGAGAATCACTTCCCGGAGTGAATGTACTTATTCAGGGTACTTCACAGGGAGCAATTACCGATTTCAATGGTAATTTTACCATTCAGGCCAATGAAGGCGATGTGTTGGTTTTTTCCTTTATAGGATACATCAAACAAGAAGTAACTGTAGGATCACAAAGTCTCTTGAATGTGGTTCTTTATGAAGATACTCAGCAGTTGCAGGAAGTAGTAGTAATAGGCTATGGCCAGACTACAGTAAAAGATGCTACCGGAGCTGTAGCAGCGATTACATCAGAAGATTTTAATACGGGGGTTATTGCCTCTCCTGAGCAACTGATACAGGGCAAAACTGCCGGTGTGCAGATTACTCAGACTAGTGGAGCACCCGGTGCGGGTATAGAATTGCGTATCAGAGGTACAAACTCTGTACGATCGAATAACAATCCGCTGTTTGTAGTGGATGGAGTGCCTCTGGGCGGAGAAGAAACTTCAGCAGGAGGTCCTAATGTTGGTTTTGGTACCAGTGGATCAAGCAACCCGCTCAACTTCCTCAACCCAAGCGATATAGAAAGTATAAGTATTCTGAAAGACGCATCTTCTGCGGCTATATACGGATCCAGAGCAGCAAACGGCGTGGTATTCATTACCACTAAAAAGGGTAGAGGAGAAGGAGTTTTTGAATTTTCTTCTTCGGCTAGCTTGTCGAGTGCAGCGAGAAAATACGATTTACTTAAAGTAAAAGAAGCACCATATTTTCTGTCAGGTGTAGGCCAATATGGCGGTGATGTAAAAGCCCAGGATTTTGGTAACGATACCGACTGGCAGGATTATATCACCCGCACATCGATTTCACACAAGCAAAACCTTTCGTATTCCAAGGGATTTGAAAACGGAACTATCAGAGGATCATTTGGTTATGATAATCAACAGGGTGTTATTGAAAATTCCGGCTTGGAGAGAATCACCGGACGCATCAACGGCACACGTTCGATGATGAATGATCAACTGAACTTAAGTTTGCAAACTACTTTTTCTAGAGTCAATGAAGAGTCAGCACCTATCGGTGGTAGTGCAGGGTTTAGAGGTGATTTGTTAGGAGCAGCTTATTCGGCAAACCCAACATGGCCTACAGATCCTACATTCGATACCGGAGGACAGCTCAGCCCTGCGAATATGCTGGCCAACTTCAGAAGCACGGCATTTACCAACAGACTTCTGGTTAACTTTTCTGCAGATTACAAAATAAGCGAAGACCTCTCAGCTAAGTTTACTTATGGTTTTGATAAATCAAACTCTGAGCGTGTAGCCTTGTCGTCACCGGACGCTCTCTATTTTGACCGTGGAACTACCGGAAACGGGCGTTCGGGCTATGGTGAAATCAATACATTGAATAATCTCATGGAGGTTACTGCTACTTACAACAAGGAATTTGGAAATTCGAAATTGGAAGCCGTAGTAGGTACGTCGTATCAGGATTTTGGCAGAGAGGGATTGAATGCCGAAGGCTATGGTTTTGCAACATCTGATTTTGCCCAGATGGAGGCGGATTTTGTGGGAGGAATAGAAGCACTGAACAATGCAGCAAAAAGTGTTGGAGGATTTTATCAGCAGTTTGGTTTGTCTGAAGATTTGAGAAACGGTGCACAAAGCGATGGCTTTTTTGTCAATTCACTTATCCCCGAAGTGTCTACTACATTTTTGTCTACACCATCAGGAGTCAATGTCAGATCAATTTCTGCTGACCGGTTTGATACTACAGACAAGCTGCAGTCTTACTTCGGAAGATTCAATTACACTTATGCCAACAAGTATCTGATGACGTTTACGATCAGAGCCGACGGTTCTTCACGATTTGGAGATAATGAAAAGTGGGGGATTTTCCCCTCAGGAGCATTGGCGTGGAAAATACACGAAGAAGCGTTTTTGCCCGACATGTTTTCTACCCTGAAGCTACGTCTCGGAGGAGGTATAGTAGGAAACCAGGATGGCCTGGGTTATGGTGGTTTTGTGCGTAGAGAGCGATACAATAAAATAGAAATAGGAGATGGTGGTGAAATCAGTATACCCGGTACTTCTTCGGTAGCATTGCTCAACCCCAACCTGAAATGGGAGGAAACTCAGCAATACAATGTGGGTATCGATTTTGGTATAGCCGGTGAACGTTTTTACGGAAGCTTAGACTACTACCGAAAAGAAACTACTGACCTGATTTTGAGATTAAATGCTGCTCAGCCTGCACCCAACCCATTTATATTCCAAAACTTTGATGCCACTGTTATCAACAAGGGGTGGGAAGTAGCACTTAACTATGATATTATCGATTCAGACGATGTTTCATTTACGGTTAGCTACAATTTCTCGAGAAATGACAATGAAATTCAGGACTTTAGCGGACAAATTCCTGCCGGAACTATCCGCGGACAGGGATTGTCGCAGGCTTACTCACAGATTTTAGCAGAAGGACAGCCATTGTTTTCTTACTACCTAAGAGAATTTGTGGGATTTGATGCTAATGGACAGCCGATCCGAGACAATCAGACCTTTGTAGGTAAGAGCGCACTACCTACCTACAATAGCGGACTGTCTCTCAACCTGAAGCATGGTAATTGGGATTTTTCTACCTATTTCACAGGGCAGTTTGGCCACCATGTATACAACAATACACGTAATGCATTCTTTACTGCCGGTGCTATTAATAATGCCCGTAACGTTACAGTTGATGTGTTGACAAGTGGAGAAGCTGGCTCAGCAGAAGCGGCTGTTTCAGAGCGTTTTCTGGAGAGTGGAGACTTTATTCGTATGCAAAACCTTTCTATCGGTTATAACATACCTGTAGGCGATAACAATATGTTCAACAACCTGAGGGTTTATGCCAATGCACAAAACCTGTTTCTCATCACGGACTACTCCGGTTTGGATCCCGAGGTGAGTACACAGCCTGCCAAAGCAGATTTGCTCAATGAGCTCCCCACTGCGGGTATCGACTATACAGCTTATCCAAGACCAAGGGTATTCACTATAGGACTCAATGCTACTTTTTAATCCGTAGCATGTAGAATTATTTTTTAGACTAAAAAGAATAAACCAATGGTAAGTAATATTATAAATTCATATAAAAAATGGATACCGGCATGCGGGCTGCTTTTTGTGGTGTCGGCATGCGGTAATCTGGATATAGAAGGCACTGACTCGATCATTACTGAGGAAACAGATGGTGCTTTTACGGGAGTAGAAAACCCAAGTAAATCGGTAGATGACCTCTATGGCTCTATCTACGGTCAAATGGGGAATCAGGAAAACTTCTTTGCATTGTCGGAGGTAACTACTGACGAATTGCTGGTACCGACAAGAGGAACCGACTGGGGTGACAATGGTATATGGCGTACGCTTCATGCACATACCTGGACACCTTCTCATCAATACATACTCAACGTATGGAACGAGCAAAACCAAAACGTGTACAGGGCTACTGAAGTAATAGACGAAAGAAGTGGGGCTTCTGCAGAGGAAGCAGCGCATGCAAGGTTTATCCGGGCTTTCAGTATGTTTATCATCATGGACGCTTTCGGTCAGGCTCCTTTTCGTAATCCTGACGAAGGGGCGGATGTAAACCCCAATGTGATGACCAGGAAAGAAGCGTATGATTTTGTATTGAACGATATAAATGAAGCACTTAAAGGCCTGCCTGCAAAGAGTCCCGGAGGAGGCCTAAACAGAGCATCGAAAGCAGCTGCTCATTTTCTTAAGGCTAAACTATTGCTGAATGCTCACATATACAGAGGCGAAGCAGCAGCCAGCTCTGCAGATATGCAGGGAGTGATCGATGCTGTAGATGCTATAGAAGATGCCGGATTTGCTTTGCAGGAAGGGTATTTTGAGATTTTTGAGGAAACAGCTGATGACGAAACCATTTGGTATCTGGAAACATCAGTAGGAAACCGTATCTGGAATGGCCTGCATTACAATCAGATTTCGCCAGACAACACTGGAGGTGGATGGAATGGTTTTACTACTCTGGCTGAGTTTTACGACATTTTTGAAGGAGATCCCGACACCAATGTGCAGGGAAGCGATCAGGAAGAAAGAAGAGGCTGGGTGCCGGATGAGTCTAATGCGGATGAAACCAACCTGGGTATCGGATATGGTTTTGTATTTGGTCAGCAGTATGATGCCAAAGGCAAACCATTGAAAGACAGAGCCGGATCACCGTTGTATTTTGACAAAGAACTGACTGGTATTATTGGAAACAATGAGCGACAGGGAATCAGGGTAATCAAGTATCACCCGGTAAATGGTGCTTTTACTGGTCATGAGCTTATTTTCAGGTTTGCAGATGCTTACCTGATGAGAGCAGAAGCTAAAATGCGCATGGGTACGGACGTTACAGACGAGGTGAATGTATTGAGAGAACTCAGAGATGCAAAGCCTATAGATTCTATAACAGAAGATGACCTGCTCGAAGAAAGAGGCAGAGAATTGTACATAGAGTTTTGGAGAAGAAACGACCTGATCAGGTTTGGTAAGTTTACCAGTGACTGGCCTTACAAAGAGCCGTCGGCAGTGGGAGATGAAAACAGAAACTTGTTTCCTATTCCGTCTAATGCTCTGCTTTCTAATCCTAACTTGAAACAGAATCCAGGATACTAGGTTTAGTTGATCTATATTTTGCGTAAAGAGAGGGTTTATGCCCTCTTTTTACTTGACATGTAAAAAATAAATTTCACTGTATCGGCTCTAATCCATACAGGAATGACTTTTTCTAAACACTCACCCAAAATGATTGTGTCATTAAAAGCGATTTTCCGGGAGGTGAAATTTATCTTTTTCTCACTTTAAAGAATACAGGTGTATAGGTGAAAAATTTACTAGTGGTATTGCTTCTTATTGTGTCGTGTAGTAACCCTTCAGAACGAAGGTTTATAACTATGTCAATAGAACAAACCGGGGTAGATTTTGCCAATACACTTACACCTGACACCACTCTTAACATACTCAACTACCTGTACTACTACAACGGTGCAGGAGTGGCATCTGCCGACTTCAACAACGACGGGCTGGTAGACCTTTACTTTACAGCAAATCAAACAAGCGATAAACTATACCTCAATACCGGTAGTTTTACTTTTCAGGATATCACTGAGCAGGCGGGCCTATCCAATGCCGACGGATGGACTACAGGGGTAACAGTAGTAGATATCAATGCCGATGGTTTTTTGGATATTTATGTGTCTAAAGTAGGCAAGTATGGCGCCATATCAGGAAAAAACCTGCTCTATGTAAACAAAGGGAAAAGCGACGGTCAGGAGCCTGAGTTTAGCGAACAGGCTGATGCGTATGGTCTGGACCTGGTAGGATTTTCGACTCAGGCTGTTTTTTTTGATTATGATCTGGACGGTGATTTGGACTTATTCCAGCTCAACCATTCTGTACACCCCAATAGGTCCTATGGGTTGGGCACAAAGAGGCAAAAACCGGATACCTTATCGGGTGATAAGCTGTTTGAAAACAGGGAAAGGTATTTTATAGATGTATCCGAACATAGCGGTATTTATCAGGGTAATATAGGCTATGGACTAGGGGTATCAGTAGCCGACATCAACAACGATGGCTATCCCGATCTATACGTCGGAAATGATTTTTTTGAAAATGACTACCTCTACATCAACCAGCAAAACAAGACTTTCAAAGACATAATAGCGACTCAGCCAGAAAAGCTAGGGCATACCTCACACTATTCTATGGGCAATGCATTGGCTGATATCAACAATGACGGCCTGGCTGATATCATTAGTCTGGATATGCTGCCCAGCGATATAGGCACTTATAATACGTCCGGTCAGGAATACCCATTTACTACTTACTCCTATTATCTGAAAAAAGGTTACTCACCTCAGTACATGCAAAATACCCTTCATCTAAACAAAGAAGAAGAGCACTTTGCAGAGGTAGGCCACCTGGCCGGAATAGCTGCTACCGAATGGTCATGGGCATCTTTGGTTTTTGATATGGATATGGATGGCTACAACGATCTGTATGTGACTAACGGAATAAAAGGAGCCACCAACGATATGGATTATGTAAATTTCATAGCTCAACATCATATACAGGATCAACTCGGTGAAAATATAAATAGTGAAGGCCTGGATTTTGCCAATAAAATGCCGGTGAAAAAGCTGGAAAACTATGCTTTTAAAAACAATGGAAAGGGATTTTTTGAAGATATAAGTGAATACTGGTTTGAACCCAAGACCAGTTTTAGTCATGGAGCTGCTTATGCAGATCTTGATAATGATGGTGACCTGGACATAGTTGTAAATAACGTGGATGAACCAGCAGCACTCTATCAGAACACCTCCGATCGGTATGGTGCTCATTATTTGAAGATCGGGTTAAAAGGTGTAGGGGAAAATACCTTTGGAATAGGGGCAAAGCTTATCGTAAAGGCAGGAGGTAAAACGATTACCACAGAAAACCATGTAGCAGGTCCGTATCTGTCTTCAATAGCACCGATAAAAACCATAGGTGTAGGAAATGCCCTTACTGTAGATTCGCTCACTGTAATCTGGCCGGGAGGAGCTTATCAGTCCCTTCAACAAGTAATGACTGATACATTGCTCGTATTGTCTCAGCAAGATGCATCCGGCAACTATTACCACAAACCGGATAATTTTCAGAATACAGGCGGTGCTACAACCGTGCAGCAGTTTCCTTATTTACATAAAGAAGAAGCCACGTTAGAGTTTGATCGCAATCCTTTGGTGCCTTTTGTAAAAACGAACGAAGGTCCGGTGGCAGCCGTAGCTGACGTCAACAACGACGGACTGCAGGATGTATACTTAGGAGGGGCAAAATGGCAGCAGGGGCAATTGTTTTTGCAGCAGAAAGGTGGTGAGTTCCAATTGTCAGATCAGCAGGATTTTGCTTTGCATGCCAAGCATGAAGATACGTACAATGTTTTTTTTGATGCAGATGGCGATGGTGATCAGGATCTGTTGGTAGCCTCGGGAGGCAATGAATTTCAAGCCGGAGAGATATTAGCTCTCCGGCTTTATGTAAATCAGAATGCCGTGTTTACTTATCAGCCACAGCCCTTTGGCGGACTCGCTCAAAATGTGGGTGTGATAGCTGTCTGGGATTTTGATAAGGATGGCGATAAAGATATAGCTGTGGGTACCAATACAGTGGCTGGGGAATTTGGAAAATCCGGGTTGAATTATATTTTTCAAAACGAGGGAGACGGTTTTTTTACCGATGTAACTAGCAAGATGAGCCCAATCTGGCAAACTGTAGGGCTAATAGAAGATATAGCTGTAGCAGATGTAGATGCTAATGGATACGATGACCTGATTGTAGCGGGCAGCTGGATGCCCGTATCTGTTTTTTACAACGACAACACTCAGCTGCAGTATAGAAGTATAGACTATACCCATGGCTGGTGGAATACTGTTAAAGCGGCTGATTTTGACAGAGACGGAGACATTGATTTTATTGCCGGAAACTGGGGGTTGAATACACGATTGAGCGCTTCCCGGGCAGAACCCCTTCGACTATACAGGTATGATTTTGATGATAATGGAGCCATTGAGTCGATAATTTCGTATTACTACAAGGGGCAGCACACTTTATTGGCATCAAAAGATGATCTGGTAAAAAGACTGCCTTCGATCAACAAGAAATTTCTGTCGTATAAATCATTTGCCGAAGCTGATATTTCATCTGTTTTTTCAAAGCGACAACTAGCATCTGCCTCTACAAAAGACATATACGAATTTGGTAGCTGCTATTTTGAAAACAAGGGAGACAATACGTTTGAGAAGATAAGACTACCCGACAATGCTCAGGTGTCGTCAGTACAGGATATACTGGTGGATGATGTAGATGGCGATGGCTGGTCTGATGTACTTCTGGTAGGTAACATGTATGAGATAAGTACTCAGCTTGGCCGACTCGATGCATTACGGGGTGAGGTTTTGATCAACGACAAACAAGGTTTTTTCACAGAACAGACCCCCGGTCAGTCACTTCATATATCGGGAGCTGCCAGAGATGTAAGAAAGATAGATATTGACGGAAAAGTACATTATCTTATAACTATGAATAATGACTATCCGGTTTTAGTAGAAAAAAACATAACACTATATGGTAAATAGTTACACAAAAAAAGGATTTTATATACTGTGTAGTTTGCTCGTGGGATGCACTGCCCCCGACACCCCGACTACAGATAAAGCGCCTGAAAATACTCTTTTTTCATTGCTACCAGCCGCACACACCGGCGTAGATTTTGTCAATGAGGTAGAAAATCAAAAAGATTTTAACATTTTCAAATACCGAAATTTTTATAACGGTGGAGGGGTAGCTATTGGTGATGTAAACAACGACAGTTTGCCGGATATCTATTTTACGGCCAATATGAAACCCAACAGGCTGTACATCAACAAAGGAGATTTTACATTTGAAGATGTAACCGAAAAAGCCGGAGTACAGGGAGATAAGCCATGGTCTACAGGTGTAGCCATGGTAGATATCAATAGCGATGGACATCTGGACATATACGTTAGCAATGCCGGAAATCTGGAAGGCAATAACCACGACAATGAATTGTTTATCAACAACGGAGACGGCACATTTAGTGAGCAGGCACACGAATACAACCTGGCCAAAACGGGTTTTTCTACACATGCTGCTTTTTTTGATTATGATAAAGATGGAGACCTGGATGCTTACATTTTAAACAATAGCAATATACCTGTGAGTAGTCTGGGGTACGCCGATCACCGGCAGCTAAGAGCCAAAGACTGGGACGTGCCTAGTATATTCAAAGGAGTAGGAGACTTGCTCATGCGCAACGATGGCGGTCGGTTTGTCGACGTGAGTGAAGAAGCAGGAATATACGGCAGCTTGATAGGGTTTGGATTGGGAGTGCATGTAAGCGATCTCAACAACGACTCTTATCCTGATATCTACGTGTCAAACGATTTCTACGAAAGAGACTACCTCTATATCAATAATCAGGACGGCACATTTACCGAAGATATAAAAAACTGGACATCACACCTTTGCCTGTCTGCAATGGGTGTAGACATGGCGGACATCAACAACGATGGGTTGAATGATATTTTTATAACCGATATGTTGCCCGAAAAAGATCAGCGCATCAAAAGTGTGATGGAGTTTGAAGGGTATAATGTCTTTAAACTCAAACAGAAAAAAGATTTCTATCAACAATACATCCAAAATACACTGCAGGTAAACAATGGCAATCAGTCTTTCTCTGAGGTAGCGTATTTTAGTGGAGTAGCCAAGACAGACTGGAGCTGGGCAGGGTTGATCTTCGATATGGATAACGATGGGTTTAAAGACATATATGTGACTAATGGCATCAACCATGACCTAACAGATATCGATTTTGTAGACTTTTTTGCAAATGAAGTCATTCAAAAGTTGGCCCTCACGGGTAAAAAAGAAGACATTCTTTCTATCATAGATAAGATGCCTGTAGTGCCCATACCCAACTACGCCTATCACAATCAGGGGGATCTCTCATTCAAAGATGCAACTCAAGATTGGGGGCTCAAAATTCCGAGCTTTTCCAACGGTTGTGCCTATGCAGATTTCGACAATGACGGAGATTTGGATGTAGTGGTAAACAACGTCAACATGGAAGCCTTTCTTTTTAGAAACAATGCTTCCGAGCATAATGACAACCGTTACCTTAAGGTGAGGCTTGAAGGAAATGAAAAAAATCCATTCGCGATTGGTACTACAGCCCGAGTCTATGCCAATGCTGGTCAGTTTTATCAAGAGCTCATGCCCTTCAGGGGATTTCAGTCTTCTATGGACTATGAATTGGTTTTTGGACTGGGGCAGATTAGTCAAATAGACTCACTCGTAATTACATGGTTTGACGACAAACAGACTGTGGTCATCAACCCTGAAACCAACATACAACTCAACATCCGCTACGACGATGCAAAGAAAAGAACAAAGCCATTGGGTTCAGGCAGAAAAAAAACGTTACTACGCGAGTTGCCCAACGACAAGATGGTAGAACATGAAGAAAACTTCTTCAACGATTTTGATTATGAAGGACTTATAGCAAGCCAGTTGTCTCAGGAAGGGCCCACGTTATCCGTAGGAGACCTCAATGGCGATGGGCATGAAGATGCCTTTGTGGGGGGAGCAAAAGGGAAACCCGGAGTGATTTATTTTCACAATGGAAAAGGAGAACTAAGTCCTACCAGTCAGCCCACTTTGGAGCAGGATGCCTATTTAGAAAATACAGCGTCAGTGTTTTTTGATGCCGATGGTGACGGAGACCTGGACCTGGCTGTAGGAAATGGAGGAAACGAACCGGCTGAAATACTGCAATATGGCGTAAGGCTGTATTTCAACGACGGAAAAGGAAAGTTTTCAAAAGCGGCAACTGAAATGCCTCCTATGGATCATAATGTGTCTGTAATAGCAGCCTGTGATTACGACCAGGATGGTGATCAGGACCTGTTTGTAGGAGCGAGAAGTGTACCCGGAATATATGGAATAGATCCCCGGCACGCACTTTGGATCAACGATGGCACAGCCATTTTTACCGACGCTACAGAAAAGTATGCGTACCCAACCAAAAGCGCCGGTATGGTTACGGATGCTATTTGGGTAGATGCTGATCAGGACGGTCGCAAAGACCTGATCACAGTGGCAGATTGGGGTACTCCTGTGGTGTTTCGAAATACAGGCAAAAGGCTGGAAAGAATGGCATCTATGCTGGATAGCCTACACGGCTGGTGGAATACCATAGAGGCCGCAGATCTGGATAAAGACGGAGATTTAGATTTTGTAATTGGAAACAGAGGTAGCAATACCATGTATAAGGCTACACCCGAGCAGCCTGTTAAAATATGGGTCAATGACTTTGATAACAATGGGGGAATAGAACAAATCACTACCACGCACTACAACAACGGTGACTACCCCATACACATGCGAAAAGAACTTACGTCTCAGATTGTATCGTTGAAAAAAGAAAACCTGAAAGCCTCGGATTATGCCAGCAAAACCATACACGAACTGTTTGGAGAGGCCACTCTTCAATCTACTATAATGAAGCAGGCTAATACCGATGAGTCAATAGTGGTGGTAAACCAGGGTGGAGGGCAGTTTGATACCGTGGTGTTGCCCAACAGGGTGCAGCTTTCCTGCGTGTGTGGCATTACGTGTACCGATGTAAATGCCGATGGCAATCTTGACATTGTTCTCGCCGGAAACAACTTTGAGTTTAAGCCTCAGTATTCGCGGTTGGATGCAAGCTATGGCAGTATACTACTAGGCGATGGCCGTATGGGGTTTGAGTGGCAGGATTATGCTACCAGTGGTTTTTTTATACGTGATGAAGTAAAACACCTGCGCACTTTTCATGACCAACAAGGAACTCCCTACTTGTTTGCTGCTATCAACGACCAAAAGCCTAAAGTATATGCATTCAACAAATAAGAAACCCTTTTCATTTTTATATGTCGGTATAATTGCCTTGCTATGCTTGCTGGTGGCCTGCAATCCGCAAAACAAAATATTTGAAAAAGCGGAAACAACAGGTGTCGATTTTGTGAATACACTTACCGAAAGCGATGATTTCAATATTATAGACTACCTCTACTTTTACAACGGAGGGGGTGTAGCTGTAGGTGACATCAATGGTGATGGATGGGTAGATATTTATCTTTCTGGAAATCAGGTAAAAAACAAATTGTATCTCAACAAAGGCAACCTGCAGTTTGAGGATATTACCGATAAGGCAGGAGTAGCAGGAGCCAGCGATTGGAATACAGGAGCAGTTATGGCTGATGTAAATGGCGATGGCCTGCTCGACATTTATGTATGTGCTGTAGTAGGTATTCGGGGTTCAGGCGGGCACAACGAACTCTTTATCAACAATGGAGATCTGACCTTTACTGAAAAATCCGCAAAATATGGGCTCGACTTTGATACCTACAGTTCGTCAGCAGCCTTTTTGGATTATGACAAAGATGGCGATCTGGATATGTTTCTACTCAATCATGCGGTGCATACACAGGAGTCGTTTGGGCATGCCAACCTGCGGCACAAAAGAAACTACGAAACGGGAGACAAGCTACTGCGCAACGACGGGCAGGTTTTTACAGATGTGAGTGAAGAGGCGGGTGTTTTTGGAGGGGTAAATGGTTACGGACTGGGAGTAGCTGTTGCAGATTTCAATCAGGATGGCTTCCCGGATATTTATGTGGGAAATGATTTTCACGAAGACGACTATTACTATGTGAACAATGGTAATGGCACGTTTTCAGAAAAACTAAAAACATACTTTGGGCACACTTCCCGTTTTTCGATGGGCAATGATGTGGCGGATATAAATCATGACGGATTACCTGATCTGCTAAGCCTGGATATGTTGGCTGAAGACGAAAAAGTAGTGAAAAGTTCAGAAGGGGACGAGGGCGTGAAAATTATGAGATTAAGAACAGATCGGTACGGTTATCACTATCAGTTTGCACGCAATATGTTGCATATCAATCAAGGTGATGCACTGTTTGCTGAAACAGCGCTTTTGAGTGGCATAGCAGCAACGGATTGGAGCTGGAGTGCGCTCTTTGCAGACTACAATCAGGATGGGGAGCAGGATTTGTTTATTTCCAATGGAATACCCAAAAGACCCAACGATCTGGATTATATCAAGTTTGTGTCTAATGAACAGGTAGTGGGTAAAATCGGGGCTACTAAGCTGGTAGATCAGCAGGCGCTTGATATGATGCCTTCCGGAGCTGCACAAAATTATCTTTTTCTGGGTGCTCCCGGGCTTGGTTTTGAGGATAAGTCGGCAGCCCTGCCTCAGGAAACTTTGTTTGCTACGGCTACTGCTTATGCTGACATGGACAATGACGGAGACCTGGACCTGGTAATAAACAATGTGAACGATAAAGCAGGTATATACCAAAACCAGACAGATGCTTCAGCAGGCTACCTCAAAATATACCCACGGTATAAAAAGCCAAACAGCTTTGCTATAGGTACTAAAGTGTACATCTATAATGCGGGAGAAGTGCAATACAAGGAGCTATATACTGTGCGTGGGTATCAGGCATCATCCGAACCCGTACTCCACTTTGGAGTGGGGCAAGCGACTCAGATTGATTCCCTTAAGATAATCTGGCCAGACAATTCGATTCAGATGCTTTATGACGTGCCCACACAACAAAGCATGATCGTAGTACAGGAAAATGCCCGTGCTTATACACCTGTTGACAAGCCTCAGGGTATTTATTTCGAGCGAGTAAAAGATAATATGGGCATACACTTCAGCCATCGGGAAGATCCCTATATAGATTTTGACAGGCAGGCACTGATGCCGTATCAGGTGTCGGATAGAGGGCCAGCTACTGCGATGGGGGATTTAAATGGAGACGGTAGGTTGGATGTATATTTTGGTAGTTCAAAATTTCAATCGGATAAAATTTATCTGCAGACCGATTCCGGATTTGAAGAAGTGAAAATTCCCGCATTAACAGCCGATTCGGTAAAAGAAAATGTGGCTGCCGCTATTGCTGATTTTGACAATAATGGTAAAAATGATATTCTTATGGGCTCGGGAGGAGCAGACTTCTACGGTACAATGCCCCCCTTGCTCGACAGCTATTTTGTACAAAGTGAAGGGAAATGGCAGGCTGCTACATTGCCGGCTGCCTATGAAAATGCCTCGGTGATAGCAGTAGCCGATTATGATCAGGATGGAGATATAGATGTGTTTGTAGGCAACCAGGCAGTGACCGGAGACTTTGGTAAAATCCCTGCATGCCAGCTTTTGATCAATGACAATGGCAACTTTGTGGCAGATCAAGACTCTCAGTGGCAGCAGGTAGGGATGGTCACAGATGCGATATGGCACGATTACAATGCTGATGGGCTTTTAGATTTGGTAGTTGTAGGGGAGTGGATGGCACCCACATTTTACTCCAATGTGAATGGTAAGCTGGTAAAAGACGAAGGAGTAATAAACGACAATCTGAAAGGGCTCTGGCAGGCGGTTATACCGTTTGACATAGATGCCGATGGAGACGATGATTTGGTGTTGGGAAATTGGGGCACAAATACCAAGTTTATAGCTTCTGAGGATAATCCTATGGTCATGTATTACCACGATTTTGACCAAAACGGGAGTACGGAAACTATTTTGGCTACCCATAAAAACGGTAATTACTATACGCTTGCCGGTCTGGATGAATTGGCCGGACAGTTGGTTTACCTGAGAAAAAAATACAACCGCTATCAGGATTTTGCAGGTCAGACAGTTGAGCAGATTTTTGGTAAGGATCAACTGAAAAAAGCAGCAACCCTCCATGTACATACTCTGGCTTCCGGCTACCTGCAAAATAACAATGGGAAGTTTTCATTTCAGCGCTTTGGTGAGTACATGCAGGTAGCTCCGATTATGGCTTTTGTCAAGGCCGATTTTGATTCGGATGGGCAAAAAGAAGTATTTGCAGCGGGTAATTATTTCGGAGTAAAACCCTATCACGGACGATATGATGGTTTTTCAGGGGCATTAATCAAAAGTGATTCGGTGCTGCTCCCCGGCCATGAGATAGGCATTCCTCTTGCGGGAAAATCCGTAAGGGCGATGTTCGTTTTTGAAAATGGAAGCGAAAAATACCTGCTGGTAACAGTAAACAATGCCAGTGCCGAAGTGTATAAACTGATGCTATGAAAAAAATTATCACAGTATTACTATTGATTTTATTTGGTGTGTCAGGGTGGTATTTTTTTGTGAAACCCGACGATTACCGGATAACATTTGAAGTGCAGGCCCTGCCGGGAGTAGTATGCCAGACTTTGAAAACCTGGGATATGTCCAATGCTGCTACTTCACTTGTAAGGCGCTCGTACCCCGATGAGTTGGAGCAGAAAGTACAGGTCAATGGCAGGCACTATGTTTACGCATGGCATATTTCTTTACTGAAAAAGAATACCTCAAGGGTAGTTGTGAAAATAGTAGAACCCCAAAAATCCCTATTAAACCGATGGCGGGTGCTATTTACCAAAACACAACTGGAAGAAGATGCACAGTCCCTACTGCGAACCTTTTACACCCGGTTAAACGAACATTTAGAAAATTACAGTGTGAAATTGATAGGTTATGATAGTCTTACCCGAAGGTATGGAGTCTACCTGCCTTTGGTTTCTACCCAGTTGGGGAAAGCCGAGGCGATGATGCAGAACTACGGTTTGATCAGTTCGTTTTTGACTACCCATGATATTCAGCCTGATGGTGTGCCTGCCGTAGAAATAACCCGATGGGATCAAAAATCGGATAGCCTTTGGTTTAATTTTATTTTTCCCATTCAATTTAAAGAAGAGCTGCCAAAGCATCCTATGCTGGCTTATAAGTGGATAGAACCTGTGAAAGCACTGAAGGCAGAGTATTATGGCAATTATATCACTTCAGATCGTGCCTGGTACGAGTTACTGCACGAAGCTCAAACCCAGGGGGGGGAGGTAGCAGCCAGCCCGATAGAGTTTTTTCATACTAATCCTAATCAGGACAGAGACGATCAGAAGTGGAAAGCTGAGGTGTTTATGCCTTTAATCAGAAAATAAAATGCCTTGCTGTTGGATTCTTTGTTATTTTAGAAAATGGAAAAAAAGAATATTAACATGACTGTCGCATTTGGGAAGATAAAGGGGATTTTAGTAGTTGTATTGAGTATGCTTATTGCCTCTGGCGTAGAGGCACAGCAGCGTAGCATAAAAGTTATGGCCTGGAATATTTTTCATGGGGCCAATGATATCGAAAAGGGTGTGGATCACGCCATTACTGTAATCAGTGCGCTTAATCCCGATGTGGTACTCATGGTAGAGACCTATGGTTCTGGAAAGAAGATTGCCGATGCGCTGGGGTTTCATTTTCATTTGATAGCTCCCGAGGGTACTCCGTTGAATGACAAATCAGTGAATTTGTCAATTATTTCGCGCTATCCTTTTGGAGAAAGGATAGACACACCTTATCCTTTTTACCTGGGAGGCAGAGAGATTGTGATAGACGGACAGAGGGTGAGATTTTTTTCCAATTGGTTTCATTACTTACCCTGGCACGATCAGCCCGAAACAATGGGTAAATCGGTAGATGAACTGCTGGAATGGGAAAAGTCTGAAACTAAATATGCGATGTTTGAAAAGGTACTACCCATCTTAAAAAAATATGCATCGGAAGCCGATTCTATACCCATGGTATTTGGTGGGGATATGAATGCACCTTCTCACCTCGACTGGAGCGAAAACACGAAGCATTTGCACAATGGGTTGGTAGTGCCCTGGTACGTCTCATCTACACTGGAGCAAATAGGACTGATTGATACCTATAGAGCGATACACCCCAACCCGTTGACCCATAAGGGAATAACATGGCATACCAAAGGAGAAGAGGATGCCCACAGGATTGACTACATTTATAGCAAGGGAAAGCACCTCAAACCGATGGAGTCGGCGACCTACAAAGCTTTCTTTAATGAACCTTTTGAGGTTAATGGTCGGCAGGTTACTTACCCTTCGGATCATGGCATTGTCGTTACTACCTTCGAATTGGATATTTAGAATTAAAAAGACTTAAAAAAAGAATTTATATGAAGAGACTGATACATCTGATAATCTGTGGAGGCTTGATCCTCCTGGGGTCGTGTAGTCCCCAAAAACAAAAAGTAGAAGTAGCTCCGGCAGTGCTACACGATGCTATGCAGCACCTTACGGATGTCATTGTGCACGATATATTTTCACCTCCGGTAGCCAGCAGGATATATGCTTATCCAAGTGTGGCGGCCTATGAGGTTTTAGTGCTTCAGGACTCTACGTATCGCTCACTGGCAGGGCAGCTAAAAGATTTTAGAGGTATTCCTAAACCGACAAAGCAGATTGATCATGAGGTGGCTGCAGTGTATAGCTTTTTGCAGGTAGGAAAGGCCCTTATTTTTTCCGAAGATAAAATAACCGAATATCAGGAGCAGTTAAAAAACAATATCAAGGCATTGGAACTCGATAGCGATGTGCTGGAAAACAGTGTAGCATACGCAGAGCAGGTGGCTGATGCTATATTGGCATGGTCGTCCAAAGACAACTATAAAGAGACACGTACCTTTCAGAAATTTACTGTTACCGATCAGGAAGATCGATGGCAACCTACACCTCCGGGTTACTTTGAAGCGATTGAGCCGCATTGGAGTAAAATTCGCACGTTTGTTATAGACTCTTCTGACCAGTTTACACCGGAGCGGCCTACAAAATTTGATATGACAGAGGGTAGTGCGTTTTACAAAGAAGTAATGCAGGTATACGATGTGGGTAAAAACCTGACCGAGGAGCAATCTGAAATAGCCAGTTTCTGGGATTGCAATCCTTTTGTAATCAATGTTCACGGTCATGCGATGTTTGCTACCAAAAAAATAACGCCTGGAGGCCACTGGATAGGCATAGCTAAGATAGCCTGCGAAAAAGACGGTGCAGACCTGATGAAAAGTGCCGCCACGTATGCGCTTACGGCTATTGCCCTCGCCGACGGCTTTATCAGTTGCTGGGACGAAAAATACAGAAGTAACCTCATCCGTCCTGAAACGGTTATCAACAAGTACATCGATCAGGATTGGCTGCCGCTTTTGCAAACGCCACCTTTTCCCGAGTATACCAGTGGCCATAGTGTTATATCCGGTGCAGCTGGTGTAGCACTTACCTCCATCTATGGCGAACCCTTTCCATTTGCTGACGATTCGGAGCTAAAGTACGGGCTGCCCGTGAGAAAATACAACTCCTTTACAGAAGCATCTGATGAAGCAGCCATTAGCCGGTTGTATGGTGGTATACATTATATGCCAGCCATAGAAAACGGTGTTTCGCAAGGCAGAAAGCTGGGTAGACTTATCGTGTCCCGTATTCAGTTAAAAAAATAAATTCCTGTCTGCATGTATGCTGTTTTAAAAAAAGGCTTCACAGCCGTTTTGTGCATTTGGCTGTTTGCTTGTACTTCACCATCGGGTTTATCTTATGAAACTTTTTACCAAAGTGAGTTTTTTAAGTCAGTGCAGTTATCCGGAGCTTTTGAGGATTCCAAGGTTCTTGTAGATGCTGTTCCAAAATTACCACTTTCTAAAGTGGTAGAATTATCTGAAAATCAGGCTGTTGATAGTGTTTCTGTAAATCAGTTGATAAAAGAGAATTTCACATTTTCCTCACCCGTTCCTGCCAATCGCTACACGGGTACAGCTGAGGGTTTAGAGGATTATATAAGTAGCCAATGGACTCATCTTACGCATACTCCCGGCACCTCGCCCGATAGATCTTCACTTCTTTCCTTGCCTTACCCTTATGTAGTTTCGGGAGGTCGCTTTAGTGAAATGTATTACTGGGAAAGTTATTTTATTATGTTGGGGCTTACAGCCTCAGGCGAACATGAGTTGGTTCAAAACACGGTCGACAATTTTGCTTTTCTGATTGATTCACTGGGCTACATTCCATCCGGAAACAGGACCTATTTTCTGGGACGAACTCAACCTCCCTTTTTTTCACTTATGGTAAGTCACCTGGCTAGCCAGGACAGGAGCTTGTTTATGCGTTACTTGCCACAAATGACCAAAGAGTATGATTTTTGGATGAAGGGGCAGGATGAATTGTCGCCTGATAAACAGGCCAACAGAAGAGTGGTTTGGCTGGAGGATTCCGTTGTACTGAATCGGTATTGGAGCGAACTTGCCTTTCCCCGACCCGAAGCATATAAAGCTGACTATGAGTTGGTACAATCTGATCCAGAGCTAAGCGATGAGGTATATAGGCATATTCGTGCAGGTGCAGAATCGGGGTGGGATGGCAGTAGCAGGTGGCTAAAAGATCATAATAACCCGGGCAGCATTCATACTACAGACATTGTTCCAATAGATCTCAATGCGTTGTTGTATCACCTGGAGTTGATGATAGCACAAGCCTATAATTGGGCAGGGGATGTAGAGCAGTCCAAATTGTTTTTGCTAAAAGCTGATGCTAGAAAACGGGCTATACATCGCTACCTCTGGAATGAGCAAACGGGCTACTTTATGGATTATGATTTCAAAGCAGGAGCACCTACAGGTGTATTGTCTCTTGTGGGGATGTACCCGTTATTTTTCCGACTGTCTACAAAAGCTCAGGCGCGAAAAGTAGTCAGACATATTGAAAACCGATTTTTATCATCGGGTGGATTTGTTACCACTTTGAATGATACAGGCCTGTCATGGGATGCTCCTAACGGCTGGGCACCCTTGCAGTGGATTACCATTCACGGTTTGTACCATTATGGATTTTACTCCCTGGGCAATGAAGGCGCCAGAAGATGGCTTAGTCGTAATGAGCAGGTGTATAGTACTACCGCCAAAATGCAGGAAAAATACCACGTAACGGATAGTGCTCTACAGAACAGCGAAGTGAATTTGCCCCGGGCCGGTTTTGCTTGGACACACGGAGTAGCACTGGCTTTGCAGCAAATTTTGAACGATGAGAAAAAGATAGATGACATGACTATCCACAAAAATTGAAGCGTGGGAGTTCTATACACATTCCTTAATATTGCCTTTTTGTTCTATCATACTAAAGTCACCTCAGTGTCAGTCTTTTTGAGATTTTAAGACACATAATGTTTCGAAAAAATACTTTTTATGCTTTGTAGCAGTAGGGCATAAATGCACTTATATTTGCTTTTTTTATAGAGATATGAATTGGATAGAAATAGCCGGGCACACAGGAGCCATGTTGAGTAGTGTAACGTTTGTGCCTCAGGTATGGAAAGCCTGGAAAACCAAAAGTGTAAAAGACCTGAGCATTTACATGATTATCATCGTATTTACCAGTACCATCATTTGGCTGATCTACGGTTTTTCGTTGTTGCTCTGGCCGGTCATTATTGCCAATGCTTTTATCTTCATTATGAGCCTGATGCTTATATACTTTAAGGTAGTTTTTAAGGAGTAGTTTGCTCCTGTTTGAACAAACTTTGCCGGTAGGGTTGCTATCGATCTTTTGGTTTCTTTACCCCAGTATCAGCTTACCCACCGATAGTTGACATAGACTCCTCTATGCCTTTTTTTGATCTTGACTTTTCAGCTTCAAAACCATCTTTTGCCTTTTGGTTCACTGCTTTAGCCAATAGTTGTTTGATTTCATCGTCGGTAGCTCCCTTACGTAGGTAATGCCTGAGGTCGAGCACTCCTTCGTCGTAAAGACAGCTCTTGATTGTTCCCTGTGAGGTGATTCTCAGTCGATTGCAGGTGTCACAAAATGTACGTGAAAATGCGGGTATAATACCAATACTGCCGGCAAAGGTGTCGATTTTGTATAGTCTGGCGGTAGCTCCCGGCGATGAGGCTATGGGAGTTGCCTTACCATATTGTTCTTCTATATGATGTAAAATTTTCTGATGATTCCACCGTGGTGTTACCTGATGATTTTTATCTCCGTTAAAAGGCATTTCCTCAATAAAGCGAACCTCGACAGCATGCTGTTTGGCCAACGATAGCATGGGTAGTATATCGTCAGTGTTTTTGCCGTCCATCACGACCATATTTATTTTAGTCTTTATATTCCTTTCTATCAAACCGTGAAAGGTTTGCATGACTTTTGGTAATTCATCGCGGCGTGTAATTTGTTCAAACCGTTTACGATCCAGTGTATCGAGGCTTAGATTGACCGAACGAACACCTGCACTGTGCAATCGGTCGAGGTAGGGAAAGGTAAGCACTCCGTTTGTAGTGAGGTGAATTGCGTCTATACCCTCGACCGTATTGAGGTCGCTGATAAAATCGATAAGTCCATTGCGTACGAACGGCTCACCTCCGGTCAGTCGTATCTTGTTTACACCCATTTGCGCACTTACCGTAGCTATTCGCAGCAATTCCTCATAGGAGAGGAGTTCTTTTTTGGGCAGGTATTTTATGCCTTCGGCCGGCATGCAATAAAAGCACCTCAGGTTGCAACGATCTGTCACAGCTATACGCAGGTAGTTCATTATTCTACCCCATTTGTCTGTTAGTATGGGTGCTGGGTTAGCCATTGTATTTCAAAATTACACATTAATTTGCCGCTATTGTAGCTCTATGCTTTTTTTGCGTTTTATTATCCTGCTATTGCGCATTGCCACTTGTTCATTCTATCTATATTTGTTATCTACAAAAAAACAATACGGTGGAAATAGATATATTGTCTTACGGAATAGCACGCGATATTGTGGGCAGCAGCCAACTCAAAAAAAACGTAGAATCGGATATTACTGTAGGTAGGTTGCTGGAAAAGCTAAAAGCAGATTATCCCGATTTTGAAAAGCTGGCTTCTCTGGCTGTAGCTGTAAACAACGAATACGCTTCTGGTGAATATTGTATTCAGCCCGGCGATGAGGTTGTGTTGATTCCACCTGTAAGCGGAGGATAATGGTAACGTTAACGACTGATAAGATAGATACGGCCGCTCTGATAAAATCTGTAGCGAGTGACAGTGCCGGAGCGATAGATGTCTTTATAGGAACGACCCGCAATGCAACTGACCAACGAAGGGTTTTGTATTTGGAATTTGAATCGCACAAACCCATGGCTATAAGGGAGTTGGAAAAGATTGTGGATGAAGCCTGCAATAGGTGGCCCATATTAAAAGCTGCTGTGGTACACCGGCTGGGTAGGGTAGATATAGGCGAAGAGGCTGTGGTGATAGCTGTATCTTCACCGCATAGAAAAGCTGCTTTTGAAGCCTGTGAATACATCATAGATACCCTGAAACAAACAGTGCCTATCTGGAAAAGGGAAGTATTTGAAGATGGTCAGGTGTGGGTTGCTGCACATCCGTAGCGACCCTTATACGGGCAAGTCAATGGCTGGACTTTGAGGTGTAAAGGCTTCATATCCATTTTCTGTAACGTAGAAACAATCTTCCAGCCTTACTCCGAATTCTCCGTAGAGATATATACCAGGCTCATTTGAAAAACACATACCGGGTGTTAGTGGAGTCTTATTTCCTTTTACGAGGTATTCCCATTCATGAAAATCCATGCCGATACCGTGTCCCACTCGATGAAAAAAATTGGTATATCCTGAACCAAACCCTGCTTTTTCAATTACACTCCGAGCTACAGCATCGAGTAGTTCGCAGGGTTTTCCCACGGCTATATGCTCGTATACTGCTGATTGAGCATTTTTCACTACCTCCCATACCTGTTTTTGTCTTTTGGTGGGTTCACCAAATACAGTAGTACGCGTGATGTCGGCCTGATAACCGTAGAGTTTACAACCACCATCAATCAATACAATATCACCTTCCTGCAATGCCTGTGGCTGACTACTTCCGTGAGGGAAAGCCGCAAATTCTCCAAAAGATGCACCAACCCACCCGCTACCGGTAGCCCCCAATTCAGTAAATGTATTGTATATCAGGGCATTCAGATCGTATTGTGACATCCCTTTTTCCATACGGGAAAAACCAATTTTATATGCTTCGAGTGTTATCTCGTTTGCTTTTTTCATTAAAGCGAGCTCGGTGGGCGATTTTATGCGCCTACAGGCACCTACTACAGGTTTTGCATCTACATAGGTATAATTTGACGAAAGCTTAGCTAGCCCGTTTGCCATGAAAAAGCGTACATTTTCTTCTATCCCTATATTTCCCGAGAGAATCTTTTTGTCTTTTAGAGAATCTACTACCAATTGATAAGGACTTTCATGCTCCTGCCATACCCGTACTTCACCGGTTATGGTAATTTTTTCTTGTAGTCGTTTCTCTTCAAAAGCAGGACATATATAGACTAGCTCACCTTCATTGGGTATGATTACAGCAGTCATTCGCTCACTGCGCCCCCACTGTACACCGGTAAAGTAATCCAGTGACGTGCCACTTTCGATAAATATGGCCTGGATATTTGATTGTTGCATCAGGTGTTGTGTTTTGCTTATTCGCTCAGTTCGTTCTTTTTTGTCGATGGGAGTTAGGTTGCCAACCATCGACTTCAGGGGCTGATGCTGATTGGTATTGTTAGGTGCATCTGAGCAGGCTGCAGCTACTGATCCGGAAAGCGCAAGGCTGGAAGTGGCTGCTATTCCTTTGCGTAAGAATTGGCGTCTGTTAGTCATGACTGGTCATTCATTTGGTTTTGCTGTAAAATAAAAAAGTGGACTGTTAAGTCCACTTTTAAAATATATTATTACATGATCGGTCTTGTTAAAAATACACAGGGCACAACGGATCTTTTTTAGCACCTCTGATTTTCTTTCTGTAATTCAGCATGATCTCATGCGTACCCGCTGTAAAAGCATTGAGCGAGCTGGATACTGCATCGTATGCATAGCCGACCCGAAAGTTTTCGTTAAGTACGAGTTGTGTCAGAAAAACTACAGCATCGCCACTACGGTAAGAAACCCCTGCATATACAATGTCGCTCAATATAAGGTTTACATTTACGTCATACCCTATGTTGGCTCGTTGTTGCATTCTTAGCAAAAATGAAGGGTTGAGCTTTACGGTAGGGGACAACTCCATCACATTTCCTACATTGAAATAATAGTACCGGGCTTCTTTTGCTTCCGATGCTATGTTTTCCTCAGAAAAAATCTTTGGAGTAAGAATGTAAGGTATAGATACTCCCATAAAAAACTTTCTATTGGCGAAGTACAATCCTGTACCAAAGTTAGGGTTGAATCGGGTCAGCTCACCTGTCAGGTAAGGGTCGTTCGCATCCTTGAGTGTCAACTTGGTAAAGTCTGTACGGCGATTGTCAAAACCGCCCTGTAGTCCCATAGAAAGTATACCCCCGGACATGCGAATTTTATAAGCATAGCTACCGTATACACTGTATTGTTCATGAGCACCTATTTGATCGCGCTGAATGGTCAATCCTGTTCCTACACGGTTTTCTGCCCAGGTAGTGTGGGCAGAAATGGATTGAGAGTTGGGGGCACCATCTACATTCACCCACTGACTTCTGTTGGTTGCAGTGGCAGTAAATAGATTCAAACTACCTGCATAGGCAGGGTTCAGCAACAGACCGTTGAACATGTAGGTTGACACCACGGGGCGTTGCTGACCAAAAGCGCTCAGACTCAACACCATCAAAACTATTATTATTCTTATATGCTTCATAGCTTTTCTTATCTAACTAATTCTAAATAACCCTGGTGTACATCTGAACCATCACCTTTATCAAAGATATAGAAATATGTACCTTCCGGCAAACCTTCCTTACCTACCGACACGCCTTTGTTGCTTTCGCCAATAAAGACATTTGTCGTGTTGTCATAGTTGTCGATTTCATATACCAGCTGTCCGGCACGGTTGAATATCTGACACTTGTTGTTCGGGAAGAATTCCGCACAATCGATCAGGAATATATCGTTTTGTCCATCACCGTTGGCTGATACACCATTGTATATAATGATGTCTGTGCTTAAGCTGAACTGAATAGTATTGTCACAACCGAAACCATCGCGTACATACACAGAGTAGTCACCCGGGGGTGCTTCGATCAGTTTACGATCGTTGCTGTAAAGGCCGGCACTAAAGCCGGGTTCTACAGTATTCACAATAGACCATGCTATAGAATCAATTTCCTCCAGGCCTATGGTTTCTACTTCCCCGTTATTGATATCACATACAGGATTCTGAGTTACCAGTATTTCAAATGCAGGATCCTGAACGGTATTGTCTGCAATATTAAAGGTAGCTGCATTGGATGTACATCCTGTTTTGATATCAGTAGCTACTATGGTGTATTCTCCTACATCCAGGTTGTTGAATTTAGTACCTGTTCCAAAGAATGCGCCATTGTATGTCCACTCGAAAGTATACTCAAGAATGTCGCTTGTGATCAGCGCTTCCCCGTTAGGAGTGCTACAGTTGGTTCTGTCAGATATCACAGTAAACAGCGGCGTAGGAGCGTTTTGTGTTTGATCCTCTACCGTGATCGATTTGCTGATGGAACAACCCGTCGTTTCATCGATCATCTCTACAGTATAGGTAGTAGCTGTAAGCTCACCTCTGGTGTAAGTAGATACGGTTTCGTCTATACGATTAGCAGGATCAGTTGTGTTTCCTGTATACCAGTAGAAGGTCAGCTGACTGTTGCTCTTGCCGCTTGGTACAGTATGCTGAATGTTAACAATCGCATTAGGCCTGCTCGGATCACAATTTGTCAATGGTTCTTCCTGAATCAGGTCAAACTGCAGCTCACTTGTGTTGGTATTATCAGGAACCTCTACTACCACAGGGTCTGATGTACATCCTCCGGTAACATCCACTACATAAGCAGTGTAAGTGCCGTTCGGAACGCCTATTACAGCTACTCCTGTGTAATCCGCATTGTTAATGTCAGGGTTAGTAACATTACCTACAAACCAGTAGTACTCATACGTTTTATTACTCTGAGCATTGATCACAAACATTCCGAGTTCACCATCAGGGTTTACACAATTGTTGTTTGCTTCAAAGCTGGTACTGATTAGTATCGGATCTTCTATGTCATCAGCCATTTTAAAGGACTCTGCACTTGAACATCCGGTACTCAGGTCGGTTACTACTACACTGTAGATGCCTGCTGCAAGTCCTGTGGCTTCAGGTGTATTTGAGATGACATCTGCAGGGTTGCCGCTCACTGGCAATGTACCCGCATACCACTCAAAACTGTATTGTGCCTGATCGGTAGAGCCATCGCCTGATACGGTCATTGCGCCGTTAGGTACAGCAGGATCGCAGTTGGTTTGTAAGTCTATAGACTCCTGAGCAATAACAGGAGAAATGCTTATATCCTCTACTTCAACTTGTACTGCCTTGGCAAGACAGCCGGTAGTAATGTGCTCTGCAACAACCCAGAATGTTCCTACATTCACTCCTGTAAACTGGCCATTGTTGCTATTGGCTATTGCCACCGCTCCGGCAGTTGAAGGGTTCACGTCAAACAACTCATAAGTGTATGAAGTCAGGTTGTCGGGTTGAATTGCTGTTACATTTACTTCACCATTTCCGGTGTTACATACAGATACACCGGTTGTTTCTACAGAAACAATTTTAGGTTTAACAGGCTCACTTTCCAGTTCATACGACTTGGTGGTATTACATCCGGTGTTGGAGTTAGACACTCTTACCGTATAGGTGCCGGCAGACAGGTTGCTCACCACAGGTCCTGTAGCGAAGGCAGTACCGGTTGCTGAGCTTCCATTGAACCACTCAAATGTGTAAGGAGGGTCGGCAGTAAATCCACCATCAGCTGTAGCCGACAATTGTCCTGTGCCGGTAGCAGCAGTACAATTTGTATCCGGAGAATCCTGAGTGATGGTAATCACCGGGAGAACTATTTCTTCCAGTACAACAACCTCGGTAAGCTGAGGTGCAGTACACCCGGTAGCATTGTGTGTTACAGACACAAAGTAAGATCCGGCAGGAAGCGTTCCTGATGTAGCAGGGGAAGCTCCATTTCCTAGAGGTGAGCCTGCTCCATTTGTCCAGCTAAAGGTAAAGTTTGATAAAGCTTCTTGCGTGCCGTCATAGCTTACGCCGGTTATAGCAACAGTACCATTCGGCGTACATGTAGTTTGCGAACCTGCTGAACTTGATACCACTACAGGATAACGCTCTTCTTTTTCCAACACAACCCGTTGAACGATCGAGCACCCGGTGTTAGCATTGGTTACTTCTACTGTGTAAGTGCCAAATGATTGATTCGAAATGGTGCTTGTTTGCCCGCCATCCGCATTGGATACGGCAGGGAAAGTTGTAGAAGCACCCTGATACCATTGCCAGCTATATCCTGCAGGAGCGTTGCTGGATTGGAAACCGTCTGCCAACGCAGTGATCGATCCTAATCCCAGTGAAGTCCCACAGCCAATGTCCGAAGTTTGAGAGAATTCAAGTACCGGTACGGTACTGATATCTTGAATATCAAACCTTGCAGGAGCAGATGAACATCCGGTAGTGCGGTTGGTGGCTACTACATAGTAATCGCCGGCCTGCAGATTAGATTGCTGACCTACGTCACCATCCGTACCGAGTTGAGTATCAAAAGTAGCTCCGGGAGGTGCACTGAGGTACCAATCGAAATCGTAATCGCTCAGGTTACCCGGTGAGATATCAGCATTAGTAAGGGTAATAGACCCATTGCCAACACCTGGCGTACAAAGCGTGCTGCCAACCAATCGGGCATTAGGAATTGCCAGTTCAGGTATTTCCAATGCTTCCGGTACAGTGTGTGTACGGGTTATGGTACATCCGGTAGTGTTGTCAGTTACAACAACAGTATACTGTTTAGATTCCAGGTTGGAAACGGTACTGATGTTATCCGTAGCACCTGAAGAAATACCTGATGAAATGGTACCTACACCGGCTGTATTACCTTCATACCAGTCGAAGCTAAACCTGCCGGTAAGTGTGTTGTTATTATAAGTAACTGTTGCCGTAATAGAACCGTTGTAAGATCCCGCTCCTGCACAGTATGTGTTTGGACTAGTACTAAAATCTATTGCAAGATTATCCAGGTCATTAGCTACTGTAGCTAGTGTAGCTTCTGAAGTACATCCTGTGGTATTGTTCTCAGCAACCACATAGTATGTGCCGCCCTGCAAGACTGTGTTATCAGCTACAGGGTTTAGGTCAGAATCGAAGTAAGTAAACGTGTAGTTTGCTGCGGTAGCAGTCGGACTAAGTTCGGTTCCGTTTACTGTTACCTGCTCACCAATTACACTTCCATTGTAAGGAGGTACACAGTTTTGGTTTGCTGTCAGTGCAATTTCTGTTATCGTAATTTCAGCAAAGTTGTTGGTAATAACACCTGATGCGATAGTCATACAGTTTTTGCCCGGCACGGTGTTGTCAGTTACTCCAACACTGTACTCTCCTGCAGCTACTCCAGAGATGATACTCTTATTGCCTGAGGTAGAAATGTTAGCAGGGTTTACAGCTGTAATTCCATACACAGATCTGTCACCCACAAACCACTCGATAGTATAATCACTGATAGTACCACCTACCACAGTTACAGAAAGTGATCCTGTGGCATCTGTACCGTTACAGCTGTTGTCTGCCAACTCCATATTCAGTTCAAGAGTAGGAGTAGAAGAACTGTCTTCTATTCTTACCAGATATGGGCTGGTGGTACAACCGTTTACATTTGTACCTACTACATAGTAGTCGCCTGCTGACAACCCGGAAGTAGAAGGGAAGTTTGTCGCTGTGCCTGGTGTGTCGAAGGCTCCCAGTGATGCAAATGAGGCATCAAACAATTCGAACGTAAAGTCATCTATTGCGCTCTCAGAATTGAAAGTACCGCCATTTACAGTCAACGCTGTAATTTCAATAGAGCCATTTTCATCCGGATTACAACTGTTGGATGCTATGATATCTGCGCCAGTTACTTTCAACACTGGCTTATCAGAGCTAATCGTGGATGTGCCAATAGTAGAACATCCGGTTCCCAATCCTGTGGTAGTGGTTACTACCACTGAGTAGGTGCCGCCCGCAACAGTAGATATTGTGTGAGTGTTTCCACCGTCTGCATTATCTACTGTGGAACCTACTATAGGTTGATCCCCTTCATACCATTGGAAAGTAAACTCGCTCGCATCACGTGTTCCTCCTGCACCATCTGATACCGCTACACTCAATGAGCCGTTGTAGTTGGCTGCATTACAAGCGGTGTTCGGTGCGTTTTCAGTAAATATTAGTACCGGAGGATTATCATCCTGACCTACCGTTACCTGTACGGGGCTAGAGCTACATCCTGTGGTCGAACTTGTCGCCACCACGAAGTAATCACCCGGAGTTACATTGGCATAGGGGTTAGAAGTACTTACTGAGTTATTGATGTCTCCTTCGGCAAAGAACTCGAAAGTAAATCCTGCAGTACCACCCTGAGCTACACCGTTTACACTCACATCGGTTACTTCGATTTGTCCTGTAGCGTTGGCACCAGCACAATCGGAAGCATCGGTGATGGTGATTTGAGTAGATGCATTAAGGGTAATGGTGCTAAACTGCGAGTTGAGGTATATGGCAGCAGCTGCAGCACACTGGTCACCTGTACTTTGTGTATCGGTTACCTGTACCCAGTAGTTACCTTCAGCCAGTCCAGATACAGTAGCAGTGGTAGCCCCAGAAACGAGAGCACCGTCCACCAGCGGAGAAGCCGTGTTGTTGATCGTACCGCTGTACCACTGATAGGTGTATGTACCTGCATCCTGATTATTGATAGCTACTGTGAGCGAACCGTTAGCATTAGCCAGGTCACAGTTAGCGTTAGGCTGAGCCTGCGAAACGGTCAGGTTAGGCGTAATGGCATTATCGTTTATGGTTATCTGTACCGGAGCAGACTCACAGTTGAGTCCTGCCGCATCGAGAGTAGCCGTGATAAAGTATGTACCCGCAGCGAGTCCGGTTACCGAGGGATAGTTGGTAGGCGTACCTGCATTGGTAAATGCGGCAGGGTTTGCCATGTTGCTATCGTATATGGTAAATGTATAATTGTCGATTACGGTTCTCTGTGTGGTTTCAGCGGCTCCATCGATGATCATACCGTTTACTTCAATCTGTCCAATATCGGCACAATCGGAGATGTGCGATATAGCTGTAGAAGAGATGGTAAACTCGCTAGGGTTGTCGATCACTTCGACAGTAGCGGTAGAAGAACATCCTACACCGGTAGGAGAGTTAGCGGTGATTACCACTGAGTAGAGTCCTGGCTCGAGATCGGAGAGTGTATTTCCGGTTTCGGTTCTGGCAGGTCCTGTTACCGGTTGTCCTCCGTTGTACCATGTAAATGTATAATCCGCATTTGTTCTAGCGCCCATGTCATTGATGGTAGCGGTTACTGTACCGTTGTAGTTGGCTGCATCACAAGCGGTGTTGTCAGTAGCAGCGAGCGTTATATCGGGGTTGTCGGCAGTAGTGCCAACAGTTACCTGAATAGGATCAGAGCTACATCCTGTAGTAGAGCTTGTCGCCACTACGAAGTAGTCACCCGGAGCTACGCTGGCAAACGGATTAGCCGTAGACTCAGATACATTGGCATTGTCGAAGAACTCGAAAGTAAACCCTGCAGTACCACCCTGAGCTACACCGTTCACACTCACATCGGTTACTTCGATTTGTCCTGTAGCGTTGGCTCCAGCACAATCGGAAGCATCGGTGATGGTGATTTGAGTAGATGCATTAAGGGTAATGGTGCTAAACTGCGAGTTGAGGTATATGGCAGCAGCTGCAGCACACTGGTCACCTGTACTTTGTGTATCGGTTACCTGTACCCAGTAGTTACCTTCAGCCAGTCCAGATACAGTAGCAGTAGTAGCCCCAGAAACGAGAGCACCGTCCACCAGCGGAGAAGCTGTGTTGTTGATCGTACCGCTGTACCACTGATAGGTGTATGTACCTGCATCCTGATTATTGATAGCTACTGTGAGCGAACCGTTAGCATTAGCCAGGTCACAGTTAGAATTAGGCTGAGCCTGCGAAACGGTCAGGTTAGGCGTAATGGCATTATCGTTTATGGTTATCTGTACCGGAGCAGACTCACAGTTGAGTCCTGCCGCATCGAGAGTAGCCGTGATAAAGTATGTACCCGCAGCGAGTCCGGTTACCGAGGGATAGTTGGTAGGCGTACCTGCATTGGTAAATGCGGCAGGGTTTGCCATGTTGCTATCGTATATGGTAAATGTATAATTGTCGATTACGGTTCTCTGTGTGGTTTCAGCGGCTCCATCGATGATCATACCGTTTACTTCAATCTGTCCAATATCGGCACAATCGGAGATGTGCGATATAGCTGTAGAAGAGATGGTAAACTCGCTAGGGTTGTCGATCACTTCGACAGTAGCGGTAGAAGAACATCCTACACCGGTAGGAGAGTTAGCGGTAATTACCACTGAGTACAGTCCTGGTTCGAGATCGGAGAGTGTATTTCCGGTTTCGGTTCTGGCAGGTCCTGTTACCGGTTGTCCTCCGTTGTACCATGTAAATGTATAATCCGCATTTGTTCTAGCGCCCATGTCATTGATGGTAGCGGTTACTGTACCGTTGTAGTTGGCTGCATCACAAGCGGTGTTGTCGGTAGCAGCGAGCGTTATATCGGGGTTGTCGGCAGTAGTGCCAACAGTTACCTGAATAGGATCAGAGCTACATCCTGTAGTAGAGCTTGTCGCCACTACGAAGTAGTCACCCGGAGCTACGCTGGCAAACGGATTAGCCGTAGACTCAGATACATTGGCATTGTCGAAGAACTCGAAAGTAAACCCTGCAGTACCACCCTGAGCTACACCGTTCACACTCACATCGGTTACTTCGATTTGTCCTGTAGCGTTGGCTCCAGCACAATCGGAAGCATCGGTGATGGTGATTTGAGTAGATGCATTAAGGGTAATGGTGCTAAACTGCGAGTTGAGGTATATGGCAGCAGCTGCAGCACACTGGTCACCTGTACTTTGTGTATCGGTTACCTGTACCCAGTAGTTACCTTCAGCCAGTCCAGATACAGTAGCAGTAGTAGCCCCAGAAACGAGAGCACCGTCCACCAGCGGAGAAGCTGTGTTGTTGATCGTACCGCTGTACCACTGATAGGTGTATGTACCTGCATCCTGATTATTGATAGCTACTGTGAGCGAACCGTTAGCATTAGCCAGGTCACAGTTAGAATTAGGCTGAGCCTGCGAAACGGTCAGGTTAGGCGTAATGGCATTATCGTTTATGGTTATCTGTACCGGAGCAGACTCACAGTTGAGTCCTGCCGCATCGAGAGTAGCCGTGATAAAGTATGTACCCGCAGCGAGTCCGGTTACCGAGGGATAGTTGGTAGGCGTACCTGCATTGGTAAATGCGGCAGGGTTTGCCATGTTGCTATCGTATATGGTAAATGTATAATTGTCGATTACGGTTCTCTGTGTGGTTTCAGCGGCTCCATCGATGATCATACCGTTTACTTCAATCTGTCCAATATCGGCACAATCGGAGATGTGCGATATAGCTGTAGAAGAGATGGTAAACTCGCTAGGGTTGTCGATCACTTCGACAGTAGCGGTAGAAGAACATCCTACACCGGTAGGAGAGTTAGCGGTAATTACCACTGAGTACAGTCCTGGTTCGAGATCGGAGAGTGTATTTCCGGTTTCGGTTCTGGCAGGTCCTGTTACCGGTTGTCCTCCGTTGTACCATGTAAATGTATAATCCGCATTTGTTCTAGCGCCCATGTCATTGATGGTAGCGGTTACTGTACCGTTGTAGTTGGCTGCATCACAAGCGGTGTTGTCAGTAGCAGCGAGCGTTATATCGGGGTTGTCGGCAGTAGTGCCAACAGTTACCTGAATAGGATCAGAGCTACATCCTGTAGTAGAGCTTGTCGCCACTACGAAGTAGTCACCCGGAGCTACGCTGGCAAACGGATTAGCCGTAGACTCAGATACATTGGCATTGTCGAAGAACTCGAAAGTAAATCCTGCAGTACCACCCTGAGCTACACCGTTCACACTCACATCGGTTACTTCGATTTGTCCTGTAGCGTTGGCTCCAGCACAATCGGAAGCATCGGTGATGGTGATTTGAGTAGATGCATTAAGGGTAATGGTGCTAAACTGCGAGTTGAGGTATATGGCAGCAGCTGCAGCACACTGGTCACCTGTACTTTGTGTATCGGTTACCTGTACCCAGTAGTTACCTTCAGCCAGTCCAGATACAGTAGCAGTGGTAGCCCCAGAAACGAGAGCACCGTCCACCAGCGGAGAAGCCGTGTTGTTGATCGTACCGCTGTACCACTGATAGGTGTATGTACCTGCATCCTGATTATTGATAGCTACTGTGAGCGAACCGTTAGCATTAGCCAGGTCACAGTTAGCGTTAGGCTGAGCCTGCGAAACGGTCAGGTTAGGCGTAATGGCATTATCGTTTATGGTTATCTGTACCGGAGCAGACTCACAGTTGAGTCCTGCCGCATCGAGAGTAGCCGTGATAAAGTATGTACCCGCAGCGAGTCCGGTTACCGACGGATAGTTGGTAGGCGTACCTGCATTGGTAAATGCGGCAGGGTTTGCCATGTTGCTATCGTATATGGTAAATGTATAATTGTCGATTACGGTTCTCTGTGTGGTTTCAGCGGCTCCATCGATGATCATACCGTTTACTTCAATCTGTCCAA
Organism: Cyclobacteriaceae bacterium; assembly: GCA_965267535.1. Classification (GTDB taxonomy): domain Bacteria; phylum Bacteroidota; class Bacteroidia; order Cytophagales; family Cyclobacteriaceae; genus CAXBNB01. Next base: position 2,619,986 of record OZ254082.1, on the reverse strand, counting down.
TATCGGCACAATCGGAGATGTGCGATATAGCTGTAGAAGAGATGGTAAACTCGCTAGGGTTGTCGATCACTTCGACAGTAGCGGTAGAAGAACATCCTACACCGGTAGGAGAGTTAGCGGTAATTACCACTGAGTAGAGTCCTGGCTCGAGATCGGAGAGTGTATTTCCGGTTTCGGTTCTGGCAGGTCCTGTTACCGGTTGTCCTCCGTTGTACCATGTAAATGTATAATCCGCATTTGTTCTAGCGCCCATGTCATTGATGGTAGCGGTTACTGTACCGTTGTAGTTGGCTGCATCACAAGCGGTGTTGTCAGTAGCAGCGAGCGTTATATCGGGGTTGTCGGCAGTAGTGCCAACAGTTACCTGAATAGGATCAGAGCTACATCCTGTAGTAGAGCTTGTCGCCACTACGAAGTAGTCACCCGGAGCTACGCTGGCAAACGGATTAGCCGTAGACTCAGATACATTGGCATTGTCGAAGAACTCGAAAGTAAATCCTGCAGTACCACCCTGAGCTACACCGTTTACACTCACATCGGTTACTTCGATTTGTCCTGTAGCGTTGGCACCAGCACAATCGGAAGCATCGGTGATGGTGATTTGAGTAGATGCATTAAGGGTAATGGTGCTAAACTGCGAGTTGAGGTATATGGCAGCAGCTGCAGCACACTGGTCACCTGTACTTTGTGTATCGGTTACCTGTACCCAGTAGTTACCTTCAGCCAGTCCAGATACAGTAGCAGTGGTAGCCCCAGAAACGAGAGCACCGTCCACCAGCGGAGAAGCCGTGTTGTTGATCGTACCGCTGTACCACTGATAGGTGTATGTACCTGCATCCTGATTATTGATAGCTACTGTGAGCGAACCGTTAGCATTAGCCAGGTCACAGTTAGCGTTAGGCTGAGCCTGCGAAACGGTCAGGTTAGGCGTAATGGCATTATCGTTTATGGTTATCTGTACCGGAGCAGACTCACAGTTGAGTCCTGCCGCATCGAGAGTAGCCGTGATAAAGTATGTACCCGCAGCGAGTCCGGTTACCGAGGGATAGTTGGTAGGCGTACCTGCATTGGTAAATGCGGCAGGGTTTGCCATGTTGCTATCGTATATGGTAAATGTATAATTGTCGATTACGGTTCTCTGTGTGGTTTCAGCGGCTCCATCGATGATCATACCGTTTACTTCAATCTGTCCAATATCGGCACAATCGGAGATGTGCGATATAGCTGTAGAAGAGATGGTAAACTCGCTAGGGTTGTCGATCACTTCGACAGTAGCGGTAGAAGAACATCCTACACCGGTAGGAGAGTTAGCGGTAATTACCACTGAGTACAGTCCTGGTTCGAGATCGGAGAGTGTATTTCCGGTTTCGGTTCTGGCAGGTCCTGTTACCGGTTGTCCTCCGTTGTACCATGTAAATGTATAATCCGCATTTGTTCTAGCGCCCATGTCATTGATGGTAGCGGTTACTGTACCGTTGTAGTTGGCTGCATCACAAGCGGTGTTGTCAGTAGCAGCGAGCGTTATATCGGGGTTGTCGGCAGTAGTGCCAACAGTTACCTGAATAGGATCAGAGCTACATCCTGTAGTAGAGCTTGTCGCCACTACGAAGTAGTCACCCGGAGCTACGCTGGCAAACGGATTAGCCGTAGACTCAGATACATTGGCATTGTCGAAGAACTCGAAAGTAAATCCTGCAGTACCACCCTGAGCTACACCGTTCACACTCACATCGGTTACTTCGATTTGTCCTGTAGCGTTAGCTCCAGCACAATCGGAAGCATCGGTGATGGTGATCTGAGTAGATGCATTAAGGGTAATGGTTCCTGTTTCGTCTTCAACAGTTACCACTCCCTTGCTTACGCACGTACTGGATGGATTGGCAGTATCTGTCACTTTTACCCAATAGGTACCTGCGGGTAGGCCCGATACATTGTCTGTGCCCACACCGGTGGTCTGTGCACTCGGTACCGAACCATTTGCAAATGGAGTGCCTTCGTCGCTTACGTCACCGCCCACAAACCACTCGTAAGTATAGGTGCCACTTGCCGAAGCGATGTTTACGGTTACCTCACCCGATGCAGTTGAGCAGGTAGTGTTATCACTATCTATGGTAAAGCTCAATGCCGGATTAGCCGATACATCGTCAATCACAAACTGTACAGGGTCAGACTGACATTTTGATACTTGGTTTTCAGCTACTACATAGTATGTGCCCGGGTTTAGATTTTGGATATTTCTATCTGTGTCTACAAAGTTTGAACTGAAGTCTTCATTGTAAACAATAAAGTCAAATGTATTGTTTATGTCTGCTTCTACGCTGTACACTGTAGAGTTACTATCAGTAACAGAGTTGATTACAATTTCACCATTGGAGGGTACTGTACAATCCTGAGCATCGGTTTTTGTGCCGGCAAAAGACGTTACGCCCACAGTATTGTCAGGAATGACATAGCTGGCAAACGTAGAGCAACCGTTGTTCGGGTCTGTATTGTCTGTAACTACCAGAGTGTAAGTACCTCCCGGCATGTTATCAATCTGTGTGTCGTCATTGCTGCTGGTTATATTGCCTGCAGGTACTGTATTGACAGAGTTTACATCACCGATTAACCACTGAATGGTCACATTTGTCACCTGATCACCTATATTATTAACTCTAATAGAACCGTTTCTGGCATCTGTACTACCTTCACAGCCTGTGTTGGGAGTAATGTTGAAGTCGGTTAAATCAGGGTCTACATGATTGTCTTCAATTTCTACATAGTAGGGGTCAGACAAACAAAGCGATGTTTCGTTTTGGATATACAATGTGTAAGTACCTGCATCCAGGCCGGTAAACGTAGGGTCGTCCGGGGTACCTCCATTGATTAGCACATTGCCTTCATAGAGCAGGAAGTCGTAAGTACCTGTTAACCCTAAAAATGGTTCACCTCCACTACCCACATCAACATTGAGAAGGGTTATAGATCCATTGTCCTGTGTCGCACAGTCGTCTACATGTTGTACAGTATGACTTACTATGGTATAGGTAGGCGGCACATTGGGTACTGTAAATACAAAGGTAGTTTCGCACAGCTCCTCATCGCCGTTGGCAGAGTTTATTTTACTTACTTCTACCAAGTATTGGCCTCCGGGAAGTCCAGTGATTTCATATCCATTGTTTACAGTAGGTGTAATGGTTGTTCCCATGATATTAGATCCGGTGGTAGGGCCTTCGTGCCATACATAGTTATAATTGGCTCCAAGTGCCGCCGCTCCGATATCTTCATCAGCCCCGCGCTTCAGTCGGTTTATCGTAATAGAACCTGTACCCGAAGTAGCACTACCGGTACAATCCATGTTGCTTACAATTTCGACATCATCGTCGTTAAAATTTCCATCACTACCGTCTACTCCGATAGATTCAACTTCTATCTCATCGGTTCGGTCTTCAATTTCAAATGTAACAGGTGGTGAGTAGCAGAAGTTCTCATCCTCTTCTGCAGCAACTACAGCATAAACTCCAGCTGTTAAACCTGTGAATGTATAGTCATTTAATTTATCCGCAAGGAAGTCATTAGCTGTTGCATTATCATTATCCGTTCCAAGAGTTGTGATAGTCTCAGGTGGTGTAAATGCTGTTGCATTGGTAATTGTTATTCTTAGTCTCGAGCCAACAATTTCAGTAATAGTTCCTTCAGCACCACTTGTTCCTCCGGTAATAGTCTCTCCGACTTCAAAAATACCATTTCCAGGACCACCTATTGCACCATGGTTAATATAGGTGTCAGTAGTTAAGTCTAGAGTAGCCCCAGTTAAAGTACCAGCAATTCTTTGAATACTGGAAGGACGGCCATCTGCTGTTTCCCAATTTTTAGTACCAATAGTCATGTCAGGTTCAGGGTCGATATTGGTGCTTTGATATAGGAAAAGTTGGTAGTTATCCTGATTAGAAATGTTTAACGCCGGTATTCTCAGTGTTACATCTGACTCTCCCGTAGCACCACCTGCACCATCGTTGTATGGTTTACAGTTAGTGGAATGTTCTCTAACAATTGGGTCTACATCCACACGTTGAACATCGGCCCAGAACAACACAAACACACGCCTTTCGGTACATCCGGTACTTTGGTCTGTAGCCACAATAGTGTACGTATCGTTAATCAAATTTTCAACCTCATAGTCTGTAACACCATCATCATCATCTGCGCCGTTACCTTGACCAAAGGGAGTATTGCCATTATCGATAACTCCTGCAGCATCTCCAGCATCATCTACACTTGAAGCTATCAAATCAGGAGTTGCGCTCAAGTCACTTTCTCCTTTGTATACTTCAAATGTAAATTGGTGTACACCAGATGGATCTGTTGCTTCAATTCTAAGTTCACCTGTAGCACCGTTACATGTGCCGGGCTGTGTCTGGAAGATATTGATGGTGATATCAATGCTTGGGTCTCTGGTTATTTCTACCTGAGATACATCCGACTTACAGCCGGTGTTTTTGTTTTCCAGGTACACCGAATAGGTGTTTTCAGACAGTCCGGTTACTACATTATCAGTTATGGTGATTCCGCCACCGGCTACCAGAGGCGTAGTGGCATCTGCATCTGAGAACCAGTACCAGTTGTAGTCTGTTGGATTCACAGCCACACCATCGAGTTCCGCATTGGCTGTAGCTGTTCCGTCAGGGGTAGTACAGCTGGTCACAGTTCCGGTAGTAAAGGATACGATCTCAGGGTCTACGGTTTCTTCCTGTGTGATAGTACGTTGGATTGAACTCTCACAACCAGTGGTTGTATTTGTTACCTGTACAGAGTATACCCCCGGGGCAAGCCCTGTTTGTGCATTGGTAGCTCCTGCCAGTGGTGTGCCGCCGGCTACCGATCCGGTGTACCACTGATAAGAGTAAGTGCCGTCGTTGGGTGAACCCGTGCCGTCAGGGTCTACGGTCATAGATCCGTTGGCAAATGTAGATACATCACAACTGGTAGAATTGACTACTACAATGTCTGTAGCCAGATCGGGTGTAGTAGAATTGTCATTGATTGTAAAGGAAACCGGTGCTGATTCACAGCCGGAAGTAGTGTTTTTGGCTGTCACCTGATAGTTTCCGGGAGCCAGGTCGCTTCGTGTATTGGTAGTGTTAGCCGGTGCTACTACCGACCCGTCGCTGTTGTACCATACAAATTCATAACCGGCAAATGTACCTGCACCCAGGCCTGTACCATTGGAAGTTATCTGATTTACTGTAGCCTGCCCGTTGAATGGTGAACAGTTGGTGTTGTCTACTTTTGCAAAATCTACTGCTTCAATGGTAATGGTTTCGAGGTTTTCGGTAATCTCTACCAGTTCTCTGGATGAACAACCTTCGTTATCCGGGGCAGAGGCATCATTGTCGGTTACCAGTACCCAGTAAAATCCTGCGGCCATGTTGGTAATGGTCGCCGTATTTCCACCGTTTGCTACGTTTACAGCGCTGGCGGTATTATTCAGGTCATTGCCTTCATACCATGCATAGGTGTAAGTACCGCTACCTCCGGTTATCGTTACCTGAGCCGATCCGTTAGGCGTACCCGTGCAGTTGCTGTTGGCAGCTAGTTCTGCGGTCACCAGTACCGGACTCTCAGACACGTCATCGATATCGATCTGATACGCTACAGAAGAACATGCAGTAGCCGCAGCTTCGGTAGCTACTACGTAGTAAGTACCTGCTGCCAGGTCTGCGTTGGTAGATGGGAATGAACCCGGTGTACCCGGATTGTCAAACGGTCTTATTAGCGTGTTTGTATTGTCATATAAGGCAAATGTATAATCGTCGATATCTGCTTCTGCTGTTAATGTAGTGCCATTAACGACCAGTTCGGTAATGGTGATTTGTCCATTGTCTGCTGCACACTTAGTTACGTTTGCCTGAGTGCTTGCATTGATGGTGATATCCGCCGGATCGTCGATGATAGTACCAGCTATTTTAGCCGAACAGGTATTGTTAGGGTCAGAGGTATCCGTTACCAGTACCCAGTAGTCACCATTATCGAGTCCGGTAGCAGTAGCTGTTGTTTGTCCGAGCGGGCTGGATGTGTCGCTCAGGTTGTTTCCGTTGTACCAGGTGTAGGAGTAGGTACCACCATCATTGAATACAATGTTTGCGGTAAGCGAACCGTTAGCAGCCCCACAAGAAGTATTGTTTTGATCTACAGTAATGGAGAGTACGGGCGCCTGCGAGTTGTCCTGAATTTCGAAAGGAATGTTTGCTGAGCTACAGTTAGTAGTAGTGTTTGTTATTTCTACACTGTAGTTACCCGGAGTAAGTCCTGAGATGTTTGCCCCTGTAACGGTTACCGAAGCAGGGTTTCCTGTTGTGAGTTCGGTACCGAGGTTGTCAAAGAATTTGAAAGTAAACCCGGCTACACCTCCGGTAGGAGTACCGTTTACACTTACGTCGGTTACTTCGTATACGCCGGTATCATCTACCGTACAGTGTTGTATGTGTGTAGTAGAAGCAGCATTTACGGTATAAGTAGGCGTGTCTTTGCTCAGCGTGAAAGTAGCCGAAGCAGAACATCCGAGTCCAGCCGAAGCAGTACTTTCGTTATCGGTTACCACAACGGTGTATACACCTTCGACGAGTCCTGAGATGGTTTCCATTTGCGGTTCACCGGCAGGAACGTTAGATCCGTTAGCATTCACTCCGTCAACGACAGGAGTACCGGTACCACTTCCTACATACCATTGGTAGGTATAGTCTTCACTATCATCGTTATCCACAGTTACCTGTAGCGAACCCACCGGATTTGTAGCTCCTGCACATGTTCCGTTAGGGGCCACTTCAGTAATGGTAAGGGCAGGAGCTGTAGTGTTAGTACCAACGATCACCTGAGTTTGTCCGGATTGACAAGTCAGAGCATTGGTTACCGTTACAAAGTAAGTACCCGCATCGAGTCCTGTTGCTACCGGCAGATCGGTGGCAGTAGCCTGCGTGAATGGATCGGGAGCTACAGCAGTAGTACCGTCACTTTCATAGAGGGTAAATGTGTAGGGCTGCATGTCAGTAGCCGCAGTATAGGTAGTACCATCTTCGGTCATCTGCGTGATGGTGATCGAGCCGTTTTGTGGATTACACTGATCGGTAGCTACAGCGGTAGCTGCATCTACCGACAGGTCTGCCGGATCGTCGATGATAGTACCAGCTATTTTAGCCGAACAGGTATTGTTAGGGTCAGAGGTATCCGTTACCAGTACCCAGTAGTCACCATTATCGAGTCCGGTAGCAGTAGCGGTTGTTTGTCCGAGCGGGCTGGATGTGTCGCTCAGGTTGTTTCCGTTGTACCAGGTGTAGGAGTACGTGCCACCATCATTGAATACAATGTTTGCGGTAAGCGAACCATTAGCAGCTCCACAAGAAGTATTGTTTTGATCTACAGTAATGGAAAGTACGGGTGCCTGCGAGTTGTCCTGAATTTCGAAAGGAATGTTTGCTGAGCTACAGTTAGTAGCAGTATTTGTTATTTCTACACTGTAGTTACCCGGAGTGAGTCCTGAGATGTTTGCACCGGTAACGGTTACCGAAGCAGGGTTTCCTGTTGTGAGTTCGGTACCGAGGTTGTCAAAGAATTTGAAAGTAAATCCAGCTACACCTCCGGTAGGAGTACCGTTTACACTTACGTCGGTTACTTCGTATACGCCGGTATCATCTACCGTACAGTGTTGTATGTGTGTAGTAGAAGCAGCATTTACGGTATAAGTAGGCGTGTCTTTGCTCAGCGTGAAAGTAGCCGAAGCAGAACATCCGAGTCCAGCCGAAGCAGTACTTTCGTTATCGGTTACCACAACGGTGTATACACCTTCGACGAGTCCTGAGATGGTTTCCATTTGCGGTTCACCGGCAGGAACGTTAGATCCGTTAGCATTCACTCCGTCAACGACAGGAGTACCGGTACCACTTCCTACATACCATTGGTAGGTATAGTCTTCACTATCATCGTTATCCACAGTTACCTGTAGCGAACCCACCGGATTTGTAGCTCCTGCACATGTTCCGTTAGGGGCCACTTCAGTAATGGTAAGGGCAGGAGCTGTAGTGTTAGTACCAACGATCACCTGAGTTTGTCCGGATTGACAAGTCAGAGCATTGGTTACCGTTACAAAGTAAGTACCCGCATCGAGTCCTGTTGCTACCGGCAGATCGGTGGCAGTAGCCTGCGTGAATGGATCGGGAGCTACAGCAGTAGTACCGTCACTTTCATAGAGGGTAAATGTGTAGGGCTGCATGTCAGTAGCCGCAGTATAGGTAGTACCATCTTCGGTCATCTGCGTGATGGTGATCGAGCCGTTTTGTGGATTACACTGATCGGTAGCTACAGCGGTAGCTGCATCTACCGACAGGTCCGCCGGATCGTCGATGATAGTACCAGCTATTTTAGCTGAACAGGTATTGTTAGGGTCAGAGGTATCCGTTACCAGTACCCAGTAGTCACCATTATCGAGTCCGGTAGCAGTAGCGGTTGTTTGTCCGAGTGGGCTGGATGTGTCGCTCAGGTTGTTTCCGTTGTACCAGGTGTAGGAGTAGGTACCACCATCATTGAATACAATGTTTGCGGTAAGCGAACCATTAGCAGCTCCACAAGAAGTATTGTTTTGATCTACAGTAATGGAAAGTACGGGCGCCTGCGAGTTGTCCTGGATTTCGAAAGGAATGTTTGCTGAGCTACAGTTAGTAGCAGTATTTGTTATTTCTACACTGTAGTTACCCGGAGTAAGTCCTGAGATGTTTGCACCGGTAACGGTTACCGAAGCAGGGTTTCCTGTTGTGAGTTCGGTACCGAGGTTGTCAAAGAATTTGAAAGTAAATCCAGCTACACCTCCGGTAGGAGTACCGTTTACACTTACGTCGGTTACTTCGTATACGCCGGTATCATCTACCGTACAGTGTTGTATGTGTGTAGTAGAAGCAGCATTTACGGTATAAGTAGGCGTGTCTTTGCTCAGCGTGAAAGTAGCCGAAGCAGAACATCCGAGTCCAGCCGAAGCAGTACTTTCGTTATCGGTTACCACAACGGTGTATACACCTTCGACGAGTCCTGAGATGGTTTCCATTTGCGGTTCACCGGCAGGAACGTTAGATCCGTTAGCATTCACTCCGTCAACGACAGGAGTACCGGTACCACTTCCTACATACCATTGGTAGGTATAGTCTTCACTATCATCGTTATCCACAGTTACCTGTAGCGAACCCACCGGATTTGTAGCTCCTGCACATGTTCCGTTAGGGGCCACTTCAGTAATGGTAAGGGCAGGAGCTGTAGTGTTAGTACCAACGATCACCTGAGTTTGTCCGGATTGACAAGTCAGAGCATTGGTTACCGTTACAAAGTAAGTACCCGCATCGAGTCCTGTTGCTACCGGCAGATCGGTGGCAGTAGCCTGCGTGAATGGATCGGGAGCTACAGCAGTAGTACCGTCACTTTCATAGAGGGTAAATGTGTAGGGCTGCATGTCAGTAGCCGCAGTATAGGTAGTACCATCTTCGGTCATCTGCGTGATGGTGATCGAGCCGTTTTGTGGATTACACTGATCGGTAGCTACAGCGGTAGCTGCATCTACCGACAGGTCTGCCGGATCGTCGATGATAGTACCAGCTATTTTAGCCGAACAGGTATTGTTAGGGTCAGAGGTATCCGTTACCAGTACCCAGTAGTCACCATTATCGAGTCCGGTAGCAGTAGCGGTTGTTTGTCCGAGCGGGCTGGATGTGTCGCTCAGGTTGTTTCCGTTGTACCAGGTGTAGGAGTACGTGCCACCATCATTGAATACAATGTTTGCGGTAAGCGAACCATTAGCAGCTCCACAAGAAGTATTGTTTTGATCTACAGTAATGGAAAGTACGGGTGCCTGCGAGTTGTCCTGAATTTCGAAAGGAATGTTTGCTGAGCTACAGTTAGTAGCAGTATTTGTTATTTCTACACTGTAGTTACCCGGAGTGAGTCCTGAGATGTTTGCCCCTGTAACGGTTACCGAAGCAGGGTTTCCTGTTGTGAGTTCGGTACCGAGGTTGTCAAAGAATTTGAAAGTAAATCCAGCTACACCTCCGGTAGGAGTACCGTTTACACTTACGTCGGTTACTTCGTATACGCCGGTATCATCTACCGTACAGTGTTGTATGTGTGTAGTAGAAGCAGCATTTACGGTATAAGTAGGCGTGTCTTTGCTCAGCGTGAAAGTAGCCGAAGCAGAACATCCGAGTCCAGCCGAAGCAGTACTTTCGTTATCGGTTACCACAACGGTGTATACACCTTCGACGAGTCCTGAGATGGTTTCCATTTGCGGTTCACCGGCAGGAACGTTAGATCCGTTAGCATTCACTCCGTCAACGACAGGAGTACCGGTACCACTTCCTACATACCATTGGTAGGTATAGTCTTCACTATCATCGTTATCCACAGTTACCTGTAGCGAACCCACCGGATTTGTAGCTCCTGCACATGTTCCGTTAGGGGCCACTTCAGTAATGGTAAGGGCAGGAGCTGTAGTGTTAGTACCAACGATCACCTGAGTTTGTCCGGATTGACAAGTCAGAGCATTGGTTACCGTTACAAAGTAAGTACCCGCATCGAGTCCTGTTGCTACCGGCAGATCGGTGGCAGTAGCCTGCGTGAATGGATCGGGAGCTACAGCAGTAGTACCGTCACTTTCATAGAGGGTAAATGTGTAGGGCTGCATGTCAGTAGCCGCAGTATAGGTAGTACCATCTTCGGTCATCTGCGTGATGGTGATCGAGCCGTTTTGTGGATTACACTGATCGGTAGCTACAGCGGTAGCTGCATCTACCGACAGGTCCGCCGGATCGTCGATGATAGTACCAGCTATTTTAGCTGAACAGGTATTGTTAGGGTCAGAGGTATCCGTTACCAGTACCCAGTAGTCACCATTATCGAGTCCGGTAGCAGTAGCGGTTGTTTGTCCGAGTGGGCTGGATGTGTCGCTCAGGTTGTTTCCGTTGTACCAGGTGTAGGAGTAGGTACCACCATCATTGAATACAATGTTTGCGGTAAGCGAACCATTAGCAGCTCCACAAGAAGTATTGTTTTGATCTACAGTAATGGAAAGTACGGGTGCCTGCGAGTTGTCCTGAATTTCGAAAGGAATGTTTGCTGAGCTACAGTTAGTAGCAGTATTTGTTATTTCTACACTGTAGTTACCCGGAGTAAGTCCTGAGATGTTTGCACCGGTAACGGTTACCGAAGCAGGGTTTCCTGTTGTGAGTTCGGTACCGAGGTTGTCAAAGAATTTGAAAGTAAATCCAGCTACACCTCCGGTAGGAGTACCGTTTACACTTACGTCGGTTACTTCGTATACGCCGGTATCATCTACCGTACAGTGTTGTATGTGTGTAGTAGAAGCAGCATTTACGGTATAAGTAGGCGTGTCTTTGCTCAGCGTGAAAGTAGCCGAAGCAGAACATCCGAGTCCAGCCGAAGCAGTACTTTCGTTATCGGTTACCACAACGGTGTATACACCTTCGACGAGTCCTGAGATGGTTTCCATTTGCGGTTCACCGGCAGGAACGTTAGATCCGTTAGCATTCACTCCGTCAACGACAGGAGTACCGGTACCACTTCCTACATACCATTGGTAGGTATAGTCTTCACTATCATCGTTATCCACAGTTACCTGTAGCGAACCCACCGGATTTGTAGCTCCTGCACATGTTCCGTTAGGGGCCACTTCAGTAATGGTAAGGGCAGGAGCTGTAGTGTTAGTACCAACGATCACCTGAGTTTGTCCGGATTGACAAGTCAGAGCATTGGTTACCGTTACAAAGTAAGTACCCGCATCGAGTCCTGTTGCTACCGGCAGATCGGTGGCAGTAGCCTGCGTGAATGGATCGGGAGCTACAGCAGTAGTACCGTCACTTTCATAGAGGGTAAATGTGTAGGGCTGCATGTCAGTAGCCGCAGTATAGGTAGTACCATCTTCGGTCATCTGCGTGATGGTGATCGAGCCGTTTTGTGGATTACACTGATCGGTAGCTACAGCGGTAGCTGCATCTACCGACAGGTCCGCCGGATCGTCGATGATGGAAGCTGATATTTTGGCGAAACATGATCCTGGGCTGTTATCGTCTTCTACCAGCACCCAGTAGTCACCATTATCGAGTCCGGTAGCACTAGCTGTCGTTTGTCCGATAGGGTTGTTTACATTCACATCTGCCCCTGAATGCCATGTGTAGGAGTAAGTTCCTCCGTCGGGGTTGTCTACCGAAACGGTTAACTGCCCGTTACCACCTCCAGCACAGTCGGTATTGTTGGCATCCACAGTGATGGAAAGTTGAGGTTGTACAGACTGATCGAGGATATCGAACTGCAACGGAACAGATTCACAGTTTGTATTGGTGTTGGTAGCGATTACATAGTAAGTACCATTGGTTAATCCGGTAAAGACTCCAGTGGCATTGGTGCTTAATGAAGCTCCCATATTATCGGTAAGCTCAAACGTAAAACCTGTAGTTCCTCCGTTGGATACTCCGTCAACGAGTACATCATTGACAGTAGCAGAACCTGTGGTTGCTCCTGTACACTCGCTAATATGAGCAAGAGTAACATCTGCTGTCTGTATCGTGTATGCAGGGTTGTCTTCACTTAGAGTAAAGCTCAACCGTGCAGAACAGCCATTGTTAGGTGTAGCATTATCCGTTACTACAACAAAATAATCTCCGCCTTCCATATTGGTAATGGATGCAGTATTTCCTCCATTACCGTTTGGAACGGGAGTTGTTGTGTTATTCAAATCACTACCGACATACCACTGGAAGGAGTAGTTGGCCGTTACGGCTGCACCGCCTCCCTGAGCTGATTCGTCTACAGAAGCGCTTAACCCTCCAGATCCTGTGCCGCCTGTACATGCAGCATCGGGAGCATCTTCTACTATATTGATAACAGGGTTAATAGAATTGTCAGCTATAGTAAACTGGAAAGGAGTGGACTCACAACCCGAACCGGCAGTGTATGTTGCTACAACATAGTAAGTACCGGGGCTTAATGTTGCCGCACTTGGGTTTGTAATATTGCCTAGTGATGTCAGGCTGGCATTTAGAAGTTCAAGATCAAAGTCTGCATCGATTGTTGCCGCTCCTGCGATGGTTGTTGATACACCATTTGCTGTCTGCGTTATTTCATTAATAGTAATGGATCCGTTTCCTGCAGCACAGTCGGTAGCTCCGGTAGTGGCTGAACCGGTTACAGCAAGAGTAGCGTTAACGTCAGAAATGGTTGCACTAGCAGTAAACGAACAACCTGATGCGATGTTTGTTGCTCTTACCGTATATTCTCCAGCATCCAGGTTTATTGCTTCGCTATTATTAGTTCCACTTTCCGTTTCCGGTGCTGTAAGGTTTGTCGTTGTGTTTGCTCCTTCAAACCATTCAAAAGTATAGTCTGCAGTATTTTGAGCAACATTTCCAATTTCGATGGATGCGATGAGGTGGCCATTCGCAGTACCTGTACAATTGGTGTTAGGTGATTGTGTATCTACTACTATGTCAAAAGCACCGGGGCTGAGATTCACCGTATACGTTTGTGGGTCTGAAGTACACCCTACAGCATTGTTGGTTACAGTTACCGTGTAATCTCCATCTTGTAAGTTGGATAGCACATTGTTGGTCGATCCTGTGGACAGTACAGCGCCACCGGTACCAATACCGCTGTACCAGGTAAAGGTATAATCCGCATCGGGAAGTGTAACAGCTCCTCCATTATAAGTAACAGCTGCTTCTATTGACCCGGTGAAATTTCCTGTACAACCGGAGTTGTCAGTAACATTGGCTGATGAAATAACGGGCAAGATAATATTATCAGTAAGCGTTATGGTTTGTGTAACGGCACATCCTGAGTTGTCACTGGTTACTTCTACTGTATAGGTACCTGCTACCAATCCGCCAATCGTGTGTTCTTCTCCTGCTACAGGGAAGGTAGGATTTGATCCATTACCCGGATCTACTCCTGCTGAGATGGGCGTGCCGGATGCGGAATTACCCACATACCAAACAAAAGTATGATTGTCGGTAAATTCTACTCCGGGGAAGGATGGGTCTGTAGTATATGCTTTCAATTGCCCATTAGGATTAGAGCAGTTGGTTTGTGCATTTACTATTTCGGTTTCAACAATAGGAAGTTCGAGTTGTTCACCGACTGTTCCTGTCAGGGGTGAAGAGCTACACCCGGAAGTTTTGTCTGTAGCTACTACCGTATACTGACCGGCAGCTCTGTTGTCTAACACATTAGATGTGCCTATAACAGGACCTGTTGCCTGGTCTCCTGCGTACCAAACAAAATCGTAATTGGAAATACCATCGCCGGAATCGTCTATGCGAGCATCTAAAGCGCCATTTGGACTGTTACAGCTTCTTTGATTGGTGACGATAAGTGGTTCGAATACAGGTATGCTGATGTTATCGTTGATGATGAAGTCTTCGGTCTGATCACAATTATTACCTACGTTTAAAATATATACTCTGTAGTTTCCTCCGAGCAAACCAGTGAATGTATGTCCTACAGACCCGTCAGCAACTGCGATTGGTCCCTGGAGTAGGTTTGCTGCCTGTGTATTGTTTCCCTGATAGATACTAAATTCATAGCCCGAGATTGGTTCAGAAATGCCTGAAGTTGCCGTTACAGAAAGGGTTCCGTTTCCGGTATTACAATTTGTATTTTCAGTACTGGAAGCCAATCCAATTATTGGTTCATCCCTTACCAGGTTGATTCTAATGTCTGATACATCAGATAAACAATCTGTATCCAGATCTCTTACTTTTAGAGAGTAGTTTCCTGATCCTAGTTGTTCAAAAAGCCCTGTATTGTTCGTGGCTAGTGGGTTACCTGAAGCAGCACCAGACCAAAGGATATACTCGTAATTTCCAGATCCGCCACTTGCTGTTCCTACAGCGTCAATCATTCCATTGTCGGGATCTGCACCGCCTCCATTACAGGCAGTACGGTCTGTTACGTCTATATCTGTGTCTAAAATATCAGGGTTACTACTGATGTCATTAAGGGTAACCACATTTTGCACACTACAGCCATTGCTGCTATTGGTGATAACCACGGTGTAATCGCCATCGGGCAATGAACCGGCAATGCTGTTGTTTTCCCCGGACAGGTTAGTTGTTATTTTATCAGAAGGGGAGGTGCTTACGCCAGAGTAAAAGTCGAAAGTAAAGCCGGTAGCAGTGCCTCCGGAGGTGGCAGTAATGGATCCGTTTCCGCTACCGCATGAGCTGTTGTGTACCGTAGTAAACTCGGCTGCCGGTGCTCCTGTCAGGTTTTCTATTTCAATGGTGAGGGGAGCAGATTTACAGTTAGAAGGGTTGCTTCCCTCTGTTTGTACAGCTTCCACTGTGTAGAAGCCAAAGGTGATTCCGGAATAGGTAGCGCCTGCTCCTGCTACTCCTGTAAAATCAGGAACAGCTTTTACTTCTGTACCGTTGTACCAATTAAACGTATAGTCAGTAGTAAATCCACCCGAACTTACCGTAATCGATCCGCCATTCAGATTGTTACAGGCTGTAATGTCCGTCTTCGTTTCCAGTTGGATACCCGGCAGAGTGAGATTGGTATCCACTACCTCATCCAGATTGGACGTACACCCACTGATTTTATTTTGTGCTACTACGGTATAGGTTCGTGCTTCCAGGTTAGAGGCTATACTGGCAACACTCACTGTATCGATAAAGTCATTGCCCAGATACCAGGTGAAATTATATCCATTGGTAACTTCCATACCGTCTACTATTACTACGGCTTCCAGTTGTCCGTTAGGCGTAGCACAGTCTGTTAAGGGAGCAAGTTTGTTTATTTTAATAACAGGATCTTGTTCGATCAGGTCTATTACTACTGTGGCTGTGTCTGAAGGACATGCATTGCCGTCTAAAATGGCAAATACAGAATATGTACCGTGAGGCATATCGGTAACACTTGCTCCGGTAAATACAGGTCCTGATGCGAAATCCGTTCCGTTGAACCACTGGAAAGAAGCTCCTGTGGTTAGGTTGCCGGTTACAGCATTCGTTGTTCCTGTTACTACTATATTATCCAGGTAATCGTTCTCGTTAGAACTACTGTTGAGTATTTCAGCTCGCAGTACTAATTTCTGACCTTTTACACCACTGAAAAGGTTGGTAAAGTTAGCCGTGGCTGTTTTCGATCCATAATCGTTGTTGAATATACCGTTGTTTAGTGCCTGAGGTGATCGGTTGTCTACCACATAGTATAGGCGGATATAGTCTGCGTTTTCATGGCCACCGGTTTCGTTAATATCCCATGAAATATCTATTTCATCGATATTACTAATGTCTATTTCTTCTGATGTCCAAACTACTTCAGTATCAGCATCTCTTACGCGGAATTTTTTGCTTCCATTATGAGTAGCTACCTGAGCACTTCCGTCATCGTTGTATACACGAGACCATGCAGTAGTTCCGGTATCTTCTATATCGCCATCGCTTAAGTCTTCAAAATCTTCTTGCCAGATAATGCTGGTACTGGCAGGCAGAGTGCCCACATAGTAAGCGCTGGCTTCACCGTTATCCGAAAAGGTTGGATCACAAAGTTCATTGTCTTTGACCTTACTGGCAAAAAGTTCAAATGACAAACTGGTCACCGTAGTAGAAGCGAGGTTGTTTGTGTTATCGCATTCTGTCATTGTTCCCTGAAAGGTAGTGATAGGTGGGGTCTGAGAACCGTTATCGTTAATCGAAACGAAAAGTTCAAAACCGGCACCTCCGGGACCAATTACATCAAGTTCTATAGTTGCTGTTTCGCCCAGATCTAGGTTTTCGATAGATGCTATAGCTGTATTAAGTTTGGTGGAGCCACTTACCCTTGGATCGCCCGCATAAAAAGTTACAGGGAATGCTGTAGTGAGTGCTATATCTCCTGAGTTTCTTACACCAAAGGATGCAACAAAGTCAGTGTCGGGACATTGAGGCGATGTGGCTGTAATATTGTCCAGCAGTTCCAGGTCAGGGGACACATAGGAAGGACAACCTTCATCATTGAGTATGGGTGCCTGATTGAGGAATGTGTTCAGCGGCCTGTTAGGACCGGAAGTACACACATTGGTAGAAAAAACAGCACCGGGATTCTGCTGAACCACCGGTATCGTTAAGTTGTCGTTTACATTTACGTTAAAGTAGGCATGTTGATTCCAGACCGTTCTGGAGGGTTGCCAGTCTTCACCGTCGGATTCATATACCCTAATCTGTCCGTCGGTGCTGCTGTATTTATTGCTGCTGTTACTTGTTCCACAGGCCAGACAGATTTCACTGGCTCCATCACCATCTACATCGGCAACTATTGGATACTCGTCCCATGTAAGTGAAATACATGTTTTTGTCATTCGTGAGCTTCCGTCTGTACCGTCTATGATGTGGAGTGTTGTTTCACTTCTATAGAGTACTTCTGCTGCACCGTCATCGTTGAAGTCAAATACGGAACATCCTGTAATACCGGATGAACCTTCTGTGATACCTTTTGTCCAGAGTTTGTTAAAGTTTTCATCCAGCGCATAAAGAGTTTGGTCAGATACAAAGGAAGCGTTGAGCTTTCCATCATTGTCCAAATCTGAAATGTTTATACGTCCGGTACCGAGCCAGTGTCTTTTGTCGTTTAAGTCTTTAAAAGTAGTTACGGTGTTGTTTGCCAAATCCCAGAAAAAGATGACAATGTCTCCGTTGTAATCTTTACCATTGAAAAGCACATCTAACCTGGGATTATTTGTGTTTCCATCCTGATTGTAATCTGCTACTGCAGAAAAGTTCATGTTGTAGTAACCGGAATAGTCATCTATTCTCCATCGGTTATTTCCATTAAGCAAGTCATTTACTTCTTTTACAACGGTTCGGGTACCTGTAGCTATGTTGATAGAATAGATTATACCTCCTGCTACCATTTCCAATCCCTGACAATCTGCACATTCGCTATCGGGAAGAATGTCTACTGCTGTAGTTCCATAAAAGTTTGTGGTAGCCATAGGAGAGGTTGGTGATATAATTGCCTGACCGGTTTTAGCATTGTATATACCATTTCCAACCATCAATTCTGCTGTTCCATCCTGATTGAAGTCTGCCACAGAAATAGCGCCTGTTCTATTTCCAGGAACGGAAGTTTCCCAAAGCAGATTTAGCTCACAGTCGTATGCTGTAATCGTACCTTCTGTGTAAGCTCCTGCCATGAAAATCTCGCCACATTCGTCTCCGTCTAGGTTTGCTATTGTTACATCATGGCTGATGTAATAATTGTCCTTAGGGTCTGCATATATTGATTTTTCTATGGAACCGTCTATACCGTTGAGAATTGTAAGTCTGTTGTTGCTTCTGTTAGATACTACTACTTCAGGTATTCCATCACCATCTATATCCCCGACCGCAGGTAAAGATGAGTTGTTGGCTGTCCTGTTGGGTGAACCCCACTGCTGTTTGATGTTGAATGTGGGGTTATCTGTAGGTTCGTTTCTACAGACTACAGCATTTCCAAAATAGAAACTCGAACAATCTGCATCGTTGGCACAGTCTCCATCATAACAGTCAATAAAGCCATCATTGTCATTGTCTAATCCATCGTCGCAGGTTTCTTGGGCTAATGACAGCAATGTTGTAAACAAAAGGGGGGTGAGCAGTAAAATCTTCCTGTAGCTTTTCATATCAATCGGTCGGTATAAAATTCCATTAAATATAAATATATTTTCAGCTGGTTTTCACTAAAAAGTGCAAATACCCTGTTCTTAAAAGTACACAATACGGGTACTTTAAACCTTAAATATAGGTTAAAATTTAAAAAATGCACTAAACGGATATTAAATAGAACTTATTTAAGTTCATTATTTCGATGAATGGTAGAAATACCCGTATGAATAACCTGTGTGTGGTGGTTATCGCCCTAACAAAATAGATCCAGACAAGTTATTGGGTACATTGGGATTATTGGTACACTTCAATGCATAGTAATAAATGCCCTCAGGTAGTAACATACCATTGTGAGTACCGTCCCACACGCAATCGTCAGATTGAGAGGTAATCAATTCCTCTTTAATAACCTGACCTTTGCTATCGAATATGAACAATACACAACCGTCAAGCTTGGATCGGGCATTTGTTATTTCCCAGCATTCTTCGCCAATACCATCACCGTTGGGAGAGAAGACACGCTTAGCCCGTACTATAGGGTTAATAATGCGGATAGAATCAGACTCCAGACACCCACCGGGATCGGTTCCGGTTACTTTCACTAAAATATTAATATCGTTGGGTATGGCAGTTACATTTTCTGCTGTAGGGTTGTCAAAAATTTCTTCTGGAGCCCAGCTTATACTGGTAGCATTAGCAACAGAAAGGTCAACTGAGAGCTGGTCTTCCTTCAGGTTGATTTCAGGCACTCCGTCGTTTCCGGGTGTAGTTTCTTCGGCAGTTTCTATGGTTATGCCCAGTGTAGACTTCAGGCTGATGTCAATAGAAGCGGTAAACTGGCAGCCCGCATCGTCGGTAGCTGTAGCTGTATATGTAGCAGTGGCATCACCTTTTACTGGGCGCTCAGCATTTACAGTATTGGTAGTGGATAGTTCTACACCGGGTTGTAATGAGCTAGCCCAGGAATAGCCTGTGTAATTGTCAGCCAGCGTAAGTGTTAACTCATCGCTTGGGCATTTTGCGGTATCTCCTGTACTGGTTGTTATGTTTACAGTTGCACCGTTGGCAGTATTGGGCACTCCCTGTACGGTAATGGTTTTGGTAGCTACAGAAGCACTACAGTTGGCCAGATTGGTGTAAGTCGAAGTGAGTGTAACAGTAGGAGTGGATGGGTTCTGATACGTATGACTTACAGAAGCTCCCTGCTGAGTAGGAGAACCGTCTCCGAAATCCCACGTGTGGGTTACGGGTTGTCCGTTTTGATCTCCGGGAGTAGTGCTAAATGTAATGGCCAGGTCTTCGCAGATCACACCGTCAGCCGGGTCAGTAGCTATTGAGTTGTCGGGCTTGGCTATGGCCGTTAGTGTACGGGAAGGACTTTCGAAAGAGCAGCCTCCTGTGCTTGTAATGACAGACGAGTAATCGCCGCTGGCACTCACAGACAGAGTAGTTGCAGTTTCTCCGGGAATGTCAGCACCGTCTTTTTTCCATTTGTAGGTATAATCTGTGCCAAAATTTGTAACAGACACTGTAGCCGTAGAACCATCGCAGAAGATGTCCTGTTCGTCGTTGTTTACAGCTATTACCGGTAGATTTTCAACCGTTACTGTTACTTCTTTCGTTTCACTCAAACAGCCGTTGGCATCACGACCGGTTACTTTATATTTTCCACTCATATCCTGAGCTATGGAAGCAATGACGGGGTTTTGAAGTGTAGAAGCATATCCATTTGGTCCGGTCCATTCGTAGCTGGCAAAAGTTTGCCCGGTCATCAATGTTACTTCTGTACCACTACATACAGTGGCCGTACCGGCACTGCTCGAAGGGTTTGGAGCAGAGATAGAACCATCTTTTACAATTACCTGAACAGATTCAGATACCTGTGCACATCCCTGATCGGTTACAGTAACTGTAAAGTTATAGGTGCCATTGTCGGTTGTGGGCACGGTTAATTCATTGGATGTTTCAGCCAGATCCAGGCCATTTCTTTTCCAGGTATATGTAGCACTCGGGCTGTTTGCGGTTGTTAGTTTGTATACTTGTCCTTTACATACTTCTACGTCTTCGGCCGGAGACAAGCTAGGGATAACGCAGTTCCGATTCATGATTACAGCCAGCTCACCTTCAGATCCGTCGGTTACGTTATGAGTGAATGCTAAATCCGGTTTAGCATCTCCGTTTAAGTCTCCTATTTTAATGTTTCGGGAATTAGATTGTGAATTGAGAGAGCTTACATTGTAGGTAAATGAAGCAGGGTTGTCCGCTATCAGTAAAAAAACTTTACCGGGAGACCCAACTGAAGCCACTGCTATGTCAGGAGTGCCATCTCCATCGATATCGCCAACATCAAGCCCCCAGGGAGAAGTGATACCCGAAATGGTGGCAGCACTTTCCATTGTAATGGTGCTGCCGGGTGATGAAGTAGTGTTTTTTATAATTACTACGGCATTGGCAGGGGTGCCGGCAGTGCCGGCGGTCAGTACCACGTCGTTGTATCCGTCCTGATTCATGTCAGCTACTTTCAGGTTTTGAAAACCACCGCTGGCGCTGATTTCCAATGCCGGGTCGAAAGAGATTGTCCCCGGTTCACTGGTGTTTGGCAAAACGTACACATTAGACAGTCGGTTAAATGAAGTAACAATTTCCGGCAGGCCATCATTATTCATGTCTTTTACGTCGAGTCCCACCAGACCTGCACTGCGGCTGTCGGAGGCTTGCACGGTGAATTGCTTGGATATACTGCTGATCGATATGCCCGATTGCACACTGTTGTTTTTGAATACATCGATGATGTTGTCGGATGTATTTGTAACGATAATTTCAGGTTTGCCATCCAGGTCTAAATCCTGAAGTGCCACCCTACGAACGAAGCGGATATCTCCGTTGCTTTTTTTAGGTATAGATAATTCTATGGGAGCAGCAAAATCTACAGTGCCGTTCCCCTGGTTTTTAAGAATAAAAATCCTGTTGTTGCTGGAACCTCCCTGAGTTGCGATCAGGTCAGGCCAGCCATCTCCATTGATGTCACCGCATACGGTGTTGATAGTTGAAAATGATAGGGATAACTGTAAGTCACCGGATCGGGTAAAAGCTGTAGCTGCTGGAGTGCTGTTGTTTTTTTGAACAACCAGATTATTAGAGCCGCTGTTGGTTACGGCTATATCATTTAATCCGTCTTTGTCGAAATCACATAAGCACAAGTCATAGGTTGAGATGTCTGTGTTTACTTCATTGATTAATTGCTGTCCATCGAAGGTTGACGCTACGCCTTTTGATCCTCCAAAGCTTATATTGAATAAAGAATTGGAATAGCCGATTTTTGTATTGCTTCCACTGGTGTTAATCACGCTTACGTTTTCTACAGTAGCACCTGCAGGAACCAATACTTCTATCAGGCTTTCGCTGGCAGACTGAATTGTCCCTTGTGCACTTCCAAACATCACGATAAGGTCTGCAGGGTTGCTGGAAAAGTTAGATCCACTGATGGTTACCACTTGTCCAAATGTGCCCGAGGTTATGTCTATATCATTGATGTAAGGTGCCTGTGCTGTCACCTGAAATCCTATGATTGTTAAAAAGAGTGAGGTAACTATATATTTATATGCGCTCATGATATTCGTTATTATGCAATCCATCAAATTATTCTACAGTCAAAATCCATACATCGTTTAAGCCGGCATAAGCTCTGGCCTTGTTGCGTTGCTTAATAGCTACACTATTATTGTCAGATCTGAACAACACTACATAGTAATATCCTTTTTCGGATTGGTATCCTACTATAGTATCATGAAACCCACGTTCAAACATTTTGTCACTGTAGTTTTCAGCGTGCTCAAATTCTTTGAAAGCCCCAGCTATTACATGATGACCTTGCGGTAATTCCAGGAAGTGAGTTCCTTTTCTTACGCGTGTAGGTTGCGTTGCTTTAGTATAATTAGTAGCGGGATTTGTGTTTCCTTTCTCTGCTGCGGGTGTGTTCGTAGTAGATGGCGTGTTGCTGGTGGCCGGTGTTTCCGTATTGCCACCGGTATTTGTAGTGTTAGCCGTATTTCGATTGGTTCCGGCTGTATTTCCCTGATTGGCAGGAGGGGTTGTTTCCTCCCTTTGTGTATGTTCAGGTTGCACGATAGCATTATCTTCGGCCGGTGCAGTGTCTTGTTCCGTTTCGGCAGGCTTTTCTTCTTTCGTTTCGTTTAGTCTGGCCAGTCTTTCCTGTTCACGGCGTTCTTTTTCCTCTTCTTTTAATCTTCTTTTTTCTGCGAGTTTGGCTCTTTCCTCTGCAGTAAGTTTATGAGATTTGATAAACGACGAATGATGGCCATGGTGTTTTTTGTGACCACTTATATGGTATCCTATATGAAACTCGTGTGTAGTGCCGGTGATAGAGGATATCTTAGAGTTTCCTAATTCCATAGCATAACCGATACCTATTCTTTCTTTTACCTTGAATCCAAGTAAAGCATTCATACCTGCACCCTCTCTGTAGGATCCACCTACCCAAACGATGTGTTTGAGGTGCATGATTACAGCTGCTTCGTATTGGCTGGTAGTAATATTAGAGTACCTATATAATAGGTGTGGTTCAATGGCAAAATCGTGACCGATGTGTCCACGGTAATTCATCTTGAAGAGCATGTTGTCCATCGGCGATATCTTAATAGGAGAGAAGGACTCAGAAGAGATTACTTCTCTGCTTACCAGGTTTGGAATGGAAAGTCCCACATTGAAATGGCCAAAGTGATAGGTCATCCCAAAATCGGCAATCATGTATTTGTTTGAGAGATTGGCAAAAGCAGGATCGTTAAATATATCAGCAGCCAGATCAGGGTCAGAATTGTCGAGCGTAGTAGTGCCGGCACCCAACGACATGCCAAATCGAAGATAGTGCTTTCTGTCAAATGCTGCCAGGTATCCTGCCGATGCTTTGAAGCCGGATGTTTTTAAAATGCCGCCTTCTACTTCATTGAAAACCATACCCCCAATGCCAATACCTCCTTTGAGAGGAGAGTGAATAGTAGCATGCGAAAAAGAAGGTCCGCCCTGCAAGCCTGAATATTGCGCACGATACATGACAAAGAAAGCCGTATGCCCTTCTACACCAACATACGCAGGGTTGTAGATGTATGGGTTCATGAAGAACTGACTAAACACCCTTTGCTCTTGTGCCGATAGTTGATGGATAAGAAAGAAAATGAGAAAGCTTGCGAATAATTTTTTCATTGGGAAATTTATGATTTTAAATCGCTTTACCTGTTATTTACAGTAGGACTATCCTAATATTAATATGACCAAATCTATATCAATATGATCAAAAAAGTCATATTATGGCTGATTTAGTTTATAAAGTATTTGTCGGGTTGGGGTTCTTTTCCTCTGCATTTATCTTTCCTCAATACATTTCTGCAAGGCATTGGATTTCATTTGATTCCCACGATCAATTGTTTAACTTTTCGAATATTATATAGAAATATTTTGTATTTTTAAATTTTAATAACCCAACTCCAGCAAGATATTGCCACAGATAAAACACGTATGAGGTTCACAATCACTTTGTTAGCACTGGTAGCTCTGGCAGGTTCTGCTCAGGCTCAGTTTTGGTTTGGTCCTAAAGTAGGAGGACAGTTTACACGCCAATCTTATCAGGATAAGGATTTTAGAAAACAATATGACGTGCCTGAAGATTTAAACTGGCATGCTGGTTTTGCTCTTCATTACACTACCGAACAACGATTTGCGGTGCACACCGAATTGGTATATCAAAAAGTAAGCAATCGTGTAAAAAACAAGGTGGATACAGCTGTTTTGGATCACACCTCAAAATACACCCTGCTTTCGACCAGTATGCATGGTCGTTTCGCTTTTGTAGAAGGAGGGTCATTCTCAGTGTATGGTATTGCAGGTCCCCGAATCAGCTATTGGTTAAATGGCTCAGGCAAGTATGTAAGCCAGGAAGCCAGTGACAACTTTGGTATACCGGGAGGTAGTTATGTAGTGAAATTTGGTGGAGAACCCGAAAGCGGCTCAGGAAATGGTGAACTGGTAGTACCACGTCCAAACCGGTATCAATACGGTCTGGATATAGGAGTAGGTGCTTTGCTCGATTTGGCTAGTGGTCAGCGTTTGGCTGTGGAAGTGCAGTATAGGATTGGCCACTCCAATATGGGATTTAACGATGATCTGGTGCTCGTTACGGGTATCAACTACAAGCCCGATATTCAGTTTGCCAATGATATGCTTGCTTTTTCAGTAGCCTATCTTTTTGGATACAACCCTACAGACAGACGAAAAGGGTCGAGTACCAATAAGCTTTCTAATCGAAGCAGATCAAAAAGAAAGCGCTAAGAAAAGTCTCAGCGCTTTGGTGTATGTTTTTGCGTTACTACAAGTCCATGTTGTAGTAAAATTATTTCTTCTTTTTTGGAATTAGATGTTCATCTGCAATGCTCCTCAAAAAGCTTCTTTTAGTGCTGATGTTTGGGTCGCTGTATACATAGGCCGATAGGTCGGCAATTACACCGGGTTTGTATCCCAGTTTGAGGGCAACCTTTTCACAAAAATCGATTTCACTTCTAAAAACCTTACCGTCTGCTTTCATGAGCTGTACTATGCTGTACAGGTACTCAAACTTAGAGTCAGAGTCAAGATTGTCTATTACAGGTAGGTTGCCGGGATTTTCTATGATTTGTTCTACTTCATCGTAAGAAAAGCCGGCACGTTCACCTATATCGTGGATGAGTTTTGCCTCCGGTTCGGCAATGTGCTTGTCCACTTTCGATAAGTGAACTAACATGCTTAATTGACTCTTAACGTCAGACATATTTTTGAATTGTTTTGTAGAGTTTTATGTATCTGATTAGTAAAACGGTTGAAAATATAAATATATATAACAATGCTCCAATAATTATATTTTATCCTTTAAAACAAGCACTTCTTTTGCATAGCCGAGTGAATTGAACCGGATTCTCAGGTATGTATAGGTAGCATCGGTAGTTTCGCAAGCCTCACCTCCTGACAGGTCATACACGTAAAACTTTTCGCTTCTGTCGATTAGTTCTGCTTTGTCAGGCGTACCCATGTTGCTGATGATGTCTTTTTCAGAATAGGACAGCAAAGCTTCTTTGTTTTCGGTTAAAAGATCATGCATTTTGTTCCTGTACCCGGAGCAACCGTTTTTGTCTTTTTTCCAATGATCAAAGTCAAGCCCTTCAATAACAATGTTTCTCGAAGTGCAAGCCGCCAGTGTGAGTATAAGCAGAAGTGATAAAAGTGTTTTGTGCTGCATAAAAAGAGTCTTTTTTGCGAAGCTAGCAACAAAAGGAGAACCCGTGGGTGTTTTTTGAGTGGTATGTTATGTGGGTGTGTGAAATTTGCTGACTTTACTGTAAAATTTCCAATAAAAAAAGCCAGTAAAAATATAATTTGCAGTGGATCGAAGAATAAACTCTAATATTTAAAATATTGTTACATTTATCGCTATATTTAATAGATTTGTTCGAAGTTAAATCAATATTTAAATAACGACTATGGCTGAAGATCTCCATAAAGAAGGTCCAGAAGAGGAAAACAACCACAATAAGGGTTCGAATGATGATGATGATTTTGGTCTGCCAGATCTGGAGTTTGAAGAACTGGATGAATTAGACCTTGATTTAGAGGAAGATGAACCTTCTGACGACTCAGAAGACAATTTTATTTTAGAGGAAGAAAAACCTCAACCGGAGGCAGCTTCGGATGATCAAAGTGACACTTCTGCTTTGGATGAAGGCATAGATGAAGTAGAAGATGTACTGGATAGTGCGCAGTTGATTTCGGATAGGTTAGGAGATGATTCATCTGAGAAAGACTTTTCGTCAGACATTAATTATGACGAGCTGTTGGGAGATCGAGCAAAAAGTAAAGATGCTGATGCAGCTGAAGAAGATATGTCTGAGCTGGATAAAATCAGTATCGATACCGAAGATGATTTTTCGGACTCTAAAGATGATTCTTTATCAGACATCAGCAGTCCGGATGAACTAGCTGCTTTGGGAATAGCTGACGAAGAGGAAGTAACCCCGGAACCGGCCGAATCTCCGAAAGATAGCTTGTTTGGTTCAGACGATGATAACGAAGACAGTGCTGTTTTTGGTAGTGAATCAGACTTTGAAGGAGGTTCAATTTTTGCCAGCGACGATATCAGTCTCAAGCAGGAAGAAGAAAAGAATGAATTTCAATCGGCAGATGAAGCCACATTGCCGCCCACATACAAACCTTACGCAGATGACGATTCTAAAAGCGGCTTTGCTAAGGTGATTATTTTTGGAGCAATAGGTTTTGCACTCGTTGGATTTATATTCTATTACTTCTTTACACAGGACATAGGCACGGAAAAAGCGCACAATGCAGCAGCTCATAAAGAAGCTTCAGCGCAAAAAACAACCAAGCCTAAGTCAACAGCAAAGGCAACTACCAGCAAAAATACCGATGGCGCCAAAGCTACAACTTCATCTTCTGCAGGTGATGCAGCCAAGAAAGCTGAAAGCTCAGCAAAATCTACAGGTAGCAAAGCTCCTGAAGCCAAAAAACCAGCAAAAGCAGCTACTGTACCAGCAGGGGAGATTGTAGAAATACAACAAAAAACCGGTAGGTCTTACATCATTATAGGCAGTTTTGTAGATCAGGATCTGGCCAATGATTATGCAAAAGAACTCACCGCAGCAGGTAGTGGCGTAAAGGTAATTTTCCCATACGGCAAGTCTAAAAGGTATCGTGTGTCAATAGCTGATTTTGATACTTATGGTGATGCCCAAAGTCAAATGGAGACCTATAAAGCCACCTACGGGCCGGATATTTGGGCGCTAAAATATTAATCACATACTTATATTGCATACACGGCGTTAGATGTGTAAAATAAGATTTCAAAAGAAAGGTTTTTGGCCTTTCTTTTGTATTTATAAACCTTAAAAAAACAACTTTCATGATAGGACAAATTCTTTTGTCAAGGCTGCAGGAAGTACCTGAGATGCCTGAAGAAACTGTAGAAACAATTTCACTGATAGAATTATTGTTTAAGGGTGGGTTTATGATGATCCCCATTATCCTGCTTTCTATTACAGCCGTATACATTTTTGTGGAGAGGATAATGACCATAAATAAAGCAGCGAAAACTCCTGAGGGGTTTATGGAGAGAATCAAACAACTGGTGATTAATGGTGACATAAATGGCGCCAAGATGCTGTGCCATGAAACAGGTACGCCGATAGCCCGCATGATCGAAAAGGGTGTTTCCAGAATAGGTAACCCACTCAAAAACATAGAAGTGTCGATCGAAAATGTCGGGAAAATTGAATTGTACAAACTGGAAAAACACCTGAGTCTATTGGCCTCTATTTCAGGTGCAGCCCCTATGATTGGCTTTTTAGGAACAGTTACCGGTATGATTCAGGCATTTATTTCAATTGCACAAGAAGAGGGGGTAGTAAGTCCAAAATTATTGTCGAGTGGTATTTATGAAGCCATGATCACAACAGCTGCCGGTTTGTTTGTAGGGATTATCGCCTATTTAGGCTACAATTTCCTCATAGCCAGAGTAGAAAAACTGGTACATACCATGGAGTATACATCCATTGATTTTATAGACCTATTACAAGAGCCCCAAAGCAAATGAATCTAAAATCAAAACATAAAGTACAGGCTGCTTTCAGCATGTCGTCTATGACGGATGTCATTTTCTTGTTGTTGATTTTTTTCATGCTTACAGCCTCGTTTGTTACACCTTCCGGATTGCCGGTTAATTTACCATCGAGTAAAAGTTCTAAAATTGTTTTACAAAAAGTAAGTGTAACCATTGCCAAGGATGGTAAATTTTTTGTAAATGATAAAAAAGTAACACCCAATAAACTCGAAATGGTATTGCGAAATGAATTGAACAACAAAGAAGGAGTAGTAGTGTTGCATTGCGACAAAGATGTACCTGTAGAAGACCTGGTAATGGTTGCAGGTATTGCCACCAAACTGGAAGCAAAAGTGTCGATAGCTACAAAACCGGATTGATCATGGACAAGATGACCGCAGAAGAAAAAAAGAATAACAAAATAGGATTGCTCACTTCACTGGGAGTGCATGCTGTTCTTTTGGTTTTGTTTTTCTTTTTACTTGCCTGGTCAGAACCTGATCCTCCCATTCCTCAGTATGGTATAGAGTTGAGTTTTGTAGATAGCAATTCGAAAGGTCAGGTAGATAGTGAACAGCAGCAGGAAAGCCAGCAGGAAAATACTGAAGAGGTACAGGAGGCAATAGAGCCAGAAGATGATGTGGAGCAGGCAACTGAAGAAACTCCCGCACCTACAGAACCGGAAGAGCAGCCTACCGAGGTGGTAGAAGAAACCACTTCAGCTGAACCTGTAGAACCCGAAACAATAGTGACGGAGGACCCTGATAGTCCGGATGTAGTAGAGGAAGAAAAGACCGAAGAAGCTGAAAAGCAACAGGAAGAGCCTGTGGAGCAACCCGAGAAAAAGACAGAGGAAGCAAAGCCTGTACAAAATACAACCAAAGATGAAGGCACCAGCGAAACCAAACAGCAGCCTACGATTGATTCCCGGGCTATTTATACAGGTTCGAAAGGCAAACAAAATAAGCAAAGTAGTAGTGGGGGTGCCAGTCTCGATCTGAGTGGTTGGATTTGGGATTTTGAGCCGGAACCCAACGATAAATCAGACGAAAGTGGTAAGGTGGTTTTTGAGATCATTGTGGATAATGAAGGAGAAATCATAGGAGTAAAAACGCTGGAAAAAACTGTATCCCCTGCAGTAGAGCGGGTTTACAAAGAAGCGGTTATGGACCTTACCTTTAGCAAAACTGCTGAAAACAGATCGGTAGCACCTACCAGTACCGGTAAAATCACCTTTATCATCCAAGCTAAATAAGATAATGACATATCAGGAAGCCCTGGACTTCTTGTACCAGAGATTGCCTATGTACCAGCGGGTAGGTGCAGTGGCTTTTAAAAAAGATTTGAGTAATACCATTGCTCTATCTGAGCTAGTGGGCAATCCTCATCGTTCTTTCAAGTCGGTGCATATCGCCGGCACCAATGGAAAGGGCAGTAGTGCTCATGCACTGGCTTCCATTTTACAGGAGGCTGGTTATCGTACGGGTTTGTATACTTCACCGCATTTGCATTCTTACCGTGAGCGAATACGGATAAACGGCCAAATGATTGAAGAAGATTTTGTTGCAGATTTTGTAGGCAAGCATCAGGATGCTATTCTGGAAATAGCCCCTTCTTTTTTTGAAATTACTGTAGTCATGGCATTTGCTTACTTTGCTCAAAAGCAAGTAGATATAGCTGTAATAGAGACAGGGTTGGGTGGCAGGCTTGATTCTACCAATATTATTACACCGGAAGTCTCGCTTATTACGACCATTAGCAAAGATCACGAAAACCTACTCGGCAATACCCTTGAAGCCATAGCCAGAGAAAAAGCGGGAATTATTAAATCACAGGTGCCGGTCGTATTGGGAAACATTGCCGAAAGCCCTAAGCAGGTTATTGTTGAGTATGCAAGAACTATGGAGGCAGGTTTAGTTGACAACTACGCAAACTGGGAAGCTACTATAAGCGGTGATCAGGCAGGTACATTTGATTTGTATTGCAAAGGCAAACTAATCCATCAAAACATTCACATACCCTTAAAAGGAGGGTATTTTCTTCAAAATCTTCCGCCTGTGCTCGATGTAGTCCGGGTGCTCGGTGATCGTGGTTTTACTATTTCGGATGAAAATATAAAAAACGGTGTAGCCAACCTGATAAGCAATACCAACCTGAAAGGAAGATGGCAGCAACTGACCGAAAAACCGCTTACAATATGCGATATTGGCCACAATGTAGATGGTATAACACAACTGATGAACCAGATAAGGGCTACTTCCTACCGCAATCTTCACATCGTATTTGGTACGGTCAGTGATAAATCCATAGAAGATATCATTTCTTTGCTTATAAAAGAGGCAACCTATTATTTTTGCGCCGCGGATGTGCCCAGGGCTATGCCAGCTTCACACCTTCAGCAGGTAGCCCTAGAGCATGGGCTGGCAGGTGAAGTGTATGATTCTGTAAATCAGGCAATCAAACAGGCTCAAAAGAATGCACATCCCGACGATTTAATATTTATTGGCGGCAGCACATTTGTGGTCGCCGAGATTGAAAATTTATAGGATTGAGAAAAAAATTAGAACGCTTTAGCGACAATGCCAAACGCAGAAATGTGGTTGAAAAAGGCAAGCCTATTCTGGATAGGATAAAAGGCAACTGGAATAAAGAGTTGTTTGAAAACGACAATGAACTGGTAGTCGAATTTGGTTGTGGTCGTGGAGAGTATACTGTTGGCCTGGCTGAAAAATTTCCTGATAAGAATTTTATTGGTGTAGATATAAAAGGAGCTAGAATATGGGTTGGTAGTACGTATGCTATCAACAATAACCTGGATAACGTAGCATTTTTGCGTACCGATATTTTGATGATGGAAGACTATTTTGCTCCTGATGAACTGTCGGAGCTATGGATAACATTTCCTGACCCACGGCCCAAAGATCGAGATGAAAAAAGAAGGCTGACCAGCCCCAGATACATGGAGAAGTATCGGAATATTCTAAAAAAAGAAGGTTGGGTGAAATTTAAAACGGATAACACCCCTTTGTTTGATTATACACTAGAGTTGTTGCAACAAGGCACAATTAAAGTCAAAAATCTTCAATACACGTACGATTTATACGAATCAGAGTATTTGGAAGAGCACTATGGCGTAAAAACCAAATACGAAAAACTGTTTCACGATAAGGGAGAGTCTATTAAATACATGAAATTTCAGTTTGAACAGTAATTACAGGTAAGTTTGTAGCCTGCAATCTGGTTGACTATCAATAAAAGCATATATTAAAATGAAATTATCAGTCGTAGTTACTGTATACAACGAGGAAGACAATGTGGTACCCATGATCGAAAATGTGCAGCAGGCACTAAAGGGGTATAGCTACGAATTGATATTTGTAGATGATGGCTCTACAGATCAAACTATTCCCCGCATCAAAGCTCATGCCGATGAGCATACCCGTTTGGTAGTCTTAAATAAAAACTATGGCCAAACTGCAGCTATGGCAGCAGGTATAGATCAGGCTGACGGGGAGTTTGTGGTAACCATCGATGGAGATTTGCAAAATGATCCGAGTGATATACCTGCTATGCTCAGTAAGCTGGAAGAAGAAAACTGGGATGTAGTAGCTGGTATACGAGCTAAGCGACAGGATTCGCTGGTGATAAGAAAAGTGCCCAGTAAAATAGCCAATGCCATGATTCGTAAACTTACGGGAGTTCACCTGCACGATTATGGATGTACACTCAAGGTATTCAGAAAGGATGTGGCTAAGAATCTGGGGCTATATGGTGAGCTGCATCGTTTTATTCCTGTACTGGCCCAGTTGCAAGGGGCAAACATCACCGAAGTGCCCGTAAAACATCATGCACGTATTCATGGAGAATCGAAGTATGGGCTGGGCAGGACATTTAAGGTAATGAGCGACCTGATGCTGATGGTCTTTTTTCAGAAATACCTGCAAAAACCCATGCACCTGTTTGGTACTGCCGGTATTGTTACGTTTATGCTCGGTGGTTTTATCAATGCTTACCTGTTGGTGCTCAAGGTAATGGGGGAGGATATATGGGGGAGACCTCTGCTTATTTTGGGTATTACATTGCTATTGGGAGGTGTACAGCTGATTACGATTGGTTTGCTTGCAGAATTGATTGTCAGAACCTATTTTGAGACTCAAAACAAAAAGACCTATCGAATAAGGGAACATTTCAAGGGAAACAAACAAGTCCAACCGACAACCTGATAATGCAAAAGCAGCCCAATAAGGGGATTTATTCCAAAATATATCATTTCATAGTTCCAAAGCTTCGTTTTGCCTTTACATCCAGTATAGCTACTGCTTTCGACTATGGGTTGTATCTGCTTTTCTTTTATTACTTTTTTTCGCCGGTAGTATCCAATATTATTTCTTACTCCTGTGCGGTCATACTCAATTTTACTCTTCAGAAAAGGTATGTGTTTACACAAAAAGGGAAATTGAGTACCACATTTCTTATATCCATGCTCTTTTCATTGATTGGACTTGGGCTGAGTACACTGATGTTGGCAGGCTTGAATACCATGCCCTTTTTTTATGAGTATCAGTACCTTACAAAAATAATTGTAACAGGTATTATCTTCTTTTACAACTTCTACACTAAGCGATTTGCGTTTGAGCGTCGTTAGCTCAATATCAGTGAGATTCCAGGGTATGCTTTTTGAAAATTGTTGGTGAAAATAATCTCAGGACCTGCTTTTATGTGCTGGTTAAACTGCCTGTTTAAGGAAAACTTCACGGTGTTGTTAGAGTAGACATTACTATCCGGATTAACCATCAAACCGGCTTTGGCACTCCAGCCTTTTTGAGATGTTTTTTGCTGAGAGGAATAGCCAAGCTCTACAAAAGTAAACAGCTTTGTTTGAGTGTATTGTTCATGGTTTACCTTTTGAAGGCGAGAATTTACCCCAACGGTAAGGGATCGAATTCTGTCTTTTTTGCTGTGCGATATTATGGTATAATCCAGCCCTACGGATGGTGAAGTGCCCATGTTAGTAGCGTGCGATAATGATATGAATGGGAGAAGCCGCAGCTGTTTTCTGTTGAACGAGGGAGTGTGACTTTCTTGCTGAGGATCGATGTTGTATACATGCCGGGGAACACTTTTAATAGCAGGTTGTTTGTAGGCCTTTCCCTGCACAATGTTCTTTGACTTCACCCTGTCTATAGTAGTGGGTCTGTTTGTTGTCGTATACATGCTGCCTGGTGCTTTAGCCACGGTCAGCTCTGCTTGAGTGTAGTCGGTTGACTTCAGAGCAATTTCTTTTGTGGGCATAGCAGGATCCGAAAAACGGAAAGGAAGCTGGATGTGCAAACCAGCCGCTACCAGTAGGGAAATTGATGCAGCAATGGAAAAGCCCCATGCAATTAGGGTTTTGTCAGCCCCTTCCATCTGTTTTTTTATGATTTGCCAGGTTTCTTTTTTGTTCCATCCGCTGATGGGTGGCGGGAAAAAGTCCAGTGATTCCACTTTCCTTTTCACCAGCAAGTCTATTTCTTTCCCTTTAGGATTGGCATTATGTTTATTCGCATTTTTCATAAGCAAGTGTAGCGCAGACTATGTGTTTAAACTAAACCAAGCTTGAGCAACGTTTTTTTCAATGAAGCGCGAGCTTTACTCAATTGTGACTTTGAGGTGTTTTCATTTATTCCAAGTTTTTCACCTATCTCTTTGTGGCTGTAGCCTTCTATAGCATACATGTTAAAAACAGTTCTGTAGCCTTTTGGTAAATTTTGTACTGCTTTAAAAATCTCTTCAGCGTGCAGTTTGCTATCCACCTGTAAGCCATTGTCCAGAAAGTTGCTTAGCGTATCCAGCCCTACTTTTTCATACTTTTTCTTCCGGAGTAGCATCAGGCATTCATTTACCATAATGCGCTTCATCCAGCCTTCCAGACTGCCATTTCCCCGATATTCAAACGTGTTGATCTTGGCAAAAACTTTGACAAAACCGGTAATCATTATGTCTTCGGCTTCCTCTTTCTCTTTGAGGTATCTCAGGCATGTTCTGAACATGGCATGAACATATCTGTTGTATAATGCCTCTTGTCCGGCAGGGTCATTGCGTTGACACAGTTCTGTCAGTTTTCCGTCATCCAAGTTAAAATCAGGGTTTAGGCTCTTTTGTTTTGTTAATAATGCTTCCAAATCGTGTTGCGTTGCTTTGCTATGAAAAATTTTATAGCAAGCTAACCGGAAAGCTAACGCCCGACTGTTAATTGGTAGTTAAAAGATGTTAAGGAATGTTAAAGAAAAAACAATAAGGCTTGTGACTGGTGTTACAAGCGTTGGAAAAGGAATATCATATATCCTACAAAGCCCAAAAGGTAGACGGCTCCTTCCGATCTGTCAAGTTTGAATTTCTGAAAGGTAAACATAAACAAGAAGAGCATAATCGTACCCAACATGACAAGGTAGAGGTCTACATTCAGTGCTGTGTCGAATTGGAGTGGTGAGCTTACTACAGAAGTAGCTCCCAGTACTAACAGCAGGTTGAATATGTTGGAACCGATGATGTTACCCACGGCCAAATCCGATTTTTTGTGAAATGCGGCTACTGCAGTAGTGGCCAGTTCGGGTAGGGAAGTACCCGCTGCTAAGATCGTGAGGCCTATCAGACGCTGGCTTACTCCAAAACTTTCTGCGATAATGATCGCATTGTCTACGATCATCTGACCACCAAACGCCAGACCGGCTATACCTCCGGTAATCAGTAAGGTAGTCTTCAGGCTTCCGTAGAGTTGAATCTCATCACCGTCGAGGGGGTCTTCATCTCCTTTTGCCATGTTGAAAAATACATGTGTGAGAAAAAGAGCGAAGAGCACCAGGAGTATGACTCCATCCCATACACTCGTTGCATTTGTTTCTGCTCCAAAGAGCAATTGGTCATTGACAAGTACCCAGAAAACAATCGTAACGAATAACGAAAAAGGAATCTCTTTCCAAAGGGCATTTTTTTGTACGGTAAGGGGAAAAATGATTGCGGAAATACCAAGGATCATAAACATGTTGAAAATGTTTGATCCAATGATATTGCCAAATACCACGTCGTTAGCTCCTTTGGAGCCGGATATCAGGTTCACAACTAGCTCAGGTGCTGAAGTGCCCATAGCTACTACAGTGAGCCCTATGGCGATATCAGAAGCATTGAAACGTTTGGCAAGGGAAGAAGCACCATTGACCAGAAAATCGGCACCTTTTATTAACAATACAAATCCAACTGTAATCAGCGCTAAGCTTAAAAATATCTCCACCGTAGTATAAGTTCGTTATTGCTTTAACTATTAAGTTTACTAAATATAATTATTATTGAAAATATTACTATTCCAAATAGCATATATTTCAAACACAATTGTCTTTAGTCGGTATCCTATGCTGGTCAATTCATTAATTAAATACAATATAATTGTGAAATAATCCTATATGAATCAGGGCACAATTATAGTGTATTTATTTTTTAAATCACTGAAAAACAGGGGGAATTAATTACAACAAATTAAGCTCTGCTTTAATTTTATCTACCTTGGCTTGCAACAAACCCAGCTGACTGTCGATATCGCTACTGCTGTCAAAGGCTTTCTTAACTCCAAAATAAAACTTGATTTTAGGCTCGGTACCAGACGGGCGAACGGATACTTTGGTGCCATCTTCGGTAATAAACTGTAGTACGTTTGAAGAAGGAAAGTTGATAGCTGAAACTTCTTCCGTTTGCAGGTCTTTCGATTCCCCGTTTTGGTAGTCGATCAGTGTCTTTACCGGAGAGCCACCCAATTCACGGGGAGGTGTTTGCCTGAAATCGCTCATCATTGCTTTAATCTGATCGGCTCCTTCTTTTCCTTTTTTAGTAATAGACGTGAGGGATTCCTGATAGAGGCCATACTCCTGGTAAATATCCAGCAATACTTCGTAGAGTGTTTTTTGATTGTCTTTTGCCCAGGCTGCCATTTCTGCTATGATAGCACAAGATGCTACGGCATCTTTGTCCCGCACTTTATCGCCTATCAGGTAGCCGTAGCTTTCTTCTCCTCCTCCTATGAAGGTCTTTTGGCCTTCCAGTTCGCGGATGAGTCCTGCTATAAATTTAAAACCTGTAAGCGTATCGTAGCAGTCGATAGCAAAGCTATCGGCTATGGCTTTGATCAACTCGGTGGTTACAATGGTTTTCACTACAAACTGATTTCCATCGAGTTTCTGATTTTCTTTCCATTTTTTACACAGGTAATAGATAATCAAAACGCCTGTCTGGTTGCCGTTCAATAGCTGAAATTCACCTTTGGTGTTTTTTACAGCAATGCCCACTCTATCTGCATCAGGATCTGTGGCCATTACCAAGTCCGCACTCATTTCTTTGGCCTTGTTTAGTGCTATAGACATGGCTTCTTCCTCCTCGGGGTTAGGGTATACTACCGTAGGAAAATTGCCATCGGGCTGAGCTTGTTCTTCTACCACGTGCACATTGTTGAACCCTATCTTTTCCAGTATTGGGGGGACCATAGTCACACCAGTGCCGTGAATAGGTGAAAAGACGATGGATAAATCCTGCTGATTACGGATAGCCTCAGGAGAAAGTACCTGCTCGGCTACAGCTTCCAGGTAAGCTTTGTCTACATCGGTGCTAATTGATTCGATTAGGTCAGGATTGGCTGTTAATTTGACCTGAGATACGTCCGTGATTTTTCGTACTTCATGTATAATGTTGGTGTCGTGGGGTGCTATGATCTGTGATCCGTCGCTCCAGTAGGCTTTATATCCATTGTATTCTTTAGGGTTGTGAGAAGCCGTAATCACCACACCGCTATGGCATTTGAGGTGGCGTATTGCAAATGACAGCTCGGGGGTAGGGCGCAATGCATCAAAAAGGAATACCTTTATCCCATTGCCCGAAAATACTGCCGCAGTAGTTTTAGCAAAAAAATCGCTGTTGTTTCTGCTGTCGTGGGCTATAGCTACCCGAATTTCTTCTCCTGAAAAAGTAGCTTTCAGGTAGTTGGCCAGTCCCTGAGTAGCCATGCCAATGGTGTATTTGTTCATTCGGTTAGGGCCTATACCCATTATGCCTCTGAGGCCTCCCGTACCAAATTCAAGCTCTTTGTAAAAACTATCTGTTAACTCAGTTTCGTTTCCATCAGTTATGAGCTGCCGGATAGCCGCTTTGTCAGTGTCGTCAATAGGGCTGTTTAACCATTTGTCTATCGTTGCTTGGATGGTTGCTTCCATGATTTCGTTCGGTTTGTTTGAGTTAATAAAGTTTTAGTATCCTATAGCGTTTCTTACTCTTGCCAGTACTTGTTGTGCTATTTCTCTGGCTTTCGCTTCCCCTTCATTCAGTGCTTTTTCCAATTCATCTTCATGGGTCATGTAGTAGTCAAAGCGCTGACGTGTTTCACTAAACACATCCAGAATGAGCTCAAATAGAGCAGTTTTTGCATGACCATAGCCATAGTTACCTCCTTCGTATCGGGCCCGTATATCAGCTATCTGACTTTCGGTGGCTATCGTTTTGTAGATGTTATATACATTACATGTGTCGGGGTTTTTTGGCTCTTCAAGAGGAGTGGAGTCAGTCACTATCCCCATGATGTTTTTCTTCAATTTTTTCTCCGGCAAAAACAGATCAATGATATTGCCATAAGACTTACTCATTTTTTGGCCGTCCGTACCGGGAATGGTCATCAGGTTTTCATCTATTTTGGGTTCGGGCATTACCAGTATGTCTCCGTATTTGTTATTGAAGCTGCTGGCTATGTCCCGGGTCATTTCCAGGTGTTGTTTTTGGTCTTTGCCTACAGGCACAATCTCCGCATCGTACAGTACTATGTCAGCGGCCATCAATACCGGGTAAGTAAACAATCCGGAGTTGACATCTGATAAGCGATCGGCTTTATCTTTAAATGAATGTGCATTGGCCAGCATCGGGTAGGGGGTCAGGCAGTTGAGATACCATGCCAGCTCACATACTTCCGGTACTTTAGATTGGCGATAAAAAATAGACTTACTGGTGTCGAGTCCACAGGCCAGCCATGCGGCAGCTACTGCTTTTACGTTTTCCTTGCGTATTTCAGGATCTTTTATGGTGGTAAATGAGTGAAGATCTGCAATAAAAAGTAAAGATTCATCTTGTTCTTTTTGAGACAACTGTATGGCAGGTTGTATTGCTCCCAGTATGTTTCCCAGATGTGGCCTGCCCGAACTCTGTATTCCCGTAAGTATTCTTGCCATCGTATTTTTTTAGAAATTAAATAAAATTATTTCCCTTTGTTACGTTCTTGTATTATTGTTTATTTGTGCAATTATAAAGGTCTAAACTTCATTTTTATACATGAAAACGTTTTATTTTTTACTCTTAATTGTATCCGGATATATAGCAACTGCTCAGGAAAGGGGCAAAATCGAATTTTCTGAAACGACACATGATTTTGGAGAAGTAAATGAAGAAGATGGCCCTATAACGCACCAGTTTGAGTTTACTAACACCGGCAAAGCACCTCTCATTATCAGCAATGTAAAAGCTTCCTGTGGATGTACTACTCCGAGTTGGTCTAAAGAACCGGTGATGCCCGGTCAGAAGGGGTTTGTACAAGCACAATATAATCCGAGAAACAGACCCGGTGCATTTCAGAAGTCCATTACGATTACTTCTGATGGAGAAACTCCAAGATCTGTTGTATACATAAAAGGCAAAGTAATACCCCGTGTAAAAACCGTAGAAGAAGAGCTAAGAACGAAAGTGGGTGGCCTGAGGCTTAAAAATAAGACAGTAAACATGGGACGCATTACAACTCAAAATGTAGTAAAGCGAACCATTGATGTGTATAATGATAGTGATGCCACTTTTTCTTTCACGGACAAAACAGTCGGCCCGAAATTTATTCAACTCTCTTTCTCTCCTCAAACGCTGGATCCCAAGCAAAAAGGAAAACTTACGGTAACGTATGATCCAAACTTCAAGGATAATCTGGGTTTTCAAAACCACAACGTGAAGTTTTATACAGATGAAGCGAGTGATGCGGAGAAAGAATTGAATGTAATGGCTACCATCAATGAGTACTTTGCGCCCTTAAGCGAAGACGAAAAAGCAAAAGCACCCCGCTTAAACATAGCTGATCGAATATACGACTATGGAAAGATACAACGGGGTACAGTAAAAGAAACTCAATTTACCTTGACCAACACCGGTAAGAAGCCGCTGAACATCCGCAAAATCGTTCCCAATTGCAGTTGTGTGATCGCAGAACTCGATACCTATGATATCAAACCCGGTAAATCAGCCACACTTACTGCCAGCTTCGATACGACTAACCGAAGAGGTAATCAACTCAAAACAGTAACGGTTTATTCCAACGACCCTCAGAGCCCTACACAGGTAGTATCTCTGAAAGCTACTGTAGCAACTAATTAAGCAACCGGGCAACTTTTGAAATTATTTAATCATTTGTCAGGAAGGTTGGTTTAATAATAAAATATTAGGCCTAAGTTTGCGTTTTTGTTAGTCGATGGTGCGGTTTAAACCAACCCGGCCATTCTAAAATAAAACATATACCAACAAACGATATCCGGTTAGAGGATACCAAATAGCACGAATGAAAAAACTGAGTTTACTCCTTTTGGTTACAGTGATGATGTATGCCTGTGGCAATGAAGATGAAAGAAAAGGAGATTACTTCTACACAGCAGGAAAGTACAAGCAGGCCATAGATGCCTATGAAGAGTTTTTGAAGTTAAACCCCGGTGATGTAAAGTCCATCTACAACAGGGGCAGATCCTATGAGGAATTGGGGCAATTTGATGCCGCTTTTCAGGATTTTAAAACAGTACTAGAGCTGGACAAAAAAAATACAGCTGCTTTTTTGAGTTTGGCTAAGCACTACTATCGTAAGGGAAATTATCAGCAGGCCCGATATGAAGCTGAGCAGGCCATAGAGTTAAATGATCAATTGGCGCAAGCTTATTTTTGGCAGGGAAGGTCGCTCCACCAATTGGGCGAATTTAAAAAAGCACTTACCGCCTACAATACAACCCTCAATCTTCATAAAGACCTGGGAGACGCGTACTTATATCGGGGTGCTATCTACATTCAGCTCAGCAAAAAGAGCGCTGCATGCTCAGATTTTAAAAAAGCTGTAAATTTAGGAGTAGAAGAAGCGAAAATTGCTATCAAAAGTTATTGTAAGTAGTTATACTTGCGCCACAATTCAAAAAGATAACCGGAGCGGTAGTTCAGCTGGTTAGAATGCCTGCCTGTCACGCAGGAGGTCGCGGGTTCGAGTCCCGTCCGTTCCGCTTAATTTTCAAGGAGTTACATTAAAAATGTAACTCCTTTTTTATTTTCCCATTCTTAGCGACACATCCAGAGTCAGGCAATTCATACCTGAGTGTTTGACGATTACTGTTTCTTTAGAGGTTTTGATTCTCCTTTGATAATAAGCGTTTGCAGACAAGACGCGCCCCATCTCCTTTACCTGCTGCATAGTTTACGATTCACACCCTTTTTTCAAAG
The DNA here is from genome assembly GCA_965267535.1 of Cyclobacteriaceae bacterium. Lineage (GTDB taxonomy): Bacteria > Bacteroidota > Bacteroidia > Cytophagales > Cyclobacteriaceae > CAXBNB01. The sequence continues at coordinate 2,579,171 of OZ254082.1, read as the reverse complement.
TTATTTTTAATTTCATGTGTAATTTTTATGTGGAATTAATTGACAGAAAATCAGAATGTTATAGGTTTTCTTGATGGTTTTGTTCAGTGCTGAAATAAGTTTTTTTGATGAACCAAAAATCCAAAAGCAGGAATCAGGTCGTAAGTAGAGTCAAACCATAAATCTTATATTAATTATGAAAAAAATACTATTATCACTAGGTCTGGTTCTGTCAGTAGCCTATCTGGTGTACACCATTGGAGCCGATCATGTAGATGCACCGGCCGTTGGCTCACTTACTACAGGTAGTACAGTGGCTGATATCACTGATTATTATGCTTTTGAGAGCCCTGCAAACCCCGATAATTATGTCTTTGTATGTAATGTGGCAGGTCTTACAGCGCCGGGGAATACTCCTGAATTTGACGACAACATCATGTATGAATTCAATATTGACTCAGACGGAGACAATGTAGAAGATCAATTGATTCAGGTGTTTTTTAGAAATGGAAAAGCCATTACATATGGCGTAGTGGCAGCAGCACAAGCCGGGCTTTCCAGTGAGATTGTTGCCGGCCCCAACCGTGTGTCGGCTGATATTTCAGCTACAGCTTCGGTAGGCGGTACACAGCTCTATACCGGGCTTAGAGACGACCCCTTCTTTATGGACTTCTTCCAGTTTGTAGATATTGTCAATGGGGTAGGTGCTTCCCTCTCCGACGATCAAAATACAGGCAAGTACAGTGCAGATAGAGATTCTGATCCTGATACAGAAGGTGTACAACCTTACCCTGCGGCGTTTAGAGCTGCAGACGATATGGATGATCCGGCAGTAGACACATTTGCGGGTACTAACGTGCTCTCCATTGTAGTGGAAGTACCTAAAAGTGCCATAGGAGATACCGGAGGAAAGTTTAGTTCGTGGGTAGAAACCAAGGAACGCAAGTAAGCTTAATTATTGAAACTAAAAATTAAAACGATGAACACAATATATAAAATATGCACACTGGTAGTAGCTATCACAATGATGGTGAGTTGTGGAAACGACGATGATCCGGTAGATGAAAATATAATGGCTGTAGTAGGCAATGACATTACTGTAGACGTAGAATCAACAGTAACATTAGATGCCAGCGGATCAGTTGGTGACCTTCTTTCCTTTGAGTGGAAAGTAACCGCTCCCAATGGATCGGCAGTGACGGTAGAAAACGGTACTACTGCTAAACCGTCCTTTATAGTAACCATGGCAGGCGATTACATGGCTGAAGTGACCATCAGCACAGCACTTTCCAGTTCAAAAGCATCGAGTACCATCACTGTAGAAAGCCCAAGCTATGAAGTGGCCGATCAGATGGGCAGACCAGCCATCAATACCGTATTCAATTTCTTTGGTGATGCTGCTACTAAAAACGGCTACAATATGACGCTTCCGTCTGAGGGCAGTAAAAACAAAGAGGCATTTACAGGTATATTCAATGCCTTGCAAACCTATATTTTCTTAGATCCCAATGAATTTGAAAACATTCTTGGGTTGGATAATGCAGCTTTGAGTGGTGTACTTGCAGTAGATGTATTAGGGTCTGACAAAAATTCAGCATCTGCTTACGGGTCGTTAAATGGTCGTGCACTAGCCGATGATGTAGTTGACGTAACTCTCATATTGGCATTCGATGATCAATCGGCAGCAGGAGCAGACAATCAGGTGAAAGCGGGTGTGTCGTCAGACAATGTAAGTGCAAATGATAAAGCATTTAGCAATACATTTCCTTACCTGGCCGATCCGCATTAATGAAATTGATCACTGTGTTTCAATAATCAATTGGGGGGAGGAAGTCTTTCCTCCCTTTTTGATCACCTTAAAAAACTATCACCATGAAAATTATCGCAAATACATTTTGGAGCATTCTCATCAGTGTGCTGGTGTCTTGTCAGTCAACACCAGACAGCAGCCGGCCAATCGTAAACCCGGAAGATTACAATCACTATCTTGAATTAGCAGAAACTCAGGAGACGAAACTCAACCAACTAAGAAATGAAGCGCGTTTTTGGGTTAGTAAAATTGAGCAAACACCCAGAGGGTTTACTTACTACCAAAAACTGGGGAGTGCGTATGCCAGCCTGTTTGAGCTTACCGGTGATGTGGCGTTTTTACATTGGGCAGACAGTGCATTCCAACAGGCAAACCGGATAACACAGGGACAGAGAAAGGTGCCAAACCTGATAACTCTCAGTAGTTTGTCAATTAAAAAACATGATTTTCAATCGGCCAGTTCTTATGCTCTGGAAGCGGAGAAAATAGCGGATAAAAAGTTTGGTGCACTTATGATGCAATTTGACGCTGAAATGGAACTTGGTGATTTTGAAATGGCAAAAACGATTTTGCAATACAATAAACGGATGGGCTCCTTTGACTACTTGGTAAGGTTGTCCAAATACAAAGACTATGAAGGAAATCTCGATTCGGCCATAGTTTACATGGAAATGGCACAACAACAGGTACAAAATGAAAAAACAGAACGGTCTATTTGGGCCAATGCTAATCTGGGCGATATGTATGGCCATGCAGGACGAATAAACGAGTCGTATGAAAAATACCTGCAGGTATTGGCTCAGGAGCCTACCTACCATTATGCCTTGCGTGGAATAGCCTGGATAGCCTATTCAGCAGATAGAAATACGGCAGAGGCAAAACGTATCCTGCACACACTCAAGGGTCGTACACAAATGCCCGATTTGTACCTATTGCTGGCTGAAATTGCAGCGTATGAAGGGGATTTGAAAAAAGAACAAGAATATACTACGGCTTTTGTGGAAGAAGCCCAAAAAGAAAAATACAAAGGAATGTATGCAACGTATCTGGCAGACATCTACAGTCAGAACAAAGACAGGATGCATGCAGCCATTGCGCTAGCGGAAGAAGAAGTAGCGAAAAGACCCACTCCAGCCACCTACGATGCATTGGCCTGGGCAATTTACCAGTCGGGCAATGCCGCTAAAGCTGTACAACTCTATAAAGACCATGTAGAAGGCAGGACGTATGAGCCCGATGTGATTTACCACATGGGGGTAGTATACCACCAGTCAGGTATAGATAAAGGCAAAGGCATGTTGATAGAATCGTTGGAGGCGTCTTATGAGCTGGGACCTGTCACAACCCGCCAAATACAGCGCTTATTAAAGAGTTAACCCAAAATGATTACTCGATGATAGTGCCCGGCTGAGAAATTCAGCCGGGTTTTTTATTGCAGGTCCAAGAGCTGAATACAAATTAAAGTCTCGCACAAACCCATTCTTGGTTTGAGGTTCTTTAGAAATAGGCAAGGAATAACGCTAACAGGAAGCAAAACGCTCTCTCCAGCCAATGCAAAGTAATTTTGAAAGCAAAGCGCATACTCTGCAGCGGATGTTTTATTTTTGCATAAATTTTTTTTCAAACGAAACACCAGGCTTTGAACCTGGCAAATGAAGTATGAGTACAAAAGGAAGAGTCCTCGTGGCAATGAGCGGGGGAATAGACAGTTCGGTAGCGGCAGTAATGCTACACGAGCAAGGGTATGAAGTTATCGGTATGACCATGAAAACCTGGGATTACAATTCCTCAGGTGGTGGAAAAAAGGAAACAGGCTGCTGTAGTCTCGACTCCATCAATGATGCCCGAAATATAGCCGTAAGCTTAGGTTTTCCACACTATATTCTTGATATACGCGAAGAGTTTGGCGACTATGTGATCAATCACTTTACCAGCGAATACCTCGACGGGCGCACACCCAATCCCTGTGTGCTTTGCAATACCCACATCAAATGGGATGCTTTGCTGCGTCGTGCCGACAAGCTGGGTTGTGACTACATAGCTACCGGACACTATGCCAATATTCGCGAGGAAGACGGTCGCTATGTGATCTCGAAAGGAAAAGACGAAAACAAAGACCAGTCGTATGCATTGTGGGGTATTTCGCAGGAAAGCCTTAGCCGCACTATGTTTCCGCTAGGACACTTGCACAAATCTGAAATACGGCAGATGGCTTTGGATAGAGGGTTCAACGACTTGGTAAATAAGTCTGAGTCGTATGAAATCTGTTTTGTTCCAGACAATGACTACCGTGGCTTTCTGAAAAGAAGAGTAGACGGACTGGAAGAGGAAGTAAAAGGAGGTGAGTTTGTGCTCGAAGACGGTACCGTAGTAGGCACACACGAGGGGTATCCTTTCTATACGGTAGGTCAACGCAAGGGCTTAGGTATCGCTTTAGGATTCCCTGCTTATGTAGTTGAAATACAGAAAGATAAAAACAGAGTTGTTTTGGGTACTTTCGACGAATTAGCTCGTGATGGCATGTATGTAGATCAGCTCAATATCAGTAAGTACAAGCAAATAGAAGGGCGCATAGATACCATTACCAAGGTAAGGTACAACGATCCGGGTACGCCTGCCGTTATCGAACAAGTGGGAGATATCGTAAAGGTATTTTTTGGTAAAGGTGTTTCAGCTATAGCTCCCGGTCAGGCGGCCGTTTTTTACGATGGCAATGATGTGATTGGTGGGGGCTGGATAAAATCGAGCTTTAACCAAATGGCACATGCACAGTAGTAAATGTATTTTGAAGTTGTGGCTGGTACTTCTGGTACTGGCTACAGCTTGCTCAGAAAAGACCCTGTCGCCCGACAATAACCGCCTTGGGCTGGAATACTACCCGCTGGAAGCCGGGCAGTTCAGAACCTATCAGGTCAAAGAAATACAATACTCCATATCAAGTTTTGATACGCTGAATTATCAGCTGAGGGAATCCGTAGCAGGTACATTCGAAAATCTGGAGGGCAATACTACCTATACAATACATAGAGAAAAACGCGATAACGAGCAGGCCGAGTGGAAACTCGATTCTGTGTGGACTGCCCGAAAGTCCAGTGCCACACTGGTATCAGTTGAAAACAATGTACCAGTAATACGTTTGGTTTTTCCCATAGCAAACAAACTCCGATGGGACGCCAATAAATTTAATCAGGCCAATGAAAAATGGTTTGAATACGAAACAGATGAGCCTGATTCTACGCTGGCGGGGCAAACATTCACCGGCTTGGTTAAAGTGATCGAAAGCGATATCGAAGAGAATATAGTCAATCGCGACGAACGCTATGCCGTATACGCCCCGGAAGTAGGTTTAGTCATTCGTTGGGGCATTACCCTTGGTTTTTGTACCGTAGATTGTCCGGATCAGAAAACGATAGAATCCGGCAGGTTTATCCAACAAACCCTGATCGACTATGGGCAGAATTAGCCTGCTTACCTGCGCGCTGTTTTTCGTAAGTATGGTGACTTTGGCGCAGATCAATCGCTATGCGGTGTTCTTCCCGGACAAAGCCAACTCGCCCTATTCTGTGGATCAACCCCGGGCTTTTTTGTCAGACAGAGCAATCGAACGCAGGTCAGCTGCCGGTATAGCCATTAGTGAAGACGATTTCCCCGTCAGCCCGCACTATATCGATTCGTTGAAGAAATACAATATAGTCCCTTATTATACTTCCCGTTGGTTCAATGCTGCTTTTGTTCAAATTAACCAAAGTGAAAAAAGCCAGCTGGAAAATAAATCCTTTGTGACAACCATAGAGCTGGTAGCTCCGGGCGCAGACTATGCGGATACTCCCAGTGAACCAAATCCGACATACACACCTAATCCACCGGCTACATCTTCTCTAAATACGGCTGAACAACTCCGTATGCTTCATCTCGACAATATGCATGCCGATGGATTTACAGGGGAATCAGTATGGGTGGCATTGTTTGACGGTGGTTTTTCCGGTGCAAATCAGTCAGTAGCTTTCGAACACCTATTTGCAAAAAATCGCATCAAAGACACGGAAGATTTTGTTACAGGAGGAAAAGACGTATTTAAATATATCGATCATGGCACTAAGGTACTCAGTTGTCTGGCTGCCAATTTGAGCGACAAATTGGTAGGAAGTGCCTATGGTGTAGATGTGAGCCTGTATATAACGGGTGATGATGTGCGATACAGCGATGAGTTCAGAATTGAAGAATACAATTGGGCACTTGCCGCAGAAAAAGCAGATAGCTCGGGAGTAGACATCATCAATTCTTCGCTAGGCTACAATACATTCGAGGACACTTCTATGGACTATACTACTGCTCAACTGGACGGGAAGACGGCCATCGTAACCCGGGCAGCAGAGATGGCTGCAGCACGTGGTATGCTGGTAGTAAATTCAGCAGGCAACTCAGGCAATGATGGCTGGGGGCTGGTAACCTTTCCGGCCGACGGACCCGGAGTACTAACAGTAGGGGGCGTAAACAGAACCCGCGACCGATGGACCAATAGTTCAAAAGGACCTACTGCCGACGGTAGAATAAAACCCGATGTAGTAGCACTATCGCATCAGGCAGTAGTCGTAAGCGGATCCGGCAACCTTACTACTACAAGCGGTACAAGTTTTTCTGCACCATTGATCAGTGGATTGGCAGCTGGCTTGTGGCAGCAAAATCCAGCGCTCACAAGCGCTGAGTTGAGGGAATTGATCGTTTCATCGGCGCATCAGTATCAGCAGCCAGACAATCTGCTGGGGTATGGTATACCCAGTTACAACAGGGCTATAGGAAAAATTCTTGACATAGATTCGTCATACGATGAATGGACAGTGTATCCCAACCCTCTGAAAGGCAGTGATTTGTATATGAAACCTCCCCAGGGCATGTTACTGGCAGGGGTGCAGTTAGTACTTTACAATAGTCAGGGGCAAAAAGTCGTTTTAAGGAAACACTATGAGGTGCATGGTAATCAAATTCGCTTACCGCTGCTCAACCTCGAAAAAGGAGTATATATTTTGTCGATCGTTGACAAGGATAACCTCAAACGAATTAAATTGCTGAACTATTAATATCCTAGTTTTTTGTCCTTGCAACAAAGAAAAGCGCCGACCTACTGTATGATTTTTAAAGCCAGCGGCTTAACGCTGTTTACTTTCCTCACTTTCTTTCTCGCTATTTTCATATCTCCCGATGTGCAAGCACAGGGAGGGCGTGTACACGGTACGCTTTCCGATTCCGATGGAAATCCCATAGAGGGAGTTCACATTCTAATTTCACCTTCCGGTCAGGTAGTGCTGACCGATGATGGAGGGCAGTTTAGTGTTCAGCTAAAAAAAAATGTATACACGCTCACTTTTAGCCATGTCGAATTTGAGCAGGAGGTAAGGGAAATTAATTTTAGAAAATACGCCTCAATACGCTTCGATATTACCATGACGAAGCAAACCAATGTATTGGAAGGTGTAGAAGTAGAAGGTAAGCAATCGCGTGAAACGGGGGTGTCCGGCATGGAAACCATCGATGCGCAAAATATAGACAACTTACCATCCGGTACAGGCGAATTTAATAAGATACTAAGCACTTTGCCGGGAGTTACCAGCAACAACGAACTGTCTTCTGCGTATTCGGTGCGCGGGGGCAATTTTGATGAAAATCTGGTGTATGTGAATGGTATCCAGGTGTATCGCCCCTTTTTAGTAAGGGCCGGTCGGCAGGAAGGATTGAGTTTTATCAACCCGGATCTGGTGCACAACATCGAATTTTCGGCAGGAGGCTGGCAAGCCAAATACGGAGATAAACTGTCATCCGTATTGAATATAGCATACAAGCAGTCGAGAAAAAATGCAGGATCAATTAATTTGGGCTTATTAGGGGGTACGGCACATTATGAAGGATACAATGACAAAAGTAACCTGAGCTACATAGTAGGAGTACGACACAAAAACACAAAATATCTCTTAGGGTCTTTGGAAACAAAAGGTCAGTACCTGCCAAAGTTTACGGATGTACAGGCTTTTATTTCCAAACGGTTTAATAACAACCGAACTAAACTTGGAGTGTTGCTCGCTTCGGCACACAACCGCTACCTGACTATTCCTGAGGTAAAAAAAACTGATTTTGGTACAATCGAGCGCTCATTTCGGCTTACTGTTGCCTTTGAGGGTAGGGAGATGCTCAAATACGATACTTACCAGGCAGGGGTAAACCTGTCTCATGTATTTTCAGACAGCTTTAAATCGTATTTGATTTCGTCTGTAGTCAATACAAACGAGCGAGAAAACTTCGAAATAGAAGGAGGGTATCGGCTTTGTGATCTGGGAAACCCATCGTCCAATAACTTTGATGAATGTGTAGTAACCCGTGCAATTGGCACCAATTACAATTCCGGTAGAAATAGCCTGGAGGCTACTCTTTTCAATGTAGAACAAAAAAATGAGGTCTATATAGGCGATCATTTGCTGGAATTTGGTATGCGCTGGGATCGTGAAAAAATAGACGATAGCCTAAAAGAATTTGCTTTTATTGATTCAGCTGATTTTTCGTCAGTTACTGAACAGCGAAAAAATGAAATTCACCTTGCATCCAATCGATTTTCCGGCTTTGCCCAGTTTACGGCATATTCTGCCGACTCGGTACACACCCTGGCGGTAGGCGCCCGGTTGAGCTACTGGGAAGTAAACGAAGAGTTGTTGTTTAGTCCCAGACTAAACTACCTGCTTAGTCCTAAAGGCGGAGCTAATATCAACTATCGCTTTTCGATAGGAGTATATCAGCAGCCCCCTTTCTATCGTGAATTGCGCGATCGACAGGGAAACATACAGTACGATGTGCTGGCTCAGCGATCGGTACACTATATAGCCGGACTCGATCATTACTTTGTGGCGTGGGGCAGGCCATTTAAGTTTACTACAGAGGCATATCACAAGGCCATGACTCATATCAATCCATACGATGTGGACAATGTTCGCCTACGGTATTTTGCTTCGAATGAGGCCAAAGCCTACGCTCAGGGAATAGACTTCAGGGTAAACGGTGAGTTTATAGAAGGTGCACAGTCGTGGTTTAGTTTGGGAATATTAAATACCAAAGAAGATCTGGCAAACGATGATCAGGGGTATGTGCGTAGGCCTACCGACCAGCGCATCAATCTGGGTATTTTTTTCGAAGACCACTTTCCTAATGATCCGACCACACGAGTCAACCTCAACATGCTGTTTGGCAGTGGTTTGCCTTTTGGCCCTCCGGGTAGAGAAGACTTGCGCAATGCTTTTCCAGGCGATGAATACTATAGAGTTGATATAGGTTTTTCTAAAATTGTAAACCTTTCTTCTGCAAAAAAGTATACCCCTCAGTCGCTCTGGTTTGGAATAGAAATTTTAAATCTTTTGGGGGCAGACAACACTATTTCGTACACATGGATAAAGGATGTTGTCAACAATCAATTTGCTATTCCCAATTCACTGTCGGCAAGATTTTTGAACATCAGAGTAAAGGCAAAATTTTAAATTCACAAAAATGAAAAGGATAACACAAACAACTCTAGTAGCCATGGTGATTACATTTTTATCTGTGGCTTGTGCTCAACGAACAGTTACCAGAATTAGTCCCGATCAGCAGATCGACCTGAGTGGACGATGGAATGATACCGACTCAAAAATGGTAGCAGAAGAAATGATCAATGACGTGCTCAGAAGACCCTGGAGAGAAGATTTTGTAAGAGCAAAAGGCGAAAAGCCGGTAGTGATTGTGGGTATGGTATCCAACAAAAGCAATGAACACATAGAAGCTGAAACTTTTATCAAGGATATCGAAAGAGAATTTATCAATTCGGGTATGGTGAGAGTAGTTCAAAACTCTGTTTTCAGAGAAAAACTGCGGGAAGAACGCGCCGAACAGGGAGAATTTGCTTCGCCTGAAACGCAAGCCAAATGGGGCAAAGAGCTAGGTGCTGATTTTATGATGTTTGGGGTAATCACCTCTATTGTGGATCAGTATGGTAAAGAAAAGGTAACCAATTACAAAGTAAACCTGGAGCTGGCCAGCATCGAAACCAACGAAAAAGTGTGGATTGGCGATAAAGAAATCAAAAAATACATCCGAAACTGATTCGGTACCTGATCACTAAACAAAACCTGTAGTGGGCAGTTCTGCCCACTAGTTTTTCCTTTATTTCTACACCCCAAGTGCATGAGAGTATTAATTGCTATATGCGGTATACTGTTGTTGCAAAGTTGCGCTACGTATTATCACCTCAATCAGGAGTTTAATCGCAATTTTGAACAAGGCGATCTGCCTCAGGCAGAAAAACTGCTCAACAGCAACAAAGGAGCTGCCGACGGAAAAGAGCGCTTTTTGTATTACCTCAATCGGGGAACAGTGGCTGCTTTGCTGGACAAGCCCGAAGAAAGCAATACTTACCTGGAGCAGGCTTATCTCTTTGGGGAAGATTACAAAGTAAACTACCTCAATGAGGCTGCTTCTTTTTTGTCCAACCCCAACATGGTGGTGTACAAAGGAGAAGACCATGAGCACTTGCTTTTGCTGTATTACAAAGCACTCAATTTCTTGAAAATAGGAGAACATGAAAAAGCCTTGGTAGAATGCAGACGACTCAATGACAGGTTAAACAAACTGAGCGATAAGTATAGAAGCGATAACCGCTACAAACGTGATGCATTTATTCACACCCTTATGGGTATAATTTATGATGCCGATCATGATTACAACAATGCTTTTATAGCATACCGCAATGCCTACAATATTTACAAAACGGATTATGCGGATTTTTTTGGTGTAACCGCCCCTGAACAATTAAAAGACGATTTGTTGCGTACCGCTTACCTCAATGGTTTTTTTACCGAATTGGAGCAGTACGAGCAGGAGTTTAAGAAAAAATACAAGCCTTCGCCGGTAGAGGGCGGTGACCTGGTTTTCTTTTGGAACAATGGTCTGGGGCCGGTTAAAGCTGAATGGTCAATAAACTTTACGGTAGTAAAGGGAAGTGGTGGAGCTGTCTCTTTTGTCAATGAAGAATATGGGTTGGATTTTCCTTTTTTGCTGAGTGGTGATGATGCCAACGGAGATTTAACGGATTTGCGTCTGTTTCGTGTGGCGTTTCCAAAGTATGTGGAACGAGAGCCGCTATATACAGCCGGCAATCTGCTCGCAAACGGAAAAACTTACAAAATGGAATTGGCTCAAGACGTGAATCAAATTGCTTTTAAAACACTGAAGGAACGTATGCACATCGAGATGGCCAAGTCCCTTTTGAGAGCGGCTTTGAAAAAAGCCAGTGAACAGCAGTTGCGCAAAGAAAATGAAGGACTGGGAACATTGCTGGGCATGGTAAACGCCATTACAGAAAAAGCCGACACCCGTAACTGGCAAACCATTCCTCACAGCATATACTACACTCGTGTACCTTTGCCTGCCGGTGAAAACGAAGTGAAATTAAAAACAAGAGCAAGGGGAAATACAGAGTATAATCAGGTACACAATTTTGTTTTTGATATCCAACCGCATCAAACCACGTTTCATACATTTTTTTCACTGGAGATGGCCCCACAGTATGTGCCCTAACCGCTTACATATTGAGCCAATAGGTCATTTTAAGTACCAAAGCCCTGTTTTTTTCTAAAAAAGAAAACCTTCCATGACGGTCTTCTGTGGCATAGTTGTCTGTATAGACGATGTATAAATCCGATACCGGCTTAAAGCGCCACTGAAGACGAGTATTGATGTTGAAATTTTCGGATTGGCTATTGAATTGAAGGAATGATGCGACAAAAAACTTCTTGGTAAAAGTGAGATCTACCTTGGGACCGATAAGCCAGATATCTGCACTTTGGTAGGGTTGGGGTAATACAATTTTATTGTAGTTTACGTTTAGTCGAACAGCCGCATAAGGTTGAAACCTCATGTTTATCTGGCTCCTGATGTTGTATCGGTTTCCATTAAAGTATTCCCCCACAGATCCGATTAAGTCTACCGCTATTTTTTTTCTAAAATCAGATTCATACCCAAATTGAAAAGAATGGTAGGTGTAAGCTGATCCTGCATCCAGTTCGCGACCTCCGGTGTTTGTGGGGTCAAAGCTGTCGAACAACCAGGTGTAATCCTGATTCAATTGAAAAAAGAGTTCGGACGTATTGTCAAAATTGATGCGTTCAGACAGCTCAAATGATTGATCTGACTTTCTGTTGTCAATCCAAAATACTTCAGCTTCCAGGCCGATGTTATGCTGGTTGACCTTTCCCGTTTCAGGAAAAAAATTGTAACCTACAGTAGGATTGATGCGAAAAAAACCTCTTCGTGGCACGAAACCCATTTCAGCATTGAAATTGTCACCATTCCAGGTATGTGCCCAGTCCCATTCCCATGTGCGCGATCGGTATGCAACCCAGCCCGAATGCGCAAACTCGCCTGGGTCTTTTTGATTGTCCCACGATTTCTGGTATACCCATTTGCCTATCCATTTGTTGTCGGCAGAGGCTATGTTGTACTCCAGTGCCATTACTCGGTTGTAGTTGTCGCCGGTATATGCGTTTGCTTCCCCTGGCTTGTCAAAGCTCTGTTTGTTGGTGAAAATAGCACCGATATTGGAGCGGGAAAAAACCTTACGTTGGATCACACCCACAGTGTAGTTGTTGGACGGTAGAAAAATAGATTCCTGTTTTTCAGTTTGCATGTTGAGCAAGCCTACACGCCAGTTGTTGTCCAGCTTACCACTCAGTCGGGCACCATAGAGTATTTTGTTAGGTACATTTACATTTTCTACGGTATCACGGGCTATTCCTATGCGGCGTGAAAAAAAAGTGCGGCCATACCGCTGATGTCCAAAGTTGCCAAAGAGGTCAGCGTTTTCTATAAAAAACTGCCTCTTTTCAGGAAAAAACAACTCAAATCGGTTGAGGTTAGTTACCTGATCGTCTACTTCCACCTGCGAAAAGTCGGGATTAATCGTGAGGTCGAGATTCAGAGCCGGTGTAAGCGCTATTTTAGCATCACCACCTATGTTTACTGTAGACTGAGCTTTAGTCTGGTCCGTTGATTCAAAATCTCTGTTGACCGCCGCAGAAGTATAGGGAATAAGTGATACATTGGCTCCCGGTTTTTTCAGGGGTTTGTCCCATAAGAGTTCGGACATAAAGGCCAGCGAGGTAAGGTTGTAGTTTCGAGGTATGGGGGTAAGTGTAGTGCGTTCGCCGGTTTCAGAATCCAGCCGGTAAAAGTTAATATTCCAGGCGGTAGTTCCTTCTTTGTAGCGCAGAGTTTTGAATGGGATAGCTGCTTCAGCTATCCAGTAGCCTGAGTAACGTTTTGCGCTGGCTGTCCATTTGTTGTCCCAGCTATTCGACAGGTCACTGCCCCATGTTCCTCCGTTCGAAATTAGCCCTTCACGTAGTACTCCCCAGGGGTTGATTCCAAAATTGAAAGCATTGGTATTATCCTGATAGGTATCCAATGTAATGGTGATAGCATCATTGCTTCCCCCTCTAAAGTCCCGTCTGAGAGAGGGTGTCACGTACTCACGGTCGTTTGACTGATTGTACATTTTGGCTGCAAAGTATAGGTATTTGTCGTCGTAGGTTAGCCATACTTCTGTTTGTGATGAGGCGGGCAGAGAATCAATAGGAAATTGCTGTACAAAGCCGGTGAGCATTTGAGCTTCCTGCCAGGCAGCCTCGTCTATGCTGCCGTCTACTACAATGGGTGTTTCTGTTTTCTCAATGCGATACTGATGGGGCTGAGCTTTTACCGCAAAGGCAAAACAAAGACAAACGAATAAAATGGCGGTTCTATTCAAAACAAATAAAATTAAGAATGTGTGTGTTGTCAGGTGGTTGCTGATTTTCAGCTCAATTCCTCTCTGACTGCTTCTACTGTTTTTTTAGAGTTTCCGACAAAAATTTTATCGTTTATCATGAAAACAGGGCGTTTTAAAAAAGTATACTCCTCCAGTATGTAATTTTTATAATCTTCTTCTGTCAGGTTTTTGTCAGCCAGTCCCAGCGATTTGTACTTCATGGCCCGCCTGCTAAACAAGGATTCGTAACTACCTGATGCAGAGTGCATTTCTTCTATCTGAGCGGGAGTAATGCTTTCAGTTTTTATATCCTGCATCTCAAAGCCATCCAGTAAGTCGCCCAGGTCTTTAATGATTCTGATGCAAGTAGAACACGTAGATAAGTGGTATATTTTTTTCATATCAATTTCTGATTCAATGCACAAAACTAAATATTCCACAAGAAAAATATCAGCTTTGCATTTCATTTGGGATAAGCGGCAGCTGCAGGACACCTAACGGTTCGTTAATTTTTCATTCGCAGAGAAAATTATTTATGGTCTAAGCCGTTGGTCAGAGTTGAAAGTAGAACAATAAATGATAAGAAAGACAAAACTGATTCGGGTACTAAGTTGGGCACTTGTTATTCTGTTTTTGATAGGTGCCGGAAGTTTGTTCGTTGGTTATTTAGCTATTACCGATGGTATGTTTGGTCATGTACCCAGCGATGAGGAGTTGAAAGCAATCAAAAATTACCAGGCAACAGCCGTGTACACCTCTGATAACAAGCTGCTGGGCAGGTATTACCTCGAAAACCGGACAGAGGTCACTTACGATCAGGTTTCCCCCAAACTAATCGATGCACTGATAGCCACCGAAGATGCCCGGTTTTATGAGCACAAAGGGATTGACAAGCGTAGTATGCTACGGGTACTTGTGAAAACCCTATTGCTGGGACAGCATGCTGGCGGGGGGAGCACACTGAGCCAGCAACTGACAAAAAACCTTTTCGGTAGAAAAAACTACGGCCTGTTGAGCATACCGATCAACAAAGCCAGAGAAGCCATCATTGCCAATAAGCTAGAAAACCTATACACAAAAGAAGAAATTCTGACACTCTACCTGAACACTGTGTCGTTTGGAGAAGATACCTACGGAATAGAAACAGCCAGCTTACGTTTTTTTTCCACACACCCGGACAAGCTCACCTACAATCAGGCGGCTGTTTTGGTTGGAATGCTTAAAGCACCGGACACATACAACCCACGCACTCACCCCGGTAAATCGCTGCAAAGACGTAATGTGGTACTGTCGCAGCTGGCCAATTACGATTATATTTCCAAATCCATGGCTGATAGCCTTAAGCAGTTGCCCATCATTCTTTCGTACCGTAAACTCGGCCATCAGGAAGGTTCTGCGAGCTATTTTAGAGCTTATCTGAAAAACGAACTGAAACAAAAGCTAAAAGATATAAACGATACTCAGGGTATGGAGTACGATTTGCATACTGACGGCCTGAAAGTGTACACTACGATAGATTCCAGACTGCAACGCTATGCAGAGGAAGCTGTAGCAGAGCATCTGGACGTATTAAACCCCAGGCTGTGGCAGGAACTCAGCCGAAAACAGACCCTGCACCGAAGCAGTCCTCTGGTAGTTGATGAACTGAAAAAGACTACCCGCTACAAGCGGCTTATAGCCAACGGTATGTCACAGAAAAATGCACTGGTGCACTTGTCTCAACCGGTGGAAACTACGTGGGTAAGCAGTAATGGTATACAAGATACACTCATTTCTCCATTGGATTCTGTGCGACACAGTCTGGCTCAGCTGCAAGCCGGTTTTATGGTAGTATCGCCTACCAATGGCAGTGTGCTGGCCTGGGTGGGGGGCAGGTCTTTTCAACAGTCTCAATACGATCATGTGCTGGCCACCCGGCAGGTGGGATCAGTATTCAAACCGATCGTGTATGCACGGGCACTGATGGACGGTTATTCTCCCTGTGACTTTATCCCCAACCAGAAAGTGATTTACACCCAATACGACAACTGGACACCTCAAAACAGTAGCGGAGAGTATGAAGGCAATTATTCACTACTGGGAGCATTGACAAATTCTGTGAATACTGTCAGTGTGCGGCTGTGCATGGAAGCAGGTATTGCCCGGGTATTGGACTTGGCTGCTAATCTGGGCATAAAACAGGAACTCCCTCAGGTGCCGTCTGTAGCCCTTGGGTCGGCAGGCATATCTTTGATGGAGCTGATTGAGGCTTATACTGCCTTTGCTCATCAGGGGCAATCAGCCTCACCTTATTTTATCACTAAAATAGAGGATCGGACTGGTAAGGTTCTCTATGAAGGAAAGCCCCAAATCAAAGCGGCTATTCCAGAAAA
Source organism: Cyclobacteriaceae bacterium (assembly GCA_965267535.1). Classification (GTDB taxonomy): domain Bacteria; phylum Bacteroidota; class Bacteroidia; order Cytophagales; family Cyclobacteriaceae; genus CAXBNB01. The sequence continues at coordinate 2,563,195 of OZ254082.1, read as the reverse complement.
TGTGGCCAATGAACTGACGGGCATGTTAGCCTCAGTGGTAGACAAGGGTACAGCCAGACGATTACGCTCTATATATGGAATACGTGGAGCGATAGCCGGAAAAACGGGCACAACCCAAAATCATACCGACGGGTGGTTTATGGGCTATACACCGCAGTGGTTGGGAGGTGTGTGGGTTGGTGCGGATAATCCGGCGATTCACTTTAGTACCATAGCCGATGGGCAGGGGGCTAATACTGCTTTGCCGATATGGGCACTCTTTTATCAAAAAATCCAACAGGATAAGAGTCTAAGTCATCTGTTAAAAGGGAGCTTTTCCGCCAGGAATGCTTACGATTGTGAACTGTATAAAGACGATTCGGGATTGGTCAAACTTTTTAGAAAAAAACAAAAACGAAATCACGAGGCAGGTATATACGGCGATGTGAATGAGGAGTCGGGGAGTGAAGATTCACCAAGAAAAAAGAAAAGACTGAAGGACCGGATAAAGGATTTGTTCAGAAAAAAGTAGTCTGTTATGATAATGCCAAACAACGGTCGTTGGTTAATATAAAAGGCCTTAATACTTGAAAAAGTGGCCTTAATAGTATTAATTCGCAAGCTACTAACTTTTGTAAATTTGAAGAAAATTGGAATTATGATTGAAAAACTATTCAAAAAGACACTACTGTTATTGGGTATGTTCGTAGCTGTAGCCGCCCTGAACAACACGGCAATGGCACAAGATGACGAAGTAACAGACGAGGAGTTGAAACTGTATGCTACTGTGATGAACAAGATAGACAGTATGAAAACAGACATGCAGGAGAAGTACAATGAAATGATCAAAAGCGAGGAGACTATGGATGGAGGTCGACGCTTTAAAGAATTAAAAAAAGCAAACGGTGATGAAACTAAGTTGGCCGAAATCAACGCTACTGAAGAAGAAATTGCTGCTTACAACGCCATCCAGGAAGGTTACGAAAAGTTAGTTTCTGATTTCAAAACGGCTTACCCTACATTGATTAAAGATGAGTTGGGTGCAGCGGTGTACAACAAGGTGAAAAAAGCGCTCAAAGCAGATGAAGAGCTAAAAGAAAAATATGAAGCCATTGTGGAATCGTTGAAACCACAGGAAGACGAAGAGGCTGAAGAAGGGGACGCCTGATTCAATACTCCACTATCAAAACTACTAAAAAGGGCTGCTTGCAGTCCTTTTTTATTGGGTAATTTTTATCTTTAAAATTTACTATTGACCGGCCGTAAATTAGGACGCTAAAGAAAATTAATTCTTCTTTGTCTCGTTTACTAGTCGTTATTTGATCAAAACAGGTGTACGTGTGAGAAAATTAGCAGGAGTACTTTTCGTAGGATTAGTTGCAGGGCAATTGTGGCTTACCGGCTGTGGTGGAGACGAGCCCATACCGCAGGCACCCGACAGGATGACCGTAGATACTGATTCTATAGAAACATACCTCGAGAGAAACGCCCTCACAGCAACACAGCATGAATCGGGTATATTTTACTATCCTGTCACAGAAAACCCCACAGGCAATACTCAGCAGACCAACGGCTCTATATTGTCCATTTACTACACCGCTAAAGTAATGGATGGTGTGGTAATAGATGAAGTGCTGGCATCACAGGGAGAAGATCCCTATAGACTAAAGCAGGGCGTAAATTCGATAGTGCCGGTAGGATTAGACACGGGACTGTCGCTAATGAGAGAAGGAGAAAAGTATGTTTTCCTTATTCCATCACCATTGGCTTATGGCGAGTTGACTTTTTCTACACTTATTCCGGCCCATGCCATCATAGAGATAGAAGTAGAACTGGTCAAAATAGAAAATGAAAACGATGTAGCAGCCAATGAAGAAATGCTTATCGATCAGTATATTATTGATAATGAGCTCAATGATCGTGATAAAAACCCCAAAGACTCTGTGAAATTATTGCCCACAGGTGTGTATTACAAGCGCGTGACAGAGTCTGCCGCTTTACAAAAACCATTTGACGGTGAAGAAATAAGTGTGACCTATACTGCAGAATACCTGGACGGCACGGTGTTCGATCGGGTAACAGGTAACGATACGTTTGATTTTGCTTTCAATACTGCAGCTGTTTTTAGTGGTTTGGATTTAGGTCTGGCAGCTATGGATCATGGTGAAAAAGCCCTGTTGATCATACCTTCGGCACATGGGTATCAGCAGAGTGTTGGCATTGTGCCGTCTTTTTTGGCCGACAAACTTGTGGAATTAAAAGTAATACCGGAGTATGCCACCAAAGTGAGCCCATATCAAGTTCTGGTCTTTGATATTACACTTTTGTAGAGAAAACAATATACTTTCGCTAAACCAACACCAATAATTTGAAAAGCAAGCTCATTATATCGTTTTCTATTCTGCTTATGAGTGTTACAGCTCTGGCTCAGGAATATGAAATTACAGAGGAAGATATATACAGGAGTCCGATTCGCAAGTTTCTCAACAATTTTTCGTTCACCGTGTCAACCGGCTATGGGCAAACCAGTTACAGTCATGATTTGAGTGGATTTTATCTGGTGCAGTCTCCCGATGCGCAATACATTGCCAACAACGACGGGCAGCCGCTTCCCACCGAGGTAGATTTATACAACAATTGGTTTAACAATCCGGCAGTAGCTCAAACATTAGTGCGGGTAGATTCTTTCGATGTGCCTTTTCCTCCAATAGTAAGTCCGGTAAACAACCCTCTCTTACAGGACGATCTTGAATTTTTCAATGCAGATTCACTAGGCCTGGGCTTTTCTGGCAAAGGGTGGAGCATTCCTTTGTCCTTGTCGCTTCGCTTCAATCTAAAGCAATTTAGAATAGGGGGTGGGTATATGTTTGAATATCATGGAGTCAAACCCTTTTCACCAGGCGAAACCGCCGAACCATTGGGCATAAGATCATACCAACCCAACTTCTCGTCTACATTTTACCGGCGCTACTGGGGTGAACTAGGCTACCGTTTCTACGACTTTTGGGAATATTCCTTTGCTGGAGAATTGCAGGTAGGCAAGTTTAATTCCGGAGGAAAATTTAATTCGGGTCTTATCCAGCGTGGGTTGTTCTTTAATTTTGGTGTTTCTATAGAAAAAAACTTGTCGGAGTACTTTAGAATCATTCTTAAACCCTCTTATGATTTTAAAAACTACAGCATAGTTATACCAGGCACGGGCAAATCTATCCGTCATAGTCAGCCTACTTTTTTCTGTCAGGTAGGAGTGAGTATTACGTTTCCGGAAATCCCCAGAAGTCCGATCAAAAGCGATCGCGTGCAACTCAAGCATGTTATAAGGCATCCTGCCACCGGCCGTTATATGGAAGTGCGTGGGCAGCCTATCTGGAAAAGACAAAACCCCAAAGTAGGCGAAAACCACCGCAGACTCTGGCGCTACAAAGGTCGCAACAAACGCAAGATCAATCCTTATTGACGTACCTGTATTTATGCCTGTTACTCAGTCGGCAACAAGCAAGTAATGTGTATTTTGTAAGACGCCATAATCCACTTTAAATAAGCCGTACTGAAAGTAAATCGACCAACTATCAAAAACGCATTATTTTGTATTCGTCCAGTAGTGTGTTTCGACTTTATTTTCACTAAATTGCGTCCTGAAATTTGCAAAAAAGTTTTTAAGATTTATGGCGGACGGAGATAACGAAAACTTACCCCTTGGAGATCAGAATATTATCCCTATAAATATAGAGGATGAAATGCGTGGAGCATACATTGATTATTCAATGTCTGTAATAATTTCGCGAGCATTACCTGATGTAAGAGATGGGTTAAAACCGGTACACAGAAGGGTTCTTTACGGTATGTTAGACCTGGGCGTACTGCACAACAAGTCTTATAAAAAATCAGCCAGGATAGTCGGTGAAGTTTTGGGTAAGTATCACCCTCACGGCGATTCATCGGTGTACGACACCATGGTGCGGATGGCACAGGAGTGGTCTTTGCGCTATCCCTTGGTAGATGGTCAGGGTAACTTCGGATCCGTAGATGGCGATTCTCCTGCGGCAATGAGGTATACTGAGGCACGTCTCAAGCGTATAGCAGAGGAGATGCTGGCCGATATCAATAAAAATACGGTTGATTTCCAGCCTAACTTTGACGACTCACTCAAAGAGCCCGCAGTGCTTCCTGCCAAAATACCAAACTTGCTGGTCAATGGTACCAGTGGTATTGCGGTAGGTATGGCAACCAACATGCCACCACACAACCTCAGAGAGGTAGTAAACGGCACCATAGCCTATATCGACAATAGAGACATTACCGTAGAGGAGTTGATGAAACACATCACCGCACCTGATTTTCCTACAGGAGCAACCATATATGGCTACAACGGTGTGAAGTCTGCTTTCGAGACTGGCCGTGGAAGAATAGTGATGCGTGCCAAAGCAACTTTTGAAGTAACCAACACAGGTCGTGAGCAAATCATAGTGACAGAGATACCTTATCAGGTAAATAAGGCGTCTATGATTGAAAAAACTGCCGCCCTGATCAATGAAAAGAAAATAGAAGGCATTAGTGACATACGGGATGAGTCAGACCGAAACGGGATGAGAATCGTGTATGACCTGAAAAAAGATGCCATACCCAATATTGTATTAAACAACCTGTATAAATACACCCAGCTACAATCTTCGTTTGGGGTAAACAATGTAGCGCTGGTAAAAGGCAGGCCACATACCCTCAACTTAAAGGAGATTATTGGGTATTTTGTAGATCACCGTCACGATGTAGTGATCCGCCGTACACAATACGAACTGGAGGAAGCTGAGAAGAGAGCACACATCCTGCAGGGGTATCTTATTGCATTAGACAATCTGGATGAAGTAATAGCGCTAATCCGAAACTCACGTGATCCTGAGATAGCCAAAAACGGCCTGATGGAACAATTCGGTCTTACAGAAATACAAGCCAAAGCTATTCTTGAAATGCGTCTCCAGCGTCTCACAGGTCTCGAAAGAGAAAAGATACAGAAGGAGTACGAAGAAATCATGGAGTTGATCGATCACCTGAAGGCCGTATTGGCCAATGAAGATATGCGTATGGATATCATCAAAACAGAGCTGACCGAAATCAACGACAGGTACGGAGACGATCGTAGATCAAATATCGAATACAGTGCAGAAGATTTTTCTGCTGAAGACATGATCCCTGATGAAGAAATGGTAATCACTATTTCTCATGAAGGATACATCAAGCGTACACCTTCTACTGAATTTAAGACACAAGGAAGGGGAGGGCGTGGCTCCAGAGGAGCAGGCGCTAAAACAGACGATTTCACCGAACACCTGTTTGTAGCTACCACACACAACTACCTGCTTATTTTTACCGAATTTGGTAAGCTGTTTTGGAAAAAAGTATGGGAGATACCCGAAGGAACTAAAGCCTCCAGGGGCAGACCTATACAAAACCTGATCAACATAGAGTCAGATGATTCTATCAGAGCTGTAATCAACGTAACTACACTCACCGATGAAGATTACATCAACAACAACTTCATTATGATGTGTACGCGAGATGGTGTAATCAAGAAGACATCACTCAAAGCATACTCCCGACCAAGACAAAACGGAATCAATGCGATTACCATCAAAGAAGGAGACAAGTTGCTTGACATCAGCCTTACCAATGGAGACAATCACATCATCATTGCTAAGAAATCCGGTAAAGCGATTCATTTCCACGAATCGGATGTGCGTCCTATGGGTAGAACTGCCTCAGGTGTAAAAGGGGTGACATTAGAAGGGGCTGACGATCGTGTTGTTGGCATGGTGTGTGTAAACAGAGAAGAAGCTAATTTGCTTGTTGTGTCAGAAAATGGCTATGGCAAGCGGTCATCTATAGAGGACTACCGCATTACTAAGAGAGGGGGCAAGGGAGTAAAGACTCTGAACATTACCGATAAGACCGGACAGTTAGTTGCCATCAAAGAAGTAGTAGATACTGACGATTTAATGATTATAAATAAGTCGGGTATTACAATAAGAATGGCAATTAGCGGTTTAAGAGTTATGGGTAGAGCTACTCAAGGCGTTCGTCTCATTAAATTAAACGACGGAGATCAGATTTCTTCAGTAGAAAAAATAGAAAGAATAGAAGGAGAAGAAAACGAAAGCGAAGAGGATATTGCAAGTGAGGAAAACAACCAAAGTGACCAAACTGAAAACTAAATAATAACCAAAAAACCATCGAGTAACTATAATAATGTAATCATGAGAAAAGTAGCATTTTTTTGTCTGGCCTTTTTAATAGCAGGTGTTACCTATGCACAAAAGGGGTCGGTTAGCAAAGCTTCATCGTATCTATCAAAGGAGGACTATGCGAGTGCAAAGGCGGAGATTGATGTAGCTATCACTATAGAAAAGAACGCCGGTAAGTCCAAAACCTGGTTTGAAAGAGGAAGAATATACCAGGCGATAGCCACCAGCGACGATGAAGCTGTTTCATCACTGGACAATAAAGCAATAGAAAAAGCAGTAGAAGCGTACGAGAAAGTAATCGAAATGGAGAAAGAGAATGCTCCGAATGCTGTACTTTCTTCTACCAATATTGACGCTATGTGGGGCAAATTCATCAATGACGGAGGTACTATTTATGCCGAAGATAAGTATGAAGCTGCTTATGATAAGTTTATCGATGCTTTGAAAGTAAAGCCTCAGGATTCGCTTACACTGTTGTATTCGGGTGTGTGTGCACAGCAAGCCGAAGATTATGAAAACACTGCCAAACACTACTACAAGCTCGAAGAGTTGGGTTATGCTAGTGTGGATGCATACTCTACACTCATCTACATAGAAAGAGCTGTAAACAAAGACGAAGAAAAAGCGCTGGAAGTAGTAAAAAGAGCTCAGGCAAAGTATCCTACTGAGCCTCGTTTTGGAGAAGATGAAATCAGTATCCTGATCAATTTGAAAAAACTGGATCAAGCTAAAAACAAACTGATTGAATCCATCAAGGAAGACCCTAACAATGTAAATCTGCACCTAAACCTGGCCATTATGTATGACAACATTGCCAGCAATATGTCTGACAATGGTGAGCCTAAGGAAAAAGTACAGGAAACCTACAACAATGCGTTGCAGGAATACTTGAAAGTGATAGAACTTGAGCCGGAAAACTATGTAGCAAACTACAATGCAGGAGCTATTTACATCAATCAGGCTAAAGAATATTACGATCAGGTAAGAGATATGGACCTGAGTCTATACAACAAAAAAGGACCTGCTCTTACTAAAAAAGCCGACGAAATTCTGGTGAAAGGTTTGCCTTATATGGAAAAAGCTAACGAAAGCAAAGAAGACGTAGACGGCCTCAGAGCATTGATGCAGATGTACAAGCAACTAAAAATGTATGACAAAGCCGAAGCAGTACTCTCAAAAGTAGAGGAATTAGAAGCGGCTCAGTAAGCATAACAATATACTAAGCAGAAAGGGATTGTCTTGAGAAAGGCAATCCCTTTCTTATTTTAGGCAGAATATATAAGCTGTCGTTCTTTTTAGATGAACTGAATTGTATAATTTCGAATTCTGTAAAACTAAACTTATTTATTCCAGTCTTATGAAATACCTCATTTCCACACTGTGCGTTGTAGTTTTATGCCACCACCTATTTGCACAGTCAGACAAACCCAATGTATTGTTTATTATAGCCGACGACCTTACTACTACTGCTGTGTCTGCTTATGGCAATAACGCAGTGCATACACCCAATATAGACAAGTTGGCAGCAGAAGGTACCCGTTATAGCAGAGCCTACTGTCAGTACCCTGTATGTGGTCCTTCCAGAGCTTCATTTATGTCAGGTTATTACCCTAATGCCACTACAACTTTTGGGTATGTAAGCGGGAGGAAAAATATAGGAGATGAAAGAAAAACATGGTCTCAGTTGTTTAAAGACAATGGGTACTATACGGCCAGAGTGAGTAAAATTTACCACATGGGAGTACCAATAGACATTGAAAAAGGAACTGACGGAAAAGATGATCCGGCCTCATGGAACGAAAAATACAACAGTCAGGGACCTGAATGGAAAGCAAAAGGGGAAGCAGAGCTGGTGCAAGGCAACCCTGATGGAAAAATAGAACGCAAAGGGGGGAATGTAATGACCATCGTGAAAGGAGATGAAGGAGATTTGTTTCACTCCGATGGTAAGACCGCCCAAAAGGCTGCAGAACTGCTCAAACAGCATAAAAATGTACCTTTCTTTCTTGCGGTAGGGTTTGTTCGCCCGCATGTTCCCTTTGTAGCTCCTAAAGCCTATTTTGAACCCTACCCATACCAGAATATCACTTTGCCGGAGTGGCATGAAAACGATTGGGATGATATACCCAAGCGAGGGATCAACTATGTCACCAGCGTAAATGGTCAGATGAATGAAGTGCAGGAAAAGAAAGCTGTAGCTGCATACTATGCTTCAGTGGCGTATATGGATGCACAGGTAGGTGTAGTGCTGGATGCGTTGAAGCAAGAGGGGCTGGAAGACAATACCATTGTTATTTTCACTTCAGATCATGGATTTCACTTGGGAGAGCATAAGTTTTGGATGAAAGTAAGCCTGCACGAAGAATCCGTGAAAGTACCGTTGATCATCAAGGTACCAGGCAAAAAACCGGCAGTATGCCATTCTTTTGCAGAGTTGATTGACCTCTATCCCACAGTAGCCGAGCTTGCAGGCTTGTCATATTCAGAGCACCTTCAGGGTAAAAGCCTGACGAAAACGCTGGACAAACCAAAACATAAAGTAAGAGATATGGCATTTTCTGTATCGCAGGGAGGAAAAACATTTTTGCTCAGAACAGATAAATGGGCGTACATTCAATACAACGAAGATGCGTCTGCTGGCATAGAGCTCTTCGATATGAAAAAAGATCCCAAGCAAATAACTAACCTGGCTGAAAATCCAAAATATGCTTCTGTTGTCGCAGATTTCAAGAAAAAATTGGCACAAAAATTAGCTGAGGTCCGGGATAACGATCTGGAAATCGCTTATAAATAAATCTTGCGGAGAAAGTCTGCAACTTTCAATACATATTGTAAGTAGTAGCAGCAAAACTTTCTGTATTGTACTCAGATGAAGGTACAATAATCTCATAACAGCGCTTAAAAAATGTAAACATGAGGTAAACAGTATAACCGACTGTTTACCTTGTTTTTACTTTTTTCTTTTCACACCTCTTATAGCTTCTTCCTCCCAGGGATTATCGGGCCAGGCATGTTTAGGATACCTTCTTTTGAGTTCTTTTTTTACCTCATAGTATGTGTTATTCCAAAAGCTACGCAAGTCGCTTGTAACCTGTACGGGTTTGAATCCCGGAGAAAGCAAGTGCATTAAAACCGTCTGTTTACCCTGATTGACGGTAGGAGTATCTGCTAGTCCAAATACTTCCTGCAAACGGACGGCCAGTACCGGAGGTGCTCCATCTTCAAAATATTGAAGGGTTACATGGGAGCCACTGGGTACTTGTATTCTGACAGGCGCCAGGTTGTTGAGTGCTTGTTGCTTGTCCCAGTCCAAGTGGCTTTGCAATACTTCTTCCAATTTTATTTTCTTCAGATCTTCCGGGTTTTTTACACCATTCAGATAGGGCGTTATCCACTCGTTGTTGGTAGCCAAAAGAGTGGTAGTGCTCACATCGGGCCAGTTTTCTGTAGGATTCCATTTTCTAAGACTCATCACCCGATTTTGCCATTGCTTTACGTTTTTGTTGAAATCGAGGAGTTGCTCACCTTCTTGTTTTATCGCATCGGTAATGGCCTGTATGAGATGTTCCTCTCCCGGATCGGGCAGGGGCTTGGATTGAAGTACAATGCTGCCTATGCGTAGGTCCATGCTGGCGATCAATCCTCCTTTGCGTGTGTCCCAGGTGATTACTTCTTTTTCTCTCACTAACGGCGCTAAATCTTTTGGATTGAGAGGTGAAGCCATAAAGATTTTGCCCATGCCGTCACGTGCATCAAGATGGGCTATAGCCAACCAGGGCTCGTGAGCTAGATCGTCGCGGTGACCAGCCATGGCGTATTTGCCGTTTGACAGCTGAAACTGAGCATTGTTGCCGGGGCGGGCACAGGCTATACGCTCTGGGTAGGCGTGTGCCAATAATACACCGGTTTCGTAGGGGTCTATAAACGAATTGTCTACATCCAAATCAAAAAGTTTGCGGTAAGAAGTGGCTATTTTTTCGATACGGGCAAACGGTCGGTTGAGTCTGTTTTCTTTTCGAAGCTGCCGTAGTTTTTCGATGCGCGTATTGATATCGATACCGGCATCTTTACCCAGAGGGTCTCTTTCTTCGAGAAGGGCAGCTACATCTGTAGCCAAGGCAAGCATGTCGTCTTCTTCGGCCATCAGCAGCATATGTGCAATACGGGGATGGCAGGGAAGTTTGTGAATTTTTTTTCCGTGAGGAGTAATTCGATTGTCTTCTAACGCTTCGAGTTGGTGGAGTGTGTCACTGGCTTGAGCCAGCGCTCCTTTCGGAGGTGGGGTAAGCCAGGTAAGCTGGCTAACATTGGTAATTCCCCATTGTGCCATATCCAGCACCAGTGACGCCAGATCAGCTTCCAGTATTTCAGGGGTACGGTGGTCTGCCAACCGCTCATTGGTGGCATTGGTCCACATACGGTAGCATACTCCGGGGCTGAGCCTGCCTGCCCGGCCTGCACGCTGGTCTGCAGAGTCTTTGGCGATTTGTATGGTTTCGAGCCTTGACAGGCCAGATTTTGGGTCAAAGCGTGAGGTTCTGCCAAAACCACTGTCTACTACTATTTTTATGCCTTCTATGGTCAGGCTGGTTTCGGCTATGGAAGTGGCCAGTACTACTTTTCTTTTGCCTTTCTTGTCGGGCATTATAGCCGCATATTGTTTGTGCTGGGGCAGTTGGCCGTAAAGGGGATGAATGACAAAGCCAGAGAGTTCTCTACGCAAAATTTCTTCGCATTTCTTTATTTCTCCCTGTCCGGGAAGAAAAACAAGTGTATCTCCTTCGTGCGCTTTTGTAGCCTGGATTACAGTTCGGGCAGTCATTTCTGGCAGTAGCATGATGTCCTGCTGCCCTGTGTATTTTATTTCCACAGGGTATTGTTTGCCCTTACTTTCTACTACGGGAGCTTCTAAAAGGTGAGTGAGCTGCGGCATGTCCAGTGTGGCTGACATGATAAGTATGCGCAAGTCGGGACGTAGCACCTGCTGGGCCTCACGGCACAAGGCCAGGGCTACATCGGCATGTATACTTCGCTCATGGAATTCATCGAATATAACCAAGCCAACACCTTCCAGCGAATTGTCACTATGGATCATCCGTGTAAGTATTCCCTCGGTGAGTACTTCTACTTTCGTTTTTTCACTCACCCTGTTTTCAAACCTTATTCGAAAGCCTATCGATTGTCCGGTCTCCTCATCGAGTAATCCGGCCATTCGGGAAGCGATGGTACGAGCTGCTAACCGGCGGGGTTCAAGCATGAGTATTTTTTGATCACCCAACCACGATTCTTGCATAAGAGCCAGTGGCAATAATGTACTTTTCCCTGCTCCAGGAGGTGCATTTACTATTAGCGTATTGTTATTGTTCAGGTGTTGTTTTACCTGGTCGAATGTTTCGGTAATAGGGAGCTGGATAGCGTATGGATCGAATGCCAATTTAGAAATAGTTTAAACGAAAAAAGAATCATTACTCACAGTGTATACCGTGGATTGCCAGCGCGAAAATAAACAAACAGGTCTTTTATCTTCACTGTTTCATTCGTGTCTATAAAAAAGTCGAGTGTATTTCAGCAATAGGATTCTCTGTAGACCAGGAATTCCGTTTTTCGATAGACTCTCCAAAAGTTGAGTTAATAGGATTTTCCCGGCAGGAAATAACCCGTATTTTGTACTGGAAAGCATCGCAATGGAGATATATGACTTTATTTAGGCTCTGCTGAGAAAGTCTCAGGCATGTTAGCTACACGGCGGGTGAGGTGAAGATGTATAGATATACTTCGATCCTCGCCCAACACAGTAGATGACATACCTGAGGCTAACGTTCAAAGGATTGCTTGTTGATTTTATGTTGCAGGGAAAATCGTGCATTTTGCTCAAAAAGCTTGCATCAAATAAGAAATACCTACTATAAAAATTGCTGTAAATCGTTCTCCTTAGTCCTCATGTACAAATAAATGTGTTTCTCAGCAGAGCCTATTTAAAAGCCGGAACCTTTGCTCTGAAGACTAGGGAAGCTGTTGTTTTACAGTTATTGTCTTTTTCAGAGAAATGGGCGTGCCTGTTTGCGAGATGCCATGAATAATTATGTCATAAGAGCCTGTTTGATCACCTGTAAAAAACCGCAGAGAGGACTTTCCTGTGGAAGTAACCTGAGGGTTCCAGTAGAGAGTGTTTCTGTAGTCGGGAATTCGCCGAAGGTTTTTTTCATTGACGTCATAGTCCGGATGGTAAAATGCTCTGACCTGTTGTACGGCATGATACACTTTTTCGATGATGTGGTCGGGCAATTCCTTTCCGTTAAAATCACCCTTGTAGGTGGTAAAGTTGATAATACCGGCGTAGTTGGATGCTCCCATAAAATAGCGTTTGTTTACCACTCCGATTTTTTCGACTTTCAGAATGTCAAAATCCAATACATACTGATGGTCCAGTATGGGAATACCGTCTATAAGCGTGAGTGCCGGTGTACTAAGCTTACGGTCGATCGGTACATAAAAACCTGATTTTCTATTGTTGTCTCTGACTACAGCTGCTCTTATGTATTCTATAAACAAATCTTTTGTTGTTTCGAAGCGAGTATAGTCATCCAGAGGATACAGCACATCGGCCTCACCATAAAAATGGGTGTCATAACTGACGGGAGCAGCAGCTATGCCATTGATGTGAGTGAAATCTCGGTATACCTGGCTTACTTGAATGTTGGTAGCCAGAGTTTCAAAATTCTGTCTGGATGCCGGAGATAATGGCTGCAGTGTAAACCTGTTTTTAAAGGGATAGTCAAAAGGGGAATCCAGGGAAATCTGATCAGCTGCCAAATGTCCGTTTTCGAGGGGCATAAAAAAATGCGCCTGATCATTGGCCAACCTAAAAGGCACCTCAAAGTAAAACCGGCCGTCATCTTCTATCCTGTATGAGTTCATAAAAGAAGACTTACCTAAAAAGCTGAGGTGAAGGGTATGGCGTGTGCTGCTGGTGTCTTGCAGGTTTATTTTACCAGAGAGTATAGGGGCGTTTACTTCGGGCAGGTGAACATACGATGGAGTATTGCTTTCTGCTATGTCGTTCCAATCGAACCGATTCCAACTCTGACAAATCAGTATTTTGTCTAGTTGAGCTAATTCTTCTCTGGATGTATACTGTCTGGCAGTAGGAGCGAAGTGCTGCAAATCGGAATCGATGAACAGGTAACGTGCAAAGTCTGTTTGTTGCAAGTCACTTTCCCATGTAGGAACTACGGCTATGGATAAATTTGCTGTATCAGACATTAAGTTGTTTAGTTCCAGTTGGATTGGCTCTCTGGAAGTATACACTTCTTTGTTGGTTTGTAAACGTAAAAGGGGTTCCCGTTTAGGCGCTACATATATGAGTCTTTCCAGAAGCGGACGAAAATCAGCCGACAAAAGAGTGATGTGTGTAATGCCCGGCGGTAATGTTTCCTTATCGATAGGGTATGAAGTCTGATTTTCAGGCATACTTATAGGCTCAATGTGCTGAAGTACACCCCGGGTATGCACTACCAGGTAATACTCTTTAGGTGCATTAAGGGTACGTGAGCATATGATGTTGACTCTTTTTTCTGATTGAGCCACTCTAAGAGCTACACCACGTGATGCAGGTCTGGGAATATCTACTTTTTTCACTTTGCCTTCATGAGCTACCCGTGCAAAATATTGTTTATTTGCTTCAGGAGTCAGGTCAAAAACAGCATAACCGTCTATGTCGGTAGTAAAACGGGTTATTTCATTTTCATGGCTATCGTAAACTACGCCGGTTGTTGTTTGACCCGATGTAGCTTTCACGACTACCTTGCTTTTTAAACCATATAGGATTTGTCCTCCTTCGGGAAAAAACGCAATGTTAAGATCAGGGCTTGTTGGAATTTTTTCAGGTGCATGGGGTTGCGAATGAGTAACGGATGGGTTGACTATCCGAATGTTTTTTTCAAAAGCATAACCGGATTCGTTGTTTTTCATCCAGTTGGTATAGCCTCTTAAAATGTAATTACCGGTAGGTATTTCAGCTTTTACAAACAACTGCCCATTACCTCTACCTTGTTCCAGCTGCATGCGGGTTTGAATCATGGGTTTACCCTTAGGGTCTACTAATTCTATGTTAACCACTTTGGAAAAGCCGGATAGCTTATGATTTGCTGCGTCCAGGGCATACAATGACATCCACAGGGTTTCTCCTGTAATGTAGTGCTCCCTGTCGGTATGAATCAGTATTTTTTCCTGATACGAATGCGTTACATGGTCTTCAAATGTTTTTTGAAATGTATGGGTTGCGGATTGCCCGAAAAGGGTAAAGCTAAAACACCCAATAACGATACTAAAGGCTATGGTACGGCACATATTATTCATCCCAGAAATACGGTTTTGTTAACACACCTCCTTTTAAAGTGCAGTCAGAACACTCAGGTCTGGAGATTGCCGCACCTATGGGCAGGATACCTCCAAATGGCGAGTATATGAAATCGTAGAAATAATTTCCTCTTTTGATTGAAGCCATGACTTCTTTTTCATATTCCACCCCTAAATCTTCTTTCAGTAAAGAATCCAAATTATGGCACCTCGGGCGGTTAATCAATGATCTGTCCACATCCCTGGGAGAAACAAATATGCGCTGATTTCTAGCCCCGGATGCAGAAAAATACCCCAAAACCGGATCCCCGGGATTAGATACATTGGACATATTTCCGATTACTTTGGCGGGTTGTTTGTCAAACAAGTCTCCAAGTTGTTCATTGGATTCTTCCAGATTTTTCCAAAATATGTATTCCCTTTCATCCAGTGTATATTGATAGACAATAATGCTATATCGCATGGTGAATTCTTCGTCTCTGCCATTAATAAACAATAGCGGATGATTTGCGAGCGTATTCGATGATAAATTGGAAGTGCTTGCCAGATTTATGCCTGCCGATGAACGGTATTTCCAACAGATGTATCTCGGATCATCGGTTCGTTTGACTCTATCATTGCC
This sequence comes from Cyclobacteriaceae bacterium, assembly GCA_965267535.1. Taxonomy (GTDB): domain Bacteria; phylum Bacteroidota; class Bacteroidia; order Cytophagales; family Cyclobacteriaceae; genus CAXBNB01. Next base: position 2,548,000 of record OZ254082.1, on the reverse strand, counting down.
CAGGTAATCGTAGTAAGCCGGCCATCGGACACCTATTTTCCAGGTTTCGTCCCATTCAAAGCGGTAGTACTTCGATGTGGATGCATCGCCGTGGGAGTCTATGTAGAATTGTGCCCCCAGTTCGTTTTTCACATCCGTGTCAGCTACTGCATGCAATTCGTTTTTGTGGTATATACTATCTATTTCAGCAGATTGGGGTATGGTTTCCCAGGTGGATTCGTAGTTGTTTTCGTTTACAGATACGAGGAGTCTATAGCTTTTCCCTACCACTCCCTGTAGTGTGTTAGTAAAGTATAGCCCCGGAATAAGCTCTTCCAATGTCTCTACGATACCGTCGGATGTTTCTATGCGCACCTGAGCTCCTTCTACGGCTGCTTCCACCTTGTCAAGCGAAGAGCTATTAGATAGCCGCACAGTATAAGGGCCCGTCTGATCGGTTATCATACCGTCCACCACTAAAAACGATCGGTTGCTTTCCTTCAGGTTAGGGGAGAAAGGCTCCAGGCAGCTGCTCAGTACAAGCAACTGCAGAAAATACAAGGATATGTTTAGCGATAGTTTTTTCATTTGTTCAGTCGGAAATGATACGTGATGGTAGGAATCGCATTTTTAAATATGGATAGTTTATATCCTTTTATCTCATTGTTTTCACTTCTAAAGAAAACCGAATATGCATTGGCCCGGCTGGTTAGGTTATAAACAGACAAAGACCATGAACCATGTATTTTTTTGTGCACTTTATGATTGCCTTCGAGGTTCAGAGCCAGGTCGGCCCGGAAATAATGCGGTATGCGGTATTGGTTTCTGTCGGTATAAAGCAGCAGGGGCTGGCCTTTGAACAGGTACTTTGTGATCGGGAAAGTAGCCGGGCGTCCGGTACTGTATGTAGTGTTGAGCGATATGTTTACCCTTCTGTTGATTTTAAAATTAGAAACAATGACCAGGGCATGAGGCTTGTCGTAGTTGGAAGGGTAGTAGCTCCCGTGATTAATTTGCTCAGATGAGTATGCGCCGTTGGCCTGTATGAGCGAGCGCGAGTAAGTGTAGCTCAACCAGCCTGTCAGCTTACCCGAATTTTTCTTCAACAACAGCTCTACTCCATAAGCCTTTCCTTTGGCATTGATGATGTCTGTTTCCAGTGCTTCATTGAGTAGTAGGTTTGCCCCGTCTTTATACTCGAGCACATTTTTGGTTTGCTTATAATACCCCTCTATGGATAATTCCAGACTGGTACCATATATCGTTTTGTACAAGCCCGCTGAATACTGGTTGCCGGTTTGAGGTTTTATCGTTTGATTACTTAGTCGCCAGGTATCTGTAGGCGATATGGAAGTCGTGTTGGATAGCACATGTATATACTGATTCATTCTGTCGTAGGAAAACTTAAACGACAGGTCGTCCTGTATTTTGTAGCGTGCCGATAGGCGAACTTCCGGTCCTACATAGGTTTTCATTATGCTATTGGAGGCGTGAAAGGTCGTGTCACTGATGTAGTTTGTTTCTCTGGGACGGTTGGGCTGGTAGGTAAATGTTTTTCCGGGTCCGAGGCTGTTAAACATTGATACCCTTAGCCCTCCGTACAAGCTCCATTGTTTGGTGAGCTCATATTCCACACCTCCGAAAACCGCTGATTCTATCCCTTTTTCCCTATCGAGATAGATCGGTATAATCAATGATTGCTCGCCGGTGGCTTCTTTTTTTCCGGGTTGCAAGCTGTAGAGTGTAGAAGAGAGGCCGTATTTCAGGCTCATTCTTTCTTTGGGGTAGTAGTTAAATTCCGTTTTTATACCGTAGTGGTTGATATGGTAATCGAGCTTAAACGCATTGGTTGGATTGGCATCATCGGAGAGATGGTAGTTGTAGTTGGCAAAAGATAGCGAGGTGATGGCATTGAGCTGATTCGAAAAACTGTGTCGCCACTGCAGGCTGGCATTGCTATTGAAATACCGATACAGCGAATCTGAGCTGAGGCGAAAGCGATCGCGACTATGGTAAGCCGATAAGGTCAGGTTGTTGTTATCGTCTATCCGATGAGAGACTTTGCCCACAATGTCTGAAAATGCACCCGTGCTGTTGCGTAAGTTGGGATCGTCGAGCAGGCTGAGCATCCAGTCGGAATACGTGCTCCGGATGCCTATTATGTAGCTGCTGGTGTCCTTCTTGATCGGGCCTTCCAGGGTGATTTTGCCGGTAACGGGGCTGATGCCCCCTTTGTAGATGAAGTTTTTCTTGTTGCCATCGCGGAGCGCCACGTCAAATACCGACGATATTCGGCCTCCGTATTGCGCCCCAATGCCACTTTTATAGAGGTTGGCACTGGCTATCACATCGGGATTGAAGACCGAAAAGAATCCAAAGAGGTGGTTGGTATTGTAAATGGGCACGTCGTTAAGTAAGACGAGGTTTTGGTCGGCGCTCCCTCCACGGACGTTGAACCCTGCAGCTCCTTCGCCCACAGTCTGCACACCGGGCAGGGTCAGGGCTATTTTCATAATGTCCGCCTCTCCCATGATAGAGGGTATTTGCTTTATATTTTTGATGTTGAGATTGGCAAAACCGGTTTGCAGGTTTTCTATTGTATTCTTTTCTCCGGTCACTACTACCTCCTTCAGGGAAATAATGTCGTCTCGCAGTTCTACATTTAACTTGCCATCGCTGTAAAGCATGATTTGACGTCTGGTGGCTTTCATGCCGGTAGAATTAATAAAAATCTCATGACGGCCCTTGGGTAAGGGGAATGAGAAAAAACCATACTGATCGGTAACTACTCCTACCAGGGGGTCTTTTTTGAAAACTGAAGCACCGATGATGGGTTCTCCGCTTTTAGCTTCTTTGACATAGCCAGCCAGTGTTGCCTGACTGCCGTCGAAGCGGAGCACTGCATCGCCTATTTCTACTACCTGATTTTCCAGCCGATTGTCTTTTTCCTGTTCTGCCATTTCGCGAATGTTGTCCAGTATAGACTTCTCTTCTGCTGCAGAAACTGCTGGAGAAATATTCTCCGGATCAAACCATTCGTGAGTCAGGGTAGTTTTGAGTTTGTATTCACCGGTGGCAATCACATGACGGTCGTTTTTTACGATAAAATTGATGTTGGATTGAGTGGTGATTTTCTTTAGTAGATCATGTAGGTTGCTGTTTTGAAAAGCGATACTAATACGCGTGCTGTCCAGCGATGGGTCGAAATAAAAATGCAGACCGTAGCGTGTTTCCAGGTCTTCAATCATCGCTATGAAGTATTCGTTTTCGTAGTTTCCGGATAAGGTCGCAGGAGCGCTTTGCCCGTAAACACGCGATAGCTGGCACACCATAGTCACAAGGCAGATAAGTAAGATTCTTTTCATAGCGGTGGTAGCTTTAGCGATGAGTCTACATGGTGTATGGCCTTGAGTAGCCCCTGTTCAAATCTCTTTTTAGACAATTTGATTTTGTTTTTTTTCAGCGTCTTGAGCAGTTGCGGACTTTGCGGGTAGGCAGTCAGTAAGTCTTTTTTGCGCTGTATACGAAATGTCCCGTTGGCATTAGTAATGTAATAGGAGTGGTTGGGTATAAAATCAATCAATGCCCGCCCCGAATCGATGAACTGCTTTCTGAACACTTCCCTTTTGGCATACAGTGCATTGCTGTCTCCAGTAAACATTTCTTCGTAGAGGCCGTCGGCCATTACCGAATCTCCTTTAATCTTCACAAAGGTGAAGTCCATAAAATGCATATAATCTACCTTTTGGCGGTCTACAGTCATGTACTGCGAGTGGTGGGGTGACTCCATCAACACAACCACTTCCTGCGTGTAGAGGTCTATTTGCATGTCGAGGCTGTCGAAGGTTATGCCATCGTAGATCATGGTGCCGGGTTCGGGGTACATGCTCTGGTAAAACTGTGTATTGATAGCGCCGAGGTATTTCAGATTGTATGCTTTGCCGGAGAGTATGCGTGTTACATCCTGTTGATTGTATACTGCTTTGGCTTGCCTGAGGCGGTGGGCGGTCAGGACGTCTTGAGCCGATAAGTCTATGGCAGCCAGCAGCAATAAAAATACGGAGAGAAGGGTTAATCGCATACTGCCATATAGGTTTAGTTTTGAACGAGCATAATAAGGGCCGAAAATACACTAGAAACGCAAGCACACAAAAACTGTACCTGCCTTTTCTGTAATTTTTGGATGAGTGGTTTGCATAACAAAATAATGGTAGGATTTACCTGTAAAAGCATACATAGTCTGACTGCTTTCTTCGGAAAATTGACAAAACCTCTGTACTGATCCACTATCCAAGACGATAAATATACCCACCTAATGTAGTGTTATTAAAATTCAATTCCTTTAAAACAATTAAAGCCATTCGGGCGCTTGTGTGGTGAGGTAGTAGGAGGTATATTAGGATGGTATATAAATGATATGGTGTTGTTTATACACAAACAATGAGGTAATAAAAGTTGGCTTACTCATCAATTTTGGTAGTAAGTCCTTAACTTTCAAACGGCTTGTGTTGTGAACAACCCGGTAACCTTAAATCAGTATTAAATATGCTCAAAGCCATCCTTGATTATCCCTTTTCACCTCCCGGAATGGAGGAGTAAGAAAAGAATGTACGGCTTCAGGTTATGAGCCTGCTAAAACACCTTGATTACCTACCACACAGGTATTGTGCTTTCTATCATTTTATGCCCTCGCGATCTAATAAAGATTCACTATTTTAGAGCTACTTAAGGGCTGTGGACATACGCCCGATAGAGGTCGTTAGCCTTTGTTAGTTGTGACAACATGATAAAATATAAAACCATGAAAAAAGTAATTCTTGTACTCGCCGGCTTATTCTTATCTATTCTGGTACATGCTCAAGGGATCATTGGTGCCTGGGAAACAACCTCCAGATCAGAATTGAAAACTGTAGTGATTTTTGCAGAGGGGTATCACGCCGCTACCACGTATAATGCTACCACGGGCAAGTTTATCAGCACAAATGGCGGCACATGGCAGGTAGAAGGCAATACAATGACCCAAAAAATTGAATTTCATACATCCAATCCGGAACTCGTCGGAACTGAGGAAAGTTTTAAGGTAACTATTGCTGACAATGAGATGCATTTTTTAGATAAAGCATTGAAACTAAAAAGAGTAGATGACGGCACACCGGGAATGCTACAGGGGGCCTGGTTAATGTCGGGCAGAGTAATAAACGGAGAAACTCAGTTGCGCGAAACAAACAGACCCAGAAAGACGATGAAAATTTTATCCGGCACTCGGTTTCAATGGATCGCTTACAACACCGAAACCAAACAATTTATGGGGACTGGAGGCGGAACATACACTACCCAAAACGGTAAGTATACAGAAAACATAGAATTCTTTTCAAGAGATGATTCTAAGGCAGGACTCAGTTTGCAGTTCAACTTTGAATTGATTGACGGCAAATGGCATCATTCGGGATTGTCAAGCAAAGGAGATCCTATTTATGAAATTTGGGGTATCAGAAAACAATAGTTTTTACTATTATCATTCTGTAGCATGAATAGCCAAAGCTAATCGGGTAGTCGGCTGTAAGGTGTGCGCTCGGGTGTTGTGTCTCATACACCGCCTGTTTACGTATTTTTCCCTGGCCTTTGGCTCTTTGGATCGCTCATTTTCCTGGGCTATATTCACCATTCAAGACTCTCAGGCCAGAATGAATGTGCGAACGTGTAGGGAAAGTATTGCTGTTTTTTTGCAACTGGAAGATTATTCATTTTTGTCTGAGGTTACCATTCACCAAGAATAAACAAAGCACCAGAAATGAATTTAGATACAATAAAATATCAAGGTAAGGTATTTAAATGCTCTTTAGCATTTACGCTTCATTTGATAGGAGATAAATACAAAACCCTAATTTTATTCCACTTGAAAGAAGGGCCTCAAAGATCAGGTGAATTGCAAAAGAGTATCGCTGACATTTCGAATCGAATGTTTACTTATTCCATAAGAGCTTTAGAAAAGGACAAATTAGTTAAGAGAACTGTTTATCCTGTAGTTCCCCCTAAAGTAGAATATGAATTGACAGAAGAAGGCAAATCACTAATCCCCATTATCCTGCAGCTGGACAAATGGGGACAGGAATTTGCTAAAGGTCATCATTTATATGCTCCTTCAGAGTAGTGCAACTCATAAGAATGAGAGTATATTTCGAATACTGTCCCAAAAGGATCTTCGACATAACACATACGGTAAGGTTTGTCTCCCGGATAATACTCTCTTATTGGCATTCTCTGTTTACCTCCTGCATCAAGAATTTTCTTAACAAGTCCTTCTACATCTGGGTCTTGAACAGAAAAGTGGAATAGACCGGTTCGAAAGGGTTCAAAATTAGGTTTAAGGTCTTTGCTTTCATTAAATTCAAACAACTCAAATCCAATTTTATCTCCTGTGGACAGGTGAGCGATTTTAAATGTACCCCAGCCTTCGCCAAACACATCAATACACATTTGACCAATGGCTGTATTGTTTTCTTCTTTTACCACCGTTGGTTCCATGATTATATAGAAACCCATTACTTCAGTATAAAACTTTACAGCTTCCTCGATATTAGGTACTGTAATTCCTATATGCGAAAATGTTTTTGGATACGTCTTAATTGATCCATCTAAATTTTTCATATTTCTTTCTTTTTGTGAATGACTAAATGTTGTCTAAAACACTAATGATACAGGCCTGAAAATGTTTTTTTATCATCAATGAATTTAAAATTCAGAGCAAACTAAAAGTGAATATAGTTGTAATACAAGGGGTTACACTTGTTGCAGTAGGTTACATGAGTGTGTATTTTTAAGGTTTTCAAGAACTTACTGAAGTCAAAAAATGAAAAATAATTTACATTACCATAGCCAAAGCTAATCGGGTAGCCGGCTGTACGGTATGCGCTAGGGGATTGTGTCTCATTACCGCCCGCATAGTTCATCTGATAGTTTTCCAAACCAAAAGTTTGCTTTTCTGATCTCTTATAGCTCTCAATACACCACGGTTTGCACACCTATGCTATCGGCTACACACCATACTCCCTGTGCATAAAAATACACCGACACAATCGATGTGATGAAGCGTAAAAAATGTCAGTTTTTTGTTAAAAACTGTTAAGCCGGCTGTCAATTTTTCAGTCATAGAATGTCACTTTTTCAAGGTTGGGCTATTGGCATTCCAATTGTAAAACAGCCGATAGAGTCGCGGCTCAAAATTGTTTGTTTAGGTAAAGTTTTAGTAGAATCCGGTACTTCCGGGCTAGTAATTTGACCTTTAGTTGAATTGTGTAACTGTTAAAATTTTAGAGAAATGAACATAATAAAAAGAAGTAATCTAATGCCGTCCAATTCATTTTTCGATGATTTCTGGACAAAGGATGTGTTTGATTTTCCTGCATGGAATACCGAAGGCACAGTGCCCCGGGTAAACATCCTGGAAACCAATGAGGATTTTAGAGTAGAAGTAGCTGCTCCGGGCATGAACAAAGAAGATTTTCACCTGGAGCTGGACAATGACATGCTTGTGATACACAGCGAACTCACCCACGAAAACGAGTCGTCTGATGACAAGCGATACACCCGTAGAGAGTTCAATTACCATTCTTTCAAGCGTACGTTTTATCTGCCCAACACCGTAGAAAGCGATAAAATAGAAGCTGTGTATAAAAATGGTATTTTGAGCCTGGTGATACCGAAAAAAGAAGAGGCAAAGAAGAAGCCTGTTAAAACGATAAAGATTTCATAGTTGGTAACGTTGCAAATGTTGAGGCAGCCCGCAATGGGCTCGCCTCAATCCTTTACAGTTTCCTAAAGTTTTTTTAATCTGATTAAAATAAAAAAAGGAGGTTGAGATGAAAACCAACATGGCAATTTTGATAGTACTTGGATTATTGCTCTTTAGCGGATGTCAGTCTCGTCAGAGCACTGATAGCAAAGCACCCACATCTGAAACGCCCGCCGCTGTACAGGAAGAAACACAATCCTCAGGTGAGGCGGATACCACCCAAACGAATAGTACCGAAGATGGGGATGATGCTCAGGCATCCGAAGAAGACAACAACAATACCGAGGAAGAAAAGGAAGAATAGTGGGAGAGGGCTGCCCCCGGAGGTGTGTAGGCATTTGTGGGATAAGGACTCCTTTCGGGGCAGCCTTAAAATTTTTCAGCAGGCAAAATGAGAATAATCAACACGCTATTGGCATGTTTTATATGGCTGGTGCTTCTGGCCAAAATAGGCGCCTGGCTGTTTCGCCAGGCAATAGATAGTGTCGTTTTTTTCAAAACCAAATAACGTAACTAGGTAAAATGAGATCTTTTTTGCTGGTTATGATAAACTTACTAATGGCCACTCCACTCAACAGCTGGAGTGCATACTATACCCAAACCGATACGATGAACAACAATAACAACACCGGCGTGTGGAGCTCTGTAGCACTGCAGGTTTCTCACACCCGTATTGCACCTTACCAACCCACCTTTACACCCCTGTACTACCCATTGCCGGGTAAGGGAGTGAGTTTTTCCGGGCCACCGCATTTGCTGTTTGCGGACAACAGGAGCAGTACCCGTAATCTGCGCAAACGCCGTAAACTGCAGAAAAAACACCAACTCTGAACAGTTTCCAACCCGTTTTTCATACCTGTAAATTGTGTCAGTTCTTATGAAAACATCATTTCTGGATTACTATAAATTGATATTGAGTAAAGTAAGTTTCGACCGTCGGCTCTTAGGTAAGGAATACCTGAAAGCCTCCCGAACACTGCAGGCCGATGAACTGCAGGACCTTAACAGGTGGCTCAGGTCGCGGGGGTTGCACCTGAAAATGGAGCCGGCAACTGTAAAATAGAAAAACTAATAAACTAACAGATAACCATGAAAATAGCACAAATTTCACCATTGTATGAGTCGGTACCTCCCAAGATGTATGGAGGAACCGAACGTGTTGTTTCTTACCTGACCGAGGAGCTGGTAAGGCAGGGACATGAAGTTACGCTTTTTGCATCAGGAGACTCTGACACCCGTGCTCGCCTTGTTTGCCATACGCGGGAAGCCCTGCGATTGAAAAACGTACAGGACCCACTGGCACACCACATCGTACAACTACAGGACGTTATCGATAGGGCCGGCGAGTTTGATGTGTTGCATTTTCATACCGATTATATTCACTTTCCATTTACCAATCAAATACTTACACCGCACCTTACCACACTACACGGCAGGCTGGATATAGCTGATCTGGTGCATATTTATCACCGCTACAAAAAACAACCGCTGGTGTCTATATCTCATGCCCAGCGCAGGCCTATGCCGATAGATGTCAATTGGATGGGCACTGTGTATCATGGTTTGCCGCTGGATCTCTACCAAAAAGGTGAAGGAAAGGGCGATTATGTGGCTTTTATAGGAAGAATCTCTCCCGAAAAGCGTCCGGACAGAGCCATTAAGATAGCCAAAGAAGCCGGAGTAAAACTGAAAATAGCAGCCAAAATAGACAAGGCCGATCACGACTATTATCAATCTACCATAAAACAACTCATGGATCAGCCCCATGTCGAGTTTATTGGCGAGATAGGAGAAGACCAGAAGGGAGAATTTCTGGGCAATGCCAAAGCGCTGCTATTCCCGATAGACTGGCCCGAACCATTTGGCATGGTGATGATCGAAGCGATGGCATGTGGTACACCGGTCATTGCGTACAACAATGGTTCAGTGCCCGAGGTGATCGATAAGGGGGAAACTGGTTTTATAGTAGAAAACCGCAGTGAAGCTATTCGTGCACTCGAAAACATCGACCTGATAGACAGAAACAGGGTCAGAGAAATATTTGAAAAGCGCTTTAGCGCACAAGTGATGACCCGCAACTATGTCGAAATTTTTGAATCGATGGCAAACAGGTCGAAACGTGCCGTATACCTGGCACCCGAACTGAACAAAGCCAGTAGAACGCTTAGTTAAGACAATATTGCCATGAGTACTATTGCCACGAACAACACGCAGCAAAGTGGGGGAGTGTATCGCATTCTGGCCGATGGGGCACATACAGATGAGCGTACACACGTGCTCAATCACTGCAATAGTTTTGCCATACTAAACAGGTCTGGTGATATACATCCTCTGGGCAAGGAAGTCCAGGGGATTTACCACAAAGACACCCGCTATATTCACCTACTCGACCTGACCATAGGAGCAAAACGTCCTACGTTGCTCAGTTCTAATATCAAGGAAGAAAATGAAATACTGTCTGTAGACCTGGCCAACCCGTCTATATTTTTGGATGACGGCCAGCAGCTCGAAAGCAGTGCAATTCACTTACACAGGAGCCAGTTTTTGAGGCACGATACCTTTCACGAAAAAATCACAATTACCAGCTACCATGACCGGGATTGTACTGTACCGCTTACATTGGTAGTAGGTGCTGATTTCAGAGACATCTTTGAAGTGCGGGGGCAACAGCGCAAAGCACGCGGTACATTAGAAGGCATTCGATGCGACCAACAGGCCGTACATATAGCATATCTGGGGCTGGATCAGGTTCACAGGGCATCTCACATTCATTTTACTGTGCCTTTTGGTTACAAACAATCCGAAGATTACTGTGAGGTGATTTTTCCCCTCCGTCTTGCACCATTGGATCAGTGCACCGTAGAATATGTGATTTCGTTTGAAGAAAACCACAAAACCAATCCGAAGGGAGATTATCAAAATGCCAAAAACAATGCCGCTTCGGATATTGAAAAGACAAAAACCTACTTTCCGGTAATTGATACGTCCAACGAGCAATTTACACATTGGATCAACCGGTCACAAGCCGATTTGGTATCGCTAATGGCTGATACACCTACCGGAAAATACCCCTACGCCGGTGTGCCCTGGTACAATACCGCCTTTGGCAGAGACGGTATCATTACCGCTCTGGAAACCTTATGGGCAGTGCCTCGCCTGGCAAAAGATGTTCTCTTGTTTTTAGCAGCGCATCAGGCTACCACATACGACGAGCAAAAAGATGCCGAGCCGGGTAAAATTTTGCACGAAACTCGGGGAGGCGAGATGGTCGCACTCAATGAAGTGCCCTTTAAACAATACTACGGCACCATAGACGCTACTCCTTTGTTTGTCATGCTGGCCGGCGAATACTATGAACGTACCCACGATCTGGAAACCATACAAAAGATCTGGCCCAACATAGAAAAGGCCATTGGCTGGATGGATACTTATGGAGATATAGATGGCGATGGGTTTATAGAGTACCAGCACAAATCTGTGAATGGCCTCACCAACCAGGGGTGGAAAGATAGCTACGATGCTGTTTTTTACCATACGGGAAAACTTGCCGAATCTCCTATAGCCCTCTGCGAAGTACAAGGCTATGCCTACAGTGCCAGACAGCATGCAGCACAGTTGGCCAGCGTACTGGGGCACACCCGTGAGGCCCAGCAGTGGCAGCAGCAGGCTGCTTCGCTCAAACAAAAGTTTAATGAGGTCTTTTGGGATAAAGATATGCAATGCTATGTACTGGCGCTGGACAAACACAAAAAGCCCTGCCGGGTAAAGTCAAGTAATGCCGGTCAGGTGCTTTATACCCGCATAGCCGATGCAGATAAAGCCGAGCAGCTGATCCGCACACTACTGGCACCCGATATGTACACAGGCTGGGGCATTCGCACCCTGTCCAATACCGAAAAACGCTACAACCCCATGTCGTATCACAACGGGTCTGTGTGGCCGCACGATGTAGCGCTTATCGCCGAGGGTATGGGACGCTACGGTTATCAGCAGCAGGCACGACAATTGCTGACCGGCTTGTTTGACGCCTCGCTTTTTATGGACTTGCAGCGACTACCCGAGCTCTTTTGCGGAATGGATCGGCGAAAAGGCGAGGGGCCTACCGCTTATCCGGTGGCTTGTTCGCCCCAGGCATGGTCTGTGGCCGCTGTGTATATGCTGCTGAAGGCCATCTTGCAAATTGAAATAGCTCCTGCCCGCAAGGAAATCTATTTTCACAAACCCATATTGCCGGCTTATCTGGAGCGGGTGTCTATACGCCAGCTCGACATAGGCCAACAGCGCATAGACCTTGACCTGATCCGACACGGACAGGACAATATGATCGGTATTCAATGGAACTACACCGGTAGCGACTGGCAACTGTGTGTGGTCAAGTGATGGGTACTGCAAGGGAGTGTGGGTTTGGCTCCCGCTATGAGAAAAAGGGATAATGATGCAAAGGTGAGTCGCGCTCCGCCAATGGTGGGGCGCTTTTTTTGTGTCTGTTGTTTTAGTACTAATAGCTAAAACCGATGGGTTTGTAAAATTGACTATTGGCGATCTGTTGCCTGTACTAAAGAAAATAGATGGGTTGATTGTAGTGTTACTAAATAGATTATATTTGAAAGGTAGATGAGCAATAAAAAAGTGGACAATTGATCGTTATAAGCTGTTTTTGTAAATTATATGAGAGTCTTTTTAGCAACTTTTTTCTTATTTTCTCTTCTGAACGGGCTAACTGCTCAGGATCAAAAAATTTTGGAAATACAAAAGATTTATAAGGAAACTCAACAGAACAAGGAAAGTTATACTCAGCTAATCCACGATGATTTCGAGAATTCTTCTGAAGGCGCTAAGGTAACTTCTTTTAAGAATGATGATGAAATAAGGTTGATCGAAACCGTATATTATGGTCATCTTGGAAAGAATCAATATGAATATTATCTCGCAGATGATCAACTCTATTTTGTAATTGTAGCGAATTACCGATACAACGCTCCACCCACCGAACCTGAATATGATTTCACTAAAACTACAAAAGAAGAATGCCGCTACTACTTTTGGGATAAAAATATGATACGCTGCGTCAAGCCTGATGGAACGTTCTTGCAGCCTGGCTCAGACGAATTTAATGAACAGAAACAGCGTATTTTAGAACTGGCAATCATGACTATAGAAGAGTTAAAATAAGAACCTTTGATAGGCTTTGATCAGGTTCAGGCCGAGTTAGTGTCATGATTTGGATGAGAAAAAAAGTAAAAGGTCAGCAACAAATATCAATATCACGTGCCGTGATTAGACACTAAGATAAAATGGAAAATTATTCTGAAGAAAATTTAGAACAAGCAGCTATTCGAATAGAATCTTTAATTCTTAAATGCCAGAAATCATTAGAAAAATTAACAGATAGAAGTAAATCCTCACAAAAAAGCCTGCTGATAAATAGAATAGAAGCATTGAGAATAGCACTATCACTAATAGAAAAAGAAAAGAGTAAAAAAATACCAAAACTAAAATGAACCATAGCGACAAAATAAAACAAGCAATTATCGATTTTGTAAAAGGTGGAGATAATCGTGATATCAAGCTTTTAGGCAAAGTCCTTCACAAAGATTTTCGAATTACCAACAATGGATTTATGGGAACGTCTGGTGTTACTGTCATAAACAAAAACGAATATTTGAACAAAATCGAAAGCGGAGTGTTTGGAGGGCTTCCAAGAGAGATGGAAATAACACAACTGGATCAAAGTGAAAAAATAGCATCGGTGAAGTTGAGGCTTGAAAGCGCTGAAAACGATTTTATTTCCTACAATTCTCTGGTATTGGATGCCGACAATGAATGGAAAATAATAAATAATCTTGCAGTGGTGACGGCAAAAAAACAGAATTGAAAACCGAGCCGTAAAATTTAAGCAGTCAGCGTTCCACCCAACCACCCTGAATCATTTTTTCACCGAGTGCTTTTCATGCTGCAATCCCTTATATGCGTATCTGGGGGTCTATTACTTCGTAGTTTTCCCACTGTAACATGTGGCCGGGTATGTTTTCCAAAATATAGTGCCTGAGTTTGTCTACGAACCGTTTTTTGTCATAGTTGGGTATTACCACCATGCCGATTTCACGGGCTTTGTCTCTGCCACCTACCGACCTTAGCCTGTCTTCCTGCTCCTCGTTGAGGGTGAGGGTAGACAGCTCCGGCAAAATTGTCACCCCGCCTTTGGTGTCTACTATTTTGATCAGGGCATCTATACTGTTGGTCCGGTATATAAAGTTTTTGTGCGATCGAATAGACTTGATATCACAAAAATTGCTCACCTGATCGCGAAAGCAATTGCCTTCGTCGAGTAGCCAGAGCTGGTTGTGGTCTATGTCCTGCAGGTTGAATTGCTCGCTACGGTTGTCTTTCGAACAGTAGAGGAAAAATTTTTCGTAAAAAAGCGGCATGCACGTAATACCCGAGCTTTGTACCGGTGTAGAGAGTATGCCTACATCCAAATCGCCACCTTTTACACCCCTCACAATATCTTCTGTTATCAATTCGTGAAAGTCGATTTTAAACTCCGGATAGTCCGTTTGTAATGGGCCGATAAAAAGGGGAATGAGAAAGGGAGCAAGTGTCGGGATGATGCCCACATGGAGTGTTCCGTGAAAGCTTTTTTTGAGTTCGTCAGAAAAATTGAGTAAATTCTGTGCCTGTACGATGATTTCCTCAGCTTTACTCAAAAACTCTGTGCCGTCGACTGTAGGTGTAATGGGAGATGTAGACCTGTCGAAAAGTTTTACACCAATAAGTTCTTCCAGTTGTTGGATTTGTATGCTCAATGCGGGTTGGCTGATGCCCAGTCTTTTGGCTGCCATTTTATAGTTGCCTACACGCTGAAGCATCAAGGCATATTTCAATTGGTTTAATGTCATAGTGTTTTCTTATTCAAAGTTTAATATTAATAAACTGTTTTTATAAGAAGGTGATAGATACAGGCAAAAAATAAGAGATCAAAGGAAATGTCTCCGCCCGGATACTCCTTTGCGTTTAGTTATACATAACCACTATACACGATGAAGCACCTTAGATACATTCACATTCAGGGGTCTCATGCTACTTCCTATTGCCTGAAAGGCCCGGAAAAAACACAATTTGAAAACTATGCAGAGCAATTGACCGGACTGCCGGTTACTTTCATTTCATCGCCATTTCGATCCGACTGTTTTTATCAAAGCGAGCGCGATTTGTCAGTTTTGCTGATAGAAAAATGGTGCTTGTGCAAGGGGAAGCACTTTTCAAAAGACCACCTGGCAAAGTTTAGCCTAAGGCACAGGCTCGAACCCATATTGGAACACTACTTTTACAAGCTCATGTTGTTTACACAGCATGCTACCGGTTTTTCGGCATACAGTTCGGTTTTCAGTGATGTGGTGCAGGAGCAGCCTCAGTCCAAAGTGATACGCACCATCCGTGCCTGTAGCCTGAGTATAGTAAGAAAAATGAATGGTGAAAGGGAGTTGGCTAAACGTCTGGAAAAATTGTGTGGAGATCTAAAAAGCAATAACCCCGGGGGTGCCGGGGCTATTTCGTTAGATGCTTTATCGGGATTTAACCCCAATTGATGCAAGCTAGTTGAGCTCCACATCAAAAGGTAATCGTGCCTGAATGCCTTTGTATGTGTCCAGTTGTTTTATTTTCTCAATGTAGGGTGTGAGTTCTCCAAATTTGGCACGTGTTAGTCGGGTTTCGGCTTCCCCTGTAAGTTTGGCCATGATTTCTTCCAGCTCTGATTTTAATTCTGGGTATTGTACCACCATGTAGTCGTCTTGTATACCGGCTTTTTCAGCAGCTATATCGATAGCATCCTGATAGCTGCCGAGCACATCTACCAAGCCTATTTCTTTGGCTTGCTGGCCGGTCCAAACCCTACCGGAAGCCACTTCTTTTAGTTGCTCCAGATCCATGTTTCTTCCCTGTGCAGCTTTAGAAGTAAAGGTTTCATAGCCTTCTTCCACACGCCCCTGTATTATACTTTTTTCATACGCATTGAGCGGCCGTGAAACCGTATAGATATCCGAAAACTCACCCGTTTTTACTACGTCGGAGGTGATGCCCAGCTTGTTTTCAAGAAAGCCTCCCATATTGAAAATCATTCCGAATATACCAATAGATCCTGTAATGGTGGTGGGCTGAGCCACTATAGTATCGCAAGGCATGGCCATGTAATACCCACCCGAAGCTGCCACCGATGACATAGAAGCAATCACAGGTTTTTTCTCTTTGGTCATCATGAGTTCGCGCCACATTACGTCGGAAGCTACCAGTCCACCGCCGGGCGAATTTATACGCACCACTACTGCTTTTACCTTGTCGTTTTCCCGGGCTCTTTTGATCAGTCTGGCAAACTTTTCAGAACCCACATTGTCGTTTTCTCCTTTTCCACTCACAATTTCACCCTCGGCTATGATCACGGCTACTTTATTGGCTGAGTAGGGGGCATTTTTACCTACTACTTTGCTGTATCCTTTCAGCGATACCATCTTTAGTTTGTTTTCATCGTCAATATCCATTTTCGATTTTATATCGGATATTAACTCATCCTTGTAGCCCACTTTAGTAATAAGTCCATGTGTGAGCGCTAACTGCGGATTGCGAACCAGCATAGAGTCTGATACCGTTTTTAGCTGCTCCATAGTCACGCCTCTGGCTGCAGCCACCTCGGCAAGGTAGTTGTCGTGTATGGATGTAATAAAAGAGCTGATTTGTTCACGGTTTGCTTCACTCATGTTTTTGCGCATAAATGGCTCCACGGCGCTTTTGTATGTGCCCACCCGAAATATCTGAGGTTCTATATCGAGTTTGTCAAACAATCCTTTGAAAAACGTAAGGTTAGCGCTAAGTCCGTTAAATTCCATATTCCCCTGAGGGTTGAGGTAAATCTCGTCGGCAACAGAAGCTACGTAGTAATTGGCCTCAGTCATAAACTCGGCATAGGAGTATACAAACTTGCCTTCCGACTTAAAATCAGCTATAGCAGCGCGTAGCTCCTCCAGCGAGGCATATCCGCCCGACAAAAAGCCGTGCTCGAGGTATATGCCTTCTATGTTGGGGTCAGATTTGGCGTATTGTATAGCATCAATAGCGCTCAGCAGACCTATGCCCTGAAATTTGTCGCCCAGGGCTTCTGCAATCGGGTCTTCAGCCAATCGCTCAGCTACAGGACCCGATAGTTGAATTTTTAAAATCGTTTGCGGCTTTATTTCAGGTACTTCATCTTCCCCGGCAGCTACCAGGCCGATTATACCTATGACTAAAAAAGCTATCAGCACGATACCCGATATAACTATACCGACTACAGTAGCCATTACTGATCTGAAAAATTCCATACGCTATATTGTTTTGTTTTGAATGATAATCTAATACTGTCAGGCCGGTCAGTTTATCTTTTTGTTATACTAAACAAAATGGCCAATGTCAGGGGATACGATCCGCTTGTCTGGCTGTTTCTGTTTGAATAAAAAAGACCGGTTTTTTTTATGAAAAAAGTTAAAATTCGCTTTTACAAAGCTACCACTACATGAGTATTAATTTTAGCCGCTTTATTACAATAATAGTTCTTTTTCCATGATATTAGCGGCTGGTCAAACAATCCACTTACGTCATACCATAAAATAGGTCCTTTTTGAATGTCGACTACCTGCTTTATCTTACTGGGCACCAATATGGGCAACAAGCTCCAAAATCTGCAAACCGCCAGAGAAGCCATAAGCAGCCGAGTGGGAGAGTTGACGAAGGTATCGGGTATTTATGAAACGGCACCCTGGGGCGAGACTCAGCAGGATGTTTTCCTTAATCAGGTTTTAGCTGTATCTACTGCTTTTTCAGCGCTGGAAACATTGGATTTATGCCTCAAAATAGAGCAGGATATGGGGCGCGTACGCTATGCTCGCTGGAAAGAACGCCTGATTGATATCGACCTGCTGTATTACGATCAGGCGATAATAAGGGAAGAAAACCTGACTGTGCCACATCCATACCTGCACGAAAGGCGCTTTACACTGGTGCCCCTGGTGGAAATAGCACCAGATGAAATACATCCCAAATTAGGCAAGACCAATACGCAATTGCTTAACGACTGCCCGGACACCCTGGCCGTGCAGCTTCACCCTGAAACAAATCTATCCTGATCGTATGGAAATTTCACAATACCTGATCGTAGTAGGTGTAGGCATGGTTGCCGGTTTTATCAATACAGTGGCCGGAGGCGGGTCATTGCTTACTTTGCCGGTACTTATTTTTATGGGCCTGCCCCCGGCTCTGGCCAATGGTACCAATAGGGTAGGCATTCTTCTTCAAAACGTGTTTGCTGTTTCCGGATTTCGTTCCAAAGGGGTTTCGGTGTTTCCCTATGCTATTTACCTGGCTGTATCAGCTCTGGTAGGTGCGGCTATTGGGGCCAAGCTGGCCATAGACATCAAAGGCGAACTGTTTAACCGCATACTGGCTATAGTCATGGCTCTGGTACTGATTATTACTATTTTCAATCCCCTGAAGAAAAAGGGCGATTTGATAGAAATGATGACTCCCAGACGAAAAGCGCTGGCCATAGTATTGTATTTTTTTGTAGGCATTTATGGCGGATTTATTCAGGCAGGAATTGGTTTTATCATGATCGCTGTACTCACTACGGTCAACGGCTTGTCTATGGCCAAAACCAACAGTATTAAGGTCTTTGTAGTCTTGGTGTATACCTGTATTGCTATGGCTGTATTTATTTATGAAGATAAAGTAAACTGGACCTTGGGACTAACCCTGGCTCTGGGTACTTCGGCAGGTGGGTGGATTGCCAGTCGCTGGTCGGCTGACAAAGACGATAAAATTATACGCATATTTCTAATTGTAGCCGTGAGCGCCATGGCTATCAAGCTCTGGTTCTTTTAGTCAGAAGACTTCTCCGCAGCTGTTTTTATGTCTTCCAGATCCTTTTGAAGGAGTTTTTTCGTGGAGCCTTTAAAAAACAAACTGAAGAGTAGAGCCATCACCTGACCTCCAAATGTCTGCGCTGTAGAATCAAATGACATGCTGAGTATACAATGGTCAGCCGCGGGTGTGATGGTAAGCCGGCTGATGTACACCGCGCCGTGGCTTTCGGCTCGTGTTTGGTAGTAGTGATTTTCTTCAGCTTCAGTAATCCACATTACCTCCGTGGCTTCTTTGCCGTACAGGGTTCGTGTTTCCCGCCATTTCAATCCTACAATACCGCTTTCGGGGCGTTCCAGAATTTCTACTTTTTCTATACCTTCTATATGCTCCTGAGCCTGATCTATAGCCGTGATTACCTGCCATATAGCTTCCCGGGTAGCCCGAATGGTTGTGTCTACTTGTATGTGCATAATTGCCAGAGTTTAAAGTGTTTTTTTGCGGAGAAATCCTGCACTAATAAGCGATATAAATAATCCTACAGGCAGTATTTCGATATAGGTCACACCAATTTTCACTGCGGGATTCTTATACATAATTTTAAAATCTTCCATTTCCTGTATCTTGATGTCTATCTCTGCCTGAGGCAGGTTACTGGCTTTTAGTTTGTCGATGGTATAGGCGTAGTATTGATCCATATAGCCTTGAGCATACGTTTCGGACAGCACCAGCCAGGTAGCCACATATATCGTAGAAGCTACCAGTGTGATGTAAAGCCCCATGAGGAAGGCCTTGGCAAAAGAGATACTGCCGGAGAGGTGCTTGTCGCGATAATTTTTGATCGCAAAAAATATGACCGAAAATGCCAGCACCATGATGACATAGCCAGACAGTTCACTTCCTTCAAAGTTTATCGGTTGTGAGGTAGCGGTAGTTGCTATGAGCATTCCGGATACTATAGCTCCTGCTATTGCCCCAAAGAGTAATACGGATTTTTTCATGTGCTTTGCAATGTGGTTAGGAAGCAAACCAAGTAAAAAATGAAATGCTTTCGTTCATACTTTGGTATCAATTTACGCAATTAAGGCAAATTCATACTAAAGTAGGAGGGGTTATCAGGGATTCCGCTTTTACAATTAAACTCTCCTAAAGTTGAATGGATGGGATTTTTCCGGTTGGTAATGATCCGAATTTTGTCCTTCAACCTATCGAAATGACAAACTTTTGGAGGGGTTTTCACATGAGTTTCTTTAAAAGCGGAATGAGGGGGTATTTGGTCAAAATAAGAATGTCTATTGTAAGTTCGTGCCTCGAACCAGCAGTTACAAAAAACATTTAGAGTCACTGAAAATGACTCAAAGGCATTGAAAGTCATTATCCCTGATAATCATTATGAAAAACGGTCTTTGAAAAGGCTATTGTAGTAAGATCTGCAACTCCTTAGCCTTCACTATAGCCTGTGTTCTGCGTTTTACATCCAGTTTTTCAAACAGGTTGGAAGTATGGGTTTTTACTGTTGCCAGGGAAATGAATAGCCGATCGGCAATTTGCTGATTGGACAGCCCCTGATTGATAAGCGTCAGTACTTCGTATTCCCGCTTGCTGAGTTGGAGTTTGCGAATAGCTTCTTCGTTTACCTTCTGGTGTTTGTTTTTACCGGTGTTTACAGTTTTAATCCCCATCCAGATACCCACCAGTGTAAAGAGCAAAGCGACGATACCCAAGTACACCTCTATGCCCAGGTCTTTTACAAAATACCGGTATTCCAGCATTTTCATAAGTACTGTAAATAGGGCGAGAGCCAGTCCATAGCCTAGTACTCTCCAAATAAAATGCCTGCGTGTAAGTTTATTCCACTTTTGCCTGTATGCTTTCAAAAGCTGTGTCATTTCACTTGTGATGCTGCTATTTTGTTCCAATCGTCGGGGGTGTCAATGTCTATTTCACCCTGAGAAAAAGAAACCTGCCCTACAGTATACTTGCCAGAAGCGATAATGCTCCCGGCTCCTTTATCTCCTTTCAAATCGGCTAAGTCGCTAAATAGGCGTTGGCGGAAAACGGCGGGCACTCCTGCACAATCGCTGTAATAGCTTGCCGTAATGTCGTTTTGCGTGTGATAGTGTTGGTCGCAAAGCGAAAACAGGTGATTGGAAGTAAGGTAGGGCTGATCGCAAACACTTATCAGTACATGAGTATGAGCTGTAGCTTGCTTCAAAAGATGCTGCATACCTATGGCGATACTGCTTCCCATACCGCTATTCCACTGTTCATTTACCAGCACCTGTGCCCCGTTTAAGTTTGTATTGCTTTGAATCAGGGGGGCATTGGCTCCCAGCACCACATATACTTCGGAAGTAGCCGACTGCACGCATTTTATGGCATATTCCAACAGGGTAGTGTCCCGAAAGGGAAGTAGCTGCTTGGGTTGTCCCAGCCTGCAGGAACTACCTGCCGCCAGTACCAGAGCTGCCAGGTTGGGGTATTTCATTTTGATTGCTGATTGGGAAAAAAATGCGTGAGGTATACCTGCCTGAAAACCTGATCTTCTTTGCCGTCTTTGTGGTGAATAGGGCCTGTTCGGTACCGGAGAAAACCTCCGTTGCGGTTGTTAAACTTAGCTTGAATTTCAGCAATTATCGAAACAGCAATTTCATCGGGAGTTTCAGCTCCAATGTCTATTCCTATCGGATAGTGTAGTTTGTGCTGCATTTCGGGTGAAACAGTGATTCCCTGTTCTTTCAGGTGATCCATCAGTTTTTCAGCTCTTTTTTTAGGTCCTAAAATACCGATATACGGAGCATCTGAAGTTACTACCTGCTCCAGTACTTTTTTGTCGTAGTTGAGATTGTGGCTCATCAGTACTATGGCGGTAAAGGGGGTGATCGGTATATCTTTGGCTACATACTCACGGTTACAGGGGAGCATTTGATTGGCATCAGGAAAATTTACCGGTAGCAGATGTGCTACGCACTCATCGCTCACGGTAACATCCCAGCCCAGCATGCTGGCCAATTGTGTGACCGGTTTGGCATCAAATCCACCACCGAATATCAGGAGCTTGATGCCGGGATGTATAACTTCAACAAATACTTTAACTCCTTCTTTATCAAAAGATTGAACCGTGTGTTTTTTATTTTTTAATGAAGTTTTAATGGTGTGTTCGCACAGTTGTTGAAGTGTCGGATTGGTACAAGCCCACTCACCGGATGGCGCGAGGGTACATTTCTCTCCGATAGCAATGTGTGCATGGCTAGATTCAAAAACCGTGGCTACAACACCATAGCCATCAAATGCCAGGTAAGATTCCAGTAGCCCGATAGGGTTGGTTTTATCCCGGGGGTCGATAGGCTCAATCAGTATATCAATAATACCATTGCATCCCAACCCTATTCCCAGCTGATTGTCATCGTCGTTGGAGGTGTCGTAGGTCACTGTTTGCGGAGTGCCACTGCTGATGACCTTTCGGGCTTTGCGCAGTGCATCGCCTTCCAGACAGCCGCCACTCACAGACCCTACCCATCGTCCATTGTCCAGCATGAGCATACGTGCTCCGGGGCTTCTATACGATGAGCCTTTTACCTGTACCACAGTAGCCAGTGCTGCCTGCCGTTCGGTAAAGTCGGTTTTTCGATACGTTTCAAGTATGGTTTTAAATTCTTTCACCCATTTTCTTTGTTGATATACAAGCTTAAAGATACAGGTTTTTCTATATTGTTGCCGGGAAAAAGTACGTGTATGGTCAACTGGGAAAAATACAGAGCGAATTATCCACTTGTAGCGCAGGGTGGTTATTTTAATACAGCCTCATTTGGAGCTATTTCTAATGTCAGCCTTGAGAATCAGCAGACCTGGCTACAAGATATGCTACTGCGCGGCAACCAGTCGTATGCGCAGTGGCTAGCAGACTACCAAAGTTTGAAAGCGGATCTGGCAAAGTATATTCATGCTATGCCCGATGAGGTAGCTTTTTTTACCGATGTGAGTGACGGCATAAACAAGCTGGCAGAATGCCTGCAGGGCAAAAGGGAGGTAGTTTTGGTAGAAGGAGATTTTCCTTCTGTGACTTTACCCTGGATCAATAGGCGGTATGCCATCACATGGATAACTCAGCAGGATCTGCAGGATACCGCGCGGTTAAGTGATGTATTGAAAACCAAAGACAAAATACTCTGTGTCAGCTGGGTGTTTTATACTACCGGGTTTAAAACTGACGTAGAAAAAATAGGTGAGATATGCCGGCAATACGATTGCCTGTTTGCGCTGGACGCTACTCAGGGGCTTGGAGCCAGTCTGATCGATGTGAAAGCAGCCAAGGTAGATTTTATGGTTGCTTCTGCCTTTAAATGGCTGATGGCCGGGTACGGTGTGGCAGTTGGCTATGTGAGCCGAAAATTACTTCATGATTTGCCTGTCGTTCAGGGAGGTTCGCATACGCTCAAAGATTTTGCATCTACTGATCTATCCACCTCCAATCTAAAAACAGGTGCTGACCGATTTGAAACAGGCCATCCTAAATTTCAGGCCATCTCTATGTTGAAAAGCAGTTTTGACGAAATGCAGCTAATCGGCACGACTGCCATAGCGGAACGAGCTCAGACATTGGCCGGTGAGCTTACAGACCAATTGATTGTGATCGGCAAAACGCCTTTGGTGACAGCTCCGGCTAATCGATCTTCCATTGTTTCAATAGCCTATAGTGAGCAAACGGTCGCACTGCTAAAAGATGCAGGGATCATCTTTACGGCTCGAAGCAATTATATTAGGTTTGCGGTTTACTTTTACAATAACACAGCTGATGTAGCGCATTTAATTCATACTTTGAATCGTTAATTACACTCAATTTCTTAATATTACTTTTTGTTTTACACCACGCGTAATAACCATGTAAAAGAAAGCGGTTTGTTGTTTGTATCAACATCGTTTTTGAAAAGAAAACTAAACAATACCCACATTTATATCACTTCCAAACTACTATACTATTTATGTCTTCATTTGATTTTAAAAAGCAGTTAGTTCCTCACGTTATAGCTGTCTTGATTTTTTTAGTTGTCTGTGTGCTGTTTTTTGCACCTGTAGTTTTTGAAAACAAAGGACTAGCCCAGCACGATATTTTACAATGGGAGGGAGGAGCCAAAGAAGTGATTGATTACAGAGAACAACATGGTGAAGAGGCCCTCTGGACCAACGCTATGTTTGGGGGCATGCCGGCCTATCTGGTAAGCACCGTTTTTTCCGGCGACCTGATTGTGCATGTTCAAAAAGCACTATCGCTTTGGCTGCCCAGTCCGGTGCATTTGGTGTTTTTGAGTTTTATCAGCTTCTATATTATGATGCTTACTTTTGGTGTACGCTCGTGGATCGCCGTTTCTGCTGCTCTGGCATTTGGGCTTACCGGCTTTATCATGATATCTATAGGAGCAGGGCACAATAGCAAAATAGCAGCGGTGGCTTTTATGCCTCTGGTGCTGGGAGGCATTCATTTGGCATTTAACCGTTCGGTGCTTTGGGGATTTATACTCACCAGTCTCGGGTTGGCTCTTGAGCTACGGGTAAACCACCTTCAAATGACGTATTACCTGTTGTTAATTGTGGTATTCTATGGTATTGTAAGGTTGGTTTATGCCATACGTGCCGGAGAACATACGCATTTTTTAAAAGTACTGGGTGTACTGGTAATAGCAGCAGGCCTGGCTGTAGGCGCTAATATAGGTCGATTATGGACAGTGTATGAGTACGGCAAGTACTCTATACGAGGAACATCCGAACTCACCTCTGCCGATACACCTAAAGCCGATGGATTAGACAAGGATTATGCATTTCAGTATAGTAATGGCATCTTCGAACCGGTATTTTTATTTATCCCCAATTTTTTCGGTGGAGCTTCTCAGCAGGATTTGGGTAAAGATTCAAACCTGGAAGAGGCTTTGCGGAAAAACGGTCTGGATAGACAACAAATTAAAAGTCAGGTAGAAAATGCACCTGCCTACTGGGGCGACCAACCCATGACAGCTCCATACTATGGGGGTGCCGTTGTGGTATTTTTGTTTGTACTTGGGCTGCTTGTGCTCGACAACCGATACAGGATATGGCTGGCTGCAGCCTTTCTTTTTGGGATAGTCTTGAGCTGGGGCAGTAGCGCTTCGGGCATCAATTATTTTCTGTTTGACTATATGCCCGGCTACAACAAATTCAGATCTGTGACCTTTGCCATTATCATCTCCGTGCTGTGTATGGTGCTTGGTGGTTTTCTGGGATTAGAAAAACTGATTCAGCAAGGCTGGAACAAAGAGAATCAAAAGAAATTTTTAATAGCACTAGGTATTACCGGAGGTTTTGCGTTGTTGTCTGCTTTGTTTGCAGGTATCGGAAGTTTCAGGGGAGCTATCGACGAACGCCTGGCTTCATATCCGGCGTGGTTTTTAGAAGCCCTGAGAGCCGATCGCCAGAGCCTTTTGCGCATGGACGCCCTGCGTTCTTTATTTTATGTAGTAGCTGTCGCAGGTGTACTTTGGTTTTATTTCAAAGGCAAATTGCAGCTCAACCTTGCTTTGGGCTTAGTAGGGCTGTTGGTGGTTTTGGATATGTTTTTGGTCGACAAGCGTTTTATTGAAAGTGGTGACTTTAAACGCAATCCTCACCGGGCTAATTTTGCTCCGAATGGTGCCGATCAGCAAATATTGAAAGACAAAGACCCCAACTACAGGGTGTACAATCTGCTGGGTGGATTTAATGATGCCCGCACTTCATATCACCACAAATCCATAGGGGGTTATCATGGTGCCAAGATGCGTAGGTATCAGGATTTGATAGAGCATGGCATTACGAAAGAATCTTCCTTTTTGATCAACAACCTGCAGTCGGGCAAAACCAACTTTAACGAATATCCGATACTCAACATGCTCAACACACGCTACATTATTGCGGGAGATCAGGCCGGCGCAGTTATCCGCAATCCGGAAGCCAACGGCAATGCATGGTTTGTGTCTGGCATACAAAAAGTAGGCAGTGCAGACGAAGAAATAGCGGCCCTGAACGAGATCGATACCAAGACTGTAGCGGTAGTCGATACTTCAATTTTTGATACAAAAAATGATACTTACAGTGCAGCCAACATCATTCAGCTAACCGAATATAAACCCAACTACCTCAAGTATGAAACCACTTGCTTTGCTGATGCTTTTGCGGTTTTCTCAGAGATTTATTACCCCAAAGGATGGACTGCTAAAATAGATGGTAACGAAGTGGATATACTCCGTGTAAACTATGTACTAAGAGGGCTGGAAGTACCCGAGGGAAATCATGTGATCGAATTTGAATTTGACCCGGATTCGTACCGAATAGGAAACATGCTGATGCTAATTTTCAGTGGCTGTATTCTTTTAGCCTTTGCAGGAGGATTGTTTTACACCTTTAAAAAATCTTAAAAAGGGAGCGGCGTTGAGTAAAAGCAAACCCATTGTTGGAATGATTCTGGATAGCGATTTTCCACCTGATCCAAGGGTAGAAAATGAAGCGTTGATATTGATCAATTCAGGGTTTGAGGTTCACCTGTTTGCTTTCTCATATGAGAAAAATTTTCAACAGCGTGAAACCTACAAAGGGATCGAAGTTCACAGGTATTACTGTAGCCCTCTGTTGTTTAAGCTATCTGCATTGGCCTATACCGTGCCATTTTATCATTGGTGGGTAAAGCGGGCCATTCGTCGGTTTGTATGCAATACCGGTTGCGATCTGGTTCACATCCACGACATACAGGTAGCACGAGCTGTTTATTATGTACAAAAGTCAACTCCGTTTAAAGTAATACTCGACCTGCACGAAAACAGGCCCGAGATCATGAAGCATTACAAGCATGTAAACCAGTTTCCAGGCCGGCTATTTATTTCTCCCAGTCGGTGGAAATCGTGGGAGGAACGACTCGTTAAACAAGCTGATGGTGTGGTCGTAGTGACAGAAGCTGCACGTGATGACCTACAGAGACGGACCGGCTATGACCGTATAGCTGTAGCTCCAAATGTGGTCGATAAAAATTATGCTGTCAGCTACATAAACCAAGAAGTGGTGGAAAAGTATGCCAACCGGTTTGTACTCTTGTATCTGGGAGATACTTCCGAACGCAGGGGAATACTTACCGCTATTGAGGGACTCAGGGAGCTGATCCCTACTATCGATAACCTAATGCTGGTAGTAGTAGGAAAAAGTTCTTTTGACGAGGAATTAAAAGCTCGGGCTGACAAGCTGGAAGTGTCTGATTATATTGATTTTACGGGCTGGCAGGATGCTACATTATTCCCTTCTTATATCCGGGCGGCTCATGTGGGCATTAGTCCGCTTTATCGCAATTTGCACCACGATACCACCTATGCCAATAAGCTTTTTCAGTACATGGCATTGGGTTGTACATTGCTGGTGAGTGACTGTACTGCCCAGCAGCAATTGGTAGAAGAAACGCAGAGCGGACTGGCATTTAAAGAAAAATCGGTAACGGATTTTGTGGGAAAAGTAAAAACACTTTATAACAATACTGAACTACGCACGCAAATGGGCAAAAACGGCAGGAAGGCTGTAGCCGAAAAATACAATTGGGAGTATACCGGACGTCAATTGGTCGATTTTTACCAACAAATAACAAAACGATGAATGCTTTAGCTCTACTAGAGAAAATAGACGCACACCCGCTCATTATCTCCAAAAACCACAAAACCGGGGAGAAAAAAGGATTGAGTTATATAGCATGGCGTATTAAACGACCCCTGATCAAATTTCATTATAAACTCTACAAACTGTTCAATCCTGAAGTTCCGTGGCTGTGCATCACGGCAATTTCTTTTTTCAGGCAATACCTGACCAAAGACATGAAAGGTGTGGAGTTTGGTAGTGGCAGTAGCACGCAGTTTTTTTGTAAGTTATCCGGACATCTGGTGAGTATCGAACACCATGAGGGTTGGTTCAAACAGGTACAAAATCTGCTGCAACAAAAAGGTATTGGAAATGTAGACTACAGGTATGTGCCGGCTCAGGAGGATACAAAAGATGCTGTATTGCCCGATTTTTACAGTGTTTGGGATATATCTCCCGAGGAGTATAGCTACCGTAAAGAGTACACCAATTACTTTCTGGCGCTTTCCGGTTTTGAAGATGCGTATTTCGACTATATTCTGGTAGATGGCAGAGCCCGCCCCGAATGCCTGTTTTCGAATGTATCCAAGCTAAAGTCAGGAGGGCTTCTCATACTGGACAATTCTGAAAGAGAGCGGTATACCATTGTATTTGAAAAACTGGCCGACTGGCCTTCGTATACCTGCACATCGGGTACTACAGATACTACTTTCTGGATAAAACCCTGAGCAAACTATGGGAATGATCAAAACACAAGCGACACAATCGGCCATATTTAATTATGTGGGTGTATTGCTGGGTTTTGTCAATACCACAGTCCTGTTACCCAACCTGATTTCTCAGGAAAAAATAGGGCTTCTGAGTTTTCTCAATTCAGCTACTATTATCTTTTCTACCATTTGTGCATTGGGAGTGCCGCTCATTACAGTGAAAGTCTTCCCAAAATTCAGAAATGAGCAAGGCGGACACAATGGGTTCTTTGCTTTTTCATTTCTAATGACTCTCATGGGTGGTGTTTTGGGCATATTATCGTATGTGTTGCTCGAAGACCAGTTGATCAATGCGAAGAACGAAGCGCGCTTTTTTGCACCGTTTGCCATAGGATTTATGGTGTTGTTTGTCTTTCGGTTGGTTTTCAAGAATTTTGACACTTTCATTCGCATGTTGTACAATTCTGTGCTGGGTGCCATCACAGAAAACATGCTTGCCAAACTGATACTTACTTTGGCACTTTTTGCCTTTTGGTTTGTAGAAGGTTACCCGTTTGTCTACCTGTTTTGGCTTTACATTTTAGGGCTTTCTATACCCGGGCTCACTGCTATTGCACACATTCTGATCAAAAAAAGCTACAGCTTTGACTTTGCATTGTTCAAACAAAACAGCGCAGGCATGGGGAAAGAATTGCGCCAGTTGGGCTTGTATGGTTTGCTCGGGAGTATGGGCACCATCATCGTGCTGGAGGTGGATCGTGTTATGATCAGTAATATGCTCGGACTAGCGCAAAATGGTATTTACACCATCGTTTTCTTTTTTGGCATTTTTGTGAGTATTCCTTCCAAAAGCCTGAAAAGAGTAGCCATTGTTGTGGTGTCTGATGCATGGAAAAACAACGACATACCAACTATAAAATCGGTGTATAGCAAAAGCTGCCTGCACCAATATTTGTTTGCCGTTTACTTGTTTTTAGGCGTATGGCTCAATGTCGACTTTGTCCTTCAGCTGATCCCCCCGGAATACACCGCCGGTAAGTATGTAATACTGTATATCGGTATAGGACAAATAGTAGATATGCTGGCCGGTGTGAATACTGAAATTATTTCCACTTCTCGATTTTTTAGGTACAATACCTTTTTTGTGGCAGCACTGATTTTGCTGGTAATCGTGCTCAATTACGTTTTCATTCCCCTGCTGGGAATCGATGGGGCGGCTATAGCATCGGCTCTGGCTGTTGTTCTGGTAAATGTGGCTCGTTTTATTTTCTTGTATCAAAAACTGGATTATCAACCTATTGGGAGGTGGTTTTTAATTATTTCTGGTCTGGGGCTTCTGTGCTATTTTGTTGTAAACGCTTTACCGGTATTGGATAGCTTTTACATCAACATCCTGCTACGGGGTTCAGCGCTGACGCTACTGTACTGGATTCCTGCCTATTTTCTACGCTTATCTCCCGATATCA
This sequence comes from Cyclobacteriaceae bacterium, assembly GCA_965267535.1. Classification (GTDB taxonomy): domain Bacteria; phylum Bacteroidota; class Bacteroidia; order Cytophagales; family Cyclobacteriaceae; genus CAXBNB01. Next base: position 2,518,547 of record OZ254082.1, on the reverse strand, counting down.
ACGATTCCATTAGTCAGTTTTTGAAAAAGTTCTAACATGCTGAGCAAAGAAGAAAAAGGCGAACTGTTGTTTAACCGTCAGTACATTGTAGCTCCAAAGCGCTTGTCGTTGTTCGATGGCTGGAAGGAAACACTTTTTGAGCATTTTTTTATTTACTCACATCCCAATCTGGAGGTTACAGTAGCCAATAATGGCACCTTACTGTTGATTGGTTTCCTATTTGACAGTAAAACCCCTAAAGCAGGCAATCAAGACATAGTAAACGAGCTGTCACAGGCGACATCTGTACAGGAGTTGGCAAAGAGGCTTTCCTGTTATGCAGGCCGGTTTGCCATCCTGTTTCACGAAGCAAATGACATTAAAATCATTCATGATGCTACTGGTCAGCGCGAAGTATACTATACGCGGCGAAATGATGAGTGGTGGTTGAGTGCTCAACCTTCTTTGCTTGGCAAATTTATTCCTCTTGCTCCGGCCTCCGACGAAAAGGGCTTTTATCAGGCGCCTGAATTTAAAAAACGAAAAGAAACTATACGGCATACTACCCCTTATGAGGGAGTGTACAAATTGCAGGTTAATCACTACCTGAGCATTTGCTCCGGTGAGGTAAAACGTTATTTTCCCAATAAGGAAATAGAACCTGTACCGCTGGCTACAGCTGCCGTACAAGCTGCCTCCATGCTGCGAGGCTTTATGGAAGCAGCCGCACACCGGTATCCGTTGCTTATAGCTGTTACAGGAGGTTGGGACAGCCGCTTGATGTTGGCAGCATCGCTACCTTACAACCCTAAGAATACCTATTTTATCATCCAACATACAAGTCTCAGGGATACGCATCAGGACATCCAGACGCCCCGGCAATTGTTAGGTCAATTGGGCATTCCTTTTCATGCACACCGCTATTCTCCCACATTAGGAGATGAGGTGAAAAAACAAATGAGAGAGAATGTGCCCCTTGCCAATGAAAATCAATTTTCAGCTTTTTACCATGTGTTTTTCAAGCAATACAAAACGAATCTGAACATTACCTGTGTCAGTGAATTTGCGCGCAATTATTATCATTATCAGGTTGATTCCAAAAAAGTAGATGGTAAGGTGTTGGCCAGGCTCAATGCGTTTGGAGGAATAGCTTATGTAGAAGATTTATATCAAAAGTGGATAAATGACAGTAAATCCATATTTGACAAATATGGATATAATATCCTTGATATGTTTTACTGGGAGGAGAAAATGGGAAATTGGCTGGCTAACGGAAGATCAGCTATGGGTACTGTTATAGAGGATTTTTCGCTGGTAAATTGTCATCAGTTAATGGAATTGTTTTTATCAGTGGATGAAAAAAACAGAGACCGGTACTTTCCGGTTTTACATAAAAAAATCATAGAGCAATTGGATGAAACTGCATTGTCTGTGTATCCAAACAACAGCTGGAAATACCGCATCATACGCACGCTGAACGTCATAGGCGTTTACACACTATACAAACGTTTACATTTTCGTTATTTTCGATGATCTATGACCATATCCATCATCATACCTACACTCAATGAGGCAGAATACATAGATGCCACTTTGAATAAAATATACGAAAACCAGTCCGGGTTGACGCAGCTGGAAGTGATCGTAGTGGATAGTGGCAGCATCGACCACACTCTATCACAGATCAAAAGGAGTGAAGTCACCGTTTTCGAATGTCCGGATTTTAAGGGAAAAAAGTACGAATCGCTAAACTATGGTGCTAGTCATGCTACCGGTGAGATTTTACTTTTTTTAGATGCCGATACCCACGTACCAGTCAACTTCGACAAACATATTGTGGAAGCCATAAGCAAACCCGGTGTAGTAGGAGGGGCTTTTGAGTACGAGGCAGATAGTTCTCAGTGGGTGTATAAGAGTATTCAACTCATCAATCGTATTCGCTATCGACTGGATCGATGCTACTTTGGCGATCAGGGTATTTTTTGTCTCAGCAAAACATTTGATCAGGTAGGGGGCATCCCTCAAAAGCCTATTATGGAAGCTGCCTATTTTTCCCGTAAAATGCGTGAGCGGTCCAACAAGACTGTACTCATAAAGGCACCAGTAATAACTTCGGTAAGAAGATTTAGAGAGCGTGGTGTTTTGAGCGTTTTCTTTTCAGATGCCTGTATCTGGATTTTGTTTCTATTGGGACGGGATGTAAGCCATTTTGCTCAACAATACTGGAATCATAACAACTCTATAAACAATTAATTATCAATTGCTTATAGAGTTGCTTGGAAGTGATAGCTTAGATTAGTTTACCGGGTAGTAAACTTCTGTCATCCACTTGGCAGTATCCGGCACACTCATAGGGTCAGTGACATATACTTCGTATGGATAACCGGAAGAGGTAAGTTTTTTGTGCTCCATGAAACGAGCGATCTCCTTGTGGGTATCGCCTAGTTTGTAGTAGTCTCCCATGTGTATAGCCTTCACTACTTTACCTCCGGGTGTAGTGCCCTGACTGATATTATCGGTAGTGGGATACTGACCTTCCTGTATAGGAATGGCCAACTCGGTATCCCATTGCGTCTCGGACTGTGACAGGTAAATGCTAAACGGTTTTCCCGTTATTTGTATATTGTTGGCTTGTGCATGAGCTACCAACTGACCGTATATTTCACCCATTCTGGGGCCAATAGCATCCATTTCATTCATATCGAAGCTCTCTGTCATACCCAGGTATGCTATGGGGTTCACTTCTTCCACTCCAATTTTGACCTCAAACGTAGGCTTGGCTTCAACAATTGCTTTTAGGTTTTTCAAGCCCTCTTCGTAAGCTGGCCCCAGCATACTGTCCATAAACAACCCAAATATTTTGCCTATAGGGTTACTTCCCATATCTCCTTCGAATGTCCAGGTAACGGTGGTGTTTTCATCGCCGGGTTTGATTTGCAGTTCGGCATAGTTAGGGTCTTCATATCCTCCAAAATAAAGCTCGGTGCGTACTTTACTGTTTTCTTCCATAGCCACTATTTCCTGCGACCCACTTCCTACCTCTGGGTGCTCGCTGTTCCAGCTCATTTTAGATCCTACGCCGGTTTCGGGTCCCTCATACGTGTAGGTTGTACCTTCAGGATCAATTTTTTGCCAGGGAGACCAGGCGTTAAAAACTTTCATCCCGTTGACTTCTTCGAAAACGGATTCGGCGGATGCATTAATGGTGATAGAACGCTCTACCACTACGTTTCGGGGTGAGAACACACCCACTAGCACTACCAAAATGACAAGCGCCAGAATGGTAAGTCCGATGATTTTTAAAATTTTCATGTTATGAATTGGTTTTGTTTAGTATGAAGTTACATATTTCGGTTATCCATTCAAAATATTGGTTTAATTTGGCACGACAAACACTTTTCACCCGATTTATCGATTTGGGTACTTGTATAAAAAATGAAAATCGCCTCATGCCAAAGACAGATGCGGATCATAGCCCCCGGGAAGCAGCAGGCTTTTTTAGTAGGTTATTTGCTTACAACATAGACATTACTCTACTGATGGGAGTTTATCTGTTGTGCTCGTTTCTCACCAGCAACAACACCATTTTATATGGGCTTTGCCTGACCTTCACCTTTTTCTATTTTGCTGTTTTGGAATCGTCTGACTGGCAGGGTACGGTAGGCAAAAAGTATAGCAAACTGCAGGTAGTAGACAAAAACGGACATCCACTGACTATAGGATTAGCATCTTTGCGATCGCTGCTAAAGTTCATGTCGGTGTTTTTGCTGGTGATAGCCATATTCATCATCTACTTTCGTAGAGACAGGCGTTCGTTACACGATCTGATTTTGGGCACACAGGTGGTTAGGATTAGCTGAAAACGACATGGCTATTTTTAGAAGCCAAAGCAAATGATTTGAAGCGATACCCGAAGCGTGTCTGATATAGAGTAACCAATTAACGATCGGATTTTATTTTTTTTCTCAAAAAAAAACTTTTAGGGTTTTATTAACGAAAATTAGCGCTATTTTTATTGTTACATTTTACCTAACACATATACCAATCAACTGATGAGCTTTAAAAACACGTTTAATGGAATAGAAAATGCTTTTGAAGGTTTTATCTTCTGGAGTAGGTGGGTACAAGCCCCGCTGTATGGTGGTCTTGCCATCGGTAGTTTTCTATATCTCGCTAAATTTTTTCAGGAACTCCTACACCTCCAATATGTATTACTAGATGAAAATGAAGCCAAGATCATGCTTATCGTGCTGAGTCTGGTGGACATATCTATGGTAATGAACCTGGTAGTAATGGTGACTATAGGAGGCTATTCTATCTTTACCAGTAAGATAGATGTAGATATGCACGAAGACAAGCCGCTCTGGCTGGACGGTCTGGATGCAGGTATGTTGAAAATCAAACTGGCTACCTCTCTGGCTTCTATTTCCGGGGTACAGCTGTTGAAGACATTTGTTGATTACAGGGAATCGCTCGATAAGCCACCCTATGCAGATGTGGTTATGGAAATTGTAATTCACATGGTATTCATTATGTCAGCATTATTACTGGCCATCACAGAAAAAACCGTTCACTCTTACCATCCAATAGGCCACAGAAATGATACTGATGAAAGTGAAGCAGGGCATTAACTCTACCAAATAAAAAATAAAAGCAAAGGCAGGGTTACCTGCCTTTTTTTATGCGCTATGATAAATACGACAACAACTAATCCCTGGAAAAAAACAGGAGAAGAAGAACGCTACGACAATTCCTGGATCAATGTATCTGAGCATAAGGTTATCAATCCGGCCGGAAATCAGGGGATTTATGGCAAAGTCCACTTTAAAAATAAGGCCATAGGCATTATACCCATTGATGAGCAGGGCAACACATGGTTGGTAGGGCAGTACCGTTACACACTCGATGAGTATTCTTGGGAAATACCTATGGGGGGCGGCCCTCTCAACGAAGATATACTGGATGCAGCCAAGCGTGAGCTAAAAGAAGAAACCGGTCTCACTGCTACCCATTGGGAAAACATAATGCGCATACATACTTCCAATTCAGTAACCGACGAAGAAGGTTTTGTGTTTTTGGCCAGGGGCCTAACCCAGGGAGAAACAAACTTTGAAGAAACAGAAGTAATTCAGGTAAAAAAGACATCTTTCGCGGAAGCCGTACGTATGGTTATGGCTGGAGAAATTACGGACAGTCTCAGTATAGCCGGCATTCTCAAAGCTCATATACTCTTAGATCACCCCTGACAAAATACATTACAAGAAACAGAAATAAACGATGACATATAAACAGCATTTTCAAAAAAACTTTGCACTGGCTTACCCGGTTATGCTTAGTCAGATGGGACATATACTTGTCAGTGTGTCTGACAGCATTATGGTGGGTAGGCTTGGCGCTATTCCACTAGCTTCGGTCTCTTTGGCGTTAAGTATTTTTAGTGTTATCATGTTGTTTGGTATAGGGGTATCGTATGGCATGACACCCCTGGTAGCTCAGGCTGATGGAGCCGGAGATAAAGCCAAAAGTGCTTCTATACTGAAGCATGGCATACTGCTCAACACACTGGTGGGTGTGGTGCTTATGCTGTTGACATTTGTAGGAGCAGAGAGCCTCCAGTATTTCGGTCAGGATCCTAAAGTGCTCGTGGGCGCAGTGCCGTATCTTCATATTATGGCATATACCATGCTTCCTCTTATGTTTTTTCAGAGTTTTCGACAGTTTGCTGAGGGGCTTTCTTTTACGCGGGAAGCCATGTATATCTCGGTTTCGGGCAATGTGCTCAATGTCATTTTAAACTATATTCTCATTTTTGGAAAGCTGGGTTTCGAACCCATGGGGCTACTGGGAGCTGGCTATGCTACACTTATTTCTCGTGTCGTTATGGCCATTGCTATGTGGGCTTTTGTAGCTTTTTACAAACACTTCAAAGACTACCAGGCACATTTTAAGTACATCCGCTTTAGCAAGGAGAAATTTCGGGATATACTGCGTATCGGTTTGCCATCCGGCTTACAATACATCTTTGAGGTTGGGGCTTTCAGTGCTGCAGCCATCATGATAGGTTGGACAGGTGCTGTGCCATTAGCTGCCCATCAGATAGCGTTAAACTTGTCGGCCATTACCTACATGATGTCTACCGGCATAGCGGCAGCAGCTACTATCCGTGTGGGTAATCAATTGGGCAAAAATGACATTCTGACCTTACGCAAAGCCGGGTTTACCTGCTTTCTTATGGCAGTAGTTTTTATGAGTGGTTGTGCAGTCGTATTTATTCTGGGCAAGTCCTACCTGCCGTTGCTCTACATAGATGATGTTGAAGTAGTACAATATGCGGCCACATTATTGATAATAGCAGCATTTTTCCAGGTGTCGGATGGTGTACAGGCTGTAGGGCTGGGTGTATTGCGAGGATTGTCGGATGTGAAAGTTCCTACGGTGGTTACCTTGTTTGCTTTTTGGATTATATCTATTCCTATTGGCTATGTAATTGGTATCAAAATGGGGTATGGAGCTATTGGAGTGTGGTGGGGCCTGTTGTCCGGCTTAAGCGCCGGTGCTATTCTGCATTTTCTCAGATTCAAAACTCTGACTAAGAGCTTGTTAAAAGCAGCTTCGTGAAGTTTTTTTAACCTAAAAAGAAAACTTCTATTAAGTGTAATAGTAATAATAGTTCGTTAAAATCCTGTAATTCTACCGAGGTATTGGTCGTAATCATCTTCGGCCAATACTTCTAATACGAGCCCTGCATCAGATACTATTTGATCCAGCATATCCCTGTCGGCATAGACCCAATCAAACCATTCACCCTTCTTTTCTTTGTATTCGTACTGATACCGGATATCGCCATAGTAAGGATAGGGGACTTCTATACTGGTGTCTTCTTCGTAAAGGTATTTTACATCAGAGGAATCAAACAAGACCTGCCCTCCGGGTTTTGTTAGTTTTTTGCAGTGCTCCAGAAAATCAGGAATCTCATTTAATGTACCGGCAATGCCTATGCCATTCATCAGGAGTAGTAAGGTGTCGTATTGCTGGTCGTGTAGCCTGTAATCTTGCTCTATGACCTGTTTTACACCTCGTTCGCGCATTACAGCAGCGCAAGCCGGTGACAGCTCCAGCGCATACATATCATGCTTTTTTTGCAAGTGAAGCGCGTGACATCCGGCTGCAGCTCCTATGTCCAGAGTTTTTCCCTGACAGTGTTCCAGTGCTTTTTGTTCTATCGGAGAAAAATCCTCAAAAGACCGAAAATACACCTCAACGGGCATTTCTTCAGGTTCTCCATACACATTATTGATCCAAAGTGGATTTGATTTGTCACCTCTAAGGAAATCGAGGATGGCTTGGCCGTGAATGTCTTCCACTACTTATCTACCCATCAGGTTCATTGCAGACAAGGCCCGCTTGGCACCTCCCATTTTATTCATGGTTTTCATCATTTTGCGCATTTGCTCAAACTGCTTTAGCAGTTGGTTTACTTCCTGCACGCTGGTGCCGCTACCATTGGCTATTCTGCGCTTTCGGCTACCGTTGATGATGTCGGGATTTTCTCTTTCTTTAGGGGTCATAGATTTGATTATAGCCTCTATAGGTTTCAGAGAATTGTCGTCTATGTCTATGTCTTTTATGGCTTTTCCTACGCCGGGTATCATGCCCATCAGGTCTTTGATGTTACCCATTTTTTTGATTTGCTCGAGTTGAGACAGGAAATCGTCAAAACCAAATTGGTTTTTGCGAATTTTCTTCTGAATTCTTCGCGACTCCTCTTCGTCAAAGTTCTGTTGAGCTTTTTCAACAAGCGACACCACGTCACCCATACCGAGTATTCGGTTAGCCATCCTGTCGGGGTGGAAGAGATCGAGCGCTTCCATCTTTTCACCATGACTAATGTACTTGATGGGTTTGTTGACTACCGTGCGTATAGACAAGGCTGCACCACCGCGTGTATCACCGTCGAGTTTGGTAAGTACCACACCATCAAAATCCAGACGATCGTTGAAGGTCTTAGCGGTATTTACAGCATCCTGACCTGTCATAGAGTCTACTACAAAGAGTGTTTCAGCAGGGTTCAGGCCTTTTTTCAGACCTTCTATCTCCTTCATCATCTCTTCATCTACAGCCAGACGACCGGCTGTATCTATGATTACAGTCTTCTTATTATTCTCTTTTGCGTATTTCAACGCATTTTTTGCTATATCAAGCGCATTTTTGTTTTCAGGCTCGGCATATACATCTACACCTATCTGCTCACCGAGTACTTTGAGCTGATCTATCGCCGCAGGGCGGTAGATATCACAGGCTACCAGCAATACATTGCGCTGACTTTTGAGATGATTGGCCAGTTTTCCGGAAAAGGTCGTTTTACCAGATCCCTGCAAACCGGATATTAATATAATGTTTGGATCACCCTGCAGATTGATAGGCTCATTGGACTTGCCCATCAGTTCTGTAAGCTCTTCTGCCACAATCTTGGTCAGCAACTGCCCCGGCGATACGGCTATGAGTACATCCTGTCCGAGTGCTTCCGCTTTGATCTTATCTGTAACCTCCTTGGCTACCTTGTAGTTTACGTCGGCATCTATAAGTGCACGCCTTATTTCTTTTACGGTAGTGGCTACATTGATTTCGGTTATCCGTCCCTGTCCTTTTAGCGTTTTAAACGCTCTGTCTAGCTTTACACTTAGATTGTCAAACATTATATATCAATATCTAATTTGGTACTAAAAATCTGTGCAAAAGTAGTTATTTAGGCTCAGCCGAGAAACACTTGCATCTATATATTTTGAGGCCAAGGAGTGAAAGGTTATAGCATTTTTTGAAAAATGCACGGGTGTGTGCCTTTCACTCATACCTGTCTGTTAGTCTACAGTCATATCATCCCGAATCAACCTGCGATTGTATTCCTGGATAATCGCTCTGAGTTTTGTAGCCATTTTTTGTTCTACACCTGGCTGTGATCCCGCCAGATTATGCTGTAGCAGTTCATCGCGGGTTATGTTGTACAGCGCCTTGGTATTGTCACCGTCGTGGTGTAGCAGGTAGCCATCCATGATGAGTTGATACGAATCTCCGATATGACCAATGGCAAAATGATCAGCTGTGGTGTCCAGCATATCTGTACCAAATGCAATATAGGGATTGGGATAATTGAGCTTGTTTAGCACAGTGGGCATAATGTCGTTTTGTTGCACCACAGTAGTGGTATCCATGCCTTTCATTTTCTCATTTCCCGGTTCAAATAAAATGATAGGTACCGTAAACGTGCCCAGTGTGGTTTTATACTTAGCTATGTCGCTATAGGTAGAGGAGTGGTCTGCTGTAAGCACAAAAATGGTGTTTTCATACCAGTCTGATTGTTGTGCTTTTTCAAAAAAACGTCGAAGAGAATAGTCCGTATAGCCTATATTTTTATGGATTTTCAGGGTTCCTTTCGGAAAGCTGTTTTTGTGTTTTTCGGGTAAAATAAAGGGGTGGTGAGATGAAACCGAAAACAGAGCTGTCAGAAAAGGTTCTTTCATGTTGTCCATCTCCGTATGAAAATATTGAAAAAACTCTTCGTCCCATATTCCCCAGATGCCGTCGTAGTGCTCGTCGTTGTTAAACTCGTTTTTACCAAAATAATCGTGAAAACCGGCCTGACGGGCAAATGCATCGAACCCCATGGAACCATTGGCAGCACCGTGAAAAAAAGCGGTATAGTAGTCCTGACTGCTAAGCTCGGTGGCCAGGCTGTTGATTTTGTTGCCCGAATAGTGTGACAAAACGAAAGGAGCTACCAACGACGGTATGCTGGCCAGTACACTGGGCATACCCGATATAGATTTGCGCCCATTAGCATACGAGTACTTAAATGTATACGAGTGGTCAATCAGACTGTCGAGAAAAGGGGTATACCCTTTGTAGCCTTTGCTGTCTTTGTTTAAAGCGCCAATATGCTCTGTACCAAAGCTTTCCAGTATAAAAATCACTACATTTTTTTTCTGCATCGTGCTATCGGGCCAGCCGGGATGCCACGCCGAGTATATGCGCTGCTGTTCTTCGGTCGTTGCAAAATATTGCTTTTCCTGTAGTGCACTTTTTTTCAGGGTGCGAATGATGGCAAAAGGAGTGTTTAGCACAATGGCTCGTTCGTTGGGACGTGTAATATACGCCGAAGCATTGCTCAGGGTGATGGGGCGTGTACTGTGCTTAAAACCTCCTCTGATTCCCCCTATAATCAAGTATACTGAAGCTGCCATCAATACAAATTGAACACCGGTATACACGGCTATGTGTTGGGTGGGGGGCGTGGTGGAAACCTGAATTCTCTTGGCTATAAAAACAAGTATACCGATCAGCAAGGCAGCCAGTAAATCGACATACCAGTATTCGATTAGAAAACGAAACACCAGGCCCGGCAGGTTTACTTCATGCGCAAACTGCTGAAATATAGCGGCTGTGGTTCGCTTGAGAGTGATTTGATAATAGACCGTATCTGCCAGATTCGCTACTATTCCCAACGCATTTGTGACGATAAAAATCACGAATGAGATGCGCTGATATCTACGGTGATGCCGTATTTTGAGTGGCAATATCTGCAGGAGTATATACAGTGCATTGAGGTAAAGTGCTGCCGTAAGGTCAAAGCGAAAACCTCCCCACAGAATAAGCAGTAAATCGCTGAATGTAGTTTCGGAAAAGTAAGATTGGTTATAGGCATAAAAGAAAATTCTACAAAGAGTAAATACCGTCATAGACAGCAGAATGCGCAACACCAACGCTGGGTATATTCCCGTTTTAATCGATGAATTCATAAATTATGCGATGTGAATTTTCCTGGATTAACTGCAAAAGAGGGCAAAGCTACATATTAATTTATTTTTAATGCAGTGTTACCCTTACAGAGCTTTTTTTGCCGTCTACACGGGTTGGGGCAATAGTATAATGTTAGGTCAAATGATGTTTTTTGTAACCTTTTCCCTAAGGATTAGTTTAAGTCACTACTTTGCATAACATAATACCTTTTATAACATGAAAAAACTAATCTTGTGGCTACCCCTGATGGTAGTATTGATGGCCAGTGCCGAGGCACAAACCAAAAAAGTGAAAGAAAAAGACCTCAAAGGGGTGTGGAAACTGGTGATAGATCTGGAAAACGATGAGGTGAAAGAAGAACTGGATGATGCAGATGTATGGGAGCGAATATTTGTAAAGTCCGTATTGGGATTTGTAGACGATGTGTTGGATGAAATTGATATCCGTTTTGAGTTTGAATCCGGCAATCGGCTGAAAGTAACCGTGAATGCCCTGGATGAGCAGGAAACCGAATATGGCACCTGGAAGATTAACAAAAAGGGTGAACTGATACTCGAGGGTGACGAAATAGACAGTGATCACGACTACTGGCTATTTAGTGGTGATATACTGGTCGCCTTTGATAGGGGTAGTGACGAACCCGAGCGTAATGTCTATCTGGTAAAAATGGATTGACACACCGTTGTAAAAACCAAAAAAGGCTTTGTGAGTTAATTCTCATAAAGCCTTTTTTACGTTATGCGTAGCTATTTATTTTTTACTACCAATGCACCTGCCATCATATCGTGCAAGGCTTGTTTTTTAGCCGTAAACCCGGCCATTATAAAGCCAATTAATAAAATAAAGTAAGACACATACTTACCAATCTGCCGTATCAGGCACTTTGCAAAACTTAGCGGTTCACCATTTTCGTTGGTTACTTTCAAGCCCAGAGCCATTTTGCCGAGAGTCGCTTGCGATTTACTTGATTCCATAAGTGTATAGTACAAAATGCTGATTATGCCCGACACCATGATCGCAGTGCTGGCTGCACTGATAATAGCCGGCAATGCCGCCATCATATCCTGTTCGCTCATCATAGAAGGGTCAAAGCCATTGCTGGCCAACGCACTAAAACCCACGGCTCCCAGTATGGGGATAATGATAAGGTTTTGTAAAATTGAAAGAATGATGCCGTCGATAATTACCGCCACAAAGCGCATCCAAAATCCGGCGTATTGTCCTGTGTTGCTCATATTGAATGAAGGTTAGGTGTTAAAAAATTTATTTAAAATAATAGATAAAATCAGGTGATTGAAAATGGTGTTGTCTTTTTGCAGCTTTAAAGCTGGGCCATGGGCCGGTCTTGCTTTTTTCTTGTATTTTTTGAAAGTCGTAAGTGAAAGAAACCTCCATAGAATAGCGGGTGATGATGCGCTATTTTTTTTCTTGCAATGCCGCTTGCTGCTCATTTATTTTTTGCTCCAATATGCCCAGCTTTTCTTCGTACCCAGCTACCTTAGCTTGGGCCTCTAGTGCCCTCGCTACTGCAGTCTCAACTTGCTTTCTAGCCTTCTCGGTTTGCTTTTTAGCTTCTATCTCTGCTTTAGCTGCTGCTTCTTCGGCAGCTTTTGCTATTTGCAGACATTCCTCTACATCTTTTGGCTGAGCAGCCAGCGTTACCTTTGTTTTTTTTAGTTCACTTTCATATTGCCTTGCTTCAGCCATTGTTTTAACGGCTATCATGTTTTGTTTTTTAGCTTCCGTACTTTGTATATTGGCCAATGCCATAAAAAAAACGATTACCAGCGCTTCTAGCCCGATAATAATTTTAGCAGTTTTGTTCATAGTTTTAAAGGGTTTGTTTAAGGTAATTTAAAGATTTTGTTGGATTTATAACAGCTTCCTGTTTTAATTTAGCCTCGAAGTATTGCCATGCAAAATGGTGTTTTAGTAGATTCGGGCCAGGAGTAGCTGCAAACTGCGCATTCTCCTGAGTTGCTTGTAAAACAGCTTTTCGTGTGGCGCAGTGTAGTTTTGTTTAATTATTGTAGTTTGATCATTGACCAGGAGATATGAGTAAGTGGATATTAGTAGCAGTTGTTGGTTTGATGGCTTTTAGCCCGGCAGAAAAAAAATCGGGTATTGACATTACCCGCCGATTTATCGATAACACCCGAACCATTCGTACCCTCGAATACAAGTTGGATAAGCAGGAGCGAATAGAGGGAAAAATGATACGTCAGGTTACGCTCACACGGTTGACTAAGTCTCCTTTTAAAGTATATGTGCGTCAGTCTCATCCCAAAGACGGTGTGGAAGTGCTGTATGTAAGTGGGCAGAATAACAACAAAGCCACCGTCAATACCAATGGTTTTCCCTGGGTAAATGTAAAGCTGGATCCCATGGAAGGAATGATGCGCGAAGATCAGCATCACACCATTTTTCAGTCGGGCTTTGCTCATGTGGCCACCATACTGGAGTATATATGCAACAAATACGCCGATCAGTTGGATCAAATGGTCATTAACAAAGGATTGGTAACGCATGATGGTCGCTCGTGCTATGCAATTTCTTTTGAAAACCCTCATTTTAAATTTATTGACTATACTGTAAAACAGGGAGAAACGCTGGTAGACATAGCCAAACGTTATCATTTGAGTGAATACATGATCCTTGAACGCAATACGAATGTGAAAAGCTACGATGATGTAAAGGCTGGCCAGGTAATACAGATACCCAACGACTACTCGCCCAAAATGCTGTTATATGTAGACAGTGAGCGCTTTCTGCCCCTGCTTATGGAAGTATACGACGACAAGGGGCTTTATGAAAAATATGTATATAGCAACATATCTGTAAACCCTGATTTTGCTCCTAATACTTTTTCTGTTGACAATCCAGCTTATGGTTTTTAATGCCCCGATGGGGCTATGTAGTTGTGGTAGTAAATTCTTATACTTGCTAACCGGTTTTATAGCAAACATCATCTCTAACGACTACTCATGAAGCGAAGAAGTTTTATCAAATCATCCGCACTGGCAGCAACGCTACCTCTACTATCGCCGACAGCTACCCGAGCCGATAGCTCTGCACTGCCATTGATAAAACCCCAAAAGCTAAGCAAAGGAGATACCCTGGGCCTGATTACTCCGGCCAGTGCTGTGTCTCGTGAAGCTTTTGAAAAATCGCTGGAAAATCTGGAAGCTTTGGGTTTTCGTGTGATCTATTCAGAAAACATGCGTGTGCGCAAGGGATTTCTTGCCGGCACAGACTCTCAGCGGCTCAACGACCTGCATGACATGTTTGAAAACCCTGAGGTTAAAGGCATAGTATGTGCTCGTGGTGGGTATGGATCCGGCAGGCTTTTGCCACACCTGAACTATGATCTGATAAAAGGCAATCCCAAGGTGCTGGTAGGGTATAGCGATATTACAGCATTGCTTTTTGGGATTCACGCCAAAACCGGGCTGGTTTGCTTTCACGGCCCTGTAGGTGCTTCAGAATTTTCTGTTTTTACCAGCCGGCATTTCGAAAAAACACTGTTGAAGGAAAAAAACAAGCTCGATATAGAGCGTCCCAACGCATGGAAAGACTTGGAAGATCAGGCCTTTCAGCCATACACGCTCACGCCGGGTGTGGCTAGGGGAGCTTTGGCCGGAGGCAATCTGTCGCTGTTGGTTTCACTGTTGGGCACACCTTACGACCTGGATTATGCCGGCAAAATCATCTTCATAGAAGATATAGGAGAGTCTCCTTACCGGGTAGACCGCATGCTCACTCAGCTGCTCAATGCCGGTAAATTGCAATCGGCTGCCGGTATAGCTTTGGGCGTGTTTTCTGATTGCGAAACCAAACCTGATGATCCCGACTTCAGCTTATCGCTATCGCTGCGTGAGGTTCTGGAAGATAGGATCGGTACTCTGAATATTCCGGCTGTATATGGGCTACCTATTGGCCACATAGACGATAATGCCACCTTGCCTTTGGGTATTACTGCGGAGTTAAATGTGGAAAAAAGGTGTCTGTCGCTATTGGATAGTGGTGTTGCAAATTAACTGATGTTTTTTCTATAGCTAAGTGTAATCAGCTTTCAATGCCACATGCATAAATACTTATAGCAGGTTTGGCCTTGCACGATGTTATTGTACATTAGAACCTTCAGGGGTTCTATTTTAATTTTAGAACCTTCAGGGGTTCTATTTCAGTTTTAGAACTTCTAGAGGTTCTATTTTATGAAGTAATGTTATATTGCAAGTAACCCTGCTTTGTCGGGTTGGGAAGAGGGGTAACTTCCGGTAGGTTTTATGTTGTGACCAAATATGAGTAAGGGAAAAAAGGATACTATGAAAACGAATGTATATGCAGTTATTACGGGAGATTTGGTGGCATCCACTGCTTCCGGCGGCCCATACAAAGAAGTATTGCAGCAACTGGCCGAAGAAATAAAACAGGAAATAGCACCCGATATGCTTGTCGATATATACCGGGGCGATAGTTTTCAGGTACTGTTAAGCGATCCGGCGTTAGCATTAAATGTGGCCTTGTTGTTTCGTACAGGACTCAGACGACACTCCAGGGGCAATACGCGACAGCAAACATGGGATGGCAGGCTGTCAATAGGGATAGGAAGTATTGCCAGTCAGAAATTTGATGCAGATACACGGGTGGGTACACTGGACGGAGAGGCATTTGTACGGTCGGGTAGGGCTTTGGATACGATGAAGGAAAACAACCGGCTACTGCAAATTACTTTGGGCAATGCTTATGACGATGAATTTGCAGCGGCATGTCCTATGGCAGATGCCATTATCGGTCGATGGACCACCCAGCAGGCAGATGCCATATACTACACACTACTGGCCACCATGACCCAGCAGGAAATCGGAAAAAAACTGGGGAAAAGCCAGCGCGCCATAGGCAAGCGACTGGAAGCATCCGATTTTCAGAGTTTACAACCATTTATTAAACGCTACAAACAAGTAATCGCATGGAACTACAGCAAATAGACCTGCTGCTTCGCCTTATTTTAGCCCATATACTGGCCGATTTTGTTTTTCAGACCAATCGCATAGCTCAGGAAAAAAAACGCGGATGGAGAAGTCCGTATTTCTATGGTCATTTGCTCATTGTAGGTGCCATAACTTATCTGGTGGTAGGGCAGTGGCACCATTGGCAGGCACCTGTGTTCGTGGTGCTGGCGCATGGTATTATCGACGCTCTTAAAGTAGCCAGTAAACGAGACGATACGATAGCCTTTGTAGTAGATCAGAGTGCACACATTCTTTCCCTGATGATATACTGGGCAGTCGTTAGCGATCAGGGCATAGATCTCTTTCATGCGAGTCTACAATTGGCTACCACTCCGCAAAGCCTGCTTATCTGGATTGCATACCTGGTAGTGAGCCTGCCGTCTGGGTATCTGATTGGTTACCTTACTCGCAGCTGGCAGCAGGAAATCACAGCCGACGATGGAGGTACTATGCAAAGTGAGAGCCTGACACATGCCGGCAAGTGGATAGGCATACTTGAACGTGTCCTCATTCTTACCTTTATTTTGGTTGGAGAATTACGGCCGGTTGGTTTTTTACTTGCTGCTAAATCCATTTTCCGCTTTGGAGAACTCAAAGAATCAAAAGACCGAAAGCGAACGGAATACATTTTAATAGGAACACTGATTAGCTTTGCAGTGTCGGTGCTGATCGGTATAGCCACTAAGGCTGCATTGACCATCATGTAAAACAGTTGTATAACCCATTGCAAAAAGTCGTATAGAACTTTTTTGCCTCACAAACCCCGCCTTATGAACTCAATAGAAATATTAGTCAGTATAAGAAAGATAGTAAGATCGCTTAATCTGGAATCCAAGAGCATTCAAAAAGACTTTGGTTTAAGCATTACACAGTTACTCTGCCTCAATCACCTGGAACAACAGCCGGATTATAAATCGACTCACAAAGAGCTCATGGAGTTGCTAAGTCTCAACTCGAGCACAGTTACAGGCATTATCAATCGGCTGGAAAAAAAAGGCTATATAGCCAGATTGCCAAAGTCAGGAGACAAACGAGTAACCTATATAGCTTTAACGGCCGTAGGGCTAAAGCTCCTTCAAGACGCACCAAATGTTCTTCACGACAGGCTGGCAAAAAAGTTGAATTCGCTTTCTACTGACGATCAGGCAATGGTCAAGCGGTCGCTTGAAATCATTGTTTCTGCTATGCAAATCAAAGAAATAGAAGCCGCACCGTTGCTTATTTCTGACGAGCCCCTCGACGATACAGTGGAGTAATTCTTAAAATAAGTTCTACAGAATCTTTTATACTTATGTTAAATAACTAACTTTGCATAAGTTCTATAGAACATATTTTAACAATACAGAAACAAAATTTATGTATTACACAGAAGAAGAAATCACAAGGATAGAAGAAGCAGATAATTTTTCAGAATTACCTAGAGCGATTACTAAGAGTGAGAATCTGGAAGAACTAAAAGAACTAAAAATACCAAACCCAATAAAAGAACCCGTACAACGGGAAGTGCTCCAGCACCGCCATTTTGTAAAGGGTACATTCTGGCAGACCATACCGGCCTTTAAAGACGTAAGCGAAGAGGAGTTTTTGGATACCAAATTTCAAAACAAGCATACGGTAAGAAAAGTAGCCAAATTAAAAGAACTGACAGAAGGACTGGTCGATCCGGAGTTTATAGCCGATGTAGAAAAAGGCATGGAAAATGCCCCTATGAACCTAAGTGTATCGCCATATATACTTAGTCTGATCAACTGGAACGATCCCTACAACGACCCACTACGCATACAATTTATTCCTGTAGATAGCGGAAGAAAACCCGACCACCCTAAACTTACTTTAGATTCGCTGGGCGAGCAAAATGACTCACCAGTGCCCGGCCTGGTACACCGCTATTTCGACAAAGTACTTTTTCTGCCATTGGATGTATGTCCGGTATATTGCCGGTTTTGTACACGGAGCTATGCCATAGGTAGCGATACAGAAACAGTAGACAAAGTAAAGTTTAAAAATGCTCCGGCAAAATGGAATGAAGCTTTCGCCTATATAGCTTCTCGACCGGAAATAGAAGACGTAGTAATATCCGGAGGAGATGCCTACATGCTGGTACCCGACAGGCTCAGACTGATAGGAGATATCCTGCTGGACATACCACATGTGCGTCGTATTCGCTTTGCGAGCAAAGGTCCGGCCGTTTCACCTATGAAAATACTAACCGACGAAACGTGGACCAATACACTGATAGACATAGTAGCGCAAGGGCAGGCAAAAGGCAAAGAAGTAGTACTGCATACACACTTCAACAGTGCCAACGAAATTACTGAAATCACTCGCCAGGCAATGCTTCACCTCTTTAAAAACGGGGTAACAGTGCGAAACCAAAGTGTGCTGATAAAAGGAGTAAACGACACTCCCGAAACGATGAAGCACCTGATCCGCAAGCTATCTTACATGAATGTGCAACCCTACTATGTATACCAACACGACATGGTGCAGGGTACCGAAGATATGCGTACAAGTGTACAGCAAACCGTAGAACTGGAAAAATCAATTCGCGGTATAACGGCAGGATTTAATACGCCCCTGTTTGTAACTGACGCACCCGGTGGGGGAGGAAAACGAGATGTACATAGCTACGAATACTACGATGAAGTAACGGGCATTAGCATTTACAGAAGTCCAAGTGTAAACGGATCGAAACTCTATGTATACTTCGACCCGATAGAGACCTTGCCGATAGAAGGGCAAAAACTGTGGGAAGATGAATCGCTGCATGATTCGCTAGTAGAAAACGCCATCAAAAATTCGGGTTACGAACAGTTGAAGCAGGCGAATTAATGCACCTGGCAGACTACCTCGTATTTAGCGTATATTTTGTAATTATACTGGGTGTAGGTTTCTATTTTTATAGAAAAAACACATCCAGTGAAGATTTTTATGTAGGAGGCAGAACGATCCGTGCAGGACATATAGGCATGTCTATCGCTGCTACTGATGTGGGCGGTGGCTTTTCTATCGGACTGGGGGGGCTGGGCTTTAGCATGGGACTGGCCGGCACCTGGCTGCTGTTTACAGGCCTGGTAGGAGCATGGCTGGCAGCCGTTTTTACTGTGCCCTTACTCAAAAAATTAGACTTGAAACATGGCTTGCTGACTTTTCCTGATTTTCTGGCATTGCGCTACAACAAGCGTGTGGCCGCATTGGCAGCTTTTATTTCAGGAATAGGCTATCTGGGTTTTACCGCCGGTCAGATTCTTGCCGGTGGAAAACTCGCTGCAGCCAGCATATTTTCTGACATGCCGGGAATCGATCCGCTGCACTTTTCACTTATCGTAATGACCCTTATAGTAGTGCTCTATACGGTCATGGGTGGGCTGAAAGCGGTAGTGTACACCGACACGGTGCAGTGGATCGTCCTGCTTGCTGGTTTGCTTTTTCTGGGCTTTCCATTTGCCTACCATAGCCTGGGAGGCTGGAGTGCCATTAGCAACACCCTGCCCGATACACATTTTTCCTTGTTGCATATCGCACCGGTCACAGTTGTCAACTGGGCCTTTTCTATCGTGCCGATATGGTTTATAGCCATGACACTCTACCAGCGGGTATATGCCAGCCCTGATGTAAAGCAAGCCAGAAAAGCCTTTTTTATAGCGGGAATATTCGAATACCCCATACTGGCTTTTGTAGGAGTGGGGCTTGGCATGCTGGCACGAGTGGCCTTTCCCCTTAGCGACCCTGAATCAGCCTTACCGCTCTTGCTTACCAACGTGCTACCCATTGGCATTGCCGGTTTTGTGGTGGCAGCCTACTTTTCAGCCATTATGTCTACTGCTGACAGCTGCCTGATAGCTTCCTCTGGAAATTTTCTAAATGACATTATCCCATCATTTTTACCAGGAGTGAAGTCCTCAGGCAGTAAGCAGTTGATACGCCAGTCGCAGTTGATCACACTGCTACTGGGCTTGGCTGCATTTCTACTGGCTACCTACTTCACTTCTGTGCTCGATATCGTACTGCAATCGTATGCATTTATGGTTTCGGGATTGCTGGTGCCTACACTGGCAGCTTACTTTTCCAGGCATACCTGCAGCCGGGCAGCACTGGTAAGTATGCTGGGAGGGGGTGGTACTACATTGGTGCTTATTTTTGCTGCCGTAGCATTGCCTTACAACCTGGACGCTACGGTATTTGGAATATCAGCATCACTAATTTTATATAGTTTAACTTATTGGTTTTCAAAAAGATGATATTGTTTGATAAAACTGAAAAAATAGGCAGGTCTACAGTACAGCACGGTCCACACAACGATCGGGCCTACCTGATGAAACTGCACCCCAAAGACACCCCTCATATTGTGGATCAATTGTCTGACCTGGCGATTGTAAAACGCTACTCCAAAATTTTTGCAAAAGTGCCCAAACCTGCACTCGACACATTCCGGGACAGTAACTTTAAAATAGAAGCAGAAGTGCCTGGGCTTTACAACGGCGAAGAAACCGGCTATTTTATGGCACAGTATTTTAGCTCCAAGCGGTCTTATGTATCGCGAAAGCAAAAAAAACTCATCAAAAATATTGTGAATCAAGCCATGGAGGCACCTACACGCCCCATTGATCTGACATTGCCCGAAGGCTACCAGATGCGCATGCTTACAGCCAAAGACACACCGCAACTGGCCGGACTGTACCAGCGTGTGTTCAAAAAATACCCCTTTCCGATTTTTGACGAGAGCTACCTGCTTTCTACTATGGAAAGCCATGTATCTTACTTTGGCGTATTTGCCGGCGACCAACTGGTAGCTGCCGCTTCAGCAGAAATAGACAAAGAGCAAAACAATGCTGAAATGACTGATTTTGCCACGCACCCAGACCATCGGGGTAAAAAACTATCCTATCTACTGCTGAAAGAAATGGAATACGCCATGCACGATAAAAACATAAAAACACTGTATACCATTGCACGGTCGGTTTCGCATGGCATGAACCGGGCTTTTGGCAGACTTGGGTATTGTTTTGGAGGGACACTGCCCAACAATACGCTTATTGGTGAAACAATCGAAAGCATGAATATCTGGTACAAAAGCCTTCGCTAGCAGGGTTTTTACCCAGGGCGGTTGGAAAAAAACACGGAATAGCCCACAGTGTGAGGGAAGGAGGTATCTTTGCGCACATTCTATTATATTCTATGAAGTTTGAGCAATACAACATCCACCCCGGCATAAAAAGAAGCATTGCCCGGCAGGGATACAAAAAACCTACTGATATTCAGTATAAGTCTATTCCTGCCATACTCAAAGGGGATGATGTGCTGGCAATAGCGCAAACGGGCACAGGAAAAACGGCGGCATTTGCCATTCCCATATTGCATCAGCTGCAGGAGCGAAAAGTGAAAGGACGCCCCTTTGGAGTAAAATGCCTGGTAATGACACCCACCCACGAACTGGCACAGCAAACGGAAGCTGTATTCCGCTCGCTGGGGAAATACACGCGGCTTACCACCTATTGCATTCATGGAGGAGTAGATCAGGATCCGCAAATCGAGCAGCTCAACAAAGGAGTAGATATACTCATTGCTACACCGGGACGGATGTTTGATCTGGTAAGCCAGGGAGTGCTAAAACTCGGGCGGGTAGAAGTACTGGTACTCGACGAAGCAGATCACATGCTCGATCTCGGCTTTATCAAAGACATACGCGATCTCATGCGTCATCTTCCTAAAAAACGCCAAACCCTGTTTTTTTCTGCTACCATAGACGAAAAGATAAAAAAACTGGCGTACTCTCTGGTAACTAACCCCATCCGTATACAAATATCGCCCAAGGATCCGGTGGCTAAAAACATCGACCATGCCGTAGCTTTTGTGGCTATGGATGATAAGCGTTTTTTTCTCGAAAACCTGATCAACAACCACGATACCAAAAAGATACTCGTATTTGTACGAACCAAAGTACGGGCCGAAAGGGTGAAAAAAGCCCTTGAGCGGGTAAATATTAGTTCTGATACGATACACAGTGACAAGGCGCAGACTGAACGCGATGAAGTGATGCATCGTTTTCGAAAGGGAACTTTGAAAATATTGATAGCTACGGACGTAAGTGCACGCGGCATAGACATACCCCATGTGGATTATGTAGTAAACTATGACCTGCCAGACCATGTAGACAACTACGTGCACCGGGTAGGGCGTACAGGACGGGGCAGAGAAAAAGGGCAGGCTTTGTCATTTTGCAGTCCGGAGGAAGAAGCACAGCTGGCTGCCATAGAAGGCAATCTGGCTAAGCCTATAGCCCGGGTAGACCTGTCCAGCGAAGACTATCAGTATACGGTAGATATGTCTGCGAGCAAGGGACATCATACAGAAGACAGGCAGGCATGGCAGGCATTGCTTGCTGAGGATGACACTCCACCCGTTAGATCCAATAAAAAGAAAAAGAAAGGTTGATTCCTTACGCTATTGCGAAAGCCGAGACACGGTAAAAAGCGGCTATAAATAAGCTATTTGGCATCAAAGCACTATATACTTTTGTATTTGTTTGTCAATAATGCTTAAAAATGAAAAAAATATAGCCTACTTTTGTGCCGCTTTAGCCTGCAAGGTCTTTTAGCTGTGAACTAAGAGGCCTACGGAGACGGACATTGTGTACAGGCTACTCTTATTTTTATAACTTAATGTAATACCGTTCTTTAGCAAAATGTACTTTTCCTTTCATTCCCTTGTGGAACAAGGTCGAAGGTTTTTAGCTATTTTGTTACGCTAACATTCGATTAAAATAGTATATTACAAGAGCTAGTGAACTATCTGTGGAATACCGAATGAAAGTAGATCTCGATTATATCTATACGATAAGCGACAATGACAGGGAGTTTATCAAAGACATGCTAACCACCTTTGTGAAAATTACGCCCGGATCGATAGACGGCATAAATGAAGCGCTGGAAAACAACAACTGGAAAGAAATAAGCCGGATAACTCACAAAATCAAACCCTCCATACTGCTGTTGGGTATCGATGAATTTTCTGCATTGATTCGCGATATCGAAAATGCGACCAAAAACAATCCTGATCGTGCTGTGATCGAAAAGAAAGTAGGACTGCTCAACCAATATTCGATGGAAGTGTTGTCTGATATAGACGAGTTGCTTTCTACTGAAACCTACTAAATCGTTTACCCCTTTTTTACGAATTCAGACTTGAGTGCCATCTGGCCAAATCCATCTATTTTGCAATCAATGTTGTGATCGCCATCTGTGAGGCGAATGTTTTTCACCTTAGTGCCGGCTTTGATAGGTTTTGGGGCGCCTTTTACGGGCAGGTCTTTTACCACTACCACGGTATCGCCATCAGCCAGTGGATTGCCGTTGGCGTCTTTCACCTGTGCCTCGGAGGTATCCTCCGTTTCCAGAGGGTTCCATTCGTGGTTGCATTCCGGGCATATCAGCAGCAGATCTGAAGGATATACGTATGCGGATCCGCATGAAGGGCAGGGAGGTATTTCTGACATGGTATAGGTTTCGTGTAAAAAAGCGAAAATAGCGATTTCATAGCGAATGCAAGCCCCACAGCATAAAATCTACGCTAAAAAAACATGCACGAAAAGCGCCTGACCTTCCGTGCATGTTGAGCATGTTGCCTATACTCAGGGTTGTTATTTAGAAAAAATCCATACGGGTTTAGCAACCCGCCGGAGCTTGTACTGTATCAGACAAGAGAAAAAATCTCTTCTTGTGGCAATCTGGATTTTGGCGTTTTAGCGTTGAAGTCACTGTCTTTGCGATAGCCCAGTGATACTACCCCCACAGTGGTGAAACCTTTGGCGCGCAGGTCGAATTCATCGTCAATGGCTTTTACATCTACGCCTTCCATTGGTACGGCATCTATTCCCAGCGCTCCCACTCCCAGCAGGAGGTTGCCCATGTTGAGGTACACCTGCTTTTCCAGCCAGTGCTGAAAATCCTTGAGGTCGTAGCGATGGATGTTGGTAAATAGATTTCGGGCTCCATATACCGATTGTTTTACTTCATCATTGGGGTATCGCCCGTCTTTGTCTTCTTGCTCGAGCAGGTGTTTCATATATGCTTCGTCGGCACTGGTGCGGGCAGCAAACACAATAACATGCGAGGCGTCCAGCACCTTGGATGCATTGAAGCTAAAAAAGCCCTGCGTACCCTTTGCTATGCGCTGCTTTCCCTCGTCGGTACTGGCTATGATAAAATGCCAGGGCTGTAGGTTGGTGCTGGATGGGCTCATCTGCAACAAGGCTTTTACCTGATCAAAATCTTCCTCTGATATTTTTTTCTCCGGATCAAACTCTTTGGTAGAATAACGAAAATTCAATATCTCTTTTACATTCATAAATAAACTATTTTACGGTTGTTATGGATAGGGTAAACGCAAATGTGTGGGTGCCGTTAGTGCTATAAATTGTATGAAGATTGGTAATAGTTGTAAGAAAATTGGGTGCAGGGGTGTCGATACACCCATTTTTCTTTTCCGATAGCCAAAACCACTATTTTTGACCGTACAAAACCCACATGCATACCATGATTTTAGAAGAAATACGACAGGTTTTTGAAATAGAAGTAGAAGAATTTTCTGTGTGGAAACAACGCCCCCACAAGCACAACTTTTTTGAGATAGTATATGTAGATCAGGGCAGGGGGTACCAATGTATCAACCAGCACCGCTTTGCTTACGAGCCCGGCAATATTTTCCTGCTTCCCCCGCTGGATTGTCATTCTTTTACCATCGAAGAAAAATCGCGATTTTACTTTGTTCGCTTTACCGATCTTTTCTTTTTAGACGACCAGCACCTGGCCAATTATTCAGAGTGGTTTGATCGAATGGCGTATGTATTGGCCAATTACAACAAAATTCCCGGTGACATAATAGGCACAGAAACCGAGCGTCGATATATCATACAGACCATAAAATCCATCCACCACGAATACCTCAAATCCGATAGGTACTCCGGCTCGATTATTACCGGAGCTATGGTGTCTATACTCAACATACTGGCGCGCAGTATTGAAAAGCAATACGTAGATCAGGGCAATGCATCGGGCAATCGGTTTGGGGAGTTGCTGCGGTATATTCACACACACCTGGATCAGCAGGAAAAGCTGCGCATACCGGCTCTTGCCGACCTTTTTGGAATTTCACCTACCTATTTTTCCGAGTATTTCAAAAAACAAGCCGGCATGAGCCTGGCCGAGTACATTACCCGATCGAAACTGCGGCTGGTTGAGACGAAAATACTGCACACAGACCTCACGCTAAAAGAAATAGCATATCAACTAAACTTTACCGACAGCAGCCACCTTGCCAGAACATTTAAAAAGGCCTATGGCATGACCATCAAAGAGTTTAAGGCCAGTGATCAGCCCTGCTGTGCGAGGCATTGACCCGGCTGCTAGCGGTCGTTGTAGCCTTTGCCTTCAAGGATTTTGGGCAGGCACTTCTCTATTCTGGATGTGCGTGTTTTCGATTGTTTGGGCTGAGAAAAATGCAGTAAATAGCCCCGCTGGCGACCGGGAGTAAGTGCTTCGAAAGCAGCCTTCAGCTCGGGATTGTCATGCATGGCCTGCTCCAGTTCTTCGGGCACAGGGTACTCGGCTGTTTTCTTAAGCGGCACTTTCAACCCTGCTTTTTCTACCTCTATGGCCTCATAGACATAGGCTTTCAGTATGGTTTCCCGCATCAATATATCGTCCATACTGGTAAAGCGCACCTGACGGGCCGACTGCACATTTTCTGTCTGCTGAATAAGTATATGGTCGGTATCGCTTAGCAACACTCCCTTGTGAAACAACAGCGCACAATACTCCTTGAACCCGTGTATCAATACGATGTTGTGCGACTGATATGTATAGCAGGGCACTCCCCACTTCAGCTCTTCGGTAAGGCCACAGGAGAGCAAAATGGTGCGCAACCGGGCATATTCCTGCTGCCACTGTCCTTCCTTGTCGAAAAAGAAATCTACATCGGGGTTCATACTATCTGCAGTTTGATTGGTATGAACAAAACTATGGCATTAGGAGGATGTAGCAAAATGACAACAGCAACATGAAACAACTTACAGTAGAAAAATGAGTGAAGTCGTCATGCCAATTATAGACTTAATCCTACTTAATATAAAGCTCGTCGGTATTTCATTTATCACCAGAAAGAGCATCTCTAGTTTTGCCTTAAAAAAACAAAAATGAGAAGCAAAATAGGATGTATTGTGTGGTTGATTTTGATACACGGATACAGTGTAATGGGTCAGGGCCTCACACAGTCGTTGACCGGAAAAGTAGTAGACGCCACCACAAATGAACCTCTGATAGGCGTGAATGTGGTTATTTTGGATGGCACTTCGCAATTGGGGGCACTTACAGATATAGAAGGGAGCTATACGATCAAAAATGTGCCGGTAGGTAGGCAAAACATTCGTTATTCTTATGTAGGATATGAGCCTGTAACCTACAATGGCATATTACTGACTACAGCCAAGCCGTATGTATTGGATGTGGCCATGAACACCACACAAACTCAGCTGGAAGAGTTGGTAGTGACTGCAGTAGGTGACAAGCAACCATTAAATAACATGGCTAAGGTAAGTGCAAGGTCTTTTTCGATAGAAGAGTCACAGCGCTTTGCTGGTGGATTAAGTGACCCTTCGCGGGTAGCACACAATTTTCCCGGGGTTACTTTTGGTAATATGCAGGACAATGGAGTAGTGGTGCGAGGAAACTCCCCCGCTAATATTCTATGGCGGATAGAAGGCATAGAAGTGCCCGGCGCGTCGCATTTCGGGGGTGGCAATCTGGCGGGAGCAGGTCTTATTACCATATTCAGTGCTCAGGTTATGGGTACCTCCGATTTTATTTCGGGTGCATTTCCAGCAGAATATGGCAATGCTACAGCGGGAGTTTTCGATATCAACTTCAGAAAGGGTGTGACTGATAACACCTGCTACACAGCACAGTTGGGTGTACTAGGGGCCGATTTGGCAATAGAGGGCCCGCTTGGCAAGCAAAGTGAGAGTTCATACCTGGTAAACTATCGACATGGCTTCATAGGCTACTATGGCAAAATGGCCGGTGGTGCTGAACCCTATTATCAGGACCTTTCCTATAAAATCAATTTGGTGAGTAAAAAGGCAGGCACATTTTCTTTTTGGGGCATAGGTGGTCTTAGTTCTATTTTTACCCCTTATGGAAAATACGAAGTAGATGAGGGTGAGGTAGACAGACGTGAAACGGCTACAGATTTTGAACAAGACGATATCGCGTTTGATGTGGGAGCTGTGGGGTTGAGCCATCGACTAAGAACGGGTAAAAAAACATTTTTGAACACAACTCTGGCTGCTACCCACAGTGGCTATAATTCTAAAACGGATTGGTTTACACCGGACAATGATACCCTGAATACGGGCACGCTTACTCCCTATACAGCCATAAAAAGCAATGAAAACAAATACACTCTCAGGTCTACCTTCACTTACCTGATAACACCCCGCATAAGCCATACTACGGGTGTAGTGGCCGATCTGCTCCATTTTAATTATCGGGCAAAACAGGCCGACAGACCACTGGATCAACTCACCGAATTTTTAAACACAAATGGAAACACCTACGCCCTGCAAGCTTATAGTCAGTCTAATGTGCAGGTAATGGATCGGTTAAGCCTGCAGGCAGGGGTAAATCTCCAGTATTTTAATCTTAATGGAGAAACAACGCTGGAACCAAGAGCAGGTTTGCAATGGCAACCGCTCTCAAGGCTCAAGCTGGGAGTAGGGTACGGTTTACACACGCGACGTGAGGAACCTAAGATTTATCTGTTTACCTACACCACTCCAAACAACGAAATACGCAACAACACAACACTTAAGCGCAAGAAAGCCCATCATTTTATTGTGAGTGCTGGTCTGCAATTGACACACAGCATACGAGTAGAATTAGAGGGGTATTATCAACACCTTTTTGATATACCTGTGGTGGCCGATAGCGCATATTCATTTGCTAACTATACCCAGCTGTGGGAATTGGACAAGCCACTCAGCAACGAAGGAACAGGCACAAATAAAGGTATTGACTTTACTCTGGAGCAATCCTTTCACAACAACTACTACTATTTGCTTACAGCTTCAGTGTTCGATTCCAAATATACAGGAGGAGATGGAGTGGAACGCAACACATTATTCAACAGAGGCTATTTAACAGGTCTTGCAGCCGGAAAAGAATTTGTTATTACCAGAAAAAAGAAAAATCAGGTAAACTTGCTGGGATTCAATTTTAATGTCAACTACATGGGAGGTCAACGTACCACTCCTATACGGATCGCGGAAAGTGAAGAACAGCAGCGGGCTATTTTCGATTACGATCAGTTGTATAGCCGTCAGGCACGGCCCGAATTATGGATAAATGCAGGTATAACCTACAAGATAAACAAAGAAAAACGCACTGCTACCTGGGGTTTGGATTTCCAAAATGCTACACTTAATCAGCAGTTTCAGGGATATGAATACAATTTTGTACAAAAAACAGTGACTGAAGAACGTGTTTTGTTTTTGATGCCTAACTTTTACTACAAACTGGAATTTTAACCATGTCTACCCAACCTACATCCTGGCTGCCAACCCAACGCTTTTTTAGTTGGCAGCTTTTCGTTTTGCTGGCCATCTATGGACTGGGATTTCAGTTGGTTTTGTTGGTTTCCGAATGGTTAAACAACCCCGAACATACATTTTCATGGGCGCGATTTATCCGAAACTTTAGCATCAACTACCCCAATTTGATATTTGCCTGTCTGGTCAATTTTCAGATTATCACAAAATTGAATCAGTTCTTTCCCTGGGAAACCAAATCAACCAGAATGCTGCGCATATCCATAGAATTGGTGGCTTGTGTACTGTCGGTATCGCTGCAGGTAGTGCTGGTCAATTGGCTTATCGCAGTACTATCCGGGCTGCCGGTTGATTTTTCCCATTTTTTGTACAGTGCCATTACCGGGGTAATCATTAACCTGATTCTGATTATCACAATGGAGTTTTATTTTCAGTTTAAAAGGCAATACGAAACGGCATTGGACAATGAATGGCTCAAAAAAGAAAACCTTCAATTCAGGTATTCACTTTTAAAAAACCAGATCAACCCTCATTTTCTTTTCAACAGCCTCAACTCACTCTCGTCGTTGATTTCCATAGACGAAAACAGAGCCAAGGAATCGGTCAGGAAACTGGCGCAGGTATATCGCTATGTACTGGAACATGGCGAAAAACAACTGGTGACGTTGCAAGAAGAAGTGTGCTTTATTGAAAACTATATTTATATGCTAAAAATCCGGTTTCAGGAAGATTTGATCATCGATTTGGCCATAGAAGACAACACCCTACAAAAGAAGATAGTACCCATGACACTGCAGATTTTGCTGGAAAATGCCGTAAAGCACAATAGTATTGTAGAAAACCAACCGTTTGTAATCACCATACAGGCGCAAAATGATATGCTTACAGTACACAACCCGATGAACCCCAGGCAACAGGCTCACCCTAAGGGGATTGGACTGCATAATCTCAAACAAAAGTATAAGTTTCATAATAGTGATATTTCTATTCATGCAGCAGCCGATTGTTTCACCGTATCGATTCCTTTACTCTAGCTACCATGATCAAAATTGTCATAATAGAAGACGAAATTCTGGCTCAACAAGAGCTGGGGCACATGTTAGAAAAAACCGGTTTCAACTATGAAGTGGTGGCAACTTTGCGTTCTGTAAGCCAGGGCATACACTGGCTAACTCAACACAAGGATAGTGTGGATCTGATATTTGCAGATATAGAACTACTCGACGGGCAGTGCTTTAAAATTTTTGAAGCTGTACCGTTAGATGTCCCTGTTATATTTCTTACGGCCTACAATGTATATGCCCTGGAAGCATTTAAGGTAAACAGCATCGATTATTTGCTAAAGCCGCTGGAGCTCGACGCGCTACATACAGCGCTAGAAAAGCACCAACGCCTACAGCGCAAATCAAATGTATCGCTGGCGCAGATACAACAGCTCATGCAAGCCGGCTACCAAACCTATAAATCAAGAATAACCATTAAAACAGGCGACACCTACCGGCATGTTGACACAGCCGATGCGGCCTATTTTTTAGCCGATAGCAAAATGGTATACCTTGTCACCCGGGAGGGCAACAAATACATAGTAGATCATTCATTAAGTGAACTGGAAGCTAAACTCGATCCCAGGCAGTTTTTTAGAGCTACCCGCAAATACCTCATTCATGTGAATGCAGTAAAAAAGGCTACAAAATACTTTCACAGCAGACTCAAACTTACCCTTGACCCACCTCCGGTAGAGAGCGTGCTCATCAGTCGCATTCGCGTGTCTGATTTTTTACAGTGGATGGATATGGATTAGGTAGAATATTTACCTTCTCAAAATCACAAAAAACAAATGAGCTATGCAGTAGGATGATGTGTATTGATCCTGATGCGATCCGCCTGGAGGGTGTGCAGCAGGTTATACAACCCGAAAAAGGTGCGATTGACATAGATAAAATGCCTCGACCCCCGGTTGGCATTTTTGGATTTCAGCTCTGCACTTTGCGTGTATTGTTCGCCGATTGTGCGGAGCTCCTCAAAGAATTTTTTATCCGAAAAATCAAAGTATTCCGACTGAAACGGGCGGGTAAACAGCTGCAGCAGGTTGTGAAACATCGCTGTAAAAAAGCGGCGATCTTCAGGGGTATCGTCTTCCCTGAGTATTTCCAGCTCATGTAGCTTTTCCGTAAACAAAACCGGGTTGTTGAGGGTGGCCTGGTGCGACAATTCGAAGTAGGGTTGGTAGAAGTCCATCGGGATCGATTTGATGCACCCAAAGTCGAGCACCACCAGTTCGTGGTTTTCTGATACCAGAAAATTACCCGGGTGAGGGTCAGCATGAAACTTTTTGAGCTGATGAATCTGAAACATGTAAAAATCCCAAAGCGCCTGTCCCAGTGCATTGGCACACCCGGAATCCTGGTTCTGAGCCGAAAATTCCGACAGGTGAACGCCCTGCATCCAGTCCATAGTGATGATACGCTCCGACGATAGTTGCGGATAGTAGTTGGGGAACTTCAATCCGGGAATGTGGGCACAGGCTTTGGCCAGTTCCACACTTTGCTCCACCTCCAACAGGTAGTTAGTTTCGTCGAGCAATTTGTCTTCTACCTCGCGAAAGTACTGGTCTGACCCTTCACCCTGTATGTTAAACATCTTGATGGCTATGGGTTTTACCAGTTTCAGGTCGCTGCTGATGCTATCCGATACGCCGGGGTATTGTATTTTCACAGCCAGCATTTTGCCGTCTTTCTGTGCCTGATGCACCTGGCCTATACTGGCCGCATTGACCGATGTGGCATTGAATGTATCGAAAATTTCGGAAGGTGACTTGCCAAAATACTGGCGAAACGTTTTGATGACCAGAGCAGGAGAGAGGGGTGGTACAGAAAACTGACTGAGCGAAAATTTTTCCACATACGCCTCCGGCAGCATGTTTTTCTCCATACTTAGCATCTGAGCCACCTTCAGCGCACTGCCTTTGAGGTTTTTGAGTCCGTCGTAAATATCGCTGGCATTGGAGGCGTCCAGTTTTTGGCGCGCCGTATCCGATTCTCCGGCCAGTTTTTCGCCATAGTACTTGAGGTAGTTTACACCAACCTTAGCACCTGTAGTGAGTATTTTGCCGGCTCGCTGGATTTTGGAGGTGGGTATGTGGTCTATCGTTTCCATCAGTGTGTCATTATTTTTTCTTTCAATAGGAACTTGCCCAGGTCCAACACGCTGTGTAGTGTAGACCTGTCCAGCAGTGCAAATCCGGTAGTGACGGATTTTTCTATCAGCACGTCTGTTTTCTCAAAGCCAGCCGATTCGTCATCGAGCCAAAACCGGAGGATAAACAAGAGCTGAGACCAGCTTGCTTCTTTGATTCCCTTGTCTTTGATCGTTTCCAACCTGCTGTGCCCCAGACCCGGAGTGTCGATGTTCAGATCGTGAATGTATTGCTGAAAAGACTTCCTGAGTCCGCTTAGTACCGACAATGCTTTCCAGTTGCGGGGCTCGGTATCGAGCGCCAGCAGCACATAGCTGCGGTTGGCTTTCAATACTTCAAAAAAGGTAAAATAGAAACTGAGCAGTTTATTCTGCGGGTCGAAGCTATGGTACTCTTCGTTTTGCTGCAGGAGTTGTTGTGTGTGGTCAAAAAATGCCTGAAAGACACTTTTCTCCAATGCTTCGAAAGAGCTATACTGTTCGTAAAACGCCGCTTCGCTTATGCCGATACCTTCAGCAAATGCGTACACACTTGCCGGTCGCTTTCCGTGTTCGAGCCTGTACTTCATATACAGCGATCGAATGTCGGGGGGGGATGTTTTGGTTTTTCGTTTTGCCATACTCCTACAACGGAGCAAGAGTTAATTTTGTTTAACTATATTTTATTATAATTAAACAAGTTTGTAGTTAGTCCGTTATCGAGGATAAAACCAAAAGACATAAATTATGAAAAATTATCTCGTTGTAGGTGGTTCATCGGGTATCGGCCGGGCTACCGTAGAAGTATTGGCGCAGCAGGGGCATCAGGTGTATGCTACCTATCACAGTACTACCCCCGATTTGGACCTGCCTGCAGTACACTACCACCCGCTGGATGTATTGTCAGCCACGCCCGACCTTTCTTTTCTGCCCGATTCTCTCGACGGACTGGTGTATTGTCCGGGTAGTATTCAGTTGTTGCCATTTGGCCGCATTTCGCCTCAGGATTTTGAAAAGGACTATAGCCTGCAGGTGACCGGTGCTATAAAAATGATACAGGCCGTATTGCCACAGCTGCGCCAGTCGGGAGGGGGAAGTGTCGTGCTCTTTTCTACAGTAGCCGTACAGACTGGCTTCAATTTTCACAGCCAGGTGGCTGCCTCCAAAGGAGCTATCGAGGGGCTGACCCGGTCGCTTGCGGCTGAGTTTGCACCCCGGATACGGTTCAATGCTGTGGCACCCTCCATCACCGACACGCCTCTGGCTGGACGTTTTTTGAGCTCGGAGGAAAAGGTAAAAGCCAATGCTGAGCGACACCCCCTCAAACGCATAGGCCACCCCACCGACATAGCACAGGCGGTTCAGTACCTACTATCGGATAGCGCCAGCTGGACCACCGGGCAAGTGCTGGCTGTAGACGGTGGCATATCCTCACTGCGGGGGTAGTGGTATTTTTTTATAATTAATACCGAAAATAACATTATTAATTCACTGATCACATGTATCATTTCTGAAAATGTACTTTATATTTGACACATATGGTTTTGGCTGGAAATATATAAGTGTTAACTGGTATACTATAGCTTTATTAACTTCGAACCAATATAAAGTTTATTGAATGTAAAACCCTCCTCATTTCATGACTCTAATGCAACTTTTTACACAGCTGTTTGAGGCTGGAAATGAACAGGATATTGAATCAATTATTCAATCCAATCCTGGTCTTTTCAATGACGAAAACTGGCATCCATTAGGCAAAAATCAAAGTAATTATAGTATAGTAAAGAACCAACAAGCTAACCCTATAGCAGCTCTAATTGAAAAGCTCACCAATAGTATAGATGCGATACTCACAAAGAAGTGTATTGAGGCAGGAATTGACCCAAAGTCACCAGAAGCACCACGATCTATCAATGAGGCTGTTCAAAAGTTCTTTGGCGATGATAGCACAACATGGGATCTAGATACATTCAGAAGAGAGCAGGCCAAGGAAATACAGATAGTTGCGGATGGAACTCCTAGAAATACGTCTGTTATAATTT
Organism: Cyclobacteriaceae bacterium; assembly: GCA_965267535.1. Classification (GTDB taxonomy): domain Bacteria; phylum Bacteroidota; class Bacteroidia; order Cytophagales; family Cyclobacteriaceae; genus CAXBNB01. Next base: position 2,484,945 of record OZ254082.1, on the reverse strand, counting down.
ATGATAACGGTGAAGGGCAACATCCTGACAAATTTGAAGATACTTTCCTTTCGCTTGTCAGCGGTAATAAAAAGAATATTCATTTTGTCCAAGGAAAGTATAATATGGGAGGGAGTGGAGCTCTGGTTTTTTGTGGGAAAAAGCGATATCAACTTATTGCATCAAAGAAATATGATGGCACTGGAGATTTTGGATTCACATTAGTGCGCGAGCATCCGCTATCAAAGGAAGAACAATACGATAATAAGGAAACATGGTATGAGTACTTTATGATCGATGGTCAGATTCCAAGATTTTCAATTGATGAACTTGACTTGAAGTTATTTGACCGAAAGTTTAAGACAGGAAGTATCATTAAACTATACTCGTATCAATTTCCATCAGGATATTCCGGGTTTGCTCAAGACCTCAATCAGAGTATTAACGAGTATCTATTTAGACCTGCACTACCCATCTATACGGTTGACAATGCAGAGCGATATCCTAACAATAAAATTCTTGAACTTGATCTATTTGGTCTACAAAGACGGTTAGAGCAACCTGACAATAACTATGTAGAGCACATTCATTCGTGGGACTCATCAAACGAGCTTTTTGGTAAGTGTAGGATTAAGGCTTACGTCTTTAAGGCCAAACTGGATAAGCGAGATGCAAAGGAATCTAAAGAAGTGATTCGTAAGCGTTTCTTCAAAAATGACATGTCAGTGCTATTCTCGTTAAATGGCCAAGTACATGGACATTTCACTTCTGAGTTTATCACGAGATCACTTAAGTTAAATCTCCTGAAAAGTCATCTTCTTATACATGTTGATTGTACAGAGATGGAATATGATTTTAGGAAAGAATTGTTCATGGCATCTAGGGATAGATTGAAAGACGGTGAAGAAACAAAAGCACTTAGAAAGTTTTTAGCTACTGAGTTATCCAAGAAGGATAGTCCACTTTCAGAAATTGAAAAGCTTCGAAAAGATTCAATCACAGCCGATGCAGGAGATACCGAGAAGTTGCTAAAGTCATTCACTAAGAATTTACCAATGGATAGTGAATTGATGAAGCTCTTGAATCAAACGTTTAAGCTTGATCTTGCAGCTGATAAGAAACCTAAAAACGATAATCATTCAAAGAAGAAAAAGGAATCGAAAGAAGAGAAGTACCCTTTTAACCCTCAAAGATTCCCAACTCATTTCAATATGAAAGCTGCTTCAAATAATGGGGTGAAGGCAATCAATATTCCTAGAGGTACCGAGAAAACCATTCAGTTCGATACAGATGTTGAGAACACATATTTTGATCGTATAGAAGAGCCAGGTGAGATGAAAATTGCTCTGGTGAGTTACAAACCAAATGAAACGGAAGGAGGTACCGATAAAGGAGAGCCTAAAGGTGTTGAAGAATTATTCAATATCAATAAAAGCAGCCCCAAAGATGGTAAGCTAAGAGTCAGCTTAAATCCAAAAGCCGAAGTGAGAGTAGGTGATGAGATTGAAATGAAGGTCACATTGACGGCTCCTGGCGAAGACTTAGAGGAACTATTCTGGGCTAAGATTACTGAACCGGAAGCCAAAAAAGAAAAGGTTAAAAAAGAGGAAGAAGATGAACCTCTTGGCCTTCCTAAGTTTGTTCTCGTTTACAATGAGGAAAAAGAAGGCAAGGACATTATTACTTGGGACAAATTAGAGGAGCAGAGTATTAGTATGGGTTACGATACAGTGATGTATCCGCTTGGTAAGGGAGATAGTGAATTAGAGCGGATTTATATTAACATGGATAGTCACGTATTCAAGTCATTCATGGGAAAGACCAAACATCCTAATGAACAACAGATCAAAATGGCTGAAAATAAATACATCTCATCTGTCTACTTCCATACATTGTTTCTTTACACTATTACTAAGAATAGGGGGTATCAAATCACTCAATTAAAAGATGGTAAACAAGGCCCAGAGGATGTAGATGTTGCTGAATATTTAAAGGATGTTTTTGATCATTTCTACTCCACATTCATATTGAATTACGGAGGAATGGAAGAAATGATGGTTGGATTAAGTGACTAGCAAAATATGCAAAGAGACGCATTTGAACTTGGGGAAAAAATTAGAACTCACACATTCGACTTTAGTTTAATGCCAGAATTATGGAGCGATTTTTCCATAGAGGAAAAGATAATGAAAGGGTTGAATTGGGTAGAAGTAAAGTTCTTAAATGACAATGGGGATGATTTTTCGAATGAGGTTAAAAACTTGCCAAATGACAAAGGAGGTATTTATATTTTTATGATTAAATCCTCCGTATTACCTGGAACTAGCGAATACTTAGCATACATAGGAAGGGCGCAACTTACTGAAAACCATAGCTTCCGAGTTCGCTGTAAGAAATATTATAAAGAATATTTAAAGGATAAAGAACGGCCTAAGATTACAACAATGATCAATTACTTTAAGGATCATCTATACCTTAGGTATGCGGTCGTTGATGACAATACTACAATCGTTGATTTGGAAGCAGAGTTAATTAATGCAATTCTACCTCCATTCAACGATCTGATACCAGAAAAAAAAGTTAGAGACGCTGTAAAAGCATTTTGATATGAAATTACCTGCAATCAGAGCAAAAATTGGTACTTGGACATACTATATGTCAACAATGACTTTTGAACAGGTCGCTAATAGAGTTGAAAAAATTGACGATCAACTTCATAAGTCCAATAGCCTAAAGGAACTTATTCAACGTAGCTTGACCAAGAACTTCGAAAGTATTAAAGAGTATATTAATAATCAGCCTGAACGATTTTTCAACTCAATAGTCCTTGCTGTATATGATGATTCTCCTAATTGGGTTGAAGTAGAGCTTAAGTATGAAGATGAAGAGTATTTTAATCTTGGCTTTCTTGATTTCAGCGGTACTGAAAAACTTTTTCCAGTAGATGGCCAACATAGAGTTGAGGGAATCAAAGCAGCCTTGAAAGAAAATGATGATCTGAAGAATGAGCAGATTGGGGTTCTTTTTATTGGACACAGCAAGGACGAAATAGGTATGCAGAAGTCAAGAAGGCTGTTTACAACCCTTAATCGATATGCCAAACCGGTCACTATGGATGATATAATTGCATTAGATGAGGATGATAGTGTAGCTATTGTAACTAGAGATTTACTAGAAGAATTTGACCTTTTTACAGGCACACGTGTTACAAAATCCAAGAATAAAGCTATTCCTGATAGTGACAAAAAATCTATAACATCAATAATCACATTATATCAATGTAACTATGAGCTTCTTAAACAATTCAGAAGAAATAGAAAAAGAGATTCGCCTAACTCCAAAAGAGACAATTTAAGTCGAGAGGATTACCTAAAATTTAGACCTGACCAAGTTGAAATAGACTTGTTCAATAATTATTGTAAAGACTTTTGGCAAGATTTTAAGGAAGAGATTCAAGAGATTCAGGATTTTAGTTCTGATGAATCAGAAAATCCAGCAGCAGAATTTAGGAATAAAGATGATGGAGGAAATCTATTGTTCAGACCAGTCGGCTTGCTTCCTTTTGTTCAAACAGTGATTGAAATTCACAAGAGAACTGGAGATAATATTGATTACATAATAAACAGACTTTCGTTGGTAGACTTTACATTAAATTCGATTCCTTGGAAAAATGTGCTTTGGAATCCTAATGAAAAAACAATGATAATGGGAACATCCGGTTTGGTCAAACTTCTTCTGTTGTACATTTATAACGATGATGTTATAAGGCCTTCAGAACTTAGATCACTCTCCGAAAAATACGCTGATAAAATGGGGGTTGAAAATGAAGGAGCCGATATTGTCTTACAGGATATCCCTTTACTCTAGAAATTAAATAAAACAAGCTGCACATCCTTCACTTTCAGTATCATCAAGGATGTCAATTAAAAATTTGGAACCTTTGGATTTCTCTTTATTCATTCGATTGAGATGTTCTGCTTTGATTTGTTCCATTCTTCTAGGATTAATCAAATCCTGTAGAGACTCATACTGGTTCCATGTAAACCCTTCCTTCTCATTCTCATACTCCATGGCCTGTTTGTACAAATCCGGATGTTGTTCGTACAACCAAACCCATTCAATCTTCTGTTGAAAAAAACAGAAATAGCAACCCGATCTACTTCGAGCATATTGCCCAATTTCACCATTTACTTGGTAATCTTTCTTTTCATAATAGCCAGGAACCCCTACATCACTTTCTCTTAAAATTCTGAAGATATCATCTCGAACTAATACCTGGTCATCATTCAAAAGGGGATAGTCATCTTCAAAAGAAAGTGGGTAATTTCTTGATTTCAAAAACTGAAAAACGACATGATTAAATGCCACCGTATCAAGTGATAACAATGCTTCTAGTTTTTCAAGTACAACTTTTCGGTTATGCTCCCTATTACGCTCAATTAACTGAAGTTCTTCACTTACGATATCAACAACTCTATCTAATTCGGAACCATTGAAGTACTTGGCAAACAAGTCACATACCTCAGAACGACTATCATTAGCCAAGACAGATTTTATAATCTCTTCGCTCCAAATATTCTTCCGAAATGGGAAGATCGATTGAATATTGGATTTAGTAGAAATATACCCTTCTCTATCCTCATCACCCCGAATCCCTACATATGATACAGTAGGGGAGTCTCCAACAAATTTCTCAAAAGGTTCCAATTTCATTTTTTTGGTACACCACCTTGCAACATTTGATGGCAAATAACCTCTGTAAGAATTGTAATAGAAGTCAAAAGGATTCTTTCCAGATTGAACAGCTTCATCGGCTTCAAGCTTTGTAATCTGCTTGCCTAGATATCCTTCTAACCGATCAATGAGTTGATACGTCTCGTCAAGTTCTTTTCCTGTATCACAGAAATAATAAATAAGGTCAAGTTCCGGATATTTATCTCTTAAGTGAATAGCAAGCGCTGCACTATCTTTTCCTCCTGATATTCCGATTACATGTCTTAGTTTAGTCATCTAGCTGTTGCTTAAGCAGGGTGGTCAATAAATATAAGTTCATTTTTTTATTGGTACCTAACGAATTTGATACTTCTTTTAGTTTCTGCTCTATCTTCTTTTGGTCTTTATGTGGAATCAGAATTGTTTCTTCTTGAAGCCCTTTTCCAAAACTTGTAAGTTGAATTTTGAAACCATCTTGATCTGAATCCTTTTGCTTTTTGGCAATATCAACGAGGTTATCCAATTCAAATAGAGCTTGTCTAATTTTCTCCTTGAGAATATCTTCTTCTTTATCCTTTATGCTTTCAAGACTCTTGCCCAAAATAACCTGACAAATAGAATTCAGCCAGGAAGCACGATCATCAAGTGGTGATCTCAATCTTATAAGCAAGCTTTTTTGAGTGGGTAATAACATGTGTTCTTTTAACGTGTCATACCTATTTGATATCAGTGTCTTATAGTCCAAAAATGATAGTTCTTTTTGTGCAAGAACTTCCTCAACCAGAAAAGTTTCCAAGCGATTTACCAGTTCATCAAATGAACTTCTTAGTTCCTTAATTACTAACCGAAGTTTGTTTACATATTCTTCCAAGTTAGCTTCAGACTTCAGAATCTCCTTCAGACTGGTTCCTAGATTCTTTGGAAATTCCTCAAAAAACAGCTTCTCAGGATCTTGTGTCTTTTGAATGGTTTCTCGAATGCTAATTGCCTCTTTGGAGAGTCTTTTTGTTTGATGAGTATATGCGTTAAGCTCTCGATAAAAAACAAGAAACGGCCTAATGCTTTCAATTAGGCTTTTGTTATTGACCTTGCTTACATCCTTAAGTTGTAGTAACTCTCTGTATTTGTTGTATAAATCAAGTTTAACACCCTGAACATCAAATGCCTTGATTTCATATTTTGAAGCATTTCTCGTGAATAGGTAGAGAATTGCCTCGTTAATTTCAGGTAAGTAACCCTCTTCCTTACCAAACAAGGCGAAATCATCTCTTTTGATGAATAAGAAGATAGGAATCCAGAAGTCTAGGAAGCCAGTTGTTAATTTAAAGGGCTTCATCATGATATGATCATAGAAGTCTTCAACTGTTTTTCTTTCCTTTTTCGCTGACTCAAGAAATAATTCGCAATGCTCCCAAAGTGGGATAAAACTGTCTTCTGCTGGTTTTACTAATGAATATCCTCCGTTATTAAAGGAATGTATTCCGGTATTCTTTAATAGGGTAAGATAAATTGTCTTTTCAGCTGGGAAATGAGCTTTAGAAAAGTCCAAATCATCTTTATGATGATTGTTCACCAAGTGTTCAAAGAGTATCTTTTTAGAGTTGGCGATGTTTCCAGAAATGAAATGACGGTTAATTAGCTCATTTCTAAAAATAGGAGTGTTAAAGTAAACCTTCTCACACACCTCAGAAATCTTCTTATAGAGAGCTTTTTTGGAATCTATCTTGATTTTTTTACCTTGATAATACCACTCTACACCCTTTGTAAAAAGTGCATCAAGTACCTGATGATTAAGTAAGCTCTTCAAGCTTTCTTGAATACTCTGAAGCTCTTTAACTGCAACCTTGTCATCACCATACTTTTTAATTACCTGTCCAGTCTTTTCAATCTCGTAGATCGTTTCTTTTATATCTCCAATATTTTGAAAAGAGGCATATATGAAATCTTCACTTTCAGAGGAAGTAGATTTTAATAACTCATTATTAAGATTTGAATCAAATACTAAATTGATGACACCATCAATTTGATATTGCTTCTTCGGTAATTCCTTTAGAGGTGTTTCTGAAATATAGTATTGAAAGAACCTTGGAGTACCAGTTTTATAAGAAACGGATTTGGCGTTGATAACGGCAAAATCAAAGTACTCCTCTAGCTTATGAACAATGTCAAGTTTCGTTTCTATTTCATTGGAAACTTGAAGTAACTCACTTTCAATATTCAAATCAGTTCCTTCGGTGATTTTGAAGGATTTACTGAATCTATTAAACCTTAGAATTTTAAGTTTGACAAGTTGATCGATTGCATTTTCAAGCTCCTTTTTACCATGAAGATAGGAGAGGTAATCAGTGATGAAATCCCCTTCGACATGGGCACCTTTATGACCAAACAGGCTAACAAAGCCAATTACTTTGATGATATCCTCCGCTACGATTACTTTACCATCAAAGTCAGAGTCAATGCGATCTAAAGCCATATGGATCATTGACCATATCGTGTAATCAGAGTTATACTTCGAATTGAGGTAGGAGTAAAACTCATGGTATAAGTAATCGTAAATCTCAGGTATGCCTAGCTGTGAATCCTCATTTTTATGCTTGCTGAGTGTTCCTAATTCTGTTTCAAGAAATGTGAAAAGGGATCGCTCATTTTGACCATATCGTTGCAAGGCTATGCATAACAAGTATGCTGAAATTACATCCAGAGGCCATAATTTCTCTGCTATATCCTCACCAAAACTATTCTCTAGGTTTGTTATGTGATACTGGTTTTGCAGCTTGAGTATTTTCTTGGAGTCTTTTGAAGTAGAATGCTTAGCTTCAGAATTAATATTATCAGCGGCCAACAACAATAGCTGCTCAATCGGTTCATTGAATGTTAAGTCTTTAAAGCGTCCTTTTACTTTTACCCATTCATTTCTTTCAGCTTCAGTTAAACTATGTCCATAAGCTTCAAAACTTTGATGCAGGGTTGTGATAAATAATCCATTATAATCTGAATCATTAAAAAGTTCAGCTAGCTGTTGTAAAAAATAGATTTCTTCTTCAGGTTCGTTTTTAACTGCATACTCAAGTAGTTTACCGAATTCATCAATGACAAGCAGCGTCAAAGAATCGTTTACTGAAAGACGAGTAGATAATTCGATTAGTATGTTTTCTGAAACATCAGTGCCCTGAGTTATTTCAAGTTTGGCTGCTAAGATTGATTTAAGAGAATCATATTCGCCAACTACGTTGATTATTTCTACACGCTTAGACTTAAGATTATCTAGGCTGAAGAATTGCGACTTTCCAAGAAGCGATTTCTCAAATGCCCATAGAAAAGATGATTTACCAGTTCCATATGAACCGATAATATTTAGCGAGCGAAATCCCTTGACGAACAAATCATTAATCTGGGCAACAATCTTTTTAGCATTCGGTGTTACAGTATAGTTTAGATCATACTGCTCATCTCGAATGATATTAACTGAAGGTGAATGTTTAGCTTTCATAGTACTCCTTCAGAATGTTTAATGGGTCAACATGGTTCTTGAATTGTAATTCTCTTATCCCTGCCTCATTAGAATAAGTGACATCTTTGAATTCCTCAGATATTCCCTCTAGTAATTCGTTCAATCCTTCTCTGCTTAAGGCAAAGACGGACCCAACACTATTCTTTTGGCTATATAGTGACTCAAAACTTATTGAACTACTATCTGAATGTTGATCAACAATGCAGTATAGAAGAATAGAAAGTGGGAGATTAGATCGTTTGGCTGGTTCAATTTCAAGACCTCCTTGGTGTTCCGTAACTAATCCCAATTCTGTAAGAATCCCGGAAAAACTATCTTCTAGGTCTTTATCGTTTCTTTTTGAAACATAGGTTCGCGTGAATGCCTGAAAATCTGTTTTTAGAGAATTAGGACTAGTGTTATCTCCTAGCTCTCTAACTAAGTCCTTGAAATTCGATAAAGTAAACAATGGTTTTCGTTTTCTTAACTCATTGAATATGAGTCCATAAATTGATGCATAATCCTTTTGTGTTACAATCCAGAAGTGTAATAACCAAAGTGTTCCTTGATCTTCTAAGAAAGGATCCCATCCATCTTCACTGAATATTTTATCGGCAATTGGTTTCAATTCTTCACTTTCGGTATAAACAAGACCAAACGATTTAACCCAATAGCGAATGGATGATACCATATTTTTACCAACACCAAGTAGGATAGGGGCTTCCTCCTTAAAATCATAACCCGATCTTAGATGATCGTAACCCTTCTTAAGCCAGAGAGACCTACAATGAAAAGACTCGTGACCTGAAAATCTCATTTATCAAACATTTTGAGTTGCTGACTATTTTCTACAAATTCTTCTGCATGCTTTAAAAACCAGTCCTTTAATGTGGTTTCATTAAGTGCGAGAGCTTTTCTAAGTTTCTTCTTGAAGTCTGGATCAACTTCTATTACAATTCTTCCTGAATCACCTACAGCCATGTTATGTTACATATGTTATGTGACAAATGTATAAATAAAAGCAGGAATGCTTATCATTTTTCATAAAAACACAAGTGTTTTGACAGGCGAATCCTAATCGCTGAGAAATACATATCTTCAATTCAGGTGTAGCTAACTGTTTCTGAAGGAAAGTAAATTATACAAACAGGAGGGAAGTAACTGTGTGTGCCAGTAATTTCAGGCCAGGCTGTCACTCTTCGGTGGTGGTGCACTCCCCAAATTGATCACCCTACTTCTGGTACTCTATACTCAGGATTTCCCATACAAAATCTCCCAATTTGGTCTTGACGATAGCTTCGTCACCTACTTGTTTATCAAGTAGGGCTTTGGCCATGGGCGAGTCCATAGAGATATAATCTTTATTGCCGATGAGCTCTTCGTAACCCACTATCCGAAAACGTTTATGGAGGCCTTTTGCTTCGTTTTTAATTTCTACCCAGGCGCCAAAATTCACTTTTCCTTCCTGGTTGGGGTGGTAGTTTATGACTTTAAAGTCATCTATGCACTTCCGCAAGTACCGCAGGCGACTATCAATTTCTCTTAGCCGTTTTTTGTTGTAGTGGTAATCGGCATTTTCCGAACGATCTCCCAGGCTGGCAGCCCACGACACCCTGGCGGTAACCTCTGGGCGTTCTACTCGCCACAAGTGATCATGTTCTTCCCTTAGTTTTTGCATGCCTTCGGGAGTAATCATTTGCGAGCGGTTGAGTTTTGGTAGCGTTGATTCCGGGATTTTTCGCCTCATAGTAAATGAACAGGTTTTGACTTTTCAGCAAAATAAGCGAATGATCAGCAGTTTGTTGGTGCAGAACACATCAAAATAGAGAAATATTCGCTCTGCTCGTGTTTGTTATATAATGTTCTGCTTAGGGCTTAGGTCACTGGGCTGGCTAACCTTTTCTGAAGGAAAGAAAATTGTACCAGCCGAGGGGAGGCAAATGTGTGTGGAAGAGGGGTAGGGGATGCGTTAGGGATAGGAGCAAGCTACCGTGTAGCGCGGATAGCCCGACCCGCAGGGTAACGCCCAATTACTTTTTTACATATTTTAAGCCATCAACCGATCTATACGCTATTGGGTTTATTACTAACTCTTTTAGCTGCTCCAGTGTGGTGTTATCAAAGAAGGATCGGAGTGGCTTATCGGGTTATGTATATAGGATTTATATATCCACAATTCTACACTGTTCAAATGCCATTTCCGGGTGGGTATCAAACGTCCAGTCGCTCAACGCTTTCAAAACCGGAAGCAATGCTTCTCCTTTTTCAGATAGTGAATACTCTACTCGAGGAGGAACTTCGGCATACCTTGTTCGGGTGATCAAACCGTCTTCCTCCAATTCTTTCAGCTGATCTGTCAGTACCTTCTTGGAGATGGTTGGAGTATGGATAAGCAACTTTCCAAATCGCATACTGCCATTGGCTAGTAAGTACAAGAGGATGGGTTTCCATTTCCCGCCAATGATGTTCATTGCATGTACTAGCGAACACAAATTCGGATTATCAATCACTTTCCTTCCCATAAGTTACCTTTTGGTTACCACTATTTTCAATGTATTTCTTTCATTTGGTAACAAAAATAAACTATTGATGGTTTATTTGTGAAACTAATGTAAAATAATTAACAGAAATGAAAAAAATACTCATTATTAACGGACACCAATATTACCCCTTTGCAGAAGGAAAGCTAAACAAGGCATTCATCGATAAGGCTACATCAATTCTAGATGAGAAAGGTTTTGAAATCAAAACTACGGTAACTGAAAATTCATATGACGTAGATGAGGAAGTTGAAAAGTTTAGATGGGCAGACATTGTCTTGCTTCAGACGCCTCTCAATTGGATGGGCGTCACCTGGAGTTTTAAAAAATACCTGGACGAAGTTTTTACGGCCGGTATGATGGGTAAAATGTCAGACGGTGATGGTAGAAGTCAGGAGGCACCTAAGAAGAACTACGGTTTGGGTGGAAAGTTGAAAGGAAAATATATGATGTCTGTAACTGCTAATGCACCCAAAGAAGCATTCAATGATCCGAGTGAAAAATTCTTCAACGGGCTTAGTGAGGATGATTTGCTGCGGCCGATGCATTTAAATTTTAAATGGTTTGGTTTGGAGCCGCTAAAGACCTTTTTCGCTTATGATGTGATGAAGAACCCCGAAGTGGAAAATGATTTCGTCCGATTTGAAAAACATATCAAAGAAGAACTAATCCAAAAAGTATAGTTATGGAATTACAACAAAGTCTTGACAAACTAAAGGAGCGAATTGAAGGTAACATGCCTACTAACTTTGTGGAAATCATGCATGATTCGACCAGGAAACTGGAAGCATCCGGCATTGGTGATCGCATATTGAAAGCTGGAGACCAGGCACCTTCATTCGAGTTGATGAATCAAAATAGTGAATTGGTATCTAGCCAATCGCTTTTGGAAAATGGACCATTGGTGATCACTTTTTACAGAGGTGTCTGGTGTCCCTATTGCAATACGGATTTGGCGTATTTGAAGCGGTATGAAGAGCAAATGGAGAAACTGGGAGCCACCATGCTTAGTATTTCACCTCAAATTGCCGCTTACAATCAGCAGATCATACAGCAGCAACGTTTAGGGTTTGATCTACTAAGCGATCCTGGAAATAATGTTGCAGCCGAGTTTGGTCTTCGTTGGGAAATGGTTGACCCATTGAGGTCTTTGTACAGAGATAACTTCAGAATTTCATTGCCTGATTACAATGGAGACGAATCATGGACTTTGCCGGTTCCTGCACGATTTATCATTGGCACAGATGGTACGATCCAGTATGCTGAATATTCAGTCGATTACACAAAGCGTCCAAACCCGGATGTATTGGTTGAAGAATTGGAAAAATTGAACGCCATACAATGACTACTTTAGAACAAAAAGCTGTCGAAAAAGACAGCTTTTACATTGTTACTCGCGAGAGCGGGTTTCATAATCCGTCATTGCCCACCTGGACAGACAACCTTAAAGAGGAGCAGGTTTTTGATTCGAAATTTGACAAGTCGAAGGTGGAGCGAGTGGACCTTCCTGAAGTGCCGGGGGCATTCCAATGAAGAGGAAACCCAACGGATGTTATCGTACTGTAGAGTCCGGGAACTGGTCTTATGTATTAAAACTCTATTTGTGAGCGTTACAGAAGTTATTATATTTGATATCTAGTGACCTGTGTTTTGTTGATATAGCTTGAGAGAAGGCCTCTAATCAATTGAATGGTAGGAGGGAAAGAGAGGGGAGATGTGTGCTGTTCTAAAATCCTTTTACATTATTAGCTAACTGTTTATCTTATCAATAAATTGTACAGTTATAGTTTACGAACTAAAATTGAAGAATGCCTGAATATCGACCAAAAATTGACCTAGATACTAAAGTCAAACTCATGGGAGAATACCTCGACAATGGGGGAGTTGAAAAAATTGTGTTTCCGCGCTTGTTGAAAGATTTAATGAAAGTGAAATCAGATGCATCTGGTAAGGTGATTCCTGAGACTGTTAGTACGTTTGTAAACTCTGCAATGCTGACGATTGTGGGTTCTCAGATGATGGATCCGTATTTCTCAGATGAGTTTATGTCAGAGTATCAGAGCCTTTTGCAGAAATCGTTGTTTTTTGATCAATACAACATTGAAACTGAGGATGAGTTTGATACCATTTTTGAAGAGCATAAGGACAAGAAAAGCCACTTATACAGAGGTGTTAGAGAAGCGAAATGGCGTTTATACAGCTCCATCCAAAGACACTGGCTTCAATCAAAGCTCTATGATACAGAAACGGATTATTTACCCCTACTCGAACGTATTGTAGGAAATGGCAGAGAAACTCACTCAAAAGAAATAGGTCAACTTATTAAAGAAAAAAATGGTGATTCATAGAATGATATCGCCATCCTAAGCTATTTACAACATCATGGTTGTCCTACGCCTTTAATGGATTGGTCTTTTAAGTTTTGTAATGCGCTGTACTTTGCTTTAGATGGTATCCAACCAAATCCAGGGACAAGAGTAGTGGAAGACTACTTTAGTTTGTACCATATAAAAGAGGAGCATTTGAAATCTAGCAGCATAAAGCTTTGGATTGATGAATCACTTGCAAATGTTGAAGCAAAAAAAATGAAAGAGGAGATTGCCAAGATTGCTGGTAAAGATTTTAGAAAAAGGAAAGCCATGGAAGCCCATTTCAAAGGGCGAAAGCTGTTTGATCGAGAAAAGGTTAGAGGAACAGGAATGGTTGCGCATATGGTGGAAATGAAGCAATTGATCAATATTCCAATTGGCTATTTCAGTGATCGAGATGAAGCAGAAGGTTTGTATTTCTTTTTAGATAATAGCAAAAACATTCTGAATCAGGAAGGTGTGTTTACTTGGAACGCCAGCCCTTCCAGGCCATTGGAGCAAATGGGTAACGAACAGATTCAGGAAGAAGAGGGAGAAGACACTGACTATCGATTTAGTCAATGCTACAACATTCACAAGCGTCTTGAAGAACACGTGCGAGGAAGGATCGAAGAAGAGGGGATAACGAAAGATTTTATATATCCAGAACAAACTGATGTAGCCTGGGACACATTTGAAAAGAGCTTAACAAAGAAGTAATGAGCAAGCATGTGGTTTTGAAAATCAAAAGGATAAGCTGTAATGCCAAGAATTGTTCTTAAAACCAAGATAACTGCACCAATCAAAACTATACAATCAAGAAATTTGCTGAATCGGATAAGTGGAAGTCAGTGCTTTAAGATAAGAATATGGATCGAATAGAATCTTTAATAATTGAAGGCTTTCAAGTTTTAATGAATGAAAGCTATGAGAATGCCTTAGAAGCCTTTAATAAAGTTCTTGTATTGGATTCCAACAACTTAGAGGCTAGGAGAGGATTATTGATCATATACAATGATACCGAGAGATATCAGGAAGCAATTGAATTAGCTGACTTCTTACTAGAAAAGGATCGTGAAAATTTGGAATATTGCTTTTATAAGGCAAACGCTCTTTGTGGATTGGAATCATTTGATGAATCACTTGAACTTCTCAATCATATACTTGAAAGAGACTCTAAACACTCACAAGCTTTACATGCTCGATCTTTGGTGAAGTTTAATCTAGAAGACTTAGATGGTGCCATGAATGATATAAATCAATGTATTTCAAGTGGAACTAAAGATGAATATGCGCTCACACATCGAGGATTGATCTTGCTTTCGCAACAAAAATATAATGATGCATTGAGTGATTTTGATAATGCATTAGCAATAAATAAAGAACTTGCTTTAGCTAAATACTATAGGGGAGTTACCCTAAGAATGCTAGGTAAAAATAAAAGGGCATTAAAAGATCTTGATCAATCCTTTAATGAAGAAGTTGACTCAGAGGTTTTACATCAAAGGAGTATAATTCTGAAAAATCTTAACAGAGATTCAGAAGCATTAGATGATCTTAATAGAGCTATTGAAATGGATCAGAACAATGTTGAAACATACTACAGTCGCGGGGTTTTGCAATTAAAGTTGGGAAACTATCAGGAAGCATTATCCAATCTTAAACAAGCAGAAGAGTTGAATGAAGAGTATTTCCAAGACTATTTACTGAATGGCTATTCAGAGGTTTATCGTAAAATGAGGGATTTTGACCGTGCTATAGATTATGCCAAGAAAGCTCTGGAATTTAACCCTCAGTTTTTCTGGGCAAATGCTACGCTTGCAGAAATTCATTCGGACATGAGAGATAATGAAGAGTTCTATAAATACTTAGAACTTGCTGTGCGTGATGGTTTCAAGGTCGTTGACATTGAAGATTCAATCAAAGAAAAGTATAAGTCTGATCCTAGGTTTAATGAATTTTTGAAACGAGAAAATAAAGGTTTGTGGAAGCGTTTTAAAACCAGTCTTGGAATAAAGTAGCATAGAATATTATGTTAAGTAGAAACCAATCTACGTCTAGCCGGGTCGGCCCGACAGAAAAGCGGGGTTGGCGTTGGCCTGTGGGCGGAAGCATTATTGCTCATACGCACTGGCATGCCGCACAACCTCTCGCGAACCTTCGGTTTCTGTCTAGATTTTTTGCTTCCTTATTTATCAATGAAAAAAGGAAGTGCCTGCCCGGCATGAGGGCATACAGCGAACACGTCTGAAAAACTACTAAACTGTGAGCCTTAGAAGCTGACTGCAAAACTCAGAGAGATTTTTACGTCATCAGACAACCTTCGGTTTACTTATTCTTAAGCATAACCTGTGCTTTGAGCCAAACAGAACGTTAGCCAGCAAGTGTATCACAGGCAATTTTCTAACTCCTGAGAATAGCGTATTTGAAATCAAACTGATCATTGGTACGAATAACAAAAAAATAGAGATAAGCTTTTGCTGGAAATCTCTTGCATTCGGGCTGGTCAGTAAGCCTTAGCTCACAAGCGGGTTTGGAAAACTATTAATAGCCGTTTGGTCAGTGAGCATAGCACACACATACTGTATATTCAGGTGTTACCGGGCATTTGGAAAACCGCAAGAATCGGATTTCATTACGTTCTGAGAATTGAGAATTTTGTCAAAACATTTAAGAGAAGTTAGTATGCAATTTGATTTAGACAATAAACAGAGAAAAGAAATACTTGAAACAGTTTTTGAAAGGTTGGAGAACTATTATAGCTCAACAAAAGATTTTAAAACTAACCCTGATTTGAATATAAAAGAAATTAGAGAATCACTTCTTATCACTGAATTAGTTAATGGAATCATACCGAATGAAGCAATCCAGCACGTAACAAACGGGCTTGAAACCTTTAGTGTTCATACACCACACCCTAATTATTTTGGACTGTTCAACCCACGTTCTAATTATGCAGGTATTATCGCTGACTTAATTACAGCTACTTATAACCCTCAATTAGCTGCTTGGAGCCATGCACCTTTTGCTGTTGAAGTAGAGGAATTCATGATTCGGGAATTTGCATGTAAATTCGGGTACGATGCAAAAGCAGATGGTGTTTTTACAACAGGAGGAGCTGAAGCCAATCTTACAGCCATGTTGTGTGCTTTGAACCATAAGTATCCAAAATATGCTAAAGATGGTTTATTTGGTGTAGACAAAAAGCCTGTCATATTCTGTTCTGAAGAAGCTCACCATTCTATTCAGAAAGCAGCAAAAGTTGCAGGAATAGGATACCATCTAGTAAAATCAATTCCAATAACGGATGAATTGAAATTGGACACAAATATCTTGCAACAAGAGTTGAATAATCTAGACACTTCAGTTTATTCCCCTTTAATGATTATTGGAACGGCAGGAACAACTGGGACAGGTACTATTGACGAATTGAATCAGCTAAGTTCCATTTGCAAAAAGTACAACATTTGGTTTCACGTTGATGCAGCTTATGGAGGTGGAGCAGTTTTAACTCAAAATTTAAAGCATCTACTACAGGGAATTGAGCACTCTGACTCTATTACTTTTGATGCACATAAATGGATGTCAGTCCCAATGGGAACAAGCATTTTTTTAACATCCAAGAATGATATCCTTAGTAAAACATTCAGAATCACGACTGAATATATGCCTAAAGAGGCTGATAAGCTCACAATTACCGAACCTTTTAGCCATTCTATCCAATGGTCAAGAAGATTTATTGGTTTAAAAATTTATCTCTCGTTATTGTTCTATGGTTGGCAAGGGTATGAGCAAACCATCAATCATCAGGCAGAGATGGGGCAATATTTAAAAAATCAGTTATTAAAAAGTGGTTGGCTTATTAAAAACAATACAGACTTGCCGGTTGTGTGTTTTACAAAAGCAGATTTTGAAACAAATTCAAATTTCACGGAAGAAATATTGGATAAGGTTTTAGCAAAAGGTAAATCATGGTTGTCAGTTTACCCTATAAAAGGAACACCCACTTTTAGGGCTTGTATTACAAACTATAGTACTACTAAAACGGAAATCGATGAATTGGTTGATGAACTAAATGAAGAAGTTACAGCCTATGTTGGACAATAAAACACATCAATATAATAAAGTAGCAATTGAAAGTTTGGGAAGCATTGTTATCAATTCCTTATGGCAATCTCTCTATTTATGGAAAAATAGCGGAAGCGATTCAACACCCAAAAGCATCGAGAGCGGTGGGGACAGCTATTGGAAACAATCCTATCGCGTACCTAATTCCATGCCATAGAGTAATTCAAAAATCTGGAAATATTGGAGGCTATCATTGGAAACTGACAAGAAAGAAAGCTATAATAGGTTGGGAAGCATCAAAAAATGAAAAAAGTAAAAGCCGTGATTTGCAATCACTAGCATTGTTATATAATGGCCTGCGTTATGTTAATGTAGCTTAGGTCTTGGGCGGGATTAATAGTTTAGGGCAAAGACCTTTTTCGACCTTAAAAGCAGTCACTTTCTTTCTTGGTAGTAACGAGCACTCTTTCAGCTTTTCTTGGTTGAAAAAAGGGGAGGGGAAGGTGAATGTGTGTGGTAATGTAGCAACTATTCTCTCCTTAGGTCAAGATAGTTAACGAGCTTTCTCATTTCCTTTCTTCGATGAAATTTAATGTTCAGAAAATCTAATGTGTTATTGAAATGAGGGGCAATACCAAATGCTTTATTCTTCCATAAAATTTTCCAAAAGACCTTTCCCTTTTTCATGCTTTGAGCCTTTAGTCGTTCGACACTACTGACATCCATAACAATTAAATCATGAATCATAAAGTCATGCTTCACTTTGCTTAGTCGTTCTTTAAATTCATTAGCAAGAACCTGAGGCATCACTGGTGTTTCAAAATATTTATCATTAAGTATTATCGCAGGGAATATTCTTGTTTTCTTGTGAAATCTAGAGTCTATTTCAGTTTCATTCTGCGTCATCCATTCAATGGTCTGAATTAGCTGGGAGACACCAACATCTTTATAAAAACGATCCATATCACCCTTGTAAAACTCAAAAGTTCCTTGAAATTTTTGATCATCAGTAAAATTGGTGGATTTCACTTGCCCGATGAAAATGTTTTTTTTGTGTCTAGTATATAAATCACACAGCTCTTTTTTGGGATTTCCAAACAATAATTGAGAGGTATGCCGATAGGATATTTTAGGATTTGTGTCAAATACTTGGCTGAGTTCGTTTACCACATGATCCTCAAAAAAGCCCCCAACAACACTTCTGAAATCTTGATAGGTAATCCCTTTTTTCTTTAGGAAATCAAAGTAGAAGTCATTTATAAACTGACGGTAAAGTTTGTCGAGAAGAAGTTCTACATCTAGCATCGCAAACTGCTCATCTGAATATTTAAAAACAGGCCATTTATAAATGCTCAACAAGTCTAAATCATGTTTTTTGGGCAATAGTTTTATGTCGCTCAACCACTCCAACAAGGCATATGCATCTTGACTTTCTTTTTTGTCTAAATGGATGAAAAATTTAAGATTTTTCTTTTGACCTTTATTGAAGTACAGGAGAATCAATGATTTGATAAATGTTTTGGGATTTAGGCCAAGTGATTTTAAATAGTCATTAAGGTGCCCTTTATAATCATCATGTTCTTCTAAATACGAGATCAGTGAAATATATCTGTTGAATACCAGAAAGGGATTGGAGATTGTCTTAAGCTCGTTTAGCAATGCTTGCTTAGCATTTACGTGTTCGAGCAGGGATACTTTTGAAGAGTCATCAATATTTTCATACTGAGTAACGACTTCATTACAAGCTAAACAGAATTCAATAAGGTCAATCCAGAATCCACGAGTATAAACGAACTTCTCTTCGGTGGAATCAGTGGATTTGAGGTTTCTGTAGCAGTAGTCAATCCCGAATAAACAAGATGCTCTATTGAATACTATGACTTGTCTGTTCTTGACAGACCGTGAATAAGCATTGAGTTTGTCATAAAGACTCAATACATATTTATCCTCTCCAAGCCACTTTCTAAATAGACTTTCTTGGACTTGAACAGATATATTTGAATACAAATCTGAGTTGCCTCTCAGGGTATAGTTGATACCTACTAACTCCAAAAGAACAACCTGTAGTGGATAGTTGTTAATCTTTTCGAGTGCTGTCTTATACTTTCCTCCAAATAGATCTTTATATCCAGCTAAAACAACAATAGATACGTTTTGCACAGTTTCGATTTAATTGATTGTTAAATATCTCAAATTATGAGATAATATCATCTCAATTCGTTACTTTTAATTTTCATCAATTTAAGAGCTGATGAACAGAATCAAAGCAGTGCTGGAAGAGAAGGGAATCAAACAAACATGGTTAGCTGAAAAGCTTCAAAAGAGCTACAACATGACAAATGCCTATGTGCAGAATAGGAGGCAACCGAGTTTGGAAGATTTGTACCGGATTGCTGAAATTTTAGATGTTGATGTAAGGGAGCTAATAATTCCATCAAAAGAATTTCAATGAACATTATTAACTGGGCAGAACATAATGGTGAAACATTCCAGGCATTTTGTAATGACTTGTTGAGTTTCGAATTTGGCAGGAATTATATTCCATTCAGTGCTCCTGGAAAGGACAAAGGAGTAGATGGTCTTTTTGAAGGAAATTACAATGGAAAGAAAGGTAAGTGGAGAATTCAGGCCAAATTCCGTCATCCTGAGACGGGTAGAAGTACATCAATAGCGCAATTAAAAAGCCAAATAAAGTCCGATTTGGAAAGAAATGTTCAAGATGAGCAATATGTCTTATTCATCACAAATGTTGAGATAGGTGCTAACCAATACAAGGAAATAAAAAAGTTTGCGAAGGAGTGTACCGAAGTAGAGTTTGACATTTGGGATGGTGCAAAAATCAACACTCTATTAACTCGTCATCCAATTGTTAGATTATGGTATTCATCAGATGCCAAGCATTTAATAGAAGGTTACTCAACCTATTTCAGAGATGAACTTCATGACGATATTGATTCACTTTATACGTTTTCAAGCACGTTTTATTATAGAGAAAAGAATCTCCAACAGTTAGATCAGTTTGTAAAGAGTGACGACAAGATTGCTTCAATAATTAGTGGTGTTCCAGGGATTGGCAAAACACGTCTATGTGTAGAGTTTTTTGGTAGAGTCGAAAGCAATCAAGATTGGAAGGGTCTTGTTATAATCAGCCATAAAATAGATTTTCAACTGCTTAGAATGGCCTTACAAGGAGAGAGAAATTATCTACTTCTTGTTGATGACGCTGACAAGTTTGAAGAAAAGGATCTTGTAGATCTATTAACCATAGTAAAAGGAATCGACACTAATAAGGTTAAGGTTCTATTCACGGTAAGGAGTTATTTTTTGGAGAAGGTTCGAAATCAATTTTCTCCTGATGATCTTAACAAGCGAATCACTCAGATCTCAATTCAAAATTTAACACCGGAGGAAACTGTTAAACTATTGGAGTCAGAGCTAAGAGGTTTTAGTATTTTAGAACATGTCGGATATTTAGCTAATCAAACCCAGGGCATTCCACTAGTAATTAATACGCTAATTAGGGTAATTAAAGGTGGCGCCAGATTATCTGATATTTCAAAAGACATTTTACTGCAACATTATATAAACCAACTACTTGATCGGTTCAGAAAGCATCTTTCTGAAGAGTATGAGATTAAACAAAGAAATATCAATAAACTAATAAGCTTAATTGCTCTTATTGAGCCTATCCAGCTTAATGATCAAGATCTAATTAACACCATTTCAAATACAGAAGACATTTCAAATGAAGAAATTGAAATAGTCTTCAATCAGCTAAGATCGCAGAAACTTGTTTCGGGACATTTTGAATATTCAATTAAACCAGATGTTTATAGTGACCTGATTTTAGAAAAATCGATAAAATCCAGCGATTGGATCTCTAAAAAGGTAAATCAATATGGTAATTTTATTAGTCATATCATCAAGAATATTGCCTATGTTGAAAGCGAGGAACACAGTAAAATCTTTAACAATCTTCTTCAAGAATATGTCACAACAATTGATCAGTGTACTGATAAATATGCCTTAACAAGAATCTTAGAAACGGTCTATTTGATAACATTTTTAAGGCCTGCTCTTGCACTGAATTCAGTAAAGAAGGTTATTAACATTTTTGAAAACCAAAACCATCCGCTTTATAACGAATTTGAAGCTAACAAGCAGAATAAAAACTACTCACTTGATTACAGTTTCAATAATCTGAAAAGTATTCTAAGCAGCTTGTTCGAGGTTGAGAATTTTTCGGAGCAGGCTTACTATTGGTCTGGTAAACTATACTTGCATACTAAAGATGAAGGAGTAATCACCAATATTGCCAGGTTCAGTAAAAGTGACAATTTCAATGGCTTTAATTGTGTTTTACAACAGAGAATTCTCAAGCAGAGCAAGCAGGAATTATTAAGTGAGGAAAAACAATTAAAGTTATTTGCCCTAAAATCTATCAATGCGATCCTGAAACTTCAGTTTACTGATTCAGAATCTCATCCATATCAAAAACATTCAATTCAGCTATACACTTTTAGCCTCCCTAATTCAAAAGAAATTAAAAGGTTAAGAAGTGACTCATTGAAAATACTAATTGAAGCCTTCAGTAATACTTACAACAAAGAACTTCAGTCTGAAATCATCCGAATGCTGGTTGATGTTCCAAGGGAAATATTCTCAGTTAGAGATAAGAATCAAAAGAGAAATGAAGATATAACCATTATCCTAAATTTTTTGAAATCAATTTCAAAGAATGGTGATCTCGAGCTTAGCCAGAAGCATCACATCAGAGATCAACTTTACTGGTATAAAAGATGGGGAATAGATAAGAAATTTAATTCGATAATAAGCGAAATTGAAGAGGGCCTTTCTTCAAATGATTTGGCAGAAATCTTACTGGAGTTTTTAAATCCAAAATATGATTCTGATTTAAGAAAGGAGAGAGACCTTTTTGAAGAACAGGCAAAAGAACTAATTGACTCGAATACACATGAAGATTTAGCAAATGCTCTTTTAAAAGTCATTAATCAAAGTGAGTATGCACCACCCAATTTTTTCACATTCCTAAATATCATTGCTGCTGATCTTGATAAAGCAAGTGCTTTTATCGACTATTTGTGGGAAATCGATAAATCATTCCTTTTAAACTATGCTTCCGGGATGTTTCAAAAGTTCCGCTTTTCGGACAACAGGTTAGATTTTTATTGGCAGAATATTGAAAAACTATTAGCTGAGAAAACTGATCTATCAAGAAACTGTATTCTAAGTATTTATAACTCTAGAGGTTTTACCGAGGCTTTATTAGTATCAAATAAAAGATTAGAGATAAAGGACACGAATACAATAATCAGCGTGTTCAAATCAAGTACCGAAATCAATCACTTTCATCTGTCGTATGCTTTGCCGATTCTCTTTTCTTATAAGAGAGAAATAGCTCAGGAACAATTGAGACTTTATCTAAGTCAAATTAATGAAAGGTATATTGATAACTTGTTTTTTGCCCTAGACGAATACTTCGAGGAGTATTATCATGACATAAAATATCTGGTGCTAGAGAATACAATTCATCTAAATATTACTCATGGTATTGAAAGAACTCTAAATAGGATCATTAAGGAAGAGGGTTTCAGTCTGGTATTCGAATACTTCAAAAAGAGATTTGCTTTTAAAAAACAACTTCTAGGTGAAAAGCAAAGCATTTTAGGTTATGATTATGTGCCAAAACATGGTAGTCATAGTATAACAAATGATCTAAGTGAAGATCAGAAACGCAACCTCTTCAGGCAGATAATTGAATGGTTTAGTGAATTAGAGTTGCAACCAATTGAAAAGTTATATGCCAAAGATATCATTGATGTATTTCGTCCAACCAACCACATAGATGATGATCTATTAAATCTCTACAGAAATTTAGTAAGTCAATATAGTGATGATAGTAATTCAATATTGAATATAACCAACTCGCTATCTGAATTTGAAAACAAGAACTCTCAATTCGTAGATCTAATCATTGAAATATTGAGGACTTCTTATAAAAACTTCTCAGATGAAGAAATAATTAACAAGATTAGGTCACAATGCTATATTTCGTTGACGTCAGTTGGTGTCAAGTCCGGACGAGCTGGAGAACCATTTGCTGTGGATTTAGAGCTTGGAGAGTTGATAAAAGAAACATTAAGAAGTTCAAAGTCAAAGGATCCAACAATTACTGATTTTTTTGAAAGAGTTCTAAAGTCAGTACAAGCAGATATTGAAAGACAAACGGATGAGGAAGGAGGGGAGGTATGGTAAGCAAACCTCTAAAGACCTTTGTCAATCAGAAGAATTCCATTCTTACTTCAATAGCATATAAGATTTCAAATGGGTTATTCGATCAATCCTTACACAGTTCATTTAAGGGCTCTAGACTGGATATTAATGATATTGAACAGATTATTGACTCCATCGAATATAGAATTAGGAAAATACAGACTCTTTGTTATACCTATTTCGATTCTGAGTATGACGCGTCTATCATTGTTAACCAGACATTACAAACCAATAAAGTAATAGAGACTGAATTTAATTTTGGGACATATATACTTAGGAATCGAATCGAAATCAATGATCACAACCTATATAAGGAGATGATTGATACCAACTTTCAGAGCTTCATTCTTGCGGTTGCATCGGTTTATGAAATACTGGTAAGGCTATCAGAAAACATACTGAAGAAGATCGTTATCTATGATGGAATCCGTTCGCCATATCAAAGCTTAACACTAAAGACATTCATTCACAATTGGGATAGATTGATCGATTTAGGTTATAGAAAAAATGATCAATTCTACGATTGTTTTTCCACCCATAGAGTATTTCTCGACAAATATTTAGATCAGATTAATACCCTTAGAAATAAGTTCATTCATGGTTATTCACTCAATTTGGCGGTTAACAACCTGCATAATACGTACATGGTGCAGAACCATGATGAAAAGAACTTTCCTGCAATTTCGGGTGGTGGATTAATCACTGATTTGGTTGTAGACAGTTTTGTTAAGGATGTCAAAGATGGGACTATAAATCTAACAGAGGATCTGTTAGATATCTACAAAATTAAATTAGGACATCATAGAACTAAAATACCTATATGATATTATGTTAAGTAGAATCTAGTCTACATTAAGGCGGGCTGGCAAGGCAAAATACCGAGGGTACGTTGGACCGTGTGTTGGGAGTGATTATTTTGCCTAGATTTTTTGTTTACTTTTTTATCAATGAAAAAAGTAAAAGCCCAGCGGCTTGAGTGGGATCGAGCGTGAATGATTCATCCAGCGAATGAATCAAGCGAGAAGACAGGCTGTAGCGCTAGACGAACACAGTGCCAATCTAAATCATCACAACAGACTTATATTTCGACAGGCTCAGCATGACAGTCTGTTTTGTTGTTCTCCAAATGGCTTGTGCTGTGAGCCAACAAAGCGTTGGTCTGCAAGTGTTTTACAGGTAAATTCCTAATTGCTGAGAATCGTGTATTTGAAATCAAACTGACCAATCAATCGTACGGATAACGAAAAATAGAAGGATACACTTTGCCTGGTAATCTCTTGCATTTTTTGGGCTAGTCATTGAGCCTTAGCTCACAAGCGGGTGGGAAAAACTATTAATAGCCGTTTGGTCAGGGAACGGCTGAGCGATGGAATGTGCGCTGGCCGAGCGGCTATTTAAAATAACGGCTAATTATATAATAAGTGCGGGATGCATCGGCTACAGCTTTTTAAAAAACAGATTTTAAAAACAAACTTTTAAAATCTGAGTGTACAAATTCGCTGGGCCTTGATGCCTGTTTAGTATAATATAGTATTATAAACAGGGTTCGTGCGAAAGCCGTGATTTGATTTAACATAAAACCTTTACCGTTAATCTTACTAAAGTCCGATAACTGATTTTATGTATAAATACTCACTTTTGCTCGTATTACAGAAATTACTATATTTGTTATATAATGTCCTGCGTTATGTTAATATAGCTTTGGCTCGAGGGCGGGATTAATAGTTAGGGTTGGCCTATTTCATCAATCAGAAGTAATCATATCATTTTATTGCAGTAACGAGCACTCTTTTGCCATTTTTGGTATAAGGGAAGGTGAGAGGGAATGACAAATGTGTGCGGTGTTTAATAGAGTTTCAAAAGTATCTCAAATATCGAGATAAAATCTGACGGTTTAGTTATCTTCCAACTTCATCGATACAAAGAGCTGATGAATAGAATAAAAGTAGTACTTGAGGAAAAAGGTATCAAACAGACATGGCTTTCAGAAAAGCTTGGCAAAAGCTACAATATGACCAATTCTTATGTGCAAAATAGAACTCAACCGAGCTTGGAAGACCTAAACAAAATTGCGGATATTCTTCAGGTTGACGTGAGAGAATTAATTGTTTCAAACAAAGCAAACTCAAAGTATGACAAAGATATCATTTGAGGTTTCTGCAAGAACAGCAAGATTGATCGGACAGGAGAATTTTTCCAATGCCGAAGGAGCAATAATCGAGTTGGTCAAAAACTGCTATGATGCAGATGCGAAAGTAGCTTTGGTAATTTTTGATATTAAATATGAAGGGATTCCAGATACTATTTCTGAAGAAGAATATGATAATCTTTCCACCAAGCAGGAACTTATAAAATCTGTTTATCAACGGGAGGATGACTACTATAAGATTTCTGAAACTGATAAAGAAACTCTACAGGCCCTAACTGAGACGTTCAACTGTGAAAATTCTATTTACATCCTAGATAATGGGGAGGGTATGGATAAAAAAACCATACTCAGTAAATGGATGAAAATTGGTACCGATAATAAATTGGTTGAATTCAGAAGTAGAGAGGGGAGGATTAAAACGGGGGCAAAAGGTCTAGGTCGATTCGCATTGGATCGCTTAGGCAAAATATCCAATATGATTACTTCTCCAATGGATAATGAAAAAGGAGAAGCTTTTGATTGGACGATGAACTGGCATCAATTTGAAGATCAGGGAAGAACTTTATCAGAGATTCAAGCGGATTTGGAAGAACTCGAAGAATTTGATTACAAAGATTATCTCATTAGTAGCTTTTCCAATGACAAAATAAATGAAGTACTTAACAATGAAGATTTTGATTTCAGTCAAGGCACCTTAATACGGATATCCAATTTGAGAGATGAATGGGATAAAACAAGCCTGCAGAGGCTTTTTAAAAGTCTTGAGTCATTAATCCCACCAAAAGAACTAGGACTATTCTATATATACCAGTTTGACTTGAGTCAGGAAGATGAATTTGGGGAAGTCTCTACCAATTACTTCAATCATTACGAATATAAAATCGAGTCCGAATACAATGCTAATGATCTGAAAGTTAAAATCAAGATACAAAGAAAGGAACTAGACTTATCTCGAACCAAAAAAGAATTTAAAGATGTCTTTTCACTTATTGAATCGAGCCAACCGTTTGACCTTGCAACTTTAGAAAAAGGAGAATTTGAATACGAAAAAGATGTAACTAAAATTCTTAAATGGAGAAAGGAAGAAGGGGAGAAGCTATTAAAAGAGGTTGGAGATTTTAACTTCAATTTTTATTTCACCAAGCTTGCCAAACCCGGTAAGGATGATTTCAATAGTTACCCATATCTTGATAATGATTATTCACTCTTTACAAAATCATTCGAAAAGTTTGGAGGT
Source organism: Cyclobacteriaceae bacterium (assembly GCA_965267535.1). Taxonomy (GTDB): domain Bacteria; phylum Bacteroidota; class Bacteroidia; order Cytophagales; family Cyclobacteriaceae; genus CAXBNB01. Next base: position 2,458,127 of record OZ254082.1, on the reverse strand, counting down.
ATCAAAATATATAGGGACCATTTTCGAGTCAGACCTTATGGTGAGCCGGGAGATGATTGGCTTGATCTTGGTAAAAGGCAAGCTTCTAGTCCTGCAAGTGCTGGACAAAGAATTGGAGACTGGAGAGTTCGGGCAAAACAAATAGCTGGAGTTATTGACATTTCAAGGGTCTTAAATCCGAATCTTAGGGACAAGTCTGACCGAAGCTCTTTAATAGAGAATACAACATTTGAAACATTCAAAAAGATCATTATTGGGGTCATTAGTGAGTTTGAATATGATCGAAGTAGAGTCCTGCATCCATTTTATCTAAAGGCAAAACAGGAAAGAGAGAAAAAGGAAAAGGAAGAACTAAGAAAAAGAGCAGAGGAAATTGCTAAGGAGATTCTTGAAGAACAAAAGAAAAAGCAAGAACAAGAACAAGAACAAGAAAATAGTGAATCATCAGAAAAAGAGGCGTCTGAAGATACAACTACCATAATTGAAAGAAAACTCACACAATTTTCAGCCGAACAAGAAAAGGAGAAAGAAGAAGAAGAGTCTGAAAAAGATGTTGAATTAAGATTATTAAGGAGCCTAGCAAGCTTGGGATTGATAGTGGCTTCATTCGATCACGAACTCAAGGCAATTAGCAACAATCTTCAGCCAAGATTGAAATACTTAGAAAAGCATTTGACATCCTTAATATCCAAGGATCAACTTAAAAACCTGGCCGATAACAAAAACCCCTTTAAGCTAATAGAGTTCATAAAAACCGATCATGACAAACTGAAGGGATGGATAGATTATTCGTTAAGTTCCATTAAAACTGATAAAAGAAAGAGGAGAAATTTGAACTTCGGCAATTACTTCGAACAGTTCAATAAGAATTGGAAGTTTGTTTTGAAAGAAAGAAATGTCAATCTCATCCTTGACGGCAATAAAAATAAGAATAATAATGTAAGGGCATTCGAAATTGATATGGATTCAATTTTTAATAACCTGCTAACCAATTCACTTGAGGCTTTTAAACTTCGAAAAGAGAAGTATCGGAGAGAAATTAAAATTACATGGACATACACTGAGGAACAAGTAAATATTGCCTACTCCGACAATGGCAAAGGATTATCAGAAGTATTTGCTGATAATCCCAATGAGATTTTTAGACCGTTTGTAACAACAAAGAAAGATAAGAGAGGCAATGAAATTGGGACTGGTTTGGGAATGTATTTAGTTAAAAATGTAATAGAAGATTACAATGGTGAGATCAGTTTGTTATCTCCAGAAACTGGTTTTGCAATTACCCTATCATTTAATAGAATATTAAGAAATCAGAGCAATGGCGACCTATAAAATTGGATATATAGATGAGCAAGAGGCGGAGAGGATAGACTTCCAAAATTTGATGGAGGATGATAATGATGAAATTGAAGTTGAACTCTTTGAAGTAACTGCTGAAACATCCATGGATGTTCTTCTAAATCGAATTCTCGAATCTGATATTGAATGTCTTGTAGTGGATTATCATTTATCTGAAACGGGTGTTCGGTTTGAAGGAAGTGAATTGATTGAAGTATTTCACAAGATAAGACCCTATTTCCCTAAAATAATCTACACCGCTAAGGAAGATAAAGTAATTCCTGAAGTAGATAATGAAATTATTTACATGATTAATGATAAGTCAATCAAGCAGGATGAAAAGAGAAGTGAGGATTTCCGTATGAAATTGAAAACCCTGATTAATAATTATCAGCAGGATATAGATGAGGCTCAAAAAAGATTAGAGGAGCTAACAGAAAAGAAAAAGGAGACCAACCTTACAATAGAAGAAGAGAATGAATTATTCATTCATAAAAAGTTTCTAATTGACCTTGATAAAAGGAAAACAGCTTTGCCTGAAGTTCTAAATACTCCTGAGTATTTGTCTGATTTGAAGGAGACAAATCAAAAAGTGGATGAAATATTGAAAAAAATCAAGGATGCTTAAACTTTCTCAATTCAGACTCGACCATCCACAAAGGAGTGCACCCGACCCAGCACCAAGATATCAGGATTATTTTGATACACTTAGAACCGATTTTAATCAAAGATGTGGATACTGTGACTCATTTGATCTGAGACGGTCAAATGATTTTGAAATTGATCATTGGAGACCTAAAAGAGTATTAGTAAAAATCTCTCCGAACGACTACTCAAATCTAGTTTATTCATGCAAATCATGTAATAGATCGAAATCGGGAAAATGGCCTTCTGATGACGAGGATATTGATATAATAGATGGGGATCAGGGATTTATGGATCCAACACATAATGATTATCACACCCATTTTGTTAGGTGCGATAACGGTGAAATTTATTGGGTTACAACCCTAGGAAAATGGATGTATCAGGAATTATCCCTTTACAATATTCAGCATTCTATTTTATGGATGCTTGAGAGGATAAGAAGTGCTATTGAAGAAGCTAAGACAATAAGGGACGCAAAACCAGATAATCAAATAGTAAAAGATGGAATGCTCGCACTTTACGAAATAGAAGAAGCATACCTTAATAAGTTGTTCAATGTCTGATAAGAAGAATACTGGATCATATTATACTCCAAAAATTCTGTCAAGATTTTTGGTTGACCACATATTCTCTAAATACATTGGTCATACCACAGATGAAATTTCAATATTAGAGCCTAGCTGTGGAGATGGTGAATTTGTTGATTCCTTGACTACCCATTTCTCAGATCATCGTTTGAGCCTAGAATTAATTGACATTAACAAAGATGAGCTAGTCGTTGCAAAAGAAAAAGCTAAATCGAACAGTGAATTGGGAAACTTGGAAGTTGCTGGATTCAATAATGATTTTCTAGATTTTCAATTTACAAAGAGGTATTCTTTAATTATTGGAAACCCACCTTATATCAGCAAGAAGTACCTTTCAGATGAACAGATTTCAAAGTGCAAGAAGATATGTTCATCGTATATATCTGGAGAAGTAAAAAATATATGGCCGACATTTTTGGTAAGAGCAATTGAAAATTTGAACGATAATGGAATAATGTGCTTTGTTTTACCTTCGGAGCTTCTTCAGGTCAAGTATACTAAAGGTCTCAGAGAACTAATATTAGACAGTTTTGATAGAGTGGAAATTTTTGCTTTCAATGAGCTTGTTTTTGAGGAAGCTGAGCAAGATGTGGTTGCTATAATTGGCGTGAAGAATCATCATATTCAAGCAGAGCATGGGGTTAGTTTTTATCAGGTTGAGAATTTAGAGGATTTAAAAATTCCGAACTACACCGAAATGAATTTCAATGTCCACAGGGAGAGACTTGACAAATGGACTAATTATATTTTAAGTGATGAGCAACTCAACATGGTTGAACAGATTACGAATGAATTAAACTTGGATTCAATAAAAGACTATTGTGAAAAGGCCGAGGTAGGAATTGTAACAGCAGCAAATAGTTATTTCATTCGCAAACAATCAGATTTGAATGACTATGATTTGGAACGTTACATCAGGCCAATTCTGCAAAAAAGCAATCTAATCCATGGGACAATTACTATCACCGAAGAAAGATTCGATCAATTAAAAGCTTCTGATAAACCTGTTAATCTTGTATGCTTTGATAATGTACCTAGAAATCAATTAAATGAATCAGCACAAAAATTCATTCTTGAAGGTGAGGAGAAAGAACTGCAGAATAGGTACAAAATGCAGAAAAGAGTTAATTGGTACAATGTGCCAAGTATCTGGAGTTCTGAAGCAATTTTTTGCAAAAGAAGCCACTGGTATCCAAGGATACTTTTGAATTCAGCTAATGTATTGGTAACTGATTCGTTCTACAGAGTAGTTGCGAAAGATGAGTATAATATTCGAAATATTGTATTCTCATTTTACAACTCTTTGACTTTGGTATTGTCCGAATTGGAAGGAAGGTTTTATGGTGGTGGTGTTTTAGAGTTGATTCCAACCGAGTTTAAATCATTACTAATTCCATATAATCACTTAATTACTCAGGACCAATACAATGAGCTTGAAGGGCTATTTAATCGTGGTTCTTCAATTGAGCAAGTTCTTGATTTTACTGATCCTATATTATTGCCAACTATTCAACCGGAGGTTATTCAGGAACTTAGGAATATGAGACACATTCTCTTCAATAGAAGAACGAAGGTTAAAGAAGAAGACATTATTGAACTTCTAGAAGCAATTTGAGGTGACTAATTGGTCTCAACTCCGTCCACTTTCCAAGCTAGATCAACTAGCAGAGACCATCATGAAAACAGGATTCTTACTCTCAGAAAATCATCATGTTATCCAGAGCTACCTAAATCACAACGGAGCGCATTTTAAGGTAATTAATCGAGTAGGGGAGCAAGAGTATGATATTCTGTGTCGTCAGATCAACATCGAAAAAACGAACTATGCATTTGTGTCTAAATCTGATCTAGAACGAGGTTTAAGAGATGATCTGTGGATTGGCTTGGTTTTGTTTGTAGATGGTCAGAAACCGACTAAATATCTGTTTCCAAGTACAGTTTGGAATGAACCAAATCAGTTATTTACAGACACTGCTATCAAGAATCCTGAGTATGGGATAAACTTGAATCAGCATACGATGAAAGATTTCGTTGAGAAATACTCATTTGAAAGAATGATTCGAGAATTATGATACTTATATATTATGTTAAGTAGAATCGCATCTACGTCCAGGCGGGTCGGCCTGACAGAAAAGCGGGGTTGGCGTTGGCCTGTGGGCGGAAGCATTTTTCTGTCTAGATTTTTTGTTTACTTTTTTATCAATGAAAAAAGTAAAAGCCCAGCGGCTTGAGCGTTAAAGCGAACACAGATAAAAGACGGATGAACTGTGAGCTATTCAGATTCTGCTAAGAGTTTTAAGAGATTCCGGATATCCGCTGCGCTACTTCCGGAATGACGTATTAGTGGTGAGCTGTGCCAAAACAAAGCGTTGGCCAGCAAGTGTTTTACAGGCAAATTCCTAAACGCTGAGAATCGCGTATTTGAAATCAATCCGTCCAATCGTACGAATAGCGAAAAATAGAACGATACACTTTGCCTGGAAATCTCTTGCATTTGGGTTGGTCCCAGGCCTTAGCCTGAAAGCGGGTGGGAAACTATTAATAGTTGTTTGGTCAGGGAACGGCCGAGCGATGGAATGTGCGCTGGCCGAGCGGCTATTTAATATAACGTCTAATTATATAATAAGTGCGGGATGCATCGGCTACAGCTTTTAAAATGAGAGTGTACAAATTCGATGGGCCTTGATGCCCCAGTTTAGTATAATATAGTATTATAATCAGGGTTTGCGAAAGCCGTAATTTGCTTTAACATAAAATCTTTACCGTTAATCTTACTAAAGTCCGATAACTGATTTTATGTATAAATACTCGCTTTTGCTCGTATTACAGAAATCACTATATTTGTTATATAATTTATATTATGTTAAATATAGTATTTCAAAAACCCCTATCACTAGGCTTTTCGTAGATATTTGTGTATATTTTGATACAACAATCAAATTAACTCATTATGGAAAGATTAAAGCACACCTGGTTGACAGACAACCTGATCGATTTCGAATACAAGAAATACATCCTCTTATCGTACTTGCAGTCGGTACAAAAAAAATTCAGATCCAATAAACTCTATCCGCAGCTGGCTGATCTGGTACTACATTACAACAACCTTAAAAATCTCAAAGATCACAAAGAGCTGATCTTTGAAAAATTTCCGAAACGGCTCACAGGTATGGACATTAAGAAACTGAAACTCACCTATGAGGAAATGATCCGCGACGATGAGATCATGAACGAAATATCAGAGACTATACAGTTTGCTTTGCCACAACTCGAAAAAGCGATCGGTGAAGGAAAATCAATTTATGAATTTGTAGAAGACAATCTGGAATTTGATACAGTCGGCCTCATGCCCATCTACAACAAAGAAGGCTATATCCTGCTGCAGGAAGACAAACGCCCGGATATTGATGTTTATCGTTATCGCGTGTCTTTGTTTCAGCACCACAACGAGGAATTTAGTGCGATCAACACTACCTATGTATCGCAGGAAGTAAAAAGTCTTTCGCACACGGTAGAATCCATCAAAATGGACCTGGTAAAACGCTTCAAGGAACTGCCCAATCCGGCTACATTCCTGATAACGAGTAAGATCCGCTTTCCTATGGCTGAAACACTCCTGCCGGTAGCCAAGCGGTTTCTCATGCGTACCGTAAAGCTTAGCTAAAACGGATTACTTATTTAACATAATGGGCGACTGACAGCTACAAACGTAAAAGCATCAGGTCTATGACAGCCTTAGGGCGTGCGAATACTTCGCGTACGATGGTCAGGTAACTGCTGTCGCTACCCGGAAAAGCCGCCTCGTAACATACCGCATCCAGTCCCATGTGCTGACTGAGAAACAAGGCTCTGTAGGCATGATAGCGCTGTGTTACCAGTACAAAACCGTCGTAATCGGCCTTACCGTTGATTACAGAATCAAAAGTACGAAACCCTTTGTTGTCGAGCAAAATAGCATTTTCCGGCACACTCAGCGCAAGCAACGCCTCTTTCATATCGGCAGGCTCGTCGTAGTATTTTACATCTTTAGTACCGCTCAGTACAATTTGCGAAACTTTACCCGATTGGTAAAGAGCCGCTGCAGCCGTCATACGGTGATCGAAAAAGAGGTTGTTCCCCCCTCCTGTTTTATACTTACTCGTACCCAGCACCAACGCCACTTTTTTCTTCGGCACCTTATCCACATCGGTGAAGATAAGGTGCGAAGTGCTGTTGATGATCCAAAAATTGGTTACGATCAAAAAAGTAATGACCGCATAGATCAGCAGTTTTGCTATTGTGTAGAGGCGTTTCAGGAAATCTTAATTTTTCAGTTATTCAAACAGACCCAACTGGTCTTTACTGTCATCGTCATCTTTCTTTTTAATATCCAGATTGATAGACGTGCCCACATTCAAGCCGTTTTCTTTGGCCGGTGTTTCATGGTTTGTTTCAGACTCTACTTCATGTTTGATTTCATCTTTGAGCTGCCGTATGAAATCGGCCGACTGATCCTCTGGGGCTGCAGCACTTTGCTGAGGTGCAGCATCTTCGGATGATTCGTCTTCGGGCAAATCCAGCACCTGCATAGAAGTAATAGACTGTACCGGAAAACGATTTCCCTGCGATTTCCAGCCCTTCACATCTATGAGTTCACTCAAATCGTAAGTAGCTGTGCTCTTGGTCTTTTCGCCTTTCTTTTTGTAGTTTACTTCTACCTGCGTTTGTTTTCCCAGACCTATCGTCATCAGTTTCGACCCTCTCTCTTCACTGATAAATTTGAATTCCTTGTTCAGAGTTTGGGTTTCAATGAGAAAACGCTTGACATAATAAAACTTAGAGCTACCATCCTGATATACCACCGATACCGGAGACTCAGGATCGAATTTTTCTATCCGCAAGATGTTGGATGGATTGTAGCGATTAGACAGCTCAAACGTGGAGAGCTCATACGAGCCGTCTTTGTTGAAGCAGATCACCTTATCTTCGGCCTGGAAGTTGCCCAGGTATTGTCCTCTTTCGTCGGTATTGAGTCGGCCAATGGCATCATCGTACCATATATCCAGCCCTCCGAGGGTTGACTTACCGGCGGCTTTAAGCTCAATCTTTCTTACGGGATATTTGGTAATGATATTACCTCCGGCTCCCCTGCCCTTGATCTCCTGATCGGCAAAATCAAAATCAAATACCTTTTTGCGGGCTTTAGACCCTGCAGTCAGGTATACGGTTACCAGTTCGGCTTCTCCATTGGGGTTTGCGGTGAAGTAGTGTACCTTAGAACCCTTGTCGCTTTTTGCCAGATTATATTCCTTGTCGCGCGTAATAGACGTTACACAAAATCGCTTGGCCATCGTACGGCCCGACTTGCCATCAACATAGGCCATGTTGTAGACCATGCGTTCATCGCCTTTGCGCCATACGCCTGCATAAAGGATGTCTTTTCCTACAAAAACCTTTTCCTGTATGCGCGTCACTACAAATTTACCGTCTTTTCTAAAGGCGATGATATCGTCCAGATCGGAGCATTCGCCCAGGTATTCGTCTTTTTTCAGGCCATACCCTACAAAACCTTCTTTTCGGTTTACATAGAGTTTTTGGTTGTTGGCCGCCACCACAGTAGCGGTAATGGTTTCTATAGACGATATTTCAGTTTTTCGTTCCCTGCCTTTGCCGTATTTTTCTAGCAATCGCTCAAAATAAGCCACTGCATAATCGATCAGATTGGCCAGGTGGTGTTCTACCTGGGCCAGTTCTTCCTGCAGTTTTTTCATCATTTCATCGGCCTTGAACGAATCAAACTTAGAAATTCGTTTGATTTTAATTTCAGTCAGGCGGATGATGTCGTCCTGTACGATTTCGCGATAAAACTGTGGCTTGAAAGGTTCCAGCCCCTGGTCGATGGTTTCCAGTACGGCCTCCCAGGTTTCACACTCCTCTATATCGCGGTAAATCCTATTTTCGATAAAGATTTTTTCAAGCGAAGAAAACAGGATTTTTTCCTGCAATTCACCCTTTCGTATTTCAAGCTCCTGCTTGAGCAGTTGTACTGTCTGGTCGGTATTGGCCTTCAATATGTCGTCTACCGTCATAAAGACCGGCTTGTCGTCTACAATCACACAGGCATTGGGCGATATAGACACCTGACAATCGGTAAAGGCATACAGCGCATCGATGGTAATATCAGGCGATTGTCCGGGGGCTATGTCCACCTGTATCTCTATGTCTTTGGCTGTATTGTCAACTACTTTTTTGATCTTAATCTTGCCTTTGTCATTGGCTTTGATGATCGATTCGATCAGACTGGTAGTGGTAGTTCCGTATGGTATATCCCTGATAATGAGGGTTTTCTTATCTACTTCTTCAATGCGGGCACGTACTTTTACCTTTCCGCCTCTCAGGCCTTTGTTGTACTCAGACACATCGATAGTACCCCCGGTAAGAAAATCGGGATAGAGCTTAAAGCTCTTGCCGCGAAGGTACTTGATGGAAGCGTCTATCAGTTCACAAAAGTTGTGGGGCAGTATTTTGGTAGAAAGTCCTACGGCTATACCTTCTACTCCCTGTGCCAGCAGCAGTGGAAACTTGACCGGCAGGGTTATCGGTTCTTTTTTTCGTCCGTCGTATGAAAGCTGCCACTCTGTGGTCTGCGGGTTGTACAATACTTCCAGGGCAAACTTGGAAGGGCGTGCTTCTATGTATCGGGAAGCTGCTGCCCTATCGCCGGTGCGCACATCGCCCCAGTTTCCCTGGGTATCAATCAGCAGGTCTTTTTGGCCTAGGTTTACCATGGCATCTCCTATCGACATATCGCCGTGCGGGTGATACTGCATGGTACTACCGATGATGTTGGCTACTTTGTTGTAGCGACCATCGTCCATTTCTTTCATGGCGTGGAGTATCCTGCGCTGCACGGGTTTTAGTCCGTCGTTGATAGCAGGTACCGCCCGCTCAAGTATTACATAGGAGGCATAATCCAAAAACCAGTTTTCGTACATGCCCGAAACAGGCAAAACATCATGGATCGCTCCATCTTCGTTTTCCGTTGATTGTCCGTTGTTTTCCAGTTCGTCCATATTAAGCTACTTCCTCTTCTACTATATCCTTTTCTACTCTCAATTTGTCTATGATAAAATTCTGTCTGTCGGGTGTGTTTTTACCCATATAAAACCCTAACAAATCGGCTATTTTGGTGTCTTTGCTCAAGATAACGGGCTCCAGGCGTATGTTTTCGCCAATAAACTCGCTAAACTCATTGGGGGAAATTTCACCAAGTCCCTTAAATCGGGTGATTTCAGGTTTCGGACTCAGCTTTTGTATGGCTTTTACACGCTCTTCTTCTGAGTAGCAGTAGATGGTTTCTTTTTTGTTTCTTACCCTAAACAAAGGGGTCTCCAAAATGTAAACATGTCCACCTCTTACCAATTCGGGGAAAAACTGCAGAAAATAGGTGAGCAACAGCAACCGGATGTGCATACCGTCTACATCGGCATCCGTAGCGATCACTATCCGCTTATAGCGCAAACCGTCTATGCCGTCTTCTATATTGAGGGCATGCTGCAGCAGGTTGAATTCTTCGTTTTCGTATACTACTTTTTTGGTATGCCCAAAGCAGTTGAAAGGTTTTCCGCGCAAGCTAAATACGGCCTGGCACTGCACATCGCGCGACTTGGTGATGGATCCACTGGCCGAATCTCCCTCCGTAATAAAAAGCGTGGTTTTGTTTTTCAGGTCTTCGTCTTTCTTCTTATCGTCGAAGTGTATACGACAGTCACGAAGTTTCTTATTGTGCAGGTTGGCTTTTTTAGCCCGTTCGTTAGCCAGCTTTTTTATACCGGCTATTTCCTTCCGTTCACGCTCCGATTGCATGATGCGCTTTTGCAGCGCTTCTGCTACATCAGCATGCTTGTGCAGGTAGTCGTCGAGCGATTTTTTTACAAAATCATTGACAAACGTTCGCATGGTAGGCCCTTCGGGAGCTACATTGAGCGACCCCAGTTTGGTTTTGGTCTGAGACTCAAAGACGGGCTCCTGAACCCGTACAGCGATAGCACCTACTATACTGGCACGCACATCGGTAGCGTCGTAGTTTTTTCCATAAAAATCGCGCACAGTACGCACGATAGACTCACGCATAGCCGCCAGGTGTGTACCTCCCTGTGTGGTGTATTGCCCGTTTACAAATGAATAATATTCTTCTCCATACTGGTTGTTGTGCGTCAGAGCCATCTCTATATCGTCACCTTTGAGGTGGATAATAGGGTAACGCAGTGTCTCGGGATCTGTCTTTCTTGCCAAAAGATCGAGCAGGCCGTTTTGAGAGTGGTATCGTTTGCCATTGAAATTGATGGTTAGGCCTGCATTGAGGTATGCGTAGTTCCACATCAGGTTCTCGAGGTACTCAGGTATGAAGTGGAAGTTTTTGAATACAGTGTTGTCCGGCTCAAAGGCAATGAAGGTACCGTTGCGGTCGTCGCTTTTCACCAAACTGTGATCCTTAATCAACTCGCCGGTCTGAAATTCGGCTTGCTTGGTTTGCCCCTCTCTAAACGACTGAACTTTGAAGTATGTAGACAGTGCGTTGACGGCCTTTGTACCGACACCATTAAGTCCTACCGATTTTTGAAAGGCAGATGAGTCGTATTTACCTCCTGTATTAATTTTCGATACACAGTCAACCACTTTACCCAACGGTATACCGCGCCCATAGTCGCGCACTTCTACCCTATGCTCGGTCACTTTCACATTGATGGTACGGCCGTATCCCATCATGTGTTCGTCTATACAGTTGTCCAGCACTTCTTTTACGAGTACATATATACCATCGTCGGGTGCTGATCCATCACCCAATTTACCAATGTACATACCGGGTCTCAGCCGGATGTGTTCTTTCCAATCGAGGGATTTAATACTATCCTCGGTATATTCTCCTACTTGTGCAGCCATCCTCTATGTTAGAAATTGTTGTGAAAAATCGATCGTGAATATATAGCATTTCAGGCTAATTTTTGATAAAAAACTGAGCCAAAAGAACGCTTAAACCAATACTTTAATTGGAGTGTTTGTTAAAGAAAAACAATACAACTTGCTGATATACAGCGTTCAATTAATGCTTTTTGAAAAGCAGGTAAGCCAGGTAAAAAATCCAACCGATAAGCAATGCCGGCCCCAGGTATACCATGAAGGAAAAGTAAGCAATATTGAAATGTTCGTCGTTGTGCAGCAAACCAATAAAAGACACGGTGAAGATAAAGAACAAATTGAGTATTGCCGACAGGCTATCGGCCCAGGTTTGCAGGCCTTCTTTTTTAGACAAAGACATTTGCCCCGACACAGGCATAGCCACCAGCGATCTTTTCAGGTAGGTCAACACAAGGGTACAAACAAGAAATATACCGAGAGCGCCGTAGAAAAAAGCCTCCTGTCCTACCTGCAGCAACGGCGTGTTTTGCGGGTTGAAATATAAGTTGACAGTCTCGGGAAGAAAGGCATACACGTACAGCAGCATTCCTAAGAAAATGAACATGGTTACCCTCGAGACGAACTTAAAAGCTTTGTGCATAGATATTTCTTTTTTTCAGTGCCGCAAAGCTATACAAGAATTCTAATTATTGATAGTGACGCCAGGCAGGAAAAATGAAAATGCAATGGCCCGCACCAGCGCACAGCGTATTCATTAGTATCTGGCGAAAAACGAACTCCGCAAGAAACTTTCATTTTTAAATGCGTTTGCCTTGAAAGGTTTCCACATGACTTTGTTTAAAAGCGGAATCTCTGGTAGTAGCACAAACCTTTCACGACTTTCATTTTCTATGCGTATATTTAAGCCGGTTGATATATATATATAGGGGAATCGGTATACCCTTAGCAATTCCGAACAATGCCCGCGACTTTCTCAGCCTAATCTTTTCAATATAACCTTCAACATTTTCCCCATGTCAGATATTTTTTCACTAGACCAGAAAGTAGCCATCGTTACAGGAGCCAGCAAAGGTATCGGCCGCTCCATAGCCGAACTATATGCCGCCAAAGGTGCCCGGGTAGTAGTATCCAGCCGCAACCAGCAGGCAGTAGATGAAGTGGCACAGCAAATAGAAGCTAACGGTGGACAGGCCGTAGGTGTGGCTGCCAATACCGGCAAGGAAGACGACCTAAAGCAGTTGGTAGACAAGGCAGTGGAAGTATATGGCACAGTTGATATTTTAGTGAACAATGCCGCCACCAATCCTGCTTTTGGTACCGTGCTCCACACCGATGCGGCTACTTTCGACCACATTATGAATGTGAATGTAAAGGGACCTTTTGAGCTGGCTAAGCTGGTTTTTCCGATAATGATGAACAATGGCGGGGGATCTATTATCAACATCAGCAGTATAGGGGGTATATCTCCCGAACCGCTGCTGGGTATATATAGTGTAAGCAAGTCGGCATTGATCTCACTCACAAAAGTAATGGCCAAGGAGTTTGGCAGTGCAGGCATTCGTGCCAATGCCATTTGCCCGGGGTTGATTAAGACCAAATTTAGCGAAGCACTGTGGAGCAACGAGCCTGCCACGGAAAAACTGGTAAAGCGACTGCCCATATCTCGTATTGGCGAACCTGAAGACATAGCCGGCCTGGCTCTCTTCCTTGCCTCCCCTTCTTCGGCGTATTGTACCGGAGGCGTGTATACCGCCGACGGTGGCTATACGATATAATTATTATTCAGCCTGTTTTTAGGCTAGCAGCAAAGAGTATCCGTGCCAGTGGGTATAGCCAATCACCCCAATACGGGTATGTGAAACCCGCTTTTGTATGGACATTTTTGTCTAAAAAACAATGGCTACTCTCCTGTTTACACTATCTATCGTACTGGGACTGATCGCATTGCTAGGGCTGATTGCTCCCCGAAAAGTTATCAGAAACAAACAGAAAGCTTCGCGCGGCAAAGTAATGCTGGTGTATGCCCTGCCATCCCTTCTACTTTTTATCGGCTTTGGCATGACCTACGAATCCGACTGGGATAAAGCACTGAAAAACCCTGCCGAGGTGAGCTCTGTAAGCCTGAAATACAAGAAACTGGAAGAGCTGCCGGCAGAGCTGGCTCAAATGACACGCCTTCAGCAACTCGACTTGAGCAAAAACAAATTAACTGCTTTGCCCGACTACCTCAGCACGTTTGATAATCTGCAACACATCGACTTATCGGATAACCCCATCAGAGAACTGCCTGCATGGCTGGGTGAAATGAAATCGCTGAAAAAACTAACTCTGGACAACACAGAGGTGGCTACTCTTCCCGAGTGGCTTTCGCATCTGGATATCAGCTATGCAAATACGCCCTTGTATGTAGCCGAAAATCCGGAAAGCGGAACTGAAAACACTCCGGATGCTGCTGAGTCGAAAGATGACCGGGAAGAAAGTCTGGGTGAATTTGCTATGCGGAAGTTTCTTGGAAAAGATTATGGGTATAGGAGGAAATTTAAAAAAGGAGAGATTTTCTACAATTCACCGGTCACAAAGGAGCAGGTCGATACCATTGGTGAATTTATGCTACTCATGAATTTTTTCAATGACGAACGGGAAGCCAGCATGCTTCTGGACAAAAACAAAAACGATGTATATGAATTGAAAATAGTAGTGGTCAGTGAGCGTGCTCTTACTGAAGAAGTAATGCAGGGTTTTCAATCCATCAAGCAGGTAATACAGCAGGATGTTTTTCCTAATGATGTCTTTCACCTTGTGCTGACAGACGGTGAGTTTGATACCCTAAAAACCCTGGAGTAATGAAAAATCACACACTATAGTTTACATGAAATGGCTACTGTATACAGCAATCGGGGAAGTGTACACGAGCGTGAAATAGCTTACACGCTCACAGACGAGGGCATTGCCTTCGAAAAGCAACTTATTCCTTACTCAGACATTACCGGTGTTCATATACGGTTTACTCCCTCCCGTTATTATGGCAACAATCATCAATGCTCTATATACCACACCGGTGGGCAGCTACTACTAAACAGCCGCAAGTATAAAAGCTTCGGAAATTTTGAGTTTCAACCCAAGGCTTTTTCCTATTTCATACGTCTGTTGAGCCGTCACTTACCCGATCATGTTTACATTTCATCAGGCAAATCACCCTTTTGGTACTGGGTAGAAATTGTAGCTGTCGTTTTTTTCTTTTTACTGTTAGATTTTGCTTTCGTTTTGTTTAGTGCCTGGTGGGTTTTGATTGGTTTTACTACGGTAGCCCTCTGGCGGCTCATTCCTTATTACCGAAAAAATTACCCCAGAAAATACAGAAGTGGTATCCCTTCCAAACTCCTACCCCATTGAGCTGATTCATGGCTGCATGTTGTTTAAAGCCCAGGCCTTGACCAGGGATGAGATGAGATAATTCTAATATTTTACATTTTTTTTACAATTTATTTAATCGTGTTATTGCATTTAATTTACGTATACTATAATTTAATGATCAATATTAAAATGCACCTTATTTAATTTGTTGTTTACTTATGTATTTCTCTTTCAAAAAGTCGCTAATTACGAGTCAGTTTTTAACGGTCCAGCTTCAGTCTACTTACGAAGACTCCACATTTCCTCCCCTTCTTCATTAATTATTTTCAAGCGTTTTTCAGATTAAGAATCTTTTTCTCATATAGAGAAAAAAACAGCAGTATATAGTCTCAAATATGTGTTTAAATGCCTCTAACTTGGTTTGGCATGCCTTTTATTCTAATCAGGACAAAAGAATTTAAACCAAAAAAAGACTAAAAATGAAAACACAGAAGTATAAGACTATCAGACAATGGATGCTGAGTGTAACATGCCTGTTTTTCGCTACCCTGTTACTTACAGCATGTGGCACATCATCTAAAAAAGAAAATATTGCTAACGATTTAAAACAACAGAAAGAAGAAATGAAAGAAGAAATGAAAGAAGAACTGAAAAAACTAGAGACAAAAATTGACGATTCATTGGACGACATCAAAGATGGCCTAAACATAGATGAAGGTCCTATTGAACGAAACCTGGAAGAGGCAAAAAATGAACTGGAAGAACAAAAGAAAGAAGTACAGGCGTCTTTGCAAAAACTGGAAAATGCTACAAATGAAAACTGGGAGGAAGTGAAAAAGGATGTTGGACATACATTAGACAACATTGAAAAAGGCTTTAACGAGCTGAGAGAAGAACTGGCAGAAGTGGTAACTCCAGACAACAAATAGAACATAAGTAAGGCACAAAAACGAAAAGGAAATGAAAAGGATAATCATATTCACCGCGATCATGTGTAGTTTGGCTCACCTGTCTTTTGCTCAAAAAGACCACAGAAAAGCCCCGCAGCTGGGAATAAAGGCTGGAGCCAACTACTCTAATGTATACGATGCACAGGGAGAACAATTTGCAGCAGATCCCAAGCTGGGCTGGGTGTTTGGAGGATTCCTCGCCCTGCCTTTGGGTAAGTATGTAGGCTTGCAACCGGAGATACTCTTGTCGCAAAAAGGGTTTAAAGGTGAAGGCAGATTGCTGGGTTTTCCCTATGAACTGACCCGAACAACCACCTACATAGATGTTCCCCTGCTACTAACCATAAAGCCCGTAAAAGCACTGAGTATAGTAGCCGGACCACAGTATTCGTTTTTAACCAAACAAAAAGACGACTACTCAAACGGCACTACCACTGTGGATCAGGAGCAGGAATTTGATAACGACAACATACGGAAGAACACCCTGTGCTTCATAGGTGGGCTGGATTTCAACACCAGCGACCATGTGGTAATCGGGGCAAAAGTAGGCTGGGACTTCATGACCAATCATGGCGATGGCACATCCAGCACACCTCGATACAAGAATGTATGGTACCAGCTAACGCTGGGAGTAAGAATATATTAAGATAAAACCCAACAATGAGAAAGTGAATAGGGATACGCAAAAAACCGCGTATCTCTATTCCAACTCGTTACCCCCCATTGCTTAATGAATGCCGTGCATCCACTTGCGAATGAGTGGTGCCAGGAGAAATGCCAGTAAGGCACCTCCCAAAGTAATGTACGCGATCTGTTGAAAGCCGGTTGTGTATACCGCCAAAGATTCCAGAGGATTTATTTCTTTAGCGGATCCTTCTACAGCCAGCCACTTGCCTACTAACCCTACCAGTCGAAATGCAAACGCAGACGACAAAAACCAAACCCCCATCATAAAGGCTACTATCTTTTTAGGTGCAAGTTCTGTTACTTTAGACAAACCCACCGGAGACATAAACAATTCTCCTGTAGAAAAAAGCATATATCCCACGACCATAAATACAAAAGGAACACGCCCCGATTCGTCTGCAAAGCCACCACTAAGCCAGTACACCACATATCCTGCCCCAAGTATAAGCAAGCCAAAAGCAAACTTATACGGCGTGTATGGGTTCATTTTTTTACGCGATAGATATACCCACAACCACGAAAACAACATGGCAAACAATATTATAAACAAGGCAGTGATGGCATTGGTCTGCGAAGCATTGATCCACACCAGGTTGACATTGCGCAATGCAAAAAGAGTAAGAGTGCTACCCGCCAGCTCATAAAATCCCCAAAAGAGGGTCATAAACATCGTGAGCAACACAACCACGATCAGGCGTTCGCGCTCTTCTCGTGACACTTCAAGCATTGTTTTCACAATGACAAAAAGAATAACAGCCAGAAGCAACCAAAACACATAATCTACAGCCTGACCTTCATAGTCTATCAGCCCCACAAAGGGTATCGTAAGAGGTCCGTAGTACATCATAAGAGCGATGACTGGCACAGTAACAAATGCCAGTACCGGAACCAAATGTTTAACTGCCAACCCCCATTTTCGCGTGTTGAGGTAATCTTCGTCCGGCGCATGGCCTTTTTCTCCGAAAATCCCTTTTTGCAGGCCCGACCAAAAAGCCCATATCCCCAACAACATACCAATACCGGCAGCACCAAAACCATAGTGCCATCCATAGGCAAAACCCAGCCATCCACAGAAGAGAGGAGCTACAAATGCTCCTATGTTTATCCCCATATAAAAGATGGTAAAGCCTGAATCCCTTCGAGGGTCTCCCTGTTCGTAAAGCGCTCCTACAAAAGTAGAGATGTTGGGTTTGAACAGTCCATTGCCTACAATGAGCAGTCCCAAAGCCAAAAAGAAGGCCACTTGATTTTCAAATGCCAGCACAAAATGTCCCAGAGCCATCAGGCTACCCCCAAGCAGAATAGACCTGCGAAAACCAAACAACTTATCGGCTAGCATACCTCCCAATACCGGTGTGGCATACACCAGCGCACCGTAGGCTGCATAGATAGTCGCTGCTATGGTATCGCGGGTTTCGAGTGCTTTGTAAATTTCCTCAGTCATGTAGAGCATGAGGAGCGCCCGCATGCCGTAGAAACTAAAACGCTCCCACAGTTCGGCAAAAAAGAGATAAAACAATCCCTTGGGGTGACCAAAAAGCTCGGGTGTAGGGTTGGAGTTGTTCATGGTTCTTGAGTTTTGAAAGGTTTAATGCGCGCTATCTACTACTATTTCTTCAGCTCCGTGAGTTAGCTTTTTGAGTTTTTTCAAAAACAAAACCAGCAATAAGCCAAACATGACAGAGAATATCCCGATTCCGGCAAAAACCTGCATTTCACCATATTCGCTGGCAGATTCTCCGAGCAGCCCGGCTACTTTGTTGCCCAGACCTGTCATGGCAAAATACAGCCCCATCATAATAGATCCGTAGCGTACCGGAGCTAATTTGGTAATGAATGACAGAGCCACCGGTGACGAACAAAGCTCCCCAATCGTGTGTAGCAGGTATGCTCCTACTATCCACCACATGCTGGCCATACCGCCATTTTCAGCCTCCTTGCTTGCTCCTACCAGCAGCACAAAGCCCATACCCATAATCATATTGCCTACAGCCATTTTGAAGATAGCAGATTCTTCTTTGCCTTTGACACGGCGTGCTGCCCAATACGAGGCTATAGGAATACCAAACAGGATAATAAAGCCCGGATTGAAAAACTGAAACTGAGCTGCTGTCATGGTAAATAGCCCAAAAACACTTTTGTCTGTTTTGTTTTGGGTAAAAAGGTTCATCAACCCTCCTGCCTGCTCAAAGGCTCCCCAAAAAGCGATTACCATTAAAAATGAAAGCAACAATACCACTATTCTGTCTCGTTCTATACTGTCCAGCTCGAGGCGGTAAATGTTGATAGCCATGCCTATAAATACACCGGCTATCATGATAAGTGCACCATAAAGTACATTTGATGCCACCAATATATAGCCACCATACGCGACAATTACGAGTGATATCAACAAAGAAACGGGATTGTCCAGCAACCGTTTGAAGTGGTTAACCTGCGGTTCGGTCGTTTCCTGTTTTTCAAACTCCCCCACTCCTTTGAGATGTTTTCCTCCTATCAAAAACTGAATCTGACCAAGCAACATGCCTATACCGGCCAATCCAAAACCATAGTGCCAGCCATATACCTGACCAATGTAGCCTACCAGCAACGAAGACAGGGCTGAACCGAGGTTAATACCCATATAAAATATGGTAAAGCCTTTGTCTCTACGGATATCTCCTTGTTTGTACAATTGACCTACCATCGTGGATATATTGGCTTTAAGCGCGCCCACACCCAAAACAATAAGTACCAGCGCCGCATAAAACATATTTTCTCCGGGGAGTGCCATAATCCCGTGCCCCAGCACAAGCAGGGTACCCCCCAGCATCACAGCTTTTTTCTGACCTATAAACTTGTCGGCAAGGATACCACCGGGTATGGACATAATATATACCATCATGGTGTATGTGCCATACAAAGACAAAGCTTCCACCTGACTCCACCCAAAACCGCCATCTGCAATATCGGCTACCAGGTACAATACCAGCAGTCCACGCATACCGTAGTAGCTGAACCGCTCCCACATTTCGGTGAAAAACAAAACCATTAGCCCCCGCGGGTGACCAAACATTTCTTCTCTTTGTTCCATATCTTTCGTTGAGTTGTATGTTTAAATAGTCTGAATTACCCTAAAAACCCACTAACCACTGCGTATACCTCACCCCTGCTCTCCACGAACCTAAATACAGGAATTACATAATAAATAAAGAGGGATGGAAAACGAGGCGTGTAAGCAACTGGCCATATATTCTCTTAGTGAATCCAGATTGGGTTAATAACTAGCAGGCAAAATAAGAAGATTATGGGAAATAGATAAACTATTGATTGGCTAAATACACGAACGGTCACTAAACCTGACCAATCCCACACAAGCCTGACTCTAGGTAAAACACCTAAGAATGCCCTCCATGAGCGAATTAGCCCAATAACGCCCATTTTCTGATTACTTACCAAATTCCCCCAAACATCGATAGAATTCTCCCAAACATCTAAAACATCGGTTTCTGAGCATATAGAGGGCCTACATTTGAATTGTGAAATTAATTAAGCTAAACTCAAAACACTAAAATTATGAAGACCCTGATAGTAATAGACGACAACTCAATGATGAGAGAGTTTATACGATCTTATTTCAGTGAGCAGTACAATGTAGAAACCTTTGAGAACGGCGAGCAAGCCTTGTCGTACATGCAGGCTCATAATAATCCGGATATTATTCTTTTGGATTATGAGCTTGAAGGAATGAACGGGATGGAGATTTTACAGACCTTAAAATCTTCAGGCTTTTTCAAAAGCATACCTGTGATCTTACTGTCAGGGAAAGATAAAAGCGAAACCCGAATTTCATGCCTGCAATCAGGAGCACAAGATTATCTGACCAAACCATTCAACCCTGTTGAATTAGCACTTAGAATTCAAAACGCAACCAATTGATCATGGAAACACAAGAAATACTACTCATCAACGCGCCCGAGAAAACCGAAGGGTTTGTTAGAGACGGCTACAAGGCCAGCAACTATGGCAAACTCAGCCATGCGCTGGAAGCATTAAACAACAGAGTGATATGTCAGTTGAAGCAGCCTTCACTTGCTTTGATCAATGTAAATAAAATTGATTCGAGCGAATACAAGGTATTCAAAAATCAGCTGGATGACCTGCGAATAGATTTTCCGGTAATCATACTGGATGATACTCCTACTGCTGAAAAAATGCAGGCATTTAGAAAAATGGGAGCAGGAGATTACCTGCAGGCCGACACAAGCATAGACATCATCAAAATGCAGTTTAAGCGGCTTGCACCTCACCACAAAGAAATGCAGGCGCAGGATATAAAGATACCTTCAATCAGCTTGCCCAAACGAATAATAGACGTGGTATTGAGCTCCGGATTGTTGCTCATGCTCAGCCCACTCCTTTTGTTGGTCATCGTAGCGATACGCCTGGAATCCAGGGGGTCGGTATTTTACTGGCAACCCCGCGTTGGTACCGGCTATAAAATCTTCAAGTTTTATAAGTTTCGCTCCATGCGTGTAGATGCTGATCAGATGCTGGATGCTATGGCTAGCCACGATCACTACAGCAAAAATACAGAGAGCGGTGAAGTACCACAACAAGTAGGTGATCAGACACTTATAGGCGATGATCAAGTAATGCCGGAAGATGTTTTTATCCACAAAAAGAATCAGCAATCCGAGCAATCATTTAAGAAATTTGAAAATGACCCACGCATCACTCGCGTAGGCCGATGGATACGAAAAACCAGCATCGATGAACTTCCACAGTTGATCAATGTCATCAAAGGTGACATGTCGCTGGTGGGCAACCGCCCCCTACCGCTATACGAAGCAGAAAGCCTTACAAGCGACGAGTGGGCAGAACGATTTATGGCGCCAGCGGGCATTACAGGCTTATGGCAAGTAACCGAACGCGGCAAAAAATCTACTTCCATAGAGTCCAGAAAAAGACTGGATAACGAATATGCACGACGCAACAACCTGGCTATGGACATGAAAATTTTATTAAAAACGCCGCTAGCGGCCATACAACAAGAAAACGTATGAAACCTATAATGAAAAACCCCGCACTGTTGATCCTTCTGATCATCTTTTCTTCCTGCGTGAAGCAATATGGTGAACTGGACAACCCAAAATCTCTGGAAGACGATTACAGCGATTTTGACATGAAAACTGTGACGCTAGAAAACATCTCAGTTCAATTGAAAACTGAAGATGAACAACCACTCTCAGGAGTGTTGTTTAAACTCTGGACTGACGCTCCAGCTAATGGAGGTGAAGTCATAATGAAGGGCATTACTGATCAAAACGGATATTTTAGTGCTGAATACAATCTGCCTACATCCATAGATCAGTTAATCCTGGAAACAAAGTATATCGGGCTGGCAGATTACCTGATCATACCCCGGCAAGACATTGTCAATGGCATAGAAATAGCCGGAATGACACATGACTATGAGGTTTTAGACGAATCTTTGATACCCAACAGAAGTATAGACAATGGCGCAAATGCCGCTCCCAATGGCAGAACCATGGCCAATTATGCAACACTTGGCAGCTACGATAAAAATGGAGTGCCAGATTATCTGGAAAAGAAAAAAGACAAAATCAGCAAGGAGTTGCTCTCCTTTATCAATGCGTCGTTACCGGAGGGCTATCCGGTACCAACATACCATCCTAAATACATCGCTGAAAGCGCGCAATCAAACATTGTAGTGACTGAACAAGCCGATATTTGGATGACATTTGTACACGAAGGTGCGGGCTATCGCAATATCTTGGGCTTCTACACCTACCCTACAGACAACCCGCCATCATCAGTAAACGACATTGAAACCATCCATATCGCATTTCCTAACGCTTCATTCAAAAACAGTGGCGGTGGATTGCGCTCAGGACACAAAGTACACCTCGGAGAATTCGAAGCTGGCACTACCATAGGATTTGTACTTATGGCCAATGGCTGGAACGGTTCTATTACCGGCGGTTTGCACCAGGTATACAGCAACCACGAATTTAATCCTGAGTCTACTCCCGAAAAAAGAAGGCACTCAGTCTTACTTTGGGATGAATCCAACGAACTGTTTTTAGTAGGGTTTGAAGATTTAAACAGAGATACCGGAAGTGATGACGACTTTAATGATGCAGTTTTTTACATCAGTGCAAACCCTATACAAGCTATCAACACCAGCAATGTAAATCCCATAGACAAACCGGAAGATGCTGACGGAGATGGTGTAAACAATGTATACGATGAATTTCCGGATGATGCCAGATACGCCTACAGCTACAAATACCCGGGTGAAAACACCTATGGCACCTTTGCCTTTGAAGATCAATGGCCAAGAGTGGGCGATTATGACTTCAACGACCTGGTAGTAGACTACCAATACAATCAATTTGCCAATGCCACAAACCAAATGGTAAAACTACAATCCAAATATGTGGTAAAAGCTGTAGGAGCAAGTTTTTCCAATGGCTTTGGTGTGCAGCTGGACTTGTCTCCAAGCGCAATATCGAGTGTAACTGGCAATGATGTACGAGGCAATATGTATACGTTCAATTCCAACGGAACAGAAGCCGGCCAGTCAAAAGCAGTAGTGATCGTATCGGACAATGTGCATCAGGGATTTGGTCCAAATGGGTTTATCAATACCTCTACTAACCTGGACTATCAAACACCGGATACCATCAATGTGGACATAGAATTTGCCAATGCATTGTCGCTATCAGGAGCAGGATCGGCACCATTCAATCCCTTTATGATCATCAATGGAAGCCGCGGCAGGGAAGTTCACCTTCCCGGATACTCCCCTACCGACTTAGTTGACGCCACTTTGTTTGGGGAGGAAAACGACAATTCAGATCCCGAACAGGAGATATATTACAAATCAAAAACAGGACTACCCTGGGCGATGAACTTACCCACAAGTTTTGCCTATCCGATTGAAAAAATAGACGTGAGAACGGGCTACAGTCACTTCGACACCTGGGCCAAAAGTTCCGGTTTTAGTTACATGGACTGGTACCAGAACAAGCCTAACTATAGAAACGATAGCAAACTTTACATACGCTAAGAGTCTTCTTATGTACATGAAAGCTTAATTAATGATTACATATTTTTTAGTGAAAGGTGAAAATCCTTTTATTTCCAAGAGACCGGCTTTGCCGGTCTTTTGGTTTTATTCAAAATCAAAGGTCAAAGAAGCACTCAGGCAGAATCAATACTAAATGTCAGTGGTTTTTCTCCCCATTACACAAACCCAAAACGCGCTGAATTCTTATCTGTTTCGCTGAAAAACAGTCTTTTTACTGCTCGTTTTCGGTTTTCTTTTGCTCTCTACAACCAAAAATCGAAGGTTTACCACCAAACGTCTAAAAATCAGGAAAGCAGACACTTACGAAGTATACTTTTGATATACAAGTATAAGACAACACTACTCATTACTCACTAAATGTATAAAGACATGGAACTCCTCTTCACTCTTTCACTCATCGTGCTGGTGTACACCTATCTGGGGTATGGAGCTATTGCTAAGTTTCTAACCCTGTTTGTAAAAAAAACAAAGCTGGCAAAACTCCAGGGCGAAGACCTGCCAAAAATCACTCATATCATTGCAGCATACAATGAAGAGGATATCATTCAGGACAAAATTGACAATTGCGCCGCATTAAATTATCCTTCGGAAAAAATGAAAACCATAATAGTAACCGATGGATCTACAGACAAAACACCTGACATTGCCAAAGCCAGCAGCCTGACCACACATTACCATTCTCCAGAGAGGGCAGGCAAGTTAGCCGCCGTAAATCGTGTCATGCACGATGTAACCACAGGCATTACGGTCTTTTCAGATGCCAACGCCATGCTAAACCCCGACGCTTTGAAAAATATAGCCACACACTTTCAAAACAACATGGTGGGAGCTGTAGCAGGAGAAAAGAAAGTGATAGCTCAGGAAGCTGACGATGCAGCCTCATCCGGAGAAGGTATTTATTGGAAATATGAATCCTGGCTTAAAAAGGTAGATTATGCACTGCACAGTGTAGTGGGAGCTGCCGGCGAGTTATTTGCCATCAGGACCCACCTCTATGAATCTCCCCGACAAAATATGCTGATCGAAGATTTTATCACTACTATGTCAGTAGCTCAAAAAGGTTATCGGGTAGCCTATGCCCCTGATGCAATAGCTCAGGAAACATCCTCGGCATCTATTGGAGAAGAGATAAAGCGAAAAGTAAGAATAAGTGCCGGAGGCCTGCAGGCAGTGTGGCATTTCAGGTCACTGCTCAACCCTTTTCAAAACACACTACTCACCTTTCAGTACATATCCCACAGGGCACTTCGGTGGACCCTCGCCCCTCTCTGCCTCATAGTAGCCTTCATCACCAATTTAGCACTGCTACCATCCGGCCAGGTTATCTACCAGTGGTTATTTGCCTTGCAAGTCAGTTTTTACCTCTTGTCGTTGGTTGGGTATTTTTTTCAGCAACGAAAAATAAAAATCAAGATCGCCTTTGTGCCATTCTATTTTGCCTTTATGAACATTAGCGTATTTATGGGACTGTTTAAACTGATCGCCGGCGACTATCAGGTTACGTGGGAAAAAGCCGCCAGAAAGTAAAGAGCTATGGTAAGTATAATCACTGTAAACTACAACCAGACGCAGGTAACACTAGAGCTGCTGCAATCGCTGGAAAACTACAACCCTGACGAGCTAGAGGTAATTGTAGTAGATAATGGCTCTCGTAGAGACGAAACACAAATACTAAAACAACACTACCCGGCTACAAAAGTAATCCGAAGTGCTACCAACCTTGGGTTTGCCGGTGGCAACAACCTGGGACTACAGCATGCCAGAGGTGAATATATCTTTTTCTTAAACAACGATACAGTAGTACCTAAAGGAACAATCAGCAGCCTAAAAAAGGTACTGGACACGCATACGGATGCAGCTGTAGTATGCCCACTCATATACTACTACGACCAGCCCGACACGGTGCAATATGCCGGTTTTACACCTATAAATCCCATTACAGGCAGAAACAAAGCACTGGGCTACAAAGAAAAATTGCGCCTGTCCAGCAAGGTAACCGAAACACATTATGCCCATGGAGCAGCCATGATGATCCGAAAAGACGTGATCAAAGCTATAGGAACTATGCCGGAGCACTACTTTTTATACTACGAGGAACTCGACTGGATACACCAGATAAAAGAAGCCGGACATACCATCCTGGTAGATCATAGCTGCCATATTTTACACAAAGAATCGATCTCTACCGGCAAAGCATCTCCCCTAAAAACTTACTTTCAAACCCGCAACAGAATCCTGTTTATGCGTAGAAATTTCAAGGGAATATACCGGCTTTTGTTCTATCTGTTTTTCACACTTGTAGCCATACCCAAGCATGTTATCACGTGTGCTTTGCAAAAGAAATACGACCAACTCAATTCTTTTTTGGCTGGGGTAAAATGGAATCTCCGCAACAGCACCACCAGTCAAACGCTAGGATACGAGTATGATTCGCTAAGAAACCCTTAGAAGGAGCATCTCCTTTTATTTCCAAATGGGCCGGTATATCCGGCCTTTTGGGTTTATACCCAAAAACAAAAGACTTTGACTTTATACCAAAAATCGAAGCATACCCCCCAAACGTCTAAAAACAACCGATTCGGACTTCATTCAACAATACTTTTGATATTGGAAATAAAAGGTATTACGATGAAAAATTTAACACATTGGCTCACTGTCATTTTACTGATCCTGGCTCTGGGTACTACTCAGGCACAGGACATAGGAGATGAATCCGAACTTCAGCAGGAAATATGGAGAGTAACCCACATCATCAACGATGCGCACATACTCGACTCATTGGTTCAGCGGGTGTATAAACACTCCGGACTTCTCAAGGCATTTGACGAAGAAATGGGAATGTACGATGAGGAAGTTCTCCAAAAGAAAAGAAACTGGGTGTCATCCTTTCGGTTAGGGTTAAATATCCTTTCTGCCAACACCTACGCGGGCTATGAGGACCAATCAGTAACCGACATAGGCGTATTGCCCAACCTGGGAGTAACTCTGACCATAGATCCGGAAAAATTTGTAAACAGAAAAAGTTATGTGCGTCAGGCTACCAACAAAAAGCAACGTTCGTTTTACCTGCAACAAGACCACAAACAACGCCTGAAAAAAGAAATACTCGGACTATACTACGACTACCTGCAAATGCTGGAATGTATAGTACTTAAAGAGCACACCCTTAACACCCGAAAGCAACACCTGTCTTACATGGAAGTAGCCTTCAGAGGTGGAACCGTTACGTACGACCAGCTTTTGGTAGTGCAAAATCAATTCAACTTGTGGGAAGCAGAGTACACCAAATCACGCATACAGGCCCGCAAGAAGAGAAGTGAAATAGAAGTAATGTTAGGTTTCTAAATTCTACCAGCTATGAGTTTATTCGAATTTGGAAGACTGATCTATCGCAACGTAGTACCCCTCGTTATCGTGCCGCTGCTTATGGCTATCATGGTATTTGTTTTCACCATGAACCAGCCCAAGCAATATGCATCGAGTGCACTTATCTATACAGGTATCGCCTCTGGGTTCAACATAGAATCCGGTGCGTCTGACAAGGTAGACTATCATGCCGTAAACAATGCCTTTGACAACCTGATAAGCATAGTACAATCCAAACAGACGGTAGAGGAAGTGCTGCTCAGATTATTGGCTACACATCTGGTAGCGCTGGAGCATGCTCAATCTCCCCCACCGGAATTGTACAACGAATACCTGAACTTAAACTTACCTGCTGGTCAGCGTAGTGCCTTTACCACATACAACAATGTAGACAGCACATACCAGCAGCTCAACCGAGCACTACAAAACAACACTCCTGGTATTGTGAGTATTATTCGTTCCGACAATCCTTTTTATGGCACTAAAGCTATGAAAAGCCTGGAAGTGAAAAGGCACAAGTCCAGCGACATGCTCAAATTGTATTTTATAGCCGATCACCCTACCACGAGCCAGCTGGTAGTAGAACTTATAATCAAAGTATTTACAGAGCGATACAAAGCCATCAAAGTAGCTGAAACCGGCGATGTAGTAGCCTATTTTCAAAAGCAACTCGACCAGGCTCAGGATAAACTCAATGCCGCAGAAGACAAACTAACCACCTTCAGAACCGGTACCCGTGTGATCAACTATGGGGAGCAAACCAAAGCTATCGCTATAAAAAAGCAAAATGCGCTGGAAGAATACTCCAACAAGAAAATGAACCTAAAGGCTACCGAAGTGGCCTTAAAAGAAATTGAAGAAAAATTAAAAATCAGAGAAAAGCTCCTGGCGAAAAACGGTGAGCTGCTCGACAAGAGAAACAAACTGGCTGACCTGATCCATCAATTGGCCAAAACACAATCGGGCAGTGATAACATAGCCTACACCCGAATCAAAAATGAAATTATTCAGGTAAAGCAAGACATAGAGTCCGACCTGGAAACGGTTTTCACATTTACCAACAGTAAAGAGGGATTACCCAGCAAACAACTACTCAACGAATGGTTGCAGAATGTAATCACGCTAAATCGTGAACAGGTAAATGTAGATTATTACAAAAACAGACTCGCTGAGCTGGACAAAATGTACGACAACTTTGCTCCGCTGGGCTCTACTCTGGCACGACTGGAAAGAGAAATAAGTGTAGCAGAAAGGGAATACCTGGAAATCCTCAATGGACTGAATATGAGCAAACTAAGACAGCAAAACATTCAGTTGTCCAGTCAGCTCGAAGTAGTAGACTGGCCTCAATACCCCACACAACCCCTTCAATCCAAAAGAAAGCTCCTTATCATTGTAGGGTTTCTGTTTGGCATGATATCCGTAGTGACTGCCGTAACCGCCACGGCGCTATTGGATACGAGTATCAGCACTCCATCGAAAGCTGAAGCAGCTTCAAAATTGAAATTGCAGGGTGCGTTTCCAATCATTGGGCGCAAGCAACCCAAGCTGGAAAAGAAATATCCGGGATTGTTGCAGCGGTCGAGAGGGCTCACCGTATCCAACCTGCTTTCCGGCAAGGATACTCCCCGACTGATCGTAGTACATAGTGTAAATTCACGTTCGGGCAAAAGTACCATTATCAGAGAACTGGCCGGTGAAATAGAACGCACAGGCGTAAAAGTGCACGTGGTAGCACCGGAGGGTACAGATACCACCCCTTTCGAGCGCATTCAAACCTATATCCCTTCTTCTCTCCTCAACAAAGCTGCCACATTGGAAGATTTTGGGTGCCAACCAAAAGAAGGTCTAACGCTGGTAGAATTGCCCGCACTTACTTTTGGTATGATACCGTATGAACTACTGAAAAATGCCGAGCTGCATGTAATGGTAGCCCGGGCAGACAAAACCTGGACAGCAGCGCATACCAAAATGGTAAAAGAACTCAAGATACACACAGGTGTAAAACCCGCGCTGATACTCAATGGGGCTAAACCCTACAACCTCGATGAGTTTTTGGGCGAAATCGGTGTAAAACGCCACCGAATAGTAAAATGGATACGAAGATTGAGTCGATTTGAACTGGGCAAAATGGCTTTTAACACATATTGATCATGAAAAACCGAAACATTATATGCCTGTCGATGACGACCTGGGAAGGTGACTACATGAAAGCTGTGGTGCACATGATGGGTCACTTAGCAAAAAACAATCGAGTACTCTTTATCGACTATGCGTTTACCTTCAAGGATTTACTCATGAGCATTATGGGGAAATCGCCGGCACCATGGAAAAAAATGATAGGCTTCAGACCTAGAACTACTACCATACACTATCAGGGGCACAAGCTGTATCACCTGACACTGCCCCCCATCCTACCTATCAACTGGATTTCTAATCCATACCTATACGATCTGATCAACCAATTTCAGATCGGTGGGCTTTTCAGGTTTTGCATCAAAAAAGTACTTCACCAGCTGCATTTTACACAACCGGTGCTCATCAACGCATTCAATCCGGTAATCGGCACTGCGCTACAGCGAGTATTTTCACCCTCACGATCGATATACTACTGCTACGATGAAATAGCTGCCGCGAAATGGTGCAACAAGCATGGCAAAAGACTGGAAGCCGAATTGATACAGCATACAGACCTGACTGTAACCACATCTGCTGCTCTGTATGCATCCAAATCTAAAGAATCTCAAAATACAGTACTCATCAAAAACGGGGTGGATTTTGACCTGTTTCATAGTGCCTTTCATGTAGAAAAAAACACCCAACGCCCAGTAGTAGGCTATGTAGGTTCCATTGATTTTCGCCTAAACTACGATCTCATTGCTCACCTGGCAGGTTCGTTACCCCACTGCGATTTTCGGTTTGTAGGTCGCATACAGGAGGTAGAGGCATACCATCGACTCCAGCAATTTGAAAATGTTACTTTTCTGGGTGCACAGCAGCCAGATCGGCTACCCGAGCTATTGTCTCAGATGGATGTGGCTATTATTCCTTTTGGCAAAAATGAGTTTACGCGCAACATATATCCGCTCAAAATAAACGAATACCTGGCTGCTGGCCTACCGGTAGTCACCACCCATTTTGCCGACCTTTCCGACTTTAAACAAGTTGTAACAATAGCAGACAGTAATGAAGAATTTGTCCATGCCATAAACCAGGCAATGACCCCAGATGCCAGCCGGCAAAAAACCGCTGTAGACATGGCCAAAGCCAACGACTGGTCAGCCCGAGCAGATCAATTCGAAAATGCAATTGAAAACATGTATGAAAAAGCTTCTTAATCTTCTGAAAAGAGACAATATACAGGTGCTATTGGGCAACATGGGTGCCTCCTTCTTTGGATTGCTCAACTTCCTTTTGATGGTAAGAATGACCACTACCGATGATTTTGGCAGGATTGTCATATTTATGTCTATAGCCGGACTGGCAGACCTGATCCGCACAGGTTTCGTTCGGCAGGGACTGGTCAGGCACTGGATAAGTGCCAACCTGAAAGAAGTGCGCTCGCTGGCCGGATCAGCCTGGGTACTACACCTCGCTATAGTGGTAGCAATTGTAGCTTTATTACAAGTGGTACAGCTTATCCCTCAGGCAGTCCAGCAGGTACATGTACACACATTTTTGCAATACTACCCTTTGCTACTCATTGGAGTAGTGCCTCACCAGATGATGAGCTGGATAGCCCAGGCCAGAAAAAAATACATAGCCATGAATGCGTACAGGCTGCTGGCCAATGTGCTGATATTCGTATTGCTGGCCGTGCAATATGGTGGTGAACTACTGACAACCGAAGAAGTGATTTTGTTGATTGTGATCAGCCATCTGGCAGTAAGTGTTTTTTCACTGATTTCTGCAGACTCTGTGCATGAGGTCATACACATGAAGTCGGGTCAGGTTCTGTCCCTTTTTCAATTTGGAAAATACAGCCTCTCTACCCTGGCGGGCAGCAATTTACTCAAGAGTACAGATACACTTTTAATTGGCCTACTGATCAATTCCGAATCGGCAGCTATATATGCCATACCCTTCAAAGTAATAGAGCTACTGGAAATACCCCTCAGAGGATTTGTAATGACCTCATTTCACCGCCTCACGCTACTGTTCAACGAAGGAAACACTCAAACATACGCTGCTCATTTCAAAAAAAGTGTAATACGATTAACACTCGTATTTTTGCCCATCATCTTATTTTGCCTCATTTTTCCATCAGTAGTTGTCCGGTTATTAAGCGGAGCAACATACACGGAAAGCATCCATGTGCTACAGGTACTTTCCATAGCCATGCTCCTCTTACCGCTCGATAAGTATGCCGGCATGGCGCTCGACAGTATCAACCGTCCACAAGACAATGCCATGAAGGTATGGCTGATGGTTATTATCAATTTTGTGGGAGATCTGGTGGTCATACTTCTTGAAGGCCCTCTTTGGATGATAGCAGCGATAACCATTGCCAATGTAGCGTTTGGCGTAGTATATGGCATACTGCGAAACCTGATGCTAGTCCATAGCAAGCCCTACGGCCTGAAGCCCGCATCCCATATCTAAGGTATTTTACCAAAAATCGTCACTTTCTGTTCGGTTATCGAATCTTGCCGTCCTAACCCGCTAACAGTCTTTACTTTAGTAGTATGGAAATAAAAGAAAAACTACCGAATTTTTTAGTGATAGGTGCTGGCAAATCAGGTACAACGGCACTGTACGAGTACCTGAACAGCCACCCTGAAGTTTTCATGAGCCCGATAAAGGAAACCAATTTTTTTGCATTGGAGGGAGAACAACTCGTCAATCCGGAAGACGATCCGGATCAAATGAAACACTACCCCTGGTCTGTTACCCAATACAGCGACTATCAGGATCTTTTCAAACCCGCTACCGAACCCGCTATAGGAGAAGTTTCCCCTATGTATTTGTATTCCGAAAAAGCCGCTCAAAACATCAAGAAAAGGCTACCGGATGCTAAAATTATCGTCATCCTCAGGCAGCCAGTAGAGCGGCTTTACTCCCGCTACCTGCACCTGGCACGTGAAGACCGTCGACCGACAAACGATTTTAGCGATGCACTAGACAAAGAATCTATCTGGTGGAAAAGAAACGACTTGGTGACTGAGGGGTTTTACTACTGTCACCTACACAAGTATTATCGCCTGTTTCCCAAAGAACAAATCAAAGTAATTCTCTATGAAGACTTCAGGTCTGATCCGGAGGCTGTACTTCGCGACTTGTATGAATTTATAGGTGTGAGTAGCACATACCGGGCCCCTACCTCTGCCGAGTACAATGTTTCCGGTTTTATTGTAAACAAAAAACTGGACAAGCTTATCGGGCAAAACAGCATCCTGAAAGCCTATATTAAATCTTTATTCCCGGATCTTTTCGGCCAGCTATCGAAAAACTCCAAAGTCAAGGCTTTTGTAACTAAACTCCGAAAAAAGAACATGCACAAACCGGCCATTTCCAAGGAACTGAAAGCCCGCATGAATGCAGAGATTTACAAAGCAGACATTGACAACCTACAAAGACTTATCAATAGAAATCTTTCACATTGGCAATTTAACTAAACAGCGTCATGGAAATACTAATGATACTCCCTCTTGCATACCTGATTATCAATGTCGGGTATAACATGATTTTTGCCCTGGCATCACGCCTGCCATCATCCAAAGGCAGCTCAACGGCCCATACACTAAACAGAATGGCCGTGATGATACCTGCCTACAAAGAAGATGAAGTAATAGTAGACACAGCTGAAAAGGCAATGGCTCACAACTATCCGAAGGATAAGTTCGATGTGTATGTGCTGGCTGATCAACTGCAACCCGAAACCTTGCAAAAACTGGAAGCCACAGGTGCTAAAGTAGTGGTTGTTTCTTTCAAAAAAAGCAGTAAGGCAAAAGCTATTAATGCCGGATTGAAAGTAATGAATGGATACGAAGTAGCAGTGGTACTCGACGCTGATAACGTGATGAACGACTACTTCTTACATGAAATAAACAAAACATACAATAAGGGCGCGCTGGCCATACAGGGTCAGCGGATTGCCAAAAATGAAGAAAACAACCTGGCACAACTGGACGCCATTAGCGAAGGAATAAACAATAATATATTCAGAAAAGGACACCAAAATCTGGGACTGTCTAGTGCTTTGATAGGGTCTGGTATGGCTTTCGATTTTCAGCTGTTTAAAACCCACATGAGTGCGATAAAAGCACTCGGCGGCTTTGACAAAGAATTGGAACTAAGCCTACTTAAAAACAAAGTAAGAATAGCTTATGTACCCGAAGCGGAAGTGTATGACGAAAAAGTAAGCGACAAAAAATCTTTTTCGAATCAGCGAACCCGTTGGATTGCTGCGCAAATTCGATTTGGCATACGCTCATTCCGTAGTGGGGTCGCCCGGCTCATTACTGAAGGCAATATCGATTATTTCGACAAGGTTTTACAGTTTTTGCTCCTACCAAGACTGATCCTGCTGGGAGTACTGGTAATTAGTGTTGTAGGAGCCTTTTTTATACACTCTACAGCCTTTTATATACTTGCTGCATGCCTGTTCACTGCCATTAGTGCACTCATTATCGCTACGCCTGCTCAATACCTGAGCATTAGATTTTTGCAATTGATAGCATCCTTGCCCGGCATCTTTTTCAGTATGATCGTCGCTATAGGCGGGTACAAAAAAGCAGCTAACAACTTTTTACATACAGCTCACAAAAGCAAAACCATATCATGAAAATAGGGATAGAAGCACAGCGAATTTTCAGGGCCAAAAAGCACGGCATGGACATATACGCCCTACAGTTGATCCGGCACCTGCAATTGATCGATCATGAAAACGAATACTATGTTTTTGTAAGGCCTGGAGAAGACAGGTGCCTCCAGCCCAGTTCCAATTTTCAGATTGTGGAGATTCCGGCACTTACCTATGCCGATTGGGAACAAGTGTGGATGCCTCTAAAAGCCCTCCAATACAAACTGGATGTGCTTCACTGTACCAGCAACACGGCCCCTCTTTTTACCAATATTCCAAAAGTGGTCACCATTCACGACATCATATACCTCAATAAATCGTTTGCCGGAGGATCTTTTTATCAAAACCTGGGACACCACTACCGAAAATGGAATGTGCCTAAAGCCTATAATCAGGCCCAGCAGGTGATGACCGTATCTAATTTTGAAGCGGAAACCATTGAAACCTATTTTGGAAAGAACAATAAAGTGCAGGTAACCTACAATGGAATCAACCCAAAGTTTAACACTATTTTACAAAGTGAAACCACCGCCGTTTTTGAAGAATTGAACATCCCGGACAATTACTTGCTGTTTTTGGGAAACACTGCCCCCAAAAAGAACATGAAGCGGGTACTTGAGGCTTATCAAAGTTATAAAGGACAAACAAAACACCCTTTGCCGCTCGTGATAGTAGAAACACCAAAACACACTGTAGAAAAAATGCTACGTGAATGCTCTCCCCATGCTACAATGGATGGTATTATATGCACCGGATATGTAAACAACGACCTCATTCCGGCTTTGTACCGCAGAGCTACATTGTTTTTGTACCCTTCTCTTCGCGAGAGTTTTGGCATACCCGTAATAGAAGCCATGGCTGCCGGTACACCGGTTATCACCTCGGCTACTTCATCTATGCCGGAGGTAGGTCAAAATGCCGCACACTACATAGACCCCTACTCTGTATCGGAACTAACCGATAAAATAATCGAACTGCTAAACAACAAGGAAGAACTGGAAAAAATGCAGTCCGAAGGATACAAAAGAGCCGAACAGTTTTCATGGCTCAATACAGCTCGCCAGGTGCTTGACAGTTACCAAAAAGTGGCCTAAACTGAAAAAAGTCGATAGTTTACCAAACTTCGACAGATATTACCCAAATATCTAAAACCCCAAAATAAGTGGTCTTCTTTTCTCATCTTAGCTACTATGGAAGCGAAAAGAACATATTTCCCCGGACTCAATGCCCTGCGTTTTTTTGCAGCTATACTGGTAGTGTTTCATCACATGGAGCAGTATTCGTTTTGGAGTGGCAAATCTTCCTTTTGGGGACAGGCGTTTATCGACGCGCTCGGGCATAAGACTGTTGGCTTTTTCTTTGTACTCAGTGGTTTTCTTATCACTTACCTGCTTTTAGAAGAAAAGCGTAAAAATCAGTCAATCAATGTAGGGCTTTTCTACCTCAAACGGGTACTGAGAATCTGGCCTTTGTACTTCATTATCGTCATTATTGCCTTATTTGTTATACCGCTTTTTTCTCATATTTCTTTTGACGGACTCCCCTCTCCCAACACACCGGTAGTGTGGGTAGCGTTGATCTTTATGCTTCCCAACATTTTGCGGATATCCTTCCCCACTCTGATCGGAGGCAATCAGCTTTGGTCGGTCGGCATAGAGGAGCAGTTTTACCTGTGCTGGCCTTTGCTCATAAGAAAATACGCTGATCGTGTGATTCCTTTCTTGTATGCATTTATAGCCATAAAAATCGGTGGGCATTTACTGCTGCTGGCCGGGCTGTCTCTGTATGACTCCTCCCTCTGGATCGTAAAAATAGAAAGGTTGTACGCACTTTTTCCTGTTGAGCAAATGGCCGTAGGCGGGCTCGGTGCTGCTTATTTGTTTTACGACAAGAAAAGCAAGATTCGATTGATGGGTAATAAAATAGTAGGCTGTATAGCACTGGCACTTATCGTTGGTGGATCATTCGTTCATATCGATTTCTTTTTGATGCCACTGGTTGAAGCGGCACTTTTCCTTATCGTGATCTATCAGGTTACCAGCACAAAATACATTTATAACTTACTGGAAATAAAACCTTTAAACTATTTGGGCTCTATATCTTATGGAGTATACATGTGGCATACGGTAGCCATATTTATAAGCATCACCCTATTCGATGTGTTTTCACTTAGCCACCCCACACTGGCCTTATTATCCAGCATAGCTTTGACTATAGTGTTCTCGGCATTGTCGTATAAGTACATGGAGCACCCCATACAAAAGTTAAGAAACCGCTCATGGACTGGGTGGAAGTTTAAAACGATTCGCTCGGTAAAGCATGCAAAACTTTAGCCTACATATCAAATGGGTTTTTATACTGGGTGCAGTGGTAGCTTCGGCCTTTATCATTGCCACTGCAGGTATCAAAGGGAGTATTGTGCTGCTGATCATTCCTCCTGTCATCTATTTTATCATGGTTTGCTTCAAAAAGCCGGAGCTCATACTCTACTCTGCCATGATTATGGCATTTTTGGTATCAATGCTTAGTCGCTACATACCGGGCATTCCGTTCGGGTTGTCCGTAGATGCGTTGCTGCTATTACTCGTGCTGGCTTTGATTTTTCATCAGAAGAAAACATCTGCATCCTATCAGCGTACCAACTGGCTGATCTATGCACTGCTCGGTTGGTTAATCTTTTCCCTGGCCATGCTTTTTAACCCACTGGCCACCAGTAAAATAGCATGGTTTTATGCCAATCGGGGACTTTCTTTTTACCCCGTACTCTTTGTTATCCTTACCCTTCATGTATACGATCGAGAAAAACATGTAAATATGTTTTTGATTATCTGGGCTGCCTGTTCCATTTTCGGTACCCTATGGGGCATAAAGCAGCTTTTTTTGGGGGTGAGTGCTGTAGAGCAGCAATGGCTCAACAACGGTGCTGCCAGCACACATATCTTGTTTGGTAAATTGCGGGTATTTTCATACTTCAGCGATTCTGCACAGTTTGGTGCTAACCAAGCGCATACAGCATTGGTATTTGGCATAATTGGCCTTATGCCGGGCAAACATACCAAAATAAGAGTTTTGTCGCTTATCGTCGCTGCATTGGCTTTGTACGGCATGTTGATATCCGGGACAAGAGGCGTATTGGCTGTGCTTGCAATCGGAGGTTTTTCTTACCTGATACTTACCAAAAACTTTCGGATCATCATAGTAGGTGCTGCGGTAGCAATTGGTTTTTTTGTTTTTTTAAAATACACAAACATTGGACAATCCAATTACCAGATCAATCGTATGCGTACGGCTCTCGATGCAGACGACCCTTCTTTTAAGGTGCGTCAAGTGCGGATAGCTACACTGAGCAACTACCTGGCAGACAAACCGCTGGGTGGTGGTATCGGTAGTGCCGGCTTTTGGGGTAAGCGGTTTACTCCGGGTACTTTTCTAGCCGAAATCGGTACCGACGGGCATTATACCCGCATCTGGATGGAAACCGGTAAAGTGGGATTGTATTTATACATTCTCAAGCTTCTCATCATTACCCTCTATCTGGGAAAACTGCTCTGGCGGATGGAAAACGGTAAAATGCGACAGATTTTGATGGCTTTTTATTGTGGTTTTACCGGACTATGCGTAGCTAGTTACACCAATGGCTTGATTACTCAATTTCCCACCGGAGCACTTACTTTTACGAGCCTGGGGCTTATTTATCTGGGTTGTAAAGGCAAGCTTTCTATAGAGCCTTGATCACTTGATAAAGGCTCTGTGAAAGCACCTATTCTGCTGGGTTCTTTTCTAAGAATTTTTTCAATTTATCTATTTCATCTTTTACGATGCGTTTGCCACGATTGAAATCTGCTTCTGTTTTGGAAAAGCTCTCACGAATCATATCCTGAAATTCCGTGTCTTTTTTTGCCAGCTCGTATTCTTTCATTTTCACCGATAAGTGCGTTAAGCCTACCATAGCAAAATTAGGCTTGATCTTATGTGCCAGAGAACCGAAATCCTCCCATTGATCTTTTTCTATACATGCTTTGAGTTTATCAAAGTCTTCGTCTATGACCCGGTCAAAAACTTCAAACATGATCAGTGTCCTGTCCAGATTATCCTGAAAGTAGTTTTCGATAGATACGGTATCTAATTCCGCTGCAAATTCGTAATTCATTTTTTTATTATTTTCTATTTCAGTGATAATGCCAAACTTGGATAGTGCTACACCCAGATCTTCTGCGGTGTAGGGTTTTGTCAGGTGATAATTCATACCGGCTTCCAGTGCTCGCTCTCTTTCGTCAACCAGAGCAGATGCCGTGAGTGCAATGATAGGTATCTCGCAATTTTCATTTTCTTTCATCGACCTAAGTTTGCGTGTAGCCTGATAGCCGTCTACACCGGGCATTCTTATATCCATGAGAATCAGATCGTATTTTCGTTTTTGCAAAAACTTCAAAGCCATGTCTCCGTTATTGGCCAGGTCGTGCTCTATGTTCCACCGCTTCAATATTCCCGACAAGTAATACTGATTGATTTCATTGTCTTCGGCCACCAGAAGCCTACTCTTTTGTGTATTGGTAGAATAGCGGATAATAGTACTGGACTCAGTATCTCCTTTTTCTGCCTTTTTCAACTTCATACTAAAGATAAAAGAGGTGCCTTTTCCTACTTCGCTTTCGGCGCGGATTTCTCCACCATACATAGACACCAGCTTTTTTACGATGTTTAAGCCCAACCCGGTACCACCGTACTTTAGCTTGGTTTCACTGCTGGCTTGCTTGAATTTTTCGAAAACAGAATCCAATTTATCCGGTTCGATACCAATGCCTGTATCGGTCACTTTAAATTCGTAATTGATGTACTCCCCTTCAGCTTCCAGCGGTCTGCCCTCTACTGTGATAGAGCCCGAATGCGTAAATTTGGTGGCATTGTTGATGAGGTTAAGAAAGATTTGATTGATCGCCGTAGGATCCACCATCACTCTAAACTTACTCTTTGCAGGAATCTTGTTGATGTAGGTAATGTCCTTCTTCTGGGCATTGAAACTCGCTATTTCAATAAGCCCGTTTACTACATCTGCTATGTGTATGGGTTTTTCTGTCAATTGAAAATTGCCGCTTTCTATCTTTGATATATCCAATACTCCTGAGATGAGGCCTATGAGTATATCGGATGAGTATTTGAGCTTATCCAAATGCTTGAGTTGCTCATTGGTGGGACGGGTATCGTAGAGCAGGTTGGTTATTCCTATGATTGCATTGAGTGGGTTTCTGATTTCGTGGCTCATGTTGGCCAAAAACTGCTTTTCAGCTTCCCGGGCTTTTTCGGTTTGCTTTTGAGATTGCTTCAGGTCTTCTTCCAGTTTTTTGCGTGCGTCTATGTTGTAGTGTATGCCTATAGTACCTATTACTTTTCCATCCTGATCATAAAAAGGAGCTCCACTAATCAATACCCATATCAACTCCCCGTTTTTCTTTTTCATTTGCACCTCATAGATGCTTTGTTCGCCCTTTTTTCTCAGTTCGTCCTGAGCATCCATGATGTCATGGTACTTCTTCGGAAAAAACACTTCCCGTACATTTCTGCCTATCAGTTCTTCTTCTGTGTAGCCCGTCATATCGCAAAACCAATCATAGGCTTTAATAATATTGTGATTGATATCAGCTTCCAGCAAACCCAGTTCCATGTTCTCAATTATGCCTCTGTATTTTTCTTCAGAGGCCTGTATTTTCTTTTGGTAAGTACGGGTGCTGGTAACATCCGTCACCTGCCACAATTGCCCTATAAACTCACCTTTGGTATAGATCGGTATAAAATCACAATCCAGAAGGGTGCCGTCTATCATTTCCAGTTCCTTTCTGAAAACACTCTTGTTGTAGGTACGGCAGTGATCTACGATTTCAATAAATTCTGCGGGCTTTTTAAACAAATGCTTAACCAATTCGGCCGACTGACGCTGATCCTGACCAATGATCATATTGTCGGGAATGTTAAACTTAAATACCCTTCTAAAGACATCATTGATGAGTACGATCCTACCGTTTTCGTCATTGAGCAACAAACCTGAATGCAAGTTGTGAACCAGGCTATTGATGATCTCAGTGCGTTTTTCTATACCTGACTCCAGGTTTAGGTTGCGCTGCTCGGTAAGTGAGTTTTTGAAAAATACAGAGATCAGGCTGGAAATTGTTGTAATGGTTTTTTGATGGTCATTGTTGAAGAATCCGGGCAAGCTGTGCTCGGCATTGATTACCCCTATGACTCTGCCCTCTGAAATAATCGGCACAGCCAATTCAGACAATCTCACCGCACCATCGGCTATATATCGCTTATCAGCACGGGTATCATTTACCAATTCGGGTCTGCCGTTTTCAGCAGCTGCTCCTACTATTCCTTCTCCCAAAGGGATCTGTAAAAGGTCGTTTTCTTTTTTTCTACTTTTACTTTTGGGATTAAAAGCGGGTATCTGATAGCACATACCGTCCTCTACTTTGAAGATGGTACAGTGCTCCAATTTGTATTTCAAAATCAGTTTTTCGCTGAGTGTCCAGGCTATTTCGTTCAAATTGGACTTTCCTATCAGATAACCGGAAAACTCATTGATAGATTGTAAAAACTGTTTATTGCGCTCAAGCTGGGCAGCTAACTCCTCATTAACTGATGCCAGAGATTTATTTAAATCATAGAGCTCAATAGACTTA
The DNA here is from genome assembly GCA_965267535.1 of Cyclobacteriaceae bacterium. Taxonomy (GTDB): domain Bacteria; phylum Bacteroidota; class Bacteroidia; order Cytophagales; family Cyclobacteriaceae; genus CAXBNB01. Next base: position 2,417,724 of record OZ254082.1, on the reverse strand, counting down.
GACTCTAATATCAACTCAGCATTTTTCCGCGCCTGTCGCTCTCTCGACACACGCCTCTCCAGCTGAGCTATTTTTACCTCAAGCTCCTTTTTGGATAGTGAATCGAATGACTTCTCCATCGGTATCGAGTTGATCCATTACTACATTGCCTTTTTCACCAAAATGAGCCATACTGGCCTCTATCAACCCCAGGGCAAAAGCTCCCATTCTTCGGGTTGATCTATATACCATCACCATTTCATCGGTACTTTGCCTTTCAATTTCAAAACGTGGAAGTTCTGCATCGGGGTACAACTTGAGTACCTCGGGGTGTATTTTGTCGTCAAGCGATGATAAAATATCGAAAGCGGAAGTAGCCGATGTAAAAAACTGAGGATAGGATTTTTTAAATACATCAAATAAATGCCAGCCAAACTTTTGCAAAATGTACCCCGGCTCTTTCTGAGTACGTTCGCTGGTGCTGCGAAGCAATTGGACCATTTCTAAAAAATCGTATGAACCCACAGCCGTATACGCCCCTTTTGATGGCAGATCACAAGTGGTTATAAGTTCATCTACTAAATCGTAACCAAACTCATTTTCTACAAAATCTAAATATTCAGTAAATACTATTCCTTTCATTTAGTAAATCATTAAAATAAAGCTAATAAGAATAACTAAGCAGACTTTTATAGAATACAGCAGGGGTTTACATACTTGCAGCAGAATTCCATATATTAACTTTTTGATTATCAGTAAATTGGAAATTCCTGTCCATTTCCGCTTGCGCATGTTTCTAAACTAATAAATAATTTAATGAATTAATAACAATTGATGATAATCGGTTACCGGAAATACTAAATAATGCTTTTGATACCAATACGAAAGAGTCCCGAAAATTTGATTAAGATATAAATTCCTAACAGACAATCTGTTTTCTAAAGCTCATAAAAAAAGCACTCTTAATAGAGTGCTTAAGTAAATATCTGTAAATAACTAACCAACAGGTGGTTATGATATTATTTTTAGGCTAAACTAAAATCAACTTCACTGCTTTATGTGACGCACAAATTGTTCAATTTTCTCTTTCAGTTCGCCCTTTTCTTTCAGTGCATTCACAAACGCACTACCAATAATCCCCCCTTTCGCATACTGGCAAGCCATGTCAAATGTATGACTATCGGATATACCAAACCCAATGAGAGCAGGCGTGTTGAGTTGCATCTCTTTGATTCGTTTGAAATATGCCAACTGGTCGTCCGAAAACTGCCCTTTTGCTCCTGTGATGCTCGATGAGGAAACCATGTAAATAAAACCGGTAGACTTATCGTCTATCATTTTGATTCTGCTTTCGGGTGTGGTAGGTGTAATGAGCAAAATATTGTGAAGGCCGTGTTTTTCAAACAATGCCTTGTATTCCTGCTCGTACACATCCAGTGGCAGATCAGGCAAAATAAGTCCGTCAATACCTACTTTTTCACACTGTGCACAAAAAGCCTCCATTCCGTATTGTAGCAGTGGGTTGAGTGAACTCATAATCACTACCGGAACCTCTACCCGATCACGCATGCCTTGCAGCTGCTCAAACAGGAGTTTTACTGTCATACCGTTGTGGATGGCTTGCAGGTTGCTTTGTTGAATAACCGGACCATCGGCCACCGGATCGGAAAAAGGGATACCGATTTCAATCATATCTGCACCGGATGACTCTAGTTGCTCCAGTATGGGTACAGTATCGTTCAGCTCGGGAAACCCAGCCGTAAAAAAAATGGTCAGTAAGTTGTCTTTATTAGCAAGTAAGTTGTTTATTCGATTCATCTGTAGAATTGTAATTATGAATTAATAGGGTGGATAATGCCTAATGCTGGCTTTCAACCTGACAAACCTTTGTCTGGTTCAACATTTTCAGCCACTACCTATGCATTGCTAATTATTTTATATGTTTTATATAGGTTTCCAGGTCTTTATCGCCTCTACCGGAAAGGTTTAGCAGAATAGTTTCACCGGGTTTGATGGTGATTTTATCCAAAACAGCGAGCGCATGCGACGATTCAATAGCAGGAATGATACCTTCTGTTTTACACAGATCCATACCAGCTGCCAGAGCCTCATCATCAGTCACAGCCTCAAAATTCACCCTTTCTGAAGCAAACCAATGTGCCAATGCAGGTCCTATACCCGGATAGTCCATCCCTGCAGAGATAGAATACGGCTCTACAACCTGCCCATCATCTGTTTGCATAAATGTGGTCATGCTACCATGCAACACACCTCTTTTGCCTAGAAATGTAGCTGCCGCAGACTCTCCCGAGTCGATACCCAACCCGGCAGCTTCGGCTGCTATCAGTTCTACTTCTTCGTTTTCTATATAATTAAAAAATGCTCCTGTAGCATTGCTTCCCCCACCTACGCAGGCAATCACACGATCGGGTAGCTCATTGCCGGTTTTTTCTTTCAGTTGCTTTTTCATTTCTTCGCTAATGATAGCCTGAAAACGTGCCACCATATCCGGATACGGATGTGGACCTACAACTGACCCTATGATGTAGTGTGTGTCGTGTGCGTGATTGATCCAGTAGCGAAGCGCTTCATTCGTAGCATCTTTCAGGGTTTTGTTGCCCGATGTGGCCGCTACTACTTCCGCTCCCAGGAGTTTCATTCTCCCCACATTGGGTGCCTGGCGTTGTATATCCAGCTCACCCATAAACACCTTACATTCCAACCCTTTGAGAGCGCATACCGTGGCTGTAGCCACCCCGTGCTGGCCTGCTCCGGTTTCGGCTATTATTTTTTTCTTGCCTAGTTTTTCTGCCAAAAGCACCTGTCCAATGGTATTGTTGACCTTGTGTGCACCAGTATGGCACAGGTCTTCACGCTTCAGGTAGATATTGGCTTTGTATTTTTCAGAAAGCCGTTTGGCATAGTACAGCGGTGTTGGCCTACCTGCATAGTCATGCAGTAGCAGCTGAAGCTCCTGCTGAAAAGACGGGTCGCTCATGATGCTAAGATACTGCTCCTGCAATTCCTGCACATTGGCTTGCAGCATTTCGGGTATAAATGCACCCCCAAAACTTCCAAAATACCCATTTTCATTGGGGTATAGCTGTGTTGTTTCTTTTATCTTCATACGTTGAGTGTATTCAAAAATTCACTTACTTCATTTGCTTTTTTCAACCCGGGACTTTTCTCAAAACCACTGTTGAGGTCTACAGCCCAAAGCTGAGCTAACCCAAGTTGGTTTACTGCCCCGGCATCATTTACTGTCAACCCGCCGCTTAGCATAAAGGGCACATCCAGAGGGTATCCGGCCAGCGCTTCCCAGTTAAATTTCACACCATTGCCCCCATGATTTTTTCCTTTGGTATCGAATAAAAAGCAGTCTACATGCTCTTCATACTTGCTGAGCTCATGCAAGTCCAATGTTTCATTTACCGAAAAGGCTTTAATGACTTTATACCCTTTGTCTTTCATCTCCTGACAGTACCCGGGAGACTCACTACCGTGAAGCTGCAGGTAATCTAAACCGTACTCTTCGCCAAGCTGACTTACCGTCTGAGGCTCTTCATTTACAAAAACGCCTACTTTCTTTACCTCGCTAAGGGCTTTGACAAATACGGGATCAACATTGCCTTTATCAATACTCCGGGGAGACTTTCTATAAAAAATCAAACCGATCATGTCTATACCTACAGACACTACCTCAGCTATATTTTCTTTATTGTTGAGACCGCAAACTTTTACTTTCATGCTATTAGGATTTTGCTAAAAACGCACTTAACTCCCCTGCCGGATCAGCGTGCTTCATAAACTGCTCTCCTATCAGAAAGCCGTGATAACCGGCAGCACTGATAGTATGCAGATCATCGATAGATTTTAGTCCGCTTTCTGATATTTTTACTATATCTGCCGGAAGCTTTTCAGCCAGGTTTAAAGAAGTCCGAATGGTTGTTTCAAACGTTTTCAGGTTGCGATTGTTTACCCCCAATATATCGATGTATGGCATCAAACTCTCATCGTATTCTTCTTCGGAGTGAATTTCCAACAATACCTCCAGTCCTACTGTATGCGCTAGTTTGGCCAGTTTTTCAATTTCATCGCGCTGCAGACAGGCCGCTATCAGCAACATAACATCTGCTCCCATTGCCTTGGTCTCCACCACCTGATACTCATCTACTATAAAATCTTTGCGCAATACCGGCACATCGAGGTGCTTTCGGGCACGCAACAAGTCTTCATATGTACCGCCAAAAAACGGTGTATCCGTTAAGATAGAGATACCGCTAGCACCAGCGGCCTGATACCCCTTGGTGGTGTCCACTACGTCCGCTTTATCGTTGATAATGCCCTTGGATGGTGATTTACGCTTAAACTCCGATATGATACCAAAGGGAGTTGCCTGCTGTAGTCGCTGACGCAAAGAAATACCCTGACGCTGAAATCCATCACTTTTTTCCAGTTCGGCAACAGGGGTGTTTTGTTTGTGTGCCGCAACTTCTTTTTTCTTCTCTAATACTATTTTTTCAAGTACATCCATTATCCTAAATACTTCTATCTGCAAACCGCTGAAGACGGTTTATTTTTCCAAAAACTTTTTCAAAGCAGTGTAGGCTTTACCCGATTCCAGAGACTCACGTGCCATATCTACTCCTTCTTTTATATTCATTGCTTTTTTTGCACAATACAATCCCAGCCCCGCATTTGCCAGAGTAACGGCTGTTTGTGCTTCTGTGGCTTCATTTTTCAACACACTTACAAAAATATCGGCCGAATCCTGAACTGTAGCTCCTCCATGCAGCTGCTCGGGGGTCAACTTGGGTAGCCCCAGCTCTCTGGGACTGTGTATTTCCATACCGTCTTTAGTCGCAATCATAAACTGCCCCGTAAGTGACACTTCATCGTACCCGTCTACAGCATGTACCACGGCAAAATCCATATCTTCTTTCCGCAAAATCGACTGATACAAGCCCTGTACTTCGGTATTGTATACACCGCTCAACTGAATTTTGGGTCTGCTGGGGTTTACCAAAGGCCCGAGCATGTTAAAAAAAGTTTTGAGTCCCAATTCTTTTCTTACAGGAGCCACATGCTTCATAGCCGGATGAAAAAGCGGTGCATGCAAGAAACATATACCGGCATTATCCAACGTTCGTCGCAACTTATCAGTGTCGTTTGTAAACTCATAGCCCAGATGCTGAAGCAAATTGGATGAACCGCAGGAAGATGACACACCATTGTTACCGTGCTTGGCCACATGCTGCCCGGCTCCCGCCACTACAAATGAGGCCAGAGTAGAAATGTTGAATGTGTCTTTGCCATCGCCTCCGGTACCGCACATATCCATAGCATTGTACTCCGAGAGGTCTACCGACACACAAAGGTCCAGCATGGCTTCTCTAAAACCGGCCAGCTCTTCGGGTTGGATAGGGCGCATCATATAGACAGTTAAAAAACTGGCTATAAGGCTATTATTGTGGTTTCCTGAAGCGATTTCTGTAAGTATCTGGCGAGCTTCTTCCTGTGAAAGTTTATGAAATTCAAATAATTTTTTAAGTGTATCTTTCATGGTCGGTTCGTTATTGGCTTTCCTGTTTTATGCCCTTTCCCTACTATTGTTTTGTAATGAGTCGACTAAAATAATGTATTTTGTTATACCGGCTGAGCTGATGGGTCAATCCAGTTTTGCATCATTTTTTTTCCATGTTCTGTCAGTATAGATTCGGGGTGAAACTGTACTCCCCGCACATCGTAGTTTTTGTGCGCTATGGCCATGATTTCCCCTTGCGGATCCACTGCCGTAAGCTCCAGGTCACTACCTAGCTGGTCGGGGTGTATAGACCAGGAATGATAGCGACACACCTTGAACCGCTGAGGTACTTCCAGAAACAGCCTGTCTTCTTTTTCTACGGTCACATCGGTAGTAATTCCATGAAGCACTTCACTCATGTTGTAAATGGTAGAGCCAAAAACTTCACCAATGGCCTGATGCCCCAGACACACACCCAAAATCGATTTGGTAGAAGCATACGTTTTGATCAGCTCCATCATAATACCCGCATCTACCGGTACTCCCGGGCCCGGCGACAGCAAAATTTTATCGTATTTTGCTACATCTGCTACAGACATTTGGTCGTTGCGGATGACGTCTAATTGGCTACCATACCCCAGCTCTTTGATGATGTGCACCAGGTTGTAGGTGAACGAATCGTAATTATCTAAAACTAATATTTTCATTGCTGTGAATTACCTAAATCTTACCTGTTAATCGATAGTTTCTGCCATCTCTATGGCTTTGAGCAAAGCTCCTACTTTGTTGTATACTTCCTGCACTTCATTGTCCGGCACTGACTTGGCCACTACTCCTGCCCCCGCCTGAAAAAACAACTTGTTGTTTTGGCTTAGAAAAGAGCGGATAATAATGGCGTGATTGAAATTGCCCGAAAAATCCATAAAGCCAATCATTCCCCCATAATACCCCCTTTTGGTTTTTTCGTAAGTATCTATGAGCTGCATAGCTCTGTGTTTTGGCGCTCCGGACAGTGTACCAGCCGGAAATGTATCAGCAGCCACATCCAATATTCCTTTGCTTAGCTGTCCGGACACTTTTGATACCAGGTGAATAACATGCGAGAAGTATTGTACCTCTTTAAATTTTTCTACCACTACTTCTTCACCGGACTTGCTGAGGTCATTACGGGCTAAGTCGACCAGCATCACATGCTCCGACGTTTCTTTCTCATCATTGGAAAGCTGCATAGCCAGTGCGTAATCTTTCTGGTCGTCACCGGTACGACGGTAGGTTCCCGCTATAGGAAAAATGGATGCTTTGTTGTCTTGCACAACCAGCTGAGCTTCAGGAGAAGAACCGAAAATAGTAAATGTGCCATAGTCGAAATAAAAAAGGTACGGCGATGGATTGATACTCCTAAGTGCTCTGTATGCCTGAAAATCATCCCCTTCAAAAGCGGTTGAAAAGCTCCGCGATAGCACCATTTGAAAGGTATCGCCTTTTTTACAATGATCTATTGCTTTTTCTACTATTGCTTTAAACTCCTTATCGGTAAAGGGAGAAACAATATTTTTGTCTGTTTTGAAATCGAGTGTTGCCGGTGCACTATTTTTTGTAATCAGGTCGTGCACCTCGGTGAGCTTCGAAGTATAACTCTCACCCTGAATGGTGTTTTCGGTAATAAAAATGCGACTATTAAAATGATCTATCGCAATCACATACCTGAAAAACACATAGTGCATCAATGGCACTTCGTATGGTGCATCCTTGTCTGTATCGAAAGTAATACTTTCAAAGGATTGTACGGCTTCATAAGCTGTAAATCCAAACAGACCGTTGCGGATATACTTATCGTTTTTGGTTTCGGCCGAAAAAGCAGACACAAACCCCTTTACTTCATTCAGTAAATCTGCTTTTTCTGTCATTTTAGATACCGCTTTTCCATCAGGGTATTTGATGCTCAGCTCCTGCTCAGTAGCCTTCAGGTGAGCTATGGGGTCAAACCCTATGTATGAAAAGCTATTTTCTCGGGCATGATAGTCCGAGCTTTCGAGTAGAAAAGAATGTGCGTATTTTTCGCGCACCTTGAGGTATATCCTCACCGGTGTTTCCAAATCACCCAACATTTCTCTGGTTTCTGACAGTATAGTATAGTTACTCATACGGAATTAATAGTCATAAAAAAAGCCCGCCTGAACAGCGAGCTTTGTAATTTTATTTTGGTACAAATACAGATAAGTGCCGTTCACAACTCAAATTGAATTGCTCCACCACCAGGCCATATTTGAATGTATCTTCGTCATTGTGGTGCAAACATAACCCAAGCTCGGAATTAAAAAAACAAATCCCTTAAAAAAACTTTCAGGGCCCAATCCTGATCGTTTTTTCTATAATCTGAGACGCTCCAAAGTAGCCAAGCACCAGCTCATCGGGCTCTCCTACACAACGAATATTGCCCCTGATAGCCGATGGTGGTGTATTTGGTCCTACCTGTGCATTGTCCAGTAATGCTATGAGAAGTGCGTAGTAATCGTAAGCACTCTCGGTAAGCGAGAGCTGTTCTACTCTAAGTTCATCTCCTTCTTTCATTAGGATGTCAGTCACTTTCAATTCAAAGGTACGGCCATCGGTAAACTTATCGTTGAAAATCACGACTTCTCCCGGCAGGTTTTTCAGTGTGTCGTTTACATACATTTTCCAACGGTAAAAATTGCGTATGTCAGGGATATCTTCGATTGTGCCTTTGGCAAAAAACACTTTGGCGTTAGGATCTGTAATGGGCAGTGTGGGATCGAAAGAGGTTCCATAAAACACGGTATCGAGCTTTGGAACCGGCTGCAATACTTCCCGCTCAGATACAAATTCTTTGCCGTCGGGAAGCACTACGTGCAATATATAGGCTTCTCCGGGTATACCTGTCAGTGTGTTGGGGTCTGATTGGTAAATGCCCTTTTGTGTTGTGGGATTAAAATCAAACCTTCGGGACAAACGATCGGTTACATATACTTCTGCCCCTTCTACTCCCGGATCGGTAGACTGATCGTTGAAGCCTATAGTCTGAGTTACAGACACTGTATACGGTTCTTCTTTATTGGTAATCCATCCACTTATCACCATGCGAGGTTCTCCCAGCGGCAAATCCAGATCTGCTGGCTCTTCACAAGAGGTAAATGCCACCCCTAGTGCCAGACTAAAAAAGAATACTATGGTTCGATATAGTGGGAGCCTTTTCATCAAAACTTAAAATTATAAGTAACCGAAGGGACCAACACACCCAGTAAAGAAAACCGCTTAACTTCTGTCTGACCGGGTCTGTCTTCACTTTCTACAAAAAGATAGGCCTGTGTGTTTCGGCGACTGTATACATTATAAATCGAAAACACCCAATACCCATTATTTTTGCGAGGGTTTCCGTTTTTCTTCACTTTTTTCAAATCCAGCCGTGCGGCCAAATCCAATCGATGATAGTCCGGCAGCCGCCTCTTGTTACGCTCTTCGTAGTGTGGCACCACGAACCCATCGAAATTGTACTTACCTATCGGAAACGAATACGGTCGTCCTGTTTGGTAAACGAAATTGCCCGATAGTGTCCATCGTTTGCTTAGCCTGTATATAGCAGAAAGCGAGAGATCGTGCGTACGGTTAAAATCCATTGGAAAGTAATTTCCATTGTTGATTTTTTCATTTTCAAATTCACCGTTCACTTGAATTTCTGATTTTGATAGTGTGTAGCCCAACCAACCGGTTAGGTGTCCCAGGTCTTTTTTTACAAAAAACTCTATACCATATGCCCGTGAGTGACCAGAAAGCAATTCGGTTTCGATAGCGGGGTTGAATAACAATTCTGCCCCACCTTTATACTCTATGATGTCCCGGTTTTTTCGATAAAAGAGCTCTATAGACGTTTCCAGTTTGCTTTCCTGAAAAAACTTGTAATAACCTGAAGTAACCTGCCAACCCAAGCTTGGTGCAATATGCTCTCCACTTGCCTTCCATATATCTGACGATGAAGGGGATATTGTATTCGACAATCGGTGCATGTACTGTGCCGAACTGCTATAATTCATCTTCAAAGAACTACTGCTGTTGAGTTGGTATTTTAGTGTAGCTCTTGGGTGAAAGTGTACAAACGTTTTGATGACTTCTCCATCAGCATAGCGTAAAGTATCGGTCAGTGTATTCAGGCTTTTGGGTTGGTCTGGTGCATATTGATACACCTCGCCGGGTCCTACATTAGAAAAGTGGCTGACACGTCCGCCAGCTGTAAGGGTCAGTGTTGGGGTTAGCTTTAATTCACTACCAAAATACCAGTTAGACTCTATTGCATTTTCCCTGCCCAGGTCTACCTCGTTGTTGGTAGAACTTACGCCCGGTATATGCTTGCCCGGCGTAAGCCTGTGATAAGTTATTCCTCCCCCAAAGGTATATATATGTTCGGGGTTTCTGAAGTAGGTAAAATCAGCTTTAACGGCATAATCGTTGATGCGGGATGTACCCACAAAACTAGCTTTGTCGTCATTTTCTATCACCTTGTAGCTGTATGTGCTAAAATAAGTCGTGAAATTGGAAAAAAGTTTGTCGTTGTAGATGCGATTCCAACGAAGGTTCACCAGACTATTTCCCCATTTTCTTAGTACATCCAGCCCAAATTTATTTTCATCCTGCCCGGTATATCCTGAAATGTATATTTTGTTTTTCTTTCCTAAATCAAAATTAAACTTAGCGTTTAAGTCTCTGAAATTTGCCCTGCTGTCTCTGATTTCAGGATTTCGTGCTCCTCTGGTTAGAAAGTCCCAAAAAGTGGTTCGACCGGATAACAGAAACGAACTTTTTTCTTTTTGAATTGGCCCCTCTACCAGCAACCTACTGGTAATCAACCCTATTCCTCCTGATGCCTGCCACTTTTCTTTGCTCCCATCTCTATGGCGAATATGCATGACAGATGACAGGCGCCCTCCATAATTAACAGGATAACTTCCTTTGTATATTTCTACATCACTCACCGCATCGGGATTGAAAACGGATGTAAGTCCAAAAAAGTGGTGTGAGTTGTAAATCAGTGCCTCATCAAGCATGATCAGGTTTTGATCTGAAGTTCCACCTCTTACATTGATACCGGACGTACCCTCTCCTACGTTGGTTATGCCGGGCAACAACAGCGAGCTTTGAAAAACATCTACCTCTCCCATAAAATAGGGTATATCGCCTACCCGTTCCATATTGATTTTATTGGTACCCAAAAGCGTGTTTTGATAGGACATATCCAGCTCTGACTTGCTATGGATCGTAACATCTTCCAACTCTCTGGGCTTAGGTGTAAGATGAAAGTTGTATGTTGCACTTTTATTCAGGTAAATGGTTTGCTCCAGTGGCTCGTGGCTTACATAATTAACCTTGATACGATGACTACCTCCGGGCAGTGTGAGGGAATAAAAACCATAAGCATTGGCTATCGCCCCTTTGCGCGTACTGTCTGCTAAAATGTAGGCGCCAATAAGGGGTTCTCCGGTATTTGCTTCCAGTATTTTTCCACTTATAGTAAAAGCATATTCATGGGCAGGCCTATCATAGTAAGTGAATAGGATTTGATTGGCTGAGGTTTTCCAGGCTAGTTTTTCATTCTTACAGATAAGGTTTAATAAATTCCTCAGCCTGATGGTTTCTTTAGAAAAATGAAGCACTTTTTCTAAAGGAATATAATCGTCGTGGTAGGCCAGCTTTACGCCTTGCGATGGTAGCGTATTTTTTAGTATCTCTTTTACCGTGAGTTTCTTTGCGGGAAGTGTAATCCAACGGTCGGGAGACGAAGACTGAGACCAGGCAGAATGAAAAAGCAAAAGCACACCACACAGCAGAATCCCATACTTTATACAACTTCCAAAAACCTTCATTCCGGCGTTTGCTTTTTCTGTTTTAAAAAAGTCTACAGGCGAAAATAACGCATTGCTCATAAAGGGGTTTTAATAAAGCATAAAAAAACCCACTCTGAAAAGTGGGTTTTTATTATCCATTTATTTTGAGCTTACTTACATCCGGTACCGGACAAGGTATAAATACCATTTTTTTCGCTGTAATCAATGTTTGCAACAATTTGCACTAAGTCCAGCACCTGTTCCAGTGTTTGGTTATCAAAAGTAGAAGTAATCGAGCAATTCGCTATTTCTTTAGGATACTCAATATCTACCCTGTATATTTTTTCGAGTGTTCGTACCATGTCTTTAAGGGGTGTAGCTTCAAAAGTAAGCTGTCTGGTCTTCCAGGCTAAAGCATTGGGGTTTGCCCCTTCTTTCAACTGTGCTTTACCTTTATGATAAACCGCCCGTTGACCTTTTACCAAAACCACATTAGATGCATTCTTTTCCAGGTTGCCAAAAGCTACCTTACCTGAAAACACATCTACAGCGGCTCCCTTTTTAGATGCTATCAGGTTAAAAGATGTTCCCAATACTTTGGTAGTAGCCGTTTCCGAATGAATAACAAAAGGTTTATCGGGGTTTTTAGCTACATCAAAAAAAGCTTCTCCTTCCAGATAAACACTTCTGTGATCACCCTCAAATGCTGTCTGATAACGAAATGTTGAGTTTTCATTTACGACCACCTGCGTGCCATCTGCCAGTGTTAGTTCTTTGACTTCCCCTTGAGCTGTAGTATACGCCAGATCGTATTGACCGGCATTTTGCTGTGCCAGGAAGAAATAGCTTACCCCTACTGCCAAAACCAATACTGCAGCAATTCTGTATAGCAACGCCATGTTTCCTGATGTTGACGTTGTATCCGGCATTTTCACTTCTTTGGCACTAAACAAATGGTCCGATACTTTATCCCATGCTACTTCCACATTGGGTTGAGCTGCTGTGGTATTTACAGCAGAGAGCTCATGTATCTTTTTGATTTGCTCGAAGGCACTGGCATTGGCCTCAGACTCAGCTTTCCAGGCTTCCACCTCGGCGGATTCCGATGGATCTGAAAATCCATTGAGGTAGTTAAAAATTTTTTCTTCTTTCAATAGCATGGTTTCCTTGTTGTTTGATATTGAGTCAATCAAACTCAATACGCCCCCCAATCAATTCAATATTTTTTTATACAAATAGCATCAAAACCAATACGATTACTTTATCCCAAACCGGATTGAGTTGTTCTCTGAGTTTTTTCAACGCTATACCTATTTGATTTTCTACCGTTTTCACAGAGATGTCCAACTCTTCGGCTATTTCCTTATAGGTTAGCCCTGAGTTTCTGCTCAACACAAAAATAGCTTTGCATTTTCCGGGCAGGGAGTCTATGGCTTTTTCCACATATACTTTTAAATCTTCAAAAACTATATCCTCTTCCTTGTTGTTGTGATCGATAAACCCCACCTCATCTACATCTACTTTCTTATACTCCTTAGGCAATTGTAATTTCAGGTAGTTGAAAGATTTATTCCTAACCGCTGTAAACAAGTAAGATTTCATTGACGAACTTATGCTGAGCTCGTAGCGTCTTTCCCATATATTGATAAAAATCTGCTGAACCAGCTCCTCTGCTATGTCCATATCTTTGACGTAGGTAACGCCAAACCGACAAAGATCCTGATAGTATGTTTTGAAAATGTACTCGAAAGCCCTGCGGTCGTCCTGAGACAAACGCTCCATCAATTCCGAGTCTTCCAATTGAGCAAAGCTTTTTTCCATGCCGGAGTTTAGATAAGGTATAGGTTCTGTACTGCATCTATAGTATGACAACAAACTATATTGTCAGTCATCTTATAAATGGGATTCAAATTTATACCGAATAAATCAAAAAACAGTTGCCTTACATTTTATGCCGGGCAGGTATTTATGAAATATGGATGAGGACTGTGATAAACGGTCGCAAAAATTACTCTGCTTGTTTTTCCATTTCCACCCAAAAAGGAAAAACCTTTCTGCCCTGCACAGCATAGAAAGGTATCAAATCTCCTTTGAAAGCCTGCAAAGATACATCCTTCATTTCCAGAGTTTCTATCCCATCTTCTTTGTTTATCATCTGGTTTACCTGAGCTCCTGCTTCCAGATACATTTTCCCTCCGGCTGATATCGGTTTTATAAACCTAAACCGGATCGTGTAAACTCCCTCTGCTACATCTACAGCCCACTTACCGTGAATTTCTTCCTGGTTCCAAATGCCTCGCTCCCCTCCTGCGTCATTACGATTCAGGTAAATGGGGTTTTCCTCGGGACGCCCTACTTTTATCAAAGGCTGGTGAATTAAATTTTCAGAAGTAATCAACTCAGTATACAACGCATCCAATTCACTTTTCAACATATTGGCCTGGCTAGTATGACTGCTTACCAAATTATTTTTTTCAAAAGGGTCTGTATTCAAATTGTACAGTTCAAACTGGTCAATAGATGCATTGTAATCGGTCTTGGCTACCAGCTTATAGCCGTTTCGCTGTAAAGCCATGTTGTTATACAGTTCCGGATACTTTCGGGTCCAGTAAAAAAACAGTGATCGGTCTGTCCAGTCTACTTGCTGATCCTTCAGTAGCGGCAGCAGGCTTTTTCCATCGATGGTTCGGTCAGTAGGAAGCTGAGCCTGACAAAGCTCGGCAAGTGTAGGCATCAGGTCTATGTGCGCAGCTGGCTGATCAATGTCCTTGTTGTTCTTTTTAGTTACCGACCGGGGTACATTCATATAAAAAGGAACTCTAATTCCTCCCTGATACACATTGCCTTTTCTTCCCCGCATACCCGCTACATACCTTCGCTGCTGAGGGCCATTGTCTGTCATAAAAATCACAACGGTATTGTCTGCTATCTTTAATTCGTCGAGCTTATCGAAGAGCCTGGCCAGGTTGTCATCTATGTTCGTAACCATGGCGTATACCTTTCGTGCATCTTCTTTGTCTTTTTCTGACATTTCAGGTAAATCCTCAAACCCTTCAGAGGGGTCTATATCCTTATATTGCTCGTAATACTCGTCAGGCACCTGCAGCGGTGTATGTGGTGCATTGAAGGCCAGATAACATAAAAACGGTGAATTACTGTTTTGCTCTATAAAATCTATAGCTCCTGAAGTGAAAATATCCGAACAGTACCCCTCATAAGCTTCCTTTTTATTATTGTGCCACAATACCGGATCGAAGTAACTGGTATTGCCCTTAAAATAAGTAGTGATATCGCCTACCTGCCCCATACCACCGGATAGGTGAATCAATGATTCGTCAAAACCCTGATCGGAAGGCCTGGAAGGATAGTTGTCACCGAGGTGCCATTTGCCAAATACTCCTGTAGCATACCCGGCACTTTTCAATACTTCGGCTATAGTTATTTCTTCTGTGGCCATCATCGCTCCCCCATTGTATGTATCTCTTATACCTGTTCGCAAGGAGTGCCTACCGGTCATCAAACTCGCTCTGGTGGGAGCACATACAGGCGATACATAAAAATTATTGAAGCGGATACTTTTTTTGGCCATACCATCAATGGTAGGCGTCTTTACATGCGGGTTACCTGTAAAACCGAGATCTCCATACCCCTGATCGTCGGTCATGATGATGATTACATTCGGTTGATCTGCGTTTTTAGCACTAGTAGAATGAAAAAACAGTAAATACGCTAACGCGACTAAGGTTGGTCTGAAAAGCATTTTAGAAAAATAGTTTGATAAATTGGATAGTTAAAGGTTAAAGCTATCTTTTAGCAATTACCTTTCCAAAAAACAAATCAAGAATGTAAAAGATACCCTGCAGAAGTTGGGTGAACAGAAGGCCTATGGCATGAGCGGTTTCAGTAAGAGCAGTGGGGTCAAATCAAAACGGATTTCTTTTGGATTTGATCAAGCGAAACTTCATCTGCAGGCCATAAGCCAGGCCGGTAAGATCTCCTTTCACTATTTCCTGCATTTTCATATCAGTCATAAGCCTGTATCCTATGTTTAATCCTATGCTGGCTCGGCGAGCAGGAGAAAATTCTATACTAACATCCGGGTGCATAATGACGACCGTTCGTTTGCTTACATCCATTTGATCGCCGGCGTTCAATACTCTTACAGAGCCCTGACCTACCCGTGTACCTACTGTAAAGGACAGCTTTCGCGAAAGTCGGTGCTGGTAGCTGGTAAGTACACCTCCATGGATATATTTCATAGTCAGCTCCCGCGGCAACCCCAGCTTTTCTAATGTCATTTCCGTCGTATTCCAATTGCTAAACACCCCGAGGTTTAATTTGTCATAAAGGGTAATACCTGCACTAAAGCCACGCTCTATTATGGTTCTCTCTCCGGTTTCAATGGCTTGTATGGTGTAAGAAAAATAGGGTATAACTGCTTGCTCTTCCTGCTGTTCTAAGGAATCAAGCTCTCCATAAGCTCTGGCTTGCCATGATAGACACAACATCAGAAAGGACAATATGGAAAGTTGAGTTTTGAGCATAATGTATGTTTCCTCTTAAGATAGCAAAATATCTGATGAAGAAATATGAGGAACAAGAAAAAAGGCTCTGAAATGACAGGCACCTTACAAAGTGTACTATTGGTGAAACCCTAAAAAAATCAACACTCACCCAACTCTTCTGTCTGTAACTCAGCGAATAATGTATATTTTTGATACAGTACTAATTAAAAAAACTATATATGGGGAAATTTGAAGGCAAAACTGTCATCGTAACCGGAGCAGGAATAGGTATCGGCTTTGAAATAGCCAAACGATTTGCCATGGAAGGTGCCAATGTAGCACTCAACGACCTGGACGAGGCACTAACCCAAAAAGCAGCTCAGCAAATTAATGATAATTATGGATCGTGTATCGGCATAGCTGGAGACGCAGGCAATGTCGATTTCATATACCAGATGGTAGACAAAACAGTTGCTACATTTGGTGCTTTGGATATAGCCATCCCCAATGCCGGCATTACTTTGTTTGATAGCTTTTTATCTTATACCGAAGAAAAGCTATCGCAAGTCATTCAACTCAATATTTTTGGTTCGTTTTTCCTCTTGCAAGCGGCATCAAAAGTGATGATTGCCAATAAAACCCGCGGTAAGCTTATTGTGATGTCTTCTGTAACAGGACATCAGGCTCATAAAGACCTGGCTGCATACGGGCTTACAAAAGCAGCGCTCGAGATGCTTGCCCGCTCTCTCGTCTTGGAGCTGTCGCCTCATGGGATCAACATCAACGGAATAGCTCCCGGGGCTACCAAAACAGAAAGAACAGTTTCGGATCAAAATTATGACAGCACATGGTCTAAGATTACCCCAATGGGCAAACCCGCCACTACCACCGATATTGCCAATGTTGCTTTGTTTTTAGCTTCGGATGAGGCCAGTCACATTACGGGGCAAACCCTGATCGTAGATGGGGGCTGGACAGCAGTAAGCCCCGGACCTGAAACAGTACAATAATAAACCATACTACTTAGCTGCTGTATTTTGTTCGCGATACGTCTTTGGCGAATTCCCAAATTGCTGACTAAAACACCTCGAAAAGTACTTGGGATTGCTAAAGCCTACTTCGTAGCTGATTTCAGAAATAGTAAGACCACTTTTTTCCAATAACGCTACAGCTCTCTTTAAGCGGAGGTTTCGGATAAACTCATTAGGAGCCATTCCTGTAATGCCTTTTATTTTACGGTAAAGCTGAGGGGTACTCACCCCTACATCTTTAGCCAGCTCCTCTACAGAAAAACTGCTATCGCTTAAGTGCTTGTCTACTACCTCCAGAGCTTGTTGAATAAACTTCTCGTCTACTGATGTGATTGTGACGCCTGAGGGCTCTACCTTCACCGACTTACTGAATTTTTCCTGTATCAGCTTTCTGTTTTCCAACAGGTTGTCGATAGTAGCTTTTAATATGTCTGCTGAAAAAGGCTTGGTCAGGTAGGCGTCTGCTCCTGTTTCTATCCCTTTCATTTTGTCCTGATCCTGATCTTTGGCAGTAAGCATCACTACAGGTACATGGCTGGTTTCCAATGTGGTTTTCAACAACTCGCAAAGACCTATTCCATCCATCTTGGGCATCATTAAATCTGTAATGACCAGATCGGGTAATTGATGTCGCGCAGTTTCCCAGGCCTGCTCTCCGTCATAAGCCTGCACAACCCGGTATTGCCCCACAAATTGCATAGCGATGTAGTGATTCATATCCTTATCGTCTTCGGCTATCAGCAATAAAGGTGCTTTACCGTTTCCTCCAGACTCCCGGAGCGTTGTTTTCTGGTTTGCTACAGGTGTGTTTGTATGAAAACGTGTGACTTTACTACCTGAAATCACATCGAGCTTTTCCTGCTCCAAAGTCACATAAAAACTACTCCCTTCATTTTCTTTGGACTCCACTCCCACTTGTCCATGCATCAAGGTGGCTAATTCCTTTACCAGCGCCAGACCAATACCCGTTCCCCGCTGTGCGGTATGAGATTGATTGCCCTCACTGAAAAACAGATTGAAAATTTCATCAATTTTATGTTGAGCAATGCCCGCCCCCGTATCTTGTACCGTTATCTTGAGTGAGGCGTTTTCGCCGGTTACTGCATCTATGTTTACAGTAATTTGCCCACCTTCAGGCGTATGTTTAAATGCATTGCTGAGCAGGTTAAAAACGATACTTTCTAGCTTTTCCTTATCGGCTATGCCCACCATAGATGCATGACTGGTAACACAGGATAATTCTATCTTATTTTTTACTGCCCACTCGCTAAAAAGCACACATACATTTTGTACTACAGCTACAAAGTCTATCTCTACATCCTTTACCGGCATTTGCCCCAGGCTTACTTTGCGGTAATCCAGCAGTTGATTGGTCAGGTGAGTTAAGCGTTCCGCATTGGATTGGATAAGCTCTGCATAGGCTGTATTCTGCTCCGATAGTTCGCTGGACTTTATCATGTTTTCCAGCGGTGCTTTTATCAGTGTGAGGGGAGTTTTGATCTCATGCGATACATTTGTAAAAAACTCCAGTTTCATCTGTTGAAGTTTTTCTTCTTTTTCTCGCTCAACTTTTTCCTTGAACCTGTTTTGAGCTAGCTGCTGGCGTTTGTACCTGTAGCGTACCAATAGCACTACCAGCGTAAATATCAGCAATGAAAACCCAGTGTAACTCCACCAGGTTTGCCACCAGGGGGGCTTTACGGTAATGAAAAACGAAGAAGGCTGACCGGACTGAAACTCATCAACTACCCGAATATTAAATTCGTACCTGCCCGGCTGAAGGTTGGAGTAAGTCACCCGAGGCTCCCCTACGTTGGTCGTGTGCCACTTTTTGTCTACACCCTGCATGGTATAGGCATACTTCAGTTGCTCCTGGCCGGTATAGGTCAATGCCGAGAATGAGATGGTTATTACTTTGTCTATATAATCGAATTCCAGCAAATGTCCACTGGCATTGTTTAATTGCCTGAGTGTTTGTTGGTTGAGTTCGTTTTCACCTGCCCGAAGCGCTGTTATGTATACTTCCGGCAATTCTTTTTCTATCACAATACTATCTGGGTGAAAGGCATAAAAGCCATTGCGGCTACCGAAATACAGTGTACCATCCTGTGCCTGAGAAGAGCCTGCAGTAAAACTGTTGCCCACATTGCCCTGAGACATAGGAAAATTATAAAATTTATCATTTGTCTGGTCAAGCATAAAAAGGCCGCTTGTCCAGCTTCCTAACCATAACCTGTTTTTGGAATCTATTTCTACACTTTCAAGGCTATTGAAAGTAAATTCTCCAGACTGGTAATGTTCGATGGTATCATTCTGTCTGTTAACCCAAAAAAGTCCTTTGTTTCCTACAAACCATAATTTCCCTTGTTTGTCTATGACAGGGTGTCTAACTACTGCAACTTCTTCTCTCACATTGTTTAGCATGAAGTACTTATAATGCTTCTTCTCGCGTGTTGCAGGATTTAAGGAAAATATACCATCATTTGTGGCAATCCACAGGAGCCCAACATTGTCTTTAACTAAGTCAAAAACCTGAGCTCCTTCTAAATAGGTGTTAAATGTATTGTCACTTGAGTTATACAAATTCAATCCACTATGAGTACATACCCACAGCTGGTTTTGAGAATCTATATAAAGCCCTGTTATGGTATTATTGCTTATCGACCCGGGTTTGTCAGGGTCGTGTTGAAAACGTATGAAAGCAGGATTATCTTTATGCCTTTCTGAGGCCTTCAGCAAATTCAAGCCCCCCCCATTAGTTCCTATCCACATATTTCCGTCACGATCTTCAGTAATCGGAAATACCCTGTTGAAGCTGATGCTGGTACTATCACCTTCTTTGGGATAAAAGTGAACATAGTCCGGGTCGGTTTTCCAAAGTTCTTTTTTTGTAATGTAGTGCAACCCACCTCCCCATGTACCTATCCACAGGTCACCATTTTTACTTGCATAAGGAATACTTACATCCCTATGCCACAGCGTATTATCCAGCCTGAGATCCTGACGGTACAACCTAAACATCTCTTTTTTGAAGTCAACAATAAGCACACCGTTGCGCTGTGTTCCTATCCACATAGTGCCGGATCGGTCGAAGTAAAGCGTACGTATAAAAAAATCGGCTATGCGGTGAAAAGCCTCAGATGTGGCCTGATATCCGGGTGTAATTGCTGAAGAATTATGATTTACAAAGTAGGCATTGCCCAATGTATCTTTCACATATTTGTTTATTCCCCAGTTATTGGTGGCTATCCAGGTATTGCCATTGGGATCTGTTACAATGTCGACTATTCCATTCCCACTAATGGTGTTTTTTTTATCACTATCAAACCAAAAACTTTCGGTGTTTTTATCCTTATCGTTTACAAAAACTCCCTGACCATTGACCGTACTCCACAATTTATCTTTACTATCTACGTGCAAAGCGTGAGTGCCCCTTGCCTGCGGCACGCGTGTCAATATTAGTTGCGGAGAAAAGCGATTGTTGACAGGTGAAGCGCTTTGATAGATATGTCCTTCACGTGTAGACACTACCAATTGTCCCTGATTGTTTTCAATTACTTCCACAACATTTTTCACGGCCATACCGCCCTCTTCCAGCAGCCACACCTTTTGCAATACAGGCGTTTGTTCGTGTGTTTTTTCTACCCTGAAAAGACCGTTATCAGACAATACCCATATACGCTGATCACTGGATTGAAACATGTACGTAATCCGCTTGCCGGGATCATTTACCTTATCTACCGACTGATAAAGAGCCAGTTCGTATGTAGCCATATCCAATATATACAACCCTGCCCCGCGTGTGGCTACCCAGAGGTGCCCCGTACTGTCCTGCTGCAGCCCTATCACCGGCGTATCGCCTGCATCCCTAGGCTCCTGGTCAAGCTCTATGTGCATAAAGTCATATCCGTCATAGCGCGATATGCCTGTAAGGCTACCTATCCAGATAAAGCCCGTACGATCCTGGTAAATAGAGTAGATGGAGTTGTCAAGCAGGCCATGGTCCACATTCAGGCTTTTGATATTTGCGGAATAGTGCTGTGCGTAGCTTGCAAGACAGCTACAAACACTTATCAAAACTATAAGCCAACACCTAAACATGCCCACGGGATTACTTTTGTATAATAAACAAACTGGTACTATATAAAAACACCAGCCTGACTCTCTTCAAATGTAAAGAAAATCAGGCTGGGTAGAAGAAATTGTTCGCGTTATTTGAGTGGAGTGCCCTTTACAGGCTTTCCGTTGGTGGTAAGGATTTGAAAATGGTGAACATTGTAGCCTTCATACGACCACACCATTTCCTTCTTTTTGTTTAGTTCAAAAAGCCTTACTCCATCTCTGGCTGCATAGCTGGCTATTACTGTATTGCCATTGGGCAATCGCTGAGCACCGCATGGATCTTGCAGGGGGTTGCCCTCAAAATCATCATTGGAGACTCTCCATACAATCTCACCATTTTTGTCTACCTCTATACTTTGGTTGCCATGCGTAAGGTTAATCAGGGTATTTCCGTTCTTTAACCGAATAGCCGTAAAAGGCCAGGTCTCAGCATCTCTTCCTCCCAGTTCAGGGCGATCTGTTTTTATTACATTCACTACTTTGCCTTCCGGAGTGTATTCCTTTACTGCAAAGGCCAAGAGATGAGGCACCAAATAATTGCCATTTGGCAGTTTACGTGCCATACGGGTCTGCATGTGTACATTGTCCGTTTCAGGTTGTAGGGGTACCTCTACTACAATATTCCCATTTTTGTCTACTTCAAGCAATCGAGGCTTGTCCAGACTCGACTCGGTAATGATCGTGTTTCCATTTTCCAGACGTACAGCCGTACCCAATTCTATCTTTTGGTCACTCTCTCTTTTTTTATAATGAAACACTACCTCATTGGTGTTTCTGTTAAACTCCTTAACCTCATTTGCCCAGCAAATCAGCACATTGCCATTGGGCAATACATAGCCATCTCGTGCTCCTCTTCGGCCAGCATCCCAGGCTACTTCACCCTGCTCATCTATAATGCCGGTAAATTGAGGCCCTGCTACAAAAAAAGAGTGCGTGATAGCCTTTTTCTTTTTGGCTTCACCTGCCTTTGGTGCTATAGCTTGCAGACTTTGCGAGCAAACTAACAATATGGCCACTACAGCCATAGAAAGTGTTGGTGATTTCTTGTTTCGATTCATTCGATTGTTATTATAGTTTGTAAAATTTAGGTTTGTTTTTAAGCCAGAATGTCTTTGACAATATGACCGTGTACATCTGTAAGGCGAAAATCGCGTCCACCAAAACGATATGTCAACCGCTCATGGTTTACTCCCAGTAAGTGCATCATCGTAGCATGCAAATCGTGCACGGTAGTCTCATTTTCTACTACTCTGTAGCCATAATCATCTGTTTTACCATAAATAGTACCTCCTTTGATACCAGCTCCGGCCATCCACATACTAAAGGCCGAAGGGTTATGGTCTCTACCGTCGCTACCCTGAGCAAATGGCGTACGACCAAACTCACCTGTCCATACTACAAGGGTTTCTTCAAACAAGCCCCTGGCTTTCAAATCTTTGATCAAACCGGCTATGGGCTGATCTACTGCATGAGCATTGCGCTCATGACCGTCTTTCAAGCCGCTATGCTGATCCCAACGATCGGCTTTTACTTTTGGGCAGGTCACTTCTACAAAGCGCACTCCCCTCTCGATGAGTCGTCTGGCCATCAGACATTGTGAACCATAACTACGCGTGTGGGGATCATCTGATTCCATGCCATACAGTTTTTTGGTGGCTTTGCTTTCACTCGAAAACTCTGTAAGCTCTGGAATGGATGACTGCATCTGATAGGCCAGCTCGTAGTTGGATATGGCAGACTCTACGGCATCAGCAGGGCCTAAACCTCCCAGCAGACTGTTGTCCATCTGTTTGATAAAGTCCAGCTTCTGATTTTGCAGACCTTCTATTTCTTCACGGGGGTTTATGTTTGCCAACGGCACAGGGCCGGATTTAAGAATAGAAGCCTGATATGAAGCAGGTAAAAAACCACTCTTAAAATTGTCCAGGCCACCGGGAGGTATCAACCCTCCATCGAGCACTACATAGCCGGGCAGGTTTTGATTTTCACTTCCCAAACCATAGGTAATCCATGATCCCATACTCGGGCGCCCCTGAATACCACTTCCGGTATGAAGAAAATAATTGGCATTAGTGTGTTCAGGGAAATTGGACACCATAGACCGGATCAACGCCAGATCGTCTACACAAGTAGCTATATGTGGAAAAAGCTCGCTAACCGGCATTCCACACTCGCCATATTGCTTAAACTCCCAGGGGCTTTTTAGTATTTTTCCGACATTACCGAATTGGGTAGCATCTACTTTAAATTTCTTATTGGGGTCTTCTCCGTTTTCCTGTGCCAGCCGGGGTTTCGGATCAAACGAGTCTACCTGAGACACGCCCCCATCCATGTAAAGAAAAATTACATTTTTTGCTTTGGGCACATAATGGGGCGTTTGTGTAAGCTGTGCCAGCATAGAACTCGGGTCGTCAATTTTTTTGCAGGCTGAAGTCATAGAGCCAAACAAGCTCATAAATGCCAGCGACCCAAAACCGCCTTTGCAGAGACTCAACATCTCTCGTCGAGACACAGGCTGATGAATGATATGTTTACGATTTGCCATTAGATTAAATAGATAAATTCTTTAAGATTAAAAACAGAGTGACAATAGTCTTTCCAGATCACAGGGTTTTCTCCGATTCCGGCAGCTTCTATGTCGTGTGTTTGTGCCAATGATTCAATAAAAGCACTGGCTTTAGTGATTTCCTCTTCCGTAGCGGGACGTGTCAGCGTCTTCAGGTAGATGTAATTGATTTTTTCAGCTACATCAAGTTCTTTTTGCGCTATTACATCGTTGGCCAGTAATTCGGCCTGATGCGAGATAAACGGATCGTTCATTAGAATGAGAGATTGTGCAGGCACATTGGTTACATTTCGTTTTCCAAACGTAGAAAATGGTATAGGTCTGTCGAAAGTGAGCATCATAGGCTGAAGGAAATTACGCCTCACTTCCTGATAGATACTTCTTCTGCCTTCACCATCCAGCGGGCCTGACTTACCGGGACGCCCCCTACCCTGCATAAAACTGGTAAGGTGCACAGGTACCGGCTTTCCGTACATGGTCCTGTCCAGGTTGCCTCCTGCAGCTAACAGACCATCCCATATCGCCTCAGACTCCAAGCGTCTAAGTGGAAAGTGAGTAAGTAATGCGTTTGCCGGGTCTATTTTTTTACTTTTCACTGATCCCTCGACCGACTGTCTGAAGGTATTTGACAAAACGATATACCGGATCATTTTCTTGATAGACCAGCCTTCTTGCTGAAATTTAATAGCCAGATAATCCAGTAACTCGGGATGAGATGGCAATTTTCCTTGTAGTCCAAAATTGTCTACCGTTTCTACTATACCTCTGCCAAACAAGTGATGCCATATTCTGTTTACCATCACTCTGGAAGTTAGAGGGTTGTCCTCGTCCAGTATTGTTTCCACCAGATTCAAACGTCCGCTTCCCGGTGTATCAAACCTATGACTGTTGCCTTCATCTGCCAGTATGGTCAGGAAGCCACGCTTAACAGGCTCTTCGGACAATTCCTGATAACTTCCTCTAATGAACACATGACTGTCTATACCAAAGCCGTCTACTATCCCCATAAAAAAGGTGGAATCGCGAAGTTCAGTGCTCAATCCCTGTATGGAGCTTACTATACCAGCAGCGTCGGGAAAGGTTCTTTTTACTTTGCCACTAGCTATGCTGTGATTAAGTGCGTCTACCTGATAGGGGGTTGTATTGGCTGCCTGCCAGCTTTCTACCGCATTTTCTGTATTCACTTTTTCCATTACCGGAAGTTGATGTGCCTTAGGCCATTTTCCATTGTAAGCCAAAGCGTATTCAACTTCTACATATGCATCCTCGCTCTGGTGGTACACATGCTTATTGAACACTCCGGGTAAAATCTCAATATAGGCTTTATGACCTTTCCAGGAAGACAGATCAAACACAAAGTTTTCCCATTTGTCAGACTTTACTTTCTTGGTCAGTCCTCCGTAAATAGGGTATTGAATCAGCTGAAAATTGTCGATAATGATACGGATAACGGCATCTTTACCCCTTGCCCGTACACCTACATAATCTTTCTCGATAATAATATTTGGTGAACGGAGTGCTCCGTATATTCCCGTGCCCAGTTGTCTGCTGGAAGCCATTCCGCTTGCCAGTTTTACCAGTCTTTTTCCTGAATCATCAAACACGGGCTGTCCCAGTGTAGATTGCTGACCGAAAGCAAACCCATCGCTTTTCCAGCCATCCAGGTCTTGTCCGCGAAAATCTCCGATAACCTGAAAGCTGGTATCAGATTTCGCTTTTTGGGCAGAAGCGGAAAAAGCAATATCAGTACCTTTCCACTCTCCGGCTATCATATTTCTCAGTTCATTTTTCAACGTCTGAATCTCCTCAGCGCTTTTCATTTTATCATAAGTAAGCCCGGCTGGCTTTGGAGAAAACCGGCTACTTTCCAACACACCATACATAGCATAGTAATCGGCTGTGGGTATAGGATCAAACTTATGATCGTGGCACCTGGAGCAAGACACTGTAAGCGCCTGAAATGACTTACTGGTCACGTCAATCATATTGTCGATGCGGTCTGCCTCGTCTTTGCGTATATCGACCGGACTGTGAGTACCCTCGCCCAGGGTATGAAATGCCGTAGCAAGCTGCGACTCGTTTATGCCCGTTTCTTTGTTCCACCTTACCTCTTCTATGAGGTCACCGGCCAGATGCTCTCTTACCAACTGATCGTAGGGTACATCCTCATTGAAAGCCCTGATAAGGTAGTCGCGATAGCGCCAGGCACCCATGATGGTATAATCAAACTCATGACCCTTGGTTTCGGCATAGCGCATGATGTCCATCCAATGGCGAGCCCACCGTTCTCCAAAAGCTGAAGAGTTGAGGTAATAATCCACCATTTTTTCATAGGCATCTTCGGTATCGTCAGCCAGGTAATTATTTAGCTCTTCTGTAGTAGGAGGCAATCCTGTGAGGATGTACGAAACCCTACGTATCAGACTGTATTTGTCTGCTTGCGGAGAAGGCTTTAGCCCTTTACTCTCCATTTTAGCCAGCACAAAATTGTCCACTTCATTGTTAACAAAGTCTTTATCTCCTGTTGGAGGTTCTACCTGCTTCGGAGGAATAAAAGCCCAGTGTTTCTTCCACTCTGCCCCTTGTTCTATCCACTTCTTCAATACCTCTATCTGGTATTCACTTAGTTCAAGATTCGATTCGGGCGGAGGCATGAGAGCACCTTCGTCCTGATGCAATATTCGCTTTACTAATTCACTATCATCGGGATCGCCGGGAACTATAGCACGCTGGCCACTTTCCAACAAAGCAGTAGCCCCTTCAAATGTATCCAGCCTCAAATCGGCTTTCCGACTACTCGGATCGGGTCCGTGGCATAGGTAGCAGTTTTGCACCAGTATAGGCCGTACATCAAAATTGAAATCCACCTTGTCAGGCACCTGCTGTACCACACCAGACTTCTGCTCACAGCTGAAGAACAGCAGACTCAAAACGGCTACACACAAGGAAGAAAAAAATATTCTCATCATTGAATAGTTATATAAGTTTAAAAACAACAACCGGTGTGTTTCTCTGATCAACACCGCAGGGCTAAAGTACTTTTATACTTTTTTATGCAGGTATCCATACCATTCAAAAGAGTGCACATATCGTTATACAGCCACTCTATGCATGATTTTTCACCCCTTATCACTTTTTTCGTGTCATAAATCTAGCAATATTGCACCAGTAGTCAGGGTTAGCTAAAAACACTCGTGTCTTTATTTTAAGGCAAGAAAAGTTTGCGGGAATTCTTAACGTTTGCCTTTCTGTTTGATTCAGATTTTTACAGCAAACGACTTCTCAACTATGCCTGATTACAGGAGCAAAATTTATTATGCTGCTTTTTCTAAGTCATGTTTCTAATTGAAATAAAACGAACATAATTCACTAATAAACACTCCCATGAAAAAAGTAAAAACAGGCGTATTGGGTTTGGGGAGAATTGGTAAAATTCACCTTAACAATCTAGTCAATACAATCGATCATGCCGAAGTACTTGCTGCTGTTACCCCTTCAGAAGAAAGTCAGCAGTTTGCAAAAAAAATGCAGGTACCAAAAGTATCGGCCAATGCAGACGATGTGTTTTCCAATCCCGATATCGATGCTGTCATTATCTGCTCTCCCAGCGACACTCATGCTGACTACATTCACCGTGCGGCTGAGGCTGGAAAAGCCATTTTCTGTGAAAAACCTCTGGATCTTTCACTCGATAAAATTCGTGGCATCTTAGAAGCAACAAAAAGCAACAATGTACCATTGATGGTAGCTTTCAACCAACGGTTCGACGATGACTTTTCCAGGGTAAAATCGCTTTTGGATGAAGGCAAGATCGGAGACTTGCGTACCATCAAAATTACCAGCCGGGATCCGGGTCCTCCCCCTATCGACTACATCAAAAGCTCAGGGGGGTTGTTTCTGGACATGACTATTCACGATTTTGATATGGCACGCCATATTGCCGGAGCTGATGTAGTAGAAGTATATGCTAAAGGCTACAATCTGGTGGACCCGGCTATAGGAGAAGCTGGCGATATCGACACTGGCTTTATCATGCTTACTTTTGAAAACAACGTAACGGCCATTATTGAAAATAGCCGTCAGGCAGCTTATGGCTATGACCAGCGACTGGAAATTTTTGGATCGGAAGGCATGGCTCAGGCGGATCACAATATGAAAGACAACCACCGTTTGTTTGACGCCAAAGGCAGTCACCTGTCACGACCACTGGACTTTTTCATGGATAGATATGTAGGTTCATACCTCAATGAAATGAATGCCTTTATCGAAGCATTGTTTAATAATGTAGCACCTCCGGTAACGGGTGAAGACGGACTAAAAGCGACAAGCATAGCATTGGCAGCCAACTTGTCTATGAAAGAAAACCGCCCGGTCAAAATCAGCGAAATAAACTAACACCAGGTACTTTTCACCTGTAGAAGGTGACTTTTCTGAAAAAATATAGTAGCTACCCACATAGGGTAGCTACTTTTAATTTAACTCAATGGATAGTAAAATGCATTGCGCAATACATCGAGGCTTTTGGGTACTGCAGTCATAGGGTCATCCTGCCCTTCAAACTCCAGTGAGATATAGCCCTTGTAGTTGCTCTTACGCATTATCTCTCCGATTCGCGGATAGTCCAGATCGAGAGTATACCATTTACCTTCTCCATAATACGTTTTGGCCTGCATAAGGCACGCCTGAGGAGACAGTGCTTCTAACTGATCGTATGGGTTTTCGAGAAAATTACCCGTATCCAGTGTAACCTGCAGCCACGGAGAATTTAGTGCATCCACTATTCGCTTTACACCCTGAGCCGTTCTGCCCAGCCCCCAATGGTTTTCCAGCCCCAGCACTACACCACATTCGGCTGCTTTATCGAGGCACTGCCCGATACTGTCTATTACCCATTCAAACCCGTCTTCTTCGGTGTAGCCTTCCAGCACAGGCTCGATACCCCGGTTGGCCATTAGCTCATCAAAAGACTTGGTCGTACGCCACCTGCCTGTATTGATGCGCATAGTAGGAATACCCATAGCATACGCAAGCTCTATCTGATGCAGGGTTTTCTGTATGTTTTCGTCTCGTACGGCCTTGTCAGGGTTTACATACCCCTGATGTGTAGAAAAGCCATAAATATCCAGCCCAGCGTAGAGGGCCTTGCGCTTAATCTTTTGTAAAGCACTGTTATCTTCGGATGTCATTTGAACATGCAATATCTCAATCCCGTCAAACCCCATAGCGGCAGCTTTATCGATACAGCTTTCTATGCTTGATGCTTCTTTCGGACCATTAAATTGCCAGAAAGAATAGGTAGATACACCTATAGGGTTCTGTCGGATATTTTGGGGTGGCTGCTCTACCGCTGTGGTATTTTGAGGGGCTGCATTGCATCCTGTGGCGATAGCTCCCAATCCTCCTATGGCAGCTGTTTTGATAAACTGACGTCTGTCTTTTGTCATGGCTAGTTAGTTTGTATAGTGATAAAATTTAAATTATGCTTTATATGAAGTTGAAAACTCTTTGAGTGCCTGTAAAGCCTCAAGCGACTCGTCTTTATCCACAAAAATATGATCGTGGTGGTAGCCGGCTATTATGTTGCAACTAATGCCCTTTTCGGCCAGCACTGCCGACACTTTAGCGGTAAATCCCACAGCCTGCAACGACGAGCACACTTTGAGCGAAATCCAACCCATCACTTTGGTGTAGCTTAGCTGATGGTTTTCGGCAGCCTCACGACTTACCACCAGCGTTTTGCCTTCTTCTTCCTGAAAACTGGCCAGCACTACCGAATCGGGCACTACTACACTCCGGGGCACGCAGCTAAACACATAGCTACCCGGATTCAATACAGGCGACATTTGTTTGATCAGCGTTGTAAGGTTCGTTTCCATATCTTCACTAGGTTTTATGTTCCAACTTAGCGGTAACGGCATCCAAAACTTCAAAAGCAGTTTCCGCCATTTTATTTCCTTTTGTATCGAGCAGTGGATTGATTTCTACCAGTTCCAGACAAACTACTTTGCCTGTATCGATCAGACCTTCTATGATGCCCATCACCTCATACTGATCAAAACCTTTTGATACAGGGGTTCCCGTTCCCATAGATATCAGGTCACAATCCATACTATCTACGTCAAAAGATACATAAATCATATCACATTCAGCTAACGATTCTATGGCTTCTGCCACACATACCGGCAGAGAACGGTAGCGAACTTCATCAACCCGGTAATTGCGTATACCCAGCTTTTGTATTTGTTTGTCTTCCGGCTCTTCTGTATCACGCACTCCAAAGTAGATCAGGTGCTCGGGATGTATTTTTGCACCCTCTACGCCTATTTTTTTCATTCCATCCCAGTAGTCTACAGTTTCATCGGTCACTTCATTTACCTGAAATTCGCGGTTGTCTATACCCATAGCAGCAGCCAGAGGCATACCATGCACATTGCCCGAAGGTGAGGTATAGGGTGAGTGTAAATCCGCATGCGCATCTATCCAGACCACTCCCAGCTTTTTATCTGGACAGGCGGCTTTTATACCACTTATCGTACCCAGTGCCGACGAATGATCTCCTGCCAGCACCAAAGGAAAAAAACCTTCTTTCAAATTGCGGCATATTGCTTCGCTCACTCTACTACACTGCTCATGTACATAGCCTATACGCTTGGCAAATGTGGTTTTTACCATATCGTATACCGTTTCGTTGTGAGTCTCTATATCTTCATAGGGATAGCGGTTAAAGTAATAATTCTCCTGATTGATCGCAGCTATTTCAATAGCGTCAATTCCCATATCTGATCCTCGGGTACCTGCCCCTATATCGGACCGGTTTTTAATTATTTTTATTGGTTTTGGGTTCATCTTTGTGTTGTCTGTAGTTTACCAAAAATATTGAATTTTAGAGTTGATCACATCACCATCTCATGGAATTGTGATGAGTGGTTTATCTGCGACAAATTCACGGTAAGGATTAAGTTTTTTATTTTTAGGTTTATCTAAAATTCCATTTAACTTTGAGCCAAAATTCACCCTATGCTCAGTTTTGCAGAAGAAAATTACCTCAAAGCCATTTACCACCTTTCCCTATCCGGGGAGAAAAGTGTATCGACCAATGCACTGTCTGCTGAAATGAACACCAAACCAGCCTCTGTGAGTGATATGATCAAGAAGCTGGCTGAAAAAAAGGTAATTTCTTATCAGCGATATCAGGGTGTACGCATTTCTGAAAAAGGAAAAAAAGAAGCCCTGAAAGTGATCCGTAAGCACCGCCTTTGGGAGGTTTTTTTAGTTGAAAAATTAAAATTCAACTGGGATGAAGTACATGATATAGCCGAGCAACTCGAACACATCAAATCTCCGGTGCTTACCAACAAGCTGGATGAGTTTTTGGGCTTTCCAAGGGTTGATCCCCACGGCGACCCCATACCGGACGAAGAAGGCAACTTTAGCAATGCTCCCAAATATCCGCTTTCCGAGGTAGAAATAGGCAAACAGGTCGTAATAGTAGGGGTAGAAAATTCTGACTCCAGCTTTTTAAAGCACCTGGACAAAATCAATATCTCGCTAGGTACCAAAATAGTAGTGAACGATAAAAATGACTTTGATGGCCTGATGCAGGTAGAATTGGTTGGCAATGGGCAGGTACATATCAGCAGTCAGGTGGCTGACAACCTGCTTGTAAGCTAAACACGTCTTACCCGGCCAGCAGATACCAAAACTGTGCTACCAAAAAACACACCACAAACCCTATAAAAACGGGCAGTAGTGAAGCAATAGCAGTCCACTTTGCACTTTTAGTTTCCTGATAGATAGTATAAATAGTTGTGCTGCACGGATTGTGTAAGAGGCTAAACAGCATGAGGTTGACCGCAGTGAGCAGAGTCCAGCCAGCACCACGCAGCACATCGGCAGTGGCTTCCATAGAATCCAGCTCAAACATCACTCCTGCTCCTTCCCCCACAGCGGTATTACCTGTAGTCAATACCGTGAGCATCAGTATAGTAGGTATAATGATCTCATTAGCAGGTATAGCCACTATATATGCCAGTAGAATCACGCCATTCAATCCTATAAACAACCCAAACCCATCGAGACTTTCTACCGCCCACGAGGCAATACTCTGATCGCCTAAGTGAATATTGGAAATGAGCCATATGACCGCTCCGGCCGGCGCTGCAAACACACAAGCTCTCCATAGTACGATTAACGTACGGTCTATTAGCGAAGTATACAGGGTTTTCCAAACTCTCGGAGGACGGTATGGTGGCAGCTCAAGCGTAAAAGTAGACACCTCTCCTTTTAGTACTGTTTTTGACAAAAAATAGGATGTAACAAACGTGAACACCACGCCCAGCAAAGCAATGAAAATAACAGAAGCAGTAGATACCAGTCCCGCCAGCAAAGGAGGTGCTAACACACCTATAAATATGGATGCTATGAGGATTTGTGTTGGCCAACGGCCGTTACACAACGAAAAATTATTGGTGATGATAGCGATGAGTCTTTCTCTTGGGCTATCAATAATACGGGTAGCTATTACACCGGCAGCATTACACCCCCATCCCATACTCATGGTAAGCGCCTGCTTGCCGTCAGCGCCTGATTTGCGAAACAGACGATCCAGATTAAAGGCAACCCTGGGCAGGTAGCCAAAATCTTCCAGAAGGGTAAAAAGTGGAAAAAAGATAGCCATAGGCGGTAGCATCACACTTATAACCCAGGCCAGTGCCAAATACACCCCATCGATGAGAAAACCACTCAACCACCATACCATTCCGAGACTATCGGCTCCTTGCTTTAGCAAAGGATACACTGTATCGAGCAGCAATGCAGCCAGCATAGAAGAAGGTACGTTGGCACCTTCTATGGTGAGCCAAAGCACCACCGATAGGATTAGAAGCATCAGCGGAAAACCCCACTGCCTGCT
This sequence comes from Cyclobacteriaceae bacterium, assembly GCA_965267535.1. GTDB lineage: Bacteria > Bacteroidota > Bacteroidia > Cytophagales > Cyclobacteriaceae > CAXBNB01. The sequence continues at coordinate 2,385,252 of OZ254082.1, read as the reverse complement.
GGTTACTATTTTATCTATTTTACTGTCGAGCGGTACTTTTTTTCGTGTGTCGCCCTGCCTTATCACTTCGTCAGCTATTTTAGATGCATCGGTGTATATACTTTGAGTTAGTGAATCGTGAAAATTTTCACCGATATTCCATTTCAATGTATTGGCTACAGCCAGTATATCCTTCTTGTCTTCCTTGGTTTCCATTCTTCACTCAGGCTATTTCAAATTCTCTGTTTTCCAGTGCTTCAATCACGCGCTGATCGTTTTCTAACAACCGAAAAGCAATCCAGCGGCTGTTTGGTATATTGGGATAGTCCTGCTCTATACGCTCGCTCAGTTGATCCACCGCTTTTTGAATATGATTGGGTATGGTTTGAATACGATGAGGATTGCATTTGATTTTCTTTTCTGCCACATCACTTATGGTTTGCAGCAATTCCGGTATGCCTTTGTCAAACCGGGCACTGGTGGCTACCACAGGAATACCTAGTCTACGAGCCAGTGCCCGCTCATCTACAGAAATATTATGTCGCTCTGCTTCATCTACCAGGTTGAGGCACAACACGGCCTGATCGGTAATTTCTAATATCTGTAAAGCCAGGTTCAGGTTGCGTTCAAGCCTGCTGGCATCTACCACTATTACCGTGACATCCGGCCTGCCAAAAAGAATAAAATTTCGCGCTATCTCTTCGTCCTGACTAGTGGAAAGTAACGAATACGTACCAGGCAGATCGATCAGTTTGTATTTTTTATCCTGATAAGAAAACCCTCCCTCGGCTCGGGATACCGTTTTCCCCGGCCAATTGCCGGTATGCTGCCGCAAGCCGGTCAATGCATTAAATACCGTACTCTTACCGGTATTGGGATTGCCTGCCAATGCTACCACATAGTCTACATTGTTCACATCCACTCCCAGCCTCTTGAGCCCTCCGGCATTGAAGTGTTCACATCCTTCGCAATTATGCTGTGATTGATTCTTCATGATTCTCCTTCGTTTTGATCAAAATAAAATTGGCCTGATCGTTTCTCAACGCTATATCTGTGTTGCGTACCTTGTATGCCCTGGGGTCGTTGAGCGGGCTGGTTATACCCAGTGTAACTACCGTACCGGGCACAAAACCCAAATCCAGCAATCGCCTACGGTTGGCTCCCCTGCATTCACGCGATATGCCTGTTATTTCTACTTTCTCGTCAGCTTGCAGGCTGGATAATCGCCTTACATTTTCATCCTGGCGATCTTCTTTTTTCACAGGTTCTACACTTACATTTTCAGCTACCAGAGGCGCCAGTACATATTCTTCTCCTTCGGAAAGAAATCGCACACGCTCCTGATTGGATTCTATGACTCGTATCTGTGAGCCTATGTGCAGGTTTTCGGCCAGTATCTGTTTGTACACCACTTCGGGCTCATCCTCTATATGAATAATTTTGCCCACCTGATCTACCGGAAACAGCGACAAGGAAATACCACGCTGGGGGCGAATTTCTCCATGCTCTGTCGGTATAGGGTCGCCGTGCGGATCGAAACGGGGGCTACCAAGACTGGATGCCAGCGCATTGGTCTGAGCCTCTGTAAGCTGGTGTTCCATCTGCTCTGCCCGATCATGCCATTCTGATTTGTCATAACCGGTTTCTTCAGCCAGGTATTTTTCCCACAGCCGATGTGCCCGGACTATGCGCAGTGCATATTCTCGTCCCTTGGGTCGCAATATCAGGTTGTCTCCATCTTTAGCGATAAGGTCTGTTTTTATCATCTTATCCAAAATAGCCAACACATCTTCACTGCCCATGCCTGTAGAGGCTTTTAGGTCACGAAAACGCACCGCCGTGTCTTCGTATTCCATGTGAAAAAGCTGCTTTAGGACATCTTCAATAATCGACTTTTCATTTTGACGCTTGGCCTGCTGAAGCACCCAATACACACCTCCTGACCTAAACAATAGGTAGGCCACCACACACAAAAGCGCAAAAACCGATAATGCAACTACAGGGTTTGTCATTTCTCTCAATCCATTTAGCTATCAATTTCAAAAGTAGCAACAAATTTTATATTTTTAGATATATCTAAAAATATTTAACATAAAGCCCTAAACTCTTTTCTTTTCACTACGATTACACGCACAAAATGATTCACGACTACACAGTGTTTTCAGCGTAAAAAATGTTAAATTAGAATTGTAGTCACCAATCTATTTGACGCATGCTATTCTCTCACTTTCAAGTTATTGCACGTCGTTCGCTTCTTGTTTTATACATTCTGTTTTGTGGTGTGTCGAGCAAAGTGTACGCTCTTTCTCCAGCAGCAGACTACAGGCAAACACCTAAATCACTCGGACTTGCCTTTCAGGAAATAAAAATCAATACCAAAGATGGCGCTCAACTACACAGCTGGTATATTCCTGCTGTCAGGCCATCTGCCAAAGTGCTCATAGTGAGTCATAATGGTGACGGAAACATGGGAGACTACCTAAAAAGAATTAAACCGCTTAGAGATTTGGGATTCAACGTGCTCTGCTATGATTATCGGGGCTTTGGCAAAAGCAGTAGTTTTGATATCGATACCGAAACCTATTTGTATGCAGCTTTTTATGAAGATTTTAGCGCTGTATACGCTTATGCACTTGCCCATCTGGGTAAAAAAATACACCTCTATGGCTGGGGTATTGGTGCGACGATCAGCATAGTGCAAGGATATACCGCGCCAGAAACTTACCTCATAGTAGCAGACACTCCTATGCCCGACTATGTGGGCATGAGCGTGCGATTTCGTAAAATCGGAAGTAGAATGACTGTAGATGAAGAGGTAATTGAAAGCTACAAAGATGTACAAACCGTGCTCTCTCAGAAAGCAGGTAAAGCTTTCAGGGGTATTTTACTTCTTGTCGGAAGCAAAGATTATCTATTTGCACACGAAGACATGGTAGCTTTACAATCCCGTATTTCTCATGCAGTGAAGCCACTTCACCTGATCCGCAAGAACAGTTATGCTGACAATTATGATTTTGATCCGGGTACTTACACCAAACAAGTCAGCTTTTTCCTCGCTAACCATTAAGCCCTGCAACCTTTAGCAGCAAAATGGTATCTAACAGGTGCACCGTACGGTTATACAAAATATCTGTACGAATACGGACTAAAAAACAGTAACCTCAAAAACCTAATTATCTGATTATCATCAATTTAATAGTTGGGCGTGTTTATTGAAAAAAGGGAAGCTAATCCTAAACACCAACACCATGATCAAAAACTACCTACTGGTTGGCCTAAGAAACCTGCGAAAAAACATCAGCTATGTACTTATCAACACTTTTGGACTGGGTATAGCACTGGCCTGTTGCATTGCTGCTTATCTTATTCTGGCTTTCAACATCGAGTTTAACGATTTTCACAGCAGTGAAAAAACGAAAAACGTATACCGCATACACTCCTATTATAAAGATACCGACGGCAAACCCTACCAGGGAATGAGTGCCCCCATCAATCTGGCTCCAAAAGCTATGGCTGATTTTTCGGGTATAGCATCATATCTGCGATACAACAATGAAAGTGGCTATGTACGTACCGGTGACGACTCCTTCAATGAGTACATCAGTTTTGCCGATAGTACCTTTTTCGATTTATTTGATTTCCCTATGCGCTTTGGCGATCAGGGTAGCTTTAAAGAAATGCACACGGCAATTTTGAGTAGGGAAACTGCCGAAAAGTACTTTAAAGATGAAAATCCGATAGGTAAAGTATTGATTTTAAACTTTGTGAATCAAACAGAGATTAGTGTAGTTGTGGGCGGTATAATCGAAAAAGCTCCCATAAACAACTCCTTTGTGTTTGATCTGCTCATACGTATAGAGCACTTTTATGATATACACCAACTCACAAACGACAGCTGGGGAGACTGGCGCGACCCTACCACATTTTTACTTCTTCACTCGCAAAACCATGTACCTACACTCAACACACAACTGGACGAATACATAGCACGCAGAAACAAGGAAAAGAAAGACCGAAAAGTGCTCAACTACGAACTGCAACACTTTGATGCCGGTATAGACACCAACATCGTGCGATGGAGCACTGTACGGCAACCTCTAAACATAGCCCCACTCGTGGTATTTGTATCCATGGCAATGATTATCCTGCTGATCGCCTGCTTTAACATGACCAATACCACCATAGCCATGACCGCACGTCGTATGAAAGAAGTGGGTATACGCAAGGTGCTGGGTGCAAATAAACGGCAGGTAGCTTCACAGTTTTTATTCGAAACCATCATCATCATTACATTATCTATGCTGGTAGGGGTAGCTTTTTCCAACCTGATTGTGCCGGCTTTTGCCGAAATGTGGGGACTTGATTATGGGCTGGCGGATCTCAATGGAATCAATCTGGTAGTGGCATTGCTCGTACTCATATTCTTATCAGCCATCATGGCGGGTGTATATCCGGCTTTTTCCAACAGCAAATTTAGGCCAGTCATGCTGCTAAAGGGCAGCATTAAGCTAAAGGGCACAAATTTCCTTACCAGAAGCCTAATTGCTATTCAGTTTGCATTGTCCATCATGGTACTCATAGCCGGTGTGGTATTTATACAAAACACCCGCTTTCAGGAAAACATAAGTTTTGGTTACGACAAAGATGCCTTGCTTCAAATCGCTATTCAGAGCGGACAGGAGTACGAGGTAATGAAAAATGACATAGCTGCCAATCCAAAGGTAAAAGCTGTGTCGGGCACCTACAATACTATGGGCATGAGCAACTATGCTATCCCCGTAGAGGTGGATACTGCCAAATATGAAATTCGCCACTATGGTGTCGGAGAAAATTTTTTCCGTACTATCGGCACTAAAACACTTGATGGACGAATGCTCAACACCGACAATACAAATGACGTAACCGGCGCTGTAGTAGTTAACAAGGCTTTTTTGAAAAAAACAGGTATGACAGAGCCTCTCAACAAAATCATAAAAGTACATGAGGTAAAACGTCATATTGTAGGAGTAATTGACAATCATATCGACAATTTGTTTCGATCGAAGGAACCCGAGCCGGCAGTCTTTTTCCCCATAGAGCAAGAGAAATACCAGTTTATAGTGGTAAAAACCGATCCCGAACAGTTGCTGACCGCACAAAAGGAAATAGAAGAAATATGGAAACAGCGCTTTCCAGACAAGCCTTTTCAGAGCTGGACACAAGATGAGGTCCTGCTGGACAATATGCGCAGCACCAATAAAAATCTACAACAGATTTTTATTTTCCTTACTGTGCTTGGAGGTTTGCTTTCTACCTGCGGCATTTTTGCTTTGGCTTCTCAAAATGTAGAAAAACGCAAAAAAGAGATAGGTATTCGAAAAGCACTAGGTGCTTCTTTTCAGCATATCATATTATTAATGAACAAGGAGTTTATCATTCTGCTGTTTGTGGCCGGTATTATAGGCTCGCTGGGTGGTACATTTCTTACCACCAGCCTGCTGGATGAAATATACGCCTATCATATCGATATACAGACGCTACCTGTACTGTGTTGTGCACTGCTGATTATAACCGTAGGACTATCTACAACCAGCTATACCATCATGCTGGCAGCCAAAGCTAATCCGGTGGAAACACTTCGTAACGAATAGTTGTTTACCAACCAAAGGTAGCACCAAACTTAAGCAGAATCATATCTGTGGTAGAGGACTTGGGATGGGCTATGGCAGCATCTATCCCTTCTTCACGAATCATTTTACCGTCTATGTATTCGGCTTTGCTGCCTTTCAGGTATTGTATGCGTATATCCAATGCTGATTGCCCCTGTCCTACCGGCACTGATAAGCCAAGTGATCCTCCGTAGCTCCAGGCAAAATCACCAAATTCGGTATGGATGGCATCAGCGTTGGAGAGCAAGTCTTCCTTAAGTTTGCTGTTGGTGTAAAGGTATTTAAATCCATACAAGCCTTCTACAAACGGAACCACCTGATCGGCTGGCGGCTGGATACGGAGCACACCATGAAGTTGCAACATATTGTTGTTGGTTACTACCTCGTATACTCCGTCAGTATCAAAAGATTTACCATAGATGTCATAACTAAAATCCCCACCCAGATAAAAGATATTTTCCTTATCGAAAGAAAAATAAGCCCCCATACCCAGGCCCAATCCAAATGCATTGGTATTATGTCGAAACTCCCCTACCGGCCGGCCGTATTCAGCCCATAGATTGACCATGCCTTTTTGTGCCAGTAAGCCAGCCGGACTTATTACAAAGCACAGGATCAGTATTTTTTTCATCGGTATAGAGGTAGGTGTATTTATACTACCAAAAAAATGCAACTGTCACCTAAAAAGTGGGGAGGTTTTCTCTAAAATTGATACATGATAAAAGCCAGCAACTGACTGGCTGAGGTAATGTTTTTGGAAAAATACGCGAGAACGCTATTTGAAAATATTGATCAACCGATGTGACATGCTTAATCGTAGTGAAACCTACATTTTGCAATCAAAATTTCACCCTCTTTGTATTGATATATAAGTCTATGTTCACTATCAATACGCCTTGACCAAAATCCTGTATACTTATGTTTTAAAGGTTCAGGTTTTCCGATTCCATCATAAGGGTTTCGAGCTATGTCTTTTAAGAGGTCGTTTATTTTTTTTAATTTCTTCTTGTCAGTTTTCTGCCAGTACAAATAATCTTCCCATGATTCATCAACAAAAACATATTTCATCCTTGTTCTTCTATTATCCTTTTGGAAAAACCTTTTCCTGTTTTTAATTTCTCAATTGCAGAATCTAACCTCATTTCATTTTTTCTTGACGACAATTCGTGATTTGTCGCCATCAATGAATTGTACTCCTGTAGTGACATTACAACAATCCCTGAATCTTTACCCCGATTAATAATCAAAGTTTCAAAGTCCTTTACTACCCTGTCCAAATAGGATTTAATATCCTTTCTAAAATCCGACACTGATGTTATTAGCATAATAGCACGCTTTTGTTGTACAAATATATGTACAAAAATAATGTATTTTGATTATTTAATCATCAACAACAAGCATGGATGTGTGATTAAGGTTCTCACAACTAATCCGCCACTAAATACCTGCAATCAGGCCAAAGCTGCTTTCACCAGTCGAAGCTCATTATCTTCCAGGGGCAATTTCAATGCAGCTTCATGCCCTTTGGGCGTCATTTTACCCCAGGTTTTTTGTACGATCTGAATAAGCTTTTCGTCGGTGTTTTTAGCGGCAAACTCCTTGAAATAGTATTTTAAGAACACCAGACATATCACGTCTTCGAGCTGCTGCGTCTGAGGGTCGTTTTTAAGTCTTTTTTTAGTAACCAAATCCACTACTTCGGTAATAAAATCATCATTACAGCCTTCTTCTGTAAGCAGTGTGGCCAAAATACGACCATGCATCATTTTTAATTGTGTGCGCCATTTCAGGTAGCCGGGCCTGTCCATAGGATAATCGGATCTGGGAATAGACCACCGCTGTATATGCTGCCCCCGGGCTGCTACCTGCAGGGCTTCTGATGGCATAGAAATATACTCCCAGAGCATTTCTGTCATGCGCTCGCTATACAAAACCTCCTTGGGGTATTCTTTGCCCTCATACACTTCCTTATTGGGGTCAAGAGCATTCAACTTATCTATTTTTTCAAGTATCTGTGGTAAATTCATCGTTTTAGTCGTTGGAAGTAAAATGTGAAGAAATGGCATTGAGTGACTCAGCTCCATAGTTAACCACACCACCAATTACGATGATGGAAGGAGAATCGAGTCCCTTATCGGCTACCACCTGCTCGATATCTGCCAGAGTACCAACTCCACTATTTTCATTTTCGCAGGTGCCATTCATGATAATGGCTACAGGTTCTTTGCTGCCTCTGTGTTTTTTAAACAATGCCACTATTGAGGCTAGCTGCTTCATGCCCATAAGGATAATAACTGTAGCCGATGATTGTGCTGCCAGCTCCATATCACCGGAAAAACCGCCTTCACGGGTAGTACCGGTAATCACCCAAAAACTCTCATTAACTCCACGCATAGTCAGTGGTATCTGATGAACGGCAGGCACGGCCAGCGCACTACTGATACCGGGCACCACTTCTACAGTCATACCATGTGCCTGAGCAAATTCTTTCTCCTCCTGCCCTCGTCCAAAGACAAAAGGATCACCTCCCTTGAGCCGCACAATGTGCTGATGGTGCTTACCATGATCCACGATGAGCTGATTAATCTCCTGCTGCTGCTGATAGTGCCGGCCAGCTCGCTTTCCTACAAATACCTTAGCGCAATCCGGCTTACAGTAGTTGAGTAAATCTTCGTTTGCAAGGGCATCATATAGTACTACATCGGCATGCTTAAGGACTTCCACCGCCTTGAGTGTAATCAAATCAGGATCTCCGGGACCAGCACCGACCAAATAGAGTTTAGAGCGAATCATGAAGCAAAACTAGGAAGGAATAGGATATAAATTAGGTATCAATAACAAAAAGACCCTGCCAGTTTTAGTATATTGCAGGTTAAACGTTTGCCCGGTAAATGATAGTATAAGGTATTTGCTTGCCTTACCATCCAAAACAGACACTAAACATACCACTATATGACCAATACTTTTACCCTGAAAACCACCACATTAGCAATCGTTTTTTATTTACTCACGTTTTTCCCTACACTAGCTTCTACAGACCACACCGTGGCTCGCAGATGGAACGAAGTACTGCTGGAAGGAATCAGAAATGACTATGCCAGACCTACTGTGCATGCCCGCAACTTATTTCACATTTCAGCTGCAATGTACGACAGCTGGGCTGTATACATGCCAGTAGCCAATACCTACTTTTTGGGAAGGGAGATCAATGGTTTTACAATCCCCTTTGAGGGTATGCTTCCACCCGACAATGTGGAAGCTGCAATAGCAGAAACTCTGAGCTATGCCTGCTATCGGTTAATAGAATATCGATTTGAGTACTCTCCCGACGCAGACAAAACCATGATGCTGGCCGATGAACTTATGAGCCAGCTGGGCTATGATAAAAGTGTTAAAGACAAGGACTATACTTCGGGAAATGCCGCAGCACTGGGCAACTATCTCGCTGAGCAGATTATATTGTTTGGTGAGCAGGATGGCTCCAATGAGATGCGGGATTTTGACAATAAGTACTACGAGCCGGTAAATGATCCTATGGTAGTAGCCAAACCCGGAAATCCTGACATAAAAAACCCTAACCGATGGCAGCCCCTGGCTTTCGATGTGTTTATCGACCAATCGGGAAATGAAATTCCGGGTTTTGAATCTCCTTTCCTCAGCCCGGAATGGGGCAACACCGTACCTTTTTCGCTTACCGACGAGCACCTTACTATTCATCAAAGAGACGGAGACACGTATCGGGTGTACCACGATCCGGGACCACCCGCCTATATCGACACTACCAACGATGCTGTTTCCACCGATTACAAATGGGGATTTTCGCTGGTTTCAATTTGGTCGGCTCACCTCGACCCGGCTGACAATGTACAGTGGGACATTTCTCCCGGAGGAATTGGCAACCTCAAGCTGGAAAATTTACCCACGACTATCAGTGGTTTGCAAGACTTCTACAATCAAATAGACGGAGGCGATCCAAGCACAGGATACACCCTCAATCCCAAAACGGGAGAACCCTACGAAAAACAAATGGTACCCCGTGGAGACTACAGCCGTGTATTGGCTGAGTTTTGGGCCGACGGACCCGACTCTGAAACTCCTCCCGGGCACTGGTTTACCATCCTCAACTATGTAAACGACCATCCGGAACTAGTCAAAAAATTCAAAGGTGAAGGCGAACTTCTTAGTGATCTGGAGTGGGATATCAAATCCTATTTTGCCCTTGGAGGAGCTATGCATGATGCGGCCATCAGCGCATGGAGTGTAAAGGGATATTATGATTATATACGCCCTGTATCTGCCATTCGCTTTATGGCAGATCAAGGTCAATCATCTGACCCCCAACTACCGAGCTACCACAAAGCAGGCATTCCTCTGGTAGAGGATTATATAGAGCTGGTAGAGGCAGGCGATCCGCTAGCAGGAGAAAACAATGAGCACGTAGGGAAAATTAAGCTTTATGCCTGGCAAGGACCGGATTACATCACAGACCCGGCCACCGATATGGCTGGTGTAGGGTGGATACTCGCCGAAAACTGGTGGCCTTACCAGCGCCCCACCTTCATCACCCCTCCTTTTGCCGGCTATGTATCCGGGCACTCTACCTACTCCAGAGCTGCGGCCAAAGTGCTTACCCTCCTTACCGGTGACGAATACTTCCCCGGGGGAATGGGTGAATTTGAAGCCCCAAAAAACGAGTTTTTGGTTTTTGAAGAAGGCCCCAGTGTAGATATAACCTTGCAATGGGCCAAATACAACGACGCATCAGATCAATGTAGTCTGTCGCGGATATGGGGCGGCATACACCCTCCTGTAGACGATATACCCGGAAGGCTTATCGGAGAAAAAGTAGGTATTGACGCATTTGCCTACGCAGAGGCGTTTTTCAATGGACGTGTAGTACTCAGTGTGGACAAGCCGGAAAATACCCCGGTAACTATATACCCCAATCCGGTGAGGCCGGGCGAAACACTATCCCTGTCACAACATAGCGGAGAAACCATCAAAACAATCTCGCTTCTTTCTACGGACGGTAAAAAAATAATGTCGTGGAGTCCCGAAGCTACATCCCTGACTACATCCATTGTTTTACCCGATGTAAAACAGGGATTATATTTACTCCAAACAGAAACCAACAACAATCAGATTATCAGTAAGTTAAAAATAGAAACAAAGTAAGAGAAATAGCTATCAGAATGGAAAAAGGGGTAATTGTAAATGAACATTTTCAGCTTGCCAGTGATTTTGTAAACACGACCAGCCAGCACCTGTACCTAACCGGAAAAGCCGGAACAGGGAAAACCACCTTTCTCCAGTACATAAGAAAAAACAGCCATAAAAAACTAGCAGTAGCTGCTCCCACAGGAGTAGCTGCTATGAATGCAGGAGGAGTCACCCTGCATTCACTTTTTCAACTACCCCTCGGGGGATTTATCCCCCCTTCCCGCACTTTAGACGGTTTTCCAGGCGATCGTTTTTTCGATCGCAAAACCTTGCTAAAACACCTGCGTCTTACCCGTCCGAAACGTGAGCTCATTCGTGAGCTGGAGCTTCTTATTATCGATGAAGTGTCCATGCTACGCGCCGACCTGCTCGATGCTATAGATACTATTTTGCGATCAGTCAGAAAATCTACCCAACCGTTCGGCGGTATACAGATGCTATTTATTGGCGATTTGTTTCAACTCCCCCCGGTTGTTAATCAAGCCGAATGGCAGGCATTACAGACTATCTATCCATCGCTTTCGTTTTTTCATGCCAAAGCATTGGAACAATGCCCCCCACTCTACCTTGAGCTCAAGCACATTTACAGACAAAAAGATCAGGACTTTATCGACCTGCTCAATCACATCCGCAACGATGAAGCAACCAGCAAAGATTTAGCTTTGCTACAGGAAAAGTACAAGCCCGACTTTCAACCCAAAGAAAAAGGCGAGTACATAACCCTGACTACCCACAACAGTAAAGCGGATGTAATCAACCGTGAGGAGTTAGACAAGCTAAGCGGCAAGCTATACCGATATACGGCCACAGTATCGGGCGATTTCAACGAAGCTACCGTCATGGCGGAGACAGAGCTCCAACTGAAAGAAGGGGCTCAGGTGATGTTTATACGCAATGATAAAGGCGACAAGCCCCGCTACTACAATGGCAAGCTGGCCATAGTAGAAAGCCTGGAAAGTGATAAAATCACCGTCAGTCTGCCGGAAAACAATGAAACCATAGTAGTAGAAAAAGAAATCTGGGAAAACAAGCGCTACAAGCTTAACAAAGAAACCGATACGCTGGAAGAAGATGTGAAAGGTACATTTACTCAATTTCCTTTGCGACTGGCCTGGGCCATCACCATTCACAAAAGTCAGGGATTGACGTTTGACAAAGCCATAATAGATGCAGGCAGCTCTTTTGCCCCCGGCCAGGTATATGTGGCCCTGAGCCGACTCAGGTCGCTCAACGGACTGGTATTGCGCTCCCCAATTACCGAAAGTGCCATCAGCAGCGATCCCTCTGCTATCGACTTTTGCAAGCAGGAGAAGGAACTGGACACCCTGCAGCAACACCTGCAACTGGCCCGAATAGATTTCATCCGCCAAATGCTCCTTCGATCATTTGACTGGACTAAGACAGTAGCCAACTTCTATGCCTTTATGGATGATATTGCTGAAAAGCGATTGCCGGAAAAAGAGGAGACGATAGGCCTAATGAGCAACGTACTAAACCAGCTCAAAAAGCAAAAGCAAACTGCTACCAAATTTCAGCAGCAGTTGCAGGCTATATTGCAAACCGCCGAAGAAGATCATTATACCCACGTAAACGATCGTGTACAAGCCGCTGAGGCCTTTTTTCGCCAAACCCTCGAAGAGCATGTAGCCACACCCCTGCAAGCGCACTACGACCAGATGAAGCTGAAAGCCGGCATAAAAAAATACCTGAAGCTCTTGCGCGAAATTACCCTGGAAATAAAACACAAACTGGCTCAGCTGGCTGCTATCGCAACTTTGACCAAAGGCCTGGCTCAGAAAGAAGATTTAAGTGAATTGTTTATTGCTTACAACACAGCCCGTGAGCAACAACAAAAAGCTATCGAAAAAAACCTGGCTAAAACCAACAAAAAACAAGAAAAAGGAGATAGCAAAAAAGTGTCGCTCCAGCTCTACAAGGAAGGCAAGTCTGTAGATGAAATAGCCGCAATGAGAAGCCTGAGCCCCTCTACTGTAGAATCACATCTGGTCAGTTTTGTAGGATCAGCGCTGGAACTGGATGCTCTGGTGACAGCAGAAAAAGCAGGACACATCAATACCGTAATAGACACACTGGGCAATGACGTGAAAATAGGTGGCATAAAAGCCAAATTGGGCGATGAATATACCTACACGGAGATACGCGCTGTGCTCAATGACAGGTATCAAAAGCTGCAAACGGGCTAACTAACGGACAAGCTACCGGCAGGGTCTTTTCTCAGGTTGTGCTGAATTAGGTAATTCTTTTTTTTAGCAAAAAAACACAACGCATGCAACCCTTGCGAACAGAGTTGAGTCTTTCGACTGATTATATCAAACCCTAGCCCCGTAATCATGAAAAAAGTATACCTACTGTTGGCCGTCAGCACGATACTGACTCTGATGGCAAACGCGCAAGACCAAAATTACTCTTTTAGCGAAAGCTATAAAGTGAACGAACCAGCCCAGCTTACTATCAACAACAGCAATGGCCATATTGCTGTATCTCCGCACGACAACAACACCATCGAAATTTATTATACTGTTAGAAAAAGTGGTAGACTCCTGAATATCTCCAAACAAGGACTGGCAGAATACCTGCAGCTCGAAGAGAAAGTAAGCAAAAATGAAATTTCTATTCGAGTAACCCCCAGAAAAGAATTACTCTCGTTATTCAACTCGGTTAGCCTTTCTTTCAAGGTACTTGTGCCATCACAAACCAGCACCTACCTAGCTACTTCCGACGGCCACATTTCACTAACCAGCCTTACAGGAGATCAGGTATTGAAATCCAGTGACGGACACCTTTCCATAGCAACCGTAAAAGGAAATGTAGATGCCCGCACATCCGACGGAAATATACAACTCGCTGATGTAAGTGGTTTTGCTACCGTACAAACCAGTGATGGCAACATATCGGCTCGAAAGGTAATGAATGGGCTGAAAGGCAGAACATCTGACGGACACATAAAAATAGAAGGAATAAACCAAGGTGCTGAGGTAGTAACCAGCGACGGGCACATAGAATGCACCAATGTATCGGGCGACATATCCCTTACCACCAGCGATGGTAGTATTCAAACCAACTATACTCAGGGCAACCTAAAGCTCCGAACCTCTGACGGGTCTATTGCCATAGAAAACATGAAAGGAGCTGTACAAGCCATCACGTCCGATGGTATGATCAGCGGCAACATACTCGCCATAGATGGCAGCATACATCTGCAAACCTCCGATGGCATGATCGATGTTTCTCTACCCGACAAAACAGGGTATAATTTGGATATAGCCGGCAAAAAGATCATTACTGAACTCAACCATTTCTCTGGAAAAGCAGAGGAAAAACGCATGAAAGGCAGCCTATATGGCGGAGGTACCGATGTGGTCATCAAGGCCAGCGACGGTATCGTAAAATTAAATTATCGGTAAAGACATACTTTCATATCATGCAACTGACCTGTCTGCAACTAAGCAGACGGGTCTTTTTTTATCTACACTCCAGCGTTAACCGATTACAACAGCAAGAGCCCATGCTCTCTCAACACACCCAGTGTATAGCTTTGCATAAATACCTCCATGTTGCCGAGCTCATTTTGCTCAAAATCAGCTTCCCACCGAGCAAATGTGCACAACGAATCCCGCTGTGGAGACAAAGAGGGCAACACTTCAGCCAACCACTTACCCAGCGGTGCTTTTACATTAATTACTACATCTTCCTGCCGGGTACGAATGAGCAATTCTGCCATAGGAGTGGTTTTTCCTTTCTTCTTTTTGGTGTAAAACCGAACCGATGGCTCCCCTCCTAACCAAACCACCTTGGTGTTGTCAGTAAGGTGCAAAGGTTCACCTTCCTCCAGTGCCGCGGTTATATAATCCTCGGGTAAGGAAGTTTTAGGTACATTAAAATCAAACCACTCTCCTAGCGGAAAATCGAAGCACATGCCATGCATGTAATTAAACAGAGATTTTTTCAATCCTTCGCTAAACACATCATGAATAGCTCCTTCTTTGTCGATATGGCGAATGTCATTGTTAGCAAAATCGCCTTCCTGTCCGGGAATTTTTTCTACTTTAAATTTTTCAGGAAACATGCCTACCGGACTGTGTGCCGTCATGGCAAACTGATGCCAATACCCCGACTGCACTACCCCCTCCATAAACAGCTGCCGCACCACTTCCAGTGAATCGATGGTTTCCTGTGCTGTCTGAGTAGGAAAACCATACATAAGATAAGCATGCACCTTGATGCCTGCCTGAGTGAAATGCTGTGCCACCCGGGCAACCTGCGCTACAGTTACCCCTTTGTCTATGAGCTGCAGCAACCGGTCGGAGGCTACTTCCAGCCCTCCCGAAACGGCTATACAGCCCGATGCAGCCAACAACTGACATAAATCTGAGGTAAAGCTTTTTTCAAATCGGATATTAGTCCACCAAACTACTGTCAACCCCCGACGGATGATTTCCAGAGCCACATCGCGCATCAATGCAGGAGGTGCTGCTTCGTCTACAAAATGAAAACCACGCTCACCTGTAGCTGCTATTAGTTCTTCGATACGATCGCAAATCACACTGGCAGTGACAGGCTCATAGCGTTTTATATAATCCAGAGAAATATCACAAAAAGTGCATTTGCCCCAGTAGCATCCATGTGCCAGCGTTAGCTTATTCCATCGCCCATCGCTCCACAACCGGTGCATGGGATTGGCTATTTCGATTACTGAAAGGTATTTATCAAGAGGTAGTCCATGGTAATCCGGTGTACCTACTTCCCGCTGTGGCACATCCTTTTCTTTCGATCCATTGCAGTAGATCACCGTACCCTCGCTTAGAGTCAATGTGCGTTTAAGAGCTTCTTTGCTTCGTACTCCTCTCAGGTGTTCTATCAGGTGTAGTATGGGAGCTTCCCCATCGTCCAGCGTCACATAATCGACAAACTCAAACAACCTTACATCCTTGACTGTACGTAGCTCTGTATTGGCATACCCACCTCCCATAACTACGCGGACCTCTGGATCCATATGCTGCTTTAACCACTGCCCGCATCTCAGCCCTCCGTATAAATTGCCGGGAAAAGGGATTGACAAAGCCACAACGTCGGGTTGTGTTTCGGTTACTTTTTTCTCCAGTATATCAAACAGCATGTGATCGATAAAACCCGGAGCATCCGTAAGCTCTGTGTACAACGGATCAAAAGAAGTGGCTGAAAGCGCCAATCGTTCAGCATAACGACTAAAACCAAAATGGGGATCGACAGCCTCTTTTACTAAGTCGGCCAGATCTTCCAGATATAGTGTAGCCAGATGGCGTGCTTTATCCCGTATACCCATGGTACCAAAGGCCCATTCCAGTTCATCCAGCTGAGCAAAACGGGAAGCTTCCGGCAGGTAATTGCCTTCGCATATCAGATGGGCTAATGTGGGGTTTTTATCCTGCAAAAAATCAATAACCGGCTCAATCGTGAGCAGGTACTGCTGGCGCATAGCATAAATTCTCCTGCTGTTTTCCGATAAGTCAGCGGAAGTATCTACAGCATCAAACATGGCGGACAAGCCCGCACGACTAAATAACCTGAGAATGACTTCAATCCCCAAATCCAATTGTTCACAAGCGATACCTTTGGTTTTCAAAAAACCTTTGAGGTATGCTGTAGCAGGATAAGGGGTGTTTAGCTGTGTAAACGGAGGTGTAATCAGGAGTATTTTAGGTTCTAATGCCATAAGGATAATTCAAGAGCCACAAAACTAGTCGTAAAAGTTGACCCACTACTAAAAAGAATGACATAGATCATGTGGTTAGAACAATAAGCCATCAAAATCATTCCTATTTTTGGCAAAAATTATTTGTTGTGAAATTTCCTGACCGTCTACTTATCTTATTCGTTTCTGTATGCATCGTTTCGGCTGCCTGTACTACAGACAAACCCACACAAACCCGGCAGCAGGCTAAGCCCGTACTCAAGAAAAAGAACGCTGTAACACTCATCCTCAAAAACGACTGTTTACACTGTCATAGCATAGAAGACCGTGTGGTTGGCCCACCTTATTTGGATATATCGCGGCGGTATGCCCATCAGGATGTAAAGCATATTCTGGCCAATAAAATCAAAGAAGGCGGTGGGGGCTTATGGTATGGTGGTATGATGTCGGGGCATCCCCTTTTGAAACCGGAGGAACTCAACACCATGGTAGAATGGATTTTGTCGCTTCACGAAAAGAAAGCGGAAGAAATCAAAACCAAGGGAAAGGTTACATACAACAAAGCGTTTCAGGACACCACTGCCGGGTTTAAGGTTCAGGTTTTATCCGACAGCCCTCCTTATACAACTATCGGGTCTTCTGCCGTAATCGACATGAAAGGAGAAGCTTTTTTTAGTCAACTCACCCCTCCTTTTCAACTAAAAGTAACCGGAAAAATCAATGTACCTGCCTCCGGAAAGTACTTTATACGCCTGCAAAAAACGAACCCTGGAACACTAAGCCTCGATGGAAAAACAATAATAACAGAATCAGAAAATGACCAGGAAATAGCGCTGGATCTTACTCCTGGCACACGGCAATTGTCGTTAACTTTTCAATGCAACAGTCCATCAGACACACTATCCGTAAGCTGGATTGCACCGGGAGGAGACTACTACACACTGATTCCTGCTACATTTTGATCTTATAAGAAATCAGGTAGAGTAAGTGTCTTTTTCCAGGTATGCAGTAGTTAGCTTTAATACCCTTATCAATACACAAAAGTAATAAGCAATAAAAAACCACCAGACTACATTAGCAATCTGGTGGCTTTACACAATTCTTATTTTTTATTTCAACGGCTCTAAACGGAAGATAAAGCCCGGCTTTTCTACAGCTACATAAATGTAACCATCAGGCGAAGTTTTCACGTTTCTGACACGCCCTATATTTTTCAGCATAATCTCTTCAGCCACAATCTTACCCTCTTTTACAGTGCATCGATTCAGGTACTTGAAACGTAGCGAACCTACTAAAAGGTCGCCTTCCCACTCCGGATATACACTACCGCTCACAAAGGCCATACCCGACGGAGCTATAGAGGGCACCCAATACAATATAGGCTGCTCCATACCTTCTGCCTCCAACTTGTCAGTAAAAGTGGTACCATCGTAGTTTATCCCATAGGAAATGGTTGGCCACCCGTAGTTAATTCCCTTTTGGATTACATTCACTTCATCTCCACCTCTTGGACCGTGCTCATGCGACCATATTTTTCCCGTATTAGGTTCCATTATCATCCCTTGAGGGTTGCGGTGGCCATAAGAATACACAGACGCCACAGCTCCCGATTGATTCACAAAGGGATTATCCGACGGGATGCTACCATCATCGCCTACCCGATGTACTTTACCACAGTGGCTGGCCAGACTTTGAGGGTTTTCGTCACGATTGCCCCTGTCTCCTACGGTGACAAACAGATAGCCATCTTGATCAAACTCCAATCGCGAGCCATAGTGATGACGTTTACCAGAATAAGGCTCAGCCTTCAAAATGGTCTTTTCCTGTGTCAATCGATCGTTTTCGAATACGTATCTGCTCACTGCCGTACCTGACAGAGTATCGCCCTTTTCCACTCTAAAATCCGAATAGCTCAGGTACACCCATTTGTTTTGAGCAAAATCAGGATGCAACTCTACATCAAGCAAACCACCTTGTCCTTTATATTTCACAGCCGGCGCTCCCTGTATGGCCACCTTGCGCTTATTTTTATCTATACGATAAAACCCTCCCGATTTATCCGTAACCAATAAATCACCTGAAGGCAGAAAAGCCATACCCCATGGCTCACGTATATCGTTATTGATCGTGTCGAGACTCAGGGTGATTTTCTCAGTTTGGAATGTATCCGATTCAAGGGTTTCTTCCTGAAACCCGTATCGTTCCACATTTTCTATCCCCTTGATTATATAAGTAACCAGGTTGCGTATTTCTCCTTCCGACAAGGCACTGCCCCAGGCCGGCATGCCTGCATCAGGGTACCCGTTTACTATAGAATGATAGATGCTGTCTGCTTCTTTGCCGTGTTTCCATTTTCGATCAGCAAAAGCCATCATCTGCTCTCCGTGGCAGCTGGAGCAGTACTGCTCGTAAGTTTTCATGGCTTGAAGAGTAACACTATCCGGCTCATCTTGCTGTTTAGCAGCTTGTTGTTCTCCTTTTTGGGAAGGTGTATTGCATTGGTACAACAACAGGCCTGTGAGGACTGCCAACGCAACATTTTTCAATGTTTTCATATTCAGAATTTTGTGTATTAGTTAGGCTATCGTGCCTTGTGGGCCTAAAGTTAACAAAAGCTGACAGGAATCATCTATTACAGTAAAAAAAGTGGCATTAAACAAAACGTGTACGCACAACATGAATAACTTCCATGTGGTGCATACACGTAGGATCGCAATAGAATCATCTAACGCTATATGCGCAGACGATAGGTATTACCTGAACTTAAAAGTAAAACCGGCTTTCACAAAAAACGGTACACCGGGTGTGAAGTGAATTTCTGATACAGGCTCACTTTCACCACTCAGCCGTGACTCGGTATCAAACTGAGCTTCTCTCCACTCCTGATCAAACAGGTTTTCTACAGACACTCCAAACGACCAACCCGGCCGGTTATAGTTCACATTCATATCGGTAATAAAATACCCCTCTGCCACTACAGAATTATCTTCGTTGGCGGGTCTGTCGGTAAGGTACCGATAGCGAATACTTCCACTGATATTTTTGCACTGATAAGAAAGGCCTCCTGAGCTGGTAAATGTAGGCGCCAACGGAATATAATTTGCCCCCTCCGGCTCATCTACAGCTTTGGGGTTGGCGTAGCTCATGTTAGTATGTACAAATACATTGTCAAATACCTGGTAATTGACCCCAAGATCCACTCCGGATCGGCGTGTACGACCACTGGGCTCTACTATGCCTGCATCACCTACGTACACAAACTCCTGCTCAAGTGCCAGCTGCCAATACGCCACATCAATGAGGAGACGATCGTAAGGTCTGACAACCGTACCCAAATCTACTCCCCAGGCAGCAGGCAAAGTATGGCTAACACCATCACTCACCACTACTCGGGTGTCGTTGCTGTGAAAACTCCGACCGGATTTGGCATAAAGCTGCATCAGGTCTGATGCCTTGTACACCAGGTTCAATTTTGGCGATACAAATGCCTGAGTTTTGGATTGTCTGCTATACGATGCTGCCAGCAAATCTACTTCTTCAAACCGAAACTGGTCTACACGTGCTCCCACATTGAGCAGCCATTTGCCGGATTCCCAGTTTATATCAGAAAACACAAACCCATTAAACTCATCTATGTTTCCGAGTGCTATAGGATCCAGTGTTTCTTTCCTGTTTCGCGTATGCGAAAGTTCATTTCCATCTATATCATCATACCGAAAACCGGCTCCATTTTCTAACGTCAGATTACCTCCCCACAGTGCAGTATTATAGAGGTGACTAGACTGAAAACCGTAAAGCGTTCTGTCTTCGTACTGGCGAATCTGATCGCCATATACAGGATCGTCCAAAAAGAATGTAAAATTGGAATACAGCTCAAAATCATAGTGAGACATATACGCTCTTGTCTTTACCAGTTGATTTTCGTCCAATACCGCTTTGTATTCAATCAGAAAATTTTGGCGGGAAGTCTGCCCTCCTTCTGTATCATCAATAGCACCAAATCGCCCGATCTGACTAACGGCCCGTAGTGGTATTTGCCCTGAAGCATCCCATTTGCTTTGAAAATTAGATGCCTGTACTGTCAAAAAATTATTTTTGATTTGAGTAGTAAACTTACCAAACACATTGAGTCTATTGAAGTTTTGTGACGCATCAAACGGACCATCGGTAAGCAAATACTCTGTAGCCAGATAGGCATCTGTGCGGTCATTGCCACTGTATAGGTCTATTAAGCTGACCATGCGCATAGTATTGAAGCTACCGGCCTCCAGCTTTACGGAGCTTTCTTCCAAACGATCCATAGTCTGAAAATCGACATATCCGGCAGTAGTAAAATTACCCTTTGCAGCATAGTAAGGCCCTTTGCCAAAATCTATCCCTTTTACCGTTTCGGGAATGAGAAAATGCAGATCTGCATATCCCTGACCGTGTGCATGCGACACCATATTGACTGGAATACCGTCGGCAGTTATTTGCACGTCTGTCCCGTGATCAATGTCAAACCCGCGCAAAAAAATCTGCTCGGCTTTTCCTCCCCCAGCGTGCTGCGCTATATATAGCCCGGGCACCTGCCTCAGTATTTCCTGAGAAGAATTTACCGGATTTAACTTTAACTGCACTCGACTGATATGGTTGAGCGTGTGAAGTTCCGGTGTAATAAGCACCTGTCCCAATTCTATTGGAGCAGACTCCATCTCTATTTCCCAGGTGGGTTGATCGTCGGCCAGCATGGATATACGCTTGTAGCCTACCAGAGAAATAAGAATAGAATCGCCCGGACTTACTTGTTTCAGCGCAAAGCTACCTTGCTCATCCGTGTGTGCATGCGTTTCGTTGGATTTGTTATAGATAGTAGCAAATTCCAGAGGCAAGCCGGATTGGTTGTCTTTAATTTTTCCGACACGATCTACCTGAGCAAGGGCTACAAATGACGATAGGAGTAAAAAAACTAGCAGGGAATATTTCATTAGTTGTTATTGTTAGATCAGATTAAAAAATGAATTTCTGTTTTACATACGAATCTAGGTTCTGTTTTGGATTTTTAAAACATTAACCTGATGGTTTGATCGTGGAATACTCAGAAATGCTTACATTAGCGATTCGCACAAAAGTCTGCATGACAAAAAACATTCACACCGACCAAAAATGGGACCAAAACGATCTGGTAGAGCAAATCAGGAAAAAAAATCCTGAAGCGTTAAACTACCTGTACACGCATTATTCTGGTGCCATCTACGGTATGATACTCCGGATAGTCACCGATGAAGACATAGCTCAGGAAGTATTGCAGGATGCATTTATGAAGTTTTGGGATAAAATAGAGCTCTACGATTCGTCTAAAGGTCGCCTGTTTACCTGGATGGCCAACATTAGCAGAAATTTATCGATCGACAAACTACGTTCGAAAGAAATAGTAAAAGCCGGGAAAACCGATGATATAGACAATTACGTAAGTGACATATCGGGTCGGGCCACTTCACAGCAAAACGTAGACGGCATAGGTGTAAAGGAATTGATCGAATCGCTGCGTGAAGAGGAAAAGTTCGTTATGGTGATGGTTTATTTCAAAGGATATACACAATCTGAAGTTTCCAAAGAGTTTGATATTCCACTCGGCACGATCAAAACCCGTTTACGAATGGGACTTCAACATATGAGAAAATTATTGCAACGGGAGTGAATATAGAAGAATACATATCGTCAGGCATACTGGAGTCTTATGTACTCGGTGAAGTTTCTGCTGCAGAAAAAGCGGAAGTAGAACACATGGCCGAAAACCACCCTGAGATCAGGGAGGAGCTGAATAAGATTGAGCTTTCGCTAGAAAACTTCGCCTTTGAAACAGCTGTAGCACCGCCACCTTCGGTACTTGAAGAGGTAATGGCTTCAGTAGCCCCCCCTGCCACAGACGAGGCTCCAGCCGATGAAACGCCGGTTATACCCCTGCACACTACAGCACCGTCATCCGGAAGCTCATGGCTGAGGTATACTGCTGCTGCGTCAGTATTCATTGCACTGGGTGCGGGTTTTATGGCTTTCAACTACTGGAACAAATGGCAGCAGGCGGAATCCAGACTGGCCACACTGATAGCGGAAAACCAGCAATTTGCTGAAAACAACAAGGTAGTAAACCAACGGCTGAACGACATCCAACAGGCCATGAACATAGTGAACAATGCCGCCTACAGTCGAATCATCATGAACGGCACTGACAATGCACCCGGATCGCTGGCTACTGTGTATTGGAACGCCAACACTCAAGACGTATACCTCAACATACAAAATCTAAAAAAACTACCTACAGATAAACAATACCAGCTTTGGGCCATTATAGACGGTACACCCGTCGACGCTGGAGTATTTGATTCAGATGCCAACCAATTCTTGCTGAGCATGACTAAGATAGGAAACAAACCAGCCGCTTTTGCAGTGACAATTGAGCCCAAAGGAGGAAGCGAGAGCCCTACTCTGGAAACCATGCAGGTGGTGGGCAATGTATAAAGTCGTGTCAAAAAAAAGGGACATGCCTACGCACATCCCTTATTCAAGGTCATATAAAAGCGCTAACTGATAGATTCACGCACTTTAGCCGTGTATTCCCTCATGGCTTTACCAAAAGGAATCTGGTCGTTTTCTATTTTTTCCAAAATCCATATAGCTGCCATCACGTGCGTCAATTGTTCTCCGTCATCATCGCCTCCTATCTCTATGGCTGGTTGTTGTTCATCTATAAGAGCAGCCTCAGCAGCCTCCAGTTGCTCTACAGTGTAGCTTTCTACTAGTTTTTTTATCGCCGGAATCTGCATCTTTACTTCAGTTTTTCTATCAACTCTACCACTACTTCTTCCTTATTAGAAGCCACACTATCCACCAACTCACCGTCTTTGAAAATGGCAAAATAAGGCAGATTGGTTACGCCGGCAGCTTTTCGGGCTTCCTGGTTCTTCTCTGCATTGACATTCAAAAACGCAATCCCATCAAAACGTTCGTCATTTGAAAGTCTTTTGAATTTTGGATGAAACAAGCGGCACGAACCACACCAGTCTGCATAATACTTTACCACTACAAGCGAATGAGCTTCCAGTTCTTGCGAAAAATTTTCATCAGTTGCATCTATTACTGCCATATCTCTTTATTATTTGTTTTATTTGCTGCGCAATTTAAGGGCAAATCATTTTCGATTCTTTCCGGTCTGTATAAATATATTTTATCCCTAAATCAGATTTATTGATATGGCATTAAAAACGTTTGTGAAGGTAGGCAGTATTACCAATTTGAGTGATGCGAGGTATTGTGCGGGTATGGGTGTAGACATGTTGGGCTTTTGCCTCGATGCTACTGCAGATAGCTATATAGACCCTGAAGCATACAAAGAAATAGTAGGTTGGGTAACCGGCCCTCAGTTTGTAGGAGAATTTGAAAACGAATCCGTTTCCGGAATACTTGACGCTAAAGAAGCTCTTAAATTCGATATCATTCAAACCACAAACAAAGAAGCTGCCAACAGGCTGGCTGCCAGCATGGATGTTATTTTGAAAATAACACCAACCCTGATCGGTGAAAGCACACTTCGGGAATACCTGACCGATGTAGACGATTCTATTAAATATATCCTTGTTGAATCAGAAGATGATATTGAAAACGATAATCACTTAGAAATAAAGGGTTTAACAAAAGAATACGATATTCTAAAAGGCTATAATCTAAATGCCGGATCGATCAACGACGAACTGGATGACTTTGCCGGAATTTCGCTCAAAGGTAGTGAAGAAGAAAAACCGGGGTTTAAAGATTACGATGAATTAGCCGACATACTCGAAGCACTGGAAGAAGACGACTGATACATGGATATCGAAAAGCAACTGCTAGTCGTACACAGCAAAGAAAATGCCCTCTACATTACGGATCATGTTATTTCCTATCCTGAAAAAACTGCCGAATTGGTCCGGTTATTTCTCGGGCAGGACAATCGCATTACTCAGCGTGCCTCTCAGGTTGTGGGAATGCTTTTTGATCGCAAGCCGGATTTGATCCTGCCCTATCTGGGGCAAATCATTGCCAATCTTGAAAACGACATTAACGATGCTGTAAAACGCAATACGGTACGTTTGCTTCAAAACCAATCCATACCTGAAGAGTATGAAGCGCTGGTTGCCAACAAATGCTTCGACTACCTTACCGGCAAAGAACCTATAGCCGTGAAAGCATTTTCGATGACCGTATTAGCTAACCTGACGCAGCGATATCCCGACTTCAGGCATGAGCTCGAAACTATTATAAAAGACCTGATGCAAGAAGGGTCCGCAGGAATAAAAGCCAGAGGAAAAGCGGTATTAGCGCAATTGGCTAAGCTGGATTAATTTAAGCCTGCTAAAAACACTCACATAAGTGCATCGTATCATCTGGCTTTCGGTTTTACACAGCCCGAGAAGGACCTCACCGTCAATTAATTGAGATCATAACTAAATAGGTTCTGCCTAGAAACACTTTCATTTGTGTTTTAACTCCATTTTGCGCTCCCATTCGTTTATTATAAAATAATATTGGTAATTTTATATTCCGCATTGTACAGGCACCAACAAGGACATGGCCATTTTAAATCAGGAAAAATCCGAACTACTCGAAGAGGTAAACAGACTCAGACAGGAACTCAACAGCATCAAAAGCAAATATGAGTTGCTGCTGGAGTATTCAGGCACATTGTTTTTCATTTTCGAAGGAAACGACATCATCGAGTTTAGCCCTGATGCCGAAGAGAAGTTTGTTTTCCCAAACGATTTTACCCCAAAAACACTGGAAGAAATCATGCCCGTGCTGCAAAGCAGCGGCTTAAAGTCCGAAACTATCTGGGAGCAGCAAATCAAGTTGGCTCGCCAACAACAAAACAAAGAGTTTGACTTTGAGTTTCATGACAAATCAGGCACCAAATTTTTAACCAAGACCACCCTTACTGCCCTTAGAGGTAAGACCATAGCCGCCACTTTTGAGCCCATTGAGGAGACCGAAAACTTACGAAAAACCATTCGGTCTTTTGCCGACAATGGCCCTTTCTTCATACGGATGACCGATAGCCATGCAGACTACAACTATTTTAGCAAAACCTGGCTGGAGTTTACCGGCAGAACGGAAGAGCACGAAACGCAAGAGTGGGAAAACCACATTCACCCAAACGACCTTGCCCCCACCCTAAAAACCATAACCGAAGCACACAAAAAAAAGAGCCGCTACGAATGTACTTTTCGGCTGGAAAACGCCAATGGCGAATACAGATGGTTGCTCGAAACCGGCATACCACGCTTTAGTCACAACAACGAATTTTTAGGACACCTGAGTGCTTCTATAGACATAACCGAGCGAAAAGCGTCGGAGCTGGAAAGCACCCGGCAACAGGCCATTCTGGAATCGGAGAAGAAAATCCAAAATTCGTTAAACAAATCAAAGATAATGGCCCTGACAACTGACACAGAAGCCAATATCACTTTTTGCAACCGGGAATTTATAAAGACATTGGGTATTCAGCATGGCAACCTGATTCACCAAAACCTATTCGACTTTTTCGAACCGGACTCAGCCGTCAACCTCAATCGCAAAAAATACCAGCTCATAGCCACAAACGGGCATTTTTCCGGCACACTGTCGGGTACAGTGCTCAACAACAAAGGAGAAGAAATAGCGATTCTGTTCAATGCCATCATACTCAAAGACGCTAAAGGCAGAGTATCCGGCATTACCCTGTTTGGAGAAAACATAACCGAAAGACGCAAAGTCCTCAAAGAACTGGAGCGAACGAACAATCAACTCACTGAACTATTTGACAATTCGTACGACCTGATTCAAATTTTTGACGAAAAGGGAAACTTCCAGTTTGTAAATATAGCCTGGAAGGAAAAACTCGGCTACACAGAAGAGGACCTCAAACACCTGACCCTGCAGGACCTGATCGTACCCGAGTACTGGGCACAGGCACAGGAAAATCTGGAAAAAGTAAAAAACGGCAAAAAATTAGAACGTTTTGAAATAGCCTTTCTCAACAAGCAGGGAAAAAATGTGTTTGTATCCGGTCGGATAAACTGTACCGTTACCGATAAAAGCAAAGTACAATACAGAGGCATTTTCTTCGATATTACCGAGCGTATACGTGCCGAAAAAGCCCAAAGTCTTTACTACAAAATAACGAATCTAACCATAAGTGGCACCAACCTGGAAGACCTCTACCAGAGCATCTACCAGTCGCTGAATGAAATACTTAAAATCAAAAACTTTTCGGTAGCACTCAAAGCCGGTATGAAAAAGAAAAGGGTTTCTTTTCCCTTTTATATAAACGAACACGAAAACGAGCCTACCCTGAGCGAACAACGCGAAATCAGTCAAATGCTGGCAGAATATACCTTCGAGCGAAAAAAACCACTGATTATCTATCAGGACGGCATTAAAAAAATAGCGGATATCAACCGCTTCAAACTCTCGGGCACTATGCCCAAAATATGGCTGGGTGTGCAAATCAACATTTCTAACCATCCCATTGGAGTAATCTCCATTCACAGCTACGAAGATCGTACCGCCTTCAACCACAAAGACCTGGAGCTGCTTCATTTTATCTCCAGCCAGGTATCGATGGCCGTAGAACGAAAACTCAACGAAGACAAAATCCGGGATCAGGCGGCTCGCCTCAAGGCCATTTTTGAAAGCACGAGCCATCAGATATGGTCGGTAGATAAAAAACTAAACCTGACCTCCTACAACAGCAACTACGCCGACGCTCTCATGAGCTACTATCAGATAGATGCCAAGGTGGGGTCGGATTTTTACAAAGAAAAAACCAGCAAAATGCCACCAAATGTGCAACGCTTTTGGACCAACAAGTTTCAGCAGGCTTTTGAAGGAAAAACAATAAACTTTGAACACAAAATCAAAGACAAAAATGGTCAGTACATCTGGCGTGATGTGTTTATCAACCCCATCTATCAGGACAATGGCCGTATCGAGGAAGTTTCGGTAATAGCCAATGACATCACAGACAAAAGAAAAGCCAGTCAGGCACTAAAAGAAAGCGAAGAGAAGTTTAGGGAAATATTCGAATCTTTTCAGGACATCTACATTCTCTGCGACCTGAAAGGAAAAATCATAATGGCCAGCCCTTCTGTAGAAGACATTATGGGTACCAGCATTGCCAACATAGAGGGCAAAAACATTCTGCAGTTTTTCAAATCAGAAATAGACACCAAACAAATCCTGAAAGACCTATATCAAAACGACCATGTAAAAAACTTTCAGGCTACTGTAAAAGTCAAAAAAAGAAAAAAACTGCAGTTTTTGTGCAACATGAGGCTGATATACCGCAATGGAAAGCCTGTATCGATAGAAGGTGTGGCACGGGATATCACTCAGCTCAAAAAAGCCAACGAAGAGCAAATAAAAGCAAAAGAGATAGCCGAAAAATCGCTGGCGGTAAAAGAACGCTTTCTCGCCAACATGAGCCATGAAATACGCACCCCCATGAACGGTATAGTGGGTATGATTGACCTTATCGGCAGCACCGACCTCAATCCCGAGCAATTCAGTTATGTCAAAACCATAAAAAAATCATCTGAAACCCTGCTAGACATCCTCAACGACATTTTAGACCTTTCTAAAATCGAAGCAGGCAAAATGGAACTAAAGAAAAAGCCGGTAAACCTGGTGGCCACCTTCGAAAAACTATACGACCTGTATTCACAACAGGCTCACTCAAACAACACCTGCCTCTACTATCACCTGGGCAATAACCTGCCCAAGGTAGTCATGCTGGACGAAACCAGACTACTACAGGTACTCTCCAACCTGACATCTAATGCTATTAAATTTTCGGAAGGAAAAGGCACCATAAACATAAGCTTACAGCTGACCAGTAAAACGAAAAACAAATGCATATTCAAGGTTCAGATAAAGGATGAAGGCATAGGCATAGCCAAAGAAAGTATAAACGACCTGTTTACCAACTTTAACCAACTCGACAATTCCAGCACTAAGATATACCCGGGCACTGGACTGGGACTGGCCATTTCGAAGGAGCTGGTAAAAACAATGAACGGTGAAATAGGCGTAGCATCTACACCGGGACTGGGTAGCACTTTTTGGTTTACCTTCGAAGGAACCATACCTACCAAATCTGAAGCACTAATGCCCGAACAATCCGGCCCTGCAAAAATCAGCAAAGAGTTTGTAGGAGATGTGCCGGTAATACTGATCGTGGACGACAACCATGTAAACCGTAAGGTGGCCGGCCAGATTTTGTCCAAGGCCGGCTGTATTGTGCACCTGGCCGACGGAGGGGCGCAAGCCATAGAAAAAGTAAAAGCCAATCGCTATGACCTTATTTTCATGGACATTCAAATGCCCGAGATGGACGGTGTAGAGGCTACCCGACACATCAAAAAGCTAACAGAAGTGCATTTGCCTCCCGTAGTAGCCATGACCGCCTACTCCATGGAAGAAGACAGGTCTCGTTTTCTTACTCAGGGTCTCGACGATTATATAGCTAAACCCATAAAAGCTCAATCACTGATAAATAAAGTAAAAGAGTATCTTTCTTTCGAGCCTTCTTCTGTAGAGAAAAACGTATTTGAAGACGAATCTCAGGAGCTCATCATCAATCAAAACACTCTTAATCAGTTGTTTAAATATGGCGGACATGAATTGGTAAACTCTGTACTGAAAGACTTTGAACATGAAGCCGGCTCACAAATTGCCAACTGCCTGACCCTGGCTCAAAACAACAACATGGAAGAATTGCAGCGTGAACTCCACACACTCAAGGGTAGCTCCGGCACGCTGGGTATAGAACGCCTCGAACGAAAAACGAAAGATCTGGAAGGACAGCTCAAAGAAAACAAAGCAGACAATGTTATGGACAAACTCCTGGATATTCAGCAGTCGTTCTATGAATTTCAGGAAAACTATAAGAATATACTTGAAAAATAGAAGCTTGAGCGCATTTTTGCTTAAATTGTGGTCTATTTATCATTTCACACAATCAGCTAGACTTACTATTAAAACCCCGCTTACGCAATGAAAAAGGTTATTATTGCAGAAGACAGTTCGGTTATTCAAAATCTGACCCGAAAAATACTACAGATACAAAACTATGACATTACATCTGTAAAAAATGGCGTAGAAGTACTCAACGAAATAAACAACGATACTTTTGATCTGATTTTGATGGACATAAACATGCCTAAAATGGACGGCATGGACTGTGCACGAGAAATACGAAAACTCGACGACCAGCAAAAATCCCAAATCCCTATCATAGCCATTACCGGCAATGCCAAAAACTACTCAATGGCTGATTTTAATGATGCCGGCATCAATGAATTTATACCAAAGCCCCTTAATTTTGACGTGCTCGTAGAAACTGTAAAGAAATACACAGAAGCTAATGCAAATTAAGGCTACCAAACACTACCTCAACAAGCTGGAGGATCTTTTTTCCGAAACAGACTATGTACTACGCTATGAAAAAGGCAATTTTCAGTCTGGCTACTGTATCCTAAAAGACACCAAAGTAGCTGTGGTTAACAAGTTTTATACGGTAGACGGCAAAATCAGCTGTTTGTTAGAAATCTTAAAATCGATTTCGGTAGACACCAAACAGCTTTCGGAAAAAAACAGAAAATTGTATCAGGAAATCGCACAAACAAAGTTAGAAATTTGATAGTCACATTTTTAGGAACAGGCACCTCGCAGGGTGTCCCTGTTATCGCCTGCGAATGCGAAGTATGCCAATCTATCGACTTTAGAGACAAGCGCTTACGATCTGCTATACACCTGGCCATCGACAACAAAAGCATAGTAATAGATACCGGACCAGACTTCAGACAACAAATGATCCGCGAAAGGGTAAAAACACTAAACGCGATACTTTTTACCCATGAGCACAAGGACCACACAGCCGGACTGGACGATATCAGAAGTTACAACTTCAGACAAAACATGGATATGCCTATTTATGGTCATCAGCGTGTAATAGATCAACTCAAACAAGAGTTTGCCTATGTGTTTGCTGAAAAAAAATATCCCGGAGCTCCTCGTATTATTACCCATCAAATTGAAAATATACCCTTTGAAGTAGAGGGAATCGGGATTACCCCCATTCAGGTAATGCATCACAAGCTTCCTGTGTTTGGCTTTAGAATAGGTGACTTTGCATACATTACCGATGCTAACTACATCAGCAATGATGAAAAAAAGAAACTCGACGGTGTGAAAACACTGGTGCTCAACTCCCTGCAAAAAGAGCCCCACATCTCCCACTTTACCCTGGAAGAAGCGCTGGATCTAGCCCGGGAAATAGATGCTGAGCAAACCTACTTCACACATATAAGTCACAAGCTGGGCTGTCACAGAGATATAGAAAAAGAGCTACCCGAAAGGATATCACTGGCGTACGATGGATTAAAACTTTCGTGTTAAGAAAATGCATTTCAACTATTATTTTCTTAAACAACTGTCCTCAGCTTTGCGCCCTCATTTGCTGGGCAAAAAGCTAACGGCCTGTTTTAGCCAAAACAAAGACGAGCTGGTAGTAGAGTTTAGCAACAACTTTACGATAAAAGCTGGTTTAAACAACGACACTTCATTTCTCACCTTTCCTGACCAATTCAAAAGAGCTAAAAAGAATGCTGTAGACCTATTTTCACCCATTGTGGGGCTAACAGTGAAAGACATAGTACAATACCAAAACGAGCGTTCGTTTGCGATAGCTTTGTCTGAAGGCTGGCTGCTGTTGTTTAAGCTGCATGGTCGTAGAGCCAATTGCTGCCTGTTTCATCAGAATACTTTTCATTCGATGTTTAAAAACAGCATGACCAATGATCAATCTCTAAACCCCAAGCTGCTGGACCGCCCGATAGACCAATCTTTTACAGCTCTAAAAGCATCGGGGTTCGACCTAAAAACAA
Source organism: Cyclobacteriaceae bacterium (assembly GCA_965267535.1). Taxonomy (GTDB): domain Bacteria; phylum Bacteroidota; class Bacteroidia; order Cytophagales; family Cyclobacteriaceae; genus CAXBNB01. Next base: position 2,353,774 of record OZ254082.1, on the reverse strand, counting down.
CATTTCCTACATTCGACAAACACATTTACCAATACCTGAGTGACAAACAATTTGATGATGCTGATATATCAAAAAAAGAGACCATTCTTATGGATTTGCTCAGCGAACTGGATAACAACAACTTTTATCTAACTACCCAACACAACGGTAAACCATACCTGAGTTTGCTACCGACAAGAGACACTTTAGCAACTCTGCAAGATCCCATAGCCGCCTGCAACAAATTAGCATCGTACTACTACCAAACCTACCTCCTACAGCGCGAAAAAGACACAGCAACACGGCAGCTGGAGAAGCAAATAAAAAAGTATGAGAGTTACATCGAAAAAAGTAAAAACAAACTCAATGAATTGACTCATGGAGTTAAAAACAATGAAATAGCCGACATTCTGATGGCCAACTTACATGTAAAAACCCAGCACAGTAAGTCAATTGAATTGTTTGATTTTTACCGCAATCAAAACATTACAATCCGGCTAAAGTCAGATCAAAGTCTGCAGGCAAATGCCGAATCCTACTACCGAAAGGCTAAAAACCAGAAAATAGAGGTAGATAAGTTGGCTCAGAATATATCTGCCAAAGAAAATGAAATCATACAACTGCTGGAACAAAAAGAACAAATAGCAAGCGCTGACAACCTGAAGGCACTCCGAAAGCTCACCGGAAGCACCAAAGCGGACTCAAAACAGGAAATAAGCGTGCCCTATATAGAGTACACTATAGATGGCAAACAGGTGTGGGTAGGCAAAAACGCCAAAGCCAACGATCTTTTATTGCGGCAGTATACCAGCAAAAACGACCTCTGGTTACACGCTAGAAATGTTAGTGGCTCACATGTTATCATCAAACACAATACCGCTGAAAATATAGCGTTGGCTACCATAGAAAAAGCGGCACAACTGGCGGCCTGGTATTCCAAAGGCAAACAAGATACGCTATGCCCGGTCATCTATACTGCCCGCAAATACGTAAACAAACCCAAGGGTGCTGAACCCGGAAAAGTAACAGTAAAAAGAGAAGAAGTAATTCTGGTTAACCCTTGCCAAAACCCTCATTAATATTAGCTTTGGCACAGTTAATGCGATAGGTTAACACGATTTAAAATTATCAGGCTATGAATAGGTTATTCGTTTTATTATTAGCACTTACCACAGTAGTTTCATTACCGGTAGTGGCGCAGGAAGAGGAAGAGGATTTTGAATCCATCGTGAAGCACTTTGATGAATTAGATGCTGAATGGCATACACTAGACGGTGTACTGGACGACTATGATGGCATCAAAAACTACTGCAAGGATCAGTCTGTCAAAGACAAAGTGACAACCATTCTTGAAAAGCTGCATCACTACGACACACTTATTATTCAGAAAATGAATGATCCCTCCTATGTAATAGACAACAAGGAAAGAAATAAGATTTTGAAGCAAATCAGAAAATTTGAAGAAGAGTACAGCATTCCCAATTTTCTAAAAAAACTAAAACAGGAATGCCATGAACGCCATGTTACCGAACATGACAAAAAATACACCAAAAACGATTTTGCAGACAACTCCTACGACGGTCAAAGGTATATCGTAGAGCAGGAGATCAAAAAATACATGAAGCACATTACCGACAAGATCGATCACATCGACAAATACCTACACCACATACACATCACAGAGATCAAGCTCTAACCTACAGGCTTTCTACAAAAGCCATCAATGCTTCCCAGTATCCTTTATGGTCTGAAAACTTGGCCCATAAGGCTCTTGAACCATGATTCCCGGTAGATTCCGGAAGGTAGTGTTGCTTTTGTGGATTTGGTATCGCTTCGAATATAGGCCACCAACTGTTTCTCTCTCCTTTGGCCGAAGTAATAAATACCGGACAGGAAATATTTTTTGCGGTCTGCGCTATATAATCCGAAGGTTTTCCAAAAGGTGTAAAATACTCTCCGGGAGAAAAAGCGGCCACTGCCTGTACCATATCCGGATTCTCGCCCGCATATTTCAGCACCAAAGAAGCAGAATATGAACTTCCCAGCAAAATAACTTTTCCTTTGGTCAAAAACTTTTTCACATGCTCTACCACCGCTTCTATATCCGGCATGGCATCTATGTAGCGGGTTTGCTTCAGAGCTTGTTTTGCATGCTGAAAGGTCATGTTTTCTACTCCATTCACCTGCTTTCCTGAGCGCAGGTCGACCGCAAGGCAATTGTAACCCACACTGGTAAACTTCGGGGCTGTTTCTCTATACTCACCTCTACTCCATCCCGCCTGATGAAACAGAATAATGAAAGGCACAGTGTCAGGATGTATCTTATACAAATCGGCAGAGATACGTATTCCATCTTTTGATTTTATTTCAATCAAATCTTCGGCCTTCATATCCGTGGCAAAGCCAACAACCATAAGAGCAATACAGCAAACCGTTTTTACATTCATCATGAAAGTTCTGGTGTTTATTCTTAACAAAAAAACCCTTACGGAAAGAGGCGAATAACTCTTAGTCGTAAGGGCCTTTAACTTACCTCAAAAGGTAAAAATAAAGAAAAATGACGTTATACTGCCACGTCATTTTCTCTCAATGCATTGTTGAGAGAGGTCTTTTTATCAGTACTCTCTTTACGCTTTCCTATGATCAGGGCACAGGGCACATTGTAGGTACCTGCAGCAAACTCTTTAGCATACGAACCAGGTATCACTACCGAACGCTCAGGCACATAGCCTTTGTATTCTACCGGTTCGCTACCGGTTACATCGATTACTTTTGAGCTACCTGTCAACGTTACGTTAGCTCCAAGTACTGCTTCTTTGCCTATACGCACACCTTCTACTACTATACATCTCGACCCGATAAAAGCATTGTCTTCTACGATAACAGGAGCTGCCTGTACGGGCTCCAGTACACCACCGATACCTACTCCACCGCTCAGGTGCACACCTTTGCCTATTTGCGCACAGCTACCAACTGTAGCCCAGGTATCCACCATAGAACCTTCGTCTACATAGGCACCTATATTTACATAGCTAGGCATCATGATCACACCCTTAGATACATACGCTCCATAGCGAGCCACCGCATGAGGAACCACTCTTACGCCCAGCTTATCATAGTCTTTTTTAAGTGCCATTTTATCATGAAACTCAAAAGGTCCGACTTCTATTTTTTCCATTTTTCTGATCGGAAAATACAGGATAACGGCTTTTTTCACCCAATCATTAACCTGCCAGCCATCTGCTGTAGGCTCGGCACACCTCAATCTACCCTTATCCAACTCCTCAATCACATGCTCGATCGCATCTTTTACCTCAGCCTTCTCCAATAAAGCTCTGTCTTCCCACGTGTTTTCAATCAGTTGTTTAATGTCACTCATGTTCAATTTATTTTCATTGTTCTCCGGCGAAATTACTTACTTTTAAAACAAATTTCCCATTGAGCTATTTCTAATTTAGAGACCTGTGCTATTTCCACTCAAATGACCCAATACAACATAGCCCTTATATCCACTTTAAAGCCGATCGATGATGTACGGTCTTATAAAAAAATAGCACTAAGCTTAACTAAAAACCCCAATCATCATCTCCACCTGATAGGGCAAAAACCATTGGGTAAAATCAATATCAACACAGAAATCATTACTACCCACACGCTCACCCGATATCAAAGGCTGAGCATAAATCGCTTAATTGCTCCTTTTAAAATCCTTTCAAAGTTAATTAAACTAAAACCCAACATAATCATAGCTAATACCCATGAATTACTGATAGTTATGATTATTTGCAAAATTTTATTTGGCAGTAAAATCATCTACGATATTCAGGAAAACTACTACTACAACCTTATATACCAAACCAACTATCCACCTGTTTTTAAACAGACACTCGGCATATACGTGCGAATAAAAGAAATTAGCCTCTCCCCTTTTATTGATCATTTTTTTCTGGCAGAAAAATGCTACCAGCACGAGCTGCCTTTCCTGGGAAATCGTTTTACCATACTCGAAAACAAAGCGCTGGCATTTTTCAGTGAGCAAGAGCCACACCTGAATAAAACCCACAATAAAAACATACATTTTCTTTTTAGCGGCAACCTCTCTTTCAACAGTGGAGTTTTTACAGCTATAGATTTTTTCAACCAAATAGCTCCCTATATACCGCAGGCACGACTCACAGTCATAGGGCACTGTCCCTCTGGCTCGGTTCTTAAAAAGCTGCAACTATACGCCTCGCCAAAAATTGACATCAACGCTTCATTATCCCCCATAGTTCACCATAAAATCCAGTCGGTCATGACAACAGCCGACTTTGGTATCGTGTCATATACATTGAACAAAAGCAACGAACACCGCATGCCAACAAAAGTGTATGAATACCTCGCTCAGGGACTTATTATCATCTGTCAGCCGGGCACAGTATGGACAACCTATGCACAACAACACAAAGCAGCACTTGAAGTGGACTTTTCATCCCACACACCCGACCAAACAGCCCACCACCTCATAAAACTACATCAAAACCATAAAAATCACTCTTTGCAAGATGCTCTTTGGACTGCTGAAGAAAAGCAGTTATTAGCTGCAATTGAGCAATTAAAAAAATAACCCAAGTCGGGATATACAGGCTGTCTATCATTATCTTTAGACCAAACAACCTAAAATATGGTAGAACTGTACAGCACGCCCCGTCTGGAATCACTCATTGCTGAAATAAGTCATTTTTTAGAAGATGAGCTTATTCCCAGAGAAAACGAATTTCTTCACACTCCTTTTCTGACTTTGGAGAAAGGGGCACTTCTACAACTACGAAATCAAATAAAGAGCAAGGGCTGGTGGGCACCTCACCTCAGTCAGGAAAAAGGAGGACTGGGACTGTCGCTCACCGAGTTTGCTCAGCTAAGCGAAGTGCTGGCTACTACTCCTTTGGGACACTATGTATTCAACTGCCAGGCTCCAGATATTGGCAACATGGAACTACTGGATCATTTTGCCGATGAAGCAATAAAAAAAGAATACCTTGAACCCCTCGAAAACGGAGATATCAGGAGCTGCTTTTCGATGACCGAACCCGAAAATGCCGGTTCAAACCCAATCCTACTCCACACTACAGCTATCCGTCAAGACGAACATTACATTATAAACGGGCATAAATGGTTTACTTCTTCGGCTGACGGAGCTGCATTTGCTATAGTCATGGCTGTGACTAACCCCGATGCACCTGTATACGAGCGAGCCAGCATGCTGATAGTACCTACACACACCCCCGGATTTGAGATCGTGAGAAATATCCCTGTAATGGGAGAAGCAGGTGAAGGTTATATCAGTCATTCCGAAATCAGATATACCCACTGCAAAGTACCCGCCAGCAATCTTATTCACAAGGAAGGAAGTGGGTTTTTACTGGCCCAACAGCGGCTAGGTCCCGGCAGAATACACCATTGTATGCGTTGGATTGGCATCAGCGAACGTGCCCTTAAAATGATGTGTCACAGGGCAGCTACACGAAAAATAGACGCACAGCAAATGCTAGGACACAAGCAAAGTATCCAAAACTGGCTAGCAGAAAGTCGCGCTGAAATAAATGCCGCCAGGCTCCTTGTGCTCGACACTGCAGCCCGCATAGAAAAACACGGAAGCAAAGCAGCCAGAGAAGAAATATCTGCCATAAAATTTTATGTAGCTGGCGTCATGCACAAAGTGCTCGACAGGGCTATACAAACGCATGGAGCGCTCGGCATTACAGACGACACAACTCTGGCCTGGTGGTATCGTCATGAGCGAGGTGCCCGCATCTACGACGGTCCCGACGAAGTGCACAAAAGTGTACTGGCCAGAGGTATGCTGAAAAAATTTGGATTAGACATCAAAAAAACAACCTAACTCAAATTTCCTCTGGCTTTCGACTTGAAAAAGTAGTAACTTCAAAAAGCAGTAAATTATCAAACGTCTACCCTACACTCATGAGCCTCAGAGACAGCATGCGATTAATGGATAAAGCCCAGTCTATCATCAGGCGAGGGGAAGAAATAGACAAAGAGAAATTAGAAAAACACCTGCAAGAGCATGGAATTGTAAGAGGCTCTATTCATGTAGAGCAGTTTCCCAATGGCTTTTCAAACCTCACTTATCTGATTCGCAGCAGCGAAGGTGAATTTGTATTGCGAAGGCCACCCATTGGAGCAAAAATAAAATCTGCACATGACATGACCAGAGAGTATCAGGTGCTCTCTTTGCTGCATCCGGTCTTTGAACTAGCTCCTCAGCCGATTCACTGCTGCGAAGATACATCGGTGATAGGTGCACCTTTTTTTATGATGAAAAGGGTAAAAGGAATCATTCTGCGCAGCTCACCACCAAAAAACATGAGCCTATCGCCCGCCCTTATGCATGCGATCTCCACACAAGCAGTAGACCTGCTGGCTCAGCTCCATAGCCTGGACATAAACGCTACCCAACTCGTGTCGCTGGGAAAACCCGAAGGCTATGCTCAAAGGCAGGTAAGCGGATGGATCAAACGATACGAAAACTCACAAACCGACCAGCTTCCTTCCATGGCTGAACTAAGCGACTGGCTGGGTAAGCATATCCCTGCAGACAACCCGGCTACCATGGTTCACAACGACTACAAATATGACAATCTGGTGCTATCACTTAACGACCACAGCAAGGTAACGGCTATTCTGGACTGGGAAATGGCTACTGTAGGCGATCCAATGATGGACCTGGGAACTACACTGGCTTACTGGTCTGAAATTGCTGACAGTGCTGCACTAAAACCCTTTGGCCTTACCTGGATGCCAGGTAATTTAAAGCGTGCGGAAGTAATAGACCGATACGAACAGCAAACCGGCAAAGCGGTAAACAATATTGTTTTCTACTTCGCTTTTGCCTCTTTTAAGCTGGGAGTGATCTGTCAGCAAATTTATGCCCGATACAAAAAAGGGTCTACCACAGACGCTCGGTTTGCCAGCCTGATTGGAGTAGTAAATGCCTGTGGACAAAATGGAATAAAGGCCATAGAAAAAGACCGAATAAGTGGTTGGTAAAATCAATATAAATGAAAGACGATCAAATGTTTAAAGTAGATGAAATAAAAACAATAGCTATAGCCGGGGCGGGTACTATGGGTACGAGAATAGGCCTTCAGGCTGCTATATGCGGATGGAACACCGTCATACTCGACCTGAAAGAAAGCATCCTTGATAAAAGCAAAAACGTGCAGGAAAAATTGTTAAACTCTTTCAGAGAAAAAAAAGGATGGTCGGATAATGATATATCCGACATAACCAACCGCATTACACACACGTTATCAGCCCGGCAGGCCGGGTCTCAGGCAGATCTGGTCATAGAGGCAGTAACGGAGGATATTGCCACCAAACTAAACCTGTGGAATACCATAAGCGAAGTATGCCCCGGGCATACCGTGTTTACCACCAATACGTCATTTCTTCTGCCATCGATGTTTGCCGATCACAGCGGTCGTCCCGATAAGTTTTGTGCCTTTCACTTTCACAATGTATTCACAGCCAATGTAGTAGATATAATGCCCCACTCGCATACGGCTCCCTGGGTAGTAGAATTACTCAAAGACGTAGGAAAAAAAATGGAACAAATTCCCATCGTTATCAGCAGAGAATCATCAGGTTATCAATTTAACGACATGCTGTTAAAACTACTATACTCTGCGGCAAAGCTCCACATAAATGGTGTGGGCACCTTTCAGGACATAGACCGGTCGTGGATGGGCAACTTCAAAACATCCATTGGTCCGTTTGGCATGCTCGACAGAATAGGATTAGACACAGCCTGGCACGTGATCAACAACAATGAAAAAACAGCCAACAATGAAATTTCACGGCTTTTAAACAACTACGTAAAGCAAGGAAGACTTGGAATCAAATCAGGAGCAGGCTTTTACACCTACCCTAATCCTGAATTTGCACAAAAAGATTTTCTGGAAAGCTAAAAATTGTGTCTGGAAATCATTTTTCCCGCCACTATTTCACAAACACAAAACCTTCTTACTGTTTTTTTAGTAAATTAAGAAGATATGAAAACTCTACTCACAATAGCGATAGGGCTATGTATAACTACCCATACACTAGCGCAGCAGGTTCCCAGTACATTCGAGCACATCGAATACATCGTGACTTTTGGAAAAAACAGTACAAAATCCTGGGGAGACGATGACAATGTACAAATATTCTTTTTTGTTATTCCCAAAACGTTTACCGAACCGGTCTACATCCGAGTGTATGATCCGGATACCGGAGGCGCTCATGATGAGCCCAACCGATCGTTTGACACACAAACCCGGTTTTCTCTCTACGGAGGCAGAGGAGCACACTCACACCCGGATGCCCGCAGAATAGACCCCATAGGCAACTATAAAAGCGGGCTGCTGCTGGCGTCTAAAACCTTTGGCAATGAAGCCCGATACGACGAGCAATGGTATACTTTTGGCCCTATAAATCCACTAGAGGGAGAAGACTCTGACCAACTGGGAGGTTATGTATTTAAAATGGTTGCTGAGGGAATTTCCGGCAATGACGGCAACCTATACAAATACTACCTGAGTGTAAACGCCAATAGCAATAAAGATGTGGAAGGCTCCAATGCGTTCACCTATGAATACTCTTTTCGGCTACCCCAGTCACGAAAAATAATCACCCACCTCTACCCTTTTATAGACGACAAGGTGGTATCATTCACCCAGCATAATTTTGATTTCGACAAAGAAGGCGATGTTTATATATACTCCGTTGCTAAAAACCGGCACAAAGGCCAACCTTCGCCGAATAATAGCTGGGTGAAAAGTAAACATGAAATTTCGGAAGAAGAAAAAAACACTACCGTAGACATCCAGATAGTAAAAAACCTGGACTCAAGAAATGACATGGTAATGTATCTGAAAAATCAATACGACGAAGCGATCGCTTTTTTTTCCACTCCTATAGGTGGCCCTCCAAAATTCAAATACAAAGTAGACATCAACTACCACAGCAAACCCTAATATGATAAAAAAAATACTCATTGTACTGCTCCTGCTCTTAGGAGTATTTTCCCACACCAGAGCAGGTATAGAAAACTACAACATAAAGGTATACGATCAGGAAACTCACTTTTTCGGCATATTTATTTACACCATCATCCAAGATGAAGATGGGTATCTCTGGATAGGAACTGATGAAGGCTTGCACCAGTTTGATGGCAAACACCTGATAAACCTGAACGAAAAAGACAGTACAATCAGCAACCTGGTCACTACGGCTGTCAACATAAAAAACGACGGACTATTGTTTGGCTACTTCAAAGGTGGGGTTAGTCTGTACCGGCATGGCCGCTACCAAAAGATATTTACTGAAAACGAGGTTAGAAACAAGATAGTAAAGCTAAAAGAAACCGCAGGCAATACTTATTGGGCCCTTACACAAAATGAGGGTATGATCCGGATAAAAAATGGCGACTACCGCCTGTTGGAAAGATCGCTGCTAAAAAACAAAATTGCCCACGATTTTGAAATCTATGAAGACAATATGTTTGTGGCCACCAACGAAGGCCTGATTCACTACAAAATACTGGAAAATGACAAATTGAAGTTGGTGAGTATGGTGAAAGGCACTGAACACATCCCCATCAACACCCTTTTTACCGATCACCTGAGAAGCAGGCACTCATTGTGGCTGGGTACTGAAGAACACGGCCTGATGCAGCTCGATCTTAACAACAGCCAACTGGTAGCTAAAAAACATGAGCTACTCACTCACATGAGTATACTCAGCATTGCTGAAGACGATTTTGACAACCTGTGGGTAGGCACTCGCCTCAATGGGCTCATCAAAGTAGACTTCAATGCCAACAATGATAAACGCATACTTTTTACACACTTCAACGAAGAAAATGGTTTCCCTGCCAACGACATCAGGCGGGTATTTATAGACAGGGAAAATGAAATATGGGTAGGCACATTTGGTGCCGGTCTGGTTCAAATTACGGAAAAGAAAATCCACCATTACGACCTGGACGGCAGCCTTCGATCAGGGGGTATCAACGCTATAACAGGGCTCAACCCTGAAAAAATGCTCCTGGCTACCGACAATGGCCTGGCATACTCTTTTTTAACCAACCAAAAAGACAGCTTAAACTTTGACTACCTGCCCATGCTCAGGGGCAAACAAATAACCAGTGTATACCACTCCTCTAAGGACTATCTGTGGGTCGGCACCAATAGAGACGGGCTTTATAAGCTGGATATATCTCTGGCAGATATCGCCAAAATAGACCTTGGGCAACTCGATGGACTCGAGGAAAGCGTTCGCTTTGCGACCGAAGACCATGCTGGAAACATCTGGGTTTCGCTACGAGGAAATGGAGTGATAAAAATAAATCAGGATACCAATGAGATAACCAAATACAATACACGTAATGGCTTTTACCACAACGAAGTATTTCACATTTTCCCCGACTCTAAAGGAAGAATTTGGTTTAGCGCTCACTCTGTAGGCGTGGCTCTCATGTCTGCCGATGGAACAATACGGTACCTGACTAAAGAAAATGAAATACCGGTAAAAGATGTAAATGCTGTAACTGAAGACACTAACGGCAATATATGGCTGGCTACTTACGGTCAGGGAGTACTAAAACTCAAAGACAATGAACTAACCCGGTATCATCACCAGTCACATGGACTCTTGTCGGATTATTGCAATTCGATGGCTGTAGACAAAGACAACAATATATGGATAAGCCACCGCAAAGGAGTGAGTCTTTTGGAAGTGAATAACGAAAGAATAGAAACATTTACTCACAAAAGTGAACATGGTGAAAATGAAATTCTAATCAATTCTACCCTAACCGACAGCAGTGGGGACATTTGGTTTGGAACTCCTTTCGGACTGACCAAAATAGACAAACCTCACCTCAATTTTAAAGTACTAAACCTCAATACGTTAATCACAAATATTAGAATTAACTATCAAAACGAAAATTTAAAGCAATACACTCAATCGGATTCATTGCAGGGGTTTATTCCCCATGGCTTGGATTTTCCGCACAACAAGAGTGACCTTACTTTTGACTTTATCGCTATTCACTTACGAGATCCTGAAGCAGTACACTACCAATTTAAGCTGGAGGGATATGACAAAAACTGGTCTCCGGTAACGCAGACTAATCTAGCCACATACACCAATTTACCTCCGGGAAAATACAAATTCACAGTAAAAGAAACTGACGACCCTAATCGCTGGAAGGAAAAAGCAGCCAGCGTATCCTTTATGATATCTCCTCCCTATTGGGAAACACTGCGATTCACCCTCATAGAACTCTTTGTAATGGGGATGATTATCGTAGCTTCCTTTCTGATATCTAAGAAAACAGAAAACAGGCTGATTACTAAAATCCTGCTATTTGCGTCTATGTTTACGGTATTTGAGTACATACACACACAGCTCGAACCCTACATCGATGATGTAGCCGGTGGACCTGCTATATTTCAGGTACTCATCAACCTCATACTGGCACTTGCCTTGTTTCCTGTAGAATCGTTTATCAAATATTTCTTAAAGAAGATGGACAAAAAACAAAAACTTAAGAAAGAAAGGAAAAAAATGCTAGAGACATTGGAGAATGAACAAACCACTACAAGCGGCTGATTTTAAAATCGGTGCGTAGATTAAGTGCTTCGTCTACATAATCGCATCCCAGGTTATCGGCACAGGTATTGTCTAAGGCGGATGCTATAGCAGGATCAGCCACTTGCAAACGGTCTGCTGATATTCCTTTATCGACCATGTACTTACGAATAGCTTCGCTGCGAATCAATGACAAGTTTCTGTTGTGATCAAATTCGCCTCCGGAATGCGTAAAACTACCTATAGTCACCTCAAGTGAAGGGAAACGCTTCAGTATATCAATATTTGCATCAAGTATAGCCTGCATACTTTTATTGACTTCCGTTTGGTCTTTATCAAATTTCACCGATTGTAACTGAACAGTGCTTTCATCCAAAACGATGCTGTTGCCTGACCAAATCCATCCATTTTCGCTCTGATGTACCACATCTTTTAGAAAGCGTGTTTCGTAGGTCACATCGGCAGCAGGCACTACTGTTAGTTTTTTCTCAGCACAAAGCACTACGTCATTTCCCACATTGGCTTCTGCTCTGATAATATGACTTCCCACTCGCAACATGTCGTTTGGCAATCCCCCACCTCCCGACACACTGTTGACAAACCACTCAACACGGGATGGCGATGCTGTTTTTTCACCATCTAAAACAATGTCATAATCAAAAGGTTCATTGTGCACTACCGTATCGGGCAATAATAGGCTCAACTCAAGGCCGGGTTTAATATTGACCGACAAGCTCAATTCATCTTCGAAGTAGACGTCATTCTCTTTGTTCGTTAAAGACAGACTAGCCTTAAATTCACCGGATTTGGTGTAGCAATGGGTAACTTTTGGCCCCTCTCCTTTTTCCCCATCACCAAAATCCCAGTGAAATATATACAATTCGGGCTGCTGGATACCATGTTTCACTACATCAAATGTCACGCACGATTGTCCTTGCAGGGTAGATATGCAGGGCGACTGTGCCAACCCTGACATCCAGAGCATACTACCAAGAGTGGATAAAGCGATCTGTCTTATCATGTTCATTCAAGCTTTAATACAAATTCAGTTCTTCTATTCATGCGGTGTTCTGCAGGTGTACAAGGCACTCCATCACTACAGTTGTTTAACAGGCGTGTCTCACCGTATGAGGTTGCCCTCAGTCTGTTTTTATCTACTCCTAGAGAATCCAGATATTCTACTACCCGGTTTGAACGATCCTGAGCCAACCTTTCGTTGTAACTTTTCGAACCTTTAGAGTCGGTGTGAGAAGCTATCTCCAATATAGCACTTTTGTATTTTTCCATCAATAGAACTATCCCATGTATTGTTTTTCTAGCCTGAGTTTTCAGGTCAAACTTATTGTGCTCGTAGTATATATTTTCGATCTCTATAGACTCAGCAGTATCTCCTCTATTTTCCTTCATCGTTTTCAGTGAATCCATCGATATATTCATATCCTCAGGAGAGAACAACTCACCGTCTACACCGATATACGTTTTATTCCCAATTTCCACTACTTCTGCCACATCAGCGGGTACTATTACCTGAGCAGGCTGAGGTTCTGGCTCAGGTGCTTTCAAGGATTTCATTTTGATAGCAATCTCTTTGAGTTGTCCCGGCTCTAATGCTTCGGCATCAAAAGTATAATGCCCGGGCTGGTAGCCTCCTGCACTTGCTTCTATCGTATAAGATGTATTGTAATCTACAAGATACCGTAAGGGATCGCCCGAATAGGTAAGCATCTCTGATGCATTTTCCTGTGCTATACTAATGTTGCCATTGGATAAGGATTTTCCTGTGCCGGCATCTACCAGTTGAATACTCACCCCTATAGGCAGTATCCTGAATCGGTATATGTCATCGTTTTCGTAACTCTCCCTATTTGACGAAAAGTACCCCATTGTTCCTCTTTCGTGTATGATAAAACCAAAATCATCAGCATTGGAGTTTATAGGCACACCCATGTTTTTTATACTGTGACTTTTTTCTTCGTCGAACACCGATTGGTACACATCCAGTCCTCCAAGACCATAGTGCCCATTGGATGAAAAATACAAAATACTATCGCTGAACAGGTAAGGAAACAACTCATCGCCCTGTGTGTTGATTTCTGGGCCTAGATTGACAGGCTCACTCCACTGCCCGTCAACCAGCTGTGAATAGTAAATATCCGAACCACCTAGCCCTCCGGGTCGGTCTGAAGAAAACACCATCAATGTACCATCTGAATTCATAGCGGGATGTCCCGTAGAATACTCTCTGCTGTTGTGTGGAAATTTTTCCAGATTCTTCCATTGGTTGTTTTCATTTACATCGGCAAATAGTATCTGCAGGTTGTTGATACCATCATTGCTTCTTCTCAACACTCTTTTATGGTAATTGTTTCTGGTAAAGGCTATACGTTTACCGTTATTGTAGACCGAAACCGGCCCTTCATGATACATGGTGTTAAGCTTTCTGCTCAGCTCCTCTGGCGTATAAAATGTACCGTCTTCACTTATTTTCGTGTAAAAAAGGTTTAGAAACACGCGATTATCCCATGGGTTCTTGCCTTCGTCTGTAGTACGATCCGAAACAAAAATGAGACCTTCCTTAAAAAAATGAGGGCTGAAGTCTTTGGATGGCGAGTTAAAATTCATTTTCTCAATCGAAAAATATTTTTCCCGCTCAAGAAAAACGTCAAAATTTTCTATTCCCTGCAATCGGTTGTCAGGCACTTTACTGTCCGGATCGTGTTGTTGATACGCTTCAAACCATTTTTTAGCGTTGGCATTGTCTCCATTGTACAATAAGGCCTGCGCATAGTGTAGTTTGTAGATATCATCTACATCCACTGTCTCTGCGTCCAGCACCTGGCTATACCAATCGGCAGCTACTACATGATTATTCATTTTGCGGTAGCTCTCCGCTATTTTTAGCTTCAGGAAGTGATCATCAGGGGATTTGGTTAAGGCTTCCTGATAAAAAACTACTGCCTCTTCGTATTTATATTTTTCGAAGGCCAGGTCACCGTTCACTTCGTTGTAGTCATTTTTTTGACCATATACGAACAGCGACAAACTAAAAACAAATAGTTGGGTTAAGTATAGTCGGATCATTTTCTAAAAATATCTAGGCGTAACAGTTCGATCTTTATTGAGTTTAAATCTGTAGTTGAGCATGATTTCATGTGAACCGGAGTTTACCCTTCTCAACTCCGTAGTGGTAGCAAAATCAAAGGCATACCCCAATTGCAACAAGGGTGTAAGCTGAAATTGAACCAAAGCGTCAAAACTATCGAAGGATCGGTAAGACAATCCTACCCATAAAAACTCCTGCAACAGCATGTTTACATTCAAATCTAATTGCAGGGGCGACCCATGGGCTGCTTTTACCAGCAGGTTGGGTTTCAGCTTCACATCTCTACTCAGGTCGAAAACCACTCCGGCAGTAGCAAAATAATGCCTTACCATAAAAGAATCTGAATCCGGGTTGTTCTTATCAAATTCCTGATTTATCAACTGTGGTACTGAAAGGCCTACATAAAACCTGTCGGAGTGATACATAAGCCCTACTCCGGCATTGGGTTTGGTCTCATTTACCTGGCTGTTGAGCAACGACGGATCCAGCCCTAATGTGGCATCCTCAAAATTGGAATTGAAATTGGAAACACTTCCCTGCAAACCAAACGACAAGCGGGTTTTCTCACTGGTCATAATCCGGTAAGCATAGCTAAAGTAGGCTCCAAACTGCTCGGTTACCCCTATCTTATCCCTAATGAGCATAGCCCCCAGCGATACAGGTTTGTATCGTATAGGGCTATGAATGGAAAATGTCTGTGTACTAGGTGCTCCCTCAAAACCAACCCACTGCTCTCTCCACAGCATACTTGCTGACAGTCCTTCGTGAATGCCCGCATAGGCAGGGTTGAGCGCCAGTCCATTAAACATATACTGTGTAAACATGGCCTGTTGCTGGGCATTGGCACCACTTATCAGCAATGTTGCTATCGAAAGGATTATATATAATTTTCTCATAGCTGTTATCTTTTTATTACTACAAAATCTTTTTGTAAAGGACTACCATCCCCTTTATCTATGATGATAAAATATGTACCATCCGGTAGCTTGCCATTGCTGGTGAGCAGGCCAAAGTTGTTGAAACCGCCAAAGGCATTGGAAGTATTGTTGTATCCGCGGGTCTCCCATACCAGGTTACCCCACCTGTTGTATATGCGTACAATGTTGTTTGGAAACTCTTCTATACCCACTATTTCCATTACGTCATTAAATCCATCATCGTTAGGAGTAATTACCGGAGTGGTATCAAGCTCATCGTCGCACGGTGTTGCATCCTGGAAGTTAGGTACTCCGTCAGCGTCACAATCGTCGTTATAGAAGTTACCGTCGTTGTTCAGGTCTTCCTCGTCATCGGGAATACCATCGCCATCGGTATCACAGTAGTCTGTATCCAGGTAGTTGGGTACATTATTTCCATTGCAATCGTCGTTGGTAAAGTCACCATCCTGATTCGTATCTTCATCTGCCGTGAAAATACCATCTCCGTCATCGTCAGTATCCTGATAATCGGGTGTACCATCGCCATCGGAATCGTCGTTGGTAAAATCACCATCTCCGTTGATGTCTTCGTCTTTATCCAACACACCGTCGTTATCGGTATCGAGTGAATCAAATGGATTGACCGGTTGGGCTGCACAAGCCGGAGTAGCCGGCGGGTAACTTACCGTTAGTGTACTTTCCGGATTTACCGAAATACGCACACTCATACCATCTCTCAGGCCATCATCTACCTGCACCCATTCATTGTCTACAAAATCCCATCCGGGCCAGTCAGTGCCGTTTCCGTTTCCATCTACAGCAGCTCCCGGCCACAACAAACGACCAGAAAGAGGTTGATCTGTTAGCGTTTGCACCACATTACCATCTCCATTTATCCACTCTATCAGTGCTGTTACGCCTGTGCCGTCAAAATTGACTGTTGTCACTTCATAATCCACATAAGGCACATCGTTGATACAAACTTCCTGCATATCTACAGTAATCGACCTATCGGCACTTATGCTCACTATCAATACTGCAGCAGAAGTTCCTCCGTTTCCATCACTAATTTCATAGTCTACCCGAATATCTCCTACAAAGTCTGAAGGCGGAGTTACTGTCAGAGTTCCGTCGCTATTAATAACTACCGTTCCTCTATCAGCTGTCGCTGTGGTCACGTTCAGGTTATCTCCGTCTGTATCGGTATCATTGGCTAATACATCTACCGTTACCGGTGTATCTTCTGCAGTAGACGCCTGGTCATCTACAGCAACAGGAGCATCGTTAACGGGATTTACCGTTATTTCTATGGTTTCCTGACTACATGCTGAAGGGTTGCCATCGTCACACACCTCGTATGTTATTGTCAACATACCGCTAAAGTCATCTGCCGGAGTAAATGAGTATGACCCATCGGAGTTGAGTGTAAATACTCCCTGACTCGCAGCATCCAAAGTGGTCACCAGACTAAATGTAAAACCATTTGAATCTTCATCCGACACATTGTCTTGCAGCGTGCCACTTACGGTAGCATCTTCGTCTACAGACACCAGCTCTTTAGTCAGTACCGGTGCATCATTCACAGCATTTACCACGATACTAACGGAAGCCTGGTCACACTGTGATGGCGTGGCATCATCACACACTTCGTAAGTAAATGTATCTGTACCACTAAACCCTGCATTAGGTGTGTATGTAAATGAACCGTCTGTATTCAATACCAAAGTACCATTTGACGGAGCGGATACCGGGGTAGTGTTCACTGTCAGTGCATCATTATTTCCATCACTGTCATTTTCTGCAACATTACCGGAAATAGCTACATCTTCGTTGGTGCTAAACTGATCATCATTGGCCACTGGCGCCAGTGCCTGCTCCGGTACAGTGACTGTAACTACAGCTGTAGCACAACCACTTGGCGAACCATTGTCGCACACTTCATAGGTAAATGTATCTGTACCACTAGTGAATCCTGCATCAGGAGTATACGATATTGTTCCATCACCATTGATTACAGTTGTCCCATTGGCTGCTGCTACTGATATCTGCGAAACTGTGATCGCATCGCCTTCTATATCCGTATCATTTGCCAGGACACGGATAATTACTGTATTTCCGGGATCTACAGAAGCCAGATCATCATTGGCCACCGGTGCATCATTTACCGCTTCTATCGTAATCGTTACTGTTTCTTCTACACATTGCTTAGGTGACCCATTGTCACAGGCTCTGTAGGTGAAGTTTATTGTTCCTGTAAAGTTTTCTACAGGCTGGAACGTATATGTACCGTCAGCATTCAGACTTAATACTCCCTGAGTAGCCGGATCCGGAGCTGTAACTACACTAAATGTTATAGGATCTCCTTCTTTATCCGTTACATTATCCGCCAATGTGCCGGAAGCCTGAGTATCTTCAGCCACGGTAATGCTTTCCGATGCTATTTGCTCAGGAGCATCATTTACCGCATTTACAGTAACAGTCACTGTAGCCTGCGAGCACAATGCCGGTGAAGCATCGTCGCATACTTCATAGGTAAACGTATCTGTACCACTAAAATCTGCTGCAGGTGTATATGTAAATGTACCATCGGTATTTAACACCAGCGTGCCATTCGCCGGAGCTGATACCGGTGTAGTATTCACCGTTAGCACATCTCCGTTTCCATCACTATCGTTGGTCAACACATTGCCTGAAATGGGCGTATCTTCACTCCCTGCTACTGTATCGTCTACGGCTGTAGGAGCAAACTCCTGCTCGGGTACTGAAACAGTAACAATAGCAGTGTTACACTCGGAAGGAGAACCATTGTCACATACCTCGTATGTAAATGAGTCCGTTCCATTATCAAAACCCGCATCAGGGGTATAACTTACTGTACCGTCCACATTGATCACTACCGTTCCATTAGCCGGAGCACTCACTATCTGCGAAACTGTAAGCTGATCTCCTTCTTTGTCCGAATCATTGGCCAACACATTTACAACCACTGTATTTCCAGGGTTCACACTGGCTATATCATCATTGGCTACAGGTGCATCGTTCACGGCATTGACTTCTATAGCCACTGAAGCCTGTGAACATCTTGAAGGACTTCCGTCATCACACACTTCATAAACAAATGTCAACGATCCACTAAAGTCTGCCACCGGTACAAATGAATATGTGCCATCCGGGTTCAGTGTCAACTGTCCCTGTGTAGATGGATCAGGGCCACTTATCAAAGCAAAGGTGAAGCTGTCAGACTCTACATCAGTAACATTATCTGCCAATGTACCTGTTCCGGAGTTGTCCTCATCTATGGATAGCGTCTCTCCTACTGCCACTGGGAAATCGTTTACGGCATTTACATTGACCGTGATGCTTTCCTGAGCACATAACGAAGGATTTCCGTCATCGCATACCTCATAAGTCATCACCACAGTTCCATTGAAATTATCGACAGGAGTAAAGACATACGAACCATCAGTATTCAATATCATACTGCCTTCTGTTGCCGGGTCAGGTGTTGTCAAAAGGGTGAATGACAATTGATGATTTTCAGGATCAGTTACATTAGCTGCTATACTGCCTGTAGCTGTATTGTCTTCGTCCATATCAATGCTAACAGCAGTTGCTATTGGGTTATCATTTTTATCCAACACTAACTCCCCTGTGGTTTGATCTGTAGAGGAATTACCCGCATCATCGGTACTGGTTACCACCACTTCATTTACCCCGTTTTCATTAGGAGAAAAAGTTCCACTATCGGGTGTTACAGTTTCCGTGTCCACTGACCAATTACCCGATGCATCCGCTACAAGTATGTAGGTCGCTCCTGCTACCTCTACTGTCACTTGTGTGCCAGCGTCTGCTGTACCTGAAATCACCGGCGTAGTATCATCCGTGTTCAGAGCATTCACTGTAGGAGTTGAAGGAGCTGTTGCATCGTAGGTGATCGTTTTTACTACTGGCGTGGATGGGTTACCGGCAAGGTCATTGACCGTAACAGTCATCGCTTCGGTTTCATCCAAAGCCTGTACATCCACTGCCGGTATATCTACCGACCAGCTACCTGCCGTTACTGTCGCACTGTAGGTTTGGCCGTTCAGGTCAATAGTCACTACCTGACCATCTTCGGCATCTGTAGTACCGCTTACTGTTACAGGACTGTCGTCTTCTACTGCATTGATTCTATCATCTCCAGCCACTACATCAATACCCAATGTCGGTGCGCTAACATCGTGGGTAATCGTTTTAACTACTGGCGTGGATGGGTTACCGGCAAGGTCATTGACCGTAACAGTCATCGCTTCGGTTTCATCCAAAGCCTGTACATCCACTGCCGGTATATCTACCGACCAGCTACCTGCCGTTACTGTCGCACTGTAGGTTTGGCCGTTCAGGTCAATAGTCACTACCTGACCATCTTCGGCATCTGTAGTACCGCTTACTGTTACAGGACTGTCGTCTTCTACTGCATTGATTCTATCATCTCCAGCCACTACATCAATACCCAATGTCGGTGCGCTAACATCGTGGGTAATCGTTTTAACTACTGGCGTGGATGGGTTACCGGCAAGGTCATTGACCGTAACAGTCATCGCTTCGGTTTCATCCAAAGCCTGTACATCCACTGCCGGTATATCTACCGACCAGCTACCTGCCGTTACTGTCGCACTGTAGGTTTGGCCGTTCAGGTCAATAGTCACTACCTGACCATCTTCGGCATCTGTAGTACCGCTTACAGTTACAGGGCTGTCGTCTTCTACTGCATTAATTCTATCATCTCCAGCCACTACATCGATACCCAATGTCGGTGCGCTAACATCGTGGGTGATCGTTTTTACTACTGGTGTGGATGGGTTACCGGCAAGGTCATTGACCGTAACAGTCATCGCTTCGGTTTCATCCAAAGCCTGTACATCCACTGCCGGTATATCTACCGACCAGCTACCTGCCGTTACTGTCGCACTGTAGGTTTGGCCGTTCAGGTCAATAGTCACTACCTGACCATCTTCGGCATCTGTAGTACCGCTTACAGTTACAGGGCTGTCGTCTTCTACTGCATTAATTCTATCATCTCCAGCCACTACATCGATACCCAATGTCGGTGCGCTAACATCGTGGGTGATCGTTTTTACTACTGGTGTGGATGGGTTACCGGCAAGGTCATTGACCGTAACAGTCATCGCTTCGGTTTCATCCAAAGCCTGTACATCCACTGCCGGTATATCTACCGACCAGCTACCTGCCGTCACTGTAGCACTGTAGGTTTGGCCGTTCAGGTCAATAGTTACTACCTGACCATCTTCAGCATCTGTAGTACCGCTTACTGTTACAGGGCTGTCGTCTTCTACTGCATTAATTCTATCGTCTCCGGCTACTACATCAATACCCAATGTCGGTGCGCTAACATCGTGGGTAATCGTTTTTACTACTGGTGTGGATGGGTTACCTGCAAGGTCATTGACCGTAACAGTCATCGCTTCGGTTTCATCCAAAGCCTGTACATCAACAGCCGGTATATCTACCGACCAGCTACCTGCCGTTACTGTCGCACTGTAGGTTTGGCCGTTCAGGTCAATAGTTACTACCTGACCATCTTCGGCATCTGTAGTACCACTTACTGTTACAGGGCTGTCGTCTTCTACTGCATTAATTCTATCGTCTCCAGCCACTACATCAATACCCAATGTCGGTGCGCTAACATCGTGAGTGATCGTTTTTACTACTGGCGTGGATGGGTTACCCGCAAGGTCATTGACCGTAACAGTCATCGCTTCGGTTTCATCCAAAGCCTGTACATCCACTGCCGGTATATCTACCGACCAGCTACCTGCCGTTACTGTCGCACTGTAGGTTTGACCGTTCAGGTCAATAGTTACTACCTGACCATCTTCGGCATCTGTAGTACCACTTACTGTTACAGGACTGTCGTCTTCTACTGCATTGATTCTATCATCTCCGGCTACTACATCAATGGCTAACGTAGGAGCGCTAACATCGTGGGTGATCGTTTTTACTACTGGTGTGGATGGGTTACCGGCAAGGTCATTGACCGTAACAGTCATCGCTTCGGTTTCATCCAAAGCCTGTACATCCACTGCCGGTATATCTACCGACCAGCTACCTGCCGTCACTGTAGCACTGTAGGTTTGGCCGTTCAGGTCAATAGTTACTACCTGACCATCTTCAGCATCTGTAGTACCGCTTACTGTTACAGGGCTGTCGTCTTCTACTGCATTAATTCTATCGTCTCCGGCTACTACATCAATACCCAATGTCGGTGCGCTAACATCGTGGGTAATCGTTTTTACTACTGGTGTGGATGGGTTACCTGCAAGGTCATTGACCGTAACAGTCATCGCTTCGGTTTCATCCAAAGCCTGTACATCAACAGCCGGTATATCTACCGACCAGCTACCTGCCGTTACTGTCGCACTGTAGGTTTGGCCGTTCAGGTCAATAGTTACTACCTGACCATCTTCGGCATCTGTAGTACCACTTACTGTTACAGGGCTGTCGTCTTCTACTGCATTAATTCTATCGTCTCCAGCCACTACATCAATACCCAATGTCGGTGCGCTAACATCGTGAGTGATCGTTTTTACTACTGGCGTGGATGGGTTACCCGCAAGGTCATTGACCGTAACAGTCATCGCTTCGGTTTCATCCAAAGCCTGTACATCCACTGCCGGTATATCTACCGACCAGCTACCTGCCGTTACTGTCGCACTGTAGGTTTGACCGTTCAGGTCAATAGTTACTACCTGACCATCTTCGGCATCTGTAGTACCACTTACTGTTACAGGACTGTCGTCTTCTACTGCATTGATTCTATCATCTCCGGCTACTACATCAATGGCTAACGTAGGAGCGCTAACATCGTGGGTGATCGTTTTTACTACTGGTGTGGATGGGTTACCCGCAAGGTCATTGACCGTAACAGTCATCGCTTCGGTTTCATCCAAAGCCTGTACATCCACTGCCGGTATATCTACCGACCAGCTACCTGCCGTTACTGTCGCACTGTAGGTTTGACCGTTCAGGTCAATAGTTACTACCTGACCATCTTCGGCATCTGTAGTACCACTTACTGTTACAGGACTGTCGTCTTCTACTGCATTGATTCTATCATCTCCGGCTACTACATCAATGGCTAACGTAGGAGCGCTAACATCGTGGGTGATCGTTTTTACTACTGGTGTGGATGGGTTACCCGCAAGGTCATTGACCGTAACAGTCATCGCTTCGGTTTCATCCAAAGCCTGTACATCCACTGCCGGTATATCTACCGACCAGCTACCTGCCGTTACTGTCGCACTGTAGGTTTGGCCGTTCAGGTCAATAGTTACTACCTGACCATCTTCGGCATCTGTAGTACCGCTTACTGTTACAGGATTGTCATCTTCTACTGCATTGATTCTATCGTCTCCGGCTACTACATCAATGGCTAACGTAGGAGCGCTAACATCGTGGGTGATCGTTTTTACTACTGGTGTGGATGGGTTACCGGCAAGGTCATTGACCGTAACAGTCATCGCTTCGGTTTCATCCAAAGCCTGTACATCCACTGCCGGTATATCTACCGACCAGCTACCTGCCGTTACTGTCGCACTGTAGGTTTGGCCGTTCAGGTCAATAGTTACTACCTGACCATCTTCAGCATCTGTAGTACCGCTTACTGTTACAGGATTGTCATCTTCTACTGCATTGATTCTATCGTCTCCGGCTACTACATCGATGGCCAGGGTTGGCGCGGCAGAGTCATGGACTATGTCGCGGGTGGCCTGAGGTGCAGGGTTGCCTGCCACATCGTTCACATTGGCGGTGATGGTGCTGGTGCCCTGAGCCAGGTTCTGTGCATCTACTGCAGGGATGTCTACTGACCATACATCACTGGTCACGGTAGCACTGTATACTTCGCCATTCAAATTGATCGTCACTACCTGGCCGTCTTCTACGCCCACTGTCGTGCCACTGATCGTTACAGGGTTATCGTCTTCTGCTGCGTTGATGATGTCATCTCCGGCTACTACATCGATGGCTAAGCTTGGCGCTGCAGAGTCATGGACTATGTCGCGGGTGGCCTGAGGTGCAGGGTTGCCTGCCACATCGTTCACATTGGCGGTGATGGTGCTGGTGCCCTGAGCCAGGTTCTGTGCATCTACTGCAGGGATGTCTACTGACCATACATCACTGGTCACGGTAGCACTGTATACTTCGCCATTCAAATTGATCGTCACTACCTGGCCGTCTTCTACGCCCACTGTTGTGCCGCTGATCGTTACAGGGTTATCGTCTTCTGCTGCGTTGATAATGTCATCTCCGGCTACTACATCGATGGCTAAGCTTGGCGCTGCAGAGTCATGGACTATGTCGCGGGTGGCCTGAGGTGCAGGGTTGCCTGCCACATCGTTCACATTGGCGGTGATGGTGCTGGTGCCCTGAGCCAGGTTCTGTGCATCTACTGCAGGGATGTCTACTGACCATACATCACTGGTCACGGTAGCACTGTATACTTCGCCATTCAAATTGATCGTCACTACCTGGCCGTCTTCTACGCCCACTGTCGTGCCACTGATCGTTACAGGGTTATCGTCTTCTGCTGCGTTGATGATGTCATCTCCGGCTACTACATCGATGGCTAAGCTTGGCGCTGCAGAGTCATGGACTATGTCGCGGGTGGCCTGAGGTGCAGGGTTGCCTGCCACATCGTTCACATTGGCGGTGATGGTGCTGGTGCCCTGAGCCAGGTTCTGTGCATCTACTGCAGGGATGTCTACTGACCATACATCACTGGTCACGGTAGCACTGTATACTTCGCCATTCAAATTGATCGTCACTACCTGGCCGTCTTCTACGCCCACTGTCGTGCCACTGATCGTTACAGGGTTATCGTCTTCTGCTGCGTTGATGATGTCATCTCCGGCTACTACATCGATGGCTAAGCTTGGCGCTGCAGAGTCATGGACTATGTCGCGGGTGGCCTGAGGTGCAGGGTTGCCTGCCACATCGTTCACATTGGCGGTGATGGTGCTGGTGCCCTGAGCCAGGTTCTGTGCATCTACTGCAGGGATGTCTACTGACCATACATCACTGGTCACGGTAGCACTGTATACTTCGCCATTCAAATTGATCGTCACTACCTGGCCGTCTTCTACGCCCACTGTTGTGCCGCTGATCGTTACAGGGTTATCGTCTTCTGCTGCGTTGATAATGTCATCTCCGGCTACTACATCGATGGCTAAGCTTGGCGCTGCAGAGTCATGGACTATGTCGCGGGTGGCCTGAGGTGCAGGGTTGCCTGCCACATCGTTCACATTGGCGGTGATGGTGCTGGTGCCCTGAGCCAGGTTCTGTGCATCTACTGCAGGGATGTCTACTGACCATACATCACTGGTCACGGTAGCACTGTATACTTCGCCATTCAAATTGATCGTCACTACCTGGCCGTCTTCTACGCCCACTGTCGTGCCACTGATCGTTACAGGGTTATCGTCTTCTGCTGCGTTGATGATGTCATCTCCGGCTACTACATCGATGGCTAAGCTTGGCGCTGCAGAGTCATGGACTATGTCGCGGGTGGCCTGAGGTGCAGGGTTGCCTGCCACATCGTTCACATTGGCGGTAATGGTGCTGGTGCCCTGAGCCAGGTTCTGTGCATCTACTGCAGGGATGTCTACTGACCATACATCACTGGTCACGGTAGCACTGTATACTTCGCCATTCAAATTGATCGTCACTACCTGGCCGTCTTCTACGCCCACTGTCGTGCCGCTGATCGTTACAGGGTTATCGTCTTCTGCTGCATTGATAATGTCATCTCCGGCTACTACATCGATCGCCAGGGTTGGCGCGGCAGAGTCATGGACTATGTCGCGGGTAGCCTGAGGCGCAGGGTTGCCTGCCACATCGTTCACATTGGCGGTAATGGTGCTGGTGCCCTGAGCCAGGTTCTGTGCATCTACTGCAGGGATGTCTACTGACCATACATCACTGGTCACGGTAGCACTGTATACTTCGCCATTCAAATTGATCGTCACTACCTGGCCGTCTTCTACGCCCACTGTTGTGCCGCTGATCGTTACAGGGTTATCGTCTTCTGCTGCATTGATGATGTCATCTCCGGCTACTACATCGATGGCTAAGCTTGGCGCTGCAGAGTCATGGACTATGTCGCGGGTGGCCTGAGGTGCAGGGTTGCCTGCCACATCGTTCACATTGGCGGTAATGGTGCTGGTGCCCTGAGCCAGGTTCTGTGCATCTACTGCAGGGATGTCTACTGACCATACATCACTGGTCACGGTAGCACTGTATACTTCGCCATTCAAATTGATCGTCACTACCTGGCCGTCTTCTACGCCCACTGTCGTGCCGCTGATCGTTACAGGGTTATCGTCTTCTGCTGCATTGATAATGTCATCTCCGGCTACTACATCGATCGCCAGGGTTGGGGCAGTCGTATCAATATTCAATTCAAATGTGGTAACATCACTCGAACTGTTTCCCGCTTCATCGGTACTGGTTACTGCTACTTCATTAGCACCATTCACATCCGGTGAAAATGTTCCCGTATTTGGAGTGGCACTTTCTGTATCCAACACCCAGTTTCCTGAAGCATCCGCTACGGTTTCATACGTAGCTCCTGCCACTGATATCACCACGGTACTTCCTGTTTCAGCAGTACCTGTCAATATCGGAGTAGTATCATTAGTATATAATTCGTCTACTGTAGGAGTGGCCGGGTTTGTTGTGTCTATAACTAACTCATCTACGGTAACATCAGCTGAGCTATTTCCGGCTTCATCGGTGCTTACTACATCAACCTGATTAATTCCATTTACATCCGGTGAAAAAGTACCGCTGTTGGGTGCAACACTCGTATCAACACTCCAGTTTCCTCCTGCATCTGCGGTAGTGTTAAAAACAGCTCCTCCCACAGTTACTTCGATATCACTGTTTGCTTCTGCTGTTCCCGTAATCACAGGATTTGTATTGTTTGTAACCTGAGGGTTAACAGTAGGCACCTCTGGTGAAGTTGTGTCAATAGTCAACTCCAGGCTTGTTATGTCATTGGTACTGTTTCCAGCTTCATCGGTGCTGGTTACAGTTACCTCATTTGTACCGTTTACATTGGGATTAAAAACACCAGAAACGGGTGCATCCACTCCTGTGTCTATAGTCCAATCTCCGGATAAGTCTGCGGTAGTCGTATAGGTGGCTCCCCCCACTACCACAGTAACTGTACTTCCTATTTCAGCAGTACCTGTCAATTCCGGCGTGGTGTCGTTGGTTACCTGACTTACCACAGTCGGTATTGACGGTGCGGTAGTATCAATTTGCAGTTCCTGATTAGTAGCATCCACAGTACTATTCCCAGCTTCATCGGTGCTGGTTACTGCCACTTCATTCGATCCATTTACATTTGGTGCAAACGTACCACTATCAGGTGAAACGGTTTCTGTGTCTATGCTCCAGTTTCCTCCTGCATTGGCTGTAGTAATATAGGTAGCTCCTGCTACAACAACTGTCACGGTACTACCCGCTTCAGCTGTACCTGATATTACAGGCGTAGTATCATTAGTTACCTGGCTTGCTACAGTAGGTGTATTTGGTGGCGTTGTGTCAATCACCAATTCGAGGTTTGTAACATCGGTACTGCTATTGCCAGCACTATCTGTACTGGTCACCGCTACTTCGTTAGCCCCGTTTACATCAGGGGTGAATGTACCACTGTTGGGAACAACACTCGTATCAACACTCCAATTGCCACTTGCATTGGCAACAACGATAAACGTTGCGGTTCCAACTTCTACTGTAACTGTGGAGCCTGCTTCCGCTGTTCCTGTTATTGTAGGAGTAGTATTATTGGTTACCTGACTGTTGACTGTAGGAATGGCCGGAGAATTAGTATCAATTACAATCTCATCTGTGGTGACATCTGTACTCGAACACCCATTTAACTCACTGAAAACCTGAACTTCATTAGCTCCATTGGTGTTAGGGGAAAAAGTACCACTATCCGGTGTATCTGCACCGGTATCCACTGACCAACCGGAAGCACCTGCTACCTGAGTATATGTAGCACCTGCTACGATAATGGTCACATTAGTACCATTATCGGCATCTCCAGTAATCACCGGTGTTGGGTCATTGGTTAACTGGCTATTTACTGTGGGTACAGTCGGGTAAGCATGTATCGTAATGGTAAAGGACTTTGTTGTACTGGTACATCCCGTACCGCTGTTGGTCACTACTAAATCGGCATTGTATGTGCCGGGATTCGCGCCTCCCGGAACTGTTAACGCAATGGGACTTACTGACAATGCTGTAGTCGGCACATCCAAAAATCCCTGTCCCTCAGCGGTCGGATCAAAATCAATGC
Organism: Cyclobacteriaceae bacterium; assembly: GCA_965267535.1. Classification (GTDB taxonomy): domain Bacteria; phylum Bacteroidota; class Bacteroidia; order Cytophagales; family Cyclobacteriaceae; genus CAXBNB01. The sequence goes on along the minus strand of OZ254082.1, from coordinate 2,325,774 downwards.
TATACTGATCGGGACTATTTGCGGTAGCCGTGTATGCTATCGAAGTACTTGTTTCTCCTGCGCAAACTTCCGGACTGGTACCCAATGTAATATCGGGCGTATCATTAATGGTAATACTGATTGTGTAATCGTCACTCACACATCCGGTGGATGAGTTTTTCACATTCACTGTTGCTGTGTAGGTTCCGGGGGTTGCCGTACCCGGAATAGTCAATGCTATAGGGTTTGCCGCTGTAAGATCCCCATCTGTTACATTGGTAAAACCAGCGGTAACAGCCGCCGCATCGAATACTACATCATACAAATCCGTTCCGGCAGATTCATTAGAATATGCCAAGGAAGCAGTAGTAGCTCCGTCGCATACATCCGGAATTGCACTAAATGTAATCGTCGGATTTGCATTGATCTGGAGGGTAACACTTACTGTATTGCTCTCACAATTGCTTGTGCTATTTTTTACCGTAACAAAAACACCATAGGAACCCGCTGAGGCACTCGCCGGAATATCTACGTCGATAGTACCGCCACTCAAAGCTGCGTCTGTTACTGCCACAAAGCCCTGAGAAGTTGCTCCGGCTGAAAAAGTGATACTGTAGGTATCGGCTGTACCTGAATTTACAGTGTAAGCCAATGTAGTAGACAATGTACCTTCACAAACACTTGGATTGGTATCTGTAATGCTAAAGGAAGGACCGGCCGGGTCTGTAAGCGATACACTTAATGCATTCGATGTACAATTGTTGATCGTAGCTGTAATGTTGGTATAGCTGCCTGCCGACAACCCTGTAATATCAATATTTCCGGCTGAATTTGTGGTAAGCGACTGAGTCGTTACTGTTCCGGCATAGGTATAACTCACTGAATATGTAGTAGATGCCGCTAACGATGTAATCTTTATTACACCCTGAGAACCTCCACATGTAGTTGGATCTACATGTGTACCAGCCGCTATGGTTGGTGCTGTAGGATCCGTTAATGTAGCAGACAATGGTGGGCTTGTAGAACAAGCATTGTTTTCAAATACAATGTTGGTATATGCTCCGGCTACAAGGCCTGTCATCACGTACTCTCCGTTGGCATCACTAACGATACTGCCACCATTTACGGGTGTTCCGTCTAGTTCGTAAGTAAGGTCATAGGGAGTGTTTGCCGCAAAACCTTCTATCTGTATAGAACCTTCCGTACCCGAACAGGTTGTAGGATCTGTAATGGTACCCAATGCTATATCCGGTGGATTCAGGACAATACTCGGTAGCGTATTTGATTTACAGGATGTTACCGTAAGAGATAAATCGGTATAGGTACCCGCATTTAAGCCTGTAATTTTCAACTGATTACCTACAGACTCTGAAGTTGCTGAACCCGTAACCAAAGAACCTTTGTAGGTATATTCATACGAATATGTGGTGCTGTTGTCAGTGCCAAAAATCACTATCACACCATTCCCTCCTGCTCCACAAGTGGCAGGTTGAGTATTGGTGCTGTTGCTATAGGAAATAGTAGGTGCTGAAGGGTCATTGAGGCTATATGGACCCGCTAACACATTAGACACACAACCACTGGCTGTCACTTTAATATTTTCATACTGACCTGCTGTAAGGCTTCCTATTACCAATACTCCTGACCCGTCTGAGCTGATGGTTTGTGAAGCGGGGGTACTGTTGTAGAGGTAATCCACAGTGTAGGATATCACCTGATTTACACCGGTGTTTACAGTGATACTTCCCGTGTTGCCTCCACAGCTTCCCGGATCGGATGATGAGGTAAAAGTAAGTGCTGCAGTTGGAGGATCACTGAGTGTTACATCTATTGTATTGCTATCGCACCCGTCTTCTGTTACTTTGATATCTGTATAACTGCCTGCAGTCAGGCTACCGATTACGATATCGCCACCAGTAGGTGTTGCTGTAGTTGAAACCGGCGACCCGTCGCGGTTGTAAGACAGTGTATAGGTTACTACGTCGCTTAGACCACTTAAAGTAATGCTTCCATCTGATGCTCCACAAGTTGTGGGGTCTATTTTAGAAGAGGTAATGGCCGGCGTATTTTTAATTACTACATTGAAATTTTTCACAGCACTTACACATCCTGTGGTTGTGTTTGTTACTGTCAAAGCCGCTGCATATGTACCACTGGTAGCAGCCCCGGGTATAGTAAATGTCAATTGCCCTGGAGCAATAGCCTGATTCGTAACATCAGCGAACCCTGCATCAGCGAAATCTATGGAATATACATCCGGAGAGCCGGTAGTCGCAGAATACGAAATGGTACCAGCAGTTTGACCTTCACAAAATTCCGGATCGGATCCTATCGAAATTGTTGGATTTGCATGCACATTTAAAGTAAAAGCAATAGCCGAAGAACTGCAGCCTGTTGTATTGTTTTTAAACGTAATCGTTGCATTATAGGCGTTCACAGCGGCGGCTGCCGGTACTGTGATGCTCAAAGGGCTACCGCCCAACGCCTGATCTACCACATCCACAAAACCCTGACCTTCTGCTACCGCATCGAAATTGATAGAATACAAATCCGGGCTACCTGCTGAAACGGTAAAGCTTAAATCGGCAGACGTACCTCCTCTGCAAACACCAGGATTTCCTCCCAGGCTCACAGTAGGATTATCGTTTATGGTAATGGTAAATGCTTTTCCTGTACTTACACAGCCTGTAGTGGTATTCGTCACCTGCAATGTAGCATTATATGTGCCTGCCACAGCTGCTGCCGGAATCGTAACCGTCAACGGGCTAGACGCTGGCAAAGCTGCGTTTGACACATCGGCAAAGCCCTGTCCTTCTGCTGTAGCATCAAAATCGATACTGTATACGTCGGCACCTCCGGTAAGTCCGGTATACGCCAACGGTTCACTTGTTGTTCCGGCGCATACATCCAGATTTCCAGACAGTGTAATGTCTGGAGTAGCATTCACTACTACTGCAATAGACTTGCTATCACTAATACATCCTGTAGTTGAGTTAATCACATTCAAAGTAGCTGAGTAGCTTCCCGCAGCAACCGCTCCCGGAACTGTAATATCTATTTCATTTGCCGGCAAAGCTGTAGGTGATACATCTGCAAAACCGGCACCTTTGGCTGCTGCACTAAATGCAATACTGTACTGGTCGGGGCTGGCTGAAACAGACGAATACGCTAATGTAGCGGTCGTTTGCCCCTGACATACTTCGGGGTTTGCCGACACTGTAATTGTAGGCCTGGGGTTTACTCTCAGCACAAAACCTGTATTGGTACTGGCACAACCTGTAGTGGAGTTTGATACCCGGATCACAGCATTGTAATCGCCCGTAGCTGCTGCTACCGGCACATCTATTTCAATAGGGCTACTTCCCAGTATGCCATTAACCACATCAACAAACCCTTCAGCTTCTGCTGCTGCATTGAAATCAATGCTGTATCTATCAGGAGAGCCAGAGGTGCCCGAGAATGTATATGTTGTTGAAAGATCGCCGCGGCAAGCTTCGGGAGCTGCTCCAAAAGTTATGGTAGGGTTAGCTTCCACTGTTACCGATATCGGATAAGACGTACTCACACAGGCTGTGCTGTTGTCTGATACATTAAGTGTTGCCGTGTATGTTCCAGCTGCAACAGTACCTATGGCTATCGAAATATTACCGGCCGGTAAGGTTGCATCCGATACGTCTACGAAACCGGCAGTATTAGCCGATGCTGAAAAATCGATGCTGTAACGATTGGGTGAGCCTGCGTCTACTGTGTAACTGATGGATGTAGTGGACACTCCTGAGCACTCTACAGGGTTGGCTCCCAGCGTAATGGCCGGCGCAACCGGATCGCTAAGCGTAATGCTTGCAATACTATTCGATTGACAATTATCTTTCGTTACGCTGATGTTGGTATAATCCCCCGCATTCAGGCCGGTAATTTCAATTTTGCCTGTACCATCTGCACCTATGCTTACGCTTACCGGTGCGGCATCATCCAGGTAATCTACTGTGTATGTAGCTCCTATTTCCAATCCTGTCAATTGAATAATTCCGTCTGTACCTCCGCAGGTCGTTGGGTTCGTAACAGTTCCTGATGTGATAGTTGCCGGTGTTGGCTCGGTGAGTGTGGCACTCAATGAGTTGGTAACACAACCGTTGTTGGTAAATCTAATGTCTGTATAACTGCCTGCAGACAAACCGCTGATCAGGTGCTGACCACTGGCATTGGCGGTGATGGTAGCTGATGCTACAGGTACGGCATCCACCGTATAATCCAACAAATATGCCGTATTGGCAGCCAGGTTAATAATCTGAATAGAACCTTCAGTACCTGAGCAGGTTGTTGCGTTTTGAACCGTGCCGAGAGCTATATCCGGTGGATTTAGTACTATACTGGCTATCACATTAGACTGACATCCTGTAAGCACATCATCCACAAATACACTGGAGTATGAGCCTGCCGGCAAATTATCAATTTTGATTTTCCCATCTCCATCTGCTGTAAGTGTTCCTGTGGTTGTTACGCTACTCTTCGTATATGAGTACTCATAATCTCTGCCTGCAGTAAGGCTACTCAATATGATAAATCCATCCGTAGAAGAACAGGAAGCAGGATCTTTATCACTATCATAAACAATGGTAGGTGCAGAAGGGTCGCTTAGTAAAACCGGACCGGCTATGGTGTTAGAATTACATCCCTGTCTGCTTACATAAATATTTTCGTACGTTCCGGCTGTCAATCCACTAATGGTATAATTACCCCCCACATTTGAAGTGATATTAGTAGATACAGCAACCCCATTTTTTTGATAGCTAAGCGTGTAATTCGTCAAAATTGCCATTCCCGACAATTGAATCGAACCGTTTGATCCATTACATGAAGACGGATCTGTAATCGCACCTGTACTGATAGTAGCAATATCAGGGTCATTTAATACTACTGAAGCTATAGTATTAGAAGTACACCCACTCGCCGATACACTAATATTTGTATAGGTTCCTTTTGACAAACCAGAAATCACAAGACTATTTCCCGAACCACCGGAAGTAATAGTTGTACTTACATTCGACCCATCTTTAGTGTAGTTTACATTATAGGAAGTTGAGTTCTTCACTCCAGAAAGTGTTATCCTTCCATTACTACCTCCGCAGAAGGTTGGGTCTGATGAAGTGGCGGATATTACCGGCGTGTCTTTTACTGTTATTGATATGGCGTAGTTATTACTGACTACTCCATTAGAGCTGTTTCTTACTGTCAACACGGCTGTATATACACCATCAGGTGTAGATGCGGGTATCGACAAACTGATAGGGCTTATAAGAAGCGACGCGTTACTTACATCCGTGAATGACGCATCTGCATAATCTATGCTGTATTCATCTGCTCCTCCTGTAGTACTGCTGTAAGTGAGCGATGCACTGGTTGCTCCTTCGCATACTGAGGGGTTCGACCCCAATACGATTGTAGGACGAGCCAATACTGTTATCCCAATGGTTCCCTGGTTGGATGTGGCGCCTCCATCGTCCTGAATGGTATAAAAAACACTGGCATCTCCTGAGTAACCCGACGCTGCAGTGAAGGCAACATTTCCACTGGCATCAACTGTGTAAGTGCCTACTCCCGTTACTGTGAGGGGTACTCCTACTCCTGCCGTGTTACTCGCATTGGTGGGATCTATCAGTATGATGGTAGCCGGATCAACAGTTCCGTCTACATCCGTATCATTTGCTGCTATAAGGTTCACATTTAACGAGCCGTCTTCTTCCACGGTATTGTTCAAGTCATCAACTGCCACCGGGCTATCATTTTCAGGCACCACACTAATCGTAGACACTACTGCTGTAGCATCACTTTCTCCATCGTTTGCCACAAAAGTCAATGTTCTGTTGCCGGCTGTAGGGTTATCATTATTGGTGTGCTGATAATTTATAGTAGCTAACAAACTATTCATGTCGGCGATATCAAAATCCCCTCCGGCATTGTTGGTTATAGTAAACAAGCCGGATGTGCTGTTGTAGTTTATAGAAAATGTAGTTCCACCTACCACTGCTGTAGTAGCAAGATCAGCATTTAAAGGAAACGAAACTCCCCCTACCTGTACTACTTCAAATGCGCCATCCACTATACCGGCTGTTTGAATAGTAAGGGATGCCATTTGAGTATCGTCTACATCTGTAAGTGCTGCATCCACATCTACTACTGCTGTAGCTGAGTTTCCTTCTGTATAGGTTACTTCAAATCCTCCGTCATCGGCTCCTCCTCCGGAGTTATTTGCATCGAGTGTTAAAACGGGTTTATCGTTTATGGCATTTACTGTAATGTTCACATTTGCTCCGGCGAGAGCATACTCTGTGCCATCGTGAGCATTCCAGCCAAACGTAACCACTCCATTAAAATCCTGTGTAGGCTCGAAGGTAATATTACCCAGGTCAGCAAAAGCTATCTCATCCAGTGCGGTTATCGCCACACCACTCAGATAAAGTATTCCTTCGCTTACTGAAGGAAGTGAGGTGATTTGTATTTTATCGATCGTTTCGCCATCTGCATCAGAGAATACTGCACTAAAATCTGTGGATGCAAACGTGTAAATATTGTCTTCATCTACGGCTACATTCACGTCGGCTATCACTGGTTCCGCATTACAGTTCGTTATTGCCTGACTAAAACTATTGTTTGTATAGTCACACTCATTTACCGAAGTATTGGTTTCTCCTGCTGCCAATGGTGTAGCTATTGGAGTCATTGTTCCTGATTGGTAAGGGTTGTGATTTACCAACACATACAATGTAAAATCCTGGCCGTCATCGGGCACGGTGGTAGTCATGGTTTTGATCACTCCTACATTCAAGTTAGTTGGAATATGAAGTGTATCAATTACGTTAGCTGTTCCGGCATAAGGATCAGCGTCGTAAATGGTTACCGGTGTTTTAGCCGGCGACTTCCAGTCTCCCTGGTTTTGTACGGTCACAGATATATCTATTCCATTGTTGGTAGACCCACAGTTTTGATTGACACTGGAAGCAGTAACTACCAAGTCGGGTGTAGCATAAGTAGGACGACCGGTATCATCCACGTAGGTGGTTTGCACCAAAAAGCCATTTAACGAACCTGCAAACTGAGGATGAAAGATGTCTTGCTGATACTGAGGAATGGTAAGGTCATCATTCACATTGGTAACATGATAACCGTGCTGGTTCCACACTTCACGTGCAGCCACCCAGGATGTATTAGCTGACTTGTAAACCGCTACATAATCATTGCCGCCACTACCACCCGGACCGTTTGACTCCTGAGCTGTAACTATAATTTCGGCCTGACCGTCATCGTTTATGTCTGCCACCAAAGGGTATTCCACACGGGTACCTGCATACGAGGTAACTCTGGCCAACTCCGTACCATCCAATCCGCTTAATATATACAGGTTTTCCTCTTCGCTATATACCACTTCGGCTATACCATCCCCTTCAAAATCATAGAGAGTACTTCCTGTACGTTGCGAACCGTCATCCAGTCCTGTTTTGGTCCATTTTTCTGAGAAAGTATTCGAAACTTCATCGTACTCCAATACGATGTATATATTCCTGCCCGCAAAACCGATATCTACAATACCATCATTGTCAAAATCACCGATATTGGCTTTTCCTCCCTGAGTTGTGTTAAATATATCATAGGTTGTACCCATTTGTGTCTGCGTTCGCGGATCCCAGGCAAACAGGTATCCATTTGAAGTAACGATAATATCTGCCTGATTGTCGTTATTTAAATCACCCAGCGAAACAAATCCGTCACCTAAATTTGTTCCTGTTATTTCTGAAGCGAGGGCAAATGAATTGGTAGAAAAATTGACAGTATATACCCTGTTTCCGGCAATGAATTCCAATCCATCGGCCTCAGTTGAAAATGTTCCTCCTCCGGGTTTGGTGTCTCCGTTATCAAAAATATTGTAAGCCAGAGGAAGCCTGTCTCCGTCGTTTGCACCTGAACTCAGCTTACCACTATTTATGGTATTGTCCTGAGCAATCAAAGCTCCTGTTTCTGCATTGAAAATATTTGCGCCTACGTACACTTCCGGAGAGCCGTCTTCATTGAAGTCAGCCAACTGAGGCGAACTGTAGTTTACTCTACTGCCTACAAGCGCTACTGATGTCCAAATCGGACCGTTTGTATTGTTTAATCCTGCGGAAGGGTCATACTCGTATCGTACCAGATTAGACGTTGTATTGTTTCCCTCTACCACAAAAATATCGCCATTGCCATCACTATCTACATCACCAAGCGCTACCATACTAAACTGATGGGTTGTAGTAGCTTCTGTAATTACCTGCTTTATACTTCCTGTTATTCCGTTAAATATCAAAATAACCCCATCTGTTCTGTCTTTAGTGACCAACTCAGATATGCCGTCATTATCTATATCACCTATCATCACTCCCGAACGCTGATCAAATCCATAGGTCGCTCCGTCTGTTCTGTAGACTTCTTCCAGCGTGAATTCAGGTAAAACAGCAGGTGGATTAAAGCAAGTGGGTGTATTTTGTCCGTAGAAAAAATCGGCACAATCTCCTAAACCGTAGCAATCCGGATCGTAACAATCAATTAATCCATCTCCGTCATCATCGATCCCGTTGTTGCATACCTCAGCTGTTAAAATTTGAAGTTCATTGCTACTACTATCCGTAGCACTATTGCCTGCCTGATCAGTCACTACAGCTACTACTTCATAGGTGTTTTCGGCCACAAAAGCACCCAGTGTGCCACTTTCTGGTGAGGCTGATCCTGTGTCTATGCTCCAGTTTCCGGAAGCATCGGGATCTACATTATACGTTGCTCCGTTTACGGTAACTTTCAGCGTAGCTCCTGCTTCTAAGTCAGCTCCTGTACCCGTAGTACCGGTAATGATAGGTGTAGTGTCGCTGGTAGATTGACTAGCAACTGTTGGGGCAGTCGGCGGTGTTGTATCGATTGTTACTTCGTTTGTAGTTACATCGCTTGTGCTATTGCCCGCAGCGTCTATGGTAGTAGCCTGTATGTCATGTTGTCCTTCCGTTAATTCGATAAAACTTCCTGAATCCGGGGTTTCAGTTCCCGTATCCACACTCCAGTTTCCTGCACCGTCTACTGCTACTTCGTAGGTAGCCCACCCCACTACTACTGATACTGTACTGTTGGGTTCGGCTGTACCAGAGATCACCGGAGAAGTATCATTGGTCACTAGCGGAGTAATTACCGGCGGAGCAGGTGCAGTTGTATCCAAAACCAATTCATCTGTGCTACCATCAACGGCACTATTACCTGCCGCATCGGTACTCGTTACCACTACCTGATTGATTCCATTTTCATTCAGCGCAAGTGTACCGCTATCGGGAGTTACTGCACCGGTATCTACCGACCAGTTTCCACCGCCATCTGCTGTCACGATATAGGTAGCTCCTCCCACTTCTACTGTTACAGTAGTTCCGGGATCAGCGGTACCGGTGAGCAATGGAGTAGTATCATTGGTCGTTTGTGCATTTACTGTAGGTGGAGAAGGGTTCGTCTTATCAACTTCTATTTCATTGGTGGTGTTATCCGAAATAGCACACCCTGCATTAGATGCTGTTGCCACTACTTCATGAAAACCCTCAGTAAGTGGTGTAAAAGCTCCGGCATCTGGTGCCTGTACTTCCGTATCTACCGACCACACCCCCGCACCATTGGCCGTGAGGTTGTAAGTAGCTCCACCCACCTCTACTACTACTGCACTGGCAGCATCTGCTGTTCCTGTCACTACAGGAGACTCATCATTGGTGATCAGCGCATCTACAGTGGGCCTTGTTGGGTAACTATTAATTGTTACTGTAAAGTTATTGGCTGTACTGGAGCAAAGTGTATTGGTGTTAGACACAGTTAGTACCGCATTATAGGTAGTAGCCGCGGCTGCAGCAGGAACCGTTATTTGAATCGGACTAACAGGTAATGCTGCATTGGATACATCTACAAAACCCTCGGCCTCAGCCGCTGCATCAAAATCAATGGAATATTGATTGGCTCCCCCCGAAGTAGCCGAATAGCTAAACGATGCAGTAGTAGATCCGGCACATACTACCGGATCTGCTCCCAAGGTAATGGTAGGCAATGCGGGTTGGTCAACTACTACATTTGTCAACACATTGGATTGACAGTTGTCTTTTGTGACACTAATACCCGTATAGGTATTGGCAGTTAAACCCGAAATGACCAGCTTTCCACCTGAATCGCTGGATAGCGTTGCTGACATGGCTGTTGCTCCTGTATAATCCACGGTATACGTAGTATTATTTGCCAGGCCGGTTAGTTCAATAGTACCGTTATTGCCCCCACAAGTGGTAGCGTCTGAAACAGCTCCCAAAGTGATCGTAGCTGGTGTCGGCTCTGTTAGTGTGGCTGAAAGTGCATTTGACACACAGCCAGACTCTGTCAAATCGATCTGTGTGTACACTCCTCCGCCCAGACCTGTGATTACATATTTTCCGCTGGCATCTGATGTTATACTTGTAGTTCCTGCAGCCACTCCATCTACATCGTAATTTAAGTCATAAGTAGTAGAAGCTGCCATACCGGTGATTTCGATACTTCCCTCTGTTCCGGAACATGTAGTAGGATCTACTACTGTACCCAGCACTATATCCGGCGGATTTAGCACTACTGATGCTATAGTGTTAGACTGACACCCCGACACCACACCGGTTATGCTTATGTTTGAATATGTACCCGCAGGTAAATTGCTAATTACAACAGTTTGTCCCGTAGCTCCAGTAGAAGTTACAGGTGATGCGGAGTTCACCACACTTCCTTTGTAAGTATACTGGTAATCGTATTGGGTGCCGGCTGGGTATGCTATATCAAAACCAATACTAAGCTGAATGAAACCGTCCATCGCCGAACAGGAAGCCGGGTCTTGTTCGGTATCGTATGATATGACAGGGGAAGATGGATCACTTAAATCAACTGGCCCTGCAAGAGTATTTGATGTACAGGAATTAGCCGTTACTTTGATGTCTGTGTAAGTGGCAGCATCAAGCATATCCAGGGTTATCTCACCCGATACAGCTGTCAAAGACCTTGTCACCAACACTCCATCTCTTTTGTATTCAACTGAGTATGTGGTAGCACTACCCAGATTATCGTCTATCACTATTTCTCCATCTGCCCCTCCACAGGTAGTGGGGTTTTGCTGGCTGGTTAGGGTAATGTTTGCCGTCGCAGGATCTGATAATACTACAGGCCCAATTTCATCAGAATTACATCCAGCTACACCAACAGATATGGCTGTGTAGTTGCCAGCTGTCAACCCACTGATCAGTATTTTACCGGTTCCATCGGATGTTCTGTTGCTTACTACCGGAGTACCATCTTTTGTATAGTTCAGTGTATAATTCGTATTGTTGGCCATTCCTGTGATTTCAATACTACCTTCTGTTCCACCACATGTAGTGGGTTGACTCACAGCACCTAGAAATATAGTTACCGGAGCTTTACACCGTACTGGTACGCCATCAGATGGATCGCTTTCACAAAATGCCACATCAGGGTTTTTCATGGTCACTGTAGCAATTCCATTTGCATACAGTTTATCAAAGGGTGTATCCAGTCCCGTTATTTGCCAGGTACCCAACTGCGCCACACCTGATGGTACGTTTGCTGTTGCACCCGGCACCTCTACCCCATCCATATACAACTGAACAATGTATGCAACTGTAGCAGATACAAGAATTTCACCCTCTATAGTTGGGTCACCTTCTCTAGGATCAGACGTTATCTTCAAAGAGTTGGTAGGGTCCGGAGTTTTTGTTAAAATATGTACAGCCGAAGAATAATCACTCTCGGCTGCAAAGTCACTATCATTTTCTATTGTGGCATACACATACTGTCCCGTTTCGATAGACAAACCCGAGGCTGTCCATTCATTGCCAGAAAAAGTTACTGATCCGGGTGTTCTTTGCGCTTTTGATCCACCGGGTGTAGTAGATGTATATATCCTGATGATGCGATTTGCCCCCACTTCGGTTGTTGTTCCGGTTACTTCATTTACAAAGTCGGCTGCATCCTGGCAAAATGTAGAAGTAATTACCGGCGTATCGGATACCCTGTCTGTTACGCCTAGGTTTACTTCTGTGGATGTTAAATTGGTACAAGCATAGGTGGTGCTGGTGATCAGCAATCGATAATCGTATCCATCATACGTATTTGGAACTTCCGTCAGGGTTAATGTGTTAGTTGTCGCGCCAGAAACAGTAGGTATTGTTCCTCCGTCGGTCACATTCGACCAATTGGAACCATTATCTGTGCTTTGCTGCCACTGATATACCAGGTTGTCTCCCGATGCAGTAACGGTAAAAGTTACATCATCCCGTGTAAATATGTTTTCAGGTGTTGGCTGCACACTAATCGATCCGGCTACTCCCGGAGTGGTAACAAAGGCATTTGTTCCTGTATATCCCCCTTCACCACTCACGCGCCCATTTCCATCAGAAGTTACCGGAGATGTACCCAATACACCATCGTTATCCGGATCATTATGCCCCGCCTCTACTACATCAAAACACCCGTCGTTATCACTGTCTGCATCCAGATGGTTGGGTATTCCGTCATTGTCCGTATCGTATACATCGGGATAGCCATCGCCATTGTTATCTGTGTAGTCAGTCACTGAGCCATCGCCACTAGCCCCATTGTTGTCCAGGTTGTCTCTCCAGTTTTCTAGCCCATCGCCATCTTCATCGCCGTTGGGTTCGTTTCCTCCTGCTTCCACAATATCATCTATACCGTCATTATCATCATCCAGATCGGCAGTATCGTCTAATCCGTCGTTATCTGCATTAGTCTTCAATCCCACTACCTGATTGATAATTACTCCCGAATCAAAGCTGCCATCAGCTACATCTGCTATGGCTATTTTGATAGTATATGTAGTATTGGGAAGCAAACCGGTAATCTTACCGTTCAGCAAAGTAGTAAGACCGTTGTATTCTACAAAAACAGGTCCTGGAGTTCCTTCATTGTTATTTATGTAATAAGCTGTCTTAGTAAGATCCGCGGAAGTTCCGTCAGCCTGGCTTCCGCATATTCCACCATTTACTGAATTTACAGCCACCACTGCATTGGATTCCGGAACACGGGCAATGTTTTGAGAACCAACTATTCCGGGCCCTGTGACGAAAAAACCAAACGCATCGTTGAACCTGGAGCATACATAATCAGGATATTCTTCTGAAGCAAATTGGTAAGAAATGATAAGTGCATCGATATCTGCGCCCGTAGTTACATCAAATTGAAAAATGGCTGCATCGTATCGAGCCGATGGATTTATTGCCGTCAAGTCAGGGTCTGAATACGTATTTCCGGTTGATTGACTTGATCCGGCCTGGTTATTACTAGTGAAAGCTTCTGTTACCCCACCGGTCGATAGGATAATACCTTCGTTCACACTTAAGTTAGCTCCATTGATACCGTTGGAAAATGTACCATACTGAGCGCCCGAGTCGTTGAAATTGGGAAATGTGCCATTACTGAGCGTAACCCCCTGGCCTTCGATCTTACTGATCAACGCCGCAGCGTCGGCAGCTGCGTTTTCCACAGTTGCCTGAGCTGAAGCGGTATGGGTAATGTTGCTAAGAAAAAGTACAGCCAAGAAAAAAACAGTAATGCCTGATTTCCCCTGGCTTAAAGCCAATCGGATTTTTGAAGCTGATTGGAAACAATTTTGGGTTTTTGGGTTAATGCTGTAAAAATGTTCCATGTGCTAGTAATAAAAATAGGTTTGTGATTACTCTCACTTCTCCTAAGGAGAGTGATATATGATGTCTCTATATTTTTTATGTTTTAAATTCATCGTAGTTGCTATAAAGCGCTTCCCTTCTTACTCAACAGTGGATTTCAGTGCTCATGCGATGTTCCCGTAGAATGGTTCCTGGAGAGGATCATTATCAAATGGAAAGTAAAGCCTGAAATCATACAATATAAATTTTTAAATAATAACTCTTAAATTAAATAACTTAAAATAAACGTAAAACAGCTTTTTAATATTTTTGTTCTGATTTTTATTTAAGATATTAAAAAAATTACAAACTGTTATACTAAATAATCACACTAAATGTTTCGTCACGACATTATTTTATTATGCATGCATAACAAAATGGCAGTTTAAACGAGAAGACTAAAAAGAAAAAAAAGAAATGTAATTAGGAATAACCCCTGCTATTTGAGTTAAAAGCGACTTTTAAAAGAAAGATGTAGCAACATCAAATATTTTTTAGGAAGGCGAAAAAAATTTAGATTATTCAGAGAAAAAATATTTTTTATTTTAGAAAAATTTGAAGAGCAAAGGACAAATCTGAATTATATACAAAATCAACTCATGGAGAATTTATCTTTTTCAAACTCTTGATTATATCATCTTCTGGTTTTATGATGCTAAAACTTTCCCAAAAAGAATCATCGAAATACTTAGGTGCTTCACTCGAAAAAATAAGTTTCTGATTCGCTACCTCACTCTTCTCAAAAGGCAAAGCAGACATGGGTTGACGGTCAGTTACTACCATTTCAAGCACTGCCCGAAAAGTAGAATTAAACAAACGTTTTTTCCAGTTGCAACGCATGGCAAGCTCACTCTTTACATAGTGAATATGCCACCTCCCTTTTATCTCCCTGTATTTCACCTGATAACTGACCTGCAACGGTGTAAGCCTTGCCAATTTGGGTTTACTTTTTACCAGAGATGCTGCTGCCATCTTCACGGTTGAGGATGGGTATCCAAATTCGACCTGGCTAATCGCCATTGATTTTTCCTCTACAAATATCTTTCCCTCATACAAGGAAGTGTATGTAGCTGAGCGCGGTTTAAAACTGATTTCATAATGCTGCTTGCCTTCAAACTCCCGGATATCGGTCAATTCATAAGCATAGTGTTGCATCAAATCTTCTGACAACACCAACCCGGGATTTTTCACTACATCCAACAACAGCATGGTATACGGACCACCTTCCAGCTTAAACACGAGTGTGTCTCTCGCCTTATACTGATGGCTCCTATATCCTTTGTGTATCTTCACCTGATCCTGAGCTGACTTAGTGTAAGCGTGTTTGAATAAATGCAATATACCTTGTGAAATATCTACATAATGGTTGTTCTTTTTGATCAGCTCCCGATAAAAGGATGTGAGTCGCTCCGGAAACGGCGGATAATTGACCGACATACGGCTTAGTGCCGTACGTAATATTGCCTCGGCTTCCATAACGACCACCTCATTCATAACAATCATGGAAGGCTTGAGTGCTACTTCATTATCTGATGCAGTTAAGGCCGATATATTAATCTGATGAGATTCATAGCCTATAGACGAAAATACCAATGTACGGTCGGAAAGACTCAATGGAATTTTAATAGTAAATTCACCATCTTGATTAGCCACCGTACCTATATTCCTGTCTTTTATGTAAACATTACAAGAAGCTACAGGCCGGCCTGAGTCATCGTCTACTACCCTACCGGAAATAGCCACAAACTCATCCTGGGCAGAAAGTGAAAAAGCTACTGCTGTCAGAAAGAGTAAAAGCGAAAAAAAGAACAGTTTGTGCATTTTTACAGCAAATTAAAATTTACCCTATCAAATTAAACAGAAAACGCCAGACTTTAACAACCGGTAGATAAATTCACAAACAACGTAATGTAAACATGGTGTTTCTATTTGGGTAGAAACTATTGAAATGAAAGCAGAACAATTATATTTGCGACCTAATTTTTAATAAAAACTTACTAAACATGAAATTTAGAGCAGGAGTCTTAACAGGAGATGAAGTAACTGAGCTTTTGAACTATGCCAACGAGAATAATTTTGCATTGCCAGCGGTAAACGTTACCGGCACCAATACCATCAACGGTGTACTGGAAACTGCCCGCGACCTGAAGTCGCCGGTAATTATCCAGTTTTCAAACGGTGGAGCTGCATTTTATGCCGGCAAAGGACTGTCAAACGACGGACAACAAGCGGCCATAGCCGGTGGTATATCCGGTGCTCATCACGTACACCTGATGGCAGAGAAATACGGAGTTCCTGTAATCCTCCACACAGACCATGCTGCTAAAAAACTCCTTCCATGGATCGACGGACTACTCGATGCTGGTGAGGAACACTTTGCCAAAACAGGCAAGCCTCTCTATTCTTCGCACATGATCGACCTGTCTGAAGAATCTTTGGAGGAGAACATAGATATATGCAAAAAGTACCTCGAAAGAATGGCCAAAATGGGCATGACTCTCGAAATAGAACTAGGTGTAACAGGCGGAGAAGAAGACGGAGTTGACAATACAGACGTAGACAGCTCAAAACTTTACACACAACCTGAAGAGGTAGCTTATGCTTATGAAGAATTGAGTAAAGTAAGCAGTAAATTCACTATTGCTGCAGCGTTTGGTAATGTTCACGGCGTATACAAGCCGGGTAACGTAGTACTGACTCCTGTTATCCTGAAAAACAGCCAGGAATACATCAAAGAAAAATTTGGTACGGGAGACAATCCTGTAAACTTCGTTTTCCATGGCGGATCAGGTTCTACACGCGAAGAAATCAGAGAAGCAATCTCTTATGGCGCTATCAAAATGAATATCGATACAGATATGCAGTGGGCTATGTGGGAAGGTGTACGCAACTTCTACACAACCAACGAAGGATACCTGCAAACACAAATCGGCAACCCTGAAGGTGACGACAAACCAAACAAAAAATACTACGATCCCCGAGTATGGTTGCGCGCCGCTGAGGTATCGTTTGTAGAGCGACTAAAAGGTGCTTTTGAAGACCTGAACAATGTAGGCACCAATGCTTAAATAAAACAGAAGCCTGTCGACAAACAGGTTACACATACCCTGCGAGGGTGTTTCAAAAAGGTTTGCAATACTATCAGAAATGATGTTAAATTTATCCTTTTGAGACACCCTCTCTTTGTATCAGCGCTAAAAACATTAACTCCTTTCAGATGAAAAACATAGCAGTAATAGGATCCGGCACAATGGGCAATGGTATAGCCCACGTATTTGCACAACACCAACACCCGGTAGCACTGGTAGATATCGATCAGAAGGCGCTGGATAAAGCTCTTGCCACTATAGAAAAAAACCTGGACAGGCAGATCAAAAAAGAGCTAATCAACGAACAGCAAAAAGCAGAAACTCTCTCTCGAATAACTACCCATACTGACTTAAGCGACGGAGTGAAAAACGCCAATCTTGTAGTAGAAGCTGCCACAGAAGACGAAAAACTCAAGCTGGAAATATTTCGTCAGCTGGATATAGCTACCCATGCAGATTGTATACTGGCCAGCAATACTTCCAGTATTTCAATCACAAAAATAGCTGCAGCAACTAACCGTCCCCACAAGGTCATTGGTATGCATTTTATGAATCCGGTACCGGTAATGAAGTTGGTAGAAGTAATACGAGGATACGCCACCGATAAGCAAACTACAGATACGATTATGGAGTTGTCTGCAAGACTGGACAAAATTCCTGTAGAAGTAAACGACTACCCGGGGTTTGTAGCAAATCGCATACTGATGCCCATGATCAATGAAGCCATAAGCACACTGCACGAAGGAGTGGCTGGTGTATCCGAAATAGATACTGTAATGAAACTAGGCATGGCCCATCCTATGGGACCGCTACAGCTGGCGGATTTTATCGGACTGGATGTCTGCCTCTCTATCTTGCGCGTGATGCACAACGGCTTTGGGCAGCCCAAATACGCCCCCAATCCACTCCTGGTAAACATGGTACAAGCCGGCTTTCTGGGCGTGAAAACCGGCGAAGGGTTTTACAATTACAAACAAGACCCTAAAAACCCAGGTGTATCTTCTGCATTTTTATCAAATAACCTTTAACTCCAAAAAAACCTTTTCTGTAAAAATATGGCCAGAAAGAAAGCAAGTACCCGAAAAAAAACAACAGCAAAAAAGAATAACCAAAAAGGAAGTGGTAGCACTGGAGTATTGATTTTGGTATTGCTACTCGCGGCTGGTATTGTTTTTTATGGAGTAAACGAAACCGGTGAATTTGCGGGAGAAACGGCCACCCCTACCGCTACATCACCAAAGCCCAAAAAGGAAACATCTACGCAACCGGCTCCTACTGAAAAAGTGGAGAAGCAGGCCAGTAAGGGCACAACCATAGACAGAAAAGACATCTCATCGCAAGATGGGCTGGTAGAAAAATCGACAACAAATGAGCGCGTACCCGAATACGAAGCATCAAAAGAATACTATTATACCAGTAGTTTTGATTTTAGCTGGCCGGCATATACCCAACAGGACGCCATAGTAGAGCACCAATACTATACGCTATGCTACGATGAAAAACACGAGCAAGCCAGGTGGGTAGCATACAAGCTTACAGCCCAAAACCTTAGTAACGGCAAGTACAAAAGAAAGGACAATTTCAAAGCAGACCCTGATGTGATGACCCAAAGCGCATCGGTAGACGATTACAAAAAATCAGGATATGACAGGGGGCATCTGGCTCCAGCAGCTGACTTTACCTGGACTGAAGAAGGGTTAGACGAGTCCTTTTACATGAGTAATATGAGCCCGCAAGAACCGGGGTTTAATCGGGGAATATGGAAAAAACTTGAAGAACAGGTACGCGTATGGGCTAAAGAAAACCATACGCTATACATCGTTACAGGGCCGCTAATCGACAATCGAACCAAACGAATAGGAAAAAACAAAGTAAGTGTGCCTCAGTACTACTACAAAGCTATACTGGACATAAACGAGCCCGAGCTGAAGGCTATTGGTTTTTTATTGAAAAACGAAAAATCATCGGCAGACCTTATGACATTTGCCCTGAGCATAGACGAACTGGAAAAGC
Source organism: Cyclobacteriaceae bacterium (assembly GCA_965267535.1). Classification (GTDB taxonomy): domain Bacteria; phylum Bacteroidota; class Bacteroidia; order Cytophagales; family Cyclobacteriaceae; genus CAXBNB01. The sequence continues at coordinate 2,306,939 of OZ254082.1, read as the reverse complement.
GTACAGGGCTTGATTTTTTTCCACTGATACCCGACAGTCTGGAAGAAAAACTGGAAAAAGAGGCAAACAAAAATCTGTGGAAGTAAGGTTAACTCTTTATTTGATTTGTCCGGCAGCTATCTCTTTTTTGATAGCTTTGATTCTTTGCTGAAAATCAGTAGCAGTAATATCAAAATCAGGTAGACACACCGCACTGAGGTACTGAGTAATCAGTTCGGGATGTTCTTTGGCCACTCCCTGAAAATCGACATAGCGTAGTGTTGACCAAAGCACGTTTTTCAGTTGCTTTTCCGCATCGTCGGTCATAAAATACTCAACAAGAACTGTTTTTTCATCGTGCCAGATTACCCGGGAAAAAATACGCACCCACTCTCCCATTCCAGCTGGCCTTACATAAGCTATCTGATGGTTGTACACTACCCAGGTAGCCTGAAACTGGCTGTATAGCTCCGATTGAGTAAACCCATATAACTTGGGCACCTGATCTTCCCGTGCATTGAAGTAGTAGTCGAAGTATTTAGCGTTGTTGAGGTGGCACAGCGGATCGCAATCCTGAAAGCGGATCAAAGAACGTGATCGTGTGGTAGGTTCATATGATTTTTGAGGGTCAAATGTAATCATAGGTAGTTTTCTTTCAATACGGCTTTATGATGCTCTACATGGCCGGCAAGAATGTATACTGCAGCCCTCACCGACAGGGGAAAACCACTGGCTTTGCCCATATTGAGCATCACAGATTCATCCAGATTTTCTACCAGCAGAATGCTGGCTTTTCGAACAGCATTAAACTCATCTACTAACGCTTCAAAGCTATTTTTCAGGTCGTTGGTATTGTCCATGTATTGGTCCTGATCCATACCGGGGAGTTCTGCCGACGGATTTTTTGCAATGGAATGTATCCTGTAGGCAAAAACCAACTCGGCATCTATAATATGCCTGAGTACCTGCTTTACCGACCACTTGTCAACGGCATATTTGTAGCTGTACCTGTCTTCGGTTATACTGTTAAGCAATCGCACCATGCTCTTGCGTTGAGTTTTTAAAAATTCAACTACATCTTTGCTTTTGACCCGATCTATATACCCCTGATAAAATTCGTTGTACTCGTTGGATTCCGGTTTTTCAATCATACAAACACCTGTTTAAGTTCACCTGATGCAGCCGGTATCTCATTCCTGAAACCAACCTGCATATTTTATATAGTTGTTGGCCGTGCGCTCTATCAGTGCATTGCCTTCACTTCCTATTTCCTTTACTTTACGAGCGGGATTGCCTACATATACAGCGTTGGGTTCTATAATCTGGTTTTGCAACACGATAGCCCCGGCTCCTATTATCGAGCCACTTTTCACTACAGCATGATCCATAATGATAGCCCCCATACCTATAAGTACATTATCTTCCACGGTACATCCATGCACGATGGCATTGTGTCCTATCGACACATTAGACCCTATATAGGTTGCTGCTTTCTGATAGGTGCAGTGGATCACTGCACCGTCCTGAATATTGGTTTTGTTTCCTATGCGAATGGCATTTACATCACCCCTCACAATGGCATTGTACCAGATAGTACACTGGTCTCCCATCTCTACATCTCCTACCACCACGGCGGTTTCGGCCAACCAGCACTGCTCTCCCATCACAGGTTTCTTCCCGTTTATCTCTCTTATCACACTCATGGGCGTAAGATATATACAGGTATTGATATCTAAAAAAATCGGCTTAGGAAATAGTGCCGGATGATGATGAAGCAGCTAAAATTGTCCGACTATGATACAACTTAGTAGCGTCTGCGACCTTTGAAGGCTTTTTTTCCTCCGGGCGATGACTTGCGTCTGCCTTTTCCTCCTTTGCCTCTGTTTCCCCCTCGCTGATACGAAGATCTTTCTTTTTTTACACCGTGTACCTTTCCGTCATCGTCTCTATTGGTTCGCACCTCTCGTCCGTTTATTTCCAGTCCGTTCAGGTTTTGCTCTATCCTGGACGACATCTTTTTAGGCACTGTATAATACGAACACTTATTTTGGAGCGTGAGATCAGTAACCTTGTCCTGAGGTATGCCCGTCACTTCTGCTATCAGATCGAGTAGGTCAGTCTCGTCGAGTCCGTCCATTTCTCCCAGGTTGATGTAAAAGCGGTGACTATTCGGATCAGATGGTGCACGCTCCCGATCTTCCACATTGATATCTTTATCAGCTGATGAAGAAAGCGACTCCAGCTCCATAGAGATTAACTTTTGAATCAAAGCATCTCTGTCTAAATCAAAAAATATCTCCTGTACGGTATGCCAGTCCTCTTTAGATATTTTAGCTGAGGGTTTCACCTTGGCTACAGCATGGGCCCATTGCTCCAGTTTTGAACTACGAATATTGCTGGCCGAAGGCACTACATCTTTAATAAAGTCGATTTTGAGCCGCTGCTCCAAAAACTTTATCTTTTTTACATCCCCTTTGGTTGCCAGCGTAATCGATTCGCCTTTGTTTCCGGCTCGTGCTGTACGACCACTCCTATGTGTATAAAACTCTATTTCATCCGGTAATCTATGGTGAATCACATGAGTCACATTGTTAACATCAATACCTCTGGCAGCTACATCTGTAGCTATAAGCGCTCTGAGCTTCATGGCTTTAAATTTCTTCATTACCATATCGCGCTGCTTCTGCGTAAGGTCACCGTTGAGTGCATCCACGCTGTAGCCGTCTTTATTCAGATCCTCGGCCAGGCTCAGGGTATCCATTTTTGTACGGCAAAAGATAATACCGTAAAAACCGGCATCACTATCCATAATACGCTTGATGGCTTCAGTCTTGTCTGTCGACTTGAGCAGCACATACTTGTGCGCAATGTTTTCATTTACTTCTACCCCGGTACTCACTTTTATTTCCTTGGGGTTGTGCATATACTGATGCACCATGTTTTTGATAGCCTTTGGCATAGTAGCCGAAAACAACCATGTTTTTTTGTCTTCGGGTGTAAAAGCCAAAATCTTATTCAACTCCTCTTTGAACCCCATGTTCAGCATCTCATCGGCTTCATCCAGGATTACATGCGAAATATTTTCCAGATTAAGGGCTTTTCGATCGATCAGATCCAGGCACCTGCCGGGAGTAGCTACCACTATCTGACATCCTTTTTTCAGGTCTTTGATCTGACCAGTAATGGATGCACCACCGTAAACAGATACTACATGAAGTTGTTTGTGGTATTTAGAAAAACGCTTCAATTGATCGCTGATCTGCTGTACCAGCTCTCGGGTAGGTGCCAGCACTATCGCCTGTGTGGCGTGCCAGTCATGTTCTACTGTATCGATAATAGGCAAACCGAAAGCGGCTGTTTTACCGGTACCTGTTTGAGCCAGACCTATGAAGTCCTGCTGTGATGCGATCAAAAAAGGAATGGCTTGCTGTTGGATTTGTGTGGGGGTATCGATCCCCAATTCGGGCAGAACTTTCAATATTTCCTGAGAAAGTCCTAATTCTGAAAATGTACTCAATGTGTGTTTTTTATTTGAAGGGCAAAGGTAGAGCTTTAAATTATGAATCAGGGGCGAATAACCAGAATACTTTGTCTGTAGCATTACCTCACAACTTATCCACAATCATCAGAAATCATCAGATTTTATCACAAATGCTTCTATATTCGCCATCCTATTTTAAAACAACAATAAAAACACAGCAAGATGAAAACATGGTATTCGTGTAAAGTCAAGCACGCCATCACTACTGAAGACGGACGAATGAAGCAGGTTACGGACACTTTTCTGGTTGATGGAGTTTCGTTCACCGATGCAGAAAAAAGGATTTATGAAATCAGTGAGCGAGACATTCGTGGAGAGTTTATGATTACCAATATTGCTAAAACAAACATCGCTGAGGTTATCAACTACGAAGATTCCGAAACGTGGTTTAAATGTAAAGTAGCCTATGTAACTATAGATGAAGAAGCGCAAAAGGAGAAAAAAATCAACAGCTACTTTCTGGTAGGTGCGGACAATGCCAAGCTGGCCTACGAGCGTATCGAAGACAACCTGAGCTCAATGATGGTACCCGTAGAAATCCCTGCAATTTCTATGACCACCATAGTAGATGTATTTCCTTTCAACGAAGAAGAATACAATCAGCAACCTCCGGAGGGCTATGTTCCTGTTGAGCATGAAGAGGAAGCTCCCGCTCACTTCCCTCAGGCCGGCACCTCAAACGAAGAAGAAGCAACAGTAGAAGAAGCTGACGATGTGTATAGCGACGAGCAAGACGAAAATCAAGACATAAACACAGAGGCCGATAGCGAGTATCAGGAAGCGGATGAGGAATTGGTAAACCAGGAAGATAGTGAATCCGAGGAGAGCAATAACAACGAAGAAGAAAATGAATTTGCCATAGAAGAAGACGAGGTACAATAACCTCTCCATTCTTAGCAATTTTATAAACCACCACTCGTGTGTAGATAAAAACACACTTTAATAAAGAGCCGGATTATCCCATAAACGATAGTTCCGGCTTTTTTTGTAAGGATAAGTTTAGGTAACTTTAGCCTGGTTATAACATCACTAAAGGCTAACCTAAGCATCTACCACAATGTCAACTGCACTATATAGGGCCGCATTAGCATTCATCTTGGTTTTCATTCACTCGAATTGCTTCGCACAGTTTTTTCAACAAAACTGTGTTTACATCACAGCAGGAATGAATGCGGGTAGCTATTTAGGGTCCGCTTTTCACCTCAACTACATTAACAAAAACAAAACATCTTTTCAGCTTGAACATTCGCTAAACTTTAAGAAAAACAAAAACATTCCTGAAGACTACAAATCAGGGCTTGGTCCTTTTGTTATATTTACTACTGGACCTAACGATGTCATAACAAATTACAGAGTAGGAATAGGAAAAGTACTCTACGAAGACACAGCTGAAAATTTACGTCTAAACTTGCAGGTAAATATTGGCTACTCGACATTGGCCATGCCCACCAACTGGAGAAAAAAAGAAAAATCCTTTTTTCTTGAAAGCAATTACGATTACGACATACACACTCGGGGTACTGTTAGCATAATAATAAAACCGTCCATGGAGTCTACTCTTAATAGGTTTATCGGGTTAGGAATCTCCCCATTTATTGACATCAACAAATACCGGACAATTTATGGGGCAAACCTACACAGCATGCTTGGTTGGGTAAGACCCAAAAAGAATATCTAAAAGAAAAGCGCAGGGTAAAAATCACCCATCATCAGGTCTGTGTACAATCGGCATAATCAAACCTCAAATACACCCACCACAGCAGCTCCAAAAAGCATTTCACAAAATCCACAACGAGCCACGGAATACCCCATATTTCACCCCTGTTCAAGATTGATAATTTTTGTTTGGCATTAATTATATTAATGTATTTCTTTGCACATATTTTTTAAACCAAATATTAACAAAATGTCAGAAATAGCACAAAAAGTAAATTCAATTATTATTGACAAGCTTGGAGTTGAAGAATCTGAAGTAACGCCAGAGGCAAGCTTCACTAACGATCTAGGTGCAGACTCATTGGATACAGTGGAGCTCATCATGGAGTTTGAAAAAGAATTTAATATATCTATCCCAGACGATCAGGCTGAAAACATTGGCACAGTTGGCCAAGCCATCAAGTATCTGGAAGAAAATGTAAAATAATTTTCGATAGCAAAGAATTAAATCTATGCAATTAAAACGAGTTGTTGTAACTGGCATTGGGGCACTCACGCCCATAGGTAACAATGCACAAGAATATTGGGAAGGATTATCAAATGGGGTAAGTGGCGCAGCGCCAATTACACGATTCGATGCAGAAAAATTCAAAACAAGGTTTGCCTGCGAAATAAAGGGATACGACCCTAACGACTATTTCGACAGAAAAGAAGCCAGGAAAATGGACCCTTTTACTCAGTATGGCATGATCGCTTCAGATCAGGCTGTAAAGGATTCGGGGCTAAACCTTGAAAAAATCAACCTCGACAGAGCCGGGGTAATCTGGGGTGCCGGTATAGGCGGCCTCAAAACGTTTCAGGATGAAGTGGTAAACTTCGCCAATGGCGATGGTACACCAAAGTACAACCCATTCTTTATCCCTAAAATGATAGCAGATATCGCTCCTGGGATGATCTCTATCAAGTACGGGTTCAGAGGACCCAACTTCACTACAGTAAGTGCCTGTGCTTCCGGCACAAACGCGATACTGGACTCCTTCAACTACATCCGTCTGGGCATGGCCGACATCTTCCTTACTGGAGGATCGGAAGCCGCTGTGACAGAAGCCGGTGTAGGCGGTTTCAACGCACTCAAGGCATTGTCCGAAAGAAATGACTCTCCGACAACAGCATCTCGCCCATTCGACAAAGACAGAAATGGATTTGTACTGGGAGAAGGTGCGGCAGGATTTGTACTGGAAGAGTACGAGCATGCAAAAGCCAGAGGAGCAAAAATCTACGCTGAACTAATAGGTGGTGGCATGTCTGCCGACGCACACCACATGACAGCCCCCCATCCGGAAGGCGCTGGAGCTACTAACGTAATGCTCAACGCCCTGAGAGATGCAAACATCAAACCCGAAGACGTAGACTACATCAATGTACACGGTACTTCTACCCCACTGGGCGACATCAGCGAGGTAAAGGCCATACAGTCTGTGTTTGGTGAGCATGCTTACGACCTCAACATCAGCTCTACTAAGTCTATGACAGGTCACCTGCTGGGTGCAGCGGGAGCTATTGAAGCTGCTGCTTGTATTTTAGCTATTCAGAACCAAACCGTTCCTCCTACCATCAATCACTTTACAGATGATGAGCAGTTTGATTCCCGACTCAACTTCACATTTAACAAGGCCCAAGAACGTAAAATTGACATTGCACTGAGCAATACCTTTGGATTTGGCGGACATAATACTTCGGTAATATTCCGTAAATTTGAAGGATAATATTATTGTACAATTAAAAGTTTTTAAGTCTGTTTGGTCTACTAAAATCACCCGATAGAGCAACTCAAAAGCAACTCAAGAGCATAATAGGAGCTACACCCTCCAACCTTGAATTGTATTTTTTAGCTATGCGCCATAGCTCTGCAGGTACAGAGCAGCGCAAAGGCTTTGTCGAATCCAACGAAAGACTGGAGTATTTAGGTGATGCCGTACTCAGTATGGTAGTAGCCGAATACCTTTTTACAAAATTCCCCTTCAAAGACGAAGGATTTCTCACTGAAATACGATCCAGGTTGGTCAACAGGGAAAGCCTGAACAGCCTGGCTCGTACTATCGGGCTGGCTGACCTTATCCAGTTCAATGGCATTCAAAACACCAAAAGCCAATCTTTCAAATCTATATATGGCAATGCACTGGAAGCGCTGATCGGTGCGGTGTTTTTAGACAAAGGCCATCGTTTTTGCAGGAAGTTTATCCTCCAAAAGCTCATCATCCCCCATTTTGACCTGGATCAGGTTATCAATACCGACAAAAACTTCAAGAGCAAGATCATAGAATGGTCTCAAAAAGAAAACCGCAATGTATCTTTCAAAGTAGTAGAAGTAGACACAGACAAGCACTACAAACGCTTTGAAGCCAGCGTAATTCTGGACAAGAAAACCATCAAAAAAGGCTATGGGCTGACCAAGAAAAAAGCCGAACAGGATGCCGCAGAAAAATCCTGTCAATTGCTGAAAATCGACTAACTCTTACCCATACAATTAGTAATATTGCAGGGTCTTTGTAACAACTAATCTGAGGAAAAAGCAAACACCCATTAAATGGCAGATAATACCCGCTCAAACCAACGCATCAAAATTGGTGGTGCATGTGTAAACCAGACTCCAATAGACTGGACAACCAACCAAAACAATATCTTATCGGCTATAGAACGTGCACAGGAGGAAAAGATAAACATTCTTTGCCTGCCGGAATTGTGCATAACCGGATACGGTTGTGAAGATTTATTTTTAAGTGAATGGGTACCACAAAAAGCATTGGAAGTACTGCAATCTATTGTTCCCAGGTGTAATGATATAGCCGTAATAGTAGGCCTACCCCTCATTGTAAATAACAAAACCTACAACGCAGTGTGCGTCATACACGACGGCCAGATCAAAGGCTTTTATGCCAAACAGTTTTTAGCAAACGATGGCATCCACTACGAAAAACGCTGGTTTCACGAGTGGGAAGCAGGTAAAGAAGCCCACATAACCCTGGCCGGCAATGACTATCCCGTAACAGACAAGGTATTTGAGCTGTATGGAATGAAAGTGGGTTTTGAGATTTGTGAAGATGCCTGGCATCATGACAGGCCGGGTACACGCCTGCACAATCAAAAGGTAGACCTGATCCTAAACCCCAGCGCCAGTCACTTTGCGTTTGGCAAGCACCTTACCCGGGAAAAACTGGTAGCCGACAGCAGCAAGCAGTTTGACTGCTACTATATGTACGTCAACCTTCTGGGCAATCAATCCGGACGCATTATCTACGATGGTGACATCCTGATGGCTAACCGGGGTGAGATTATAGGCAGAAACAAACGCCTGAGTTATCAGGCTATTAACCTACTCACATGCACCATAGAACCCGGCAATCACGCACATACCACCAGCCTCCAGGATGACTGGAACGACAAGCGACAGGAATTTGCCCGTGCGGCTTCACTGGGCCTGTTTGATTACCTGGCCAAAAGCAAAACAAAAGGATTTACGCTTTCTCTGAGTGGGGGTGCCGATTCTTCTTCTATTGCTGTATTAGTAGCTGAAATGGTAAAAAATGGCGTTGAAGAACTCGGTGAAGAGGTATTTTTACAACACCTCAACTTACCTACCCTCGAAACATCCTCGACAATACAAAGAGACCGAAACAAAGAGATCGTAAGACAGCTGCTTACCACCGCTTACCAGGGCACTAAAAACTCATCAAAAGAAACGTACAACTCAGCACGTATGCTGGCAGAATCCATTGGTGCTGCTTTTTACCAATGGAACATAGACACCATCGTATCGGAAAACAGCAGAATAATAGAAGAAGTAATTGACCGGCAGCTCACATGGGAAACTGACGACATAGCCATGCAAAACATACAGGCCCGCTCTCGCTCGCCTATCATTTGGATGCTAGCCAATATAAAAGGTCAAATCCTACTCACCACCTCCAATAGAAGTGAAGGCGATGTGGGTTACACTACTATGGATGGCGATACCAGCGGCAGCTTTGCGCCTATAGCCGGAGTAGACAAAGAGTTTATACTCGAATGGCTTCAATATGCCGAAAAAGAAATGGATTACACCGGACTGGCAGGGGTAAACAGCCTCTCGCCCACAGCAGAATTGCGTCCGTCGAGCATGGACCAAACAGATGAAAATGACCTCATGCCCTACCCTGTACTTAGAGCAATAGAACGTCAGGCTATTAGAAATCATAAGTCTCCAAAAGATACGCTTGCAGCTGTGCTACACGAATTTGATATGGATGAGAGCACCCTAAAAGGCTATGTACGCAAGTTTTTCAAACTCTGGTCGATCAACCAGTGGAAGAGAGAAAGACTGGCGCCATCGTTTCACCTCGACGATTTCAATGTAGACCCTAAAACATGGTGCCGTTTTCCCATTTTGTCAGGTAGCTTTAGAGAAGAGCTGGAAAACCTCTAATCCTACTTTGTCATATTTGAAAACAGCGCAAAACCTGACAGGTTTAATGACCCTAAAAGCCTAACTTACGCCAGTTGAAGAGATAGAAACCTGTCAGGTATCGACCCTCTTATCTCAACTTGACATAGTAGGACTAATTCACCAGCTTCAGAGGAGTGATTCCGAAAGTATCTCTTAACTGTGCGTACACCTTATGGATAGGTAGTCCGACTACATTGTAGTATGACCCTTCTATTTTGTCTATGGCTATCATACCGATCCACTCCTGAATACCATACGCCCCTGCCTTGTCAAAAGGACGATAGCTATCTATATAATAGTCGATCTCCTGATCCGAAACAGCTTTGAAATAAACATGCGTGGTATCGTCGAAAGCTACCTGCCTATCTGCAGAAGAAATGCAAACACCCGACACTACCTCATGCACCCCTCCGCAAAGCATGCGAAGCATTCGGCGTGCATCCTCGGCATTTTTGGGCTTACCCAGCATCTCTCCATCACACACGACTACCGTATCCGCTGTTAGTACCACTTCTGATGCCAGCTGCTGACGGTAAGCCTTATTCTTTTTTTGTGCCAAAAAAAGAGCCACATCCATAGCCGGCATAGCCTCTTCTACGGCCTCATCTACATCTAAAGTAAAAACATCAAACTCAAAGCCTGCCTGACGCATAAGTTCCTGCCTGCGGGGAGAGTTAGAAGCAACGATCAATTTCTTCATTATTTTCAATCGGATCTATAGTACTAAAAAGATAGCCACATACTACTTTGGGGTAAAAGTAAGTAGATTTTTGGGGTAAAGTATAACCGGAATAGCATACTTCTTTGACCGTGTCTATAGCAATGCCATTGGTGAAAAATACAGCTTGTGCCTCACCAGAGTTCACCCTTTGATGACATACCGTCTCATTGCGCTCAAATACTATTTCATTCGCATTTCTTTGTGCTTCACCTTTAATTCCCAGTATTTTTTCAAAAACAAAATAATGCAACACCGTAAGGTCAAGTTGTTTAATTGGAGTTGGAAATTTCCACGTCATTTGATCAATCATTCCCGCCTTCAAAGTAATCTTCACAGCCCTGTCTTTCAATACCAAACCAAACTGATTTTTCTTACCTGCTATTACCTCATGAATATCCATTGGATTGTCTAATGGCATCAAATCAAAATACCTCTCCAATTGCTGAAGCAAATACTCACTGTCAAAATGAGCCCTGTTTTGTATGATCCGATGAGTTGGCCTGATCTGCAAATCGTCCGATTCAGTGTTGGTGAGGTATATCAGATGATGGGGTAAAGCTTCAGTCGTACTCGCAGATTTAGCATAGCTCAGTGACCCTTCGTAGCGATGGTGGCCGTCGGCTAAAATAATCTGCTTATCAGCCAAAACACGCTGGATTGCACAAATGGCCTCATAGTCATGAATCACACTCAATACATTTCTTACCCCCTGATAATCTTCTACATCGTATATCGGATGTAGCATACTTTCATCCAGATACGGTTCTATACAGTGAGCCGCATCGGTATACAATCCATGAGTAGCGCTGGCATTCAATTTTGTAGCACGCAGCAGGTCTGTTCTGTCTTTCACCGACCTGGGAATCGTGTTTTCATGGCGCAAAAGGACTTTTTCATCCCAATCATACACCTTCAGGTGACATACTATACCTTTTCTACAATAGGTTTTGCTACCGCCGGGCAAAGAAAAGTATTGATAATAAACATAAATACCCGGCAGTACATCCTGGGTAATTATGCCATTATGTTTCCAGTCTGCCAGCGTAAAAGATGCTGCCTTAGCTGGCTCATTGCCGGAGGGAACAGAGAGGTGAATACTGTTGTATGGGTTGTCATAAAGCATACGAAGCTGCTCGGCAGACACCACATCAAACAATGGCGACATCAGGGAGCCTATCTTTTCGGCAAACCGGGAATGATACCTCCAGGCTCTTATGGGTTTAATTATCGCCATATCCTAACCTACCTTGCTCGGTTTTTCCACTTGCTAGCGGTGCGAGATGTTGGCGCACCGGAAGACACAGACGGCTTGCTTTCATCCAACACCATCCAGGCAATCAGTGCAGCTATCTCCTCTTCTTCCGCTACCGGATCGGCTTGTTGTTCTCCGGGTTTAAAATATTGTTCTACAAAATGAGTATCGAACCCTGTCTCTTTAAATGCAGGATGGTTGATGGCAAAGCGACAAAACGAAAGGGTGGTCTTTATACCCACGATCAGAAACTCATCTATAGCACGGGTCATTCGGCTTATAGCTTCCTGTCTATTGCTTCCCCAGGCTATAAGCTTACCTATCATGGGGTCGTAGTGAATGGGTATAGGCATTCCCTCTTCAAAACCATCGTCTACCCTTATTCCCGGTCCCTGTGGCCTTTTGTACAGTTTCAAAGTACCTATATCCGGCATAAAGTTTTCCTCCGGGTCTTCTGCATACACCCTACACTCAATGGAATGACCTCTGATTTCTACATCCTCCTGTTTGATGGCCAGCACTTCTCCCCGCGCGATTTTGATTTGTTCTTTTACCAGATCAATACCCGTTATTTCCTCCGTCACACAGTGCTCTACCTGCAACCGGGTATTCATTTCGAGAAAGTAAAAATCCAGATTACTATCTACAATAAACTCTACTGTACCTGTACCGTAGTAGTTGCAGGCCTGAGCCACTCTAACGGCTGTTTGCCCTATCGCTTCTCTTCTTTCCGCATCAAAAACAGAAGATGGGGCTTCCTCTATCACCTTTTGATGTCGGCGCTGGATACTACAATCGCGTTCAAAAAGATGGATGGTATTGCCATGCTGGTCGGCCAGCACCTGCACTTCTATATGCTTGGGAGAGGTTATAAATTTTTCGATAAAAACTGCACCATTGCCAAAGGCAGACTTTGCCTCACTGATGGCCCGCTGCATAGACTCTTCCAGCTCATCTTCGCTACGAACTACACGCATTCCTTTGCCTCCCCCGCCGGCACTGGCTTTTATCAGTATAGGATAGCCGATTTCAGCCGCTATCTCTCTGGCTTCATTCAATTTGTCCACCGGACGGTTAACTCCGGGTACCATGGGTATATCATAGGCGGCCACAGCATTCTTGGCTTCCAGTTTATCACCCATTACCCGAATAGACTCAGGAGAAGGGCCTATAAAAACAATGCCTGCGTCCATTACCTGCCGGGCAAACTGACTATTTTCTGACAAAAAGCCATATCCCGGATGAATAGCATCCACCCCCAGCTCTCGGCACGCTTTGAGTATTTTTTCGGTGTTGAGGTACGATTCTGCTGATGGTGCTGCCCCCAGGCATACTGCCTCATCGGCATAGGCTACATGGGGAGCTTTGCGGTCAGCATCACTAAACACAGCCACCGTAGCAATACCCATCTCTTTGGCCGAACGCATTACCCTGAGGGCTATTTCGCCCCTGTTAGCCACTAATATTTTCTTTATTTCAATCATTGTCAATTTTCTTTCACCAGACCAATATGCATCACAAGATAATAAACTCACAGCAGATAATCAGCCCTGCAGCAAAGTATCCGGTCATGGATAAAAAGAAGAAGCAAATCAGTCCTATACGAGCATTTAGGGGTATTTTTTTACAAAATCGAAATTTGCGTAAAACCCGAGAAATGTTAACTTTGCAGCGCTTAAATTAAACGCCTAACCAGGCACGCATCAAGATCTAATTAATGGATATATTCAAGAAGTTTTCAGAGGATAAAGGACCATTGGGAAAACACTCCCACCACGACGAGGATAATTTTTACATGTTCCCAAAGTTAGAGGGTCCTATCGCTCCCAGAATGAAATTCAGAGGCAAGGAAGTCCTCACCTGGAGCTTAAACAATTACCTTGGACTAGCAAATTTACCAGAAGTAAGAGAAGCCGATACACAAGCCACAGCCGACTGGGGACTGGCCTACCCTATGGGAGCCAGAATGATGACCGGAAACACGGTTCAGCACGAGGAATTTGAAAGACAACTGGCTGATTTTGTAAAAAAAGAGTCTGTAATGTTGCTCAATTACGGCTATCAGGGCATTATGTCTGTGATAGACGCAGTGGCTGGCAGAAAGGATGTAATCGTATACGACGCAGAATCTCATGCCTGCATCATGGACGGCCTGAGGCTACATGTAGGAAAACGCTACGTATACCAGCACAACGACATGGAAAGTCTGGAAAAGCAACTTGAAAGAGCTACCAGACTTGCCAATGAAACCGGCGGTGGAATACTCGTTATCACCGAGGGTGTATTTGGAATGTCGGGAAGCATGGGTAACCTCAAAGAAGTAGTAGCACTGAAGGAAAAATTTGAATTCAGACTGCTGGTAGATGATGCACATGGTTTTGGTACTATGGGCAAAACCGGTGCTGGTACAGGCGAAGAGCAGGGAGTACAGGATGGAATAGACCTTTATTTTTCTACGTTTGCTAAGTCTATGGCCAGCATAGGGGCTTTTATAGCCGGAGACGAGGAGATCATCCACTACCTGAAATACAATACACGTTCGCAGATATTTGCAAAGTCTCTCCCTATGCCGCTCGTAATCGGCAATATGAAGCGACTCGAACTGCTAAAAACCCGTCCGGAATTAAAAGACAAACTTTGGACGATTGTAAACGCTCTGCAAAACGGTCTGAGAGAGAAAGGATTTAACATAGGCAAAACACAATCGCCGGTAACTCCTGTACTTCTGAGTGGCGGATGGCTGGAAGCAGCTAACCTGATTAAAGATCTAAGAAACAACTACAATATATTCTGTTCGATGATCGTATATCCTGTAGTACCAAAAGACGTAATTATGCTTCGCATTATACCTACTGCAGCGCACAGTCTGGAAGACGTAGCTGAGACTATAGGCGTGTTTGAAGCCATAAAAGACAAGCTCGATCAGGGCATCTATAAGAACACAGAAATCGAAACACCGGTTTCCTAGTTATTTTCAATAAAAAAAGTGGTTTGCTTTAATTATTTAAACATTTTTAATATTATTGCCAACGCTTATTTAATTATCAATAACCTTAAAAAAATAAACAAACATGAAAAGATTTGAAGAAATCAGCAATTTGATAGCATCTTTAGAGGGCGACTTTGAGAAATTCTACGACAAAAAAAACCAGGCTGCTGGAACTAGAGTAAGAAAAGGGATGCAAGAATTGAAAAACCTGGCTCAGGAAATCAGAGTTGAGGTTCAAGACATCAAAAACGGATAATTAAAGCAAGACTTTATATATAAAAAAAGGAGTATTTTTCAATACTCCTTTTTTTATACCTTGCGGGTAGTGAAATCAGCTTTTCAGCACCTCTCTACCCGACACAAAAGCACTAATCGCTTTCTTCAAATCATGAGTAGGCTGAGTCAACGGCAGTCTCACCTGCGCGCCACATACACCTAGCTGGCTCAAGATATACTTCACTCCTCCTGGGCTACCCTCTTTAAATGACATATCTATAGGATCTATCAATTGCATAGCCTGAGCTGCTGCGGCTTCAAAATTCCCCTCCAGCGCTTTGTTTACCATAGCAGTGGTTTCTGCAGGTAACGCATTAGCCACCACAGAGACCAATCCGGAAGCTCCTATCGAAATCATAGGCACTGCTATCACATCATCGCCGGATATCAGCAGAAAATCTGCAGGTTTGTCTTTCACTATAGCCATACACTGCGCCAGATCACCTGAAGCTTCTTTCAGCCCTATGATATTAGGGTGCTTGGCCAGGGCCAAAGTGGTTTCTGCTTCTACATTCGAACCGGTTCTGCCGGGAACATTGTATAAAAATATAGGTCTAGCCGCTGTATCGGCTATCAGTTCGTAGTGTTTTCTGATACCATCCTGCGAAGGCTTATTGTAATAAGGCGAGGTAGACAAAAAAGCGTCTACATCTTCTTCAAAGGCCTTGTACTTATCCAGCAATTCGAGGGTATTGTTGCCCCCTATCCCAAACACTATAGGAAGATTTTTCGGATTGTTTGCTTTCACAAACCGGAGCACTTCGAGCTTCTCTTTTTCAGACATAGTAGAAGGCTCGCCTGTAGTACCGCATACCACCAGGTAGTCTATTCCCCCTTCGGTCACATGCCCCAACAGCCTTTCTAATCCGCTGTAGTCAATTGTGTAGTCATCATTAAATGGTGTAACCAACGCCACACCCGTACCCTTAAATTTACTTTCCATTTCTTACGTTTTTAATATAGCGATACACTTGCTCGATAAACGCCTCATAATCATTTTCTTTATGATCGATCATCATTTCGAAGTAATCGCTCTTTCCTTCTTCGAACCGTCCTACTCTACACCTGGCTTTTGACCTGGCCAATACGTTTTGCGTGGCTCTGTTGGTGTTTAAGTCCAGGTTGAGCAAA
This sequence comes from Cyclobacteriaceae bacterium, assembly GCA_965267535.1. Classification (GTDB taxonomy): domain Bacteria; phylum Bacteroidota; class Bacteroidia; order Cytophagales; family Cyclobacteriaceae; genus CAXBNB01. The sequence continues at coordinate 2,290,911 of OZ254082.1, read as the reverse complement.
AAATCAAACGGAATATCTATAAAATTATTAACCAGAGGCTTTTTCCAATTGCCCCAAAAATCTATATCGTCAAAATTAAAAAAGGGAAAATCGTAGGTATCATCTTCCCCCATTTTCACAATGTATGTGATAGGACTAACTTCTTTTCCTTCGCTACGAAGCTTGTCGATCATTCCATTTACCAGCTCAAAATTATGCTTATCGGAGTAGGTAAACAAGATTCCAATGCTCAAAGAATCAGAAAACCCGTTGGCCGTACGTTTTACCTTTCCTGATTTTAGAAAAGAGGCTGTTTTGAAGGATAAAAATTTCTTTTTGAACATGAATTACAAATTTACCATTTTATCAAAATCGCCCTCGGATATAATCTTAATATTTAGCTTATTGGCTTTTTCCAGTTTTGCGGGCCCCATTTTATCACCTGCCAGCAAATAATCCAATTTACCGGAAATAGAAGATACTACTTTACCTCCATTTGCCTTGATCATTTGTTTCAATTCCTCTCTTCCGTACTTTTCAAACACACCTGATATCACGAAAGTTGCTCCGTTCAGCACGTCGCTTGCCTGTTCGTCAGCTGCCGCACTTCGCTCAAACTGCAACCCTGCCGCTTTTAATCGTTCGATAACCGATACATTGGCCGGATTGCTAAAGTACGCCAGCAAGCTATTGGCGATACGTTCACCTATTTCCGGCACATCTATAAGTTGGTCGTAGGTAGCTCCCATCAAAGCGTCTATGCTACCAAAATGATCGGCTAGTTTTTCTGCCACCGTTTTGCCGACAAAGCGTATACCCAATCCAAACAACACGCTTTCGAAAGGAGCTTCTTTGGATTTGGCAATGCCGTCAATCAGGTTTTTACTCGACAGCTCTTTGAATCCCTCTAACTCAAGCACCTGCTCGTATTTCAGATCGTACAAATCTGCCACATTATTCACCAACCCTTGCTGGTATAGCAACTTGATGGTTTGCTCTCCCATAGAGTCTATGTCCATGGCCTTACGGTGGATGAAATGCTCAATCCTGCCGGTAATCTGAGGAGCACAGTTGTCCTGATTAGGGCAGTAATGTGCAGCCTCTCCTTCCAACCGCACCAGCTCCGTCTTGCACTCCGGGCAATGAGTAATGTACGCGTGAGGTTGTGAGTCCGGTTGGCGGGCCGTTACATCTACACCTGTCACCTTGGGTATAATTTCACCTCCCTTTTCCACAAACACCATGTCGCCCACTCGTATATCCAGACGCTCTATCTCGTTGGCATTGTGCAGAGATGCGCGCTTCACTGTAGTACCGGCCAATAGCACCGGCTCCAATTCTGCTACAGGTGTGATAGCTCCGGTACGCCCTACCTGATAGGCGATATTGAGTAGGCGTGTGGAAGCATTTTCGGCTTTGTACTTGTAGGCAATAGCCCAGCGGGGACTCTTGGCTGTAAAACCAAGTATATCTTGCTGAGCCAGATCATTCACTTTTATGACAATACCGTCCGTTTCTACCGGCAGTTCTTTTCGCTTTTCTTCCCAGAATTGTATGTACTTTAGCACTTCCTGAATGGAGCTGCATTTTTTGTAGGTTGGCGATACATTAAATCCCCACTTTTCAAGCGAATGAATGGATTCTTCGTGGGTGGTAATGATTTTTTCCGCACCGAGCAGGTTGTAGAGGTAACAATCCAGCTTGCGTGAAGCTACGATGCTGGAATCCTGCATTTTCAAAGTACCCGAAGCAGTATTTCGGGGATTGGCAAGCAACTCTTCTCCGTTTGCAGCCCGCTGCTCGTTGAGCTGATGAAAAACAGCTGAGGGCATAAATGCTTCACCTCTCACCTCAAACGAATCGGGTAAATCATCTGCCTCTATTTTTAAAGGAATAGAACGGATGGTTTTGGCATTGGCCGTAATGTTATCACCCTTGGTTCCATCGCCGCGTGTTACTGCCTGCTTTAATACACCGTTTTCGTAGCGCAGACTAAGGGCTACCCCGTCGAATTTGAGTTCGCATAGGTACTCATACGCTGCACCATCCAACCCCTTTGCCACACGTTTATCAAAATCGATCAGGTCTTCTTCGGAGTAGGTGTTGCCCAGGGAGAGCATAGGATACTGATGCACTACCGTTTCAAAATGCTTGGTAATGGTGCCTCCTACACGCTGACTTGGAGAATCTTCGTATTTAAATTCAGGGAACTGATTTTCTAATGCTATTAGCCGATCCAGTAGTTGATCAAACTCGTAATCCGATATTTCAGATTTGCTTTCCTGATAGTACTGGTAGTTGTGATAATTTATCTTTTCAGTTAGTTCCGAAATTTCTTTTTTGGCCTGTTCCCCGGTCATAAAACGTTGCATTTGAGAAAAGGAACAAATGTAACAATAGTTTGTATTTTACTTCAAGTTTTATGCTCCCATATCAAAACAATTGTGCTTTATCTTGCCGCTTTACAGGCTCAAGGGCCAGAAGATAATATCTACCCTCCGGTTTCTGATTCTTCCCTCGTGCGTACTGTTATCATACAAGGGGTTGTGCTGGCCAAAGTCTTTGATCTCAATGGCTTCTGGAAGGATACTGTGTCGGATAAGCAGCTGTCTGGCTGAGAGACTTCTGGCTTCCGACAGCCGCTTGTTGAAAGCTGCTCCACCGATGTTGTCGGTATGACTATGAATGGTGATGGTATAATGACTGAGATCTGGAATAGAATCCAAAAACTGCACCAGTTTTTCGCGTTGGACAGGGTCAATAGTGAAACTCCCCCCACCAAAATAAATACTGCGCACAAGCTTTTGCTCTTGCCCGTAGCTCTGCCACTGCATCGCAATCAAAATGCCCACCAAAAGAAAAAGCCTGCCCATGTTTATGCTAAACGGGGACAGGCTTTGTCTTGTTTTACAATATAATGCTAAGGCTATGCCATAGTATGGTACACCTGCTGCACATCATCGTCTTCTTCGAGTTTTTCCAGTAGCTTATCTACTTCCTCGGTCTGTTCTTCATTCAATTCTTTGGTAGTAGTGGGGATGCGTTCAAATTCTGAACTAACAATCTCTGCTCCCATCTCTTCCAACGCTTTTTGCAACGAGCCATAGGCGCTAAACTCTCCGTAGATAATAATATTATCTTCTTCCACAAAGACTTCTTCTGCACCATGATCTATCAGTTCCAATTCGAGCTCTTCTACATCATACTCTGCTTTGGTTATCTTGAAGTGGCACTTATGCTCAAACATAAACTCTACGGAACCCGATGTACCCAGGCTGCCTCCATACTTGCTAAAATAGCTACGCACATTAGCCACAGTACGGTTGTTATTGTCGGTGGCGGTTTCTACCAACACGGCTATTCCATGAGGGCCATACCCCTCAAACAACACTTCTTTATAGTCTGAGGTATCCTTATCAGTTGCCTTCTTAATAGCCCGCTCAATATTATCCTTGGGCATATTTTCAGACTTTGCATTTTGTAAAATAGCCCTCAAACGTGAGTTTGTATCCGGATCAGGACCACCGGCTTTGGCCGCCATAGTGATTTCTTTTCCTATCCTAGTAAACGTTTTGGACATGTGCGCCCAACGTTTCATTTTTCTTCCTTTACGAAATTCAAATGCTCTTCCCATATAATATTAAGTGCTGCGTTCAATTTTGGCTTCAAACTTACAAAGATCAGGCTAATTCCCGCCTATTCCTGCTTTCAAAAATTTTTCACTTTTACAGGCATTCCCGTTATTGATACCTGTTTTTTTCAGAAAGCTTAAAAATCAAGGTAAGGCTGAAAAATCTATCTGCGGCTGATTCCCTGTGGGAGTACGCTCAAAAAAGGTATCGAAAGGCACTCTTTCACTAAAGAAACCACAGTTTTTCAAGAAAAACTGACTACCCTCATTTCCCCCGGCATAATCCAGACGTGAATCTTTGTGTGCTGTAGCATCGGCTGTAAACTTAGCCTTTGTCAGCTCAAACCAGTTGCCTTCCTTGTCGCACACCCACTGATTGGTATAGTTGACCTTTCTGCTTTTGTAGCCCATCTGAGGGATAAAGTTTTCCAGAAAGGAATGCTGACGGGTAAGGTAAGTGCTCGTTTTTGGCCGTCGGAATGAAGCTATCAACTCCCATTTTCCGATTTCCGGAGCGTAAAAGTAAGCGGTAAAGTCAGTAGAATTGTTTTTTGCTGGTTCTCCCTTGAGCAAGAAACGGTAGGTTGTTCCGGCCTTCCACATGTATTTGCGGTAGCTTTGTCCGCCTGATCCTTCGTTTCCAAATTTACCGGTATGCACACCCTCTCCTTTTTTAAGCAATTGGATTCGCTGATCTTCCGGTATTTCATTGGGGTTGTCGGTATGGTACGGACTCCACACAGAAAACAGAATACGTCGCTCATCGGGTGAGTTTACCTGAATACCAAAGTACCCTTGTCCGAATCCATTGGCCATGAAATAAGACCCAATCACATCTTCGCCTTCGGGTACTGTCATTTCATTGTAAAACCATTTTACAGGTGCAGCTGCTTCAGGCACCTGATACCCCAGGTGAACAGACGGGCCTCTTCTACCCCAGTAGAAGTCATCTTTTACATAGTAAACGCCTGAGCTGGTAGCCTCTCCTCCTACAAGGAGTGCAGGTATGTCTGCAAAAGTCGATGCGGTAGTGCTTACACCCTGCATAGCTATAGCATAGTAGCCCGGTGTGTTAACATTTACCGTCATTACGGGAATAGTATCTGCAGTAGTGTTTGTCAGTGTAATGTTCTGTTCCTGCCCTTCTACCAAAAACTTCACCGTAGATGAGCCTTCAGTTACTTTCGCTACAGCCCCTATGTGCAAAGCACCTGCTTTTTCAACTCTCACGTAGGTGTGAAGTATGCTGGCGGGATCTGTCCATCCTTCAACGCCATTTTTAGTAATGACATTTGCCGATCGGTCGTCATTGTTTACTACCCAGGTATTGCCTTGAGTAGGTATGGCTATCGTCAACGCACTTTTTTCGGGCACGGTCACTTCTGCTTCCGTACTGCTATTGCATCCAAAGCCTACTGCTGCCAGGGCTATTATCAGCAATTGCGATGTAGCCCTTTTGTTTATCCATTTTATCATTATAAAGTTTAGTTTAAGAGATTTTTAGTTCTGAAAAGTCTTTTGCCTAAAAACTACAATTCATTTTAGGCAAGAAAAGCATTTATACGCTACACGGTCTGTTCGTTACTCGAAGCTGCCTACTCTGAATCGGTACATTTCCTGCTCTGCAAAGTCGTATTTCAGTTCTTTGAGTACATTACCATCATTGTCGAGCAGGGCAATCCTTCCGTTTTTGCCTACTTTATCGGGGTTAGACCTACGATACCACCACTTTCGAATCATACCGTCTTCTTTGCGGTCAAACACTACCAACTCATAGCATCCATTGGGTAGCAACATTTTTTCTTTTACCACTTCACCGTCTTCAAGCTGATCCTTTCCATAGAGCACCTCTCCATTGGCATTGATCAGTCGGTAGCCATTGTCTTTGGCTCTGCCAAAAGATTGCGCTTCTATAAGCAGGGTTACTTCTGTCGGCAATTCGTCCGGGATTACCACCCGTGAAGTCATCGTATTGTTCCATGAGTATTGGTCCGTAGTACCGTTGGGCTTTTCTATTTTCACTTCAAAAACCGGATGCTCTTCCAGTGTAGCCCAAGTCATTTGTGGAAGTATTACATTTTCTTTTTCCAGAAAATTCAGATTACCATGCCAGGTGTAGGTCGACTTCTCTCCACTGGCCAATCCGTAAGTAATGGTGAGAGTACGCAATGGATTTTTACCTGTATTTTGGATAACAATTTCCGGATCTTTACAAATAGGATTCAGGCGGCTATATTCATCTTTTCCGCTAGGCGCTATTATATCACTTACCGCAGCATCGTTTGTAAAATTGGGAGGTCCGTAGCTAAACAGCTGATGGCTCTGGATGTAATTCCCTCCTTTTTCGCCATTGTCGGTAAACATCTCTATTCCGTAATCAAATTCCAGGGTATCACCAGGATTCACCTTATTGGTCAACTCAAAGTCGTAGGTATCTACAGCCGTACCGGGACACCAGCCTGCTCTGTCAAACTGCCAGGTTCCCCCTTGCGGGTAGATCGGATTATTGCCACAGTTTTTCCATACATTCCATTTGAAAAGCACCTGTTTTTTGTTGTAATAAGTATGCGTTTTAGCATCCCACTCACAGCAGTTGCGTGGACCATAGTGCCCATGACCGGATATCCTGCCGCGCAACATGTATGCTGCTGCCTCTGGGTGCAATACCAGTTGAAAAGGCGTTAAAACCGAATCCAGCGCAAGCTTTTCATACTTGTAATTTCCCCAGGGGTAAAGGTTTTCTACCTTCAGCACATTTCGTGGAGGCGTACCTTCTATAAATACAAACTTCATATCGAGCAATTCCTGAGTATTGCCACTGGAAATATCTATTCTACCCTTGAGCAGTGGAGCATAGTCCGTTACATCATACGTATACGTCCAGCCGTCTTCTCCCAGATCAAGGCGTTTGCCATACGGGGTTACAAAGTTTTCCAACTCAAATTTCTCTACTGTGCTATCAGGCTTGTGTATGTAGAGTAGTGTATGTGTGGAGTAATCCCACTCCCCACAAGGGTATTTATCGCGCGTTGTTTTCTCGTCACATTTGAGTGTGCGGATCATGTAAATCTTTTGCCAGGTACGGTTATCGTCGGGCAATTCAAACCAGCCTCTTCTTTTGGTTATATCTTCAAAGGTAAAAAGCTGAACGGTGAGCGAATCGCCTGGAGCTGCTGTAAGAAGAGATGAAATCCCTAGAAACAGAGCCAGTGTAAGTCCATAAATTTTGTTCACGTGTTTATCAGGTTTAGTTCTTGCAAACTTCAAAATTAAATAAACCAACCTCTGCCATGAATACTTTTAACTAACAGGTGAATAATTCTTAAATACGGAGGATAAAGTATTTGATCGGTAGCCACCTGCCATAGTCCACATTTGTGAGCGATCCCAACCCTACAAAAAACACAATTCAGCAAAGCCGGGTAATGTGATTTTTTATATTGGATTTAATAACTATTATGGATTTATTTGCACCCACATTTTTTGTATGGGAATATAAAGAGCAAGCATGAATTATACGTTGAAGAGTATCCCTGATCGCACTGCCAAGCCACGTGAAACCGGCTACACCATGGTAATGGACAAAGGGTTAAGCATACGGCAGGCAGAAGACATGGTAAACACCTGCGGCGATTATGTAGATATCGTAAAACTGGGATGGGGTACTTCCTTCGTTACCAAAAACCTGAAAGAAAAAATAGAATACTACCGATCTTGTGGTATACCGGTATATTTTGGAGGCACGTTATTCGAAGCATTTATCATACGGGATCAGTTTGACGACTACCGCAAGGTACTGGACAAATACAACCTGGAATACTGTGAAGTGTCGGACGGCTCCATCACCCTCGAGCATGAAAAAAAATGTGAATACATCAATGAATTGTCAAAACAGGTAACTGTACTGTCAGAGGTAGGTTCCAAAGACGCTGAAAAAATCATTCCTCCCTACCAATGGATAGAGCTGATGCAAAGCGAACTGGATGCCGGCGCATGGAAAGTAATTGGTGAAGCCAGAGAAAGTGGCAATGTTGGCCTGTTTCGTTCATCTGGAGAAGTCAGATCCGGACTGGTACAGGAAATATTGACACAGATACCCACCGAACGCATAATCTGGGAAGCACCGCAAAAAGCACAACAGGTTTGGTTTATCAAGCTACTAGGCTCTAATGTAAACCTGGGTAACATCAGCCCCAACGAGGTTATTCCATTGGAAACTATCCGATTGGGACTGAGAGGCGATACATTCACACATTTTCTGGATTTGCCGGACTCAGGCTGCTGATAAGCGCACTACAAACTCTAAACGATTATGAGAAATATCATCGGCTGGGTAGCACGTGGATTGGCAATGGGAGCTGCTAACGTTATTCCGGGAGTTTCCGGAGGTACCATAGCCTTTATCACTGGCATCTACGAGCGATTGATCAATGCCCTCAAATCGTATAACCCGGAGGCACTAAAACTACTGCTGACCGGCAAGTGGAAAGACTTTTCTAACAAAACAGATTTTGTTTTTACATTCAGCATTTTAGCGGGTGTAGGACTGGGTATAGCTAGTTTTGCACGGGTATTGGAATACGCTTTTGCGCACTACGAAGCACATACATTAGCTTTCTTCTTTGGCCTTATCGTAGCATCCATCCTAGGAGTAGGCAAGCAGATTAGTCGCTTTTCGTTGCTAACCGTAGCTGGGCTCATAGTGGGCATAGTGCTGGCCGGCGGCATAGCATTTCTTCCTCCTGCGGAAGCCAACTCGGGCTTTTTCTACCTCACGCTCTGTGGTATGGTAGCCGTATGCAGCATGATATTACCGGGGCTGTCGGGCTCCTATATACTATTGCTCATGGGCAATTATGTGCTCGTCTTACAAGCCATCAACACGGCAAACGTAAGCATACTTGCACCGGTAGCTATAGGATGCATAGTCGGAGTAGTGGTGTTTTCATGGATACTCTCCTACCTCTTTAAGCATCACAAAGACCTGACCGTTAGCCTACTCACAGGCTTTGTAGCAGGTTCGCTCGCTATTATCTGGCCCTGGAAAATCACACACTATATAACATTGGCCGAAGGCAAACAAAAGCCTACCGGGTACAGCTGGTACCTACCGGAAATAAATACCGACTTTGCGCTGGCACTAGCACTGGCACTTGTAGGTTTTGCCATTGTTTGGGGAATGGAAAAATTCTCTAACAAACCTGCCAAAGACTAACCCTTTATCATCTATGAAGCGATACGGACTCATTGGAAAAACCCTAAAACACTCTTTCTCAGGTAAATTCTTTGCAGAAAAATTTGAAAAAGAAAACATCACCGACTGTCGGTACGACCTCCATGAGCTGCCTGCTATCACAGACTTCCCTAAGCTGATCGAAAAGCTATCTCCCGAACTAAAAGGGCTCAATGTAACCATCCCCTACAAAATAGAGGTAATGGACTACCTGCACAGTCTTGACGATAAAGCCCGTCGCATCGGAGCAGTAAATGTGATCAAAATTGAGGGAGAAAAGCTAACCGGCTACAATTCAGACTACTATGGTTTCAGAGCTTCTTTGGAAAAATGGCTTCCCCGTACGGATTTAAAAGCACTGATACTCGGCACTGGTGGGGCATCCAACGCTGTAAGGACAGCTCTGGAAGACATGAATATCCCCTACACGTACGTGTCGCGCAGTGCCCAACCAGACAGCTACACCTACGAACAATTACAGCAAACTCCTGACCTGATAGACGATTATCACCTTATCATAAACAGTACGCCACTGGGCACCTACCCCGCAGTAGAGGGCAAACCCGACCTGCCCTACAGCCGACTAACCTCCCAACACAACCTGTACGACCTGGTGTACAACCCGGAGGTAACTGCCTTTTTACAAGAAGGAATACAAGCAGGTGCTAAAACCAAAAGCGGAGGAGATATGCTGGAACTCCAGGCAGAAAAAAGCTGGGAAATCTGGAACAGTTGATTTGAGGAAGTATCTGTACGGAATAACCACCACCCTATAGTTTATTTAATGTGTAAGTCCAGCTGGAAACTCAAACAACGCCTCTACACAAACTTCATTTGTTATTATTTTACCGTATATTTGGAAATGTACAGCATGAGTGCGTTCTTTTAGCATTTTCTGGCCTCTAAGTGGGTAGTGAAATGTCTTAAGTAAACCTGAAAAGAATTTACTTAAACCTATCAGGGCGTTAGCAAGTATAAGCACTCAGGTTGTATCACATTAAAGCTACGGAGAAGATCAGATTACTTATCTGTAGGTGAAAAATCTGTCAGAAAGAAGTATTAAACAACAACTTTCATCATGCCTCAAAAACTGAACAATTATGAAAGTTCTACTCGACATTAAGGATAACAGGGCATTGCATTTAATGGAAGTACTAAAAAGCCTTCCATATGTCCGTACGACAATGCTTACTGAGGAAAAAGCTCTTTTGCTAGAAGAAATACGAGAAGCGTCCAAAGAGATGACACTCATTCAGCGAGGTAAAAAATCAGCACGGAGTGCGGAAGATTTCCTCAATGAGCTTTGAAGTAAAATCGATTACAGTATTCGAACGACAAGCCAAGCGACTTGTCAAAAAATACCCTTCTCTGAAAAATGAACTTTACAACCTCATCCAACAACTAAAAAAATTACCGAATCAGGGAACCCCGTTAGGAAATAATTGTTTCAAGATTCGCATAGCTATCAAATCAAAAGGAAAAGGTAAATCCGGTGGTAGTAGAATTATAACTTGTTTCAAAATAGAAAAGAAAAGTGTTTTTCTTCTCTCTATTTTCGACAAATCTAAACAAGCCTCTATCTCAGACAGTGAACTCAAGGAACTATTGAAGTTGATTCCTGAATAAATATCTTAAAATCAAGAATTAAAAACATATTCCCGACCGGGTATAAACACCCCTTTCATTCCTTACTCAAAATTTATACAGGAGAAAACATCCAACTGCCTGATAAAATAGCGAAGTAATGCAACCCCAAATTCAGGATTGAGTTAACCTTCACTGGCATATTAATTTTTAAGCGAGTAGAATTGCGTTAACTCATTTTTCAACCACATGAACTTCGAACTACACTCCGAATACCAGCCTACAGGCGACCAACCCAAAGCGATAAAAGAGCTATCTGAGGGAATAGAGAATGGCGAAAAAGCTCAGGTACTCCTGGGGGTAACCGGTTCAGGCAAAACATTTACGGTAGCCAATGTAATCAAAGAAGTGCAGCGCCCTACTCTTGTGCTATCTCACAACAAAACGCTGGCTGCCCAGCTTTACGGCGAGCTGAAGCAGTTTTTCCCAAACAATGCCGTTGAATACTTTATATCCTACTACGACTACTACCAGCCGGAGGCCTTTATGCCCACCTCCAACCTTTACATAGAAAAGGACCTAAGCATCAACGAAGAAATCGAAAAGCTGCGACTGAAAGCTACTTCGGCACTACTTACCGGCCGGCGCGACGTTATCGTTGTAGCCTCTGTGTCATGCATTTACGGTATCGGAAACCCGGTAGAGTTCGCCAAAAATGTTGTAACCATAAAAGTTGGTGATGAAATATCACGCAATAAACTTCTTTTCTCCTTTGTAGATATACTCTACAGCCGAACAGAAGGAGATTTCAATAGGGGTAATTTTCGGGTAAAAGGAGATACGGTCGACATATTCATTGCTTATGGCGATTTTGCATATCGCATCATCTTCTGGGGCGATGAAATAGAGGCTATCCAGACTATAGACCCCTATTCCGGCAAAAAACTATCAGACGAGCAAATAGTAACTATTTTCCCGGCCAACCTGTTTGTGACCGGAAAAGACGTATTGCAGCAGGCGATCAAGGAAATACAGGACGACCTGGTGCTGCAAATGCAATACTTCGAAAACGAAGGACGCCCACTGGAAGCCAAGCGCATAAAGGAACGCACCGAATTTGACCTGGAGATGATTCGCGAACTGGGCTATTGCTCCGGCGTGGAAAATTACTCTCGCTATTTTGATCGCAGGGGTAAAGGAGACCGCCCCTTCTGCCTTATCGACTATTTTCCCGACGATTTTCTGCTGGTAGTAGACGAAAGCCACGTGACCATACCTCAGATCAGAGCGATGTGGGGAGGCGACAGAGCCAGAAAAGTAAACCTGGTAGACTATGGCTACAGGCTGCCCTCTGCTATGGACAATCGTCCTCTCAAGTTTGAAGAATTTGAGTCCATGGTCAATCAGGTAGTGTACATCAGTGCTACTCCGGCCGATTACGAACTACAGGATGCTGAAGGGGTTATCGTAGAACAGGTGATTCGTCCTACCGGACTACTCGATCCTATCATTGAGGTGCGTCCCAGTCTCAACCAGATAGACGATCTGATGAACGAAATAGAAGACAGGGTAGAAAAACAAGAACGTGTGCTCATTACCACGCTCACTAAGCGCATGGCCGAAGAGCTGACCAAGTACCTGGAAAATGCAGGCGTAAAATGCCGCTACATACACTCCGAGGTAGACACACTCGATCGAGTAGAAATACTTCGCGAATTGCGTCTGGGGGTATTCGATGTACTCGTAGGTGTAAACCTCCTACGCGAAGGACTCGACCTGCCTGAAGTATCGCTGGTGGCTATCCTCGATGCAGACAAAGAAGGGTTTCTGCGTAATGTTCGCTCACTGGTACAAACCATAGGACGTGCAGCCCGAAACCAAAATGGCATGGTGATCATGTATGCAGATACCATTACCGGCTCTATGCAGGTAGCCATAGACGAAACCAACCGCCGAAGAAGCCTGCAAATAGCCTACAACAAAAAACACGGCATAACCCCTACTACTGTCATCAAATCAAAAGATGCCATACTAGACCAGACCAAAGTAGCCGAATCGAAAAAAGACCACAAAAACTACTATGTAGAACAGGATAAACCCAATGTGGCTGCAGATCCGGTAGTAGCCTATATGGATCAGGAAGGCATCAAAAAACTAATCACCAAAACACGAAAGGCAATGGAAAAAGCAGCAAAAGACCTGGACTTTGGTGAAGCAGCACGATTGAGAGACGAAATGTTTGAACTCGAAAAGCTACTCAACAAATAGTATAAGAGCTTTAGCAAAAACCGTTTTACGAAATCGCTAAAAATGCGTGAAACCATTGTACATACCCTTTGTACGTTTCGCGCAATCCTATAAAAAGCACAAAAACAGCCTTCGTGTACGAACAACGGAGGTGTTTTTATACGATTACACCATGAATTAACCTGTGCATTTTGTGGAATAGAATTTGCTATATATGTAAATTTGAATGAGGGGTGTGCTACGTGGGGCTAATACAAATTAATCACTATCCTGACACAAACTGTGCTAAAACCGTTCCTCACCGGATTATTTCTAATACTCGCACTGGTCTATTCCTTTGCAGGAGAAGATGATCAGGAATACTTCACCAAAAAAATACGACCTTTAATTAAAGAAAACTGTATGGAATGCCACCGTACAGGCGACCCCAAGGGAGGAGTCAATTTCGACCTGTTTGAAAATATAAATCAGGTAGTACAAAAAGGGCAGCTTTGGCTAAAAGTGCTCGAGCAAATCAAAAGCCGGCAAATGCCTCCGGATACAGAACCGGCACTATCAAACCACGAATACGAAGAACTTGTAGAAGGTATAGACAAATTACTCCTCAATTCTCTAAAAAAAACCAACCCCAACCGGGTAGTCGTACGCAGGCTTAGCCACGCAGAATACCAATACAGTGTTGAAGACCTGCTGCAGGTACATTTTGATGCCCGTAGCTATTTTCCGGCTGACGGCTCAGGCGGTGGAGGGTTTGACAATCAGGCGCGTGCGCTTTACATGACTCCCCTGAAAATGGAACGCTACTACGAAGCGGCCGAAACCATAGTAAACCAACTGTACGAAGACAAAACACAATGGCGACAGGTAGTACCCACACGCTACAAGCAAAGTTGGTGGCAACAGCTAATCAATTGGGTGAAAAGCTGGTTTGGGGCACAGTACTCGCCAATAAACCCACCCGAACAAGCTGCAGCTAAAATCATAGAACCTTTGGCCTCCAAAGCGTACAGGCGTTTTCTCAAACCCACCGAAAAAGCAAAACTCGAAACACTTTTTTCCACGGTATACAGTCACTACGACAGCTTGTCAAATCCCCGGCGTTTTGATGAAAGTATAGCTCAGGTATTGAAAGCCATCTTAGTATCTCCCAATTTTCTGTACCGTGTAGAAGAAGAAAACGACATCAACAGGCCCTACCTCCTCAGTGATTTTGAAATGGCCTCTCGTCTCTCCTACTTTCTCTGGTCGAGCATGCCCGATCAGGAGCTGCTGCACCTGGCCTACGAAGAAAAGCTACAGGATACCGTCATACTCGCACAGCAGGTACAGCGCATGCTCAAAGACCCCAAAGCCCGACGATTTGCCACCTCTTTTTCCAGCCAGTGGTTTGGCATCAGCAAGCTTATCGAAAACAAGCCTTTAGCTGACCCTGAAAAGTTTCCGGAATTTACGCCAAAACTTCGCCGGGCTATGTACGACGAAACCGTCAACTACTTTTACCATGTGCTTACGCAAAGCAAAAACTTTCTGGATCTGATCAATAGTAAATACAGCTTTCTGAACGAAGAACTGGCCAGGTTTTATGAAATAGACGGAATAACAGGTGATAGCCTACAATTCACCCGATTAACCAACCCCAACCGTGGAGGGTTGCTCGGTATGGCAAGTATACTCACAGCCAGCTCTCTGCCCACCCGCACCAGTCCGGTGCTAAGGGGCAAGTGGGTACTGGAGCAGTTATTGGGCACACCACCCCCGCCACCTCCTGCAGAAGTGGGCGAACTACCCGAGGACGAAGCTGCTCACGCCGATGTGGGTCTGAGAAAGTTATTGGAAATACACCGTTCCAAGCCGGGCTGCCAGTCGTGCCATGAAAAAATGGACCCACTCGGTCTGGGATTAGAAAACTTTGACGCAATAGGCCGATGGAGGGAAAGTTATGGCTCAGTAAAAATAGATGCCTCGGGCGTTATGAATACCGGTGAAAGTTTTAACAATCCGGCTGAATTAAAGGAAATGCTCCTGACCCGAAAGTCACTGTTTGCACGAAACCTGTCTGCCAAAATGCTGTCCTATGCGCTCGGCAGATCAGTAAGATTTAGCGACGAACCCGCCTTAAGATCACTCGAACAATGCCTGATGGAAAACGACTTCAATACGGAACAATTTATCATCAAACTGGTACAGAGCTATCCTTTCAGGTACAAAATCAACGATAGTAGAAAAAAAAGCAACGAAGTATGAAAAAGAAATGGCACATATCGCGCAGAAGAATGCTGAAAGGTATGGGAGCGTGCATAGCTCTTCCCTACCTGGAAGCCATGTCGCTACCCCGGCTGGGCAGTTCGACATCCAATCCGTTTCCGGTTCGTTCGGCTTTTCTATTTATGCCCAATGGTGTACACCCCGGTTTGTGGACTCCTGAGCAGCAAGGCAAAAACTTTGAATTATCCAGAATCTTAAAGCCGCTGGCCCCTTTTCAGAAAGACCTCCTCGTGCTCGGAGAACTGATGAACAAAAACTCGACCGTGGAAGGTGTAGATGGACACTATGCACGCACAGCCAACTTGCTGACCTGCATGCCCATAGAAAAAACCATAGGCGACAACATAAACAGCGGTGGCGTATCTATCGATCAGATAATAGCTCAGCGAATAGGGCATGAAACCTTATTTCCCTCACTCGAATACGGGCTGGACAGAATTCGCACCGGTGTAGATACCAATGTGGGCTACACGCTCCTGTATGCTTCCAGCATAGCATGGAAAACGCCAACCCAACCCCTGTCGAAAGAAATAGATCCCAAACTGGCTTTCGAACGACTTTTCAAAAACTACATACCCGGTCAGCAAGCCAAAGAAGACCCCTGGAAGAAAAGTATCCTGGACATGGTAATGGATGATGCCAAAAGTCTGAAAAACAATTTGGGACGATCCGACCAGGACAAACTCGAAGAATACCTCGAATCCATCCGGTCTATTGAAAAACGAATCGTGAACGAGGACAAAAAAGAGAAGTTTGCGGAAAACATAACAGACGACATCAAAAAAGAACTTATACGGGTAAACCAACGCATCGACGAGTATGCCGAGATGTACTCAGGCGTAGACATTACCGAAAAAACACGGCTTATGATGGACATCATGGCACTGGCCTTCTGGAGTGATGCATCCCGGGTGTCTACCTTTATGTTTGGCAACTCGGTAAGCGGACGCAACTTTTCTTTTCTGGACGGTGTAGGCGGCAACCACCATTCCATCTCACACCACATGAACAACCCCCACAAAATGGAAGAATATGCAAAAATAAACATCTGGCACATCGAACAGTACGCTTACTTTTTGCAAAAACTCAAGTCTATCAAGGAGGGAGATAGCAACCTGCTGGACAACTCTATGATCACCTTTGCATCGGGACTTAGAGATGGCAACCGCCACTCCCCCTATAACCTGCCCATAGTGGTGGCCGGTAGCGGTGGTGGCAAACTCAAAACCGGACAAAATCTGATATTTGAGAAAAACACACCACTGGCAAACCTGTTTCTGACCATGCTTCAAAACATGGATTTCAACATCGACAGCTTTGCCGACAGTACGGGTACACTATCCGAAATCTGTGCTTAATCTACCAAACAGTCAGAAAAGCAAAAACGCATTATTTACCTATACACTATAGTACATTGAACCTAAACCTACTGAACAGGCCGGACCGAACACTGCTTACGTTTGGAATACCGGCCATAGGATTAATAGCATTACTTCTTTTTCCCATGGCTCCACCCACCACTCTGGGTGCATTTCTGGGGCGGTTTCACCCTCTGCTGCTTCACTTTCCCATAGTGCTGGCTGTATTACCATTGATCTATGAAGTGGCAGACAAACTCAACATGGTAAAAAAACACTCCCGGGCAATTGGCCTGATATGGATACTGGCAGCCTGCAGTACATTGGCTGTAATAGCAGTGGGCTATCTGCTCTATGCATCGGGAGAATATGAAGGAAAACTAATAGCCAGTCATTTTCGATTGGGTGTGCTGGCAGGAGTATCCATTCTTGCTACGAGTGCTGTTTTCTTTTTGCTCGAACAAAACCAAAAACTCTATCCGCTGTACCTAAGCTGTCTGGTAGCTACCAACGGAGTATTGGGATACGCCAGTCACATGGGAGGATCAGTGACACACGGCGAAAACTACCTGACAGAAAACCTACCAGCTCTGCTCACAGATCACACCGCACAGGCAAAGCCGATAGAAGACATGCTCTTTTACGAAGACCTGATCGCTCCCATAATAGACACCCAATGTGCCAGCTGCCACAATACACACAAGAAAAAAGGCAAATACCTGATGACACAATACGATCAACTACTCGAAGGTGGAGAAAGCGGGCAAACTGCCATAGTACCACACCAGTCCGATAAAAGCGAACTCTTCCACAGGATAACACTACCGCAAGATCACAAAGACCGTATGCCTCCAGAGGGAAAAACACCTCTCTCCGACAGTGAGGTAGAACTGATCCGCTACTGGATAGACACAGGAGCCGATCAGAAGCAAAAAATAGTAGATGCACAACAAGACGAGACTATCCGTCAGACGCTCGACTCCTACCTGCCAACTGCAGTGCAGCTGCAACAAAAAGTAGCAACTACCAAAGCCGAACAGACAGAAATACATCAGGCACTACAGGAGCTGGCAAGAGAACTCCAGGTGACCATTCGGCGCGACAAGGAAGCTGAGGGCTTCTTTTACTCCCTGGCTATGCAATTTCCACCTGCCCCGTTTGGTGGTGAAGAACTCAAAAAACTTTCTCCATACTTTTCACTATTTACAGGTGCGTCGCTGGTAGCCAGCCAGGTAACCGACGATGACCTCTATCAGCTAGGAAAAATGACGAACCTCAGGAAGCTTTACCTTCAAAAAACCGCCATAAAAGGAAGCGGACTGGTATACCTGCAGCCCCTAAAAAACCTCCACACGCTCAACCTCTCGTTTACCCAACTCAGCAACAGTCATGCTCTAAACCTGCTTCTGTTGCCTTCGCTGCAAAACGTATATGTATTTGGCAATGAACTCTCCGAAGATGTGCTGGAAGCTCTACGCCACAATCAACCGGACAAAAAGTTTTTGCTAGAAGAAGGCCCATACAACTAAGCACAAAACAGGCATCCTTAGGATGCCTCACGCTTCCCTCCTAACACTCTTCAATGAGAAAAATAATATATAAATCAATATTATAACATCAATAATTGATTTGTATACTTCCAAATCATCTAAGTTTAAACAAAAAAATAACAACAATAGATGTAGCAAATACACTTATACTCTATTTTTTTCATTAAAAGAAAATAGAAAAAACACACTATTTAAACACTAATAAGCTATATTTATGTTACAACCTCAACCAAACTTCACTTAAAAACCAACTTAATATGTAACAAGCTAAACCAAACAGTATCCCAAAAATGACTGAAAGCTCAAAAAAAGTATTAAAAATCCTATTACTAGAGGACAAAGAATCAGATGCTGTATTAATCTCCCACCACTTAAAAGCTTTGCCATTTCCATTTGAAATGACTCACGCAAGCAACAGGACTGACTTTGTGCATGACTTAGAAAAAACTAATCCGGACATCATACTGGCCGATTACAACTTACCCTCCTACACCGGATTGGAAGCCCTGATTGAAAGCCAACAGGTATTACCGTATGTACCTTTTATTTTCATCACCGGAACCATTGGAGCCGAGCTGGCTGAAGAAACAATCCTAAATGGAGCGTCAGGGTTTGTGCTAAAATCCGACATGGAAAAGCTTTCAAAGATAATCTCTCACTTTTTTGGTGTAAAAGACGAAAACGACCAAGGAAGGGTACGCCAAAACATAAAGCAAACCGAAAAGGAAATAAAAAAACTCAAGCGTATAGTCGAGGCAGCAAATAAACCGGTAAAAGAAACGGCCAGCAGAATAGATGCCACCCTCAAAAAAATGGAGGAATCCAAAAAATCCTTTTTGAAGAAAGATCAATAACTCCCCTACCAAAGAACTCTAAATTATGTCTACAACAAACCCTTCACCTACTCACACAAGTAGTACCGCTACAATAAATAATATGTACGTGGTAGGTATCGGAGCATCGGCCGGAGGATTAGGAGCCCTCAGAAAAATGTTTGACAATGTATACACCAACACCAACATGGCATTTGTCATCATACAGCACCTTTCGCCGGACTTTAAAAGCCTCATGAGTGAATTGCTCGCCAAAAATACCTCTCTGAAAATTGACACAGTAAGAGAAGGGATGATTATAGAACCCAATCACATTTACCTCAACTCAAAAAATCATGATCTGTCCATTAAAAACGGGAAATTTAAACTGAGCGATCGACCGCTGGCTGGTTTGCATTTCCCCATCGATCACTTTTTTCATTCATTGGGTAGTGAATACCGAAATAAAGCCATCGGGATAGTGGTATCCGGCACAGGAACAGATGGTTCGAGAGGCATTCTTACCATAAACAACTGTGGAGGCATGGTGCTGGCCCAAGACCCTGAAACGGCCGAATTTGACGGTATGCCCCTGGCCGCCCTGGCTACACGAGTAGTAGACAAAGAGCTGAAGCTAGAAGAAATAGGTGGATTTCTGCATGAGTATGCACACACTGGCAGCATTCCTCAAGAAGACAATGAAGTCGAATTTCACACCAACGACGATGTATACAATGAAATCCTAAAGATTGTTAATCACCTCTCCGGTGTAGATTTCGAAAAATATAAAAAAACCACTTTGGAAAGGAGAATCGAGCGTAGAATGGCTGTAAACACCATAAACACGCTGCACGGCTACCTCAACCTACTCAAAAAACACCCCAAAGAAGTGGATAGGCTCTACTCTGAGTTTTTAATTGGGGTTACGGAGTTTTTTAGGGATGAAAAAGATTTTGAAATCCTGGAAAACGAGGTAATCCCCAGGTTGTTTAAATCCAAAGAACCGGGTTCTGTGATCAGAATCTGGGATATAGGATGCTCCACAGGAGAAGAAGTGTATTCGGTGGCCATGATGATGGAAAAATACCGCAAACGACATGGAGCCAATACTCAATTCAAAATATTTGCAACCGATATAGACGGAACCGCCCTTCAGAAAGCTTCAAAAGGATCTTTCGCCGTGAATGCCG
Organism: Cyclobacteriaceae bacterium; assembly: GCA_965267535.1. Lineage (GTDB taxonomy): Bacteria > Bacteroidota > Bacteroidia > Cytophagales > Cyclobacteriaceae > CAXBNB01. The sequence continues at coordinate 2,271,062 of OZ254082.1, read as the reverse complement.
TCTCTAAAATAGATCCTGCTACCCTATCTCTTAATTTCCGTGAAGTGGGTGGCAGATTTCAAATCAAACCCACACTGCGTAGCAAAATCATTTTTTCTAAACACAACCTATTGGAAAACCCACCCTTTGCAAATATTGACCTGGTAGTTTGTAGAAACGTATTGATTTATTTCAAGCCTTCTGCACAGGAAATTGCCTTAAAAACGTTTCATCACGCATTGCAAAAGGGTGGGTTCCTTTTTACAGGACCCAGCGAAAGCATAAAACCTATAGAGAAATCATTTGAACCGGTAACGCCTAACCACCACCTGTACCGGTGTGTAGAAAAACCCAAATACAAAAAGCTCCCCGCCTATATCTCTACGCGGTTCAACGAAAAGATCACACAAACACTGGAATCCAATTCCAATGTTTTAAAAGATCCTTTTATGCTGGCGTTGCTGGATCAATTTGCTCCCGATTGTATTTTTATCGGACAAAACTACGACGTGCTTTACGCTCATGGTAATGTGGACGACTACCTGAGCATACCCAGAAGAAAAATCGAATTCAATTTCTTCAATATGATCAACAATGATCATCAAAACACACTAAAAGCGGCCATCAACAAGACAATAAAAACCGGAAAATCAGTAATTTACAAAAACTTCCCTCTGAAAAAAGAAGGAAAAAAAGCCATACCGGTATCCATCAAGTTTAGTTCCCTGGAAATAAAGACTCATAACTCTCCGGTTATATTAGTGGAGTTTATCAAAACAAGTCCGGAAACATCCCCCAACGAGGTAATACCCGAAGAAATTATCCCAAACAACATAGACGCCTATCAAATAACAGCGCTAGAGCTGGAATTGAAGGAAACCAAAGAAATGTTGAGCGTGATTGTAGAAGAACTGGAAACCACAAACGAAGAATTGCAGGCCGCAAACGAAGAATTACTGGCTTCCAACGAGGAAATGCAAGGAACAAACGAAGAGTTACAGTCGGTAAATGAAGAACTCCAAACTGTAAACTCAGAGCTACAGGACAAAATCATAGAGCTGACCAACCTGACCAATGATATGGACAACCTGATGGCTTCTACAGACATAGGTACCATTTTCGTAGACGACCAATTGCTGATACGTAAATTCACTCCCTCTATCAAAAATTATTTCCACCTGGACGACAATGATCTGGGCAGGTCAATCCATCATTTTACGGCGCATTTTGAGCTAGACCGCCTCTTCAACGACATCAAACAGGTAATCACTACCGGAAAAAAAATAGAGCACGAAATTCAAAATCAGGATGGCTCACAGCACCTGCTTCGAATTTCTAAATTCAAGACTCAGGAAAAAAGTGCCCCCTCTAAAAAAGGAGCTATACTGTCATTTGTCAATATCTCAGAACTCAAAAAGACTGAGCAACAACTCATCAAGAAATCTGAATTGCTCAAACGGTCTAACAGAGACCTGGAGCAATACGCCTATGTAGCATCGCACGACCTGCAGGAACCTCTAAGAACCGTCATCAGCTTTGTAGACGTATTCAAAAGACACTACAAAGAAAAACTCGACAGCAAATCAAACAAGTTTCTGGATGTGATTAGCACCTCTTCTCAAAGAATGCAGGAAATGGTAACCGCCCTGCTAGAATTTTCGCGAATTGGCAGAGAAAAAAAGCTGACCCAAATCGATTGCAACAAAATTCTGGATGAAATACTCACTGATATGAATGCTATCATACAGCAGTCCAATGCCGTGATAGAAGCAGAATCGCTACCCGAAATCTGGGGATATGAAAATGAAATAAGATTATTACTTCAAAATTTAATCTCCAATTCGATTAAATACCGAAACCCGGACATAAGTCCTCACATACAGGTGAAAGCCAAAAAGAAAAAGCTTTTCTGGGAATTTGCAGTTCAGGATAACGGGATTGGTATAGACCCCAAATTCAACGACAAAATATTTGTAATCTTCCAGCGATTGCACGCCAGAGACAAATATGACGGAACCGGAATCGGTCTCGCTCACTGTAAAAAAATAGTAGAGTTGCACAGAGGTACCATCTGGTACGACGGCAAAGAAGGACATGGTACTACTTTTTATTTCACTATAGCCAATAATCTAAAAAAAGAATAAGATGAAGAAATTAGAAAGGATCATATTGATTGATGATGATGAACCTACAAACTTCATACACAAAATCATCATCAAAGAAACCGACTGCACGCATAAGGTTAAGGATTTTTTGGATGCAGAAGAAGCCCTGGAATACTTCGAATCCAGAAGTTTAGACGATCACTTCGACAATGAAATCATTTTTTTAGACATCAATATGCCTTGCATGAACGGGTGGGAATTTCTCGATCAATACAAAAAGGCGAATAGCTATGACTCTCCCAACTCAAAAATCATCATGCTAACCACTTCCATCAACCCGGACGACAGGCAAAAAGCCGATGAATACACCAATGTGTATGGTTTTTACAACAAACCTCTTTCGGGACAAATCATTGCAGAGATAGTAGATCAGTATTTTGTTTGATGTTACCATCAACTGCTGCCGCCTCAGTGTCTACTACAATAAAACGGTAATACTCGATTATTCCACCGGATAAGACAAGCTGCCATTTCCCGCCTGATCAAAAGCCCTGATCTTAACCTTTCCTTTTACTGCTACAGGAGCAGTGTACAAAGAAGACTGCACTGTAGGCTCACTTCCGTCTGTAGTATAGCGTATGTCAAAACCCGGCATAGGCATACTGGCAAACAGCCTTCCCTCACGAATCACTCCTCCGGGAGGAGCTACCCGATAGGTATAGCCGCCATTGATATGATTGAGTCGGGGTAGCTCACGGTAGCCCAGCCGTGCTGCAAACTTCATCCATGCTGCATCAGTAGCCTTGTTTCGCTTATTGTGATCTGCAATGGCGGCCCACTCCGGATGCGGCGACCAGGCTCGTTCTGCCAGCCCCAGCAGCTTGGGCAGGTAATAGTACTCCAGCATATCAGGGCCTTTTACCGTTTCGCACCACAGCTGCCCTTGTATTCCCAGTATATTTTTTCTACTGGAAGGCTTAAGCTTTTCCATTCCTTCAAAATCCGTTTCAGGATCATAAAGCTTACCCATGTCGTCCTTTTTGGTAGATTTAAACATGTCTTCGGGCACAAACTCCCACGCCGATCGGGTATTGATAAACCCAGCCCAGTACAAACCCGGCTCTCTGGGGTCTTTGTTATAAGCCAGATCAAAGTACAGGTTGGTCACATTGCATAGCACCAGCGGGTATCCCCCATTAGCCAGCTTATAACCCAGGTCTTCATTTCCCCAGATATTTTGCCACACGTAAGGCACTACCTGTTTCCCTGCAAAATACGGATTAGGCTGCAAAGTACCTTTAGCATCGGCTTTGAGCGCCACCTCTTCCCATCCGCCGGTTACGATACCTTTTTCCGTCAGCATGGCATTTGCCCGCTTTAGAAAATACGGCTGCAGATCGTGTACACTATGCACCTCAGGAGTGTTGGCTATAAACTCCTTACACATGGGCGAGCCACTCCAGGCTCCTTTAGCCACTTCATCACCCCCCGTATGAAACCACCTAAGCGGCACACCGGCACGCTCATGCATGGCTATAAATTCGTCAATAACGGTTTCGTAAAACGTATAGACAGACTCACGGCACACACAGACCACATTGTCGGTGTAGCCCTGTGCCGACTCATACACCGACACGTCCTGCGGGTCGATCAGCAGGTACTCCAGCGCTCCTTTTTCATCACCGGCAGCCATTAGGCGATTGTAGCGCACATTCATAGCCTTAATAGCAGCCCGGGAGTGGCCGGGAAAATTCACTTCCGGGATGATTTCAATATGACGTTCGTGTGCATACTTCAGTATTTCAATATACTCATCCTGCGTATAATAGCCCGACCCATACGGACCGTCAATGCCCGACCCATACGCCGGACGCAAATGCTCTTCTTCATCGATTGTATGTCCGCGCCGACCACCTGCTTCGGCCAGTTCGGGCAGTTGTTTTATCTCTATGCGCCAGCCTTCGTCTTCTGTCAGGTAAAAAAGCAACTTATTGAGTTTGTACAGCGCCATCATGTCCAGCAGTTTGAAAATTGTCTCTTTTTGCTGAAAATTCCTCCCAACGTCCACATGCATACCCCGGTAGGCATAGCGTGGCTGATCCTTCACCACACCCAGTGACAGGGTGAGTTTTTTATTTTTTCCGGAAAAAACATCTACCGGCAGCAACGAGCGTATGCTCTGAATGCCATAAAACACTCCGGCAGGGTCACTCCCCGCTATCACCACCCTATCGCTCATTATTTCCAAACGATATGCCTCAGGAGCTGTCAGGCTTTTGTCCAGTGTCAGTTCTATTTGCTTTTCTTCACCCGCCAGCGTTACGCCCAGCTCCAGAAAGGTCGTATACAGATAATCCGCTTCGTCCTTCAACGCTTCGTCAGCAGCTATTCCCCATCGGTTGTCAATGGTTGTTTTTTCAGACGTCAGCTCCTGACTTACCGGAGTAGGTACTATAGCTACCTTATCCCTGGGGTGTACAGACCAATTGTACTCATGATAGGCTCGGGCAGCAGTAGGAATAGGCTCTTCATCTGCATGATGACGATTGAGCTGCTCGGGCAGGGTAAATGGTGCTATTTCAGGAGTTACACTCGAAAAAGCCTGTTGGTCAGCATCGCCATATACAAAATACACCCCCATAGGCGCGTCTGCTTCTTTAATCACAAATGTTTCTCCCTCATAGGCAATAGTGAGGCTTTCGTTGGGGGGTAATGAAAATCCGGGCCGGGGACTCATCTCATAAAAATCACCTCCCAAACACGTAATATTTACATTGGCCTGAATTGACGATGCAATTACCTTGCGGGGTGCCATACTAAAGTACATTTTCCAATTGCTGTCTGTAAGCGTATAGTCTCCCTGATTGCCCAACGTAAAAGCTGCCCGAAACACCGGCTGTTCCTGATCGGCAAAATTGGTTATGAGCTTCCAGGATACAGCTACATCAAAATTCTGTTTAGACTGTGGAGTGGTACAGGAAAACACAAAAAAAGGAAGTGCAGCAATGAGTAAATTCCAAACTAGTTTTTTCATCGGGCAGGTCAGTTTAGTTTCTCCAAAAAACGACCTCTTCTCACGTCTTCTCCCCGCTTTATACCGGCTTTAATAAGAGGACTATTTTCCGGAATGGTAAAATTCATTTCTCTTGCAAGCTAATGTATATTGACTATATTTGACTGATTCAAGGGGTAAAACCTATACCAAACCCCACAAAAGATCAATATACAATAATTTAATGTCAAGTTACTAAAAAATGATTTTGAGAAAGAGTAAATCACTTAACTACCCCGGTAAAAAAAGTGAATATTTTTTCTTTCCCAGCAAACAACCCTAAGTTACTACCACCTAAACAACACACTAAATGAAGCGAAATGTTTTAATTGCCCTGATTGCCCTCAGTCTGCTAGCAGCGGGATGTTCATCTCCGAGTGAAAAGGAAAAACAACCGACCAGCAATGCACTACCTGTCTATCAGGATAAACCCTATTTGCAGGATTACAGCATCAAATTTTTCAAAGCCAATGAAAGTGCCACACTCACCAATGCATACATGGATAGAAACGGTGTGATACAAGTGTATAGCTCCGACGGAGTATTGCGCACACACGACGGTCAGTTTTTATATCCGGGCAAGTTGGTACCGGACGTAACCTATCGCCCGCTTACCGACAAAAACGTAGCGGCGCTGGATCTGCACCAAGATCAATTTATCTACCTCGATGACAAAGCCGTACTGAGCAATGCCTGGGCAGGTAAAGTATATGTAAAGCACACACTCCCCAAAGCCAACCTCCTGGCCAGTGGCAATAATTTCTCTTTTCTGATCAGCGACGGAAAATCCCTGCAATGGATAGCCGAAAACGCTACCCCCTGGACTGCCAAAGCCCTGACAGGAAAAGTAACCGCCATACGTTTCGACAAAAAGACAAACACCTATTTTATCCTTAGTCCTACAGCTGTTTCTACATTTTCTCCGGATAGCAAAGCACTAAAACAGCTCGTAAGTGGCACTAATTTCACTGCATTTGACATAGCAGACAACAGCCTGATCATAGGCACTACCGATGGTTACCTGGAAGTAAACAAAGCGGATGGGAAAAGTATAGGCGAAAAACAAACCAAACTACCCTGGACCGAAATTACAGCTATAGAAAACATCAATGACCAATGGTGGTTTGGTACTACTCGCGGAGCATTTATGAAACGAGACGATGGCAAGTTCAACTACTACTATGGCAACCGATGGCTCGCAGACAACAACGTGATAGACATAGCTGCCGGCAAAGACGGGTCGGTGCTGGTACTGAGCGAGTCAGGTCTTGGTCATATCGTTTTCGAAGAAATGACACTACACGATAAAGCGATGTATTATGAAAAACAAGTACGTGACCGCCACATACGCCATGGTTTTAATGCGACCATTACCGGTCTGGATAACGGTAACATCAACACAGGCAGGTTAGCTGATTCGGACAATGATGGCCTGTGGACAACCATGTACCTGGCCGGACAGGCTTTCCGCTATGCCACTACCGGATCTGATGAGGCCCTGCAAAATTGCTTTGAGTCTATGGAGGCCATGGAGCGACTCTTCAGCATCAACCCTGTGCCCGGATTTCCTTCACGATCGTTCGAGCGCAGTGGCTACAAAGTAAAACTCTCCGATCCGGAAAGATGGCAGCACAGCAGCGATCCTGAATGGGACTGGAAAGCAACCACCAGTAGCGATGAAGCCATAGGGCACATGTTTGCCTATGGGGTGATTGCCGACATAGTAGACAATCAGGAATTGAAAAAACGTGCCATCACACTCATTGACACCATGATGAGCCATATCGTGCGACACGACATGTATCTGGTAGACTTTGACGGAAAACCTACTACCTGGGGGCGATGGAACCCTGAGTATGTAAATGCCCGCCCGAAGATGGTTGGCGATCGCAAAATCAACTCATCCAACATCATAGGCATGCTACAGACCGCTTATAAGTTTACGGGAAAAGAAAAATACAAAGACAAAGCCTTTGAACTGATGAACGAACATGGCTACTTCGAAAACCTGATGCGCCCTATGAAGGAAATAGGCAAAGCACCTGAAGATGCCGACGACTGGAGCAAAATGCTATCCGAATCGTGGAATCACTCCGATGACGAAATGTATTTTGTGGGCTACTGGGGGCTCTACTACCATGCCTTCAACGATACACTGAAAGCCAGGTACAAGGAAGCTATCATAGATCACTGGGAAGCTGAACGGCCGGAAAAAGAAGGAGCATGGAACATCTTTACGGCCATTACCGGAACGCAGGAGTTTGATCTGGAAGAAGCCGCATGGTACCTGCGTGAGCACCCAATGGACCTGGTAACATGGGACATCATGAACAGCCACAGAAAAGATGTAGAGTTTATGGAGCCTAATTTCCGCGAGCAAACCCTTAAAGAAGTGCTGCCTCCGGACGAGCGCCCCATACAACGTCACAATGCCAATATGTTTAGACTAGACAGGGTAAGTGGCAATGGCAGTCAGGAGTATTCAGCCGGAGACATTTGGCTGCTCCCCTACTGGATGGGCAGATACCTCGGTGTAATCAGCGAACCCGTAAAGTAATCTTTGGATGGGATTGGTGCACTTTAGAAAAATAAAAAACCGGGGCATTGACCTGATCAACGCATGGGTCATTTTTGTCAATGCCCTGGGTTTTTCCTGTTCGGAATATGCTAAAGAACGCCTGCTTACCACTGACCTTACAATCAATCACGACCTGGACAACAACGATAATTTTTCACCCGACGATCAGTGGCTGGTGTATGACACCCGCACACCGGCTGGCGGTATCGGAGGGTGTAGCACTATCGAGCAAATAAATACAGTCACAGGCGAAAAAGTAATACTATACCACCTCCCGCAAAACCAGGCATTCGGTCCGGGTGTAGGTGCTGTAAGTTACAGTCACACGTCCAACGAAGTAGCCTTTATCCACGGACTGCTCAACTGCTCAGAAACCCAACCCTATCAACAATGGCGCAGAACAGGTGTAATTGTAAACACTGCCCACCCAAACATACCCATAGGAATGGATGCCCGAGATATTACTGCTCCATTCACCGCAGGTGCATTGCGGGGAGGCACACACCGCCACGAGTGGAGTGGCGATGGCAATTGGATAGGTTTCACCTACAATGATGCCCTGCTCCAGCTACAGGAAGAAGCCACTGGTGAAATACACAACCTACGGACCATTGGCGTATCCCGTCGTGGCATTCCTGTGCAGGTTGCCGAAGATTCTGCAGGAGAAAATTTTTCCGGGGAATGGTTTAGTGCGATAGTAGTAGATGTAGTGCCTCACCCTGCCCCAGGCTCTGACCAGATCAGCAGAGCTGCCGGAGACAGCTGGGTTGGGATGCACGGCTACCTCAGACCCGACGGTTCCCGACAACTTGCAAGGGCTTTTATAGGTACAGTGCGAGATAAAAACGGTAAGCCGGTAGATGAGGTATTTGTGGTAGATATACCCGCAGACATTACCCAGGAGCAAAAAAACAGGCCTTTAAGCGGCACTTCCACTACCATGCCGGCACCCCCCCGGGGTGCAAAGCAACGGAGACTAACTTTCACGGCCAATACCCCTTATCCTGGGTGTGAAGGCATAGTGCGCAGCTCGTCAGATGGCCTGTGGCTGGCTTTTCTGGCCTATGACCCTCAAGGAATCAAACAGGTGTTTACCATTTCCCCGCAGGGAAACAACCTAAAGCAGCAAACACACCACAAAACAGATGTGCAAAGTGGCGTAAGGTGGCACCCTGAGAAAAAAGAATTTTGCTATGTGTGGGACAACAGCATAGTGATAAAAAACATAGAAGAAAATACACATACCGTTGTAACCAAACCGGCTGAGACTCCACCCCTCAATCTGGTGTGGTCGCACAACGGTCGCACGGTCGCCTACAACAAAGACATCCCCAATGCAGGCGATACTACACGGCAAATCTTTTTGATCGACTTATAATCACACACAGAACCCGATATGAATCAATTTTCCCTGAAATATAAACTGCAAAACGGCCATAACATCTACGGCACCTGTGTTACAGCGCACACTCCTCTGTGGCCAAAAGCTGTCGCTGCTTCCGGGCTGGATTTTGTCTTTATCGACACAGAACACATCCCGATCAACCGGGCCGAACTATCGATGATGTGCCAAATGTACAAAGCACTACAGCTAACCCCTATCGTACGAATACCCAGCCCCGACTCCTATAGAGCCAGCCAGATAATAGACGATGGTGCTGTAGGTGTGATCGCCCCCTACCTGGAACATACCGACCAGATACGTCAGCTGGTGGGAGCTACCAAATACAGACCACTGAAAGGAGACGTCCTGCAACAATACCTAAGAGACCCGAAAAAAGTACCGGGTGACTTGCATCAATACCTGCAAACCAGAAATCAGGATAACCTCTGCATCGCCAACATAGAGAGTACTCCGGCACTCGATCGTCTCGATGAACTACTGCAAACGGATGGGTTAGATGCGGTATTTATTGGCCCCCATGACCTGTCGCTAAGCATGGGTATACCCGAACAGTACGATCACCCGGATTTTATCAGTGCCGTAAAAACGATCATTGCCAAAGCCCGACAACATACACTGGGCGTGGGCATTCATTTTTCACTCGAAGTACAAAGACAAATTGAATGGGTGAAAGAAGGAGTAAACATCATTATTCATAGTGCTGATATCACACTTGTTCAGCAAAAACTTACGCACGACATCCGACACATAAAAACTGCTATAGGAGACCGTACTGCTGCTGCAACCCTCCATTCATCCATTATCTAACACTTCTACACGCATGAAAAACATTTACATACTACTATTTGTATGCCTGACACACCTATCGGAGGCCAGGCAGGCTACCACTGTTTTCTCTCAGGATGTAGCTACTATTTACCAAAGTAAATCGGGCTTACCTGAAGGCAATATTTCGTACATTTTTTTAGAAAAAAACACCCCCGTAGCTTCCACCTCACAGGGAAACTACGAATGGAACGGAAAGCTGTGGGTAAAGACCAAAAAGAAAAACAAAAAACAGGGAACAAAACTAACAGGCATCCCTGCAGCTGCAGGCAATGTGCTATCCACTACAATACACAACGGTATCACCTATGCCGGATGTGAAAAAGCATTGCTTCAACAAGATGCATCGGGTAAATGGATAAACGTACTGCCGGCTGATGATCGATACAGCTGGTCGCCCACGGCAGTAGCCGCGCTCACGGTTGATAGTGAAAACAAGTTGTGGTTTGGTGCCCGTGAAGGTGTAGGCTACCTCGATGCGCCAGGCTGGCGATTGTTTACCGGCAAGGAAGGTCTCCCCTACAATCAATTTAAATGTGCGTCTGCCGGACCAAATGGTGAGGTGTGGTTCGGTACAACACATGGAGCTATCCGCGTAGAAGATGATTACTTTTACTATCGGTCAAACCGCAGGTGGCTACCTCACAATCATGTCAATGCCATAACGGTATCCGATAATGGATCGGCCTGGATAGCTACCAAAGATGGCATCAGTCAGATTGGGGCACGTCAACTCACCTACGAAGAAAAAGCAGCTCATTTTATCCGTCAGGTAGAAGAAAGACACAACCGTATGGGTTTTGTATGTCAAAGCCATCTGACCGATCAATTTGATATTGCCACCTCCCAACTGGCCATATCAGACAATGACGGGCTCTACACCGCCATGTATGGAGCAGCTCACGCATTTCGCTATGCCCTTACAGGAAGTGAAGAAGCCCGAAACCTGGCCAACCGCAGTTTCAAAGCCTGCAAATGGCTGGTAGATATTACCCACGAAAAAGGCTTTCCTGCACGGGTGATCATCCCTATAGACTGGCACGAGCCTGTAAACGAACAATACAGCCGGGAATACAACAAGCGGCACCAGCTAAAGGATCCGTTCTGGAAAGACATTTTCCCCCGCTTTCCAAAGAGTAAAGATGGCAACTACCGCTGGAAATGCGACACCAGCTCCGATGAGCTGGCAGGACACTATTTTTACTATGCCATCTACTACGATCTGGTAGCCCGGACTGCCGAAGAAAAAGCAGCTGTAAAACAAGTAGTAGCCGACATCACCGATCACCTCATACGCCACGACTTTAAGCTCATAGACCATGACGGCAAACCTACCCGGTGGGCCAACTTCAGCCCCGACTTTTTCAACTCGGTGTGGGGATGGGAGCAGCGTGGACTCAACTCCATGATGATGCTTTCTTTTCTGAATGTAGCTAGTCATGTCACCGGCGACACCAAATACGATGACGTTGCGCAAATGCTACGCGAAAAGCATCAATACCACATCAACGCGATGCATGCCAAGGAATTTTTCCCTCCGGAAAATGCTGTGCCCTGGGACAATAACCTGAGCCTGATGAGCCTGTACGGCCTGATGAACTACGAAAAAGATCCTGAGCTGCTCATTATGTACCGCAATGCTCTGGAAAACGCCTGGCTTCACATAAGTAAGCAAAAAAACGCTTTCTGGGATGGGCTTTATGGGGCTATAGCCGGTAATTTCTCCCAAAAAATAAAAGATGGCTTTTTCAAAACCGATGAACTTTTTACAGACAATCCGCTTTTTGCTGATGCGGCGTTGGAACGCTATGCACAGAGCAGCCTCGACAACCAATACATGACCGAAACCCTACAGCGCATCCCACTGGACCTGATAGGCTATGCCATGGACAACACCCATCGACTGGATGTAGTAACTGATCCTACTCCGGGGCAAAAAGAAGGCATGGGATGGCGGGTAGATGAATATGCCCTGCCAATAGACGAACGTGGACATGTAAGACTCGATCGCGATGCATTTGTACTGCACGACTCTGAGGGCAATGGATTTGCTGAGCACGAAGGAACTTTTTATCTTCTGCCCTATTATCTGGCGCTGTATCACAAATTAATCAAACCCTAATTTGTCTGAATGTTTAATACTCTATGTCTTTTAGTTAGGCTTTTACTCCAGTCACTGTGAGATATAACTTTTTTGATTTCAAAAACACACAATTGAAATGACGATAATATATGTAAATACGCCAGTGAGAGTCCTTGACTCGTATCCATCAACCACCAGATACGAACCAAAGGCTCGCACCAGCAAACCCTATATACAATCCATGTTTTCATTGATTTAACACTAAAAAACTAAACCCAACATTTCAACTATGCGAAACTTTTTTCCTTTACTGTTTATCCTGCTAGCTATGGCCTGCAATCCTCCCCGGCAAAATCAGCCAACCGTAGATCTGGCAAGCTTTGTAGATCCTATGATTGGCACGGATTTTTTTGGTCATACCTACCCCGGTGCTACCGTACCCTACGCTATGGTGCAACTAAGCCCGGATAACGATACCGACGGATGGACATACAGCTCTGGATATTCCTACCAAAACACCACCATAAGAGGGTTTAGCCATACCCACTTCAGTGGTGTGGGCTACAATGCCTGCGGCGATGTGCTCATGATGCCTACAATAGCGGATCAGCTGCAGGTGGTGCCCGGCACAGCTTCCGATCCTGATTCAGGCTATCGGTCGCGCTTCGACCACAGTGAAGAGACCGCCACACCGGGATACTACTCGGTAAAGTTGAAAGACTACAACATCCGGGCAGAGCTGACAGCTACCAAGCGTGTAGGACTGCAGCGCTACACCTTCCCCAAAGCGCAAAAAGCCAACATTGTAGTGGATCTGGCTCACAGTATCGGAGGCACAGAAGAAAGCGATATTTCAACCATTACGATAGTAAACGACAGTACCATCACCGGTGTAAAAACCGGCAAGGGTATCCAAGTATTTTTCGTCGCAAAATTCAGTCGCCCGTTCGACTACTACGGCACATTCGACAGTGGCTACACCACGCCAGAATCGGGCGCCAGTGTGTTTCCATACAAATCGCAAGAGCAGGGACGCAGTGTAGGGGCTTTTGTGGTGTATAGTACCCGGGCCAATGAACAGATACTGGTAAAAACCGGCATCTCTTATACCAGCATAGCAGGTGCTATGAACAACCTGAAAACTGAACTGGATCACTGGGATTTTGAAAAAGTAAAAAACGAGGCACGTAAGGTCTGGAACGATGAACTGGCCCGACTGACAGTAAAAACTGCGGATAAGCAGAAAAAAACGATCTTTTACACAGCCATGTACCACAGCATACTGGCCCAGCAAATTTCCCAGGATGTAGATGGTCAGTATTTTGGAATGGATGGAAAAATCCATAAAAAGACGGGTGGGGATTTTTTTCCTTCGTTTTCCTGTTGGGACACATACCGAAGCGAACATCCATTAAAGACGCTTGTTGATCAAAAAAAGACCAACGAAATGGTCCAATCTATTGTGGCTAAGACGAAAGCTTATGGCTGGTTGCCGGCACAGCATTTTAGGAACGAAGCTAGGCAAAGCATGGTGGGTGACCACCTCATTCCGATAGTAGTGGACGCCTATATGAAAGGAATAAGGGATTTTGACGTGGAATCCATCTACGAAGCGATGAAAACAAAGGCCCTGCAACTGCCAGCACCACCCGTCCCCATGGCTGCTTCCAGATCAGGTCTAAGGGATTATATCAACCTGGGCTATGCACCATACGACAAGGTTACAGAATCAGTCCCCAATACCGTAGAATTGGCTTACAACGACTGGTGCATTGCCCAGTTGGCCAAGGCACTAGGCAAGGAGGAAGACTATGAGTTGTTTGCCCAACGTGCTCTCAATTACCGAAACCTGTTTGATACCGAGACACAGTTCATGCGACCAAAAAAGTCAGACGGTAGCTGGTTGCCGCTAATCGGCAACAATGAACAACGCATCGTTGAGGCTGGTGACCATTCCTACTACCAATACTTTGATCCGCTGCTGGTGGGCAGGCGCCCCAACCGTCACTACACCGAATCCAATGCATGGCAATACCTATGGTCGGTGCAGCATGACCCAATGGGTCTGATTGAACTGCTAGGGGGAAAAGATCAATTTGCCAAACGACTCGATACTTTCTTCACCATGTCACCCAACATTACTCCACCCAAATATGTAGGGGTGGTGGGTACTATCGGGCAGTATGTGCATGGCAATCAACCCTCCCATCATGTGGCCTACCTCTACAACTACGCCGGAAAACCCTGGAAAACCCAGCAACGTGTGCGACAGATCATGGAACAAATGTACCGCACCGGACAGGGTGGTATCTGTGGCAATGAAGACATGGGATCGCTATCGTCGTGGTATGTACTCAGTGCTATGGGATTTTACCCGGTCACTCCGGGGCAAAGCCGCTACACAATCGGTTCGCCACTAATGCAGGAAACCACTCTGCAGCTCCCTGAAGGCAAAACCTTTCGGGTGATCGCTGAAAACAACACTACCGATGCTGTATATATTCAATCGGCTACTCTCAATGGCAAACCTCTGGAGCGTTCGTGGATAGATCATTCCGAAATAATGGCCGGTGGAGTATTGCAGTTTGTGATGGGTACTACCCCCAACAAAGAATGGGCGAATCAAGACGATGCTCTTCCTTTTTCAATGAGTAATTAAAACACCATGAATAAAATACTGATAATCATAGGTTTATTGATAATATTTTCAACCACCTATGCTCGTCAAAATGATCGAAAACACATCCTGAAAGAGCAGTATATTTTCCCCTTGCAGGGTGAGCATGTACACAGCAGCAACTTTGTCATCCTACCCAATGGCGACCTGCTGGCCGTTTGGTTTCAGGGCAGTGGCGAGCGCAAAGCCGATGATGTGCGGGTGATGGGCGCCCGCCTGAAAAAAGGAAGCAAAGACTGGACTGCTCCGTTTTTGATGGCCGACACCCCCGGCATACCTGATTGTAATCCTATTCTGTTTCTCAACCACAGCGGAAAACTGTATCTGATGTGGATAGCAGTGCAGGCCAACCGATGGGAAAACTCCATCATTCGCTACAAAACATCTACCCGCTACGCAACCGACGGTGCACCTGAGTGGGACTGGCAGGAAACCCTCCTGCTCAAACCGGATGATTCCTTTGCGGAAGAGGTGGAAAAGAAGTTTAAAGACCTGCCGGAAAATCCTATGGCCTGGGCAGAATACGCACCGCATTACGACAGGCAAATCATAACTGCAAGCAAAGACCTGCTTAAGCGAAGTATCGGCTGGATGACCCGCACCCAACCTCTTCTACTGGACGACAGCAGGATTGTATTGCCCCTCTATTCCGATGGGCTCAACTTCTCTCTGGCGGCTATTTCCGATGACGATGGCGAAACGTGGCGCCCCAGTCTGCCCATAGTAGGTCGTGGACCTATACAGCCCGCGTTGGTAGAAAAGAGAAACGGAGATCTGGTAGCCTACATGCGCGACTCAGGAAACCCTCCCAGCCGTGTGCACCGCAGCGTATCGACTGACCGGGGCGAAAGCTGGACAGCCACTACCAAAACGGACATACCCAATACGGCAAGTGTGGAAGTGCTGAAGCTGGAAAATGGCTATTGGGCGTTTCTGGGAAATGATGTGGATGACGGGCGATACCAGGTGAGCCTCTACTTATCCGATGATGAAGGAGAATCCTGGGCATGGAAAACACAACTGGAAAATGTACCCGACCGGTCAGAAGGCTTTTCATACCCTTGCATAGCCCAGGACAGCAAAGGACTACTTCACATTACCTATTCGTACGCCAGTAAAACAGGTCAAAAATCAATCAAGTACCTCGTGGTAAATCCTAAGAAGATTGTGAGGTAATTCACTCCCTCCAGAGGTTATATGTACTCTGGAGGAACTACTACTTCCCCTTCATCAACCACACTTCCGTTACCTTGGAGTACTGTCGCCAGTTGAGGTGGGATTCATCGGGGCGATCGAAAGTGAGTCGAAGATTACCATCGGGGATAAGGTGAGCTGGTAACACAAATTCTTTGAAGCCTTCGAGTTCTTTGTCGTAGCGTATAGGTTCCAGGCGCTCACCATTTGCCCGAAGCAGCGCTTCTCCATACCCCGCCACTCTTATCCTGTAATCTGAGCCGGCATCCAGTTTTTTGTACTCCAATACGGGTGAAAACTGAAATAACTGGGTAGAAAGCCGTTTTCTGCTTTTACCATCATCCCACCAGGCATAGTCGATGGCATCATCGGTTACAGATACTACATGTGGACTGGCCGATACATTGGACACATCGTCGTAAAACCCTCCTTTGCCCGGATTTTTCCAATTGATCATTCGCTGCAGGGCCTCAACCTGAGCTGCCTGATCTTCCATCTTACCAATAGCCGCCAGTTGGTCTTCAATCCACCAGTGGTTGTTGAGAGGAATGTCGATAAAATCCATAAAGCAGCCCCTTTCATAGCCGCTTGCCTGGTGCATGGGCACACTGGACTGTAAGCCCATTACTTCAAAAAGCAGTTGGGCCAATTGTTCAATTTTATCACGCAGTTGCTGCAGTGTCGGAGGCAGTTCTTCTGCTGTCTTTAGTATGGCCAATGCTTTGGCTGAGGCATCCTCAACGGAGAGAGTTGGTACCTGTGCCAGCTGCGCATAAGCCTGCTGCTCCAGATTTTGTTCGCGGATCAGCCGCTGACGGGTGAACGCATCGTAATAAGCCCGCAACACCAATAACTGCCAACGCCAGTTGTCATTCAGCTCAGGATGCGCTCTTTCCAGCTGCTGCCAGTAAGTAAGGGTGGCTTCCACTGCTCCATTGCGCACGAGCGGGCCACTCCAGTTTTTTTCCAATGCCAAAATACCATCAGCTGCGAGTGTATCGCCAAAAAAGAAACGGGCATAGTCCTGCGTCACAGACCTTACGTCCTGTTGCAAATCCCACCCTATTTGATTCCATATTACTTTGTTTACATCATCGTGAGCACCGTCTGAGTAACTTAAAAACCCGTCGATAAACGGGGCTTCTTCCCTGAGTACATCGGCATAATAATACGGTTGTGGGTTTGGTGCTTCCCGGCCAAGCGTAAGTGCAAAGGCCTGGTCCCAGTTGGGCGTAGGGTACTGGCACCTGACCGTATGGGTAAGGTCTCCGTACAGGCGAAGTTGGTAAGCTTCGGGCAACAATTGCCTTTCTAAATGAATCGGCGGGCTACTTGGCCCATTGACCAATCCTGTAAGCCAATCGGGGCTGTGCTTGTTCAGGTAGTCAAAAAAATACATGACTTTTTCCTCATCAAAACCCTGAAGGGAAATCCAAACTCCTGCATCGGGGTGATATTTTTCCACCAATGCTGCAATGTCTTTGAGGTAGGGCATTACATCCCGCGGATGATTGTGACCGGGATCGCCACCGGGAAAAAACACACCGTTGAGCCGTGGAAGCGAACGAAACAGCTCTTCATAGGCCTTTAGCCCTTCCTCTCTGATGGCCTGATCCGAAAGGTCGCCTCGTGCCGGTACCCACACCCAATAGTCCAGATCGTAGTTATGGCAAATGCCACTAATGATCGGGTGCATTTCCTTGTGCGGCATGACCATGTGTACACTCTGCTCCACACTCTGAAAGGGAATGTCTTCAATGCTGTTGGTTCCGAAAAGGGCCAGCTCCCTGATGTATTGGTCAAACTGATCGGGCGTCCACTTATCCCAGGAGTTAGCCGTATTGCGGTAGCCCAGCTGATGTCCCCGCAGTGTCATTTGCGGACTGCTTTGTACTTGAAGAGTATCGTCAAAACGCAACTGCCCAAAAGACATCTGAGCATCGATAAGAAAGCGGCCAATTCCATAAAGTGCACCCCTCACATCTGCCCCAATCACCCAAATGGTTTGCCCCTCTACCTGGAGTTTGTAGCCCTCGGAGTTTAACCGACCCAAAAACGGAACTTTCCTTTTCTCCAGCTTCTCATCTTCATCCAACACTACGACAAGTACCCATCCCTGCTGCTGCTTTCACTTGTCTAGCCGCTGTGGTATAAAGCCCGTGCGGGATTGTATTTCCTCGGCAATAACCTTTTCCAGAGTTTCCTTATGAGGGGACTCTATACTGGATGAAATCTTGTACTGCAACCCCGAAACCGTAATCGCCTTAGCAAATATACCAAACTCAAAAACAAGACATAAAACTATACATATCAATAACTTAACCTTCATTACATTCATGATTAGTTTCAGAATATACTGACAGCATTGCTTTCGTGCTAATATGCTGCTTTTTGGATTTTTTCTATCGCCCGCGCGATAGCCTCTATATCCTCTCGGGTTCCCAGCATGGCATGTTGGAGTATCCATACCGCATCGGAATAGCACGCCTTTTCGGTTTCCGGACAATGCACCTTAGTATAGTCTGTCGTTTCCGGAATGGCATAACACATGAAGTTTTTTTCCTGAAACAAAGGCTGCTTGTAAAGTGGCTCGGGATATCCCATAAAACACGGCACACCCTCTGCTGCCAGCTGGTCGGCGAAAGCATTTTTCGGCAGGCCGTTGAAGTGTAATGGATCATATTTGAATATGTAAATATGATAGGTATGAAGGGTCTCTCCCAGCCCACGTTTGAGCGGCTCTATTCCTTCTATTTTCTCCAGAAGACTGTTAAGGTACAACCCGTTTTCATTGCGTTGTTGGGTTTGTGATTCGAGGCGGGTAAGCTGTGTAGAGAGCAGTGCTGCCTGCAGTTGTGTGAGGCGATAGTTACAGCCCAGGTTGTGGTGTTCGTACCATGCCCCTCCTTTTACACGCCCGACATTGCGCAGGGAATTCATCTTGTCGTACAGGGCCTCATCGTTTGTTACTACCATACCTCCCTCCCCGCAGGTCAGGTTTTTAGACGACTGAAAACTAAACGAACCAGCATCACCGATGCTACCCAGTTTCTTTCCTTTGTATTCACCCCCATGGGCATGCGCAGCATCTTCAATCACCCGCAGGTTATGCTTTTTGGCTATGGCCATAATGGCATCCATGTCGCAGGCCTGCCCTGCAAAATGCACGGGGATAATGGCCTTGGTTTTGGAGGTTATGGCTGCCTCTATCTGATCGGGATCGAGATTGTAAGTACGCGGGTCTATGTCCACAAAAACAGGCACACAATTGGCCTCCAACACCACCGAAGCAGTGGCTATAAAAGTATAAGGCGGCACAATCACTTCATCACCGGGCTTTACTCCGCACGCTATCAGTGCCAGCCGCAGCGATACTGAACCATTGACACACGAGAGGGCGTATTTTGCGCCACAGTAGTCTGCAAAGTCCCGTTCTACCTGCGCCACTATACCATCACAATCGGGGTTACCCCACTGGCCTGACCGTGCTATATCCACCACGGCCTGAACATCTTCTTCTTCAAACAGCGGCCACTTAAACTCCTTTTCTATGGTTTTTGGGCCTCCATTTAATGCTAATGTGTTTTTCATTTTCATAAGATTAGTCTTTAGCAATATGCTCGTAACAAAGCCGGATGGTTTCCAAAGAAGAAGCCGGCAGGCACACTTCCGGTTGCGCATTTTCAACCAGACAATGAGCGAAATACTTCGTTTCGTTTAAAAAACCATCACCCTCGTCATTGGCCGGTATTTCTTCGGTACGATCATGGGTTGCTATACATATATGATCAGGAGAGGTCGTAGAATATCGAATACTGGCTTTTTCAAATGCCGCTACAAAACCTGCTTCGAAAGGAAACATGGAATGAAATATATTGCCGCCCTCCAATTTTACTTTTAGATTTTTTTCATGGTAAGTCCACCATGCGGTAGTGTAGTCATGGTCGCTCAGCTGCCCCGGCAAGTTGCGACTCTCGATTGCATCGGGTTTTCCCAACAGGTAACTCGCATAATCTATGTCATGGATAAGCAGGTCAAACAAGGCCCCACCTGTCGCTCCATGGTCGGCTTGCTTTTCTTTCCACTGCCCCCAAGAGGGCAAACCGGAAAACCGGCTAAGGGACAAAAAACGCAGGTTGCCATAGGTACCGTTATCGACCCACCGCTTAAGTTTTTGATAGGGTGACATAAAACGCAAAACGTGCCCTACCATCAATATGCAATTGTTGTTTTTGGCCAATGCGATAAGGTCTTCTCCCTGAGAAACATCCAGTACCATGGGCTTTTCAAGAAACACGCTTACTCCGGCTGCAAGTGCCATACAAGCCATGCTATAATGCAGGTCTGTATGTACACAGAGATACACAGCATCAAGATTTTCGGTAGCCAAACAGTCTGTGAGGTTGTCGTATCGGTTAACAGTCGCTAATTGACCGGCATCCACTTTACCCACATCAAAATTGCCAATCTCGCCTGAAAGTTTTTTTTCTATCCCAAAAGGGTTTCGAGTGACGATGGCTTTCAGTTCAAGGTGTTCGTTCGCCAGTATATGAGTCAGGTGAGTGATTCCCATAAAACCAAACCCCACAACCGCTATTTGTTTTTTTACCATATATCTATCCCTATTCTTTCATTCACAAATCAAACCGCCTTTGCATTCCACCCATTTCACCATGAATGTTGGATGCAATTAATGCCAGCAAGGCAAAAAATGCCAACACCAGCATAAACTGCCTCATCCATTTTGCTGCGTGAATTTCGCGAGGATGAAATGCCGGGCTGAGTCCGGGAAGAATAGCCGCTATAACGGCATAATTGACCAGATACAGGTATTGCTCTATTCTATCTAAAGCCAAAAATGCACCTGTGATAAGCAAACTGTAAAGGGTATATACTGCAAAGTGTGTAAAAAAGAACATACGCACCTCCTGCTGCTGGAAAACCACCCTCACTCCTGTCTTCTGGCTATAGTATTGTCTGTATATAAATACTCCCTGAGCTATAATGAGCAACAAAGCCACCCACTGCACTGCATCTACCGTGAGCGACAAATCACCCGACACCACTCGTCCGAGCGTTTTTTCGAGTCGTTGGGTAGTGAAAGACTGATCCCAGACAACATAGGGTATAAAAAGCACTACCAGCAGCATGGGCACAAGATTTGACCGCTTCGCCTGATCGGGTACTCCCTCGCTCCACTCAGCCGTAAATGTGCCGTAGGCCATGCCCAGCCCACCGAAAAAACCCAGTGAGTATTCCATAACATTCCAGAAATTGAAAGAAATTTCGGACATATGGCCCAATACCTGTAGGAAATTGCCAAAGGCAAAGCCAAAACCTCCCCCTAAGCCGGCAAAAACTGCTACTCTCAGTGCAGCATGGCTCCTGTACTGAATCAAAAACCAGGTTAAGAACAAGCCCATGCCCAGACATGCCGCCCAAAGTTCGGAACGGGGTGGGGTCATAAACCACTCCCACTGCATAATCAAAAAGAAATAGGCTATTACCCCTCCGGCTACCATACCCGCTACAAGCTGGGGCCAGTTTACTTTCTTTTCTTCTGTATCGGAAAGCGTAAGCCCAAACAAGCCCCCGCCTATAAAGCCGTACAACCCTCCGATGATAAAAAGCATGAGAAAGCCGTAGTACACATTAAAAAACTCGGTTCCTTTGCCATAGCCTACTACTACGCCATAGCTCATCATACCTCCCAGTCCCCAGCCTATAGCTGCAGCCAAAGTGGCTTTAAAAACTTTGCTGTGCCAATCCTGCCTTTTGGCAATAAGCAGTATAGCCAATGCTCCCACCGCTCCTGCCCAGGCTGCTCCCTGCTCGTGTCCAAACTGGCCTCTGATGGCCCAGGTAGTACCCAGCGTCATACCGACTACTACCAAGTTTTTTATCATTTGCTTTTTATCCATTTGGTTTAGGTTAGGTTCGTTTTTTTACTTTGAAAGCATTCTTTTCCCAATGGGGAAACAAACGATTTGCTCTGCTATTTGCCCATTTTCTCAAAGCGTGACATGATTTCTTTCCAGTTAGTAAAGATGATTCCTTCCTGTTCGAAAAAATTCATCAAATCCGGATCAGCAAACATGCGCGCTTCCCAGGCTCGTTGCTGCCACGAGTTGGTGATGGTTTTCAGTTGCTCTGTTTCTTCAGAAGGGTGAAAAATTATCTCTGTCAATCCGGGCTCTAGCGACCTGATCAATTCCTTAAATGCTCCGACCTTTTCTTCATACGTTTTGGCATTAGGTGCGCTGGTGAAGTAATCGAGCTTCGGCAAAGTATAGTTGTTCATAAACTCCACCAACTCGTCAGTAATGGGATAGCCCTTTTCCCGAAACCCCTCCACTACACCGGGTTTGGACATATCGATGGCATTGGCCGGAATCCCATACTCCATGGCTATTTTCAGGTATGCTATAGCATAATCGGGGCTGGCATATAATGTACCCATGTGTGTATCGATATGATCCGGTCTGTACCCCAGCGCTATCGATTTTTCGATTTGCGCCCTTACTTCCCTATCCACTTCGTCCACAGAGGCATGCCTCACCACGTCTTCTACCCTTCTCCACAGCATACCTTCCTGATCGATAAGGCCGGGCACCTCTTCTACAGGCAATACTGACGGCCAACGGTATGTTTTCCATTCACTGGTCAGTGTCAGGTGCAACCCCAGATCTACCTTTGGATTATCAGTAGCCCAGGCTATGATCTCCTCAAAATTGGGACATGGAGGCATAGCTGCTGCCGACTGTATGTAGCCACCAAGTAAGTTTCGCTTGGCAGAAATATTAGCCTCTTCGCACATGCCTATATCATCGGCGTGCAACATGATCACTTTTTTACCTTTGGGATAACCCAGTCGTTCAGCCCAGGTGATATAAGGCGCTTCGTCAGCGGTTGATGTACTTTGCCTGGCCTGACCACACGATAGCAGCAACACTGCCATTATCAAGAATGTAAAACATGCATAAATACTTTTCATAACTAAGGGAAAGGTTAAAGGGTTGACTAAAGGATATTAGTGCTTTTCAGCAATGTTTTTTCCACTAATCTAAGGGGATTTTTGTGATCAAAAAGGTCTTTTGAGCCGCTCAAAGCAAATTAGTCAAAATACCATATCAAGAAGTAAATAATCAATAATTTATATTTCATTCTATTGTTGATTTTGCATATAAGTAATAGAATATATACCTAACTGGCCGATCACCTCACTACATTGCCCATGGTTAAAAAGATTTTAATTTACTGCCTTACCCTACTGCTGACAGCCCCCACCTGGTCGCAACCGATGCAAGTAGGTGCAGCTAAGCGAGTACTTACCCCGAACCCATTGTTGCCGGTATCGGGAGGTGTAGGCACACCACGACCTACTGAAAAAAAGCAAGGAGATCTTTTTGTCAGAGCCATGGTGGTATCGCAAAACAATACAGTAGTAGCCATAGCGAGCATAGACAACCTGGGCTGGCCGGCTGCACTGGGAGATCAATCGAGATTACTGGTAGAGGGCATACCTCCTGAAAACATATTAATCAGCGCTACGCATACCCATAGTGCTCCCGATGCGTATGGCTTTCCCGACGAACAAGGTAAAATACTGGCTGACCACAACTACCTGAAATGGTGTATACAGCAAGTGGCAGATGCCATCAACGAAGCAAAAAGAAATTTGCAACCGGCCAGTCTAAAAATCGCTGTAGGAGAAGCTCAGGGAAAAATTGCCTACAACTACTACGCTCCTCAGCTCTACGATCCGCGCTGCGGGGTAATACAGGCTATAGCTACCTCCGGAAAAGAAAAGGGAAACATCATAACCACTTTAGTAAACTACGCCATACACCCGGAAGTAATCGGAGCAGGCAGGGGCATATTATCTCCAGACCTTTGCGGCCCACTCTACGATCGCATAGAAGCACAAACAGGCGGTATGGCTCTCTTTGTAAATGGTGCACAAGGTGGTATGGTCACTGCTGACAATCGCCTACCGCAAGGAGGAGAAGCCAACGACTGGAATGAATGTAAACGAATAGGCTTCCTGCTCGCTGATGAAGCACTACGCATAATTCAGGATGCTGAACAGCAAAAAGAAGCTACTCTTTACTGCAAGTCTTCCACACTTAAGCTTCCCGTCAGCTCTCCACTCATGCAAATGCTTCTGGACAAAACATCGCTTCAACAAACGAAGGACTACACACTGGAAACAAAAGTAAATCTGATCAATATAGGTTCTGCTCAGATACTAACCATACCGGGAGAAGCCCTGCCCAACATCGGCTACTACCTCAAACGCAACATGAAAACCAATCACCCTTTTCTCTTTGGCCTTACCAACGATGCTTATGGGTACATACTCACCAAAGAAGACTTCAACAGCTTCAAGCGATACGAATACATAAGCAAAACCAGCCTGGGTGAAATGACAGGAGACCTATTTATAGAACACGCCCTGAATCTAATCCGGGAAAATCCCGGTGCAGTTAACCATTAATACATAGAAATGACAACTAGAATCGTAAACTGTTTGCTCTTCGTTCTGGCACTTAGTTTCACTCAATGCAACAACACTAAGCAACAGCAGGAAGAAAAAAAGGCCAACATCCCACTGTCGGCAGAAACAGCACTTCAGCATTACTTAAACAATGACGATGAATCCTTCGCTTGGGAAGTAATAAACACATACCCCATAGAAGGTACCAATGTAACGGCATACGACTTAAAACTCACGTCACAAAAGTGGCGCGAACATGTGTGGAAGCACCAACTGACCATTTTGGCTCCCGGTGACATAAAATATGACGGTGCGCTGCTCTTTATCACCGGAGGCTCGGTGAAGGATGGAGAACCCAAACTATCGGATCACAAAAATGACCTAACGCTATCACTGGGCAGGGTAGCTCAAAAAAACAAAGCAATCTGCGCCATAGTACGCCAGACACCCAACCAGCCTTTGTACGACGGTCTGGTGGAAGATCAGCTGATATCATTCACCTTACACAACTTCAAACAAGATGGCGATTTTACCTGGCCGCTACTTTTTCCTATGGTAAAAACCGCTGTTAAATCCATGGACGCCATTCAGGAGTTTAGCAAAGAAAAAATAGCCACATCGGTCAATCGCTTTGTTGTATCGGGGGCATCAAAACGGGGATGGACTACCTGGCTAACAGGTGCCAGCGACAGCCGGGTAGCGGCTATTGCTCCTATGGTAATAGATGTACTCAACATGCCCGTAAGTCTGGACTATCAGATAAAAGTATGGCAGGAATACAGCATACAAATAGAAGACTATGTGAAGCTGGAGATACCTCAGCAGGTACACAGCGACAAAGGCGATCAAATTACAAAAATGGTAGACCCCTACTCGTACCGTGATCGTCTGACCATGCCTAAAATGATTTTTATAGGCACTATAGATGAGTACTGGCCGGCAGATGCTATCAAAAACTACATTGACAGTATTCCCGGGCAAAATTTCATTCAGTATGTACCCAATGCAGGGCATGGGCTCGGCGACAAAAAGCAGGCATTGGGGGCTCTTAGCTCATTTTTTGCTCATACCATACAAAACCAACCTTACCCAAAATGCAGTTGGAAAATAGCAGAGCAAGACAAAACAATAACGCTATCGGCTTTGGCCACTGCCAGCCAACTCAAAGGAGCTGAAATATGGGTAGCTGAATCGGATGATCGTGACTTCAGAGATGAACAGTGGATAAAAACCGATCTGGGCATGCAACAAACGGCAGAGGTAACCACTACCCTAGACTACCCCGAAAAAGGCTTTAAAGCGTTTTATATCAACCTGATATACACCGACCCTAACGGAGACAACTACATAGAAAGCACGCGTATGTTTGTAGCAGATAGCCAGCAAGTATTTGTAGACCGTGAAGAATAAACGATGGTAACTTGAATACCAACCTACCATCCGGGAGGATGCTTCGCAAAAACTTTGAATTGGTTTTGTCCTGAGGCAACCTCCCGTACTTTTACTCCATTAGCTTAGGGGAAACGCTCCACATTGTGGTCTTATAATCAAACTCCAAGGTCATGGAAAACAGAATCAAATCCGCTCTTCTCTTTATTTCATTGGTAGTGCTACCCTATTGCTGCTCTGCTCAATGGCTTACCACCAACGCCAATAAAATAAAACTAAACACCTACACTCCTATTGCTCTTTTCCCCAACACCATTCAGGTAAATACTTCACCACAAACAGAGAGACATACCTTTAGCTGGTATCTTCCCCACCGGTTCAGGCAGGAACAGGTAATCTCTATCAAGCAACACAACAGCATCAACGACCGCACCTACTACATCAATCCGAAAGGGAAACTCAACTACACAAGTATGGCTATCACTGCACCGGCCAACCAGTTTCACATTCACAAACAACGCGACAGTTTTAATCCCTACGGAGTGTCACATGCCGGCAACAGTCTGCTTCAGGGAGCCCTGAGTCTGTTGTTCCAATCGCTTTGATTTGCAGGGGTTCCGCCCTTAAACTAAGTTATGTGGAGATCTCTCCAAAAGTTTGTCATTCCGATAGGTTGAAGTATAAAATACGGATCATTTCCTTCCGGAAAAATCCTATCAATTCAACTTTTGGAGAGTTTAATTCTAAAAGCGGAATCCCTGCTTTGATTTGCAGCACTTCTGTTTTTTCAATTGATCAGTGTATATTGCAGGCCAATAGTATGAGGGCTGCACACACAGTTCCTCAACTTAGATTTCAGGCCTGATCAACAGGCTTTTATAAAACACTGATTTAACAACATGATGAACAAAAAAAACATAGGTCTTGGCCTGCTGGCGATCGTTATCGTGATGCAGTTTTTTAGGATTGACAAAGAAAATCCGGTGGTAAACACTCAAAAGGATTTTATACAAATAACCAATCCACCCCAACGGGTAGCCAATATACTGAAGACCGCCTGCTACGACTGCCACTCGCACGAAACCAACTACCCCTGGTACACCAACATATCGCCGGTATCGTGGTGGGTAAAACACCACATAGACGAAGGCAGAGAGCACCTGAATCTGTCGCTTTGGAGTGATTACAACGCTGACAAAAGAGCGCACAAGCTGGAAGAATTTTACGAAGAAGTAGAAGAAGGCGAAATGCCTTTGACTTCATATACATTGGCACATGCAGATGCCCGATTGAGCGACGAAGACAAAGCGCTACTCATAGACTGGGTAAAGAGCCTGGAAGATTTCAAAGAAGAATCACACTGATTTTGATGCTCCCTTTTTTCCTTCAGAAAAAGGGAGCTTTTCTAAAGCTTCACCTGCAAAGTAAAGTACACATTTCTCCCTGCTGAAGGAATAATACCCGGTCCCGGATACCCTGTAGCCCTGCGTGTAAAGTAGCTACTATTCAACACATTGTTTACTCCTGACTCTACGCGCAGCATCTTATACGTGTACGACAAAGAAATATCCATAATCTGGTAGGCAGGAATTTCACCTATTATACCCTCCCTGCTATCTCCTGCCAATGGTATTGGCGAATTCTCAACATCGGTAAATTGCTTTGACAAACGCGAATACTGCAAGCTGGCCAATAGGTTTTTGTAGCCGGCTTTCAATCCCGTTTTGAGGTTTACAGCGGGTATAAACTCCACCTTTTTCCCTATCACATTATTGATTTCCGAATCTATATACTCGGAATTGGTCAATGCTACATTTACAAACCAGCTGAGTCGATACTTGTTTGCATCTCCCTTGAAGGTGCTGATCAGATTCCAATCTGCAAACGCCTCCATACCGTAAATAAATGCCTTTCCAATATTCTTGCGTACTCTATTGGCTCGATCGTCCAGCACTATACCTATTCTATCGTTGTACAATAGTCCAAAGCCTCCCAGGTCATAAGAAAGATAGTCTGACCATTTGCCCCGAACACCAAAATCGGCCGTAAAACCTTCCTCATCACTAATGTCGGGATCTATAACAAATGTAGGATTGACAGTTCGAATATCAGAAAAAGTAACTGAACGGTAGTTTTGCGAGAAATTGCCATACCACTCCACATTATCGTTTTGCTGGTAACTAGCTCCCAGTCCCAAGAGAACAAAAGACCTTTCTAAAAGCCGATTATCTTCCACATCCTGATTGAATATAGGATTACCGGCATTGTCAAAATTAACCTGACGGTAAGTACCTACACTCTCCGTTTTGATGTATTCGTACCGAAAGCCCGGAGTAAACGAAAGCTTATCAGAAACGAAGAATATATTTTCGCCAAAAAATGCTACGTTAAGATTTGGAAAATCAAAAGCAGACTGGTTAGGGTAATCAGGGAAAGACTCATCACTAAAATCGAAATCTGCATGTGTACCCAGCGAACCTGCACCCTGTCGTGCATTGTTATTGGCTTTGTAAAACTTCGACCCCACCAAAAACACGGCATCTCTATGATTTATAGTATATCGGGTCAGGAGTCTTGCCTCAGCTCCCCAGTTTCGATATGCACCTTTTATCAAGTCTCTGGGAGAAACATAGCTGCCGTCTGTATGCTGTTCGTCCAGATCAGTTATCGGGTTGCTATTCATCTTTTCCTGATTGCCTCTATACCCAAGTGCATTTCTTTCCGCATCCAGCCCAAAGAGATTGAGACTCAGGTCAGTTTTGGGAGTCAATTTGTGCTTTAGCTTAAGCGCATACAAATTCCAGTCTACTTCAAACCAGTTGCGTTCTCTGTTGCTATAGGTAGGATCGATAGCAAACTGTGTATCCGTTAGCCCTCCGGGTTGTTCTGACAGGTATTTCAAATGTGTCAGCTCAAAACTCATAGACGTGTTTGCACCCAATCGGTAATCAAAATAACCGTAGTAATTTGTGGAATTGAAGCCCGAATTTGGCCGGTAACCATTGCCTGTTTTATAGTTGAGGTAGGTGTAGTAGCTGAGCTTACCTACAGTACCACTCAGGCTGTTGAACGTGGTAAACAAACCGTACGAACCAACAGTCTGGCGTGACACCAGTTCGATTTTTTTGTCCCTCACAGGCTTTTTCATCTTGAAATTAATCAACCCGCCAAACTGGGTACCATACTGCAAGGATGCCGCCCCGCGGATCACCTGAATTTCACTCAGTGCTTCTGCCGGAGGAGTGTAGTAGCTCTCCGGATATCCCAACACATCGGCACTGATGTCATAGCCGTTTTGGCGTGTATTGAAATTAGACGTGCGGTTAGGATCCAGTCCCCTGCCTCCTATATTGAGCTGAAGGCCTGCATCGTTGTTTTCATAAATATTAAGCCCTACCACCTGAGCATATACCTGACGGGCATTATTACTGGCCAGATTACCCACCAACTGATCGAGCAACACTACCTCGGTCTTTTTACCCGCATATATCGCTGTACCCTCTACCGGCATCAGGCGCTTCAACCCAAACACTTTTTCCCGTTGCTGGCTTACCACTACTTCCGATAGCTCCTGCGACAAAGGGCTCAATGCCACCTCCACTGAGGTACTCGCATTTTCCAGGTTTACCGTCAGGGTTTGTGATTGGTATTCGTAAGCAAAAATAATCACCTCATGCACTCCTGATGCAAGGTTATTCAGCTGAAAAAAACCTTTTTCATCGGTACTGGTCAGTGTGTTAGTGGCTTTATGATACACATCTACCGCTATCAAGGGTTGCTGGGTGGTAGCATTTACTACAACCCCATCGATGGTCCACTGTGCCCATGCCATACCCGCCTGCAATAGCAGTACCAAGCCTATACTAAATTCCTTTAATCTCATCGTCAAATGGTAGTATCCAGTCTTTATGTCTAAATGATTCTTTTTCTGCTGTCAGATCCCTATCGGGATCAATATAAGGTCGGCTCACCCGTCCATTGAGAGCTACATGACTCTCTACAAACACCTGCAAATCTTTACCGGCAAACCTTTCCTGTTGCGTATAATATTGTTCGATATAATGAGCATATTCCAACATAAAGTCGGGTTGTATGGCCATTTGTTTTTCCTGAAAAGAAGTCAGAAAGTCAGTGTTTTTGACATAAAAACGCTGACCACTTTCCGGGTCTACTACCTTGAACTGCGCATAGCCCGCTTTTTCCATCAGCATCACTCGCCACGAAAAGCGAAAGCCTTCTTCTGTCCAAAAAAGCTCACCGGGATACAGCACCTGACGGAAGGGCAGCAACAACTGCACGGCAAAATACACCACCAGTATCCCTGCTGTAAGCCTGCTCTGCCATGCGCTGGCAAACGACCAGGTGTTTGCATTGGTAAACTTTTCTGCCGATAGTTTCAGGTACCCGAGCAACCTATCCCACGCTTTTTTATGCCATTGCGGATCGAAAAAGATAAGCGCACTCACAATCATAATGTAAGGAAACATGCCTATGGGAAAGAGAATACGCGTAAGGAGGTGAAAAACCACCACCAACACAAAGGCTACTCCTCGTGTGCGAGGGTACAACAACAAAAACGGTATAGAAAGGTCATAAATAGCTCCGGACCAGCTAAAGGCATAATGCACCCAGCTCTGCTGCAACCATGCACCCAACACAGGTATATCGTATCCACCGGGCAGCCATATTTTTAGAGGCATAGCATGTATGAGCCAGTCGCTATTCAGTTTTGCCAGACCGGCATAAAAGTACACAATAGCGATAAGCAGCTTTACTGCATCTACTGTCCAGGCCGGAATGTATCGGCATGCTTTAGCAGGATTTTTCCATGCATCTACCGAATAGTTGGCACTGGCTGGCAGAAACAGCATCAAAAAGCTGAGTATGCTTATAAAGTAGTAGTGATTGAGGTAAGTAGTCTTATCCATCAGCTCTATGTATGTAAAGCTGAGAAAGAAAGTAACTATAGCCAGCCTGTACTTATACCCCACAGCCACCAGCAAAGCTGATATACCGCAAAGAATAAAAACCAGGTAAGTGTATTGTCCCAGAGGCTTTACAAATTCAAAACCATAATAAGAAAAGAAAAAACGCGGCTCAATGTATAATTTTTCGATCCAGCCATTGTACCAGAAGCGCACAATACTCAAAAACATCATGACACCAAATAAAACACGGAAAGCTGCCAGTGGGGCAGCTTCAGTTTTTAGGGTCATATAGTTTTTCAGGCTACAATACATTGTTAGTCGCCATCGGCATCTACATAGTCTACTTTTACATTCAATGCCTGCAACATATCTACCTTCAACAACACCACATTTTTCTGTAGTTCGTCGTAGGTTTCCAGCATCTGATTATTGTTTTCATTTACCTGAGTAGACAGGTTTGTTTTCAATTGTCCGGCTTTGGTACGTGCTACTTCAAACTGTGCATTGATCAATCCACTCAGATCTTCACCATTTTTGATGGTGTTGAGGTAGTCGAGGTAGCTGGCCATGCTCTCCCCTTTAGTGGTTTTGTTGAAGTGTTGGCCATTGAAAAAATGCTGTACAGCATCTAACGAGATCAGCAATAACTCTTTAGATATTTCACCATGGTAATACGCTTCTACAGCAGTAGGAATGGGTGTTCCTGAAAACACACCTCCGGGGATTCCGATTTTTCCGGCTCGCAAAAACTTTTCGTAGTAAAGTACATAGTCATTGATCAGCTTATTGGTAACACTGGTAGCAGATGAACCATTGTCTGCTACGAAAGCATCCCGATAATTACCTTTCCAATCCTGAACTACTGCATCTATCAGTGTCTCCAGTCTGGCGATCAGGTCGGTCAGGTATGTCTTGTATGCCTGACCTTGCTGCTGATCAGTGTATTTAGCTACAATATCGGCATCATTATCACCCAGCCCGTTGATCATAAAATCCAAAGCAGGCAGCCCCTGTTCGTCTCTTTTCGAGGGTAGTTCGAGATTATACTCTCCCGACGATATGTTCGCTTCTATTTCACTCGCATTGGTAGGGTAAATATTGGTATAGTCACGTAGGTTCAAAGATTCTGCCTTGCCTATCTCAAACATAGATACATACTGCCATGCCTTGTAGGCCTCCAGCCACTTGCTACGCAGTGCCGTTAGCTTATCTGCATCGGGCGCAGTGGTAAAATCGTTCCCAGCTGTTTTCAGTTCTTTTACAGCGGTCTGATATCCCTCATAAGAAGGTACAATGATATTGTCGGCCCAGTTGGTCAGCATGATGCCCCGATCAAAATCGTCTGTTACTTCCTGTGTTTTTTCTCCGCCACAAGCACTAAGTAGTGCTACCCATATACATAATACTCCTTTTTTCACGCTATTTTACTTGTTGTTTAAACGTACCAAAGGAGGCCAAAAAATTTAGCCTCCCTTGAAAAAAATGCAAATATAGTCCGATTAACTTCCAGCTTGCTCTACAGTAAAATCAAATTTTGCAGCAATGTCGCTCGATATCTGATCCAGAGTAGCACCGGTAACCGACCAAAAACCGTTGGCACCACCAATCAGATCATCCAACATGCCATCTACTTCCGCTTTCGTAAAGTATGGCTCGTTGTTGAGTGGGTTACGCGTAAAACGCAGGCTGTATATAAATCCATATCCTTCAGAAAGCGCGTGGAATGCTCCTCCTTTGTTCGATTCCAAAGTTGCTTTGCCATCCTGTAAGTAGCGTACAGCTCTTATTGCGATCACTTCAGACACTTTCTGACGGATAATGGCCGCCTGTGCATCTCTGATACCATATTGCTTGGCCACTATGGCTGCTCTACCGAGTTTAAATGCATTGAAGATATCTTCAGCGATAGTGTTAAAATCATCGTCGCTATTTACTCTTCCCAGGTACTTATTCAGGAAGCTGTCGTCAGACCCTATGGTAGCATTGGGGTTAGCCGGATCAGCAGATGTACCGTAGAGATAGCCGTACGCTTCATCCCACTTGTGCTCCATGGTGGTGTAGTTTTTATCAGCCTCCAACACCTCATTATCATTGTTTTCTCTGTTGTCTCCTTCGTCCAGCACTGCAGTACTCAGGTAGTTGTTCAGCATTTGATCTGCCATCAGTGCACCAATCAATCCTTTAGCTATGGCCTGATCGTACTCGAGTCCTTTGGCATTGACATAACGTGTAGAAGAGCCGTCTTTAATTTGTCCGGCTGTGCCTGCCGATGCTACAGTTTCTTCATTAGGAAAAACCTCATCCACCTGACCGGCTATCCATGTTTCAAAATCTGCTTTAATACTCGATCCCTCTGTAGTGTTTGAGGAGAAAAAGTCTTTAGAGGCAGCTACTTTACTTTTCACGCTTTTGGTAGATGCGTTGAGATCAGCATCATCAAACGGGCTCACATCGCCTCCTTCTGCCGATTCATTTCTATACATCTCCAACAAACCTTCTTTAGTAGCATTGTCAAAATCTTTCAAGTCGCCTAATAGCTCAGTAGCCATTTTTATGCGTGTAGTTTGTCCGGAAAATGAAACTGACGATTGGTTGTTGCGGGTAAACGCGTAGGTAGCAGGTGCATCTACAGTTGGTATGGGTTCATCGTCTGAGCAGTTCATTAAGGTGAGTGCCAAAACAGACAATACACTCGTTTTAAGTAGGTTGCTGTATGTGTTCATAAATTTAATTAGAAGTAAGTTTCCTTTTATTTTTATTTAGACTCGTTATAAATAACTCTGCAAATCTAAACACCGAGTCATAAAATCCAAACTCTATTTAGAATACTTCTAAATAATTTTCAAGGGAGGGGTTTTGAAGGGAGAAAAGGTGCTGAATGACAACAAAAATTTGTGTAATCAATTTCCAGAAGAAATGTATGCATACCCCTATCATACAGATTATGAAAACACTGTCGATAAAAGTAAATACAATTGAAGAGAAGTCTTAAAACAGCAAGTCTGCCTTTAAGAAAGCATAATAGTTTCTACACCGGAAATCGAGCTATAATTTTATATAGATACATTAATTACCTATTTTTAACTTTTTTCGTTAACTGAAATTAACAAACGAGCAAAACTGGAATAAATAATTTTAAAAGTGATAAAAAAGTAGTGTCATCCTACCATAGCAGGTACATGATATAACCTGATAACGAGAAAATTACAGCTTGATAGATTTAGAGGTAAAATGCAAAAACCAAACACACTCACACGTCTACAATAATGAAACGAGTTACACTAAATATTAAGGACAGTAAATATCAGTTCTTTATGGAATTGATCAAAAACCTAGATTTTGTACAGGTTGATTCTGAAGGAGATTCTAAAGACGCCATAGTCGCCAACCTTAAGGAGGGCTTCAAGGAAATGAAACTCTACAAAGAAGGTAAAACGAAAGGGACACCCCTAAAAGACTTCTTAAATGAGCTTTGAAATCATTGCTTCAAACAATTTCAAAAAAGAGGCAAAGCGACTGGCAAAAAAATATCGATCCCTTAAAACCGAATTAGAAGTACTGGGGCAAGAACTATCTAAAGAGCCTACACTTGGAACTCCGCTAGGCAATGATATCTACAAAATTCGACTGGCTATAGCCTCTAAGGGAAAAGGCAAGTCAGGTGGCGCTAGGGTCATCACATACGTACAACTCAACGAAGAAACAGTTTTACTCTTATCCATATACAATAAAGGAGAAAAAGAATCTATTACAGACAAGGAGATTCTAAAACTGCTCGAAGAGTATGAGTAAGTAAAATCCTTTTCTGTACCAGAGAAACTCGTAAATTCATAAAACAGCAAGTCTGCCTGCAGGACTGAAAACCACATACTATTCACAGTGATCAAAATTTATTACGAATATGCTCCAAAACAGGCGATCCCGAAGGAGAAATCATCTCTCCTGCCCTGTCCTCTGGCACGTACTTTGTACCACTGGCAAAAAATGAAACACAAGAAAAAATCATTTCTACGTTGTTAATTCAAAAGCCTCACTATTTTTGGGGCTTTGTGTCATTGCATGCATCTATCAAATAATATGAGCTACAAACTGCTGCGATCAATCCTTACAGTTTTCTTCTTTTTCTTTGTCACCCTCAGCTATTCGCAAAAGCTGATCATCGCCGAATCTAATATAGAGGTGACACTGGGTAAGTCTGTCAATTTTACAGTCAATAAATCGACAAACGACGACCAGCACACTGAAATACAGATGTCTAAAGCCCCGTCCGGAGCAAAACTCAACCCCGATACCGGTGAGTTTCACTGGACTCCAACAGCAGACGATCTCGGCACTACCGGCATTATTTTTTATCTGCTCGATTCCAACAGCATCGTACTGGCCGAAGACATAGTGACTATCCATGTAGAAGGACTGGACGAGGCGCCCCGATTAGTCATAGAAAGCATGACTGTAAATGGCGTTGAACGGGAAACACCTCCCTCAGCTACACAGCTTTTCATCAACGAGAAAGACAAAATCCATATTACAGCGCGGCTAAAGGACGAAAACCCGGAAAAACTCTTTTTCACCTACTTTTTCAACGGCGACATCAACCAACGCGAACTGCAAAATACCTCAGTGCTCTACAATACAGCCAGCCAGCAGGTAGATTTCTACTACCAGCCCAACGAGTCACAGGCCAGACTAGGCCATATCGATTGGAATATCAAACTACTCGATCAAAACGGCAATCAGGGCAATCAAAATATTCGTATTCACATAGCCAACGTAGATTTTCCACCTGTCATCCTCAACAAACCCAGTAAAAAAAGTGTAAAGGATGAGTTTACCTATGTGTATACACCCATCATAGACAATGACGATAACGACAAACTTGTATTTCAATACAAGCCCGATGAAGGCATAAAAGGCATTAATATGAATGATGCCAATGGACAGATAACCTGGGACATACGTGCCGATGACATGGTAGAAAATAAGGTATACCGCATTTACCTCAAAGTAAGTGAACAGGACGAACCCGCACACTTCGATGAAGTGACCATAGAACTGGTTTGGTCTGCTACCAACAAACCTCCAATCGTGAAAGCCATACCCGGATGGAATGTAAAAGAAGGACTGGAAAACACCTATCAGATCATAGCTGAAGATCCCAACCTCGACGATGAATTGACTTACCACTTTGCCGGAGGAAGCTCATTCAGGGGGCTTACACTCGATGAAAAAACGGGAGTACTTACTTTTATCCCTCCTTACAGTATGGTATCCAAAGCCAATGGCACCATGGATATACAAGTGGGCGTACGTATTATGGACAAAAAAGGGCTGGATGTGATCGCTCAGATTCCCGTAAAGGTATTTGACAGACCCGACCCCAACCGACTCAGCGAAACTTACAACCACCTGAACAGCGAAATGAGTGTCATGCTCACCATAGCACAAGACA
Source organism: Cyclobacteriaceae bacterium (assembly GCA_965267535.1). GTDB lineage: Bacteria > Bacteroidota > Bacteroidia > Cytophagales > Cyclobacteriaceae > CAXBNB01. Next base: position 2,234,901 of record OZ254082.1, on the reverse strand, counting down.
TCAAAGAGAAAATGATATACCTGGACGGGCGACTAAAGTCCCAACGCCGCACAACTACCATTGTGCTATCTGCCATTACACTGGCCGGAGCTATCTTCTCCAGCCTTCCCGATGATACCTTTTTGCGAAAAGCATCGCCGGGAATAGTGGGCCTGCCTGCAGCCTATTCGCTCATTATGGCCATAGATATAAAAGACGAAGAGCTAATCACCACCCTAAAACAGGAAGGTGCAGAGCTGGCTACCATACTCAACCACAAACTCAACCGCTTGAAGCTCTATGAAAATGTAGAAAAAGAACAACTGAGCAACGATGCTGAATTCATTGCCCTGATCAACCAATACAATAACGACGAAACATTGCGTGAAGAAGCCAGCAAGCTAAACAAAATAAAAACAGGCTATAGCACCATATCCAACATCAAAAAGTATCAGAAAATACTAAAACGGTACGACAACAAAGAAAGAAAAAAAGGATTGAGGAAATATTTCAACAAAGACAGTAAATTAGCCGAGTAAGCAAACGGAACTTGGTTCCACCGTTGGCTGTAAAGCCGGGTGACCCTTCAAAATCAAGACTACCGGTGTGTTTCCGGTAGTTATATCTTTTGGGGAAAACAAATCCTTTGCCTGCACGAACACAACGCTTCCCTGTGCAACAAACACAAGCTTTACCATCATTTTATGCCATCATCAAACATTTTCTCCACGCGAACCCTCACCGTTACTGTGTTGCTCTTTTGGATATCTACGCTTACCTACTACGGCTGCAAGCAGGAAAAAGCTGACCACACAAACACACCACCCACCGAGGCAGTTTTAAAAGCGGGTGATGGATTTATCGGAGAACAAAACTGTATGAGCTGCCACGAAGATCAATATCACAAGTGGGAAAAATCGCACCATGCCTATGCCATGATGGAAGCCGACAGCAGTACGGTTAAAGCTGACTTTAACAACACCAAGTACAGTAAGGATGGAGTAGATTTTCGTTTTTTCACCAAAAACAATCGCTACTGGGTAAACACCAAAAGCCCCGAAGGACCCTACAAAGACTTTGAAGTAAAATACACTTTCGGCGTTGAGCCACTTCAGCAGTACCTCGTATCCCTACCTGGGGGAAAATTACAGGCACTGGGCACGGCTTGGGATACTGATAAAAACAAGTGGTTTCACCTGTATGATCATCTCAAGCTAACCCACAACGAATGGATAAACTGGTCGGGTGGAGCCATGAACTGGAACACTATGTGTGCGCAATGCCACACCACCTACCTTGAAAAAAACTTTGATGAGACCACAAACGCATTCGACACAAAGTGGAAGAGCATCAATGTAAGCTGTGAGGCCTGTCACGGAGCAGGTAAAGACCACATAGATTATATCGCCTCCGAAAAATACCACAAGGAAGAAACCAAAGTAGAAGGATCGCACATGCAGATGACCAGCAATACGCCAGCAAAAATGCTGGTAAACTCCTGTGCCCCATGCCACTCACGCCGCGGGCAGCTCACCGAAGTATACGACCATGAGGGCGACTACTTCGACCACTTCCTCCCCTCTCTGTTGATCGACGGTCTCTACCATGCCGACGGGCAAATTCAAGATGAAGTCTATGTATACGGTTCGTTTACACAAAGTAAAATGTATCACAACAACGTAACCTGTACCAATTGCCACGACGCACACACTACAAAAATCAAATTTCAGGACAACAACCTGTGCCTGCAGTGCCACGAACCCTCATACGACTCTCAGGAGCACCACTTTCACCCCAAAGAAACAGCTGGCGCAGAGTGTGTAAACTGCCACATGCCCGGCAAACACTACATGGGCAATGACTTTCGGCGCGATCACAGCCTGAGAGTACCACGCCCAGACCTGTCTGCCAAATACGGCACTCCCAATGCCTGCAACGATTGTCATGACGACAAAAGCGCAGAGTGGGCAGCCCAACAAGTGGAAAAATGGCACGGCAAGGAAAGACCCTATCATTTTTCGGAAGACCTGATACTGGGTAGAAGACGTGAACCCGAATACATAGCCGACCTAATGAAAATGCTGGCAGATACAGCACAGCCTGTCATAGCACGGGCCACAGCCATACAATATATGCACGACACACCCGCTCAGGGAGTACATCAGACCATAGCTACACAGCTTGAAAACCCCGAGCCGCTGATCAGGGTACAAGCCGTACGATCTATGGCAGACCTACCCGCCGACCAACGTATAAGCCTGGTAGCTCCACGACTCAATGACGCCACACGAGCGGTACGGGTAGCTGCAGCCGATGTGCTGCTCGATGCACCAGCCAGTCAGATACCTACAGCCTATCAGCAGTACTTTCATAAGGCACGCCAGGAATATTTCGAATACCTGCAAGCCAATGTAGACAGCCGAGATGGCCAGTTTGCTATGGGACAATACTACGACAGGCTGAATCAACACAAACAAGCTGAAAAATACTACCTGATGGCGCTGCGTCAGGACAGTCTCTACAATATGTCGAGGCTCAATCTGGGCGTGTTATACAACAAAATGGGCAACAATGACAAAGCCCTGCTAATGTATGAAGAGGTGATAAAACTGGAACCAGACTATGCCCCTGCTTACTACTCTCTGGGGCTGCTCTATGCCGAGCTCAACCGACTCGACAAAACGGTAGAGTATCTGAAAAAAACCATCTCATTGATGCCTGAAAACCTGCGCGCCCATTACAACCTGGGGCTGGCATTGCAAAATCTGGGTAAACCACAGGAAGCAGAAAAAGTCTATCTGGCAGCCCTGCAAACGGCCCCCAACTACTGGGAAATGCACCATGCCATAGCTATTCTTTATTATCAGCAAAAAAACTTTGCAAAAGCCGGACACCATGCAGACATATTGGTAGAGCAGTTTCCTAACGACAACAACCTGAGAGGCTTACAAGCACAAATCAAGCAGGCATTGTCCGCGGGGGGAGCTGCCCGGTAAAGCGTTTTTACCAGCCAGAGCTACTTTGTAAGTCAGAAAAAAATTATTTTCGTCGAAGGAGGATTAAACCATCGCGTAGGGAAGCACTCTAAGCTACCAAATCAAACAACGTGGAAGACAAAGAGCTCATCGAAAAAATCCGGAATCCCGATAGCAAAAACTATGGGTTTAATTTGCTGGTACGCGAATATCAGGAAAGAATATACTGGCACGTAAGAAAAATGGTAATCGATCACGATGATGCCGATGATCTGGTGCAGGAAATCTTTATCAAAGTATGGAAAAACCTGGACAAATTCAGAGAAGATGCCCGGTTATACACCTGGATATACCGCATCGCCACCAACGAGTGTCTTAATTTTTTAAACAAAAAGAAAAAGAGGTTTTTTCTGCCAATACATGATGTATCTGCCGAACTCAGCAACAAGCTGGACAGCAGCAGCCACATAAGCGGAGACGAGATTCAATTGAAGCTGCAAAAAGCCCTGCTGAAGCTACCGGACAAACAGCGTCTGGTTTTTAACATGAAGTATTTTGACGAAATGAAATTTAGCGAAATAGCCGAAATAACAGAAACCAGTGTGGGCGCACTCAAAGCCAGCTATCACCTGGCCGTAAAAAAAATTGAAGAAAATATAAAAACAGATTAAACTTTCTCTACAAAGCAGAGTCTTAACTATGTACCCCAGGTCATGAAAAACAAAAAAGACATAGCGCAGTTTTCCAAAAAAACGCCCTTTCAGGTGCCGGACAAATACTTCGATGAACTTCCCCACATCATCGAGTCCAGGATAGCACAAGAGGAAGCCGTGTGGAACGAATCGAAGGAAGCACCCTTTACAGTGCCCGATCGATATTTTGACGAACTGCCCCTCAAAATACAACAACAAATACAGACTGAGAGCAAGGTACGTACACTGGCCTTACCCCAGACACGCTGGGCATGGATACCCGCAGCTATAGTGATAGCCATAGCAGGATACCTGATTTGGCCCCAAACAAACCCTACCTACAATACAGACGATCTGATAGCGCAGGTAGAAACTCAAGACCTGATAGCATACCTGGAAATGAGCGACCTGTCTACCGAAGAAATTATCGAAACAATAGATTTTGAAAACATAGAAATAGAAAACAACGAACCCAATATGCTGGACGAACTAAAGCTGACCGATGACGAACTGGAGGACATCTTCCTCGAATATGAAATCAATGCTGAGGGATAAAAACAATCGTGCTATGAAAACCATAAAAATAATTACCCTGCTAAGTGCATTCCTGCTGATAGCATCTGCACACAGCCACGCACAAAGCAATGACGCCATGAAAAAGCTGGAGGCTGCCAAAATAGGCCTGATCACCGAACGGCTGGGACTCACACCAGACCAGGCAGAACGGTTCTGGCCATTGTATCAGGAGTACAGCCAAAAGCACCGAAGCATACAACAGGACTTTGTGGAAATGCGAAAAAACTACAACAAAGCCACCGCATCGGAAGACGAAACACGCAATATGCTGCAAAAAGGTCAGGAAATAAAGCAGCGAAAACTGAATCTGGAAAAGGAATACTCCAACAAAATGCTGGAAGTAATAGACTCCAAACAACTGATGTCGCTGCGTGAAGCAGAAACCGATTTTAGAAAAATGCTACTCAGAAAACTGGAACAAAGGCAACAGGGCAACAGGGATCAGCTCCGCCAGCGAAACCAGCAGCGTATGAATCAAAAAAGAAACTAACACAATATGGGAGAGATTTTGTAGCCGGTCATGTACCGGCATCTCTGTTGGTACATACAGGCATTTCCCTATCCTTTACAACAACTATGGTATGAAAAAGAGCCCCTCTACTCTACTTTTCACACTACTGATGCTTGCTTTGCCGGGCATCAGCCTACCGGCTCTGGCCCAAAACGAAGACTCTCTCGCACTGGCCGAGTTGTCAGCTGAACTCGACGCATTGTTTGCCAATAAAGCCGATTCTCTTAGTCTAATGGCTCTTGTAGACAGTCTTTTGAAAGCCGACTCACCTCAATCCTACCTCAGCTTTAGGGTCGGATACTCCAGCAGAGTAACCTCAGCCGGTCGCACCTTTGGCATTGATCAGCAGGCTCTGCTACCAGGCATTTCATATTACCATTCATCGGGCCTATACGCAGATGCTACAGGCATCTGGAACAGCGAACTATCCCCTCAGTATTTCCTTACCATTTTTACTGCCGGGTACCTGGGTAGCCTTTCCGACAAATGGTCCTATAACCTGTCGTACGACTACTCACTCTACCATGCCTCATCCGACGAGTATTCCTTTCCCATCACACATGCAGCCAACGGATCTCTTACGCTTACTCTGCCAAACCTGTATACAGGCGCAGATTACAGTTATTCATTTGGCGAAGAAAGTGCACACAGCATTACCTGGAATACCTCTGGTGTGTTTAGAAAAAAAGCATTCAAGCCGTTTGAAAAAGTAACATTTCTACCCACCCTATCTTTATTATTTGGCACACATAACATTACGGAGCAATACAATGCATCGGGCTCGCGCCCCCGTCTGGCCAATCTTACCAATGCCGACATTTTACGCATCGCTCAAAAACGCAAACTTTCGCGTCAGCAAGTAGAACGCCTGGTACAGAAAAGAAACGAAGCGCGCGACCAAACCACACGTACATCCACTCACTTCGGGCTTATGAATTACTACATATCCCTACCCATTATGCTCAGCACCCGCAAGTTTAACTTTACGATCAGCTACAACTACAACATACCCAAAGCAGTAGAAGGAGTAGACTACAACACAGAATCAAACGGATATTTTGGCTGCAGCCTTACCTATAATTTAGGCTTTTAGCTCATCGGGCATTAACTTGCACTCCGTTAACTAGCACCCCTTTTCATGGAATCTTTAAGCCTGTCTGACTTCAATCAGCTCATAAAATCCGTATTGGACAAACACCTGGAAAAATCCTACTGGATAGTAGCAGAGATAGGCGAAATGAACGTAAATCAAAAGGGTCACTGCTACATGGAATTGGTAGAGAAAAAAGACAATTTTATAGTAGCTAAAAACCGGGCAACCATCTGGTCTTACACTTTTGCCAACCTGGAAAACTGGTTTGCCATGGTGACCGGCACTCCGCTACGCCAGGGCATGAAAATACTGGTAAATGCAGCCGTACAGTATCACGAAGTATACGGTTTCAGTCTCAATATCAAAGATATAGACGCCAATTTCACCATTGGCGAACGTGAACGCAAAAAACAAGAAACAATACGCAAACTAGAGCAGGAAGGTATCATCGATATGAACAAAGCCCTGACTCTGCCCATAGTACCTCAGCACATTGCCGTTATCAGCTCAGAAACAGCTGCCGGATTTGGCGATTTTATGCATCAGCTGGAAAACAACGACTATGGATACCGCATTCAGGCTACTTTGTTTGCCAGCACTATGCAGGGCGATCAGGCCGTAGCATCCATCATAGATGCACTGCATCGCATCTACGAACAGGAAGACCGCTATGAAATGGTAGTGCTGATACGCGGTGGTGGGGCCAAAACAGATCTGGACTGCTTCGATGATTATGAGCTGTGCGCCCATCTGGCGCAATTTCCCCTGCCGGTAGTTACCGGTATAGGCCATGAGCGTGACAACACCATAGCCGATATGGTAGCACACACACGTATGAAAACACCTACGGCGGTAGCAGAATTTATTCTCGGAGGATTCATAACTTACGAAAGTAATATCAACGAATTGGTAGAGCGTATATCAAGAGCTTCAGCACAGAAGATAACACACGAGCAGGAAAACATAAATCGCCTGGCACACCAACTGCAGCTGGCCGCTCAGAAGCAGTGCTACCAACAGGACTTGCGACTCAATCGTCTCGAAGAAAACCTGAAAAACCGGTCGTTGCAAGCCATAAAAGATGCTGCAAATAATTTGACTTTGCTGGAGAAGACCATATCTTCCAACGACCCACAGCGCATTCTCGATCGTGGATATACCATCACTACCATCAACGGCAAGCCGGCACTAAAAGTAAAAAACATAAAGCCCGGCGACCGAATCATTACCCAATCGAAAAACGAAATTTTTGAAAGTACAGCAAACTAGCTATGGCAAAGAAAAAACCTACATACAAAGAAGCATTGGCTGAAATAGAACAAATAGCCGAACACCTCGAAAGCGACACTGTAGACGTAGACGACCTGACTAAATTAACCAAGCGAGCAACTGAGTTGATCGCTTACTGTCGGGAAAAGTTGAAAAACACTGAAGAAGAGCTGAAAGCCAACTAGGATAAATACTTTCCTTCACAACTCTAATTAATCCCGGCAGGAAACACCTCTGGCATATGGTGTACAGTGCACAAAGTTGAAGAAAAGTGGTTATCGTCCGATCCTGGCGAAATCCGATCCGGTGGAGCTAGCTCTGAATACCATTCAGATGCGCTATATCATTTGCCTTGTCTACTACATACCGCGAACCGGTATGTGTAAGCTGATACAGACACAGGTTTTGGTGTTTGAACATATCCATCTGATAGAGCGGGTAATTTAGCATCCAACACACCAGTATTCGCATCGCCCTGCCATGCGAACATATGAGCACATGCTCTTCGTCGGTATGAGACATAATATGGTCTATGCTTTGCTTTTGACGGGCCATTACCTGCTTTGGCGACTCTCCTCCACTCACAGCCACATCCAGATTGCCTTTACTCCACTGCTCTATACAGTCGAGGTAGCGCTGGTGCATCTCCGGGTCAAAAAGCTGTCCTTCATGATCACCCCAACTAATCTCATCCAGTCCTTCCAGAGGCTCGTGAGGTATGCCGTCCCGGATAAAGCCACTGACCGATTCATGGGTGCGTTTGAGAGAAGATGTATATACTTTGTCGAATGGCACCTGATGATACGCCTTGTAAAATGCATCGGCTTGTTGACGTCCGGTCTCATTTATAGAAGAATTGATCCCTCTGCCCTGTACCATATTGTTTTTGTTAAAATCCGTTTGCCCGTGCCTGACAATGTATATTTTTTTGGTTTTCAATCTAAATCTGGCTTTGTTTGTACAGGTGCGAATATAGAATAAAATACAAAGCGACATGTTCAATAAAGACATTACTACGGCAGGAATGAACGAATTTTCTAAAAATTCGATGGTGGGGTATTTGGGAATAGAATTTACCAAAATAGGTGAAGACTACCTGGAAGCCAAAATGCCGGTAGACCACCGCACCATTCAGCCTATGGGGCTCCTGCACGGAGGAGCGTCTGTAGTACTTGCCGAAACCCTGGGCAGTGTAGGTTCTACCATGCTCATAGACATGGCCTCTCAGGCATGTGTGGGACTGGAAATAAACGCCAACCACATCAAATCGGCAAAAAGCGGATATGTATATGGCAAAGCCCAGCCTGTGCACATCGGAAAGAAAACACATGTATGGGAAATCCGAATCAAAAATGAAGAAGGCCAGCTGGTATGCATCAGCAGAATCACAATCGCTATTATCGACAAAAAAGTTGTCGGATAATTGCAGTAGCAGATTGCTACACTTTGCTATACATAGAGAATGTCAACTATTGACCTGCTTTTTGTTTAGAAAAAGCAGGCATGTGAGGCAGTATGTATTAAATTCGCAACGAATAGACTTGGGAACACCGTTCCTCTGATTTTTGACTAGGAGTATGAGCAACAGACCAATTTCGCTAGAAAAGCTATCTGACAATGTATCGTTTCAGGAAAACCTTCAGCTTTTTTTCAACACCTGCATAAAATCCAACACGCCCTTGGCAATATGGCGGATACCGGGCCAGACTCAGGTAAACGCTGTGTGCCAACTAGACAAAAACACTGATTACCCTGAAGAACTGGAAACTGCTCCGGCAGGCTTTTACTTTGCTCCCTACCATGAGGCAGAGTCGCACAAGGCCCACTTTATCAAAGCGGACTTATCGCTAAGTTCCGAAGACAACCAAATTCACATTAGCCCTACGCTCAACAATACAGCTTCGGTCGACACATTTACAGACCAACTCAAAGATATATCCCGGCAGGAAGGGTTTGAAGTGTCGGCTTTTCTCTCAAACCACAAAATGGGTGAGAAAAGCAAGGATGAGTTTAAGCAACTGGTACAGGAATCTATAGAGGCCATAAGTGAGGGTAGCTATCAAAAAATAGTCCCTGCCCGCAACAAACAAATATCTCTCCCCGGAAATTTTGATCCGGTTAGAGAGTTTAGCAAACTGTGTGAAAGGTACGAAAATGCCTTTATCTCGCTGGTGTTTGTGCCGGGAGCCGGCCTGTGGATGGGTGCCACTCCGGAGCTGTTGCTTTCCATAGAAAACAATAAAAAGTTTCGTACAGAAGCTCTGGCAGGCACACAAAACATACCTCACAACTTTGAGCTATCGAAAGCTTCGTGGACACAAAAAGAAATAGAAGAGCAGGCACTTGTAAGCCGCTACATCATCAACTGCTTTAAAAGCATTCGTCTGAGAGAATACAACGAATACGGCCCCAAGACTATAAAAGCGGGCAACCTTATTCACCTCAAAACAGAATATACGGTAGATATGGAGCAGGTTAACTACCCTCTGCTGGGCACAGCCATGCTGGATCTCCTCCACCCTACTTCTGCTGTGTGTGGTATGCCTATGAAACCGGCTGCCAAGTTTTTAAAGAAGAAAGAAGGGTTTGACAGGGAGTATTTTAGCGGCTACCTCGGTCCTGCCAATATCAATAACCAAACTAGCCTTTTCGTAAACCTGCGTTGTATGCGAATTCTCAAAAACAGGGCTGTATTGTTTGCCGGTGCTGGCGTAACGGAGGATAGCGACCCGGAACACGAGTGGCTGGAAACTGAAATGAAATTTCAGACATTGCTCAACGTCATCCAACCCTAACCCCAACCTTTTATGATCCTTCAGCCTGTAGTAGATATTGCTGAAATTTGTTATCGGAAAGGCATCCGTCAGGCTATCATTTGCCCCGGATCCCGCAATGCTCCCCTTACGCTCGCTTTTGCCCGGCATGGTGGCATAGCCTGCTATTCCATGTCCGATGAGCGTTCGGCGGCTTTTACCGGCATGGGAATGGCCTTGAAGAGCAACACTCCGGTAGTACTGATATGCACCTCAGGATCAGCCGCGTATAACTTTGCTCCGGCTGTAGCCGAAGCATACTTTTCGCACATACCATTAGTCGTATTGACAGCCGATCGCCCTCCGGAGTGGATAGATCAGCTCGACGGACAAACCATCCACCAAAAGCAGATTTTTGGTTCGCATGTCAAAAAAAGCTTTCAGTTTCCCGACCAATATGCACATCAGGATGTAGTGTGGCATTGCCACCGTATGGTCAATGAAGCCATCAATACAGCAGAGGAATTTCCTAAAGGGCCTACTCATATCAACATTCCGCTCAGGGAACCTTTTTACCCTGAAGACGATGAACAAATCGCCTACACAGAAGCTCTGCCCAACATACAAATCGATGAATTTGCCCCTGCCATAGGCTGTATTTCTCCTATGGATGAGTACCCAAAAATTATACTCGTCTGTGGGCAGCATCAATACGATAGAGCACTTCAGGAGGCTCTCCTTCCGTTATCAGTGAGAATACCGGTTGTTGCCGACATCATATCAAACATGCATGGTGTGCCCGAAGCTATAACTACTCAGGATGCTTTTTTGAAAAACAAGGCCAATTATGATGACCTTAAACCTGATCTGGTGATCAGCTTTGGCAAATCTGTCATTTCTAAAAATCTGAAAATATTTCTTCGGCAAACTCAGCCTACTGCACACTGGCACATACAACCTGCCGGTGATGTAGCCGATACTTTTCAGTGCCTGAGTAAAATCATTCGCTGCGACCCAACTACCTTTCTTACCAGACTGGCAAGCGAAAAGAGTTTTTCGCCAGCCGGTTCGTTTTGGTCTCTCTGGCAAAATGAGCATAAAAAAACAGTAGCGGCACTACGCAAAAACATAGACGAGAGTGAAGCTTTTAGTGAGTTTAAGGCTTTTGAAACCATTTTGTCAGCACTCCCGGATCGTTCGGACATCCATCTGGCCAACAGCATGGCTGTACGCTATGCAAATTTTATAGGTTTACAATCCAAAAAAGATGTAGAAGTGTATGCCAACCGCGGCACCAGCGGCATAGATGGGTCCACCAGTACGGCCGTAGGTACTGCGCTGCTAACCGATCGCCCCACATTTCTACTAACGGGCGATGTGGCCTTTTTTTACGACAGAAACAGCCTGTGGCACCAGCACAATCCCGACAACCTGAAAATAGTACTCTTCAACAATCATGGAGGGGGTATTTTTCGTATGATTGATGGCCCTGCCCGCCAACCGGAATTGGAGACTTTCTTCGAAACACAGCAGTCACTCGATGGCAGTTCGTTTGCCAAAGAGTTTAACATCGGCTATTGCAGTTGCCATACTCTGGAGGAATTGCAGAAAGGCATAGACAGCTGCGTCAATTCTAAAGGCTCATTTTTACTGGAAATAAAAACGGACAGTAAGACAAATAAACAAGTATACAGGGAGGTTATCGGAGTGCTCAGCCAGTTTAACTAAGCTGGACTGCTTGCAACCTTAGCTTTTTTCTATTGATATGACACGAGTATTTCCTTAGATTGGGATAGTACTGAGGGGTGTTTACTCCATTAAGCCCCCCTTTTCTCCCAATAAAGGACATAAAGAGAATTATATATTTCTCGTAATTTCGCTGGTTCGAGCCTTTGGCTCAGATCTAAATAACCAGCAGATGGATAAAGGCGAATAGAAAAGAAATTCTTGTGAGTTATATAGTAAGCGAGCTATTCCCATACAGAAACGAAAAGCCAAAAAACCGGGCATAAAAAAACCCCGGGAAAACCCAGGGTCTGGAGACTTAATAAATTTCAATCGTATATTATTAAGCGAGTTTGACATCAACAGCATTCAGGCCTTTTCTACCTTCAGCCAGGTCGTATGTCACATCGTCGTTTTCCTTGATTTTGTCAACCAAACCAGATACGTGTACAAAGTATTCTTTACCTGATTCATTGTCTACAACAAATCCATAACCTTTAGATTCGTTGAAGAATTTTACTTTTCCATTATTCATTTAATATGTAATTGTTATTCAACCAAATTTATAGGAAAATAATTAAATTCCTAGTGTCCTATGCGTTTAGCTACCCAATTATTGACTTTTATCATAAAAAAACTGAGTTGAATAAAGCGTAAGATTACGATCAAAATACTTTATCTTACTGGATAATGCCGGTTTTTCCCTACTTATGTACTTTTTCAATAAACCCGGCTTTGTATGTTATAAAATTCAATATTTTTTCCACCACACTCAAATCTGCATTGACATGAAAAAGCTTTTCTCTCTACTCTTTCTCGCCTTGCTATCGGGAGTTTTGTCTGGCCATGCACAAATCCCCCCGAAATCCTACCAGATAGCCACGGCGGTCTCTCCTCTGCCTGCTGACCAGCAAAATGATGCTACTGTCCTGGGGTACAATGAGGATGGTCAGCTCACCACGCTGCGCAAGGGCAGCAACGACATGATATGCCTGGCTGACGATCCAGACAAAACGGGTTTTAGCGCAGCATGCTATCACAAAGACCTGGAGCCTTTTATGGCACGAGGCAGAGAACTAAAAGCTGAAGGTAAATCCAGTGGTGAAATATTTGACATACGTGAAAAAGAAGCAAAGTCCGGCGAGCTAAAAATGCCGGATCAGCCCACTACACTGCATATATGCTATGGCACGGACGGCACGTACAACACCGAAACCGGACAAATGGAAAACACCAACATTCGCTATGTGGTGTATATCCCATGGGCTACTGCGGCATCCACCGGCCTGCCGACCAAACCCCTGATGCCCGGAGGCCCCTGGATTATGGATCCGGGCTCTCACCGCGCTCACATAATGATTACCCCTCCAAAAAAGGAAAAGTAATTAGTGTACACCGTTGAGAAATACCTCGATGGTTTCGATCACCTGTATCGGTTCTTCGATGACGGATGAATGCCCTGCTTTTTTGATTATTGCCAACCGGGCCTGAGGAATTTTTAGTTTGATATTTTTTGATTTTTCCGGCGGAGTGGCTACATCTTCATCGCCTACTATAATGAGCGTAGGAATGTAAATGTTATCCAGCTCGTGCATTACTCCTTCCCTGTCGATCACGCCTTTTACTGCCCGGGCAATGGTTTTCTTATTGGTAAGCAGTTCGTTTTTCCACTGCTGCACCAAATCTTTTCTGCCCTGATCGTGGAGAAAACTTTTCCCAAATACAATGGGCATCACTTTGTTGATAACAGAAGACACTCCCAGTACCTGAGTGATGGTTTTTAACAAATTGTATTTGAACTTGTTAGGCTCTGTTTCTGCTGATGTTTCCAGCAGGATAAGCGACTTGAGTAGTTCAGGGTTGCGGGCTGCTATACGCATAGCTACAAAACCACCCATAGAAAGGCCTACCATGTGGCAGGGACCCAGATTGAGTTCGCGAATGAGGGCTACAGCATCTTCATACACCGAATCCATACCATAGCCATTTTCGGTCACTTCACTTCTGCCTTGCCCGCGGTGATCGTACACTACACACTTATACCGTGCTTTGAAGTAGTCTACCTGATTTTTAAACATTTTGCCACTAAAAAGTAACCCATGGCTAAAAAGCATTACTTCCGGGCCATGTCCGTGAATTTCATAGTACAGAGATGCTCCGTTGATTTGTAAGGTTGGCATAGTATTGCTGTAAGTTTATAGTTTGGCGTGCAGTAGTTTATTGTCAAACACCACACCGATAAAAAGCTGTCCCATGTAGGGTACAGCCACACTGGATCCCGAAAGCTGTTTGCCATCGTCTGTATAAATTCGCTCCACACCAAAGGTGTTTTCCTTGTGAGGAGTAATTTTCCACACTTCTGAAGGCGAGGGCTTTGAGGCATCCTTTGCATGCTCTACAAATGCAAAAAGCTTGGGGTGTGCGGCAATCCAAATATCTCCCTTCTCATCTACCGTGATATTATCCACTCCAGTACCGAGTTTGAGGGAGTTTTTTATTTCAAGAAAACCGCTTTGTGGATTTCGATCAAAAGTGAGCAACTCTCTGCCCGTAGTATGGGTCAGATAGAGTTTTGTGCCGTCGTTAGACAATGCTACACCGTTGGCATAATTGAGCCCTTCGTATGCTTTTTTGAAAGCCGAACCATCATAATACAGCAAATAGGAAGAAGCAAACCGCAGGTAATCTTCTGCCAGCCTGCCCAGACCCTGCTTCTGACCATGGTCATTGGTCACGTAAAATTTATCTGTATCCACTGCTACCAAATCATTGGGGCAGCACATCTGATCATCTGACCATGACCGCAGGTGCTCTAGCCTATCGCCTGTAAACTGAAACAGCTCTACAAAATCTCCTGCTCCATTGTGGTTGACAACAAACAAGTACGATTTTTCTCCTTTACTGAGGAAAGAAATCCCATGGGGGTGAAACTCACCGGCGTAGGTATGAGGCAGCTTTTCGGGCACTCCTCCCGATGATATATCCAACAAATATATACCGTCATTTGCTGATGGTTTTCCGGCGCGTTGTGAACGCCGGTCGGTAGAAGAAATGAATAAGAGTCCGTTTTTTCGGTCAATCGCCATATCTTCCGTACCATACATGTTTTCATAAACAGTAAGCTTCTCTCCCTCAAAAAAATTCTCCACACTCTTGAATGTACCGGCATCTATGAGCAAACTACCCGTAAAATAAATCACAGCAAGTAGCAATATCACTGTCAGTTTTTTCTTCATTCTATACTTGTCTAAGTAACAGCTACGAATATAGGCATTCGGCTAAAAGGAACACAGCTCCGGGCTATTTGCATTTAAAATTGGTATATGATATTTTCAGCACCTTGCTACAGAGAGCGAAATACCCGGATTCTTTGTATCTGCTGCTATTATATTCTTACATTTTTCAGCATATTCCCTATCTATTATTTATTTTTCTGATATGAGATGGATGCAATGGACAAAAGACATAGGCCCTGCTTCACTGGTAGCTGCAGCTTTTATTGGCCCGGGTACGGTTACACTGTGTACACTTGCCGGTGCTGGTCATGGTTTTGACCTGCTCTGGGCTATGGTATTCTCCATTTTCTCTACGCTCATACTGCAGGAGATGGCCGCCAGACTGGGGCTAGTTGCCCAGGCAGGGTTAGCTGCTGTAGTCAAAAACGAGCTGCGTACTCCCGCTATACGGGTGGCTATGCTTATGCTCATCATCAGCGCCGTGGCTATCGGCAATATGGCTTATGAAGCCGGCAATATCAGTGGCAGTATGCTCGGGTTAGCTATTTTCATACCCAATCCTGCTATTGGATCAGGCAGCTTGTCGGTAAACTACCTCACACTCCTCATAGGCATTGTGGCTTTCCTGCTTTTGTATAGTGGCAACTACCGACTGCTGGAAAAGGTACTTATGTTTACCGTAGTGGTTATGAGTGTGGCATTTATCATCACTGCAATTCTTACACGCCCTTCGCTTTCCGGTATACTTTCGGGTATGTTTTCCCCATCTGTATCCAATGACAACCTACTGATGGTAGTGTCTCTGGTAGGCACTACGGTAGTTCCATACAACATTTTCCTCCACTCCTCTCTTATTTCTCAGCGATGGAAACACACCAGCGACCTATCCAAAATTCGGATGGATACCGTCATCTCTATTCTGGTGGGTGGTGTGGTATCGTTTAGTATCATAGTCTGTGCTGCAAATCTTCAGGGGCAATCTATTGCCAATGCTACCGACCTGGCCGTTAGCCTGAAGCCTTTGCTGGGTGCTGGTGCAACCTACTTTATGGCAGTTGGTCTCTTTGCTGCCGGACTATCGTCAGCCATTACTGCTCCGCTGGCTGCAGCGCTGGTGGTAAGTGAGTGTTTGGGCTGGAAAAAAAGCCTTTCCTCCCGTCCCTTTCGCATCACCTGGATGTCTATTTTACTACCCGGTGTATGCTTTGCGTCGCTGGGCATCCGCCCCATTCAACTCATCCAGTTTGCTCAGCTAGTCAATGGCATTTTACTGCCCATAGCCACCGGCATGTTGCTTTGGGCTATCAATCAACCGAAAGTAATCCGGAAGCTTGGCAACTCAAAGCTTCAAAATGTAATAGGCATAGGAGTATTTATTGTTACTTTGTTTCTGGGTGGAAAAAGTATCGTACTACTTTTGCTCTGACGGTATGCACAAACTACACATCGATATCAACTGCGACATGGGCGAAGGCCTAAACAACGAAGAGCGTTTGATGCCTTTTGTAAATTCGTGCAATATAGCCTGCGGATTTCATGCTGGCGATGCACCCACTATGGCTCGTACAGTAGCTCTGGCAGCCGCACACAAAGTAAAAGTCGGCGCTCATCCTTCTTTTCCCGATCGGGAAAATTTTGGCAGAAAACCCATGCACCTCCCTACTGAAGAACTGACAGCCCTCATTAGCTATCAGGTAGGCGGACTAATGGCCATTGCTGCTCAGCAAGGTGTAACTTTGCACCATGTGAAACCCCACGGCGCACTCTACAACATGGCCGCCAGCCATGAACAGGTAGCTTCTGCTGTGCTGGCAGCTTTACAGCAATTTGAGGGGGTACTCTACGCCCCCTACGGGTCAGTAATCGCCCAAATGGCAAAAGACAAAGGGATTCAGGTCTGGCATGAAGCTTTTGCAGACCGTGCATACAACGATCAGTTGGAGTTGGTGAGCCGCAAGGAACCCCATGCAGTACTGCACGACACTGAGGCCATATACACACAGGTAGCATCTATAGTCAGGCAGGGTCAGGTGCAAACCATCAGCGGAATCACTAAACCGCTTAAAGCCAGAACCATGTGTGTGCATGGCGACAATCCCAATGCTGAAAATATTCTCAGAGAACTAACCAGCCAACTGCGTAGTGCCGGTATTACCCTACAGTAGTGTCAAAAGATTATACACTGACATACCGCCCATACGGAGAAAGTGCTCTATTGATAGAGTGGCCTCAGCAAATCGACGAAGACATCCTTGAGGATATTCTCTTGTATAAAAAAGCCTTACAGGCGCAGCAGTTTTCCGATCTGACCGACATAGTAGGTGCTTATGCCTCTATCACCTTATTTTTCTCAGCACCTCACCATTTGCCGCGTCTGCTAGACACACTCAAGCAATGCTACCACAACAGACATCAATACATGACATCAGGGCGTCAGTGGAAAGTTCCGGTTTGCTACGACGAACCTCTAGGGATAGACCTTGCCAGTTTATCGGAGAAATTAAACCTGCCAACCACAACCATCATTGACCTGCACACAGCCGTTCCTTACAAAGTATACTTTATGGGTTTTTTACCCGGGTTTCCATACCTGGGAGGGCTGGACAGGCGACTCCACTGTCCCCGTAAAGACACTCCACGCCTCCGCACGCCCAAAGGCGCAGTAGGCATAGGCGGTGAGCAAACCGGTATATACCCTCTGGAAAGTCCGGGAGGGTGGCACATCATCGGCAACTGCCCGGTTTCATTTTTTTCCTCTGCCTCTACTCCCCCTTGTTTTTTACAGCCGGGAGACAGCCTGTATTTTGAGCGCATTAGCAAAGATGAACATGCTCGAATTCTTAACCTTGTGGAAAAAGGAAGGTATGAACTTACCCAGTGCAATCCATGATAGAAGTACTCGCCACCGGACTTTACAGTTCTATTCAGGACATGGGCCGCTGCGGATACCGTGCGTATGGTGTGCCTGTGGCAGGCGCTATGGATATACAAAGTCTGCAACTGGGCAACCTACTGGCCGGCAACTCTCCCCACACTGCTGCACTGGAAATAACACTAATCGGCCCTAAACTGCACTTTTCAGCACCTGCTCTCATCGTATTATCTGGTGCTGATCTATCGGCTACAGTTAATGGACGCAGACTCCTCACACATAGGCCTGAGCTCATTCAACGGGACGAAACTCTGTCTTTTGGGCGGGCTCAATACGGCTGTAGGGCATACCTGTGCATAAAGGGCGGGTTTGATGTACCTCAGGTTTTTAACAGTGCATCTACCCATGCTCCGGCCGGACTTGGGTTGCCCGTATTGACAAAAGGCATGCGGCTGCACTTTACCCCGTATGAAAACGTAGCTCCCAACACAGGCAGTAGAACAAGACCCTCCTCTGCCCTTTTTGAATCTGAAGTACTTGAGGCATACCAAGGGCCGGAATTTGATAAAGCAAAGGTTGAATTCTTGCATAGTGTGTTTACTGTTTCGCAGCAGAGTAACCGAATGGGATACCGTCTGGATACAGCTAACGATTTCAGTCACTCTCACAGCATACTAACCTCTGCCGTGCAGCCCGGCACTGTTCAATTGCCCCCTTCGGGAAAACCTGTAGTACTGATGAAAGACTGCCAGACCACCGGAGGATACCCTCGTATCCTTCAGCTTACAGAACAGGCAATTTGTATTTTGGCACAAAAAAAACCGGGAGATACCGTTCGCTTTGCACTTAAGGCCTGAAGCTTTTTCAGCTGAGCCTACATAAAAAAGAAGCTGTTTTTTTCATAAAAGCAGCTTCTTTTTTTTTAAAAATTCCACTAACTATTGATTGGTTAATCCAATCCGATCATAATGAAAGGCCCCCAGTAGATTGGGGCTTTAAATTCATCTCTTATTGCTTTTTTAGCGTCTATAAAAGACTGCCTTTTGTCTCCGGTTTCGAGCCAGTTTTTATAAAACTCAATCATTAGCTTTTGTGTTGCCTCGTCAGATACTTTAAACAAACTCATAATAATCGTTTTAGCACCTGCTACCAAAAAAGCCCGCTGAAGACCATACACTCCTTCGCCTGCCTCTATCTCTCCCAGGCCTGTTTCACAGGCACTAAGTACCACCAATTCGGTTTTGTCGAGTTTCATATTCATAGCCTCATACGCTGTGAGTATACCATCGTCTATGTTGAAGTTGGAGGTGGTTTGGTTGAGTATGTCCCCTGCTCCTGCCAGCAACAGGCCTGTTTTCAGCAGTGGGTTTTCCCCTACCAGATTCTCTTTCAGTCCTATATCTTCTGAATTCAGTTCTGTATCGGGCTGAAAGAAGCCGTGCGTGGCAATGTGAAATATCTTAGGGTTATCAATATTTTTCACTTTTTCTTCGGTAGCGGCTTCTTCGGTGTAGTCTTCTGTTACCCATCCGCTTTCTCTTAGCAGAGCTTTCAGGTTTTGGATTTCGATCTCTGTGCCGGGCAATCTGCCTATTACGTCGGGATTTCCTCCTCTATGCTTACTGGCCTCTCCTACCCAGCGCCCCGGATCTGACGAAACATAGTATACCGGATCTCCAAACATCATTGCCACATTGGCATCCTGCACACTTCTGGAGCGCACCTTGTTGTAGTACAGGTCTTTGGTGTTGCTTACCAATACGATGTTTGATTTGTCTAACACAAAACTACCATCGGCCAGCTCTATAGACTCCAGGTTGATTTGGTTGTATACTCCGTCGGCAGAAAGATAAATGGTTGATGGATTTCCGATTACATCTTCGATAGGCTTCCAGAAATTGTTGTACGACTGCTCATCAGGAAGCTTAAACTTCATAATGTTGCGATAGTACTTGAGGTATTTTTTTTCCAGGTCTTCTCCGTTTTTCAGCAATACCATTCCGGGCTTGCTTTTGCTATCGGTATTTTCAACATACATCACAGCATACATTACCGAATCAGTAAAATTGTGATTAAACACCCTGAAGCGGACCATTTCCAACGCTACTTCGCCCGGTCCCAACGATTTCTTTACATTTTCCCATGTCACCGGCTTGTTATCAAACCCGGACGAGAAACTCGATGATTTTTCGCTGAGTTGCTTTTCAAGTGATTCAACTTCTTTCTGGATGGCGTTGGGGTCTATGCCCTGCTCTATCAACTGGCCACTGCTCATGGATATGGCTCGTGTGAGTAATTCTTTTTTGGCTTCCCAATCGCTATAAAGGTTTATCAACTCCTGATCACCACTGCTTTGAATCTGCTGCCTGATCTTGATTGAAGAGTTGAGCAGCAGGGCCTTGGTGAGCAGGGCGTTGTTGTACAGGTCCCCTATCAGATCTTTGTTTCGGCTGTAGTTGATCACCAGCGTGTTGTAGAATTCGTAATCCTGCTTGATGGTATTCCAGAATTTTGCTTTTTCGCGCTCGCTAAGTGCCGGAAAATATTCCTGAATGAAATTGTTGTAGTTGCTCAGTACTTCTTCCAATGCATCCTGCGCTTTTTTAGGGTTGCCCTGCATAAAATACGTCTTGCTGAGCTTCGACTGTACTTTTACATAGTCGGGGTGCTGGTCGCTAAAAAAGCCTTCATACAACTTACGCGCACTCACATAAAACTTATCGGCTTCATTGTAGTTTTTCTGCGCATACTGTATATCACCTTTCAGGATGTTGATGGTTGCTGCGTTAATATTGTTTCGCTTACCTATTCTGGCCTGCCAGATTCTACCGGCGCTGTTGAGCATACGGTTTGCATCGTCATATTTCTTTTCTGCTATGTATACTATCGCCAGATTTTTCAAAATCTCAGCGTAGTAGGGATTCGATCCTCCCAGATTCTTGCCAATGATTTTTTCTGCTTTTAGAAATAGCTCTTCTATTTCATATACATCTTCATTGTTGTAGTATTTCACGAGTGCCAAGTCAGATATAGCACGGGCTACATCCACATGATTGGGACCAAACTGCTTTTCTCTTATGGCTATCACATCATTGAGCAGGGTCTCGGCTTTCAGGTAGTCGCCCAGGGTGGTATATATCTTAGCCAACTGCATGGCTGCCGGCGTAATCTTCGTGGATTGTGTGCCAAAGGTATTCACACTGATGTTGTAAGCACGACGTGCCAGCTTTTCTGCTTCTGCATATTCGCCTATTATCATTCTGTGGCGAGAGCTTAATACCAATGGCTCTGTGAGGTGCCTGCTTTCTGTGCTGTATAGTCTGGTTCGTTTGGCTATTATTCCTTTTAGTATTTCTTCGGCATCACGGTAGCGTCCGATATCGAGGTATACTTCTGCCAGTTCGTCACCGGTATCTATACCGGCTGTTTCCACCATTTTGATACCGTGCTTTTGAATTTTTTCGGATAGTATAATATTCTCTTCAGCAGCATCGTATTCGCCTTTGAGCGCCAAAAGTGTGGCCTCTGTAACCAGTGCCTGAGCATAGTACCCCTCAGAAAACTCATCTTTTCTGCTCTGAAGGATTTCAATGGCTTTTAGTATATTATCCTCTGCCTCCTGATATTTTCCGATTTTCAACTGCAGGTTGCCAATTTTATCCAATTCCACCGCATAGGCTATATCCTGATTATCGTATTTGCGTCTTGCGGTTTCGAGTGAAATATCAAGAATTTCGCTGGCTTTTTGATACTCATCGTTTTCTTCATAGAAGAGCGCCAGGTGATCCAGTATGTCTACATAGTCTACATGACCGGGCGTAATTTCTTTTTCCAGTATCTCACGAAAGTTTTTCTGATAGATCTCTGCAGCTTCATCAAACTTTTCTGTGTAGTCTACCAGGTAGTTTGCCAGTTTTACTTTGGTCAGGCTGTACTCGGGTGAATCTTCTCCGTACAGTACTTTTTTGATTTCAAGGATTTGCTGTAAGTAATGGTATGAGTTTTCATTTCTACCGTGAATCAGGGCTACTTTATTGGCAAACTCGAGTAAATCAATACGCTTGTCGTGGTATTTGGGTATTATATTGTCTGAAGCCAAAAACTTCATCACGTCGTTTTCCAGTCCTCTGTCTCGTCCGCCTGAGAGCACATCATAATCCAGTGTTTTGAGTATGATCCCATTGATACTGTTAGTCCCGTAATATTTTTTTATGGTCTTTCTGAATTCTGCTTCCTGCACTTTGAGCTTTGCGTTGTTATCATTACGCATATAGCTCTTGATCAGCCGCTCCTGTATCATCACTGTGATATAATGCGACGGTGCGTATTTTCTGACAGTATGTACATAGGCCTTCTCGTATTTATCTACTACTGCACCTATTTCCATTCCGTTTTCTTCCAGTAGTAGTGTGTTGTAAAATTGGTTGGCGCTGTAGAGTATGTCAGATTTTTTCAGGTTGTCGAGTATCCACTCGTTGGTATAGACAAACGCCGAATCTGCACTTAGGTAATTACCCATCTTTCTATAGGCATTCCCTTTGAACATCATCATGCGTGCATAATCTCTGTAGCGCTCACGCACCTGCTTTTTTTTGAGGTTGTCAATATCGAGTGTGCGGGCTTTGTAGTATTCCAGACTTCTGTTTATGAGTTTGAGGGCATCTTTGTTAAAGCCTTTTCCTACCAATATTTCGGCTTTCATTACATCAAAAGTGGCTTTTACATCCTCTGTCACACTATCGTTGGCCTCCAGGATTTCGAGGCTTTCATTCAGCCAGTTGTCAGCTTTCACAAAATTGCCATACATGATCATCGTAGCACTGGCATCTTTGAGGATAAACGCATGTTCGATGGAATTAGGCCCGTTGACTTCTTTGCTCATGGTAATGGCTGAATCCAACGATGCATCTACATTTTTTAATATGCCGAGTGCTACGTCGTACTTGGCCTCCAACACCATGGCCATAGCAAAATAATTGCTCTTTTCTCCATACGACTTGATCGACTCTTTTTTCAGCCTGTCGATTTTGGCTCTGGCATCATCATAATTACCAATTTCATAATCATCGTCGGCACTATCCAGTATTTTTTCCCACTTGCTTTGTCCATAACTGACGCTAACCGAGAGCGCTAAAAATAGGACTATTAGTAGATTTATTTGATGTTTTTTCATAAAGATAAAATTACGAATTTTTTTCCAATTCTACAGAGACCTTTGTGAGGTATAGATCATTGCTTGTAGAATTTGTAATAAAAAAGCCACCTGCTAAGGGTGGCTTGTAAGATACCGGTCTGTACTAATAATATCTGTAATTGGGCGGTTTGTTTCCACTCACCCTTACATACATATTGGCTTTGGCTTTATGGTTGGTCAGGTGATCGTGTACCACCCAGAGCCCTTCGAGTCGGGTTATCTGATTGCCCGCAAAACTGGTCACTTTTTCATTGAGCAACTGCTCGTCTGACATGGTCTTGATAATGTCCCAGGTTTCGTTTAGTTGATCTGTTACCATTTGCTTGAGTTCTTCTTTGCTCATGGCCGCCACATCCACATCTGCTGGCGGAGCACTTGGTTTTATATCTTTCAAAAACATATTGGCAATGACTTTTGACGATCCTGCTATGTGCGCCAACTGTCCGGCAAAAGTTTTCAGACTGTCGTGGGGCTTATAGTCATACATATCTTCGGGCATAGCATCCGCCAGGTCCATCAGTTGAGCTATGGCTTCTTTCCAGGGGCCTTCGTGCTGCTCAACAATGCTGTATGATGGAGCTGTTTTTTCTTCTACTACTTCCACTTTTTCTTTGGTAGCCGGTGAAGTACAATACGCCAATACTAATGCCGCACTAGCTATAGTGGTAATTATTACTGGTAATTTCATGGTTATTGGTTTTTGGTTTGAATAGACAAGTTAATAAAAAAAGAAACAACTTATCGCAACTACGCTGAATATCAGACTGCTACAGTATAGCAAATACCACCACACACAAGTAACCCTGCCTTGAATGTCAAAGCAGGGTTGTCTGTAAAAAGGATAAAACTAAATAGGCTTTGCTGAGAAACTCTTGCTACTATATGTTAAAGGTTAATAGTTTCAGACGAAGTATAAGCCTTACTGCCTGCCCTTGCACCAGCCCATACACCTCTGCAGTCCTAATAAAGCGCTAGAAATCGTTTGCTCCTTTAAATACTTTTGAAAGCAGGTTTTCATCTGTAAAGTAGCCGTATGTATTGGCCGAACTATGAAACACCCACTCTTCATCTCTTTTATACCCTTCAATCACCACCTGCTTATCTCCTGAAAGCTTGAATGTAGCCGAAATATCAGGCACTGTTAATGTCTCATAATCGTCGGTAAACTTGCTTCCCGATATATAGTTGAGACTGCTTACATACTTCGCTACACTAGCCGAATCTGCCAACTGACCATTTACGTTCCACTTATCACCGTTTTTCGTCAACTGCATCGAGGTGTCTGCCGGATAGTTAAAATCCACACTTAACAGGGAGTCCTTGGGTATTCTGGCTAAAATTTTATCTCTATATGAGGCAGTTTCAGCAGGAACAGAAAAAGACATAAAATTATTTACCGCATAGACCTCCTTATCATCGAAGAGGCGCACAAAGGAATGATAAGCTCTCTGCCCCTGCATACCAAACCTACCAATAACCAGATCCAGCGTCTTATCTTTCCCTTCCATAATTTGCACGCGCGTGCCGGTAGAGTCTACCTGATAATCTTTCCACTTCGACTCATTCTTAGTAGCCATTCGAGACGGCTTTATGGTAAGCAGTGCTCCCAAAGCACTATTTACGGCACCTTGCGATGCGGGTATTATTTTGCCGTTGCTCAATGTGAGCTGCCATTGTTTGTCCTGGCGATCGAGCTTCACCTCATCTCCCTTGGAAAGTATGCGTATGGCAGTCACGCTGGCCGTGTCGATCTGCACCAGTTCAGTACGCAACGATTTACTCTTCTTTTTTCCTCCTGTAAGTTTCACTACACCGTATATGGCTATCAGCGCCACCAGTATTCCTATTAATTTAACATTTGATAGTTTCATTTTCTTCTCTCGTTTAATACTACCACGTTCACAGCTTTCGGGTTTAATAAGTACCTTCTCGCCACTTGTTGCGCTTTGCCTGATTTCTCTGACGTCTGATCAGCGCATAGATAAGTATGAGTATGATGGGGCCCAATACGTTTCCGTATTTCAACATTTCCCGCGTAGCATCTTCTACTTTATCCAGCGGACGGGCCGACACTCCTTTGGTGCGCAGATCAATCAAACCAGTATCATCCGATAACCAATCGATGGCATTGGATGTAAAGTTTACATTGTCCTGGCTAAGCTGCTGGGGTGGATTACCGTTGACTACATACTGCCCGTTTGACACCACCACCAAACGAGAATTAACGGTACCTGCCAGCGGGCCTTCCAACGCCAATGCCACTACCTGAGGACCGCCATTAAAATCGCCCTGAGTCCACTTGCGATTCACATCAATGTAGGCTGGAGTAGCTGCCAAACCCGACAACTCGGAGGTAAACATCAGGGGCATGTACGCTGTAGCCGAATCCGCACCAGTGTAGCTCAAAGCGCTTACAAACGGCAACATGATATCTTCCAGTCCTTTAGTAGCCGGGTGTTCGGGAAAGTCATTGATACGAGGAAAGTAGGGAAACTTGACCTGTGTACGGAAGCTAAACACACCGTTTTGCTGCTGTACTGTTACTGATCCACTGTTAGCGTCAATTACAAACTGCTCTCCCATGGCTATGTTTTTGGTCTGCAACCAATCTTTCAGTCCTAAATCGCTCCCTACGCTCAGCATTCCTGTAGACAGATCCCCATTGAGGTTGCTATGGGCTACAAACACACTACCTCCCTGCGCCATGTAATTGTCCAGCTTATCAAAATCAGATGCAGGTATGGTGTCTGATGGGTTGATCAGTGCTACAGCCTTAAAATATGCCGGTATATCCTCTGTAGCTTTGATCGTATAGGGTTCTACATCGTAGAGCACGGATAACTGCTGCGCCAACTGGGCTACCGCTTGAATTCCGGGTTCGCCGTGTCCCTGCAGCAACGCTACCTTAGGTTTGTCTTCAACCGATATTTTCTTGATAGAGGTCGTCAGGTCATACTCCATACTCACCCCCGGCTGCACCAGCTGAATGATTTCTTTTTTATCTCCCATCATCAAAACTGCCCCCATGTAGGCACGCAACTGCTGCACCTGATCTTTTTCTGTTACATTTACCACTATCGGCTGAATGCCGTTTTGCTGGGCTTCCTGTTCCACCTCAGGATTGTCATTGGGGCTTACAAACTCATAAACCACATTGCCTCCCGACCGGTTTTCATACTCGAGCAACAAGTCTTCAAAATCCTGCCGATTGCTTATCAGCTGGGTAGGCAGGTCTTCTGAAAAATAGGCTTTTACCGTAACCACATCATCGAGGTTTTCGAGTATGTCCAGTGTTGCCTTGCTCAGGGTATATCGCTTGTCTTCGGTAAAATCAAGCCTGAAATATAGGGTAGAAGAAATCATGTTGGCCACCACCAGGATAAGCACAACTACTAATAATCTGACTAAAACTGTACTTTTCTTCATTTTTTCTTAATTCCTTAATCGTAAATAAATTATGCACTCCAGTTGCGCTTAGAAAGCATCGACTGAGAAAAAGTAAGTCCCGCCACAATGATGGAAGCAAAATACACCAAGTCGCGTGAGTCGATAACCCCTCTCGACAGGGAATCGAAATGAGTTCGCATACTTAGGTAATTGAATATACTCCCCATGCTGCCCCTAAAGGTGTATCCCAATACATCAAACAGTACCTGAAAAAATATACCAATGAGCAACGAAAAGAGAAAAGCTACAATCTGATTGCTGGTAAAAGAACTACAAAGTATACCGATGCTGATATAACCGGCAGAAAGCAATATCAACCCCAGATACCCCCCTACGATGGCTCCATGGTCTACCGAGCCAAGCTGACTCACTGTAACGTAATAAGGAAGCGTACACAACAGTGCAATGAGCACCAGCAGCAAGCAAGCCAAAAACTTACCCACTACTATCTGAGTATCAGAAATAGCCTTAGTACTGAGAAGTTCAATGGTACCCGAGCGGGTTTCTTCTGCCAGCATACGCATAGTTATGGCCGGTATAAAGAAGAACAACGACCAAAAAGCTATGCCAAAAAACACCTGCAGGCTAGCCTGATTCATCAAAAAGACATTGTTTCCAAAGAGCCAGGTAAAAAAACCACTAAGCCCCAGAAATATCACAATCAACACATAGGCGATAAGCGAATCGAAAAATGACGCTAACTCTCTCCTGGTTATAATCCAGATCTTATCCATAAGTCTGTGTATTTATAGTTTTATAGTTCAGGTAAAAAACGATTAATTAGTAAGCTCTCTGAAAACATCTTCCAGACGTGTTTCTATGCCTGTCATTTCGAGCAGGTACCACTTATTTGCCACACAAAGGTCAAATATAGGCTTGCGCGACTGTGTGTCAGGCTTGCTTTGCACTCTGTAAAAGCCGGGCTTTCCTTCCAGTGCTTCTATTTTTTCTACGGTAGGTAGTGTCAGTAGTGCCTTGTGCACATCGTCGGTACCGGCTTCTATCTGAATGGTAAGCAACTCCTGCCCCTGCGACTGCTGCCGAAGTGTATCTGCAGAGCCATCGGCCACTATTCTACCCCGATTTATAATGAGAATTCTATCGCAGGTAGCCTCCACTTCGGAGAGAATATGTGAGCTAAGAATGACTGTCTTTTCCTTGCCCAGCTCTTTTATCAGCTTTCGTATTTCTATAATCTGATTGGGGTCCAACCCTGTGGTGGGCTCGTCCAGGATCAATACTTCCGGATTGTGTATCATGGCCTGAGCCAAACCTACCCGCTGGCGATACCCTTTAGACAGCTCGTTTATCTTCTTATGCTTTTCCACTCCCAGACCACACATGTCAATCATTTCGCCTATTCGGGATGAAATTTGTGACTTTTCCACGCCCTGTATCTCTGCGGCAAAGCGTAGATAGTCAACTATGGCCATATCGGTATAGAGAGGGTTGTTTTCCGGCAGGTAACCAATCTTTCTCTTTACTTCTTCGGGTTGAGTAAGTACAGACAGTCCATCGAGCTTTATATCTCCACTGGTGGGCGACATATAGCAGGTGATCATTTTCATTGTTGTACTTTTCCCAGCTCCATTGGGACCTAAAAAGCCCACTACTTCACCGGTCTTCACCTCGAATGAAATGTTGTTTACGGCTTTTTGCTCCCCATATTTTTTGGTTAGCTCTTCTATTACTATTGACATATTTGTAATGTGAAAATTTGCACAATTTCAATTTTACAGGATACGTCGCAATTTTATATAGTCAGGGTTTAAAATTCAAGATTGTAAAAAAAGGAATTGTTAAAATTTGTTAACAACGCAGGAAAATAATTCCGTTTATTGAAACGAAAAAAAAGAACCATGATAAGGCACCTGAAGGTAAGATTGCCGCAGACAACTGCTAGTAGAAACACTGACTATAGATACCTGCCTGTTTTTCACAAACACCAGGCGGTCAAATAGCTTTACTAAACTTCATCAGCTATATTTGCGTCAAAAAAAATCAGTAAGAAAAAAAGAACCCGCTCGAGTAACATGACACCTGCCTGACCGAATGATTTTAATCATCAAAAAACTTTTTTTCTTTATAATAAATAAAAATAACCGTATCTTATGCTTGAAAAACTAATCAACAGCTTTAGCATGGCATAGAAAGAATAGACATTAGCAATAAATAAAAACAAACAACTCGCCCCATTACGATATATGTCAAACGAAATTTCTATTACTAAGGTAAGGCTACCCTCTCGTATCATTTCATTCATAATTGCAACCAGCTTTGCCCCTTTTTTTATTCACCTGCTGGGTTTTGACCTTAGTAGCTCACATGTAGTATTAACTCCTGAAGCCGCTGGCAGCATGAATCAGGCCGACCTTCATATTGCCATATTTAAGGCTATGAACGGCTCGTTTACTCACCTTATCCTGGAGTGGACAGCCATCTCCATAGCATTTGCTACCGCTGCTCTGTCTTTTGTACAATACAGAATCGAAGGCAATCCCACTACCCCCATCATAGGCATTGCCCTGCTCTGCGCAGGTTTTATAGACGCATTTCATGCACTGGCAGCATCCAATCTCATCCATTCCGTAGCAGACAAAAAAGACTTCATTCCTTTTACATGGGCAATATCCCGCCTGTTCAACG
Source organism: Cyclobacteriaceae bacterium (assembly GCA_965267535.1). Classification (GTDB taxonomy): domain Bacteria; phylum Bacteroidota; class Bacteroidia; order Cytophagales; family Cyclobacteriaceae; genus CAXBNB01. The sequence continues at coordinate 2,205,933 of OZ254082.1, read as the reverse complement.
TGCTCATTATTGCCACAGGATCTACCATACTATTGCTTCGATACAAAAGCCGCCTGGCTCAGCATCACCAAAATATATTCGTTTTCATCACAGGTAGCATTTTTTTAATAATCTCGTATTTTGTCATAAAATATTGCGCAACCAGCCCTACGCTATTTGAAACTACTTTTCCCAACCAACTCATCAAAAGACCATACGATGTAGCCCCATTGCTGCTGTTTGTCATTATGGCTTTTGTGGTTTTCCCAAAACTTTACACAAAAAACAAAACTGTATTTGTTCACTCCCTTATGTGGAGTATGCTACCGGCCATAGCCACACAACTTCACATGGCTTTTGGATCATCCAGCTTGTTTGATGCCCATTTCAACATCGGCCACTTTTTGAAATGTGCCTCATATCTTGTTCCGTTTTTTGGCATAACCATAGATTATGTGTCCACTTACAGAGAGGAAAAAAACAGGCTACACGAACTTGCCATAGCCCACAAAAGTCTGGAACAAAAAAACAAAGAACTAGAGCAATATACTTATATCGCGTCGCACGACTTACAAGAGCCCCTGCGTACGCTTACCAGCTTTTCCGATTTGCTTCAGGATAATTACAAAGGCAAAATCGACAATGCCGCTGACCAGTATCTCAATTTTATCTCACAGGCTGCCAACCGAATGAGTTTGCTCATCAAAGGGCTTCTGGATTATTCGCGCATAGGTAAAAACAATGCATTTACCTCAGTAGACACCAGCAAAGTACTGCTGGAAGTGAAAGATGACCTGGCAACTAAAATACAGGAAACAGGAGCTGCCATACTGAGCACCAAACTACCCAGAGTTACCGGCAATGAGATTGAAATACGTCAGTTGTTTCAAAACCTGATTACCAACGCTTTAAAGTTTAGAAAAAGCAATGTAAAACCCGAAGTGAGAATATCGGCCAACAAAAGCAATGATCAGTGGGTTTTTAGCTTTACAGACAATGGCATTGGCATTGCCGCTGAACATCAGGAAAAGATTTTTTCTATTTTTCAACGGCTACATGCCAGAGATGAATACGAAGGTACCGGCATAGGCCTGGCAAACTGCAAAAAGATAGTGAATACCCATGGAGGTAAAATCTGGGTAAGCTCAAGCCCAAATCAGGGAAGTACTTTTTACTTTACTCTGCCCAAATAGTCAGGACAAGCCCAGGTCATCCAAAAATTTATTAGCAAATACCTTTTTCATAGCCGGAGAAAGTAACGCATCACGCTGCTGAAGCCATTGGTTTTTGCGCTCGCCATACATCCGATCTACCAAAGCTGGACTCCAGTCGGCATTCTTGCCCCAGTGCAAGCCAAATTCCAAACCTCCGGCTTTCAGTTTGGTCGTTAACAATTCTAAAAACTGATTTAGTTTATTCCATTGTACTCCGTCTACTTCCACTATGGCCGTATGATCAAATCGGGTAAAACCAAGTGTAGCTTTACTCCCCTTGACCAGCCGAATAGACAACATACCCGGCACTTTATTGTCCACAACCAATTGCTGCATTACATCCAGCACCTGCTCACAATGATCACCCTGCACGCCCACTGCCATACCAAACACCGAACCGGTACTGGTAGTATCGTAAAATATATCTCCTAAAGTACCCGTTTTGACCGGATCGGTAGGCGAGGGAAATACTGTGCCAGACAACACATCGGCAAATTTTGAAACTGAACCTCCCAGATGCGATACAATCTTACCAATTAACTGAGGCAAATCTCCGAAGTAACTGGAACGAATGGTATCTATGGGACTTTCGTATGGGCCATAGGGTCGTTTGTAAAGCACCTCCACGATAAAAGGATCTGCATTTTTAAAGGGGTTCATGTACAGTTTGTAATGATATGGCCTTTCTCCCGGATGCGGCAGCAAAGGTGAAGCTGCCAGATCAAGCGTCCTGGCCAACGGCAATGCCTGCTCCCTCGGCAATTTTAAGATATGCCTTTCCAGTAAAAATATATCCTCTACACGCAAGGCCACCCCATAGATAAAGCCAAATGCACCCATACTTACCAGCGCTGCATTAAACAATGCATCGTCTCTAATCATGCGGGCATTGATTTTTTGAGCAAAATCATCCCCTAAAACCGGATCAGTGGCCCGCTCAATATACACCGTTTCATTATCGGATATAATGACATGCAACCCCACCACATAGTCTTGTATGGATCCCACATCGATAGCCGACCCATGCACCCCGGTACTGATGGCTCCTGAGATGGTTTGACCATTACTAGCACCGGATGTTTTGAGAGACTTCCCCCGATTTTCCAGATGCTTCGTTATGGATTTGATCTTTTTTCCGGCCTGTACAAAACATATATCGCTAACATCATCCTGACAATCGGGATGCAGGTCGGGAGGGGCAAGCGGAAGTACCAGATTCAACGAACTAACATCAATGATGTAATCCCGACAGTAAGGCGCCTCTGAAAGCGACCATTTTGCTCCAATAAAGCGTGCACGTCTATCAGCCCGCTTGCAGGGAGTAATAATCTGTTGCTGGATAGCCTGCGCTGTATCCTTGTAACGCTCGTGTGCAGTACCCGATCGGTCGTTGAGGACTTTCACCAACTCCCTGTAATCATACAAATAATTGTAATGATAATTGCGGGTTTTTTGAGAGGGATTTATAAAGTTTATTCTAGCCATAACTCAATTGTCGCAGGTTTCATTGCACTTGTAACTAACCTTTACAGGCGCCCAGATACCCAGTGTTGCCACATGAACAAGAGAGTATAAAAAGTTGGGCTGAACTGTAACCTGAGCCAGAGGAGCTCTATCACAAAGATCTTCCTCCCATGTCTTTTCTGTACCTAAAAAGACATGCACAGTCTTTTTGCGTTCGTCTTCTGCCTCCACAGTAGTTACAGGCACGGCTCCACGTGTAGTTACCCTTACTGCCGAACAGGACGACAAAACTAGCATGGCAAAAATGATAAGTAAAGTTGGTCTATTTTTCATAAGCTTGTCGTTTGCGTTTATCTCACGATAACAACACAAGTTAATACTAAGTTATTATTCAACAAAACTTAACTAAAAATAGCATCTACCTTATCAAGGTATAGGCAAAAAAAAAGCAAGACCTAAGTCTTGCTTTCCTATATTTCGATGTAATAAGATATATTACGCGTCTTTCTCTTCTTTAGTCTCCTCTTCTTTTTTTGCTTTAGGAGCAGTTTTTTTCGCTTTTGCTTCTTTAGCAGGAGTTTCTTCTTTTACCTCTTCGGCTGCTACTGCTTCTGCAGCCTCTTTCTTAGGTGCTTCAGCTTTCTTCGCTTTAGGAGCAGATTTCTTAGCGTCGGTAGAAAAACTTTCAGTAATTGCTTCTACGTCTACTGTTTTCACTACAGGCTTTGAATTCAAGTGCTGAATTTTAGCCAGTTTGTTTTTAGCAACAGCTTTATTTCTTCTATCCTTTCTTTTTAGTCTTGTAACAGCCATTTCGTTCTTATTAAAATTCAGTGCGCAAAACTAAGAGAAGATATCTTTTTATCAAACTTATTCCTCATAATGATTAAGAATTTCACAAAGTTTTTTCTGTATGTAGATTTTTTCACACATTATACCAGCATACCCACTATGGTAGCAGACAGCAAAGAAGCTAACGTCCCTCCCAACAGTGCTTTAAAACCGTATTGAGATAACAATACTCTCTGCCCGGGAGCCAACCCTCCTATGCCCCCTATCTGTATTCCTATAGATGCAAAGTTTGCAAAGCCACACAACATGTATGTAGCCATTATGATGGATTTTTCATGCGTGAACTTACCGGCGTTTTTCAGTGATGCCAGACTTTCATATCCTACAAATTCGCTGGCTATGATTTTTTCTCCTAACAAACGACCAACCAGAGTAATATCCTCCGAGCCCACACCTATCAACCACATAACAGGCGCAAAAACATATCCCAGTACAAATTCCAGGGAAAGTGCCTCGTAATTACCTCCGGATACATGTGCTACCCATTCGTTGATCTGGATAAAATCGCCCAAAGCAAATAGCATCTGATTAAACATGGCTATAAAAGCAAAGAAAACCAGCAGCATGGCTCCTACATTCATAGCAAGCTTTAGCCCTTCGGTAGTACCGTTTGACATAGCGTCCAGAAAATTACTCCCTACGTTTTGCTTGCTTACTTCCACGCGGATGTCGATTTTTTCGGTTTGCGGTACCAATATTTTGGCAATAACCACCGCACCAGGTGCCGCCATAATAGAAGCTGCCAGCAAATGCTTTGCAAACAACAACCTCTGACCGGGATCGTCTCCACCCAAAAAACTAATGTATGCCGCCAATACTCCCCCCGCCACTGTAGCCATACCACCAACCATCACCAGCAGTATTTCAGACTTGTTCATACGCTCGAGGTAGGCCTTTACCATCAGAGGAGCCTCCGTCTGGCCCAAAAAAATATTGCCAGCTACTGACAGGCTCTCTGCTCCAGACAGTTTCATGGCTTTGGTCATAAGCCATGCCAGTCCATATACGATCTTTTGAATAATACCCAGGTAAAAAAGTACGCTGGTGAGTGCTGAGAAAAATATAATGGTAGGCAGAATTTGCAATGCAAAAATAAACCCGAAGGAATTGATGTCCATGAGGTCTCGAAACAGAAACGAGCTGCCTGACTTAGTGAAATCCAAAATAAGAACAAACAACCGACCTATAATTTCGAAAAAGCCACGCACAAAAGGAACATGTAAAATGGATACTGCCAGCAGAAGCTGAATCAGCAAACCTGTACCCACTACCTTCCAGGAAATCGCTTTGCGGTTAGCACTAAACAGCCAGGCTATCAATACCAGTACCGCCATACCAAATACTCCCCGAAGCAAAACCATGAAACTGTAGCTACCATCCGTGCTTTCATTTGCCGGTGATAAAAGATTAGGAGCACTTTGCTGATACGAAAGTGGGGCTACTACTTCGACAGGTGCGCTCTGCACAAATGAAGTAAAAGCCAGTACTGCAAAGACAATGAGAAGAAATAATCGGGTTAATTTAATTGTCATACACTTCTGATTGTGTGGGGAATACTAACTGTACCTCCACAAGGTAAGAAAGTGTGTAAGTAAACTAATGCCCGGAAAAATGAAAAATTATTGTGAATGAAATTGTATAATTAACAACTACAGGTCTTTCTGATGACGCTCCCGTAAGCTCCAACCTGTCGGAAAGACGTATAGCCTAAAAGAGCACAACGCAGTAGCTGAGTCTACTGACACCCCTCGCCACTCACCTGAAAACCTTCTTTTCCGTTTTGTTGAATATTGAGATTGAAAGTCTGTCCTATAATTTCCATGATTGCTTCGATAGGCTGCTGATGGTAGGTAGCCGTGAGAAAGCAATCGTTGTACAGGTTTTGCGGCAGCTTCACAGAAACAAAATATGTTTCTTCCAGTTCTTCAAAAACCTGCATGAGAGGTGTTTTATCAAACTCCAAATGCTTGGTTTTCCAGGCCAGGTAATTAGAATCGGTGTTTTTCATTTTTTTGATCAAACCAGCCTTTACTTCTATTTTTCCAGCATCACCGGGAAGTAATTCTACGGGCTGTTTGCCATACTTATCAGCCATAGCCACTTTTCCTGTAGCTACTACCACTTCTACATCGGGAGTCTTTGCATCTACCAAAAACGAAGTACCCAGAACACGCACACTTGCATGAGTCGTCTTTACCACAAAGGGATGATCCGCTTTTTTGGCCACATCAAAAAAAGCTTTCCCTTCTAAAAAAACCTCTCTGACTGACGGAGAAAATTCTTTGGGGTAACTCAGTCGGGATTGGGCACTCAGGGTAACTATAGAGCCGTCGGGCAAAGTCACATCCTTGGTCTGACCGGTCAAAGTGTCTATATTCAACCCGTCTTTTTGAGGCAACAGGTAATATACAGCCACCAGCAACAATACAGCTGCTGCTACATACTTTAGCGGCCTGCTCCACATCACTCTTAATTTTGCGCCTTCCTGCTCCGTGGATTTACGCTCACCCAACAACTGCTCCAAAAACTGCTGCTGCTTTCCTGTGGTCCGGTCGGGGGCTGCATCGTGCCACACGGAAGCATATTCAAAAAATTCAGCCGCATTTTCCGTGCTTTCATTGCGCCAGGCCTGTACTCTCTCACATTCCTCTGTGGTAGCGTTTCCCGAAAAATACTTTGCTAGTAGTTCATTCATTTGTTCAAATACATAATATACTCTGCATAACAACCCCCTTGCGATTTACCCCTATGGTGTTTAGTTCTGTTTCGGATCATATTCTTTGGGCAGGTACTCTGCCACCCGCTCCCACGACCAGTAACCAAAGGTAGATACACTCAGCGGATCACTCAACTGACCAGATTTGGAAAGCACAACACTGCCAGAGTGAAGTCGCATATAAGAGGTTTGTTTCCCCAGCTTCACTCCTCTACGGACAGAGTTGTAGTAGTTTTCCACATAAGGATCTGCTCCTACAGCATGCTTTAACTGATCGTCTACATAAGCCGAGGATTCCATCTCCCGGGTGTATACTATTTTTAGAAAGTTGGGAAAACGCAGCATCCAGGCCTTGTCTCCGTCCATTTTGGAAAGCAATTCAGTGCCGGTGACTTTTTCTACCTTACTATCCCTGCCTTCCGGCAACCTATCCAATACGAATAACTTAAAACCTTCTTCTTCTACTTGATCAGACGCCAGTGCGCTAAGAAAATGGGCAAAAGACCCTTCATAACTTTTCAACCTGTTTCGCTCCCACCTTTTTCTCTCCCGATCGTTTTTGGGTGTCAAGGGTTTGAAACTGGAAACACCCCGGGTACGGGTACTCCCATTCCCGATTTCGAAATAGCGCAGGTAATAATCCAGCTCATATCCCAATGCCATATTCATAACCACCAGGGGTTGGTATGCTTTCACAAAAATGGACTGCTTCTTTTCATCAAAACTAAAATCGAGCACTTCGGGGTTTAAAATATCACATTTACGGGCATTGGGCGTACTTCCCAAAAATTCCTGCTTGAATATGCTGTAATGCTTTTTCCACGCTTTGTATTTCAGCGCTACTACTTTCAGCTCTTTTAGCTGATTAATTTTGGGCGTTAAAGTAAAAGCGAGCGCAGCGCTATCGGATCGCAACTCCAGCGGATGCATATCCATTTTATATGAAATGTGAGACACCCCCAACTGATAATTTCCTTCTTCTATATCTGTGATTTCGAATCTGCCGTCAAAATTAGTTGAACTGCCTTTGAGCGAACCCGCTAAAAACACATGAGCTCCTACCACTGGCTCGTGGCTGTACCTGTCTCTAACCACTCCGGAAAGTGAATACAGGGGTTTGGCATCTACCTCCTTGCGGGCATATAGCACAACCTGACCATTGACAAGGCGGTAATCTATGGCCATGCCGGCAAATAGCTTTTTTAATGTGGTAGAGAGTGTGCCTTTTTCACTGAGTGTAAAACGCTGGTTGGCTGTAATCAGGTTAGAATTGTAGGAAAAGAAAACGTCGGTCTGGGCACTGAGTACACTAAATACACTATCGAGGGTAACCTCATGCACTTCGATATCTACAGGCTGCTTCAAGGCCTCCTGTTGGGCCAAAACCCGCTCTGTACACAAAGTCCCAAACAGGACTATCAGAAACAAAAAACGAAATATGCTGGAGGTGGGCTGGATAAGTAAAATCTTTTGGTTTGTAAGCGCCATAAAGATAAACAGTAGCTACAACATGACCGACTATGCAACCCGAATATACGCTCTTAATTTTTCCCGAAGCACTTTCAGCGCTTTACCCATTTGTACTTCTATGGTTTTTACCGACAGCCCAAGGTGATCGGCTATCTCCTGATATTTCAGGCCTTCAAAGCGACTTAGTTTAAATATCTTACGGCATTGGGGTGGCAGATCATCGATGGCGGAGTATATCTTCTGCTCCAACTGCGAATCTTCCACGTCATCAAAAAAATTGTAAGACTCTGTTTCCATTTTCACCATCACGTACTGCCGGTAAGTATCGCGTACTTTCAGGTGTTTTATATAATTGAGACAGGTATTGTGAACCGAACGGTAGAGATAAGATTTGACCGACGAGTTGGGGGCTATAGATTCACATTTTTCCCAAAACTTAACAAAAACTTCCTGTACTATTTCCTCAGCGGCCTCTGTCTCATCGAGGTATTTGTTGGCATATCCGCACAACGCCCCGTAGTGAGCATTAAAAACCATTGAAAACGCATCTCGGTCTTTGTTTCTGAGCCTTTCTACTAATATATCGGTCTGGTCATCCAATTTTTCTGACTGTTGGTGATTTTTATTTCATTTCCTGTATCAACTATTTATGGCAATCCTTGCAATTCATACCACTTCTGTTTGATTTTTGCTTTTAAGGCTTACCTACACTTATCTAAATTTAAGAATTATTTGTGATATAATAAGACTTAGGATGGCAATCTTACTTACAGACACTAAAAAGGTTGAAAAGGTTTATTCCTAATGTAAGGAACATGACGATTTTTTACTTAAACAAAACATATTCACTCAAGGAACTTACTGACCTTGAGCACGATGCACCTTTTTTTTCTGAAGGAATTTCTTTTATCAGGGATTGGGTAAACCAACAGGAACATTTTGAATTTCAGTCTTCGGGATCTACCGGAACGCCTAAAAAAATAACCATATCCCGCAAACAAATACTGTCAAGTGTGGCTCTCACCAGAGAATTTCTTGATCTACGCTCCCGAGAAAAAGCACTGGTATGCCTGGATGCTGCCTATGTAGCCACAAAAATGATGCTGGCCAGGTGTCTCGTTGTAGATATGGATGTTGTACTGATACCTCCAATGAGCAACCCTTTGGAGCAGTTAGCCACACCGGTCGACTTTGCTTCTTTTGTACCCCTGCAAATAGAAGCTATGCTGCAGGCCAATCAAACCAAACAGCTAAGCAGCATCAAAAATGTACTCATAGGTGGTGCTCCGCTGGAAGCAGATATAGCTAGCGCTATACATAGCCTACCCAATAACATCTACCTGACCTATGGCATGACAGAAACGGTATCGCATGTGGCTCTACGCCTGCTCAGCAAAGACAGTACCACACGAAACTTCACCACGCTGAAGGGAATTACCATAGGTACCAATTCCGAAGGATGCCTCACCATTAAAGGAAGTGTAACTGATCAGCAGCTTTTAGAAACAACGGATTTGGTAGAGATAAAAAGTGAAACGGCATTTTGCTGGCTTGGTCGCAAAGACAACATCATCAACTCGGGGGGTATAAAACTCGTGCCGGAGCAAATCGAAACTGAGCTACATCCTATCCTACACCAAAGCCACATACCTGAAGACTTCTTTGTAGCAGGCATGCCGGACGCTTCGCTGGGGCAAAAGCTTACGCTCTTTCTCGAAGCAGAAAAAATCACAGCCGATCAGGAAAATGAGCTCATAACACGATGTAAAAAAACACTCCCAAAATACCATGTACCCAAAATGGTAATATGCCTGAAATCCTTTACCCGCACACCCTCAGGCAAAATCAATCGCAAAGAAACAATCGCTCAACTTTCAGGCACCAGCCTGCGAACGGATGGCTAATACCCCGTCGAGTGTCAGTTGGGGCACAATTTCGTCTATGTAACCTTGCAAGAGGGGTTTGAAAATAAAAGAAAGACCACCTGTAGCAATCACCTTTGGCGTATCATTCATCTCTTCTTTGGTCTTTTCTATCATGTGTTTGACCAATCCCACATACCCTTGCATTATACCCGACTGCATGGCCTGTATGGTATTTCTACCAATAAGTTTTGAAGGGATCTCTAAGGGAATTTCCGGCAGCTTTGCCGTATTGGATGACAGTGCCTTCATAGCGGTCTTTACCCCTGGAGCTATAGCCACTCCCAGTATTTTTCCTCTGGCAGATACAGACGTAAAGGTGAGTGCGGTACCAAAATCCAGCACTATACACGCTTGCTTATACCTGGCATAAGCTCCCACAGCATTGGACGCCAGATCCGTCCCTATTTCATAGGGGTTGTCTATCTCCAGGTTCAGTTTGTCGATAACCTCACCACTAATCACAAATGGCTGGGCTACAAATAATTTAGCGCAAACCTGCAAAATGGTCTCGTTGAGGTCAGGCACCACACTACTCATCGACACGGTAGCCACCTGATCGGTCTTTACATTGTTTTCCAAAAAATATTGCCGCAGGATTATTTCATACTCTGCGGGTATTTTATTTACATCGCTAGGTATCCGCCATATAAAAGGATACTTTCCATCCTGCTCGAGCCCAAAAACTACATCCGAATTACCTATATCAATAATGAGGTTCATATGCTAAACTTTTTAGAGTGTTACTACCACTTTTCCTGTTGACTTACCCGATTGGAAAAACGCTATAGCCTCATGCATTTCCTTCCAGTCAAAAACTTTACCTACATAGGGCTTACCCAGATCCATCTTACCCATCTCCTGCAGCATATCGTGCATCAGGTGCACCCTGTCATACAGCCATATCAGGTTAAAGGCCAGTACGCCCTTGTTTTCCTGTATCATTTCCTGAGGGTCTACTTTGGGCCTGTTGATATAGTACCAGAGTAGCTTCAGGTAGTTGGGGATTTTTCCGGGTGAAGCATACTGCGATGCACCCACTACTACCATTCTCCCCTGTGGAGACAGTTGCTTATACCCTTCTTTGAAAATTTTTCCACCAATTGTTTCTACTATCAGGTTTAGCTCCCTGCCATCCAGTGCTTCCTTTAGTTTGGTACCAAAGTCGCTACCGCGAACAATAGACCGGTCAAATCCCTCATTGCCGAGCACATCCAGCTTTGCCGGGCTTCCTATTGTACCTATGGTGTACCCCTCAAAATGCTTTGCAATTCTATTGGCCATAATACCTACACCTCCAGCACCGCTGTGAATCAGTACGGTCGCCCCTTTTTCGATAGCCCCCAAAGGCACTAAGGCATAGTAGGCTGTAAGCCCCTGCACCAGGTAAGCCGCTCCTTCTTCAAAACTCCAGTCGTCGTGCATAGGCAGAATGTATCGCTGATCGTGGTTGATGCGATCAGTGTAGCCGCCAAATTTAGTAACACCCATCACCTTGTCTCCAACCTGCAGCCCTTGTACCCCTTCGCCAAGCTGCTCTACTACTCCGGAAAACTCCAACCCCGGCACAAATGCTCCTTTGGGAGTAGCACTGTACAATCCATGCATGGCAAATACATCTGCAAAATTTAACCCTACAGCCTTCACAGCTACCTGCACTTCTCCGGGCTGGGGATCTCCTATTTCTACTTCTTTTAAAGCCAGTTTGGCGATAGAGCCGGCTTTGGGCATGGTATACTGATTGGCTGTTGTCATAAACTGATCTATCTGTGTAAACAAAAAAACGCTACAAATGTGCAGCGTTTTTTTGTTTTATCGTGATGGATATCTGATTTATGTGTCACATCTATATCTGAAAAATAAAACGAACCTATAGCTCATATCAGTAGGCGTCTATTTTCCGGGATTTTACAATACCAGAGATTCCGCTTTTAAACAAAGTCATATAGAAATATCTCCAAAAGTTTGTCATTGCAATACTTTTCAGTTTAAAATAAAGATCATTTCCTGCCGGAAAAACCCTGTTAATTCAACTTTTGGAGAGTTTGATTCTAAAAGCGCAATCCTTGGTTACAATACTTCTATTTTTCAGGCTTTAGGTTAAAAACCCTGGAAATATTAAACCCATAATGAATAGCACCTTCTCCCCATGTTCCGTTAGTTTCAGCTACAAAACCCTTTTCTATCATAGCTCGTGAATTGGTGATGTGCAACTGAAACACGTGCCCGCCTGTTTCGATATCAAAACCTACCGAAAAAGATGGATGGTAGTCGGCTCCCAAATTTGTAGCGAGGTGGTAATACTCCGTATTGAAGGCGATCCTGTTGGTGAGTTTGTATCGCCCTCCAAAGCCTACCGACACTACATCGTTGGGGTCTGATCGTGTAGGTACAGTGTTTCGATGAATGAGTGTAGGCGTAATTTGCAACGAGAGTTTGCTACTCATTTTTCTGGCTATCAGCAACTGATATGCGTAGGTTAGGCGCTGCGAAAACCGATTGTTTGCTTCGGGATAACCAAAAGCACCGGGACCTGTAACTATGGCCATACTGGTAAAAGCAGATACAGAAACCGGAGAAGCTTTTGCCCCTTCACTTTGCCTGAGTATTTTGTATTTCAAATAACCATCCAGCACCTTGCCAACGGATGACCGCCCAAACCCTATATTGAATTTATCAGAAATGCCGTACTCCAGCGCTATTCGCACCTGGGAGTCGTCTAACCCATACAATTGTCCTATTCCTTCGTTGATACGCCCAAACCGGTGCGAAATAATAAAATCCAGCACACCCCCGGGGCGTACTTCTACAGAGTGGCCGTTTACAATTCTTGTACTTTTAAAAGTAGCTGAGGTATATCGGGTAGATGCATCTTTTTGTTCGCCTTCCAGCAACGTTAACAGGTCGTCCTGCGCCTGCAAAGAAGAAACAAAGCTTAGAACAACTACCAATAGCGTAATGTTTTTTGTCATAGTTTTTAGCGTTTAGTTGGAGGAAAGCGTGTATTTAAATCGCACCGTTACTTCTACCTCTTCGGCAATATTATAAAATACGGCTTTGGGTATTTTGATTTTATGATCAGCCAGCCTGACTTTAAATACTGACTCCACTTCGGCTTCACTTTCTTTTAGATGTATAGTGCCCGGCAAAGTTACTTTTCGTTTTATTCCGTGAATGGTGAGTTCTCCGGTCACATCTACTTCTTTTTTACCCAGACTATATTCCCAATCATCTATTGTTCCGGTAAAAGTAGCATTCGGATATTTGTCTGTTTCCAGGTAGTTTTCATTAAAATGCTCCTGCATCAACGCTTTTTCAAATTCAAAACCACTGACAGGTACTATAAATGCTACTTGTCCTTTTTCAGCATCGATAATGCTCCTGGCACGGGTATTTTCGGCAGCTATATCCTCTATAGGCGCACTGGAAAAAAAACGTATATAGGATTCCGACGATTTCAACTGCTGCCCCACCACCGTGCAGGGAATCCACAATACTATGAGGTATATTATTTTCATGGTTCTTAGTTTTTGCCACACTCGCACCTTATTTCACTCTGAGTACCAGACCAAAAAGGCACAAGGAGACTGTCCGGTGATCAATTGTCTTTGGCTCCCTGATCCACCCACGCGCCTATCAGGGTTCTTTGTTCTGCAGATATGCTGCCTGTCTTTGGCATACCTCCACCCACACGGGTACGGGCCTTTACCCTGCTCGCCCGGGCTATTACGCTGCTTTTGGTAGACAAGTCGGGAAAGGTTCCTCCCGACACATGGCATCCCGACAGAGCGCATTTCGCATTCATTATAGGCATAATATCGGCAGAGAGACTTACCTCTTCAGGCACTTGCACATCGCCAAACAAATCCTCTTCATTATCAGAAGTACAAGCAGCTATGACTGCCACGCTCAGTATGATCAATAGATAATTTAGTGTTTTTTTCATGTCTGTAAAGTTTTAGTTGTTTTTAGCACCGTCATCTACCCAGCAGGCTATGAGGTCTTTTTCTTCCTGACTCAATGTACCATTTCTCGGCATATCTCCGCTCTGTGTTCGTGATTTTATTCCGGCAGCATTGGCCTGAACAGTAGCAAAAACAGTAAAGTTCTGCCTGCCCGTGCCCGACACATGACATCCCGATGTTGCACATTCGGTATCTATGATCGTTTTTACGCTACTCGCATAGCTCACACCCGACAGTACCGAAACATTCTCTGTCACTTCACATCCAGAACCGTCTTTTACCGTTACCGAGTGGCTACCTGCAGCCAATGAACCCTTCTGCGACGAGCTACTAAAATTTCCCTCATCAAACTTATACGTATAATTTCCATCGCCTCCGGTCGCTGATACACTAATAGCACCATCAGAAGTGCCACACCCCGAATCAGTAAGCTGGGTAGTAAAAGTAACCGTATTTTCATCCGCCCCAACGGTAGCAGCAGTAGTGCCCACACACCCATTGGCGTCTTTGGCAGTGACTGTATAGCTACCAGCAGTCAGCCCGGTAAAAGTACCTGAAGTCTGAAAGGTGGTTCCGTTGATGCTAAACTCTACCGCCCCTTCTCCTCCTGTAGCCGATGCTGTAATGGTTCCTCCCTCGGTGCAAGTCTGATCGATCGTACTTCCTACGGTCACAGCTATACTTCCCTGCTCAGCATCAACAGCCGCAGCTACTGTAGCTGTACAGTCATTGGCATCACGAACAGTGACCGTGTAATTACCCGCTACTAAAGCTGAAAATGTTGCTGTAGAAACAAACGCAGTGCCGTCGATGCTGTATGTATAGGGTGCAGCTCCCCCTGTGGCGGAAACAACCAAAGCTCCTTCTGTATCGCACAGTGCGTTTGTAGTAGACACAACTGACGCGGAGAGTCCTGATGCGGTGCAGTCTATTGCCGGCTCTTCATCTCCACCGCAGGAGGTGAGCACTATAGGCAATACTGTCAGTAGATTGAAATAATAAAAAATGCGTTTCATAGGCTATCTGTTAGGGTTTGTTTTTGATGTAAATTGCATGTAGGTACATATATCGTTAAACAATCGCACCACACTGTTCCCTTACCCACAGTAAGAGACTACCTCTTAACACCAATGCAATAGAAATCGTTGCATCTTGCTACCAAAATCAAAAAAACCTACGAAATTTCAATTGCAGACATATCGATTCTGATCTGAAAGGACTGCACATACAAAGTTTTCACTCGTATGAAAAAAGAATGAAAGGAGACTTCTTTGTGCAAGTCACAAATAAAAATAAAAACTCCTGGAGATATCTAATGACTAACCCGACACATACTGCATAAGCAGCCCGCATATATAGGCAGCATACGTACCCAAAGCATAGCCTAAAACCGCCAAAAGTACTCCTACTGGCGCCAGCGAAGGGTGAAATGCAGAAGCCATAACCGGCGCAGAAGCAGCACCTCCCACATTGGCCTGACTCCCTACTGCTACAAAGAAAAAAGGTGCTCTAATAAGCTTCGCCACCAAAAGCAGCAAACCAATATGCACAAGCATCCATACAATACCAACCAGAAAAAGCCCGGGAGAGTCCAATATGGCCATCACGTTCATCTTCATACCGATAGTAGCCACCAATATGTATATAAATACACTACCGACTTTAGACGCCCCTGCTCCTTCTAACTCGCGCATACGGGTAAATGAAAGAATGAGACCGGCTGTAGTAGCAATGACAATCAACCAAAAGAAACCGGAAGTAAGGCTGTATTGGCTCAGCTGCGGATAGTTCTCCAACAAATAAGGAGCTATCCAGTCACTCATCAGATGAGCTAAACCGGTCACACCAAAGCCTACTGCTAATATCAGCATCAGATCAGTAAGTGATGGTATTTTTGAAATGCTGGCGGTGTATGCTTCCATCTTATCTTTCACCTCATCGATAGCAGAGGCATCCGCCTTAAGGAGCTTGTCCATCAAACGTGACTTTCCGGCACCTATTAGCAGACAGGCCATCCAAATGTTGGCTACTATAATATCTACTGTCACCATTTTTGAAAACAAGTCATCGTTTACTTCAAAAACCTCTTTCATAGCGGCCTGATTAGCACCTCCACCTATCCAGCTACCCGCCACTGTAGTCATGCCGCGCCAGACCTCTTCTGACCCGGCTCCTATCACCGATGGTGCTACGTATGAAAAAAACAAAATGGCAAGTGGTCCTCCTATCAAAATACCCACTGTACCTGTGAGAAACATCACTACCGCTTTGTAGCCCAACTTGAATATCTCTTTAAAGTCTGTGCTGATTGTCAACAAGACCAGACAGGCCGGAAGCAGGTAGCGTGATGCCACAAAATAGAGGTTGGAATGATCGCCATCGATAATACCCAGCGAATTGAATACAGAGGGTAAAAAGTAGCATACCAGTAAAGAAGGTACATAGGAGTAGAATTTTTGCCAAAAGGGATGGCTCGATGAAGCTGTTTTAAACACAAAGCCCAGCAGTACAAGCAATAACCCCAGTACTATAGCATCATTGGTAATCAGTGGTGTTGTTTCTTCCATTATCAATTTTGGTTAATTATTGTTACAAACTCGCTCAGTATCATAGCTGTAGCCCCCCAAACCATATGCCCCTGTATAGAGTAATAGGGTATGTGCAAATCCAAATCAGGTCGCACGGTCATCTCACGGGATGTACGGGCATGGGGATCCGTCAGCTCATCTATACTCACTTCGATCAACTTGGCCACTTCCCGCTTGTCGAGCACAAAATTGGGCCTTTTATGCACAAAACCAACAGAGGGTATTACCCGAAAGTGGCTTGCCTGTATATACAACTCTGACAACCGGCCAATGATCCGAATATCTTCACCTGCCACTCCTATTTCCTCTGTGGTTTCCCGTATGGCCGTGGCGATAAGGTCCTCATCGTCCTGCTCCAGCTTACCTCCCGGCAATGAAACCTGACCACTATGCACTCCCGGATATGTATGCCTTTGTGTTAAGGGAAAATACACCTTATCTGCCGAGGGGTAAAGTAAAATCAAAACACCACCCTGCCTGACAGCTCCCTGATGATCAAAATTATACCGGGTTTTGTTGATCGGTCGGGCAGCCATGGGTTGCTGTCCGGCCTCACCGGGCAGGGGCATTGCTAGTGCAGTTGTTAATTTTTCTATAAACGAATCAAATGGCATCAATGCTTTTCTTTCTAAATCGCGGGGATTAAAAAATTGGACCCATCAGGCAAACATAAAAAT
Source organism: Cyclobacteriaceae bacterium (assembly GCA_965267535.1). GTDB lineage: Bacteria > Bacteroidota > Bacteroidia > Cytophagales > Cyclobacteriaceae > CAXBNB01. Next base: position 2,189,086 of record OZ254082.1, on the reverse strand, counting down.
ATAATTAGTAACTTAACAATGCCTGAGACGAGGTTTGCTTTTTTACAAGAGCCTGTCAGCCATCCGGTATTTTCACGAGCTGTATCCGAGTCGCAGATTTAACCTATGTGAAACCAATTTTTCCAGTATGGACCCTGTCCCGTACCACGGCAATTTTGTCTTTATTGCCACTACAGTTGCTACCTTCGGTTTTATCTATTCCAGTGTTGTACAGGCGCAAGCTACACCAAAAAAACACCTCCCCTTACTCGTGGGAGTAGTACTGGTAAGCTGGATGGCTCTGGTAGCCTGGCTGGCACATACTCGTTTTTTTCTCCATTTCGACAGTACACCTCCCCGTCTTTTACTGGCTATAGGTGTACCTGCTCTATGCATAGCCATACTGCTTTCGTATACCAAAACCCGACAGTTTCTCCTGAATATGCCCATATCTACACTCACGTATATTCACATCGTGCGTGTACCGGTCGAAATCATACTCTGGTGGCTATACCTGGCCGGAAATGTACCCCAGCTTATGACTTTTGAAGGCATCAATTACGACATCCTATCAGGGGTAACTGCGCCTTTCATAGCGATTTTTGCCATAGGCTTTAAAAACAAACGCCGTATACTGGCCATTGTTTGGAATCTTCTTGCCCTGGCTTTACTGGTAAACATTGTAGGGCATGCCATTCTCTCCGCACCGGGTCCTTTTCAGCAGCTGGCATTTAACCAACCCAACATTGGGGTTTTCTACTTCCCCTACATCTGGTTGCCGGCATTCATCGTTCCTGCGGTGCTTTTTGCTCATCTGGTATCGCTGATAAAACTCTGCACGGGTAGAATCGAGCTGAAATAAGGATTATCCGACACAAACTACCTTTCTGCCAGTGATACTACCACTCACAAAAATCGGAGAGCAATTGAGCCTGCCAACACCGGCGCATTGCTACCGATTTGTTAATATTGTTTTGCATAGAAAAAATCGGGCATGGCGCTGAGCAAAGAATACAAAAAACTCATATTTGGGATAAAACTACGGCAATACCGTACGGAAAAGAAATGGCCTTTGCAGAAGCTATCGAGTCGTTGTGGAGTATCTGTTTCCTACCTAAACGAAATAGAAAAAGGCAAAAAATACCCAAAGCCAGACAAAATAGAAAAAATAGCAGAGGTGCTCGAAGTTTCTCCCTCTGATATGACCTCCGAACACCTGGACAGCACACTTTCACCGCTGGCAGAACTGCTACACTCGGGTATTCTCAGCGAGCTGCCTCTCGAAATGTTTGGTCTGGAACCCGGAAAACTACTCGAATTACTTTCCAATGCGCCATCGAAGCTCAATGCATTTATAGGCACCTTACTGGAGATTAGTCGCAACTACGACCTGAGGGTAGAAACCTTTTACTTTTCCGTTATGCGCTCTTATCAGGAACTTCACAACAATTTTTTTGAGGATCTGGAAGAGGCAGCCGAACGGTTTATCAGGGAGTATGATATCAACATTCAATCTCCGCTGACCACCCGACACCTCGAAAACCTGCTAACGACAGAATTTAATTATAAAATAGTATACGACACATTCGAGGAGCACGAGGCTCTGCGCGACATGCGGGTGATTGTAAAACCGGGAGGACGGAGAAAACCCCGACTGATTCTAAATGCAGCGCTCGATTCGCGCCAGCGAGGATTTAACATGGCCAAAGAAATAGCGCATGCCTACCTGGGACTCAAAGATCGCACCCTTACCTCACCTTGGGTTGATGTTTCGTCTTTTGAGCAGGTTCTCAATAATTTCAAGGCGTCTTACTTTGCCCTGGCCATCCTCATCAACCGGCAAAGCTTTCTGGTCGATCTACAGCGCTTTTTTGATCAAACCAAGTGGCAACCCAACATATTGCTCGACACCATGATGAAGTACAATGCTACTCCGGAAATGGTATTGCAACGCATGACCAACCTCCTGCCCCACTACTTTGGGTTTAAAGAATTGTTCTTTTTCCGCTTTCACAATGTACCTTTTTCGGGCAACTATTCACTCAGCAAAGAGCTTCATATTGCCCGTTCGCACACGCCCAGAGGAACGGTGCTGCAAGAACACTTTTGCCGAAGGTGGATGTTTATTTCCATATTGGACGAATTGGCCAAAAACCAACAGCAGGGAAATGCCACAGAACTAGGTGGTGCACAAATAGACAAATACTACGAAACCGGTGAAGAGTTTCTGGTATTGTCTCTGGCTCGGCCACTGAGTCCTACTCCGGGCGTGAACAGTAGCCTGGCTTTGGGCATAAGGCTCGACGATCATGTGAGAAATAAAGTCGGTTTTTTGACTGACAAAGCCATCAACACCAAAAGGGTAAACGACACATGCGAGCGATGCAATGCGCTGGATTGCAAAGAACGGGTAGCAGACCCCCATGTATACCGCGAGTTGAAAAAAGAAAAAGACCGAAGGGAAGCACTAAAATCCTACACCAAAAAGTAATCCGCCTGCCTATCGTATTGGATTTGGTGCTATGAAACAGCATGCATGCATTTTAGAAAGCCTTACAGTAATCTGAAATATCCTAATGTGAACCTTTGGCCTGTATTTTCTGCTTTTGTTAGGCCCAAACCAACAGGTGGTCCTTTAGGCATTAGCCGATGCTAAACCCGAATGCCATTCTCAGCTGTCAGTATTACCGGCTTACCGTCTGTGACAAGCACCGTGTGCTCATGCTGGCAACCATACCCACCTCTATTGCCAACCAGCGTCCATCCATCATCCAATTCCACAGCCATATTGGATTGTGTAGACACAAATGTCTCGATAGCTACTACCGAATTTTTCTGAAAGCGCTGCTTGTTGTGGCGTTCTTTAAAACACAAAATATGCTCTGGAGCTTCATGTAAACTCCTGCCAACGCCATGACCTGCCAGATTACGAATCACTCGAAAGCCACTTTTTCGGGCTTCCGTTTCTATGGCATGGCCAATAGAAGAAATTTTCACGCCACCTTTTAAGGCTGACAAAGCTTTACCCAAAGCCTTTTTGGAAGCATCCACCAAAGGCTGATGACCGTGTATATCCTGCCCCAACACAAACGAACCTCCATTATCCGCCCAAAAGCCATGAAGCTCTGCAGAAACATCAATATTAATCAGATCGCCTTCTTTGAGTATTTTAGTAGTAGAGGGTATACCGTGAGCCAACTCATCGTTTACGCTGATGCAGGTCCAGCCGGGAAACCCGTAGGTTTCATGCGGTGCAGATCGCGCACCAAAACCACGTAGCAGCTTGCCGCCAAACTCATCCAGCTCTTTAGTACTCATTCCCACAGCGGCAAATTCCCGCATTTGCCTGAGGGTAAGCGCCACTGCTCTGCTTACTGCTTTTATTCCTTCCAACTCAGATACTGAAGATATCGACATGATTTTATTTTTTTGACACAAAAGTAATACACCGGGCGTAGAGACATTACACTATTCTGGGTGAATGTATGCAAAGCAGCAGGTATTGCAATGTGTGAGAGGGGGTAAGTGGAGACGAAAATGCTAAAACAGCTTTATTTACTATGAATAGGCTGAAAAATTATTGCGCTACACTCCCCAAAGCCCATATTTAGTATACTACAGTCCTGCAAACTCCGCCCTTTTCTATCGGGCGGTACAGTAATATTTACTATCTTCGGCTGGCAAAATACCCACCTGATGTTATCCCTATCCAATAAAAGATGGCGCACCCTACGGTTTTACTGCCTTGGCTGGACCCTGGGGTTTATATTTTTAAGCATTGTGCGTGGCGTAGGCACTATAGAAATGGGGGTGGCTCGGTTTGAATTTGGAACGACTGCTGTTATGTCTGTCTTGTTCGGGTTATTCTTTGGAGGTATATCCGGTTTGGCACAGATAGTCACTGAAGAGCGTATTTACAAACGTGCTTCTCTGAAAAAGCTAATTCTACTCAGAACATTGTATGCCGTTCTGTTCCTGTCTTCATTAATTATCATTGCCTACATCGTATGCCGTATTCTATTCAACATCACTATCGATCTTATCACATTTGCTTTTGAACCGGGGAGTTTTGCCATCTACTTTTACATTCTATGCCTGGATTTTTTTCTGGTTATTCTGCGCGAGGTTAATCTTATGCTCGGTGGAAACAATCTTATCAAACTGCTGACAGGTCAGTTTTATACACCCCGTGAAGAGCAGCGGATATTTATGTTTATAGACCTGCAGTCTTCTACTGCCATAGCGGAAAGACTGGGGCACATTCGATACAGCAAGCTCATACAGGATTGCTTCAACGACCTGGGTGTGGTCATGCAACATGAAGCAGAAATCTATCAATATGTAGGCGATGAGGTTATCCTGACATGGCCGTTAGCTTTGGGAATACAAAACGAAAATTGTCTGGAGGCATTTTTTAGTTTTAAAAACACCATAGAAAACAAATCTGCTCATTACCAATCCGAATACGGCTGTGTACCGTTTTTCAAGGCTGGAATGCACGCCGGAAAAATAATAGTAACCGAGGTAGGCAAATACAAAAAGGAGATTGCCTACCATGGCGACACCATAAACACAGCTGCACGGATACAGGCCAGGTGCAACGAACTCGGTCAGGAGTTTCTCATTTCCGATACATTAAAAAATCAGCTGAAAGAACACCATTATGCTTTCATACCACAGGAAACCGCCATCCTAAAGGGTAAGCAAAGCGAAGTAACGCTCTATGCTGTAAAAAAGAAATAACGCCAGCTTACTTTCCGCACACAATATCATAATCGGGATTGTCTCTGAGCAATGCCGGGTATGTTTCCAGCAGTTGGCAGGCATCCACTCTTCTATCCTTTGCCTGATATATTTCAAATAACAGCTCAGGAGCTTTTCTGAGGCCGGCATCCAGTTTTAGTGCTTTTTTGAAATTTTTTATGGCCTCCTGAGTATTTTTTTGCTTCATGTAAAGTATTCCCAGGTTTTGATAGGCCCATGCATTTTCCGGATTCTTTTTCAGGCTTGAAGCGATGCTTTGCTCGGCTTCTTCCCACTTTTGCTGCAGCACATAGATATACCCCCTGTTGTTGAGAAAAACCGGATGATCCGGCATTTGACGCAATGCTTTGGTAATGAGGGAATCGGCCACTTGCAACTCTTCCTGATCGGCCTTTACCAGTGCAAGTGCGTTGATAGCATATACATTACCGGGAGATTTTTTCAAGGCTACAATAAGGTCTGAAGCTGCCTGATCGTAATTGCCCATCGTATACAGCACCATCCCCCTATTGGCATAAGCTTCAGCATTTTCAGGATCAAGCTCCACTGCTTTGTCAAAAGCTTTCAGTGCTTTTTCATCCTGCTGCTGATGGTGATACAACAAGCCCTCGATGAAATAAACCTGTGGGTTGTCCGGATAATTGGTCTTTAGCACTTTTATATCCTCTTCACAGCTTTCGTGCCTACCCAGTTCCAGGTAAGTTCTGGCTCGGTTAAACTGCACTTCCTTATTTTCAGGGTTTTCTTTGAGCACATGGTTGTAATCGGCAAGAGCCAGCACCAGACGCCCCGTTTCAAAATATGCCACCCCCCGGTTTTGGTACACCTGAGGCAGGTCATGCTTCATTTCAAGGATTTCATCGTAAATAGCAATCGCATCATTGTATACTCCCTTCTCCAGACGCTCATTTGCTTTCTGAAAGAGTATTTTTATTCTTTTTTCTTTCCCTACGGGGCTGCATCCCCACAAAACCAACAGGCAAATTATCAAATATCTATGCATCCTTTATTTTTTGGGCAAAAATACATTTTTCTACATCTAAAAAAGATGACAGGAATCATACGTAAACAACCACTTTACTAAAAATGAGCTTTGAGAGAGAGTACTACGTTTCGTCCGGGTGCGCTAATACCCGATGAATAAGGTCTGTAGTGAACATCAAAAATATTTTCCAGCGCTGCATTCACCATAAAGTGTCTGCTCACCTTGTAGGATGTGCGCAGGTTCCATGTAGTCCAGGCCAGCGCTCCCGCTTCGGTATAGAGGTGTGTTTTGTTGACTTCTGAGGGTGCAAAATCACTGACCTGTCTGGCTCCATTATAGCGGGCAAATAGCTCTGCTTTAAACTTGGGTACATTCAGAATCAGGGAGGTTTGCCCAAACAAAGGGTTGGTATGCCTCAGGGGTACGTTTTCTGTTTTGTCTTTGCCGGTGTTGTTGCTTACGGTAGAAGACAAAGAGAGGTAGTCGGTAATGTCTGCTCTTAGATTGACCGAATAGCCATAAATATAGCCATCACCAACATTTACCAGCGCCTGCACATCACTTTCTACCCCATCGTATACGATAGTCGGCGAGCCGTTAAAAGTAAAGTCTCTGCGGGCAATGGTTTCTTTCAACCAGGAATAGTAACCTACTACTTCAATTTTCACTACATCGGCAATATTGCGCATCAGCCCCAGCTCGCCATTGTAAGAATATTCCGGTTTTAGGTGTTCGTTGGGCACTACCACATTTCCGGGTTCAGAATCAAATACCTTCCCCATGTCATCCACATTGGGCGAACGGAATCCGGAGGAAAATAAGGCGTTAAATTTCCATTTATCGTCTTTGAGGTAGACCAGACTCATACTACCATTGACAGCCGCATTGTTCAGTTCTATTTTGTCATACGGAAAATCATAAAATGACTTGTCCTGAAATCGTGATGTCATGTAGACATTGGAGTAGCGCACTCCCGCACTCAATATCAGGTTGGATTGTGTACGACGTTTCACGCTCAGGTAGGTAGCCAATGCCCCATAGTCACTACCTCCATCGGGATAACGCGTAGCAGCCGGCTCACGTTCTATAGGGTGGGTTATATTCACCTTGTAGGCTGTAGATGCTACGTCGTTGTGCAGCGCCTCTGCCCCGTAGAACAGCTCTGTATTTTCATTTATTTTTTTGTCGAGATCTATGTTGATCGAGAAGGTTTTCACCTGCTCACTTCTTACTCTGAGATCCTCCGATCCAAATTTCCGGTCGTGCCGGCTTTCCTGTATACGCTGATGAGCTGCTACTACCTTTATGGCGTCATACATTTTGGTTGCCTTATAATCCGAGAGGGTAAGTGAATGCATAGTAAAATCCTGCGGACCATAATACCACTCTGCATTTCTGAGTGCTCCATCCCTGCGTTCGATCAACCTATCGTAGCGAGGTATATTCGATGACGTAGTATAGTAAAAACCATACAAAACCTCCATGGTGTTTTTGGTGTAGCCTATTTTTTGCAGCACATTGGTTTGATTGTATCCTGAAAAGCGCTGAATACGGACATCATCGTTTGCCAGTACTCTGTCTACTCCGCTTATGCGCTGTACATATTGAGTGCGCTTGCCAAAGTCTGGAAAATTATCGTTGTATTTTCCTCCTGCCCGAAGGTCGCCAAACGAGCTACGTGTAACTCCGGTAATAAAACCCCAGTTTTTATTGCCATAGCGTAAGTTTACATGTCCTGTTTTTTCATGATTGGCCGAAGCATAGCGGGTAAAAGCGGTAGGATACACTCTTAGTTTTTTGCCGGTAGAATACCTGGGGCGCAGGGTATTGAAATCCATCACTCCTCCCAATGCATCGCTACCATACAGCACCGAACCTGGCCCGTAGATCACTTCTGACCGCTCCAGTAAGTTGGGGTCGAGCATGATTACATTTTGCAGATTGCCTTCGCGAAAAATGGCATTGTTCATACGCACCCCATCGATCATCATCAGCACAGAGTTGGCCGCAAAACCCCTGATCATAGGGCTACCTCCCCCCAACTGGCTTTTCTGCACAAAAACCTGACCGGTGGCGTCCAGCATATCTGCAGCTGTCTGAGGGTTTTTAAAAGCCACTTCCCGCGGGCTAATAGACAGTACCTCGTTGGGCACTTCTGATTTTTCCTGCTGCCATTTGTTGGCCGACACCACTATCTCGTCTATGTTGAGTACTCCTTCGGATAGGTAGATTGTATAATTATCCTTTACTATATCCTTGTAACTAATGACCTGACGCTTGTAAGATGGGTGACGGACAAAAAATTTATGCCGGCCTTTTACTTCTTTCAACTGCAAAAAACCCTCTTCATCGCTGAAGACTACTTCTTCGGTTTCGCTGTTGATCACGGCTACATTGTAGATAGGATATTGCATATTTTTATCTACAACTTTTACCTTCTGAGCAACTACAGGGAAAGAAAAAGCAACTAGGAAGAAGAGAAAGGTAATCTTGCGGGCCAGTCTATACATATATCAAAATTAATTACGCCTGTAGCACAAAAATTAAGCCATGAAACATACCCGGATCAGGAAAGTTCGTCAGCTTCATTCCAGGCGAGTGCCGCTGCTCCCAGCACAGCAGCATTTTTGTCCATTAGTGCCGATGGCAACAATTTGACTGTACCTCTAAAGGCCTTAAACATGGTGCGCTCCATGTGCTTTATCGCCGGATCAAAAAGGTATTTTCCGGCATTGACAAGGCCGCCAAACAAGAAAATAGCCTGCGGACTGGTATGCACTACGGTATCAGCCAGTTTTATTCCCAGTATCTCCCCGGTATACTCAAATGCCTTGATAGCGATAAAATCATTGTTGTTTGCAGCTTCTGTTATCATTTTAGCATTTAGATCGTCGTAACTCACCCCTCGCAGCACACTAGGGTCTGTGTAGTCTGCCAGCATCTTATACACGGTTCGTTTTATCCCCGTGGCAGATACGTACGTTTCCAGGCATCCACGTCTGCCACAAGCACAGTACCTTCCTTTGGGATTTACCGTAACGTGCCCCAACTCGCCGGCAAAACCGCTGTAGCCATACACTACCTTGCCGTTGACCACTATTCCACTGCCCAGGCCTGTACCCAGAGTAAATACGACAAAGTCATTCATATCCTTTGCACCTCCAAAGACTTTTTCACCAATAGCTGCAGCATTGGCATCATTGGTCAGCACCATAGGAAAATCAAAATAAGACTTAAATTCGGCAGTAAAATCCACTCTGTTGCCCCAATTGAGGTTGGGTGCATGCTCTATCCTACCTGTATAGTAGTTGCCATTGGGAGCACCTACTCCTGCTCCTATAATTGTATATTCCGGATGGGCATCCAGCACCCGACTTACCGCAGTATGCAGGGGCTGTAAAAAATCACGCACCGATGTGGTGCCTGCTGTGGGTACACTGCCCTCGTGCAACACATCACCCTGGCGGCTCACCAGACCATACTTAGCGCTGGTGCCTCCTATATCTATACCTAGTACAAATTCGCTCATAATGTCTTATTTTGCGGCAAAAATATAAAAGCAAAAGTGAGAACATAGCTTTAAGAAAAATAATTGCACTGCTCATGCCACTGGTACCTTCTTCTGATTACGACAACCACTCTTTCTACATCAAAAACGGACACTTCGAAACCATAGTCCCCAGCCTCTTTGGTCAGGTAAAAGGCGTTGACTATACCCGCGAAAGAATAACTACTCCCGATGACGATTTTCTGGATCTGGATTGGTTGAAAAACGACAACACCAAACTGCTAGTTCTCTCGCACGGGTTGGAGGGTAGCTCAGACCGGTACTACATCAAAAGTATGGCGCGCTATTTTGCCCGGAGGGGCTGGGATATACTGGCATGGAACTACCGGTCGTGCAGTGGAGAAATAAACCGCGCGCTGCGACTGTATCATCATGGGGTTACCGACGATTTCGGCCTGGTTATCCAGTATGCACTGCAGCACGATCAGTATCAGCAAATAGCCCTGAGCGGCTTTTCAATGGGTGGCAGTACTACCCTCAAGTATCTGGGTGAACAAGGCACAGCTATAGACGATCGCATTGTTGCTGCTGCAGTATTTTCAGTTCCCTGCAACCTTTGGGACAGTGCGCTTCAACTCAAAAAGAAGGAAAATGCCTTTTACACAAAGCGCTTTATCAAAAAGATGCTTAAAAAAATAAAACTAAAAGCGCAACTCTACCCGGACATCATCGATGTGAATGGCATAGACGACATCACTACCTTCGATGAGTTTGACCGTAGGTATACGGCTCCATTACATGGTTTCAACAACGCTGCTGACTTTTATGCACATGCAACCTCCGATCAGGTTTACCATGCTATCAGCGTTCCTGCTCTTATTGTAAACGCCTGGAACGACCCCATGCTAGGCAGCAAATGTTATCCTACTGAAATAGCTGAAAATCATCCGTTTCTGTACCTGGAAATACCATCGCATGGCGGGCATGTGGGCTTTTCTCTCAAAGGAAAAAAACACTCCTGGATGGATATGCGGGCTTATGAGTTTATATCAAAGCAAGAATAACTAGACTCTGCTGAGAAACACATTTACTTTGTACCTTAAGACTAAGGGGAACAATTTACAGCAATTTTTATCGTAGGTATTACTTATTGGTGTTATGTGATTTACAATGGGTAAATTTATTATAACATACAATTTGACAAGAAGACTATTGCAAAAGATACCAAGCAGTTGTTCGCTTACTCTTTTCCTAATGCCGGAAGGGCACCTACTTTTTCTAGATAAAAAGTAGGCAAAAATCATGGAAAATTTAACGCTCAAGGCCTTTACCCGCATCCGCTCGCCAATTTTCCTTCCCCCCTCCTTATCGCTCTTTCTTTTGAACCAGCTTTCTGCAAGTTCTTACCTTTTTTGTGTGTTGGCTATAATTTCACTTCTGATAATTCTACTTTCCACACAAATTCATATAAAGCCTTATTATTTGATGCAAGCTTTTTGAGCAAAATGCACGATTTTCCGGGCAACATAAAATCAACAAGCAATCCTTTGAACGTTAGTCTCAGCAGAGCCTAACTAATGTCCTATCTTGATCATATAACCGATAGAGACAGAGGAAGTAATGAGATTTGAAATATCGGGAATGCCCGAATCTTCCGTAATGGGATCGAGTACATTGCTAATGCCGTAAGCAAACGCTCCCTGAATAAGAAGTGTACCAAAACTAAAATCGCGGTAAATACCTCCTCCTCCAATCATACCATAGCCAAACCGACGATCTCTTGATGTATCATAAGGGTGAAAATCATACCCCTGTGTATCCGCAGGGTGCGGACTGGACTTCACACCTATCAGGTATTCTGCATAAATTCCAAGATTGAAAAATACCCGAAGTTTTTTATTGCCTATGTACACATTCATATACATGGGTAACTCTATATAATCCAGGTCCGTGGTAAACTTGGGCGTTCCGGGGTTAAATAACTGCGTCCACCCTTTTTGGGTATAATTCAACTCTACCTGCAGGCCAATATTTTTTTCCATGTAGTTCATAGCTACCAGCCCTATATGCATGCCCGGCTTGTAGCCCTCTTCTATGTTGATGCGCTGGAGAGCGTGACTAAACGTAGCGGTGGCATAGTTATACCCTCCCTTCACGCCGAGGTAGGTCCTGTTTTGCCCCATTGCAGCCAGACTTACCCCGGCTGTGAGGATCATAAGTAATAGAAAATGCTTCACCCGTTTGCTTTATTTCATCAAAAAAAAGATGTGCGAATTTAAAGAATAAACCCACTGAAAAAACAAAAGCTGCTTCAAAAAGACAGGTTGGGCACACCACAGGTCCAAGACTTATTTGCGCTACAGTAGTTTGTTTACCCAAAACGACATGATGTCGATTCTTTTTAAAACAGCTTTTCTATACAAATTTTCAATCCAGTAGGCCTTCCTGCCTCTAAGGGTTCACTTGTGATCCTTAGGGCATTCATCTCAATTGAGCCTACTTAGCTTTCTTTGCTGTGCCACCCGGAGAATTCCGTCGGCGTTTTCTTGGTCGTTTTACTCCGTAAGACTTATTACTGAGTTTTCCTCTTTTGGTTTTAATATCTCCTTTACCCATGTTTTAAGTGTTTTGTTGTTAGCGAAAAGTTAAAAATTTTCCACGATGATGTCAATACACCCCTTGTTTACAATGTGGTACCCACTCCATCATTTTTCCTACTAAAGTCAGGTACTGAGAAACTGTTGTTTTTTATTTTCTTAGGAAAATGCACTTTCACTTGTTTTTGTTTGACACAGGCACTTGCACCAGCTATCAGCTTTCTACAAGTCAGCATTTACTCATTAATTTCCATAAATTGCCACTTCAAATTTTTATGCTATGAACAAAAAAACAGACGACATACAATTACTCATACTAGACGTAGACGGCACCCTCACTGACGGGGGAGTTTATGTAACACAAGACGGCACACAATTCAAGAAATACAACGCCAAAGACGGCTTGGGCATACGACAACTGGTAAAGGCAGGCAAACAAGTAGGCATTATCAGTCACAGTATGGTGAGTGAAATGGTAACCGCCCGTGCTGAAGTGCTAGGGATTCAAAACTGCTACGTGGGTATGGAAGACAAGCTCGTGGTGCTGGATCAATGGTGCTCGGAATTGGGTATCAGCAGGGAGCAGATTGCCTACATCGGTGACGACATCAATGACCTGGGCATCATGCAGGCAGTAGGCATATCAGCCTGCCCTTCGGATGCTCACGACAAAATACTGGCCATAGCAGACATCAAATTATCGCGCAAGGGAGGCGAAGGGGCTGTACGTGAATTTATAGACAATTACATGCTCAACGACTAATTCTACGCTGTGTTGGGGTGACAAAGACATCCGACAGGTTGTAATCTCTCAACGGATACAGACCAGGTTTTCTTCCCCGTTTTTAGTTGTGAGTAGTAGCTGAAAAGCAAAAAAACAGACAGCTGTGGGCTGGTGAAATTCAAAAACATTTAGGATAATTTATGCCAATTAGATTTCACCTTTGGTTAAGAGATTTATTCTTCTATTTTTGCACAAAATCGAAAACGCATGAGTGTACTAGTAAATAAAGATTCTAAAATAATCGTTCAGGGTTTCACCGGTTCTGAGGGTACTTTTCACGCCTCACAAATGATCGAGTACGGATCAAATGTAGTCGGTGGAGTTACACCCGGTAAAGGAGGTCAGACTCACTTGGACAGACCTGTATTCAACACCGTACAAGAGGCTGTAGAGAAAGCCGGAGCTAATGTATCCATTATCTTTGTACCCCCCGCATTTGCCGCTGACGCCATCATGGAAGCTGCCGATGCAGGCATTAAGGTTATCGTTACCATCACAGAGGGCATTCCCGTAAAAGATATGGTAACTGCTAAAAATTACCTCAAAAACAAAGACATCACATTGATAGGCCCTAACTGCCCGGGTGTTATTACTCCGGGAGAAGCCAAAGTAGGTATCATGCCTGGTTTTGTATTCAAAACAGGAAAGATCGGTATCGTATCAAAATCCGGTACGCTTACTTACGAAGCTGCTGATCAGGTAGTAAAAGCCGGATTGGGTATATCTACCGCTATCGGTATCGGAGGAGATCCTATAATCGGTACATCTACCAAACAAGCCGTAGAAATGCTTATGAACGATCCTGAAACTGAAGGAATAGTAATGATAGGCGAAATCGGCGGAAACTACGAAGCTGAAGCAGCACGATGGATCAAAGCTCAGGGCAACCCTAAGCCTGTAGTAGGATTTATCGCCGGACAAACAGCGCCCAAAGGCAAGCGAATGGGACATGCCGGTGCGATTATCGGTGGTGCAGACGATACAGCAGAAGCTAAAATGAAAATCATGGCAGAATGCGGACTACACGTAGTAAGTTCACCTGCTGATATAGGAGAAACCATGGCTAAGGCACTCACTGCCTAAACCTCTCAAAATATTTTCCAGAAAAGAAACCGGCCTTTTCAGGTCGGTTTTTTTATTGCCCTATTTTTAAGTGCCCCTCTTCTTCCCTATTTAGGCTCGGCTTAAAAAACACTTTTATTTGTGGATTAATACCAGGGAGAGCGATTTACAGCATTTTTAGAGTAGGTCTATCTTATTTGATACAAACTTTTTAAGCAAAATGCACGATTTATCCGTGCAACAAAGAATCAACATGTGATCTCTTAGACGTTAGTTTCTGGCATATCATCTACTGTTTTGGGCAAGGATTGAAGTATACCTATACATTTTACCTCACCCGCCGTGTAGCTAACCTACCGGAGACTTTCTAAGCTGAGCCTATTTCGCCAACCCATTTAACCTTGTGGAATTAAGCTAATTTTTATAGCTTTAGCTATTACTCAATAACCTACATTTTATAACATGACAAATACCTACAAAAAAACAACACAATTTCTGGCTGTAGCTGCACTATCCGGATGTATACTGGCCTGCTCAGGAGGCAAAAAACAACAGGAGACCACCAACGACACTGCTATCGATACCGAACAAATAAGTAAAATGGTGGAAAAGGAATTTAAATACCCTATACCTACATCCTATGAGGTTACTCAGCTCCTGCAGGATGCAGACGCAGCATTTGTGCTCGACATCACCAACCCGGTAGAAAATGTAGACAAGTACGAGACCCAACGCACCAAAGCGCTGAACCTGGGAGTATATGGTGCTGATTTAAGCTATGCCAGCACCTACAACAAGCAGGAAGAGACCATGAAGTTTTTAGAAGTCTCCAGATCACTGATCAACGACCTGCAGATATCCAATGTATTTACCCAGGATATGGCCAACAGAATAGAAGCCAACATAGACAACAAAGACTCGCTTATACAAATTATTTCCAAGTCGTTTTACCGTACCTACGAGCAACTAAACCAAAACGGGCAAGACAAACTGGCATTGCTAGTGGTAGCCGGCAGCTGGATAGAAGGCCTGTACATAACCACACAGCTGGCCATATCCAGCAACTACGACAAACGCCTGATGGACATAGTAGGCAACCAGAAAACCGCAGCGAAAAAACTGGCAGAGCTATGTGAAAAATACAAAGACGATGAAGATGTAAATGCCGTACTGCCGCTTATCCGCTTTCTTAACCTGACTTACGATGGTGTAATCGAAGAAGCAGGCATCACCAAAGGCCAATTGGGCGACATACTCGACAATGTAAAATCCACAAGAGACGAAATCATAAACTAGCAGAAGCTATGCTTTCATTCAAAGGGTATGTCGGAAACCAGTCCGTCATACCCTTTTTTTAACCTCACCCTGACTCCTACTAAACTACAGCCAGCCCTATGAGCGAATCCATCATCAACGCCCTTATGCACCTCTTCGCGATTATCGAAAGTGTAAAAGACGAAGAAGTGGATACTGGCAATATTATCGTAAAGCCCTACCTGGAAAAACTCCTCAACCAGGAACTGGCAGGCAAATACCTGGAACTGTATCAAAACTATGTCGACTTTTACCGACGGGAAGCTACCGGAGTACCGGTAGAAAAAATCGTAGAACTCGACACAAAAAACATTATTCAGGTAACAAAAATCTGCAATCAACTCAATGCAGAATTGGTACGATACGACAGGGTTATTCTATTTATACAACTGATCGAACTGATCAACACAGACAAGAAAGTATCCGATAAAGAAGCCGAGTTTATACAGCTTGTAGCACTCAACTTTCACATATCCAACGAGGAAACGAACAACATCAAATCGTTTATCCTCGACCCCACATTGGCTGACATTTCGAAAGATGCCGTTTTGATCATCGACAACCGGATGACCGAATGGCCCGAAGAGATGGCCTGGCTGATGAAAAACAAAAAAGTACCGGGAGTTGACGAATTCAGACACATCTACGACAAACACCTCTTCGGTAAAATCTCCATACTCTACATCAGCAGTGTCAAACTGTTTGTATGCCGGTACACCGGTCCGCTCAACCTCTACATAGAGGGCAAGAAAATGATATCAGGCAACACCTACAACCTAAGGCCTGGTGCTATTATCAAAGGTGCAGAAATCCAACCGATCTACGAATCAGTTATTAGTAAGCAGTTTTTACTGGACGATAAAAAAATCAAAACGGTACTCTGGGGAGATCAGGTATCTTTTCGCTTCAAAAACAGCGACAATGGTATCAAACCATTTAGCTTTTGTGAGCAATCCGGCACACTAGTAGGTATTATGGGAGGCAGTGGATCGGGCAAGTCCACGCTGATCAATCTACTCAGTGGCAAGCTACAGCCCGACGCAGGAAAGCTGCGCATCAACGGCCACAGCATTAGCCGGTGCGCCAGTGAGGGGCTAATCGGCTATGTGCCACAGGACGACCTGCTCTTCGAAGAACTCACCGTATACGAAAACCTCTACTTCAACGCCAAACTTTGCTTTGGGGGGTTTTCAGAAGAAAAAATAAAGGCAACAGTACACAAAGTACTTACAGACCTAGACATAGCCGATATAGCAGACCTACAGGTGGGCGACCCGTTGAACAAAACTATCAGCGGAGGTCAACGTAAGCGTCTCAACATCGGATTAGAGCTCATGCGCGAACCCTCCATACTTTTTGTAGACGAACCTACCTCCGGGCTGTCTTCTATGGACTCTGAAAAAGTAATGCACCTGCTCAAAGAACAGTCCAACAAAGGCAAACTTGTCATTGCCATCATTCATCAGCCATCGTCGGATATTTTTAAGCTGCTCGACAAGCTGTGGATTCTGGATAAAGGTGGTTATCCCATATACAATGGTCACCCGATCGACTCCATCGTGTATTTTAAAACCATGAACACTCAGGTAAATGCAGCAGAAAGTGAATGCAGAACCTGTGGCAATGTGATTACTGAACAGGTGCTACACATAGTAGAAGCCCGGGAAATAGACGACAAAGGGCGAACATCACTGAAGCGCAAAACCTCCCCGGCCAGCTGGTACGAAAAATACAGAGAAAACATCCTGCCCCAGCTGCAGAAGCTGAAGTGGGAAACAGCCCTGCCTCCTACTCAGTTTCAAATCCCTCCCCGATGGGAGCAGCTCACCCTATTTATCCGACGAACCTTACTGGCCAAGCATACTAACCTGCAATACATACTGCTCAACCTGCTGGAGCCCCCCTTGCTTGCTTTTATTCTCGGCTACCTATCCAAATACTCTGCAAACGAGTACATTTTCAGTGAAAATAAAAACCTCTCGATATACCTGTTTATGTCAGTGGTTGTGGCTCTTTTTTTAGGCCTGTCGGTAAGTGCCGAAGAGATTTTCAGAGATAGAAAAATCATCGAACGTGAATCTTTCCTCAACCTTAGCCGACGTAGCTATCTCAATTCCAAGATTATCTACCTCTTTGGCCTTACGGGACTTCAAATGCTCATTTTTGTGGTAGTAAGCCATGCCATACTGGAAATCGAAGGACTGGTTTTCAGCTACTGGCTTATACTCTTTTCTACGGGATGTTTTGCTGGCATACTCGGTCTCAACATTTCATCCGGCCTTAATTCCATCGTGACCATTTATATCCTCATCCCGCTGCTGCTCGTACCTCAGCTTCTGCTGGGAGGTGCCAT
Source organism: Cyclobacteriaceae bacterium (assembly GCA_965267535.1). GTDB lineage: Bacteria > Bacteroidota > Bacteroidia > Cytophagales > Cyclobacteriaceae > CAXBNB01. The sequence continues at coordinate 2,171,740 of OZ254082.1, read as the reverse complement.
GATTCGTTTCGACGAATTGCACAAAAGCATAAGAAACGAAGAGCAGGTGCCTCTGGTAGGCAACATCATGACATCACGCTGGGCGTATGAGGCTCTCGCCGTAGAGCAATTTAAAAACAACCCTTATGAAAAGTTGTTTTTTACTTACGACCAGAACATCAGCAATACCAGCTATCAGGCTTCCTTCCTTTTACCCCAGGTAAAAAAAGAAGCAGCCTTTGCACTGGCGTACCACCAAACTGACAACACTGCCGCCTCCGAACAAAAGCTCGCCTTGCTGCACCATGCCCTCTCACAAATGTCTTGCCCACCCGTCTTACTCAAAACACTCACACATGCAGATTACGACAGTGCCGCTTTTCGTTCAGTACTCTCTTTTCTGGACAAAAAACAAACGCAATACGAACAGCAACGCACCACAGCTCTCCAAAAACGCGATATGCAGTACAAGGCTCTGAGCGATACCATGGGGAAAGAAAAACTACTACAACTCAAGCGAAACCATCACAACAAGGGGCTGGCCAATTTAGTACTCAACCGAAGTACGATAGAAAAAATAGCTGAGCACAACGGGCGACTGATTCGAAAAAAAGATCCCATCTACCACACTCCCGATTCGCCTTGGGGTCATGCACATTTTTACGCGCCATCCAAAAAAATAGGCTCGGTGGAATTAGACACTTTTTGGTTCAATATTCTGGCCATTTGGCTGATCAGTCTGTTGCTCTACATTGCCCTGGTTCAGGATTGGCTCAAAAAAATCATTCACCTGCTTTCCTTTGGCAAGTTTCACCGGTAATGGCAATACGCAACACTGATTGGTTAATACCTTAAAAAGGTTTTATAAAACTTCCCGCAGGTGCGCATACCGTATATTTACCCTGTGTGTCTACAAAACAATCCGCGTCTATCGTTGTAAAAAGGTCTTTTTTTAGTAAATTAGTAACCTTTTCATCTTTAAACGTATCAATTACGATTAACAGATTAAATTTGCCCACAAATGATAGAATTAATTAAATCGGAATATACTAAACTGTATTCTACAGCACCGGAGCTAATGGTACAAGCCCCGGGCAGAATCAACATGATAGGCGAGCATACGGACTACAACCTGGGTTATGTTTTGCCGGCAGCAATAGACAAGTACACCTATTTTGCTATTGGCAAAAACCATACGGATAAAGCCAACTTGTATTCGGCCGACTACAGCGAACAAAAGCTACTTCAGGTAGCCACGCATGAAGTAGCCTCAGGTGGCTGGATGAAATATATGGAATCGCTAATGGCAGAACTGAATACCCAGGGGTACGCAATCGGTGGTTTTAACCTGGTGTTTGGGGGCAATATACCCATCGGTGCAGGACTCTCCTCTTCGGCGGCACTTACTTGTGGACTACTCTACGCTATCAGCGAACTGTTTGACCTTGGCCTATCCAAAGAGAAGATAACGAAAATGGCTCAGTCTACAGAGCACCGTGTAGGCCTCAACTGCGGGCTGATGGATCAATATGCAGTTACGTTTAGCAAAAAGGATCACTGCCTGTTTCTGGACTGCCGCAACCTGCAATACAACTACTTTCCTGCCCTGTTGGGCAATTATACTATCGTGCTGCTCGATACATGCGTGACACATGAACTGACCGACTCAGCTTACAACGAGCGCCGAAGCGATGTGGAATCCGTGGTGGATACAGTGAGGAAACAGTACCCTGAGGTAGAGTCGCCCCGTGACCTTACGCATGAAATACTGGACGCTGTAGCAGATCAGCTCAACCCTGTACAAAAGCTGCGTGCTTCGTTTGTAATAGATGAAAATGCACGAGTGGTAAATACCTGCGACGCGTTAGCTCAAAATGATCTGATCAGCATGGGCAGAAACCTGAACCAATCGCACTGGGGGCTCAGCAAGCTGTATGAGGTCAGTTGCAGTGAACTCGATTTTCTGGCAGAATTTGCCCAGAAAGACGAACAGGTGCTGGGCGCACGTATGATGGGAGGCGGATTTGGTGGCTGCACCATCAACATTGTAGAAAAAGATTATGTAGAAGCGTTTACGCTGAAAGCCGCAAAAGCCTACAAAGCTGCAACTTCCATCGATCTAAAAGCCTATCACGTAAACCTCGGGGAGGGTGTGAAGAAAGTGTAAGAAGTGTCAGTGGTCATTATATGTTTATTCATATAACGTATCATAAGTGAAGCAATACATCTTAATTGTATGCTTACACTATTGGAAGTCTTTAAAATCTGTTTAAATGTTTCAATGGGTACCCAATATTGAGTTTCACCTAAATTCAATTGAGCATCTACTTCTATCAACTCGTATTTATTCACATTTTCATAAAACCTCCCCCCCTCTTCAGACTGCCGAACCTCGCAAAGCATTCTCCCTAAGGCCGAATAATCTTGCTGTATCTCTTCAGGGTAGTGCAAAAAAGACGGAAGCCAGACGTTTTCTCCTCCAGCACCAAATTCACCACCTGCAGTAAGCAAAACATGAAAACTACCCTTTATTTTTTTTACACATAAGACAACCTTTCCGGTATCACTTACACACATAAGGGGTTGAAACCATACCCCTACTTCTCTTGTTCTACAAGTTGTTTTAAACATTTTCACATGCAGTGAAGAAGACTTAACTCCTGAAACACCCGAATCTGAAATATCCCAATTCTTTAGACAGTCAATTGAAACTAAACTACCTTTTGGCACTGAACATGTATCAAGCAAAATATTGTACTTGTTAGGTGGTAGTGTTTTAGAAAACCCTAAATATTCATCCCAATCAAATACGGCCAACATAGACCTCAAATCGGTATTAAATATATTATCTGCAGCTATATTGTCACACAATACCTCCAGGGGTACCCAAATCATATTTTCGTCTGTAAAAATAAGTTCAGGCACTTCCACGTAACTCAAGGTTTTAGACTTTTGATAATACCTCTTACCTATATCTAACTGACAAGAATTCCACAGAGGTCTGCTTTCCTTTTTATAACTAAAAAAGAAATCCAAATATGGAGTAGGTTTACCCCCATGCAACTGCAAATAATTAGCTGGTGTAGATTGCACGGTTGGACCATATTGAACAATGCCCACATTTCCGGGCTCCACACGGGCCTGAACCAAAACGTAAACCTTCTCTTTGTGCTTACACACAATGAGTCCATTAAAAGCTCCTTGCGGTTGATACAATACCAAATGTTCATTTGTATGATCCTTGTAACCTGACACATGAAAAAAACCATTCGTTCGATGTGAGATTACACCATCTTTTACAAGCCATTCTCTTTGGTCTGAAAAACTCACTTCTTCAATTTCAAATACTGAATGTGTGAGAGTTTGGGCAAGAAAACACCTCAATTCATCAAAAGTATTGGCGATCCGTTTTGCCTTCATCGTTCGCATATTATTTCGGCAACCTTGTTTATCAAGGCAGTATTAAATTCTTGTTTTTCACTAATGTTATTTCTAATCTCATAGTAGTCTAAACCTATAATTTTGGAAATAGCTTTAGCAGGGGATGAAGTACCATTTCTTGAATAATCAAAAACGATAACCTTGCTTTTGGGCTTCATCCAAAATACATTAGCTAGTTCAGCACCCCTTATCGCTATTATTCCTCTACAGTTTTGAAAAAACATAATTTGTGACATCAATGTTTCTTTTCCCGGTTCAAAAATAACCGTATCAACACCTTTGTCTGACAAAGCCTTTTGAGCTTTATCTAATCCAAAAAGTCGTCTGTCTACATTTCTAAAAGTTGTCATTATACTTTTTCCGGTTCTATCTACAGCCAGCTTCCCAACACTCCGCTTTAAAATACCATAATACGCTTTACCATTAAGACCTAAATCCCTCAAATAAGTATTTATTACTTTCTTAAAAGCCAGAACTTCAATCTTCCTTTTTTTAAAAAGGAAGATCTGTGGTTTCAGCCAATAAATTATAACTTCCTTAACCAGGTTTTGAAAAACATCTCTAAGCTTAAAATTGCTCAAATAAGCATGATATAAAAAAAACAAATCCCACCTGGGAGGAAAAAACTCAATGAAGCCCCCTTCAGGGGTTCCCCCTAAGGGCAAGATCTTTAACTTTAGTTTCCATTTATCGGCAACCTCATAAAAAAGTTCATCCATTACAGCTCCACAAGATTCCACATAAAAATCGGTGGGATGTTCTGGTGTTTCTTTCTTTCCTGTTTTTATAATAAAATCAACAGTAGGTAATAGAAAACCCAAGAGAAAATGGTAATAATTATCTCTATCCCCCCCACCTCTTTGTCTATCGTATCGAATCAAAATATTAGTAGACTTGCTCGTCATTGAAGGATAAAGGTCAAACTCACACATAACGGTTAAAAAGGTAAAAAAAGACCATGTAAGGTAAATACATCTGTCAAGATTCTAAAATGTTTGATACACTTTTCAAATACGCTTCTTCTGAGTACTTACTCCGGGCTTCTCCTACATTGTGTAGTTTGCACACAATGGAGCAGTGCTTTGTCATCGACAAAACGAATAATTTGCTCTGCCAGAGCCTCTACATCGCATGGAGAAACAAGCGCGCCGTTTTGATCGGAGATAACATCCGACAGGTAATTGTGGTCAGTAGTAATAATAACATTGCCACACCTCATCGCCTCTACTATGGAAAGCGAAAAGCATTTGTAAGGTATCAAGAATGAATATCTAAATACCTACAAGCCTACCAGGTGAACTCAGAAGAAGGCCTGAGCCATTTAGATACTCTTCATTCTTCGACGAATGAAAGACTTTAATGGCTGATAATACACAAGAATCAAATCTAAATACTTCTTAAAGAAAGCATACTTCAGCCTGGAATAATATAAATCGTTGAAGAAAATTAAAATTTCACTTTGAGTCATATAATGAATAAACTTCCTGCCTGAAATCCCTGCCCAATGAAGTATAAAAGGAAATTTTTCTTTTTTATTGATAATATCTGAAACACAAATATCTATCTCTCTTTCACGATATGGTATTAGCATGAACTCAATCTTGCTAATTGAGATTTTCCTATCACTTTCCATCTTTACTAAAGTATAATTTAAGAGCCCTTGATCATCTAGAGAGATTATATCTCCACGCTTATTCGTTACGTTAGTTGGTGTAACATCTAAATAATCTAAAAAATCTTCAGGTGAAAAAACCCCTTCTTTAAATGCAATTTGTCCTGCATTAAAAGTATAGCCAGTGAACTTAAAACCTGGATCAACCTCTTTTAATTTAGCGTAATTATAATACCTCTTGGTGTGTAAAGGATGATAAGGATCTTTATCCCAATTTGGACTTACCACAACATCAGTGTCGTACTCTTCAAATACACTTAACACAGGGCCACAAAAAACCAGATCAGAATCTAAATACAAACAACACTCATCTCCCTTCTGAATAAGTAGGGATAAAATGCTAAACCTACCAGAAACAAATATGGTGTCATTGTTAAATACTTCTACATCCCAGTTCTTTTCTATGTCTTTAGTAGAGAATTTTTTTAAAGATTCATCTTTTACTAATAAAATTCTAATATCAGGATACCAATATCTTATAGAAGCAACGCAAATCTTTGTCAGGTTAACATCACGATAGTAACATGATATATATATTTTTGATATCTTCATTGAATGAATTAAATAAGCACTTTAACAGTCAATAACTTGCCGAACTTTAGAAGTATAAATTGATTGAGAATATTTGAGTTTAGCTTGCCTTCTATTGTGATTTTGTGTCTTTTGCAATAAATCAATGTCATCCGTATACTTTAAAATTGAATTGAAAATACCCTCTACATCCATAGGCTTTACAAGACATCCATTCTCACTTTTTACAATATCAGACAAATAATTATGAAATGTTGTAATTATCACATTTCCGCACCTCATAGCTTCAACGATGGATAGAGGAAAACCTTCTGTGGGATAGTACGTGGGCAAAACGAATATACTAGAAGTACTCAGGAAAGAATATCTATCTTCAGGTTTTAGTCCTCCTTCGAACACAAGCCTAATATTTTTATTCGAATCCAAAAATTGTCGTACATTTTTTTCAACTTGGGTAGCACTCATGATATGATCACCCATAAACCTCCCTGCTATTTTAAACGTTATACCTGGCCGCTTCTCTGCCACCAGCTTAATAGCTTTCAGAAAATCTAAGATGCCCTTTGAGCAAATAAGATTTGAGAGAAAAGATATTTCAAGATTTTGTTTTGTCGGTAAAACAACATCATCAAAATCAGAAGGGTAAAAATTAGCAACCGAGACTATCTTCATATTATGAAAATCATCGAATTCCCTAGCCATAGATGGAGTCAAAACAATTGATGTATCAATTGTTTTATATGCTTTTTTCAACAGTGGCCTAAGCCACCCTGCTTTCTCGTAGAAACGCTTAAAATCACCTCCATGCAGGTGGTTAATAATTCTCTTCTTCTTATAATCAGCATAGAAAAGAAGTGGCAAATCTTTAAGGGCTCCTAGAGTACTTCGTGTACATGTAAAGTATACTATTTTTATCTCTTGCTTTGTTAACAACAACCAAAAACTATAAAAAACAGCATACAGACTATTAGATATGCGATGACGCCAAAAAGTTGTATCGACTAAAACATATTGGCATGGTTTATATGAATCGACTATTGCTCTAAAAGCCAATGATTGACCGGTAACGGGTGGTGAATAAGGTCCAAAAAAAAGAATTTTAGGCATCTAAACTATACCATTCTTAATCCAATCAACATACAACTGTACCTGAAGATTGTCTTTACGAACAATGTCCTCTCTATTACAATTGGAACATAATTGTCTATAAACGTCATCATTCATCATTTCTCCCACTGCCTGACCAATAGCTTCTTTGTCTGAAGCATCAACTACAAGGGCATTTTTTTGGTGGAAACAATGGGTTTCTACAATGCCACAAACTGAACTTATAATAACAGGAGATCCAAAATATAACGCCTCTTCTGCTACCAGCCCGTAAGGTTCGTCTTTAGATATTAAAACAAACGCCCGGCATGAGCGATAATATCGGGCTAGGTCTTCATTTTTAACATAACCTTGAAAATGAATGTTACTATTAGATATAGATTTAAGTTTATTGTACTCAGCCCCTTCTCCTATAATAGTTAGCTGATATGGCAAATTATTAAACACCTTTATCAGGGTGTCTAGATTTTTCTCGGGAGACAAACGGCCTACGTATAAAAAATCATTACCTCGCTCAACTTCTTTTTCCTCAAGCCCATAATTTATTATCCCCAAACCGTTCGTCCTAAAAACCTTGCCTTCAAAATTTAAGAATTGCGCTAACTCTGCATGCTTCTTACCATTAGCAAATACAGCATCGAGGTTCTTTAAAAAAATAGCTTTGGCCAGCTCCTTTATGCCAAACCCTTTGACACTATGAATACTGGATTCAAGCATCATCGAACTATTGTTTTTTTTAAAAAACAATAAGGAAAACCAATACTCAATATTAACCCATTCTCCTAAAATCAGTCTACCAAATGAATTGCCCGTGAGTACTTTGTACAATCTCCAACAAGATTGGATATAACTTCTAGTGTCCAGTGATTGATTAAGTACTACGTACTCAAAATTCACCTCTTCTCCTAAATTTAAAAAATTTGCATTCCGTTGCTTTTGAGTGCCACCAATAAACACAACGTAAAGTGAACATCGTTCACCTATTTTATTAAAAAGGTTCCTTTTATAATAATTTGGTAAATTCGTTATGATTAATGCATCAAATCTCAAGTTATTGTTTTGTTTAATGACAGAACCAAAAGAATTGATATTAATATAACGTTTTCAACAAACAGGTTGATCATAAGTCTTCTTCAGAAATCGTTTAAACAATCCAGAACTGCTAGTCCAAATAACATAAGCTAGTTCAGGAAATAAGGTGAATACATAGTATTTGATTGATAAAGAAGGCCGTAGTTTTTTCAACTCGGATATGTAATAATTTTTATACGACTTTTGGTACATCTTAGCCAAAACCCAAGACCAAGTCAAGTAACGAGCCTTTTTGTTCACTGAAGATATTTGAGCCTCGTACCTTTCATAAAATCGAATCATTGAATCGAAATGGTGTGATCTATGAGTTCCTTTTGCCCAATAAACAATCGTATTATAATTGGATATGAAATACCATCCATAAGAATTTCCAAAGCGAATGAAAAAATCCAAGTCCTGATGGCGCTGCAGGGATTCATCAAATTTGATTTTCAAGGCAGCATTAGTTTCCATGAAAAAAGTAGAAGTCTGAGTCAACACACCATCAGAAAAAATATAATCAACATAGCTCTCATTCTTTTGGACTTTTCTTGTTTGTCCCAAAGTTTTTTTGTGCCCATTATCAATGATTATTCCACTATATAACCCTTTACACGGTTGACGGCTTTCAGTAATTGAAATATCCTCTTTCAATTTATCATTTAACCACTCATCATCTGAATCTAAAAAGGCGATATACTTTCCCTTAGCATTTTCAATACCAATATTACGACAAGTGTTTGCCCCTTTTCGCCTGTTTGGGGGGCGTTTAATGTAACTAATACGACTGTCTCTTTGTATATAGCCTTGGAGGAGTTCTTCGGTATCGTCTTGAGAACCATCATCAACAACTATCAGCTCCCAATTTTCAAATGTCTGCATCAAAATACTTTCTATTGGCCTAGATAAAATATCACAGCGGTTGAAAGTCGGAATTACTATGCTTACATATGGCTTCATAAAACTTCGCTGATAAACTATATCCCCAAACAATTACTACCCACTCTGTAGAATAAAATTGTTTCACTTGCCTCAAATTGTGCAGGTTTTAATCCATAAAACTTTATGTAATTAAACCCTTTATCAATATAAAAGCTAATCCCTTCTTTGTATATAGCCCTATTACTATCGTCAAGAATTAACACACCTCTATCTGATAAACTATCAATAGCAGACTTCATACATTCTACCCTTCTAATATCATCTACAACTATAATATCATACTTTTTGCCCTTATCATAATTTTTAATGATCAGGGGATACTCGATATCATCATTTGCATATATAACTTTGATATTTTTTTTAGATTGAGTCATTGTACAAACCCTTTCAAACCACTCTTTTTTACATTCAACTGAAGTTACATCTTGAGTTCTGTTTGCAAAAAATAAAGTTGAGAAACCTGACCCATACTCAAAAACCGATTGATTTCCTGACAACCTATCCTCTAAAAATGATGTAAAATGATAGTTCATCCAGGGTATGGATTCACCCTCTTTACCTGTAAAATCATTCTCCAAAAGAGAGTCGATATAACCTGTCTCAACCAAGTATGAATCACTTTCAACTGTTAATTTATACCCCCACTTAATTGTTTCTATTACTCTTGCAAGCTTTTTTGGTAAATGTCCAATTATGAAATAATAAATTTTTTTCTTCATATGTAAAGTCTCTGATTCACTTAGTAGTAAATGATTATAGGCACCAAAGCATCCTAAATGTACAGAGTTGATTTTTTTGGTTAAATAACACATACTAAAACTTTATTAAGTTTTAGCACTATATCGCTACTTTCTTTTCAAACTGGCTATTGGTAAAAGGACCTGTGTAATGATTGAGCTCAAAAGTCTCTTAATAGACACAAACTTGTTAAAGGGAGTTTGTTTCAACACTTCCCAATAATTGTCTTTGTACGGATGATCGCAAAAGTAATTCCACGGTTTACGATTACCCGTATAGTGGATTACCTTGGGTAATTGATCTAACTTATGCTTGATGTCATATGCGTTATAAGAATAAGGTAAGGGTTTCCATTTACCATAGAATATGATGTTCAATATATCCTGATCCAGATACTTCAACTCAGGCAAATATTCTTTAGCAAATTTCATCATAGCCTCACTCACTTTTTGGTTTCGCATCAATTTGACATTAAAATAAATCACCCCTGCATTGAAGTAAGAATCCCAGCTCTGGTGAAATTTAACCAACCAAGGTTGCTGACTCAACGAATAGCCATGATCTACTGCATAGCAGTATAGATCGTCTGTTGGAAGAAAACGTAGCTCAGCAATTAATTCTAATGGTGAGGTGATAATAATATCCGGATCTAAAAATAAAACTGAATCTACATTGTCGGGTAAAAAATCGGCAAGACACAACCTGTAATAAATAGCCGGAGAAAAAAAGAAATCTAAATGCAATGTCTGAAACCGACTATCATCTATCACTATAGATTCAATTTCTTTTTGATATGAAGAAGCAATGTAGGTGCTTATCTTACGAAAACTACTGGCTGAAGCTGATTCACTATTATGAATAACAAATATGCGATCTACCTGTTGCGCATTGGTTGCCAGCAACGACGATAGTGAGCAACACAACGGCTCGTGGTAAGCTTTGTCTATTGTAAAAACTACATCAAAAGCAGACATATCACTTTTAACTCCTTAAACGGGCTAAGGTATACTTCATATAAGTTGTAAATGAAGTAAACAAATTTTTGACGGGGTGCTTTTTGATCTGCAGTAACTCTGCTCTTAACCGGTGAATAGCTTTCTCTCGCTCCATCACTGCCCTTACTACATGAGACTGATATATTGATTTATTGCGAGAAACTATATACTCCATCAAATCAGGCCTAAGCTCAAAACTATCCGTCACCATGGAGCTTTTTTTTCTTCGGTAATAAAAAAGAGGCTCATCAATACAAGATACCTTCCAACCTAAAGCCGTCACCCGTATCCAAAATTCCCAATCCTCCATTCCCTTTTTCATACTTTCATCATATCCTCCACTCTCTTCCCAACAAAGTCGCCTAAACATAGAGCATGCCACCATGTTATTTTCTAACCCGACAAACAATTCAACTCCTCCCTCCTGAGCATTGCCAGTTACACTGTTATAGTAGCCAAACTGCTGAATTTGTGTCGTAGTAACAATACCTGTATCCTTTTTTTTGGACAGAATATTTACCGCCTTTTCAAAATATGTATTTCCTATTTTGTCATCGGCATCCAGAGGGAAAACATATTCGCCCGAAGCTTGTGATATACCCGTATTACGAGCTGCAGATAAACCCTGATTGTCGGTATGAATGACAGTCGTACGAGGATGATTAACCCCCTGAAGCAGCTCTATTGTAAAAGAATCAGTAGAGCCATCATTTACGATAATAATTTCAAAATCCTTATAAGTTTGGGCTTGAACAGAAGCTAAAGCCTCATTCAGGTATTTACCCTGGTTGTAACACGGTATTACTACACTAATGAGAGGCATGAAAATTCATTTTCAGATAATTTAAACTAGAACGAAATACATACTTAGCTGCATACAAACCCGCTACATAAACCGCCCAAGGTTTCGTCCAGTATTTTATCATAAATTTCAACATAAATCGACTTAGAAACTGGTGGAGTTTAAAGAGAGTAAATGGGGTATGCTTATATTTTTTGCCAACCCCTTCCCTAAAAAGTCTGACAGTATAATCGTCAACCTCGAGCCCAAGCATAGCATAAAACCACTTTTGTAAGATTCTCCTTACATTTTGCTCCTGTTCTACTCTATGCTTACTCTCTATACTTTGGTCGTGTTCCCGGTGATCCAACAACCTATCCGGCAACACTCTAGCTTTTGCACCATGAGCAACCATTCTAAACCACAGTTCATAATCCTGAGCTTTAGTAACACTTAAATCATACCCTCCAATTCTTTCTAAGAAACATTTTTTTATCATGACTGAAGGGTGTACAATTGGATTAAAAAAAAAAATTCTTCCTAGAATCCCAACATTGCTGTATGTCCTGTTAAGCTCCCCTATTTTGTTACCTTCGGCATCAGTTAAATTGACATTAGAGCTGATTATCGAATATTCAGGGTTTTGAATAAAAGCATTCACTTGCTTCATTATCCTATCCGGTGAACTTACATCATCTGAATCCATGCGAGCAATAAAATCTCCTTTAGCATGCCTAATACCAAAGTTTAAACTTGCTGTTAAACCTATATTAAACTCATTTCTTATATAAACAATCCTATCATCCTTAAATGACAAAATAATATCTTCAGTTTTATCTGTAGAACCATCATTAATTATAATGAATTCAATTTTCTCATATGTCTGACCGATAATACTATCAATGCACTGCTTCAAAAACGGTTGGCCATTGTATACTGACATTAGAACAGTAACTAACGGTTCTTTTATATTTTCAACCATGATTCAGGGATAATATGATCTGCTTTTTCATTCGCTTTAGTATCGACAAACCAACGACTGGGAGCTATTACAAGCTTATCCGGGCGTTTATTGAGCCAGGCACCCCACCAACTAAAGGATGAGTTTGCAATAATATGATGCTGGCAATGCTGCATCAACCGAAGATCTTCATAACTATTTGCTCCCGAATTGTGAGTGACAAAATGCACTGTAGCCCCTCCAAAACTAAGGTGTGACTGAACCCAGGAAGGGTCATCGGAAAAAACATAGAAACAAGCCTCAGGTATTTTTTGTTGTACATAAGCAATCGCCCGCTCGTAGTAGTCCAGACCACACACACCGTGATACGCCAGATTTTTGGGTGAACTAACATAATCCCCCCTTCTTACGTGAACACTAACTGATATAGTCTCACTTATTTGCTTCAATACCTGCTGATTTTCTACCGAGGGGGCAATCGCAAAAGAAAACGCCTTACGAATCTCATTTTCTGCTTCAATAAAATAGCGCTCACTCTGCCAGTAGCCTACTACATGATTGATAAATGGGCTAAGTTCACTGGTACTCGAAAAGGTAGACTCATCTAATTTTTTATACAACGGTTGTTTTACCTGAACCCGATTACACACGCTAGAAAACACTTCTAAAAAGGCAGGAATGGATTTGTTTATCACCTTGGGGTTTCCCTCAAAAACCTTGAGTTCATAATCCCGAAAAGTCACCCCTTCCAGTTTCCGGTTCAGCAAAAACGATAAATCTACATACAAAGGCTGCTTATGCTTCTTTGCCAAAGCTAAGCCAAAGGCAAATTGAAACATTTGGTTTCCCAAACCTCCCGAAAGTTTAATAAAAATCACTTATCGAGGTTTATTTGCAAGCACCTGATAACCAAAGCATAATAATTCACCTGATCCTACATCACTACTGGCTATTTTGGCTAATAAATTCAAAAAGGATCGAACTAGAAATTTATCTAAAATAGACATCCGATAATCTGAATACTGTACAGCTACTGATTGCAATCTCCTTATTTCCTGAGCCAAAAAATCAAAAAAAGTCCCATTTGAGTACAAATCTTGTATACTGTATCCCAACTCTACTTCTAAATGGTGCTTGTAAAAATACTGACTGAACCCTGTACTAAAATGATACGGTGCAAAATGAGTCAGGGAACTAAAGGGAGCTGTAACAATAAGCTGACCTCCTGGCTTCAGCACTCTATCCAATTCCTTTATAGCGCTCAAAGGATCGGGAACATGCTCTAATACTTCAATACACATCACTGCATCAAACGAAGCATCTTTAACCGGTATCGCTGTAATGTCCGATACGATATCTAGCTTAGAATTGTCCCATGTCTTAGTTTGCAATCCCGCATGATTACCTTCTCCATCATACTGACCAAAATCCTGACTTGTATAATCTAAGTGTTCACAGTACTTTTTATATTTCAATTCTCCTGCTCCTGCGTCCAAAATTGTACTTCCTTCTGGTATTTTTAACAAAGAAGTCCGAATCCACTCAGACCTGATACTCTCATTTGTAGTACCCATTGTATTTGAAGAAAAAAACAGCTTACTAAAAAAGGATCGAAGCATATTTACCTAAATTAAATATTAAGTCAATTTATCATAACCAATCAATAAAAAGTTAATCATTTCAGTTAACTCTGAATTTATCTAAAAAACTTTTTTTTGGTTTTCGGTCATTAATTCTAATCCTCTTATTAGCAATATTTCTCCACCAGGAGGAATAGTTTCTAAGAATATATTTTCTATCCGATGGATGAATAAAATCGAAATAAGGTAATAGAACTTGTAGAGCAATAATAGAAGGATTGTTTTTCTTTTCTTCTTTTACAAAAGTAGATTCATAACCTATTCTGTGATAATAAAACGTTTGTTCTAATGTTTTAAATTTTCCACCAACTAATAAAATCTGCATACCAAACGCCCAAGAATCATACGCTCCCCCAAAGCTTTCAGGATGTCTATTTGCTTTTTTCCAAATGTCTTTGGTGTACAAATAATTACCACTACTACAAGGGGTTTGTTGAGGAGTATTTACATTGTCTTCAATTTTAATTTCTGGCTTCATTACCCACTTATGTGAAAAGTTTACTATACTATCTTTGAAGTAATGAATTTCTCCAAATGCAGCCGCATCTAAATTCTGACTGATTAACATTTGTTTTAACTGAAAAATACTCCCAGGCACGAGAATATTATCGGAATCAAGGCAAAAAAGCAAGTCATTCTTAGCGATATCAATTCCTGTATTTCGAGCTGCTGCAGCAGAACCTTTGTTAATATGATGCTTAACTGTTACTATAGCATCATACTTTTTCCTCAAAGAGGAAATTATTTCTGGTGTACTATCAGTCGATGCATCATCTATTATTATAATTTCATCTCCAACTTCCGCATTACCATCAAAAATTGACTCTATACTTTCTTTCAGCGTTTCTTGGCAGTTATATGCCGGAACTATAAACGAAATATTATTTTTCATACAATCACTTAATCGCTTCTATAAATAAAGAGTCTGGTTTCCTGACCTGTCCATCAACCACATCTAACCTGTAATCCTCCCAACCATTTATTTGGCTTTCAAAAGCATTTAGCACTTTTACATCTCTAAAACCTGTTTTTTTCAATAATTCAGAAAGAGAGTAAGAATCGTACATCCATTTATGAAGTTCACCGCTTTTATTAACCTGAATCATTCTTTGAAACTCAGTATTTTTCCTTAAAACTTTTTTACACAATGCCACAAACTTGTTAATTATCTTTTTTGATAATGGCAGACGACTTTCTTTAAAATTTGAAGCAAGGATTTTATTCCTATAATAAGTAAACTCATAACCCATTCTATCTGAAACTTGCTTTTCATTAATAATTGAACTCTGAGACCAAACCTCTCCCATCAGCCCTCCCCCATATTCTCTAGTTGCCTGATCATACAATTCTATCATTGCCCAATCATACTCTGCTTTAGACAAGTCCGTGCTTCTTTTTCTTACAGTTTCCAATTTTTCTAGATATTGCCTTACAATCTGCTCCAAATCAGGTACTGCAACTCTTAAAACACCTCCTTTTTTCAGTACTCGTTCACATTCAGACATAAAAAACTCACCTTTTCGCTTTGTAAAGTGTTCAAGAATGTGTGAATGATACACCACATCAAAATACTCTTTGGGGTAAGGGATTCCCTTCAATAAATTAAATTCTTGAACACCCTCCCCAACTTTATAAAAATCAATGTTGTAAAAATCCTTGTGGTAATGTGATCCACAACCTAAGTTTAAATACTTCATACTTTACGATATACCACTTGTACAGTAAATGCCTGGAACTTGCGAGAAGAAAACAAGGTGAAAAGCCTTGACAATTTTGATGTGATTTTTTTTGACAATCCAAATTCAGCTTTCAAATAATTTACGACTACATTATTAAAATAAGCCCTATGTCTTTTTAATGGTTCATAACCAACATCTACTACTTTTAATGGGAAAAACTCTGTCAATTTGCATAATGATTTCTCATCCCACAAACCCATGTGATGAGGAGGTAAATTCAAAATATTATTATCCTTTCCTAAAAAAGATGCATTGTTTGGTACTGAAACAATCAAATACCCACCTTTTTTTAATCCCTTCAATTGATCATTAACAAAAGATTGTATGTCGGAAATATGCTCCATAACTTGAAACGAACAAATTGCATCATACTCCTCTTTATATTTATTCGCATGAACCGACATACTTTCATTAAACATGGTCAGCCCCTTTTTCTCGGCTTCAAGAATTGCGTTTTGGTTTAATTCCAATCCAACACCTAAAATTTGCTTCTCTCTTAATACGGCTAAAAAACTTCCTTGTGCAGCTCCAATTTCTAACACTTTGGAGCCTCTATCAAAATACTTCAATGCATTTTCATGCTCCCACTTCCATGAATCATAATACCATGGAAATTTTTCCAGTTTTTCATAAAACACACCATCACCACAAATACCAAAGGGATAGAAAAAGTGGTATCCTGTAGCATTGCATTTATAAACCTGAAGCTTTTCACAGTTCTTATAGTATGGCTTTACATCTAATGAAAGCACATTAATATAGTTTTCAATTATAGCATCTACATTAATTTCATCAACTAAAGTAACTCTTCCTCCTTCAACTATCGGTGAAGACAGTTCTGCTGCCTCATATTTCATTATTTTAACTTAATGATATAAGCAACGGTATTGTTGTAGGTTCTAATCTTCTCTCTCAATCCGTTCCTAGATAAATAATCATGGACTGCTTTAGTGCATCCATCCCAAAACAAGTAATCATCTATAATAATCAGTCCTCCTTCATGGACATAAGGAAATAAATTATTAAGACATTCCATCGTGGAATCATACCAATCACCGTCAAGCCTTAAAACCGATATTGTAGGTTTAAGCTTTGCATACTCTGGAAGAGTCTCATTAAACCACCCTTTATGAAGAGTGTAATTATTTGATTTGCTCCGTTTCATACACTCCTCTGCAAAATTTATATCAGCTGTACAATTATCGAAATACCAACTGCCATTCGTATCTTTTTGCCACTCAATAGCTGCTTCTCCATCAATGTCCTTTGCGTCAGGTAATCCTTCAAAACTATCAAACAGATGAATATTATTTCGCCCATTCAACAAATCAGTAATACCTGCAATCATCCCCCCTTTCCATGTTCCACACTCAACAATATCATTTATAATACACTCTTTATATGAATGAATTAATTTTAAATTATCTATATAGACATTTTTGGGTATCATAGTATAGTCCTTATACTTCGCGTATAAGAAAGAATACTTTCTCTTATTAATAAAAAAATTATTTTGCAAAAGCATTGGCAAACTAGTTTGGTAACTCCTTCTTCATTTTACTTTATATATCCAAAAGTGGCTATACGTTTTAGTAAATCAGCTTCCATTTTTTCAGAAAAAAACCTCTTATAATCTCCCGCAATTCCTTTTCTTATGAAAGGGATTGAATGATCAGTATTAGATAAATATTTATTAGTTTGCTGATTGTTTTTTTCCAGCATACTTAACTTCGAAAACGAAGAATTCTCTATTGCCTCTTCCAATCTAATACTATCAACATCAAACCCTGCAAACTCTAAAACCGACTTACTCAATTTAAATGGTTCTTCTAACATATCTTCATATTTAATAAATAGAAAATCATCAAGGTTGTTTCTGTTTTTCAACCAGCCATTTACATGACTATCCCACCTTCCATAAGGCACATCTCCTTTTAGAAAAAGTTCTAAAAAATCATTGAAAGACATATTTTTATCTATGTACTTAATCTTTTTTGAGTAATAAAAATATGAAACCGAAACATCTCTAGGATCTCGAACTAAATAGATCACTTTTCTGAAAGAATTATTGTACCCTGAATGACTCTTAAAAAAACGTACATCTCTAAAATAGTTATCAGAAAGGTGTGTCTCAAATTCAGGGAACAAATCGTGAACACTATGAAAGTCAACAATGCCAGCCCCTTTATTTAAATAATTACTAACAATAAATCTCAACCATGAATTACCTGATTTTGGATATGAGACCAAAAACACATCGTTTGGCTTAATTTTATTTTGCTTATACTTTCTATTGAAAATATTACTCAATTTCTTTAAATACCTCATTAAACATTACCTTAACAACGTCCAATTAATTTTAGGACATACAACTCCTGGCCAAACCTCTTTAAAATTAGACCCACCTACACCTTGTCCCTCAATATCAATAAACAATAAATCTTTTTGCTTCATTATTACTTCAACTCCTGGAATACCTATACTAAATGCCAAAGTGTACCTTGTATCATTTAATAAAAATGCAGGTATTCTTAATTCTAGTGTATGGTCACCTACGGTCAACCCATCTTTAGTTACCTTATGAGATGTTGTGCTAAATGCAACTTCCGAAAATATTGTTTTTAAGCTTAAATTAAACCGTACACCTTTTAGTTCTCTAATAACAGAAAAACCCAAACGAACTATAATTTCTTCTGACTGGAGAAAAGTTGTTCTTACTTTTTCATTCGAATCAAAAACACCAACTTCGTTCAAAAAAAGGTCTTCAGATCCCATTTTCATTCCTTTCAAATCGAGAATACCTTTCCCATTACTTTTATTTGACTCGTCGATATAAAATTCTATTGCACTTTTTGCGGTTCCTTCAAATGAACAAATCCCGGAGGTTAATACAATTCCTCTATTACATAGAGATTTTATACTCCCCATATTATGACTCACAAATAGCACGGTTCTTCCCTGCCCCTGGCTTACATCCTGCATCTTGCCTATGGCCTTCTTTTGAAACTCCGCATCGCCTACTGCCAACACCTCGTCTACTACGAGTATTTCCGGTTGCAAAAATGCAGAAACAGCAAAACCCAACCGTACGGTCATACCCGAGGAGTAGCGTTTTGCAGGTGTATCCAGGTACTTAGCCACTCCGGCAAAGTCTACAATTTCATCCAGTTTTTTGTCTATCTCCCACTTGCGCATGCCCATTATGGTGCCGTTCATGTAGATGTTTTCCCGTCCTGTCATTTCAGGATGAAAGCCCGTGCCCACCTCCAGCAATGACGCCAGGCGGCCTTTTACCTTTATGCTGCCCGTAGTAGGTGAAGTCACACGGGAAAGCAGCTTGAGCAAGGTAGATTTGCCGGCACCATTTTTACCGATTACCCCCAGTATTTCACCTTGCTTCACCTCCAGATTGATATCCTTTAGCGCCCATACATAATCGTTTTTACCCGCTTTTTGGGTGCGGTCGTTTACCTGGCCCACCTTGGCATACGGGTCATCTCTGCCCAGCACGCGTGTACTCCACCAGCGGTTGAGGTCGTGCGACAATGTACCCGTACCCACTTCACCTAACCGGTAAAGTTTCGAGAGGTCTTCTATCTTTATTACCGTGTCACTCATAGGATTATACCGTATCGATAAATGTCTTTTCTGTTTTGTTAAACACCACAATACCTGTAACGAGCATCACCACCATAGCCCCTACAGCATAGCCAAAACTCCCCCAGCTAAAGCTGCCTGCACCGAGCAATGCATACCGAAATCCCTCTATAATGGGTGATATGGGATTGGCCTGAATAAGTAAACGGTAGTCTTCGGGTACACTGCTGAGTGGATATATAACCGGTGTAGCATACATGAGCAATTGCACCCCAAAGCCAATCACAAACGATAAATCTCTATACTTGGTCGTCATGCTGGTAAGCAATACTCCCATGCCCAGACCAAAACCAGCCATCAATAGCAAATACACCGGCACTAGCAGCAGGTGTATGTTGGGTAGCACCCGCGCTGAGCCCTCCCAGATATAGTAGGCATATACCAGCAAAAAAAAGGAAAACTGAATACCAAACTTAATCAGCCCGGATACTATCTGCGAAAGGGGCATAATCAAACGGGGGAAGTACACTTTGCCAAATATATTGGCATGTGTGCGAAAGGTATTGGCTGTGGCTGTAAGTGAGTCGGCAAAGTAGTTCCAAATGACCACACCCGACAGGTAAAACAGCAGTTTGGGCATGCCGTCGGTAGACAGACCGGCAATGTTGCCAAAAACCACAATATACACGATGGTGGTAAGCACAGGCTGTAACACAAACCAGATAGGCCCCAGTACAGTTTGCTTGTAGAATGTCACCACATCTCGTTTGACAAACATAGTAAGCAAATCCCTGTACCTCCATATATCCCGCCAGGGTATTTCCAGCAGCGACGATTTAGGTTTTATTACTAAATCCCAATTATCGTTATCTATCTTTTCTTCACTCATTTAACTTATATCATCAACCTTACAGGCCTTAAAAATCCGGCAAGATTTTAGCCACCATACTTAAAACTCACCTTACAATCCAGCTGCTCTATAAAAACCGTTAAGTGGTGTTTGTTAGCTTTATCTACAATCCCGGACATTCCCCTGAATGCCCCTTCGGTTATTTCTATAAAATCGCCTTTTTGTAAACCATTTCCTTCTACCACTACCTCCTCTCCGTGGGCTACTATGTTTTTAAACGCTTCTATTTCCGTATCGCGAACTACGGCGGGCTTTCCCAGCCAAAACACATAATTCATCACTCCCGGATCATGCAGCGCCTGCGCACGCTCTTTTTCATCCACACGGATAAACACATACGAGGTAAACATCGGTACCTCTACTTTCTTTTTGCGGTCGCTCCACTGCCGTAGGGTTTTCACCAGTGGACAGTATACCTCAAAGCCCTTTTGGCCCAGTCGTTCGGCTACTTTTTTTTCATTGCGCGGCTTGGTATAAAGCACCAGCCAGCGTCTGTCTTCTCCTTGCATCACTTCTCCCATATCAGTAGCAGTGCTTGCTTGTCTTCTGCACTGCTTTCAAATTCTTTTTCCGTATAAATCAAAAAGCGAATCTTTCGCTTGATCAGATTTTCCACTTTGCCTATCAGTTGCAGCAGATACGGCTGATCGATATCGCCTACCAGCACCAAATCGATAATACCCGAGTCACGCCCCCGGGCGATATCTCCGGTCAGGTATACCGTTTTCAGATTGCCCATTTTTTGCGCAATCTCATCTACTATCACATCCAGGCCAAAATACTTCTGTACAATGCTTTTGATCTCCCCAAATAGCGGATGAGCCTGATTGACCTTAAAAAGCTTGCGATTGCCCACCTGCTCGGTCTTCAGCATATTGGCATCAGAGAGCCGGTTGAGTTCCAGCCGGATAGCATTAGACGACTCGTTAAACTCTGACTCCAAGCCCCGTAGGTATGCAGAATTGCCGGGATTGAGAAAAAACTTAATCAGGAGTTTAATCCGCGTTTTAGAAGTGATCAGTGTACCTATCATCTGTCGATATCACGTGGCTGGCCAAAGCTTCGCCACCTCAGTCCCACAAACATTATAGAGATTGAGTAATTTTACTACTCAATATTACATTGTTTTTTTCGAATATAAAAGAAATAGACCCGAGGTAAGTGGGTGTGGATACTGCGTATAGTCTTATCATCAAGTTGTTTACTCTTCGTTTCCACTTTAGAGAACTTCTTCAATTAGCTGCCTGCGAATCATGCTTTGCTTAAAGGGCAATATGAAAAGTATACCCCGGTTTTGAATCTCTCCAGCCGACACAACCAAACAGGTAACAATATAGCACCCGGCAGAAGAGTACCCAACTACAGCACGCTACAGCATTTTTCCTACATCAGTAGTGCATATATGCAGCAGCAGACATTCGTTTTTTTATTTTATTCAATAAAAAAAATATACCTAGATAAAGATATTATCACTTATCTTCGAAGAATAATGTGCTTAACCAGCCCGCTTAATTTTCCGACACACGCCGTGAGGCTGCTACAGACACATTTATTATTCGCTATATAGGGTCGTGTCAGGGTTGATGAAATGAAGATATCAGTCATAACGGTATGTAAAAACAGCAGCAAAACAATAGGTCAGACGATAGACAGTGTGCAGGCACAAACCTATCCTGATATCGAACACATCTTTTGCGATGGAGGTTCTACCGATGGCACTACCGACATAATCAAGGAGAAATACGGTGCTGACACTCACCTGCTCAGCGGACCCGACAAGGGTATATATGACGCTATCAACAAAGGGATAGAACAAGCTTCGGGCGATATCATTGCCATACTAAACTCTGACGATTTTTACAGCAACGACAAAGTTCTGGAACATGTGGCGGAATCTTTTGAAAACGGCGTAGACTCTGTATATGGCGACCTGGTGTATGTAAAACCCAACCAGACGGACAAAATCGTTCGTTACTGGAAATCCGGTGAATATGCGCCCGAAAAATTCCTCTGGGGCTGGACAGTACCCCACCCAGCGTTTTTTATCAAAAAAGAAGTATACAATCGACACGGCCTCTACAACATCAACTACAAAATAGCGGGTGATTATGACCTCATCCTGCGCCTATTATACAAAGAAAAAATATCCACACACTACCTGCCTCGCGTATTGGTCAACATGCGCACCGGAGGGGCCAGCAATGGCAGCTTAGCAAAGAAAGTGAAAGTACATCGCGAAGATTCACGTGCATGGAAAAACAACAACATACGCCCTACCCCACTTACTCTATGGCTAAAGCCTCTGCGCAAAATGGGACAGTATCTCTTTCACAAAATCAAAGAGTAACAAACAGAAAGCAACAGCCTGATATTTTTGCTTTGTTTCATGATCTCAAAAGATGAGAAGCCAAACACAAACACTTAGAAGAAGCAAAAGAAAAAACATCAAAAACATAGACTTTAGGCTGTTTAATCTACGCTCTTTAACAAGTTGTTTTTTAATGGAAGCAATCAAAGCTGGAGTTGCATTAGCAAAATTTTCCGTTTTTTTAGTTTCCTTATCCAGTGAAGTATCGGTGCGTTTAAAGTGGCTATTTCTGAATTTGTCCAGATAGCCTAAGTTCTTCCGAAGAGAATTATTCGCATCACGTGAAAAACCGGCACCTCCTGTCATTTGTTTTTATTTGTAATATAACAAACTCACTCACCAACGACATAAAAAGCCCCCCAATAATAAGGATGCGGAAAGGCTTTGCTGAGTTCTAACTGAGCCTGACGCAGCGCACTACGTGCATTGTTTGAACCAAGGTAGTAAGAATAAAAGAGAGTCATCAACTGCTGGGTAGCCGTATCGTCTACCTTCCACAAGCTAATGATCACATTGGCTGACCCAGCCACCTGAAAAGCCCGCTGCAATCCATACACTCCTTCACCATCGATCACCTGACCTCTGCCCGTTTCGCAGGCAGAAAGCACCACCAGTTGATTGTGCTGGAGGTTTAACTCTGCCACTTCTTTGGCGGTGAGGATGCCGTTTTCCTCTTCCACCCGGGTAGATTCTCTAATGCCCGCCATAAGCAACCCCGAGTGCATAAGCGGATCGCCTGTAAGCACATTTTCGTTCGTTTCATCAAAAAAACCATGTGTGGCGATATGTAAAATATCGGCTGATGCTATACGCTTAAGCTGTTGCTCGTGCGCCTCTTCAGCCACAAAGGTTGTAGCCTGTATCCCTTGCTGCTTCATCAGGCCGCTTATATCGGCCACCTCCTTGTGCGTGCCGGGCAATTCAGACACTCCCTGTGTGAAAATATCGCGGTAAGCTGCTGTGCGGAGCGAATCGTGCAAACTCTTATCTGGCTGCACATCGAAGGCCGGAAAGCCAAACAATACGGCACTGCCGGGGGTATTTGTTTTACTTTTTTCCTGTAGCAGCTCGTGGGTGTTGCCCACTATCTGTACTTCAGTAGTTTGCACCAGGTACTTAGATGCAGCCGGATCGTACAATGTAGCCGGGTTGATAAGGTGATATACACCGTCGGCAGACAGGTATACTTTGCGGGCCTGCCCCAACACATCAGCCAGTGGCTTCCAAAAATGACCGTACGAAACCGCGTCTTTCAGCTTGTACATCATGTTGTTTTTGTACACCTTGTAATATTTGGTATCCAGAACCGCACTTCCCAGATTCACTACCGCCGGATAGGCTTTTGTATTACTATCCACTACGAGCGCTATGTATTTTATACTATCGGGCTGGGGTTTGTTATGTTCAAAATCAAAGCCTTTGATCCGAATAATTTCTACTGCCACTTCACCCTCTGCCAATGAAGCCGCAATATCTTGCCAGGATAGGGCTTGGGGTTGTGTGTCTGTACCCGTAAGGGAATTGAGCACTCGTTCGTATTCTTCTCCTACCACTCGTAAGCTATCCATATAGGCTTCATCCGGTTGCACCTGCAGCTGTTGTCTTTTGGCTATCTCTTCATTTATGGCTACCCAGTCCTGATAGACTTTTCTCACCTGTGGATTGGTATGGTTTCTTAGGAAATTGCGCAGCTTTCTGCTTTCATTGAGCAGCATGGACTTGGTTTTCATCCGCAGATTGTACAAGTGTGCAGCATACTCCGGATGTTGTGCTATTTCGCTTTCTAAAAAAGCAAAATAAGCGGCCAGTTGTCCCTTGATGGTATGAAAGTACTCCAATCGTTCTTTTTCACTGAGGTAGGGAAAATAATGATCCAACACATGCAGGTAGTCGTCCATAGCCTGCTTGAAATACTGAAAGGCCTGTTGCTTTTCACCCATTTGCAAAAAAGTGCTGGCCATGTTGTAAAGTGAAGAAATGGTAAACTGATTGTAGCCTCCCAATACTGCTTTGCGTGCCTGATACGACTCTTTAAACAACCGCATAGCTGCAGGATAGTTTTTTTGTGCATAGCGCACCAGTGCCAGGTCATTTTGAGTCAGACTGAGGTCAAAGTTTTGAGCATCAAACATCCGCTCCTGCTGCTTCATTACCTGCTCTAGCCATGTGGCTGCCTGCTCGTATTTTTCGGCTTTGTAGTAGGCCGTTCCAAGGCTCTGTTTGAGGCGAAGCACCTCCCTGTTTGAGTCGCCCACCAGTTTTTTTCGAATGGCATACGCTTTTTTCAGGGCGTCCAGCGCCAGGTCATGCTCTCCCGATCCGGTAAATAGTGTACCGGCTACCTGCAGCGAAAACGAATATTCATAGCTATGCTCACCATGATTTTTGAGATCATTGGCCAGTATAAACTGCAAAAACTGCGTTGCTCGGGTATTGCGACCTGTCTGAATGTAAAGAGCCGTCAGGTTAGAGGCTATTTTGGTGGCCATTTCATTTTCCACTCCATGAACGTCCATCTGCATTTTAAGCGCCTGTTTCAGCACAGCCTCTGCCTTTTCATAAATACCGGTTGACAACAAAACCATACCAAGCTGATTGGTAGAAAAAACCACATCATCGAAGTAAGCCTCCCGGTCTTGCTGATAAAAATCCAATGCTCTCCGGCAATATACTTCTGCTTCACTATGCTTCCCTGTTTTGAGCAGGTAGTCGGTATAGTTCGTATCGAAAAGTGCCACAAACTCTCTGATTTCCTTCGTATTTTTCTGCCCGTCCAGGTATTGATACGCCCGACGAAAGTAGCGTGCGGCCTGGCGGTATTTTCCCAGTTCTGAAGCAGCCAATGCCAGGTAATTGATCGCATGCAAATGATCGGCCGTGCCAACGCCATAGTGCTCAGCAGCCTGTTTTTCGTTTTCTATGAGTAAATCCCACCCCTCAATATACCGGCTCGCATTGACATAGCTGGCAGCCAGGTCTTGCGTAGCATACACAACCGAAAGCCTGTCTATACTATCCGTGGGCACCAGCATACTCCTGACCTCTACCAGTAGTGGTATAGCTGCTGCATAGTTACCCTTCTCCATCTGAGCGTGAGCCAGATCCCGATAATAATATGCTTTTACATTAGGGTATTCTTTTTTCTTATCCGGGTATTTATCAGTGAGCTGTTGCCAGAGTGGATACGCAGCACAATATTTTCCCCAGTCTTTTTCCAGCAGCAATAGATTTTCGGTAATTACCCAATAGTCTTCGGATTCTTCTGTCAACTGCCCCAATGCCATTTGGTAGTAGTTTTTTGCTACTTCGTACCGATCAGACTGATAAGCACATATAGCAGCAGTATTGTAGGTCTGATAAAGCGACGGGCCGGCAGCCTCGCGATATGCAGGGTTTTCCAACAATTGGGTGTACAATTCCAATGCCTCCTCACTTTTGCCGGCCGAATTATAGCACAGAGCCAGGTTTTCCATAGTCACCAGATAATCTGCCCCGGCACTGCCCTGCACAGCCTCAAACAAAGGAATAGCCGCCTGATAATAGGTAGCAGCAGTTTCATAGTTTTCAGCGGCAAACAACCGCACTCCCATTTGATTTAGCACATAGGCATACACATAATCAGCGTCTGCCTCACCGCTTTCGTAGGCTTTTTCAGATGCTGCTACGGCCTTGCTTAGCGCCGCAAAAGCCTGTTGGTATCTTTCCTGCTGCCAATAGTAGTTGCTGCTATCGAGCAACATTTTGATATCCTGCCCGCATACCTGCGCCTTTATGCTCGTGAGAAATAACAGAACAATGAGCAAAAACTTCATGGGGCTAACAATTTTAATCCAGGTGCTGGGTTACACTGTTTTTCAAATCTTCAAAACCATATTGTACAGCCATATCATAAGCTTTTTGATAGTATTCTCTGGATTTGGCAGCATCATCGCTCCAGGCCTGAGCCATACAAATCCAGCCATTGGTCTGATACCACTCGTCAAAACCGGTATGGGTAACTTCGGTAACCAGACGGGCCGCATCTCTGGCTTCTGTAAGGTTGCCTACTGCATAGGCCGACTGGGCATACTGGATCAAATACATGGCCTTGTAGTAAGTCAGAAACCTAAACTTTGATATCTCCGACAAAAAGGTCAATCCCTCATACAAAACCTCAAATGATTTTTCATAGTTGCCCGTGGAATAGTAGTGCTCGCCCAGCATGGTAGACATGTGAATAAGGGGAAGTACACTGGTAGTACTGTTTTGCTTCATCTGCCCATACGCCATATTGAGTACAGGCATATAATTTGCTGAATCCGATGCATTGTAAAAGTGACTACCGATAACATAGGCAGTTACAAATCCCAGGTGCTGTTGACCATCAGGCACTCCCTCAAAATCCATCAGACACTTTTTCAACACCGTTTTTGCATTGGCAAAATCCCCTTCTCCGATCTTGTTTATTCCATCTATCAACCCACTGTATATTCCTTCCCATTGGCGGTTTCTCTGTCCTAAATTTTCTTTTATGGCTGCAAAATCTTTTCTCAGAGAAGCCACATTTTCACCATTTTTTTCCATCTCCGCTATGTCTTCTTCATAATAGTCCAGTGTAGCCTCATCATCTATCAACCAGATAGAATTATCCAAAAACACCTTACCCCCCTCTTCCTGACCAGCCGCATACATCAGGTATGCACAAATGGTATGGGTGGCAAAATACAACGGATCTATTTGATAGGAGGTAAATGCATGCTCCATAGCTGCTTCTTTATCTCCCTGCATCAGGTAGCACCAGGCCATCTGAATGTGCGTACTGGCATTGGTCGGTTGCTCGGCCAGTAGAGGCTCAAAAGCCTGCAAGGCAGCTTCATATTTCATCTCATCTGCCAATGCATAGGCTGCTTCCCAGCGTTGGTTAAAATCATCCTGAGCAACAGCACTCACTGCAAGTGCTAAAAACAGGGTAAGGATTGTTAGGTTTTTCATAAGTGTAAAACTAGGGTTGGTATTTGCGTCGTGCCATACCCACTACGAGGTATATTCTTTTCTTTCCCCTCTGTCGCTGCAATTTATTTGTTCCTTAAAAGATACATATTTCTTAGAAAACTAAATACCAATGCAGAGAA
Source organism: Cyclobacteriaceae bacterium (assembly GCA_965267535.1). GTDB lineage: Bacteria > Bacteroidota > Bacteroidia > Cytophagales > Cyclobacteriaceae > CAXBNB01. The sequence goes on along the minus strand of OZ254082.1, from coordinate 2,144,157 downwards.
AGTAAACTGTTTTTTTTACTCCTTGAAAATTTGAATGAAGATAAAAAACCACTGTTTGGCTAGAGTTCATCTAACCGTTAGTCTGCAGCTTTGGCGGTAACCTCGCGCTGGTACTGATAAGGAGTAAATCCGGTCACCTGCTTAAATTTCCGGTTGTAATAAGAGAAATTATTGAACCCACTTCTGTAGCAGACCTCTGTGGCTGAGTAGTCTTTGTTCATCAAGAGTTTACAGGCCATCTGTATCCTGATACCATTTAGAAATTCTACATAGGTTTTTCGGGTACGACGCTTGAAAAAACGACAAAAAGCCGATGGAGCCATATTGGCTATATCGGCTACTTCCTCCAAAGTAATTTTTCTCCGGTAATGTTCGAAAGTAAACTGAATAACTTCATTCAATCTCTTGCCTTCATTTTCCTCCAGTCGAACATCAAGCCCCTCCGGGTTGAGGTACCTGTAGGCTTGCGATACGTCCAGCGCTTCTGCTACCTTGAGCATCGTAGCTAGCAATTGTATGCGTTTCATTGCCGGAGCAGCATCCAGCCAACCTCCCACCCGGGTGCATAAATCCCCCTCTAACCGGATGCCTTTTCTGGCTTTGAGAAAAAGTGACTTCACTTCCGGCAAATCCGTCATTGGATGATCGGGTATAGCTTCATCCAAAAACACGTACACCACTTCAGCGATTAGTTCGTTTACCTCAGAAAAGTACACCTCGTCGTTTCTAAATACATGAGGAACATTAGAGCCTATGATAAAAACATCGTCAGGCTTAAACTCCCCCACATACCCCCCTACTATAGCTGTTCCTGTACTTTTCTTTATCCGGATGAGTTGGAGTTCGGGGTGCTTGTGCAAAATATTGTACAAAGCCGGTTCCCGATCGTGTTGTACCACGATCGCTTCACCATGACTTCTCGGTATTTTAAAAGGTAACGGTTTCAATACGACAATAATAGACCATAATTTACACTTAACAGCTAGATTTATTATCATTAGGGTTAATATAATACATCATTGCGTTAAAATACTGATCGAAGTGCCCTGACTGTACGCTTACTTTTGTAAACCATACAAACACACAAAAACAAGACGAATATGCATGTAAAATGGGAAGGCGTGTACCCCGCCATTACTACTAAATTTGCCGACAATGACACATTGGACATGGCTTTGTTTGAGCAGAACCTACAGGTTCAACTAGCAGCCGGTATAGACGGGCTCATCATAGGAGGAACACTGGGTGAGGCAACAGCACTGGAAAACCATGAGAAAGAAACTTTGGTAAAAGAGAGCCTGCGCATCGTTGATGGAAAAATACCCATCATACTGAATATAGCCGAGCAAACAACCAAAGAAGCCATCCGTCAGGCACAGTTGGCTGAATCTTACGGTGCTAACGGCCTTATGCTGCTCCCTCCTATGCGCTACAAGGCTACAGACCATGAAACGGTTGAGTACTTCAAAGCGGTAGCACAAGCCACATCGCTCCCCATAATTCTATACAACAATCCGGTTGACTACAAAATAATGATCACACTGGATATGCTCAGCGAGCTACAAACCTGCAACAACATACAGGCTGTAAAGGAATCTACCCGTGATTTGACAAACATTACCCGCATGATTAACCGATTTGGGGATCGTTTTAAGATATTGGGAGGTGTAGATACACTTGCACTGGAAAGCCTGATGATTGGCGCGCACGGCCTGGTAGCCGGGCTGGTATGTGCTTTTCCCAGAGAAACAGTAGCTATTTACAGGCTGGCCAAAGCTCACCACTACGATGAAGCCCGTGAGATTTACCGTTGGTTTATGCCTCTTTGCGAGCTGGACATAGATCCTCAACTGGTACAAAACATCAAACTGGCTGAAACTATGGTAGGCATAGGAAGCGAAAATGTACGTGCACCACGCCTCAGGCTATCGGGAAAGCGGCGAGAGGAAGTCGTAAAAATAATCGAATCAAGTCTGGCCTGCCGCCCGGAGCTGCCGGATTATTTAAACCTCTAAGTGTCATGGCTGTAAACACTTTTGAATGTATTGATGGACATACTTGTGGCAATCCGGTGCGGGTAGTAAAAGCGGGTGGCCCCTCGCTCCAAGGAACTACCATGAGCGAAAAGCGCCAACACTTTTTGCAGGAATTTGACTGGATCCGCAAGGGACTCATGTTTGAACCACGGGGGCACGACATGATGTCGGGCAGCATACTCTACCCACCTGCCGACCCTCAAAACGACATGGGAGTACTCTTTATCGAAACCAGTGGCTGCCTGCCCATGTGTGGTCATGGTACCATTGGCACAGTTACCATAGCCATAGAACATGGACTAATCGTGCCAAAAACTCCGGGAAAACTCCGACTGGAAACTCCTGCAGGTCTGGTGCAAGTCTCTTACCAGCTCAAAGGAAACAAAGTAGCATGGGTACGCCTGACCAATGTAAAATCTTACCTTGCTGCCGAAAACCTCACTATCGACTGCCCTGATTTAGGTAAAATCACCTTTGATGTAGCCTATGGAGGCAACTTCTACGCCATTGTAGACAAACAGGCACATTTTAGTGGTATTCAGGACTATACTGCCGGTGACCTCATCCGGTGGAGCCAGGTCATCAGAGATAAGATCAATCAGCAACACGACTTTGTCCATCCGGAAAACAGCACTATCCGGGGGCTATCTCACCTGCTTTGGACGGGTGACACCATCAGTCCCGGGGCTACTGCCCGAAATGCTGTGTTTTATGGCAACAAAGCCATAGATCGATCGCCCTGCGGCACAGGCACTTCTGCTCGCATGGCACAATGGCACGCCAAGGGAAAACTTGCCCTCAATCAAGAGTTTATCCATGAAAGTTTTATCGGTTCACAATTTATAGGTAGAATAGAGGCTGAAACTCAATTAGCTGAAAAACCGGCCATTGTCCCCAGTATACAAGGGTGGGCCAGAGTTACAGGGTTAAACACCATCACCATAGACGATGACGACCCCTATGCTCACGGTTTTCAGGTAATATGAAAGAAAACCGAATAGATGAAAGAGAAAAAAATAGTCATTGTAGGCGCAGGCATAGTGGGCTTATGCAGTGCGTACGCTTTAAACCAAAAAGGATATGAAGTAACCGTGCTCGATGCAGGAGACGGGTCATACAGCTGCTCGCTAGGCAATGCTGGCTACATCTCTCCCAGCCACATAATACCACTGGCTGCACCCGGCATAGTATCGCAGGGGCTCAAATGGATGCTCAACAACCAAAGCCCCTTTTACATCAAACCCAGACTCGATGCAGGCCTGATCCGCTGGGGGTGGCTATTTAACCAGGCAGCAACTAACAACAGGGTAAAAAAGGCAGCTCCCCTTTTGCATGAGCTGTGCATGAGAAGCCAACAACTAACCGAACAGATACTGGAAAAAGAAGGCATTGATGCCGGATACAGAAAATCGGGATTGCTCATGCTATGCAAAACCAGCAAAACGCTGGCGCATGAAATACATGCTGCTGAAATGGCTACTGCTATGGGGCAACAGGCCGGCCCTATCAGCAAAGAAAGAGCTGAACAACTCAACCCGGGCCTCCAAACAGATATAGCCGGGGCAGTTTATTTTGAAAATGACTCCTGCTTTACCCCTCACATTTTCATGGATGCCTTCAGAAAATTGCTAATTCAAAAAGGCGTAACCGTACTAAATAATCACGCCGTAGACAGCATATACGCACACAAGGGAGAAATTGCCTATGTACAAACAGGCGATACGGTAATAAAAGGAGATGAGTTTGTGATTGCTGCGGGATCCTGGACAGCAAATCTGGTAAAACCTCTGGGAGTGAAAATACCTCTCCAGGCAGGAAAAGGGTACAGTTTTATGCTAAAAAACCCACCAGCACACGCTAAAACTCCGGCCATACTCACCGAAGGTAGAGTAGCCATGACTCCTATGCTGCACGGCCTTCGGTTTGCCGGTACCATGGAAATCAACGGAATGAACCTCGACATCAAACCAAACCGTATAAATGGCATTATCCATTCGATCCGGCAATTCTTCCCTCAGTTTAAACAGGATGATTTTGAAGGCATAGAACCCTGGGCAGGACTCAGACCCTGTTCTCCCGATGGCCTACCCTATGTAGGGCGATCACAGATGTATCCCAACCTGATTGTGGCCGCAGGCCATGCCATGCTGGGTGTTACCTTAGGGGCTGTTACGGGAGAATTAGTTACCGACACCATCACCGGCAGCCGCCCTTTTACCGATACCTCTTTACTCCGTGTAGATCGGTATCAGTAGGCTCTGCTGAGAAACACTTTCATTTGTAAATGATTACCTAGGAGGACAGTTTACAGCAGTTTTTAATGTAAGTATTTCTTATTTGGTGCAAACTTTTTTAGCAAAATATTTCTCCCACTCTCCTTGCCTTTTATCTCCAAAGAAACTTAACAATTCAAACATACGAGTAAGCAAAAATCATGGGGAATTTAATCCTCCTTTGTCCTATTAGGGAACAGCGTAACACCTGGCTGGTTTAATGCCCCTAAAAGCCTAATTTACGCTAGTTGAAAAGATAGAAACCTGTCAGGTGTCGCCCCTCTTACCTCAACTTGATATAGCAGGGTTAACGCTCAAGGCCTTTACCCGCATCCGCTCATCAATTTTCCTTTAAACTGGCTTTCAGCAAGTTCTTACTTTTTTTGCGTGTTGGCAGTAATTCGATTCTGATAATGCTACTTTCCACACAAATTCATATAGAACCTTATTTAGGCTCTGCTGAGAAACACATTTATTTGTACATGAAGACTAAGGAGAACAATTTACAGCAATTTTTATAGTAAGTATTTCTTATTTGATGCAAGCTTTTTGAGCAAAATGCACGATTTTCCGTGCATCATAAAATCAACAAGCAATCCTTTGAACGTTAGCCTCAGGCATGTCATCTACTGTGTTGGGCGAGGATCGAAGTATATGTATACATCTTCACCTCACCCGCCGTGTAGCTAACATGCCTGAGACTTTCTCAGCAGAGCCTATTTAATAAACCTGTTTTTTTATAAGAATTTTTGAATTTTCAACTGAATATCAACCCTTTACGAACCTTTACATCCCCAACCGCTTCTGGATAAGTCCATCCACCTTTTCGCAAAAGTGAATGGGGTTAAAAGTACGCCAATTGGGTATTTGCAGGCTACCTCCGGTATTGATATACGAATCGATCTGGTAATTACTCATTTCATCGAGCACGTGCTCTTGAAAATTGACCGCCGCTATCCAACCCTCTTCTACTTCCTCAAACCACTCTTCATAATAGCTGTCGTCAGAACCATGAAAATTGAGCACATTTTCTCCAATCAACACAAAACGACTAACCCCTCTATGACTTAATTCGTCGATAACGTTGCGTTTCAGGTGCATGATGTCGTTGTTGAGGGTATCGTTCCACTCGCCAATAAACTCGATCACACTAAATCCCAAATCGTAGTGTGTATATAGTATTTTGATGTATAGTGTCTCAGAGCCCATATAGTCCCAGGCAGGGTCTATGTAGTAGCCATAGATAGTTTCAGAATACAGATCGTAATTGTATTCTTTTCCGTGGAAAGGAGAAAAAGGGTCTTTCGCCGGATCATAAAACTTCAGCCACCGATAAAAAGGCTCAATCTCATGCATGCTGATCGCGGTAATGTTCTACAGCGGCCCTCACCGACTTGTGAGTAAGCAATAGTTCATTGGCCAGTTCACGTGAAATTTGCAATTCTTCCATCACCATTCGGGTGCCCCGGTCTACCAGCTTTTCATTCGAGAGCTGCATATCTACCATTTTGTTTCCTTTTACCCTTCCAAGTTGTATCATCAGTGTAGTAGAAATCATATTGAGCACCAGCTTTTGCGCCGTTCCCGATTTCATACGTGTGCTGCCGGTCACAAACTCCGGCCCTACTACCACCTCCACGGGATACTCAGCAGCAGCTGCCAGCGCCGAACCGTCATTGCATGTAATACAGCCCGTAACCAAACCGGCACTGCGAGCCGCCTTGACACCACCTATCACATAGGGTGTACGCCCCGATGCAGCTATGCCAATAAGTGCATCCTGATTAGATATGCTGTACTTCTCCAGGTCTTTCCAGGCCTGCTCTTCATCGTCCTCGGCATGCTCTACCGATCGGCGTATGGCTTCATCTCCACCGGCTATCAGCCCTATCACTCTGTCGGCTGGCATACCATACGTCGGGGGGATTTCTGAAGCATCCAATATTCCCAACCTACCGCTGGTACCTGCTCCGATATAAAACAAACGCCCTCCGGCTTTCATTCGGGGTACTATAGCACTAACCAAAGCCTCTATCTGCGGTATGCTACCGGCCACTGCCAGAGGCACTCCCTGATCTTCTTTATTCATATTTGTCAGTATTTCTGCTACTGACATACTCTCCAGGCTATCAAAATTTGATGATGATTCGGTGGTACTCATGTGTTATTTTCTTTTTGGTGGTAAAGCGCCAATCCTGCAACCGGCCCCTCTACGATATGTTGTACATTGATATTCAAATCCCTGGCTACCTGCCGGAGTATATTGGCATAATAAAATGCCACCGATCCGGTAAAATGCACCGGCTGCTGCTGATAATCGGGATATTTTATAATATTTCGATTAAAAAATGCTTCAAACCCCTCGTACACCATGGCATACATGTATGGGTCTTTTATATGCTGAAAAATAAACTTTGAAAATCCGGCCAGGTATTTGGCCGGCATTTCTTTGCGGTAAACGTGTTCCAGAATTACCGGTTTTGATAAATCAAACCGCTTTTCCAACCGGTCAGCTATGGTTTGGGGCAACTCTTTTCGCAGAAAGCGTGCTAACAACTGCTTGCCCAAATGAGCACCACTACCCTCATCGCCAAGAATGTACCCGAGCGGCACTACATTAGATAGGATGTCTTTGCCGTCGTACAGGCAGGAGTTGGCTCCCGTACCCAATATACAGGCTATACCTGGACTATGCCCACACAGCGACCGTGCTGCTGCCAGCAAATCGGTATGGATGTCGATTTGTGCCTTAGGGCATAGCTGAACAAACACAGACCGCATTTTACCTATGTTTGCCTCCGACGAACAGCCTGCACCATAAAAGTGAATAGCTTTTACAGCAGTAAAATCTACTGCTGCCAGTGCTCCTTTTACAGAAGAAAAAATAGCTTCTTCATCCTGATAGTACGGATTGATCCCTTCTGATCGAATCTGGCTTATTTGGCCATGAGTATCAATCAGCCTCCATTCTGTCTTTGTTGATCCGCTATCGGCTATGAGTATCATTTTTGTTTTTTTTTTTGCAAAATACAGGAAGTAATTCATTTCACATCACCATATACAAGAAGATGTAAGCTCACTCATTTTACTGCACTACCCCCACCACATCAAACTTATCAAACACTCCTTCGGTATGAGGTGCGTCTGCCAGCTCTTCGGTCAGGTCTTGTCCTGCCCAGTGCTCGTAATGTTTGCCATCGCGCCAAAGGCGGGAATTTGATACATCGTATATTTTACCTCGATATGCCACCCATATTTCGGGTCTATCCTGTCCGTTGCGAAGTGCCAGCTGCTGCCGAGTGTATTGTTTCAATGCCACTTATTTTAATTCTACTACCGTTATACCACTACCTCCCATTTCTATGTGTTCGTCTTTCATGTGAGCCACACGCGGGTTTCCTCTCAGGGTATTGCGCACAATATCGCGCAAAATGCCATGCCCTTTTCCATGTAGTATTTTCAATTCTTCATAACCCAGCAGTAGTGCCTCATCCAAAAAACGCTCTATTTTACCAATGGCCTCTTCGGCTCGTACTCCCCGTATGTCCAGGTTAGGGCTAAAGGCCGTCATCTTAGCATTGACATCTATGCCGGCTATTTTCCTCACCTTCTCGTTTGATACATTTTTGTACTCCTTGCTGGATATGCGGGTAAGGTCTTTCAGGTTTGCCCTGCTTTTGATAGACCCCATGAGCAATTCTGCCTGCTTCCCCTTTATAGCTACTATTTCTGCTACTGCTGTACCGTTTTTTATCCGAACCTTGTCACCGGCTTTTAGGGGTGCTGTAGAGGTATCTACTTTTGGAATCGAGGGCGATACTACGCCTTTTCCTCCTCCTACCTTGCCTTCATAGGCTTTTAACTTATCGCGTGCTTCGCGGGTCTTCTGCTTATCCGCTTCAGCTTTTTTGATTTCGCGTATGGTTTGTTCTACCTGCTTGTTAGACTCTTTGATTATACGTGCAGCTTCTGCCTTGGCTTTTTCGATGATCCTTGGTTTTTCTTCTTCCACAAAAGCCTTCAATTCTTCATAATCTTTTATGGCGTCACTTAGTCGCTTGTCTTTCTGCTCAATCGACTTTTTCATCTTCTTGATCTCCGCTTTTTCAACCTCCAGCTCGTTGATCATACGGTCAAACTGCACATGAGACACGCCTGCCAGTTTTTTAGCCCTGCCCAGCATTGCTTTATCCAAACCAATTTTGCCGGCTATTTCAAGCGCAAAGGAGCTGCCCGGATTACCTATTTCGAGTGCATAGAGCGGCTCTAGCTTTTTGATGTCGTATTTCATGGCTGCATTTACTACGCCATCCAGTTTGTCGGCTTTCTTTTTCAGGTTGCCATAGTGCGTGGTAATAGCTCCATAGGATTTTTTCTGATCGAGCTCGTGCAAAATCACCTCGGCAATAGCCCCTCCAAACTGCGGCTCAGTACCGGTACCAAATTCATCGATCAGAAAAAGTGTCTGGCTGCCGGCATGATCCAGAAAATACTTCATATTGCGCAGGTGTGAACTATAGGTACTCAGGTCATTTTCTATCGACTGCTCATCGCCTATATCCATAAAAAGACTGTTAAACACACCGAAGCGAGAATTTTCAGCTACCGGCACAGGCAAGCCGCACTGTACCATATATTGCAATATTCCTATGGTTTTAAGGCAAACAGACTTCCCCCCAGCGTTGGGGCCGGATATGAGCAGTATTCGCTGGCGCTTGTTCATCGTGATGTTGAGCGGCATAATACGCTTGCCCTGAGCCCGGAGTGCCTGCTCAAGCACCGGGTGACGGGCGTTTACCCATTCAATGACCGGCTTGGAAGCCAGCTCCGGACAAATTGCCTCATACTGCACAGCAAACCCGGCTTTGGCACGGATAAAATCAACAACACCCAAAAAGTGTACAGCACTTCGGAGAGGCTCCAAATTGTCCCTTACCTGATCGGTAAGCTGGGTCAGTATTCGGATAATCTCCCTGCGTTCGGCATATTTCAACTCCCGCAACTCGTTGTTTATCTCCAGCACTTCGGCGGGTTCCATAAACACGGTCTGCCCGGTAGAAGATTCGTCGTGTACAAACCCTCTGACGTGCCGCTTATGTTCTGCAAGTACAGGTATAACCATACGTCCATCTCTCACGGTTATACTCCCTCCTTCGGGGCAATACCCATCTGCACTGGCCTGTTTCATTACCTTATTTACAGCGGTACGCGCACGTACTTGTCCCTTGGCTATGCCTTCACGCACACGCATAAGCTCGCGACTGGCATTGTCTCTGAGTACTCCTTTTTCATCTATCTTTGCCTCCAGCTCGTTGGCCAGTGCTCTGTCTACATACACTTTTTCGGCCATTCGAGCCAGCTCGGGATAATCTTCCGTATGCTCCTGCAGGTACAACACTATACCCAGAATGGTATTGACTGACAGCTTCACATCAAACAACTCTTCTTCTTCTAAAAAAGAACCTTTGACTTCCGATTTTTTCAACGGCTGCCGTATGTCTATGTAGTTGTTTTGCGGGAAAGGTTCGCCGGCAGTCAGAATTTGTTTAAACTCCTCCGTTTGCGTCAGGAGTTTTTGAATAGCTCCTGCATTATACTGCGGTGATAGTGCATGCACATATTTTTGTCCAAGCGGACTCAGACACATATCGAGCAATTCCTGTTTTATTTTGTCAAAGCCAAGCTTGACTTCTATGTTTTGTGGATAATACTTCAAAAGAAAAATAATTAAAAGGCTTTTAACAGACTATAACTTGTCTCCGCCAGTAGGCAGGTCATGATAGCGCCCGTCTTTGTCTACTGATTTTTCACGATAGTTTAAGCTATCTATCACAGCTGCATATATTTTATCCATCTGCTTCACATTATCCAGATAGTATTCAAAACTGCGTGTATATACTTCTTTGTCTATGTTGTGTTTTTCAAAGACCTCTTTTTCGAAGGTGTTGAACAAAAGCTGTGAAGTATCTTTGGGCAGTCGAAGAAGCTGCACCTGACTTTCGAGGATATGAATATCGATAAGCAAGCTCACCATTTCAGGTTGAGACAACAGGTTTTCGGGCTTTTTTTCCTTTGTAGAGCAGGAAAAAACAGCTAAAGTAAGTATTGTTAAAAAAATATTTTTCACAAATGAATATTGCTTAATAATCAATTAATTTTATGCCCCAAAATTCAGGAGGTTGGACAACTAGCGGCTCATGGGCTCTGGCTCATGCAACGCCCCAAAATTAGGTTGAATGAAGGAGATTCTCAAAAAACTAAGGAAATACGAAATACGCATACGTAAGGCCTTGAATTCCCACATGCAGGGTGACTACCATTCTATCTTCAAAGGTTCGGGCCTTGAATTTGACGATGTACGGGCCTACCAATATGGCGATGATGTACGCGTGATCGACTGGAATGTGACTGCTAAAGGTCACGGTACGTTTGTCAAAACCTTTAAGGAGGAAAAAGAACAAAATGTATTTTTTATACTGGATGTAAGTGCCTCTCAGGAGATCGGCACCAAAAACAAGCAAAAAATAGACATAGGCAAGGAAATATGTGCACTGCTAGCCATGTCGGCCATCAAAGAAGGCAGTCAGGCCGGTTTAATTTGTTTTTCGGATGAAAAAGAGAAATACGTAAAACCCGGAAAAGGCCTGAAACACTCCTACCAGATTGTTTCCAATATTTTTAACCTAAGACCTGCCTCCAAAGGCACAAATCTGGCAGAGGCTTTTCGGTATACGCTCAACCTGCTCAAGCGAAAGAGCATTGTCATACTCGTTTCGGATTTTATAGACGACAACTACGAGCACGACCTAAAGGGCATAGCCCGATCGCATGATCTGGTTGTTATCCATATTTCTGATGTGCGTGAAACTACTTTTCCTAAACTGGGTATAATCCCTCTGGAAGACAAAGAATCGAATAAAACACTGTGGATGAATACTTCTTCGCCGGGTTTTAGAAAAATGATCAACCGCACCTACCAAAGTAACCAACACGAACTGGAAAAATTTTGCAGAAGAAATGGAGCCAACTACCTGCATGTGCGCACCGACGAGGATTATGTACCAAAATTGATCAAATTGTTTAAAGTAAGAAACAAAGCAAGAAAAAGTGGGTAAAAGATTTATTTTAAGCAGTTTAAGTATTGTATTTGCACTGACCGCATTGGGTCAGAAAATTACGCCAAAAGGCCACATACTAGCCGATAGCATGAAGATAGGCGAAGCATTTGAATATGCCTTGTCTATTCAGTACCCAAAGCACTCGGAGGTCATTTTTCCGGACTCTACGTTCGATTATTCCCCCTACGAGTTCTACGGTAAGCGGTACTTCCCTACCCGCCAGGACAGTGTGTTTGCCTACGATAGTGTAGTCTATTCGCTGGCATCTTTCGAAATAGACCCTGTACAGGTGGTGCAACTACCCGTATTTATGCTTCATGGGGCCGACAGTGTAGAGGTACTGCCTCTACCCGACTCTATCGTGTTACAACAGATGGTAACTCACGTACCCGACTCGCTCAACCTGCGCGAAAATGTAAGTTTCCACAAAGTACCATTGGCATTTAATTACCCCTACCTGATGATAGGCTCGGTAGTGCTTGTTGTACTGCTGGTGGGGATTTATCTCATTTTTGGCAAAAGCATACGCAAAAAGATTCAACTGTACCGACTAAGGAAAGAATACGAGAAGTTTTCTGCGGCTTTTGACAAAGGAATAAGCAAACTCAAAAAAGACCAGCAAGCACAGCTCATAGAAGAGGTACTGGTTGTATGGAAGCAGTATATGGAAAAGCTGGAAGACAGGCCTTTTACCAAATACACTACCCGGGAAATTCTAAAATCGGGATACGGAGAGGCCTTGAAAGACGTGCTAAGCAATATCGACAAAGCCATCTACGGACACTACGATAGCGATGCTATGCACAAAAACTTTGAAAAACTGGAAGACTTTACTGAAGACAGATACAAACTAAGACTAAGGGAGGTGACAAATGGGTGAACAATTTGGCAATGTCGACAACTGGTTTTCTGCCCGGTGGTTTAAGCCATCGACCTTTCAAAATTTCCAATGGGAAAATGAAATCTACTTTTACCTGCTATTGGCCATTCCGCTTTTGTTTTTGCTCCGGTGGCTTTTTTACCTGCGCTCCAAGCAGAAACTTTATATAGCCTTATCAAAAAAGGACATCAAATGGAGCCCCTATTCATTGCTTCGTTTTATTCCGCGGGTGCTGATATCGCTTGTAATAGCGCTACTGGTTGTAGCACTGGCTCGTCCGCAAAAAACCAACGAAAAAGTGGAGCAATGGACTGAAGGTATAGACATCATGTTGGTGATCGACATTTCCGAGTCGATGAAAATCGAGGATTTCAAACCCAACCGACTAGAAGCTGCCAAGGATGTAGCCCGTAAGTTTATCGGTGGGCGGTTTCAGGACCGAATCGGGCTGGTAGTATTTTCCGGCGAGGCATATTCGAGATCGCCTCTGACCACCGACTATGACCTGCTCTACACTTACATAGACGACATATCCTTCGACCTGATAGAAAAAGGCGGTACAGCCATAGGCAGTGCGCTGGCAGTAGGCACCAACCGCATGCGCGAATCGGAATCGAAATCGAAAGTACTGATACTCCTGAGCGATGGAGACAATACTGCCGGCAATATAGACCCCATAACAGCCGCCGAACTGGCCAATGCCTACAACATAAAAATATACACTATAGCTATAGGTAAAGAAGGGAGGGTTCCTTACGGAAAAGATTTCTTTGGACGCACCCGATATATCGAAAATACGCTAAACGAAACAACGCTACGCAAAATAGCTGAAATAGGTGAAGGTAAATTTTACAGGGTTTCGGACAACAATGCTCTTGAGAATGTATTTGGCCTGATAGACAAATATGAAAAGGCTGAAATTAAGGAAAACCGCTTTAAGGACACCACAGATTTTTATCCGGTATACCTCAAATGGGCTCTGGTATTACTCTTGATTTGGCTACTGCTCAAATCTACTTTTATCAACAATATATTGCAGGATTAGAAACACCTGAAGGTATACAACTAAAAAGGGTGCAAAACCTATCCGTTTTGCACCCTTTCTTTTATTTCTCTTTCAGGTAGATATCCTTAAAGTAGACTTTCATTGGCGGGCCCTGGTGCACCTGTAATGCTATAATGCCTTCATCAGCCCTTTTACCCTGCTCATCGTCTATCACCTGCGACATCAGCTGTCCGTTGATGTAGTGTTGGAGCGTATTGCCTTTGGCTACTATACGGTAGGTATTCCACTCCTCCTGACGAATAGACTCCTGTAACTTCTCACTCTCTGCGTACTGCTTCTTGGTCTTCTCACCCTGTGCACTTATGCGTATCTTCTCGCCTCGAAGAGCCAATATTCCTCTTCCTTTTTCTTCGTACAAAATACCTGAGTAGTTGGTACCGGCCTCTATGTCGGCCTGGTACCCTCCTACTACATACTGTTCCTCGTCTAACACTCTGGCCCTATACTGTACTCCGCTGTTTCCTCCTATTATTTTGTATTGAAGGGTCAGTTCAAAGTCTGAAAAAGGAGTTTCGTATATCAAAAAGGTGTTTTGCGAAATGGGATTTTCAGCTGTATTAGTTCCCACTATACATCCCTCTTCCAACGACCACACCTTATCGTTTCCCCGCCACTTATCCAGGCTTTTGCCATCAAATAGCGCTATGCCTTTGTTTGTTTGGGCAGTACAGCTCACTGTCAGCACTGACAATACCACCAGCGTCACTTTATGAATCACTTTCTTCATCTGATCAGCTTAATTGTTGTACAACTTGTGGTTCTTATTCCCACCTGAAATCAGATAGGCCAGCAGGTCGGCTAACTCCTGATCGTTGAGACGGTTGATCAAGCCCGGAGGCATAGGCGAATGCGAAGATTCTTCTTTTTTTACTACATCCGACTTTCTAAATCGTGTAGTAATATCCGGCGCAAAAGCATTGGTACTTACTATATAGTCTCTATCTGTTTCATCGATTAGCCTTCCCCTTACTTCGCTTCCGTTTTTCAGGTGATACACTATATTTCTATACCTGTCAGATACCGTTTCAGAAGGATCGATAATGGCTGTAGCCAGGTCTTTCTGTGAAAAACGCGTGCCCACCTGCGTAAGCTCTGGACCGGAGTTGCCACCCGTACCGTTTACACTATGACACGATACACAAAGTGACGCTTTAAAGAGATTTTCGCCACTGGCAAAATTAACTTTTACCTGATTTTGCTTATAGGCAGCTACCGCTTCATTTACCGACCAGTTTTTTCCGGGACCTTTGGGTTGAGTTACCCCGGCCATCAGATCCTGCGTCTGCTTCAGGACTTCTTCCTGCGCTAGCGCCTCAAAAAACTGTTTGTCTTCTTCCGGCACTCCGGCCAATGCTATTTGCTGTATGGCTTTGATAAACAACGTATACATTTTTCCTCCGGATTTTTTCAGCGCGCGGTTGTACCACTTAAAGTACCTTTCACGGTCTTCTCTGGTCCAGCCTTCCTCTATTACACTCAGGCTTTTTGCATAGCTTATGTTTTGCTGATTGGGCATATTGCGAAGCATGTTTTCTACGTCTTTGCCATACTGTTCGCTACGCTTCGATACATCTCCCGACAGATAAATAGATTTCAGGTCGGAAGTAACCGTGTCTGTTTCCATGCTATGCAACGTAGGGGCTATAATGTCTGCCACTTGAAAATAACTCAGCAACTGGCAGAGCTGCTTGTTTACCAAATCCGACTCAGAAAGATACTGAGGCAGCAATCGGTCTACCAAATCATCCGCAATACGCTGCGCCACTTTGCTTTCCATACGAATCAGCAACAGTTCGATTGCCCTGAGGTAATCTGTCTTTCTTGCGTCGTTCATAGAAGACCACTCCACTTGCAGCAACTGCTCCAGTGCGCTACTCCTATCCGCATCTGCCCCGTGTCGGGCTATTGCCAGTGCAAAATTTATTTGCTGCAGCAGGCTCTTTTTTTCTGACACAGCATTTTTCCATGCGGCATAAGGCATATGCTCCAGAGCTACCCTGGCTGCATAGCGAACAAATCGATCTTCGTGATCGAGATGATCTATAACAAAATCCAATTGTCCCTTATCGGGCTTGGTGTGCAGCGCCTCCAGTTTCTGTCGGAGGGCACGCAGTTTTTGCCCTTCACTATTAGCTTTAAGCGCTACCAGATCGGCTGGCTTTTCACCTGTATAGGTAAGCTTGTATAGTGCAGATTCCAATCTACGCCCACCCGTAAGGAAGTACATGGCACCATCGTCACCGGCTATACCGTTGGTAAGTGGCAAAGGCACTCCGGATAAAAATTCAGTTACTTCTGCTGTGTAGGTGCTACCCGCAGGTTTCAGACTGGCAAAATACATCGTTCCGTAACTCCAGTCAAAGAGGTAAAAGCCATTTTGATAATAAGCCGGAAACTTCAATCCTTCTCCTGCCATCAGTCCGGTAGGCGAACCCTGTCCCAGGTTTGCTACAGCCGGTAAATTGTCCGGATATTCCGGGTCAAATTTGCCTGTACCCGTTCGCCATCCAAAATCACCTCCGCTGGTTAGGTGACACAAGCGAATAGGTCGATACCAGGGCATGCCCATATCGTATTCCATGTCTGAATCAAAGCCAAACAATTCACCATCAGGATTAAAAGCTATATCGTATGTGTTTCTCAATCCTACATTGACAATTGTCCATTCTTTTCCTTCAAAATCAGTTTTGACTACCCATCCTCCAGGGGCTTTTACATGATTGGCGTGACCGCTGGGGTCTTTTATCACAGGCAGCAAATTGTCCTCATCCCAAACCTTAGGCACTACACTGCCCAACCCCTCGGGGATGTCCGTATGGTTACCCAGCACGAGGTAGAGTGACTTGCCATCAGGCGACAGCTCTATATTGTGAGGACCGTGCTCTCCATGCCCGTTAAACTTTCTGAGCAGTTGCACATTATCAAATTCCCCGTCTTTATCAGAATCCGTGATTTTATAAAACCCACTATGGATTTTTAAGTCTCTGTTTTCATTTGAATTTACCAAAGCATACATATCGCCTTTGTGCCACAATAAGCCCTGAGCCAAGCCGATTTGTAAGTCTAATTTTTTCACATCAACCGCTCCGCCCGATTGAGTGGGCAAAGTTACCCGGTATATATTCCCATACTGATCAGAGGCATACAGCCTTCCTTTGTCGTCTTTGGTTATACTCACCCACGACCCCTGGTCGTTTTCGCCAGGCTTGTAGAGTATTTCTACCGTAAAGCCTTTTGGCACAGTAATGTCTCCTACAGTTACCTTTTCTTTGATTGGCCCTTCTTCATTAGGTTGGCATCCCATGGCCAGAAGCCACAAAACCATGAGATAAGTAAGTCGTCTTTGCATAAGTAAATAGTTTGTATAATACGTGATTCAGTTAGTTTTCATCAGATTTTGTAAAAGTCATATGTCTAATGTCATTTTCTCGAATCATCTTCTCAGCAATACATTAAAAATGCAAATGTGATAGCTATATCATACCCAACTGTCCTGTACTGCCCTGTACCAGACACGGCCTGAAGAATATCTTAACGAGCTTAATTGACCATGTAAACATGACTGTTTCGTAAAAACACACTTTAAACAAATCTAAAGCCAAACTCACTTCAAGACGTACTGTATTTTGTTATAAAATGACAGTTTCTTGCCATTTTATAAGACACCTGAGTTGCAGGCCATACATGATCCATTCATAATTTAAAGCCATAAAGAAAGGTAATTTTTACACTTAATTAAAAATCAGATTATTATGATTAAAATATAAATTTTAACTTTAACAAATACCCGTAAATACCTGTTAAATAATCAATTATAAATTTTTATTTATCTTTGTACACTCATCAAATACAGGTAGATATGAAAAAAGATGCTCTGAATATATCTCGACTACTTATGCTTGGATGTACAATTGCACTTCTTAGTGCTTTCGCGTTTGCCGACAAAAAGAACAAAGAAGACAGTGTAAACATAAAGGACGCATCCAAAAAACTGGAAAAAGCTATAGCCCTCAGAAAATTTGCAGACGCCAAAGAGGTAGTGAATGAAATCATCCCGTGGATGAAGCAAAACATAAAAGATGACAAAAAAACTCTTAACCAAATTGGCAAATCGATAGATGAATCGGAAATCGATAAAAACGCTTTTTCGAGCAATCTCAAGAAAAAGAACAAGCTCTACCAATCCACAAAAAAACTGGTAGAATCCTCCCCTGCCGCTATACGGGTAAAGGGAAAAGACCTGGTGAAAATGGTAAACGAATACGCGTCACTTATTGAATAAAAACGCATATCACCCCAACGATTCATTCCTTACAGCCTTTCCTATATTTTAATTGGCAAAATCTTTGCTACAACGCCCTGCAATACACAATGAGCTATGCAAAGGCATGTAGCTACGATGATTGATACCAAAAAGAAAATAGCTGACGACTTACTGATCAAGGTTTCTGCCATGAAACCTGTAATAAAGCCCACCATACCTCACAAGCACGAAGGGTATCACGAGTTGATTTTTCTTTGCTCCGGCGCTGGTCATCATCAGATTGACGAACAATCCTTCACCGTAAAGCCCTTTACCGGATTTAGCCTAAAGCTGGGGCAGGTACATTGCTGGGATTTCGCACAAATCCCCAACGGTTTTGTAGTACTTTTCAAAGAAGCGCTTTTTGCGGATAAGCCCTCGCTTATCAACCAACTGGACTCCATACCCTGCCAGTTTGATATACCGGAAGAAACCAATCTTTTTTCCCTACTACAACACTTCTACAAAGAGTACCAAAGCAACTCTGACCTGGAAATACTCACTGCATACCTAACCCTGATCATACACAAAACACAGCAACTGGCACACAACGCTACTGCACCTAATCCCTCTTCATCTGCTTCAGACTTTTACCGCTTCAGAGCCTTAGTCAATCAGCATTTTGGCGTTCAGCGAAAAATAGACTTTTACGCTCAAGAGCTAAACATGAGTCCTCACCGCCTCAACTCTGTATGCAAAGCCACGGCCAAAGCCAGCGCCACCGACATCATCAAACAACGTGTACTCATAGAAGCAAAAAACCTAATCACACACACAGGCATGAATGTGTCGGAAATCGCATATAGCCTGGGCTTTAGCGATGCTTCAAATTTCATCAAGTTCTTTAAAGCTCAAGCCCAAATCACACCCAATGAATACCGGGCCAGGCTTTCTTAAAATACCATTATTCAAAAAAAATTACCGTAAAATCAACGAATTAAATACGTTCTTTGCCGTGTAGAATTACTGAAACAAGAGAAAATACATGAAAAAACTATCTTTAACACTGGCCTACCTATCTATGTTTGGTATAGCGCTTGGCCAATCCGGTGGTATTACCGGGAAAATACTGGACAAAACCGACCAAAGTCCCATAGAATATGGCAATATTGCCTTATACAATCAAAAAGACAGCACTCTCGCCGGAGGCACTATTAGTCAGCCCGATGGCACGTTTACTATTGCCAACCCAAAACCCGGCACATACTATCTTATTGCTCAGTTTTTGGGCTATACACCCAAAACGGTGAGTAACATAGCCGTAGCAAAAAACAAAAGCACAGAACTGGGTGAACTCATACTCTCGCCAAACGAAAAGCTACTGGAAGAAATAGAAGTAAAAGGAAACAAACTCACAGCCATACATAAAATAGACCGGCAAGTATATGCTGCCGACCAATTCGAATCCAGCAAAGGAGGCACTGCTACTGATGTGATCAGAAACATGCCTTCGGTAAACCTGGATGGATTAGGTAACATTACTGTAAGAGGAACCAGTGGCTTTACGGTGCTCATCAATGGCAAACCCATACAATCGGATCCGGGAGCTCTGCTAAACCAACTACCCGCTAATGCCATCGAAAACGTAGAAATCGTAACCGCTCCTTCTGCCAAATACGATCCGGAGGGAAAGGCCGGCATTATCAATATTGTGACTAAAAAAGGAGCTACAGACGGTATGTATATGCAATTCAACACCCGGCTGGGAGCTCCTTCTATAGAGGATTACGACAACAAAAAAGGCACTCCAAGATACGGAGGTGACTTCACTCTCAACTACCACAAAAACAAATGGAATGTATCGGCTGGGGCCAGCTACCTGCGTCACGACATATCGGGCCGAAGAGAAGGCGATGTATACACCATCATTGACAAGACAAAGCATGTTTTCCCGTCGGATGGAGAACGAAGTTTTGACGAAATAAACTACTCCGGAAGGCTGGCCGTGGGCTACACTCCCAATGCATCAAATAGCCTCAATGCAAGTTTTTTTGCCGGAAAAAGATCAAAAGACCGTACGGCTGATATTGTCTACTATGACAATCATGCCCTTAGACCTGCAAACTCCGACAACAGAATATATGAATTGCAGTATTACAACGAAAACCTGCGCATAAGAAAGGGAGACTTTGTACTTGGCAGCCTGGACTACACCCATACTTTTGCCAACAAGTCGTCTTTGTCTACTTCTGCCTTGTACGAATACACTCTGCTGGGTGGCCCTACCACCAACCTTAATCTGGGCTGGCCTGATACCAACACCGTATATCAGGACGAATATAACACCAATGACAACCCTCTGAATGGTACACGGGTGCTCATAAACTACAAGTCTAAACCTCTACCCTTCGGTATTATCGAAGCAGGCTACCAGTTTCGCTTCCTCGACCACACTGGCGACTTTGTCTACGACAGGTTAAACAACGAAACCAACCAACGGGAACTGGTAACGGATTTTTCGAGTAAAGTAAACCTTAAACGAACCATACACTCAGCTTACGGGCAACTATCGGGCAAGAAAGATGCGTGGAGTTATGGTGCCGGATTGAGAGTAGAAGTAATGGATCGTGAGCTGGAGCTGGAGGACAAAGCCGGTTCTCCTGCCGAAAACCTCTCCTATGATTTTATCAAACCCTTTCCTTCGGCAAACATCCAGTACGAAATAAACGAAACACTGCGCCTGAAAGCCGCCTACAGCAAACGTGTACAACGAACAACCACTTTTAAAATGAACCCTTTTCCTGAAAGGGAGCACTCCGAAACGCTGGAACAAGGAGACAAAAATCTACTACCGGAGTTTGTAGACATAGTAGAAATAGGTGTAGCTAAAGACTTAAACGAACATTCACTATTTGCCACAGGCTACTACCGCAATACTCAAAACCTGATCAACCGGGTAAACACCGTGTACAACGACAGCATACTGAATCGTATATACTCCAATGTAGGCACTGGGCGCTCGGTTGGCCTGGAAGCAGGCGCTGAACTGCATCCGGCTGCCTGGTGGGAAGTCTTTGTAGGTGGAAACATCTACCGATACACCATCGACGGAGAGTTTGAATTTGATCCGGTATTTGGCAATGGAGAAACCATACCCGTAAACAACTCCAGTACAGTGTATAGCATCAATGCCAATACGACATTTACGCTGGCACCCACACTTACACTGCAATGGGCCATCAATTACCTGTCGAACAGAAATACGGCCCAAGGTGAAGATTCACGCTACTTCTCGCCCAACCTGACAGTAAAAAAGACCTGGCTAGATAATCGACTCAGTGCTACGCTACAGTGGCTCAATATGGATATGGGACTCTGGGATGCCAACGAACAACGCATCACCACCTGGCGGGAAAACCAATTTTACACCACCACCAATTATGTATATGAAGTGGACGTGATCATGCTCAACCTAAGCTATACAATCAACCGAGCCGGCAAAAAGGCCCGCTTTGCAGAAAGCGAATTCGGAGCTAAAGAATTTTAAATAAACACAGAGCTTTAAAAAAGGGGTTGCTTTGAATTACTCACACTTATGCGTGGTATACAAGGCAGCCTCTTTTATTTTACTATCTGCGGGTTTTTCAACCTAAAACTCAACACCGTAAGCACAGCAAAAAGCAGCAATACTATCCAACCGGCCAGATTATAATTGCCGGTTTGGCTTTTTGACAAACTAAAAAGCATGGGCCCCAAAGCACTGCCAAACACTATTATGGTCATGGAAAAACCACTGATAGCGCCCAGGTGAAGTTTTCCAAACAATCTGGGCCATGCCACTACAGTAATAACCCCATACAAACCGGTCATCACTCCTGTACCCAACACCAGTGCATAATAAGCGGCATCATTATCGCCTAAAAAAATCAAACCCAGCAAAGCCAGCACAGCTGCAGCGCCTTTGATATAAAGCAACCGCGTTACCCGTATATAATCACTTAACCACCCCAAACCCAAACTGGCAACAACCGAAATAACAGCCATAGGTTGAAAAATACTTACAGCATCCTCTCGGGTCATTCCTACTGATTCAAAAACGGAAACTACATGAAAGGTAAAGCCTGTAATATACAATGCCTGCATTCCCATGAAAAGAGCAAAGACCCAATAGATAAGTGTTCGTCTGGTTTCCGATAGGGTAAATTCTTTCACTATGGGAAAAAGAGGCGCTTTTTCTTTCTTATCCATTGGCCTGCCGTCGGGCCTTAACCCCACATCTTCAGGACTATTTCTAAAAAACACAAAAACTACTATGGGAAAAATTACCCCCGCAAAACACGCCATGACCAGCCATGCACCACTCCAGCCATACCCCTGAATGAGTTTTTCGGCGTACAAAGGTGCTATCGAAAATCCAAGTGCGGTAAACACATTGCTAAAGCTGGTAGCAAACCCTCTGCGAGCATCAAACCACTTCATCATCATGGTTTTGGATGCCAGCGTAAGTACTCCCTGACCAAAAAAACGAAGTACAGAAAAGCCCCCTATCATCAAAATGATAATGGGTATCGACATGCCTCCTATACCCAGCAACGCCACGACCTGATCTATCTGACTAAGCAGTACCAGCGCCAAACCCAACGCCATAGTGCCAACACCAGCCACAGCCCGCACTCCATGCGTATCGTAAAGCCTGCCGGCACGTGTGAGTAGAAACGAACTCAGCACCGTACCAATCATATAGGCAAGACTCAATTGATCACGGGTAATACCCAGCACTTCTATGAGACTATCCGTAAATACAGACACTCCGATCGTCTGTCCGGGTATGCTGGTAAGTATACCCAGCGTGCCCAAAACAATAACTACCCAGCCGTAAAAAAAAGGCCAACGTGCAGGACTAAAGGGTATTTTTGCAAATTTCGATGGATTCATCCCGCAAGGTTGCGGCTTATTTTGATCTATTCCTAATTATGCAAGTGTTATCTCTTTTATCAATACACCATTTGGTTGAGTGCATCTGCTACGGAATGTACCGGCAGCTGGCAGGTTTTGTGCCTGCATACATATAGGGTTGTTTCCCCACCGATAGGCTTCCTTCCTGTCAGCAGTGGCAAATCCGAATTATCGTGCGTTCCCATAATCAGGTAATTGCCTTTGGCCTTGACTACAAAATCCCTGCGCAGTACATCTGCCTTTTCTCCCACTATTACTACTTCAAATGGCTGATGCACCAGTAAGTCTAATGCTACCGCCCAATTAGCCATATAGCGAGGTTCACGTTCTACCAAAGTAAGCACACCCGCCACCATGTCGGTAGCCATACGTGTATAGGGCTCGTGCTGAAAAAATATGCCCAGCTTGATTAGGTTTATGGCCATAATAGAGTTGGAAGCCGGAATTACATTGTCGTGAATTTCTTTTTTATCGGCTATCAAACGCTCAGCATCACGGGATGTATAAAAGAAATACCCGTTTTTTTGATCGTAAAAGGCATTCAAACAATAATCCATATAGCCTCGGGCCTGCTGCAGGTAACCTTCGTTGAACGTGACCTGATAGGCCTCTATAAGCATGTCTATCACCAGCCCATAATCATCCAAAAAAGCCGGAATATCCTTTCCAGCTGTATGACGCAACCTCCCATCCTGAGTCAAATACTCCTCTATGTAGGTTATATTTTGCAAAGCCAGTGAAAGAAAGCGCTCACTACCCATCACCTGATAGGCATCCAGCAACCCTTTAGTCATCAGGGCATTCCAGGCTGTCAGCACTTTATCATCCAGGCCGGGTCTTACCCGCTTTTCCCTCATCACCAGCAGCTGTTTGTTAATTGTAGCGATCCGGCGTTTCAAATCCTCCACTGCGAGGGATTCCTTTTCGGCAAATACTTCATCCGTTGACGCTCGATGCAAAATATTCCAGTTGTGCTCCCAGTTACCCGACTGCTGAACCTGATAATAGGACTTTGCCAACGCTGCTTCATCACCGAGGCATTCTTCTAATTCTTCTTCTGTCCAGACATAAAACTTACCTTCCTGACCTTCACTATCGGCATCCAGCGCAGCATAAAAGCCACCCTCACTATTCAGCATTTCACGCTCCAACCAATCCACTGTCTGTTCTATTACTTCCCTGTACAGTGTGTTTTGCTGAAGCTTGTACGCTGCTGCATACACACTCACCAACTGTCCATTGTCGTAAAGCATTTTTTCGAAATGTGGAGCAAACCACTCTGCGTCGGTAGCGTAGCGTGCAAATCCTCCGCCCACCTGATCGTAAATGCCTCCTAAGGCTATTTTATCCAATGTTAATTGCAACTGACGCCCCAGACTATCTTGCCCGCTATGCCCCAAAAACTGCCCTACATACTTCCAAATGGCAGGCATAGGAAACTTAGGAGCCGCCCCCATGCCTCCATACTGACGGTCAAAGCCTTTGGCCAGGTTTTGATTGACCAAAGAAAGAGATTCGGAGGAAAAATCATGCTTTTTTTCATATCCTGCCAACGGATTACGATTCAGTGCCTCTGCAAATTTTTCTGCTGAATCTACCAGCGCTTTACGCTTTGTCTGAAACACCTCTGCAATATTGAGCAACAGCCCTTTCCAACCCTGCGCGGGAAAATATGTACCTCCGTAAAAAGGCTTTTGATCGGGAGTTAAAAAAACATTGAGTGGCCATCCCCCCTGCACTCCCATAGCATGCAGCGCATCCATGTACACCTGATCTACATCCGGTCGTTCCTCCCGGTCTACTTTTATACACACAAAATGATCGTTCATCACCTGTGCAATAGCCTCATTTTCGAAAGACTCCCGCTCCATCACGTGGCACCAGTGGCATGTAGAATACCCTATACTCACTATGATGGGTTTGTCCTCCTGCCTGGCCTTTGCCAGAGAGGCTTCATTCCATGCACACCAATCGACCGGATTGTGTGCATGCTGCAGCAAGTATGGACTGGTTTCGTGTATCAGACTGTTACTCATAGTATTTGTTTTTTCAGAAGGTCAATTTCATCGGCAACATCTACTTTGCCTTCATACTGTTTCAGTTTCGTTAGGGTGTTTTTTAAAAAACGCTGATGGGCTTCAGAAACCGGGTTAAAGGGCTTATGATTGAGGGCATCTCTGATTTTGGTCCACTCTTTGATAAAATCACAGGCCGCATCCTCCAAAAATGCATGCTGGAATTTTTCCCAGATATACTGCTCAGCTAGTGCTGTGGGGTGTATCATATCCTCTTTATAAAAACGATAATCTCGCAAGTCGTCGTTCATGATTTCGTAGGCAGGAAAATAGAACACTCCCGGATATTGACAGAAGCGCTCACACGCTATTCGCAGCAATGCTTTGCTCACGGCATTGCCTTCCAACCCATCTTTGGTATGCCGAACCGGGCTTACCGTAAAAACAAACTTCAGGGAAGGGTTTTCTTTTCTGAGCGAAGTATAACATTGAGCAAAAGCCGCTTCGACTTCCTCCAACTTCAACAGTTCTTTTTCAAAATACCGCTGAGGTACTTTATGACAGTTGGCTACAATTTTATGCGTTTCTTTCAACCTATACACATAAGAAGTACCCAGCGTGATGATGACCCACTGCACTTCTTTGCGTTTTTGTTCCATAGCCTTTGTTGCCTGCATCAAAGCATCTGTCAGCTTATCCTTGGTTGTGGCATTAAAACACGAATGTGCATCGTGGTGATAGTACACACCATCCATTTCCACAAACTTACCTTCATCCCAACCGGTACTGCAAAGCAAATCAAAAATCGATATGGGATTGTACACCGTTCCAAATGGGTTGACACGAGTGGAAAACTTGTAATTACTGAGTCGGTTTCCCATTACATCCGAAAAGCACGACCCCATGGTAATCAGCTGATCACCCATACTGATCTGGTGAGCTGCCGGCGATACGTTACATTCTGTTCTAAAGGTGTCTTTCATAGCCCTGTATTATTACATAGACACAAAAAAAGCGCATCTGGTTAAAGATACGCTTTTCTATATTGTTAAGCGACTCGCTTAGTCTTCCACTACGTTCAAAGTGATCTCGTGGTGAACTTCTTTGTGCAAGTCCAGCTCAGCTTTGTACTCACCGAGGCTTTTGATCTGACCAAAAGAAATTTTCTTTCTGTCGATCTCAAATCCTTTGGCTGCCAGCGCGTCAGCTACCTGCAGTGCAGTTACAGCACCAAAGATTTTACCGGATTCTCCGGCTTTAGCCTTGATTTCCAGTACCAACTCACCGATTGAGTCTGCCAAAGCCTGAGCATCTTGTCTCAGTTTTTCAGCTTTGTGAGCGTGCTGCTTTATAATTTCGTCTATTTTCTTCCTGTTTGATCGGTTAGCCAAAATAGCTATACCCTGAGGAATCAGATAGTTTCTTCCGTATCCTGGCTTTACAGTTACTGTATCGTTTTTATAGCCCAGGCCTTTTATATCTTCTTTAAGTATTACCTCCATGTCAAATGCTTATTTAAGTGAATCAGTAACGTAAGGTAAAATAGCAATGAGTCGCGCACGCTTGATCGCCTGCGTTACTTTTCTTTGGTATTTAGCGCTTGTTCCTGTAAGTCTACGAGGAAGGATTTTACCTTGCTCATTCACAAACTTCAACAAGAAGTTAGCATCTTTATAATCGATGTATTTGATGCCATTCTTTTTGAACCGACAATACTTTTTCTTGTTTTCGGTTCTGTTCATTGGTTCGTTTACTAGTGTCATGCTGCAGTTTCCTCCTTTCCTTCTTTTTTCTTGTTAAATGCGCCACCCCTTCTCTTCTCGTTGTACGCTACAGCGTGCTTGTCGAGGGCAGTGGTCAGAAATCTCATGATTTTTTCGTCTCTTCTAAATTCCGTCTCAAGAACATCAATCAGTGTAGGCTCAGCTTTGTATTCAAACAACTGATAAAAACCTGTTTTTTTGTGCATGATTGGATAAGCAAGTTTCTTAAGACCCCAGTTCTCATCATTGATGATTTCTGCACCATTATCGGTGAGGATCTTTTTAAACTTTCCAACAGCATCCTTCATCTGATCGTCAGACAAAACGGGAGTTAAAATGAATACCGTCTCGTAATTTTTCATTTGTAAAAAATATTAGTTTAAAAATTTTGAGGTGCAAAGGTAGCAATAAAATCCTAAACCAACACCTATCCCCTGATTATTTAGGTACTATACGAAAACTCTTCACTTTCAGCTTCAAAACCAAAGGAATAGGATTTGCAAAGCTTCTTAAGGTTTACCCCTTTATTTAGGCTTTTCCTACTTCTAATCCACAACAATTACTCCTTTTTACTCCCAATGGTGGCATTGGAAATCAACGGCTTGGCCCAGATACCTATGCTCATAATGTAAGCCAAAGTGACATAATTAAACAACATACCTCCTCTTAACCCCAGGTAATCGCTAAGGCCGCCCACTATAAACGGAGCTATGGCTCCCCCTACTATACCGGAGCAAAGGATACCCGCAAAGGAACCATGATGGGCTTCTACGGAATTGAGTGCCAGCGAAAACACCACTGACCACATAACCGATGCAAAAAAACCGACTGCAGGAAATGCAAAAAGCGCCATGTCTTTGGAGCCAAAAAGCGCTACCGACAAGCAGATAAAAGCCATACCCGAAAAAAGCAGAAGTACTTTTTTGCTATCGATAAACTTGAGCAGCACCAGACCTAAAAAGCACCCCAAGGTTAACAGCCCCCAAAAACTACCTACTACTGCTGCTCCGGTAGTGTCCGGATCTACTCCATGGTAGGTTTCCAAAAACTGGGACATCCAAAAAGAAACACCTTGCTCGAATCCCACATAACAAAAAATACCGATAAAAAACAGAATGACGGTTTTGTTGGCAAACAACTCACCAAATACGGCCCATTCCCCTGTTTTCTCATCTTCCTTGAGTTCAACCTTGGGAAACTTAACCAAAACAATGACCATAACCATACTAAAAGCCACCACGGCAAACACCCAATAAATCGAGACCCAACTCATATCTTCAGGCACCAACGTAGATAGCATGTATACCAACCCTCCGTCAGCCCCCGGCTTGCCTATGTTTTCTACCAGATACGAAAACAGAAAAGGCCCTGCAATACCGGCCGCTCCAAAAAACAACTGCCCCATGACTGAGAAAAAAGCAAAATTCTCTTCGCCCCCTACCTCTCGCAAAAGCGGGTTAATTGCCACCTGCAACATAGCCATGCCAGTACCTATCATAAAGAGGGAAATCAAAAACACCACAAACGAAGGAAACAAGGCAAAAGCAAATGCACCTGCTGTAGCCAGCGAAAATGCCAATATCATTACTTTTTTCTCTTTGTATTTTTCTACCAGCATACCCGACGGTATAGACATGATGCCATAGGCTGAAAAAAAGGCAAGTGTCATAAAACCAAGTGAAGAAAACTCCAGATCAAAACTCTGTTTGATGCTCGGATTGAGTGCTCCGAGAATGTTGGTTAAAAATGAAATAACGAAAAAGACCAGCAACACCAGTCCTACCATGAGAAATCTATTTTTCATAATTGTATGGTTGGTTTCTATTTATTTATTCTTTTATTCTGGAGAGGGCAAAATGCGCCGCTCCTAAAAATCCCGCTCTGTTTCCCAGTTTTGCAGGCTCTATTATCACTCCCTCACTACAATTGGGCATGGCATACTTCATGGCCACATCCTTTATTTTATCTATATATTCATGGCCCGCTTCTGACACTCCTCCCCCAATCACTACTTTTTCCGGATTAAATATATTGATATAGCTGGCAATACCCTGACCTATCAGGTTTGCATTTTCATCGATCACCTGCCGGGCTAATAATTCTCCTTCGGAATACTTTTGAAAAATATATTCGCCATTGATATCCGAGGCATCTGTACCTGATGCTTTTTGCGCAGCATACTTTGCTACAAAAGCTGACGTAGAAGCAAAATCTTCCCAAAAGCCGGTTTTATTGTCGTAGTTCATCACAAGCGCTCCTAATTCAGCTCCTGCATAGTTGTACCCCCTGTACACCTCTCCGCCCAGAATAATGGCGCCTCCTATACCCGTACCTATCGTTAAAAATATCACATTCCTGTGCTTACTATGTCCTCCAAACGTATACTCGCCCAACCCCATAAAATTAGCATCATTGTCTACTACCGCTGGTAGTCCGGTAGCCTCGTATAGCATGGAACTTAACGGTAAGTTACGCCACCCCACTATATTGTCTGCTCCACCTCGCACCACACCTTTATCTATATCTACCAGCCCTGGTGTACCCAGCCCCACGCCAGTTATGCGCAACTGCTGTGTACTGGCTACCGCCTTAGCTTCCTCTACCGCTCCAACGATGTTTTGCATCACTTTCTCCGTGGTAGACTTGCCTTCCGTAGGCTTTTTGTTATCCCAGACGATTTTACCATCCTCTCTCACTATGGCGTACTTGATAGAAGTACCTCCCAGGTCTACTCCTATAGCATATTTTTTATTCATGGGTTTGAAAGATCAAAAACACGGCACAGCAGACGGGTGCTACTCTGCCGAACTAAACTTAGCAGGATTAACTTTGTAAACACAGAAAGCAAAAAATCTATTTGTCTTGCTGCTCATTGAAGCTCACCATCCAGTTGATGCCAAACTTATCGGTAAGCATACCAAAGTAATCTCCCCAAAAGGTATCGGCCATAGGCATGGTTACCTGGCCGCCAGCCGATAATTTACCAAAAATAGCATCGGCCTTGTCTTTACTATCTGTAGATACTGAAACCGAAAAGTTGTTGCCCACACTCAGATTAGCAGCCCACTCTCCTCCCGTGTCGCTTCCCATCAGCATTGTTTCTTTGCTTATCGGTAAGCTAATGTGCATAATCTGATCCTTCGCCTCCTCCGAAACTGGCGGCATGCCCTCCTGTGGAGGCATTTCTCCAAATGTGCCTACATAGGCAAAATCTCCACCAAAAACAGATTTATAAAAATCAAAAGCTTGTTTGCAGTTGCCATCAAATGTGAGGTAGATGTTTACAGTTGTCATATTTTTTCTTTTATGCTAAAAACCGAAATATAAACACTAATGCGCAGCTTAGTCGCCTTTTGGCAGAGATTATTCCTTGCAATTCACTTACGGGAGGCTCATACATAACTTAGTTTATGCGGATTGTTTTTGTTTGGCCAATTTTATTTCTAGCGCTTTGATTTTCTTCTGTTTATATTTTTCTTGATAATCAATTAGCTGCTCAGGGTCAAGCCCCAGGGCAAAGACGTAGTTTATCCAATAGCAAGCAAAGAAAAATCATCCGATATCAGGGGTTCCGCTTTATAAACCAAGTCATGTGGAGATATCCCCATTCCGATAGTTTTCAGCTCAAAATACGGATCATTTCCTGCCTGAAAAATCCTATCAACTCAACTTTTGGAGTGTTTAATTCTAATAGCGAAACCCCTGAGTGAGGGAACTCTTGAAAATTAAAGACATCAACAGTAGAAGAATGACCATTACTGTTTGTCAGGGAAAAGGCAAATTGTAGCTAAGGCAGGAAAAAAAGCTGGACTTATCCCACGAGTAACTCCCATATGTTGGAGCATAGCTTTGCAACACATTTATTAAGAAGTAGTACAGACCTAAGATACATTCAATCGGGGCATTCAAGTACTAAAACCTCTGAGATTTTATATTCATGCTGCCATAAAGGATTTTGATCAGATTAAAAATCCTGTAGATTTGGATTGCATAAGTAAGATATGTGCTACGTTTGTTGCTACAAGGCATAACTAGAAAATGGCAAGATCTAATTTAGTCAACCTCGATGCTCTAATAAAAAGAGAAGACTTTGGTATAACCGAAGAAGAAGAAGAACACTTTGACAGTTTCGATAGGTTATCCTTAAGGGATTTATCTCGTGGAGCTTTAATAGGACCCAATCTAAGAAAGCCTGATTTTCAGCGGGAGACTAATCATTGGACTCCCAATCAAATAGTATCATTATTGGAAAGCTTTGTTTCCGGTGACCTTATCCCAGCTGTAATTCTTTGGAAATCGCCTACATTTCTTTTCGTTATCGATGGCGGGCATAGACTTAGTGCAATTAAAGCTTGGATTGAAGATGATTATGGTGATGGTCCGCTTTCTTATGAATATTTCGAAAGAGTAATTTCTCCTGAACAACGACGAATTGCAGAAAAAACTAGAAAGCTGGTAGATAAGCATATTGGGAGCTACAAACGCTTAGAGCAACAAAACGAACAACAAGATTTAGAAGCGAGCGAACGAAAAAGAATCAGTAAAATAATCTCTAGAGGAATACAAGTTCAATGGGTTAAAGGAGATGCAGATAAAGCAGAACATTCATTTTTCAAAATTAATACTCAAGGAACTCCTTTGGACCCAATCGAAGAACTTCTACTCAAAAATAGGAATAAGCCAATTCCTATTTCTGCTAGGGCAGTTATTAGAGCAGGAACAGGTCATAAGTATTGGTCATTCTTCGATGAGGAAAACAAAACCAAAATCGTTGAATACTCAAAAAAATTTCATAAAATACTTTTTGAGCCTGAATTAAAGAGACCAATTAAGACTCTTGACTTACCACTCGGTGGCTCCAAAGGAATAAGAGATGCAATTCAAATTTTGATTGATTTGATGCTTATTTCTAACCGTAACCAACAGGGTCTTCCAAAACTTGTTTCTGATCAAGATGATGATCTTACAGGTGAGTATACCATTTCTTCTCTCAAGAGGTCCCTAAAGTTGATAAGTCGGATTTCTGGAAATGATGGTGGTAGTTTAGGACTTCATCCTGCTGTTTATTTTTATGGCCCTTCAGGCAGGCATTCTAGGGCAATGTTTCTTGGAATGGCAACACTTATTGCTGAAAAATTGGTTAATAATGACTCTGTATTTTTCACCAAATTCACAAATTCCAGAGAGACTATAGAGAAAATTCTTGTATCCCGAAAAGATTTGATTGCTACTATTTTGCAAAAGCATCTATCAAAAAAGAGAAATGCAATGTATGCAAAACTTATTGGCGAACTAGTTAGGAGAATCAGCCAAGGGGAGGAGATAATGGATGCAAAAATTGTAGAAATAACCGAATTAGAGGGCAAAATAGTTGTAGGTGATTTTGTGAGCACCGAAACCGAATTTAATGATGAAGCCAAAAGCAAAACTTTCTTAGATCGGGCACTTGAGTCAGCAATAAAATGTCCAATTTGCAAAGGATACCTAGACCCTGAAAAATCGGTTTCGTATGACCATATTGTTAGACAAAGAGAAGAAGGGACTGGCAATGCGGAAAATTGTCAACTTACACACCCTTATTGTAATCAATCTGTGAAGAACTAAAGACCTTGTAACAGACACTAAAAATAAATATGCGAACTGAGTTATTTGAAATGACAATGCAAACTGGAAACTCTGCTATTTCCAACTACTGGGGCGCATACTCATCATAGCTGGTCGCTGTATGGAATTACTGCAATGAATTTTAACGAATTATTTGAATCAGCATATAGCCAGAACCTTCACAATGAACCACGTAAGTTCGTTGAGTTCTATGACCACAATAGAATATTGATTGAAAGCCAGAACATATCAAGTAGTAATTTCATCTACGACAGAGTAACTAGGTTAACAAGCGACTATGCCCATAGTTTAATTCACAACGAAAGTCACACCAAAGCAAAACCTGAAATAGAAAAAGCACTTAGACTTTTTGAAGAACATCCAGACTATAAAGGGCAAGATTTACTGGAACTCAAATATTATGAAACGCTGGTGTTTGACAGAGCGGTTGTGAACTATTATGCGAAGAATTACAAAGAAGCAATAGACGATTTAACAAAGCTTTCGACCAAATTCCCAGATGACGAAAAATTTAAGAACTGGCTAAGAGCAGCGAAATCATACAAATTGATTAAGTTCGAAAAAGCCCTTTACATTGCTGCCGCAGGAACACTTTTATCAGATGTCTTTTTTGAAGGCCTACACCCAATTCTTGATACTGCTTTAACCATAGGTTTGGCAACATCCTTGATAGCAATTGGAGTAATTGAATTCATCAAATGGCAGAGAAAAAAATCCACATAACAGTGCCTAGATCCCATAGCAGTTCTGTGCATTCTGGCTGATTTCAGAGAAACATTACCATGAGTCTGCCACCGAGAAATGGCAGTGCTTTCTACAAACTTTGGAAGCACCGGCAGATTCATTATTTTAGTACTATTAGCCAGTGGGGCACGCGCAGCGTCATACACAGGCGTTAGCAGCAAACCGACACAGGAATGAAGAGATCAATTGGCATAATTTTAATCAGCTTATTCATTTCATCAAGTACTTATTCACAGAACTTCTATGATTCGATAATAGCTGAGTTGAATGTCGAGAGGCTTGAAGGAAATGTGCCTACATTTTACACACCTGGAAATAAGAAAGTGGCATTCGAATTTCAGAGGACAATTTTAGATGCAATAAAATTCTATGAAGAAAACAGTTCTGAAAAATTTAACATAAAGTTAGCTGTGTTGGATTCAACCCAATGGCCAAGAGAACGAGTCCCATTTGGATTTGTCTTTTATAGTGGAGGCTGGATTTTCATGAACACCGGAATGACTTACAATCAGTTCAAAAAAGTTTATGGGCTCGGAACTATTTATAAAAAACTTGATT
The DNA here is from genome assembly GCA_965267535.1 of Cyclobacteriaceae bacterium. Taxonomy (GTDB): domain Bacteria; phylum Bacteroidota; class Bacteroidia; order Cytophagales; family Cyclobacteriaceae; genus CAXBNB01. Next base: position 2,110,880 of record OZ254082.1, on the reverse strand, counting down.
CAGAACTAAAGGAATCCGGAATCTCTACATCTGAAATGATAACATCATTTTATACAGTTTATGCTATCCATGAACTTGGCCACTATTACATATCACAGATTTCTAATGCCAAATCACCGGATCGGTGGACAAACGAATTCATTGCAACCTATTTCTCTTACAATTTCTTCAAAACTTACAGTGAATCCTCCTTAATGGAGTTTGAATTGTTTCATCGTGTCCACAAAGACTCTTATAAACCCACATATTCATCAATTGAAGATTTCAATACAGTTTATATGGGAATGGGAGTTGAAAATTATGTATGGTATCACAGTAATTTCTACTTTCTGGTTGAATCGCTTCACAACTGTTATGGATCTGAGTTTATTGGACTGTATGAAGAATTATTCCCAAAAACCGAACAAAAAGAATACAATACTTCAGAAATTATCAAATTACTAGACAAGAACTGCAACAACGTAGTAGAGAACTGGGTGGATGAATTGGAAACTGCATCTAAAAAGTAGTACTTAGTTACTTGAACCTGATCTGCAAAACTGCTAGATTGTAGACATTAAAAAAAGTCCAGGGGCGCATGTCATAGCTGGTCGTTATGCTAAATATTTACCCCTCTAACAAGGCTTGCCACTTTTTGAAAATGCACCAGCAGATCATCGTAGCGCAATTCAGCCACGAGCTGCTTATCAAACAATGTACTTCCCATTCCCAGCCCGGTAGCTCCGGCTTTGAAAAACGCCTCAATATTATCTAGCGACACTCCCCCTGTAGGCAATACCTTCACCCGATTGAGTGGGGCTAATACATCCTTTACATATTGAGGCCCCAGCTGTGTGGCAGGAAATATCTTGACCGCAGAGGCGCCTGCTTTCCATGCTTTGTAAATCTCCAGCGGAGTAAAAGCACCCGGAAATATAGGAATGTTATTGGTGCTGCAAATTCGCATTACTTCCTCATCCATAATCGGCGTAACAATAAACGACGCTCCTGCTTCCAACGCTTTTTCCAGGTCGTTTGTATCACACACCGTGCCTGCACCTATATTCAGATCGGGGTACTGAGCTGTCAGTGCACGAATCACCTCCTGAGCATTCGGGGAATTCATGGTGACTTCAAGGGTAGTAAAGCCTGCCTGCTGAAAACGCGGCACAATTGCTTCCATTTGCTTCTCAGTATAATTCCGCATGATGCCCACCACCGGCATAGCTTCAAAAAGCGACTCTTTATAATTCGTTCCCATTTTTCCAGGTATTTTATTGGTTTAGTTTCTGTGCTTCCAGCACTTTCCATTGGCCGACCACCACAGCCTTTTCTACTTGCTTTTCCGGTACCACCTCCACACTAAGCCCAAGAGATATGATAGCACGCTGATACCATACAGACAATGCACCTCCCGCGCATAGCCGAATTGTCTTCCGCTCCCCTCTAAGCTCCCTCAACTCTTCACCGATCAACAAACCGCTAAGGTAGTAATAGTTATTGGTGAGAGGTTCATTATTCAATACCTGTAGGGCGCGTACCGCAAACAAATTGCCTAACACGGATCTGTTTTGTTGCGATTGCCTGACCCCACGATCAAATGCCTGCTCCTCTTCCACTCCACACACACCAAACTGGACAGAGTCACCGAGTATACTATGTGTTTTGAGTACATCAAACATTTCTCCGGTCATATAAGTACAAAAATGCTGAATTTCACCCTTGCTGCAATACACATGTTTGCTATGTGTACCCGGCAAAACGTATACAGCATCGCCGGCAAATGATGTGGCTAAACCAATAATTTGTACTTCTTCACCACGAATCACATCAGCGGCATCACGCACGCCAGACACAAGATATACCTGATAGGCATGCTTCTGATGATCCACCTTGCTTACCGGCAATTGGGTTCCGTCAAGTGGCAGAGGCAACCGGGCATAGGGCAACTCTTTCATCCCTATACTGGAAGATGCCATACCGGAAATCACCACCACACAGCTTTCGGGCACTTCTGTCTCGAGTTGTTTTATTTTTTTATGTAAAAAATCTAAAAAAAACGCCTGTCGGTCACCTCCTTCTTCTTTCCAGCAGGAATAAACGTGTTTTATTCCATGGGGCGACACAAGTTCCTCCACTACACGTAATTCCTTCTCTTGTACCAATCGTAAACGCAGATTAGTTGTGCCCCAGTCTACACTCAAAAAACACGAATTGCTCATTTTGATGGTATGATTTTTACACAAATAAAGAAATGAGAAACACGAGCAATGCAGCAAAAACTCCCACTATAAACGTGCCTACCGTATACAGACGATAGCCGGTTTTGATATCCATACCGGTGAGCTGAGTAACCACCCAAAACCCACTATCGTTGGCATGTGCCACTACAGCAGCTCCCGCACCGATGGCTACCACTACCAGAGCTTTCTGCATTTCGGTATCGAATCCCAGCGAGCTAAGCAAAGGAGCTACTATAGACGCTGTGGTAATAAGTGCCACGGTAGACGACCCCTGAGCTGTTTTAATAGCTGCACACAGAATAAATGGCAACCAGATGCCCAGACTTGCTCCGGCAAAAAGGTCGGCCATTACATCGCCGATACCGGAATTTTGCAGCATCTTGCCAAAGATACCCCCAGCGCCGGTCACCAATAAGATGGTAGATGCGTCGGTAAGGGCACGCCCCACCCAGCCTGTAGTAGACAGTACTTCTTTGTCTATTTTTTTGGGCAATAAAAAAGCCAGCAACATACCGATTATCAAAGCTACCACTGGTGAACCTACAAAATTGACTACTCCAACCCAGGCACTTTCCTGCTGAGGCGCATCCAACGAAAAAATCACCACAGATTTTCCAATAATAAGTAGTATGGGAACAAGAATGGGCAGAAAAGACTTAGCCGCTCCGGGTGCTTCTTTTATTTTTTTCTGTATCTCCTCTTCGGTGTATTCCGGGTTGGGATCGATGTAGGTCTTTGCTGCTACTTTTTTAGCATATACGATAGCCACAATCAGGGAAAGTGCACTCACCACTATACCCAGCAACATGACCAGGCCTACATCGGCATGAAGTATGCCGGCTGCAGCAATAGGCCCGGGTGTAGGCGGTACCATTACATGCGTGAGCATCAGTCCCAAAATAAGCGCCACTCCCGTACCGGCTATAGACAAGCCTGCTTTTTTTGTGAGGCTTTTGTTGAGAGGGTTGAGAATGATAAAACCGCTATCGGCAAATACCGGAATGGAAACAATGTAACCTATAATGCCCATGGCCTCATGCACTCTGTTTTTGCCTATCACTTTGAGCACCGCTTCAGCCAGTTTGAAAGCCCCTCCGGAGTGTTCCAAAAAAGCTCCGATGATTACTCCCAGCACTATGACAATACCTATACTGCCCAGTGTACCACCAAATCCTTCGTTGATAGATTTTAAGATCAGATCGAATGGCATGCCCGACAGCAGAGCAAATGCTAATGCTGCACACAACAGTGCCAAAAACGGATGCACATTGAATTTTGCGGTAAGCAAAATAATAAGCACCACACTAAATAATAGTAATAGTATAGTCATAGTAAGTTGTGATTTAGTATAGTTGATGAATATAGTTTAATGCGAATGTCGGGTAACCTCATCTCCGGAACCACCTACCAGAAAATCGAGATCGGCACCCAGGTGTGCCTGCTGCACAGTGTCTACATAGAGTTTTACATACCCTCTTTTTGTATGAGGTGCAGGTTTTTTCCATTCCTTACGCCTCTTTTCCAACTCTTCGTCGGATACTTTCAATTGTAGTTTTCGATTGGGCACATCCAGCTCTATTTCATCGCCGGTCCTGACCAAAGCCAATGCACCGCCAATAGCAGATTCAGGCGATACATGCAGCACTACGGTACCAAAGGCCGTACCGCTCATTCTGCCATCGGATATACGTACCATATCCTTAACGCCCTTTTTTATCAATTTCAGCGGCAAAGGCACATTGCCTACTTCCGCCATGCCCGGATAGCCCACCGGCCCCACTCCCTGCAAGACTATCACACTGTTTTCATCAATATCCAGATCAGGGTCGTCCAGGCGGGCATGACAGTCTTCTATAGACTCAAACACTACGGCTTTGCCTGTATGCACCATCAGCTCAGAAGTAGCTGCCGAGGGCTTTATCACCGCGCCATTTTCGCACAGATTGCCATACAATACAGCTATACCTGCCGCATCCTGAAAAGGCTTTTCTTCGGTAGCTATCACTTCGCGGTTGTAGCATTCTGCATCCAGGTTGTTTTCGCCCAGTGTGAGGCCATTGGCCGTTATCGCATCGCCGTGTATGCGGTCTTTTAGCTCCCTGATTACTGCGGGCAACCCTCCTGCATCAAAAAAGTCTTCCATCAAAAACTTGCCCGAAGGCATGAGATTTACCAGCAAAGGCACATGACTGCCCAGCTTATCAAAATCTTTCAACTCCAATTCAACGCCTATTCTTCCAGCAATAGCCTGCAGGTGTATAATAAAATTAGTAGAACCTCCGATGGCTGCATTTACCACTATAGCGTTTTCAAAGGCTTTTCGGGTCAAAATCTTCGATGGTTTCAGGTCTTCCTTCACCATACCCACTATTCGCCTGCCCGATAGCTGAGCGAGTAGCTTTTTACGGGCATCTACTGCCGGTATAGCAGCAGCTCCGGGCAGTGTAAGCCCCAGCGACTCCACCATGCAGGCCATAGTAGAGGCCGTACCCATGGTCATACAATGCCCCGCACTTCGCGAATTACAAACTTCTGCTTCTGAGAGGTCTTTTTTGGTAAAGTTCTCATTGCTCATCTTTTCTTTTATCTTCCAGGCAAATGTACCCGAACCTATCGCCTCGCCTTTGTACTTGCCGTTGAGCATAGGCCCTCCCGGCACTACTATAGTGGGTATATCCACACTACACGCTCCCATCACTGTAGCCGGAGTAGTCTTATCACAACCCGTAAGCAACACCACACCATCCAAAGGGTTTGCCCGGATACTCTCCTCTGTATCCATACTCGACAGATTTCTAAACAGCATGGCTGTGGGGCGCATGAGTGTTTCTCCCATAGAAGTAACCGGAAATTCAAACGGTACTCCACCTGCTTCAAGAATTCCTCGTTTTACCATATCGGCAAAATCCCTTAGGTGAGCGTTACAGGGGGTTAGCTCAGACCATGTATTGCAAATCCCAATTACGGGACGCCCTGTAAAATAATCATCCGGACATCCCTGATTGCGCAACCAGCTTCGGTTGATAAATCCCAACTTTTCATCGGCCGGAGCAAACCAGCTCTGACTCCTCAACGGTTTCTTTTCTTCCATTTTCTTTGATTTAGCTTGATAGGCTACCTTCCTGCTCTATGGCTTTCAGGTAGGCTTTAAAATTCTTTTCTGTTTTAATCAGGCTTTCCTTCATTTGGTAAAAAGCCTCCCGGCTATCCCGGGCCTCTATGGCCTCAAAAATCGCTGTATGATACCGCAGTGTATCTTCACGCCTGTCCAGCGGACTGGATGACCCTTCTTTTCCATATACCGTTTTGGTATACCGCGGAATCAGATTAAAAATAGGCTCCATCATTATTCTCACTACCGGGTTGCGTGCCGCAGCTGTAACTATCGCATGAAATTCCTGATCCAATGCTGTTTCCTTTTCCACCTCCTCCAGGGGGCAGTCTCGCATGTGCTGCAGGTTTTTTGCCAGTTTTTTCAAATCTTCGTCGGAGCGGTGTAGAGCTGCCTGCGCGGCTATTTCCGGCTCAAACAAACTTCTCGCTTTAATCGTGCTAAACACCAATTCCTGATCTTCAGACATTTCGAAGTAAAAATTGAGTAAGTCTATTGCTCCTTTGGTGCTCAGTTTTGTTACATAAATACCGCTTCCCTTTCGTATATCGATCAATCCCCGGGAATTCAAACTCTTCAATGCCTCTCTTACCGCCGTACGGCTGGCTGAAAACTGCCGGCAATATTCGTTTTCGGTAGGAAGCTTATCCCCCACTACATATTCCCTGTTGCGTATAGAGTTCTCTATTGCCCTTTCTATGCGGATATTCAGCGGAATACCTGATGAAACCTCTGCCATAACATGGTATATTTCTGTATGATAACTTTAGAACAAAACACCAATATACTGATCAAAATGTATAAATACGCAATATTTGTATGACAAATATTGCAGACTTGAGTCTAGAAACTAAAAAAGCCCTGTGGCAGACGAGCTACGAACATAATTTTTGAAAAAAGCGAATTAAAATTTAGCAGAGAAAGTGTCAGTTTTTATCTTTCAATTTTAAATCAAAATCAATCCTATGAAGCCAAAAGTATTTCTTACCCGATCGCTACCAGAGCAAGTAATGAAAAGATTGCAAGCAGAGACAGAACTTGAAATGAACACAGAAGAGCGGGCACTAACCAAAGAAGAAATAATAGCCGGAATACAAGGAAAAGATGCTTTGCTGTGTTTACTCACAGACCACATAGACGCTCAGGTGATGAATGCCAACCCCAACCTAAAAGTAATCGCCAACTATGCCGTGGGCTACAACAACATAGACCTGGAAGCTGCCTCTGAACGAGGCATTGCCGTAACCAACACTCCGGGTGTATTGACTGAATCTTCTGCGGATTTGGCTTTTGCTCTGATCATTTCACTGGCAAGACGGATAGCCGAAGCGGATCACTACATTCGATCAGAAAAATGGCCGGGTTGGGAGCCGTCGCAATTTTTAGGTGCAGATGTATACGGAGCTACGCTGGGTATCATAGGTCTGGGTAGAATAGGCAAGGCTTTGGCTAAGCGGGGTAAGGGGTTTGACATGAATGTAATCTACTGGAATCGTACCCGATTGTCTGAGGAAGAAGAGCATACCCTGGGACTCACCTACAGGCCTATGGATGAAGTGCTGGCTCAAGCTGATTTTGTTTCTCTGCATGTGGCTTATACTCCCGACACACACCACCTTATAGACAAGACAGCATTTTCTAAAATGAAAGACTCTGGTTTTATCATTAACACTGCCCGTGGTGCGGTGATAGACGAGCAGGCGCTGGTTGATGCCCTAAAAAGCAAAGAAATAGCCGGAGCAGGGTTAGATGTATTTGAAGAAGAACCCAAAATACACCCCGACTTACTTACAATGAACAACACAGTACTGCTTCCTCATATAGGGAGTGCATCTGTAACTACACGTACAAAAATGGGAATGATTGCCGTAGACAATATCCTTGCTGGGTGCAAGGGGCAAAAAATACCCAATCAGGTAAATTAGCGCCCCGCTTAAGGTCTAAAATTTGCGAATAGCCCGTACCCTGTGGCTGCCGTATTTGGCACTGACAAACTGATACCCCATGCCAAAAGTCTGCACCCAGGCATTGCCTATGCCATTGCCTGAAGAGCTCCAGTATCCGGCCTTTTTCATTTTCAGTTTGGCTTTTTTGCTGTTTTTAAACATCTGATCCAGCTCTCCTTTGGAAGGCAGGTACCAATCGCTATAGCCGTTGAGCTTAAGTTTGTAACAGGCCTCTGCAGCTGTTTCTCCTTTGGTGCAGGACTCCACTATGTCTTTGGTGTTTTTATCTCCTGTACCGATAGCTGTGAGCCTTGCTCCTCCCACATGCATATCTACACAACCCCAGACCATACGATCCTTTTTCCCCAGTGACAGGTCCTTTGGCGCAGCTACCAACCCATGTTCGCCGGAGGGGTCCAAATAAAATATAATCCCTCCATGTGCTTCGTCCCCTATGGCATATTTTCTGGGTTGTTCGTTTACCGTGGGCTGGTCAGTTACTAAACTTACTTGAACTAAGAGGATAAATGAAAGGAGTATATGCATTTCTAATAAAGTGTATTCTTAAGCTACAAAATAACTCTGACATCCTCCGACTGAAACAAAACACACGTGCAAACGGAAGATCTAAGCAACTATGCTTAACAATATTCGAAACTACGACATCTGCATCAGAAGTGAAAAAAAATCAGTTGAAATGCAAAATTTCGTAGTTGAATGGCAATTATTTGAAATCAAACTATAACAACGTTCTTCACTTACACCTTCAAAAGAGATACACTAATTTATTTACCTTTTGGTATTTTACTTTTAAATAACACATTACCGGTGTAATCTATCATTTGAAACATCAAAGCCTCTTTAGTAGCTGATACAGCCACAAAGCCCTGAACAGAAGCAGCATAAACCGACTGGGGCAACATTCCTGTGGGACGCACTTCTGAACCTGCTCCCGAAATAATATGATGTGTAGGGCCATCTGGCTTGATATACTGCATATCATGTTCATGTCCGGCCAGATACAGATCTATATTGTATTGATGCAACACTTTTTCCAGGTGCTCCTTAACAGCATTAGCTTCTCCTGCACGCTTGCCTCCTGAGTATAGAGGATGGTGCCCCACCACCACTTTCCAATCCATCGTATCCACTGCCATAACTTTATGCATCCATTGCAATTGAGCCGTAGAGTCCTGTTCCCACACGCTTTTATACTTGGCTTCCGAATAATATTCATCTTCAAAGGGGGAAGTATCCAGGTATATAAAACGCATAGACAATCCGTCTTCTTCTATATCCTGATAATAATACCTGGCAGGCATATTCCACCTGCGACTGACATGGGTATAATCTATTTCTGCCTGTGCATTTCCTCTGTAATCGTGATTGCCCAGCACCACATTCCAAGGGCAAAAAAGCAATGCTCCTGAGTACACATTCTCATATGAAGACTGCCAATATGGATCGTCTACACTTGCTACCCCATTAGGGTAAAAGTTATCTCCTGTAGAGATAATAAACTCTGGCTCAATGTGTTCAGCCACTTCATTCATCCGGTCTGCCAATTCTTTTTGGCGGTACTGGCCGTTTCTTCCCCAGTCGCCAATCACATAAAAATGATATGCATCCTCTACCACTTCCGGAGTTACAAAAATGGCATCTACGGTTGTGTTGTCTGATTTTTTGGCCGGCTCACAGGCCAATATTGTGAATAGTAGTGCTAAAAATGTGTATATTTTATTCATCTTTTGTTCAAATTAAAAAAAACAGGAGAGCTTCATAAAAAGCCCTCCCATCCAAATTATGCATCAATAATTACTTACCAAACAAGTCGAACTTCAATCCCAGATTAAATCTGGCATCATAATACTCCACTTGCATAGTGCGTTCTTTCACTCCCTGATAATACCTCAATGGCTGATTGGTTAGGTTGTTGGCTTCAAAAAACAACCTCCAGTTACCTGTGATGGCATAAGAACCATTTACATCTAAAAACAATTGGGAATCGTAGTACCTGTCACGAAAAGCACTTCCACCCGCTTCATCGAGGTAGTCGCTGGCATAGTTTAGAGATGCTCTTAGCACCAGCTTAGCCGTTTCGTAAGACAGTGAACCATTAAACATATTTTTGGCAGTACCGGGAAGCCCCAGGTCATCGCGTTCTGAAATACCACTTGCTTTTGAGTCGGTGTAAGTATAGTTAGCATACACTCCAAAACCCTTCATGAAGCCCGGCAAAAAATCCAATTGCCTTTGCACAGCCAATTCCAATCCTTTTACAGTAGCTTCTGCTCCGTTTTTAGGTTGAAACACTTCGTTTCCGTCCAGGTCTTCTGTGACTGAAGTAAACACAAAATCCTGTACATCTTTATAAAAAACACCACCCGATACCAATCCTACTGATTGGAAATAATTTTCAACCATCAAATCAAAGTTCATAGACGTAGTAGGGTTCAATGATGCATTACCCATGAATATTTCACTGTCTTCCTCACTCCTGTCGTCTACATAAGGCACCAAATCATAGTAATTAGGTCTGGCTATAGTATTGGTCCATGCTGCTCTTATGATAAGATTCTCCCTAGCATCATATTTCAAATGCAGCCCAGGCATTATATTGGTATAATTATCCGTATTGGATACCTCTCCTATGAGTGTTTCTTCACCCTCTACCTTGTTTCCGGTATAGTCTATGCTAGTTTGTTCTATCCTCACACCGGCCAGTGCAGAAAGTTTCGGCGTTAGCTGCTGATCAAGCATAACATAACCCGCCGTTATTTTTTCGTCAGCAGTATAGTTTGTTGCGAGGTATTCTGCAGGTTCATCGGACTTATCAAAAAGGCTGGCATTATCCAGATCGAGGCTGCCCAAAAATGTACGAGACGCAAATGCACCTGCCTGGTACTTTTCTCCTGCCAGGTACGATGCATCCGATTCATTTGTAGTGGGAATTGATGCCAGAGTACTAAAATCCTGCGGATTAGTAGCTGTAGCTTCATAAGAAAAGAAACTATTTTCTCTCTTTTTGGTTTTTGACCTGAAACGTACTCCTGTTTTAAATTTACCTAACTGACCGCTAACCACCGACACAGGTAAAGATAGGTCCATCTTGAAGTTTTTATCGGTCTCTGTAGTGGATTGATGCTCCTCGGTAATTTCGTCAAATTCAAATCTATTTAATGCAACATCGACAGGGTTGGAAGGTCCTACAAAAGGAAAGCGAGGATCTGAAACATCATGTATTAAATCAAACTTATCATCAGAAGCATAGCGTATGTACCTTTCGTTTGGCCGATCCTCAGATGCCTGAGCAAAAGCCCCTGCCCACGTAAGTTTTGCTGAACCCATAAGGTGTTCACCCGATAATGACAATCGCTTCACCCGTTGATCTTCCAGCCGGGTATTGTTTACTCTATCATTTCCAATACCTCCCTTGGTCTGCCTTCTCTGCTCCCCTTCAAACCCCGTAATCGTAGCATCATCTGCGCTAAACACCGGAGCAATTTTACGAGTTCTTAACCTAAACCTGTTTTCCCAATCGTCTCTCCAGTTGTAAATAGACTTTACAAACAGTCTATGCTTGTCATTGATTTTGTAATCCAAGTTTAAAGAAGCACTTCTTCTTACTCTTTGCACTACATACTTTCTTATATCAGATTCCCCAATGTAGGGAGCTACCTGTACATCGTTACCTGCATTGTTTTCAGCTTCATTCTCCCATTCAGCCTCCACATTGTCTGACCCAAATTTTTGGTTATTGTAAGACAAGCTAAGCATAGCACCCAGCTTATCGTCCAGATAGCGGTTGCCCAATACCAACGCACCGGTGTATATGGGCTTCTCAGAAAGCATGTTGTACCCACTTGCTACAGTACCCGATATACGCATACCACCGGGAGCATTGCGAGTAACAAGGTTTACTGCCCCACCGATTGCATCGGCTTCCATATCGGGAGTTACCGCTTTATTTACCTCTATCGTTTGTATCATATCAGCCGGAATGAGGTCCATCTGCACATTTCGGTTATCGCCTTCAGCTGAGGGTACTCTATCGCCATTTATCATCACTGAGTTCAATTGTGGAGCCATTCCTCTTATAATGATGTTACGCGCTTCTCCCTGATCGTTTTGCATGGTAATGCCGGGAATTCTCTTGACAGCATCACCAATATTAGCATCGGGAAAACGCCCAATCTGATCAGCAGCCACTACATTAGTAATGTTGGCATTTGTTTTTTGCTTGTTCAGTGCTTTTGCTTGTCCCTTTAGGCGATCACCCAGCACGAGCACTTCATCTCCAATAAGCACACCGGGTTCCAGTGAAAAATCCAAAGTGGTGGCTGCACCAGAGGCCACAGAAATAGTTTGTTTAAACTCTTTGTATCCCAAATAAGTTATTTCAAGAGTGTGCTCCCCCACAGGTACCTGAAAAATTTCAAAAGAGCCATCCACTTCAGATATAGCTCCTAAACCAGGAATGTCTGTAATCCGAAGAGTAGCTCCGGGTAAAGCCAATCCGTTTTCATCTGTCAACTTCCCCTTTACCAGGCCATGCTGAGCCTGAGCGTAGGAGTAAAAACTAAATTGTATTGCTACTAACAACACATACAGTACACGTTTTTTCATAAATTTATTTTTATAGTTTGTGAATCTGAGCACGAAACTATGGAGCTATAATTACCTGAATCTTAGTGTTCTATTATGAATCAATTACAATAAGCCTACCTTAGATTATGCCAGCATTACCGAAGGGATCAAGGCATAAAGTGGATGTTATAATATGCGATACAACTGTGAAAAAATGTTAAATCCGTGGGAGCACGTTGCACAACACTATCCCGTTCTCTATATTTGTTGCCTTTCAAAAACTAAATACCTGGTATGGTTTGGAGTGGGTCGTTAGGATCGTTGGAATATACCTTCATTTTGTTATTCGGTCTTTTCTACCTGGCTTATATCTTCAAGTCAGTGAGAGCCGCCCGTGCATTGGGTTCGCCTTATGGCAAGGTAGCCTATAAGTTTTTCCTCCGCACTGCTTATTTCGCGCTGTTTCTTATTGCTCTGCTAGGACCTTCTTTTGGAGACACCACCAAAGAAATACAGTCTGTAGGAAAAGACATTTTCATTGCGGTGGATTTATCCGAATCTATGAATGCCTTCGATGTACAGCCTACACGATTGGAAAAAGTAAAGTTTGAGTTGAAAAACATTTGCGATGAATTTTCATCAGACCGAATAGGCCTCATTATGTTTTCCAACGAGGCGTTCATGCAATGTCCGCTGACTTACGACAAAAGTGCACTCAATATTTTTATAGAAACACTCAACACCAGTCTGGTGCCAAACACAGGCACAGATTTCGGCCCTCCGCTTAAAATGGCTCTCGACAAACTATCGGGAGAAGAAACTTCGGTAACCCGACAAAAATCTAAGATTATTATCCTTATCAGCGATGGCGAAGACTTTGGCGAAAACACAGAAGAGGTAGCCAAGGAAATAGAAAACTCAGGCATTAAATTATTTACCCTGGGAATAGGTACAGCCAAAGGCAGCAAAATAATGACCCAACGGGGATTTAAGAAAGACAACACCAACAAAGATGTGATTACAAAGCTAAACCCTTCGTCGCTTAAGCAACTGGCCAGAACCAGCGGAGGAAAATACTTTGAAATCAACGACAAGCAAAACGACGTAGCACGCCTTATCAATACCATCAGTGATATAGAAGGAGAGCTTCGCGATACACAAAAAGTCGATGTTTCGGCCAATAAATATTATTATTTCCTGGCATTAGGCCTTCTACTACTCATGTTCGACGTACTGGTAAGAGTAAAAACCATGGCTGTATGAATTTACTACTAACTATATTGCTCACACTATGGGCCGATACCGGCGGAGTAAGTATCTCCAAAATAAACAACCTGAAAAAGGAAGCCGAGGAAGCCTATAAATCAGGCCAATACGATGTAGCGGCTCAAAAATATGCGTACCTGGTAGACACTCTTTTAGTAGACGATGAGAGAGCAACCATCAACCTGGCCAATGCCTACTTCAAACAACAAAACAAAGAAAATGCACTAAGCACTTACCAACGGTTGCAAGACGCTAAAGACCCTCAGATAAAATCTCAGGCGTATCAGCAGCTGGGTGTATTATCCAAAGACCCTCAAACACTGGAAAAAGCGCTGGCCTACTTTAAAGAAGCCATAAAATCGAATCCGGCAAACAATGATGCACGGTACAACTACGAATTGGTAAAAAAGAAACTACAGGATCAGCAAAACCAGGATCAAGAGCAAAATCAGGACAAGCAAGATCAAAAAGAGCAGGACAAACAAGAGCAGGAAGAAAAGAAAAACGAAGAACAGCAAAACCAGGATCAACAAAACCAGCAAGAGCAACAAGAGCAAAACAACGAACAACAGGAAGGGGAACAAAATAAGGAACAACAAGAGCAGGAAAAGCAACAAGAGCAAAACCAAGAAGGAGGAGAAAATAAAGAAGAGAAACAACAAGAAGGGCAGCAACAAAACGAGCAAGAAGAAAAAGAGGGCGATCAAAAAGAACAACAAAGCGAGCAGCAGCCCGGACAAGAGGAAAAAGAAGGAGAAAACACAGAAGAACAAACTCCACAGCAAAGCACAGCCGAAAAACTGCAGGAGATGAACATATCGGAAGAAAAAGCGCGTATGATACTGGAAGCACTCAAAAACAGTGAAATCCAATACATACAGCAAAACAGGCGTAAACCGACCAAACGAGGTGATTCTAATAAACCAGACTGGTAACAGGCCCGCCTCTCCCCCACAAAAACACATCAGATAAACACCCCGCAGCTTGCATAAGTGGTCGACCTACGTTTAATTTGCGCTCTCGCAATGAAAACGAACAGCATACATACTCCCAATTTCATTCTAACAACCGCATCAGTTGATACAGTTGAGTATGTTGTATTCCCTTTTACATCAAGGAGGCCCAGGCCCTGAGGGGCTGATATATTCTTACGGAGCTACGCGCTCTGTACACACTACCACAATATTTTCTTGTACCAATAGTAAAAAAATCGCCGGAGAGGCCATGCGTTATTCGTATAGTTGCTTACGGCACACTCACACAATTCACCTAATTGTTGATATACACCAATGGAAGTAGTAATTGCAACCGAAAAGCACCTACAATATGCCGCTACCATCGCCGAAATGATGGAGCGAGCCGCTAAAGAGCGTGGCACAGGCATAGCCAAGCGTTCGGTTGATTACCTGCAGAAAAAAATGTCTGAAGGTAAAGCTGTCATCTGCATAGACAATGACAATGTAGCCGGCTTTTGCTATATCGAAAGCTGGGGACACGACAAATTTGTAGCCAACTCCGGACTGATCGTGCACGCAGACTATCGCAAACATGGCCTGGCAAAAAAGATCAAAAAGAAAGTATTCGAGCTGTCGAGAAAGAAATTTCCCAACGCCAAAATATTTGGTATCACTACCAGCCTGGCAGTAATGAAAATCAACGCCGAACTGGGATACCAGCCGGTCACCTTTTCAGAACTGACAGACGATGAGCAATTCTGGAAAGGGTGTCAAACCTGTAAAAACTTTGACATACTAACCCGCACCAACCGATCGCACTGCCTGTGTACAGGTATGTTGTTTGATCCCGAAAAAAAAGAAACCAAGAAAGAAACCGCAACAGTACGCTGGATCAAATTCATGCGGTTTTTCATTTCAAAAAATAAACAAGCCGCCAAAAAATTATTTAGTAAAAAATTGAGTCATCATGAGTAAAAAGAAAGTTGTATTAGCATTTAGCGGAGGACTGGACACCACCTACTGCGTAAAGTACCTGTCAGTAGAAAAAAACCTGGAAGTACACACTGTACTGGTCAATACGGGAGGCTTTTCTAAAGAAGAACTCGAAAAAGTAGAGCAACATGCCTACAACTTAGGTTCAGCGTCGCACAGCAACCTGGACAGAGTAGAAGAGTTTTACAACAATGCCGTAAAATACCTTGTATTTGGCAACATCCTCAAAAACAACACCTACCCCCTATCCGTAAGTGCTGAGCGTGTGTTTCAGGCCATGGCCATAGCAGAATACGCCAAAGACCTCAACGCCGACTATATAGCTCATGGCAGTACTGGTGCTGGAAACGACCAGGTGCGTTTCGACCTTACTTTTGGCATCATTGCTCCGGGCATAGAAGTTATCACCCCTATCCGCGACATGCAGCTTTCCCGCCAGGAAGAAATCGACTATCTGAAAGCCAACGGTGTAGACGCTACCTGGGAAAAAGCCAAATACTCCATCAACAAAGGACTATGGGGAACCAGTGTCGGAGGTGCCGAAACACTCACTTCGCACCAGACTCTTCCCGAAGAAGCCTATCCGTCTCAACTCAAAGAAAAAGAGGCCAAAACCATCGAATTGACTTTTACTAAAGGGGAACTCAGTGCCATAGACGGACAACCAATGAAACCCACTGAGGCCATCGTAAAACTGGAAGAAATAGCATCGGCCTATGCCGTAGGACGTGGCATGCACGTAGGTGATACCATCATAGGCATAAAAGGACGGGTAGGATTTGAGGCAGCTGCTCCCATGGTAATCATAAAAAGCCATGAGACACTCGAAAAACACACGCTCACCAAATGGCAAATGTACTGGAAAGAACAACTGGCCAACTGGTACGGCATGTTGCTACACGAAGGACAGTACACGGATCCTGTAATGCGCAACATTGAAAAATTTCTGACCGATACTCAGGAAAATGTAACAGGAACCGTTACTGTGGAGCTTAGTCCTTACAACTTCAATGTGGTAGGCATCAAATCCGAGCACGACCTGATGAACTCCGCTTTTGGCGACTATGGCGAAATGAACAACGCCTGGACAGGAGATGATGTGAAAGGATTTACGAAAATACTAGCTAACCAAACCAAGATTTACCATGCCGTCAACAAAAAATAAACTGTCTGTAGGTATCATCGGTGGTGCCGGATATACTGCCGGAGAACTCATACGTATATTGCTCAATCACCCACAGGCAGAGTTATCGTTTATCAATAGCACCAGCAATGCCGGCAATCCGGTCAGCAGTGTGCACGAAGACCTGCTTGGCGAAACCAATCTGAAATTCTCAGCCAACCCCATACTCGATGTGGATGTGGTTTTTCTTTGTCAGGGACACGGCAAAGCCAAAGCAGTACTCAATGAGCACAACTTTAGCAACAAGACCAAAATAATAGATCTGGGCAATGATTTTCGTCTGCAGGCAGATGCACATATCAACGGCAAGGACTTTATATACGGTTTACCTGAATTACAACGAAATAAGATCAAAGCTTCAGATTACATCGCCAATCCGGGTTGCTTTGCCACCTGTATCCAATTAGCATTGCTACCATTGGCAAACGCAGGCATCATCAAAAATGAAATCCATGTCAATGCCATAACAGGATCTACCGGGGCAGGACAAAACCCAACGGCCACCAGCCATTTTAGCTGGCGAAACAACAATGTTTCCGTATACAAAGCCTTTACACACCAGCATCTGGGAGAAATCACAGAAAGTCTGGTAAGCCTGCAGTCGTCCATGACATACGACATCAACTTCGTACCGGTAAGAGGCAACTTCACACGGGGTATTTTCGGGTCGATCTATACCGAGTGCGACCTGAGCGAAGATGATGCTCAAAAATTATACACCGAGTACTATCAGGATCACCCGTTTGTGCACCTATCGGAAAAGGGCATTCACCTAAAGCAGGTAGTGAACAGCAACAAGTGTATTTTACACCTGGCCAAACACGGAAACAAACTACTGATAACCAGCATGATTGACAATCTGGTAAAAGGAGCATCGGGCCAGGCCGTGCAAAACATGAACCTGATGTTTGGCTTTGAAGAAACGCTGGGACTCAACCTCAAAACCTCTGCATTTTAAGATGCAAAATGAAAACCACATTAAAATAGCAAAACCATGAATATAGCAATACTTGGAGGAGGCAACCTCGGAAAAGCCATGGCCAAAGGGCTGGCACAGGGAGGCTTTTTAGAAAAAGGAAAAATAACACTGACCAACAAACACCTGCACCTGATGGAGGAACTGCAAGGTTCGGGCATTATCCTTTCAGACAACAATCAGGAAGCTATAGCCGATGCACACATCGTAATACTTGCAGTGCAACCCCGCCAGCTAGACGATCTGCTGGACGAAATAAAACCTGCACTGGATACCGTAAAACATGTAGTAGCATCGGTAGTTACTGGTGTAAGCATAGCCGAAATTCAACAAAAGCTGGGAGATGCCATTTCCATTATCAGAGTAATGCCCAATACGGCCATCGCCAAAGGTGAGTCTATGACTTGTATAGCCACAAACGGCCACAAAAATGGTCTGGAAGAAGTAAAGAACATTTTTGATGCACTCGGTAGCACTTTGGTTATCAACGAAAAACTCATGCAAGCTGCCACTGTCATCGGTGCTTCCGGCATTGCTTTTTTCCTGCGGTATATTCGGGCCGCCACCCAGGGAGGCGTAGAGGTAGGCTTTCACCCTGAAGAAGCACAGCAAATAGCCGTGCAGGTAGCAAAAGGGGCAGCAGCACTACTGGAAGGCACTAACGATCACCCCGAAAACGCCATCGACAAGGTAACAACACCCATGGGCTGCACCATCGCCGGCCTCAACGAAATGGAACACCACGGACTTAGCTCGGCTGTCATCCAGGGTATTAAAACATCATACAAGCGAATCGAAAACATCAAGTAAACCTAACCCGCAATGGACTTATTTAATGTATACCCGGTATACCCGGTAGAAATAGAAAAAGCCCTCGGCTTTAAACTCTGGGATAAGGGAGGCAAAGAATACACCGACCTCTACGGAGGCCATGCTGTGATCTCTATCGGACACTCTCATCCGCACTACATCCAGCGCATAAAAAATCAGTTGGACAAACTGGCTTTTTATTCCAACTCCATAGAGATACCTATACAAAAAGAACTCGCCAAAAAACTCGGTGAGCTTTCCGGCTATACAGACTACAACCTCTTTCTGTGCAATTCGGGAGCTGAAGCCAATGAAAACGCGCTTAAAGTGGCTTCCTTCGAAACAAAAAGAAGCAAAATACTGGCTTTTAAAGGTGGTTTTCATGGACGTACTTCGGGAGCTGTAGCCATTACTGACAACCCCAAAATCATTGCCCCATTCAACGAACCTCACCAGAAAGTACTGGTAGAACTGAATGACATTGAGGCAGTAGCTGCTCAGTTGGCCACCAACGAAATAGCTGCTGTAATCATTGAAGGCATACAAGGACTGGCAGGTATCTACATGCCCACCCGGGAATTTATGACACAGCTAGCAGCCCTTTGCAAACAACACGGCACCCTGCTGATACTGGACGAAGTACAATCGGGTTATGGACGTGCCGGAGCATTTTTCGCACACCAGCTTTATGGCATACAGCCCGACATCATCACTACCGCCAAAGGAATGGGCAATGGCTACCCTATCGGAGGAGTGTTGATTCACCCAAAGGTAGAAGCCTGGTTTGGCATGCTCGGCACTACGTTCGGAGGCAATCACCTTGCATGCGCGGCAGCATTAGCTGTTTTAGAAGTGATCGAAGAAGAAAAACTAATCGACAATGCTAAAAAGCTGGAGGCAGTGCAGCAGGAATTATTTAGTAAGATACCCGGAGTAAAAGAAGTGCGGGGCAAAGGCCTGATGACTGCCATTGAATTTGATTTTGCAGTAGCTCCTATCCGAAAACGCCTCGTAATGGAACACGGTATTTTTACCGGCAGTGCAGCAAACCCCAATGTAATCCGCTTCCTGCCTCCTCTAAACGTGACAGAAAAAGAAGTAAAACTACTCGCAGACAGCATTACCTCTCTGGTAGAAGCCGAAGCAGTAGCCGACTCGAAAAAATAAAAAGTAGAACCTGCAGGCAAGCCAAGGGCATAACTGCAGCACAAAAAATAAGATTATGAATAAATTCACTTCCGTTGAAGATGCGGGCAATGTAAAAGCCCTGATAGAAGAAGCCATACAACTAAAACAAACCCCTTACATGCCTGAAGTGGGCCGAGGCAAAACGCTGGGACTCGTATTTTTAAACCCCAGCCTACGCACAAGACTGAGTACACACAGAGCAGCACTCAACCTGGGTATGGACGTAATGGTAATGAACCTAAACAACGACGGATGGAACATAGAATTTCAGGACGGTGCTGTGATGGACGGTTCATCTCAGGAGCATATCAAAGATGCGGTGAAAGTAATGAGTCAGTACTGTGATATACTCGGAGTACGAAGCTTCCCCGGGCTCAAAAACAGGGATGAAGACTACAACGAAACGATCCTGCGCGATTTTGTGCGCTACTCAGATGTACCCGTAGTGAGCCTGGAGTCTGCTACGCTCCACCCTCTTCAGTCGCTTACCGATATGATTACAATCCGGGAGTTTGAGATCAAAAAACCAAAAATAGCCGTGACCTGGGCACCCCATCCCCGTATTTTACCTCAGGCTGTTACAAATTCTTTTCTCCAATGGGTAAAGCACACAGATGCCGAAGTAGTACTGACCCATCCGGAAGGATATGCACTTAAAGAAGAATTTTCTTCAGGAATAAAAGTCACACACAATCAGCAGGAAGCCTTTGAAGGAGCTGATTTTGTGTATGCCAAAAACTGGTCGAGCTATGAGCACTACGGGCAAGCTCCTGCTGTAGAGCAGGACTGGACTGTGAGCGAAAAACTGATGGAGCTAACCAACAATGGCAGATTCATGCACTGCCTGCCCATACGCAGAAACGTGGTAGCTACCGACGGAGTAATAGACAACTCTATCGTGTATCAGCAAGCCAAAAACCGGGAACTGGGAGCTCGAATAGTCCTCAAAAAAATACTTGAAAACATTGGTTAAACAAACTAATCCAACAACCATGAACAACATTCAGGTAATCAAAATCGGGGGTAATATCATCGACAATGAAAAAGCTCTTGATGCGTTTCTCACCAACTTTGCTAAAATCGATGGACTAAAGGTACTGGTACACGGAGGCGGTAAACTCGCTACCGAAATGAGCAAACAACTCGGTATCCCAGTGCAAATGATTGACGGCCGGCGCGTAACCGACGAATCAACCATCAAATTGGTAACCGGTGTATATGCCGGGCAAATCAACAAAAACATCGTAGCAGACCTGCAAGCTCTTTCGTGCAATGCCCTGGGCCTTACCGGTGCAGATATGAATATCATACCGGCACACAAGCGGATCAACACGGCTGTAGATTACGGCTTTGTAGGTGATTTCGATACCCGCGATATCAACACCCAAGCACTGTCTACAGTAATAGATATGGGAGTCACTCCGGTATTTTGCGCCCTTACACACGATCAGCAGGGCAATATGCTCAACACCAATGCCGATACCATAGCTTCGGGACTGGCGGTAGCGCTCTCCCAACATTACCAAACCGATCTGGTATATTGTTTCGACAAAAAGGGTGTGCTCCGGGATGTAAACGATGACCTTTCGGTAATCTCCCACATAGACAAGGCCAAATATGCCGAGTTAAAAGACCAGGGTGCTATCCACGACGGCATGATTCCAAAACTTGACAATGCCTTTAACGCCATAGACAATGGGGTAAAGCGGGTAATCCTAAAACATGCTGACGATATAGCATTAAACGCAGGCACCACACTAAGCAACTAACCATGGCACACCAAACAATAGATGTACTCCGGTTTTTAAAAGATCTGATAGCCATCCAGTCTTTTTCACGGGAAGAAGAACAAACTGCTGCTTTAATCAAGCAGGTGTTTGCCGACAATGGTATAGACGCCAAACAACACCTTTTCAATTTATGGGCTGTCAATAAGCATTTTGATCCGGCCAAACCTACACTGCTACTCAACTCGCACCACGACACAGTGAAACCCAACAAAGGCTATACAAAAGATCCCTTTGCTCCCATAGAAGAAGACGGAAAACTCTATGGGCTGGGAAGCAATGATGCTGGAGGTGCACTAGTCTGTCTTATTGCTACGTTTATTCATTTTTATGATAAAAAAAACCTGAAATACAACCTGGTGATGGCAGCCACTGCCGAGGAAGAAATTTCCGGCAAAAACGGCATAGAGTGTATACTGGATCAGCTTCCTGAAATAGATGTGGCCATAGTAGGCGAACCTACACTTATGGATATGGCTGTATCAGAAAAAGGGCTGCTGGTAGTAGACGCTGTAGCCAAAGGAAAAAGCGGCCATGCAGCTCGCGAAGAAGGCGACAATGCCATCTACAAAGCCATAGCAGACATAGACTGGATAAAAAACTACCGTTTCGAAAAAGTATCGGATACGCTGGGCCCGATGAAAATGTCGGTGACACTGGTAAACGCCGGCACACAACACAACGTGGTACCCGATGAATGCAGTTATACCATCGACATACGGGTTACGGATGCCTACACTCACGAAGAAGTGCTGGAAATACTTGATCAGCATACACTGGCAACCCTAACTCCCCGATCGGTACGCTTAAAATCGTCATCGATCCCCACAAACCACCCACTGGTGCAGGCCGGGCTAAGTCTCGGACGCAAGCCCTATGGCTCACCTACCACCTCAGATCAGGCACTCATACCCGTACCCTCGCTAAAAATGGGACCGGGAGACTCTGCCAGGTCGCATTCTGCCGATGAATTTATTTATATTCACGAGCTCAAAGACGGTGTGAACCTGTACATCGATTTATTAGAAAAAGTAATTACCTGACAAAAACGCTTTGAAGGCATTTTTAGCAATAAAAACAACCACGAATGAAACTCTGGGACAAAGGATATAAAACAGAAAACCTGATCGAAGAATTTACAGTAGGCAATGACCGTGAACTGGACATGCATCTGGCCCGATACGATGTACTGGCCTCTAAAGCCCATGCGCAAATGCTACAGAGCATAGGCATACTGACCAGTGAAGAACTGGAGGGGTTGAGTACCCACCTGGACATAATGCTGAAAGACATAGATGAGGGCACTTTTGAAATAGCGGACTCGTTTGAAGACGTACACTCAAAAATAGAATACGACCTGACACAAAAGGTAGGTGATGCGGGCAAAAAAATTCATACCGGCAGATCCCGGAACGATCAGGTATTGGTGTGCCTGCACCTCTATATCAAAGCCGAAATCGACAGCATCAAAAAACAGGTCAAAGACCTGTTTGATTTACTCATAAACCTGAGCAATACTCACAAAGACAAGCTCATACCGGGCTACACACACTTGCAGGCAGCTATGCCTTCGTCGTTCGGAATGTGGTTTGGCGCCTATGCCGAGTCGCTTATCGACGACATACACCTGCTCAATGCAGCTTACAAAATAGCTGATCAAAACCCACTGGGATCTGCTGCAGGTTACGGTTCTTCTTTCCCACTCAACCGCACCATGACTACCGAGCTCATGGGCTTTGACACCCTCAAATACAATTCAGTAGCAGCACAAATGAGCCGCGGAAAAGTAGAAAAATCCACGGCTTATGCCATGTCTTCTGTAGCAAACACCCTGTCCAGGCTTTCTATGGACATCACGCTTTACATGGGGCAAAACTTTGGCTTTCTCACCTTTCCCGATGAACTCACCACCGGATCGAGCATTATGCCACACAAAAAAAACCCCGATGTATTTGAACTCACACGAGCCAAATGCAACAAAATACAAAACCTACCAAACGAATTGCTGCTCATTACCAGCAACCTGCCCAGTGGGTATCACAGAGATTTGCAATTGGTGAAAGAATCTTTCATTCCGGCTATCGAAAGCCTGAAAGCATGTCTGTCTGTGGCTATTTTTTCTCTGGAAAAAATCATCGTAAAAGACAACATCACAGACGACTCGAAATACGACTATATTTTTAGTGTAGATGTACTCAATGAAGACATGAAACAAGGTACTCCATTCAGAGACGCCTATAAAAATGTAGCCCAATCTGTAGCCGACGGAACCTATCAGCCCAAAAGAAAGTTGGATCATACGCATGAGGGCAGCATCGGCAACCTCTGCAATGAAGAAATAAAAGAGAAATTCAACCGCGCATACAACGCATAAGTTCTTTTACTAACCATTTAACTCAGTACGATAAAATTTAAAATCACTATGAAAAAAAATTCGATCGCCATTCACTCGGGATACGAAACCGAGTCAACGACCAAATCAGTAGCTGTTCCTATCTACCAGACAGTAGCATACGAATTTGACAATGCACAGCACGGTGCTGACCTGTTTAACCTGGAAGTACCGGGCAACATCTATAGCCGTATAATGAACCCTACGGTAGATGTGCTGGAAAAAAGAGTAGCCGAACTGGAAGGGGGTATTGCTTCACTGGCAGTAAGCTCAGGCATGGCCGCTATCAACTATTCTATCCTCAACATAGCCGAAGCGGGCGACAACATAGTAGCCACTCCTCAGCTTTACGGGGGAACCTATACCCTGTTTGCACACATGCTCCCCAAGCAGGGCATTGAAGTGCGCTTTGCCGCCTCAGACAAAGCCGAAGATCTGGCCAAACTAATCGACGATAAAACCAAGGCTGTTTTCTCAGAAACAATAGGAAACCCCGCAGGCAACATTGTAGACATAGAAGCTATAGCTACTATGGCTCACAAGCACGGTGTGCCGCTCATAGTAGACAATACCGTAGCTACTCCTATGATCATCAATCCTATCGAATATGGAGCCGACATAGTAGTACATGCCCTTACTAAGTACATTGCCGGGCACGGCACCACACTGGGTGGTATTATCGTAGATTCGGGTAAATTCCCATGGGCCGAGCACAAAGAGCGCTTCCACATGCTCAATACACCGGAAGCATCCTACCACGGTGTGGTATATACCGAAGCATTCGAAGCAGCTGCATACATTGGCAGATGCCGAACTGTAGCGCTGAGAAATACAGGGTCTTGCCTGCCGGCACAGAGTGCATTCCAAATCCTGCAAGGTCTGGAAACGCTAGGTTTGAGAATGGAACGCCACTGCGACAATGCGCTGGCTGTAGCCAAATACCTCGAAGCTCACGACAAAGTAGAATGGGTAAGCTTTGCCGGACTGGAAAGCAGCCCCTACCATAGCCTGGCACAAAAGTACTGCGATGGCAAACCTGCCTCTCTGCTGACTTTTGGCATCAAAGGCGGATACGATGCGGCTGTGAAGTTTTACGATGCACTAGGCATGTTCAAGCGACTGGTAAATATCGGTGATGCCAAATCACTCGCTTGTCATCCCGCGTCTACTACTCACCGCCAGCTCACCGAAGAAGAGCTGAAAAATGCCGGTGTATCAAACGAGATGATCCGATTGTGCATTGGTATCGAAGACATAGAAGACATAAAAGCTGATTTGGAGCAGGCACTATCTGCATAATCCTGATTACCATGAGGTGATCCGATTATCCTTAGGGACATTTTCGGGTCACCTCATTTACAAAACCATCTAACATGAGTACAAATCCACAAGCCACACTGCTACTATCCGGTCCGGACCAAACAGGTCTGGTGTCTCGTATTTCCAACTTTGTATTTGAAAACGGCGGCAACATCATCAACCTGCACGAGCACGTGGACCCTGTAGAAAAAATTTTTTCCGTAAGGGTATCGTGGGAAACCAAAAACTTTAAAATAGCCCGGGATAAAATAGAAGAGGCCTTCTCTCCTATCGGAAAATCCATGAATGCCACCTGGCAAATCCGGTTTTCGGGCATCAACAAACGTGTAGCCATTTTTGTATCCAAATACGACCATTGCCTGCTCGAAATACTCTGGCGTCACAAAAACGGCGAATACCCAATTGACATTCCTCTCATAGTTTCCAATCATCCGGATCTGAAGCCTCTGGCCGATCAATACGGTATTCCCTATCATGTTTTCCCAATAACCAAAGAAAACAAAGCAGAGCAGGAGGCCAAAGAGCTGGCACTTCTGGAGGAACACAAGATAGATACACTGGTACTGGCTCGATACATGCAGGTGCTAACCGAAGATTTTGTAAACCACTACCCCAATAATATCATCAACATCCACCATTCCTTTTTGCCGGCTTTTATCGGTGGCAATCCATACAAGCAGGCATACGAGCGTGGAGTTAAAATTATAGGAGCTACCAGCCACTTTGTAACCAAAGATATAGACGAAGGTCCCATTATAGAACAAGACATCATACGCATATCGCACCGCGATACGGTGAGCGATCTGGTAAGAAAGGGCCGTGACCTGGAGCGCATGGTGTTGGCCAGAGCCATGCATTATTTTGCCGAAGACAGGATATTGATGCAAGGCAAAAAAACCATCATCTTTCAGTAAAAAACGTGAGTAAGTGAAGAAGGTAGTAGTAAAAATAGGTTCGAATGTGCTCACTCTTGCCAGCGGGCTGCCCGATGTAGACCGCATGGCGCATCTGGTATCGCAAATAGCCCAACTCAAAACACTGGGCATAGATGTGATACTGGTATCATCGGGTGCAGTAGCGGCAGGCAAAAGCAAACTAGCCTTGCCAAAGCCCCTGGACACAATTTCCCGTAGGCAGGTATTGGCGGCCATAGGACAGGTTGAACTCATGAAAATCTACAGTGAGTTGTTTGCCTCTAAAGGAATGGTCTGCTCTCAGGTGCTGGTTACCAAAGAAGATTTTCGTACCCGACAGCACTACCTCAATATGAAAAACTGTCTGGACGGGCTGCTGCGCAGTGGAGTCACCCCCATCATCAACGAAAATGACGTCATCTCTATCACTGAGCTGATGTTTACCGATAACGACGAACTATCCGGACTGGTAGCTGCCATGATGGATGTAGACTCGCTGGTCATCCTCACCAATGTAGACGGTATTTTCACGGGTCACCCTGAGCATCCCGATTCTACACTTATAAAAGAGTACAGCGCCAAAAGCACTCGTTTGGAAGATTACATAGTGAGCACTAAATCGAATTTTGGACGCGGGGGTATGGCAGCCAAAGCCAACACGGCTATAAAGCTTGCCAAGCTCGGAATTGCCGTTTTTATAGGCAATGGTATGCAAACAGATATCGTTCAGCAACTTCTCAACAAAGAAGCGGGCACTTTTTTTCCTCCGGGCAAAAAGGACACTTCCAACGTAAAAAAATGGGTAGCTCAATCGGGCAGCTTTGCCAAGGGTCACATCACTGTAAACGAGGGCGCCAAAGAAGCCCTTACCTCTCCAAAAGCCACAAGTCTGCTGCCAGTGGGCGTGGTTTCTATTAGTGGAGAATTCAAAAAAGGGGATGTGATCAGCATAGTGGATCAGCAGGGAAACAACCTGGGACTGGGAATGGTAAAATACGATTCTGACAAAGCACGGGAATACATTGGGGTGAAAGGCAGCCCGGTATTGGTGCATTACAATTATTTATTTTTGAGTTGAAAAAAGCAGATAGCATACAAAACATGAGTACTATAGTATCGACATTTAAAAACGTACGCAAAGCAAGCCGAGAACTGGTAAACCTTACCGACGAAACCATACAAGCCGTTCTTGGTGATCTGGCCGCACTGGCTACTGCACGTATCCCCGAACTACTGGCAGCCAACCAAAAAGATCTGGAACGAATGGACAAGTCGGACCCCAAATACGACCGACTGATGCTAACCAGTGAACGCATCCATGGCATAGCCGAAGACATCATCAATGTATCGAACCTATCGAGCCCTGTGGGCGATATAATCACACAGAAAACACTAGACAATGGGCTGCAACTATCCAAAGTGCGTGTACCCATGGGTGTCATTGGGATCATCTACGAAGCTCGCCCCAATGTGTCTTTCGATGTTTTTTCTCTTTGCTTCAAAACTAAAAATGCCTGCCTGCTCAAGGGAGGTAGCGATGCTGAATTTTCAAATCTGGCCATAGTAGATTTGATAAAGGAAGTACTGCGAAAGCACCAAATAAACGAAGACATAGTCACTCTACTACCCACCGACAGAGCCGCTACTACTGAAATGCTCAACGCTACGGAGTATGTAGACATTATCATACCAAGAGGCAGCCAAAACCTGATCAACTACGTACGCGACAATGCTAAAGTGCCGGCCATTGAAACCGGAGCAGGAATAGTGCACACCTACTACGATGAAAGTGCCGACCTGCAAAAAGGTAAAGCCATCATTTGTAATGCTAAAACCCGAAGAGTAAGCGTATGCAATGCTTTGGATTGCCTACTCATACATCAGAACAAACTGGCAGATCTGCGAGAAATCACGGAGCTGCTGGCTGAGAAAGGAACGGAAATTTATGCCGACGAACACGCCTACAACACGATAGACGGCACGTACCCAACGGACCTTCTGCATAAAGCCAGTGAAGAACACTTTGGCACTGAGTTTTTAGCTAACAAAATGGCAATAAAAACGGTAGCATCTATACAAGATGCACTGGATCATATAGCCGTGCACAGTTCCAGACACAGTGAGGCTATAGTAGCTGAAGACCCAAATGCTATTGGCTCATTCTTAAATCAGGTGGATGCTGCAGCAGTGTATGCCAATACCTCCACGGCATTTACAGATGGGGCTCAGTTCGGGCTGGGTGCAGAGATTGGCATTAGTACGCAAAAACTTCATGCTCGCGGGCCCATGGCTCTGGAGGAGATCACAACCTACAAGTGGGTGGTAAAAGGTAACGGGCAGATACGTGCATAACCCCCGGTCAGGCAATGGTGTAGGCTAGCCACAGCCCTACCCCTCCCACTACCAAACATAGTGGAGTGAAAAATTGCTTGTCCATACGGGCAAAGTGAGTGTTTTTTACTTTTTTGAAAAAACCTACGTAACGAAAGTCGCCTATAGTGCGCAACAAAAAAATGGCTGCTATGCCCCATGCCGGATACACATCCAGCCAATAGGGTGTATCAATAGGCATTTCCACACATTTTGATAAGTAGAAAAACCCGAAAAACAATAACCCTAAGCCTACCACAATACAATCGATAGGTTTAGGGTTTAATATTCTTTGTCCTTGGGCATTGGCAGGCAGGGCTGCATCCAGCCCCCATTCACCTCCTGAAGCCCAATAAAAATGCAATACAGCGAGCAGTAGAAACACACTACTGAGAAAAAGGGAGACGATTACAACCATCTGAATAGTTCTAAAACCGGTCGGGGAAGTTCTCTTTGAGTACCTGCTCCATCAACTTTTCTGTCAGGGGCTTGTTCATAAAGCCACTCACATGGGGCAAATTTTTAGACTTTTCTTTATCGTCAGGATTCAACGATGTAGTAAGCATCATGAGCACTACCCCCCCTTTTTCATAACTCTCTAGTTTGGCATATTCATCTAAAAACTCCCAACCGTTCATGGCCGGCATGTTGATGTCCAAAAAGATCAATTCCGGTTGCGGGTTTTTTCCATCCTCTTGCGATTTCAGGTAATCCAGGGCGGCTTTTCCACTTAAGACTGACACCACATTGTGGGTACAGTCCATCTTCTTTATAACAATTTCATGCAAAAAGTTTGTCGCCTGGTCATCATCTATCAGCAATACACAATTAAGCTTTTGTTTCATGGTATGTTTTAAAATTTATAGGTATAGTAAAGTGAAAAGTACTGCCGTGAGACGGCTCAGAATCTACCCAAATCCCACCACCAAAAAGACCAACAATCTTTTGGCAATGAGAAAGACCAATTCCGGTACCGTCATAATCTTTACGGCTATGTATTCTATGGAAAATTGTAAATATTTTCTGATGGTGCTGTGGTGCTATTCCAATACCATTGTCAGCTATTGAAAAACGCCAGTGTCCGTTTTCTCGCACTGCACTCACATGTATTTCAGGGGCCACATCTTTTTTTCTAAACTTGATCGCGTTATTGATCAGGTTTTGAAACAACAACCTCAATTCGGTACGATACACGTGAATCCGTGGCAATTCATCTACTGTCAATTTGGAATTGGTAGAAGCTATGTAGGACCCCAGGTCGTCCTGAATTTCCTGCAAAATCTCATTGCAATCCACTTCTTCCAGTATTTTCTTGCCCCCAATCCGGGAATAATCCAGTAATCCTTTGATCAAATCTGCCATTCTATCGGTAGACTTGGTGATAAACCCAAGGTATTCGTCTGCTACCTCATCCAGCTTGCCTTTGTATTCTTTTTCTAAAAGCCCCACAATACTTTGTACCGATCGCAATGGCTCCTGCAAATCGTGAGACGCAATAAACACAAACTGCTCAAGTTCTTTATTTTTCCTTTCCAGAGTAGGTATGTACTGAGACGAAAGCAATTGCTCAACCTCTTTTCGCTGAGTTATATCATGCCTGATGGATAAATAACGATATATCTCTCCATCGTCGTTGGTAAAGGGCACTATGCTGGTAAACACCCAATAAAAACTACCGTCTTTGGCCTTGTTCTTAATTTCACCCACCCAAGGTTTACCGCTGGATATCGTTTCCCACATTTCTCTAAAAAAAGATTCCGGGTGATGTCCGGAGTTGACTATGCGATGTGTCTGTCCCAGCAATTCTTCTCTGGAGTATTGCGATATCTCGCAAAACTTATCATTTACATATTCAATGCTGTCATCTTTGTTGGTTATCACCACTATAGCATTTTCATCCAGTGCTTTTTTGAAATGCGCCAATTCCTGATTGGCTGCCTTCAGTGACTGCTCAAGCACTTCTCTTTTTTTGTCGTATTTATTGAGCCCCATAGACACAATAACTATATAGCCCAGACTAAGCAACGTAAATATCACCGTATCGATAACGATACCGTACTCCAGGTCTATCCAGCCATTGTTAAACGACCAAAGCAACAAAAAACCCAACATCACGGGCAGCAGCAAATTAAAAGGCAAAAGCCACCTTAGCATTTTACTTCCTTCGTGCTTGCCACTTACTATTCTGGGAAAGCCTATATCGGGATTTTCGAAAAGTAAACTCAATGAAACTATAAAAAACAAAAAAGAGGTATGAAACGCCATAGACCTGAAAGGCAGTATTTTTTGCTCTGGAGATATCTGCAACGCATATCCCACAAGTCCCACAAAAGATATAAGTGTAACGACAAATAAGACATTTTGAATAAATAGCCGATTCTTAGCCAGAGAAGACGACTTCATTACAAAAACAGCTCCCAAAAGCATAAAACTTAAAGCTGTAGCCGGCGACATCCTGCCCGGTACAGATGTATCGGAGAGAGTATCTTTTACAAACAGAAAATCGATGTGAAAGCTGAAACCAAATACATCCTGGCACAACGTGACAAAAGCAAACAAAAACACAAAAGCTCCTGAAAGCAAACGAATGAAATGTGCATAGCGCTGGCCATCTGCCCGCTGGAAAACCCCTACAGCCAATACCAGAAAAAGAAGGGCCGTATTAAACTTCATACTGGGGCCGTCTGCTATAATATTGAGCGGCCACTCCACGCCTAATAACCAGCCCAGTATCACTGCGATACTTACCGTAATTGTGCTAACACCTGTGAATATACTAAATACTGAGTTTGATACTTTCAATTGTCCTATCATCACTTTTTTGGATGCACGTTTTTACAATTCGCTGTTTTGCCCACATGAATTGACTCAAATTAAAATTAGCAACATCCATAGCGTGGTATCACTACACTTCACAGTCAGCACTGCCGGTTAGCCCTGTCTGCTTTACCTCTCCAAAAGAAAGCTGACAGAAATAACAAGATCATATTTGGGTTAACAAGTTACAGCTTTTTAAAAAACTTCATAAAGCTATTCCATTAATACAGAATAAGCCAACTCAAGAAGGCATTTTTTTTACATTCCCTATTAAAAAAATTCAATTACTTATTAGAAAAATAAAAATATAATTAACCTGAAAAAACATAATAACATTCTGTAAATCTACCGACAAACTCATGCAGGCCACACCAGGTATCATTGAGCTCCGGAAGGCAAGCCAACTACTTCAGCCCATACAAGTGCAAGACATACTTATCCGAAGAAATACAAGCTTATGCTTTCACTGTTTCAATACATCTCCCAATGAGCTACATCAGGGTTTAAAAAACCACAGCATATACCCGAAAATACAGGGGTTCATACTACAAAAAACATAAAAACCTTTTACCTTCGCGCCATATTTTATTGCCTAGTGGCAAAAACATGAATACAATCTTCCTGCCTTATTTCAAATAATTATAATCATAAGATAAATGTCTAGTACATCAGTAGCGAAAAAAAGCGTTGACTTACAAGCCGCCGACAACATCCGAATCTTGTCTGCAGCTATGGTAGAAAAAGCCAAATCAGGACACCCGGGCGGCCCTATGGGCGGAGCAGATTTCATCCACATACTCTATGCGGACTATCTCAACTATGATCCGGACGATATGAGCTGGCCAAACCGCGACCGCTTTTTCCTCGACCCGGGGCACATGTCGCCCATGCTATACTCAGCGCTGGCTTTGCAAAAGCACTACTCGATGGAAGATCTGGCTAATTTCCGCCAGTGGGGCAGCTGTACTCCCGGCCACCCTGAAGTAGACGTAGCACGTGGTGTAGAAAACACCTCAGGTCCTTTGGGGCAAGGTCATGTAATGGCCGTGGGAGCTGCTATCGCAGAGCGGTTTCTGGTGCAGCGATTTGGCGAATGGATGGCTCACAAAACCTTTACCTACATTTCAGATGGGGGTATTCAGGAAGAAATATCGCAGGGAGCCGGCCGTATTGCAGGTTTTCTGGGACTGAGCAACCTCGTTATGTTTTTCGACTCCAACGACCTACAGCTTTCTTCGGCCACCTCAGATGTGACCAATGAAGATACAGCCAAAAAATACGAGGCATGGGGATGGCGTGTTACCACTATCGACGGACACGACCACCAGCAAATCCGAAAAGCACTCGACGAAGCTGTGGCAGAGACTGAAAAACCTACACTGATCATAGGAAAAACCATTATGGGCAAAGGTGCTGTTACCGATGGAGGTGATAGCTTCGAAGCACGTTTTGAAACACATGGTCAGCCACTAACCGGTGCTGGTGCATCGCTCAGCAAAACCATAGAAAACCTGGGTGGAGATCCTGAAAATCATTTTTCAATTTTCCCCGATGTAGAAGAATACTACGCTCAGGCTCTGGATAAAAAACGCAAGTACGCTGCTGCAAAAAAACAAGAACAAAAAGAATGGGCTGCTGCTAACCCTGAACTTGCCGCTAAACTGGACAAATTCATAAGTGGCGACATCCCCGAAATAGACTACAGTGCTGTAGTACAGAAAGAAAACATTGCCAGCCGTGCCGCTTCATCGGCTATGCTGGGACTCTTTGCCGATCAGGTAGAAAACATGATCGTAGCATCGGCTGACTTGTCAAACAGTGACAAAACGGACGGCTTTTTAAAGAAAACCACTTCTTTCAAAAAAGGAGATTTCTCGGGAGCATTCTTACAAGCCGGTGTGGCCGAATTTACCATGGCCGCTATCGCCAACGGTATGGCATTGCACGGGGGTATTATCCCTGTAGTAGGTACTTTCTTTGTCTTTTCGGATTACATGAAGCCTGCGGTAAGACTGTCTGCTCTCATGGAACTACCCGTAAAATATGTGTGGACTCACGATGCTTTCCGTGTGGGAGAAGATGGCCCTACACACCAGCCCATAGAGCAGGAAGCACAGATTCGTTTGATGGAAAAAATCAAAAACCACTCCGGAGATATGAGTATGCTGGCATTGCGTCCGGCTGATGCAGTGGAAACCACAGTGGCCTGGAAAATGGCTCTGGAAAATACCAAAGTACCTACTGCACTTATATTGTCTCGCCAAAACATAAAAGACATCCCTACGGTAGGCAAGAGTCGCTATGAAGATGCTTTGCAGGCCGGAAAAGGAGCTTACGCAGTAAAAGACACCACCAATCCGGATGTAGTACTGGTTGGCAATGGCTCTGAAGTATCTACGCTACTCGATGCTGCTTCTCTGTTGGAAGAGAAAAAATCACTAAACGTACGCGTGCTGTCTGTAATCTCCGATGGACTTTTCCGTCAGCAGGATCAGGCCTATCAAGATGCTTTGTTGCCAAACGATGTGCCGGTATTTGGCCTTACAGCAGGACTACCCGAAACACTACGCCCTATAGTGGGCTACAAAGGCGAAGTAGTTGGTCTTGATCATTTTGGCTACTCTGCCCCTGCTAAAGTACTCGACGAGAAGTTTGGATTTACCGGCGAGCAGGTGTTCGAAAAAGTAGTTGCCTTTTTAGGTAAATAAAGTATACCAGAAGCTGTTTCAAAAACATCAAAAACAGTCCTACAGACTATTTTTGAGCGTAATTTCTACAAGGAAGAACCCTGCAGGAATTACCTGTTTGTTGAAACAGCTTCTTTTTTTATGCTTTTTGTTTTACAAACGCTGCAACAGTATCGTATCCCAGTTGCTCTACATACAGTGCCGCATCCTTCATGGCTTTTTCCACAGGCATACCGGGTTGCATAACCTGACGGATAGATACCGCCTGTAATTTTTCGCGTACCAGCGCTTCGTCGTGCAGCACTCCACACACAATAGCATAGGGAATGTTAAACGCTCCGGAAACTTCATCTACCCCATGGATCACCTTACCCTGTATTGTCTGGCAATCCAGCTTTCCTTCACCGGTGATAATCAGATCTACTCCTTTCAGCTTTTCTTTATAAGATGTTATAGCCATTAAGGTTTGAATACCCGGTTGGATGGTAGCATCGAAAAAAGCCACAGCTCCGGCAGCTATACCACCGGCAGCCCCAGCGCCCTCTATATGAGCTACTTCTTTGTTTAAGTCAACAGCAACTACATCAGCAAACTGCCGCAAGCCTTTGTCCAGTAAACGGATCGCGTTTTCATCTGCCCCCTTCTGTGCACCATACATCACTGCAGCACCCTGCTCCCCGTAGAGTGGATTCTTCACATCACACACTACAGTAAAGCGAATTTGTGAAAGGTCTGCTTTCAATGCGTCAGTTTTGATCTTTCTCAGGTTAACCAACTCTCCGCCTACCGGTTTTATTTCATCACCAGTGTCGTTGAGAAAACGATATCCCAACGCCTGGGCCATGCCTATCCCAGCGTCGTTGGTGGCACTGCCGCCTACAAAAAGGTATATATGTTGTTTCCCTTTCCTTATTGCATCAGCGATCAACTCTCCCGTCCCGTAAGTAGTCGTATGCAGGCAATTTCTTTCACTCTCTTCGAGCAAAGGCAAACCCGACGCTGCTGCCATTTCTATATAGGCGCTATCTGCTGAGCATTGGTAGCTGGCAGTTATCGGTCGGAATAGTGGATCGTTAACTTCACAATAGACTGTTTCCAGATCAATAGATGCACCAAGCACCTCCAGTGTACCCTCACCCCCATCAGCCAGAGGGTGTTGCAGCACTTCGATAGACCTATCAAAACGCTGTATACCAGCCTGCAAAGCATCACACACCTGATCTGCTGACAAGGACCCCTTGAACTTATCAGGAGAAAGTAAAATTTTCATAATAGTGTATCTGTATAATTATTCGTATGTTTCTCTTTTAGAATCTATCGCAAACCGAACAGTTTGACCGGCCTCTACCTTATGGGGCGCATAAAGCAAAATACTCGTATCTGACAATGTACTCTGAACCTGTATGTGATAGTGCATTCCCTGAAATGTATGTGCTTTGACTTTGCCGCTATAAGGGCCTTCTGCTGCAATCCGTATTTGCTCCGGACGAACGGCTCTACCATCGAACAGGTAGTTTATAGGGCCCAAAAACCGTGCGGCGTACTCGTTTTTTGGTGCGTGATACAATGCCTCAGGTGTATCTAGTTGCACTTTTTTACCGTCCTTCAGCACCATAATTCTATCCGCAACCGACAATGCATCGGCATGGTCGTGGCTCACCATCACTACAGTAACGCCGGCCTGCCTGAGTATCTCTATTATTTCCTGTCGGATTATTGCTTTCAGTCGGGTATCGAGACTGCTAAAGGGCTCGTCCATCAATACCACATCAGGATCGCCGGCCAATGCAATTGCGATAGCTACGCGCTGTTGCTGCCCACCGGACAACTCGTGGGGCTGGCAATCCGCTTTATCTGTTAAACGGCACAACGCCAATAGTTCTTTCACTCGCTCTTCTCTATCGTCGGGTGCGAGAAAATAAATTTCGGAGGCTATATTTTCACTAATCGTCTTAAAACGCTGCAGCTGAAACTGCTGATTCATCAAAGAAATAAAATCATAGCCGGGCACCAGATTGTCAGCCGGCCCGGTAATGGTCTCGCCTCCTATCACTACACTTCCTTCATCAGCATCTTCCAAACCTGCCATAAGCCTGAGCAACGTACTCTTACCCGACCCGCTTTCGCCAAGTATACCCAATACTTCCCCCTTTTTTACGGAAAAAGAAACTTTACTCAATGCTCCCTCCTTTGAAGGGAACGATTTACTTACACTGCTTACTTTGATTGCTGCACCCATATAACCGTTTCGATTGTGCGCAAAGAACTAGCGTTTTTTACTCATACGCAAACTGTAAATTGTCCAATACGCACTCAAAAACACCATTTTTCCTCCAAGCTTATGTCTTGCTCACTTTTTTTGGTTAAAAACACAAATCCATCTTTTAAGTTTCCCCCTGCATCGATGTGTCGTTTTATCTAACAGAAAAGTACCTCTTGGTACCAACTATCTTGACTGTCGGGTTTCATATTAAATATAAAAAGGTGAATTTCGCATTAAATTTGTCCGATAAGCAAATTGTCTTATTTTTGGACGACTTATTAATTACCTATGAACCAGAATATAGAGAAAGTACATTTTATTGCGATTGGGGGTTCTGTCATGAGCAATCTTGCGATTGCGCTACACAACAATGGAATACAAGTGTCCGGATCAGATGACAAAATATATGACCCGGCTAAATCAGCTTTAGATGCAGCTGGTATATTACCCACATCCCTTGGATGGGACGATAACAAAATAGATGAAAGCCTGGATGCCGTAATACTGGGCATGCATGCCAGGGAAGATAACCCGGAACTACTCAAAGCCAAGGCTTTGGGGATTCGAGTATATTCCTACCCGGAGTTTATCTATGAGCAATCCAAAAACAAACAACGAGTAGTCATATGCGGCAGTCATGGCAAAACTACCATTACTGCCATTATCGCTCATGTGCTCAACTACCACAAGCGGGATTTCGATCTGGTAGTGGGCGCTAAAGTGAGTGGCATGGAACAAATAAAGCTGTCGGATGCACCGCTGATCATCATAGAAGGCGATGAATACCTAACCTCCCCGATCGACAGGGTTCCTAAGTTTTTGAAGTATCAGCATCATATAGCTCTCGTGAGTGGCATAGCCTGGGATCATATCAATGTATACCCTACGCTGGATAGCTACGTAGAGCAGTTTGAAACGCTGGCAGACAACACTCCTAAAGCCGGCACACTTGTATACAACGAAGAAGACGACATGACTTCTGTGGTTTGTAAAAAGGAAAGACCGGATGTAAAAGCCGTACCATACGCTACCCCAAAATACGATGTTGTAGACGGCCAGTTTATCCTCAAATCTGAAGGGCAAAAAATACCCCTGAAGGTTTTTGGCAAACACAACATGCAAAACATTAATGGCGCCAAAGCTCTGCTGCAACGCATCGGCATTACCGGCGAGCAATTCAATGCCGCCATAGCCAGTTTTGAAGGGTCGAGCAAAAGAAATACACTGATCGCCAAAAACGACAATGTATCGGTATACGAAGATTTTGCGCATGCCCCTTCTAAACTAAAAGCCACCGTAGCTGCTCTCAAAGAGCTACACCCAAAACGCAAACTCACGGCTTGCTTTGAGTTACACACTTTCAGCAGCTTAAGCCGCGACTTTTTAAAGCATTATAAAAACACCTTTAATACACCGGACACAGCCATTGTGTACTTCAACAAAGAAACGCTGAACCACAAAGGATTGCCGGCTATCACTCAAGATGAAATAAAGGAGGGCTTTAAAAGAAAAGACCTGCTGGTGATAGACAATTCCGACCAACTGCAAGAAACCTTAGCGGGAAAATCGTGGGCCAATGAAGACCTCATTTTCATGAGTTCTGGCAACTTCGATGGACTCGATATCAAAAAAATTGCTCAGGAAATAACAAACTAAGCACTTCTGGTGATTGTTTTTTATTTCAACTAAACACTATTTATGCAACTAAAACTCAGAAACCCTCTCGTATTCTTCGATCTTGAAACCACCGGCATCAATACTACCAACGATCGTATCGTTGAGTTGTCTTTTGTGAAAGTTCTCCTCAATGGAGAAACCACCATAAAAACCCTGAAAGTAAACCCTACCATTCCTATTCCTCTGGAGTCGAGCCTTATCCACGGCATATACGACAAGGATGTGGAAAATGAGCCTACCTTTAAGAGCATAGCTAAAAACCTGGCGGCTTTTCTGGAAGGGTGTGACCTGGCAGGTTTCAACATCCTGAAGTTTGATGTACCCATGCTGGTTGAGGAATTTTTGAGAGCAGACGTAGACTTTGACGTGAGCAATCGTAAGCTGATAGATGCACAAAAAATTTTCCACATGATGGAAAAGCGGACACTCACCGCAGCTTACAAGTTTTATTGCGGCAAGGAGCTGGAAGGTGCCCATGGAGCAGAAGCCGACACGCTGGCTACATTTGAGGTACTAAAAGCCCAGGTGGAAAAATACGAGGGTCAGGAAGTAGTTGACAATCTGGGTAAAAAGCTCGGTGTGATCGAAAATGATATGGCTACCCTACACAACATTACCGCTTCGAACATGGTGGATTTGGCTGGTCGTATCGTCAAAAACGATAAAGGAGTAGAAGTTTTCAACTTTGGCAAGCATAGAAACAAACCCGTAGAAGAAATATTTGCCAAAGAACCCGGCTACTATGACTGGATGATGAAAGGTGACTTTCCTCTCGATACCAAAAACAAACTAACGGCTATCAAATTAAGAGGATTCAATAGCAACCGATAGATTGGTCGGCACGACGTTTGTAAGGAAAAACATGCAACAGTATGACTTTCGAGCCGTTGTACTTTTTAAAATAACCGATAAAACGCAGAATTTATCCGAATGCATTACTTAGCTATGACAATACGCAAAACAATCACCCTTCTATCTTTCGTGCTACTCGCTAGTCTTACAGCATATGGTCAGTCAGACAAAGGATTTGCTGCTGCTCAGGACGAAAACTGGCTGGTAGACTTAGACGAAGCTTACAAACTATCGAAAGAAACGGATAAGCCTATTCTGGCAAATTTCACAGGTAGC
Organism: Cyclobacteriaceae bacterium; assembly: GCA_965267535.1. Lineage (GTDB taxonomy): Bacteria > Bacteroidota > Bacteroidia > Cytophagales > Cyclobacteriaceae > CAXBNB01. The sequence goes on along the minus strand of OZ254082.1, from coordinate 2,072,286 downwards.
GATTGGTGCGGGTGGTGCAAGCGTCTTAGAGCGGAGGTGTTTAGTCAGCCCGAATTTAAAAAATGGGCTGAAGAAAATGTGATATTGCTCGAGCTCGACTTTCCCCGTCGAAAAGCAATGCCCGCAGAGCAAATCCAGCAAAACCGAGGATTGCAACAAGCCTTTCGAGTAACGGGTTTTCCTACGATATGGCTGTTTTCTATGGACAAGAAGGAAGGGGATAAAAACTACGCACTCATAGCTTATGGCAAAACAGGCTATCTAAGCGGTGGAGCTACCAACTTTACCAAGCAACTGGATAGAATGATAGCCAACAAAAAATAAAGCAGGTCACTCAATCTTTGAGTGACTTTTCTATTTCCTTTACACCTCCCATTTTTCTAAACTCTGTACGGCGGGAGAAATCGATGGCCAGTGCAAGCATAGCAATAAAAAACACCACCACAATTGCAAAAAATATCTTCTTAGATCTTTTCAATTTACGAAAGTTTACGAATTCACTAACTTTATTGCCCTGAGCAACTCTGATGCAAATATCACTATCCTATGCGTGCGGGTCAAGAAGAAGAACAAAGAAAAATTATCCACATAGACATGGATGCCTTTTATGCATCGGTAGAGCAGCGCGATAATCCCGAGCTAAAAGGCAAACCCGTAGCAGTAGGTGGCAGTAAGCAACGCGGCGTAGTAGCTGCGGCATCATACGAGGCACGCAAATACGGTGTACATTCGGCTATGCCCTCTGTTACAGCCTACCGAAAGTGTCCCAATATCCTATTTGTGCCACCACGCTTTGAAGTATACAAAGAGGTGTCTGCTCAGATTCGCAATATCTTTTATGACTACACAGACCTGGTAGAACCTCTCTCTCTGGACGAAGCATATCTGGATGTAACACACAACAAAAAAAGCATGCCTTCGGCTACTCTAATAGCCCGGGAAATTCGCACCAGAATAAAAGAGACGACCAACCTAACGGCCTCAGCAGGCATATCTATCAACAAGTTTTTAGCAAAAACAGCCTCAGACATCAACAAGCCCGACGGCCTCACTCTCATCAAACCCGATGAGGCGGAGCAATTCGTTGAGGGGTTGAAAATCGAAAAGTTTTATGGTATTGGTAAAGTGACGGCCAAGAAAATGAAACGCATGGGCATACACACCGGAAGTGACCTGAAAAACAAGACGCTACCATTTTTGCAAAAGAACTTTGGCAAGGCAGGACAATACTACTACAACATAGCCCGGGCCATAGATCATCGTGCCGTCAATCCCAACCGCATCCGAAAATCAATAAGTGTAGAAAATACCTTCGAGAGAGACCTTCACTCCTCTACCGAATTGCTGCAGGCTCTGGAAAAACTTTCAGATGAATTGTTTACCCGTATCGAACGTACCCACTCTTACGGCAAAACCCTTACCGTAAAATTTAAGTTCGATGATTTCACTCAAATTACCCGTAGCAAGACGGCTACTTTCTATCTGCGATCTTTGCCGGATATAAAAAATATAATGAAAGAAATACTCGATGCTGAAGAGGAAGAAATGCCACCGGTACGGCTACTGGGGATCGGCGTTTCCAACCTTCTCCATCAACATGCCAACCAGTACATTCAGCTTACACTAGACTTCTAAGCAGCCCCTGTGTGTTGCCCAAAAATATCACGCATCATTTTCTGTTTTTTCTGTCCTTTTATTTTGTGGAGCTATGAATAAAATTTCATCTTTGCCTACCTGCAACAAGCCCGGGTTGTAAAGTGAATTACCCCGGCTGATCAGGTACCGAAAACAAATGGTAGGTGGTGTGTGTATGAAGTAAAATCAATTGTACTATCCACAGCACAAGATGTCATAACCAGCCAATAAACTACCTATCACCAACTTCATAATAAAATAGAAATAGAGATAATTAAGAGAAAACAACACCTATGGAAGTAAAAGGAAAACTGGTTGAAAAATTTGAAACAGCAAACGTCACCTCCTCTTTTCGAAAAAGAGAGTTTGTATTGGAGTATGCTGAAAACCCACAATACCCCGAATACATCAAGTTTGAACTGATTCAGGATAAATGTGACCAGCTGGACAGCTTTAACCCGGGTCAGGAGCTAAATGTGGCTTTTAACCTAAAAGGCAGAAAATGGACTGACCCTCAGGGCACAGTAAAATATTTCAACTCACTGCAAGCCTGGAAGTTATCTCCTGTACACAACCTGTCTTCTACTCCCGAGCAGCAACCACAAGACGACCCTGCAGCTCTCTCTGGACAAACAGAACCGGAATGGCTGCAAAATTCCAGCGGTGGCGAAGGTGATGATTTACCTTTCTAAGAATAGCATTTCATCAGACTAATTCTTAAATTTAGCTAAAAGCATAACCCATTCGAACTAGATTACTTATGAGTACAAACAAACCCCGAGTAATAAAAGATTTTGAGAAACTCGACGAGTCGATCAAAGAACAAATCAAGCTGATCTACCCCGAAGGGTTTATCGAGCATCTGATTACCTACACCAATAAAGACGGGCAAAACGTAAGTGCCCTGCCATTGGAAACAGACGAGTACTATTATCTGGTGAAAATGACTGTTGGTCAGGCGACAAAAATCATTGACGAAGACGATGATTTCGATGATGATGGCATCCTGAAAAGTGATGTGAAAGAAGACTATGAAAACAAATATGCCGATCTGGACTACATCTCTGATGCGCTCGAATCAGACGATGACGATGACGACTAACAATACTACATCCCACCACTACTGAGAGTGGTGGGATAATCTCTTACCCACAGCGGTGGATTAACGCGATGTTTTAATCTGCTTCTCTCTCTCAAAACGATCCATTGCCAGCTCGATCAACCTACTGATCAATGCTGTATACGGCAGCCCGGATGACTCCCACAGTTTAGGATACATACTTATTTTAGTAAAGCCGGGAATGGTATTTATCTCATTTACGATAATCCTGTTTTCGGCAGTTAAAAAGACATCCACCCGAGCAAAACCTTCGCACTCCAGCACTTTGAATGTGCGCAAAGCTATTTCCTGTATCTGCTCCTGTATGCCTTCATCGAGTTTTGCCGGTATATCGATACGATAGCCGCCTTCATCTATGTATTTTGCATCATAGGAGTAAAAGCTATCGCTAAAGCTGATCTCTCCCACTACAGAAGCCTGCGGATTCTCATTGCCCAGTATAGCACACTCTATCTCCCTGCCTGCTATAAATTCCTCTATGATAATCTTATTGTCGTACAAAAAGGCTTCTTCTACCGCTTTCGCATACTCTTCGGCATTAGCAGCTCTATTTATCCCTACCGATGACCCCAGATTGGCTGGCTTCACAAAGCAAACCTCTCCCAGCTGCTGCACTACCTGCGAGTATACAGGCACTTGCTCTCCTCTGCGCAGGGTAATAAACTTCCCTACAGGCAGGCCTGCATCACGCAAAAGTCGCTTCATCACATCCTTGTCCATACCTACTGCAGAGCCTAAAACACCCGCTCCTACAAAAGGTACGTTGGCAAGCTTAAGCAGCCCCTGAATAGTACCATCCTCTCCAAATGGGCCGTGCAATATGGGAAATACTACGTCTATTTTTTCTGCTGCCAAACCGTTGCTCAGATTGGCCATTTTTCCTTCGCTTTGAGGCACCAGGGCCACCTGATCGCTTTCCGGATTGAGCGACAAGCGGGCTTCATCCTGAGGATTTAGAAGTATACCGGTTTTGTTGTTAAACAACCAACCTCCATTTTTATCAATTCCAATCAATATGGGGTTGTACTTATTTTTATCGATGGCCTCAATCACATTTTTTGCTGACTTGAGGGATATTTCATGCTCTGCCGACTTGCCTCCAAACAACAGACCTACATTGATTTTTTTCTTTTCCATATTCACCGTCAAATATAGCAGCCATTGGCCAATGTGCCATTAGGTCGGGCTACTTTTAGCGGCTATTTTTGGGTGCACCCAAAAAGCTGGCGAATAGCCGGAAATATTTTCTATCAGTGCCCTCGTTTCACCGCCCGATTGATTAATTTTCCATTTTGAATAAAAACCAAAATACTACGCATGGGTGACAAACTTCGAAATGTGTTAATCCTATCAAAGCACTTAGCTATTGTCATAGCCCTCTCCCTTACCATTATCCTGGGCTTTTTCTATGTATATCTTCCCTACACGACCAACCACGGCGATTCTATCACCGTGCCTGATCTGGTAGGCTGGCATGTAGACGAACTGGATGAATTACTATCCGGAAAAATGCTGCGCTATGAGGTAGAGACAGACTCTGGGTACTCTGCTAAGCACCCTGCTCTAGCCGTGCTGAAGCAATTTCCTCTGCCCAACGCCAAAGTGAAAGAAAACCGAAAAATATACGTAACCCTAAACTCAAAAAAACCACCGGTTATCCGTGTACCCGATCTCTATGGACTCTCGCTGCGTGACGCTATGCTACAGCTCAACAGTCTGGGGCTGGCCGTAGGAGAAACCAAGTATGTACCCGAACTCCACGTAAATACCGTATTGGAATGGAAATACAACGGGCAAAAAATGGAACCTAATCAGGAAGTACCCAAAGGATCTAAAATTGATTTTGTATTGGCCGACGGTTTGGGCAATCAGCGCTTCGCGATTCCTAACCTTGTAGGACAGGAATTTGAAGACGGCAGAATAGCACTACTCGGTATGGGATTGAAGGTCGGAAATGTTTTTTATGAAAAAGAGGGCATTATCGAAGTAGAAACCAAAGACGAATTGGGCAATGTAGAAATGAAAGAAATAAAGATCGCTCCGGGGCACATTTTCAAACAAAAACCCGGAAATACAAAAAGCACAATAAAAATAGGGGAAAGCATGGATTTGTGGGTTGTAGAAAAAGATTCGGCTAAAGTGTTTTCTATTCAGGATATACCGTTAGAAAAAGACGATAACGAATAATCAGACAACACAAAATCTATATCGATATTTTTCGTTAAGCAATAGCAAATGAGATACCCCGTGAACAGGCTTACCTTTTTATTCTTTCTGCTTATACTAAGCCAGAACATAGTGGCACAGCTAATAGAACAACCCGTGCCCCAATACAATCCCCTACCCGAGCCCAGACACAACGCCAGAGGCTTTTCTCAGGCAGCCAAGTTAGACACACTTCAACTCCCCTTCTGGGATGACTTTTCTTTTTCCGGTCCCGGAGTGGATACTACACTGTGGCAAAACGGTGTAGGCATATTTATCAATCCCGCCATTGGCATCAATCAACCCACAATCAATGTGGCCACATTCGATGGTATCAATGCCAAAGGAAGACCCTATAGCACCGATCTGGATTTTGTGTCACCTACAGACAGTCTGGTTTCTCACGCTATAGACTTATCTACCATAGCCGTTGAAAAACAAAACACCGTATACTTTAGTTTTTTCTGGCAAATGAAAGGGTTGGGCGAACAACCCGATGAAAAAGACTCAATCCGTGTCGACTTTTTAAACAACAAAGGTCAATGGGTACGCCAATGGTCTAAAGTAGGATTGGAAGAAAATAAATTCGACGAATTTAAGCAGGTGTATATCGCCGTAAACGAATCTCAGTACTTTCATCCCGGGTTTCGTATCAAAATTCAAAGTTTTGGCAAACCCACCGGAGCTTTCGACAGCTGGCACATAGATTACATTTACCTTAATCAGGATAGAAAAACCACCAACGAATCTATCTTTGATCACGCTATAGCAACCGAACCCCTCAGCTTGTTCAATACATACACTACCATTCCGTATTCACAGCTGTTTGCCTTTCCGGATACCATTTTTGCTCCTGCCAGAGTGGTACTACAAAGCTTTGAAAACAATATCCAGCCTGTAGAATACAACTATACTATAACCGATAAAATAGCCAACACTACGGTGTATCATGAAAACAGTACGATAAACCCACTACCTGCCTACGGACGCGACGAAATCGAAAGCAATAAAACTGAAAAGCTAAACAAGAGCTATTTCAATGCCAATACAGATTCGCTACACCTATCGGTTGAGTTTCAATTTGTGAGTGGCGACAAGTATCTTATAAAATCGATAGACAATGGAGGCAATGACACCACCTATCTGGTAGACGACTACTACAACTACCGCCTAAACGATACTATCCGAAAAGAAGTAATCATTCACGATGTGCTGGCCTACGACGATGGCTCGGCAGAGTTTGCTGCTGGAATCAATCAAAGCAATGGACAAATAGCCCTGCAGTACGTCATAGCTGAACAAGACAGCATCACGGGCATAGACATCTATTTTCCCCTGATAAAACCCATAGTAGCCGAAGGTGAAGGAATTGATCTGCTGGTATACAAAAGCCTGTCTGATGAAGCAGGAGCGCTTCTGGCAAAACAAAACTTTACCATACAACCCGGTGATTCGATCAATCAATTTACCCGGTATACATTCGAACGACCTGTTATCGTGTCGGACACTTTTTATATCGGTTTCCAGCAGTACAAAGATGACTTTATAGGTATAGGTCTGGACAAAACTCACAATCAGGGCAATAAAATTTTTGTGAATACCATAGGCACGTGGGATCCTAACCTAAAAGTAGAAGGAAGCCTGATGATGCGACCGGTCTTTGGCAAAACAGACTATGACCCCAATGCTATACTGAGCGTAGAAAAACCCAACCCCTCCTTTATAAGGACCTACCCCAATCCCGTGAGCGACAGGTTATTCGTAGAGGGACAGTTCGATCACATCGAATTGTTTTCCATATCGGGTAATCGAATGCCCGTACAACTGGAAAACAAAGCCCTAAATGTAGCTCACCTGCCCAACGGGCTGTACGTGATTAAAGCACAATACAAAGAATCGTATCAGGTTATAAAAGTACTCGTAAGACATTAAGATTACTTCTACAGTGGCGAGCCTGTCAGGTTTCATTTGCAGGCTCTTCCCAAACCACAATTAGCCAAATGGAGTAGAGCGGTTAAGACAGCCTGCTTTTATAGTCAGTGTATTGAAACTCCCTTAGCAAATCAAAGCTACCGTCTTTGCGAAGCATACCAATAGAAGGATGTTTTACTCCGTTAAATGTGGTGGTTTTGACCATGGTGTAGTGAATCATATCTTCAAACACCACACGATCTCCTACTGCCAACTCTTGATCGAAAGAATAGGCTTCTAAAAAATCACCGGCAAGACAACTCACACCTCCCAAACGATACTTGTATCTGCCTTGAGCAGGATCTTCGTATCCACCTTTCAGCATAGGGCGATAGGGCATCTCCAGGCAATCTGGCATATGACAGGTAAAAGACGCATCCAAAACAGCTGTTTTCACTCCTCCGTTTTCCACCACATCCAACACAGAAGTATGTAGCGTGCCTGTTTGCCAGGCTATGGCACTTCCAGGCTCTAGTATCACATCTACGTTGTGTTTTTCTTTAAAACGAGCCAATAAACCAATCAAGTGGTCCACATCATATCCTTTTCGGGTGATCGCGTGCCCTCCTCCCATATTTATCCATTTTACTTGTGGGAGCAAATCGGCAAACTTCTCCTCTACAGCTTGCAGCACTTTTTCCAAAGCGTAGGAATCTGACTCGCACAAAGTATGAAAATGCAGCCCGTCTATACCTTCCGGCAAGCCTTGCTGAAAATGAGCTGCCGTCATACCCAGGCGAGATACCGGCGAAGAAGGATTATACAGATCTGTACTTACATCTGACTGCTCGGGGTTGATACGAAGACCAGCGGATACACCTGCAGCTTTTACCTTGTCTTTGTACCTGCTATACTGCGCTATAGAATTGAACGTAATGTGACTACTCATGCCTAGGATAGCATCTATCTCATCTGGTGCATAAGCCACAGCATAGGTATGAGCAGGGCATTTCATTTCGTCTACGCAAAGTTGTGCTTCGTGCAGCGAGCTGGCAGTAGCCCCGCTGAGGTGTTGTCTGACCAAAGGAAAAGCCTTCCAAAGAGCAAAACCCTTGAATGCCAGAATAATATCAACCCCTGCCTCCTGTTGTACACGCTGGAGCAACTGTAGGTTTTTCTCCAGCAGAGCCTCTTCCAACACAAAGCAGGGTGAAGGTATTTTGTATGTTTTCATTGTATCAGACCTCCAGGTCTATATTATGCATTTCATGCCAAGGCAGGCCGTATTTTTCCAGTTGCTTCAGGAAAGGGTCCGGATTAAACTCTTCTACATTGAATACACCGGCTCCCGACCACTCGCCGGTAAGCACCATCATAGCTCCGATCATGGCTGGCACACCTGTGGTAAAAGACACTCCCTGTGCTCGTGTATCGTCGTAGGCATCCTGATGCTTGCAGTTGTTGTAAATGTAGTAGGTGCGAATTTCACCATCCTTTACTCCTTTAATTCTGCAGCCAATCGATGTTTGTCCATCATAGTTTTCACCCAGGCTTCCCGGGTCGGGCAGCACCGCCTTCAAAAACTGCAAAGGCACTATTTCCTTGCCCTCATACATGACAGGCTCTATGGAAGCCATGCCGATGTTTTGGATTACACGGAGGTGAGTTAAATACTCATCGCCAAAGGTCATCCAAAACCGGGCTCTCTTTAGCGTAGGGAAGTTTTTCACCAGCGACTCCAGTTCTTCGTGATAAATCACATACGAATTCCTTGCTCCTATTTCCGGGTAGTTAATGGCCTGCTTGATCTGATGCGGCTCAGTTTCCACCCATTTTCCATTCTCGTAGTATTTTCCTTTTTGGGTTACCTCCCTGATGTTGATTTCAGGGTTAAAATTGGTAGCAAAGGCCTTACCATGATCGCCGGCGTTGCAATCCACAATATCCAGATAGTGAATTTCGTCGAAATGATGCTTAGCAGCATACGCAGTAAAAATACTGGTCACTCCGGGATCGAATCCGCACCCCAATACTGCTGTAAGTCCAGCCTCTTTAAATTTATCCTGATAGGCCCACTGCCATTTGTACTCAAACTTTGCTTCATCTTTGGGTTCATAGTTGGCTGTATCCAGGTAGTGAACTCCAGTTTCAAGACAAGCATCCATGATGGTAAGATCCTGATACGGCAAAGCCACATTGATAACCATCTTGGGCTTCACTTTATTGATCAGCCCTACCAGTTCGGGAACATTGTCTGCATCTACCTGAGCTGTATCTATTTTTACTCCGGTATCGGATAAAATATCTGCAGCGATAACATCACATTTAGACTGTGTTCTGCTGGCTAAAGTAATGTGGGTAAATACTTCTGAGGCACGAGCACATTTGTAGGCCACAACTCTGCCTACACCTCCGGCTCCAATAATCAATACGTTTGACATGTAGTATTTTCTAGTAAAAAATTTGGAAAATTTAAAATTTTAGTCGTGTCGATTGCAGCGCGTTCAAAATTTACTGCAAAAACACCTGAGTGTCAACAAAATAAAAATATTTTTCGTTATATTAATTGTTCGAACATTCATGTAGCGTTAACAAAATCACCCCAAATAACAAACACTCAATCCAGATGACACATACATTTAAAAAAAATTCACTAGCTAAATTAATAGTATTAACTGTAATAATTTCAAGCTGTGTTTCACACCGCGACTATATAATCGATTCCGATTATAGCTACGATGGGAATTTTAGAAGGTACAAAACTTTTGACTTCATTAAAAACGCCAATGAAGACACCCTCCACAACCGGGAGCTCATCAAAGAAACCATGATGAACCGCCTCGGAGCGCAAGGTTATAAAAAAAGCTCGACAAAACCAGACCTTCTTATCATGTATAAAATCTTCTATGATGATTTTTACCTTAGGGGCTACAACCAACCCAAATTTGAAACCTGGGTAGGTGCCGACTCTTTTGTAGACACCAAACAACCCCGAAGCAAAGCTACCGCTGTTGCCAATCTGGACGATTACGATGATTATGAAGAACAATCAAGACCCGGCGAGTATCTGGAACAACGATACTGCATGCATGAAGGCACTCTACTGGTTGTTTTTTACGATAGAAAACGAAAGAAAACGGTATGGCAGGGATATGCCTCAGGTGTATTCTCAAGAGCTGATTACAGATCAGACCGACATATTAAAGCAGCAACATCTAAAATATTCAATGAATTCAGGCTTCTTGCCGACGGCTTCCTGTTGAAAGGATAATTGCCTGTAAAAAATCATCTTTTTAAACCACTTCTTTTTGAAGTGGTTTTTTTTATGCGTTATCTTGCGGGCGCATTAATACACTTCACTCCTGTAGAAATACCCCGTATTTCTACATATCCAGTGATTTGTTTGAAGTATCGTTTCAACAAAAAACAATTTTCTACTATGAAAAAATTAAGCTCTGTGTATGAGAGTGCCTGTAAGGGCCTTCTTTTGATGGCTGTAGTAGCTATGGTAGGTTGCTCAGGAGACAAAAAAACGGCAACCAAAGAAGCGCCTAAAAAGGAAGAAACCAAGGCAGCAGAACCTGCTGTTAGCGATGACCCTATGCAAAACAAGGGGATTGGACCTGTGAAAGAGGTAAAACTGGGCCCTATTGATGAGGCTTTGGCAGAAGAAGGAAAAGGCTTGTTCAATCAGTTGTGTATCGCTTGTCACAAGCCTAATGAAAAACTGATAGGACCCGCTCCTAAAGGAATCCTCGACAGAAGATCGCCTGAGTGGGTAATGAACATGATCATCAACCCAGACGTGATGATAGAAAAAGACCCTATCGCCAAGCAGCTCCTTACTGAAGCCAACGGTGTACCTATGGCCAACCAGGGAGTGACCGAAGAGCAAGCAAGAAAAATTCTGGAATACTTCAGAACACTATAATACTACAGGGCTGTAGGTGTACCTAACACCTGCAGCCCTCTCCTCTCCCATTTTTAGTTTATCTGCTTTCCCTCTTTTTCAGATAAACCCTCCCAGCATATATTTCTTCTTTTACTCAGCAACTGTCCGTTCACGCAGGGAGTAAAATCTGCTTTTTTGATCACTGAAAAAAATCTTTAAAATTTACCTGTAAAAAAATAACTGTAATTACATATATTTCGTAAGCACAATCAATTTTAAACCAATAAAAAGTAGAACATGAAAAAAACAAATCTTATCCTGGCTGTTGTAGCGCTACTCGCTTTTTCAATTCAGGCTGTAGCAGGTGACGAATACAAAGTAAACACCAAGTCCAGCAAACTGGAATGGCTGGCAAAGAAGGTGACCGGTCAGCACAATGGTGAAGTCGCTATAAAAAGCGGTTCGCTGGACTTCAAAGGAAATAAACTCAATGGTGGTGAGTTTGTGATCGATATGACCACCATAAAAGTATTGGACATAGAAAATCCTACTTACAACAAAAAACTAACCGATCACCTGAATTCAGACGACTTTTTTAATACTCAAAACTACAAAGAAGCGAAACTTAAAATTACCGGAGTAAAAAAATCGAATAGCGACAAAGGCAATTATGAAATCACTGCGGACCTGACCATCAAGGGAAAAACAAACCCTATTACTTTTCCGGCTCAGGTAAGTAAAGACGGCAGCAAAGTAACAGCTACTGCTACTATTGTCTTCGACCGTTCTAAGTACGATGTTCGTTATGGGTCAAACAGCTTTTTCGACAACCTGGGAGATAAGGCTATCTACGACGATGTAGAAATGACTGTGAGTCTGGTGACAGAATAAGCTGTCCACAACCACAGATCCTGCCCGGGATCTGGCAAGCTATACGAAAAGCACCGTATCTCATATGCGGTGCTTTTTTTGTACCATGCTGTCAAAACCATTTGAAAGCATTCGCTCATCACACTGCTTACAAAACCTTTACCTGATTTAACCAATTTCTTATCAATACACCTTTTCAGTCACACTAGATTCTACTATATTCGTGATTATGGAAGAATCTGTCTGGACTGCACTTTTGCGATTATTGGGGCGCTTGCACCCGCTCGTTGTTCATTTTCCCATCGCTTTGTTAGTCGTCGCGTATTTACTCGAGCTGCTTACATTGAATGGTAGGCGCAAGGGACTCAAAGATGGTATACAATGGATGGTATATATAGGAGCTGGCTCAGCACTATTAGCCACTGTTTTCGGTCTTTTTTTGCAGCGTTTTGATGACTACAGTGGTGAACTGGTGCAAAATCACCAGTTTTCCGGCATAGCTACAACTCTACTGGCCGGCATCACTGCATTTTTGCTCTACCGCCACACGCAAGGCCACCGACAAAACAAGCTTGGCTACCGCATTAGTTTTTTCTTTACCATCGTGTCATTAACCGTTGCAGGTCACTGGGGAGCAAGCCTTACGCATGGCGATGACTTTCTCAGTAGTGCATTTCCGGATAGCAATGAGACTTACAATTCACAGGAATCTCTCGCACTGCTTACTCAGCTTCGTTCTTCCGACAGCCTTTCTACTGATCAACTCGACAAACTCAACCTGGAAGTAAGGGCTATTTTTGCCCACAACTGCTACCAGTGCCATAGCGAAAACAAACAAAAAGGAGAGTTAATACTCGAAAACAAAGAAGGAGTATTTAAGGGAGGAGAATCCGGACCGGTAATTGTAAAAGGCAGCCCTGATGCAAGCGAACTCTACAAACGCATCACTTTATCGCCCGACCATGACGATGTAATGCCAAAGAAGGGAAAAGTGCTGAAAAAAAATGAAATAGCACTGATCAAACTGTGGATAGAACAAGGTGCACACTGGTCGGACAAAGCGCTGAAAGTATTTCCTGAAGCTCCTTTAGCCCTGAACAAGCCGCCACTCCCCACATCGAAAAAAACTCACCCAATAGATAAAATCGTAGATGTTTACTTTGAAAAAAACAGCATAGAATGGCCTGAAATAGTAAACGACAAAGCTTTTATTCGCCGTGCATACCTGGATATAGTGGGGCTACTTCCCTCTCCTCAGGCTATTGACCAATTTGAAAAAGACAACAACCCTCAAAAAAGGGTCGAGCTCATAGACCAGCTACTGGAAGATGAGCACAACTATACACAGCACTGGCTTACCTTTTGGAACGATCTCCTGCGAAACGATTATTCAGGCACTGGTTTTATCACAGGTGGCAGAAAGCAAATCACCGATTGGTTGTATGCCTCCCTGATGGAAAACAAGCCTTATCAGCTAATGGTAAAAGAACTGGTAAATCCTACAAGTGCTTCTGAGGGGTTCATTAAAGGCATACAGTGGCGTGGAGTCGTAAATGCAAGCCAACGAACTGAAATGCAGGCAGCTCAAAACATAGGACAGTCACTCATGGGAATGAATGTAAAATGTGCATCCTGCCACAATAGCTTTGTGAGCAATCTCACACTTGAGCAAGTATATGGATTTGCATCTGTCTTTGCCGATTCGGTGCTTGAGCTCAACCGCTGCGACAAACCCATCGGCAAAATGGCGAAAGTCAATTTCTTGTACACAGAACTGGGAGAAGTGGAAGCAGCAACACTAAAAGAGCGACTGAATAAACTTTCTGAAGTAATGACTAAACCTGCCAACGGAAGGTTGTATCGTACGCTCGTAAACCGATACTGGCAAAAGCTGCTGGGCAGAGGGCTGGTAGAGCCGGCAGACGAAATGGACAATCCTCCCTGGAACAGCACTTTGCTGGATTGGCTGGCTGCCGAATTTATAGACTCAGACTATGACCTCAAGCAGCTGATTCGGCTCATCATGACATCTGACACCTACCAATTGCCCACTGTAGGGTATGCTAAAAAAAGCAAACTGCATGACAGCAAGTATGTATTTGAAGGTCCCACTATTCGTCGGATGACTGCCGAGCAGTTTTCTGATGCCGTAAGTCAGGTAATATCTCCTATGTACCATGCGGTAGCCTACCACCCTACTGAAGAGAACCTATCGGTGAGTAGAATATGGCATCATGAAGTCAAATTTGACAGAACTGTATTGCCTGAGCCGGGCACCCGCTACTTTAGGTATTCTTTTGACCTCCCGGCTAAAAAAATCGCTGAAGCCATCGCTCTGATATCGGTGGATCATAGCTACACCCTATACCTGAACGGCAGGGAGACTGCCTCTGGTAATGACTGGCGCAAAGTTCAACGTGTGGACATGAAATCCAGCCTATCTGCTGGAAAAAACCTGATAGCCATACAAGCAAGTAACGAAGGCAATATTGCTAATCCGGCTGGAATTCTACTGGCTATCAAGGTCAAATACGAGGACGGTGACGAGCTACTGATACAATCCAACCACGATTGGAAAAGTTTTGCAGAAGAGCCTGCCTCCAATTGGAAAACTCTGGAATTTGATGACTCAGCGTGGGACAAAGTAAGAAACTACGGTTCGAGGCACTGGGACAAATTACTGGCCTTTCAATTTGAAAATGATGTGCCTCCTTTTGCCCGTGCCAGCCTGGTAAGGCAACACCCTTTTCTGAAAGCACTGGGCCGCCCTACTCGTGAAAATGTGGCTACCTCACGCGACGATCAGGCTACCTTGTTGCAAGCTCTGGAACTTACCAATGGACAGTTTTTTAACGGAATACTGCAGGAAGGTGCCTCTGAATGGAAAGAAAAATACAAAAACGATACCGAGACACTCGCCCGGCAACTTTACCTAAAATCACTAGGTAGACTTCCTTCAAACAAAGAAGAAGAAGTTATAACAGCTACTTTGGGCAAGAACCCTCAGTCAGAAGAAATTCAGGATCTTTTCTGGACTACTCTTCTTTTACCCGAATTTCAATTTATACACTAAGCCATGGATATTACCAGCATTCGAAACCGAAGAGATTTTATCAAAAAAATGGGAGCTGCAAGTATGGCGGCTGCCACTGCAAGTATTCCGGCTGCCAGCTTTCTCAGCAGCTGCAATATATCTCCTTCTCTGGCAGCCAAAGCCGATACGGTAATCTTACTCTGGATGGCCGGAGGCATGGCACATACGGAAACCTTTGACCCCAAAGCCTACGCTCCCTACGAAAAAGGGATAGAAAGCAAACGGGTACTCAGCACGTTCCCGAAAATCCCGACCGCCGTAGATGATTTGTATTTTTCCAAAGGCCTGGAATCCATTGCAGGGGTAATGGACAAAGGAGCTATCATACGGTCTTATAAATCGGCCGACCTGGGCCACATCTTACATACCCGGCATCAGTACCACTGGCATACCTGCTACGAACCACCACAATCGGTACAGGCTCCTCACATAGGTGCCTGGATAGCCAAAGAGCTTGGCCCTGCCAATCCGGTTATCCCTCCTTTTATCGCTATGGGTCAGCGCTTTACGGTAGGTGAAGGCGAAGAACTCAAAGCCTTTCATTCAGCAGGATTTTTAGGAAGTGAATTTGGCCCGTTTCTCATTCCTGATCCATCCAGTGGGCTCGACAGTGTACGCCCGCCTCAAGGCATGTCTCTCAAACGGTTTGAAGCCCGATATAAACTATACAAAGAACTGGCTAATAAAAGTAAGGTAATGGAGCAAGGAAGCGACTACCAGAAGGAGTCACTCATGCGATCGATGGAACAATCGTATCGCCTGCTCAATTCGCCTGAATCCAGTTTGTTTGACCTTTCTCAAGAACCCCAAAAAGTGTATGACACATACAATACAGGTCGGTTTGGACTAGGGTGCCTGCTGGCAAAAAGGCTAGCCATGAATGGCGCCCGGTTTATCAGTGTGTCTACCGAATACGAACCGTTTTTGGGATGGGATACCCATGAAAACGGACACACACGTCTGGTAAAAATGAAAGAACTCATAGACCGCCCTATTGCACAACTGATTCGCGATCTGGACGAGTCAGGACACCTCGACCGTACCCTTGTTATTTTGGCCAGTGAATTCAGCCGGGATGCTATCATGGAAGGACGTCCCGGAGAAAAAGTACAAGATCAGGTCAACCAGCCCGACATCATCGAAGATGAAAAGTTTTACGGCATGCACCGCCACTTCACCGACGGAAGCTCTATTTTGCTCTGGGGTGGTGGCGTCAAAAAGGGCCTTGTCTATGGCAAAACGGCTGACGAACGCCCCTGTTCTTCGATAGAAAACACGGTGGTTATCGACCAGGTTCACCAGTCGATATACCATGCTCTGGGCATACCACCGGAAACGCACTACACCATAGAGGGTCGTCCGTTTTATACCACCCCCGACGGACACGGACAGCACATACCGGAGCTGTTTGCCTGACAGACTTACTCTATTACCAGCTTAGAAGAGTGTATTCGGTTGCCTTTAGCTATGTTGACAATATAGCTTCCTGAAGGTAGGTTTAACATCATTTGATTTTTACCTTCCTTTAGTGTGCTCAACACTCTTCTTTTTCCCTGCATATCAAAAATCATCAAAGCAGCACTGTGCCACTCCTGTGGCACATCGCACACAAAAGAAGCCCTATCCTGCAGGGGAACAGGGTAAAGCCCGGGTGTTTTATCGGGTTTACCACTGTCTACTGACAATACGGGTGCAGTATAAGGCATCAATACAAACTGCCCTCCTTTCTGTACCTGCAAATCGGATGAAAAGGTAACCCTTGTTTGGTTTCCACTACCCGACCTGGCATCACTTCCGTCTACAGGCTGCCCCCAGGTAGCTCCAGCTGCATTGTCGGTTCGATGATACAATCCAAAGTCTCCACTGTGATGTTCAAAAGCATTGTTTTGATAAAACTCCATTGTGGTAAGCGGATCAAAGGTCTCATTTGTACCGTAGTTGTTTACTATCCAGTAGGATTCAAAACCACCTTCATCACCGGGCAGCTGGTCGGGGTTTTGTGCGGCTTTAGACACCCAAACATCTCCATTGGGTACAGTGCCTGAAGGAAAAGTAAGTTTCAATCCGGGTGCGGTAAAATCATACACTCCCCCTGTTTTAATGCTTTTCTTTTCGCTTATCCCTCCAAAAACAGGTGCAGTAGACACCTTGTGCTCATACCCTGCTCCTGAATACCGGGCATATCCCTCTCCGCTTTTGTTGAGCGATATAGCGCCACTTTCTTCATTAAACTGATAATAAGCGATCAACCCCTCGGTTATCGGGTCGTTGGCTTTGCTTTTGGTCAGGTGTCTCCATTTTCGTATTTCATCTGCCGACAAAGGTCGGTCCCATATAGCTACTTCATCTATTTCTGCATCGACAAAGCGATCAAACCGGCCAAGTCCGTAGTTTCCGATAAACAGTTTGCTAAACACTTCAAATGGAGCTGCCTGATTGTTGGTGCTGGCTTTTCCATTGAGATAAATCGTAACAGAAGATCCATTGCTCACCAAAGCCACGTGCGACCATGTATCAGCCAGCACAAACAGCCCTGACGACCACCACCACACAGGGTGGTATCCCAGTTCGTTTGATCCGGGTAAAAAGTTCAGTCCAAAAGCTCCGGTCTCCTGACTCATAAATATAGAACTGTAATCTGTCTGAGTGCCTTTGGGTTTTATCCAGCACGAAAACGTGAATGAACTTTTGTTCATTTCCAGGTCTTCCACAGCTATATAGTCTCTGTTTTTCTGACCAGACAAGTACGCCGATTTGCCGGGAATGGTATCCGGCTTATTCGTCCCACACTGGTTTAATACCTGAATCATTCCCTTGATCGTTTGCGTATCGGTACCGTGCGCATCTGTTACCTTTAAAGTCACGTCGTATACCCCGGGTTCTGCGTCTTTGTAAGATACTACCGGGTTCTCTTCCGTAGAGCTACTCGGTTGGCCTCCCGGAAAACTCCACTCCCAGGTAGCCGACGCATTACGAACGGTAGAGTAATCCTTGAACTGCACTGTTTCTACCAGTGGGCAAATTACCCGGGCAGTGCTGGCCGAAACCTGTGCTTTTGGCGGTGCTACCTCATACAGCTCGTGCTCCCAGGCTCCTCGCGATCCTCCTATTCTTAACTTACCCAAATTATAATTGATAAACATAAAACGAACATCCATAGCCGGGAGGCCATTTCCTAATTTCTCCCAATTAGCCATGTCATTGTTTCGATAATAAATACCACTTTTGTTTCCTACATACACTCCACCCTGGGTGCCTCGCTGAAATATTATTTTCGTATTGGGATAGTCTGTCAACACCGGTTGGGTAAGGTTTGTCCAGGAGGAGCCTGCGTCTGTGGATTTTAAAACTTTACATGCCGACTGTACACCACTGTATGTGATCCATACTTCATGGGGATTGACATCACTCACCGCTACATCCGATATATTTCGCTGGCCATTACTTTCTAAACTAGAGGGGGTTACATCCTGCCAGGTGGTTCCTCCGTCACTCGTGTACCATAGTTTGTTATTCGTAAGTCCTACCACTACATACATGTGATCCGGTGCGGTCATGCATATCTTTTCTCTAAACACCTGATCACTGAATGTTTTCACAATTGACAAACTGTTGCCATTGTCTTCTGTTTTTATCAGCGATTTTTTCCATGTGTTAAGATTAGGGTTATCTGTGGGGTACTGCCCCGCGTGGTGGGTAATGATGGTATAATAGTAGTTGGGATGAAACTCTATGGAGTTAAAATAGCTGTAAATACCACCCAGGTCGAGAAAATTTGGTTCATTGACCAACTGATGCACTCCTGTGCGGAAGTATCTGTAATTGCTGTAACCCTGACTATAGATATACCGGTCATCGAGAGGGTTTACATCTGTATTGCCCTGGTCTGCTCCTGTGCCGTTGTACCATTGGTATTGGTCTTTGGCCTCCTTGATCATCACAGGACCATGATTGTTTCCTGAGGCAACCAAATCACTTTTGAAGGCCGAACCAAATCCCCAAAGCTCATGATTTCCGATACTGTTTGTGATAGTCGTAAAAGTATCTCCCCCATCGTGCGACAGTACTGCTTCCCCGTCGTTTCCTACGAGCACCTTTCCGTCTATCATATCTACTGCCCTTATGTCTGAGTGCATGCGGTCTGTCGATGCTGTAAAACTTGCTCCCTGGTTGGTAGATATATGAATGTAGTTTTGCCCGTAAGTACCAAAAACTATCTTATTTTCATTGTGTCTGTCCATCATCAGATCACCATGATGCAGCATATCCGGATTTGTTCCCGAAATCATGTTCACCTTTTTAGCTTCTTCTTCTCCTGTAGTGGCATTGAGCTTATAAAGCTGTACGGCTTTCTGCCCATAGGCATTGTCTCCTGTGCCAATAGCCACATACAGTGACTGAGTATTGTTGGTAGGCAGCAGTAACTTAGCCCAGCCTACCACCTGCCCTACGGCATTGGGTGCCAGAGTGATGGTATGCACTTTTGTAAAACTCGCTCCTGCATCGGCCGACCTATATAGGTGCACCGCATTGTTGTTGGATGTGCTGAGAAAATACACCACCTGGTTATTGCTGGTGCTCCAATCTACCATTTCGCTTTGATTGGAAGCTCCATACCACTGCTTATAAGCCGGCAGGCCTGTTACTACTGCTGTCCATGATGCCCCTCCATCCGTAGTTCGCAAGATTTCATTGCCCCACCGCACGACTACTACATCAGGATCGGATGTGGACACTGCCATGTCATGTGCCTGCCCAGGATAGGTGTCTTTTACCAATGAGGTAGACTCCCAATTTAGCCCCCCGTCGGTGGATTTGAGCAACTGATTAGTGGTAAGGGCATACACTGTCTGGGGATGGTCGATGCATACATCCAGGTCGATATACTGAGCATCCACATAACCGCCATCGACCAATGTCCATATATTGCCCTGGTCTACAGTCATCCATAAACCGCCGGTAATAAAACCAACAAACATCTTTTGTGTATTTGTAGGATCCATTCGTGCAAAGGATACATATCCTCCATGGTTGCCTTTGCCGGAATATCCTGTATGCGCACTGTTTACAGGCCCTAAAATACTCCAAGTGCCCACTTGAGTAGTGGTAGCAGTCTCAATTTGATTGGGTGAAGTGAGGCCGTTACTGTACTGTCTGGGTGAGGGGTCTTCCTGTACCACTCCGTCAGCATTCAAATAAAACACTGCCGACTTCAACCACTCCATCCCCAATGACCGGGGTTTACTTTTTTCCCACCTGTGGTTGCCAAAGTATTTATCAAAATTCTTTTTAACGTCGAAATAATTTGCTCCTGGCTTCATTTGGTCAAACCAGGGCTGACTTTTATGCTTCATTTCATAGGCCATGTCTTTTTTCATCTTGCTTTTGTTGCCTTCTACCTGTTGGGCTCGGCTGGTGCTTATCAGAAAAAAGAAAAGGACAAGTGATAGCAGTGGTAGTCTTGTCATAGGGAAGTTTGGTTTAGTTGAACGTGTGTATATTACAAAAAAGTGCTGTGAATTACCCAGAGGCAATCCACAACACCAAGAACTATTTATACAGGCGGTTTTATCCATGTGTAAGGACTCTCCGCCAACAATCAGAGAAGCCTGCCCCAAAAGAATCTGACATACATATAGGCGAATACTATATCCTATAAAGTGTCGAACTAACTAAATGAAATCCTAATCAGGGCAGGAAATGTTGCTATGAATTACTCTTCATAATATTTCGCTTCTGCTTCCGCTTCTTTATCTACTACTGAAGCTCCCATGGTAAAAAAGGCTATTTCTCCCAAATGCGCATACGTACCGCTTCCATTTTCCATAATCATCATTCGAAAAAACTTCGCCGAATAGTTCTTATCAAAAACCAGCGTATGCTCCACCGTATTGTCTTCTACAGATACTTCATCTGATTCCCACACGGTCTCCCAGCTTGTGCCGTCTGCACTGGTAGCCAGCGCCCACTTCTTTGGCCTTCCATTTTTATCTCCGTTATTTTGGCGGAAATAGTACTTGATAGCGCCAACCTCCACTTCTTTATTTACTTGAATCCAATGAGGTAGTGGAGCTACGCCACTCGACCATGCCGAATGCCAAAAAGTACCTGGGTCACCGTCTATCAGGTTTGCTTTAGGACCTTCAGAAGCTTCCTGTGTAAAGGTATCGATATCGCCTTCGGTCAGTTCTATTGGAGTAAGATCATTGGGAAAGTAGGTAATTTCCTTACCTCTTTTTATGGGTCTTACTTTTTCAGTGGTCAGTATGGTACCGGACGAAACTCTGGTATCAAAATCATTGAAAGATTGGATTTCAAAAGTATACTCTTCCTTGTTGATCAACCCTTGCACCAAAAGACTATCGGTGTATTTACTCACCTTTACTACTTTTTGTACTCCGTTGGCTACCGGATAGCGCACCTCGAGGTATGTATAAGAACCTTCTGCGGGTTGCTCCCAGGATATCTTCGCTCCCCCTACCCTCGGCTCTACCTGTACGTTTGTTACGTCAGTGGGGGTAGGAATCGTCTCATCTTCATTGCCACAGGCTGTAAAAAACAACACTATGGCTATAGCATATATATATAGATTTTTCATGATAGATCAGGGTTTAGTAGTTAGGGTTTTGGATCAGCAACTCATTCTTATTGATCTCCGATTGAGGAATGGGCATCAGGTAGTTTCTGGGATTAAACTCCCTGAGAAACGGCACCTCACTGATCTGGAAAAACTCAGCGTCTGTTTCCCCCTGGATGTTCATTCCCTTTAATTTTTCACCCAGATACTCCTCAGCTACCTGCCATCTTCTCAAATCCCAAAAACGGTGATTCTCAAGGTAAAGCTCGATGGTTCGTTCTTGCCTTACGATTTGTCGCAAAGTTTCCTGATCACCTGCACCACCTATAGCTGCCCATGCAGCATCTACAGTAGGTATGCCGGCTCTGGTACGTACCCTATCTATGTACTGCTTAGCTGTAGCCAGATCCTGACCATACTCGATCAATGCTTCAGCGTAGTTGAGGTACAACTCAGCCAGACGGATTACAGGCCATGAATAATTTACCGATACCTGTAACCTGCTTTGATTTAGCAGTGGAGCTACACCCTTCTTATTGAGGTAGCCTGTAGGCGAATAGTTGTTGCTTCTGCCTTGTATACCATGCGCATCGTTGCGGCGGTATCGGGTCACGATCTGCTTGTCGTTTCCTCTTATAACTTCATAAAATCCATTGTGAAACGAAATCCAGGCATTGAAACGAGGTTCCCTGTCCACATTTAAGGCCATCGTATTTCCCTGTGCGGTATTTACTACATTGTATCTGCCATCATAGTCGTACGCCGGGTCTTTATCTATGGGCAACCCATTTTCAGTGTAGAATGCTTCAATCATTCTAAGCGTAGGACTTACTCCGTTCCAGGCTACACCTTCATTTCCGGTCAGAAATGGAGTAGACTTATTCTGAAAATCGTATACCGATTCCCTGCGGGTTTCAGCCCAGATTAATTCGCTACTCTCCGTATCGATAAAGGTATAGCGCAAATCCTTCTCTACCGGATTTGCAGGGTGGTCAGAATTGTAGTCGCTGTTTCGATAGAGGCTAAAACCGGCAGACTCGGCCGCATCTATGGCTTCACGTGTAGCTACTGCAGCACGATTCCATTTTTCTTTATCGTAAGTAGTGCTGATCAACTCCTGCCCTTCGCTGTTTTTGAAATTAGCATACAGGCTGGCTTTGAGACCTCCTCCGCCATTGAACAGTGGTGACGCTGCGTAAAGTAACAAGCGGGACTTTACGGCTTTGGCTATCACGCTGGTAGCACGGCCAAAATTATCGGCACTTACTTCCACCGCAGGTAGTTTCTGACTAGCCTCATCCAGTTTGCTTACTATAAAATCCACGCTCTCGTCGTAGGTAGATCGCACCGGGTACAGGTCGGGACTCACGTTTGTATCAAACTTATGATCGGCTATCACCAACGGACCGTACATTCTCAGCAATAAGAAATGGAAGTACCCTATCAAAAAATCTGCTTCTGCTTTGTACACTTCTTTGGTAGGGTCATCAATACCTACTACACCGTCTATGTTTTCTTTAAAAATATAGCATTGTCTTATGCCTTTGTACAGGTCGTCCCAGTACGAAATCACAGGGTTAGAGGCGGTATATTGCCCTTTGGGAAATCCGGCAAATACCTCATGCTCAAAGGCCGTCACTACCTCATCGGCTGTGAGCAGGTCGATGGATGTTGTACCCGATCGCTGGTTGGGTATGTATCCATAACACGAGTAGAGGTATCCCAGGGCTGCATTGGGGTTTCTAAAGGCGTCAGCATCTGTAGGCCGTTCGTCGGGTACTATGTCCAGGTAATTGCTACAACTTGTGCTTAACATAACCAGCGCAGTAGCCAGCACACTGTATATATATTTTTTCATTGTCTTCATTTTTTAGTTAAATCTCATTTGAAGTCCCAGGTTGATTACTGTTTGGGTAGGATATTGCAGGCCATTGCCTCCTCCCTGCTCCGGATCCCAATGCTTGAATTTGGAAAATGTGAGCAGGTTGTACCCACTTAAAAACAAGCGACCAAACTTGTACGAATAACCGATCTCAGCACTTCTGAGCTTTAAAAAAGAACCGTCTCTTAACCAGTAGGATGAATTCTGCGTGTTGTTGCCATTGTCGAGTTTAGACAACTTGGGGTAAGCTGCATAGATATCGGGATTGGACTCACTGTAGTGATCGTCAGCGATAAATTGCAGTACGTTTCGATTGGTAAAACTTCCAAACGGATGGAAATTATTGATAAAGAATGAGGTTCTTTCTACCCCTTGCAACAGGAATGAAAAATCGAAATCTTTATACTTAAGTGTAGTACTGAGGCCATACACTATTTCCGGCACAGTAGGAAATCCCATGCGAACCCTATCGTCACTATTGATCAGGTTGAGGCCGTCGATATCGTTAGTCACATCGGTGTATTTGATATCACCTGCTGAAACAAAGCCGCCTAATTGCTGACGTGAGTGAAAGTCTACTTCAGCCTGATCTATAAACAATCTTTCGGCCAGGTAACCCAGTGGCGTATTGATGGGATGCCCCACGGCTGACAAGTTTCTGTACTTGGTAAACGCCGGCTCGTTGTTTTTCAGGATTTTATTACGGGCGAATGTAAATGTTCCTTTAGAGGAAACTTCTAACCCATTGTCAAAGTGTCTGTTAAACTCCATCGAAAAGTCAATCCCTTTGTTTACCACTTCACCTATGTTGCTATACACACTGGTATTGGCCGTGCCAAACACATTGGGAATGGTAGAAGATACATCTACAAAAATGTTTTTACGGTTTTCTCTATAAACTTCAAAAACCATATTGAAATGATCAAACAAGCCTACATCGATACCTAGATTTAGCTTTTCGGCCACTTCCCAGGTAATATTTTCGTTGGCAAACTGTAAATAGGTTGGCCCTGAGTAAGATGTATTTTGTTCACGACCGGTCGTATATCCCCTGCCATTGAGGTCTATGTTTGACAAGTAAGGAAAACGTGCTCCTCCGATTCTGTCGTTTCCTACTTTCCCCCAGCTGGCTCTCAGCTTCATAAAGTTGATTGTATTAGTAAGCGGCGCAAAGAAGGATTCTCTACTAATGACATAGCCTCCGGCAAAAGATGGAAAAAACCCAAACCGATGACCTTTGGCAAAGTTTTCTGATCCGTTGTAGCCAAAGTTTGCTTCTACCATCCACCGGTTGTCATAATCATAGGTCATACGACCTGCGTACCCCTGCCTGCGCTCAGCCAGAGAGTTGATAAAATCGCCCGGAGTATTGTTTACGTACTCAGTTTGGTTGTAGAGCAGTAGCCCACTCACATTGTGATCACCAAAAGAATTGCTGTATTCGATAGATGGCTGCATGTAGAGCCGTCGGTCTCCGGCTGTGCTGGGAGACGTTACCAGCGACAGGTTTTGAGGTGAGCCTATCAACTGAAGCTCATAGTCATCGCCATCTATACTGCTGATTTGGTATTGGTTGTACCCCCTGCTTCTCTGTATGGAAGTAGAAGACCAGTTTTTAAAGGATACCAGGGCTTTAAACTTTAAACCTTCAGTAATAAAGTCGAGTTTCTGTTCGCCATCGATAGTTGCCAAAACGGTACTTTGAAAGTTGTTGTTGTACCCATTGGTCATGAGTGCAAATGGGTTTGGAAAACCGTCATTGATAGTACCACCGCTTTTGCCGCCGTAGAGAATGTCTCTGGGGTCTACTACTCTATCGAGTGGAAAATGCAAAGGGAAGTCTGCGGGGTTGGCATTCATTACATTACCAAATACAGACTGAGCACTGTTAGCAGGTCCGTCCTGATACCTTAGCTGGGTGTTGAGTTTCAACGACAGCTTGGTAGTAGGCGATATATCCGCGTTTATATTGTTTTGAAATGAAAACTTTCTCACTGACAAGTTGTTGTCGTAAGAGTTGAGGTCAAATTTTTTAAGTATACCCGTACTCTTATTGACTGTAGCACTCATAAAGTAACCTACCTTTCGTCCTCCTCCCTGAATATTCACATTGGCTTCCTGGTTGTAGGCAGCATCATTAAACAATTCGTCGTACCAGTCTACATTGGGATAAATGTAGGGATCAAGCCCTTGACGTGTGCCATTTATTTTTTCTTTGCTATACAAAATCTCTCCCGTGCCTCGCTGAGTTACGGCTTCATTGAAAAGCTCCATATACTCTACCCCATCTACAAACTTGGGAACGGATGTAGGCATGGATACCTGATACTGCATACGGGTGTATATCTTGGGTTTGTCCAGATCCTGCCCATTTTTCGTGGTTACTATAAGCACGCCGTTTGCTCCGCGTGTACCGTAAATTGCCGTAGCGGTAGCATCTTTGAGTACCGATACGCTTTCGATCACTTCAGGTGCCAGCGAATTTAGATCCTGAGGCGAAATCTCTACCCCATCGAGCAGGATCAGTGGGTTTTGTACACCGCTGAATGTGGATATTCCCCGAATAAAAAATGAAGAACCATCTGCTCCGGGCTGACCTGTACGCTGCACAGCAATAATACCAGCCAGATTGCCCGCCAGGGCATTGGATATATTGGCTGTGGGTATTCGGAGTTGCTCCGGCTCTACCGTTGACACTGCCCCTACTACACTTATTTTCTTTTGTACACCAAAGCCCACTACTACCAACTCTTCGAGCTGCTGAGTATCCAGTTGCATTTGTACATCTATGGCCGTACGCATATCTACCGGTACTTCCTGTCGTACATAGCTTACAAATGAAAATATCAATACGCCATTATTGCTGGCTTTGAGGTTGTAAGTACCGTCTATTCCGGTCACAGTGCCATTGGTTGTTCCTTTTTCAAGTATGCTTACACCGGGCAAGGGTTCTCCGTTTTCGTCTACTACTTTACCCGTTATTTCGATATCATCGATCACTATCTCTATAGGGCTGACAGGTGAGGCACTTTCATCTTGCTTTTGGACTATGATATTGCGATTGACCTGACGAAACCGAAGTTTTGATCGCTGGGAAATATCCAGGAGCACATCTCTTACCTTGAGCTGCTCACCTTTGGTGTAAGAATAGTTTACGGACTGATCGATATCTTCTTTGCTGTAAGAAAAATAAAAGTCTGTCTGGCTTTCGAGATAGCGAAAGACTTTTTCCAACCGGGCTTTGTTGATATTTAGTTCTACACTTACATCGCTTACGCTCTTGATGCGCTGAGCCCTGATGTCTTCGGCCCAGATAGAACTAAACAAAATACACTGCGCGACAAGACCATAGATAGATAGCTTTGACAGCATAATTAACTTGTCTAGTAATTTTAACTTCATAATTTTGTATTGAGATTAATAATTTGCGTTAATTTCTGGTTTCATGTGATAGTTGGCGCTTTGATATGAAACCGTGGGACCGGCCTCTTAGGTCGGTCTGTTTTTTGGGGGCGGTAGTGTGTCAACTCATCATAGGCTTACTCTCATTTTAAGATTACTTTATTTCCGTTTTTCTCGGATTCAAATCCCATCGAAAGCCCCATATTTTCCAATATATTGCTCAGGCTTTCCCGTTCAAATGTCCCATTGAAATGTTTTTGGGTTTTCATCCGGGTTTTGTTTTCTATCTGTACTCCATACCATAGCTCCAGTATGGGTATCATCTCATCCAGGGTCATGTCGCGAAAAATCAATTTCCCTTCCTTCCAGGCGGTAGCCAATCCCGAATCGAACTTGCCTTTTTCTACTACATGGTTATTTTCATCTACTATAGAATACTCGCCTGGCAAAAGCACATGTTGTTCTTCTTTTTTCTTTCCGGGGCTTACCCTCACCTTGCCGGTAAGCAAGCTTACTTTTACTTGTTTTTGCTGGTAAGCATTGATGTCAAACGAAGTGCCCAGAGCTTCTACTTCCAGGTCTTTGCACCGAACTACAAACGGCTTGCTCTTATCTTTAAAGACGTCAAAAAATGCCTGCCCGCTCAGGCGCAGGTTTCGGTGATGAACGCCAAAGTCTGATGTATAGGTGATTTTACTACCTGCATTGAGCCATACTACCGACCCATCGGGCAGGGTAATCATCGATTTTTGCCCCGGCAGGGTTTTCTTTTCTATAGTGACTACCCGTAGTGCTGCACTATCCGAAGCTACGTGCACGTAACCGTAGTAGCCCAGCGAAA
The DNA here is from genome assembly GCA_965267535.1 of Cyclobacteriaceae bacterium. Taxonomy (GTDB): domain Bacteria; phylum Bacteroidota; class Bacteroidia; order Cytophagales; family Cyclobacteriaceae; genus CAXBNB01. The sequence goes on along the minus strand of OZ254082.1, from coordinate 2,044,857 downwards.
AAACGAGTACCAATACAGCAGCTACTTTTGCTATAACCTGCAACGGTATCGTCCACTTCGGTGCTGTTTTTTTTCGCTGCTCAAATGTTTCGTCCCATATTTTGTCTGCTACCTCATCCTGATTGATGATCGGTTTGTCTTCCTGCACAAAATAGCGTTCCTTCCAGATGTCTGTAAAAGACTCGTATTCCTCCCGGGCTTCCTCGGAAGATTCGACCCATTGCCGGATGCGTTTCTGCTCTTCGGCTGTAGCTTCACCGGAAAGTTCTCTGGCCAGTTCTTCGTATGGTATTTTATCTGATTTCATTTAATTCATTCTCTCTTCGCGTTAAAAAGCCGGAACTACTGATTTACCCTTAATCATTTTTCCACTTTTTTTTAATGTCAATCACAGGTGTTGGCTGATGTTTGCCCGCTTTGTAATCTTGTATGGTTTTGCTGATGGTTTTCAAGGCCAGCCCCATGTGTGCTTCCACTGTCTTGAGCGAAAGATCCAGCAACTCTGCCACATCTTTGTACCGAAGGTGGTCCTCTTTTACCAGCTTAAAAACCATCTTGCGCTTGGTTGGCAGGGTATCAATGGTGTCTTTGATTACCTGATGAAATTCATTGCCTATATACTCGTATTCGGGTGATGCGCTATCGGAGTAAAACAAATCGGCCTCACTTTCCATTTTGTCCATATAAACCATTCGGGCATTTTTGCGAAGGTATTTCAATGCCTGGTTTTTAGTCACTATAAACAAGTATCCCTCAATGCCATCCATCTGAGCTATCTTCTGCCTGTTTTTAAACAGCGTCAATAACACATCCGATACGATTTCTTCTGCGGCATTGTGCTGCTTTACATAAAGCAGTGTAAACCAGATAAGTTTGGGATAGTATTTTTTGAAAAAATAATTGTAAAGCGGCCTGTCGTTCGTCGCTGACAGGCGTACAAATATTTCCTTGAGTGTAAGGGTATCGTATGTGTTTCCTATTTCGTTCAATCCGGAAAAGGTATAGTATGCATGGCCAGGCTTACCCGACTTTCTTAAAAAGCCACAAAGGCTTACTTACCCCTAACCTGTTTGAAAACTTTTTTAAGAAAATTAATCACCGGCTTTTTCAATGACGCTTAACTCTTTTATAGTCAATATATTACTCAGCATTTACAGCATCACCACCTGACTGCAAAAATACTACTCTGCTCATATTGGCGGTAATTTTACACAGGGATTTACCTAAAACGCTAAAACTAAAAACGGGTATACCCACATGGATACACCCGCACACTACAATATACACTACTAAACTATTGTTCCTTGTCTACTTTATTTTCAGCAGTTGTAAGCTATCGTTGTTTTTGGCTATTAAGATGCCTTTTGCTCCGGATGCCAACGTCAGACTATGTACAGCCCGCACTTCGCCTCGTATCATCACACCGCTTTCGTACGGCATCTGACTCACAAACTCCCCCTGACCATTGCCCAGGCTAATGAGCCCGTATCCGGCATCTCCCCGCGGTGTTTCTACTTCTGCTCCATACAGGTTTCCAGCAGAAAATACGTCTTGCTGTCCGTCTGCATTGAAGTCATCTATCAGAATACTATTCATGGCTGAGAACTGCGCCAACTGATCCATCGGACGCATAGAAAAACTACCATCGCCTTGGTTTTCTACAAATACTGAAGCAAAACTACCTACATCGTATCGCAGCGATTTTTCCAGGTGCTCGGTAGAGTATATGTCTTTCAGGCTTGCCCGGGCAAAGGACTTGTAATCCTTAAACTTAGCTTTGATGGCTGGAATTTGTTGCGAAGAGCACTCTCGCCCCCTCACCGGATATTGTACCCCGTCCTGATAATAGCCCAGCACCAAATCTTGTTTTTTGTTGTTGTCGTAATCGTATGTATAAACGCTAAAAGGCTCTTCCCGACTCGCCTGATACTTGTAATTGACTCCCAGGTTGCCTGCCACAAAATCTATATCCCCGTCCTGATCAAAATCGGCCGAAGCAAGACTAAACCACCAGCCATTTGACTCTGACAAGCCGTTTGCTCCTGTCTGTTTGGTAAACCTGCACCCGTTGTTGATAAACATGGTGATGGGCATCCATTCTCCTGCTACCGTCAGGTCCAAGTCGCCATCGTTATCCAGGTCTGTCCACTCCGCTGCTGTAACCATACCCAGCTGAAGCAGCTCCGGGGCTGTCTGTGCTGTCACTTCTTCAAAACGAACCTCCTCTGCTGTACTTTCATTGCGCAGAATATAACTATCTACAGGGTAAGGGTAGTTTCTGGGCTTTAGTCTGCCCCCTACAAACAAATCCAGATCACCGTCATTGTCGTAATCCGCCGGTCGGGCACATGCGCCGCTCACTGTCAGTACAGGAAGCGCTGAGGTATCCAGTCGAAATTGTCCTTTACCGTCATTGATATACAGTCTATCCCGATACGCCTGATCGCCTTCCCGCCACTCATTTCCTCCACACACTACATACAGATCGGGGTAACTATCCTTGTTGGCATCAAAAAACACAGCGCTCACTTCTTCCTGACCGGCAAACACCTGCCACAATACCTCCTGCGACGGATGAAAACGGCCCGACTCATCCTGGATGTAAAGCTGACCGGGATGCCCTGCCGCGCCACCTACATAAAAATCGTCGGCACCATCGCCATTTATATCTGCTACTGCCAAAGCCGGTCCATATTGTGAGGTCTTGTGAGGCAATAATAATTGGTACCTATAGTCGTCAAAATCATTTTCTATGTGCCTGTGTGTCAAATTTACTTTGGCTGTAATGTCTTCTACCAAATGTGTATACTCACGCCCCGGGTGATCTCCTGGTTCTGTGGCTTGGGTATAGTTTAGGGTGAGTAGTTGGTTACCCGGCACTTCACGTATTAGCTGTACTTTTCCGTTTGGCCATGTTACTTTCACTTTATCTACCCGCTGAATGTGGCCTAACCCAAAGTGGACAACCGGATCTACTGCACTTTGAAAACCGCGCGTAAGGGTGTGTTCGTGGTATTGGCTATGTCCACCGTGTGTCAATTCTACCTTTGCCCCCAGCCCCAGTGGATTTTTTTCAGGGCCTATCAGGCGTATGCGCAAATAATTCGTGTTTTTTTGTTCAGTGGTTTTGTTTTCGTATAGCTGGCTTACTCCATCCAGATTGTTTATCACCAAATCCAGATCGCCATCGTTATCCAGATCGCCATAGGCTACTCCATTAGAAAAGCCCCGGGCATCCAGTCCCCATCGGGTAGTTACATTCGCAAATGTGAGGTCTGACTGATTTTTAAACACATAGTTTGATATTTTCTCTGAAGGCATTTTTTGGGTCAAGTCCAATGTCATGGAATCGTGATAATTTTTGACCAACTGACTTTTAAAAAAATCTCTGTTGTTGATATCACGTCTAACGCCATTGCTCACAAAAGCATCCTTAAATCCATCATTGTCTAAATCTGCCAATAGTGCTGCCCAACTCCAATCGGTAGATGATACACCTGCCATTCGGGCTATGTCGCTAAAGTGTGGCACTCCCAGGCTGTCCGTACCTATATTGAGCTGAAGAGTGTTGGTAGAGTACTGGTAATGCATGTCGTTTTCCAGCAACTGACGAAAGCGCTCGGGATTCATACTATCCATATTTTCCTTCGACCTTCGGTTGTCCTTGGGAAGCATATCTACCTGAAAAATATCCAACCTCCCGTCGTTGTTGATATCGGCTGCATCTGTGCCCATACCAAAATACGAGGTATGGTTAGTAGCCTCACGCACCTGATCTGAAAACGTACCGTCCCGATTGTTGATAAGCATATAATCGGGTGTACTAAAATCATTGGACACATAAATATCCTGCCAGCCATCCTGGTTGTAGTCTCCGACTGACACTCCGAGAGACAAGCCATATTTGGCCAGTCCGCTCTGCTGGGTCACATCTGTGAAGCGGCCTCCTCCTTCATTTTTATACAACCTGTCACTTACTTCATAAGGTGGGTCCTGATGGTAAAGGGTATAGTTTCGTATGGTTTGCCCTGAGGCTGTAAGAGGGTAATTAGCCACATACAAATCCTGCAAGCCATCATTGTCATAATCAAAAAACACGGCCTGAGTACTGTTTCCTGTGTCGGCTACTCCATATGCTTCGGCTTGCTCTGTAAAAGAAGGCACTTGGCCTGTTTTCGCATCATTTATATACAAAAGGTTTTTCCGGGTTGTCCATTTACCCGAAACACTAACATACAAGTCGGGCCATCCGTCCTGATTAGCATCTCCTACGGTTACACCGGTCACCCACCTGTCGTCTCCTTCTACACCTGCCTGTGCTGTAATGTCTTCAAATTGCAATCCTCCTTTGTTGAGATACAGTTTGTTTTGAACCATATTGCCGGTAAAATAAATATCGGATAATCCATCCTGATTGAAATCGGCTATGGCTACTCCTCCACCCATGTATATATAGAGGTATTCAAAATAATTGATGCTGTCATTTTCGGTGAGCATATTGGCAAAATGAATCCCGGATTGATTTTTATCTACGGAAACAAACCTGGAATTCTCAAATGGGCTTTGTGTGCCCGTACAGCCTACTACCAGCCATATAGCCATACCGACACACATCGCGTGGTACCTGCATTTCTTTAAGACTACACTGAATTGATCCATACTTACAAGCGCTACTTTTTTAGAAAAAGAATAAAAAACCACCAACCTCGATTCGGCTGGTGGTTTGTCTTATTATTTGATATACTAATCCTGACTATAACCAGGGTTTTGTTTTATACTGTTGTTGCTTCGTTTGATTTCCTCTCTGGGAATAGGCAACAGGTAGTAGTAATCTCCCGGCCATGGCGAACGCTCATCTGCTGTGGTGATTTCTCCATAGGTATAGTGAAGTGTACCCATGGCATCTCCTTCACTGGCTGTGCTCCAATCCATGGTTACTTCAGCCAATCCACGGATAGGATTCAGGTCTACCTTGCCCGGTGCAGCTTTCCATCGCATGAGATCGAAAAATCTGGAATCTTCCAGGTGCAATTCAACAGCTCGTTCGTTGCGATACTCCCGTACCAGATCGGCTCCAGTGCTGGTAATATCCGGCATATTTACCGAAGGTCTTCTACGCACTTTATTGATATACTCCCTGGCCAGGGGTTCATTTCCTAATGCCATCTGTATTTCGGCATAGTTTAAGAAGAACTCCGCCAAACGCATGTGAACCACCAGTTGGTTGTAATCATAATCGAAGCTTGCTCTGGGACCTGTAAAATCGAGTAGTTTACGGAAAGTATATCCGGTTTGTACTCTCCAGTGAAAAGGGGTCAACCCTTTTACCCAGTAGGTCTTAGAGTCACGCCCAAAATCAAATAACTCCTGACCATTTACCGGATCAAATTTATTCGGGTTTTCATACGGCCCCAGGTTATCGGCGTTGGGGTTGGCATCTTCCCAGTACTCATACAATCGCTGGGTACTTTTAGACCCGTCTACTATATTGAGAGGGCCTGCTCCAGGATATATTATGTAGCTATAATAGCGGGGGTCTCTGTCTTCATTCGGGTTTTGAGGATCATAACCGGCACTGGGGTTTACTGTAATGCCATCCTCAAGGTACGGGTACTCTCCGTTTGTCATCTGAAACATGTTGACAAATGTCTGAGTAGGTGACAACCGCTGACGAGCATCAAATCCACTTGGCCAAAAATCATAATTGTACCCCCAATCGGGTATTCTGGTTTCGGCTGTAAATGACTGAGCAAATATGGTTTCGTCGCTCTTTATGGGTTGAGTAAACAGTTCTGAGTGATCTGCATGCAATGAAAAACCTGCGTCTATCACAGCTTTAGTAGCTACTTCTGCGGCTTCCCACTTAGCTCTGTCGTTCGACGGGTTGTTTAGCGGACTCGCCATGTACAGCAACATGCGTGCCTTCAGCCCCATGGCTGCTTCCTTGCTTATTTTACCGGGAGGAGCATTTACTCCGTCCAGCAGGGCTATAGCCTTGTCGCATTCCTCGATCACAAAATTGGCTACTTCTGCATAGGTGCTTCTCTCTACGTCGAAATTGTCGCTACCCAGCTGGAAAGTAGATGTAATGAGAGGCACTCCTCCAAAGTGTCGGGCCAGGTCAAAGTACATCCATGCCCGGATAAAGTGCACCTCCCCTTTCATCGGATCCAGCACTGCCGGGTCTACCGCAGATCCCTCTATGTTTTCAAAGAAAGTATTGGCTCGTTTGATGTAATCGTATTGAAAGTTCCAGATGTTGGTCAGTGAGGTAATATTATCCGGATCTATGGTACCTTCCAGGTATTGGCGTATGCCTCCACTCCTGTCGTGGGTTTCAGACTGGCTCACGGCCAGGTCTGTCAGCCCTATGTAGCCTCCCGTACCCGGACTCCAATGAGGCCTGATCCCGTTGTATACATTGTACACATAGTTTTGCAAGAAGTTTGCATCGTTGAACACATCTTTCTCAGATATGGCATCCAGAGGTTGCTTATCCAGTAGATCTTCGCTACATGATAACGAAAACAATGCGCATAAAACTGTAGCTACCAGGGTCTTTGATCTATATATTATATACTTTTTATTCTTCATGGTGTGCTGCATTTAAAAGGTGAGATTTAAACCAAAACTTACCGTTTTCATGTTGGGATACTGCGCCCCTTTACCGTTGTTGGTAAACTCAGGATCTCCAATGCCATATTTTTTCAGGTTGTTGTACACCATGAAAAGGTTCTGGCTGGAAAAATATACCCGCAATCCGGATATACCTACTTTGGAGATTAACTCTGAAGGCAGGTTGTACCCTAGCTCCATCGCTTTCACTCTCACCCAAAACACACTTTTGTACCAAAAATCTGTATTGCCAGCTCCTACACCTCTTGGGCGTATTCTGGGAAGTTCTGCACTTGTATTGCTGAGTGTAAAACTATTTTCAGCTACATACTCCAGGCCGTTACCATTTGCTCCGGTATCAAAGCCATTGTCTAGGCGCCACTTTGCACCTCCCTGTCCCTGAAACAGGATCGTAAAATCAAACCCTTTGAAATCTGCTCCCAGATTGAGACCAAACTGTGTCTTGGGAAAAGCTGTAGCATCAAACATGTACCTGTCATTGCTGTTTATCTCACCGTCATTGTTCAGGTCAGCAAAAATCAGGTTACCCAGTCCGGCATTGCTGTAGTTTACATTATTGTCCAGATCGTCTTGAGTGCGGTATATGCCTATGGCTTTGTATACCAGGCCAGATCCCAGCGGATTACCTTCCAGTTTTTGGTAGGGTTCTGCCTGAGGCACTTCATCAAAAAACAAGATTTTGTTTTTGTTGTACGACACATTACCCTGTGCCCTGAGTGCCACCTCTCCTACATCAGTACGAAATGACGTTTGAAACTCGATTCCTTTGTTTTCCATTTCACCGATGTTTTCATCGGGCAAAGCCAATCCTGTATAGCCCGGGATTGATGCTTGTCTTCGTCCTAAGATATCAGTTGTTTTTGTATAAAAAAGATCAACTTCCATATTTAACCTACCCTGTAAAAAGCCGGCTTCCAATCCCAGGTTGCTGGTGGTAGATACCTCCCAGGTAATGTTGGGGTTGGGTGTTGTCTGAGCGGCTATGCCTCGTACGTCAGTACCGTCTACGACAAAGCCACGGGCGTATCCAAAACGACCTATGTATTGAAATGGATCCACCCTGTCATTACCGGTTTGCCCCCATGAGGCACGAAGCTTCAGGTTGCTAAATACTGCGTTTGGAATAAAGCTTTCTTCCGACAAAACCCATCCCAGTGAGAAGCCGGGAAAAAATCCAAAGCGACTGTTTTCGGGAAAAATAGGCGAACCATCGTAGCGAAAGTTAAACCCTACAAGGTATTTCTGCTTGTAATCATAGGTAGCTCTGCCAAAGTAATTTTGCCGCGACGATTCGGATGCCCCGCCACTATTGCTACCGTTGCTTCTGTCTGTGCTACCGGCAAACAACTGATCGATTTGAGGTGAATCATATCCCAGACGCTGTGCCCAAAAATTGTTTCGGGTGTAGTCCATTTGTTCATAAGCCAAAAACGCACTGACGGTATGCTCGTCAAAAGATTTTTGATACGCTATACGAGTGTTTAATGTAATACGCTGATCCTGCGTAAAATCCTCTCGCAACCCGATATCTTCTACCGTTCGTGATTGTTTTTTCACTATTTCATCGCTGCTGTTTTTTTCGTAGTAATCCCACACATAATTAAATGTCTTGTTGTACCACATGCCTTTAATCATTGAGGCAAACCCTTCCAGCGATAACCCCTCCAGTACGGGGATGTCATACTTGTACCGAAACGTACCCGAAGCGACCTCATTGAGGTATGTTCTATAGCCGGGACTTTTCACTCTTGCTGCGGGGTTTAGATGCGACCAGCCCTCGGATGGGTACCGCTTGTCCTGATCGATAAATGCTTCGCGCAGCGGGCTCATTTGTACTGCGAAATGTAAATCTCCTCCCGGTGCAGATTGTGGCGTTTGGGTGGCTTTTCTTCTAAATGACAAATCCAGTCCTACTTCAAAGTTATCAGTAACGGATATGTCCAGATTGCTTCTCACATTGTATTGCTTCAGGCTGGTTTTGTCGTCCCCGTAGAGTATTCCTCCCTGAGATGCTGTACCTGCAGAAGCAAAATACCTTACTTTGTCATTGCCTCCCCGCATAGTCAGAGAGTGTCTGTCTTGTCCTACCGGCCCATCTATCAGGGCATCCCACCAGTCTTCTGAGCGCAAGGTGCCGTTAGTGTACCCGTCAATCAGTTCGTCCGGAAAATCCTCCTGTTCTCCATCCAGCTCTCTACTGGCATTGAGTATGTTCATATATTGTAGTGCATCGGCAGTACGCACTTTCGAAGTGGGCGACTGATACCCCTGCATCATGGTGTAATTAAATGTAGGCTTGCCGGACTTACCTCGCTTGGTTGTTACCAGAATAACGCCTCCCGCAGACTGAGCTCCATATATCGCAGCAGAAGCATCTTTCAGTACCGATATAGACTCTATATCATTAGGATCTAACCTGTTGAGGCCGTCAGGGTCTGCATTAGCCACTCCGTCGATAACGATGAGTGCAGAATTGTCGCGGTAGGTATTGAATCCCCGCACATTGATAGACGCATCGTCAAAGCCGGGTGCCGAACCTCGCTGATTTACATACAAACCGGCCAGCCGGCCAGCCAGGGAGTTGGAAAGTGACACAGCGGGTGTACGCTTTATTTCTTCACCAGAGGTCTGCACCACAGCGTTGGTTACTTCAGATTTTTTCTTTGTACCATAGCCTACTACTACGATCTCTTCGAGCTGCTGAGTATCCATACGCAGTGTTACATCTATGGTAGCACGCGCACTCACGGCTACTTCCTGCTGGATATATCCCACAAACGAAAACACCAACACTCCGGCTTCATCGGCCACAACGGTATAGTTTCCATCCAAATCCGTAACTGTACCATTGGCAGTGCCTTTTTCCAATATGCTTACTCCCGGAAGTCCCATTCCTTCTGCATCTACAACTTTACCTGCAATGGTTATCCGGTCAGACACCACTTCCACCGCTTCTTCTCCTTTATTGGCATTGGATATTTTGGATATGTGGATATTGTTGTTGACCTGACGAAACTTCAATTTGGCTTTTTTCGAAATATAAGCCAATACATCGGCCACTTTTGCATTTGTAAAATCTCCTGATATCTGCACTTTATGTACCAGATCCTCTATTTTATAGGTAAATTCAAAATCTGTTTGCTTTTCGATTTGCTCCAGCACCGTAAGTAGTGGTGCTTTCTTTAGTGAAAATTGTACCTGTGTTTCTTTCACACTTTTAACGCCCTGTGCATTTGTTCCCTCGGCGTAAATCGTACTTAGAAGGATACAATTGACAAAAATTGCATATAGCGTTCTTATTGACATCTTAAATAAAATTTGCCGTAAAGTTTTAAAATCCATACTTTTGAATAGTTTTAATAAATGAAAAATTGTCACAATTTTTGGCCTATGGTATGCTCCAACATCCATAGGTTTTTTTGTGCGTGGTGATTTGTTTTTTATCTCATAGGCAGATAGGTTTTTTTAATTGGTTTTAGGGTATATTTCTACATTATTTCCATTGATTCGGTAGTCAAACTGGTGAACAAAAGACACACCTCTCAGCACTTCCTCCAGCGACTTTTCTCTGAATATACCGGAGTAATGAAATTCATCTTCCAACCCGGCCGACACCTGTATATCTACTCCGTACCACTGCTCCAGCTTCTTCACTATTTGATTTAATCCCGCTTTGTCGAAATAAAGTGTACCGTCTTTCCAGGAGACCACATCCAGGTATTCAAAATCACCTACAACCAGACCTCCTTGGTCGTTTAAGGTCACGGATTTGCCCGGTGTGAGTGTTACGGGTATCAGGCTTTCCTTTTCTACGCGTACTTTGCCTGTAACCAAGGCTACTTTTGGTTTCTGAGGGTTTCTGCAGTCTATATTAAAGCTTGTTCCCAGTGCGGTGGTGGTTACTTCGGCTGATACTACTTTGAAGGGCAATTCTGCGTTTTTTACCACTTCAAAAAACACCTCTCCCTCCATGTACACGCGCCTTTCGGTGGTTTCGAAGGGAAGTTGATATGTGATTTTACTTCCAGAATTCAATATCACCTTTGATCCGTCGGGCAAGTATGTGGTGAGTTTTTGCCCTTTTTCTGTTGATTTGGTTACCTGCCGTACGCTTACCTGCTGGTGTTGCTGAGCCGGGGCATTCCAATAGGATATAGCCAACGCCGACAAGCAAACTAACAGTACCGCTGCAGCTACCTTTAGCCAGGAAGATGCCAAGTCTTGTGGCTGGGCTATATCCTGCTCTGGTATTTGTGCCAGCACTTTTTCGAAGTGCTTTTCCCGATCAAAAGCCGGATCCTGAGTTATATTGCTTTTCAGCTCTTTATTCAGGTCTCTGTCAAACTCTCTTTCGGCTTCTTTTCCAAAAAACCAATCCACCACTTTCCTTATTTCCTGTGGGGATGCTTTTTTCGCAAAAAACTTTTCTATTATCGATTTATACATTGCTTTGATGTTTCCTAACTCTTTATAGCCTAAACACTGGAGGGCTACTTAAAAAAAAAGTACTTTTTTTTCGGCGAAAGGAAAACAGCGGCAAGCAGCCTTTAATTTAGGTGGGCTAATGACTGGTGAAACGTGCAGGAAAGCAGTAATATGGCGTAGGAATCAAGGTTTAATTTTTGCTTTATCAGCAAATTGGTCTGATATATATGGCTCTCAACGGTTCTTTTAGACAAACCTATTTTTTCTGCTATTTCCTCATGAGAGAGCCCCTCCACTCTGCTCATGATATAAACTTTTTGCTTTTTTGCCGGCAGGTCAGCTATCAGTGTTTCTATTATTTTTTCTGTCTCGACACCAATTATCTCATCCTCCGCATTGACCGGGGTGGCGGTGCGCTCATCCTGGAGGTAATTGTCTATGGTGTAGTAGATGATCTTCTTACGGACCTTCTTAAAAGTAGCATGGCGTGCAATCGTACTTATATAGGCGGTAAAAGACAAATCCGTTCTAAGTTCGTGTCGTTTTTCCCACACCAATAGCATTACGTCCTGCACTACTTCTTCGGCATCTTCATGCGACAGATAGTACCGCCTGCATGTGCGATAGAGTGCCGTTGAAAATTTTTCATGAAGACTTTTCAGGGCATCTATCTCCCCATTCTTCAGACGTATAATAATTCGCTCTATTTCTATTTTGGTCTTCAAGTTTTTTTCAGAAAATGGTATCTAATATTGGTAAAAAAAATCTATCCACCAAATAAACTACTCTTTGCTCTGAGCTGAAACATTGACTATCGCTGGCTCCAACCTCAATTCCCATAATCCTTATAAAGCTTTTTTTTGCCTTTTCTGGAGTATTGATACCATTTTCCGGATTCTTTACCGTGCGTATAGTTGCCCTCGAAATGAAGGCGCCCTTTGCTATCAAAAAACTGAAAAAAACCATGCTGAACCCCATCCTTGTATCTGCCTTTTTCCTGTAGGCTGCCGTCTCTGGCATACGTCACCCATATCCCGTCGGGCAACCCCTCTTTGTAGCCTCCTTGCTGCTGCAGGCTACCGTCTTCGTAGTAGGTCATCCATTGCCCTTCGTAGAGCCCGTCTTTGTATATTCCTTTCCTCTTAATTTGGCCGTTGGGATAATAGTAGTAGGCCGAATCCTGTGGCAGACCTTCCTGCCAGTTTTCTTGGGCCATTACTGTCCCTTGCGGGTAATAGTTGGTTACCTGCCCGTGTAAAATGTCATTTACATAACATTCCTGTGCGTTTTTAGCACCATCGGGATAATAATACGTCCAAACTCCCTGTTTTCCGTATGTGTCTACAACACCTACCGACCTCAACTGACCACCTGCATAGTAGGTGGTATCTACCTGACCTACACTACGAAAGCAAATTAGCAGACACAATGCTGCTACCAAACTGAAGAGTATACTGCGAGACACGTTTCGATTATTTGAACAACCTGAGTAGCCATACGTACTCCGGCCGAAATGTTTTATGCAGTGAAGGTATGGAATAAATTTTTAAATATAAATACACAATCTATGAACACAGTAAGCAAAAGCATGCAACATGCAGAGCAGCCAAAGCATGAAAGCCTTGGCGTATTTTTAGTAAAACTTGTGAGCAGGTATTTTAAAGGCAGAAAATAAAGATATACTACTCCATTAACCCAATCAGGCAGTCACATCAAGCGACTGCTTTTTTGTTTCCATAAAGCACTATCGGGTTAAAAATAAATCCCTTAACCCTTCAATAGAAAGGAAAAAAACGTTAAAATTGATTTTCGGAATTCTCTAAAATCAAGATAATATGACGATCAACCTAAAACACACCAAAACTTTATTGTCTCTGGCAATCGCTGCGGTATTCTTCTACTCGTGTGGCGATTCCGGAAAGAAAAACAATGAAGCCAAAACCAAAGCCTTTGATGAGGCACAAAGCAAAGTAATTGATGAAATCGACAAAGTAATCCATGAGTTGCCCCCTCCATCGGAAGTACCCTACATGCTGCAGGCTACCGGTGCTGACTATAACCCCAGCTTTCCTAACAAACTGGAAAACGCAGAAAAGTACCTGAACTCTATGGATAAAGCAGCCCTTAACCTGGGTGCATATGCTACTGATATCGGTTACCTGACCAGTAACGACAAAACACAGGAAGCTTTGAAGTACATGGAGGTATGTCAGAAACTCGCTGACAAAATAGGTATTTCTTCTGCTTTTGATCTGGATATGATGGAGCGCTTTGAGAAAAACCTGAGCAATAAGGATTCCCTGTCTAACCTGATCAACATAGCCATCACTATGGCAGAAGACAAACTGGAAGACAGTGACAAACTCAACATGGTGGCACTTATCCTTTCGGGTAGCTACATCGAGGGTCTTTACTTGTCAGTAATGGTGATAGACACTTACCCGGACGATCTGCTGTCTGAGCAAAATAAAAACCTGATTCTGGAGCCTTTAATGAAAGTAATCATCGATCAGGAGAAATCGTTGATCGACATCATTGCTCTGCTTAAAGACATAGAGCAAGATGACATCATAGCCAATATAATTGCAGAATTCAGCATTTTAAGAATTTTATACGACGATGACGTAGCTGCTATTAACGAGAAAATTTCGGGCAATGACCCTAATTTTGTGTTGACTAAAGACATGTTGATCGATGTGATAACTGAGGTAAAAAGAATCAGAGCTGACATGATCAAGTAAGATTCTTAAAAGAGCATATAGAGGAAAGAGCATTGGGAAAACCCGATGCTCTTTTTTTATACCCAAAACTCCCCTGCTCCCTGAGAAACACTTGCTTTTCAATACCATAAAAATATCCGCCGATTCGGTTTCCTGTTTGCTAAAACTTAGCAGAATTCGACTATATTTATACCCTTTAGAATAAACCTATAATCTATCCTTAACTTTTTCAAATGAGTGAACAATTACTGAGAGCCATCATCGAACTACTTGCCATAGTAGCCATAGAAGATGATGTGACCGAAGACGAAAGACAATCGGTTGAAAACTTTTTACTCCAAAACCTCAACAAGGAAGAAACCAAAAGATATCTGGCCGAGTTTGACCATTTTGCCGCATCGATAGGCAAAAAAGCAGATTCTGGTGCGTTCGATAGTAAAAACGAAATCACACAACTCACCTCACGTATCAATCAGGAACTAACGGTGCAGCAAAAAATCGTGATCGTACTTAACCTGATCGAACTGGTTATTGCCGATGGTCAGGTTTCGGATAGAGAACAGGAGCTGGTTTACTTTATAGGGGAATCGTTTAAATTTTCAGGAAAGGTTGTAGATCACATCAGGGCTTTTGTGGTAAGCACCGAAAAACAACAACTAAACACCGAAAATATACTCATTGTAGATGAAAGCAAAGGCGGGGAACATGCATACAAACACATCTACAAGAAAAATCTGGACGGGTTTCTCGCCTTTTTCAGACTACCTAAACTCGAAATTTATTTTCTGAAATACATTGGCAACTCCAGCCTGACCATAAACGGTATAGCTCTCAAAAAAAATCAGATTGCCGTATTTTCTGCGGGCAGTACCATTCGGGGGCACAATCTCGACCCGATCTATTACAGCGATATCGTGAGTGCCTACAGAGACGAGCAAAATGACACCCGAATATCCTTTGTAGCTGAAGATATCTCGTTTGAGTTTCCCAATGGCCAGCTAGGACTCAGAAATATCAATATAGCCGAAGATTCTGGCAAACTGATAGGTCTAATGGGAGGCAGTGGTGCCGGCAAGTCTACCCTACTCAACGTACTGAATGGAAACGAAAGCCCTTCGGAAGGCACAGTTCGTATAAACGGCATAGACATCCACAAAAACAGCAAGCAGATAGAGGGAGTAATAGGCTATGTACCTCAGGACGACCTGATGATTGATGAGCTCACTGTATTTGAAAACCTGTACTATGCTGCCAAACTCTGCTTTAGCGATGCAAACGAAAATGAACTCACCGACCTGGTAAACAAAACCCTGGCTGCTCTGGGGCTCTCCGAGACCAGCCACTTAAAAGTAGGTTCGCCTCTGGAAAAAACCATAAGCGGTGGACAAAGGAAGCGCCTAAACATCGGTCTGGAACTTCTCCGGGAACCTTCGGTAATGTTTGTGGACGAACCTACTAGTGGTCTATCTTCGCGGGATTCTGAAAACATTATGGATTTGCTCAAAGAGCTTTCTCTAAAAGGGAAAATGGTCTTTGTAGTCATCCACCAGCCTTCCTCAGACATTTTCAAAATGTTTGACAAGCTGGTAATACTCGATGTAGGCGGATATCAAATCTACTATGGCAATCCGGTAGAGGCTGTCACCTACTTCAAACACATTGTCGATATGATCGACAAAGAGCAGGGATCCTGTATAGAATGTGGCAATGTAAATCCAGAGCAGATATTCAACATCATAGAAACCAAGGTAGTAGATGAATACGGCCACCTGACCGATACCCGAAAGATATCTCCTACTGACTGGAATGCATATTTTAAAAAACACACCTCCATAACCCCGGTAAAAGAAGAAGAGTCTAAACCTAAAAAAACACTCAGTATCCCCGGCAAGCTCCGGCAACTCTTCATTTTTACCAAAAGGGATTTGGCTGCCAAGTTTAGCAACAAACAATACCTGGTCATCAATTTTCTGGAAGCCCCGGTGCTGGCCATACTGCTGGCCTTTATTATTCGCTACACAGCCAGTGGAAGCGAAAGCTATATTTTCAGAGAAAACCCAAACATACCGGCATTCTTCTTTATGGCCATTATCGTAGCTCTTTTTATGGGCCTCACGGTGAGCGCAGAGGAGATTATCAAAGACCGGCGCATCCTCAAAAGAGAATCGTTTCTTAACCTGAGCCGATTTAGCTATTTGGTTTCCAAAATGGTGATACTCTTTAGCTTATCGGCTATACAAACACTCTTTTTTGTCATAATAGGCGATGCTATTTTGGGAATTAAAGGCATGACGCTCTCATTTTGGCTGGTTATGTTTTCTGTATCCTGCTTTGCCAATATCCTCGGACTTAATATCTCCTCGGCATTCAACTCTGCCGTAACGATCTACATACTCATTCCCCTACTCATCATCCCCCAGCTGATATTAAGCGGCGTGGTAGTAAGCTTCGACAAGCTGCACCCCTGGCTGAGTAACGACAAAAAAGTACCGGTCATCGGTGAAATGATGGCCTCCAGGTGGGCTTATGAAGCCCTGCTGGTAAACCAGTTTAAAGACAATGCTTACGAAAAAAACTTCTTTACCTACGATCAGACGCTGGCCAACTCAGAGTATAAAGTTTCTTATTACTTTTCTACCCTCGATTCGCAGCTAGACTACATCAGTGCCAACTATAGAAATGCTGACGAAAAGCAACAAGAAGTAATCGGAGAAAAACTCGCGCTGATACGCGCAGAACTCCAAAAAGAAATGGACGCCTTTGGTGTATCAAAAGACAAATTTCCTGACATGGACAACCTCTACCCGGGTAAGTTTTCGCCATCTGTAGCCGAAAGCACACGACTGTTCATGCGGGTATTCAAAAAAATATACAACGATGCATCCAAAAAAGCTGGCGCTGAAAAAGACAAACTCATAGCTTCTATGCTTGCCGAAGGAGAAGCCGAGTACAAGCAGTTGAAAAATGATCATGAAAATGAAAGTGTCATTTTTTACCTAAAAAACAGCACAACTGAAAACCGTATACTCAACACAGGCGAAGAATTGATACGCAAAATCAACCCCATATACATGGAACCTTCGCCTTCGGGTCCTCTCGATTTCAGAGCACACTTTTATGCACCCAGCAAGCATTTTGCCGGGGCATATTTCGATACACTCTACTTCAATGTGATCATGATATGGCTAATGTCTATCCTACTGATATTTACCCTTTATTTTGATATACTTCGAAAAATCATAAATAGCTTTGGCAACTAACTAAGAGTGTAAAGCAGAGAAGTTTCAGCTATGTTTTTTATCATTTCCAAGCTTGTAACTATACTGATAATGCCTATCAGTATGGTTACAGGCTGTTTTATTTTATCGTTTATTCTGAAAAAAAAGAAAAACCTTTTTCAGGTGTTGGGTGTGTTTCTCCTCCTTTTTTTCACCAATCCCTACCTTTCTAACCGGGTAATGATCTGGTGGGAAGAACCCGCCACTCCACTGGCGCAGCTCAACGAAACCTATGAAGTAGGTATCGTGCTGTGCGGTGTTACCAATCCGCTACAATATCCGCGCGACAGGGTTCATTTTCTGCAAGGTGCCGATCGGATCACTCATGCTGTACAACTCTACAAAGAAGGAAAAATTAAAAAATTGCTGATATCCGGTGGTTCTGGTTTTTTGCTTCATCAGGATATAAGTGAGAGTAAAGATCTGGAAAATTTCGCCCTCATGTGTGGAGTAAAAAAGAAGGACATTATTATCGAAAATGAATCCAGAAACACGTATGAAAATGCTCTTTTCAGTGCCAAAATAGTAGAAGAGCAGCATATTGAAGGCAAAAGCCTGCTTATCACTTCGGCTTTTCATTTGCCCAGAGCCAAAGCGTGTTTTGCCAAGCAAAAGGTAGCGTTCGATGCTTTTAGTACAGACCTGAGAGGTATGCATAGAATTGACTATACCCCCGAAAGTCTGATTGTGCCTAATGTAAATGCCCTTGACAACTGGACTACACTCATAAAAGAATGGCTGGGAGTAATTGCTTATAAACTGGCGGGCTACAGCTAATCAGGTAGACTTTATTTTTCTTACCATAGTAGAGTATACTCCCGGAAAAAATCGTTTGGTATATATACCCAGCAACTCCAGAAAGCCCCCTATGTACACTTCCTCTTTTTTCGCCAAAATGGCTCTTACTGCTTTTTTGGCAAAGTACTCAGGGGTTAGTCCATTGGCCTGAGCATCATCCAGTTGATTTTGTTCACTTCCGTCCCCCATCAGGGCATTATAGGATATTCGCGTATTTACATATCCCGGACAAACGAGTGTTACGGCTATATTATCGTCATGGTGTTCGGCACGCAAGGCATCATACCAACCATGCAGGGCATGCTTAGACGCTGAATAGCCCGCTCTCAGCGGCGTGCTGATAATTCCTACCGCACTACTAATCACTACATGTTGACCGGATTGTCTGGCTACCATAGCCGGCAGCACATACTTAGACAAGGCTATCGCTCCAAAATAATTAACCTCCATAATACGCCGATCTACGTCCATAGCCGTATGCATGACTTTATCGCGTTGGCTGATTCCACCGTTGTTGATGAGTATATCCACCTGCCCAAACAACTGCTCGGCTTCCCGGGCTTTTGCCTTCAGTGAAGCGGCATCTGCCAGGTCTAGTGGCAACACCTCTATCTGCGCTTCAGGCACCAACTGCAGGCATTTTTGCTGCACCCGCTTCAATTCACTCTCTCTTCTCGACGACAAAATCAAACGGGCATTGAAGGCTGCCATACGGTAAGCCAGCGCTTCGCCTATACCACTGGATGCTCCGGTTATCCACACCACCTGTTTGTTAAAATCTTTGGCCATCTTTTCGATTAAATTAAAATATGAGAATGTAGTCGTACCATTTCCTGGCGGTCAAGTTCGTGTAAGTTAAGGCTTTTCTGACCATTAAACTCAACGGGTTCTCATTGTATTCGTGGAGTAAAGCTTATTTTTCGTAAGTAACAAAATCAAACGCATAGCTATGCCGCTCGTCAGCAGGATGATGCCTACGACTTACCTCCTTCCATTCAGCACCCAGCGCCGGAAAAAAAGTATCCCCACTAAGCTCAGTATCTATCTCTGTGAGGTAGATGCGGTTGCTTTGCGAAAGGGCCTGATTGTATACTTCTCCACCACCGATTACGTAAACCTCATCTTCTCCACTACTGCGGGCAAAATCCAACGCCTCTTCCAGACCACTTACGACTACACAACCTTCTGCTTTGAAGTTTTCCTGCCGAGTCAAAATCACATTGGTACGATTTGGTAGTGGCTTGAATTTTGGTGGTAACGAATCGTAGTTTTTTCTTCCCATAATGACCACATGTCCTTTGGTTTGCTGCTGAAAAAACTTCATGTCATCGGGCAGTTTCCAGGGCAAATCATTGTCTTTTCCTATTACCCTATTGCGAGTCATGGCGGCTATCAGTGCTATTTTCATTTTGTTCCTTGATTTATATGGTGTTGCCTCTGAGAAAATCCTCGGCCAGCATTCTTTTCTTTCCTTCGGGCTGTAGCTCAGCTAAGTTCACCCATCCGTCAGCGGTTTTCACAGCAATAGTCTGCTTATCCGGTATTGCCCACTCTCCCGGCTTTCCCTGCGCAGCATGCTCAGAGGCTTCCAGCTTGTATAGTTTATACTTTTTTCCATTGATCTCCGTCCATGCTGCAGGGTACGGCGACAATCCTCTCACAAAATCGATCAATTGACGGGTTGTCAAGTTCCAATTCACTTCGCAAGTAGATTTATGTATCTTGGGAGCACTTTTCAGCGCACCATCGTCGTGCTGGGCTGTCAGGGTGTAGGCATTATCGGCTATCGCTTTTACCGTTTTTAGTACCAGCTCCGCCCCCTTGTGCATCAATCGCTCGTATACGGTTCCTACATTGTCTTCGGGCAAAATAGGTTCTTTTTCCTGAAACAATATATTGCCGGTATCTATTTCATGTTTTAGAAAAAAAGTGGTCACTCCTGTTTCTTTTTCGCCGTTG
Source organism: Cyclobacteriaceae bacterium (assembly GCA_965267535.1). Taxonomy (GTDB): domain Bacteria; phylum Bacteroidota; class Bacteroidia; order Cytophagales; family Cyclobacteriaceae; genus CAXBNB01. The sequence goes on along the minus strand of OZ254082.1, from coordinate 2,025,041 downwards.
ATAATCGCCCAATTGATGGGAGCTGCACCCCGGTACTGTGGCAACAACGAGCCATGCAAATTGAATGTACCCTTTGGAGGCATATTCCACACTACCTCCGGCAACATACGAAATGCCACTACAACCTGCAGATCTGCCTCTAACGCCCTCAGTTCTTCTACAAACGCCTCAGATTTAAGATTTGTCGGTTGCAAAATAGTAAGCCCTTTCTCCTCTGCATAGACTTTTACGGCAGACCCTCGTAGCTTCTTGCCTCTGCCCTGAGGCTTGTCCGGTGCTGTCACTACGCCTACCACATCTACTCCATTTTCCACCAAAACCTGCAAGCTGGGAACTGCAAACTCAGGCGTTCCCATAAACACTACCTTCATATCTATTTTTTACAACGATTAAAAAAACTCAAACTTAACTAATCTTAGCCATTGGCGAAGTGTAGCCTAAAATAAAACCAGAGATTGCGCTTTTAAAACAAAGTCATGTAGAGTTCTCTCCAAAAGTTTGTCATTCCGATAGGTTGAAGTACAAAACATGGATCATTTCCTGCTGGAAAAATCCTATCAATTTAACTTTTGGAGAGTTTAATTCTAAAATGTAATCCTTGAAAATAAAACCCACTTTTCGGGGCATTCTGCTACTCATAAAATATTCCGTGACATTGCCACAACTATGTTTGATTATTTAGGAATAAAAAGCTAAATATGCCTACACAATGAAATATACCTACGCCCTTTCTTTTGCTTTCTTCTGGCTCTCAATATTTGGTACTACCAGCAATATTTTAGCGCAGAACCATCCCTCAGATTCCCTTTTTAGCACTTACACCAATTCTTACTCTTCCTCTTTTTTTTCGGAAAAATACCACCAGTTTACACTGGAACATTTTGTAGACAACTATTATTCAAATGCTCACTACCAGATAGAAACTACCGGCAACTTTTCCCAACCCGACGATTACACTTTTTCATTTACAGGCTATAGCTACAAATGGAACCGATACTACTACGACGGCTTACGAATAAACAGCCTATCCGCAGCAGGTGGTAGCCTGCACAAACCCCTGCTATTCGACAAATCACTTGAGTTTTCATTGGTAGACTCCAGAGTAGACTTCCGTTCTGCACCCACTCGTAGCAAATATGTATACAGCCAGTGGAACAATGGAAATGCCGGAGACAAAGTACCCTGGACCAACTGGTACTCTGACTTAATGCACGGTCATCTCTCCGGCCCTCAAAAAGCATGGCAACCCATACCTGAACGTCGCAAAACCCGACAAGCCGGGCTGGTTTACTTTTCATTGCCGGGAGAAAAACACACTACCTACGGCTACTTTACTGCCGGTAGACGAATGTTTACCAACTTCAATTACATCGCTATGGACGATTACTATAGCGAAGACTACCTGCAATTTCACCTGCATAGCGACATACGCATAGGAAGTAGCAAGGTAGACTACCTCATCTCCTACCAGCAACGCGACAAGCTGTTTTCCCAGTATTACTATGGCAGGAACGAAACAGCCAACATGAAAAACCTCAACCTGTCTTTTTTGGCTACTGATCGCCAATTGGGCAATGGCAACTCCCCTCTCCAACTCAACACCGGTATTCACCTCTCTCATAAAACAATCCACAAAAACGTCCCTAATTTCTCTCGCAATGTTGCCGATCAGGACGGAGAAAGCCTGGAGCCTTATTACCCTTCCGGACAATGGCAGGAAGTGATATGGAGTACTAATGGAGAAAAAAAACTATCGGAGAAGCTATCCTTCTATTTCGACCAGTACAACGGACTGGTGTTGTTTTCTCCGAAAGAAAGCACCTACACCAATAGTCTGTACTACGAAAACAACTTATCGCCCTTCACTCCGCTGTATGTAACCGAATGGAGCAGTGAAGCTTTTGCCACAGGTATACTAGAAAATACTGCGGGCATAAAATACAATACGTCGAGCACCAGTGGCAAAACAACACTTGCCTTAAAAGCCAACGTGACGGCTGACGCAGCGATTTTCACCCCTGAGAGCCTGACTGCACTCAATTACGAGCTAGGCATGCATGTGGAGAGGCAACTGGGCAAGAAAACAACTACATCGGTGAATCTGGGCAGACGCAGGGTAGCCTTTGATATAGAGCAGGTTAAATTCCTATCCCATAAATACCAATCGGGTGAGTCCTACTACTGGCTGGATGCAAATAACAATCGCAGGTACGAAACCGACGAGAAGGGTACTCTTTTCACCACTACAGGAGGCAAATATCACCACGCAAGCAGCAACCTAAAGCAACCAGCCTTATACTACCTGGACTATGCTACCCGCTGGCGCATGGGGCGAAGGTGGGAACTTACGCTTCTGGCTCAATACCGCAAATTCACTAACCAATGGGCTGTGGAGTACACCCAACCCGCCTCCTCACTGGGTACATTTGAAACGTACAGCCCTACCGATGAAGATGTCTTTTTCCTGAATGGGCAACAAGAGGCAAACTACAGGGTGGTAAACGACAACAAAGCCCGTATGCAACAGCTGGCTAAAAAACAACTGGGCTGGCTCTTTAACTCTCCGTTTTATGGCGGATTGACACTAAACCTGGAAAAGAAAACGCCCAACACCTACATTTATGTATCGGCCACTGCATACGAAGTAGTGGGCATATCTCCTATGGGCAATGGAGTACTTACCAACAATCTGGGTGTGCTATCGGAATCCCTGGCTAATCCTAACACCTACCTGCAAAACCTCGGCAGGCTTGATAGCGACAGAGCCTATATTGTCCGTATCTATTATCATCAAAACCTGAGTAAAAAATGGAAGATGGCTTTTCAGGTAAAGTACAAAGACGGTCAACCCGTCAATCGCAACTCTTTTACGGTAAAGTCTTCCGCGGAGGGCAACCAGTTTGCCTTCTGGAATCAGGACATCAAAGGCATCAACCCTTTTACCGGACAATTTGGTGTGCGTGAAGGTGGCTTTTGGAACTACGAACTTCGGTTTCAGCACAGGTTTAAACTATGGGGCAAACAGGCCACTGCTGACCTGAATATCTACAACATCATGGATGTGGCCACCCCTCTCAACAACTACAATTTTCCAGAGCCCGACTATCAGCATGCACTGGATTTGCAAATTCCCAGAGGGTTTCTGCTTTCTTTCACCTATTCTTTCTAGTATCCTTCAGGGTACCGGATCGTACCCACTGCCTCCCCAGGGGTGGCATCTGGCTATTCGTTTTATGGCCAGTACTACCCCTTTCCAAGCACCGTGTTTTTCAATAGCCTCTCGGGCATATTGCGAACAAGAGGGGGAATACCTGCATGTGGATGGAAAGAGCGGCGATATGCTATACTGATAAAACAATATGGGCAATATGGCTATTTTCTTCAAAATCTTCATTGGTATGCGCTAACACAGGCAATAGTACAGAAGTTCTCCTGAATTACAGAAGATCACATAAAAAATCAGCTATGATTTGAAATGAGCCAGCGAAGTGATAAGATTGCATTTGGTTTGAAATCCTAAAGGTAGCAGTCGAATGAAAATCATCAATTATGTCATCATTTTTTTTCTCAAAGCCCTGGCTTTCATTCCTTTGCGAATACTTTACCTCATGGCCACAGGTTTTTACTTCTTGCTGTACAGAGTGGTAGGCTATCGCAAAAAAGTGATCTTTGAAAATCTCCAAAATTCATTTCCTGAAAAAACACCCGATCAAATTAAAGCCATTGCCAAGGGGTTTTACAGGCATTTTGCAGATATGATTTTTGAAATCATCAAATCGCATCGTATGAACGTGAATGATTTTAAAAAGCACGTCACCTTTAAAAACATAGATGAGATCAACAAGCTATACGATGAAGGCAAAAGTATAATACTGCTTACTACGCACTATGGCAACTGGGAGTGGTGGGTATATGCTCCCCACTTTCTCAAGCACAAACTGTTGATTGTGTATTTACCGCTAAAAAACAAGCTGTTTGACAGCTATATGAACTCTCTTCGCACCAAGTTTGGTGGCGTCATGTTGCCTCTGCAACAAACATTCAAAACCGTTTTGGGGCATCATCAGCGGGGTGAACAAACATTGACGTGGATATGTGCAGACCAGTCTGCTCCCTCGCATAATAAATTCTGGGTGAACTTTTTACATCAGGAAACCACCTTTTTTACGGGTGGGGAGCGGATTGCTAAAAAGACAAATCAGGCTGTATACTTTCTGGATATACAAAAAGAAGGTAGGGGAAAGTACACTTTGGAATTCAAACCTTACTCGCTCACCCCCAAAGACCTGCCGGACAACCAGATATCAATAGACTATGCCAAAGATCTGGAAAAACTAATCCAGCGCCAGCCCGACTACTGGCTGTGGTCACACAAGCGCTGGAAGCACAAACGGCAAGGTGACCTGCCCGTTTATGACTGATGGTAAGCAGGCTTATATCTCGCCTATGCGTATGTTTTTAAAATCTATAGCCATTTCCCGGTTGCCATGAAGCTGCAAGCCTACCGGTCCTTCTTCAATAGCACCCTCTGCATTATAAGTTAGTACTTGCTCACCGTTTAACCACACGGTGTACACTTTACCTTTTGCCTCTATTTTTATGGTGTTCCAGTCTGTCTGCTTCAGGAGGTTTGCAATGTTACTGGCCTCTACGGGATACCCCTTGCCGGGAATATATGGCGAACACGTCATATCCCGCTTAAGCGAACCTGACACGCCCAGCTGAATCTGTTGCTTTTCTGTTCGCAGGAAGATTCCCGAATCGACATTACCCTCACCAAATTTGAAATCTGACTGAAAAACAAAATCTCTGTAAGACTTCTCCGTCCACAGAATCGAGCCTTTTTTATCGGGTCCATTTTTCACCGACAATACTCCCTTCTCTGCTTTCCACCATATATTGTTTTCCGGCACTACCCATCCTTTCAGGTTTTTGCCGTTAAACACTTTTTTTAGCTTCGGACTTTGCGTCCAGCCAGCTTGTGACACAGCAATCAGGACGAAAATCATCATTAGTTTCCTTTTCATAATATACAGTATAGTTTATAGTTGACTCATTCAGCATGAAATACAGCACATTTATGCTTACTGTATTTCACCTTCAGCAAATCTGTGTAGTAAAAAGGATAAATACAAGCGCTTGCACTTATTTAACTTGTAAAGAGATTTTCGCTTGCTTCGACAAAAAAAAGGGGGTTATCGTAAATCCAGAGCGGGATTCTTACCGGTGAAGTTTTTATAAAAGTTCATCACCATAGCCATGTCTTTGTCCATATCATCGCCAGGCAAAAAGGGTTCCATAAACACAACTTCTTTTTTCTGAAAATCGAATCCAGCTGCTAAAATGGGAACTTGCGCTTGTTTAGCAATGCGATAAAAGCCGGTTTTGAGTTGCTTTACTTTGGAGCGCGTACCTTCAGGAGCCAGGGCTAACACAAAGCGTTCCCGGGTATCGTAGATACGTACCACCTCTCCTACTACATCTGCTTTTCTATTGCCTCTGTCTACGGGCACACCACCCGTCCAGGTGAGAAATTTAGCCAACAAGGGATTTTTGAACAACTCTGCCTTTACAAGGTAGTGCGACTTGAACTGAAGTATGGCACGTACAGAAACGCCAACGGCAACATCCCAAAAACTGGTGTGGGGAGCTACCAATATGATCAGCTTCTTTTCCTCATAGGGAAATCTGCCCACTATTTTCCAACCCAGCATTTTGATAAAAACCAGCTTAAAAAATAGCTTTGCCATATTTTCAGTTCATTACATCTGGTCAGGCATACATTCAGGGAAGTAGATTATCCCTGAAATACACCCATTTTTTCGAATTTATCAATTCGCTGCTCGATTCGTTTTTCCGGGGTAAGTTTTCCCAGATCGTTGAGTTCTTTCATTACGGCAGTCTTGAGCGCTGAAGTAGAGGCCTGCAGGTCTACATGAGCTCCACCAAGCGGCTCATCAATTATGCCGTCTATCAATTTGTTTTTGAGCATATCATTAGCAGTAAGCTTCAATGCTTCAGCGGCCTGCTCTTTGTAATCCCAGCTTCTCCATAAGATAGATGAACAAGACTCTGGCGAAATCACAGAGTACCAGGTGTTTTCCATCATCAACACTCTATCGCCTATGGCAATACCTAGCGCTCCACCCGAAGCACCCTCTCCTATTATTACACAAACTACAGGAACGGTGAGCATAAACATCTCCTTGAGGTTGCGTGCTATCGCCTCCCCCTGTCCGCGCTCTTCAGCTTCCAGCCCCGGAAATGCTCCCGGAGTATCTATCAGGCAGATGATCGGAATATCAAATTTTTCCGCCATTTTCATCAGGCGCAATGCCTTGCGGTAGCCTTCTGGATTTGGCATACCGAAGTTGCGATACTGACGATCCTTGGTATTTCTACCTTTTTGTTGTCCTATGATCATTACAGATTGCCCATCTATTGTGGCCAACCCACCCATCATAGCCTTATCGTCTTTTACACTTCTATCGCCGTGCAGCTCGATAAACTCAGACGTCATTTCGTAGATATAATCCAATGTATAGGGTCTGTCCGGATGTCTGGACAACTGTACCCTCTGCCAACGTGTGAGATTCGAAAAAGTCTCTTTTTTCAACTCAACAATCTTTTTTTCAAGGGATTTCACTGCATCATTTACATCTACATCATTGGTAGAAGCAAGTTGTTTCATATCAGCCAGTTTGGCTTCTAATTCGGCTATTGGTTTTTCAAATTCCAGAAGCATAAATATCCATTAGTTGATCGGAGTGCAAACCTAAACAAAATTTCATTTTTGAATAGAAGCATCCTTTACAAATGATCGCCTCTTGTAAAAAATAGAATCACAACACCAACAAAGTCTTGCACTGACTCGGCTGAAAAGCAGCAGGATTTAACCTATTACTGCAAATAGCCTGTGCGACTATCAAGCAAAAGCAGATGAACTTGCCAAAAGTTTATCCGGTTACAACATTTTCCGTCTCAAAAATCATTCGTTCTTCCTTCTCTCCAACAGGACCTATCCAGGCTCAACTTGGGCTCAATGTAAAATGAAAGCTTTTCTCAGAGCCTATCTAAACTGAGCAGGAAATACATCTATTTGTATACCCCAAACCAGCGGCAAAGCCATATACAGGTAAATGGCTATGAACAAAATAGAAACAATATTGAGTAATATACCGGCTCTCATCATATCCCTGATCTTCAAATACCCCGATCCAAATACCACAGCATTAGGTGGTGTAGCCACAGGGAGCATAAAAGCACATGAGGCAGCAATAGTGGCACCAAACATGAGCAAATACGGATGAACATCGATAACTTCTGCCACAGAAGCTATAATCGGCAAAATCATAGAAGTGGTAGCAAGGTTGCTTGTGATCTCTGTGAGGAAATTAACAATAGCCACAATGACCAGTAATAGAAGTAACACAGAAAGTCCATTGAGCAGTGTAGTCTGATTACCAATCCAGACAGCTAAACCCGATGTTTTGAAGCCTTCTGCAATGGCCAGGCCACCTCCAAATAACAGGATGATTCCCCACGGCACAGATTTACAGTCTTCCCAAACCAGCAGCCTTTCACCATTGGCATGCTTGGAAGGCAAAGTAAAAAGTACGGTAGCTCCCAACACTGCTATGATAGCATCGTCTATACCCGGTAGCAAAGCCTGTAATGCAAACGATCGGATAATCCAAAGGACAGCCGTAGATACAAACACCACAAGTATGAGTTTTTCCTCGAAAGAGATTTTTCCCAAAGCTGCAATGCGGGAAGCGATTTCCTGCCTGCCGCCGGGCAGCCCCTTGCCCGAAAGCGGAAACACAACTCTTACCAAAAAATACCAGCAGAACCCAATAAGCAACACGCTCACAGGAAATACCAGCAAAAACCACTTTCCAAAGGCTATATCCTGCCCATAAAACTCTTCAACCACTCCGGTGAGCACAAGGTTTGGAGGCGTGCCTATGAGCGTAGATATCCCACCCATAGAAGAGGCATAAGCTATGCCCAACATAAGCACTCTGGCAAATCCCTTGATTGTATCGGGAGCTATACTGCCATCCTTGAGTTGTGATACTATAGCTAAGCCAATAGGGAGCATCATGACTGTAGTGGCTGTATTGGATATCCACATAGACAAAAAAGCAGTGGCTATCATAAAACCCAACACCATACGGCGCATGTCGGTACCTATAAAATAGATGACATTGAGCGCTATTCTGCGATGGAGGTTCCACTTCTCTATAGCTATAGCAATGATAAACCCTCCCAGGTACAGAAATATCATTTTGTTACCAAAAGCAGAAGCCGTTGCTTTGATATCTATTCCTCCGGTAAGGGGAAACAACACCAGTGGCAACAAAGCAGTGGCCGCAATGGGTATAGCTTCTGTGACCCACCAAAGGGCTATCCAGGCGGTACCGGCTAAAACAGCATGCGCTTCTGCAGACATACTACCATAAGGACCCGTAATAAGAATAACAAAAAACACGAATGGTCCTAAAAATATAAATACCTTCTTGTTCAAAATAGTGTTGGTTTAGTATCTGTTGGCAAATCCTAAAATAGAGAAAATACCAGGAGAATGTATTCATTCAAAAAACACTCCCTGCTTAACCCTATTAATCAGACTAAATAAAATAAATTTGCTTTGACAAACCACCAAAAGTCCATCAAACTTTGAAGGTTTTCGAGTACTACTAACCATTTCATTTACCCATTCGCTTGCAAAGCTCTACTCCAAACACCCCACTCGACAACTCCGATATCAATATCCTCTATCAGGATGAATTTCTGGTAGCAATAAACAAACCTCACGGGCTACTGGTACACCGTACACCTATAGCCAAAGACGCAACTCGTTTTGCCCTGCAGGAAGTAAGAAACATAGTCGGAAAAAACGTCTATCCTATCCACCGGCTAGACAGAAAAACCAGTGGTATTCTGCTCTTTGCCCTTAGCGAACAGGTTCATAAAGAAATGCAGGCAGAATTTGCCGCTCGCAAAGTAGACAAAATATACTGGGCTATTGTAAGAGGCTATACAGACGATAGTGGCACCATAGACTACCCGCTGTGCAACGAATCGGGAAAAAGTCAGGAAGCTGTAACACACTACCAAACTCTGGATAAAGCCGAACTACCTGTGCCCCATGGAAAACACGCCACCTCCAGATACTCACTCGTAGAGATAAAACCCGTAACAGGGCGTACTCACCAGATTCGCAAACACTTTGCACACATATTTCACCCTATCATAGCCGACCGTACGCATGGATGCAACAAACAAAACAGGTTCTTTACCCACCAATGGAACATGAACACCATGCTGCTACACGCACGCAAAATCCACTTTGAGCATCCTGTAACTAAAAAACCAGTAAGTCTGACCGCCGAAGTGCAAAGTGAATTTCAGCGAATGATGGACATGATGCTGTTCGATACCAAAAAAACTACCACAGGGAAGTCACCAGATAGTACCCCATAGTAAACACCACAACCAACTTCAATAAACTACCGGTGAGAAAGCCTACAAAAGACCCTAAAGCAGACCGCAAGGCATGATCTCTATTTTGTCCGTGAAATAGCTCTCCCAGGAAAGCACCCACAAAAGCTCCTACAATCAACCCAAAGGGTGGAAAAAACAACAAGCCGAGGATCAGGCCTGCAGTACTGCCCAACATTCCATATTTACTACCTCCAAACTTGCGGGTAGTAAGTGGGGGAATTACATAATCGAGTAGAAAAACGACAACAGTAATAGCCGCCCAAACCATCATAAAAGTAGTAGAGAAAGGAGGTTCGGATCGTAGCTGAAGAATAAGCAATGCCAAATAACCCAAAGGAGGCCCGGGCAACACCGGTAGCAGGCAGCCAATGATGCTGCAAAGCAACACCGCAACACTAATTATGGTGATGACAACATCCATAAAGGAAAAAACTAAACCGTCACGCCATAAGAAGCCAATGCCTTTTTCAAATCATCTGCTCCTGTAAAATGGATAGCATGAATACCCAACTCCCTGGCAGCCTCTACATTGCGAAGGTTATCATCTATAAAAACGGCTTTATGAGCATCAATTCCGTACCTTTCCAATATCAATTCATAAATATCCCGAAAAGGTTTTCTTGTTTTTTCGGTACCCGAAACCACAATACCCTCGAACCAGTGTAGGAAATCGAACCGTTCCAGGGCAATAGGAAAAGTCTCAGCACTCCAGTTTGTCAGCGCATATACGCGATAAGCATCATTGTCCACCACGGCACGTAGCACTTCTACTGTTGGTTGTATTGCCCCTCCGAGCATTTCCTCCCATCTGCCATAGTACATACGAATAAGCTCCTCATGCTCCGGAAACATCGCAACACGTTCTTCGGTCGCCTGCTGCAGGCTATGACCGGCATCTTGCTCCTCATTCCAATCCGATGTGCATATATGATCAAAAAACCATTTCATCTTATCTCTGTCTCCATTAAACACATCCAGATAGACATACTCCGGATTCCAGTCGATAAGCACTCCTCCCAAATCGAAAATAATAGTATCAATAGCCTTGCTTTGCTCCATAACAGGTATTTGTTTATGTGATTTTATCTAAAAAACAATAATTGAGTTTTTCTTGAGTTTATATTGTAGTAAATTCCACTCGTTTTATAAGCTATAAAAACGTATGAGATCAATATCCCTACTAAGCGTTGCAATTATCACGCTTTTATCGTTTACATCCAACGCACAACCTGCTAATGAAGTAGAAATAAATGATATCCTGCTGCGTCACAACTATTGGCGTGCGGAAGTGGGTGTAGGCGAAATCGAATATTCTGACGAACTGGCTGAAGACGCCAACACATGGGCCATGAAACTCAAAGAAAAAGGGTGCGCATTTGAACACAGTGGAAACGGACACGGTGAAAACTTATTTAAGGGCACTAAAGGATATTACTCAGCCGCCGATGCTGTAGACTCATGGGCAGCAGAAAAAAAGGACTACAACTATGCCAAAAATAAATGCAAGTCCGGTGCTGTATGCGGTCACTATACGCAGGTGGTATGGAAAAACACAACCAAGGTAGGATGTGCCAAAGTAGAATGCAACGGCATGGTAACCTGGGTATGTAACTATGACCCGCCGGGCAACTATGTAGGCGAAAAGCCTTACTAAGCCACAGCTGTTTTTTTCAGGTACGGTTCCCAATCGTCGCGAACAGCTCCCGCACTGTTTTTCAAAAACATGACATAAGAAGGTTTGAATGGGGGCTTCTTCAGCACCAATCCTGCTTCCTGGGGTGTACTGTCTCCTTTTTTGGAATTGCACCTTTTGCAGGCTGTTACCAGGTTATTCCAGGTAGACTTCCCTCCCTTCGATCGTGGAATTAAATGATCCAAAGTAAGATCTTTGGTAGTGCCACAGTATTGACATTGATAACCGTCGCGCTTAAAAATATTGTAACGGGTAAGCACTACTCCCTTATACGGCACATGCACGTAGTTCTTTATTTTGATCACCGAGGGCTTGGGAAATGACGCTGATACGGAGTGTAAAAAAGCATTTTTATCAGCAGCCAGTAACTCTGCCTTTTCCAAATACACCAACAAGAATGCCCTACTCACAGAGCACAATGTGAGTGGAGTATAATCCTGATTCAGTACTAGTACGCGATCGTTCATAAGACTTGCGTTAACCTTCAGTTATCCCTTACGCTCCTATTCGCCCCTTGTTGTCTATCTATTGCTTGTCATATTTATTCAAAAACACTATAGTAAGGAAAAGGATACTACTGTCCTTTTCAATATGCTATATCAAAAACTGTTTGGTGAGTCATCACCCTTATCGTGCAACCGTAAAGGTATGGCTCTCGATCAGGGGCATGAAAATAGGTAATATTAAGGAAAAAAGGTATAGTTGGTTGTAATTATCTAAAACCTGCAACCACAGGCTAATCAGCTAAAGTGAGGTATACGCCTGATGGTATCTACTGCGGCTGACAAAGAATCGAGGGGCAACTTTCGTACAACACCTCCTGATATACCTATGGCCATTCCCTCTGTCAATACCACATAAGCTGACCGATTTCCTTCGTCTTTGGTGTATACGATATCACCCGGCTGTACTGAGGCTAACTGTTGTACGTCCTCTCCCACACGCAATTGCTGCTGCCGGGTGCGAGGCAATCTATACCCACACACTTTGAATATCTGCTGAACCATACCCTCAGCATCGATACCAAAAGGAGACTTTCCGCCTTTGAGGTAAGGCGTATACATATACATTGATGCTATGGAGGCAAAAAACTCCCATTCACGCTTTTGGCTCAGGCTCTTAGCAGAACCGTTGAAAGCAACCTGTTCTTCTACTTTAAAAAGTTCATTGGTAGAAATAGGAAGTATACTTCCCAATACGATGTTGACATGGCGTTTTTTGAAAAAAATCTTACCCACCAAGTCGGTGCATACCTTGTAGTCAGAATTATTGATTTGTTCAAAATACTGCGAAGAAATTGGTTCGTGCTGATCTGCCCGAATCCAACCTTCCGACTGATCAAAATGCAGAGATATTTTGAGCCAGTGAGGCTCTTTGTCCAGCACAGTGTAGTGCTCTCCAAACAACAGCTGAGAAACCATAGCGGCATCATCCGAAGGTGAGCTGTACATGGCTATGATAGCCAGCCTGCAAATACCCTTTTCTGCTTCCTCCATTCGTATCAGTATTTACTTCTTTCCATTTCGCGCCTGAGGTCTTTTTCTTTTATAGAATCCCTCTTATCGTGTATTTTCTTTCCTTTTGCCAAAGCTATTTCCAACTTGGCCAGGCCTCTTCCATTCACAAACAACCGAAGTGGAACAATAGCCAACCCTTTTTCGGTAAATTTTGCATTTATTTTTCTGATTTCGGCCTTAGATAGCAGGAGCTTGCGTTCGCGCAGCGGGTCATGATTGTTGTAAGTGCCCTCGCTAAATACCGATATATGCATTCCTTTGATATAGATTTCCTCGTTGTGTATGTAGCAATATGCCTCCTGCAAACTCGCCTTTCCTTCCTTTATCGACTTTATTTCTGTGCCTTTCAGCACTATACCTGCTATATACTTATCTATAAAAGCATACTCAAAACTCGCTTTTCGGTTTTTTATATTCACATCATTGCTAAACCTTTTCTTCTCCTTGGCCATCTTGCTTTCGTTATTTAATTCTAATATAGTCCAAATCCGGGGATAAACTCCCGATGCTTTCTGGAGTTTTTTTTCTAAAACGGCATGCGTGGCATGGGAGCAGCGCTAAGCGGCGAAAAATCACCCTTCAAAAACTTGAAATGAGCCGCCATACCTATCATGGCTGCATTGTCTGTACAGTATTCAAATTTGGGAATGTAGACATTCCACCCTTTTTCTTCACCTGTTTTGAGCAACGTATCGCGCAAACCAGAGTTGGCCGACACTCCCCCGGCTATAGCGATTTCGCTGATCCCCTCCTGCTCTGCCGCTTTTATCAATTTTTCCATTAGCATAGCTATCAGACTATGCTGAATACTGGCACAAAGGTCGGCCATATTCTCAGCAATAAACTGACCATTTTTTCTCATCTCTTTTTGTAAAAAATACAAAATAGATGTTTTGATTCCGCTAAAAGAATAATCCAGATCAGGCATAGAAGTCTCTGAAAACTGAAATGCATGCGGGTTGCCTTCTTTGGCATACTTGTCTATCAAAGGCCCTCCTGGGTAGTTTAGCCCCAGTATTTTTGCCGATTTATCAAACGCTTCGCCCACAGCATCGTCTCGGGTTTCTCCCAGTATGGTCATATTCAGATCTTCCTCGATCCGCACCAGCTGCGTATGACCTCCGCTTACAGTCAGACAGAGGAAAGGAAATGCAGGCTTAGGATCTTCTATAAAATGAGCCAATATATGGGCTTGCATGTGGTTGACAGACAACAGAGGAATATCCAGCCCCAAACTAAGTGACTTAGCAAATGATGACCCCACAAGCAAAGCTCCCAGCAAACCCGGCCCCTGCGTGTAAGCCACTGCCGATAGGTCCGTTCTGGAAACACCCGCCTCAGACAAAGCATGATCTACCACAGGCACGATCTGCTGCTGATGTGCGCGAGAAGCCAGCTCAGGCACTACACCTCCGTACTTTTCATGTACTTTTTGTGTAGCAATGATATTGGAAAGTACCTGTCCGTTTTTCAGCACTGCTGCTGAAGTTTCGTCGCATGACGACTCTATAGCTAAAATATTAATATCCATAGTAAAAAAAATTGGCACAAAAATACGTTACTCGTAGAGAGATGACAGCACAAACCAACTTTTTTTATACCCCCACCCATTATTTCTGCTTTTGCCCGGTTTATCAACTTTTTTCTTACTTCAGGCATTTAGTAATTAAGGGGTTCCGAAAAAGAAATTCTAAGCATTAACATTTAATTTTGCGCCTTTAACCTTCACTATGAACAAACCCACAACACCGAAGGATGGATTTGGAAAAAAATGGCACCAATGGTTGCTGGCCATACCTATATTCATATTGGTGTTTTTTGGTTTGATCATCACTGTGATACAAATCCCCGCTGTACAAACCCGTATTCTGAATACGATTACGAAAAGCCTGGCTTCTCAGACTGACTTCCGGATCGAAATAGGCTATGCTAACCTTACCTGGTACGACAAGTTTATACTGGAAGACATAGCCGTATACGACGAACTGGACTCTGCCCTTATCGCTACGGATAAGCTTCAGGCCAACATAAGCCTCTATACGCTCATCATGGAGCGTAAAATAAAACTGGAAGAGCTGGAACTCGACAAGCCTGACATCCGGCTGATTAAAACCAGCGACAGCACCGGCTTGAATATAACCCGACTCATAGGCCAGTTGAGAAAAAACAAAACCAGTAAGTCTTCCTCAAAACTTACCATCGGGTCGATCACTGTAAACGACGGTGCGTTCACCTACAGCAACCTGACTAAACCCGCTATCACTGAAGGTAAAGACTACAATCACTTTCGGTACAAAAACATCAACACACGTGCCGATCAGTTTACGCAATCAAACGACACCATCACTTTCGAACTGGTGTATATGCAGGGCGTAGATCTTACCGATCAACTCAACATACATGCTCTCAGTGGCTTTTTCAGCTACTGTAACCAATCCATGTCGCTAGCACACATGAATTTGAAAACCGACCACAGCCAGGTTAAAGATTCCATTCGTCTGCAGTACCCTTCTTCTCAGGCTCTCGGGTACTTCACTGATAGTGTGAGTTTTTACATCAACCTCGACAGCTCGTTTATCAGCTCACGAGATATTGCTCTGTTTGCTCCCAGTGTAGCGAACATCGACGAACTCTACGAGATAGACGGCCAGATCAAGGGCAAGGTGGGCAACCTTATGGCCAGTAATATACAACTCAGGTTCGGCAAAAACACCTCCATAGATGGTAATCTCAACTTTTTTGGGCTACCAAAAATCAAGGAAACCTTCATCGATTTGAGTTGTAAAAACGCTACTCTCGAGCCTGCTGACCTCACTAAGTATTTTCCGGAATCGATACACCAGCAACTGCTCAACGCCGGTACTATTGCGTTTCGCGGAGAGTTTCAGGGGTTTCCTACCGACTTTGTAGCCAATGGTGCTTTCGATACCAAGGCTGGCTTTGTAGAATCTGATATCAACTTAAAGCTAGGCAGTAAAAAACAAACTTTTTTTTCCGGAAACCTAAGTTTACAACATTTTGATCTGGGCAAAATCCTTGACAAAGAAGACATCTATCAGGAGATATACTTCAACGGGCAAGTAAATGGCAAATTACAGGAATTTAAAAACCCTGAACTATCTATGACAGCCAACATAGATAGCATTGGCATTCGCGGCTATACCTACGCCAACATCTATGCAGACGGGCAACTTGCCAACGATTACTTCGAAGGAAAGCTCAAAACCAAAGACCCAAACCTCGTTTTCGACGGACAGCTTAACATTGACTTTAGAGAGAATAAAGAAAAGATAAACATAACCGCCTGCCTGGATGCACTGAAACTGAAGCCACTCGGCTTTGCTGAAAAAGACATTTTCATTTCATCTCATATCAACGCCGATCTGGAAGGATTTCATATCGACAGTCTCAAGGGGTTTGCTAATCTGGAAAACACCAAACTACTGATCGAGTCTGATTTACTACAGTTTGATTCTATCAAGTTTATTTCCCAGAAAAACAATAACGAACGCATCATTGCACTGGAAACAGATGGACTATCTGCACAGGCAAAGGGAGATTTCAAAAACTCAAACGTAGTAAAGGAAATCAACGACCTATACAAAGAGCTACGCCTCAACCTCATCAATGACGAAGAACAAATCACTACCTACTACGAACAAAAAGAAGTAGAAGAAGCGGAAAGTTTTGAAGTAGAATTGAAAATAAACTTCTGGGATGCCAACCGTTTTATCCAACCCTTCAGGCCGGATATCAAAGTGTCTAAAAACCTGATTTTTGATGGCCACCTCACCTCCGACAACACCTCTATCGTTACATTAAACTCTGTACTCGATACACTGGCTATAGGCGACAACCTGCTCTTAAAGAATCAGCTTGATATATTTATTTCAAAAAAACACAATCAACGCAATACTCTTGCCTCTTTTTTCATATCCTCTAATGAGCAACAGTGGAATGAAAACTCCCGAACTGACAATATCTACTTCGAGACTATCTGGTCAAACGACCACATGGATCTGGAATTTAACCTGGCTCAGGAAAACCTTGACAACAACCTGGATCTAAAAGCCGGTGTTGATTTTTTGCAGGATTCCATCCTTTTTTACTTCAAAAAATCAGACATACAAGCCTTGGGCAAATACTGGTCTTTCGACTCAGCTAATCAGGTTATTTTTCATAACGATAAGTTTATTTTCGATAATGTGAGCTTGAGGCAAGACGATCAATCCATAGCCGTAAACGGTATATTGTCCAACGTGCCCAGCGAGCAACTTCATGTAGATATTCGCAACTTCAGTGTAAAAAGTCTCAACACGATATCTCCTATTGAAATATCAGGCATAGTAGATGGCAACATAGACATAAATATGCTGGAAGATGACATACTCATAGGCAGCAATATCAAAGCACAGTCGTTTTATATTGAAGATTTTCTCGTAGGAGATATCGATTGCTTTTCGGACTGGGAAAACAACCGCGACAGGCTCGGGCTCAATTTCACGGTAAACCGATCCGACAAAAGAATTATTGATGTAATGGGATACTTCTACCCTATGCGCGATGGCAATCAGCTGGATATGCAGGCTGACTTTGACAATGCCAACCTCAACATCATACAACCTTTTATCAAAGACTACTTTACCAATTTAAGCGGTCTTGCATCGGGTAGTTTCTATATTTCGGGCACGCCTACTGCTCCCATACTAGATAGTAAAAACAAGCCCGGCACCATTACCGACGGACATATTACTATAAACTACACCAACACCACCTACACTTTTTCAGGCGGAATAGTGTTTGAAGAAAACCAAATCGGTGTAGACAACCTAAAGCTTGTTGATTCGCGCAACAACGAAGCTACCTTCAACGGAGGTATTTTCCATGATGGTTTTCAGCATTTTATTTTAGACATAGCCGGACAGTACAACAACTTCAAACTACTGGGTACCGGTCCCAAAGACAATTCCCTCTACTACGGTACAGCATTTGCCACCGGCAATATCAATATACTAGGTGCGGTAAATAATCTGCAAATAAAAGCGTATGCCAAAACCAACAAGGGCACACGGATATCGATTCCTATTGGTGAGCTATCCGAGTACAATGTAGAGCAAAAAGACTACATCTCTTTTGTAGATTTATCCGACCCTGAGCATCAAAAGCGAATAGCACAAATCGCTGAAGAAGAAATAAACCTGAAAGGGCTCAAACTCGACTTTGAAATAGAAGTAACCAACGATGCATATACAGAACTTATCTTTGATGTCAAATCCGGAGACATTATTCGTGGACGAGGAAACGGAAACATCAAACTACTGATAGACCCCTATGGGGATTTCAATATGTTTGGTGACCTGCAAATCGAATCAGGAGGGTATAATTTTACTCTCTACAACATCATCAACAAAGAATTTGATATACAAAAAGGAAGCAGTATATCTTGGTATGGCGACCCTTATGGTGCCCAGTTAAACATTCATGCTCGGTACAGACAGCTCGCCTCATTGGCACCCATATTGAATGTAACCAGCAACGATTCGAAAGTACGTACAAAATACCCTTCCATTGTAGACCTTTACCTGAACGGCAACCTTATGTCTCCCGAAATAAGCTTTGATATCGACATTCAGGACTATCCGGACAACATCTTCTCGGAAGGAAACTTAATCCCGGTTGAAGACAAGGTAAGGGCATTTAAATCACGCCTTGATGCCAACGAACAAGAAATGAAGCGTCAGGTATTTAGTTTGGTAATTCTGCGCAAATTTTCACCCGAAAACAGCTTTCAGGTCAACACCTCTCAAACCTTTGGCAATAGCCTCAGCGAATTTGTATCGAACCAGCTCAGCTACTGGGCCACTCAGGTAGACGAAAACCTGGAAGTAGATGTAAACCTGGCCGGACTCAGCGACGAGGCACTCAACACCTTTCAACTTCGCCTGTCCTACTCTTTTTTAGACGGCAGGTTAAAAGTTACCCGAGGAGGTGGCTTTGCAGACGAACAAAACCACTCTGACATTTCATCTATCATTGGAGACTGGACCGTAGAATACCTGCTCACCCCCGACGGCCGCTTCAGAGCCAAAATGTATAGCAGATCCAACGCCAACAGCTATACCAGCCGCGAACTGGGCAACAACAATAACGAAACAGGCTTTAGTTTTCAGTACATCAGAAGCTTCGATCAGCTAAAAGACCTACTGATAGAAACCCGCAAAAAGAACCTGCCTCCTACCGACGAAGAACCCAGCACAAAATCGGAAGCCATTCGCGAAGAGGAAGAGCCCGAGCCCTCTAGCAAGTAACATTTGCCTGAAATAATTTTCTGAGACTTTATTATTATGTACATTTATGTAAATGATATGTTCAACGTTATTAATTCAGAAAGATGAACTTAAACGAATTTATGAAGGCATACGCTGAGGAGATCGATGGCAGCTACTCAGAATACGATGATGAAAGATCCGTAATAATAGTACCACTCAAGGACGATCGATTTCAAACCGTAATAGCAGAAATCCTTCCTAATGAACATCTCATCAACATTTCGTCGAAAGTATGTAGCAGCGATGACAATGTAAACATCCGGGAATTGCTGCAGGAAAACCATGAAATTCCCTTTTGTAAATTTGCCCTATCTAAAGAATTTTTAAACGTAGAAGCCAATTTCAATACCGACAACATTGATCAGGCACTGCTAAAAAAAGTAATACTGGATGTCGCACACCTGGCAGATAAATGGGAATTTAAAATAACGGGCAAAGACATATTCTGATATCTCCCTCTCTCTACAAATAAACTTCCAAAAAGCAGCTAAAATCTAATCATATCCGAAGAGGAATTCCGTGTAATGATTAAATTTGTTGGCAACAGGCCGCCTTATCGTTCCGGTTTTTATCGGAAAGGAAAGTCCGGGCAGCATAGGGTATCGTACTTCCTAACAGGAAGGTGTTTTTGAACAAGAAACACAGACAGTGCAACAGAAAGTATACCGCCTATCGACAGACTCGTCTATCGGTAGGTAAGGGTGAAACGGTGAGGTAAGAGCTCACCGCATTTTGGGCGACCAAAGTGGCAATGTAAACCTTACGAGCTGAAAGATCAAATAAATCCTGCCCCAGAAGCGACCCGTTTTGTCGTCACTACGGTGGCGAGGCAGGAAGGGTAGATTGATAGACCCTGCCAGCAATGGTAGGGCCAGATAAATGATAAGGATTCCGACTTGTCGGAATACAGAACCCGGCTTACAGGCCTGTTTTGTTTTTTTATTTAAGTAGCGGATTTATGAGTAAAAAAATTCTCATCATTGATGATGAAAAGAGCATAAGGCACACACTTCGTGATATACTCGAATATGAAAAATACGAGATAGACGAAGCTGAAAATGGAAAGATGGGACTGGACATGTTGCTGCAAAATGAGTATGATATAGCGCTATGCGATATCAAAATGCCTGAAATGGATGGTATAGAAGTACTGGAAAAAGCTCAGGAAGCAGGCAATGGAGCTCAATTCATCATGATTTCTGCTCATGGAAACATCGAGACCGCTGTAGAAGCCACTAAAAAAGGGGCATTTGATTTTGTTCAAAAGCCACCTGATCTCAACCGTCTTCTGTTAACCATACGCAATGCCTGTGAAAAATCAAATCTGGTAACAGAAACCAAGATTTTAAAGAAAAAAGTATCCAAATCAAAGGAGATAGTAGGTGAATCACAATCTATCATGGAAGTAAAAGAAATGATAGAGAAAGTAGCTCCTACTGATGCACGGGTTTTTATTTACGGCGCAAACGGAACTGGCAAAGAACTGGTCGCCAATGCCATACACAAGTTAAGCAGCCGATCAAAAATGCCTCTGATAGAAGTTAATTGCGCTGCTATACCTTCTGAACTTATCGAAAGTGAGCTATTTGGTCACGAAAAAGGATCATTTACCTCTGCAATAAAGAAAAGGATAGGGAAATTTGAGCAGGCTGACGGTGGCACCTTATTTCTGGACGAAATAGGCGACATGAGTCTCTCTGCGCAAGCCAAAGTGTTGCGTGCATTGCAGGAAAATAAAATAACGCGCGTAGGAGGTGATAAGGAAATAACGGTAAATGTGCGAGTAATCGCCGCTACCAACAAAGACCTGAAAGAAGCGATAGCCAACAAACAATTCAGAGAAGACCTCTACCACCGACTTAGCGTAATCGTAATAAACGTACCCACACTGGCCGAGCGCCAGGAAGACATTCCTTTGCTGGTAGACAAATTTTTGAAGGACATTGCTGCCGAGTATGGCAATATGCCAAAGAAAATAGATGAAAAGGCCATCAAACTCCTACAAAAGGGAGCCTGGAGTGGCAACATTCGCGAGTTGAGAAATGTAGTGGAAAGGCTTGTGATTATGAGTCAGGATCAGATCACAGAAGAGCACATAAAAAAATATGCGGACATATAAACACCCGCATTCACACACCTGTAATTAGTAAATTATTTCGACAAGTTTTCACTTTTCACATCCTGCTTAGCATAAGTAGGACATGTTCTTTGAGTACAAGCGCTCGCTGCTAAAACAACCAATGCTAATATTAACGCTTTCAATTTCATAATAGTAGAGTTTAACACAAATTACCTTTCTAGGTTTAAATATATAAAAAATGACATTCAGTTCAAAAAAAATGAAATAATATCAAATAACCTAAACGACTACACAAATAAAAGGTTAGGAGATCAATAAATTACACCCTCTAAGATCCGAATTGTCTATCCTGCCTAAGATTTCAAACGAATTATCATCTTTCACCACCCCTATGTCTTTCGTTTCGATAAAAGCACATGAGTGAATATTCGCCAAATCTATTACATTTATCCCACCTGTCCTTCCTTTTTTCAAATAATTAAACGGGTCATTCAACTCACGAATTATTATTTTCATCCAATTTGGAGAAGTAAACACGCCATCACCTTTTGAGTAGGCTTGCGACATCAACTCTGTCATACCATACTCTGAATGAATAGCCGAAACACCAAGTCCTTTTTTCAACACTTCGTGCAACTCAGCCTTGGTATACTCTGGTCCTCTCCCCTTCATTCCCCCGGTCTCAATCACGGTTAGCCCTTCGAGCGAACCATTAACAGCGGCAGCAAACTCCAATAAGGCAAACGAAACACCAAACAAAGCTACTCTTGCTCCCTTATTCAAACTTTCATCTATGGCCATTTTCAATCCGGCATAATCTGACAGATAATATCCGGAAACCGGATTCCGGGTTAGCGTCATAAAATGATCAACCATATTAATCAATCCTGAACTGCCCTGTTCTTGGTACGAGGGCAAAAGAGCCAACAACGTTGTGTCCTTCAATTCACCATATACCTGTGTGTATATTTGCGTAGCTACACGCCGATAGTATGCCACATCCTCTATCAAGTGCTTACTTCGCTGCATACCGGTAGTACCACTGCTCAAAAATTCCTTTTGAGGCTCCCACTTGGAGGTTTTTACTTCATGTGTCTTGAAAAAAGAAATAGGAAGAAAAGGAATATCGTGTATGGCACGAACAGACTCTGGCTTTACATTCAACCCATCCAGGTATTCTGCGTAAACTTGATTGTTTAGAGCCTGAAAACGAAAGACCTCCAATGCTGTTTCCTCAAATGTGGAATCATCTATATTCAATATTTTTTCTTTCAGCGACGATAAAGAATGCACAGGAAAGTTGTTAAGGGTTTTTATGTGAAGAATTGTATTATTATCGATTAAATTAGCAAATGTAACGCGAATAAAGATGCCAAAAATAGTTTCAACTCAAAATAATCCCAGACACTTCGGTGCATTAGCTATTGTTGCCTGTCTTCTATCCTGCATAGCATGGTCATGCAGTGCTCCTGACCCTTTTCCTATAACTCCGCGGATAGAATTTAACCAACTGGTATACAAAGAGTTTGAAAACGAACCAGACTCTCTAATTCTCTTTATTGATTTTCAGGACGGAGATGGAGACCTTGGGCTAAACAGCGATGAAAATGACTATCCCTATCAGGATTTTGATTTTGTAGTAGACGAAGATGGAAGAATTGTGACTTTGGGAGCCACTGACACCAGACCTCCATACTACAGACTGGCATTCGATTCGGGAGTACCCCCTCAGCTTATCAGCGAAACCGACAATCGTCCACCCTTCAGTTGCGACGATTACGATTTGCTTTTTATAAACGATGATCGTGATGTTTTTGTACCTAAGGGGACTAAACGTGAAAACATAGATCTGGATGTATTTACTGAAGACACGTTATACGTAGTAAAAAACGAAAATCGAAACAATATTTTTGTGGACTTTTACAGAAAACGTAATGGCAATTACGAATTTATTGATTGGAAGAGAGCTTTTGACGAAAACGGATGTGGTGTAGACTACAATGCCAGATTCCCCATTTTCGACCCGAAAAGTGTAGGGTCTTCTCTGGAAGGCACTATCAAATACGGCATGGTATCCAGTGGCTTTTTTGCGCTTATCCGTACAGATACTTTCAAAATAAAAGTAAAAATAAAAGACCGCCAACTACATACGAGCAACGAAGTAGAAAGTGGAGACCTGACTCTAAGAGGTATTCTTCAATAGCGGGTCTTTTCACCACCCATCCTATCTGCTAATAAAGAGGTGGATAGGCCTGCGGGTCGCTTTCCGACATAAGTCCATAAACCTTATCAAACACCTCCTCAGCATTGGGCTTAGAATAGTAATCCCCGTCTGAACCGTATGCAGGTCTGTGTTCTTTTGCTGAAATAGTAACAGGCTGTGAGTCCAGATACTTATATCCTTCCTGCCCTTCTATTACTTTTTGCAACATATACGCTGTAGCCCCTCCGGGCACATCTTCATCCGCAAAGACAATTCTGTTTGTCTTCTGCAGTGACTTCACTATATCATGATTGAGGTCAAACGGCTCAAGTGTCTGCACATCGATCACCTCTACATCTATTCCAAAATCTGACAACTGCCGGGCTGCATCCATCACTATGCGACACATAGAACCATAAGTGACTACCGTCACATCCTTGCCTTCTTTTAGAATTTCAGGTTGCCCGAGAGGCACTTTAATTTCCCCTATATTCTCAGGCATTTTTTCCTTCAGTCGATAGCCATTTAAACTCTCAATGATAATGGCCGTATCGTCAGACTCAAGCATGGTGTTGTAAAACCCTGCTGCCTGTGTCATGTTTCGAGGTACCAGCAGGAAAATTCCTCTGAGCGACCCCAGAATCATACTCATTGGAGATCCCGAGTGCCATACGCCTTCGAGCCTATGTCCTCTGGTACGAATAATCAATGGGGCTTTTTGGCCACCTTTGGTTCGGTAGTGCAGGCATGCCAGATCGTCGGTAAGCACCTGAATACAGTAGTAAATATAGTCGAGGTATTGAATCTCAGCAATAGGACGCAACCCCCTGAGAGCTGCACCTATTCCCTGTCCCATGATGGATGTTTCACGTATGCCGGTATCTGTCACTCGGATTTCTCCGTATTTGTCCTGCAAACCCGCCATTCCCTGATTAACATCTCCAATTTTTCCTACGTCTTCTCCCATAGCAAAAACTAAAGGATTGCGTTTGAAAATATCGTCAAATACAGCATTGAGTACTTCCCTGCCATCTACCATCTTAAACTCACTGGCATATACAGGAAGCACCGGCGACACATTAAGAGCCGAATGCTCCGATTCTGAGTACATATGACTCGAATACTCGTCGTAGCGTTGACGCTGCTTCTGCTTTATCCAACTGGATAGTATTTCTTTTTGTGGATGATTTTCTTTGGCTACCCAACGCAATGCTTTTCTGGCTGCTTTTTCTGCATCCAGCTTGTTGGGGTTTACGGTTTCTCTTAGAGTAGTAATTAGGTGGTTTAGCTGATTTTTGTACTTACTGCCAGCTGCCAGTGTATTTAACAACCTCAATACATCTGTAGCCTCCGACTTTACACTAGCCAAATAGGCTTTCCAGGCGCGTGTTCGAGCTTGCTTTGCTGCTGCTTTGGCTTCTTCCTCTATGGCATCCAGCTGATTGTCGTTAGCTAACCCTTGCTCCAGTATCCATTCGCGCATTTTCCGTACACAATCGTACTCCCGCTCCCAGTCCAGTCTTTCTTTGGACTTGTACCTTTCATGCGAACCGGAAGTAGAGTGCCCCTGAGGCTGTGTCACTTCTACAACATGTACCAACACGGTAACATGTTCGGCTCGGGCTATAGCCTCAGCCTTTCTAAAGGCCTCACATAACCCGGGATAATCCCAGCCCTTGACCTCCAGAATCTCTATTCCTTTCTCCTTCTTGTTTCGTTGAAAACCTGCGAGTGCTTTTGATATACTGCTTTTGGTAGTGTGGTATTTGTTGGGCACTGATATACCATACTCATCATCCCAAACAGCCAACACGATAGGCACTTGCAGCACCCCTGCTGCATTTATCATTTCAAAAAAAGCACCTTCAGAGGTAGACGCATTGCCTATGGTACCAAAGGCCACTTCATTTCCTTTGTTCGAAAATTGTTTAAACTGATGTAGTTCAGGGTTGTCTCTGTACAACTTGGAAGCGTATCCCAACCCAAGTAATCGTGGAATTTGTCCCGCTGTACATGAAATATCCGCACTCGAATTTTTCATATTGGCCAACTCTTTCCAGTTGCCATTTTCATCGAGCGATCGTGTAGCAAAATGTCCATTCATCAAACGGCCAGCAGATGCGGGCTCAGCTGCCACATCTGTATGTGCATATAACTGAGCAAAAAATTCTTGTGAAGTCAGTTCACCAATGGCCATCATAAAAGTCTGGTCACGATAGTAGCCTGCTCTGAAATCTCCATTTTTAAAGACCTTAGCCATAGCTATCTGAGGCACTTCTTTACCATCGCCAAATATTCCAAATTTGGCTTTGCCCATGAAAACTTCTTTTCTGCCTATGTAACTATCTTCCCTACTCTCTACTGCCAACCGGTAATCACTTAGAATTTCTTCGACTTCCAAATGACTTCCTACTGATGGTTGAGCGATGTTTTGCATAACAAGATTGGTGAACGTACTTGCCTTATGGCCGTGAATAATGCCCCAAATTTAACCAAATCAATGTATTTTTCAAAATGAAGCAAATTACCTTGCAACCAATTTTTATATTGTATATCGTTATAAAAATACATATTTTACAACAACATTCCGTTTTTAACAATATTTCAAAATATAATTCCGATTTAACAAAATCCTCCTATTCAAAAAAAAGGTTAATAAATAATGTTAAAATAATGTATCGAATTTCGGCTCTCAGGATAGCTAAATAGCTGATTTTTAGGCTTCCTATCTATCTTTGTTTCTTCACTATCCAAAAACAAACCATGATTATCGGAGTACCCAAAGAGATAAAAAACAACGAAAACCGCGTTGCTCTAACCCCGGCTGGTGTAACAGAAATGATGAAACACAGCCACAAGATATATGTACAATCTACCGCCGGAGATGGCAGTGGCTTTAGCGATGACGATTACATCAAAGCCGGCGCTACAATCCTGCCCACTATAGAGGAAGTGTACAGTATAGCTGAAATGATTATCAAAGTAAAAGAACCCATTGAACCGGAATATGCTTTGATAAAAGAAGATCAATTGGTATTTACCTACTTCCACTTTGCATCGTACGAACCTCTGACACAAGCCATGATAGCCAGCAAAGCTGTCTGTCTGGCCTATGAAACAGTAGAAAAACCGGATCGATCACTCCCCCTGCTGGTGCCTATGTCTGAAGTTGCTGGACGCATGGCCATTCAGGAAGGTGCGAAATTTCTGGAAAAACCATCGGGAGGAAGAGGCATTCTTCTGGGCGGTGTACCCGGTGTAAGGCCTGCCAAAGTAATGATTCTGGGCGGTGGTGTAGTTGGTACCAATGCCGCAAAAATGGCAGCCGGACTGGGCGCTGACGTAACTATACTCGACTTGAGTCTACCGCGACTGAGGTACCTCGATGACGTAATGCCGGCCAACGTCAACACTTTTATGTCTAACGAATACAACATCAGAGAGCTGATAAGCACGCATGATCTGATTGTAGGTGCCGTATTGATTCCGGGTGCCAAGGCTCCTCACCTGATAACTCGCGACATGCTAAAAGATATGCGTCCGGGGACTGTACTGGTAGACGTAGCAGTAGACCAGGGAGGATGTATAGAGACATGTAAGCCTACAACACACGAAGACCCTACGTATGTGATAGACGACATATTACACTACTGTGTAGCAAATATGCCCGGCGCTGTACCGTACACATCTACATTAGCACTGACAAACGCTACTTTACCCTATGCCATACAGCTGGCCAACAAGGGATGGAGACAAGCATGTACAGACAACAAGGAACTAAAACTAGGGCTCAACATTGTTCACGGAGACGTAGTATACAAAGGGGTATCCGACGCTTTTGGACTTCCTTACACCCCTGTAGAAGATGTAATATCGAGAGTCCAAACAGTATAAATTGGCACTGCTGAGAAACACATTTATTTTGCACCTATAAGAAAGAAGAGCCATTTATAGAGTTGGTATTTCTTATTTGACGCAAGCTTTTTAAGCATAATGCAACAAAGAATCAAAAGTGATCCTTTGGACGTTAGCCTCAGCAGAGCCTAAATCTATTCTTCCGCCTCAATGAGCCACTGTTTTCACCAAAAGGTGTTTTCTCGCTCATTGAGGTAGATTTTTTATTTCCTAATCAGCCTCCCCTTACTCAGAGTTTGCACATCAGGAGCTAGCACAGGCTCATTATAGTATAGTACATTTCCGTACCTATCGATCACTCCACTTAGTGACTGTATCGGGTAAACCATAAGATCATTGGTGCCGTTGTGGTAAAAGTGCACATGATTGGCTTTGAGGTTTTGACCATAAAACCGCCCATCACCAGATGTAAAATCCAGCTTCAAACTATCCACAGCTCCGGAAATGTAAAAATTTGATATCCTCTTGGAATGAATTGTCAGTTTATCTGCTTGCAAAGCAAATTCAAAATCGCCACTGCTTTCACCGGTATCGAGTTCAAGTTCATCAAAAGTCAACGTATCTGATGCGGTTATCTTCCCCCCGCTTTCAAATACCAATCGCTTCAACTCCGGCATATAAACTTTCAAGCTGATATTTCCATACGCTCTGGCCCAGTTGCAGCTATTGTCATTTCTCACACTGAGCACTCCCTCTTTTTCTTCTACTTGAATTTTGTTAATCAGATTTTCCCCGGTTGTCAGCACTACTTTATATTCGTTGGACTGCACCAGTTCCATATCCATAGGCGACTGAACGTGAATCACCTCAAATGCTTCCAAAGCACTAAACTCATACGTTTTTATCGCTCCGGTTTTTTTCAAACACCCGGGAGCATCCTGATCGTTGCACGACAGAAGTACTCCCAACCACAGTATGTATACTATTTTTTTCATCTTTTACAGCCGCCAACCGATTCCAAATTCTCCTGATTCTGCTTTTTGAAGGTGCGTTTTCAATATAAATGACACAAATAGATTTGACTGCAAATAATACTTCAAACCCAGGCGCTGATACTTGGAGCGAAAACGCTTGTATGGCCTGTAGATGTAATGTCCATACTGAACAATGAACGACAAGTCATGCCAAAACAACTCATAACCTACTGCCAACCCTGCCCGCTTGAAATCCGGTTTTTCTTTACCCCTCAAATCCCGATCGTACTTAGCTTCCTCTCTCAGTGAATAAGATACAAAATAATCCAACCCTATATTGAATGCACTTTTTCTGGATATCCTCTTGTCTACGTAGGTATTGAGCACAAAAAAAGGAAACACACCATTGCCCTCCTTCAAAGACTCATGTATTCCCGTATAAAAAGCAATATTATACTTAAGTGGCTGTGCCGAATAGTCTTCTCTCTGGTAGGTTACTCTCGTTTGTAGTTTTTCATCCAGGCGATAAACGAGCCCCAGGTTTGCCGAAACTACATTTACCCCTTTGTTTGGTTTGGATAGTGAGGCATTGGAAAAGTGTGTAAGCGCAATCCCTCCTTTTGCGGCCACCCGCGAACTCAGATCATGATCGTACGACAGCTGAAGCTGCATACCAAACGAAAATGCTGAACCAAGAAAATTATTTTTATTGTTGGTCTCACGGTCGTAGGGATTGGAATGCCATGCCCCACCAAATGCTACCTTAAACTTGAAATTGTGATGTGTATCCCGATTACGATTCAGGTAGTAATTGAAGTGCACCATAGGGGCCACAGTCTTCCCCAGTACCGGATTGTTATAATCCATGTACAGCAGTGTGTACCCCACATCCGGATAGCGATACTCGTATTCCCAGCGCTGGTGGCCATAGGTATGTTTGTCGAGTGAAAGGATGAGCCCGGTAGGGTGCGAAGCAACAAGGTGCGCTACTTCTGAAGAATGTTTAAATATAAATCCCTTGAAATAGTCAAGCGTAATTTGATGCGAATAGTGTTGCTCTTTTTGCTGTGCAAAAAGAGCACCCGCAAACCAAAGCAACACTACTACACACGATATTATAAATCGAAAAAAAACCATATCAGCTCAAACGAAACGATCTTATTCGTATTGTTTAAACTTTATACAGCCATCACATTCGCCTCTTTATGGATTTTCTTAACCAATCCCTGCAGTACTTTACCAGGACCACATTCGATAAAATCCACAGCACCATCGGCCACCATTTGCTGTACAGATTGCGTCCATTTTACCGGTGCAGTAAGCTGAGCGATAAGGTTCGCTTTAATCTCTGCTACATCGGTATGAGCTTTAGCATCTACATTTTGATACACAGGGCATATAGGTGTGCTAAAAGTTGTGTTTTCAATTGCCTCGGCTAATTCCTGACGTGCCGGCTCCATCAATGGAGAGTGAAATGCTCCACCAACGGGAAGTGGCAAAGCGCGTTTAGCTCCTGCTTCTTTCATTTTCTCACAAGCTATCTCTATCCCTTTGTTTGATCCGGAAATCACTAATTGACCAGGACAGTTATAGTTTGCAGCTACTACCACCTCATCTATACTCTCGCATATATCTTCCACTACTTTGTCTTCCAGCCCCAGAATAGCGGCCATAGTAGAGGGGTTGAGTTCACATGCCTTTTGCATTGCTGCTGCCCTTTTGGCTACCAGCTTTAAGCCGTCCTCAAAAGTGAGGGTCTGATTGCTAACCAACGCAGACAACTCGCCCAGAGAGTGTCCAGCCACCATATCGGGCTTGAAATTTTCGGCTACCAAAGCAGCAACTACTGAATGAAGAAACACGGCGGGTTGGGTCACATTAGTTTGCTTGAGTTCTTCTGCCGAACCTTCAAACATTACTTTAGACAAATCAAAGCCCAGAATGTCGTTTGCCTGTTGAAACAGCTCTTTTGCTTTTGGGTTGTTATCGTACAAATCTTTACCCATTCCGGTAAACTGTGCTCCCTGTCCGGGAAATACGTATGCCTGCATAGTATCTTGTTATTTATTTGATAAAGTCGTAAAAATGCAAACTTATA
This sequence comes from Cyclobacteriaceae bacterium, assembly GCA_965267535.1. GTDB lineage: Bacteria > Bacteroidota > Bacteroidia > Cytophagales > Cyclobacteriaceae > CAXBNB01. Next base: position 1,994,782 of record OZ254082.1, on the reverse strand, counting down.
GTAGATAGGCTCTGCTGAAAAACACTTGCATCTTTATTTTAAATCCAAAGAGGAAGATTTAAGAAAATTCTGCTGCTACAACCCTTTGCAAGGTTCATTTGCTTCTGTTGGACACGAGGGAGGACACTCGCACCAGCGACTGACTGGAATCGGAAAATGAATCGAAGGAAAGACATCCTTTCAACTCGCCCAGTGCACCGGTTACCGTGTTGAGACTTTCTCAACTCCACTTTTGCTCAAAGCAATTAATTCTATATCAACTCCCTACAAAGCGTGCGCGCAATTCCGGAGAGGGTATCGAGCAAGCTTCAGACTTTCCAAAGAGGCGGTATCTGTTTCGGGCAATGAGATCGTAAAAAAAATCGGTAAGGGAAGCAGGTAAAAAACGAAACACTCTTACATAGCGCCAGGGTGCACGCAGGTTTTTACACAGCTCAAATACCGCCCGGCTTTTCTTCCATGCCTTCCCCCCTTTTACCAACACCAGGCTATCAAAATCTGTCGAGGAATACCCCAGATCGCCCAGCACCTGCTGCCCTACATCAGATTGCAGCGAAGCAAACTTAAGGCTAGCGGTTTGCTCGTGCCGAATGATAAAATTGACCGAGCTATTGCAAAAGTTGCACACGCCATCAAATAACAGCAGGTCGTTTTCTACCGAAGCAATTGTACCCATCCGTTGTATACTTTAGAAGCTTTTGCCGGATCCAACACATCGAACCTTACCTCAGCTACATAATAATATACACCCGAGGGAAGCTCTATTCCGGAATTGGTTTTGCCATCCCAGTTGATCAGTACACCACTATCGTTGCTACCTTCTTCATCAGAGTCATAGTCAAATATAACCCCTCCGCTTCGATCGAATACTTTGAAAGAAACTGACTTTACAAACCGCGGACATTGGGCAGGGTCAAACCCCGGAATACTCACCCCATTTGAACTATCTATAAAGGGAGAAAAGACGTCATTCTTCTTATCTCCATTGGGGGTAAATACATTGGGTAGGATAAAATTGGGGCAATTATCAAAACTGATGGTATCGGATGGCTGACTCTGATTATTTGACCTATCTACAGACTTTATGTAATAGAAACCTTTGAAAGAGGCCAATCCTTCATGATCATATTGTGTTCCCGTTATGTTTTCAGCTATGAGGTCGTACGGACCATCCTCTTGCTGGGCGTAGTACACGTTAAAGCTGGCTATATCGTCTTCACAAGATGCATCCAGGTCAATTTCCCATGTAAGCTCATTGGTGAAGTCACTAAAAAAGCACCCTTTATCGGCTATTAACTCTTCACAGGATTTTCCTTCGTTTATTTTAAAAGACAAGGGAGCACAAGGCGGATCCATATCATTGGGTTCGGCACATACCACCTGCGACTTATTCAACAGTGGCGCATCTATCTGAGGGTTACCATAACTACCCTTTGTTTCCACGTAGTAGCAATAGTTATGCATGTCGTTGAGTGGCTGATCATTGAACTCTCCTTCATCCAGATACTGCAATCCATCTTCTGTAACTTTAGCCGAGTCTATGAGCACCAGTATATCCGGATTGTCGGGATCTACCCGATCACGATATATATAATGATAAGGGTAATCCTGCACATTGTTTGACCAGGGCACCTCAGCATCCCAGGTCAGATTTATGGAATTTAAGCGAGGCTCCAAATCCAATCGAACCGAAGAAGCAGGTGTAGAAGAATCTACATAGGTATTGCCTCCATTGATAAACAAATCGATTCGATAATTGTACACCAAGTCAGTGGTATTTATACCTTTATCTATTATCTGAGTATCGGTAGTTTTACCCAGGCTCACTTCGTTGGTATTGCCACTAAAGCCCTCAGACCGAAATACCTCGTAGGTATATGGTGGTGGAAATTGCACCGGATCAATTTCAAAAGGTTCACGCCATTTAACTAAAATTTCACCGTCATTTCTATCCGTTTTCAATACATCTACATGGGTAGTAACCGGAGCGTCAGCCAAAATAATATTACACACTTCCTGAGACACTACACTCTCCCCACCAGATGGCTGTGGAAAAGTAGCTACTATACGATAACAATAGTTAGCTCCCGGAGCTAGCCCCTGTCCATCGTTATCATCTAAAAATGAGGTGCGGTAAAAAACCTGATTGTCTTTCGTGTAGCGAATACTATCGACTGTTGCTACCAGCTCATACCCCGAGTTTTCAGGTATCCCCAGGTTACATTCGTCGGGCACAAAATTATAACTATCTACCCTTCTCCATATCTGCATTTTATCAGCCAGTCCACAATTGTATTCGTCCCAATCTACACGGATTGACCGACCTGTCTGCACAGTGGCCTGCACGCCCGTAGGAGCGGGAGCATATACCGTTACAGCAAGGGTTTTGAAATCTACCAACCGTATGCCCTGCTCGGGATCATCTGTCGCCTTAAACTGCAACTCATAGGGTCTTTTGCGCACATGCTTGCAATCGGTTTGCCACTTAAACTCGGCATTGTGAGGTTGATTGTCATAGGTATTGTCCGGTGTGAGAGTAGCCGGATTTTCCACCAGTTCAAAAGGCCCTCCAAACCCCTGAAGTTTTACCCGGTGGCCATCTGGGTCTATACCGGTTATTGTTTCCTCTATTAGTGTACCCGCTTCTACACAAAGCTCATCGGGCAGCAGCACTTCCGGCGGATTGTTATCTGTGTCTTCTACTATGATTTGCATATCGCGCGTCACATACCCTAGCCTGTACCATTTCCCGAGCACCTGACGCCACTCTTCTACAATAAAAGCCACATTGTATTCTCCAAGCAGTCCGGGCGCATCCCATACCAGATCACCATTCAATGGGTCTATGGTAAATGTCGGAGGGCCTGTCTGCTGTTCATTGCCTTTGGAAAAATTATTACCATAAAACTTAGGGTCATTTGGTTCTACATAACCATCCACTACCTGATCTTTAAACTGCTTCGGAATGACCAGCTTATAAGACAAGCTGTCTCCGTCGATATCAAATGCTCCGGCGTTGTGAATAAAGCGAACGCCTACAGCTCCTTCATCTATTGGCGGCACCAAAAACACAGGTGTATTGTTGGCACCAAAAAAAGGATCGATACGCAAGCTGGTCTCAACATAAAACGGGGTGTCGACAGAATTGTCCATATTTTTCACTCCGGCATTCCTGTTTTTTTCATTAAAACGAACCACATAAACACCGGGTGCCTGAAAGGTATGTTCTATTTCGAATACATTATAGGCAATCTGTTTTTCGGAATCAACAATTACCTGACGCTGAAAAAACTCTGCCCCCTCCTCTATATTAATAACAGTACCATCTCCAAAATCGATTTCACCTCCTCCAAAGACCACATTGGATCCCGTATCGGTATAGCCAATAATAGAAAAGCGGTAGGTAAGACTACTGGTAGATATACGTGTAGCGATAATCTCTCCGGCTCTGATATGAGTTGCCTTCACTTGCGAAGCTACACTCGCCAAAAACAGGACGACAATAAACAGAATTCCTCGTTTGGTTGTATTTTTCATCTGGCTAAATTCCTATACTCTCAATCTACGACAGGTTATATTTTCTTACCTAAACTTAGTAACAACCTGCCGGGCTTTTACCCCAAATTTATGTGTTAAATCTTATAAATTATTACACTTATACCGATTTGGTGTCGGGCATGTTTCGATACACCACAGGTATATACTGCCTTCACTATCTATAATCAATCTAAATATACTCTTTGTCGGCGATACCCATAAAATTAAATATAATAGATAACTGCCTGAAAACCTTTCACAGAGGCCTGTTCATGGCAATACCATTCGTTTGGCTTACCAAAAACACGTCAGTTTCAAAAAGCTATAAATTTCCATAACACATTGTTTCCTTACGGTTCCAACTATATCTTTGGGGTCAAATTTTAAACGTACTAATACACTTATTTCACATCTTTACATATGAGTTGGTTTACACAATTCTTCTCAAGCTCTATCGGTCGGAAATTTGCCATGGCGCTTTCAGCTTTATTTTTGCTGATCTTTCTCTTGCAACACTTCGCAATCAACTTCACTTCAGTATTCAGTGAAGCTGTATTCAACGAGTTATCCCATTTTATGGGCACAAACCCCTTGGTGCAGTTTGCTATGCAACCCATACTGATTTTTGCAGTGGTGTTTCACTTTGTGATGGGTTTTGTACTCGAAATTAAAAACAAACAAGCCCGTGAAGTAAAATATGTAATGAACAATGGAGCGGCTAACTCTTCGTGGGTATCTCGCAACATGATCTGGTCAGGCCTGACGATACTGGCTTTTCTGGCTTTGCACTTTTACGACTTCTGGATTCCGGAAATGGTGCACAAATACGTAGCATTTGCACCGGAAGATCCGAACCGGTATTACGCCGAAACTGTACATAAATTCGAAAACCCCGTTCGCGTAGGCCTGTATGTAGTTGCATTTATATTTTTGATGCTCCACCTACAGCACGGTTTTCAATCTGCCTTTCAGTCGATAGGCGCCAGACATAGCAAATACACTCCTCTGATTGCCAAGCTAGGTAAAATTTATGCTGTAGCTATTCCTGTAGGATTTATTTTCATTGCTGTTTTTCACTATATCCAATCTCTTTAAGACATTAACTAGGTATGACAAAATTAGATTCCAAAATACCTGAAGGTCCTATTCAGGACAAATGGACCAAGCACAAAAACAATATACGGCTGGTAAACCCTGCCAACAAAAGATTGATAGATGTAATCGTAGTGGGTACCGGCCTTGCCGGTGGATCTGCAGCTGCCACACTAGCCGAGCTAGGCTACAATGTGAAGGCATTTTGCTATCAGGATTCGCCCCGTAGAGCACACTCTATCGCTGCACAGGGAGGTATCAATGCCGCTAAAAACTATCAAGGTGACGGAGACTCTACGTACCGACTCTTTTACGATACAGTGAAAGGTGGTGATTACAGATCAAGAGAAGCCAATGTGCACCGTTTGGCTGAGGTGTCTACCAACATCATAGACCAATGCGTAGCACAGGGTGTACCCTTTGCCAGAGATTACGGTGGGCTGCTCGACAATAGATCGTTTGGTGGCGTGCAGGTATCGCGTACCTTCTACGCCAAAGGACAAACCGGTCAGCAGCTACTATTGGGTTGCTATTCTGCTATGTCCAGACAGATTGGTAAAGGAAAAATAAAAATGTACAACCGTCATGAAATGATGGAGCTGGTAGTAGTAGACGGCAAAGCCAGAGGTATAATAGCCAGAAACCTGGTAACAGGAGAACTGGAAAGACACTCTGCCCACGCTGTAGTGATCGCTTCGGGTGGCTATGGAAATGTATTTTTCCTATCAACCAATGCGATGGGCTCCAACGTATCGGCCGGATGGAAAATACACAAAAAAGGAGCGTTCTTCGCTAACCCCTGCTACACACAAATACACCCTACGTGTATTCCACAGCATGGAGACCAGCAATCTAAGCTAACCCTGATGTCTGAATCGTTGAGAAACGATGGTAGAATATGGGTACCTGCCAAAAAAGAAGACGCTGAAGCTATACGAGCAGGTAAACTCAAGCCAACAGATATAGCTGAAGAAGACAGAGATTATTACCTAGAAAGAAGATACCCATCATTTGGCAACCTCGTTCCGCGTGATGTTGCTTCCAGAGCTGCTAAGGAGCGTTGCGACGCTGGCTTTGGGGTAGGCACCAACGAAACCGGAGAGGCCGTATACCTCGACTTTAGTGCAGCCATTATGCGATATGGTCAGGAAGAAGCCAACGTACGCGGCATGCACAATGCCAGCGAAGAAGAAATAAAGAAGATGGGTAAAAAGGTAGTGGAAGCCAAGTATGGCAACCTCTTCCAAATGTACGAGAAAATTACAGCGGACAACCCCTACGAAACACCAATGAAAATATACCCTGCGGTACACTATACCATGGGTGGTGTATGGGTAGATTACAACCTGATGACTACTATACCCGGTTGTTACTGTATCGGTGAAGCTAACTTCTCCGATCATGGTGCCAACAGACTGGGTGCTTCTGCTCTGATGCAGGGACTGGCCGACGGGTATTTCGTACTCCCCTACACTATTGGTGATTATCTGGCCGATGATATACGAACCGGTGCTATACCTACAGATTCTCCTGAGTTTGAAGAAGCGGAGAAGTCGGTAAGAGACAAAATAGATTTCTTTGTAAACAACAAAGGATCTAAGTCCGTTGACCATTTCCATAAGCGTCTGGGACATGTAATGTGGAACAAGGTAGGAATGGCCAGAAACGAACAGGGTTTGAAAGAGGCTATCGAAGAAATAAGACAGATACGCGAAGAATTCTGGAAAGAAGTTAAAGTTCCCGGCACAGCAGAAGGCATCAATCAGGAGCTGGAAAAAGCAGGCAGGGTAGCCGATTTTCTGGAACTGGGCGAGCTGTTTGCCCGCGACGCAATGGAGCGTAAAGAATCTTGTGGCGGTCATTTCCGCGAAGAATACCAAACCGAAGAAGGTGAGGCTATGCGAGACGATGAAAACTTTACTTACGTAGCTGCCTGGGAATACAAAGGCGACCCTTCCGACGCAGTGGTGCACAAAGAGCCGCTCAACTACGAAAACATTGAATTGAAAACACGTTCTTACAAATAATATAAGATATGTCAGCAGCAAAAGGATTAAATCTTACACTAAAAGTTTGGAGACAAAAAAACAGCCAGGACAAAGGCAAAATGGAAACATACCAGGTAACTAATGTTTCTCCGGACAGTTCTTTCCTGGAAATGATAGACATGCTCAACGAGCAATTGGTTGACGAAGGCCAGGAGCCGGTAGCGTTCGACCATGACTGTAGAGAAGGTATCTGCGGTATGTGCTCCATGTTTATCAATGGTGAAGCACACGGACCCGGTGATCAAATCACAACCTGTCAGCTCCACATGAGAGAATTTAAAGATGGAGAAACAATCTATATAGAACCCTGGAGAGCAAAGGCTTTTCCTGTGATCAAGGATTTGATGGTCGACAGAAGTGCTTTTGACCGGGTAATGGCTGCCGGTGGGTTTATCGGAGTAAATACCTCTGGTAATACGCAGGATGCCAATGCTATTCCCATACCTAAACACGACGCTGATGAGGCATTTGATGCCGCTACCTGTATCGGTTGTGGAGCTTGTGTAGCTAGCTGCAAAAACGCATCTGCTATGCTTTTTGTATCGGCTAAAGTTTCTCAGTTTGCGCTACTGCCTCAGGGTAAAGTAGAAGCAAAAGAGCGTGTAGAGAATATGGTAGCACAAATGGACGAAGAAGGTTTTGGCGCTTGTACCAACACCGGAGCTTGCTCAGCAGAGTGCCCTAAAGGCATTTCTCTGGACAACATTGCTCGAATGAACAGGGAATACCTGAAAAGTAGCTTTAGTTAATAAGCTAAAGCGCTGACTATCTTAGAATACTAAAAGAGGCTGTCTCAAAAGTCTGAAAAACCATCACCTGCATAGCAAATTCTGGTGGTTTTGTGCTTCGCTAACCAATAACGAAGCAACACTTTTGAAACAGCCTCTCTGTTTTTGTTCTTCTAATCTTTAGTGTTCGGCTGGCACTTCATCCTCGATCAGAATAGCTTCTGTATCCTCATTGGGAAAGGGAATTTCCAGTAATGTAAGAAGCTCCACCGTTTGCTCATAAGATTTAGTAGCCTGTTGGTTTGAATATTCCGTAATGAACTGAATAGCACTTTCAGGACTAACCTTATACTTTTCCAAAGCCTCTTTTTCAAACTTCTTCTGTGCTTTCAGGAGCGTTTTTTCAGTTTTAATCTTTTTCTTATACGCCACAGGGTATTTTTCCACAAAATCCAAATTGATGTTAGCGGAAAGCACCTCAAAGTTCCAGTATGCGAGGTTTCTGCTCATTTGATGAATGTCTGCTGGTGGGTTGTAATGATCCTGCATAGAGTTTAGGTAACCTTTTTTAGCGTAATTTTCCGGCACTTCAGTCACTCCACAATACCAGGGAATAAACGGCTGAACATCACACCTTCTGGGTGCTAACCACATCACAGTTCCTATTTCTACAGGCATCCACGGGCGCGATTCCACTACAAAACTGTATATAGTACCTCCATTGCAGATCATGCCTTCGTTGAGCTCGTAGGGGTTACCTATCGTACAACTTTCGGTTTTGTCCATTCCCTTCATCCCCTGACTATGACCAGCCAGCAGTTCCATTAGTTTTTCCTTGCTTACTTTTTTTCTGGGTTTGAAAGTAAAAGGAAAATTATCGTCACGCTGGTAATCTTCTCCTAAAGTGCTGTAAGCAGACCAGGCCCTACCCGTATTTCCCTTATTGCGAAGTGCTCCATTGGAAGCATAAGCTTTGCGAAAATTGAATTGGCCGTCTTTTTCGGGATCATACCATCCCTTCTTTTGAGCGTAAGTAATCAAATCCGGTGATCCCAGGTAGTTATCGGCATCTTCCAGGTTCATTTCTGCTATAGGGTAGTAGTTGGGAAGTACCATCACCTCATCGTCCGGTACACGTGCAGCAGCCCACCTACGGCCTCTCACAGCCGAAAAAACCCAGGCTTCTTCTCGATCTGATATACAATAAGACCTTCCCGATCCTCTGTAGCCAAACTGTTCGATCAGATTTCCTGCTATTTCTACCGCTTCTCGGGCTGTTTTGGCTCGTTGTGCCATAATCAGGCGCAGATCGTATAATATACCACCTTGTACGGTATCAGTTTCTGTCTCTTTCGATCCACAAAAGTTAGATCCTATGCAAACACCGTATTCATTCAAATAACTATCCGATACTTCCATTCCCGGCACTTCCATCCAGAGAAACTTATTGGTAGTAGGCACCTGCGGAATTTTCCCTCCGTATTGCAAGGTTTGCTGCGCTCCCTTCGGATGGTTTTTTCTCGGCACTACATAGTAGTTTACAAGTTGAAATCCATCGTCATCGTTGTGAGCATAGAGTAATGTACCATCCTCCGAAGCGTCTTTTCCTACCAGTACGGAGAAACAGTTGTATTCAGAGGGTAAAACTTCCTGCCCAAAGGAAACAAAGGGTGCAAGTATTAATAAGACATAGAGGCTTTTAGCTAGTTTCTTTTTCATTTAAGTAAAATATTAGGCAATTGAATTTAATTCGAAAACCAGACTCAAAAACTCAGCCAAAGTTGGTTTGGTTACTTTTTATCCTAAATCGAATTAAAATAAATGTTTGTCTAATATCCTACCTGCCGCAGAATAAGCCGCATGGCCAGCCGTGTTAAACTTTACCTGCCAACTTAGCTCTGGTGAAGTTATTCACACCTATTCGTCTACTTCTCCCTTATATAATGTACCATTATATCTCCGTCATTTGCAGCCGACACTACACCCCTACTCCCATCACTCAATTGGATGTTTATCAGGTTTTTAATATTTCCGGAAAGCACCAATCCAAAATCATGACGATTGATTGTTTTGTATTTCCTGTGCCTGTCTACTGACAACATGTATCCAAATCCAGCATCGGCACGGGTTGTTTCTACTTCTGCTTCGTAGAGATTGCCCGCTGTTATAAGCATGGTTTCTTTTTCTGAAGAAAGGGACACTATCCCTCTTACCGGAGCAAATTGTCCTTTGTTTTCAAAAGGATGAAACTGAAAGCCTTCTTTTTTGTCAGCAAAAAATACTCCCGAGCGAAAATCATCTACCTGCAGGTGTACGGCTATCTCTTCTTTACGACCTACTACCTCAAAAACATCCGCATCGGCAAAGGAAGCATAGGTAGGAAATTTTTTGGCCAGTGTGGGCATCTGCTCCGTAGAACATGACTTTCCCCGTACCGGCAATAGTGAATTGTCTACATGCTTGGCCAGCATCATGTCGTAGCGACCGTTGCGATCAAAATCGCCACCCAGTATGTGAAAGGGTTTATCACGGGTAGCATGATGCTTATAGTTTAGTCCCAGATTACCCGCTATGATATCGCTTTTTCCATCACTATCCACATCGGCTATGGCAAGCCTATTCCACCACCCGCTGGTGCTCTCTATTTCTTTTTTGCTTTGTAGTCCTGTTCCATCATTGACCAGTAATGTAATAGGCATCCACTCTCCGGCTAAAACCAGGTCTATATCTCCATCCTGCTGATAGTCTATCGCCTTTGCATCCGTAACCATGCCCAGCTGATCAAGCAGATGGTTCTGTTTTTCAGTAATCACAAAACCTGCCGGGGTATTTTCCAGCAGCACCGACGAGGGCAATTCCGGATAGCGGTTTGGTGTGAGCCTGTTGCCAATAAAGACATCCATATCCCCATCCTGATCCATATCAAAAGGCAATACCACCGAAGATACGGTTTGGTAATCGGGCCAGTTGTTTGCTTTTGTGAAATTCCCTTTCCCATCGTTTAGATAGAGTCTATCCCGATTTCCGGTAGCGGAATAATCGAATTCGTAGCTTCCAGCGCCTACTATCAGGTCCATGTCTCCATCATCGTCTGCATCAAAAAATGCTGCCGAAATATCTTCCTCAGCTTTATCCTCTTCGATGGCCGGTTGACGGGAAAGTTGAAACGTCCCCCCGGTTGTTTGTGTATAGAGCACACTCTCAAACTGATGTGCTCCTCCCACAAATATATCGTCCAGACCGTCTCCATTGACATCAGCTACAGCCAAGGCCGGCCCAAGTTGAGACAACTTGTGTGGCAGCAATACCTGTCTGGAAAAATCATCGTATGGGATTTCACGATGGCGATGGATCACCCGGGTAACTGCCGATTGATGGGGTTCAGTCGGCTTAGGACGAGACAATTGAGCTTCACTGTGGCTTAATGTTAAAAACATACTGTCGCCATCGGGAGTATGCCTGCTTTGTTTTCCATCGGGCCAGGTAACTACTATACTGTCCGGGTGAGTTTGTTTGCCCAGCCCAAAATGTAAGCGAGAATCCACGGAAGACATATACCCCCTGGATAACATCACTTCACTTACCTGTGCTTGTCCTGCCAGCCACACTTTTACTCTGGAGCCTATAGCCCATGGGTTGCCGGCTGGCCCGCGCAGTGCGATCGTAAGTGAATTTCCTATGCTCTGAGCATTGTTTTGGTATACCGAAGCTTCATTGTTGATATTATTGACCACCAGATCCAGGTCACCGTCGTTATCCAAATCGGCGTATGCACCTCCGGTACTGAAGGTCTTTTCTTCAAAGCCCCACTCTTTTATTTTCTTTTCAAAAGTAAGATCACCTTTGTTTTTAAACGCGTAATTTGATAGCGGCACAGAGGGCAGCATCTGAGAAAACTGCAGGAAATCTTCCCGACTCAGTTTTCCCTGTTGTTTTTTGGCATCAATCATTTGCTTTACTTTTATGTCTGTGTCTCTATCCTGTACGTCGCGTAACACGCCATTGGTCACGAAGAGGTCTTTGTAGCCATCATTGTCAAAATCGGCCAACAATGGCGCCCAGCTCCAATCTGTTTTGTCTATACCGGCCAACTGACTTATTTCAGAAAATGTACCGTCTCCGTTATTGAGCTGGAGCATATTATGCATATACTGGCGATGGTAATTTGACTTTACCATCTTATCGAATCGCTTAGGATCCACCATTGCCATGGTTGTTTTAGAGCGTTTGTAATTAGCAGGACTCATGTCGGCCACTACTATATCTACCCAGCCGTCGTTATTTATATCTGCTATATCAGCTCCCATGCTATTGTAACTGATATGTCCAAAAAGCTTCTTTGACGCTTCGGTAAAAGTGCCATTTTGCTGATTGAGAAACACAAGGTCCGGACTAATGAAATCATTGGATACGAATATATCCAACCAGCCATCACCATTGAGGTCGCTCACCTGTGCATTCAACCCAAATCCTATTTCGTTGAAGAGTCCTGCCTCCTGAGTTACATCGGTAAATGTATTGTTGCCATTGTTTTTATAAAGATGATCTGTAGAACCAAAAGTGAGTGTGTAAGGGTTGGTTTTAATGTCTTCGAGATCAAACACCCTGCCTACCAACGAAAAATCTACCGGCGTATTTACGACATACAAGTCCAGCAAGCCATCTTTATCATAGTCGAAAAATACAGCATGTATGCTATGGCCTTCATCGTCTATACCGTAATTTTGGGCTTCTTCCTGAAAGGTAAACCCGCCCTGATTTACAAAGAGCAAATTGCGCGTAATGGCTTTGTCTTTGAACCACCCTGAGCGGGAAATATACAAATCGGCCCTACCATCGGCATTTACATCTCCTACCGATATACCGGTAACAAAGCCCTTCACAGCCCCTATACCTGACTGCTCTGTCACATCTTCAAAACGCAGGTTTCCGAGATTGCGGTAAACCTTACAACCTGATAGGTTGGCTGTGAACACAACATCAAGCAAGCCGTCGTTATCCAAATCTACCGTAGCTACTCCTGCTCCGTTGTACAGGTGCATATAGTCATAGTAGTGTAGGTTTTCAGTTTCTTCTATTATGTTCTTAAAATCAATACCTGACTCTTGCGCCGGTACTGTGGTAAACAACGTATCGGGTTGTTTTTTCTTAGATTGGCAGGCAAAAGAGAGGATAGCGATAATGTATGGCAAAACCCGTCGCATAACACGTTTAGTTTTGGTTATGTATATGAATGAAAAACAAAAGAGCAATGTTTTTTAATACATTGCTCTTTTGGGGTATGTTTAATTTTGATCCAAAGATGGATTGAGGTCGATCTCGCGTTGTGGTATGTAGTGCACAATTCTGGGATCTGTATACGGAATCAGCTGTGTAGATGACCCTTCAGGCAAGTGCGTACCGGGATAGCTCCTATCCATTGTAAGCTTGTTTCGGTATACATCCATCGCCCTGTGTCCTTCCCAGGCCAATTCCAATCGCCTCTCATCAAGCACCGCTTCCAGTACAGTTGCCCTTCCAAGCATATTGTCCAGCCTGTACAGTTGATCGCCTGTAAGACCGGCTCGCTCTCTGAGTACATTGATGTTGTCCAAAGCCACCTGATCTTGATCCTGCTTGGCATTGGCCTCAGCTTTATTGAGGTACATCTCAGCCAGGCGTACTATGATGGGCGAACCCAGCTGTGGTATGCCTTCCTGTAACGAAAACTTATTGATATAAAACTTATCATAACCGTTTCGCTGCTGATACAACGGCTCTCCTGTAACTTCATCTTTCATGATGTTGCCATTGTCGTCGTATTTGTATTGAGGATCAATAAACGAATGTCTGGCATCATTTTCATTTTCTCCAACCAGCTCGAGGTATGATTTGGAAGCATACATTTCTCCCCAACCTACGCCATTGTAGTGAGAGTACATCGATCCTATACCTCCCCAGCCGGCATCCGTTTCTTCGCTATGCCATATACACATGATCGTCTCAGAGTTGTTTTCTACCGGATTGTAGGTAAAGTAAGACTTGAAACGATCTGTATTTTCCAATGCATACCGGTCAGAATCGATTACCAAATCAGCGTACTTGATTGTATTGACATGATCCTCTTTGTAGAGGTATAATCGGGATAATATTGCATAAGCTACTTCTTTAGACGCTTTGTAGTTGGGTTGGTTTACAGTCATCAGCTCGGCTGACTCCAGCAATTCACTCTCTACAAAATCATACACTTCACCTACGGTAGACCTTGGCAGGCTTTCAGTGCTCAGGTCTTTTTTGATCACCACTCCCAGGTTGTCTCTACCGTGTGTGTATGGTCTGCCCCATATACCACACATGGCAAAGTGAGTATAGGCTCTCAAAAACTTAAACTCACCCAGAGCTTGTTTTACCTCGGGAGAATCGTCTCCTTCAGCAATCAGCTTTTCTAATCCATCGATACCGATATTGCATGTACCAATAATGCTATATCCCTGCCTCCACAATGCACTGGCATTGCCTTGTGCAGGTATCAGGTTGTATGTATAACTAAAAAACAAAGGGTCTGAGGTTCTGCCGCTCAGGGATACATTGTCGCCCATAAACTCTGTCATCTGGTAATACATTTTTTCCCAATCGTTGCTAACAAATTTTGCGTATGTACCGGGCAAAAACTTAGGAATACCATCTACTCCCAAAGCATACTCCTCTTCGGGCACATCCAGAGGCTTTACCTCCTCCAGCGTACAGCCCGACAGGGTCCAGGTTAACAGTCCTATTCCAATTATATATTTGTATATTTTCATGATTTCTTAGTTTTTAGGATTAAAAGCCGATTCTTACACCAAACAATAATTTTTTGGAAACTGAGTAAGGGAAAGAAGCTGTGCCCGACACCCCTACTTCCGGGTCTGTACCGGAAAATCCTGTAAACGTCATCAGGTTGTCTGCCGAAGTATACACTGTAGCGTTTTTAAGTCCTATCCGCTCCACTACTTCTATAGGAAGTGTGTATTCCAGGCGAATGTTTCTCAAACGCAGATACGAGCCATCTTCCAGGTACCTGGAGCTTGTGAGCGAAGAGTTTTTGTTGCCGGTGTACACAGGCCGTGGATGCGTAGCTATATCTCCGGGTTTCTCCCACCTGTTCCACCCGTCAGCCAACTGCATTAGGTTGAAATTGGTGTAAGTACCATCATGATCGAAGTAAAACCGTGTATTGTGGTAAATGGTATTTCCGCTTACAAAGTTGAACTGGAAGCTGAAGGAAAACCCTTTGTAGGTGAGTTCATTTGTTAATCCCCCTATAAAGTCCGGCAGGGCTGTTTTGCCAATAAACTGCTCATTAGCATCGGCATAAGAGGTTGTTTGTTCACGTCCTGTTTCATTGCCTTCGTTATCTGTGATTATCTGTTCCCAAAGAGGGTCTCCTGTCTGAGGGTCTACACCAAGCCACTTTTTCATATACCAAGAGCCGTAGCTTCTGCCTTCTGCCAGTCGTTGATTGCCTAGCGGACGCTCTTCACCGTCTGTCAGTTTGGTTATTGTTGCTTTGTTGAAAGCAATATTAAAACTGGTAGTCCACCGGATGGCTCTATCGATATTAGTAGAATTTACCGTAAACTCCCATCCGCTATTTTTCAATTCTCCTCCGTTTACATACTGATGAGTGTAGCCGAGCTGCGATTCGAACTGCTGGTTAAACACCAGGCCATCTGTTTTCTTGTTGTAGTAATCAACCTGAAAGTCTACCCGGTCGAACAATGTAAAATCCACTCCAATATCCAGTGGTCTTGAAGTCTCCCAGGTCAGATTTGGGTTGGGTGCACGACCTGATGCTTCTATTCCTACTTCGCCCGACGGCAGGTAGTTAAACCTCCAGCTACCGTATTGCAGGTATTCTGAAATCCCCGAATTACCTACTCGTCCGTAGCTGGCTCTCAGTTTCAGGCTGGTAATTTTATCGCTTAGCGAGCTGAAAAAATCTTCGTTCGATACAATCCAGGATGCACCTACCGACCAAAAGTTTGCATACTTGTTGTTAGCACCAAACTTGGTAGAACCATCTCTTCTGTACGACACAGTTGCAAAGTATTTGTTGTTGTAATTGTAATCTACCTGCGAAAGGTAAGACAAAGAAGCCCATTCGCTCGATCCATACCCTGAAGTTTTTGGCCGCTGCGTAGCAGAAGAGCTAAAACCAGGTACGTGGTTGATGTCTCTCACGTTAAACCCATTGTAATTTTGCCTTGCATATTCATGCCCCGCCAATACCGACAAGCTGTGCTTGCCAAAATCGCGGCTTGCTGAGAGAATGTTTGATGTAATGAAATAAATACGCTCATCCGTATTGTTGTAGATGCTACCATTGTCTGCCTCGCCTGCTGCAGTACGTGCATCAGCATTGCTGGTACCTCTGTTGTAATTAAACTCTCCTCGATTAGAAGTAGTGAAAGTCAACCAATCGGTAATGTTCACGGCCAGCTTGAGGTCTGTATAGACTCTGAAAGCCTTGTAATTATCCTTGTTGTACTGGTCTTCGTACAGAAAATTATTTCTGTCTCTACCAAACCACTCTACATTGGGGTCTTTGGCATTTACCGGATTACCGTCACTGTCGAACGGACTATCAAAAGGTGTATTGGTAAATGCCTGATAAGTGCTTACATTCCCTCTTGAACCTCTCGTGCCACGCATGGCTATGTTGCTGGTCAGGTGAAATGTTTTGGAAAGCTGGCTTTTCAAATTTGCCCTTAGTCCATATCGCTCATAATCATCCTTTACCAGCACTCCCTGATCGTTGAAGTAATTTCCCGAAACAAAAAACTGTGTTTTATCATTGCCTCCGCTGGCAGAAAGTGTCTGCCTGTTTTGGATACCATCTCTAAAAGCCAGATCGATCCAGTCTGTATCGGTATTTTTGATAGAGGCATCAAGACCTCCCGGGTTTATCAACTCATAAAAATCATAGAGCTGACCTGCATTCATCATCTCAAACTTGCCGAAGTTTGGCTTTGAACGACCGTAAGTAGCCTCATAACTAAACTTGGTTTCTCCGGAGCTTCCGGATTTGGTAGTGATGATAATCACACCATTAGACGCTCTGGAACCATACAATGCCGTAGCTCCTGCGTCCTTTAGTATCGTTACAGATTCTACATCCGTTGGGTCTGCTATACCACCTATCACTCCGTCTACTACATAGAGCGGTGACGAATCCAGATCAGCGGAACCTATACCTCTGATACGCACCTCAGGTCCGCTACCGGCCCTGCCATCACTGTTGGTTACAAATACACCTGCAGCTTTTCCCTGCAGTGCATTAGACACTGATGTGGTGGTAACATTGTTCAATTCTTTTTCCTTTACCACAGATACCGATGAAGCCAGCTGGGTTTGGGACTTGGATGTGTAGCCCAATACTACTACTTCATTCAAGGTTTCAGTATCTTCCATCATCACTACGTCTATCACCGTTTTGTTACCGATGGGAATCTCCTGCGTGATATAACCGATGAAAGACACTACTACTACCGCATTTTCGGGCACGGTGAGCTTATAGTTTCCGTCCAGGTCAGAGGTAGTACCCACACTCGTTTCCTTTACCAGAATAGAAGCACCGGGTAAACCTTGCCCGTTTTCATCAGTAATCTTACCGGACAATTCTACATCCTCTACAATGCTTACAGCCTCGTGCTGTCGGGAGTTTGCGAGGTGCGCATGCATACGCTGCACATTTATGTTGTTGTTTACCTGCTTAAAACTGAGATTGGTTTTTCTGGATATGTCCAGCAGTATATCGTACAGTGCATCCTGATTGTAGGATGCATTCAACTTTAGTTTGTTGTTGATATCTTTTTCAAAAAACACAAATCTGTAGCCTGTTAGCTGTTCTATCTTTTTAAAGGCAGACTTTACGTTTTCGTTTTTAAAACTCACATCCATGCTCACTTCTTTTACACTGGCCACTTTCTGTCCGTGCGATACAGTAGAAGCGAGTAGCATGCCACTTAGCAGTACCTGGGTTATCAAGCCGTATAGGGAATACATTACTACTTTCTTAAATAGGAGTAACCGTTTAATTTTCATATTTTTGTTTGGTTTTGATGTAAAAAAACATTGAAACTGCTCCTTTCCTATCGAAATCATCACGCGTCCAAACATGGGGTTTCAATGGGAAAGAATCCTTCAGCAATGCTCCTCGAGCATTGCTGTTTTTTTTAACTGGTATTGGTTTTTATCATAGTGAGTTTGTTTTATAGTTTTTTATAGGTAATCTGTACTTGCTTGTTGCGTATGGTATAATCAAACTGTGCCGTATGGCTCAGTGACTGCATGATCTCGTCGAGAGATTGATTATCGAATCTAGCTGTTAAATCCCACGCTTTGGGACTATCATTCATAACGGTTAGTTCTACCCCATACCATCTTTCCAGCTCCTGAATAACCGTAATCTCATCGGCATGACTAAAAGACAAAACCCCCGCTCTCCAGGCCAGGTCTATGTCCGGGTTGAATGCAGATACTAAGAGTTCATTTTCTTTTAGGCGGTAAGTGGCCTTTCTATCGGGGTGAAGGTACACCACATCAGACTGGCCCTGTTCGTTATCGGCCTGAATGCTTTCTACCTTTACTTTTCCGGTAGCCACAGCCACCTCTATTACATCTTTTTCCGGATAAGCGCTGATATTAAATGAAGTTCCCAAAACAGTAGTAATAATATGTCCTGATTGAATCACAAATGGTTTTTTTTCATTCCTGGCCACTTCAAAAAAAGCTTCTCCCGTCAGTTTCACTCTTCTTTCATCATGCAAAAATGCAGATGGAAACTCCAGCTTAGAACCTGCATTTAGTTTTATGATACTCCCATCGGGTAGTTTAAAAGTCACCTTCTCTCCATGGTGTGTTACCTTTTCTACCCACACGGTATGGTTAGTTTGTGTCTCGTGGGGAGTGCCTACCCACCGGTGTACAGCAAATCCCGCAGCTATGAGCAGGGCTAGTACTGCTGCATAACGCCACACCGCAAACCGCCGTAAGGTCGACATGTTGTTTTGTTCATCATCCTGCTCATGCACAGCAGACTGGATAGCATCTAACAAGCGTGAATTAAAGTCATTTTTATCGCCAAGCTGCTGAGCATCCCATGAGTCACCATTGGGCTTGTAGGTACTAAAAAACTCCTCGAGGTATCGCTCTTCCTGAGCGGTAGTTTTTCCAGCCTTATGCCTGCCTAGCAGGTTTTCCAGTTCTTTCTTGTTCATAGAAGCAGGTTTTACATAGATGTTGCACAGCCCGGCATAAACCCTTGCTTCTTTTTTGTTTTTTTTAAAGAAAAAAGAAAAACTATTGAAATACAGTTAGTTACAAATCCTCTTTTGGGAAAGAGGTTAACCTAAAAAAGAAAAAAACAGCAATACAACCGGCCCTAAATCTGAGTGCAATTGTTTGAGAGCTTTGGTAATATGCCCCTCTACCGTTTTGAGTGACACTCCTAACCTCTTTGCTATATCTTTATTGGAAAGGTACTCAAACCGACTAAGTTCGAATACTTCCTTGCACCGGGCCGGTAGCTTTGCCAGACTGGAGTTGATCTGCTTTTTCAGTTCCTTGTTGTTGATTATCTCCTCTGTGTTGTTGGCCGAGAGAATAAAACGCATGCGATCGAGATGCTTCTGACTGATGTTGCCGTTGCGTATGTATTCAAATACTTTTAACCGAACAGCCCTGAAAAGGTATCGGCTTACATCCTTTACCTGTCGGGTTTCGCGATGAGCCCACAAACTCACAAACACCTCCTGCACACAATCGAAACTCACATCGCGATTGCTGGTAATATTAAAGGCTGTTTTTACCAGGTTTTCCCAGTATCGATGATAAATTTCCTCAAACGCACCCTGCACATCATTGGAGACCAATGCCATTAACTCTGCATCATCAAGTGCGTTGTACTTGTCTACTCTCATCAAAAAAGCATAAATAATGCTCAATGATAATATAAATTACTAAGAATTCATGCGAAATAATACCTTAGCATCATTATATGTCTTTTTCCGATACTGAACCAACGACACCATTATCATCTGACACCCGCTACCTCCTGCATGGAATGCTCTGCCCTTTATTGCCTGTACACTTTATCTAAAATACTCTTTGCTCCTTTTTAGGATAAAATATCTTTCACCACGTGCCCGTGTACATCTGTCAGCCTAAACCTTCTCCCCTGATACTTAAAAGTTAGTCGCTCATGGTCTACCCCCAACAAGTGCAATAAAGTAGCCTGAAAGTCGTGCACATGTACTGGATTTTCTACTACATTGTAAGAGAAATCGTCTGTCTTGCCATAGGTCATTCCCGGCTTTACTCCAGCTCCTGCCATCCACATAGTAAAACACCCCGGATGATGATCTCTGCCATAATTGGTTTTCGTTAATTGCCCCTGAGAAAAGCTGGTTCTTCCAAACTCCCCTCCCCATACTACCAATGTATCCTCCAGCAAACCACGCTGCTTCAGGTCTTTTATCAATGCCGCATTGGCCTGATCGGTACTCAAAGCCTGCCTTTTAATCCCTGACGGCAAGCCTCCGTGCTGATCCCATCCACTGTGATACAGTTGAATAAACTTTACATCTTTTTCGGCCAATTTTCTAGCCAGCAGGCAATTGTAGGCATAAGTCCCGGGTTTTCTGGCATCATCTCCATACATCTCATAAATATAGTCGGGTTCGCCAGATACATCTACGGCTTCCGGTACGGAGGTTTGCATGCGAAACGCCATTTCGTATTGGTTAATTTTAGATTCTATTTCCGGGTCTCCCCACTTTTCCAGCTGATGCAAATTCATTTTTTGTATATAATCCAAAGCCCTCCTTCTGTCTTCTTTGTGAATTCCGTAGGGATTATTCAGATACAGCACAGGGTCTTTCCCTGACCTGAATTGTACACCCTGATGATGGGATGGCAAAAAGCCATTTCCCCATGCCTGACTATTGAGAGGTTGCCCTCCTCCTCCGTGTGAAATCATTACCACATAATTGGGAAGGTTTTCATTGTCAGACCCCAGCCCGTAACTCAGCCAGGAACCCATCGATGGCCTACCGCTTAACTGCGAACCTGTTTGCATAAACATAACTGCGGGCTCGTGGTTTATCGCTTCTGTATACATAGATTTAATTATGCAAAGGTCATCTACTACTTTGGCCGTATGGGGAAACAGCTCACTAACCCATGCTCCGGACTGCCCATATTGATTGAAATCAAATATGGATCGTACCAGAGGAAATGTAGACTGACTAGACACCATTCCTGAGTTTCGCTGCTGTCCTCTTACCGAATCCGGAATTTCCTCTCCGTGCCATTTGTCTAGTTGTGGTTTGTAATCGAATGTTTCGATTTGTGAAGGGCCTCCGCTCTGAAACAAATAAATCACACGCTTTGCCTTTGGGGGAAAATGACACCCCTTCAATATACCAACATTATCTGCTTGGTTTAAAGAAAATGCATCCATAGGGTTCATCAAGCCCGACAAAGCTACAGCTCCCAGTCCCAGACCTGTTTTTTTCAAAAAGTCCCGCCTGCTTTCCTGATTCATCCACCTTCGTACATCCTGATCATTCATAGTTCAGTATTTTTTTAATTTCTAAAATATGCTTCTGCAGTGTTTAGCACTGCATTTACAGTCACTCCCAATGCTGCCACTTCTTCGGGGCGGATCGAACGATCCCAATCGGCTTCTCCTACTTGCAAATATTCCAGCGCCTGTTGCTTGTTTTTAGCAAACATCCGATGCTCCTGGTGGTAAAACTCCCGCATGGCTGTTTTTTCCTGATCATCGGGAAACCGCCCCGTCACATGCCTAAATGCCTTTTCCAGCCTGTCTTCTAGGTTTTCCTCTCTCTTGATAAGTTTTTCTGCCAACACTCTTGAGGCCTCCACATACTGCGGATCATTCAACATAACCAACGCCTGCAATGGTGTGCTTGTGGTTGTTCGTTTTACCACACACTCGCTTCGATCTGCTACATCGAAAATGAGCATGGATGGTGGTGGAGCGGTTCGTTTCCATATGGTGTAAATACTTCTTCTGTAAAGCCCTTCACCGGGAGTTTGCAAGTACCTGTACCGCCAGCCTTTGGTAGAAAGCTCTTCCCACAAACCGGGAGGCTGATAGGGATACACGCTTTCTCCACCCTTTTTATCTACCAACAATCCGCTTATGGCCAGTGCATTGTCGCGAATCATCTCTGCCGGCAATCTAAACCTCGGTCCTCTGGCCAACTCTTTGTTTTCAGGATCAACCTTGAGCAAATCGGCTGTAATGACCGACTGCTGCCGGTAGGTTTTTGACATCATAATCAGCTTGTGCAGGGCTTTTATATCCCAGCCGCTTTCTACAAACCAAACAGCCAGCCAGTCCAGCAATTCCGGATGAGTAGGTAAGCTACCCTGGCTACCAAAATCATCCGACGTTTCGACCAACCCTTTGCCAAAGTGCATTTGCCAGATTCTATTGACATAAACCCGAGCTGTAAGTGGATTTTTAGGATCAAAAAGCCACCTGGCTAAACCTAGCCTGTTTTTAGGAAGGGTTTTCGAAAAAGGCATAACAGCTGATGGTGCTCCCGGCTCCACTTGCTCTCCTCTGGCATTATACACGCCCCTATGCAAGATGTGAGTAGGACGAGGCGTTGGCAGGTCGCCCATAACCATAATTTCCGGAATACTGTTTAGCAATACGTTTTGTTGGTCTCTGATTTTTTTTAGGTCAGCTTGTATCTCTTTTACTCCGGGATTCAAACAAGCATGGTAAAACTCGTCCCAGTATTTTTCTTTTTCTGATTTTGAATCGCTCAATAGTGCCCACGCTTCGTTCTCACTGTATGTGTACAATACCTCTATAGCCGATAGCGCTTTATCGTATACTTTGAGCTCGTCTACAGCGCCGTTTTTAAAAGGTGTAAACTTGGCTCGTGTACCACACATCAGCCCTTGAAAGCCGTACGTATGAATATCATATTGATATAAAATGCCCTTGTATAGGTTGTCATAATCTATACTGACAGGCGCTATTTTTCCATTGATGTAGATATGTACACCGTTAGCTTTACTGGAGCCATCGTAGGTTATCGTCAGTTGTGTCCATTGCTTTTGTGGTAGCGCCTGTCGGGTAGTTACCTGAATAGCGTTCTGAGGCCAGGAATGCGCGATTACAAATTCGGCTTTATTGTCTCTCAGTGTGAGCGAGTATCCTTTCAGCCCCAAACGTAAATTTTCACTGTGCCAAAGTACTGCTGCTTCTTTGTATAAAGTATCCGGACGCACCCATAGCTGAATAGAAAAAGGATCCGTACGCTCGTACCAACCTACCTTTTTCCCCATAGCAATCGAATTATAATCGCTCACATAAAATGCTTTACCCTTTATCCCCTCTTTGAAAATCCCCTGCCTGACCTTTGCCGGGGTAGATGGATCCAACTCATTTGCGCTATAGACGGTTCCCTCTTTTTCCTCTATCGCATCAAAGGTATAATGTGCTTTTAGCGATTTTGCCACTTGCCTGACAACCACCTGCTTGTCTGCATTGGAATGGTGGGCTACCTGCTCAGCGGTCTGCTCCTCCAGGAGCTTTTCCTTATTACTAATGATTTTATTCAAAAAATCTATTTGCTCTTGTTGTTCTGCAGTAGAAAGTAAAAGTGCCGGCCCTGGTGTCTGGTCGGGCCCATACACGGGGGTTCCAATTTCAAAAGTGGAATTAAAAAAACCAAATAGCTGAAAGTACTCTTTTTGAGAGATCGGGTCATATTTATGGTCGTGACACCTGGCACACTCTACGGAAAGCCCCATAAAGGCCTTTCCTACGGTATTGGTACGGTCAGCTGCATATTCTACTCTATATTCTTCAAATACTATTCCCGCCTCAGAGTTTCGTTTGTTCAATCGATTAAATGCTGTAGCTAAAATGCTTTCCTGCGTAGCGTCAGGAATCAGGTCGCCGGCCAGTTGCCAGGTTACAAATTGATCGTAAGGCATGTTTTGGTTAAAAGCCTCTATAACCCAATCGCGCCAGGGTGAAAAATTGCGATGTTTATCGTCGAGATATCCATCGCTATCAGCATATCGGGCTACATCTAGCCACTCTGCTGTCATTCTCTCTCCATACGCCCCGGATGCCAGCAGTCTGTCTACTAAATTCTCGTATGCTTCAGGAGAATTATCATTCAAGTAGTTATCTACCTCATCTATATCAGGCGGCAATCCGGTAAGATCAAAAGACGCCCTTCGTATGAGGGTCTCCTTATTGGCTTCCTGAGAAAAAGTCAAACGCTTAGATTGAAGTTTTTTATAGACAAAACTATCAATAGCGTTTACCAGTGTTTCATTACCTACATCCGGTACATTCGTTTTTTGGGGTGGTATAAATGACCAGTGTGGCTTATACTGCGCCCCCTGCTCTATCCATCTGGCCAATGTGGCTATCTCATGAGGAGATAAGGAGAGGTGCGATTCCGGAGGGGGCATCAGTAGTTTGGAATCCTCTGCTACAATGCGCCGATAGACCTCACTTTCCGACAGACTACCCGGCACTATAGCTGCTGCTCCACTTGGCAAAGTGCTATAAGCTCCCTCCTGAGTATCCAGCCTCAAGTCTGCTTTTTGATTAGCGGCATCAGGGCCATGACAAGCAAAGCACTTATCAGACAATATTGGCTTTACATGAAAATTAAAATCAATTACTTCAGGTAAATGCCGGGAAGCATTTAGCACATCTTTTGGCTTTTGTGTATTGCAGGATGCCAGTAGAAAAAGTACCAGACAAAAACGAAGAGCTAGTTTGACGGCTATCATAGCTTGCACATATTTTTACAGTTAGGTTCTCCAGGTTTAAAAATTCCGATTACATTTCAGTAAGTTTATGACTGAAACATTCACACGAAAAAGACATCAAGGTCGAGTAATCAAATGTACTGGCATCAACTCGGAAAATCGACGTTAAAAACCGTTACTAAACGGTTAAAAAACGAGCAACAAAGCGTTGAAACCAATATATCTCACTAAACTTGAGCCTGAAAAAGTATACCATGTCAACTAGCAAAACACAGGCAGAATTAATAGACAGAATTGTAAAAAGCAATTCGTTTGGCAGGTCTCAGATCTATGTAGATCTACTCAAATACCTGGCTAGCTGTACCGAAAAAGGAAACATACCCAAGGAAACCACAATCGGATCTCAACTTTTCGGTTCTCATGCAGCCGACGATTTTGATACGGCCAAAGTCAGGGTATATATATTCAATCTCAGAAAAAAATTAAAACAATATTTTCAATCTGAAGGTAGAAACGAACCCTACATACTCACCATACCAAAAGGCAGCTACAAGGTGGTCGTAAAAAAGAACGAAAGCCTTGCCGGTAGCTCTCTGTTTTCTAAAAAAACCAACACCAATGTTATACTCACAGCCGGTCTTGCGCTTTCTCTGATTGTAGTCACCTTGATGTGGTGGACACAACGCAATACACTCGAATTGTACCGTATTCTTCCAGAAAATCAATTCTGGTCAGAGTTTATCGATTCGGAAAAGCCAACTTTAGTCGTTTTCGGTGACCTGTTTATATACAACGAACACAATAAAGCCACCGGCACTACCCGAACGATCAGAAATCCTGATCTAAACTCCATGGCTGATTTTGAACTTTATAAAGAAAATATAAATGACTCCACTATAGAGTTGAGCACGTTAACCTACACCTATTTGATCAAAAACAGTACAGCCTGTATTGAGCAGCTCACAAAACTCTTTTTCTCAAACCATAGGTCTTTTCAAACTCAGGTGGTAACTCGCATGGATGTAAAAGATTTGCATGACCACAATATCATTTTCCTGGGCATGCAAAAAACCGCCGGCATGCTAAACAACTATTTTAAGAGCAGCAATTTTGACATGCAGGGTTTGAATACGTACATATATCACAACGGCACTGATACCCTTCGGTTTCAGCCTGAAGGAAACCCGGATGCCTATCACACCGATTATGGTCTGGTTGCCAAATTTCCCGGACCTAACAACAACACCATCATAATGTTTGGAGGATTATGGGATACCGCTGTATACCAAAGTCTTAAAAACTTTTCTGAAGCTAAACTAATGGCAAAAATGGAAGAATATATGATAGATAAACTCGGACATATTCCTAAGCATTTTGAAGTTTTGCTTGAGGTAAGCGGAATTGACCGCACTGAACTCAACAACAAAGTCTTGATTCTAAACGAGATCAAAAACCCCGCTAACATATGGTCGCCTGACCGCTAGGAACAGCGTATATTAAACCAGAACCACCAAATGTGATTTAGTGCCGTGTGCTCCTATCACCAGATTTTGTTCAATGTCTGCTGTTTTGGATGGACCGGCTATAAATGTACCAAAACCGGTATTTAACTCGCCTAATTTCTCGTAGGCCCGGTGCATAGTTGGTACTAGTTTTTCTTTTTCTAAAACAAAAATGGTACGCTCTACAATAAACGGCAAAGCCCTTATTCCGCTCAGCAATGTATCGTTAAACCAAAGCGCTGCATTTTCAGCTACCCCAAGTTGAGGGTTGGCTATAAGAATTTTCACATCTGCCAGTTCTTTGGGATGTTTCAAACTTTCCAGGTCATAGCCACCTATTACTGTGCCCGACAAGTCTACAAACGAGTGATCTGCCACCTCTTCAGTCAATACAGATTGTATTGTTTCGCCTTGCTGCAAACATCTGATGGTACCTCCATTGGCTTTCAGGTTGGTTTCAAAAATTTCTAACCAATCGTTTTGCTCTGCTGCAGGGGCAAACTGTGCCAGATTGATTACCGGATTTAGCTGAGGCTTATTCTTTTTGATTCTACCTAATATTGCCGATCTGCTATCCATTGTTCTTTCGGTTTTTGTGATACCATTCTTTAAAACTAGTGTCTGGCACATCGGGTAGATCGCGTTGCTTTCCCCAGGTATTCAGCGAATTGTAAACCATAGGCTTAGGCATTATTTTGAGCATTTTTCGTGCTACTCCTCCCAATTTATCAAACAACCCCGGATATTTAAAAACCACACCGTTGGCTTTCATTGCCATTTGTTTGGCTCTATCGGGATGCTCTTTCATAATGACCTGACGCCACTTATAGAGCTGATTATGAATATCTATTTTGACCGGACATACATCCGAACAAGACCCACACAAGGTAGAAGCAAATGGCAATGTAGAATACTTTTTCATATCGAGATTGGGCGACAAAATAGACCCGATAGGTCCGGGCACTACGCTACCGTAGCTATGTCCTCCACTCCTTCTATAAATCGGGCAGGTGTTCATACATGCGCCACAGCGTATGCATTTGAGTGAATTTCTAAAGTCTTCACGTCCCAGCTGCTCAGTACGTCCATTGTCTACGATTACGATATGCATTTCCTGACCTTCTCTTGGTTTGAAAAAGTGAGAAGAATAAGTCGTAATGGACTGTCCGGTGGCACTTCGGGCGAGCAAGCGCAAAAACACCCCAAGATGCTCAAGTTTGGGGACTAGTTTTTCCATGCCCATGGAAGCTATGTGTACTGGTGCCAGGTGCACTCCCATATCGGCATTGCCTTCGTTGGTACATACTACAAACCCTCCAGCTTCGGCTATCGCAAAGTTGACCCCAGTAAGTGCAGCATCTGCTGTCAGAAATTTTTCCCGCAAATCTTCCCGGGCTGCATTGGTTAGGTACTGCGGGTCTCCCCCTGCAGGCTCAGTACCCATAGTCTCCTGAAACAGCTCGTCTATTTCTTCTTTTTTCTTATGTATCGCGGGCATTACGATATGACTTGGAGGCTCCTTGGCTAACTGCACTATACGCTCACCCAAATCCGTATCTACTACTTCTATACCGTATTTTTCGAGGTAAGGGTTGAGATGGCACTCTTCTGTCAGCATAGACTTACTCTTGACCAGCATACGCGTATTGTGCTTGTCAAGGATCGATTTCACGATCTTGTTATGTTCGTCTCCATCTGCAGCCCAGTGTACATGAATCCCGTTTGCCTTTGCATTTTTTTCAAACTGCTCCAGATATATATCCAGGTTTGTCAGCACATCCATCTTGATGTTAGATGCGGTTTCACGTAGCTGCTCCCAATTATCTATCTTGTGTGCAGCCAGGTCACGCTTGTGACGCACAAACCAAAGGGATTTATCGTGCCAGTTGACACGCTCTTCGTCCTTGTTAAATACCGCTGCTGCTTTAGGGTGTGTTACCATTGGCTATTGAGTATTTCAGCTATATGTTTAACCTTCAGGTTGTAGCCGTTTCGTTTTATCAATCCTCCCAGATGCATCAGGCAAGACATGTCTCCTCCGGTGAGCACCTCTACTCCCTGTTCCAGGTGATCTTTCAGTCGGTCTTTGCCCATCTTTACAGATACGGCCTCCTCTGTGACGGCAAATGTACCTCCAAAACCACAGCATTCGTCTTTTCGACTAAGCGACACTAATTCTACTCCTTCTACCTGACTCAGCAAGTCGCCTACATAAGAAAAGGACTCTCCTACTCTTTCAGAGCACTGCCCCAGCCGTAACCCTCTTAACCCGTGGCAACTTTGGTGCAAGCCTACTTTGTAAGGGAAAGAAGCTTTGATCGATGGACTTTTCAATACATTGACTATAAAATCACAAAGTTCGTAAGTGTTTTTTCTAACATGTTGCACGTCATCCGTCTGATCGAGAGTATCGAAATGACGCCTGACATGATATACACAACTACCCGACGGTGACACGATGTAATCGCACGAGCGGAAGTTTTCTACAAACAACTCATAAGCCCCTTCTGAGTAACATTCAAAGCCGGAATTGGCCATGGGCTGACCACAGCAGGTTTGCTTGTCGGGATAGTAAGGTTCTACTCCCAGTTTTTCTAGCAGCTCTAGTGTGGCTATGCCCACCTGAGGGTAAAACTGGTCGATATAACAGGGTATGAAAAGTCCTACTTTCACAGTGGTATGGGGAGTGGTGATAGTGAAGATAATTCACGGTAAACACTGAAGCAATGTTATTGCCCAGCGCTTACCGTGTTTCTAAACCTAACATGCATTTTCAAGTTTAGATATGATCAGAGAAAGAGTTTCTGATTAATTGCCGTATGCTTTGGCGTGTTGTTTTGACGTACCCAGGCCATCAATACCCAGTTCTACTACGTCTCCTGGTTTCAGGTATACGGGAGGGTTCAATCCCAGCCCTACACCTGCGGGTGTTCCGGTAGAAATAATATCGCCCGGAAGCAGTGTCATATACTGGCTCAGATAATGCACCAAAAACGGTATATTGAATACCAGATCGTCGGTGTTGCTATCCTGCAATGTTTCCCCGTTCAGCTTCAACCAAAGGTTGAGGTTGTGAGGATCTTTAATTTCGTCTTTGGTAGCCAACCACGGTCCTATCGGAGCAAATGTATCGCAGCTTTTTCCTTTCACCCACTGCCCTGAGCGCTCCAG
The DNA here is from genome assembly GCA_965267535.1 of Cyclobacteriaceae bacterium. GTDB lineage: Bacteria > Bacteroidota > Bacteroidia > Cytophagales > Cyclobacteriaceae > CAXBNB01. Next base: position 1,965,901 of record OZ254082.1, on the reverse strand, counting down.
CTGAAATGCCCGCTCGCTATAGTCGTTGTGCAGTACATATCCGGCTACATGATCCATGGCGTTTTCTTCGCTTACATAAGACGCTTTTTTACCAATCACTACTGCCAGCTCTACCTCCCAGTCGGTTTTTTCACTTCCTTTAGGGATGATTACATCGTCGTTTGGTCCTACGATAGCACTGGTAGCTTTAAAAAATATAACCGGCTCTTTTGGCACTTCCATGCCACTTTCTGCAGCGTGTTTAGCATAGTTCAACCCGATACATACAATCTTAGAGGGTCGGCTGATAGATGGCCCTAACCTTACATCGTCGGCTACCTGGGGCAGGTCAGCTTGTCCTTTTACCCACTCTGCCAAACGTGATATACCGTCGGTTCCAAAAAACTTTTCGTCGTAATCTTCTCCAAAGGCACTTACATCTACACGCTTGCCGTCTTCTAATATCAACCCTGGTTTTTCCTCGCCTGGCTGGCCAAATCGAATTAATTTCATGTCTTCTTTATTAGTTATTAAGAGTTATAAATCCACCGTCAATCGGGTAATCAGTACCGGTCATGAAGGCACCTTTGTCGGAGCACAAAAACAACGCCAACTCCGCTATTTCACTGGGCTGCCCCATTCTGCCTATCGGTTGGGATTTTGATAATTTGTCAAACATTTCTTTTTCCTGTCCCGGGTAGTTTTTGGCTATAAAACCATCTACAAAGGGAGTATGCACACGAGCTGGCGATATACAATTGCAGCGAATGCCATCGGCCAGGTAATCCTGTGCTATGGAGTAGGTCATGGTAAGTACCGCTCCTTTGGTCATAGAGTAGGCAAACCGGTCGGGTATTCCTACTGATGAAGCAATAGAAGCCATATTTAGAATTACTCCTTTGCTTTCTTTCAAAAACGGAATACTGGCCTTGGCACAATTGTACACCCCTTTGATATTGACATTGTACAACCTGTCCATATCCTCTTCTGATGTACCTTCTATATTGCCTACATGGGCGATACCGGCATTGTTTACCAATATGTCGATACCCTTTTCAGCTCCTATCTTTTCGATTACTTCATTTACCTGAGTCTGATCAGCCACATTGCAGGTATGGAGCGTAATATCTCCTTCTGCATCTATGCCGTTTTCTGTGTTTAGCTCAAGTACATGCACCTTCGCTCCATTTTTTGCAAACAGGCTGGTAATAGCCAAACCTATTCCACTTGCTCCTCCCGTAATTACGGCTACTTTATTTTCTAACTGCATTTACTTTCTATTTTGAATAGCTTACTGGTTTTTATCCCAGCAATATAATTGCAATATTGATTCTTATACATTCGAGTTTCCACATTTTTTTTGACATATTTGTATTCTTTTTTTGCATGACATCTATTTATAGTGAAATAAATGCAATTTTTTTATATAAATGAATCCTGAATTTTTAGATCGAAGTGTTGCCCACAACCAATCTGTGTCGGTAACGGCCTACTACAACAAAGAGCTTGTGAAAATATGGCATTACCACGAACAGATCGAAATAGTAGGCATAGTCAATAGCACGGGGACGCGCTTTGTTGGCGACAACATCGAAAAATATCAACCCGGTGAAATTATAGTGATCGGACAGAATCTTCCTCACATGTGGCAGGATGATTTTCCTCTCATTGAGAGTAGCCCCCCCTCCCGTCCGGCCGAAGTAATAGCCATACACCTGGGAAATGTTTTTTCAAGAAGCGACATTCTGTCTCTGCCGGAATACTCTCACGTAAGGTCTCTGATAGAAAAATCCAAACAGGGTCTGGCTTTTCAGAATGTGAACGAAACCCTAGCCAAAATAGCCCGGCTCCCTCAATTGGATCAGTTTCACCAGCTAATGGGGATATTAGAAATAATGAATGAGCTGGGGCAAAACAAGGACTTTAAAACCCTGACCAACAAAGGATATGTAGAAATAATAAACCAACCAAAAGAGGGACGACTTCAACAGGTGCATGACTACATCATGAACAACTTCAGGCATCAGGTAAGCTTGCCTGCTGCTGCCGAAATAGCCAACATGAATGCTTCTTCCTTTAGCAGGTATTTTAAGCAGGTGTATGGTACTACCTTTTCTCAATATGTAAACAAGATCCGGGTAGGATACGCCTGTAAACTATTGTTGGAAGATGATATGTCTATTGCTTCTACCTGTTTCGATTCCGGTTTCAACAATATTTCCAATTTCAACAAGCAGTTTAAAAAAATTCATAATGTGTCGCCAAAAGAGTACAAGCAGCTCTTTAAAAGGCAATAGGCTTAGTCAAGGTATACAACCCTGTCTTCTCGTGAAGCCTGATAAATGGCATTGATCAATTGTACTGCCTTTATAGATTCCGGCCCGTTCACGGTAGGTTCAGTGCCTTCGAGTATATTGCCGACAAACTCTCCTATCTGCCGCTGATGCAATTGAAAATCTATAGCCATGGGATCAGCTGCCCCCGAACTTACGTCATCGGCCACTTCTATGGGACCATTCAGGTCGTGAACAAGCCTGCCTTTCTCCAGAATCATACTCCCATTCTGCCCATGCACCTCCAATCGCTCCGGAAAACCAGCATAGATGGCTGTACTACCTTCTACTGTACCCAATGCTCCACTGGCAAATTCCAGTATGGCCACTCCCAGGTCTTCTCCCTCTATAGCGTGTGTACGAGTGGTCACCTTAGCCCTGACAGACCGAACAGGCCCCATCACATCCAATAACAAGTCGATGGTATGTATGGACTGATTGATCAGTGCAGCTCCTCCATCAGCATCCAGCACTCCCTTCCAATCGGATGAGTGGTAGTACGAAGCGTCCCGAAACCACTTGATGTAAGCATTGCCCAATACCAGCTTGCCGAGTTCGTTTTGTTTCACCGCCTGTTTCAGCTTAGAATAGTCTTCTGCATAGCGGTTTTGAAATATGCAGGCCAGTTTAACGCCCGCTTGTTGAGCTGCCTGAATGAGCTGCAAAGAACGTTCCTGACTTATTTCGAGTGGTTTTTCTACCAATATATGTTTGCCGGCAACAGCTGCTTTTTGTGCGGGCTCGAGATGCATACCCGACGGTGTACAAATCGACACAGCATCTACAGCCGGATCTTCGATAAGCTGGTCTTCGGTAGCATAGATAGCAGTGCCCTCCAGTGCAGGGTTGCTTTTTATCTTTTCGGGGTTTCTGGCTGATACCGCCACTACCTCCGCATTGTCCAGAGCGTTGATCGCCTTTAAATGATGACCTGCAATACTTCCAAACCCAATGATACCAAATCGTACTTTTTTACCCATAATTAATTCTTTTAAAAAACCTTTGAAAGATAAGTCAGTATGATATATTTGGCAAATATGGACCGACGAACATAAGAACTGACACAAGATCATTTCATGTCAGAAATCGATGAACATTCTTATCAGGTGTAGTTTATTGTTTTTCCATACTTTTTTAGACCAATGATTGAAAAATACATGCATCAAATAGTATTTACTGCCGGAGTAGTAGTAATCTATTTTCTTACTCGCTTTATCATTTCACGCTTCAACAAGCGGTATGCCGAACGTAATAAAATCCAGCACGACAGGGCTGTACTTACCACTAAGATTATCAATTTCATCATTACCCTGATTTTTGCAGTAGTGGTAGCCATTATCTGGGACTTTACATTCGAAAAACTGTTTGTTTACCTCACTACATTTTTCACTATACTGGGTATAGGTTTGTTTGCTCAGTGGTCTATCCTGAGCAATGTAACCTCCTCTGTTATTTTGTTTTTTTACTACCCCTACCGTATAGGAGGCAAAGTGAAAATAATCGATGGCGAAAATTCTGTCACGGGCATAGTCAGAGACTTGTCGCTATTTTCAGTAAAACTGGAGGATGATGAAGGACATCTGGTATCCTACCCTAATAACTTAGCCATTCAAAAACCTATCGTACTGATAGAAAGCAAAGAAAACAACAAGACACCCGGAGTGTAAAACATATCATAAGTGACAGGTACTTCGGGCTAGTACTTGTCATTTTTGTACACCAGCAGAGGAAAATCCATAAGATATGTCAGCTCTTTGGTTACACTTTTGTGAAAGAGCCTGTCTATAAGGTTTCGCTTTTCCATCAATACTGCCAGTACATTGCTTTGTTCCTCCATCATATAACTATCAATACTCAGCGCCAGCCTCTCTGTATAAGTGGTTTTTACAAACGAAATCTTACTGCAATCGACAAAACCCTCCAATTCCTCTTTGAAATTGGACAGCAGGGCTTCTTCTATGATATTGTCGCGCCGCGAGAGGTGCAGGATCGTAATGGCTGACTGAAAGGGGGCTGTAAAATCCACTAGCTCTCTTATCGCTATTTTGTCTTCTTCCTTGTAGCTGGTAGCATATACTACTTTTTTCAGTCCGCTAAAGGTTGCCTTTTTAGGCACGGCCAAAATCGGTATAGTCAGGTGATCGAGCATTTTGATGGTATTGCTACCGGCCATTTTATCAAACAAATCGCTGGCGCCTTTAGTACCGGTCACTACCATATCTACCTTATTGGTAGTCACAAACTGCTGAACCGAACTCAAAAAATTGCCGGAAATTACAAAGGGTTTGGGATCAAATGCATTGGTCTTTATTTCATCGCTAATCACGCGAAGTTTTGCTTTAAACTCCTCCTCATATTCTTCATAATCTTTCACTCCTTCTGAAAGGTGCTCATTGTAATACTCTTCGGTAAACACATAGAGCAGCGAAAGATCTGCTTTGTGCTTTTTGGCTATCGACACAGCATACTCAAGTGCATTCAACGAGGTTTCAGAAAAATCTACAGGGCAAAGTATATGATCCATAAGGCGTGGTTAATGATTACTCTAAAATAGGGCTCTTTCTACAAAGAATAAAATTTGTCACCTTCCTTTTCATCTTTTGGGGTAGAGTAAAGACTGTTTTTATGTGTCTTGCTAGTGCGGCAGCAGCTACACAAGCTCCCTACATTTGGCTTAAAAGGTTTGCATCAAATAAGAAAGACCTATTTTGAAATTGCTCTCCTTGGTCTGAATGTGCTAATGAAAGTGTTTCTAAGCAAAGCCTATTTATGCCTTTTCTGTAACCTATAGACCGAACCTGTAAGTGTAAAGCAAAAAATAAATTAAAATCAGCATTATTATCTAACCAGCGCTACGCGTTGACGTATATCCTTTGCGTAATTAATAAACCAAACTTTTTTATCAAATGAAAAAACCAAAACTTGTAAAACTCACCTTGTCGCTTGCTCTTATGCTGGCCAGCATGATAGCCATGGCACAAATCGACATTCCTGCACCTAGCCCTGAAGGTTCTACTTCCACTAAAGTGGGACTTACTACCATCCAAATTGACTACTATCGTCCTCAAACGAAAGGCAGAAAAATATTCGGTTCCGGAGACGACTTTCTGGTACCTTTTGGCACGATGTGGCGCGCTGGGGCCAATGCCGGTACTACGGTATCGTTTAGCGATGATGTAACTGTAGGCGACCAATCGCTAAAAGCAGGAAAATACCTTCTGCTAGCTACTCCCGGAGCAAACGAATGGTCTGTGGTATTTTATACTGATATATCAATGGGTGGCAATCTGGTTGCTTACGATGCTGCTAAGGCAGCCGCTACCGTGAAAGTAAAGCCTGGAAAACTTACTGAGACGGTATCGATGCTTACCTACAACATAACAGACCTTACAGAAGACAGTAAATCGGCTAACATCCAGCTTGCCTGGGAAAACACATCTGTTAAAATTCCCGTTACCGTTTCTTTCGACAAGCAGGTGATGGAAGCCATAGCAAAAGGCACAAAAGTAAATGTAAACAACTATGTAACAGCAGCCAACTACTACCTAAGCGCAGGCAAAGATCTGAATCAGGCATTGAAATGGATGGACATGTACCTGGCAGAAGGAAACAACAGTCAGCAGTTTTGGCACGTACATACCAAAGCTAAAATTCTAGCCAAATTAGGAGAGAAAAAAGCGGCTAAAGAAACCGCTAAAAAATCCATGGAACTGGCCAGAAATTTTCCTTCCGGCGATTTTGGCTATATCAAGCGTAATCAGGATTTGATAGATTCGTTATAAATCTTTATTTACTTTCTCATAGAATGGAGGCTGCCTCAGGGCAGTCTCTTTTTTTTATGCAGTCTTACTTTTATCCAACATTTGCAAGACCACACTCAGGAGTATAGTACCCACACAACCTATCACATTGTACCATAAGTAACCTATGGGAGTGGTAAAAAAGAGTACAAAAATGATGCATTGAGAAATAATGGCCGCATAAAAGATAGCATTGCCCTGTACCTGTTTTACAAAGAAGGCCACCAGAAAAATACCCAAAATATTGCCATAAAAAATAGAGCCCAGAATGTTGACCATCTCTATCAGGTTTTCGGACATGTGCGCCATAAAGGCAAATGCAATCGCCAGACTACCCCAAATCACAGTGAGCCACTTGGAAGCCACCAGGTACGTTTGGTCAGAGCCTTTGCGGTTAATTACATTTTTATAAAAATCGACAACCGTGGTAGATGCCAGCGCATTGATTTCAGAAGAGGTAGATGACATGGCTGCTGAAAAAATCACCGCTATCAACAGGCCTATAATGCCGTGAGGTAGATAGTTTAATATAAAAGTAAGGAACACATAGTCTGAGTCTTTTGTTTTTACAGCGGGATCTACACTGGATATCAGCGCTTTTACTTCTGTGCGTTTCTCATCGAGCGCTTTCGCATTAGACAGGAGCTCCTCACCCTCAGCAGCTGCATCTCCCCCGTTTTCCAAAGCCTGATGGTACGCTACTGCAGCTTTTTTTCTGCTATCGGCCAGCGCATCATGCTCGGATTGTATCAGGGCCAACTCCTTCTCTTTTCCGGATGTTTTCACCAAATCAAGCGAAGTAGAATTGAAATGTACCGGCGGCATATAAAAAATATAAAATACATACAGCAATGCACCGGTAAGCAAAATCATAAACTGCATAGGAATCTTCAGTACGGCATTAAACATCAACCCCATTTTACTCTCTGTGGTATTTTTGCCTCCCAGATACCGCTGCACCTGCGACTGATCCGTACCGAAATAGGACAAGGCCAAAAACAACCCTCCTAGTATACCGGACCATACCGTGTAGCGGGTTTCAAAATTCAAACTAAAATCCACTGCATTGAGTTTATCGAGTTTTCCTGCTATCTCTAATGCTCCGGTAAAAGACACAAATGGAGAGAGGTAATACAGTATGTAACCAAATGCCAATAACATACCAGCCAGGATTACCCCCATCTGATATTTCTGCGTAAGGCTTACAGCCTTTGTGCCTCCGGAAACGGTGTATATGATTACTAATACCCCGACGAGTAAAATCGTCCAGGCCAGACCCCATCCTAAAATGGTGGACAATATAATAGCCGGTGCATATATCGTAATACCCGCAGCTAACCCCCGCTGCACCAAAAACAAAAATGCCCCCAGTAGCCGGGTTTTCTGATCAAAACGTTTTTCTAAAAACTCATAGGCTGTGTATACATTGAGCTTGTAGTACAGGGGAATAAAGACAAAAGCAACTATAATCAGAGCTATGGGAAGTCCAAAGTAGTTTTGAACGAATGCCATACCGCTTTCATATCCCTGTCCGGGTGTGCTGATAAAAGTGATAGCACTGGCCTGGGTAGCCATGACGGAAAGGCCTATCGTGCCCCATTGCATGCTCTTATCGCCCAGCAAATAACCTTCTATGTTTTTACTATGACGGGTTTTCCAAACCCCATAGCCAACGATAAAACCCAAAGTACCGAAGAGAACAACAAAATCTAGTGAATGCATACAGTCAAATAGCTAAGTAATAGGAAAGTGATAGTTGGATAAAAAAGGATATAATCAGCCGAATGAAACGCTAAACCAATACAGCAACATGATCAACACTACAAGGTTGAAAAACACGGCGAGGTAGAGATGTTTCCACGAGCGAAAGAAAGGAGGCTTGTCATCGGTATGCATAATTCGATCTAATTTTAGTGTTAGGTTGTTTGTCCGTTTTTATCAATTGCCCAGCGAAATCATATTAGTAAAAATACGATACGCTCCGGGTACTCCTGCCGGCAGCTCTCTAAACCAGGAATAGCCTGTGTAGATATAATACCCCTGCCCATACTTAGCGACCAGTAGCCCTCCGTTTTTTTCAGTCTCCCCCGGGTCGTTGGAAGAAAGCAATGCTTCGTAGCGATCGTCCCACTCGTTTGGAAAATACAAACCACGCTCCTGTACCCACCCTTCAAAGTCCTTAGAGGTTATCTTATTGGGGTAGTTCATTACAGGGTGTTTCGGTTTCAAAATCCTCACTTCTGCTTCTTCTACAGTCACTCTATCGCGCGACAACTTGAGCGGATATGGCCCCAGATCAGTTGTTTTCAGCCTATGGCTGGTATTGTATTGCACAATCATCGTACCACCCTTTTTTACATAGTCCATCAATTTTTCCTGATGAAATTTCATACGGTCGCGGGTATTGTAGGCCCTGATGCCTACTATCACAGCATCGTACTGTTGTAATTTTTCATCAACAATATCCTCATCGTCAAGCTCATGCACTTCGTACCCGATCTGCGCCAGGCTTGCCGGTATATCATCTCCTGCGCCGGTTATGTACCCCACCCGATTGCCTTTACGCTTCAAGTCTATTTTTACTACTTTAGCTTTTGCATCAGCAAAGAGGGTTTGTACTGGTATATGATCGTATGTTATGCGCACCAGCCCTTTATCATAGATCTGCCCATCTACTTCTACACTGGCTTTTACATAGCCTTCGCTTTGTCCTGCCGGGGGCAATACATCAAATTCAAACACCTGCTCTTCTTCTTTGAGCTGCAAATCGAATGCACTCGAAGCAGGTGAGCTACGCCAGCCTTTCGGTAATATCAGATTCACCTTCCCCGCTACTCCGGCCTTGCCAGCCTTCACTGTCACGGCTATTTTCTTACTTTCCTCTGATCCAAACACGTATACTTTCTCCGCTATGTTGGCAAATACCGGAGGAGTAATTTCCAGCGGTCTGTATACTTCTCCTTTTACAGGGTCGGTATATTTATAAACTACAGGCACGGTATAATCCAGCGACAGACCGTCTATGTCTATTGTAAATGTACCTCGAAGAGCCGGCTTATTCTCCGGCGTACCGATGAGTTTCTCATCAGATACCCGATACATGCCAAGGCTCCCCTCTTCGTTGAGCCAGTAGGGCTGAGTGTACGGTAGTTCGGTCGGCAATACATAGTGTTTATCCGAATTAAAAGGTTGATTATTCTGCAGTTGTTGATTGACCTGGAATGAGGCCAGTTTATCAATAACCAAAGAAGCTATACGCACATCTTTGGCCGATCTGTTTATAGCTTCTATACTCAATCTAATAGAATCGCCCGGTGTAAACGCATAATCATTTGCTTTAATCTCCAGATACAGCCCCATACATGCTTTAATTATCTCTCTGATTTCCCGTTGTTTAATACCACGCCAATGTTCGTCGGGCAATGCATCTAGTGCCTTATACGCTTTTACCAGATCGTCTACAATAAGAGCCGGATTTGTCGGGTCATAGTTCAAAAGCGCATTTTCAATATGCCCTGCTACCTGCTGGCCTCCTTTCACTCGTTTCCACGAAGTATCCACTCCACCAAAGAGATGTCCCGTAGGTTTGTCCCCTGCTATCAACTCAAAGTATTCCATCATGGAACCTCGTGTACCGCTGGCCCCAAAGCCCTGGCTTTTGTGCATACTCCGGCTTGCTGCAGCTATCTCAGGGTAAGATTTTCCCAGCAATGGGTTATATAGCCCAAGATCTTCGGCTATGTATTTTAAGGTATCCATTTTATCTACCCCTCCAAAGAAATACGGGTGGGTATTGAACAGCAAACGCCTGGGCTGCCATACACCATACCTGGAGGCTGATGCCGGAAATCGTGACGGATCTGCCGAAGCTTCGAAAGCTTCTCCAGCCAATATGGCTGAAGCCGTATGGTGCCCGTGACCTCCCCGGCCGTCTACCGGAAATCGTGTAATAACCACATCGGGCTTAAACTGTCTGAACACACGTACAAAATCTTCAAGTACGGCTTCCTTGTCCCAAATGGTAAATGTTTCGTCTGGATTTTTGGAGTAGCCAAAGTCATTGGCTCTGGAAAAAAACTGTTGCCCTCCATCGGTACGACGTGCCGCCAACAACTCCTGAGTGCGTATAAGCCCCAGCAATTCGCGTATTTCAGGCCCTATCAGATTTTGTCCCCCATCGCCACGCGTAGCTGACAGGTAGGCTGTATTGTATAATTTTTCATTTGCCAAATAGGCGATCAGGCTGGTGTTTTCATCGTCGGGATGTGCTGCCACATACAGTGCTGTTCCGAGCACATTTAGCTTTTGAAGCATAAGTTGTATTTCTGCAGCATTATATTTTTTTGGGGCCTGTGCCGGCAATGTACTGGTCGGAACTGCAGCCAGCAAAAGCACAAGGCATAATAACGGCAATCGTTTAATCATAAGGTTATCTTTATCAGACAATAATAATTGGATATTTAGCAAGTAAAAAATTTTATGGGTTAAACGGCAAGTAGTATACCGGGTTTACTTCTTATCGATCAAAAATACAATCCGTTGTAATTTTATAAAAATCATAAAAAAACCCGTTCTCGAACGTAGAACAGGTTGGGATATATTATCGGCTCATCCTACTGGTATTCATCCTAATACCAATACTACAAGGAGGAGCTGTTAAAAAACTTTCATGATTTTCATAGTGCCGCTCTTTTCCAGATGGATAAACTTGCCCTGATCGTAATTGAAAAACTTTACGGCTACTACACAAACCGTATGTACATTGCCTTCGATCGGTTTGCACTTGTTGATACACACCTGTGTAGTGATTGGTTGTGTTTGCATTCTCAACACCGGCAGCATGGGGGTTTCGAATGCGCCAAAGCTACCGTGTGCTACGGCATTGTCGGCAAGGTAAGAGTTGTTGTCCTGCGAAAAAACAAAATCTGAAACAGCTACAAGGCGGGCGCTGATCTTAAAGTTTGTGGCCTCATCGGGCACTTTGAGCTCATTGGCCGGTACAAAGGCTGGTATATGCAAAATAGCGTACCCGTTATGCGATCCTTGCTTGACAAATATTCGTGTACTTACCGTTTCGTCGAAAGGGTTGGATGAATTGAAGTCAAATGTTTCTAAGGTAGACTGAGCCGAGGCTACACTCAGCACATCGTTGGCTACAAAGACACTGCGCAAGGTGGCTGTAAGTTTAACAGAATGGTAGGGCTCTATCAGGTTTACCATCTCGGGCCCAAAAGAATCTTTGAGTGTGCGGCTCATGTAGCTCGCTACAGCTTGCTTGTTTTTCTTCTCAGTGGGTTTAATAATCGATTTGTCTACGCTTCCAAAAGGAATAGTCGGCTGTTGGACGGTTCTCAGAGGATTTAGTGAGGTGTCTGATAATTTAGCTGGTTCTATCGTTGCTGACATACTTGGTTGAGTGATTAACTTTCAGACGAACTGACGAAAACGCTATAGTCTACTTCTATTTTTGTTGGCGTATTTCCACTGTTGTCATTTAAAAAAAATTGGCTGATCTGTGAATATTAATAAAATAATTGAATAATACAAGCCAAAACCACTTATTATCAGGGTTTTATACTAAATAAAGATAAAATACCACCCATTTTTATAAAATACTGAAACATCTAGCTAAAACACGAGCACATTTACGCTGAATGTACTTTACTGATAAACAACGGTCTCTATAGCAATATTTCATATATCTTGCTTAAATCGCCATTTTACCGTGTGATGAAAATGTTAAAAAAACGGCACTATTTTGTTACAAATCCCGATCGTAAAGGCCAATAAAATTGGATTGATGAGCCTCTCTGAAATCGCGGTATGCCTGAGAATCTAGCAATGCTTCAAAGGAAGACCAGTCAAATGCGGTATAAACAATCAAACCATCCATCAGGAATGGAGCTGTTTTCATTTTCTGATTTTTCTTTTTACTACCAATCAAATGAGATTTGATGCCGGCGAAATGGGTAAACACATCAAATGTAGCAGCCAGATCTTTGCAGGCTCCTATGTCGAAACCAGTGTGTTGGTTGCGAAAGTGATGCACCAGGTAGAGTAGCTTTCCCTTGTATCGGGTAGGCCTGGGAGGCCATGTAGCTACTTCGTCTATCCTATGCATAAAACCAAAAGTAAAGTTTCTGACAGCAAACAACTGCAAAACACTTTTAAGCTGAAACATCCACGAACTTGCCATTGACAAAAAACCAGCCGGATGCGGGTAATGTGTCAGCAACAACATATCTCTCTGATCTTCTTCCCTACCCTCTATGCGCTTAATCAGACGTGCCTTTATATAAGGTACACCTTGCTCTGTAGCTATATGGTTGCGCACTAATGTCAGGTACAGGTTATGTAGATTTTTATACTTTAGATCAAACCAGCTTACCGCCCAAACAGGATCGCTCAGGTTGTATTGTGGGCCCGTACTTATCACAGACATATCTACCGTAGATGAGATAGACCGACTAAGGGATGCCTGATTCATACTAGCTATAGTTTGAAGATATTGCCTGAGCCATTTTTAACACTCCGGTGCTGGCCGGTTCCTCTATACAGATAACATTAGTCTGAGAATGTATCGAAGAAGGTATGTGTGGGTCTATTACATACCTGGGTACACCGGCTGATACCATATCCACCAGACCTGCCGCCGGATATACCTGCAACGAGGTGCCTACTACGGCAAAAATATCTGCCTCGGCAGTATACTGTGCGGCTACTTCCATCATAGGCACCATTTCACCAAACCAGACAATATGAGGTCTTAGCTGACTTCCTTTTTCGCAAATATCTCCTAAATTGAGCTCCCACCCTTCGATATCGTACACCAGGCTATCGTCCAATGTACTTCTTGCTTTGAATAACTCTCCGTGCAAATGTATCACATGAGTTGATCCTGCTTTTTCATGCAGGTTGTCTACATTTTGAGTGATGACGACCACTTCAAATTTTTCTTCTAATTGCGCCAAAGCAATATGCCCCAGATTGGGTTGGGCCGACATAGCCTGCTTTCTCCTTTGGTTGTAAAAATCAAGCACCAGCTCTTTGTTTTTGCTCCAACCCTGAGGCGAAGCTACTTCCATCACGTCGTGTCCCTCCCAGAGCCCATTGGCATCTCTAAAAGTGCGTATCCCACTTTCTGCACTTACTCCTGCACCTGATAATACGACTAACTTTTTCTTCATCTTACTACCTACCTTATTTTTCCAAACCTACATACCTGATTAGCCTAAGGACCCAAGAATTAAATTAATATCGTTAACGGGGCTTTTCTGGCTTATATCCACCGCTTTCCCTACACCAAATAACTCACAATACCTTTCCTGCAACTCTTCAGCTTTGTGCTCTGATAAGGTTATGCGCAGCAGTATAAGACGACCGTCTTCCAGTTTCACACACAGCTTGTAATTTTTTGTGGCTTTAAACTGGGTAAACATAAGTACAATTCCTTCAATTTCTGTTTTATCAATCACCTCAGTGGTAGCCTCGTAAAAACCGTATGTAGTGAAAAACAAGTCATCTCCATCGAAAAATAAATGAGTGACACTACTGCCCTGCAAGCCTCTGTATACTATACTAAAAAGAAAGCCTATTACACTTACTGCAAACCATTCGGGATGCAATGCACCTGTGCTGGTAAACGTCAACACAAAAGCCAACACAGGCATGAATATGAGGATACATCCCACCAACGAAAGCACAAAAACTCCCCACACAGGACCGGGAGTAAACTGTACCGGAAGGTGCTTGTTATTTAGCCTGATGGGTAAATACAAATAAAGAAACCGAGCCAGGGTAAGCAAGTGGTAAGCAAGCCAGGTTATGGATAATGTTCTTTGCCACATATCTACTAATATAACACCTGTTGTGCTTATTTTACACCAAACACCTGATTTTTAGGCCAATTCTAAGGCGGGTTTTATAAAACCACATACTGACTTAAAAAATTTCTACTGGTAAGTATTGCTGTATGCACATCTGCTTCCGATCCTTCATACGCTTTGTCCTCTACTTCAATACACACTGGCCCTTTGTAGCCACAGGAAGTCAGGGCTGAGAAAAAATCACCCCACCTTACATCTCCCAATCCCGGAATCTTAGGAGAATGGTACTGCAACGGGTGAGCTAATATACCTACGCGATTGAGCTTGTCGCGGTATACTTTCACATCCTTCAAATGGATATGAAAAAGCTTTTCTTTATAGTCGTAAATAGGCTGTACTTCGTCCATTTGCATCCACACGTGATGCGAAGGGTCGTAATTTAACCCCAGATGATCGCTGGGGATAATATCAAACATCTTATCCCATATTTCAGGGGAGATAGCCAGATTTTTTCCTCCGGGCCACTCATCTGATGTAAACAACATCGGGCAGTTTTCAATGGCCACCTTAACCTTGTGCTGCTCTGCCCAACGGATAATTTCCGGCCATACTTCTTTAAACCGACCCAGGTTGTAATCGACCGATTGTGTATGATCTCTGCCCACAAATGTATTGACTACCGGTATATTCAATGCTGAAGCTGCCGCTATGATATCTTTAATCTGCGCTATATATACTGCTGTTTGCTTATCGTCTGCATCCAGGGGGTTTGGATAATACCCAAGTCCCGAAATGTACACCTCCTTCTGCTTCAGGTAGTCGCGGATGTATGCTATTTTTTGAGTGGAAAGCTCTGCCACATCAATATGAGTTACCCCAGCATAGCGTCTTTCCGCTTTTCCTTTTGGCCAACACATCATTTCCACACATTTGAATCGATGCTGCGCAGCAAAATCTACTACCTGCTCAAACGTATTTTCAGCCAATATGGCACTTACAAATCCAAGGTCTAACATGATTAGAATTTAGGTTATGGGGTATAAAAAACTTCTCTCTAAAAGACCAAGTTAAAACACCTAAAGTAAAAAACAGGAGTAAAAGCCGACTAATTGCCCCTGCATGCTTTTTCAGGCGATGGGCTACATCAAAAATTTAATCTTTTTGCCCTTGGGAAGTCTTAGCAAATGCACTTGACCTTACAAGAAGTATTTACTTTTGCAGCATGGAAGTATTATACATTATCGACCTGATTGGCACCTTTGTATTTGCGATCAGTGGAGTTCGCCTGGCTGCTAAAAAAGACATGGATCTATTTGGAGCTGCCGTCATTGGGTTTGTTACCGCCGTAGGTGGTGGCACTGTTCGCGATGTATTGCTGGGCAGCTTCCCTGTGGGCTGGGTAAGCAATATTTACTATCCTATTGTAATCTTGCTGGCTGTGCCTGTCACTTACATATTTAGAAAACAGCTGGTATACTTAACGCGTACGTTATTCATATTCGACACCATCGGGATTGGCATTTTTACGATACTCGGCCTACAAAAATCTCTTTCATTAGGCATCAACCCTGTCATCTCGATACTGATGGGCATGGTATCGGCTGTAGTAGGCGGTGTAATTCGTGATATCCTCTGCAACGAAATACCTCTCATTTTCCGCAAGGAAATATATGCTACAGCCTGTCTGACCGGAGCTATTGTCTTTTTTATTCTTCAACTTACCCCTATTCACGAGACTCTTAATGTCATCATAACGGTACTCACCATTGTAACGATCCGCATACTGGCCGTAAAATTCAACTGGCGCATGCCTAAAATGAAAGAGTAAGCCTATGCCTGCAGCTGACTATCGAAAGGTTGGCTGTACAGACGCTTGCCTACTGCTTTGTACAATGCATTGGCCAATGCTCCTATAACAGGTGGCAAAGACGGCTCTCCCAATCCGGTAGGGTCTATATCGTTCTCTACAAAAAAGGTCTCTATCTCCAGGGGAGCTTCTGCATGCCTGATCAATCGGTAGCGATCAAAGTTTTGAGAAGACGGTCTGCCATTTTCAAAATACAATCCACTATACATCGCGTGTCCTATCCCGTCTACTATACCTCCCTCTATTTGATTGAGCGCTCCTTCTTTGTTTACAACGATACCGCAATCCACAGCACACCAGACTTTCTTCAATATGGGTTTGTTGCCTTCCATCACTATGTCTACAACCTGCGCCACGTAGGAGTTGTGACAATAATATGCTGAAACTCCGCGGTGCACTCCCTCCATGGGGGTATCCCACTTGCATTTTTCTCTTATCAGTTTTAGCACGCCTGCATAGCGCTTAGGATCATAGTCGTTATTTTCACCCACAGGATTGTTTATGGCTCTGTCAAACAATTCTAATCGAAAATCGATGGGATCTTTTCCTGCCGCTTCAGCTACTTCATCCAAAAACGCCTGCTCTATACCTGCAGTAAAGTTGGAACGAGGCGCACGCCATGCACCGGTGGATATATTAGTAGGCACTTTCGCGTTTTCTGCACGATAATTCTCTACTGCACCTGCAGGGTATCGGTTTGGAAACAGTGGACTTCCGGGAATTCCCGTTCCCTTAGCCTCAAATGCAACAAGATTATTATTGGCATCCAATGCTGCCCTGTATTTGACTTTGTAAGCAGGTCTGTAGGTTCCCTGGGTCATATCATCTTCGCGGGTATACACCAG
Source organism: Cyclobacteriaceae bacterium (assembly GCA_965267535.1). Classification (GTDB taxonomy): domain Bacteria; phylum Bacteroidota; class Bacteroidia; order Cytophagales; family Cyclobacteriaceae; genus CAXBNB01. The sequence continues at coordinate 1,949,251 of OZ254082.1, read as the reverse complement.
TTTTACCGGTGCTTTTACCTGCTGGGATATTACCGCTGCTTCCAGACCAAAATGGCCGTATAATCTTCTTCCAAATCCACCCCCCATTCTTGTCATTTGTACACTGATCTGGTCTTCGGTCAGTCCCAGTATATCAGCGGCAGACTTTCTCAAAAACTCCGGTGTTTGTATAGGACCAACCAAGTCAGCTCCATCTGCCCTTACATGAGCAAAAAAGTTCATCGGTTCCAGGGTGTTGTGCGCCAAAAACGGAGCACTGTAAGTGCTTTCGACTATTCTGGCCGCCTGACGAAAAGCCCGGTCAGGATCTCCATCCTTTCTGGCTTCTTTTCCTTCATTTCCTGCCAGTGCTTCATCCATTTTCGCATCGTGATCGGTACTACTTTCCAGCGGTGTATCTTCTTCCCATTCTATATCCAATGCTTTTTTGGCTTTGAGCACCTGCCAGGTAGTATCCCCCACTACAGCCACCAGTTCAGGAAATGCATTGATATCTGACCACTGTGGTTTTTCTGGCGAAGCATTAATTTTCAGTATGTGTTTCACTCCGGGCATAGCTTTGGCTTTGGTATCATCCAGCTTCTTGAGTTTCAACCCAAATGCCGGAGGGTGTACGATCACAGCTGTGAGCATTCCTTCCTCCTTGTAATCCAAGCCAAAAAGTGGCTCACCGCTGGTAATTTTCTTACCATCTACATTTTTAACCTTACCTCCTATCAGGGTAAATTCACTTACCTCTTTCAGCGGCACCTCTTCGGGTACTGCCTGAGTGGCAGCTTCACCTGCTAAATCGCCATACCCCAGGCTTTCGTTATTCTTTGTATTTACTACTTTTCCTTTTTCAGTTTTGAGAGCATCTAAAGACACCTGCCAGCGCTTTGCTGCAGCTTCCATAAGCATGCGTCGGGCAGTTGCTCCTGCCATTCTCAACCCTCCCCATCCATGCCTTATCGACTGACTACCGCCCGCCAGCTGTCTATTGTATTTTACTGTATTAAGGTCTGCCTGCTCCACAGTTACATCTTTCCAGTCTACATCCAACTCTTCTGCTACTATGAGCGGCATGGCTGTTTTTACGTTCTGACCTATTTCCGGATTAGGAGAAAAAATAGTCACCGAACCGTTATCTCCAATTTTAATGAAGGCATTGATGTCGAACCATTCGCTGGGCACACTTGTCATAGATGAAGTGCTACTACATGAGGTTAGCCAGTTGAAGCCCAGCAACATACCTCCTCCTGCAGCTGTAGATACTTTTAAAAAAGACCTGCGGTTATATTGTGTTTTGATGATAGACATAGTTCAAAGCGTATAGTGGTGATCAATTAATATTCTTTAGCAGCAGTTTTTATAGCTGCTTTTATCCTCGTATAGGTGCCACACCTGCATATATTTCCATTCATGGCATTGGCTATATCGTCATCAGACGGATTGGGATTTTGACTTAGAAATGCGGCTGCATTCATAATCTGACCTGCCTGGCAATAGCCACACTGCGGCACGTCATGTTGCTGCCATGCCTTTTGCACGGGGTGGTCATTGTTTTCCGACAACCCCTCTATTGTGGTCACTTTTTTGCTCCCTACGGCCGATACCGGCAATGAGCAGGAACGTACGGCTGTACCATCGAGATGTACAGTACAAGCACCGCATTGTGCCATACCACACCCAAACTTAGTACCTACCATATCGAGGTGATCGCGCAGGACCCACAACAAAGGTGTATCTGCGTCTACATCTACCTGATGAGATTTTCCATTGATGGATAAAGAATATGAAGCCATAAGTCAAATTGATTTATTACCTTTAAAGACTGTCATTAAAGATACGCATCATTTTAATGACACCATACCAAAACGACCAATTTTTATGAAAACGAATGCCTTGTTGTTTCGAAGGTTAATACCTTCGATTCAACACCTCACTCAGAATAATAGCTTTTCTGGGTCCATCTTCCTCTTGAAAAAGAGCGTGTACTTCATCTGCCATTTCGTTAGTTTCTTCCTTAATGGCAAAATTTTCCGAACGCTTAAATACCAGTTTTTCTCGCTGAGCCAATCTTTCTTCTCTGGAAAGTTCCTCTACTGCAGGGACCTCCGTTTCATAGGGCACGAAGGATGGCACAGAAGTCCCAGGCTCTGTCCTGTCTGACGTCTCATCTGTATATGCGTAAGGTTGCGGAGCAGGCTGCTCCGCTGCTTTTTTGCGTTGCTCTTTAGCGGCATGCTGATCGGTCAATTCTCTCAGCAATTCTTCCATGGAAGAGGGTTCTGCTCTTTTGCTGGCCTTGCGGCTCTCGCCTTCTGCAGGGGTGTAATCTTCCGAGGATTCTTCTGGCTGTTCGTCGGGTTTTTTCTTCTTCAAAAACTTCGACAAAAAATAAATAGCACCGAGAATTATATACCACCACAATTTAGAGTCTTCCATAACCCAAATTTATAAAATAATTCTAAATTTGTTGGCTTACATAATCTTTACTATTGACTTAAATGCAGCTTACCAAATTAGAGATCAAAGGCTTCAAGAGTTTCGGGGATAAGGTAACCATCAACTTCGACGAAGGCATAACGGGTATTGTAGGGCCAAATGGTTGCGGCAAGTCAAATGTAGTCGATTCTATACGATGGGTACTGGGCGAGCAAAAAATAAAATCGCTCCGCTCGGAGAAGATGGAAAATGTAATCTTTAACGGCACAAAAAACCGTAAACCTACCCAACTGGCCGAAGTTTCGCTTTCTTTCAACAATACCAAAAACCTACTCCCTACTGACTATACGCATGTAACGATAACCCGGCGATACTACAGGTCGGGTGAAAGTGAGTATCAACTAAACGGAATCACCTGCCGTCTCAAGGATATCACCAACCTTTTTCTGGATACAGGTATAGCCTCCAACAGCTACGCTATCATCGAGCTGGGTATGGTTGACAACATCCTCAACGACAAGGACAACTCCCGAAGAGGACTTTTTGAAGAAGCTGCAGGCATCTCGAAATTTAAGATCAGAAAAAAAGAAACGCTCAAAAAACTAGACGATACGGATGCAGACCTGGACAGGGTTGACGATTTGCTATTTGAAATAGAAAAAAACCTGAAATCGCTGGAAAAGCAAGCCAGACAAGCACAGCGATACTATCAAATAAAAGAAGATTATAAAGTACTGAGTGTAGAACTGGCCAAGAAAACGGTACAACAACAAAAGGATAAGTTTACCAGCCTGACCAAGCAAACGGAAGAGGCCAACGACAAAAAAATAAGCCTAAACAAGCAATTGGCAGAGAAAGAAGCTGAGGTAGAAAAAGCCAAAGCAGATTTGGTAAACAAAGAGAAACTACTCTCGTCGCGCCAGAAAACGCTCAACGAACATGTAAATAAGATACGCCAGTACGAAAGCGACAAGAAAATAAAAAACGAAAGGTTACGCTTCTTAAACGACAAGAGCGATAACCTGAAGGAAGTGATAGAGCAAGACCGGAAAAGCAGCGAACGTGCGGCTTTTTCCATCAGCAGTCTGAGCAATGAAAAAATAACCTCTGAAAAAATACTGGCTGAAGTAGAAGCCAAACTGAAGGTTTTGCAGGAGGATTATGAGCAGGAAAAAGCCAAAACTGAGGAAATGCGAACTAAGGCTGACTCGCTCAATACCAACCTCTCCTTAAAAAAAGAAGAAGCTTACCAGACTACAAAAGCGGTAGAGCTTAAAACATTTCAACTGAGCGCCCTCAAGCAGGAGCTGGAAAAAGCTTCGTCGGACAGCACAGAGCAGACCGAAAGCATTCAGTCGTTTGAAAACCGACTGAAAGAAATAAATGCACTGCGGGAAGAAAAGCAAAAACAATACGACTACTTAAAATCTAAAGACGAAGAGCTGAAACAACGAATTGCTTCGCTGGAAAAAACAGTAGAAGTAATTCGCGATGAGCATTCTCAGGTAAACAGAAAACTGGACGCCTCTCAAAACGAATACAACCTTACCAAGTCGCTGGTAGACAATCTCGAGGGTTTTCCTGAGGCCATCAAATTCCTCAAAAAAGATAAGTCGTGGAGCAAAGACGCGCCATTGCTCTCGGACATCCTGACCTGTCCGGAAGAATACAGGGTAACCGTAGAAAACTACCTGGAACCCTACATGAACTACTACATAGTAGATACTGAAGCTGAAGCCTACAAAGCCATAAACCTGCTAAGCGATGCTTCCAGAGGCAAAGCGCACTTTTTTATCCTCGATCGCTTCGAATCTTTCAAAAGCTCCCCTACGGAATTTGTACAAAATGCTGTGCCAGCCACTGAGGTTATGGAATTTGACCCCAGATACAAAAAGCTTATCTCCTACATCCTGGACAATGTGTACATTGCTGAAAGCGATCAGATAGAGGGTACAGAGCACAAAAACTACACACTCATTACCAAAAGTGGTAAGGTGATCGATCGCCCTTTCAGTATTTCAGGTGGGTCAGTAGGACTCTTTGAAGGTAAAAAAATAGGAAGAGCCAAAAACCTGGAAAAACTGGCTGCAACCATCAAAAAACTAAAAACGAAACTCAACGAGGTAAAGCAAAACCAGGAAGAAAAAGTAGGCGACCTGAACAGACTCAAAGAAAACGACTACAGTGAAGAACTGGAAGCTGTGCAAGTTGAACTTCAGCAGGTAAACGAAGAGTTTGTATCGCTCAAAACGAAGCAGGAGCAGTTTTCCAATATGCTACATGCCAATGCAGACAAAAAAGAAGATATACAGGAGAAAATCACCATTCTGCAAGAAGAACTAAGCGAGCTGGCTCCCAAAGAGGAAGAAAACCAGAAAGTACTGGATGACCTGACTGCTGAATATGGCACCATACGAGAAGAACTAAATGCATACAACGAGCTACTGAGCGAAAAGTCTGCGGCCTTCAATCAGGAAAACATCATTTACCACCAGCAACAAAACAAGGTTACCAGCATAGAGCAGGAAATATCCTTTAAAGAAACGAACCTTGTAGCTTCTAAAGAACGAATAGAAAAAAACCAATCCGAACTAAAGATAACCGATGAGGAAATCAAACAACTGATATCCAAAACGGAATCCAACGACGAAGAACTCATCACCATGTATGATGAAAAAGAGTCGATAGAGAAAGGGGTAAATGAAGCCGAGAGAGAATATTATGCCAGCAGGGAAATTATAGAATCGAGTGAAAAAGCCGCTCGTGAAATCCAGCGTGAACGCGAAGCAACTGATACCGTCATTATGGAGCTTCAAAACAACCTGAATGAAACCAAACTGCAATTAAGCTCTGTAAAAGAGCGGCTTTCGGTAGAATTTGATGTAGACATAGACAGCCTGCTCAAAGAAGACAACAACACGGATGACGAAAAAGAAAACAAAGCCATAGCAGAAGCCAAAACCCTTTCTGAAGGTGAGCTACGTGAAAAAGTAGACAAACTAAAAAATAGAATGGAAAACATGGGGCCCATTAACCCCATGGCTATGGAAGCCTACGAGGAGATTAAAGAAAGGCATGATTTTATCACCACACAAAAAGAAGACCTGCTAAAAGCTAAAGAATCGCTACTGACTACTATCAGTGAAATAGATACTGTTGCGCGTGATACTTTCATGGAGGCCTTTGATAAAATCAAAGAAAATTTTATTAAAGTCTTTCGTTCACTGTTTACAGACGAAGACTTCTGCGACCTGAAGCTCACCAACCCCGACGCTCCCCTCGATTCCACTATTGACATTATAGCGCGTCCCAAAGGCAAAAGGCCACTTACTATCAACCAGTTATCCGGAGGGGAAAAAACGCTGACTGCTACTGCACTGCTGTTTGCTATATACCTCCTAAAGCCGGCTCCTTTTTGTATCTTCGATGAAGTAGATGCGCCTCTCGATGATGCAAACATCGACAAGTTCAATAATATCATCAGAAACTTTTCCGGCGACTCGCAGTTCATCATCGTGACTCACAACAAGCGCACCATGGCCTCAACCGACGTAATCTATGGCATTACTATGATTGAGCAGGGAGTGTCGCGAGTAGTACCGGTAGACTTAAAAGAACTCGCCTAACCTTACAGGCATAAAAAGAACCATAGCTGCTGGCAACTATGGTTCTTTTCCTTCTATTCTTTCACTATTCTGTAAGTAGAAGAAGTAAATGTATCGCTAATGGATATCAGGTAAATTCCCCTTTCAAAACCAGAGAGGTCAACTTCTATTTTCTGCAAATCGCTAATTACTCTTGCATTTATTCTATGTCCGGAAAGGTCAAACACATTTACTGTAAGTAAATCACCTTCCTGCCTCTCCCCTGTGCGGAATGTCACTTTGCCTGTAGTTGGATTGGGGTATGGCTGCCCTGAGGTTATTTGGTTTTCGATTTTATCAACTCTCACCATCTGAGAGTAGGCATATGTACCATCATAATCTACCTGTCTCAGTCGATAGAATGAAGCTTTTAATGAAGATTTCTTGTCCAGGTAAGAATATTCCACCTTTTGATTAATCGTACCATTCCCCTGTATTTTTGCTATTTCCACGAAATTAACCCCGTCATCGGAGCGCTGCACCTCAAAATAATCGTTGTTGATTTCGGTAGCTGTAGCCCAGTTGAGTTGTACATCGTTATTATCGGTTATCCTACCTTCGAAATACAGCATTTCTACCGGCAAAGCCCTATTGGGATCATCTGAGTCATTTCCGGGGGCAAATTCACTAAAACTGCTCACGGCTATATCCAAGGAGTAATCGCTATAGAATGTCGAAATATCAGGATCGATTGCACTTTTGCCTCCATCGTTGGTAAGTGGGTTCAGGTCTGAGCCTCGTTGTTTCGTTATCTTGATAAAATCCTGTAAATATTCTTCTTCATCGCTTCCATTAGGATGACCATCGGCAGCCAGTTTACTTCGGATGTCATTTACCTCAGATGTCAATATGTAAAACTTAATATCCACATCACTTACCGGCTGGTTAGTTGGGGTAATGAAGAAATTTCTATCCAGGTAGTAATCGTTTCCATTGGTCAGGTCATCGGACGAGCTTCCACTGGTACGAATACGCACCCCCCAACATGTTTCGCCAAGGTCGTTACCGTTAGGGTTGATAGAAAAGACGAGCTTGTTGGAAGCATCACGTACATCAATATAGCCATGACCACTTATCACCGGACACCCCGAGGTTACACTATAGTCACCCACTGTATTAGCAATCTCATTTACCGTGCTGGCTACACCAGTTGCCAAACCTATTATATCGCCATCGTTTAGGTCTACTCCGTCAAAACTCACCACATTTGCTGCAAAGCCGGTAGCCTTATATATTCTTGCTCCGCTGCTAAAATCGGCATCTGTATCAACTATTAAGGCAAAATCTGTAACGGCACCTCCTACTCCGGCTATACCCGACACATCAAAAGTCAGGTCTGTTGCTTGAACCTCTCCTGTTTCAGAAATATACCATTTTCGTTGCAGCATATCGTTCACACTAGCAGGTGTACCTGTCGAAGTTTCTGTCAGTGCAGCATCATTGTTTCCCCACATAAGGTATTCTCCATCGTCCAGACCTTGCGGGTTGCTCACCGTCAAAATAGCATCGGTATTGCTACTAATAGATTTGGGTTGATAGAGAAAACCACTGTCGTCACGTCCAATCCCCGCTATATCATTGCCATAGCCATTGCTAACGTCGTACAGTGTAGTAGATGCAGCATTAGATCCGTCGTAGGCTGAACTATAATAATCGTGAGAAAGTGTTATGCCGTATTTTACACCTAAATACGTCTCAATCACATCTTTTTCGAAAGCCGACATAGCCTTGTTGTACATAATTACCTCGGCTATATCGCCGGTATATACAAAACCAGCCCCCCCGCTTCTTGCTCCCAACAGCACATTTGTGGTTTCAAAAGAACTACCTATTCCTCCATTGGTAATATCAGCCAGCCCGTTGATCCAGGTGTTAACGGCTGTAGTACTTACCTGCGATTCCATTATATTCCACGAACCTGTAACGGTAGCAGCACCTGTGTTTGCCGTACCTCCTATGATATTTCCTGCCACTCCTCCACTCACATAGTACTGATACTGTCGATCGGTAGACGTGCCGCTTGATGCCCTGGACAAGAGTGTACCTGTATTTACAGGATTAAACACACAGAAAAATGACCATTCATCAGCTCCTGACCTGTAATCCATCACATTGCCCAGAGACATGTAATCATCGCCATCGAAAGTAAGTGAGGGGTTGAAATTGACAGCCGAAGCATTGTAAGCGGGCTGGTTGGCAGCTGTACCCTGTGTAGCACTAAAGCCACTTGTACTCTGATCTTCCCAGGTGCTTACGCTTGTGCCTGTCACATCCAGACCTGCTTTTAACCAAAGCACTAAGTCTCCGGCTACTGCCGCTGGTGCTGCACTCACATCCGTTCCCAGCACCATGTAATCGCCTTCATCAAAATTCACCCCTTCGAAGGTTACCACTCCATTACTATACGATGCAGGGCGCAGAATACTTTTAGGGCTAGACATATTTTCTGTATCGTCTATCACCAGAGTAAAGTGTGCCAACTCACGGTCTGCAACGACATTGACACTACTCACATCAAAAGCTACTTTTACACTTCCAACCTCACCGGTTTCCGTAATTTTCCACTTTCTATCCAACACCTGAGTAACGCCTGTAATGGCAGGTGCAGGTATAGACTCACCCATAGATGCCAATGCGGTTTCATTGTTTGCTCCCCAGAGCAGGTATTCTCCGTCTGTCATGTCCGAAGGGTCACCTATGGTCAAAAAAGCAGATGCATTCACACTAGACGATTCTGTCTGATTCATCTTTTGAGCATTTACACCATTATCAGCATTAGCTCGGCCAATCCCGGCTATATTAAAAGAATAGGAAGTAAATGACGTCCTGTCTAAAATGGCATTTCCGGCTCCATCGAGATAATTTTGACTGGTGATATCTAATGTAATTCCATATTTCACTGCCAGGTAACTCTCTACTTTACGCCTGTCTACATCGTTTAAATCGCTGCTATAATATATGAGTTCTGCAGCTGATCCCGTGTAGTCCGTAAAGAGGTTGTAATCCGCACTGGCAGGTATGGCAATTCCAGAACCATTGCTATCTTCCAAAATACCATCTACAAAAAGCTGGCGTGCGACAGCTCCGCCATACATAGTCCCTACAATGTTCCAATTGCCAATGGAAGTGGAAGAAACAATGGAACCATCGCCATCCAAACGGTAAGTACTTCCCTCAACTTCGAGACGGGGGTTCGTATCATTATCCTGTTCAAAAATATCACCTCCACTGGTAGAAGTATTTACCACAGCAAACACCGTGGCTGCATTGCCTGTAGCGGGTAACGTCACAATACCAGCGTTATCACTTGTAAAGCTAAGGTAGTCGTTGTTGTTCAACAGTCCTGCTTCGAGTAACGGCCTGTTAAAGGGAGCAGGTTCTGCGTGATTGCTTTGTCCACTCTGATCAGGCCAGAAATCCAGTGTAACACCGTCTACTTCTGTTCCTACTGCTCCTGCCTTCAGCCAGACATTCAGATTTGTGCTAACTCCTCCGGGAGCCCCAGCCCCAGGCAATGCCAGAGTGAGGTAATCCCCATCTGCAATGGGTACATTGGTAATGGTCAACACCCCATTCGTAATGTTAATACCTGTGGTAATGGGTGTAGATCCGGCAAATGTAGCCGAGCCATTGTTTATCAATACGGCATAGTCGTTAGGGTTTTCCGAACGCCCACCTATCTTGTCCAAATCAAATTTAACCGAAACTGACCCTACATCCCCGGTTTCTGAAAAATACCAAACTCTGTTTAATCGTTCACTGTATCCTACAGGCACACCGGATGTAGTGCTACCATCCAACCCATTGTTGCCCCATACCAGATACTCATTGTCGTTCAGGTTTGAAGGTGACCCCACTGTTAATATAGCATCATCATTTTCACTTTTCGATTTTGGCTGGTATAACCCCTGCACATTTTCCTGCCCGATACCTGCTACATCATTGCCATAGCCATTGTCTATATCATAAATCGTAGTAGTTGCAGCATTAGTACCGTCGTAGCTTGTATTGTAATAATCGTGGGTGAGTGTAAGTCCGTATTTGATAGCCAGGTAGCTTTCTACTTTTTCTCTTTCCAAGGTAGAAAGCACCTTATTGAAAACTATTTGCTCTGCAATATCACCATACCAGAAAAATGCTCCTGAGGTAGATTCCGTAGCTCCTGCCCCTACCCTGTATGGCCTGTCTATATTAGGACTGTAATATTCTGTGTTTGTTGTGCTGGCAAGTAGAGACCCGTCCATAAAAAAGCTCTTGTCGCCATTGCCAGTTGAACTCGCAGTGAATGTAACTCCAAGCAACTGGGTATCAGCCCCCGGCTGTAAAGCCTGCTGAAAGCCATCCCAAGTACCAATACCGCTATCTCCCACTCCGGTCCAGAGATCGTAGTTGTCATTATCTGACCGAACATAAACCAAATATCCCCTCTCAGGTCCATTACCTCTACTTGTAAATGGAGAGCGCCACGAGTTGTTGTCGGTTTCAACCCTATGCACTGAAAAAACGGTCATTTCATTACCGTTGAGTTCGTTTGAAAAAGGAACATCCAGAAAATCATCTGTTCCATCAAATTTCAATATCGGATTAAAATTAATAGCATCATCGATAAACTGAGGCTGCCTCGACGATGTAGCCTGTGCTGCATTGTTTAAGCTCGTACTTTGGTCAGTCCATGCAGACACGGTAGATGTTCCTGTAATCCCTTCATCGGCCTTCAACCACAACGCCTGACTGGAAGCTACCCCTCCCGGGCCGGATCCGGCCACAGATGTACCGGTTATCACTATGTCGTCAAAACCTACCCCTACACCATCTACCTGATCATCAGACGCAAACCTTATCCGTATCCTACCGAGGTTGTTGTTTTCCATTCCTGCAGGAAGGGTTATGGTAGCAGTTTGCCACCCACCGTTATCTCCCGACCATCCATCTGCTCCATTTGCTATAGCATCCACATCTGTATCGTTGTACCAATTGGTACCACTGCCTACACTACCCAGATTGCTCCAGGAGCTTCCTCCATCTGTAGAGTACTCTATTTCTGCGCCATCCCAGGCAGCTTCTGTATCGTACCTGACTCTGATTGATAGCGTAAGACTCACATATCCTGATAAGTTTAGAATCGGACTCACAGCCAATATGTTGAGATTGTTGCTGTAGGGATTGCTTGGCGTTACGAGCAGGTAACTCCCGTTGCTACCTGTGAAAAGCCCATTGCCCCATCCCCAGCCACCAGTAGGTGATGTCCAGTTATGTGCTGTGTTGTTGAAGTCGTATGAGACAACTGTTGTTTGTGAAAACGCACTAAACTGAACAAAAATGTAAAGGATAATAACTAAAATGTAAGCAATAATAGGTCGGTTGAAAAAGCGTAATAAGGACTTCATCTAAATCATGTTTTGGGTGTTCATATATAATGTACGCCCAAAACCAGCACGAGATACATAATTTAGATTAAACGATGGAAGATAACGGTGAAATGAACAGAAGCCTCGATAATTTACACACCCGTCCAACTAACAAAAAATACTATTATAACACAATATTATTTACGCTATAATAAAATGTTAAATTTTGAACAAAACTGAATAGCATTTAACTTGCTAAAATCCGTAAGGAAAGAGATTATTGGCTAATAATACCTAAAAATGCACTTGAATTTTAGCCTTCTTTTTATCAAACAGGATCTACATCAAATACCACCCGCGTAGTATTCATGTCTTTGAGTTTTAACAGCTCCTGAGACTTGATGTAAAGCACCTGCTTTACCACATTGGCATTTACTCCTCGCTTTTCTACTTTCACATATACTTCCCTAAGGTAATAACCACGAATACGCGAAATCACAGGCTCTTGGGGTCCCAGTATTCTCCTCTTGCCCAACTCGGGCGTGAGCAACTTTACATATAAAGTAGCCGCTTTGTCTGCCAGCTCTTCTTCTTTGTGTCTCAGTACAATTTTTATCAACCTATAAAATGGCGGATATGAAAAGCTTTGGCGTTCCAAAATCTCGCGCCGGTAAAACCCCTGATAATCGTGATGAATAATTTGCTGAAGAATAGGCTCCTGCGTATCAGCCGTCTGGATTATGACCCTTCCCTTTTTGTCTTTTCTTCCGGCCCGACCACTCACCTGAGTAATCAGCTGAAAGGCCCGCTCATAGGACCTAAAATCAGGAAAGTGAATCATTCGGTCAAAATCAAACACTCCGACCAGCGACACATTGTCAAAGTCCAGCCCTTTGCTCACCATCTGCGTACCGATCAGTATATCCGTTTCTTTGTTTTCAAACCTGTCGATTATCGTCTGGTAAGAGTACTTGCTTCGGGTCGTATCCTGATCCATCCGCTGGATGTTGGCCTGCGGAAAAAGCAACTTCAGGTCTTCTTCGAGTTTTTCGGTACCAAAACCAATGGTACGCAGGGCTGTAGATGAGCATGCCGGACAAATCTGCGGTACTATCTCCTGATGACCACAATAATGACACTTGAGTGTATTGGAATACATGTGATAGGTCAGACTCACTGAACAGTTTTCACACTTGGGCACATAGGCACAATCGTTGCACGAGACAAAAGGTGAATACCCTCGCCTGTTTTGAAACAGTATGGCCTGTTCACCTTTGTCCAGCACCTGCTGCAAGGCGTCCACCAGCACGCTGCTAAAATCACCCTTTATTGTTTTTCTTTTGCGTTCTGCCTGAATATCTGCCAACACAAATTCGGGCAGAGTTGCCTCTCCATAGCGCGTGGTGAGCTCTACCAGTCCATACTTTCCCGACAGGGCATTTTCATAAGACTCCAGTGATGGTGTGGCCGTACCCAGAAGCACTTTGGCATGATGCAAGTGTGCTAAAACTACCGCGAGATCCCGGGCATTGTAGCGAGGGGCCGGATCGTACTGTTTGTAAGACGACTCATGTTCTTCGTCTACTATGATCAGTGACAGGTTGTCGAAAGGTAAAAATATGGAAGACCGTACACCTACTACAAAAGAAAACCTCCCCTCTTGTACCCCCTGCCATACTTCTACACGTTCATTGTCCGAGTATTTGGAATGATATATTCCCATAGCATCTCCAAAAACTCTCCGCAATCGATTCACGATTTGTGTTGTCAGTGCTATTTCAGGAAGCAAATACAATACCTGCTGCCCGGCGGCCAATGCCTCTTGTATGAGGGTAATGAAAATTTCCGTTTTGCCGCTTCCTGTAATTCCGTGCAACAAGACGGCACTTTTATCTGAAAACTGCTGTAGTATATCGTCTTTCGCTTGCTGCTGTGTGTGCGAAAGCTCTATCGTGGGTGGCTCAAAGTCACCTAAAGCAGGAAAACGGGAAACAAACTCATCAAACTCTTCAAATATTTCATTTTTGACCAGAGTCTTCAACGAAGAGGGAGATACACCTATAGCCAGTAAATCGTTTTTTGCTATGCCGTCAGGGTTTAGCTGGCTTGCTTTATCCATTGGGATAAACGTAAGATACTTCAGCAAAACCTCTAGTTGTTTGGCTTTTTTTTCCAGGCTTTCAAAAAGCGACTCCAGTGTTTTCTCTTCACTCAAAAAGGCCTGATTTAACCTTACCTTTCTTACTTTCTTTGGCTGATATTTGTCTTTGACCTGCTCAAACAGGTACACACCTTCTTTTTGTATCAAAGACTTAATGACCGGATATATCTGTTTAATACCCAGTATATCTGATATTTCATCGTAGCTCAGCTTCTCCGTTTGAGCTAGCGATGCTAGCAATAGCGATTCTTTTTCTGTAAGCTCTTGCTCTTCGGGTTCAAATTGAGGGTTGATTTGCACAAACGACTGACTGGTCAGCTTGAGTCCACTTGGCAGAGCTGCATTGAGCGCTTCTCCAAGGGTACACATGTAATACTGAGCGACCCACTCAAACAAGTCGAGTTGCTTACTATTGATAGCTGGCAATTCGTCGAGCACATCGAGTATATACTTCGCTTCGTATTTAGCCGGAGGCTTTTCATGTAGGCGGGCAACTACTCCTGTATAGACTTTCCTGCGACCAAACTGCACGATAACCCTACACCCCTGTGCTACCTGACTTTCGTACTGCCGGGGTATTCGGTAGGTATATGTGCCCGATAAAGGAATGGGGATAATGACATCCGCAAACCATGTTTTGCGCTCTTCATACGCCTCTTTATCGGTATTGAATGATAGCTGTGACACCTTGCTCTTTTCACAAAACTAAAACTAAATAGACTCTGCGAAGAAACACTGGCACCTTTATTTTAAGACCTAAGAAAATTCATCTTATTAGCCTTACTCCTCAGAGCCTCAGAAATGACACAAGGCTGACGAAATAAAGCTTTCAGCGCTATTTCATCAGCCTTGCAGGGTATATCAATAAGTCTTTTTTATGGCCAATCTTAGGCGTGTATAGATTCCAGTGCTTTTCTGTTGGCTTCTATCAAACTATCGATTTCGTGCTGTCCCAGTGCCGCCGACACAAACAGAGTCTCAAACTGTGATGGAGCCAGGTAAACGCCTTCGTTAAGCATGGCCTGAAAATAGGCAGAAAACAAATTGAGATCGGATTTTTTAGCAGAATCGAAATCCGTTACAGGCTGATCTGTAAAAAACAAACTAAACATGGATCCCACCTGATTTATGGTATAATCCAACTGCAGTGCTTTTAAATTATCTTTTATACCTTCTACTATTTCGTGAGTAGTCTTTTCCAGTTGGGTATATACCTGCGGGTTGTCGTTGAGGTGGTGTAGCATTACCAGGCCAGCAGCCATAGCCACGGGATTTCCGGACAATGTACCCGCTTGATATACAGGACCTTGCGGAGACACAAAATCCATAATTTCTTTTTTACCTCCATAGGCTCCTACCGGCATTCCTCCCCCTATTATTTTCCCCATTGTAGTGAGATCAGGTGTGATGCCAAAATACTCCTGCGCGCCTCCTTTTGCCAAACGAAAACCTGTCATTACTTCATCGAAGATAAGCACTATACCTTCCTGAGTGCAAAGTTGCCTGAGTTGCTGCAAAAAATCCTTGTGGGGTAGTACACAGCCCATGTTGCCGGCTACCGGTTCGAGTATGATCGCTGCTACCTCATCTTTGTTATCAGCTACCAACTCTTTTACCTTCTCTATATTGTTGTAAGGTGCATTGAGTGTATCCAGAGCAGTTCCTTTGGTAACTCCCGGACTATCAGGCACTCCCATAGTGGCTGCTCCACTTCCCGCTGCTATCAGGAAAGAATCACCATGTCCGTGATAGCATCCTTCAAACTTTATCATTTTGGTTCTACCCGTATACCCTCTGGCCAGCCTGATGGCTGACATGGTAGCTTCTGTACCGGAGTTTACCATTCTTACTTTTTCTACTGAGGGCACCATTTGAGTTATCAGCTCAGCAATCTCTACCTCAGCTGCATTAGGGGCGCCAAACGAAAGGGAATGCTTTACAGCTTCTTCTACTGCTGCCTGTATACCTTCATGAGCATGCCCCAAAACCATAGGACCCCACGAGTTAATCATGTCTACAAAGCCATTGCCATCTTCGTCGTACATGTACGCGCCTTTGGCTGATTTTATAAAAAGAGGGTCGCCTCCTACGGCTTTAAATGCCCGTACCGGCGAATTAACACCCCCGGGGATAAAATGTTGTGCTTTAGAAAATAAATTGGTGCTATTGTTCTTCTTTATCATCTCTGGAATTTACTATCTGAAGTTCTGCATTGTAAAATCGGGTAATGGGCACAGCCTGGTTGCTGTTGGACAAGTCGTACCGTATACCATGTAGCAACTGCCCCGGCACCATACCTTCCTGCAAAGTTCCTTTTTGAAACATTGATCCGTATTTTTTCATCATCGTGCCCGTATACATCATGGTTTCATACGCCAGCTGACTGTTCGTTTCCGGCAATTCTCTGTATTGCCGCATGTAATTTTCTCTAAACTGCTGATACGATGGCTTGCTGTAATCCACATATCCCGGGTGTACAAAATATACCCCCAACCGTTCGAGCTGACTGATGGTGAGCATATCGTTTTCCAGCCAGTTTTCACGCCCGATAATGGCAGTACTGTCTCCTCTAATCTCCAATGCACTAATAAACATAGAAGCATGCAGCGACTTGGATGAGGCCAGGTATATATGCCCAATACTGTCTTTCTCCAGAGTAAAACGCTCTTCGTACATATACAAGCTATCCTTACTGCTTCTGGGCTTGCTTTCTTTCACTATTCTGCCGGGTAGCCTTCTGATGCTGTCTGCTTCTCTACGAGAGAGTGTGTCTTCGTATGTTTTTGTAAGCAGATCATAGGCTCTATTTATTTTTTCCTGATCTAGCTTGGTATTTAACAGCACTTCAAAACCAGCTTCTTTTACAGCTTGCGTATAGAGGTGAGCCATTACGGAATCTTTCTCTGTATCGTCATAAAACACGAATACGTTTTTGTTGCGATTTTGTAAACTATCGATAGCAAACTGAGCTGCTTTCAGTGCCTGGGTTTCGTGTGTAGGATTGATCAAAAACGAAAAAGGGTTGTCGTTAATGATCACACTATTGGACGATATGGGGTTAATCATGTTGATCTTATTGGCAAAGCAAAAGTCGGACGTAAGCCGACTTGGCTCTGGGTATAGCGGACCGATGATCAAATCCATACTCTTCATTTCCGGCCGCCTCAGTATGCGTGATGTTTCCTGCTTACTGCGTTTGGTATCGTAGGGGTAAAGTTTGATATACTCCCCCTCCTGATTGAGTTGTGCGGCAGCCAGTTTTATTCCTTTGTATATATCCAGCACAAACTTGTTGCGCTCTGCCCTGCGGGTATCTGACACCTCGTGCATAAAAGGAAGCATGACAGCTACCCTGTATGTTTGTTTTTTTACGCTTTGGCCGATATCAGGTAGCCCAAAGTAGGTATCGTCAAAGCCAAACTTATCGGATAGCATTCGCATCAGGTCAAAGTTTCTTTCGGATAGCGGCTGCTTTACTATTGCTTCTGCCAAAGCTATAGCCACGGCTTTGTCTTCAGGATGCTCACGCCAAATACTTTCCAGTAGCGCCACTTCACTTTGCTGTTTTAAGTGATGAGCGATCAATCCCTCCGATCCGGTTAGTCCCGATTTTTTAGCATAGTGTGTTCCTTTTTGGGGGTTTCCCTCCAGAAAGTATACTTCCGAAAGCCAGTAGAACACTTCGGGCAGTTGCTTCCAATCCGGATATTTGGCTTCTACCTGCAACCACATGGAGCGGGCTAGTCCCAGCTCACCGTTTTTGTAAGCGGCCAGTCCGTAATAAAAAGATGCATACTCCTTAAAAGCATGATTGGCTGAGGGATCGGCCAGTTTTTGAAAAGACTCCATGGCAAAATTGTATTGAGCTTCGCTGTAATACTGTTTGCCATTTAAAAATATCTGTTGCTCGTTTTGAGCCTCGACTATGCCTGTACGCATGCATAAAGCGAATACCAGACAGGTAAGAAGGGTATGTTTCAAGCCGTATGGTTTGGTTAACGATCGTAACATTTCCTGCAATCTAGTAGGTATGCCGGATAAAAAAAACCGAGACTGTATCAAAAGCAGACGATTTTGGGTTTTACCTCAAAATACACCGTCTCCAATACCTCTGATACAGTCCCGAAAAGTATTATTTTACTACGTTGAGTTTCATCATGTTGGTTCTGTCTGCCCAGTGCATAGGCATAGAAGCCGTACCGATAAATACATCTCCTTCTTCCAACACGCCCTTTTCTTTCAGAATTCTGGACACATCTTCGAAGGTATCGTCAATTTGATTCATTTTATCATAGTAGTATCCTTTGATACCCCAAACCAAATTCATAGTACGCAGTATTCTTTTATTGTTGGTAAAAAGAATAATAGGTGCTTCCGGTCTGATTTTGGCCAGGCTAAAGCCTGTAGTACCGGTCTTGGTCATGCCTACAATCACTTTAGCATCTACTGAATTTGACAATCGGCAAGCCGAGTTTACTAATTTATCGTTGATGCAGGTCTTAGGATCTTCTACATCCCAGTATTTATTAAAAATCACCTTGGCACGACTCTCTACTGACCTAATGGTGTTAGCCATACAGGTTACCGATTCTACCGGGAATTTTCCTGATGCCGATTCTGCTGAAAGCATTACGGTATCTGCACCATCGAGTATAGAGTTTGCCACGTCGTTGATCTCTGCTCGTGTAGGGCGTGGGTTATCTATCATGCTCTCAAGCATTTGAGTAGCGATAATCACCGGCTTACCCAGTTTGTTGCATTTGTTGGTAATTCGCTTTTGTACCATAGGCACATCTTCCATCACGATTTCTACCCCCAGGTCTCCGCGCGCCACCATTACTGCGTCTGTGGCATCTATTATCTGGTCGATTTCCAGCAAAGCTTCCGGCTTTTCAATCTTAGCCACAATTTTAGAGTCTTTGCCTTTTGCTTCTATGATTTCGCGCAGCTCAGTGATGTCGCTGGCATTTCTCACAAACGAGAGTGCTACCCACTCCACATCGTGTGCTAAACCAAATTCTAAATCTTCTCTGTCTTTATCTGTCAGCGAAGGTGCCGATATCTTGGTGTCGGGCAGGTTTATTCCCTTTCTGGATTTGAGAATTCCTCCGTATACAATCTCCGTTACAACTTCATTGCCTTTGGTTTCGATTACCTTCACCTGAATTTTTCCATCGTCAATCAAAATCACATCACCGGGATTGACGTCCGTAGGCAAAGACTTGTAAGTGGTGCTCACTTTCTCTTTAGTTCCCATCATATCTTCATTGGATATGATTAGCTGCTCGCCGGGCACGATTTCCACTCCGTTGTTTTCTACCTGACCTATACGAATCTTAGGTCCCTGCAAATCCTGCAGCATACACACATTGGCACCCGTTTCCTCATTGATCTCCTTAATGGTGTTGATCACTTTCAGGTGGTCTTCGTGTGTTCCGTGTGAAAAATTGAGCCTGAATACATCGGCTCCAGCATCGATCAATTGTAGTAGTTTTTCCTTTGTGTTACTAGCCGGGCCTACGGTGGCAATAATTTTGGCTCTCTTCTGCATGTTAGTTTTTGGTTTACAACAAAAAATATTCTTTCTCTTTAATCTTATTTACATCTAGCTTCAATACCGATTGAACCTGATCGGCCGTTCGCACAGCATTGTATATTTCATTGATAGGTGCACTATCATCATCCGATTCTACTTTAAGTATGTAATCGAATGTTTTCAGGGAAGGCGCGAAAATAACCTGTTCTCCTTCAATTTCCTCTTCGAGCTTGTTTTTTATTAGGTAAAAGCCACAGTTTTCAGTCTGGTAGCTGTAATTTGATATTTTTAGCTTCACCCCTTTTTTTAATCCTACCTCCAGGTCTTCCTCCTTTTTTAGATCTATACCCACTGCATGATTAATCCCCCAGGAAAGGGTATATTCTTTTACTTTGGAAATGATGCCCAAGAGGTGAAAATTATAATCATACTCCGCCTTTAGCCTGATGGTTTTTTTCATTTCCCGAAAATTTGAAAGGCCAAAAGTGAGAAGTATTTTATGAAAATCAAATATTGAACCCCACCTTCTTGGTAAGATTAGAAATTTTCAACTCCACACACCGGTTTTACAAAAAACTCTCAACAGGACTAGCTGCAAACCTCGTTGGATTTAAAATTTGACAGTTGCCGTTTCCAAGCCTTCAAACAAATCACCGTCGGGCAGGTCGTCGACCGAAGCATATCCCTGCACATCACGGATGTATATATCCAGCAGGCCATCGTGGTAGGTGGAAACCCACGCCCCGGTATTCAGTTGCTGCCAGGCTTGCCAGGTAAACTCCATACCTCCTATCGGAACAATACTGACCCAAAACTTCCAGGCCTGTGGTCTGTGATTTTCGTCCAAAAGCCACAAATAAGAGTCGCCCGGAGTTACTCCCCCTTCCATATAGGTAACCAAAAGTCCCTGTGTACCCCCTCCTAAATCTACTACTTTTCGCTCTGTACCTTTGTCATAAATCTTCGATATCGGATTTAGCCAAAACGAATCGTTGGCCCAGAGTCGCCAGGCTTTCTCACAGTATTCTACCTGCTCGAGGTGAGACAACCCAGCCTCAGGGGCTAGTACTCTACCCGTTCTATTATTAATATCAATCTGCACAGTATGCTCTCCAAAAGTAACCTGCGCATAGTGTCGCTTTCTATCCCATACATGACTATTGGTAAGGGATGCTCCGGAAAACTCCCATCGAACTACACCCGTTTGCTGCCAGGCACTATCCTGCACAGCCTCCAGCATCTTTTGCGCCAGCATCTCAGCTTTTTCACCGCTTTGCCCCTCAGGCAGAGGTTCGTCCAGCCATGTGTACCCTATATACAACAACGTGATGGCAGAAAGTATAAACAGCAAAATGTATGGGATGATCTTCATATGGTCAAGATACTAAAATTTGCATCCGATTGTTCGGGGATTGTCACTTTTATCCCTTATCAGGCAAGGACAGAAAGGAATGTATACCCGACAGGATTAGCTCTGCTTTGTCAAGTTGAGGTAAGTGGGTCGAGTCCTCACAGGCTTTCATCTCTTCAACTGGCGTAAGTTAGGCTTTTAGTATCACAAAACCTGTCACGTTTTGCGTTGTTCCCTAATATGACCTGGTAGTCTTTAGGTGAAAGTTGGTTAACAGAGTGGTTTTTTTAGCATTTTTTAAATATTTTCGCACTTTATTGCGATTATCCATCGAAATAGCGACCAAAAACGCTATCTCTTCTACCGAAAACTATACGGGTACTGGATGCGCACTGAGGGGAATTTAGAGCAGCGAACTTCCGATAATGTTAATCATAAATTAATATAGGAATATCGCCCCTAAACCTTATTTTTGTTCCCTCAAAATCTAAGACAGATAATATGGACAATAAAAAGTTTTTACCCTTTCTGGTTATCATAGTAGCGGGCTTATTTTTAGTGATAAGTCTCTCTTCCAGTTTGTTTTATACATTAGGACCAGCAGAAAGGGGGGTCATCTTCTACAAGTTTGGTGGGGGACTACAAAAAGAGCAGGTCATCGGGCCGGGCTTCCACACCAAAGCTCCGTGGAATACTCTCTATACTTTTGACGTGTCTGAAAACAAAGTAGAGGAAGCCATGGATGTTCTTGACAAAAGTGGGCTTTCTATCAGTGTAGACGTATCGGTACGCTTTCGCCCTATTCCAAGTCGTATAGGGTATATACAGGAAACTTTCCAGCAAGACTACATCAACCGACTGGTGATACCCGAAGTACGATCGGCTGTACGTCAGGTTATGGGACGCTACACTGCAGAAGAGATCTATTCTACGAAACGATCGGAAGTAGAGGCTGCTATAAAAAGTGAAACAGAGGCTGTACTCGGCAATGAAAACAACAACGTAGAAATGAAAGCGTTGTTGATTCGTTCTATCAACCTTCCGGCACAAATTAAGCAGGCAATCGAAAACAAACTCCAGCAGGAGCAGGAAGCTCTCGCATACCAGTTTAGGCTCGATAAAGAAAAAAGTGAAGCAGAAAGAAAACGAATAGCAGCAGAAGGAGAAGCTGCAGCCAACCGGATTATAAACAACAGTTTAACTCCGGAACTGCTCAAGATGAGAGGTATAGAGGCCACTACTCAACTGTCTCAGTCGCCTAATAGTAAGGTGGTAGTGATTGGAAGCGGAAAAGACGGACTCCCACTCATATTGGGCAACAATTAACAACATAGAAATACAGTAAGGTTTTTTTTAATTTTTGATAACATACAAACACATGTCAGGAAAAGCAGAAATAAAGTTAGACGGAGCTTCTTACGAGCTTCCGGTAATTGAAGGCACAGAGAATGAGAAGGCGGTTGATATAAGCAAACTGAGAGGTCAGTCTGGTTTGATCACTATAGACCCGGGATTTAAAAACACGGGCTCTACCAAAAGTGCTATTACTTTTCTTGATGGTGAAAAAGGGATATTGAGATACAGGGGCTACCCTATCGAAGAACTGGCCGATAAGTCGTCCTTTTTGGAGGTTTCTTTCCTTTTGATTTTCGGTGAACTGCCTACAGCAGCAGAGCTGGCCAAATTCGAAGAGGAAATAACCAACCACACACTCATTCACGAGGATTTCCATAAGATTCTCGACGGATTCCCTTCTGCAGCACACCCTATGGGAGTATTGTCATCGCTGGTTACAGCTATGACTGCATTCTACCCACAGAGTCTTGACCCTAACAGATCATGGGAAGAAGTGCGTATGAGCATCATTCGTATCATCGCCAAGCTGCCAACCTTCGCTGCATGGTCGTACAAAAACAAGATTGGACAACCTGTAGTATACCCTAAAAACAACCTGAACTACTGCAGCAACTTCCTACACCTGATGTTTGGTTTGCCATCAACAGAATATGAAGTAAACCCTGTGGTAGCAAAAGCTCTGGACAAGTTGCTGATCCTGCATGCAGATCATGAGCAAAACTGCTCTACCTCTACTGTACGTGTGGTAGGTTCGTCGCAGGCTAGCTTATATGCTTCGCTTTCTGCCGGCATCAACGCTCTTTGGGGACCTCTTCATGGTGGCGCCAACTCTGCTGTAATAGAAATGCTGGAAGGCATAAAAGCTGACGGTGGCGATGTGCACAAGTGGATGGACAAAGCCAAAGACAAAAATGATCCTTTCCGCCTAATGGGCTTTGGACACAGGGTATACAAAAACTTTGACCCTCGTGCCAAAATCATCAAGAAAGCTGCTGATGAAGTACTCACAGCTCTGGGCGTAGTTGATCCGGTACTCGACATAGCCAAAGGGCTGGAAGAAGTAGCCTTGAACGATCAGTACTTTGTAGATAGAAAACTGTATCCTAATGTAGACTTCTACTCTGGAATCATCTACCGGGCTCTCGGCATCCCTACAGACATGTTTACCGTAATGTTTGCCCTGGGTCGTCTACCGGGCTGGATAGCTCAATGGAAAGAAATGAGAGAAAACAAAGAGCCTATTGGTCGTCCAAGACAGGTATACACAGGCCACAACGAAAGGCCTTATGTAGACATTGCTAAACGATAAGAAGTTATAAAGTAATTATATAGCCAAAGGGATTGTGGGTTACACAATCCCTTTTTTTGTGGGGTTTTCTTCTTATTATTGTTACCCGTATGCTGCACGCTATCCGTAAAACCGTTCTGTTCATTTTTCTATTTCTGGCAATAGCTACAGAAGCCACCGAGCGTTATTTACCACATAGCCTCTGGGGATACTGGACAATACTGATCATGCTGGCAGCCACTGCCTCTATCAGCTTCCCTTTAGAAAAGCATTGGCCCCCACCTTGTTTTTCTTTACCCTTCTCCATGCGTGTCGCCCCGTCAATGTAGCGTTTACCCAATGGATAGGAGCAGCATTTAACGGCACCTACTTTTTAGTTCCCATACTGATATATACGCTGTTTATTTTGTTTTTCCCGAGGGTAAAGAACACCATAGACTGGTGGAAAAAAGAAAGTATTTCCACTGCCCTACTCGGGCAAATGATACTCGCTATAGGTGTAAGCAGTCTGGCCATGTATATCTACCTCATCTATCGATCGTTTTTTAAAAATGCTACCCGACGGTAGCTGGTGGTGGATTGTGGCTATGGGGCTGGCTTATGCTCTGCTCAATGCTGTGGTAGAAGAGTATATTATCAGAGGTATGTTTTGGAATGGTTTGGCTAAACTCATACGCCAGCCGTGGCTCATTGTATGGGTACAGGCTGCTGTATTTGGGCTAAGTCACTACTGGGGACTTCCTGGGGGATGGCCGGGAGTATTTCTGGTGTTTGGATGGTCTGTATACATGGGGTATGTGCGGCAAAAAACAGGGGGATTGCGGGGCGTAATACTACTCCACTTTGGTGCCAATCTGGTGCAGTATTTCATATTGCTTGGCTTTAGGTAGGCTATAAAAAACACTTGATTTTTTTAGGCTACTAAAGCTGGTGCGAACCTTTGGCTCGTATCAGCGATTCATTAACCGAATAAGATTACTCTGCTCCTGCCAGCAGGTACAATACTGCCATCCTCACGGCTACTCCATTTTCTACCTGATCCAATATAATTGAGTGTCCGGAATCTGCTACTTCACTGGTTATTTCCACACCTCTATTGATCGGGCCGGGGTGCATAATGACGATTTCTTTATCCAGCCGGTCTAGCATTTCTTTTTTTACTCCAAAATAAAGCGAGTATTCACGCAAAGACGGGAAATACTTGATCTGCTGCCTTTCCAGCTGAATGCGGAGTATGTTAGCCACATCGCACCATTCCAGGGCTTTTTGTATATCGTGCTCTACTTTCACTCCCAGCGACGTAATGTACTTGGGCATGAGTGTAGCCGGACCGCAGAGTTTTACCTCCGCTCCCAGTTTTTGCAGGGCAAAGATATTGGACAGAGCTACCCTGGAATGCAGGATATCCCCTACTATCACTACCTTTTTACCTTCTACATCACCCAGCCTTTCGCGAATAGAGAATGTATCCAGCAGAGCCTGAGTAGGGTGCTCATGCGTGCCGTCTCCGGCATTCACTACATTGGCTTTGATGTGCCTGGACAAAAAGTGAGGTGCACCGGGACTGGAGTGACGCATCACCACCATGTCTACTTTCATGGCCAGTATATTGTGTACGGTATCCAATAGGGTCTCCCCTTTTTTTACTGAACTTCCGCTGGACGAAAAGTTAACCACATCGGCTGACAGGCGTTTTTCTGCCAGTTCGAACGATAGCTTGGTACGTGTGGAGTTTTCAAAAAAGATATTGGCAATAGTGACATCCCTTAGCGAAGGAACTTTCTTGATGGGGCGATTGATTATTTTTTTAAAATTGTCGGCTGTTTCAAATATTAACTCTATATCCTTTCTTGAGATATCTTTTATTCCTAGTAGGTGTCTTGTACTAAGTCGACTCATTTAACTATTTCTTTATCAATCAACCAAATATTATCCGTCTTTTTACCTTGCTCCTTCAGCTCTACCAATACCTTCTGAGATCGGATGGTATTCACCTTTTTGCCTACATAACTGGCCTCTACCGGTATGTCTCTACTGTGTATCCTGTCTATAAGAATGAGTAGCTCTACCTTGGCCGGACGCCCATAGGCAATCATAGCGTCCATAGCTGCACGCACCGTTCGCCCTGTGTAGAGCACATCGTCGATCAGGATTACTTTTTTATCTTCTATGATAAATGGGACTTTCGTTTCGCTGGCAGTAATCACCTCAGATCTTCTGCGAAAATCATCTCTGTAAAAAGTAGTGTCGAGGTAGCCTATCTCTATAGACTTACCTGTAATTCTCAGCAATTCTGATTTGATTCTTTCAGCCAGAAAAATACCCCTGGGTTGCATACCAAGTATCACCGAATCTTCAAATTCATCGTGGTTTTCGATCAATTGATGACATAGCCGTGAGATGGTAATCTTGAGGTGTTGACTATTAAGTAGAAGCCTTTTTTGCATAACGAATGATTACGCAAATATAGAAATATGTTGAACAATTTAGGAAATTAATCGAGCGGTAAGTTGAAGATTTTCACCCTACCGATCTGACCTGCCAAAAAGCTACTGGTACTCTATTTTATTGATATAAAACACCTTCCTGTTGAGTTTCACATCTTTATCTTTCAGGTTTTTGATTTGCTGCACGCCATAAGCATAAAATTTACCATCAAACCAGTTGTCCATCCCTTCCATACTTTTGGAAGTATCTTTTACTTCGTCTGATTTAAAAGTGAGTGCTATCGGGTCAAAACTTTTGCCTTCCAGTATTTCATTGCCTTTGATGATCTTGGCCCGCAGTACGTTTTCATAGATATACAAAAGCACAATGCGGTCTTCTTCTACACTTACCTTCACAAACTCGTTGAGCGAGAGGCTAAGCACATCGTTGATTTCAAAACTATTGTCCCATAGAATATTGCCCTGCTTGTCAAATCCCACCACTACGGCGTGGGTATAATTGTATCCGATAAAGTTTGGATTGATCCAATAATTGCGGTAGTCGTAATTGGAGGCTCCTGAGTAATACCCTCCGCTGTTGTTGTTAGAGTATTTGGGGTAATAGGCCTCCCCGATCAGTATATACTCATTGCCTCGCTGAATAATGTCATGTACCAGCAAGCGATAATTGAACTTTACTTTCTTCCCCTGCACCTGTCGTTTCTTAATTCTTCTCTTCACACGCTGTTCGCGTTTTACTTTCATGTACGAAAAGAAATTGTTCAAATCTCCGTAATTATGGTATTTTATCAGATCCTGCTGGCCATTGGTCAGTTTGGCCAGGTATAACCCACGGGAATAATCCGATTTTCGCCGGGCATACGTACCGGCTACATATTGCACTCCATCGGAAAATGTAGTGGACACCCCGTCTATCAGGCTTTTTTCATAGTCGGTTTCGAGCGCTTTGGTTTGCAGCAGGTTTCCTCGCGCATCAAAAGTTTTGATGGACACGGTGACTTTTTTCTTGTACGTTTTTTCGTTGAGAATCACCGTAAAGGTTTTGGATTGGTCATCGGTACGTATGTCTATGATGTCGCTGTTGTTGTTGTAAAACCCGGGCAATACTTTGGGTTTTTGCTCTATCATATCGTACAGCATCACTACAGGCCTGAAATTGGCATCCCCTCCGAAAATAATCGTATTACCGACTACTTCAAATGTGGTGAGCTGCATCGGAAAAACAGTATTCACCTTGTAGGATGTAGTGTCGCCACCAGCCAGCCCCAGTCGCATCACACGCATATCTTCCAGCTTGTACTGCGACCGTCCAAAGAGCAGGTAAAACCCTCCGTCGTTGTAATCATACCCCAGAAAACTGGATCCGTAGGGTATGGTATATCTTCTTATCCACTGGATGTTTAGTGCGCTATCTACCAGATTAAAATCCCACTGAAACCCTTCCTTATCTCTGTTTTTTGTTTCTTTTATTACCAACAGGCCGTTTTCCTGGGCCGGAATGATCTGAAAATCACCGTCGCGTGTATCAATCTCAAATTCGATACGACTGGGTTGCACCAAAAAAGTAGCCTTATCAGAAATCGTATCTTTCTTGGAGCGCTTTTGTGCAAACGACTGAAAACTCATCAACAGTAATAATGATATGAGGTATTTGTTCATGTATAAAGTAGTAATGCCGGAATATTCTATACTGAAAAAAAGTAGCTGGCCGAATACCCTTATCTTATGCGCTTTTAAGATTCGCTCATCGCCAGAATTATATCAAATTCTTCTCTTTTAACCGGCTGCACAGACAATCTGGAATTATTTACCAGCACCATTTCACTCAGCCTGTCATCTTTTTTAATCTCATCAAGTGTCACCGCTCGTTTAAGCTTGCGCTCTGGTTCGAAATCTACCACCGACCACCTATCGTCTTCTGTAGTAGGATCCTGATAATGCTCTTTCACTACCTTGGCTATACCTACTACACATTTATCGTTTACACTGTGATAAAACAAAGCCAGGTCTCCTACTTTCATCTCTCGCATATTGTTGCGGGCAGCATAATTTCGTACGCCATCCCAATGGTCTCTGCCAAGCTTCACTAAATCATCCCATGAGTAAGTGTTTGGTTCCGATTTTATCAACCAGTAATTCATATTTCCATTTTTAGTATTAAACTGAATCTTTAACCAATAGGTTGAGCTATATACCGCTCAATCCCACGATATCGAATATAAACATTACACGGCATAGAACTTAATCCAACCACAATTTATTTACTCCTACTTTGTCAAATTGAGATAAGAGGATCGATACCTGAAAGGTTTCTATCTCTTCAACTGCGTAAGTTAGGCTTTTAGGGGCATTAAACCTGTCAGGTTTTACGCTGTTTTCAAATATGACAAAGTAGGATTACCCACAAAAAGAAATGACAAAGGGAGAAAAGCTAAAAACTACCGGGGCACAAACGTGAGGATACTCATATCGTCGCGTTGGAGGGTATCTACTGCCAGCTGCTGGAGCTGTGTGTTGGTAATAGCATCAACTTGCTCAAACACATTATCGAGCGACTGAATTCTCCCCATATCCAACAGGCTTTTAGCCATCATCAGCATTATGCTGTTGTAGTTTTCTTCAGACATAGCGAGCTGCCCCTTGATCTGGTTTTTGGCTGTCTGCAGCTGACTACTACCCAGCGGTTTGGTTTGTAGTTTTTTTATTTCTTTGAAAATCAACTCAACAGACCTGTCGAGATTGGCCGGTTCGGTTGCATAAAAAACAGAAAACAATCCTGTATCTGTATACGGCTGATACGTCGACTCTATACCGTATACCAATCCGTATTTTTCTCGCAAACTCATGTTCAGCCTGCTATTCATACTCTGACCGCCCAGTATATTATTGAGCACAAAGAAAGGAATACGATTTTGGTCATACAGGTCAAATGCGCGCTTGCCTATAGCACAGTGGGATTGTAGTATTTCTCGTGCCTGCTGGCGTACTTTGGGTGTATAGCCGTTTACCGGCACCCGCACTTTGGCAGTGGTAGCGGCAGGCACTTCACCCAGGTATTTGCTCACCACTCGGGCTACTTTTTTTGCCGATACATTCCCCACTGATGAAAACACAATCTTGGTGGTATCTATATTTTCAGCCAGAAAACGTAAAAAATCAGCTTTTTTAAAGCCATTTATACTTGCGTTGTTGCCCAGTATATTGTTACCCAGCTGATGCCCCGCAAACACCAGCTCATCCATGTCATCCTGAATGGCATCTTCTGGATTGTCCTTGTACATCGACATTTCTTCCAGTATTACCTGCTTTTCCTTGTCGATTTGTTTTTCGGGAAAAACAGAATGAAAAGTAATATCGGTGAGCAACTCTACAGACTTATCGAAGTGATTGTCTAATACAGCGGCATAAAAACAAATTTTTTCTTTGGTGGTATAGGCGTTCAACTCGCCTCCTAAAGATTCGAGCCTGTTGATAATATGAAATGCCTTACGCTTTTGCGTACCTTTAAAAGCCATGTGCTCCCAAAAATGCGCCATCCCCTGCTGGTCGGGAGCCTCGTCCCTGCTGCCTATATCCAGCATGATACCACAGTGTACTATCTTGGTGTGCGTTACCTGCTTGTGCACTACCCTGATCCCATTAGGCAGGGTAATCAAATCATATTCCTTCATCGCTAAAAATCAAGGCACAAAAATAACTATTTTTGCCACCTTTAAATTTAAAAATGCATGATTCCCGAAAGAATCCTAATTATACAAACTGCTTTCATAGGCGATGTGATTCTATCTACCAGCCTGGTAGAAACATTGAAGGCAAAATACCCCGACGCATCTATTGATTTTCTGGTCAGAAAAGGAAACGAATCGCTGTTTGACAACAACCCCAACATCCATAAGGTACTGGTGTGGGACAAAAAGAAAAACAAGCTGACCAACTTGTTTAAGATGATTCTGACCATCAGAAAAAACAGGTATAACTTGCTTGTGAACCTACAACGCTACCTGTCCAGTGGATTGATGTCGCTGTTTAGCAAAGCTGAATACAAAGCCGGTTTTAGCCAAAACCCGCTTTCTTTTTGCTTCGACGAAAAGAAAGCGCACGACACATCTACAGGCCAACACGATATTGAACGCAACCTGGGGTTAATTAGCTCTTTGGTGCAAGGTGCTCCAAAACTTCCTCGCCTCTACCCTAGTCCGGCCCAGTTTGATGCAGTAAAACCACTCAAAGAATTGCCCTACATTACGCTGGCTCCTGCTTCTGTATGGTTTACCAAGCAAATGCCGAAATCTAAATGGGTTGCTTTTTTGGATCAGTTACCTTTCGAGGGCAACATTTATCTGATCGGTGCTCCGGGAGACAAGGCTCTCTGCGATGAAATCATATCCTCTACGCAAAACACACAATGCCAAAACCTGTGCGGCAGTATGTCGTTGCTGGAATCCGCTGCGCTCATGAAAGACGCTGTAATGAACTATGCGAACGACTCGGCACCTCAGCATATTTGCTCTGCTATGAATGCCCCCGTCACTACCATATATTGCTCTACAGTGCCCGAATTTGGCTTTGGTCCTCTATCCAGTCTCTCGCGAGTGGTAGAAATAAGTAAAAAACTCGACTGTCGTCCTTGTGGGTTGCACGGTCACCGATCATGCCCCAAAGGGCATTTTAAGTGCGGGCTAGATTTGGATATAGCGGCACTTAATCTGTAAGGTTACTGCCACTCTATCTCCCAAACCTGCTCTTGAGTAGCCACTGTGGTGTAGCGGGCGTCTTTGTATTGGTTCACCTCCAGTTGGCCATCTGCAAATGAAAGGCGCTCCTGCAACTTTACCTGAATAGTATCTTTTTTGTGAAACACCACAGCAGTACCCGAAGCGGAGTTGGGTTGTAGTTTTACTTTTTTCTTAGCCGACCACACACGCTGGTGGTTTGCCGGTAAAAATGTACTGTCCATTTGCTGAATTAGCTTTTTGCACGACGGCACCCCATAGCCTATGTAGTTGTTGGCAAAAGGGTACAAATGCCCGGACTTTTCGATCATTGATATAATTTCATGATGGGTCAGTGTGCTGTCCATTTGCCAAAGGCAAGCAGCTACCCCTGTGATAATGGGTGCTGAAAACGAAGTACCGTTAAACGAAAAGCATGCTACATTGGGCTTAACATAAGGTAGCGACGGAGTGCCTACAGCACTGTAGCCTGCTTTTTGCCAGTGCTTGTAGTGGGTAGCCCCTACAGATAGCACACCCCTGGCATCTGCCGGTGCAGACAACACTTCAAAAGGTGTATCGCCATCGTTTCCGGCGGCTACCACCAGCAGCATCCCTTTCTCTTCCGATGCTACCTGAGCAGCCCGTGTCACAGCTGTAGACTTTCCATCCATTTGCTTCGGTTTGTAGTTTTGATCCGGGTTGTCATAGCCATTGGAGTAGCCCAACGATATATTTACCAGCTTTACACCTTGATCATGCATCCATTCCAGCGCCCGAACTAAATACTCTTCTTCCATACGGTATTCTTTTCGACCATCGTCGGTTCGCGCCAGATAAAATTCTGCCTCTGGAGCCAGACCATACTGCACCTGTCTTTCTGCATGTATACCTGCAATCTGCTCCCATACGTCGGTACCGTGTGCATCGTCTGCTGCTACGGATCCACCGTAGGGTGGCATGTCGGGAGTTATATAATCGACATGGGCCATCACTTTCTTTTGATCAAAAACATGGGCCAATGCTTCCTTTTCGTTGGCAGCCAAAAAACCACCGTCTATGATTCCTACTTTTACACCCTTCCCAGTCAATCCTTTTTCAATCAGGTGTTTTGCCTCTATTTGCTCCAAACCAAAACTCAATACAGGCTTATAATCGCGGTACCTTAGCGGATACACATAGCCCATGGGCTCTACCCTGTCTACCTGCGATTGGCGGGCTATGATCGCTGCTTCAGTAGAGGTAAGCGACACAGCACATGCCTCCAGCCAGGCCGAAAAATAGCAATCGGAGCTGTCTCCCCATTGGGTAGCCCATGCATTCAATGGGCTTTTTTTACCGCCTGTATCAAAATATACCCAATACTTCCTTTTCTGGCCGCAACTGACCAATACCAACAAAAGAAGTGCTAATTTTATCGCGAACTGACGGTTCATAACTCTTGAAACTAAACATAATGATAACGTATTTTTTCTTATGAAGTACTTACCTATCGGAAAAGACCTCTTTACCCACAATCGAAAAAACCTACAAGAAAGGCTGGCCCCCGGCTCAGTGGCAATATTCAACTCCAGCGACATCATGCCCACCACAGCAGATGGCACTATGGAATTCATACAGGATGCCAATCTTTTTTATTTGTCTGGTATAGATCAGGAAGAATCTATCCTTTTGTTGGCGCCTGATTTTCCCGATGAGCGCTTTCGTGAAATCTTATTTTTGAAGGAAACCAGTGAAGAAATAGCCATCTGGGAGGGACACAAGTACACCGTAGAAGAAGCACGCGAAACCTCCGGTGTGCACACGGTTATGTGGCTGGACAAATTCGAATCCACACTAAATACAATACTGGCTGAAACTAACAACATCTACCTGGACACCAACGAACACATTCGCAATGCCTCTCAGGTAGAAACCCGCAATGCTCGATTTATCAAATGGTGTAAGCAGGTCTACCCTTTGCACCAGTACCACCGCATCGCACCTATAATTTATGACCTGCGGTGTATCAAATCGGCTCGCGAAATAGAACTACTCCAGCAAGCCTGTGATATTACCGAAAAAGGGTTTCGAAGGGTACTGGACTATACCCGACCCGGCGTATGGGAGTTTGAGGTTGAGGCAGAATACAGCCATGATTTTTTGCGCAATCGATCGCGAGGGTTCGCATA
The DNA here is from genome assembly GCA_965267535.1 of Cyclobacteriaceae bacterium. GTDB lineage: Bacteria > Bacteroidota > Bacteroidia > Cytophagales > Cyclobacteriaceae > CAXBNB01. Next base: position 1,916,810 of record OZ254082.1, on the reverse strand, counting down.
CCAGCCTATCGTTGCTTCCGGTGCTAATGCCTGTGTGCTCCACTACCTGGAAAACAACCAGCAATGCAAAGCCGGCGATCTGCTACTAATGGATGTAGGAGCTGAATATGCCAACTACAACGCTGACATGACTCGAACCATTCCTGTAAGTGGTAAGTTTACTCCCCGCCAGCGAGCTGTATACGATGCAGTACTCAACGTAAAAAAAGCCGCTACTCAGCTGCTGGTACCCGGTAGTGCCATACCAGAATACCACAAAGCCGTAGGTGAACTGATGGAAAAAGAACTGGTAGACCTGGGGCTGATCACCATGGACGACATACGCAATCAAAACCCTGAGTGGCCGGCCTACAAAAAATATTTTATGCACGGCACTTCGCACCATCTGGGCATCAATGTACACGATGTAGCCAGTGTATATAAAACTTTTGAACCGGGTATGGTTTTCACTGTAGAGCCGGGTATATATATTCGTGAAGAAGGGCTGGGCATTCGCTTGGAAGACAATATCGTAATAACTGAAAACGGGCAACAAAACCTGATGAAAAACATTCCGATAGAAGCCGATGAGATAGAAGACATTATGAATAGTTAATGACTTATTAGCAGAGCAAAGAATGAACTAACAGTCTTTGCTCTGCTAATTTTCATACACCTCAAGGTGTATCCTCCTTTATTCCGGTATTTACAATCACTCCCCTGCTTAATAGTTCCCTTACTGTTTCTTCATAATGATCGTTCAGCGGGTCGTTTGTGTCGATTCTTTTTTGATCGAAAACCAAAATTTCCAAATAAGGATACTGAATCACTCCTTTAGGCAGTATACCAATATCCGTTTTTGAAAAATCCACATAGCGGAGTTTATTCAGGGCGAGTATGTGCTCGGGAAACTCATTGAAGTAGTTGTTGTCAAAACGCAGGGTGTGTAGGTTCTTCAGTTTTGCAATGGATGCAGGCAAAGAGGTGAGCTTATTGTCGTGTACATAGATGGCTTCCAGGTTCGAGTTTCCCATATCTTCCGGCAGGTATTCTAACTGGTTAAAAGAAACGTACAAGTTTTTGAGCTTAGACAGTGTACCTATTCCCTCCGGCAGGTTTTTTAATTGGTTGTAAAACAAATCTAACTCTACCAACTCTGTACACTGGTATATCTCTGCCGGCAAGCTTTCTAATTGATTTTTATATAGTGATATCTCCTCCAGATTTTTAAGTTTTGCTATAGCTGGCGACAAGGTAGTTATTGCATTGTAGCTCAACTTCAATACTTCCACAGTCTTTAGAAAAGCTATTTCGTCAGGCACTTCCCTGATCTGAGCATGCGATGCTGACAAATACTCCAACCGGTTTAGCTTTTGTAGATATGGGAAGTTTTCACCAAACGCTTCGAGTTTGTTTTTATTTATCGTCAGTCGGGTCAGTTGCTTATACTTGCTCACATGCCTCGGTATGTCCCGAAACTCATTGCCATCGAGGCATAGTGTTTCTATCGCTTTTAGTTTTCGCAGTTTTGCAGGCATTTGTTGGAGATTGTTGTAGGCCAGATTCAGCGCTTTAACCTGCTTCAGCTTTGCCACCTTTACTTTCCTTCCTGACAACTTGTTTTTCGACCAATTGACATGGTTTAATTCGGTCATTTTTTTGAGCTTACGAGGAAGTTTTGTTATTGCATTGTTGGAAATATTCAAATGCCTGAGTCGCGGATAATCATACACAAATGCAGGGATTTCGGTTAACTCCATATAGCTCAAATCCAATACTGTATCGTTACGAGAGGTATTAGCTATATATCCGGCCATTCTTTGGGCTGCATCACGCTGTGTTTTTTGATGCCACATCGCGCGATGGTACTTTAGTAGCGAATCCTTACCATACTTTTTTATGATTAGTTCTTGCAACTCACGTTGTTTTTGTTCCTCAGCATTGTCTTGTCCGAAAGCTACAAATGCTATGCATACTAAGGTCAGAATCAGGGTGGTTTTCATGGTATCGGTGTTTTATATCCACTAAATATAACTATTAAAATAGTTATATAGTATCTGAATGAGAAATAAACTCCTGATACCCAGTGTTATCAAACAAAAAAAATCGAAACGATGAGTTTACTCTGACAAAGATTTTTCTAATTCTTCCAAAGAGCGGCCTTTGGTTTCGGGCATCACTTTCCAGACAAAAAGCAACTGTAAGACCATCATAAAACTAAAAAAGGCAAAGAGCGGGCCTCCGCTAAACGTATTCACAATGAATGGAAAAATATTAGCTATTGTAGCAGCGAGTATCCAATGAATGAAGCTCCCAAAGGACTGTCCGGATGCTCGTACAGTATTGGGGAAGATTTCGGCTATAAACACCCATATGACTGCCCCTTGCGACATGGCGAAAAATCCTATGTACACAAAAAGGTAAATAGGAACAAAATCGAAAAACTCCTGAAAAAACGCATGTGACACCAAAGCCAGAGCTGTTATAAGCCCCAGGGAACCTATAAACATTAGTTTTTTTCTACCTACCCTATCGATAAGGGCTATTCCGAGCATGGTGAAGACGAGATTGACCAGGCCTATGCCTGAGGTAGACAGCAAAGCTGATTTGGCTCCCAAACCGGTCATTTCGAAAATACGCGGCGCATAATAGATTATGGCATTGATGCCACTCCATTGGTTGAAAAAAGCAATGAGAAAAGCCAGCAATAAAGGCTTATTGTATTTAGAAGAAAAGAGTTTCTCGCCTGCCGGGGTTTGATTTTGATGGGCAGACTGCAAAATATCCTGATATGCTTCTTCCACGTTATCGGGATTGATCATAGCCAGTACCTGCTTTCCTTCGTCGTGCAATCCTTTTTTTACAATGAGCCAACGCGGACTTCTGGGCACAAACAAAATCAAAACAACAAACAGCAATGCAGGTATGCCTTCCACTCCCATCATCCAACGCCATGGGGCATTTTCTACTCCCAGCTGTATCAGGTAGTTGCATAAAAAGGCAATGAGTATACCCAGTACGATATTGAACTGAAAGACTGCCACCAACCTACCCCGCTGATTGGCCGGCGATATCTCCGATATATACAGTGGTGCTGCTACAGAAGAGGCTCCTACTCCTAACCCGCCGAGAAAACGAAAAATCATAAACGTGTATACATCAGGAGCTAAAGCGGAACCGATAGCCGACACAAAGTAAAATATACCTATCCAAAAAAGTGTTTTCTTCCTGCCCCACCTGTCTGCCGGTATACCTCCCGCCAATGCGCCTATTACTGTACCGTAAAGTGCTATAGCTACAGCAAAACCATGAAGACCGTCACTTAGCTGCCATAATTTTTGAATCGACTGTTCAGCTCCCGATATAACAGCCGTGTCAAAACCAAATAAAAAACCTCCCAGCGCTACAGTGATAGACCACAGTATAATTCTTAATTTCATAATGTTGTATAGTTGATGATAGTGTTAGATAGTGCCTCTTTCAGACCAATCACCACTGTACACATGTTTGGAAAGTGAAAACTGACAAAAAGAAAGCTTACGAAAATAACCAATCGCAAGACAAATCAAAACTCCTGCAACTCGTCTACCAGCGAGAGATCAAAATTGCCGTTAGAAATAACCATACGATACCTCAGTCTGAGAGGGTTATTTTTGGATATCGATATGGGTATCCGCCCCGGATAAGCCGCGTTTTGCATGCTTTTTTGCTTTCGCAAAATCCAGGGATGTGGGTGACCGGGATTATCTCTATGCGAAATTACAGTAATACCTTGCCGGGAGCTATTGCCTACCAGACTACCCCGTATATCAAGCCATGGTCCGGCATCTACAGGCAGGTTATGAGGCGTAACTTCTCCTTTGGGTCCAGTAAAAATAGCATCATCTGACAGGGGTATGCGCCACGAAAAACCACCATATCCTTTTTCATTGTCCGATCCTCCCATACGCAAACTGTCTACGAGTGGATCAATCGTAATATCAAAATCCACAAGGCGGTAATCATGCCGGGCAGGGTGTATCGTTAGGGTAGCGCTTTCTCTTGCCAATGGGATAGCTGCACCCTTTTGATCCAGCCATTTAGCCGAAAGCCAGGTCACACTTGTATGAAGCATACACTTATCAGCAGAATAAGATGTCTCCGCATTTTCCACTTGCCATGCAAAATCGGTCAATACCCAGGGATCTCCGACCGATTCATTGCCTACATACAATTGATGCCAGGCCCAGAATATACCTCGGTGATGATAGTGATCATCAGGAAAATCTTCAGTAAGCCGCTCGCCATTCAATCCATACAAGGGATGTATGTAATGATTGCGTTCGTATTCACCGTTTCGTGATTTTTTGGCCTGCTGGTAAAACAATACACTGTCGGCACCTTCCAAAATCAGAATTCCCTGATCTGAATCTGACACGCTCCAACGGGTCGGTGAAGCGCAGCACACCACCAAGCCGAAAGACAATACTAAAATACATGCTCTCATTATGGTATTATATAGCTTGCAAAACAAACTGATGAGTTCCTTTCTTTAAGTTCATCTTCAATCCTTTGCTCAACTCATTTCCTTTTTTCATTTCTGAAGTACCATTTCCCAACACTATCCATTTGTACGACTGGTTTTTACGCAGTGTAAACCACTCGGGAAACTGATTGATTCTAGGCCAATCCCACGGCAGGTGCATTACCTCCTTATGCCTGGGCTTATCGAAGTACAGAGTCCCGCTCCAGTCATTGTCGAGGGTAAAAGAAATCAACAACCTGTCTTCCACTTGCTCAACACCAATCTTCACATCCGATCTCCAGGGTGCTATATGTACTCCTTTGGTTTTCCACAAACAATACATGATGGTAGTTCGGGCAAAATTTCCATCTCCATGCCACCCTTCTATAACACCATTTGGCTGTTGCATATTCCACATCACCTGTATCTCACTATCAATCCAGGATTTCACCTCAGGTTGATATTCACGTGCCAATAAGTTGAGCGCTCCCTCAATGGCATCTGCATAGCCATCAGACGATCCGTTTTCCCAATCGAAGTTGCGGTATTTTTTATCCAACACACTCAGTCCCTTCAATACTGCCGCACGATATGCCGCTATAGAATCAATTTGATAAACTGTGTAAAACCCATTGAATGTATACCCAAAATTATCGGCAATACGATCGCGCAGAACCGCACCCGTAATGGGGTGAATAGCATCGTAAAACAGGCCATCTTCATTTCTGCCTACTTCCAATATACGATCTAACATTGCATGAATTTCAGGCCTATACTGACGTCTTTTCTCAGGATCTGCCACACTTACCGTAGCATAAAGTTCGCAGAGGCCGGAAACTATTTCACAACCATGATCGCGCAATCGCAACATTTCAAAATCACGGGTGGGATGGTTATTATCCAGTAAATAAAAATCGCCCAAACGAATTGCCCATTTCAGATACTTCGGATTTTGAGTCATCCAATACACTCTGGAGAGTACCTGCAGCATTTCACCGTTTTCTTCCTTGTTGAGCGATACGATTTTACCGTAAGGTGTATCCACGGGAGCATTCGCCCACATATCATCCAATATAGCGATCATCCGATCGGACCAGGGGCTTTCGCCCAACCATTCGGTCAATGGTAAAAGACCATCTTTTATGTATTCTGAAGCACCAAACAGTATGCGATCTATATCTGCTTCTGTATGCAAAAAATCTTGTTTACTGAAAGAGTAGGTATCCGGAAGATGACCTATACGCGAAGTAAGCCGGGTTTCTGTAGCCAGCATCTCCTTCATTTCACCTTCAAACCATGACGAATCGGTAAACGATGCTGTCAGCACCATAAACGGGTAATTGTCAGCCGCTGCATCTTTAGCATTCCAGATATCTGTGTCTTTTTGCAGGTTTCGGGGAATCAAACCGGTTTGCTTGTCTCTATGGGCTAACCAGCCCTGCACATATTTCCGGCACCTTTCGTAACCTTCATTTACCAACTCCCCCTGAGACTTTGCCCGCTGTAAAGCAAGGCTATCCGCTTTACTAAGCCCTACCTCAGCCTGGTTTTGACTTGTACTACAAGACAACAGGCTCAGGCCTGTCATGACAGACAGGAATAGGAAATAGTTTTTTATCAACAATAAGTGCTTAGCCATTTTTCCTAGATGATTGTGTTATTTCGGGTTTGCACACTCTGGCAACTATAAACGCCATAAGGCCCAGAAAAACAAAAAGAAGTAAATCGATACGCCATCCACCAAGCTGTGACGGGACAAAACCCAATAAGCTTGCTATAAAAACCAACACAGCTCCGGCTGTAATCCAAACTATAGTCATACTTACTTTTTCTTTAGACAAAATAGCAGCGATTACCATAGGCGCCATCATACCAGTACCTGCAAAGCTCAATCTGGCCAGCATTACCATCTGATCGCTACTGATAAGTGAAAAAACAAGAACCGCCAACGCAAACACTACCATGCCTATTTTGGTTGTGTTTAGAACTTTCTTTTCTTCCCCTTTCAACAAGGAACGCAACTCACCACTGAGAGCAAACAACTGCGAATCGCTGGTAGAAATAGCCGCTGCTATAAGCCCCACCATGGTAGCTGCTGCTACTATACCCAATTGATCGAACAACAATACCTGTGATAAAAAATCGGGTGTAGCCATATCGCTGTACCTAACGGCTCCATACATACCTATAGCCACCGTGGGCAATATCACTAATATAGCAAAACAGCCTACAGCTACTGCCATACGGTTCATACTGGACTGGTTTTTCATTATCACCAGGCGAGAGCTTATCTGGGGTTGGGTAACGGGTATAAACACGATAGCCAGCAGGGATGCTACCAAAAACTGCACACTAAACAGCCCCTTTGGGCCGGGTGCCGACAACAATTCCTGATTGGTTTCTTTTACCGCTTCGAACATCGCCTTTACTCCTCCCAGATTGCTCGTGCAGGTATACGCTATTATCCAAACAACTGACATAAGCAATATACCCTGAAACACATCGCTATACATGATGGCTTTCAACCCTCCTGTTTCGCTGTAAAGCAACATGACAAGCAAGATGAGTGAAGCCCACCCCCAGGCAGGCAAGGCATGATCGAATGTAGCATCCAGAAAAATGGATATTCCTCTGATTTGTATGGAAACATAGGGTACTAAAAACAAAAATATACCTACAAAGTACATATACCCCGCCCACTTGCTACCATAGCACTGAGACAGCAAACCAGCCATACCTTTATAATGATGATTTTGTTTGGCTTTTTTCCTCAGGTAATACCCAAACCACAACACCATAAACACCATGGCACCATCAGATACAGCCAGAAAAACCCAGGCAGCTACCCCATGATTGCGAAAAAAGTCGGGCATACCCATGAGGGTAAACGTACTAAATAGCGTGGCTGCAAAAGTCATAAAACCCAGAAAATACCCGATATTGAACCCTCCCATCATAAAATCATCGGCACTCTTTACCTTGCTACGCGATATCAGTGCCAGGGCCACCAGCACCGACAGGTACAAAACCCCAAAAAGTATCATCCACTTAATCATGCGGTTCCTCCTCTCCATTTCCGGGGTGAACCTTTGTGCCCAGGTAAGTCAACCCTACCAACACACAGGCAACAAGCAGGCCTGTCCAAAGTGTATAAGGTATGCCCATGAGCATGGGTTCGTATTCGCCTATAGGTATTACCAAGGGTGTAAAAGAAAGAATACTGGTAACTACCACTCCTGCGATACATAGTTTCCAGCTTAGTGATTTGTTGTTCATAGTTGATTTATTATAGTTTAGGTGTGAGCATACCGCCATCCACATTTACCACCTGTCCGGTACTGTAGGGAAGCATGCCTGTAGCCATAGCTGCTACAACTTTGCCTACATCCCCGGGCATACCCCAGCGTTGCTGCAGTAGCAGACCATCGGCTATCAAATGATCGTATTTTTGGGTCACTGCTGCAGTCATGTCTGTTTTGATCAACCCCGGCCGTATTTCATATACAGGTATGTTGTGTTCTGCCATTTTTACAGCAAAAAGAGACGTGAGCATACTCATGCCTGCCTTCGACAGGCAATATTCCGGGCGTTGAATTGATGCCACTACAGCAGAAACAGAAGACACATTGATGATACACCGCTGCACATCAGTCACTTCTCTTTCTCCTTCCAGCATGAGTTTGGCCACCTGTTGTGTAAAGAAAAAAGTCCCTTTCAGGTTGATGTCCATCACTCTGTCATAGCTTTGTTCGGTGGTTTCCAGTATATCCTGTCGATTTTCGGGAGCTACACCGGCATTGTTTACCAATACGTCTACTGTGCCGTAGGCTTCTTTTACTTGATGTAAAATTCGTTCTCTACCTTCTGTATTGCTGATATTGCCCTGACAGTAGATTACCTCAGGTGCTTGTTTTCGTAATTTTTCTAAAACGGGCTTTACCTCGGATTCTATCCTCACTCCATTTACAGCCAGACTAAACCCCCGGCAGGCCAACGCCTCTGCTATTCCAAGACCAATACCTCTGGTACCTCCGGTGATCAGCGCATATTTTCTCATATCACTATTGTATTGATTATCATAAAATTACACGTTTTTCTTTATCGCTTTGAGCACTTCATGCTCTTCCATTTTCTTGTAATAACTATCGAGAGGAAAACATCCGGAAATGAGTCCATTGCGAGGGGCCGTAGTGCAGTCAGAAAACGTGCGGCATATTTTAGTGCGCTGAAGCACTTTTCCGCTAAGGATATCGGCCGGCATGTCCGGATAGGAAAGTACCATACGCCCCAGACCTACAAAATCGGCCATAGCCTGATCAAGCACCTGATGGCCTACATAGGGCAGCCACTCCTGCAGATAGGAATATGCCGAACCCACTATAGCTATATCGGGAAATGCCTCCTTGATACGCGCTGTTGCCTGCACCTGCCGGGCCACACCCACCAGAGGATCTTCAGGAGGCAGGTAGCCATCAGAAGGCGGAAACAAAGCCGGACGCTGAATGTGGGGATTGTAATACGGACTGCCCGCAGTAATGCACACCAGCTCAATACCCATCGACTGCATGACCTCCAACAATTGGAATGTTTCGGTAAGGTCTATACCACAGCCAGACTCATCACCGCCAAACGCATACCCGTACCCTTTGGCAGCCTTATCATACGGCTCCCCTACCTGATTTTTGCCCGGCGTATAAGGCATATAATCAAATGCACTCAGGCGAACACCTATATCCAGCCCGGGAGCTTTTTCACGAATTCCCTCTACAACAGCACGGAGCAAGCGGGTACGGCTCTGCAGTGTTCCGCCATAGCGCCCTTCCCGATCATAGCCGGTCAGTAGCTCGTGCCCCAGATAACCATGACAATGCTTGATGTCTACAAACTGAAACCCTATTTGCTGAGCCCATACTGCTGCCTGTACAAAGTCACTTACCAATTCGTCAAGCGCTTCGTCTGTCAACAGCGGGTAATTTTCCCCTAACCCCAGTTTGTCATCCAATATCGGATGCCTGTAGGCTATTTGAGGTTCCAGATTGGCCTTATCGTTTGGGCGTGAGAACCTCCCGGAGTGGGTCAACTGCAAGCCCACCAGCAAATCATCTGTAGTGCCAAACCGATCGCGATGTGCTTTTGTTACTGTATTGTATAATTGCTGAAAATCGTTCAGGTTGTCTTTATGTATGTAAAGCTGGTTGGGGTTGGCTCTGCCGTTGTGCTGTACGGCTACTGCCTCACAGCCCCAAAGCAGCTTGGCACCACTCAGCCCAAAGTTTTTCCACCTCCGAAAGGTGTGCTCAGTAGGGCTACCCTGCAGGGTACCATCCCATCCTTCCATGGGCAAAATACAAAAACGATTACCTATTTTGCGCTGCGACCGGGTGTGATACTCACTTGCAAACGCAGCAGTATTGTCTGCCTGCCAGGTAGCATCAAAAGGCAGTGAAGCTTCTACCTGTCGGCAGTATGCTTCAAAATCTTCCGGTGTTTTTAGCTGGGCTACTCTTTTGTACTTAGGTTTCGATTTTAGCGCCATGTTACTTTTTGTTTAATCCCTGAAAAAAAGTATAGTAAGGCTCGTCCTGTTGCAGGCGCTGCACCAGCAGCATCAGCTCTCTTACATGGTAATCTCCCCACATACATGATTCGCCGTAGGGTATCTTACTGCCCTCAGGTATATAGTCCCAGTCGTTGGGATAGTGATAAATGGTGTGCAGCAACAACCCCTGATGATTATCATCTTCGCTCAGGTAGGGAGACCGGAGTAGCGTATTGGCTATGGTCAATCCGGCATTGAGATAAGGCTGTCCGGAGGCATCTCCTTGGGAAAGCAGGTATTTACCCAGTCGAATAAGCCCTTGTGCTCCTATAGCCGACGCAGAACTATCCACGGGCTCATGAGAATTGAAAGGGTCTGCCGGGCGGGTGGTATAATCGCCCAAATGGTGAATACGGGGAGCACCCGTATCCCAATAGGTGATACCATCAGACGAGGAATGCGTCATGTAATAATCGCAGGTGGCTTTGGCCGCTTCTAAAAACAAGGCTTTTAACTCCTGTTTGTCGGGTAGATCGCTCCCCTGATAAAAATCCAAAAACTCAAGTTGCTCGGCAAAACCCAGCATAGCCCAGCTGAGCCCTCGTGTCCAGGTGGTATATCCCGAAAAGCCCTGCTGTGAATTAGGGCATCTAAATGCCCCGTTGCGCACATTGAATACCGACTCGTGTGCTGTCCTGCCCCATTCATCGTATTGATCCCTTCCTTTTCCGTAATACACCGAATACCGCGCTGTAGCTACAGCATGTTGCATAGCCCGCTGCAGCAAACTGTGCGTAGCGTCTTGTTCTCCCTGAAGCTTATGCCCCAGCAGGTGCGCTATCTCCAGCACGCGAATTGTTCGTATGGTATCTACAAACAATGAATGTGCTCCATTGAACGAATGAATAAAACCTCCCTGTGGCAGATCGGTCCATCGGGAAGCCTGCACAGCTCCGGAGGCTTTCAATGCCATTTCATAAAAGAGTTTTTCTTCCTGACTGCAAGCGTAACGTCCCACATTGGCCAATCGCAGCAGGTTTCCATAGGTGCTCACATTGTTGAACCCATGATCGTGCACACCGGTATGACTCACATGTGAAGCCATTTTTTCTATAGTACTTTTTCTCCCCATGGCAAGGAATTCCTCGTTTCCGGTGGCGTCATATTGCAGTAGTGCCGATCCGTACTGAAAACCCTGTGTCCATTCTGTCCACCCTCTGGTGGTGTACTTGCCCTGCACCGTAAACACCGGTGCACCCTTTGATTCATCGTAGCTATTGGCTATGCTTTTTATTTTTTTGCCGGAACACTCCCAGAAATAATCCAGTCCGGCCAATACTTCCCCAAGGGATATGATTTGCTTCGTATCCAAATGTATTTGATTTTGATAAAAATAATTCAGCAATAAAATTACAGGCTAACCTGTAGCTGACGCATGCCTTATTGTGCTTTAGGCTGGTACTTTTCGAGTTTCATTTTTCTAAAAGCCGTAGGAGAATAGCCTGTTTTCTTCTTGAAAATACGACTAAAGTAAGACGGGTCTTCATATTGAAGACTGTAGGCAATTTCCTTACTACTCTTATCCGAAAACACAAGCAAACGTTTTGCTTCGAGCATTACCCTATCGTGTACAAAATCACTTGCTGTTTTTCCACACTCTTTTTTGCACACTTTATTGAGGTGAGACGGACTAATGTGGAGCAAGTCTGCGTAGTAACTCACCTGCTGCTGTTGCAGGTAGTTTTCTTCCACGTATTGCACAAAAGCTCTAAACAACGCATTCTTGCTTTTTTGAAACTGAGGCTCTTGTAGTGTTTGACTGTACAGGCTTTTGGCTTTTAATATAAATATGTACAAATACGACTTAATGATCTCCTCGCTCTCGGGTCGGGGATGCGAATACTCGTACATTATGTCTTCGAGTATTTTGTGAACAAACTCGAATTGATCAGCCGAAAGATTCAAAAACGGATTGGGAAACTCAGAGATATTCACTTTAGTAAGCTTCCTGTTGAGAGCAATAAACTCTTCACTAAAAGCAAGGATAAAGCCATTTGCTTCTTCGTGATTGGTAATCAGATGTACCTGCCCCGGACTCACAAAGTGAATGCTATGATCCTGAATGGGAAAAGCCTGAAAATCGATCTCATGGGTTCCACTGCCTTTGAAAAAAACACATACTTCAAAAAAATCGTGTCGGTGAGGCACATTAGTTTGCTGGGGAAATCCCGGATAACCGGACTGATCTCTGGCTGCCGATTTTATGGCATACAACTTAAAGTCCGAAAATTCAATACGTCCTTCGGGAATACTATAAAGCGGTATATCGGTCATCAACCCCAAGATATACAATTTATTTAAAATGAAACATCACGCTCATCTTGCTCACACTTTGGGAATAATTACACGCTTTTTTTCCATCATGGCCCTGTAAGCATACATTGCCATCAGCGACGCTTTATAGGCCTGATCTTCCTGATAAGCCAGGTGCTTACCCTCCCTTACAGATTGCACAAAGGCTTCCAATTGCAACACATTAGCATCGGGTAGATTTTCTTTATCCAGTATTTTAGCTCTTCCTTTTTTGTTATCTTTTTCCAGGTCCCAGGTCGCACCACTTACAGCATCAACATCCGCCTGATTGGCCTTTCTCCCTGCAAATGCCGCCGCACCATCTCCCGTCGGGAGCCCTTCTTTGTACATCCAGCCGGTCTCCAGTTCCATAGTGCCCAAACTACCCATTAACTGAAACTCTACACCGTATTTTTTATTGGCTATCATAGAGTCATAGATAAAGTGGGTACCATTGGCATACTCAAAAATAACGTTCACATTGTCATAGACTTCCCTCCCGTCTTTCCAGTAATTGAGACCTCCTGATGCTGACACTGCTACTGGCAGCTCACCCATAATCCAATATGCGAGTTGAAAGTGGTGCGTTCCCAACTCAGACAAAAGCCCTCTGGAATAGTCCCTGTACAACCTCCAGTTGATTTTGCGCTCGAGCGATGCATCAGCCACAGGTCTACGCCAGTTGTCATTTCTATGCCAATAGGCTCGCAACTGGGTGATGTTTCCTAATGCATTCTTTTTCACCAGCTGCATGGCTTCCAGGTACATGGGGTCAAACATACGCTGATGACCTATTTGCAATACTTTATTGTATCGTTTTCTGGCACTAACCATAGCTGTACAGTCGGTCACATTCATTGCCATTGCTTTTTCACAAAACACATGTTTGCCAGCCTCGAAAGCCTCCACTGTCATTGTTTTGTGCCAATAAAGCGGTGTAGCTATAACCACAGCATCTATATCTTTTTGATCCAGCACTTTTCGATAGTCGGTGTAGCCTACAGCTTTGCTGCCTGCCAGTGCCTTACCCTGCTGCAAGTGTGGCTGGTAGTCGTCGCATACTGCTACCAGATTTACTCCGGGCACATCCAACAGTCTTTTGATCAAATATCTGCCCCTTCCTCCTGCACCTATTACACCTATATTTATGCTGTCTGCTGCAGTCTGTTTCGGACTGGCATAAAGCGCAGTTGCCCAAGGCAATGCGGTAGCCAGTGCTGTACCTCCCGCTATCGTTTTCAACTGATCTATAAAAACCCTTCTGCTGTAATTCATAGTTTGAGTGATTAGTGAAACAATTACATGTGATGGCAGAAAACAGGTATTTCCACTTCACCTGATAAAATCGAGTATCGAAATTACGCGGTTAGCACAGGCATGTAAAGGCACAAAGTTGCCTAGGGCTGGTACTTTTAGTGCAATGCACTCAAATAGCAAAGAGGGTTACTATTGTTCGTTGTAGTGTTTGAGCAAACCGTTGATGATGTTCCACTGCGCCAGCAGGTAGGTCAGCATAATGAATATACCGGGGTTTTCCATGGGCATCAAAAACTTATTGAGGGCCAGCAGCGAATCGGACAGCATGAAAAGCACCGCGCCGAAAAACACCTGATTGAAACTAGCCGTATTGGTCTGATCCATACGTAAAATAGCGCTAATAACCATGGCCAACATGATAACTGCATATACTATGACCGGATAGGCTAACTCACCAGCAGCCGGCACCAACTGCCAGAGCAGCAGCACACCGATCAGCACAAAAGGTGCCGAATAGCCTATTTGTCTGCCTGCTGAGATAGAAGTTTCGCTGTTGTAGCGCGCTTTGGCAAACGCAAATACATAAAGTAATAAAGCAATGGCAAATGCTCCCAGCCCTACCAGAAAATACATGGTCTTGTGCTGGTACATAAGCGACACATCTCCCACCCATGAAAATATAAGCGCGCCTGTAGCCAACATAAAAGAAAGGTTGGGCGGGTGAACCAAGCTACGTTTGAAATACACCATAAGTGCCGGCACGAGCAGGGGTTTGGTGTATTTACTCATCTCGTGCAGGTCGAACATGTGAGCACTCAACTCCAGCACACTAATGATTAAAAACAGATACTTCAGTATTTCACTTTCTTTTTTCATACCTCCGAGCAGGTTTTGTTCCGATTAGTTTTCAGGCAGCATGACTGCCTACGACCAAAGGTAGTCGTTTCACTCGAGATGAAAACAAAAACAAGAAGGCAAATAGCGCCAGAACTCCCGATAGATAAAATACCCATACTACATTTGACAGTTCATTGCTAAATATCCATCCCGACACAAACGCTCCCGTACCAATACCGGTTTCAAGAGCTATATACATGGTGGCAATACCACGTCCTCTGTGCTTTTCATTGCTGAGGTCAATCGTCCAGGCAAAGACGGTAGGCGAACAAATACCCACACCAAAACCAAACAACACAGCACTAACCACAAACATTACCTCGCTGGATGTATGAGCCAGCGAAACCATGGAGAGCGCCAGAAGCATGCTGCCTACTTTCAGCACAGGCACTCTGCCAAAGCGATCAGAGGCTTTACCAGAGACTATTCGTACCAGCAAAGAGGCTACTGTAAAATATGTGAAAAACAAGCCCCGGTTAGCAATACCCAGATGGTCGCTCAGGTCAGGTATGACTGTAAGTACAGTGCCAAAAGAAAACACAGAAAGCATCATTACCACGGAAGGGGTGAATACATCCGGCTCGAATATCTCTCTTCGCTTCATCTTGAAATGAGCCCATTTCAATTTTTCGGGAGATGCCAATGTCTCTTTCATGCCTATGAGTATGACTACAGACAACACCGCAAAGAGGCTGGAACAGTAAAACATGATGTTGAGTGAAAAATGGCTTGCCAGATAAGCCCCTATAGCCGGTCCTGAGGCCATGCCCATACTGCTAAAAAACCCTACAATGCCCATGGCTTCTCCTCTCCGATCTGCGGGCACCAGGTCTGCTATATAGGCTGAGGTACCCGTAGGTTTAAACCCCGTAGAAAACCCATGAAAAAAACGTAACGCAAAAAATCCTATCACCCCGGTGATGTAAGGGTAAACCAAAGCAGCCAAACCACTAACCACCGCTCCTACCACCATCACGGGAATACGGCCTACTTTGTCGGCCAGTTTTCCGCTAAACGGCCTGGACAATCCTGCAGTAACTGTAAAAAGAGCTATAATCAACCCCTTGAACTCACCTCCCCCTATCGACTCCAGGTAAGATGGCAATTCGGGTATGATCATGTTGAAACTCCCGAAAAACAGGAATCCACTGATGCAAAGGAGTATAAACTGTAAAGTGAAAATAGAAGATTTTTGGGTCATATCGGACGCAAAGATAGAAACTAGCACGAGCTACACTATTACGAAATAGCAGTATTTCTGTTAAGCCTGCACTCATTTTTATTTAGGCTATTCAAACTCAGCATCTCTTGTTGATCCTTTGTTCGTTTGCCCTTCACCTTTACAGGAGGTATTCTCAACAAGCCATGCTCGCACCAAACGCTTACAGCACTGAGTTTTGGAATGGATACATAAAAAAAATCCCGAAGTGTATCCGGGATTTGTTCATACGACTTTTGTTGTTTTTTTAGGAGATTGAACTATCGTTTCCAATCTTCACTTTTCAGATTTTTGATGGCTCTCATTACATCTTTCTGGCTTATCTGACCTACCAGTTTACCATTTTCTATAACCGGAAAACGACGCAGGCGTTTGGTCAAAAACATGTCTGCTGCATCAAAAATATTGACTTCAGGAGTGATCGTCACCACATTGGTAGCCATATGCTCCGACACTTTTCCTGACATGACCGGCGTATTGTTGTATTTGCCTTTTACCACCTCTTTGAGGCAGTCTCCTTCAGATATTACACCGAGTAGCTCTTTTCTGTCATTCACTACAGGCCCTCCGGATATCTTCTTAGCCATCAACACATCCATTACCTCCATGATACTCTGATCGGGTGAAAATGTGATTAACTGACGAGCCATGTAATCGCACACGTGTATGGAAGAATCCTTCTTCTCTACCTGTACCTCTGCTTGTATGCCTTTATAATTCTTTACCATAGTTGTAAGTTGGTTTTAAATAAAAAAATTAGGTCTTATAAGTTAGCTAAAAACGCTGAACTATACAAGCAAAAACGCAATGTGAGAGATAGAGTTTCCTGCTAAAATCATCTAATAGTACAACACACTGATGCTCAAGACCATCGCTAGGCAATAAAAAATACAAATCAGCTAAGCTAATGTTACCTAAACCTACGCAAACCGGGCCTGCTTTGCTTGTCGAGCTTGAGATCGCTCAGCAAGGTAGACAACACACGCACCTCTACAAAGTACGACTGGTTTATACCAAACGGCACCCAGTTGAAGTTCAACGTCCAGCAATGCAGGTCGCGCGATAAGTTGAGTCGCGTAACGGTAAATTCTTTGTTTTTGAGATCATAGCCGGAGTTGAAACCAATCTTCGTCTTTTCAGTAATGCTTATATTTCCACTAAAACTTAATGACTGAGTAATGCGGGCATCTTCAAAACCGGTCTTGTTATAATTGTAGGAATAATTGGCTCTCAGGTTCCATGGGATGCTAAAGTCTACATACTGGTTTGCATCGTGATAGGCCGTATATTGACTGCCGGGCTGTCCGATAAACTCCCCATTGCGTGCCCCCTCTACCAGATTGTAGGGGTCACTGTATGGGTTGTTGGGATCATTCAAATCGTTGGGGTCATAGCCTCCGGGTTGTTGGGGGCGTATATCGTTTGCATTGTTGGTTTTCTTCTTTTTCGATTTGGGCCGCAGATTCAGCCCCAGCGATATTGTTCCTCTACTCAGCTGCCCAAGGCCCTCTCCATTGTTCCATTTAAACTTGTCTATCCTTCTATCATACACTGTTTTGGTTCCTCCGGCACTGTATTTTATACTATCCAGCAGGTATACATACGGATCTATCGTTCCGGAAAAGCTCACACTCAGCGCCCTATTCAAGAAGCTGGTACGGGCACTCATATTGATATTGCTCAGTCTAAAGGAGTCTGCGGCAAAGTTATAACCCGATGAAAAAGAAAGGTTGTCAAAGAGTTTGACCTTTTTATACTCCTCTATACTGTCATTTTTGGTTCGCACTTTCATCTCTATATTATTACTCACCGAAAACGACATACTGGCACTCTCGCCCCTGGCGGGACTACCATAGGCAAAGCCTTCGTATTTAGACAATGTGCGAATGGTTCCCTTTTCATCTACTTGTACGTCCTGATAGTAGCCGTATTTCTCTGCTCCAAAATCGGGACTGTAGCTAAATCCTACACTGGGAGTGATAACATGCCGGATGGCTTGTATTTTTTTCCCTCCTATAGCATAAAACCCATACAAACGGGTATTCATAGAAGCCCCTGAGCTGTAATAACCTGCCCGTGAAAATCCTCTGAGTGTGTCGATACGCACTCCCTGCTCTTCCGGCACATAGGTGTATCGTAGTTCTCGGGGATACCAAAGTTCGGTATAGTTAAAACTGGGGCTTACCGTAAAATACTTGAGTAAGTTGAATGACGTAGAGATCGGAATGTTGTGCCTCATACCGTTCTTGGCTCTGTCGAGCAGCACATCAAAATTGTTGGGAGAAAACGACACCAGACTATCGTCGAGCGAACCTTTGTTTATCACCTTATAGCTGGTAGAAGTACGCTTGGGAGCATTAGACAGGTCGTTCTTAGCAGTCATGCTGTACGAAAGCCCCAGCTTTCCCAGGACTGTCTTGCTCAGTTTGTTTACATTTTTGAATGGGTATATCCGGTTGGCATTCACAGTCATCTCCGGCAATGTCAGGTTTACCAGCCCTGTTTGCACGTTCTGATTGTGGCGCATATTCATGGCCAGGTTAAATGTCCGGAAAGATTTGGAATACGACACATTAGAGTTGAACTGCGCATTGATACTCTGCGAGTAGTTATCGCGAATCAGGTTGGCATTTTGCGAGAAGCTGGATGTACCTGCCGAAACCGAGGCAGAAAACCTACTCGACCCTTTGGACTGTGGGCTGTGACTCCACTGCACCCAAAAATCCCTACTAAAAGGCTTGTCTTCCTGCAATGTACCGGTCACCGACTTGTTGTAGCGTAGGTTAAAACTACCGGAATATGAATAACGCTTGCGGTAGGTAGATCGCGCCTGCAGACCATAACTACCCCGTGTGTATATTTCGCCTGTCAGTGTCAGATTTATGTAGTCATTGATATCGAAATAGTAGCCACCTTCGCGTAAGAAAAAGCCACGGTTGGCGTCTTCCCCATACTGCGGAACGATAATGCCTGATGCCCGGGTTTTCGGTTGGGGAAACATACCAAACGGAAAAGCTAAAATGGTAGGAATTTCACCAAAATAGAGTCTGAAGGGTCCACTCACCACTTTGTTTTTAGGAATCACTTTGAGCTTGGTGGAATGTATGGAAAAGTGGGGTTCGGCCAGGTTGCACGTAGTGTAGAGTGCGCCCTTGATAAACATCTCATCGTGCTGATTTTTTTTCACCTTTTCGCCATGCATAAAAGCCCCGTCCTGCTCGGTAATAATGCCCTTGATGATGGCTTTTCGGGTTTTGAAGTTGTATGTAATGTCTTCGGTGGTATACTCTTCACTTCCCTGCCTGAAAATCGGCTTGCCTACTTTCTTATTGGTACTATCCAGCGCATAGTCAGCCTGCAGGGTATTTTCCACCCAGTTGATCTGCACTTTCTCTGCCTCCAATTCTATATTACCGTATTTTATCTTGGCTCCACCATACAATATCATGTCTTGTGTTTCCAGGTTGAAAAACATAGAATCCTGAGCCGAATACGTTACGGTTGTCTCAATATCTCCCTTTTGGCGGACAGGCGGCCTGTTAGCCACCGAATCGGTAGCCGTGCTGTCATTTGGCAATAGTGCGGCAGTAGGCAGCATCTTTAGTCCTGCTCCCAGTGAGTCCATAGCCTGCAGTACATTCTCCGGCTTTATATTCAGGGAGTCAGCCAGTTTTATCAGTTGGTCTGGTTTTAAGCCGAGAGAGTCGGCCAGCTGCATGAGCTGTACAGGATCGGTCGGTAGTTTGGTCGGATTATTGTTACCCTGAGAGAAAGCGAAATAGAACTGGAAGAGAAATATGTGGCATATAACTACGGACTTTAAAATGTGCACTTGGCTTTCAGTTTCAAGGAAAAATTTACAATTTTGTGCAAAAATATTGCCATTATCATTAACAACCTCATGTACATGAAGAATATTATATCATTGCTCGTTTTATCTACAGCATTGGTGTTTCTTTCCTTCAACACTGCCGGCCTGAAAGAGTACAAGGTAGATACTGTGGTAATAGATGCCGGCCATGGAGGTAAAGATCCGGGTACTCACGGCAAGTTTTCCAAGGAAAAAGACATAGCGCTGAAAATAGCCCTCGAAACAGGCGAAATCATAAAAAAATACTTGCCGGATGTGAAGGTTATCTACACCCGTACAGGCGACACCTACCCCAACCTGTATGAACGGGCCGAATTGGCAAACAAAAACGGTGCGGACCTGTTTATTTCCATCCACTGCAACTCCGCGCCATACAGTTCCAAAGTACACGGAACGGAAACCTACGTGATGGGACTACACAAAACCGAACAAAACTTTGAAGTAGCCAAAAGAGAAAACTCCGTGATTTCTCTGGAAGAAAATGCAGAAGAAAATTACGATGGATTCGATCCTAATTCGCCGGAATCGTATATCTTGTTTTCACTCTATCAAAACGCCTACATAAACAACAGCCTGATGATCGCACAAAACGTAGAAGATCAATTTAAAAACCGCGTAGGAAGAAGAAGCCGCGGGGTAAAACAAGCCGGCTTTTTGGTTTTGTGGAAAACATCTATGCCCAGCATTTTGATAGAAACCGGATACCTGAGCAACGAACAGGAAGAAAGAGACCTCAACGATCCTCTACAACAAACGTATATTGCATCAGGAATATTCAGGGCATTCCGTAAGTATAAACAGGATTTAGAATCATTAAACTAACCTTAGACTGTGTCAAAAGAATTTAAAGTAGGATTGCTGGCCATTATATCCGGCACCATTCTATACCTGGGTTTCAACTACCTCAAAGGAAAGGATCTGTTTTCTAACACCAACAAGTACTACGCCATCTATGCCAATATAGACGGGTTAAATGTATCTAATCCGGTGATTGTAAATGGTTTTGCTGTAGGTAGAGTAAGTGCCATTAAGATCGTGCAAGAACTGGACAACAAGGTACTGGTAGAGCTGGATGTAGACGAAAACGTAGTACTGGGAGACTCTACAGTAGCCACACTGACCAACGAAGATTTTCTGGGCAGTAAAGCAATCTTACTGGAAATAGGCCACATCACCACTCCGGCACAAAACGGAGATACCCTACTGGCCGGCTTTGACAAAGGCCTGTCTGCGCTCTTTGAGCGGGCCCAGCCGCTTACCGACAACATCGGCATTACCATCGGCAGAATCAACGAAATACTAATCGGACTGGAAGGAGCTGGAGAAGAAGTAAACACCTTGCTAAAATCCTTTAACCAGACACTGATTCATGTAAACGCACTGATCACTACCAACAATGTAAAAATCAACCATACCTTTAACCAAATCAATAAGCTACTCGCCAACATAGACGATAAGGTGGAGAAACTGGATCCTGTTTTGGTGAACGTAAACAAATCGCTGGACAAGGTCAATGCGCTGGAAATACAAGCCACACTAACCACCCTCAATGAAACCATGGACGAACTAAAGCTGGTGATAGCGACTGTAAACGAGGGTGACGGCACTGTATCCAAGCTACTAAAAGAAGATAGCCTCTACCAAAACATAAACAAAGCCATGGTAGACCTGGATAAGTTGATCATACACTTCGACCAATACCCAAAGCATTTTATGTCTCCGCTGGGCAAAAAGAAAAAGAAGATAGACAAGGAACTGGGAAGAACGGACTAAACCTCCGTTCTTTTTTTGTTATAGGCCATTCGAAACTACTCACGGTCTGAAATGTACCAGCCGGTGTAAAAGGCTAAGGACAGCAAAGTCTCTTTAGTTTTTCCTCCTTATCCAATACAAACAAAAGTATACCGCTCGTGTCTCTATTGGATCAGCACCTCCCTCCACTCTTTTTTTGAAAGTCCTACCTCCATTGAGTATTTGGAAAAAGTAGTATTATTGCCACCAAACCAACAGCTTAAAACACATCATACCAACCGCTACTTATGTGGAAGAAACTTAAATTCTACGCCGGCAGATTATTCTTTTTTCTACTGGTAGTATCTCTGGGCTTGCTACTTACCGGCAATCCCAGCCGCGACTATACCACACTAGCTACTACCTCCACTGTACAACCGGGCAACCGCACCCTTTCTCTGGCCGAATTTGCCCGGGCATATCGACCTGTTTTACTTCATGACACTGCCCGCCCGCACAAGGTCTATTACGAAGTAGTAGAAGAAAAAAACACATACATACTCACCTACTACTTTGCCTGGAAAAGCGAGCAACACCCTAATGTATTTCTAAACCTAGCTCGCCACATTGGCCGCCTGATTTACTTCCGTTTTCAGCTGACTGACATTGCTTACCTTCAGGTAAATGTAAGCAAGAGAAGCGGTGAAATAGCAAGTGCAAAAACCGACCTGAACAAAATTGAAAAGCCAACCGTCCCGCTGCTCATTGAAGTCGTAAACTGGAAACATGATCTGCTGCTGAGCAAAGAAGGTAACTCTCCCACACCTGTAGAGTACAGCCTACATCCCATGGACGACAGCACCTACCGATCGCTAAAAATGGCCCGAAGATCGCACGGAGACTATCACACCCGCGACAACATAATGAACTATCCTTTCATCGTTTTTCTGGCACTGATAGCCACCTATTATTTACGCCACTTACAAAAAGATTACAACAACGAATACACAAACAAAGACTGAAAAGAATAAAACAACGCAGGTGTAAAATAATTAAAGTCAAACTTTTACAAGAAAACTATAATAAATTGATTTAAAGAATATTAAACATTCAATATAGACAAAATCTATGAGGCTAAAATTCAGAAAACTGTCACGTTTGTGATCTACACAGCGGGTGAGTGAAGGGCACTCTACCCTATTTAAAGGTTAAAGAAAAACCTTGGGACCTGACTGAAGCAAATCCTGAAACTCTGAAGGGCCATCTACCACAGTATCCTTAAACCGGTCCAGTTCATCACGGGTCTGTGGAGACAGCAATTCCACCACCTCATCGAGTGCCTGACCGCTTACCATATAGGGTGCCTCCCCCAGTATCAATTGATCGCCGATACACTGCGCATACACCTGACACTCGCTCAGGTGTTGTATGCCTGTGCCTTTTACCATGCAGCGGTCAACCCAGTAGTCCAAAGGCACATCGCCCTTAGCAGCCTGAAGTATTTTTTGGCGGTAGCCAAAATCCACGTTTTGGGAAAAGTAAGCCGTTATCTTTTCGGCAGACTCCCGGGAAATAACAGATCGCATCTGATGAACACAGTCCATGCACATAGCATACTCAAACAAAGTAGAATATGACCGATATCCCTGATAAGGCTTCAACGCTTTCTCCACCATGTAGGGCACATCTCCTTCCAGTAACTTACATTCACAGGAAATGCATTTTTCGAGGGGTGCTCCTGTCAGGTCAGAATAAAACAATTTAGGTAGTGGCACATAGGCCGAATCCTGATTATTTCCACGCGATGTATTCATACCTTCAAATTTAGGTATTCAACAACAAGAACCAACTAATCCTACTTTGTCATATTAGGGAACAGCGTAAAACCTGACAGGTTTAATGACCCTAAAAGCCTAATTTACGCCATTTGAAGAGATAGAAACCCGCCAGGTATCGCCCCGCTTAGCTCAACTTGACAAAGCAGGACTAATTACATAGTATTGTGACAAAACTTAGACGGCATACTTTTTGTCGTACAAGACGTAAAGCTTATTTTTATAGCTATATTTAACACATATAGACAAACGTAAAATATCATGAACATTAGCTTCACAGACAAGCAAGAACGGTACATCGCTTCACAGATACAGTCGGGCGACTTTCAAAATGCAAGCGAGGTAGTGCGCGATGCTATCCGGCTGCACGAACTATACCGATTGAAAATAGCCGAAGAAAACCTCAGAAAGATAAAAAAGCCGGGATTGAGATAAGAAGTCATCCGGTTTACTGACCATCCACCCTATACATCCACTCGTGTAAAATATAGTACACTAATATGTTGAACGGATAACATCAAAGGTTTAATTTCGTCTCTTTTTCTACCACCATACAGCATAAAGCACATGATAAAATTATCAGGTATTCTATTCACATTATTATCGCTTCAGCATTTTGTGCTTATAGCCCAGCAAGACCCGCTGCTGGACATCATGCAGGAAGAATTAAACAGGGAATTTGAGGTACTTTCCAAAGCCGATATACCCGCTTACTACATGGACTATGGTGTGAACGAAATTACAACTTCAGTGATCCACACCAATATGGGTAGCCTGATCAACTCCAACAGCAATACCAACCGACTAGCCAAGGCCAATGTGCGACTGGGCGACTACTACAAAGACAACACTCACGAGGTGAAGGGAAACCCTTTTGGAGGAGGGTTCAATGCCAGCAGCTCTCCCATTGCCCTGACCAACTCCAAAGAAGCTATACAAAAAGCACTCTGGCAAATTACTCATGCAGCCTACCTAAACGCTTCCAAACAGTACAAAAAAGTAATGACACAGGAAGATTCCGAATCCGAAATACCGGACTTTTCACGCGAAGAACCAGTGCAATCCGTAGAGCCACCACTTAGCAACACTACCCTATCCAACACCAAAGCCTGGGAAAACAAACTAAAAAAACTCTCAGCAATGTTTACCACTCACCCCGACATCATATCGGGCGATATCAATTTTAACTACACGGTAGAGAGAAAATATTTTGTATCCTCTGAAGGGGCATACATAGCACAAAACATGACGTATGCCAACCTGAGCATCGATGCTAAAGTGAGAAGCACCGACGGGGATGTAATCCCCCTTTACAAATCCTTCTTCGCTTTCAAACCCAATGCACTACCCAAAGAACAGCAACTCAAAGAAGCCATAGAGCAAATGATAGCTACACTCGACAAGCTAAAAGACACTCCACTGGCAGAACCCTACACCGGTCCGGCACTCCTCCACCCCAGAGTAGCCGGTGTATTTTTCCATGAGATATTTGGTCACCGGATAGAAGGCCACCGCCTGAAAAAGGAAAGCGACGGGCAAACTTTCAAAGAAAAAATAAACGAAAAAGTATTGCCTCACACCATCAACATCTACTCCGACCCTTCGCTCACACAATACAAAGGACAGGACCTGATCGGGCACTACAAATACGACGATGAAGGGATAGAAGGACAAAAAGTACAGGTAGTGGAAAACGGCGTACTCAAATCTTTTCTGATGTCGAGAAGCCCACTGGAAAACTTCACCAACAGCAACGGACACGGCAGATGTCAGGCAGGTTTAAACCCTGTTGCCCGACAGTCCAACCTGATCATAGAATCGCTGGAGCCACTTTCGGAAAAGAAACTGCGAAAGATGCTTATCGACGAGTGTAAAGCACAGGGAAAAGAATATGGCTACTACTTTGTAGACGTTACGGGGGGCTTTACCCGAACAGACCGCTACAATACCAACTCGTTCAACATTATGCCTACATTGGTGTATCGCATATATGTAGACAAGCGCCCCGACGAACTGGTAAGAGGCGTAGACCTGATTGGCACACCGCTAACCATGTTTGCTGAAATAACCGCCGCAGGCGACAGAAAAGAAACGTTTACAGGAATCTGCGGAGCAGAATCTGGCGGTGTACCGGTAAGCGCTACCGCTCCGTCTCTTTTTGTAAAACGGATAGAAACACAGAAGAAACCTTCGGCTACCTCGGTAGAACCTCCCATACTACCCGCTCCTGCTAAACAATAAACCCTACCAGCCATGAAAAAAAGAAACAAACAACTGCTAAGAACCGCTGCTGCCTTATGGCTCGCAGGCTTTATACATACACAATCGGCCACTGCGCAAACCGACTCGGTAATGCTGGCCATGAAAGACGAGCTGGCACGCAATATGAGTGAGCTCAAATACAAAGAATACGACACGCCCTTTTATGTAGCTTACGGTATAGACGACATAGTACAGACGAGCGTATCGGCTTCTCTGGGTGCTGTGATCAATGCGTCTTCCATACCCATGCGCAGCAAGTATGTACGCGTGATGGCCGGCGACTATGAATTCAACGACGAAAGCCTCGATTCGGAAATTAACCCGCCTGCTACAGGCTTCAACAGCTGGCAGATTCCAATCGAAAACGACTACAACGGCATACGGCGCTCACTATGGATATCTACCGATCAAATATACAAATCTGCTACCCGTATTTTTGCCGAACACCAAAAGCATGTAGCCTCAGAAGGCAAGCCCCTCGAAGAAATACCCCACCGAACCTTTCAACCCGTACCGGTGGTAAAACTGGAGCAACCCAAACCCAATATAACCATAGACCAAGAATATATGGCTAAACGGGCAAAAGCCACCTCTGCCCTCATGCTCGATCAGCCCTCGCTACACAATTCTTCCACTACGCTGGTCAACTACCACACCACCCACAGGCATGTGACCAGTGAAGGCACAGTAATCAAAACCTACAACAACATAGCCATGATGCAGATATCCGCC
The DNA here is from genome assembly GCA_965267535.1 of Cyclobacteriaceae bacterium. Lineage (GTDB taxonomy): Bacteria > Bacteroidota > Bacteroidia > Cytophagales > Cyclobacteriaceae > CAXBNB01. Next base: position 1,890,632 of record OZ254082.1, on the reverse strand, counting down.
GCAAAACTATCGCCTGAAGGAGCGCCGGTTTTCAAGCAACTATACTTTATGGCGGATACTCCCGCAGGCCTTCCTCCACACGAAGAAGTAGCTCAGGAAGTAAATACCATGCTGGAAGAAATGGAAGCCACCCTTTCCTCTCCGGCATTCGACGACAGCTACGACGGTCCCGTGCTCTTTTTGGATGATGCCGTACCTACACTTTTTGCTGCCAATGTGATCAACAAATTTACCGCATCCGATATCGAGAAAAGCACCAACGGTTTTGGTATCCGCTTTACTGCCGATCCTTTCGACGATAAAATAGGTGAGAAAATCACATCAGACCTACTCAACATGGCCATTACTCCCGGTGCAAAGGAGTTTGAAGACACTAAGTTGCTCGGCAGCTATGTAGTAGACGATGAGGGGGTAAAACCCGCCGACACACTGATGCTGCTAAAAAACGGTGTGCTTACCGGTGTGATGACTACCCGAACGATAGCCAAAGATTTTCAGAAAGCCACCGGTACTACATCCAATCCCGGAGTGGTGTCGGTGTGGGGCACCTCTACCATGAACGACAGGCAGGAAATGAAAGACAAGCTGATACACTTGGCTCGCGAGGAAGAACTCGACTATGCACTGATAGTGAAAGCGATAGATCAGGGCAGGTCTCAGAGCTGCAATGTATACAAGGTAAACCTCACTGACGGATCGGAAGAGTTTCTCACTTCAGCCCGATTAAATGACTTTGACGTAAAATCGCTAAAAAAGCTCAAGGCCGTATCCACAGAACGCAAAGCGTACAATTTTCCGGGAGGAAAAACCGGCACAGCCACCTCGTATGTAGTGCCTGCTGCTCTGCTGATCGAAGATGTGGAAATAGAAAAAAGTTACAAGCGATTTACACTCGACCTGCCACTGGTTGAAAGTCCCTGAGATCAAACACCAGGCGGGTTGTTTTATTTTTGATGAAAATAAAACAACTTTATACATCAGATGCATTAAACAGTAAAATCACATATTTTTTAAACAAACCGTAATTATGAAATTTATTCACATGACACTGGCAGCCCTGCTGCTGCTTACCGTAAGCGCAACTGCCCAAAACAAAAAGCCTATGGCTAGCCCTGCTGCTTCCGTATCTACTACCGTAGGGTTTACCAACATTTCCATCAGCTATTTCAGACCTCAGATGAAAGGAAGAAAAATTTTTGGCAATGGAGACAGCTACCTGGTACCATTCGGCAAAACCTGGAGAACAGGTGCCAACGGCGGCACTAAAGTAACCTTCAGCGATGATGTAACCATAGGTGGCAAAAGCCTGAAAGCCGGAGAATACCAACTGGTGACTACTCCCGGAAAAGACAGCTGGGATGTAATCTTCTGCTCAGACACTACCATAGGTGGAAACATGAGCAAAGTAAATGACGGCAACACTGCACTGAAACTAAGCGTATCGCCTGACAAGCTAAAAGACACTGTAGATGCGCTTACCATCAACATTGCCAACATTAGCACTGACAGCAAGTCTGCTGATATCCAGCTTGCATGGGAAAACACATCTGTAAATATTCCCGTTGCTGTATCGTTGAACTAACACTTCCTTATACTAAACACACAAAAGAGACTGCCTTTTTGAGACAGTCTCTTTTCGTTTCATCCTACCCCACCCCGGTCTTTTCCTTTTCCAAAAAGGATAACCTGAGAACATTACTCATGGGGAGTATTTTGATACTACCCTCCATTTCCATACTTTTGTCGCTTATGACATTCATTGCTACTCCATCGGTATAATGCGCTATGCGGCACCCTGCCTGCATAGTTTTCTTTCCTAACTGATTTTTTTAAAACATCAGGTGCTGTTCTATGCACCTCAATCAAGCTTTTTTCAGCAATGAATGAATTATATCCATACGGATGGAAACAATACCATCATAAACTAAAACCACACGCTTGCCAGCCCGATGATACCGCGAGGGTAATCGGCATACATGGCCATAGGTATCTACTGGCCACTCACAAGGGTACCTGCAAAGCAGAATTGCTAAGCAAAATCATTACCACAAGCAGTCCGGAAGAATTGCCCAAAGTAGGCGATTGGGTCAAATATATGGCCATCGATACTGCCAGCATTTTTATTAGCGAAGTGTTGCCTCGCTACAACTCCATAGAACGAAAAACTGCAGGCAAAGAATCGCAAAGGCAAGTAATGGCCGTAAACATAGACAAAGCGGTAATCGTACAGAGCGTGGATCAGGATTTTAACATCAACCGACTGGAGCGCTACCTTGTGCAAGCCATAGCCTGTAATGTGCATCCCACAATTGTACTCAACAAATGTGACCTGACAACCGACCGTAGCTTCTACGAAAAACAGATAGCCACTCTGCAACGATCTATCACTCCCTACTGGTGTAGTACAACCACCGGAGAAGGGATAAATTTATTAGCAACTGAGGTTTTTCTGCCTGGCACTACAGCTGTATTGCTGGGGTCGTCTGGTGTAGGTAAAAGTTCGCTAACCAATGCCCTGTCGGTAAATCAACAACGAGCTACCGACACCATTAGCGCCACAACTCAAAAAGGAAAGCACACCACCACTACCCGCGATCTGGTTGTACTCGATCAGGGAGGTATGGTGATCGATACTCCGGGAATGAGGGAGTTTGGCCTTACAGACACTACAGCAGACAGCTTTAGTGAGCAGTTTCCCGCAATAGCCCGGTATGAACACCTGTGCCACTACAGCAATTGTACGCATACCACTGAGACCAATTGCGGAGTACTGCATGCACTGGAAAGCGGCCAACTGGAGCCTGCTGCATACGAGAGTTACCGAAAACTATCGCGTGAGCAGCAGCGGTTCAATTTACTTCAGCATGAAAAAAAGAAGCAGGGAAAACAATTTGGAAAAATGGTGAAAGCGGCACAATCGCTACGCAAAAAGTACAAATACTAAGATGTGAAGTACCAAGGTTATCTTTTGAAATGGAGCAATCCTGCTTCATTTCAAAAGTGACCTTTAGGCTTTGAAGCTCATCACCGGCCTTCGATTACATAGGAGTCTATCCTTTTCAGGATTTGACTGCCTGCACTGACAAACTGGTATACATCGCAAAAAACATAAACAACACCATTTACACAGATCTCACCATTTACGGCCGCATCTTTTCCGTGTGTAAGGAGAGTCCGGATAATAAGACTTTCGGCAACATACGCTTTCATCTCATCTACCGCTTTGGCAAAAGCCTCTTTCCCTTCTATGGTTTTGTCTCCGTGCATTTGCCAGACAATATCCTCACTCACATGATCTACCAAAAAGGCAGCATTGCCACAGGCAAAAGCTATATTAAAATCCCTCAAAAACTCTTTTTTAGGAGCATTTTTTACATCAGGAAGAGTTACAATCTGTGTCATATCTTTCTCTTTAGTCATACCATATGTTCAAAAACAAGCTAAGGATTATCATCCTCTATTTCTTGTCAACCGAACTTATGCTAGCTGATTTTGAGTTGATGGTAAGAGACATAGGACCCTACCAGTATACCCAGAAAAACCAGCGGCAGAATCACTTCAAAGCCAAACCCATCGACAGCCAGGTGACTGATGGCAGCAAACGCAAAATTGAACGCAAACCCTGCATACGCCCACTCCTTGATTCTGGCAGATACCTGAGGTATGATTAACACCAGAGCTCCCGTCACCTTGAACACCACTAAGGCAATGCCAAAATAAGGCGGATATCCCAGGTGTCGAATACCCTCCCGGGCCAATTCGGTCTGAGAGGTAAGTGCAGGCATTACTCCTTCCATCAGGAAAAGAATAACCGTAGTAATCCAAAAAATAGTTTTATGTTTTCTCATGATCATTGATTAAAAAAAAGAAACAATTGGTGACTTAAAGGTTATTTTTTCTCACTGCAATTAAACATCCACTGTACGCCAAACTTATCCGTACAGCTGCCAAAATAATCGCCCCAAAACATATCCTGCAACTCCATGGTGACCTGCCCCCCTTCTGACAATCCTCTAAACAATCGCTGCGTCTCTTCCCGCGTATCGGGCTGCAGATTAATGTGGGCATTATTACCAAAGTTGACCTGAAACCCCATAGACTCTGGCGTATCTGATCCCATAAGAGAATGTGTGCCCAATATCCTTAATTCCACATGCATGATCAGGTTTTTATCTTCCTCCGCCAGAGGAGGCATGCCTTCCTGAGGGGGCACATCGCCAAACCGCATGGGGCCATCTCCGAAAAAATCTCCTCCGAATACTGTTTTGTAAAATTGAAAAGCTTCCTCTGTGTTGCGAGAAAAATTGAGATACGTGCTTACTGCTGCCATAATTCGCTTTTTAAATGGTTATTTACATGATTGATTCAGCACAAACATAGAGAGAATATACACCCCTTAAAAGGTGCAAAAACGGCAAACTAAGGGGTTGAATGCGACAAGCAACTCAACTAGCTTTGAACCATGAAGCACATATCGATACTCATACCCGCAGGAGACTCCAGCGTGAGCAACATGGAAGCTACCTACAAAATGTTTACCATGGCTAATAGCCACCTGGAGCGCATTGGAAAGCCTCCCCTGTTTGACGTACAGCTGGTGGGCATTACTGCCAGCGATCAGGTTAGCAATGGTATTTTTAGTATTCGCCCGGACGTTAGCCTGCAAGAAGTCGTGAAAACCGATCTGATCATCATTCCGGCCATTCATGGTGATGTAGAAACCATCCTTGAAAACAACATGGATTTCATACCCTGGATTGTCAATCAACACCAAAATGGAGCAGAAGTGGCCAGCTTATGTATTGGTGCGTTTTTACTGGCAAAGACAGGCCTGCTCAACGGCAAAAACTGCGCTACCCACTGGCTAATGGCCGATCATTTTCGGAAATTGTATCCGGCGGTAAACCTCATAGACGAACGCATCATCACCGATGAAAAGGGCATTTACACAAGTGGCGGGGCTTATTCTTCCCTCAACCTAAACCTTTACCTGATCGAAAAGCTGGCCGGACGGGAAATGGCCGTACTCACTTCTAAAATATTCGAGATAGACATAGAAAGAGACAGCCAATGCCCATTCATCATTTTTCAGGGACAAAAAGACCATGATGACAGTGAAGTAAAAAAAGCGCAAAACTATATCGAAAGCCATTTTACTTCGAAAATTACTGTGGATGAGCTATGCGACAAATTTTCGATAAGCAGGAGAACTTTTGAAAGACGATTTAAAAAATCGACAGGAAACACCATGGTAGAATACATACAACAGGTGCGAGTAGAAGCGGCAAAGAAACTGATGGAATCGAATCGAAAAACAGTGAACGAAGTGATGTACGCCGTAGGCTACAACAACCCCAAGGCCTTTCGCGATGTGTTTAAAAAAATAACCGGGCTAACACCCGTATCCTACAGGGATAAATTCACCAAAACTGTCTACGCATAATCTACATAAAGAAATAAAGTCAGGCCGCTATTTGTATTATCTTTTGGGTGTTATCCCAAACACACACCACACTGTACCATTAATTTAGGGTATATTTGAAAGGCATACCTCTCAAAAAGCAGATTGCCTGCCAGCCTCAAACGTGAAATCATCAAAAAAATGAGAACAAGCCTGATTCTTACTCTATTCTTACTCAGTTTAAATTCTGCCACAGCCCAGGTTTCGATCGCTCAATTAGACCTGCCTTCAGGAACATACAATGTAGGATTTACACACTACACGACTACCGACAGCTCAAGAACATACAACCGTATTTTCGACTGGACCAATACCGCCATTCCAAGGCCGGTTCCGGTCAGTATTTGGTATCCATCCCATGAAAAAACAGCACATATCTCTCCGCTCAAAGTACTTGACTACATGAGGATACTCAAGGAAGAGGAAGAATGGGAACACCTTCCTGATGATCAGATTTTGAACTGGTTTTATTATCCAAACACCCCTACCAATCAAAATCAACTGCAAGAATCTACCACTGCCTACCATGCACTCAGCCCTGCTAACGATAAGTTTCCGGTCATTATTTATGCTCCCAGTTACCAAGCCTCATCCATAGAAAACTTTGCCCTCTGTGAGATGCTGGCCAGCCATGGCTATGTGGTGGTATCTGGCCCAAGCAGAGGAACTGAGAACCGTTTTTTTGAAGGCGGTACACAAAAAGATATGGAAGCTCAAGCCCGGGACATTGAGTTTTTAATAAAGGAGAGCCTTCAACTGAGATATGCAGACTCCAACAACATTGCCGCTATGGGATTTAGCTTTGGAGGATTAGCACAAGTACTGACACAGATGCGAAACAAAAGCATAAAAGCGATGGTCAGTCTGGATGGCAGCATCAAGTACCAATACGGTACGCTAAAGACGTCTCCTTTCTACAACATAGAAAACATGAACATTCCATTCATTCACTTTTCCCAAAAAGAAATCCCTTCACAGGTTCTCATTGAAGACAAGATAGACCCTAAACTCAATACCGAATTTGAGTTTTTCGACAGTCTAAAATACAGTCATGCCTATCATTTGCAGTTTCATCATTTAACACACTCCTATTTCAGCACATTGGGGGTATTGTTTCAACCCAGAGACCCACGACAGGACAAAGAAGATGCAGAAATCATGGCGTCTTATCGTTGGGTTACGGCATACACGCTTCACTTTTTCGATGCTTTTCTAAAAAATAGAGATGAGGGGTTAGCCTTTTTAAATCGAGAACCCGCCCAAAACACCCACATGCCCGATCTGATTTCAAAGGAAACTAAGCTTGCGACAACCGGCAGTTTTACATTTCGGGATTTTAACGACCTGGCTCGCTCTCAAAACTACAACAACCTCGAAGGCCTATACGATTCACTCAAAAACTACCACTCCCCTCTCAATATACCTGAAGGAAACCTAAACAACCTGGGATTACAGCTGGTGTTCAACCCCAAAGAAGCACTCTCCGAATTAATATTTTTGTTTTTGCCACAACATTGTACCCTGAATCTGCCAATCTCTGGGATAGCCTGGCCGAAGGATACTTACACATAGGAGAAAAGAAAAAGGCAATACAGTGCTTTAAAAAGTCATTGCAACTCAATGCACAAAACCAAAATGCCATTCAGCGACTAAAAGCATTAAAATAAAAGACTACATAGTATCCAGAAGTGGTGTTTGCAACAGAGTAACTACATCGCACACAACCTCACTTGTACACCTTCCAATCATACCGCAATTATTTACTCAACCAAGTAACAGGCTTAACATAATTTTAGGAAAGAAAACACCAATAGACTGGACGACAGCCAACTTTACTTTTGCTGCTTGCGAATACGGTTTACCTCATTGAGTAACAGCGGAAAAGCCGGAGCAGTCATGTTGTGCCCGTACCCGTCCAGCTCAAGCAAACGGGTGTCGGTATGGCCGGCTACTTTCATCATGCGCATCAGGTAGGCATTTTCTTCGTACCGGCCCAGCATTTCCAGTTCTCTGTCGCCCGTAATGAGCAAAAGCGGCGGTGCATCTGCCCGCACATGATACAGTGGAGCCAAATCATCTACAACAGGCTGCTTGCCATCGATACCCCGCTCTTCACGCACGGTAAAGTGTGTGATGGTATGCCCGCTAAAGGGAATCAGTCCTGCTATACGGTCGGCATCTACCTCATGGCGGGCGAGCCATTTTTTGTCCAGCCCTACCATACTGGCCAGGTAGCCACCTGCAGAATGCCCGGACACAAAAATCAAAGAAGGATCGCCCCCGTACTCCTCTATATGGCGAAAAACCCAGGCCACAGCAGCCGCTGCATCTTCTATGTACTTAGGAGCTCCCACCTTCGGAAACAAGCGGTAATTTACCCCTATCACAGCCACACCTTTGTCTTTCAGGGCTTGCGGTATTTCCTTCTCTCCTGCCCTGAGTCCGCCACCGTGAAACCACACCACAGTAGCAAACCCCTTCTGAGTTTTGGGGTAATACACGTCCAGCACACAGCGCTCTTTCAGGTAAGCATCCGATCGGGCTACCTCTTCCCGGTAGTATGGCACATTCTGATCCAGCGCATAGAGCTGTGCCACAGCGGAGTAAGACATAAAAGATATCAGTACAATAAGGAGATGTTTCATAGTCAATTCAAAATACATTACAGGTTTTAAATATAATCAGTTTTATACCGATACAAAGAATGGTTGGACTGTATACCAGAGATTCCTTTTTTTTACAAAGTCATGTGTTAATCTCTCCAGAAGTTTACCATTCCAATACTTTTCAGTACAAAATGCTGAGTATACAAAATCAGTTACTTTAAAAAACCATTTCAAAAAAAGTGCGTATTATTGCGGGTATGAAGTCACTACTTCACATAGCAGCCAGCATACTGATCGTATTGTCTACCATAGGCATGTCGGTATCGAAGCATTATTGCGGTGAAATCCTGATGGAAAAAGCCATGATGATGAAGGCTTCTCCCTGCTGCGACAGTGAAGAAATGCCCGAAGGCTGTTGCCACGACGAGCAAAGTCGCTTCTCGATCGAAGACGACTACCAGCTTACACAGTCCGGCTTTCATCCGGCCCCACTGGCTACCTTAGCCGAAGTTTTCATTTTTGTATCTGCACTGCAGACAGATGTGGAAGTCAACAGCAAGTTCCCTGCAGACTCCCCCCCTCCACTTCCGCAGGAAGACATTTACATTCACATACAGTCTTTTTTGATTTAAACAACACGCAAGGTTTGCGCAGCTACCTGTAGTATACAGTCGTAGCATGCCCTGTTTTTATCCGTTCGTTCGGCAAACACCTTCATTGTTTATTTCAAAAAAACTATGCTCAATTCAATTATAAAATATTTTCTGGAAAACCGGCTGGTGACCGTATTGGTGCTGGCCGCCATCATAGCCTGGGGGCTGGCCACCTCCCCCTTCAACTGGTCGTCTGGGCTACTGCCCAAAGACCCCATACCCGTAGATGCCATTCCCGATATTGGTGAAAATCAGCAGATTATTTTCTCCGAATGGCCGGGGCGCTCCCCGCAAGATATCGAAGATCAGGTGTCGTATCCACTTACTACCTACCTGCTGGGTATACCGGGAGTAAAAACCATTCGCAGTTCATCGGTATTTGGTTTTTCCATGATCAACATCATCTTCGAGGAAGACGTGGAGTTTTACTGGTCGAGATCGCGTATTCTCGAAAAGATAAATGCCCTGCCTCCAGGCCTGCTTCCTCAGGATGTAAAGCCCGCTCTGGGCCCTGACGCCACTGCTCTGGGACAGGTATACTGGTATACCATAGAAGGGCGCGACCCCAGCAACCGCCCCACCGGCGGCTGGGACCTGCACGAAATCCGAAGCATACAGGACTTTTATGTAAAATATGGATTGAATGCCGTGAGTGGCGTAGCTGAAGTAGCCTCTATAGGTGGCCATGTGCAGGAATATCAGGTAGATGTAAACCCCGATGCACTGAAAGCCCACAATGTATCGCTGGAAAAAGTAGTAAAAGCCATACGGGAATCTAACCGCGACGCAGGTGCCAAAACCATAGAAATAAATAAAGTAGAATACCTGGTAAGAGGACTGGGCTATATCAAAAACACAACCGATATAGAAAAAGCCGTAGTAGCAGTAAACAACGACGTGCCTCTGCGCATTCGGGATGTAGCACGTGTAAGCCTGGGCCCCTCCACACGCAGAGGCGTGCTCGACAAGGATGGTGCCGAAGTAGTAGGCGGAGTAGTCGTGGCACGCTATGGAGCCAATCCTCTGGAGGTGATAGAAGAGGTGAAAGCAAAAATAGCTGAAATAGCCCCGGGCATGCCCAAAAAGACACTGGCAGATGGCACAGAAAGTCAGCTCACCATAGTGCCGTTTTACGACCGCACGCAGCTCATACACGAAACGATAGGCACATTGGAAACAGCCCTGTCGCACGAAATCCTCATCAGTATCATTGTTGTACTCATTCTCCTGTTTAACCTGCGCGCATCGCTGGTCATATCCGGCCTGCTGCCGGTAGGTGTGCTGCTCACATTTATCATCATGCGGTATACCGGTGTAGCTGCCAATGTAGTAGCACTATCGGGCATAGCTATAGCCATAGGGGTAATGGTAGATGTAGGCATAGTGTTTATCGAAAACATCATACGCCACCTGGAACAACCGGAAAACAAAGGAGCCGGACGCAAACAACTCATGGATCTAATCTATCGTGCCAGTAGCGAAGTAGCTTCGGCCATCACCACAGCGCTGGCTACTACAGTTGTGAGTTTCATCCCGGTTTTTGCTATGGAAGCAGCCGAAGGCAAGCTCTTTCAACCCCTCGCCCTCACCAAAACCTATGCCCTGGTAGGCTCTTTTGTTCTGGGACTTATCGTGTTGCCTACCCTGGCTTATTTTGTTTTTGGTATGCGTTCGCAAAAAAAGAAAAACCAATGGATACAGCAGGGCGCCCTGCTTGTGGCGGGCATAGCACTGGCCCTGTACCTGCAAAGCGGCCTGCCCGTGATCCTGTGTCTGGCAGCCATCAACAACCTGCTGAAAGACCGATGGAGTAAAGCCTACAGGCAAATACCGGCATACATCAACTTTCTACTGGCACTGTTTGCAGCCAGCTGGCTACTAACCGACGAGTGGCTGCCCCTGGGGGTAGAAACCTCCCTCATGAGCAACTACATCTTTGTGCTTGTACTCATAGGCAGCATTTTGGGCGTACTCATGGCTATTGTTCATTTTTACGAACCCATTTTGCGGTGGTGTCTGGCCCACAAAAGTGCCTTTTTAATCCTCCCGTTCATCACTATACTGCTAGGTATCACTATATGGCTGGGAGTAGATCGGATATTTAGCTGGGCCAGACCTGCTCTGGCCAACACTACGCTATGGCAAAAAGCCACACATGCATTTCCGGGGCTGGGAGCTGAATTTATGCCGTCGCTCAACGAAGGCAGCTTTCTCCTTATGCCCACATCCATGCCACATGCCGGCATAGCACAAAACCGTGAAGTAGTAGGCCAGCTCGATATGCTGGTGAGCCAAATCCCCGAAGTGGAGCAGGTCGTGGGCAAACTGGGCCGGGTAGAGTCTGCACTGGATCCGGCTCCTATTAGTATGTATGAAAACATCATCAACTACAAACCCGAATACATACTGGATGCCAATGGCAAGCGTATGCGATGCAGAGTAGATGAAGACAAAAATTTTGTACTCCGTTCAGGTGCAAGCATTTCTGCCGACAGTGCACGTATACAAGGCCTGCAAGCCGGCGATCTGATACCCGACGAGGATGGAAAATACTTTAGAAACTGGCGAACTCACATTCAGTCACCCGACGATATCTGGAATGAAATAGTAGCCATACAACTACCCGGCGTAACCTCCGCCCCAAAGCTTCAACCAATAGAAACACGGCTGGTTATGCTACAAACCGGCATGCGTGCCCCTATGGGCATCAAGGTGTTTGGTCCTGATCTGCGCACCATAGAGCAGGTGGCTTTCAAACTGGAAAACATCCTCAAAGAGGTGCCTTCAGTAAAAAAAGAAGCAGTATTTGCCGACAGAATTGTGGGTAAGCCCTACCTCCAGCTGGACATAGACAGAGACAAAATAGCCCGCTACGGTCTTTCGGTAGAAAATGTGCAACAAACCATAGAAACAGCACTGGGAGGGAAAACCATCACCACAACAGTAGAGGGCAGAGAACGATACCCCGTACGCGTGCGCTACCCCAGAGAACTTAGAGATTCTCCGGAAACCATCGGAAACATACGCATCAGTACGCCTGATGGTACGCAGGTACCTCTCAAACTCATGGTAGACATAACCTACACCAAAGGCCCGCAAATGATTAAAAGTGAAAACACTTTTCTGGTGGGTTATGTGCTTTTTGACAAAAAAGACGGGTATGCCGAAGTAGACGTAGTGCAGGAGGCTCAGGCAGCCATCGAAAGCCAAATCAACTCCGGTGAGTTGGAAATTCCTGCCGGTGTGAGCTATACTTTTTCCGGCAACTACGAAAATCAGGTTCGCGCTATCAACCGCCTGTCGATCGTTATCCCTGTTTGCCTGCTGGTCATCTTCTTATTGCTCTATTTTCAATTCAAAACCATCATTGCCTCATCCATTCATTTTTCGGGTGTATTTGTTGCTTTTGCCGGAGGCTTTATCATGCTTTGGCTCTATGGGCAAAGCTGGTTTATGGACTTTGCGATAGCCGGCACCTCTATACGCGACCTGTTTCAAATGCAACCTATCAACCTCAGTGTAGCCGTGTGGGTGGGATTCATCGCTCTATTTGGCATTGCTACCGACGATGGGGTCATTATGGGAAGCTACATCCACCAGGTGTTTGAAGAAAAGAACCCTAAAACGATAAGTGAAGTACGAGAAGCAGTGGTCATTGCCGGCAAAAAACGGGTACGCCCGGCTATGATGACCACTGCTGTTACCATTATAGCCCTGCTGCCGGTGCTATCTTCTACTGGCAAGGGATCCGACATAATGGTTCCCATGGCCATACCCACTTTTGGCGGTATGACTATACAGATCATGACCATGTTCGTAGTACCGGTATTTCAGGCCATCTGGCGTGAAACCGTCATTAAAAACAACTCTAAATCAGCATAAAATGCATTACCATAAATTCATATATCCGCTGCTGTTGGTGTTATTGTCTTTCTCAGCCCAAAGTCAGACACTGGAAACCTATATAGCCACAGCCACAAGCAACAACTCTGAAGTGCTGGCCAAAGAAAAAGCGTTTGAAGCTGCACTACAGCGCATTCCTCAGGCCAAATCACTGGCAGATCCCACACTTTCGGCGGGCGTATTTGTGTCGCCGGTAGAAACCCGCGTAGGCCCTCAGCGTGCCCGGGTGTCATTGAGTCAGGCATTTCCCTGGTTTGGCACCCTGCGTGCGCAAGGCAATGCTGCTGCGCTGGAAGCTGAAGCCGCACACAAAGCGCTGCTACTCGCCCGGCAAACTGTGGCCTATCAGGTAGCAGCAGCATACTACCCGCTCTACGAATGGCAGGTTCAGCTGACACTGGAAGAAGACAACATCAGTCAGCTAAAGCAGTTTAAAGAGATCGCTACCGCAAAATATGAAAATGGAAACGGTACACTTTCCGACGTGCTGCGGGTAGACATAGAACTGGAAGAATCTGTAACCAAACGCGACATTCTACTCGAACAAAAAACGGCTTTGTTTACCCGGTTCAACAGGCTACTGCACAGAGCAGATAGCAGCGAAGTGTCACTTCCCGATACGCTTGCATTACCTCCTTTGCCTTCTGCTTCCGTAGATGCTGCACATCCGGCTCTGGAAGCCATTCGACTGCAGGAACAAGCCGCTCAGGCCAGGGAAAGTGTGGCTCAAAAAGCAGGAATGCCACGGCTCGGAGTGGGTGTCGATTATGTAATCACAGGCCAGCGAACGGATGTGGCTGCCGGCATGGCCGACAATGGCAAAGATGCCTGGATGCCCCATGTGTCGGTCAGTCTGCCTCTTTTTAGAAAAAAATACGAGGCAGCTGCCAAAGAAGCACGCCTATCCGGTGAGATGTATGCCCAACAACACGAAGCACTCAACAATACTTTTCACTCGGAACTGGAAAACACGCGTTTTGAACTAAAAAAACAACACCAGCTTTTTGGTTTATATCAGCGTCAAATATCGGAAACCAAACGAATCCTCGAATTGGAACAGGCTGCTTATCGCAACTCCGGCGAAGAGTTTGAAGAGCTCATCAGGCTGCAATTGACCCTGCTGGCCTACCGCCAAAAACAAATCTCGGCACTTACTGCCTTGTACACTCAGCAAGCCCGGTTGCATTATTACGCAGCAAAGTATTAACACGATAAAAAGTCCATCAGACTGATTGAAAAAATAAATTAGAAACAAATGAAAACATCTTATATATATAGCCTGGCAGTGGCCACTCTCCTTCTGGGAGTAGCTGTAGGTTGGTGGATAAAACCCCAACACTCACCTCTCAACGAAAACCACGATCACAGTGCGGGAAGTCAAGAAGAAGTATGGACCTGTTCTATGCATCCACAGATCCGGCAGCCCGAACCCGGTGCTTGCCCTATATGTGGCATGGATTTGATACCCCTGGCTGCATCAGACTCAGAAGACGACCTGTCCGTGAGTATGTCTGCCACAGCCATAAAACTGGCCCATGTACAAACAACGGTAGTAAAGGAAAGTACACCCCTAAAAGAAACCCTACTGACCGGAAAAGTAGCGATAAACGAAAGTGAGCTCCACAAGCTAGCTGCACACTTTCACGGGAGGATAGAAAAACTATATGTTAACTACGCCGGACAGAAAATCAAACGCGGACAACTGCTGGCCGAGGTATACTCTCCGGAACTTACCACAGCCCAGCAGGAACTCCAACTGGCCTTTCGCAGCAAAGACGAAAATCCCAAGCTTTACCGGAGCGCCCGGCAAAAACTGGCTTACTGGAAAATAACCGAAGCAGAAATCAACAAAATCGAAAAGGCAGACAAACCCTTTTACCTCCTGAAAATACATGCCCATCATGGCGGGACGGTAATCTCCAGAAAAGTAGCACAGGGCGACCATGTGCGTATGGGAGACATTCTATTCGAAACTTCCAACCTGCGCCGTGTATGGGTACAGCTCGACGTATACGAGAGCGACCTACCCTGGATAAAAGCCGGCGACAGTGTGAGCATGCAACCTCATGCCTTACCCGGTAAGACCTTTTCGGGAAACGTTCAGTTCATAGACCCGGTAATAAACGCTACCACCCGTACTGCCCGGGCCCGGGTGGAAGTGCTCAACACAAACCAAATCTTAAAACCTGAAATGTTTGTGTCGGCAACTATCAGCAGCAACCTACCTGCTCCATCTGACGGTATTGCTATTCCTAAATCGGCTGTACTCTGGACGGGTAAGCGATCGGTAGTGTATGTAAAAAAACAGGACAGTAACAAAGCACTTTTTAGCCTCAGAGAAGTAATTCTGGGGCCGGATATGGGCGACAAATACCTGATAACTGATGGATTGAAAACCGGAGAAGAAGTGGTAATAAACGGGGCTTTCCAAATAGATGCTGCCGCACAGCTGGCCGGCAAGCCCAGCATGATGAGCCTGCCTCCTGCACGAAAAATCACAGCAGAAACCAAAGCCATCGGTCGAGCGATCTCTCCCTTGCTGGAGACTTATTTCGAACTAAAAGACGCGCTGGTAAATGATGATTTCACACTCGCAAAAAACAGTGCTGAAAAAATGCTCCTCGAACTGAAAAAAGTAAAAAACCAGACTAAGCAGTACGCTGAGTGGGCTCCACAGCAAAAAGGGCTGGAAAAACACGTAAAACAGACAAGTGCCTCCTCTACACTGGAAGACATGCGAGAGGGATTTATTGCCCTATCGGAAAAAGTAATTGAAATGCAACAATCCTACCCCTCAGCCACCCGCACCGCCTATGTGTTGCACTGCCCTATGGCAGACAGCAACGAAGGTGCCGACTGGCTGAGTAAAGAGAAAGAAATACGCAATCCTTACTTTGGTGCATCTATGCTCAAGTGTGGGGAAGTCAAAAAAGAAATTGCTCCGGTAAAGGAGTAGCCTAAATAAATTTTTAACTTTAATCCTACTTTACCATCGTTGAAACCTGGAAAGACCAAACAAATGTCAACCAATATAGACCTGGCAAAGCAGGGTTTTATAAACCATTTCAAACATTTAACACTATGAAAACTTCACGCATTAAACACTACAGCCTTCTGACAGTATGCCTACTGAGTATGGCATTTGCCTGTGGGCAGAAAAAGCAGACCAGCGATCACGGACACGCACACGAAAGTGATAACGCACATGCACACGAAGCACAAAGTGATCAGCAGCTATCGTTTAAAGACAAAACACTCGCTCACGCTTACGAACAATACAAGCTACTGCGAACGGCACTCACTGCTACTGATTTTGACAAAGCCAAAAGCAATGCACTGATCCTTGTAACGGCTCTAAAGGAGGTAAAAAACAGCGATGCACTGCTTGCTACAGCCACACAAATCAGTGAAGCAGCCAACATCGACGAGCAACGCAAGTTGTTTTCTGACCTGAGCAACACTATGCTGGAAACCGTACAAAACAATCTGGAAAGCGGCAAACTGTATGTAGCTCACTGCCCTATGGCTCTTAACAACACCGGTGCTTCATGGCTCACTGAAGCTAAAGAAATACGCAATCCTTATTTTGGCGACAAAATGATGAAGTGCGGATCTATAAAGCTCACGCTGAATTAAAAACTACAACACCATACCCGCCTGATTCATAGTTAGTCAGGTAGCGTTTCGGAAATCTCCCTATCGCGCTCGGGGTATACAGCACAAATTCCACAGATTACTCCTAATCTGTGGAATTTGTATTTTAAACCCACCTCTTGCTACAAATACACCGCGGCAAAAATTAGCATTGAGGCGTAAATCATACCCTTGACTGTACGTCGACATCAAACTACCTGGCTCATACTTCATCGTAATGTATTGGAATATGCCGAAAAAAAGTGATTGAATCCATAAATCGACTTTCTGATCAATTCTGCTATTGATAAGATACAAGCAAGGACCGAAACCATGCATTTTACAAGCTATAACAAACAGTCTGCCGAACGTAACACTCTTTTTTTCTGTGGCTTTCTACAAAAGAATTGTCAAAAACTTCAACAATACTATATTATGGCTTAGTTTCGCAGGCTTACAACAACACACCCAATACCTAAACCATGAATTTTAATACCAAAAGGCTATGTCAGATAACCGAATCGAAAACCTGAATGTAAGTGCAGAACAGCCAATCATTACCCCTACTCAACTCAAAGAAAAGTACCCTCTAACTGAAAATATCATCAAGACCGTTTGGGATGGTCAGACCACCATCAAAAACATTCTGAACAAAGAAGATAATCGTATATTGGTAGTGGTAGGCCCCTGCTCTATACACGATGTAGATGCTGCTAAGGAATATGCCAAAAAACTAAAAAAACTGGCCGATGAGGTAGACGACACCCTGTATTTGGTAATGCGTGTGTACTTCGAAAAACCCCGTACTACTACCGGCTGGCAAGGGTTGATCAACGACCCCAGCATGGACAACACCTGCGACATCAACGAAGGGTTACACATATCGCGTGAACTCCTTACTTACATAGCCGAACTCGGACTTCCTACTGCCGGCGAAGCACTGGATATAGTTACTCCACAGTACATTCAGGATTTGTTTTCGTGGACGGCCATTGGTGCCCGGACTACAGAATCGCAAAGCCACCGTAAGATGGCCAGCGGCCTGTCTTCTGTGGTTGGATTTAAAAACGGAACAGACGGCAACATAGACATAGCCATTCAGGCACTCATGTCGGTAGCTGCTCCGCACAACTTTGTAAGCATTGAGCCCGATGGGCATGTGGCAGTAGTGAGAACCTCGGGCAACCCCAACTCACACATTATACTCAGAGGTGGAAAAGGGCCCAACTACTCTGCGGAGCATATCGCCAAATACGAAGAAAAATTATCCAAAGCCGGCTTTCCGCACAACATTATGGTGGACTGCAGCCATGCCAATAGCGGCAAAAAAGCCGAAAATCAACCGGCCGTTTTGGACGACATAGCCACTCAAATAGCAAATGGCAATCAGTCCATTATGGGTATTATGATGGAAAGCAACATCCACTTTGGTAAGCAATCCATTCCGGAAGACAAATCGGCGCTAAAGTACGGAGTATCCGTAACCGACGAATGTATAGACTGGGAAACCACTGAAAAAGTCCTCAAAGACTTTAGATCAAAAATAAAAGAAGCAATTAGCAAGCGTTAATTGTGCATTCGACTTACACCGCAAAGGCTGCCCAAATCGGGCAGCCTTTTTTATTAGCAGGCCGGTTCTGTTTTTTTCCTTTCCTCAAACGAAGTAAAATAGAAATGAAAATGGAAGGATAAAAAAACTAAAATAATAGCAAGAAACTTACCTTGCTTCTATATTTGAAAACAAAAAAACATGCCCACATACGACATAGTACTCCTGACAGATGCCCGCTACGTAAATCCTACCGATATAGACCAATACACGCAAAATGTACTGACCGAAGACCGCATGGTAGCCGAAGCACTGGAGGCTAAGGGGCTGAAAGTATGGCGTACAAACTGGGACAACCCCACCTTCAACTGGTCGGATACACGTTATGTGTTATTTCGTACCACCTGGGATTATTTTCACCGGATAACCGAATTTTTCAGTTGGTTTAACAAGGCCAGTAAGCAAACCACTATGATCAACAGTTCGGAGCTTATCCAGTGGAACATCGACAAGTTTTACCTGCAGGAGCTTCACCAAAAAGGGATAGACATACCCCCTACCCGATTTATAGCAAAAGGCGACCCCCGAACACTAGCCGATTGGGTAAACGCCTCCGGCTGGCAGGAGCTCATCCTCAAGCCTGCCATATCGGGAGGTGCACGGCATACGTACCGCTTTATGGCTGATGAGGTAGCCAATCATGAAAACACTTTTCGGTCGCTGATAGCTGACGAATCGATGCTATTGCAGCAATTTCAAAATCAGATCATGCACAAAGGCGAAGTGGCCTTTATGGTGTTTGGAGGAAAATACACCCATGCCATTCTGAAAAAAGGGAAAAAAGGCGACTTTCGTGTACAAGACGATTTTGGGGGCACGGTACACCCTTACGTCCCTTCTTCACGGGAAATTGCCTTTGCAGAGCGCGTAGTAGCTGCCTGTTCGCCACAGCCTCTATATGCCCGCGTAGATGTAATGTGGAACAATCAGGATAACCCCTGCCTCTCAGAACTGGAACTGATAGAACCCGAACTCTGGTTTAGGGAGCACCCTCCCGCTGCTCACGTGTTGGCTGACGCTGTTATCAGCACTTATTTTTCATCTTAATGGGCTCACTCTGGTCAACCAAACTAATCACTAAAATTGTAAAGCGCCTCGTGCCATAAGCTTTCACTCCTTTTATAGAATGTTTTAACACAATATTCGAAAATAGATTTTGTAATTGGTGCATAAAGGATAACTTAGCCCACAGCTATGGATGCGAGTGAGTGTCTTGCTTATTGAATTGTGGAGTTTCCTAATACAGTGCCATACTTTAATTTGCTATTTATTTTCAAAACCACTACTTTAAGCCCGGGATTCACAGCCAGCAGTATTTTATTTGTCATTGATTGGTAAGGATAACTGCTATACGTAAGATTCAATCAATGCTGGAAAACTAATCTAATCACAGAATAAGAAACAGGTGATCGAAGAGAAAAAAGTAGAAAAGCTTGTCATACGGCCCACACGCATCACTCCACTCGTGTATTTTGATCCGGACCGTGCTTTACTAGAATTGAGAGGTAAGTCAAGCCCTGAAAATTCAATACAATTTTACAAACGTTTGCTCATAGCCCTGGAGCGTTATGCCCACTTTGGCACAAAAGACATCACCGCCAACTTCAAGTTTGAATACTTCAACACCAGCTCATCCAAATGCTTGTTTGATGCCTTCAAACGACTGATAAAAGTACGTCAACGCGATCTGTCACTTACCATAAACTGGTACTACGAAGAATACGACGATGACATGCTGGAAGCCGGCGAAGACTACAGTGATCTGCTCGGTTATGAGTTCAACTTTATAGAAACGGTGTTTAACTAGGCTCTGCTGAGAAACGCTTTTATTTGTACATTTAGACAAAGACTCGCACCAGCAAATTCTTTTTTAGCATCCTCTCAGAGCTTTTATTTGGCCAACTAAGCTTTGAGCTTGTCTGCATATTTGTTTACAAACTTTTCCACCTTAGGCCGCACTACAAAATTGCAATACGGTTCGTCTCCGTGCTGATTGAAGTAGTTTTGATGATAATCTTCTGCCGGATAAAACACACTGGCAGGCGAAATCTCTGTCACGATAGGATCGCTCCACACGGCTGCCTCTGTAAGCTGCTGTTTGTATTGTTCCGCCTTCGCTTTTTGTTCTTCGCTGTGATAAAAAACAACCGACCTGTATTGAGTGCCTATGTCGTTTCCCTGTCGGTTGAGCGTAGTAGGGTCGTGAGTATTCCAAAACACTTCCAGCAACTCCTCGTAGGAAATTACCGCCGGATCAAATGTAATCTGCAGCACTTCTGCATGACCGGTCAGGCCGCTGCACACTTCTTTGTAGGTGGGGTTCTTCACCTTTCCTCCTGAGTAGCCCGACACCACCTGTTCTACTCCTTTTAACTTCTGAAACACTGCCTCGGTACACCAAAAGCAGCCGTTACCAAATGTTGCTATTTCCATGTTCTGTATTCTGTTTGTAGATGTTGTCAACACCCCTAAGGCAGGTAAAGTTCCTGCTCTTCACTCTTAAAAATCAACGGTCGCCCTGCAGATCTATCTCAACTGTAGTATGTGCATCTATCTGCACCAGGCAGTCTTTAAATGCCGGAGGACCAAAGTACCCTTTTGCATTATTTGAAAAGCCATAATCTTCGGTGGGAATACCGAGAAAGCCTTTATCTAATTTGCCGTTGGCATTTTTATCGTGATACACACTTATCGCCAGGGCGCCTTTTTTTACATTTTCGAAAACCACCTTGGCCCGGTTTTTATCTTCCAGCGGCACAAATCGTCCTTTTCCTTCCTTTAAAAAGCTCTCTTTCGAATCAAAGTAAGCTACCGCTACCTGCCCTTCGGCATTCTTAAAGTTTTTGATGTATACGGTCAGGGTATAATTCTCATCCGACGGATTGCTCGCGTTGGCTCCCGACGAAAGGAAAACACAAAAGAAAAAAAACAACATCCGCTTCATAAACACATACTTTTGAGTTATCGGGCTAAAATAAATAACCCCAAATGAAATCAATTGCTTTTTATCCAACTATATCTTTAAAATCAGGAATCGCATCTAAAAAATCGACCTTACCTGTAGCTTTATCCTGCTTCCAGCAAAAATGATCCAGGCCGTTGGTCACCACCACATAGGGGCTCTTCAGTATCTTGTTGTATACCGATACCTGTTCGAAAACCAAGGGAGTGAGTTTTTGCTCAAAGGTTTTGCACTCTACCAGCAGCAGCGGGTCTCCGTTACGATCAAAAGCCAGTATGTCGGGTCTTTTCTGCAGCTGATTGTATTTGATCCCAAACTCCACTTTGATCAGCGCCATAGGGTAAGACAAGTACCCGATCATGTAGTGCACGAAATGCTGGCGCACCCACTCTTCGGGCTGAAGCACAATGTATTTTTTACGTATCGGGTCAAAAACAGAGGCCTTATCGGCACTGAATCTGACAGGATAAGGAGGTAAATTTAGTGGCTTCATAAGACGGCAAAGTAGCGTTTTTTCCACATCGAAAACAATTTTTTTGCGTAGATTAGAAACAAACCTTTTCCCAATATGAAAACAAAACAAGAAATAGTAGAAAACTGGCTACCCCGATACACAGGAGTAGCACTGGAAGATTTTGCTGAGTATATCCTGCTCACCAATTTCAACAATTATGTAGAACTGTTTGCCGAAAAATTTAACGTAGAAATACAAGGCAGAGACAAGTCTATGACATCTGCCACAGCCAACAATATCACCATTATCAATTTTGGCATGGGTAGTGCCGTGGCAGCTACCATCATGGATCTGCTCTCGGCCATACATCCCAAGGCCGTGTTGTTTCTGGGCAAATGCGGAGGGATCAAAAAGAAAACGCAACTGGGCGATCTGATACTACCTATAGCTGCCATAAGAGGCGAAGGTACCAGCAACGACTACCTGCCCAAGGAGATACCGGCTCTCCCCTCATTTCGCCTGCAGCGGGCAGTGTCTTCTATGATCAAAAAACACCAGATGGACTACTGGACAGGCACTATCATGACTACCAACCGTCGGGTATGGGAGCATGACAAGGCGTTTAAAAAGTACCTGAGAAAAGCCAGAGCAATCGGTGTAGATATGGAAACGGCCACTCTGTTTACGGTTGGGTTTGTTAATGAAATTCCACGCGGGGCTTTACTGCTCGTATCGGACAATCCCATGGTGCCTCAGGGAGTAAAAACAGATAGCAGCGACAAAAAAGTAACCAGCAATTTTGTACAAAAGCACCTGGAGATCGGAATCGATTCGCTCCTGGAGCTCTACAACTCTGGCGACTCTGTAAAACACCTGAGGTTTGATTAATGCATCAAACCTCAGGCAGAATAGCACTGAAAAGCTTGCGCCCTTCGTTCATCTTTACTTTGTCCCTTTTATATAAGGGAGAAGTTTATCGAAAATTTCGTTGTTTTGGTAGATGCCCGTAAACTGTGCGCTGGCAGGTCCGTGAGCAAAAACCGGGATCAATGTAGCTGAGTGCCCTCCGGTAGAAAATGAAGGGTTGATTTTGTCGTAGTTGCTACGGCTTCTGCCCTTGCTGTCGGTTTCGGATGTTGAAGCCAGTGTAAGCCCGCCTGTTTCATGATCTGCGGTAACTACCACCAGCGTATTGCCGTTTTTCTCTGCAAAATCCAGTACTACACCGAGTGTCTGATCAAAGTCCAGCACTTCGCTGATCAGGTATTGTCCGTCATTAGCATGTCCTCCCCAGTCGATTTGCGATCCTTCTATCATCAGAAAAAATCCTTCATCGGCACCAGACAGGTATTCGAGTGCCTGAGCGGTAGCATTAGGCAAAAAATCACCCCTGCCGTCCAGCATACGCGGCATACCGTCTTTGGCCAGTAACGCGCCATACTTTTTCGTTTTATCCAGCTTTTGGGTAAGCAATTGGCCGGTAGTATCCATTTCAAACCCTGCCTCTTCTAATTTTTTGAGGTAATCTTCTCCGTCACGTCTTTGGTTAAAAAACTTTAGCCCCCCTGCAGCAAAGTAATCTACACCAGAAGCAGGCAGCTCAGCGGCTATCTCCTCCTGCATGCCCCTCGATTTTACATGAGCAAAAAAGGATGCCGGCGTAGCGTGGGTTATCGAAGAAGTAGCTATGAGACCGGTTTTCATACCTCTGGCAGATGCTATTTCTACCAGTGTTTCTACGGCAGCAGTGTCTTTATCTACTCCGATAGCACCATTGTAGGTTTTTACTCCTGCGGAAAACGCTGTGGCTCCTGCAGCAGAATCGGTAATGCGATGCGAAGAAGATGAGGTATTGATAAGGCCGGTAGTGGAAAAGCGCTGAAAGTTGGGCTTTTTATCCTGAAAATAAAAAGCTGTAGAAACCTGAGAAAGCCCCATGCCATCGCCAATCAGCAAAATAACGTTTTGGGGTGTAGACTCTTGTGGTGCAGCAGACTCTTGCGATGGTGCCGAACAGGCAGCAACCAAAACGAGCACAACAGCCAGCATAGAATGGTGTGTAATTTTCATGTTTATTGTTTAGTGTTAGTAAATAATGTATAAGATTAACAGGTTCGTTTATTTTGATAAGGTCAGTAGTTTCTGATCTTTTTCTTCAAGGGGAATCAACTCTATATCCAGATACCCACCGCTCGCATTGTCGTCGGCTACTACCTGAGGTTTGCCATTGATCAGCTCTACTGAGGGGCGATGTATATGTCCGGCAAATATGCCCAAAAGATTGGGGGCATTCCAAACGGCTTTGTAAAATTCGAAAGTAGTAGCAGTGTGCCCCGCTTCAGGCCACTTCGGCCGCCTTTCTATTTTGTATATTTTGTCGGCCTCTGCCCCCCAACCGGGGTGCCCACAACCAAACGAAATCGATTTTCCGGGCGCATAGAGTGGTATGTGCACCAGCAATAGGATCGGCTGGCCTGAGGCTACCTGCTTTTTGAAAAAGGCCAGCTGCTCTTCATTTATCTGATAGGTAGAATTGTCTATAGCCACTATGCGCACTCCTTTTTGATCGTAGGCTGCCATTAACGGATCTTTTCCCTGGTAGAGGGGTTTTAGTCGTTTTTCTATCCAGGTATCCCGTAGCTCTTCGAGACTGCCTTCCATGCCCTCATAGTGCCAATCGTGGTTGCCTGCTACATAGGCGTAAGGTATCCCGACAGGTTGTAGTTTTTGCTGCACCCACTCAATGGCTGCTTCGGAAGGAAAACTAAAAATATCTCCTACCAGCCCTATAAAATCATAATTTTCTTGCTGAGCCCGCTCAAGTGTTTCAACAAACGTTTTCTCCGGGTGGGTCTCCTCGCCTGTCTGAAAATGCCGTGTGGTATTGTACGCACCGGCCATTCTGCCGCTATACTGTCGGTAAGGTTCACCTCTTTCATCGTCTTTAAACAAATGCGTATCCGCTATGTGCATCATTCGCATGCGTTCGGTAATGCTTTTATTGTAAATTTTTACCTTATGCTGCTCTATGGTGAAATATCCCTGGATAGCATTTGTAGCTGGAGTGTTTTTAGACAAAGCTGTATGCCCCAACCCCAGACCCAGACCTGCTGTGGCTGTTTTTTTAAAAAATGATCGACGTTTCATGTCAGTTGAATAGTTAAAAAATTGTTTAGCACCAGAAAGTGCACTGATGGGCCTTAATTTATTCTCCGCGAATATTGTGCCTATTTTATTGCCGGCACAATATAGTCAATCATGTAATCTTTAAAATAGCGTTAAGTAAGGATTAGTAAGCCAATGTGTAACTGTCTTGCTCTCCTAACCCGCGTACCTCTAGCCGGTCGGGGTATACGTCTACTATTGCCCCGGCTATGTTTACCGGTGCTTCTACCATACCTTCTACTGTAAGGTAGTGGATGTTGTTTTCCTGATGGTACCCCCCTGCGTGATGGTGTCCCGAAATCCAGGCAACAACCACACCGGAAGCCTCCAGCAGTGACTTTACCTGATTGTTTCCCCACAGCTGAGTGCCATTTTCGGGGATAAGCGGCCAATGACAAAACAAGACCACCTTTTTGTTTTTTGCAGCTGCTCTTTGCAGCTGTTTTTGCAGCCAGTCCAACTGCTGCCGACCTATTCCTCCATTCCATGTATAGGCGTTGTTGGCTCCATCTGCTTTCAGTTTTTCATAAGCCTCCTGCCCTTGCCTATGCTTTTCAGAACCTTCGGCATAGGCCATAGTGCTAAGGTCTGTGCCATCTACTACCACATACATCAGATCTCCTTTTTCAAATGCATAATAGCCTTTTTTGTTTCCTAAGCGTTTTTTCACTTTAGGCTTGTGTTCGTCTGCTATGGAATATTCGTGGTTGCCGATAACATTGTGCACTTTGGCCTTCGATTGTTTTAATATGGCCATGGGCTTGTCAAAGCTTTGGTAATCGCGATCGATTACATCTCCCAGGCTCACCACAAAACTTAACGGATGCTTGTTGAACTCAGCTACAGTATTGCTCAGCTTGCCGAGCGAACTACGGTAATCCCTTTTTCCTGCTTTTTCTACATCGGCATATTGTATATCTGCAATCAGACCAAAGGAGTAGGTTGGAATAGCTTCATTTGACTGACAACAAACAGTAAGCGGTTTGGCAACAAAAAATAATACAATTAATACAAGTTTGTAATGCAACATTAGTTCTACATTTAGTATTCAAAAAAAATGAAACAAGAGCGCCAACATACGCTCTTGTTTTGTACGTAACCTTTATTAAGCACTGTTAATATCCGGGGTTTTCTGGTGCAAGTTTTGGGTTATTAGATATTCTACTTACAGTGATCGGTAAATAGTAATGCCTTTCTTCAAAACTTCTAGTAACAACATCGGCTTTATCTATAGTCACTTCATACGTTTTCGTGTCCCAGTCAAAATTAGTTTTAATAGAATGCATTTCTTTAGACAGCTCTTCGGCGGCAATTCTCCATCTTCGCAAATCCCAAAACCTATGCCCCTCGAAAGCTAATTCCACCCTCCTTTCTTGCCGTATTTTCTCTCTATCAATAGTCTCTAATTTTATAACTCCCGCCCTATCTCGGATTTGGTTTATGTACTCTATAGCTTCATCTTCTTTACCCAGCTCCAATGCGGCTTCTGCCAGATTGAGTAAAATTTCACCATACCTATACACTATATAATCCGTGTGAGATTCTCGCGCCAGCATTTGCTCTTCATTTTCGTTTATCATCTTCCGTATCGGAAAACCTGTTCCTGCTACATAGTTTTTATCCCAGGCCGTGGCTCGGGCGTACCACGGCTGGCCATTGTAGTCCCCAATCACTGATATCGATGTATTTAACTCTCCATCTAAATATGTGCCATTATGGCCATATATTCTCCCTCCCCGAAAAGCGGCTCCTTGATATAGCACTGTAGCAAAAAAACGAGGGTCTTTTTTATCGAATAACTCTTCAAAACTAATAGGGTTGTTTTGGAGGTAGTCATAATCTAATTCTCCACTCGAACCATCAACATATCCAAAGCTTTCTACCGTTTCTAAATAAGCTGAGGTAGTTCCTCCCCAAACTTTTTGAAAACCTCCCGGATAATTATAGTAATCATACGAGTGCCCTACCTGATCTTTTCCATTAAAAACTTTGGCAAAGATCACCTCTGTATTGCGTTCTTCTAAAAACAAGTCTCTGAAGTTTTCTATCTTATCTTCTTTTTCATTATACAACTGAAACTGACCTGAATTTACAATTTCCTTTGATGCGTCATACGCTTTCTGCCAATATTCTTGTGCCTCTGCTTGAGGAAATCCAAGTAAGCCGTTGAGTTGTTGCGTACTATATGTAGCTATGCTAGCCGCATATAGCATCGCTCTTGACTTTAATGCCAGGGCTGTGAATTTTGTAACCCTACCGTACTCACCTGCCACTTCAGGGAGTATCGCAGCTATCGCTTCACATTCCTGAGCTATAAAATCATATACTTCTTTTTCAGAGTTTCTGCTCACAAACAGCTCTTCATCGGTAGCATCAATAGACTGGGGAACAGTAATCAATGGCACTCCTCCATAGCGCTTTACCATTTCGAAATAAACAAAAGCTCTCAAAAACCTTGCTTCAGAAAGTCTTATATTTCTAATATCCTCATCTATAGACGACTGTGCTACATTTTCGATAAAGGTATTTAGGTTTCTAACACGTCCATAAGCCCAATAATCCCACACGCCTCCCGTCTCACTTAAAGTACCTTGAATCCAAGATGAACTAGCATCATGCACATAAGCTTCCGCTCCCATATAAGCCGGCATGGTTGAATTAAGTGAGGTTTCAGCATAAAAAAATGGAGTATTGGCATACAAGTCGGCAAGATTAGCTTCAATCAACTGCCTATCCTCCCATACGGCACTACTCGATATCTTATCCAAAGGTTGCTTATCAAAAAAATCATCACAAGATGAAATTACCAGCAAAAAAAAGAACAGGTTTATATATATTATAATCTTCATAATTTCATTTCTTTATCGTATCACAATACTATGTTTACCCCCAGTGAGAAAGACTTATAGAGTGGATATGTCCAGCTGTGGCCTATTCCTTCGGGATCAAAAGGAAATTCTCCTAACTTACTAATCGTTAGAGCGTTGTAGCCAGCAGCATATATTCTTACTCTGTTTAGGTTTACTTTTTCTATTAGAGTCTTTGGTAAACTATACCCTACAGAAACATTTCTTAACCGCAAATAAGAAGCTGGCTTTAACCACAAGTCTGACCGCCGGTTGATATAGCTATTGTGGCCATTGGTCGTACGTGGAAAAACAGCATCTGTATTTTCGGAGGTCCAACGACCATCATACAAAAACTTATAGGAGTTCCAGACACTATTGATGCTCAGTGTACGCATATTTTGACTAAACTCTATATCAAAGTTTGAGGCACCTTGCCAAAGCATACTAAAATCAAAACCTTTGTACTCGCAACTGAAATTTAGTCCGAACATTATTTCAGGGGTACCCCCTCTCCCTATTACTACCTGGTCTCTCCAATCAATTTGTTTATCGTCGTTAACGTCAACATATCTGATCATTCCGGGTTGCAGCGTGCTATTTCCCTTCAAATCATAGTCTATACTACTCTCATCTATTTCCTGTTGAGATTGGAAAAAACCGTCTGTTTTGTAACCAAAAATTCTATTGGTCCATTGTCCTGTTCTTTGCTTTTGTCGCTGTTCATCGGGATCTTCATACTCTTGCTCAGCATATTCTACATATTTTGCTCTGGTCCAAGACACATTCGCATCCACTGCATAGCTAAATTCACTTATGTTCTTACGATGCTTTAGCACTAATTCAATTCCTCTATTATCAATACTATTGATGTTTTCCTGAGGGAGTGTCGCTCCGAAAGTGTTGGGCAAAGTAGATAATCGAGTACCCAGAATCCCTTCCCGCAACCTATAAAACCAATCAAACTCGACCCCAAGTAAACCATTCCACAAATCCATTTCTACACCAGCATTATAGGTATGAATATCTTCCCATGAAATGAAGGGATTTGCTATACCATTATTCTTTATGGTTTTATAAGGTGTTCCTCCAAATACATACTGAGTAGAATAACTATAAGTAGATAAATACTGATATGCTCCAGCATTAAGATCATATCCAGTATGACTATATGATAACCTCAATTTCAGATTGTCTATAAATGAAAAATTATCCACAATGAAGTTTTCCTCAGAAATACGCCATCCTAATGAAATACTGGGAAATAGGGCCCAACGATGTGCACTCGAAAACAACGATGAAGCATCATACCTCATAGTGGCTTCCATCAAATATCTGGATTGATATGTATAATTAAGCCTTCCTACATAACTCATTCTACTTTCTTCAAAAGCGCTACCATTAGTACTCATGTTTTCATTTGATCCAGCAAACATTTGATCTATTGCATTGGAAATAAAACCATCTTTGTATGCATTAAACCAATTGGACTTGGTCGTAATGATTTCATTTACAAAAAGTCCCTTTATAGCATGCGCTCCAAACTCTTTTTGATACTCTACTAAACCTTGAAAAGTTAGTGTTTGCCCATTATTTGTTTGCTCAGTGAGGCTATACCTTCCTCCTGTTGCAGCAACGGTATATGCATCGTTATCCCAATCATAATGATATGTTGAATATGGTATTGTCCACGCTTTTCGATCACTTCTATCACCTACATAATTTCCTTTTACCTTTACAGACAATCCCTCTACCCAGGGAATTTCATACTTCAGGGAAAGAGCACCCGTCAAATATTGTCTACCACTATTGTCATATCCTCCCAGATCAGGATTAATTTTAATCATAGGGTTGTGAGAACTCCTACCCACATACGGAATCTTAGTTGGATCTGGATAAGCTGATGGATACTGATTAGTAGTGGTGCCGATCGTTTGGAATATTGCCTGACTTGAAAAAGGCACATCGTCGTTAAATGTTGTTCGTGTAGACAAATCCATACCCACAGACAGGTTTTTAGCTAATCGCACATCAACATTAGACCTTATGTTGTATCTTTTCATGTTAACACCTTGGGAATTATATATTCCGTCTTGAAACATGTAACCAGCCGAAAGGAAATAATCCACATTTTCAGCTCCCCCACTCACATTTAGATTGTAGGTTTTCATAGCTGACCATTTTTTTATTACATGATCGTAGTGGTTAACATTGGGGTAAGCCGGATCGTTTCCTTCTTTAAATTTCTGTATTTGCTCTTCAGTAAACACAGGATTTCTTCCCGCAAACTCATTAGCTTCATTTTGAATAACTGCATATTCCCATGAATCAACAAATTCCGGATACACTGTAGGCGTTTGCACAGAAGTAGCAGCACTAAAATTGATAGCTGGCTGGCCTTCATTTCCCCTTTTGGTTGTAATTAATATCACCCCATTTCCTGCACGGGATCCATATACTGCTGCTGCTGCATCTTTCAACACCGAAAAAGACTCTATTTCATTAGGGTCAATATGGTGAAAATTATCCTGCTGAATACCATCGACTATGACCAATGGATTGCCAAATCCCCTAATACTGATACTTGGGGCTGAACCGGGCTTGCCTTCTGATTGCTTTGTAACTAAACCAGGCAAACGTCCAGCTAATGCCTGACTGGTCAAAGCTACAGGCACTTGAGTTAGTTCCTTAGTTTTAACCGTAGCTACTGAACCTGTTACATTGACCTTCTTCTGGCTACCATAGCCTATTACGACTATCTCCTCTAGGTGCTCAGCATCTGGCTGAAGGTTAACATCGATCACCGTTTGCTCTCCTACAGTAACTTCCTGAGTAGCATACCCTACAAATGAAACTACCAAAATCGATCCTGGTGAAACTTTTAAATTATACTTTCCCTCTATATCTGTTGTAGTACCATTTGAGGTTCCTTTAATTATTATTGAAGCTCCTGGCAATCCATTTCCATTTTCATCCAAAACCCTACCCGATAACTCCACTTCATATGCAACTTTTATCTTTACAGCCGATCTATTTCGTCGATCACTGGATACAAGTAGTTTATCATTCACTCTTTTAAACTTGACCTCAGCCTTTTGTGCTACCTCGAGCAATAGCTTTTCCACATTTCCTTTGGCATGAGTAAATGTATATCGCTTATGTTTATTGACCAGATTGGTCTCATAGGCGATCACAAAATCTGTCTGCTCACTGATGCGGTCCAAAACCTGCTTGAGCGTTATATTCCTTGCCGGAAAGTCCACAAAAATGTTTTCCAGTTTTTGGCTCTTAGAGTTAGTTGCAAATAAAAGTTGTAATGCAACTATCTGAACAATAAACACATAAAAAAGCTGTTTTGATGCGAACATCAGTATGCGAAGTATTTTTAAATACATATTTTTGTAATTCTTAGAAGTAAAACATTAAATTGTTTTCGGCTTAGGGTTGGTGCAACAATCCTAAGCTTTTTCTTTTCTGCCTGGCAAAAAAGAAAAAGGTTGTTGTCATCAATAACTACATGATCTTTTTTGTTTAGTTAAGACATCCATTTCCGCTTAATACTATCTGATCTTTGCTTTTTTCATAATTAAGATCAAGGATATAATGCAATTCCTCAAGCACTCGCTCCAAGGACTCGTCTTGAAAAACGGTACTAAACTTACAGTTCTTTAATTTTTGATTTGAAAAAAGAATAGTAACCCCATACCATTCCTCCAACACTTGAGCTGCTTTCCCCAAACTTTCATCCTGAAATATCAAACGATTGTCTTTCCATGCCAAAGCCGTATACAGGTTTACAGAATCCACATGAAAACGTCGTTTTTGAATATCAAATACAGCTTGCTGATAAGGTAACACCTGCACTTTGTTGGTTTCTTCGCCCTTATCATTCTTTAATGCTACTTCCACTTTACCTGTTGCTACTGTTACAGCAGCCAATTGCTGGTTACGACTTGCTGAAACATTGAATGATGTACCCAACACAGTAGTCGAAATACTAGAAGTAACTACCTTAAATGGTTTACCAATGTCTTTCTTTACTTCAAAGAAACCTTCCCCCTCTAAATGTACTTTACGCTCAGTTTCGCCAAAATTTTCATCGTATCTGAGTTTACTATTAGCGTTTATTTTTACGGTAGAACCATCCGGCAGAACCAATTGCAGTTTTTGTCCTTTTGTTGTGTACTTCTCAATTACAGACAGTTTTTTAGTCTGACTACCTATACCAAAGGTAGTATACACACTCCAGCCTACAGTAACTATCAAAGCTATAGAGGCAGCTATTTTCACCCAAGCCCAAGTCTTTGGTTCATGCGACTCTCTAGTGTCTATCTGTTTATTGATCTTCAACAATAACCGTGCTCGGGCTTCTTCCCACTTATCCAGGTCCCAAGCATCTAAAGTTTTCGCGTTGTGAAGCTTTTCACAATAGTCATCAAAAATTTGCTTTTCCCTATCAGAGCATGCACCTGCACTGTATCTTTCAGCTAAATCAAAAAACTCTTCTTTTTCCATCAACAAATGGTTTTACTAGTAAGTAGCATTCAAGAGACTCTACACACACATATTTTTCTTTTTTTTCTAAAAAAAGAAAAATTGTTAACTAAAAAGAGGCTAGATAAGTATGAAAAGAAAAAACAACATCGCAGATGAGTCCTCTCTCAATTCTTTTTTGATATGGTGCAACGCTGTAGTTATTTGATTTTCCACTGTCCGTATAGAAATATTCAGTTGCTCTGAAATTTCTCGATTAGTCAAATGCTCAAACCTGCTCATTCTAAAGATTTGCGCACAACGCTTGGGAAGTTTTTCTGTAATCTGAAGTATACGACTTACCATTTCATCATAGTCTATCTGATCAGAGGTATATTCACGCGAATATTTAACCTGATCAATCACTTCAGTCATTGACTCAGTGTGCTTTATTTGACGAATTTGACTTGCTACCTTGTATCTAACTGCCTGAAAAAGATATGATTTCACGTTATGCACGTCCAAGTCGTCTTTTCGCTCCCAAATACTTACAAAAATTTCCTGAAGACAATCTTCAACCAGTTCTACTTCATTAAACAAACTGTAAGCAAACCGGTATAGAGTTTTCCAATGACGCTCAAAAAGCACATCAAATGCTACTCTATTTCCCAGTTTTATCAACTGCATCAATTGTTCATCGCCCGAAGATTGGAGATTATTAGATGTCATAGAGTCAGCAATAATACAATGTTACCCGATTTCAAGTTTGCGAAAAAAGAAGATTTTTATTTCAAAACCAGCTTCTTCACAAAAGAAACAAAAACAAAGCCATTTAAAACTATTCCAAACAATTTTAGCACATTCAGAATAGCTCAAAAAAGATATATCCTGCTAACTTATAAAATAATCTTTAATACATATTGACATTATAACAGATTGAATATCAACAAATACTACAACTCACCAAAAACTGCCTCCACCGGGTAATGATCTGATATATAGTCGTTAGGTTCATCGTTGTGCACGATTACCTGCCGGCATTTTTGACTTAATTCGGGGCTGGTCATAATATAATCTATCCGCTCGGGTGTACGGCCAATGTTGCCGGCGGTACGCCACACATCTATCAGTATAGGCGTAGGAAAAGTGTGCCTTTCGTGTGCCGGTACCAGTCGCTGTGTCACGTCTATGAGCGGCACAGACAAAAAGCTCCCCATCACACTGTAGTCGTATTGATAATCGATCAGATTTCGATGATCCTTACCTTTGGTTTCGTTGGAGCGATCCCCCTTGGTATATTTTGCCAACAAAGCGGGATGCCTTTGGTGCTCTTCATCGTCAAACGGCGAATGTGCATTAAAATCTCCCAAAACCATATACTGGTCTGTGTGCTGCTTCACTGAGTCCACAATGGACTTGATCAGGTGGGCTTCTGTTAAGCGTATCTTCCAGTCAGCCGGGCTTAGGTGTATGACGAAAAAATCTATTCCACCTACTCTTGCCTGCACTACCGTATTCCAAAACTTTTCGTTTTTATATATTTTCTGATGGGTAATAGGTGCCTTGGCAGTAAATGCTATCCCTCCGCTTTTTACTACATGATCGTGCCCCCATTGCCTGGCCGCCTCTCTAAGCATTTCTTCACTACCATACCACTCCTGCAGGGCTATTACATCGGGCTGGCGTGACTTTATCCATGCTATACACTTTTCTTTTCTGCCTTTGCCATAGGAAGCTTCATTGCCCAGTCCTTCCAGCACATTGTAGGTTATCACTTTTAACGATGACTGCCCATAGAGACAAAAACTCACTGCACTGAGTAGAACTACGAGTACTTTCTTTTTCATTTATTTCTTTTTTATTTATTTCTTTTTTACACTTATAAAAAAAGAGGCTGTTTTAAACAGGCGATAGTTGCCCGTTTAGAAACAGCATATCTATATATTTTCACCTCCTTCTTCTTTCCCTTGCCATACTAGCGAAGTAGGGTCTCTTGAGTTCGGAGATGCTAAAATAGATTTATTCCTTTTAAAACAGCCTCTCTGTTGTTATTCCCAACCCGGCGATTGTGTTAATTTACCGTTGATGGTCAGACTTTCAGTATCTATCGGATTGTAATATAATTTTATATCATTATCGTTCCATTTGGGTTGTCGCTCGGTATAGGGCAGCACATAGCCTGTTCGCGCACCTGCCGGTAAAACATTGCCCTGACGGTCTCCGAGAATTACACTGGCCTTGTTAGTGCCGTCACCATTGTACTCCGACGTGGGTCGGTCATCCAAATCGACATAAGCTCCGACAAAAGGCTTACCTAAATAACTGGCTTTCTTCCAGCGCAAAATATCATCAAACCGGCTTCCTTCAAATATGAGCTCTACACGACGCTCTCTGCGGATTTCCCATAGCAGGTTGGATATTTCCGGTGCATCTTCTGCTTTCTTTGGGTCATCAAAGCTATTTGCAAAAGCTACCGTAAGATCCGGCATGTTTACCCGCCTTCGCAGCAAATTTATACTCTCGTTGAGTACTGCATCGTCAGCTTGCCCCAATTCTGCTTTCGCTTCAGCATAATTCAATAATATCTTATTGTAAGCGTACAACGGGGCATCCAGTATGCCATTCACATCATCTACAGGAGTATCGGTAGACCACCACTTATACAGCGGGTATCCTGTAGGGTTAGAAATAGCAGACTCTCCTGTAAGTGCCGGCGAGTACGCAGGGTAAGTTTCGGTGCTGGTATTGTATACAGAAGGATTGTTCTTAGGTGTTTCGCTTTCCGAAAAAGGCACAACCAGTGCTTTACTCATTCGGGGGTCTCTATCCTGAAACTCTTCTTCTACAAACTCTGCCAAACCTGCCTTGGCTTTAGGATGCAGGTCGCTTACACCATACGGCAGGCCATCTGCACAGAGAAAACTTTCCACTGCATCTTTTGTAGCACCAAAGTAGTCGCGCAATCCCATCATTCTGGCTTGTATATTCACGATCACACCTTCTGCATATTGCTTGTACAATATCACCTCTGGGTTTCCACTCAGGCTTACAGAGGAGTATATGTCGCGATAATCGCCCGACAAGCTGTATCTGCCGCTGCTCATCAGTGCCTGTGAGGCAGACACACTTTCCTGCAGCCAGGTGTTGGCATCAGACAGTCCCAACTCCGTATGATACTTGCGGTAAGTCCCTTCAAAGAGGCATATTTCAGATTTAATCGCCAAAGCTACATCACGGTTTATGAGGTTTTCTCCGGCCTCTAACCGTATATGCTCAACTGCAAAATTCAAATCGTCGAGCACATGTCCCATCACAGTAGCTCTCGGATCTTTGGGTGCAAATAATTCGGGGCTGCTCGTGGTGAGTTCATGATCGATCCACGGCACATCGCCATAGCTTTTCACTTTATCGAAATACTCTCGTGCTCGAAAAAGCCGCCCTACTCCTTCCCAATGCTTTTTTGCTTCTTCGTCCAGTGCGGCGTTACGCGCTTCTCGGATCATGATGTTGATAGTTCTCAGTCGACTCCATGACCACCCTCCTCCGGAGTTAGGGACTGTTCGTCTGTCAAATATTCGGCTATCCTGCACCTGATTGCCTCTCACGGTCTCATCCGAATTGTAGGCCACACTGTAGGCATTGCCTACACCGTATCCGTAAAAGTCATACAACCCGAGGGAATAGGTTTGAAAGTCGCCATCGGTCTGCCAGTAGTTTTCGTTAGTGACTGTGTCTTTGGGTATTTTTTCCAAAAAATCGTCGTTACACGCCGGCAATGAAAACATTACTACTACCAGCGCTATATATATTGTTTGCTTATTCATCTTTCTACTCATTTATGTGTTGCACTTAAAAAGTAATAGTGGTACCAAATGAAAGGTCTTTGGCCAGAGGGAAAGTGTGAGATGCTCCCAGCTCCGGATCCAAGCCTTTTGGCAAGCCTGAAATCATAAAGAGGTTTTCTCCTGTGAAATATATTTTCACGGACTCTAATCCTACTTTATCGAGTATATTTTTGGGCAGTGAGTATCCCAGCTTAATCATCTTCAGGCGCATGTACGCTGCATTGAGCAAGTAGCGGCTTTGTGGCTTTTTGTTGTACGACCTGTCGTCTGGGCGAGGATAAAACGCATCGGTATTTTCGGGCGTCCAGTAATCGAGTGTATGTGAAAATATAGACACATACTGTGCGCCGGATGTAAAAGCAAAAGCACCACTGGTCCACAGATCCTTTTTGGCTACTCCTTGTAGAAAGAGTGAGAAATCAAACCCTTTGTAGTTGGCTCCCAAGCGAATACCATACTGATACCGTGATCGGGAATTTCCTATGACGGTATAATCTCCATGATCGTCTAATGTGTAATCTTCACCATAATCTACTTTTCCATCGTTGTTCAGGTCTTTGTATTTTACATCTCCCGGGAAGGGTATTCGGTTAGAAAAAATAATATCCTGGGTGGGTATACCTTCTGCATATTGCCTTTCTCCTCCCACTTCTACAAAGTCGCCTTCCTGAAAAAGCCGATCTGTTTCATATCCCCAGATTTCGCCGAGTGTTTTTCCTACATACAAGCTCCCCAGGTATCCGGTCGGATTTTCGTATTTTGTTATTTCGGCTTTGTCGTCGTACAGTATCAGCCCTGCCGTATACGAAAAATCGGAGGACAATTTATCGGACCAGGTAAGGTTTAGCTCCCAGCCGTTTACTTTCAGGTCGGCAGCATTTTCATTGGGTACAGATGTTCCCAGTGTGCTGGGTAGCACCTGACCGGCAGTAAGCATACCTATGGTTTCCCGCTTATATACCTCAGCAGTAGCCTGCAGTTTGTTTTTAAAAAATCCCAGGTCTACCCCAAAGTTGGTGGTATTCACTTTTTCCCAGGTATACGAGTCGCTTACCAGACCTCCCGGACGTGTGTATAACGGCCTTTCGCCGTTTAGCATCCAATTGGCCGTGCCTGTACCCATAGACGGCATATACGAGTAAGCGCCAACCTGCTGGTTGCCCTGTGTACCGTAAGAGGCCCTGAGTTTAAAGAAAGTAATACCGGCGGTAGCCCAATCTACAAAAGATTCTTCTGAGAGCACCCAACCTACCGATGCAGATGGCATAAACACAAACCTGTTGTCTTTATGAAACCGTGACGAACCGTCGTAGCGGCCTACAGCTTCCAGCAGGTATTTTCCCTGATAATCGTAATTGAACCTGTACAGTCCGGATCGGGTAGCCCATTCGGTAATGTCGTCTCCTACGGCAGAATTGCCCACGGCAAGACTTAGTGCTGGCACATCGTCTGTTATCAGTTTTTGACGTTGTGCATAAAAAGAACTTTCGCTATTGTCTTCCTGAGTAAAGCCCACCATCAACTTGAAATTATGGGCATTTGCCAGTGTTTTTTCGTATTGCCCTGTAAGGGCCAGATTGTTATACTTTTTAAATGTAGCGGTTCTTCGAAGGCTATTGGGGTCGTTTCTGTATTTAAAAACCACCCCCGGCCCACTGGTGGGATTTGCCTGCTCGTAGGTATTTACATGATAACTATCGTTGCTGGTAAAACTACGATGGGTGTAGTTGCCACTGATGGTCAGGCCTTGTAGTGGTGACACACTTGTTCGCAACTGCAAATTGGTATTGTCTGTAGTGTAGGTGTTTTTGGCTCCCAGTGCCACCATAGCCGGCGAAAACCCCCATGGTGCTCCTGACACTTCGTCGATACCCGTCAGCCAAAAAGTAGGCCTTAGGTAAGACACATCATACATATAGCTGGGGTTGTTAGGAATATAGGGCATGTTTTGCACCCCTCTGGTAAATCCCAGCGTAGCTCCCACACTTACCCAATCGTTGATATCGGTATCTACTTTGGTCATAATGTTTTTTCGGGAATATTTGTCTTTATCTAGCACCAATACTCCGTCCTGGTTCATTACCCCTGCACTCATGTAGTAGGTAGTCTTGTCTGACCCTCCCGATACCGCAAAATCATGTCGTGTGGTAACACTTGACTCCACCATATATTCAATCATGTTATTATTGTCTCCCAGAGGGTAAGCTACTCCGTTCACTACCGGTATAGAATTGGGGACATAGTCGGGTGCATTGTACAAGTCTATCCACGTTTGCACATTTCTGCCCCAGTACCAGCCGGGTGTTCGCCCCGCATTTTCCCACTGCAAACCTCCAATTTTTATTTGTGTAATTGGATCTACCTTATCGGGTAGGGTTGTGGGATTGGTTCGGGATATGTTGTTGGTATACCTAAACTTCATATTGGAGTCTTTTTTACCAGACTTGGTAGTGATGAGCACCACTCCAAATGCCGCCCGGGCACCATATATAGCTGCGGAGGCAGCATCTTTCAGCACCGACACACTGGCAATATCTCCGGGAGGGATCAGGTTGGGGTCCATTTCGGCACCATCTACCAGTATAAGCGGCGAACCTCCGTTGAGTGAGGTTTCTCCTCGGATGTTGAAGGAATAGTTTCCTCCGGGAATGCCGTTAGACTTGCTAACCGTAAGCCCCGGTGCTACTCCCTGCAGAGCCTGTCCTATAGACATTACCGGTCTTTCTTCTACAAAATCAGCACTCTTGACCTGCGATACTGCCCCTGTAAGGTTTACTTTCTTCTGTGTGCCGTATCCCACCACTACTATTTCTTCGAGCTGAGCTGCATCCAGCTGCATTTGCACATTGATTACTGTACTGCTACCGGGTACTATTTCGCGAGATACATACCCTACGTAAGACACCACCAGCGTGGCTGCTTCAGCTATTTTTAATTGATAATTGCCTTCCAGATCGGATGTAGTGCCTATAGCTGTGCCTTTCACTACTACTGAGGCTCCTGGTAGCGGCTCGCCGTTTTCGTCTGTTATCTTACCCGAAATAAGAATATCGGCCACAATAGCCACTTTCTCCTTTTCGGGGTGAGCCGGAGAAACAGTGATGTTGTTGTTGAATTGCCGGAAGCTAAGGTTGGATTTTTGAGAAATATCCAGCAACACATCGTACAACGACACATTTTCATAGTGCCCTGTGATGCTTATTTTTCGGTCAAATTCTTTCTTGTAGTAAGTGAATATGTAGTCTGTTCTGTCTTCAATTTTTTCCAAAACTGAAATCAGGTTATCTGATTCGAAATCCAGGGTAACGTGTGTATCCTTTACACTTACATTTTTTTGGGCATTGGTGGTTCCGGTAGCTAGCAGCATAGTGCCGGCTATCAACTGAATCACCAAACCGTAAAAAGAGTACATAATAATTTTTTTGAATAGGTGTATTCTTTTATTTTTCATAATTTTACTTGGTTTTAATGAGGTCTTACTCGTTGAAACTTTGCTTTCCTGAGAAACATGATGTGTGGAAATGTTAGGTTTCTTTTGGAAAGTCTTCTATTAAGCAGCAGTGTTCCTGGAGCGCTGCTGTTGTATTTTACTGGTCTTTATTTTTTCATAGGCATGTTTATCGGTAGGTAATGGTTACTTCTTTATTGTTTATGACATAATCAAATCCTGCTTTAAATCCGGTCACCTTAAGTACGTGCTCGAGCGATTCGTTTTCGAATCGGGTGGTCAGATCCCATTGCTGAGGGCTCTGGTTTGTTACTTTAAACGTTACTCCATACCAGTTCTCGAGCCTGGTCAGCACCTGTTGTTCAGCTGCGTGATCAAACACTAATATACCGTCTTTCCATGCCGTATATATATCGGGCTGAAAGGGCATGGCTTTGAGTTCCTCCTTGCTTTTGTCTAAGACGGCTGCATAACCCGGAGAAAGTATAACAGACTCATCATCAGACACTAACTTCACCTCTACTTTGCCTTCTGTAAGGGCTACCATAGTAGTGGACGCTTCGTCGAAGGCATTGATATTAAATGCCGTGCCCAACGCTACTGTTTCTACTTTGCCGGCGATTACAGAAAAGGGGCGGCCAGTGTCTTTGGCTACCTCAAAAAAAGCTTCTCCCCGAAGGTATACCACACGGGAGGTGTCAGTAAATCCATCCGGATAGTTGAGCTGGCTACCCGAGTTGAGCCATACCTGTGTGCCGTCCGGCAAGGTTACCTGCCGTTTTACTCCTTTCATGGCTTCTTTCGTCACCATTTGGGTGAGAGGTGGTTTTTCTTCAACGGTACGATTGGTACTGGTATAGAGCAGTACCGAAGCTACTGCTACTACCAACAATGAAGCGGCTACTCTGCGCCACACTGCTGCCCTGCTCTTTTTTTCATATAACGGTATACTAGCAGGCCGACGGTTTTGTGCCAGCTTACTTGTAAGACTGCTGAATACGCGAGCCTGCGATGTTTTGATCGACTCCTGATCCTGCACCCAACTCAACCGAATAAGTTGATATTGTTTTTTGTGAAGATCGCTCTGGTCTATCCAGTCTCTCAGTATATCTATTTCCTGAGGAGTGGCCTGCCCTGCCAGTTCCCTGGCAATGATGATGTTGATGTCGGTTTTCATAAGTTGGTAGAAGGACGACACCTAAAAAGAAAACCCCTAGTCAGGGGTAAAAATTATTGGGCATACATAGAAATAATGAGTGCTTCTACAGGCAGAGAAAAATCATAAGGGTCTTTTTGACAGACTCCTCTGTGGAGGATTTTATATATACCTGCAGGTCTTCTCTCAGTTTTTGTATACCCGCACGCATGTGGTTTTCCACTGTTTTGATAGAAATACCCAACACATCTGCCGTTTTCTGGTAGGAATAGCCCTTTTCTTTGATGAGTATATACACCTCCCTGCACTTAGGGGGCAGCCGGTCTACTGCGGCCTGTAACACCACCAGCAGTTCTGCATACAAATACGCTTCCTCCGGTGAGATGACCTGTTCTTTGTCTTTCCACTCTTTTTCAAACTCTACCAGATGCACCTTCGAGTTTTTCTTGTAGTAATCGTATGACTTGTTTTTTGTAGCCGTGTAAAGAAAGGTTTCCAGGTTTTTGATACGGCTAAACCCATCTCTGATTTCCCAAAGTTTGAGAAAAACATCTTCAACAATTTCCTCTGCGTCTTCCTTTTTTCTTACTATTGAAATAGCAACGGTATGCAGCCAGGTGTAGTAAATGTTAAACAATTCTTCAAAAGCACTTTGGTCGGATGACTCACTCATCCGGGCCAGTAGGTTTCGTACTTTCTTCTTTTTTATATTCACTGCTTCAACCGGTAAAACGCAATATTATCGTTTTTTGGAAAAACTCCACATAGACCTCTCCCCTTTCGGAATTATGAAATTGTTATGCTCGGATTAAGCTTAACAACAATCGTTCCTCTTATTTTCAAACGAATAAATATAACGTTTTTGCTGAAAAAGAAAGCAGCTAACGCAGCGGCAACATTCTTATCTGCACCGTATTTTCCCCACCTGAAACCTGAATTTTTCAGGCGGGGAAAACCTATTTATCTGGTAGGTGAAAAGACTATCTCTCCGCCCTGAATCAACCTACTATGGGGCAATTGCATCCCTTTTATATCCTGCCCCTGATGGGTAGCGGCCATGGGTTTACTGCCCACCGATTGACGATGCGGATTGGTTAATATCAATTCTTCGCCGGGGTAATATCTTTTGTCTAATTTAATTTTCACCTGATCAAATACAGGAGGTGTGATCTCATACAAGGGGTCCTGTTCGGCTCCTGTCATTTGAAACAGTCCCACCTTCATCAATACAGAAAGGCTTCCCATCAGCCCCTGATCCTCATCGCCATTAAATCCCACTTTGGGCGACAAGCCTGTATACACGCTATCGATTACCTGCTTTACCCAATATTGAGTAAGATCGGGTCGGTCCAGCCTGTTGAAGATAAAGGCTGTTTGCATAGAAGGCTGATTTCCGTAGTTGATCGGCACTCTTCTAAACCGTTCGTCTTCTTCTGCTGCGTGTGCTTTTCCCGCTGTAAATCCTTGTTTTTTAGCTGTTTCAAAAGAGGTATTCAACTTCTGCACAGCTGCATTTTTTCCTCCCATAAGCTCAGCCAGTCCCTCCAGATCGTGGGGCACAAACCAGGTCATCTGAGCACCGCTAGACTCCACAAACCCATGTCGATATTCGTAGGGATCGTACGGTTGCTTCCATTCACCTTCTGCATTTTTTGGTCGCATCCAGCCAATACTTTTATCAAAAACATTTTTGTAATTCTCTGCTCGCCGGATAAAGTACTCGTAATCGTCCTGCTTTCCGAGGTGTTTTGCCAATTGGGCCAGTGTCCAGTCCTGGTAGGCATACTCCAGGGTCTGCCCTCCTCCATCTCTATGCCCTCCTTTTGCATTTTTTTCCGGCAATGGATAGGGTACATACCCTTTGCTCATGTAATGTTTCATGCCTCCACCCAACATCGAATTGTGTTCGTAACCGGCTCTGGTCATGATACCGTCTGCCATGTGGTTTTTTTTGAGCCCCTCATAAGCCAATTCCACATCAAAGCCACGAATACCTTTGAGCCACGCCGCTACGAAAAACGGTGTGGACGATGCTCCTGTCATAACATAGGTATAATTTCCTCCGGATGGCCCTCTGGGGATCAGCCCTCCGTCTTTGTAATACTGCAACAGCGAATGACAAAACTCTTCGGCTATTTCCGGATATACCAATTGCCAAAGTGTATTGATAGTCCATTGAGCACCCCAAAATGAGTCAGAATTGTAGTGATTAAATTTAGGCTTACCGTTATTGTCCAGCGGAATCTGCCCCACTCGAAAGCGCTCTCCGGTGTTATCCGGATACTGACCATTTACATCGCTAATGACCCTACGTCCCTGCAAGGCATGCCACAGGTCTGTGTAAAATCTGCGCATGACAGGCTCATCGTCGGTTTGTACTTCAACCCTGCTCAGGTATCCATTCCACTCGGCCCTGGAATCGGATACTACCTGATCAAAATCCCAATGCTCGAGCTCATATTGCATGTTTAGCTGAGCATTTTCATGGGTAGTGTAAGACAAGGCAACTTTCATAAGCAATGGATCTTTTAACTCCCCAAACCGAACAAGTACTTTCTTGTCTTTGTTTGCAGAATACCTATCAAGCGCTTGCACTTTTTGGTTGAATTTTACATAAAAATAGACTCCAATCTCTCTGGGTCTTCGGTGCGTAGGTGCATTTACTACACGTCCTCTCAGGGTAAAGTCATCTACTTTTTCCAGCGAACCATCTTTGATAAAGGAAGGCCCCAGCTGCCCCTCAAGATCAAATACCACTGCAGCATCCCGGCCGGCAAAATCGTAGCGATGAAACCCTACTCTTTTGGTACTGGTAAGCTCTGCTTTTACACCAAATCTTGTCAACTCCACTTTATGATAACCAACTTCTGCTACTTCGTTTTGATGTGAAAAATGCGATTCATGGTTTTGCCATATCCGGGATACCTGCTCTTTATTGAGCGTTACCGGCATTACTTCCACACCCGACATTTGCCAGGCGTGAATATGACTAAAACCCTTAACAGTATCAGTATCATACCTGTATCCACTTCCCCATGCTCCTCCTTTTTGATTGTCGGGGCTTAGGTTGACCATACCAAACGGACGGCACGCCGATGAAAAATAAAACCAACGTGAGTTAGCCGCATCAAGTAATGGGTAAACTGCATCTACCGGTTTTTTCTGTTGCACCTGTGTATCGGTTTCTTTTTTACCACAAGCCAAAAGACTGATCAACCCTGCAAATATTATTACTGTTTTCATCCTGTTTTTTGCCATCATCCCGATCTCTTTTATATCTGTTTGTTTACACATATTTTACATTTTTCATAAACCATCACTACTGTTATCGGTGTGCAATCTACGATTATTCCTTCATTTTTATTCACTAATGCAAGCCCTTTCTCTGATGATAGATTTCTACAGGAATAATATTGGCAGACTGCTTACCAAATTCTACTTTAACAAAATTGAGTATATCGGCCAGCTCCTGATCCGATAAGCTCTGAAACGAAGGCATTTCGCCATGATATTTTACTCCATTTACTTCAATAGGCACGTTGAGTCCTCTTAAAACCAAATCTATCAGCCTGGCTTTGCTTCCTGTTACCCAATCTGTGCCTACCAATGGAGGTATATTCCCTTTACTTCCTTTGCCGTCTGGCCTGTGGCACGCTGCACAGTGTGTATTGTACAGTTGCTGCCCCACCAACACATCTTTAGATGATGCTTTGTACGAAAAGTTTTCGGTAGGCAACTTCCACTGGATGGTATCTTCGGTAAGCACAGTAGCTTGAGACAGGGAAGCTATTTGTGTTTTCATTGCCGGGGTTGCAGCTTCTATCTTATAGATTTTGTCTCCTCCCGATTTGGGCA
This sequence comes from Cyclobacteriaceae bacterium, assembly GCA_965267535.1. Lineage (GTDB taxonomy): Bacteria > Bacteroidota > Bacteroidia > Cytophagales > Cyclobacteriaceae > CAXBNB01. The sequence goes on along the minus strand of OZ254082.1, from coordinate 1,846,563 downwards.
AATCGGTATACATCCAGGGCTGATGCATAGGATGCCAGTCCATATTGCTGGTAGCAAGGTAAATCTCCCCGTTTGTTCCACTGACTATATTGCGAATACGCCCGAAATGTTGTTGAAAAAATACCTTATGCTGAGTGACCCTATCTCCTGTCTGATCGAGAGAAAGCACACGTAGCGATTGAGCTTTAAGGCTGCTTACAAGTAAACTATTGGTCCACTCAGGGATAGCCTCACTACTATATACATCCAAAGCGGCTACTCCCAGTGTGGGTGTCCATGCAAATATCGGCTCAACCACTGCTGAATCCAGACAATATTGCTTTTCGCGCTCTCTATCACAATAGCCTTCTACATTTGGCCAACCGTAATTCCCTCCGGCCTTGATGATGTTTACTTCATCGTCGTTGTTGGGGCCATGCTCTGCCGCATAGAGTTTGCTGTTTTTTGCCCAGGCTATTCCCTGGATGTTGCGATGACCGGTACTCCACACATAACTACCTTTTTGGGGATTGTCTTCCGGCACTGTACCGTCGAGGTTTAACCGCAATACCTTGCCATGAAAGCCGGACCACCGCTGAGTGAGGTGCGTTTTTCCTGCATCGCCGGTACCTATATACAACTTATCGTCCGGACCTATCACCATTCTGGATCCATTGTGATAGGTACTCCCGGGAATACTGTCCAGGATAATCTTTTTTGCGCCAAGTTTTCCGTTTTGAACTTCGACTCTTACTATCCGGGAAAAAATGTGATCAAGGAAGTTTTCGTCTTTTCCTCCAAAGGTATAATGGAGATACAGGTAGGGTTGAGCTTCAAAATCGGGGTGTAAAACCATGCTAAACAGCCCGGAAGACTTCCGGTAGAATACATCGTCTATGGTACCTATTACCTCTCGTGTACCGGATGGCACATGCACCCGGTTAACTGTGCCTCGCTGCTCTGTAAACCAAACCCAATCCCGGGGGCCTACTTCCAAATCCCAGGGAACTTCCAGACTGTCGGCCACTTGAGTAATTACCAATACGGTAGAGTCTAACTGAACATGGGCCGCATATTTAGCTTCATCAAACTGCCTTTCCGGTCCGGCACAGGATATCAATACTATCCCCCAGACCACTATAGCTACACACTTTATCATTATGCTTTTTTCCATAATTCTCTGACAGTATTCAAATCTTTTTTCATAGCTTCATATACCCGGCTCTGATCTACAGTGATCTGACGTTTGCCGTGTTCGGCTCCACCCAGAGGATATTCGAGGTGCAGGGATACCGGCACTCTAATGTTGTATTTTTTGAGCAGCTTAAAATAAGCCAAAAAATCAACCATTCCTTCTCCTATAGGGGTACTTACCGCTCTCCATTTTCCCTTTACTCTGGCCCACATAAAATCTTTTAACACGATGGTTTTTACTGCGGTGTGAATCCTCCTTAAGCCATTGGGCCAGGACAACCCGCCCTCTACCGTAGCATGACGAATATCATACTGAACTCCAAAATTTTCACTTTCAGCATTTTCTATCAATGCTGCCACTTCCCAGAGCGAAGCTCCCACCATAGTGCCTGCATGGTTTTGGTAGCAACCAACCAGGCCAAGTTCCTTGTTTACACGGCTTAGTTCTGTTATCTGACGAGCGTATTTTTCAAGCGTTTTTTGCATCGGTTCCTGATCCTGATAGCGATACCAATTGGTACGGTAGTACTTAATCCCCTGCGACGCGGCAACCTCTAACACCTCCATATCCTGTGTTTTTTGTACACCCTCCACCGCTGTAGTCATAAGGCTACACCGGGAGCCTGCTGCCTCTATGGCTGACACTGCCCGGAGCAGGTCTACTTGTACATTTTGAGGCTGCACATGACCTCCGGGCCTTACGGTAAGGTCTACCCCGTCGAAACCCATCTCTCTGGCTTTTTGGCCAACGGCTTCATAATCCAAAAACTGCAGGTGTTTGGAAAAAATATGTATGGACAATTCTTGCAATTTATTGTCCGAAAAAGCCTGATGAGCAGGCCAGGCAAATGAGGATACCCCTGCCAGTGCTGCTGTTTTCACAAAGGTTCTTCTTGATATTTTATCTAGTTGCATACATTCTATTCTTCTGCGAATAGCTAAAATACCGTTTTCAAGACCAAACTATACCCGATAATCCGCCAGAGCATATCCAATACTTGTTTTGTACATCATTTGACCGGATTAGTACCTTTCTCCTTTCATCAGTACTTTACCACATTGCTCTTCAGGCTTTCATCTATCTGCTCCAATCTGGTATTTTTAAGTACTACGGTCTCTTTTTTGGGATCGTTTTCCACTTCTATGGTTTGCAGGCGCAACCCGTCCACATCATCAAAAACAAAAGCAGGTCTAAAGTCTTCTTCTTTCACCCGTATTCGGATGTTTTCAAACAACATGCCTGACACATGACGCACATAAAACCCCCATGCGGGCAACTCACCAAACATAGAAAACTCCGGATAGTCTTTCTCTTTTTCGGGCACGGCTTCCAACCGACTCAGAGGCACATACGCCATTCCCTTTGATGCCCTGCCCGGATACACTATCTCCACATTTTTAATGGTGACATCCTCTATAGGATACCCCGGTATACCGGCTACTGAAGAAGGAAATGGATTGTGAAAAAAATTCACTTCCGGACCTCTCATGTCATAAGCCAGGTCAGGTCTGCCAAAAGGCACCTCAGCCCGTATGTTTTCTATCAGCACATTTCTGAGAACACCCGGCTTGTCTCCTTTGCGATGACCCCTTCGGATAAAAATAGGATTGCCGGTATTGATGGCGGTAATGCCCGATACCCGGATATTTTCGATATCGCCTCCATCTACGGTTTCTATAGCAATGGCTGAACGAAAGGTATCGAAAACCTTAATGTTTTCGACTACTACGTTTTTAAACCCACCAAAAGAACCCGTACCAAACTTGACAGCACTCGCACTGGATCGTATGGTGCAATTTGCTATATATATGTCGTCGTTGGCATAATCCGGCAAGTGTGATTTGAGGCATATACCATCATCGGCTACATTTACCCGACTATTGGTAATGCGCACCCTTCTGCAATCGATAATATCCATGCCGTCGTTGTTCCAAAACGCCCTACTCTCAATGGCAACAGCATCTATACTGAGGTCTTCACACTGATCGAAAGTAGTGACCCAGCAGGAAGCGTTGCGAAAAGTAACCCCTGAAATTGAAATATTTTTGCTCTTCACCAAACTCACCAACTCCACTCTGTGATCTTCATTCGGCCGGTTTCTGCGATAGTTGTACTTGGGGTCAATAGATACACCCGCGTGATGCAGACTATCGATAGTAAGTGCCAGTTTCCTTCCCTGCCCGTCTACAGTACCTTTACCACTAATGGCGATATGATGCGCACCGTCGCTCATGATCAAGGCCCTTCTGTGTTGATTGATGTGCTTGTAATCTGCAGGATGTGTACTTCCCAGCAGTATAGCTCCCACTTCCAGGTGCAGCTCCACATTGCTTTTTAGCTCTATGCCTCCGGTAAGGTAGGTTCCAAAAGGTACAATCACTTTCCCTCCTCCGTCGGAGTGGGCTTTGTCTATAGCAGCCTGTATGGCCTTAGTGTTGACCCGACCGCTTTCTGATACTGCCCCAAAATCGGTAATCCTGTAGGTGTTGTCCGGTTTTGCCAGCGCTACCTGCACCCATAGCATAACCCACCAAACTATCATTTGCTTTCTTTTGTTCATCATTAAAATATATAGGGATAAAAAAAGAAGCAATCCCAAAAGAAAAGCACTGATCAAACAAAATCCGGCTTATGTTTACCAGCTTCCCAAGAATCTTTTTTCGAAAAGAAAACTAAAATTCTTCGGCTCTTACATTCTTCTGAGAAAGCTTCTCAATCATTTTCGGCTAACGGGTTTAGTCAAATCCTCTTCACACCAGAGATCTTAAACCCACCCCCGAAAAAATACTTTTACGGAGGTGGGTATACTCTGAGTCAGAACGATCAATAGCCGTCGTTTTGTGAAATAGAAGGTACAGTCCTGTCTATCTCATGCTGAGGTATAGGTCTGAGGTAATGTATAGGCTTTATGTCGCCAGCTACAGCCGTCCACGGATTCATTTTAGTAGTACGCTCTATCAGCTTGCCGGTGCGTTTCAAATCATACCACCTGCAGTATTCACCCATCAATTCTCTGGCTCTTTCATCCAATATCATATCAATATCCAAATTGCCATTGGCTCGATACGAAGTTTCTACCAGCGAACTAAGGTTGGCCGGCTCACTGGCTCGCATCGGATCTGCTCCGGCATTGGCACCCAGCGCCCGGTCTACTACCACATTGTAGTATACTTCTGCTCCTCCCAGGTTTCCTGCCGATGCGCCTTTCAAAATAGCTTCTGCAGCAATCAGGTAAGCTTCTGCTGATCGAAACAAAGCAAAATCAAAGGTTCCTTCTTCATCCGAATACGGTATACCCGGCTGCCAAAACTTCCACATCATGGGTGTTTTGAATCGATAGTGATAGGGTGAAGCTTCTATTACACCATACTCATCTGTATTGATTACCGCATAGGGTTTAGTGCCTCCTACGTCCATTCCTTTGTCAGTAGCCGGGGTGTTCCAGGGTGGAAAGTACAACACCGTATCTCCCTGAGCAATGTTTATTTTGGTATCGGGGCTGGCACTGTTTGGCACGAAATCCTTCACGTCGGTAAGGGCGTATTGCGCCTCTACAAAATTGTGGTGATAGCGTGTATCCAACTGAGGGTCAAAAAGTCTGTAGGTAGCAGGCGTAGTGATAAAATGTGGTAAAAACCTATTGTAATGACTGGTACGTCCCAGTTGTCCCGGAGTATCGTCATTGTTTCCACCAAATATAGAATGGTAGTCATTGCCTGCCTTTCCGTATCCGGTTGGGTCACCTTTGTAGGTAAATACATCATCGCTAAACTGTACAGCAAAAACGACTTCTGAATTTCTGTCGTTTTGGGTTGGAAATGTTTCCTCCAAAGGATTTTCTGACCTGAGGGGAAACAATGTATGGTACTCTGCCACCATAGGGTAAGCTGCGATTACCTGATCGGCATAGCCTACAGCTTTGTCAAAATCGGCCTGAGTACCACCCAAAGAATTGTCGTAGTTCCAGCCACGAGTTAAATGAACCCTGGCCAGTAAGAATCGTGCCGCTCCCTGAGTAGCCCGACCATAATCCGTATTGTCCTGTGTAGGCAATACCGCTTCAGCTTCTTCCAGGTCTGCTATAATCTGATCGTACACCTGAGATGCCGACACTTTCACAACTTCACGCTGTGCTGTGGTAACTTCAGCCAGTGGCATAGGAATATTACCCCACTGCTGCACCAAATAAAAGTAAGCCATGGCGCGCAAAAATTTCGCTTCTGCTACTCTTATGGCTTTTTTGCCTTCATCCATATTTACCGCACCTTCTCTAGAAATAGCCGTATTGGATCGGCCTATTTGCCTGTAGAGCAAATCCCAAAGTGTTTCCAACTCCCCTAAAGAAGCATTGAAATTGATGTTGTATGCATTGTAGGCACTGCCTTGATTGCCAGAAGAAGCTTCCGACCACCCCAACTCTGTAAAGATATCGGTACCTTTCAGTACCAGGTTGCGGGTTTGGTGGATATCTCTGAGCAAGGTGTAGTTAGATTTGATTAAATCTTCAAACCCGGCTTCACTTACATAGTAGCTGTCTGTAGTTTGTATAGATATGGCTTCTTCCTTCAGAAAATCGCTGCAACCAATGCTGAGCAAAATTACAGCTGTAAGTACAGGCCATTTTATATATAATTTCATGTTGATCTTATTTACTGTGAAAAATAAATTAGAATGACAGACTTACGCCAAACAGGTAACTGGCTGACGGCAAATCATCGTTGTACACACTGGAGTTGTATTCCGGATCCATTCCATCAAAATCATGAAACACAAATGGGTTGATTATCTGTGCGTACATTCTGAAGTTTGCAAACCCCAGTCGGTTCAGCACCTGACCAGGAAAAGTATATCCCAGTGTAATGTCTGATATCCTTACAAAACTGGCATCCTGATACTGGATGGCTGTACGGTATGGATTGGCTATGCCCGGGCCATAATATTCATTACTGGGGTTTTCTGTTGTCCAGTAGTTTAGGTTAAGGGCATTGTATCTTCCACGGCCTACTTCACCCATTGTCCCCCCCAGCATGCTGTTTCTAAACAATACTCCCTGGCTGGTGTATACCAAAAACGAAAGATCGAAGTGCTGATAAGAAAACTTATTCACCAATCCCATTACCCAGTCGGGCTGCTGCGATCCCAGCACCACTCTATCGTCTTCTCCTGCTCCTGACGATATCTTTCCGTCATTGTTTTGATCTACCACCCGCACCGAGCCGGGCACCTGCCCGTATTCTGCAGCTGCAGCAGCTTCATCGAGCTGCCAAATGCCATCAAACTCGTAGTTGTAATGCGCACTCAGAGGTTCGCCTACAAACAGGTTTGTACTTATATCGGCCATGATGCCATCGCTACCGATCGATACTACCTCGTTGTTGTTTTTAGAAAAATTGATGGTAGATGACCAGTTAAAACGGTCTGTAGCCACATTTACGGTATTTAGCGAAATCTCTATCCCTTTGTTAGACACTTCGCCCACATTGGTCACAATATCCCTGAAGCCGGTAGAGGCCGGAATCTGCTCCCTGTAAATCAAATCAACAGTATTTCGCTTGTAGTATTCTATCGAAGCAGAAATTCTGTTGTTGATCACGCCAAAGTCTAAACCAAAGTTCAATTCTTTACTTTTTTCCCACTTGAGCGACCTGTCGGCCAGGTTGCCCGGAGCAAAACCAAATGCGGGGCTACCGTCAAAATCATAGGGTGTATTGACTAACCTGGGCTGGGTAGAATAAGGTGCTACGGCACTATTGCCCACCAAACCGTAGCTTACGCGCAGCTTCATGTCTGATATAAAGCCCGTGTTTTTGATAAAGTCTTCGTCTCCCATCCTCCAGGCGATAGCTGCCGAAGGAAAGAAATCCCACTTATTGCCTTCGCTCAACTGCGAAGCACCATCCCACCGGCTGGTAAGGGTAAGGATGTATTTGTCCTGAAAACCATAAATAACACGGCCCATGTAAGAAAGTAGCGAGCGCTCGGTCAGGTCAGTGCTAAAGCCGTCGATGGTAGAAGACGTACCCATAGCATACCAGAGCGAATTGTAGGGCAGGTTGTCTACCCGGCTGTATGTACCCTCGTTTCTTTCCTGAAAAGCACTCTGTACTGCCGTGAAGGTAAATTCATGCTGCCCTGCCTGGCGTGTGTATGTCAGGATATTGTCGAGCGTAAAATTGCTTTTCATGGTACTACGACGGTACGCTCTGGGGTTTCTTGTGGTCTTTTGCGATTTGGTGTAAGTACCTCTAAACTGTCCCCAGCGGTTGTTAAACACGTTGGCTGAAATAGACGAGCGAAATGTCAACCCTTCTATGGGTTTGATTTCCAGGTATGCATTTCCAAAAAATGTATTGGATCGGGTTTCGTCCTGAAAGTTTTCCGGCGCACCTTCTACCAGAGGGTTTAGCACCTGCTTATCGTTGATCCCCATCCATACGGCATAGCCGTTCCAGTCCAGTTCGTTGTTTTCATCAGCGTTCAGTACCTGATCGGCATAGACAACACCCGTGGGTCTGGCACGAAAAGCACTTCTGAGCGCTTCATTAGACCCCAGATCCAGCTTACCTACACTATAGTTGGCATTGAATCCCACTTTTACCACGCTATTCAGTTCGCTATCCATACTTCCTTTTAGGTTGTAGCGCTGAAACTTGGTATGATCAAGAGTTCCTCCTTCGTTGAGGTATCCGGCCGAAAAGTGATAGTTTGCGCCGTTACTTCCTCCTCCCAGTGCCACTGTATGGCTCGTTTGCAAGCTGGGGTTGGTTACTTCGTCTATCCAGTCTACTCCCTTTCCTTCGTCTACATTTTTCATTTCTGTAGAAGTAAACACGGGCACACTGCCACCATTGAGCTGATTGCCCTCTACACTGGCTTTGTAAAACTGCTGTGCATTTTGCATATCGGGCAGGTGAGCGGGTGTTTTCACGCCCACATAGCCGTTGTATTCTACCCTGGGCTTTCCGCTTTTTCCTCTTTTGGTAGTGATTATGATTACACCATTGGCTCCTCTCGATCCATAAATAGCGGTAGATGAAGCATCTTTGAGAATATCCATAGAGGCTATATCCGAGGGGTTGAGGGCATTGAGATCACCCCCCATAACACCGTCTATCACTACTAACGGTTCGTTACTGAAGTTTATGGAGTTCAAGCCCCTGATATTGATACTGTAGCCCGAACCCGGTCTGCCATTTGCCCGGGAAACATTCACCCCGGCTACCTGCCCCTGAATGGCTTTGGCTGCCTGCACGGGATTGGCTCTGACTATGTCTGTAGACTCCACAGAGCCTACTGCACCCGTCACGTCTTTCTTTTCCACTTCTCCATAGCCGATTACCACCACTTCTTCCAGCTGCTCTGCATCGGGTGCCATCTGCATGTCGATAACAGTACGCCCAGCCACTGATACTTCGCGGGTAGTATAGCCTACAAACGAAACCACCAAAGTAGCGTCTTCGGGTACACTCAGTGAGTATTTACCCTGAATGTCGGTAGTAGTACCTGTAGAAGTACCTTTTACAACTACTGAGGCTCCCGGCAGTCCTTCGCCGTTTTCATCAGTTACCTGCCCCGACACATTCACATCGGCGATTAGTCCATACACCACCTTTTGATCCGATGCTGGCTCCGCCAGTCGTGTAACGGTAATGTTGTTGTTTACCTGCCGAAAACTGATGCCCGATTTTTTTGATATTTCGATCAGTACATCAGCAATAGGCCGACTACCGGCATGAAGGTCAACCCGCTGATTTAGTGCTGACCTAAGGTCGTTTTTGTCAATGGCAAATCGAAAATCTGACTTGCGTTCGATGAGATGAAATATCTCTTTTACTTTAAAGTCTCCAGAGTTGAGATCGATAGTAACCTCTCTAACGCTGGCTGTTTTTTGTGCTGATCCGGTGCTAGCCAATAGTAAGTTGAGTAGCAACACCTGGCAGATCAAACCGTACACAGCGTATCTAGAAAGCATAGCGATTGCTTGTATAAGTTTTAATTTCATATTTTTGTAATGAATTTGGTTAAAAATTGATTTTAACTATTCCGGGCAGTGACATTCCCCAATGATACATCCCGGAAAAAATTCGAGTCGGAAACCTTGTTTCCGGCTCTTTTTATTTTAGGAGCTGTTGATTTGCATAGTTTTCGTTTTTATAGTTTTTATTTTCAAAATATAATAGTGACTGTGTCTTCCTGTATCTGATATTCAAAGTCTTTGGAGTAGCTAATGGTGCGCATTACGTTTTCCAGTGTTTCGTTATGAAACTCCGAATCAAAGCTCCACTCTCCTGCTTTTTTAGCATTTTTAATTACAAACCGCTTTCCGTACCAACGCTCCAGCCGCTCTACTACCTCCAGCAACGAAGCGTTTTCAAAGTAGATAATTCCCTCTTTCCAGCCCAGTGCTTCTTTGTGGCTAAAACTTGTCTGGATCAATTTTGCATCTGTAGTAGATGCTATTATGGCCTGCCCCGGATCGAGATAGTGTTTTTCCGGCTGACCGGATGTCTTGTGTATGCTTTTTACCATTACTTTTCCTTCTGCCAGTGCCACATGATGGTTCGCATGGTGGGCATAGGCTTTTACATTAAACTCCGTACCTATGGCAGTCACTGCCACAGCTGAAGTCTGAACTACAAATGGGCGGGCTTTGTCTTTGGCTACAGCAAAATAGGCTTCTCCGATAAGTGTGACCTGCCTCATATCCTGTGTGAAATGCGGAGCATACTCAATTTTACTGTCGGCGTTGAGCCATACCGTAGTGCCGTCGGGCAGGTATATCTGCGACTTTCGCCCCGAAGAGTTTTCCTTTACCACTGTCTGCCGATGTGCCACTGGTGTTGTTTTAGGGGTGTGATTGGCTGTGTAAAACAAGTACATAAATACCCCAAGTATCAATACAGCAGCTACTCTACCGATCCATTGCAGACCTATAGTGCGCATAACCGGTGCTGAATCGGCATACTTGCTCTTTTGGCCGGCCAATGTACGCTGCAGCACTTTGTTGTACGATTCTTCTGTAACGGACTCCTCGGCAAATGCCAACTTACTGACCAAAGCTCGAGCGGCATTTAACTCCTCTACCCTATCGGGATTGCTTTTTATCCAGGCATTCCAAAATTGATCTGCTTCCGGGGTGGGGTGCAATACCCACTCTCTGAAATCGAGATCCATCATAAAATCTTCTATGGAAGTATATTTTTTGTGCACTATCTGCTGTGTTTTTATCGTCTGCAATCGGTTTCTACTGGGTAGAGAAAAAAAAAGCCTAAAGGGCATCATTTTTTTTAAAAAAAAATTCTCCGGGAGATAAAAACCCCTTCTTTACATGGGTACGCAGCAGCGTATACTCCTCAAAAGCGAAAGATCAGCAGGCACACCAGTGCTGATTTCATCGCAGACAGGGCCTTGTATATCAGGTTTCTGGCCGAGCGGATGTTTGCCAGGTTCATCAGTTCTTTGATTTCCTGATAGCTCATTCCCTGATAGTAGAGATAGTATATGGCTTCCCGCTGGCGTGTTGTCAGGTTGTTGATAACCTGCCTGAGTTTGGTTTCATTTTCTTTTTTTGCCTGTGCATCGATCAAATGCTGCTCTGCCGACAGGCCTATATCAAAAGGCCTGAAACGGGTGTCTTCCAGGTAGTCTGTGCCTGCATTAAATTTTTCCTTGTACAGGAGTATTTTTCTGCGCAGACAGGTAAAGAGGTAATTGCGTATAGAGGTTTTGATCGTGATTTTCCTTCTCTGATCGCGTAGCTCGATAAACATATCCTGCAGGGCGTCTTCTACCAGCGACTTATTGTGCGTAAACTGGCAACCGTACTGAAACAAGGTATGGAAGTGCTGCTGATATATAGCAATGAAGGCAGACTCCTTGCCTGCTCTGAATTGATCCCAAAGTTGCGCGTCGGTTAACGTATTCAATGAAAAGACATCTAAACCCATTGACCCGGGTTATCGGGCCAATTCACTGTCAATGTATTGTTTTGATTCCTACAAACATAGTTTTTTATTGGAGGAATCAAAACTGGTAACGCATCGGCAACAGGAAATGTCGTATACACCGGTGCTGCGGGGTAGTGATGCTGTTCTAAGGGGTGTTGTACATGAGCGCTAGAGCTCTATACCTAGTCCTATTCCGAAAATGAGCCTGTGCTGCCAATAGCTGGTTCCTTCGTCGGATTGCATAACCAGATACGCCATGGGTGCAAACCTCCCCCTACTGGCCATAAATCCTGCATAACTCCTGACACGCGACAACCGGCCTTTGCTCACAAATACTTCTTCGCTTACAAAGGGGCTGATGTTGAGGGTTGTAAAGCTCCAGTCGGGTTTAATCCTTATATCCGACCGAAACCTAAGTCCCGTCCGGTACTGATCAAACATCCGCAGCTCCAGTCGCTGGCGATTGCGCACATGCCAGCGGCCTAGCTTTGCACGGGTAGACAGCCTGAGCATGGGACGGTACTCTTTTTGCCAACTGCCCTCTACCCGAAAATACTCCTGCCGGTACATGCCCTCTACCGCCAGCCATGGCTTCAGTTTATACTTTAGCCCTGCCTCCGCAAACCAGTCGTAATTGCCCCACTCGTCGTGGTATAGGTTGTTGAACAACAGCTGAGTGCTTAGCTTTTCGTTTACGCTGTGATGCAGGTAAAACTCCTGCCACACTTCCTGTATTCCTGTGTATCTACTATCTGCTGCTGCATTTTCGGGGAGTGTACCTATGGCAAAAAACGCAGAAATAAAATAACCTATCGCCCTTCTCATCTGACCTGTGATAATTCCTTTGCCATGGGTATGGCAAGGATGTCATCGCTTTGTTTAAATGTCCTTTCTTATTTTGGGCGCAAAGCTAGGATTAAATTTTACATATAATAAAATTGTTACTTAAATATTTTACCAATATTAAATATATGTTACTTTTTAATGCGTCATCAGCACGCATTTTACCAACAAGCTTCAGCGTTGACAACATAGGCAATAAGAAGGGATGAAATTCTGCGGAGTGTGTTTATTCCTCAAAAAGTTGATTTAAATTAATTATTCGTATCCCATGGGAATCACTTGTGGTAGTATTCGCAGCGGTGATAAAGTAATGCTTACGATATAGCCATGTCCTTTCCTCTATGCTGCTGTGGAAATAAATTACTGGAAAATCAAAATCATTAAAACGAATAAAGCTCAATTCCTCATCAAAAACGCCCTCAACATCTAACCTGATATCTTGAACAGATTTCCACCTATTGTTTTTTTGCGAAAAATTTCAAGATGGCTATTAATATCACTCGTTCCCATCTTAGGGTTTAGGCTGTAGTATTTCGCATAATAAATCAATAATTCATCCTCACCATCTAAATTAACATCAAATACAAATGGTAATATTTTATCATATTTGGAAGTGTCCACCAGTGATACTGCTTGTTCGTTAATGAACCTATGAGGTTCATATGAAATTGGGGTTACATCCATAAACGCTTCAATAACTAGTTTGTAGAGTCCTTGGGTGCTAATATCAGATTTTGAGAGATCATAAGACTTAATGAATTTTAGTATTCCAAACTTGTAGGTCACCTGAAAAATCCGGATTCAATAAAATCTTAAAATCTATTAATCCAGGAACTGAAATTCCTAACTTCTTGTATATGACGAGAGTTAAGTTCTGAGTAGATATTTCATTGAATTGTGAATTTTCAACCTGATAATCTTTATAATATATATCTTCCAGGATATTATCCTCAAAGCCGAACCCTTGAGGCAGCTTGGATACAGCCAATATTGAATTTAATGATGGATAATATTCGGAACTAGCTATACTATTTTTTGAATAAAGAGTTTAGATTAATATATTCAACTTCAGGTTTTGAAGAGGGATGGATTGCACTTTCAGAGGTTAAAATGAAATACTTCCTGTGGAATTGCTCATATCCACGATTTTTATTTTTAAAGACAATTATGGGGTATTTGAAATTTGGCATTTGTACAATTCCTATATCCTCAAAGTAAATATTTCTAAAGTCCAATTGAATTTTTTGTAACGACAGCCATGCCCCATTCGTATCTTGGTAAAAAAGGTGAAGAAATGAGTTGATATAGCTTTCATTGAACTCTGAACGAGTAGATAAATGTCTAAACTCATAAATTAGAAGCTCTTCAATCCCGTCGAGGGTAAGGTCTGTTTTAAAAGCTCTAAAGTAATCAACATTCGTAGAGTCCATAAAGTCCTCATTGGAGAGGCCTATTAAACAATACATTGTTGAATCAAACGGAATATCAATTTTATTTTTAAATACTTTTCTTAGTCTTTCAGAGTTTACATCTCGCATTTGGAAAGTATAGTCACTAATGGAATTCGTAGAGTTGGTAATGAAAGTATCTGGACTTATGGTTAAATTGATAACATCTGCACCAGCCCTCGTTGGTGTGATAGGGTAGCTTTCCGTTAAAACTATCACGTTAAGGCTATCAATTATTGAAAAATTGCCTGGACCAGAGGAGAAATCGTATACTTTTCCGTAGTAAGGCATTTCTATTTGGTTTGACTCACATCCAACCAAACAGATTAAAACCATCCCTGAAAAAAAGAAATTTAAATGCCACTTAAACATTCCTATAAAGGTTTTTTTGCAACTTGGTATTTTCTAAAAACGTGAGAATGTCATCCGTCCTGCCTCTTCCTTTTTTTCTTTTCCCCCAAACCACTTCTACCCATTTCATCATTTTTTCTAAGTCATGAGAATTTAGAATTTTAATGTATTCAGCTTGTGAAAGCCTGTTTTTGTTCTTTTTACTCCCACCACTTATGCTCTCTCGGTGGTATTTCATTGAACCCAAAAGGAATTTTTCACTCCCGTTATTAAAAAAGACTTTGTCATCCCTAACAGAAACTTCAAATTTCAAACTGTCATTATTCCAACTAGAATTTAGATGAAAATTCAAATCCGAATCATCTTCCCAGTTCTCTTCTTTGTAGTTGATAAACCGTTTGTTAGTAATGGCAAAATTTGTTTTAGGATCATATCCCCCGTAATTGGAAACAACTGTCTTAAATAAGACTCTGCTATTGAAATGGTCGTTTTTAGTGGACATGAAAGAGTGCTCACTGTTTAGGTTTTCGTAATTTACTGTTGAATTTAATGTCACTATATCATCATTTCGAGACGATGTTCTGGTGATTTTAGAACTTTTAACATAAAATTTGTTGCCATCAATATTCAATTCTAAATAACTTGCTTTAGCGTTAAAAAATGTGCGACCACTGTGCTCCTCTATTTTTACCTTTCCATCACGATATATAAACTCTCTGCTTAAATAGCCATCTTTGTTGAAATCGATCCTGCTGCTCAATGTATCCGTTTTTAGCTCGTAGCTTTTTAATGTTTTGGGTAGAAATTTTTCAGTCTCTGTCCTTACCATTTCACTAAAAAAGTCAGGCAATTAATAGAACAAATCAAAGAATACAGGAGGTTCATTTTTAACTAGTTTAGCACTACGCTGAAGGATACTATTCTAATAATCTACACCTTTTCCAACTCAAGTGTTTTCATCATTTTTCTGTAAAATAACACTTTACCGAATCATAAAACGCATGTAATCAATATTATTCTGTTACTGACGGTTGGCACCCTCTTCTAAGGGTGGTCTTCAGTTTGCTTATCGCCTGTATTTTCCGATATTTGACCACACTAACACCCATCACCAATGGATAAACTTACCGAAGAGGAACTAAACGAGATTGAAAGCCAACTGAGCTTTCCGGAGGGCAGCAAAGGATTAGAAATGGCCCGGCTCATGAACGACACCAATACCAACATGACACTGGCAACCATAGAAGCACTGGCGATAACCGACCACCATACCGTAGTAGAACTGGGGCATGGCAATTGTGCGCACCTTCCTCACATAATACAGCGTGGTGCCGACATACACTACTGCGGGCTGGAAATATCGCCTACCATGCAGCAGGAAGCCTCCCGCCTGCACGGCGAACTTGCCACACCGGCCAACGCTCGCTTTTTGCTCTACGACGGCATACACATACCCCTGCCCAACCTATCCGCCGACCGGGTGATGACTGTGAACACCGTATACTTCTGGAATGATCCCCAGGGCCTGCTCTCCGAAATACACCGCATACTTAAGCCCGGAGGCAAACTCGCCATTACTTTCGCCCAAAAGGAATTTATGCAGCACCTGCCTTTCGTTAGGGATAAATTCACCCTGTACGACACTGACGCCATTACCGGTCTGCTGCACCGTACGGCTTTTGCACCCTGCCAGATCATAAACAAGCAAGAAACCGTGAAAAGCAAATCGGGGGAATCTGTAATGCGACACTATAGCATAGCCTTAGCCGAAAAAGAAGCCTAAACCTACAAAGGCACAGCATAGGAGTGCTTAATTTCTCCCATTACAAATGTGCTGTGGGCACTACCTATATTTTTAATCCCTCCCAGCCCATTCAACACAAAATCCTGATAATGCTTCATGTCTGACACCATGATTTTGAGCAAAAAATCATAATCTCCGGAGATGTTGTAGCATTCCGTAACCTCTCTCAGGGCCATTATATCCTTTACAAAACGATTGCCGATCTCTTTGGTGTGCTGCTTGAGCGATACATTGCAAAACACCGTCAGTCCCCTGTTGAGTTTTTCTGCATCTAACAGTGCCACATACTGTCTTATGTAGCCATTTTTCTCCAATCGTTTTACCCGCTCAAATACCGGCGTGGGTGACAAATGCACTTTGTGCGCCAGCTCCTTGGTAGTTAACCGGCAGTCGGTTTGCAACAGATCGAGTAGTTTCAGATCTACTTCGTCCAGGTTTTTCATAGAATAATATTCTGTAGACAATCGATTTACCCGGCAATAATAGACAATACAACCAACATATAATACTCTTAAAGATTTATACTCCTATAATTATCATAAACAAGGATTATAATTCCACAATACTAACCTTTGCACAGATTTAAACAACCAACAGACAGATGAAAACAAACATATTGGGTTATCCCAGAATCGGTGCAAAAAGAGAATTAAAAAAAGCCATAGAGAGCTATTGGAAAAAACAAACCACCAAAAAAGAGCTGCTACAAACTGCAGCGAGCATTCGCAGACAAAACTGGCAACTGCAAGAGCAGCAACACATCGACCTTATCCCCGCCAATGATTTTTCACTTTACGATCAGGTGCTGGATGCTTCCCTCTCCTACGGCTGTATA
Organism: Cyclobacteriaceae bacterium; assembly: GCA_965267535.1. Lineage (GTDB taxonomy): Bacteria > Bacteroidota > Bacteroidia > Cytophagales > Cyclobacteriaceae > CAXBNB01. Next base: position 1,830,161 of record OZ254082.1, on the reverse strand, counting down.
CCGGCGCGTTTTGAAGCTCTAAAAGAAGACACTCCCACACTCAGGCTGTATTTTGCCATGGCACGCGGGCTTCAGAGCGAGGAACACGACATTACCGCACTGGAAATGACCAAGTGGTTTGACACCAACTACCACTACCTCGTTCCTGAGTTTACCCGGGATCAGTCGTTTTCTCTTTTTTCGCACAAGGCTACCGAGGAATATAGAGAAGCGCTGACCATGGGTATACACACCAAGCCTGTAGTGCTCTCCCCGGTTTCTTTTTTGCTGCTGGGCAAGGAAAAAGAGAGTGGTTTTCACCGCATCGAATTGCTTGATAAGCTTCTGCCTGTATTTTGCGAGCTGATAGACGAACTGGCCCAAGCCGGAGCTACCTACATACAGCTCGATGAACCGTGTCTGTCGCTCGACCTGACCGATGAAGAACAAAAGGCCATAACTCGCACCTATAAAACCCTGGCCGATCGTTTCCCGACACTTCGCGTCATCCTTACCAGCTATTTCGATTGCTATGGCAGCAACCTCGAAACCGTTCTTCAGCTACCTATCCACGCTCTTCACCTCGATCTGGTAAGGTGTCCGTCGCAGCTCGACGATATCTCCAGCATACCCTCACGCAATCCCGACCTGACGTTTTCACTGGGGTTGGTAGATGGACGCAACGTATGGATCAATAATTTTGAAGACAGTCTGGCTCTTATCAGAAAAGCAAAACGGGCCTTTGGAAAAGACAAACTTTGGATTGCTACCTCATGCTCCCTGCTGCACACCCCCTGCGATCTGGAGCTGGAAACAGCCGACGGCAGCTTACCCCCGGCAGTAAAACAGTGGATGGCTTTTGCCCGGCAAAAAGTAGACGAAGTGGCCACTCTCAAGCGCATATCTACCAGCGAACTGGTAGATGAAGTGGTAAAAAAACTAACCGAAAACAACCACGCCAACCAACGCAGAAAAAACGCCACTCTCATACACCATGCTCCTACCCAGCAGCGTATAAGTGCCCTGAAACCCGCAGACAGCCAGCGTAAATCTCCTTTTGCTCAACGACAACCGCTGCAACGAAAAGCACTGCAACTGCCTCTACTCCCCACCACCACCATCGGTTCGTTTCCCCAAACCCGTGAAGTAAGAAACTGGCGTGCCAAATGGAAAAAAGGACAGGTCGGACATGAGGAGTACTATGCCTTTATCCGGGAAGAAACCGAAAAAACGATTCGATGGCAGGAAGACACTGGGCTGGATATGCTTGTGCATGGCGAGTTTGAGCGCAACGACATGGTGGAGTACTTTGGCGAAAAACTGGAAGGTTTTGCCTTTACTGCCTACGGATGGGTACAAAGCTACGGCACACGATGTGTCAAACCTCCAATCATTTACGGCGATGTGTATCGTACCTCTCCCATGACTGTGGAATGGTCGGCTTATGCTCAGTCGCTCACTTCAAAACCCGTAAAAGGGATGCTGACCGGACCGGTAACGATCCTGCAGTGGTCGTTTGTACGCAACGACCAACCCCGCGCTGTTACCTGTCGTCAGATCGCTCTGGCCATACGCGACGAGGTAGTGGATCTGGAAAAAGCAGGACTCAGAGCAATTCAAATAGACGAACCGGCTATAAGGGAGGGGCTACCGCTCCGAAAAGCCCAGTGGCAACACTACCTCCACTGGGCGGTAGAGTGCTTCAGGCTAGCTGCTTCTGGGGTTGCTGACAGTACTCAGATTCATACTCATATGTGCTACTCGGAGTTTAACGACATCATAGAAAACATAGCCGACATGGATGCCGACGTAATAACCATAGAGACATCCCGCTCCGAAATGGAGCTATTGGATGCCTTTGTAAACTTTAAATACCCAAACGAAATAGGGCCCGGCGTATACGACATTCACTCACCCCGCGTGCCCTCTGTAGCTGAGATAGAAAAACTACTTACCAAGGCGGGCGACTTACTGCCGCTTACAAATCTATGGGTAAACCCCGATTGCGGACTGAAAACCCGTGAATGGCCTGAAACTCAACTCGCTCTGCAAAACATGGTAACAGCTGCCCGACAACTACGAGAAAGGGAATGTGAAGCCGTGGTGTAATTAGCAACTGCTATCTCCTTCGCTTAGCGGGCCTATCCGCCCCTGTACGATCGTTTTTTGCCGGATCTACAGGGGCGAATTAATCACCTTCCTTTCCTGATTTTAATTGTTAAAAGCTTAGCGAAGCATAACCTGCAGGTAGCGGTTTTATGGGATGAAACATATGTTTTATCCATTTAATTGATGGCTTTCCCAATTGTCTGGATTTGTGAGGGTGTCATTAGAAAAACTGATAGCATTTTTTAACAACAAAAAAAGCCAATCCTTTTCGGATTGGCTTGCTGTTTTCGTTTTTGGCTGGATTACCCTTTGCGGGCTACAGTAATCTTATCCAGCTCTTCACCGGTCATGCGGGTTTTGGCTTCTACAACTACAAATCGATTGTCGGCCTTGAACAACGAGGCATAGCACTCTTCGTTGAGCTCTCCCAGTGCGTTAAGGTCTGCATTGTATACCAGGTTCATCAGCCCGGTTACTATTCCTTCGGTAAAAAAGCATATGGAAGCCTTCGTTTTACCTACCATTTTCAATATGGCATTGGTTTCAGCATTACCGGTAATCACAAAGGTAGTTTCACCGGAGGGGTTTGGCATTTCCACTTCCCATTTTCCCCAGCCCAGGCTGTTGACAAACGCCAACAGGGCATGCAGCTGGCTTTCCTGTGTAGTAGCCGCTGCAAAGTTTTCTTTCCACACGGGCGACTCTACCAACCTGCCAAAAAGCTGAAGTGCTCCCATCTGTGCCGACTGTAGCAGTATCGACCGGGCTTTGGCTACTCCTTCGCGTTTGTATTTTTTCTCCAGCTCCATAAGCAGCCGTACACTCACCAAACAAAAATAATTGGTATAGTGACGTGCCACCAGGCTGCCATAAGCCTCTATCAGGCCGGTATCGGGATCTCTTCGGGGCTGCTGACCCAGCAGGGCATCCTGCACGGCGTTGTAGTCTACAACTGCGGTAGCTTCAGGCTGTCCGTCGAAGGTCTGTATAGCGCCCTCTCCTACCGATTTTTTTAGTTTTTTGCGCAATCCCCTGAATACATCGATACGGGTAGTAGCTTCTCCCTGCGATACGCAGCGAATCTGCTTGGCATCAAATGTACCCAAGGCAATGTTGAATATGGCTTCTGTAGCTCCACACAAAAAGCCCATAGTAAACTGTGCTACACCCTCCTGATTTTCGGTTCGTTGACCAAAAATCTTTTTCCATGCCACACCATAATGTTCGCTTGTGGTTTCTACATATCCTCCTTTGGGTTGCAGGTTTTTCAATACGATCTTACCAAATCCACAGTAGCTGTAATACTCTTCTATCAGCTCTTTGCGTTCGGCAATACTGAGCTTAGGGTGTTTTTCAAATAGGGATGAAAACTGGCTGTATACTACCTCCTGTGCAGAATTTACCAAAATACCATGTGTGTCTACATACTGGGCTATCTCCTCTATGGCTTTGTGGAGAAAACAACCGTAAAAGCTTGTGTGTATCGCTAAAGGCTCTCCTCCAAACACATGTGCATTTCTATCTTTGAGGTACGATCCAAATGTCTTCATATACTATTCTCGTTTCCAATAAATTCTAAGTTACAAATAAAATAGATATTACCTCATATTGGGGCATGAATCCCAAAATATTATCTCTGGCGGCTAATCCGCCCCTTGAACGCCATTCACTGTGCCCTTATGCATAAAAAAAGCCGCCCCCACCACAGGGACGGCCAGAACTAAACATTTATTATGAATCATCACCAGGGTTTGCCTGTACCTTGTGCTACCCAGGGCTTAGCCCAGGCGCTGTTTTTTCCATCTGCCTGTGTATACGCTGTTGTTTCCAGCTTTTCCACGGCTATGTTTGCATTTGTAGGGTTAAGTTCCAGTTCTTTCGTCATGTAATAAAAACGAATAGGAAGTGCCTGACGATTGGCCGAAGGGCCGGCGTTAAGCGCGGGCAGTCCCGTTCTGCGGAAGTCAAACCATGCCTCAGCTGCTGAAGTCCAGCTGGCTATCCATTTTTGCTCCATAATTTGCTCATGCGTACCATCGTATGCTACTCCGGTTTCGGCGATATAGGTATCGTACATATCGTCTACACCCCAGGCCTCCATAGAGGCTCTCACTCCGGCTTCATAGTGTGTTTGTGCATCACCGGTATTGGCTACTCCCGTAAGTGCTGCCTCGGCCAGAATAAAATGCACCTCAGCTGCTGACAACAAGCGCGCTAAGAGCAGATTTCCACTGGCATTGGTATACATATCGTTGAGGTATGACACGTGTGGGTTGAACGAAAGCTGCCCGGGCGTAGGGTTGATGTTGTACGAAGAGGGTATTTCCGACCAGCTGGGAGGAATTCCCACATAGTCCGGATCTTCGTCGTATTCCATGCCTTCGGGCACTGCGTCGGGGTGCAGGTAGCGCACACCGTCCACTATTTCGTCTCTTCCGGATTCAAAACTGGCATCTACTACTATTGGTATCTCCACTTTTTTGGCCCAGAGGTTCAACCGTGGGTCGTTGAGTGACTGCATCTTGTTTACCAGTGTAGCACACATTTTTACCCTGCGGTAGTTACTACCGTTGGTACCATCGTACACCGTGTTGCCGGGCCATGAATCGCCCGTTCCGTTACCCGCATAGCTCATGGTAGCATCGTCTGCCGACGAAGTTATGATCGGATACTGACTGGCGTTTCCTACTATTTTTTCTATTCCGGCCTTGGCAAAAGCGGGCTCTTTGGCAGACAACCGCATGTAGTAGCGCAGCGCCAGCGAATTGGCAAACTTTCTCCAGGCAGCCGGATCACCTCCAAAAATAACATCCGCAGATTCAAAGATTTGATCATAATCCGCTTTGTTTTTAGACAGCAGGGTATTGGCCTCTTCTAACTCGGCGATTATCCCCTTGTAAATGTCGCCCTGATTGTCGTATACCGGCTGGATGTTTTCTTCTCCTCCCTGATCGCCATTCAGTGCATTGGTATAGGGTGCATCTCCCCAAATATCTGCAATCATGCCAAATACATAGGCGCTCATCACTTTAGACACGCCCTGGTGAAACTCAAGCCCCAACTCGGTAGCTCTGTCATACACAAACTTGTTGTTTCTGAGTATACCATAGTAAGAAGACCAGCTCTGGTTGCTCCAGTCATAATCGTTGTGTCCACTAAACCAGGCATCTTTTTGAGTATGCTGCATTACACCTGCAATATTGCCAAAACCCAGGCTGGTGGTTTCTTTGGCTGCTTCGGTCAGCACTGTACCCAACACCAGGTTGGGGTGTGCCGAATTAGGCGTTACACCATTAGGATCTTCATTTAACTCTTCCAAATCTTTGCATGATGCCACCACCATGAACATAGCGAGGAAAAGTGCTATAGATTTATTTATTCCTATTTTCATTTCTTTGGTATTTAGTAGTTGTTAAAAAGTAAGCCCTAATTTGAATCCTACTGGAATTACCCATGGGTTTACATTGTAGCGCTCTATCCCCTGCTTAAACTGTATGCCACTTCCCTGCGTGCCTCCCTCGGGCTGAAAAGCCATTTCAGGATCGATACCAATACCTGCTTTTGTCCAAAGCATGATGTTTCGGCTATACAGCGCCACATTGGCCGAGCTTACTCCTATCTTAGACAGAAGGCTGGATGGCAACTGATACGACAAAGACACCTCTCTGATTTTTACATAGTCGGCATCAAATGTTGCTGTCTTGGTAAAATCCCAGGCATAGTTGCCGGCATAAGGCAATATTTTAGTACCGGGTCCTCCCAGGTTTTCAGTATATCCTATAATATTACCCTGGCCGTCGTACTGAGCAATTACACCGGGGTTGAACACACCGTCATTCATAGGTACTACAAAGTTGGTTTCAAAACCACCATACTCTTTGGTAGGGCCACCTACTATGTTGATACCGTCTTTGATCATGGTATCTTCATTTTCCACTAACCAGTCTCTGAGAGCATCACCGGTTCTGTCGCCGGGGTGAATCAACTGATCCAACCACCGCTGCGTTTTCATGTCAGACTCACCGTATCGGTAGGTTTGCGACACAAACTGTCCGCCAGACCTCCAGTCTAAGGTCATGTTCAGTGAAAATGCCTTGTAAGACAGTGCCGTCTGGAAACCTGCAATGAAATCGGGATTGAAATTGCCTATTTTGTTTTTGGTGTTGTTGGCATTAATATCCTGCCAAGATCCATCAGAACTCAATATAGGGTAGCCATGGTACGGAGAGCTTTCATCTTCTACTACCACCAGTTTTCTGTCGTAGATATCGCCTATGGTTTCACCTACATAGGTCCAGGCTCCACCCTTTGCGTCGGTCCAGAGCGTGTATAGCTCCATGCCTTCTGCCAGCTCTTCTATTTTCGTGCGGTTGCGGGTTATGTTCGTACTTATATCCCATGTAATTCCATCCACATTTTTGATAGGTGTACCCCCTATCATCAGTTCCCAGCCTTTGCTGGATATCAATCCTGCATTGATGTTTTTACTATCAAAACCAGAAGAAGGAGGCATACCAATTCCTCTCAGGATTTGGTTTTTGTTGTCCATAGAGTAAATCGTTCCTTCAAATCTCAATCGGTTGTTGAACATACCCAGATCAACACCATATTCAAATGAAGTAGCTTCTTCAGGCTTCAAATCAGGAGTAAGCAATGTACCTGATACCCCCAGGCGAGTTACATCAGACCACTGACCAGCATTGTAGAGGGTAGGAAACAAAGAGTATGGGTTGGCATCATTACCTACTTTCGCCCATCCTCCTCTAAGCTTGAGCATGTCTACATTAGACCCCATGTCTACCATTTCGTTTACTAAGAAACTCAAAGACACGGATGGGTAAAAATAGCTGTTGTTGCCAGCTGGCAGTGTACTCGACCAGTCTTTTCGTGCAGTTAGGTCAAGGTATACCATGTCGTCGTATGAGAAGTTGGCTACACCATACAAACTGTGCACACCTCTTTGGTACCAGCTACTGTTGTAGTTCAGTGTTTCGGCTGATATATTGCTTAGCGTATATACTCCGGGCACTACCAGACCGGCATTTCTCTTCGTTGAGTTGAGTACATTGGTTCCTTTATCGTAGCGGGCGTTTCCACCAGCAGACAGTGTAAGCCCCAGCTTATTGAAGTCTTTGCTATACGTAAGGAGGAAATCCGCATTGCGCTCGTATCGCATCAGGTTTACTATACCAAAAATACCGTTTCTATCGCGCGTATAGCTATTGGCTCCTCTTGTTTGACGCATTTCTGTATAATAATCGAGCGAGTAGCGTCCCATAAGGCTTAATTCCGGAGTAATCTGCCAGTCGGCCTTGAGGTTACCAAAAACTCTGTCTCGATTAAAGCTGTTGTTGATTTCGTAAGCGAGGAAATATGGGTTGTCATAATCTCCTATAGCCTGCGAGCGCTGCTGGAGACCTTCCTGACCGGGCACCCAGTAGTCTTTCAGCTCCAGAATGTTGATATGCGGCGATACTGCATATGCAGCCTGCAGAGGGTTTGTTCCCCTGTTTCCAGCCGGTCTGTTATTGGACCAACTGCGGTTAATGTTTACATTGGAGCTAACCGTAAGGTTTTTCAATGCTTTCATCGATGAACTAATGGTGAAGTTGTTTCTAAACAGGTCTGAGTTGGGCACCAGGCCTCTGCTCGACATATTCGTAAAACCTACACGGTAGTTCATCAGGTCGTTGCTATTAGATAGTGCTACACCATTGGTTGTAGTTATTCCGGTTTGCACAAAATTAGCGACATTGTTGGGGTAAGATACCAGCTCTGTAGGTATCGGGTTGCCATTTTCATCCAGTGGGCTGTTCCATTGTATGGCTTTATGTCCTTTGTCTAGTTCGGGTCCTGCTCCGGCGGCCGATCCTTCATCTATGATCAGCTGTCCTCCCGGATACGGGTTATTGTCTGGGGTGTATGGTTGTACACCTGTAGCAAACTTTGAATGAAAATCGAGGTATCTATACGGCATATCAAATACTGTATTGGTCGTTACAGACACTTTCATGCCCTTGCTTTTGCTACCCGACTTGGTAGTGATTAATACTACACCATTACCTGCTCTGGATCCATACAGCGCAGCTGCTGAGGGGCCTTTCAATACCGACACACTTTCTATATCGGCCGGGTTAAGGTCAGATATGGCATTGCCATAATCCACAGGGTTTCTATCTCCTATCTGAGTTACGTTGTTGAGTGTGTTGACTACAGGCACTCCATCTATGACAAACAACGGTTGATTGTCGCTGCTCAGCGATGAAGCTCCACGAATAACCATGCTTACTGAAGAGCCAGCGCCACTAGTCTGATTGATAGACACACCGGCTACTTTTCCGGATAGTGCACTGAGCACATTTTCCTGGGCTACACGGTTCATTTCTTCCCCATCTACTCTACCTACAGAAAAGCCCAGCGATCGTTCTTCTCTCTTGATACCCAGTGCTGTCACTACTACTTCACTAAGTTCTTCTACATTTTCCGACAATTCTACCGAAAACACACGTTGCTTTCCTACTGTCACTTCCCGGGTATTATAACCTACAAAAGAAAACACCAAAACGGCATTTTCGTCGGGAACCTGAATTTTAAAATCACCGTTGATATCGGTAATTGTTCCTTCCTGAACTCCTTTGATAATTACATTAACTCCCGGAAGGCCATCGCCATCTGAGCTTACCACCTTACCGGATACCTGAGCGCTTTGAGCACTCACCTGTACCAGTGGCATGAGAGCGATCAATAGCCCCAGCATTACCGAAGTAAATACAGACCGTGATGATCGTTTTGATGAGTATAAGTATTTCATATTTAGATTGTTTTATGATTATTTTCCATAATAGATAATAGCCTCAACGCGTTGCTGGAGGCTGTTCTGTTGTGCTGAATAATGTACTGAGATCTACCAGAACCTGATTGTATACAATCAGAACGGGAAGGCTGACCTTCAGTAGCTTTTAATTAAATAGTTGTGTTTTAAATCATGCATGCATTTTTGAGTTAGAAAAAAGTAAGGTTAAATTGATAACCAGATCCAACGGACTGGCACGAATAGAGCAGCGCTCAGTTCCACCAGATTTGGCAATTCCTTCAGGTCTTACTTCTGAAGTACCGGGTACAAATTCTATAGAACTACCTGACTTGGCTAAATCTTCAAATAGTCCTATTTTATAGTTAAGCAATATGCTCATGTTTTTTGGGTCAAAGTTGGCTAAATCAGATAGCTGTTTAAATGACTATTTCTATGTCTTTTTTCTATCATTATCGAAAATACAATAAATATTTAGCCTTTTGTTTCTGAATATTGGCACATGCTTATTGTATTTTGACAGCCATCAAAATACAAGGAATTAATAATTTTATGATCACACCTAACTCTCTCTATTAATAGAATAATAACGGTTTTAACATCAAACCTTAACATTTAGAAAGGTCGTAAAAGAAAGGTAAGAATAAGTGTAAAAACTACGTAAGCTATTTTATTGCACAGCATAGGGATAGACCGTTTTACAAAGGCCGTCATTATACTTACAACCATTTCTCTTCGATAATTTATATTGAAATATTACAATATAAAACAACTAGCGGCCAGCACGCCACCGACCACAAAAATCAAAATACCATATAATACATCCTTCTTCTTTAGCTTCACACCTCCAAAGCAATAACATATTCACACCTATACCTTATTAAGCTCAGCTATATAAAAACAAACTCTGAAGCAGGTGCTATTCGACACTGCCTTACTCCTAAAGATCCTTACCGTGCTTTTGCTTTCATTTTACTACCATCTGTTTGGTGCTCCCTCTTTTTTTGCTTTTTTTACACAGCAGTGCTCGCCGGTTCCGGGCTTACCACATCAAAATGAAAAAAAACATGAGCAACAGACTAACTGTATTTGGAGAAATGCTTTGGGATTGTTTTCCTGAGAAAAAAATACCCGGAGGTGCACCCATGAATGTAGCTCTACACGCTCACAGGCTGGGGATCGATACTGCCTTTATCTCCAGAGTGGGAAAAGACGCTGACGGCACAGCCTTACTGGATTTCACTAATCAAAAATCACTGGACGGCAGACTCATACAACAAGACCCCACCCTACCCACAGGCAAAGTGCTGGTAGATGCCAGGGACAGGGAAAACATACAGTATGATATAGTACATCCCGTAGCGTGGGACAACATACAATGGAGCAGCTCTGTGCAAACGCGTGTAGATGAGAGCCAGGCCTTCTTATTTGGCAGTCTGGCAGCCCGAAACACATCGAGCCACAACACACTCCTCCGATTGCTGGAAACCCCAGCTCTCAAAATACTGGACATTAACCTGCGGGCTCCTCATTTCACAGCTGACTTACTGCAGTCTTTGTTAAAAAAAGCAGACATACTCAAAATAAATGAAGACGAGCTCGTCGTACTAACGAAGCTGGAAAACCTGAGCAGCGACCCTGAAACTGCTTTACAAACGCTAGCAAAACACTACGACCTCCAAATGATTTGCCTAACCTTAGGTGCAGGAGGGGCTATGATTTGGGATGGACATGAACACTATCGGCATAGTGGCTTTCGGGTAGTTGTAAAAGATACCATAGGTGCGGGTGATGCCTTCTTAAGTGGTTTTGTATGCCAATATCTGCGAAAAAAGAATCCGAGGGAAATTCTGGAGTTTGCCTGCGCATTGGGTGCACTGGTGGCTTCCCGCGAAGGTGGCACTCCTGAGTACGATATTGCTGAAATCGACGCGTTGGTATCCTCACGCTAACCTGTATCACTGCTGTGCCAAATAGCTAAGATGCGCCTTCCATTTTGCTAGCTTTTCGCCTGAGAGCACACGTGGAAACTTATGCTGCCCCCCTACTTTCCCCTGTGATTTGAGCCAGGAGTAAAATGCGTCTTCGGGCAGCACTTCTACAAACACATCTTTTAATGCTGCCGCACGCTCTACTCTATAGTCATCATTGAGAGCCTTGAGGTGCTTATCCAGTGTTTTCTGTAGCTGCTGTGTATCCGTCTGCTGATTTACACCTACATACCAGCGGTGAGCAAACAGGGATCCGGATTTTTCTCCCACTACGGCAAACTCACGAATTGCTATATCAAGCTCCTGAGCTGTAAGCTGCACAGCTTTATTCATATTGTCAACAGAAAGGTGCTCACCACAAAGACTGAGAAAATGCCGGGTACGCCCGGTGATAATAATCTCGGGATAGTCGAGCCGGGTAAGTCGCACCACATCTCCAATCAGGTAACGCCATGCTCCGGCATTGGTAGACAGCAACAGGGCGTATTCTGTACCTACTTCCACTTCATCTATTTTGAGTGTATGCGGATTAGCTTTTAACTCACCGTCTTCATCGAAGTTTTGGGAATTGAAAGGAATAAATTCATAGAAAATCCCATTGTTTAGCACCAACCGCATAGCACTCCCCTCCGGGCTTGCTTTGAAGGCAATGAACCCTTCGGATGCCAGATAGGTCTCCATGTAAATCAGTTCATGGCCGAGCAGTCGCTCAAACCCTTTGCGGTAGGGAGCGAAAGACACCCCTCCGTGCACGAAAATCCTGAAGTTGGGCCATATCTCATGAATATGATCAACAGCATAATGATCGAGTATTTTTTCTATAAGCAACTGCACCCAGGCTGGCACACCTGCCACTATGCCTATATCCCACTTGTGTGCATTGCGTACCATTTCATCAAGCTTTTCGTCCCAGTCTGACTTACGGGCTATGGCATTGCCAGGCTTGTAAAACCGCTGAAACCAAAACGGAATATTGCCGGTAGTGATGCCACTCAGATCTCCTTCATAGTACTTACCGTTATATTTCAAATCGGTACTACCACCTATCATCAACACACCTTTGCCGTAAAAATCTTCCGGTAGGTCATACTTATTGAGGGTGAGCAACTGACGCACACTGGTACGCTGTATTGACTTAACCATCTCTGAGGTAACGGGAATATACTTCGATGAGGCTCCAGAAGTGCCCGAACTCAAAGCAAAATACCGGATCTTGCCCGGCCAGCACACGTGTTTTTCACCGTCGAGCGATCGCTTCCACCAATTTTGGTGAATACTATCATAGGTATAGATGGGCAAGTTGCTTTTGTAAAAAGTGTAAAAAGTAGTGTTGTCGTGCTCTTTAAAGCCATTGAGAATAGTATCGAAGTAGTGAAAGCGACCAAAAGCGGTATGCCGAGCCGCTATAATTAGCTTTCGAAGCTCTGCTTTCTGTAAATCTATTGCGGGTGAAAAATCCTGCTCGAGGCTTTCCCGTAGACTGATTCCCTTCTTTAAAAGCTTACCCAATAGTGCCATGGCATAAGTAACATTGCTGAGGATAAAAAGTTCACCAAATTTAGCGTTTTACTTTACTTAAATTTCAATTTCTAATTACGCTATTATTACTTTTGTGTCAGGATTTAGCACATACTATTAACCACTCCTCCCGACACTGTTTACATGCACATCGAAGAAACTTTAACTTCACTCGGAAAAGAACTCGATCCGTACAATTGCCAATTGGTAGCCGTGAGCAAAACAAAGCCTTCCGACATGATAATGGAAGCTTACCAGGCGGGTCAGCGCCACTTTGGTGAAAACAAGGTACAGGAGCTGGTGACCAAGTATGAAACCCTGCCTAAAGACATCAAATGGCACATGATAGGCCATCTGCAAACCAACAAAGTAAAGTACATAGCCCCATTTGTACACCTAATACATGCTGTAGACAGTGAAAAGCTGCTGAACACCATAAATAAGGAAGCTGCAAAAAATGATCGGGTTATTGATTGCCTGCTGCAGATACGAATAGCCAGCGAAGAAACTAAGTTTGGCATGAATGCTCCGGAGGCCATCACTCTACTGGACAAGGTGTATGCCGGTGAGTTTGCTCACATTAAAATAACCGGACTGATGGGAATGGCTACCAACACATACAACGAAGAACAGGTTTCTACTGAGTTTGGGGAATTGAAAAAACTAAAATCCGAACTGAGCAAAACTTATCAGAACGACTATGTGCATCTGAGGGAACTGTCTATAGGTATGAGCGGTGATTATAAACTTGCGCTCGAACAGGGCAGTACCATGGTGCGAATAGGTAGCAGTATATTTGGGGAACGCAGCTACCCTTAATTCTTTCTATTCTATAGAATAGAGGCCTGAGATTTACCCGCCTCCCCAAACATCTAATGTTTATAGACATAAACGGGCACGATCGCACCAGTGATTAACTGAACCTACATAAAAAAGACCTGTAAAATTCGCAAAACAAACTCTACAGGTCTTTTTTGTAATGTCAGTAGCCTTTATCGAAACAAACTACTAATACCTTTATTTCGCTCTTCTATGCCCTTCAGGATCAGACGTACAGTAGCCAGGTTTGTTGCCAGGGGTACTTCGTGCACATCACATACCCGCATCAGCATCTGAATATCGGGTTCGTGTACATGCTTGCCCATCGGGTCACGAAAAAAGACCACAATGTCTATCTTTTTTTCCGCTACCATAGCTGCTATCTGCGCATCACCACCATAGGGTCCACTCAAGACTTTCTTCACCTCCAGGCCGGCATTTTCTATCTGATCTCCAGTAGTTTTAGTCGCTATCAGATCTATGTTTTTCAGGTAGTTTTTATTCTCCATCAAAAACTCCACCAGCTCCTTCTTCTTTCCATCGTGAGCTATTACTGCTATCTTCATGTACCAATCTTTTGTTACCGGCTACTAATTTAGCTCGCTTCTGATCAATAATGAGCCCTCATTCGCATTTTATTTCCACGTTTTGTAGGCATTAATCAGGCCATTGGTAGAGCTATCATGAGAAGACACCTCCTCATCGGCCTGCAATTCGGGGAGTATCCTGCCAGCCAGTTGCTTCCCTAACTCTACGCCCCACTGATCGAAGCTAAACACATTCCAGATTATACCCTGAACAAAGATTCTGTGCTCGTACATCGCTATAAGGCTACCCAGATTTTTGGGGGTTAGTTTTTTTATCAAAAGCGAATTAGTGGGTTGATTTCCTTCAAAGACCTTGTACGGTAGCAGATCAGCTATTTCATCTTCTGACTTACCGGCTTTTAACAGTTCATTGAGCACCTCGTCTTCCATTTTGCCTTTCATAAGCGCTTCGGTCTGAGCAAAGAAATTGGCCAGCAGCTTGTCGTGATGGTCTCCCATTGGATTTTGACTTTGTGCACAAGCTATAAAATCAGAAGGAATCAACTTCGTACCCTGGTGTATCAACTGAAAGAATGCATGCTGACCGTTGGTGCCGGGTTCGCCCCAGATGATAGGGCCTGTTTGTATACCTATCGGCTCGCCGTTTCTGTCTACAAACTTACCGTTGCTCTCCATATCTCCCTGCTGCAGGTAACTGGCAAAGCGATGCAAGTACTGATCGTAGGGCAGTATAGCGTGAGACTCTGCGCTAAAAAAATTATTGTACCATACACCCAACATGGCTGCTATTACAGGTATATTCTGGTCGAAGGGTGTATTTCTAAAATGCTCGTCCATCTCTTCTGCACCGTCTAGCAGGCTCCTGAAATTGTCGAACCCGATAGAGCAGGCAATAGACATGCCTATAGACGACCACAACGAGTAGCGACCTCCTACCCAATCCCAAAATTCAAACATATTGGCTGCATCTATACCAAATGCTTCTACCGCCTTTTGATTGGTAGACAAGGCTATAAAATGCTTACTAACGGCAGACTCATCACCCGACTTATCTACAAACCACGCTTTGGCCGACTGGGCATTGGTCATGGTTTCCTGCGTGGTAAAGGTCTTGGATGCTATGATAAACAGTGACTCTTCAGCATTAATTTTTTTCAACACCTGATACAGGTGCGACCCGTCTACATTTGATACAAAGTAGGTATTGATGCCCTCGACTTGATAAGGCTTGAGTGCCTCTGTAACCATATACGGCCCCAGGTCTGACCCTCCTATGCCTATATTGATGATGTTTTTGATAGGCTTTCCGGTGTACCCCTTCATTTCTCCTGCATGCAGTTTCGAAGTAAAAGCAGCCATTTTATCCAGCTCTTTACGGATAAGCGGCCTCACATCCTCACCATCTACCAGCAAAGGCTCGGTGCTGTTGCTTCTCAGAGCTGTATGCAACACCGCCCTGTCTTCTGTCTCGTTTATTTTTTCTCCCGAAAACATGGCCTCTATGGCCTCTTTGAGCTGGCACGATGTAGCCAGATCGGTCAGTAGTTTCAGGGTTTGCTTGTCTATGTAGTTTTTAGAATAATCAAAAAGAAAATCATTCCATCGGATAGAAAAATTGCTAAACCTATCCGGATCGTCTGCAAACATATCGGCAATAGATTGCTGCGACATTTCTTCGTGGTGCTCTTCCAAAGCTATCCACGCTTTGGTTTCTGTAGGGTCAATTTTTGGTAACATGTAATTAGTTCTTTTCTATGGTTTGATTTATTTCGTTTAGGTCTATCTGATCGATGCGATCTACGATCATGTCTGCTTTCGACAAGTCCTGATTGCCGGAGTTTTTATTGCGGTAGCCCACGCAAAAAGCTCCTGCTGCTTTGGCTGCTTCTACGCCGTGCCGGGCATCTTCTATGATCAGGCAGTTGGCAGGGTCTACTTCTATCATAGCTGCCGCTCGCTGAAATATTTCCGGATGAGGCTTAGTTTTTTCCACATCCTGCCCACTTACATACCCCTTGAAGTAAGAGCGAATAGCCAGCCTGTCCAATACCGTTTCGATGTTTTTTCGAATAGCCGACGAAGCTACCACCATAGGGATCCCTTCTTCTTTCAGTTTTTTCAGCAAAGGAACTATACCTTCTATGGCTTCAATATCACCGTTTTCCAGTTCCTTCATATAGTCCGCATTGTCGAGCAGAGCCAGCACTTCGGGCGGCTGGGGAAGATTGCGCTCAGCACAGAGCGCTTTCCACAAATCCTGGGTTGTCTGTCCTACAAAACGTGCATGGTCTTCCGGCTGAAAGGGTTCGTCAAAGTTGCTCAAAATAGCCTTTTCTACCTTGTAGTGTAGGTGCTCACTGTCCATGATCACCCCATCCATATCAAATATTACTCCTTGTATCATACGCGGCGCAATTTATCGAAGATATTCAGAAATGTCAGGCTTTGTATAGGATAATGCACACCAAGTGCACACCTTTACCCTCGCAGGGCTTTTCGATCCTGTAAAAGCTTATTCTTTAGTGAGAAACTTCTTATTGAAAAAATAGGCTCCTACCCAAAATACTACCGCTATAAGCGAGTACTCTAAAGCATACAATTGAGACCTCAGGCTAATCCAAAGCGAACAAATAGCACAGGCAAACAAGACCCAATAGACGATTTTAAACAACTTTTCTTTTTCCACTTATTCTTTTTTTGGTTTACCTATTAGTTCCAGATAGGCATTTATTTTTTCGTTGGGCACCAAAACCGCCAGATTGTATTGGGCAATTTTCCACCCGTCATCGGTACGAATCAATACTCCGGAACCTCTGCAAGGCCCCATCCATGTAGTGAGCTGCTCATCGAACCATGCAAACTTAAGGCCTTTTTCTACGGTAAGCTTTCTCTCTGACGGAATAAATTCCCAGGTACGCTTGTTGTCAAATGCATCTTTGGCATAGGCCATAAACTCCGCCTTTGTCCATCGCTCTGTTTCGTCCGTGCCCAGAAACCGACTATCATCGGCCATTTTATCAAAATAAGATTCAAAATCTGCACTTGCAGCATCTTTGTGCCACTGATCCAGCAAGGCGTTCACCTCTTTTCTGGCATCAAGAATAGGAATCTGTGCCTGCACAAACAAAGGGATCATTCCCAGCAATAGCAATAAAGTAGTTGGTTTCATATAGATGTAGTTTTGGTCTGTACCAAAGATAAGAAAACCTGAACCAACCTAACCAGGCTCTTGAGAGAAACACCTGCATTCGGAGTTTAGGCGAAAAAGGTCACAGTACGCATAAAGTCATCCCCTCTTCCGGCTGGCACACTAGTGATGTCAGTCAACGCATTGAAATAGGCTCTGCTGAGAAACACATTTATTTGTACATGAAGGCCAAGCGATTTAAAGCAGTTTTTAAGCTACTTTGTCAAATTCGCCAACAGCTAAAACCTGACAGGTTTAATGACCACAAAAGCCTAACTTACGCCAGTTGAAAAGATAGAAACCTGTCAGGTGTCGCCCCCCTTAACTCGACTTGACAAAACAGTTTTTATATTTGACACAAGCTATTTGAGCAAAATGCACGATTTCCGAGCGATATAACATCAACAAGCAATCCTTTGAACGTTACCCTCAGAAACATCCCGGAGGTAAACAGATTACGGCAAGGACTCTCCCTTTTCCGAAAAATGATCCAATGCTACCTGAAGGTCTTCGGGTGTATCTATCATAAATGATTCGTGAGTGGTTTCTGCTACTTTTATAGTGTAGCCATTTTCCATCCAGCGCAGTTGCTCGAGCGACTCGGCAGTTTCAAGGATTCCGGGGGGCAGCTTCACCAGTTGTGGCAAAATATCTGCTCGGTAGGCATATATACCAATATGGAGGTAAAAGGCATGCTTTTTTGCCCAGTTGGTCTGATCTACATCCCTTACAAAAGGGATAACCGAACGGCTAAAATACAGTGCTTCTTTGTTTTTATTTACCACCACTTTCATTTCAGTGGGGCTCAGGAGCATATCCATGTCTGTTTCGTGGCGAATGAGCGTGCCCAGCTCTGTATTTCCGTCGAGGCAGGAAGCAAGTATATCTATCTGATCGGGATTAATAAAAGGCTCGTCTCCCTGTATATTGAGCAGGTAATCGTACTCTCCTCCTAGCTTTTCGAGTACTTCAGCACAGCGTTCTGTACCGTTGCGGTGATGCGCTCCGGTCATTAGTGCTTCGCCACCGTGCCGGGTAATCTCATCGTAAATGCGCTGATCATCGGTAGCTACCACTACCCTATCGAGCGATGGCGACTTACAGGCCTGCTCATACACACGCCTCACCATGGTTTTCCCTTCTATTTCCACCAGGCACTTGCCCGGAAACCGGCTGGACGCATACCTTGCCGGAATCACTCCTAATATCTTCATCTTTATGCTATGGATTTTACCTTCAGGGATGTGCCTTCATCGGAAATCACCTCCACTGCTGTGTCCTTTTCGATATATTCTCCTCGTGTGTAGGCGTCATACAATTCTCCGTCGATCATTACCTTGCCACTGGGGCGCAAGATAGTATATGCTACCCCTTTTTTTCCTGTATACGTTTCTTTTTTGAAATTGGAAGTATAGCCCAGTTCCTTTGTCATCTCACCCTGCAGGGCTACACGCTTAAACATGTTGGTGCTGGTAAGGCGAACTCCTCCTATAAACATGAGTACAACTGCCCCTCCAAAGGCCACCAGGGTGGTAAACAATGCGGTAGCCAGTCGCGAAGAGTTTACAAATGAGAAATCAAATACGTCGTTGTTGAGCATAACCAACACCAAAGAAGCTACCGATAGCGTAATGCCGGCTATGCCTGCCACTCCGAATCCTGGAATGACAAACACCTCTAAAATAATGAGTAGCAGTCCCACAAAAAAGAGTACAATTTCCCAGTTTTCGGCCAGGCCATTGAGGTAGTAAGGGATAAAATACAAAATCAGGGCTACCAATGCAGCCAATATAGGAAACCCAACGCCCGGGGTTTGTAGCTCAAAATAAATCCCTCCCAGGATAATCATAATCAGGATACCGCTCAAAAAAGGGTTTAAAAACACCTGAATCAACTTATCGGTACCACTAAGTGAATACTCATACAATTCGTATTCGGGCTCGCCAGCTCTTTCCATGATTTCATCGATACCGGTCACCTGAGCTTCACAGTAGCCGTGTTTGATGGCTTCCTGAGTAGAAAAGGTAATTACCTGCCCTGCTTGCGAAACACTATCTACTTCTATGTTTTGATCCACCATAGCTTCGGCTATGCGAGGATCTCTACCATTGGCCTCTGCCGTGGAGCGCATTATCGAGCGCATATACGACTGGTATTTGTCGGGGGCAGCTGTGCCGTCTGCAGTAACCACCGTGGCAGCCCCTATACTGGCTCCCTTAGCCATATATATACTATCGCAGGCTATGGATATAAGTGCTCCGGCCGATGCGGCATCTTTGTTGATATATACATAAATAGGTGCTTCAAATTCCATAACCCTTGTACGTATATCATCAGCATCGTTGAGAGCACCCCCATAGGTATCCATCTCTATGATTACATAATCGGCCTCCAGTTCGCGGGCTTTTTCCAAAGCCAACTCTGAGTAGCGGTTTGTACGAGGGTCTATCTCACTGTCAATGGTCATTTTAAGTACAAGGGGCTTCTTTTCACTATTCTGAGCATCCACTCCCAGTACAGCAGCGCACATGACCAGTCCGGCCAGTATCCACTTATTTGTTACACACTTCAATAGAATATCCATAGGATTATGTAGGAATGATTATTCACTTATTTTTGCAGAAAATACAAGTACCACTTTTGACTGCTAACTGCTCTGTAAAAGTAATGGTTTCAGGTTAGTATTAGTCAATCCCATAATTATAAAAAATTTGGCTTTACTGCTTTCTTCAACCCTTCCGGGTATTATCCGATCCATCAAAAGCACAACCAACAATGAATTGTTGTGCCTTGAATTTGTAGTTCCTGGCGATGGAGTTCCCCATTATCAGATCATCGATCTTGAGAAAAAGGAAATCCTGCAGGAAAAACTATCTATAAAGCCCAGTAAAACACTGGTACTAAAAGCCATAACCTCAGATCGCCTGCTGCTCAACGAATACAGTGACGGCAAAAATCCAGATCATGCGGCTGCCATCAGTTTTGATTTTTACCGCAGGGAAATAGCCTGGGAAAAGGCTGATTTTCAGGTATTGGAAGTAGTAGGTAATCACCTGAAGGCTCCACATCCGCACTTTGAAAACAGGTTTTCGTACTGGGATATTAAAAATGGCGTGGTTGTTGACGATGAAAAAAAAGTAACCGGTGTGTTGAATAAAAAGGAATCGTTCCCGTTTTTCTATCCTGAAAACAGCAAGCATTTCAAGTGGTTTGAACAGCACATAGCCAACCTGACCGGACATGAAGCCCGGATATGTTGTGAATACATGGAGCTGGATGCTGCACTTGTCATTTCATACTACTATATGGAAGGCAAAGGATTGACCAACGAACTACTTATTCTCAATAGAAAAGGAGAAATAAAGGAACAAATAAACCTTGGCAAAAACCTACAGGGAATAGGAAAAGACACTTTTTTTGCACTGGAAAACAAAATAATTTGTATTACCCACAAAACGACATTGAACATTTATGAGGTGTAAAGAATTGGTAACCATTTTGATGTTAGTAGCGTGCAGCACTACCTATGCCGCTACGCTGGATTCTCTGAGGCTGGAAGAAAAAGATGGTAAACAATTTATCATTCATAAAGTAGAAGCGAAGGAGACTCTTTTTGGCATATCCAGGCGCTATGGAGTTACGGTAGACCAACTCAAACAGGCTAATCCCGAATTGGGAGGACTGGCCATAGATCAGCTGCTCAGCATACCCTACCCTACCCGAACTGCTGCCAGCCCAAAGCCCGATGCTCACAGTCAGTTCCACATTGTGGCTGCCGGTGATACCTTCTACAGTATCTCCCGACTCTACAATACATCTGTGGACTCGCTCATGCAGATGAACAAACTTTCGTCTACGGCACTTTCGCTAGGCGACACACTGGTAGTAGGCTATAAAAACACACCGGAAAAACTACCTCCTGCTCCCGCTTTAGCGGATAATACAAACGACGTGCAGGAAACATTACCAAATAATGCTGCTTCCGGAAATGAAACTATTCACAGTGTGGCAGCATCGGAAACGCTCTACAGTATTGCCCGAAAATACGAAGTAACCACCGATCAGCTCAAAAAATGGAACAAGCTCCAATCAAATGCTCTTAGCATTGGTCAGGAATTGGTGATAAATAAAACTAAGAAAAAAGGACAGACCAAAGACACTACTTCCACCCCTACATTGGTAGAAATACCGGAGCAAGAAGAGGCTATAGATGATGTAGAAGAGGTGGTAGAAGAAGAAAAAAAGCCCATTGACACGCTGTATGTATCTACTGACAATAGTCGCTTCAAAGAACGGGTAGAAAAAGTGGGAAGCTTAAATAAGACCATCGAAGAAGGTTTTGCTATGAAAATACACCGGTCCGATGGCACCCGAAAATACCTGGCGCTACACCGCACGGCGAGAATAGGCACGTTGATAGAAGTAAAAAATCAGATGAACAACCAATCCATTTTTGCCCGGGTAGTCGGCAAACTCCCCGAAACCGGCATCAATAGAAATGTACTCATACGGCTAAGCGATGCGGCTTACAAAAAACTAAAAGCACTGGACGCCAGAGTTCCTGTAGAAATAGGGTACGTAAAAGACAATGAGTAACACGTCAGACCTAAAAGCCTTTCTGGATCAGAAAGTACGGGAGTTTAACACTCCGGGATTTATTGCAGACGACCCTATTTGTATCCCTCACCGGTTTACTAAGCCTCAGGATATAGAAATAGCCGGCTTCTTTGCTGCTATTTTAGCGTGGGGTCAGCGCAAAACCATCATCAATAAATGCACCGCTCTACTGGAAATGATGGACAATGCACCTCATGAATTCATTACCAGCCATCAGGATGATGACCTCAGGCCTTTTCTGGATTTTAAGCACCGCACTTTCAATGCCACCGACACACTCTATTTCATCGCTTTTCTCAAACACCACTACAGCCGACAC
Source organism: Cyclobacteriaceae bacterium (assembly GCA_965267535.1). Lineage (GTDB taxonomy): Bacteria > Bacteroidota > Bacteroidia > Cytophagales > Cyclobacteriaceae > CAXBNB01. The sequence continues at coordinate 1,808,263 of OZ254082.1, read as the reverse complement.
CACTCGCTCGAAGCTGCATTTCTAAACGCACCTGCTTCCGGCAGTTTCGACATGAAAGCCGCTTTGACCCATTTCAGAGAATACTTCTTCTCCTTGCCCGATGCTCCCGATCGCACACGCAAGCACATATCCACACCAGCCAATAAGTCTGCCTGCAAACGCATAAACATGTACCTGCGCTGGATGGTGAGACAAGACAACTCCGGTGTGGATTTTGGCCTATGGAAAAACATCCCCCCGGCAGCACTGATATGCCCCTGCGATGTGCATGTAGATCGAATTGCCCGTAAGCTGGGACTGATTCAACGCAAGCAAACCGACTGGCAAACTGCCGAGGAACTTACCGAAAACCTTCGATCGTTTGATCCTCTGGACCCTGTGAAATATGACTTTGCTTTGTTTGGACTGGGTGTAATCGAGCAGTTTTAATAAACTACTTCCCCCACTCTTCAGGGTTTTCACGCCAGTCGTTGAGCGATTGCAAATCCTGATCGGTTACATATCCCATATCCACAGCAGGCTTTAGCATGGCTGTGTAATCACTCAACGTAAAGAAATCCAGTCCTTCGGCAGCAAAGTTGGCCGCAGCATGAGGAAAACCGTAGGTAAATATCGCTCCTAGCCCCAGCACCTCTATACCCGCCTCTCTCAATGCCAGAGCCGCTTTGATAGAACTTCCTCCTGTAGAGATCAAATCCTCTATAACTACCACTTTTTGGCCCGGGCGCACTTCACCTTCTATCAGGTTGGTCATGCCATGCCCTTTGGCTTTGGATCGCACATAAATAAAGGGTAACTCCAAAGCATCTGCCACAAGAGCTCCCTGTGGAATACCGGCTGTAGCCACTCCTGCTATGGCCTCTACTCCCGGATAGCGCCTGATTATTTCTTCTTTAAAACCGTTTTTGATAACAGTGCGCAAATCAGGATAAGAAAGCGTCATTCTGTTGTCGCAGTAGATCGGCGACTTCCAACCCGAACTCCAGGTAAAAGGGTCTGCAGGTTGTAACTTAATGGCTTCTATTTTGAGTAATTCTGTAGCGATGTGGTTTTTGATATCCATGCAATGATTGTTAAATTTTTCGACCGCTAAATTAGTAATATTTTCTTCTCTCTGACAGGTAAAAATTCTATACATTAGCGGCCTGTTAGCCAAAGGAGGCTCTTTTGTACCTTCAGGCTTTCAAAACAATGATATAACTTTACACTTTTGTCAACAAACAACAGGAGCCCACTGACTTGATAGGAATAACAGCACCGTTTTAAAGGCATTATTCTTCCTTTTACCATCAACCAGACAATGCGAATTTACATCAACGATATTCCCGTTAAAATCACCGACAAACAGCATACAAACAAATCCTACGATGTAGAGATTACCGGAGGTGATGAAGCTATAGCAATCAACAAGTTAAAAGGAAGGGTGCTCATCCAAAACAAAAACAAGGAAGCGATAGACGACCTGCTTAAAATCATGACCAAAAAAAGGCATGATAAAATCAAGAAAATTTTTATTCTGGTAAAAGACAAGAAAAAAAGTGTGTCTTATCTGAAGTCAAAATTTAACATAGTAGAAGCCGGTGGGGGCATTGTAAAAAAAGACGACAAAATACTGCTGATATTCAGAAAAGGAAAATGGGACCTACCAAAGGGAAAACTCGAAAACGAGGAAACCAAAAAAGAAGGATCGCTGCGTGAGGTAGAAGAAGAAACCGGTGTAAAGGTAGCCATACAGGACAAAATAGGGTCGACCTGGCATACCTACCTGCACAACAACAAGTATGTGCTCAAGCGCACACACTGGTATATGATGCACTGCCTCAACGACGAACAAATGAAACCTCAGAAAGAGGAAGGTATAGAAGTAGTGCGCTGGATGAGCCCCGGTGAAATAGAAATAGCACTGACCAACACGTATACAACTATTCAGCGTGTCATTATCAGTTATTTTGAATCGGTCAACGACACAATCGCCTCCGGATTTAAGCCGATCCAAAAAGTAAAAAGATTTAAGCGGTAGACTATTGGCTATCGCACACTAGCATAAGTACACAAACTACTAAACGACATATAATGGTGAAAATACAAGAAAACAATCCCTGGCACTCGGTAGAAATCGGTGATGATGCCCCCAACGAAGTAAATGGCATTATCGAAATACCTACAGCTACCCGGGCCAAATACGAACTGGACAAAGAAAGCGGGTTGCTCAAAATGGACAGAGTACTTTACTCTTCTATCTACTACCCCGCTAACTACGGATTTATTCCCCGTACCTACTGCGACGACAATGACCCATTGGATATCCTTATTCTTTCTCAGATCACCATCGTGCCCCTTTGCATAGTGCCTGCCAAAGTAATAGGCGTAATGCGAATGCTGGATCAGGGAGAGCACGATGACAAAATCATAGCCGTAGCTGCCAACGACATGAGTGTCAACCACTTCAATGACATATCCGAGCTACCCAAACACTTTGTGAAAGAGCTGAGAAACTTCTTTGAAGACTACAAAAAACTGGAAAAAAAGACAGTGGAAGTAAAAGACTTTTTGGATGCCAGCATGGCACGCCTGATTGTAAAACAAGCCATCACGGACTACAACAACCTCATCAAGTCCTGATGAAATTATAAACTATTCAAAAAAGGGATTGAAACTGATTTCAATCCCTTTTTTGTTGTTAGGTATAGCGGTAATGCTGCTATGTGATGTACACATGGGTAAGTTTATTATAACATACAATTTAGCAATAAGACTATGACAAAAGACCTACAGAGCCTGTTTCTCTTAGCCCAAAAGTTGTATTCCCAAACCTGCTAAACTGATAAACAGGCACAATGGCGAAAACATTTTTGTATCTGCTTTTGCAAATTCAGTATCCTTTATCTTCTTAAAAAGACCTACGTATTTAAATTCTCCGATAGTACGCAACATAAATATGACTGGAATAAACCAGCCTACGTAGTATATGACTGTATCAGATATTACTACGGCTATCAGGCCAGATTTGATCAGGTAAACCAGCCCAAACGAAATAAGTATAACAGCTACTATCAGTGTAGCTATTTTAGGGATTTTAGTAGTGCCAGATTCATTCGTTTTAGTGGGGATTACTTTACCTAACCCCCACTTTCCTCCAAAGAGCCAGTAGATATGTATGCCTCCTAATAGGGTGAATAGTATAAATAAAAACACTGAAAGGATGGTAAGTATCATAGGTTGGGAATTTGATATATGTGTTCGAATTGTTTTCTGTTTATTGACTCAGGTGTCATACGAATCATTTGATTACGCATCATTACCAGCAGGGAATTTGATATATGTGCTATTTTGCCAATATTCCAGCTTGCTTTTACCACCTGATGAGCCTTAGGCAAGCGTAATTTTTGAAACTCTTCGAATGCTCTTTTGATATCGTACTTGTGCAGGCACTCTGAGAGCACAAATGCGTCTTCTATTGCCTGGCAGGCACCTTGCCCCATATTAGGTGTAGTTGCATGTGCTGCATCTCCTATCAAGCATATGTTATCTTTATGCCATTGATGTATAGGTTTCAAGTCCCATATTTCGGCTATGTATATTTGTTCGCTGGTGGTGGTTGATATGATGTCGCTAACTAATCGGTGACAGTTGTGAAATTGATGTTTTACATCATCTACCTTGACTATGGCTTTGTCTTTTGTAAGCGATTTTAAGGCGTACCAATAGACTTTGTTTTCGGCAATCTGCACAAACCCAAATCGCTCATTTTTTCCCCACACTTCATTCAATTCACTTTGGTATTCTTCCGGTAGGCTGAAATCTGCAACTCCTCTCCAGCAAATCTGCCCGGCATTTCGAAGGGTATTGGTTTCAAATATTTGCCTTCTGACTTGTGATTTCAAGCCATCTGCTCCTATCAGCACATTGGTTTCTCGTTTTTCACCTTTTGCAAATTCCAAAAGGTAACCGTTGGTCGTCTTGTGTATTTGCTTCATTTCTTGACCCAGATGCAATGAGGAAGTTTGTAGGGCATCAACTAAAATTTGCTGCAATACTCCTCTGTGTATCGCAATGTTTTTTACGTTGTGTTTTTCTTCAAAATAGGTTAAATCTACTTTTGAAAGGGGCTTTAGGTTGGTTTTGGTGATATTGATAGAGGAAATGAAGTTTCCTTTTTTTTCGATAGTTTCTCTCAGCCCCAGCTTTTCAAATACCTGCATGGCGTTGCTGGCCAGAATAATACCCGCTCCTACTGGTTTAATGTATTCTGCTTGTTCGGAAATTCTGGACAGGAAGCCTTTTCTTTCCAGGGCTATGGCTGTTGTCAAGCCACCTATACCAGCTCCTATAACATCAATTTTCATGTTTTTCTATCCTTTTTTAACGACATATAAATCGTTTATAATCCGTCTCTTTACCATCATTACGGAGGAAAAATTTGGGTAGAGCTGAACAAATCCAATCGGTTTCTCATTTATCGATCCTATCAAAATCTTGGGTTAATTTTACGCAACCTATCTGTTAGAAATTTCAAGGCTGCACTTGTATCTGACTCACATCGATAAAATTCTCTGTAGTTATCAAATAATTCGACTGCATCTGTTACCTCTTCCAGACTTAGCCACTTAATTGTTAAGTCTTTCATTTATCAAAAAAGTTGTGTTTAGAGTTGAAACTTAGAAGCCAGTGAGTATTTCACAATAATTGTGATGCGTTCCACATCAGCTGATAGTTTTCATCAAGTTAAAAAGTGTAATTTGATTCTTTTGCAACCTAATTCAACCCTTTCTTTTTTCTAAAAAAACCGGATGAATAGTCAAAAGGCTTATTTCCCCAACACATTCATATACCCCACATAGTAATCGGGATCTACGGTTATTTGTTTTACTACCTTGTTTTTCAGTACCCCCTGCCACTGCACAGTCGGATATATAAAATGCGACTGCCCCGCCACCTGCACTTCTACCGGCATATCAAAATGAGGCACACAGTTTGCCCAGCGCACAAACAACTCTCCTTCCCTTATGTAATACTCCAGCATGGGTATGCGCTTATCCCGTAAGTACTGATCAAAAAATGCATCGAGCTTCAATCCGAGTGATGTAGCCATGTAGTTTTCCACCTGCTGAGTAGTTACCGTCTGGTGGTAAAAAGTCTTATTCAATCCTCTCAACACACCACGCCACTTTTCGTCATCGTGTACCCATTGTCTCAGGGTGTGTAGCATGTTGGAGCCTTTGTAGTACATATCCTTCGACCCGGCTTTGTTTACTCCATAAGGGCCTATTATGGGCTTGTCGTTGGCTATATTTATACGGGTGCCTATTACATATTCAGCCGAAGCTTCTTTACCAAAATGGTAGTCGAGGTATAGGTTTTCCGAATAGGATGTAAAGCTTTCATGTATCCACATGTCTGCCATATCTACATGAGTAATGTTATTGGCAAACCACTCATGGCCGGTTTCGTGCACTATGATAAAGTCAAACTTCATCCCCCAGCCCGAGCCACTTAAGTCTCTGCCTCTATAGCCGTTTTTATAGCCATTGCCATAGGTTACTGAGCTTTGATGCTCCATGCCCAGATAGGGTACTTCTACCAGCTTGTAACTGTCTTCATAAAAAGGATACGGCCCAAACCAATGTTCGAGTGCTTCTATGGTTTTTACTCCCTGCTCAAACTGCTTTTTAGCTTTTTTCAGGTTTTGCTTCAATACATAATAATCCATATCTAGCTTTCCTTTCTCTCCTGTATAGGTGTCGCTAAAATGTGCGTAATTGCCTATGTTGATATTTACACCGTAGTTATTGATAGGATTGGAGACAAACCAGTGAAACGTACGACTACCGTCTTTGTGTTTGTCGGTGTGGCGCAGGCGACCATTGGATATATCCATCAGCCCCTTAGGCACACGTACACTCATCAGCATGCTATCGGGCTCGTCGTAGCTATGGTCTTTGCAAGGCCACCAGAGGCTGGCTCCTTCTCCCTGGCAGGTTGAAGCTACAAAGGGCATTCCCTTGTCGTCGGTAGTCCAGGTGAGTCCCGAATCCCAGGGTGGATTTACAGCTTCTCTGGGGCTGCCCGTATAGTACACCTCCAGGCTCATCTGGCTGTCTTGTCGTTGTTCCGCTTCCAGTTCCACAAAGTGAGCATTGCCTTCGCTGCGTACTTTAAGTTCTTTTCCCTCCTGTACCACTTTACTGATCTGCATGGGTGGCTGCAGGTCTATTTGCAGGGTAGTTGCCGGAGACAATACTTTGTAGTGAATTACATTTTTGCCTGCTATTTGCTTTTTATCTATATCTACGGCTATATCCAGGTGATAATAGGTAAGATCCCACCACGATCGCTCTGGCGTAATACTGCCTCTCAGGCTATCTTGTCGGGTAAAAGTTTGTGCAGATACATCGAGCACTCCTGCTACCACAAGCCACAATGCCCCTATGATGATGTTTTGTTTCATAATGTTTCATTTATGTCATGACATGTGCAACGATTTTATCCCATTGGTCGGGAAAAAACCAAGCCACTTCAGCATCGCGCTTAAACCATGTCATTTGTCGTTTGGCGTATCGTCTTGAGTTTCTTTTCAGCAATCGTATAGCTTCCTGACGGTCATATTCCCCATCGAAATAACCAAACCACTCCCGATATCCTACAGTCTGGAGGGCATTGAGCTCCCGAAGGGGATACAATTGCCGGGCCTCTTCCTCCAACCCCTGAGCAATCATCTGATCCATACGTGCGTCGATACAATGATACAATGCCGACCTTTCGCGTTCCAGTCCGATCTTGACTACACTATATCCTTTATTGACATTTTTTTTATTTCCTTTTCGAAAAGAGGAATACGGTTTTCCGGTCGTTCGGATGATTTCGAGAGCCCGGGTTACCCGTTGTTTGTTGTTGAGGTCGGCCGTATGGTAATAATCCGGATCGGCTGCTTCCAACTCATCCAACAACTGCTGCTTATTGCCTTTCACCCACTCCTGATTTAACGATGCACGCAAGTCTTCAGAAACATCGGGCATCTCATCCAAACCTTCGCACAGAGCCTTGATATACATACCTGACCCTCCCACTACTACTGCTTTGTCATGGCGGGTAAATAAGTCAGCAAGACATGTTTCTGCCTCCCGTGCAAACTGTGCTGCATCATAAGCATCCTGTACAGACAGGTTGTTTATAAAATGATGTGGTGCCTGAGCCAGTTCTTCGGGGGTAGGCTTGGCTGTGCCTATGGTCATTTCTTTATAAAACTGCCGTGAATCTGCAGAAATCACCTCTGTATTGAAATGCTGTGCCAGGGCGATGGCCAATGCGGTTTTCCCCACCGCTGTGGGCCCCACCACCACTATGAGTTGTTTATCTGTCTGCTGCTCCATACCTATGCAAAACTAGGTGTGTTTTTGTTGCTGTGCTGCCCTATTTCTGTCTTTTTATCGAATAAAAATATATAAAAAAAGGGCTGGTCGGGTAATTTCATCCCGTCACAGCCCTATTTAGGCTCTACTTAGAAACACATTTGTCTGTACATGAAGGCCAAGCGATTTAAAGCAGTTTTTAATACTACTCCTGTCCTATTCGGCAACAGCTAAAACCTGACAGGTGTCGCCCCTCTTAGCTCGACTTGACAAAACAGTTTTTATTGTAGGTAATTCTTATTTGATGCAAGCTTTTTTGAGCAAAATGCACGATTTTCCGTGCAACATAAAATCAACAAGTAATCCTTTGAACGTTAGATACGCTCTCGTATCTACCTACATTTACTTATCGCCGGTAGTAAAACTGGCCACATCCGACCACTCGCTCCAGTTGAGGTGCTGATCGCGATAGCGTACTCTCCAGTAGTACGTGGTGTTGGGTCTTAGCCTTCTTGTCTTTTCATCTGTGAGGTCATCGTCTTTTTGGCGATTCTCCTTGTAGTACCAGTTTTCGTGCTGTTTCCAGCTGTCTACCACAGGTTTTTCAAATTCCTTTGAGGTAGATACCTGCCAATGTGATGCTGCATGTATGGTTCCTTCATGCTTACTGCTATACTTTTCGGCTTTTAGCATGGTACCTGTAAAAGGCACATTATTATCGCCTACCGGAGACACGAGCTGCGGTGCATTCGGTTTTTTATCGTTTTTCCATACAGTTATACTGTCCCTCAATTCATTGTCTCTGGGGTTTTCTTCATTGCCACGGCTAATACGTTTCAGGGTAAACTTAGGGTCGCCATAGTTGGGGTCTACCTCCACCATCACAAAACCATATTCATCCTGGGTGACGGTAAATTCATCATAGTCGCGACCTTCAAATTCGCCCCAATTGTCGATAGCTCCCCCCGCTGACGCCACATTTACCCAAAGGTGCTTGTGTTCTTTGGACTGTCCGCGTGAGTAGCCGTGTGTATGACCAAAAAAATGTATGCTGGGTTTTCCCGTACGGGTACTGAATTTTTCCAGTTCTTTTACTACCTGCCCGGTAAAGTCTTCTTCGCCGGGTATCCACAGTTCAGATTTGTGCGGATGGTGCAGCTGAGCAAACACAAAGTCTACCTCTTCGTTGTTGGCTGTCTGATCCAGCAGATTTTTCAGCCAGTCGAGCTGATAGCTGTTTCTATAACCGTAGTTGGAGTCCAGACCTATCAATCGTACATTGCCATAGTCTTTGTACCACCAGTGCTCAGCATACTCCGGCGAACCATTTTTGGGCAAAGAAAAATACTTGAAGTAAAAAGCCGAGTTTTTTTCGTGGTTGCCGGGCACAGGATATACCGGCACATTGGCGAAGAGGTTTTCGGCAGGATTAAAAAAATCATTCTGCCACTGTTCGTACTTCGTTCCATTTTCCACCAGGTCACCGGGAATCATCACCAAGGCCAGGTTGTTGGGCAATTCTCCTCCAAACTCTTTTTTGAGGTAAGCCAACACTCCTTCATTTACCACTTCATAAAACTTATCCGGGTTTTGATGGTCTTTTTGCATATCGCTCATAGCGACCAGGTTAAAACTCTTTTTGTCGCTGGCAAAAGGCGGTGTTTTAAATTGGTATATGTCTGATTTGGCTTTACCGGTTTTCACCCTGTAGTAGTAGGTGGTATATCGCTTTAGGCCGGTAAGCTGCACTTCATGCAGTCGCACCTGTGTGAAATTAATGTCCATCGACTGGCCGGTGGTCTTCTTTCCCAATTTGGGTGTAGTCCCCCACTCTACCAGGCTTTCTTCTCCCTGATTGGTTTGCCACATGATTTTGATAGACTCAGGCGTAGCATCCTGCAGGTAGGGTTTGATCTCGATAATTTCCTGTGCGTACGACACGCCAAGACAAAGCCACAAGCATGCGGCCAGGTTCATTATAGTTTTCATATTGGTCATTCGGTTGATTGTATCCGTTACGGTTTCAAAAAGAAAGTAATATTACGCTAATTGGCTCAAACCAATGCTGTAGTTCTATTAAGTGCGTTTTATCTTTTGATCAACCTTTTTAGCAATGTCCCTGCCAAAATAACCTGCAGGTCAATAAACCACATAAATAAGAAAAGAGAGTATACTTACTCCCTTTTCTATCTTTGATCTTTTCCTGATAAGGAATCTGTATTTAGGCTTTTGTGGTCATTAAACCTGTCTGGTTTTACGCTATTCCCGAATCTAACAAAGTAGGATTAGTATTTTTTCACTCTGATTTTATTGAGCGCAGCATTTTTGGAGATTTTGCCGGCATCATAATCTGCCAAGACAGATTGGGTTACAGACACATCTATGCGTTCGGGCATTTTACAGCCTTTGCATTCGGTAAGTGTCACCTGAAAAAGTAACGTTTCTGATGGCGCCAGACTTTTTATTGTTTTGGCATATTCGAGAATATTTTCTTTCAGTTCTGCTTCAAAGATCGGGTACATTTCCTCCACCTTCCTGTTGCGTTGCTCCAGCGTAAGCCCATGCAGGTTTTGAGTGGGCAGACTAAATGTGCCGTCGTTTTCCTTCGATGAGTATACTTTCATGGTGTAGATCACCCCAAAATTGCCCAGTCGTTCGTAGTGCAGCCCCCGGGAGATGTAGTAGGTTTCTGCCAAATCGTGCTCATAGAGCCTTTCAAATATTGTAGAAAACAATTCCAGGTCTTTAACTGTTTCCTGATTCTCATCACTTTCGCTTATGCGTATTTTCTCTACCAACTCGTCCCGTGTAAGTTTTCCGTTTTTGTAATCAACCAGATCTGACTTGGTAATTTCCAAAGTCATTTTACCCTGAAAGTAGGAGCGCCCATAGTGACGCCTTCCACCCATACCCGACGATATCATGATTTTGTGGTCAGACTGCAGCTGGCCAATCAGACTACCATAGTCTACCAGAAAATCTATCATCTTCGCTTTGAACACTTCCATATCTTCCGGCTCTGGTTTCATCACCATCTGACGATGTATTATCACGGGGTGCTCGTCAAGGATTACGTCCAGCTCTTCCAATTCCTCAAGTGCTTCGAGCTCATCTTCCAGTTTTTCTGCTTCTTTTTCAGCTTTGCGCGCCCTTTTCTCTGCCTTTCTCGCCTCTTTTTCCATTTCTTTTTCTACCTCGCGCATTTCTTCTTCTACCTCTTTTTGTATTTCCTCCTCTTCTTCTTCGGATATACGAGAATCCACTATTATCATTCCTTTATCTCCCTGCATGATTCGGGCTGTTTCGTGAGCTACCCGCCTGCTCTCATCGGCTACCCGCTGAGCCATTCGTTTTATTTTTTCAGTATCAATAGCAAACGAATCGTCGAAATCGAAGTGAAAGTCAAAATCCGGCACACGTACAGGGCGTGGGAAGTGACTGCCTGTAACATTGAATATAACTCCATAACCCTCCACGTGCATACCTATCGGTTCTCTCACCAGACTGAAAGGCGTTTCTTCTCCCCTTTTGAGCATAGCCAGCAGTATTTCTTCTGCTATTTCTATGTCTTTACTCATTTTTTTCTGATCTACCTGCTGGGCAAAAGCCACTGAGGTTACCAGCATTAGTGTCAGGATACATCCTGCTATTCTCTCTATTGTTTTCATCGCTTTATTTATTTTGAGTGTTTACCATGTCTATAAGGTTTGCCAACACCACCTCGGTTTCATACTGTTTTATATCATTGGATTTTTTAAAGTCCATAAGGCCAGTTCTAATGGTCTGCAGGTCTTCTTTCCGCTGATTGTTGTAATACTGCGTAAAGTCCGTGAGTACGGTTTGGAGGTATTGTTCCTGCTGCTCAGTAGATACTTTGAAATAGTCGGCTATCATTTTCTGATTTTGCTGTGAAGCCTGCACTACATATTGTTTCATAAGTACCCTCGATTCTTCGGTGTGTGTTTTCATATAGCTAATCAGTGCCTGCCGGTTTACCTCACTGTCCTTTTCCAGCCTGGTAGTAAGCTTGCTTTCCAGCATTGCTAGCTTTTCATCCCGATCCTGGTTGTAAGCTGCCAACACTTCCTGCATGATGGTCCGTACCTCTTCTTTGCTCACGGTATTTTGCTGCTCTTGCCTACCAAAGCCTATTGATATGCCTTCAGTAGTACCGGAAAAGTAAAACCCTGTGGCATACCCTGAGATGATCAGCAGAGCACATGCGGCAGCTACTGCCGGTACCCACCAAAGTATTTTTACACGATTTACCTTTGAGGCCACTGTATCATCTACGATGAACGTGGGTGCTTCCACCTCCTGGTCGGAAAGCTTCCCCATAACTCCGCGCAGTTGCTGCAGTTCTTCCACTTCTTTTTTCAGATCGGCATCTGCAGCTATGGCAGCTGCTATGCGTCGCTGTTCTTCTGCTGACAGCTCACCGTACAGGTAAGCAATCAGCTCATGTTCCTCTATCTTAGTTCCCATAATTGACCGATTCTTTATACACGCGTTCTTTTTCTATTATCTTTTTCAAATTGGACAGTCCATAATACAACCTCGACTTCACTGTATTTTCAGACACTCCTATCACTTCGGCTATTTCTCTAAACTTAAACCCCTCATATTCTTTCATAATGAGCACTTCGCGCTGTTCTTCGCTCAGTTGCTCTATGGCTCCCAGTACCAACTCCGACACCTGATGCTGCATGAAGAGTTTATCCGGTGCGGGGTTGTCATGATCGGGCACCTGATGAGCTACAGATTCGCTATCCCCTCCGTGTGACACTACCAACCTCGACCTGCTGGAAGCCTTTCGCTCCTCATCGCGACAAGTATTGAGCGCTATTTTGTAGAGCCAGGGTTTGAAGCTGGCCACTTCCTGAAGCTTTGGCAAACTGCTAAACAAGCTGATAAAAGTGCGCTGCGATACTTCTGTAGCCATGTCATGGTCGTTGAAGTACTTGTGCGAAAAGTTATATATCCGCTTATACCACAAACTCACCAGCTTGTTGAAGGCTTTTCTGTCTCCCTGTTGGGCATCATGGATCAATTTTTCCGAATGGTTCATAGCTATGTCCAGCAAGGTTGCGGAGCTCATCTTTTTGATTGGTATTTGTTCGATTTACTTTATAGATGCTTCTCGTTTTCAAATAGTTTTATGTCTGTATAAAAAAATAGACCATCAGTCAACCGACCCCTTGTCAATATACTGATTTTTAACCTCTTACACACGAAATAAAAAATATCACCCGCCTCCCTGACAGTATTTTTCACCTACTAAAAAAAGACTAACCTCACCCGCCGTGTAGCTAATATACCTGAGACTTTTTAAGCTGAGCCTATTTATTTCATGCATATTGACACAATGCAATCCTGCTTTTTGGATGGTATCGGTTAAATCCCTTTATTTGCGCTCGTTCTTATTTATTGTTACTTATCAAGAAAGGTGGAGGGACTTGGCCCTGAGAAACCTTAGCAACCCTCTACCTATTAGTAGGGAGAGCAGGTGCTACTTCCAATCCGGCGTATGGCCAGGATAGAGATGAGTTGAATTGGATTTTACTTTGTAAAAAAATATACCTATCCCTTTCAGCTTACTGGAAGGGATTTTTTGTTTGGTGGCAATGGATAAAAAACTATAGAATTAACCTGTTGTAGGATAAAATAGTGACTATGAAGAAAATCAACCTGGGAGTATTTGGTTTTGGCTGTGTAGGTACAGGCCTTTGGTATGTGTTGCAGGAAACAAACAACGAACATACCAACATCAAAAAAATATGTATCAAAAATGCCAATAAAAAGCGTAGCATCGATGCGAGCTATTTTACCACCGACAAAAAAGACCTGCTGGACGATCCTGAAATAGATGTGATCGTAGAGCTGATAGACGATGCTGATGCAGCTTTTGACATTGTGAAAGAAGCCATGGAAAAAGGGAAAGGTGTGGTATCGGCCAATAAGAAAATGATTTCGGAAAATCTGAGTACGCTGGTAGAACTGCAGAAAAAACACAATGTGCCGTTTTTGTACGAGGGATCTTCCTGCGCCAGCATACCTATCATTCGCAACCTGGAGGAGTACTACGATAACGATATGCTGACCTCTGTATCGGGTATTTTTAATGGTTCGACTAACTACATCCTCACTAAAATGATAGATGAAGGGCTGGACTATGATAAGGTGCTAAAAGAAGCTCAGGAAGTAGGTTTTGCTGAGACTGACCCCACTCTCGACGTAGAGGGCATAGATGCTAAACACAAGCTCGTTATCATTATTTTTCATGCTTTCGGGCTCATTTCGCGCCCCGACGAGGTGTTTAATTACGGCATCACTCACATCAACTCTTTTGATATCCGATTTGCTCAAAACCACGGGCTCAACATCAAACTGATAGCCAAGTGTAAAAAAATAGACAATCATATAGAGGCTTATGTGATCCCTTCGTTTGTGGACGACAACTCCACTTTGTCTTTCACTAAAAATGAATACAATGCGGTGATACTTGAAAGTGCCTTTTCTGAAAACCAGCTACTTTATGGAAAAGGTGCCGGAGATAAACCTACAGGATCGGCGGTTTTGTCCGACATTTCTGCCCTTAACTATTCGTATCGCTACGAGCACAAGAAATACGTTCGCTTTCATGAAAAACTGGAACTCACTAAAGATCTGGAATTGAAAGTGTATGTGCGCTATAGCAATGGTACTACGCCCGACTTCAACGACTTTGAGCACATTTCGGAAAAGTATTACGGAGAAAATGACAACTATATCACCGGTACTATCACTCTCTCAAAACTGGAAAAGGCAAGCTGGAAGGACTGCAAAGACATAAGTGTGATCGCTTACAACTAAGCGATCACATTGGCTACAGAGAATTGTAAAAGGCCGTAATGCGCACAATATCGCGCATGCGGTCGGTTCGTAGCTTGTTGTGTTTGATGTATTCTTTTACTTTGGGCGCTTTCTTCTTCATTATATCCAGCAGGTCGTTGCGCTTGCCCGAGGTATACTCCATCATTTTACCTTTCTGGTCGATAAAGTAATAAGAGTAGGACAATTTTTCACGCGATACTACCGGGCCGTTGATATATGCCTGATTGTACGGGTCAGATACTGTTATAATTTTCTCTTTGACCAGCAGAGTGAGCGGCCCTTCGTAAAGCACCTCAAACAACGACTGGGTTTTGAAGTTGACCCTTACCTGAAAAGGCAAAGCATAAAATTGCCGGTAATTTTTGACTGTCTTGTCGTAGATTTCGAAATACAAAATCTGCTTACTGCTAAAGGTCTTTACCTGCTGATCATTGATTCTCACCTGTACGATATCGGTATCCATATCGTATTTGACCATGCCCCGCACAGTATCTTCCTTGCTGGTAACCAGATAGCCTTCGTGCCAGATTCTGGAAGGAAACTCCTGGCCGAGTACAGTACCGGCCAGGCTTATTAATAAGATCGTAAGTATGTTATGCGTTATTACTTTTCTCATGCTTTAGGATATTATGCCCCATCTTGTCCCTTTTCGTTTCGAGATACTTTTTGTTGTGTTCGTTGGGCACTATTTCTATGGGTATATTGTCAACAATTTCCAGACCATATCCCATTAATCCTACACGCTTTTTCGGATTATTTGTTAATAATTTTATTTTCTTTATTCCCAGATTGTGCAGGATTTGAGCCCCTACACCATAATCGCGCTGATCCATATCAAATCCCAGCTTGAGGTTCGCCTCCACAGTATCCAACCCTTCTTCCTGGAGCTTATATGCTTTCAATTTGTTGATCAGGCCTATTCCTCTGCCTTCCTGATTCATGTAAAGTACTACACCTTTTCCTTCTTTTTCTACCATCTTCATGGCGTTGTGTAGCTGCCCGCCACAGTCGCATCGGCACGAACCAAATATATCGCCTGTGACACACGAGGAGTGCACGCGCACCATTACGGGTTCATTTTCTTCCCACTCTCCTTTGATCAGCGCCAGGTGTGTTTCATCGGTATTTATCTGCTTAAATGCCACCAATTTAAAATTACCATAGTCGGTAGGCATTTTCACATCTATTTGCCGCTCTATCAGCGACTCTTTTTCCATTCGGTAAGCTATCAGGTCTTTGATAGAAATCAGCTTGAGGTTGAATTGATCGGCTACTTTTCGCAGATCCGGCAACCGGGCCATAGTACCGTCTTCGTTGAGTATTTCTACTAACACTCCTGCCGGATACATTCCTGCCAAACGAGCCAAATCGATAGCTGCTTCAGTGTGACCTGAGCGCCTAAGAACTCCCCCTGCCTTGGCTTTCAGCGGAAAGATATGTCCCGGCTTGCCCAATTCTTCGGGCTTAGTGTCAGGGTTTACCAATGCTTTGATGGTATTAGACCTGTCGCTGGCCGAAATACCCGTAGTATTGCCATAGCCCAGCAAATCTATCGACACGGTAAAGGGGGTTTCGTGCAATGCCGTGTTTTCTCCTACCATCAGTTCCAGCTCTAACTCTTCGCACCTTTTCTCTATCAGGGGTGCACAGATAAGGCCTCTACCATGAGTAGCCATAAAATTGATGATTTCCGGGGTTACACTTTCTGCAGCGCATATAAAGTCCCCTTCATTTTCTCTATCCTCATCATCTACTACGATCACTACTTCTCCCCTTTTTATGGCTTCTATAGCTTCAGGTATTTTATCTAACATTATTCTGTGTTTTGTTTGTTCGCTATTGTATAAATTATGATCCGTTAGTTTCGGGAAACCACTATACCCAAAACATCGGAAATTGACATTTCGTATTTTTTCAGGTTACTCTGAACCATGAGCAACTCATTTACCTCTTCGTCTTCCCTGGCCTGCTTCAGCTTTTCCAGGTTATTGTCTATCAGTTTTTGTACTATTCTAAACTTCAACCTCAATATATTGGTGTAGGTTGCATTTTTCAACACATCCTTTTCCCGAGGCACCATTATTTTATATTTGTCTTCCCACTTCGGGCTAAGTTCATAACGCTCCGCCATCAAATCCACCGCTACCTTTCTAAACTCCGCATCGCCCGATGACAGCAGGTATTCTGCATCTACGATCACTCCGTCATAGAGTTTTTCTTTAAAAAGCTCCAATATGCGTTTGTATACGGGCGTTTCAAATTCCAGATCCTCCGACTCTGACAAAAAATAATTGATCATATGGAGGTCTTCATCTTCACTGCCCTTTACCAACTCACTGCCATAGTTTATCAGCATACGTATGCTTTCTCTTTCCTGCATAGACACCACATCTACTGCAGAAGCCGCTACCTGAGGTTTCGTTTCAGGTTCTACTGCTTCGGGGGGCACATCGGTACGGTAGCGCTCTTTGTTCGTCGCTTCCCGCTGTTTGTTGATCAGTATTTTGTTTAGCTCTGTAACCAACACCGACTCAGTAATATCGAGTAGATTGGAGCACTCCTGTATATAGACAGTCCGCTTTATCGGGTCGGGTATGAGCGATATACTCTGTACAATATCTCCAATAGCTTCCGCTTTTTTGATGGGGTCATTTTTCCCCTCTTTTACCAGCAGTGAAGTCTTAAAGGCTATAAAGTCTTTGGCGTTTTCTTCCAGGTATTCTTTGAACCCCTCAGGCCCAAGGGCTTTGGAGTAGCTGTCCGGATCTTCTCCTTCGGGAAATGATACAGCTCTTACATTCAGCCCTCCTTCGAGTATCATATCGATACCCCGCATAGAAGCTTTCAGTCCTGCTGCATCACCATCAAACAACACCGTTACATTGTCGCTGTAGCGTTTGATGAGTTTGATCTGATCTTCGGTAAGCGACGTACCGGACGATGCTACCACATTGGGAATACCACTCTGGTGCAGTGAAATAACGTCTGTATAGCCCTCTACCAAAAAACAGTTATCGGCGTTGCGTATGGCATTTTTCGCCTGAAATATCCCGTACAGGATATTACTCTTGTGATATAGCTCCGTTTCCGGGCTATTGATATACTTTGGTTGTTTTTTGTCGGCTTTGAGTATCCGGGCACCAAAGGCAATTACCTTACCCGTAACGTTGTGTATCGGAAAAATAACCCTGCCCCTAAACCTGTCATACTCTTTGGACTCTTTTACAATTTTAAGTCCTGCTTTTTCTAAAAACTCAGGGTTGTGGCCTGCTTTTTTAGCAGCCTGAATAAGTCCGTCCCACTTATCAAAAGCATATCCCAGGTCAAAAGCATCAATCACTTCGCTGCTAAACCCTCTCTCTTTGAAGTAGGAAAGTCCAATACTTTTGCCTTCATCCGATTCCAGCAGATTGGTTTTGTAGTGATCCTTGGCAAAATTGAGAATGATAAACAGACTTTCCCGCTGGCTTTGCTCCTGCGCAAAGTTTTCTGAAGGTTCATCCTCCTCTATGGCAACACCATACTTCTGAGCCAGGTACTTTATAGCCTCCATGTAGCTAAGCCCATCTACCTCTTGCAAGAAGTCGATGGCATCTCCTCCTCTCCCTGAGCTAAAACACTTATAAATACCCTTGGATGGCGATACGACAAAAGAAGGCGTCTTTTCGTTGGTGAAGGGACTCAGCGCCTTGTAGCTACTTCCGCTTTTTTTCAGACGAACAAAGTCGTTCACCACCTCATAAATGTCCATACGGGACTTTACAGCGTCTATAGTGGCCTTACTGATCATAATTGTTTAGGAAGTAAATATCAATGTAGTATTTGGCTACAAATCTAAGACTTATTTTATTTCGGTCTTCACCGTTTTAGAATATGTTATGCGCTAAAGTCGTTTTGAAGTGAGTACCAGCCCATAGTAAATCAGAAAGCGAAAAGTAGCCGCCTGTTTTTTCTTCTCTCCTTTCAACTTTCATTCCTCTTTCCAGCAGACAATAAACCCCTTTTTGAATTTATCTGAGAATAATTTTCGAACGAATAAACATTTTGTTCGAAAAGACGTTTATCTTTGCCCGGACGTTGGGGAATGTATTTGGGATTGTTTCAAATAGTCAAAATACTTTGTACCACAAATACCAAAAAAATGAAAAAAGTTAAACTACTTCTGCTAACAATGCTTGTGGCTGCAACCACAGTATCTGTAGCACAAAAAGTTCCTAAAAAAGAGTTTACGGTCAGCATGTCTGAAAAAGAGATAGTCCTGGTTCCGGGAAAAACGCAAACTGTAGACATAACCATCAATCGATCTAAATCATACAAAAAAGCAAAAATAAAACTGGGTCTGGGCAGCACTCTGCCGGAAGGTGTGGCTATTACGTTTGCCAATGGTGAAAATCCCCTTACGGATAGAATCATGACCATTAAAACAGATGAATCTGTTGCCCCATTTTCGAAAACCCTGCTATTGAAAGCCAAAAGCAGTCGGGTATCGAAGGGAATAATGTTCAGTTTATCGCATAATTAAACCAACAACCCAAAGAATAGGTTTGTGATGAGGAATGAGGCCGTCTCAGGATCAACATCCCGGGGCGGCTCTCATGTCACTAAAAAAACAGGCTGGTCAATGTGACTAGCCTGTTTTTTTTGCTCATCGCTTACTGTAATTATTGGTCTAAGAAGAAAAGCCTATAACTACCTGCCTGAAAATATATCGGCAGATGGGTTTTGAATAAATCGCACAATTCCCCGATAAAAGTGAAGGCAGCACCGAATTGACCTTCAAGTCATTCAGTGCTGCCTTACCTGTTTTATTTCCGCACAGCATTGAAGCTAGCGGAAAAACCACCGTCCTCTTATTCTTTTATCACTACATAGTCAGATTCAACAGAAGAAACCTGAAAAACACCAAGTGCTCCACCTGATATATTGGAGCGTGGATTTGCCGGTAACGGGCTAAAAACTCCTCCATCTGAAAATATCAAATTGGCTACATCAGACCAGTAAATGTACTGCGTCTTGGTGAGGCTGTACATCTCCATAGACACAGAATCACCCAATGCGTGGTACTCAGGCATCTCCAGGCCTTCTATCGCTTCCCCTACCGCCACATCGTCTGTTACTGTTATGTCTTCGCCATTGTCATTGAGCCATTCTCCGTTTCTGTAAAACTTAAACATGTAAAAGTTATCTTCATCCTGCGGCTCTTTGGTGTACATAAAGGCACTGTAGTATCTGCCTTTTTCTTCCGGATCTCCATACTCCTCTTCACTTATACCATAGGTAAGGCTGTCGATTTTAGTAACGGACAAAAGCTCCTCTGTAGCCGAGTAAGTATCGCCATCCACTACTACTTCCAGCGAATATGTTCTCCCCACCTGCCCTACAAACGCAGCATCGGGAAGGTATACGCCACTGTTTTCTGACTCTGTGTAAGGGGTTACATTTCCCAGATTGTCTGTTACCCGTACGGTAGCACCACTTACGGCAGGGTTAATCCCCTCGTCGTAAAAACCGACTGTACGAGCTACTTTCACAAACTGCTTACCTGACTGATTAGTCAACAGCCCTTCTATTACGATTTTGCTATCGGCCTGTTCTACGTCTATCAAAATACCTTCTTCGCAGGCAAAGCACACTGAAATTATGAATAGATATAATATTTTTTTCATCACGAATTAAAATTTGATATTGTAAGTAACTGATGGAAGTATGGGAAACAAATACACCAAACGGGCTTCTTTTTCGGTTCCGTCTCCTATGACGTTACCGTCTTTATCCTGTTTTGTGCGGGTGTAAATTGTGAACGGATTCTTTCTATTGTACACATTGTATATGGCAAAAACCCAGCTGGATTTCCATTTCCTCCCTTCGTTTTTTCTGGGGCTAAGGGTAGCCGAAAAATCAAAACGGTGGTAATCAGGCAATTTGTATGAGTTGCGTCCGGTATAGTAGTCGAGGTTATACCCGTCCATACGATACTTCCCTACGGGCAAGGTAAACGGACGTCCGGTATTGTAAACGAAATTTCCTCCAAATGTCCACTTGTTGTTTAGTTTGTAAGTTCCCACCACGGATAAATTATGTCGCCTGTCGTGACTGGCAGGAAATGCCTCGTCGTTGTTTACTCCGGCAATATCAATCTGCGTCTTGGAGAGGGTGTAACTCACAAAGCCATTTAGGTTTCCTTTGTTTTTCTTCAAAAACAACTCAAGACCATACGAATCTGAATCACCGTTTCGGATTTCCACTGCCAGGTCCTGATTAAAAAACACATTGGCATTGTCTGCAAAGGCTGCCAGGTTATTTAGTTTTTTGTAATACACCTCTGCCGAAAACTCATAGGCGTTTTCTTTGAAATTGCGAAAATAGCCGGCTGCTACCTGATCCGAAAGCTGAGGCCCTACATAAGGCGAGCTTGGCCACCAGGTATTGAAAGGCAGGGAAACCACTGAGTTGGACAACAGGTGTACATTTTGCACCATCCGATTGTAGGAGGCTTTGAGCGACGCTACGTCGTTGAGTATATAGCGTGCGGAAAAGCGTGGCTGCAAGTGATGAAAAACCTTGATGGTTTCGAAGTTTTTGTACTGTGTAGAGTCAACCCGGGTTTTATTTATATTGTCCTGAGGATCCTCATATTCATAAATGAGGGTTTCTCCGATGTTTTGAAAGATAGAATAACGCACTCCATATTGCAGGGTTAGCCTATCGGATACACTCATTTCATTGCCTACGTACAAGGCATGATCCAGCGCCTGAAAGTTTTCCAGTACAGTGGTTTCAAAGATGGAATTTTGCGAATTGGGGACAATTCTTCCGGGCTTAAATTTTCTATACGATCCGTGATAACCAAAACTGATTTCGTTTTCAGGATTGAGGTAAAACGTAAAATCTTCTTTAAACATACCCTGCTGTATACCGGCCGACCACTCTAGTCCCTGCACCGGATCTGTTATTTCCAGGCTGTAATCAAAATTGCTATATATCAGTGACGTATTGGAAAACAATCGCTCATTAAACAGGTGATTCCACCGGAAAGTAGCTGTCCCGTTTCCCCAGCCAAAAGAACCATCGTTACCAAATTTTTGTACATCTCTGCCAAAGTATCCGGCCAGGAAAAAGCGGTTATTGTTGTTTTTACGCCAGTTAATTTTGCCATTCAAATCGTAAAAATACACCCGATTGCCGTCGGTCTGTCCTGCTGTTAGTACATCTACATAAGAGCGGCGAGCCGACACGATAAAAGAGCTGGCATCTTTCTTTATAGGCCCTTCGAGCATCAGTCTGCTGGCCAGCAAACCTATACCGGCAGAGCCTCCCAGCTTTTTGTTGTTGCCGTCTTTGGTGCGCACATCCAATATAGAAGACAAGCGCCCTCCATACTGAGCCGGTATTCCTCCTTTTATCAACTCAGAATCTTTGATCACATCGGCATTGAACACGGAAAATAGCCCGAATAAATGCGAGGGATCATATATAGGAGCTTCATCGATCAAGATGAGGTTCTGATCCGACGTACCTCCTCGAACAAAATACCCCGACGTACCTTCTCCTGCGGTGGTCACCCCGGGTTGCATTTGCACGTTTTTGATGATGTCGGCCTCACCGAACAGAGCCGGCAAGAGCTTTACCTGCTCTACGTCTATTCGCTGCGCACTCATCTTGATATCGGCAATGTTTACATCTTCCCTTTCGGCAGTCACCACCACATCGGTAAGTTCCATTACGTCGGGAATTAGTTCTATATTCAGGCTAACATCGTCTGCAGTAAGTTCTATAGTCTTTACTACATTTTTGTAGCCCACGTAGGAATACACCACAGTGTATGTACCAGGGGGAAGTGAAACAGCATAAAATCCGTAATGATTGGAAACTGCACCTCCCTGTACTTCTTTCACATAAGCGGTTACACCGATGAGTTCTTCTCCATTAGAAGCATCACGAATGTAGCCGTTGAGGGTAAGTTTGTTTTGAGAAAAAGCTTGAATGGCAAAAACCATCAATCCGACAAGCAGCATTCCTGCCTGCACCTTTTTTTTGATTAGCATGTGTAATTTAAGTTTTTGAAAATAAATTTTAATGAAATTAAAATTCGCGCTGGTTGCAAGGGGCATGCCTGATTGAAATGAGTGTGTTTTTCAGGCATATTGTGAGTTTTGTTCGATTTTACCTTTACATAGTGTTCGGTTTTGAGATTAAAAATGGTCGTTTTTGAACATGAAATTTCCCGGGATTAAATTTTCAATTTTAAGACAAGGTTTCCGAAGAAGTCCCCCTAATCCTACCATTGTTATATTTTCATAGAGGTAATTTATCCCAAAAGGGTTGCAGCGGTATGATAAAAAAATAGCACAATGTGACTTAGCCTGAGCGCTGTGAACGGGTCAAAGTTTGAAAAACTCTTCTGTTTTTGTCTACAGTTTTGAATGCGAGCAAAAGCGATTAATAGCAGCTTCTCCCTCCAGCAGAGCGAATGCACAGGAAATCCTCTCTGTAGAACCTAATGTGTAGAAAGAAAAAATGCCTGTCTAGAATTTCTAAACAGGCATTTTAATTTAGTCTGGTTTTGTATCAGGTATCAACCTGTATTTCTCATGGCACTGGCTATGGCATTGATAGACACCATAAGCTCCGTTTGGGTAAGCCCCACATCAGGATCATTTTCCTCTTTTTGCTTACGCCATTTTTTAAGGAGTGCTATTTGTTTTTTGTGCAAATCGATCATCAGTGTAGCGCGCAGTTTGTTGGAGTAAAAATGGTTTACTCTTCGGTTTTCTATACGCTCTTCCAGCAGATCGAAAAGATATTCTCTGGTAAGCTTGAGTTCTGACAAAAACATATTCAGGAACTTCTCTTTTACCTCTTTATCTTCTACCAACTCGGCATATTGCTTCATTATATCCTCATCGGTTGCAGCTAAGCTGGTGTCTACGTTAGTCAGTACATAGCGGATAAATGTATCTGTCTTGATAGCCGCCTTGAACTTGTCATAATCTTCGGGCCTTTCTGTTTTTAGATTGTGCAGCGTAGTACCCAGTCCATACCAGCTGGTCATGTGGTAGCGACACTGGCTCCATGAAAACACCCAGGGAATAGCTCTAAGGTCTTCCAGCGTTTTAGCTCCTGTACGCTTGGCTGGTCGCGAACCTATCTTACTGGTTTCGATCGCATCGATAGGTGTAGCCTGACGGAAGTAAGTAATGAATCCGTCTTCTCTCAATAAGCTTTCGTAGCGTTTTTTACTGTCTACAGCTAGTTTTTCGAGCACTTCGGCCAGAGGATGGTAGCTACGTTCAGTTGCCTTGTCCTGTATGGTTTTAAACATGGCATTGGCTGCCAGTAGTTCCAGGTTGTAGCTGGCGTTTACTTTGTTTTCATATTTCTGCGCTATGGTCTCACCTTGCTCTGTCAGGCGAATTTCACCATTGATGGCATTGTGTGGCAAGGCTTTGATGAAGTAATGAGTAGGTCCTGACCCACGGCTGATCGAACCGCCTTTACCGTGGAAAAATCGGATTTTCACTCCATGATCCTCACCTACCTGAGCCAGTTTGTACTGCGCTTTGTAGAGGTTCCACTGGCTGGCCATTATACCTCCGTCTTTGTTGCTATCGCTATAGCCTACCATTACCTGCTGCACGGGGATTTCCCAGTTGTGCATTTCCTTCAAATAGGCCATGGTGTTTTTAGTGAAAGGGTGATTGAGGAAGCCATCCATAATAGAGGTGCCGTTTTCGAGATCTTCTATCGTTTCTAGCAGAGGCACTACGGGTATTTTACATGCCAAACCGTTTTCGGTCAACTCGGTTAAGCCTGCCTCTCTGGCCAGCAGATACACTACCAGCAAATCAGATACTGAGCGCGTCATACTTACGATAAAAGAACCTATACCTTCAGTTCCATACTGCGATACATGTTTTTCTACTACTCTGTAGCAGTCCAGCACGGCTTTGGCATTGCCTTCCAGCTCTGTATTGAAATGTGTGAAAGGACGGTTGGTTTGCAATTCTTTCGTGAGGAAGTCTACCCGCTTTTTCTCGTCCCAATTTGCAAAATCTGTTTCGCTATACTGAGCTGCTTTGAGCAGCTGCTCTACGGCTTTGTCATGAAAATCACTATTTTGTCTGATGTCCAGATTGGCTAATCTAAACCCAAAAGTCTCCACGATTCGGATAGCATTATTTACATCGTCATAGGCTATAGACTTGGCGCCATAGGCTATCAGGCTCTTTTGCAGTATTTTCAGATCTTCGAGTAGCTCGGTAGAAAACTGATAACATCCCTGATGCTCGAACAGGTGAAGTGCATGACCTCTTTCTGACTCTACCGGCAACTTGTATATCATAAGGTTGGTAAATTGCCTGAAAGCTTCGCCCTTGTTTCTGTCAACAGCGATCTGTCCTCGCTCGTCCAATTCGGAAAGCATTTCTTTCACACGCTCCGGCAAACGCCCCTGCGCTTCTTCCAAAGAGCAGCTAAAGCTCAATCTCTTTAGCAAAGACATCAGCTTTCTTCGAATGACAATGATTGCATTGAGTCTCAATTGATTGAGTGTATCGGCTGTGATGTCAGCAGTAATGAGCGGGTGCCCGTCTCTATCGCCACCTACCCAGTTGCCAAAGGCTATCTTAGGGAAAGCATGGTTTTCTACTATATCTTCTATCTTGTTGCCCGACTCACGCCATGCCTGCAGCAGCCTTCTGTCTAGCCTTGGTATAACCTGAGGGAATACATTGGTAAGATAGTGCAGGATGTTTGCAAGCTCTGACCGTACATCCGGCTTTTCGAGGTAAATCTCTCCGGTTTTCCACAGTCTGTAAAGTGTGAGTTTTATGTTGTGGCGGATGTTGTTTCGCTCGTTTTGGGTAAACATTTTGTTTTCCAACTGCACCAGCATCAGATACAACTCACGGTGATGATCCAATACCGTTCCTCTTTTTGCTTCGGTAGGGTGTGCAGTAAGCACAGGCTCTACCTTTATCTTTGGCAGGTTTTCGATGATGGTATCTGTAGTGATACCATTTTTCAGCAATTGCTCAATGTTGTTGGCCCAGAGTCCGTTTTCAGCAGCCAGAGAATTTTCATCCTCTAATTTTCGACGCTGCTGTACTGCTCCGTTTACTTCTACCATGTTTACCAACTGAAACACCAATGAGTATAGCTGCACGTGCTTGCCCGTGATTTTATCTCCCAGGTTGACATCCAAATCATTGATAAAAGGTATTTGACTAGCTATTTCTGCCTCTCCGTTTTCTTCCAGAATTTCCTTTAGCGCTAGCAACAAAAACTCCAGGTCGTAGTAAGGCTTACCAAGCTTCTGCTGTACTTCTTGCAAAATTTTCTTCATTGTAGTCGTTTTATTAAAAATTTTATAATGATTTTAGGATTTTGTTGTTTCAAGACTGCAATTTAGCGTGTTTCCTTGTCATTTCATAGGGCATCATCGGCTAATCCTATTTTGCAGTTGCACAAGCGACTAAACAGAATCGGCCGTGACTGCATGGGTACCGGCTATATAACCAGTTGTCCAGGCAGCCTGAAAATTGAATCCTCCCGTAACTCCATCGATATCCAACACTTCTCCGGCAAAAAACAGCCCCGGACAGATTTTACTTTCCATGCTTCTCACATTCACCTCCGACAAGGGCACGCCTCCACAAGTTACAAACTCTTCTTTAAATGTAGTTTTTCCGCTTACCTGATAGGTGTCGTTTACCAGCGCGTTTACCAACTGATTGTATTTTTTGCCCGATAGCTGCTCCCAGGTTTTGCCTTCCTCCATCGCTATTTTTTGCAACAAAAACTCCCACAAGCGTGCAGGCAGTCCCAGCGGATTTTTATTCACAACTTTTCGTTTGGCAAACCGGTCAAAATCCTGCTCGAGCCTTGCCCGCAATTGATTTTCATTTTCTCCCCCTACCCAATTGACCTGAATAGCAAACTGATAGTCTTTGGCATGTAACTGTCGGGCTGCTATGGCGGAGCTCTTTAATATAGCCGGGCCACTCATGCCCCAGTGAGTAATCAATAACGGGCCGGAAGTTCGGATTTTCGTCCCCTGAATAAGCACTTCTGCCCACTCTACGGCTACTCCCATAAGCGAGCGTACTGACTCGCCAGGCATGTTGAAGGTAAACAACGACGGCACAGGCAACACAGGCTCATGCCCCAGACTGGCTAGCCAATCGTAGCTTTCCTTTTTGGGGCTTCCGCCAGTGGCTACTATCACTCTATCTACACGCTGACTGCTGCCGGCTATATGCAGTATAAAACCATCTCCTTCTTTTGCTATGGACTCTACAGGGGCTTTTTTTTGTATGTGCACACCTCTTTTGCGACACTCGTCCAGCAGGCAGTCTATTATTGTCTGAGAGCTATCGGTCACGGGAAACATCCGATTGTCGGCCTCTGTTTTGAGCTTGACTCCCCGCGACTCGTACCAGTTTATGGTTTCTTTGGTACTAAACTGTGTGAAGGCTTTTTTAAGAAATTTTTCACCTCTGGGATAATTCTTTGACAAATCGGTAATGCTATGGCACGCATGAGCCACATTGCACCTACCCCCACCCGATACTTTCACCTTTGCCAGCAGTTTGTTCGATTTTTCCCATATAACCACCTCAGCATCCGGTTGACGTGTTTTACAGGCTATGGCAGCAAAAAAACCCGCTGCACCTCCTCCTATTACTGCTATTTTCATCTATAGACTATTGGTATCCGACTTACAAGATTACTGTTTTTTTATATAAACAAAAGAACTGTTAGAAGTGAGGAGTGTAAAGTCAGGTCTTAGGAGTGTGAATTGGGAGCTAACCAGCATTTGGTCGGGCTTATCCTTACACAGATTAACATTTACCAACTTTTTAGCCTAATTTTGCGCCTTCAATGTAAAAAAGGCTATGATTTCAACACAAAACATCTCGTTACAATACGGTAAAAGGGTTCTTTTTGACGAAGTAAACATCAAATTCACCAATGGCAATTGCTATGGTGTAATTGGTGCTAACGGAGCTGGAAAATCTACTTTCCTGAAAATTCTTTCGGGTGAAATATCACCTAACTCCGGAAAAGTAATCATAGAACCGGGCAAACGCATGGCGGTGCTTAAGCAAAACCACTTTGAGTTTGACGAATGTACCGTACTGGATACTGTCATGATGGGGCACACCACTCTATGGGCTATCATGAAGGAAAAGGATGCTATCTACGCCAAACCCGATTTTACTGAGGAAGACGGTAACCGGGCTTCTGAACTGGAAGCCGAGTTTGCAGAGATGGACGGTTGGAATGCTGAATCGGATGCTGCTGCCCTGCTTAGCGGCCTGGGCATACCCGAAGACGATCATTACAAACTGCTAAAGGAACTAAACGGAACTCAAAAAGTAAGAGTGCTGCTGGCACAGGCTCTTTTCGGAAACCCCGACATACTTATACTGGATGAGCCTACCAACGACCTGGATATACAGACCATTAGCTGGCTGGAAGATTTTTTACTGGAATTTAAAAATACTGTGATCGTGGTATCACACGACAGGCACTTTCTGGATACGGTATGTACACACATTGCCGATATCGATTTCAGTGCTATAAAGCTTTTTACCGGCAACTACTCTTTCTGGTACGAATCCAGTCAACTCGCTCTGACTCAAAAATCATCGGCAAACAAAAAAGCAGAAGAAAAAAAGAAAGAACTGCAGGAATTTATTGCCCGGTTTAGCGCCAATGCTGCCAAATCGAAGCAAGCTACCAGCCGACGAAAACTGCTGGAAAAAATAAACATAGAAGAGATACAGCCTTCTTCAAGAAAGTATCCTGCTATTATTTTCAACCAAAGCAGAACGGCGGGTGATCAGATTTTACAAATAGAAAAACTAAGTAAAAGTGTAAATGGAAAACCTCTGGTAAACGAGCTTGACCTATTTGTAAACAAAGGAGACAAAATTGCTTTCATCAGCAAAGACAGCCAGTCTGTAACCACACTGTTTGAAATTCTGATGGGTGAGCAATCGGCCGACTCTGGTGAGTTTAAATTTGGCCAAACCATCACCACGGCCTACCTGCCCAACGAAAATAGCAAGTATTTTAACTCTGACGAAAACCTGATAGACTGGCTGAGGCAATACAGCGATGATGAAAAGGACGAGGTATTTATCCGTGGTTTTTTAGGAAAAATGTTGTTTAGCGGAGAAGAAACCTTCAAAAAATGCAATGTACTGTCGGGAGGTGAAAAAGTAAGGTGTATGATTTCGCGTATGATGCTCGCACAGGGCAATCTGCTCATACTGGACGAGCCTACCAACCACCTGGACCTGGAGTCCATACAGGCCTTCAACAATGCTTTGATCAATTTCCCGGGTACAGTTTTGTTTACGTCTCACGACCATACATTTACCCAGTCTATTGCCAACAGAATAGTGGAGCTCACTCCTACAGGTTTTGTAGACAAGCTGACCACTTTCGACGAATACATGGAGAAAAAAGCGCTGGAAGCAGCCAATGCTTAATGTTTTGATAAAGTACTACAAGGTGTATGCAGTTGAGCACGTGCATACACCTTGTATGTAATCCCTACTGATTTTCTTTTTTTTAAGTCAGATTTCGACAAGGCCATCTAAATCGTAATCCAGTTCTTCAATCCGATTTTTTATGACTTTTCTGGCTGCAAAAACGCCTTTGTTGTAAAGCGTATTGCCAACCGACCGAAGGAAAAAATTGATAATTTCTTCTGCAGCAACAACCCCAATTTTCTCATCTCGCTCATTTTCAAAGAAGAGTATGAGTTCTTCTTTAGCCATCCTTTTCTCGTCTGGTGTCAGCCGTTCCCATGTGCGTTTAACTGTGCTCATGTTTACCGAATTGGAATATGAAAGTCAACGATTGCTTTTTTTTCAGGGTGCTCGTTAAAATTGTTGTAGTAAACTTCAAAAGACTCGCCCTCAGCTCTCTGATAGTCATTTTTATCCATCCAGACATAAAGGCCTGTCCAAGCCTTTTCGAAATCATCCAATACAATCTCAAACCTTCCTACAACATATTTCCCTGATGAAATTGTTGAAGATTCAAACTCACTCTCAATTTCATTCTCTATTTGAAAGCAAGCTCTAAACCTGGCTTTCTCTTCCTCAGTCACCTTCAGGCTATCCTGGTAAACAGTCATGAGTTTGGCTTCTTTGGTCATCAGACCATTGGGTATCGCCCAACTAATTAGTTTTTGAAATGCTGTTGGTAACTCATGTGGCCCTATACAGGTAATGTAAACATAGTTTTGTTCGGGCTTTTCTTTAATTTCAATATTCGCATTCATCTCAATCCATTTTTTTAAGTTATCAATGATGCAAACATATTCGTCAAAATCAGGATAGCTTTGTCCAATCTTGCTATTCAGCTGCCTGATTTTTAAAAACTTATTGGGGTTTTGATTTTTAAATTCTGTCGGACTTATACCATAATATTTTTTAAATGCCTTGGTGTATGCAGAGTTGTCACTAAACCCATAGGAGTGTGATATTTCCGAAATACTTAGCTCCTTATGTAAGATGTCCAACACCGATTTTTCAATTCTGCGTCTAGTTATAAACTGGTTTAATGTTTCGTCTGTCAACAGTTTGAATATTCTATGGAAATGAAACGGTGAAAAAAAAGCTTGCTCCGAAACAGTAGCCAAAGACAATTGGGAATTGAGGTTTTCGTCAATGAATTGAAAAACTCTATTAAGCCTGGTCCGGTAATCTGATTGCATGTGCATTTCGACAAATGTCACTCAAACATAAGTAATCCAGCATTTACCAAAAGGATATCTACAAACCTACACCGGTAAAATCCCAATAAGCATCCTGACGGTAATACAGCCTTTCGCCCTTAATGGTCAGGGGTGACGGGATGTTGTTATGGTAAAGCTGTCCGGTACCCAGTCCCTGATGCATAGTTACGGGGTACTGGCCGGTAAACTGGCAAATGGCATTTAGTCCTACATTGGATTCCAGTGCCGAAGTAATCCACCAGCCTATCCCGAGTTCTTCAGCCAGATCTATCCATTCGGCAGTAGCCTGAAAACCACCCAGCAGGCCAGGTTTTAATATTATATATGCCGGCTGTATTTCTTCGAGCAGGTTGCGTTTATGGGCCATACCCACCACGCCTATTAACTCTTCGTCCAGCGCTATCGGCACTTTGCTTTTGAGACACAACAGCCCCATGGCCTCCGGCTGGCGAGGCATTATCGGCTGCTCTATCGAGTGCAGGTCAAACTCTTCCAGTTTTTTCATTTTGAGCAGACACTCCTCTGTGCGAAAAGCTCCATTAGCATCTACCCTCAACGTAAGCGTATTGGAATATTGCTCGCGTATATACCGCAACAACGACAGCTCAGTATCAAAATCCAGCGCACCTATTTTCATTTTGATGCAGGTAAATCCGGCCGCTATCTTACTGTCTATCTGCTCTTTCATAAACGCCCTGTCCCCCATCCATACCAGCCCGTTAATCGGGAGTGTTTTCTCCTTAAGGGAAAAATCATTGGGGAAAATCAACCGCTCCCCCCCCTGCAGCCAGTCCAGCAGAGCTATTTCCAGTGCAAAACGTAGAGAAGGCTGCTCTGCCGGCACCAGACTTTGTACCAGTGCATACACCTCCTGCCGATTTGCTGGCAAGTCTACCTTTGCCAAACGGGCAGTCAGCTTGTCCAGTTCGGCTTCCCAATCTACCGCATAGTCTACACTGAGCCTGTCTATGGGGGCCACCTCGCCTACGCCAAAGCACTGGGGATTTTCCGAAGTATATACCTTGATCAGCCAGATTTTTTTCTCATGAAAAACTCCCCGGGAAGTGCCGGCAGCAAAATTGAACTGAAGTGTATGAGGTACGAATTTGAGTTGTATAGACATGGCGCCTAAATTAAAATGAAAAAACCAAGTGTCCTACCTCCTACATTTACTTTTTGTACGCCTCAGCTAAAAACCACACTAGAGCCCATGCACACCCTCCGACAGCTTACATCTCCTGCTAAAAAAACGGGGCTTTATTGCAAAATTGAAGAATAAAGTAAAGATTCGCACCTCAAAAACAGCGAGCATATCATGACAAGCCTGGAAGATTACCTCTACGACCTGCCGGATGAAAAAATAGCCAAATACCCACTGGCTCAACGTGACCAGTCGAGGCTACTCAAATACGAGCAGGGAACCATCAGCCATCATCAATTTCAGCAGGCTGCCCAACTGGTACCTCAAAACAGCTTGCTGGTGTTTAACAACACCAAAGTGATAGCTGCCCGGCTGTATTTTTTCAAACCTACCGGTGCTAAAATAGAAATTTTTCTCACCGATCCTGTAGCACCTCACGCTGATGTACAACTTACCCTGAAAGCCACCAAAGCGTGTACCTGGAAATGCATCATTGGCAATGCCAAAAAATGGAAAAATGATACCCTAATACTTCCAATAGACCTGCCTGATGGCAAAGCAATACAGGTATCGGCTGTGCTTACCGACAGAGAAAACGGACTCGTTACGTTTGAGTGGCCCGGAGAATGGACGTTTTTAGACATAATAGAATTAGCCGGAAAAGTCCCCTTGCCTCCCTACCTCAATCGCGAAGCTGAACAACACGACAAAGACCGGTATCAAACGGTTTTTTCGAAGCATGAAGGAGCTGTGGCAGCTCCCACAGCGGGGCTACACTTTACCGATCAGATAATAGCCGACATGGAAAGCCGGGGCATCACTACCGACTACCTAACACTGCATGTGAGTGCGGGTACTTTTCGTCCGATCAAGGAAAAAGACTTTACAAACCACCCCATGCACAATGAAAAAATAGTGGTCAACAGGCAAAATATAGAAAACCTACTCCACGCGAGGGGGCCGGTCATTGCCGTAGGCACTACAGCCATGCGCACCCTGGAGAGCACATACTGGTATGGAGCAGCACTACTTCACAACCCAAACGCACCTTTTCATATCGAAAAAAATGCTCCCTATACAACCCCTGCATCAGAGCATGCCTCGAAAGACGAGGCGCTGAAAGCTATTTTGAAAAAAATGGATGAGTGTGGGGCTGATTCTCTCTCAGGTGAAACCGAAATCTTCATCTACCCGGGGTATGATTTCAAGTTGTGCAACGGCCTGTTTACCAACTACCACCAGCCCGGCTCTACGCTCATACTACTGGTAGCGGCCTTCATTGGCGATAGTTGGAAAAAAGTATATCAGGAAGCATTGGAAAACGATTACCGCTTTTTAAGCTACGGCGACACTTCGCTGCTACTCCCTTAGGGTTTTAACCTCTGCTGAGAAACGCTTTCATTTGTAATAGAACACCCGGGAGAGCTATTTACAGCAATCTCCAGAGTAGGCATTTCTTATTTATACAAACTTTTTATTTGAGATTTGTAAATACGGACGCTGAAGGTCTACTCTCAGCAAAGCGGACGTTTTGGGTGTATTTGCGATAGCGCTCCTCTCCAAGCTGCCCGTCTTCCCATTTGTAGCCTGTCATTTCCAGAGGTACTATAAGTCCGCCTACCTCCTGCCACTGACTGTATACGATGGCATTGTACTGCTCGGCACGACTTTCATCAAAATATGTCACCGAATAGTTGATCATTTTCAGCCGATGGGTGTCCTGTTCAAACCACAATACATACTGGTCTTTTGGGGCTATCCCTACACCATCACCGAAAGTGATTTTCACACGATTGTAGGTTACACCCTGCAATTCTGCCGGCGGCATAGAGTGCTGATGTGCCCCGGCATCTGCGGTCACAAAGGGAATGGCAAAAAAGTAAAAACGGAGATTGTGATAAAAGCGTGGATTCTTTGCAGGGAAGCTATCAGGTGTAGGGTATACCACCACGGTATCCTGTGTAAAACCTATCTTATACGCTCCTTTTTTCTCCATACGCTCGTTCCTGTTTTTTAGGTCTATCAGGTGAAAAACAGTGTCCTCGCCTGATATTTCGTCAAAAGTCAATGTGCCGTAAGCATTCCATTGCTCCAGCCCACCATGAGCTTTCAGCGCTTGATCAAATGCCTCCGGAAAAGCTTCACGGCTTTGGCTCTCGCCTTGATTCTGTTTCTGATTTGGTGCACTACAACTTACCAGCCCCACTACTATGGCTACTACACAAACGATTGTCTTCATTACTGTTTTTTTCTTCTTTTAAAATTTTCCTTCAAAGTATACCCGAAGCATACCCGCTCCGACAAGGTTATTTAACACCAATAATTTACTTTCGGTTCATACTATTCTAAAAAAAGTACGTTAGCAGTGTGACAGGTTTTCCGGTGCAGAGCCAAAGCCTTTATCCTTGGCTCAATATTCGCTACCTTCGTTGATTCAATTGGCTATAGATTACTTTACTATGAACTTACGCTGGTTTTTGTTTTTGTTGCTAGGCTGGGGCACTACATCGTGTACCCTATCCAGACTTTACAACCAGACCCATGTAAGTCGTCAGCCATTTAGCAGTACGTTTGGTTTTGAAAAGCTGGCCAGCGGTCACATCATCGTACCGGTAGTGATAGCGGGCAAAACGTATTCTTTTTTACTGGACACAGGCTCACCCAACATTGTATCGAAAGAACTGGCCGAAGAACTGAAGCTACGCCACATACACCATCAAAAGTACAAAGATTCTCAGGGCAATAGTCTTACTCTGTCGCTGACACAAATTGACACGCTTGAAATTGGTGGCATCACCTTTTACGACAATGCCACTACGATACATGATTTTGAAAAATCCCCTCCTACGATCAGGTGCCTGAACATAGCCGGTGTGATAGGTGCCAATACCATGAAAAAAGCCGTCTGGCAGATTGACTTTGACCGCCAACAAATTACCATCACCAACACCCCCGAAATCCCCTCCGGCAGAGCCACAGTCTTGCCGTTTACCACAGTATACTCCGGCACTCCCAAAGTGGCAGTAAGCATCAATGGGGTATCCGATGGCAAAGCTTATGTAGATCTGGGTGCCAAGGGATTTTACAAATCATCGAAACGAACTTTGCACAGACTATGCCGCAAACCTCATCGCCACCAGTGCCGGATCACTTCAGGGTATGGTAGCATAGCTTCCGGCGCTTTTGGCTATGAAAAGCCCGACAGCTCGCACGTAGCGTTGGTGCAATCTTTTGCCGTGGGCGAAGAGCAGCGGGCAGTATTGCACCACCAATACATTCTACTCTCTAACCACTCCAACAAACTACTTGGGGTAGATTTTTTTGAAAACTATCACACCACCATAGACTGGAAAAAAAGGGCTATAACGCTGGTGAAACGAAACAGCAAATTACCCCACACCATCTATCATTCTTTTGGCTTTCGGGTGATCTACCAAAACGACAAATTGTTTGTGGGCTTTCTCTACAACGACTCGCCCGCTTACCGAGCCGGACTTAGTCTTGGCGATCAGATTGTAAAAATCAATGAATTTGACTTTGAGCAGCCCAGCGAAGATAAGTTTTGTGCTTTTCTGGCTTCTAACACGCTGGAGCTGGCCGACCAGCTCACCTTGACCATAATACGCAAAGACAGTAAACAAAAGGAAACCCTTACACTCTACAAAAAGGATCTTTTCCAACCCGAACAGGAAGCCTCTGGTAAATTATTCGAATTTAACTGACTGGCGTTGAGCCGGCTACTCCTCATTCCTAAAAAGCATCGCCTGCCCCTGTGTGAGCCATTATCTATTGGCTACATTTGCCCGCATTAACCTTAAATGAATACCATACCCGGCTCTGTTTGAGACATAGCCGGTGCAAAATTTGACTTTTATCTATGATTGCTTCACTTATCGAACTTCTCATCATGTTAAACCCTTTCGCTTTATTTCTCTATCTGGAGCCTATACGAAAGGATCTGAGTCATTCACAGTTTATCACTGTCATTTTCAAAGCCAGTTTTATTTCGTTAGTCGTATGCTATCTGTTCTTTTTCTTTGGCGAGTTTTTGTTCAAAAAGGTGTTTTTGATCGACTTTGAGTCTTTTCGAATCTTTGGCGGTATTATCATCTTTTCCTACGCCTATTTCTTTATTGTAAAAGGTCAGCGGGCATTGATACACATCAAAGAAAACCTGGACGATCTGGCTTCAGAAATTGCCCTGCCTTTTATGGTAGGTGCCGGTACTATTTCGTTGAGTATCCTCACCTCATACAGACATCCCGGATGGATAGGTGTTTCGATTTTGCTGGTGGCATTTACCATCAACTTCGGGTCTATCTTTCTATTGAAAAAGCTACGCGACTCACTCGAAGGCAAAAAGCTAAAGAAGGCCTACGACAAAAACATGGAAGTATTGCTGCGACTAAACGGCTTCTTTATCGGAGCTATCGGCATCAACATGATCCTAACGGGAATCAAAAACATGTTTGGTATAGGATAATTCACTCCTTGCCTGCTACGTGCTTGTGAATAAACTCGGTAGGCGAACAGTTCATCAGGTTTTTAAACTGGCGGTTAAAGTTGGATAAGTTATTGAACCCCGACTCATAGCATACCCGCGATATCTGATACTTGTTTTCAACCAGCAGCTTGCAGGCATAGCCTACACGTATCTCGCTCACGTAGTTGGAAAACGTTTTCCCATTGATGCGCTTAAAGTAACGACTAAACGAGGAGGCTGTCATGTTGACCAACTCAGCCACCTCTTCGAGTTTGATCTGGTGGTTGAAGTTATGCATTACAAAATCATATACCTTGTCGAGCTGGCGCTGACCAGACTGACCAAACTCACTTAAAAAGCCGGCACTCGACAGCAATTCGTAGTTTTTTTCTTCGGCCAGAAGCTGAAGTATATCCACCAACCCCAGCACACGCAGAAAGTCGGTAGCATTTTGCATAACCTTAAGCTTGTCTACAATACGTTCTTTGCTTTCCCCTAAAAAATTGATCCCCCTCACGGCTCTGGAAAACAAGCTTTTGATAGCAGCCATTTCCGGCATTTCAAAAAACTGCTGGCCGGCAAAATCTTCCCGAAAGTGCAGGACATACGCTTCAGCTGTCAGCTTCTGATTTTTCTCAAAATATACATCATCATTGAGCCACATGTGGGGTAGATTTTTACCCACCAGTATCACCTCTCCCGGCCCAAATTTGGCTATGCTATCGCCAATAAACCGCGTACCGGTACTCTTTTGCTGAATGAGCAACTCTAGCTCGGGATGGTAATGCCACACCTTTAGGTAGTGCGGCAATTTGTGGTAATCGAACGAAAACGACCGGTTGGCCAGCTGGCTCTTATCTATCAAATAGGGCTTCATATATTCACTTTAACAATTCCGGCTCAAATGAGCCCTTTCTCCCCTCTTACTTCGCTACTTTGTTTATCCATCGCACACATAGGTCGGTCCAGGTGTTGAGGTGGTCGTTACCCACCGCCATACTGTATCCATGCCCACCCGTAGGGTAAATATGCATCTCCACCGGAATATCCTGCTCTTTTAGCGCCTGGTAAAACATCAGACTATTTTCCACCGGCACTCCCTTGTCATCGGTAGAGTGTACAATAAAAGTTGGAGGGGTATTTTGCTTTACCTGCAGTTCGTTAGAAAAAGCATCGACCAACTCCTCCGAGGGGTCTAACCCCAGCAGCCTGTCTCTGGAGCCCTGATGCAGGTATGGGGGCTTCATGGTAATAACCGGGTATATCAAAATCATAAAATCCGGACGGGCGCTTATATAGTTGAATAGGTCTTTGGATGCAGATAACTTCTCATCGAAGTGCGTACCCAGCGTTGAGGCCAGATGCCCTCCGGCCGAAAAACCCATAATACCTACCTTGTCTTTGTCTATATTCCACTTTTCGGCATTGTAGCGCACCGTTCGAATGGCCCGCTGCGCATCCATTAGGGGCGATTTGTGTGGTTCGGCATTAGAAGCCGCATCGGGCAGTCTGTATTTGAGCACTATACCGGCTATACCTTGAGCATTGAGCCACTTGGCCACATCCTGCCCTTCCCAGTCGTAAGCCAAAATACCATACCCTCCCCCGGGACAGATCACTACAGCCTGACCGGTTGCATTCTTTTTGGCAGGTAAATACACCTCAATGGTAGGCTCCTGCACCTGCGAGATGCGCACTATATCCGTCGATACACTTTTCTCTTTCTGGTCGGTATCTATACGATTGGGTATATCCCGCCCCCAGATGGGCAGGGTTACATGTTGTGCGTTTAACTCAGCTAACATAAGGCAGGTGCATAGGGCTAATATATACTGTTTCATCTGTGCAAAAATATTACTCCAAACCAAATCTACACATATTGATGGTTTTACGCCTATTTCCATGTATCGAAAACGGATGAAATACACTTTCAACTCACTAAAAACACTCCCTACCCTCTACTGAAAAAAAGGCGGATATATGTGCCGTAGATCAAGAATACTAAAGGCTCTGGCATTAATCAGATGTACTCACTGGCGAAAAACAACTTTCATAAGAGAAGATTCCCAAGAAATATGCATAAAAAAGCCTGTCCTAAGTATACTATCCCCGGGCAGGCTTTCTTTTCTTTTTTTCTAAAAAAAACTAATCTTTTTGGAAGCGATCGAGAATTTTAGCCATGTGCTTGCCGGCTGCTTCTCTGCCTCCCAGCCCGTAGGCCAAGGCTATAGTTACAGCCAACGAACCAAGCGTAAGGCCAAAAGCCAACTCTACAATACTATTGGCTATGCCCATAGTACGCAGAGCTATTGCTAAAAACAGTCCGATAATTCCCACGCGGGCCACTCCTGCCATGTAAGTATTGGTGTTGGATTTGGTCATGGCGGTATATACCGTCGAAGCGATCATGTTGCCTATCAGCATTACCACCATGCCAAAGAGGATGCTGCCCAGGAGGTTGAGAATGGTATGAAAGACTTCCGACAAACGCTCGAAACCAAGCATCTCTATACCGGTGACTATACCAAAAAAGACCACAAAGAAGTAAACGATGGCCGCTACTATTTTCGACAGGGAATATTCTTCGCTAACGATAAACAGGTTGAGTTTACTACCGAGCTGGTCTGCTCCCATATTTTTGAGCAACTCTCCTACAAACGACGATAGAAACTTGCCTCCTACGCTAAAAATAAGCACAATAAGCGATGCACCGATAATGTTGGGTACAGCATCGGTTAGCGTATGTAATATATTGTTAGCCGGATGGGTAATAGCATCCAGCTCCAGGGCATTGAGAGCCTGTATGATGGAGGGAATGAATATGACTACAAATACTATTTTCTGGATAAAATACACCAGCTTTTCTGTGTCTTTATAGCCTGTTTTTTCCGCCAGGCGATCAATAAAACTACCTGCCATTTTAACCAGGTTGGAGACAAAGAGGGCTATTACATACCCCAGAAAAACGATAGCTCCCGCAGCTACTATATTGGGGATAAAGCTAAGAAACTCGGTAAGCATGTGCTTGATGGGATCGAGTACGTGGCTGAGACCGAGCATTTCTAATACTACCAGCAATAAAATGACCATGAACAGGTAATACACCAGATTGGCGACAAACTTGTTGGTATCTACAATCGTGTTGCCCAACAGCCGCTCGTCCCATTCGGTTTTTTTCATAAGGCCATGTACTATTCTGCGAATAACAATAGCAATGAGCCAGCCAACGATCAGTACTACTGTGGCACCTACTACGCCCGGCAGAAACCGGCTTGTAGTAGAGGTGAAATGCTGAATAAACTCCGGATAATCCATAATTGAAAGGGTTTGGTTTGTGTTTGGTTTTTTGAATCGTTATTAAATGTACAACAAAAACCTTAAATAATACCATT
This sequence comes from Cyclobacteriaceae bacterium, assembly GCA_965267535.1. Taxonomy (GTDB): domain Bacteria; phylum Bacteroidota; class Bacteroidia; order Cytophagales; family Cyclobacteriaceae; genus CAXBNB01. The sequence goes on along the minus strand of OZ254082.1, from coordinate 1,769,268 downwards.
CCACATCGCTTATGTAGCTACACCAGGCAGTTATAAAACTGTAAAACTTATCAGGAAAACATGGCTACTGCAGGACTTTAATAGTGAAAGCTATTCGCTTTCACTTCGGTTTTAACACATAAAGCCTCCTTGATGAAAGGATACCGTAGAGTAGACCAGAATTATTTTCTAAATGAACACATTACTTATATACACCTAAGTCAGGCAAGGACTTGTGTAAATAATTTTTGAGTAAACTCTTAAAATCCATAGGGCTTGACAATCGCACAAATATTATTTCGTCCGTATTCGGTAGCGTATTCACTAGCGTATTCGGTCTGAACACACCATGAACTTAGGAGCATAAAAAAAGCCGTTTAGTGTACACTAAACGGCTTTTTTGTAGTAGCGGGAGCAGGACTCGAACCTGCGACCTTCGGGTTATGAGCCCGACGAGCTACCAACTGCTCCATCCCGCGATATAGTCAATTTCAACTCTGGGCGACCCCCTTTCTGTCTCAATTGCGATGCAAAAGTAGAAGGCTCTGTCTTAAAAAACAAGTACCTTTGTGCATTAATTTTAATTTATGGAAAAAGAAAATTTCAAATCGGGTTTTGTAAGCATTATAGGCAAACCTAACGTAGGAAAATCAACACTGATGAATGCCATGGTAGGCGAAAATCTATCGATCATTACGGCAAAGGCACAGACTACCCGCCATAGAATTATGGGCATGCTCACCGGTGACGATTTCCAGCTGGTGTATTCCGATACCCCCGGCATACTGGAGCCCGAATACGCACTGCACAAGTCTATGATGAAGTTTGTAAACGAATCGCTGGAAGATGCCGACGTGATTTTGTTTGTAGTGGATCTGATGGACAAGTATGAAAACGAACCCATCATAGACGTGCTAAACGAGACTAAAACTCCCGTAATACTGGTAATCAATAAATCCGACTTAAATCAGGGTAGCCGACTCAAAGACAAAAAAGACTACTGGGAGCTAATCATGCCCGACAAAGAGATAGTAGCTGTATCTGCTCTCAAGCAAGAGAACATAGAGGAATTGCTAACCTCCATAAAAAAACATATTCCGGTGCACCCGCCGTATTTTCCGGAAGACACCCTGACAGACAAACCCGAGAAGTTTTTTGCTGCTGAAATAATTCGGGAAAAAATATTTGAAAATTACCAGCAGGAAGTACCCTACAGCACAGAGGTAGAAGTAGAGTCTTTCAAAGAAGAGGAAGACATCATCCGAATGCGGGCGGAGATTTTCGTGGAGAGAAAAAGCCAAAAAGGCATAATCATAGGAAAAAAGGGAGAGGCAATAAAAAAAGTAGGAACAGAGGCAAGGTTAGCTATGGAAGGTTTTTTCGGTAAAAAAGTGTTCCTCGAAACCTTCGTGAAGGTGGAAGAAAACTGGCGCAAAAACGAAAGACAACTAAAAAGATTTGGATATAAGCAATAACTTTCTTTTTTTCGGTAAAAAAATAAATGAGAAAAATAACATTATCAACAGTACTATTATTGATAATTGGTTCCGCTTTTGCTCAAAGAGTAAAATTAAACGACCATCAGGCTAACCTAAACCTATTGCCAACTACTCTATCCTACGAAAAAAAACTTGGCGATGAAACCTCTTTTACTTTAAGTGCAGGACTTGGGTATTATTTCGAATTCTACGCTTATTCCGATTCTTATGGAAACAATGAAAGCCGTTCCGAGTTTTTAGCCAGTCCAATTGTTAATTCTTCTTTTAGAAAATATTATAAAAGGAGAAATGTAAAGAAAAAGTTAAAGAAAAACTCCGGAAATTACATCGCCCTATTTACGAGTTACAGCTTCAAACCACTGGGAGACCCCCGGGTCACAGAAAATTATCTTAAAGTCAGCAATTCTTACGTAGTTGGGCCGGTTTGGGGTATTCAGCGAAATTATAAAAACTCCTTGCATTTGGGGCTGAGTATCGGACTGGGGATACAAGGCGGTAAGTATATCAACACCACCGCTGGTATTATTGGTGACTTTTCGCTGGGCTTTGTAATTGGCAGTTAGAGCTCATTCGCCTATCAAAATAAAAGGAGCCCAATAATAAGGACGATTAAATTCATCACTTTCCAAAAGCTTCAGTTTGGCTTTGCGTAGTGCTCCACTAAATGTATTGTAGGAGTGGCTGTAAAGATGGTTTTGATAAAAATCGATCATCAAGCGGGAAGTCGACTCGTCGGCTACAGTCCAGAGTGACACGATGAGATTTTCCGCACCGGCATAGAGCAACGCTCGTGAAAGCCCTATAATCCCCTCTCCTTTCGATAGTTTACCCAGGCCGGTCTGACAGGCGCTAAGGCATACCAGATCGGCGTGGATACTAATATTGTAAATTTCACCAGAGTAGAGGCTCCCGTCTTCTTTGTCGTTGTATGTAGGGCGCAGAAAAATACGTGACAACTCGGGGTTGCTTTCGTCTACCATACCATGAGTGGCAAAGTGAAGGTATTTGTAGCGGTGCAAGGGTTCTTCTTTTAGATTGATCTCTGTAGCTTGCTTATCTGCCAAAACAGTCGTTTGATGCGCCTTGGAACGAAACAAATGTTTGATTTCATTGATTTCGTTTTTTGAACCCGGCAGATCGTTGAGCGACGTAGACAGGTCGGCATAATATTCCTGCTCAAACCCTACAGGTGCTACCAGTAGTATATCTTCTGTTTCTGCCTGATATTGTTCTATCTCCTGCTTACGCTGAGCATACAATGTGGCTGAATTATCATAGCTGACATTGTATTTTTTCACTACATAAGGTAGCTCACCATAAGCCAAAGTTTCTACTTTCTTACCCGGCATTACCAGTGCTTCAAAGGGAATGGTAGCCAGTGCACCATCCGGCACAATGATCAGGTCAGTGATCTTTCTACCCATGCGCATGGGAAAAAGCTGGGCATAGAGCATGGAAGCGGCCTCTACAAAGTGCGTACGACTATCGTATTTGATAGCATTGCGCAGACCCGACACATAGTTGTCGAACCGGTCAGACTTTGGTCGGTTGTACACATCAAACCGCTCAGCTGTAACATAAAAAGCAAATATTCTATCGGTTGTAATGAAGTGAGTAACGAAAGCCGTACGGTCATTTAATGTGCGCTGAAGCACAGGCAAACTAATGTAGTTTTCATTGAACTTCAGGTTGAAATAGCGCGGGTATTCCTCTTCCAGTTTTTTTATAAAACTATTATAGGTGGTGTTTAAGATTAGGAGCTTCTCTGTCAGTCTTTTTTGCTCGTTTTCATCAGCACTTTGTGCCAATTTTCGTTCGTAGTAGGCTATATCATTTTTTAGCTGCGTTTCTTCTTCGAGCAGTGGCCCGGGTATGCCCGAAAACTGCTTGGCATTGGTATCCTGAATGGCTGACAAAAGCGTAGAAGATTTGCTTTTTTCGGCAAAGTCAAACGCTTTATGCAGGTAATACTGCTTATCGAAAGTAACTTCACTAATAGCGTAACACAGTAAAACCCCGGCTTCATAAATCTCACTGGCTTTTGCGCTCAACGCCAACTTATCTTTTTCATTAAGGCGAATTTGCCTTATTCTGGATATCAGCTTATCTGCCAATTCCAGGCAACTAAGTGCCGCTTTCAGGTCCTTTAGCTTTAGGGTCTTGTTGTAGTGCAGAGTTTCAAATGCTCTGGCTTTTTGCTGTAGTGAAAAAAGAAGGATATCCGCATTGTAGTAGTTCTTTAGCTCCGGGTTCACATAGACATCAGCCTGCTCCTGGTCATAGAGGTTGGCATACAATCCTTTTTGATAATAGGCTATAGCTTCTTCGAAGTGTCCCATGCTCAGATGCACCTCTCCCAGTTGATTAAATACATTGGCTATTTCCGGATGATGAGTGCCATAGAGCAAATGATACGATTGCAATGCTTTTTCCAGCCTAAGGAGTGCCAGTGCATATTCTTTTTTGTGAAAGTGTATATTGCCCATACTGGCCAATGTAAATGCTTTATTGGGGTGCTCTCCTTCATAAGTAGCATTCCATATCTGCTCTACCTTGTACAGGTAATCCAGTGCTTCATTGTACTGTTTTTGGCTGTCGTTTACCAAAGCGAGGTTGTTGTAACACAGTGCTACTTTAGGATGGTTTTCTCCCAGAAGATTGCGATAAATACCGAGAGCCTTTTCAAAATGAAGAGTGGCATTGTCGTAAGCATATCCGGAGTAGATTAGTCCTATGTTGTTGTACGAGTCGGCTATGGCTATTGTAGGGGCTGTCGCGCGTTTCTCTCTTATTTTCAGTGCATTTTGATGGTATTGCAGGGCCAGTTGGTTGTTGCCGTTGTTCCAATACACGATTCCCAGATCGTTGTAGCAGTTAGCTAATGCGTAAGACTCTTTCTCTCCGGCAGACTCATAGGCATCCAGAGAGCGCAGCAGATATTGCTCAGCCTGGTCGTTTCTACCGGCATGCAGGTAGCCCTCACCTATCGCGTCATACGCTTCGGCCAGCAAGGTTTTGTTGTCCGTTTTCAGTTCATCTGTAAGGTACTCCAGGGTATTGAGTCCCAGCGTAAGTCCATCCTGCACCTCCCCCAGCCTGATATGGCATTTGGCTATTTTCAAATGAGCCAGCGCGTAGTTATCCGTTTGATTGTTATTTTCAAACACCCGTGCTACATCGGTATATACCTGTATTGCTTCCCCATATTTACCTTCGTTGAAAAGCAGGTCAGCCTGCGTTAGTTGCTGCGCCGGCAGCAGGGATGGCAGCAACAGGCAAAACCAAAACAGCAATATTGATGAATGTCTAAAATTTATACACATATCCGATGTTTGATACAAATTCACGTGAAAGTCCGTCGGGGTTTACATGCCTTTTTTGTATTCTAAACCCATTCATAATTTTGATGCCCGACTTAACAGAAAACTGATACCCTCCACCTATCAGGAGCGAAAGTGCCAGTCCGTTGGAGTTTTCTATTTCTTTTTTAATCTCTTTTCGGGTAATGTGTGTGTCTTTGTTGATTCGATAGATAGGAAGAAGGCCTATATTGAAATTGTAGTTTGAAAAGCGAAAATTCCGCTCTACTCTAAACATGATATCCTTACCCCTATCGAGGTGCCTCGACTGCTTGTACTTTAGCGCTACCTCCTCCTGAGGGTGCCCTTCCCAGTCCGACCACCAAAAGTCATTTTCGGTACGATTGAGCGACTGCTGATAGCCTGCTGCAAACAGCCACCCACGGGAAATCACGGATATACCGGCCACCAGATCGTATGTACCCAACCCCGGCTGGTAATACATAGGCAAAGGTTTGCCGTCAGCTTTCAGGTTTGATTTTCCGGTAGGCAGTTTTGTCCCCACTGTCAGGTTAACCTGATACTGCTCGCTGGAATAAATATTGCGTGCCAATCCTATGGAAAGGTCACTTATGCCCTGCGTGTCTTTCAGCACCCCGTCTACCCGTGCATAGGGCAACTTCACCTGAAAGGTAGTTTTAGCCCCAAGCCCCAGCGTAACGTCTGCGGTGTAGTTAAACACTACATCTTTGAAGCGGGTAACTCCCGTGTAATGACTAATCTCGATGGAACGAATCTGCACGGAAAGTTTCTTATGATAGCCTTGATCGGGCTTGAGGGCACCCATAGTGCAAAACCCTGCATCGCTACAACCCTGAGCCTGCAAGCTGCCTACACTCCAGGCGCACAACAGTACAGTGAGAAATAAAATTACGCTTTTCATTTTTACCTGTTTGTCTTAGCAATATAGTGAATCGTGAAAAAACTACATCGCCGGAAGTGACCAAAGGTGAATGCACCCACCAGAAACTTAAAAACATCCTTTTTGCATTTTCCCCTATCAGTTGTTCTTTAAAGTTGCATTAAATTGGCTCGAAATTTTACATTTGCAGCATACAGTTTGTATACTACCGGTAATTTCATTTAAAAAAATATGGCCAAAACAAAAGGAGGAATGTTGATGACAGTGTTGAGAAGATTGTATTCTATTTATGCCATATTGATTTTTGTACTTACCTTTTTATTGGTACTGCCGGTATATTTGTATGCCGACTGGTTCAACAAACCTCGTCTGGGATTAATTGTCAACCACTACTGGGCCAGGATATATTTTTTTCTGGTGGGCATACCGATAGAAATAGAAAAGGAATTTGATTTTGAAAAAGGAAAAAATTATATCCTTTGCTCCAACCATTTTTCTTTTCTGGATGTGGCTATCATGCCGTTTGTGCCAGTACCTTTCAAGTACGTTGGAAAAGTTTCCATTTCTAAGATTCCGTTTTTCGGGTATATGTTTAAGCGTTTTCACATTACCGTAGACCGAGCTAAGGCCAGAAGCAAGTACGACACCTACAAAAAAAGTGTAAACGCGCTATTGGAAGGTTTTTCAGTAGCCATTTTTCCGGAAGGAGGAATTCGTTCGCAGGAGCCGCCCAAGATGGCTTCTTTCAAAGAGGGGCCTTTTCGTATGGCGCTCGAAACCGGGGTGCCATTGGTGCCTATCTCTTTTGCCGACAACTGGCACATTTTTCCCGATGACGGACGCTATTTCATTCATCGAAGAAAATGCCGAATCATATTTCATAAGCCTATAGATCCCGTGCAATATTCGCTCGACACTCTCAAGGATTTTAAAGAAGATGTGCACAAAATCATCCAAAACGGGCTGGACAGTAAATTTTAACCCATGATCGTAGACCTCAGAAGCGATACCGTAACCCGACCTACAGCACAAATGCTGGAAGCTATGTGGCAGGCTGAAGTAGGTGATGATGTTTTTGGCGAAGATCCCTCGGTTATAGCACTGGAGCAAAAAACAGCTTCATTATTTGGTAAAGAAGCGGCACTATTTTGTCCATCGGGCACTATGACCAACCAGATAGCATTGCGCGTACACACTCAGCCACAAGACGAAGTAATTTGCCACCGATACTCACATATCTACAATTACGAAGGTGGTGGAGCCGCTTCCAATGCTATGGTATCGCTACGGATGACAGAAGGCAACAGAGGCAGGCTATCGGATACCGATGTACGGGAAAACATCAATCCGGATGACATACACTTTCCCCGCACCCGGCTGGTATCGCTTGAAAACACCGTAAATAAAGGCGGGGGGTGCTACTACCAGCTAACTGAAATTCAAAAAATACACAATGCTGCCCGTGAGCACAACCTGAAGATGCATCTGGACGGTGCTCGACTCTTCAATGCGCTGGTAGAAACAGGAGAAGTGCCGATAGATTACGGACACTATTTTGACACCCTATCTATTTGTTTTTCCAAAGGATTGGGAGCTCCTGTAGGATCTGCTATTTTGGGTGACTCGGCCACTATAAAGCAGGCCCGAAGAGTGCGTAAGGTATTTGGAGGAGCTATGCGACAGGCAGGTTATCTGGCAGCAGCAGCCAGCTATGCACTCGAGCACCACATAGACCGCCTCAAAGAAGACCATGATAAAGCCCGCATACTTGCCGGTGCATTTCAGAAAAAAGCATACACTACAAACATACTGCCTGTAGATACCAATATAGTGATCGTGTCTGTAGCGGAAGACTATGGAGCTGAGCGCCTGCTCAAAGAACTGAAGCAAAAAGGCATACTGGCTGTTGGCTTTGGCCATCACGATATCCGCCTCGTTACGCATCTGGGCATATCGGACGACATGCTGGAATATGCACAAAAAGTTATTTAATCTTTCAAGGGCTATCGCCTCTCCAGGCAATTATGCTAAGTACTTACAGCCGGACAAAATAAAAGAGGCTGCCTTTGTGAGACAGCCTCTTCGTCGTTGTATTGTTTGTTTAATTCAGTGAGTTGATCCAGGCAGCTATTTGCAACGCCTGATCGCGAGGCACCTGAGGCATAGGAGCCATAGGTGTAGCATACTCTGGCCAGTTTTTTGGCTGAGGGTTGTAGATCAGCTCTACTATTTTTTCATCGGTATAGTTACGCTTGGCTATCGCCTTAAACGACGGACCTACCACACGCTTGTCTTTGTTGTGACACGCAGTACACGTGTTGCGGGTAAGCAGTCGGGCAGCCTCAGCATCTGTCAACACCTCTTTCTTATGTGCCGTAGGCTTAGTTATCTTCTTTCTCACGATCTTTTTTGGCTTTGCAGCCGCACTCGATCGTTTGGTAGACAATTCTCCAGCAGACAACTTATCACCTGTAGGTATGTTGTTGAGCGTGTAATAAAAAGTAGGGTGCAACACACTGTTGCCATCCAGGTCGCGAATGCCTTCCAGCAAAAATTCGTGCACATAGTACTGGCGCAGGTTGTCCATAACTACACGTACTTTCATACCGTCTTCGCTTACTTTCACACCTTTTATCTTAGCCTCTTCTACGTTAGTCTGAGGACTACCGTATACAGGGTGATATTTATAGATATAGCTCTTACCAATGTATGAATCCAGGTCGTTAGCCGTGTTTTTGTCTACCGGCTTAGTAAATTCAATCTCAAAACCATCGGCTTTAGCTTTGACTGATTTCATTTCAAAAGGCATTTTACCGGTCCAGGTTACATACTGTAATCCTGCATTGGTAGTACCGGCTGACCCCCATCCTCTGTTGGTCTCACCTACAAACAGGTTGCCGTTTTGGTCATAGTCCATACGCATAGCGCCTGACTGAAATCCGGATCTAAAATCAAAAGCTACACCCTGATACTGGCCGTTTACTTTTTCCAGAACAATACGCATTACCTTACTTTGCCCCTGATCTCCTACAAACACCTGTCCTTCGAAAGGTCCGAATTTTCCTCCGGTCTTATCTACTACAAATTGTGCATTGGAAATACCCATGATACCGTGTGGCAGTATAACAGCCGGCAATTGCAACTGGGGAAACTTCTCCTTCATTTCATAAGTAAAATCAGGATCTTCTTCGTTTTCGATGTTGCTGGGCTTTACATAGCGCCCGTTTACTCTTACCTGACGCTTATCTATATTGGCGTAAAACTCCTCCGCAGTAAAGTTAATGGGTGAGTTAGGCTCTTTCGCCCATTTCAGCCCCGCTGGGTGAGCAATAAAAGCTCCTTTTGGCACGTGCCAAAGGCCTCCTGAACCGATCCAGTCCCCTTGATTGTCTGTATAAAACAATTCTCCGTCTATGATTCCGTTTCCGGCAGGTGAACGCATACCGGTAGCCCAGGGTGTCATTTTTCCGTCTTCGGTAATGTTGAGCATCCATCCTCTCCAGGGCACTCTACTTTCACCTCTCCACCATTCTTCTGATCCAAACGCCACGTTCATCGATACAAAAAATGAATTGTCGGGAGCCAGTGCAGGACCAAACGAATACTCGTGATAGTGTGTAGAAAGCGGCCATGCGTATACTGTTTCGTACTCGTCGGCTATTCTGTCGCCATCCGTATCCGTCATTTTGGTCAGTTCGCCACGTTGTGCAGCATACAAAGACCCGTTTTTAAAGGCCAGTCCGAGGGGTTCGTGGAGCCCGGAAGCAAACTTTCGGAAGTTGGCCGGCTGACCTCCCTGGAGTGTGGGGTTTTCGATTATCCACACATCGCCTCTACGTGTACTCACACCTACACTTCCATCTTGCAGTACGGTAACACCGCCACCTTCCAGCTCTATGCCTTCGGGCACGGGCACGGTAGTCAACCTGTAATAATCGGATTCAGTAGGTACATTCTGAGCGTAGGTATTGGTAAGTCCCCACACCACAAGTGCCAACAAAGGCAGGTATATATATGTTAGTTTTTTCATCTTCATTACCAAATTAATTCATACTTAATAGTTGACCCGTCTACAGGGAGCACGAGCTCCTGCTTTCCATCGATAGTGCGCACAAACGGCTGCTGTGCTGAAAGCACATTTACATAGTATTGTTTACCATCTACAGCATACGAGCCGTCGACCATCTTTTCTACCTCTTTTCCTTCGGCCAACTTATAATACCAGCCACTCAGTCCACTCTGTGAAAACGTTACTTCGTTTACCACATAGGTGTTGCTTGGATCAGGCTGCACAAAGTTTTTCACTTCTACTCCTTTGTATATGTGCTTAAACACAGGCAGGCCGGTAGTCTTATCTATACTGTATCCTTTTGGGGTAAAATCGCTTTGTGCCGGTTTTTCCGGAAAAGGACTATTTTGACTACTCAACTGTGCCAATGGCTGATTTAAAAATGTCCACTGCACGGCTCCACGTGGTACAAACGTCGCATTACCCCTATTGGCCCACATAGGTGTAGCATCTACAAATTTTCCTCTCCATGCACCTATCAGGTTAGCAGAATTGAGGTCAAATACATAGTTCATACCCTGAGGTGTGCCTACTCCTATAGTATGCGACAGCTTGGGACCATTGCCCGCAAAGCTCACAAATCCTCTGAGCATACGCGGCTCGCTTTCTGCATCTACAAAAATGGGACCTCTCGATGATCCTTGCTCTGGATATGAATCGTAGTGATGAAAGGCCTTGCGGTGAGTAGCCTCTCCCTGAACATATAGTCCCAGTCGGGGTGCTCTCCACTGCGCCGATTTGAAATTGGACAGGGTAAATGGGTATTTACCGGCATTGAGTTCTACGGTTTCAGTAAGCATACCCTGTGCGGCATAGTGCTTGTTTTCTACTACTACCTTGTTGTTGAGCTCAAACTTAACTCCTCCGGTATGGCCCACTCTGAACGTATAAGTACCCGATGTAGGTACTACCAAAGTACCGCTAAATACTACTCCGTAGTTGTCTTCATTACCAGCCAGGTTGATATCGATATTTTTGGCATCTCCTGACCACTTAGGCGTAGCTGATGCAAACTCACTCACTTCTTTAAACTCGCCCTCAAAGCTTTTATAGGTCAGATTTTCTACTGACACTTTGCTTTCACTAATCAGCTTGTATGTAAAGTTTCTGATAGCAACAGGCCCATGATCACCCTGTATCATAATAGGTCCCATGGCTGCTTCCTGCTGTGAGATAGGTCCTCCGGTAGGTGCAAATAGGTCTACATTGGTATGTATTCTCACCCCATTGAGTTCTACTTTCTCCAGTCGTGCATTTTGTATTTTGTTTCCGTTTTCATCGAAGCGAGGTGCCCGGAAGGCTATTTTTAGTTTTTGCCATAGTCCTGGCGCTTTTGCCGGGTTGCTTGCCGGAGGTATACCTATCATGATTTTACCGGGTTCTTTAGACCAGTTGCGGTATACTCCTCCTATATCAGAAAATTTAGGATTTTTCACTCCCCAGCTATCATACAGCTGCACTTCGTATCTTCCCTGCAGGTAGAGTCCCGAGTTTGATCCTTTGGGTAGCATTACCTCAAACTCCAATTCGATATCTCCGTGCTCCCAGTTGGTAATCAGGTGCGATTTTTTATCCTCGGTGTTGATATTGAGCAACACACCGGTACCGGGAGTAAAGGTCACTGCCTCTACTTTTTCATCAGCTGATTTTTTCTTCTTTTTTTTCTTTTTTGACTCCTCTTTGGCGGGTGCCGGGTGAGTGTCTACGTGACGGTTCATCGTCACATCCCCTACGATTTGCCAGTTGCCTGCCTGAGTTTTAAACTCGTCGAGGTTGTCCAGCGAGAGCTGGTTTTGGGCCATCACCACACAACTGGAAGCCATGATAGCCACTAATAAAAGTAATCTCATTTAGTTTTTGTTTAGTTTAATAATTAGAAAACAGATTAATTCCCGCAATTTATTAGATCGGGTATCCGGAGAAGTGTATTTATTATGCAAAGCCATGGATAAAATGCTACAATTCTTCTGCACGCCCAACTAAAAATCCGTGACCTCTTAAGCGAAATTCATGCCAAGTGTGCATTTGCACACCTTTCATTTTTTCAGGTTTTTATTTACTCTCGTGTGGTTATCAAAACAGCCCCTATTCACTGAGCTTTGACAGGCCTAAATTTGCCTATTAAGCCTTTAAATCGAGTTTTAACGCTTTTTTTTCAGACTAAAAAGCCTCTTGATTTTTTATACAAAACAAAAACACCAAGACAGGAACCTGAGACAATGAAAAAGGGCTGATACAACACCAGCCCCTTTTTACCACAAAATATAAATTCAACTTATCACTGTAAGTTAGTATCCGTTATTGTCGGTACCCAACGCTGGATTACGCTGCATTTCTGGATCCGGCAATGGCATAAGCATGTGCTTTTGCTCTATGGCTTTACCCTGGCTGGTCACGTGCCCTACTGCATCTACATAAGATACGTTTCCGGGCGTATTTGCCACTGGAAACTTACGGGTACGAATAACATCAAACCAGGTCTGAAATTCAAATACAAGCTCTCTGTGTCTCTCAGTCCACACTTCTTCTACAAAGTCTGATACGGCCAGTCCGGTAAGTGCTGCTTTGATGTCTGCCATATCAGTTTCCCAATAAGCTCTACCGCGCACTTCAGCCAGGTAATCTACCGCATCGGTGGTCACTCCTTCCGACTGGGCTATCGCCTCAGCTGCTATTAGCAATACATCGGCATAGCTGTAAATTGCCTGATCCTTGCCCGATGTAGCCGTTTCGAAGATCGCCTGATCGTCGTGCCATACATAGGGAGTGTGTTCGAATGTTTCTCCCGTACTGGTGAGTGATGTATGAAAATACTGCTTCTCCTGCATTCTCAAGTCGTCATTTGGATCGTACAGCTCGATAAACTCATCGGCAGGCTGAAAACCGCCGTTGGTGATGTCGTACAACACATCCTGCGACAATGCTGTAGGGTAAGAGTATCGCGGAAAGTTTGACCCTGATATAGAAGGTTCAAATTCTTTGATATAAATATGCTCTACAGTCGAACCGTCCGACTTTCTCATTTTATTGTAGGCACTGTTTTCCAGGTCTACTGTACCCGCATTTTCATCGTGCTGCTCCAAAGCGTAGTTGCCATACTTACCGTTTATGATGTCTTTGGCTACTTTGGCTGCATCTGCATATCGATTGGCTTTGAGTGGCTCTCCACTCATGGTAAGGTACACCTCTGCCAGCAGCGTAGCTACCGCACCGGCAGTTACACGCTTGCCGTTAGCTACCATACTCACGGTATTTAAGCCTCCGTTATCCAAAGCATCCGTCAGGTCTGCTTCGATAAGGGAATAGATATCGGCCACACTGGCTCTCTCCAGGTACAAGTCGTCTAACGACTCGTAGGGTTCGGTTACTTTAGGCACGGGTCCAAAACTTCTTACCAGGTAGTAGTAAGAAAAAGCTCTGAAAAACTTAGCCTCAGCTGTAAGCTGCTGTACTTCACTATCCGACAATCCGGGAGTTGAGGGTATGTACTTGATGGCATTGTTTGCTCTGGATATACCCAGGTACAGGTTTCGCCACATTCCGCCCAGGTAACCTCCTATGTTTTTACCATTGAGCGTTAATTGCTGGGTATTGCTCACGTGCAATTCCTGACCCGCATACTCATTGGTAAAAAAACCAGACATATACGACCCCAACATTGCCGGCACTCCGGAATACACTCCACCGTCGGTCATGCTGGGCACACCGGTACGGTAGAGTGAGTTGACCATACTGTAGGCGTGATCAGGCTCTGTAAAAAACTGATCGACTACAAGTTCATCTTTGGGTTTTTCTTCTAAAAAATCTGAGCAAGACGTGCTATACAAAATCGTTGCTAGCAGAAAAATATATTTCGTTTTCATGTTTTCTTCGTTTAATCAGATTAAAATTTCAAACTACATCCAACCGTAACTGTCCTTGGCTTAGGATACTGGAAGAAGAAGATGTTCTGTCCCCACTGGTTGCCTCCCCATGAAGAAGCTTCAGGGTCGTATCCTTGAAAATCATCTGAGTCGATTACGAAAGCATTTTCCAGGCTGGCATACACTCTCAGGTTTTTAATGCCTGTTTTGCTGAGTTTTTCGCTATCGAAAGTATATCCGAGAGAAAACAAGTTGCCTCTGATATAAGATCCGTTAGCTATCCAGCGGCTGTCTACCTGGCTGTTTTGACCGGCGTAAGACTGGTTTCTGATCTCCTGAACCATAGTGTTTTGGTTCTGCTCTGTCCATCCATCATACAGTATTGAGGCCAGACCGTTGGCGATACCTGATCTGTCTTCTGTAGAGTGGTAGTACTGCTGCATGATCTCTACTCCACCTACAAACTGTAAGTCTACAGTAAAATCGAAGTTTCTGTAGTAGAAGTTATTTACAAAGCTACCAGTGAAATCAGGCAGTCCTTTACCCAGAATTTTCTTGTCGGCAGAGCGCTTTGCCTCTCCGGGCACAGCTCCAACTTCTGCTGCAGCTGCAGCTTCGTCGGTACCCCATATTCCTAATCTTTCGTATCCCCAGAATGAGCTGAGAGACTCTCCTACACGCAGGATAGTCTGGCTACCCGATACCCAGTGCGGACCCGGCTCGATATCTTCATCGTTTTCGCCCAGGCTCTCAATGGTGTTTTTGTTGTAGTTGAAATTCAATGAAGTTTCCCAACTAAAATCCGATTGATTGATGTTTTGTGTTACAATCAGTGCCTCTATTCCTTTGTTGGATACAGAACCGATGTTGTCTCGTACTGATGTAAATCCACTGGTATGAGGTACAGGTCTGTCAAGCAGCAGGTCTGTTGTCAGCTTGTAGTAATAGTCCAATTCCAGACGTACTCTGTGGTCAAACGCATCCACATTTACTCCCACATCAAACTGGCTTGTTTTTTCCCACTCCAGGTTGGGGTTAGCCAGTCGGTTTACGCTACTGGAATTTACCCGTGTGCCATTGAGCAGTACTGTTCCCGAAGATACTGTTGCCAACGAGCTGTACGATGGTATCTCAGTATTACCTGTCACGCCATAGCTCGCTCTTAGCTTCAGTTCGTCTATCAAAGTACTACCAGACATAAATGACTCGTTTGAAATCATCCAGCCCAATCCTGCTGATGGGAAGAATCCGTATTTATTGTTTTTTCCAAATCGGGAAGAACCATCAATACGTCCTGTCAGGGTAAGCATGTACTTGTCCTGATAGGTATATCCTCCTCTGAGGAAGTAAGAATTCATAGCCCACTTGTCATGGTCTGAACTTGGCGAACTCGGATCGCTTGCAGATCCTATATTGTTGTATCTGAAAAAGTCATCGCTAAAGCCTCTGGCGTGAATTCTGGAATTTTCGAAAGTTCGCTGCTGCCAGCTTAATCCCAGAATAGCATTGATCCTGTGATCTCCCATGTCTTTGTTGTAGCTCAGGTAGTTTTCCTGCTGCCAGTAGCTTGTTTCTTCATTGATGATAGTAGCAAAACCATTGGGAGCCGATATGTTGATCAGGTCACGTGGAGAATATTCTTTTTTCTCTCTGTCGTGCTTGTCGAATCCAAATTGCGAACGCAACTCCAGTCCGGGGAGCAGTTTGAATTTAGCGTAGAAGTTGCCAAATGTCTGATTTCTCACCCAAAAACGCTCCTGAGTTTCCAGCACATGTACAGGGTTGGCCATAGCTTCGAGATTGTATGCATCGTCGATCATGTGGCTGTTGCTGTAGGTACCATCAGGGAATTTCACGGGGAAAATCGGAGGCATCTCTATCATAGTACGACGTGGCATCTGGTGCCCTCCGCCTTCTTCAAATTCTGTGTCTTTGATGTTGTTTACCATCAGATTCATACCCAACGACAACCAGTCTTTCGGAGTGATATCGTACGAAATACGACCACTTACACGGTCCATGTTGTTGTTGAGCATGATACCTTCCATATGCGAATAGTTAAGGAATGTACCAAAAGAAGAATTGCTCGTGCTTTGCTGAATAGACAACTGGTGGTTGTTGGAAATGGCTGTACGGGTAGCTTCTTCCTGCCAATCTGTGTCGTATAGCGGGTTTCCGTTTGCATCAAACAGGTCTGGGTCGTCTGCGGTAAATACTGGAGCAGGGTTGTCCGGACGATATTTAGGGGTATTTTCCATTCCGGTTCTTACTACTTCCATCCACTCTTCTGCATTGAGCAGATCCATTTTGTTGCGCATATTCCCTACACTCACAAAGCCGTCGTACCCGATAATCAGGTCACCTTCTCTTGAGCCTCTTTTAGTTGTGATCAGGATTACACCATTGGCTCCACGTGCTCCATAGATAGCGGCTGAGGAGGCATCTTTCAATACTTCCATGCGCTCTATGTCGTTGGGGTTGATGTACTGGATTTCTTCCATTACCACTCCGTCTACTACATACAAGGGGTTTGACGAAGAGTTAACAGTCCCCACTCCTCGTATCACTACTCTGGGTGAGCTGGTGGGCGATCCTGAGTTTAAGAACACATTCACTCCGGCTACTTTACCTCGCAATCCCTGCACGGCATTGTTTACAGGAGCTTTGAGCAGGTCGTCCCCGGCAATTACTCCTACCGATCCTGTCACGTCCGATTTTTTCTGCACTCCGTATCCCACCACTACGATTTCTTCGAGCTGAGATACATCCGGCAAGAGGGTAACATCTACTACTGACTGTCCGGCTACTACCACTTCTTTGGATTGGAATCCTATGAAGCTAAAAACCAAAGTAGCGTTTTCATCTACATTGATTTTGTAGTTTCCGTTGATGTCTGTAACAGCTCCCTGATTGGTGCCTTTTACGAGGATATTTACCCCGGGTAAGGCCTCTCCTTCGTTGGAAGTAACCTGTCCGGTAACATCTACTGCGCTAAAGTACACTTCTACCGCAGGTTCGTTTTGCTCTTCTTTGAGCAGCTTGTTTACATTAATGTTTTTGTTGATTTGTTTGAACTTCAATTTTGCTGATTTGGATATATCCATTAATACCTCAGCAATAGAAGCGTTGTGATAGTTTTTGTTGATGGCTTTGCTGCCTTTCAAGTCTACTTTGCTGTAATTAAACGTAAAGTCTGTCTGTGATTCGATGGCCCTAAAGACCTCTACAACGGAAGTTTTGTTGAGCTCCATTGTAACATACACATTTCTCACGCTTTGTGTGCGCTGAGCTGCCGACGATGAGGCGAGCAGCATGCTTACAAGCAGACATTGTAATAATATACCGTATGAGGAATATTTCATGGTAGTTACAATTAGCTGTATAGCTTTAAATTTCATATCTTTGAAAAGTTTTGTTAATGAAAATTTTAATAAAACTGCATGTTCTTATTCACCCGGTCATTCCCCAATGCGCGAGGGTGGATAAAAACGAATTGAAAGCAATGTTGTATTACGGCATTGCTTTTTTTCTCTCTTTCTCTGAATACTATATCATTGGCTTATTCGGTTTGGTTAGACATGATTTCTACTTTTTTATCTTCAATTTTGTAGTAAAAGTCGAGTGAATACGACATACTGTTGAGTACATTGACCAGACTTTCATCATCAAACTCTCCTGTATAGGGCTTTATGCCGGCAGGTTTTAGGTCTGATTGTATATCCACCCCGTACCACATTTCCAGTTTGTCTACTATCTCGCCAAAGGACGCATCTCTGAAATGGATGATGCCCTCTTTCCACAAAAAATACTTTCTGTAATCAAACTCACTAACTATAAAATCCGCTTTTTCGCGCTGATAGGTTATCGCATGGCCAGGGGTGAGGTATTTTTCCACCCTGTCTTTGAGACCTACGGTATGTACTTTTACCTTACCGGTAGCCAATGCGATATTGATCTCATTGGTATCGTAGGCGTCTATGTTAAAAGAAGTACCAAGGGCAGTCGTAACCGTCTCTCCGGCCCTGACAGAAAACGGTCGCAACGTGTCCCTGGCTACTTCGAAGTAAGCCTCACCCACCAGGGTGATCTCGCGGCTATCATTTGTAAAATATTGTGGATAAGAAATGCTACTCCCCGAATTGAGTACTACTTTCGATCCATCACTTAACTTCACGGTAAGCTTTTGCCCCTTATCGGTTTTTTTCCAAATTATCGGAGAGGGTTTTTCCTGCCAGTCCGACACGGGAGCTTCCTCCATTTGCTGCATTACAAAAACCACCGAAAATGCTACCAACACCACTACTGCAGCGTATTTCAGCACTGATCGCACCACCATTTTTACCGTGCGCCCTGAGGCTACAGAGGCTGTGGTCGGTTCTTCATCTTTAAAACTCTGCACTATCTCTGCTTCTATTTTTTCCAGCAACAGCTTGGAATTGATTTCTTCAGAAAAATCTTTTCCTTTTTCTCCTTTGGCCACACTATCAAAAATGTGCTCCAAATCATCTTCGGCATTTTTCGACCTGCTCCATTCCAAAATACGCCTGGCATCCTCTTCGGTGTAGGTGCCTTGCAGTATTTTTTGAAGCATATCCATATTCATTTTCATTGTTGGTATGTTATGAGTTTGCTGATCTACAGCTGTGTTCATATACCTATTGCCACAAGGCAATTGATTTACTCACTCTACTCTAAAAAAAAAATATTTTATTTTTTTGGACATAAAATACCTACCGGAATACCTCGCACATACCGCTTCTATGCCGTGTGCTCTATAGCATATAGGCCTGCCAGTTTACAGCCAGCAGCAAGGTGGAAAGTCCAATATTGATTCCCTCTTTTTTCATGTATTCTCTAATGGACTTGGTAGCCCTGTAGAGGTTGTTTTCTACTGTGCGCTTAGACATGTTTAGCTTTTCGGCTATTTCATCATTGCTCAGGCCTTGTTGCTTGCTGAGGAGAAAAACCTGCTTACGTACAGGGGGCAATTGCTCTATCCCCTGCTCGGCATATTTTTTTATGTCTTCGTATAAGATGATGTCTTCCGTGGTGTTGACTATGCCCTCCTGTCTGTCGTTCACATAGTCCTGATGAGATATGTCGTATACTTTTCGGCGTATTTTTTTAAATACCAGCCTTTTGGTGATGGTAATCAGAAAAGCATTAATGGAAAGGTTTTCGTCTAGTTTGGCCCGGTTTTCCCACACATTCAGAAACACATCCTGAACTATGCCCTCTGCGTCTTCGTGGTACATACCCATATTGCGGGAAATATTGTATATCTTCTTATGGTAGTTGTAAAACAACTTCCGAAAAGACTTTATACTTCCGGATCGCAAAGTCGATACTATTTCCCTTTCTTCCGAATTCATTCACCCTTTCATTCAAGCCCGCAATTATCATAAAATGTGCGCTAAATATAGCTAAATAATTAGCTTTTTTGGGTGAAGGGTCTTATTCGTACACATTGCAGTCAACTGAAAAACAGCTCATTAAAGCACTCTTTCAGGGTATAACTCCTCTAAAGGGCACAAATTACAATAGTCTGAAAAATAAATGCCGAGGTTGTTTTTTTACTGTCTATACTGTTCTGACTGGCAAAGTGAACTATAAATGCGCCCCCGGACACAAGGCACTACTGCCCAACTACTCCCCTATCCTGTTCGGATTTGTCAGGCCATTTCATTCACCTTTACTTTGTCCCATACCAGACTGGCAGCTCCTATAATCGGCGCACCCTGACTACCCAACTCTGAAGGCAATACTTTCACTTTGTTTTGATAAATCTTCATCAGGTTTTTTTCCATATACTTGATCGTAGGTCTAAATATATGATCGCCTGCCTGTGACAAACCTCCAAACAAAAAGATAGCTTCCGGGTTGAAAATTGTAACCATATCGGCCAGCTTAGCACCCAATACTTTACCGGTATAGCGAAACGCCTCTATGGCTATGGAATCTCCTCTGTCTGCTGCTGCAGAAATTTCCTTGGTTGTGAGGGCATTGAAACTCACACCTCTAAACTCGCTATCCTCGTGGCTATCTACCAACAGCTTGAATATTGTACGGTTAATACCTGTGGCCGACACATAGGTTTCGAGACAGCCCTTCTTGCCGCACTTGCACGAGCGTCCTCTGCCATATTTCACAGCAATGTGCCCCATCTCTCCGGCCAGACCATCTGTACCTATCACCAACTGGCCGTTGGATACAAACCCACTTCCCAGTCCGGTACCCAGCGTTACCATGATAAAGTCTTTCATACCTTTGGCTCCACCAAATGTAAGCTCTCCTACAGCTGCAGCATTGGCATCATTGCTCACCACTGTGGGCACACCAAATTGTGCTGTGAGGGAATCTGCTATAGGCAACACCCCTTCCCAGGGCAGGTTAGGCGCGTAAGATACCGTGCCGGTAAAATAATTACCATTGGGAGCGCCTACACCTATGCCTATCACGTCGTATTTGTCGGGCAGAGAGGCTATCTCTGCTTTTATTTTGTCGCTAAGGGCTTGTATATAATCGTCGAAAACATCGTAAGCAGTGGTGTCTATCTTATTGTGGAAGATGACCCTACCGTCCATGTCTACCAAACCAAACTTTGTACCTGTACCTCCTATGTCTATTCCTATGGTTACTTTTTGCATCTTTCTGTAGAATTCAGTGCGACCTCAGCCTGCCAGCCGGTCGTTTCAGGTTTTATTTTTTGTTAATTCGGCCTCAAAAGTAAAAAACACCAACGAGACCTGAACGATAAAACCCCAAATGAATCCTATTTAATTCATTTGGGGTTTTATAAATCTATTTTCAATTTGGCAATATGCCTGTTTTATTTAATCCAGATCAAGCTTGGAAAGAATCTTGAAAAGACTGGCTGTACTCAATACTGCTACCACGAGGAAGATTATCCCCTGCATCATATTTCCATACACAAAACCTCCGATACCAAACAGTGAGGAATAAATAGCCAAACAGCCTATAAATACCAGCAGTATTTGCTTAGGCATTTGCCAGGTAGCTCCCTGACCATCGTCGCAAGGCTCTCCGTCAGCTTTGGCATCTTCTACTACTTTTTTCCAGCCCGGACCTCCCGGTTTAGTCAGTTTATAAAAGCTTCTAAGTACCTGCTTGTCTTCCGGCTCTGTAGATAGTGTGGTAATCAACCATGCTACAGTTACCACTGCTATGGTGATGAGCAGTTTCATAGTGAAGCCGTCGAAAATAGCTGTAGCCAGGCTGGCGTCTTCTACAAAAAGTACCAGCACCACAGCCATGACGGTAGCCACTACCATGGCCACTATTTCCGTAAGGGCGTTGATTCTCCACCAGAACCAGCGAAGCATGTATACAGCTCCAGAACCTGCTCCTGAAAGCAGCAGGATATTGAATGCGTCTGTTGCGTTATCCAGCACTGTAAGAGCCAGCGTACCTGCCAGTATCATCAATATGACAGTTGTGATTCTACCCATAGCTACCATTTCTTTTTCAGTAGCGTCCGGCTTCATAAATCGCTTGTAAAAATCATTTACCACATAAGAAGACCCCCAGTTGAGGTGGGTACCTATGGTAGACATATATGCTGCAATGATAGATGCCACTACCAATCCTAACCAGCCTGTGCCCAGCTTAGTAAGCATGGCAGGGTATGCTATATCGTCTTTGAGATATACCGGGTCTATATTTGGAAACTCAGCTTTGATAGATGCCAAATCCGGATACAATACGATAGATGCCAATGCCACTATGATCCATGGCCAGGGGCGCAATGCGTAGTGAGCAAAATTGAAAAGAAGAGTAGCTCCTACGGCGTTTTTTTCGTCTTTGGCCGAAAGCATACGCTGAGCGATGTAACCTCCACCACCGGGCTCTGCTCCCGGATACCATACGGCCCACCACTGTACCGCTACCGGCAGTACCAACAAGGGAATCCAAACAGACGGATCTGAAAAATCGGGCAATGCCCCCAGCTTATCCTGTATGTCGGGGTGTGCTATCAGGTTTTTAAGACTGCCGATTTCGGGCTGACTTACCGCTACATAGGCAGCATACACAGCTCCAAACATGGCTATACCGTACTGAAAGAAGTCGGCCCAAACCACTCCCTTGATACCTCCTAAAGCTGCATATATTACTACCACTATAGAAGCACCTACTACGACTACCCAAGGTTCTAGTCCGAGCATTACACCGCCTATCTTAATAGCAGCGAGTGTCACAGTACCCATAATAAGGCAGTTGAAAAATATACCCAGATACAAAGACCTGAAACCCCGTAAAAAACCGGCCAGCTTACCGCCGTATCGGATTTCATAAAATTCCAGATCTGTTTTTACTTTAGATTTTCGCCAAAGCTTGGCATAGATAAACACCGTCACCATACCTGTGATAAGAAATGCCCACCATGCCCAGTTTTTGGACACACCGTTTTCTCTCACAAAGCCTGTTACCAGGTTGGGAGTATCGGCAGAAAACGTACAGGCTACCATAGAAATACCCAGCAGCCACCATGGCATACCTCGTCCTCCTAGAAAAAACTCTTCGGAGCTTTCACCGGCCGTTCTGGAGGCGACCCAGCCTATACCCAGTACAATCACGAAAAAGACTCCTATTATAGCCCAGTCGATAGTTTGTAATAACATGTAGTTTAGATTTTAGTTTGTCAATTGTTCTACTTTTTAAATCTTCCTTTTCTCAAAAAGAGCCGAAAGATATATAAAAATACAGTGCCGACACTACTTATTTTCGTAATGTTCACGTCAACACTGCATTTTATGGCATTTTTTCCTGAAAATGCCTTTCTGAAAATTTCACTAAAAGCGGTAGCGTTTGAAGGCCTCAATGGCCTCATACTCAGGGAGACCTATTCCGTCGTACATACGGGCTGTAGCTCTGTTTCTGTCTTCGGCTCTCTGCCAAAATTCCCGACTATCTTCTCCCTGAAATACCACACCGTCTTTTTGAGACTGGTGACGGAATATTGCCTGACGTTTTCGCATGAGTTCTTCCGGGCTGATCGGTACAGCCATTTCTATTTCATCTAACGGATACTCATGCCATGCTCCTCTGTAGAGCCACACCCAGCAATCTTTCATAAACTTCTTAGACTTGATTTCATCTATAGCTTTGAAGATGGCATTGAGGCATACCTCGTGAGTGCCGTGTGGATCGGCCAGATCGCCGGCAGCATATATCTGATGGGGTTGTACTTCTTCGATCAAATCGCGCACAATTTTCACATCCTCGGCACCTAACGGCGATTTCTCTATTTTCCCTGTTTCGTAAAACGGCAAATCGAGGTAATGTACGTGGGTGTCGGGCAGGCCGTAGTAGCGGCAAGCGCTAATGGCTTCTCCTCTTCGGATCAGACCTTTCACCTTGCGCACATTGAGCGGAGCTACTTCACCATTGTTGTTGCGTACATCTTTCAATACTTTTTCGAAAAGCTTCGCATCGGCTGTTTCTCCGCTGATGTATTCGTAGAGTTCCTTGGCAAATTCCGTAAAACGCAGCGCCTCGTGATCGGCTACTGCGATATTGCCAGATGTCTGATATGCTACATGTACCTCATGCCCCTGCTCTACCAGGCGCAAGAATGTACCCCCCATGGATATCACATCGTCATCGGGGTGAGGGCTGAAGAGAATGACTCGCTTTTTAGCCGGCAGAGCTCTCTCAGGGCGCTGGCTATCGTCAGCATTGGGCTTGCCTCCCGGCCAGCCTGTAATGGTATGCTGAAAGTGGTTAAAGAGGTTGATGTTTACATCGTAAGCTCCTCCTTCTCCCAGCAGTTCGGACATGCCATTGTCGTTGTAATCTCTGTCTGTAAGCTTCAATATAGGCTTTTGTAGTTTCTGGCTCAGCCATACTACTGCTTTACGCCCCAACTCTTCTGTCCACTGGCAATCGCCTACCAACCACGGAGTACTATAGCGTGTGAGAGACTCTGCAGCATACTCATCCATGACAAAGGATACGTCTCCGTGCTGCTGCAAAAATGTAGCCGGCACATCCGAAGACACTTCACCCTCTACTGTTTTAGCTACTATTTCTGCTTTCTTTGGCCCCCAGGCCAGCACTATGATGCGCTTGGCTTTCAGGATAGTGCCTACCCCCATGGTAATGGCTTTTCGAGGCACTTCATTCATACTATCGAAAGTATAGGCATTGTCTTCGCGGGTCAGGTAATCGAGGGTGATGATTCGCGTGAGAGAGTTTTCTTTCGAACCCGGCTCGTTGAACCCGATGTGTCCTGTACGTCCAATCCCCAACAACTGGAAATCCAGCCCTCCGTAAGATTCAATCTTTTCTTCGTATTGCACACAATAATCCGATATGGCTTCAAAAGGAATGGTACCGTCGGGTATATGTATGTTTTTTGGCTCTATATCTACATGATCAAACAAATAATGATGCATGAAGTAATTGTAGCTTTGTACCGCTTCTTTTCCCAGGCCATAATACTCGTCGAGGTTAAAGGTCACCACATTTTTGAAGCTTAATCCCTCTTCTTTGTGCTGGCGAATTAGCTCTGCATACACTTTGATCGGTGACGACCCTGTAGCCAATCCTAAAATACATTTTTCGTTTTTCCCTTCCTTGTAGCGGATAAG
Organism: Cyclobacteriaceae bacterium; assembly: GCA_965267535.1. GTDB lineage: Bacteria > Bacteroidota > Bacteroidia > Cytophagales > Cyclobacteriaceae > CAXBNB01. Next base: position 1,745,027 of record OZ254082.1, on the reverse strand, counting down.
TGCTGCTATTTCGTCAGCTACTACTTTAGAGGCGTGTTCCGAATTGGGGAACACTTCGGTATGGATTTTCTCGTACTTAGTGGCTTCCAGTGCACTCCACTCCTTTTTGCTCATTCGTCCGGTTTTGTCCGGGGCTACAGCTGCTTGTTTCATCTCTTTTCTTCTAATGGTTTTCAGGTTTAGTATGCGGGGATTCAAGCCCCTGTGTTTTCCCGCCCGGCACAGCTTTGGGCTTTGGCCATCGGGAAACTGCATAAAGATAGAAAATAATAGCAGCGAAATAAATAAATCTGTGGCAGGTAATTGCAAAAACCGTTAGGTAAAATAATACACTGCACCTGCCTCCCGGCATTGACACCATTCGTTTTGCTCAATCTCGGTCATGAGGCAGGGCATCAAACTGCTGCCGCTTGCGATCGAACCACTCCTGCATAGTATCGGGTGATTTCATCCGCTCCTGCATTTCGCTCATGGCTTTCAGGTGCGCCTCGTCTCCTGCCTGATACATCTGCATGCCATGCTGCTTACTTTTTTCGGCCATTTCTTCAAATGTCTCTGCCTTAAATTTCACATCACAAGCTCCTCCCAGTTGTTTGCATGTCATTGTCTTCATTGGTCTGTGTTTTGTAGGTTTGTATCTCTTTTTTAGTACATGGTATTGGGGTTGGCAGACTTGTGAGGTATCTGCTGTATGGCGTCCCAATGTTCGCAGATTTTACCCTTTTCATCGAAACGAAAAAAGTCCATCGTTACGTACTGATCGTTACCCGGCCACACCTGATGGGTGTGAGTGCCACCAAATCACCCTCGGCTATGCTGCGCACAAACTGTATCGATTTGTTGGGGTATTCGCTGTGCATACGCTCAAAATAGTCGATAAACCCCTGCTTACCATCTGCTACGTGAGGATTGTGCTGTATGTATTCACTGCCCACATACCTGCTTATGGCTTCACGCGGATTGCCCTGATAGGCCATCTGATAAAATGCTACTGCGTTTTGTTTATTGACTTCCGGATTCATAAGTAGGCTCTGCTGAGAAACACTTTCATTTGTACATTAAGACTAAGGAGAGTCATTTACAGCATTTTTTTAAGTAGGTATTTCTTACTTGATACAAACTTTTTAAGCAAAATCCACGGTTTTCCGTGCAACATAGAATCAACAAGTGACCCTTTGGGCGTTAGTCTCTGGCATGTCATCTACTGTGTTGGGCGAGGATCGAAGTATACCTATACATCTTCACCTCACCCGCCGTGTAGCTAACATACCGGAGACTTTCTCAGCTGATCTAACACTCACTTTTGAGTCTCTTCAAGTTATAGAATTCTGACCGAAAGCCAAAACAGGGTGAGAGTATCTGGAATACACTTGGGATTTCTTCTGCTTTTTATACCTTAAAAACTCAAACTCAATCCACTTTTTTCCTGTTCAGTTATAAAGCTTTCTGCTAAGAGAGGGTAATCCTCTACAACAACACGAAGCACTCGCTTTTTCTCATCTATACTAAGGCTGTAAGAAAGTGAATAGTCAACAACATCTGAATTCGCAAGAATTAAAATATCACTATCAACTACAGGTAACATTAAAGCATCCACAAAACTTTCATTTGAACAAATGTTTAGTGAAATTCTTTCTAAGGGTAATAGCTGCTCACTGGTAACACTTCCGTTGTGAGAAAAACTAAAAGAAAATACAGCTCTCTCATTTTTCAATTTAAAATACATCCCTAATGTTTTACAACATTTAACTACACTCTGGTCATTAAACAACTTTTTATATCTACTTTTATTCATAACTATATTACACTAGTTTAGTAAAACGACATAGCTTGTAGAGAAGGGTCCACTCATCTGGTACTATCATTTTTAAGTAATTTAAATTCTACAATATTAATATTTATGAAAGCGCTAAATGCTTGCATGATTTATATCTATCGCAACAAAATCAATCATTTTTATTCAAATGTAAAACCACCCCTTCTTTCATAAAGAATTCGACTACAAAAACAGCCAAAACAACTCATATTGCTCGATTTAAAGTATTTAAAATGCATATGAGGAAATCTTATTTCCCCTCTCAAACCTAAACAAGGATCATTGTTTTTTGTCTATACCAAACGGGGCGGCATCCAAAGAAAGTTTCCTTTCTCCGAATGCCGCCCCGTCGGCTTTTGTCAACTAAAAATAAACAGATTAGTGCTTTCCGAGTTCGCAGGCACAGCCTCCGTGTGTGTTGCCATGCCAGTCAAAGGCCGGTGAATAACCGTCCTGCTCCCAATAAAATTTAGTGCGGGGTTTATTATAATTACCCGTTTCATTCATGGTTTCAGTATCGTACAAACGGCCGTTTACCATAGTGTAGCGAACCGTATTGGAATGCTGTATATTGTCGAGCGGGTTTTTATCCAGCACGATCAGGTCAGCCAGCTTACCAGCCTCCAGAGAGCCAATCTGATCAGCCATACCCAGGTAATCTGCGCCATTAAGGGTAGCAGCTCTCAGGGCTTCCATGTTGGTCATACCTCCCTGTGCCAGCATCCACAGCTCCCAGTGTGCGCCTAATCCCTGCAATTGTCCGTGTGCACCCAGGTTTACTTTCACGCCTGCGTCTGTCAGACGCTTGCAGCTCTGCGACACCAATATGTGACCATTGTCGTATTCTTTCATAGGCACCATGGTGCGGTGGCGCGAGCGCGAATCGATAATGCTTCGCGGCGTAAAGCGCATGAGTTTTTCTTCTTCCCATACGTTGGTATTCTGATACCAGTAGTACTCGCCGTTGAGCCCGCCGTAGTTTACGATCAGTGTAGGCGTGTATCCTGTCTGGCTGGCACTCCATAGTTTGATCACGTCTTCGTGTAGTGTCGCTATGGGCAGGTTATGCTCCACCCCCGTGTGTCCGTCGAGTATCATGGTCAGGTTGTGGTAAAAAGTAGATCCCCCTTCTGGCATTACTTCCACATCGAGCTCATGTGCGGCTTTTATTACCTGCTGACGCTGATTTCTACGGGGTTGATTGTAGCTTTTTACTGAAAAAGCACCAAACGCTCTGGTTCGTCTGATGGCCGACCGGGCATCTTCCAGATTGTTGACTACCGCCTTAAAGTCGCCTTCCGCTCCGTAGAGGATCACTCCCGTGGAAAATATCCTCGGGCCTACCATAGCTCCTGACTTTACCATTTCGGATTGAGAAAATACCATTTCGGTATTGGACGAGGGGTCGTGTGTAGTAGTCACCCCAAAGGCCAGGTTGGTATAATATTCCCAATGCTTTTGCGGGCTGATTCCATACCTAAACTGCCCCAGGTGCGCATGCACATCTACCAGACCGGGCATAATTGTTTTACCTGCAGCGTCGATCACTTTTGCTCCGGCAGGCACCTCCACGTCTTTGCCGACAGCTACTATCTTATTGTCTTCTACTACTATCGTTCCGTTTTCTATTACCTCGTCCCCCTTCATGGTGATGATGCGTGCTCCGGTAAAGGCTACTTTACCCTCAGGCTTGTCAGATGGCAACACCAGGTTGATTTTTACTCCGGTAGTATCTATAGCCGGCAGGCTGTCGGGAGCTCCTTCCAAAAACAAAAACCGCTCGTTGATGGCTGTAGAAAAGTACTCTCCTCCCAGCGTCCAACTCAGGCTTTTGCTATCGCCCGACCACTGTAGGCTAATGCCCGCATCGCGCGACACCTGTGCTACCGGCACATTAGTAGACTTGCCGTCGAGGTGAATCACCTGACCTGTCATAGGCATGGCAGCTATGTATACCTTGTAGAGGTTGGTAAAGGCTACCCACTTGTCGTCGGGACTGGGAATAATTCGGTGCGCATACTTAGACGACACCAATTCTCTCACATCCTTGCCGTTGGTTTTTACAGACTTCAGTGTTTTAGTCAGGGAGCCGAAAAGGTATCCTCCTGTTTGATAATACACTCGTGCCCCGTCCTGGCTAAAACTGGGGAAAGCTCCCTCTTTTGTAACCAATGTAGTCGTTGACTGGTAGCCTGCTTTTCGTGAATACGTAGTTTTGAGCAGGTAAATCCCCGGTTCTTTGGTGTGTACATATCCCTGATGGCCGTTACCGGATTCTTTTCTAAAAACAATGGTATTGACATCTACAGGAGAAAAGGCGGGTTCTCGATAAATACCCTTTTCCATCGTAAGTTTTACCGGTTTACTTTTACTGCTGGTCATATCCAGCCGGTAGATTGCCCCTTTGGTTTCGTCGTTCCAGGTGACATAACTCAGGTATTTTCCATCGCGGGAAAATGACGGCTCAAACTCCAGATCTGTACCCGAAGTAAGCCTGACTGGTGTGCCGTCGGGTAATGTTTTTTTCCAGAGGTAACCGGCCGCATTAAATACCAATGTTTTACCATCGGGTGAGGTAACGGCGTGCCGAATGGCTTTGGCTTCAAAACTATCGGGAGCTGCGTCGTTTTTAAATCGAAGCGCATTCACTATCTTATGCGTAGCGGTAGCTTTAAATGGAATATCAGCTACTTGCAGCGACGCAACGTTGATTTTTTTTATTTTCCCCTCGGCCCATATGATAATGTGTTGATCGTCGGGGGTCCAGTTGAAACCTGTGTAGGGACCAAAAATTGCCCATGCTTCCTGCTGGTCTTTGCTTAACTGATCGTATATTGGCCATTCTCTGCCCGACTTTAAATCGTGCAAATACAAAACCGATTTTTCTCTCACTCGCCTTACAAAAGCCAGTTTGTCGCCCTTGCGCGACAGCACCGGCCGAATAGCACCTCCGGCACCTCCTGTTACCCGTTCTATTTTACCTTCTTCCAGGTTATAACGGTTGATCACATATATCTGACTATTGGGGTCTTTATTGTATTGGAAAAAACCTCCGGGATATACATCCTCGCTATAGTAAACATACTTGCCGTCGGGTGATGCCCATGGCTCACCGGCATCCTGCTGGTCGTTTTTCTTTTGGGTCAGTTGTATGCCCTGCCCTCCTGTTTTGTGATACATCCAGATTTCACCTGCTCCCAGCGATCGGGTAGAGCTAAAATGCTTTCTGCAAAACAGGTAATTACCATCGGCAGACCATACGGCATTGTTTACCAACCTAAAGTCTTCTTTTGTTATCTGTCTGGCTTCTGTGCCATCGGGCTTCATTATCCAGATATTGTCTCCTCCTCCTGCATCGCTGGTAAAACTGATCCACTGACCATCGGGGCTATAGCGGGGCTGCACTTCAAAAGCATGCCCTCCCCGAATAAGTGTGGCTTCTCCTCCTGCGACAGGCAGTGTATAGATATCGCCCAGCATGTCGAATACGATTTGTGTTCCGTCGGGACTCACATCGAGACTCATCCAGGTGCCCTCATCGGTAGTGATGGTTACTTCTTTGTAGGGCAATGCGGGTGTAGACACATCCCATTCTTTTTTCTTATCTTCCTTGTCTTGTGCCGCCAGCGGACTAATCATAGCCCATGCCAGCCAGAGAAACGCAATTTTTTTCATAGCTCTAGTTTTCGTTTGAAAGCACGAAAATAAGCATTCCGAAGAACAAAGCGGGGTGCAAATGGTGAGTGGTCGGATAATGCAATATGCGGTAGTTTGGCTGTGTGTTTCTACTGTTGCTGTCAGCATTTTGCCAAGCAAAGAAGAGCAACTGGCGCGTGTGTGCTGTCGTGCCAAAAAGGTATCGCGACAGCCACTGCAATCTGAGTACAACACTTATGATTTCCGGCTAAACCCGAAAGCACTCTCCTCATCCGGTATCTATTTCACGAAAGTCATCCTTATCAATTTCTATATTTTTTTAATACCAAAGCCGCACAATGGCCTCCAAACCCAAAACTGTTGCTCAAAGCATAATCAATTGCCTTCGTTGATTTCTCTCCTAAAGACACATTCAGTTCTTTCGGTATATTCTCATCGATTTCTCTGGTGTTTATGGTTGGAGGAATTACACCTGTTTTTACCGACAAACTAGCTGAAATGGCTTCTATAGCTCCCGTAGCACCTAACAAATGCCCTGTCATAGACTTTGAAGCACTAATTTGTACTTTATCCAAATTTGATTTGAATAGTCTTTCTATGGCTTTTATTTCCGATAGGTCTCCCACGCCTGTAGATGTTGCGTGTGCATTGATATAATCAATTTTTTCAGCTGCTATGTTAGCCTCCTTTATTGCATTTTCCATCGCTAAATATGCACCCATCCCCTCCGGGTGTGTCCCTGTAATATGATATGCATCTGCATTTTCTCCTCCTCCCACAATTTCTGCATAAATTTTTGCTCCTCTTTTAATTGCTGAATCCAAGCTTTCTACGATTAATGCCCCGGCACCTTCACCTACAACAAAACCATCTCTGCTTGTGTCGAATGGCCTTGAAGCTTTCATGAAATCTTCATTGTTTGTAGACATTGCTTTCATAGCATTAAACCCTCCTATAGAGGATGCTGTGATAGGAGCTTCCGAACCTCCTGAGATAATGATGTCTGCTTTTTCTAAACGTATGTAATTAAAGGCTTGGATAATGCTTTGTGTAGAAGACGCGCAAGCTGTAACAGGGCAATAATTTATCCCCCTAAGTCCATGATTGATCGAGATCAGGCCAGACAAGCCGTTGGAGATTATTTTAGTGATAAAAAACGGATTGAACCGAGGGCTGTATGAAGTATTTACATAATTAACAACTTCCTCTTCAAAGGTTTCAAAACCTCCTATTCCGCTTGAAAAGGCAACCCCAATTCTATCTGTATCTAACGTTGAAAAATCCAGACCTGCATCACCGATCGCTTCATCTGCAGCAATCAACCCATATTGACTAAATCTATCGAGCTTTCTGATTTCTTTTCGCCCAAAATAGTCCAAGGGGTCATAATTTTTAATTTCACAAGCAAACTGTGTTTTGAAATTAGTCGGGTCAAAACGGGTTATTTTACCTGCTCCGGATACTCCTTTCTGCAAATTACTCCAGTAGTCGTGCACATTTTTTCCTATCGGGGTTATAGCTCCCAATCCTGTTATTACTACTCTTTTCATATATAAGACATGTTTTATATACCTTACGGTATATGGTGTTCCAAAAATTTTTTAGTTGTTTTTAAGCTGATTTATTTCAGCCTCCAGGAAGTCTAAATTATTTAAAAGAATCTCTGGTTTATTTAAGGTTTTTGCGAGCATAATACTGCCCTCCACGACTGCAATAAATCTATATGCAAACTGACTTGCATCTATCTCTTTCACTTCACCTTTGTCAATACCTTCCTGCAGAGTAGAAATAATTTTATTGTGCCAATTGTGAATAGCCCGGACAACCTCTTTGTTTAGTGAGTCATTGCCATCATCCGAATCGACAGCCGTATTTAAAATAGCACACCCTCCGTTGTTAAATATGGGTTTAAATGCTGTTCGATAGTGATTTAAAAAGACCAACATTTTTTCAATGGAACCACTAGCTTTCTCAAGCTGATCCAGAATTTGCTTGGTCTGAAATTTATAATTGTATTTAAAGGCTTCCACCGCAACTTCATTTTTGTCTCTGAAGTTTCCGTAAATGCTACCCTTGGTTAAGCCTGTGGCAGTAGTCAAATCCGATAAATATGTTCCGGTATATCCTTTCTTATTAAAGATAGAAGCTGTCTTTTCTATGATTAACTGCCTTGTTTTTTCAGACCTTACCATGCCACAAATATACCTATCGGTATATGAAGGTGCAAGTTTTTGTATTTATTTGATTCAACCTCTTGAATGTTATACAGACAAGACGAACCAAGACCATCAGTTTGAGATAGAATTTCTCTCAGTCGAAATGAAAATTCGCTAATAATTCAAGCGCTATAAATCCGACATATTACTAATTTAAAAGGCAATAAAAACCCTAAAAACTAAAATATTTAGTAAAATTGTAGTCATGAAATTACCAGCATCCTCTTTTACACTGCAACTCTTTTCTGCATCCACCAGCGCCGAGCTACCCCTACCCGTTGCGGGTGTGGGCATCAGCGCGGGATTCCCCTCTCCTGCCAATGACTTTCTAAACCCGTCCATAGACCTGAACCGGGAGTTAATCAGGAATCCGTCGACCACTTTTTATGCACGCGTAAGTGGAGACTCCATGAAAGATGCAGGTATAAATGATGGGGACCTGATGATTGTAGACAAAAGCCTGCCGGCTACCGACGGCAAAATAGCTGTATGCTTTATCGACGGGGAGTTTACCGTAAAGAGAATAAAAAAAGACACAAACGCCTGCTGGCTAGTGCCCGCAAATGACAACTACCGCCCCATAAGAGTGACCCGCGACAATGATTTTAGAATCTGGGGCATAGTCACACATACCATAAAGTACTTTTAAGCATGTATGCACTGGTAGACTGCAACAACTTTTACGCTTCGTGTGAGCGGGTGTTTAGACCCGACCTACACAAAGTACCCATAGTAGTGCTATCCAATAATGACGGATGTGTGATCGCTCGCAGCAATGAGGCCAAGGCACTGGGCATTCCCATGGGAGCTCCTGCTTTTCAGTACGAAAGCGATTTTAAGGCAAAAGGCATACAAGTATTTTCTTCCAACTATGCTCTGTATGGCGACATGAGCCAGCGTGTGATGACCCTACTAGCTCACTACACACCGCACATAGAGGTGTACAGTATAGATGAGGCTTTTCTCTATTTTGAGGGGCATAGCGATCTGCACCGGTATGGGGAGCAAATCCGACAAGAGATAACACAGGGTACAGGCATACCCATCAGCCTGGGGATCGCTCCTACAAAAGCGCTGGCCAAGGTGGCCAACAAAATCGCCAAGGAGGAAAACAAAAACGCTTCTTCTGTGTATGTGATCGATAGCAACGAAAAACGAGAGAGGGCTCTAAAACAAACGAAAATAAAAGATATATGGGGTATAGGCCGTAAACATGCCGAAAAGCTGGCATACCTAAACCTGACAAACGCTTATGAATTCACCAAATTGCCGGACGGGTGGGTAAGCAAACACATGGCCGTAACAGGCCTGCGGCTCAAGCACGACCTGGAAGGCAAACCTACACTTCAACTCGAACCCGCTACCAACAAAAAAAACATCAGCATTACCCGCTCCTTCGACAAAAACTACACTAAACAGGAAGATCTGGCCGAGCGCATCTCCACTTTTGCCGCTACCTGCGGTGCAAAACTTCGCCAGCAGCACTCCTGCGCAAGAGCACTCATGATCTTTGTCAACTCCAACTACCACAACGGCACCAAGCCCTACCATGGCAGTCTGGTAATACAGCTCCCTTATGCCACTAGCTCCAATATAGATTTGGTGAAAAACAGTCTGATGATGCTGCGCAAAATTTACAAACCGGGAGTGGCTTACAAAAGAGCCGGAGTAATAGCTCTGGACCTGGTACCGGAAACCCCTCCACAGCTCACCCTCTTTGATCAAGCCAATCCCAAACACCACAAACTCATGCTCAGCATGGACCTGCTCAATCAAAAATACGGCGATCAAAAAGTAAAAATTGCTACTCAGGACCTTAACCTAACCTGGAAAATGAAACAGGAAAGACTATCGCCACGCTATACTACCAAACTCTCGGAGGTGATCACGTGCAAGGCCTAATGCAGTATCTAGCGGATAGAAATAGCTATGGGTTTACACTAACCTGAAAATAGTATGACCATCATATTTCGCTACTGAGGCCAATAAACATAGCCATGCTTCTTTATTAAATTTTTTATGGTATTGGGTATTCATCAGGCAAATTTGAACAGCATACCTAAATAAAGGCAGGTTGATATTCATGCAATCAATTATCGCAGGCAATCCTAAAGGTAATATCTCCAGCTAACGAAAGCCTTTACCTCTAAACAAAAAAACCGGCTCTGAACTAACAGAGCCGGCCAATAACAATTACATTTCGGGTTTACCCGTTTGGATTAATTTCCTCCGCTACCAATAGCCGGATTGTTTTTATCCCACCATATGCGCTGTGCATTGAGCACTTCTGGTGTAATATCCTGCGGATTGTTAAATCCTTGCGCCTTATTGGCTTCCAGCCAGTTTGCTCGGTTTAGATCACCTGGCTCAGGCGTAGGTATTCTTCTTGGAAATTTCAATTCGTTATCGTCTACCGGAGTTCTAGGCAGTAGAGACGAACCGAATTTAGGATAACCGGTTCTTTTAGACAATGCCCAACCAGCCTCAGGCTGTCTGTAAAAGTTGAGGAAAGCCTGTACGTATACTTTTTCCAGATCGTTCACACCATCAAACGCCACTTCGGTAGTAGCCAGGTAGTTGGTGATTTCTGTTTCTGTAATAGGCAAAAACGGATAAAACTTGTTTCCTACGATCAGGCTAAGGTTTTGATCCTGGCCTAGTTGGTTGTACATTTCGATAGAAGCCCTCACTCCTTTTTCGTACCATTCTTCTGCATTGCCTGTAGTGTACCCTTTCAGGATAAACTCCGACATCATGAAGCATACTTCGGCGTACGATATGAAAACATCTACATACTTACCATCCAGCCTGCTACCACCATAGCTTTCTTCGCAGTTTTGCAGGAGTCTCCTGTTGTACTTAGACACCATAGTAGCATTCGTTCCTATTACGCTGGGGTTGTCCACATAGTTGAAAATACCTACGTCAGGATCTTGTCTGTGTGTAGGCACACCGATATACCTGTATCCGCGGATTTCCTCTCCGTCGGCAGTCGTATAGAGCACCTTATCGTCACCGTCTACGTCTACTGCAGGAGACACAGTTTCACCTTCATCAGCAATATCATCCAGTGTAGCCTGGTTGTATCCATTCAGCTCATAGAAAATCCTCAACCGGGGATCAACTGTGTTTTTCATAAAGCCAATGATGGGTCTGGGCGACCACATGGTGCCTTTCCATTCAAAACCAGCTCCTCCTGTTCCTCTCCATTCCTGAGTTTGCGATATGTCATACACAAACTGGTCGTCATTGCTTTGGTATACATCAGTACCCACTTCTGCTATGATCGCCTTCATTTTGTCGAGGTTTTGGTTTTCAAAGCGGGTAGCTATTCTGAGTTTCACCGCATTGGCAGTCATTATCCATTTGTCCCAATCTCCTCCGTAAAAGAAATCGTTGGGAGCAAAGTTGTATTCCTCAGTCTGGGTTTCGCCCAACACGGCTATCGCCTGATCCAATTCTGACAACAATGAATTGAATATTTGCTCTTGTGTATCAAATACAGGATCTACTTTTCCTTCACTTCTTCCCAGTCCTGCTTCGCTATACACCATAGAACCATACTGATCAGTTACGTTTAGTGTAAAGAATGCCTGAATCACATCGGCCACAGCTACCATCTTCTTTCTCACTTCCTGGTCTTCTGCCGACATCAATCCTACCTGACGCCTAAACTCATTGAGGTGATTGATCACCTTAGAGTAAAGAGCATCGTATCGGCTGCTTCCCAAAAACCGATTGACTCCACCGGCGTTTGACTCGCCTTGAACGAGGTATTGCGCCCAGGTCATAGTCTGGTGGTTTTCGTGATACCACTCTTCTCCTTTGTAAGTTCCTATTTCCTTCATCACATAGTGTAGAAGAAACTCACTAGGTGGTTCAGCTATTTTAGGATCCTTGTTTATTTCCTGAAAATCATCTGTACAGCTTGCAAGGACAACCATTGCAAGCATTATTATCATTATTTTTTTCATGTCTGTTGGAGTTTAGGTTTAAAACTTAAGTTTTAAGGCAAGCATAACAGAGCTTATGTATGGAGACGACCTCATTTGTCTTGGGTTAGCTCCAGAGTTGTCACTGATAGTAGGATTGATATTATCCGGCATAGAGTTGTACAACATGCCCAGGTCTCTACCTGTCAATGACACAAATGCACTTTGCATCTTAAGCTTATCCAGCAAGCTACCAGGCAACTGATATGAGATAGAAAGCTCTCTCAGTGCTACCCACTTTTGAGTAAATACGCCTGTAATAGGTGTACCTGTACTTGCAGACGTCCATCGGTAGATGTATCCAGACCAGTGCGTAGGCTCAACCAAACCTGCATCGTAAGCTTGCTGATAAGTCATGCCTCCTACGTCTACAGATGTTCTGTTATCTGCAGGACCAGAGGTAATCTGCGTACCGTCAGGGAATACTCCGTGAGGAATGTATCCGTCTTCATACTCTTTTCCGTATACGTTTTGTCCTTGTCCGTTACTGGTCCACACAATACCACCATGCTCTCTATCACGGTATGGCAAAGAGCTTTCTATTACTCCTTGGTGCAATCCGTAGCGAGCATCAGCAGAGTAGATTTCTCCTCCCCATCGGGCATCTATCAGTGCACTTAAGCTAAATCTCTTGTATCGCATAGAAGTTCTTACACCTCCGTACCAATCTGGCTGCATGTTACCCATCACGTGCAGAGAGTCTTTGTTTTGAATACCGATAGGGTATGCCACTGACCATCCGTTTCTAGGGCTCAAAATAGGAATACCATTGTTTTCGTGCTCTACAGGGTTTCCGTTTACGTCGGTAGCCTGATAGGGCTTATATCCTTTTCTGGTTACCAGGTCACCGTAGTTTCCTCCTACATAAGCATAAGATGCAGTAGCGGCGTTGGCATCCCATGGGTTACCGTATAGGTTGTATTCGGTAATACCAGGATAAAGATCAATGATCTTATCTCTATTGTGCGTCCAGTTAAATCCTACATCCCAGGTGAAGTCATTTCTATCGAAAAGAGTAACATCAAGATTCAACTCTATACCTGAGTTTTGCACGTTACCACCGTTAATCCAGATGCTGCCCAGTCCACTTTCTCCTGGCACTGGCAGTGGCAGAATTTGATCTTTGGTGTTGTCCTTGTAGTAGTTCACATCCAGACTTACCAGCCCCTGAGCCATCAGGATGTTAAAGCCGGTTTCTATAGATTGTTTTCTCTCCGGTTTGATGTTTGGCGTAATCGCCTCACTGTTTTCAAACCTGTACATAGGAATGTTAGACGTATTGATACCACCATCTACAAAACCTGTAGACAAAGTGTAAGGTGCTGTATCGTTACCTACTTCAGCATAAGATGCTCTCAATTTCAATGAAGAAATAAAAGCTGGCAAATCCAAACTCTCATTTACCATCCAGGATACACTCTCTGAGTGGTAGAAATAAGATACATTTCCACTTCCATCAGGGTATTTGAGAGCTGAAGACCAGTCATTTCTGGCTGTAGCGCTCAAAAACAACTTGTTTTTAAATCCTGCATTGGCAAATGCATACACAGAGTTGATCTTCTTTTGTGGCCCTAATCCTCCGTTTACACTGGCTGGGTTTCTGGAGTTAGATATATCGTAAAAATCTCTCACATTGAATCCATTGGTATTCCATTGAGTTGAGATAGACTTGGTTTGCCATGTATTGGCTCCCAAGATAGCATCCATATTCCAGTCTTCGTTGATCTCGGTATTGTATACCAATTTCGCATCAAAGCTTGACTGAAATTTCTCACCGTTTTCCAGTGAATATCTACCGTTGAGGCGGTCGGCGCTAGTAGCGGCATCTTTTGCCTCGCTGGTGTGTGTAAACTGGTTGAAGTTTCCTTCTACTGTTGCTCGCAGGTTGTCTAAGATCTGTAGGTCTACGTTCACTTTTCCGATAAGTGAACCTTCTGTTCTTTCGTTTACATCTTCCAGACGCTCCATCCATCGGATACTTCTTCTTGTCCAGAGGTAAGCGCTAGTTCCTGTAGGGTATGGCACTCCGCCATCTATGTCTTTGTAGTTGTTTCTCCACTTGTCTACATCGTCACTTCTGGAGAATCCATCGTGGAACCAATCAGAGTTAGCACCAGGATTCACAGGGTTGAGTGCAGTAGATCGTGTGTAGTGAATCAAGGCACCAACAGACAGTCTGTTTTTGATCAGATCCTGTGTTCCTTTCAAGCTCAACGACTTTTTCTTGAAATCATTTCTGTGTACTACACCTGTCTCGTTGAAGTTTGAAAACGACAATCTAAACGAGCTGCTCTCACTTCCACCATCGAGAGATATGTTGGTGTTTGTAAGTACCCCAGTATCAAAAGTCTTTTTGTAGTTGTCTGGCTGTGCTACCCAACGAGCTCTTGAGCCGTCATAGTCTATGATTTCCTGACCGTCGAAACGCGGACCCCAGCTGGCTGCACTTTCTTCCCACATGTTGTAGGCCATAGAGGGCAGGTTGGTGTCTTTGTCGTAGTAGCTAAACTGGCGGGTGTCATGTTTGTCATCTCTACCGTAAGTATTGGGGCCGTTTCCATCGAAAGTAAAACCTCCGGCAGTTTTACCCAATCCATACTTATTTTGAAATCTCACATGATCAGAAACATATCTCACACCTGTTGTCTGATTTACACTCACGCCAATTCCTTTTCTTTTCTTTCCAGACTTGGTGGTGATCATCACCACACCGTTAATCGCTCTGGAACCGTACAATGCTGCAGCAGCTGCACCTTTCAGAATAGAAAATGACTCAAAATCGTCAGAGTTGAGGTTTTTCAGCTGGTTACCCCAATCCACACCATTTGTTCCACTCAGGTCATTGTCCATGATCACACCATCGATCACAAATATGGGCTGGGTGTTTTGCTGCAGTGTTGAATTTCCTCTGATGGTAATTCTAGAACCACCGAAAGTACCTCCTGAGGTAGTACTGATCTGTACACCTGAAGATTTTCCCTGCAAACTGTTTACCGGGTTTACCTGAGCTGCCTGAGCTATTTCCTCACCCTTTACAGTAGATACTGCATAACCTATAGAACGGTCTTCACGCTCTATACCAAGAGCGGTTACTACCACCTCTTCCAAGGCAGATACATCCGGCTGAAGACTTACGTCTATCACTGTCTGGCTTCCTACAGCTACCTGCTGGTTTTGATAGCCTACAAAGCTGAATACCAAAACCGCACTGGTACCCGGCGCAGTGATTTTGTAGTTTCCGTTGAGGTCTGTAACACTACCAACGCTGGTGCCATCTACTACCACGTTTACACCGGGCAGTCCTCCTCCGTTTTCGTCTGTTACCCTACCAGTAATGGTGATATCTTCTACGATCTCTACTGGAGCTGCCTTTGAAAAACTTAAAGCAGCTGTTTTTAGTCTTTTTACCGTGATTGTATTGTTGACTTGTTTAAAGCCGAGGTTAGATTTTTTAGAGATGTCAACCAACACATCGTATAGAAAGTCACCTTCATACTGTCCACTCAGTTTGAGTTTGCTATCAAGGTCTTTTTTATCGTATACAAACTTGTACCCGTATGAGCTCCGGATTTTATTAAAAACAGAAGTAAGTCCTTCGTTTTTAATGTTCATGTTTACATTCACTTCCTTCACACTTACAGCCTTCTGAGCAATGGTATTGCCAGAAGCCAATAACATACTGCACAAAAACAGTTGTAAGAATAGTCCGTAAGCTGTAAACATTACAATCCTTTTAAATAGGAGTAAAAAATTAAAATTCATAATTTTGTTATGTTTTAATGTGAGAAAAATCCATTAGGACGTGTTCTATCCATTCTGAAATGACTTGGGTCGGATCTTGGCATTTCAAATCGGAAAGAATCTTATGCAGCAGTGCTCCTTGAGCATTGCTGTTTTTTTTACTTGTTCCTGCTTTTTATTTCATATAATGTGGGTTTGGTTAATATTTCAGCAAAACTTTTTTCTTATCTATTTCATACTGAAAGTCTGCAGCAAAACTCAGCGACTCCAGCACATTGGCTAATGAAAGGTTGTCGTATTCAGCCGTAATATCCCACGGCCTGGGGCTTTTGTTATTCACTAATATTTTCACTCCGTACCATTTTTCGAGCTTGGTAAGCACCTGTTTTTCAGTTGCATTCCTAAAAAATATGATGCCGTCTTTCCAGGACACTACTTCTTCCATATCGAACTTTCCGGAGGTTATGTCTTTCTTTTCTGAATGGTATGTAGCCATCTCTTCGGGTTTGAGCCGCACAGTACTTTGTTCGTCCGACGATTTACCAACAGCCACACTCCCGCTTACTACGGCCACTTTCACTGTTTCCTGATCGGGATAGGCATTGATATTAAATGATGTACCTAACACGGTAGTATGCAGCTCTCCTGTTTCTACAATAAAGGGCTTTGAAGGGTCTCTACTCACTTCAAAAAATGCTTCCCCGATTAGTTTTACTTTGCGGTATTGATTGCCGAATGTATCGTCGTATTCTATTCTGCTGGCTGCATTTAATATTACCTTGGTACCATCGCCAAGGTAGATCGTAGACTTTTGACCTGTGGGATTCTGCTTAACGGTTTTAGAAGCTATTTTCAACGCTCCTACCGGCTGATTGTTGAGATAGTTAACAGAAAGAGTAACACCAAATACGATAACCAGTACTGCGGCTATTCTTCCCACATAGGTCCATACCGGCAACTTGATCGAGCGTCCTTCGTTTTCTGCCTCTTTTATCTGACTGTCGAGTCTGGCTATAAACGAATCTCTTTCTTCATTCAACTCGTTTTCATTCAGCCCGAGTGAATACTTCAATACTATACTTTTTGCTGCCTTGATCTCCTGAGTGCGTTCCGGGTGGTTCAAAATCCACTCATTCCAAAACTCTACATCGCCAGTGTTCGTCTGCAAACAGTAGTTTATAAAAGATTGCTCTGTAGCTAAATCTTCTATGGCGTAATTTTCATATTGCGATTTCATTGCCGCTTTTTTCACACGTTAATTTCAATGTCGCTTCTTATTCCAAGGCTTGTGAAGGCCTTTCGTTTCCGACACTAACTATAAGTGCAGAGCTGCTGCAGCTTTTACCAGATTTTTTTTATTTTTTTTAAGAAAAAGTAAAAAAAAGGAACAAAAGCCCTTTTTTGAGCACTGCAAAGGCCTGATAGATGTGATTGTATATGGTTCGCTTCGAAGATGATGTGTATTCTGCTATTTCATCATGGGTGAGGCCGTCATAATACAGCATTTTAATAATCTGCAGTTGTGTGGGGGTGAGTTGTTTCAGTTCTTTTTCGAGTCGGTATCGTTTTTCGGCTATCGACTCATTGATCAGAAGCATCTCTTCATAAGACATATCTGCCTGCTCCGGTATGCCTATGTCGTCGCTCAGGTTTTTATTATCCTGAAACTCCTTGTATATCTTTCGCCTGAGGTAGGTGAGCAAATATGGTTCTACTGCATGTACTTTTTTCAGCGTGCTTTTTTTCTTCCATATCTCTAAAAACATCTCTTGTATACAATCTTTTACCAACTCTTTATTCCTTACTATTTTAAACCCATAGATATACAGGCGCTGATAGTAATGATCATACAGCTGGATGTAAGATTCTTTGTCACCCTCTACAAAGGAATTCCACAATGTACTTGAATTTCGCAACGCTGGCTCAAAAAAATGAGTAGCAAATGTAACCGACTTTTAACAAATCGGTAATTATGAAATAAAATTGAAGGTAAAAAATAAGTCAGCTTTTTTACATAAAGCTGACTTAAAGTAAAGTAGAATCGCCTATTCAATCATCACTTTGTACGAATGCGTACCTGTGTCTGACAAAATTTTCAATATATATATTCCTTTTTCAAACCGACTCACATCCAGCACAACGGTGTTACCATCCCACTCTGCTCCTTCTTTGTGTAGCATCAGGTTGCCCACATGGTTGTATAGATATAAATTCGATTTATGGGTTTGGTTGGTACTGTTTTTCACTTTCAGATAATCTACCGCCGGATTAGGATAGTAGGTGTACCCATAGTCTACCGCCTCTACATGCAGTTGGATCATTTTACTGTAATCATACTGCCCATCAAAATCTACCTGCTTGAGTTGATAGTACACCCTACCCAATGTGGGCGTGATGTCTTTAAGACTATAACTATTTCTGGCGGTGGAGTTTCCCACTCCCTTCACTTTCCCGATAGCGTAAAAAGACTCTCCATCGGTAGATTTCTGTACTTCAAAGTAATCGTTGTTAGTTTCTGAAGCCGTTTCCCACTGGAGCTGTATTTGTCCGTTTTGTTCGACAGCCGAAAAAGAGATAAACTCAACCGGCAGGGGCTGGTCATTTCCTGATACAGCCCACGGCGAAAATTGAGTAACACCGGGCACTGTTACAGAAGTAGCTCCGGCAGTCTGACCAGCTAAAGGATCATCCCAGGATGTACCGTTCCATCGCTGTGCTCTCAGAGAAGTAATACTTCCTACTTCTGAAGCACTTGCCGAAAACGTCACGTCAACATTGGGCGATGTATGCCCTGCCAACTCTATAGAGTAATACCTATCTACCATATTAGCACTATTTTCCACCCCTCCGTTGTTGATGTTACTCACTCCCGGGGGCATTGGCAGATTGTTTGTTGCGGTAGCGTAAGTAGCTATAGACACATTTCCTGCATCACCGCTATTCAAATTGAAGGTCAGAGGTATTAAATCCCCCGAAGAATTACCAAATGGAAAAATATAACCCGACACATCCGACCCAACAGTCCAGGTTAACACCCCTGAAAACGTTGTACTTTCACTCAGTATATACCCTCCGCTACTAGTAATAGCCGAATTGCTGTTATTCAAAACAGAAAGCATATTTCCATTCAGACTCAAAGCGCCGGCTGTTAGTGTCAAAAAACCACTCACAGAAGCATCTACGCCTAATTGCATCGCATTCGACGACTTGTTTATTTCCAGATCTTCAAAGACTGTTGGTGTAATGCCGCTCAGAGTAGAAGCTCCTGATCCTTCAAAGCGCACTGTCTGATCAATCAGGTTTAAGGTTGTAGCATTGTTAGTAAAGTCTCCATACACAGATATGTCGGAAACAACATCGATTACTGTACTGGCCGGAAATACGATATTGAAAAATTCACTATCACCAGCGCCATTTATAGCGTCACTTCCACTGGTACTGTTAAATGTAACCGTTGAGGTTTCTCCATCGAAAGTTCCATTGTTAGTCCACTGACCCGACACTGTATGACTGCTACTTCCTCCTTTGAAAGTAGCTCCCGGCCCTATTGTTACATCGCTACTCACCGACCAATCGGATGCTGCGGACAGACCTGCCGCATTGGTGTTGGTGATGATCACCGACTCGAAAGCCGGTGTATGATCTACCAGCGTAATAAGCCCAGATCCCCCAAACTCTACTTCATTGGAGCTATTAAAACCCGCTCCCAGATCTACTGTAACAGATGAAGTTGGTGCAAATCTCAACCTACCGGAGCTTTCTACGGTTCCGTCATTGTCAAAATTACCCAGAATAGTATGTTCCAAAGGACCTCCATTCCAGGTAGCTCCACTTGCTACATTCATAGCCAATACTACTAACCAGGGTTGAGATGCTATAATAGGTGCTGTGTTGTTCACATTTACTGTAGCAAATTGAGGAGATGTTGTAGAGTTTAAAACTGGCGAAACTGTACCGTTAAAATTTACTACTCCCCCTGCTCCGGAGTTGATAGAATTGAGCAGTCGTATTGATTGTACTTTGGTCCCTGTAAAAGTCACAGGGCCGTTGATAGTAACCACTCCTGAGTTGGTAAAATCGCTATCACTGGTAACAGAGGTTGTTCCGGTATTTAGGTTACCCGTAGCACTTACTACTACATCTCCCTCTGCGGTTGCACTACCGGATTGGAATACATAAGTACCACTCACCACCAAATCATTGTAAGTAATGTTTCCATTCACATTTCCTGAGCCACTCAAAATTACTGCCCCACTACCGTGGTTAAATGAGCCGTTTACCGTAAAGTCGCCCCCGAGTGTCAGTGTAGTTGATGGGGCTGTAAGTGTACTGCCTGAATTTACAGTCAGCGTTCCTTGTACCGCGGTAGGTCCCACCATGGTTTTTGCGTTGGCACCTCCATTTGACAAAGTAAGATTACCAAATGCTATGGGTGGGATAGCACGTGCTCCCGAACCATAATACTCTACAGTACTGGTAGGGTCTGCTACAAGGTTTGCAAAATTATTGATCTGAATACTATTCCCTCCAAAACGAACGGTTGCACCAGCACCTAAAGTGGCTGTTCCTCCCAGTGTGCTTCTAAACACACTGTGCGTACCCACTTCTACGGTACCACTTTGCACGTTTATATCTCCGTTAACCACTACATCACCCAGCAGAGTTAATGTTCCACTCGGTTTGTTGATGGTAAAATCGTTAAACGTAGAAGCGTCGGCAGACTGTGCGCCCGATCCGTTAAACACTATAGTACCTTCTCCTTGTAGGAAACTACCGGAATTTACCCAATCACCACTTATGTTTATTGTACTGGCACTGGGTATATTTAGCGTACTGGTGCTTCCGATATTGATCTGCCCTCCTACCGTCAGGGTAGAATATACATCCATTTGCGTAGAACCCGTAAGAATAAGGTCATTACTCACCGTAGTAGCATCATTTAGCTGTGCTATTCCTGCGGATTTGCTTGCCGTAAGGTTATAGTAGGTTACCCCTGCCACTTTTTGCAAGCCATCGCCCTGATAAGTAACTGTAGATGTAGATGGTGTGAAAGTTCCATCCAAATACTCAAAATCACCATCTATATTCAAACTGCCTGCTCCTGAAAAAATGATATCTGCTCCTCCCGACTGAGTCAGTGATCCATCTATGTTTACCGTTCCAGTGCTTATTTGCAAGCTAATGTTTCTGTTTGCCACTCCGTTACTCAATACGATATCACTTAATGCCGTGAGCGTCTGCCCCCCTACATTGATAGTATGCGAAGCATCGGAAGACCAAAGTCCATCAATATTTCCCTGTACTGTAAGCGCCCCCCCGGTAGACAAGGTAAGTGTACTCGGAGTAGTCGAGTCAAAGTAAACCTTTTTAACCTGTTGAGATGAAGATATCTCAGGCTGATTTACAAAAACCAAATCCCCGATATGCGCCACATCTGCAGTACCAGGCACTCCCACGGGGCTCCAGTTGAGAGAATTACTCCAGCTACTATTTGTTCCCCCTGTCCAACTGTACTTGATCAACCCCTCTGACAAAGTCCATTTTTTTGCTATATCCAAAACCAGCGTCCTTTCTATCCAATTATCTGTTGTACTGTTACTACTCTTACTTCTATCCGTCCAGGTGCCCCCGGATTCATCCCACACAGTCATGGCACTTTCCACATTTCCATTCAACTCGTAATCTTCGTAGTGAAACCTCATAGTAGCTATTAGAGAACCGATCAGGCCTGTTGTTGATACTTCATAGGTTCGGTTAACACTAGCTGCCGCCGGAAAGTCTGTATTCGGTTCAGACTTTACTACCATAGTTATTGAGGACAATGTTATCGGCACTGAGGTTATTGTAAGAAATGTATTTGGCCCTTCGAAAGTGTAAGTTCCTGACAAAGAAAAAACATGATCCCGAGTAATCGTTCCTAAAATAATACCGTTTCCTGTTCGGTCGTTGGTGATGGTCAGTTCATTTGCCCCGGTCAGCATTCTTCCGGATGTCATTGCCAGATCTTCCACCGATATATCATTATTTAACACAACATCCTTTGCCCCTGTTTTATTGATGGTCAGGTTGTCAAATGTAGTAGCTCCCGTAATTGCAGAATCTTCTGATCCTGACAAAACCACTGTAGAAGTGCCCGTAGTAAATGTACCATTGTTTACAAAGTCCCCTTTAATCGTATATGTATTGGCCCCTGCTGAAAAAGTTGTACCTGAAGCAATTGTAAAGTCCCCGTTTATAGTCAGCCCTCCCCCCGGAGGTGTTTTGGTATTCCCTGCTTCAAGCGTCAGGTTGTGATAGGTATCAAAAATTATAGATTGAGCCCCTGTACTGCTGTAAGTGACCGTATTTGGGGTATATGTGGCTGGGTCAAATGTGCCACCTGCTTCCAGAGTTGCCACACCGTCTATGTCCAGATTTGCCCCTGCTCCCATCGTTAGCGTTCCCGCACTGGTTATTCTCACATCATTCACATCCAATGTACCTGAAAGCGTAGATGTACCATTGAAAGTAACTTCTCCGGCTGATGCTGTAAATGAACCGGAAACAGTTACATTAGATGATATCAAAACATCTCGTGCCGTGCTAAGTGATCCATTCACTGAAACGGCCGCCAGTTGGATTGAACCTGATCCGGCAATAGACTTTGAGGTTCCCGTAAATGCTATAGTACCACTACTTGCTGTAAATGTACCGTTTGCCGTAAAGTCTCCGGAAATGTTGAAATTTGCTGACGATGAAATACTGGCTGATGCATCTATGATCAGGTCATCAAAAGTAATATTAGAGCCTGAAATACTTTTAGAGGTTCCTGTAAGTGTAACCGTACCCGTTCCTCCTGTAGTGTGTGTAAACGACCCTCCTCCTGAGGTAGAAAAATCTCCACAGACAGACAATGCCGTATTTTGATGCAATACAACCCCGCTACCATTGATAACAACATTACCAAAATTGTTCGTTCCACTACCACTGAGCGTAGCTCCTACACCATTAAAGAGCAGTGTACCCGAACAGCCGCTATATGTACCTTCATTTATCCAGTCACCCTCCAACGTATGCAAAAACCCAGCTCCGTTAAACGTAACTCCGCTTCCCAATTCCATATCACCCAATATACTTACTGTATTTTGTGCTGTGAAACTAAGACTGCCTGCTGACACTTCACCTGTAAACTTTCCGGCAACAGAAAGTGGGGTAACTGGTAAGGTTTTGACTATCGCTCCCGAAGAGCTGCTCAATGTCAAATTTCCATAATCTTCATCCGCAATAGTCTGATTTCCTCCATTGTACTCTACCGTACTATTAGTAGCCAGCAAGTGTGTATTGTAGTTGGTCGGGAACGAGTTTGTGCCTCCTATTTTCAGCGTAGTGCCGCCTGCAAGAGCTAGTGTACCCCCTGCTGTACTTCTGTTGATAGTAAAACCGGAAAGATCTAACGTTCCTCCGGTTATAAGCAAGTCGTTCTGTACGGTTGTATTACCTGCCAGGGTTTTCGTAGTGCTACCTGTTATATACAGCGTGCGATAAGCTACCGATTGATCTATGGTTTGTGCTATAGCAGATGAACCATAATTCACCACCGAACTGCTGTTTTGCAGGTCGATAGTTCCACTCACTGCATAGTTGGTTGCAAATGTGCTTCCCATCACCATAAGTGTAGCTCCGGCAGACACGTTTATGTCGCCTGTTCCGGAAATACTATTCGTCTGCCCCGGATCAACCTTACCAAAGAGGTTCAAAAAATTAGAAACCTGCATACTCTGAGACAGGGTAACAGTAGTTCCGGAGTTTATATATAGTTTTTCAAAATTTGTTACAGAACTCCCCCCTATAGTCTGAGAGCTACCACGGAAATATACCCTTCTGCTTGAGTTATTTGGCACATATACCCCCGAGTTCATCCAATCTCCGTCTATTCGGATACGGCCACCATCGTCATTAACTGTACCATTGGATCCAATGGTAAAAGTGCCTGATATGTCTAACCCGTCCTTAATGGTAAAGGTGGTTACCTTAACACCATTTCCTACGGTAAGGGACTTACATTTCCCTCTGCCAGACCCACCCGACAAAGTGGGTTGGTTTGGTCCGGTAAAACTGGCATCTCCGATCACTACATCTTTGGTAGCGTCCGGAACTCCATTAGTCCAGTTGGCAGCATTACGCCATTTTTCGTTGGATGCGCCCGTCCAGGACGTGGACTGAGCCAAGGTGTATGTTGCTGCGCAACATACAAGTACTATAAGCAATAATAATTTGAAGGGGGGGTAATTTTTCTCCATTCTGACATTGAGCAACACGCCTTACAAATTCTCTTCATAAAGCGTATATTAAACATTTAAAAAAATTAATAACATAATACTAAACTTGCTTTACACAAATCCCTCATTAGGTTATGGTTATTTTAAACATCAGAAGTGAATGGATTTTTAACATTTTCGGGTTTAAATACGCTAAAAAAAGCATCACTCAGTTGTTATATTAATTCAGTGAGCTGGTTGATGAATTATATATACATCTAATTTAATTAAATTTTTTATTTATATATAATTTTAATAACACAATATACGACATCAATATAAATAGGTTTTGAAGCAACGAAAAGAAAGCCAAGAGCAAGAGCTAATGATTCGCACAGAGGGGTTATACTTATGGACGGGAAGTATCGAAAAAGAAGAAAAAAAATTAAACAACTGACAGGCAGTTGTTTAGACTTAAAAACACGCTTCTGAAGCATGTCATAAGCTATAAAAAGGCTGCTAACTTGGTTAAATGAAGGAAATTCAACTTTTAACAAACTAGGTAGGTAATGTAAAAAATCAGCACAACTTCACATCAATCACACTGAATGTCAATGAGAAAGGAATATAATTTACCTAAATCCAAAGGCTACAAAACCAGAAATATCAGGAGTAAAAAAAATTATAAAATAGTATCTTTCGTGGCGTCCAATACCACAAAATCTCCGCTATTCAATCGCGATACCAGCCCCTCAGCCTTGGGCAACTCATACTCAAAGTAATAGCGCATAGCATGTATCTTGCTTTGATAAAAAGCATCCTCAGGGTTAGCTTCCAATGCTTTTTGCGCTACATTGGCCTGCTTTAACCATTGCCAGCCCACAGCCACAATACCAAACAACTCCAGATAGACTGTAGCGTCTGCCAGAAAAACCTCTTTCTTCTCATTCATTGCCTTGGTCGACAACTTCATGGTGATGTTTTGCAAGCGAAACAAAACATCGTCGAGCTGAGTGGCATACTTGGTCAGCTCCACAATCTCCAGCTTCGATTTCTTGATTACTTTGGCCACCTCTTCTGTAAATGCCCTGAACGCAATACCACCACCCATTATAATTTTTCTACCTAAAAGGTCTAATGCATGAATACCTGTAGTACCCTCATGAATGGGGTGAATTCGCATCTCACGAAAATACTGCTCGACTGGAAAATCCTGGCAATAGCCGGCACCACCAAATACCTGTATAGCTACACTGGTCGACAATATACCCATCTCACTCGGATAGGTCTTTGCCACGGGTGTCAATAGCTCCAGCACAAGCTTAAAAATCTCGCGCGATTCTTCTTTTTCCGCCTTAGCCATATCCGCGTAGTAAGCACACTGCATCAACAGCGACTGAGAACCTTCTACAACAGCTTTCTGAAAGAGCAACATACGCTTTACATCCGCATGTTCTATAATATTGACCTGTGACTGGCTTAGATCTTTATTGTCGATGGCCCTACCCTGAGGCCGCTCATTGGCATAATTCAACGAAGCATAGTAGGCCGCCGAGGCAATAGATGACGCACTCAACCCTACCGCTATGCGGGCTTCATTCATCATCTGAAACATGTACTGCAGCCCCTGATGTGGTTTACCCACCAAAAAGCCAAAACATTTGTTTTTGCTACCAAAATCCAACTGCACTATGGGCGCTCCTTTGTAGCCCATCTTGTGAAACAAACCGGATGTAACCACATCGTTGCTCACTTCTTTCCCCTCTTTGTCATATCTTTTTTGAGGCACTACAAAGAGTGAAATACCTTTCACTCCTGCCGGGGCTCCTTTTATACGAGCCAACATCAAATGAACTACATTATCCACCCCATCGTGATCTCCGGCTGAAATAAATATTTTTTGACCACTGATCCGATACACCTGTTGCTCTTCGTCTACGAGCTCCGCCGAAGAAGTGATGTCCGCCAAAGAACTACCGGCCTGAGGCTCTGTCATAGCCATAGTACCCTGCCACTGACCGCTATACAGTTTGGGTATATATTCTTTTTGCAGGCGAGCTGATCCAAACTCGGCTATCAGACGGGCTGCACCCGCTGAAAGAAAAGGAAATACACTGGCAGAATAATTAGCCGCTCCAAATATAAACTGCGCACAGGAAGTGAGTGTAAGCGGAAGTCCCTGCCCTCCAAAAGCCTTGGGGCCATCTGCGGAAATCCACCCTCCCTCGCCAAACTCTTTCATCAGCTTTCTCACCTGAGGGTGTACATTTACCTTCCCGTTTTGAAATTGTGGTTCTTTTCGATCCATTTCAGTCAAAAACGGCCTCAATTCCTTTTCTGCTAACTGCTCAGCCGCATCTAACACCAAACTGTACGTCTCTTTTTTGTGATCCTTGAAGCTCTCAAATTTTGACAAAGACATCAGGTCAAACACTTCGTACAACAAAAAATCAATGTTTCGGCGGTTAAAGTATGCAGGCATTTAGAGTAGCTTTGATTCTGTCAATAAAAATACGACTTAAATATAAGGGATCATGCATGATTCCTACAAACACAGTAAAACTTTATAGCCAATAGCTTTATTCCTCTACAGTGCCATACTGCGAAATATCGCGCTCTGCCCTAAAGACCATATCTGCGGCTTGTAGCACTTTTTGCTTCAATTTTTCATCCATACCCCCACTGGATGCCAGGTAGTCGTTGATGATTTCTATCGCCTCGGGAGAGTTATATCCCCACAAAGTATTGTCCAACCAGCGCTTAGGGAAAAATATATCTCCTGTACGCTGAATTTCCTCCAGTTCTTCCAGACCATCTTCCAACAGGTCTATCGATGTTTGAGCTCTAAGTGGATGGTGCAGGTAATAGAGTGCTTTGTTAACCCAGCTTTCATGAGATCTGTTTTCGGGGCTTAGCAACGAAGCAAAAAACTTTTCTCTGGCAGCCACATCGCCAGCGATAGCCTGAGCCACAAAGGTTACCTCAGCCTTCTTGTCAGGGTTTTCCAATCGAGCTATCATATCCGGTATTACCTCTGTTTTTTGATTCGCTTTCAACTCAATGTGATAAGCCAAAAGGATGTATTCCTCTTCTGTGAGTGTTATACCCTTGGGCGTATCCTGCATACTCCAAAACCGCATCAGGTTTTGCACGCCCGTTTCTGTCTGAGCCATACTCACGTATTTCTTAAAAATAAGATGCTTAACCTTGGGTCACTCACCCTGCCTAGCTTCTGAATCAGAAGAGATTCTACTTCCGCCGCATATTGCTTATTTTGCTCAGGAGTCAAAAACTTCCAATAAATCAATTCCAGATTATTGAGCAAATACGTCAGTATCAGTTCATTGTCTTCCACAAAAATATACTCTTCCAGAAAACGCATGTATTTGCGGGGATTCATCCCCTCGTGCAGCAAATATTCATGCAAAACCAGGTAACTAACTCCTCGCTGCAGATCGTCTGAAATAGAAGGGATATCCACTTTTGCCAGGTTGAAAATAAAATCATCTTTGATATACTCCAGCCCATAAGCAAAGATACCATACCCCATACCGTTAGAATTGAGTAATATATGCTCAGGCATGGCAGTGCCCAGGTTTTTTTTGATGATAAAATGCACATTTTCTGCATATACGGGGTAGAAAATATCCCCATCCGGATAGGCAAAAGTAATGTCAAACTTCTGAGGCCAAACCTTACCTTCTCCTGACAGGTCGTACTGTACTACATCGTATTCACTGGCTTCATCTCCCGTTTCAAATTCTATATCTATAAAGGGCATGCCCGGCTGAGTAACCCACACATTGCTCCATTGTTTTATATCGAGCTCTGTTTTCAGGTCGAAAATAGTAACCAGATCGTCCCATGTTGCATTTTTATTTTTAAAGTTATCCAGATACTCCCGTAGAGCATCCCGAAAGGCATAATCACCCATTAACGACTCCAGTTGACGCATTACAATCGGCGCTTTGTGGTATATAATGGCACCATACATCGACCCGGCATTTTTCAAATTATCCAGCGGCTGCCTTATGGCATTGGCTCCCTCGGTGCGATCTACAGCATACGCCTGAGGGTAATGGCTAAACAAAAAATTGAGAGAGTGATTAACCTCCGGGAAATTAGGCTCTGTGATTTTAGAAGCCATAAAATTGGCAAAGACCTCCTTTAACCACACATCGTCAAACCACTCCATGGTTACCAGATTGCCAAACCACATGTGCGCGGTTTCGTGTGCTATCAGCATCGATCGGGATATCTTATCGTCCAGCGACGCAGACTCGTCGAGCATTAGCCGGGAAGCCCTGTACTGCACAGCGCCTACATGCTCCATACCTCCATATTGATAGGCTGGCAAGAGCACAAAATCAAACTTTTTGAACGGGTACTTAATGCCCGTATAGTCTTCCATCCAATCCATAGCTTCGTGATGAAGCTTAAATATCTCCGTGGCATTGCTCACCACCTTTTCACTATCCGGCTCCCTGTGATACATGGTCATCGATCTGCCGTTTTGCTCATGGGAAAGGGTTTGAAATTTACCGGCAACAAAAGAAAAAAGGTAGGTGCTCATCAGATCAGACTCTTCAAAAACCACTGTTTTTTTCCCTCCGGCACTCGTGCTTTTTTCTTCAGGGGCATTGAATAAGGCCACCCATTCTTCCGGTATGGCTAGTGTTAATTTGTATCGCGCTTTGAGGTCGGGCTGATCAAAGCACGGGAAAGCAGTAGACGCCCGATCAGGCACAAGCAAGGTATACAAATATTCATCATTTCGATTGAGGGACTGATCCCCTGCTACAAAATTGATAGTAAGTTCATTGTATCCTTTTTTAAGCTGAGATTCGGATATGATAATGTGACCTTGCGAAAAACGCACTTCTTCATCGCTACCGTTTACCTGCAGAGATTTTACGTTTTCTTCTCCTCCGGCCTTAAAGTCCAAAACAAGCGGCTGATCAGTGTTTTTTAGTTTTACTCCTATTGTGACACTCCCCTGTATAGCTTCTTCTTTCTTCGCTGGTATATCAAATGCCAAATCATAAGACAAAAAAGTAATTCGCTGCTTTCGTGCTTTTGCCAGCTCTCGCGACACACCTTCTTCTACCGGCGAAAAAACCTGACCACCACAGGCAGCCAATACCATAGACACTACTACTATGAAAGCTTTTATTCTCATAAGGGCATTTTCATTTACACTTCACAATTATAAATCAGCATTGTCCAATAGCCATCACGGCGGGGCAATTAATGTTGAGGAAACGACTCTACAGAAGGAAATCCTTCCTGTCATTTTGCTTTTTTGAATTTTTTAATGGCTTCTTTCAGTCTTAATTCTTTGCAAGGCAAAAAGCAATTGGACTGCACCTGAAAATAAGGAATGATGTCTGTATGTCTGATTTCTACATCTACCGTACTTACCTGCTCGGCCACACTAGGCGGCAGACGTGTAGAAAACACAATCGGTTCTGCGTAATTATGGTCATTAAAAAATTCAAATTTTCCGGATTTAAAACGGAAAATAGTTTCGTCATCGCCATTGACAAACAAAAACTCCAACTCGATCACTGCTGCTGAATCCACTCCTGCCACATGAAGGTCGGCCGTCATTATCAATTGACCGTTACTCTTCTTCAGCGCCATCTCAAAGTTTTCCATAACCCACTCTACGTGGCTTAAATTGGGATAATGTATCGGAAATCCTCCAATCACATACAAGCAGGCCTCCCCCTCGCAATAAGGTTCCAGATTGTACCCATTGTGATTTAACGTGTCCTGGGCCCTTAATCCTGCGCATAGCAGCATTAAGCAACACATCAAATTTATACCTTTCATACGTCCTGTTATTTGCTGGTTGATCAAATATAAAAAGTTATTGAGAAAAGCCTCGGTTCAATCGCAAAACCTGATCACAAACCTAGCATTTATTCCTGTCCTCTCCCGCTGAAACATCAGACAGTTTTCCACACTCCTCATTCCCTTTACAATTATATTTTCTTTCTTTTTTCAAAACCATTTGCCAATGCCAAATTTCCAACTACTTTTGCAGTCCTAATTTTTAGGCGCACGTGGTGAAACTGGTAGACACGCCATCTTGAGGGGGTGGTGGGCTTACGCCCGTGGAGGTTCGAATCCTCTCGTGCGCACTTTTTATAGAAAGTACTCCGGCCAGCTTTAACATTTAATTTAAACCAACTCTATTAAATGCAGCTAAATATTGAACTTCTGAGCGAAGTTTGTGAAATACCGGGAGCACCAGGATTTGAGTCCCCTATCCGAAATCGCATTCTACAAGAAATAAAACCCCATGTTGATGAATATGAAATCGACAACATGGGCAATCTCACAGCCATCATTAGAGGCAAAAACAATCCGGAAAACAAGCGGGTAATGGTAGCTGCTCACATGGATGAGATTGGTTTTATCGTTACACACATCGACACAAACGGCTTTGTCCGGTTTCATACCCTGGGAGGGTTCGACCCCAAAACGTTAACAGCCCAGCGTGTAATTATTCACGGAAAAGAAGATGTAATCGGCGTAATGGGTTCCAAGCCCATCCATGTAATGACGGCCGAAGAAAAAAACAAAAATCCTAAGATTACAGACTACTTCATAGACCTGGGCATGCCCAAAGAGGAAGTAGAAAAAATAGTATCGGTAGGTGACCCTATCACCCGGGACCGAAACCTGATAGAAATGGGCGAATGCGTAAACTGCAAGTCTATCGACAACAGGGTGTCTGTTTTTATACTGATCGAAACCCTAAAGCAGCTTAGCGATATCCCTTACGATCTGTACGCCGTATTTTCCACTCAGGAAGAAGTAGGTCTGCGTGGCGCCTCTGTAGCTGCCCACCATATCGACCCTGATTTTGGTATCGCACTGGATACCACCATAGCGTATGACCTTCCGGGATCGTCTCCACACGAGGAAGTAACACGACTGGGAGGCGGCACTGCTATCAAAATAATGGATGCTACTACTATATGCGATGTGCGTATGGTCAGCTTCCTGAAAAAAATAGCTACTGAGGGCAATATTAAATGGCAGACCGAAATTCTTACTGCAGGAGGCACGGATACCGCCGGCATTCAACGACGGGGAAAAAAGGGAGCGATATCGGGTGCTATATCCATACCTACACGTCACCTGCATCAGGTAATAGAAATGGCTCACAAAGAAGATATAAGCCACTCTATAGCACTTTTGAAAGCTGCACTTACACAGATAGACACATATGACTGGAGCTGGGAGTAAGCCCCCTCTTGTCTTGCAAAAAAAGCCTACGCGCTTAGCTCACTTTTACCGTACCGTTTCGGTACAAGTCCAGTGCGTCGTTTAGTATCCGGTGTATGGTATCGATGGGTAAATCAGCGCTGGGTGACACCTGAAAAATCTTCATTCTTGAGCGATTGCCGGCCTCCAGTTCCGGATGATGCAGGTAATTACCCTCTACCATCAACAGATAAGGGTTTCCCGTTTTTTTATCTGTCCATAAATAGCAAAACATCTTTTTTCTATAACAGAAACACGGCATACCGTATTTCCGTGTTTCTGTTATCTTTTCATCCTGTGAGAGAATAATGTGCCGTAATGCCAGCAGGCAACTTTTAACCGGCTCTGCTTTAGTCAGGTAAAATTGATCTAACTCCTCCACGCTATTTCTTTGCCTTTTTCAGCTTATAACCGGCTCTGTAGGGATAGTCGTCAAAATCTATCCCACTATCAGCCAGACGGGGATCTTTCGTTTCTACCAATACATTTATCAATTGAGTTGATAGCTTTTCTTTTACTGAGCTGTAATTTTCATCCTGTGCCAGGTTGGTAAGCTGATACGGATCATCTGCTATCCGGTAAAGTTCCTCTGCCGGTCTTTTTCCAAAATTCCAATCGAAGTAT
Source organism: Cyclobacteriaceae bacterium (assembly GCA_965267535.1). GTDB lineage: Bacteria > Bacteroidota > Bacteroidia > Cytophagales > Cyclobacteriaceae > CAXBNB01. The sequence continues at coordinate 1,713,466 of OZ254082.1, read as the reverse complement.
TGCCCGTATTGCTCTTTGTTTTCCACTAAAAAAGTTTTGGTAGGCCCATTGTCACTATCCGAAAAAGCATTCATCGGGTGGGTAGCTCCGGCAGGTACGCCTGCGGGCCATCGCTCAGGGTGAAAATTACGAATATACAGGTACTCTTCTGTACGAATGGCACGACTGGGATATCCATCCATAGATGGTGCCAACTGTGCCGGAGTATGCCTTTCTCTACCAAAAACTGCATAACTTCGATCTTGTTTCGGCTGGCTCTGACCTGCCCGCAAAAACGGCACCAGCGAACGTCCTGTCATCTGCTCCGGCACCTCCACTCCTGCCATTTGCAAAAAGGTAGGCGCCAGGTCTGTCAGCGACACAAAATCACTGACTCTCGCTTTTTGAGCTCCTCCCCATCGTACTACGAGCGGCACTTTTACCCCCATATCGTATAAATTACCCTTGCACCGCGGAAATGGCATGCCATGATCTCCCGTCACCACGATGATTGTATTGTCTAACTCTCCAATACTGTCCAACAGGAATATAGCGCGGGCTACATCTGCATCGAAGCGATTCACCTCGGCGTAATAATCCGCTATATCACCTCTGATTTCTTCTACATTAGGATAAAAACCGGGCACTTGAATATCGTCTACTGGTATACCAAAAGCAGCACCACTACCCTTATCATACGGTCGGTGGGGATCAGATGCTCCCAACCAAAAGCAAAAGGGGCTACCCTCGGGACGCGCAGATAAAAACTGCTCGAAACCTTTGGGGTATTTTTTGCCGGCTGGCAAAAGTGTATCGTACCCTCCGGCTTTCAAATTGCCCGGGCCCCAGCTTTTTCGCCAGGAACCCACAAAGTAGCCTGCTTGCTGCAACAGCAAGGGGTAAACCGGAATCTTTCTATCCAGAGTAGACCACAAATTGGCTCCTTCTTCCAGTCGCCAGAAATGCTGCCCGGTAAGTACAGCCCCCCTACTGGGCGTACAGGACGGGCTGGATACAAATGCATTGTCAAAAAGCACTCCCTCTGCTGCCAATCGATCAAAGGCTGGCGTCTTTACCACTTCATCTCCATACACGCCTGCATGAGGCCACCCCCAGTCATCTGCTATACAAAACAAAATATTGGGGCGCTGCTTTTCTGTTTTTTTTTCGCCACACGACAGAAAGACAATCCCTATAAAGGAAAAATAAAAAAGCTTTTTAAGTATCATAGTGAAATCGTTTTAGAATAGGGCCTACAAGGTAAGCATGAATAGGTGATTTATTTTATTGGGTCGAAACATATATACATCTAAGAAAGTCTTACCCCGGCACTTTAACATCAGACAGGGGTGGCATGACTTTTTCTATTTTTGAAGTAAACAAAAAGTAGATACCGATAAAGAAAAATACCGCTAATAGCAGTGTACTATTTCGCATTGAACCGGTAAGCTGCTCTATCATCCCGTAAGAAAAGGTACCGGCTACAATCGACACTTTTTCCGTCACATCATAAAAACTAAAAAAGGAAGCATGGTCCTGAGTATCAGAGGGTATGAGTTTTGAAAAAGTAGAACGTGACATGGACTGTATACCTCCCATAATAAGTCCTACGACAAACGCCAGACCGTAAAACTGCCACTCATTGCTGACGGTGTAGGCGTAAAAACATACACCTACCCAAATAAACAACATGGACATAAGAGACACCTTATTGCCATAATTGCGGGAAAGTCGGGCGAAAAAATTCGCTCCCGCTATAGCTACCAGTTGTATAATAAGCACCGTACCTATAAGTTTCCCCGACTCCAGGCGCAATTCTTTGTCGCCAAATGTAGCGGCTAAAAACATGACCGTTTGCACTCCGGCACTGTAAAAGAAGAAAGCTACCAGGTAATATTTCATCGGTCGCATACGCTTTAGCCGGTCTACTATCTGCAAAAGCTCCCGGTAGCCGCTGGTCAGTGTACTCACAGCTGTAGCCTGCCACCTGTTGTCTTTGGGTAAAAAATAAAAGCTGACCTCTGCAAACACAAACCACCACAAACCTACCAAAAGGAAGGAAAGCTTTACTGCCTGTAATTCGGCTGAGAAACCAAAAAAAGCGTATTTCTGAATCAACACCAGGCTAAGCAACAGCAACAACACACTGCCCACATAGCCAAAAGAATACCCTCGGGCACTCACTACATCGAATTTGTCGGCACTGGTAATTTCCGGCAGGTAGGCATTGTAAAACACCAGGCTTCCCGAATAGCCAATACTGGCCAGCACAGAAAAGAAAATACCATATTCTATATTACCCCCATCAAAGAAATAAAGCATGAAAGATGAAAACGCTCCCAGGTAGGTGAAGAATTTTAAAAAAACCTTCTTTCGGCCACTATAGTCTGCTATGCCGGAAAGCAAAGGTGACAGTACCGCAACCACCAAAAAGGATAGCGCTATCGAATAAGAATACAACACGGTATTGACCACTTCCAAACCTAAAAAACGAACTGTTTCAGATTGGAAGGCCGCACGGGTTACCCCGTTGTAATACACCGGAAAGATAGTAGAGGTAATGACTAACAGGTAGACTGAATTAGCCCAGTCATAAAGACACCATGCATTGATTGTTTTTGTAGCGTTTTTATTCATCAGCAGAAAAATACAAGCTACAAATATGAACCAAATGCATCGGGCTGAAAAATCATCTCCCTGCTATACCTGTTTCAAACGCATCATATATTGTATCCGCAAGCATCACAATCCAAAAACACCCGGAAGCCATAGCGATATTTGAGGTATGTAAGTAATAAGCATAAGCACCACAAACATAGCCACCATAAACGGCACCAGCGGCTTTATAACCTCTGTAACACTCACCTTGGCTACTCCACTACCCACAAATAGCAATGTGCCTACAGGAGGTGTACAGACCCCTATACACAAATTGAGCACCAATACAATACCGAAGTGTACCGGATCCATACCGAGAGCCGTAACTACCGGTAGGAAGATAGGTGTGAAAATAAGGACCGCCGGAGACATATCCATAAATGTACCTATGATCAGCAGTGTAATATTGATGATCAGAAAAATTACAATCGGATTACTAAAGTTTTCCAGCATAAATCCGGTGATCATCTGTGGAATACTGATAAATGAAAACAACCACGACATAGCCATAGATGTACTAATTACGGCCATTACCAAGGCTGTCGTTTTAGCACTATTAAGCACTATAGAAGGGATGTCTTTTACCGTGATTGTACGGTAAATAAACGCCAGCACTGCGGCATAAAACACCGCAATAGCGGCTGCTTCAGTAGCTGTAAAAATACCCGCTACTATACCGCCCACCACTACTACCAGTAGCATCAGACTGAAAAACGCACTTTTGAAATACTTAAAGGCATCCGAAAGAGATGTTTTCTCCCCCCGGGGCAATTTTTTCTTAAACACCATATAGCCGGCCGTAAGAATAAGCGCCAGCCCTACCAAGAGTCCGGGCAAATAGCCTGCTATAAACAATGCTGCCACTGAGGCTGAACCTCCACTTGCCAGTGCATAAATAATGAGTGTATTACTCGGAGGTATGAGCAGGCCCGTAGTAGATGAAGTGATATTAACCGACGCACTCATCGTACGGGGATAGCCTTCATCTTCCATCCGGTCTGTCATGATACTACCAATAGCCGAAGCTGCAGCCACAGCCGACCCGGAAACAGCACCAAACAGCATGGCAGCCAGTACGTTGACATAGGCCAACCCTCCGGGCAGCCTGCCTATAAGTGCATTGGCCAGGTTGATCAGGCGGTTGGCTATGCCCCCCTGCTTCATCAACTCGCCGGCCAAGACAAAAAACGGTATAGCCAGCAGTGAAAAACTATCGATACCTGTCGTCATCCGCTGACTTACTGTAGTCAGAGCAGGCAGGTTATTTACGTTGAGCACCAGTGTAATGGTGGTAGAAATGCCTATGCTGTATACTACAGGCACACCCATAGCCAGCAGGGCAAAAAAGCTTACAAATAAGAGTATTATACTTATGATTTCAATATCCATATCAGTGTCTTTGCTTCAGTATGTTGTAGGTAGAATAGAAAATAATGAGCAGGCCGCTAAACGGCACTATGGCATATACATAGCCCAGAGGCACATGCAGAGCCGACGAAATTTGCCCCAGTGTAAGTGTGATATATACCAGGTTACCGCCACCTACAATTAAGACCACCACAGCAAAGAGCATGATGAGCACCTCGATCAATATGGCTATTTTTTTCCTTTTTTCGTCAGAAAATTTTCTGTAGAGATAATCCATTGTCAGGTGCGATTTCTGGCCGGTAAGGTAGGCCATGCCCAGTATACTGAGCCATATCAACGAAAAGCGGGCAAACTCCTCTGTAAAAGAAGGAGAATTTGATAAAATATAGCGGGCAAACACCTGCCCCAGTACATCGAGCACCAGCAGGATAAAAATAACCACCAACACCTTTTCTATGGCTTTGTTGATGATTCGGTATAGGTTGTCTAGTGATTCCACAGTTTAGTAAGCTTTTATTCTTTCTACTAGTTTTTTCATTTTTTCATCTTTGGAAAACTCATCCACCAGAGGTTGGGATTCTTGCTGAAACAAGGATTTTTCCGGTCGGATCACCTCCACATTGTTTTTGGCCAACACCTCCATACACTCGGCTACAGATTCGGCCCAGTACTTTTTCTGAGCCGGCACAGAAGCCTGAGCAGCCTGATTTACCCACGCTTGCTCCTGAGGTGTAAGCGTATTCCAAAACTTAGTACTGATCACCATCACATCCGGTATGTTGCTGTGCTCGTCGAGCGTATAGTACTTGCATACTTCGAAGTGATTGGACGACACAAACGACGGAGGATTGTTTTCCGCTCCATCTACTACACCCTGCTGCAAGGCAGTATAGAGTTCCCCATACGCCATGGGAGTGGCCGAACCCCCAAAGTTGTTGACCATGTCGATAGACATCTGGTGATTCATCACGCGTATCTTTAACCCCTTGAGGTCTTCCGGTGTGCGTATAGGCTTGTTTTTGGTATAAAAACTACGGCTTCCTGCATCGTAAAAACACAATCCGCGCAGGAGAAAATCACTACTTCCCTCCAGCAATTCCTTGCCTACCTCTCCTTCCAGCACATCAAACAGGTGCTTCTTGTCGCGAAAAAGGTAAGGCACACCCAGCACCTCATACTCCGGCGAGAAATTGGCCATTACTGCGGCACTCACCTTCGTGATGGCTATACTACCTATCTGCAGCAACTCGAGAACCTCCCGCTCAGATCCCAACTGTCCGTCGGAAAAAATTTTGATCTGCAATTTGCCTCCAGACACTCTCTCCAGTTCTTCCTGAAAAAATACGATCCCTTTGTGCACAGGATGACTCTGTGGAAGGCTGTGGGCCAAAAAGAGGGTTTTGGATTGAGATGCCTGATTGCACGATGACAGCAGCCCTCCCATGAGTACTACTGCCAGTGCCAAGGCCATTAATGATTGTCTAAATATAGTGTTTTGCATTCTGATTGTATAGTTTCTTTTTTATTGCCAAAAAAACGGGTAACTAAAACCCAAAGTACGATTTGGCATTGTTGTAGCAAATATCCTCTACCAGATTTCCCAGCAATTCCATGTCTTTTGGTACCAGTCCATTTTCAGCATCATTGCCCAGAATATTGCATAAAATCCTCCTAAAATACTCATGTCTGGGGAAAGATAAAAAACTTCGGCTATCGGTGAGCATTCCCACAAATCGACTGAGTAGCCCCATATTCGACAATGACTCCATTTGCTTTTCCATACCGTCTTTCTGATCCTGAAACCACCATCCGGTACCAAACTGAATTTTTCCGGGAGTTAAGCCATCGTTGAAGTTTCCGGCCATGGTAGCCAGCACGTCATTATCGGTGGCATTGAGGTTATAAAGTATCGTTTTGGTGAGCTGGTTTGTATTGTCCAGTGTATTGAGAAAATGAGACAAGGTTTGTGCCTGACTAAAATCTCCTATGGAATCAAACCCTGTATCAGGCCCCAGTTCACGCAATGCCCTTTCGTTGTTGTTTCTGAGAGCTCCCAGGTGGTACTGTTGTGTCCAGCCACGCTTATGATAGCCTTTGCCCAATTCTAACAGAATATACGTCTGCAGTTGCTCTATTTCCTCAAAAGTAAGCTTATCTCCTGCTCTCACCTTTCTGAAGTTGGCTTCCAGTGTAGCCAGCGACGCTTTCCTGAAAGGCACATAGTTGAGTCCATGGTCTGATAACTTACCTCCTAATTCAGCAAAGTAATCCATACGCACATTCAATGCCTCTATTAAATGGTCGATACCGGAGATTTGTATTCCTGACACCTCTTCCAGCTTGTCCAGGTAGGCGTTGTACGCTACAGGATCCTGCATGGCAAACGACTTATCAGGCCTGAAGGTAGGCAGTACTTTTATGGGGAGTCCTGCTGCTTTTATTTGCTTATGAAAAGCCAGATCGTCGGTAGGATCATCTGTGGAGCAAGCTACCTCCACATTCATTTGCTCTAGCAGGCCAAAGCACCCCACGTTAGTTAGTCCGGCGTTGCACTGCTGGTATATAGTATCTGCCGATTTAGCATTCAGCAACTGATCTATGCCAAAATACCGCTTGAGCTCTAGGTGTGTCCAGTGGTAAAGTGGATTTCTGAGGGTATTGGGCACAGTTTCAGCCCATTTTCTAAACTTATCCTCTTTGGAGGCGCTTCCTGTTATATAATTTTCATTGATGCCATTGGCCCTCATCGCGCGCCACTTGTAGTGGTCGCCTTCCAGCCACGCATCGGTTATGGTATCAAAGTGCCGATCCGAAGCTATATCCTGTGTGTTTAGGTGGTTGTGGTAGTCAATTATAGGTTGTTTTTGGGCATGGTTAAAATACAGCTCTTCTGCAGTAGCTGATTGTAACAAAAAGTTGTCGCTAATAAAGGTCATTCGTTATGGTTTGGTATGTTGACAAATAATCCTTTCGGAAGAAAACCTAATTTCTCCCGAAAGGCTATTTACGCTTATTTATTTGGATTCCATTAGAGCATCACACACCGCCTGGCTCAAAGCATGTGCAACACACAAGGAATCCAAATTTTACACTACATTCTTAATCGTTTAGAGGCTGGGTCTCCAACCGGGTTCGTATTCTCTATCCCAAAGCTTCATCGCATCGCGATCGTATGCTCTTCCGGTTTTTTCATCTATCTCAAACCCTTTTCCTATTCTGTAGGCGATGTTGGCATAGTGCGTCATCATCTGACTCACGGCTCCTACAGCGATAGAAGAGTTTAATTTTTCTTTGCCTCTGATGGCTTCAAAAAAGTTAACGGCATGTCTGGTAGACATATCGCCTCCTCCACCCAGTGCTGTACCGGCTTCCTGCGAGGCAGACTTGCTGTCTGTCACTACTTTTCCTTTTCTGTCCATCAATTTGTAGCCGTTTCTATCTACAAACACAGAGCCTTCCGATCCGTAAATTATCGTTCCTCGTCCATAAGGCCCGTAGGTAGAGTAAGCATTTCGGCTTTTTCCGTCCCACTGTATGGTTTTGTTGTCCGAAAACCTAAAAGTAGCTTCCATGGTATCGTACATTTCCCAGCCATCGTCTACAAAGTGATACTTTCCTGCGTCTACGTCCACACTCTTAGGGTACTCCACCTGTAGGGCCCAGCGAGCTATATCCAACTCGTGAGTGGCATTGTTTCCGGTTTCGGCTGTACCAAAATCCCAACCATACCAGTGCCAGTTGTAGTCCCAGGTATTGTGCGTGTAGTCTTTTCTGGGCGAAGGTCCCTGAAACAGTTCCCAATCCAGTCCGGCAGGAGGAGCTTGCTTTACCTGCTTGGGCACTTCGGGTCTGCCATTGCAGTAGAAAGCCACAGCCTTGTATACCTGGCCGATAGCTCCATTGTGTATTTTATTGATGATGTCGATAGATTCTGCTGCAGATCGCTGCTGGTTACCCATCTGTACAATCTTGTCGTACTTTTGCTGGGCAGCCACTATCATTTCATTCTCAAAAGGGTTATGGCTACAGGGTTTTTCTACATATACATGCTTGCCTGCCTGCATAGCCATGATAGCCCCTGGCGTATGCCAGTGATCCGGGGTAGCCATAAAAATGGCGTCTACCTGCTGATCGGCAATAATTTTGCGGATGTCTTTCTCCAGCTTAAAGCTGTAATCCACCGCTTTTTTCATCCGTGCAGCTCCATTGTCCAGCGCGCTTTGCATTACATCACACAAATACACCAGCTCTACATTGCTTTCTTTTCTGGCTATAGGGGGTATATATGCTCCCCATCTTCTTCCCAGCCCCTGCACGGCCACATAGAGGCGGTCATTAGCTCCTTTAATTTTACGGTAGCTACTGGCCGACATGGCACTGGCCGATCCTGCAAAAGCTACTCCAGCTGCTCCAGCCATAGCGCTCACGGTTGCTTTTTTCAAAAAATTGCGACGAGATGTTTCTTTAGTCATGATCAGGCGGGTTTATAGTTCTTTGATTTTAATGTTTTTGAAGGAAACTTTATCACCATGATCCTGCAACAGGATGTGTCCTTGCTCGAAGTTTCCGAAGTTAGGCCACTTTTGGTACTTGCTGTAGTTTACCAGCGCCTGCCATTGCTGCGTGTTGCGCTCATACTCTACTACTTTGATGCCGTTGAGGTAGTGAGCCACTTTGTTTCCTCTTACTTCCACTCTGGCTCTGTTCCATTTGCCTATACCGTTGAATCGTTTGGTATGAAGGTTTTCGTTGAAAAACTTAGCGTTAGCAGGTATTAAATCATAGAGTGATGCCAAGGTACGATTATTCAATACTCCCTTTTTAGCATCAGGGTGTTTTTTGTCGTCCAAAATCTGAAACTCACAACCTATCGCTGACCCTACCCCTTTGTTTAGATCCGTTTGAACAAAATACTTGATACCGCTGTTGGCACCTTCTGTCATATTAAAATCCACTTCGAGTACGAAGTTTTTAAATTGATCTTTGGTCACGATATCTCCACCATTGGTTGATTCACCACCGTCAGAAGCGAGCACACTCAATACGCCATCTTTCACTTCCCATCCTTTAGAAGGAAACGCATCCAGTTTGGCTCCTTTCCATCCGTTGGTAGTTTCTCCATCCCAAAGCAGCTTCCATCCTTCCGCTTTCTCCGTTTCTGTGAGCTGGTTGCTCAGGTAGCTCACTTCTCTAGCTGTGGTAGGCATTCTGTGTTGTTCCAGGTTTTCGGTCATGATCCGAATGTTCTTCCAGCGGATAGTTTTCCCTTCCTGATCTTTGTTTCCTATACCATGAACCTGCAGGCCTATAAAACCCGATGCTGTCATATCATCTACCAGATTGGCACATGGCACACCGTTTAACCAGGTGCGAATGCTGTTGCCCACAGCTTCCACACGGTATTTATTCCATTCTCCTCTTTTAAAAGCTTTCTTTGCTTCGGGGTTATACTCCAGCGGGTACAACCATCCTCTTCGTCCTTCATCGTAGATACCGGCAGCCCAGGCTCTGTCCGAACCATCACACTCTACCTGATAGCCATGCACTCTGCCTTTGTTGTACTCCGGAAGTGAATTGCTTCGAATTTGCACTCCTGAATTCAGCTTCTGATCCATTTTCATTTCATACTCCAGTATGAAATCACCATAATACTCCTTGGTAGTCAAAAAGGTATTGGGTGTTCCCATCTTACTGGTACCCACGATTTCACCATTGTCAATCGTATACTCTGCTGTACCGTTCAGCACTTTCCATCCTTTCAGGTTTTTACCATTGAAAAGGTCCTGCCAGCCGTCGTTCTTTTTCTTTTGAGCAAAAGAAGTCAGGGTAATTGCCAGCAATAATACCAGCAGTTTAGTTCGTTTCATTGTATTCATCGTTATAGTTACTGTTATAGTGTATTCGTTTAAGCTAATTTGAGTGTATTGGCAATGCCTATCTCCAGGCCTCTCAATTCGGCCAGTCCTCTGAGTCTGCCTATAGCAGAGTAGCCTGCAAAGGGCACGTGTTTTTGCAAGTCGTCGAGCATTTGATGCCCGTGATCGGGACGCATAGGTATAGCAAAATCGTCTCTTCCTTCTGCTTTTCTTCGAGCTACTTCTTTCACCAGACCGAGCATTACTCCATACATATCTACACTTCCGTCGAGGTGATCTGCCTCGAAGAAGCTTCCGTCATCCTGGCGCTGCACATTTCGCAAGTGAATGAAATGAAATTTATGTCCCAGCCGTTCTACTATTCCGGGCAGGTCGTTTGCCGCACTGGGCCCCAACGAGCCTGTACAGAATGTAATGCCATTACTAGGGCTGTCCACACAACTCACCAGATAGTTTAGGTCTTCTTCGGTAGAAATAATCCGTGGCAAACCAAATATAGGATATGGGGGATCGTCAGGGTGGCAGCACAGTTTTACACCGAGCTTTTCAGCCTCAGGCACTACTCTTTCCAAAAAATACTTCAGATTGTTCTTCAGCACGTTAGCATCTATATCTGCATATTCTGCGAGGTGTTTTCTAAAGTCTTCTATGGCTATAATGTCTGTGGTACCCGGCAGGCCTGCCAGCACATTTTTCTGCAAGAGCGTTCTTTCTTCTTCATTGAGCGAATCAAAGCGCTGCTTGGCTTTTTCTTGAACCTCGGCAAGGTACTCCTCTTTGGCCGCTGGCCTTTCCAGTATAAACAGGTCGAAGGCAGCCAGACTGATGGCATCAAAACGCAAGGCTTTCGAGCCGTCTTTTACTTCATAGGTCAGGTCGGTACGGGTCCAGTCCAGTACAGGCATAAAATTATAGCACACGATCTTTATGCCACATTCAGCCAGGTTTTTGATAGTCTGAATGTAGTTTTCAATCATCTGATCTCTTTCGGGAGTAGCTTTTTTTATGGCTTCATGAATGTTTACACTTTCCACCACGACCCACCGGAGGTTGCGTGGTGCATTTTTAGCCTCATTCCACTCTATCTCCTTTTTCCGTTTTTGAATTTCGTCTATCGGCCATACTTCACCTACGGGTATATGGTGCAGGGCATTGACTACTCCTGTAGCTCCCGCCTGTTCTACATCACTCAACGACACCATGTCGTTAGGGCCATACCATCTCCACGATTGTAATAAGCTCATCTTTTTATTTCTATTTGTCTTTATGTGTTTTACTCAAAATTGCGCAACCAATTACACGCCACTAAATGCGCTAAAACCTCCGTCTATTGGCATAGTAATACCGGTAACAAACCTGGCTGCATCACTACATAGATAGTGTATGGCACCATTCAGCTCTTCTGCCACTCCAAATCTACCCATAGGTGTTTTTGCGATTACTGTTTTTCCTCTTTCGGTATAGGATCCGTCCGGGTTGGTGAGCAATGCTCGGTTTTGTTCTCCTATAAAAAATCCCGGAGCAATGGCATTCACCCGTATTCCCTCGCCAAATTTGAGCGCCATTTCTACCGCCATCCATCGGGTAAAGTTTTCTATAGCAGCTTTGGATGCCGAATAGCCAGCCACCCGGGTGATGGCCTGTGCCACTGACATAGAAGATATATTTATAATGGCTCCTTTCTTTTGATCGGCCATTACTTTTCCAAAGACTATCGACGGCAACACGGATCCATTGAGGTTCAAATCGGATACTTTTCTGAAATCATCCATCGAGAGATCAAAAATGGTTTGCTCAGGTGTAATGGTAGCTCCGGGCATATTACCTCCTGCTGCATTGATCAATATATCTATAGTGCCCCATTTGGCCAGCACTTTTTCTTTTACCTGTTCCAGATTTTCCTTATCAAGTACATTACCCGCCAGGCCTATTGCCTGACCTCCCTGACTGGAAATTTCGTCAGCTCGGGCTTCAGCTGCATCGCTATGCAAATCGAGAATAACTATTTTCACTCCGGCTTCTGCCAGGCTTTTAGCCATGCTTCCTCCCAGCACTCCCCCACCACCGGTTACTATTGCTGTTTTACCTGACAAATCGAATAAATTTTTGCTCATCGTCGCTTATCTATATGTTTTTGCTAATTCTTACTTCGGAACGTTTTTATTTCCGTTAACGTACACGAAAGTATGGAAATACTTTTTTCACACCAAAAAAATCCCCATATTTATTTTCTAATGGATTCATTATGTTTGCGCTCAGGCTCTGTAAAGAACCTGAGGTGAGTGAGCGGCATGAACGAAAAATGAACATAAAACTAAACTCCTGAAGCAATTAAAAAAGTAAGTGTAAAAGATGTAGCAGCACATGCCAACGTATCCATCGGTACGGTGGATCGTGTCATTCACAACCGTGGAGAGGTGTCGGCAAAGACTGCCGAGCGGGTAAAACTTGCCATTAAGCAACTGGGCTACCAGCCCAACCTGATTGCCCGATCTCTTGCTACAAAGCAAACACACACCTTATCGGTTTTTTTACCGGATTCTAAAAACACAAGTGACTACTGGCACTACCCTATTCAGGGTGTGCGTCAGGCTATTGAAGAAATCACCGATCATGGCCTGGACATTCAATACCACTTTTTCGACCTCAACAGTCAGGAAGATTTTTTGCAAAAGAGCGAAGAAGTAATAGCCCGCAAGCCTGAAGTGGTGATAACGGCTCCTATTTTTGAGGCTTATCAATCGCAAATACTGACGCGCTTCGATCAGGCCGGCATTCGCTATGTCTTGATTGATTCAGACATACCTCAATCCGGCAGAATTTCGTTTGTGGGGCAACATGCCGAACGTAGTGGTCAGGTGGCAGCTCGTCTTATACAAGGCCTATCAGAAACTAGCCGTGGACAGGTATTAATCACCAACCTATTCAGCGGACCGGAAATCACCCCGGTGATTCAGAAACGGATTGAGGGTTTTAAAAAATACATGCAGGAAAAAACACCTCATGTAGTCGTTTCAGAGCTCGATATCAATATGAATAATATGGGGTCTGATTCGCTAAAAAAACATATCGACAACCATCCTGTGTCGGCAGTGTTTGTTCCCAGTTCGAGAGCTTATCTGGTTGTGGAATACCTCCAGAAGCACCAGATACCGGACATCAAAGTGGTGGGGTATGACCTGATAGAACGAAACATCCACTACCTGAGCAAAGGCCATATCGAATGCCTGATTAGTCAGCGGCCTGTCAAACAGGGATATCATGGCATAATGGCTTTATTTAATTTCCTGGTGAAAAAAGAAACCGAACAACCCAACATTATTTTACCTATCGACATCATCATAAAGGAAAATCTGGATGACTACCTGTCCTCCATTCAGTTATAAGCTTCATCCTTTCGTATTACAATATTATTCAGGATCTAAATTTTGATTGAATAGTCAACCAATTTATTGAATGGATTTCGTGATTAGGAATTTTATCATTAAATTGTGCCGGTTTCAGTATTAGTCGTATCAAACATTCTCATGGGAAGAAAAAGTATAAAAGAAATAAGGCGTAAGGAAATCGTAACGGCCTTTTATCAGGTAGCTAAAAAAGAAGGTCTGGAAAATGCATCGATAGCCAAAGTGGCTAAGAAAATGGACATCAACCCAAGTCTGGTGATGCATTATTTTAACACCAAAGAGGATTTGATCAATGAATTGATTGACTTTACACTGGAACGATACGGGCAAATTTACAAACCCAAAAAGACGGGCAACAATCCCAAACAACATCTCATACAGATTATAGACAATCTCTTTTCCAGAAAATGGAATACCCTCTTCGATGATGGTGTATTTTTTAGTTGCTACTCGCTTATTTTCAGAAGCAAAAAAATAAAAACACACTTCAAAGAGCTACACGATTCGTTGCGCGCCATGCTTGCCGAAGCACTGCAGGAAGCCAAAGATGCAGGCATCATTGACTTGCCAGACGTAGCTGCGGCTGCCGACATGATCTTTATACTGGTGGAAGGAGCCTACTACTACCTGAGCCTGTCTGATGAAGACAATCAGGAGAAACTGGATCTCTACAAAAATGAGGTGTACAAGCGTCTCAACCTGGAAGTAACAGCAGCGGAAGCTTCAGTTAGCGCTTAACCTTCAGCCGGTTTACAATCTGTCGTATAGAAAAGAGGCCTATCGCCATCCACACCAGGTTAGTGACAAAATTGGGGTAATCATTTAAATGCAACGCATTGACAATCAAACACAATGCAGCGACTACATTCATCAGCTGGTAGGGTATTCTGTCTGCCTTCATTCTACCGGCGCTGAGTAAGTAATAGGCCAAAATAAACAATACTGCACCCGACCACCCTATTATCTGATATATCATAACCATAAATATACGTCAGTTTAAATTATCTCCCTTTTTATCCCTTCTATGGGTTGAATAACGGCGTACAAGTTAGTACTTTTGATTGAACGAATATTCAATCAAAAGTACTAACAAATTTCCATGAAAAGAAGAACATTTTTGACCAACAGTGCACTTGCTGCGGGAGCCTGTGCCCTTCCTGCCAGTGCTTTTGCTTTAAGCAAAAAGAATAAGCCGGCACTGACCATAGCACACATCACAGATGTACACATCCGCCCGGAGGAAAACATTCCTCAGAGAGCATCTGACTGGCTGGCAATTGTAAAAAAGCATAAACCGGATTTTTTCCTCAATGGTGGTGACACTATACACGATGCGTCTTATGGAGGCACTACCAAGTCTCGGGTTTTGGAGCAATGGGCAGAATGGGATAACTTCAGAGATCTTATCAGCAACTACGAAGTACATAGTTGCATCGGCAACCACGACATATGGTGGGACGATCCCACCAAAAAAGATCCGCTATATGGAAAAAAATACACTGTAGAGCGACTTCAAATCCCTGGCAACTACTACAGCTTTTCGAAAAACGGGTGGCATTTCATCGTTCTGGACAGCAATCACTCGGGTGTAACATTGGGTGATGAACAAACTCAATGGCTGAAAAAAGAATTAGCCAGCCTACCGGCCAACACCCCTACTCTTTTGATGTCTCACTATCCCATCACCTCCATCACTGATTCCTTGGTAGGTGGCCAACATAGCGACCATAAAGAGTTGAAAAATTTATTTTATCAGCACAAAGATAAAGTAAGGGTTTGCGTAAGTGGACACCAACACATGCTGGACAGGGTATGGTATAATGGGGTAAACTATTTTTGCAATGGCTCACTCAGTGGCTACTGGTGGGGCAAGGGGGACAAACAATCGGCCGGACCTCAGTTTTATCTGGAAACCCCTCCGGGATATGCTATAATGAAGCTCTACGCGGATGGTTCTGTAGAAAACGAATACTTTCCACTAACTGAAGCGTATCAATAATACTAATCTGACGTCTGATTGAAAACGGGCAAGATAAACCTACTGTACAAAATAGGTTATAAAGTAAAGAGCCGATCCACAATGGGATCGGCTCTTGTTAATTATAAATCAAAAAAGTTTTACTGAAGCACCATATCGGCTTCTACAGAATACCAATATACCCACGAGCCTCCTGAAAGATAATACACACCAAAACCTAAATCGGTAACACTGCCGGCGCAGATATCGTAGCTACTGGCCTGCTCCATCTTGTATGTATACTCCCAGCCGTCTGTATCTTTACCAGCATAGTAATCCTCAAAGGTAACGCTACCTATCTTGGCTCCATCCTGCACGGGTGTCATGTCTACCTCAAGCGACGTATTGGCCAGTGGTCCATAACCTACTAAATCGCCTTCGAAACGAATGGTAGAAGCACCCTGATCTACCGTAGCAGTTATCGAAGCAGTACCTTTGTTTGAGGTAAGCGAAAGTGAGCCGGACGCAAACTTGGTCAAATCGTCTTCACACTCGTTATCCACTATTTTTAGTACCAGGTCTTTATTGGTTTGATTGACCACACCTACTCCTATAGAAATAGCGGGATTGCTCACACTCGCTATTTCCAGTTTTAGCTTGCGTTCTTCATTGGTCACCAGGTTATCCAGAATTTTCAGGTAAAAGGGTTCGGAAAGTATCTCTCCGGCTTTGAACAGCACCTCTTGTGAAACGACCTCATAATCTACGCCTGCTTTAGCCACCGTTTCTTCAATGTTGATCGTTACGGTAAAATCCTCGTTAAGCGTGCTTCCATCGTACTTTAAGTAAAGTGGATAGCCCTCTTCTTTCCCCTGGCTTTTAGCATCAACGCTATATGTTTCTGCTACTTCTACATCCTGATCAATGAAAGAAACAAACTTATAACGGGTAAAATCATACAAGCCTGTATCCTGCTCACACCCTGCGGCACACACAAGTATGCACAGGGCTGTAAAAAATATTTTTATGTTTTTCATTCTTCTAAGTTTATCGGTTTAAAAAACTACCATCCCATTATTTGCTTCAAATTAGGATTGAGCGATACCTGATGTGCCGGTATCGGCCTGTAGTAGTACTTAGGCTCCTCAAAAGTGCGGGTAGCAGTAGAGGTTACTATATTTCCTGAATCTCCATTTTCGAGATATACAGTAGCTCGGTCATCACCAATTGCACCCGTCTTGTAGTAGATCAACTGCACTCCCAGCGAGTTTTTCTCTTTCGTTCCCGGAATATCTTCAGAACTATCGATCAGTATAATATCCTCAACTCCATCGCCGGTCATATCGTACTTGCCCAATCCACCAAAGTACATACCCTTTGGCGCCTGCTCCAGCAGTTTGCCGGCGTGCCATCGCATCAGATCATCAAATCGCTTGGCCTCTACAGCAAATTCCACTCGGCGCTCTCTTCTTATCTCGAGAATCACTCCTTTGTTCGCTCCAGCCACGTTGGTAAAACGTGCTTCCATCACAGGGTCAGGGTCAGCATTGGCTGCATCCATACTCAAGTGAGGCATGTCTACTCTATCTCTGAGTCGGTTTATGGTGGCATCCAGATCGGCCTGGGTAAGCTCGCCTAATTCTGCTCTGGCTTCTGCATATATCAACAAGGCTTCTGCATAACGATATACTGCTATATCAGCCCCGGTGGGCTCTGTAGAGTTATTGTAACCTTTCAACTGGTGGTAGCCTGTAAAGTTTTTATTCAACTCCTGAACATACAAGTTGGCTGGTTCTCTGATCCACCCCGGATACGCAAACGTCTGACTCATTCGGGGGTCTCTGTTTTGAAACTCTTCCACGAAAGTTTCAGTTTCATGTCCTGTCTTGCTCGTATAGCGTGTACCATCAGTCATCAGGTAGCTATTCATCATAGATTTGGATGGACTCTGCTCGTAATTTCCAAATACTGTCCCATTTCCTCCTGACTTATCTTTAGACACGTCGTAAACATTGACCAAAATCGACTCTGGATTGGATATGAGGTCATCGCTTACAAAAAGGTCCATATAGTCGGTAGCAGGACTCCCCGTATTGTGAATAGCGAACTCTCCGGAATCCATCAGCTCTTTGGCTGCATCGCGAGCTATCTGCAGGTATTTTTCTGCTGTGGTCTCCAAGCCCAGTTCAGGGTGATACTTTCTGTATGTACCCTCATAGAGAGCTATACGCGCCTGCAGCAACAGAGCTGCCCAACGGCTGATTGCTCCGGACGGCACCTGCTCTCTGATATGAGTAGCAGCATACGCTATATCTGCCATAATACTATCTACTACCAATGTGCGGGAATCGCGTGGTTTAAACAACTCAGGATCGTCTGTGCTTAGCTCTTTAGAATACCAGGGCACATCTGAGTAGCGCTTTACTTTAGAAAAATAAAACTCTGCTCTGTAAAACTTCGCCACTCCGGCATAGTGCTTTTTTGTATTCTCTTCAATATCTGCCCTTTCGTAGTTAGAAAGAAAGAAATTGATACTTCTGAGCCGTCCCCAGCTCCATCCTCCTGTAATATTATTGGCATTTGGCGAACCTGTGATTATATTCTTAATCTCTACAGCTGCCGTGGTAGCCATATTATCTGTGCCCTGGTCTGACAAAAACAAGCCTGTGCCTGCTACGGAATGCAGGCCGTTGATATACAAGTTCAGATCTGACTCTGTGTTGAAAAAGTTTTCTTTGGCCAGTGAAGACTTGGGACTTTTTTCTAAGAAGTCGTCGTTACAAGCTGCCAGCAACACTACAGCCAGCAACATGAGTATATTGATATTTTTCATTGCTTCAATTTTTAGAATAGAATATTAATTAGAAAGTCAGGCTCACCCCTAGTGATACTTTTCTGTGAAATGGGTAAGCATAACCCTCATTACCGGTTGCCTCAGGATCAATGTGCTTTTTGATAGAAGACCACTCGTAAAGGTTTTCTCCGGTCACAAACACACGCAGTGTAGACACTCCGATTCTCTCCAGCAAAGACTCATTAAATGAGTATCCCAGGGTAATGTTTTTCACACGCAGGTAAGCCGCGCTTTGCATATACTGTGTATTGGGTATAGCCAGTCCAGAACCATAGTTTCTGTCGGCCAGCCACGATTGCAACACCGGATACGATGCGTCAGTATTGGCATGAGCCAACCCTGCATCGATATAGGACTGAGAATGTTGCGCCATCAACTCCTCGCTATCATCCGAACCTCTGTAAAAGTCCAGCAAGTGCGGGTAGGTGTTGGCGTATGGTTGCTGGTAAGGTCCCCAAAACAAGTAGTGGGTAGGGTAATAGTCTCTTTTGCCTATCCCTTGCAAAAATCCTTTGAAATCAAACCCTCTCCAACGAAGGCTCATATTGAACCCTATCTGGTACCTTGGTCTGGAATTTCCTATCAAAGCATAATCCTTGGGATCCGCTGCTGATTGTCCTCTGGTGATCTTACCATCATTGTCCAGGTCTTTAAATTTGGGCCAACCGGGCACTATAGACAATGCTCCCCATGGAATAATGTCTGTCTGATCCAGGTTGTCTATTTCTTCTTGTGTCTGAAACAACCCATCGCTTTTCAATCCCCAGATTTCTCCCACTTTGGCTCCCTGTCTCCACTGCGAAAACAATTCTCCGTCATTTTCATAGCGGGTTATGGTCGTTTGGTTGTCGGCAAACAATACCGAAAATGAGTGCTCCAAAGGACTCCCTCCTACTTCTATCTCATTTTCGTAGCTCACGGTCAGCTCCCAGCCCTTGGTTTGCAGGTCAGCTGCGTTGGTTCGGGGCACAGATGTACCCAATACAGCCGGCAACTCCTGGCTGGGTGTAAGCATACCCAGTGTATTTCTGGTAAAATAGTCGAAAGAAGCTCTCAGCGAGTTTTGAAAGAAACCAAAATCAGCTCCTAAGTTGGTGGTTACCACGCGCTCCCATGTGTAATTATTGGGGTCTACATCCAAGCCGGGAGCATACGCCGTTTTAGGGTATTCTCCACCTATCAGATACCCCGATTGGCCTGTATTCATAGAGGATATGTATCCGTAGTTGCTCACATTCTGATTGCCCAGCGATCCCCTGGAAGCCCGCAGCTTGAGGTGGTTCATTACTCCGGTAATCGGCTGCATAAACGATTCGTTGGTGGCTATCCAGGCTGCAGACACAGAAGGGAAAAATCCAAAACGATTGTTTTTAGGAAACCTGGAAGAACCATCGTACCGACCGTTGAATTCTACAATATACTTTTCATCAAAGATGTAATTTAATCTACCAAAAGCTCCTCGAACTGCCCAGTCGGAATAATCCCACGAAACAGTCTGCTCTCCTGTAGCCAGTTGGATGTTTGGCAAAGAAGATGATATCAACTCTTCTCGGTTTGCCCAGAATGTCTCGTATTTATTTTCTTCCTGATTGTAGCCACCGATTACAGTAAAATTATGCTTCCCGAATTCCTTATTGTAAGTGGCGTAGAAGTTAAATACATTGTATTTGTTGATTGTCATAGATTCGTATGCATAATCAGAGCTGCTCGACTCACGAATATCATTGGGTCCATACCCGATTTTGTACTTAGTGCCATCCCAATGCGATTTGGTGTGTTCTTTCTTAAAAGTAGCCTCTCCGGTTATTTTCAAGGCCTCTTCCAGCAGGATTAGATCCACCTTGTTGGTAGTAGTAATGCCTGTCGTATTAAAATTGGTTTTTCCACCATCGGTCATCCTGGCAGCTGCTATTCCAGCTGATGTATTGGCCCAGCTTCCGTCAGGGTTCTTCACTACGTCTGTTGGTCTCAGGTTATACACATTGGTAATGCCATAGGTGGGCTGCAACCTGTCTGCTGATGTGATAAAGGTGTTGTTTTCTACTTTCAACCACTTATATGGCGTGAGTTGCAGGCGTGTTCTCAGAGCATTTCGCTTCCAGGAATCTTCAGCCAATCGGTTTAGCCCGTTTTCTTTCGTAAAGTTTCCCGACACATAATAGTTTACTATATCCTTTCCTCCACTCAACGACACATTCTGGTTTTGAGAAAAGGTATTCTTGTTGAAAAAGTAATCGTTCCAGTTATTGTTTCCCATATATTGCCAACGTGTCGGGTTTAATGGGTCGAGCCTTACATTGGGCACTGTAGGATCATCCGATCGTGCCTTGGCCCAGGCATATGTTTCGTCTGAGTAGTTTACATAGTCCCAGGGGGTATTGTTGGTAGATATTTCCAACAGCCGGGAGAAAATATACGGATCTGTTATCGGATCAGGAGTTACTGTGGGTTTACCCCATATAAAGTTATTGGAATATGTGATTTTATTTTCACCTCCGGTTTTGGTAGTGATCATCAACACACCAAAAGCAGCTCTCGCACCGTAAATAGCTGCAGAAGAAGCATCTTTTAGTACAGACATAGAAGCTACATCGTCGGGATTGAGGCGTGTAAGGTCTGCTTCAGATGACGGCACTCCATCAATAATTATGAGTGGCTTTCCACCATTCACAGAAGTATACCCTCTGATATTGATACTGGCATTTCCTCCGGGAGCTCCATTCGAAAAGTTTACATTTAAACCTGCCACTGTACCTTGCAACCCCTGAGATATATTAGCTGTGGGCCTGTTTTCAAGCTTCTTAAGGTCTACGTTTTCCACAGCCCCCGAAAGGTTTACTTTTTTCTGTACTCCATAACCTACTACTACCAGTTCATCGAGCGTTTCTACATTTTCCTGAAGCACTACATCTATAGTACTCCTACCCGAGAGAGGTATTTCCTGCGTAAGGTATCCTACATAACTAAAAGACAACACAGCATCCGAAGAACTTACATTGAATTTGAACATCCCGTCCAAATCTGTAACAGTACCTGTGGTGGTACCTTTTTCCAATACACTCACCCCGGGCAGTGTTGCTCCGGTCTCGTCTTTTATCTGTCCGGATACCTGGACAGATTGTGCCAGCAGCAGCTGGCAGCTTACCATCCCCACTACAGTGAGGGCCATGATTCTAAGCCATTTTTTAGCAAATGACTTACTAGTGGGTAAATTTTCTTTCATGTGTTTTGAGGTTTTTGTGAACACTAAGACATTAAGCCATAACCCCTGAAACCCTGCATCGAAAACTTCTAAATAACAGGAATACAGGCAATTATTTTAGCCTAAATACTTTTTTACTTGTGCCAAATTAAGAAATGATTTTTCACAAAACCAATTTTTATTGAATGAATGTTCAAACAATTACCTGAATGTTAAGTCTATTTTAATTTAAAAAAAAATTATAGCCTCACATCTAAAGGACTGTTATCACAATGGAAACAAAA
Source organism: Cyclobacteriaceae bacterium (assembly GCA_965267535.1). Taxonomy (GTDB): domain Bacteria; phylum Bacteroidota; class Bacteroidia; order Cytophagales; family Cyclobacteriaceae; genus CAXBNB01. The sequence goes on along the minus strand of OZ254082.1, from coordinate 1,691,881 downwards.
GACCAACACATGGGCCTGTTGTAGCGAATAACAGAAGAGAAAAGGATTACTAAAAAGGGTAGAAAAAAGAGGCGATCAAGAAACATCTAAGATCGCCCGGGCACTAACAATATTCACCTGGGAACCACCTGAGGTGTTTTTTTGTCGTGCCAATGCTTGCTGCATGCACCTTTTAAGGGACGAAATTGTGCTGTGACAGAAAAATTAATCCGGGGTAACAAATATTTAATTCGAAAAAAAGATCAAGCCTCAAAGCGGATAGAGCAAGGAATGGGGTTTCGTTTTTTCGGAAACAAAAAAAATCCCGACAGCTACTCGGTGAAGAGTATGCTATCGGGATAGTACATATTTTGAGAAGCAGATTACTCTGACTATTGACTGCTTATAATCAGACTCTTAAAAACACTCCCTTTTTGTATAGAAAATACAGAAAACCCCACTGTACGGCTAAGAAGAAAAACACCATAACTACAGCGCTGTATGGTTCTCCAACCAACTGCCCTACCCAGCCAAAAATAGCTTTGGTAGTATAAGACCAATTGATAAAGCTACCGGACATATAAATCAGGATGGAATTCATTCCGATCACCCTAAAAAAGAAAGCCCATTGCTGACGGCCCTTCACATCGATGATATAATAGAATAATGCCAGTAAAAGCATACTAAGACCACCACACAAAAGCGCAAAGGAGCTGGTCCACAGGTTTTTGTTTATTGGAAAAAACAGTCCCCAAAGTAGAGAAAGAACAATTAAGCCTGCACCTACTCCTACCAGATGCACAGCCGTTTTTTGCATATCTTCGGGCGCTGTACTCCTTAGCTTTGTACCTGCATATATCCCCAGCAATGCTGTGGCAATAGCTGGAATTGTGCTCACAAGCCCTTCGGGATCGTGAATACCCAGATAAAGCTTGCCGGGCATGATGAGTGTATCGAGGTAAGAAACAATGTTTCCTTTCATACTCATATCTCCCATAGGAAATCCGGGAGCAGAAGTAAACGTAAGCAGCAGCCAATACCCCACCAAGAGCGCACAAAACCAGATTGTTTGTCCTTTTTTGGATGTATAGAGGTAAATAATGTTAGCAAACATATACGCCAAACCAATACGCCCCAGTACGCTTCCAAAGCGAATGTCGGCAATCGGGCGAAGCTCAAGGCCGTTGTTGTAAACCACCCCTAACAGCACCAAAATAAATCCACGCTTGATTACTCGCTGCAATAATTCTTGTTTGCTTTTGCCGGATTCCATCTGCTTACCCAGAGAGTAAGGTGTAGCTACTCCCGCTAAAAACAAAAACAAGGGAAATATAAGGTCGTAAAAAGCAAAACCATGCCAATCGGGGTGAATAAACTGCTGGGACAAAGACTCCCAAAAGGGTGATTGGGAAGCACGGGCCATGTTGTGAAATATTTCCTCTGCCCCCATAATCCAAAACATATCAAAACCCCGCAGGGCATCAAGCGAATAGAGCCTTTGTCCGGTAAAAGGTAGTTTCATTGTGAATAAACGTTTGTTAGGTTGTCAAATAATTTAGGTGTGTATCCGGTTTATTCCGGATCTAAGTACGCTGCTTTAGTATATAGAACAAGAAAAGCAAAAACACCATAGCGGTAAAAATAGTAAAAATGAAATAAGTTTTAGCTATAGATTTCGCGCTAAAGTTAGTGGTATTTTGGCAACACGAAAGCAGAAAGCATACACCGAAAAGTAATAAAAAAGGCAAGTCTTCCGACCTGCCTTTCCTTCAAAATATCAGATAATAATTAATAACTCTCGTTTTGCACTAAGTATCCATCTACAACCGAAGTACCGTCTATAGCCGTCTGAGGAATAGGGAATAGACGCTTTCTTGGATCATTATTGGTCTTTTCTATCAAAGGATCTTCGTACTTTCCAAAGCGAATCATGTCAGTTCTTCGCTGATGCTCCCAATAAAACTCAAACCCACGCTCGCGATAAAGTATATCGGTGGTCATTTCACTCAATGGAGGAGGCGTTACCTCAGGTCTGGCTGTTCTTGATGCTCTCACAAAGTTTACATCAGCCAGGGCTCCATCTGCATTTCCCTTTCTCAATTTTGCTTCAGCACGCATCATATACATATCTGCCAGGCGCAGGATTACAAGATCATGCTCTCCTTTGTTGGTACCGTTGGTAGACACAGAACTCCACTCGTATTTCAGCACACGATACCCTCTGTTGTAATCGCTACCCTCAGGCGTAAAGTCGACTTCCAGCAGGTAGTCTACATAAGCGTCTTCTGCAGCTCTTCTTACGTCTTTTACAGGCCCAAGATAGTACTCACCTTCCTCATCCACAAAAAACGGCTGCTTGTGACCGGCATTTTGCAATCCGATTTGCAACCCTCGGTAAATCCCACGGTTGAGCTTGAAATCTTCAGCTGCTATGGTGTTATCATCAGGCACTATCAGTCTTTCCCAGAAAAATCTGGCATCTGCATCTGCAGGGTCTACATCGCCATACGCATCAACCCAGCTTTGGTAAAACTCCTGAGTGATGGCTCCACCATCTGTGCCGTCACCATTGGGAAACAGCGGATTGCCGTAGAAACTACCCGACATAGACCAATAGCACATACGATTATGAGCTTCACTCATATCAGGGCGCTGGTCGATAGCCAAAATCAATTCTTTGTTGAAGTGATTGTCATTAGCAAAGCAATCAAAATACTCCGGAGACATGGTGTAATCATAATCATTGATCACCTTAGTACTGTATTCTATTACTTTGTCCATATCGGCTGTAGTAAAATCAAAACTAGCCGCATAAGGATCTCTCCATACTGCTGCATTCAGGTGCAAGCGAGTAAGCAGAGCATAAGCTCCTCCCTGAGTAAGGCGACCCGGGCCTACATCTGTTTTCAAATCCGGCAAGGCTGCCTCCAGTTCGGTACGGATATATTCTACTGCCTCATCGCGACGCAAAACAGTTGACAATTCATTCGGGTCTTCCTTTTTGAAAGCTATACCCCACAGATCCAATACCAGCATATTGTAGTAGGCTCTCATTCCGCGTACTTCGGCAAGGAAAGTTTTGGCTGTCTGATCATTTTCTGCCAGCGGCTTCAGTGCTGTAATCGCACTCAGTGAACGAGACAACAACAACATCAGGTCGTTCCAGGTGTCTCTTACCTTTGCGTTTTCTGGCAGCACCTCATGCTGGTGCAATTCGTAAAAAACACCTCCGTCAAACCAGTCTTTTCCACCGCGTGCAGGCAGTATACCTTCATCTGAAGATATCTCCTGAAGGCAAAACAAGTGGGTATGTAAAAACAGCCTCGGCAGCAGTGCATACGCAGGTGCTACGACACTCGTAATGATTTCATCTTCCGATACACTCCCTGAGAGAGACTCATCTAAAACTACTTCTTCTAAGTCTGTGCAGCTCCAGCTAAAGAGCATGGCAATCGACAACAGTGTATATTTAATATGATTTTTCATTTTATTATTCATTTTAAATTTATTAGAACGTTACGTTTAGACCAATCACAAATGTTCTTGCTTTAGGATATCCATTGTCATCTATTCCGAATGACTGAATTCCTCCTGTTGATTTGTCCTGATTCACTTCTGGATCAAACCCACTGTAATCGGTAATCACAAACAGGTTTTGACCTGTGAGCGACAAACGTAAATCCTGCATCCAATCAATACCGCTGGTATCGAAGTTGTATCCCAATGTCATGTTGTTGAGCCTGAAAAACGAACCGTCTTCCAAAAAGCGAGTCGACACAATAGCAGCGTTGGTTATTGCTTCATTGGGGTATTCTATAGCCTGAGCGGTAGTATTGTTGGAAGTAGCCAACTGTCCTTTGTAAAACTTATTCATGGCAGTGTGGTTGTAAATCATGTTACCTGACACGCCATTGAAGTTCAATCCAAGATCAAACTTTTTGTAGTTTACATTGGCATAGAAGTTATAGGTAACATCGGGCAGTGCGCTACCCACTACATAGCGATTGTCTCCTTCCGGTGTAGCTGGATCTTCATAAGTAGAAAGACCGTCCGACCCTATTCCGGTAAACTTGTTCATGTAAAAAGAACCTATCGGATATCCACTAATCATACCGTTGATCGTAGCTCCGGTCTGTCCCGACCCGGATGCAGCTCCTGTGGTAAGTACAGTAAAAGGCGAGTTTTCTACTACATTGTCTATAAAGGTAGCGTTAGCTCCTGCTGTAAATGAAAACCCATTATCGTTAGTGTACTTATAATCCAGTGCCACTTCCAATCCTTTGTTGATTATATTCATCTCATCTACATTGGTCCAGTAGGTGGGAGCCGGAGAAACAGGATCAAATGAAGGCACTTCTATCAGGATGTTGTTAGACACCTTACGGAAATAATCCAATGTACCGGATAATTTACCTTCAAACAGCTCAAAATCTAATCCGATGTTAGTCTGAGTAGATACCTCCCACTGAATATCAGGGTTAGCCAGACGAGTATACACAGTACCTACAGGGTAAGGACCTGTCTCAGACAGAGGATAACTTACCTTACCGTCGGTAGAAGACTTAAATGATTCTTTAGTGATTTTAGCAGGAATCTCCTGGTTTCCAGTCTGTCCCCATCCGGCACGTAGCTTCAGGTTTGTAAATGGAGATGACTCCATAAAAGGCTCTTCAGTGATTCTCCATCCTGCAGCAAACGAAGGAAAGGTTCCGTATCGGTTGTTGGCTCCAAACTTAGACGACCCGTCTATCCTCAACGTACCGGTCAGCATATATCTGCTTTTGTAGTTGTAAGTAGCTCTGCCAAAATACGACTGCAATTCGTTGATGCGTGCCCATCCATTGGGGCGGGTCAGGTCAATAGAAAGTCGCTGACCGTTGAAAGGGTTCATTCTGGGTTCTACACCATTAGGCTCAAACTGCTCTATAATCCACTCTCTCCACCTTTCGTCTATTTTCTGATAAGAGTATCCTCCCAATACAGTGAGGTTATGATCTCCCCTGTTCAGAGTGTAGGTCAGGTAGTTTTCGATCAGCATATTTGTGCCATTGAAAAACTCCTGCTCCAAACGTCCTTCCACAAAAGGATTTACGCTGGGCATATCCTGCCTATCCAGCTCACTTGAGTTGTTTTCATATCCCAGATTTACTTTGTAAACCAGTCCATCCAGTATCTCAAACGAAGGAGCAAGGTTTACTATCATCCTTCTGTTTTCATTGAAATTAGTGAAAAGGTCTGCCTGCCATAGTGGGTTGATCAGATCCGGGTATTTGGTAGGGCTACCGTCTGCATCGTATGCAGGATATGTTGGGTTAAAGCTCAACATATTAGACACTACTGTACCCATATGAGCATTTTCGCCCTTTTCTATTGTTGAATTAAGGTTGAAATCAATTTTCAATCTGCCTTTCATTAGCTCTTGAGTAGCTCCTAACCTTCCGCTGTAACGTTTGATGCCGGTATTGATAACTACACCCTGCTGATCGAGATACCCCAAAGAAGCACGGTAAGTAAATCTTTCTGATCCTCCGGACATCACCAGGTTTTGATTGTGCGTAACTGCCGTACGGGTAAGCTCATCCTGCCAGTCGGTATTTCCTCCTCTGTCTTCCAGTACTCCTCCTATGGCTACTACTTGTCGACGAAATTCGTCAGCACCAAATACAGGAATTTTTCTGGCCATGTTAGAAAGCCCTACGCTGGAAGATACAGATACACTGGATACCCCTTCGGCTCCCTGCTTGGTGGTAATGATGATTACACCGTTTGCACCTCTGGCTCCATATATAGCGGTAGCCGATGCATCTTTTAGTACATCTATCGACTCTATATCTTCAGGATTGATAAAATTGAGAGGGCTACCTCCAGAACCTGTACCAGCCAGACCTATTGGAAATCCATTGATCACAAACAAAGGCCCTGTACCCTGACGCAAACTACCTTGCCCGCGGATAATGATGCGCTGACCACTGCCGGGCGCTCCACTCGACGATGTAATGTTTACACCTGACACTTTACCCTGTAGCAGTTGGCCCGGCGAGTTCATAATACCCTTGTTGAAATCTCCGCTTTTTACGGAAGCTACCGAACCGGTAATGTCTTTTGACTCCTGCACTCCGTATCCTACCACAACTACCTCGCCCAGTGTTTCCAGGTCTTCCTTCAGCTGTACATCAACTACCGACCTGCCGTTTAGTGCTATCGTCTGGGTTTTGTAGCCCACATAAGAAATCTCCAACACGGCATTGTCCGGCACACTGAGGGTATAATTGCCTTCCAGATCGGAAGTAGTACCATTGGTAGTACCTTGCTCCACGATCGACGCTCCGGGTAAGCCCTGATTGTTTTCATCAGTTACTTTTCCCTTTACGGTCACATCGGCCCGGTCTTCCAGCACCTCTATCAGAATGGCCTTACCGGTTTCTTTTTTCGTCACTATTATATCCTGATCTACACGTTTAAACTGCAATCCGGACTTTTTCGAAATAAGTCGAAGCACATTGCCGAGCGACTTGTTGCGCACACGCAGGCTAATGTTTTTCTGCTTTTCCAGCAAGTTGTTGTTGTAAATAAAATCGAATTCTGTTTCTACACTGATCTGCTTAAACAACTCTTCCAGGTTGTTTTCAGTTACATCAATGGATAAAAATATCTCATTCACACTCTTGGTTTGGGCTGCTCCTTCTTTGGCCAGACACAGCGAAAGAAAAAACAGTTGAATGCACACCCCGTATGTCGCGTATTTAGACATAGTGATAATTTGCCTTAGTAGGTCTATTTTCATAATTTTGCAATAATTTGGTAACACATAATTTATCAAAGGACTGCCTTGAAGCAAAGCGAACGAGGATCGGGAAATTTTCATTTGCTAGCTTCAAGGTTTATGCTTTTTCAGGCAGTACTAGCTGCTGTCAAGACGTTTCTTCATCTACTTATTTTCTTTTTAGTTTTACTTTGTTTCCTTCTATTTCAAAGGCCATATCTGATGTATAGGAAATGGCCTTGAGTACATATTCCAGACTGTTGTTATCGAATTTTCCGGTATACCTTTTGTTCATCACCGTTTCATCTGCATCCATCTCTACCTCTACTCCATACCAGCTATTGAGCTTGGCTGCTATTTCGTACTGATCGGCATTTTTAAACATCAGTATTCCTTCCTTCCATCCTACTATTTCTTCCAGATTAAAGTGGGTAGTTGTCATTTTTCGGTCTTCTCTATGGTAGCTCACCATCTTATTAGGTGTGAGAAAAACGACATTCTCTCCTTCGTTATCAAAATACGAGGTACTCTTCACTTTCACATTACCGGTCACTACGGCTACTTCGGTAGCATCCGACTTGGCATAGGCCCGCACATTGAACGACGTACCCAGCACAGTAGTAGATATATCACCGGTGCGCACTATAAACGGCCTGGCGGGATCATGCTCCACTTCAAAAAAAGCTTCCCCTTCCAGAATAACTTCCCGCACGTCCGAAGCAAATTTTTTGGTGTAGCGCAGCTTACTGTCGGCATTTAACTTCACCCTAGAACCGTCGGGTAGCTCTATGGTAGATTTACGCCCTTTTGGGTTTGTTTTTTCCACAAAAACGACCTCCTCCTGCTGCTGTGGACTGGCTTGCTGCTGCCTGTAGGCAAGCAGACCGGCTGTGAGTGTAACTATAAGCACCGCTGCTACCTTCAGTACCATAGACAGTATTCTGGATTTTGCCTGTCCGGTCTCATATTCCTTTTCCTGCTCGTACTTAAAACTGAACTGAAAGTCATTATTTCGCTCCAAAACCCCTTTTATCAATTCGTTTTTATTGCACACTCCCTGTGGCAACTTTTCTGACACTTTATCCCACGATATTTTCATCATGGCTGCTACCTCCTCTTTATTATCCGGGTTGGATATCCACTGGTAGATATATTCCTGTTCCTGTTCTGAACACGAACCACTCATAAATTTTTGAAGTAATTCCTTTGTCATCATCATTTGCTTATACCTGTAAATACACCGTACAACAACCTACCCCCCACAGCATAGTGAAAACAGCCCCATCTTGCTGCATACCTTTTTTCACTCTGCCCTGACGTACTGATGAAAGAATTACGTTCGTGTACAAAGTGAATAATGATCACCCAAAGAGCTACTAAAAACAATATTATGGTTGTGTTATCAAACATTTAACTAACAAATAATCAAACATGATTCATGTAATAGCGCAAATACTTTATAGCTCTACCTATCTGATTTTCAACGGTTTTTTCAGACAGCCCCAGCATTTGTGCTATCTTCTTATTGGAGTGCCCTTCTATCCTGCTCATTTTGAAAATCCGCTGACGCTTGGCCGGCATACCTTGTATGGCTTTAGACAAAAAGGATTGCATGTCTTCGAGTAAAAGCGACTGATCTGCGGTAACTGTACCGGAAATGTCTGTTTTCAATTCTTCGGTACTCAACCCTTTTCGCGAACGGGTCCGAATGCGGTTGAGCAACATGTTTTTTGTGATTTTAAACAAATAGCCTTCTAAAAAGCCCGAAACATCTATCTTTCCCCTATTCTGCCACAGCTTGAGCAATACATCCTGTACCACCTCCTCTGCTTCTTCTCTGGACTTCAAATAGGCCAAAGACATATTATACACTTTTCCTCCATAGCAATCGAAAAGCATATCCAACCCCATGGGATCACCTTTGTGCAGCAACTCTACAATATGATTCTCTTGAATAGCGATTTTGCAAGTAGTTTAGGGTTACTCTGTTGTTTCGTTTTGTTAAGTAATATAATAAAATTGCACTTAACGGTATGCTTGTAGCTTACAGGCAAAACGGAACTGTTTACCTGGCAAGCGTATAGATGGGGCCAGCACAGTTAAATACACCGCTCTGAAGAGTACCCCCCACGCTGAAAAAACTTTTTTTATTTTTTTATCAATGACCGGCGAATCAACCGTGTGAGTTACTTTTCGGGCACTCCTATGTTTTCTGCATTGAGTAGCTTTCTGGAATCACTCATGAAAATTTCAAATTCCTGACGTGCCGCATCCGAAAGTCCACGGTATGCGTCTTCCTCCACGCTCTTGCCCGGCACTACCTGAAACGTTTTCCTACCCTCCACTAAAGGCTTGTTTACCCATATCAAATGGTAGCCGGGACTGACAATACGGGTAAGAGAATCCTTTTTCACCAGCTCAAAACTAACCAAAGCACCTCCATCGCGCTTTCTTACACGCTGGTTGGACACAAAATTTCCCAACGAGTAGGCTATCAATTTATCACCCTGATCATCGGAATGGTATTCCATCCGCTGCAAAACATGAGGGTGAGCCCCAATGATAACATCTGCCCCTTTGTCAAACAGGTAAGCAGCCAGCTTTTCCTGCCCTTCATCAGGGTGCGATTGGTATTCTTTTCCCCAATGCAAAACCACGATTAGCTTGTCGAGCTTCAGTGCTTTACTGGCAGCTATATCTTCAGCCATTTGTTTCCAGTCGATCCGGTTTACCACAGTGGGTGATGGCACAGGAATACCGTTGGTGCCATAGGTGTAGTTTAACAGACCAACCCGAATGTTGTTTTGCTCGACCAGTAGCAGGTTGTTGTCATTACGCTCCTCAGGAGAACGAAAAGAACCCGTATGAGGAATTTGCAAAGAGTCAAGCACATCGAGTGTACGCAGTATCCCTTGCTTACGGCGATCACACGTGTGATTATTGGCCGTCACCAGCACATCTATCCCACTTTGCTGTGCAGCTACAGCCAATTCATCAGGCGAAGAAAACTGAGGATATCCTTTAAAAGGAGGGCCGGCCAATGTGACTTCCAGGTTGGCAACAACTACGTCTGCTGTACTAAAGAGCGGCTTCACTTTTTCAAACACGCCGGAGTAGTCGTAAGTGTCCCGATTGGAATCATAAGCAGCATTGATTTGCGAGTCGTGCCCCATAATATCACCTACAAACATTAGTCTGAGAGTGTCTGCATTTTGAGCCCAAAGCGTATGACCGCATGGCAGGATACAAACTCCTGCTACAAATAACCTCAGTAAATATTTCTTTCTATTGATCTTCATTTTGTTGCATTCTATCTGCCCGCAAAATACTGGAGCGGAAGCTATTTTCCTACTTACCCCTATTTCCAGCTAGACATTAGAGAATAAAATCCGAACATATGCCGGCTTTACAACCTTATGTCGCGGCTTTGTTGAATTTCGAAGAGCAATTTGCGCAGCTCTTATATACATTTGCGTAAGACACTAAACCCACATTCGTTATGCAAGATGTATACATAGTATCAGCCGTTCGCACACCCATAGGAAGTTTTGGAGGATCTTTATCCTCACTATCAGCTACCCAACTGGGCACAGCAGCCATCAAAGGTGCACTTGATAAAATCTCACTGGATCCCTCACATATTGAAGAAGTATTGATGGGCAATGTCATTTCAGCCAATCTGGGACAAGCTCCTGCCCGTCAGGCAGCACTCGGCGCAGGTATAGGCACACAAACACCCTGCACTACCATAAACAAGGTATGTGCCTCGGGCATGAAAGCTATCATGCTGGGAGCACAATCAATCATGCTGGGACAGGCGGATACAATTGTGGCCGGAGGAATGGAAAGCATGTCGAATGTGCCCTATTATGTACCGAAAGCCCGACAGGGGTACACCTACGGCCATGGACAACTCGTAGACGGGCTAATGCACGACGGATTATGGGAGGCGTACAACGGATTTCCGATGGGCAACTGTGCAGAAAATACTGCCCGGGAAATGAAAATAACACGGGAAGAGCAGGATGAATACGCCATCAACTCCTACAAGCGGGTAGCAGCTGCTACTGCAGCAGGACAGTTTAAGAATGAAATAATACCTGTGGAAATACCTCAACGCAAAGGCGATCCAGTCATCCTGACTGAAGATGAGGAGTATAAAAATGTAAAGTTTGAAAAAATACCTCAACTAAGACCAGTATTTGATAAAGAAGGTACTGTAACAGCAGCCAATGCATCTACTATCAACGATGGTGCTTCCGCACTGGTGCTAATGAGCGAAGCTAAAATGAAAAGTATGGGACTAAAGCCACTGGCTAAAATCCGCGGATTTGCCGATGCTGCTCAGGATCCGCTATGGTTTACCACTGCACCCTCGCTGGCCATACCCAAAGCCATGAATCATGCCGGAGTAACTAAAAACGATGTGGACTTCTTTGAAATCAATGAGGCATTTGCAGCAGTAGCTATCGCCAACAACCGCGAACTCGAACTAGACCCAAATAAAGTAAATGCCTTTGGAGGCGCGGTAGCTCTGGGACACCCACTGGGGTGCTCCGGTGCGCGTATAGTTACTACCCTGCACTCTGTACTCGAACACAACAATGCCTCGCTGGGAGTAGCAGGCATTTGCAACGGTGGCGGAGGAGCTTCAGCTATCGTTATCGAAAAATTATAATTTTGCCGTTTTCTAATCATAATCTTTTTTCGCCAAGTGCGTTTGTAACAGCATAGAAGTCCTACATAAAACCAGACCTGTCTATTATGATGTATAAAACTACCTGGCTCACCGGCCTTTTGTTCCTGTTGGTATTACCCGTATTTGCACAAACTAAAATCACGAAATACCACCCTCAGGATGCCAGTAAGATCAGAGAGGAGTATTTCATCGTAGATAACGACAGTGCTAAAATCCATGGCGACTACCTCGCATACGACCTGCAGGGCAATGTAGTAGTAAAAGGGTCTTATGATACAGGAACCCGCAACGGCACATTTAAAAACTTTTACCCCAACGGCACCCTCCAGCGCATCACTACCTATGTCGACGGGTTAAGAGAGGGCGAAACCAAGGTATTTAACCAGGACAACCAACTCATACAGCAGGGCACATTTAAAAACGACACGCTGACCGGCACACTAACTACCTATTTCCCTGACGGCACGGTGAAAAACACCACGCAATTTGAAAAAGGAATGCCCAACGGGTGGGTAAAAGAATACTATCCCAATGGCAAACTAAAAGAAGAAATAGCCTATGTAAACGGAAAGCAACATGGCCCCAACCGTACCTACTACGAATCGGGTACACTCAAGTCTGAACTCGAGTACAACAATGCCGTTCTCGATGGGTTTATTCGCTCCTACTACCCCAATGGCCAGCTCAGCAATGAGGCATTTCAACGCAATGGATCCAAAGAGGGCTACTACAAAAAATACTATGAAAACGGCCAGTTACAAACTGCGGGCAACTACCGGCGAGGGGCCCTCAACGGCAATATCATTTCCTACTATCCCGACGGGTCGATAGAAAAAGACCTCAACATAGTGAACAACTACAAAACAGGTGAAAACAAAACTTACTACCCCAACGGCAAACTAAAAACCCTCATAGACTATGACAATGAGGAAAAAGACCGGGTGATAAAAGAATACGATAGCGACGGCAACCTGACAGCTGAAAAACAATACACAAACGACCTGAAAACCGGCACGTGGCGCTACTACTTTCAAAAAGGAAAAATAAAAACAGAAGAAACCTACGTGCTAAACAAACTGGAAGGCGAGCGACTCACCTACAACGAAAAAGGACAGGTTACTCAACGGGAAAACTTTCTCAAGGGCAAAAAAAATGGTCAGGAAATACGTTATCAAAGCGACGGAAAACCTACAGAGATCTTTACCTATAAGTTTGACAGACTGGAAGGCCCATACACCAAATACCACAAAAACGACCGTGTAGCCATTCAGGGACAGTACGCACGCAACATGATGCATGGCGAGTGGAAATACTTCGACAAAAAAGGCAAACCCGAAAAAACAGAAAAATACAAATTAGGGCGATTGTTGCAACCCTAATCTGCCGCTTGCCTACCTGGCATGCAAAAACAAAAGCATAGCCATTTATCTACTGCATAAGCCGCTGTGTAACAATCATACCTGAGACTTTCTCAGCATAGCCTATTATAAAACAAAGAGCATTCCCAATAATAAAAATTATATTCCTAATTTTGGCGCCATGACCAATGCGATAAAAACCACCGATTTTCAATTTCCCGGACAAACCAACAGGTACGGGGGAAAAGTACGAGATGTATATACCATAGGAGAAAAACTGGTAATGATAGCCAGTGATCGAATATCCGCTTTTGATGTAATATTACCCGAGCCCATACCCTACAAAGGGCAAGTGCTCAATCAAATAGCTGCTAAGTTTTTAGAAGCCTCCAAAGACATAGTACCCAACTGGGTAGAAGCTGTACCCGACCCTAATGTGACCATAGGCAAAGCCTGCAAACCCTTTGCCGTAGAAATGGTGATCAGGGGATATCTGGCCGGTCATGCTGCCCGCGAATACAAAGCCGGCAAACGCACACTCTGCGGCGTAACATTACCAGAGGGGCTGAAAGAAAACGACAAACTCCCACGACCTATTATCACACCTTCTACCAAGGCCACAGAGGGGCACGACGAAGACATATCTCGCGAAGAAATAATAGCTCAGGGTATAGTAGAAGAATCGCTCTACGAAAAACTGGAAGATTACACCTACAAGCTCTTTGAGCGAGGTACAGCCATAGCTGCCGAAAGAGGCCTTATACTGGTTGACACCAAGTATGAGTTTGGGATGTTTGATGGTGAAATTATACTCATAGACGAAATACATACACCGGATTCTTCGCGGTATTTTTACAAAGACACCTATGCCGAACTACAGGATGCCGACCAGCCACAACGACAGCTCTCCAAAGAGTTTGTACGCCAGTGGCTTATTTCTGAAGGCTTTCAGGGCAAAGAAGGACAAACAATACCCGAAATGACTCCTGAAAAAGTGGCATCCATCTCAGAGCGCTACATTGAACTGTACGAAAAAATAACCGGAGAAACCTTCGAAAAAAGCCAGACCGACGATATAGCCGGCAGAATCAAACAAAATGTATTAAATTACCTGGGATAAAATCTCCCTACAAAAGACCTGTACTGCAAGCAAAAGGCAAAAAATAGTTAAATTTGAGGTGCTTTGAAAAGCAACAAAATAACCTACTTATGAAATACTCAATAGACAGACAAGACAAATACAACACCATAACTATAGAAAACGAAAAGCTGGATTCTACCATTTCCCCCGAACTCAAGTCCGAACTGACGGCCATTCAGGGGCAAGGTGTGCAGCACCTGATCATAGACCTGTCTAATGTAAAATACATCGACTCTTCGGGGTTGAGCGCTCTGCTGGTAGGCCACCGCACATTCACAGAAAGCAACGGCGTGTTTATCCTTACCAATGTATCAGATCATGCGATGAAGCTGATCAACATATCGCAGCTCGACAAGGTGCTCATGATACTGCCTACAGTAGAAGAAGCCGTAGATGCGGTATTTTTGGCCGAAATCGAAAATGGCCTGATGGACGAAGGAGAATAATACCATCATTAGCCCTACACCTGCTTTCATTTGCCCATAGCCCTTACCATATTAGGTTCCAATGCTGCTGTGCCGGCGCATCAGCGCCATCAGACAGCCCAGTTTCTCACCGTCATGCATCATTCGTTTTTGATTGACTGTGGGGAAGGCACGCAGCTGCAGCTAAAAAAATACAACATCAAGGCCAACAGGATCAACCACATCCTGATCAGTCACCTGCACGGGGACCACTACTACGGCCTCATGGGGTTAATATCATCTATGCACCTCTATGGGCGCAAAAAAGACCTGACCTTGCATGGCCCTCCCGGCCTGATGGAAATCATCACACTGCAACTGAAATACTCCGAAACCTGCCTCAACTATAAGATTATTTTCAAAGAGTGGACACCCGGTGTATCCGAAATGATCATGGAAAACGACAACCTGACCGTTCACACTATTCCCCTCGATCACCGGGTCAACTGTTCCGGTTTTCTGTTTCAGGAAAAACCAAAAAAACGACGGATTAATAAAAACAAAATCCCCGACAATCTATCTCCACTGGACATCATCAAACTAAAAAACGGGTATGACCTCAAAAACAGCAAAGGTCAGGTAGTACTCAAAAACGAAGAAGTAACCCTGAATCCTCACCCTTCTCATTCGTACGCCTACTGCTCCGACACCCGCTACAATGAGGCCATAGCAGAGCAAATCAAAGGAGTAAGTCTCCTCTACCACGAGGCTACTTTTATGATGGACATGCAGGAAAGAGCCGCAAACACCTACCACTCCACTACCCGACAAGCCGGCCAGCTCGCCCATCTGGCACAAGCCGACCAGCTCATTATCGGGCATTTTTCTACCCGCTACAAAGACCTGCAACCCGTAATAGAGGAAACCCGCGAAGTGTTTGCCAATGCCCAGCTGGCCATAGAGGGCCGCACCTTTACGGTAGGTGAAGCATAAGGCTGTCCTGCAAAAAAAGGGAGCCCGCTTTGTGAATCACTCCCATATTGATATACTTGTAGAAAAGACATCCGATTCGTGAACTCAGCCAACACCCGTAAAACCAATCTCTTTTTAGTACTTTCCGGTATTTTTATCACCAATGCCCTACTGGCCGAACTGGTAGGAGTAAAAATATTTTCGGCAGAAAGCGCCCTGGGAGTACCCCCGGCACAAATACACCTCTGGGGCGAATTTGTTCTGGACTTTAATCTTACGGCAGGTGTGGTACTCTGGCCTGTGGTGTTTATCACCACCGATGTGATCAATGAGTATTTTGGAAAAAGCGGAGTAAAGAAAATAAGTTTCCTCACTGCCGGGCTTATATCGTTTGCCTTTGTAGTCATCTACATCATTACCATACTGCCTCCGGCCGCATTCTGGCTCGATGTAAACAGTCACGGGCCCGACGGTAGCGCCTTCAATATCGATTTTGCTTTCAAAAAAATATTCAGACAAGGGCTCGGCATTATTATCGGATCGCTTACGGCCTTTCTCATAGGCCAGCTACTCGATGTGTTTGTTTTTCAAAAACTACGAAAATACACCGGCGCTAAAATGATCTGGCTAAGAGCTACCGGCTCTACCCTCGTATCGCAGTTTGTAGACAGTTTTGTGGTTCTGGGCATTGCTTTTTACGTGTTTGGCAACTGGTCTCTGGGACAAATAGTTGCAGTAGGCATAATCAACTATATCTACAAGTTTGTAGTAGCCATTCTCCTTACCCCTGCCATCTACCTGGCTCACCACCTGATAGACCGCTACCTGGGCAAAGAAACCGCCCATCAGATGACAGAAGAAGCCAGCCACGAAAGCCAATCGTTTTTTTAGGAAATTACCTCCGCATCGGAGGGAGTAAATTCTGCGCCTATACCTACTTGCTACAAAGAGCAAAGGATAGGACATAATACAGGCATAGGTTGCTGTCATTCTCTGCTACTTTAGAACTTTATTTACACCAACCTATGAAACACCTTACATTCATCCTGCTTGTTCTTACAGGCCTTACCTGGGCTTCCCATGCTGGATATGCTCAATCTGCATCGATCGAACTGATTAAAAACCCACTGTTGAAAAAGGGAGCAGACCCCTGGATCACACAGCACAGGGGTAGATTTTATTACTGCTACTCCAAAGGAGACAGAATAGCCGTCAAAGTAGTAGACAAAATAGCTGAGCTGCCCTCCGCTCCCGAAAGAATCGTATGGACGGCTCCCTCCGGCACTCACTATTCCAAAAATATATGGGCACCTGAACTGCATTTTATTCAGGGGCGGTGGTACATCTATTTTGCTGCCGACGATGGCCACAATGCCAACCATAGGATGCACATAGTGGCTACACCATCGACCAACATCGACGATGCATTCCAATACCTGGGTAAAATCAGCGACAAATCAGACAAGTGGGCCATCGACGGAACTGTACTGGTATTCAACCAGCAACTATACTTTGTTTGGTCGGGATGGGAAGGCGATACCAACGTACAGCAAAACCTCTACATAGCCCAAATGGACAACCCTACCACCGTAAGCTCGGCACGCAGACGCATTTCAGCTCCTACCCACGAGTGGGAAAAGCGCGGTGCAGTAAACGGACTCCCCACCATCAACGAAGGGCCACAAGTAATACAAGACAGTGGCAAAGTCTTCATCGTGTATTCGGCAAGCGGCAGCTGGTCAGACTACTACTGCCTGGGTTTGCTCGAACTCACCGGAGATAACCCCCTACTCCCCAACGCTTGGATCAAGCACGAGCAACCGGTATTTGAGGGTACCGACTGTGTGATCAGTCCGGGGCATCCGTCGTTTCTGAAAATAGGCACACAAGACTACATCGTATACCATCATACCCGCATAAAAGGCGGTGGATGGCAAAACCGACAGGTCAAAATACAGCCCTTTTACTGGCAAAACTTCAAACCGGTCTTTGGCACTCCACTACAAGACGGATCGCTGGTCAAAATCGTATACCCACCCCATTAACCCTATAAAAAATTACGGTTTTCAGGTTATCCTTTTGGGGCACTTGGTTAGGCATCCTACCTTTGCCGGATATTTTTTTCTGGGAGTATGAAAGAAAAACTAAAAAGAGGATACAGGATAAGCAAATACGTAATCTACAAAGAAACTCTGGTCGATCAAACCGAGCTTTTTTGGTCGTTTCTGGGCTCATTTACTGGCATAGCGCTTATCGGGTTTATTCAGAGCCGGTGGCTGACCGATACGGATAACGTACTGCTTATCGGTTCGTTTGGAGCTACCAGCGTGCTGGTATATGGAGCCATCCAAAGCCCACTGGCACAGCCAAGAAACCTCATCGGAGGGCATGTAATCAGCGCCATTATAGGTGTAGTTTGCTCTCAGTGGCTGGGACAGGTACAGTGGTTAGCCGCAGCTTCGGCAGTATCGCTCTCTATCGTAGCTATGCAGTACAGCCGCACCCTTCACCCTCCGGGTGGTGCCACAGCGCTCATTGCCGTGATCGGGTCAGAAAAAATCACTTCCCTTGGGTTTCTCTATGTGCTATTTCCTGTGCTCTCAGGGGTCGTTATATTGTTGATCGTGGGCCTGATTTTCAACAACCTGACACCTCACAGAAAATACCCCACCGACGGGCGCTTCTCCCGATCTATCCAATGGGTAGCCAAACCCGCTAAAAGGCAACTGGAAAAAATCCGAAATAAACAGCGAAAAACAACGCGCTAAAAAAACTGAAAAGACAACAAACACAAAACCCGGACAAATCCTGCCCGGGTTGCTATGGCGTGAGCTACTTTTCAGCACCTTAATAGACTCACGAATTGCACCTGTAAAGTGCCAAACAGCACTTTTATTTTTTCTTTTTACTGGCCGTAATATCCATCTGCCCTTCTGAGTAAGACACAGTTCCCTTCATATCTTTGTCTCCTACCTTAATTTTAAAACGCACATACTCGCCTTCCACATAAGTCGAAAAAGTCAACTGAGAGTCGGCATACTTTACATTTTGTGCTTCTATCTCAGAGCCGTTCACATTAAATTTTACTTTATATTTAGCATCTTTCTTTTCCACGATCAGTTTGCCAGTTTGGTACTCGTATGGAGCAGAAGGCACTTTATAATCCCATGTACCTACGGGCGACACAGCCGCAAACAGAGCCGTGCTCAAAGAGGCTACCAATACAATCACTAATCCTTTTTTCATCCAGTTTTTCATTGTTATGTGTGTTTTTGATTAAAAATTAAACTCAACCAAAAATCGAAATAAAACATGGATAAGATACAAATAGAGGGGTTTTTGGGATAAAATACACCTATTTGGGATGAACGAAACACGCAAACCCACCTCGGCCCGGTAGCACAGCCTACTGTCCCAGCATGGCGAGCAATTGTCCGCGGTAATTGCGCGAAACTTTCAGCGGTGTATCCGATAGATTTTTTACATACACCACCAGCTGCCGGTTGGCTGAAGTGGACGACTCTATGTTGTGTATGTTGACCATGGTAGAGCGACTGCACCGAACGATGGTCGTCTGCGCCAATTCTCCCTCAAGTTTTTTCAGGCTGGTTCGAATCAACTGCTTAGCCACTTTACCGTCCTGCTGATGGTATACTGTTACATAGTTGTCGGCCGCCTGTATCATCAGCAGTTGATCCTGCGCTATGGCCAGTTGCAGCTTGTTGTTTTCATCTACAAGTCTGATCAGATGATCCCCTGCCAGCGGTATGGTAGCCACTACATGGTGGTGGTGTACATAAAACAACACCGCCGTATAGGGAATGATCATTACCAAAGCCGAATACCTGAAAATGCGCATAAAATCATCCGGCCCTTCTGTAGGCAATCCGGTAATCCACTCGAAGCTGAAGTACATCATAAAAGAAAACAACAACAACTCGCTCAGCAGCAACAAAACAAATGACAGGCGGGTAAGAGATTTTACCGGCATGGCGGCCCTTACACCAAACTGCACCAAAGCCAAAGCCAGGGCGGTAAGCAGGGCAAATTCCAGAAAAATAATAAGATGCTCAGACTCTCCCCCTCCTATCAGCGCTGTGATGTTGAAGGGATTGTATACATACATAAATAAAAAACTAAATACGCCGACACTGATAATGAGCACGAATCGGTCACGCTTTCGATCGAGTAAGGTAAATGGCTTCTTCCACCACGAATAATATCCGTCTGGCATAGTTTAGTTCAGTGATTGGCTGATAACAGCAGTCAGGTTTTAGTAGCGAATTAACACATTTTTTGGCAAACCTGCTGCTTCCTATTTTGTTTTCGAACGGCCACAAAGCCCTACTTCTAACTCAAAAAAAGCTAACTTTAACAGATAAAACCGTGAAATTCGTCTCTGATGAATAATTTCACACAAATGGCTAAAAAATCCATAATACTTTACCAATTATCGTATTGTTTTGGAGGGTGAGCTTTGCTACAGCTCTTGTACACGTTATGACCCAAAAGAAAACCATATTTACCCTGATAGTATGCAGCTGCCTGCTGCTGAGCTGTCCGGTATGGAGCCAATCGCCCAACTTTGAAATTACCAAGTTTTCACTACCCAACGATACGCCCATACAAGACCTGCTCGAAGATCAGTACGGCTTTCTCTGGCTGGCTACCAAAAGTGGCCTGTGGCGATACGATGGAGGTAATTTTAAAAACTACAAAAGAGACCCAAAAGACAGTACCAGCATTACCGACAACTTTATTTCCTGCCTGTATGAAGACAAAACGGGCACTCTCTGGGTGGGTACATACGGCGGTGGACTACTCAAATACAACCGCAACTGCGACTGTTTTAAACGCTACATTCACAACGAAGACGATCCCAGAAGCCTTAGCTTCAACGAAATAAAAGTACTCTTTGAAACCTCCGACAACAAGTTTTATGTGGGTACCGATGGCGGTGGGCTCAATTTAATGGATCGGCAAACGGAGAAGTTTACTTCCTTTAAACACATGGAAGGCGATTCTACTTCCCTATCGCACAACAATGTACTGGCTATAGAAGAAATTCCCAACGGTTCACTCTTTGTAGGTACGTGGAAAGGGTTAAACATTTTTTATCCCGAAACAGGAAAATTCAAAAGAATATACCAGAAGTTTTCGCCGCAAAACCAATTCTTTTTTACTGTAGAATACTTTGCCGATAAGCTCATAGCAGCCGGCAGCCCGCCATCTATAGTAGACAATACAGAAAACCTGCAACAAATGGCACTACCTGTATACTGGGCAAACACCGTAAAAGAAGATAAAAAAAACAGATGCTGGCTCACTACAGGCACTCAGGTGCATATACTCAACGATCAGCTAAAACCCATTCATACACTGCCTATCACCTCGTTTTACGAAGATGAAAAAAGTGGCAGCCTTGGGAAAATCAGTCTGAGCAACCAAAAAAACTCGATATGGCTGGCTGGTGCCGGTACTGATTTTTTTCTGATAGAAGAAAAACCCAAAACCTTTAAGCACTTCCTCACCAAGGAATATACCCACGACATTATCAACACAGACTCTACCTATTGGGTGCATACCCAAAAAAATGAAATAGAGATTTATCACAAAAAAACACAGAACAAGCTCAAAACATTAACCGGTTTTGTAGACGAAACACACCTTACCAGCCGCGATAGAGACAGGGTGTGGGTGGGCGACCAACGCTACTACTACGAATACACCAGCCTGGGTAAACTGCTGAGCAAAACACCCACGAGAGCTAACACCACCCTAACCTACCTCACTCAAATACTGGACAACTCCCTCTGGACAGGTAAAATTCTGGGAGCCAACATCTACAGACCCAATACCGGAGAGATCATTGCTTTCGACTGCAACCCGAACATACCTAACGGAATAGGCTATTTTCACAAAACCAACATCATCTTTCAGGATCACCTGGGCCAAATATGGATAGGCACTGACGGTGATGGGCTCAAAAAATACATTCCCAAGACAAGAGAGTTTCAGCACTTTCGCCATACCATTGGCGACACCACCACGATCAACAGCAACTTTGTCAATGAAATATTTGAAGACCACCAATACAACCTGTGGCTGGGAACCAACACAGGACTGGTAAGGTACAACAAGGAAACAAACACATTTATACAATACAACTACCACGAACTTCAGGACAACAGTATTTATTCTATAGAGCAGGATAAGGATCAAAACCTCTGGATAGGCACTACCAACGGGCTGGTGAAGTTTAACTATGAAAAAAACGAAATCAGAATACTCAATCAGCAGGACGGACTACCATCGAATAAAATTCACTCAGCCAGCCTGAAACTAGACGACAACCGGCTTGTTTTTGCCACAGCCAATGGCCCCATGGTATTCGAACCCAGTGCAGTAGTACCCAGCGACAAAAAGCCCAATGTATTTATATCCGAATTGTGGGTAAACAACGAACTGATCAAACCCCAACACAGTGAATACATAAATAAAAACATAGAAGTAGAAAACACGATTCACCTCAACTATACCGACAAAAAATTTGAACTCAAGTTTCAGGTAATACACTACAACAACAACGAACGGTGTGAATACGCCTACAAACTCAAAGGATTTGACAAAACCTGGATAGAAATAAACAACACTCCCAAAGCCACCTATACCAACATTCCTCCGGGCAAGTATACCTTTATGGTAAAAGCCAGCAATGAAGACGGTATATGGAACGACAAAATCCGTGAAATTGACATCATAATAGCGCCTCCCTTCTGGGAAATACTCTGGGTACGGGTATTAGGCATCTGCATACTCCTAGCCATCGCATACAGCATCATCTGGTGGATCATCAAGCGCGAGCGAATCAAAACCAAATTTGAAATCGAAAAAGCAAGAGTACGCCAGTCGGAAGAACTCACGCAGATGAAACTGCGCTTTTTCACCAACATATCGCATGAGCTACGTACACCGCTCACTCTCATTATATCTCCGCTGGATAAATACATTCGCGATAATGTAACCCCAAAAGCCAACGTACTCGACATGATGTACAAAAACAGCAGGCGATTACTCGAACTGGTCAACCAAATTCTGGATTTCAGAAAGCTGGAAAACAACCAGCAACAGCTCAAAATCAACATTCAAAAAAACATTGTCCTGTTTCAAAACATCCACTCGGCTTACTCATACTGGTCAAACGACAAGAATATAGACTTCAGACTGGACGCACCTTCACACAACTACATCTTGTATTTTGACGAAGACATAGTAGAAAAAATAGTATCCAACCTTGTGTCCAATGCATTTAAGTTTACACCGGAAAACGGACATATTCAACTCAACGTATCGCTGGAAAACATCCAAAACAACGACAATCTGGTGACATCCGGCACCATGGTGATAGACATCATAGACAATGGACCCGGAATACCTCAAAACGTGCAGAAAAAGATTTTTGAACGGTTTTATCAACTCGACGACAGCACTATGTCTTCACATGGAAGTGGTATAGGTCTGTCTCTGACCAACGAACTGGTACAACTGCACAAAGGCACTATCGAACTCATTAACAACGAACGACCGGGAGCACATTTCAGGGTCACTATTCCTGTAGGAAAACAAGACTACTCCTCAGAAGATCTGAAAGAAGACAACACCATATACCCCGAAATAGACCCAAAAAGCACCATGATACTCATAGTAGAAGATCATGAAGACATACGCAACTACCTGGTAGAAGAACTCAACGAAAACTATGAGATAATAGAAGCTGAAGACGGCAAGTCAGGCTTACAAAAAGCACTGGCTACCATACCCGACATCATCATAAGCGACGTGATGATGCCTGAGATAAACGGCATCCAACTCGCCAACCAGCTCAAAAACAACGAACTCACCGCACACATACCCATCCTCTTCCTTTCTGCCAAAAGCTCTACCGAGCATAAACTAGAAGGACTGGCTACAGGAGCGGAAGATTATATACAAAAGCCCTTCAACATACAGGAGATAAAACTCAAAATCAGAAACCTGCTCGAAACCCGCAAACTACTGATCGAGAAGTTTAAGAAAGAAAACACCAAAAAAGAAGCCCCTCCTGCCGAAAACAAATACCTGACGAAAGTAAATACAGTCATTGCCAACAACCTCGACAATTCGCAGTTTTCGGTAGACATGCTCTGCACCGAACTGGGTGTAGGCAGGTCACAGCTCTATCGAAAAATACTGGCCCTGACCGGCAAATCGATAATCGAATACATCAATTCTTACAGGCTGGCAAGAGCTATGGAACTTATCCAGCAAGGCGAATACTCGATCAAAGAAGTAGCGTTCAAAGTAGGCTACAACGACAACCACTATTTCAGTAGATCATTCAAAAAAGAATTTGGGCAGTCTCCTTCGTATTATGCCCCAAAAGCGGAGAAAAACCCGTCTTAAGCTCCCCTTTCTTAAAATATCCAACGGTTTGAGCAATATATCCACCCTCTGCGGGCCGGTGTTTAATTTATTTGTAGGGATTTATTAAAACTAAAACTATCAGATGTACAAATACTATTCACCACTGGGCTACCTATTGATAGTCTATACAGTATTTACGGTCTCATGTAGTTCGCCATCGAAGCAGGGCAACTCGCTGGCCAACCTCCCTCAGGAAATCGATTTCAACTACCACGTAAAGCCCATCCTGTCCGACAAGTGTTTTGCCTGTCACGGGCCGGATCTGGCCAACCTGAAAGCAGACTTTCGGCTGGATACCCCCGAGGGTGCATTCGAAACCAAGCTAGAGTCAGGCGGCCACCCCATCGTGCCCGGAGATCTGGCAAAGAGTGTTGCATTTCAAAAAATAATAGCAGAAGATCCGGATAGTAAAATGCCACCGCCGGAGAGCAACCTTACCCTTACTCCCTACGAGATTGCCATTCTCAAAAAATGGATAGAGCAGGGTGCCGAATACAAACCTCACTGGGCATACACCAAACCAGAAAAATCAGAAATACCACAGATTGAAAACGACGAGTGGCCCCTCACTCCCATCGACAATTTTATCGCCCAAAAACACGACGAACTTGGCCTTGACCAAGCTTCCGAAGCTTCCAAAGAACAGCTCATCAGGCGTGTATCTTTCGACCTGACCGGGCTGCCCCCTACACAAAACGAGCTGGACGATTTCTTGTCCGACGACTCGCCCAATGCCTACGAAAAAGTAGTAGACAGGCTATTGGACTCTCCACATTACGGAGAGCGAATGGCCAGCGAATGGCTCGATGTAGCCCGATATGCTGATTCTCACGGCTATCAGGACGACCGTCCGCGCACCATGTGGCCCTGGCGCGACTGGGTAATCAAAGCCTACAACCAAAACCTGTCGTACAAAGACTTTGTAACGTGGCAGCTTGCCGGCGACCTGCTACCCAACGCCACTCACGACCAAAAACTGGCATCCGGATTTAACCGAAACCACGCCATCACTCAGGAAGGCGGAGTAATAGAAGAAGAATACCTCACCGAATATGCCGCAGACAGACTGCAGACCTTCGGCACAGCCTTTATGGGGCTCACCATGCAATGTGCCAGATGTCACGACCACAAATACGACCCCATTTCTCAAAAAGAATACTACCAGTTATTTGCCTTTTTTAACAACAACGCCGACAGAGGTATCATCAGCTATGGAGACCTCTCTCCACAGCCCGCTATACAATATGAAAACAAAGCCCTCGAAGAGGAAATAGAGGACATAAAAACCATGCTGGGCGAATTGGAGCAAACGCAAAAGCAATACCAGCCCAAAGTAGACGACAATACGCTACGCGAATGGTACAACCAGCAAGACTGGGCAAAGCTGGAACAAACCGGTCTGGAAACCCGATATCACCTCGATCATCAGGAAGCCGGCACCATGAAAGACGAAGTAAGCGGTGCGTACACGGGGACACTCAATTTCAAACTGCCCATCAGCCTGGCAAAGCCCGAAATAGTAGAAGGAGCACACAACAAAGCGCTCAAATTTGATGGCACCAACACCCTCACAATAGGCGATGTTGGAGATTTTGATCACTACCAGCGCTTTTCGTTGGGTGGATGGATTCAATACGACGAACTTCCAACCTACCATGCCGGCATCATTTCCCGACGAAACGGTGAGCATACCCGATGCGGCTATGGCCTTTACCTCACCAAAGAAGGAAAACTCAGCATGCAGATCGTAGGTACTCACAACAAGTACCTGATGGAAATCGTGACAAAAAACAAAATACCCAAATCGGAATGGACCAAGGTATATGGCACCTACGACGGATCAGGCAAAGCCGAAGGCATGAACCTGTATGTAAACGGCAAAAAACAAGCAGTAGAGGTTATTACGGACAATCTGCAAGGCAAAAGCATACTGGTAGGTACACAGGTGACTGTAGGCCACTGGATGATTCGGGCCGGCAACCCCTGGAAACTGGGCGGATTTAAAGGCTCGATAGATGAAGTAGCCATCTACAACAGAGAACTAAGCCCGCTGGAAGTAAAATACCTCTACGACAACAAGCCGGTATTTGATCAGCAAGTTGTATACAATACATACATCAAACGGGAAGAAAAAGAGTGGCTCTCTCTGCAAAAGAAACTCGACAGCCTGCGCTCCATCGATACGACCATACCCAAGGTAATGGTGATGAAAGAGCTCGAAGAACCCAGACCGGCATACATACTGGCAAGGGGTGTATACAGTGCAAAAACAGAAAAAGTAGAACGAAGCACTCCGGAAATAATCTTACCCTTTACCGAGGAATTCCCAAAAAACCGACTGGGTCTGGCCCAGTGGTTGTTTCACAAAGACAATCCGCTTACCTCGCGTGTTATTGTAAACCGCCTCTGGCAAATGATCTTTGGTCAGGGACTGGTAAAAACTCCGGAAGACTATGGCAACCAGGGAGCACTGCCTTCCCACCCTGCTCTGCTCGACTGGCTGGCGGTAGAGTTTGCCAGCAACGGTTGGGACACCAAGGCCATACTTAAAACGATGGTGATGTCTGCCACCTACCGACAGTCGTCCGACATAGACAAACGCAGCTATCGGGTAGATCCGGACAACACCTACCTGGCACGTGGACCCTACAAAAAACTAACCGCCGAAATGATACGCGATCAGGCACTGGCCTCCAGTGGGCTACTGCATAGAAAAGTGGGTGGAAAATGGGTGAAACCCTACCAACCTATGGGTATATGGAAGGAAATGGCCAATCAGATAGGCGAAAACAAATACCGAAAAGGAAGAGGAAACGACCTCTACCGAAGAAGTATCTACACCTACTGGAAACGCACCATTCCCGTACCTTCAATGATCACATTCGATGCAGCTAGTCGTGCAGAGTGCACCGTAAAGCGACAGGCTACCAGCACTCCCCTGCAGTCTTTGGTACTGCTCAACGACCCACAGTACGTGGAAGCATCGCGCAAGTTGGCGGAAAGACTCCTGCTAACTACTACCAACCCTGAACAACAAATAACGGAAGCCTTCAGGGCATTGGTTACCCGGGCACCATCCGATGAAGAAATAGACATGCTGCAGGAAATATACCAGGCAGAGTTGGAGCGCTTTCAAAGCGAACCACAAAACCGCCGGCAATTGATAGCTATCGGCGAATCTGCCAGTAGCAGCAAGGTAAATCAGGACGAGCTGGCTGCACTCACCGTAGTGGTAAGCGCAGTACTCAACCTCGACGAAACCAAACATTCTTAACCTCCAAGCAAACACTACCGTCATGAACGATCAGTATACAGAATACCTCAGAAAAATAAACCGAAGACACTTTCTATCTAAGGCCAGCCTGGGCATAGGCAGCATGGCTTTGGGGTCGCTGTTGGGATGCAGTACATCCGGCACCCCCGAAGAGCAGGCAGAAGCACACCTGAAAAAACTGCACCACGTTGCGCCAAAGGCAAAACGCATCATATACCTTTTCCAAAGCGGTGGGCCGTCACAGATAGACTTATTCGACTACAAACCCATGCTGATGAAAATGCGGGGACAGGACCTGCCCGATTCGGTAAGACAGGGTCAGCGACTTACCGGCATGACAGCCGGCCAATCGTCGTTTCCTCTGGCACCTGCCATATTTGACTTTAAACAACACGGCCAAAGCGGTGCTTGGGTAAGCGAACTCATGCCTCACACAGCCAAAATAGTAGACGATCTGTGCTTTATCAAGTCTATGCATACAGAGGCCATAAACCACGATCCGGCCATTACCTTTTTCCAAACAGGATCGCAGCAGGCCGGCAGGCCCAGTATGGGAGCATGGCTAAGCTACGGGCTGGGCAGCATGAACGAAAACCTGCCCACCTTTAGTGTACTGCTTTCGCGAGGAGCCCAGCGGCCACAGCCCATCTACTCCCGTCTTTGGGGCAATGGCTTTTTAGCATCGCTACACCAGGGCGTACAATTCAGGTCGGGAAAAGACCCGGTACTCTACCTGCAAAACCCCGACGGCATCAGTACCTCCTCCAGAAGGCACGTGCTCGATGTGCTGGCGAAAATAAACCACCTTCGTATGAAAGATTTCGGAGACCCGGAAATACAATCGCGTATAGCTCAGTATGAAATGGCTTATAAAATGCAAACCTCAGTACCGGAAGCTACGGATCTTTCCAACGAACCCGACGAAGTATTCGAACTGTACGGTGAAGATGCCCGCAAACCCGGCACCTATGCAGCCAACTGCCTGCTTGCCCGCAGGCTAGCCGAAAGGGATGTAAAATTTGTACAGCTGTATCACCTGGGCTGGGATCAGCACACCGATCTACCCAAAGAAATAGCCTCGCAATGCAGAGATACCGATCAGGCATCAGCCGCACTGGTAACGGACCTAAAACGCAGGGGACTTCTGGAAGACACGCTAGTGATATGGGGTGGCGAATTTGGCCGTACCAACTTTAGCCAGGGGCGCCTTACCGAAACCAATTACGGACGCGACCATCACCCACGCTGCTTTACAGTGTGGATGGCTGGCGGTGGCATCAAGCCCGGCATGACCTTCGGAGAAACAGACGACTTCAGTTACAACATCGTCAAAGACCCTGTGCATGTTCATGATTTTCAAGCCACAGTACTCCACCAGATGGGAGTAGATCATGAAAAGCTCACTTTTAAGCATCAGGGAAGACGCTATAGACTTACCGATGTACATGGGCGAGTTGTCAATGAGATTTTAGCTTAATCCTAAATTAATACAGATTACAATCATCTACTTCCATTTATTGATGAACCGATTTTTACTTTTCATTATTTGTATCGCTACACTTGGTGCCTGCTCTGATTCAGGGCTCAGAGACAGTGGCACCAATGTAGTCGATATACCCGCTGTAATAGACTACAACCTGCACATAAAACCTATCCTGTCGGACCGGTGCTTTGCCTGCCACGGGCCGGACAAGGCCAGCCAAAAAGCAGGACTGGCACTACATACTGCCGAGCGCGCCTATGCTGAGCTGGCAGAAAACCCCGGACACTTTGCTATAGTAAAGGGTAATACCGCAGAAAGTGAGGTTGTAAAACGCATAACGAGCGACGACCCAGAGTTGCTCATGCCTCCGGCAGAATCCAACCTTACGCTGAGCGATCACGAGCGTGAGCTCATCACCAGGTGGATAGAACAAGGAGCCGAATACAAGCCTCACTGGTCTTTTATACCGGTAAAAAAACCGGAGATACCCACTCTGCCTGATGAGTCCTGGATAGAAAACCCAATCGATAACTTTACGCTCTCAAAAATGAGAGCCAATGGTCTTTCTCCCGAGAAAAAAGCCTCCAAAGAAAAACTCATCCGACGAGTCTCTTTTGACCTCACCGGCCTGCCTCCTACACTGGAAGAAATCGATCGTTTTGTAAACGATGAAAGCGATGAGGCCTATGAAAAAGTAGTAAACCGGCTGCTCAACTCTGTAGCTTACGCAGAACGTATGACTGCCCGGTGGCTCGACATAGCTCGCTACGCCGATTCTCATGGCTATCAGGACGATTTTTACCGCAGCATGTGGCCATGGCGCGAGTGGGTGATAGAAGCATATAACAAAAACCTCCCCTTCGATCAGTTTCTCAGCTGGCAGATGGCCGGAGACCTTTTGCCCAATGCTACCTATGAACAAAAACTGGCTACCGGCTTCAACAGAAACCATAGCATCAATCAGGAAGTGGGTATCATAGATGAAGAATTTCGGGTGGAATATGTAGCCGACAGAACCAACACACTGGGCACATCGGTACTGGGCCTTACACTGGAGTGTGCCAGGTGCCACGACCACAAATACGATCCTATTTCGCAAAAAGAATACTTTCAACTGTATAGCTTTTTCAATAGTGTCCCCGAAAAAAATCTACCCAGAGGACATGCTACAGGCCCTTCTGTAGAATACCCCGAAGAAAAGCTGAATGAACTTCGCGACTACCTCAACTCGATAGACAAGGAGCAATCGACCATAGTGGATGAGAAGCTGGCTCACATCCACTCCCGATTGACTGATGAGCCTAAGTTCAATCAGTGGCTAAAACACTACAAGCAAACCGATGCTACCACAGCGTCGCTGGCAAGTACACCCAAAGCTTACTTTTCTTTTCAGGATTTGAACAGAACAAACCCGAACGGTATAGAGCCAAAGCAAGGAAAATACGGCAAAGGGCTTTTTAATAAAAGCGGCCAACCGTATTCTTTGGGCAAGCACCCCTACATTACCCATAACAAACCGTTTTCTGTGTCTTTTTGGTTTTACAACTTTTACAAAACCAGAAAATACCTGATATCGAAAATATCTGAACCCAAAGGGAACGGCATCAACATCGAATACCTCGATGGTTACATTAAGATTTTTACCCCTAAAAGCCACAAAGACCATGGCTTGCGCATGTCGTCGGCTAAAATGCTACCCGACCAGCAGTGGGTACATGTGGCTGTAACATACGATGGCTCTGGAATTACCGAAGGTTTTTCACTGTATATAGATGGAAAACCCATGCCACTGGTAGGCAATACCGAAACTCCTCTACAGCCGATCGATCCACTCACACCACTGGCTGCCGGCTACCACACCCACCCAAAAGGACAACACGGGCTTGGCGGATCAGGAGTAGATGAGATATACTTTTTTGACTATGAAATCTCAGACAAGGAGATTGGCTCTCTAAACCGGGCTAATCCCATACAGGAACTAGTAGCGAAAGGCTTCAACACACTAAGTGCTGAAAACAAAGCATTGCTGGCCGATCATTACCTCTACCACCACGACAGGGAATTCAAAATAGCTTTGCGCAACCTGGATGCTGTAGCCTTCAAAAAACTGGATATACCGGACAAAGGAACCGTACGTGCCATGACTATGGCCGACATGGACGAGCCTGAACCTACTTTTATCCTAAAAAGAGGTGCCTACGATGCACACGGAGAGCGGGTATACCCCGGCACTCCCGAGTCTGTACTCACGTTTGCCGATTCCCTACCCAAAAACAGACTGGGACTGGCGCAGTGGCTTACCGATCCGCAAAACCCTTTGACAGCCCGGGTAGCCATCAACCGCTACTGGTCTTACATTTTTGGCAAAGGAATAGTAAGCACCGTCGATGACTTTGGAAATCAGGGGGCACTTCCCTCCCATCCGGAGCTGCTGGATTGGTTGGCTGCTACTTTTGTAGAATCGGGCTGGAACATCAAAGCAATGCTAAAACTCATGGTGATGTCGGCTACTTACCAGCAGCAGTCGGCTACATCGGCCGAAAAGAGGGCACTCGATCCGGACAACACCTATCTGGCAAGGGGTGTTCGTCAACGTATGCCTATAGAAATGATAAGAGACCAGGCACTGGCCGCCAGCGGCTTGCTCAACCCTACTGTAGGCGGGCCGGGAGTACGCCCGTACCAACCCGACAACCTATGGGGCGCTACTACAGGTGGCGGAGGCGGACCGCTAGCCAAATTTGTTCTGGACATCAGTCCGGACCTGTACCGCAGAAGCTTGTACACCTTCTGGAAACGTACGGTCCCACCTCCGGCAATGCTCACCTTCGATGCGGCCACCCGCGACAGGTGTGTGGTGAGCAGGCAAAGCACCAATACACCGCTACAGGCGCTGGTGCTCTTAAACGACCCACAGTACATGGAAGCTGCCCGGGTACTGGCACAAACCCTGCTCGGCAAGGAAATGCCTCTCGATGAAAACATCACCACAGCATTTAGAAAATTTACAGGACGGGCACCACAGTCAGCCGAATTGGACATGCTCAGGGAAGTACACGAGCAGGCACTGCTATCCTTTAACAACAACCCTGAACTGAGCAATCAACTCCTGCAGGTGGGCGACTACAAGCTTGATGAAACACTCAACCCAAAAGAATTAGCTGCTCTGACATTGACCATCAGCACTATACTAAATCTGGACGAAACGATCTCTAAAGAGTAACTCACATGAAAGAAATACACGAATACCACATGAACCTCAACCGTAGGGAGTTTCTTTCCAAGACCAGCCTCGGACTGGGAGCTGCAGCTCTTGCCTCTATCCTCCCCGGCTGTTCTTCCGGCGCTCTATCCGGTTTGGAAAAATTAGCCGGCGGGTCTAAAAGTGCCCTGGATGTAGCCCATATAGCACCTAAAGCAAAGCGGGTAATCTACCTCTTTCAAAGTGGAGGGCCGTCGCAGATTGAACTTTTCGACCCAAAACCTCAGTTGACCAAGATGTTTGGTCAGGATCTGCCAGACTCTGTAAGAATGGGCCAGCGTCTCACCGGCATGACCGCCGGTCAGGAATCGTTTCCGCTGGTGGGTTCTTGCTATTCGTTTAAACAACACGGACAAAGCGGCGCATGGATAAGTGATGCTCTACCCCACATCTCTAAAATTGCAGATGAACTCTGCATCATCAAGAGTATGCACACTGAGGCCATCAACCACGACCCGGCCATCACCTTTTTCCAGACCGGCCACCAACAGGCCGGAAGGCCCTGCATAGGCTCATGGATGAGTTATGGGCTGGGCAGCCTCAATGAAAACCTTCCCACTTTCAGTGTACTCCTTTCGCGGGGATCCGGCAGGCCAAATGCACAACCCCTCTACTCCCGATTGTGGGGCAATGGTTTTCTCCCGTCGCTTCATCAGGGTGTGCAGTTTCGGTCGGGGGCTGACCCGGTGCTATACCTCAACGACCTACCGGGTATCACTAAAGCTACCCGAAGAAAAATGCTGGACAAAATAGCCGAACTGAATCAGGCCAAACTCGATGAGTCCGGAGACCCTGAAATAACCACCCGTATAGCGCAGTACGAAATGGCCTACCGCATGCAAACATCCGTGCCGGAAACTATGGACATAGCCGACGAGCCCGATGATGTGTTTGAAATGTATGGTCCTGATTCAAGAATTCCGGGAACTTATGCTGCCAACTGTATACTAGCCCGGCGAATGGCTGAAAAAGACGTTCGCTTTATTCAGCTTTATCACATGGGATGGGATCAGCACGGCGACCTGCCCAATGCCATGAGCAAGCAATGTAAGGATACCGACCAGCCCACCGCGGCGCTTATCACCGACCTGAAGCGACGAGGACTACTCGACGACACTCTGGTGATCTGGGGAGGCG
Organism: Cyclobacteriaceae bacterium; assembly: GCA_965267535.1. Classification (GTDB taxonomy): domain Bacteria; phylum Bacteroidota; class Bacteroidia; order Cytophagales; family Cyclobacteriaceae; genus CAXBNB01. The sequence goes on along the minus strand of OZ254082.1, from coordinate 1,658,946 downwards.
AGTTTGGTCGAACCAACTATTCTCAGGGCAAATTGTCGCCCGACAACTTCGGCAGAGACCACCATCCCCGGTGTTTTAGTATTTTTATGGCTGGCGGTGGTGTAAAGCCGGGTATCAGCTATGGAGAAACGGACGATTTTAGCTACAACATCGTGAAAGATCCGGTGCATGTACACGATTTTCAGGCCACTCTGCTACATTTACTGGGTGTAGACCATGAAAAACTCACCTACAAGCATCAGGGCAGACGATACCGACTTACCGATGTGCATGGGCGGGTAGTCAATGAGATTTTAACATAAAAAATTCAATCCTAAACTTATAAATTATATGAAGACAGGCGATACAAATTCAAGAAGAGATTTTATTAAAAAAAGCACCCTGGCTACAGCTGCAGTGAGTATGCCCGCTATGAGTTTCAACATAGTTAGCAAACCTGCCCTTGAAGAAGAGGTGATCGGTCATGGAGGTTTCAAATACCGGGTACACAAAGCATGGGGCAACCTGAACCCCAGCACTACTCCGGTAAATAACTGCCACGAAATGGTACTGGACTCTAAAGGCAGGCTCATCATGGTGACAGATGAAACCAAAAACAACATTATCATCTACGATAAATCCGGAAAGTTACTGTCGTCGTGGGGAAGTGAGTTTAAAAGCGGACACGGCCTTACCCTGTTTAACGAAGGCGGTGAAGATGTGCTTTTTATTTGCAACCCTGACGGTAATGACCCTAAAGTAGTAAAAACTACCGTAGACGGGAAAACACTGATGCAACTCCCTGACCCCAGAAAAATAGGAGCTTACGAAGAAAACATGCGTTACCTGCCTACTGAAACCGCTGTAGCTGACAATGGAGACATCTACGTGGCTGACGGGTATGGATCTCAGTACATATTGCAGTTCAATAAAGACGGGGAGTTTATTCGCAAATTTGGAGGCGGAGGCAACAACGACGACCAATTCAGCACGGCTCACGGAGTAGCAATAGACAAAAGAGACCCCAACAACATTACGCTACTGTGTACCTCGCGTGCGCACAATTCTTTCAAGCGTTTTACACTGGATGGTCAGTACTTGTCTACTATCTTTTTGCCCGGAGCGTATGTATGCCGTCCGGTTTTTGATGGAGAAAACATCTATGCTGGCGTATGCTGGTCGCGTCTGCGCTACCTCAATCAGACGAACGATTCGGGTTTTGTTACCATTCTGGACAAAGACGACAAGGTGGTATCCAATCCCGGAGGAACAAAACCGGTATACAAAAAAGGCAAACTTCAGCTAATGATACAGGAAACTCCCCTCTTCAACCACTGCCACGATGTATGTGTAGATGAAGACAAAAACCTGTATGTATGCCAATGGAATGCCAGCAAAACCTACCCAATCAAGCTTGAAAGGGTATAATTATCAATCAAATGAGTACAACTATCGCTTATTGGGCAATATGTACACCTCAAAAAACAATCCTTACCATTGTTCAATAAGCGATACGTTTATTTTTACTATTCAGACTCCCAAGTCATAGCCCTGAGTATACAAGAACCCGATCCGGCGCAAGTGTCGGCAGGCGGAAACACAAAAAGCCAATGTAGCTACAGGGTATTTACCGGGAGTAAAGAAGTTTGGATAACGGATTTGTATTAGTTTTATAACCTTATCCTAACAACTTATAGATCATTATGAATCAAAACAGAAGAAACTTTTTAAAGCGTACAACACTGGCATCTGCTGCACTGGCAGGAGCTCCCGTATTGTCTCATGCATCGCTGGCAAACAGCTATGGAAAACCTGCCCAAAACCAAACGGTACTTTTTCAGGGCGACTCCATTACGGATGCAGGCAGAGATAAGAAAAACCCACATGCCAACAACGGTCATGCCATGGGACATGGATATGCCTTTTTAGCTGCTTCTCAACTATTGTCAACATACTATAGTGAAAACCTGCAAGTGTACAACCGGGGCATCAGTGGCAACAAAGTGTATCAACTGGCTGACCGCTGGCAAACGGATGCCTTCGACCTGAAGCCGGACGTTCTCAGTGTATTGATCGGCATCAATGACTACTGGCACATGGTAAACGGACGCTACGACGGCACGGTAGAAAAATACGAAACCGACTACCGGGCCTTGCTCCAGCGAACCACCAACGAACTGCCCTCTATTAAGCTTATTATCTGCGAGCCCTTTGCCGTATGGGGAGGCAAAGCCATAACGGACCGTTGGGAAAAAGAGCTGCCGGGCTATCAGGCCTCTGCCGCTAAGCTGGCCGACGAATTTGATGCTCAGTTTGTACCGTTTCAAAAACTCTTTAACAATGCATTGAAAAAATCACCGGCATCCGTTTGGTGTCCCGATGGGGTTCACCCCTCACTCGCAGGCGCACAGTTGATGGCAGATGCCTGGGTAAAAGCCTTTAACAAACTCTATTAGAAACTACACCGGAGGGCATGCCCTCCGGAAACTATACTTTAAAACTAAATTAACGTGGAACAGCAAGTAAACGATTTCGTCATTTTCATCGGCAGGTTTCATCCCCTGTTGGTACACCTACCCATTGGCTTTCTTATTTTAGGCTTTGTTTTGCATTTGCTACGCAATGTCGACCAATTTAAAAACGCAGGCAATATCATCGACCTGACGCTTTTGCTAGGTGGCGGCAGTGGACTGGTAGCCTGTGTGATGGGCTATATGCTTTCGCTAGGCGGGGGGTACGATGAAGGCGCCATTATGTGGCATCAGTGGGCGGGTATTCTCCTTACCCTGTTGTCTTTTGCTTTGCTGGCCATTCGCCGGATGGCTATATCCAATCAGCAGGTACAGCAGGTGGCCTTTGTGCTTATTATGGTTTTTCTTACTTTCACCGGCCACTTTGGAGGCAACCTCACACACGGATCCACCTACCTCTTTCAGTACGCCCCCAACCCTGTAAGGGTCATGGCAGGCCTGCCACCCAAGGTAAAAAAGGAATACAAAAAAATAACCAATGTGGATTCAGCGCTGGTTTTTGAAGACATCCTGATGCCTATGATCGACGCGAAATGTATCAGTTGCCACAACGAGGAAAAACTAAAAGGAGACCTGCTTCTGACTTCATTCGAACACATGGTCAAAGGAGGTGAAAACGGCCCGTCGATAGTAGCCGGAGACAGAGAAAAAAGTGAGCTATACCGCAGAATTACCCTGGCCCATAGCCACGAGGAGTTTATGCCTCCCGAAGGAAAAACACCTCTGAGCAAAGAGCAGGTAGACATGATCGGATGGTGGATCGATCAGGGAGCCAAACCCGGCACTTCGCTGGCATCACTGGGAGGTGGCGCTCAGATCAAAGACAAGATTGAAAAATACCTGGGCATAGGCAAGTATATGAGTATACTCAACCAGCCCATAGACCCCATCGATCCGGAAGTAATCGCAGAAATAGAGGCTGCTGGCTTTCGAGTAGCTACCATAGCCGAAAAGGTAAATTACCTGGATGTAACAGCCCCTATTGGCAAAAAAATAGAGGTGAAGCAAATGGAGGTACTTAAAAAAGCAAAAAAACACATCGTGTGGCTGGATTTGAAAAACAGTGGCCTGACCGACGAACACTTAAAGCCCGTGAATGAATTGACAAACCTCACCAAGCTTCGTCTGGATCACAACGACATATCCGACAAAGGAATAAACTACCTGACAGACCTCAACGAACTGGAGTACATCAACCTCTCGTTTACCCAGATAACTGATCAGGCACTGGCCTCTATCGATAAGCTTAAAAACCTCGACAGAGCCTATTTTTATCAAACGAATATAGAAGGTTCTGATAAAGTGAATTAACTACACAAACTTCCAAAAAACAAAGGCCGTCTTACTTAGACGGCCTTTGTTTTTTGTGGAGAATCGAAACGTTTATATCCGTTTTCTAAGTCCTCTTTTTTTCTTGCGTGCATTCACCTCTATTTCCTCCTGCACATCACCCTGAGTAACGGTAGCCAGATTGTCGCAGCTGCCATCTCCAAAGTCTACTATTTTATCTTCTTCGCCCTCTATGCTCACCGTGATAATGCCGGATACCGGAGCGAAAATACCATCTTCCTTGCACGAATGCTTAAAGGTAAGAGGGGTCGCTTCATCCACTACACGGGAGTAAGCCAGTCCTTCTACATTCACACCGCTGGCCGATCCATAGCGGGTCTTTATTTTGTCATCGTCGGTTTGCTCCCAGGCTATCGTGTGCGATGCTTCGCGGGTAGCGGTGCTGCCATCTTCAAAAGTGAGCTTTCCTCCGGTGAGTGTTACAGTTCTTACTTTCGGGTTTTCATCTTTGCCCGTTACGTTTACAGCGGTACAGGTCCCCTCTATCGCTACACCATCTACTTTGTAGTTTTCAAATGTAGTGGTAATGGTAAAACCTGCCTCTCCCCGCTCGCCGGACCAGGTCATAATGATTTTTCCTGAGCGCTCCCGGCCATTTCTACCCTTGCACCCTTCGCCAAAATCTGCAGTAATAATCTTCGCATCAAAATCTTTGGTAATGTCTGCACAACCAAAAAAGCGACCATGTCCTATTTTACCATTTTCGGCAAAATCAAAATTCATGGCTTCTTCGGTAGCATCGTCGATATCGTCAAAAGCTGCCTCCGACGTAGTGGCAAAATCTACATCGTCTGTAAAAATAGAAGACGAATCGGTGAGCGGGCTGTCTTCCGAGCAAGACATCATAGATGCCATTGCCAGTGTTGCTGTAAAAATTCCTATTATCCTTTTCATTTTGTAATGGTTTAAAGTGAATGAATCTGTTTAAAAAACATTTGCGCTTTAGACAGACCTGTTTTGAAAAGGTTTAACCCATAGATTTTTTTTTGTAAAAAAATATTCATCAGCCCGACACATATGGTGCTGTGTATTGAAGTATACCCTACTACCTGAATTGTTTTGGCTTCAAACCTTTGCCCGCACTCTCTACCACCTCTACAATCCTCTTGTGTCTGGTTTCTTTTCTTTGAGCAGACACTACCCAGTACAGCAAACTTTTTTTAACAGACTTGCTAAGCCCGTCAAAGTACTCTTTGGCACCTGGTACGGTAGCAAATGCGGCATGCAAATCCTCCGGCACTACAAGAGCTTCCACTTCATCCAATATTGTCCACGAACCGTTTTGCCTGGCAACATCTATACTCCTGTACCCTTCTTCTTCCATCAGCCCCTGCTTTATCAGCATTTCCACTTTATCCTTATTGATTTTAGACCAGTTGCTTTTTGGTTTTCGTTTGGTGAAATACTGCTTATACCGTGTGCTATCTATGGTTCGTTTTGTACTGTCAATCCAGCCAAAGCAGAGCGCCTGATCCACAGCTTCACTCCAGCTCAGGTTGTATTTCGGAGATTTTGTCTTGTAAAAAATAAGCCAGACAGCCTCCTTCTTTTTGTGGTTGGAAGCGAGCCATTTTCTCCAATCCTTTTGATCAGCAGGGCAATATTCTTCTACCTCTTTCATTCGCTACATTGGAATTTTATTGATGGTTTACAGCAGCTTGCTGCTATTCATAAGCCGGGTTTATTTTTCATTTCAAAAAGAACACAAACACCCTAACGGTGCTCTATCCTTAGATGAGTAGAGTAAGCATACTCCACCGCTTACTTACCTTTCAAATATACCTTAATATTTGCTTTAGTAAACAACCATCGGAACTTAACCGCAGGGAGCGATAAAGGCTGCAAGTCAAACAGGAGGGAAAATAAAAAGGAGCTGGAAACCCAACCCCTTTTCGTTCAAACTAAACAATAAAGTATTAAAACCTCATTTAAAACAAAACTATTGCATACACGCTGCTTAGACTACCTGTATTTTGTGCGATGTATACACTTTCTTGTTTAAAATTCTTTAAGCCAAAGCGGCATCTTCCTGCCACACTTTACCCGTAGGATAAGCATAGTCGATCAGCGTATCGGGCTTCATAGTAATGCTGTAGCCCGGCAACTGAGGAGGCATATAAGCACTGTTTTTGATCACCACGGGATCGAAAAAATGCTCGTGGAGGTGATCTACATATTCGATCATGCGGTTTTCCAGCGATCCGCTAATGGCGATAAAGTCGATCATAGATAGGTGCTGCACATACTCGCACAATCCTACGCCTCCGGCGTGTGGGCAAACGGGTATATTGTACTTAGCTGCCATCAGCAAAATGCCCAGTATCTCGTTTACTCCTCCTACCCTGCAGCTGTCTATCTGGCAGATATCGATAGCTCCCGATGTGATGAGCTGCTTGAATATTACACGGTTTTGGCAGTGCTCTCCGGTAGCCACTTTTATGGGCCTTACGGCATCTGCTATGGCTTTGTGTCCCAGTATGTCATCGGGGCTGGTGGGTTCTTCTATCCACCATGGATTGTAGGCTGCCAGCTCTTTCATATTGGCTATAGCCTCGCTTACCTCCCACTTTTGGTTGGCGTCCATCATCAGTTTCAGGTCGTCACCGATTTCTTCACGTATTATAGCGGCTCTGCGCTTATCCTCTTCCAGGTTAGAGCCTACTTTCATCTTCATGTGCTTCCAGCCGTCTTTCACGGCCTCACGGCACAGGTTTCTTATTTTTTCGTCGCTATAGCCCAACCATCCGGCAGAGGTGGTATAGGCCGGGTAGCCTTCGGCTTCCAGCCTGGCTATGCGCTCAGCTTTAGTGCTTTCTTGTTTTTTGAGTATTGCCAGTCCTTCCTCCGGTGTAATCGCGTCGGTCAGGTAGGTAAAGTCCACACACGCTATCAGCTGCTCGGGCGTCATGTCGGCCAGCAACTTCCACAGCGGCTTTCCTTCTGCTTTGGCATAAAGATCCCAAACGGCATTTACTACCGCTCCGGTAGCCAGGTGTATCACGCCTTTCTCAGGTCCTAACCAGCGAAGCTGGCTATCGCCGGTAATCATACGCCAGAAGCCGGCCATGTCTGCCGTAAACGATTCCAATGTTTTGCCTACGATCAGGTGCGACAAAGATTCGATTGCCGTGGCACATATTTCATTGCCCCTGCCTATAGTAAACGTGAGGCCGTGCCCCTCCAATCCATCGGGACGGTCGGTTTTCAATATCACATAAGCGGCGGAATAATCAGGGTCGGGATTCATAGCATCCGAGCCATCCAGCGACCTGCTGGTAGGGAAGCGAATGTCTTTCACTTCTATATGCGTAATCGTAGTTGACATGTTTTTCTAAATTAATATGATTTTAACAGCTCAAAATTATAGGCGAAAAACAGCCCCCTCTACCTCATATTTTACCCTGATCTACTCTTTATTTGCCTCAGAGCAAAATAAGACTTAGTTCATGCGTTTTTTCAGGACGACACAGCATGAAACTGCAAATACTCGGTGGGCGAGTATTGTGTAATGCGCCTAAACTGCTTGTTGAAATTGGATACATTGTTGAACCCGGCCATGTAGCAGACCTCTGTTACCGAGTGTTTGTTGTCGATCAGCAGCTTGCAGGCATAGCCTATTCGTATTTCGTTGAGGTACTGTGTAAATGTTTTGCGATTTACCCGCTTGAAGTAGCGGCTAAAGGCCGAAGGGTTCATATTGGCTATTTCGGCCACTTCGTCGAGCGTAATATGTCGCTTGAAATTGGCGACTACAAACCCAAACACATCGTCGAGCTTGCGTTTTTCTGCCTGCTCAAACGAATGCACAAACCCCTCTGTAGACAACAACCGATAGTCCTTTTGTACGGCCAATTGCCTGAGTAGTGCCAGCAGTCGCATAAACCGATCAAAACCCCTGGCCTCCAGCAGCTCGTGAAGCTGAGCAGCCACAACCTTGTCGTCTATACCGCCAAAGACTATCCCCTGCCTGGCTCGCTCGAGCATGGCATGAATGGCCTTCATTTCGGGTATATGAAAAAAGCGGTCGCCGGCAAAATCATCTCTGAAGTGGACTACCAATGCCTCGGCTTTCAGGTCGTGCCCTTCTTTGTAATAATGCTCGTCGCTCAGGAGCATGTGTGGCAGGTCTTTGCCTATCAGCACCAATTCTCCGGGCTTAAATTTCTCTATATTGTCGCCAATAAACCGGGTGCCTGTGCTCTGCACAACCAGCAACAATTCGTACTCAGGATGGTAGTGCCATACCTTCAGAAAATTGGAATACAAATGATGATTGACAGCAAAGGAGCGATCCTGCGAACTGCTTCTGTCGAGCAACTGGGGTTTCATAGATAAATGTTTAGGGCCGAACTAATCCATGGAATCAAAGCAAATGTATATTCTTTTTTGACTAAAAGACAAAAAAAACAAGCCCAAAGGGTATAATAAGTATTGATGCTATCGGTGTTAAAACACAAAAAAAGGTGCAGCTCTCGCTGCACCCAACCCATATTTAAGAATATTAATATACTATTTTAATAGCACTTATTTTCCATTAAACAAGTTGTCGTTCAAGGCATTAAGTGCTTCTTTTTTGTGGCGGGCATTTACCAGCAGGGTAACATTATGCTTGCTACCACCAAAAGAAATCATGCGCAGGGGAATGTCCCGCAGGGCATCAAATATCTTCGACGCTGTTCCCTTTTCTTCTGCTATAAAATTACCTACCACTGAGATGATACACTGCTCTTTCTCCACGTGTACATCGCCATACTGCGACAGCTCATCCACTATTTTGTTGAGGTACGCACCATCGTCTATGGTGAGAGACACGGCCACTTCTGAGGTAGTAATTACGTCTACAGAAGTCTGGTATTTTTCAAATACTTCAAAGATTTTTTTCAAAAAACCATAGGCCAGCAGCATGCGCGTAGACTTGATCTTGATCGCTATAATGCCATCTTTGGCCGCCACTGCCTTTATGCCCACCTCTGATGTGTCGTCGCAGATGTAAGTACCTACCGCAGAGGGATCCATGGTGTTTTTCACTTTCACCGGAATGCTCTTTCGGCGGGTTGGCCGCAGGCAGTAAGGGTGCAGTATCTTGGCACCAAAGTATGCCAGCTCTCCTGCCTCTTCGTACGAAAGCTTCGGGATACTCTTGGTATCCTGCACGATACGCGGATCGTTGTAGTGCATACCGTCTATGTCTGTCCATATCTGTAGCTCCGACGCATCTACGGCCTCTGCTACCAACGATGCAGAGTAGTCGCTACCGCCACGCTGCAGGTTGTCTATTTCTCCCTGGCTATTGCGGCATATATAGCCCTGCACCACAAACAGGCTTACACCGGAATGCTCTGCCAGAATATCGCCCAGTTCGTTGCGACTAAAGTCCAGATCAGGTTCGTTTTCAGGTGTCAGCCGCATAAATGTCAACGAATCGAGCAACATGGCTTCTCTGCCTTCTTCGTGCAGCCTGGCCGTAAAGAGCTTTGTAGACAGCATCTCCCCCTGAGCCAGCACTACTTTTTCTTCCTTTTCGGTAAAATCACCGTCGATAATGCCCTGAAGAGTTTTTACAAAATCTTCAAAATAGCCTGTGGCTTTGGCTTTGTATTCGTCTGTATCGTAGAGCTCCTCTATCAGCTCCGGATAGCGGAAATGAAACCTGCCTATTACTTTTTCTGCAGCGGCTTTGTCACCAGCATACAGATTTTCGCAAATACTCACCAGCTCGTTGGTAGTGCCCGACACGGCAGACAATACCACAAAACGGGGCTGCTCATCGGCTACTATCGCTGATACGCGCTTGATGTTTTCTGCTGATCCTACAGATGTACCTCCAAACTTTAATACTTTCATATCTTGCTTTAAAAGTTTATTCTTTAAATAAATGTCGGGTAAAACGGAAGCTCCTCTACACGGCTACTCTCCGGCATATTCTTGTTACCCGTTATTGTTTATGTTTTTAAAAAAATCTTCTAATACTACTGTGATTTTTTTGTGTTCGATCAAAAAACCATCGTGTCCATAGTCGGATTGGATGGTATGGTGCACCGCTCCCGGTATGTGCCGGGCCAGTACCTGCTGCTCCGATACCGGTATGAGCATATCACTATCGATACTCACCACCAGTGTGGGCTGATGTATACCCGCCAGCACCTCTGCCAGAGGGCCTCTTCCCCGCGCTACATTGTGCGTATCCAGCGCTTTAGACAAGTACCAGTAAGAATAGGCATTGAAGCGATCGGCCAGTTTTTGCCCCTGATACCGGATATACGATGACGCCCTGTAGTCGTCCAGCTTGCTATCGTCGGTATCGCTCTGGGTCTGTATGTAGGCATCTATGGTGCGGTAGGTCAGCAGTCCTATACCGCGAGCGGCCTTCATGCCTGCTTCGGCTGCCCGGTCGTCTTGCTGCCCCCAGGTAGCATCGGCTTCCATAGCCATGCGCTGTGTGGTGTGTACGGCCTTGCTCCAGGCCGACTCTGTGGCCGACGACACGCAGGTAACCAGGCTACCAATGCGGTCGGGCTGCAACAGCACCATCTCCAAGGCCTGATGCCCTCCACACGAGCCACCTATTACGGTTTGTATTTTTTCTATCCCCAGATGCTGACGCAACAGGTCGTAGGATCGGGCCATATCTCTGATTGTAACCTGAGGAAAATCCAGGTAATACGGCGTGTTGGTTTGGGGGTTGATACTAAGTGGCCCTGTGCTACCGTAGCAGGATCCCAGCATATTGGCACAGACGATAAAGTGTTTGTCGGGATCGAAAAAGCAACCTTTTCCTACCATGCCGGGCCACCAGTCTTCTACATCCGAATTGGCCGTGAGGGCATGACATATCCACACCACATTGCTTTTATCAGCATTCATCTCACCATAGGTATGGTAAGCTATGGTAAGCTCGGGCAGGCTACCGCCGGCTTCCAGTTCAAATCTCTCCTTGCTATGATAAAATTGCTTTTCGGCCATGCTCAACACTGTGATTTTTGGATTGCTTGTTGTATATCTTCTTTTATATCTTCGAAATGCTCCAGCCCTACAGACACCCTCACCAGCCCCGGCGTGATAGACACCTGCGCCCGCTCCTCGTCGCTCAGTTTGGAGTGCGTGGTAGAGGCCGGGTGTGTGGCTATGGTACGGGTATCGCCCAGATTGGCGGTAAGTGAAATCATTTGCAGGGCATTGAGAAATTTCCTTCCTGCTTCCACGCCTCCTTTCAGTTCAAAACAAACCAATCCTCCTCCTTTTTTCATTTGCTTTTGGGCTATGTCAAATTGGGGATGTGAGGGCAAAAACGGATAATTCACAAAATTAACTTCCTCGTGGCTGTCCAGATATTGTGCCAGTTTCAAGGCGTTTTCACAATGTCTGTCCATGCGTAGCGCCAGGGTTTCCAGGCTTTTGGATAGTACCCATGCGTTGAAGGGCGACAATGACGGCCCTGTACGCTTGGCAAAAGTTCTCACCTTGGCGATCAGGTCTTTGTTGCCCAACACTACTCCGCCCATGACTCTACCCTGCCCATCGATGTATTTGGTGGCCGAGTGGGTAATGAGGTCGGCTCCCCAGCGTGCGGGCTGCTGCAAATAGGGCGTGGCAAAGCAGTTGTCTACATTGAGCAGACAATCGTGTTTTTTAGCCAGCTTGCCCAAAAACTCCAGGTCGATCAGATCCAGCGCCGGGTTTGAGGGCGTTTCTACAAACAGCATTTTGGTATTGGGCTGTATGGCTTCTTCCCATGTTTCGGGCTTTTTGATATCTACATAGGTGTAGGTGATGTCCCACTGGGGCAGCACCTCGGTAATGACCTTGTGGGTATTGCCAAACACAGAACGGGAGGCTACCACATGGTCGCCCGACTTGAGAAAGGGCGCCATACTGGCAAAAACAGCCGCCATGCCGGTAGCCGTAGCAAAGGCATCTTCTGTACCTTCCAGCAGACTCATTTTTTCTGCAAACTCCGATACATTGGGGTTGGTAAACCGGGAATAGATATTGCCCTGCTCCTCGTCGGCAAAAAGCGCCCGGGCTTGCTCTGCGTCGTTAAACACATAGCTGGATGTGAGGTACATGGGCACAGCGTGCTCGCGGTTGGCGGTGCGCTCCTGCTGTGTGCGTATGGCTATTGTTTCAAAGTTTTTATGCATGGCCAGTTTTTCGTTTTGTTCCTTACCTCGCTCTCTTTTCTGTGCAGACCTGCCAAGATGATAAGGAATCTCAAACGGAATTTTATTTTACAGATGATCGGGTGTCTTGCCCTTCGGTAAACTCCCCGAGCCTCACACTCACTTTGATCCATAAAAAAATCCCTTCTGAGATAAGTCAGAAGGGATTATCTATTTTTTTATTCTATCGAAATCCTCTACTTTCTTATCTGTTCCCTTCTCAGGGTAGGAATTGGCACCTTATTGCCTGAATAGGTTGCCAAGGTTTCATAGGGCCTTTTCCCTCCACCTTTCTTGATAAGTCAACATACTGTTTAAGAACGAATGCGCAAATAAACACATTAATTTATTAAAATTATCATAACCAGACGTAATATTTATTGAACAGATGCAAAAAACCGAACGGCTTTCGTTTTTTGCATGGCAAATGGTCGGGTTCTGCTATATTCGTAGCAAACTATCTGCTCATGAAAACCTATTTACTCGCTCTGACCGTGCTGGTGGCCTGCCAGTCTACCCCAAAAGAAAACACCACTCCCCTGTATGAGGCGCAGGATATCCCCCATTTTCTGGGAGAGGAAACAGCCGGTCTGGAAGGGCCCGCTGTAGACAAAGCCGGCAATCTCTTTTTTGTCAATCCATTCAAGAGCGGCTCCATCGGGCGGTTTACTCCCGATGGAAAATTTGATATGTATATAGACCAGCTACCCCAGGGCAGCACAGCCAACGGCATACGTACCACAGCCGACGGGGCTATGTACCTGGCCGACTACACTGGACACAACATCCTGCACCTGGCACCCGGCTCCCAATCGGCCACTGTGTACGCTCACCACGACAGCCTAAACCAACCCAACGACATTGCCATCATGGCCAACGGCACCCTCTTTGCCTCCGACCCTGACTGGAAAAACCAACGTGGACAGCTCTGGCGCATTGCCAATGGACAATTCGAACTGCTGGAAACCAATATGGGCACTACCAACGGCGTAGAGGTAAGCCCCGACGAAAAAACCCTCTACGTAAACGAAAGCGTGCAGCGCAACATCTGGGCCTACGACCTGTCTGCTACCGGCGACATCTCCAACAAACGCCTATTTGCTACAGTAGCCGACCATGGCATGGATGGCATGCGCACCGACACTGCGGGCAACCTGTATATAACCCGCTGGGGCAAAGGAACCGTACTGATCTTAAATCCTGAAGGAGAAAAAATACAGGAGGTAACTCTCAAGGGCAAAAAGCCTTCTAACATCGCCTTTGGCGGACCGGATGGCAAAACCTGCTACGTAACCGTGCAAGACAGGGGCTATATCGAAACTTTCCGCACGGCACACCCGGGCAGGGAATTCGCGCTGGTCAATCGGTAGTTGTTTGGTGGTGGTGAAGCTTGTCGCAATTACGGCCGCCTGAAGACATTGTTTTTATTCTATACTGTTAGGCAAAAAGTGCTGCGAAGTATTTCATGGCGGCTTGAAGTTGCCGTTTTATTTTCTCAGGAATCCGATTTTAGGAAAATACCTGATGCTCTTTTCCTGACTAACCCGGATAGAATTTGAAATCGTTAGCACCAAATTGTATACATACATGATACCTAAAAAAACAAGGTTTAATGTCATTCGGGATGCGATCGAGGCAAAAGAAACATCTCCATTCGTTTTTATTTCGTATGCCACACTTATCACAATTCCAATATACCCCAGAAACAATAACATGGTCCATGTAATCTGAAAGTTCAATAAATCTTTGGCTATACTATTCAGGTTTCGAATCTTATCTTTTTTCGATATCCAAATTATTAACGGAACTATAATCCCCAGTAACGGAAAAATCAGGAAGCTCAAAGCGGACAAGTTCAAACTTGTCAAAAATCCAGTGTTTTCCTGAACCGTCCAATCCATAATTTCATCTGGTGAGACATCAAAGGCTGAAGCTAATCTCTTTAAAGAATCCCCTCTTGGTTCGGTTTCGCCGTTTTCGATTCTTTGAATGGTTCGTAAGCTTAATCCCGTAGTTTCAGACAGTTCTTCTTGCGAAAAGCCCCTTCTATTTCTTAAATCTTTAATTCTCCGTGCTAATTCTTTATTCTTCATTGTATCGCGTTTTTAAATTCGAAACGAAGATATGCTTTCCCTGATTTTTTTCTTACGTCATGTTTAAGTCATATTTGCGTCATTGGTGTCCAAGGCTCCAAAAGACCTATTTTACGTATTGCCACACAACACCTGACCTCATCAGAATGGAGCTTTGAAAATCCGCTACTAGGATGGTGGGCTCTCTTATCTACTTTGTCTGCCTTTTAATTCCATGAATTATAAGGCTTATTCCATTCGATTTACATGTTCCCAGAACTTCATATATTCATTGTCGTGGTGACCAAATAAACTTGGAAACAGAAATCCCAATAATATTCTAAACTTTGATTTCCAGGGTGTTTTATCAAATTCTCTTATTATGAAAGTCAATAAGATTTAATCCGTTGAAAATTGCCATTGTCGTCAAAAACAATGTGTACTATCTGCAATCGAATAAGTCCATTTTCTTGGTTTGTCCAATGTCCAGCCTCCAGTGCTTTCAATTCAGCATCAAATTCAGAAATCGACCTAGCACCATTTGCTAAGGCGTCCGATATTATTCTGATATCCTCTTCAATGACTATCTGAGTCTCCTTGCAATGTCCTGAAGTTAGAGTAGTTGTAAACACTATGTAGCCCGCTAGAATAATGACTAGTACAGTAAAAATAGAGATGACGAAAAAGGCTGTTTTCCATTTATTCATTTACTTTGTGTATTATGCATGCCAACGCCTCGGCTAAGAAATTCCGAAGCACTTACCTTGCCTCTCTCTTATAGCCACGCCTTGATTTAAATTTAAAACTTATGGCGGACTTTCCAATCTCCACGATACTTTCCTGACCGTTGAAATCTCATTCATAACATTTGTTAGTGATTGTTTTCGGACACTATTTTTTAATTACTTTAGTAGTGCCGACTCCTTTTTCGGTGGAAATGCGAAGAAAATAACTCCCCTTTGGAAGGGGAGTTATGTCAATACTTAAATCTCCCCGATTATTGCTTAATGATTTAATCAGTGATCCATTAATGCTGTAAATACTAAGTTCATCGATTTTTGTTCCGTTCTTAGATAGAATATTTAGATTATCAGTTGCCGAGTTAGGAAAGATCAAGAAGTTATCATTAATGAAAGTATCATTTAAACCAAGGACTTCAGTAACCTCAACAGGAATTATAAAGGGTTCGCTATCATCCTCTCCGTCATTAACTACAACAGGCACATTGAGTACACCAAAAAAATCAGGATTAGGTGTGACTTCATTATTCGATACTGAGTAGTTACTGCCGCTCTCCACTACCAATGTAAAATCGTTTGGAAAAACGTTATCAGGATCGACAACTTCAATATCGTCAATGGTAATAAGCAAAGGAGTTTCTTCTGAGGTAATAAGTTGCGATATAGTTCCAGTAATGACTGGGATATCATTAACAGGGGTTACCTCTATTGTTATTTCAAAAATGTCACTGGTGTCTATACCATCATTTACCTCAATTGGTATTGTTAGAGTTCCATTAAAATCTGCGTCAGGAATAATTTCATTACCTGTTACTGTGTAATTATCTCCATCGAATACAATGATAGAAAAATCCCCAGGAGATTGGTTGTCAGGGTCATCAATAGTTAAATTATCTACAATTAATGCGAAGCTAGATTCCTCAGGAGTAGATATTGCAGTACTCGTTCCAGTAATACTAGGCGGGAAATTTATATGGAAAGTATGGATGGTTGCGAATTGTGAACCTACAAAGGAAATGTCAATAGCTTGAACACTCCATTCGTAATCACCTGGTTCTAAATTTCTGAAAAGTGAGAAGGTGTTTCGACTATCAGAATTACCATGGTTTAAAACATTTCTAAAACCTGAATTGCCACTCTCAGCATTTACTATTGTATCATTATCACTTATGACATACAAATTATAAGTAATAGACTCGTTTGAGTTTTCTGTATCAGAAGAAATGTCCCAAGCGAAGGTTAAAGAATCAACTTCACCAACTGGAGTGTTATTTAAATCAACTCCGAGTGACATTGGTGAGCTCGGAGGGGTGTTTGCAGTAAACGTGTTGTTACCACTATCATTCCTAAATAGAAACGTTGTGCTGTTATCCAAATCATCCTTGGCAATAATAATAAGATCTATATCTCCATCATTCTCTAAATCTAACCCTGCAATATCTCCATTACCTTGGGCTTTCGGGAAAACATCAGGTGTTTGTTCATTGAATAGACCATTATTATTAATGTAAAGTTGAATTAAAGGCTGGTTATTTTCAGATTCAATCCCGTCAATGATGAAATCCGGTTGTCCATCATTGTTGAAATCTTGAATGAAGAATTCAGAGCCGTTATAATAACCAGTTAGAGAATTATTTTCAATTATTGTGAAAGGGTCACTTGAGATTCCTGTGTTTTCCAATTGTAGAGTTACAAAATCATTCCCGACTCTTCCTGAAATTAGTTGATCCAAATGTCCATCAAGGTCAAAATCTAACCAAACCATGCTTGCCGCAATGAGATTGACAGATGAGTTACCTTGGCTTTCAAATTGGCCCTGCCCATCCCCCAAATAAAGATTAAACCCTAAAGCTCCATTCGTTGTGATGTCTAAATCACCATCTTTATCATAGTCACCAAAAGTTCCCGATCGACCTCTAAATTCTTGACTAAGACTAAATGTTTCGTCTCCATTATTAATGTATAGGTTAACAGTTTCAGAATAAGCTCCAGATTCTGTTCTCACGAATCCGCTCAATAAAATATCCAGATTCCCATCATTATTTACATCCCTGAATTCAGCGTTACCTTCAAGCCCTGAATCTACATTATCTAACCCTGAATTTTTAATTAAGCTAAAACTCCCATTTCCGATATTTTTCCAAAGCGCTGTAATTGGATTACCATCGTCACCAGTTCCAGCCAAAAGAATATCTAATAAGCCGTCAGAATTAAAATCACCAATTTCAATATCGGTTTCAAATACAGGTGTAAGATTCCCGCCATTAGCACTTGCAAATGTAGCATCTGCGTTATTCAAATATACTTGAGAAATTAATTCGCCAGACTGAAATCCGGTCAGTATCAGATCAGTAAATCCGTCATTGTCTAGATCGGCAGTTCCGACTGAACCTATATACAAATCAGGAAGTCCAGTATCATTTACGATTGAAAATGATTGAGCATATCCTTGAACAGTGATTATGGATAATAAAATAGTTTTGATGAATTTCATGGTTAAATTAATTATCTCTAACGGTTCTGGCTATGCGCAGTGTCCCGCAGGGCATTGCGTATAGGTTTTGTTGGGCACAGTGTTTATTTATTTCTTAATTCCTTCGGTAACAAATTGTCTATTTCGTTCTCATTAAAGGTCATCTCTTCGTTTATATTCAAGGCTTCTGTAGCTTTCTTGTAAGCTTTTGATATTGTCCTTGGAGATCCTTTATAAATATTGAGTAAATCCTCTTGCAATTCGTCTCTTCTCTTGCGGATTTGTTCTACACTTAATAACTCTGATTTTATGTCGGTTATGAGAGACAGATAGCGTTCTCTTATGTCCCAAAGGTTATTAGCTGATTGAGTGTGCTTTTGAGCAATTTCTCCAAGGTCATAATCCTTGGTATAAGTATTCAAGCCAAATAACAATGCTGATAATATGGCAGAAGTTATTCCCGCTGCGGGGCTTTCTCCGAAAACTGTAATTAGTATACCCGTAGTTGTAAGTGCAGAAAGTGCAATCTGGAGAATCTTTATCCACTTGTGTCTTACCCATATTATATCAGCACATTTTTCTTGTGTTTTGTGTGTCCAAACTACTCTTCCATAGCACTCACGAATTTGAGCTAGCAGATTGTTAACTTGGGAATTTGGTTCCATAAATTTCTCTCCATTTAGATTTTGCGGTATAAGGATAGTCCTTCTCTTTCTTTATAGCTTCAAGTGAAATATTGTAACATCTTAATGCTTTATACTCAAATGCTCCTTTTCGATAAACTCTCTGATTACTGCCTGGGGCAAGCCAATATTGCTTATCTGAATCTTGATTTTTAAGGTACTCTAAAAAATCCCTTGACATGAAATCGTAGTACAAATACGACTTATCAGAATATTGGCATTGTTTCATGAAGTTATATGCGAGTGTATCAATTAGTAAACCACCAATAGGAACACTCCATTTTTCTTTCCAAGCCCTTGCCATTCTACAAAGTCGCTTCAGATTCTTGTTGTAAGTGGTATTTGCTGAATTAATGGCTTCAATTTCTGCTCTCGGATTTGTAAGCTTCCATGAACCACCACCATTGGTGTCAGGATATGTGTAGCTCTTTTGATCCTTATTAATAAAGCCTGGGACTATTTCGAAGCATATCCCATCAGTAAAGTCAATTTTTACTACTTGTCCATCTCCTCGCACGTATGAGGTTCTATACGTTTTTTGGAGCACAGTTCTAACTTCTTGTATAAGGGCTGATTGTCCGTTTCCTATGTATTTATTGAACTTCTCATATGTTGAATAAGGTAGTCTGACGATAACGTCAATGTCACTTACAAATATTTCTGTACCTCTACCATATGACCCAACATATAGGCTATTTGAAGTTTCAGAAGAGTGACCCCAATAGTCAATGTTTATTCTTTTGGTAATCTGTTTATATCGACTTTGAATGTTACTAACTGTTGTAGCACTCATTCTTAGACTGTCATTAAATGTGCTAAACCAATTTGATACACTCATTCAGTTTTGTTTTTTCATTGTGCCTAACTACATACAAGCCCCACTAACGGAGCTTTATTTCCCTATTCGGTGTACAAGCAACATTGTATTGCTTATTTCCCTTCCAAATATACCTCATTTATTTACTTAGGTAAATAACAGCACTAACATATTTTTAAACACACTTTACACCCACTTTAATACAGGTATGCAAAGCTGCACGGGAAACACAAGCACGGAAATCTGCCGTTGGGGAACAAGTCCTGACGGGAGCTACTGCTTTTGTATGATTATTTTTCTCGAAAAAGGTCGCCCCTGCTGATACCCTTTCAGTATGTAGAGGCCATCGGGTAGGTCTTTTACCTGCAGCGGGTAGCTGCCATCGGCACGAGCCGGTATGTCAGACAGCACCACCTGTCCGGTAGCATGGGTGAGCTGTAGTGCTGCAAGAGGCCGATCCGACTGCACCATCACTATGGCACTGGCCGGGTTGGGATACACCGCTATGGCAGCATCTGCCGGTTCGCCTACACCCGTTACAGGCACATTGATCACGGGGTAGGTCATGGTAGTGGTGTCTTTGCACCCTACAGCATTGGCAGCTACCAGCGTAACCTCATACTCCCCTACCGCATCGATAAAAATCGTAGGAGAAGGAGCGGCTTCCAGAAAGTCGTCGTTGATAAACCAGCGGGTGGTCGCTACCTCCTGCTCCGAGAGTACGCTAAAAGTAGCCTGCATGCCCTCACTCAAAATCAGCTCATCGGGTGTGGCGGTGATCGCCACATCGAAGGGGTCTACCTCTACAGCAAATGCGGTAGCGCTGCTCTCGGCAAAGCCGTCAGCGTTGGTCACATAATAGGTTGCGGAGGCCGTTACCTCCCGCAGTGTCAGTTGCCGGCCTTTGTACACGGCACTGGCAAGGTCGGGCGTGTTATAAAAATAAAAAACAGTTCCCCCCTCGGGTTGAATCACCACTCGATCGTATCTACATACCACCCGATCCGCTACTACGGGCTCCTGTGCAGGCTGTATGTCCAGCACCTGCGTCAGGGAGTCTACACATCCCTGTTGGTTTGTCACTTTCAGTTTTACTTCGAGGGAGGTTTCATCCGTAAAACTCACCTGCTGCATGGTTTCTGTGCCCACCGGTTGCCCCTGCACATACCACTCCTGCAGCTGACTTTGCGGCGTTTGGTTATAGAGGTTAATTCGCTTTTTGGCACTGAGGTCCAGCGTATCGGCCACCGCTGCAAAGTAGACCCTGGGGCTGTTTACGGTCACATTCACCGCTACCCTATGGCTCTCAAATGTCTCCGCCACCGAAGACACATAAAACGTAGTGTCTGCCAGTATCGCACCCGACTGAAAAGCACTCCCCTCAAAAACAGGGCTTTGCTGCCCGGCAGACGTGTACACGTTTAGCGCATTAGAGTTGCTAGCCGTCAACACCACCTGCTCTCCCTTACATATCGTACGGTCCTCTATCACCGGTTTGGGGCTTCTGTTGGCCACCCGCACCTCTTTCGTCAGGCTGGCTTCACAGCCCATCTCCGATACTATGTGGAGCGTTGCGGCGTAGGTGCCTGCCTCATTGTAAATGGCCGAGGGATGCTGATTGGTAGAAAAAGAACCGTTACCAAAATCCCACTGCCAGGACACCACCTGCTCCGACAAATCCGTATAGGCGATTTTATTCACGGCATTGTCGCCCAGATAGAGCGTATCAGGTGAGGCCGAAAAACTGATGTTTGGGTTTTCTACGGTCACTTTTACCCTGTAGATATCTGTAGGATAAGGCTGGTCTGTATTTCGCACAAACAGCAAGGTGTCTTTTTCCAAAGGAGGAAATTCAAAATCATTACCGGTCAGCAGCAGGTTGTTCATCTCCGGGCTGTCAAATACCTCAAACTGATCGCCGGTCTCAAGTGTGAGTACAAAGGTTTGATCGGCACACTGCTTCTGTATTTCCCTTACCGGTGGATTTGCCAAAAAGGAGGCATATTTTTCTCTTGCTTTGGCTATGTTGTCTTTAAGCTCCTGCAGGGTACTGCCTCCGGCTATGGCATAAGCGACTTTGCGGCTTTCATACCCTGCCAGCTGCCCAATGCCTGCCCCGAGCAGCTGCGCCACATCATTGCCGGCACCACTCTCTCCCGCCCCGGCTTTAGGGGTGGTCAACACCTCGTACTTCTGAGCTTCGGTAAAGTTGGCCGACAGCTCAGACACATTGCCATTTTCGCTTTTTATGTCGAGTGAGTGCACTGTGGGTGTTTCCGCAGACAGCACAGCCATACCCATGTACTGGGCCTGCTCAGCATCGTAGGTGTAGGCCACCTGATCCACGGCATCCCAGGTGGCTTTGTTGGTCAGTTTGTTTCCCAGGTCCCAATCCATATACAGGCCTGCATGCATGTTTTCTTTCGTATGAGCCGAAAGGTTGGTAATGCGATACTCCATCAGCATGTAGCCCCTGTCTTCGGGTGTCAGCCACGCCAGTATTTCCTGCTCTACGGCCACCTGCACAGCCCGACTGCCCGAGCTGGTATCCGTAAAAGTGCTGCGGGTATACAAGTCGGCCTCATCGCTATGCTCCAGCCGCATTTTAGAGGTAGGTATAAAATCCTGATCCTTGATCAGGTTGTTTATATCCATGAGCAGGTTGTCAGACACAGAATCGGGGTGATTGGCTACTACCAGCCCCATGTAGGTAGCTACCAGCCTACCATCGTAGAGCAGTCCTTCGGCACTGTTTTTATCGTTATCCGGATAGCCCATATCTCCATCAGACCCTACGGCCAGGGCCATCAGGCCATTGTCCAGTGTCAAAAAAGAATCGGAAATAGTAAACTCCACATATTCAAAATCTTCATACCCCTGCCCCGAATAGTCCAGCCTTATGACTACCCTTTCTCCATTGTCCGCTTCCGGTGCTATCACCACCGGCAGGTTTACTTCCTGCCCTGTTTCCATGGTCATCATGCTACCCAGTGCTATCTCCTGCTGAGGAAAACTCACATTTGGATTGGCAGAAGAAAGCGTAACCGTAGCATCGCTTATCGGATTCAGGTAGTTGGTAAAAGAAAAAGTCAGGTTGACCGTATCGTCGTAAAAGGCATATTCCCCAAAGGCATTGGCATAGGAATAATCTTCTATTCGTATGGCGTGGGTGTTCGTTTCAGAGACAGCACGGTATACGTTTAGCCTGCCTTTGCCCAACTGCCCCGTGTAGGTGGCATTGCTACCCACACTGTACACATCGTCGGCGGTTACTCTTAGCTGCTGCATCACCTGACGGGCATTCCAATCGGGAAACACAGTGCGCACCAGCGCTGCAGCTCCGGCCACATGCGGCGAAGCAAAAGACGAACCACTCTCGCTCCCATAGCCATTGTTGTTTTGGGTAGAAAAAACACCAAAACCCGGTGCTGTCAGGTCTACCTTGTAGCTGTAGGTAGCCCCCGGCGACTTCTCGTCACTCATGTTGGTATTGGCCACCGAGAGTACGTGCTCATACGATGCAGGATAAAAATCCAGCTCGGCATTGGTATTGCCGGCTGCAGCCACCACTACCATGTCTTTTTCCAATACAGCATAGTTGATCACATCCTGAGCAAAAGACGAATAGCTGCCCTCCGATCCCCATGAAAGGTTGATGACATCATACCCCTGATCTGCCGCATAGATAATGGACGTGTAGGTATTGAATGAAGATCCGTCCGTAGAGTTGAATACTTTGAGGGGCACAAACCTGGCATTGTAGCCTACCCCCGCCATGCCCGTAGCATTATGGGTTACGGCACTGCTAATGCCCGCCACTTTTGTACCGTGATCGCTAAAATCGGCACTGGGGTCATTATCGTCTTCGGCAAAATCCCATCCCTGATAATCGTCTACATACGAATTTCCATCATCGTCTATACCATTTACAGGATCAGCTTCATTGAAATAAATATTGGCAGCCAAATCTTCATGATCGAGCTGCACTCCGGTATCGCTCACTCCCACTATTATATCTTCATGGCCTTTCGTTACGTCCCACGCCTCGAAAGCCCGGATCAAACTCAGTGCATTTTGTGAGCCTATCTGACTATCGTTTGGGGTGTGCAGAAGCTGCTCGCGGTAAAAAGGCTCAGCATAAACCACATTAGCATACTCCTTTAGCTTAGCTATTGCCGACTGTATGTCTGCGCCATCGGCCAGGTCGATCACATATATATGGTCCAGTACAGAAGGCTGAGCAGCAGCCAGGGTCTTTTGCCTGCCACCAGAGGTCGTTCTGCCGCGTAGCAGAGGCGATACCTTTTGCGAGGCAATCACTTGCGAAAGCGTAGAAAGGCGGATCGTTTTCTTTGTGTCTGAAAAAGCCTGTTGGGGTTTGATATCCATTGGCAAAAGCTTGATCACCAGCTTTCCCGAAATGTAGGTGGGATTCGGGGTATTTGGACGGGCCAGAAGAAAATCTACCGTGCAAAACGTGAGCACGCTTAATAAGAAAAAAAATTTCAGCCCGTTAATTTTATTCATCATACCAATGAAGATAGTTTTTTGACCTCAAAAAATGCCAACTTAAGCTTAAAATTAGTGAAATACGACATTCTCTGCCGGATATAGAAACCAGAATGTCGAATATTAACAACAGGAATGAACGATAAACGACTTTTCATAGGGGCAAATCAATATCCTGACAAAATCAAACTGCCAATATGTCTTATTTATTTATCTTTGCGACTCTAAAATCTGATACAATTGAAGGAAGTAATAAACGACATTGAAATAATCTCGGAAGAGCAAAAAGCCTGCGAAACTGTAAAGGTATCGGAGGACGTAAGTGGTAAGTCCGGCAAAAAACTCTACATTGAGAGCTACGGCTGTCAAATGAATTTTTCGGACAGTGAAATCGTGTCATCGATTATGCACAAAAATGGAATTGGCACCACCTCTACTCTCGAAGATGCAGACATTGTATTTCTGAATACCTGCTCTATCCGTGAAAAAGCAGAGCAAACTGTAAGAAACAGGCTCAACCACATCAATGCTTTTAAGAAACAAAAACCCGACCTGATGGTGGGTGTGCTGGGCTGTATGGCCGAGCGCCTTAAAGCAAAACTGCTCGAAGAAGAAAAGATCGTAGATCTGGTAGCCGGACCGGATGCTTACCGCGACTTACCCGGCTTGGTAAAAGAAGTGGAATCCGGACAAAAAGCCGTCAATACTTTTCTATCGAGAGAGGAAACCTACGCCGACATAAGCCCGGTAAGGCTCAACTCCAACGGGGTTACGGCCTTTATCTCCATCATGAGAGGCTGTGACAACATGTGCTCATTTTGTG
The DNA here is from genome assembly GCA_965267535.1 of Cyclobacteriaceae bacterium. Classification (GTDB taxonomy): domain Bacteria; phylum Bacteroidota; class Bacteroidia; order Cytophagales; family Cyclobacteriaceae; genus CAXBNB01. Next base: position 1,634,810 of record OZ254082.1, on the reverse strand, counting down.
TGGTGCCGTTTACCCGTGGTAGAGAAAGAAGCCGCAACCCTCAATCGGTAGTAGCCGAAGCTCAGGATCTTTTCGACAAAGGATACAGGGAGGTGACGCTACTCGGCCAAAATGTAGACTCCTACAAGTGGTCGGCCGAGGAAAACAACAAGGCTAAACTCGAGCGATCGGGCATAGATGAAATCGTAAACTTTGCCCAGCTACTGGAAATGGTAGCACAGGTAAGCCCTGACCTGAGGGTACGTTTTTCTACCTCTCACCCCAAAGACATTACCGATGACGTACTTCATACCATGAAGAAGTACGACAATATATGCAAATACATCCACCTGCCCGCACAAAGCGGCAACTCCCGCGTACTCGAACTCATGAACCGCACCTACGACAGAGAGTGGTATATGAAAAAAATAGACGCCATTCGGTCTATACTCGGGCAGGATTGTGGCATTTCTTCTGATATGATTGCGGGATTTTGTACCGAAACAGAAGAAGAACACCAGGATACGCTTACGCTCATGGACTATGTGAAATATGACTTTTCGTACATGTTTTACTACTCTGAGCGCCCCGGCACACTGGCCGAAAAAAAATATGAAGATGACATTCCTCTTGATGTGAAAAAAAGGCGGTTGAGCGAAATTATAGCGAAACAACAGGCACACTCCCTTGAGCGCAACCAGCGAGATGTCGGCAAAACTTTTAAGGTACTGGTAGAAGGCACCTCCAAGCGCTCCGACCAACAAATGCAGGGCAGAAACTCCGCCAATAAAGTTATCGTGTTTGATGCCAAAGACATAAACAAAGGCGAGTATGTAACCGTAAAAGTGACTGATTGTACAGCCGCCACTCTGTTTGGCGAAATCATCAACTAAGAAGACGTAAAGGAAATGGATATTCAAACCATAAAGCAGCGCTATGGTATAGTGGGTAATTCACCGCTTCTCAACCACGCCATTCATGTGGCTACTCAGGTAGCTCCTACCGACATGAGCGTGCTCATTACCGGTGAAAGCGGAAGTGGTAAAGAATCTTTTTCTAAAATCATACACGCCCTGAGTACACGAAAGCACGGCCAGTTTATCGCTATCAACTGTGGCGCTATACCTGAGGGCACCATCGATTCCGAACTTTTCGGACACGAAAAAGGCTCGTTTACAGGTGCCAACGAGGCTCGAAAAGGCTACTTTGAAGTAACAAACGGAGGTACCATCTTTCTCGATGAAATAGGAGAAATGCCTCTGGGCACGCAAGCACGCCTACTGCGGGTGCTGGAAAACGGCGAGTTTATACGTGTAGGGTCATCCAAAGTACAAAAAACCAATGTACGGGTAATTGCCGCCACCAACGTAGACCTGATCGACGCGGTAAATGAAAAAAAATTCAGGCAAGACCTCTACTACAGGCTGAGCACCGTGCCTATATATGTGCCATCCCTGCGCGAAAGAGGAGATGATGTAGAACTGCTCTTCAGAAAATTTGCTTATGATTTTTCTGAAAAATACCGCAGCGAAACCATCAAACTAAGCGAGGACGCTAAAAAAATACTGGTAGGGTATCGTTTTCCGGGCAACATACGCCAGCTCAAAAACCTGGTAGAACAAATATCTGTGCTGGAAATGGATCGGGTGATTTCTGCCGACACTCTGCGCAAATACCTCCCCAACACATCGAGCAGCCTACCGGCGCTGATCAATGACGAATACAAAGGTAAAACCGACAACTACTCGGAAAGAGACCTGCTCTACAAAATACTCTTTGACATGAAGAGTGACATGAATGACCTTAAAAAACTCGTGTTACAAATCTTAAAAGATGAAAGCTCGGGGCAGGAAATAATCAAGCAAAACGAGCAGTTATTTGACAGCATACAATCCACTTCTGAGTCATTCAACAACCTGACTCCTCCCAAACCCCGCGAGGAGCCCTATATCATCAACTCAGACAACAACAGCTCTTCGTACGAGCTGGAGCGAATAGAGGATATATCGCACGAAACAGAAGCCGACGACTCTCTTTCTATTGAAAAGAAAGAGAAAGAACTGATTATAAAAGCCCTGCGCAAAAACAGGAACAAACGAAAATATGCAGCACAAGACCTGGGCATATCTGAGCGAACTCTGTACAGAAAAATCAAACAATATGAACTGGAAGATTAAACATCTGCTTTGCTGGGTAGCCTGCACGGCTCTGCTGTCGGCTTGCGGAGTGTACTCTTTTACCGGTGCGTCTATATCGCCGGATGTAAAGACAATTTCCATCCAGACATTTTACAACAATGCACCGCTGGGCCCCTCCAATATGAGTGCCGTTTTTACCGAAAAAATAAAAGACTACTACCAGCAAAATACCAGCCTGACTCTGGTAGATGACGAAGGTGACCTCCAACTCGAAGGGGCCATCACCAACTACACGCTTAGCCCCGTAGCGCCCTCCGCTTCTCAAAACAGCGACCAGATCGATTACACCAGTCTTACCCGTATCACGATCACTGTTTCCTGCGCTTATGTCAACATTCAGGACGATCAATACGATTTTGACAGGAACTTTTCTTTCTTTGTGGATTTCGATCAAAACACCACAGACCTGGCTTCCAACGAAGATGATTTTGTGGACGAGATATTTGAACAGATCATCATGGATATATTTAATAGTTCTGTTGCTAATTGGTAATTTTTATTATCTTTAGCCTTTTACCAACTCAAAACCACCACCGTGAATAAACATAAGTTTGTTGAGTTTCTACGACAACCTGAGTCTGTGTCAGATAGCACGCTGAATGAGCTTGAACATCTGGTAGACGAAAACCCGTATTTTCACAGTGCACACATCGTAATAGCCCGTGCCAGCAGGCTATTGAAAAACCAACAAGCCGGCCGAAAAATTAATACTGCGGCCATTTATGCCACCAGCAGAAAGGCCCTGAAAAAATACATTCAGGGAGACATGATATTTACCGGCGAAATACCTGCCATGTCTGCAGAACCTACGCCGGTTCCCACCTCTGCCGCTGAACCGAAAACAGCCCCGCAAAAACCACAGGAAACTCAAAGCGAACCTCCTTCGGAAACCCCGCAGGAAAAGACTGCTCCCACCCCTGTTCCGGAGAAGACTTCAAACGAATCGCTGATCAGTGAGGTCTATGAAAACATAGAGGAGTGGAAAAAAAGCAGGAATCATTTTCTGGATTACGAACTGTCACTGGAAGACAGTAGCGCACCAGAACCCGACACTAAAAAGGAAGAAAAAGCCGCGCCGAAAAAAGCGACCAAATCCAAGTCTTCAAAAGCCGCAAAAAGCTCTTCTTCGGCAGAAAAAAAGAAAAAAACTAAAAGCGATGTTGATAAAATAAAATCACAGATCGCTGAAGAGATTATAGCCGAAGAACAAGAGGTAGAAAAGGCCATAAAGGGTATAGATAAGAAAAAGAAAGAAAAAGCAGCTGCTAAAAAAGCTAAGGAAACGGCTAAAAAAGAAACCAAGAGCAAGCCCGCTACCCGAAAAGCTCCTCAGGAAGACAATATAGTAGACGAAGAGGTCGAAAAAGAAGGCATTGATATATCCCACGAAGTAGAGAATACCGGCAGTGAGGATATGCAGGACATCAATCGTCAAAAAGAAAGCCTGAAACTTTCGCCCGGCAACAAAGGAGGCAAGAAGTTTAGACTAAACATACTCAACCGCCCCGGAGCTAAATCCAAAGTGGGCAAAAAAACTACAAAAGAAGAAAGCAGTACAGGTAGCGAAAAACCAGGCAAGGAGAAAAAAACCACAGCCAAGAAAACTCCAAAATTCAAAGCTACAATCTCCACAAAAACAGGCAGTAAGAAAAGCAAAGCAGGCAGTCCAGCAAAGGACAAGGCCAGCACTAAAAAAAAAGACCAGGCGCAAATAATTGATAGCTTTATCAAGGAAAACCCTACGATTACCCCTTCTAAAACAAAAAAGTCGGACGTAGACCTATCTGAAAAAAGCAATGTCTTCCCTGATGAAGTAATCACAGAAAATATAGCTGAAATTCTGGTAAAGCAAGGCAAACTGGAAAAGGCCATCAATGTGTACAAAAAACTCATAGAAGCCAAACCGGATAAAAAGGCAGCATTTACCAAGAAAATTAAAGCACTGGATAAAGAGCTGTCTGATCCTAACAAGAAGAAACTGCTGGCTACCTTTGGCAAGAACCACCCGGATATAGAAGTAAGCAACTGGACCGAACTCGAAGAAGTAATAAGAGAAGCTACTGCCAGTATCAAGACCACTCCTGAAGCATTTTTTACTGAAAATGTGGCAGAAATACTGGAAACATGCGGCCTGAAAAGGAAAGCGACAGCCATCCGCAAGCGACTGGCCGATTAACTCCCAGCCAAATCATACAACTGACAATGTGTACAGGTCAACACGGCTCTGGTAAGGCGATCCGGAAAGAGTCAGTCCCTGTTTTTCATGAAAGCAAACAAAGGGTGAATGCGAGTGTACTCGCACCAGCGATTAGATCAGGATCAGAGTTTAGCCCTGCATTTTACGCTTACCCCCTGCACAGTAAACAGGCCAGAGGCTCACTCAGCCGTACCTGCTTATAATTGTCAAATCTTTTTTGAATAATCTTAAAAAAAAGATTTACTTTGCAGCTCGTTTTAAATTAAAAAATCAAAAATAGATGTTGATAGCTTTAATTAGTATAATCATATTGGTATCCGTAGTATTGGTACTGGTAGTATTGGCTCAGAACTCTAAGGGTGGAGGTTTAACCAGCCAATTTGGCGGATCAGGCACATCGCAACTCATGGGAGTGCAAAAAACCGGCGATTTGCTCGAGAAAATTACCTGGGGACTTGCCATTGCACTCATGGTTTTGACGCTATCGACCAAGTTTTTCATCAACACCAACGGCGGCAGTGAGTTTACAAGCCCCAACATCGAAAGTGCTCAGGATAAAAATGTAATGCCAGCCATCGAGTTGCCCGCTGAAAATGAAAACAGCACCGATTCGGTAAACTAAAAAATCAAGAATTTTTGTCATAGTAAAAGCCCCTTTATGGGGCTTTTTTCGTTTGTGCCCTCCTGCCACTGCAATCTTGTCAGTACCATAGCCCCATGCCATGCACATGAGCGCACTCTTCCTGCAAAATTGACCGATTTTGACTGACACATGTGTAGTGGCACAACTTATGCATAAGCAGGAATCGAAGTTTAATAATCTTACTTAATTAAATTAATCATATTAAATATTTAGAAACATGTCAAAAGTGAATTTCAAACCAAACGAAGACAGGATTTTGGTGGAATCTGCAGTTGCAGAAGAAAAAACTGCATCAGGAATTATCATCCCCGATACTGCCAAAGAAAAACCACAACAAGGTACCGTGGTAGCTGTAGGTGAAGGCACCTCAGACAAGCCTGTGACTGTGAAAGTGGGTGACAAAGTATTGTACGGTAAATACTCTGGCACAGAAATAACTATTGATGGCACAGAATACCTCATCATGAGAAATTCTGATGTATTTGGAACCGTTTAATTTAATTAACAACTGAAAATCATTAAAAAAATCTAGAAAAATGGCTAAAGACATATTTTTTGATACCGACGCTAGAGAGCAGATTAAAAAAGGCGTAGATGCGTTGGCTAATGCAGTAAAAGTGACATTAGGACCTAAAGGTAGAAACGTACTGCTCGACAAAAAATTCGGTGCACCTAACGTAACTAAAGACGGTGTATCTGTTGCTAAAGAAATCGAACTGAGCGATCCTGTAGAAAACATGGGAGCTCAACTGGTAAAAGAAGTAGCTTCTAAAACAGCTGACGATGCGGGTGACGGTACTACTACCGCTACTGTATTGACTCAGGCATTGTTTGGTGCTGGAATCAAAAACGTAGCAGCCGGTGCTAACCCTATGGACCTCAAAAGAGGTATCGACAAGGCTATCGCTGCTGTAGTAGAAAACCTGAAGGCTCAGTCTAAAGCAATCAAGGATTCTAACGAAATCCAACAAGTAGCTTCAGTATCTGCCAACAACGACCAGGAAGTAGGTAAAATGATTGCCGAAGCTATGGACAAAGTAGGCAAAGACGGTGTAATCACTGTAGAAGAAGCTAAAGGTACCGAAACTGAAGTAAAAACTGTAGAAGGTATGCAGTTTGACAGAGGTTACCTCTCTCCTTACTTCGTGACTGACACGGACAAAATGGAAGCAAATCTGGAGAACCCTTACATCCTGATTTACGACAAGAAAATCTCTACTATGAAGGAGTTGCTTCCTATTCTTGAAGCTACTGCTCAAACTGGCAAACCTTTGATGATCATTGCTGAGGATGTAGACGGTGAAGCTCTGGCTACTTTGGTAGTAAACAAAATCAGAGGATCGCTCAAAATTGCTGCTGTAAAAGCTCCTGGATTTGGAGACAGAAGAAAAGCAATGCTGGAAGATATCGCTATCCTGACAGGTGGTACTGTAATCTCTGAAGAAAGAGGATACAAGCTTGAAGGCGCTACGCTTGAGTCACTAGGTACTGCTGAAAGAGTAATCATAGACAAAGACAACACTACTGTTGTGAACGGTGCAGGATCTGCTGACGATATTCAGGCCAGAGTAAACCAAATCAAGCAACAAATCGAAAACACTACTTCTGATTACGACAAAGAAAAACTGCAAGAAAGACTTGCTAAGCTTTCTGGTGGTGTGGCTATCCTTTACATTGGAGCTGCTACAGAAGTAGAAATGAAAGAGAAGAAAGACAGAGTAGATGATGCATTGCACGCTACCCGAGCTGCTGTTCAGGAAGGTATCGTACCCGGTGGTGGTGTAGCCCTGATCAGAGCACTGGATTCTCTCGAAAACCTTGCTTTGGACAATGAAGACCAAAACACAGGTGTAAACATCGTAAAAACTGCTATTGAAGCTCCTTTGAGAACTATCGTGGCTAACGCCGGTGGTGAAGGATCTGTAGTAATCAACACTGTAAGATCAGGAAAAGGAGATTACGGATACAATGCAGCAAACGGCACTTACGAAGAGATGTTCAAGGCAGGTATCATCGATCCTACTAAAGTGACTCGATTGGCTCTTGAAAACGCTGCTTCTATCGCTTCTCTGCTATTGACTACAGAGTGTGTTGTTGCAGATATTCCAGAAAAAGAAGGTGCTCCTGCTATGCCTCCTATGGGCGGTGGCGGAATGCCAGGCATGATGTAATCCATACATCATACATATTCAAAATTGATAAGCAGTCCCGGACATCCGGGACTGCTTCTTTTTTATCCCAGTATTTGTGCGGTATGATCTTTCGTTTTCACCTTTTCGATGATCTCGCTTATCTTGCCTTGCTCATCGATTACAAATGTGGTGCGCACAGTCCCCATATACGTCTTACCAAAAGTCTTTTTTTCAGCCCAGGTACCGTATTGCTCGTGAATGGACTTGTCTGTATCGGCTATTAACCGAAAAGGCAACTCATACTTATCTATAAACTTCTGATGTGACTTTTCGCTATCAGGACTTACCCCTATCACTTCATATCCCTGTTGTTGCAGCACTTCATAATTGTCCCTCAGGTTGCATGATTCTGCGGTACATCCGGGAGTATTGTCTTTCGGGTAAAAATACAAAACCACTTTCTTTCCCGTGAAATCAGTCAGTTTGATCGGTTTACCCTCCTGATCTACTCCTTCAAATTTCGGTGCTTCATCTCCTACTTTCAATTTCATGTAATTTATGTTTAGGGTTAAAAAATACTCTACTAAGCTGCAATTATGCACAACTCGTCTCAATCTCTGCTGAAATTCCTTTATAACCAAACGGAAACAACCACTGTAACTCTTGTAAACCTGCCTTTCGTACGTATCACAGAGAGTCACTAAGTACCTCTCAGGGCGCTGGCCTCAGCTGAGACTACTTACTGTATACGCCATACTTCCCTCAGGTTTTCAAAACTAACCCTACTTTATCATATTTATGAGAAATCGATAAACCTGACAGGGTTAATCACCTGAAAAAAGCTCAACCTATATCATTTTTCTGATGCTCATCATCATGCCCAGATGCAAGCCCTCATGGTAGTTATTAAAAGCAATCGCATCTTCCACAGTAGCCAGGTGAAACCCTGTGCCCGTAGTACGCTCGTGAAATACAGTGAATTTACCCTTTTGATAATCACTCTCCGTCTGATCCATTACACCCACCAGCAACTCCCCTAATTGCTCTATTTCCTGTGGAGTCGTTTTTCCGGAAGGGAAAGTACCCGGTTTGTACGTATCAAAAAGCGTATCGGAAATCTGCATGGTATGGCCGGTCGACTTATACACCAGTCCCTGCTGTGCCACGATGACATGGCCTATATTCCATATCAGATTGTTGTTAAAGCCCTCCGGTATATGGTTTAGCTGTTCGGGGGTGTATTTTTCAAGTAACTTAAAAATAAGTGCTCTGCTGGTTCTCCAGATTTTAAACTCCTCTTTCATTTTCCTTGCTTTTGTACCCAAGCAATTTAACAGATTAGGGATTTCTTTCCGCACTATTGTGGCTATTTCCCCTCAAAAGCTGTATCAGCCCCATACCGGCAAATCACATGCGCAACCACATGCGGATAATCAGTGAGTGGCTTGCTCCAAAGCCAATGCGCGGGGAAATAGTATATTATTCTCCAGGTGAATGTGCTTGTGAAGGTCTCGCTCAAAATCGCGAAGCAGTGCCAATGTGGCCCTGTAGGTATTGCATGCCTCTGCCGGAGGCGTGTAATTGCGGGTAAGTTTGCTAATTTGCCTAAACCGCTCTCCTTCTGCGTCGTGCTCACTTTCCATCATGCGTATGGGGTTTTGCACTGAACCGAAAGCACCCTGAGTCATTTTTTCTCCCGACTTCTTTCGTACCGCCAATTTCCTCACATAGGGAAACAATATGCTTTCTTCTTTCTTCATGTGAACCTCGAGATCGGCTGCCGCCTCATTAAACAAGCGATTGACCTCATAGAGCTCCGGATGAGTACCCCCATGCACGTCACAAATTTTTTGGAGGTTAGGCACTATCACAGCTATCTGCTTTTCCACATACGCATGGTGCGTTTCCACGATGTAATCTACCAGCTTGTCTTCGCTCCATTCCAGGTAGTCTTCTACAGTGTCTCCCTCCTTAAATGACAAACCCTGTAACTCCTTCAGCACTGCCTCTACAGACAACCCCTTGTCTATACAGGCTTGGTACAAACTACGATTGCCATTGCAGCAATAGTCCAGCTCTTTTTCACTAAACAAACCCGCATACCTGTAGTCGTTTGCTACAATCTCAGCAATGATACTATCTCTGGTTATTTCCATCTTTTCAAGCGGTCTATAGCCAATCAGGAAATTGGCGTGGAGTGATTGTTTCTGTAATATTCTATTTTGTATAAAAACATTTCTGCCATTTTGCCGGCTCTCATTTTGGCTTCCTCCGCTTTATCTCCCGCAAACAGCTCGTCTATTGTTGTGTAAAACAAAGAAATCCAGCGATCGAAATGTTCTTTTCCTACCGGCAAATGGGCATGAGGAGCAAAAGGACTCCCGTAGTAGGTGTGTTTTTCGAGCAAAACCGTCTCCCAGAATGTGTACATCTTGGCCAGATGAACCGGCCACCTATCCCCTATTACCTCATTAAACACAGGCCCCAATAAATCATCCTGCCTTACTTTTTCATAAAACCGATCCACCAGTTGTTGTATATCTTTCAAACCGGTTATTTCACTTCGTTCTTCCATTTTATTTGGACTTTAAGACCTTTTTATCCTGATTGTATGTAAATCAAATCATCGCTTCAACACAGATACCCCTTCTCCCAAACCATTTACCAGCGAATCCAGTGTTGCTTCGTCCAGCAGCTGATGAATCTGCTGTCTCATGGCTACAAACTGATCATGAAGCGGACAGGGATGGGACGCGTCACATTCGGGCAAACCCAACCCACACCCCTCAAAAAGCCGGTCTCCGTCTAAAGCGCGCACCACATCGGACAGACGAAGCGCTGATCGCTTCTTGTCTTCAATATGAAAGCCCCCAACAGGACCTTTTGTAGAAGTTAATATCTTGCTTCTGGTTAATTGCTGTAGGATTTTAGCCGTAAAAGCCTCCGGCGAGTCTATTGCTTCGGCAATGCGCTTTAAACTGGCTCTTTCTCCGGACCGGGAGCGGGCAGCTATCCAGATGGTAGCTCGTATTCCATACTCGCATGCTTTAGAAAACATTCTTTTTTTTGGCTAAAATAGGCAGGAATATTAATTCGGACAAATTTATCCGAATTAAAGTCAATTCAGAGAGCTGTTTTGAGGAAAACGGGTCGTAATTGAACCGGAAGCCAGGATTAACCCCTGCACAATCACCCCTACTACCAACAAAATACATATCTCCAGGCGAGAGGTAAGCGTACTCGAAGCGATAATCTTTTTGGAATCATCCAGCACATTTCGCGCTTCTGTAAGCTGAATAGCCGATAGCTTTTCGAGTACCATTTCTATATGATCGTGCTGCGCTGCTATGGCCTGCTGCTGAGATAGCTTTAGATCAGAAATATTGTCGGGACGGTAGGCCATTTCCTGTGATCGCAACACAGATAGGTTTTCTTTTAATTTTGAAAACCAATGCAGTTCCAGCTGGGTAAGTCGTGTGGTTTCGTACTGCGCTATCAAATGCGAAATAGAATCGTTGAGCAGCAGAGACTTTTCCTTTAGCACAGCACTGTTGACTACAGTCTGATGCTCAAAATAAAGTTTCTTCTGGTGAATAAAGTTAGACAGTTCGAAAATATAACTCTCCGCTATCAACCGATCTTCGTACACGGTTGAGAACGAATCCTGAAGAGCCAAAAAATTGTTTTTATTCATCCGATTGGTGATTAAAACCAAACCAAAAACAACTCCCAAACCGATGGCTACTTTCACTTTTTGCCTGATGATATACGTCCACTTCATAATTATTACACTACAACTTGTATGTGTTTAGTTAAAACTTCTAATTCAGGAACACTCAACAATGCCACAAGATGACTTTGCTCTGAGCTGACCTCAAATAAATTTTGGTTATTGATTTGGATGCCAAAGTGGGTGTGCATCATCAAGATGTCTGGCAAATTTGTCTGAAACTAATATTAACAAATTATTAAGCCTGGAACAAATTTAATCTCAGAATAAATATAGAAAAGCACTTTTGCCTTGCTTTACCAGCCAGAGTATAAGCTGCCACACAGTATCCCACTCTGGAGACAGTACGCGCTTTTCACAACTCCAGCCTGTCATCCTATAAAAAGACACCATATCTCACTTAAATGACAAGCTAAAACCGAGGCAAAACAAGAATGGTAAAAACCATTTAAATGCACTTAAAAAAGATAAAGTTGAACTATGCGCATACCGCTACAGATAACCCCGGAAAAGAAACCAGATGAGGAAAAAAATATGTCTAATAAATGACACTGGAGGGAAGATAAATATTACCTGAAAATGCACATGACTAAAAAACAAAATAAAAATACCCGAGGCAAATTCAACCCACACCAAAAGCGTTATTTACAACAGGATTTTACCAGCTGATTTTTAGCGTTTATACTAAAAAACGATTTTACCCGCAAGAAAAGAAAATCACTCCTCTCAATTACGATGTTATACATCACGAACCCCCGTTTGAAAAAGAAAAATTAGATGTATAAACATGAGAAAATAATAACTTAAAATACTATACACACAAATGTAACGCGCTGTATACCAAGTCATTACAAACACACCCAAAGCTTTTTTAAATGTGAAATTCACGCTAATATTGCGCAAGAAAATGACATGCCTTAACAGGTTGTAGTTCGTGTGAAAACACCTCAACTTATTGGCATAAAATAAAACGCCAGACGCCAAAACGTTTTATTGAATTTTCACCAATCAGACCAACTTACTTAAACTCTACCTAACAATGCGCTTGAAAGTAATTGCTTGTGTTTTGGGCTATCTATGTGTGTCAAATATTTGCTTTGGACAAGATAGCTCTGTTGGTGTAAACACATTATCCCCCAACCCCAATGCGGTACTGCATTTAGTTTCGCCAAACGCCAATCAGGGGCTACTCATCCCGACACTAACCACGGATCAAAGAACCAGTATGTCGCTTGACACAAAAGACAATGGTCTTTTAGTGTATGACAAGGATGAAGGAAAGTTTTACTACTGGCATAGTAGTGTGTGGAATATACTTAACCCTAATCTGCTCGACAACAACGCCACCAACGAACTCCAATCCCTAAACTTTGACGGCAATCGCATTAACCTGTCTCAAAGCAATAGCATTGACGTATCGAACTGGGATACAAACAAGAACGACGATTTCAACGGAGACTACAACAGTCTGTTGAATAAACCTACTATCCCTACCACCACCAGCGAGCTAACCAACAACAGCGGTTTTATCACCAGTCCGAATGATGCGGATGCGGATGCCAGCAATGAGATTCAGGACTTGCAATTCAGTGCAAGCCAGTTGACACTGACAGGCGATCCTGATGCTACGGTGGTGGACTTCTCAGCGTGGGATCAGAATGCTGCTGACGACTTTGATGGCGATTATAACAAACTCGAAAACAAACCATTTATCCCCTCTACAATTAGCCAATTAACAAACGATGTTGGCTACCTTTTGAGTGCCGATGATGCGGATGCAAATCCAACCAATGAAATTCAGGACTTGCAATTTAGTGCCAGTCAGTTGACGCTGACAGGCGACCCTGACGCTACAGTAGTAGACTTCTCAGCATGGGATCAGAACGCTGCTGACGACTTTGATGGCGATTATAACAAACTCGAAAACAAACCATTTATCCCCTCTACAATTAGCCAATTAACAAACGATGTTGGCTACCTTTTGAGTGCCGATGATGCGGATGCAAACCCTACCAATGAAATTCAGGACTTACAATTCAGTGCAAGCCTGTTGACTTTGACTGGCGATCCAGATGCTACGGTAGTAGACTTCTCGGCATGGGATCAAAATGCTGCAGATGATTTTAATGGAGACTATAATAGTCTGTTGAATAAACCCACCATCCCTACCACTACCAGCGAGCTGACCAACAACAGCGGTTTTATCACCAGTCCTGACGATGCGGATGCGGATGCCAGCAACGAGATTCAAGACTTACAATTCAGTGCCAGTCAGTTGACACTGACAGGCGATCCCGATGCTACGGTGGTGGATTTTTCAGCGTGGGATCAGAATGCAGCGGATGATTTTAATGGAGACTATAATAGTCTATTGAATAAGCCTACTATCCCTACTACTACCAACGAATTGACCAACAACAGCGGGTTTATCACCAGTCCAAACGATGCGGATGCGGATGCCAGCAATGAGATTCAGGACTTACAATTCAGTGCCAGTCAGTTGACACTAACAGGCGATCCCGATGCTACGGTGGTGGACTTCTCAGCGTGGGATCAGAATGCAGCGGATGATTTTAATGGAGACTATAACAGTCTGTTGAATAAGCCTACCATCCCTACTACCACCAGCGAACTGACCAACAACAGTGGGTTTATCACCAGCCCTGACGATGCGGATGCGGATGCCAGCAACGAGATTCAGGACTTACAATTCAGTGCCAGTCAATTGACACTAACAGGTGATCCTGATGCTACAATAGTAGACTTCTCAGCATGGGATCAGAATGCTACGGACGACTTTGATGGGGATTATAATAATCTGCTGAATAAGCCTACCATCCCTACTACCACCAATGAGCTGACCAATAACAGTGGATTCATTACCAGTCCCAACGATGCGGATGCAAACCCAACCAATGAGATTCAGGACTTGCAATTCAGTGCCAGTCAGTTAACGCTGACAGGTGATCCTGATGCTACGGTAGTAGACTTCTCGGCGTGGGATCAAAATGCTGCAGATGATTTCAACGGAGACTACAACAGCCTGTTGAATAAACCTACTATCCCTACCACTACCAGCGAGTTAACCAACAACAGCGGTTTTATCACCAGTCCAAACGATGCGGATGCGGATGCCAGCAACGAGATTCAGGACTTACAATTCAGTGCCAGTCAGTTGACCTTAACAGGTGATCCTGATGCGACTGTGGTAGATTTTTCAGCATGGGATCAAAATGCAGCGGATGATTTTAATGGGGATTATAATAGCCTGTTGAATAAGCCTACCATCCCTACTACCACCAATGAATTGACAAACAACAGTGGGTTCATCACCAGCCCTGACGATGCGGATGCGGATGCCAGCAATGAGATTCAGGACTTGCAATTTAGTGCCAGTCAGTTGACACTATCAGGAGATCCCGATGCTACCGTGGTAGATTTTTCAGCGTGGGATCAGAATGCAGCGGATGATTTTAATGGCGATTATAATAGTCTGTTGAATAAGCCCACCATTCCCACTACTACTAGTGAATTGACAAACAACAGCGGGTTTATCACCAGCCCCGACGATGCAGATGCAGATGCCAGTAATGAGATTCAGGACTTACAATTCAGTGCCAGTCAATTGACACTATCAGGAGATCCTGATGCGACTGTGGTGGATTTTTCTGCGTGGGATCAGAATGCAGCGGATGATTTTAATGGGGATTATAATAGTCTGTTGAATAAGCCTACCATTCCCACTACTACTAGTGAATTGACAAACAACAGCGGTTTTATCACCAGCCCCGACGATGCGGATGCGGATGCCAGCAACGAGATTCAGGACTTACAATTCAGTGCTAGCCAGTTAACCCTGACAGGCGATCCTGACGCTACGGTGGTAGACTTCTCTGCGTGGGATCAAAATGCAGCGGATGATTTTAATGGAGACTATAACAGTCTGCTGAATAAGCCCAGCCTGGGCACTTTAGCGGCATTAAACACCGTAAACACCGCTCAGCTGACCAACGGAGCAGTGACCGAAAGCAAACTCAATGCATCGGTGGCCGGAGCGGGATTGTCCGGAGGAGCAGGATCTCCCCTATCTGTAGCACTGGCTGCAGCAGGAGGCCTTCAACTCGACGGTGCTAATGAGGTAGAAATAGCCGATGTAACGACCGGTGAAACATATTCCATTCTGCTTGGTGGAACAATAACCTACAACAGCAAAGGACAGATTACTTCTACCGGAACCAGTGATCAGAGGTTGAAAAAAGACACTGTACGTCTATCAAACGTACTTCCACAACTGCAAAAAGTAAAGGGGTACACTTACTACTGGAAAGATCCAAACCAACCTTTGAAACAATACGGATTTCTTGCGCAGCAACTAGAGCTGGCTTTCCCCGATTTGGTAATGGAAAACAAAGCCGGTACCAAATCGGTGAATTATACCGGTGTAATTCCCGTGCTGGTAGAAGCCATCAAAGAACAGACTTTACTGATCAATAGCCTGAAGCAACAACTTTCTGAACAGGAAAAACTACTCTCAGAAGAACGTGAAAAAGCCAACACACATGAATTAAGGCTAAATCAATTGGAATCGAACCTAAACAACCTCATGCAAATAATAGAAGGCAAGTAATGAAAAGTATCCTTTTCGCCATCGGTCTATTTTGCCTTAGCGTAACAACAACATACGCCCAGGCACTATATGTACCTGAAGGCAGCACGGTGTATGTAGGAAACAATGCTTCGCTTTACGCAGGGGGAAACACCCTGCTGCAAGGACACTGGGCTAATTACGGAAAAGTAAAATTCAATGCCAGTGTGAATTTTATGACCAATACAAAAACGGGAAGTATTGAGCTGGGAGGAGATAACGACAGCTACATAACCGGAGGACAAATTGAGGTAGACAAAATAGACATCAACACATCCGGAAGTGTAACCCTGAACGCTGACAGTACGACCATCACCCAACAACTTCTGCTTACATCCGGCAATCTGCGCGTAGACAAACGGACGAAAGTACTTAGCAATAGCATAGAAGGTGGATCGGAACAATCTTTTATCGAGGGAAACCTACACATTCAAAACAACACATGGGCTGACTTGTTTTTTCCGATAGGAACAAACGGAATGTACCAGCCGGTAACCCTGCACAACGTACCGGAGGGGCTTGCTTCCATAGAAGCCTTAATTCCCGATCCTAAAACACTTGTCCCTGGCGACTCGCTAATCGGCCTGGCCGATGAAATGGCATGGAAAGTAAGCTTTTTCGGTAAAGAAAAGCTAAAATCTAAAGTCACCATACAACCCACAGGCATAGACCTCAATGATTTTCCGATTTCAAACCCTATCCGCTCCAACAAATATGTACCCACTATCGCGACACTTTCAGACAATGCTACATTCAAATCACTGGAAGCGGGTGCCGGAAGCGATGAAACCATAACCGCCCCCACTCGCCTGGTTTCTAGCCAGAATATAACATTGGACAACACCAGCACTTTGCTTGCGATAGGCGTGGCTCCCATTACAGATCACCTGCAGTTTTATGTCCCTACTGTGTTTACACCAAACGGCTCTCTTCCTGAAAACAAAGTATTCAGAGCCTTTTTAAGGGGTTCTATGATTTTCAATGCCCAACTCACCATTTGGGACAAGTTTAACAGTGTGGTATTTAGCCAATCGGTAGATAACACCAAACTGGAAAACACCGGCTGGCACGGCCGATACACTAACGGGGCGGATGCACCCGAGGGCATCTACTATTATAGCATCAGGGTGCACTGCATGGCAGGTATTTTTGAGAAAAAAGGAACGGTATTGTTAGCCCGATGAAAAGGATAACATTACTATACTGCTTTCTCTTGAGTAGTGGAATTGCAGTGGCACAAACCACACAATTCTCTCAGTTTTTCGCCTCATCGGCATACCTAAACCCTGCCTTCGTTGGGTTAGAATCCACCCCATCGTTAACCATGAACTACAAATCCATGGTTTCTGAAAATGAAGTAAACCAATATCAGTTATCGCACGTGAGTGTGGCAATCCCCATCAACAAGACTACTACCATCGAAACTCAAAATGCAGGCGTAGGAATGTCCTTTGTACAGGAATACACCGGCTTTGAGGGGATATTTTCCACTACAAATGTTTTAGTATCCGGTTCATACGTTATGAATCTGGATGTAGAGTCTAAAAAGATATTTTCTTTCGGATTGCAAGGCGGTGTGATACAAAAAAGCATTGACCCTGCCAATTTACAGTTTGGCTCACAATACAATCCCTATATCGGTCACGATGATACTCTTCCCATAGAAACACTGATCAATTACAAACACCTGGCGCCTACGTTCAATTTTGGGGTCATTTACTCCCAAAAAGATCACCACAACCCAATACTATCCGAAAACGGCATCATAGCGGGTTTGTCGGCACATGGCATCAACAGCCCCACCAATGGTTTTTCTGATCAAAAGCACATTCCCATCCAGTATAAGGCATTTGTCAGTGCCAATACTAAATTAAGAAAGGGGTATTTTATACACCCCTCTGCATACATCACCTGGACGGCAGAAACCTATCAGCTAAACGCCGGTATGTATGCCTCCCAATATATCGGAAAAACACTCAGTACAATGGTACAGGTGGGTGCCTGGGTCAGACACAAAGACTCTTACATTGTGTTGGCTGGTGTACAGCATAACAACTGGAAAGCAGGGCTAAGTGTCGATTTCAATTCCAGCAATATTAATGAAAACCCCGTGCTCAATGTGCAGGGAAACCAACCCACCTGGGAGCTCTCATTCAGTTTCAAATTTGCTGCCCAAGACAAAATTATAAAAGTAACCAACCCCCTCTTTTAGGAACATTTTCTCCTGTCTGAAAAACAGTATCAGCACGGTACAATTGTATTAATTTATACGGCTCACACACCTTTTTCCTTCTATCGAGACTATTCGGTCTTTTAACTCTCCATTGTGGCTACTCATCTAAAATCTAAAAAGCCCCAAAAACCTTTGCCGTTAATTTTCCGTCAATCTATACAACATTAACCCATTTTTTTGACTCAATGATAACCAGGAAACTAGCAATTATTGCGGCCTGCGTTGTATTGTCCCAACTGGCACACGGCCAGGATTACAACTCTGTAGGCATCAACACTGTATCCCCAAACTCGAAGGCTGTGTTGCACCTTGTATCCCCCAACAACGATCAAGGTTTATTGATACCAAGTCTGTCATCTGCACAGCGCCTGCAAATGAAACTGACCGATGAAGAAAATGGGTTACTCGTATATGATAACGAAACCGGTACGTTCCATTACTGGCACAACGATAAGTGGAATTCTCTCAAACCTTCACTTTCCAATGAATTACAAAATCTATCTTTTGATGGTAAAAACTTAAGCATCACACAAGGCAATAGCATTGACGTATCGGACTGGGATACCGACAAAAATGACGATTTTAATGGAGACTACAACAGCCTGTTGAACAAGCCTACCATCCCTACTACTACCAACGAGCTGACAAACAACAGCGGGTTTATCACCAGCCCCGACGATGCGGATGCAGATGACAGCAATGAGATTCAGGACTTACAATTCAGTGCAAGCCAGTTGACACTAACAGGCGATCCTGATGCTACTGTGGTGGATTTTTCTGCGTGGGATCAGAATGCAGCGGATGATTTTGATGGCGACTATAATAGTCTGTTGAATAAGCCCACCATCCCTACTACCACCAACGAGCTGACCAACAACAGCGGTTTTATCACCAGCCCCGACGATGCGGATGCGGATGCTAGCAATGAGATTCAGAACTTACAATTCAGTGCAAGCCAATTGAACTTAACAGGCGATCCTGATGCTACTGTGGTGGATTTTTCTGCGTGGGATCAGAATGCAGCGGATGATTTTGATGGCGACTATAATAGTCTGTTGAATAAGCCTACTATCCCTACTACTACCAATGAATTGACCAACAACAGCGGTTTTATCACCAGCCCCGACGATGCGGATGCGGATGCTAGCAATGAGATTCAGAACTTACAATTCAGTGCAAGCCAATTGAACTTAACAGGCGATCCTGATGCTACTGTGGTGGATTTTTCTGCGTGGGATCAGAATGCAGCGGATGATTTTGATGGCGACTATAATAGTCTGTTGAATAAGCCTACTATCCCTACTACTACCAATGAATTGACCAACAACAGCGGATTCATTACCAGTCCAAACGATGCGGATGCGGATGCTAGTAATGAAATTCAGGACTTACAATTCAGTGCCAATCAATTGACACTAACAGGTGATCCCGATGCTACGGTAGTAGACTTCTCGGCGTGGGATCAGAATGCAGCGGATGATTTTAATGGGGATTATAACAGTCTGTTGAACAAGCCCACCATTCCCACTACTACTAATGAATTAACCAACAACAGCGGATTCATCACCAGCCCCGACGATGCGGATGCGGATGCCAGCAACGAGATTCAGGACTTGCAATTCAGTGCCAGTCAGTTGACGCTGACTGGTGACCCTGACGCTACAGTAGTAGACTTCTCGGTGTGGGATCAAAATGCAGCGGATGATTTTGACGGAGACTACAACAGCCTGTTGAATAAGCCTGCCATCCCTACTACTACCAATGAATTGACCAACAACAGCGGGTTTATCACCAGCCCCGACGATGCGGATGCGGATGCTAGTAATGAAATTCAGGACTTACAATTCAGTGCCAGTCAATTGACACTAACAGGTGATCCCGATGCTACGGTAGTAGACTTCTCGGCGTGGGATCAGAACGCAGCGGATGATTTTAATGGGGATTATAACAGTCTGTTGAACAAGCCCACCATTCCCACTACTACTAATGAATTAACCAACAACAGCGGTTTTATCACCAGTCCGAATGATGCGGATGCGGATGCCAGCAACGAGATTCAGGACTTGCAATTCAGTGCCAGTCAGTTGACACTAACAGGAGATCCCGATGCTACGGTAGTAGACTTCTCGGCGTGGGATCAGAACGCAGCGGATGATTTTAACGGTGACTACAACAGTTTAACAAACAAACCCACTATCCCTACTACCACCAACGAATTGACCAACAACAGCGGGTTTATCACCAACCCCGACGATGCGGATGCAGATGCAAGCAACGAGATTCAGAACTTACAATTCAGTGCCAGCCAGTTGACGCTGACTGGTGACCCTGACGCTACAGTAGTAGACTTCTCGGCGTGGGATCAAAATGCAGCGGATGATTTTGACGGAGACTACAACAGCCTGTTGAATAAGCCTACCATCCCTACTACTACCAATGAATTGACCAACAACAGCGGATTCATCACCAGCCCCGACGATGCGGATGCGGATGCCAGCAACGAGATTCAGAACTTACAATTCAGCGCCAGTCAATTGACACTAACAGGTGATCCTGATGCTACCGTGGTAGATTTTTCAGCGTGGGATCAAAATGCAGCGGATGATTTTGATGGAGACTACAATAGTCTGTTGAATAAACCTACCATCCCTACTACTACCAATGAATTGACCAACAATAGCGGATTCATTACCAGTCCAAATGATGCAGATGCGGATGCCAGCAATGAAATTCAGGACTTGCAATTCAGTGCCAGTCAGTTGACGCTGACAGGCGACCCTGATGCTACGGTAGTAGACTTCTCGGCGTGGGATCAGAATGCAGCGGATGATTTTAATGGAGACTATAACAGTCTGTTGAATAAACCTACTATCCCTACTACTACCAGCGAGCTGACCAACAACAGCGGGTTTATCACCAGTCCCGACGATGCGGATGCAGATGCCAGCAATGAGATTCAGGACTTACAATTCAGTGCCAGCCAGTTGACGCTGACTGGTGACCCTGACGCTACAGTAGTAGACTTCTCGGCGTGGGATCAAAATGCAGCGGATGATTTTGACGGAGACTACAACAGCCTGTTGAATAAGCCTACCATCCCTACTACTACCAATGAATTGACCAACAACAGCGGATTCATCACCAGCCCCGACGATGCGGATGCGGATGCCAGCAACGAGATTCAGAACTTACAATTCAGCGCCAGTCAATTGACACTAACAGGTGATCCTGATGCTACCGTGGTAGATTTTTCAGCGTGGGATCAAAATGCAGCGGATGATTTTGATGGAGACTACAATAGTCTGTTGAATAAACCTACCATCCCTACTACTACCAATGAATTGACCAACAATAGCGGATTCATTACCAGTCCAAATGATGCAGATGCGGATGCCAGCAATGAAATTCAGGACTTGCAATTCAGTGCCAGTCAGTTGACGCTGACAGGCGACCCTGATGCTACGGTAGTAGACTTCTCGGCGTGGGATCAGAATGCAGCGGATGATTTTAATGGAGACTATAACAGTCTGCTAAACAAGCCAACACTGGGCACTTTGGCGGCATTAAACACCGTAAACACCGCTCAGCTGACCAACGGAGCAGTGACCGAAAGCAAACTCAATGCATCGGTAGCCGGAGCGGGATTGTCCGGAGGAGCAGGATCTCCCCTATCTGTAGCACTGGCTGCAGCAGGAGGCCTTCAACTCGACGGAGCTAACGAGGTAGAAATAGCCGATGTAACGACGGGAACCACATACACCATACTCGCCGGAGGGTCAATTACCTACAACAACAAAGGGCAAATCACCTCTACCGGAACCAGTGATGGCCGACTCAAAAAAGACACTGTAAACCTAACCAACGTATTGCCTGCACTAAGAAAAGTAAAGGGATACACTTACTATTGGAAAGATAAAAACTTACCCGGAATTCAGTACGGTTTTGTAGCTCAGCAAATTGAACAAGCATTTCCTGACTTGGTTATGACCAATAGTTCGGGCATCAAATCGGTAAATTACAACGGTGTAATTCCTGTGCTGGTAGAAGCACTAAAAGAGCAGGCAGAAAAAATAGACCTATTAGAAACACAACTAAGCGAGGAATCTCAAAAAAACTCGGATTACGAGAACCGACTGCAGGAACTTGAAAGTAGCGTAAATCATCTTTTAAAACTAATTCCCGCCAGGTAATGAAAGCAGCAATATGCCTTTTCGGAATGGTATTGCTTTCGTTGCAAGTAGCCTCACAAACCTTCTACTCTTCAAACGGAAGCACGCTCTTTGTGAGCGAGCAGGCTACAATGCATGTATCCGGGGGTACAATAGTGCGTGGAAAATTGAAAAACGAAGGCCAACTGAGCTTTTCCGGTAGTGTTAATTTTTCTTCTAACGATACCATAGGAAACGTCAGGTTATCTGGAGAAAATGACTATGCGGTCATAGGCAAAAACCTGGTATCCGATCAATTGGAGATAGACAAAACAGGAAGAGCCATTCTTGTTACAGACAGCATAATAGTAAGAGAGCAACTCACCCTGAGTAATGGTGTGCTGGCCCTGTCCGGCAGACTCGTAATTGATGCTGAAAAAATGGGTGAAGGATCTTCCAGAGCTTATGTAGAGGGTCCCATGTGGGTCAATACCCCCGACATGTACAACCTCACATTTCCCGTTGGGTTGGGTAACAGCTACCTGCCGCTTACCCTTCATAATGTGTCGGAAGGCCGCATCATGATATCTGCCATAGAGCCTGAACCTGACGACATGGTGCCGGGAGATTCCCTGATAGGTATATCGGATGAAGCTGCATGGATGGTGGGATACTATGGTGACAAAGAACTCAATTCAAGGGTATCTGTTTTCCACAGAA
This sequence comes from Cyclobacteriaceae bacterium, assembly GCA_965267535.1. GTDB lineage: Bacteria > Bacteroidota > Bacteroidia > Cytophagales > Cyclobacteriaceae > CAXBNB01. The sequence goes on along the minus strand of OZ254082.1, from coordinate 1,612,185 downwards.
ATATGGACTTAAATGATTTTCCGGTAACCAAAGTCATACGGGCAAATAAATACATACCTACAATCGCTCAATTGCAATCGAATTATACCTTCAAAACACTACTCGCTGCAGAAGGCAGTAGTGAAAAAATAAACATACCGGGTAAACTCATATCGGAGGAGTCGATTCGACTAATGAATGATGTGACCATGCTGGCTGTAGGAGTATCCCCCACTACTGATAAATTACACTTCTACGTACCTACCGTCTTTACCCCAAATGGCTCTTATGAGGAAAACAGGGTTTTTCGTCCCTTTCTCACGGGTACTTATGTTTTCAAATCACTAATAACCATATACGACGCATTCAACAACCTCATATACCGGCAGGAAAGAAAACACGAAGATCTGGCCAACACCGGATGGAGTGGTATGTACAACAACGGATCAGAAGCTCCTGAAGGCGTATACTACTATCAGGTAAAGGTTTTTAGTACATCCGGCACATTCGAAAAAACAGGCACTGTCCTACTCGTAAGATGATAAGAATTATACTTTTAGCGGCTTTACTACTTACCGGCACTTGCCTGAAAGCACAGATCATTGAATTTTCCCAATTCTTTGCCTCCTCTACATATCTCAACCCCGCATTTGCCGGATTGGAATCCAACACTTCTCTTACTTTCAATCACAAATCCAGTGTAGGAAATAACGATATAAATGCCAAACAACTCACTCACGTAACGGTGGTTCATCCCATACAAAAACTTACGACCTATTTGTCTCAAACAGCCGGAGTAGGTGTTAGCTTTGTACAACAAAAAGTAGGCTACCAGGGATTGTACCAAACCACCAACATGATGCTAACAGGGTCTTATGTAATGAATGTAGACGCAGAGGGGAAAAAACTTCTTTCCTTTGGTCTCCAAGGTGGTGCTTTACAGCATAAAATAGCATCCAACAACCTGCAATTTGGCTCTCAGTACAACCCCTACATCGGATACGACAGCACATTGCCTTTTGAAGTTTTAGAAAACTACAACCACATCACCCCGGTGTTCAATGCCGGTATTATCTACTCCCAAACCAGTCACCACAATCCTGTATTGAGTTTCAATTCTTTCATTGCGGGTATTTCAGCGCATGGTATCAACAATCCCACCGATGGCTTTGCTAACTACGACGAAATGCCCGTTCAGTTAAAAGCCATATTTACGGCCCGAAGAAAGATGCAGACCGGCCATTTTATACACCCTTCGGCATACATCTCATGGACGCAACAATCCTACCAAATCAATACCGGACTGTATGTATCGCAATACGTAGGCAATATGCTCGGCACAATGATACAGATCGGAGGATGGTACAGGTTTCAGGATTCGTTTATTGTTCTGGGAGGAGTACAACACAACAACTGGAAAGCCGGTCTAAGCCTCGACCTAAACTCCAAATCCATAAACGACAATCCGGTAGTTGTAGCTGATGGATTTCAACCCACCTGGGAATTATCCTTTAGCTATAATTTTTCGTTTAATGCAGAGATAGTAAAAGTAACCAACCCGCTATTTTGAAAAAAATACTACTCATATTTTCACTTATTACTTCCGTACTGGCAGTAAGGGCCCAGTCTGTAGAAAAACTAACCAATCTGGCAGACCGGTACTATGAATCTAAAAAATACGTAGATGCTGTAGAATTTTACGAACGCATACATCAGGTAAACCCTGAAGACAAGCGTGTTCACCTGCGCTGGGCACTCAGCCTGTACCACAGCCTGCACTACGATGAAGCTATCGCTCAGCTTAAGCAACTGCTGGCATCCGGATACAAAGAAGAGCAGGCACTCTACTACTACGGGTGGCTACTCAAAACCGACGGACAATACAAACGAGCAGACTCAGTATTTGACATACTGGCCAGACTGCCCGAAGTATCCAACAAATACAAAACATTGGGAGATTTTCAGCAAAAGGGATGCAAGCTTGGCATTCGGATGTTGAAAATAAAGAACATACATCAACTTCACCCGATGGAGGATGTAAACTCCCGGGACCATGACTTTGGGCTTATCGAGCATCCACAAGGGTATGTGGTGCTTTCTTCTACCCGAAAAACAGACCAAAAGCAATTTTACGACGGTCAATTTGGAGGTTTACTCCCCAACATGATCGGTTATAGCCCTTCGAAAAACAACAAAAGCAACTGGGTGCCAAACGAAAAGGTAGCTAACCTAAACTCTGAATGGGCACAGGGCACAGGCTGCTTTGACAAAACCGGCAATGCGTTTTACTTTTCTTCGTGCAATGAAAACGATGGCTGTAAAATTTTTGTGAGCAAAACCGATGATAACGGCCATTGGTCTGCCCCTACTCCGCTCAACAGCAACATCAACAAACCGGGCTATGATACCAAACAGCCCAATACTTCCATCACAGGGGATACGCTTTTCTTTGTATCCAATCGTCCCGGAGGCTGGGGCGGCACAGACATCTGGATGAGTTTTAAACTGAAAGAAGACGAATGGGCTCCTGCCGTCAATCTGGGAGGCACAATCAACACGACAGCCGATGAAATGAGCCCTTACTATTCCTCCGCTTTTGAGAGCTTGCTGTTTGCCTCCAACGGACACGCCGGATACGGTGGATTTGACCTGTACATGGCCAAAGGACGATCGTTTTTTGCTCCCGACATATTCAACATTGGCCCTCCCTTCAACAGCCCGTACGACGATAATTACTTTTCGTTGGGTAAAAAAGGCTACATTACGAGCAACAGAAACCACTCCGATTTTGACATCTTTACCTTTATATACACCAACGAAGTAAGTCTGCTCAAAAGCTTTATGACAGACGAATCCCTCATTGACCTGCTTCAACAAAGTCCAGGCTCGTTGGATTTGTATTCTTTCCGGCACGAAGAGTTCGAAGACTATCACATGCTTCAGCCGGCCATCGAACCCGTAGAAAAAAACACTACTTCTACCACCACCTTTGGCAAAATCAAAGGGCAGGGTGTACCTGAGTCTGTCATTCGCCTCTCGCTAAACAATTCACAGGAAATGTTAACACTGGTTTCCAAAGAAGAAACGTTTGAAATCAGAATGCTGCCCGATACGCTAAAAGACCATCGTCTGACACAAAACAAAACACCGATAGATTTCAAGCTCGATACCATGACCTTTGAGGGGTTTCAATACCGGTTTGAAAAAATCTATTTTGATTTTGACTCGCATAGTCTCCGGGACGAGTCCAAAGAAAGCCTGAACGATTTGATCAAGATTTTCAAACCCGAAAATATAGTGATGGTGGACATACACACTCATACGGATCACTTAGGTCAGCAAGACTATAACTACGCCCTGAGCGAAAACAGGGGACTGAGTATTTTGCGTTTTTTGCACCAGCAAGGTATCAGCTACAATCAGATACGGGTTTTTCCCAATGGAGAAAAAAACCTACTCTCCAATTATGACACATGGTACAGCCGGTTACTCAACAGACGGGCAGAAATCGTAGTATACACTCGTCAATCGGTTAATTTCCCTAAGCCTGAAGTATTTATTGTCAGAAAAAACATCGGCATTAGCCAGGCATCTTCTTCCTTGAAAATACCCGACGGAAAACTGCATGAATGGAATGGACTGAGCGATGACATCTCCGTACTCAAAGAAGGTCACATACTTCGTGTATTTGATCCTAAACATCTCGCTCCGGACCCCAAATACCTGATTCCGGAGGAGATCGTAGACAACAGAATGATCATCTACAAGACCAAAACCGGAGATACTTTATCCAATCTCGCAAAGAGGTTTGGAACGATAGAAGAAGTGATAGCCGAAGAAAACAACATAACGACCATAACCCCCGGTCAGGAGCTTATCATCTATTTGCTTCATGGCAGTTAGGCTCTGCTGAAAAACACTTTCATTTGTACACTAAGACTAAGGAGAGCTCTTTCGAAAGTGGGTATTTCTTATTTGATGCAAGCTTTTTAAGCAAAATGCACGATTTTCCGTGCAACAAAAAACCATCAAGTAACCCTTTGGACGTTAGTCTGTGATATCTCATCTACTGTATTGAGCGAGGATCAAAGTATATGATACATCTTCACCTCACCGGCCGGGTAGCTAACATACCAGAGACTTTCTCAGCTGAGCCTAGTTTAATATTTAGAAATCAGCACAAAGGCTCCCCAATCCAACGGGCTGCTAAAGGATTTTTTAAAATCATGGCGGGCTTTGAAAAAGGCCTGTTGCACATTTTGCTCTACCACGAAGTTTTGGTAAAACAAATTCATAAAATGCTGAGTAGCCAGGTCATCTATTTTTACCAATGTAATAATGAGATTTTCGGCTCCTGCCACCAAAAATGCCCGTTGCAAACCAAACACTCCTTCACCGTTTTGCACCTGACCGAGCCCCGTTTCGCATGCAGAGAGTACGACTAACAGGGTATTGTCCAGAACCAGATTCATGGCTTCATAGGCAGTAAGCTTTCCGTCTTCTTTGCTGTTGCCGGGAGTTAAATACAAACCGGAGTTTAGCAAAGGGTTCCCTGTTTCATCTTGCTCAAAATAACCGTGCGTGGCAATGTGCAACAATCCGGGATACTCAAAGTCCTTTAACCGCTCCTCGGTTGCCCTTTTTCCCAAAAACGCATCCACCTTCCATTTGTTTTTGCGCAGTATACTGCTAATCTCCCTCGCCTCCTCTTCGGCTCCATTTAGAGGAAGTAATTTCTCTTCATGTACGTCAAAGTCCGGGTTACCCATTACTCTGGCCAGAGGCTTCCACTTTACCGACCGCCTGAAAACCCTGTCTTTTCCACTCGTAACATAAAGGATATCGTATTTATCATTTACATATTCTTTGGCCTCAGGGTCATAAATGATAGCCGGATTGATTTCGTGCCAGTTGCCATCGCCGGCAAAATAAACCTTTTTTACATCGGTGAGGTGAGCATCTACCGGCTGCCAAAGTGCCTGATATGAGCGATCGTCTGTCATAGAAAACTTGAGGGCGTTGCGAAAAAAACGAAAGCTTTTATCGAAATCCATGTCCTTGCTCCACCGAACCCGCTCTACTACTCCACCGGGCTTAATTACAAAACACACGTATTGTGATTTTTCTGAAAAGCCCTGTTTTATACCTACCGAATCTATTTGCAGCTCATAGGGTTTGTACTGAATAATTTCCACCAATGCTGTAGAATCCTCCAACGAATTGGATATGGTTTGCCATTTTACAAAACTGGTTTCATTTTGATTGGAAAATGTATTTACCCGTCGGGCCAGTTCTTTCTCCAGGTCATCGCATTCTTCTTCCAGCTGGTCTATAAATATCCCCTGAACTTCTCTTTCTCTGCTGTTTAGCAAATAGGCATTTGCCAGATCCACGCCCTTCTTTCGCCATTGTGTATACAGGTTTATAATTTCAGGGTCATTGCTTTCCTGTGTCAGTCGTCTCATTTTATCGGAAGCATAAAAAAGAATACTCTTGGTATTGATCAGGTAATCGAGGGCTTTTTCGCTCCAGATAGTATCAAAGTAATGCTGCGAAAAAATCAATGCTGAAAAGCGCCTCAGGCTATACCTGATTTGCTCAAAAGCCAGCCCCCTTTGCGCATCTGTCAGCACCGGAAAGATGTTCTGGATATGGTGTATGTTGATTTGCAAAGCTTTATCGAAGGCCTCCAATGCCTGCAAAGTGTCGCCAAGGGCCAGGTCATACAGCCCCAGGTCATTGTAGCTTTTTGCTACCTCGTGGTGATACTCGCCAAACGCTTTCTCCTTGATTTTAGAAGATATACCAATAAACTTTCGTGCTACTTCGAGGTATCCGGTATGCGCATACACATGCGCCAGATTGGTCAGGCTGGTGGCATATTTGGGATGATTCTGACCAAACAACGCCTTATCCAGATCGAGCACTTGGTTGTAAAGTGAGAGTGCTGTCTCATAATCCTTTTGTTTGTTGTATGCGCCGGCCAGGTTGTTGAGTACATTGGCATACTCCTGATGCATGGTACCAAAAGTAGAAGCAAAATAATAGGTAGCCTCTTCGAAGCATTCAACGGCTTTTTCAATATTTCCTTCCCTCAGATAAATCACACCCATGTTGTTCAACCCAAACGGGCGTACCTCCTCGTGGTGTTTTCCTATGTCTATCAGTTGCTGAAAGTTTTCTTTCGCTTTTTCGGTATCATTGATCCTGTAATAGAGCACACCGAGATTGTTGAGCGACTCTACAAGCAAGAGGGTATCGTTAGGAAATTCGTTTTTTTTGAAGTTGATATTACTCAGAAGACTACTCTCCGACTGGGCCAGCTCGCCACTTTCCATGAGCAACTTCGAAAACCGGTCTACTGCCCTGGCATGGAGCACGGGGTAGTTGGTACGAAGCAGCCTTATCGCTCTGTCCAGGTCAACCCGGGCATCCTTATAGTCTCCCATCAGGGTAAGCAAGGAGCCAGACTCTATGAGCACATGCCCCACTATTGAATCCGACATTACCTCTTCTTCTGCCAGGGCTTTGGCTGCAGCTAACTGCTCCATGCCTTTTTCCAGTCGTCCTGTTTCACGGTAAAACACCCCACTTCGAACCAAATGATTCAAGTACCACCCTTTATCGTCGTGGTTGTTGTTGAGTATATAATCCACTGCACTGAGATACCTTCCGGCATCCCTGTACAGAGCACTTTCCCGGTAAATGGCAAACAGGTTTTCATAGAATGGAACCATCAGCACCGACAAAGAATCTTCCGTTTTAAGCTTTTCTTTGACACTTTTCTGCAAAGATTCTATGGCTTTTTTCTCTTCATCGAGGTTCCAAAAAATCAATCCTGCGTTGTGATACGCTTCCGCATATCCCACATGCTCATCACACTCATTTGCATCGAGTTTTTTGAGCAGATCATCTAACAAGTTCAGGGTATACTCCGGGTGATTGTTCTGATTGGCTATGGCACTGTCCATAAGCATAAGACAGTGCTGTGCCTGTAGCAACACAGGTGACAAAAAACACCATAAAACCAGCCCTTTTTTTATACCACTTTTGATCATGTCCATAAACAAAAATAAACATAATCGTTTGGTTTACGCGACCTGTTCAGGACAAGATTTTTGTCCTGACAAGCGCATAGGCGACACCAGGCAAAAATATCACTAAACCTGCTGTGTCTTCCATTTTCCCTTGGTAAACAGCCATAATGTAAAGAGTCCTACGGCTGTTTCGGAAACAAATACTGCCCAGAAAACACCTGAGTGCTCCCACTGAAAAACTATGGCCAACAGGTAGGAAAGCGGAATCTGAATAAGCCAGAAAAAAACAATGTTGATTTTGGTAGGTGTGCGTGTATCTCCGGCTCCATTAAAGGCCTGAACCGATACCATCCACCAGCCATAAATAAAATAGGAGTATGAAAGAATCTGCAGCCACTCGCCTCCTATAGCCTTCACCTTTTCATTGTCTGTAAAGATACCTATAAGCGCTTCGTTGTAGAAAAAATACACCACTGACACACCTACAAGAAATATCATGTTGTAATAGCCAATTTTCCACACAGAGGATTCAGCCCTGTCGGGATTGTTGGCGCCAAGGTTTTGCCCTACCAGTGTAGCGGCCGCATTGGACAGCCCCCATGCCGGCATCAATGTAAACATCATCACCCGAAGGGCAATGGTAGAACCCGCTACAGCTTCGCTCCCTACGTCGGCCAGTATCCTCATAATAAAAATCCAGGAAGTCATAGCTACTATCATCTGCCCCACACCACCGATAGAGGTACGTAAAATATGCAACATGACCGGTATTTCTAAGCGTAGCTGTTTTACCCATATCCGAATGTGTTTTCCTCCTTTGGCGAGTATCCAGACCTGCATACACACGCCGACACCCCGACCGATGTTTGTGGCAATAGCCGCACCTTCTATCCCCATAGCCGGCACTGGCCCCCATCCGAATATGAGCAATGGATCGAGCAGCATATTCAGCCCGTTGGCCACCCACAACACACGCATCGCTATAGCAGCATCGCCTGCCCCGCGAAAAATCGCATTGATCACAAACAAAAGAATGATTATTCCATTGCCTCCCAGCATCCATTGTGTGTAAGTATACCCGATGTTTATACCCCATTCATCGCCCCCCATCAGCGCCAGCAATTCCTTGGAATAAAAAACTCCTGCTAGCGCAAACGGTATGGAGATGCCGATAGCCAGCAATATCGACTGTACAGCAGATAAACCAGCATGCTCTATGTTCTTTTCCCCCACCCGTCGGGCAATAATAGCCGTCACGGCCATAGACAATCCCATGGCTACTGAATAAAGCAAAAAAAGATAGGCTTCTGTCAACCCCACAGTAGCCACAGCAGAGGCCCCAAGCTTGCCTACAAAATAGATATCGACAACAGCAAAAGCAGACTCCATGACTAGTTCCAGGATCATAGGAACTGCCAAAAGAAATATAGATTTACGAATGCTGATCTGTGTGAAATCAGCATCTGTTCCCCGAATAGCATTATTCAATTCTTTCCAGATAGAACGTCTCTTCGCTGGTGGTTTTGTGGCAAGTTGATTTACAGGTGATTCCATAAATTAAAATAATATAAAATATTAATAACGTGTTTTTTTTATGTAGTTAATGAACATCATCAACTATCAAATGTAAAGGAAACACGCGCAGTGACAACCCTATGTCAGTAGTAAATCCCTTTCTCAAAAAAATCATTTTTTTCTACAACACATCCAGCTTCACTCCCAAAATCAAAGCCAGATCCATGACTGTACTTACACACATATCCCCTTCCAATCGCAACACTTTATCACAGTCATGCATGTCCACATTCACCTTACAATGCGGATACACCAAAGTCAAAATACTACATAAAACATCCGCCAATTCCGGATCGTCAATATCCGTTTTAAAGACCTCTACCACACTAGAAATTTCAGGTATTATAGGCCTCTTCAAGCCTGGCAATATCTATCTTTTTCATACCCATCAAAGCACCCATCATTTGCTGAACTTTAGCCGGATCACCATCGCTCATTTTAGAAGAAAGGTAGTCTGGAACCACCTGCCAAGACAAGCCAAATTTATCCTTAACCCAGCCACACTGAGCTTCACTTCCTCCATCACTCAAACGCTCCCAATAGTAGTCCACCTCCTTCTGATCTACACACGAAACAAAGAATGAAATCGCTTCGGTAAATTGAAATTGAGGACCTGCATCAAAAGCATAAAAGGTCAGACCGTCCAACACAAAAACAGCCGACTGAACGTTACCTTTCGGAAAGGGATCACCTTCTCCCCAATACCTCATCGACCCAATAGACGAACGAGGAAAAACAGAAACATAATACGAAATCGCTTGCTCCGCATGGTCATCAAACCATAAAAAGGGAGTAATTTTTTGATTGTTTTTTAATACACTCATACCATTATTTTCAAAGACATAAACAGACATAATTTTCAAACATCAGCCAACCGAAAACCACCACACTTTACTCACAAAAGCGAGACTAAAAACGAGCACAAAACCCACCCCTGAAACGACCTGAAAAGAAGAACATTTCAAAGCAAACACCAGCACCAATTACAACGCAACTCACCCGCAGAAAACAGAAGAAAAAACGACGCTATACGGAGTGCTTTTTTTTAATACACAGACCTAGTTCAAAGCAAAAATTACAATTTCAAAGAGACCTAATTTCATCCCGATCACCTTCATTGCAAAACCCAACTTCCACACAATTCCCAAAACAACACCACCAAACACCTCAAACCTTTGCACTAAAAACCCCATACAGAATCACATGAGAACACCAATTAATACAACCAAATACGGAGTTACTTTTTTATGTATTTGAAAACATCAAAACCCATTTCCGACCAAACCTATCAGTAAGACTGACGTAAGTACCACCCCAAACATCAGTACCAACATCCACTTTTTCACACGCTCCTTCCACCAACATCGAACAACATTTCCTCAACTCCTCACTGGAATCAAACTCTAAAAAAACCGAGACATCACCACCCCTCATAACAGCTTCATCAACCAGATCTGTCCCTCTCAAAACAACACCTCCAAAACGAAGCTCTGCCTGCACTACTGAGCCTCTCATTTCAGAAGACATACCCTCCACCAAAGCCACATCTTCTACAGTCCTAAACACCAACTCTCCCCCAAAGCACCTCTGATAAAAACCCATAACCTCCCTACAGTTACCATTGCACAAAAGAAGCACCGTTACATTGGGCATAGTTAAAGCTTTTTAAGGAAAATCAACTTTAATTAAATCACATAACAAACTATATATCAATTTAATATATAACTTAAATAAAGTGTTAATTTCACTACTTACAAACAATCAGGAAATTATTCCACATTACTTATTGATTATCAGCATCCTCAGCATAGGCTTTGAAATTATTCAATATAGCCTGCCAGCCGTCTCGCTGCATCTCCACCGGATTCTCCTGCTCAGCCTCAAAGACCGAATTTACACTCACTCCTCCTGCTGTAGAAGCAAACGACACCTCCACCTGTCTACCATCATCCAGCGTGTATGCCAGCCTGACACACTCCTCTACCCCGGTGTATACACCTGAAAAATCAAAGCCAAAACTACCATCTTTAGCTTCCATGCGAGAGAGGAAACGACCACCTACCCGGACGTCATTTTCAGCCCGGGTTGTATGCCAATCCTCAGAGGCTGTATTCCATTTTACAATATGCTTTGGAGACGTCCACAATTGCCAAACCACATCTACCGGTGCTTTTATCTCAGCTTGTATTTTTACTTTTTCCATCGTGTTATTTTTTAGTATGTTAAACTTATAAAAATCATGAGTTACAAAAATGCACCAGATTACCCAAACATCCACGGTGTAAAAACGACACATTAGCGGGGTGATTACGACAAAATATTTATATACCTTAGTCTGATGAAAACCGTGTCTATCGTGGTACCCGAATCGGCAGTAGCTGAATCCGTATCCAACCCCCGCTACATGTTCATGGCTGCCAACCAGTTTTTTCAAGCCGCCGGAAAAGCTCCGTTGTTCAACGTTCAACTCGTGGGTGCCAGCCGGCAAGTGAGGGTACACGACGGGTTCTTTTCGGTGCAAACAGACAAGCTGTTTGACGAGGTAAAATCTTCCGATCTTGTGGTCATCCCCGCCTTGTATGGCAACATGAAATCTGCCGTAGAAATCAACCAGGATGCCGCCCTCTGGATACGCTCCCAACACCACCTGGGGGCAGAGGTTGCCTCCCTATGTGTCGGTGCTTTTTTGCTTGCCTCTACCGGCTTACTCAATGGCAAAAAATGCTCTACTCACTGGGCCTACTACAACGAGTTTAGGGAGACCTTTCCGACGGTAGAAATCATGGACGGCAGTATCATCACGGAAGCCGACGGCATCTACTCCAGCGGTGGAGCCAACTCCTACTGGAACCTCCTACTCTACCTGCTGGAAAAACACACCGACCGAGACACTGCTATTCTTGCTTCTAAATATTTTGCCATCGATATTGACAGAGAAAACCAGTCGGCTTTTATGATGTTTCAGGGACAAAAAGATCATGGAGATTCTACAGTTCTCAAAGCTCAGAAATACATCGAAACCAACTACGCTCAGCGCATATCCACCGACCAGCTGGCCGACCTGGTTTCGCTTAGCAAAAGAAGCTTTGAGCGCAGGTTCAAACTCGCAACAAACAACACGCCCACCGAGTATACCCAACGTGTAAAAATCGAAGCTGCCAAACGCAGTTTTGAAGCCTCCAGAAAAAACATCTCAGAGGTAATGTACAACGTGGGATATACCGACACCAAAGCCTTCCGAATGCTATTCAAAAAGCTAACCGGCCTCACGCCTGTCGAGTACCGAAACAAGTACCAAAAGCAGTAGTCCTCTTTCCTAAACCAACCTCCCCTACCTACCTATGCGCAGGTGTGATCTACCCACTTCAGGGTATACCACACCTGCCTCCCTACTTCGATCTTTACATCGAACAAAACCTCTATTGAGCTTTTCCAAAAAAAGAACAAAACACTCCATACATAACACACATTTACCAACTCTTATTTTCACAAAAAGACTAACACTACTTCTTCTAAACATGGAAACAAAAAACAAAATATTCACAGGTATAATTGCGGGGCTTATCTTCATACTGAACGCTTGCAGCAGTGGCGGTGACGACCCTCTTGAATCTGTAAAAGACCTGAACTTTTCGCTGGTAATGAAAGCCACTCCCTACATGGGGGCAAACTCGATAAACGTAAGCCCCAATGAAAAATACATGGTGGTGACTTATCTTAACGGAAACGATTACCAACACTACTACTCCACTGATCATGGCGAAACTCTCGAGCGTTTTCCCAATCACATTCTGGGCAATTACCGTCAGTATGTTGAAACCAACATCAGCAACAATGGTAGGTTTGTGGTAAATAATGTAGCGTACGACCTCAACACTCCGGATGCCATTACCAATAATGTACTAGCCGTAACCCGATCGGGTAAAATCATAGCCATACAGCAGGACCCTGCCACTAACAAACCAACATTTTACACCTATTCCGACGAGGGTTTCGCAAGCACTCAAACCGAAGCTACGCTGGCCTCCAGCTATTTCTGCGGTGTATCCGGCGATAAACTCGGCTTTTTCGATTACAATCAAAAAACCATGAGCGAATACGATGCGAGCACCAACACCTACACCGAAAAACAAGTGAATGAAATAGATTATTATAAAATAAGTGGCAATGGGCTGGTGCAAAAAAGAGTGAAACGCGCCTACAGCGAAGGACACTTTCTCTATGCCAAAGAAGGCGGATTGATTATCATAGCACCGGACAACTCCATAGCATATTACGATTACCCGCCTTTGTATCGCATCTACCTCAACACCGGAGGAAGACTGAGGCTATATGGCAACAAAGCGTATGTAGAGGTATTTTCCGGTACCGGGAAAGGTGTATTTGAGACCAAAAACGGAGAAATGATCGAAACCTCATTTGCTTTTCCTCCCACACAGGCAGGAAGCTCCCTTTATTGGCAGGGATTTATAGAAAACGGCAACCGGTCGCATGGCGGCATCATCAAAACCACAAACAACCAATCGACCTACCTAAACGCCGGCCTGAATCCCCAGAGAATCGGCAAAACCTTCCTCATATTGGACTACCTGTACTTCGACGACAAGGTGTACGATACCAGATCCAAAACCTACCGCTCGTCTACCATCGGTACGATACACAACACCCTACGTACTTCGGGGAAAACAATAAGCTACACCTCCAAAGGCACATACAGCACTACTGATGGTATAAACTGGACTCTGGAGTCAGAGACCCAGCCCCGCCCAAAACTCACCACACAGGCAGCTAACGGCAAGTATTACGGGCTAGGCATAAGCTCCTACCTCTATTACCTGGGAGGAACAGGTTTTTCCACACCACAATTCGATCAGGTGGCATATGAATCTGCAGACGGTATACAATGGGAAGAAATACCCGGATCGAACAAAACAGGCCTGGGCGGATATGGTCCCTCAGCCATCTATTCGGATGGTACTGTTGTATACACTGCCAACATCAACCCCCTGGGCAATAGCATCATATACACATACATAAGCAACGACTATGGTGTAAACTACACCAGCCACCCAGACGGCACCCTTCCCGACGGCTTTAGCACTACCGAGTTTCAAACCAATGACGGGCGGTATATCCGTACAACATTTGAGAACAACGCAACAGTAAGTATAAAAATATGCAAACAACCTACCGGCGACTGCTCCAGCACAGAGGTAAGCCACTCCATGGATATATCCCTTGGATCACTTGAGAAAAGCTACACCAACAATAATGAAATTTTGATTACCATAGAAAGTGTGGGGGTATACAAGTCCAACCCCTTGTAATCCTGTTGGGCTTGCCATTAGCCCCCACCTATGGCAAGCCCAACCACTCTCACCATCTAGTATATAGGTATACAAAAGGATATTTTCCTGAAATAGAATAGGATATGCAATAGTTATAAATATATTTACTAGCGTAACTAAACGCAAACACCGTTCTTTGATCACATGCTACACAAAATCATCACACCTACTCTATTGGCCTTTCTGCTCATGGCCACAGCCCTCACCTCACATAGCCAAAACACCGAAATACCAGACCTGGAAAAAGTATATCTTCATACTGACAGAAATCAATATGCCATCGGAGAAAGTATCTGGTACAAGGCCTATCAGGTTTACGCCTATTCCAACACGCTTTTCGACAACAGCAAACTACTCTACGTGGAGCTAGTATCGCCTACCAGCGAAATTGTAATGCGCAATATCACACAACTCGATCTGGGGCTGGGTCATGGAGACTTTGCACTGGCCGATTCTGCAGGAATAGCCCCCGGCACCTACCAGCTACGTGCCTACACCAGCTGGATGCGCAATTTTGACGAAAATATGTTTTTTACTAAAACACTGGAGATCGTAGACATACGCGAGCAGGCTCAACAGCAGGATGCTCCGTATACTGCTACAGACTATGACGTGAGCTTTTTCCCCGAAGGGGGCAATCTGGTGGAAAATGTAGCTTCTCAAGTGGCTTTTAAGGCAAATTATACCAACGGCGACCCCTCCACTCTATCGGGGGTAGTAAAAAACAGCAAAGGTGAAGAAGTGGCTACTGTAACCACCCTACACAACGGCATGGGCAGCTTTGTGATTGCCCCGGAAAAAGGCCAGCAATACACCGCCACGCTCACCGACACTCAGGGGCAGGAGAAAACCTTCACTCTACCAGAAGCAGCCCCCACAGGCTACCTGCTGAGTGCCATTTCTCACAAAGGAAAAAATGTAATTACCATAAAAACCAACCCCGCCACTCTGACCCAATACGGGGGCAAGCCCATCACACTGGTTGGCAAAACACGAGGCATTACCTACATGGAAGGATCCCAACCCCTCACCTCTACCTCACACACTTTTATACTGCCTACAGACGGGTTTCCGGAGGGCATAGCACACCTAACCCTCTACGACGGCAACATGAAGCCTCACAGCGAACGCCTGGTCTTTGTAGAAAAACCAAACAACATAAACCTGGCACTGAAAACAGATAAAACCGCCTACCAACCGCGTGAAAAAACCACGCTAACTTTTACTGCCACCCAATCCGACGGACAACCCGTGGTGGGTAGTTTTTCTATGTCTGTGGCCGACACAGCAGCCACTACCGGCAGCACTACCAACTTTACCAACATTTGCTCCTATTTTCTAATGGAATCAGATATAAAAGGCCAAGTATACCAGCCCGGATACTATTTCGACACCAAAAACAAAGACAGGCTGGTAGCCCTGGATCTGCTCCTGCTCACTCAGGGGTGGCGCGATTTTTTGTGGAAAACCACTCCCCAGCATCCCGACACGGTTTTATATCCTGTAGAAAAAGACATAAAAATAAGCGGACGACTGAGAAAACTACTGGCAAATTCTCCCCTGCCCAATACAAGCGTAAACATGATCCTAAACCACAAAGGTGAAATGCTGATGACCGAAACCAAAACCGACGAAGAGGGGCGCTTTGTGTTTGACGGGGTAATGCTAAAAGGGTCTGCGAGCATGATGCTGAGCACACAAAACACCAAGGGCAAAAACAAAGGACATCTGATACTGGATTCGCTATACGACTCGTCTCCCAAAGCTACGTACACAGCCGACACCAGCAGCTACTCCGGTAGCGCTTTCCAAAAAAACCAACTTAAAAAACACATTGCATATCAGGTACCTTTGGGCATCAACGACAAACTGCTCGACGAAATCGTGGTGAGAGGTAGCAAAGTGAGCGACGAAAACCTACCGGGAGGCAACAGCATATACGGCAGACCCGATTTCTCCTATGAGGTTACAGACAAAAGTCCTCGTTTTACTTCCATATTTACTTTGTTGCAATTTTCTGTGCCGGGACTTATTACCTCCGGCAACAGCATCTCTTTTGCCGGCAAGGGCACTCCTGTAATCCTGCTGGATGGCGGACAGGTGGATGCCGAGGTATTGTCTTCGATAAACCCCGAGGATGTGAGCCGGATAGAGACCTTGAAGAACTCTGCCGCAGGAGCTATATTCGGTAGCCAGGGAGGCAATGGCGTGTTGAGCATTTTTACCAAAACAGGCACGACGAACAAACGAAAAATCGTTTTCCATTCCATCAACAAGCAGATACAAGGCTACTATGATGCCAGGGTATTCTACTCTCCCAACTACGACGAAAGTGCCGAACAAAATGAGAAAAAAGACATACGAAATACGCTCTACTGGCATCCATACATCCAGCCGGATAACACCGGTTCTGCTACTGTATCTTATTTCAATAGCGACGTAAATACTACCGTAGAGGTATCTGTAGAAGGCATTACCGACAAAGGCGTACCCCTGTGTACTCAAATCCGCTACACAGTAGACTCAGCCAGCAAAGTAAAATAGCAGCTAGTCCTTCAAAGCCTGTGGCTTGAAGAGTTTTTCGTCTGCATAAAAAGTAGCAAATGGAAAAAATGCAGCTGCCATGGCCAGAAGCGACACTTTAGCTCCCCAGCGATGAACCATGGTGTTTTGTATACACAGAGCTATGTAAATGATAAAGAGCCAGCCATGAGCCATACCCACTATGAAATTGGGCTGAGGAATGTCGAGCATGTACTTTACCGGCATGGTAACAGCCAGTAGCAGGTAACTGATCCCTTCGAGGTAGGCAACCAGTCTCAGCCTGCCTATGGGGGTATTGAGTTGCATCATCTATGTGTAGGTATATAAGCAAAAAACTGCCGCAAATATAGACTTAACCCACTGGCTCACCTCCTTACTCTACCGGTATTTAGATTACTAGGTGAAATTCTTTTGATAGTCTATTTTCCTCCCGGAGCTAGATTTTTCAACCAGAAGTCTTCCATGACCTGACGCAAGTGATAGCTGGTATTTTCCCGTTCGTAGATTCCATGAGCCCGCATAGGGTAAGTCATCACGCTAAAAAGCTTATTCTCGGCCACCAGCCTATTCACTAACATTTCAAAACTTTGATAGTGCACATTATCATCTGCAGTACCATGTATTAGCAGCACATTTCCTTCCAGTTGATTTGCATAGGTAATCGGCGACCCCAGTTTGTAGCCTTCGGGATTGAGCTGCGGAGTTGACATATATCTTTCCTGATAAATGGTATCATACAACCTCTGATCGGAAACAAAAGCCACAGCTATACCCGTTGTGTACACTCCGGGAAATTTAAAGAGACAATTGAGGGTCATTGAACCTCCTCCACTCCATCCCCAGATGCCAATCCTGTCTTTGTCTACAAAATCATATTTATCGATGACTTTACGCACGCCGGCTGCATGATCCTGAGTTGCTACTATTCCCACTTTCTTATAAATGGATTTTCGCCATGCTCTGCCTCTTGGAGATCTCGTTCCACGCGGATCCAGACTCATGACTATGTAGCCCTGCTGCGCCATGTATTGGTGCCATAGGTCTCCTCCTGCCCAGTTGTTTTGCACTGTAGCTCCGGCCGGTTCTCCGTACACATAAAATATAACCGGATATTTCTTTTTCGGGTCAAAATCTTTAGGCTTGATCATCCACCCATCGAGCATTACCTCCCCAATATCCACCCTGAAAAACTCTTTAGTATTTAATTGCAGTGCTTCATACCGGGCCTTGGCCTTTTCGTTACCCACCAGCAAACGCACCTCCTTATGTTTAGGCAGGCTAATAAGAGATATTCTATTAGGTGTCGTTGTGTTTTGATACGTATGTATGGCCCACTTAGCATCCAGAGACATCTGGTAAGCGTGTTGCCCTCGCATGGTTTCAGGGCTTACCCGCTCTGCTTCTCCTTTTCCGTCTATTCTACTCCTATACATGTAGCGCTCTGTGGGATTGTCTGGTGAAGCTATGTAGTAAACATAGCCTCCTTTGGGATCGATACAATTAATTTTAACTACATCAAAATCACCTTTCGTAATCAGACTCATTTGTGTTCCATCACGAGACACCTTATAAAGGTGCCTCCACCCGTCCTTTTCACTTGTCCAGGTAAAGGACTGGTTATTATCCAACCACATAATATTATCGTGTACATCGAGAAATGCTTCATCTTTATCGGTCAAAATATTTTTCACCGTCATCGTATTGGTGTTACCAATCCATACGGTGTTGGTGTTTTGCAACCGATTGAGCTGCTGTATCATTACTTCGTTAGACGCTGGTATGAAATCCATACGAGGCAGATAATTGTTTCTCTGATCTCCGGGAATATCAAACCAGCGTGTATCTCCTCCAGCTGCCGACACTACACCTACCTTTACCGCTGAGTTCATTGTTCCGGCCTTTGGATACGGCAGTGGTATCAATTTGGAGTACACCGAGTCTATATTGTTGATCATATAAAAAGTACCCGTCCCTTGGGTATCCGACTGCCAGTAAGCTATCTGCTTACTATCCGGACTCCACCGAAACCCATCGCGGCAACCAAACTCCTCCTCATATACCCAATCGAAAGTACCATTGATTATATTATCTCCGCCATCGGTAGTTATCTGAGTAACTTCCCCTGTCTGTAGATCTTCTACATAAATATTTTGCTTACTCACATAACCCACTTTTTTTCCATCAGGTGAAAACTTGGCAAACATCATAGTAGCCCTTTCTACATTTTCACCTAACTGCTGCAAACGCCCCGACTCCATATGCAACACCCAATAGTCGCCCCGGGTATGCAAGCGCCATACTCGCCGGGTATTGGTAAATATGAGTAGCCTGGCATTGTCTGCAGACCAGCTATAGTCCCTTATATCCAGTGGGACAGAACTGCCCTCAGGTACTAATTGACTTGCCGAAACCAGCACTTTACTATTTCCGGATTTAGCATCGTACTTTACTATATCATACCCTTGTACTTCTTCATTTCGCTGAAGGGTTGTATACCCTTTGTTGTCTTTCATCCAGCGCACCGCAGCATATCCATCCTGCCCAAAAGCATAATTTTTATAGATATTCTCCAGCGTTAGTGCCGGAAAATCTTGCTGCGCTAATGTCTGATCATGAAAAAAAAGGAAAGCTGCGATCAATACGGCTATGTATCTCATCAGGTTCTTGTTTTAGTTATGGAGCAATCAATCGCGAGTGACCTTACTCCCCCACCAGTCTTTGTTGGGCTGAAAATCTTTAGCCAAAAACTGCAACCGCTGTTTTTCCAATGCAGGCCATCGTTTGCTCTTCAGGTTTTCCAGTCGCTGCTTTTGCTTTGCCGGGTCGTATTGCGGATCAGGCGCAGGTTTGTTTGCACCTACTTCTGTCAGCCAGTTATGCAGTTTTTCTGACAGGCGGGCTACTACCTCAGGGTGTTTATCGGCTATATCATATTGCTCACTTTCATCCTCCGCCAGGTTGTAGAGTTCGGCTGTACCATCTTCCCAGTAATGAATTAGTTTCCAGTCTTTTTCACGAATAATCGAAGAAGGATTACCTCCCTGATTGCCATAGTGAGGATAGTGCCAGTACAGGGGTCTGTCTGCTATGGTTTTGTTTTCCAAAAGGGGCTTGAGGCTTACCCCGTCTACATGCTGATCGGGACGCAGGGGTGCTCCTACCAAATCGAGTATAGTAGGGTAAAAATCTGCCCCTGTCACAGGTGTGTCTACCGTAGAGCCGGGCTTGCTCAGCCCCGGAGCTTTAATAAAATACGGCTCGCGAATGCCGCCTTCCCATTGATATCCCTTACCTCCCCTCAGGGGCAGGTTGGCTGTAGAAAATGCATCACCGGAAGCTACTCCACCATTGTCGGATGTAAAAATCACTATGGTATTGTCATCTAGTCCTAATTCTTCGAGGGTATTGAGTACTACGCCTACAGCATCATCGGTGGTTTCTACTAACCCTGCATAGATAGGATTGTCCTGCACCTGGCGTATGGGTAGCACACGCTCCATTTTATATCCTGCCTCTGCTATTCCCATTTTTTCGGCTTTATCTCTGTACTTCGTCCACTTCTCTTCAGTAGTCTGAATGGGCCCATGCACAGCATAAAACGAGAGGTAAGCGAAAAATGTAGAATCCTTATGCTGGCGGATAAAATCTGCCGTTTCGTTTGCCAGTCGCATGGTCAGGTTCTCCCCTTTTTGCCTGTTTTCCAGACGAGGGTTGTCCCAGGGCGAGTAGTACCCTCCTATAGGGCTGCCTACATGCCAGCCTCCTACATTGATGTCGAATCCATGATCTTCAGGAAAAGAACCGTCTCCTCCCAGGTGCCATTTGCCTGCAAAAAAAGTCTTATACCCTGCAGCCTTCATGGCCTCTGGCAGGGCTGTATCTTCGTGAGGCAGGTTGTGCTGGTAAGCGGCTGGCAGGAGCTTGTCAAACCGGTTGGCTTTGCGCCATTCCTCGCCGGATCGTGCACCTATCCAGTCGGTGATCCCATGCCGTGCCGTAAACTGGCCAGTCATGATACTGGCACGCGAAGGGCTACATACTCTACTGGCTGCATAGCCTTGTGTAAACACCGTTCCCTGTTGAGCTATTTTATCGATATTGGGGGTTTCGTAGTACTGGCTACCTGTGCAACTTAAATCTTTTGCCCCCATGTCGTCTACCAAAATAAATACAACATTGGGCTTTTTTGGAGCTTCAGCAGCTTGTTCTTTGCTGCCCGACTGGCAACTCCACAATAGTGCTCCGCCTACCAGAACACTCAGTAAAGGTAATTTCATAATAAATGTAGTTTAGGTTTCAGTCTTTTGCCCTCGCAGAGCAAAAACCACAAGTTAATGTTTTTTTGTTTTCTAAACTCAATAAAAAACAGACCGGGCGATTTAGTTTGCTGATAGCAGGTTCTACCAGGTGCTATTTGCGCCACTAAACCTTTAAAACGGACTGAAACCTAGCCCTGTGTAGCATGGCCGATCAACTTAGCGGACTTGCAGCTCAGCCCACACGGGTTTGTGATCTGACAATGGCTTGTCCAATTCTATTATACCTCCTTTTACTGCTTTAAAGGCATAACCGGGGTAAAATATATGATCAATCACCCTGCCTCGACGCTGCGGATCGGGCTTGCTGCTCACCATACTACTTTTGGCAGTTACATCCCGGGCTAAATCCACCCAGCTGGCTCGCATGCCCATTGCAACAAACTGCTCATAATAGGGGCTCTCATAGGTAGGTGTGGAAAGCAAAAAATTGAAATCCCCCATAATCAGTGCTTCTTCGTTGGGCTTATGCTGTTTTACATGATTTGCAAAAACGGTTATTTTATGGGTCGTTTCGTCGATGTGTGCCTGATCGCGCCACCCAAAAGGAAAATGAACAGCATATACAGCCAGTGTTTTGCCTCTCACTCTTGTAAAGGCTTTAGTAGCCGTGTGTAGGGTATCTGCCATCAGTACTTCCTCCTGATCGTACAGGGGTGTACGACTCACTATAGTTTTGTATTTATCTTTATGGCCTGCTGTGGAATACTGTCCCACCGCAGTGTATTTCATACCGAGGGCTTCTGCTACCTGAGTTGTCCAGTTGCCTCCCGGGGCTTCCGAAAAACAGATGATATCAAAACGGTAAGGCTTGAGCATTGCTGCTATTTCAGCGGCTGTTCCTTTTTTGCTGTATTCTACATTGTATGCTGCTACACGCAGCGGTTCCTTTTTCTGACCTGATGCCTTCAGCGATACCGTTATAGCCAGTACGCAAACGAATAAATGCCTGATGAATGCCATGTTTCTTAAAATAAAAAAGTAACCGGGCAACAACAGCTGTCATTGCCCGGCATTACACTAAACTACTAATTGTTTGACCAGTTTGGATTTTGCACCAACACTCCGTCTGAATTATCGATCTGCAACTGCGGCAGAGGCTGATAATAATCTTTGGGTCTGTTCCATTTTTTTCTACCCAGATCCCTATCGAGCATTTTTTCAGGTCTGGACAAAAACTCTTCTAAGTCGTAAATACCGGCTTTATCCCATCTCAGCAGGTTTTGATACCTGAAGTTTTCTCCTGCCAGCTCTACACGCGTTTCGTGTATGAGATCGTGTATGTCGGCATTGCTCACCGGACCGAGCCCCGTCCGTTCTCTTACCTTATTTATCAGGTCATCGCCTGCTCCCGGACCATTTAGCCGGATTTTGGCTTCTGCTACCAGCAGGTAAGTATCGGCAGCCCGCAAAAACGGAATGTTCAGACCGTGATTGAACGCACCGTCTGACTCTCGCCAGTCGAGGTACTTAAGGTAGCTATGGTCGGTAGTAGACAAATCCGGCGTGTGCTCGACTAGCCCCAGCGCCCCGTGACGTGCAAATTGACCGTCGGAAATAATGGTAACCTCTTTTCGTATGTCTCCTTCTTCGTATTCATTTACCAGATCATCAAGAGGTTCCTGAAAACCATACGCCCCCCAGGGTCTGGGTCCGCGGTGTTTCGACATCAGACGTTGGTTTATCCACTCCATATCGTTCATCATCAGAAAAAGATTTTCTTCCAGGTCTTCATTTCCTTCTCTAAACAAAGACAAATAGCTGTCGGCAAGCTTATAGTTATCTACTACATTTTGTCCGGCTGTTATGGCTTTGTTTAAAAACTCTGCATTAGCATATTCCTTGGCTCTATGCATGTAGATAGACGTCATTACCGCCCAGGCGGCTCCTTTGCTTACCCTGCCGGTTCCATTGTGCATGGGCAGCATATTTACTGCTTTTTCCAGGTCACCCAATATAAAATCGCTCAACTGCTCCGGCGACTCGCTTTTCGCCACTTTGTAGTCGTTGTTGAGCACGTTTTCTTCTACTATAATCGGCACCTGTCCATGTATGAGGTAGAGTCGATAGTAAGCATAGGCTCTAAGGAAATAAGCTTCACCCATGATCGCATTGTAGGCATCTTCACTGACCGTGCCGAGCTCTTTGACCTTAGGCCCGTTGATGATAATACCATTGGCGCGATTGATCACCTCATATTTATACACATAAGTGGTGTTGATCTTGTAATTTGAAAAGCTGGTATTGTGCGTTTCTATATCTTCGTCTTCGGCATGATCTCCGGCTCTCCAGTGGTCGTCTCCCTGATTGTCGAAAAACAAATCGTGCATGCCCAATTCGCGGGTAGCCCATAGGCTATACGCACCGGCCAGTGCGTCGAGCATGTCAGCTTCAGTTTGCCAGTAGTCTGCATCTGTTCGATTTCCTACAGGATCCTGATCGAGTATTTGCTCACAAGAAAAAGTAGTAAGCAAAAGCATTATTATTATATATTTTTTCATGTCTGTATTTCTTTTTTATGCTAAAAAGTAATGTTTACTCCCAGTACCAGGCTTTTTGATTGAGGGTAATTGTTGTTGATTACCCCACGAGATAAGTTGCCTCTGCCGCTCTCTTCGGGATCTACTCCGTCAAACTTGGTAAAGGTGAGCAGGTTTCTGCCCGACACGTAAAACCGCATACTGGTAAGTCCTACCTTTTGCACGGCTGCCTCCGGCAAAGTATAGCCTAGTACTACATCTTTTAGCCGCATGTAGTTACCGCTTTTTATACCCAGCTCGGATACTCTATAGTTTTCATTGGCGCGTATAGTAGACATCCTGGGCCACTTGTTGGTACTCCCCGGTCCAGTCCATCGCTCGTAGGCCACAGCGTCCATATTGGCACTCTGCGTTGGGTCTATTCCTCTCATCATCATCTTGTCGTAGAGGTCGTGCCCAAAAGCTCCGCTAAACACAGCTGAAAAATTAAAGTTTCGGTAAGTCATATCAGCATGAAAGCCCAGCAGTAGGTTGGGGTTGGCATCTCCTATGTGCACCCTGTCTTTATCGTCTACCATATTGTCTCCGTTTACATCGACAAAGCGTACATCTCCCGGAGTAATGTTGCCTCTGCGAGGATCGTTGGAAATGTTGGGGTCGCTATCGATCTCGCTCTGGGTCTGGTATATACCGTCGGTTTTCCATCCGTAAAACGAACTGATGGCCTGACCTTCGTAAGTGCGGGTTACATCGCCTGCTGCTATAAATTTATTTTCTCCGTAGAGCTTAGACACTTCGTTTTTGATAAAAGTAGCGTTGACTCCCAGCTCGAATGCCACTTCGCCTACTTCCCCAAAGTATGAGGGCTCTATTTCTACGCCTACATTGTGCATTTCACCAATATTTGAGTCGGGAATATTTACCAATCCAGCTGTTCCCTGGCTCACCGTAGGAATAAGCATATCGGTCGTCAACCGATCAAAATAGGCAATATCGAGGTTGAATTTGTTTTGCAAAAAGCCCAATTCCAACAGGATATTGAGTGTACTTGTGGTTTCCCAGGTAATGTTAGGGTTGGCAAATGAAGCCAGCCGGGTACCGGTAAGGTTATTGCCATCGAGTACATACTTCTGATCTTTGTTGTACACATTGAGGTACTGAAAAGCATTCACATTTTGGTTGCCGAGCTGCCCCCATCCTACATTGAGTTTCATGTTGGATATAGCCGTATTGTTTTTCATAAAGTCTTCGCCGGATATGCGCCACCCTGCCGAAAGCGAGGGAAAATACCCCCATCGGTTACCTTCTGCAAAGCGTGAAGATCCATCCGCTCTGAATATAGCCGACACAAAGTATTTGCCACTGTAGTTGTAGTTGGCTCGTACGAATGTAGATGTAATGGCTGTAGTGGGGTAATCACTGCCTCTACCCTTGATCAGCGAGGCATTGTTCATTACCAGCTGACTTTCAGCTACCGAAGCAAATCCTTCTCCGGTCATGTTCAAGTATTCTCCCTTGTTTACCTGGCCTGTCACCCCTATGGTAGCGGCCACTGTATGTTCGCCAAAGTTTTGGTTGTAGCTGGCAAACAGCTCACCAAGGGCAAAGGAGGTTTCTCCGGTGTTTTTTGTTAAAATGGGATTGCTCACCGACCGTGACTGTAAAGGTGTAACGTTTACAAACTGCTCGTATTTAGATCCGGTTTGCTGATAAGCTGCCCGGGCTGTCATAGTGATGGTTTTAGTCAGGTCATAATCGGCCTTTACATTGATTAATGTGTTGAGTTTGTAATTGTGCCTCCACTCTTCGGTGGCTTTGTATATGGGATTCCACATATCTCCCAGTTCGGTATGTACTCTGCCCGATCCCCAGTTGCCATCGTCGTATTTTAGAGGGATAGCAGGCATAAACCGATAGGAAGAATAGAGTGTAGCAGATGTGCCTACATCACCATCGTTTTGGGTCAGCAGGTTGTGTGTATGCGTAACACGTATATTTTCTTCCAGCCTGAACCTGTCGTTGATTTTTTGTGTGGCCCGGAGCGAAATCCCAAGTCGCTTAAAGTATGTATTGATCTGCGTGCCTTCTTCGTCGCGGTAAAATATATTGGCATTGAAAGTAGACTTTGCTGCGCCTCCGCTTATTTTCACATTATAATCCTGAAACAAACCGCTTCGAAAGGCTTCTTCCTGCCAATCGGTGCGGGTAGTATTGTAGTACGGGTCTGCCCAGGGCACATTGGCAGGAATGGGTAAGCCATCCATTGTATAGCGCTCGCGCTTCAACTCATACAGCTGCTCTGCAGTAGCCACCGGATACCTTTTTATCACACTATTAAACCCTGTCGAAGCACTCAACTGCACCTGAGTATCTTGCTCAAGTCTTGCCCGGTTGGTAGTAATCAATACTACTCCGTTGGCGGCTCTTGTTCCATAAATTGCGCCCGAAGCAGCATCTTTTAGAATTTCCACCGACTGAATTTCTGAGGTCGCCAACTGTGCCAGTATCTCGGCATCTACAGGCACACCATCCAGTACTATAAGTGGCTCAGAGTTGTTGATAGTACCTATACCTCTGATACGAATACTGGGCGTGCTGCCCGGAGTTCCTGAGTTGATCAGCTCTACACCAGATGCCCTGCCCTGCAGCGCCATAGCTACATTAGACACATTGGAGTTTTCAAAATCTTCTCCCCTGATCTGTGAAATCGACGAGGTGACTTCACTTTTCTTCTGGGTTCCATAGCCCACTACTACCACTTCCGAGAGCGTTTCAGCGTCTACTTCCATCGCTACGTCTATTCTGGAGCGGCCGTTGATAACTATCTCCTGAGAGCGGTAGCCCACAAACGACACAACGAGCACTGCATTGTCAGGAGCGTTGAGTTTGTAGTTTCCATCCATATCAGTGGTAGTGCCCGTAGAGGTGCCTTTTACGATAATACTGGCTCCCGGCAATCCCACTCCTGTTTCATCTACTACTTTGCCCGACACATCCACATTGGCCATTACCACCTGCAAGGCGGGCTCGTTTTCATCTTCAGACATGGCGTCAATCTTCGTCACCGATATATTATTGTTCACCTGCCTGAACTTTAGGTTAGCCTGACGGGATATTTGCAGTAAAACATCTGCCAGAGACTTCCCCTTGTTGCGGGAGATTCTCAATTTTACTTTTTCATCCAGATCCCTGTTGTTAAAGTAAAAATCGTAGTTTGTTTCTGATTCGATCAAGTCGAAAGCTTCCTTCAGGGTTTTGTTATTGAGCGAAACATGAAGCCGGGTTTCCCTCACACTGGAATATTGTGCTTTGGTGTCATGTGCAAGCAGTATGCTCATGCACAAAACCTGCATAATCAAACCATAAGCTGAATATTTTATGGTCATAAATAGTAACCGTAATAGTTGAAATTTCATACATTTGAATTGTTAATCGTGAAACTTAGGTTTTACATTGGCATTTTCCGAATGATCATTTTAGTCGGTGGTACATTCAGAAAACTCATTTGCCCCGGACTTCCCTGTCCGGGGTATTTTTTTAGCTGGTATTTGGTTGTGATATCATGGTTGAAATTTTAATGTTACATTTCTTTCCTTTATCTGAAAATCGAATTTCATAGAATGGCCGAGTATGCGCAGTACATTCTCGAGGTTTTGATTGTCAAAACGACCCGTACCTCTGATGTCTCCTGCTGCCTGTCTGTTGTTCACCGTTATGTGCACATCGTACCACCTTTCCAGGGTACTTAGTGTTTCTTCGAGTGTTGCTTCTTCAAAATGAATGATGCCGTCTTTCCAGGAAAGTATCCGGCTGATATCGAAGGGCTGTTTTGTGAAGGTTTCACCATGGACTACCGCTTCCTCTCCCGGTTCAAGGATATAATCCCGCTCGCTGTGCTGAAAACCCAGATCACTTTCCACTTTTACTTTGCCCGTGGCAAGCGAAACACTTACGGTCTCTTCTTCAGCAAAAGCCCTGACGTTAAACGATGTGCCCAGTGCGGTTGTCGTAAGCTTTCCGGATCGTACAATGAAAGGCCGCTCCGGATCTTCTTCCACTTCAAAGAATGCCTCTCCCTGCAGCTTCACTTCACGGGTCTGACGGCCATAGTCGGCAAGGTAACTCACACTACTTTCTGAGTTGAGATGAACCTTGCTCCCATCGCGCAGTGTGATGGTGGATTTTTGCCCCCTGGCTGTGGTTTTGTAAATAACGGTTGGCTGATCTCCGGCTACCTGATGTTGGTGATAGCCGAAGTAGACTGCCCAAATACTGCTAACCAGCACCACTGCCACGGCTATTTTCCACCAATAGTGACGATACCAGATCTGCCGGGCGGTCAGATTTACTGTTTGCTCCTGCTCACCTTCTTTTAAGAAAGCGGCTTCTTCCATTTTTAGCAGGAGCTGATCAAAAACATTTTCTTTTCTTTTTCCGTCGGCATTTACCACCTGAAGGTTTCGCTCCCAGGAAGTTTTCAACAAGGCTGTTACTTCCTCGTCCGTTCCGGCGTTGGCCAGCCAATGCTGCATTTTCTTTACTTCCTCAGGGGTGCAATATTGCCTGTTTATGTACTTTCGGATCAGTTGCTTATCCATTTTGCTTCTATTTAGGGCCAAAAGCTATGTTATGTGCTACAGTGTACTAAATTCAATATAGCTTCTCAGGTACTTGATAGACTTGCGCATCTGCCCTTCTACCGTGTTTTCTGACAAGTTTAGTTTGCTGGCTATTTCCTTATTGGTCAGTCCCTCCATCCTACTCAACCGAAATATCTGTTGACGTCTGGCAGGGAGTGCTTCTATTGCTTTGCTCAACAGTTGCTGCATTTCTCCCAGCATCAGACTCTCTTCGGTCTGATTGGTAGTAGCACTGTGGTCTTCTATATCTACAAAAAAATCCGGCTCAAGCACTTTTTTGCGCAGCTTATTCAGGGTCAGGTTTTTGGCTGTACGAAAAATGTATCCGTTGAGCGACATGCTCTCATCAAGGCTTTCCCGGTGTTTCCATACATTTAAAAAAGTATCCTGAATTACCTCCTCGGCATCTTCGAGCGATCGGGTGTAGGTTTGTGAAAAATGGAGAATACGGGCATAATATGCATCATACAAAACCCTAAAGGCATTTATATTTCCCTTTCTGATTTCCGGCACCAGTTCCGAGTCTATCCTATCTTGAAAATTTGCTGACAAGTTTATCAGGTCTTAAAGTGTTTCCAACGGCACTTATCCAAGATCGAACCATCACCCCGGGCCGTGAGCTCTATGTCCTATCCTCCTAGTATTACACAGAGTTTGCCGCTACCCGTTACTTGCCATTTCTGTTTTTTTTATTTTTTTATCAAAAAGGCATAAAAAAAGCGAAGGATGTACATCCTTCGCTTTCGATTGATTTCAACAAATTGAGTTTACCTCAATATTTTAAACATTTTTGGCCAGCCAATCTCCTACTTCAGAAGTTTTGTACGCTTTGCCGGTAGTAATGTCTTCCGTCACTACTTCTTCTTCCAGCGACTTGTTTACCACATCACGGATAGCTTTAGCTTCTTCCAGCAGATCGAGTGACTCCAGCAGCATAGCCGCCGATAGCACCGTAGCTATAGGGTTAGCTATATCCTTGCCTGCTGCCTGTGGGTACGATCCATGAATAGGCTCAAATACAGACGTGTGCTTACCTACAGAAGCCGATGGCAACAAGCCCAGCGAACCGGTGATCACACTCGCTTCATCCGACAGGATATCTCCAAACATATTTTCAGTTACCATTACGTCAAACTTCTTAGGCCACTGGATCAGCTGCATAGCAGCATTATCTACAAACATGTAGTCGGTTTCGATATCGCTGTGCTCCTGCTCCATTTTTTGAGCTATCTCTCTCCAAAGTCTCGACGTACACAGCACATTGGCCTTGTCCACTACAGTCAGGCGCTTGTTTCGCTTGCCGGCATAGTCGTAGGCCAGCTTCAGTATACGCTCTATTTCTTCTGTAGTGTACACACAGTTGTCAAAAGCGGAAGTAAGGTCTTCTGAACGGCCTTTGTCGCCAAAATAGATACCTCCGGTAAGCTCACGTACTACTACAAAGTCTGCTCCTTCCACGATATCCTGACGTAGGGGACTTTTATGTAGCAAAGATGGGAAAGTAGTAACCGGACGAATGTTGGCATACAATCCAAGTTTTTTTCGCATAGCGAGCAATCCCTGCTCCGGACGTACCTTAGCTTTGGGGTCGTTATCGTACTTGGGGTCGCCAATAGCTCCAAAAAGTACCGCATCCGATCCCATACACACTTCGTGTGTTTCGTCAGGGTACGGATTGCCAGTCTGGTCGATGGCAGTAGCTCCTACCGGTGCAGGTGTATACTGAAAAGTGTGTCCGTACTTTTCGCCTACGGCATTCATTACTTTAATGGCCTGATCTACTATCTCAGGTCCTATTCCGTCTCCGGCTAAGACTCCTATCTTAAAATCCATATTTACTTATTTATTTTTTACTTTCTATTATGTTCAACATCTTGATGGTGGCTTTGATAGCTGCTACGGTCTGATCCGGATCTAGCCCTCTGGTCTTAAAGCGCTGGCCGTCTTCCCAGGTAATGGTCGTAATCACCAATGCATCGGTATTGCCACCGGGGGGTATATGCACCTCGTAATCTACCAGGCGGGGCAGTTGTCTGTCGAGTTGGTCGTAGATTTCGGCCAGCGAATTCATAAACGCATCGTACTGACCGTCTCCGGATGCTGTTTGCTCATAGGTCTTGCCGTCTATCTCTACCGAAAGGGTAGCCATAGATTTTAGGCCTTGTGCTACAGACAGTGCATAGTTTTTTATACTTACTTTGGGTTCTGCCATGGGGGTACCCAGCACGTCTTTGATGATAAAGGGCAGGTCCTCCTTGGTTATTGATTCTTTTTTGTCGCCCAGCTCGATAATGCGCTGAGTCAGTTTTCGGGTCTCCTCTTTGCTCAGTTCTATACCGAGCTCTTCAAGGTTTTTCTGTATGCTCGACTTGCCCGACATCTTGCCCAGCGCATACGAATAGGTACGCCCAAACCTACCGGGTTCAAGGGCAGTTTGGTAAAGGTTGTCTTTCGAATCGCCATCGGCATGAATACCGCTCGTCTGGGTAAAAACAAACTCTCCTATGAGAGGTTTGTTTTGCGGTATACGCACACCTGAAAAAGACTCTACTACTTTACTTACCTTGTAGAGCTTCTTTTCGTCTATATTCAGGTCCAGCTTGAGGTGGTCTTTTATAACTCCTATCACACTGGATAGCGGCACATTTCCTGCCCGTTCCCCCAACCCGTTGAGTGTGGTATGAACCCCATGGATACCCGCCTTTACAGCTTCATACGCATTGGCGGTAGAGAGGTCATAGTCGTTGTGGGCGTGGTAGTCGAACTTCATCTGCGGAAAACGGTTCACCATATCGGCACAGTATCGGGCTGTATCGTTGTGATTGAGTATACCGAGAGTATCGGGCAGCATGATACGCTTTACACTCGTGCCGGACAGCCCCTCTATGAGATTGTACACATAGTCGGGCGACTCAATCATGCCGTTAGACCAGTCTTCGAGGTATACATTTACCTCTATTCCCATCTTATCGGCTATGGCTATGGTATTTTTGATGTCTTCCAAATGCTCGGCTGGAGTCTTTCGCAATTGCTTTTCGCAATGCTTGAGCGACCCCTTGCAGAGCAGGTTGTCTACTTTGCCTCCGGCATCCTGTATCCACTTCAGAGAAATATCTCCATCTACAAAGCCGAGTACTTCTACCCGGTTTTGGTAACCGTTTTGTTTGGCCCAGTCAAAAATCTTCTTTGCTCCGGCATATTCTCCATCCGACACACGTGCCGAGGCTACTTCTATCCGGTCTACTTTCAGTTCTTCCAGTAGCAGTTGGGCTATGCTCAGTTTTTCACCTTCGGTAAAAGACACGCCTGAAGTCTGCTCACCATCTCTGAGGGTAGTATCTAAGATTTCTATGGTCATGGGCTGATAATATAGCAGGCCTGATGAATGATTCACCAAGCCTGTATGATATGTTTTTGATTTGCTATAAAATTTTAAAGCGGAGTATTGGCTGCAAATTGCTCAATCTCGCTTTTCATATTTTGGAGGTAGTCGATATCGTCAAAACCATTGAGCAGGTTACTCTTTTTGTAACCATTGATATCGAAACTTTCCTGATCGCCTGTAGCCACTATGGTCACCGTCTGATCGGGTAGGTTTACCTCTATTTCTGCTTTAGGGTCGGCTTCTATCGCCTTAAATACCTTGTCTAAAAAGTCTGCACTTACCTGCACCGGCAATACGCCTATGTTGAGGCAGTTGTTTTTAAAGATGTCGGCAAAGAAACTGGAAATTACACAACGAAATCCGTAATCGTATACAGCCCATGCAGCATGCTCTCTCGAAGATCCTGACCCGAAGTTTTTACCTCCTACCAGAATTTTGCCTCCGTAGATGGGATTGTTAAGTACAAAGTCCTGCTTGGGAGTGTCGTCGGCATTGTATCGCCAGTCTCTAAACAAATTGTCACCAAATCCTTTTCGCTCAGTTGCTTTCAGAAAGCGAGCTGGTATGATCTGATCAGTATCTACATTTTCGATTGGCAGGGGTACTGCCGTGCTTTTCAATATTTCAAATTTATCGTATGCCATAAGTAATAATTCTTTACGAGCGTTGTAGTGTGGTACACTACGTGGTTGCGCTGCGTGTCAGTATGTATGGTATTTTTTCTTTTTTGTAAAAAAGCCGAAGCGCCTACGATCCGGCTATTGTTCTTTTATTGGAGCAGCTCTCTAGGGTCAGTTACCTTGCCTGTAACGGCTGATGCTGCGGCTACCAGCGGGCTGGCCAGCAATGTACGCGATCCGGGTCCCTGTCGTCCTTCAAAGTTTCGGTTGGATGTACTTACTGCTACTTTTCCAGCCGGTACTTTGTCGTCATTCATAGCCAGACAAGCCGAACAACCCGGCTCTCTCAACTCAAAACCTGCTTCCTGAATGATGTCCAGCAGTCCTTCATCTTTAATGGCTTTTTCTACCTTGTGCGAACCGGGCACCAGCCATGCAGTCACATTGTCTGCTTTTTTTCTACCTTTTACTACAGATGCAAACGCTCTGAAATCCTCGATACGGCCGTTGGTACAGCTACCTACAAACACAAAATCGATAGGCTTACCAATCATGGCATCTCCTTCATGGAAATCCATATAGCTGAGTGATTTTTTGTAGGTTTCTACGCCACCTTCCATGTCTTCAGCCTTGGGTATGCTGTTTGATATACCCATACCCATACCCGGGTTGGTTCCGTAGGTGATCATAGGCTCAATAGCCGATCCGTCAAAGGTCAACTCTTTGTCAAACGTAGCGTCCTCGTCTGTCTTCAATGTTTTCCAATAGTCCATGGCTTTGTCCCAGGCTTCACCTGTGGGCGTAAACTCACGGCCTTTGATGTATTCAAATGTCTTTTCATCAGGAGCTATCATTCCTCCGCGTGCTCCCATTTCTATACTTAGGTTACACACAGTCATCCGCCCTTCCATGGTCATGTTTTCGAATACTTCTCCGGCATATTCCACGAAGTATCCAGTAGCACCCGATGTAGTCAGTTGTGAGATGATAAACAAAGCCACATCCTTAGGCGTTACTCCTTTTTGCAAAGCGCCATTCACATTGATGCGCATCTTTTTGGGTTTGGGCTGCATGATACACTGTGTCGCCAGCACCATTTCCACTTCTGATGTACCTATACCAAAGGCTATAGCGCCAAACGCACCATGTGTAGATGTATGCGAATCGCCACACACTATGGTAGCTCCGGGAAGTGTAATACCATACTCCGGCCCTACTACGTGCACGATACCATTTTTTTCATGCCCCAGCCCCCAGTGACTGATGCCATATTCTTTGGCATTTTCTTCCAGTGCTTTGAGCTGGTTAGCCGATAGTGGGTCTTCCACCGGCAGGTGTTGGTTGATCGTTGGGGTATTGTGGTCGGCTGTAGCAAATGTACGGTTGGGATAGAGTACCCCCGTACCTCTTTGTTTAATACCTAAAAAAGCTACCGGACTGGTCACCTCATGTACCATGTGCCTGTCTATAAAAAATACGTCCGGTCCGTCTTCTACCTTACGCACCACGTGTGAATCCCACACTTTGTCAAATAATGTTTTACCCATGTTTCTATTCCTTCAAAATTTGGTATCTACTTTAATTCACCTCCATTTTCGTCTAAATCTGCGTCGAATGGCCGGCAAAAATAGCGATTTATTGCCAATTTTAATAGTATTCTTTTGTTTTAATACCCTCACATTCAGCATACACCCACTATCGTTAAGAGTATTTCAATAATGCGTTTTGTTTTTTAGATGAATCGTAAAATTATAGCACAATAAATAGCGTATTGATGAACACAATGACACCTACTACATCCTATATGTAACCTCACATTGCCTTACTGCCTTGTTACCCATGCCTCACAGTACTCCTCTCTCCTATTTTACACGCAAGAAACCTACCTGATCTACTAACGCCATACTATTCCTGTAGAATGGGGGCAAGTATCTGCAATATTTTTTATCTTCCGGCCATGATACCAGATCAACCTAAAACGATCAATGCCTGGTGCTCTTACGACTGGGCAAATTCGGTGTACAACCTGATCGTTACCACAGCGATTTTTCCGATTTATTATACTGCTGCCACCCGCGATGCGTTTGGCGGGGATGTGATTCACTTTTTTGGATGGGCTGTAGACAATACCGTTATCTACACCTATGCTATATCGTTTTCTTTTCTCATCACAGTAGTACTCTACCCTATATTGTCGGGCATAGCCGACTATAGCGGCATGAAAAAGCGCTTTATGCAGTTTTTTACCTACATGGGTTCTACCGCATGCCTTGGGCTGTATTTTTTTCATGGCCACAATGTGGAATATGGCATACTGCTAGCCATTGTGGCGAGTGTTGGGTATGCCGGATCTGTTGTTTTCTACAATGCATTTTTGCCAGAAATCTCCTCTCACGAAAACATGGATAAAGTAAGTGCACGAGGCTTTTCTATGGGATATGTTGGTAGCGTTATACTGCTTATCATTAGCCTGGTGCTGATTACTCAGCACGACACATTTGGCTTTGCATCTACCTCTGCTGCCACTCGGTTTGTCTTTCTGCTGGTAGGTCTGTGGTGGATCGGTTTTTCTCAGTTTGCCTTCTACTTTCTAAAAGACAAACCCACCGGTCATGTTATCAGTGCCACAATTGTTTCGCATGGGTTTCAGGAATTGAAAAAGGTGTTTCAACACCTGAAGCAGCAGCTTAGCTCCATCCGTTTTTTATATGCTTTTTTCTTCTATAGCATGGGCGTTCAAACCGTAATGTTGCTGGCTCCTCTTTTTGGTGAAACCGAAATCGGTATGACCGGTGATGAAATGATTGTAGTCGTATTGATTCTGCAAATACTGGCCATAGGAGGCGCATACTCCTTTGCTTTTTTATCAGCTAAAAAAGGCAACAAATTTGCTATCGCTACAGCAATTTGCATCTGGCTTATGGTGTGTATAGGGGCTTATTTTGCTCAGGACAAAACCGCCTTTTACATCCTGGCGGCTTTTCTGGGGTTTGTAATGGGTGGTATACAATCCATCTCCCGATCTACCTACTCCAAACTGATACCCAACAACACTACCGACAGTGCTTCTTACTTTAGTTTTTATGACGTGACCGACAAACTGGCCATCGTGCTGGGCACAGCGTCATTTGGAGTAATAGAACACATTACAGGCAGCATGCGCAACTCCATCCTGTTCATGACGTTGTTTTTTGTGATCGGTTTAGCCTTTTTGGCTACCGTAAAATGGACCAGAAAAACTGCCAATGATCTACCAGACGCTTAAAATCATCGTCAGAATATCACTACGGATTTTTTTCAAAAAAACGGTAGTTATCAACAAGCAGGCTCTTTGCAACAAAGGGCCACTACTCATTGTAGTCAATCACCCTAACACCTTTATGGATCCCCTCATTGTCGGCTCTCTTTTTCGGAGAAAAGTCGGCTTTTTGGGCAATGCTTCTATTTTTGTCAATGGTATTGTGAATGCTATTTTCCGGTACTTTAATGTAATACCTGTTTATAGACAAAAGGACGTAAGTCCGGGCAGTCAACCCGACAACACGCTCACTTTTCGGGCATGCAACGAATACCTCTCTGCAGGTCATGCTCTCATGGTTTTTCCGGAAGGATCGAGCTATCACGAACTGAAATTGCGCAAAATTAAAACGGGTACAGCACGTATTGCCTTAAGCACCGAGGCAATTCACCACTTTTCGCTAGGCCTCAAAATACAACCTATAGGGCTGTATTACAGCAATCCGGCTCATTTTCGCAGCAAAATTTATGTGCATATCGGTGAGGCTTTTGATGTATCGGACTACAAAGATGCATACGCCAGAGATGAAAAAAGTGCTGTGCAGCTACTTACCCGACAAATCAAGCAGGCACTGGAACAAAACATCATCAACACGGACACCAGGGAGGACGAAGACCTGTTTGTGAAGATCAAGCGTATTTATAGAAACCAGCTCCTGAAAGAGTCTGACAAAATCAGCAGCATTAACGAGTTTGAACTGACTCGCGAGATGGCAAAAGCCATTCAATATTTTAAAGTAGGTCACCCGGGCCTCTACCAACGAATAAAAACACAGGTAAATGCATACACCCTCCTCCTGAATGAAACCGAATTGCATCATGACGGGCAAAACTACATCTACAACCGCTTCAAAACTGCGCTCATTCTGATTGGTGGAATAGCATACCTACTCCTTGGTCTGCCCGTATTTCTGACAGGGACTATGCTAAACTACCTGCCCTACAAAGCACCATACTGGCTGGCACGAAAGATCACCCGCGAAATAGAATACCAGGCTCCTATCATGCTTTCGGTCGGTATCTTTCTGTTTCCTCTTTACTATGCTTTGCTTGGTGCCATTTTTTGCTTTTGGTCACCTTGCTCGGCCTTAGTGTTGTCCGGATTTATTTTACTTTTGCCCCTGAGTGGCTTTTATAGCCTTCACTATATTGATTTTTGGCGCTTCTTACGTGATTTCATGCGCTTTCATTCGTTGTTTTATCCCAGAGATGAGCGAATAACACAACTGCAAACCATGAAAAAAACACTAACTGAATTGCTGGACGAAGCGAAAGAAACTTATTTGAAACGATTGTAAAGAACCAAAAACTATGGCAACCATATACCACAACCCACGCTGCGGTAAAAGCAGAAACACACTAAGCCTGCTACAGGAAAAAGGCGAGCAGGCAGACATAGTAGAATACCTAAAAACTCCCCTTACACGCGAAGAACTGACCGCTATACTGGACAAACTAGGCATCTCTGCTTTTGAGCTGATACGCAAAGGGGAAAAAATCTACAAAGAGGAATACAAAGGCAAGGAACTGAGCAACGACGAATGGATAGATGCCATGGTGGCTCACCCTATTTTGATAGAAAGACCCATTGTTGTAAAAGGAAACAAAGCTGCAATCGGCCGCCCTCCTGAGCAGGTACTCGATATTTTATAACTCCGCCACTACTGCTAGTCCCTGAGTATTAGCCTGTAGCAATATTTCCTCTACTTTTTTAGAATTTATTTGGATTGGCTGTTGCTAAAGTAAAATGTGTTAAACTATATTTGCACTCCTTTTCAGACAGGCCTCAGGGGTCGGTTTTTAGAAAAGCAACCAAAGGACGTTTGGTTTGACAAACAATACCTACGGAGAGGTGGGTGAGTGGCTGAAACCACATGTTTGCTAAACATGCGTGCGAGAAATCGTACCGGGGGTTCGAATCCCCCTCTCTCCGCCACACAGACCTCTAATCAGGTCTTTTTCATTTATCCAGGTCCTCTAGCTCAACTGGATAGAGCAACTGCCTTCTAAGCAGTAGGTTTCAGGTTCGAGTCCTGAGAGGATCACACTAACAATCAAGCACTTGCGATTTTCGTGAGTGCTTTTTTTGTGACCACTGTTACGTTTTACTGTTACAAATTGTCGAGGTTGGGCTCATACACCTGCCTTTCTACAAAGCGTTTCCTCTCAACTTCTGGCGTCATAGCATTGGCTATACAAGTAGACCGGCTCGATTTGGGTCTCTGCGAGACGCTAAGACTCGTTATTCCTTATTTCTCAGTCCAAAAAATAAACATCCCGCAATCCTTTATTACCTTCATAAGCGCCCGCTCGACTGTATATTAACTATGTGTATTCACGCCATGTTTTTCAAAAAACCTCTTCTTTTTTCGGCTTTGCTTTAAAAGAACAAATTACTGTAAACACCTTCAATTCATGGTTATTCCTCTGCCACTTCAGGCCTGCTGCTTTCTTCTGCTTTGCCACGCCGGATCATTTCTACCACTTCCCTTGCCTCCTCTCTTTCAAGCGCATCGGTTTCGCTCTGCTGCACATCGGTGTGCTCATTGATAAAAAAACGACAATATAGCGGTAAATGATCTGAACCTATCGGACGAAGGGTTTTTAACTCTTCTATAAATATACCGGTGGAATGAAACAGCAAATCGATAGGGAAGCGTAGAAGCCGATAGCGCGCATGGAACGTAGAAATAAAGCCTCGTCCTATACGAGGATCTATCAATCCGGATGTTTTGCGAAAAAGAATAGCTGACCTGGCCCACGCTACATTGTTAAAATCTCCCACCACCAATACCGGGTGGTCGTATTCCCGTACTTTTCTGGCTACTGCCAACAGTTCTCCGTCTCTTTCTCTGGAAGTATCCTCTTCTGTAGGACTGGGCGGAGGGGG
Organism: Cyclobacteriaceae bacterium; assembly: GCA_965267535.1. Classification (GTDB taxonomy): domain Bacteria; phylum Bacteroidota; class Bacteroidia; order Cytophagales; family Cyclobacteriaceae; genus CAXBNB01. The sequence goes on along the minus strand of OZ254082.1, from coordinate 1,574,074 downwards.
GTGTACTCCAAAAACCGTAAACAATCTATCTGTGGCCGTATACAAAGTAGCCTCTACGGAGGGAAGATCGTCTGCCATAAAGTAATTGACCTGCACCTGATGCACTTTTAATCGGGTATAAAAGTGCATACCGTAGGTGTTTTCCAAGGCTATTTTTTTACTGTATCCAAATTCACTTTCCAATACCTCGAGTGCATCTTCCCACGCCTGATTAGACTCCATGGTGAGTAATACGTCGGGCTTGACCTCCCTTACAAGACTAATCAACTGCTGATAGTTGGTATTAAACTGGTAAACGTTGACCGACAATACGGAAATACTTTCAGTATGCTGTGCCACTTCTATTTCGCAGGACGAAGGAAACCATGGCGTATAGGGCACCAATACTATCAGGTTATAAATAGCCAGCAACCCCAATACACCTTGCACCACCCAGAACATCAATACATCAACCGGCTGCAGCCAAAAACCGAACACAATAACGGCAACCTGCATCGCAAATACCTGTACCCGGGCAAACTCCCCTACCCGAAATACCCAGTGCTGGTCGGTTATAAAGGGCAGTATTGCCACTACTATGAGTAGAAAAGCTATGCTAAAGTAAAATGTATCCATGGCGTAAAATACTATATACCGGAGTACTGTTTGTTGTAGGTAAGATAACACAAGTATCCAGGCCGATCAAGATTACCGACAAGCTATTTGGCCATGATTTTTTTTCACGGGTTTAAGTGAGATATAGAAAAGCTAACACTAAATTGCGCCGCTATCTTATACTGTGATTGAATACCGTTCATAAACTGGAAAATTGGCTGACCTGGGTAGATCAGCTTTCCGATCGCAACTACGTCGTTATCGATGATTTTCTGACCGACTCGCACTACGAGTTGATCCGATCTTTTTTTCTCCAAAAGCAAGAAGCCTTTGAACAAGCCGGCATTGGTGCTCACGATGCAAACATCATAGCCAAAAACATCCGTGGTGATCTTACATACTGGCTCGATTCGCAGCGCGACGACACACTTCAGCCCTTTTGGCAACTGGTAGATGAGACCGTCCACATCTTCAACAGATACTGCTTTTTGAGCTTATCGGGATTTGAGTTTCACCTGGCTCACTATCCCCGTGGCGGACATTACGACAGGCATCTGGATCAGTTTGCCGGGCGAAACAACCGTATGATCTCCATGGTAATTTACCTTAATGAAGGATGGACGCCAGGTGATGGCGGAGAACTCGAACTGGAAGATGCTGACGGCAACATCCATCTGGTAGCTCCTGTTGGCAAACGATGCGTGTTGTTCAAAAGTGCCGAAGTACCTCATGCTGTACGCCTGGCTCACAAAGACAGATACAGCCTGACAGGCTGGCTGCTATACCATCCGGCTGCTGTAGGTACTCTATTGTATTGATGTAAACTCAGCTTCCAGCGCCATGGCTCTTACTCTCATGCGCTGGAGCTGCTCGCTATATGCGGAGCTATCGGCAAAGTTGACCAACTGCAAGGGATCGCTGGTAAGGTCGTGAAGGTACTCGTATGGAGGTGTCTGATTGTAGTAGCTGGCATAGACAAAACGTTCACCCCTTACGCCTACATATTGGGGTATTTTATCGTGTTTCATTCGATGCTCACACAAAAAATCCTTTCGCCAATTCTCCGGTGCTCTGCCTTCTACCAGTGGCTGCATGCTTTTACCCTGATACATAGACTCTGGGTTGAGCCCTGCATAGTCCAGCAGGGTTGCTGCTATATCTATATTCAATACCATTTCTTCAGACTCTTTTCCCCTTTGCCTATCGGGCAATCGAGGATCGTAAATAATCATAGGCACTCTCAATGATTCTTCATAGTGACTCCATTTGCCTGCAAACCCTCGGTTTCCCATATAGTACCCATTATCAGCCGTGTAGATGATGATGGTGTTATCGGCCAGTCCCTTTGCTTCAAGAGCCTCTATGATTCGATTGATTACCCGATCGTATCCACTGATCATGCGAAAGTAAGCACGCATATTTGTCTGATATTTTTCGTAGGTATCCCAGCGCCAAAAATACCGCTCGCGATTGAGCGACTGCTTGAGAAAATCGGGGTGCTGATTGTAAATTGATGAATCTGATAACAACGGAAGAGGCATTTCCACATTCTCGTACAGATGCGAAACTTCATCCGGATACGGGTAATGCCCCGCATTGCCTGGTGTCTTGTTGGCGTCTACTGCATGTACGGCATTGAAACTAACCGAAAGGCAAAATGGCTTTTCGGCTGTTTGTTTTTGAATAAACGCTATAGCCTGTTGACCTTTAATTTCCGCTGAATGCATTCGTGTGCCATCGGGTAGCTCTTCAACATAAGGTGCATTGCGCGGCGACAATTCGTAGTGGTCAAACATCTGATTCAGCATTTCGTCTCTTGCCTCCATGGCTACTCCAAGTTTCCCCACAAAACCCGTAATATACCCCGCTTTCCTGAGTAAATACGGATAACTCTTTTCCATGAGGTTTCTTTTCAGCGGAGGCTGACCAAACGTATATTGGTGACTACTTTCATACAATCCTGTAAAAATTGAAGCCCTGCTGGCTGCACAAATAGAGGTAGTTACAAATGCCTTGGTAAACCGCGTGCCTGCCGCGGCTAACCTGTCGATGGTGGGCGTTTGTACAACAGGATGCCCTGCGCATGACAGTACATCGTTGCGCTGATCGTCCGCTAAAACAAATAAAATATTGGGTCTTTTTTCTGTTTCCTCGTCTTTTGGCGAACAACTCACGCATGCCAGCATGCAGCCTGCTCCCAGCAGGAATAATAACTTCTTCATGATATCAAAATTTGACCTAAGATAACACGAACAGTCGGCATGGCCGAATTTTCTACTTTTCGAAAACAAGTTCAGCTATCACTTTTTTATTGGCATCTACCGTTTTGGCTATGATTTTCTCCGGAGTTACTTTCACATTTACTTTAGCTGTATTGCTGCATATAATTATCGGGAAATTGTTTTTTCCTGTCTCGATGGGTACATACGCATACTTGTGGGTATGGCCGCAGATCATCAAATCTATACCGGCCTGATTCAATATCGGCACAAACTTATTTTGCATTTCTACATCACCGTGCCAGTTTGCCCCTCTATAAGGCGGTATATGGGCAAAGGCAATCTTGTGTTTCGCATTCTTAAATGCTTCGGACTTAACCACACCCCGCAACCATGCTGCCTCCCGGGTACGATAGGCATCAAAATCCACCAAACCACTGTATTCTATATCCGAATCGGCCTTATCTTCACCACTATCCAACACAATGAAGAAAGTATCACCGTAGCTAAAAGTATAGTAATACTTACCGTTGGGCAGGTGAAGGTAATTTTTGAGCAAATGTCCCATTACCCCGCGGGTTTCGTGGTTGCCCCTGACCATATAGAGAGGAGTTTCTTTGGCAAAAATATGTGTAAGGGTGTCGATACTTCCTCTAAACAGATTAGCCTCCTCGTTGAAATCGTTCATAAAATCACCATCTACGATCACAAAGTCTGTGGTTTCGAAATCCGTATCGCTCAGCAACTGGGCTATCAGTGCTGGCCGCTCGTGCACATCGCTCAATAATACAAAGGAGGTTTCTTTTTTTGCCGGATCGAGTGTAGTAAAATACAACGGACGGCTTTTGTATACTCTTGTAGCCACAGTTTCCCCAAGCAAAGAGTTGCGTTGCTTATGAGCCACAACCTCCTGAGCATATACACGATATGCATATTTGGTATTGGGTTTTAAACCTTCCAGAGTCACTTTGTGGATTTTTCGAATGGTTTTCAGACCATCTTCAGCAGCAAACACTTTTGGTCTCTCTTTTTCATAAAAATTACTACCGTCTTCTTCATAAAACTCTACCCATGCAATACTCTCCTTGTTGGTGGTGTATACCAGAGTAGCTTCTACGGGGGTTACGTATTGCAAATACGGTCCATGATCGATGGTGAGTGACTGGCTGTAAGCTGTAACGGACAATCCCATGCTCCATATAAGCAGCCAGACTATACGTTTGAAATAAATAGTATGCATTGTTTTAGGTTCTTGTAATGATCGGATAGTGGGTAATTTAGGTTTAATTTTTTACTTATAAGAAAATTTAAACTCAAATAAGTTACTTATAATACAAAAACCATGCAATTTTCTGATATTCAGAGCCAAAACAAAAAACCACCAACACCCAGCCCTATCCACGTCAAGCCCAGCGCCAGATTGAAATACCGCTTTTTTGACTTATAGGAAAATTTCATTTGTCTGCGGATGTTTGAGCATTCGATCGTTTCCTTCTTTTTTCTTTATAAAAAGCTTTGTCAGCAATGTATATCGTTTTGTGAACTTCGCAAAAAACGGTAGCGCGACTCTCATCGGTAAGTTGGGTTACTTTCACTATCTCGATTTCATTTTGCTGAGCCACTCTATTTTTAATTTCATCGAGCTCGCTCGTACTGATTTCAAAATCAGCATAAATATCCTGCCGGGCGGGTCGTTTAAAATATATCTGCGCTGACTTATCCCATACTACATAGTTATCGCCAAGCAAATTGATAAGCTGTACCATAGGTATGGGGTCTACTGCCGAAAACATACTACCGCCAAAAATGGAGCTCACATAGTTTTTGTTTTTATAACTGATCGGTACTTTTATTCGCACCTGCATCAGGTCGTCTGACACAGAAACAATGCGTCCTGTACTTCGCCTATACATGGGCGTGAGGTTAAAGCCGTATTTGAAGAGAGCTGCTTGTCCGAAAAACCGGCTACCCACCCTGGCCAGAGTCTGGTATATCGACATGGTTTATTGTTGTTTTTGAGATCAGGTAATTTAGCCTAATTCCTCCCTTAACACAACATGATTTTTGTCTAAAAAAACACCCATGCAGTAAAAATACATGGGTGTTGAAATTCTATCGGCTCAAAATCAGATTTGTAAAACAAATACGAAGGTTTCGTTTCTAGCTAACTGAAAAACCTTGTGCCTGTTGGAGCTAATTGTAATTCACTTATTGAATCTTGACTGTAGAAAAAACTTCAAACTCAAACATTCTTATGATCTCACTGTCGTTTTCGGGCAAAGTCTCGAATACATAGCGTATTTTGCTTGCACTAACATCACCAGAATAGATGCTTTCAAAAAGTTGATCATCAGAAGTATCTGTTGCATTCTCTAATACCTGCCACTGTCCGTCAACCTCTACTTCCAACGTGAAATTTGCTATCGGAGTATCGTCATATACTCTGACTTTTTCTATTGGAAAGGTACCTTGAAAGTCTATTTCGATCCAGTGGGTACCGGCTACACGGTGATTAATCCACCGTGACGAATTACTGTATTTTATACCATCAACAGCTTTGTCCGAAGTATAATCCGCTGTAAGGGTTGGTGTGGATGTAGTCGGCTTCCCCAGCGCTATATTCTCCTGTTTTTCTATAGATGGGATAATCTTTTCAGTTTTGAAAACATCCAGACTATTGTTGGGGCGGTAAACAGTAACATATGAAATAGGTGTATCGAAATCCGGAGTTTCAAGAAATATTCTATCTTCCAGCTCTGCCGGAGAAAAAGCTAGCAATATATCTTCACTACCGTTGTTGTACGTTAATTCTATTCCTTGATCATCGGAATTTAAAGCACTACTAAACTCCAAATAAATACCTTCTTCAACTAATTCAAACCCTGTAACCAACCTGTTGCTCAAAGATTCTCTGTATTTTGATCCGTACACTTTACCTATGGTTTTAAAAGGTATGGATTTGACACCATTCTCATTTTCTGAAACAAAGGTAAAAGTGTATTCATTTTCTTCTATCCCTTCTTCAGCACCGATAAGGAAGGTAAATGGTTCTCCTCGTTCGTGATCAGGAATAGTGATACGTGCTTCCTTATCCACACCTAATACATTCCAAGATACATTTAAATACCTAGCTCGTGAGTCGCTTAAATATGCCTGGAATTTTATTCTTTCATTACCTCCAAAGGTCTTCAATGAATCTACTTTTCCTACATAATTGATTTCTCCGTTTTCCAGCCAAATATCGTGTAAATCATCTTGATCCTTACAAGATGAAAACAGTAACATGACCATAAAGGTCACTATAAGGGTATAATTTGATTTCTTCATTTTTGATATGCTTTTAATTTTGCTTCTGTCCCCAAAACTTCAATTCTGACATCCACATACGATCAATTTTACCCCAACTTTCCAGAGTAGTAAATCGCAAATACCTATATGAACCCACCTCTACATCTACATCAAAGTCTATCCCAGCGAAGAAGTGCTCTAAATCTTCATCTGTTTCCGGATCACTCTCTTCTCCTCCAGACGGTTTTTGGTCATACCATTCTCCTATTACCTCCCACTCTCCTTCCTTGTCTGAGGGGTCGTTAGCAAGTGCCTGATCGTTTGTGCCTAACAAACGGATATGTCTTGGCATACTATGAGTGTATATAAAATCTTCCCTGGACCACATCTTGAATCGACTCAATTTTATTTCTTCTCCCAAATCCATAGTAAAATAAACCTTACCAATACCCCCCCCGAAAATGCTGTAGCTGTCTGGGTGAGAAATATTATCATTCCACAAGGTTGAAAACCCAGTATTAAATGATAGAGGGTCGAAGGCGGGATTATGTGCTAACTCTCGAAAGTTTTCAGGACTAATAAGCTCTTCAAAAAGCGGGGTAGCCGAAAAGGTTAGCGTGTCGGTTCTCTGACCGAACTCGTCGCGCACAACTACAGCAAACTCAGCTTCCACAGCCTCTAATCCTCTCACACTCACTTCAATGTTAGTTGCATTGGAAAAAAAGCTCTCGTATGTGGTATAAATGTTATCATTGACAGTCAAAAACTCCACGACAACATCCTGATTCGTAGCATTGATCCACGACAAACCAACCCCTCCGAAAATCGCCTGATACTCTATGGATGCTAAAACATCAAACATCGGATTGTCCAGCGGCTCTACCTCTATCTGAATTGTTTTCGATTTATTAAAGCTTTTGTCTACAGCAAACACTGAAACAGGCACTTTTTTAGATTTTAAAAAACCTGTTAATTTCATGGTATTTGAGTATGCAGAAGCTCTGACAATCGCTTCTTTACCTAACGAATTGATATAATTCGCCTCTACGTAAAGAAGGTCTTCATCCAAAGGGTTTGAGTAAGTAATCACACTATACCCCTTTTCATTTTGCACGCTTACTTCAGACACTGCACCCGGTGGTGTTCCGTCAATGGGAAATTGTCCTCTTGCATCTTCTTCTTCGCATGACATCACGAGTAAAGTCACACAACTAAGAGCTAAATAAAATATTATATTTTTCATATTTCTATCTTTTTTACCACAGTGGATTTTGAACTAAATTTTTATTCACTCTGGAGTTTTGTGTTGAAATAGGTAAAAAGAAATCGCGACTAAAAAACTGCTGCGGTTCTATGCTAATAATCTGATTAAAAGCATTTGTATCATCACTTGCAACATTAAATCCCTGAATGGGTACATTCATAGCCTCACTTGCGGTTTTCCACCTTCTTAGATCGTAGTAACGCTTTCCCTCAAAAGCAAACTCTGCAGTTCTCTCCTGCCTGATGATTTCACGCATTCCTTCTTTGGTTGAAACCTTGTCTGGAAACTTGCTAAAAGTTGTCCAACTTTCAACAACACCCTGAAGCCCTGCCTCATTACGTACGGCATCTACAGCATCATATACTTCCTGATTGGGAGCTTCCAGGCTTTCATTTAAGGCTTCAGCATACAGAAGGTAAACCTCTGCTAAACGATAAATTGAAAAAGTTCCACGCTCTGTATTGTTACTGGAAGAATTATTATAAACAGATGAAGGGTGTACAAGTTTTCTGCAATACAAGCCGGTAGGTGAAAAACGCAAAGCCCCGTTCTTTCCTTGCTGTTCTCCTTCTTTCATTTGAAAAACATAACTTTCCTCATTGGCAGGAGCTCCTTCATGAATATCCTTAAACCGACCGTTTCCAAACCAGCGTGCTCCGTCAAAAGCCAAATTAGAATAATAACGCGGCTCTCTTTGCAGGTGAATTTGCATGGTTTGGTAGTTAGGCAAGGCGTAGAAAGCTTCGCTTGCCGGTACTGACACCACGTCAAAACGCTGCTCATATGGATAGGTAACATCCTCGTTTATAGGTACTCCATTTTCTGAATAAAAGAAACCTGTAGTCGCAAACGTAGGACTAATCGACACACTGAATGGAGCCCAAGCATGCATGGCCTGAGAAAAGTAAGGCGTTACTCTCTGAACATTGGCAGTACTATACCTGTTAGTCGCAAAAATGATCTCCGAATTCCAACGCTCAATAGCACACTGCTTTCTATTCATCACCGTACGGGTTTCATCAGAAATGTTAGGGTACTCTATCAGATTAAAGAATGTATGCCCTGCTTCTAAGGCAAAGTCAAGAGCCTGTTTGCCTGCTTCTGCCGCACGAGTCCACTTAGCGGGTTCCTCACTACTGCTATATAAAGGCGTACCATCATTATTTTTCATAAAAGTCAAGTCAGGATTACCATTGTACAAGGGGCTGGCTGCTGTTACTAAAATTTCTGTTTTTAAAGTGGCTGCAATGACTTTAGTAATGCGCCCTGCGTCAGTACTCAGATTAATGATACCAACGGGCAAATCTGCAATTGCTTCGTCAAGGATTTCAACCAGATAATCCACTGCACTATCAAAAGGCTCGCGACTTACCCGGGTATCTTCAATCGCTACATCAACTGCCAGGTTTTCCCTTACCACAGGTACAGCTCCGTATAATTTCATTAGCTGAAAGTGATAAAAAGCCTTTAAAAATTTAACTTCTGCTATCCATTGTTTTTTTTCAAACTCAGACAAATCAGCTTCTACATTTGGTACTTCCTCCAAAAATATATTGCATACTCTTATGGCTTCATACATAACGTTCCACTGATCAAAGTATGGGTTATCAGCCGTTTGCAAGCCTTGGCGCATAAAAATACCCCGTCGGGTATTATCATTGCCATAGAAGGGATTCGGATCTATATAAAACTCATCGCTCCCGATTTGCCCAGGGTGATTACGGATATCCTGAAAGCTCGGAATGTAACTGTAGCATGTTGCTAAGCCTCTTAGTGTAGTAGTTCTATCTTCAAATGCATGAGCAATAGTGGGCACATTATCTGGAATTACATCCAAATAATCGCTGCATCCAAGCGACATCCATGTAAGGACTATTATTATATATTTCTTCATTATTTGTTTCAATTTTAATTACCGTGTTTTTAACAGCTGCTATTAAAAGCTCAGTTGAACCCCGAGGTTAAACACTTTCTGGATTGGGTACTGAAATCCATTGCCTGCCATCTCAGGATCCCACAATTTGAATTTGCTAAAAACGAACAAGTTGGTTCCGGAGGTGTAAAAGCGTGCATTGGTTATACCTACTTTTTGTGTGATTACTTCGGGTATGGTATACCCTAACTCGAGTTGCTTCATTCTCAAGAATGCGCCATCTCTCATCCACCAGGTGCTGGTTACTTCATTATTAGCCAGCGACCTGTCTGTCAATCTGGGCCAAAAAGCTTTGGGGTCAGGGTTTTCTAATGACCAATGATCATCTGCTATTACCTGTAACAAAGCGTTTTTACCACCTTGATTTCGTATAAACGGTTGAATTGTAGACGCATTAATAAAGAAGCTTTCATTGGCTAAGCCCTGAAAAAAGGCTGACAAATCCCAGTTTTTCCATCCACCGCTAAACCCAAAACCATAAACTATCTCTGGCCGAGTCGGATTACCAATTGGCACCTGATCATCAAAGCCAATCACACCATCGTTATTGATATCTCTGTATTTGATATCACCCGGACCATATTGGCCAAAAGTTTGTAGTGGACTGTTGGCTACATCTTCGTCATCGATAAACAAACGCTCGGCTACATAGCCCCAGGTCTGGCTTGTAGAACGGCCCGTTCGATCTAACCAGGGTGTTTCCGATCGGTCTACATCTTCATAAAACTCATATTCACTGACAGCATACGTAAAATTACCTCTTAGACTAAGCCAGGCTCCATTTATCCAGCTTTTGTTATAATCCAGAGACATATCAACGCCATAACCTTTAGCCACACCTACATTTGCCGTAGGAGTTTGCACCAACCCCACCGTCACCGGAATGGTAGATCTAGCCTGTAAAATATTCTCCCTTCTTTCGGTGTAGTAGTCGATCTGAAATCTAAAGTCATCCAGAATATCAGTCTCAAGACCTATATTAAGTTTTTCAGATGTTTCCCAGGTTATGTTTGCATTGGGATATCTTATTATGGTAAAGCCGGGACTAGCTACATTTCCAAATTCCCCCCACGAATAAGACCTGCTTACATCAATCAAGTTCACATTAGACAGGTAAAAGAAGCGGTCATCAATATCACCAATTGCATCAGTTCCTGACAGCCCGTAAGTTGCTCTAAACTTCAAAGTGGTAAATACTTTACTCATAAACGAACCATCCCAAAAGTGTTCGTTGGAAATAGTATACCCCAACCCTATGGATGGAAAGAAGCCCCAACGCTTATCTTTAGCAAATCGTTCAGACCCGTTATACCCAAAATTGAGCTCGGTAAAAAATCTGCTGTCGTAGCTATAGGTAAACCGCCCTGCATAACCGAGGTTTCTTCTGGGCAGTGATTGAACTAAGTCTGTACCCACCTGCTCAGAGTTTCTGCCGTTTGCAATTAGCATGGCACTTACATCATGCGTTTCATTTATACTCTTAGTGTAATTCAACGCTACTTCATAATAATTAAAGGAAGTAATGTTGGTATCATCCTGCTGTCGCTGAAAGTTCAAAAATGCTGTTCCTTCTTCGGGATTGATACCTGCCAATCGAAAAGTGTCATCGAGGCTATTATAAGTACCCGGTGCAACATGATAAAAGAAAGGATTATACTGCCTACGTGCTGAAAATGTGGAAAATCTATCTGTAGAAATCAGAAACCTTCCTGTAAGTCCTTCAGTAATAAATTTAAAATCCTGATCTATTCTGACCTGAGTTTTCATTTGTGCCTCGGAAAATTCCCTGAAGCCTTTTACCGTTTCTGCATACGGATTTAGGTAGTTTTCATTGGGGTCATTGCCAAATAATATATGATTAGGATCAGAACTAGCATGTTCTGGTCTAAAAAAGGGCACAAAAGCTACTGGGTCGGCACGCAACACCATATTGTATACATCGCTACCGCTAATCAACGGGCCATTATAATCCCTAAACCTACCTGTAAAACGAATAGTAGCATCTGTAGTAGGTGTTAGTTTTAGTCCTACATTAGATCGCAGCACATACGTCTTGAGGTCAATATTATTGTTGAAATCATTTTGCGGGTCTACTTTTATATTTCCCTGATCCTTATTAAATGTTCCCGCCAGATAGTAGGTCATTTTAGGTGATCCCCCGCTTAAGCTAAAGTTGGTACGGGAGTTTACCACTTGATCATCAAACAACAAATCCTGCCAGTCGGTTGCCGGATATACGTAAGGATTAGCTCCATTTTCAGTCTGCTCAATTTTCTCCAAACTATAAACCCTTCTTCCAAAAGGATCTCTTGCCAATGACGCGTTATTATTAAGCCGCATATACGAAACAGGATCTGCTAATTCGATTTCATCCGTTGACATGCTCACTGAAGTTTCATGCCTCAAATTCACTCTTAACTTACCTTCTTGCCCTGTTTTAGTAACGACCAATATTACTCCGTTTCCACCTCTGGCTCCATATACTGCTGTAGCGGCAGCATCTTTTAAAATAGAAAAACTATCAATATCATCCGGTTGTAAATTATTTAACTCCTGAGTTGTTGATTCTACTCCATCGATAAGAATAAGTGGGCCGGCGGCATACCCAAATGAAGTAACCCCACGTACAAAAAAACTAGCATCATCAGCTCCTGGCTCACCTGATCTTTGATAAGAAATAAGCCCAGAGATGCGCCCTGCCAATGCTGTTGATAAATTACTCGAGGGTATTTTAAGTTCGGCTGGTCTAACGGTCTCAATGGCCGCAACTACACTTTCTTTCTTCTGTGTACCAAACCCTACTACAACAATTTCTTCAAGTTGCTCTACATCAGGCTCCAGACTTACATCTATAACTGCACGATTGTTAACCTTTATTTCCTGCGTAATATACCCTACGAAAGAAAAGGAAAGTACCGCATCTTCTGCTGCAGACAGTTTGTATTCACCGTCCAAATTTGTAGTAGTACCGGTGTTAGTACCCTGTACTAAAACTGATACTCCGGGTAACCCTTCTCCGTTTTCATCTGACACTTTACCTGAAATGTTCACATCCTCCACCACAATGGATTCTTTCTCTCCCGGCACTTTCTTTACGTTGATATTATCATTGACCCGATGAAACCTAAGACCCGTTTTTTGTGAAAGGCTGATCAAAAGATCATACAAAGAGACATTGTTGTATTCGTCAGTTATCGCCTCGTTCCGTTTCAATTCGTTTTTTAAATAATTGAAACTAAAACCAGTCTGCTTTTCTATTTTGTCAAAAGCACCGATCAGGTTTTCGCCCTCAAAACGTATTGATACTCTTATGTCTTTCATGCTTTGTCTTTTTTGCCCCAAAGACACCTCAGATGCTAGTAAGGAGAAGGCAAAAATCATTTGCATGCAAAGCCCATAGAATGAATACATAAATATTTTTTTTAGTAATGATTTGTTATCCATACTTTTACATGGTTTTTATGTTTATCCAAATATTAAAAACTGCCTGATTGAAATATATGCCGTCGAAAAGTTTGTATTCCAATCAGAAAACTTGTGATCAGCAGCACTCCTTGAGTGCTGCTGATCTATTTTATCCTGTATCGTTATAGAGCATTATCCTTGTTTAGTTGTACTTAATAGTTATATCTTTCCCTTCTATGTGGTAATCAAACTCTATAGTATAGCCCAGCGAGTTGAGTACATTTTCCAGAGGTTCGTTATCAAAATTAGCTTTTAGTTTTTGCCAGTCATTTTTGGGAGTTCCTTGTGTTTTTATTCGTACTGCATACCAGTGTTCAAGCATATTTATCACTTCATCTTCGGTCATATGATCGAGAGAGATTATCCCGGATTGCCACCCCAACACTGCCTTTTCATCAAATTCGCTGAGTTCATACGTGTTTTCCAACAGGTCATATAATACTTCCTGTCCTGGCGCGAGTAATAGCTCATCCTCGCCTCCCGATAATTGAAGGGCTATTTTACCTGTCCGCAGTGATACTTTTACGCTATTGTAAAAGTCATAAGCTCTAATATTGAAACTAGTACCGAGAACCTTGGTCTTTACCCCCTTGGCCTCCACTACTAATGGCCGATTGGGGTCTTTCTTTACATCGAAATATGCCTCTCCCGACAAGACAATATATCTCTCCTGCGTACCAAATTTTTCCGGATAGGATACGCTGGTTCCTGAGTTCAATATTACTACCGAACCATCAGGCAATGTCAACTTTGATTTTTCTCCTAAATCATTGCTAACGGTCTTTATACTGTGAGACTGCTGCTGATTTTCTTTCGATAATAAATCGGAGTATTCTAAAACCCACACTATCCCCAAAACCATCAAAACACTGGCTGCTATCCTCAACCCGTTTTTGCGCCATGTAGACACAGTCAGTTCGGGTTTGGTTTGCGAAATTTGCGAATGCAACCTCCTCCAACCAGACTCCTTATGTGCTGCACTGGTACCTTGATTGTTTTCAAATTTTTGAGAAGCTTTTTCCAGCAACATCGACAAATCCTCCTCCATAGAAGGATTGGAGAGGAATGATGCTACCTCTACTAATTCCTCCGAAGTACATTCGTCATTGAGGTATTTGCTAAGTAATAGACTTTTTTCTGTTTCCAATTTATCGGTTGTATTTATTCTTACAACTGATAGATGGTTCTCGGCTAGTGTAGGTATTACTCTGAGGTAAAAAAAATACAATCAGCCTGACTGAATCGGGAAACGATAGTTCTAAAACAGCGGCCTAATCTATAAAAGCATAGTACACAAGTAAAAACAGTGTCATATCCGTATGCAACCTCATATACTCTCTGATCTGCTTGAGCGATTTGGAAACACTCACTTTCACTGTGTTTTCCGAAATATTCAATTTTGCTGCTATTTCCTTGTGTGAAAACCCCTGTTGTCTGCTCAATGTAAATATTTCCTTTCTCTTTCGAGGCAATTGATCAATAGCTTCCTGCGCTATTTCTTTTAGGTTTTTGTATATAGCTCCTTCTTCTACAGAATTGTGGCTATTTACAATTCTTAGAGCAAAGGCTTCCGCCTTTTTTTGATCACGTGATATGTCACGCAATTCCTGTAGGATCATGTTCCTATTGATTGAGAAAATATAGTTTTTACACGAACTAACATCCTTTAATACTACTCTTCTCTCCCAAATCTTTATAAAGGTTTTGTGTACTACTTCATCTGCTAAAGATTCATCTCTAAAAAAACGAAATGCAAAATGATACATCAATGCATGATACCGTTTGAATAGCACTTCAAATGATCTTTCACATCCACTTGCTGCTTTTGCAAGCAACTCTGAATCACTATGTTCTACTTTAGTCAACTGAAGGTGTATGTTAATTCATCACAACAAAAACTCGCTGCATCATCAATCAAATGGGGGAATTGTTACATTCCAAAATCAACTAAATTGATACAGAATCGAATGAACAATTTCGCAATTATACATGACTAAATGCAGAAAGCAAAAAAGCTGCCCCTGAATTAGAGGCAGCTTTATGGTAGGCAAAAGACAAACTTCTGTCACCTAATCTCCATAGTCGACTTTAAAATCTAAAGTAGCGATGCTCAAGTAGTTTCCTCCAAAAGAATCGATCACTACCATTCTGACATAGCGAACCTCAAAAGGGGTATTGATTTTATCTACTTTTAAATCTGACGTGTTTTCATCTAGCGTGAAATCGCCCAATGGGATCCACCCTTTTGACAGTGACTCTTTGCTCCAGGCTTCTACATTTTCGGGTTTGCCGATTAGTTCTGTAGTGGTAACAGCACTTGACGGGTCTACATCAGCAGGCAACCCCCAATACTGATACCTTTTGGGGCTTCTGTCCTGACAGCAATCGGCTCTGCCATTCCAGCTAATTTCTGTCAACTTCCAATCGGCTCCCAGGTCTATAGTGAAAAAGCCCTGAGGTATCTGCGTTGCATCCGAATGAATAACGCTAGGCCATGAATCACTATCGTCCCAAAGGTTTTCTACCTTGGTGCCAAATGCCGTAATGGCAATATCATCGGTAAAAACATCGCCTGCCCAGCTCCTCCAAGCTACGGGGTGAGGCTGAATGCCGGATATGGGATTGCCTGATTCGGTAGCGGTGAGTGATACGGTGTAGCTTGACTCAAAATTACCTGCTGACAAGGTTAGATCTGTAGAAAAGCTCACATTGTTGCCGGAATTTGCCTCAAACCTTACATAGATGGTTTGTTCTGTGCTCACATCTTCTAAAGACAGTGACGACTCAAATGGTCCTGTCATGCTGGTAGAGATTGAAAAATAATCTGATGCTCCCAAAGTGAGTGAAACATCACTGGCCAGACAATCCATTGATTGTACTGTAAAGCTTTTATCTGCCGTTTCTCCGTTATTTACCTCACCAAAATCCAGTACCGTCTCTGAAATCGTCAACACAGCAGCCTTGTTGCACAAAGGAAAACTAACTTCCCGGGCGGTAGTTGCTACAAAGTCCTCAATGGTGTTTGGTGGACTGTACGTAGATACCACTTCAAATGTACCTCCTGCCTTAAAGTCATCAATTACAGTTTGTGTGTCATCATTGGCTATTGCTATTTGCTTTTCGCTACCGTCGTTGGTCACGTATGTCAAAGTAGACACTTTCATGTGTGTTTCCACATTGCCCCATGTGATAACGGCCGTTTCGTTGCTGGTATCGAAAGCTACACTGGCAGTACGGTTGGCAAGTGCTCCCATGTAATTTGGCCCTAAAATTTTAACGGTAAATTCTCTGGCCAGAGACTTGTCTTTTCCTTCGGCATTGAACAGCTCCAACAACATGGCATACTCCCCTTCGGGTATGTCAATATCAAAAACCACAGTATCCTGTCCGTCTTTGTTTCTAACAATGTCAAAGTCATGTTCTATTTCACCGTTCACGGATCTTAGTTTACCTTTCTTAACCTTGGGGTCTGCGTTAATGGCTACCCAAACTCTCATCTTTTCGATCCCCGAATTGGCAACCACCGTATCTGCTTTTCCTACGGCGATTATCTCTCCTAGTGCGGCAAATTCCTCAAAGGAATCTTCCTGACTTCCACAAGACAGTACTATTGCTGAAAGCATCAGCAGGACTGCCCCGATTAATCTGTTTTTTATCGTATTCTTCATAAAATTATTCTTTTATAAGTGCATTAGCGCTCAAGATTCTTCTACTTTCAGATAGCGATAAATATCACTCTCTGATTTCACCGTAAAACTCCATCTCAGTCATATGCAAAAATTTATCTCCACTCCAATTTTCAATCCCTACAAACCGGATGTATCTGACCGGAGGCAAGTTGATATCAAAGCCATGATCTTCGCCTCGGGCGGCTTTGGCCAGGTCTTCATTGCTATGCTGCCCTACTGCTAACCCTGACGGTTTGATAACTTCACCATTCTCAATCAATCTGGTCCACCCTTCCAGCGATTCGCCTTTGGGATCGTCTTCGGGCAATTTGTCTGTACCCCAAATTTCAAAATACCGGGGATCTCCATGGCCATACGGCGTGTTACAGCAGTTGTCTGTACCCTGGCTACCCCTCAGCCAAAATTTTACACGGCTCAATTTTGCCAGCTGACCCATATCAAAAGATGCAAAAACATGCCCCTCAGTGTAAGGAGGTATCACTGCAGTAATGCCATCGGAAGAAGTATGATATCCGCTACCTCCGCCGGTTACCGAATGGTTGGTACCATCCCATAGTCCGGGAATAGTACCGCCCCATGCCACCTCTCCGTCATTGGTAAACTGTGTCAACTGCTTAAACTTACTTTTGTCCAGAAGTACTTCTTTGAGCACTGTCACCTGTTGCACCAGGGTGTCGGTATTGTTGTTCCAGCGATCCTGAGCCACTACTCCAAATGTTTTTTCTCCCTCTTCAAATCCTCTGAAAACATGAGACATTTTACTGTTGTCGTCGATGAAAATGGATTGGCTATAGACAGCTCTTCCCTGATCGTCGTATGAGTAGAGTAGAATCTCAGCTCTGATGTCATGTTCATTATCAAACCCTACCTTAGGGCCACCAAAATCTCCTGACATAGTAAATGTTTTGAAGAGCTTATCTATGGGAGCTTCTCCCGGAGTGATTGTAACCGACACGGCTTTCGACCTGTTATTGCTTCTATCGACAGATACAAGCTCTACCTCCAAAGGATCCTGCGACCTTAAGCCTTCTATGATGACAAAATTTTTAAATACTGAAGATTTAGAGGTAGTAATTACCCCATTCCTTTTGTATGAAGCCTCTACCATCATAAAATCCTTATCCTCCGGTAGCTTGTAGGTTATTTTAGCTCCTCCCGGAAGGCTCTCTGAAGTCACCTCTGTCACCACATTGGGCAGAGTGCCATCTGCTGTGAGCGGTGCTTTTTCATCCTCCTGACAGGAGATAAAAAGCACCGTAAATGCAACTAATAAGTATATCGATATTTTTTTCATTGCTATATTGTTTTTTAGTGGTCAGTTAAACATTACTGCCATCCCGGGTTTTGTACCAGGTTCGAATTTCGAACTACGTCAAACTGCGCAATAGGCCACAAATAGTCTTTGAAGGTAAACTTGTAGGCGCCATCTACTACTACATTGTAGTAGTCCGTGGTATTCGTTCCGAATATATTCCAGCCGCGCTTGTCTCTGTTCATTACCTGCACGGCACGCTTCCACCTTCTCAAGTCCCAAAATCGATGACCTTCGAAAACCAGCTCAATCATTCTCTCTTGCTGGATTATAGACCGAAGACCTTCCCGCGTGGTGGGTTTTTCGGGTGTTTTGGAGTGGGCACTCCACGACGCTACTACACCGTTTAGCCCTGCTCTGGTGCGCACTTTATCGATCCATTCGTAAGCATCAGCCGGCCCTACCGACTCATTCAGTGCTTCGGCGTAGAGTAGGTACAAATCGGCAAGCCTCACTACCGGAAAAGGATAGTCTGTTCTACTGTAACCTCCTCCACCGGCGTTTTGGGTATTGGTATAGTAAATCAATTTTTTAGGCCAATACCCCGTTTGCGAGTACCTCTCTCCTACTTTCACGCCTCCCCAATCGCCTCTTTTTGCCGACAGGGCATAAAACTCTTTATCGCTGGCTACACCATTTCCTGCCATGATGCCTCCATCGAAATTGAGAGAAGCATGAAAACGCGGCTCTCTGTTCATGTTGAGCTTTGCGGTTTCCCACCCTTCAGGTATGTAATACTTATGGGCTGCATCGGCCTGCGCTACCTGATAGCGATTTTCGTAATCATAGCTCGGATCTTCATCTATAGGCACGCCGTTTTCTGAGTAAAACATTTCTGCCATATCAAAGTCTGCAGCATAATACTGCACCACGCTTTCAGCAGAAACACTATTCAGTCCGGGTACTATTCTGGGTTGGATCTGGTTTTGCAGGAAACTAATCCTAAACTGCGATGATCCCCAAATGAGTTCTTTGTTCCACGGTTCGGTAACACTTCCCCGTATAGACAATTTGGTAATGGTGGAGTCAGACCAATCGTCTGCAGCCTCATCGAACTCATACAACGCATGGCCTGCTTCGTGAGCCAACTCTATGGCCTGCAGACATGCCGCTGCAGCCTTTTCCCATTTGGCAGGATCTACTGTCTGGCTAATTAACTGCTCTCCATCGGGCCCTTTCAAATTGGAATAGTCGGTATTGCCATTGAAGAGTGGGCTGGCTACTGTAATCAGCGTTTTGGCTTTTATGGCCGCAGCTACCGCTTTAGATACACGCCCAAATTCGGAGGTAATTTGTATGCTAACTGGCAATTCTTCTATTGCCTCGTCCAACAATTCAACTATATAATCTGCCACATCATCAACAGGGTCTCTTTTTACCCGTACGGCTTCTACACTCGCTCCTACATCTACATTTTCTCGCATAATCGGTATAGGTCCATACATACGCATCAGGTAGAAATGAAAGTAGGCTTTTAAAAATTTGGCTTCTGCCTCCCATCTTACTCTTTCGAATTCCTGCAGATCGAACGGCCGATCGAGGTTTTCTAAAAAGATGTTGCAATCGCGCAAGGCTATAAAGAGGTTGGACACAGAGCCATTGTTTCCCCAGCGGGAAAACAGAGGGTTATTGGTATTTTGCCCTCCTATGCCCAAAAGTCTCCCCGGCCAGTTGTCGCTTACTCTCAGGTTTACATTGATTTCATCTCCGCCTGTGAGGGCCGGATTGCTAAACAAATTGCTATGATTGGGTATGTATCCGTATAAGGTAGCCAAAAAACTATAGGCTGAATCTCTCGTATCAAATGCTTCTTCTATTACCGCTATATTGTCAGGGACCACATCCAAAAACTTGTTGCATGACGGCATGGTAAATACCAATACACTAAGCAGTCCCAGTTTTATCAAAATCTTTTTCATAGTTACTTTCTATTTAAAATCCGATCTGTACACCCAGGTTAAACACGCGCTGCAACGGATAATTCAACCCATTGGCGCCTAACTCAGGATCCCATAATTTGAACTTGCTCCAAACCGCCAGATTGGTTCCCGAGGCATATGCCCTAAGCTTGGTTATGCCCAGTTTGTTTTCCTTGCCATCGATGAAAGTATGGCCTACTTCTATCTGCTTTAACCTCAAAAATGAATTGTCACGCATCCACCAGGTGCTGGTTTGTATATTGTTTTGGATAATGGTAGACGACAGTCTGGGCCATTGCGCAAACACGTCTCTGTTTTCCTCCGACCAATGGTCGTCGGCAAAAGCCTGCAACAAACCGTTTTCGCTCAAAACACCATTTCCTTCTCCTAGCGCATTGATGGATCCGTCTTGTACCGAATTGATAAACGGCCCCACTACTGCAGGATCGATGAAGAATGAGGTCTTGGCTAGTCCCTGGAAGAATATGTTGAAGTCAAACTTTTTATATCCCATAGAAAATCCAAAGCCATACGTAATTTTAGGCACAGTGGGACGCCCTCCGCTACCACTGGGGTAGCCTATGGCTGTTTGATCCAGGTCGTTTATTACCCCGTCGTTGTTCAAATCTTTGTATTTGATATCGCCACCGCCATAGTTGACTCCCGGCACTCCAAATTGCCTGGGCGAGTTAATAGCCTCCTCGTCATCTACAAAGAGTCTTTCAGCGATATAACCATGAACAACACTCACATTTTTGCCTATGCTGGAGCGCCATGGCGCACCTAGAGCTGCATAATTGGGCTCTTCAAAAACATAAAATTCATTGTCGGAATACGTGAAGGTAGACCTACTGGTAATCCAGAATTCGTTGTTGAAATAATGATTAATGTCTAATGATGCATCAACTCCTTCTGATTTCACTTCGCCTACGTTGGTCTGAAGAGAAGCCTGCAGCCCCAGCGTAGAAGGAATGTCTTGACGGGTTTGGAGAATACTGGATCTGTGTTCTTTGAAGGCATCCACTCTGAATTGCACTGCGTCGTTTAGCAGGTTCAATTCCACTCCGAGGTTCATTTTTCGGGCTACTTCCCAGGTTACGGCGGGGTTTGCATACCTTCTAATACTTACACCGGGCACTGATTCGTTAAATCGCTCACCAAAAATTGTCCCCCTGCTGTTATCCCGAAGGTTGACCTCCGATAGGTAAAAGAACCTATCCTCTCTGGTATTCCCGATTTTGTCGTTTCCAACCCAGCCCATCGAAGCGCGCAGCTTTAGCCGGCTGATCATACTTGAGTTAAAAAACCGCTCGTTTGAAATATTCCACCCAAAACCAAAAGAAGGGAAGAATCCTAGCCGGTTGTTTTTAGCAAAGCGCTCCGACCCATTGTACCCGAAGTTGAATTCGGCAAAATATCTATTGTCATAGTCGTAGTTGTATCTACCGGCCAGAGTTAAATTTCTACTTGGCAGAGACAGCTGCACATTGGCTGCATTGCCATCTAAAAATTCTCTGGCGGTAAATACTAACAAACCACTCACGTTGTGTTTTTCAGAAAAAGTTTGCGCGTAGTTCATCGCCGCTTCCATGTAGAGCACAGAGTTGTTTATGCGCTCTCCGCCAAGTAGTCGCAACGACTCATTGCCGGAAGTAGAAGTACGCACCAAAGAGTAGTCTTCAGTAAAAGGATCAAACTCAAGCAACCTATAAAAATAGGGCTGATAAGCTCTCCTGTTTTCAAAATATGAGGTACTATTGGCATTGCCCAAAAAACGGGCAGACAAGCCCGGAAGGATACTTCCCAGATCCTGCTTAAACTCCAGCTGCACCAAAGACAACTGCCTGCGGGTGTCTCTGTATCCTCTTTGCAGCTCTGCATAGGGGTTGAACCAGACTGGCCGTGGGCTTTCGTCGTTGATCACCGTACCTAATACTCCTCTGGGTGGCAGGCCGTTTCCAAAAAGAATGTGTGGTACTCCATCGAGCGAAGGATCGGGCTGATATACTGCCGGAAATCGCACGGGGCTCGTACGCACGGCGGTATTGTAAATGGCGTTTCCTCCCTGCAAGGGGCCTCTGTAATCATCGATAGTAGAATGCAATCTCACTATCATTTCAGTATTTTTATGCAGGTCTACATTTATGTTTGACCTGAGCAAATACCTTCTGAGGTTGATCCCGTTGGTGAAGTTATTGGTATTGTCTACTTTCAGAAGGCCATTGTCCTTATTGAAAGATCCTGCCACATAGTACCTTACTTTTTTCCCTCCACCTCTTACATTTACATTCAACCGGGTGGTGTTGGCTCTTTCTTTAAAGAGTGTCTGATACCAATCAGTAGTCGGGTATATGTTGGGGTTGCCTCCCCGGATAGTACCGGCTATCTGCTCTTCGGGAAAAGTAGCTATTTCGCCACGGGTACGATCCGACTCGTTTTGCAGGCGCATGTGTGTAATGGGGTCGGCCATATCGATGAGCGACACTGGCTCACTTATAGACGATTCCATTCTGATATTGACCACTGCAGGGCCGTCTGATCCTGACTTGGTCGTTACCAAAATGATTCCGTTTGCTCCGCGAGCTCCATAGATAGCCGTGGTAGTGGGGTCTTTCAATACAGAAAAACTCTCGATATCGTCGGGCTGTAAGCGCGCCAGGTCGTTGGCTGTCAGCTCCACTCCGTCTATCAATATGAGAGGGCCGTTTTGTCCGTTGAACGAGGCTACTCCCCGCACAAAAAACTGTGCATTGTCTGCTCCCGGCTCTCCGCTGGTCTGGTAAGACACCACTCCCGCTACCCGGCCAGCCAATGCTGTAGTCAGATTGCTCGATGGTATTTTTAGCTCTGCGGGCTTTACTGAACTCATCGCACCCACTACTGCCTCTTTTTTCTGCGTACCAAAACCTACCACTACGATCTCATCCAACTGCTCTACATCCGGCTCCAGCGATACGTCTATCACAGACTGGCTGCCTACACTTACTTCCTGAGTGATGTATCCCACAAATGAAAATGAAAGCACTGCACCGTCGGGCACGTTGATTTTGTACTCTCCTCCCAGATCGGTTGTAGTTCCCACGGTAGTGCCTTTTACTACCACCGATACTCCGGGTAGTCCTTCACCGCTTTCGTCCAGTACCTTACCCGAAACCTGTATATCCTTAAACAGGTTTTCTGATACGGCCTTTTCCAATCCGGTTCTCTTGCTTACGTGAATGTTTTCATTCACTCGCTGAAATTTCAGTTTGGATTTTTTGGAAAGCAACAACAACACCTGAGCTAAAGACTGCTCTTCGGCTCTGAGTTTCACTTTCTTATTGGGGTCAATTTCTCCTGTGTTAAATGTAAACCTGAAACTAGTTTTATCCTCTATTTCAGATATTGCTTCTAAAAACGGAATGTTTTCCCACTGTATTGTAAGCCTTATATCATGGATGCTCTCCTTCTGCGCATTAGATTCCTTAGCCCAAAGCATTGTGATAATAAATGTTTGTAAAAACATCCCATACAGTAAATACTTTGACATTCGTATAATTTGTTGTAATAGTTTAAACTTCATATTTTACATGCGTTTTAGTTCTAATTCATTTACTAAAATGATTTCATTGTTTTTACTCGACACATCAACAATGAAACCTTCTATGAAGCTGGCAGCTGATACTGCCGGCTTCTGTTTTTTTAACTGGTATTGTGTTTCATAGCATTAAGTTTTTTTGGTTATAAATGGCTCATACTTATTCCTGATGGTTCTTTTCTATAGTCACCTGGCTACCGCTGATGTGGTAGGTAAAACTTTGCCCTACGGTATAGCTAATACCCAGTAATACATTTTCCAGAGGCTCGTCGTGAAAAACTCCCGTATATGTATTTTCAAACATTTTATCAGTCTCCATGACGATATCCACACCATACCACAGCTCGAGTTTCTTTTTTACCTGATCGGAAGAAGCATTTTTGAAGACCAGTTTTTTCTCTGTCCATCCGATCAAGTCCTCCGGTATGAAGTCTGCTCTGGCCATTCCCTGATCCGAACACAAGGCCATTTGCATGGGTTTTAGCACCAAAGATTCGTTGGATCCGGCCAGTGTCAGCACCACCTCTCCTTCCAGAAGTGCTACCAGCTCTGTACCGTCTTCAAAATCATTTTTCACGTTGAATTTTGTGCCTGTAACGCGCGTAGATACCAGACTGGACTTTACTATAAAGGGTCTCTTTTTGTCTGTGGCAACATCGAAAAATGCCTCACCCTCCAGGTAAACTATTCGCTCTTCGGTCTTTGAGAATAATGCCGGATACTTGATTGTGCTCCCGGCATTGAGTTTTACTATAGTGCCGTCCTCCATCTTAAAGGTGTATTTTTCACCTTTTTTGGTACTCATAGCGGTATATACCACCTGCTCTGCGGGCTCAAGGTTTTTTCGGTGAATCACCGCTATAAAACTGAGCAGAAGAACAAAGGCCGCTGCTATTCCGAACCACAATGAACTGCTGCTTTTGGTCTTTCTAGTGGTAAATATGTCCGTATCACTTTTTAAGATGTTTTCATACAGGTCAACATACTCCTTACTTGTCAGGTCATGGTTGTTTTTGTATTGGATCGACTCCACAATCCATTTGGAAGCTATTATGACTTCTTTTTTCTCCGGATGATTTTTCATCCATTCTTCCCAAAAGAAATCGGCCTCCGGGTCTTCTCCTTTTACCCACTTAACAAAAAAATCATCTTTCAGAAAATCCTTCTCTGAGTACTGCTCGTATTTCATCTGTAGATTTTAGCCTCAAATCATGGATGCTGCACATACTTTGCGTCCTGCATCCACTTTCGTTTTACTGTTTACATACTCAAAGAGCGGCGTTTGGGAAATGTCCCTTTTTTTTAGAAAAAATTATCAAACTAAATCTCCGGACTACCTATGCAGCATCTTTTGAGGCATTCAAAGGACATGTAGTATCCAAAAAGAATAGGGGAAGAAAGTAAAATGAGTTTTGACAGCCACAGTATGCTCTTGCAGCCAGAAGTGTCTTTTTGGGGTGCGTGGGTGATTCTTATCTTATCAAATACAAAAGCAGCATCATAAAAGCAATGAAACTGCCCAGCAGACACACTTCTTTTTTGAGATTGTCTACAGCTCTGTATAGAAGCTTTCGTGCATTCCTTACTGATTTTATTTCAAGAATGTCTGCAATTTCTTCGTACGAAAACCCCTCATAGTAATACATCAAAACAGCTTCTTTCTGACTTGGTGGCAGGGTATTGAAAGCTTTTTCCAGTTTTTGTTTCTTTTCCTCATTGACCTGCCTGTCGATAAGAATAGACTCATGGGAAAGGTCTATTTCAAAACTCTCATACGCCTGCTGCTCTAGTTTAAGCTTCGCTTTGTTCTTTTTGAGTTTTAGTAATATGGATCTTCGTACAGACTTAAACAAATAGGCTTTTATAGAATCTGTATCGCTTAGTTTTCGTCTTTTTCTTCGCAGGTACTCGAATGTATCCTGAATGGCATCTAATACAAGATCTCTGTTTGATGACAGCTGACAGCCATAATTGAACAGCAACTTGATGTACTGCCGGTATATGAAAGCAAATGCCGGGTCACTCCCTTCTTTAAACGCATGCCAAATCTCCAAATCGGATTTGGAGTGCCAGGCATTTACCTGAGTGGTTTCTTCATTGCCGGAGATAAAACGGTTATTCGGTTCTTGTGCTAAAGGATAGGGTTCCATGTTTCTCAAGTAAATATTGCTTCTAAAAAATATTTTATTTGTTTCACGATCACCACGCACACCCCTCCGGCCATTCTGTGCATAGTCAATGTTAGTTCTCAGCTGATCATTTTTGTTTCAGCACTACAGTCCCCCCATCCTTTTGCTGTGCTTTGTATCTCACTGCATCAAATCACCATTTTATTTCATTTTCATCTCTCTACCATCAATCCGTAATAACTCCTATTTCTATCATCCCCAATTATGCCAGGTGAGTTGTGTTTCGTGCGGAATAGCGCCAACCAGCGCTGGTGAGTCTATCGCTTTTTGACTGTATCCCACAAGTGGCATCAAAACAGCACTCCGCACAACCGTATGTCTTATTATTACCCTTTTCATTTCTTCTTACTTAATGTAAATACTGACATTACCCAAATGCAAGGTTTGTGGCTCGTTACCTGTTAAACCTAACTTTATATATCTGGTCTCAACTCCCGGCACTTCTGCCCCCATACTTTTGGTGGTGAGGGTTACCTCCCACTCTTCTCTGGCTTGTTGGGCCTGCCATTTCTTTGTCCAGTTTTTTCCATCTCCAGAAACCCATACTGTCAGGTTTTGAGCTCGCTCCTGACAGCATCCCGAGCGATTTTTAATGATCAGGCCATGTACTTCTTTGTTTTTTGATAGGTCTATGACAATATGGGGATTTGTCTCCTCGCGCGTGTGAAAGGCATACGCTTTGTCATTTTTTGCCTCAAATAGCTTTGATTCATCCTTGGAATTATGCCATTGTGAATCTTTGGAGCTCATGGTATACGAAATACCCCTGTTTAACCTTTTCAGCCCCGCTATTTCAAAGGCATTGAGTGCCATGTCTAACTTAGGCCCCATCTGTACTTCTTCATCAAATTCCAGCTCAACCACTGTAACCGGTCCGTCGTACTGAATGCCAGCCAGATCGAAAGACAACAACCCTTTTTCTTCCGAAAAAGCTACCTTTTGGTCTGTTCCAAAAACCCTCGCCCCCGCTATTCGCTGCGAAAGTTTTGGCAGGTACAGTTTTGTTGTGCTTTTGTCTGTAATCAAAAGCCATGCTTTATTGCCTTTTCGTGTACTTACACCTTGCTTAAAAGGGTAAAAAGGCCCTCCACGAGTGCCATAGATAGCCTCCTGATGTTTGTTGAGCCACAGTCCTAATTCGTCCATCAGGGCAATCTGCTCATTGTCAAAACTCCCATCGGGTCTTGGCCCCAGATTGATCATGTAATTGCCATTGTTGCCTACTACGCTTACCATGTCCACTATCAGCTCATCTCCGGACATAAGCACCGGATCGTGATTGTATCCCCATTGGGTTTTGTCTATGGTAACCCAAGCCTGCCACGGGTGATCCAGCCATGAGGTAATGTTGTTGCCATGGTTGACAAGGCGCTCTCTTTCCTGATAGTCTCCGGCATACTTCTGCCCGTCCATGTGCAGGTGATTGCCACTGCCCTCACTCCTACGGCCAATATCTATCCTCGAACTAAGAAGTACATCGGGATTTACTTCATGAAAGCGTCTGTACAATCGCGAGCCTATCTCGTGCGTGTAGGTATCGTCCCATTCGCCATCAAACTGCACAAATTCTACTCCGTATTTTTCGATTAGCTCTATTACCTGATTTTCCATAAACTGGAAATACCTCTCGAGATTGGGGCTGTCATCCTGCTTTTTGATCAGTGGGCCAGGTCCTCCGTATTGGTATGGTGCCCAATCGGGGTGATACCAATCGAGGTTAGAATAATAGCTACCAAACATGATATCGTTTTCTTTGCAGGCTTTACTCAATTCTGCCATGATATCAATTTTTAATTGGGCATTTTCCATGTCGTAAGGCGTATAATCAGAATACCACAGGCAGAAGCCATCGTGGTGCTTGCCCGTGGGCGACATGTACTTAATACCCCAGCGTTTCATTAGCCAAACCCACTCGTTGGCATCAAATTTTACCGGGTTGAATCGTTTGTAAAAATTATCGTAGTACTCTTTTTTTATCTTCGAATCGCGCGACCAGCTAATCTCCTCAGCTCCCAATGCCGACGGCCCCCAGTGTACACTCAGTCCCACTCTTAAATCCATCCATCGTTCCTGCGCTGCTTTCGGAGCTTTCAAATCCGGGTTTAAATCTCCTCCTCCGCTCAACTGAGCAACTAAATAATGGCTCGCGGTAATCATCACAAGCATCATACTCAATATTCCTGTACTCTTTTTCATTTTGTTTTTCTATGTTTTTTTAAACCTTCTTGGTCACCTCTGTTCTCCTTTTGCAGTGGAAAGCTGGTAACTTTTGAAACTTCAATATCATATCGTTTTTTACTACATCAGGGCTTAGTCTCTGCGCTACAGCTATAGCAATCCTCTACCAGTTTCATCGTGTTGATAGCGTCCTCCACGTCATTGATATATGGATAGCTACTGTCGTTCAGTTTAGCCATCAGCCCTGCCATAGGCCCTACAAATGCATCTGGAAACCACGAACCCTGCAGCGGCACTTTCCGCCACCCCTTGTCGTCGGTTGAGGTTATATATTCCATCTCATCAGGCAAGCCTTTGGGATAATCGAGGTATACACCTACTTTGATTTTTATTGCTCCCTTCGTTCCTTCAAACTTGAAATAGGATTCCTGATGTTTACTACCAAAATCATGACCGTGATTGGTATTTATGTTGGCCCTGACCACATCACCATAGTCTAAAATGATGGATGAGCGCGTAGCGGCCAACCCCTTGTCATTGGGGTGTTTGGTTGTTTTGGCGAGTACCCTTTGAGGGTCACCTAGAAAGTACCTAACCATATCGATATAGTGAATGCTGTGGTACAAAATCTCTAACCTCGGAATGGTGTACATAAACTTCCACAAGTGCCAGGGGGTATTCACATTGAGCCTCACGTCCACATCATGCAGGTCTCCGATCTGGCCGGAATCGATGATCTTTTTTGCCTCAACTACATAGGGAGCATGGCGCAATTGAAAGTTTATGCCAGCCACCAAACGCTTTCGACGGCATATTTCCAAAATAGCCTGCGCCTGATCGTAGTTCTCTCCCATCGGTTTTTGAATCAGTACCCCCGCCTGATCGGGCAACTGCTGCAGCACTTCTATAATGGCTGAAGCCGGTAATGCTATATCGTACACACAGCCCTTTTCCTCTCCTACCTCTATCCATTCACTCAGACTTACACACACGCGCTCTATTCCATACTGCTCTGCCAGGCCCTTCGCTTTATCACCATCCAGATCAAAAATAGCTGCCACAGTATATCCTGCTTTTTCATACGCTGGTAAGTGTGCATCGCTCACTATTCCACCAGCTCCTATTAGGGCAATTGTCCTATCTGTAGTCGTGTTTTGTTTTTCGTCTAAAATCATGATTTTAACCATCTAGTATTCTAAAAGATCGGCGCTCATACCAGGCTCTTGAGGTACCTGATAGAACCCATCTGTAATTTGCACAGGATGCTTAAAATAATCCTTTAAATGAGGAATATGTTCTAAAAAGATGGCTTCATGCCCAACTGAAATATGGTTGAACAATACCAAATGCTGGTGAATCTGGCCCATATCCCCGACATGGGGCACCATCGGAATGTTGAATTTTTTGGACAACAGGCTAATGGCTATATACTCAGAAATGCCGCCTACCCTCACGGCATCTGCCTGATTGAAGTGCATCGCACCGGATTGTATAAAATTCTTGAATATCACCTTGTTGGGTACGTGCTCGCCCAAAGCCAGCTTGACAGGCGAAATCTTCTCTGCCAGCACTATGTGGGCATTTACATCATCGGGGTGCGTGGGTTCTTCGATCCAAAAAGGGTTAATGTCTTTGAGCTTACTGCAAACTTCTATTGCCTTTGGCAAATTCCACTGCTGATTGGCATCCAGCATGATCGTAACAGCATCACCTGCAGTTTCTCTTACCAGCTGTGCCCGGCGAATATCCCTATCTGAATCTTTGGAGCCGACTTTCAGCTTCATAGCTGTAAACCCCTGATCAATGGCTGTTTTTACGTTCTTTTCTATTTTCTCGTCGCTGTAATTAAACCAGCCGATTGATGTATCGTACCCCCTGTATCCTGTGTTGAGTATTCCTTCTCTTTCACCTCTCGTACTATTCGCCTTTTCCAATATCGAAACAGCCTCTTCTCTTGTCAGTACGTCCTCGAGATACGATAAGTCCAGGGTATCCACGAGTTTTTCGGCTGGCAAATCAATCAACAGTTTCCAAAGGGGTACTCCCTGAGATTTAGCCCATAGATCGAAGCATGCATTGACGATGGCGGCCAATGCCAGGTGTATTATTCCCTTGTGAGGGCCCAGCCAACGGTAATCCGGATCGTCTGCAATTGTTTTAAACTCGCTTCCAAAATTAGCCATCAATTCGTTTATCTCTCTGCCAACCAATCGCGCAGACATGTAATCGATCGCCTGACACACCAAATCATTTCCTCTACCCAAGGTGAAGGCCAGTCCAACCCCCGCCTCTTTCTCCGTTTGCAGGTGGCAAACTGCATAGGCATATTGTGCTGTGCTGTGAACGGCATCAGATCCCGCTCCGTTTTTCAGATTGTACCTTTGATCTGAAGAATATGCCTTCGTTATCATTAAACTTTGACCTCCCATATTTATATTTTCAAACTATTGTATTTATTACTTCTATATAATGGCATGCGTGTACACCATCTTCTATTTTATTTGATCCATCAAAACCCACTTTTCTGAGGCCTTGCTTGCCGGGTCTACTTTTTGAAACTTGCCTGCATAAGCCTGCCACTCCTGCTCTCTGGGTAGCTTAGCCCACTCCTCTCCATCTTTGGCCAGGTCAAAATCCTTTTGTGTATCCATTATCAAAAAAGCACGATACCCGTGCAAGTACAATTCCATGTCGTAAATGCCCATTGTCTTCATGTTTTCTATTATCTGTGGCCAGAAATTCTCTTTTCTATGAATATCTATGTACTCTTCTCTCAATTGAGGATCATTTACAATCTCCAGTGTCATGACTATACGGGTGTAATCCCCCTTACTTTTCATCTGCTGT
This sequence comes from Cyclobacteriaceae bacterium, assembly GCA_965267535.1. Classification (GTDB taxonomy): domain Bacteria; phylum Bacteroidota; class Bacteroidia; order Cytophagales; family Cyclobacteriaceae; genus CAXBNB01. The sequence goes on along the minus strand of OZ254082.1, from coordinate 1,543,600 downwards.
CCATGTGAGTTTCCATGATCGGCCATAGAAAACACACGCATAGTGCGCTGATACCCCTGTTGTTTCACCATGTGGAGTAAAGGGCTGCCTGCTTCCTCATTCTTTGGGGCTGACTTATTTACATTTCTTTTAAATTCATCAAAGCTTACTTGAGGATGTACATCTACGCTTATCAAAAAGGAACTTCCCATGCTGTATACCTCCATCTTTCGGATGCCCGATTTAGCAAGCACTTGAGCATAATCAGGCGAATGGATAAATTCGGAGAGCACCCTTTGATTTTGAGGCTGAGTGGTGTAAAAAGTAAATGTACCGACCTTATCTCCTGCACCCGACTGCACGCCACAAGACGAAACAATTGCCCATAAAAAGATGTTCCAAACAATAGAACGTTTCCAGAATGCCCTGTTCATAAGTTTACTTGATTTTAAAAAACACTATACAACACAATCATTATGGCTATGAGTAAGGCAGAAAAAAGTAGCGGAAGATTGTATGTATCCTCTTCGTCTTTTTTCAAAAATGCAAGCGGAGAACTCAAAGTGCAGTCTTCTATTTTTTTATAGTCTGGCGGTGGGGTCAACAGGCTGGCCAATACATATATAACTGACGAACCTACAAATAACCACCAGGCCTGCATCATAAATGATATCTTGAGTGTATCGGTAAAAAATTTGGTATCGCCGATAAGGGGAAAATCCAGTAAAAACGTAATCAATCCTAACAAAAAACCACCAACAAAAGTAGCTGTAGCTCCTTGATGATTGCCTCTTTTCCAGAAAATACCCCAAATAAAAACCGCAGAAATAGGTGGTGATATCACCGTAAGCAAAATATTGATTGCTTCAAATATGCTATTGAATCTGGCAATAAGAGGAGACCATGAAATGGCTATGATCATTACCACAATGGCCGTAATCCTACCTATTTTGACCTGTTGACGATCACTTATCTCAGGTTTATACCTTTTTACAATATCGATGGAAACCAGCGTGCCTGCACTATTGAGTGCTGCAGCTATTGTACTCATCAGAGCAGCTAAAAGCGCTGCAGCCATCAGGCCTTTTAGCCCTGTTGGCAACAGTTCGGTAATGAGCACCGGAAATGTATCGTTGGCATCTGTAATGATATCGCCAAACAACACATACCCCAACACTCCCGGCAAAACCAACAGAAATACCGGCAATATTTTTATAAAAGCGGCAAACAACGGCCCTATTTTGGCATCTTTAAGGGTTTGTGCACCCAGCACGCGCTGCACTATAGTCTGATCGGCACACCAGTACCAAATACCTATGATGGGATAGCCTAACACTATGGACAACCAGCTCAACCCCGAAGTATTCTTTTCACCAGGCATCATCTGCAATTGCTCCGGCTTTGCCGCTGCTTCTAAAGATGCCCAGTCATGAATCCCCACATCGGACAATGCCATGAAACCATAGATAGTTAATATAATAGAGCCCGCCAGTAAAATCACAGTTTGGATCGTTTCGGTAACTACCACTGACTGCAGACCTCCCAGCACCGTGTACAATGCGGTAATAAAAGATATTGCCAAAATTGACACATACACATTGACTCCAAAAAAATGCTCAAAAACAACGGCTCCTGCATAGAGGCTTACTCCTATATGCATAAAAAGCGCTCCCAGCAATGCTAAAAATGCCAGGCAGGTTCTGGCTGTTGAATTGTACCGCTTCTCTAAAAACTCCGGAAGCGTTGCTATTCTGTTTTTATAATAGAATGGGGCAAACACCAAACCCAGTATTATCAAAATAAATACAGCCATCCATTCGAAATTCCCCCAAACCAATCCATCGTTAAATCCTGAAGCTGCCAGCCCCACCAGATGAACGGTTGAAATATTGGAAGCAAACAAAGCCGCACCTATCACAGGCCACTTCAGCGAATGCCCGGCCAAAAAATAGCTATCGGCATTCATGGCGCCCTTTCTCGCTACCCGCACTCCTACTACCACCACACCTAGTATGTATCCAAAGATTACTATAACATCTATTACTGACATGCAATTAACAATTAGCGGGTATTGCTCCTATCCAGAGCTTAGTTACTCGTATTATACATAAATTAGGGCATAAGCCCTAAAGCAATAATAGGGCTTATGCCCTAAAAATAAAAATCATTTAGTGTTTTCTTTTTCGGTGATTAATTCCCTCAAAGCAGCTTCACACTAGAATCGGTTTTCAGATAAAAAACGGATAGAGGAAAACAGGTGATGGTCTTGGGAATAGGATAAAAAAACAGGCTGTCTCAGGAGAATGCAAGCCGGCATTTACCGAACTCATCCTGAAACAGCCTGTAGATAGTGGAGCCGCAGGGAGTCGAACCCTGGTCCAGCTAAGGAAACCAATAGGCTTTCTACATGTTTAGTTACTCTTGATTGTCGGGCATCTCAAGGCCAGCAACAAGCCTAAAAGAAACCGTATACGCGATCGATCTTACCCCTGTATCACGTACCTACAGCGGCCAGTCCTGCAGATGATGCCTCGTATACCAACCCGGCAGGACGAGGGGTCGGAGAGACACATTGCTATCTATCTATCGATTAGGCAGCAAGGGCGTAGTTATTTTCGCCAATTAAAAAGTGTGAAGGTTTGTCTACGGGAAATACCCACAACTCCCGACATGCTTACCTACGATCGCACTTACTGTCAAGTCCAGTCGGCCCCATAGATAATTTTCGATGGCAAAGTTATGCGATAAATACTACGATATCATACGATCGGGGTTATAAAAATTCCGAATATAGATTAACGCACTACCCAACAGACTTTTGTAAAATCTTATCGGTTATTTCCTCATCTGCCATTGATAATTGTGGATTGCTAATTAACTTGCGGCATGGAAAATTTTGTAGTATCGGCACGGAAGTACAGACCGCTCGGGTTTGACGAAGTAGTAGGGCAAAGCCATATTACAACGACACTGAAAAATGCGATCGACAATAACCACCTTGCGCAGGCACTGCTGTTTTGTGGCCCTCGGGGTGTGGGAAAAACCACTTGTGCACGGATTTTGGCTCGCATGGTCAACAGTCTGTCAGATACAGAAAATGCAGAATCTTCCAATGTACTAAACATCTACGAACTGGATGCTGCCTCTAACAACTCGGTAGACGACATCCGAAACCTGATCGATCAGGTGCGCTACCCACCCCAGCAAGGCAAGTTTAAGGTGTACATCATCGATGAGGTTCACATGCTCTCCAATCAGGCCTTCAATGCTTTTTTGAAGACCCTGGAAGAGCCTCCATCGTATGCCATATTTATACTGGCCACTACAGAAAAACACAAAGTAATACCCACGATACTATCCAGGTGTCAGATTTTCGATTTCAATCGTATCGAAGTTTCCGATATTACCTGGCAACTAAAAAAAATAGCTGAGAAAGAGGGTATTGAGGCTGAAGAGGAAGCGCTGCATCTGATTGCCCAAAAAGCAGATGGAGCACTGCGGGATGCTTTGTCCATTTTCGACCTGATCGTTACTTTTTCATCAGGCAACAAGGTCACCTATCAGGACACCATCAAAAACCTGCACATCCTGGATTACGACTATTTTTTCCAGGCTACCGACTTGCTGTACAATGAAAAACTACCGGAATCGCTCCTGCTTTTCAACGACATATTAAAAGAAGGCTTTGACGGGCACAACTTTGTGATAGGACTGGCAGAACACCTGCGAAACATCATGGTGTGCAAGGATCAACAAACAGTAAAGCTGCTGGAAGTATCTGACAATGTGCAAAAAAAATACGTAGAGCAGGCCCAACAGGTATCTTTGTCGTTTATCTTTTCGGCACTGAATATACTCAACCTCTGCGACCTCAACTACAAGTCGAGTAAAAACCAGCGGTTGCATGTGGAGCTGGCTCTCATGAAGATTGCCCACCTCAATCAGGCATTTAACCTCAGTCAGATAGATGCTGCTGAACTAAAAAAAAAAGTCCTGAACTAGAAAGCAACGGCACTGCTGAAGCCACGCCGAACACTGCCCCTACCGCTACAAAAGCTGCTACACCTAAAAAAACCATACCGGTAGTTCCTGTAAAACCTAAAAAAACAGAAACACCAAAGCTTACCGATATATTCAAACCCAAAGAGGAGGAAAAAGAAGAGGATGCTGCAGCTGTTTTCGAAGAAAAAGAAATGCGCAGTACACCTTTTACGCTCGACAAGGTAAAACAGGTGTTTGATAGCTTTATCGAACTAAAAAAACTCTCCAGTTCCTACAAGTCTCTTCTCAAAAATGAAATGAAGCTTGTCGGTGAGAATACAGTCGAACTCCAGCTGAAAAATTCTGTGGAAAGACGCTTCTTGGGAGAAATAGAAGTAGAACTCTTAAAGTACACCCGCGACCAACTGGAAAACGATCACCTACAGGTTGATACATCGTTTAATCAGGCTGAAACAGTACGCACGGCCTACACCAATGCGGAAATTTTTGATGAAATGATAGCCAAAAAACCTGAGCTAAAACAATTGCGTGACGCACTGGGACTCGATACAGATTTCTAACAAACCACAACAAGCCTGCTGACAAAACCGCAGGAACAAAAGCAACACACGACGCAGATAAGGTAAGCAAGCATAATTACACATCGGTGCTTACCCAACCACTTGTACGCACCCACTCTCCATACCCATTACAAGATTAACATGGGTAATGTAAATTTTAAACTAAATACAGACACAAGATAAAGTTACGAGCCTAAAACTGACTCCATGCGAGCTTCCGGAATTGTTGTTTTTTTTGTTTGACTTAAACACAAAGTCTGTGTTTTTAAAAAACTACAACAATTTTTCCAATGCAGCGGCTGTGAGAGGCTTAGGAACTATGCCGGCTATTTCATTACCTTCTATCATCTGCTGCAGGTAGATGTCGTTTTTGTTGGTTGACATGATGTATATCTTGGAGAGGTCTTTTATGATATCAGGCAGGCTTTCAAACTCATGGATAAAAACACAACCGTCTACTATTGGCATATGCATGTCCAAAAAAATCACATCGGGTATATCGGGGTTGGTAGTCAGGTAATTGATGGCATCTCTTCCGTTGTTTTTGATCACAACCTTACTGGCCAATCCCGCACTTATAATGGCTTGTTCGTTGAGTGCGTTATCCTCATCGTGATTGTCTATAAGCAGGGCAAGGTTGAACATATATTAAGCTGGTTAGGTTACTCTTTTATTCTTATTTTTTCTCCGATAGAAAGATCAAAATTATCTTTTTGATTTAATTCAAGCAATTTGTCAACCGTTATTTTATATTTTTTTGAAATTTTATACATGGTATCTCCCGGGGCTACCACATGAAAAATAACCGCATCGTCATCAGAAGCACTCTTTTGATCCGTTTTGGCCTGCTCCTCGGATGGCAGTACAGATTTTGGCACTTTTAGTTTCTGCCCTATGCTCAATGCACCATTGGTACGGTTTAGTTCCATCAATTCCATTACTTCAATCTCGTATTTTTTAGCAATGGCGTATAGCGTTTCACCTTTTTCTACTACATGAATTGTATATTCACGCATGGGCTGGTTAGGCTTGTCCTCCTCCAATTCCCGCTCAGGCTCACTTTCCTCATCACCTTTATCATCTCCGGGCAGAGTTATTTTTTCCTGCGATGGCACCACAGTTTGGGGTTTAGGAGCCGGGGTAGAGGGTTCGTCGGCCAGTTTCTCCAACGGACCACCCAAGATTTGTTCAATCTGCTCAGGAGTGGGCAGTTCTTTTATTTCTACCGGCACATCTTTAGGACGTGTTTTCCTGAGCCACATAAGCCTGCCCGCCTCCGGCTTATCCAGTACTGTCATGCGATTCATTTTGGCAAGACGGTGCAGTTTTACGCCAAATTTCTGACTGATATCCCATAGTGTTTCACCCGGTTCTGCGGTGTGGTAATACACCTTGGCTTTGTTTTTCTTTTTCTTTAGGTAATAAATCTCCCCTTCTTTGATGGCATCCGAAGGCTTCAGGTCGTTGTATTTCAGAAACTGATGCATCGTCACTCCCCCTTCAGCAGCCATAGCCTCTATGGTTTCGTTGGCTTTGGCCAGCATGCTGGGTATGCCGTTGATCTTGATGAAAATCGTTTTATTGGTATTTAGGTCGTTGGTAAGATCAATCGTAGGTTTTGATGTTGGCTTTTTTATGGTAGGTTGTTTATTGGCAGCCTCCAGCCCTTTGGGCATCTTATCAGTAACAGGCACTATCACCACATACTCTTTTTCGCCAGGCACTTTGCCACGCTTCAGCCATTTGTTGTATTTTATCAGCAGCTCCTCGTCTACCCCCAGCTCTTTGGCTATCTGAGGCAGAGTTTTGTCCTTTCCTTTGGTGTACTCTACCAGTTTCATCCCTTGAGAGTGACTACCCTTTACTTCTTTTTCAAACGCGATCTTATGAGCCAGACACCTTTTTACATACCAGTGCGTTTTCTCATTTATGGTCATTTTGGTTTCGCCAAACTTCTTTTCATCCACATACTTCTGTGCACCGCCACGCCCTGTCATGTGCGCCAGCACGGTGTATACCCAGTTGCGAAAAAAGAAATTGTGCCGCTTAAAATACTTGGCTGCTCCTCGTGTAGAAGCCACTATATTCATACGTTCATCCACATAGCGATCGATACGCAAGCCAACTTCCCTTCCGGTAAAATCTTTGAACTGCCAAAACCCCACGGCGTTGGAGGTAGACACAGCGTCTGATATGAGCGCGCTTTCCTGTACCGAGAGAAACTTAAAATCGTCCGGCACTCCCTCTTCTCTGAGCACTCGCTCTACAATAGGAAAGTAAAGTCTGACCCTGTCCAATTTTATATTGAAATACTTAGGGCTTTTGCGTAGCATATCCACATCTTTCTGGATATCACGGCGAGCCGCCTCAGTTATCTTCAACTTCATACCGGCAAAATCCATTTCAGAAGGTACACTGGGTATTTTCACCTCGTCACCCAACAAAGGCTGACTTACCAGCAATAGCATCAACACTATCCAACGCATACCCATCACTTTTTTCGGATCATCATCAAACCATCCCGTACAGGAAACAACACATTTTCTACACGATCGTCCTGTTGTACATAGTCATTGAACTCTATCAATGCTTTGGTGTCTTTATCCAGCTTTTTAGGGCCTTTGTTTAATACTTTACCACTCCAGAGCACATTATCAGCGATGATCACCCCACCAGCCTGCACCTTATCAAGCACCATATCGTAGTACTTCCGGTAGTTTTCTTTATCCGCATCGATAAACACCAAATCAAAAGTTTGATTGAGCTGAGGCACAATATCCAATGCATTGCCGATTCTAAAATCAATACGATCCGACAACCCTGCCTGCTCAAAATACGCTCTGCAGCGATCCTCCAGTTCTTCGTTTATATCGATCGTCACCAGTTGGCCTCCCGGCTGCAATCCCTCACACAGGCAAATCGCTGAATAACCGGTAAATGTACCAATCTCCAAAATAGCAGCGGGTCGCATCATCTGCGAAAACAGGGACAATATACGTCCTTGCATTTGACCGGATAGCATTCTGGGTGCCAATACTTCTACGTGGGTTTCTCTGTTTATCTGGCGCAGCAGTGGGCTTTCGGGTGATGTATGCTGCTCCGAATAATCCTGAATTTCCTGATCTATGAATTCCATATCGCAAATAAACCATATTGAAACGGAATGAGGTAATTTTTCCTCAAAGATTACACACTCCCTATTTAGGCTCTACTGAGAAAGGGTCACTTGATGATTCTATGCTGCACGGAAAATCGTGCATTTTGCTTAAAAAGCTTCCATCAAACAAGAAATGCCTACTATAAAAATTGCTATAAATTGCTCTCCTTAGTCTTAATGTACAAATAAATGTGTTTCTCAGCAGAGCCCATTTACCGCACACAGCTCTATGCCAAATCAAAAGGCTATTCAGTTATTTCATTGCCACACATGCGGTTAATTCGAAATTTAAAAAGGTCAATTCGGATAAGAAAAGAAAACAAGTATATCTTTGTAGTTTAATAAAAGTACAAAGTTTTGGAAAAGAAAGGTTTTTACTGGTCTGAAGAAAGAGAGCCACATTTTACCCGAAGAAAAGAAATACTCAACAAACACCCTGAAGTTCGGTCGCTGTATGGCATAGACAAGGGGCTAAAATACAAAACACTGGGCCTGGTTATATTTCAATTAGTAAGTGCGCCTTTTATTGCTCAATTGGCCTGGTACTGGTACATTCCTCTTGCCTATTTTGTAGGAGCATCCGTCAGCCATACCATTTTTCTGGCAATTCACGAAATCAGCCACGATCTGGCTTTTAAAAAGCGAGTGTACAACAATTGGCTGGCACTCATTGCCAACATACCGATAGTAGCTCCATACGCTATTTCATTCAGGACCTACCACCTCAAACACCACTGGGAACAAGGCGATGAACACAACGATACAGACCTGCCTACCAACGGTGAGGCCAAACTATTTAAGGGCCGCATTGGCAAAATGATATGGGCTATCAACCAAATCATGTTTTATGCGTTTCGCCCCATGTTTGTTCACCCAATCAAAATGGAAAAATGGCACATCATCAACATCGTATTTCAGCTGGCTGCTATCTCAACATACACTTACTTTGCCGGCTTTAGTGCTATCCTGTACCTATTGTTTTCCATCTTTCTGGCAGGCAGCCTTCACCCTCTGGCAGCTCATTTTATAGCTGAGCACTACGTATTTAAAGAAGATCAGGAAACTTACAGCTACTATGGCCCGCTAAACAAGCTGGCTCTCAATGTAGGCTATCACAACGAACACCACGATTTTCCGAACATACCCGGCACCCGACTGCCGGACCTTAAAAAAATGGCGCCCGATTTTTACGACAACTTGTATGTACACAAATCGTGGGTAAATGTGCTGTATCAATTTATTACCAACCCAAACATCAGCCTACACAGCAGAGTAAAACGTACGCGATAGCATTTAAAAACCGTGAGCAATGGCTGATCGCCCCATGCACATAGCCGTATCCGGCAATATCGGAGCTGGCAAAACCACCCTGACTCAGATGCTTGCCAAACACTATGGCTGGCAGCCCGAGTTTGAAGATGTAGAAGACAACCCCTACCTCGAGGACTTCTACAGCGACATGCACAAGTGGTGTTTTCATTTGCAAGTCTACTTTCTCAATAGCCGGTTTGAACAAATCAACAAGGTAAGAAAGGGCGAAAAAACAGTAATACAAGACAGAACAATCTACGAAGATGCCTACATCTTTGCCAAAAGCCTGTATAAACAGGGGTACTTCAAAGAACGTGACTACCAAAACTACAAAGCACTATTTGATTCTATGATTCGCTTTGTAAAAGCCCCCGATCTGCTCATCTATTTGAAGGCAGATATAGGCCGGCTGGTGCAAAACATAGAAAACAGAGGGCGTGATTATGAAAACGCCATCCGTATAGACTACCTGAAAGGGCTAAACGAACACTACGAAGACTGGATAGCTAACTATACCGAAGGCAAGTTGCTGGTAATAGATGTAAACGGCCTGGACTTTGTAAAAAATCAGGAAGACTTTGCCGGTATAGTATCGCGCATCGATGTAGAACTACACGGCCTGTTCAGCTAACCACCCAACCGGTACTACAGCCAGTCAAACGTCCATTTTCCCCCACGCACCCCCGAAGATTGACACTTTCCGCTTTGATTTTTATCTTGCAGCAGATCAAAACACATTAAACCATCTGAAATATGAAAAAAATAGGTAGCCTGTTGTTATTGGCCATTTTGTGCAGCTGCTCTCCCGGCACTCAGCAAAATGAAAACAACTCCAAAGACAACTTTCAGTATCTGGCAGAACAGTTTGCCGACATCAAGATTATCCGGTATAAAGTACCGGGGTTCGACCAGCTTTCGCTCCAACAAAAAAAACTGGTATACTACCTCACGCAAGCAGGACTTGCCGGACGCGATATCATGTACGATCAAAACTATCGCCACAACCTGGCCATTCGGACAGCACTCGAAAACATAGTAAAAAACTACAAAGGAGACCGATCTTCCAGCGACTGGAAAAACTTTATGGTCTACACCAAAAGAGTTTGGTTTTCCAATGGCATACACCATCACTATGGTATGCAAAAAATCATGCCTGACTTTGGGCGGTCGTACTTTACCGAACTGCTGGCCGCCACCAACACCAATCTTTCTTCGGAGATAATTGACATAATCTTTCACCCCGACAAAGACGGTAAAAAAGTAAACCTGGATCCGGCCAAAGGTTTGTTGCTGGGCTCTGCTGTAAACTTCTACGCTCCCGACATCACCGCCGAAGAAGTAGACGCCTACTACGATAAAGTGATGGATAAAAACACCGACACCCCTATCTCCTATGGACTCAATTCTAAAATGGTGCGCGACGAAAACGGCAACTTGCGCGAAGAAGTATGGAAAGTAGGCGGAATGTATGGTAACGCCCTGAAAGAGGTAGTGAAATGGCTCAAAAAAGCATCTGAAGTGGCTGAAAATGAAGCCCAAAAAAAGGGATTAGAACTACTGACAAAATACTACGAGACCGGAGATCTGAAAATCTGGGATGAGTACAACATTGTATGGGCCGGAGCTACAGAAGGGGACATTGACTATATCAATGGGTTTGTAGAGGTATACAACGACCCTAAAAGCTACAGGGGTTCATTCGAGTCGATAGTGCAAATCAAAGATTTTGAGTCGTCGGCCCGTATGGCAAAGCTGGAAGAAAACGTGCAGTGGTTTGAAGACAACAGTCCGATCATGGATGCCCACAAGAAAGAGAACGTAACCGGCGTAAGCTACAAAGTAGTGACTGTAGCCGGCGAAGCAGGCGATGCTTCACCCAGCTCACCAATAGGTGTAAACCTGCCCAATGCCAACTGGATTCGCGCACAATACGGATCTAAATCTGTAAGCCTGGGCAACATAACCGACGCATACAAAGGAGCTGCCGGCGGAGGATTTCTGGAAGAGTTTGCATACACTCAGGAAGAAATAGACCGTGCCAAAAAATACGGCGAAATTGGCGATAAAATGCACACGGCTCTGCACGAAGTAGTGGGGCACGCATCGGGCAAACTCAACCCCGGAGTGGGCACTCCCAAAGAAACACTGAAAAACTACAGTTCTGCTCTGGAAGAGGGACGCGCCGATCTGGTAGCCCTCTACTACATCCTGGACCCTAAGCTGGTGGAATTGGGCTTGTTTGAAAACCTGGAACCCGGCAAAGAAGAATACGATAGCTATATCCGCAATGGACTGATGATGCAACTCCGCAGGCTCAACCTGGGTGACGACATAGAAGAAGCTCACATGCGAAACCGTCAAATGATAGCCAAATGGGCATATGAAAAAGGAAAGGCTGACAATGTGATTGAAAAAATAGTAAAAGATGGGAAAACCTATTTTACCATCAACGACTACAGCAAACTACGCGAACTGTTTGGCCAACTGCTCAGGGAAGTGCAACGCATTAAGTCTGAAGGAGACTATGAAGCTGGAAAAGCCCTTATAGAAGGGTATGGTGTAAAAGTAGATCAGGAGCTGCACAAAGAAGTATTGGAGCGATCTAAAAAAATAAAGTCTGCACCCTATGGAGGTTTTATCAACCCTGTGCTGGTACCGGTAACCGATGATAACGGCGAAATAACCGATATAAACGTGACTTACCCGATGGATTTTACCGAGCAAATGCTCTACTACGCAGAAAACTACTCCTTCCTTACCGGCAACTGATAAATTTAAAATTACCAGATATTTTTAGCCGTTAATACTCGGGTTCGTATAAATTTGAGCCCGGGTATTAACGGCTTTCTTTTTGACCACCAGACCAACCCGTGACATTAGCCCACTCTTCGCCAACTAAAGCTCGCGACATGGAAGACAAACGAAACCAGATTTTAACCGCAGCAAAAACCCTATTTAACCGACTGGGCTACACCAAAACCAGTGTTGATGACATATCTCAGGCGGTAGGCATGAAAAAATCGTCGCTTTATTACTACTTCAAAAACAAGGAGGACATGTTTATGTGTTCCTTCAAAGACGAATGGGAAAATCAGTTCAAAGTTTTTGTAGATGAGGCCAACAAACACCAGCACCCTGCCGACAAAATCATCGAGTACCTCAACCAATCGCTAAGTTACTATGAGCAGGTAGTGATGATCCACAAAATACCCGTTCGTGTGCTGATAGAAACCCGCAACCTATACCGCGAGTTTATCGACAAGATCAACGAAGGAGGAATCGGTTTTTATCAACAGTGCCTGGAAGAAGGTGTGTCTTCAGGGTATTTTTCTCCCTGCGACACCCGCAAAATGGCCGAATGTATTTGTACTGTAAAATTTGCTATACAATTTGACTTGCTCAATGTATTTATGCACACCTACCCTACCCGATCCGATTGGGACTGCATCAAGGAAAACATTCTGCTGCCCATCAAACTCATCATTGACGGGCTAAAAAGCAAATAAACTACTCCTAAGTCCAGAGATTCCGCTTTTAGAATTAAACTCTCCAAAAGTTAAATTGATAGGATTTTTCCGGCAGGAAATGATCCATGTTTAGTACTCAAAAGTACCGGAATAAAAAACTTTTGGAGATATCTCTACATGGCTTTATTGAAAAGCGAAACCTCTACTCCTGTGTCATTCAAGAAGGTTTTTCTTCATACATATCATCCAAAGGAGTAGCGGCCAGCTCTACCAGAAAATCACCGATTCGTTCCTGCACGACAGACAGGTATCGTTCTCCCTTTTCTTTTGTGGCTTTAGCAGGGTTGCCTACACCTGTATCTGCCGTTACAGACGTCCACTGGCGCTGCGCTGAAACCCATCCTTCTTTTAGTGCTGTTATCTTAAACGCCCTGGCACTACCGTCTCCAGCCTCAGCCAGAGGCAGCACGGTTTCCGGCTTTATGTGCATCATGGCACTGGTTTCCAATTCCCCGGCGTGATCTCCAGGCTCGTCAAAGTATTTGTGTTGATCTCCGGCTTGCCACCAGTTTACCGCACACACAAACACATCGGGATAGTGCAGCGACAGTTCACGAATCATCTGCTTAAAATTGTTGCCTCCGTGCGAATTAACGATTACCAGCTTTTCGATCTGTTGCCTTGAAAGCACATCTACTATATCACTCAAGATGGCCATTTGCGTACTGGGGTTCATATTGATACACAAGTCCACATCCAGCTGTCCGGTATTTACACCAAAGGGAATCACAGGCAAAACGATGGTTTTGGCACCCTGACTCCACGCATGGGCTGCCGAAGCTATGGCTACATGCTCTGCCTGATAGTTGTCTGTAGCATAAGGCAAGTGGTAATTATGTGCTTCTGTAGCTCCCCAGGGCAGGATAGCCACACTATAATTCTGTTCTTTTACGGTTTTCCAGTTGGTTTCAGCCAACACGTAGGGTCTTGGTGACATAGTCATTCTGTTTTTACTTTCTTCTGTATTTTTCTTCCCAATAATTAGCCTCTCTGCCCAACTCTATACGCTTCTTATTTTTGTCGTCGCGCAGCAGCTCGTGCACTTCTCCTTTGGAGGTAAAGTGATAACTCCCGCAGTAATCGCAAGCATATACATTGACAGGGCCAGTGCCCGTATGATAAAAGCGGGCATGGTTCTGTAGCAAAGCCTCTTCGGCCAGTTCCCGTGTATCGTAGCAAACTTTATGCGTAGGGCAACTCATTTTGTTCTGTTGTTTATTTCAAAAGCTCATGATAGGCTTCCAAATCCTGAAGCTGCTGTTCATAATCATACTGCAAATCTTCATGCAAGCCTTTCAGCGTAGTGCGTATTTTCTTGATCTGCGCAGCAAACATATTACTGATGACTTTACTTTCTCCCAGAGGGATACCCTCCTTTTTTACTGCTTCGCAAAAATACAAAAGCACTTCCACAGTCGTTTGCTTTTCACCCGAGTACCGGATGTACTTGTTTGTATTTCTTAAAATTTTACGCAAGGTCTTTTTCACAAAATACAAACTGCTTCGGTTCATCTCGGCTAACTGATCATCTATTTCTTTTTTGATCGACTGCCGGTAGCCTTCCTCATCGTGCGCCTCAAAAAGCAGGTAAGTCATCAGCTCCTTGTTGTCCTTTTTGTAGCGGGCCAAACGCAGGCAGGTTGCCACCAATGACTTTTCGTCCAGGTGCAAAAGTTCTTTTTTCAGTTCGTGTATTGAAGCTGCTTTCATACCCGTCAAAGATAGCAATCTACCAGACCATACTCCCTCATTCCAGCAATAGTTTGACTAAAAAATACTGCTTCAGCGGTGCTGTTCATAGCGATTTGGTGGCAATACTTCTCCCAGGGTTTTATATGCGGCTGGGGCCATAGGTGGCCGGTCCGATACGCCACACACATCGTGAAGTTGGTCTACAGTACGTATGCCAGACACAGCCGTATGTACAGCAGACGACCGCAACACATACTGCAGGGCTACTTGTGCAGCACTTTGCTCACTGCCGGCCAGTGCATTCACCGCTTTCTGCATTGCTTCTACCTGGGCGGGCTGGTAGTTCAAATACGATCTGGCAGGCTTGTCTACCAGCAACCCACGAGCAAGAGCTCCCCTTACCAGTACTCCTATTCCGTTTTGTTCAAGCAAATCGAAACAAGCCTCCTCCGGCCTCCTGTCCAGTAGGCTGTACTGCATCATCACACTTATGATATTAGACTTTTGCACATAGGCCCTGATCACATTCGGACGAATAGAGGATATTCCGTAATACCGTATTTTTCCCATATCTACCAGGCGCTCAAAAGCCTCTATAGTTTCATCAATAGGATCATCCAGTGTGCCCCCGTGCAATTGATACAAATCGATGTAATCGGTCTGCAGACGTTGCAAACTTTTATCTACAGCCTGCATGATGTACGGCTTGGTAGGATTCCAGTCCCAACCACTCCTATCCGACCGCCATTGATTGCCCACTTTGGTCGCCAGTATCACTTTTTTGCGATGTGGTTTTAAGGCTTTGCCTATTATTTTTTCATTTTCTCCTTTATCGTACAAGTCGGCTGTATCGAAAAAATTAATCCCGTTTTCTATGGCTTTAGCTAATACACTTGCGTTTTCTTCCTTGCCCGGAGACAAAGACATACCTCCAAAACTCACTTCACTGATCTCTATATCTGTTTTTCCTAATTTGCGGTATTTCATTTTCTATTTTTGGTTGAATGTGTGCTTGAGAAGCACTTACATACTCTGTATGAAAAGGTACTGTGTCAATATACAACTAATTTGGAGACTATTTTGATCCGAGCCAAAAGCGCAAAGCAAAACTTGAAATAAATCGGATAGGTCATGACCACACCGCTGATACAAGCATAACCTGATTCTATGCTTCACAAAACATTATTTTTAGTTTCTTCCCAGAAAAACCTATTTCGTACAATCTAACCTTGCCCCAAATTCATATACAATCACTTTTTATTTTCCCAGCAACTAACCCAAAGACATTTTTTGAGGGAGTCTCACTGCATTATTTAGTAGCAGTACTTATCCTCTCTTCAGAAAAAATTGCTATTTTAGTTTTTTTTACTGTCCACTACCATTCCCACCGATATGTCAGAAGAAAAACTGGAAATTATAGACCTCTACGACGAAGACAACTATGCCAAAGTAATTCAGCGAATAGCCTCCCTCTCATCGGATTCTACGCCGGAATGGGGCAGTATGTCGTCTGCTCAAATGATGGCTCACTGTGCCGAAATTCTGGAGGTAATGAATGGAAAACCCCTACAGAATACTCCTTTTTTCATTCGTATCATCAAAGGAGTGATTCGTAAGCTGGTAGTAGACAACAACCCCTATCCTAAAAACAGCAAAACCCATCCGCAGTACAAACAAACGGAGGAAAAAGATTTTTTGACCGAGAAAAAACGCCTTCTGAATGTAATGGATGAGTTTGTGAACGAATCGCCTGAGGCAGCCAACAAACGCGAACATCCGCTATTTGGGCCCATGACGCGCGAAGAACGGGGCTGGTCTATGTACAAACACTTAGACCATCACCTTCGCCAGTTTGGTGTTTAATATGCCTGCAACAGTAAGCATACTGGGGTGTGGCTGGCTGGGCCTGCCACTAGCCCGGGCGCTGGTAGCCAAAGGGTATGTAGTGAATGGCTCTACAACCTCTGCGTCGAGGATTCCAGAGTTGGAAAATGCCGGAATTACTCCTTTTGTCATACACCTGGACCAACCGGACACACATAGCAACCTGCATTCTTTTTTAAACAGCAACTGCCTGGTCATAGCTGTGCCTCCCCGTGCCAAAACACAGCCCAACTACCCGCAACAGATTTTGTCTTTGCGTGAGCACATCGAAAAATCCAGTATACAAAAGGTAATTTTTATAAGCTCTACCTCGGTATACCCGGCTACTAACAGTATCGTAACGGAAGATTTTAGCGGCACACCCGAAACTACCTCCGGCAAGATGCTGCAACACATAGAGCACCAGCTAATGGCCTGTCAACATTTCGATACAGTAGTATTGCGCATGGCCGGACTATACGGGTACGACCGTCAGCCCGGGCGTTTTTTGGCTGGCAAAAAAAACCTGCCCAATGCAGAAGCACCTATCAACCTTATCCATCAGGACGACTGTGTAGCGATCCTGCTCGAGGTGATAGCCCAAAATACCGGCAATATTATACTCAATTGTGTAGCAGACGAGCACCCTACCCGAAAAGCCTTTTATACACAGGCCGCAAAGAAAGCAGGACTTGATATCCCCGTTTTTTCGACCGATCCGCCACCGCTCAGCTATAAAATCATAGACAACTCTAAGCTAAAACAGGTATTGGCGTATACTTTTTCTCATCCGGATCCTATGGCTGATCTTTGAGTTTTCTTCCGTTTGTTTTTTTGTATTTTTACTACTCTAATGTTGAAATAGCGGGTAGGATTAATTTAAATCGACAAATTAAGTATCATGCAAAGCAAAGCCACCACAGTAGATCAATACCTGAAAGAGTTGCCGGACGACAGAAGGGATGCCATTACCCATGTGCGTGATGTTATTTTAAAAAACCTACCCGAAGGCTATGTAGAGGTTATGAACTGGGGTATGATTGCCTACGAAGTACCACTTGCTACCTACCCAAATACCTACAACAAAAAGCCCCTGCTATATGCGGCTTTAGCTTCGCAAAAAAATCACATGGCAGTATACCTGAGTGCTATCTATGCTAACAACAACACCAGGGAGAATTTTGAAAAGGCGTATAAAGCTACCGGCAAAAAAATGGATACGGGCAAGTGTTGCGTACGCTTCAAGCGCCTCGAGCAGTTGCCCGTGGAAGTAATCGGACAGGCTATTGCCTCCTGTCCATTGGATGATTTTATTCAGCTTTATGAAGAAGGTCGCCAAAAGAAAGGCTCTTGTTAACTTGAGGCTCAGCTGAGAAAGTCTCAGGCATGTTAGCTACACGGCGGATGAGATGAAGATGTATAGGTATACTTCGTTTCTGTCCCAACACAGTAGATGACATGTCTGAGGCTAACGTTTAAAGGGTTGCTTGTTTTTTATGTTGCCCGGAAAATCGTGCATTTTGCTCAAAAAGCTTGCATCACATAAGAAATACCTGCTATAAAAATTGCTGTAAATTGTTCTCCTTAGGCTTAAGGTACAAATAAATGTGTTTCTCAACAAAGCCTAATTAGCCGGCAGCTTCTATCCACCCCTGCACTTCTTCGAGCGTAGGATTTTTTACTTCTTTTAGTTTCAACTTCTTTTTGGTGCCACACACATCGTTGAAAAGCTTAGTATCCTTGGCTTCTTTGAAAGCTTCTACAGTTACCATTCCCATTTTTTGCAAAATAGGAATAAGCTCACTCCTCACACCCAGTGCTTCGTATTGGCTTTCTGTCAAAAACTGCTCTTTCTTTTCGGGCTTCATTTGAGGGAAAAAGAGTACATCCTGTATCGAATTTGAGTTGGTCATGATCATAGACAGACGATCGATCCCCACTCCTAATCCGGCAGTAGGTGGCATACCGTACTCGAGTGCCCGCAAGAAATCCTCGTCCAGCACCATGGCTTCATCGTCTCCGCGTTTTCCCAGCTCCAACTGCTCTTCAAATCGCTTGCGCTGATCGATCGGGTCGTTGAGCTCCGAAAAGGCATTACAGATTTCTTTTCCATTGGCTATAGCCTCAAAGCGCTCTACCAAACCTTCTTTGGTGCGGTGCTTTTTGGCTAAAGGCGACATTTCTACCGGGTAGTCTGTAATAAACGTAGGCTGAATAAGCTGCCCTTCGCATTTTTCACCAAAAATCTCATCGATCAACTTGCCCTTACCCATGGTTTCGTCTACAGGTACTTCCAGTTTTTGGGCGGTCTCGCGCAATTGCGCTTCATCCATTTCTGAAATATCGATACCCGTAAAATGCTCGATGGCTTCAAACATCGTAAAGCGTTTCCAGGGACGCTGGAAGTTGAGCACATGCTCGCCTACCTGCACTTCAGTAGTACCGTGTAGGTCGAGGGCTACTTTTTCTACCATCTCCTCTACCAGATCCATCATCCAGTTGTAGTCTTTGTAGGCTACATACAGCTCTACCTGAGTAAACTCCGGATTGTGAAAACGAGACATTCCCTCGTTTCTAAAGTCTTTTGAAAACTCGAAAACACCATCGAAACCTCCCACTATGAGTCGCTTCAGGTACAGTTCGTTGGCTATACGCAGATACAGCGTCATGTCCAGGGTGTTGTGATGTGTCTTGAAAGGACGGGCCGCAGCTCCACCATACAATGGCTGCAAAATGGGTGTTTCTACTTCCAAATACCCTCTCTCTGCCAGAAAATCGCGCATGGAATTTACCAGCTTGGTACGCTTGATGAATGTATCCCGTACCTCAGGATTTACGATCAGGTCTACGTACCGCTGACGGTATCGAAGTTCCGGATCTTTGAAGGCATCAAACGTTTTTTTATTTCCTTCTTTATCTTCTATTTCTTTTACTACAGGCAGTGGTTTCAGCGATTTGGTAAGCAGTTTCAGCTCCTTTACATGGATGGATATTTCTCCTACCTGTGTGGTAAAGACGTACCCCTTGATACCAATAATGTCGCCTATGTCCATCTTTTTCTTAAAGATGGTATTGTACAGGCTTTTGTCTTCGCCGGGGCATATATCATCACGACGGATGTATATCTGCATTCTGCCTTTTTCATCCTGAATTTCGGCAAAAGATGCCGATCCCATAATCCTACGGCTCATCAGACGCCCGGCTATGGATATGTTTTGATAATCAAGCTTGCGGCGCTCGTAATTCTGCAATATGTTCTTGGTGGTTACATTCACTTCAAACAATTCTGACGGATATGGGTTCACTCCCATTTGCTGAAGTTCTTCCCTTGCTTGTCGCCTTACGATTTCCTGCTCGCTTAAATTCATAGTATGGTGTTAAAAAATTAAGGTCGCAAAATTAAGGTAAAAATTGTATTATGCTATAGCAAAACGAATCAAAGCACAGGACAACCGCATTTAGTCCTGCTGGCTTTTTTTACAAATAACTTCCTTGCCAATGGGATGCTACGAGCTGGCTGTCGATTATACAGGCTCTTGTCCTTGAAATAACAAAAAACGCCGGAGCAGTATCCAATCACTACTCCGGCGCTAAAGGTATTTATCCCGCTTGCGACTTATCGCTGATAGTCTTCTCTTTTCTTTCCCTGGTTTTCCAAAAATGTATCTATGTAGTGATTGTCCAGTTCTTCAGAGTCTTTGTATTTTATCCGCATAGCTGCCAGTTGTTTTTTCAGGTCGGCCACTACATCGGCATAGGCCGGGTCATTGTAGACATTGCGCATTTCCTGAGGGTCTTTTTTTCGATCGTATAGCTCCCATTCGTCCACATCGAAGTAAAAATGTGCCAGCTTGTAGTCTTCCGACACAATACCATAGTGGCGCTTGACCATATGAATAGACGGATACTCGTAGTAATGGTAGTACACGGCTTTCCTGTTCCACATTTCATCTTTACCCTTGAAAAGCGGCATGAGGCTTTCTCCCTGCATATCTGCAGGACTCTCCACACCGGCGGCTTCCAGCATCGTCTGGGCAAAATCCAGGTTTTGAACCATTTCGTTTGATTTTTGTCCGGGCTGAATTACCCCCGGCCAACGTACCAGCAAGGGTGTTTTAAAAGATTCGTTGTAGATAAATCGCTTGTCGAACCAGCCGTGCTCGCCAAGGTAAAAACCCTGATCGGAAGTGTACATGATGAGAGTGTTTTCGGTGAGTCCTTTTTCGTCGAGATAGTCTAGCAAACGCCCTACATTTTCATCTACAGAGGCTATAGAGCCCAAATAGTCCTGCATGTAGCGCTGGTATCGCCATTTCATTTTCTCTTCGTCGGTCATGGTAGGGTATTTTTTCTTAAACTCCTCATTAATGGGCCCATACACTGCATCCCATGCTTTGCGTTGCTCTGGATTTAGCCTACCTACCTCACGCTTGAATGCTCCTTTGTCCCAACCCGACGCGTCTGGTATGCCCAGCTCATCCATTACCTCCGGGTAAATTTTAGAGTCTCCTGCCCAGTTCATGTGGGTAAGCAGATTCATTTCGGCTTCTTTGGCAGCAGTGCCTCTATTGGCATAGTCGTCAAAGAGTGTTTCAGGCTCTGGAAAGGTCTTAGAGGTGTATTCCTGAATGTGGCGCTCGGCCGGAAGCCACTCTCTGTGTGGCGCTTTGTGCAGATACATTAGCATAAAAGGCTTATCTTCCTCTCGTTCGTTTTCCAACCAGTCTATAGTGAGGTCGGTTATGAGGTCGGTCACATAGCCCTGAAGCGTCACACGGCCTTCGTCTTTGGTTATAAACTCGGGGTTGTAGTACGTACCCTGCCCGGGCAATATTTTAAACTGGTCAAACCCTTTGGGACTATTACCAAAATGCAGCTTGCCAAACATTGCCGTCTGATAGCCGGCTTTTTGCAAGTACTGTGGAAATGTTACCTGTGTGGTATCAAAGGGAAAATGATTATCTACTTTGCCGTTGAGGTGACTGTGCTTACCCGTGAGAATTACCGCCCGGGAGGGTGCACAGATGGAATTGGTAACACATGCATTGGTAAAAAGCATACCCTGATCGGCTATACGGTCGATGTTGGGTGTTTGGATCAACTTGTCGTTGTAGGCGCTTATGGCCTGATACGCATGGTCGTCGGCCATCATAAAGATAATGTTAGGCCGCTTTGGTGTTTCTTTTTTTTGGGGTGCGCAGGCCACAATCAGTAAAGCCGGCAGCATTAGTACAAGTAAATTAGTGATTCGTTTGTGCTCTTTCATAAAAAGTCAGATTGATTGAAGCCCTGAAATTAGGTTTTTTCTACCATAAGTCATAAACCCATTGCGAATGGACTATGATATACTAAAAAACTGCACGGAACAGATGCTTCCTTGATGTTTAGATTCTAACTTGCGGTTTTTTCCCGTCTGACCCGGTTGAATTATGAACAAAAACACACAACACTTTCTGGTTTTGACTCTTGCCATACTCTTTATGAGCTCGTCGGGCACTGTGGGTAGCTACACCACTGTATCGCCCGAAGTGGCTATATGGGTACGGTGTGTTATTGGTAGTCTGGCGCTGTGGATGGTTTTAAAACTAACTAAAACGCCTACAAGCATTGGCTGGAAAAGGGATTTTAGGTTGACGCTCCTTAGTTCGGTCTTTATGGGTACCCACTGGGTATTGTATTTTTATGCGCTTTCTTTGACCAATGTAGCCATAGGTATGCTCTCGCTGTTTACTTATCCATTGCTGACTTCTTTGCTGGAACCACTCATGCTCAAAACCAAACTCAAGCTTTGGAATGTCAGCCTGGCTATCATCGCTTTTATTGGGGTGTTTTTTCTCATTCCCGAATACAGCCTGGGCAACAATACTACCATTGGGATTTTGCTGGGCATACTGTCAGCTCTGTTGTACTCGGTGCGCAACATCCTTATGAAAGAAAGCATCGCCCGGCACTCCGGCATCACTCTCATGTACTACAACCTGCTGGTTATCTGTATT
This sequence comes from Cyclobacteriaceae bacterium, assembly GCA_965267535.1. GTDB lineage: Bacteria > Bacteroidota > Bacteroidia > Cytophagales > Cyclobacteriaceae > CAXBNB01. The sequence continues at coordinate 1,521,513 of OZ254082.1, read as the reverse complement.
GTACTCACCCCGGTATTATTTTTTGTGGATTTTGACAGCAATATGGCCAGCCTGGCACAGGAGTGGCATGCGCTTCTGGCTCTGGGGCTTATCACTACGGCCATTGGCCACACGCTATTTGTAGTCAGCTTTGGGTATTTTTCCATTACTACGGTTAGCATCATCAGCAACCTTACTCCCCTGTTGGGCATTGTGTTGGGTTACTTGTTTTTAGATCAAATTCCCAACGAGCGCGTGTTTATCGGCGGTAGCATTATCATGGTGTCGGTAATGGCCGAAAGTGCTAAAACCATTTTTGGCAAAAACTAAAGCTGAGGCATGTGTAGCAACTTTTGTTAAAGTTGCCATTATTATCCAAAAGCATTGTCAACAGTATTTTTTTATTCTTTCCCATTTGATGTTTCCTTAATATTTTTCCTTAGCTTACCTGAATATGGAAGCTTTGCCTCATCTGTTCAACAAGCGAATTCTTTCTATAGACGCCTTTCGTGGCATCACTATTTTCACCATGATTTTCGTGAATGAGGTGGCTTCTATAACCCATGTGCCCCAGTGGCTCAGACATATGCCGGCAGACGCTGACGGTATGACATTCGTTGATCTTGTTTTTCCTGCCTTCCTGTTTATTGTGGGTATGTCTATTCCTTTCGCATTCAATGCGAGGCTTAAAAAAGGCCACTCTCACACAGCTATCTGGCAGCATACACTAAAGCGTAGCTTTGCTTTGCTGGTGATGGGTATTTATATGGTAAATGCCGACAGTGGCTACAACAACGACAGCATGCTTATTCCCATAGCACTTTGGGGCATGCTGGCATACAGCCTGCCGATACCCGTGTGGAACAAATATCCCAAAACATTTCCCGCGATCTGGAAAAAAACTATCCAATACCTCGGCATAGCCGGCTACCTAGCTCTCTATTTTTTGTACGTGCGCACCGATGGCAGTATTGGTATTACACCCAGATGGTGGGGCATTCTCGGTTTATTGGGTTGGGCTTACCTTCTCACAGCATTATGCTACTGGCTAGCCAAAGGGAAGCTAAGCCTATTGATTGGCTGCTTTGCCGGGGCTATGTTGCTCAATATATTTCATGTATCGCCTGCAGGTCAGACAGAAGGGTTGCTGTGGTTTAGGTATGTCACAGGGCACATGGGGACCACCGCGATGGCTCTTGCTGGTGTAATTACTTCACTGCTATTTTTCAACCGTCATAAGTTTAATCACCTGCGGTGGGACATTATCGGCTTTGCCGCAGCGGTATTCATGGCGGGTTATTTCCTTCAGCCTTATTTCGAAGTGTCAAAAATCCGGGGAACACCCTCCTGGTGCCTCTACTCTATCGGCTGGTGTATAACCATATACTACCTGCTCTATTGGATTATAGAAGTTGAAAAAACAAGTCGATGGAGTCACTTTTTCATGCCAGCGGCAGCAAATCCACTACTCATGTATGTATTACCCGGTATTATTATCTATTTCAATCGTTTGTTTGAGCTACAGGTAATACCGACATACTTCACACACGGGCTCCCCGGCATCCTTTGGTCACTGTTGTTTACTGTAATTATGCTATACCTGGTCCGTGTATTCAATAGATTCCACATCCAGCTTCACCTCTAGCAAATTCGCTCAATTAAATCATATAGATAGCCGAACTCTACTAACGAGGCTACAGGCAAACGACTCGTTATGCATGCATTGCAATGTCCAATAACTTGACGCAAATGAAATAAAAAAGCCTTTGGCAAAACCAAAGGCTTTATGGTGTTAAGGGGACACGGTTAATTAAACCTCTATATGTTAAAGATTTGAGCTGCCCAACCAATTCAACCTTCCTCTGTTATCCTCCGGGGAGGTCCTGATGCGAACACCAAGATGAGGCCCGGTTTAGCCAGCAGGCTTCACTCGTTCATGGTTAAAACGTTAGGTTTAATAACATGCAGTCCACCTTAATCAACCGAGGCAAAGATATCGAAGAGAACCAGATTATCCAATGAACGGCACCTGCTTTGTGTCGTATAAAATTAAATTCAATCATTTTCTTTTTCACCAAATCAGGTTTTACGAACATTGCACCTATGAAGAAAATATACTTTACACCCGGCCCTTCTGAGGTTTACTTTACAGTAGAAGAACACGTAAAAAACGCCTTCAAGGCTCAGGTGCCCAGCATTACACACAGGGGACAGGAGTTTATCAGTATTTACAAAGAAACAGTAGACAACCTACGTGCTTTGCTCAATCTGCCCGACAACTACCGTATTGCTTTTACCACATCCGCCACTGAGGTATGGGAAAGAATCGGGGAAAACCTCATCGACCAGCACTCTTTTCACCTGGTAAACGGGGACTTTTCCAACAAATTTTATAAAGCCGCTAAAGCACTGGGCAAACAAGCTGTAGCCCACGAATCTGCTCCCGGCACATGTGCTGACGTATCCGCTCTGACCATTGGCGAGCACACCGAGCTGATAGGGCTAGCGCAAAACGAAACCAGCACAGGGGCTGCTCTGCCACTCGAAGATATCTACAAGATAAAGAAGGCTCACCCCGACAAACTGCTGGCCATAGATGCAGTAAGTTCACTTCCTGTAATCGATCTGGATTTTACACAAATCGATACACTGTATTGCTCGGTGCAAAAATGCTTTGGCTTGCCGGCCGGTCTGGGTATGTGGATATACAACGACAAGTGTCTGGAAAAAGCGGAACAACTCAAAGCTGCAGGCAAACTACACGATACGTATCATTCTATCTTTAGCCTGACCAAGTTTACAGACAAATACCAAACACCATGCACGCCCAACGTGCTGGGCATATACCTGCTTGGCAAAGTAGCCGGCGATATGCTGCAAAAGGGAGTAGATACCATTCGAAGAGAATCTAAATACAAAGCAGCCCTGTTGTACAACCTGTTCGAAACCCACCCGCAATTGGCTCCTTTTGTAAAAGAAAAAACGCATAGATCGCTGACCGTAGGGATAGCCGAAGTAGATGGTGGATCCGCTAACCTGATCAAGACATTGGCCGATAGCGGCATGGTAACCGGCACAGGGTATGGTGATTTTAAAAACTCGCACATACGCATTGCTAACTTCCCTACACATTCCAAAGAACAAATGGAGATGTTGGTAGATAAAATTTCCGGCATGTCGTTTTAAATCGGAGTTTATCTCCATGGCCGTGCAGCAACACTGCACTACCGCCAGGAACAATAAGGAAGAAACAATACTATTTTTAACCATCGCTAAGAAAACCACCCTCTTAGCGATGGTTATTTTTTTACACACATAATCCGCATAAGCGCACGTGTGACCTTTCTCTTTTTTTTCACAAATCTCACCCCTACAGCAGCCAATGTTACTGCTGCTTGTTTTTTCTTGGTTTATTCCTGCATTTCTATTAAGTTAGTCTTTGCACTGTTGAATTATTTCGAGTTAAATTTGCATTCTTAATTCCTAATCCCTACCTGAAATTCTTATGTATTCGTTCAATAATATTCTGGTCGCCCTGGACAATAGCCCACACGACAAAGAGCTAATAGAAGCTGCGTCTTTTATTTCTAACCTATCCACTCCTAAAAAAGTGTACTTTATCAATGTGGTAAAAGACCTGAATATACCCAAGAGTATCAGTAAAGAATTTCCGGACTTGCTGGACAAGGCTGTAGAAGAGCGTACCGGTGAAATAAACCAACTGGTATCAGAGCACTTTAGCTATACCAAAGCGAAGCGTTTTATTGAAATAAAATCCGGTAACCCCACCCGCACCATCCTTAAATACAGCATTAAGAACAACATAGATTTGATACTGGTAGGGCGCAAAAACCGACGCAAAGACGGGGGCACTATCATCAACCGACTGGCGCGTAAAGCCGCCTGTTCGCTTATGGTAGTACCGGTAAACTATCAAAGGAAACTCGAAAAAATACTGGTACCGATTGACTTTTCTGAATACTCCGTAGAGGCGCTGCAGGAAGCCATCATGCTGGCTAAAGCCAGTCCATCGCCGGTCAAGATCTACACTCAAAACGTATTTCAGGTGCCCAACGGCTATCGTTATACAGGAAAGTCATTTAAGGACTTTGCCAAAATAATGCGCGACAATGCCGAAAAAGACTACCAAAGTCTGATCTATAGCATTGACACCAAAGGGCTGGATATAGAGCCACTCTACACCCTGGACAGGAGTGACAACATCATATCCAAAATCTACAGTACAGGGCTGAGAATGGACGTGGATGCCATAGTAGTAGGCGCCAAAGGGCGTACTGACACCACATCCATATTTATTGGCAGCAGTGCTGAAAAACTAATTCACATCGACTCTACCATTCCTATGATAGTAGTAAGACCTAAAGGCAAACGTGCAGGAATTATCGAGTTGCTGAAAGACATTTAGTATCAATCCGGCTCTGAGCCTCTGAACCTATCAAGGAAACTATTAGCAGCTTTGCATTCTGCATCTGTAAAGACATTGATGTTTTGCATCAGCTCATCCATTTCCTCGTCTATGATCTTAAGTAGCTTAAGACCGTCTTCAGATATGGACACATCTACAGACCGGCGGTCTACCTGATTCTGCTTGCGGTGTACCATTCCCTTTGCCAGGAGCTTATCCACCAGACGTGAAGCGTTCGACATCCTGTCCAGCATTCTTTCTATGATAAGGTTGATAGTAGCCGGCTTGGGATGCTGCCCCCTGAGTATACGCAGTACATTGTACTGCGGAATGGTAAGCCCATAGGGTTTAAAAATCTTATTTTGTTGCTCGCTAAGCCAGTTGCTGGTAAAAATTAGATTGATCAGTGATTTTTGAAATTCACTTTTGAATTTAGGTTGTTTAATATCCTTTCCTATTCCCATAAATGTTGTATTTGGGTGCAAAAGTAGCTAATGTTCAGTCATTTAGAAAAAAGTCAAAAGTCTCCCAGCTAACCTAGGCATATTTATTTACTTTCATCTCACTATCGTTGTTGACACATATTCGCTATTTTACAGCTTAAAAGCGGCTTATGTATGAAAAATAACGGTATTTGGAAACTCATCCCACGCATTGTGGTAGCGCTCATTTTATTGCAGACACTTTATTTCAAATTTGGCATAGGAGGAGAAGCAGCGCTAAACGAATCCAAAGAAATATTTGGACTGCTGTCGAAAGAAATATTCGGTTCAGAGAGCCTGGAAGCCTTTCTACGCATAGGAACGGGCATAGCCGAACTTATCAGCGCCATCCTCATACTACTACCCGGCACAGCCCACAAAGGAGCTATCCTGGCGGTGCTCCTCATGGGTGGGGCTATTCTCTCTCATATATTCTTTTTGGGCATTGAAGTTCGCAACGATGGCGGACAACTGTTTGCTCTGGCATTCATCACCCTGATTGCGGCTCTAAAAGTAATTTTCGACGAACGTAAGCACCTTATTTAACCACAAAAGTTCCTTCTCCCATCTTGTAGCTATCGGTATATACCTCTACCTTGTGCTTGCCTATAGCATAGTCGCTTCCTTTTTTATACAAAAATGACAAACGCTGGCGTGTACGGTCGTAAAGTATTTCCTGCTTTGCTGTATAAAACATCTCCCGTCCTTCAAACATAAACGAGCCCGATCCGGAAGCTACGTCGAACAAGACATTACCATCAGGGTCTGTTATGGTTATCAATATATCCTTGCCCTCGATAGGTGCTACTTTGTTTTCGTTTATATCAAACTGAATATTCAAGTGATCGATATGGCGGTTGCGAAACTCCCCTTCCCGTTCTTTTCCGTTTGCAGACACGGCCAGTATTTTCATTCCCTCTACTTTCAAACGAGACGCCACAGCTATCTTTTCTTCCAATTCAGACTTTGTGTCCTTCAGATTTCTCAACGAAGCGTTCAGCTCATTTTTCTCGGTTTTCAATTCCCGGTTTTCTACGTTGAGTTCCTCATTGATGCGTTTTAGCTTCGCTATTTCTTCATCCTGATTCAAGAGCAATTGCTGATACCCATCTACTTTGTCTTTCAAGCCTGCAATTTGCCGGTAAGCCCTCTTTCTAAATTCTCTCTTCTCGGTTTCCAACTGCTCCCTTATTTTCACCAAAGTATCTATTTCACCACCCAGTTGTGATATTTCGAGTATTTTTTTATCCAACTCTCCCCCTATCGAATCCAGACTATAATAGGCCTGATCCAGCTCTCTGTCTGTCTTTTCTTTCTCTTCGGTCAGCCGTTGATTTTCAACAAACTTATAAATAAGCCCGGTACCAACTACGACTAAAAAAATAGCCAGAACTGCAACAAATATATTTTTTTTAGGTGCTTCTTTGGGCCTTTGCCCTCCTCCTTTGACTTCTTCCATGAATACTGTTTTGGATTAAAAACTGCAAAATTAGATTTTAATAGCACTTTACCAAGAATAATGGCAAGTACAGGCCTTTTAGCAAGGATTATGCCTATAATTCACCTTACTTCACATTAAATAGGCATCCATATACATTCATTTGTGTTTTTCATCCCGTTTGGGCAAATGAAGTTGTGTTTTAGTATGAAAAAATGTTGTAATTTTAGCACTGAAAATAACTCATAACAAAAATGAAGACAGCAACTCTCGTGCTTTTAGCGCTTACCCTCAACTTGTATACTTCCTCTGCACAAATCAACCTGAAACGAAAAGCAGAGAAAAAAGCCGATCAGGTAATCGACGACTTTCTTTTTGGCAAAAAAAAGAAAAAACAACAAGCCAATGACACTCCATCCACTCCCACTACACCGGATGTATCTACCGGTACAAGCGGAGGATCGGAACAAAACCAAAACAATGATGGCTACACGCCTCAGGATGTAGACTTCAACTCACTCAATCTTGGCGAGAGCATACACTTCAATACGTTGATCAACATGCTTCCCGAGCGCACACAGGGCTTTACCCGCCAGGGCAAACCCGAAGGGGCGCGGTATACCACCGGCGGATCTTCCTTTAGCACCGGCTCAAAAACCTATCAGAAGGGAGATCGGGAAATGACCATAACACTAAATGACTATCTGGGAGCAGAATATCTGGCAAGCGCTCAAACTGCTCAGCAGTTTGAATATGAATCGACCGACGGTTATGCAAAGTCTGTAGAAATAGACGGCATACCCGGGTGGATCAGCTACGATTACGAATCTAAGGAAGGTACTTTGTTGCTATTCAAAGACAACCGGTTTTACGCTACCGTGCAAGCCTACGACACCTCCGAAGAGGAACTCAAAGCCATAGCTAAAGACATCAACCTCTCGCGCTTAAAAGCCCAATAATATTAAATCAAAAAACACGGATTTAACAGCCTGTCTTTCTCAATGAAAGCAGGCTGTTTTGTTTTAGCAACAAACAGCTTTCACCTACCGTACATACCCGACAGACTCTTTACAAGACTCACTCACATGTATATGCAGAATCCTAAAAAACATGTGAAAGTTGTTGAAATGAGACTTTTTCAGCATCCCTTATTTATTAACTTAAGTCAATAAAACAGCAGGGAATAAAACCTACTTTTGCCGACTTAAACAAGAAATATGAAAAAGCTAAAACACATCAGTTTTATAGGATCAGTAATGGCAAGTGTATTGTTTTTATCGTGCAGCAAAGACAGCACTCCCCCCACTCTCAGTACACACCTATCCATACCCGACGAACAATTTGAAACTATGCTGATCGAGCAAGGTATAGATTCTGATGGTGAGGTCAACCAAAAAATACTGCGGTCTGATGCTGCAAAGGTAAGTAGGCTGGACGTAAGCGCTACGTCTAACCTCTCTATAGACGACCTCACAGGTATTGAAGGATTTACTCAACTCACCTACCTGGCTGCCACCCATAACAACCTGAAAGAAATCGACCTGAAACACAACCCCTTGCTGGATACCCTTTACCTTACGGGCAACTTACTCACCAGCATTGATCTGAGTCATAATCCAAACTTAGTCTGGGTACTCCTTGAATCCAATGAGCTGACCTCTATTGAAGGGCTGGATAATGTTACCAAACTAAAGCGAGTTGATGCTTCGTTCAATTATATCGAAGAGCTAGAAATCAACAATGCCTCCATAGAAGCTCTATACGCCAGCCACAACGAGCTCAAAAATCTGGACATCAAAGCCGCCCCCCATCTAAAAACTCTTTTTGTGAAAACAAACCAACTATCTACCCTAGACCTGAGTAAAAACACTGCACTGGAATTGCTGGCTCTATCCGACAACCAACTACAGCAACTTGACCTGGAATCCTTGGCCCGAGTGAAATACTTATATCTATCGAGCAATGCCCTCACTCACCTGAACATTTCGCACCTACCCAACCTTGTTTACCTCACTACACACAACAATCCGGACTTGTCCTGCATACTGATAGAAGAGAATCAAAGCGTACCAAACCTGTCCAAATCAGACCATCAGCAGCTTAGCCCCCATTGCAATTGACTCTAGTGGCTACCATTCCAGCACATAGTGTTCTTTTTGCATGGCTTTCTTAAAAAAAACTATACCCATGCGGTATAGGTCCAGCGAAAGCGATACTCCAGCCTCTGAGGCTATCTCCTCCCAGGCCTGTTTCATACCGGAAGACCAGTAGATATCGTCAAAAACCAACACTGAATGCTCATGCAGATAGGGCTTACATGCTTCGTAATAGCGCATGGTCGCTTCGTATGTATGATGCGCATCAAACAACACAAAATCGATTTTACTTACACGACAAAACACATAGGGAAGAGCGGTAGCAATAGGTTGATTAATCAATTCGATCTTATGCTGGCTATATCCGGCAAAATGGTTCTGAGCTAATGCTGCTATCTGCGGACACCCCTCTATTGTATACACTTTATTTACAGTGGGAGGAGTAGCCATATACATGGTATTTAGCCCCAGCGACGTACCCAGCTCCAGCACAGTAGCTGCCTGCATATCTTCAATTATGCGGTAGTAAAGGCGCGAGGTTTTCGGGTGGGCTATTCCATAGCGGGCTATATCGGCCACTTTTCGAACCTTGTTCTGCGAAACCACACTTCCCGCCCCCATATCCAGTGGCGTTACAGTCTTTTTGCTTTTGAGCAAACTCTTTCTAAGATTTTCTATCCCCTCAAACACAGGATTGTCTGTATCCTGCCGGATAACTTCGCGGTAAAAACGAAAAACAAATGGGGAATGCAGGGAATGATCGTCCATGGCTTCCAGCCAATAGCGAAAGTACTGTCTGGCCTGAAAAAGTCGCTGATTTAAAACCAAAGTACGTACGGTGCTGGCTAGTTGAGTCGCTCTGATGTAATCATGGTAAACTCAGGAATAGACACTTCGAAGGTCTTGCCATCAAGCATCCTTTCCATCAGGTATGTGCCAGACATTTTACCTATTCCAGACTTTAAGTTGCACCCCGATATATACTGATGATCGTTTCCGGGTTCTAAAATAGGTTGCTGACCTACTACACCTTCGCCTTCTACTTCGTGCGATGTGTAGCCAGCATCACTGATATACCAGTGTCTTCTCATCAACTTAATGGTATGCTCACTTTGGTTTACAATAGTCACCTTGTATGTAAATACATAGTGATATTGGCGAGGACTAGAATACTCAGGCTGGTACTCTGTCTCCACTATTACTTTTACCCCTTGAGTGATTTCTGAAACCATAAATTCTTTTCTGACGGAAATAATTAATTGAACGAAATTCGAATTAATTTAGACATCTAAATAAGTCAATTTATTTCGATATAAAAAACTCTATGGATGTAAAAATTGAAGAAAGTTGGAAAGAAAGGTTAAAGAAAGAATTCAATCAACCTTATTTTGAACAATTAGTTAAATTCATCAAGGAAGAGTACCAAAATCATAAAATTTACCCCCCGGCGAAAGACATATTCAATGCGTTTTCTTACTGCCCTTACGATCAAACCCGTGTAGTTATTATCGGTCAGGATCCCTATCATGGCCCTGGGCAGGCTCACGGCTTGTGTTTTTCGGTAAACAAAGCGGTAAAAACACCCCCGTCATTGGTCAATATTTTTAAAGAAATCCACGATGATCTGGGACTGCCAATACCCGACCATGGCAACCTGGAACACTGGGCCAGACAGGGTGTACTCCTGCTCAACGCTACCCTGACCGTGAGAGCATCTCAAGCCGGATCGCATCAAAATAAAGGTTGGGAAGAGTTTACCGATGCTGTAATCCGCGTACTGTCCGACGAACGGGAAAATCTGGTATTTTTACTCTGGGGAGCTTATGCCCAAAAGAAAGGAGCCATAATAGACCGCAGCAAACACTGTGTACTGGAATCGGCTCACCCCTCGCCATTTGCCGTACACAGGGGTTTTTTCGGCAATAAACACTTCAGCAAAACCAACACTTACCTGACTTCTAAAAATATCACTCCCATTAATTGGGGATGAATTGGCTATCATTTTTAAAAATTGTAGCTTTATGTATTCTACACAACGACTAAAAACATACCGACCATGAAAGGTGCTTCTACGATATTTCGAATACTAAGTATACTGGCTGTTATTGGCGTCATGCACATTTACAACCAAAATGCGCACAACAACAAACTGACCGACTGGTTTGCTACTGCTCCGGATGACCACCTAAACATGGCTAGAAAAGCAGCCAGCGACAATGCCATTGGCAAATGCCTGAAGGAAATCGATATTGCTATAGAGGAGATGAAGGCCATTGAGGTATTTTCTGACAGTGTATCGCAACAGCTCATCGAACAATCCATAGAAGATTTGGAGATTCTGGAATCGCACATAGCCAATCACGAACTCAATGTAAACGAACTCAACCTTGTGTTTGCCAAGGGCATCAATAGCCTGGCATACACCTACCTGAGCATTACTGAAGATGAACTGCGTCACCACCACGAAATAAAGGCCGTGCACTCGCTGAAAATCGTGATAGATCACCTGTACAATTCCATGAGCTACCTCAACAAAAAGAATGTAGAAGAAGAAAAACTGCTCATAAAGCATATCTACTCTGTTATAGACAGTATAGAAAGACACGATGATTTCGATTTTCACTCCATCGATTTACTATTTGAAGAAATAGAAGCCCTGATAGCCGATGAAGAGAAAAAGCTTCAGGAAGAACGGGGCGAAACCGCTCACTAAACTTCCTGCGGCCAGGCATGCAGCCTTCTGGTAATCCTAACAAGCCCTACTTACATCTTTACCTCAAGGCCTACAGGAAAGATTCTAAAAATACTTAAAGCCATTCTTTCAGTTTAAAAAACTAAAAGAATGGCTTTTTGATTTCAAAAGATCAACACCCTTCGGGTATATATCTTTTGCTCACTACTTAGCAAGCAAACCCGCCCCCATACAGCTATTTCCACAAAAAAAGGACATGAATTACTCCATGTCCCTTTCGTATATTTTATAGTAGCTGATACTTTAGTCTATACCGTTAAACAACCGGCTCCAGCGTATCTTGCTAAGAAAGCTCTCGTTGGGATCGATCGAAAGCCAGATAAAAGAAGCTTCTCCCACCACATGATTTTCTGGAACAAATCCCCAAAAACGGGAATCTTCTGAATTGTGACGATTGTCGCCCATCATGAAGTAATAGTTTTGCTTGAATGTGTACTCGTTTTGTTGTGCTCCGTCTATAAACAACTTGCCGTCTTTCAATTCTACATTTTCCAACTCCTCATAATCTCTAATAGTAGAGCCATACTTGGCCACCATCATAGTGTCCATCTGTATTGTCATGCCCTCTGCTGGTATAACCAGCGGACCAAAATGATCGGCATTCCAGGGAAACAACCTAGCATCGGGAAAAATTCTATGGTTTACATAATCTTCCGGTTCTTTAAAACGAACCACTTCTTTTACAAAATCCAGTGTTTCAAACTTTTTAGCATCTTCGGGCCTTGCTTGTATGTAGTACCCTCCGTTTATCTTGCGTTTGTCCCACACACCGTTTTTCTTAAACACCCTTTCGTTTATGGTCTGATCGGTAGCTATCTGATACCCAAACTGCATATTCTCGGGGTTTGTGCCCTTATCGCCATTGATATAGACCTGTGAGTCTTTTATCTCCAGCGTATCGCCGGGTATCGCTACGCAGCGCTTTATGTAGTGTGTTTTCAGGTCTACAGGATGCTCAAACTCGGGTGGGTAATTAAACACTACCACATCATTGCGCTCTACACTGCCAAAACCGGGCAGCCTAAACTGCGGGAGCTGAATCGCCTCTGAATAAGAGGGAGCATCTGTACCCCAGATCTTAGCATGAGTCAGTGGTATTTGCAGGGGCGTTTTTGGCGTCCTGGGACCATAGTTGATTTTACTCACAAACAGAAAGTCTCCTACCAAAAGGGAGTTTTCCATAGAAGGTGTAGGTATGGTAAAAGCCTCCATAAAAGCCCATCGGATAAGCGTAGCTGCTATTACGGCAAACACTATCGCATCTACCCATTCCCTTACAGGCCCTTTCTTTACATCTTCTTTTTTCTTAAAAAATTCAAAACCCATGCTAATTCTTTTTCGGCAAATATATAATTATTACTTAAAGGTTGAAATCCAGGAAGTCATCCATTCCCAGCACACCTTTTTTTCCTTTCAGCCACTCGGCTACCATCACCGCCCCGGTAGCAAACCCCTTACGTGAATGTGCCTCGTGCGTGATCTTAATGTCGTCTATTTCTGAAGTATAGGTTACGCTGTGTGTTCCGGGCACTTCGCCTTCTCTTTTGGAGTAAATGCCTAATACTGACGAATCGTTCGCTTCGCCCTCTGCCCAGCTCCTCAGCTCCTGATTTTCTTTTAGTATACCTTCGGCTATGGTGATGGCCGTACCGCTGGGCGAATCCAGCTTGTGCACATGATGAATATCTTCTACAGCTACACTATACCCCTTGCCACTCATCAGACCGGCCAGGTATTGGTTAATTTTAAAGAAAACATTAACCCCCAGACTAAAGTTAGACGCATAGAAAAATGTGCCTCCATTTTCCTGGCAGTACTGTTCTACTTCAGCTTTTTTATCGAGCCATCCGGTGCTTCCCGACACCACAGCTACTCCCTGCTTTAGCAAGGTCATAATGTTGGTATATGCAGCTTCTGGCGCTGTAAATTCGATGGCCACATCGGTGTTTTCGGGAGTCACCTCTTCCAGGCTCACATCATTGTTTACATCTACTATTTTCGAAATGGTATTACCTCTTTCCAGGGCGATCTTCTCGATCAGCTTTCCCATCTTCCCATGCCCTATTAGTGCTATTCTCATATCGTTTTTTCTTTTTTATACTAAAAACAAAAGACAGGTCAGCCTGCCTTATCATTTACTTATTTAGGTTGAACACCAGCGACACGCCAATGTTTTGTGCCGAATATCTCCCCCCCTGATACATAGCGGGGCGAACCTGAAACGACAAATCGTCGTTGACATCAAACTCACTCAGGTGTGCTGCTATATGTGCATCTACTATACTCAAAAGGTAATATAATGTACCCAGCACCATGAGATAGTCTCTATCTCTCCGCAGTTTTTCGGCGTTGCGTTCCAGCGTAGTTTCAGACCCAAACCTACCTCCAAAGGGGTTTACTGTATTGGGATCTCCGTCTGTCTCTGCCAAGTAGGCATTGCGAAATGCGCTGTAAAGCTCGTGTCGGTTGTTGATATAATGCCCAAACAACATCAAACCTCCATACACAAAAGGCAGCTTCCAGTACTGCCTGTTGTAGATTTGCCCTAATCCGGGAAACACCGCGGCATAAAGCGATGCTTTGTTGGGGTCTCGAGTGGATATGCTTGTAAAGGTTTCTATAGCCTCTGGCTCTACCAGCAGCGAATCAGTCTGTACCACACGCTGCGCAAATGCAGGGCTCACAGACACTACGGCTATAAAAAGAAATACAAAGCGTATGAAGCGCATGGCTACTGTGGATCTATGATCTCTAACAACCTGTTTAACTCTGAAACGGAAGTATAAGGTATTTTGATTTCCCCTTTTTCATCGTCTTTAGGTGCTATCTTTATTTTTGTGCCAAAGTGTGACGAAAGTTTGCTCTGCCACAGGCGCAATTCTTTATCTCTCTCCTGAGAAACACCTCCTGCAGTATCTGCCTTCTCTTTTTCTTCGGGGTAAGCTGCCTGCTTTACCAAAGCTTCGACTTTGCGCACAGAAAGTTCTTCTGCCAGTATCTTTTTAAAGATACTTAGCTGCAAAGAGGTATCTTCTATACTAATAAGTGCCCGGGCATGCCCCATGGAAAGCTTACCATCGCGCACGGCTACCTGTATATCTGGTGGCAATTTAAGAAGCCTCAGGTAATTGTTTACAGTAGTTCGGTTTTTGCCTACCCTATCACCCAATTGCTCTTGCTTGAGATCACACTCAGCCAGCAATCGCTTGTAACTAAGGGCAATTTCCATTGCATTGAGGTCTTGCCGTTGAATGTTTTCGATCAGCGCCATTTCCAGCATCTGCTGATCGTCGGCCTCCCGAATATAAGCGGGTATTTTTTCCAGTCCTGCCAGCTTAGATGCCTGAAAACGGCGTTCTCCGGATATCAACTGATAAGAGGAGCTGCTTAGCTTTCGTACCGTAATGGGCTGAATAATACCCTGGACTTTGATCGACTCGGAGAGTTCTTCCAAAGCCTGCTTGTCAAAATCGGTACGGGGCTGAAACGGGTTAACCTCTATCTGATCTACGGGTACTTCGGCTATACTACCTGCTCCCGACGGACGCTCTCTTAGCGGTCGTGCCGGTTTGTCTGAAGGGGAATCATCGAGCAAAGCTCCAAGTCCTCTTCCTAGCGCATTCCTTCTTTTGGGTTTATTTTCACTCATGATTCTTTCTTTTATGGGGTACCAGGCCTGTAAGACATGCTGGGTTAAGCGTATGCTTCGTTTTTCACTACTATTTCCCTGGCCAGATTCAGGTAGCTGATTGCTCCCTTACTTTCTGCATCGTGTACAATTACCGGAAGTCCAAAACTAGGTGCCTCACTCAATTTGATATTTCGGGGAATAAGCGTGTCAAATACCATAGACTTAAAGTGTGTAGTCACTTCGTCCACTACCTGATTTGACAACCTGAGTCGCACATCGTACATGGTCAGGAGGATACCCTCTATTTCCAGGTCAGGGTTCAATCGGGATTGAATGATCTTGATGGTATTAAGGAGCTTTCCAAGTCCTTCCAATGCGAAATACTCGCATTGTACAGGTACAATGATGGAATTGGAGGCTGTGAGGGCGTTGACCGTAATCAGACCCAACGACGGAGAGCAATCGATAATGATGTAGTCGTAATCTTTTTTGAGATCATCGAGTACGCTCTTCATTTTTGTCTCGCGCTCGTCGTAATCCACCAATTCTACTTCCGCACCCACCAGATCGATGTGTGAAGGCAGCAAATCAAGATAATCTACCTCAGTTTGTATGATACAATCATAAGGATCGATACCATCTACCATGCATTCATAAATACCTGCTTTGACCTGCTTGGGGTCTTCACCAACACCGGAAGTAGCGTTAGCCTGAGGATCTGCATCCACGATCAGGGTTTTGAACTCCAAAGCGGCCAAACTGGCTGCCAGGTTGATCGCTGTAGTAGTTTTACCTACTCCTCCTTTTTGGTTTGCTATTGATATTATTCTTCCCATATATTATTGGTTACAAAATAGTGGTGGTTTACTTGTCCCGAAACTCAGGCAGACACAAATATATAAACCCAATCTTATCAAACCCGACAATCCACACAGGAAATTGTCCACAACGAATGTGGATAACTTTCTCCCTCGCTCAAATCACTTCATCAACTCAGGTCTATAACCTGCACTGCCTGTCGACTGACCTAAAAAAACGGGTAAATCAACAGGCAGTTCATCTGTTTGGCGAAGTTTTTTTATTTCTTCTTCTTTTTCTTCTTCGTCTGCTCGCTGGCTTTCATGGCTTCTTCGAGCTTGAGCTGAAAAGCCGACTTTTTCTTGTTTGCGTTTTTCTTTCTGTTCTCTTCCAGCTTTTTGAGAATCTTATCTTCGTCTACAAATTTTCTAAACAAGGCAATTTGCCCAAAAGAAACGATGTTGGAAACGAAATAATAGAATGTAAGTCCTGATGAATAGCTATTGAGGAAAAACAGGAACATTACAGGCATTACATATTGCATGGTTTTCATAGGCCCCTGCATCTGTGCCTGCATCTGGCTGTTTGACCAGGTATAGAGTATCGTAGAAGCTGTCATCAACAATGTAAACAAGCTGACATGATCACCATAAAACGGAATGGTAAATGGCAGATCCAATATGCTGTCGTAGGTTGATAAATCATGCGCCCACAAAAAGGACTTCTGCCTCAATTCAATAGAGTTGGGGAAGAAGTTGAACATGGCCAGCAGAATAGGAAACTGCAATAGCATGGGTATACAGCCACTCAGGGGATTGATACCTACCTTGGAGTAAAGTTGCATTTGCTCCTGTTGGGCTTTTTGCATATCATCTCCATGCTTTTCTTTAATCAGATCCAGCTCCGGCTTCAGTACTTTCATCTTAGCCATCGACATGTGCGATTTGTACGTAAGCGGCGAAAGTATAACCCGGATGATGAGCACCATCAAAATAATGATGATACCGTAATTGCTGATGTATTTTTCTAGGAAATGGAAAATAGGAATAATGAGTATCTTATTCACAAAACGGAACATACTCCACCCCAAATCCACATTTTCGGCAAACCCATCCGTCACCTTCTTCATGATGGTGTAGTTGTTGGGGCCAAAATAAAACTTGAATTTACCGTTTCCTGTTTTCAGGTCGCCGATGGGCAATGTCAACTCCATAGAACCTGTCTTCACATAGCTGCTATCCGACTCATCTATTTCGGTGCTTACAGTTGCCGTTCTGAAGTCGTTTTCAGCTATGATGGCCGATGTAAAAAACTTCTGATGAAAGGCGAGCCAGTTTACTGCTCCATCTATGGTTTCGGTTTCTTTGTCTGTAGATGTAGCACTCAGGTTGTCCATATCCTGCCCTGCTGCCTGATAGTTTATGGTAGCTTTGGCTCTGGCATCTTTCAGGTTGTCTTCAAATACTTTGATCTTGTTTTTCCACGACAACTGTATGTCCTGATTATCAACCACTCCGTCCAGGCCGGCCATTTTCAGGTCGTATCCGATAACATAGCCTATGCCCGGTATGGTATACTGCTGCTCTATGTACCTATTGCCACTCAGCTCTATTCTGTAGCTCAGCTGCAACGTATCGCCTTCAGCTACTTTACCGGCTTTGCCCCTTACAGCAAAGTGTAGGTCTGAAAGGTTGATCGGTTTGGCATTGCTTTTCAACCAGATGTCCATCTGGCTACTCTGCTCATCTATCAAGATAAGGGGCTTTTTCTCGTAAGTGAGGTGTTTTTTCAACACTACCTGCTTCAGCTTTCCTCCTTTGGAAGAAAACGTAGCTATAATGTCGTCATTTTCTACTTCAAATGTTTTATCATCGCCCGAAGCAAATGCTGCAAACATGCCGTATTTTTCATTTTGCATGGCCAGCAGCAGGGAATCATTTACCGTTTCGGCTACTGGCGTATCAGCACTCTGCGAAGAAGACTGAGGTGCATCCTGCTGCGTTTGTGTTGCTGTGTCTGCGTCGGTCTGCTCGGGTATTTCAGGAGAAAAAAACTGAAAATACACGGTCATCATGACCAACATCAAGACTAAACCTATTATCTGGTTTCTATCCATTTTTATTATTTACGAATTAACTTTTTCTTTTTTTGAAGCGAGCGCTGCTTTTACAAACTTTACAAACAGCGGGTGTGGGTTGAGTACGGTACTTTTGAGCTCGGGGTGAAACTGCGACCCTACAAACCAGGGGTGGTCTTTTATTTCTACTATTTCGACCAAACCTGTGTCAGGGTTGCGCCCAGAGGCGATCATACCGGCCTCTTCAAAGTCTTTGAGGTATTTGTTGTTAAACTCATATCTGTGTCTGTGTCGCTCAGCGATATTGGCATGTCCATAGATAGAATACGCTTTGGAACCTTTCTCCAGGTGACAATTGTAAGCCCCCAGTCGCATGGTACCTCCCTTGTCTGTTATGCCTTTTTGATCTTCCATGAGGTCGATTACCGGATGCTTGGTTTTCTCATTCATTTCGGTGGAGTTGGCTTCTTTGAGGTTAAGCACATTTCGGGCAAACTCTATAGTGGCACACTGCATACCCAGGCATATTCCAAAAAATGGAATCTTATTTTCACGGGCATAACGTACAGCTTCTATTTTCCCTTCTATTCCACGCTCACCAAAACCGGGAGCAACTAATATACCGTCCACCTCACTGAAGAGCTTCTCGCAATTGTCGGCAGTTACATCTTCAGACGATAGCCAGGTGAGGCGTACTTTACATTCGTTTTCAGCTCCTGCATGGATGAACGCTTCGTTGATGGACTTGTATGCATCCTGAAGCTCTACATACTTACCTACTACAGTGATAGCCACTTCGGAGGTTGGGGTTTTTAATCGACGCAAAAAGTCCTTCCATTGATCGAGGTTGGGCTCTTTTTTGTGCGATATTTTCAAACGGGTAAGCACTCTTTCATCCAGCTTTTCTTTGCGCATGAGCAAAGGCACATCGTAAATAGTGGATGCATCCCGGGCTTCTATCACAGAGTTGATAGGCACGTTGCAAAACAGGGCTATCTTACGCCTCAAGTCTGCCGGAATATGATGTTCACTCCTACATACCAGTATGTCGGGTTGAATTCCCGCTTCAAGCAGTTGCTTTACAGAGTGCTGCGTCGGCTTTGTCTTCAACTCCCCTGCAGCACTCAAAAAGGGTAACAACGTGAGGTGTATGGCTACAGCGTTATGCGACCCCAGTTCAAAGCGCGCCTGTCTTACTGCTTCTATAAAAGGCAGGGATTCGATATCACCAACACAACCTCCTATTTCTGTTACTACAAAATCGTATTTGCCGGTGTTACCCAACTTGTATATTGAATTTTTTATTTCATCAGTGATGTGAGGCACTACCTGCACGGTTTTGCCAAGATACTCTCCCTGTCGTTCCTTGGTGATTACATTGTAATATATTCTACCTGTTGTTACGTTATTTCCCTGCGAAGTAGGGCTGTTCAAAAAGCGCTCGTAGTGGCCCAGGTCGAGATCGGTTTCTGCACCATCGTCGGTCACGTAGCATTCGCCATGTTCGTAGGGGTTGAGCGTTCCCGGATCCACATTGATATAGGGGTCAAATTTTTGGATAGTCACGCTATGCCCTCTGGCTTGAATAAGCTTTGCCAGCGATGCTGCTATGATACCTTTACCAAGAGATGATGTTACTCCGCCCGTAACGAAGATATATTTTGTTGATGACATGTATGAGAGGCAAAAAAATTATGTTACGGGGCACAAAGTTATGCGTTTAGACCGAATATCCGTCCCCGATATAAAAAGAAATATTGAATAAAAGTAAAAAGAGTATTGCCCGGCAAAACTGCTGAAGTAAGGGCAATCAGAAAACCGGCAGTTTCTCTAATCAGAGATCACACTTTTCGTTGAGAAATGTGATACCATGATGTGCTGTGAGATCAAACTGACAAGGTACTACCGACACGTAATTATTGGCTATAGCCCATTCGTCATTATCCTGACCTTTGTCGTAGTTTACAAAGTTGCCGACCATCCAGTAGTACTTTCGGCCATTGGGATCAGTACGCTCATCAAAATCCTCTTCCCATTTTGCATTGGCCTGGCGGCAAACCCGTATACCCTTTATGGGTTCGTTTTGTCGGGCGGGTATGTTTACATTAAGCGCCATACCATCGGGCAATCCTTTGGCAAGGATTTCACGAGCCACTTTAAGTACGTACTCGTCTACATGAGAAAAATCCGCATGCCAGCTGTAGTCGCAAAGCGAAAAACCTATAGCAGGGCAACCTTCTATGGCACCTTCTATAGCGCTGGACATAGTACCTGAATACAGTACACTGATTGAAGTGTTTGATCCGTGGTTGATACCACTCACTACCAAATCAATTTTCCTGCCTTTCAGCACTCTGTGTTTGGCTAGTTTCACACAGTCGGCCGGGGTGCCAGAGCTTTCATAAGCCTCCACTCCTTCGCCAAAAATATCCGTTTTTGATAACCTAAGTGTATCTCCTACTGTGATAGCATGCCCCATACCCGATTGAGGGCCATCGGGTGCTACCACCACTACCTCGCCGAGTTGTTTCATCAATTCTACCAGCTTTCTTATACCTCGGGACGTTACCCCATCGTCGTTTGACACCAGGATCAAAGGTTTTGACATACGTTTTCTCTGTTTTTTGTTTGAAAGGCCAAAATTAACAGATGCATGTTAAGAATATGTCTACAATCTATTTTTTATGTGTCAAATATGCTTCTTTCATCAACCGGCTTTGCGTACCGATCCGCTGCTGCGTGTGTCGATAATCACTTTTTCCGGATTTCCTTTGTACAGCACTCTGCCACTACTGGATGCACTGGCATCCAGCACGTCTGTTGCCCAAACTTCCACACTGCCCGAGCTGCTCGTGCTACCATCGGCTCGCTGACTCTGCAGTCCGAAAGCGCTGTAGCGCCCGGAACTGCTCACACTAAATCGCTGGGTAGATACTTTACCTTCAGCTATTTCCAGCCTTCCTGAGCTACTCACTGCCACTTTTAAGTTGTCGGCTTGTACTCCCAGGCTTGCCCTTCCCGAACTAGACACTCCTATTTCTACATTGTCTGCCTGTATATCCAGCGTGGCTCTTGCCGAACTACTTACCGACAAGTCGAGATTAGCAGTTTCCACTACGGAAGCACCACTCAATGATGCCGATGAGCTTACCTTTATGGCTGTAAGCGGATTACTGTATTCAAGGTATACTTTTACACTTTTGCTCCTGAAATTTCCTTTTTTCATCCCTATCATCAACTTACCACTTTTTACCTCGGTAAGCACATAATCGGTCGTAATTCCCCGGGTCTCTATTCGGGCCTGATTTGTATTTCCCCGTTCGATAATCAATTCAATGGATTGCCCTACGGCCAATTCCTGGAAATCGGACAAGGATCTTTTTTCGTCGTGTTGTGCCTTTGCCACTGTGGCTGCCAGCAAAAGCAAAAGTATTGCGGTTATGTTTTTCATATCTGTATGTTTTACTCCGATAGACAACCGAACGGGAGCAATAGTTGCATACTCGCCTTTATAAATTATAAAATCGATAAAAATATAGCCTCTGCGACACTGCGCCAGAGGAATCCACCGAGGTTACACAATTCATATTACCGACTTTTACTACCTTTGCGCCCTAAATCCCGGACAATGAAAAAAGTAGCCTTTTACACCCTTGGATGCAAATTGAATTTTTCTGAAACATCTACGATATCGCGGATGTTTGAGGAGAAGGGCTATGAAAAAGTGGATTTTAATGACACGCCGGACATTTTCATCATCAACACCTGCTCTGTGACCGAAAACGCAGACAAAAAATGCAGGAAGATTGTAAAAGATGCAAAGAAAATTTCTCCGGATTCTTATGTGACTATCATTGGCTGCTTTGCTCAGCTCAAACCCAAAGAAATAAGTGAAATACCGGGAGTAGATGCCGTACTGGGTGCTGCCGAAAAATTCAAACTTCTGGAATTGCTGGATGGTTTTGTGAAAGAAAAAGAAGCCAGAGTGCTGGCCTCCGAAATTTCCTGCGCCAATACCTTTAACAATGCCTACTCGATAGACGACCGCACGCGTACTTTCCTCAAAGTACAAGACGGCTGCAACTACGGTTGTGCATTTTGTACCATCCCGCTGGCACGAGGCAAAAGCCGTAGCGACACCATAGCCAATATAGTAGCGTCTGCAGAGAAAATAGCCAACAGCGGCGTGAAAGAAATTGTACTTACCGGGGTAAACATCGGCGATTTTGGCATACAGGAAGGAAAAAGACAGGAGAAATTCATAGACCTGATAAAGGCACTGGATGATGTAGAAGGTATAGACCGTATCCGCATTTCATCTATAGAGCCCAACTTACTCTCTGAGGAAATCATTCGATTTGTGTCTACCTCCAAACGCTTTGTTCCCCACTTCCACATCCCACTACAATCGGGCAGCAACAAAATCCTCAAACGTATGAACCGTCGCTACCTACGGGAATTATACGCCGATAGGGTCGCACTGATCAAGTCTATCATGCCACACTGCTGCATAGGTGTTGATGTTATTACAGGATTTCCCGGCGAAGGACAAGACGAGTTTATGGAAACGTTTCAATTTCTCAACGAATTGAACATCTCGTACCTTCATGTATTTACTTATTCGGAGCGAGCCAATACTCAAGCCATAGAGATGGATGAAATTGTTCCTCTAAAAATCCGAAACGACCGTTCTAAAATGCTCAGAAGCTTGTCGGAAAAGAAAAAGCGGGCATTTTATGAAGAAAACCTAGGCAGAAAAGCTACGGTCTTATTTGAAGATGATATTGCTGACAATAAGATCCATGGGTTTACAGAAAACTACATACGAGTAGAAGCAGACTACTCTGATGGTTTGATAAACGAAACCTTTGAAGTAGAAATGGAATCCATTACCCCTAACATGACTGTAGAAGTAAAAGAGGGGCTACTTCGGGAGCAATTTGTTTCGGCCTGATAACGATCCGTCTCAAGGTAGCGAAGTAATAGAAAAATCAAACCGGAGGTATTCCCAGGAAAATTTCACTTTGCCTTGATCCGAAATGTTAAAGGTCATCTTCTCTACCAGTTTATCGTCTTTGTACGGAGTTACTTGTATCCGAGCCTGATCCATACGTTTGTTGTAATCGTACACACCCCATTGATTGTGAATCTTATTGAGTATGACTGTCCAGTCTCCCTGTGTGGGTATGGTGAATAAGCTGTACTTGCCTGCAGGAATAGTATCATTGCCTACTCTTACATCAGCTGAGGTTTCAAAGACATTGGCTTCATTCGCTCCTGTTCTCCATATTTCGTCGTATTTCACCAGCTTTCCCCAGATGGTTCGCTCTCTGACTGACGGCTGACTATAGTCTAAAGATACGTGTGCATTGCCTATGGTAGACTCTACCATAGCCGGAGGAGATGGGCGATCCATCTTGTCTTTATACTTACTGAGCATGTATTCAGCTTCCTCCTTTGCGGTTCTGGGCCCACAAGCCATTACCAGTAGCCCCATACCTACCAAACCTAACACCAGCCTGTACCAAAAATGAATCATATATTATATCGGATTAAATACGCCCCAAACTTCTTTCATCACAACTATGGCTTACGTGCATCATTTTTTTAAGTTAACCAGACATTAAGCTATTGTCTTCAAGGAGTCAATTGCACCATAAACGAACAAAAGTGTTCATAAACGATCAGCGAAAATAATGTTAATTTTTATATAAACAACTGTATTACAATTATTTACAACTCGGGTATGTTTTTTGAACCGGGTTTTATTACCTATCAACTCACTAAAACACAGGATACTTATGGGAGTATTTGGAATTGAAATACCGGAATTAGTTGGCGAGCAACAAGACATACAGGTTGAAGTGAAGGTAAACGGCATCAAAAAAGAGTATTACTACAAAGTGGAACTTTTCTATTGGGACGACTGCCCTTACCCTACTTCTGATCGTGCAGAGTGCATCAAAAACCTGATAGCTGACTATCATGCAGAATGGCAACTGGCTCACATTGGTATGCCCAACGACGACTTCATCCCTATCACTTTCAGAAAAAAACGTTCCTGATTACCTTCGTTTAATACACCACACTGACCCTTCGTATGTTTAGCACCAATTTTAAAATTGCCTTGCGCAATATCATCAAACAAAAAACCTATTCCTTCATCAACATATCCGGCCTGTCCATAGGAATAGCATGCTGTATGCTCATTGCCATCTATCTTCAGCACGAGCTCAGCTTTGACCGCTTTCACAAGCACGCCGACAGAACTTACCGGTTTACCCGTGAGTTTATCAGCCCCGACGGCTCTACCTCTCTGCACCTGTCTCGCCTGGCTCCTCCTTTTGCCCCACTCCTACAAAACGATTTTCCTGAACTGGAAACAACCACTCGTTTTGTGTCGTTTGGAGGCACACTTCAACACGAAGACAAGGTTTTTCACGAAGACAACATTGGCTGGGCCGACAACAACTTTTTTAAGATTTTTTCCTTTGACTTTATTCAGGGAGATCCGGCTACAGCCTTGTCCCAACCCGGTTCTTTGGCGATCGACGAAGAGATGGCTCTCAAGTATTTTGGCACCACAGATGTGATAGGAAAAGTTATTCGGTTTGCCAATCAGGCCAACCTTAAGGTAACTGGTGTATTTAAAACTATGCCTGAAAACGCTCATTTTAATCTTTCTGTCATTGGTGACTTCTTTCTGGTCGAAGAGTTTTATGGGGGCAGGGAAAATATGATGCAAAACTGGGGAAGCAATAATTTTTCTACCTACTTCATTCTCAAAGAAGGCGCTACACTGGAGCAAATAGAACGCCGGTTGCCAGACTTTCTAACGAAGCATCTGGGCGAAACGGCCAACGAGTGGACCGCTCTGCACATTCAAAAAATGACCGACATACACCTTCACTCTCAACTAGACGATGAGCTAGGTGCCAACAGCGACATCAAATACATCTACATTTTTTCCGCCATTGCCTTACTCATCCTCACCATAGCGGCTATCAACTACATGAACCTGACCACAGCCAAATCTGTAAACAGAGCTCGCGAAGTAGGGATGCGAAAAGTTATGGGTGCAGACAAAAGCAAACTGATTTTGCAATTTATGACCGAATCGGTGGCCATTACTATGATTGCCGTAATCTTCGCTGCTGTATTGGTACTTTTTACTCTGCCCTACCTGGGCGACTTTACGGGTCGTACGTTTATTTTTTCCAATCAGGAAATATTCATAGGGCTTATTTCACTTTTGGGGTTTGGAATCTTTACCGGCATATTGGCCGGCTCCTACCCTTCCTTTTTTCTTTCTTCGTTTCAACCCATAAAAGCACTAAAGGGGCAGGCATCCTTTACTAACCGAAAATCGGTACTGCGGCAGTCTCTTGTCGTTATTCAGTTTTCTATTTCGGCAGTGCTGATCATAGCTACAGCGGTAGTTTTTCAGCAGCTTTACTACATACAGCACAAAAACCTTGGCTACAACAAAGAACACATTGTGACCCTGCAAATGAACGAAGAGATACAGCAGGCTTATGAGGTGTTTAGAAAAAAACTTACTGACCACCCTGACATTGTATCTATGGCAAATTCCAGCCGGGTACCCACCAATCAGCTACTGGACAGTCAGGGAGCAAAGGCCGAAATCGATGGGCAAATGGTAACACCACAGGTGGTTATTAAAAACCTGAGTGTCGATGATGAATTCATACCTACATACGGCATTTCATTAGTAGCCGGGAGAAATTTTGACCCGACCATGGCAAGCGACGACACAGCTGCATTTATCATCAACGAAGCTGCATCGAAAATGATTGGCTGGCCTACCCCACAGGAGGCCATCGGAAAAAAAGTAACCTACGCCAACAAAACCGGAAGAGTAATCGGCGTAATGCGTGACATTCATTTTGAAACATTGCAAAACAAAATCAGCCCTATGATCATGCACATGCCTGAAACCCGTCCGCAATATATCTCGGTAAAAATGACCGGCAATGACGTTGGGCAAACTATGGATTTTATAAAAAACACCTGGGATGACTTTTCGCCAAACACCCCCATCCGCTACCAGTTTGTAGACGACAGGTTCGACAGGCTATACGAAGCAGAAAACCAACGGGCTCAATTGTTTACGGCCTTTTCTATACTTGCTATTTTCCTGGCTTGTCTGGGTCTATTCGGACTTACATCATTCACTGTATCCCAGCGATCAAGAGAAATCAGTATTCGCAAAGTGCTGGGAGCCGAAGTATCTCAGGTGGTGGCGTCACTATCGCGGGAGTTTTTGCTACTGGTAGGTATAAGCATCGTGGTGGCTCTACCCATAGCCTGGCTACTTATGGCCGACTGGCTCAACCAATATGCTTACCGCACCACACTCACAGCCACTCCGTTTTTACTTGCTACTCTCACGTGTTTGGTAATTGCTTTTGCTACTATTAGTCTACAGACCTTCAAAGCAGCCACATGCAACCCGATAGATGCACTAAAAGATGAATAAGTAGAGTCTGCTGAAAAAGACAACCCAAATGGCATTAGATTTGGTAGTTGATAGAAAACTACCTTTATCTCCCTATGAAAGCATACTTGATTCTGGCCTGTAGCCTCTTGCTCATTTCATCGTGCAAAGCCGTGAAAAATTTTCCAGCAACAGCCGGAAAATCCGAGGAAGGCAAAATGATAGAGCAAGGAACGGCCAGCTGGTATGGGCCTAATTTTCATGGTAAAAAAACCGCTAATGGCGAAGTGTTTGACATGAACGAGCTCACAGCAGCACACCGTACCCTCCCCTTCAACTCGGTAGTGACAGTAACCAACCTAACCAACGGACGCTCGGTTACTGTCCGCATCAACGATCGTGGACCTTATGCCAAAAACAGAATCATTGACCTGTCTAAAAAAGCTGCCGAGCAGCTTCAGATGATCACAGCCGGCACAGCTCAGGTGCAATTGTCGCTGGTGCATACAGACAGGGAGCTATCCAAGGAGCTTGCTACACCCCATTATGCGGTACAGGTAGGTTCGTACAGCAGCAAAGCTGCCGCTACACAAAAGCAACGAAGCATAAGCGGAGCTCGGGTACAACAACTGGAGGTAGACCAAAATATAGTATATAGAGTGCTGGTAGGCAACTACACCTCGGTAGATCAGGCTCGCCAACTCAAAAGCCACCTGGCCTCTCAGGGCATTAGTGGTTTTGTAAAGCAGGTGGAAAACTAGCCCATTGCACGAAAAAAGTGCATTTATTACCATCGGGAGTATTAAAACTGTATTTTAGTGGGTATACTGAATAACCAATCAATAATACAAACCCAACCTTTCATGAAAAAAACAGCTCTACTCACCTGCTTGCTAGTCATAGCATGCATTGCGTTTAAGTGCTCACCTGCATCTAACCAGCCTGCCAAAAAATGGTACAAAGGAAACCTCCATACCCACTCCTACTGGAGCGATGGTGACGAATTTCCCGAGATGATAATGGATTGGTACAAAACCAACGACTATCAATTTATAGCGCTATCGGATCACAACACACTGGCCGAGGGGGACTACTGGATTCGGGTAAAAAAAGGAGAAATATATCAAAAAGCCTTTCAGGAGTACCTCAACAAGTATGACACTTCGTGGGTGGTATACAGACTCGATTCTGGAAATATCAATGTGAAACTCAAAACCTACGAAGAATACAGGCCTTTATTTGAAGAAAAAGAAAAATTCCTCATTTTAAAATCCGAGGAAATTACAGATCGATTTGAGAATAAGCACATCCACATGAACGCCACAAACATCCAATCGCTGATCAAACCTCAGGGCGGAATCAGTGTAGCGGATGTCATTCAAAACAACCTGGATGCAGTGCGCAAACAACGCGAAGAAACAGGTGTTCCGATGATAGTTCACCTCAACCATCCCAACTTTCACTATTCTGTATCGCTTGACGATATGATACAGCTTCGGGGCGAACGCTTTTTTGAAATATTCAACGGCCACCCCTCCGTTCACAATTTTGGCGACTCACTCCACATAGGCACTGAGGAAATGTGGGACCTGATTAACATAGCATACCTCAACAAGCAACAGCCCCTGATCTACGGATTGGCAACCGACGACAGTCACAACTATCATAAAATGGAAAGCAACCGAAGCAACCCGGGGAGAGGATGGATAGAAGTACGGGCAGACTCTCTGGAAGCAGGTGCGCTGATACACGCTATGGAAAACGGTGATTTTTATGCGTCCTCGGGTGTAGAAATAAGCGATATTTCGTTCGAAGACAACACCCTGAGTGTAGCTGTAAAAGCAGAAACCGGTATTTCGTATGAAATTACATTTATCGGGTGTAGCCAGGGCGATAAAGAAACCAAAGTTCTAAAAACGGTGAACGGCAATTCGGCAAGTTACCAATTGACTCCCGACACCAAATTTGTGAGAGCAAAAGTTATGTCGACTAAGCTTCATCCTAACCCCATCGAAAATGCCATTTACGAAATGGCATGGACCCAACCGGTAGTACCAAATAAAAGCGAATAAAGAACAATTGTGTATTAGCCTTTTGAAGGTACAGGAAAAGGCCTCCTGAAGTGGCCTTCTTTCTCACACAGTTTTTTTAGCTGAAAAAACGATAGAGTAGTATATACAAAGAGCTGACGGAGTAAATCTCTGTCAGCTCTTTGTGTATATATCGGGTGTATAAAATCCTACTTACCCATTCAATGTATCACGTACAATTGTCCGGTTTAGCTGTTACCCTTAGCATAGTCAGCAAGGAATATTTCCAGTCCCTTGTCTGTAAGCGGGTGTTTAAGCAATCCTAAAATAACTTTAAGCGGGCAGGTAGCTACGTCAGCACCTAACTCAGCACATTTGATCAGGTGAATGTTGTGACGAATAGAAGCCGCCAGTATCTCCGTTTCGAAATCGTAATTGTCAAAAATAGTTACGATTTGATCGATAAGATCCAAGCCATCGGTACATACATCATCCAATCTACCCAAAAACGGAGAGATATAAGTAGCTCCTGCTTTAGCTGCCAATATGGCCTGTCCCGCATTGAATATGAGTGTACAATTCGTTCGGATACCCTCGCTGCTCAGTGTTTTGATTGTTTTCACACCGTCTTTGATCATAGGCACCTTCACTACTATTTTGGGATCGATAGCCGCAAGCTTTCGTCCTTCTTCCACCATTTCATCATAGGTAGTAGAAATCACCTCTGCACTTACATTGTCATCTACGATATCGCAGATGGCCTTGTAATGAGCCAAAATGTTGTCCTGACCTGTAATGCCTTCTTTCGCCATTAGCGAAGGGTTGGTAGTTACTCCGTCGAGTACACCCAGATCGTAAGCTTCCTGTATTTCAGCCAGGTTGGCTGTATCGATAAAAAACTTCATGAATAATAATATGTTTTATGTTTCTGGCGATCACCTGTTTGGCACCACCTTAAAATTAAAAAGCAAAGATAGTTTTTTTACGCATGAGTAAGCTTTTCAAGCTAAAAATCGATCACTGAAAAAGCAACCCTTTCTAAATAAGCTATAACTTACAACTGCCTTAAAAAAAATTACCCCGGAGCAAAGCCCGGGGTAACTATTTACTACATTTGACAACCTTCCCTGATTGTTCGATACAAAGAGAAACAATTTTACCGGCTAGTCAAGACCTACGCTTACTGCAACACTTCGCCATTTTTTTTTCACCTATACTTCACCTGCTCATTAGAAAAAACCTCCAGGCGGTTTTTACCCAAAAAATAAAACGTTTACACACACTAAAAAATCAAATAAACTAAAAAAACAACTTAATATTTTCATAATTGAAGATAAAAAACATAATATTGTGCAAACGATTACACAAACTAATTTTCTGAAAGGGTGAACAAAAAAGCAACCATAGTAGATATAGCTCAGGCACTGAATACGTCAGCAGCTACTGTATCTCGTGCGCTCAACAATCACCCAAGGGTAAGTGACAAAACCAAGAAACTGGTAAACGAAACCGCCAAAGCGCTAGGCTATGAACCCAACCCTATGGCTGCTGCACTACGCAATGGCAAAAGCAAGATCATAGGGGTAATAGTACCCTATATAGATCGCAGCTTCTTTTCTTCGGTCATTAGAGGCATAGAAGAGGAAGCGAAAAAACACGGTCATAGTATAATGATTTGCCAATCGCTGGAAAACAAAACCTCGGAAGCAGAAAACATAGACATACTGATAAATGCACGAGTGGCAGGCATAGCGCTATCGCTGGCCAGCAACGACGAAAGTCACCTTGATCAGGTACTAAAACACAATATTCCGCTGGTTACATTCGACCGGGTAGCCGACCTCCATGGACCTCACCGGGTAGCCGGCGATGATTTTGAAGGGTCGTATCTGGCCACCACCCACCTGATAGAGCAAGGGTACAAACGTATCGCCCATCTGGCAGGAAGTCAGGAAATAAACATCTACCGCAACAGACTCAGGGGCTACAGAGCAGCGCTGGAAGAAAACGGACTGGAACAGGACCCTAACCTTATCATATACACCCCTAGTAGTGTAGAAGCAGGACATGCTTCTGCCCAAAAACTACTGACTCTGAAAAATCCCCCTGACGCCATATCCAGTGCGAGTGATTTTTCGGCATTGGGGGCGCTGCAGTACTGTAAGGCTGCAGGGAAAAAAGTACCGGAGCAGGTAGGCATAACAGGTTATGCCAACGAACCTTTCACACAGTACCTAACTCCCCCACTGACCTCTGTAAACCAAAACAGTCTGGAAATGGGCAGAATTGTAGGGCAGGTTTTTTTCGAACAAAACAGCACGTCAGACACAGCTGTAAAACACAAAAAAATCCTCCTGCAACCTGAACTTATGGTGAGAGAGTCTTCCAAAAGAATGATATAAATACGATAATAATATAGACCAAAAGAAAGATGAAAAAAGTAGTAACCTTCGGGGAGATCATGCTAAGATTAGCCCCTCCCGGATTTTTAAGATTCTCACAAGCCAACTCTTTCGATGTAGTATATGGCGGAGGGGAATCCAATGTAGCTGTATCACTAGCCAACTATGGTGTGCCCGTAGATTTTGTGACACGACTGCCAAAAAATGACATAGGCGAATGCGCACTGATGGAAATGCGCAAAAGAGGTGTAAATACTGAAAATATAATATTCGGAGGCGACCGGTTAGGCATATACTTTCTGGAAACCGGTGCAGTAAGCCGCGGCAGCAAAGTAGTATACGACAGAGCACACTCTGCCATGGCCGAAATAGAACCCGGTATGATCGACTGGAAAAAAGCATTCGATGGTGCTACGTGGTTTCACTGGACGGGCATTACCCCAGCCATCTCGCAGGGAGCAGCTGATGCCTGCCTAGAGGCAGTAAAAGCAGCCAGCGATATGGGATTAACCATATCGACCGATCTCAACTACCGGGCAAAACTGTGGAAATACTGCAGCGCAGAGAAAAGAGAAGAAATCATGACCGAATTGACCTCATACTGCGATATCGTGCTGGGCAATGAAGAAGATGCTGAAATGCATTTTGGAATAAAACCCGAAGGCATAAGCGTACAAACTGAAGGACACAATGTGAAAGCTGAAGCATTTCTGTCTGTATGTGAGCAAATGATGGCTAAATTTCCAAAAGCTAAAAAAGTTATCACCACCCTCAGAGGGTCGATCTCAGCTTCTCACAACACCTGGGCCGGCGTACTCTATGATGGATCTAAACTCTACGAAACACGCCAATACCAAATAACTGACATAGTAGATAGAGTGGGCGGAGGCGATTCGTTCATGGGAGGACTGATCTACGGCCTGCTGCAATACCCCAACGATGATCAAAATGCACTCGACTTTGCAGTGGCAGCATCATGCCTCAAGCATACTATTAAGGGCGATGCAAACCTGGTAACAGTAGCCGAAGTAGAAAAATTAATGGGCGGAGACGCCTCGGGCAGAGTAGCCCGATAACCGAAGATAGTGGAAGGGCCGGTCGATATTTCTTTTTTTGAATTCAGGTTTAGTTAGTTTGCAACAGACCGGCCCCTTTCCTTTTTCTCAACACCAAAAGAAACACATACAACATGGCAAGATTTTCAAGAATAGAAGTAGCTCTCAAAATGAAAGAAACAGGCATAGTGCCTGTCTTTTATCACAAAGACATTGAGGTATGCAAAAAAGTACTCAAGGCATGCTACGAAGGAGGCATTCGGGTATTTGAATTTACTAATCGCGGCGATTATGCACACGAAGTGTTTGGAGAGCTCAACAAATTTGCAGCCAAAGAAACACCGGATATGATACTGGGGATAGGATCTGTAGTAGACGCTGGCACTACCTCCCTTTATATCCAACTGGGAGCCAATTTTGTAGTGTCGCCTATACTCAACCCCGACATGGCAAAAGTGTGCAACCGCCGAAAAGTAGCCTGGTCGCCGGGATGTGGCTCACTCACAGAAATATCTTATGCTGAAGAACTGGGTGCTGAAGTAACCAAAATTTTCCCCGGCTCTCAGGTAGGAGGACCATCATTTGTCAAAGCCGTCAAGGGGCCTTTCCCCTGGTCGAGCATCATGCCTACAGGAGGCGTAGAGCCTACAGAAGAAAACTTGAAAAAGTGGTTTGAAGCCGGAGTACACTGCGTAGGCATGGGGTCTCAACTGATTACCAAAGATATCATAGCCAACGACAACTACGAAAGCCTTACCGAAACCTGCGCCAAAGCACTCGCATTGGTTCAGTCACTTCGAGGATGATTTTTTAAGGTGAAAAATAATACTGAAAGGCTGTCGGGTATACTTCGACAGCCTTTTTTCATTCCTAAACCCTACACTTTTTCCAGTACTACGGCATACCCCTGACCTACCCCTACACACATTGTAGCCAATGCATAACGCTCGTTGCGCTCATGCAGCTCTAAAGCAGCAGTAAGCAATAACCTGGCCCCCGAAACTCCCAGCGGGTGACCTATAGCTATTGCCCCGCCGTTGGGGTTGATTCTGGGGTCGTCATCGGTCAGATCCATACTGCGGGTACATGCCAGCACCTGAGCTGCAAACGCCTCATTGACCTCAATGATACCCACATCATCCATTTGCAGGCCTGCTTTTTTCAAGGCTAACTGAGAGGCCCTTACCGGCCCTATACCCATAGTACGGGGCTCTACCCCTACTACGGCAGAACTTACCACTCTCGCTAAAGGCTGCAAGTCGTATTGCTTTACTGCCACAGAACCGGCAACCAGCAATGCAGCAGCTCCATCATTTAAGCCGGAAGCATTTCCTGCCGTAACAGTGCCCCCTTCCTTGCGAAAGGCCGGACGTAGAGTCGACAATACATCCAATGTAGTATCGGGCTTTATAAACTCATCGTGATCAAAAATCAGCGGTGGGGCTTTACGCTGAGGTATGGATACCGGTACTATTTCCATAGCAAACCGGCCTCTTGCTCTCGCCCCGAAAGCTTTTTGCTGAGAATGGAAAGCAAACTTATCCTGGTCTTCTCTATTTACATGGTACTTATCCACCAGATTTTCAGCCGTTTCTCCCATAGCCTCTGTACCATACAGCTTGTGCATCCGTGGATTGACAAAACGCCAACCAAAGCTACTATCATACAAGCTGGCATCATTGCCAAACGGCTGAGCTGACTTGCTCATCACATAGGGCGCACGAGTCATGTGCTCTACCCCTCCTGCTATTAGCAGCTGCCCGTCTCCCACCTGTATGGCTCGGGCTGCATGCACCACAGCCGACATACCGGATGCACACAGTCTATTGATGGTTTCGCCCGGCACTGTAACCGGCAAGCCTGCCAGTAGCGCACTCATACGGGCTACATTGCGGTTGTCTTCCCCGGCCTGATTGGCACAGCCCAGCACCACATCACCGTAGGCATCCGGGGGTATCTGTGGAAAATGTGCTATAAGTGCACGAATAGGTATAGCTGCCAGATCGTCGGCACGTACAGCTGAAAGAGCTCCCCGAAACTTTCCGAAAGGAGTCCTTTTTCCAGCTACTATAAAAGCTTCATTCATAATACAGGGATCAATTTGGGAAATGTATGAGATTAAATTTAACCATTTCCCCTGAAATTTCCCCAAACCCTCCTCACAGCACTATAGCCAATCGAGTTGACAGCCCATGTACTGTTCGGCATTGCGCAACACCTCTTCTCTGGACGAAAAAGCGGATATACCTCCTGCGCCACGAGTAGAGACAGCTCCCATGGCATTGGCAAAACGCTGACAAACCTGCAACGGCTGCCCTTTCAGAAAGGCCGTTAAAAACCCGGCATTAAAACTATCACCGGCTCCAACCGCGTCTACTGCATTTTTGTTTAGGTTGGCGGGTTGTTGAAAATAATTTCCCTCTGTGTAAAGTAAAGAGCCTTTTACACCCTGCTTGACAACCACGGCATTTACCACACCGCTTACAGACTGCAAAGCTGCTTCTACATCTGACTCTCCCGTCATCGCTATAAGCTCTCCTTCATTGGGTAAAAAAATGTCTACCAAAGGCAGTAAGTCCGGCAAATTTACAGACCACTGCCTGGCCGGATCCCACTGTGGATCTATAGAGGTGGTAAGCCCAGCCGCTTTAGCGCGGGCAAATAGGGTAACTATGTCTTTCTGCAGTTGAGGCATTAAAAACACCCCTGACACATGCAGGTGCCTGCTTGTGGCCAGTATATCATCGGTCACATCAGTAGAAGCCAGCCCACTCATTGCTCCTGTGCAGGTAACCATGGCTCTGTCGTTTTTGACATATCGCAATACCACGGTAGCCCCTGTCGGCTGATCACTTATCCGGGTTATGTGTTTCACACACACACCTTTCTGACTTAAGCACTCGAGCAAAAAATCGCCGTAACTATCCTGTCCTACTTTACCCACAAACCCCACACGGGTTCCTAACACACCGGCATTACAAGCGAGTATGGAAGCAGCCCCTCCCATAGTGGTGTACATTTTTTCACACAGCACCTCCTGACCCAAAGCGGGCGCTGATGACATCTTGTCGAGGATGATGTCTACATTGACATCTCCCACGCACAACAAATCGTATGACTTCATAAAATTTCTACTTTATAGAGTAGATCGTTACTCCCTGCACTACTCTGGTAATCACTCCGTCTTTAGAGGGTTGATCGGGGTTCAAACCTAGTGCCAAAGACTTGCAATAACCAATAACCTGACCGGGTATCACTGCCAGTATAGAAAAAAAGGGGTCTTTTAGTAAAGGTGTGGTGTCAGAAAAACTGATTTCGGTATCGATAAGAGAGCATAGAGGAGCGCATTCCCCCACTGCCAATGAGTGGATATTTTGATGGTCGGCCTGTACCTGGCGTATCAGATCCAGCTCGTAGCGAGCACTGTAAGCCGACGATGACAACAGATAAACTATGAGCGTGCCTTCTGTAAGCACAGCTCTGGGACCATGCCTAAACCCCAGATAGGAATCATATTTACAAATCACATTGCCATTGCTCAACTCCTGAACTTTCAGGTGTGATTCTCTGGCAATAGCCTGTAAAGAACCCGCTCCCAAAAAAACCACACGACTAAACGCCAAACGAGCAATATGCTCCAGCTTTGACAACTGCTGTCCGAGTAATTGACGGGAGTATGTACACAGTAGATTAACCTGCCCTTCCAGCTGCCGCCAGTCGTCTCTCGTCCCCACAAGTACTCCTGCCAGTAGCATCGATGTAAAGCTGGCTGTCATTGCCAAACTTTTATCGTTAGCGACTTCTGGTAAACACAACACGTATGCATGCTCGTTTTCCAAAGCCATTTGAGCCAATTTACCTTTTTTATTGCAGGTTATAATCAAGTGACTTACATGACCCGAAAACGCTTCTGCATAACGGTATGCAGCCACACTTTCGGGGCTATCACCCGACCGGGCAAAGGAAACCAGCAATATTCTTTCTTGCGAAAAAAAATAATCGGAAGGATGTGAAACGATATCGGTGGTAGCTATGGCCTGAGCCACCAACCCCAACTCCCGCTGATACAACCCGGTGAGAGCCTCTCCTACAAACGCCGAACTACCTGCTCCGGCAAACACAATCCTACTTCCACCAGCAGCAACAAAACGCTTCAAAAAAGCACGTACTTCTATCTCTTTTTCCAGACAAAGCGCATACACCTCCTGCCAGACTTCCGGCTGGTGGAATATCTCTTTCCTGGTATGAGTTTTTAACTCGACAATATCTTTACTTTCGCTGCTCAATTCTTACGCAACAATTTTTTTTTCAGATTCTTTTCGTTTTTAATAAACAAAATAAAAACAAAAGTATAAAAAAGTTTTTGTAAGTTTATGAATGTATTAATGAAATGTTTCGAAGGAAAACAAAAGAACCCCTACCTAGGCAGATATACAAAACATAACTGCAGCGTAATTACAGGAATAAAAATCGTTTATATATTAGCATGATTTTTCAATTGCTTATCAGTTAGTCTATGAAGAATAAAGAAAATGATATGAAATCGACCGTAAGAAGACGAACGGTTATTTTGGAGAAGTTAGAAACGGACAATCAGGTAAATGTAGGCCAGCTGAGTGAAGAGTTGGGGGTAAGTGAGGTAACCATACGCAATGACCTCAGTCAGCTGGAACAAAAGAACCTACTGGTACGCGCCCGGGGCGGAGCTATCAAAATCAGTCGGGTAGGCATGGATCACCAGCTGTCTGAAAAGAACAAAATCAACATAAAGGAAAAGCGTAAAATTGGCAAAGCGGCGGCCAAGCTGATAAACGACAGTGATACCATTATTATCGATTCGGGCTCTACGACTGCAGAACTGGCCAACAACATGGAAGGCTTTTCCAGTCTGAATGTGATCACCAATGCGATAAATATAGCCAGCCAGCTTTCGGCACAAAAAAACATCAATGTAATCGTGCCCGGCGGCTTTCTCCGTAAGGAATCTTTGTCGCTGGTAGGAGCACCCGCCGAAAACACCTTTCAAAACTACTACTGCGACAAGCTGTTTTTGGGGGTAGATGGTATAGATGTAGAGCACGGTCTCTCCACGCCTAATATAGAAGAGGCGCACCTCAATCAAAAAATGATCAGCATCTCCAAACAGGTGATCGTATTGGCTGACTCTAGCAAATTCAACAAAAGAAGCCTTGCCCTGATCTGCCCTATTCACCAGATAGATGTACTCATATCCGACGAAGGTTTGCCCAAAGATATCCGTAAGCAATTGGAAAGCCTGGATATTCGTGTGATTATCGCCTGATACCTGCATTTATCAGTCTTAAACACCAGTCTTAACGATCAATGCAGGGGAGTTCGTTTCTTAACTTAAGTCAATAAAACGAAAAGCCCGGCCAGATACTTTTGTGTCATCATTTAAAAAACAAATGCATTATGACACTTTTAAAAAGTACTCTTGCCGGACTTGCTATTGCCTTTACGCTTGTATCTTGTTCCGTGCAGCAGTTTGCAGTAAACACAAACATTGAACCTTTTGAAAAAGGGGGAACTTTATGGGGAGAGAAAACCTCCAATGACAACCCTGACAAAGGAAGCATCGAATTCAGAAAAGACGGTGATTTACACCTGCTGGGAATCAATGTAAAGAAAAGCGATGTAAAACGGATGGTCAAGGAACTAAATGCCAGCGCATACACCATAGAAACCAAATCCAATCTTATTGTTCAGTTTGTCACTTTTGGTATGGTAGATTACAAAATCGTAAAAGTGATCAAAAGAGAGAGCTGACACACCTTTATCTTATCACCTTACTCGTTTTAGAAGCGAGTAAGGTGATAAGATACTGCAACTCCTTCTACTGATACTCCTCAGTTTGTGTCGAAGTATTTCTTTTTAAGCCAAAAAGAAACCCTCACCAGCAATATCAGTGCAGGGACTTCTACCAGAGGGCCTATCACACCGGCAAAGGCCTGACCGGAGTTTAACCCAAAAACTGCTATAGCTACAGCTATGGCCAGTTCAAAATTGTTGCCTGCCGTGGTAAACGCTACGGAGGCAGTTTTATCGTATGTAGCTCCCATGGCTTTGGTTACAAAAAAACCCACCACAAACATCACTGCAAAGTACAGCAGCAACGGGACGGCTATCACAACTACATCCATTGGTATTTGTACGATGAGCTCACCCTTAAGCGAAAACATTACCACAATGGTAAAGAGCAAGGCTATTAGCGTAACAGGCGATACAGCAGGAATAAACGTTTTCATGTACCACTCCTCTCCTTTGGCTCTCACCAACACCACACGGCTCACTATCCCCATCACAAAGGGGATACCCAGATAAATCGCCACACTCTCTGCTATGGTAGCGATAGATATATCGATGATAGCCCCTTCGAAACCAAAATAAGGAGGCAATACAGTAATAAAGATCCAGGCGTAAAAGCTATAGGCAAATACCTGAAAAATACTGTTTAAAGCCACCAGTCCTGCACCGTACTCGCTACTACCTTCTGCCAGGTCGTTCCAGACCAACACCATAGCAATGCATCGTGCCAGGCCTATCAGAATAAGCCCCACCATATACTCAGGATAATCCCGCAAAAATGTGATGGCCAGTAAAAACATAAGCACCGGCCCTACTACCCAATTCAGCACCAGTGATATGGATAGTATTTTTGTGTTTTGGAAAACCCGGGGCAACAAACCGTAATTGACCTTGGCCAACGGCGGGTACATCATCAAAATCAACCCTATAGCAATGGGAATATTAGTAGCGCCACTACTAAAGGAGTCGATAAAAAGCGGAAAGGTGGGAATGAAATAACCAAGTCCCACACCAAAAGCCATAGCAACAAATATCCACAGCGTAAGGAACCTGTCGAGAAAGCTTAACTTTTTAATTCCTGCCATTAGCCTTTTCCTTTTACCTGCGAAAAAACATAAAACATCTCCGTAGCAATCTGTACACTACGCTCGTGGTATTTTTCTGCCTGCTGAGGCGTATTATCGAATGCTTTAGGGTCTTCGAAAGTAACCGGTATGCGCTGCTCAGCTCCTGCCACAAAAGGACACCCTTCATCGGCCTGCGAGCAGGTCATCACCGCAGCAAAACCTGTCGCTGGGTTGAAATCATCGTCTAGTTTTTTAGAAAATCCAATTACCGGATGTTCATTTTCGCTGTATTTGATACTGTACACGGGATTGTCCCCCTGAGACAGGACCTGCACATCAAAGCCAGAATTTTGCAAAGTTTCGGCTACCTTGGGAAAAAGCGCAGTGGCTTCTGTTCCCCCTGAGTAACAAGACACATTGCGAATATCAAAATGGTATGCCATCGTTTGCGCCCATACCTGCGACAAGTGGCTTCTTCTGGAATTGTGCGTACATATAAAATTGATGCGTATTGCTTCCTGAGTTTTGGCTTTGCCGGCTATAAAATCTACCAGTGGCTGTAGTGTTTCTCTTCTGCTTTCGGATATAGCAGAGGTACTTATTCCCTTTACCAACTCTTCTATCTTTTCATTCAATGCCATAATATCTGTTTTAATTTTGTTTTTTTAACAACATCCACTATTTGGTGCACAACAAGACTCGGCTTGCTTTTTTACGGACTTTTCTTCGGGGATGCCACACTGGTCTTTAGCCAGGCAATCTGTGTGTTTTGCGGTGAGCAAAAAATGGGTTCCGTCAAAAGACAACCCAAACTTTTCTATAGTCTGTCCCTGATACTCTACTTCTACTTCCCCGTCTTCTATGCCTAGTGTTTTTTCAGACAGCTCTATTATGTGCAGCAGCTTTTCGGGGTGCAGCCTGTGGTCATAATCACTGGCACTCCAAAGCTGAAAATTTACCACCTGTTCACTCCTCACTGTGCCACCACAGTCTATAAAGTGCTTGTCTATTTTACCTACTTCGGTCACGTGAAAATGACCGGGTACTAAATCGCCATTGGGCAGTTGAAAAGCCATCGTCTCTAGCTCGTTCAACACGGTTTTTACTTCTGATAGTCTCATAATTTATTGTAATAATACGATTATTTTGATTAAATTTTTTTTAGTTCCTAAAAATCAGAAAGATAAATTTCTGAATGCTTGTATAGAAATGGTACTTCATTCGTTTCTGGCTTTATTTTTATCTACCGGTTTTCGATATCGAATTTATATTAATTGCAATATTACGATTAATATTAAAACTCACAAAACAGATCGAAGGTCAGATCGATTTTAAGCCAGTATTTGTCGGATACTGACAAAATAAAAAAAGCCCATAAGGAGCATTTCTGCCCTACGGATGGAGTATAAAAAAACGCATACCCATCTTAAAGATGAGTATGCGTTTTTGTCAACAAAATAAAAGAAGATTACTCATGAAGGTAAAAGCGCATAAAGGCTTCTTCCTTTCCTATACTCCCCATAAGGCGCGGGTAGATAATAAAGTTACCGGTAGCCGCTCCGTTGGCATGTAGCCCCAAAGGTGCATTGACAAATCGGTTGGCAGATCCTATATCTACCGGCTGCACACTCTGCCCGTCGAAATATACCGTTTTACCAGCCAATCCTCCGTACATCACCCCTTTAAACGGCACAAATCCAGGAGAAAAGCCAACCGATATGCTAAAGTTATCGCTTCCCTTCGTCCAGGTATCCGTGGCTATGTCGTATACGTGCTTGCCCGCGTATAGCTTGCCATTATAGGCAAAACTATGATCACCGACCTGCCCCTTTTCCGGTTTTGGAGCCAATTCTTTCCAGGTATTGGTTTCGGGGGTATACTCAAAGAGTCGGTTTTGATTGCCAATACCAAAATACCCTTTACCTCCGGCAGCCAGGCCCAGTACCGGGTACGCATACTCCTCTCGCCGGGCAAACGCGCCCAGATTGAGAATAGTCGACACCAGTTCGGGCAATTGTCCTTTTTTAGTCCAGCTATTAGCGGAAGGATCATAAGCATATAGCACAGAGTTGTTTCCTACTAAGTAGCCTATATCACCTATAGCAAACCCTGCAAAAGCATTGAAATCTATCAAATTGGGAGCTGCCTGTTGAATCCAATCGAAAGCCACTGTATCGAATTTGTACCAGCTATTGAACATGCCAAAACCACTATAAACATCGCCCTGCAGGGTTAGGGTAACCTGCTGCTTACTTTTCCCACCCGGAAAAGCCTCGTGATCCAAGCCCCAGATTTTATCTCGCAAAACACGTACCTCTTTACACACTTTTTCT
Source organism: Cyclobacteriaceae bacterium (assembly GCA_965267535.1). Taxonomy (GTDB): domain Bacteria; phylum Bacteroidota; class Bacteroidia; order Cytophagales; family Cyclobacteriaceae; genus CAXBNB01. The sequence continues at coordinate 1,480,663 of OZ254082.1, read as the reverse complement.
GAGACTCCACCGCCGGAGTGCAGCTGTCCGCACAGGGTTCCTCCGGTCACAAATTCGAATGAATTGATAGGATTGGAAGGGTTTTGATATTCAGCCTCACCGGTATATTCCCAATGTGCCTGAGCATTGCCTCCAAAGCACTCACCAGCTATATAATATATCTCAGCGCCGGATTTTTGTCTGTAAAAAACCTCTTCAGGCACTGTAAAATCATGCTCGGTAACAGGCTGGGCAGTTATCGGACAGTTTTTGTCTTCGTCGCTCATGCAGGCAGTCAATCCATAGAGCAACACCACTCCTACCCGGCAAAAGAGATTCGTTTTGATTATATGCATCATCGTTTATCATTTAAAAGGGTTACATCCGTTAGTGTCTGCGTTACCTTGATGCGACTGATAGACAGTGCCTTTGGAAAAAACAAACCTGCCGTTGGTATACACAAATGTAGGTGCTGCGGGATCTGAAGCAGACCTGAGCTGAAATCTACCGGCAAAGCACCCGGCTTTGCCCAGTGACGGAGGGTCAAAAACCAAAAAAGTAATACTCCCCTCAGTAACGGGATCTGCCCCGTGTATCTTACCCGTTTTCACCGGATAAGCTGTATTCAACTCCACACCCTCTACCGGTATGGAAAATTCCAGATTGAGTTCTTTATCGCCAACCACTTCATTGCCGGCAGTCATGATGACTACAGCACTGCTGGTATTGGGATGGAAATAATCGACAGCTACCTGCCCCAGACAAACCTCTTTGCCGTTTTTCTCTACTCTGGCCCAATCATTGTCACCACAGGGGTCCTGAGGCTCGGGTTCTTTTTCGCATGAAAAAAGACCTATGCACACCAACATGCCCCACACTAACCTGTTTTTCTTAGCTATTATTTTCATTATTCGTTTTTTAAAGAGTTACATTCAAAAAGGTCAATCTCAAACCCAAGGTATTTTTGATTTTGACCCTGTGTAAAAATGACCGAACGGGACGTGTAGTCGCCAAACTGCACCAAATCCACCTCGGCATGTAGCGATGCGATGGGGTTTCTATGGGCTATGCCAGGGTCTACACCAAAATCGAGGTACAAATTTTTCTCTGCAGCCGACACCAGCGGTGTTTCTACAGGCTGAAATTGGTGGTTGGGCTCAAAAAACGCAGATGTGCCTGTAGCAAAAAAAGTAAACTGACCTATGGAAGAATGCCACTTCACCTTGTCATTGACATATCCTTTATAGGCTCCCCCCGACGACACTGACTTGCCAATAAATGCTGCTCCATTGGCGTGCTGATATCCAAAAGACAGCCGCATCTCGGCTACAGCAGGTTTATCGTTTTGCGATGCGGCCTGTATTGTACCCTTCAGCCAGGCCCCTACTTCTGCATAGTTTTCTCCTCCCTTTTGCTGCTGTACCAAACGCACATCTTTGAAGGTTTTAGGATGGGGTATATCTACCACCAAACGTCCGTTTTCTACCACCACTGTAGCCTCTGGGTTGTTGATTTCTACAGTCCACTTTCTACAAGCTGGTGTCATATCTTTTTCTTTCACACAGCCACAAAGGCAACATATTGCCAGTACTACTATTAATGCTTTCATAGCTCAGATTAAATTGAAACCCCAATACCAAATTGCTGACGCTGTATGCGGTTGCCGTAGTTATTCAACCCATAAACCATCTCCACATTGAAAAAAACCTGCCGCCACCTCACCTCAAAAGTTTGATTGAGAATGTGCGGTCGCTGATCGGGTGTATTTAATCGAGGATACTCTCCAAACGTAAATGCATAAGCTCCCTCGTAGTGCAACCACACTCCGGTTTTGCCCACGGCTATATCCATCATGGCTACAGGGCCATACCCTCCATAGTAGTAGGTGGTACCACTGGTATTTTTATCCGACCTTCTGCTATTGTGTAGTCCCTCTATACCATAGAAATAGTCGCCAATGTGACCGCCTACAGAAAGCTGAAAATAAGGAGTAGAAAGAGCAGATACGGCGTAATTGTGCCAACCAAAAACACTCGTAAGGTTCGGCGTACCCGGGTCGGGTTTTTCTCCAATACCATTGCCGGAATACAAAATAGATATTACATCTCCGAGAATCTTGTAGCGGTGACTACTCTGAAACTTAAATGATCCGAATGTGGATCGGCTGTTGCTAAAATCAAAAACTACAGTACTGAACGATTCGTTTTCGATCTTACCCGACCATTGATTGGTTAAACTACCGTAAAACAAGGCAAAACGCATGGTTTTGTCTCCATCGAGCGGATATTCGGACAACTGGGCTTTGGCAACCCCAATACCCAAAAACAAGGCTATAACAAGCGTAATCTTTTTCATAGAATAAAAATTTGAAACAAAATTACCCGGCTCATACTCCGTTTTTAATCAGCGAATTCAGGTAGATTTGGACTACCGAGTGTTAGGTAGTTTAGGTACCATTATTCACCACAATCGCATCATATTTTGAAAACCTTGAAATACACCATAACCATCTGGCTGCTAAGTGCTGCTATGAGCAGTATGGCTCAGGATATACACTACACAGACTCCCTGAAACAAGCCTTAAACAAACTACCGGCTGAAAAAAAAATAAACCTCCTCTGGCTAGTAGCCAGAGAATACGCCTTTGTGGACTCTACCCAAACGCGCGAGTTAGCCCAAGAAATAAAAAAAACAGAAGCACCAAATGCGCTCAAGCAAACCATGAATGTGGCTCTTGAGGCTAACCTACTGGAGGCTGCCGGCCAGAAGGAAAAAGCCATAACCCAATACCTGCAGGCAATTCAGGGTTTTGATGCGGCAGGTTACGACAGACACCACGCCCAACTCACACTGGATTTGGGAGTACTTTATGGAAAAACCGGAGAATATGAAAAATTCAAAACCAGCAGCAGAACCGCCATTGCCTCCTTTTCGGCAGCCGGTGATTCTCTGGGCCTGATAGCCGCCTACTCCAACCTGGGCAGATGCTACCAGCTCATGGGCCAATTCGACTCTGCCATAGTACACTTGTACAGGTCGGCAGAAATAGCCGAAGCTTTTCGGCCTACGCAGCTACTGGCCACTACTCACCTGCGTTACTCCGGCAATACCTACAACAATCTGGGCATAGCCTACATGGAAAATGGCGATCTGGCCAATGCAATGCGCTTTTACGAAAAAGCTACCCAAAAGAAAAAAGAGCTGAACGACCCGGTAGAAGTAGGCAACATGTACATCAACATCGGTGGGGTTATGTTTGGGCAAAACAAGCTCAAAACAGCACGCTCCTACCTGGACAGTGCTGCTTTTTTTTACCGAAAAGAAAACCACCAAACGGGAGTATTGCTTTGCGAAACCAATGCAGCGGCGGTATCGAATGTGGTGCAGGAGTATGACAAAACACTAACACACGCCCGGGAAGGCATACGCATAGCGCGGCAACTCTCCGACAGATCAAATCTCACGCTAAACTACATACACATAGGCACGGCATACGGCAGACAAAACAAACCCCTGCTGGCCGATGCATACCTGGACTCTGCCATGCAGGTAGCTAAAGCCGTAAACTCCAAAAACCTGATAGCAGAAGTGACCAATGTGAGGTATGAGCTGGCTCTTGCCGGTAAGGATTTTGAAAAGGCACTGCACTTGCGCAATGAATACTATACGGTAAAAGATTCTATGTATCAGGTGCAAAAATCGAAGGAAATAGCCGAACTGGAAACCCAATACAAAACCACAGAAAAAGAGCGGGAAATTGTATTGCTAAACAAAGATAATGAACTCAAGGAAGCTTCTCTGCAAAGAAACGGTCTGCTGATAGCAGGGCTCGTCATCTTTATCGTATTGATGGCTGTAGTATTTTACTTTTGGCGCTATCGTGCCAGACAGCAACACCTCGCCGTATTGCACGAACAAAAAATAAGGATGCGTGAACATCAGATGCAAGCCGTAATAGACTCACAGGAACGGGAAAGGAAGCGTTTTGCTACCGACCTGCACGACGGCATGGGACAGCTGATAGCCGCTCTTCAACTCAACATTCAATCGATGAACGACCTAAATGGCGACCTCAACAAGCGGGACGAGCTCTACCAAAACTCCACCGGATTGCTTAAGGACGTTCACACAGAAATTCGCAATATTGCCTTTAATCTGATGCCGCAAACCCTGATGAAAGCCGGCCTGGTAGCTGCGGTGGAGGAACTGATTCATCGCATAAACAATACCGGGCAGGTAGAAGTACACCTTTCAGTATATGATCTGGAAAAACGCCTAAACGAAGTGGTTGAGGTATCGCTCTACAGGATCATTCAGGAGTTTTTATCCAACACTATGAAGCACAGCAACGCCACTCATATCTACATAGGGCTAACCAACCACGAAGATGAGCTGGTACTAACTATAGAAGACGATGGAGCGGGCTACAACCTTGATTTGTTCAAAAACAGCAAAAGTGGCAATGGATGGAGAAACATCAGCACACGTCTAAACCTGATCCACGCATCGATAGAGATAGATACGCTGGTCGGCAGGAAAGGTACATCGGTGCTGATCAGTATACCGGCAGAAAAACTACACCTGCAGCGCATACCTGCGTAAAAGAAAATGGACGACTACCGGCTAAATAAGGTCGTGCTGGTAGGCGTATTTGATCAGTCCGACCAGCCCCGAAACTTTCGTTTTTTTAAGAATATTTTTTCGGTGTGTCTCTACAGTTCGCTCGCTTATGTGCAGTATTTCTGCAATTTGTCGGGTATTGAACTCCCGGGCAATCAGCTTTGTGATTTCCACTTCGCGGGGCGATAGCGTATGGGTAGATGAATCTGTGTCGGAGTGGTAAATCAAAAAATGCGATATACCCTGACTGAGGTACTGACTCCCCTGCACTACCTTGTTCAACGCATCGTAAATACTTTCGTGTGTGTCACTTTTCAACACAAACCCCTCTACTCCCATGCCCAGCAACTCTTTGATCACTGCCGGCTCGTCATGCATACTCAGCACGATCACCTTAATATCGGGCGATACTGCCCGCGCCAGCTGAATCAGCTCCATGCCTGACATCCCGGGCATTTTGTAGTCAGTAATCAAGACATCATAGTCGTGAGCCTTGAGAAGCGTACTGGCCTCCTCTGCACTCATTGCTACGTCCTTTACATGAAAATCGCCGGACGAATGGTTAATCATAGCCCGTGTACCTTCCAGCAAAATCTGGTGGTCGTCTACCATCAATACGCTATATTTTTTCATAGGTGTTTTAGTATCGAATATACTGAGCATGGCGGTGCTTTTCTTACAAAAAGAATGTTTTACCCACTACTTATTGATCGTGGAGCGTGGGTAATTGTGTCCTCCGTAGCAGTGGGTATTTTACGGCGTTTATTTTCACCAAGCAAGCCTCCTTGCCTAAAAAACCTCAAAGGCTTTATTCCTCTATTTTCTTTTCAAACAATCGGATGGTATAATCCAGTAGTTCCACACCACCATACGCACCATGCCCGGGCACTACGGTCTTTATATCCGGCATTTTTTCCTTTAGCTTTCTTACGGTAATCGGCCACTCTTCTGCATTGGCATCTCCCAAATAGCCTTTTCCAGCTCCCTGTGATTTGATCAGGCATCCGCCAAAAAGGATTTTTTCGGCAGGAATATAACCTACCACATTGTCTGCGGTATGCCCCTGCCCCGAAAAAAGAATTTGTACTGTTTGTTTTCCGATAATCAAATTCAGTTGCTCATCAAAGCCATGGAGCGGCACTACTGCTGCGTTTTCCTGTGCCCTTGCTATAGTAGGGTTGTGTGCGTAGGAGTCTATTGCCCGGCTATGAAACGTCTGCAGACCACCTATGCAGTCCGCGTGAAAATGTGTGGCTACAACCGCCTTTACCCGCTTGTTTTTCTTATTTTCTATCCAGCGAATCAACTCGACCGATGCGATCTCATCGGTGGGTGTATCGAACACGATGGCTTCATCGCCATCGATAAAGACCAGCCCATTACAGGCTACTTTTCCAAAATCATCGGTATTGAGGTAGGATACATGCACAAAAGCTGCATCACTTATCTGCTGTATTTTCAAGTTTTCGGACGTATAACTGTAGCTGTGTGGGCGTAAAGGATTACAACCTAACCCCATGACCATCACAACAGCTATCAACATGTACTTCATATATTCTGTAGGGTTCATTAAAGAAAAATATCAGGCTATCAACTAAACTGCCTACTCCGATTTGCTCAAGTGGGTGAGAATCATAAGAAGTTCAGCTGAGCCATCTAAAGTGGGCTCATTTGTACTATAATCTGCCCAATCGTCCAGGTATTTTACATGCCTGGGTTGCAAGTGTTGATACTCGTCGGGCTCTGATGCTTCTATACCAAGCATATTTTCATGTATGGTTGACCACAGTGGGCCATCCACCAAACTTCCCTTCACCATTTTTTTGTTTATCCTCCAAAATGGCATATGAACATCTTGTGGATTATCCACACCTTCTGGAATCCCGGTAATCATACTTGAGTTCCAGGGGTTCAGTCCTAAAAGCCAATTGACATGATCCTGCATTAGCGAACGGTATTTTTCTGACCCGGTCATTTCTTCATACAACATGGCCTGAGTAGCCACAGCTGCAGCCAGGTTGTTTGAGCACCATATAAACAAATGTCCCACCCCATAAGGGTTCATATCAGCTCGCTGCTTGATGTTGCTCAGATTACGCTCGTAGTACTCTGCCATTTGCTGCCGGTCATTGGTATCGCCCACCTGCCACAAAGCATAATGCCCCATGTTTACAAAAGGATACATCTCGTAGTGGCTGGCTGTATCGCGCTCCATCCACGACCAACTTCCGATAATCCCGGCATAGGTTCTGGCATCTTCAAGAAAACTTTGCTCGCGGGTAATCTTGTACAGACAAGCTGCTGCCCATTCCATATCATCCGCCCAGGTGTTTTCTTCATAGCGATAAGGAGCACTAAAACTATTGCCCTGCTGGTAGCCTTCTTGTTGTTTTCCCATGGCATATAACTCGCGAGCCGCTTTCAAACACTCCCGGGCAAAGGCTTCATAGGCATCATACTGAATGAACACATCGTACCCCAAAGCCAGGGTAGCCGCTGACCGACCTGCAAGGTTTGCTATACCTGTAGCCTTACTCTTGTACTTAGACAGCCCCTGTGGCTTTCCGGTAGCAAAGTATACCGGTCGAAAATCATTAGCTCCCCACCCATAGTCTGCATTATCTTTATGAGGCAGCTTAAAACCGCGATGGTCCCTGTCGTCAGCTACCTGATGATACAACTCCGACGGTGAAGGATGCAATTTCAATATCCACTCGAGCCCCCACCGGGCCTCATCCAGTATATCGGGCAAACCATTGGCACCATCCATACCTCTACTGTCCGATACATCCCGAAAACCATCGGGTCGCATTTGATAAGCCATAAGCAACCTAGCTGTGGTATTACTCGATGTGATGAGGTATTTTAACTGGTCGCCAGCGTCGTGCCAACCTCCGGTAGCATCTATGCGGGTAGAGTCGCGTCTGATTCCAAAAAAGCTTAAACCATCTTTTTGATGACAGTGCTTTGCTATAAAAGGGTTAAAACCACAACGCTGAGTTTTGATAAAATCAACAACATCCTCCTGCCATGCAGGGTAAGCTCCTATCTCAAACTCTTGACTTTTATACATGCTGCCCGCTAATTCAATGTAGTACCTGCCTGGTTTTCTCAGATCAGAAAAATCGATAACATAATTCTGGGCAAAAGGAAACCAGACCTCATCAGCAGGCGTGCATTTATACGTACTTATGGTTTTTTCCTCTTTAGTCTTGAGCGTCACCACCGGTTGCGTCAAAGCTTCTCTACTTAAAAGCACCGCCCTTTTGGGCATATTCACCGGGTAACCTTTTAAATTGACCCTAAATTCAACAGCAGATTGCGCTACAACCTCTGTGGCAAACAGAGTGCACACCGTGATAAACAGCACCCGAAGGGGTAGTACAACTTTTCTCATAGTTTTCTCTTTCGGTAAAAAATCAGCATTCTATCAGCAGCACTAAAAACACACTGGATCACCTGTTTTTAACAGCCTTGGTGAGATACCCCAATGATTGTAAAAACTCGTCTGTTTCTGATATTGTCTGCTCGAAATACTCTCTGTTTTTAAAGTTGAAAAAACCGTGCCCAGCCCCATCGTACAAACGCAGTTCACACCTGGCTCCCGTTTTTTGCATCACTTTCTGATAGTATTGTGCCGTCTCTACTGGAATCAACTTGTCTGCCGTCCCTAAAAACAGAATAGTGGGTGGCGTGTCTTTATCAAGGTTGTGCAACGGAGAAAAAGCTTTATACGCCTCTCCTATTCGGTCGTAACCATACCCTCCCGGCCCATTGTCTATTACAGGATTAAAAAGCACAAGAGCATTGGGTATACAACTGATCGTTTTGTCATCCTTCGGGTCATTATACTCATCGATCAGGGCCGTAGCTGCCGCCAGATGCCCTCCCGCGGAACCTCCGGAAGCTATGATTTTATCCGGATCCACACCCCAATCGGTTGCATGACGCCTGATATACCGGATCGCTGATTTGGCATCTTTCAAAGCATCAAATGGTGAGGTTTTGTGGCGCGAAGAAACTCTGTAGTCCACCAGAAAACACACCACTCCCTTTTCAGCATAATACCTGGCGTGTGGTAAAAACTGCTGCCGGCTTCCTCCGATCCATCCCCCTCCAAAAAAGAAAACCAGGGCCGGCAAGCCCTCCTGATCGTCTGTAGCCGGACGATACACCTCCATCATCAATTGGGTGGTGTCCGCCTGCTTATACATTACAAGTTCCTGCGCGTAAGTTTCTGTAGCTGCAGCAAAGCTTATCCACAGAATGAAAGTCAGTTTTTTATAGTTCATTCCAACACATTAGTTTGACAGTTGTTCTTTTACCAACCTTCAAGTTAACCATTCCTTGTGGTAATAAAAAAATCACCAGTCTGTAGAATGGTTACCCAATTCTCCTGAGATACTTCCACAAAAAAAGGTGGCCATTCGGCCACCCTTCGTATCATCATTGTATGGGATTGTCAAGAATATTAAGCCAGATCAAAACGATCGAGGTTCATTACCTTATTCCATACGGCCACAAAATCACCAACAAATTTTTCCTCAGCATCTGAGCTACCATACACTTCGGCAAGTGCTCTGAGCTCAGAGTTAGAACCAAAAATCAAATCTACCCGAGTACCTGTCCATTTTACTGCACCGGAAGTTCGGTCGCGCCCCTCAAACACATCGTCTGCTTCAGATGTAGCTCTCCATGTAATGCGCATATCCAGCAGGTTTTTGAAAAAGTCGTTAGTCAGTTTGCCTGGCCTATCGGTAAACACCCCGTGTGCCGACTGATCATAGTTGGCATTCAATACCCGCATACCTCCCAATAGCACAGTCATTTCAGGAGGAGACAAAGTAAGGAGTTGTGCTTTATCTACCAGCAGTTCTTCAGCCGATACGCTGTATTTGCTTTTTTGATAGTTGCGAAAACCGTCGGCGATGGGCTCGAGTACTGCAAAGGATTCCACATCGGTTTGTTCCTGCGTAGCATCGGCTCTACCCGGGGTAAACGGTACTGACACCTCATGCCCGGCATCTTTTGCTGCTTTTTCTACTCCTGCACAGCCCCCCAACACGATCAGGTCTGCTATAGACACGGTTTTTCCTCCGGATTGTGCTGCATTAAATTCATCCTGTATACCTGTAAGCACATCCAGCACTTTAGACAATTGGGCAGGATTATTTACTGTCCAGTCTTTCTGAGGAGCTAATCGAATGCGAGCCCCATTTGCCCCTCCGCGCATGTCAGAGCCTCGAAATGTTGAAGCAGATGCCCATGCGGTTGTCACCAGCTGCGATACTGTTAATCCGGAATCAAGAATTTTTCCTTTCAACGCTACTACATCACTTTCGTCTATCTGCGGGTGCGATGCTGCTGGTATCGGATCCTGCCAAATCAGGTCTTCTTCGGGCACTTCCGGCCCCAGATACCTTGCTTTAGGCCCCATGTCACGATGTGTCAACTTATACCATGCCTTGGCAAAGGCTTCAGCAAATTGATCGGGATTTTCGTAAAACCGTCTTGATATTTTTTCATACTCAGGATCCATCCTCAATGCCAAATCGGTAGTGAGCATGAATGGTGCATGGCTTTTACTTGGGTCGTGTGCGTCAGGTACCAGGCCTGCTCCTTCACCACCTTTTGGTTTCCACTGGTGCGCCCCCGCCGGGCTTTTGGTCAGTTCCCATTCGTACCCAAACAGGTTTTCGAAAAAGTTATTGCTCCATTGTGTAGGTGTGGTTGTCCAGGCTCCTTCCAAACCGCTGGTAATGGTGCTACCGGCATTGCCACTTCCATATGCATTTTTCCACCCCAGGCTTTGCTCTTCTATACCGGCACCTGCAGGCTCAGGTCCTACATACTTGCTCGGGTCTGCTGCCCCGTGCGTTTTACCAAAGGTATGCCCTCCTGCTATCAGAGCCACTGTTTCTTCATCGTTCATAGCCATACGACCAAACGTTTCCCGAATATCGCGTGCTGCTGCCACCGGGTCAGGGTTGCCATTCGGTCCTTCCGGATTTACATATATCAGTCCCATCTGTACTGCTGCCAGTGGATTTTCCAGATCTCTATCGCCAGTGTAGCGTTTATCTCCCAACCACTCACTCTCTGCTCCCCAGTACACATCTTCCTCCGGCTGCCATACATCTTCTCGTCCACCCGCAAAACCATACGTTTTAAATCCCATAGACTCCAAGGCACAATTACCGGCCAATATCATCAGGTCGCCCCACGATATTTTCCTGCCGTATTTTTGCTTTATCGGCCATAGGAGTAAGCGTGCCTTGTCCAGATTTGCATTATCCGGCCAGCTATTGAGCGGAGCAAAACGCTGAGTGCCTGTACCGCCACCCCCGCGTCCATCAGCTATACGATATGTGCCGGCGCTGTGCCATGCCATACGAATAAACAAGGGACCGTAATGACCGTAATCTGCCGGCCACCAATCCTGCGAATCTGTCATCAAAGCATACAAATCCTGCTTTACTGCTGCCAGATCCAGCGACTTAAATTCTTCTGCATAATTAAAATCCTCGTGCATCGGGTCTGACAAGTCAGAATGCTGTCTCAGAATATTGAGATTCAATTGATTGGGCCACCAATCTCGATTGGATGTTCCTCCTCCTGCTGTGTGGTTGAGTTCTCCATGCATAAAAGGGCATTTTCCGTTGCTGCTGTGGCTTTGAGCACCTCCGGGTGCATTGGCGTGTGTTGTTTTTTCCATTTCAGATAGGTTAAAAAATTTTATAATAATGCAAAAGTGCGATAACTCTTATTTATTAATTTTATTTACCCATTACTACACCTTATCGTTAAATTCTCTTCAGGTAAGGGTTATAATTTACTGAATTTCAGGAAGTATAAAAAAGGAATGACACCAATATTAGTATGGGTAGAAAAAACACCGAAATAATGCCCGGATCAATGAAGCGAAAGGAAGGTTTTATGTTTCGGTCAAATACGGTTATTTTGCATCCCTGATCAAAAAGGCTAAATGGTTCTTTTTGTCGATCTACTTTTTTTGCAATAAAACACAGAACAGATGGCGCTTACTTACTCTGAAATGCTACCTCTGGGCACTAAAGCCCCGGATTTCTCACTTCCGGATACACAATCGGGGAAAATGCTTTCACTCGATGACGTGCGATCCGACAGATGTACCGTAATCATGTTTATCTGCAACCACTGCCCGTATGTAGTGCATGTAGAAAAAGAAATAGCAGCCATTGCCAACTCATATCTACCGCAGGGGGTAGCGTTTGCGGCTATCAGTGCCAATGACATAGAAAACTACCCTGACGACTCTCCTGAGAAGATGAAAATAAAAGCTACTGAAGTCGGCTATTCTTTTCCTTACCTATACGACGAAAGTCAGGAAGTAGCCAAAGCCTATCAGGCAGCCTGCACACCGGATTTTTATGTATTCAACAGCGACATGGAATGTGTGTACCGAGGCAGAATGGATGATTCTTCCCCCGGAAACGGCAAACCTGTAACCGGTGCTGAATTGCGAGCGGCTATAAATGCAGTGCTGACCGGCCAACCGGTAGCTGCAACGCAACTTCCCAGCATGGGCTGCAACATCAAGTGGAAAAAATAGGGCTTAATTGTATTCTCCCAATACACCTCCGGTTAGTCGCATCAGTTCTACTTCTGTCTCTAACAGGTCGTATATAGACTGGTAATAACTAAGGGCTGTTTGCAGGTAGGTGATTTGTAAATCCCGATAATCAAAAGAGTTGATACTCCCGTTTTTGTAGCGCTCAGCTCCTAGTTGCAGGTTGAGTTCAGACACTTCTACATTTTCCTGTGCTATTTCCAGCAGACTTTTTCGAAGTGTATATGTATCATAATTGCTAATCAGGTTGTTTTTCAGCGTGAGTTCCAGGTCATTGATTTGCAACTGCCCTATACGTTCCTGTATCCGTGCATTTTTGATTTGGTTTTGTACTCTACCCCCATTGAAAAGTGTGAAAGCCAATGTAAGGTTTGCTGCCAGATTGGCCGTAGAAGAAGCGATACCCGATTCTCCGTTTGTGCCATTGGCAAATACAGCATCGCTCAAATCCTGAGATTGCCAGTTTTTAGAGCCTGATAGATTTAGACTTATCGTAGGGTACATGGCCGATTTGGCTATTGCGATATCACGTTTTAAAATCTGCTGGTTGATGTACTGGTTTTTAAGGTTGGTATTCGAGGAAGTCATTTTTGCATGGAGTTCATCCAGCGAAAAACTTTTCTTTTCTACTACAAGGCTATCTACAAAAACATATCGCGTATCTACATCTTTGGCAAGCAAAAGGTTGAGGTTTCGAATGGCATTGCGATAATTCATCGTCTGCGTCAGGTAGTTAGCAGAGTCGGTCAGGTAGGAGTTTTTGTCCTTGAGGATGTCGAAGGTTACTGCACTTCCCAATTCTCCTTTCAACTTGCTGTATGCATAGCGATCGTTTGACAACTGAAGTGTGCTTTCAAACACACGGGTTCTCTCTTTCTCAAGCAATACACGATAGTAAGCCAATACAATAGCCTGTACGGTATTTTCTATGATTACTTCAGCATTGCCGTCGGTTTGGGTTTGCAACAACCCCAGCTTTTCTTTGGTCATGCGGGCATTGAACCCGTTGAAGATAGTCCAGTTAACTGCTACAGAGGGATTAAAACTGCTTGACTTAATTGATCCCGAACTCAGAAAGCTCGCCGGGTTATCGATATTGGTACGGGAAATACCTTCGGATGCATTGAAGGTAATACCTGGCAGTGCACCGGCCTGCCCCCAGGTATTGTTATTAGCTGCCTGTAGTGTTTTTTGCTCTTCTATCTGTATGGCAAAATTGTTGGCCAGCCCTATGCCTATCGCCTCAGAAAGCGTAAGCTGCTGCTGAGCACTGGCCGAAAAAATAAGTGATACGATAAAAAGATATACAAACGCAAGTTTGATTTTCATTCGAATTTTCTTTGTTGGTGTTAGGTAATACTAAAAATCGGCCAGTTCTCTTTCTTCCACTATAGCGGGCTCCACCTCTTCTTTGGCGGGCTTCAATACCTGATACGTCTCTCCGTAGAATACTTCTTTGATAGGATACCAGATCGCTCTAAACATCCAGATAAGGTATACTTTGATGTCATTGAAGCAGAGTATCATAACCGGGAAAAAGAATAGAATAAACAGTGTACCAAACAGCACACCATATGCCAGCGACAGTACCATAGGTATGATAAACTGCGCCTGAAAACTCTTTTCCAGTATAAGCGGAAACAATCCCGCTACGGTAGTAAGCGACGTAAGCAAAATCGCCCTGAATCGCGCAATACCCGCTCCGTTGACAGCATCCAGCACAGTCATGCCCTCTTTCAGGTTTCGGTTAAACTTATCCAGCATTACCACTGCATCGTTTACGATTACCCCGGACAATGCCAGCATACCATATATACTGATAAACGACACCACCGCATCGTGTAGGAAATGCCCAAACACAGCACAGGCCCATCCAAGCGGCAACAGCACCAAAATGAGTGTGGTCTGATAAAACGACCTGAAATTGAGTGTGATAAACATAAGCATAAGCAGAATAACCGGCCCCAATACTGCAAAAAAGGAATCTACCTGCTGAGCCCCTCTTCTCGACTGCCCTTCAAAGGAATATTCCATACCCGGATACTTGGCGAGCAGCGGGGGCATTATTTCCTCCCGAAGTTTGGTCAGTACAGGATCGAGAGTAGTTTTAGAGGTAGCCAGTTCGGCAGACACTCGTATTTCCCTTTTTCCATCAAAGTGATTGATGCTGGTAACTCCTCGCTGTATTTCATAATCCACCAACTGTGCCAGCGGATATTCTACCCCATTGGGTCGCTTTATCTTCATGGTTTCCAGCTGCGATATACTGTAGCGGTCTTCTTTGGGATAGCGCACCCAGATCCGCACTTCATCTGTGCCTACTATCAGGCGCTGTACTTCCTCACCAAAAAAGCCCTGCCTGATCTGCCGGGTAATTTCCTGATGCGTTAGCCCCAGGTGATATGCCAGCGGTTTGAGTTCGAGCTTGAGTTCTCGCTGACCTGCAGAAGCATTATCAGTAATATCGCGTAAGTCTGCCATACCCGACATTACATCTTTTATCTCATCCTTGGCTTTTTCCAGGTCTTCTATGTTTTTGCTTTTGAGGGAAATGGCTACAGGCTTGCCCCAGTAGTTTGCTGCTCCTACTGTAAATTTTTCCGCTTCAGGCACATGCCCTATGCGATCGCGAATCATACCGCCAAGTTGCAAACCCGAAATATTGTTTTCGTCGAGATTATCAAACTCTACACCTACATGCCCCGCATGACCTCCATTGGATATTCTGTCGGAAGAAACACCTACCGAAACATTGACACGTGAAATAATGCTGTCTTTGATTCTACCTTCTTCCAGCATTTCTGCATGCAAAGCCCATATCTCTTTTTCAAAGTTGCGCAGGTAGCGCTCCGTTATATCTTCGTGCGTACCGGGTTTTAGTACCAGATCCACATTTATATCGTCTATTGGCGGACGGCTAAATGGCGTAAACTTGATGATACCACCGGCAAACATACCAATGACCATAATAATGAATACAATGGGCACAGTAAACGAAACCCATCGGTGTACCAGCAATCTTCTCAAAAACGGACCATACATCTTATAACGAATATGGTCGATTACTTTTTCCATTCCTGACCTAAAGGAATAGTACCACCCGCTTTTTTTATTTTCGGATAGCACCCACTTGTGGGCCAGGTGCGAGGGCAATACCAAAAAGGCTTCAATCAATGAAAAGCCCAGACAGGCTATTACCACAATGGCCATTTCTTTAGTAAAGCCGTTGTTGTCGAGGTAGATAAGTGGCAAAAAAGCCACAATGGTAGTAGCCACAGAGGTGAAAACGGAAGGCACCATTTCCAAAGTACCGTCTATGGCGGCATGCCGGGGTTCTTTGCCTTTTTTGAAATGGGTAAAGATGTTTTCTGCGATCACAATACCATCATCTACCAAAATACCCACCACCAGCAACATACCAGTAAGGGTAAGCATATTGATCGTGATGCCTGCAATATCGCCGATAATAAACATGCCAAAAAAC
Source organism: Cyclobacteriaceae bacterium (assembly GCA_965267535.1). Taxonomy (GTDB): domain Bacteria; phylum Bacteroidota; class Bacteroidia; order Cytophagales; family Cyclobacteriaceae; genus CAXBNB01. Next base: position 1,464,971 of record OZ254082.1, on the reverse strand, counting down.
GAGATGGGTATACCCATAGCCACCCAAAACGACAACCTGAGCGAGAGGAAAAAGCCCAACGTGAACAACACCAGCAAAAGTCCCGTACCGAAGTTGCGCAGCAACAAGTCGAGACGTTGGTTCAGTATGGTGTTAAAATCAAAATCTGTTTGCAGCACCATATTGGTACTTTTGGCATTGTATTCCTTTATGTAGCCTTCTACAAAAGAGGATATCTTTTCTATGTCTTCTTCGGGCAGTTTACTAATGGCTATACTGACAGCTCGTCTACCATTCCAAAAGTATTTGTTGGGGATATCAGCAAACTGAAACTTAACATTGGCCAACTTGCCCAGCAGCAGCTTCGTGCCGTCGGGATTAGCTCTGACGATAATCTCTTCCAAGACAGCCGGATCGAACTCTTTGGCATTGGCACGGATCCTAATCTCTTCATTGGATGTTTTGATTGTACCTCCGGATATATCGAGGTTGTTTTGGCGTACAGCTGCTGCTACTTCTGCAAACGTTAAGCCGTAGCGGCGCAGGTCCTGTTCTTTTACCTCTATGGATATTTCCAGATTGGGAAAACCCGACACCCTCACCTGAGAGATAACTCCGGAAGCCAGCAATTCATCTTCTATCTGCTCGGCCGCTTTTTTGAGGTCATACAGCGACACATCGCCTGTCAGTGACAACCAGGAAGCACCGGATGTTGATTTTTCTTTTACCACTATAGGCTTCTCGGCCGATACCGGAAAAGAATTGATTCGATCTACCGCGTTTTTAACCTCCACAGTGACCTCTTCCAGATCATAATCTTTTTTGGCTCTTATGCTGATTGAAGCAGAGTTTTCTGACGACACTGAACTTACTTCCTCAATGCCTTCTATTCCCTTTATGGCTTCTTCTATCTTGATGGTTACGCCCTCTTCCATCTCTACAGGCGAAGCTCCGGGGTAACTCACCGATATGGAAATATTGCGGGGCTCACGCTCTGGAAAAAATGATTTTTTGAGATTGAAAAAATAAGCGCCCAATCCACCGATAAACGCAATAAGAATAATTGCATTGGCCCAGATGGGATACTTTACAAAAAAGGTAACTACAGCTCTCATATTATCCTTTTATGATTTCTACTTTCATGTTTTCTGAGGCATTGGAAGGCATGTCAGTCACATATATATCTCCTTCGGAAAGCCCACTGATGACGGCCGTATTTTCATTGATCTTATGCACTTTTACCTGACGGGTTTTAAGCACACTGTCTTTCACTACAAACACCTCATCCTTGTTTTTGAGGATGCTCCTGGGAACACGTATCGCGCCTTCTACCTTTTTACCGGGAATAGATGCCATCAAAAAAGCCCCTTCTCTCACTTCGCTCAGGCCTGTATTTTTCACTTTAATAAACACCCCAATACTCTGTGTATTTGCATCCACAAAGTCGGCTATACGGGTCACCTTGCCGTTCCAGCGTGGTGCACCGGGTGTATCCGCGATCACTTCTACTTCCTGTCCTATCTGTACAAAATCTATGTCGCGTACATCACAGGCTATTTCCAGTTCGAGCTCGTCGGTGCGGATGAGTGAGGCGATAACTGTACCGGGGTTTACTACCGATCCTATCTGCTGGTTTGCCTGACGAATACTGCCATTAAACGGCGCATAGATGGTATATTTCTTCAGGTTAACTTCTGCACTTTTTATGGCATAGTAGTCGCTGAGTATATTTTTAGTAGCCAAAAATGTTTTCTCTTTCGAGGATTTTGGCTGTGGTAGCGCCGGCATATCTTCATCCAGTTCTATGCTGTCAAAATACCTCTCCCAGGTTTTGAAGTTATCCGTAAAATCAATTTTGATATCCGGCAGCACTGAAGCCAGCGTATTTAAAAAGCGGCTCTTCTGTGCTTTCAGGTTTAGCTTTTGTTCTTCGTTGTATATTTTGCAAAGCAACTGTCCTTTTTTGAAAGACTGCCCCTGCTTCAGAGGCACTTCAGAACCAATAAGCTTTCCTCCTACCTCTGCTGTCAGATTGATTTGCTGCGAAGAATTAACTCTACCAAATGCCTCGATGGTCGTTTCTACAGTTTGCGGAACAAATTTTTCGGCTTTTACATAGTTTTTATTCTCGGGTTTTGGACGCTGAGGGGGATCCGTTTTTTGAGCAGCTAATGCTACAAACATAAAGATGGCGCCTCCTAATATGACTGCCACCAACAGAAAGGAGATTAGTTTTCGGTTCATTGAATGGTTGTTAAAAAAAGTTGTTTCCTTACTAGCGGTAAATTTCGCTATTAGTTACATTTTTCGAGCCATTTTTTTGATGAGTGGAATTTCACCCGTTTTTTTTCAGCATTTACAATCCAACACTGACCTATCATCATTTTTTCACAGCCCACACCCGTATTCGTTGCATATTTGCAGGGTTTATTACTACCACTCATAAAATATTTTTATTTTTCTGACTTTGAAGGGAACGGATTTTGCGTAGCAGCGTATATCCGTTTTGTTCTAACAAATTCTGCTTGATGCCAGACCCTAAAAAATCCAATCCTTATTTCATCTTACTTTCACTCTGGCTATTGATGTTTTCGGCCAGCAGCCAGTTTCTGATCATATCCCCTATTCTGACTCAAATAGGCGAACAATTGTCTATCAAAGAATCACTCCGGGGAACTCTGATTACAGCATACGCACTCACACTGGCTATATCAGCGCTTTGGATTGGGCCTGTATCCGACAGAATAGGGCGTAGAAAAGTACTGCTCATTGGCTCTGGTACTATGGCTCTGTCTCTGGCCGTGCACCAGTTTGCATTCGACTATGCTTCTATGCTCACTGTGCGGATATTGGCGGGGTTTGCAGGCGGGGTACTTACGGGCAGTTGTGTAGCCTATGTAGGCGATTTTTTTCCTAAGGCCAAACGAGGATGGGCCAATGGCGTAATTGCTACCGGCAGTGCTGCCGGTCAGATTCTGGGAATACCGGGCGGAACTATTTTATCGGAAATGTTTGGCTTCTATGCCCCTTTTCAGGTGTTTGCCGGCATTATGCTGGTGGCCTTTATTCTCATACTTGCTCTGGTGCCTCAGCCCAATGTGCAAATGGCCAACTGCCAGACACACCTGACCGGCATAATAAAAGACTACCTGGAGATTTTAAAAATAGAATCGGTAAAAACGATAGCACTGGGCTACCTGCTCATGTTTTTAAGCATAACCGTCTACATCGTGTATTTTCCTACCTGGCTGGAAAATGAATACAATGCCAGTAGTTTTCAAATTGCCCTGCTGTTTTTTATCGGGGGCATGGCTACTGTAGTAGCCGGGCCTGTTTCGGGCAAAATCTCTGACAGGTCAGGAAGAAAAAACATCATCATCGTATCCGGGTGGCTATTGGTAGGCTGTCTGCCTGTTACGGTTTTCTTCTTAGACTTTGGATTGGCTTTTTCTTATCCTGTATTTTTCGTCATTATGCTACTAACAGTAAGCCGAATGATTCCCTTTCAGGCTCTGGCCTCTGAGGTGATAGACGATCACTCGCGCGGACGTATGATGGCCCTGGCAATATCTGTAGGGCAGATAGGCATGGCTATAGGCTCAGGCATAGCCGGCTATGTTTATACAGCTTATGGTTTTCTGGGCAATGCCCTGATAGGGTCTGCTGCTTCTCTGGGCATGGCCATACTCATCTCAATCTACATTGCCGAAAACAAACCTTCACTAAGCCAAAAGACCTCTTCATAACCCAGAGATTCCGCATTTAAACAAAGTCATGTGGATATCTCTCCAAAAGGTTGTCATTCCGATAGGTTGAAGTGTAAAATATGGATCATTTCCTACCGGAAAAATTCTATTGATTCAACTTTTGGAGAGTTTAATTCTAATCCTACTTTGTCAAGTTGAGATAAAAGGGGTTTCTATCTCTTCAACTGTGTATGCTAGGCTTTTAATGGTCATTAAACCTGTCAGGTTTATATTCTCAGGATTATTGTCTGATTAGCCGCGGTTTACTTATAACTTTGCACGGTGGATACTGTAGTAAAACAAAAAGACTTAAGAAAAGCATCGAACGACGAGCTGTCTGATTTTTTTAAATCGATAGGCGAAAAACCTTTCCGGGCAAAACAGATACAGGAGTGGTTGTGGAAAAAATCTGCGACATCTATTGACGAAATGACCAATCTGTCGATCAATACCCGCGAGCGCCTGAAGGAAAATTATGCGATCTATCCGATTACTACAGCCAATAAGCAAATCAGTAGTGACCAAACCATTAAATCGGCTTTTCAGCTTCACGACAAACACCTGATAGAGGGTGTGCTGATACCTACTGAAGATCGTATGACAGCCTGTGTGTCGTCTCAGGTGGGGTGCTCTCTTAGCTGCAAGTTTTGCGCTACCGGCTACATGGATCGCCTGCGCAACCTCGATGCATCGGAGATTTATGATCAGGTAGTGACCATACGCAACCAGGCCGAGGAGCATTACAAAGCTCCGCTCACCAACATCGTATACATGGGTATGGGCGAGCCCCTGCTCAACTACCAAAACGTATTAAAATCCATAGAGAAAATTACTTCTCCTGCAGGGCTGAATATGTCGCCCAAGCGAATAACAGTATCGACTGCCGGTATAGCCAAAATGATACGCAAACTTGCCGATGATGAGGTGAAATTCAACCTTGCCCTGTCGCTGCATGCAGCCAATGACGAAAAGCGCAATACCATTATGCCTATCAATGAAAGCAATACGTTACAGGCCTTGTCCAAGGCTCTGCAGTATTTCTACAAAAAAACAGGCAACCGTATTACTTTTGAATACATCCTGTTTTACAACTTCAACGATTCGCTAAAAGATGCTGAGGAGCTATACGAATTTTGGAAGCGAGTACCTGCTCGTATCAACATTATAGAATACAATCCCATATCTGAGGCCAAGTACAAAAACACTGATCCTAAAACTCTGGACAAGTTCAGCCAGTATCTGGAGCGAAAAGGTGTAAATGTGCATGTAAGAAGAAGCCGCGGCAAAGACATTGACGCGGCTTGCGGACAATTAGCCAATAAGGGGTAATCTCTGTAGGCAAATGCCTAAGTTTTTACATTTTCATCCTCTAATCCTACTGCTTTGTCATATTTGAAAACAGTGCAAAACCTGACAGGTTTAATGATCCTAAAAGCCTAGCATAGGCAGTTGAAGAGATAGAAACCTATCAGGTGTCGACCCGCTTACCTCAAACTTGACAAAGCAGGACTAATTGAGTGAGAATGAGTACACCCACTGCATAGCCCATGCTTTGATTTTTTCTTTACCTTTCGGTAAACACTTCAAATTCGTATTTAATCGTTTTTTCTTCTCCCGGCTTCAGGGTTACCTCCCATTGCACATAGTTTTGATCGTTGGGAGAAAATGAGTTTACTTTTTGCCAGAGCACTTCCCAGGGGTGTGAAGTGCTGAGTGTCTTTCCGTGCACTTTGTTGCGCACTTCTACAGTGAGCTTTTCTCTTTTATAGTTTTTCACTTTTACCACTCCCTGCATTTTCACTTTGTAGTACCTTCTGCCCCAGAAGTTGGTTCCCTGATCCGACTTGTCTAAAATCAGCTCATTGCTTTTCACTTCTATCTCAGGCGTCTCCGCAACCCTGATTTCTGTACTACCCTTTATCGGTGTAAAGCTCAACTTATCCTGCGCCAGTGGGCTGGTTGTTTTGCCGTTTTTTTTCACCATAAAAGCGGGAGCTTCAGCCAAAGGATTTTTAGAGTCGTTTTGTATCTCTATACTGTGGTATACCGTGCTTTTTCGCTCCGGGTCTGTGCCTATGCGATGCATGCTGGTATAGTCATGACCAGAAGAAATATCGCTGGTATACACGTGGGTGTAATTCAGCTCTTCGGTAAACAACTGATACTGGGCACGCTCTCCCTTAGCCAGGGTAATATCAGAAAGCGGATAAAAATAGTAATCTTCTACCTGCTGCCCCGTAAGCTGATTGTCAAACGAAGGCATACTTTCAAATACCACTTCTTCCATGTCGTAAGCAGCATATCCTTTTTTCATACGATGGGCTGCATAGGTCTCCTTTTGAGGGTTAATCTGCTGACTAAACTTCACCAGATTGCTGAGCGAACCTGCATATTGAAAATTGGGCACACCTACCACAAAGTTGACATTGGTCTTGCGCAGGTCTTCAGCGTCATTTACAACCTCCGTTCTCAATGTCAGTCGCGCTTTTTTGTCATCGAGCAACTCCAGGTAATAAAAAGGCGACCAGCTCAGGCCTTGCTGCAGATACATCACATCGAGGAGCTGACTTGCCTTGCTGCTGCCAAACTGCACCTCCACTACTTTGTCTACTTTCTTACGGGTGATGGGCTTTTTGTCCAGCTTGGGTGAAGACAAAAAGCTAACACTTTTTACCTGATCGGGTGTCATAGTCAACCAGTGATTATCGTCGAGGACAATGTGCACCAAAACCGGTTTCTCTTTTTCCATTACCACCTGCTTAATCACCCCTACAATCTGCCCTCTTTCGGTATGAAGTGAAGCTTTAGCCCCTTCGTTGGCAGCCAGCAGCTCAGCGATGGATTGTGCTTGTCCTTTGACCTGATAGTTTACAGTATCGGTATAGGAGCGTATGCCCGCTATAGATGCTGACGACCCAAACCAAAGGGTACCAAAACGTGCCATTGGTATATCTTCATTGCGCAGTTTGTATTTTCCTCCCTCGAGAGGCACCTGTCCTTCTTTGATGAAGAAAGCATTTCCTCCCTGAAAAATCGATACTGACTTGGTTTGCAATCCTACCTGCCCCCATACCCATACCGGAGATAGCAACACAATAAACATGATAATGTTTTTCCTCATAGTTTTCCTTTTATTTTGTTTTTGTAATAAACAATTCCCCGCTCCTTAGCCCTCAATTTTTCAGTACTATTTTACAAAAAAATGAATGCGGTGGCTTGCACTAAGCCAACGAACAAAAAGGATATAAGGTATAATTGAGAAGAACCTTGACTAGAAATGATTTGATATAATATCCTGTAAAAGGTCTACAGTTAATGGCTTGTTTTTGAAATCACTTATTTCACCGATCGACTTAGCCATTTCTTCGTCTTCGGGATTGAAAGAGGTGGTGAGCATTACCACTACGGTATGCTGCAGGAGTTCATGCCCAAGCCTTTTATATTCTTCTAAAAACTCCCAGCCATTCATAGCAGGCATGTTTACGTCCAACAGGATCAAATCAGGCCGGGGGGCTTCTTGTTTTGTAACCGAATTCAGATAGCCGAGCGCATCTTGTCCACTGTCTACAGTGACCAGTTTGTCTGTACAATCCGCCTCTTCAACAATTACCTCGTTTACATAATTGGTGAGCTCGTCATCATCGATCAACATTATACATCCTAATTTTTTAACCATGTTTCTTAGCTGGTATAGTAAAATAAAAAACGCTACCGTCACCCGGTTTTGAATCAACCCATATACGCCCTCCATGCAAATCGACTATCTTATGACAGTGAGCCAGACCTATACCTGTTCCGTTAAACCTTTTACGACTGTGCAGCCGCTGAAAGATAATAAATATTTTTTCTTTATGTTCATCAGCTATTCCTATACCATTGTCCTGAATGGAAAACAACCACTCTCCCTGCTTCTTGCTGGCCGATATTTTTATTTGCGGCATGTCCCCCTCCTTTCTAAACTTCAGCGCATTGGATATCAGGTTTTGAAATAACAGACGCATTTCTGTTTGGTAACCTATAAGGGTAGGTAGTTTTCCGAGCTGTATTTCCGCATGCGTTTGTTCTATTCGATTTGCCAGGTCCTCTTTTATCTCTTTCAACAAAATATTGCAATCCACATTTTGAAGCGTTCGATTACGTCCTATGCGGCTATAATCCAACAAGCCCCTTACCAGCTCACTCATTCTGCTGGTTGCCTGCTGAATGTAGAGCAGGTTTTTTTTCCCGTCGGCACTCAACTGCTCGCCTTGTCGCCTGTCCAGTATACTCGACAGACTAATAACCGTACTAAGCGGCTCTTGCAGATCGTGGCTGGCAATAAATGCAAACTGTTCCAGTTCCTTGTTTTTAAACTGCAGTTGCTGGTTGTAAGCTTCCAGTTCTTTTTCTGCCCGTTTTCGGTCTGTTATATCCCGTATAGCAGCACTCACAAGTTTACCCTCTTCTATTTCCAGAGGGCTCAACGATATCTCTATGGGAAACTCACTTCCATCTTTGCGCAGACCCAGCAATTCGAGTCCCGCTCCCATAGAACGAGTATTTGGACTTGCAAAAAATCCTGATCGATTTTTATCATGCTCATGTCTGAAGCGCTCCGGGATCAAAACTTCTACTTGCTGCCCTATCAATTCTTCTTTTTTGTAGCCAAACACGTTTTCTGCCTGAGCATTCACCAGTTGAATAAGGCCACCCTCTTCCACTATAATCATCGCATCCGGTGCGCTTTCGAGCAAGCCTCTAAACTTTTTTTCGGCCATTTTTTGCTCCGTCACATCCTGACAAGCACCTACCATCTCCACTACTTCGTCTTGGTCATTAGTGATCACAAGCCCCATCAGATGTATGTTTTTCACGCGACCATCAGCTAGCAGGATTCTGTGGAAAAAGTCGTGAAACTTCTTTTCCTTTATAGACTTTTTCACAAGCCCTGATACATATTCCATATCTTCAGGATGCACATAATTGAAGTATATATCATAGGTAATACTACTTCCCTTTTCCTGACCAAAAATTTCGTAAAGATTGTTTGACCAAAGCACATTATTGGTTCGCAGGTCCCACTGCCAGTGACCCATCATTATGATTGACTCTGCCAATTGTAACAATTGGTTTTTTCGCAGCAACTCAGCTTCGGTCTTTTGCATACGATCGGCTGTCCTGAACGTAATTGCTACCATACTGCTTTCTCCGGCATCCATTTTCACAGGTACCAGACTTGCTTCCAGAGAAGTCCCTACTTCGGATTTGTTCACCGCCATAACCCCTACTACCTTTACCGGGTTCATTTCGCATGATTTACCAAACAGCTTTTCCAGCTCTTTTTGCAACGTACCGGTAGAGGAAAAAAAACTGCAGTATGAACTGCCCAGCAACTCATTCTGATCACACTCCACCAGCTTCTGCAGGCGTGTATTGGCATGCACAATGATTCCTTCACGATCTACAACCAGTGTAGCGTCAGGGGCACACTCAAACAGGGCTTGGTATATTTTTTCTGATTTCACAAGAGGTCGGGGAGCTCGGACAAGATTATATTTCCTTGCCCAAATCCAAGTTAACACTCTGTAAATTAAGCCTTTTCAATACAAAACTCAACTTGAATCAACCGTTATGACTCATTATGACCGCTGTATACAGCCACTAATGATAGCTCTGGTCTTCTATCCGACGGATCAAAATCGTGCGTACTTTTTCTTCCTCAGGTAAAACCGGATTATTCCATAGAGCAACAGTAAGACGAGGGGCAATACCAAATTCACCACCTGCCATTGTGTTTTTTCCTCGGCTACCTTCACCTTGTCAAGTGGCCTGAGCTTAATCTCTTTGGCTTTGGCTGTAATGATGCCGTTATCGTTGAGTAGGTACTCTAAGGCATTCATTACAAAATCCTTGTTAGCATATACAGTAGTGCTAAACGGATCTACTCCCAACTCAAGGGGATCGCCTGTTTTTACGCTAAATTCATTGCGAATCATGTCGCCATCGGAGCAGACCACTATGGCAGTGTGCTGGCCATCGGCCCTGAAGGCAGAGCGGTTTACCCCATCGGGTAAAATACGGTTTTTGTACATGGAAGTAAAGGGGCCTTCGAGCAGATAGGCCACCGCCTGAGAGCCTTTGGTAAACAACTTGGGATCAAGGCTGTTTTGCAGGTCGTTCATAGCTATGCGCACCGGAAAATTGAGCAAGCGGGAATACTGCGACGTATACAACAGAGGTGTTTTTTTAATTCCTACGGCTTTTACGGTATCCATGCTGGCTACAAACTTCATGGATATGGCATCCATGTTTTTCACTATCGGGTGATCGCCAAAGGTATTGACTACCGGAAAAAACGGCCAGGGCAACATTCTAATCTGGGGTTGATCCCCCATGTTGCCGGCCACTACCGGGAAATTTCCACAGACAATGTCCTGCACATAGTTTTGATTGACCCGTACTCCGTATTTAAAGAGCATGTCTGTCAGGTTGATGTCGTAGGGTATGGCTATAGTGCCATCTCCATTTACGGCACTATCCATATTTACATGCAGCGCATCGATAAAAAACAAAGCCTTGCCTCCATTCATTATGTATTGATCGAGAAGGTATTTTTCTTTTTCAGAAAACGCCGTAGTGGGCTTGGCTATTAACAAAGCATCGTAATCGTTCAGCGGCTTTTGTCTACGGGGCAGGTCCACTTTAAACAGGTCGTATTTATCCAGTAAGGCATTGTTCAACCCGGCTACCTCCAAAGAGTCCGGTTCGCCATGGCCGGTAATCATCCCTATTTTTTTTCGCTGGTCAGATGCCAGTATCCTAATGGTATTGGTCAGCTCGTACTCCAGGCCTTCGATGGATTGATTGAGCCTCTCCTCGTTACTGGCCGCCTGGTTGCCTTTTAGCAGAGTGACCGCTTTTTCTTTACCGTAGTAGGAAATAACCGCTCCGGGAAATATGAGTTTTTCGGTTTTGTTTCCATCTTTTTTGAATGTGAGGTTAGTAGGCAAAACACCCTTATCGATAATGGAACGATAAAACTCGTTGCGCGCTTTTTGGCTTTTGGCTACTGAAGGGTCGATAAACTTGTATTCGATATTGGTGCCGGCATAAAAAGCAAAGTCCTGCAGTGTCTCTTCTATTGCTTTTCTGAGCCTCTTGAAGGCACTGGGCAACTCTCCGTCGAGATATACCTCTACATACACCACATCGTCCAGCGAGGTGAGCAATTGCTTACTGGCTTCTGTTATGGAATAGCGTTTTTCTTCGGTCAGGTCGAAACGCACCGGATATTTGGCGATCAACTGATTGGCCAAGACCACTACCATCACACCAATCAAAAATATCAATACATGCTCCTTCTTTCTTTCACTCACCATTTTCTAGCATTTAGGATTAAATTGGTCAACAACAGCATAACTGCTATCACACTCAAAAAATAAACAATGTCGCGCAGGTCGATCAGGCCTTTGCTCAGCGAGCCGTAGTGATAGATAATGCTAAACTGCTCCATGATGTAGGAGAACTGTCCCCATGCATTGATGCCCGCTATGGACGAAAGACCTGAGTAAAGAATAAAACATAAAAATACCGCCAGAATAAAAGACACTACCTGATTTTCGGTAATGGCCGAAGCAAAAATACCAATCGACACAAACACGCCTCCCAGCAGCGCCAGGCCTATGTATGACCCGATAATGCCCGGTGTGTCGAGGTTGCCTACAGGGTTGCCCAGATAATATACTGACACGTAGTACAGCACTGTAGGAATAAGCGAAAAGGCAACCAGAAAAAAACCGGCCAGGTACTTGCCTCCGATAATATCAAACGATGTGAGCGGGCGGGTGAAAAGCAGCTCGGCTGTGCCGGTACGCTTTTCTTCGGCAAACATGCGCATGGTGATGGCAGGCACCAAAAACATAAACACATACGGCCCCATAGTAAACAACGTGCCCATGTCGGCATAGCCGTATTCTAAAATGCTGCTTTCGGGAAATACCCACATGAGCAGGCCTATGGAGGTAAGAAAAACACCGATCACAATGTAGGCGATCAGGCTGTTGAGAAAATTATTGACTTCTTTGATAAATATGGTGAGCATTCGGCTGGTATAGTGTGCTTAGTGGTTACAGTTTATTAATTCGCTTTAGGTTGGCTACATCGTCTCTGTCTTTGTGCCTGTCGGTAGCTTTTTTTTCATCTATCAGATCATTAAGATGGATTACATATATGGGCACTCCCTCCCAATGCCCTGTCTTTTTTCTATCGTAACAATCTTCAAAATCCATCTGAGAAAATTTTTTAAGGCTATGCATCAAATCTGCTACAAACCCCGAATTACCTATTCGAAGTTCAGTGAAGCCGGCAACCAGAGGCATGCCCTTTAGCAATTCTGCGCCTTGCACCTCCACTTCTTTAAGCGCCTGAATCAGGTTATCTGTGTTTTCAGCGTCATCTTTTATCCATAGATCCAGATCATGTGTGGTACGGATGTAGCCATGAAATGTGGTAGCAAAACCACCTACCAGCAGGTACTTAACCTTATGCTTATCCAGGCTTTTCAGGAAATCTATAACTTCCTCACTCGTGATGTCCATAGTATCTGCTTTTGAGTTGGATGGATTCGCTAAAAAGATAGATTTGGCTACCCTATTGAGCTCCGTTAGCTTCTGCAGGTTAGCTGACGCTGTATCCGTTGCATGAGGGGTGTTCAACACATCCATGGGTCAAATCTACTTTTACTGTGGAAACGAATATTTCGTAATGCCTGATGGGCTACCCTATCTTTTTCTCTAAAACTGACAGCCTTCTTTCATGGTCTGCATAGCTTTCAGCGGTAAATGCCATATACTCTGAAATATCTTCGTGAAATTCTTTGAAAGATTCATTCAGTCCCTTTACACTTTCATGCAAGTAAGATATTTTGGCTTCCGTGTTGTTAAGACTCCTGTTTATCTTTTTTTCAAATTCTTCGTGGCTTTTCATAACACAACAAATTTACTGCTTTTAAATAAATATACGACAGATATTAACTCACGGTCACCGCTTCCTTGCCCGTCAGGGAATGGAACACTTCTTCCAGCGAGCCTACAGACTCCTGCAAACCGACCAGTGGCAACTCCTTTTCGGCGGCCAGCTTAAACACCTGCGAGCGGATGTCCCGTCCTTCTGCTGTGCGTATTTCGTATTTGAGTTCGTCGAGGGCTACTACGCTGGTCACAGACTCGATGGCTTCCAGCAAGCCCGAATCTACGGGTGCCCCAAACTCGATCACGTACTTGCGTTCGCTTGCATCTGCTGCTAGTTCCTTCAGCGTTTTGTCGGCCACAATCCTGCCTTTGTTGATTATGATTACCCGATCGCAAAGTGCCTGCACCTCCTGCATGATGTGAGTAGAAAAAATCAGGGTTTTATCCTTGCTCACTTCTTTGATCAGCTTGCGGATTTCTAAAATCTGATTGGGATCCAGCCCCGTAGTAGGCTCGTCAAGTATCAAGACCTTAGGATCGTGGAGCAGTGCCTGAGCCAGCCCCACCCGCTGACGGTACCCTTTCGACAGGGCACTTATTTTTTTATTTTGCTCCAGAGACAATCCACATTTTTCGATCACCTCGGGCACTCTGGTCTTCAACTGACCGCTGGTCATGCCATAGGTCTTGCCTGAAAAAATGAGGTATTCGTGTACATACATTTCCAGATAGAGGGGATTGTGCTCGGGCAGGTAGCCTATATGCCTGCGCGACTCCAGCGATTGCTTTTCCACATCAAAACCCGCCACTTCTACCGTACCGGACGTGGCACTGACAAAGCCCGTAGCGATTTTCATGGTGGTGGACTTGCCCGCACCATTAGGCCCTAAAAAACCCAGTATCTCGCCTTCCTTCGCCGAAAATGTAATACCATCCACAGCCTTTTGACTGCCATATACCTTCGTTAGATTTTTTACTACTAGTGACACTTTTTTTAATTGGTAATTATTAATTGATAATAGTTTGAAGTTGGGAGTACGAAGTTAGAAGATCACACCGAACATTACTTTATCTTTTTCCTGAATGCTACCATCATATTCATCAGGTCATGTGATGTGGCATAGTACCCTTCAAATTCATCGATTGTTATATAGTTTCTGTTTTTAGCTTTGTACAGACAAGTGACTACCTCGGCAAGAGAACGAATAGCGTATCCCATAAACCTTCTAAACTCAGGTGCTGATTGCTCTATTGATCCTTCGGCAATGTTCAAGGCTACCGAATCCACTGCTCGTCTTATCTGGGAATTTAAATTGAATACCTCTTTGTCCGGAAACTTATTCGCCAAAGAATTGACATCCTCGCCCAACTGCATGGCCCTTTGCCAGATACTTAGTTTTTCGAATTTAAAACCCATAACTTCTATTATTTACCTTCCTTCAAACTCCTGACTTCCAACTCCCCACTTCAGACTTCCCCCTTCAAGCCCCTTTCCCCTTCGGCCTCAGTGGACGTACCTCCAGGTCTACGGGCAGGTAGTTTTCATGCGTTTCCAAACAATGAACGATACTGGCTGCAACGTCTTCGGGGCGCATCATATTGTTGTTGGCCTCTACAGCATCTATCTTATCGAAAAAATGCGTATTTGTAGAGCCGGGGTAGATGCAGGTAACTTTAATGCCAAAATCGCGCAGCTCCATAAACATGGAATGTGATATCCCCGTAACCGCATGCTTGGTGCCGGCATAGCCTACCATTCCTTTCACCGGGTTTCGCCCTGCTATCGAACCGATATTAACAATGTGCCCTTCGTCCATTTGCTGCATGCCGGGTATCACTGCATTGGAGCAAAAATAGATACCGTGCACGTTGATATCAAACATTTGCTTCCACTGCTCAAAGGGCATTTCGGTCATGTTGCCATAATGGCCAAGGCCTGCGTTGTTGATCAGCACACTCACCTGGCTACCAAATTTTGCTACGGTTTGTTCAAATGCCTGCTGTACAGAGTGCCCGTCGCTTACGTCGGTTTTTACAAACAAAAAATTATCGTGCTCAATTTCAGGGGCTGTTCTGCTCCATCCTGCCACTTTCATTCCTTTGCTCAGCAGCAAACTGGCTACCGCTAGTCCTATGCCTTTGCTGGCGCCTGTTACCACGGCTACTTTGTTTTCTATTTTCATCGTTACTGTTGTTTTTTTATACTAATCTTTGAAAAATTTATACCCAATACTGGTTTCTATAGTATGATAATCGTAATCACGCAAGCCATATTGGTATTTTGCCCCTACAATCAGGCGGCTGTATTCCTTTGAAAAGGTAAGACGGTAAACGGACGGCTTGTCTCCGTTGTTTTTATAACCGTTGTAACCTGTCCATTCGTTTTTCACACTTACACTGCCCTTGCTGTATTCCAGTCCTATGCCGTACATGAGCGCATCATTTTGGGGCAGCACGTCTTCGTTTGTTTCCCAGGAGTAAAACCCAACCATGGCATAGGGTCTGAACAACCGCTGCTCTCCCAGGGCTTTGCCCACAGAAAGGTCGAAGTAGTAGCCGGGTGTATCGGTAAACCTGGCCGGGTTGTAGTTGCCTCCGCTGGCTGACTTCAATCCTATCCGAATGGCCATATCCAGCTTGTTTTTTTCTTCGCTCAGCACCCTAAAGGTCGTATTGAGGTATGCATCGCCGGTGGCATTGGACACATCGTAAAAGCGATAATAGACCCGTCGTTCTACCTTTTTGGCGTGCGACATTTGAAAAAACTCTACCGGGATAAAAAATAAATCAACGGAGATCACATCCTTCAGGAAGTTGTAGTTGAGGTAGAGTGCCAGGTTTTGCGTGTTGTCTCCCTTAGAAAAATGAAACTGTCCTGCTGTGGTCAACGCACTCACGTTGTTCACCCTACCGTCGGTCATCACGGGTATGGGCAGGGCATTGGGTCCCAAATAGGCCGGAGAATGAATCTGATATTCGCTCCAGTGCGATACGCCATCCCACTGTACCATGTCTATCCACCATTGTTCGTCTATGGTAGGGGATTGTCTGGCATATATACTACTACTTAGCAACTGTAAACAGCCACAGAGAAATAAAACTTTGATTGACGGAGACAATAAAGGGCTTTTACGCATACATTAATTTGCCCTTGGGTTGTGGTATTTCCCTGTTTATAGACCTGGCCGTTTCTATCCATTCATCTATCACCACCTGTACATTACCGAGTGCTTCTTCTGCGGTACTACCATCGGCCAAACATCCAGCCAACTCAGGCACCTCAGCGATAAATGCATTGTCTTTATCACTCCAATAAATAATTATTTCGTACTTGTGATTACTCATGATTTTTCAAACTCAAGTTGTACTTAACAATAATTTCCCTAATCTGCTTTACCTGATAAGGCTTTGCCTTACCCGATTTTGACTGAAGATTTAGTATTTCAGCAATATCTTCTTTGTAGAAAATATGATGACTCCCCTTAATCCTTTCATTAAACCCAAATCTAATCAATAGTTTGATCAACTCCTCGTAAGCGGTATTGGCATTGCTATAGCTTATTTTGGTTTGTAGCGTATTAGCTATAGGTTCCATTTATGAACATACCCAAAACTCATATGCCTTCCTCCTCATGTCGGAGGGACACCTACTTTTCCTTGATGAAAAGTAGGCAAAAATCATGGAAAATTTAACCCTTAAGGCCTTTACCCGCACCCGCTCACCAATTTTTCACCCTCCCTCCTTTTCGTATAGGCTTCATATACTTACGTTTTACAAAACCACTTACATTCAACTAGCAAGTTCAAAAATCATTCGGCTATCAGTTCTTTGATGATTTTGGTCATACCGGGCTGGGCTTTCATGGCCGCCGCTATGATGTTCTGAATGTTGATTTTCTCTATCTTGCCGGGCACGCCATAGTCGGTAATGACGGATACGGCAAACACCGGAATGTTCATCTGACGCGCTACTATCACCTCCGGTACAGTGGACATGCCCACAGCATCTGCCCCGATAATGCGCAGGTATTTGTATTCTGCGGGCGTTTCCAGATTGGGCCCACTTACCGACACATATACCCCTTCGTGTACCGGTATCTCATTTGCCCGAGCTATACGCATGGCTTTGGCTATCATGGTTTTGTCGTAGGGCTCACTCATATCGGGAAAGCGGTCGCCCAATTGGTCGAGGTTCGGGCCTGTCAGGGGATTTTCCGGTAGCAGGTTGATGTGGTCGTTGAGGATCATTAGATCACTGATTTCATAGTCGGGGTTGAGCGATCCTGCGGCATTGGATACCATTATCTTTTCCACTCCCAGCATTTTCATTACCCTTACGGGAAAGGTTACCTGCTGCATACTGTAGCCTTCGTAGTAGTGAAAGCGGCCTTTCATCGTCACGACCGGTTTGCCGGCTATATGCCCCAGTATAAGCTTGCCTTTGTGAAACTCCACAGTAGAAACCGGAAAGTGGGGTATGTCGGTGTAATCAATCTCATCGACCACCTCCATCTCATCCACCAGCCCGTCGAGTCCGGTACCGAGTATCACTCCGTATTGGGGTTTTAGGGTTGTTTTACCTTGTATATAGGCTACTGCTTCTTGTATTTTTTCTATCATTGGTTTTCTGGTTTTACGCTTACTTCTCTGTTGTTTATCAACTACACTCGACACGGTAAATAGGTTCAGATACCAGCTTCATTCTTTTACCCTATATTGTCAATACCTCCAGCATTTCTGGTTCGACTGTGTCTGGGTGTAGCCTCTGAACTGTAGGATGGGGATGGACAAAAAACTGCTTAGGAAATGTAAAGACTTTTTGTCGAGGCTTCTGATGTGTACTGCTTCCTTGGCCAATTTGGGTTTACCATAGTAGGCCAATATTTTCCTGAAATCCGACAACTGCCCGCGGGTAACTACCCGCCCGATCACAAAGCGAGCATGCTTGTCATAATCTAATGATGATAGGTCTGTATCCCATAAAATGCCTTTACTTAGCTCCATATTTCAAATGTAGCTATTAATACCGAAAGGCTAACCTGTGGGCACGTATTCTCCTCAGCAGAGGCATGTAAACGCTACCCCCTTGACCCCATCTTGTGTTACGAAATGCAAGTGTAAATACGCTCATTTTAATTGGTGCAATTGAGAAAAAAATTACACTTATTACTTCAATTATATATTTACAAATAGTGTTTACAATTGACCATAAGTAATGATAAAATAAGTATTATCGATAAATTATATGCATTTAATAAAATAGAATAATTTATTTAAATGTTACTAAAAAGATTATATTTTACACATAAATCCTGTGTATTCAAAAACACAACCAGCCACATAGGGTATACTTGAAAGGTAGATAAGCGACATGGTGTCGTTTATGTTATTGTTGGTTAATATTAATTCGCAACCAGATGCCAAAGTTTACAGAACAAACTTTAACGAATTGGACAAAGCCTCCAAGTGACTCAGAGGAAACGAAATTGGAGAATTCGGAAAGAATGGTTCGTGATGCAATTAACTCTGACGAAAAACTAAACAAGAAGTCAACTGAAACTTTTGGACAGGGTTCCTATGCAAATAACACAAATGTCAGACTAAACAGTGATATCGATATCAATGTCCGATATACAGGAGGGTTCTTTTTTAATCTTCCATCTAATACTCAAGAAAAAGACGTTGGAATTGATCATTTGCCAAGTTCAGACTACTCATACTCTGAATTCAAAAATGATGTTGAAAATGCTCTCGTAAACAAGTTTGGTAGATCTGAAATAGAGCGAAAAGATAAGTGTATAACGATAAAAGGAAATACTTACAGAGTTGAGACTGATGTTGTTCCAACATGGAACTACAGAAGGTACTTGAAAAACGGAAATTACGTTTTGGGCGCCAAGTTCATCCCAGACAAGGGTGGCGAAATTGTGAATTATCCCAAACAACATATAGAAAATGGAATAGAAAAAAATTCAAATACATATAGAAGGTTTAAACGCTTAACTAGGCTTCATAGAAAGCTTCGATACAAAATGAATGAAGACGGTGAAAGTGTTAGTGACAACATTACTTCCTTTCTACTAGAATGTCTTGTCTGGAATTGCCCAAATAGTATCATGAATAATCATGACACTTGGACTGAGAGACTTAAACAATCGATAATCTATTTGTACGACAAAACAAAAAGTGATGAATTGTGCAAGGAATGGGGAGAGGTATCCGAATTACTCTATTTATTTATACATCGAAAGTGGTCTCGATCAGACGTCAATGCATACATGGTGCAACTGTGGAACTACCTAGAATTCTAATATGATAAAATACAACCTACGCATTTACGCCTTTGTTATTCTAGGGCTTGCATTCTTCACTTATGTAATCATCTTTTTGATTACTCAGAATTTAGAAAGTATTGACTTCAATAAAGCTCTAAGTCATATCTCAACCACTATTTCAGTGAATATCGTGCTGTGGTTACTATTTATTAACTGGGCTTGGAAATGGAAAGTGTTTTTCCCTTGGCTTGTTCCTTTTCCTAATTTGAGTGGAGAGTGGAATGGTAACCTAATTTCAAACTATGAAAAAAGCACTGAACCAATTCCTACAGATGTAAAAATAGAACAAACCTTTTTTAACATTCAAGTTAGGATTAAGACAGGTGAAAGCAGTAGTTACAGTACCGCAGCATCATTCGATATTGATAATGATAGAGGCTTACAACAGCTATTTTATTCATATTTGAATACGCCAAAAGCCAGTGTTCGAGAAGGAAGTGAAATACACTACGGAACAACTTTGTTAAATTTTGAGGGGTTTGAAGTCAAAGAAATGGCAGGTGAATATTGGACAACTCGAGAAACGACAGGAGAAATCACTCTTGAAAGAACATCTTAACTGATAAATAATGGCTAAGACGGAAGAAAATCGAAAAATCTCGGATGAAATCGTAAATCCAACACTAGACCTTAGTTTCGATTACTCTGAGCTTGTGTTGGATTCCATACTTGATGAAGGATTGCTCAAGGAAATTCCAGTCATTAAAACTATAGTATCAACCTACAAAATCGGTACTTCAATAAGAGACAAGCACTTCACTAAAAAATTATGCATCTTCTTAAAGGAACTCCATTCAAATAAACTGGATAAAGCCAAACTCGAACAATTTAAGGATAAATTCAATTGTGATACAAAATATCGAGAGAAGGTCATGGAGAATATTGTTGTTATGAATGACAGATTTGTCGACAATCAAAAATCTAAAATACTGGCTAACCTTTTTGTCTCATACATCGAAGAGAAAATCGATTGGGATGACTATTTAGAGCTAAATCATTGTTTGGAACAACTCTCCCCTAAAACACTATTAATTTTTCACGAATTAGCAGAGTTGGATTTCATAATTCCAAATGGACACGCACTTGACACGCAAAGTGTAAGAGGAATTTTGATGTCTGCTGGAATATTAAGCACTATGGATGGCAGCAATTATTCTTTTAGGAACTCAATTAGTCATGACCTATATGTAATGGGCAAGATGGAAAACATTGCCTAACAAATACTTCCATGAATAAATGGCGTCTAATCGGTCAAGAAATTTTTGTGGTGATTGAAAAGTCCGCCACAAGTTTTAAATTTAAATCAAGGCGTGGCTATATGCGAGACGAGAGGTTAGTGCTTTCTAATCCCCACTCATCATAGCTGGTCGTTAAAAGTCATCGGCATGAAGCATATCAAGAAGAGGTTTTTACTTGAGTCAGATTCAGACAAAATTAATTTCAATGATCCCTCATTTGAAGTAATTGATATCGAACCAAATCTACCGAATCAAATACTATCAGATAAGAAAAATTGTGTGGCGTTTGTACAAACCGAAACTGGCAACATCTATGGTGGTTTCGTTCACAAAGTAGATGGCAAAAACTTAGTTTTTCCTATTCCTGATCCAACTCTTATTTATTTCAACAATGCCCAACAAAGCATTAGCCTTATTAAGAGCTTAAGACAAAAACTTCTTGATAAAGTTGATTTCACTAAATCTCTTAGTGAACCTGCATTAAATGAAATTTATCACTATTTCGGTACTACAAGTGGGTTCGTAATTTTTCTATTTACATCAATTGAATCTTTCATAAATCAGCAAATTCCTGACAATTTCATATTTAGGAAAGAGCTTAACAGAAAAACTGAAATCTATAACAAGGCTCAAATTCAAGAATTCCTTGACTTTCGGACAAAAATTACAGAAGTATTAAGTCAAGCAAAAAAGAAAGACTTTTTCCACAAACAAACTCCTTCAAGTCAAGTCATTTGGAACCTGAAAAATTTCCGTGATGATATAATTCACACGAAAACGGATATCAGTCCTTTGAAGTATGACAAGCTGATTAAGACATCATTAAATTTCAAATATGAAAAAGCATTGAAGTCAGTGGCAAACTTTATGAACTTCTACAGAAGTGACTACATTGTAGAATGTGAATGCGGAGCTGACCATTAATAACGACTTACAACAGGCGCTTAAGTTGCATATTCCAAAGTGCCTCTAGCCTATTTCAGTGCAGCCCGGTCACCAATCTGCGCCTTCTGCTAGAGACTATTCTTTCTGTGAGTTTTGTGGTTCTGTTTTTTTTCTCTCTGAACTCAGTGGTTACTTGGTACTTTTTACAGGTGCAGCGCAGATCAGCTAGCTTAGTGCTAGTCACTAAATGAGGATACATTGCGAGTAGTTTGGTTAGCCCTTACTTTAAATTACACGTGTTGAGTTTGAAAAACAAAACACGTACCTTTGTCGTAAAGAAATTACTATGAATACAAAATTAACTTTGACTATAGAAAAAGAGGTCATTGACATTGCTAAGGAATATGCGAAAGGAAAGGGACAAAGCCTCTCTGAAATGGTGGAAAACTATTTCAAGTTTGTTACCGAGAAAAGAATGAAAATCAAAGAAAAAAAGCTTTCTCCTAATGTTAGAAAATTACGGGGAATCATTAAAACAGATGATTCTTTTGACTACAAAAAAATTCTAACGGAAGAACTATCGAAAAAATATGGAGTATAAACTTTTTGTCGATTCCGATGTAGTTATTGACTTTTTTACAGATCGTGAGCCCCACGCAAACCCTGCAAGTGAGCTTTTTGAGCTTAATGAATCAGGAAATGTAAAATTGCATCTGTCCGCTGTAAGCATCAATAACATTTACTACATAACAAGAAGATTCTTAGGACACAGAAAAACTCTTGAAGTTGTTGAGGCTTTAACAGAAATGACAGAAATTATTGGGACAACAAAAAGGGAAATTATTCAAGCTTTAAAAAATAATTTCACTGATTATGAAGATTCCGTCCAATATTCTTCAGCCTTAACAGTCAAGGGTTTAGATGCAATTATTACACGAAATACAAAAGATTACAGAAACTCTTCAATTGCAGTCATGACACCCTTGAGCTTTTTAAAAATGAAAGAAAAAATCGAGTAGGAGTCGTGGGCCATAAGTTCACAACCTACCCGCAATCGACACAGGAGTGTCCCCTACTTGTTCGCAGGATTTTTTCACTTCCTGAACATACTGCTTCTACAAACTTTGTGAGCACCGGCAGATTCATTGGTTTAATGCTAACAGCAATGTTCAGGCATATTTATTTTAGCTGATCGATGGTCGCCATATAAGAAAATCGACAGAAGAACGTTAGCTTTGACTTGTGATAAGTCAAATACGAAATAGCATATTCACTAAAATCCTTTGGGGAGTAATGGGAGTTTACCTGCTCAATATCAGCGTTGACGCGGCAGACCCCAACCCTGAGCATATTCCCGAAGACCTGACCATCAACGATCAGGAAAGTATTGTTGAAATAGTAGTCGAGCAGGTTTTAGGATGTGAAGATGCTATCAAAGAGTATGACGACCATGACACGGAAGACCACAACAAGAAAAAGACTGTGAAAATTGACTTGTTGGTTCAGGGCATCAACGCAAAGAATGATGACCACAATCAAGCCATCAAAAGAAACAAGCTGCATGCTCATCATGAGGTTCGCTTGACAAGTGGCTTCATAGAAATAGACAGCCCCCCACCCAAAATTTGATTTGTTTTTGCAACGCTTTATCACCCTGTGACCAGAAGGACACAGGGCAATTCCTAATGCTTTAAAAACCAATCAAACATGAATATCAAGAAAATATTTATGCTAATCGTAGTATTAGCACTATCTGCGTATGGCTTTGCACAGGTTACTGACGCAGAAAAAGACAGTCTGTACATCCAACAGGTGGAAGACCACAAAGAACCGGACAAGGTCTTACATGCCGAACCCTTGTACATTGACCTGATACGGGACCTGGGAGCCAGAAAAGGCGAAAAGGAATGGAACCTGGGCTTAGGCTTAACAGACAAATTAAGGTTTGACTCCTACGAAGCGCTGATTGAATACGAGTGGGCACCCATCAACCGATTGGGGCTGGAAGTCGAGCTGCCATTTACATTCTATTCGTCAGCAAATGGAGCAGAAAAGGATTCAGTGCTGTCAAATCAGTTGAACAGCATTAAAATTGCTGCTCAATGGTCGTTCTTCGTGAATGAACCTACAGCTACTTCTATGGCTTTGGGGTACATAAACGAATTTGAGCTTTCTGATTTCAGCAATTTTGGGAAGCCCTTTATCAAAGGGAACATTTACAATCCATTTTTAGTAGTAGCCAAACGCTGGGGAAATAATTTTCACTCATTGATTTATACGGGACCAATGATTGAACAAGTTTTCGATTCAAACAGGTTTCACACGACTTATGACATTAACACGAGCTTTCACTACATGATTACCGGCACAAGAAACTTTATCGGGATTGAACTCAATAAGACTTTTGACAAAGGTGACTTTGACATGACCATACGACCTCAAATGAGGCTAGGCATTGCTGACAACTTATTGGTAGGAATTGTAGCTGGAATTCCTTTAAGTCGTGAAAATGAAAGGCTGAGTTCCTTTGTAAGATTGATATGGGAACCGGGACATAAGAAAAAATAAAAGCTGATAACAGACGCTAATCGGCCATGTACCGACATGCGTTATGATAGGGTTCTACTCAACACTACCGTGAATCTGCCGCTGAGTGCTTTCTAC
Source organism: Cyclobacteriaceae bacterium (assembly GCA_965267535.1). GTDB lineage: Bacteria > Bacteroidota > Bacteroidia > Cytophagales > Cyclobacteriaceae > CAXBNB01. The sequence continues at coordinate 1,441,176 of OZ254082.1, read as the reverse complement.
TACCGCCTGTTCTGCAGCCCCCCTTCTGGACGCAGTGGTTATTTGGCACTTTGGAAGCATCGGCAGATTCACTATTTTAGTGTTATTGACCAGTGCCATACACAGCGTTGATTTCATTAGAAATGAAAGGAATCATTAAAGCAAATACTGTCGACAAATATTTACGTCCTATTCGTTTCCAGATTGTAGAACTTGTAGCTCCTAATACCACATTAGTAGAATTAGGATGTGGAAATGGGGATTTACTCTTTAAACTTTCTCCTAAAATAAAATTTGGTGTTGGTATAGATAAATCAAAGCCACTCATTGCATACGCAATAGACCAAATGAAAGAAAAACAGGTCAACAACCTTGAATTCAGAATAGCAGACGTATCGAAAGAACCCTATTCAGAACCCAAAGTGGATTACTCTGTTGCAAGTCTTCTGTTGCACATTTTACCCTGGGAGGAAGCAACAGAACTGCTGGAAAAACTAATCGCTGCTTCTACCACTACAATTATTTGTGGGTTTAGTGAACCCTCGAATATTAAGCAAAGCGCTCTCTTATGGTTCGACCAGAGATTTACGAGTCACTATTCGAATTTCCGCAACTACAAAAAGAACGGATTCACTGATGGGCTGTTGAGCTCGATCAACAACATAAAATACGATAGAATTGACACGTTTGACCCGGTAATTAAGATTTATAAAGTAACCCAACAGAATGGATGAGCCATAACCCTACGGCGCTCATATACAGCGAATCAAAGGTTCCGTTTTGCGGTAGCTGAGAGGCGTTGAAGTCTCCCTTTACATTCTGGTATTTTTATACTCTATTTGCATTTTCATTTTTGGTTCTAATCCACGCTTTATGATCACCCTTGTATCCGGCACCAACCGCAAAAATTCTGTATCGAAAAAAATAGCTCACCTTTACCGGCAGATCCTGGAAGACAAGGGACAGGAAACCGAGATTATCTACCTGGAGGATATGCCCGGAGATTTTATCGGCACGGCTCTTTATGAAAATGCCGGACAAAATGATGCCTTCAATGGAGTAAGGCAGCAAATATACGACAGTCAGAAGATGGTATTTATCGTACCGGAATACAACGGCAGTTTTCCCGGTGTGCTCAAAACTTTTATCGACGGGCTGATTTTTCCGGGCACGTTTACCAACAAAAAATGTGCACTGGTGGGCTTGTCGTCGGGCGTGCAGGGCGGTGGATTGGCGCTAAGCCACCTTACGGATATTTTTAATTACTGTGGCATGCATGTGCTGGCTTTTAAGCCTAAGCTGGCTCGTATTGAAGCCAATCTGGCTGAGGATAAACTCAGCGAACTTTATCACTCACTTCTCGAGGAGCAAGCTGATAAGTTTATTGCTTTTTAAAAAAGCAAGATCGGGGTAGGTTCAGTGTGCTAAGGCATTTTCAACTATGTCGGGATGCCTGGGCTTGCATGCTGCCCGGGCAATCCCGCATAGAAGAAAATTTGACAGAAAATAGTCTTTAAAAAAACACAAGGGTATCCGCCACCGGCGTTACGCAGTGTTTATCTGTATTCGATAGGGTTGTTCGTTTAATGAAAGTCTACCTACAGTACAATCAATCTACATTGTCGTGCAAAAACTTGTTGTTGCCGAGCAGTTCATCGTCATCGTTGAGATTGAATCGTGAGATCAATCGCTCCGATGCGGCAGGCACAGACTGAAAGTTGATCTGCTTGCGCTGATAAGCGGGCACTTCCAGTTTTTCTTTAAACGTAGCTGCATCCAGTGCCTGATCATCTTTCATGCCCTGCAGTTTTTGTCTGCGAAGCTCTGATTGCTCCATGAGCATTATTTTTCTTGATGGTTTGTGAGCCATGCCTTCTAATTCTTCGAGGGGCGCATCCAAATCATCTTCCTGCTCTCTTTCTTCAAAGTCGAAGCTGAACGAATTTTGATAGCTGTTTTCCGGTCTGTCACTTTTTTTCTCCGGCATATCAAACTCAAACAGGGTTTGTTGAGCATTTTCTATTCTTTGCCTACGCTCCAAATCTTCCTGTTCTACTTCGCGCTGAATTTCTTTCTTAAACTGATTGATCTGCCTTTTCGACTCCAGGTCAAACACTCTCTTTTCTTCGGCAGATTCCTGAGGCTGCTGCTCTGGAGCTACTGCCGGTGCGGGTGTAGGCTCTGTCACTTGTTTGGGCTCGTCTTGCTTGGCTGGCTCTAATTTTACAGTAGATTTTTCTTCTGCAAAACCGGTAGCAATGATGGTAACGCGGATGCTTTCGCCCAGTTCAGGATCTACTCCGTGACCAAAGATTACTTCTGCATCGTCCCCGGCTATTTCCTGCATAAAATCGGTAATTTCGGTCAGCTCATCCATCTGGAGTTCAGCCTGATCGCCGGAAATAATTGACAGCAATATTTTTTCTGCTCCTTCTATGTTCTGGTTGTTGAGCAGTGGTGAATTAATGGCTTCTTCTGCAGCTCTTCGTGCACGGCTTTCTCCGGTAGTCTTAGCAGACCCCATCACAGCGGCACCCGAGTCTTTCATTACCGTTTTCACATCTTCAAAATCGACATTGACATATCCCGGCACGGTAATAATCTCTGCTATACCTTTAGCTGCGGTGGTCAGTACATTGTCGGCCTGACCAAATGCCTGGCTCACCGACAGGTTACCAAAAGCTTCGGTCAGTTTGTCGTTGAGAATGACCAGTACAGTATCACAATTTTCTTTGAGTGCCTGTACACCCTCCATGGCCTGCCTCATTTTCTTTTTCCCCTCAAACTTGAAAGGAACGGTAACAATACCTACAGTGAGGATGTCGAGCTCGCGGGCTACCTGAGCAATGATAGGTGCTGCTCCGGTACCTGTTCCACCTCCCATTCCGGCAGTCACAAAGACCATCTTGGTGTCTTCCTGTAGCATGTCGCGAATGTCTTCTCTATTTTCCAGTGCTGCGTTTTTTCCTTTTTCAGGATTTGCTCCGGCTCCCAGTCCTTCGGTCAGGTTTATCCCTATCTGAAGTTTGTTGGGTACCGGGCTACTGTTGAGCGCCTGCGAGTCGGTGTTGCATATAATGAATTCTACATCTTTTATGCCCAGGTTATACATGTGGTTTACGGCATTGCTGCCGCCCCCTCCTACACCAATCACTTTGATGATGGATTTGTGATGAGTAGGTAAATCGAATTTAAAAGTACTTTCTGTCATGACTTTAAAATTTTATTTTACTATTTTCTGTCTGTTAAATTTTCTTTTTCTGGTTTCAGGATTCTGGCATTTGGTATTAGGTACAAAGTATTGAGTACCTGAAATCCAGTACCCAGTTTACTCCCTGTCTTCTATATCATCTATGAGTATTCCTTTTGTTTTTTCCAGAATCTTTTTGAGTATCGAATCGTTTGGCCCTGACGCTTTCCGGCTTTTTTCCTGTATCCTTACTGCGGAAGCATCCAGCACTCTGTTTTCCCTGTCGTCAAGCGCTTTGTAACCACACAGTACTAATCCCACTGAGGTGGCAAACATCGGGCTCTTAATCATATCCACCTTGCTTTTGCCCAGGTGTTCGTTCGGATAGCCTATCCTAACATCCAGTCCTGTCATATACTCAAACAATTGCTTAAGGCTCACCAGCTGCGATCCACCTCCCGTCACTACGATTCCGCCGGCCAGTTTATTCTCAAATCCGCTTGTAATGATTTTGGTATGCACCATCTCTATGATTTCCTCCATTCTTGCCTCGATGATGCTAGCCAGATTTTTTATAGATATTTCCTTAGGGTCTCTGTTTTTCAACCCCGGTATGGATATTATTTCATTTTCGTTGGCCATCTCAGCCAGTGCTTGTCCAAATCGTGTTTTTAGCAGTTCGGCCTGATGGTTTAGCACATTGCAGCCATCCTTTATATCGTTTGTAATGATGTTTCCACCAAAAGGAATGACTGATGTGTGACGAATGATGTTTTCATGGAAAATGGCTACATCGGTAGTTCCACCTCCTATATCTACCAGACACACGCCGGCTTCTTTTTCCTCATCGCTCAATACGGCCAGACTTGAAGCCAGAGGTTCTAATACCAAATTGTCTATTTCCAGACCGGCTCTTCTCACACATTTGTTGATGTTGTTAATAGCATTGGTCTGTGCTGTGATCACGTGAAAATCGGCTTCTAATCGAATACCGGACATGCCTACCGGATCCTTGATTCCGTCTTCGTAATCTACTATATAGTCTTGTGGCATCACATGTATGATCTCACTGCCGGGAGGAATCACGATCTTGTACATATCGTTGGTCAGTCGGTTTACATCCTCCACGGTAATCTCATCGTCGATAGAATCGCGAATGATAGACCCGTGATGCACCGAGCTGCGGATGTGTTGCCCTGCTATCCCTACATTGACCACCCGTATATCGATACCCGACTGCTCTTCGGCTATTGCCACAGCTTTTTTGATCGAATTGATGGTTTTGTCTATGTTGGTAACAATACCTCTGATTACTCCATCGGAAACGGCTTTTCCCATTCCGAGCACTTCGAGCTTGCCATACTCATTTTTACGGCCTACTATGGCGCATATCTTGGTGGTACCAATATCAAGGCCAACGATTATTTTTTGATCTTCCATACCTTAAACTATTTATTTACAAACGATTTGGTTTCTATATTTCAAATTCACTTCTGAGTAAGTATTCCACCCTTTGTTGGGTAGCACCTCTTTGTAAAAGACATTCAGCCTTTTGAATTTATCTCTATAATCTTCCGCTGTACCAAACAATACTGTTTGCTTGGTTACCTGAGGGTAGATGGTCAATTCATACGCTTCATCGATGTAGATTTCTGCCACCTGCGCTTTCCAAAACGGACTATTTTCTACAAATGTGAGCAATTCAAACAGCTGTTTACCCTGCTCTGTGTCGTTTATGTTTTCTGTAGAATAAACCGCTTTTTTGCTAAGGGTAAGCAAGGGCACCCTGGCTGTGTAATGCGAAGATTCGGGTAAAATAAGCCCGGTAGTACCTATATAGCGATCGGCTCCTCTGGCATTGAGTATGCGGGCTATTGGTCTGTTTTGCTTCACATCTATAGAGAGCCTGCCATTCAGATCGTGATACACTTCTGCATCTTCGACAAAGCGGTGTGCTTCTATTTTTCGTTCTATGTCTTTCAGGTCCAGCTGCCCTATGTCAAGGTTGAGCAGATAGGCTTTGCCGGTTTCGTGCACCAGATCATATACATCGCTCTGGTCGATAAAGTAGTTTTCGAACTGGTTATCGATGTTTACCACCACGTCTTTGACCATGCGCCCGGATTGTTTTTTGCCGGCAAACCCAATCACAATCAACAACACTCCGGCTACTACCAGGTATTTGATCGGTTTTGCTATGTTCAGGTTCATTTTCATGATTGAAACGCTTCTTTTATGGGTTGAACTAATGCGTCTATATCTCCGGCACCAATGGTAAGCAACACTTCCGGCTGGTGCTTTTTGAGATTTGAAATCAAATTTTCTTTCGAGGAAACATACTTATTGTCTACCGCTATAGCATTGAGCAGCATGGCTGAGTTTACCCCTTCTATGGGTTTCTCTCGGGCCGGGTATATGTCTAGTAATACGACCTCATCTGCCAGACTCAGGCTTTCGCTGAATCCTCCAGCGAAATCCCTGGTTCTGGTGAATAAATGTGGTTGAAAGACCGCTGTGATTTTTTTGTTTGGAAACAAAGCCCGCACCGACTTGAGCAGCGCAGTAATCTCTTCCGGATGGTGTGCATAATCGTCGATATATACTAGCTGTGCCGTTTTGATTATGTATTCAAACCGCCTTTTTACTCCTCTGTACGATGCTATCCCTGTTTCTATATGCTCATCCGACAACTGTAGCTCACGCGCTACTGAAATGGCTGCCAGGCTATTTTCTACATTGTGAAATCCGGGTAATGCCAGATGCAATCCCTCTATAGACTTATCTTGTCGGGTATAGGTAAAAGCAAATGCCCCGTCTGTTGGCTCTATATTTTCGGCATGAATGTTTTGACTCGACAAACCGTAACACTCTACCTGCAAAGAATCGCTACTTTGGATATCGATTTTTTGTCCGGCTTTTTCTTCTATAAAAAGCTTCCCTTTGGTGTTGATATTGCTGATAAATGCCTTGAAGCTGTCTTTGAGTGCATCTCCCGAACCGTATATATCCAAATGATCGGCATCTACGGCAGTTACCACAGCTATGTCCGGGTGCAGGGTCAAAAACGAGCGATCAAACTCATCGGCTTCCACTACGATTACCGCATCTTTGGCTTCTGTACCTATAATCAGGTTTGAATTGTAGTTGGCCATAATTCCTCCTACAAAGGCGGTACAATTCACTCCACTGGCTTTGAGTATATGGGCTACTATAGAAGACGTAGTGGTTTTGCCATGCGTACCGGCTATGGCTATGGTGAAGTTTTTTTTGGTCAATTCTCCCAATACCTGCGAGCGCTTCATGATCGTGTATCCTTTTTGCTGAAAGAAAGCATACTCACTATGATCCACCGGCACAGCAGGTGTATGCACTATGAGTGACTTTTCAGGACTGTTTTTTACTTCCTGAGGAATCAGGTTTACATCGTCTGAAAAGTGTATAGAAATCCCTTCAGTCTGCAGGCTGTTGGTTAGCGGTGTTTGGGTCTTGTCGTACCCAGCCACGAAATACCCATTGGCCTTAAACCATCTGGCCAAAGCGCTCATACCGATCCCCCCGATCCCTACAAAATAGACGCTATGTATTTCGTTCAACTTCATTTTATCAGTTTGAATATTTCGTTTGCTATGTCATTAGCTGCATTGGGTCGCCCCAGCTGGCTAATATTGGCGGCCAATGTTTTTTGTTGCGACTTGTCTGCTATGAGCGCCAGAGCTTCATCTACCAATTGCTCTACCGCTGTATCATCCTTTACCATCAAAGCAGCCTGCTTACTCACCAGTGCTTCAGCATTTTTGGTTTGGTGGTCTTCGGCCACATTGGGTGAAGGCACAAAAATGGTAGGCTTACCGGCCAGACACAGCTCCGATATAGACAATGCTCCTGCTCTGGACACCACTACGTCTGCCGCAGCGTACGCCAGGTCCATTTCTTTCAGAAAGGCCAACACGCTGATACCCTTTAGATTTTTGTCTTTGGCACGGTCAAGCATCTCTGTATGGTAAAATTTACCCGTTTGCCAGATTACCTGTACTCCCTGTGCTATCAGTTTATCTATGCCTTTGATCACTGCTTCGTTGAGCGTACGCGCACCAAGGCTTCCTCCCAGTATCATGAGTACCGGTTTATCGCCTTCAAAACCAAAATGAGCCAGGGCATCCTCTTTTTTATCCGACAAGTGCAGGATGTCGGTACGTACCGGATTGCCCGTCAGTACGATTTTTTCTTTGGGAAAAAACTTATCCATACCATCGCTGGCTACACATACTTTATCGACCTTTCCGGCCAGAAGTTTGTTTGTCATTCCTGCATAAGAATTTTGCTCCTGTATCAAAGTAGGAATGCGCTTTTTGGTAGCGGCATACAGCAGCGGACCACTGGCATACCCTCCCACGCCTACTACTACATCGGGGTTAAACTCTTTGAGCAACCCGAAAGATTTCATTATACTCGACACCAGTTTGAGTGGAAACGACAGGTTGTCTACTGTGAGCCTTCGTTGCAGCCCACTGATCCACAAGCCTATGATTTTGTACCCGGCTTCAGGCACTTTTTCCATTTCCATTTTGCCTTTTGCTCCTACAAACAAAACCTCTGTAGCAGGAGCCATGGTTTTTAGGGCGTTGGCTATAGCTATGGCAGGATAGATGTGTCCTCCGGTACCTCCTCCGCTTATCATGATGCGATATGTTGCTTCTGCTGCCATTATGCTGTTTCTAACTCTTTTTTATATTGATTGCCCGATGGGGCAGTGCTACCGATTTCTTCTACCTCGCCACGACTCACACTCAGGATGATGCCCAATGCCACTCCGGTAAATAACTGTGAAGTACCTCCCATACTCACCAATGGCAAGGTAAGCCCTGTGATAGGCCCCAAACCTACCGCTACCCCCATGTTGACCATGGCCTGTAACACAAGCGCAAAACTCAACCCTGCTGATAGCAGCCCTCCGTATGTTCGCTCGCTTGTAGACACTACACGCGTGCCTCTGTAAAGCAGCGCCAGGTACAAAAACAAGACAAACACGCCTCCTATCATGCCGTACTCTTCTATGACAATCGCATAGATAAAATCCGAGTACGGGTGTGGCAAAAAGTTGCGTTGGTGACTTTTACCAGGCCCCAGCCCTTTGATGCCTCCTGAAGCTATGGCGATATAAGATTGCTCAGCCTGAAAGGGTACTTCTTCTGCTGTAACATAGGCCTTGATCCTGCTCACTACGGTTTCGGCCCGCTGACCCAAAGCCAGTGCCAGCCCTCCGGCTACTACACCTATGGCGACCAGCATAAGCAGGTACTTGGTAGGCACACGGCCTATAAAAAGCATAAGCATACAGGTAGTAAACACCAAAATAGCCGTAGAGAAGTTAGACATGGCTATTAGTCCACAGATCACTCCTATCCATAAAAGCATAGGAATGAGCGACTCCTTCACATTTTCTATATTTTTTTGCCGCTTGGCCAGCATAGATGCCAACGTTACGATGAGGGCAAACTTGGCAAGATCGGACGGCTGAAATGCCTGATTGATTACGGGAATAGTAATCCAACGGGATGCTTCATTGATATTCAAACCAAATTTCCAGGTGATAAACAACAAAGGCACACACAGCCACAGCGCAAATCGCGATAGTTTGGCATAGTAGCGGTAATCTATTTTGTGTGCTACCCACATTGCAAACAAACTCAACAGCATAAATGCCGAATGCTTAAATAAATAATGTTCGGTATTGCCCTCCATTTGTGCATAAGCCAGCGTACCCGTAGCACTATATACTACCAAAACGCTGAGTATCGACAGTGCCAGTACAATGTACCAAATCACCGGATCTCCCTGAATATGCCTATCTGCCCATTCTTTGATCATATCACTAGCGTTTTATCTGATTTATTCTTTTTTTTTAATCGACGTACCTCTTCTCTGAATTGATCTCCGCGATCTTCATAGTTTTTAAACAAGTCGAAACTGGCACATGCCGGTGATAATAATATCGTATCGCCTGCTGTTGCCATTGCCCTGGCTTTGACTATAGCTTCTGCCATGCTTTGTACTTCCACTACACTTTCTACTTTCGTCCCAAATGCCTCTATCAGGTGTTGATTATCTATGCCCAGGCATACCAACCCTTTCACCTTGGACTCTACCAGCTGCTCTATCGCCTTGTAGTCGTTCCCTTTGTTTACTCCTCCAGCTACCCATATCACAGGGCTTTGCATACCGTCTAAAGCATAAAACACCGAGTCCACATTGGTGGCTTTAGAATCGTTGATATACAACACTCCGTCTACTTCTCCCACTTTTTCCAACCTGTGAGGAGCATTGGTAAACGTTTCCAATCCCTGAAGTATCTGTTGCTCTGTTAAGCCGTACTTCAGGGCTACCAACACAGCTGCCATCGCATTGTACTGGTTGTGTCTGCCCAGCAAAGGCACTGCAGCTTGTGGAAGGGATATTGCTTTTCCTTTTAGTTTAAACTGCAACTGCTCTCCTGCTACACCGGCTCCTTCCTCCGTTTGGGTATGGAGTGAGAATGGAATCTGAGTAGCCTCAACCGCTTTTTGAGTGAGCTTATTTGCCACCAGCTTATCGTCTGCATTGTAGATAAAGTGCTGGTTTGAGGTTTGGTTTTGTGTGATTTTCATTTTCGCATCGGCATACTGTTGCAGGTCGTAATTGTACCTATCGAGGTGGTCTGGTGTGATGTTTAACAGTACGCTGGTGTCGGCCTGAAAATCATACATGCCATCGAGCTGAAAACTGCTCAGTTCGATCACTATGATGTCGTACGGGTCGTCTATAACCTGACGCGCCAGGCTATATCCGATATTGCCTGCCAATCCTACAGCCAGCCCAGCCGACTTTAGCAAGTGGTAGGTAAGCAAAGTAGTGGTGGTTTTGCCGTTTGATCCTGTGATGGCTATGAGTCGGGCGTTGGTATAACGCGACGCAAATTCTATTTCTGAAATAATGGGTTTACCGACAGTTGCCAAAGCCTGTACTACGGCTGCTGTATCCGGAATTACCGGACTTTTCACTACTTCGTTACACAGAAGCAAAGTCTCTGTAGTATGTCCTTTTTCTTCAAAAGCAATACCCAGATCGCTCAATTGTTGTTTGTTGTCAGGAGCAATGGCTCCAGCGTCAGACACAAACACACTAAGCCCCTTGGCATGAGCTAGCAGTGCTGCTCCCATGCCGCTTTCACCGGTTCCTAATATGGCTATATGGTATTGCTGAGTTGTCAATTTCTATTATCTTACTTTTAAAGTGGCTAAGGTCAGTATGGCCAGCAAAATGCCGGATATCCAAAACCGTGTTACAATTTTTGTTTCGTGTAGCCCCATCTTCTGGTAGTGGTGATGCAATGGAGCCATTTTAAATATTCTTCTTCCTTCTCCGTATTTTTTCTTGGTATGCTTGAAATAAGCCACCTGCAACATCACCGACAGGTTTTCTATCAGGAAAATACCACACAATACGGGAATCAATAATTCTTTTCTGATAACCAAAGCCAGCACGGCAATAATACCTCCTATAGACAGGCTGCCTGTGTCCCCCATGAAAACCTGAGCCGGATGGGAGTTGTACCACAAAAAGCCGATACATGCTCCTACAAAGGCGGTACAGAATATCACCAGCTCGCCCGATCCGGGTATGTACATTATGTTGAGGTAATCGGCAAAAATGACGTTACCCGACAGGTACGCCAATATGGCCAGTGTAAGCCCTATAATGGCCGAGGTGCCGGCTGCCAGTCCGTCGAGTCCATCGGTAATATTTGCCCCGTTTGACACTGCTGTGACTATAAATATGACCGCTATAATGTATAGCACATGGGTATAGTCTTCCAGAAAAGAAGGCAAAAGCCACTCGTAATCAAACTCGTTGTTTTTAACAAAAGGTATAGTCGTGATGAGTGACTGTGTATCTTCATACTGACTAAACTTGGGCTGGCCTTCTTCTGCAGGCTGAAAGTCCCGCACCACGATATCGTCGTGCATTACCATAGTAATACCCACAATAAGCCCTATACCTACCTGACCTACTATTTTCAGCTTGCCGGACAGTCCTTCTTTGTTGTTTTTCTTTACTTTCAAAAAATCGTCTAAAAAGCCTATCAGCCCCATCCACACGGTGGTGATCAGCAGCAGGATAACATACACATTGTCCAGCTTTGATACCAGCAGCACGGGTATGAGTATGGCCGACAGTATGATCAGGCCTCCCATAGTAGGTGTGCCCTTCTTTTCCATCTGCCCTTCCAATCCCAAATCGCGAATGGATTCGCCCATCTGGTATTTGCGCAATACACCTATCAGTTTGTTGCCCAGCACTACTGTAATAAGCAGCGAGATAACTACCGCCAGACCTGCCCTGAAGGAGATATACTGAAAGAGGCCTGCTCCTATCAGGTCAAATTGCTTATCCAAAAAATCAAACAAGTAGTATAACATGCTGCGCTATTCGTTTTTAAACATTTCTAACATTTCCCTCAACACTTCTCTGTCGTCAAAGTGGTGTTTCACTCCTTTTATTTCCTGATAGTCTTCATGGCCTTTGCCTGCTACCAGTATGATATCGTTTTCTGCTGCCATAGAGCAGGCTGTTTTTATAGCTTCTCTTCTATCCTGAATCACCAGGGTTTTTCGGGCGTAACTTTTACTCACCCCTGCCTGCATATCTGCCAGTATGGCTTCCGGATCTTCATTTCTCGGATTGTCGCTGGTGAGCAATACTTTGTCGCTCCATTTTACTGCTATAGACGCCATTACCGGCCTCTTTTCCTTGTCTCTATTGCCTCCACAGCCTACCACCGTTATCACCTGCTCATTGCCTGTGCGAAACGAGCTAATGGTTTGCAATACATTTTCCAAAGCGTCCGGTGTGTGTGCATAGTCTACTATGGCAATTACGCCACTACCCACATTTACCTGCTCAAACCGCCCCGGGGCTGCTACCGCTCCGGACAATGCTGTGAGCAGATTGTCTTTTTCCTCGTCGAGCAATACACCTACTGCATAGGCCGCCAGTATATTATAGGCATTGAATTTTCCAATTAGCTGAAACCACACATTCTGGTCGTCTATTTCCAACTCCAGCCCTTGCAGGGAATTGGTAATAATTCTAGCCTTGAAATCGGACAAAAACTTAAGGCCATAAGTGAAGTGATGTGCCTTTGTATTTTGCAACATGATCTGTCCTCGTTTGTCATCGAGGTTTACCAGTGCAAATGCTGACGAAGGCAGGTTGTCAAACAATTTTTTCTTTGCTGTAATGTAATTGTCGAATGTAGCGTGGTAATCGAGGTGGTCGTGGGTAATGTTGGTAAATACCGCACCGGCAAAATGCACCCCAGCCACCCGATTTTGATCTATGGCATGTGAACTCACCTCCATAAAAGCATGGGTACACCCCTGCTTTACCATCTCAGCCAGCAGTTGATTAAGGCTAAGTGCATCCGGAGTGGTGTGTGTAGCTGCCAGCTCCTCTCCATCGATATAGTTTTTTACTGTAGAAAGCAGCCCCGTGCTATAGCCCAGGTTTCTAAAAAGGTTGTATAGCAGAGTAGCCGTGGTAGTTTTACCATTGGTACCTGTAATGGCCACCAGTTTTAGCTTAGCCGATGGGTTTTGGTAAAAATTGGAGGCAATTACACCCAAAGCCATGCTGCTATCCACCACTTCTATATAGGTGATTTCAGGGCGAAGTTTTGGGGGCAGCTTTTCGCATACTACAGCTATCGCACCCTTGTCCAGCGCCTGGTCGATATAGGCATGACCATCTACCTGAGTACCCCTCACAGCTACAAACAAGCTGCCAGGCTTTGACTCTCGCGAGTCAAAGCTGACATTGCTTATAGCAGTATTCATATCACCTGATACTGTCTTCAGATTTACTTTGTATACTATGTCTTTTAGTACGTTGGCCAATTTATCCCAGCTTTATTTCTATTACATTCGATTGATTGATGGAACTCCCGGGCAGTAGCGACTGCTCTTTTACTCTACCCGTTCCCTCATATATTACTTTCAGTGTTTTGTTTTCCAAAATGTACAATGCGTCGCGTAAGGTCATTCCTCTCACGTCGGGCACCTTGTTTTTGCCGGGATCTACCCCTTTCCAGTTGATGCCATTGTTGACGATTCGCGCTTTTACCCACCTGCTGTCGTCTTGTGCGTGATTGGATATCCCGATCTGATTGCAGATCAATTTCAGGTCTTCCATTTCTCCTGACTGTATCACCGGAAAAACGCCTGTCTGTGCCTCTCCGGCCATATAGGGCTGGTGCATTTTCAAATCCAGTGCATATATCTTGTCGGCCACCTCTTTGAATACCGGAGCTGCCACATCACTACCGTATATTTTATACCTTTTGGGGTTGTCTATTACCACTATACAACTGTAGCGCGGCTTTTCTGCAGGAAAATACCCCGCAAACGATGTATAATATTTGTTGGTATACCTGCCATTTTCTACATTCTTAGCTGTACCGGTTTTGCCGGCTATCTTGTAAAAACTATCGCTGATGTTTCGGGCAGTACCTCGCTCTACTACCCCTTCGAGCATCTCTCTGATTTTAGCCAATGTGGCATCCGAGCATATTTTTTTGTTGATCACCTTGGAATAATATGATTCTACCACCTTGTCGGCATCTTTTACTTGCTTTACGATTATGGGCTGAATCATTTTACCATTGTTGGCCACAGCATTGAATAGCGTGAGGGTATGCAGTGGTGTCATCTTCAGCTCGTAACCGTGCGACATCCACGGCAGTGTAGTACCACTCCAGGTTGAGTCTTTCTTAGGATGCTTGATGTAGGGTTTTCCTTCTCCGATCATCTGAAAACCCAGAGGATTGGTCAATCCCATACTCTCCAATGCATCGTAAAACTTTTCCGGATCAGACCCAAAATGCTGTTGAATCAGCTTAGCAGTACCTATGTTCGACGATTTTTCAAATACCTGCTTTACTGAAAGCTTACCATATCCTCCCGGCTTATGGTCTTCCATGGTTTGGTCATAAAAATCAAACTTTCCGTTTCCGGTTTCTACCGAATCGGTCAGCTTTACTTCCGCATTTTCGAACAGGGCAATCATACTGGCCAGCTTAAAGGTAGATCCCGGCTCTCTCGACCCCTGACTACCCACTGCATAGTTATACAGCTCCCAGTATTCTCCTTTACTGTTTTTACTCAGGTTGGATATCGCTTTGATTTCCCCGGTGTTTACCTCCATCACAACTACACAGCCATAATCGGCATCATTTTCCATCAAGGCTCCCAGCAGTGCCGACTCGGCTACATCCTGCAAGTCTACATTGATGGTAGTAACTACATCCAGTCCGTGTTGGGGTTTTACCTCCGATCCATCGTATACCGGCTTCCAGCTGCCTCCCGAAAACTTCTGAAACAAAGCCTCTCCGTTTCTACCCGCCAGGTGTGCATTGAAGCTATACTCCAATCCTACTATACCCCTGCTTTTGTCTTCGTTGAGCGACCCGATTGTGCGGTCCCCTAAATGCGAAAAAGGTTTGTACCGTTGGTCAACCTTTTCGAATATTACCCCACCTTTCATCCTGCCTTTTCTGAAAATAGGCCAGGACGACATCATTTTTTTAGTTTGGTAATTGATTTCTTTGTGGTTGATCACCATGTACCTCCTTCCCGACACTCTTGCGTCATTTATCTTCCTCTTGTAGTACTTCTGAGAGTGGTCGTTGTAGTAGCTGGACAGTAGCCACACCAGTGAATCAATCCCTTTGATATATTCATCGTCGGAGATGAGCGAAGGATCAAAGGCCACCTTATAAAACGGCAATGAAGTAGCCAGCAGGCTACCATTGTCTGAATAAATATTGCCTCGGGTGGCTTTCACTGTCCTAAATTTCAGGCTATTGTTTTGCGCTTTCTTTTTCCACCGGTCACCTTCTACGGTTTGTATGGTTACTATTTTGTATACAATACCCAATGAAAAAAGCAGCACTACCATGTAGGCTATCCGTACTCTTAATAATATGGAAGTCTTAATATTCATCCGCAGGTACTACAATTTTAGATGGAGGAATATTACTCTCTACCAAGCCCAGTTTAGCGGCTTTCAAAGCCACTTCAGACTGTTTGCTGGTGTACATATAGTCTGCCTTGAGGGTAGTATAGTCTGCCCTTAAGTCTTCTACTGCTACTTCCAGTTTGGTAATCTTTCGGATATTCTTTTCGGCATGGTGCAGGTTGCCTATATAGAGTATACACAGCAAAGTGATAAACAATGTCGGAGGGAGAAATTTTAACGGCAGCCCGTCTTCAAAAAACTTCTCAACATTGAGGTAGTTTTCTATAATCGCAAAAAAACTACTTTTCCCGGCATTTCCAGAGGCATTATTTTTATAGGTATTGGTGGCCATATCGGTTATAATTTTTCTGCTATTCTTAGTTTGGCACTGCGTGCCCTGTTATTTTCTTTCAGTTCTTCTTCCTTAGCTGTTATTGGTTTTCTGTTTACCGGACGAAAAGGCCTCAACAAGTTTCCATAAAAATCCTTGTCTGCCTCCCCGTGCACTTTTCCTTTATTGATGTAATTTTTTACTATTCTATCTTCCAGCGAGTGAAACGACATCACTGCCAGTCGCCCTCCGGGCTTCAATACTTCTTTTGCCTGCTCCATCATTTCCTCCAACACTTTTAGTTCTTCATTTACTTCTATCCTTACTCCCTGAAACACCTGAGCAAAATACTTATTCTGCCTTCCTCTGGGCGCGTATTTTTCCAATATGGCTTTCAGATCCGCTATAGTTTCGAAGGGCTTGTCCAAGCGAGCTCTCACGATCTCTGCAGCCAGTGTTTTGGCATTTTTCACTTCGCCATACATACCCAAAATCCGGTGCAAATCAGCTTCAGTGTACTGATTCAGTACATCGGCGGCAGTTTGCCCGGTAGTCTGACTCATGCGCATATCCAACGGACCTTCAAAGCGGGTAGAAAACCCACGTGTAGCCTCATTGATCTGGTGCGATGACACCCCCAGGTCTGCCAAAATACCGTCCACCTGCTTTATGCCGTGAAACTTCAGGTATTTTTTCAGGTACCGAAAGTTGGATTGAATAAATGTAAAAGAACGACTCTCTATTTGTTTGGCATTTTCTCCGGCATCTTCATCCTGATCAAATGCATATAAATGTCCTTTATCGGAAAGTTTTTCAAGAATAGCCTTGGAGTGTCCTCCTCCTCCGAAGGTAAGGTCTACATAACAGCCATCTGCCTTAATAGCCAGCCCCTCTATGCATTCGTCGAGCATTATCGAAGTATGATACCCCATTATTCATCCAGAAATTTTTTGGCCAGCTCCGAATATTCCTCGCTATCATCTATCAGGTAATCTTCGTAGAGGTCAGGGTTCCATATTTCAATCGTATTGCCTGTACCAATCACGATCACTTCTTTTTCCAGCTTGGCATGTTCCAGCCAGGCTTTAGGTATGAGAAACCGACCGGCTCCATCCAACTCCACAGGCGCTACACTCTTAAAAAACTGTCTTTTCAATTTTCTTTGGTTGGCATCAAAATCACTAAGGCCCGCGAATTTATTATGAATTTTCTTATACTCCAGCATGGTATACACTACCAAACTGGGATCAAATCCCTTCATAATAACAAGCTCATTGCCAGATACTTCGGGCAGGTTAGCCTTAATCTTTGCAGGTAAGACCAACCTACCCTTAGCATCCAACTTACACTCATATTCGCTTGTAAAAAAAGCCATAGAGTTTTAGAAAAATATAAACCACCGGTACAAACATAGGAAATATTTGGAATTTCCCCCCACTTTCACCCACTTTTTAACACAAATTCCTATTTCCCCACTTTTTACCGCCTAAAACCTCCACAAACAGTCTTTTTTAAGACGCTCCTCCCCACCACTTTTACTCAATGGTTCACTTTTTTCTAAAAAACCAGGCACAACGCTCCCTTTTACTTTCAAAACCGCTCTAAATTCTACCACTTTCTCCCACTCCACCTAAATCTGGGTCAACAGCAACAAATTCAGCCTTTATACCTGAGCCATATTCAAAACAAGCTCTGCAAAAGGCAATAGCTATCCTTCCTCAGGCTTGAGCTGAGACAGGAAACTCACGAAACAAAAAGGCACTCTATTTGGAAGCCACCAGCATAAGGCCAAAGGAGATGACCACCAGCCAAAATTTGTAGGGTACAAGGAAAGGAATGATAATCCAGCTTAACTCCATGGCTACCATGAGCAAGACTATCAGTATGGCAACTAATTTTATCGTAGATCGGGTTTTATTATCCATAGTTGATATTAAAAATAAGGCGTAAAGATAAGGTTTGAAATTAACTTTGCCAGACCCTCCGGGTCGAAATAATCTTCCTTTCAAAGAAATAGGATAAACCGAAAACTTCTATCCTTTTTTTGTAAAATATACCTGACATTATCCCCATAACTGAAATATAATCCATAAATTCGGTGATTCTTGCCCGACATTTCGGCTGGCTATGTACTTATTTGGGTAATTTTGTGTATGATGAGGCGAGTTTTAACCCTCTTTCTTTTTCTGATTTTAAGCGGTTACAGCTATGCCGCCAACCACCCTCCTGTCATCGACAGCCTGAAGGCAAAATTACATTCTTCCAGTGGTCAGGTGCTTGCAGATTTGTACAACCAACTTGCCTGGGAGTACCGCAACATCGAAAGCGACTCTACCATACACTACGCCAGCCTAAGCCATACGCTCTCTACTTCTATCGACTATAAAGACGGGATGATTCAGAGTCTGAACTATATAGGCATAGGCTATAGAAATCAAAGCGACTACAGCAAAGCGTTCGAATTTTTTGTACAGGCACTAAAAGCCTCCGAACAAGCCGGCAATCTCGAGCAGCAGGGTTACTCACTCATCAACATAGGCAATATATACATCTACCAAACCAACTACGTAGGTGCGATCGAGTATTTTCAAAATGCTTTGGAACCAGCCCGAAAGCTGAACAACAAGGGAATGATGGCCTATTGCTACCTCAATCTGGGGCGCACCTACAGCCGAATAGAGCAATACGACAAAGCCGAAGAATACTTCCTGAAAACCAGGGCTATACGTACCGAACTAAACGACACAAAGGGCATTATCACCTCCAATGCAGATATAGCCGAGCTACACCGCCTCCGAGGCAATCTGGACAAAGCACTGGAGTTTTTCTTTTTGTCTATGGAAGACACCCGCAAAATCAACAACAATGGTGCGCTGACATTTAGCCTAAACAACATTGCTAAAATATACCGGCAAAAAAACGACCTGACAAATGCGGAAAAATATGCCGTAATGGCTCTGGACACAGCTCGAAGATACGACCTGAAAAACGACGAACGTAAAATACTCGAAAATCTGTCGCTGATATACCAGCAAAAGGGTGAGCATGAAAAAGCACTTTTTCTCTACAAAGAACACATCCAAAAACGCGATTCTATTTTCAATGAAGAAACAACACGCCGAATTGAAGAAATGCGGTCTCAGTACCAGGCAGAAAAACAAGAGGTAGAAACTCAACTGCTCAAACAGCAGGCCCGATTGGATGAGATTATTATACAGCGCCAAAAAAACATCATCATTTTCAGTACAGTAGTGGCCATACTGCTACTACTCATGGCTGCTGCTGCCTATCGCACTGCTACAGTACGCAAGCGCCTCAACGTAGTGATAGAGGGCCAGCGGGATCAGGCCATCAGAGACAAACAAACCATAGAGGAGCAGTCCAAAAAACTGGAAGCACTGGATATGGCCAAGTCGCGTTTTTTCTTCAACATATCGCATGACCTCAGAAGCCCCTTGAGCATCATCATCGGAAATCAGGAAGAAATATTACAAAATGAAGAAAATTACCTGACACAAAAATCAAAATCTCACCTGGAGGTAGCACATAAAAACGCAAAAAGGCTACTTTACCTCACTGATGAGATAAATGAACTCACCAAATTGGAAGAAGGAAAGCTACAACTAAAACCTGTAACCGTTCAGCTCATACCCTATATGAAGCTATTGGTGAAAATGTTTGAGTCTGCTGCCGGCTTCAAGCAAATCGAACTAGACCTAATCTGGTCGTGCGATGATCATATAGCGATTGATCTGGATCCCTATCAGTTTGAAAAAATCATTTACAACCTGCTTTCAAACGCCCTAAAACACACCACTGCAGGCGACAAAGTAACTGTAAACCTACACCAACCATCGCCAGACAGAGTCTCTATCGATATTATAGACACGGGAGAAGGAATACCTGAAGCCAGCCTGCCTTATATCTTTGACAGGTACTATCAATCTCCCGAAAGCAAATACCATGTGTATGAAGGGTTGGGGGTAGGGCTTGCTCTGGTAAAAGAGCTGGTTAAGCTACATCAGGGCGAAATCACCGTAGAAAGCAAACCCCGTACAGGTACTACCTTTCACCTTCGCTTACCCGTGACGCCTTCGAGCCAGCCGGCAACTATCCCCGAGCAGTCTGCATACATCGTAGAAAAAAACTCACTTTGGGCCGACTTGTGGGAAAAAACCTACCAACACAACACCGACATTGCCCTTCCCAGCGACATATCGTCGCTTCCCAAATCCAGCGATAAAAAAGTATTGCTGGTAGATGACCACCCGGAAGTAAGGGAATACCTGAAGGGACTGATCAGCCAGATTTACCCAGTGGTGGAAGCCGAAAATGGCTTAAAGGCGCTGCAAATTTTAAAGAAAGAAACCATTGACCTGATTATCACAGATTTGATGATGCCCTGGATGGATGGATTCGAACTACTGGAAAACATTCAGCAAAACGAACAATACAACCACATTCCGGTGCTGGTGGTTTCTGCCCGAAATACTGAGGAAGATCGGTTTAGAGTTTTGGCATCCGGTTTCAACGACATTTTACAAAAGCCCATAAACCGAACAGAGCTACTCCTGCGCATTCACAACCTTTTCAACAAGTCCTCGCAGCAGAACACCACAAACGGCTCTCTTATTTTTCAGGACACTCAGCTCATGAACGACCTGGAAAAAGAGCTAATGCAAAAAATACAGCAACTGATCATAGAAAGAATAGACGACTCAAACCTATCGGTCTTGCATCTGGCTGACGCCATGGCTGCAAGCGAGCGCAAAGTATATCGTATGATCAAAAAACTCACCAACCTTACTCCATACGATTTTATACGCGAGGTACGCTGGCAATATCTGGAACACCTCATTAAAAACAAAAAAGTAAAAAATGCATCGGAAGCTGCGAAAAGCATCGGCATGAAAAACGTAACGAACTTCAAAAACCAGTACAAAAAGCGCTTCAACAGAAGCATTGACGACCTGCTTCAAAAAGCCTACTAACGCCAAACTCCCCTTTATACCCTACATCCCTTGCACAATATACCCTCTTCATGGGATTACTATTGGCCTGCCTTCGGCTGACCTTTGAGTTATCATTAAAAAACCAATTCACCATGAAAAAACAAATTATCCTATACCTCTTTGTACTGATAGCTAGTACAGGGTATGCGCAAAGCGACAAAATCATCGATCACTCTACACTTACTGCCAGCGGACTAAAAACTATTTTTGAAAACGCCTACCTGCAGGTCGTATCAGAAAAAGAAAATTTTATTTTGGTCAAAGACACCTACTCTATCTATGTAACCCTCTACGACAAGAATAAACGCTACATTGAATTTGTGATATTCAACAACTTCAAAGACGGGGTGTCTCTAATGGATAAATATGAATTTACCAATAAGGTAAATCAGGATTTGATAGAGGTCACAGCCTATTGCGACAAAGAGCAAAATCAGGCAGTGTTTAAATACGACCTATGGATAGAAGGCAATGTAACAGCCGGAGATATTATCAAAGCTTTCAAGGCTTTTCAAAACACGCTGACCGCATCTGTACTACGCGACACCAAACATATTCTGAAATAAAACACCCACTTGACAATACCTAAAATCACAAACGCGTGTCTGATGGCACGCGTTTTTTTTGTGCAGATTCTTCGATTCTATCATACCACGGGCTATTGCATAGCTACTATTTTTTTTCAACCTTTGAGAAAATCAAAAAACAATATGAGTAAGTTGAAAAAACACTTAGCTGATATAGGGCCCGGCCTGATCATAGCCGCTACAGGAGTAGGCGCAGGAGACCTGGTAACTGCCGCTGTAGGAGGCGCCAACTATGGAGCTACCATAGCATGGGCTATCGGTATAGGAGCTTTACTCAAATTTAGCCTCAATGAGGGAATAGCCCGTTGGCAGCTCTCTACGCTTGAAAGCGTAATTCACGCGTGGGTAAATAAAATGCCCCGCTGGATAGCTTCAGGCTTCCTTGCTTACCTGTTTCTCTGGGCTTTTATCGTAGCTGGGGCACTTATGGCGGCTTGCGGACTTGCCGCTCATGCAATGATGCCGACTCTGTCGGTACCTGCATGGGGTATTGTACATGCTATAGCAGCTCTTTTGCTCGTGTTGTGGGGAAAATACCACCACCTCGAAAACCTAATGAAATGCTTCATCAGCCTGATGTTTATCACTGTATTTGCATCCTTGTTTTTATCACCCATAGACTGGTCTGCTACCCTGCACGGGCTACTTCGCACTGGCATACCTACCGGATCGTGGCAGTTCATACTAGGCATGATAGGAGGTGTTGGTGGCAGTGTCACCTTGCTGAGCTATGGCTACTGGCTCAAAGAAAAAGGGTGGACCTCCCCAAACAAGCTTGCCACTGCACGGGTAGACCTGGGAGTTGCATACTTGCTCACGGGCCTGTTTGGGATGGTCATTGTGATTTTGGGTAGCAGCATGGACACAGCCAATGCGTCCGGAAATCAACTGGCAATCCACCTGGCAGACACCATAGGTTCGGGTACAGGACTAATTGGTCGCTGGATTTTCCTGCTGGGCTTTTGGGGTGCTGTATTTTCTTCCATGCTGGGTGTATGGAGTGGTGTACCCTACATTTACGAAGAACTGATTTTAACTCTAAAGCGTCAAAAGCCAAACCACATCCTGGTGTCAGGCTCATCTACTCTGTACAAGGGTTTTCTTGTGTATATGGCAATTCCACCTATGCTGCTGTTGTTCTTAGACAAACCGGTATGGGTCATTGTGATCTATTCTGTGTCTGGTGCTTTTTTTATGCCCTTTTTAGCTGGCACACTTCTTTACCTCAACAATCGGGCAAAGTGGGTAAAAGAAAACAAAAATCGCGTTGTTGCAAACCTGCTTTTGATCTGCACATTGGTTTTGTTTTTGTATTTGCTAGGCACAAAAGTAGCCTCCCTGCTCTGACGTTAAAGTTTTACAGCTTTCCCTGTTTTAGCACTCTCTACGGCTGCTCCCAAAATCTCCACTACCAGCATATTATTCTGGAGAGAAGACAAACTCATGTCACCCGGATCTACCCTCCCCTGCACCACGGCAGCCATGTAGGCAAACGGATCATCGTAGGGATAAGGTCTGTTGTCGAGTGTGAGTTTACGCTCGGGCTCTTTTTCTCTGGTTTTGTAGCGCATGCTCTTGTTGTTTTCCACTAGGATATACCCTGTTTTACCATATATATCCATATCTTTTCGGGAAAAAGGCCAATTCCATGATGCCTGTATGATCACCTGAGCATCCGCATAATTTACCACAATAGTAGCTTCATCGTCTACCTTAGGATACACATCCGGTTTAAGCTGGTGAGTAGTAGCATATACAGATACGGGACGTTTGCCTTTCATCAGCCAGGTAGCCAGGTTGGCACCATAGCATCCAAAATCAATAATAGCACCACCTCCATTGAGCATAGGGTCGGTTAGCCAATCCAAAAACTCTTCATTCACCCCTATTTCCTTAGGCCCTTTGTGCCCATCTCTTATCACCAGTTTGTGAATTTTACCCAGCTCTTCATTCATCACCATTTCATACGCTTTGTGATGCGTGGCATACCATGTCGTCTCATAGTTTGTCAACAAATGAATCTGGTGCTTTTGTGCCAGCTTTTGCATTATTTTCGCATGCTCTACACTCACAGCCAGAGGTTTTTCTACCATCACATGTACACCTCGTGGAGCACAAGCCTGCACCACCTCCAGATGACCATAGATTGAGTTAAAAGCCAATACTGCTTCGGGCTTCACTTCGTCCAGCATGGTCTCTATATTGGTATACACTTTGTCCATAGAGTAGCCGTACTGATTGGCGTAGCGCTGTGCCAACTCACGATTGGGTTCGGCTATTCCTACTAGCTGCACATCTCCCCGATCCGGCCTGCCCAAAATCCAGTGTACGTGCGAATGTGACAATCCGGCAATAGCCACACGTATGGGCTTTTCTGCTGCAGCTGACTGACCATAGCCCGGCTCTGCTACCTTTAGCAAGACCACCATGATGAATAAGAGTACTTTTATATTCATGTCCGTATTTTTTTATTTTCTATTGAAAAACCTCCGAAGGCTTTCTTCTTCAAAAACTTATTTTGCAACAAATAAAGATTGCCTGTCCCAGGCTCTTAGGGCAAGCAATTTACGGTTTATTTCTTTATCAGATAATATACCATATTGGTCAAACAACCAGTCTACCGCCACTTCTGTAGCTATATTGGGATAAAAATGATCTCTGGCATAGTGCACATACTTGAGCACGAGAAACCCATCGAACCACTGAAAAAACCGCTTCCTGAAAGCCGCTAACGTGCGGGACTGCCCCGCCACTTCTTTTAGTTTTTCTTCAAATCCCCTATCCACAAGAAATGTCCGAATTGCTTCCGGCATTTTTTTCAACTCACCCTTCACATCCTGCGGTGACATATCAAACAATCTATCTACCCGATCCAAAAACACCTTCAATTCTATGAAAGTCTCATAATGGTAGGTTTCGTGGATGGGCTTATTGCCCTGCAGCCAGTCGCCCACAGCTCTACCTGTACCAAAAGGCACCCTGTCCGACACCCTGGGCGAAGGATAGACAGCTGTCGAATTTACTTCACCAAAATGCCCCAAGGGTATAATCTTATGTAGAAAATAAAAATCTTCACCCGCTTTTCTGCGGTTCATACCCCCTTGCTTTTGGTAGGCTGAAGACCGCACTGCCATGCTCGAGCCAATAGTCTGGTATGCGTAAGGAAAACCGGCATAACGCAAGGCATCTACATAATAGCGAAGGTGTAGTTCATAAAAAGCAATGCCCGCATACACCTCATCCGGCTCGGGCCCCTCCAGAGGATGCTCGAAATACACTGAACACCCGGGCGATTTTGGGTGAGCATCGAAATAAGCCATCACGCCCTGTAGCAAATCAGGAGCACAATCACAGTCTGCATCGAAGCACAAAATAACGCCATCCGGCTGATTCACCCTCTCCAACACACGCACTGCTTCGTCCATGCCTATCTTACGGGCCAGACCTACTCCGGCATGCTTATGAGGCAGCTCATTTTCCAATATAAATGCAAAGGTCATTCCTTTGGCAGATGTTTGCCCAAAGCGCTTTAAAGCCGCTTCGTAGGTTTTCTCATGAAAAGCTTTTACCTCATCAGCGGCAGTTTCTGAGGCATTGATCACCACTATAACAAGCGTGGGACACGGACACTCACACCGACGCAGGGCCTCCAGCGAATCGAGCAGTGCCGGCTCATTATAGGCAGGAAGCACTACCACCAGCCGGGTGTCCTCAGCCGGCTCATGCTGCAGGTATTGTCTGGGGTAAGCGTAGCGTTTTAGGTAGGTATTTTTCATATCAGGGAGCCAGGCGTTTTAGCTCCCAGGTCTGCTGTGGTGTTTTTTCATACACAATTCTGTCGTGCAACCTGCTGGCTCTTCCCTGCCAAAACTCCACCCTCTCCGGCATAATCACATAGCCTCCCCAGTGTTCGGGGCGAGGTATATTCTCCTGGCCTTCAAACTGACTAACAAAGTCTGCCTCTCTTTTTTCCAACTCGGCCCTGCTGGCTATTGGCTGGCTTTGTGGCGAAGACCATGCTCCTATCCTGCTTTGTCGGGGGCGCGATTGAAAATAAGCATCAGACGCAGCGGCAGATACTTTTTCTACCTGTCCCCTTATTCTCACCTGCCTTTCAAACGATTTCCAGTAAAACGTCATGGCTGCATACGGATGACGGGCTATTTCCTGACCTTTTTGGCTTTCGTAATTGGTAAAAAAAGCAAACCCCTTGTTGTCAACAGACTTTAACAACACGATACGCCCCTCGGGGTGCCCATCCAGCCCCAGAGTAGACAATGTAGCCGCATTGGCCTCATCTCCCTCACGCTCATGGGCCTGCGCAAACCAATCTTCAAACTGGACTACCGGATCGGACGCTACCTGATCTATATCCAGCTGCAAAATGCCGTATTCTTTGCGTATTGCCCCTATTTCTTTACTTGCCATATTTTTACTATTCGAGATGAATCTTTCATTTTTCTATTACAAATATCAATTAATTGATTAAATATGTAATTGTATAAAATGAAAACAAGGGATTATTTTTTGGCAATTGTTATCTTACCAACAAACCCCTAGTCGTAGCTACCAAAAAGTAACGGATATACTTTTGGCAGCATAAAATTGAACCTAGTACTTTAAAATTTTTAACCAAGCATGCAACTAAGAGTGCCATTGTGTAGTGAGAGCTCTCCCGAATGGGTAGAAGCTGTGATGTCAGATTTTGATTCTTTTTTAAAGGACCATGCCAACTGCGAGCGCAAAGCTTCGGCCATGGCGATGAGCTTTGTAGCCAAGTTTCCCGACCGGGTAGAAATCATCCCACAGCTGATAGATACAGCCGTGGAAGAACTGGAACACTTTCGATCCGTTTATCAGATTATGGAAAAGCGCAATATTATATTGCCTCATGAAATAGGACAAGACAAATATGTAAAGCAACTGGTGGATCAGTGTCGTAGTGGCAGACTGGAGCGCTTTATGGATCGCCTGTTGCTGGCTTCTGTGGTAGAAAACCGTGGAGCTGAGCGGTTTCGATTGGTATATGAACATATAGACGATCCTGAGCTGAAGAAATTTTACCACGACTTGTGGGCATCTGAAGCGAAACACGGTGAAATATTTGTACACATGGCCTTAAATTACTTTGATGAAGAACCGGTATACACGCGGCTAAACGAGCTCAATGAGCTGGAAGCCGACATAATAGCCAAAATGCCGATAACCCCGGCATTGCACTAAAAACAGCAACACTATGGACTACTTTCACGCCAAAACGAACTTTGTACCAGAGCGGGGCGACCTGCTCATCTCAGAGCCCTTTTTGCCCGATCCCAACTTTGAGCGAACGGTAATCCTGCTCTGCGAACACGACGAAAACGGATCGTTCGGATTTGTACTCAACAAACCCTCTACGGTAGAGTTTCAGGAAGTAATAGAAGGTAGCTATGGTTTTGATGAAAAACTGTTTATCGGTGGACCTGTGCAGCAAGACACTCTTCACTTTATTCACCGATCGGATGTCATGGAGAGTGGCAAGGAAATCATAGACGGTGTGTATTGGGGAGGCGATTTTGAAAAACTCCTATCCTTGATAAACACACGGGAAATAGACACCAACGACTTTCGCTTTTTTCTGGGCTACTCCGGCTGGTCGGAAGGGCAACTCGACATGGAGCTGAAAGCCAAATCGTGGATAGTATACAAGCAACCCACTCACGACAAAATATTTGATCTGGAACCAACAGTACTTTGGCAGGAGGCTCTCAAGGATTTGGGCGGCAAATTCAAAATGTTTGCCAACTACCCTACCGACCCCAGAATGAACTAACAACACAACCCCACTACAGGATACTCAATTAACCAAAATAGCAGCCAAATACCCAAAAATGAGTAGATTTGTATTGATAAAAGTGTTACTAACATAATTATGAGTGAAGAGAAAAAGCTTACCGAAGAGGAAAACAAAACACCTCAGGCTGTAGAAACCGAACAGGACAAAACAAACACAACTACTCCATCACCTGCTGATCAGGAAAACCCGGGGAAGTCTGTTGCAGAAATGGCCAGAGCCTTTCTCGAAGACTCATCAGATGCCTCTACCGATAAAAAATTTGAAAATGCTGAGGTTGAAAATGCTGAGGTTGAAAATGCTGAGGTTGAAAATGCTGAGGTTGAAAATGCTGAGGTTGAAAATGCTGAGGTTGAAAATGCTGAGGTTGAAAATGCTGAGGTTGAAAATGCTGAGGTTGAAAATGCTGAGGTTGAAAATGCTGAGGTTGAAAATGCTGAGGTTGAAAATGCTGAGGTTGAAAATGCTGAGGTTGAAAATGCTGAGGTTGAAAATGCTGAGGTTGAAAATGCTGAGGTTGAAAATGCTGAGGTTGAAAATGCTGAGGTAGAAAATACCGAAACTTCAGACAATGAAACAGAGGAAGACAAAAAAGAAGAAGCTGCCAAAAAACAAGAAGAGCAGGAAGCGTTAGACAATATAGAAAAAACAGATTTTTCTACCCTCAACAAAGAAGAACTCCTTCAGATCATCACACAAATAGCCAACAAATACAGCACTGCCATTCAGGGAAAAGTGCTGGGCGCAATAAAAGATGCTTTTGATGTATTTTTCAACAAAGAAAAAGACGAAGCTCTCGCCCACTTTGTAGAAACCGGTGGCGAAAAAGAAGACTTTGACTACAGAGGGGATGATGTTTCTGCAAAATTTAACGAATACTACAACCTGATTCGCAACAACCGACACAGGCACTTCAAAGAACAGGAGAAGGAAAAAGAAAAAAACCTGCAACTCAAAAACAACCTGCTGGAAAAGCTGCGTGAGTTAGTAGATAGCGAAGAAAGCACCGCCAGCATGAATGCACTCAAGGAGATTCAGCAACAATGGCGTGCCATAGGCCCTGTGCCTCCACAGCAAAACAAAACCCTCTGGGCAAACTACCACGCCCTGATCGATAGGTTTTACGATCATCGTAGCATCTACTTTGAGCTCAAGGAACTCGACAGAAAAAAGAACTACGAAGCTAAACTCGAACTGTGCCAAAAAGCAGAAGAACTCGACGAACTGGAAAACTTCAAAGAAGCCATCCAAAAGCTCAACGAACTGCACGAAGAGTTTAAGCACATAGGCCCTATACCCAAAGACGTACAGGATGAAGTATGGGACAGGTTTAAAACCGCCTCGGACCACATCTACTCCAAGCGTAAGGAGTTTGTGTCGCAGGTAAAAGAGCAGCAAAAAGAGAACCTGAACAAAAAAATAGCACTTACAGAAACCATAGCCCCGTTTGCTGTATTCGATGCTGAAAAAATAAGCGACTGGAATACCAAGACCAAAGAAATACTGGAGGTACAGAAGCAATGGGAAGCCGTAGGTGCCATGCCCCGCGAACAAGCCAAAGAGGTAAATAAGAAATTTTGGAGCAGCTTCAAGGCTTTTTTCAACAACAAATCCGAGTTTTTCAAAAAACTGGAATCTCTAAGAGAAGAAAACCTAAAGCTAAAGCAAGAACTCGTAAGTCAGGCTGTAGCGCTGGAAAACAGTACCGAATGGCACCAGACTGCCGAGCAGCTCAAAGGCCTGCAGCAAAAATGGAAAGAAATAGGCCCTGTGCCCGAAAAATTCCGCAACTCGGTATACAAAGAGTTTAAAACAGCCTGCGACAACTTTTTTAACAACAGAAGAAAACACAATCAGGGTCTGGAATCCGAATATGTAAGCAACCTGAAAAAGAAAGAAGAAATATGCGATCAGCTGGAAAAAATGGCCGCAACCAAAGATGTGGACATGGAGGAAGTATACAGCCTGCAGGATGCGTACAATGAAATTGGCTTTGTTCCCAAAAAGAACATCAAACAGATTCAACGCAGATACCAGCAAGCTCTGGACAAGCTGGTAAACAATGCAGACAATCTGGACGACAGCTCTAAGAGTGAGTTTAAATCGCTGATCAATATAAACGACCTGAAATCGGGCCCCAATGCTGACCAGAAACTAAACCGCAAAGAGTACAGCCTGCGCCGCAAAATCACTGCACTGGAAGGCGATATTTCTACCTGGAAAAACAACATGGGTTTCTTTGCTTCTTCTAAAAATGCAGACGAACTTTTGAAAGATTTTCAGTCTAAAATTGAAAATGCCGAAAAAGAATTAATCGCCCTTAAAGAAGAGTTGAAGCTGATAATCAGCGCTTAACAAAAGCAAAAAAACGAGCGTCAAAAAAAGAGTGAAAATTTTTATTTAGAAATTTGCAATAGTAAAATTCTACCCTATTTTTGCACTCGCAATTGACAATAACGATTGTCAACAACGGAACGCCTCCTTAGCTCAGCTGGTAGAGCAACTGACTTGTAATCAGTAGGTCATTGGTTCGATCCCGATAGGAGGCTCTTAAAAATCAAGCACTTACATTTCTGTAAGTGCTTTTTTTTATATCCTCTGTTACGTATTACTGTTACAAATGCTCGTAGTTGAGCGCATACATTTCCCCCTTCTATAAGCCACTTTAGTAAACCAGATAAAAACCGTGGATTACCGGAGAAAGGTCACACTTATTTCCCTTTGTTTTAGTATTCGACAAGACCACCTGAAACGATCAGGGAAACAAGAGTCTAAGACACTAACACCCATTTTTGCCTGTTCTAAGTGTGCCGGGGAACACACTTAGAACAACGGGCACTTGAGGGGTGAAACTGCAGCTACATAAAAACCTGTAGAGCCACTTAGAAATGACAATCTATGTTTATCGCAATTGATCTTTTGAAATGATTTTGTAACTGATTGTCTCGTATGCACTATTGTATCCTGCCTCGTATAAAACAAAGATGTTACCATTGTCAAGCTCAGCTAAATCGGAGTAGGCTGAATGAGACTCATAAACCATAATCTTCTTATGCCATGTTGCACCTCCATCCTTACTCACTGAAAGCGTCATATTCTTTCTGGACTTTGAGTTCGCTGGATTTGTAAACAACAGTAATTGTTTTCGCTTTTTGCCTACCGTTAGCATTGCTGCCTGACACCTGGGCTCGGGCAACTGCTGATCGAACTTTTGCTCTATCCAGGTATCACCTCCGTCCTTACTTATGGCCACTTGTCTTACCTGCGATTCTTTTCTGTCATAATTTCTCATATTCAATACCAAGTCGCCATTGCTCAATTCGGCAACCGTACATTCGTTTACCTGATCGCTGGGTGTAGTCCCTCCGAGCTTCCAGGACTTCCCATGATCGTCTGAATAAAACACGTGAGAATAGTATTTTTTTGTATCCTTCTCAATATGGTCACAAGGAATCATCAAACGTCCTTTGTAAGGACCTTTTTTTAATTGAATTCCATGAACAGGGCCTGTTGCATACCATGTCCAATTAGGCAACTTCACAGAACTTGAAATATTCGAAGGAGTTGACCAGGTTTCTCCAGCGTCTTTAGAGACCAGATGATATATTTCGCGACCTTCCAAACTGGTTCCGGCAATTATCCGTGATTCATGATCCTTACCGTTGTTCCAGGTAGACAATAAATGGACATCTCCTGTCTCCCTATCAACAACCGGAGCAGGGTTACCGCATACGTTTTCACTATCATCCCAAACTACTTTCATCTCACCCCATGTCAAACCATTGTCTGTCGACTTTTTCATCACAAGGTCAATATCACCCGTATCGGAGCAGCCGTTCTTTCTTGCCTCACAAAACGCTAGTACAGACCCATCATTTGCAACAACCACAGCGGGTATTCTATAGCAGGCGTACCCCCCTTCTCCGCTTTTAAACAGGGCTTCTAGTTTATGTACTTCTTGCGCATAAGTTATGGAACATGTAAGAAATAATAAGGATGTCAGAATGTGTTTCATTGTATTGAAATTTTAAAAGTTATATTCGATTTATACATTATGTAAATGAAAAAACATCTCAGGCGAGTTGTCTTTTTATCCATTATCCATTAGTTTTAGTATTTCATTCCTTTCTATTCCGGTTAAGACTGAGGGAGCTTGCCAAATACCCAATGACCAAGCATGCTACTAAGCCCGTCATGGTATACAACAACAAATTCAGATCGGTAAATTGAGCCACTGCCCACTGCACTACCCCACTACCTATAATTCCAATTACCGCTCCTTTACCGTTGGCTCGTTTAAACAATATACCCAGCAGAAATACACCTCCTAACCCTCCGGTAAATAACCCAAGAACTTTCTGGAATTCATCCCATAAAGATTTTACGTCTGAGGAAGCCATCCAAAGTCCAAATACTGTTCCCGCAATTCCAATTACCAGGGTTGCCCACCTGGCCACAGTCAACAGCTCAGCGTCATTGACTTTAGAATTGAACCGTTGGTAGAAATCTTTGCAGAAGGCCGTCGCTCCGGAGTTCATACTACTACTCAGGCTGGACATAGATGCGGAAAATATAGCTGCTATCAAAAGACCGGATACTCCGGTAGGCAATTGGGAAACAATATACCAGGGAAATATGGCATCATTGTTAGTCAATTGAGGTGTAAGGGTACTGGGATTGGCTTTATAAAACACATATAGCGCTGTACCCATTCCGAAAAATAGCAGTGAGGCAGGAAAGACCAATACAGCATTGGTGTATAGGGTTTTTCGTGAGCTTCGTAAATCCGGATTGGTAATGTAGCGCTGAACGATTGATTGATCCGTACCCTGGGTAATGATATTGGCCCCAATCCCACCAATAATGACGACCCAAAATGTAGGTTGTGTAAAATCGAAAGAAAAATCCAACACTTCAAATTTACGATTCTCAGCAGCCACCGAGATCAATTCTCCAAAACCACCATCCAGTGATGAAATAATCAGAAAAAAAGAAAGCAATGCACCCCCGAGCAACACGATTACCTGAACCACATCAGTCCAAATTACAGCCTCGATTCCTCCCATTACTGTGTAGGTTACACTCAGCACACCCATAACCAGTATGCATGTTCGTACGTCAATTCCCGTGACAATGGAAATGGCTATGGATGGAAGAAAAAGCACGATCCCGATTCGCCCCAATTGGAAAATGATAAAGGAAGCACTACCGAGCAGTCTGGTCAAGAGGTTAAAGCGCAATTCCAGGTATTCATACGCGCTGGTGATATTGAGTTTGTTATAAAATGGAATGAACAGCCATGCTATCAACGGAGCGGCAAGTATAATCGTCATGTTGAGCATAAAATAGGCCCAGTCAGTGGCATACGTTTTGGCAGGTATAGCCATAAAGGTGATAGCACTGAGCATAGTACCGAATATGCTCAATCCGGCAGCCCACC
Organism: Cyclobacteriaceae bacterium; assembly: GCA_965267535.1. GTDB lineage: Bacteria > Bacteroidota > Bacteroidia > Cytophagales > Cyclobacteriaceae > CAXBNB01. Next base: position 1,408,753 of record OZ254082.1, on the reverse strand, counting down.
ACGGAACCCTGCCCCCGCCTTTAAAGTAGTCAGCCGTGGATTTTTGCCTGAGTGAAAAGAATACACCTATCAGTACCATTCCGATCAGGTATATGAGAATGACAAGATAGTTTACCATGCCAAACGAGGAATTGACCTCCGGCCATTTAATTTGCAGCATTTCTGTTGTTCGGATGCCCGGCGATATTTCTCCGGAAGGTATAATCGTATTTCCGTTAAAGTCAAAAGCATTGGTAGTAACAGGACTGCCTTTCGGCAGTTCACCCAGCACGGTCCAGGTATCGGTGATGGTATTATAGGAGAAAATATCCCGCCGAAAACCGGGATGATTTTCAAGGATATTGAGTTGCTGTTTCTTCAACAAACCCCTCTCCTGTTCGGTCTTAAGTGTATCCTTTAATTCGGATTCAAGGGTTACGAGTTTTGAGAAAACACTTCCATCTGAGCCCCCGAAGAATACAATATGATGAGACCCTTTTGCCATGGCCGTACCTGCCATTAAATTGGTCCTCTTGTAGCCCATTCCTATATCACCAAGCTTAGTCCACTGGCTCTTCAAAGGTGAATATTTGTAGGCATCCGCCAGTAACTCCGGACTCTGGCCCGACTGCACGTTTCTCCCTCCAAACAAAAACAGTGCATCTTCACGACCGTCCGACTGAGCGATTGTGACGGAAAAAGCCCTTGGTGGCCCTGGCCATGGCGGCAAACTTTTCCAGGCAAAATCTTTATCTCCTTTTTGGGATAGATCCAGCGAATAAAAATTATGGGTTGCTCCTGATGTTTCAATTCCTCCGGTCAGGTAAATGGTATTGCCTATCCTGGCACCTGACATATAGGCGAGAGGGACTGGTAGTTCAGGAAATTCCTCAACAGTGATTTCCTTTCGTTCAGTACTCCATTTCAATTCGAAAACCTGACTTGATTTCGAAATTCCATTATCACCCCCTATACACAGTATACCTTCATCTGTCTGGATAGAAACCCCATAGGCGAGTTTTTGAGGTAGTTTAAAATCTGCTCTCGTTACCCATTCGTATTTGTCTGGCTCTTTTTCAATCAGCACATAAATATCGTCCCACCAGACTTTCCGGCCGCCTTCCCAGGGTCTCATCCCCGGAAAGTTGGCTCCACCTGCTACAATTACCGCCCCATCAGATGTACCTGAAAATGCCCCTGCCAACCCGTATTGTTTTTCTCCATCAACAGGTGGTGGGAGCTCGGGCAAATAGCCAAAACTAAACTTTGCTCTGCCTTCTTCTACCTGCTGAGCTGCTATTTCATGTATTGCAGGGAAACAGTAAAAAATCAGAAGCAGGTAGCACAATCGGCTGAGATATTTTTCTCCTCTTTTTTTCCTCATTTCAATTTATTCGGGTTGAACGCTAGTATATTTTCACCCATTACATGGGCTATTTTCAGGCTTCTCATTTGCTCTGATTTCATCAACGTGTTGATCAATTGTAGCCTTATAAAACCTGAAAGGCAAAATGTAGGATGGTTGACAAACTGGCTTCCCTCCTGATCCTCTGTAGCACATGAAATGAAAACTTCTTTACGGACATCCCTCCCATACCCTTTTGGGTAAACCGCTGTAATAGTTCTTCTGCCTTCCAATACAAGATCAACCGAATGCCGTAAATACAATTCTTTTTCTTTGTCCATGATGGTTTGCATTTGCACAAATTTCATTCGCTCATGTTCGTTTGCTGCCAAGGTTATCATTTGCTTCAGCGGTTAGCCTTTCCCAATTCAATTCAGGCATATTGTTTTACAAGGAGTCAATTGACTCTCTCTGCCAGCTATAGAATTTCGTTTTTTTAAGCTCATTCGCTAATTGACGTTCCTCTTGCTCAGTCAGAGATTCTATGGGCTGTCTCGTCCTGCCACTGTCAAGACCTATCCATTTCATAATAGTTTTTTGAGCTGCAAGTGGCTGATATTTCAAAATAAGGTTGATCACCTCGACTGCCTCAAATTGAAGCTTTGCCGCATCCTTCATATCGCCACGATCAAAGGCTTCTCTGATCTGATGATAAACAGGGGCCATGAAATTGTAGGTACTCCCGACCATGGCCCGGCTACCCAGTGTCAAACCACTCAGAAACATTTCATCGACACCAAAACACATCTGATACTCTTTGAACATTTCCATACAGGATTGAAATTCATATAGAGTAGGTGCTGTGTATTTTATGCCTGCCAGGGAGGGTATCCGTTCTTTTCCGGCTTGCAGGAACTTGACCATATCAAGGTTTAGCCCCGTTTTAGATGGTATGTGATAATAGAAGAAAGGAATGTCTGTCACATGTCCTACCCCTTCCGCCAGCACCCTGGCCAAATGCTCTTCTGAGTTGATGCCGTAGTAGTGAGGAACAGCTGCCGAGATCGCGTCTGCCCCTTTCTCATTTGCATGTGTCGCCAACCCAGCCATCTCTTTTACACTATTATGGCCTACGTGTACAAAAACTTTCAATCGGCCAGCTGAGGCTTCTAAAAAAGCTTCTGTTACTTCTTTTCTTTCCGCTGTTGTTAGCGAAAGCCCCTCTCCAGTGCTTCCGCAAACAAAAATACCCTGTACCTTTTGTACAACCAGGTTTTCCACTACAGGTGCTATCTGCTGTGTTTGAATAGCCCCATCCAAGCCAATGGGCGTAAATGTTGCTGCTATCAGACCATTAAAATTCGTATTCATTCTTAATTGTTTCGTTTAATTCTTACAGGAAAACAAACCGCTACACTTCTTTTAGTTCTTATGTAGAACATATTTTTTCAGCAAAAAAAATAGCCAACGATCTAATTTTGTAATATTGAAAATTTATTTAGTTTGAATTTAATGTGTGTCAATCACTCTTGAAGTCTAACCCGGCCTTACTCTCATTTTCTACATGCTTCAAATGAGGCTCCAGATGCCTGGTCATCGCTTCCCGAAATTCTACCGAGGTTCCATTCTTCAATATATCCAAAAGATCCTGATGTGAAATATCCCCCCTGTCTACTTTACCATGCTTCGCTTCATATTCCAGCACATGTTCAAACACCGGCAAGAGTAACTTCTGAAACCTCAGCAATGTCTCATTACCAGACATCTTGTAAAGTACTCTATGAAATTCCATATCGCACAGTATGCGTTCAACCTCGCTTTCTGCGTTATTCTCCCGGGCGATAATCTCCTCCAGTTCTTTCAGGTAACGATCGTTCTTTCTCAGGAAAAGAATATCTGTCATTCCTAATTCAAGAATAAGCCGAAGTTCAAACAGATCATTTTTGGATGACTTATCAAGCAAATATGGGTCAGTCACTTTCTCAAAAGCGACGGTTACATCCGGCATAGCCAGCACCATTCCTCTTTTCTTTTTAGATTCGATTATTCCCAGCATCTTAAACCGGCTAAGGGCTTCACGAACAACATTGCGACTCACCCCAAGAGCTGCAGCCAATTCCAATTCTCTTGGCAATACATCACCCGGTTTAAATCCCTTCTCCCGAAAATAGTTCCCAAGACTCTCCTCCACCCTGTCGGCCATCGTTTGAGCTGCCAAGGGCTTTATCCCCAAATTGCTATTTTCCACGTTGCTCACTTGCTATTTAATTCTCAGTCTAAATTTATTATGTTCTACAAATAAACTTATTTTTTCTGTAAACAGAAAATAATACACCGATACATTTAGAATGTATACCGGATTCTGCTGATGCAGATATACTTCCAACAAAACTTTATAGCCACAAAATTTTTGGTTCTACTTTGACTTATATCAGTAGTAAGCAAGATATAAAAACCACTTGTAAGGGCTGGCAGAGCTACTTAATACTCTCAATGTTTTTTTAAGTGCTCTGAAAGGTAACTTGAAAATATTAGGGAAGCTACTTCACTTCACTCCCAATCCTCTCAACCCAGGCAACCCCAGACCAAACCGTACCGCAAAAGGACTGGAATACACACTTTGCGCTGAATTGTGCAAGAAATCGTAGACCACAGAAATGTAGCCGTTAAACCCATAAGAAATAGAGAATGATTTGCCAATGCCGGCAAAAAAGCTTGGTGTCCATTTGTAATTGGTCCCATCGTCTGTTTGGTTGATTAGTATTTTATTGTTTTCAAATTCCGTAGTAAGGTAGAAATTTCGGAATATGTCATAGTTTGTGAAAACTTTGTAGCTCAATTCGCTTTTCTTCCTGTTGTAATTGTTGGCCAAAGTATCGTATTCCCCGAAGGAGAACTGGAATCTGGTGCCCACACCTGCCACTAGCCGTTTATTGATTTTATAACCAATCGAGGGGTCAAAGAAAATGGTAAATGGCTCTGTATGGCTGAACTGGAAGTTTCCCCCAATGAACATTCTATCCGTAAGGGGGCGGCCTTCCATGGAATTGGCTTTGGTGGCTGTACTGAGGTCATTGGAGTTGAGCACTGAAGAATATTTTTTCTTCATTTTGGTGATCTTTTCCTGTGCTGCCGCCACTGCCTCCGGGTTGCCGGTCAGGAATTCCCTGCCTTTCTCTACGGATGCCATTTTGAGACTGTCCAGATTGGAGTATTGTCCGTATTTCTCTTGATAGTCTTTGGGAATATTTTTGGCTTTGTTGAATTCAGCAGCATTTTCGTCCACTAAGCCCAACCCTGCATCCCTGGCCATTTGGTCTATTTGGGATTCTGATTCTTTTTTGAGCAGGTCCATCCTTTGCTGAGAATAGGCCCGGGCGTATGATGACAGGCTATCCTGATGGTAAAACCAGCCCAATGAATCTAAGGACATGTTTGTATAGCCATGTTCTTCCAGGTACTTTTTCCTTTCAGCTGCATAATAGTCTTCGAAAGAAAGGCTTTTTAAACTATCCGCAATACCCGCACCTGTGGTATCCGGCAGGTTGTATTGCTGCTTCAACGCTTCATAGCGTTTATAAAACACTTCTTTCCCCGGCAATTTGGATAGAATTTCTTTTTTATATTTGGATGTATCCTGTAGTGCGTATCCTTCTGGTATTTGATTGGTTGCCAGGCTGTCAAACTTCGTTTTCCATAGTTTCTCTATCCGTTTTATTTCTTTGGTACTGTCCTGGCTATAGTACTTGCGGTATTTTTTTAGCTTTTTCCTGGCAGAGTTTACCTGCTCTATCTTGTCTTTGTGCCGATGAGACAAAATATCGGGTATCTGGGCAGAGGCTGAAAAGCCAGCTAACAAACCAACAAAAAATATTAAATATTTCATCATTTTTCTTGTATAGTCCTCGTTTCTTAATGCGGCAGATAAATGCAGTTTCAATGCTCTAAATACACACAATTTCTACCAATCCCTTTCTTTTTCCTGCATAATCCATAGCACTACTGTAAAGATACTCTTCCGGGCTCCTTACTATTCCTGCTCGCACAGGATTCTCATGTATGTAGTTTGCCTTTTCCATAATATCTATACCTCCATTGTCCAGGTCAATTGCATGGTTATCATCCCTCCATAGTTTGTAATCCTTTGCCCTGCCCGTTCTTCTGGCTTCAAAGGAAAACTTATCCAATAGCCATTCCCTTCTACTTTCTGGTATATCCTGGATCGCTTCCACAATCCTTTTTGATGTGAATTTTTTAAAATCACGCAAAAAATCAGACATCCTGTGTGGGTTAGTACACGAACAAATTAAATGAACATGGTTGGTCATTATGACCCAGGCATAGATGTTCAATCCTTTGGACGAAACACAATAATTTAACGAATCCACTACAATATCACGATATTCCATTCTACTGAACACATCAATCCAGCGTACCACCGTCATGGTCAAAAAATATCTTGAATGCTGATCTGAAATATGATACTTATCGCCTGACAATCCTTACTTCTTATGCTTTACAAACTTTTAACAATAGTCCTCGTTTGCAACGAGGACTTGTGAATCGTGCATTTTTAATGCATCTTATCCTTGAAAAATATTCAAAAAACACTACTTCACAAAATCTATAAAACCCTATTTCTTTATAAGGCATTGTCACTTATGAACATTACAAATGCCCTATTCGGCCGCCCCCGTTACAAACGAGAGCGATGAGGGTCTCGTCAACACACCATCTTGGCTGGAAGACTTGCGCCATAAGGGGGAAAACAGGCTTACGGCTCATAAAAAAGCCAAGTCGTTAAACCTGGCTCTGTTTGATTCTTTCTAAGTTTTCATTATCAGATAAATCCCAATACCACCATTTATTAGGGTCTCCTTTTTCGTCCAAATACCTTCGGTTATAACCCTCTTTAAACAGGTAAATGAATAACCTAAATGCTTTCGTTAATTCATTTTCAGGTAAGCTTATAATTTTCTGGAAGTTTCCATAATTGAGACCTTTTTTTATAACGATACATGGCGTAAAAGTAGGCCTAAGCCCACTTTTACTTATTGCCTTATCAATATCATCAATAGTCGATTTAGACTGCATAATTAAGTTCTCTACATCCCTTAACATGCTTCTTTTACTTTCTATATCTAAAGATTCAAACTGACCTATTAGCTTGATTTCTTCACATACTCCCTGTCCAAATTGATTGAACTGTATTTCTTGCTCCAAATTCATATCAATGAGGGTATATGGTTATATGAGGCTTAGTAGGGTCTAGTAGACCTCTAAATAAATCTATCCTTCTTGGAAGGTTGTCAATTCGGGACGGAGCTCCTGGTAAGGAATTTTTAATCTTCGACCATTGCTTACTGTTAATCCCTTCTATTACGTAATCGAAATCAGAAGTAGCTCTAGCTGTTCCACTTGCTCTACTACCTACTAAATGAATTGGTCTACCTATTCGATTCGCTGCATTCTGAATTCGAGGGATTCCTCCTTCAGCTATTTTGATTGCGTTCGTACTCGCCTTAGCGGCAGTAGTACCTCCCTTGGTAGTTTTAAAAACTCTACCAAGCAACCCAAGCTTAGGAAGCGGCGCTAAAGTCCATGCCACCGTATTAAGCACTTGTCCAGCCTGATTGATAGCATCCTGAACGGATGCTACAATACCATTTACCGCCCTTAACGACCAGTAATCATAGTCTCCATGAGTCGGATCCCAATCCATAGTTTCAAAGTTATAACTATGCGATCCTCCCCTGGTAACCAGGTAATTAGCTCCTGTCGTTACAACAACTTCATTTAGTGTAACACTCGGAAGATATCTTTTTGCATTCTTGACAAACTTGGCATGAGCTTCTTGTACTACTTTTTTTCTATGTGCATAGTATCTTTCTGATACCGTATTACCAGCAGCAGAAAGACCTATCCCGTCCCAGGAAATCCCCCCACCCAAAGCAGCACTACTACCAGCACCTAATAACGTATTTGACCCAATAGTGGCAACAGAACTCAAAAAACCACTTCCAACGTGGCTACCCAATTGGCTACTCAAACCTCCCGATGCATAGCTTATTGCCCCATACAATGCACCTTGAGCAGCACCTGCCCAAGGATCACCCCCAGTTTGATGAGCATTATGAGCTCCTATCATAGCTGCCCCAAAAATACTGTGTGCTATTGCGCCTGCTACAGCACCACTTGGATCGGTATAATTTGATGGATTGTTTGCCATTCCCAGGTACGGGCTTGCAAATTGCCCTGCGGGATCTATTGAAATAAACCTGCCCAATGCCGGGTCATAGCTCCTTAAAGCAAATGTATTCCACTTGGTAAGGGAGTCTTGCTCGGAATAAATCCCCTGATACCCATATTTATAAGATTTCCTTGCCTCGTTCCAATACTCGGTACCAGCTATCTGCAGGCCAAAGGGATAGTAGTCTTTGGCACCTACTACCTGTAGCTGGTTGTTGGCTTTTTGGTGGATGATTTTCAGGTCGTCGAACCATACATCTACATTGGCTGTACTTTCATTGGCCACATAGATGTAGAGGTAGCCGCTTACGGGCATGGTCAGGTCGCCTGTGGTGAGCCTTTCGTAGGTTTGGTAGCCATCGTCAGACACTGCCACATAACCAAACTGGCTTTGTGCGTAGCTGTTGTCAAACAGTATGTAGTTCAGGTAGGCCTTGGGCTCGTTGTTACCCCCTCCATTGGGGATGTTGCCCGATACGCCCGGTACGGCATTGCTGAGGGTGGTCCTGTTGGCCTCCGATACACCGCTTACCCCGTTGAAAGCCGAACTTACCAAAGATGCCAGGTTGCTTACGAGGGAGTTTACCCCACCGGTAGTCACATTGTACCTTGCCCAGGTTTCCATGTTTACTACGTCTCCGGCGGTTACCGGTACCATCAATGCAGGGCCTACTGCCGGGCCGCTGCTGTAGGGGTTTAGCTTGGCTGAGTAGTTTGGGGCAGGGTCGCTGGCATCCGACAAAGTATGGTTGGGCTGGTTGGCCTGCGCTGTGCCCATATTGCCAAAGGCCGTTTCGTCTGCTGCTTTGCCAGGCTCCAGGGTGGCTTTATACACATCTGTTTCTTTGAAGTAGCCATATACCAGCCTGATATTCCCCAGGTGGTCGGTATAGTAGTATTCATATTCCCAATTGGAGCCACTTGTTGGAATAGCCCTACCCTGGGCAGTATGCAGGAAGGAGATGTCCCCGTTTTCGTACACCAGGCCGTTTACATAGTCGGCGGTGTATTTGGTGGTGGTGCCTTCTTTCACCTCCTTGCCAAGGAGTATACCTGCAGCATCATAGGTGGAGAGTACATTCACACCGGACTCGAACTCTACATAGTCCACCAGCCCCAGTTCGTTGTACCTGATCTCCACGATGGTTTTGTTGAGGTCATACTCCATGTTGCCGTTTTCGTCATAGCCGTACTCTGTGGCCAGGCCTACCACTTCATTGTTGAAGCCTGCCTCATTGCCTGAGTCCTCTACGTTTTTTACCTTGTTGCCATCATAGCCATAGGTCAGGTTGTCGATGGTGGTTTTAGAGCCCCAGTAGCCTTCCCGTTTCAGGGTTTTGATGTTGCCATTGTTATCATAGGTCAGGTTGTCCACATTGTAGTAGCCGTTTTCATTGTTGAAGACCCCTGTACCACTTTTAGCTCCAAATTTTGCTTTATCTAGTTGGTATCTATTGTCATATTCATAGCCAAATGCCCGTTCTACAGGAGTACCTTTTTGGATGTCGGACTTCCAGCGCAAAGAAGAGATGTTGCCATTATAAAACTGTTGGGTATTGGCCCCATTGACCTGCACGGGTGTTTCGTTGTAGGCCATCTGCATCCCGAACAGGTCGTTGGTGTCGTTGTTGGTGGTACCTCCGTCGTTGGCCAGTTCGGAATTGTTGATGGAAGTTAACCAACCCCGGATGTTGTAGCGGTAATCCACCGATTGCAAAAAGCTACTGCCATTGTCGGTACTGTGGACATTGTTTTCGATTACCTGTCCCAGCTCGTTGTAAACCAGAGAAGAGAGAAGCGTGCGAGTACCTGAACCAATGGTTTGATAGGTGTCTACCAGCCTGCCTACATGGTCGTAGGTATATTCTTCGAGGATATCGAGCGAACTGCTATAGTCCGGGGCATCATGCTCTGTCAATGATTTCAACACATTGCCGGTAAAATCATACTGGTTGGTCTGTCGGTCTGTGCCCCCAAGGTGATTACTGGTTACAGTCTGGATAGGCCTGTTTTCTTTGTCGTAATATACAACAGTATGTAAAAATGAAGTCGTACCTAGCAATCTGGTTTTGCTTCCGGTTATCAAGCCTTTTACGCTTGGGGCTTGGGTTACAGTAAACCCAGATGGTGTGTACGGGTTGTAATCAGCCGCAATTACTCCCATGTTTATTTTGAAATCGTAATTGTCGTAATGTGTTACCGTCAATACATCGTTACTGCCTATTGATGGATAGGAGTTAGTCAGGGTATAGCTAATCAAACTACCATTGGCAGATTCATACCTACCCGAAGAAGCCATGGCGGCAGCTTGTAAGGAGGTGTGGGTATTGGTGCCCGAAAGTGTGGTAACCCCACTCATGATTGGCCGATTATAAAAATCATACTTGGTAAACGACCACTTGTTCACGTTTTCCGCTCGCTGTTTGCCATCCTGGCTCATTACCAGCCTGTCCCACTGGTCGTACACATAGTACACCCAATCGGCTCCTGGCGACTTTTCTTTGATCAGGCGGTTGTAGTCGTCATATTCATATTGAAATACATAGTCATCGATAATGCCCTGTTGGGGTGCCCCGGCGGTTACTGAAAAGTTGCCTTGGGTAGAAGCATTTATGCTAAAGCCTGGCTTTAGTGTCACGCTACCATTTAAGCCATAAACATAGGACTTGCTTTGGTAGCTGCTGGTTTCAAAATTTCCGCTTACATAGTCGGCACTGCTGCCTGTAGGCAAATCCGGCAGATCAGTTACGGACTCAGGGGTGAGGATGAATCTCAGATTCCCGACACCACTATAGACATAATAGGTGTTTACCCCTCCAGATGACCTTAGCATGGTCAATCCCCGTTGGTCAACATACTCATACGAAACAATTCCTTGTTCGTCTGTTAATTCTGAAATCACTATACTATTTTCAGGCCAATAGCTATAGGATATTGGTGCTCCTTCTTCTATTTGCCAGAAACGCACTTCGCTGGCATTATTCAATTTTGTAACAGACTTGACACTTTTGCCAGTAGTCCATGCTGCACCCGGCCCATAAGTTTCGGTAATGCGGTTGTTGGTATAGATATTTTCACTATACGGTTTGGCATCCGCTTCTATAGTAGCTGTTGAACCATTATAAAAAGTGTATTGTGAAGATTGAGTGTAGGTACTGTTCTTTATCAGCGCCTCCTCATCCATCAGCCCGTTGGCTGTCGTTTTTGTGTAGGGCAAATAACTTTTAGCCTGCCGGCCTACAGCATCGTACCCATAGGGCTGGATGATATCCTTCTCAGAAGGGCTGGCCCCAACAGCAATGCCCTGCAGCGGCCTGCCAAAACCATCGGTATAGCTTATAGATGTATTCACCTGGCTAACAGGCCTGCTGTTTAGGTCTGCCAAAGTGGTGATACCGCTGACACGGGCTGTTTTGGTGGTAGTGTAGTTTTTGTCGTATGGTAAACCCTGTCCTATAGCCAATGAATATGTAGCAATGACCAAAGAAAGAATCAATAAAGCTAAGGCCTGTTTTTTTGTTCTTGTGTTTTTCATTTTCATTGGTTTTTAGTTTTGCCAAAATACATAAAGACTCCTATCAATACCACCTCCTGAGACATCAATCTGAGCTCTCCAACTCTCACCCGAAGGAGGTTGGGCATAGAAGTCAAGATAAAGGGTTTGATTATTGGTTCCTGAGGTAGTAGAAACCGTCATCCAATTAACTGAGGGATTATCCAAAAGAGTTTTAGAAACTGTCCACGAAACATTAGATGTTATACTTATAGAAAATGGCGATGAAGACGGGTCGTTAGAATCAATCATGATCATCCCATTTGGAGAAATAGTCAGACTTGTTGGAGCTGCTTGAGTAATGTTGATTTCCTGATCTGGCAACCCAGTTCCACTTGCATCTGATACTATTACTTTTCCGGTTCGCTGACTGCCAGAATTAGATGTAACAGAAATATTCAAAGTCACATCACCACTCTGTGGTGTAGAAGGATTTACTGTGATCCAACCACTTCCTGATGTGTAATTAATCGCTGTACTCCAATCAACATTTGAAATAACATTGACATTAGAATTGGAACTACCACTTCCAAAGGATAAATTGTTTGTTGATACTTCCAACTCTTCAGGTTCTTTGTAATGATAATCGTAGGCCTGAACTACGTTTCCATCATCGTCCTTTATCAGCTCTAATCTATTCCTGTGGTCATATTCGTAACTAATAGTATAACCATTGGGATCTGTTTCAGAGCTGACCCCCACCATTGGAATGTAAGTATAATCTGTTCTTCTTTCATCGGTTCCAGGGTTTACTATTTCTGCAGTAATGTAGTTGTTGTTGTACCCCCATAGATACTGTGTAGTAACATTATCTCTTGTTATCTGGCTTGACAAATTGCCATTAGTAAGATAATTATAGGTTACCAGAGATTCATAATTGGGATGATAACCAAATCCTCCGTTAGGGTTGTTTATGAAATTTCCTACTGTTAATCCTCCAGATATGTAAAAATCGCTTAGCAACTCAGAAGATTCGAACGACTTTACCTCAGAGGTTTTAAAATCTTCATTAAACAAATTAATTCTGCCTTTGTAAGCGTAAAATTTTGATCCATCTTTCTTGAAATTGACAGTTTCAATAGGGACAGACCATACATGCTCATCTTTCATCTTGATTATTCCAGCCATAGCAGCAGGAGGTGAAGAAATGAAATCAGAAAACTGAAATGGGAACTTATAGGTTGTTTTGTATTCTGAGCCATCGTGGTATATGATCGTTTTGCTAGTTATAAAGCCATTGTTGGTATATCCTAAATTGGTGGTGGTTGTAATACTTTTTACTGTACTATTATCATCTACGTAATAAATTTCATCAAAAGAGGTCAGAAATTGGTTTTCAGAGATTAATTCGTAATCACTAATCCTATAGTCTTGTTGTGGAATAGTATTGCAGTTGTAATCGTTATCATCTTTTTCAACTACCCGACCAGTTATTGAATTGCTTGATGTAGTATATCCATATTGATAGTTGTTCGTTTCTTTAAATATTTTGCCACTTGAATCAATTATCTGTGTTTTTTTCAGCCGCCCCCTTTTCCAACCCTGATAGGTATCTGGTGAAAAAGGTGGTTCATCATTGACAATATAGGTGGTTCTCCCTCCACTACTCCCCGGGTCGAATATATATTTATTGGCAGCCAAATCCGGGTGGTCGGAAAAATTTTCAAATTCATAAACCTTCTTGATTCCATTAGGGTTTGTCTCAGTGACTCTTGAGTACCCTACGTGATATCCGTTAACATCATGTAATTCAACCAATGAGTGGGAAAATCTCATCAGGTTGGTTTCGTTGAGAACATTCCCAGCATTATAATAATTCAAGTATTTGTGATAAATCGGTTCCTTATAAATCTGACCACTTGATAAGTTGGATCCATCCTGTGTATAAGAATATGTGGTTGTGTATGAGTTTCCGTTTCCGTCATTCTCAGTTATAGAAGCAATTCTGACCCCTCCTACATAAAAGTCCTTTCCAGCTTTAACTATAGTATTCACGGCATAATTAAATTCAGTCAATCGGCCACTTTCATACTCTATTGATTCAAGTACCCCTTTAATTCCATACATGTTGGAACTTTTGTTGACTCCAGAAAAGCCAGGAAAAGAAGGAATAATATCAGTTTGATACAAAATTGAACCATTCACATATCCCCAATGATCTTCAGTAAAGAATTCATAATTCTTCTCATCACAACATTTATAATCAAACTTATACAGAGGTATTGTATTGTTCAGAGTCACTCTTTTTAGGTTGTTAGCGTTATAGTGTTTCACTAAGGATGAACCACTATACTCATCGTCATTAACGGGATGATAGTAATCAAAATCGAATTTTAACAATTCTGTGTTCTGATAGTTTTTAATTACAACTTCATCAATTTTTATCCCATCAAAGGAGAAATGAGCGCTACCCAAGCTCGACAAAATACTAGTCAAATACTTGGGAAAAACTGTAATAATTTGATTATTAGATCTATGATCAATTGTTCCAGGATAATGACAGCTAAGGCCATTATTATCGACCTCATCTACCTGACTCTCATAACGCATTTCAAATGCGTACTGATTTCCTGACGAATACTGTAAATTGATAACGTCATTCTGATCGGGTGATTCTATTCGTTTCAGGTACCAGGTAGAAACGTAAGTTATATCAACATTCGTATTGGATTGGACAGTTTTGGTTGACTCATTATAGTTTCCACCTCCTCCAAAAAAATAATGAATGCCATTTTCGTCAATGATCTCCCATTCTGATGTAGAACCATTACATATCCCCGCATTGATGATTACATTTTGCAAAGGAATAGTCAGAGCATTACCATCATCATCAAGTACAAATCGTCCGCTCCTCCCTAGGACATTAAAAAAGAAAAGGTCAGGTTGAGAATCCCAAATCCCATCAACCACATTGTCAGCATAAGTACTTGTCAATGGGTCGTTAACTTTTTCGCCTGTATTGTTCGTACCACAATATCCATTGACTTCCTCGTCGGGCAAACCTCTTACTATTCTCGTTATTGCACCCCCCGCAGAAATATTCCAGCCAAGACCAGCCCAGCCACTTTTTTGTTGCGCTTTTACTCCCGCAGTATTATAGCTTATGGATATTGGTACTGAGAGTTGTCTCCCACTAACCGTTCCCAATGGTAAATTTACATGCGCCGTTCCGTTGTATAAATTAACTGGAACATTCACCCCTTTAATCAACTCACTAGAATTGGGGGATGGCAGCAATGAAGCAGCATATTGAGGAATTGTTTGTGCTTTTGTGGAAAAATAAATTAGCCACAATAGCAACGCCAGTAACACGATTGGTTTGTTTGTTTTCATAGGTATATGGTTATTTGTCCTGTTCTAATTCTTTTATCCTTTCATCCATTAATTCCAGTTTTTCCAGCAGCTCTATTTGGTAAAGGGTCAGCTCCTCTATCTTTTCCAGTAGTTTAACATTCATTTCACCGAGCTTTATACCGTTTTCGGCTACTTCCTCTGCGGTGGGGATGCCGGGCAGGTGGTAGTTTTCCTCGATGTAGGTGGAGACTTCTGAGAGGGATTTTAATTCATAGTCTTCATGGAAGACATAGTCTGCCCAGCCGGTTTCTACTTTTACTTCTTCAGCACGAATGGTGCCTTTGACATCCAATTTATTATCAGGGGAGGTGGTGCCTATGCCGATGTTGCCAGAATTATTGATATAAAACCTCTTGGATGGCGTGAAATTATCTCCTGATGTAAGTCCCGAATTAGCAAAGAAAGAGATATTACCATCACTGTAAATAATACCACTACTATATTCAGACCTTGCAGTAAAATTCTCAGATGAATAGTAGTTAGAGCCTTGTGAAATAACCCCATATCTATGAGAGTGACTGCCCATAAACATTCCATATAGGTTGTTTGCCGTATGGAGGTGTAGCTGGGAATCAAATTTACCTACGACATAAGGTCCGGTAATATCTAATTTTGAGTTAACAAAAGGTTCGGAAGTACCGATTCCAACCTTACCGGTAAATGATACATCACCATTAGGAAAGGCACCAGGAGTAAAGCCAAGGCTTTCAATGGGAGGCTCATCTCCAGTAACCATATCCACCCTGGGAGCATAGAAATATTGACGGTCAGATGTGTTGGTATCATAGTAAAGATACGCTCTATGTCGAGCGGTAGTAGCGGTAGCAGGAAATTTATAATCTGCCATTGATCCGACTTTGTTTCCAGTTTCACCATCATATATTGCCCCATAGCTTGTGGTCGAATTATCACCACTACCATGAATATAACCTACCAACAAATACCATTTGTCTAATTCAGGTAAATCTCCATTCCAAAAATAAGGATTAGAATTAGGTGTTCCATCCATCCTTAAAACCGGATCTGGATAGGAATTACAGCCTATGTATGTATTTCCATCTGTAGAGTTGGTTTTTTTAATCCAAACCGAAAACCTGTACATTTTGGTGTGGTCAATGTTAAAGGTACTTGTAGTCCACCCTCCATCTGCATCATTGTTGGCATCAGGAATAGCCTTCCACAAGATTGCCCTTTGTCCATTTGGCGCTTCTCCCCATTCCCTCACATTTTCAGTTGTGCCGCCATTTTTCCCAAATATCCCAACGCTCCCTGAGCCAATAGTCCATGAGTCTGGGCTTATCAGATTTTGTCCATGGCAAAAAAAGACCAACCCTGTAAAACCTATTAGTAGGATTAATTTTTTTAATGATAGTGTAGTTAGTTTATTCATCTGATTTTTGTTTTCTACTATTTGTAATGTCTGAACTGAGATACTTGGGATGCATATGATACTCACGATCGCTCATCACCCAATCATCCTGTCTAATCCCACAAATCACACACATCATGGTTCAGACTCTTTTTCCAGCTTCTCAAGTCTTGTTTTAAATTCATTGTTTTCATTCTTTAGCCTGTCAATTTCTAAGTCATAATTATCTTTCATTTCTTCATTTTCCTCTTTCATCTCAATCAAATACAGCGTCAACTCCTCTATTTTCTCCAGCAGCTTGGCATTCATTTCACCGAGCTTGATGCCGTTTTCGGCTACTTCCTCGGCAGTAGGGATGCCCGGCAGGTGGTGGTTTTCCCGGATGTAGGAGGAGACTTCTGAGAGGGGGTTGAGATGGTATGTATCTGAGAAAACATAATCCGGCCAGGGAGTGGATTCTACTTTTACTTCCTTAGTGCGGATGGTACCATTTACTTCGAGTTTTTCGGAGGGGGTGGTGGTGCCTATGCCGATGTTGCCACTGTGATTAATCATCATTGCCATTTTAGAGCCATTGGCATAATTATCAGTTGTAGAAAAATACATTTTCGTTCCATATGAACCATCACTGCGTACATAAATTCCTGCCTGCCCATCTTCCCCACTCGAAAAATCATCTGAGGCCCCAAAAGTTATAGCTCCCCCATAATTATTAGTTGAATTCTCTGGGTCAATATGAACAGTGCCTTTCAATAATCCTTGAATTGATTCATTCCAATCTCTAGCCCCTCCTGATATATCTAGTACTGTTTTGGGAGAATTCGTACCAATTCCTATATTACCATCAGGTTCTATAGTAAGTCTACTAGTCGGATAAATCACAGTTCCTGATGATGTATTACCAGCGTTTGCGTAAAACTCTAACTTCCCCCAAAAAGCATGAATGCCCGCATATCCAAAATTATGAACATGACTATGAGGAGTATAAAGTTTATTATGGTTAGCTCCTCCTTGGTTAATTCCTATATTGGTGCCAAAAACAGCGTGCCCACCACTAGACCCTGAAATACTAGCTCCAAAAGAACTACCCACTGAAAGTTGTACATTAGGGGCTGTATTTAAAACCCCAACCTTAGACCCGGTATCGGTAATTGCCTGTCCGTATATACTAGCGTGGCAGGCAAAAAATACAAAAAAATAAATGAATTTTATGTTTTTCATTTTAGTATAGATTTCATGAATTCAATTTCTTTTTGCTGCTTTTCTATTTTCTCATTCTGCTCAATCAAATACAGCGTCAACTCCTCCACTTTTTCCAGTAGCTTGGCATTCATTTCACCGAGCTTGATGCCGTTTTCGGCTACTTCCTGGGCGGTGGGTATGCCCGGCAGGTGATGGTTTTTCTCGATGTAGGTGGAGACTTCTGAGAGGGGGTTGAGCTGGTAAGTATCAGAGAAAACATAGTCCGGCCAGGGAGAGGCTTCTACTTTCACTTCTTGGGTGCGGATGGTGCCATTTACTGAAAGTTTATGACTTAAATCAGAAGTCCCCAATGCCATATTTCCTGTGTGCCTGTCTATTCTTAAAACAGTTTCAGGTGTAGTGGATTGGTCATATCTATCAAGAATCAATTGATTGGTATTCGCCCCATCGTATCTAAATTCAAACCCAAAGATTTTTAGTTCATTGGAGTTTCCTTGTTCACCCATAAAAAACGTTGCATCGCCATTTGAGTCAAGTGATTTTAAAAAGGTGCTTACTGTCCCCTGAGAACGTATATCCAAATTTGATTCTGGCAGGTGGCTACCGAGAGCCAACTTTCCATTACCTCCCAAAGTAAACTTCGACAACCATGGATTTGATCCCCATTTATGAGCTATTCCAAACAGAACATTGTTTTTATCATAATCAACATCTCCTAAGATTAGAGCTTGATTGGTTGAACCTTGTTCATTTACCATAACCGAAGCATTGTTATGTTGAAAATCATAACTATATTCATCTACTATACTTTGCTTGAGTCTCAACCAATTGTCACCAGAAACATTACCAACGTGCACTTCACTAAACTCAGTTTGCGCACAAAGACTTAGTGGTAGTAGTGATAATATCACTACGCTTACGACCATATTGTTTTTCATTTCTTAATTGTTTTAATGTAGTTTTTACTTGATCAAAGTCTTTCAATAATTGTATTTCTCAAAGCATTAGAAGTCCTCCACTTTTTCCAGCAGTTTGGTATTCATTTCGCCGAGCTTGATGGTTGTTTGAACTGAGATGTTTGGGATAAAGCTGATATTCATGATATTCTTTGGCAACTAAGCTTGCTTAATCTCAGAAATCACACACATCATGGTTCAGACTCTTTTTCCAATTTTTCTATCCTTTCAATCAATTGCTGATCCCTCTTTTGTAAGCGTTCGATTTCCCTATCCTTCTCTATCAAATACAGCGTCAGCTCCTCTATCTTCTCCAGCAGTTTGGCGTTCATTTCACCGAGCTTGATGCCATTTTCGGCTACTTCCTCAGCGGTGGGGATACCCGGCAGGTGGTGGTTTTCCTCGATATAGGTAGAGACTTCTGAGAGAGGTTTTAATTCATAGTCTTCATGGAAGACATAGTCTGCCCAGCCGGTTTCTACTTTTACTTCTTCGGCACGGATGGTGCCTTTCACATCCAATTTATTATCAGGGGTGATCGTACCAATGCCGACGTTGCCTGATGAATTCATTACCCATTGAGTTATTCCATCCTTCTGAAACCTGAATAAATCACCGTTTTGATCAATTGAATTAAACCTTAATCCACTACCAAGGTTTGTTGCCTTAACCGTTATCACTGGAGCATCGTTTTCAAGATGGAACAATGAGTTAGGAGTAATGGTACCTATTCCAATTCTCCCTTGAGAATCCACAACTAAAGCTTCACTATCCCCTTGTGGTCTAAATAAAGCATTGGGCTGTGAGCCAGTAGCGACAAACGTACCTTCAATTAAATAACCAACTATCTCTGCGTAGGGCTGATTGCTGGTATTCTCATAACTTACCTCAACAGCTTTCGCTGAGCTTTCATTATTGGAGGCTCCTTCAAATATTGCAGCATAAGGCCTACGGTACACATTACTTCCCACTAGTGCAGCCTTAGTTAGACCAACTCTTAGAAATGCATTATCCAATGTAGACGTTACATGCCCCTCCCATGCATCCCAACTCGTCAAAACCGCAATTTGATCATTGGTAATTCCTTCAAGTGCCATTGCCAAATTATTCGAGGCTACATAGCTTCCGTAGGTATCATAAGTAGCGTCAGATATAACTGTTTGATTGCTTTTATTTAAAACAGTAAGTCTAAGGCCTCTACCACTTGACGCATTGTAAATTTCATTGCCTCCAATTATCAAAATGCGACTTGAACTACGATTTAAACCTGTTCCTTTAATGTAAAAAGAAATAGGTGTACTCTGCCCTAAAGATCGTGATAGTGAAAAAAAACAGAAAATAAGGCAAACAGATAGACCATATATTACTGATTTCATAATTACTTATTGGTTAGTTGATTAATAATTTGATTTTGTTTTTCTATACTTTCCTTCATCTCCTTATTTTCTTTCAACACAGTTTCTATTTTCTCATTCTGTTCAATCAAATACAGCGTCAGCTCCTCTATCTTCTCCAGCAGTTTGGCGTTCATTTCACCGAGCTTGATGCCATTTTCGGCTACCTCTTCGGCGGTGGGAATGCCGGGTAGGTGTTGATTTTCCCGAATGTAGGTGGAGACTTCTGAGAGGGAGTTTAGCTGGTAGGTGTCAGAGAAAACGTAATCTGGCCAATTTGCGGAAGCCGAAACCTGTATTTCTTCCATTATGGCTTTTCCATCCACAGATAGACTATAACCAACTGGAATTGAGGTTGTCCCTATTCCAACTTTTTGAGAAAAATGTACTGGCCACTTAGTACTACTAGCTCCTATTACTTTTCCTGAAATTGAAATCAACCCAGTTGGTTCATCCAAATTATTATAAAGAGCTGTATCAAGGACTGTCAAGTTAAGCCCATCTGTCTGAATATAAACAGAAGTTGGATTGTTAATGTACTCAAATCGCACATCCAAAACATAATTCCCATCTACCGAACCTGCTCGAATTTCAGCAACATGGTTTGAATTATAATATATGTTATCAACTATATTGATAGAACCACCTTGAGAATAGGCCATAACAGAAATAAACATTGTAATTCCTGTTGATCTATTGTTTCCTGATGTTCCGTAAATCCTAACCATACCGTTCGCTTTATGACTATTCTGTTGTATTATTCTATACCAACCATCACCGTTAGACAGAGTTAACTGTTTAGTTGTTTGAGCTTGAGAAGGGACAAAAATTAATGCAGCATAAAATGTTACAATCAAGTATTTAAATGGTTTTATCATTTCAATTTTGATTCAAGGTTTTCTATCCTCTTAATTAGCTCTTTTTCTACACGATCCTTCTCTATCAAATACAGCGTCAGCTCCTCTATCTTTTCCAGCAGTTTGGCGTTCATTTCACCGAGCTTTATACCATTTTCGGCTACTTCCTCAGCGGTGGGGATACCCGGCAGGTGGTGGTTTTCCCGGATGTAGGAGGAGACTTCTGAGAGGGGGTTGAGCTGGTATGTATCTGAGAAAACATAATCCGGCCAGGGAGTGGATTCTACTTTTACTTCCTTAGTGCGGATGGTACCATTTACTTCGAGTTTTTCGGAGGGGGTGGTGGTGCCTATGCCGATGTTGCCTGAAATACCATCGATTTTCATAATATTGATCCATTCGGATTCATTCCAGGTGTTGGGACCATTTGGCTGCCTGAAGTCAAAAGTCCATTTCCCTGCTAACATTTCGATTCTTTGAGATTTCAGGTAACTATTTGGGTTTTTATAGGTATTGGTTGCATGGTCAGAAATATAGGCATTTCTCAAAATGGCTGTTCCATAGTAGGCTGCACTCACATTATTAGCGAATCTATTTCTGGACTCTAGATAAGAAAAGGCTCCAAATTCAATTTTCTTTAATGTAGAGCCACTTCTAGCTATACTCAAATCTAGGCCAACATACATTTTACCTGTTGCGTTAATGTCACCGGAAACATCTAACTTATACCCAGGTTGAGATGTGCCTATACCAACTTTTCCTCCCGCATCTATTACCATCCAATCTATATCACTTGTGTCGTATGTGAAATTTCTATAAATGTGAAACTTAGTAGTATTGTTTCCAGTTTCAGTGGTCTTAATTCCAAATAGATCGCCACCAGCACCTCCTTGGGGATCAAAGGTTATTGGATTATTTTGGGCTATGAGAACCTGGGCACAAAACATGAGGTAGAGACAACCAAAGGCTGACGTGGTAAAAAGTTTCATTGCTTCTGTTGATTTACAAGTTTTTCAATTAATAGATTTTGTCTTTCATTTTCCTCTTTCATCTCAATCAAATACAGCGTCAACTCCTCCACTTTTTCCAGCAGCTTGGCATTCATTTCACCGAGCTTTATACCATTTTCGGCTACTTCCTCAGCGGTGGGGATACCCGGTAGGTGATGGTTTTTCTCGATGTAGGTGGAGACTTCTGAGAGGGATCTTAGCTGGTAGGTGTCGGAGAAAACGTAATCCGGCCAGGGGGTAGATTCTACTTTTACTTCCTTAGTGCGGATGGTACCATTTACTTCGAGTTTTTCGGAGGGCATGGTGGTGCCTATGCCGACATTGCCATTCGCTTTAATTCTTACTCGTTCAGCTTCATTCGCGTATAATGCCAGACCAGAACTATTCGCCCATGAGCTCTCTTGTACACTAGCTATACCACTCCATTTATTTTCATGATTCCATGAGTGCTTCAACTTTATTCCAACTCCATAGTTGGACATATTAGAGCTGTTATGTGTATTATTGACTATCACAGGCCAAATCAAACCATCTACACTCCCGCCGTTCACATGAAATTTTTCTATAGGACTTGATGTTCCAATCCCCACATTCCCATTGTTGTAGTAAATATCATCGGTTCCACTCCACTGGGCTTGAGCATGGAGGGTAGTTAGGCTTAGCAATAGCAGTATTGCAAGCCTGGTCAGGTTGGTCTTCATATCCTTGTTCTTTAGGTGTTGAAATATTGAAAAAAAGATGCTTTAATGTGGTAGTTTCTATTGACATTGACAATCGTACGATTACTAACAAACACACCTACAAGTAACTACATGCTACCGCAGTAGATGAGGACTGTTTACTAAAAAACACGAAAGCAACAAAGAATCTTTGGGGAAATGTATTAATGGCTGGTTAGAGATGCATATTAAATATTAATTAAAATAATTGCAATTATTTTAATTAATATTTAATGAAGTGAATTTATTCTATTTATAACACATCAAAAAAAATAAATTTTATTACCTAAGCAAGCTGTCTAATGTTTAGCAAAGTGCTTATAAGAATATTACCGACTAACATCATGCATTCAGAGCAGATAATTTGTGTTAAAAAAATAACTAAAGGTTATTCTACCCAAAAAACATCTCTTATAAACAGTCATAAACCCCAAAATACACCTTTCTACCATACTTTGGAAATAACATTAAAACGCTTTACATACAATAAACTTCGCCTAGAATCACTTCGGCTTGCAGCATAGTAGTTGCTCGGTATTTTAAATACTGTTTTTCCTCTCTCCCAACCCTACACATCTTTCCTGTGTCTCTTAGCAAGAGATAAAAAAACTACAATATGAAACGTATTGCACTTTGGTTTATAGTGATATTTTGTCTGACTGCTACAGGTTGCAACGAAAAAGATTGCTGCATGCTACCTCAGGAGTCCGTCATACGCTACGGCACTAGCTTTGGGTTTTGCATAGGCTACTGCCACGAGCAGCTGACCATTACCCCCAACAGTACCCGCTATGACAAAACAGCCTGGAACAACGAAGATGAATACCCTCCCAAAGAATGTAAGGAAAACTACAGCCAGTGGCAGCAGCTCAATGACCGCATTGACCTGAAGGCCTTTTACGATCTGCCTGCCACCATTGGCTGCCCCGACTGTGCCGATGGTGGCGCTGAATGGGTTGAAATTGCTACTGAAAGTAAAACACACCGCGTGACCTTTGAATACAACAAAGCACCCGCAGAAATGAACAGATATATAACGCTACTCAGAGAGCAGTTTGCCGACATGGCTCAAAGCTGTGAATAAAGAAAAAACAGCCATTATACGCGAACACTCAAAAGGCTTGTCTTTTATTGCGAATAAAAAGAAATATCACGCACAACACCACGAGCAAAACCACTCCTGCCACTATATATACTGTAGCACTTACCAATTTGTCGCCATAGCCGACCTCTTCCTGCTCGTAGGGAACTGCCCGGGGTGACACATGCTGCACATCGGGAATGGCAGCATTCAGACTTTCATCACTCAGGCTATATTCCTGCGGTTGAAACAGCTCAAGGTCGTCTACTCCATTACCCGATTTGCTGGATTCTATGGAAATAATCTGACTCATCTCAGCCAGAATCATGGGATTTTCTACATCAAACTTCAACAGACCAAAAAGCTCCGTTCGCAGGTGTTCGTCCCAGGTCATAGGTATGAGCTTGCCCAGCATCCATTTACGGTCCAATCCGCATTCGCAATCGGCTCCAATAATGTTGAGTAGCTTGAAGATCACCTTGTCCTGAATATCTTTGAAGGCAATCACATCGCCCATGATTCTGCCTCTACCGTACAGGATAACCGCCATGGGAGTGTGCACCTCCTCTGCCCGCAACCCCAGACTCCAAAGCAGGCTCTCTTCTCTGGCCATTTCTTCTCGGGAAAGCCGAACCAGCTCCGGTCCCTCTTCTATTAGCTTGGGCATTCGGGGCATTATCTTTTCCAGCTCCTGTATGTCTTCTGTGGCCAGCTTAGCGGCCAGCTCATTTTGTGTAGTATTCGGCCCATCCAGTAGCAATACAACGGCATATTTATGTACCAGCATAGATTTAATACTACTGCGAAATGGCGAGCTGACAATATCACGCAGCATGCTTTGTCTTTTGTCTTTTTCGGCAGGCACAGCATATTCGACCGTATGCCCGTCGGGAGCGAGCAGTACAGCCGCAGGAAGTTGCCTCCCCTTCTTCTCCTTCAGGTAATTGATTTCAGGATTGTCTTTATCTGTTATGGCTATGGTTTTCACTTTTACATTCGAAAAGGCAAACACTTTATCCGCTTGCTTTTTAAACTGGCCTGCTGCAGCCGCGTCGTTGTGGTAGTAGTAAAAGATGTAAGGATTGGGGACTATCTCTGCAAAACCTATCTCACGCACATTGAATCGACAAGCCATACTTACCACCAGCAGCAACACACCAACCGGCAGCACCCACCGCCTGTGGCGGTGGAGCATCGTATCCTTTTTCGTTTTCATCGTGTGCATTACTGTACCTGAGCAGGATCCTGATAAAACAAAGCTTCCGCAGGCACTTCCTGACGCTCTACGCCGGGCCCTTCATAATGCAGCGACAGCACCTGACCGCCACTGCCTTGTATGTAGTCTACCTGTATGGGGTGCAGCCCTGCCTCCAACGCTACCTTGCCGGGTATCATTTTAGCTCCATGCGATCCATCTGCATCTACTACCCGTTCGCCTGCTATGGTCACCGTACTGCCATCATCGCTCACCGTGGCAAAAGTATACACCCCACTTTTGGGCACTTTCACATAACCCGTAAAGCGTAACCCGTAGTTTTCGTCGCGCAACCTAGGCTCAAGTGATACAGTAGGCTCTGTTCCTTCTTTCAGCGAATTCAAACCTACCATATCTTTCACCGACTTGAATGTGCCGTGGTAGTATGCATAGTTCAAGCCAGCTGTAAGCCCTTCCGGGGTTACGGCTTTTTTCAGCTCAGGCACTTCCAATTTGGCCGTAGTGGGTTTGCTCGTTATAGTTTCCCCATTGTGATCTTTCCAAAAAGTAATGGCTGTAAGCGTAACGGGCTCACTGATGGCGATTGCTCCTGTGTAGGGAGTAGAGGCAGTAGTAGGCTGAGTCCCATCCAGCGTATAATACACATCTCCTGTTTGCCCTTCTTTATCTAAAAACACCTGCACACTCCCCTGCGTCACTTCATTGTCCATTCGGATTTGTGGCGATGGAAAGAGGCGCTTAAATGACTTCCTTCTTACTTCCTTTAATTCTCCTTCGGGCGAGAATATACCGGCCACCATATCAGATTGAAAACGCAACGTTACCGGCCCTTTGTACAGTGGCGAATCTCTATCGGGAGTGGAACCATCGAGTGTGTAACGTATCGTTCCTGACTGCCCTTTGCGCAGCACTATTTTCACTTCCAGAGAATCCACATACTGGCTGGCTCCCTTGCTGTCAAACATCAGGGGTGCCCGGGATTTTGGCGCAAAGGCTATGGATGTTTCCAGCCATGAGCCGCAGCTACAGCCTCCACCCCCTTCGGGTGAGAGAATCATACCATCGGCCGGAATGGTGCTTATCCAGCAATCGGGACGCAACCGATCCCATTTTGACAGGTCGTTGCTTTCAGCGTTCCACATGGTAACACTACCTCCTCTGTAAAACACCGACTGAGAAGTAGTAGCATAGCTACCACAGCCATGCCCTCCTTTGGGCATATCGTTGGGCAAACGTTTGCCTGTCTGATAGTCGAATACTGCCGGCTTCATGATGAGTTTATTACCGGTAATGGCCGGTTTTGACATGTGTCCTCCGTGGTGATTGCTATACCAGGTCACATCCTGTGTCCAGTTAAGCGAGCCATTGTCAGCATCGTAGGTATATATGTAGTACTTGTCTTTGTAGGAGGAAGATATCACCACCTGATTTCCACTTTGAATCAAGAAGAAAACCGAAACTCCGGGTTTTACGTCCAGCTTTTGCTCCCATACTTTTTGCCCTGTTTGCAAATCGAGAGCTACCATATACAGCGCATGGTTTACTTTCTCTAAATCTACCCTTCTGGATGTTGCCCGCAGCGCCTTTTTGTCTCTCGTTTCCACAAAATAAACCTTGCCCTTGCCTATAGCTATAGTGGGGTTTATGATAAGTCCATTCTGATACTTCCAGTTTACTTTGCTGGTGGTTTTGTCGAGTGAAAACAAATGATCACTGGACACTTTGTTGGTCAGTTCGCCCTGCACAGCATCGTACCAACCGGCACCTCCTGTAAAACTCATGTAGATGTTGCCCTTGCGCACAGCACTACCGATCAATTGGCTGCCTACATTGGCTACATAACCCCAATCGTAAGCGTAGTTTTTACTGGCTGGCAATACATCTATCGTCTTAGCTATTTCTCCGCTTGCTGCATCTATTTGATGACAGTAACCATCTACTGCGGTATAGAGGTAGTCTTCATCTGCAGACCAGTTACTACAATCGCGCGGCACATTAAACCGCATAAAATTGGGCAGACTGTTAGTCCACAGAAAAGCCCCGTTGTAGGAGTCCATAGCAGCTATACGCTCCAGCCCCTGCACAAACAACCTACCGTTGATGGCTAATGGCGATGTTTTTCTACCGCTTCGATCGGACTGAAACCGCGGACCCGGACGTCCTATCCATTGCTCATGAAAATCGGAGGTAGTAGTGGCTCCCCACATTTCCTCTCCTCCAAAGGCCGAATTGTCGGGCTGCCCGTACTGGTGCGACCACACACCCGACCCTTCCAGGCGTGGCTTTTGCATCACACTCCAGGTTTTGGCCTGACTCTGCACAGCCGCAAAGCGAAACAATTGTTGCGTTTCTTCATCTTTTAACCTACCTGACCGCAGTATAACCTGCCCCCGGGGAACAACTACCGATGCAATCTGCTCTTTAAACTCCTCCACACGATCGCCGGCTACTACTCTATTGGCAAATTCTGTAGGCATTACATCAAATCTGTTCGACGGCCATACAGATATCTTTTTTCCATAAATACCCTTTTCCAGAAGCTTTCTACGTGTAGCTTCTACCTGATCGGGCGCTTCTATGGCTATGACAAAATACGGACTCTGACGAGCCACTTCATAGGCCAGCAGTCCATTGTCAAAGCCAAAGACCACACAACTCCCCTGCCCCGGACGAGCGTCTGCCATCATCTCTTTTACTTCCTGTTTTACTTTTTCATAATTCGGATCATCCTCATAGGGATTAGCCGTACCTGCCAGGCTAAACTTATAGTGATTGAAGAAATTGTCGAGCTCATAATAGCGGGTATACTCACGCTTTTCTCCGTTTATTACTTCTATCTGATAGTTGTAGCTGTAGTTTTTTCTCAACCCGGCCAGGGTCACCTCATGGTGAGTTTTTGGGGTGTCATCTTGTATTATTTTATCCAGCTCATCGATACCATAGCGCACTACTGTGGGTGTGGGTACGGCTGTGGTGTACTTTATCACTGCCTTGTCTTTGGCCACAAAATTGGCGTAAGGAGCCTGCAATAGCTTGTAGCCATCGGCCGGAGCTTTTAGCATGTGCTCTTGCGCTTTCTGCAAGCGGGGAGCATTTAGCACCTTGAGTGCAGCTGTATCTACCAGGTCGCTTACCAACCCTGCAGATGGGGTATATCGGCTACCTCCCGGACGAAAGCAATACATATATCCCTCTGTAGTGCTGGCAAACAGCGCACTATCAGCCAAAGCCAGACCAAAAGTATTGCCTCTGACCTGCTGTTTCCACAGTGTGCTTCCGTTTTCGGGGCTCACAGCATATACTGTGTCCACTCCCCCTACATATAGGGCGTTTCCTCCTTTGATTATGCTCAACGCTCCGTATTTTTTATTTACCCAGAGTGTTTTTTTCTTTTTTCGGTGAAAAGCCGAAATAGACCTATCGGCCAGAATAAAAGCAGTATCGCCGGCGATCACTATGGCTTTGCCATGCTCGTAGCTCAGTAGCGAGGGTTCTTCTACACTGCCTGTTTCTACCATCAGGTTTTTCTTCGATGTAGGGTTGTGAATGATGTTTTTTTCCGGGGTAACCAACACAAAACATCCTCCGCTACCCGGCAAAGCCCCTGTTTTTTCTCCCGTTTTTCGGTCAAACAACAAAGGCGATATACGCCCCTGAGGAATGATGATTTTTTCTCCCGAAGAAACAATTGGCCCTTCTATGGACAAATCTTCGTAGGCCAGTACATAGCGTCCCTCTCCGGTGGGTTTTCCCGATTGGGCATCCAGTGCGCACACGTATGAGGTATGCCACGGTAGCATAGACGCTGCAAAGTATGCTGTACCTTCTTCTACGATTACGCCGGTACGTATGGGCCACTTGGAGATGATTCTATCGTTGTGAATTACATTTTTTTCTCCGGCAGTAGGACTAAACTTCCACTTCAATTTACCATTCTCAGCATCTATACAGTAAGCATAGCCATCATCGGCTCCAAAATACAATTTGCCCTGATGATACGTTGGTGCTATGCGAATCGGTGCATGGGTTGGAAATACCCACAGTTCTTTACCGGTTTTCACATCGAGGCAATGCAACCCGTCATCAGCGGTAGAGCCATAATACAACTTACCGTTGACCACCACAGGGTGATATACCGGATCGTAGTTGCGCATAGAGGGCAAAGCCACCACGCCGGAGTAGCCATCCCACTTGGCCGGACCAAACCAGGCCGGAGAAGGCTCCTGCACGTTTTTGAGGTGCCACGATGGTGCCAGGGTCTGCACATCGAGGTGAATACTGCTGGCAGCACTGCGGTAATTGTCGCGCTGATACTGCGGCCAGTCGTTTGAAGTGACCTCATAAGGAGGCTCGCAGGCAGCCAAAAACAGTATGCCTATGGCCAGGAGTACGGTTTGTAATTTAGCATTCATAGTTTATCAGGTTTGTAGTGTAGTGTATCGTTAGCCGCATACCGGACAATTTGCCCTGCGGTTTATCTTCGTTTTATAAAAAGTCATATCGCGCAAATCCATGGTGAGCAACTGACTCGCAAGGGGTTGCCCCAGATTGGCTATGAGTTTGATGGCCTCCATAGCCCCCAGGCAAGCTACCGTACCCGACACTGCTCCAAATACCGGAAACTCCCGCTTCCATGCTTTGGGCCAATCGGGATACAAACACGACAGGCAGGCTGTATGCCCGGGTATAATGGTCATTATCTGTGCTTCGAGCTCATACATGGCACAATCCACCAATGGCTTATTTTGCTTCACTGCCTCTCTGTTCATCAAAAACCGCTCTTCGAAAAGCGGTGCACAGTCTACTACCACATCGGCTTTACCCACCAGATCTGCAGCGTTTTCTTCGTTAATATTGGCATTGACTACTTCTATTTCCATGCGGGGGTTTAGCTCCAGCAGCCTCCTTTTGGCCGACTCTATACGGGGTTTGCCCAACCAATCGTCTGTCATCAGCAATTGGCGGTTGAGGTCGCTGGGTTTCACATTGCCTCCATGTGCCAACACCAATTTGCCGACTCCTGCAGCGGCCAATTCATAGGCGACCACTCCTCCCAGCCCTCCAATGCGCGACACCAGCACTGCGGCCTCTTTCAACTTTTGCTGCCCTTCTTCTCCAAAGCCCGGCACGGTGGTTTGCCAGGCATATACTGCTTTTTCTTTTTCAGATAGTGTAGTCATGGTATTTGTTGATTATCCTCCTGCAATGGGTGACATAATGAGCAATTCGTCATTGTCGCGCAAGCCGGTCAGTTCTGCTGTGGTTACCTGCTCGTTATTCAGCACAAGCACTATTGACTCCCTACGCTTTCCTGCTTCGTCGAAGAGGATGTTCTGCACTCCCTCTCCTCTGCTTTTGGCTATATCTGCCAGCAAGTGTTCTACATATACCGGCTCTGCTACTTCTCTGTATTCTTCACCTACTCCGGCTTCTTTTTTCAATTGGGCTGTGTATTTTATTTTCAGTTTCATGGGCAATTCAGGTTCCGTTTTGAAAAACCAACTCCTGCTTGTTGGCGATAAAATCTGCTTTGGTATGGGTACTCAACCTGCCGTTTTTGAGGTGCAATACCTTATCGGCCAGGTGTTCTACTTCATCTATATTGTGTGTGATATGCAGTGCCGTGATCGTTAGTTCTTTGCGAATGTCTGCTATCAGGCTAAAAAGGTTGTTTTTGGTTTTATCATCCAATGCACTCATGGGCTCGTCGAGGCATATTACCGAAGGGTAAAAACTCAGCGCTCTACCCAAAGCCACACGTTGTTTTTCTCCGCCACTCAAGCCAGCAGGCTTGCGGTGCAGTAGCGGACGTATGCCGAGCAAATCGGCCAGTTCTTCAGCTCGTTTCATTCTATCCGCTTTACTCCATTTTCTTATTTTCAGGGCAAAAGCCATATTTTCTGCCACAGTCATGGTTTCGAATAGCGCTCCATCCTGCGGTACAAAACCTATGTTTCGCTCAGCCGGTTTACGGATGGTAATGTCTTTTCCATCCAATACAAACACTCCGTTGCTGATACGTTTCAGTCCACAGAGTGCCTCCAATACTGTCGTTTTTCCTGTGCCCGTCTGACCGATAAGGCATGCATACTCTCCTGTATCTATTGTAAAGGAAATGTTGTCGAGCGCAAAGCTTCCCTGTCGGATATGTATGTTTTTAGCTTCTATCATAGGGGTCTTTGTTGTATTTTTTCTCTATTGCCCATCAGCCTTATAATCATAAGAATGAGAAAGCCAGCTACTATCATGAGCAGCGATACTGCCACGGCTGCTTCTATATTGCCTACCGACATTTCTAAAAACACAGTAGTGGAGAGCACCTCAGTCTTGAGCCGTGTGGCTCCAGAGAATATCAAAATGGGGCCAAACTCGCCCAGCGCTCTGGCCCATGCCAACGATGCTGCTGTAAGCAGCCCTTCGCGTGCCTGCGGCATGATAACGTACCAAAATGCCTGCCCTCTGTTGCTGCCCAGTGTGAGTGCCACATGCTCCTGACGGCTGTTGATACGACTAAAAGTGACCGTCATAGTACGTACAGCGAAGGCACAGGCTACCATAAACTGCGCCAGTATAATACTGGGAATGGCATAGGTAATAGTGACATACTCTTCGATAAAACGCCCCGGAGCTGTCTGAAACAAGATGAGCAAACTCAAACCAATAACCAATGGTGGCAAAATGATTGGAATATCGATGATGGCATCAATGATTTTTTTCCCGGGAAAATCGAAGCGTGCCAGCACATAGCCAATCGGCGTAGCTACTATCACCGACAGTATCATAGTAGCCGTACAGGATATCAAACTCAGCTTGATTGCGTACTGTATCTCCTCGCTTTGGATGGCCTGCAGCAGGTGGCTACCCGAGGTATAGGTAAAATCTGCCACAATCATGGCTACAATGAGTATGACATAGACACTGCCCACCACTCCCATGATCAGGTAAAACGGCAGGTCAGACCTGCTCTTGAATGGCTTTGTGTCTGATTTTGTCATTGCATGAGTTGGGGTTGGTTGACACTTAGCCACTTAAAGCCGTTTTTAAGGTATAGCTGCTCTGAGTTTTCGCTGGTCAATCGCTGGTATAGCCGACGCGTCAGGTACTTGTATTCTGAGCGTGTATTAATCCCTATATTTTGTGTGGCCGTGGCTTGGGGCAAGTCAAGCGTAATGGATGCTACTTTATCTGTAACCTGCGCTACATTGGCGGCATATACGATTGCGGCATCCAGCGCTCCTGTGCGCAACTGATTTACCAGCAGATCGGCTGTAGGGGTCTGTACTACCACATTTTCCATTATCTGATCGGTAAGCTTCACTGCATCGAGCAGGTTCATAGTCAATGCGCCCAGCGCACTTTGCTTGGGGTTGCAAACACCCACTTTCAATCCCGAACGGGTAAGATCCTGCAGGTTGGTTATGTTGTGTTTGTTGTCTTTTCCGGTGGCTATTATGATTTTGGTAGAAGAAACATTGTTGATTTCCTGAAAGGAGTTTTCTACCTGATCCATAAAGGTTATATCACAGGTAAGGTATGCGTCGGGTTGCTGGCCAGCTTTGATCTGCGATACCAATATGCCACAGCCATTGTATACGCGGGTAACCTCCACGCCTTCACGGTCTTCAAACTCCTGAATGGTCTGGTCTACAGCCAATCGGTTGACTCCTCCACTGTAAAACAAAATCTGGGGCTTTTCGCTCCACGGGTCGCCTTCTACTGTAGCATACCCCAGCCCACTGAAAGTTTGCAGGCCTTTGTCTCTGGCTGATAGGTAACGCAAAAACTTCAGTGCTTCAGTAGGGTTTGTACTGCTCTTCAATACTCCTACAGTTACCTGCTGGCGATATTGCTCCCACTCCGGCAAGGAAATGTACGCGAGCTCCTGATACTGCTCTACCACAGCATCCCAGAGTATACCTGCATCTACCGCTCCGAGTTTTACATCATTGGCTACATCGTTTACGGTAGGTTTCATCACATCTATATATTGCTCAAACTCCTCCCACTGACCTGCTGTCTGCAGTATTTTTCGGGTAAGCCTACCCACAGAGGCTGCATCGGGATTGGCTATACTTACCTTTAGTTTGTCGCTGTACAGATCGGATAGCTGCTGTATGTTTTTGGGGTTGTCTGCAGCTACAGCCATCACGGGTGTAAGGTATGCCAGGGGTTGTGTTTCTTCAAGCAGTCCTTTTTCTCTTGCTTTCTCTATATAACTTTCGTCGGCTGCCAGGTACAAGTCGCCCCTACCGGCTACCTGCAGGTTGGAGAGCAATGTACCCGATCCTCCATACTGTAGATTTATGTGCACTCCATATGCTTCTTTGTACTCTTTGGCTATTTTCTCCACAGCAGGTTTCATCCCTGCAGCACAATACATAGTGAGTGTGGTGTCCTCTTTTTCGGATGGCTGACACGCCACCACAAGCATACATACTATTGCTACTATACCTCTTAATGTGCTTTTCATTTTTGATTTTCTGTGTGTTGACCTATGGTTATAACTTTTGTTGCGTATTGTGTAGGATGCTCGTCATGGCTTACTAATATGACGGTTCCTCCTTGTTGGGCGTATTGCTTGAGCTGCTGGAGCACCACATGTGAATTTTCTTCATCCAGATTTCCGGTAGGCTCATCTGCCAATATAAGCTCCGGCTTTTTGATCAGTGCTCTGGCCAATGCCACGCGCTGTTTTTCTCCGGCACTCAGCTCCGATGGGTAGTGCCCCAGCCGGTGACTAATTCCCAGACTGCCTGCAATTTCCTCCAGCTGGCTACTGTTAAATAGATGATTCCCGGTACTATTGTTTACCATGATATTTTCTGCTACAGTAAAGTAGGGAATCAGGTGAAACATCTGAAAGATAAAACCTATATTTCTACCTCGAAACGCCGTTTTTTCACTTTCCTGAAGGCTGTAAATAGGTTTTCCCAATACTTCTACCTTACCACCGGTGGGTTGAAGCATTCCTCCTATGGACATCAGTAGGGTTGTTTTACCACTTCCACTGGGACCTTTTACCATTAAAAAATCTCCTTTTTGCAAAGTAAGGTCTGTAGGGTGAAGTGCCTGAACCGGATGACCGTTTCGGGTATACTTTTTTTCTACCTGATGAAGGTTGACGATGTTAGTCATGACTGAGAGTAGTTGCCGGGTCCTGAAAAATAGCTAATACGGTGGGTATCACCGTGGCAGTAACTGCACCAATGGGTGCCAGCAAGAGCGACCAGCCCAGTAGCTGATAGTCTACGGCGATGGATGCGGCTGTTACCTTAAATATATCGGGTCCGAGGTACAGTGACATCACCGACCCTATACCAAACCCAGCCAAAGCTGACAATACTCCTACCAGCAGGTACTTGCCTACAAACAATCCGGAAATTGCCCGATTGCTGAACCCCAGGGCTTTGAAAATGCCTATCTCCTGCTTCCTGTCATTGACATTGGTCATGGCCAGAGCGCCAATCCATATCAGGCATACCACAATTACTACCGGAAGAATGACTGCAAAGTAATTGTCGATGGTATGACGCTGCTGTTTGCGTGCTTTGGCTATCGTTTTGTTCACAATCACCTTAGCCTGCGGCAGCACTTCGCCCAATTGCTTTCTGAGGTACTCGGTGGGGTCGACTCCCTCTGCCAGACAAAGGCAATTCAGCGCTTTGATTTCATTGATCTGACCGGGTTTTCTTACTAACTGCTGCAATTCTGCCAGATCCATATATATTTTTATATCTTCTGCACTACCGGTTTCTACAAGTGTTTTTTCGACTGTAAA
Source organism: Cyclobacteriaceae bacterium (assembly GCA_965267535.1). GTDB lineage: Bacteria > Bacteroidota > Bacteroidia > Cytophagales > Cyclobacteriaceae > CAXBNB01. Next base: position 1,374,690 of record OZ254082.1, on the reverse strand, counting down.
TACCTTACCCAATACATCGATACTATCGCCCGGCTGCAAATCAAACTGAGCAGCCAGTTCATATCCCAGGTATACTTTGGAGGGAGGTACCAAAAAAAACATGGGGGTCTTTTTGCGCTTTCCTTCTACCTCAAGCTCAGGAGATACTCCGGTAAGAATCACATCTTTGTTGCGCCACTGGATCGTATGATGCAGTGTGGCTGTAAGGTGAGCGTAAGACAAATCCTTGAATTTAACCAACGCCTCTATATACTCCTGCGGCATGGTAACGGTAGAGTAGCCTGTTACCCAATATTCATTCATATCGGTAGCAGCCGGTATAATGCTGAGGTTGAATCCCATATCGCGGGTAAGTCGGATGGTTTCTTTTTTCAGGGCTTTACCCATGGTGAAAAAAGCCACAAACAACGCTACAGCCAGCGTAAGCGCCACCATAGCAAGTGCAAAGTTGACCTTGCGATAAGCTATTTCTTTGAGGATTATCGACCATTTCATACAAATACAAAACTAATCAAAATCCGTTCCTAAAATTGAATATATATTAATTTATTGTTAAAAATATTTACTATAAGTAAAGTTTGTGTTTCTTTTTTGGGTAGGTAAAGGGGCAAGTTTGGGGTATTGGGTAATACGTACAAAGTATTAAGAATAAACTCGATCTGAGACAATTAAGATGAATTTGTGATGAATCAACACAGCACTAGAGCCTATAGCCAAGTAAAAAAGATATCTGAGTAGTATGAGAGCCTAATTGCAAATAATTTGACATACCATTTCCTTTTTCATATCTGGCCTGTAAAGAAAACTTATTGATTTCAACTCCAGCTCCCAACACAAGCCCTTGTTCGTATCTTCTGGCATCCGTCACCCCCTCATGTTCCGTTATTTCTTCAGGACGATAAAGTTTGCGAGTATTTATTCGGCGGTTTACAACTCCAAATGCTATTCCATTAGATATTCCTGCATTTACAAATACATACATATCTCCCACAGGATAACGATAGCGTAACAGGTTATGCATTTTTAAATAATTATATCTAAACCGTGTTTCATATCGCGTGTAATCAGACTCATTTGTAAAATCCAGATACTCCCCTGAAACATCATAATGTGTATACATGAGAGAATTAACTAATAAGAATCTCCTCATATTCTTTGGCAAGCTCAAATTAAAGGACACACCCGCCGATAAAGAATGTGACCAACCATATTCTGGCTCTACTAAATATTCATACGCCTGCCCCTTAAAATTAAGATTAGTGGTAGTTCCTCCCCCTAATAATTTTATTTCTAATTCAACCTCATCACTATCTCTTTTTAAATTTGATTCTATTCCTTGCCTCTTGTAATAAGCATTAAACAATCTTGTCAGGCTGTAAAGCTTATAATCAGTATTGTATATTTTCTTTTTAAAAAACGGATCACTATCAAAATACAAAACCAACTGCCCTAAATAACGACGATCCAGACTTACTGCCTCTCCATTATTAGATGCTTTAATGTATTTTTTAAACAGTAGCAATTCAATCTCTTCACCTCTTTTAATATAGAAATTTGGGTATCCATTATCATCAACATAACTGAAAAGTGATTTTTCTCCCTTAAATATTGTCTGTAGAAAGAGGGTATCCTTCTCTAATTTTAATTCCTTTGAATAACCGAGTAAGCCCAGCTCCCTCTCGCTTTTTTCGACCTGAGCTATAACACTTAAATATTCTTCCCCTTCTACACCAAACGACATTAAATCAGAGGGATTATATTTTACAGCCTTACTCTCAAGTTGGCTTTTAAAATCAATATTTTTAGGATTTTTTTCCCAACCCCGATAATCAATATAACCTGGTATAGTATCGCCATCATGGTTTACAATATACCCTTCTGTATAATTCTGCCTCCCATACAATGAACCTACAGACCATAAGCACATCGCAAAAATCACTAGTTTTAATACTTTATTCATTACATGATCCAGATAATAAACCACTATAATAAAGGATTTAACACACCTTTCAAAAGACCCATAAATAACACAGAAAAAAATATACAATCTTTACACTATCCTATAAAAGAAGTAATTGTTGATTGCTGTAAAGCATCAAAAAAAGCTTCTTTTCTATGGAGCTTAGAATAGCTAATAATGAGCTATGAGTAATGAACACTATGACTAGAAATACAAACTCCCCCTACGTGCCCTTAGGCGGGTTCATCGTAGGGGGAATTTTCTCTGCCAACAAAGTTTTACTTATATCTTGTACACTGCCATTTTTCTAATGACGGGTTTTAGTCTGCTCTTGTGTACTACCAATCGAACAGCCGACACCTCAATATCGTCAAAGGTTGCTATGTATTTGTGACCAATACTTTGCCCCCTGGTGAGTGTCTGCCAGCCGTTAGCCGTTTTTCCTTCCACTACAAATTCTCGCACCCGCTCGCCTTGCGCTATCTCTTCGGATACTACCACCTGATTGATCACCTCCTTGCTCTTTAACTTAATGGTGAGTTGATTGCCCTCGGTAGTAGCTACAGGGTCAGAAAACCTTTTCTTGATTTCGTCTCCAAATTCTTTCAACCGTTTCACATCGGGCTCAGGCATCAGACCTGTAGGGTCAGGGGTAAGCCCTAAAATAAGGGTGGAATTTCGCCCAACAGATTTGTAGTACATATCTACCAGCTTTTCTGTAGGAAAAATATGTTCTTCATCGCCGGGCTCCCAAAACCATTCATGTCTGCCGTTGTACCCTCGCAATGGCGCATCAGACATAGCCGGCACCCAGTATTCTCCTTCGGGATCGCCGTGTTTGAGCAACTTAAACCCATCTTTGGCTATGTTCTTTTTGGCACTCTCTCCTGCTCCTGTAGCCGGATATGGAAATGTAGACCAACAGGGATACCCCACTGTACCACTTTCCGAACCTCCCCACCTGGCTTCAGCTAACTGACCATTGTGGTAAAAGAGGCAATTGGGTTGGTATTTTCGTACAATCGGCAACACATCCGGAGCTCCATTGTCGGGATGATCCGCTCCTCCATCAAACCATATTTCAAATAATTCCCCATAATTGGTACAAATTTCTTTCACCATACCTTCCACCATCTTATTGTACCACTTCTGGCGGTTTTCTCTAAATGCCCCCTCTCCGTTTACTTTGAAGTCGTGTACGCCAAGAAAGGAATTCCAACGTATGCCCAGGTAGATACCGGGCTTGATTCCGTGTTTTCTACAGGACTCTACAAAATCCTTAACTATGTCACCTTTGCCGTCTTTCCAGTTTACTGCTCTGAGGCTATAGGGGTTTACTTCCGACTGGTACAGTGCAAAACCGGTTTCGTGGGTGGCGGTAAGTATGGCAAACGTTGCTCCGGCATCTTTTGCAGCTTTCACCCATTGGTCGGTATCGAGTTTTTCGGGATTGAATATCTGATAGTTGGGTATGGGATCAATTCGATTGCCCCCCTGTCCGTATTTTTTTCCATCAAACACATGCAAATCGTAGTGAAACACCACGCCCAATTCGGCTTCCTGCCAGGCCAGCTGTCTGGCGTTGGGTAGTGGAAATTTATTGTCTTGAAAAGGAATAAATATACTGTACGATTCATCTCCTTTTTTTACGGCTAACGACAATACTTTTGGTTTTCCATTTTCGGTATAGACATAGGGGCGCTCCAACCTATCGGGCTTTAGTGTAGAACCATCTTTTCGCTTTACCGACTTTAGCATGAGCACATGTTCATTGGCTTTTTTCCAATTGATCCCATCGGGAGAACTAACCAACCCTATAAAAGTATGCGCATGAAAAACACCATAAAACAGTTGCCTGTCTTCGTCATACCAGATAGACATGTCTTCGGTATCCATATAATCGATTACAGGCTTGTCTTGCATCTCGAAAGGACCCGTAGGCGAATCCGATACTGCTATGGCCTGATTTCTCACAAAACCGGTCGCATTGGGTTTGTCTCCTTTCACTATTAGGTAGTATTTTCCATCGCTACCTCTATCAATTGCGGGGTTTACCGTCAGGGTAGTAATCGGGTCCGACGGTTCGATCAGCGGCTCGTCCATCCGCTTCCAGGGGCCATTGATCGAGTTTGCTACTGCCACTCCTGTGCGCTGGTTGGGACGCAGAATTTTCCAATTGGGGTGACTATATCCCGTTTGAGCAGTTTCTACCAAATCGGCTTCTGTGTACGGCTTGTCACCCAGATGAGTAGAAATATAATAGAGGTAATATTTACCATCAAAATACTTGATTTTGGGATTGTGAGCCGTGATAGCATCCCAATTTCCCTTTCCCCTGCCTGTCAGCACTGTTTCTTTGTATTTCCAAGGGCCGGCAGGGCTTTTAGATGTGGCATGTGCTACCTCGGAGTGAGTCAGCCAACCATAAAAAGTATATTCTCTTTTCCAGCGGGAATAAAACATGTGATACTTACCATCCTGGCCTTTAATGATCGAAGTTCCCCAATTGTAGTAGCCCTCTGTTTTGAAAATATTGTCATCCGATATTGGCGCCACTTTGTCGTAAAGATAGAGGTCGTCAGCCCCGGACTGAGCCCTGATAAATTGAGGCTGAACGAACAGTATCGTAAATAATAGCAGTAATGTGTATTTCATTCTCTTGTTTGTAGGTTTAAATAGTTTTGCGGTTTAAACTTAATCAACAATAAGCTCTTGCAAAATAAACTCTCCATTAACCGCAAAAAACAAAGGGACTGCCATTGTGAAGCAGTCCCTTACCAACAATATGAATAATTAAAACGCTATTCTTTATCCCACCATACCCGTGTCATAAAGCTGTCAGCTCCCTGTCGGGCTACAGCAGCCTTTACGTTATCCGGATTGATGCTATATTCATCCGCAGAATATGTCAATCGACGGGGTATCTGGCCATTGGTGGCATTGCCGGGATAGTTTACCGGAGTAAGACTGGGGTATCCGGTTCGCCTCCAGTTAGAGTAGCCTTCCCAGCTTTGCAAAAAGGTAGCTGCCCAATATTGCTCTCCTATCATCTCCAGCCCTTTAGCCGGATCGTACGGATTGGCTGTGAGGTAATCGTCGATCTCCGATGATGCAGGCATAGCTATATCAAACAATCCCCAGTTTTCAATTGCTGCTCGCACTCCTTTTTGATAGTGTGTAGCAGGGTCGCCGGTATGCCATCCCCTTACGGCAGCTTCTGCCAGCAGCAATTCTACTTCGGCATACGTTTGGTAAAACGACGGTGCATCCCATCCCAGCAAATCGGGATTGACCCGTGAATAGGTGGCAAGATCTGTACCTCCTGCATAGTTCTGCAATGAAGAAATGTCATGCCCGTTGGGCAAGCCTTTGTGAGGTCCTCCTGACTCTACATGGCTGATAATGTCTAACCTGGGATCATTATTATCGGCCATCCAATCTATAAATGTAGCTGACAGGCGCACTCTATCCCGGGTTTCAAAACCGGCTGAGTATGGGTTTCTATGTCCTCCGGTTTCGTGGTATATGCGCGCTACATCATCGTTGCTTGTCATCACACCACCTGCTATAGCTTTTTTCACCCAAAGTTCCGCTTCAGCTACATCTACTTTTGTTAGTCGCATACCAAGCCTCAGCATCATGGAGTAAGCGAGCTTTTTCCACTTATCCGTATCGCCAGCATACAACAGGTCATTTTCTCCGGGTGTATCCTGTGCGGGTGTTAGTTGCATGGCGGCTTCTTCCAGCTCTTTAAGCATATCTGCATAAATATCCTCCTGGGGGTCGTATGCGGGAAACCAATTGTTTTCACTATAACCCTTTCCTGCGTCAAAATAGGGAACATCACCGTAGATATCGGTAATCCTATGGGCTGAAATCACTCGCCAGATACGTCCTATGGCGTGGTGATTTTTAGCTTCGGGATCTTTGCCTGTTCTCAGCAAATAATCAGTAATATTCTTGTATTCAGCTGCATAGGCTTCATTGAAAAATGCCGCAGCAAACAAAGGGTCGTCCAGGTATTTATCTCCCGGTAGAAATACGCCGGTAGAGGGCTCTTCTATATCAGCCATTTGCTGAATAGATGAAAAGCAATACCCCATAGCTGTACGAAATATTTCATAACTCCCTCCGGATGTGGCTAGCTGCATTTGTGTCAACTGCATACCATAATCCAGGTCGTTTATAGCGTTGGGGTTTTGATTCAACTCGGCCAGTTCGTCTTTACAACCTGTGTTTACCAGCAGCATCACCCCTGCCAATACTAAGGTCAGTTTATATATCAACGTTTTCATAATTCTTGCTTTTTTAAATGTTAACATCATCGCGGATTAAAACTTTATGTTGAGGTTAAACCCGTAGGTGCGTGACTGAGGCACCTGAAAGAAATCCATTCCCTGCGCATTGCCTTCGTTGTATGTGGATTCCGGATCGATGTTTTCTACATTAGAATGCAGCAACAACAGATTTCTGCCTACTATGGAGATGTTGGCACTTTTCACACCTACTTTGCTCAGCACTGAGGCAGGAATTTGATACCCTATGGTCAGCTCCCGTAGCTTCGCAAAATCAGCATCGTATACAAACTGCTCCGCTATTTTATTTCTGATCTCGTTGTAATACCCCGAAAGGTTGCTGGCAGGAACATCTCCTATACCTCCTTCTCTACCCACCAATGTGTTTTTGTGCATACCCCTTCTGTACAACCAGGAATTTGTTCCACTAAAAATTACCGCTCCCGCTTTATAGTCTATCAGAAAGCTCACATTGAAGCGCTTGTAAGAAAAATTGTTTGACAAACCTGCCGTAAAAGGATGCACTCCTGTGCCAAAGGGAGCTATGCCCTGCTCTTCATCTCTCTGGGGGTAGCCATTGTCGTTTAGCACAAGGTTGCCCGATGCATCTCTCAGGTATTTCCATCCGGTAACCTGACCATAAGGCATTCCCTCTATGTGATGTACATAGGCGGTTTGAGCTCTGTTTTGATCTAACTGTAACCTCTCGTCATCTACATCAGGGTCTGTAAGGCTTACTACTTCACTTTTGTTGTGCGCCATATTCAGGGATGCATCCCAGGTGAAATTTTCTTCTCGTATCAATGCACCGTTAATCAACAACTCTACTCCTTTATTCGACAGTTTTCCTACGTTCACTACTGCCTGTCCATAGCCCGAGGCTTCTGAAATCGACGTACGCAATATGTCGTCTTCTGTAATTCTACTGTAGGCAGTAAAATCTATACCCAGTCGGCTGCCAAGCAACTGTGCATCAAAACCGATCTCAAACTCCGTAACCGTGAGCGGCTTCAGGTTGGCATTGGCTACAAAGCCCTGACTGATGCCTCCACGGGGTATACCGTTGTGAGACCTGGACAATGAGTAGGTCTGGTTGAGCTCATAGGGATTGGTTGCTCCTCCCACCTGTGCCCATGCTGTTCGTAGTTTTAGATAATCTACCGTCTCCGGCAACTTCAGCACTTCGGACAGAATGGTACTTACACTGAGTGAAGGGTAAAAAATACTGCGTCCGTTGAGGGTCGAAAACCAATCGTTTCGTCCTGTGGCAGTGAGGTAAACCAATGATTTGTATGAAAACTCAGCTGATCCGTATATAGAGTTCGTCCCCATAAACCACTCTGAAGTTCCTCCTGTCTGAATCAGGGTGTTGGAGTGGTGGTTGAATCCCGGCACAGCAAAGTCTCTGCCGTTGGTGCTGTTGCTATACCTTTCGCGTCGCATTTCGTTAGCTCCCAACAATACACTGTAACTGAAGCCATTGTCAAAATCTTTTTGCGAACCCACCATCAGGTCGGTATTTGTTTCTGCGTGTTTGGTCTGCGACTGGTTTATATACCCCAGTGGACTTTGAGCACTTCCATGTGGCCTTAGGTCAGATGCTTTTCTATCCCAGCGGTCTATTCCTGTACGTGCTTTCACATATAGCCAATCTGTAATATCGTACTGCAAAGAAAAGCTGCCTAACAATCTGTTTCTTTGGCTGATGTTCTCTTTCTGGTAGGCACTGTAATAGGGGTTTTCGAACCATACTGTGCGTGCCGGCAGTAGCTCTTTGCCATTGTCTTCGCGTGCACCTGGCCTTTCAGAGTCACCCTTGAGGTCGGTTACATCTATGGAAGGAGCCAGACTCCATACCGTGTAGTTAACGTTGCTTACCAGGTCTCCCTGAGCTGGCGGGTTCTTCAACTCCTGATTGATATAAGTACCCGACGCTCTGAATGTCAGCTTGTCATCTACTTTTCCATTCACATTCAGGCTGAAATTGTTTCTTTCCAACCCCGAGTTTGGTACTATCCCTTCGTTGGTCATGTCCGATGCAGAAAAACGTAACCCCAGATCTTCGTTTCCTCCCGAAAGAGATATGGTATTGGTAAAAGTGTGTCCTGTCTGATAGAATTTATCAAAATTACTTCCTGCATAGGCATAGGGTCGGCTTACTCCGTCAAATTGTATCACACTGCTTCCGTCCAGTTTTCCTCCCCATGCGGTATCTCCACCAGCCAGAGCTTCGTCCAGTGTAGTGGGTTTTACGCCCCCCGATCCATGGCCGTATTCTGTTTGTGTGTCTAGTCGGTTAATGGCTTTTTCCATCACATAGTTGGTGTTGAACTCTACGTTTAACCCCTGCTGTGCTTTACCGCTTTTTGTCACAATCTGAATGACTCCATTGGAGGCTCTAAACCCATAAAGCGCTGCTGCTGTATTTCCTTTGAGTACGGTAATGGATTCAATATCGTCGGGATTGATATTACCAATACCATCTCCCTGATCTCTACCTCCCCACATTCCTGCCGATCCCATGTTGCTGTTATCTATCGGAATACCGTTGATAACATACAACGGTTGGTTGTTGTTGGCCAGCGATGTATTTCCTCTGATAATAACCCGCGATGAACCTCCGGGACCCGATGCTATATTGCTTACATTTACACCGGCTACTTTTCCTGCCAGACCGTTTGCTATGTTGGTTTCTCTTGCTTCAGTAAACCCCTTACCTTCCAGTTCGGTAACGGCATATCCCAAAGCTTCTTTCTTTCGCTCAATACCCAGGGCTGTAACGACCACTTCTTCAAGCTGCTCTGCGTCCATTTGCATTTGCACGTCGATGGCCGCACGATTGCCTATAGCCTGCTCTATGGTAATATAGCCCACATAGGAAAACACCAGCGTGGCATCCTCAGAAGCCGTAATTTTATAGTTGCCATCTAAATCTGTAGTGGTACCATTGCTAGAGCCTTTTATAACAATAGACACGCCGGGAAGCCCCATACCAGTCTCATCGGTTACTTTTCCTGAAACCGCTACATCCTCTATTATATCGACTACATAGGGTGCATTGCTGGTAGATTTAACAGCACTTATTCGCTGGTTTACCTGTCGAAACCTAAGGCCTGTCTGGCGGGATAGCTCCATAAGGGCTGTCTCCAGAGTGGCTCCTTCCATTTGCAGGTTTACTTTCATTTTTTTTGCTTCGATCTTTTCTTCACTGAAGATAAAGTTGAAGTCTGTTTGTTTTTCGATCGTCTCAAACACACGCTTGAGAGATGAGTCTTTGAGTCGTAGGTTTACATATACCTCTTTTACGCTTTTGACCTGCGCTGCTCCTTTTTCGGCCATTATAGAACTGAGCGTAAGCACCAGAAAACCAAAGACTATGGCGGTATATTTCGTAATAGTCAGAATAATTCGTAAAATTTTATTTTTCATATCTTTGTATGGTTAAAAGTTTCGCTTTTATCAACCGGGACCGGTTAGTTATTGTCTGAATATTTGGCGATAGACAACAATAATTAAGTGGTCCTTAAGCAACAGGGACTATCTGATAGTTCCTGTTGTTGTTTTACTGCTCTTTCACTGATTCATTGGCATTTATTTTTTAAAAGTTACGGTCACTTTTTTGTTATCAATTGTGTAATCAAAATTGAGGGCAAATCCGAGGCTATTGAGCACATTACTCAGGTTGTCGTTGGTAAAGTTGCCCGAGCAGCTCAGCTTGATATCGGGTTTGTTTTGTACTGTGATATCCACTCCATACCAGCGCTCCAGTATAGCGATAGACTCTTCAAATGGCAGTTGATCGAAATAGATCGTACCATCTTTCCAGGCTATATGCTCCTCTATGCTAAACCCTTCTGGTTTCAATTCTTTGTCCGAGGCTGTGGCATTAATCATCTGCCCGGGCTTCAATATCACCTCTGCGTGGCTGGCCTGATTGTTTACCAATACAGATCCTTCTACGAGAGCTACATTTATTTTTTCGTTTTCAGGTCTGGCATTGATGGTAAAAATGGTACCCAAAGCCCGGGTGGTAAGCGAGCCGGTCTTTACCAAAAAAGGCCTGTTTGGATCTTTAGCTACTTCAAAATATGCCTCACCTTCCAGCTCAAGCAATCGCTTTTGGTCTGTGGCATAAGTGTGACTAAAGCGAACCTTGCTTTCGGCGTTTAGTATCACGCGAGTACCGTCTTCCAGATAAAAACTAAGCTTTGCACCTCTTGGGGTCTTTTTTTCAACATACTCAACCGCTGCTTCGGCTAGGGTATTTTCAGATGCATTGGTGGTAAAAAAATGAAAAGCAAACCACCCTGAAGCTATCAAAACAGCTACAACTGCAGCTACCTTGTACACAGGCGCCAACCTAAACACCCGAGTGGCCTCCTGCTGATCAGGTTCCCATCCCATGCGGGCTTTTAAAGACTGAAGCATTTCCCTGTTTTCATCGCTCGAAATCACCTCTGTATTGCTTTCTGCTGCTAATACCAGTGCTTTGGCTTCTGCCATCTTCAGCCGGAAATCGGTATGTTCTTCCTCAAGCAAACACCAAAACCGACTTTCATCATCAGGTATATTCATTGCCCAGTTTCTAAAGCCCGGATCGAGGAGCAAATCGTCTATGTCTAGTGGTAACTTCTGCATGGTATTCCTGTTTTTTGTAACCCGGGCATGAAACAAGCAAGCACGCTTCTTTCTACGTCTGGTATTGATAAGAGCACCGTCTTAAAGTTTTGTAGCCTTCCTTTTTTATTTTTTTCTAAAAAAAAATCAGCTAATGGTCTAGCGTATCAAAAAATGCATCAATAAAAACAATGTGGCTTTGTCTCCCATTGCCTTTTTTAGGTTGGTGATGGCTTTGTATACCAGTTTGCGGGACGAAGTGTAGTTGATGCCCATCTGCTCACCTATCTGGTCATAATCCATCGACTGCATATAGCGTAGCTGTATAATTTCTTTTTGCCTCTGAGGCAATTGATCTATGGCATGATGCAGTTGTCGGGAGCGATTGCCCTGCAGTTGTTCCTCTATCAGCTTGTATTCGCTGGACTGTACCTGTTCTCCATTTGTTTCCGGCACAAAATCCACCATTTTATTTACTTTTTTCAACTGCTGCATGAGCGTTCTCCTGTAGCACACTATCAGGTAATACTTAACTGTTTGCACTTCGGGAAGGGTCTGCCGCTTATTCCAAAGGTCGACAAATACATCCTGAGCACTGTCTTCGGGCAAAAGCCTGTCGGCGGTCATGCTACGACCAATTTTTATCAGTACCGGATTGAACCTGATAAACAGAGCTTCAAAAGCCTGCCGATCTCCCTGCCTAAATAAATCCCAAAGATGTAATTCCTGCTCCATTTCCATAGTTGCCCCGCGGGATATAACATGACTTGCACTACAAGCCCGTAGGCAATATCGAAAAACTTGATCAAACATTCAAATTATACTGATCATCGCAGTGTTCCAACCACTGATATAAAAAACAGGAGGTCACAAAGCGGACGTTAGGGTAAAGCAATCAGATGCATTAACTTTATTGCTTTGACCATGCTAAAAATTCTACCCTATGAAAATCTACATAGTATCCATCCTACTCTTATGCACCTCTGCTGTCCTGGCTCAGGATCGTGTTACAGGCAAACTTTTCGCTACCCGATCTGAGGTGCTTGCACAAAACGGTATGGTAGCCACCAGCCACCCACTAGCTACACAGGTAGGTCTGGATATACTCAAAAATGGCGGCAATGCCATAGATGCAGCCATAGCAGCCAATGCCACACTTGGGCTAATGGAGCCTACCGGATGCGGCATAGGAGGTGATCTGTTTGCCATTGTATGGGACGCCAAAACCCAAAAGCTATATGGATTGAATGCCAGTGGACGATCGCCGCAAAAACTAACACTGGAGTATTTCCAAAAACAAGGAATGACAAAAATTCCTTCCCTGGGTCCACTACCGGTAAGTGTGCCTGGCGCTGTAGACGGATGGTTTGAACTTCATACCAAATTCGGCTCAAAACCTATGGAGAAAATACTGGCTCCTGCGATTGACTATGCAGAGAAAGGCTTTCCTCTCACTGAATTGATTGCCTGGTACCTGCGCAGTGTAAACCGCTATATGCAAGCAGGATACCCTAATATTAAAGACACATACATCAATCAAAACGGCGGCAAGCTGCCGTCAGAAGGTGAAATATACAAAAACCCATACCTCGCAAATACTTACAAAAAGATAGCAAAAGGCGGACGGGATGTTTTTTACAAAGGGGAAATAGCCAAAACCATTGCCCGCTTTATCAAAGAGCAGGGAGGGTTCTTGTCCGAAAAAGACCTTGCCAGCCACCGATCCGAATGGGTCAACCCCGTATCGGTGAACTACAGAGGGTACGATGTATGGGAACTCCCACCCAACGGACAGGGCATTGCTGCACTACAAATGCTTCAAATCCTAAAGGGGTATGACTTCTCCAAAATTCCTTTTGGATCTGCTGAGCACCTGCACCTCTTTACTGAAGCCAAAAAGCTGGCTTTCGAAGACAGAGCAAAGTATTATGCCGATATGGATTTTGCCAATGTGCCGGTAGACCAACTCATAAGCGAAACGTATGGCGAAGAAAGAAGAAAACAAATAGGCCAGCGGGCTTCTACGTATGAAGCCGGAGAAATCAGCGCCGGAGAAACCATATATATGACTGTGGCCGACCGTGAGGGCAATATGATTTCGCTAATTCAAAGCAACTACAGAGGCATGGGATCGGGTATGGTGCCTCCTAAGCTGGGTTTTATGCTACAGGACCGTGGTGAGCTTTTTAGCCTGACGGAAGGGCAGGCCAATACGTATGCTCCCGGAAAACGACCTTTCCATACGATTATACCGGCTTTTATTACCAAAGATGGTCAGCCCTATGTAAGCTTCGGCGTGATGGGGGGCGATTTTCAACCCCAAGGCCATACCCAGATCGTAATGAACCTGATAGATTTTGGTATGAATCTGCAGGAAGCCGGCGATGCTCCACGGTGGGATCATACGGGCACTTCTACCCCTACCGGAGAACCTCAGCAAGGCAAAGGTGAGATACGGATAGAATCCGGCATACCCTACCAGACTGTACGAGATCTTATGGATATGGGGCACAAAGTGGGGTATACCCGGGGTGCTTACGGTGGTTATCAGGCCATCATGTGGGATGCTAAAAACAAAGTGTACAGAGGCGCTTCTGAAAGCAGGAAAGACGGACAGGCAGCAGGCTATTGATGGTAGGCCCATCGTAAAGCTAATGCTTCTCAAATTCATCTAATGTAGTTGGGTCCCCTGCTTTGCAACATAAAATCAGCACTTGTTATACCTCTGATGAAAAGTATAACGGTTTAAATAGTGCGACTGATCGCTAAACTTTATATATTGGAGGTCGATCAAAACTGTGTATTTCCTGATTAGCCGTAAAACCGGTCCGATAAAGCAATAGGCAGGGATCAAGCCATCTGATTTTTTCGAAAAGCAGAGGATTATCCCAATTCCTTTTCTGAGGGATACACTTATTTGGTAGAGCTGGCCCTCTGACTTGGAAAGAATATTGCTACGCATGAAACAACTATTGCCCTTACAGCCCTTTTTACATGGTATCGTATACGTATTGCTCTCTGCAATGAGCGGGTGCAACCAACCCACTGAAAAAACGACAGCCGGTGGTTCTATTCCCGAAGTGATCGATTTTAATTTTCATGTTCGGCCCATATTATCAGACCGTTGTTATGCATGCCACGGGCCCGATAAAAACGCGCTAAAGGGTGACTTGAGGCTTGATGTAGAAGAAAGTGCACTAGCGCCGCTGGATAGTTTAGGCCAACAGTATGCGATTGTTCCCGGTAATGTGGAAAAAAGCCTGCTCTTTCATCGAATTACCAGCTTAGACCCTGAAGAACAAATGCCCCCTCCTGAGTCTAACCTCAAACTATCAACAAGAGATATAGAAATACTAAAACGATGGATTGAACAAGGAGCGGAATGGAAACCACACTGGGCGTATACCCCTCCTCAAAAAGCTGAATTGCCCAAAGTAAAGCAACCAAAATGGGCAGTCAACCCAATCGATCTGTTTATCCTCGATCGACTAGAGCAGGAAGGGCTTGAACCATCTGAAGAGGCCTCAAAGGAAAAGCTAATTCGCAAATTATCTTTTGACTTGAGGGGACTGCCCCCCTCATTGAAGGAAATTGATGATTTTGTAGCAAACGATTCTCCCAATGCTTACGAACAGTTGGTGGATCTTTTTTTATCACAAAAAAGCTACGGCGAACGCATGGCCATGGAATGGCTGGACCTGGCTCGCTACGCCGACTCTCACGGTTATCAGGACGACATAGAACGAAGCATGTGGCCATGGAGAGACTGGGTAATTCAAGCTTTTAACCAAAACACACCTTATAACAAGTTTGTGTCCTGGCAGCTAGCCGGAGACCTGCTGCCAGAGGCTACTTATGAGCAAAAGCTCGCCACTGGTTTTAATCGAAATCATAAAATAACACAGGAGGTAGGAGTCATTGACGAAGAATACCGTGTGACCTATGTTCTCGACAGGGTAAATACTTTTTCTACGGCTTTCTTGGGATTGACCATAGAATGTGCCCAATGCCACGACCATAAATACGACCCCATATCGCAAAAGGAATATTACCAGTTATTCAGTTTTTTCAATAACGTGCCGGAAAACGGAAGGGTAGATTATGGTGTTGAAGTTGCAGCTCCCTCTCTACCCATCCCTGACAATAAAATAGAAGAGATTCGCAGCTATGTAAAAGGCCTGGTCAGTCAACAGCAATCAGCGTTGAAAAACTTTACAAACAACCTCTGGTCAACTGACTCCAGTACCCCATTGCCGGACACAGAAAAAGCACCATCTGTTTCGGAAGTACCCAAAGGAAGAGTTGCCTTTTACCCTCTGGATTACATAGAAAATAACAAAACAGAGGAAGTCGTCAGCTCAAAGCCAGCCGAAATTGTCAATGAGCTCGTTCCTGTTACAGGTAAATTTTCCGGTGGTATGGAGTTTATGGGTACCAACTACGCTACGCTTACCCCGAATCACTCCTTTAACTTTTTCAAGCCTTTTACACTTAGCTTCTGGATCAAATCGCTTGACGGTGGCATTCGAGGACCTGTGCTTACATCGCTATCTGAAAACAATCAAACCAAGTTCAGCGTGCATGTTACTAACGACAAAATGCTGAGTTTGTACTGGGGCAATCACAAAAACCGATCAGGGATTCAACTTCTCACCAAAAAAACACTGCCCGAAAACGAATGGGCACTCATAACACTGGCTTACAACGGATCAGGAAATGCACAGGAGATAAAACTATACATGAATGGCAACAGCATGGATGTGTATATTCAAAAAAACAATCTCCGTGGAAAAGGCCCTGCCGCTAAACAATTGTTGTTGGGAAAAAATCAAGGTAGAGTAGGCTTAGTTGCCGGACAATTAGATGAACTAATGCTTTTTGACCGACACCTCGACTCTCTCGAAGTGAAAAAACTCTACTCCTACGACCCCATACAGACTCTGCTAACTAAAAATGAGCACAGTGAGTCAGACAAAAAAAGGTTGTTTTACCATCAACTAACACACCAAGACCAAGACTATCAACTGCTTACAGAACGACTCAGGGAATACAAAATCCGCGAAGGACGAACAGAAGATATAATAGTAAAGCCCACGATGATCATGGCTGACATGGATTCTGCCAGAACGACTTTCGTACTCGAACGAGGGCAGTACGATGCACATGGAGAAATTGTAACAGCCGGTACACCCAAGGCGGTGATGACATTTGATGAAAAATACGAGAAAAACAGACTCGGCTTAGCCCGCTGGCTCTTCAATCCAGACAATCCATTGACGGCCCGGGTTGCCGTAAACCGTTATTGGCAAATGATATTTGGACGTGGGCTGGTAGCTACTCCGGGAGATTTTGGTAGTCAGGGTGCACTGCCCTCTCACCCCGCTCTGTTGGATTGGCTGGCTGTAACGTTTCAGGAGTCGGACTGGAACCTCAAACAACTGATCAAAACCATGGTTATGTCTGCGACCTACAGGCAGTCGGCTAAATCTAACAATAGGCTGCAGCAAATTGACCCTGAAAACATATTACTGGCAAGAGGAAGGCAAGACAGGTTGCCAGCCGAAATGATAAGAGACCATGCCCTGGCTGTTAGCGGAGTGCTAACCTCAAAAGTAGGTGGACCTAGTGTGAAACCCTACCAGCCAAAGGGACTATGGCTGGAAGTAGCATCGGGCAACCAAAGCCTGAGAAAATATATACAGGATCACAATAACGAATTGTACAGAAGAAGCCTTTATACCTTCTGGAAACGTACACTTCCTCCCCCATCCATGATGATTTTTGATGCTCCGGGAAGAGAACAATGCACCGTAAAACGAGGAACAACCAGCACCCCCATGCAGGCTCTTGTACTGCTCAACGACCCCCAGTTTGTAGAAGCATCGCGGTTACTCGCTGTACGTATGCTCACTGAGGGGGGTACCAGCACAACACAACAAATAAAATTTGCTTTTAGATTGGTCACTTCCAGGCATCCTAAAGAAAGCGAAGTAGATATTTTAAACCGTTTGCTCGAAAAAGAGCTGACGGAATATGAATCGGATACAGTTTCGGCAATACAACTACTATCTACGGGTGAACATCCAATAGAGGCAGATATACCCCCTGCCAAGCTTGCAGCATACACGATAGTAGCCCATGCCATACTGAATACTACTGAAGCGATTATGAAGGGGTAAATAAAACCATAAGGATATCATGAAAGAAAAAGAACTCCTCGAATATTTTTCACCCTTAGAACTGAGTAGAAGAGCATTTTTAAAAAGCGCTGGAACCGGAATTGGTGTTGCAGCTCTGAGTAGTTTAATTCCCGGTTGTAAGAATATTGCTGACTCTTCCACTGCTTTTCAACCAAAGATACCCCACCATGCGCCTACAGCCAAAAGAGTAATCTACTTGTTTCAAAGTGGCGGCCCTGCTCAAATGGAGCTCTTTGATTACAAACCCCTACTCTCAGAAAGAGAAGGTGAAGATTTGCCCGATTCGGTCAGACAGGGACAAAGACTAACCGGAATGACAGCCAATCAAAATGGATTTCCGCTAAAAGGTGCCGTGCACCGTTTTAAACAACACGGGCAAAGTGGAGCCTGGATAAGTGACCTGCTTCCGCATACTGCAAAAATCGCAGATGACCTGTGCTTTGTCAAATCACTCCATACGGAAGCCATCAACCATGACCCGGCAATGACCTTTTTCCAGAGTGGTTCTCAACTGAGCGGGCGACCTAGCATGGGCTCCTGGCTGAGCTATGGGCTGGGCAGCAGCAATGAAAATTTACCTGCTTTTTGTGTGCTGTTATCGAAGGGAACAGGCAGAGTAGCAGCAGCACAACCCCTGTCGTCCAGACTCTGGGGCACGGGTTTTCTCCCTTCAAAACATCAGGGAGTGCAGTTTAGATCGGGCAAAGAACCTATATTGTATTTAACCAACCCGGAGGGTGTTTCTCACCACAACAGGCGAAGGTTTTTAGATCACTTGAAAGAACTCAACGAACACTATCATGCTGAGGTACAAAACCCTGAGATAAACACCCGAATAGCCCAATATGAAATGGCCTATCGTATGCAGACCTCCATACCTGAGGTAATGGACGTATCTGATGAGCCGGAAGAAGTCTATGAACTATATGGACCCGAGTCGCGCATTCCGGGTACTTATGCGGCCAACTGCCTGCTGGCAAGAAAACTGGCTGAACGAGACGTGAGGTTCATACAACTCTATCATCAGGGCTGGGATCACCACAACGACCTGCCTGACCACATTAGCAAGCAGTGCAGGGATACAGATCAGCCTTCAGCTGCATTGGTTACAGATCTGAAGCGCAGAGGCCTTCTTGACGACACGCTCGTGATTTGGGGTGGTGAATTTGGAAGAACAAACTTTTCGCAAGGCAATGACCCTCATCGATACGGCAGAGACCACCATCCCAGATGCTTTAGTGCCTGGATGGCAGGTGGTGGTATAAAACCGGGCATCAGCTATGGAGAAACAGACGATTTTGGCTACAATGTAGTCAGCAACCCTGTACACGTACACGACTTTCAAGCCACTATTCTACATACATTGGGGATCAATCATGAAGCTCTGGTGTACAAACATCAAGGTCGAAGGTTTCGCCTGACGGATGTACATGGGCATGTAGTGAATGATATTTTGAGTTAAAAAAACACCTTACTTTCCAACGGGCAAACACTTTCAATCAGTCCAATGCCCTGAAATATTCGTTGATGGTGTAGCGCGAGTACGGAGACAGAGGTGCCTGTTTTTGAGGTATGTGCAACATATACTCTTCTATAAGTTGGCTATAAGAATTATCACTGGCCAAGTTATGCCACTCGTTGGGGTCGTTTTTCAAATCATAAAACTCTACCGATGCATCGTCGTAACGTATGAGCTTGTACCGCTTTCCTGTAACGGCTGTATTCTGTCTCCCATAGGAGGTCAGCGACAAATAAGGCCACTTACTGTCCGGATGCTGAAGCAAAGGAACCAATGAGTGTCCTTCGTTTTGATTATTTGCGGGAAGACCTGCCAATTCCAAAAGTGTGGGATACATGTCTATGAGCTGTACGGGTTGATCAGAAACGCGACCGGGCTCTGCTGAAGGTTCCTTCCAAATCATGACCGTTTTGGTACTTCTTTCCCAAAGCGACTGCTTAGCCACCCTATTTTTTTCTCCCAGATGATAACCATGATCCGACCACAAAACCACAATGGTATTGGAAGCATAATGGCTATTGGCTAATGCTGTAAGTACTTTACCCACTTGTGCATCTACAAAACGAATACATGCCAGATAGGCCTGAATCATCTTTTTCCATTGTCCTGTCTGTTGCAGCCAGGGAGTATCGGGCATCATAGGCACAGCTGCCACTCGCTTACCCTGCTCCGGTATGTCTTCCATATCGCCGGCCAAATAGGAAGGTAACTCAATACTATCCAGAGGAAAATCTTCAAACCACGTATCGGGCACATACCAGGGCACATGAGGACGCACAAAGCCAACTGCCATAAAAAATGGCTTTTCATGCAACTGAGACAGCTTATCTGCTGCCCACTGCGCCGAATGGTAGTCGGGCATCAGGCTATCTGCAACCGGATATGCTCCCCAATCTGTGCCTGTTCCACCGGGCTTGTCAAACCACTTCGGGTCATAATTCAGTCGACTAACAGGCTTTGGGCCATAAGGATCCGGATGAGAGTAATACTCATCAAAAGTTTTTGCCCCATCTCCCCGGTGATAGATCTTGCCTGCTCCCATAGTTTTATAACCATATTGCTCAAAGTAATCCGGCATAAAAACAGACGCTGCAGAAACAGAGTTAGACTTTTTGATATCCTTGTCTAATTGCTGTAAGTAATTGCCGGTGGTAAAAGGGTACAACCCCGACATAACTGAAGCACGTGAAGGGCCACAAATAGGTGCCTGACAATGTGCGTTGGTAAACAACATGCCACTTTTGGCCAAAGCATCTATGTGCGGTGTTTTTGCCTGAGGGTGCCCTTCCATCACACCTATCCAGTCATTGAGGTCATCAATAGCAATGAACAGTACATTTGGAGGATTGTCAGGCTGAGCCAAAACCAAACCTCCGTTTATACAGAAAAGAAAAACACCCGTTAGAATTTTTTTTATCATCTCAATTGAGTTTGCCTGCAACATGCATGTTGAGCAAAGCCGTAAAACCATGTTGTAGTTCCAGGGTAATTACTGTCTGGCCGGCCGTAAGATTTACCTGTTTCACTGCTTTATTTTCACCCACTTTCCATTGCCCTTTCAGGGTTACAGTAAGGCTTACAGGTTCACTGTAATTTTGGTATTTTCCTTCCTGCTCCGGAAAATTCAAATCCGGCTGCACCACACTCATTTTCAAAGTGTGCCTGTTTTCCGAACCTACCATAACCAAGCAAGGTGCCGACACATGGCTAAGCACTCCTTCGGCATCCACTTCGCCAGCTTCGAACAAAACATAACCGATAGTGCCGGATGCATGGTCCTGAACCACATGCTCCTGATCATCTGCCTTCAAAACCTTATATTCGGGCTTTTCGCCCACTCTTTTTCCAAACTTTTTGACCTCTTCATCTGTCAGAAAAGGGTACACTACGTAGTGGTAACCTTCCTCTTTGGGTGACACGCCATGATCTATCCAGGCGGTGGCAAAATCCCCTTCTGCCTCTTTTACGCCTTTGGCTCTTGCGCCCAGTTTACCGGTATTTATCGAGTACTTATCATGGTATGCATGCTGTTTCTGCTTTTGCCAGTATACCTGTGAAGGAGAAACAATATGGTAGCCATTGCCATACGGGTCTACTATCCAGTTATCACTCATTTGTTGCCGGCTCACCGGAAACTTACTTTGCTTTCCTCCGGCTGTAAACAATGAAGCGTTCGCTTTCGTCAGCCCTGCCTGAAACAAATTGGTATGCACGGGGTGCTTATCGTCTACACTGGAAATGCCCGTGCCTATGCAGATCAGTTTGTCTCCAAAGGAAAAGACTGACTTTCGTGCTTTCAATTTACCAGCAAACCCCACTTTGCTTTCCGGACCATCTGCATTGGAGCCTTTTTCTTCATTCAGTATCATTCCAAAAGCTCCATTTTCCCCCAGCTGTACGGCTCCCGCAAATGTCTCTTTCGAGCGAAACATAATCAGTGGCATATCCGGTTCCAGAGTTTCAAAAGGCAGATACACTACTGTGGCTCCCGGATAGCGATTCCAGTCCCAGCCATCATAATGAAAGCCACTACCCTCATTGCCTTTTTCATTCAGCAACTGAATGGTACCATTGGACTGATAGCGCCCATACCGGTTGTCGGTTACATAAATTTCTGAAGCCCAAACATACCGGCTATACCCTTTCACTATAGCCGCCCAGCGGTCTCTATGATGGACAGCCGTAGCAGCATAGGGAAAAGTATAATACCCGTTTACCGATTCTTTTTGGATCCCCTGCAGTTGTGAAAAAATGGTAGCATTTACTTTATCCTGATCTCCCCACAGCCGCAGGTATGCAGCTGCCACTTCTGTATCTACTGCCGATGTGTTTTCCGGATTTCCGGATTGAGCCAATTCCAGGTAGGGTTGTTGCAAAGACCGGATGCTTTCCCCCAGAGGGTGTCTGCCCGAGTTGCCAAAGCCCACATCGTACCCCTGACTATACAGACGGGTGGCCATAAAGGCTTTTTTGAAATTGGCATGCCCCTGCTGGCTGATTCTGTAAGGAGTAGCAGCCAATATCTTCAATATTTTGGGTACTTTTCGAAATGCGCCAAACGCATAAGCAGGATAGTGCCCGTTATGATGCCAGCCAGTACCGTCCACTTTGAATACTCCTCGGGCGTCATCCTGAGCCAACACTACCGATATATAGTGGCTATATGCCTGCATCAATTGATGCTGTTTTGCCTTTTCATCTGCTAAAAAGATCAACAACAAATGATAAAATGCCTGGGTGTTGAGGTAATCGATGTTGGCAAAAAATGCTTCATCTTCACCTAGCAGTTTGCCAACATTAAAAAGCCAGAGTAAGCTCCCTCCTGCTTCAGAAAGCAGCTCCATAGAAGCCAGAGGCTTACGCATGATAAAAAAAGCTTCTGCTAACTCGCGGGTATTGTAACCTATGTGATGACGGGTGCCCCCGGAAGCTCCTTCCTGCCACCCCTGATCGAGGTAGTATCTCACCCCTACTTCAAACATTTCCTCTATGGCTTTTTGGTCCTCTCCTGTGGCTCTGTAGTAATACTGCGCCAGCCTTTTCATTACTTTACCAAAATCTGCAATTGTGTTGTGTCTCTTTTCTCCCTGAATGTTTTCATTGTAGTATACCTGAGACAACTTGTAGGTTAAAGGCGGCCCAATAACTTTGCCATCTCTCGCGGCAATACGCAGGGCATCAAACCTGCTTTTCAGGTCATTGATATATACTTTGTACCTGGAGTGTATAGTCAATTCTGCATCCAGCTGTTTTTCTATTTGCTCTAGTGCCGACAATGCTTCTTTCGAAACATTTACCGGCTTTAACTGCTGTATCCGGTACAGATATGCCAGCTGCGGCATCCAGTGGTCGTCTTCCAGCCCCTGCTCTGTTTTGATAAAAGGAACATGAATGTCGGGGTACTGGTGTCTATCGTCCTGATACTGCGAAAACACCACGTCATCGAAATAGAGTACGCCACCAGCACCGGTAGTGAGTATCGTACACTGCATAGCATCATAGGCTACTGCTGCTCCTTGCTCAGGTGGATTTCCCTGCATTTCATAAAAAGGTACCCAGAGTGTACGCCAGCCTGAAAACGCAAGGGACAGGTCGAACCACACTTCCTGCTTTTCAGATTTAGAAAAACCAATTCTCAACGTATCATTAGTAGGTTTTTCATTGTAGAGTGAAAATACAAAAGTAGGGCTTGCTGCAAAGTGATCGCCATAAGCCAATGGACTCTCTTTCTGGCTCAGTACCCGAAAGTGTGAAGTACTAAAATGGCTTTTTCCTTTCCATTGCCACTTTAAAGAGGACTGACCAAACTTATAACGCTCCAGACTAATGGTAAGCTCGGACTGTCCAGATGGCCGATAATATTGCAATACGGCTTCTTTTTCAAAAGATGCTACTGCAGGCTTGTCCTGAGCATTTGCTGACAAAAAAGCTGCTAAAACCAGTGCTAAAGCCATGCCTTTTCTGATGATTTTACACCAGCTTCTTTTTTCTTTTTCAACAAAAACGTTAACACAATTTATCATAAAAGCACCCTTCATCTATTTCTATACTTCAATTCCGGCAATGCTCAAATTGGCATGCCTGTAATAAATCCTATGGCACTGGCACGAGCTTTTGGCTCGTATCCACTATAGATACGAGCCAAAAGCTCGTGCCAGCATTATTTATATCATCAAAAAAACTGCCCTGGGATTGTAAGCACCATTTCTATATTTATTATAGCCATTTCAACTCAACCGAAATTCATCGCCTGATTTATCTAACCAATGTTGTAATACTGATTTGTATTCACCGGCGTGTTCTTTCAGCTCCCTGGGGTTAAGTTGATACTTATCTTTTCGGTTGTCGTACAGGAGTATGCGTGTTTTGCTCATGTCCTGTCCTTTGCTCACCACATAGGTGGCATCTTCTGTTCGTATGCCTCTATACCAGTTTTGCCGCCAATCTACTCCCTGCTGCCCCAATTGGTACGCAGACACTACATAGGGAGAGGGATCCTGACCCAGCGCTACAGGTGCGGTCTCATTGGGCACTCCTATCCGCTGCAGCAATACGGCTGAGGGGGCAGCAGCCTGTTCAGACTCGTTAAGCCACAAGCCGGATCGGTCTGTGCCCTCTACCCCATCGGGTATGGACAGCCCCATTACTCCCAGCAGGCTGGGCATAAAATCGTAGCTGGGAAACAAAGACTGGTAACTCCCGGGCTTTATCTTGCCCGGCCAGCGAATCATAAACGGTATATTGATGGATTCTTCATACCAGATGTTTTTCGACATTTTATCATGCGAACCCAGCATTTCTCCATGATCGGCTGTGTACACTACTATGGTATCGTCTTCTATGCCTTCCTCCTTTAAGGTATCCAGGATTCTGCCAAATTCATGATCGCAGGAGGATACCGCTGCATAATACTCCAGCATGACATCCCTACCCTTCCGGTGATTTTTACCACTACCTATAGCGTTTTTCCTCAGGGAAAGCTTTTCTCTGTTGTATAGTTTTTTGTAGTCTTCGGGCGCTACATAGGGTGGGTGGGGCGGATTCCACGATACGATCAGGGAAAAAGGCTTGCTTTTGTCTCTCTGCCGGATAAAGCTAATCGCCTCGCTGGTTTCGTGAGTGGGCGACCATTCGTTTACTTTTATCTTTTCGGGTGTATCTCGCCAGTAGTGGGGTGTAAAATGATAGTCGGCGGCATTGTATGCATACCAATGATCGAAACCGTGCCGTCTGGGACCGGGTGGAACAAAGGCATCCCAGTCGTCTGCTCCACTTTGGGTTGATTGTTTTTTGGTGAGCTCAGGGGCGTCCAGGTGCCACTTGCCTATATAGCAGGTCTGGTAGTTGTTGGCTTTCCACACATCGCCCAAGCAGATCTCATTTTCATCCAGCTCCATGGTAAGGCCCGGCTTGGTATTGGTCACTATGCCGGTAGACAATGGAAAGCGACCTGTCATGAGCGTAGAACGAAACGGAGAGCACAGAGAATACGAACTAATGGCATTGTTCATAACGGCACTCTGGTCTGAAAAACGATCTATGTGAGGAGTGATAACCGGCTCCTCTCCCACGAAACCCATAGCGTGTTTTCTATGCTGATCTGCAAAAACGAATACTATATTGGGCTGCTTCTTAGCCGATTGGCAACCTCCCATTAGCTGAGTACTACCAAGCACACTGAGCCCCAGCCCGACACTACCGGCTTTCTTAATAAAGTCTCTTCTGCTGCTTGTATTCATGTGTTTAAAAGATTTGATCATGACGTTTGCAATAGCTCCTGCAATCTTAGCAATGCCTCAATGTAGTAATAGTCTGCATAAATCAATGCCACGTCAATCTCATGGCCTAGTGGCTTTGCTCCTGTGGAATGTAATAAAAATGCATCACTTTTCCCATACCCTGAGTAGCTGTCTGAACTAAGGGAATTAAGCATTCGGATGGCTGCATTGAAATATTTTGTACTCAACGCCTTATCGTCTATCAATGTACTCAATTCAATAAGGCCCGAAGCTACTACTGCAGCTGCTGATGCGTCTCTTTCTTCGTCTGGAATATTAGGAGCATCAAAGTCCCAATAAGGTACATAGTCCTGCGGCAACATCGTCAAATACTTGTCGGTAAGTTTCATGGCAAAGTCTAAAAACTTCTTATCGCCGGTTTCGCGGTATACCATGGTATAGCCATATATACCCCACGCCTGCCCCCTGGCCCAGCGGCTGTCGTCGGCATAGCCTTGCTTGGTATGGCGGTTGAGCACATTGCCCGTAAGGCTGTCGTATTCTATAACATGCCATGAGGTCATATCCGGTCTGAAATGGTTTTTCATGGTGGTTTCGGCATGACGGGTCGCTATGTTGTAATATTCCCTACCTCCGCCGTTTTTAGCTGCCCAGTACAGCAGTTCCAGGTTGAGCATATTGTCTATGATGGTAATGTGCTGACTCCACCGGGGGTGCATTTTATTCGACCAGGACTTGATCGTACCCACGTTGGGGTTGTAGCGGGACGCCAGTGATGCCGCCGATTCCAGCAATACTTCCTTATATGCCTTGTTGCCCGTAAGTCTGTAGCCATTTCCGTAGCTACAGTACATCATAAATCCGGTATCGTGATGTTCTTTGTTGAATTTATACGGTTCTAATGCTTCTGTACGCCTAGCTGCTGCCGCTTTCCAATCGGAATTTTCTGTGGCATCATACATATACCAAAGTATACCCGGGTAAAAGCCTACTGTCCAGCTCAGTATATGATTTTTCCTTTTTTTCCATTCGCGCTCACCGGTTTCCACCAGCCGTGGATGAAAATTTACATCGTTGTTTTTGGGTAACGAGGCACTCAACTGCTCCTCGCATTTAGCCAACTGCTCATTGATATCGAAAGTCAACTTTAGAGGGGGGGCTGCTTCAGTAACAGTTCCGCTGGTAGTGGTTTTACCTTTCAACTGACATCCCTGCCCTAAAATCAGGCAAAGGAGTATCATTAGCCAAAAATTCCTTTTTGTACTCATGTGTTTTTATGTGGTTAGAAAATAAATTGTATGTCTTCCTGAAAGAGGAAAGCAAAAGGGATTTTCAAGCCCCTTCTACTTCCTCTGAAAAAAGCCAGATTGAAAAAGAATGTTAGTTGGTTAAGACTTCTATGGTTACTTCTTTTACAGTCTGTTCGCTTTGCTCCACCGTAGCGTTAGTACCTACAAAAGTGGCCGTATATGTTCCCGGGCTGGTATACGTATGAGTAACCTTGTCTACCTTGTCAGTGTAGGCATTTTCCGAATGCCCTTTGTCGGGCGATACGGATGTCAGGTTGATAGGGCCGGTAAAAAGCCAGTCTTCATTGTCAGGAGCGGCTCCCGGGCCACCCTGCACTTGCCAAAAAGTTGATTTCCATAGCCACTTTCCTCTGTTACCATCTTCACCAGACACGTTTACTGTCTGAAAACCGGGGTTGTTGATATCGGCTACATTGATCACCTGCCCCTCTGTGGTATTGAGTACAATCTTAAAATCATTGCCAATACGCCAGGTGCGCTGAGTTGTACCGCCCGTTCCCTTGTATTGAAAGGCTATATAAAGAGGCTTTCCTATAAATGCTGAGAGATCTCCCTGCCCGGAATCTACCAGTGTCCACTTAGAGGGATCCGGTTCTACCTGTCCGTTGATAAAAAAATCGGATGTGATATCTGTCCAGGTTGCTGCTTCCAGGCTTTCGGCATCTGCCTGTCCGTTGAAGTCTACGGATGCCAGTACTTTCAGCGTATTTTCCTGAGCTCCGTAGCGCCCTACTGAGCTAAAATTCATAAGCGGTGTACCCTCTGCATTGATACGATCTTTGTATTTGTACTGACTTCCCTCTTCGCCTGAGAAAAAAGTAACAAAATCGGGCGCTCCGTCTACCTCAAAAACTACTTCCTCGCCTGCTATGACTGAAGTATTGGCTACTTTAACTCTAAAATCGGGCTTTTCCACCTCCAGGTTGCTACATGCCATCAAGTTGGCAGTGACTACTACTGAGGCTACTATTTTTCCTATATTTTTCATGTGATATATTGTCGTTTAAAGTTTCACTAATTACCAGTCGGGGTTTTGCCCCAATGCCGGATTTAGTTCCAATTCTACTGAGGGTATTGGCAGTAGCAAATGCTTGTTTTCCACATTATCTCCTACTCTGGCCATGTACTGCAGATTGCCCGGGTATTCAGCCTTGATAGAGGTAGCCAGGTTTTTGAGGGTAGACACATAACTACCCCAACGAATAAGATCCATTTTGCGCTCACCTTCATGGCAAAGCTCTCTGGCTCGCTCGTCTATTATCACATTTCTAAAATGGTCTTTACCTGTAAAATCTGCAATGTCGTACACGCTGGCCCCTGTAGCTCTCTGGCGCACTTCGTTTAGTGCATCCACTGCTTTTTGAGTAGGTCCGTTGATTTCGTTTTCTGCTTCGGCCAGCATAAGCAAAACATCGGCATAACGCATCACCGGAAAGTTAGTAGGTGTAAAGTTTTTGTTTTTAGGATCTACGGCCTCTGTTTCTCTTCTAAACTTGCCTGGTTTGCGATTGAACAAATCGGTATCGGTATAGTACACTTTATTGCCGTTGGAAAGAATTCTGTACGTGGCTATATTCCAATCCCTGCGGCTATCGGTATCCTCATAGAGGTCGTAGAGTTTTTTTGTAGCATTGAAAAAAGCATACGAAAACCCGGCATCTACATTTCTGGAATCCAGTCCGTTGATTCCTCCAAATCTCCAGGATTCGGCATCTGCATCACGATTGCCATAAAAAACGACCTCAAACATACTTTCCTGCATATCAAACACATCCTGAGTCAGGTTTTTAAACACCTGAGTATAATCTGAATTGAGCTGATGTTCTCCCGAGTTTTTCACTTTTTCTGCCCATGCCAGTGCCTGTGCAAAGCGACTCTGATCTTGTATTGGGTATCCTGCCATGGTGAGGTTGACCCGCGCAAGCATACCCTGCACGGCTCCCTGGCATACTCTGCCATTTTCGGCTGATGAAAACCTGGATGCAGGATATACCATTTGCTCGGCTTTTTCCATATCGGATAGCACCTGATCGTATATCTGCCTGGCGGCCACACGCTCTTCCTGATTGTTGGCAATAGACTTGGTCGACTCTGTCTTCAAGGGCACATCTCCCCACAACCTAACCAGGTTGAAGTAGAGCAGTCCCCGGATAAAGTGTACCTCTCCCAGCATTCTGCTTTTTTCCTCCTCATCCATATCTATATCGGGCACATTTTCCAAAAAGAGATTGGCTCTGTTTATTCCGTCGTAGATAGCTTCCCACGACTTGCCCAATTCGGCCTGTCCGGGATCGTAGTTGTTTACATGCACTCCACTGGATACTGCGCTTCTGTTGACTACAGACACATCGGTACCCAATCCAAACTGATACCAAAAGTAAGCGCCGTAGGTTTGCTCATATCCCAGTATATCGTATACCCCTGCCAGTGCCATACGGGCGTCTTGCTCGCTCTGAAAGAAATTGCCCGGGGAGATACCCGATTCAGGCTCTAAGTCTAAAAAGTCTGAGCAGGATTGCAACACCAGTACACTGGCTAGTATCCCTATGTATTTTATTATTGTCTTCATGATTTGTTGTTTTTAAGTCAACCGATTTTACAATGTGATATTGACACCCAGGGTCATGGTCTTTGCCCTTGGGTATGCCGAGAAATCGAACCCTCTGGTCAGTGCAGAATTGCGCACAGACACCTCCGGGTCGTACCCTGTGTAGCTGGTCCAGGTGTGCAGGTTTTGAGCCGACATATACACTCTTGCCCCTGTTAACCTTAGCTTAGAAATAAGCTGCTTCGGAAAATCATATGAAACCGATACAGTTTTCAGACGCAAAAACGATCCATCCTCTACGATACGGGAAGAATACTTTTGCAACCCTGCTTCGGGTTGGGCACTGCTAAACATGGTCTCGCTGGGGTTTTCTGGTGTCCACCTGTCTGCTACTGTAGCAAACATGTTGGAATTTCTTCTGTAAGGTGCTTCCAGGTAAATTCTGTTGGCATTCATGATATCATTGCCATACGACCACTGAAAAAACACGTGTAACGAAATGCCTTTGTAACTGAAATTGTTGGCAAGTCCGCCCATGTGCTTAGGCGTAGGGTCGCCTATGACGGTACGATCGTTATCGTTTACTACTCCATCACCGTTGATGTCTTTGTATTTTACAAAACCGGGCTGAATGGTTCCTCTACTCTGCCCATTGTCAACTACGTCCTGCTTGAGCACATATACCCCATCACTCACTTCATCGAATTCATCGTATTGGTAAATACCATCCCATACATATCCATACATCAATCCAATAGGCTGGCCTACTTTACTTACATAGCCGGATATATTTGAAAAACGATTGGTCCAGGGCACAGTAGTGGCCAATGTTGTCTGGTCCTCATTTAATGCCAGAACTTGATTTTTGTTGAACGAAATATTGAAATCGGTAGTCCACTTAAAGTCGTTCACATCTACATTTACTGAGCTTAGGGTTATTTCCAGTCCTTTGTTTTCGATAGCCCCTATGTTTTTGAAGGCACTGCGGTATCCGGTAGTAGTAGGCAGTTGCGCATTGAGTAGCAGGTCTTTGGTTTCTTTACGATAGGCATCTATCGATACGCCAAAGCGGTTGTCTAAAATACCAAAATCCACACCCAGGTTTGTTTCCTCACCTATCTCCCATTTCAGGTCGCGGTTTTCGAGTGAATTGGGTACTACACCCAATTGCAAAGTATTATTAAAGGCATAATATACCGGAAATCCTGTAGGAGCATATTTCAAATTGGTATACCCCAAAGATGCTCTGGATGCAAAATCGCTTACGCGGTTGTTGCCCAACTGCCCCCAGCTGGCACGCACTTTAAAATCTCCAATGAAACTGATATTCTTCATAAAGGCCTCATCGCCCATTTGCCACGCCAGTGCTACAGAGGGAAAAAGCCCCCATCGGTTGTCACTCGAGAATTTGGATGAGCCGTCTCTTCTCAGGTTGGCCGTAACAAAATAGCGGTTTTTAAACGAATAGTTGACTCTGGCCAGGTACGATCGCAATCTGGATCGTGAGGCGTTGGTAGATATGAGCTCCGGAATTCCCGAATCCAATCCATTCACATTGTTGTTTTCGACGGTTACCTGTGTAGCTGAAAACCGGTACTGGTCAAAAGATCTTTCCTGCAACTCCGAACCTGCCATTACTCGTAGCTTGTGTCCTCCTGTGAGTTTCGCATCGTAGGTAAGGAAAGCCCGGGTATTCCAGGTCGCGGTAGTCGTATTTCGTATGTAACCGTTCGGGCCTTTGCCCAGGCTACTGTTGGGGCTTCCGTAGCGTGTTTGTGAATTGTTGAATGATTCCAGTTTGCTTCCAAAAGACACATAGCCGGCATCCACCCTCAACTTCAGTCCATCGATAAATGTATACTCTGCATTTCCATTGAGAATGATGTTGTTGTTGGTCGTTTCTCTATGCTCATTCTGTGCAGACAACACCGGATTAAACTGGTAGTTGTTGAGCGGGTCTATATCCGGGTCTATTTCTTCTTCGAGCAGATTTACGTTTTCATCGTAACCTACCGGCCTGTAAGCCAATACTGAGTGTAGCAGATACGTGCTAAAATTATGACCGGAAGTAGAAGTTCTGGTTCCGTATTGTTTAGTGCGTGAGTAGTTTACGTACATTCCCACTTTGAGCTTGTCGTTTACACGCTGATCTACCCTGAGTTTGCCTATGTATCGGTCAAAACCTGAGTTGATAATTACCCCTTCCTGATTGAAAGCGGATAGGTTGATAGAATAAAGGGTGTTTTTTTTAGAGCCTCCATCCAATGACAGCTTGTGACTCTTGATACCTGCATCCTGAAAAACGGCATCCTGCCAATCCGTTGGATTTTCGTTGCGGTAATCCTCGAGTGTTTTTTCGGCCAGGTAGGTAGTTGACACTGTTTCTGGCGCGAGTTCATTTTGAAGCTTCACAAATTCGTATGGCGATAGCAAATCCATCCGTTTGCGTACGCTGGATACTCCCATGTAAGTATCGTATGTAATACGGGTAGCTCCCTCTTTACCAGATTTTGTAGTGATAATTACTACCCCATTGGCACCACGTGCTCCGTAGATGGCTGCCGCCGAGGCATCTTTCAGTACTGATATGGTTTCGATATCGGTCTGATCAATAATGCCACTGGGTGGATTTTCTATGGGCACACCATCAATCACAAATAACGGTGAAGTACCCTGCGTAATAGAACCGAGCCCTCTTATGACTATATTCATATTGTCACCGGGCTGCCCTTCTGCAGAAGATACCTGCACTCCTGCTATCCTACCTCCTAAGGCTTCTTCAAAAGATGCTACCGGGGCTTTTTGCATATTTTCTACACTGGCCAGTCCAACCGATCCGGTCAAGTCTCGTTTTTTTTCGGTACCATAGCCTACTACCACCACCTCTTCGAGCTGTTGCACGTCGGGCTGCAGGCTTATATCTACCACACTTCTGTTGCCTACTTCCTCATCGTGGGTTATATAACCTATCATACTGAAGGTAAGCACAGTAGCATCATCTACCTCTATAGTATACCTCCCTTCTATATCGGATATGGTGCCAAGAGCGGTTCCTTTTTTCACCACGTTGACCCCCGGCATTCCCTGCCCTGTTTCATCTGTCACTTTGCCGGACAGCACTCTGCTTTGCGCATACACCGAACCAGACATGAGTGCGATACCTGCCAGCATCAACACAAGCCTGTTTAGCCGGTTGAATTGTTTTGTAAAATCATTTTTCATAGACGAAATAAGTTTTATTAATAAGTCATAGAGAGCTATGCTTCGTCTCAGACCTACTTTATTGTATTTGAATGAATAGTATTGTGATCACCTTACAAATTTTGACTTTTTAGCCTGTTCATAAGGGGGAATAATTGTTCAATCATAGCCTGCATTCTGACCTTTTACTCAAAAAAAACGCCAAATAAGCCTGTTTTCAGGTCATTCGTGCGTTTTTCTATAGACTGTAGGAGGTACTCCAAACTGTTCGCGAAAGCAATTGCGAAAATACTTGACATCTGTAAAGCCCGTGCCGTATGCCACCTCGGTAACCGTAAGCGACGCATCCTGCAGCATCTGTGCTGCGCGTTTTAATTTTGCCACCTTTATAAAATCGATAGTGGACTGATCGGTAAGTGCTTTCAGCTTTCGATACACTACCGATCGGCTCATCCCCATTTCCCTGATAAACACATTGACATTGAAATCACTATCGGCCATGTTAGCTTCTACAATTTCTATGGCTTTTTTGAGAAACATTTCGTCGGGAGATGAAATGGCAATCTGCGACGGCTCCAGTATCAGGCTTTGCCTCAGCTTTTCCTGAAGCTGCCTGCGCGATCTAACTATATTGTCAATTTTAAGTTCCAGCAATTCGGAATTAAAAGGCTTGGCTATATAATCATCTGCTCCCGTTTCCAATCCTTCCTGCTGATGGGCTTCCGATGCTTTTGCTGTCAGCAACACTATGGGTATATGGCTGGTAGTCATAGTAGACTTCAATGCCTTACATAGTTCTATGCCATTTTTGCGAGGCATCATCACATCGCTGATGATAAGGTCTGGTACGATACGCATGGCCAGCTCCTGACCCTGCTGGCCATCTTCCGCCTCATATATGTCGTATTTATTTTCAAAAATACTGCGGATATACTTCCTCACGTCATGATTGTCTTCTACTATCAGGAGACTGGGGTTTGTATTTTTCTCTATATCCTCCAGCTGCTGGTCTTCTTCTTCGGATATGCGGGGGAGCTTCAGCTCTTGTTCTCCGTCTGCGCCGTTGACCAATGTATCCACTCCCTTGATCATTTGCTCCATGGCCAGGTGAGCATTGCCCAACGGAAGCCGGACACAAAAACGGGTGCCTTTACCCAACGTGCTGGATACGGATATTTCTCCCTGGTGTAGTTCCACAAGGTTTTTGGTGAGAGCCAGACCTATACCTGTACCTGCGTTTTTGTCGCCTCCACTGTGCTCCAGTTGATAAAAGCGGTCAAAAATGTACTTGGTGGATTCTTCCGACATTCCCCGGCCATTGTCTTCTACAGCTATCTCCACTCCTTCATGATCAGGTGTCCTTTTTACCGACACTTTTATGGTTCCTTTTTCAGGAGTATGTTTAAATGCATTGGAAAGCAGGTTGTACAAGATTTCCTCGAGCTTGTCTCGATCAAACCAGACATAAATTCCTTTTTCTATCACTTCTACGGAAAAATCTATGCGCTTTTGTGCTGCCTGCTCATCAAACGAGTGACAGACCTCTTCAACGTAACGTCCTACATTATCTTTGGCTGCTCGCAATTCCAGTTTACCAAACTCATGCTTTCGAAAGTCCAGCAGCTGGTTGATCAGCCGAAGCAGTACCCCGGCATTGCGCTGCATTATGGTTAGCTTTTCGGCTACTGCGGGCGAAAAGCGTTCGTTTTTTATGAGTCTTTCGAGAGGATCTATAATGAGTGTGAGTGGTGTTCTGAATTCGTGAGAGATATTGGTGAAAAACTGGATCTTCATCTGGTTGACCCTCTCCACATTTTCTTTTTCCATTCGCTCTATTTTTAGAGCATTTTTATCCTGTATGCGCATAAGGGTATACTTTCGGGCCAATAGCAATGACACGATACTGATGATGATGTAGAGTGTATATGCCCACCAGGTTTGCCAAAAGGGTGGTAGTATAACCAGATCAATGGCAACTCCTTCTTCGTTCCATACCTGATCATTGTTTGAGGCTTTTACCTTGAAGGTGTAGGTGCCGTGATTTAAGTTGGTATAGGTGGCCGTATTCTTGTTGCCTATCCGGTTCCATTCTTCATCAAACCCGTCCAACTTATAGGCGTACTGATTTTTTTCGGGCTGTGAATAATTCAAAGCTACAAAATCAAAACTGACTATATTCTGTTCATGCGTTAGCTCCAGGTAGCCTTTTCCATCGGGTTTATACTGCATATATTGATGCAGATGCTCGGGTTTGTTCTTTAAGCGAAAAGCAGTAATGACCACCGGTGGCACAAAGGGGTTGTCTTTTACTTTTTCGGGATAAAAAATATTGAACCCTCTGGCTCCTCCAAAGACCAATTCTCCACGGGAACTGTAAGTATATGCTCCGTAATTATATTCATTGCTTTGCAGCCCGTCGTATACATCGTAGTTTTTAGTAGCATGCGACTCCTTATCAAAACTACAGAGTCCTTTGTTGGTGCTTAGCCAGAGGTTGCCCTGCCTGTCTTCAAGAATACCGTATACCACTTCATTGGGTAGTCCATCGTCTTTGCCAAAACGCTGCATTTCGCCGGAATGGTAGTTATAAGCATAGAGTCCGTCTCCCTCCGTGCCAATCCAGAGGTAAGTCTCATCTTCCCACACACTGAGCACTGTTCTGCCTTTGAGCAGTATAGGCTTGTCGCCAAAAGCGTGCAGTTGCCGACTGTACTTGTCAAACATGGCCAACCCATTGTCACTACCAACATACACCTGCTTCTGTCTGCCTTCCCGTATAGTGTATACCTTTTGTCCCACTGCTGCCATAGCCGACTCAGAAATCTCGAACCGCCCGTTGTGGGTATTGAGCCAGTTGATGCCTCCGCCAGAGGTTCCTACCCATATATAGCCATCGCTCCCTTCGAAAAGGGATATTACCCAATCGGCCGACAAACTATTGGGGTTTGCTGGGTCGTGGCGAAAATGGGTAAACACTTTCCTGCCGTTTTTTATTTCCAGCTTATTTAACCCTCCTGCATGAGTACCTATCCATAGTACGCCGCTGCTATCCATCATCAGTGCTTTTACATTGTCTACACTTAAGCTGTTAGGGATATTTGGATCATTTTTCAGGTGAGTAAATTTTTCCGTTTTTCTGTCGAAGTAGTTGAGGCCACCTCCTTCAGTCCCCACCCAAAAGTTACCCTCCTGATCCTCTACAAAACTACTCACTACACCATAGCTGAGCATGGCTTCATTTTGTCCGGCTGTATACTGTGTAAAAGCCCCAAACCGCTTGTCGAGGTAGTTGATACCACCGGCCCAGGTACCTACCCAAAGATTACCTGCTGCATCCATACACATCGAGTGCACTGAATTTTGACTCAGGCTGTGCGGTTTATTCTTTTCGTGCACATACCGGGTCACATCCCTGCGGATCATATCTACACGGTAAAGCCCTGCATATGTACCTACCCACATTATGCCCCTGTGGTCTTCTACTATCTGGCGTACACTGCTTTCGATTACGGGCTTACCCTTAAAGTGATAAGGCACAAACTGCTGCTGTCCGGCATCCAGTATGGCCAGTCCCTGTTCGTATCCCAGCCATATATTTCCGGATTTATCTTCATGCAGGTAAAAGATAGTTCCTGTGTTTACATCCGGTGGTAAATCTGCCGGAAAGTCCACCGCAGTAAATTTTTCAAGGTCTGCTGTGCTTTGCCATATTCCCCCCATAGACACTACCCAGACCCTGCCTTTGGAGTCTATGTGGATATTGCGTATACGCTTGTCAGCTGTAGTTTTCATCTTGTCTTCCAGCGCTGCTAAGGGTATAAGCTGTCGGGAAGTTTTGTCAAATTCACCTATTCCATTTTCGGTACCTATATACAGCTTGCCATTGGTGTGCTGTACAATATCGCGTATAGCATGCTGAGAGCCGGCCACCTGCCAGGTTTGGTTGTGGAGGTATCGTTGAAAATCGTTTGTCTCTCTACGGTATTGGTTTAGCCCGTTTTCAGTACCGACCCAGATATTGCCCTCCTGATCCTCGTACAGTACTTTGATCCAGTTGTTACTGATGCTGGTAGAGTCGTTTGTATTGTAATGGTATACGGTAAAATTCCTTCCGTCAAATTTATTGAGGCCATCGCGGGTACCAAACCACATAAAGCCCTGACTATCCTGAAGAATACATAATACTGTACTTTGATTTAACCCCTGATCCAGGGTAAAGTGTCTGAATTTCAGATTGTCTTCTGCCTTCTGTACCGGCACTGCATCAGCAAGCGCAACATACACAACCGCCTGAATGAATAAAAGTATCCAAAAGCTTGTCAGTCGTATGATCAAGGTATGAGTAGCTGATTTTGTATCAGGTGTAATCAAATGCAAAACGATAGTTCAAATAGTACTTTCACAATTTCGGGAATATTCTTCGGCTGATCAAATTTCCCCCTAAAGTTGGTCAGTTTTCACCTCTGCAAAGAACAATACGTACCCCCCGTCTTGCTTTCTCTACAGATAACTTAGTGGCATATATTTTTTTAACCAACACTATTCATACTATGAAAAATCAAAAATCAGATTATCTGGCATCTTTATTTGTAGCAATCCTACTAGGTGCTACCTTCTTGTTTTCGTGTCAGGAAGGGCAGGAAAACGAGCCTTCGCCTGTAGCTGCGCCAAAGGCGCTCTACTCTTCTCCTGCTACACACACCATCACTACCGGTATGACGTTCTCGCAAATGAACAGTGTGCTGGCTTCTACTACATCTGGAGACATTGTAGACGTGGAGCCCGGCACCTACACCATTACCGGCAAACTAACCATGCGAGATGGTATCACCATCAGAAATCAATCGAGCACTTTGCCTGTATTTGAAGCCACCAGCAGTTCGCCCTCTCAGCTGTTGGAAATGTATTATTCGTCGAATATCAACAACTGCTCCATCAGAGGCATTGTTTTTCACAACATCCGCTACCGAATATACGGTCAGGAGCATGTGGAATTTGACAATTGCACTTTTGATTACGGCATTCGCAAATCCGGTACGGATAAGAAATACCTCAAAGACGCTTATCTGGAGTTTGTACAGGGGTGTATAGAACCTACTGTAACAAACTGTACATTTTCCCGTCGGTCAGGCAACAGCGGCAGGGGCATTTACAACAAAATCTCTGAAAATGCTGTTTTTTCATCCAACACCTTTGGAAACGGAGGCTCCACAGGATATTTCGTAACTGCCATCAACGACAATGGCAATGGTTCTACTATTTCCAACAATACTATAAGCCGTAATGCATCCTGGGTAAACACTGCTGAAACCGATCATGGTATCTATGCGCACAGCTTCGATGGACTCGACATCACCGGAAATACCATTTCCGGGTGGCCTTTAAACGCTTCGGGTGGGGCTATAAAGGCACGAAACGGAGAAAACCTAACCATATCCAACAATACAATGAACACATCGGGGGTTCTGTTGTATGTATACAACTCCAGCACTCACCCTTTCCTGAACAACGTGGTAGTGAGCAATAATACCATAAATGTAACTGGTGCGGGCAACAACATTTACAGCGGAATAGGCTACTGGAGAAACACTACAAGTGGCAGTGAATATTCGATACGCATTGAAGGCAACATATTGCCAAATGGCACGATCAAAGCACAATTTTCTAATCTGGTAGTAGCTGACTTCAATGCTGCCGGAGGAGGGGTGTTCAACAATGACATAAGTGCCATGTATTTAAAAGCCGGCATCAACAATTCCGGAAATTATTAATCTCTGAAAGGCTTTCTCAACGGGTAGATAAACCCTGACCAGGTATATTTGTCTTTTGAGAAAGCTTTTTTCTGTTATTTTAACCACACGGGTGTAGTATCCGATAAGTTTTCCCTACCTATAATATCGCGATATAGCTCCGGCCTTCTGGCTTTGCGATAGCGCCACCCTCCCGACGACTCTATTTTAGCTTTGGTCAGCGTAGCAAGGGCCACATCGTCATCGAACGAGCGCACTTCAACCTGCACCTCTCCATAAGGATCCAGCACCATCGAATTGCCATTTTTCAAATGCTCTCCATCGTAACCTATAGGATTGGTAAACAGGTAATAAACCCCATTGTCATACGCTCTGGCTGGCAACCAACGCATCAACCACCCCCTGCCTTTCGCTCCTTCAAACTCCATACGTAGTGAAACAGGGTCTGTCTCGCGGTTTTGCCAAAGTGCATCGGCTACATATCCTCTGCCCGGCATAGCCGAGGGCGTGCACCCCGTTACATGAGGCGCTATTATTGCCTCTGCTCCCAGCAGGGTTGTTGCTCTCACGTTTTCTATCACATTGTTGTCGTAGCATATAAGCACTCCAAATTTCCACCCCTTGTATTCAAACACTTCGTAGCTATTGCCTTCCGAAAGGTGCGGACTGATAAAGGGATGAAGCTTTCTGTACTTCACCAACATTTTCTGGCCAGACACTCCTAGGTAGGTATTGTACAGTGTATTGCCTTCTTTTTCTACCAAACCAGCCATAATAGACAAACCGTACTTTTCAGACATCTTCATCAGGGCCTGTGTACTCTCCCCATCGGTAACTTCTTCTGCCAGATCCATCATTTGCTGCCTGGACAAGTCTTTGGTAAAAGTGTATGCCGTGATACACATCTCATGAAAGCTCACAAGTTCTGCTCCCTGATTTGCTGCTTTGCATACCAGAGCTTCCATTTTATTCAAATTGTGGCTTTTATCACCATCTTTAGGTTCAAATTGTGCTACTGCTACTTTCAGTGATGTCATTTTTTTTACCTACGGTTATCCTAAAAATCAATATTCAAAATGACTGCTGTAATGCGGGAGTGGCTCGAATATACCGGCACTTTTGTTGTAAAACTCTTCTGAAAGCTCAAAAACACCGTTTTTATTTTGGTTCCAGCTGGCTTTGCCCCGAGGGTGATATCCTATCATTTTATCCCAGTTTTTATAATTCTGATGGCCGTTAGTTTCCAGCAGTCCTACCTGCAGTCCGGGAAGTGGAGCCAACCGCGCCGCAACAGACTTGTTCCAGTCTACCAGCACCGGATTGACTGTCAGGTCTGCACATAGACAGGGTACGTTTCTTTCTTTTGCCAACCGGGCAATCTTGAGCGTCATACTGAGGGTCTTGGCTATCGGCTTGAGGGCTATGGCTGTGTACCCTTGCTCCATTCTTTGCCGTGCATCTTCATCGGTATGGGCGCTCTCGTCGGCTGCTATTCTCACGGGTATGTCCGACACATCTTTAGCAAACGATTCGGGAAACGGCTCTTCTACCACTACCACCTGCGACAGAGCGCCTATCTTTTCGCAATGGGCTAACAATTGTTTAAAGCGTTCTTTTGTTTCATACCGGCCATTGGCATCCAGGTAGTAGTACACCTTACTAGATTCGGAATGTGGCGTCCGTACATTTTTCATTTTTTCATGAATCAATGTCATGCGCTCCATATCGGCTTCCACCATTTGCCGCTGATCTCCGGGTGCACCGATTTTTATTTTGATAAAGAAGTAGCCTTCTTTTGTCAGGTTTTCTATCTGAGCAACAGGTGTACCGTAAGAAATAGAGGGTACACTAGCTACTTTTTGGTGCTTATACCCCAGTGCACTCCGGTATTCATCGGGAATCATCTGATCAAATGATGTCAGGTTATTTTGACGGGCATATAAAAGCCAAGCTGCATTGTCCAGCGATACCAAAGCATTGAGAGCAAATGTTTTTCGTAATGCATTGTTGCCGGAAATCTGCTTGCCATAAGCATGTAAGTCGTTTAGCAGTGGGTCTATCATGGCTACCGGCGAATCAAACTTTTGCCCGGCAATCATTTGTAGTGCCCGATTGGTCATGGCATACATGATGGCATTGCTGCCGCTTTCGCCCCAGCGACTGGTTACGGTAGCGTCTGACCAAAGCGGGCTTTGTATCCCCAAACCAATAGCGGCCGTACTGCGGTCGTCTTGCAGCCGGCTTATCACTTGCCACAAACGCGTTATATATCCCCCTTTAAACCCATAGGCATGTTGAAGTGGTTCTCTTTCAAATGCACTATCTGCTTTTTCTATTGTGAGCTTGTTTGTCATTGTTTTTGTGGTTGTATTACCCAATAGCTGTCCCTGAATGCCGCAGGCTATTCCTCCTGAAATCAGGGCTGCTTTCTGCAAAAAATCTCTTCTGCTATTATATTTACCTTCAGCCATCTGTTTGTAATTTGATGTTTGTGGGAATGGTTTTTAAATGTTGCCTTTTTTCATCTGCTCCACCGCATAGTGGCACGCTCTGGCCGTGAGAGCCATAAAAGTAAGCGAAGGACTCATGTTTCCGGATGATGTCATGCAGGAACCATCTGTCACGAATAGGTTAGGTACATCATGGCACTGGTTGAATCCATTTAAAACAGACGTTTTAGGATCGCGCCCCATGCGGGCTGTTCCCATTTCGTGCACAGAATCGCCTTGTCTGGGAGTGCCCTCATACACTTGTATCTGGGTAAAACCTGCCACCTCCAGCATTTCGCGCACCTGCACTTTCATGTCTTTTCTCATTTTCATCTCATTTTCTCCAAAACCGGCACTGATGTTTAGAAGAGGTATGCCCCACTCATCGGTTTCCGTAGCATGAAGCTCTACTTTGTTTTCATAGTAGGGCAGGCACTCGCCATAAGACTGTAGTGTCATACCCCAGGGACCGGGCTGAGTCATTTCTTTCTTAAAAGCGGCTCCTATTCCCGGTTTTGCTGCGTTCATACCGGTACGATAAGAAAACCCCCAAACGCCATATCCTCTGAGGAAATCCATTTCCTGAGCGTGTACATTTCTAAAGCGGGGAATTGCTACCCCTGCCGGACGGTATCCGTAGTAGGTTTTGTCAAGATGACCTTCCAGTATCCCTGACGAACGCAGGTCTTTGTGGTGATCCATGAGGTAATGCCCCAATGCTCCGCTGGAGTTGGCTAACCCATCAGAAAAGCGAGGCGTTTTGGAGTTGAGCAGCAGCCCCGTAGTAGCCAAAGTAGAGGCACAGAGAAAAATAACACGGGCATAATACTCCGTCACTTCCTTGGTGTTGGCATCTATCACCCTTACGCCCACCGCTTTGTCTTTTTGTTCGTCGTATATCACAGATTCCACAATAGCATGAGATTTCAGGGTTAGGTTTCCTGTTTCGTATGCTGCTGGCAGTGTAGAGCTGTTGCTGCTAAAATAGGCTCCATACGGACAACCTGTATGACAAAGGTTGCGTGTCTGACATGCTGACCTCCCCTTAAACTGTCCGGGGGCTGCCTGGGTAATGTGCGCTACCCTGTTGGGGATGAGTTTACGATCTGAATAATGTGCCTCAAGCTTTTCTTTGGCGATTTGTTCGGCAAAATTCAATCCAAATGGTGGAAGAAACTCACCGTCCGGAAATTGATAAATATTCTCTTTGGTTCCGCTTACTCCAATAAACTTTTCTACATAACTGTACCAGGGGGCTATGTCTTTGTAGCGTATGGGCCAATCCACTCCTATGCCGTCTTTTAGGTTGGCTTCAAATTCCAGGTCGCTAAAACGGTATGCCCCTCTACCCCAAAGCAAGGATTTTCCACCTGTCTGATACCCCCTAAACCACATATAAGGTTTGTCTTCAGGATGCCTGTAGGGGTGTTTTTGGTCATTGACATAAAAATCTTTACTGGCCGGGGTAAAATTATATTTGGTGCTCTGAATCGGGTATTGTTCTTTTTCTTCTCTCGTGAGGTGCTTTCTGTAGGGAAAATCCCAGGGTGCTTTGTTGGTGTGGGGATAGTCTACACCGTGTTTCACGTCTCTACCCCGCTCCAGTACCAGGGTTTTCAGGCCCTTTTCGGTTAGTTCTTTGGCGGCCCACCCCCCTGTGATTCCCGAGCCTACTACTATTGCATCGTATGTATGGGTTGATTTCATTTGGTTGTTGTTAGATATTGTTGCCCTGCATGATCGGCGCATCTTTTTCTCGTATTACTACTGGCTGGTATGGTCCGGGAACCGGCACATAATTGAGGTTTTGCTTAACCCCCTGCTCGGATGAAAAATATACAGAAACCACCAGCCTTTTGAATGTGGCATAAAACGGTTGCTCCTCTTCTTCTTTGTTTATCAAAACTGCCTTATCCACTCCTTCCAGATAGCGTATTTGCTCCTGCTCGCTCAACTCCACAAAAGACTTATTTGTCTTGGTCTTGCAGGTTTTATCAAACCCATCCAGCCCTTTTAGAAATGCTTCTTTTGCCTCCAGTGCCAACACATCCTGCAAAAGCAGGTCAATGAAGGGTGTCACTTTTACGCCCGAAGCACTGGGCGTGTCGGTTTCGGGTATAATTGTATCCGCTATTGCATTTACCAGGCTGACCTGTTTTGAAGTAAGTACCTGATAATTTTCCTGCAGTCTGGCCGGGTCACTTGTGCAAGCCTGCCAGGCAGCCATAACGCCGGGAGCCAGCAGAGCAGATTGCAGGATCAATGAGGTACGCTTAATAGCCTCTCTCCTTTCCATAAGTTGATTAGTTTTATTTACACAAAACGAAAGAAATCAAAGACAACAATAATAACAAAAAGAAACCAAACGACAGGCTATTTTATTTCAATAATAGTACCTGCTATGTATCGTGTCCCATTTTCCTTGTTGTAGTAATAAACAACCAATACGTGATCTTCGTCTAGCTGCACCGGCCATGTGTAGCCTATATCTGTGCTTCCTCCATCGTCGCGCAATACTATTTCCGGAGCTGTAGCAAAATCGGTACATTCCGCATTGAGTATTCTGGCTCTGATACCATACGGCTCATAGCGGTAGCCATAGGTCAGCAGCACTCTGTTGTCCGGTAGACGAAGCGCATTGAGCGGATGCCCTTTGAATCCCATAGGCTTCCATTGAAACGACTTTCCTCCATCTGTAGAGCGCGCTATACACGCTATGCCGTCGTTTCGTGATGTACGCAAAAAAGCCACGATATCTCCTTTTGGGGTTTCGTATACGGAGGTTTCGTTAAATACTATTTTTTCATCTACTGCCACCGGAGCTGTATATGCCCATGTTTTCCCTTTATCTGTAGAGGTAAGCAAGTGCGTAGAGGTATGTCGGTCTGATCGGTCTGTAGCACTGACTACCCACAGTATCCGACCGTCTTTAGCTTCGTAAAGCGCTCCCCTGTTGTAGGCAGGCAGGGGCTGTCCGTGTGCTGTAAAATTGATTTCGGGTTCTATGTGCGGTGGGTAAATTGGTCCATCCCATGTTTTTCCTCCGTTTTCTGACCGCAAGAGATAACCGCCTAAAAACACGGCTCCTCCTACCATAAAGTTTGGTTTTTTGAGGTTTGGCAGCCCGTCGGGCCTCACAAACGCCCAGCCATAACTGGTACAGAGTAACGTTCCGTCCTGTAGCTGAAGGAGGCAGGGGTCTTGCGATCCCCCATAAGGGTGCGCATACAATAGCTCTGGTGTTTTTGACCAATTTT
Source organism: Cyclobacteriaceae bacterium (assembly GCA_965267535.1). Classification (GTDB taxonomy): domain Bacteria; phylum Bacteroidota; class Bacteroidia; order Cytophagales; family Cyclobacteriaceae; genus CAXBNB01. The sequence continues at coordinate 1,331,305 of OZ254082.1, read as the reverse complement.
GCCCATCGGACGACCGTACGGTAACCAAATAGCTGTTGGGGTCTACGTGGTTGTTGCTGTTTTCTCCGAAAATTTTACGGTCGGGAGCACGTCTGAATGCTACGATCAATTCTCCATCGGGGCGTTTTATTACAGATGGAAAAGAAGAGTAAAAACTACTGTCCTGATAGATGATCACATCTTTCACTTTCCTGACTTTTGGCTTTTTTTGTCCCTCTGCATTAGAGGCCAGCAACACCAAAACGGCAAGAATCGGCACATAAAAACGGTTGGTTATCATATTTTGGGTTTTTCTTTTCTCTTCTAAAATAGGGTTTTTAACAGGAAATTCCATGTTTATTGCGCTCGATCAACAAGTCCGCATGTCAAATGAGACATTAAAAAAAGGCTACCTCTTTCGAAGCAGCCTTTCCTTGAATATGGTTGATGGCTTTTTGCCTTATTGCCAGGGCACTCGCTTGGAAGCGTAATAGTCGATTTCTAATGCCTCGAAGCGCGCCTTTTGCTTTCCTAACCTTACCTTGTAGGTTTCCCAGTTTCTATTTTGCTTGGGTGTCCATCCTATTTCAGCCAGCCCGGGTAGTCTTGGAAATACCAGATACTCCAATTCGTCCATGTTGGTGACGGTTTCTGTCCACAACGGGGCTTCTATACCGATAATGCTCTCTGCGGGTATTCCCTTGGCTATTTCTACTGCATCCCATTGGTATGCATCGTCTACCTCTGTATAGCCGGCCCAGTGCAGACCAAGGTGTGTGGTAGAATCATATTGCATATCGAGGTATGCATTGGTAGCCGGCGACACGAGCACCTTAGCGCCCTGCTCTACAGCCATTTTGGCATTTTCTACCTTAGACCACCACTGCGCTATGGTGTTTTGTTCCAGTTTGGCATGAGCTATTTCATCCCATCCCATAGATTTTTTGCCGTGCTTGGTTACAACCTGTTGTGCCCTTTCTATAAAGGGTATGTAATCTTCCATGGCAGTAACATGCGACTCATCACCGCCTATGTGAATGTATTCTCCCGGCGTAAGTGCTGCCAGTTCTCTTATCACATCATCGATAAACTGATAGGTGATCTCCTTGTCTGTACACAGGGTACTAAAACCTACCTCTATACCCGTATAGGGTTTGGTTGCTTTTCCGTCGCAGTTGAGCTCCGGGTATGCCGACAATGCCGCATTGGTATGGCCGGGCATATCGATTTCAGGCACTATAGTCACATACCTGTCTTGCGCGTATTTTACTATGTCTTTATATTGTTCCTGTGTGTAGAAGCCTCCTTCGCCTCCACCTACTTCACTCTTTCCTCCGATTTCTGTCAGTTTTGGCCAGGATTTTATCTCTATTCTCCACCCCTGATCGTCGGAGAGGTGCAGGTGTAGCCTGTTCATTTTGTACAATGCTATCAGATCAATGTACCTTTTTACATCGGCTACACTAAAAAAGTGTCGTGACACATCGAGCATAGCTCCTCTGTATCCATAGGTGGGCTTGTCGGTGATCTTACCTGTAGCAACCAACCACTGTGCCTCCTGCTGCACCGACGATTTTTCGATGGCTGCCGGTAGCAGCTGTCGCAGGGTTTGTATTCCATAAAAAACTCCGGCAGGTGAGTTGCCGGCTATGGTAATGCGTTTTTCCTGAATGTCGAGTGTATAGCCTTCTTCAGCACCTCCGCTTTGCTCCAGTGTCAGGTATATTCCTTTCTTTGGTGCTTCGTCTACACTTTTCCATTTTATGTCAAACCCTGTGGCAGGATTTAGCATTTCTGCCAGGTACTTTGCTACTGGTGTGAGGTCTGTACTTCCTTTTTGGGTATAAATAACCGTTTCGTTGGTAAGCACATACGATGATCCTGTAGCTGTAAGCGATTCCGGCAATGGAATGATGCTATCCTGACTCAGGTCTTTGGGTGGGGGTGGCGTAGAGCAACTCGCAAGGCATATTACCAATGCCAGCGCTCCTGCAAGTTTGGTTAAAATTTGTTGACTCATAATATCTGTTAGTTTGCGTTTATACGGTCACGAAATTAGTGAGAGATTCTGAATATCCTGTTTCCCTGCGGCTTTTATGTGATGCAGACAAGTACTGTTTGTTGGGTTTAGAATTGAAATTCTGCCACAACCGGATAATGATCCGACAAGTAATAGGTTTCTTGTTTGTTGAGAACGGTGGCTTGCACACATCGGGTAGCCAGCTCCGGAGAGGTGAGTATATAGTCTATCCGTGTTGAGCCGGGCTTTCTGCCTTCTCCTTTTTTCTCTTCAAAAACCTGCGTGGGACAACTCACCCGATCGTCCCAGGTAGTGGTGTGTCTTTGTACCACATCTATGAGTGGAAAGCCCAAAAAGGAAGCGATTACACCATACTCCAGCTCTCCATGCTGCAGGTTTCGAACATGCTCGTGTTCTTTTTCTGAAGCACGGCGTTTTTCCAATACCTCCGTACGGTTTTTATACAGATCCGCATCGAAGGGCGACAGGGCATTGAAGTCGCCCAGTACGATGACCTTGTCTTGCTCTTGCCGGATTTGATCCAGCTTTGCCAGCACTATTTTTGCTTCTTCTTGCCTCTTTTTATAGCTAAACGGTGAAAAATGCACCACCATAAAATCTATATCCCATGTGGAGCAATGTAATGCCCCGTGATGCATATTTTCCAGTATCTTCTCTTTGATTTTGATGGGTTTGCTGGATGTGATGCCAACCGGATAGCCCGAGGTTTTTAAAATTTCCGTATAAGAATGTCCCCATTTTTTGGCGTCTTCGCGCAGTTTTTCCGGTGTGTAGCCGCAAAGTTCCTGCAGGGCCAATACATCGGGTTGCTGCTTTTTCACCCACCGGATCATTTCCTCTTTTCTCTCCTGATCTTTCCCCCATTCAAAACCGTTCCAGATGTTGTAGGATATCACCTTGACTTTGCCCTGCTGCGCCAAAGATCCGGACTGAAAACCTATCATACTTATGAAGAAGGCAGCTACTGCTATGAAGCCGGTCAAGCGATTGCCGGGTGTTTTGTGTGGGGTTAAAGGGTGTGCCATTTCGTTATTTTCTAGTGGTTTGATATTCATAAATTTTTAGCTCGTTTAAAAATACAGAAAACCTGCTGCTATTCTACTTTCCCGGATAACTCAGGTTGTTTTCTGTTATGGTGGGTTTCATGGTTTGCCAATTTGGCACGCCTAATTCTGCGGGAGTGGGTGAAATAAAACTCGTTTTACGCCCCTCCAAATGCATGGTACCTGCTGCCGGGTCGATTGTTAGAAAAGTATAGAGCGGATCTTTATACGGACAGGTTTTTCGAACTGCAGGATAGGCCTGCTCTACATGAGGCCCAAACCGCTGATGGGCATATTTATCACCTACCCACTTATAGGACATACTGTTGATCTGTATGTACGGGATACCATTGATCTCCCTTACATAGTCTTCATGGTGATGTCCGCTAAAGCAGGCCACCACTTTATAATGCCCCGAAGCGGTTTTGTGTGCTTCGATTATCGCTCTTATCTCTTCCTGATTATCCACCCCACCGTCCGGTGCTTCTATACTCTGATGAGAAAAAACAATAGTAGGTTTTGATGTAGCTTTCAGGTCATTATCGAGCCACTCCTGTTGTTTGGGTCCTATATACCGGGGATAGTATTGATCCCAGGGTTCGGGGTTCTTTTCGTTTCCATCCAGCACCACAAAGTGAAAGTCTCCCTGATCAAAAGAATAGAATCGTTTTTCCATTTGCCACCACTCCATAGTCTGTTCTTTGGTGTAGCCAAAATCAAACATATCATGATTGCCCAGTACATGATACTTTGGTCCTTCAAATTCATTCCACGCATCTAAAAAAGGCTGGTTTCTTTTCCTGGGCAAGGCAAAGTCCCCCAACTGGATGATGAAATCAGGTTGTCTTTTTTTCATATCCTCGATAAAAAAACGTAATCGGGAGTAGCCATCGTGGATAATGTCCTGATGTACATCGGCAACTATACCTATAGTCATTTTGCGTGGAGCTCTGAGGCCAAACCCCGACACAGATACCGGTAGCGACAATGCTGCTCCTACCTGCAATGTGTTTTTGATAAATCGTCTTCTTTTCATCTTATTTGATGTGAGTAACTATCTTTTGTTGACTTTATATTCAATCCAGGAGTGTATGATCCCGCAGGATCATAATTCAAATACTGTGATGACTCCTGCATGATCTGAGGGAAACATAATCGGGTGATAGTCTACTACTTTGGACTCCTGTGGTTGCAACTTGCCCTGGTAGTAGATGTAATCGATACGATCTCTGAGGCCGTACTTAGTAGACGATGTAGCTGCCCGGGGTGTCCAGGTCATACCGGGATCGAGGAGTGGATTGATGTGTATTTTTCTGTAACTATCCTCAAAACCGGCTTTTTCCATCGCCAGGCTCACCGGCCACTCTACGGTATAGCCATAGTGTATGTCGCGGGTTTGCTCTGTCCAGTCCAGATGCGACCCACAATTGAAATCGCCCACCATGATCACGGGTACTTTATCGCTGTTTTTCAGGATCGGTTTTATTTCTTTGAGTATCTGCACGACTTCTGCATGCCGTGTTTTTGCCTCGTCTTTTATCAGTTCTTTGGCTGTCATCTTCTGCTCCACTACGTTGGTACCATAGCCCGGAAGGTAATGAAGCCAGGTGTCTAAAAAGGCCAGTTCCTTTTGGTCTCCCAAATCGAGGATAGCTCCTCCAAAGTTGAAAGGGCGAAAAGCTCTAATGGTTTCCTTAATCGGAAAGCGGCTCATGATACTCAGATTGGAACTGATCAGGTAAAAATGATACCCCAGTGAATCGGATATTATTTCTCCCGATCCGTAGGTTTCTATCAATCCTACTACGTCGGGCTGAGCTTCCTTTATGGTTTCGATGACACGATTTACCCCTACATGCCTGCCATACCTTCTACCACCATGCCAGATATTCCATACCATGGTGCGAATGGATTCGGGGGCTTGTTCGATTTTATTTTCCGAAGGGTAAAACCGCTCGTAACCGGCTTTTATATCCCTGGCCTCTTCATACTCCTGCCGGATGGATACTTCGTCTAAAAAACCATTGAAAGCGGTCCACTGGCCCTGCGAGCCATATTCCCAGTACTGATCTGTACCTCCTACTACCGTGCGTTTTGTACTGCTAAAACTACCCAGTCCCGGTGTATTGTAGATGGCTACATTTTCTCCGTCCAGGTAAAACCACACTTCCTGATTTTGTCTATGAACACTAAAAGCCAGCTGATGCCATTGGCCGTCATTGATGGCCTGGCGAGGCACGGTTGGCTTATAGGTATAGGCACTTTTACCGTCGGACAGGTTTACGGCCCATGCCCCCGATTCCTGTGTGTAAATCATCCAGCCGGCTGATTTCAAATCTCCTTCTTCCTTATTGCCTATAATGACCGTTCCCTGTTTGGCATTGGGCAGGGTTTTCACCCATACTTTTACTGTCAGGTTGTTTTCTTTCGCATACGAAGGGGCTGATAGGCTATCTATTGCCAGCGGCATCCTCAGGGCGGCATTTTCGGAAAGGTCTAAAGCTTTACCCTGCACTCCTGCTACAAACTGAGGACGCTGCACCTGAGTGACGTACACTGCCTCATGCGGCGGGGTGTGGGGGTAAAAAGCATCGAGCTTGTCGTCGAATCCGGTATAAAAATCGGACTGTGCTTCGGCACGGTAGTGGCCAAATAATACCAGCAGCAATAGCAGCTTAATCGGGAGGTTGTTTTTCATTGTCTGTTTGATCGTTTGTTAATCTTTGTTTAGTTCTTTCACCCTTCTACAAAAACCGAAGCATTGCATAAGGAGGTATTCAACAACCCTCGCGGGTAGTTGAATACATTTCAAAACTACAGAACAATCCCCTTCCATGTCAATAAAATTGACATATATTCAATTTTATTGAATTAAAACCTAGAGCTTATTGTTTTCTACAATAAGTTCTGCCAGGTCTTTTACCTTCACATCCGCCTCTTTTTCTTTATTTTTTACTCCGTCTGATAGCATAGTCATGCAAAACGGACATGCAGAGGCAATCACTCCGGCTCCCGTTTGCAACGCTTCTTCCGTTCGTTCTATGTTTATTTCTTTGGTTCCGTTTTCCGCATCTTTAAACATCTGCGCACCTCCTGCTCCACAGCACAGCCCCTTTGACCTGCAGCGTTTCATCTCTACCAGATCAGCGTCCAGTGCTTCCAATACTTTTCTTGGTGCATTGTATACATCGTTTGCTCTTCCCAGGTAGCAGGAGTCGTGGTATGTTATCTTTTTACCGCGAAAGCTCCCTCCCTCCTGCAGGGTTATTTTTCCTTCATCTATGAGTTGCTGCAAGAAGGTAGCGTGATGAATTACCTCATAGTTTCCACCCAGGTCCGGATATTCGTTTTTAAAGGTATTGAAACAATGGGGGCAGGCTGTCACTATTTTCTTTATGTTGTATGTATCCAACAGCTGAATGTTTGCCATGGCCTGCATCTGAAACAAAAACTCATTTCCTGCTCTTCGGGCCGGGTCTCCCGTACAAGTCTCCTCTTCACCCAATACAGCAAAGTCGATACCGATATGATTCAAAATCTTGATAAAAGCAAGCGTTACTTTTTTGTACCGGTCGTCGAAAGACCCGGCACAACCTACCCAAAAAAGCACTTCGGGTTGTTTGTCCTGATGTGCCAGAGAGGCGTAGGTAGGTACTTTATATTCAGTTGGTTTCATTCTTTTGTATATTCAATTCGTCTTTCCAATTAAATCTATCGGCAGGCGCAAACTTCCAGGGAGCAAAGCTGGTTTCGATGTTGGAAAACATGGCGTTCCATGCGGTGGGTGCTCCGGACTCTTCCATAACTACATAGCGTCTCATCTCCAAAATAATCGCAAGCGGGTCTATGTTGATCGGGCAGGCCTGGGTGCATGCATTGCAGCTGGTACAGGCATTTATCTCTTCTGTGGTAATGTAGTCCCCCAGCAAGTTTTTGTGTTCTCCATTCCCTTTTCCTATTTCTTCTATCCTGTCGCGGGTATCCATCATGATTTTTCGGGGTGACAGCTTCTTGCCCGTTTGATTAGCCGGACACTCAGAGGTACACCTGCCGCACTCTGTACATGCATAGGCATCCATGAGGCTCTTCCAGCTCAGGTCAGTCGCGTCCCTTGCTCCCAGCCTGGGGATTTCGGGAGTACCCGAAGCAGCCTCTGGCACATGTATTCCCAGCATTGTTTTCACCTCCTGTGTGACCTCCTCCATATTTTTTATTTTTCCTTTGGCAAAGAGGTTGGTAAAATAGGTGTTTGGAAAGGCCATGAAAATGTGAAGGTGCTTGGAGTGTGTCACGTAAACCGCAAAAGCCAATATACCCACTATATGAAACCACCAGAATACTCTTTCGAGAAAAACCAGCAGCGGGGTATCTACCGATGCGAGCAGAGGAGTGAGAATACCACTAAAATAGAATTTTCCTGTAAGGGTATAGTGCTCTACCTGTCTATTTTGCAACTCCTGATCGGCGGCATTCATTGCCAGTATGGCTAGCATAAGTGCTATCTCTATAATCAAAATCAGGTTTCCATCCCATTTTGGCCAACCTTTCATTTCCGGTTTGTGAAACCGTTTTACTTTCATGATATTTCGCCGGATCAGAAAAACTATACAGGAAAACATAACAGCTACAGCCAGAAACTCAAAAACATTGAGTGCAACGGTATAGGCCGGTCCCAGCAACGGGGCAAATATTCTATGGGTGCCTGCCAGGCCATCTATTACAAATTCAAGCACTTCGATATTGATAACCAAAAAACCTACATATACCATAAGGTGCAATAGTGCAGGAATTGGCTTTTGGAACATTTTACCCTGACCAAAAGCGACCAGCAACATGGTTTTGAACCGTTGCTTTCTATCTCCCGATAGTTTTTGGGGCTTTCCCAGGAGGATGTTTTTTCTGATTCTATCTACCCGGACAAAAATAAAGTATCCTGCAGCCAACAGGATCAGTAGAAAGGTGACTTGTGATATCCAGACCACTTGTTGTTGGTTTTATCAGACCCTGACTGCATAGCCGTCTGCCTGATGGTTTAAAAAAAGTTTGTAAAAAAATCGGTTGTGTTTGTAGGCTTGTCGGACTTGCTTAGCCCGACTTTTTGTTTGATCGTGCATCCGCGCAGGTTTGTCTAAACTCCTGACTGAGAGGGTCAATATTTCCAAACCTGTCGGGTCTAAAAGCCTCCGTATTGCAAAACGTATTTCTGTCGAGCACCATTTCTGAAATGACCCGACCCATACCGCCCGACACTGCTACTCCGGCTCCCGAACAGCCCGTGGCAGCCAAAAAACCCTTAACTGCCGGAATACCCCCGAGGATGAACATACCGTCTGGGGTGTAGGTAGACACTCCGGCTATATAATGTTGTATTTCTATCTGATCAAATTTCGGAAAAAAGCGCTGAAAATTCTCTCCCTGCTCTATCAGGATATTCCACTGGTCTTCCGGATCGCCAAAGACATATCCTGTAAGGTCTTCGGGCAAATTCCTGGGATCGAAATGTACTGATCTGGATTCTCTCAACCCAAAAAGCAATGCTCCTGACTCTGGCCGGGTATATGCCGATGCGTCGGGCAATATCACTATAGGCTGGCTCCTGTGAAACAAATCCGGATGAGGTGAAGTAATCCAATAATTGCTCCTGACGGGAGTCATCGGCAGGCCTACGCCCACCTGCATAGACAGAATGTTGGACCATGCACCAGCAGCATCCACCACATAGTCGGCGGCTACATCTCCCTGGCTGGTCTTCACTCCTTTTACGCTATCCCCTTCCATTATCAGGCTTTTTACCTGTGTATACTGATGAATTTTTGCCCCATATTTTTTGGCTGCTTTTGCAAAGGCATTGGTGAGTACGTATGCATCCATAAATGCATCGTCGGGCATAAAAGAGGCCTTCAATATCTCGTCTGTTTTTAGCCAGGGCACGAGTTTTTTGATTTCATCTGCACTCACAGCGGCATGATGAATATCGAAATCATTGGCTATGGATAGCAGTGTATCGAGTGCCTGCACACTTTGGTCGGATGCTGCTACATGCAGGCTGCCCACCGTCTGTACATCCAGCTTATCGCCCAATTCCTGATTCAGGCACTCCATCACACGGTAGGTTTCCTCCACCAAAGGAATTATCTCGGGCTTGCTCCTGATTTTAGTAAGTAAAGAAGCCGCCAGGCTCGTATTGCCAGACCCTATGGTATTTCTCTCTATCAAATCCACCTCTACACCATTCTTTGCCAGGTAATACGCTGTGGCACACCCGATAGTGCCTGCTCCTATCACCGCTACACGTTTTCTCTTGTTGTTACTTTCTATCATCAACTTTCTTATTTATCCTTCTTTTTATCTGTTCTTGTGTTTTTTATTATTCATTACAAATACACGGGTCAATTGTATTGTTTAGAAAATAAGCCCGGCTTGTGTTTTCACCCACAAACCGGGCTGTCTGGTTGGTTGGTTTTCTTTCTGAAAAAAATTACAGTTTTACCAATGAAACCTGATAAGAGCCCAGGCCTTGTACTCTACCGTTGGCTGAGGTGACCTCAAACGATAGATTTATTCGGGTAGGCGACTCCATTTTTACGGTAATGGCCGAAACGGGCGAAACTCCCGACAATACTATATCTGTGGTAGAACCTCCCTCTGCCCAGGTCCAGGTGCCGGGATTCTCGCTAAATACATCTGCTGCATTTTCTGCCAGAAACCCATCGGGATTGCCCTGCTCATCTACAGTAAACAAAACAATGACCTTATCCAGCAGAGTGGCCGGCATAGTCGGTGGTGTAATGATGTTGTAGGGTTGCCCCCAGCTTCCGGCCAGGTTTTTAGCTGCTATCTGCTGCTCTGTAAACTCATGCGTGTAGATTTTTTCTTCTTCACAGGAAGCAAAAGCCACCAGCAGTAGGCATATACCAATTGATTTTATGTAGGATATCATATCTTTTTCGTTTATCTGTTAACAATAAATCTTCCGCTATGGGCAAAACCATTTCCTTCCAGCGTGAACATAAAGTAGCCTTTTTGCAGGCTGGAAATGTCCACTTCGATGATTTCGTCCAGTGCTGCTCCTCCCATGCTGTTTTGCAATAGCAGACGACCTCCGGCATCATACACCTGCAACCTTACTTCTCCTGTATTTCTCAGTTTGTCGCTCATGCGAATGTTCAGCACGTCTACTGCCGGGTTGGGAAACAAATTGAAATCTGCCAACGAACGTGCCTCTATCCGCTCTTCGTCTACATCGAGCACCAAAGCAGGCTCTATGATAAAGGCATTGCCATCTACTGCCGGTATATCCAGCCCCAGGTGTGTGAGCACAGTAGGATATGCATCGATCAGCGCAAAACCTTTACCCGGTACACGACTCCAGGTAGCCTCTGCCTGAGCGTGGATGTTGTTTCCACTGTAATCTTTGACCAAACTACCCGACACTTCGTCAAACTTGTAGTAGGCTACCAAACTACCCAGCTCGGGATGGTCCGATATCTCGATATCCCGTTGGTCTTTGTATTGGTTGATTATTTCAGGATCCAGTGCTGTATTCCAGATTCTTGCCTCGTTGAATATACCCAGAAACGGCTCATCACCACTGTGGTCTGCACCCGGGTCACCGCTGTTTCTGACACCTCCGCCAAAACCGACACTGTTTACATCTCTGGCGTCTTCTTCGCAAGTATCTCCGGTACCTATCTGCTCCCCGTCTACATAAACAGTCCAGGTAACCCCCTTGATCACCAACGCTATGTGATACTCCACTCCTATGTTGAACCTGAAATCATTGCTTATAACCGTGTTGGTACATCGCCCATACATTCGCAGGGTTTCTCCCTGCAGGGCTATCAGGTTCTGATCATTGTCGGTATCAAAAATCGATTGCCAGCCTCCTCTTTTGGCCGTTTGCTTTAGCGTAACCTCCATCGTCATATCTGTCAGATCAAACTTGGTGGGGTGAAAACCCGCCACCATTCCAAAGTTGAGGGATATGGCATTATCTTTCCCTTCGGTTGCCTGCAATTCGGTATTGTCTACCGAGTGCCCGCTAATGATGTAGGGGATCGTTTCTTCTTCAAACGACGAGCCTCCAAATTCTCCGGATACTGTTCCGTTATGGCTTGAGGTGAGTATAATCACCCAATCTTCATTGAGGTAGTTAGCCCGTGACTCTATCCCTTCTACCACCTTGCCCACTAGGGTATCGGCATGCTGTACCGCCAGCACGTATTCTGCACTTGCTCCGGTAAAACCTCCTTCTATTCCTGCCTGCAGCACACTGCCAAACTGCACAAATCCCACATCCAGGTTTTCTGTAGCGCTCAGATACGCCTTGGCCTGCTCGGCTACTTCATCGTCTGTGGCATAGCGTGCCCGATGATCTGCATTTTGTATGATGTCATTGTGTATAACGGCACTGTTGACTATCGAAACTGTACCTTTATCCGGGTCTACTGTTTCTATATAGTCCAAAAGGCTGGGATAGGCAGCCGGATCGTATTCTCCCATGGATTCCTCATCTACTACCCCATGCTTTTGCGACCATACACCTGTCAAAAGTGACGTCCAGGTGGTGGCATTGTAGGTAGGGGCAAATGCTTTGGCTTCAAAAGAATACGTTGAGTTATCCTTTAGCTGATCGATAAATACGGTTTTAGAAAAGTCTAACCCTGCGGGTGTCAACCCATCTACAGCTATGATTAATGCTTTGTTTTTTCGCTGCGCCAAAGCTTCGGTGATACTGACCACACTCACCAAAAACAAGGCAAGTGGTAGTATTATTCGTATATGTTTTTTCATAGTAGAACTGTTTTTCTTTTTACTTATATACTTTGATTTCGTACCTGCCCGGCCTGCCTATGGCGAAGTTGATGAAAGACTCGTTTTCCGGAGCAGCATTTAGTATGTTGATGCCTGTCCAGGCAGATCGTATGGGAAAATCTACCGCCCAGACTTCTCCTTCATCGGTATCGTTTACAAAAACACCATTAAACCCGTTTCTATCCCGTGAGGTAAAAAGGTCGATCTCGGTAGAGAGCACTTCGGTTTCGCCATTGAATCCGCGAAATACGATTTCATGCGGAGTGTCTCCCAATCGGGTGATTTCAGGCTTTCCGCCCACATTCGAAAAATCGATTAAATCAAAGTCTTTAACTTCCAGAATAACGGCATCCTGAATTACCCTGGAGCCGGACACATTGGAAACCCTGATATCGAGGTGATATACATCGGAAGGTATTGTGTTATTGTCATTGACAATCAACGTACCGGTGTACTTTTCAATCTGCAATGCCGGCACTTCTATCACTTTCGACTTTAGGGCCAGGGAAGCTTCCGACTCGTTGTTGTAGGTATGGGCTTCTCTGGCAAAAACGGTAGTTTCTACCATCCTGAACAACTCCTCTGTGTTGCTGCCGTTTTCGGCTGTCACTCCTACTATCTCAAATTCTATGGGTCTTGATGAAGTGGTAGACAAAAAATTGCCAACTCTATTGGGCAATCCTGTAACGACACTCAGCCGCTGATTTTCATATTTGATATCCACAGCCAGCGAACCTTCACCTATGTTGTCTTCACAAGAAGCCAAAAAGCCAAAACACAAGACCAGACTTATCACTTTTATAACTTTTTCCATTTCTTATAATGTTTTAAAACCAAACCCTAACTCGTGAAACAATGGGGATAGTACGTGTATCATGCCATTGGTAGACTCCAGATTAGAACTACTAACCGCCGCTGATCGGTTGATCTCTATGATCTGTCCATCAAAATCAAACTTGCCTTTCATACTGTATTCCAGGGTTTTGGGGCCAAAGCCTTCTACCCCACCGCGGAAACTCTCTCGAAACAACGCCCGCACGGGTTCGTTTTCGATATTGGTGAGTTCCAGGCCTCCTTTCACCGGTATATCGTTCCACTTTACCGACTGGTTGACGATATATTTTCTAAGCAAAATACCCAGGGTGTCGGCTACAGCTTCGGGTAGGTTGTCGAGCGATGTAGGTACATCATCTTCTCCTCTGAACCGGTTTTCGAGAAAGGTTTTGAAAGCCGCATCCTGCGGCATGAAAAACGTGCTGTTCGACTGGTTGATTACTTCTTTCAACCCACTCCTGTCAATGGTCCAGAGCAGGGTATCAAACTCCTTGGGCCTGGACGCTACGAAATCATAAGTACTCACTCCCAACTGTGAGGATTCTAAGCCCCCGTTGACAAAGTAGTCTTCCTGGCAGCCGGTAAGCAGGCAAACTGCTCCTGCTAATACCAGCCATATTTTATATAGTTGTTTTTCCATATTTTCTTCGATTAGATTACTGCCAATACTGATTTTGTCTCATCTTCGGATTGTTCACAAAAGCTTCATCGTTGACCGGCCAAAAGCCAGCCCCTCTCTCCTCATCTTCTTTTGTGATAAACTGAGTGAATTTGTGTAATGTGCCGGTTCTGAGCAGGTCGTAAAACCGATGTGACTCGCCTACCAGCTCCCTGCGTCTTTCGGCCATTATCTCCTCAATCAAGGCTTCTTCTACAGCGATACTAAAGTCCGCAATGCCTGCTCTTTGCCTTACCATGTTGAGGTGTGTAAGTGCGTCTGCCGAATTGCCCAGGCGCGCAGAAGCCTCTGCCCGAAGCAGCAACAGTCCCGCATACCTAAACAGCATAATGTTGTTGTCGTAGAGGTACTGCTGGTCTTTGCGTTTTTGGTATTTGGCAAACATGATTTCGTCTTCTTCGTTGGCAAGCGGATCGGGCAAAACCTCGAAGTTTGGAGGCCCGCCTATGCTCATAAAGAAGGCGGCCACTCTGGCATCATTGGCATAGGGGTACATCTCCTGAATGGTAGACTTGGGTATGGCTGCACTTAGCTCACCTCTAGGCGTAAAGGGGCGGATGAAAAACCATGTCAACGCAGAGCCATAGTAGTCCTGTGTTTCTCCGGTTTCGAAAGAGTAGAAGATTTCAAATATACCCTCGTCGCTACAACCATCGTCGAATATTTCTCTGTAGCTGGTAGCAGGCAGCAGCGTGTATACATTGCTTTTCTGAATTTTATCTACTGCTGCTACGGCATTTTCATACTCGCCCTTCCACATATAGCAGTGTGCCAAAACCGCATTTGCAGCTCCCTTAGTCGCTCTGGATTTGGTTTCGCATCGGTCGGGCACTCCGTCTATCAGGTATTCCTTGGGCAGGTTTGCCTCAGCAAACTCCAGGTCTTCAATCGCCTGATCCAGCACTGTATTTTTATCTTCTCTGGGTAGTGGATCTACGTTTTCCGGTACGAGGTTGAGTGGCACATCGCCCCAGATCCGCACCATGTAGAGGTAAATAAACCCTCTCCAAAAATAGGCTTCTGCTATGGCCTGCGTCTTTTGCTCTTCGGTAATGTCGTATTGGATACCGGGCACCCTGTCTATGACCAGATTACATTGCTCTATTACTCTAAAAAACAAACGCCAGTTTTGCAAGTCGCGCAGCGCGGGAAAAGCCCTAAGGTTGTTTTCGATCAGGTTTTGCCAATCACTATCACCATTGGGTGTGATCCAGTCTCCGGAGCGCATATCGCCATATACAAAATAATCGCCCCACTCGTTGTGCCGTGCCGAAGACGGTACGTCTCCCTTGTTGAGGCCCTCCAGTGCACTTCTGCCTATGGAATAAATACTGCTAACGGCCAACTGTACATCGTTGCTGTTTCTCCAAAAAAGTTTTTGTGAAACTGTGTTGATTGGTTCTTGCTCCAAGAGGTCGTTGCAGGACGAAAACATGCCCACTACCAACACCAAACACATTGTGATCTTTATATAAATATTGTTCATATCAATGGTGATTTATAGTCCTATATTTAAACCAAACAACAGGTAGCGTGGCTTGGGGTATCCACCGGAGTTGTCGAACCCTGAAAGGGTAACAGCCTCTGCATCAGGACCACTATAGCTTTGAAACAGCGCTACATTGTTTAAGGTGACATAGGTTCTCAGTTTTCTTAAATTGAACCTGTCGAGAAATGCCCGCTGGAAATTGTATCCCAGTGTAATGGTCTGCACCCTGAAGTAGGAGCCGTCTTCGATGTAGTCTGTATCGTTGGAAATAACCTGCTCGGTCTCGTTCCAGGGGTTGATACTAGGGTAAAAGGCTTTATCGCCGGGCTGCTTCCAGATACTGTAAGCTCGGTAGTCGGGTATGTTTCCTCCTGCCGAAAAACCTGCCAACCGATCCAGCAAAGCTGTATTTACTATATCCCTACCAATCACAAAAGAAGCCAGTATGTTCAGGTCAAAGCCTTTGTAATTGAAGTTGTTGCTAAAACCACCAACTATGTCTGGGTTGGGATCGCCGGCATAAACCCTATCGAGCGAATTGATACGATAGTCCTGATTTTGATCCACTATGATCTTATCTCCTGCTTTGAATGGCAGGTCGTTGATGTTTCTGAGTCTTCGTCCTGTGGCAGGATCTACAGGCACTTCTTCGTCGCTTTGGTAGATGCCGTTGGTCTCGAAGAAAAACAATCCATTGAGCGATCTTCCTACCCGAATAATAGTACCCCGTCCCTGATCGCGAATGATGTCGGCATTGCCTCCGTCTATCGCTGCTACTTTGTTGTCGTTGAACGCAAAGTTCAGGTTGGTGGTCCAGTTGAAATCTCCCTGAGTATTGATGGTATTGAACGTAAACTCATAACCGGTATTTAATACATCAGCGGCATTTCTAAACACAGACACATAACCCGACGTGTTGGGCAGGTCTGTGGTAAGCAGTAGCCCTCTGGTCAATCGGTTGTAGTAGTCGGCTTCCAGGCTAATTCTACCTTCAAACAACTCTATATCGACTCCAAAGTCGTACATTCGGGTTTCTTCCCAGGTCAGTTCGTCATTTTTAAAACCATCGTCCCACACGGGGTTGAACCCTGCCTGTCCCCGGTATATACCTGCCGATTGCAGTATACCCTGAGAGAGGTAGTCGTCATTGAACTGACCGCCCGACAAACCTATGCTCGCCCGGAATTTTCCGAAGGTCAAAAAGGACAGCCCCTCCAAAAACGGCTCATTGGAAAATGTCCAGCCTATACCCGCTGAAGGAAAGACTCCCCATTTGTTGTTTTCTCCAAACTTTGAGGATCCATCGGTACGAATAGAAGCATTGATCAGGTATTTTTCATTGAAAATATAGCTAACTCTGGAAAAGTAAGAGAGGATAGCATACGCTGAATAGTTGCTACTACCACCAATCAGGGGTTGGGGGGCATTTACAGATTCTGACACAGATTGCTCAGAAGTATTGCCATAACTGGACGTGCTTTCTCCTGAGGAGAACTGGATGCCCTGACCGGCTAACACTTCCAGGTAATGTTTTTCATTGAAGGTATTGCGGTAAGTCAGGGTGTTTTCTACCAACAGGTTTTGGGACTCTCCCAGCCCGGATTCGGCAGAAACATCGAATTCATCGTCTGAACTGGCAGTAACTACAAACTCCGGAATGGATAAGTCACGCATAGATCGTGAGTAATCTATACCACCTGATGTTTTGAATGTAAAGCGTTTCAAAAAATCTAACGAGATGTTGAGATTGGTTCTGATCCGGTTATTGATATTTCGGTCAGTATACTTCGCCTGATCGCTAAATCCAGCCAATAGGGGTGAATCTGGAGCCGGCAGCAATGAGGATGTAAAGCCCGGCTCGGCCAGTGTAAGTCGTCGCGAGTTGTTGGTACGCGATATCCCTACCACTGCATTGATTTGAAGTTTCCTATTGAGGCCGTAGAGCGTGCTATTCATCAGCATGTTTGACCTTTTGTATCTGGAGTTGATAGCGATACCCTTATTGTCGAAATGCCCCACACTCAGGCTGTAACTTCCAAAGTCGCCAGCACCCCGAATAGAAGCATTGTAGGTTTGTGTAACTCCGGTGGAGTACACTTCCTTCTGCCAGTTGGTCACATTATGGTAGTAGGGGTTTAAGCTATCGGACAAAATTTGCGGCAGTACCAGATCTGGATTGTAGGTTTCGTATAGTTCTATTTTCAAATCCCTCTCCAAAGCTCCTCCTGCTGCAGGGCGCAGCTGCGGCACCATACTTATACCGGTTACGGTATTTACATTTATCTGTGGTCTCCCTCTTTTTCCCTTCTTTGTGGTTACAAGGATAACACCGTTGGATGCTCTGGATCCATAAATAGCTGAAGCCGATGCATCTTTCAGGATCGTGATGTCTTCTATGTCATTGGGATCGATATCTGCCAAAATGCTGGTACCGGTCACGTTGAACTCGCTGGTAGCGCTAGACAGTATGGGAATACCATCTACCACATACAACGGTGAGCTCACTACTTCCTGACCTCCCCGTGTAACAGCTGCCAACCCACGTATAATCACTACCGGAGACGATCCAGGCTCTCCGCTAGACTGCTGTACATTGACACCAGCCACTCTGCCCTGTAGCATGTTTTCCATGCTTTCTGTCACGCCCGATTCTATTACATTGTCAAATTTTACATTTGAAATAGAACCCACATTGTCTTTTTTGCTCTGCTCTCCATAGCCTATCACCACTACCTCCTCCAGCTCTGACACATCGGGCGACAATGCTATATTGATCACAGACTGTGCTCCCACCTTTACGGTTTGGTCGGCATAGCCTATATAACTAAACTTGATGGTAGCATCGCGTGAGGGCACTTCTACGGTGTATTGGCCTTCTATGTCTGTGGCTACACCACTGCCCGTAGACAGCACAATGACTGAAACACCCGGCAAGCCTTCTCCTGTTTCATCTACGACTTTACCGGTCACTTTACTTCCCTGAGCATAGGTGGCATGAACCACACATCCCAGCATACAAACTAAAAGTAGTAGTACTTTATTCATATCGTATAACTTTTGCGTTTTCATAATTTTTTAAAATCCAAACACATGATTGATGCCTTCCAGAATGTGTACTACACCGGTGGTGCTTTCCAGATCAGCTGTAGTGATCATGGTTTCGTTTCCGTCTACTTCCAGCATCATAAATTTTGGCCCAATATTTTGCACCCCTTTCCACTTATCTATCACGACGGACACCTTTATCTCATGCGCCCCCAGAGAGGTAAGTTGCTCGGGTGCTGTGCTCAGGTCTGCTCTTTTTATCCGGTTTTCTACCATATATTTCAGCACTAAATCCTTCAGGGTGGCCGGGTCTATATCTTCCACAGCATCTGCACCCTGCAAAGCCAGATAATTGCTTACAGACTGATTTTGAGGAGCAAAAAATGTAACTCCCTGCTTGTTTACAGAGTCTTTTACTCCTGCTCTGTCTATGATCTTTACTACTTCTCCGAATGAGTCGTCATGAGATACCAGGTAGTCATAGGTAGTCATGTTTACAGTGCCTGTAGGCACTCCTCCATCGGAGAAGAAGTCGTCGGTACAGCTCCATACCACCAGGGCCAGGAGCATTCCAATATGTATATTCAGTATTCGCTTCATACCGTTTGCTTTTAAGGTTGTATCCAAAAAGGATTTTGTTGTATCGATGGGTTGTTGGCAAAGGCCACCTGAGCCAGAGGCCAGTAAACTATGCCGTCTCTGATATGCGAAGGCGTAATATTTCTTACCTTTTCAGCTACTTTGCCAAAGCGCATCAGGTCGAAAAAGTCGTGTCCTTCGGCATAGAGTTCTCTTCTCCTTTCGTCCAATATAGCTGCAGGCAGTTCTTCGTCGCTACCGTCGAAATCGGCTATGCCGGCACGGTTTCTGACCTGATTGAGAAAGTTTCTGGACGCTGTAGGATCTGACTCTGCAGAGGCTTCAGCTCCCAAAAGCAGGATATCTGCAAGCCTGAACAGTGAGCTACCGTTTGACTCTTTGGTCATGCGAACCTCGAAGCTTACATCATTGACACTAAAGTATTCACTTCTTCTCAGGTCAGACGACTCGTACAATGCGTCCAGCTTTTCGAATGCCAGAGGCTCCAGCCTGTTGCTCACCACTCCCTGAAAAAATATTGACTTTTGGAAGAGGTTTTCAAATTCTCCCATCTCAAAATCGTCGTTGATGTTTGTTGATTCAAAGAAGCCAAAAATGTTTTCTTCTGTAAAACCGCCATCCAAGACTGTATTTAGTCTTCTGCCTGGCACGAGATTGTACAAGTCCAGCTCTATCAGGTTGTTTACAGCTTGTAGTGCTGCGGGTTTATCTCCTTTCCATGCCTGCACATGAGCCAGCAGTGCATAGACTGCTCCTTTGGTCGGGCGCTTGTATTGTTTTTCCAGGTCTAGCTCACCGTTTTCGTCTAGGTACTGCGCAGGCAATACCTCTTCTACTTGCTCCAGATCAGCTATGATGTAGTCCAGTACCATGGTCTGGTCGGTTCGCGGTATCCGGGTTTGACTGGTAGTAGATACCAGAGGCACATCTCCCCAAATCCTGACCAAATTGAAGTACAGAAGTGACCGTAAATATTTGGCTTGCGCCACAATCAGTGCAATCTCATCCTCTGTAATCAGACTTTCAATAAGGGGTACCTCTTCAACCACAAAATCGCATTGGTGAATGGCGTCATAGTATCGTTTCCAGTCATTGAGCGACTGAAACAGCTCCGTGTTGGAGTTTAATTTCTGATGATCGAAGAGTGTTCGTTCGGGACCGTTAATAGTAACCATACCCGATCGAACATCTCCATACATAATCCACGAACTATTGGTAGTAATAGCCCGTCTGGCAAGCACAAAAGCTCCCCCCAGTGTATTTGAGGCACTTGCTCTATCCACTAAAAACGCTTCCTGCTCACCCTTGTCAAGGTCGTTTATATCCAGCGAACCACACGAAGCAACAAATGCAACGCATAGCAGCATCAAACAATATCTTTTATAAAACATGCTCATATTATTATGTTTATAGTCCCAGATTTACACCACATGAAATAGACTTGAACCTCGGAATGCCTGTGGAAGTAAGGTTGTAGTTGTGAACAGCATTCCAGTTTTCTTCGGGATCAATACCGCTGTATTGCTGATTGATAAGAAGCAAGTTTTTGCCGGTCACAAATACTTTCAGACTTTTCACTCCTATGCTTCCCAGTTTATCGCTTTGTATAGTATAGCCAAGCGTAATGTTGTTGAGTCGTACAAAAGAATTGCTTTCGATCGCTGCTATACCCTGTATGCTCACATGGTCGTCTTCATTCACCTGCATCGTGTAGTATCTGGTGTTGCCCGGTGTGGCTTCAAACATACCCCTATCAAAGTCCTCCAGATTGGATGTATACCTGTTGGTAGCAGACTCTACCAGCACCTGCCCCCCTAGTCCGTAGGAAAACAGGGCATCCAGATACAGCCTTTTGTAGCTCAACGTATTTCCAAATCCACCATAGAAATTTTGTTGTGGACTACCTACATAATATCTGTCTTGTTCATCGAGTAAAAAATCTCCGTTTTTGTCCAGTATGCGTGGCATACCTGCAGCAAACTCTACTCCCCCATAGCTCAGTTTATTGCCTGTGCGTGGATCTACCGGCACTTCATCGTCTGTAGCATAATGTCCCGACGAAGCAAAAGCATACAAACCGTTGAGAGGTTTGCCTACTGCCAGCGATCCAAACTGCGACTGTGAAGCATCTGTAGGCAGGTCTGTAACTTCATTGGCAATCAACGATCCGGTAAGCCTTGAAGTCCACTGAAATTCTCCGGCAGTAAGCTGCGTGGATACAGTAAGGTTAACTCCCGTATTGCGCACGCCTATGCCGTTTTTGTATACGGGAGAAAACCCCGCAGTGGTAGGTGTATAGACCCGATAAATGTAGTCTTTCACTGTCTGATTGATATACTCAGCGGATAGCTGCACTTTGTCCTGTAACACTCCAAGGCTAACTCCCGCTGTGAGTGTGGTCGCTGTAGGATTGGTCAGGCCGGTATTGCCTTCATCGAAGCGTACTACTCCCGTTAACCCGCCGTAATCACCAGCAGATTCAAGGTTGCTTTTGTACAAAAAGTTTTCAGCTGGCAAAACTCCCGATGTACCCAGATTTACATTCAACTGCGAGGTTGAAACTCCTTCGAAAGGCAATTTCACATCCCATTTGGCACCCAGTGCCGGGTAGAGTTTCCAACGGTTGTTTTCCGGAAGCTGAGAAGTACCATCTGCTCTGAGTACACCTCTCAGCACCAATCCTTCCAGTACTTCATAGTCTGTATCGGCAAAAAACGACAAAAGTGCATTGGACTGCAGCGAACTGCGTCCGTCCAGGTTGTCCAGTCCGAAATTGCTCCCGACGATAGATACAAAGTTGCTCGTACCCTCTGCATCACGCTCTCCCTCAATCATGGTAAATTGATTATCTGTCACGATAATGCTTTGCCCCAGCGTAAAATTGAAGTCGTTGTTGTTGATCGTTCTAAAATACCTTACCGTATTTTCATTAATCAACCTTTGCCTCTTGGTACTGGCACTGGAGGCAAATATTCTTCCGTCGTTTAGTGTAGAGGGAATAAAGTAATCCCTTCTGCCCGTTTCGTAATCTATCCCTATCTGGGTTTTAAATGTGAAATTTGCATTGAGATTGTACTGAACACTCACAGAGGTAATCAGATGATTGTTTGAGTTGACATCTCTATAAGCGCCATCTGCCAAAAAGATAGTAGGCGGAAATAAATCACGGTTGTCGTTTTCGGGGTAAAAAGAAGGTTCAAAGAGGTTTGAGTCTCTTCTCTGCCTGTTTAGTCTGGCTGCATTCATATACACATCCATAAACAGCTTGTTTGTGATGTTGTAGCGCGTGTCCATGTTGAGGCTGTAGCGCTGCAACCCTGTGCCTATTTTAGCTCCCTCTTCATCGTAAAAGCCCAGGTTTAACAGGAAGAAACCGTAGCTACCTCCGCTGGCTATATTCAGGTTGTAGTTTTGGAATGCTCCGGTAGCATAGTCATCTTCCTGCCAGTTTGATCTGTGGTTGAAAAACGTATTTAAACTATCGGTAAGAACATACGGCAGGGTTATGCCATTGATATTGGAAGGCAACACCAGTGCGTTATCATACAGTCCTCTCAACCTTGCCCGTTCTTCATTACCACTGATGGTATTTCGAAGTTCCGGTTTGAAATTAACACCTCCCAGTGCTGTGGCAGAAATTTCTGTTTCGGTAAGCAGTTTGCCGTTTTTGGTCGTAATCTTAATGACACCATTGGCTCCCCGAGACCCATAACGGGCCAGTGAAGCCGCATCATTCAGCAGCTCTATAGATTCTATGTTTTCGGCTGAATAACCGCTAAGGGGATTAATTCCCGAAGCTACATTAGCATCTACATATATGGGCACGTCGTTTACCAGAATCAACGGTTTGCTGTCAATGCCCAGTGCTGTAGTGTTTACAGCAGTAGCTGCTATAACACTCTGCACCCCCGGCGATCCTGTCCAGTTTTGAATAAACAGCCCCGATAAGCGCCCCTGCATTAAATTTTCAAGGTCTGCCTCCGGAATATCCTTGATTTCCTCACCACTGATGGTTTTGTGGTCAAAGGTTTCCGTTTTAGTCGCCACTGAATCTACCCCTGTAGGATTCAATTGCGGATCGTCCGGGTTCATCTGCCTGCTACCGGCTGTGGCCTGAGTTGCTCCATATTGCTGAAGCAAAAGCAGACACAGCATAAGCAACAGGCACGAACGCATTTTTCTTAGTAATGGTCTCCTCATATTGTCATCTGTTTTTAAATTGTCTGATTTGTGATTTTTTTAAAATCGAAATACCTGCAGGATGCTACTTAACCGGCATCCCCACCGAAGAAAGGTTCATAACACTCGCTTCCGGCATTCCTGTATTGAGCAACATCACTTCGGTGGTAGTGATGGCTCCATCTTCACCGTTGTTGTCTGCAAACAGCAGCGCTATTTCAGGTCCTAAATAGTAGGTTTCGCTGCTCTCAAATTCTTTGAATTTTTCTCCATCCACATATACCCTGAAAACCTCAGGTGTGCAGGTAATGACCACCCTGTGCCAGGTATCCCAGCTAATGGCCTGGGAAGATGAGCCTCCTGTAGGATTCCAGATATTGCCTCCCGACGAAACAAAAGCTCGCCCATCACCATCGTTTGCCGATATGGTTTGCCATAGCGACACCCATCCGGCTGCATCGGCCTGATTGACACTCACATCCATGATAACCGAATAATCCTGAAGACCTTCTGCCGGAAAACCATGGGTAATATTATAGCTCGTACCTCTACCCAGTTTTACTGCCAGGTCTGCTCCTGCTATGCCCGGCACAGAGGTTTGGTCTGTTCCTCTTCCGGGTGTCAACTGCAGGTCTGCCCCGATAGTCGCTTTTGTAAGGTCTGCAGGGTCGTCAAACTTCCACTGGCCTACGATGTTGCCCTTAAACTTGCCTCCCACATTTGCATGGGTGGCTACTTCTTTAGACGCCAGCACATAGTCGAACACATAAACGGCTCCTGATTTGCCGTTCATCGGATATTTATAGGCTCCATCGTCTCCTATATTGAAGGGAAGTCCGCTTTCGATATTTCCTATCGAAGACATGTCGGTACGGCCTACTTCTGCCCCATCCTGGTAGATCACCACATCGCCATCACGGTCAAATGTGGCTGTGAGCAAATGCCACTCTCCATCGGTGATGGCTGGCCCGTTGCTGGTCACATCGGCTCTGTTGCCTTCTCCGTCCGACACATTGATACACCATGAAGAACCTCTTTTGGAAACCACAAAACCATTGCTACCACCGTTATCCCAATCTTTGTCGCCGGAAAATGCTTCCCAAAAACGATCGGAAGTAGTATTGATCCACTGAGAAATCGAAAAATCACCTGCATACCTGAAATCCAGCGAAGGATTGGCTGTGAGCAATTCCATATTTTCGCCATCGGTATCGAAGGTGAGTACAGACCCGAAGGTATCGTCATCCTGCTTTTCAGCACCTGCAGAAAGCTTCGTGCGAATTTCTAGGGTGTCTCCGGCATGATTTACCAGAAAAGCCAATGCCCTTGGCCTGATGTTGGCCATTTGAAAGGTGTGATCCAGCGTCTGCACGGAGGGTTCTACGCCCTCGGAGGCGTTGTTGTAAGTAATCACAAAGGATAACGAACGCTGCTCGCCTTGTTTAAACCCCAAATCATCAAAATGAGATTCAAAAGCAGCAACGTACTCATTGTTTTCATTGGCCTGCGGAGGGTCTATTGTCATTAGTTCCTCATTGTCGCCGGTCAGCACCTGTATGGTGAGCGGCTCCAGTTTCATCACTATATCAAATGCGATACTGGTCGCCGGCAGGTACTCCAATTCTGCCAATTCTGCTTGCGTATACGGCTCCCCGTCTTTATCAGGGTTTTCCATATACACATAGGCCATGTTGCCTACCAAACGGGAGTCTGAAGGTATACTGGCCACATCTGCCACTACTACTTCTTCCCTGATATCATCCTCACACGAGGCAAATCCCAGCATTGCAACTATAAGGCCTAAAGACAGGAGCCTTATTGTTGGTCTGGACATACCAGCGCATCCTAAAAATTTACTTTTTTGTAGTTGTTCTGCCATACTTTTTATCGGTTATGTTAACTTTTTTCACCGTCTAAAAAACTCGCTTTCAGGAGCTTGATGGGTGAATTTTAAGTTTAAAAGTAGGCAGTGTTTTAGGGCAAAAACGGGCTTATTTTATAAATTATATATAAAAAATAATTACTTAATATTAATTAAATTGACTAATCTCTAATAATAAAATTAATGCCTTAATATAACGTGCTAACGGCGAGCTAAAAACAAAACAAACACCTATATATCAGTAGGTTAACTACATTTTTACATTAAAAATACGTTAACAAAAGTGCCGTATGCAAGGGTTGAAATCCAAACAAGCGGCTAATCCTGCGATCGGGTGTCGACCTATAACGGTATAAGTGAAAAACTATTCGAAGCTCCCCGGATATGTGCCCCCAAACAAACGAATAAAGGACTCTCTAAGACGGCATGAAAAAGGAAGTGATGTGGGGGGGGTTACAACAGGACTAGTCTTCGATTTTTTTGTTGCGAAAAAGCTTCTTCAGCTCTCGTGCCTTGGCCAGGTCCTGTTCATCAAAAGTGGGATTGGGCAACTGCATACACTCCATTTTGTAATCGTCCGGATCGCTGAGGTATTCCATTATTTCAGGGCTTATTCCTTCTGACGGCTGCCCCGTCTTAAAATATTTGGTAGGCAGCTGCTTAAACTCTTCCATCGAACATTCATCGCCCTTTCGCTTCAGCACGATTCTGCGGGCAATGGGTGTTTTGGAAAAACTTAAATTCAGGTAAATCCCATAAAGAATCTTGAAGGATTTGGAAAAGGGTTGAATCAATTGAATCAAAGCTGTTTCCTGAATGCCGTTTGATGAGTCGATCAGGTAGATACTTATAAGATGGCTACCGCTTAAAAACATAAAGCCCTCCAGCCCGGCAGCTGTATTTCCTTTGCGTATTTCTATGTGCTTCTTGTTGTAGTTGTCTATGACGAGAAAAGGCTCCTGCCTGATCTCATTAGAGTTTGTAGAATGTGTATAACATTCGTATATACCCACAAAAGAGTCTTGCATAGAACTATAGGAGGCTGCTATGGCATTTCGATAAGGTTCGAAAATATCTTTGGTTTGAGTAGGCTGCTTGCCCTTGGGTATGGCTTTGAGTTGCTCGATATACCGGGGCAGGTTTCGCAGGGTTTTGTCTTTCGATATATTATTTGCTTTGCTAAACGCCTTATCAATAATGGCATCTTCTGTGTCTGTGTCTGTTTTCTTATTTACAATATCGGGAAGAACAGTTCTACACAGGCTGGACAGCACCGAAGAGTGCAATTCCAAAATAAACGCTATTTCACCTACCTTGTGGCCATGCTGCCTCAGTCCAGCTACCAAATCCAGAAACTCAGCAGCCTGTTCTCTCACTTGTTTCATATCATTTTCTTTACAATAGTCTATATCATCTGGTAGCCTCACCTATGTGGTTGCTTCGGGGCTAATGTCAGAAATATCTCAATATCGAAAGGTTGTTGTTTTAATACCTGTTTTACACAAATTCAGCCAGTCACTCCCTTCTGGTCGTTTGATTGGAGAGCAATGTTAGCAACATAAATTTAAACAAAAAACTAAGATGTATGGTTCTGTTACCCAGAACCAATCTGTAAGTAGTGATGAATATGAAAATACAATGGGCACAAAAAAGCCCGGGAGTTTTCCCAGGCTATCGGTGGTGATTTGGCTGGGGCTCGAACCCAGGACCCTCTCCTTAAAAGGGAGATGCTCTACCAACTGAGCTACCAAATCAGGTAGTAAAAAAAGCCCGAGATGCGTCTCAGGCTTGGTGTGATTTGGCTGGGGCTCGAACCCAGGACCCTCTCCTTAAAAGGGAGATGCTCTACCAACTGAGCTACCAAATCATACATTTTTAGAGGAATTCTTTACTATTTGTATTGCCTTCCCTTATTTTGCGGTTGCAAACTTAGATATCTAAAATCAAAATGCAAAACAAATATTCCTGTTTTCTGACAATATTTTTCCTTCTATGCCTATGCAGCTCTGTACTGGCCGATTCGGGCTCGCTGCTCAGCAAAGCCGACTCGCTTTTTGAACAAAAAAAATACACCGAGTCGTTTGATATCTATGAGAAAATAGTGGACGAACACCAACAGGCGTCTCCACAAATGCTACTCAAAATGGCTTTTATAAAAGAAGGTCTGGGTGACTATAGCAATGCACTCTACTACCTCAATCTGTACTACCTGAAGTCATCCGACAAGCAGGCCAGAAATAAAATGAAAGACATTGCCGAAGAACATAAACTTTCCGGGTTTGTGATCAACGACTCTGATTTCTTTCTCAATCTCATCCACAAATTCAGACTGCCTCTATCACTCACTCTGCTGAGTATCGCCTGTATTCTGTTCGGGTTTGGCTTTTATACCCAAAGAAAAAACAACAAAAGGCCTGTAGGATTGGTAGTGGCAAGTGCCTGCCTGCTGGTGGCTTTGTTTTTTATCAACAACTACACCAATACTCACAATCAGGCTATCGTAATTGAAAACCACTGCTATCTGATGGACGGCCCTTCGTCCGGAGCTGGGCTAATCGATGTGATCCAAAAAGGCCACAGAGTAAAAACCTACAGTGACCATGGCTTGTGGCTCGAAATCAAGTGGAATGGCGAAAAGGCTTACATCCGAAAAGACAAGGTGAAAACACTCGGCTAATCAACTGAATGGCGAATCGGGTTCTTTAGCCATTACTTTATACACGATCTTATCCATAGTAGCCGGTATAAATTTATTGAGAAAAACCGCCAGCTTGCCCTGAGTGGTCAGGACGATATCGCGCTTCTTTTTGAGCTGCCCTTTGTACACACTGCGAGCTACTTCTTCAGAAGTCATCATTTTAGCTTCGTCGCGGGGCGACTCTCCCTGTATCTGGCCTTTGGCTGTGAGTGCTGTATTTCGGATGTTGGTGCCGGTAAACCCCGGACTCACCACCATAACATGCACTCCTCTGTACATAACCTCTGTGCGTAGTGCTTCGAAAAAACCTTCCATGGCGTACTTAGAGGCTGTATATGCCGTGCGTGCCGGTGTACCTCTGTGACCGTTGATAGACGAAATGGCTATAATACTGCCCTTGGCTTCCAATATATGAGGCAAAGCGTGTTTTACATAGTACACACTTCCCATAAAATTGATTTGCATGAGCTGCTCAAACACCTGCAAGTCTACCTCTTCAAACAGCGCCCGCATAGATATTCCTGCATTGCAAATCAATACATCTATTCCTCCAAATTTTTCTACGGCTGCCTCTATCACGTCTTTTGCACCCTGCTCGCTGGCTGCATCTACACTCATGGCCAGATAGCCTGCTCCCGCAGACTCCAGCAGCTGTTCGGTTTCCTGCATACGGTCTGCATTGCGGCCGGTAAACACCACATTATAGCCGTTTTTAGCGTATTCTACGGCGCAAGCCTGCCCTATTCCCGACGATCCGCCTGTTATGATTACTGTCTTCATTGTGCTTCTTTTTTTCAAAGATAAAACGCTAACAATACCTACCAACTATACCCGAACAAAAAGGGTGCTATGTGATGTACACATGGGTAAATTTATTATAACATACAATTTGACAATAAGACTATGGCAAAAGATACCAGGCAGTTGTTCGCTTACTCTTTTCCTCATGCCGGAAGGGCACCTGCTTTTCCTTGATGAAAAGCAGGCAAAAATCATGGAAAATTTAACGCTCAAGGCCTTTACCCGCATCCGATCACCAATTTTCCTCCCCCCTCCTGATCGCTCTTTCTTTTAAACCGGCTTTCTGCAAGTGCTTACCTTTTTTGCCTGTTGGCAGTAATTCGATTCTGATAATTCTACTTTCCACACAAATTCATATAGAGCAACAAAAAGCAACATCCTGCCCGACAAGCGGGATCGTTATTTTTCATTTTACACCCAATATTTTGCTGGCTAATGCCCCTCTTTTTCGCCCCAACTTTCATACTATTGCAGGTATATGCCCAAAAAAACGAACATACTTCCTTATATCTCCCCTGCTCTTAAACGTATGCTGGCATCCTGCCTTATGCTACTGAGTGCATTAGCTGCATCTGCCACTACCCTTTCAGGAAAAATAACAGACGAAAAGGGAGACCCGCTTCCTTTTACCACATTGTATGTGCTCAACACTACCAAGGGCACTACCTCCAACATCAATGGAGAATATGCCATAGAACTCGCTCCCGGCACTTACGAGCTAGTGTTTCAGTATGTGGGGTATAAAAAAACCACTAAGACCATAACCCTGGGCAGCTCACCGGCTACCCTCAACGTGACCCTGCAAAGCGAAGCACTCCAGCTAAAAGAAATCGTGGTTAGTGCAGCGGAAAAAGACCCGGCCTACCGGGTGATTCGTGAAACCATAAAAAAGCGTGAATATCACAAAAAACAGGTGCAGGCCTACCAATGCCAGGTTTATATAAAAGGCATGCAAACCATAGACGAAAAGCCCGACAAGGTATTTGGCTTTGTAATTCCACTCGATACGGGTATCGTATACCTCTCTGAATCCATTTCGGAACTGAGTTTTGAGCAGCCCGACAAAATCAAAGAGGTAATGATTTCGTCGAAAGTAAGCGGATCCACGAACTCATTTAGCTACAATCAGGGATCGCAGATGATGTTTTCTTTTTACGACAATCTGCTAAAGGCTGAGGGGCTGAGTGAAAGGGGCTATGTCTCTCCCATTGCTAACAACGCCCTGCTGTTTTACGAATACGAATTGAAAGGGGTGATACAGGAAAACGGCCTGTTGATCAATAAAATAAAGGTAATACCACGCCGAAAAAATGACCCTGTTTTTTCAGGTTACATCTACATTATCGAAGACAGTTGGAAAATCCACAGTGTAGACCTGACGCTGACCAAAGAACATCAGTTGGAATTTATCGACAACCTGAACATACGGCAGGTTTATGCGCCTGTGCAAGACGACATCTGGATGATGATCTCCCAAAAGTTCACTTTTACGGTAGATATATTTGGCTTCAAAGGAAAGGGCAACTTCATAGGCATCCACTCCGACTACAAGGTGCAACCTAATCTGGATTTTATAAAAAAAGACAGTAATGAAACCGGAGTAGCTGCCATTGACCGGCTTTTTCCCAAAAACTATTTCAGCAATGAAATAATGGTAATAGAAGACCATGCCAACCAGCGCGACAGCTCCTACTGGAACAAGGTACGCCCTATTCCCCTGACTCGTATAGAAACTACCGACTATCGAAGAAAAGACAGCCTGGAGGTGATTTTCAACTCAAAACCCTACAAAGACTCGCTCGACAAGAGGGTGAATAAGATCAGCGCAGCAAACATACTCTACAGTGGCTATGTATATCAAAAATCTTTCGAAGAGAAGTATTTCCGGTTCGAGCCCATTATCGAAAACCTGCAATTCAACACTGTAGAAGGGCCCGTAGTGTACCTGAAGTCTATTTACTCCAAATCCGAAAAAGGTCAGCTCAAATACCAGATCATACCTGAAGTAAAGTACGGGTTTGCGAGCAAAAAACCTTACGGACAGCTTTTTGGACGCCTGTATTACAATCCCAAAAAGTTTTCCAGAGCGATGGTTCATGTTGGGCATTTCACCCATCAATTCAACCCTAGCTTTCCGATTTCTCCTCTAATCAATTCGCTCGAAACCCTGCTAAACAGAAGAAACTACCTCAAGCTGTATGAAAAAACCTTTGCTGCGGCTGGCATTCACTCCGAGGTAGCAAACGGACTGCTGGCCGAATCCCGCATAGAGTACGCCAACCGAAAAGAGCTATTCAATCAATCGGATTATTCAGTATTTTACCGCGACAGCAGGTTTTTCACGCCGAACAGCCCGGCAAACCAGGAACTAGGCGCTACCTCGTTCGGAAGCAACTCATCGCTAACTATAAGTGGCGCACTAACCATACGCTTCAAGCAAAAGTACATTACCCGTCCCGACCAGAAATATGTACTCGGTTCCAAATACCCCAGAGTACGCATCAGCTATACCAAAGGACTACCCGTGCTGGGGTCGGATGTAGACTATGACAAAGCAGACATAAGCGTAAGAGACAAGGTAGATTACAAGCTAATGGGGTCGGGCAACTACAACCTGGCGGCCGGTACTTTTTTCAACAAAAAGAAGCTGACCTTTATCGATTTCAAGCATTTCAACGGCAGCCGTACTCTTCTGGCTCAATTTAAGCCTAACAATTTTCAACTGCTGGACTACTATGCTTTTAGCACCACTCGCCAGTGGGTATTTGGACAATACTCCCACCATTTTAATGGTTTTCTGATCAACAAAATTCCTTTTCTACGCAAAAGCAAAGTACAGGCTGTGGGCTCGTTCAACTACCTATATACCCAAACCTCGGGGCATTACTTTGAGTACGGCGCTGGTCTGGAGCATATTTTCAAGGTATTCAGGGTAGATTACTATGCGGGCTTTTTGCAGGGACATCACTATGCCAACGGCATACGTCTGGGCATGGGTTTTTAATACAGCAGCGATATTGTACCTCTGTAGCTATTGTGGCGGTACTGTATACTGTAATAGTAGGTAGCTGCGGGCAATCCTCCTCCATCCCATTCAAAGTTGCGCTCATCCGAACTAAACACCACTTTCCCCTTCCTGTCTACTATAGTGATGGCCTGAAACTGATCTTCACAATTGTCGGGAGGTAGATTTTGTTCGGGCACAGGCAGATTCGTGAGCTTAAATGTATTGTTGATACCATCTCCATTGGGGGTAAAAACATTGGCCGGCAAAAAGGTATCGTAGTTGACCTCCAGCTCTTTGATTTCAAAAACAATAGACAGGGTGTCGTACTTTCTGATCGGGCATCTGTCGTCCCAGGCAAGAAAGAAGACATTGTACTTTTGCGGTGCAAAATCTTCGCCCAGCAAAGAGCACTCAGGTGTCCACTCCAGCGTGGAGGTAGCACTGCCTTTGCCCGATACCCGTTCGAAATGAAAACTCTCCGATGGAGGTACCGGCACTCCTTCGAGCAGATCTATAGTCACAAAATCGTCCTCAGGGTCTATGGCAGTTATGGGTAGCTTGAACGGCTCGTTAACAGTAAGCTCATAGTCCGGATAGAGGTCGAATGTGGGCTTGGGATTGAACGGCACAACTACATTCACATCTATTTTCAGGGTATCGCTGTTGGGAAACTTGCAATCATCTTCATCCTCAGCAATAAAATAAAAAGTAAACTTTTCGGTTTGATCTATTCCCAACACATCGCAATCCAGCGGCCATACAAACCGCGAATTAACTTCACCTGTGCCTTCTTTCTGCTCAAACTCTACCCCAAGCTGCTGCCTGTCTACTTCGGGCGAATACACCCAAAGTTTCACCTTATCATTGTCGGCATCTTTTGCCTTTACATTAAATTCCAACCGACTTCCTATCTGCGCAAAAGTAGTTGTACTCCCCAATCCTGTACTCACTACCGGATCGGTATTGGGGGGCAAGTCTACCGAAAAATCAAAATGTATGGTATCAGCTACCGGCACAGCGCACTGATCCAGGTCTTCCAGCACCATATCCATTTGGAAGGTAGAGCGATGATAAAAATCGTAAGTAAGGCAGGCAGCATCCCAGGCAAGCTGCACTTCATTTTGCCCTGCACTGTTTTGCTTCTGCACAAATGAAAACCCATACTCTTCGGGAGAAAAATCTGTGGCAAGAAAAGTGGTGGTAAGAAAATCGCCATCTGTATCCAGCCCCACAAAGTCTTCTGTGTAGGATTCACCAGCCGGCACTGTTATCGTTTTTTTCTCCACATCCTGTTGAAAAAAGGGCGCTTCATTTGGTGGAGGCTCTACATATATAGTAAGGCGTACCGTATCGATTTGTGGTAACGGACATGCTTGGTCTGCCGCCAGCAAATCGATAATAAAGGGTTCATGGCGCACATAAGGGCAGTCGGGTATACACACCTCCACACGCAGGGTGTCTTTATCCGAATTGATAAACCCCTGTGTGAAATCAAAGATATCTTCTACTTTCTGCTCAAAGTTGACTCCTTCGGCTCTGAAAGTCACTATTTCACCTACATCGTCCGTTACTAAAAACTCAAAGCACTTCTCATCTGCGACCGTAAATTTGATGGTATCTACTTCGTTGTAAAAATTCTTTTCGCCCGGCAACCTTACCTGTGCATCGGGAGGTGCCGGCGGGTTACACCCATCGATCACCAGCATCTGAAAGTCGCGAATAACCTCTCCTATTTTTTCTCCATCGCGATACTCCTCTACCAATACCGAAAACACAAACAACCCTGTAAAAGACGGAGTAACGGTCAAAAAACCCTTGTCGCTGATCTGCAGCGAAGGGCTGCCGGGCACCATGTTTTCAACATCAAAGCCGTCGGAAAACACTACGGACTGATGTGGCTTTGGTGTGGGGTTGGGCACAGCTACTGCCTGCGAACTGTTAAGGGGTGTGACTAACGAATACACCAGAGAGTCGCCATCGAAATCTGTTCCACGAAAATCGGTGTAATACGTCTGGTCTACACATGCGTAATCGCTCAATGGGGGCAAAATAGTAGGCGATGAATTGATAAAGCGTTTCCCGTCTTTGATAAGAGGAGGAAAATCGAGGCGGTAGGTCATGCCTACATCCGTGCCGGAAGAGTTATTGATATTTTGTACTGCGGCATTTCTGCAGCAGCGCTCCCATACGATGTAGTAGCCTGCCGGATCTGCATATTGTGCGGGTATCAAAACCACCTGATCCGCATACAACACCCTATCCGTTTCTAGTTGGCCAATAGCACAGTCTGGGTCAGTATACTTTACATCCTGCACTGCCACACGGGGCAATCTGTACGATGCTTTCACCAAACTGGATCCGTTTCTGAAAATGACGATATCTACAAAAGGATCGGGAGAAGGGTTTTTTTGAGATGACCCTTCCTGCACCTCGTCGAAATATTGAATCAGTCGTATCTCGTAAAGAGAATCCCTTACATGGATCAGCTCTATTTCCCCACCTACTATATGATTGGCCTGCATGCTGCCTGCCAAGCAGCCCAACAGTAAACCCAGCAAAAAACGACTTACATACTTCATGGTTGGTTGTCAGCGTGGTGTTTTTACTGCCCTCTAAACAGCTGAAAGAAAAAACACCCTCATTTTCATCTTTACCAAAATTCCTTCTACCTATCTACTGGTTCAAAGTTTTTTCAAGCTAAATCAAAAATCCTTAAATCACCACTCCGCAAAGTCTAAATTTGACACAGGACGTATTTACTCGTATGCGTAAAGCTCCTGTCATCCTCTTACGACCTTTCTTGCTTACTTCACACGGCTTTGTTGCTGCAAAGAGGTTACGAATTACATGTCATTGCTTACTTTTGCGCCCGATATGGCAAGACGGAAAAAAGAACTGATTATACCCCAACTCAAAATAGAGAGTGTGGCAGCTGAAGGCAAAAGTATCGCCCGCGATGGCGACCGGGTTATTTTTGTAAAAGAGGCTGTGCCCGGCGATGTGGCAGACATCAGAATTACCCGTAAAAAGAAATCGTACATGGAGGGACACCCCGTTCACTACCATGCCTACTCGGATCGCCGTACAACGCCTTTTTGCGACCACTTCGGTGTGTGCGGGGGCTGCAAGTGGCAACACCTCGATTACAACGCCCAATTGGAATATAAACAGCAGCAGGTGGTGGACAACCTTCAGCGTATCGGCAAAATCGATATCGAAGAACTTATCCCTATCCTGCCTTCGGAAAAGACAAGCCACTATCGAAACAAGCTTGAATTTACTTTTTCTAACAAAAGGTGGCTGACCAAAGAGGAAATTGACTCTACAGACGACCTGCAACGCAATGCGCTGGGCTTTCATATTCCCAGACTGTTTGACAAAATAATAGACATAGACACCTGCCATCTGATGGAGGAGCCTGCCAATGCGATAAAAAACAGCATAAGAGCGTATGCGCTTGAGCAGCAGCTGAGCTTTTTTGACATTCGCCAGCAGGTAGGCCTGCTACGCACGCTCATGATCCGCTATACCGA
The DNA here is from genome assembly GCA_965267535.1 of Cyclobacteriaceae bacterium. Taxonomy (GTDB): domain Bacteria; phylum Bacteroidota; class Bacteroidia; order Cytophagales; family Cyclobacteriaceae; genus CAXBNB01. The sequence continues at coordinate 1,296,681 of OZ254082.1, read as the reverse complement.
TCATGGCGAACTGATGGTGCTGGTGCAGTTTGCCGAACGCGACCAGCAAGCCATAGACGGGCTGCTCTCTCACCTGCGCGATAGCTTTCCCGCGATCACATCGCTGCTGTATGTGATCAACCAAAAAGGCAATGACACCTTTCACGATCTGGAAGTCGTTACGTTTCACGGCAAAGACCATATCATAGAAACGATGAATGGACTGAAGTTTAAAATCGGACCTAAGTCGTTTTACCAGACCAACTCTGCCCAGGCGTACAACCTATACAAAATAGCCGCAGATTTTGCGGGATTTGAAGGCCATGAAGTGCTCTATGACCTCTACACCGGCACGGGCACTATTGCTAATTTTTGTGCTTCACAGGTCAAAAAAGTGGTAGGTGTAGAATATGTACCGGAGGCTATAGAAGACGCCAAGGTAAACGCAGCACTGAATGGGATCGACAATGCTGTATTTTATGCTGGTGATATGAAAGACCTGCTCAACGACGCTTTTGTCGCACAAAACGACAAACCAGACATCATCATTACCGACCCTCCGCGTGCCGGCATGCACGAAAATGTGATCGATGTACTGCTACGCATAGAGGCCAAAAAAATAGTATATGTGAGCTGCAATCCTGCCACTCAGGCCCGCGACATACAGCTGCTATCTGACAAATACCGTGTAGCCAAAGTGCAACCTGTAGACATGTTTCCCCACACCCACCATGTAGAGAATGTGGCACTGCTGGAGTTGAAGGGAAGTTGAATATTTCAATCGAGATAACTAGCGGTCTTTGCAGTAGAACTCACCTATAATGGGTTGCTGTTTTGACATCACGACTATCTACACGCCTATGTTAGGCTTGCAATGCCTTCATAGCTGCTAATCCATATTTTCAGTTAAAGTATTAAATCAAATTTTTGATGTTTTTAGCTGTTTAAATAAGTACTTACAGTCGATTATAAGTACCTATTTAAACATTTAACAACAACCAATCACCACATTTAAAAATCAGAAGAGACATTTTAAATGTTATTAAAAAGATTATATTAGCTGCATTATTGTTGTATAGTCACCTAGTCACAATAAATCACGGATCACTTAACCAGCCAAGTATATTTAAAAGGAAGATAAGCGACATAGTGTTGCTTATGTTATTGTTTGTGGAAGAACTAAAAACTTAACTGAACAATGTATAAAGACAGATTAGAATACTATAAATGGCTAGAGAAGAATAGACAGTCGAAACTTCTAGTTTACATCACAGGAGATAGGCGTGGAATGGAAACACAAATAGCCACAGATGTTCTAGAATACTTCTCTGAGCAACTGGATAATATTGGCAAGGTGAATAAAATCAGTCTTTTTTTGTATACTCTTGGAGGTGACACGATGGCGGCTTGGAGTTTGGTTAATTTAATACGTCAATTTTGCAAAGAATTTGAGGTAATAATACCATCAAAGGCAAGGAGCTCAGGCACTATCATAAGTTTAGGTGCTGACAATATTATGATGACTAAACAGGCAACTTTAGGGCCTATCGATCCATCATTGAATGGGCCATTAAACCCACAGAATCCAACAAATCCAAACAATCCACAGGCAAGAATTCCTGTCAGCGTTGAATCAATTCAAGGTTTTATTGATCTTGCTAAACAAGAATTGAAATTAAATGACGAAAGAAACTTAAAAGACGTTTTACTTAATCTAGCTGAAAAAGTGCACCCTCTTGTATTAGGAAACGTTTATCGTTCAAGAACTCAAATACAAATGGTAGCAAAAAAACTACTGCATAAACAACTTGGAGCTGATCAAACTGAAAAAATAAATAAGATTGTATCCTTTTTATGTAGTGATTCGGGAAGTCACGATTATGCTATCTATAGAAATGAAGCAAGAGACGAATTGGAGTTGAGCATTGAAAAACCTAATGACGAACAATATAAAAAAATCAAATTCATTTTTGATAATATACGTGAAGAATTAAGACTTCTCGAACCTTTTAATCCTAATTTGGAACTCGGAGCAAAACCCACAATAAATTATTCATGTAGAAGGGTTCTTTTGGAGAGTATTGAAGGAGGAACAGACGTCTGGGTTACAGAGGGAGCATTAATTAGGACCATCCAGCAAATTAATCAGCCGAACAATCTTCCCCCAATAAACAGAACAACTATCGAAAATCAAATGAACTTCGAAGGTTGGAAACACGAAGATAATAATGTATAATTGCACTAAGATGAATGAATACACAAGTACATCCAAACTTATGAATTACGAAGTAAAAACCTCTAATTCAAACAATTACAACCCACCACATACATCATCTGATTCAAACAGCTTTCCTAACTTAATGGAAAATGGTCTAATTGTAGATTACAAAATCCTTGATTTTACAACTGAAATTCTATCTCCAATAGATCGGCTGGAAGAATAAAATCCACATAACCAAGTAAACGACCGTGAGCCGTAAAGCCCACGGTACGTCTCTCTTGCCTACAATGTCTTATCAAATGTCTCAATCATTCGGGTCATTTCTGCTACCTTCTCGGGGTATTGGTCAGCCAGGTTATTCTCCTCTCTGATGTCTTCCTTCAAATTGTAAAGAGATACCGGAAAACTCCCTTGCTTCCCGGCATTCCAGCCGGCTGTTTTAGAAATGTGCAATTTCCAATCGCCCAGACGTACGGCTTCCGGCTTGCCATCTCTCGCGTAGAAATACAACGGCTCGTCTTTCAGCTTTGTCTTTTCGGGGTTTTTCCACAGTTTCAGAATATCACGTCCGTCGAAAGTATGCCCTTTGGGCAGCTTTGCGCCTGCTACTCTGGCCAGGGTCGGAAACAAATCCATGGTTGTTACTACCTCACCACATACCTGCTTGTCGGGTATGAGTGCGGGCCAGGTTATTATTCCGGGTACTCTCTGCCCTCCATCCCAGGTTTGAGCTTTCTGACCCCTCAGGGGTTTGGCTGAGCCCACTCTCGGGCCATTGTCTGAGGTAAATACTATAATCGTGTTTTCATATTCCCCGGCTTTTTTCAGGGCTTTTACAATTTCACCCATACTCCAATCCAACTCCATAATCACATCGCCATAAAGCCCCAGTTCACTCTTTCCTTCAAATTTTTCGGACACAAACAATGGTAAATGCGGCATATTCTGAGCCAGGTAAATGAAGAAAGGCTTGTCCTCCTTTTTCTCCTCAATTATCCTGATTGTTTCCTCTGTATACCTTTTGGTCAGATAGCGTTGATCGGGCCCTGATTCTATCAGTTCCTCATTGCGGTAAAATGGTAATGGCGGAGCTTTGAAATCTATATGCTTGTAGTGATGATTGTGCATGTCGTTGGAATAAGGCACACCGTAGAAATAGTCAAACCCATGGTTATTTGGCATGTATTCCGGTTTATGCCCCAAATGCCACTTGCCTACCAGCGATGTTGAATACCCGCTTTCCCTGAACATTTCGGCCAGGGTATACTCACTTTGCGACAACCCTCCCTCTGAAAAGGGAAAAAGCACTGCCTCATGCAGGTTTGCCCGCTTGGGATAGCGCCCTGTCAGCAAACCCGCCCGTGAAGGTGTACACACTGTGGCCGGCACATAAAAATCCGTAAAGCGTATCCCCTCGCTGGCCAGTTGATCCAAGTGGGGTGTTTCAAACCCTTCTGCTCCGTAGCATCCTACATCTGCATACCCCTGATCGTCGGTAAAAAAGATGATGACATTGGGTTTGTCTTTGGCAATGAGCGAAAAAGAAATCAGAAAAAAACTCAGGATTGAGATCCCTCGAAAAAGTAATGTGAAGTTCATATTGAATATAGTAGTTTAGTCAAGGCTTGCCAACAAACATGCTGCCATTTTATGACTATTCCAAAAGGTTTATATTCAGCATGGATTACCAGCCCTTAGCCGTTAATTAGTGTTAGCTTAGAAAGTTGGTAGCAAATAAGAATTAACAACTTAAAAAATTGCTGTAAACAGCTCTCCCTACTCTACATACACAAACGAAAGTGTTGTTTTCTGCAGAACCTAATTAACTGAAATACGCTCCAATAACTGCCCTGTCTTACACAGCTCTTCCGGACTATAATACTCCCCTTTGTGAGGCTGGAAGGCATATACCTCTACGGAAATGGCTTCCTTTTCTACATACTTACCCAAATAATCGGTTGACAGCAGCCGCTCTTTTTGATCCTGCAGATAACCGGCGACCAGCCTGTAGGGGTTTGAAAAAAACGCAGGAGAATACAAGCACTGACCCGCATTTTTTTCCCTGGCTCTGACCAACGCTTTGCTTACCGGGTAATTCCATTTTTGGGGTTCGTCCAACGCTCTTTTGTAAAACGCATTGCCCATCGAGGAAATGAATACAATCTGATCGATACGATTTGTGCTTATCATATCGATCAGGTCGTGTTGGGTCTTGAAATCAAATTCAACATATACCCCAAGTGCTGAATAGAAATAGGCCTCACCTCTATATTTCTTTTCGATGAGTGCCTCTATTCTATCGGTGGGGCAAACGAAAAATAGCCCTTTTCCTGCAGTATCCTGCCACACTCTTGTCATGCGTTTGGGGTAAAAGGCAGTGAAGAGTGGTGCACATCTATTTTCAGGTTGCCTTCAGCATCTTTGGTATAGCCAAAGGTGTATTCCACCTTTGTTTCGTCACCGTTCAGGTCGGTAAAGAAATAATTACCCATAGCAATGGACCTGGTTTCTTCCAGTATCAGTGCAGCATTTTCGAAGCGAACGTTGGTCCAGGGCTGAAGGGCAAACCCTTTATCTTCACTGAAATTGGGGTTGCCACCAATAAAATAAGACAATGCTCCTTCGCCGGTCGGTCTGAATTGAATCGCTGCAGTTTTTGTTGGTTTAAACAGCACCTCTTTGTTGTCAAAATCATAGCGCTCAGCAGCAAATTCCCTTGCCAGTGCCTCACATTTTTCGCGGTTGTCCCTGAGGAAACCTATTTTCACCACTCCTTCTCCCCAGGCGTTCTGGGCGTTTTCTACTTCTTGTTTTGTTATCATGTTTATGCAAAATTTAGTTCATTTTCTGACAAAGAATCAGTCCCTCCGTTTTTGAATTGGAGGCCTTACATTGGCCAATCATCTACGAAGTGTGTGCCTGCGTCCATACCAGCAATTTCAAGTTCGGTAAGCAGGCATTCATCCAACTCTCGCGAAAGTTCCTCCTTATCCATATCCTGCCCTATAAACACCAGTTCGTTCATCCGATCTCCCCATTTTTTATCCCATTTTGCCTGAATGTCGGCCTGATTGTCCATGTAGGCTTGACTTGAAGCACGGTATTTCAGCGATACGCTTGCCCACCACCTGCCATAGATTTCTACCTTTAGCGATCCCCCGGCCTGACTCCACAGTATGGCATTGTCTGGCCTGGAAGCGATCCAAAAGATGCCCTTGCTTCGTATGATCGAACCGGGTATGCCGGCATGTACATATTTGAGTAACCTCTCGGGGTGAAACGGCCTGGAAGTGCGATAAACGAATGAAGAAATCCCATATTCCTCTGTTTCCGGACTGTGAGCGATACCTTTTTGAGCCAGCTCCAATTCTTTTTGCCAACCCTGTGATTGTTCGGCAATCTCGTAATCAAAAAGACCTGTGTTTAAAATTTCTTTGGGATCGATTTTGCTGTAGGTAGTTCGCAAGATTTTAGCCGTTGGGTTTAGCTTGTGCAGGGTTTTCTCCAGCATACCCAACTGATCTTCGCTTACCAGATCAGATTTGTTGATAAGAATGACATTGGCAAACTCTACCTGATCGGTAAGGAGGTTGACAATCGAACGGGTGTCTTCCGCATCGTCGGTCATTTCGCGATCTAAAATAGTATCGCTACTGCCAAAATCTTTGAAAAAATGACAAGCATCCACAACCGTCACCATGGTATCCAGGCGGCTGATTTGTGTAAGGTCGTAGAGTTCGTCTCCGGTAGCAAAAGAAAAGGTCTGAGCCACGGGTATCGGCTCAGATATACCGGTGCTTTCTATCAGCAAGTAATCAAACTTGTTCATCTTGGCCAACTTTTCTACCTCTATCATGAGGTCTTCCCGAAGGGTACAGCAAATACAGCCATTGCTCATTTCCACGAGCCTTTCATCCGTTCTGGAGAGCTTCGTGCCATTGGCAATGAGCTTTTCATCTATGTTCACCTCACTCATATCATTCACGATCACAGCTACCTTCAACCCCTGCCTGTTATTGAGCACATGATTGAGCAACGTTGTTTTTCCTGCGCCCAGAAAACCGCTGAGTACGGTTACTGGTAGTTTCTTCTTTTTTGTTAGTAGATTCATTTTAATGTCATTTGTTTATAGCCACACGCTTTGCCCGCAATCGGGACTGAGCGCTTAATTACCCCATGCCTGTTTTGTAGATTTCCAATTCATTAAATGGGCGATAGAAACAGCTATAGCACCACCCGATGTAAAACACACCTCCAGCCATCCAACCTGGAATAAATGCCCCAGTACGATGAGCGTAAAACCAAAAGCGACGATGATCAAAGCCAAAGGCTTTTTGTGTTTTTTAGTGTACCCTTTTAGCAATGCAACACTCGCTATGAGAAAACTCAGAAGGATAATACCATATTCCATGGATGGGTTCTCCATAAATTCGAAACCTACCAGAGGCATAGCGCTCAATACAACAGGAAGGCACAAACAATGTATGGCACATAGCATAGAAGTGACAAACCCAATGAAATCCATGTTTAGCCCTACAAATTGATTTTTCATATTCTGAATAAATTAATGCAACTAAGTTGCAATAATACCTATCCTGAAAAACAAATGCAATATTGTTGCGTTTAAAAACTTAACGAACTTTACAAAATTTTATCAGCTGCCCCGGGGATGAAGAAAGAAAGATCAAAACCCTTTGGGGTTGCGTGTATGTTGACTATAATCCTACTTTGTCATATTTGAAAACAGCGTAAAACCTGACAGGTTTAATGACCATAAAAGCCTAACTTACGCAGTTGAAGGGATAGAAACCTGTCAGGTATCGATCCTCTTATCTCAACTTGACAAAGTAGGAATAAGTTGGTTTAAATTGGTTCGTTATGGTCTGGGGATTAAAAAATTTAGTATAATAGGCACATGGATAACAAGAAATGGATAGGAGACTTGCTTCGCTCTAATGGTTTGAAAAAAACTCCTATAAGAACCGAAATATTAGAATTGTTTATGGAAAGTGATGTGGCTCTATCAGCCAAAGATTTGATGGCCAGGATGAAACCCACACAGGATCGTGTAACTATATACAGAGCCCTTGGGTCTTTTGAAGAACACGGCATACTACACAAAGCTTCTGAAGACGGGCATGGCATAAAGTATGCTCTCTGTGGCCATAGCTGCCCTGACGAAACCCACACCGACCACCATGCCCACTTTGTGTGCGACGAGTGTCATCAAACCTATTGCCTGGAAGAAATAGATGTACCTGAAGTAAAGGTATCCAAGGAATTTTCCGTTAGCCGAATCAACTTCACTCTGGGGGGAGTATGCAAAGCGTGCAATGCCTGATACAGAAATAAAATCCGGATAAAGCAGCTCTACCATTCACATCCTTTCACTTCGGCTCATCCCTATATATCCACCCAAAAACACCAGCACTGTACTCAGAGAGATAATGCCCATTTCACGCCAGACATTCATATGATATTCATTTTCCGCTGACGACTCAAACACGGGCAATTTTGCATAGTCTTCTAATGAAATAGGCTTATCCCAAAAAAGACGGGTAAAATAAAAGTCTGTAATTTGCCTATGAAACCCCACCAAATCATCCTGAAATCGCAGAAAAGTATGGAGATCTGTTTGAGTAATTTTGGCCAATAATTCCTGCATTACCACAGCCGGACTCAACCAAAAGTAGCTGCTCGCCCATCGGTTTCTATTTACCACTTGTGCATTGTAATTATCCACTAGCTGTTGATTGTGAACATCCTTGAGTGAAGTAAATGCAGCATACGCTTTGGGTAACCTATTGTTTTTGATCAAGCTTTTACTACCTGCCAACTCGGGCTTATGATCAAAAAATTCCATTATAATTCTCTCCATTTCCTGCTCATCGTTCTCGTTTTCAAGGCCTGTTCTGCGAGTGAGTCCGGCCAGTGTAGTACTGTTTAGCGGATACTTTATCGTAACAATCATATTGAGTACTGATGGAACTATAATAAGAAACAATAGCCAAAACCCAACAGCAGAAATAGCACTAAACGCCGCACTTTTTTTAAAGCTGATAATTAAAAACAACATGCCAAACCAAAAGGCACAGTACAGAATAGTAGCAAAAAGCCAGGCCGAAGCAGGAACAATGTTTTGGGCCGAAAAGGGGTTTGCGGATATACATAAGCCCACAAAAGAAATAAACACCGCCAGCCCGACAATCAACACGAAATAAAACCCCAGACGCACTTGTATGATGTTTCGGATACTTACAGTTTGAATTTGCAACAAAGCCAATGTACCATTTTCCTTTTCTACGGAAAACAATCCATAGCAGAAAGCAATAATCAGTAAAGGAAACAAATAGACCAAAACAAAAGAAAGGTCAAAATTTCCGGCCATCAGATTTACAGGATTGGCCAGTTCGTTTTCGAAAAGCTGATAATGCAAGCTCATGCCCGTAAGTCGATAATAATAACGAAACAAATCGCGCTGACCGATAGCCAGGGATGCATAATCATGCGGCGGTAAAATGGCATGATATCCATGCCGATACCAGGCATAGGCTGGCTTTGAGGCTATGTCATGTGCCCTTTCCTGCTCCAGGGTTTCCATCTCTTCTGTAAAACTCCCTTTGTACTGAGAAAACTCATCCGCCTCCAGCTTTTGCACTGCCTCGATGACTTCCCGCTGTGTGTTTATTTCAGACTGCCCATAGTACAGTGCATACATACCAAAAGCGAACATTATGGCTAGCAAACACAACTGAAACCGATTGCGTGTCAGAGCTTTCCACTCGTAGCGGATTAGTGTTTGGGTGATTCTATCCATTTTGATAATTCCATTTTTTGTTTACTCTACTCAGGAGTACTATGACCAGTACCAACCACAATACCAACGAGACTACTTCAAATCTGTAATGTGGAAGCAAATCCCAAACGGTAGGCGATTGATAATCAAAATCGTCAATTTCTTCCCACAGATCCCTTCCTGCCTTGTATCCATAAAACTCCCCATACCGAGAATTTTGCGCCATGTCCTGATTCATTTTCTTTACAAACTTTCTCCTGTATTCCTCCGCTTTTTTTTCAAAATGGAGGAATGTATGCAAGTCTGTACCCGAAAGAACCATGGAAAGGTGTCGCACAGCCAGGTAAGGATTGAAAAGACTGGCGAGACTACCCAGCTGGTTTTGCCTGTGAAAAAGCTCATGAAGCTCATGCCAATAATGATCATACACTTTATTGCCATATTCTTCACCCGCCTGCAATGATATCCCTTCAAAATTGAAGGGTAGTTGCTGTACAGAATCTACGCCGTATTGTTCCAGATACTCTTTCGTGAGGTCAGCTAGCCGGACCGAGCGTGTAGCATTGCCATCCAGCCCATTGCGTTTACTTTCCTCTATCTGCGCCTTAAACTCGCGCATAGAAGGCAAGTCATAAAAGCTTTCGCTAAAATTAGCCGCCGTTTTGGGCATCAAAACAGTAAAAAACATCCAGCTGGTAAGCAAACCAAGCAGGGCATTTCTACCAACAGAGGATCGCAACGATACCCACACAGAAAAAGCTATAAAAAAGAACAAATACACACCATACACTACCAACAGCAACAATACCCTAAGCGCTAGATCGGGAAAAGTGTCTTCTGTAAGGTTGCTACTAAAAGCCAAAAGCCCCACACCAAACGGCAGTAAAATCAGACCTAGTATGACGACAAAGGCTATAATCTTGCCCCAGACCAAACTACTGATAGATATACCCTGACTCATCAAAAGTTTGAGTGTTCCCCTTTCACGCTCCTGGGTAAAAGCCGGAAAAACCAAAAAAATCACGAGAAGAGGAACAAGTACCTGCAACACCAAAGCTGCACTCAGCTCGCCAAACCGGATCATACTACTATGATCCTGAGCCGGCCTAAACATAAATTCGTGTTGATGATGGGCCTCCAGATACACAGAAGTGCCTGTGTAAGCATCCAGGCCAAAGTCAAAAAGACTAAGCACGGTTTTGGGTTTAAAGGCAAAAGTGCCGTAATGTGCCGCTATGTGCGGATGTTTGTCTCCCTGGTTGAGCCACTCCTTTCGTTTCTCATGTTGTGTTTGCTGAATAGCAGCTTGCTGTTGGGCATAGGAAATATACCCTGCATAGAGAGCCAAACCAAAAAGCAAAACAATCATTGCCGCCATGCTCACAATGAGTTTTTCGCGTAATGCTATCCTGATTTCTTTTGTTGCTATGAGTATCAATGATCGCATAGTGATGTTAGTTGTGCATGTGCCTTAAGTAGAGCTTTTCTAAATCCTGAAAGCTGACCTCATACGAGGCAAATTGCTCTATCAGCGAGCCTTCTTTCATAATACCTATGTGCGTGCCCGTATCTTTAGCCCGGAAGAGGTCATGGGTGGCCATCAATGTGGCCACTCCTTTATCTTTCATCTCTAAGAGCAACTCTGAAAATTCGTTGCTGGCCTTGGGGTCCAAACCTGAAGTGGGTTCGTCCAGCAGCAACACGCTGGCTCCCCGCGCTCGTGCCAGTGCTATCCCTACTTTTTGACGCATCCCCTTAGAATAGCTACTTACTCGTTTATGGATAAAACCTGCCTGCAATCCAGACTGCTTTAAAAGCTCTTCCAACTCGTCTTTTCGATAGTTTTTGCCTCCCAGGCCACAGAAGAAGTCCAGGTTTTCCAATCCTGTCAGGTTGGGGTACAGCATCAGGTTTTCCGGAATGTACGAGAGCAATTGCTTGGTCTCTTTGCCATGCCGGGTAACATCCAGCGAGTTGATGCTTGCACTACCCGCAGTAGGTTCAATAAAGTTGAGAAACAGGTTGATCGTGGTAGACTTCCCTGCCCCATTGGCACCTAGCAAACAAAAGATATCTCCTTCTTTCACTGAAAGATTAAGTGCATTCAGAGCGGTAAAACTCCCATACTTCTTCGTGAGGTCAGTGGCTTGTAGCATGCTTACTTGAGATTTTCCAGTCCTGTAATGTACCCACCGGTGGATATGAATTTCTTTGACACATTGCCAGTAGCAACATCATATGCGTACACCGCATTTTCGTCGTTGGTAGAAGTAGTCATGAGTACAGTGCTTTCATCAAAAGACTGCACAATCATGCTTCTTTTGTACGAAGTAGGTATTCCTTCCACTACTCCATCCAATGTTTTTGAGGCCAGGTCTATTTTGAAATACTTGAACTGTGGCTGACCACTTGAATACTCCCAGAAGTCGGTTTCGTCTTCCACCCTTTTGGTAAAAGTTAGTCCATTTGCCAGGTGGTAGAAGCCATAGCAGATATTCCCAACGACTTCCTCCAGATCGAAGAAATAATCCTGATCAAAATCCGTCTGTCCGTTTTTGATGCGAAGCACCCCGCTTGGACTTGCTCCGCCGGCGTTCGTTGTTCCGAGTGCCTGCACATAGATATCGCCATTGGCATCTTTTACGATACACGGGCCGGTTTCCCCTCCGAAAATCATTCCTGTTCGGGTATCGGAAATTACTTTTTCCACCTCATTCGAGTTCAGGTCGATTACTGCTACATAAGCATTGTCATTTACAGGAGAAAAATCCTTTTCATAGTGAACACCCATAAAGAGTTTGCCGTCTCTTTCTACCATATCCGGGTAATATGTACGTGTAGCTTCCGGAAACTTCTTGGTCACACTGGCAAGAGACACTTCATCTGTAATTCGCATGGTAGATGGATCGAAAATAATAAGTTTCGATATGCCTCCTGCCACAGTTGCATAAGCCACCGTTTCACTTTCGAAATGCAGTGTAGAAAACGTATTGGCTCCAGGCACTACTATGCGTTCATCTTCCACGGGTATCCCCTTATCATTCATCATATATTTCACCAACTTGGCAGGTGCACCGTGGGGCATAGCATATACACCATTTTCATAAGAGACCGTACCGGCACTTCCGGTAAGCTCTATCGCATTGTTATTTCCTATGCTGGTAAAATCGAGAGATTCAACCCCCTGAATGTACGTCGTTTGGTCGGGCCATGCGCCACTTACCGTAGAGATAGCAAAACCCACCTCAACAGCTGGATCTACCGGATTGGGGTCATCACTTTCACATCCGGAAAATGACCATCCCATTAGAAAGGCTAAAACCATGATAATGCCTTTTCGGTTTAGCAATTGTTTTTTCATTTGATTATTGATTTTTAATGTAAATAAGTTCGTATGGTGATATAAAAGGCCCTGCCCGGGCGCTGTACACTGAAGTTGTCAAAAGCCTTCTTATCAAAAAGATTGGCAGATTGCAGGCTGATGGACAGACGGTCGGCAGGCAGGGCGTATGACACCCCTATGTTTTGGATGAATTGATCGGGTATGCTATTCTTCAAATCCTTATTGCCATCTATTGCCCAGTAGAGGTAGAAATCGTGCACATAACTGGCCGACCACCATGCGGAAAACCGGCTGCCTGTTTTCAAAAAATTCTTCTTTTGATATCTAACTTCACTGTTGGCAAACAGGTAAGGGATGTTTGGAAGCCGGGCATCATAGTAGCGATTGTCCACCGCGCCCGTCACTTCTTTGGAAGACTTGTTGCGGATGTCCTGGTACGTAGCATTTACTTTTAGCTTCAAAAAGTCAAATGCCTCATATTGTACTTCAGCATCTAACCCTTTCACAAGGGCTTTCAACAAGTTTTGATATTGTGCGAAAAATTGAGAGGTGCGCAACCAGATGATGTTATCTGTAAGCCTGTAAAAGGTATTCAATTCCATTTTCAATTTTTGAGCCGTGTACTGAATACCCAGGTTGGCGTTGTGGCTTTGTTCGGGGTTCAAAAACGGGTTGGGGCGCACAAGTGTAAAGTCACCTAAGATCTCTGTTTCATCAGGCAGGCGAGTGGCATACTCATACGATGCTTTGACCAGAAAATCGTCAGAAAACCGATAGCGCAAGGACTGTGACACACCAAAGTTGGAAATCGTTTGCTTGTTGGGTTGAAATTCCATGTTTTGAATGGCATACCCATCGGCCATCATATAAAAATGTTTGACCCCCGTATAACTCACAAAGCCATTCGAAAAGGAGTGTTCGTATGCCAAGCCGGTGGCATTTTTGATTAAAGCAGTAGGATTTGCATAAAAGTCCTCGCCATAAAATTCAGCAGCAACAGGATCCTCGCCATGTCGGGTAAACCATGAAGAAAATACGTTCAGCGTTAGCCTGCCTTTTTCCCACGGATTGTGGTGAATATTAAATCTACTCACCGTGTTTTTGGAATGTAATTGCAAAAGATTGCGCGATGCAGATATCTCGCCTCCGTCTGTTCGTCTGTCATATACCTTACCATCCCAGGTATAGGCATTTCGCGTAGTGTCTGTAAAATTGCCTTTTGTTACATTCAGTGCTCCATACCACTTGAGCGTTGTTCGGGGCAAAACCTCTTCCTTTTCATAATTGGCGGAGAAGCCTAAGGTAGCTTCATCATACCTTACCTGCCCGTAGGGCTGTGCCATTACGGCATTGTGTTGGATGTCATCGTCCAACCCGGAGTACCTCGCACTAAACACCAACCGGTCTGCATATTTTTTGTCATAAACCCCTGCATAAACATTGAGCAGGTAGTTGGTATACTGATCGTGAAAGCGCCGGACGGTAGCAGGCTTAGGGTTGCCAAACTGGTCAGGAATTTCAACATCTACCTTGTAATTATTATCCGAGTGATTGTAAAACGAATTTACTCCTACCATTAAATGGTTTTCCGAATCCACATGCTGACCGTTAAGGTTAATCTTGTGGGTGTTGAATGAGCCAATGGCATAGGAAGCATCCAGATAATTGGCATATTCCTTTCTGGATACGATATTGATAGCCCCACCCAATGCATCTGCCCCCAGATCCACCGGAACTACGCCCTTGTACACTTCTATTTGTTTCATCAGGTTGACAGGCAAAACATTTAACCCCAACCCCGAACCAAAGTAGGCCAACGGAATGCCGTCGAGAAAAAACTTCACTTGTTTGCCCGACATGCCATTGATATAGATATTGGCAGTGCTGCCAAATCCACCGGTTTGCCTCACGTTTACTCCTGAAATTTGTTTGATCACATCGCTTGTGTTAGTGCTCTGTGCATAGAGTTTTTTGGCTTCCAATACGGCTACACTTGCTGTACTTTCCTGTAGCTCCCTACCCTCTGATTTTGCGGTCACAACTACCTCACTCAATTGCGATACTTCTTCTATCAGCCCGATGTTGAGTCTTGTAGGTTTGGTAGCCTCTAAAGCGACCTCTTGTCTATAGGACTGGAAGCCCAGAAATGAAGCCGAGATGGTATAAGTACCGGGTGCCAGGTCGTTGAAGGCAAAATGCCCTTTGTGGTTGGTAACCGCCCCTCGGTTCAACTCGATGAGCCTGATGGTTACCCCGGGCAGTTCTTCTCCATTTGCATCTGACACTGTTCCCAAGAGCGTAGCAGTTTGCCCAAAGCAATGGCTTTGAACAAAGAGAAAGAAAATAAAAATACTGAGTCGGTAAATCATACTAAACGCAACAAAGTTGCAAATATATCAATTTCCATTAAACGCATTATGGTTGCGTTTAAAATTTGAAAGTAAATTTTCGGATAGGTGTGAGAAGTATCATCATGTGACAGCACCTTTACTTCGTGAAAGAAAGGGATGGGATGAGGTTTTCTGCTATCATTTCTTTTACCATTTCTACCTACACCCTTATGAAGGGGACTAGCGCCTGATTAGGTTTGGTATAACACTACAGTAAATGGAAACCGCGGGAGTTTTTATTTCCTAAGCGCTTTAATGTTTTCTGCACTGTATTTTTCGGGGTATTCTTGAAACCATTTAACCACTGTCTCCTCTCCTAACTCATCGTAGGTTATAGACATCAATAGTTGCATTTGGGTCAGGTACTCATTTCTGGCTTTTTCAGGATTTTTCTGCAAGAGCCTTTTTCTGCTTTCTTTTTCACTTTTTTTGGCAGGCAAATGATGAAGGTATCGGCCAAAATACGCTTGAGAAAACGCATGATACTCAGGGGTAAATAATATCATATTGTGCCACATTTCATCCAGTATCAATAAATCATCAGGAATAAATACACCGGACAAACGACTGATGTATAAAAATTTAAGAGTCTCTTTAAAAATTTCTTTAGCTTCTTCATCAGTAACATCAAACATGTCAACAAACCGGTTAATCATGTTTTCATCCTCGTACTCTAGCAGCTTATCTAGCTGTATTTTTTCTATATTTTCCATGATCGGTCTAGTGGGTAAAGTACTAGCAGCAGCATGAAGTACATACTGCTGCATACTTAGATTACAAACTGGGTAAACAGTGACCACCGCCACCACAGTGGGTACTTCCTACAGATTTTGCTGCTTTTTTTTTTAAAATTTGAGCAATTAAAACTTCTTTACTGATTTTCATATTTACATGATTTGAATTGGTGCTTACTCTCTTCAAGGTTTTCAGCTACCCCTTTCACTATTGCAACAGTGTTGCATAATTAACCAGTAATTTTATTAAACGCAACTTAATTGCATTTAAAATAACGTTATTATTTGAGGAGTTGTTGGGTAAAGAAAGCTAAGCCCGATAATTTCTTTTATGGTGCTGTGTTGTATGGCCTAGTGGTGGTGGGTTGTTGCTGACAAGCCAAAAGGCACAAATCAGCTGGTTCGTCGAGAGAAAAAGCAGACCTGAATGCACATAACTTGGCCTGTTTGGAGAGCTTTCATTGCCACCTGTTCATAAAGTCTTTCTTATAAGCCCGGCCTATAGGCACCACATAACCAGCCGACAAGTACACCTTGTTCTGAGATACCTTCTTGAGGTGGGAAAGGTTCACGACATACGACTTATGCACCTGACAAAAAGTATCACTCAATGTTTCCAACCAGTGCCTTAACGGCTGACCACAAAGGTGTTTGGTTCCGTCGCACATGAGCTCCGTATAATCTGCGTCGGATTGTATGCATATTATTTCTGACTGAAGGATATGAATACGTTCATGCCCCGATTTAACCATAATTGTCTTTTTATCCCCCTCTTCCGCATGCCGCACAATGTCCGAAAACACCGATAATTTTGATACTGCCTGATTAAATCTTTCAGCTGAAAAAGGTTTGAGTAAATAGTCAATCACATGGTACTGATAACTTTCCAGAGCATAGTTGGGGAAGGCTGTCGTCAAAATGATCGGTGGATGGCTAGGTAGTGATTTGAGGAAATCAAGGCCTGATATTTTTGGTAAGTGAATATCAAGAAATATTAAATCCACATGTTCCCGCTCTAAAAAATCCTGAAACCCCGATGTATCGGAAAAAACACCTTTTAGAACCAGTTCAGGATGGTCACCTATGTATTTTTTAAGGATGCGCTGGGCTGGTGGCTGATCTTCTACAATAATACACTCAAGCATGATCGGAAGGGTTTAGGTGTAACTTCAACAAAACTTCAAAAGTACTGCCATCATCAATTACCTCCAGAGAATGGTTGTCCGGATAAAGCAACATCAATTGTTTTTTTACATTAACCAGCCCAATGCCATTGGCAAGGTGGTCATGGTTGGCCCCAGGCAGATAACTGTTTTTGCATCTAAAATCCAACACCCCAAATTTATCTACATCAACAGCAATATGTATCAATATGTTGTCAGACTGGCTGGATGTTGTATGCTTAAAGGCATTTTCTACAAATACAATAAGGAGTAACGGAGCAATTGCCAGCCCTTCCATTTCGATTCGTGAATTAAAAGTAACCACGCCATGATCTTCTATGCGCAATTCGTTCAACGCTGTATAATCTCTCAGGTGTTTGATTTCGTTCGTTAAATCTACTTGCTTGGAATTGCACTCATATAGCATATATCTGAGTACCGATGAAAGTTCAAGAATGATAGAGGGTGTTTTGGGTGACTGCTCAATGGCATAGGCATATAGGTTGTTGAGGTTGTTGAATAGAAAGTGAGGGTTGATCTGAGATTTCAAAAATTGGAGTTCGTTCTCCCTCGCTAAAGCCTTCAGGTCTTCTATTTCACTTTGCTTCTTGATAAAATCCCAGGCAAATTTAAACGCGACAAAAATAATGATGATAGGTAGCGTTTCCCCAAGAGTAAAAATCAATCCGGGGAAATAAGCCCCTCTGGTATCCGGAAAATACACCTGCTCCAAAATAAACTCATCTACCAAAATGACCAAAGTGATAACTACTACCACGGACACAGCAAACTGTACAAGTTTCTTTCTATAGTAAAGCCTAGGCAGTAAAATATAATTTATTACAAAGGCTGCCACCATGTAGTTGAGAAAAAAAGAGACTTTGTAAGCCTCTATCCCAATCCTGTAGTCTTGCTTAAATGAAAAGAACACGAATAGCACAACAACAATGGCCAACTGATAAAAAAACTCTCTAAGTCCCCATTTTTTCATATAGGCAAAAGAAGTAATATAATTTAAGTCGTGCCTACAGTAATGAGTGAAAAAACTCATTCTACTAAGGCAATATGTTGTTTGACCAGTTTTTTTTGTTGTTCACAGAAAAGCTTTCCTGATTGATATTTAAAAGGCCTTAATTTGTTATTTATAATTAGTCTAAATAAAAATGACAGACCTTTTATATTCCAAAAACCCCTTATACTGCCTTAATACAGACAAATTGAAATGGATTCGACGGACTAAATCCAGAAGTTCTATCTGTTTAACCTTGCTCTTGGTTATGCTTCAACTGAGTCTTTGTGCTCAAAACGCAGTTGAAATAAAGGGAAGAATTGTTGATCAGAAAGGGCAACCCGTACCTTTTGCAACAATTGTACTCGAACCAGAAAACATTGGAACAGTAGCTGACGCAGATGGCAATTTTATAATTAGCAAGGCCCCAAAAGGCAGGTACAATTTGAAAGTAAAAAGTCTTGGTTATAAAGAGTTTTCCAAGTCTATAGATGTCACAAACAACAAGCCTCTCATTTTTAACCTCAGTATAGAGGAAGATACAGCACAACTAGACGAAGTTGTGATTCAAGGCAAGCTTTCTGAGGCTCAAAGAAAGGAAGTAGCCGGATTTAGCATCGAAGCGATAGAAACCCAGAAAATCAAATCGCAAAGCCTGGAACTCAATAACGTACTTGGAAGAGCTCCCGGAGTACGAGTGCGAAAATCCGGAGGAACAGGATCTGACTTTAACTACTCCCTCGACGGAATGTCTGGCAATGCTATCCGGTTTTTCATAGATGGAATACCCATGGACTACTTCGGATCGTCCTATTCTATCAACAACCTGCCAATTGCATTGATTGATCGGGTTGACATTTACAAAGGTGTGGTGCCGGTCGAACTGGGGTCAGATGCACTTGGAGGTGCCATCAACCTTGTAACCAATCAGAACATCGACAACTATGCAGAGGTGTCATATTCCTACGGCTCCTTCAACACTCATCAAACGGCACTCCATGGTCAATGGCGACTGCATTCCGGTTTTACCACAAAGCTCTCTGCCTTCTATACCTATTCAGACAACAATTATAAAGTATGGGGGCGAGGCGTGCATTATGCAGATGCCTCCTCTGGATTTAAGGCAGTGGAATTTACTAAAGAAAACCCTGCTGAGAGGTTTAATGATGATTTTAAGACGATGAGCACTAAAGTTGATCTTGGTTTTAGTCAAAAAAAATGGGCAGATCAATTTTTCATCTCCGTCCTGCTATCTGATCAGAAAAGGGGCATACAAAACGGGCAATCAATGAGTAAAGTGTACGGCGAACGGCGCAACAATGAACAAGTAGTGATGCCCAGTTTGACCTACAAAAAAAAGGACATCATCACAAAAGGGTTAGACATCAATGCTTTTGCTGGCTACTCCTACACAAAGGACATAGTGATCGATACAACCAAAAACCGCTATGACTGGAGAGGAGATCAAATAGCTACAAACCCTGCAGGAGGTGAAGTAGGACGCGGAGGTAGTTCGCTTTTTACTTTAAAAGACAAGACGAAAATTTTCAGATTCAATACCACCTATGATTTGCCCTTAAATTTTAAGCTCGGCTTTAATTACCTCTACACAGGTACCAACCGCACAGGAAGCGATCCTTTTGCTCCTGCATACAGAATACCTTATCTGGAACCTCAGGAGATTAGTTCTCATTTTGCCGGCTTGTCTCTTGAAACCCAACAATTTGACGACAAGCTACGTGCCAACGTATTCTTGAAAAAATACGACTTTAATTCCCTGATAAATGAGGTGGTTTACACTACGGAATACGAGATCGTTGAACACAGCAACACTATATCCAATTGGGGCGGGGGTTTTGCAGCTTCATACCGCATTCTCCCAAAAATATTGTTTAAATCTTCACTAGAGCAAGCAACGCGGTTGCCAAGCCCGAGGGAAGCGCTCGGAGACGGTGTAAATGTTAACAACAATCCCCTCATTGAACCTGAGCAAAGCTTCAATGCCAATATCGGAACTACTCTTGGCAGGTATGTAGTGGGAGTAAATCAAGGTGTGAAAATATCTGTAAATGCCTTTTATCGGGACATCACAGACAAAATACAGCCAACCTTTGCCGGTGGCCAGGAACAATTACTTTTTGAAAACTTAGATAAAATTTCAGGTGCAGGTGCCGAAGCAGCCATCAGCTATGATTTTGACGAGAAATTGAAATTTAGCCTAAACGGAACTTATCTGGACTATAGAAACAACCTCAAAATAGACGACCAGGGACGAGACAACATATATTTTGGTGCCAGACTCAAAAACGACCCTTACTTACTGGCCAATGCAGGACTGGAGTACAACATAAAAGACCTAATCCAAAAGAAGTCCAAACTTTTCGTTTATCTGCAATCTGGCTATGTCCACCGATTTTTTCTTCGCTGGCCAAACCTCGGCAATGAGGATAGTAAAGACTTTATTCCATCACAATTGGTTTTTGATGCAGGTGCGGGCTACACGTTCCCTTCAAGGAGAGTAATTCTCGCATTGGATGTTTCCAACATTTTCAATGAGCAGGTTTATGACAATTTTCTTCTTCAAAAACCAGGAAGGGCAGTTTTCTTTAAAATTAATTATCAAATACAGCAATTATAAATTTTTATTATCATGAGAGAAAAAAACCTTTTTTTCAATATTATCCTTGGCTTATCCATCATTTCTATGATAGCCCTGATATCGTGTACCGAAGATGAACCACCCTGCTCCCAATCAACATGGTTTGCCGACAATGACAATGATGGATTAGGTGACCCGAATTCATCTATGGAAGCCTGTGAGCAACCAGATGACTATGTAGCAAACAGTGACGATACAGACGATAACGTGCCTTTTTGCGAAGTACTGACCTGGTACGAAGACATGGATGGCGATGGGTTAGGCAACCCCGACGTAACCGAAGAGGCTTGTGAGCAACCAACCGGATTTGTGAGCAATAGCGATGACGACTATGATGTACCCATACCAGCAAACACATTGTACACCATAGGTTCTAATGTGGATGGTGAAGGCTACTATATCACCACTGACAACATTTTATCCGGCAATATTTCTATAGTTGGAAATGGATCGGAAGGATTTGCTAACCTGGCTGTGGCAGTGGATGGTTACCTGTATATTTTGAACAACACCGAATCTTTAACACAGAGGTATCAGTTGACAGCAAACGGTCCAGTATTTATCGATGCAATATCTAACAATGCACTGGCTCCAGGTGGTTTCTTCCGTTTTATTCAGGCAACTGATAACGGCGATATATTCTTGACCTCCAATCCAAACGATACGGATCAAATACCCTACGCGATCATAGATCAAAAAACATTTACTGTTAAGAGTAACGGCTTTATCAATTTTCCTACAATAAATGGAAAACGGAACTTGTGGGTAAACGGCCTCATACAAGACGACAAAATCTATTTTGGTTCACTTTATGGTGATGCTGAGACCAATTCACAGTTTGCTGATTCCTTAATTACAGTAAAATTTGATTACCCTTCATTAACAAACCCTGAGATTTTGGCTTCAAAAGCGTCTGCAGGTATGACTTCTGGATACCGCACAAACGGAACATTCGCTACTGAAAACGGAGACATCTATCAACACAATTTGGTTAGTGAACTTTGGTATGAAAGTACCGAACTCAACGATAAACCTACAGTGTTCGTCAGGATCAAAGATGGAGACTATGATGATTATGTATTTGATATTTCTGCAAAATACGATGAACCCATTGCTATTTGGAATTCGTGGTATGCCGGAAACGGTATAGTATATGCCAACCTGGTAAGGGTAGCAGATACGCCCTCCTGGCGTGACCTCACTCAAAATACTGGCACGCTGGTACAAATCGATTTGGAACAAAAAACTGTAACCGAACTCAACTTACCAAAAGCGAGTTACAGGGATATCTTCTCATTAGATTGCGTTGTAGACGGCAAATTTTACATACCCGTAAGTGTAACGGGCGGAGAATCTCATATTTACGAAATTAACATTGGTGGTGGAGCTGATGGATTTACGAAAGGCGCCAAACTAGATGGCAGCAACGTTTTTGTTTATTCACTTTTTAGAAACTTCGCCAATTAATACTTGGCTTCCATTCCAAGTAGGATTATGATCTCATTTGGCTTGTTTTAAACTGACTATTTTAAAGATCACACAGCCGTTTTGACTGTGTGATCTTTTCACTTTAAAATTTGAGCTACTAACCGTAGGTAAAAATGTCCAAATCTTTAAAAAAACTTATACTCAGAATTCATCTTTGGATAGGATTAGTCACAGGTGTAGTTATTGTTGTAGAAGGCGTAACGGGAGCCATTTATATTTTCTCCTTAGACATCTCAGAATTGGCCTATAAGGACAGGTACCACATTTCTGGCGAGCCCGCAGATGAGCCTAGGCCCATCAGTCAACTTCAGCAAATCGCCAAAAATGCTATTGGTGAGGACATCCCCTTGCTCAGGGTGTTTACGTTAAATGATCCAAAAGCCACTATAGCATTCACCTTTCAGAAACTAAACCCCGAGGCTGTTTTTTACAACAGTTATATGGACTCGTATAAAACTGTTTTTATCAATCCCTATACCGCAGAAATCGTCAAGGTTGAAAATACAAAATGGGAATTTTTCAATATCGTCCTATGGCTGCATTTGACTTTGCTTTTGAACCACGGTATCGGTGGGCACATTGTTTCATGGAGCGTGTTAGCTTTTCTGATCATGATCGTTTCAGGTTTGGTACTATGGTGGCCAAAAAAGAAAAAAAATAGAAAGCAACGTTTTTGGCTAGCATGGAAACCTGGCTTTGGCCTGAAACGAAAAACCTTTGACCTGCATGCTGTCCTTGGATTTTATGTAACCTCACTGGCGCTGATCATAGCGCTAACCGGGCTCTTCTATTCTTTCCCCTTTATTCGTGACAGTATGAAATGGATAGCCAATGGAGGCAAAACGATTGAGCGCCCCTTTCCGGAAACCCTCTTTGAAACGGATTCCACCGAAACAAGAAGTCCAATAGACCTGGCATTTCAGCAAACGATAAAAAAATCCCCTCAAGCCAATTCGTATGTGATCAAAATGCCTCGAAAACCCGAATATCCATACGTAATAAGAGCCTACATGTCGCATGATGTTTTTTACGATCGGGAAGTGCATTACTTCGATTCAATGACTGGCAATTTGATACAATCAGATACAATGTCAGACCTTACGAGTGGTGAAAAATACAGTAACATGAATTACGACATTCACGTAGGTGGTATCGGGGGGCTCCCTACTAAGATTTTAGCTTTTTTTGCATGCCTTATTATTGCCAGCCTACCTGTTACAGGTTTTCTAATCTGGAGAAATAAGTCCTATACTTTGTAACTAAGCACACAGCTTTGTCCCCGAGTATGTGGCTTTTTCATTTAAACGCCCAACTGTAAATAGACCCACTAATATCAGACCTCAGAAAGGTTGTAGTTTTATGAAATAAGCACCTATTGGCATAAATGGATTTGAAGGAAAAACACTTTACTTAGTATTCAGAACTAACTGAATACATTTTTACTCACCCATTACTTCGATTATCATCAATCTATACTGATTGGGAAATGGATGATGATCTAAGCTAAAATCATGCAAAACCCAACACTAAAAACCTTCATCAGTAGCTCTCATTGGTTTTACAATTTCCCTGCCTCACCCGCCGTGTAGCTAACATGTCTGAGACTTTCTCAACAGAGCCTACCTAAATCATTCGACTTTTTATTTGCTGGTAAGTAATTCTCTATTTTCCTTACAAAATCTTAAAACCCTAAAATATATTCTGAACTTTTCCCTAAATATATCTCACCTAAAAAACTCTCCTACTTACTCTAACTCCATTCTGCGATAATCTGCTTTCGCCCCTCCGCACACCGGGCAGTCATAATCAGAGGGCAAATCTTTAAATGAAGTTTGGGGTGGTACACCCGCATGTGAATCGCCCATAGCAGGGTCATAAACGGTTTTGCAATGGATGCACTGGTAAAGCTCTTTGTTTATATTATCTCTTATGGCTTTTGTTTTGTAAGAAACGGATGGGCTACCTTCCTTGATATTATCAAAATACAAATGACTAAGCTCAACGATCAAAGGTGCAATCACCGATTTGGGGACTCCTGATGCGTAAACTTTGTAATTATTCAGATTGGGGTTAAAATCCTTGCTGTAGAAAATATTAAAAGTTTCGTTTTCGGCAATTTCTATCACAATTGAGGTGAAAAGAGTGATATCATCATTGGTTTTGATGGTGAAAGTTAACCCGTAAGTACTGATATCCATTTTGTCTAACTCATGCACCAGGTAAAACTTCAAATCCAGTGCTTCTTTACTCAGGGCGGGAAGGTGCCAGTTGAGTTCGAGAGCAGAATGGCGAAGGTTCATTCCAAATTGCCCCATCAGTTTTTCCCATCCTACCAAATCTTTTTCCAAAATTCCTTTGATCACTAAAGACTTCCAGGGAGTGAGTGAAACTACACCTATATCTGTATCGATGGCTCGTTCGATTATGGGCTTCATCGTAGAGATTCTGTATTCGTTATTTCTCCAGTAGAGTCCCAGCCAATATTTACTTTCCGAAATCTTATTGATGCCTTCGTAGTATGGAAAGCGTGTTTCCGGCAAACTTAGCTCCTCTGTTACGGGCAAAGTATTTAGGTCCAGATTATGAGTAAGAAAATTAAAAATCTGTTGATAATCCAATCCTTTTTCAATCAACCTCTCCTGCTCTACTGTTTTAGCTACTTTGACCAGGTCTTCGCTATATACCAGCACCGGCAATTCAAAGGGAGTGGTGTTTACTTCTGAAAAACGGAAATAGACATACCAGAAATTTTCCTGATTGGACGCTATAAAGTTGATATGACCCGTAAATAGTGGCACCAGACTCTGAGAAGAGTCTACCACATTGATCCGTATTTTTGGGGAGTAATCAAAGCTGTCTAATATATGCTGATAGATATGAGAAGCCAGCCAAAATTTCTTTGGAACAATATCCAATGAAACATAGGAACTGGATATATTCTGATATTGAAAAGAATTGATTTCATACAGTGTTTTGATGGATTCAAACTCCTTATCCAATATAGACGAATCTTTTTCCCTGGCCGGTATGAGAATATCCTGACGAGAACCTAGTAAAATACTCTCTGCACCCAGTTTCTCAGCCATCAGTAATATTTTATAAAAGTCTCCGGTAGACACTATGCCTCCTTTTACAAAGACTCTCACTAATTCTATTAAGTTCATTTTAGGCTTCAACTACTATTTGATTGATTAATCTAACCAACTCTGTCTTACAACTTCCACATCCCAGTCCGGCTCCTGTAGCTTCGCAGAGTTTGTTTAAGGAATCGTTTCCACTATGGATGGCTTCTGTAAGGTTGCCTTCACCGACATTGTTACACGAACATACCAATTTTCCCTTTACCGGTTCGGGAGCTTTGCCGGATCGCAGGAGCTGCAGGCGTTTCTCTGATAGCTCCGTTTTAGATTCTATAAGCTCTTTAAATTCGGCAAATTCTGCTTTATCTCCAAGCAAAATAGCACCAACCAGCCGATCTTCATGGATGATGCATTTTTTATAATAAAGTGCATCCCTGTCCATAAAAGTGATCTCGTTATAATTTTTGCCTCCGTTTGGTATTGCCGGAATACCTATGGAACAAAGGTCCAGGCTTGGAAATTTCAAAATATTCATAGATACGCTTCCGGAATAGGCAGAAGTAGCATCGCCTGCCAGGTATCTGGCACAGACATCTGCCTGCTGTTCTGCTGCGGCTGTTATCCCGTTTAGTTTTTTATTGTATTCGGCAATTTCACCCAAGGCAAACACTGAAGGGTCACTGGTCTGTAAGCGCTCGTTTACAACTACCCCAAGTGCGCATTTTAGTCCAGCTTCTGAAGCCAAACGGGTGTTGGGACGAGTACCAATAGCATAAACCAGTGCATGAGCTGAAAGCACTCTGCTCGAATGAAGAATTACTTGCAGGCGATCGTTTTCTTGCCGAATATTTGTGACTTCATCATCGGAAAATATCCTGATACCGAGCTCTTCTACATACTCTCGCAGCATTGCACTCCCTACCGGGTCAAGCTGTCTTTCCATCAAACGCGAACTTCTCTGTACTACACTTACCGACACATTAACCTCCACCAGTGCTGCTGCAAGCTCCAACCCCAGCAAACCACCCCCCACTACTACTACCTGACTTCCGGCTGACACTTTCTTCATAAGGTCATCGGCGTTTTTTTTATTTCGCATGGTAAATACCCCGGGCAAATCCATGCGGGCATTTGGTGGAATAAAAGCTCTGCTACCTGTGGCCAGAATAAGCAGGTCATATGTATGATACACTCCGCTCGCATCTTTTACAGTCTTGTGCTCCTTATCTATCAGGTCAATGCCTTTATCGGTATGGAGTGTTATGTTCAGGTCTTTAAGCTCCTGCTCATTGTATTTGATCAGATCTTCCCATTTTTTGGTTTTGTTTACATAGTCTGGTAGTAATACCCGATTGTAAAATGGCCATTTTTCTTTCGAAAAAACCACTATTTCATCGGCCTGATTGAGAGATCGGTAGGTATTGACAAATCGGTATGAAGCTGCTCCGGCTCCTATCACTACTATTTTCCTTTTCTCGGTTTTGCACCTTTCTACCTCTACCACGGCATATTTATACCCGGGCTGTTTGGATTTTGGATCTACCCGATCAGAGGTGAGATTGTTGGCCCGGGTGATGTCACTATTGAGTGTTTTACCCCAATGCATCGGTAGAAAAACCACGCCCTGCTTTACTGAATCTGTTAATCTGGCTATTACCCTTACCTCTCCTCGTGCATTCTTTACCGTTACAGGGTCATTGTCTCTGATACCTCTTTTGTTGGCATCAGAGGGGTGTATTTCCAGCATGGGTTTGCCAATATGTTTTTTCAGCTTAAAAACTTTTCCTGTTTTGGTCATGGTATGCCACTGATCCCTGATCCTCCCTGTAGTCAATACCAAAGGAAAAGCAGGTGAAGTCTGCTCATAACTGACAAAAGGCCCGGGCGCATGGATATTGGCTCGCTGATCCGGGGTTGAAAACTTTCGATCTTCAAAAAGCCTTGCTGTACCTTTATGATTCGAACTGGGAACCGGCCATTGAATGGATCGAATTTCTTTGAGCCTTTGGTGGGAAAGCCCTGAAACATCAATCGGTGTTCCCTGAGTCATCCGGGAGTATTCCTCGTATACTTCTTCGGCATTTTTAAAATCAAACCCCCTAAAGCCCATTGCTCGGCCAAAACGAAGTAAAATTTCCAAATCGGGCAGTGCATTTCCCGGAGGTTCTACCACTTTATTCAGGTAAGTGATTCTTCTCTCTGAATTGGTCATCGTTCCTTCTTTTTCCAGCCATCCGGCTGCCGGCAGAATCAGGTCGGCATATTTCACCGTATCACTTTTTTTGGAAATATCCTGAACAACCACAAACCTCGCTGCTTGTAATCCTTCATCAACCAATCGAGCATTGGGCATACTGACCGATGGATTGGTACAAATCACCCAAATAGCCTTCATTTTACCTGTTTTGAGCGACTCAAACATCTGGGTAGCGGTAAGCCCTGGACTTTCCCGAATTTGGTCTACTCCCCAAAAGTCTGCTACTTCTTTTCTATGCTGCGGATTTGCCAGGTTTTTATGTACGGCCAACAAATTTGCCAAGCCGCCCACTTCTCGCCCACCCATTGCGTTGGGCTGACCAGTGAGTGAAAACGGACCGTTTCCGGGTTTGCCTATTTTTCCTGTGATCAGATGGAGGTTAATCAATGCCAGGTTTTGGTTTACTCCCGCTGTACTTTGGTTTAGCCCCATTGCCCACATACTTAAAAATCCTCCTGACTGCCCGATCCACCTTGCTGCTTTGGCTATGCTGTCAAGTGGAATTTTGCAAATGGCCGAATATTCTTCCATCGATCGGGATTTCACGGCTTTTAGATACCGCTCGTACCCATTGGTGTGCTGATTTATAAATTCTTCTGAAATGAAGTTGTGATCGATCAGGTAACGACCAATCGCATGCAACAACACCTCGTCGGTTCCGGGTTGTACCTGCAAGTGCAGGTCGGCAATTGCGCAGCTATCCGTTGCTCTCGGGTCCACTACCATTATTTTCACATCCGGATTCTCAGCCTTATGTTTCTCAATTCGCCTGAAAAGTATAGGGTGACACCAAGCCGGATTAGCTCCGGCGATTAAAATACAATCGGATAATTCAATGTCGTCATAAGCAATGGGCACTGCATCGTCTCCTAACGTTTCTTTATAACCTACCACTGCAGAACTCATACACAACCGGCTGTTGGTATCGATATTATTGGTACCTAAATACCCTTTCACAAGCTTATTTGCTATGTAATATTCTTCGGTAAGGCACTGACCGGAAACATAGAACCCAACACTATCGGGTCCATACTTGTCTATAAATGTTTTGAATACTGCAGCTGCTCTATCGAATGCCGTTTCCCAATCCACATCCTGAAACGGGTGATTTTTACTCCACCGCATTTGAGGGGTGACCAGCCTGTCGGATTGATCCATGACTGTATAATGAAGGTTCATGCCTTTTGAGCACAGCATCCCTCTATTGGAAGGGTGCTCTTTATCTCCTTCTACCTTTAACCTCCCTTTGCGGTCTTTTGAAACAACTACCCCACATCCTACCCCGCAGTATGAACAAGTAGATGTATACTTTTGCTTTTGGTTTATACTCATTTGATTGAATCTACAGGAGTGCCTATGTCAGCCAACTCATACTCTCTCTCAGGTCAATGGTTTAATCCTACTTTGTCATATTTGAAAACAGCGCAAAACCTGACAGGTTAAATGACCATAAAAGCCTAACTTACGCCAGTTGAAGAGATAGAAACCTGTCAGGTATCGACCCTCTTATCTCAACTTGACAAAGTAGGATTAATGGTTTAAAAATGCTATCAGTCCATCCCTCTCTTTATAGTAGTTTGGGTCTTCCATCACTTCCACTTTATTTCTGGGTCTTTTAAACCCGATGCGTTGCTCTTTTCCTATTCTGGCATAGGGGCCACTTGTCATCATCACCACCCTGTCTGCAAGAAAGATGGCTTCATCCACATCGTGAGTGACCATAATGGCTGTAATTTTTTCTTTTTGAACAACATCAATCAATACCTGCTGCAACTCATTCTTGGTAAGAGAATCCAGCATTCCGAAGGGTTCGTCTAACAACAAAATATTGGGTTTCAAAGCAAAGGCTCTGGCTATCCCCACTCGCTGCTGCATTCCCTGCGACAAATCAGATGCTTTTTTATGAAAAGCATCCTCCAGGCCTACCCGAGCCAAGTAGTATTTGGCTATGTCTATTTGCTCCTGCTTCGAGCCATGAGGAAATACTTGCTTTACACCCAACAGCACATTGTCGAGAGTTGTCATCCAGGGCAGTAAGCTGGGAGCCTGAAACACAACGCCCCTGTCTGGTCCCGGGCCAGTTATCTTCCTGCCACTCAGGGTTATGGTTCCGCCTGATATCTTATTAAGACCGGATATCATACTGAGCAGAGTTGATTTTCCACAACCTGAGTGACCTATAATACAGATAAATTCACTTTCTCTGATTTGTAGGTTGAGGTTTTCTAAAACTACATAATCACCCTTGGGTGCAGGGTACTTTTTCGTAAGGCTGGAAATATCCAATACTACCGGATTGTCGTCTGTTGGCAGCTTAAAGTCATCTCCTATGAGCGTAAATTCGGGGGCTTCTACTGTTTGTATCATTTGTAGTTTTTGGAAGTCTGTTAAGCTATTTTCATTATTTTGGGCTGGATATCCGGGAGCTTGAATCCATCCATATTGGATTTTTTCTTCATCTCCTTGTTCATCTCTATCATATATTTGGTAATCTCTGTTCTCAGCCTTTTATATTCTTCATGGTGATCCAGCGTTTGCTTGTCTCTGGGTCTGGGAATATTAACCTTGTATTCAGTTCCAAGTGTAGCCCCCGGGCCTAGTGTCAGGGGAATAATTCTATCGGCCAGTATCAACCCTTCATCCACACTATTGGTGATCATCACCACTGTTTTTTTATCCTCATTCCAAATGCTTGTGATTTCATCCTGGAGGTTTCCCCGGGTCAATGCATCGAGTGCACTCAGCGGTTCATCCAGAAGCAATACTTTAGGGGCAAGGGCAAGGGCGCGGGCTACTGATACTCTTTGCCTCATTCCTCCAGACAGTTCTGTGGGTAGCTTACTCAATGCCGGCGTGAGGTTTACTTTTTCCACATATTCTTTGGCATGCTTTTCTACCTGCTTTTTACTCCATTTAGGAAATACCTCTTTTATTGCCACGGCCACATTTTGATACACAGTGAGCCAGGGAAGCAGAGAGTAGTTTTGAAAAACAATACTCCTATCCGATCCGGGACCTGTTATTTTTTTTCCGTCTAGTACTATTTCGCCTGAGTCAGGAAAAATAAGTCCTTCTATCAGGTTAATAAGGGTTGTTTTGCCCATTCCTGAAAACCCGATAATGCAAATAAACTCTCCTTCTTCTACCTTGAGGTTAATGTTGCGTAGCACCTCGGTTTTGTGGGCACCCGTTCCATAGCTTTTGCTTACATTCTTTAGTTCTAAAAAGGCCATGACTTATGCTGCTTTTTTGGTTAACAGGCTTTTTACCAGAGTCATTGGGGTGTTTTTTTGAGTCTTGTCAAAACTCACCATACCCTGTATAGTTGCCATAATTTTATCCAGAAAGAACCCTATTATGCCTATTACAAACATGGCTACCATAATTTTGGCATTGGAACTACTCGATCCATTTTGGAACTCTTCTCTCACAAATCCTCCCAGACCGGGACTTTGACTCAACCACTCTACTGCAATCAACACCATCCACGATACAGATACTGTAATTCGTAGACCTGTGAATATTAAAGGGATTGCTGCCGGCAACACTACTTTCAGTATTTTTTTGCCCACACCAAGTCTCAGCACTTTTGCCACGTTGAGGTAATTTTCATCGACAGACGATACTCCTACTGATGTATTGACCAATGTTGCCCACATAGCACAAAGCCCTACACTTATAAATGTAATGACAAATGCATTGTTGGCGTCAGGATCTTTCATGAGGGTATTCACGATCATTTGCACTAAAAGAAACCATACTACGGGAGATATCGGCTTAAATATCTGCACAAACCAATTGGTGGCAATCTTGAAGTTTTTACTCAAACCAATTAAGAGTCCTAATGGAATGGAGATACACATTGCCAGCATCACTCCCCAAAATATATTTTCGAGACTGGTATATATTTGATCCAGAAATGACGGCCTGCCCGTATAAACGATCGGCTTTTTGCCGGCGGCTTTCAACTTTTCGTTGGTTGGGGCCATTTTCTTATCAAACGCTCGCTTATCACGCATTACTTGAGCAGCATCTTCTACCAGCAATTTGGCCGTTTTCCATACAAACATTGGACCCGGCAAGCTGTTGGGCTGACTGCTGGGATCACCCGATTCTATTCTTTTGCGGGTTTCTAAAGCAGCTTCTTCGGATTGTGTTTTTCTTATCTTTTCTACCGTGGTATTTACTGCCTTATTGTACAGCATTTTGGATCCTGCTGACCAGACGAGAAGAAAAGCTGTAAATGCTGCCACACTCAATCCAATGGTTTTCATGTTCTTTTTCATGTGTATTTCAGTTCTTTATTTCACTCATGGTGTTCGCACGGGTATACCCCTTCCTGTGTGAGTCTGACCGAAGTTCATTTTTTTGTTTGGGTTGATAGCTCCAGTTAAGGCATTTGAGTTTCCGCCGGGTATTAATCCTGCTTTGTCCTATTAAAACCTGCCGGGTTTAATGCCCCTAAAAGCCAAACTTACGTCAGTTGAAGAGGTAGAAACCTGTCAGGTGTCGACTCTCTTACCTCAACTTGACAAAGCAGGGTTAATCTTTATTGCCTATCTTAAAACTATTGATATAGGTAATGGGATCTTTTGCATCGTACGTTTTTCCATCTATAAATGCAGAAGTAGCCAACTTGTATCCATCGGTTTGTGGAATGTCTGAGGCCGGGATTATTGCTTCATCTACCAGTTTTTGAGCAGCTTTTCTCCAGATGTCAGGGCGGTATACATTTTTGGCTGTTTGGTGATACCACTCGGCTGGCTTGGATTCAGGAATTTGCCCCCATCGTCTCATCTGTGTCAAAAACCAAATGGCATCAGAGTAGTAAGGGTAGGTAGCATGGTATTTGTAAAAAACATTGAAATCCGGCATTGTTCTTTTATCTCCTTTTTCAAATTCGAAGGTTCCGGTCATAGAATTGGCAATAACTAAAGAATCCGCCCCTACATAATCTGGCATAGAAAGGATACCCACTGCCCTGGGCCGGTTAGCCGGATTGTCCAACCATTTTCCTGCTCTGATCAGCGCCTTGGTTACAGCGATTGCGGTATTGGGGTTTTCATCGATAAACTGCCGTGTCATCACAAATACCTTCTCTGGATTATTCTTCCAAATATCATAATTGGTAACGATTGGCACGCCCGTTCCTTTGAACACTGCTTGTTGATTCCAGGGCTCTCCGACACAATAACCATAGATGGTGCCTGCTTCGAGTGTTGCCGGCATTTGAGGCGGGGGTGTCACAGACAGAAGCACATCGGCAGCAACCTGGCCTTGCGTATTGTCGGCTGTATACAACCCCGGATGAATTCCGGCTGCTGCCAGCCAGTATCTGATCTCGTAGTTGTGTGTGGAAACCGGAAAAACCATTCCCATTTTAAAGGGTTTGCCTTCAGATTTGTATTGCTCTACTACAGGCTTTATGGCATCTGCTTTTATGGGATGAATGATTTTTCCATTCACATCCTTTGACACATTAGTCTTCATTTTAGCCCATACTTCATTCGACACAGTAATTCCATTGCCATTCAAATCCATAGAGCATGGGGTTTGAAGTTGTGCCTGACGGCCAAAACCTGCTTGTGCAGCTATTGGCTGGCCTGCAAGCATATGAGAGCCATCCAATTGACCGTCTATGACCCGATCGAGTACATTTTTCCAGTTTGCCTGCGCTTCTATGGTTACATAAAGTCCTTCTTCTTCAAAATACCCAAGCTCTTTGGCTATGGCCAGTGGAGCCATGTCGGTTAGTTTGATGAAGCCAAATGTGAGTTGAGGTTTTTCTATCTCAAGTGTTGATGTCAAAGCATGTTTCTCAGTACTCTTTTTTTGGGTGGAAGAACTACCTCCACAGCTGAATAACCCGACCGATAAGCCTAGTATCCATACTTGTATGTTTTTCTGTATAAACATGGGATTTCCGTTAAAGTAAAGTTTGTTTTTTTATGAAAATTTGGGATTGAATGTCAGCTGAAGCCAAGCCCATTGGTTAAACTCCTCTGAACTTCCTCCTTTGTAAGCTTCCATGAGCTCTGTAGCAAAAATGGTTGAGTAACCCAGTTTGAAATTAAAGCTTGAAGAGACCTTTAAATCATAAACCAGATCGACCTCTGTTCCATAAGATCCACTTTCCATTTCACCATCCAGATTTTCGATATCCTGGTTTGTACTAAAGTTGTGAACAAAGCCTATCAGTTTGGATTTTTTCCCTGTTTTAAATACCGCTTTTAGATAAATGTCATTCAAACCAACAGCTTCTCCGGGACCTACATAGAAGAAATCCATAAATCCGTAAAACTTGTGATTGGTGCCGAATGGCTGCAACCAGGCCTCATTGTCGGGGGAGGTCGGGTCATCACCCGATACTATATCTGCTCCCAATGTTAGTGGCAAACCCAAGCCCTTATAGGTTATATCTACAGCATAGAGTGAGGCTTTTCTATTTGCGGCTCCACTTTGCCAGTATGCCGAGGCGTTTATTTCCAGCTGATCCAGCGTGTATGAAGGCAATATGCCAAAAGTAATCGTATTGTCGTAGGCTATAGATGTGGAAGTCAGACTGCTTTTAGAGACTATGTTGGTGGCCATAGCCTCTATCTTTAAATCATCGGCAGGTAGAGTCAGCCATAGGTATTGCATACTGTTGTATCCTCCCCTAACCTGTGTAAAAGCGACAGAATCCACTCCCTGAAAATGCTTAGTCCGGTTGATCGCCAACCCAATATCAGCTTTTATTTTTCCTAAGGTGAATTTGTTTACAAAGGCATCATGCGCTCTGCCTGATGCGGCCCATCCAAGTGCTCCAAACCAGCGCTCATCTGCATAGCTAATCGCCTGCCGCCCGGCTTTTAGTGTATACAGGTCGCTTACTTTATATTGTGCATAGGCTTCAAATACTGAAAAAACTGGCTCAGCACTGCCTGGCACTCCCTTTCCCAGAAGGTCGTATGCTTGTGGCATTTGCCCCCAGAAATGTACTACCTGAGGCGAAAAAACTATTTTTAGTCCCTCTTTATCCTGATAATCGAAATTCAACCTTGACCGTTGTTGTGTGGCCAAACCTAATGATTCGCCTTTCTCTTTCAACCTAACATTATTACCTCCATAGAGCTCTGTTCTTGGCCGTATTTCTCCTGAAATACTCAACTGTGCTGTGGCTAGCGTTGGTGCCAGTAGCAGGCACCAAAGACTTAAATAAGTAATTTTTTTCATTGTAGCATATTTACGTATTCACACTTCAAAAGTACGTAAATAAACGATAAAAATACGTAATTATACGTATAAATATACTTATTTCAGTAGGCGGTAATTTTTATTACGAAATTGATTTTAAACAACATCGTTCGTTCATGTTTTTTAAGAAAATGTTAGCGAGGGAAATACAGAAAGGAATTCTTCAGACTAAATTTCCAGGTGGAGCTTTTCGTTTTCGACTTTCTTCAACAGCTCTGTGATATTATTTACCTGAAGCTTTTTCATGATATTGAACCGATGAGTCTCTATGGTTCTGATGCTTTTGCCAAGCTGCTCAGCTATGGCTTTATTGTTTACTCCTCCATATATCAACTTCAGGATTTCTTTTTCTCGTCTGGTAAGTTGGTAATCTCCTTGCCTGGATATTACCGGCTTGGCAGCTTCACTTTCCACTCCGCCTGCATACGAATTGATGATGGTAGTAGAAATATCTCCACTAAAGTATTTCTGCCCCTCATTTACCATTTTCACAGCCTTAATGAATTCTGACTTACTGGTATCTTTTAGCAGGTAACCATCAGCACCATATTGCACTGCTTTCAGAATATACTCAGATTCATTGTGCATAGTCAGGAGAATGACTTTAAATTCAGGATTAGTATTTTTCAGCTTTTGTACTACTTCGAGTCCGGATAGCACTGGCATTCTTATATCAACAATTAAAACATCCGGCATCTGCTCTGCCATCTTATTTATAGCCTGCTCTCCATCTGAAGCTTCCCAAAGCACATGAATATCATTGTCATATTCCAACAACAGCTTGATGCCATTTCTTACAATCTCATGATCGTCTGCTAGGGCTACCTTAATCATTTTTATCCAAGGATACGGTTAAAACTATTTTAGTGCCGTCACCGGGAGATGACGCCATGCTAAATAAGCCCCCAATATAAGAAATTCTTTCTTTCATATTAAATATACCGTGCCCAGGCCTCTCAAAATGACCTGTTTGCTGAATTTGATCGTAGTTAAATCCTTTCCCATCATCTTCCACAGCAATATTGAGGGCATTGACATCATGAAAAAACCTCACCTTTATGTTTGAGGCTTTAGAATATTTTATCGCATTGTTAACCGCTTCTTGCACAATTCGATAAAGGTTTGTTTCAACTTTTGAGTCCAGCCTGTTTATAAATCGGGTCTCATTTACAAACTCAAGATTGATTTTGGTGACTTTATTAATTTCCTCACAAAACTTACTCACCGCCGGAACCAGACCAAAATCATCGAGACTACTGGGGGTAAGATTGAAGGATACGCGTCTCACTTCTTTGATTATACTTTTCATAAGGTCTTTGGTATCTTCCAACCTCAATTGGGTAGGCTTAGACGAAGGCACTATTGACTCAAGTTGCAACTTCATGGCGGATAGCATCTGCCCCAATCCATCGTGTAGCTCCCGAGACAATCTTTTGCGCTCTTCTTCCTGCCCTTCTAAAATCAACGAAGACCGGTATTGCTGCTCTTTTACTATTTTTTCAATACGCTCATGGTTTATCTCTCTGGACCTGGTTTTTGCTTCTTTTAATTCTGTTATATCTCTGGCTACTAATTTTATTTCTGATTTTGCCTGTATAGGTATCAAAAAACTTTCTATCCAGACAAAATCACCGGGTTCATTGACAAGCTTAATTTCTCCGTTCCAGTTTTTACCTTCTTTCAGGTGATTCATCAACCCATCTATAAACTTATCATCATAATCACCAGACTTGAGCAGTCCTTGAAATGTTTGTGGTGCAGTAGTGCGACTGTAGCCCATCAACTGCAAAAACTGAGGACTCTGGTATGTGAATTTACCCTTGCCAGAAATGGTAGCATACACAGATGGGGATTCCGGCTTAATGTTTACCGCTTCCAGATCCTGGTAGGACTTTGCCAACTCTTCGTACAGCATAGAGAGCTCTCTATTTACTTTTCTGGATTTATCCTCGGATTGCCGCAAACTTGAAACGGTTTGGCGAACATTTTTAGCCAGGGGTTTAAACACAAATATCAATTCCAGCACGATGATAAGAATAGACACGAAAAACAGGTAGATTTCTGTTCTTTTCAATTGCGCTACTTTTTCCCCTGCTTCTTTATCATACTGAAAAACAATCTTATCCATTCCCTCCAAAAACAGGGCTTCATGAGCAAGGATATTGTCTATATAACTACCTATTCCTTTACTTTTAGTTGAATCCAGGATTGACAGGGCATTGGAATGGATGGCTCTAAAGTGAGGCTCAACTTCCACAAACATGGATTGGACCTTTACCGAATTGTGCCCCAATATTCCCTGGGTAGAATCACCTAACTGAAGGGCTTTATGAGATTTTCTCCACAACGATAGGGCTGCCTGTAATTCCTTTATGTTTTGTGAATGATCTCCATAACCATTTTGGATTTTCAATGCCAGCTTACTGATTTTCTGACTCAGCATTCTTTGCCTGCCAGCCAAATTAATCACCCGCGCATCGTCTTGCTGCCTGTTTATAGAAGTCTGAATCAGATATT
Organism: Cyclobacteriaceae bacterium; assembly: GCA_965267535.1. GTDB lineage: Bacteria > Bacteroidota > Bacteroidia > Cytophagales > Cyclobacteriaceae > CAXBNB01. The sequence goes on along the minus strand of OZ254082.1, from coordinate 1,259,809 downwards.
GACTAATGGTGATAACAAGCGCTATACAGCCTAGCGCCGTAAGATACAGGTATTCGAGCCTTCGGAAATTATGTTTCATTACGACTAAGATATCTCTTACTTATCTGCCAGACAAAAGCATACGTAAATTTACGCAACACCTACATAGACCTTGCCATCCATTACTTTTACCGGATAGGTTGCCAATGCACATTCATTCCCATTAATATTTTTGCCTGATTTTAATGAAAAAGTATTTTTGTGAAACGGACAGGCCATCTTAGGTTCTTGTCCCTCTGAACCAATCATCCCCCTGGAAAGTATCATCTGGTTTTTGTGAGGGCAGAGGTTTTGAGTAGCATACCATTCGTTTCTTCTCGAAAAATTGAACACTGCAATTTGAAGGTCTTCATATTGAATACACAATCCTCCATCTGTTGGAAATTCATTTGCCGATCCAGCTTCATACCAGGTCGTCACAGACTCTGGAGAAACTGTTTTGTATTTTGGTGTAGGTAAAATCATATCAATTGGTTTCTACTTTATCCCAGTCTGCTGGTTTTTTCATTTCTCTCATTGGCACAAATTCCTGCGTAGGGTCATAACTGTCACTGTTGGAAAAGTGCCTGAACTTTGAAGTCATTTTTTCATCGCTAATAGCCTCTTTCCACTCACAATGATAAGCCGCTATCAAGGCCTGCATTTCTTTTTCGAGTTCTTCTCCGATACCCAGACAATCATTTACAACTACATCTTTCAGGTATTCTATTCCTCCATCCAACTTATTCAACCAAACCGATGTTCTGTTTAGGGGCTCTGCCGTACGGATATAAAACATAAGAAAACGATCCAGGTATTTGATGGCCATTTCCTCCTTTATGTCACCAGCCAAAAGAACAGCATGCCGAGGGTTTGCTCCTCCATTTCCACAGACATATAAGTTGTAACCGATTTCGGTAGCAATAAGACCAAAATCCTTGCTACGAGCCTCTGCACATTCTCTTCTGCATCCGGAGACTCCTCCTTTTAACTTATGAGGCGAACGCAAACCTTTGTATCTGTTTTCTATTTCGATCGCAAAAGAAACAGAATCGTGCAACCCATACCGACACCAGGTGGATCCCACACAACTCTTCACCGTCCGAAGTGATTTTCCATAAGCATGACCACTTTCAAAACCGGCATCTATCAGCTCCCCCCAGATTTTGGGAAGATCATTGAGCCTGGCTCCAAACATATCAATACGCTGACCTCCGGTAATTTTTGTATACAAATCATACTTTTTGGCCACTTGACCAATAACTATGAGTTTGTCGGGAGTTATCTCACCACCAGCTACACGCGGCACTACCGAATAACTCCCCCCTTTCTGAATATTGGCCAAAAACCGATCATTTGTATCTTGAATAGTGTCCTGTTTCAGGATTTTATCATTCCAGATGCTCGCCAGCAACGATGCTACGGCCGGCTTGCATGTCTCACAGCCATCCCCAGTCCCACATTGATCAAGCAATTCATTAAATGTTTTTATTTTCTTTACTTTAATCAGACTATACAGCTCCTGCCGAGTGTAATCAAAGTGCGCACAAAGTGTTTTTCGCACCGTTTGCCCCATTGACTTTAACGTAGCTGTAAATATATCCGCAACCATAGGCGAGCACGCACCACACCCTGTACCTGCTTTGGTACAACTTCTAACCTCCTTAATATCGGTTAGTTCTTTACTTTTAATAGCGTTCACAATATCCTCTTTGCTCACATTTTCACATGAGCAGATTTGCGCAGCGTCCGGCAAGTCCATCAGGGCATTTTGCCCAGACACTCCCCCTCTGCTACCCAAAATCAGTTCCTCCGGATTTTCAGGAAGAGCCATACCATTTTGAGTAATCTGAAGCAACCTGCCATACTCTTCTGCATCACCAATTAAGATACCTCCAAGCAATTTCTTTTTATCCGGCGAAAGATTTATCCGCTTATACACTCCATGATTATCGTCTTCAAACACGATAGGCACACTTCCTTCTGTCAACCCAAGAGCGTCTCCAAAACTCCCTACATCAACCCCTATTAACTTTAGCTTAGTAGACATATCAGCTCCTGAAAAAGCCCCATCTTCACCCAGCAATTGCTTTACCACTACCTCTGCCATATCATATCCCGGGGCAACTAATCCGTATACCATATCCCGATAAGAAGCAGCCTCTCCAATTGCAAAAATATTGGGGTCATTGGTCTGCAACCGATCGTTTACAATAAATCCCCCTCTCTTTCCGACTTTCAAACCAGCTTGATGTGCCAACTCATCACGGGAAATAATACCACATGAAATAACCAACATATCTGTTTTGAGGTGACTACCATCTGCAAAACAGATACGCTCCAGCTTTCCATCACCATCAATCTTCACTGTATTTTTATTCAACAGCACCTCTATGCCCAGCGATTCGATTTTACGCTTCAGCATAGTAGCTCCTCTTTCATCAAGTTGCCTTGGCATCAACCGTGACGAATACTCTACTACCTGCGTCTGCAGACTTAAATCCATCAATGCTTTTGCAGCTTCCAAACCGAGCAACCCTCCTCCTAACACCGCCCCTTGCTTTGCTGTTTTTCCATAAGCAATAATCTGTTCAAGGTCTTCAATGGTACGATAGACAAACACTCCCATCTTTTCTGCCCCTTCAATCTTCGGCACAAAAGCTCTGGAACCAGTAGCCAGTATCAGGAAATCGTAGTTATCCACATGGCCAAGGTGAGTTTTGATACTTTTAGTATTGCGATTGATCTCAGTAACCAATTCACCAGTTTTAAGTACTATGTCATTTTCTACGTACCAATTCTCAGGAGCCATCAACAAATTATCCGCCGACTGATCCGAAAAATATTCACTTAGATGTACTCTATCATAAGCCGGAAACATCTCTTCACCGTATACTGTTACCAAAAAATGGTTTTTTGAAGCTCTGGCACGAAGTTTTTCACAGAACTTATACCCAACCATTCCATTTCCTATAACTATTATCTTTTTCATCTTATTCGTTTTTCGTGCGTAAAATTACGTATAATTACTTAGATTTTAAAAGTATTTTTACGTAATTTTGTAAAACAAAGAGAAAAAGCTCTAATGAAGGCACTCGGAGCACCAAACCACAAATACCCCACACTATTATGAAACTTAGAATAAGAGGAAATTCTATTCGCATAAGACTTATGCAAGCTGAAGTTCAGCTGCTAAAGCAAAGGCGTATTATAAAAGAACTGGTAAACCTTCCTGATGGAAACATCTTTGGTTATACACTGCGTATGGATACACGCTTTGATGCCTACTACAGAATAGGTGAACTGGGGGTTTCAATTCCAGAAAAAGAGGCTCTGGCGTGGATGGATGCTGAAGAGTTGTCATTGAGACACACGTTGGTCAGTAAAAACCAGAGCCAATTATCACTTTTAATTGAAAAGGATCTAAAATGCATGGTTGAAAGAGAAGGTGAAGATGAGTCTGACGCCTTTCCAAACCCAAACCCAATAACATGCTAAATTTCCCAAACTACAGAAAATCTTTTAAGATACTTTTGCACTACCTCGATCGAATTTCACGGCGCATAAACAGCAGGTAGCTTAGCAAAAAGCAACCAATCGTAACGGCTATCAGTCCGGTAAGCTGCGGCCATACCACCAGCAAACTTTGCCCTAGAGGCAATGCTCCGGGTATCGCTCCATCAGTCTGCGCTACAGTGAGGGGCCCTAAACTTCGAAGTGAAGGGTTCAACAGCACCGAAGTAGCCTGATTAAACAACTCATTGGGCATGATCTGCTGCAAAGTGAATTTTAGTTTTTCGTGAAGGTAAATAGCTGCCGGCGATGCAAAACGCGAAGGCTCTGACGCCTTAGTTATCATATTGACAATGAGGGGATAAAAAATGCTAAAAAAGAGCCAAACGGCAATACCACTCAATGCAGAAGTGGCTGCCTGCCGAAACCTCACAGAAAACAAAATGGATAGATTAAGCCAAAAAGCAACATATACTATGCTGATAAGGGTATAAAACAAAATCCGCATAAACTCCTCAGCTGAAGGGGGTATACCTATAGCAAACAGCCCTGCCCCCAGCACCAAAAAGCTCAACGCAAAAAACAACACAGCTACAACTATGAGCGCTCCTACAAACTTGGTATTGATAATAAAATCGCGAGGAACGGGCTGTGCCAGAACACGACTTAGCGTACCCTTACTTTGCTCACCATTAACAGCGTCAAACCCCAGACTAATCCCCATAAGGGGCCCCAAAAAGCCCACAAAAACAAAAAAAGCAGGCAATGTACCGTCAGAAATGGTAAACAACCGGAGAAAAAAGAATGCACTATCGGTATTGCTCCCCAGTTTATCTGAATTGGACAAAGCAATATACAATGATCCTACACAAGTCAGGCTTATCAGCACCATAAGTATGATAACTCGCCAGCTCCTGATATGATCCGCCACTTCCTTTTGCACCATCACCCAAAAAGGGGAAACCACTCCGTCCGAAGACTTTTCTTTTCCGCTTCCCCTAAAATCAAATACTTTTATTTTAGATACTGAATCAGCCATTTGTATTACCTCCTTCAAAATACCGATAATAAATATCGTCTAATCCATATTCTTTTTTAGTTAAAAAACTCAACGCTGCACCACCGTGCACCACCGCGCTTGCTGCTTCTGAAGCCACATCCCGTGTACACTCCAGTTCCAGGTGCTTGTCGACAGTTTTTACTCGCTCTACTCCTTCTATTGCGGATAGCTTTTGCTGTACTTCCGACATCTTATCGGAAGCAGCCTCCTCTATGCCCAGGGCCACAGTAAATCCTTCGGTAGCAAACAACTGCCTGGCAAGAGACGGCACATCACCCTCCGCCAGCAGCTTGCCTTTCACGAAAATCCCAACACGGTCGCACACTTGCTGCACCTGATGCAGGTGATGAGACGAAAACAGTACGGTAATACCATCCTCGCGACTCAATCGTACAATCAGGTCGAGGAAGTCTCTGACGCCCGATGGGTCTATTCCCAATGTAGGCTCATCTAAAATGATTACTTCAGGGTTTTTGACCAGCACATCGGCCAATCCCAACCGCTGACGCATACCTCTGGAATATGCCCCGGTTTTTTTGGTTGCATCTGCTGCCAGACCTACTCTTTCGAGCAAGACATTCACTTTTGCAGTGGCCTCAGCGCGCGACATTCCATTGAGTCCAGCAGTGTAGAGCAGGTTCTCCTTACCGGTCATATCTGCATAAAACCCCACATCCTCGGGCAGATAGCCTACTTTTTGCTTTACCTTCAGGGGTTGCTGCTGAGGATTGATACCGCAAACCTCGACTGTACCCGCATCAGGTTCAGACAATCCCATCAGCATGAGCATTGTGGTGGATTTACCCGCACCATTTGGCCCCAAAAGACCAAAAATCTCTCCTTTTCCTATTGTTAAATGCAGGTCGTCTACTGCCTTGAAATCACCATATACCTTGCTGAGTCCGGATATTTTTATTATTCCGGTATTCATCTTACCTCCTTCCGTATTTTTGGAACAGATAGTAAACACCTCCCAATGCTGCGGCAATAACCAAAATACCCAGCCAACCCCACAGCAATGGGGTTTTTACTAAAATCCTAAAGGTAGATTTAGAGGTAGCCTCCGGAGTTTGAGCGGTGAGGTTTACCACATAATCGCCGGGTATAGCCTTGTCGTCTGCCTTAATCGACGCATTAACGATAGCCTTACCTCCGGGCTCCAGGTGGTTCACCGTATCGGGCTCAAATGACACTTCCCAGTTCTTAGGCTTTGAAGCACTTAGCCTAATGTTGTCCAATGTACTTGAACCGGTATTAACGATCAACAGTTCTATCTTTTTAGTGCTACCCGCCGTAACCGAAGAGCTGAGCAAACCGGTAGGGGTAGTCAGGTTTAAATCAAACGAGCCGGTTATTACCACCTCCAGCTCCAGATCTGCCGTAGTAGCTCTGGTGGTAGCTCTTACGGGTATTTTGTATGTCCCCGCCTGTATATTATGGGGAGGCTTTACATCTATGGTTATGTTGGCCTTTTTGTTTGGCTCTACTTCCACAGCAGTAGCCTGCTTGTGATTGGGCTTAAACATCACACTCCAACCCCGGGGAGCGTTTGCTCTTAGTGAATAAAGCTGTTTCTCACCCGTCTGGTTATCCAGTTCTGCATTGAAATTAAAAGTAGATTTGGCGTGTCCCTCCATATTCGCCTGCTTACAGGTAAATTCAGTCTTAAATGTACCTTGCTCTGATACATTTACGGTCAGCGGAAGTACGTCATAGTTGGATGCTACTACCCTGAATCTGTGATTGCCCTTGTCTACCTTTTGAGGTACCTTCACCTGGAGTGAAAGTGTTTTCTTCTCTCCGGGAAGCACTGCGATCTGACTAACTGCCCAACCGCCGGATTTTAGCGTATAATCCCACCCTTCGGGCATTCCCGACAGGGCTACCCCTACGTTTTTGATGGTACTTCCCTTGTTGATCACATCTATGGAGTAGTCGATCGACTCTCCCGGGGGAACAGTAATTTTGGTATACGGTGTATACAGGTTCACACCATTAGCTGCCCAAACGGCATACTGACACGAAAGTAAAGTGAACAGAATAAAAAAAGTATGCCTTAAAAATCTCGTAAAAATTATCATAAAAACTTCCTTTTAAAATCTTCAATGCTATTAATTACGACATCTCCAGCGCGCAAATACACGACTTGTCTCGCTGCGCTGGCGACAAAAATGATACGGGCAAATCTATAAAGGCAAAACAGTTTCATGCAATACCTGATTCTGGACAGAGTCGTTAAAATTTGTTAAATTATTTTAACGAATGTTAAACTATCGGCGAGTTGGGGATGAGTAGTACTAGGTGTACAAATATGTTTTCTACGTTTTAGAGGTATTTATACCAAAGCGACACTTGCACCCTGCAAACTTTCTTCTTTGGTGAAAAAAAATTGGAAACTTAAACGGATTTGCCCGTACTTTGCCCCCGAAAGCAAAAACTACTTTTCAAACACAAAAGCCTTATGAACAACGATCCTGAATTGAGTGGAAAATACCTGGGTACCATCAGTGCCGATTTTGTGAAAGTAGCCGAAAACCTGAAAGAAGCAGCCTATCAGATCAAATCGAGAGGCTTTTCGGATTATCCTATTTTTGCTATCAGCAAATCCGAACTCCCGATCGGCCAACCTCTGATCAAAGCCGGGGAACTGGGTAACAACTGGCACTACAATGCCACTTTTCTCGACGAGTTTATACAACGCAAACTGGTAGAAAAAGACAAACAGGCTGATTTTGAAGAAGCCTATAAAAACCCCGACGAGTTTTGTTGCCTCTTTGTAGTAGATCAGGACTTTACTAAGTTTCTCTTTATGCCCTATCCGGAAGACTAAAAACCTACTCCAACCCTAACCACTCTCTGTAGTATGTGTCGGTGTTGCGGTTTTTGTTCCTGTAGTCCAACAAGAGCGTATTTAGACGCACAGCCCGGATAGTCATGGTCTTGTTTTTTGAGCCATACCCGCCTTGGTAGCTTTCCTGCCATTCCACTATACCAAAAGAAAATTTACTCTCAAAAACCACAATAAAGTTACGGCTGTGGCCTCAGGCTCAGTCTGCTGGTGTTGTGATGGATCGCTACAAGAAACCTTCCATAGAAAAACGGTAACCTCAATGAGGAACAAAAAATTGCCGTTTACGTGGGTATCTAACTTTACAAAAGTGGTATTTGCACACAAAATATACCAATATAAAGCAGATGCCTTCCTAATTTCGCACTGCAATACTTTGCCTATGCCTCCAAAGATAAAAGTAATCATACCCGCATTCAACGAACAAAATGCCGTAGGGCTTGTGATAGAAGAAATACCTACCAGTCTGGTGCAGGAAATAATAGTGGTAGACAATGGCTCTACTGACAATACCTGCGAAATAGCCATACAAAAGGGTGCTACGGTGCTTCGCGAAAACAAAAAAGGGTACGGTTATGCCTGCCTCAGGGGCATGGCTCATATAGCCAGTCAGCCCGACGACCTGCCCGAAATTGTTGTTTTTTTAGATGGCGACCACTCAGACTACCCGGAAGAAATGCCCAAACTCATAGCCCCTATAACCGAGCAGCAAGCCGACCTGGTAATAGGTTCGCGGGCTACAGGCAAAAAAGAGAGCGGATCGATGACTCCACAGCAGATTTTTGGCAATTGGCTGGCTACACGCCTGATCCGTCTTTTCTACGGAGTACACTTTACCGATTTGGGGCCCTTTCGCGCTGTGCGCTACTCCAGCCTCCTGGCCATAAACATGCAGGACACCACTTACGGCTGGACGGTAGAGATGCAACTCAAAGCAGCTAAACTACGAATGAAAACTACCGAGGTGCCAGTGAACTACCGCAAAAGAATTGGTGTTTCTAAAGTATCGGGCACTGTGAAAGGAACTATTTTAGCCGGATATAAAATTTTATATACCATATTTAAGTATTTGTGATGGAGTGGATAGTAGTAGGCGCCTATGCCGGCGCGTTGTTTTTTATTTTCGTATTTAGTCTTGGCCAACTCCACCTCACGTGGCATTACAGCCGCTCACGCAAAAAAAACACCCCTACCCCACAGCACCACGGAGACTTACCCAGGGTTACCGTACAGCTGCCCATATTCAACGAAAAATACGTAATCAACCGCCTACTCGACAGCATAGCCGGGCTCGACTACCCCAAAGACAAACTGGAAATACAAGTACTGGACGACTCCACAGACGAGACCGTACAGCTTACAGCCGAAAAAGTCACTGAGCTCACTGCGCTGGGTTTCGACATTAGTCACATAAGGCGCACCGACCGAACGGGCTTCAAAGCCGGTGCATTACAGGCAGGGATGCAGCAGGCCAAGGGAGAGTTTCTGGCTATTTTCGATGCGGATTTTTTACCCGAAAAAGACTTTCTGCAAAAAACCATCCCGCATTTTAGCCACCCTGATGTCGGTGTAGTACAAACCCGCTGGGGACACGTCAATCGCGACTATTCTATGCTCACCCGCATGCAGGCTTTCGGACTAGATGCACACTTTACCATAGAGCAATCGGGCAGAAGTCACGCCGGTAGCTTTATCAACTTCAACGGCACAGCAGGTGTATGGCGTAAAACCTGCATAGAAAATGCCGGTGGATGGTCTGCCGACACACTTACCGAAGACCTGGATCTGAGCTATCGGGCTCAGCTCAAAGGCTGGAAGTTTCACTTTCTGGAAAATGTGGTTGCTCCGGCAGAACTGCCCGTCATCATGCCGGCCATCAAATCGCAGCAATACCGCTGGAACAAAGGAGCCGCAGAAACTGCCCGAAAAAACCTAGGAAAGGTACTGCGATCAAACATCGCCCTTACGCATAAGCTACACGCGGTGCTTCACCTGTTCAACAGTTCTGTGTTTTTATTGCTCCTCTCCGCCGCTATACTGAGCATCCCTATGCTATACATCAAAGAAATACACCCCGAACTTGACATTCTGTTCAATCTGGGCAGTGTATTCCTCATTGGCTTTTTCTCCATAGCGTTGTTTTACTGGATGGCATCACGTGCCACCCATCCCACTCAGGTAAGTGGGCACTTTTTCAGGCACTTTCCGTTGTTTCTTACCTTTTCCATGGGGCTTTCACTACACAATGCCATAGCGGTATCCGAAGGGCTACTCGGGCACAAAACCCCTTTTATACGCACGCCAAAATTCAACATATTCAACAAAGGGGAGCGCTGGCAAAACAACGAATACCTACGCCCAAAACTCAGCATTGCCACCTTGCTGGAAGGCTTACTTTGCCTCTACTTTGTCTTTGGTGTAGGCTATGGCATAGCGATTGGCGATTATGGCTTGCTGTTTTTCCACATCCTTCTTGCTATCGGCTTTGGTGGTATTTTTATTCACTCCGTCAAACCCCTGAGCCATGGCTAAGGTGCGCCAATCAGTCACATACATCTGTTTGGTGCTATTTGCACTAACCCTAACCTACACGCATTACCAGCTTAATCGCACCGACCACCCGGCACTTGTCCTTTTGTATAGCTTTGCTTTTTTAGGGTATTTCTTTTTGGTGAAAAAAGGTAACCTACGCTTTCATCACATACTGTGGGCATCCATCGGCTGTAGAGTATTGCTATTTGGTGCCTCACCCGGCTTATCAGACGATGTATATCGCTTTATCTGGGACGGTCGCCTTCTGGCTCACGGCATCAACCCTTTTGCATATACCCCAGAGTATCTTATGCACCTGCAGGTACGCTGGGACTTTTTACCGACAGAACTCTACCAGCAGCTCAATTCTCCTACATACCATACCGTTTACCCTCCTGTAAGTCAGGGTATTTACAGTGTGGCTGCCGCCCTGTTTCCCAACAGTATTTTTGGCAGCATTACCTTTATCAGGACTATCATTTTGCTGGCCGAAATCGGTAGCATCATGCTACTGGGTAGTCTGCTAAAACTATCCGGACAAGCTGCATCGCGTGTAGGGTGGTATGCACTCAACCCACTGGTAATACTGGAACTCACCGGCAACCTGCACTTCGAAGGTATAATGCTCTTCTTTGTCCTGCTCTTTGTATATCTATATAAAAAAGATGCTCCCTACCAGGCAGCTATACCTCTCGGGCTAAGCATAGCTACCAAGCTGATCCCATTGATATTCCTGCCTGTGATGCTCAAAAAAATGATGCCCGGTAAGCTACTGCTCTTCTACCTGATATCAGGTGGGGTAGCCGCAATCACTTTTCTGCCCTTTGTTAGTCCATCGTTAATCAAAGGTATGTCCAGTAGTCTTGGCCTTTTTTTTCAGTCCTTTGAATTCAATGGAGGTATATTTTTTCTCATTCGGGAGATTGGTCTATACACCAAAGGTTACGATATGGTGAGCAGTATCGGGCCATGGCTCAACCTGACGGCCTTTATGCTCATAATAGGCTACAGCCTGACAAGCCGCAAACGCACACCTCTAGCGTGTGGATTTATCGTGGTATTAGGCATACAGCTCAGTCTGGCTACCACTGTGCACCCCTGGTATATCATACCCCTGGTGGCTTTTGCTTCCCTCACCCCCTATCGCTTTCCCGTAGTATGGTCGTTTCTTATCTTTTTCACGTATGTGGGTTATTCTACTGCCGGATACGAACACCTCCTTGGCCTTATTGCCGTGGAATACCTGATAGTGCTTCCCATGGCTCTAGTTGAAATAATGAAGTATAGAAAACTTACCAAATATGTATAACCCACTGTTGATTGTTTTTATAAAAAACACCGAAAAAGGGAAAGTAAAAACCCGACTAGCCAAAACTATAGGAGACGAAAAAGCCCTATCTGTATACCAGCAGCTTCTTTCGCACACGCATCAGATCACTTCACCACTGGCTGTAGCCAAACAGGTATACTACAGTAATTTTGTAGCTGAAAATGACATGTGGAATGATGGTAACTTCACAAAACACATCCAACAAGGCAATGATCTGGGAGAAAGAATGAGCACCGCTTTTGAGCAGGGTTTCAAATCGGGGCATCAGCCGATATGCATTATTGGTAGCGATTGTTATGCGCTGAATACGCAGATTATTGAAACGGCTTTTGAGCAACTCAAATCTTCTGACGTGGTATTGGGGCCGGCTACAGACGGAGGGTATTACCTACTCGGAATGAACCATTTTTATCCTGATCTTTTCACCAACAAAACCTATAGCACTGCCCATGTATACAAGGAAGCCAGAGAGGAAGTAGAAAAGCTTCACAAAACACTATACACTCTCCCCGAACTATCCGATATCGACACCATCGATGACCTTGTACGATCAGGTTTGAACTGACCAAACGGGTAGAATATTTGGCTTTTATTAGGTCTTTTTTTGTCTTATTTTTGACACATCGATAACCAAAAATAAGATCAAATATGAAGTATATCTTTTTAGGAGTGGCTATAGCCCTTTTTACAGCCGGATGTGGCGATAAAAAAAGTAGTACAACAATTCGATCACAGGGTGCAGAAGGCTACCCTCCTCATGCTGAGGTAATGGACTATGAAGATAGCCCGGGCATGAGTAAGGCTACCGTAAAAATAGCCGGCACTATACAGCAAGAAGGTGACTACCTAAACGACCAGCGCAACGGTAGCTGGACCGAATACCACGGAAATGGTGTAGTGAAAACCATCACTACTTACGTGAATGGGCAAAAACAGGGGATCGAAATAGAGCTGGACAACCGAGGCAATCTGCTGCGCAAAATCTACTACCACAATGGCATACCCGATGGTGAAGCCATACAATACAAACGTGGTAAAATCATAGAAAAGAAAACCTACATCAACGGCCAACTGACCGGCATGTTGACCAAATACTACGACAATGGCAAGATTATGGAAGAAAGCCCCTACAAGGAAGGCAAAATCCACGGCAAAGCCAAGTGGTACGATCAGGATGGAAATGTGACACTGGAATACGAATACAACAACGGAGAATTAGTAAAAAAATAATACAGCATGAACTGTACTACGAATCGCCGGTTGATGTATTCGTTTTGTTTATGGGGATATTTAAAAAATTGATAAAGTGAGGTGAACAATTTCTCCTATATTTGCGTTTTTCGAGCATAGTAAATCAATAAATATAAAGACAACATGAGTAAAGCAGTAAAAATAACAGACGAGAACTTCAACGATGTTCTGAGTACTGACCAGCCGGTATTAGTAGACTTTTGGGCAGAGTGGTGTGGTCCTTGTAAAATGATCGGACCTGTAGTAGAAGAACTGGCCGGCGACTATGACGGAAAAGCTGTAGTGGGGAAAGTTGACGTAGACAGCAACCCCGAAGTATCTGCTAAATTTGGTATCCGCAGCATTCCTACACTGCTGGTATTCAAAAACGGTGAGGTAGTAGACAAGCAGGTAGGTGCGGTAGGCAAAAACGTACTTGCTCAAAAATTAGATGCTCAATTAGCATAATTAAATAAGCAAAATAATAGATGTCAAAAAACCAGTCAGCAATGGCTGGTTTTTTTGTGCAATCAAAATTCGCTTTTCAGGAATCTCGCCTAACTCTCTCAATAATAGTTTTGTCACTTTTCTCGGAAGGAAAAAAATCTGTAACATACACTTCCCTCTCTTTTTCATCTACGAAATAGATGATTTTAATCGTCTTTTTAGAAGTATAGCGATATAGTAAAAACCGAAAATCCTTTCCCAAGGGAGTAAGCGCCTCTTCTTTCCTCCCTCTATAAGGTTGCTTTCTTAATGAGTGAGCCATATTCAATAACTCGATGGACTTTTTATCTGCGCTTTCTGTAGAATGGTGGGTGTACAAGTAATCAAGAAATTGAAAAAAATAGTGTTGCGCTTCAGCAGATAGCTTAACTACATAGCTTTTTTCTTTTTCCACTTTTTCACATCATCGTTAAAGTCATTCAAATTTGTAGTTTCTCCCTTCTGAATAGAAGCTAATGATGCTGTTGAGCGGTTCACCAAATCTTCTTTCGTTGTAGCAAATATGCTTCCGCCGGAACTCTCTTTACCCAGCTCTCGCTCCAAAAGCCTGAAATAAAGGTCTAACAATTCTCTATCTTCTATTTTATCGACCAATTCATGTATAGCCTGCTTTACTACCTGCGTCTCCATAAATCTGTATTTTTATTAAAGTTAACTGTTATTTAGTATCCTTATACTAATTCTTTCCTAAAATGTGACAAGAGAATAATTGCCTGACCTTTTCTTTTCAAATTGGAAAAATTATTACCCTATCACTAAACCAGCCAAAACCGCTCCCAATAAGGTAAATAAATTGTTGTTGTTTCTCCCTACCTTCATCCTCGCATACACATACCTGCATAGGGGCAATACCCACATTTTTTCTGGTCGTCGGTTTGGTCAAAAGGGATCTCCGGATCAAATATTTCTGCTACAAACTCTGTAAGCAGCTCTGTATATTGCTCTTCTACCTCGGCAAAATTATGAAGCGGAGACCTGCCCATCTTAAGCTTCACATCAAAATCACTCGCAAACAAATCCCGGCTATTGTACAGTCCGGGTAAAAGCACCCCATCATACTCAGGATGCCGCGAACGATAGAGCAAGCAGTAGTACAGCACTTGCATTGCAGCCTTGTTGCGTTGGTTATGCTTCCTGTCAAACAGGCTTTCCAATGAAGGGAACTTTCGGTCGTCGCGTCCGGATTTGTAATCCAATATCCTCACTACTTCTTCCTTGCGATCTATTCGATCGATAATACCTTTCATGGCTACTTTTGCAGACTTTCCGTCAACCTCTATAGGCAAATCAAGCACATACCCCTCTTTGTGTCCAGCTTCCAGTGCCAGCATTTCAAAAGGTGTACTCCTGGCGTCATATGCCAATATAGCCTCCACATACTGTCGGATTACCCGCCGCGCTATGATGGTTCTGCCATCTGCAATTCCACGGGCATTGTCTTGAATTTTGTGCTCGCTAAATGCAAAATCCATAGCAGCATCCACCTGTTTGGTTAGCTTATTTACCTCCTGTTCATCTAAAACAGCAGGCAGCTTCCCCTCTGCATACGGTCCATACAGATACTCCATTGTTGTGTGCAGTAGATTACCAAAAAGCGCCGGATCCAAATCATCTGTTACCTCCTCGGGTTCATATATTTTTTCCACATAGCGGTAAAAAAAACGTAAACGGCAATCCAGGTAAGTATTGAGAGCCGAAGGAGACAAGCGGGTGTAATGCCGATCGGTGCTCACCAGGTACTGATCGAGCGACTCGAGCACCCATCCTTCCTTATGCACAACTACAGGCCTTACAGGTGCAGCCTTTACCGGATTTACCAGCGATTGATGTGCGATAGCCATATCCGATTCCAACTCCAGCTGGCGAACTAACCGGCTAACCTCACCGCTGTGATTAAACTCCGATATATTGTTGTAATACATATCTACCGAGGTGGCACACTGAAACAACCGATAAAACAGATAAGACTGCAAAGCATCGTGATGCTCCATTACCGGCAGGTCAAACGCCCTTCGGATGTTGTAGGGTATAAAAGAACTGTTGCTTGCATCGGAGGGAAAAACACCCTCATTCATGGAAATGACAAACACATGATCAAAATCCAGATTTCGGGTTTCCAGTACTCCCATCACTTGTATACCCTGCAAGGGTTCGCCGGCAAATGGTACTTTTACACTGGCACCCAACTGCCTATACAGCCTTACAAACACATCTTTTTCAAGCGCTATATCATACGACAAAGAGGTGTGCAGAATGTTTTTTAACGCAACCTGAAGATGCCCCAGTACCGCTTTATCGAGCGCTGATTGCGCTTTTTCAGCAAATGCATCCATCAGTTCCTGAAAAAAATGTACGATCTGCTCCACATTCGTCCTGACGACAAACAACTGACGAAACAAAGCGCTATAGTCGTCCAACTCCTCGGGGCTCAGGTGCACACTGTTGTGTTTGCGAATGTAGTCATTCAGCATTTCCACATCGGCAGCAAAGTGATAACGGCAAACTTCATGCCCCAGCATTGCCTGCACCTGTTTGTAGTAAAAAAAAGACTTTCCTTCCTTACCCTCACGCACATGGGCATGTAAGTTCAGTAGACTATCAAAAAAGGAGTAATACCGGGAATTTTTCAAAGGATACCCCATGGTAATGTTTACCTTTTTTATGGTTTCAGGTATCGCATTCATCAGTGGCAAAAGCAGGTTTTCGTCAGGCAGCACTACCACTGTTTTTTCTTCCTCAAAATCCACTGTTGCAGCCAAGCCTTCCAATTGTTCTCCTACCGCTTTTACCTGTCCTTCTATCAGCGATACAGCATGCACAGTCACCTTTTTGTCTATCCGGCTTATCGCCTCGGGCAGTTCTTTAGGAAATGTTTTGCCAAAAACCGGATCGTTTCGGTACTGCCGAAAAAAGAAACCCGACTCCTGAAATTCATCCTTGAGGTAGTATGCATCCACATCCCAAAACATACGGGCGCTCTTCTCCTGCACAAAATATTTTATAATTTTCTCTTCTGAAGACGTAAAAGCATTGAACCCGGCAAACCACACATCGCTAACCGGATACTCCTCCTGCATATCGGCTATACGCTCTGCCACTTCACGGTAGATCATACCCTTGTAAGCCAGCCCCTGCTCCTGAAGCTCTGCTCTAAACTGCCCATACAAAGCATACAGAATTTTCCAGGTATTGAGAAAATCCGATTGTGTTTTGGTTGCCTTTGGCAAAAAACCAGACCAAAACGACTTAATCACTTTCTGGTCTTCTTCGGAAAGAAAATAAAAAGACTCGTCCAGTTCCTTCTGGGATTTTACTACCGTAAAAATCTGTTCAGGGTTGACCAGGTAGCTATCAATCTCTCCAAAATCTTTGAGTATCATCTCTCCCCAGTAATAAAAGCGATCAAACCCCTCTGCATTTTTCATAACCCGCTTATACACCGCATAGAGCATACAAATCAATTGGAGCGGGTCGGCCACAGCCAATGTACTACGCGAAAGGATGAAGTCTTCCAGGCTAACTACTTGCGGGCTCCACATCGGCTTGTCTGTCAACTGCCCCAGGTGTTTGCTAAAAAACAGCCCCGCTCGCCTGTTAGGAAAAACGACAGTTAACCGATCTGCCTCATGACCATACTCCTGCTGACACTGCTGCGCCAACGATGCTAAAAAAGATTGCTTTTTCAAATTGTGTGTAGTCTTTTCTCAAAAGTGAAAACTAGTGCAATTGCTGCAATTTTGCGAATGATTTGGGTAGATCATCCTTTTCTTCGAGGCATTAACACTACTCGAGTTTGTTGGCATCTATTCTGTATCAGCTGTTAAAAACAGCCATACTCTACGCTTACGCACAAACAGGGCGCATTGTGATTACGAGTATTATATCTCCCACACAGAAAAATCCTTCCCTTTGCCCTGCGCTATCAACGAAGAAAAATAATACACCTCCAGCGTATGCAGGTCTTTGAGTTTGAACTCATCTCCGGGAAATATTTCCAGTACTTCAAACTCGTACACCTCACCATAGTTGGTCAGACGATACTTATTATGCGTTCGTATGTTATTAAAAGCTATACTCATGTCTTTGCCGTTGTACCAAAAAGTACGCCAGAGGATGGCGTTCTTTTTCACCTCAAAATAATTGAATAAAAAACCGTAATCCTATATTTTACAGGTATTATGTGGCATCTACTCTATCGTACCGTTACGCTCGGCATCATTCTGCTCCTGCCCCTCGCTCTGCTGGCTCAAAACGGACGCTATGATCTGGGCAGTCGTGCCAATGGCATGGGCAATGCATCGGTCACGTTATCCGACAGCTGGAGCATGTTTCACAACATAGGAGCTCTTGCCCGATTCAAGCACACCAGCGCTACAGCATCTTATCAAAACCGCTACGGTATTCCGGAGTTCAACACGCTAGGCGGTGGTTTTACCCGCCCGACACTCAACGGAGTAGCCGCACTCGGTGTATTTCGATTTGGAGACGATCTCTACAGCGAACAAAAAATAAACCTCGGATACAGCAATCAATTTGGCCTGGCAAGTCTGGGCATAAACGTAAACTACCTGCAATACAACATAGAAGCTACCGGTACCCGAGGCATTTTTACACTTGATTTTGGCGGAGTAGCCGACATCACAGATCAGCTGCTCTTTGGCGCGCAGGTTACCAACATCACCCAATCGGAGCTTTCTTCTTTTTCCGGAGAAAAAATACCTACCGTAATGACTGCAGGCCTGAGCTACCGCCCTTCCGACGAACTCATGCTCAATGCAGAAATAGAAAAAGATCTGGATTTTGACGCCTATTTCAAACTAGGTCTGGAATATCAGGTAATCGAAAAATTGAAAGTAAGAACCGGACTCACTACCGAACCTTTCGAAAGCGCTTTTGGTGTAGGTTTTACGCCATCAGCATTTACAGTAGACTATGCTTTTCGAAACAACCCCAACCTTGGCGACATTCACGAGCTAACCATAACCTTCCAGTTTAAAGAAGAATGAAAAAAACAGGGCTGATAGGGTTTCTTCTGGCAACTTCGTGGTGCCTACTCGCTCAGGAGCCTATTCAACCGACCATTGACCTACAGGAGTTTACCGAGTCACTCTTTCAGATTCAAGACGACAACATCAACTACGAAGAATTATACGAGTCGCTTCTACTACTCTACACCACCCCTCTCAACATCAATCGTGCTACACGGGACGAACTGGCAGCTCTCTACCTGCTATCGCCTACGCAGATCAACAGCTTATTACACTATCGGGCTCAGTTCGGAGACCTTCTGTCCCTGTACGAATTACAAGCTGTACCCCATTTTGATACCGAAACTATCCGCTCACTACTGCCTTTTGTTACGGTAAAAATTGGAGATGCACATGGCACTTCAGGCCCACTTATTCAACGCATCCTGCAAGAACAAAACAACTATCTGCTCTTACGTACCGAACACTCTCTGCAACAGCAAAAGGGCTATAGGCCACCCGAAAACACCAACGACAGCAGATATACCGGCTCACCACTTAAACTTTATGGCAGGTTTCGCACCAGCCACCCAAACGACTTTAGTCTGGGGCTTACTTTCGAAAAAGATGCCGGTGAACCCATACGGTGGAAACCCAAAAATCACCAATACGGCTTGGACTATTATTCTTTTCATTTTATGAAAGAAAATATAGGTGCGTTCCATAAGGTGATAATAGGCGACTACCAACTACAGTTTGGACAAGGGCTCATTCTGGGTGCAGGGTTCAACCCCGGCAAAGGAGCTGAAACCATCACTACCGTGCGCAGAAGTAGTACAGGGATTCGAGCCTACTCCTCAGCTTTGGAGTCCGGTTTTATGCGTGGTACAGCAGCTACTTACCATGCAGGGGATATTGATATTACTGCTTTTTACTCCCGCATGAGACAAGACGGCTCTCTGCAAAACGACTCCACCTATACCGATTTCGACGAATACGTTTCCTCTATACAACAAACCGGTTTTCACCGCACACCAAACGAGCTAAACAACCGAAAACAAATACAGGAACAAAACTATGGACTAAACCTTTACTACAACAAAGCGGGCAGCAACCTGCGGGGTGGCATTACCTACCTCAACACTGCTTTTAGCTCACCGCTGTTTAAAAAACCGAACAACTATAACCAATTCGAATTTCAGAGCAAAAGCAATTATAATGCCGGAGCTTTTTTCGACCTCAACTGGGAAAACTTCCTTTTCTTCGGAGAAGGGGCAGTATCCAAATCCGGAGGGCTTGGCATGATCGGTGGACTCATCGGCAGCCTCTCGCCTACACTATCCGTAAGCCTGCTACTTCGCAACTATCACAAAGATTTTCATGCCTTTTATGGCAATGCGTTTGGTGAAAGCTCACGAAATATCAACGAAAGTGGTATTTACTGGGGACTGAAATTTGCACCCTCTAAAAAATACACATTTACTGCCTACTACGACCGTTTTCGGTTTCCGTGGCTAAAGTTCCGCACCGAATCACCTTCCCGGGGTTACGAGTACCTCGCACGCCTAACCTATCGACCAAAACGGTCGGTGAGCTTGTATGCACAATACAGAACTGAAGCCAAGCAGCTTACCCCAACTACTGAAGGCAGCAACCTTAAACCCCTGCAAAACGGTCTGAAAAGAAGTTATCTTTTCAATATCGATTATCAGGTTACGCCTAATCTATCGTTAAAATCAAGAGTGCAATTTAGTAACTACCAACTGGCCTCCACTAAAACCTCGGGAATGGCGATAGCGCAGGATGTTGTTTTCTCTATTTCAAAATTTAAAGTAAGCGGCAGAATAGCGCTGGTAGATACCGACGATTTTGAAAACCGCCAATACCTGTACGAAAAAAATGTGCTTTATGCATTCTCCATCAAAGGGATATCGGGGCAGGCCATACGATCCTACCTGATGGTACAGTACAAACCCAGCAAAAAGATAAACGTGTGGGTGCGATATGCCGACACGACTTTTCAAAACAGCCGGGGAAGCATATCCACAGAGGGTAGTACTATTGGGTCTGGATTATCAGAAATTGCCGGTTCCACACGCTCAGACATCATTGCTCAAGTCAGATATCGTTTTTGAAAGTTGTCGATTAGTTAGGGTTCGAACAATTGCTAAGGTTTAATAGTGCAAGCTTAGCTTAGCGAAATGTAACTTTTGGTAAAAACGTTGTGGCCTTTACTCTTTCAAAAAGAGATCAATCTCTTCTTTCAATTTGGGTATATGGTTGATTACTACTGACCATATTGTTTCATCAGAAATATTGTCATAGGCATGAATAACCTGATTTCTTAGTCCTATAATATTTCTGGCATCAGTAATACCATTTTCCATTTCAGGATCCACTTTGAGAATCCGATTCATAGCTTCGCCAATAATTTCTAATTCCCGTTCGATAGCTCTCTTTAGCAAAATATCTTCTTTATACTTCAGAAAGTCTTTAGGTTTCCCTTCCAGAAACAAATCAATCTCTTCTATGGCTTTTCGAATGTCATACAACCAAGCATAAACCTGCTTATCCATAAATCAATTGTTTGGATTGGTCTATCGATTTTTTAATGTAAGGGTTTGATATGGCCTGTTCTTCTAATAAATCAACATCCCTTTGAAAAAGGTTTTTCAACTTATTTTTCAGGCTCATATAATTCAAAAAGTAGCCGGACAAGGCTATAGGTTTAAATTTGACAACCATATCAATATCACTTAAATCCGTGAGATTGTTTTTTGTTGCAGAACCAAAAAGATACAACTTATCTACCAGATGCTCAGCACACAAACTTGAAATGCTTTCTCTATAGTTGTCTATATACCCCATAGGTACAAATTTAATGATTGACAACTAAATTCTTATCAACTAAGCACCTCTAAAGCACGTTGGGCTAAGCATGGTTTGCGGCGCATTACATACATACTGTGTGAGCCCACACAATTGGATTGGTACATCTTACCTATCTCGAAACTCTCCTGCTGTTTCGAGATAGGTTACAATGATTTTCTTGGTGAAGTTATAAACACTGCCAAGGTACTAACTACCCCGGCATGTATTCTCGTAGATTATTTTTTTCTACCCCGTTTCTTGTCAGGAGTCTTCTCTGCCAGCTCCACGCATTCTTCATAGGTTAGAGAGGTTGGCTCTTTATCTTTCGGGATTTTTACATTTTTCTTTTCAAATTTGATGTAAGGTCCCCACCGGCCATTCAATACTTGCACATTCGGGTTTTCATCAAATCCTTTAATAAACTTCTCTGCGTCTGCTTTTCGCTTTGCCTCGATCAGCTCTATAGCCTCATCATAAGTGATTTCCAGCGGATCCTTGTCTTTGGGAATGGACACAAACTTGCCATCGTGACGGATGTACGGGCCAAAACGTCCGATAGCTGCTACTACTACCTTATCTTCGTACTCTCCCAACTGTCGGGGCAGCTTAAACAACTCCAGCGCCTCTTCCAGAGTAATATTTTCCAGAAACTGACCTTTTCGCAAGCTGGCATATTGCGGTTTTTCAGCCCCCTCTTCTTCACTAAACTCGCCTATCTGCACCATAGCTCCAAACCTTCCCAGACGCGCGATCACCGGCTTGCCACTTTCGGGATGCTCCCCAAGTAGACGCTGCTGTCCTACCTCCGACCGTTCGAGGTTTTCGGTAGATTCCACTTTTTCATGAAAACCCGAATAAAACGATTCTATCATCTTATTCCACTCCTTTTGGCCACTGGCTATCTCGTCAAATTCCTTTTCTACCTTAGCAGTAAAAGAATAGTCTGTCACATTAGAAAAATGCTCTACCAGAAAATCGTTTACCACCATGGCTGTATTGGTGGGAAAAAGCTTATTTTTTTCTGCACCGGTATTTTCCTTTTTGTCCAGCACGGTTACGTTATCGCCCTGAAGTACCACTTCTTTATACGCTCGCTCGTATCCCTCACGCGATTCTTTCACCACGTAGTTTCTTTTTTGAATGGTAGAAATAGTAGGTGCATACGTTGACGGACGCCCGATTCCCATTTCTTCCAGTTTCTTTACCAGACTGGCTTCTGTATACCGCGCCGGATGACGAGTAAAACCCTCTTTGGCTTTCATTTCACTCAGCTTCAGGTTTTCTCCCACAGTCAGTGGAGGCAACATTCCCTTTTGTTCGCTCTCACCGTTTTCATCGTCGGTAGATTCCGAATATACTTTTAGAAAACCTTCAAAAGTGACCACTTCGCCTGAAGCTGTCAGATTTTCATCTTTGGTGGATATGTCAATTGTAGCTATCGTCTTTTCAATTTGCGCATCGGCCATCTGCGAAGCTATGGCACGCTTCCAGATCAGATCATACAAGCGCCGCTCTTTATCATCGCTACCCGCAGTACTTACACCAAAATTGGTCGGCCTTATTGCTTCGTGAGCTTCCTGAGCCGATTGATTTTTTGTCTTAAACACCCTCGTTTTAGAATACTCTTCTCCATAGGTGCTTTCTATAGCACTTTTCGCTCCGGCCAAAGCCTCTTCCGACAGGTTGAGCGAATCCGTTCTCATATATGATATCTTACCGGCTTCATACAACTTCTGCGCTACACTCATGGTCATACCTACCGGAAAGCCCAACTTCCTGCTGGCCTCCTGTTGCAAGGTAGACGTGGTAAAAGGAGGTGCCGGAGATTTTTTGGCGGGCTTCTTTTCCAGATTTTTTATGGTGTACTCAGCACCTACACATTCGGTAAGAAAAGCATTGGCTTCATCTAATGTTGCCAGCTTTTTGGGCAATTCTGCATGCAGTACCTTACCTCCGTCCAGCAGAAAGTCTGCCGTCACTTTATACGAAGAAGTGCTTTTAAACTGATCGATCTCACGTTCGCGCTCTACTACCAGGCGTACAGCCACTGACTGAACACGCCCTGCTGATAAGCCTGTTTTTATTTTTTTCCACAAAATAGGCGACAACTCAAAGCCCACCAGCCTATCCAGCACACGACGAGCCTGCTGTGCGTTCACCAGATCTATATCGATTCCTCTGGGGTTATCTATCGCTTTGGATATTGCAGCTTTCGTTATCTCATGAAAAACTATCCTTTTGGTGTTTTCATCTTTCAACTTCAGGGCTTCTTTCAAATGCCACGAAATCGCTTCTCCTTCACGGTCATCATCACTGGCCAGGAAAACCATATCTGAGGCTTTTACTTCTTTTTTCAGCTGAGAGATGACCTCTTTCTTGTCTTTGGACACCTCGTAGGTGGGCAAAAAGCCATTCTCTATATCTATGGCATTATTGCCTTTGGGAAGATCGCGCACATGCCCATAGCTAGACATCACTTTGTAGTCTTTACCCAGATACCCTTCTATTGTCTTAGCCTTCGCCGGTGACTCTACTATTACTAAATTTTGAGGCATAAATCTGTGGTCGTTGTGGATTAAAAACGCCAAATATCAATAAAAAAAATTAATTTAAGCAAAAACAAATTTTTAAAATCCGATAAATTGCCGGCCAACCAACTTAATATGAATTCTATGTCTAAACAATTATTTTTGGTTCGTCATGCCGAAGCTGAAGCGCTGCAGATGGACGTAAAAGACATCCATCGAAGGCTAACCGACAAGGGATGTCAGGATGCCATGCGTATGGGGCATTGGCTACATACCGATGGCCATACTCCCGACAGTATGCTATCGAGTACGGCAAACCGTACGCGCCAGACCTCACAATACTTGTGCGAGCAACTGGCTTTTTCTCCCGACAAAATAGAGTATACCGAAGACCTCTACGAATCTTCCGTCAGGCTGATGCTCAGCGTACTGGAAAAAACTGCCGACCACCACGAGAGTCTCTTTGTAGTGGCTCACAACCCTTCCATCAGTTTTTTAGGTGAATTTCTAACCGGTGATATCATTGGCAATGTGCCCCCGGGAGCTGTCATGCATTTGTCATTACAGGTAGATTCGTGGAAAGAACTTTCTCAGGACACCTGCCTGCTTCAAAAGTATTACGTGCCGCCGGTGGTGTAACCCCCTATCGAAGCGAAGTGATAAACTCCCTAAACTCCCGGGTGTCGTAACGTGCCATTCCCTGACGTTTGGCTACTATACGCCCCTGAGGGGATACCACATAGGTAGCCGGAATAGACCTACTCTGAAAAGCTTGCGGCAATGTCGTAATTTGCTTGTAGACAGGAAATGTGTAGCCCTGATCTTCTACATACGCTTTGGCTTTTTCAAAATCCTTATCCTGAGCAATCATCACAAATGACACTTCTTTGCCTACTTTTTTGTACAGCCCATGGATATCGGGCATTTCAGCCACACAAGGTGGGCACCATGTCGCCCATATATTTACAAACACGGTCTTTTCGGCAAAGGACTTGAAAGACACTCTATTTCCTTTGCTATCTTCGAGCATAAAATCATAATCCACTGTCAGTTGATTTTCGCTATCCACCATTTCTGGGGCAAACAAACCTGTAGCTAAAATCCCTCGTTGAAAAAAACCAATAACGGTGGTATGACTACCGGTAAGATACAAACCCAACACCACTGCTATCAACAGTCCCCACTCTATTATTTCTCTTTTAATTTTTCTTGTCATTCCTTAATACTAAGTCCTTTTTTCTTTTTTATCAAATTACAAAAACGGGTAGAAAATAATTCCCTCAAAGTATTATTTTTGGCGGCCATTTTAGAAAATACTTTATTTTAACAACACACATTCAAAATCAAAATCTTTTATGAGTTCGAATTACGCAGCGGTCATAGCAGAAGAAAAGCAAATCAGTGAGAAGCAGGTAAAAGCTGTCATAGAGTTGCTCGACGAAGGGGGTACAGTACCGTTTATATCCCGATATAGAAAAGAGCGAACCGGCAATCTGGATGAGGTAGAAATAGCCTATATCAAAGACAGGCTGGCCAAACTCATAGAATTTGACAAAAGAAAAGAGGCCATACTGAAGTCGATAGACGAACAAGGCAAACTGACTGACGAACTCAAGGCTAAAATAGAAGCAACCACTACCCTAGCCGTACTGGAAGACATTTACCTACCCTACAAACCCAAACGAAAAACGAAAGGTTCTATAGCCAAAGAAAAAGGATTGGAACCCTTAGCCAAAGAGATTTTCGAGCAAGGCAACCTTGATCCGGACAGTCTGGCCGCTAAATATATCAATGAAGAAAAAGAGGTAAAATCTACCGAAGACGCTCTGCAGGGTGCACGGGATATTATAGCCGAGTGGGTAAACGAAAATGCGGAAGTTCGTGCCGGCCTTCGAAAGATGTTTGTGGAAAAAGGTGTGCTTACCTCGCGGGTAATGAAAGGCAAGGAAGAAGAAGGACAAAAATACAAAGACTACTTCGAATTAGAAGAGCCCATCAAAAGCATACCTTCTCACCGCTTGCTGGCCATGAGACGTGGCGAAAAAGAAATGATACTCTCGCTGGATATAGCTCCAAACGAAGAAGAAGCGCTGTTTTCTATAGAGCAAAAACTTGTAACAGCCACAAATGATGCTGCCGAACAGGTGAAGACTGCAATAAAAGATGCATACAAAAGGCTTTTGAAACCATCGATGGAAACTGAAATCCGCCTGGAATCAAAGCAAAAAGCAGACCTGGAAGCCATTCAGGTATTTGCCGAAAACCTCAAGCAACTTTTGCTGGCTCCCGCACTGGGCCAAAAAAATGTAATGGCAATAGACCCGGGGTTTCGTACTGGTTGCAAGGTAGTATGCCTCGACCGACAAGGACAGCTTAAAACCTTTGAAACTATATACCCCCACCCTCCTCAAAACCGGCGGATGGAAGCAGGTGAGACTATCAAAAACCTGGTAAAACAATACAACATAGAAGCCATAGCTGTGGGCAATGGTACTGCAGGGCGCGAATCTGAGCAATTTGTACGATCTCTGGGACTCGATGCATCCATCACCATAGCTATGGTCAATGAAAGTGGAGCATCTATCTACTCCGCATCTGAAGTGGCTCGCGAAGAGTTTCCAAACGAAGACCTTACCGTGAGAGGTTCTGTATCGATAGGCCGCAGAATGATGGACCCTTTGGCCGAGCTAGTGAAAATAGATGCCAAATCCATCGGCGTAGGACAATACCAGCACGATGTGGATCAAACACAACTCAAACGAAATCTGGATGAAGTAGTAGAAAGCTGCGTAAACGCTGTAGGAGTAGAATTAAACACAGCCAGCAAACAGTTGCTGACTTATGTATCCGGCCTCGGACCACAGCT
Organism: Cyclobacteriaceae bacterium; assembly: GCA_965267535.1. Taxonomy (GTDB): domain Bacteria; phylum Bacteroidota; class Bacteroidia; order Cytophagales; family Cyclobacteriaceae; genus CAXBNB01. The sequence goes on along the minus strand of OZ254082.1, from coordinate 1,233,539 downwards.
GGCTGAAAACATTGTCAAGTTCCGAAATGAAAACGGCCCCTTCAAAGACCGTCAGGCGCTAAAGAAAGTACCGAGGCTTGGAGACAAAGCTTTTGAACAGGCTGCCGGCTTTCTCAGAATTCGGGAAAGTGCCAATATACTCGACAGAAGCGCCGTTCACCCCGAGCGATACGGCACAGTCGAAACCATGGCCAAAGACTTGAATTGCCAGGTAGAAGATCTGGTAAAAAATGAAGAACAACGAAAAAAAATCAAGCTACAGCAGTATGTCACCGAAGACTTTGGGCTACCAACACTCAAAGACATCATGAACGAACTGGCTAAACCCGGTCGCGATCCCAGAGAGAAGTTTGAATCGTTTAGTTTCGAAGAAAGCATAAACGACATCACAGACCTAAAAGTAGGCATGAAAGTACCCGGCATTGTTACCAACATTACCAAATTTGGAGCTTTTGTAGATATTGGAGTTCACCAAGATGGGTTAGTACACATCAGTCAGATAGCCGATAAGTTTGTAAAAGATCCGGCTGAAGTGGTAAAACTTCAGCAAAAAGTGATGGTAACTGTAACGGAAGTAAACGTACAACAAAAGCGAATTTCGCTTTCTCTAAAAGCCGACCCTTTCAAAAAAGCGCAACCCAAGGGAAATAGACGAAATAAAAGAGATGAGAAAACTCCCGAAGGTGATCTTCAAGCCAAGCTAGGCATGCTGAGAGGGAAGTTTAACGGAAATTGATTATTTTCGAACCCTGGAAATACAACATTTCCGGGGTTTTGTACCATTTATGATATGGTAAACTAAGACAATCATGAAAACAACCAGACTGCTTATACTTTTCATCCTTACCCTTAGTGTACAGGAATCATTCAGCCAAAAGATCAAGTACAAAGACATCTTCCCGCTAATCGAAAATAAAGATTATGATGCCGCCATTCCAAAGATCAATGCTTTTTTGAATGACGAAAAAAACGCAGACCATGCTAATGCGCATTTGCAAAAAGGACTGTACTTTGAAATGCAATCCGAAGGATACCACATACTCTCAGACTCTACACTCCTCCTGCAAACGGCCGATTCAGCAAAGCACTTTCTAGCTAAAGCCAAATCGCTGATTACAGAAAAAGAAATCAAGAAAAACAACGAATACTATCAGGCATTTTACCGTCGCGACCTACGCACGGGAGAGTTTGGCATCAAATTGTCCGATGTACACCTCGACATTGAGAAGAAAATAGAAGCGCTGGACAATCTGCTAAAGTATGCCAAAATCATACACACCAACCTTAGAATAGCTGACCGCAAATACAAGCAATCCAACGAACAGTACAAGCATCTAGCCACTTTATACCAAAATGAAAACGACTTTGCTCTGATTGCCGGAGACCAGGAAATGCAGGCTTTACAACAAATGATAGAAGGTACCGACTCCATAAGGGTAGCCATAGACAATGTGCGTGATGCCGTGAGCAAACTTGGCAGAAAAGGTTACAGCCCGGAAATCAACTTCAAAGAAATTGAACAATTTGGAGTAGATGGCATGGCTGAATCCGACTTTTACCTAAATGACATAGAAGCATGGAACTATTTAAGCTGGGCTGAAGCACTCCAGAAAAAAATAAGAGTAGATGTAAACCGACTCAATGACAAACTGAGATCAACCTACGACGAGTTAAAATCGACTTACGACTTGGTGAAAGCCGGTGGTGATGTACCTGCCAGCAACCTCAAAACCAACATAGACCCTACTCTACTAAAACAATTAAAAAGCCTGGACAGCAACCCATTACCAGAAAAGCTCTTCAACATCCTTATCGACCACACCCGCTTCGAATACATCACCAGCAAAAAACACAATCCAAAATTAGAGGATGAAGCCGACATCAACTACCAGCTACACATCACCGATAGTATAAACACTCTCATTGATAAAGTAACCACTCAGGCCACTGCTCTGGTCGAGCCCTACACCACAGAAGGTGCTAAAAAATATGCCAATCTGGTAGAAAACTACGGTGGTGATTTTGGATTGATAAAATACCGCAAAAAAATTGAGGAGCAATTTTCCACTGAAAAAAACAAATGGAAAGAGCTACAAAACTACTGGAAAGAAAAGAGCCTTTGGGGTATAAGCGAAGATGCGGCAGATTCGATCTACCTGGTGGCACGTACAGACAGTAGCTACACGGCTATGGAGCTTTCTAAGTTTTACACTCTTGCCATTACAGAGGATGATTCTTCCAATATTTTCGCACTGGGTATCGAATTTACCGGCGATAAAGACCAGGGCTACCTGGCAAAAATCGGAAATAACAGAATAATCCAGTGGAAAGTCAATTTCAGCCTGGGCAAATTTGAATACGACGATGAAGTTCTTAAAGTAAACGGAGCATACGCACCAGCCGACAAAGATGAAATTGGCGCATACATCTACAGCAGCGTTCCCGAATCAAAAACCAATTTCATCCTGCTAAACTGTAGCCGAACCGGCGAGCTCAACTGGGCCACAGGTGTAAAAATCAACAACGAACCCGTATCCATCAACTTCAACGATATCGTAAAAGAAACCAACGTCTTTTTGATGGACGAAGCTGCGATAGAAACTTACGAAGGGGATGATCCCATCTACATAGTTTTTGACAGAAAAGGCAACAAGGTGAGATAAAGCATTTATGAGCAGATTTTGGATTTTGTGTGTGTCGGTCGGTCTTTTGTCGTGCAATACTGGCGATATTTCCCGTCAGTTTACAAAAAAACAAGCAGTCAGAATACTTACCAGTGATGACTCCAAACTGTGGTCTCTGAGCGCCCGTTACGAGAATGGCCAACAAGTACCCCTCACTCCCTGCCGAGACGAAAATACGCTTTTGCTAAAAGTAAATGCATCCGACACACTGCTATATAAAATTGGAAAGCCTGAAAACTGCAATGCTAACTCTCAGCCTGACACACTATACAAAGTAAGCTGGTCGCTTTCTCAAAACATCAGTTTTATAGCTACGGACACACTATACCTTACCTCTCTGGAAGGAAAACCCCTCAACCCCTACGTCATCAGACACCTGTCGCCTAAAACGCTCGGCATCCTTTACACCGACACTAACGGCAATCAAATCACAGAAAACTACAATTATTAAATATTACTTTAACCTGGAATCAAAAGGCTCAGGAGTGACTTCATGGAGGCTTACTAATCTAAAAAAGTCTCTGTGCCTTACATTCAGCAAATAATTATACTCACCATAAGACTGAGCCGAAGGCACCCCAAGCACAAGCCTATCTGCATCCAGGAGATACTCTTTCATCAATACAGCTAGTCGGGGCGGGTATGGTTTTTTATGCCAATCTTCAGGCAACAAATCATGCGAAAGGGTAAAAACAGAAGCCTCATCGGCAACTTCTATTGTCATGCATACACGTTTTAACGGCAACATGCCTTCATTGGCAAGCACTTCCAGCTTAGCAAGAGACACTACAGGTGAAGTGTAAATAATCCACTGTCCTTTCTTATTCCACCTTCCTTCAGCATGTAGCGTGCCCTCAGGAGGCCATACATGCTGATATTTTGCCTTGTCCAGATGAAAAAGCCTCATCCGTACGTGCCGTATTCTATGCGTTCAAAAGCTTTCTCAAGCTCCCTACGCCCCATTCTGGACGACAACAACTCCACTGGCCTAATGCCTCCCAGATTCTCATTTCGGGTATGAAGCCACTCCTTTAGCAAAGATTGATCTTCATCAAAAGCCTCAATACCTTTTTGCCAAAGCGTAGCAAAATCTGCCAAAGCATCAAGATTTTTTGATGAAAGCTTATCCATTCTCACCAATTCATAATACTTGCTTTTGCTCACTCCCACTACATCTGCCAGAGCCTGAGGACTAAGTGTCGTCTTTTGCTGCAAAGCAACAAGAGCATCTCCCGAGAGCTTCACTTGATCCAACTCTTGTACTGACATTTGAGCCAGATAATCCAGCGGCTCTACCCTCATACGGTATGCCACTGCAGGCTCTTCAACCTTTGACGTGTTTTTTGCTGTTTCCTGATAAGGTTTCGCTCGTTTTTGTTCACGTTTCATAGTTTTCTCCCTTTTCCCAAAGGTAGTTTTTTATTTCCAGTTTTCCAATTTTAGATTATTTTTTTCCAAAAATAAACAAACATTTTCAAAAGACCTGTAATATGCTTTTGCGAACAGGTGTGATTTATATGTTTTCCAGATGACCAACAAAGAACAGATCGGAATTCTGTTTACACCTCTTTCTGGCTACCTTTGTTACAGATCAATTCGAAGAAAATGAAATACTACAATTCCATTATCGAAACAATAGGAAACACGCCATTGGTAAAATTAAACAGTGTGAATAAGGGCATAAAGGGGACCATACTGGTAAAAGTAGAATACTTCAACCCCGGCAACTCCATGAAAGACCGAATGGCAGTAAAAATGATAGAAGATGCCGAAAAAAAAGGATTGATCAAGCCAGGAGGCACTATTATAGAGGGCACATCAGGTAATACAGGCATGGGACTAGCACTGGCCGCCATCGCCAAAGGCTATAAGTGCATTTTCACACTCGCTGACAAACAGAGCCAGGAAAAAATAGACATATTGCGAGCTGTAGGTGCAGAAGTATACGTCTGCCCAACAAATGTCCCGGCAAACGACCCAAGATCATACTATTCTGTAGCACAAAAGCTGAACAGAGAAATCCCCAACTCTTTTTACCCAAACCAATACGACAACCTATCTAACGCTGCAGCCCACTACGAAACCACCGGACCTGAAATATGGAAAGACACAGACGGGAAAATCACTCACTATGCAGCAGGTGTAGGCACGGGGGGCTCTATGTGTGGCGTAGCAAAGTACCTGAAAGAGCAAAACCCAAACATCACTAGTGTAGGTATAGACACCTATGGGTCTGTATTTAAAAAATACAAGGAAACAGGCAAATTCGACGAAAACGAAATATACCCCTACCTTACCGAAGGTATAGGGGAAGATATTCTTCCCAAAAACGTAGATTTTTCAGTCATTGACACTTTTGTAAAAGTGACAGACAAAGACGGTGCATTAATGACCCGAAGGCTGGCTAAGGAAGAAGGCTTATTTGTAGGTTGGTCGTGTGGCTCTGCAGTAAAAGGCGCCCTGGATTATGCTAAAAACCACCTGACCAACGATGACGTGATGGTTATCATTCTGCCCGACCATGGCACGCGCTACCTGGGCAAGATATACAACGACAACTGGATGAAAGATCACGGCTATACAGAAAGCGGCATATCTGTAACAGCGCTGGACATTATTCATCAGCGTGGAGAAAAAGACGAACTTTTTACCATCGAATCTTCCACCTCTATAGGCAAGGCTATTGCCCTCATTTCTGAAAAAGGTATAGACCAGGCTCCCATTGTCGACAATGGTCAGTTTGTAGGCAGCATTTCCGATACCAAAATCCTGAGAAAACTGATTGAACAACCCGACATCAAAGATCAACCTGTAGCTGAAATAATGGATCCGTCGTTTAGGTTTGTGGCCAGCGACAACACCGTCGATGTACTTTCGTCTCTACTCAACAAAGAAAACAAAGCACTACTGGTTCGAGAAGGAGACAAAGTGCACATTATCACCCAATCGGATCTACTCGTGTCCCTTACCCGCTAAAATTAAACAGATCACTATTCGCTATTTTCTGAGCAATTGGCGTTTATTTGCCGTTTATTAGCAGGATAAGCAACACACTATGAAGGCATCACAGCCTATTGGCATTTTCGACAGTGGTACAGGCGGGCTTACAGTAGCCAAAGCGGTAAACAACCTCCTACCCAACGAGCAAATAATCTATTTTGGTGACACAGCGCACCTACCCTACGGCGACAAATCCACTGCTACTATACAGGCCTATGCCATCAAAATCACCGATATATTGCTGCAGCAAAACTGCAAAGTAATACTTATCGCCTGCAACTCCGCTTCAGCTGCAGCCTACGATCTTATCAAAGAATACACAGGCTCGAAAGCCAAAGTAATCAATGTCATAGATCCGGCAGTGCAACACATTATCAGCACCAATGGCATGAAAAAGGTAGGGCTAATTGGCACCTTACAAACCGTAAACTCCGGGGTATTTGCGCAAAAACTAAACGGCAAAGTGAAAGAATTTGGAGCATTAGCTACCCCGCTACTCGTACCCATGATCGAAGAAGGATTTGTCGGCAACTCGATCAGTCACGATGTGATCGACAAATACCTATCCGACAAATCATTGCGCTACATCGACTCCCTAATATTAGGATGTACACATTACCCTATTATCAAAGAAGAGATAAATCAATATTACAAAGGTTCGGTTGAAATCATTGATTCGGCAGAAACGGTAGCACGGGCTCTCCAGAATTACCTGAGCGATGCTAACCTACTACAACCCACCAAGATTGCCGACAATCGCTTTTTGGTATCCGACATTACCGAGGGATTTAAAAATGCTGCCAACCTCTTTTTTGGTGAACAAATAAAACTGGAAAAATACCCCCTATGGGAATAGCGAATTATCCGAAATAAGCAGGCATTTGAGCCTGCTTTCTACTAAATTCGCAGCAACTCAAAAAGTCAACACATACAAACACATGGGATTTCGTTCGTTTCTAAGCAAACCTTTTGCTCGGCATGTGGTCAGCAAACAAAAACAGTGGATGACCGCTCCTCACATTGCTCAGGAAAAAATAAGGAAAGACCTGATCAACACAGCTGCCCAAACACAATTCGGCAAAGACCACAAGTTTTCGGCTATTCAAGATCACAACGACTACAAGCAGGCAGTTCCCATACGTGACTATGAGCAATTATCGCCTTATGTAAAAGACATATTGGAAGGCAAAGAAAATATACTTTGGCCCGGAAAACCGGAGTATTTCGCCAAAACATCGGGCACCACTTCAGGCACCAAATATATTCCAATCACTAAGGCCTCTATACCCAATCACATCAATAGTGCGCGGGATGCACTGCTCAACTACGTAGATGAAACAGGCAACAGCAAATTCTTAGACGGCAACCTCATTTTCTTATCTGGCAGCCCGATTCTAAGCCAAACAGCAGGCATACATACAGGTCGGCTATCGGGTATAGTCAACCATCACGTTCCCTCCTATTTGCGAAGCAACCAGATGCCGTCCTACGAAACCAACTGCATAGAAGACTGGGAAGACAAAGTAGATAAAATAGTGGAAGAAACCCTTCCCAAAAACATGACTCTCATTTCCGGTATTCCTCCCTGGGTACAGATGTATTTCGACAAAATCCAGGAAAAAACAGGCAAACCCATAAAAGATGTCTTTCCTGAGTTTTCCCTTTTTGTACACGGTGGGGTCAACTTTGAGCCCTACAAAGCCAAGCTATTTGAAAGCATTGGAAAGCCGGTAGACGCCATTGAAACCTATCCGGCATCTGAAGGGTTTATCGCCTTTCAAGACAGTCAGGAAGCCGAAGGGTTGCTCCTGCTCGCCAATTCTGGTATTTTCTATGAATTTATTCCTGCTGATGAATATTTCAACGAAAACCCTACACGACTAACCATAGGTGAAGTAAAAACGGGTGTAAACTATGCCGTAATCATAAACAGCAACGCCGGCCTGTGGGGCTACTCAATAGGCGATACTGTGAAATTTGTTTCTACAAATCCTCATCGCATTATTGTGTCCGGCAGAATCAAGCATTTTATTTCAGCTTTTGGTGAACATGTAATTGGCGAAGAAGTAGAAAAAGCCATGCACCATGCTGTCTCACTTTTTCCCGAAACAGAAATAATAGAATTTACAGTAGCGCCGCAGGTAACGCCGGAAAACGGCCTGCCACGTCACGAATGGTATGTAGAGTTTAGACAGCCTCCATCAGACATGGATCGTTTTTCCAATACCCTCAACACCAAACTACAAGAACTCAACACATACTACGATGACCTGATTACAGGAAACATACTCGAAAATCTGAAAATAATTCCCCTGAAAAAAGGGGCTTTTATCACATACATGAAATCTCAAGGCAAGCTAGGCGGACAAAACAAAGTACCCCGACTGTCAAACGACCGCAAAATTGCAGACGCTTTGGCCCGGCTGGCAGAATAACCCAAAACACAAAAACCCTGATAAATTTGAATCAAACCAAAAACATAGCCATACTAGGATCCACTGGCTCCATCGGTACCCAGGCTCTTGAGGTCATCGAAGGACACAGCGATAAGTTTACCGTAGAGGTGCTCACTGCACAAAACAACAGCACCCTACTGATCGAGCAGGCTAAAAAACACAATCCAAACACGGTAGTCATCGCTAACGAAAGCAAGTACGAAGAAGTATTTAGCGCACTCGACCCGTTGGACATAAAGGTATATGCCGGAGAAAACGCGCTCGCACAAGTTGTCACCATGGAATCTATCGACACGGTTCTTACAGCTTTGGTGGGCTACTCAGGACTAAAGCCCACTATCAATGCCATAAATGCAGGCAAGCACATCGCACTGGCCAATAAGGAAACCCTGGTAGTGGCTGGAGAACTTGTGACGCAATTAGCAAAGGAAAAGGGAGTAAATCTCTATCCGGTAGATTCCGAACATTCAGCGATCTTTCAGTGTCTGGTAGGCGAATTTCACAATCCGATAGAAAAAATAATACTGACTGCATCCGGTGGACCATTTAGAGGCAAAGACAGCAACTTTTTACAATCAGTAACCAAAGCACAGGCGCTCAACCACCCAAACTGGGACATGGGAGCCAAAATCACCATAGACTCAGCCTCGCTTATGAACAAAGGCCTGGAAGTGATAGAGGCCAAGTGGTTGTTTGGACTAAAACACGACCAGATAGAAGTGATCGTACACCCACAGTCGATCATTCATTCTATGATTCAATTTACAGACGGGTCTATCAAAGCACAAATGGGGCTACCAGACATGCGCTTACCCATACAATTTGCGCTAAGTTATCCCGATAGGTTGGATTCTGATTTTCAAAGGTTTAACTTCGCCGATTATCCAGCGTTAACATTTGAGCAACCCGATATGGAAACGTTTCGTAATCTTCAATTGGCCTACACAGCTATGGAGAAGGGAGGCAACCAACCCTGCATACTCAATGCCGCCAATGAAATAGCCGTTGAGGGTTTTTTAACAGACAAAGTAAGTTTTTTAGGCATGTCTGATGTAGTTGAAAAATGCCTTGCCAGCATTAGCCATGTTGCCCGCCCAACACTGGATGATTACGTAAATACAGACAAGGAAACAAGAATAAAAGCATTAGAAATTATTAGTTAATGGAGGGAATAGTAATGACCGCCCAATTGATTTTGGGCCTTTCAATTTTAGTAGGAGTACACGAATGGGGACATTTAATAGCCGCCAAAGCATTTGGCATGAGAGTGGAAAAATTTTCCATCGGCTTCCCTCCTAAAATATGGGGATTTCAGTACGGAGAAACAGAATACTCGCTGGGTGCTATACCACTAGGCGGTTTTGTGAAAATATCGGGAATGATCGACGAATCGCTCGACACCAAAAACATGAAGGCTGAACCTGAACCCTGGGAATTTCGAGCAAAACCCGCCTGGCAAAGGCTGATCGTAATGATGGGCGGCATCATCGTCAATGTCATCACAGGTATACTTATCTTCATTGGTTTATTCTACAGTCAGGGTGAATCCATTCTTCCAAAGGACGAACTCAACAAGCACGGTATACTTGCCTATGAGCTAGGTCAGGAAGTAGGCTTTCAAACTGGCGACAAAGTACTCAAAGTAAACGGCAAAGACTATGAGAAATTTACTGACCTGATCAGCCCGGAAGCCATTATGGCTGACCAGTGCTACTACGAGGTGCAACGTGGTTCACAAACGATTACCATAAACATTCCTGCTACTTTTCTCGACAAGTATTCTGACAAAGAAAACAAAGGACGTTTCATTGGTTTTCTTTTCCCTTTCAAGGTAGGTGAAGTAATGCCCGGCAGCCCGGCTGCCGACGGAGGACTCCAGGAAGGCGACAAATTCCTGTCGATCAACGGAAAGTCCACAAACTACTTTCACGAGTTTAAAGAACAACTGGAAAACAACGCCAGTCAACAAATATCGGCTGTAATACAGCGTGCTTCGGGCCAAAAAGAAACGCTACAATTCAACGTAGACGAAGACGGAACGCTAGGGTTCTACCCAGTATCGTTGTTAAACTATTCTCAGATTGATTATTCATTTGGCGAGGCAATAGCCAAAGGCACTCAGGAAGCTTTCGGTAAAGTATGGGTCAACATACTCGGTTTTGGCAAGATATTCCGTGGTGAAGTATCGGTATCAAAATCGCTAAGCGGCCCAATTCGTATCGCTCAGATATACGGTGGCACCTGGAGCTGGGTTAAATTCTGGAACATCACCGGATTGTTGTCTATGATACTGGCTTTTATGAACTTCCTGCCGATACCAGCTCTCGACGGAGGGCACGTAGTATTCCTTACTTACGAGATGATATCAGGTAGAAAACCATCGGACAAATTTTTAGAAAACGCACAAAAAGTAGGCATGGTATTGCTACTAGGCCTGATGGGATTTGCCATTTTCAACGACATCTTCCAGTCGCTTTTCTAAACCAGTATTTCTTCAAATACATTGTGGAGCTCTTTTATTTGAGCGTGGGTCAGTGCTCGGTCTACACTCAGGTAAAAGAGCTCTTCTTTTATGCCGTTTCTCATCACGAGGTTAAAATAGCATCTGTGCTCTTCATTGGAATCAGAAAAAGCACTGGTATCTGCATCGCTCACCTTGGTTTTCCACTCCAGCGAGTCTACCTCTTCAAATCGATACGCCCTCGACCTGCCCGAACGAAACAACAAAGCTTTGTTTTGAATATCAAAAACCACCCCACGGTAGGGCGCAAAGAGATATGCATAGAAAGGCATACCCAGCAAAACAACTCCAAAAGCGAGCGAAAACACTCCTGCCCCCAGAATGTTGCCGCTTAAAAAGACAAGACTAACCAAGGTAATAATAAGCCCAACACTCCCAAACACCCAAAACCTGATCCAGGAAGACACTACCCTTCGCCCAATCATCACCGTCTGATCATTTCTCGAAAAAATGTATCCGTTTTCAAAAAGAAGCTCTTTTAAGGCATCAGACATGGCTCTTTTTTATAGAAATATAACAAAAATGCCTCACATATACACAGGCAAAGAGTCGCCGATTATCATAGCCACAAACAAGTGGTTAATTCTACAATCCTTCTATCTTTGCGCAAAAAAGACTACAGTGGGAAAAGATTTTAAAAGATATACAGTAACATCAGCACTACCCTATGCCAACGGGCCATTACACATAGGCCACATAGCAGGCGCTTACCTCCCGGCCGATATTTACGTTCGTTATTTACGAGCTCAGGGCAAAGACGTACTCTACGTATGTGGTAGCGACGAGCATGGAGCGGCCATTACCATAAAAGCAAAAAAAGAAGGCACAACTCCCAAGGCCATCATCGACCAATACCACGAACTAAACAAGGACACTTTCGAGCGGTTTGGCATTTCATTCGACATCTACCACCGCACCTCAGCAGACATTCACCACAAAACTTCACAGGAGTTTTTTACCACACTGTACAATCAGGGAGAATTTGAAGAGATAGAGTCTGAACAATATTACGACGAGGAGTTTAAACAATTTTTAGCTGACAGATACATTACCGGCACTTGTCCTAAATGCAATCACAATAGTGCTTATGGAGACCAATGTGAGAAATGCGGATCGTCACTGAGCCCTACAGAGTTGATAAACCCCATATCTACCCTTAGCGGAAAGGCTCCAGTACTCAAAACCACCAAGCACTGGTACCTGCCACTGGACAAATACCAACCCTGGCTGGAAAAGTGGCTTATAGAGGGCAAAAAAGGTCAGTGGAAATCCAACGTATATGGACAGTGCAGCAGTTGGCTAAAAGAAGGGCTGCAGCCCAGAGCCATGACCCGCGATCTGGACTGGGGTGTAGACGTACCTCTCGACGAAGCTGAAGGCAAAAAACTGTATGTATGGCTGGATGCTCCGATAGGATACATTTCTGCTACAAAACAATGGGCAGAAGACAATGGCAAAAACTGGGAGGACTACTGGAAAACCTCCGAAAAAGAAGAAGATGACACGTGTCTGATACACTTTATCGGCAAAGACAACATCGTATTTCACTGCATCATATTCCCGGCTATACTACACGCACACGGAGGCTATGTATTGCCCGAAAACGTGCCAGCTAACGAATTCCTCAACCTGGAGGGAGATAAGCTCTCTACGTCGAGAAATTGGGCCGTGTGGCTCAACGAATACCTGGATGAGTTCCCCAACAAAGAGGATGTACTGCGCTACGTACTATGCGCTACTGCTCCGGAAACAAAAGACAATGATTTTACCTGGAAAGATTATCAAACCCGAAACAACAGCGAACTGGTAGCTATATATGGCAACTTCGTCAACAGAGCTGTAGTATTAACCCATAAGTTTTTTGATGGTAAAACTCCTCAGGCAGGTAAACCCACTGCCATCGATCAGGAAGTGCTTGACGAGCTAAGCAAGCTACCGGCACGCATCGGTGAGTCCATAGAAAAATACCGATTCCGCGAAGCACTTTCACTGGTAATGGATGTAGCACGACTAGGCAACAAATACCTGGCAGATACTGAGCCCTGGAAGCTGATCAAAACCGATCCTGAACGCACAGCTACCATACTAAACATAGGCCTGCAAATAGCAGCTAATCTGGCCATAGTAAGCGACCCTTTTCTACCGAGAACAGGAGAAAAACTAAGAGCCCTGCTGAACCTAAAAGAACTACCGTGGCAGGAAGCAGGATCGCCCGAACTATTAGCCGCAGGTCACGCTATCGAAAAAGCCGCTTTACTCTTTGAAAAAATAGAAGATGAAGTAGTTGAAAAACAAATTGAAAAATTAAAAAAACCAGAAACTCCCGTGGAAAACACCTCTGTAGCCCCACAAAAAGAAGAAGTCGCATTTGATGACTTCATGAAAATGGACTTGAGAATAGGCACAATACTGGAAGCTGAGAAAGTTCCTAAATCAAACAAACTCCTGAAATTTTTAGTGGATACAGGTATGGATAAGCGTACCATACTTAGCGGCATAGCCAAGCACTATAGTCCGGAAGAAATGGTAGGAAAGCAGGTAACCTTACTGGCAAACCTCCCTCCTCGTAAAATCATGGGAGTAGAAAGCCAGGGAATGATACTTATGGCTGAAAACGAAGACGGCAGCCTCAAACTAATCCAGCCGAATGATTTAGCGGACAATGGAGCGATGGTGAGTTAATGAGAGGTGCATGAGCGTCTTTCTTCTATTGAGTACAAGTACAAAAAACTGCTTTTATATTTCTGACTAAAACACAACCTTTCTACCCAACTATCACATAGGCTTCAAAAATACCGTTTAACATTTATGTAGCCTGGGGTTGGTTATTGACTACAACAGGTGACAAATGCGCATTTGGAATAAAGAGCATAGACTGATACGTATAGAAGAAATGAATCCCAAACGTGACCAGTGGAACAAACTCCTGAATTATGGCAAATTCAGAAACGCTCTGTTCGATATCATACTCAAAAGGATGCTGATGACTGACGATGAAATTATTTCCAAGATGAAGGGTTTGACCATACAGCGTGGCTTGGTTTGAGTGCTTGAACCGTCTGTAAAATAGCTTTTCGTGTCGTGGACGTGGGGATTATGTAAATTAAACCCTATCAAGATTGGGTACGTTTATGGTAATTTTATCACCCGAGCATTTTGTTTATTAATTCCTTGAATTACAGAAAGTAAATATACTCCAGGCTTAAATTCGGTCATTTCTAAGTTTGCTATTTTTGACCCTAGGCTTTTAAAGTCATAGACAAGCCTGCCAGATGTATCAAAGAGTTTTATATCAATTTCTTTTGATTGATTAAACCCATGAAATTTAATATTTAAATTATCAGAAGTGGGTGTTGGAAACACCTCAAATTTTTCCGTTTCATTCAATCCCAAAAGCACATAATTATATGCCTCTGAGAATTCACTGTAGCACTCTTCCTGCCCAACTCGTAGTGTATATATTCCATATTCTGATATCGTATAACTTTTATGATTAGCCCCTTCAATTGGATTGCCGTTAAAATACCATTGGTTACCTACCTCGTGAGTTGAACCGAGAATAATATTTCCCTGCGAATCTTCCGAGATGGATATGATGGGCACTTCTGGTTGGACACAGAGCTGTTCTATACTTTCTGCCGATTGCCCATTCAAGGTTATGGTTATGGCTCCTGATGTTGCACCCACAGGAACTTTAAAAATTATGGTTTCAGGATTAGCTACAAGCACATCAACTGGTTCGCCATTTAAAGTGACCAAATTCTTCTCTAGATTGGAACTAAAATTTTTTCCACTAATGGTAACATTCTCCCCAATTTCTGCACTTATCGGTTCAAATGACTGTATTTTAGGATAATAATCTTTCATACTAGAAACCCAAATACCCTCGTCTGTCCCGACAAACAAAGTATCATCACGATGATAAATTACCTCAGGAGAGAGGGTTTTAGTCATTTCATTGTTAATGTCAATCCAAGTATCACCCATATCAGGAGAAAAATGAATACCATTTCTATATGCGCCAACAAAAACATAGTCGTTAAAAATATGAATTTCCCGAATGGTACCTGAAACTTCAAAATCAGTATTCACCCATTCAGAATCAAGGTCTTTACTTTTATAAATATCGTTCTCAATAGCGACAAATAAATAATCATTAACTCCTTGAATGGTTCTTATTATACCATTGCCTAATGGTAAATTGCCAGTTCTTTCTGACCATGTAATGCCTTCATCTTCAGAAGCGTATAAAAGTAAGCCCGAGGAGACAAATAATTTATCATTTGTCTCTGTCATGCTGCGATATAATTGGTAACCGGTATTGCCGATCAACTGTACCCAAGATTCGTTCCTAAATGCATATAGGTCCCCTGCACTAGCATAGATATCACTATCATGCACGTAATTCAATGTTAGAGGCTTGTTTGGTAATCCCTGAGATGGGAAAAAATTCCATGAATCGCCATGATCGGTGGAATAAAGTATTAATCGGCTTTGTGTCGTCAACAAAGAGTCCCCTTTTGCCAAGATATTGTTCAGGATATTCCCATTTGCTCTTCCAATATTGAACCAGACTAAGCCATCTTTTGACCTAAAAAGATCAGAAGCTGTTGAGGCTATAAGGTATTCACCAGATTTCACTAACTGCTTTACCTTTAGTGCAGTCAGTCCATCGTTTGAAGAATTCCACGAAATCCCATTGTCTGAAGAGTGAATAATACCAACTTCATTTCCTCCAAGGAATATGTCGTCACCAAAGAAATGAATACAATTAGCCTCAGAAAACCCTTTAGGCAGAGTTCTTTTAGTCCAACTAGAACCATTATCTACGCTTGAATAAAGCCCCTTAAAAGTTGCCGCAAATAGAGTATTGTTTTTTAACCTTAAATCAAAAATATGAGTATCAGGAATCCCTGTGCCAACCTGTATCCAGTCAGCACCTTCATTTGCGGATACATACACACCTTTACTTGTTGCTAAATAATACAAACCAGCATTTTCTGTACCTTGATAAACACTTAAATTGGTGGGAATATCAGATATTTGAATCCATGTTTCACCATTGTCGGACGAAATATAGCCTCCCCCAAAACTTAAACCTACAATGATCTTGTTATCAATTTCAAAAATAGATTCTATCCGTGGGTGTTCACCTGCTCCAGGTAGTTTGGAACTTAAAGAAGTCCAATTGCCGCCTTTATTGATAGAGATGAACAAGCCTCTGACTGAGCCAGCTAAAAGTTTATCCCCATGAACGAGGAGGCTTGTTATTTGATATTCTGGTTTGGAAAGGGTAGAGTTCCAAGAGATGCCATTATCGGCAGAATAGTGAATTCCACTAAAAAAACCTCCAGCAATAATGGTGTCACCCATTATTTCAAAGCAAGTAAAATCATAATCAAGGAGCCCTTTCCTTATTCTTGACCAAGACACTCCTGAATCAACGGACCTGAATATTCCCGCATTATTTGTGGCAGCTAGCATTGTATTTCCCTTGGAAATCAAAGCGTTAATACTTCCTCCGTATAAGCCTGTACTTTGTTGAGTCCATGACTGAGAATAGCTTGTGCCAAGAAAAAATACCAAAAATATTGCAGTGATAATTAACCGAATTTGCATGTACTTGAAGTTAAAAAAATACAAACTATTTCGGAAAAATATAGAATTTCAATGACTTATAAACCGATTTACTCAGATTTTACTACTAAGTAAAAAAAAGCATGAGATAAATTAAAACGTAAATATCAGTGAAATATTCACTCAAATTTAACTACTCCAGGTTTTCGATATTCATCTATTTATGCCCCACAAACATCATCTATAGCTAGTTCCTGAAACAGCTCAGCTGTTGTTTTAAAACCTCAAATCCTCGGACTATTGCCTTGCTTCATCAACAGAAAAAATAGTTAAAAGTACACAAGTGACAGGGCTACAGGTTGCCCTAATACTGAGGTAAAAAAAGCCCACCCTGAGATCAGGATGGGCTTTTCAGTTTCGTGAACGTGTTGGAAATA
Organism: Cyclobacteriaceae bacterium; assembly: GCA_965267535.1. Taxonomy (GTDB): domain Bacteria; phylum Bacteroidota; class Bacteroidia; order Cytophagales; family Cyclobacteriaceae; genus CAXBNB01. The sequence continues at coordinate 1,216,864 of OZ254082.1, read as the reverse complement.
TTATCCGATAGCAACCCTTTTGAAGGCACTAACAGTCAATCCTTTGCTGATACCATCAAGGTATTGTGAAATGTTAACAGAGTTGTCTTTCACAAAAGCCTGACTCAACAATGTGTTTTCTTTGTAAAACTTGTTCAGCTTACCCATTGCAATTTTCTCCAACATCTGCTCTGGCTTTCCTTCTGCTCTGGCTTGCTCTTTTCCGATCTCTATTTCTTTTTCTACGATCGAAGAATCTACTCCGTCTTTGTCAAGTGCCAATGGATTCATAGCAGCAATCTGCATTGCCACGTCTTTTCCGGCATCCTCTACAGCAGTACCGTTAGTATTAGCAAGGCCTACCAATACACCGAGTTTGCTACCCGCATGGATGTAAGGCACAACTTTTTCAGCTTTCAATACTTCGTAAGCAGTAATCTCAAGCTTCTCACCGATCTTACCAATGTTTTCAATGATTTTTTCACCGATAGTAATGTCACCTGCAGGAAGTGCTTTCAAAGCATCGATATCAGCTGGTTTATTTGCATAAGCAGCTTCAAGGATTTCGTTTCCAAGAGCTACAAAATCTTCGTTTTTAGCTACAAAGTCAGTTTCGCAAGTAAATGCGATAAGAGTACCTTCGCTCTGGTCGTCGTTGGTTTTTACCAGTACGATACCTTCGGTAGTCTCTCTGTCAGATCTGGATGCACTTACTTTTTGACCTTTTTTCCTTAGCAATTCAATCGCCTTGTCATAGTCGCCTTCAGCTTCTACAAGTGCTTTTTTACAATCCATCATTCCAGCGCCGGTCATTTGCCTCAGCTGGTTTACTTCTTTTGCAGTAATTGCCATTTTTATTCTTTTATGTTATGTTTTCTATTAATAAAAAATTGAACATCAATCCTAATAAAACCAGGTTAATGTTCAATTTTCTAAGTATTTATCTATATCGTGATTGTCTTAATCCGCTGCTTCAGTCGCTTTTTCGTCTGCTTTCTTCTTCGCTTCTATTTCTTCCTTCTGCTTCGCTTCTTCCTTGTCTTTCTTGCGCTCGTTCAGTCCCTCTTCGATAGCAGCACTGATGTGTCTTACGATAAGGTCGATTGACTTGAATGCATCGTCGTTTGAAGGTATCGGAAAATCTACCTGATTAGGATCAGAGTTGGTATCCACCATAGCAAACACAGGGATGTTCAACTTCTGCGCTTCTTTGATAGCGATATGCTCTCTTTTGATATCTACCACAAACAGCGCTGCAGGCAATCGGGTCAGGTCAGAGATACCTCCCAGTACTCTTTCCAGCTTGATTTTTTCCCTGCTGATCATGAGTCTTTCTCTCTTTGCAAGATTTTTGTAAGAGTCTTCTTTCAACATCTTGTCCATAGAAGAAAGCTTCTTCAATGATTTTCTGATGGTAGCAAAGTTTGTCAACATACCACCCAACCAACGATCAGTCACGTAAGGCATTCTGTTTTTCTGCGCCTCAGCAGTCACTACTTCGCGTGCTTGCTTTTTGGTAGCTACAAACATTACTTTCCTTCCAGATTTTACAATCTGCTTAATTGCGTTTGATGCTTCTTCGAGGCAATTAAGGGTTTTATAAAGATCGATGATATGGATACCGTTCTTCTCCATGAAGATGTAAGGCGCCATACGTGGATCCCACTTTCTCGTTAAGTGTCCGAAGTGAACACCAGCATCAAGTAAGTCTTTGTGCTCTATTTTAGCCATTAAAATAAAATATATATAAAAATTGATTAACGCTTGCTAAACTGGAATCTTCTTCTCGCTTTTCTTCTACCGTATTTCTTCCTTTCTACCATACGAGGATCCCTTGTCAAAAAGCCTTCTTTCTTCACCGCTGGTCTGTGCTCAGGATTCACTTCTACAAGTGCTCTGGCAATAGCCAAACGGATAGCTTCGGCCTGGCCTTTGTATCCGCCACCGCCTACTACCAGCTTAATGTCGTAATTGCTTTCTTCTTCAACTACTGTCAAAGGCTGCTTTACGATTGTTTGGTATATTTCAAATGGGAAATACTCATCAAGACTCCTGTTGTTGATTTTGATTTCACCATTACCTGCCTGCATGTATAATCTTGCAACCGAGGTTTTTCTTCTTCCTATAGTGTTTACTACGTCCATACAGGTTATATATTTAATGCTTTAGGTTGTTGTGCTTCATGTGGGTGTTCGCTACCCTCATACACATACAGATTTTTATAGATAGCTCTTCCCAGTCTGTTTTTAGGGAGCATGCCTTTCACAGCGCGCTCTACCAAAATAGTGGAAGATTTTCTGGTCATTACCTCCTTTGGAGTCTGTTTTTTCTGACCTCCCGGGTAGCCAGTGTGCGACACATATACTTTGTCCGTCCACTTTTTACCTGTCAATTTTATTTTGTCAGAATTGATAACAATTACATTGTCACCGCAATCTACGTTCGGAGTATAACCCGGCTTGTACTTGCCACGCATAACTTTTGCTACTTCGCTGGCTAACCTACCCAGAACTTTTCCTTCAGCATCTACTACAACCCAGTCTTTCTCAACTGTTGCTTTGTTTAACGATGCAGTTTTATAACTTAATGAATCCACTATATTTTGTGTTGAATTTTAAACAAAATCATACCACCCCTCAAAAAGGGACACAAAAATAGATTTTTTAATTTTGAAAAACAAAACTCAAAGCACAATTAGTGCTTTTTTTAGCTATTTCTTTTTAGCTGGCTTACCAGTACCCTAAAATCTTTCGGGTATTCAGCCTCTATGGTCACCTCTTCTCCATTGGGTTGGGCAAAGCGCAACCTGGCTGCATGCAGTGCAAAACGCTTGATCAGGGGTAATTCCTCCGTATTTTTCTTCAAAGAAAAGCGTGGCTTGACTGATGAAAGGTAAAATGGCTGTCCTCCATATAGCTCATCTCCCACGATAGGTGTGCCCTTACTGGCCACATGTATTCTTATCTGATGCATTCTGCCCGTATGAGGCACACACTTCAGCAATGTGTGCTTTTTGTATATCTCCAGCGTATCGAAAACAGTAAGTGCCGGCTTGCCTTCAAAGCGATCTACGCACACTTTACCATTGCCCAACACACGTATAGGCTCAGCTACCTCTACCCCCGATATGTTTACAGCTTCTTCTACTACAGCATGGTACTCCTTATATACGCGTCGTTTTTCAAACTGCGACACAGCATGACTATAGGCGGTGGGAGTTTTGGCAAACAACAGCACTCCGCTGGTCTCTTTGTCTATACGGTGGCACACTTTAGCTTCGGCATACAACCCTTTAACCAACTCCAGGGCATGGTAGGGGTCGTTTCTATCTTCCAGTGTAGAGAGAAACGGCGGCTTATTAATGGCCAGATAGTCGTCGTTTTCAAAAACAACGTGTTCGCTGATGTTTATCTTTTTCATAGACGGTAATACTGCCGCGAATATCGAAAATTACAGCGAGATAATGATAAATGACAAGAATTTTGAATGAGAATGCTTGAATTAGGCCTATTTCTGTCCATCCAGTTTAAAGCTAAACTCTGAACTTTTGCCTACTTTACTTTTTACCTTGATTTCACTTCCGTGGGCCTCTACTATGTGTTTTACGATAGAAAGTCCAAGCCCTGTACCTCCCCTATCTTTAGAACGGCTCTTATCTACTCTGTAAAAGCGTTCAAAAATACGGTTGACATGCTCCGGAGGTATACCTATACCATGGTCAATCACACTGATTTTAATCTTATCGTTTTTGTCTTCGTCAACAGAAACAAACACTTTGCCGGTATCTTTTGAGTATTTGATAGCATTGGAAATCAGGTTGACCAACACCTGATAGATGCGTCGCGGGTCTGCATAAACCATCACTTCTTCATAGCGTTTGCACGATGCGTATAGTTTTATGTTCTTTCTATGCGTGGTTTCTTCAAACTGATCAAACACATCGTATATCATTTCGCCAATATCAAAATTCTCCCTATGCATGGTAATATCTCCGGCTTCCATGTGAGATACGGTAAGAAGATCCTGCACCAAAGCATCCAGCCCATCGAGACTTTTGGCAGCTTTTTTCAGAAATTTCATCCGGATGTTTTCATCATTCACAGCTCCATCGAGCAGGGTATGCACAAAGCCCTGTGCGGCAAAAATGGGAGTTTTGAGTTCGTGTGACACATCGGCAAGAAACTGCCTGCGAAATTTGGCCATCCGCTTGAGCTCTTCTATCTCCGACTGTTTGTTTTGAGCATATTTGTATAGCTCTTTGTATATATTATTGATCGACTTGTAATCGCCTTTGTTTTTGGGGCGTTTTTCTTTTTCTATCCGGTTAAAAAGATTGTAAAGCCCTTCCAACTCCCGAAAAAACAAAAACTCCAGCACGATGTAGATCACCACTCCTGAAATTACAAACGAAAAACCGTATATCCACCAAAACTGACTGATGGTAAAATCCTGAACGAGAAACAGCAACAGGGCTGTAAGAGTAGAAAGTGAAAATGCCAGCAACAACGCCAGCACCCGGGAGTTAATAGCCATAGTTAATCATTTTGGATTGCTTTTTTTACGGTAGTGTAGCAACTAACACTTGTCAAAGATAGCATGAATACCCAAATCGTCAGGAGTCATGCACAGTTTGCCTGATACAGGGGGTAGATTAGCTCAGTTCAAATTTATAGCCTACCCCTTTAATAGTAGAGATATAACCCTCTCCTATTTTCTCTCTGACTTTTCTCACATGCACGTCCACTGTTCTGGCCAGTACGTACACATCGGTACCCCATATATTGTGCAGCAAATCTTCGCGACTAAACACCTTGCCCGAATGCTGCGCCAAAAAGTAAAGCAGTTCGAATTCTTTTTTTGGCAGGTTGAGTTCTTTTTCGCCCTGATGCACAACATAACTTTGCTTATCGATCACCAGGTCGCCAATTTCAATCTTAGCATTCTCAGGTTGTTTGGCTGTTTTTCTTCTGAAGAGGGCATTGATACGACTCATGAGTGCCCTGGGTTTTATCGGTTTGGTCAGGTAGTCGTCTGCTCCGGTTTCGAAAGCAGCCACTTCAGAATACTCTTCTACTCTGGCCGTAAGAAATATAATAAAGGTATGACTCAGCTCGCCCAGTTCTCTCAGTTGGCGGCAAGTTTCCACCCCATCCTGCTTGGGCATCATAATGTCCAGAAGGATCAGATCCGGAACAAACTTCTTGGCTAATTCTACTCCTTTGATACCATCCAGAGACGTTTCGACAATATACCCTTCTTTTTCAAGGTTGTATTTCAGCAAATCAAGTATATCCGGCTCGTCATCTACAATCAGCACTTTTTTATCTTCCGCCATGGTATCCGTTTTTAAATTAAAGGTAACATAAAATTCATTCCATTGAATTAACGGCCCAAAATTGCCCCATAAGAGACTAAAATCAAATCTTTCGCCGACTGATAACAATTATTTAACCTCCGGGAAACAGGAGCGTTACGCAACATATTGCTGTTGATAACAGGCAATATACGACTCTTTTATATCTTATTCAATGGGTTTTTAAGCCCCGATGCGTATTTGATATCCAGTTCAATAGCACCTACAAACATCTCCGACCTAACTTTCAGCGGTATCTTGTTGTCATCGTCTGACAACCACAGGTGTATGGAATCTTTGCCATCAAATACAGAGTTTTTAGGCATAACCGGAGCTATTTTAATGGCTCGTATTTTTCCCAGTTTTGTTTTTATGGTTTCCTTACCCACATAGCGCACCTTAAAGTCAAACACTTTGTTTTTATAGAATCCATCTATAGCCAATGTATCTCCGGGAGTGTGTCGGTTAAAATCGATTGTGCGCAAGTAAAAAAATCCACTCACTACATCCTGTACATTATCGGGCACGGCATAGCGCTCTATATGATCCAGCTGACGGGTTTCACGATCCAGCACGTGTACAAAGAGTGAATCATTTTTATGATCATACTCCATGATTTCGTTTCGTTTGTACTCCCCTTCATCTATATATCGATAAAATTTTTGAGGAATAATGGCCGCTGTGTCGATATAGCTCCCCCAGTGATTTCTTACCCGGGCAATCACATCAAAAAAACTGGTCGTTTGACCATAGATATCTACCTTGTAGCAAGGGCGATCATTTACAGAGGCGATTCGTCTGTCTACAAACACCTCTCCCTCCGCTGCTTTGATAAACCCATAGTGAGCGTAATATTTAAGGTGTTCTCCTCCTCCAAATGTGCGGTTATCAATCGTACGATAGTAGTTGTATTTTTTCGGGCCTGCAGCCATCAGCACGAAGCTCACAAGTCCCAGTATCCACCAATACTTTTTCATCTGATCTTCTTTTGGTACGCAATAAACGCTACTATATCTCCCGCAAACTGCCTTTCCAACTGTTCTCCAAACAGATCCTGCTTGGAATAGTATCTATCGAAAGACATAAAGTAGCAATTATTAGGCAATGTAGAAGCAAAAGCCCCCTCAAAGCGTTTGGGATTTTTAAACGATAAAGTATCGATTGTGTCTACTATTTGCCTGATCATCGCTTCTTTTTTCCTCTTTTTTTCTTCTACTTCCAGGTCCTCTCCAAAGCTCTGGTACAAGTCATCGAGCTTGCGCGTAGCTCGCAGCATGTGATCGGTAAACCGCACATAATCATACTCTGAGTAGAGATAATCGTCGAGTTGGCGGCTTTTTTCGCCATACTTGGACTTCAAAAATCTCAACGCTCCTCTCTCTCCTATGAAGGAGGCCAGGTTTTCATTGTACACCAGCGAATCTTTTACAAAAATAGTAGCATGTGTAAGCTCATGGATAACCAACTCTGCCAGCGCCCCCTCTCCGCGGCGCAGCTGATTTGACAATATAGGATCTTTGAACCAGCCCAGAGTAGACCAAGCTCCAACCGTACGTATGCGGGTATCGTACCCTAGTGCTTTTAGCTCCTCCTGCTCCGCTTTCGCTCTATCCAAATCAAAGAAACCTTTGTAAGAAAAACGCCCAAGAAAGGGAAAAGACCACTCCACAGACTGTAGCGAAAACGGTTCACAAGCACTCAGATTCCAAAGGATGTCCTGCCCTCGTTGATCATATACGGTTGTGTAATTATCCGTATCTTTCAGCCCCAGCGAATCGATGGCAAACTCCCGCACTTGCTGCATAAACTGTATTTTATGTTTCAGTGAGTCGGGAAAATCAGGATCAGCAAGTACTTCTCCAATTGGACGTGCATTCCACACCACATCGAGTTGGCCTTTTCCCTGCATATAACCATAAGAGAGCAATTCACGATAGTAAATACCTAGCACCACAAGTACACACAACACTCCTACGATTATTTTCCTTTTCATATTTCTCTCACTTTTTGAAAAAAACTACTCAACCAAGACATGCTAAATTATTTAGCTTTAAATACTGGAATTCTTTAATTACTAAAATTTATAGTAAAATAATTTGCTATGTAAAATATATTCTCCAACTTGCATCAGAATTGGATACGAGGCAGAAATATCTCAATCTGATCGGCAAGCGTCTTTCCTTGCAAAAATTGAATTAATTTAGCTTTAATACTAACGACTAACACCATATTCCCATGAGCGAAAACAAAGAAAAATTAAAGGCACTGCAACTCACCATCGACAAACTGGAAAAAACATACGGCAAAGGGTCGGTAATGAAGCTGTCGGATGAAAAAGTACAGGATATACCCTCTATCCCCACTGGTTCGCTGGGGCTGGATATAGCCTTAGGCATTGGTGGTATACCGCGTGGTAGAATAGTAGAAATCTACGGACCGGAATCGTCGGGAAAAACAACCCTAACCATGCATTGCATAGCTGAAGCTCAGAAAAAAGGCGGTCTGGCTGCATTTATCGACGCAGAGCATGCATTTGACAAAACCTATGCCGAACGCCTGGGTATAGACACTGAAAACCTGCTCATTTCTCAGCCAGACAATGGAGAGCAGGCACTGGAAATAGCCGAGCATCTGATTCGCTCAGGCGCTATCGACATCATCGTTATTGACTCTGTGGCGGCACTCGTGCCCAAAGCCGAACTGGAAGGAGAAATGGGTGACAGCAAAATGGGACTACAGGCACGTCTGATGAGTCAGGCCCTACGAAAACTCACCGGAGCAATCAACAAAACAGGCTGTGCCTGTATCTTTATCAACCAGCTGCGAGAAAAAATAGGTGTAATGTTTGGCAACCCCGAAACCACTACCGGTGGTAATGCACTCAAGTTTTATTCATCGCTGAGACTGGACATACGGCGCATCGGTCAAATAAAAGAAAGTGCAGACAATGTAATGGGTAACCGAACCCGGGTGAAAGTAGTAAAAAACAAGGTAGCACCTCCATTCAAAGTAGTAGAGTTTGACATCATGTATGGAGAAGGGATATCCAAAGTAGGTGAAATTATCGACCTGGGTGTGGAACTCAACGTAATCAACAAGTCGGGCTCGTGGTTTTCATACAAAGGCAATAAACTAGGACAAGGACGCGACACTGTAAAAGGCCTGATCGCAGACAACCCCGAATTGATGGAAGAACTGGAAGCCACCATCAAACGTAAAATAAACAGCACCGGAGAAGAAGAGCCTCAGGAAGAGGTCAAAGCATAAAACTCTCCGGCAAATTATATAACAAACAAGCCCGCTCGATTAACATCAAGCGGGCTTGTTTGTTTAGGCTCCTAACACCGCCTCCAGTATACTATTGGGCAACTCAAATCCAGCAAAAAAAAGTCCTACTCCAAATACTTTTCGTTTGTAGTCTACCTTAGACAAAGCCAAAGGGAGTGTACTCACCGATACCAGCGTGTAACACAAAGCAAACAACAGTGTAGCCCCCAACATAAGCACACTATTGTCGATCAGCAACACAGCAAACATAGCCACAAACACCCCCACTATGCCCACCTGAGCGGAAATACCGGCGCTATACTTTTCTACCAACCGACTGGCAGGTATAGAAACCACCGCCGAGATTGCTAACAGTATAGACACCACATGATCTCCGGTAAATCCACCGGAAACCAACACGGCCTCAAATCGATCTGGAAATTGATTAAACATAACGGTAGACGCCATACCCAATGCTACCCCCAAACCGATCACAAATGGGAAGTCCACTTTTTCCACTTCCTTTTCTTCTTTCTGCGGCACCACTATGGTGATTTTATCATCGGTCTTGATGGAGGTTTTTCTCAGAAAATATCCCGAAACAAGTACCGCAAGGCCTCCCACTACGAAAGTAAGCGGTGCTCCCAGAAAATCGATCAAATCTACAATAATAGGCTCAAGCGCATATATAAGGCCTGATGTCATCGTAATAATAGCCATAGCAGTAGGCAGCTTATCTGATGGCGCAAACAACTCGATGGTAGAAATAGCAGGACTGGTAAAAATACTCATCGAAAACAGCCAGAGAATGATCAAAAACGGCAACAACCACTTCAATATCTCTCCCGGGTTAGCGATAAGTGTAAAAGCCACTGCCATAAAAACCATAGCAGCAAAACTGATACCTGCAGTAATTACCGGCAGCCTGTGCCCTGATTTTTCCCTGAAACGATCGCCTATCTTACCCGCTATGGGTGGTGTCACGATCAATATGATGCCTTGTGCTACAATGAGAAAAAAAGTGAAATGCACAAAACCAAAAGTCTCCAATAGCTTTGGCTGATAATTGTAGTAGGCTATCCAGCCAATAATGACAGACGAATACAGCCCGGCCAGACTGGCCAACTGAGGCCAGTTAATACGTTTTACATTTTCCATATGCGGTTGATTGGTGAAATTATCAATTCAAATAGTTTAACATGGGCACATACGATAATAGTTCGTCTCTTGGATTTTATAGCTATTAATTTTTATACTTTTGCACACTCTTTTTTGTCTTCGCAGCAAAAAGCATATTGCCGCATCCGGTAATATAGTGAAATGCTCTGAAAGCGCAGAAAGTATTTGTTTTTTGAAAAACACGCATGATATAAATTCATACTGAAATTATTTACTGATAAACCAAATGTCCTTATCCACTAAATACACCCCGCAAGAAGTAGAGAGCAAAATATATGCAGCCTGGATGGAAAAAGGTTTTTTCCACTCTGAGCCAAACCCAGACAAGGAACCTTTTACCATCATCATACCTCCTCCGAATGTTACGGGTGTACTCCACATGGGGCACATGCTCAACAACACCATACAGGATGTATTGATTAGAAAAGCCCGTATGGAAGGCAAAGAAGCCTGCTGGGTTCCGGGTACGGACCATGCCTCTATCGCCACAGAAGCTAAGGTTGTAGGGCTTCTTCGAGAAAAAGGCATCACCAAAGCAGACCTTACCCGCGAAGAATTTTTGGAACACGCTCATGCCTGGAAAGACAAGTATGGTGGTATCATTCTCGATCAACTCAAAAGGCTCGGCGCTTCGTGCGACTGGGACAGAACTTTTTTTACCATGGAGCCCAAACTCTCCAAGGCTGTAATAGAATCCTTTATACGACTGTACAAAAAAGGATATATATACCGTGGAAATAAAATGGTAAACTGGGATCCAACAGCCCAAACCACCATATCCAACGAAGAGGTGATCTATCGCGAAGTAGACGCAGCGCTGTATTATGTAAACTACCTGCTGGAAGATAGCGACGAGTACGTGACTATAGCCACCACTCGTCCTGAAACTATACTTGGCGATACAGCCATCTGCATCAATCCCAACGACGAACGATACACACACCTGAAAGGTAAAAAAGTAATTGTACCGCTGGTAAACCGCACCATTCCCATCATCGAAGATGAATACGTAGACCTGGAGTTTGGTACCGGGTGCCTCAAAGTAACTCCGGCCCACGACACCAATGACTATGAGCTGGGACTAAAGCACAATCTGGAGACTATTGACATTCTAAACGATGACGGCACCCTATCAGAAGCTGCGCAGTTTTTTGTAGGGGTAGACCGGGAAGAAGCCCGCAAGCTCATCACCAAGGAATTGAAAGCCCTCGGCATATTAGCCAAGGTAGAAAACCTAAGGCACAAGGTTGGTTTTTCAGAGCGAAACCCGGATACAGTGGTGGAGCCAAAGCTATCGCTTCAGTGGTATGTAAACATGGAAGAAATAGTAAAACCCGCTCTGGAAAATGTACTCAATGATGAAATTGAGTTTTTCCCTTCCAAATTTAAAAACACCTACAAACACTGGCTGGAAAACATCAGAGACTGGCCTATCTCTCGTCAACTGTGGTGGGGGCAGCAAATACCCGCCTACTACTATGGAGAAGACGGAGTGGCCGTAGCAGAAACCATAGAAGAAGCACTCGAAATAGCTCGCAAAGACAGCAACAATCCCAACCTGCAACTGAGCGACCTGAAGCAGGATGAAGACGTGGTAGACACCTGGTTTAGCTCGTGGCTGGTGCCTATTTCTGCTTTCGACGGATTCGAAAATCCTAACAACGAAGAAATAAAATATTACTACCCTACATCAGTACTTGTCACAGGATGGGATATTATTTTCTTCTGGGTGGCTCGCATGATTTTCGCCGGCTATGAGTTTATGAATGAAAAACCCTTTGAGAAGGTATACTTTACCGGCATGGTACGTGACCTGAAGCGCCGTAAGATGTCTAAATCGCTCGGCAACTCGCCCGATGCACTCAAACTCATCGATCAGTATGGTGCTGATGGTGTGCGGGTAGGTATGCTTTTGAGTTCTGCCGCCGGCAATGACCTGCTTTTCGATGAAAAACTATGCGAACAGGGGCGTAATTTTTCTACTAAAATCTGGAATGCCTTCAGGCTGGTAAAAAGCTGGGATATAGCTAACCAGCCTCAGTCAGACAAAAACCAAATGGCAATAGCCTGGTTTGAAGCCCGCTACAATCAGGTGCTGGAAGAGCTGGAAGATCACTTCTCTAAATTCCGCCTGTCTGATGCTCTTATGAGTGTATACAAACTAATATGGGACGATTTCTGCTCGTGGTACCTGGAAATCATCAAGCCGGATTTCGAACAGCCTATAGACAAAGCTACCTACGACACAACCATTGGTTTTTTCGAAAAACTAATGAAAGTAGTACATCCATACATGCCGTTTATTTCTGAAGAAATATGGCAAAACATAAAGAAAAGAGAGGCCAACGACTATCTGATTGTGGCCGAGTGGCCAAAAGCTCAGCCCTATGACAAAACTTTGATTGCTAATGCTGAAAAGTCTTTCGAGCTGATTTCAAACATCAGAAATATACGCAATGCAAACGGCATCTCATTCAAAAACGAATTGGAGTTATTTGTAAAAAGTGCAGAATTTGATCAGTATGCAACTTTTGAAAACATAATTGCTAAACTGGCCAATCTAAGCAGCTTTACCTCTTGCACTGAAAACCCGGGCAATGCTATCAGCTTTACACTTCGTGCCGATGAGTTTTTTATTCCTGCCGAAGGGCACATTGATGTAGAAAAAGAACGTGAAGAAATGACCAAAGAACTGGAATATACACGCGGCTTCCTCAACAGCATCAATAAAAAACTAAGCAACGAACGTTTTGTGAACAACGCTCCCGAACAGGTGGTAGCCACTGAAAAGAAAAAACAAGCCGATGCTGAGTCTAAAATAGAAATGCTAGAAGCTAAGCTTAAGGAATTGGGCTCTTAAGAGCAATAACACTTACTGCATAAAAATACCCCGGAGCTTATCTTCGGGGTATTTTTATTTTTCAGAATACAATCATATTTCTGACCGATCAATATCGTGCCATCATCAACAAGTCCAGGTCTTTAAACTTCATATTTAGCTTTTTAGCCATATAATAATTGGTTAGCGACCCTTTGTAGGCATACACGCCTTTCATAAACCACTTGTGCTGAAAAATCATATCATCTATGCCTCCGCACTGAGACATTTCCAGAAGTATGGGGGTTAGGATATTGCTAAGTGCCCGTGCTGCCGTTCGCGGCACTCTCGACGCTATATTAGGCACACAATAGTGAATCACATCGTACTTGGTAAATACCGGCTGCCTCAGGTTAGTGGGTTCCGAAGTTTCTACACATCCCCCTTCATCTATACTCACATCGAGTAGCACAGCTCCTTTTTTCATCTGACTTACCATGTCCTCAGACACTATATACTGAGGCATACCCTTCTCTGCCCGTATGGCTCCTATCACTACATCGGCCTCTCTTAGCGCCTTTTGCAACGACGCATGGTCGATGGTAGATGTATATACTTGCTGCTGTAAAGTTTGCTTGAGTCGGCGCAGTTTGTAGAGGTGGGGATCGAAAACTTTCACATCGGCTCCAAAGCCCAAGGCTGTCCTTACCGCATATTCCGCTACTGTACCCGCTCCCAGCATCACTACTTTAGTAGGCGGCACACCGGTTATCCCTCCCAGTATCACTCCCATACCTTTGCTGGTAGTGCTCAGGTACTCCGACGCTATGGGTATAGCTGTACTGCCTACTATTTCGCTCATTGCACGCACTATGGGTAATCCACCCACTTTGTCTTCTATATACTCATACCCTACTGCCGTTATTTTTTTGCTGTTGATTAGCTGCACATGTTCTTTGAGCCCCTCGCGCATGTGTATGGTAGAAGCCAGCGCCTTACCTGATTTCATTTTTTCCAGTTCCTGCAGGTTTGGAAACTGTACTTTCATTACCAGATCAGCACCAAACACTTCATTAGCATCGGAGCATATTCTGGCTCCTGCCTCACTGTAGTCATGGTCAGAGAAGTTTGCCGTTTTGCCGGCACCTGTCTGCACCATCACCTGATGCCCGTTGGCAGTGAGCAACTCTACTGCCTTGGGCGTAAGCGACACGCGGTGCTCGTGTTCATCGCTCTCCCGGGGTATACCTATATACAGCTGTCCATGGTTGCTTTTAGTTTTGAGCAACATCTCCTGCGGATATAGCTGAGACTCTGTAGCCAGCGAAGAAATACCTTTTTTCAATGGATCATTCATGCCTGGTAATGCTGATTTCCCGTTGGTTTTCTTCCCCTAAATTAATACTTATTTTCACGAATCGGTCGGGAATGAGAGAAGGTATTTTCTCAGGCCACTCTACCAGACAGTAGCTACCGGAGTAAAAATACTCGTCGCTACCGATATCTATGGCTTCTACTTCTTCTTTGATACGGTAAAAATCGAAATGACATATTTCATCGCCTCCGGCGGTAGCATATACATTGAGAAGTGAAAACGTAGGACTGCTCACGGTATCTACCACCTGCATTTCACGGCAGATAGCTTTGATCAGAGTTGTCTTACCGGCTCCCATCTGCCCTTCAAACAACCATACATTCCATGGCGAACAGTGCGCTACAATTTTTTCGGCTACTTCCTGAAGTTCGTCGAGCCCATTGTAAGTTATCGTCATCGGTTAGTTTTTTGGCTGCAAATGTACTACGGGTAGTATCATTTCTTCAAGAGAAATACCTCCATGCTGAAAAGTATCTTTATAATAATTGACATAGTAGTTGTAATTATTAGGATAGGCAAAAAAATCGTCGTTGGTGGCAAACACATACGCACTGGATACATTGATCTTGGGCAGGTGTAGCTCCGACGGATTGCGGGTCACGTATACATTGTCTCCCTTATTGAAATTGAGGTTTTTCCCTACTTTAAATCTCAGGTTGGTATTTGTATTTTTATCTCCTACTATTTTCACCGGACGCTTTACACGTATAGTGCCATGATCGGTGGTAATAATCACATGCACATCTTTTTGTGATAGCATTTTCAGGCATTCCAGCAAAGTAGAATGCATAAACCACGAGTTAGTAAGCGAGCGGTAGGCACTTTCGTCTGGGGCCAGCTCGCGAATCATTTTCATATCGGTACGTGCATGCGAGAGCATGTCTACAAAATTGTACACAATCGCATTGAGGTCATTGTTTAGCAGGTTGTGCATGTTTGCCAGCAGTTGCTTACCCTGATTTTTGTGTACTATTTTATGGTATGAAAATTTTATATCCAGGTTGTTTTTTTTGAGTTGACGGCTCAGGTATTCTTCTTCAAAATTGTTTTTCCCCTCTTCCTCTGTTTCGTTTACCCATATATCCGAATGGTAGCGTGCCATATCTTCAGGTAGCATACCACTAAAGATAGCATTACGGGCATAGGCCGTAGTGGTAGGGAGTATTGCATAGGCCGGATTTTTACTTTCTATATTGAAGTATTCGGATATGGTAGGCTCCAGCACTTCCCATTGATCCAGGCGCAGGTTGTCGATCACGAAAAAAAAGACCGGCTTACCGTCAGATAGTTTGGGAAACACTTCCTTTTTCATCAGTTGATGCGAAAGGAGTGGTTTGTCTACGTCTGCATCGTTGAGCCACGACTCGTAGTTGTTGATAATGTATTTGGTGAATTCGGCATTAGCTCCTTCCTTCTGCATATTGAGCACCTCTGCCATGTCTTTTTCAGCGGTTTTGTCTATTTCCAGTTCCCAGAAAACCATCTTTCGGTATACCTCATTCCACTCTTCAAAATTGAGGTCTTCATTCACCGCCAGACTAATGTTTCTAAAATCCTGCTGATAGCTCTGGTTGGTATGCTCAGACACCAGCCTTTTGTTGTCGAGTATCTTTTTGATCGAGAGTAATATCTGATTGGGGTTGAGTGGTTTGATCAGGTAGTCGGCGATTTTAGAACCGATCGCTTCCTCCATTATGTTTTCCTCCTCACTTTTTGTGATCATCACTACCGGCAGGTTGGGCAGTGTGCTTTTAATCTGGGTCAGGGTTTCCAGTCCGGTAAGCCCGGGCATATTTTCATCCAGAAAAACGATATCGTAAGTCTCTTCTTTGATCTTATCCAATGCGTCTCCCCCGCTATTTACCGGGTCTACATCGTATCCTTTTTTGTCCAGAAACAAAATGTGCGGTTTCAATAATTCAATCTCGTCATCGGCCCATAAAATTTTATATTTCCGCATAATATCCTTTATTTTGAGTTAGTAGATTTTAATCCGTAAAACACTGTTAATTTCCCCTTCTAAATCAGCAATAGTAATACCAACTTGGGGGATAACTATTATATTTTGAAAATAAATAAAAACAAGATACTTAACGATCCGGTGTATGGATTTATTACCATACCCAACGACCTGATCTTCGATATCATCGAACATCCATACTTTCAGCGTCTGCGACGTATTCAGCAACTCGGACTGACCAATATGGTATATCCGGGGGCTTATCATACCCGATTTCATCACGCACTGGGTGCTATGCACCTGATGCACCTGACGCTCGAAAATCTTTCTACCAAAGGTGTGGAGATTTCCGACGAAGAATACAATGCCACCCTTATTGCTATTTTGCTTCACGACATAGGGCACGGCCCCTTTTCGCATACACTGGAATTCAGCCTGCTCAATGGCACCACACATGAAGAAATCTCGCTGATACTCCTTCATAAGTTAAATGCATTTTACGACGGAAAGTTGGACTTGGCCATTAAAATTTTCAAAGGTGACTATGACCGCATGTTTTTTCATCAGCTGGTGTCCAGCCAGCTCGACATAGATCGGATAGACTACCTGCGCCGCGACAGCTTTTTCACAGGTGTATCTGAGGGCACTATTGGTTCTGAGCGAATCATCAAAATGCTCGATGTACGCAACGACCAGATAGTAGTAGAAGAAAAAGGGATATATAGTATCGAAAATTTTCTGAGCGCCCGCCGACTTATGTACTGGCAGGTTTACCTCCACAAAGCTTCGGTAAGTGCCGAAGAGATGCTTATCCTTTTGATTCGCAGAGCACGCGAGCTGGCTCAACAGGGCACTGCCGTGATGGCCACCCCGGCACTTTCCATCTTTTTGGAACGCAACATCACCCAAGCCGATTTTGACGAAGATCCCGACATCATCGAAGTATTTGCCATGCTCGACGACAGTGACATCTGGGGCTCCATGAAATTTTGGGTAAACCACGACGATTTTATCTTATCCAAACTGAGCCGAATGCTACTGGGGCGCAAGATTTTTCGCATTGACATGTCCAGCACTCCACACTCAGCAGATAAAATAGATACGATACAGCAAAAAATAACTCAACACTACGACCTCTCTCTTGATGAGGCCAGCTACTTTGTAGGGCATGGCAAAATCAGCAATGAAGCCTATATTTCCAGTGGTCAGAAAATAAATATTCTTACTAAAATGGGCGAAATCGTAGATATAGCCACTGCTATAGAGCTACCCAACATAAAGGCTATGAGTAAAATTGTGACCAAGCACTATCTTTGCTGGCCTAAAGAAATTATCATTTAACTTTTTGTATGGAATTTAACGTTTCTCAGATTGCCCACATTCTAAACGGGGAAGTGCAGGGCAACCCTGACCTGACAGTAAACACAATAGGCAGTATAGAAGATGCAGGAGAGGGAGCCATTTCCTTTTTGTCCAACCCAAAATACGAGAATCACCTCTACGAAACCAAAGCGAGTGCCGTCATTGTTGGCCGTGACTTTGAACCTAAGAAAACCGTATCCACCACACTCATCAAGGTAGAAGACCCCTACCTCAGCTTTACCGCTCTGCTGGAGGAATACCACAAAATAATCTCTTTTCAAAAAACAGGCACAGAAGAACCTGCCTTTTTGGGCAATGACTCAGCTTGCGGAGAAAACACGTATCGAGGGGCATTTTCATACATAGGACACAACAGCACCATTGGCAAAAACTGTAAAATATACCCTCATGTCTACATTGGCGATAATGTAACCATAGGTGACAATACGATCCTCTACGCCGGAGTAAAAATATATGCCAATAGCAAAATTGGCAGCCACTGTGTGATTCATGCCGGTGCTGTGGTAGGTAGCGATGGCTTTGGCTTTGCTCCACAAAAAGACGGCACTTACAAAACCATACCTCAGGTAGGTAATGTGATTATCGAAGATCATGTAGACATAGGTGCCAACACCACCATAGATTGCGCCACTTTCGAATCGACGGTAATCAAAAGCGGTGTAAAGCTCGACAATCTGATTCAAATTGCTCACAATACTGAAATAGGTGAAAACACAGTAATTGCAGCTCAGGCTGGCGTATCAGGTTCCACCAAAGTAGGCAAAAACTGCGTCATAGCCGGACAGGCAGGCATAGTAGGCCACCTGAAAATAGGCGATCAGGTAACGGTAGCGGCTCAGGCCGGTATTTCTAAGAATGTAAACAAAAAAGGGGTAGTCCTACTGGGAAGTCCGGCTTTTGAACTCACCGACTACAAAAAATCCTATGTGGTTTTTCGCAGGTTGCCAGATTTGGCAAACCGTATAAAAGAACTTGAACAAAAAATACTAAATTTGCCGACTTAATTCGAGAGGGTTGCTAATGGGCAACCACACGCTATAAATACACATGAGAGTTTATCAACACACTATAAAAAGTCCCGTGACTATATCGGGTGTAGGATTGCATACCGGAGTAGTATCCAACATGACCTTTGAACCTGCCCCTGCCAACCACGGCATCAAGTTTCAACGTATCGATCTGGATCATCAGCCTATAGTAGATGCTGATGTAGACAATGTAGTAGACCTTTCGAGGGGTACTTCTATAGAGCAAGACGGTGGGCGTATCAACACTGTAGAGCATGTTTTGGCTGCTGTAGCCGGATTGCAAATAGACAATGTACTGATAAAAATAGATGGGCCGGAACCTCCGATATTGGACGGAAGCTCTATCCAGTTTATCGAAGCACTCAATAGTGTAGGCACAGAACAGCAAGGTGCTCAACGAAACTACTTCGAAGTACCCGAAAGCATCTACTTCCGTGATAAAGCCAACGAAGTGGAACTAGCTGCCCTGCCCTCTGAAGACTATCGGGTAACGGTGATGGTAGACTACAAGTCGCCCGTACTGGGTAGCCAGCACGCTTCGCTCAACAATATTGAAGATTTTTCGGATCAGATTGCCTCTTGTCGCACTTTTTGTTTCTTGCATGAGCTTGAAGAGCTACACAGCAGAGGGCTGATCAAGGGTGGCGACTTAAACAATGCGATAGTAATCGTAGACAGAGTGATCAAAGACGAAGAACTGGATCAGCTGGCCACACTCTTCAACAAACCAAAAGTAGAGGTAAAGAAAGAAGGTATACTCAACAATGTAGAGTTGCGCTACCCCAACGAACCCGCTCGCCACAAACTACTCGACGTAGTAGGCGACCTGGTACTGGCAGGACGACCGCTCAAAGCACAAATCCTCGCTGCTCGCCCGGGACACGCCTCTAATATTGCCTTTGCCAAGAAAATCAAAAAAATGATGGAGCAGGAGAAGAAAAGCATAGTACCTGACTATGACCCTACTCTTCCTCCCGTAATCAACATTAATCAGATTACCCGCATACTCCCTCATCGCTATCCGTTTTTGCTGATCGATAAGATTTTTTATCTCGACGACCAGTATGTAGCTGGCGTAAAAAATGTAACCTTCAATGAACCTTTCTTCCAGGGGCATTTCCCTGGCAATCCTGTTATGCCGGGAGTACTGCAAGTAGAAGCTATGGCTCAAATAGGTGGTATTTTAGTACTCAATTCAGTGCCCGATCCGGAAAGTTACTGGGCGTATTTTCTGGGCATTGAAAATTTCCGCTTCAGAAAAATGGTATTGCCTGGCGATACACTGGTAATAAAATGTGAACTGCTGGCCCCTATCAAGCGTGGCATTGCAAAAATGCGAGGTACAGCTCACGTAGGTGGCAACCTCGTATGTGAAGGAGTAATGACTGCCAGCATCGTAAAGAAAGATTCATGAACCAGCCCTTATCGTACATACACCCACAAGCCAAAATTGCCCGAAACGTAGTTATCGAGCCTTTTACCACCATCAGTAAAAATGTAACCATAGAAGAGGGTACATGGGTAGGCTCTAATGTAACCATTATGGAGGGCGCACATATCGGCAAAAACTGTAAAATATTTCCTGGTGCAGTTATCTCTTCTGTACCGCAGGACTTGAAATTTTCCGGTGAGGAAACTACCGTAGAAATAGGCGACAATACCGTAATACGCGAATGCGTGACCATAAGCCGGGGAACGGTAGACAAGCACAAGACTGTAATTGGCAGCAACTGCCTGCTTATGGCCTATGTGCACGTGGCTCATGACTGTATTATAGGCAACAACTGCATACTGGTAAACGCCGTGCAGGTGGCAGGACACTGCACTATCGACGATTTTGCTATAGTAGGTGGTGCTAGTGCCGTACATCAATTTGTAAATATCGGCATGCACGCCATGGTATCCGGAGGATCGCTAGTAAGGAAAGACGTGCCACCATACACTACTGCCGGTCGTGAACCACTGGGATACTGCGGTATCAATTCCATTGGTCTGAGACGCAGGGGATACTCTAACAAAACGATAAATGAGATTCAGGAAATCTACCGTTACATTTACCTCAAAGGACTAAATAACTCTAAAGCGATAGATTTAATCAAAGTGGAAATGCCCACATCTACCGAGAGAGATGAAATCATCAAGTTTGTCGGCAATTCCAACCGTGGTATTATGAAGGGGTTCAACACCTGATCCCCTTTTAGTTCCTACATTATTTGAATGCAATGAAGATTACACTCCAGGGTATTGGCAAGCGATTTACCAACAGAGAGTGGGTTATTAGAAATCTTGATTTTACTTTTCAACCCAATGAAGCCTATGCGCTCATTGGTAGCAATGGCAGTGGCAAGTCTACGCTTGCCAGAATTATTACCGGCATATCTCCACCTTCGGTAGGTTCTGTTAGCTACTCACTGGAAGGCAAACCATTGCAGGCAGATACTTTTTACAAACACCTGACCTACGCAGCTCCCTACCTCGACCTGGTGGAAGAACTAACACTGGAAGAACTCCTCCATTTTCATTTCAATTTCAAAAAAATAGCCGACGGATACACGATACAGTCTTTGATAGAAAAAATGTATCTGACCCAAAGCCGTAAAAAGCAAATAGTCAATTTTTCATCCGGGATGAAACAACGCCTCAAGCTGGGATTGGCACTGTATTCGCAGGCTCACGTAACGCTGCTGGATGAACCCACATCCAATATGGATGAAAAAGGAATAGCCTGGTACGCTGAGCAAATCGAAGAAGTGCTAAACAAACGCACGCTAATCATAGCCTCAAATCAGCCCAATGAGTATGAATTTACGCAGCAACTGATTGACCTTAACTGAATTACCTCCCATACTGTCTTGCCGTTTTTTTCTATAACAGAAATTAGGTGTATACCCTAAAATGGTATATTTTTGGAGTTAAGGAAAAAATTTTAATCTTAAACACAACACAACATGAACAAATTTTTTAATTATTTCACAGCAGCTGCGTTGATTCTCGTATTGGGAGTTTTCTCTAGCTGCGGAAGTGGTGGAGATGATCCCGCTGACGATATAGATCCGTGTAAAGTCAATGCGGATGTATTGGTAAGTGGCACAGCTACCGTAAAAAAAGTAACCAACCCTGATGGAACTATTGTTACTTCCGATTGGACTGGATTTACTCTGTCTTTTTCGGGAACTAAAGAAGGCGGAAACTACACTACGAATGTAACAAGCCTTGACGATGCTTCTCTTGCCAACATTTGGGCTGCCAGTGGTAGCTGGTCTTTCGATGCATCGGATGCTAATTGTAAAAAACTAACTGTAAATGGAGGCCATCAATCCGGAGCTCGTACAGTTACTATTTCTGCAATTACTACACAAGGATTAAACCTTTCTTTTAATGTACCTGCTGCGGACACTCAACGCACCATGGGCATACCCGGAGATTGGTTCTTTGAGTTTGATTTCTAAAAAACACACAACACATAAAAAAGGCTTTTTCTTACGAAAAAGCCTTTTTTATGTCCATTTATCTCATCCTGAAAAAAACAAGGTTATTTTACGTTCTGCCACCAGCTATTTTGAGGGAGGTCTACTCCCAATCTAAACCGCTCTCCTATTTGTGGTAAAATGTAAGGCAATTTTTCAGCCTGAGCTTTACGCTGAAACCGCTCTACAGGATCGGTCCAATGGTGTGGTGCCAACCTAAATGCTCCCCAATGGATAGGCATAGCCAACCTGGCTCCAAGATCCAACCCTGCCTGCACACTTTCCTCGGGCATCATGTGAATATTGCTCCAGGCCTCATTGTACTGCCCGCACTCTATCATGGCCAGGTCAAAGGCACCATAGCGCTTACCTATTTCCCTGAAATGGTCGCCATAGCCACTGTCTCCGCTAAAGTACATTTTGTGTGCTTCGGTAGCTATAACCCACCCTGCCCACTGTGTGGCGTCTCTATCTGTCAATCCTCTTCCCGAAAAATGTCGTGACGGACAGGCCGTAAGCACTACATTTTTCACAGTAGTACTTTGCCACCAGTCCAGCTCCGTAATGGCTGATTCTTCCACTCCCCATCGCTTCAGGTGTGAACCTATACCCAGTGGGGTTACAAATTGTTTTACCTCGTCCTTTAGGGCTACTACAGTAGGATAGTCGAGGTGATCGTAGTGATCGTGTGAAATCACCACTACGTCTATATCAGTAAGCTTGTCCACTGGTATGGGTGCCTGATAAGCAAATCGCTTGCTACCAAACGGCAAAGGTGAAGCCATATCGCCCAACATGGGATCAAGCAAAATACGCATGCCGGCAGTTTCGATAAGAAAAGCCGAATGTCCGTACCAGGTAACGTATGCTATACTATCTGCGTAATCATCGGTTTTGGAAAAAACCACCGGCAAGGGCGACTCAGGCACTTTACCCGTGCTACTCATCATATCGGGCATCTTTTGCAGTGCCTCTACTATATCACCCGTAGTGGTAAGTGTCAGGTTCACAAATTTGTTTTGGCTATAGTGTGGCGACTTACTGATGCGCTCCAGGTCTTTACCTTCCGGCCTTTGCCCTATCTGGGGTGCTACATTTACAAAAATAATCCCCGCCAGAGCTATACTTACTACCATTCCCAAAAGGGTCAGTCCTATCCACATCATCGTTTTTACTATTTTTTTTATCATTTTATGGTTCTCTAGTCAAAGTAGCGGCTTCATTGATATTTTCCGGTTCTAGTATTTTCCTGCTTATTTCTCGCTGCGACAGGTTTATCATCGCTTTGCCTATATACGTGCTGCGTGTTATGCTTTTCATGGTTTTGAGTATTGGAAAAAAAGGTCTCAACAGAACATATATTGCATTGTACCATGCCGTTCGGGATTTTACTCCTTTTTCCGGCAGGATACCTCCGGGCCGAAAGGCGTAGGCATCTTTAAACCCCTTGTGCAGGATGTAATTTTCCGTTTTTCCTTTTATCCGGGCCCACATCACACTTCCCTCCTCACTGCTGTCTGTCCCTTTGCCCGATACATAGATAAATGTCATACCGGGATTGTGATCATATAGCACATCGGCGAGCTGCTGTGTGTATGCCAAAGTTAGACGAGTGTACTGCTCCTCCGAAAGCCCTAGTGCAGACACCCCCATACAGTGGTAGCATGCATCATATCCGGTTAACCGATCGGCATGTTGTGCCAGCTGATCGTAATCATCTACTATGAGCTCTTCCACTTTGGGCGATATATTTCCCAATGATTTTCTATTGATCAGCAGAATATGATCTATGGCCAGACTGTCTATACACTCCAGCAATACGGCTTTGCCTACCATTCCTGTAGACCCTGTTATTATTACTTTCATCGGTTTATGGGTTATTCGTTTCGGATCGGTATTCGTGAGGGGTTAGTCCCGTGCGTGC
The DNA here is from genome assembly GCA_965267535.1 of Cyclobacteriaceae bacterium. Classification (GTDB taxonomy): domain Bacteria; phylum Bacteroidota; class Bacteroidia; order Cytophagales; family Cyclobacteriaceae; genus CAXBNB01. Next base: position 1,193,131 of record OZ254082.1, on the reverse strand, counting down.
CTTAAACAGGCGACTGAAATAGTGCGGGTAGTTAAACCCTAGCTTGTAGGCGATACCGCTTATCGAATCGTTTTCGCTCAGCAGCATGGTTTTGGCTTTGTCTACTATAAAATTGCTGATTATATCCTTGATGCTATAGCCTGTTTCTTTTTTCATCAGATCACTCAGGTAATTCGGCGACAAGTGAATATGACCTGCAAAATAATCTGCAGACGGTGCGCCCAATTCTGTAAACCTCCCTGCTTCGTAGTATTCTTTGAGTAGCTGGTTAAAATGACTTACCACATCTTTGTTTTGAGCTGCCCGGGTATGAAACTGCCGCTCGTAGTATCGCAAGCTGTAGTTGAGCAATAGCTCCAGTGTGGACACTATTACCCGCTGGCTGTGATTATCTATGCGGGCTTTTATTTCACCTTCTATCATGTTTTTGCACTCAGTGAGTGTGTGCTGCTCAGCATCAGAGAGATGCAACGCTTCGTGCACATCGTATGAAAAAAACTGGTAGTTGTCTATGCTTTTCCCCAAAGGGGTATTTCGAATCAGGTCGGGGTGAAAAAACAAAACCCAGCCGGATACTTCCTTTGGTTCTTGCTGTTTTTGTGCGGTTATTACCTGATTGGGTCCGGTAAAGATGAGCACACCTTCGTTGAAATCGTAGGAGTTTCTACCGTAATCCATAGCACAGCTGGTATCTTTGAGTGCTATGGAATACAGATCTATGGCAAATTTCACTCCCATCCACTGCGGGTTCACATCCCACTGCGACACATCTACTACACTGATGAGCGGATGTGTCGGTTTGCTCAGGCCTGTCATCTGGTGTAGCTGGCTAATAGACGAGATTCGTACGATTTCCTCTGACATGGTTTTTATTTTTTTTCAAAGGTGGCCTTTTCCTGTTTTGTTTTATAACACAAAACACTTTTTGACAAACACTTTTTACTGAACTATAACACCTACGGCTGCCGCTAAACCATGTTGTAATAAAAAAGCAGGCTTCATCAACCTGCTTTTTATTTATTTCATCCGGGCTAAAACCCCTTCAAATTGCTTTTTTAATTGCATCTGACTGGCTGAGAGCTGGTCATCCGGAATAGGATTCAGCTCCCCTGGATCCTGACCGACATGATAAAAATCCCCACTGGCATACAGCTTCCAGTTAGCATTCTGCACATAGCGCCTAGGCTTGAAATTTCCCCACCGGGGATTGTAGTCGCAAAACACCCAATCCCGTGTGCTTGTTGTTTCGCCTTTTAGCTGCGGATAAAAACTCACCCCGTCGGTAAAGGTGCGCTCTGACTCGCCTACACCTGCTGCATCCAATAGTGAAGGAAAAAAGTCTGTAAAATCGATAAGATTAGCATTTTGCTGCCCCGGCGAAATGGTGCCTTTCCAGTTGGCTATAAAAGGCACATGGGTTCCATCTTTTACCGTATACCCTTTTCTTCCATTTATCATTTGATTATTCCACTTTGAAGTCACATCTCTGTCGGTACCATTGTCTCCTATAAAGAGTATAAGTGTGTTTTCTCTAATGCCCAATTCATCTGTTTTGCGCACCAGCCTACCCACTTGTTTATCCATATAGGCCATCATATCTTTGAAGTAAGTCGTGTCATTGAGCCATACTTTAGGATCAAACTTTTCAAAATCCGGAGAGTCGGGTGTGGGTACAAAAGGATCATGCACCAGCACCATGGGGTAGTAAATAAAGAAGGGATCTTCTTTGTGTTTTGTCATAAACTCCTCTGCAAACTCTACAAACTTGTCCGGGCCGTATCCATTGTCAAATGTTTGCAATCCATCGCGGAAGGTCTCTAAGGTAGGGCTTTTAAAGCGGGTACCTCTATCCTGCACCTGCCAAAGCCTGTACGTATCAAACCCTGCATCCTTTGGCAGAGTACCGGTTCGGTTTCCGGCCAGTTCCTGTTGTTTTTTGTTGCCATAGAGCTGCCACTTTCCTACTACACAGGTCTTGTATCCGGCTGCCTGCATGGCATGGCCAAAGGTGCGCTCCTGCGGATCCAGCAATCCAAACCCTATGTAATTTCGGAAGTTATACTTACCTGTCATGAGCTGTACCCGTGAAGGTGTACAAAGTGGCGTAGCGTAACACTGTGTAAACTGCATCCCTTGCTGTGCCAACTTGTCGAGCTGAGGCGTCTGGTAGCTTTGCCCTCCATATACACCTATGGTTTCCTGCCCCAAATCGTCTGCCATTATCAATATGATATTTGGTTTTCGGCTTTTTTCTTTTGGGGCTGTACATGCTGCCATCAGGCATAATAGCATAGCGCCTATTAAATAACTGTATTTCATAATTTTATTCTTTTAACTTTCCTACCGGCCTTCTGCCGTTTCCTTGTATGCCTACCAGATCATCGCCCAGGTCTGCCCGGGCTTTATCGGCCAAAGTCAGCAAATCGCTTACAACTTCCGGATAGAGTTCTGCTACGTCATAGTCTTCTCCCGGATCGCGACGTAGGTCAAACAATGCCGTATCCTTAAAATGTATCTGCCTGGTGTGCCCCGGAAAGCCATCGTTTCCGGGCAAATGGTTCGCATACGACCTGTGCTTGTGTGGTAACACCAATTTCCATTGGCCTTTTCGCACTGCCTCCAGGTTGTTTTTTCCATAATAATAGTAAAACTCGTTGCGCGGATTTGCACCTTTCTCTCCGCGGAGCAGCGGCGACAGGTTTACTCCATCGATCTTATGCCGGGGTAAATTGGCTCCTGTAAGGGCTGCCACTGTAGGAAGTACATCTATGGCTGAAGCTATTTTATTACATATTTTGCCTTCAGGAATTACACCCGGCCACCGCATAATACAGGGCTCCCGCTGGCCTCCTTCCCAGCTGGTTCCTTTTCCTTCTCTTAGTCCGGCAGTATTTCCAGCATGGTTGCCAAAGTTGAGCCAGGGTCCATTGTCGCTGGTGTATATCACGAGCGTATTGTCGTCTACTCCATGGTCTTTCAGCGCTTTTAGTATTTGTCCTACTGACCAGTCGAGTTCCATCATCAGATCGCCATACAAGCCCTGCTCACTCTTGCCTTTAAATTTGTCCGACACGGCTATCGGCACATGTGGCATAGGGTGAGGAACATATAAGAAAAAGGGCTGGTCTTTATTTCGTTTTATGAAGTCTACTGCTTTTTCAGTAATCGTAGTGGTGAGCTGCGCCTGATCGTCGAGTGTGCGTATCTCTCTGGCTTTGTCATTGCCCTCAATAAAAGGCAATTGAGGAAAAGCCTTTTTACGCCAGTTGGTAGTATCTGTTATTTGTACGCCATCGTAGTGCACAGGCCACATATCGTTTGAGTATGGCAGGCCCGCATACTCGTCGAACCCATGCTGAAGAGGCAAAAACTGCTTTTGATGTCCCAAATGCCACTTGCCAAATATTGCCGTAGCATAGCCTTTGTCTTTTAGCATTTCTGCTATAGTTACCTCGTTTTCATGCAATCCTATTTTCGATTGAGGAAACAAAGCCCCGTGAAAACCGATTCGATTGGGGTAGCAACCGGTAAGTAAGCCTGCTCTGGATGCACTGCACACGGCTTGTGCTGCATAAAAGCTGGTAAATCGCATGCCCTGCTGTGCCATTTTATCCAGGTGTGGTGTTTCGTATCCTGTAGCGCCGTATACGCCCAGGTCTCCATAGCCCAGATCGTCCATAAAAATCAATACAATGTTTGGAGGTGATGAATTTTCGTTCGTGCCGGAGGGTGTACAGTTGCCCAACAGCAGCACGATACCTACAGCAAATAGCCGGGTAAATATTCGTTTCATATGTTTAGGTTTTGGTATAGTATAGTAATAGTGTTTGTAGGCTAATGTATACAAAAAAGCTGCCATTCTTAGTAGAGCATAAGGCACTACAAAAACGGCAGCTTTTACTATTTTCAGGTCTGCTTCTATCAGGTAAGCACTGCCCTTACTTTTTTAATCTTATCTACATCCGACACGGTAATGCCAAACTCAGGCATCTCGGGTGCTCCATTGATTTTCAGGTCGTGATTTCGGAATTTCATCCCTCCGTCTACCACTACTTTGCCCGACATGTGAAATTCTTTGCAGCCGGTTTTAGCGGCTATTTCCTCTATATTGTTTTCATTCACACCTCCACCGGGCATAATAACAATACGTCCTGCTGCTTTTTGATTGAGCTGTGCGAGCATATCTACTCCTTTGGGCACATTGGGCTGCAGGCCAGAGGTAAGTATGCGCTGGGCACCACAGGCTATTACATCTTCCAGAGCCTGAAATGGCTCTGCACACAGATCGAAAGCCCGATGGCAGGTAAATGGTAGTGGATACGATAACTCTACCAGTTCTGTCATTCTGGGGATGTCGATATGTCCTTCTGCGGTAAGTATACCCGATACGATTCCGTCTGCTCCCAGTTCTTTGGCGATTCGTATGTCTTCTTTGATCACTTCATACTCCAGATCGGAATACAGAAAATCGCCTCCTCTGGGACGAATAATTACAAAGAGGCCAATGTCTGCCTTTTGGCGTGTAAGCTTAATGGTAGCCGCACTGGGCGTAGTACCGCCTTCCCAAAGGTTGTCGCATAGTTCTACACGGTCTGCTCCTCCCAATGCTGCATTGATGGAAGATTGAACCGAATTAGAACAAATCTCTAATTTATATGCCATGTTTTGTCAATCGGTTTATTTCCATTTACGGTTTGAGCGCGCATCTACCATTTCATTTCTATCGGCATTGGTTACAGCGTAGTTGAAGCCATTGTATACACTATAGCCTCCGTATTTCCCATCTTTTCTCAGGGCCAAAAATCCTACCTGTATTCCTTCCATGTTTTCATGTTTGCTGATAATGCGCTCTACTGCTTCTTTGCAGGCTTGCTCCGGCTCACGTCCTTGTCTCATCAATTCTACCACCAGGTGGCTACCCGCTACGCGAATCACTGCTTCGCCCAGACCGGTAGCGCATGCTCCGCCTATTTCGTTATCTACAAACAGACCCGACCCTATAATAGGGGAATCACCCACTCTACCGTGCATTTTGTATGCCGCTCCACTGGTAGTACACGAGCCTGACAGGTTGCCGTGAGCGTCTAGTGCCAAGGCTCCTATGGTATCGTGGTTTTCTACGTTAATTACCGGCTTATATTTCGATTTCTCCAACCACTCTTTCCAGTCTTCCTCTACTTCGGGCAAGAGTAGGTTTTCTTCCTTAAACCCCTGCTCCAGGGCAAATTGTTTTGCTCCCTGACCTACCAACATCACATGGGGGGTTTCTTCCATAACCTTGCGGGCTACTGCTATGGGGTTTTTGATGTCCTGCAAAAATGCCACTGCCCCACAACGGTTTCTGTCGTCCATTATACAGGCGTCCAGGGTCACTTTGCCTTCTCTATCCGGCCGACCTCCATAGCCTACACTACGCCCTTTAGGGTCATTTTCCACTTCCATCACTCCTTTTTCCACAGCATCCAGCGCTGTACCTTTGTCAGAAAGTATTTCCCAGGCTTTCTTATTGGCCATCATGCCATGTCTCCAGGTAGAAATCACTACCGGACTATCCTTTACAGTTTTGATTTTAGGTTTTGATGATAATGCGAATGTGTTGAATGGCAACAACCCTCCTAAAGCGGATAGTTGCAGAAATTTTCTTCTGGATGTCATAATAATCTCTTGTTGAAATAAAAAAACAGCTGCTCAATTGCCCAAAAGGTAGTTGTACAGCTCTTAACTAATTAATGCATAAATTTCTTTGTTGCCAAAGAAACAAAGGACAGGGCTATTTGTGCAACACCAAAGGGGCTTTTTTCACTTTTTATTTTACCTCCAGGCTAGTTTGGTGTGTTCAGGAGGTATGGCAGGCCTTTAACTGTTGCTTTATTCCTTTGGTGCCAGCTATTACTTTTCCAGCAAAACACCTCGTTTCGTTCCACTTTTCTTTCGGTTATGGGCAGCTGCAAAAAAGGAAATAAAGGCTTGTAAAAAAAGAAGTGTCGATGCGAGCCTATTGCTCACACCGACACTTCTTATATCCTGATACTTTCTTCAGGGTCTTCTTTATTTTTCAGATGACTTTACATCTCCTAATTGAGGGATTTTAAAACGATCGATCAATGCCGGAGTGTGCTCCTGCTTCATCAATCTGGCAATTTGCTCTACCACTTCGGGGTTATCTGCAGCCACATTGCGCTGCTCCTGCGGATCGCTGGGCAGGTGATACAACTCTATGTCTTTGTTGCCTTTAAATATCTTTTTTCTGATTCCTTTCCAATCTCCCATCCTAATGGCCTGTTGCCCCTGATATGCAGGAAACTCCCAATATAAAAACTCGTGCTTCTCTTGCTTGTCTTTCTCTCCCATGAGTTCGGGCAAAAAGCTGATGCCGTCTATATTATCAGGTGTTTTAGCTCCTGTGAGATCTGTAAGTGTAGGGAGCACATCCCAAAATGCAGATATAAGCTCACTAGTAGTGCCTTCTTTTATTTTGCCCGGCCAGCTGGCAATCATAGGTACACGAATTCCCCCTTCGTGGGTAAACCCTTTACCCCAACCGTATTCGCTTTTAAACGGCTTGGCACTATCAAAAAACGGCGACTCTGTTCCTCCATTGTATGTAGGGCCATTATCGCTACTAAATATGATCAGTGTATTTTCATACTGTCCGGTTTCTTTGAGTTTTGCTATGATCTCTCCCACCTGATCATCCAGGTATGAAACCATAGCTGCATAGGTTGCTTTCGGGTAGCGTACGGGAAAGTAACCTCTGTTGCCCAGGTAAGGCTCTTCTTCTCCAAACTTACCTATGTACCTGTCTATGTACTCCTGTGGCACCTGCAGCGGGGCATGGGTGAGTGGTGTAGCATAATACATAAAGTAGGGGTTGTCTTTATTTTCTTCTATAAACCTGAGCACTTCATCCTGCATTAGCTTAGGTGCATAATCCTGCTGGAAAAACTTGGCATAGCTTGCCTGATCATACGGATCTGCAGCACTATCGAGTTTGGTATTAGGTACTACCAGCTCATTATTCAACCACACTTTTTCCTTATTTTTCCATAGGTGCTTTGGATATAATGTATGTGCCTGACGCTGGCAGTTGTATCCATAGAAAAAGTCAAACCCTCTGTTGTTGGGTATGCCATCGGTAAGTGGAGCTCCCAGCCCCCACTTGCCTACCACGGCTGTCTTGTACCCTACCTCCTGCAGCACACTGCCTATTGTAGGTATGCTGTCGGGTATAGGGCGCTGGCCCTCCAGGTTTGGGTCTTCTACCGCTTTGGCAAAATTCCATACCTCGCCGCGCTCTGCCCACTCATCGTTTCCCCGAATGTAAGCATGGCCTGCATGCTGACCGGTAAGCAGTATACATCGGGATGGTGCACATACCGGTGCTCCTGAATAATGCTGCGTAAACCGCATACCACTGGCTGCCAGCGCATCCAGATTGGGCGTCTTGATCAGTTCCTGACCAAAGCTCCCCAACTCAGCATAGCCCAGATCGTCGGCCAGTATATAAATTATGTTAGGTTTTTCCTGTTTTTTACTACACCCCATCAGCAGCAGCATTACGAGAACTGCAGACAGGACTTTGTTTAAAGGCATTATCATTTCTATTTATCTGTTTTAGTTAGTTTCTTTTTTCTCTGTGGGCGTAAGTACCTTTTCCCAATATTCTAAAAACTCCTCATCGGGTGTATCAGCCTGCAATCCTTTCTTTTTCATCTGCTGAACAAACCGCTTCTTCATCAGGTCTTCTGCATATTTAATTTCTGCCGGATCTTCAGGATATTTCCCTTTATCGGCTTCTTCAAGCCACTGATCTAGCCGCTCACGCATTTGACTGAGTGTGGCCTGATGCTTCGGGTCATTTACCAGATTGCGCAGTTCGTGCGGATCGTCTGGCAGGTAGTACAATTCCTCCGGTGGGCGAGTTTCAGCCATAAACTGAGCTTGTTCTGCGGTCAGTTTGCCCTGTTTGTGCAACACCTGCATGAGTGTGAGTACCGGATAGGCTTGTTTTTTGTAAGCATTAAACTGTGTGTAAGGCCTTTCGGGATAGAAGTTTCGAATGTATTTGTATTTCTTCGTTCTGATAGCCCGGATACGGTCTACCGTCTCATCTCTGCGATCGCGCATGGCCACTATATACTCTCGTTCTTTACGGGGTTGTAAAAAATCCTGCCCCTGTATATGACCCGGCACATCTATACCGGCGATACGCATGGCTGTGGGGCCAAGGTCTATATTGCTAACCATTCGGTCTGAAGGTTTTCCGGAGCGAGGTACTCCCTTGCCCCGCACAATCAGGGGACTATGAATGCCTGCATCGTACAAAAACTGCTTGGCACGCACATGTGGACGTCCCTGATCTCCAAAGAAAAAAACGATGGTGTTGTCAGCTAACCCTTCATCCTCCAGACGCTGGAGAATTTTGCCTACCTCTTTGTCGAGCAGCTGGATGTATTCCAGGTACAGCGCCCAATCTTGCCTGGCCACTCTATGGTCAGGGTAGTATGGGGGCAGCTGAATATCGCGCTCGTCAACCGGCCTTTCAGCATCCCGCTTGAACGGACGATGGGGGAAAAATATCTGCACCTGCGAAAAAAAGGGCTGGCCCTCTGCCCGCTGACTCCAGTCTGTACCATCATAGATACTGTTGGCTGTAAAATTATAGTCCTGCTTGCCGGCTTTTTCACGGGAAGAGTATACACCATTGGAGGTAAAGTAGCCTGCTTTTTTGAAGTAATGCGTTATCGGATATACTCCTTCGGGCAGAGGCTGCTTATACCGGGTACGGTGCTGATGACTATTGATACTGGTAGGATACATACCTGTGATAAAAGCTGACCTACTCGGTGAGCATACAGCTGTAACGGTATAAAAATTGTCGTAGCGGGTACCTTCCGCGGCTAGTTTATCCAAATTAGGGGTATGTACATTTGGGTCGCCATAAGTACCCAAGTCTGCTCCCAGATCGTCCGCCACTATCCACAGGATATTAGGGCGGGTTGGTTTTCTTTCGTCAGCAGCCATACTGGCTTCAGCATACCCGCCTGCCAGCAGGGCTACCCACAAAATCATAAATGTGATTTGCTTCATGTTTAGTTCTTTATTGGCTTCCTTGCTCCCGACATTTCCCCCTTGAAGCCTTTATGGTGATTATCTTTTGCCAAAACTAAATACCGGCGATGGTGTTCGGGCTTCTTTCATTATCTGAGCCATTTCTGCTACCAGCTCCGGATGCGCATCGGCTATGTTATTATCCTCGCCGATATCTTTTGTGAGGTCGTACAGCTCCGGAGTACTATCCGGGTCTTTGTACACATTGTATCGCACTGCTTTGTAGTTTCCTTTTCGCACTGCCTGGCGGCCTCCCCGCTCGTGAAATTCCCAGTAGAGGTACTCGTGCTGCTGCTGTTTTTCATTCTGACCTAGTAGTGTTGGCAAAAACGAAACTCCATCTACGTCAGGTACTTGCTGGTTGATCAGCTCTGTAAATGTGGGCAATACATCCCAAAAAGCACTTACATGGTCTGTAACTCCCTGCTTTACTACTCCGGGCCAGTAGGCTATCATTGGCACTCTAATTCCCCCTTCGTACAAGTCTCTTTTGAATCCTTTGAGGGGACCGTTTCCGTCAAAAAAGTTGGGGTCGGCTCCTCCTTCCAGGTGAGGGCCATTATCAGAGGCAAATACGATGAGGGTATTTTCTTCCAGGCCCAGCTCCTTTACTTTTTGTACTATGGCTCCTACATGGTCGTCGAGCAGGTGCATCATAGCGGCAAATGCGGCATGGGGCTCTGCCTGACTTTGATAGGGGCCTTTTCTAAATTTCTTTCCTTCATCATACCCTTTGTAGGGCTTTTCTTCTCCATATTTCCCTCTGTACTTCTCCATGTATGGTTCTGGGGCTACCAGTTCAGCATGGGGTATAATGGTAGGTACGTACATGAAAAATGGCTTGTCCTTGTTTTCTTCCAAAAAGCTCAGTGCTTTTTCGTGAATAAGACTGGGTGCAAATACGCCTGTTTTTCCTTCCAGATTTCCTTCTATTACCAGACTGTCGGTATTGTCCCACAGGTGAGTCGGGTAATAGTTGTGCCCAAATCGCTGGCAATTGAAGCCAAAAAAACGATCAAAGCCCTGATTGAGCGGATCTCCTTCAGACCCGGGGTATCCCAGTCCCCATTTGCCAAATGCGCCTGTTGCATATCCGGCTTGCTTAAATATTTTGGCCAATGTGGGAATTGTATCGGTCATGGGTTGCTGCCCTTCGGGTGCCACCTCTCTGTTTCCCCGTATAGGAGTGTGGCCTGTATGCAGACCGGTGAGTAGTGCCGAACGTGAAGGAGCACATACGGTACTGCCTGAGTAGTGGTCTGTAAATTTCAAACCGGCTGCTGCCAATGCATCGATGTTTGGCGTAGAGAATTTGGTTTGTCCATAGCAACTCAAATCACCATATCCTGCATCGTCAGCAAGAATGTAGATTATGTTGGGCTTTGCCGGTGTTTTTTTCTCAGGGGTGCAACCGTACGCAAAAAGCACGATACTGCACAATAGTAAGGTTTGTAGCGTTGTGTATTTCATAGTTTAGTGTTGATTTCTGCATATGCCGGGAACAGAAGCTTTACTTTCTTGTCTCCTTACTGTATTCGGGATTTTTTTCTGTCGGAACCGGAGCGTTGTGCTGCTTTCTCCATTGGATAAGTTCCCTGTGGAGCTCGTCGCGCTTATCGGGTCTGTCTTTAGCCCTGTTTTCAGACTCTGAAATGTCATTTTTCAGATGGTACAATTCCAGGCTGCCATCTTCAAAATTCTCGATCAGCTTCCAATCTCCTTTGCGCACTGCTCCCGAGGGCACTGCTCTCCATCCCCTTACCAAATCTTCCGGGTTTTTAATACCTGAATACGACTGTAAATATGCAGGAAAGTGCCAAAAAACGGCTTCTCTTGACCAATCTTTTTCTCCGAAAAAGAGGGGTGTCAGGCTTTCGCCATGGAGATCATAGCTTTCCGGGCTTTCTCCGGCCAATTCTACGAGTGTTGGGAAAAAATCAAAGCCCATCACCACCTCATCGGAGGTAGATCTGGCGGGTATTCTTCCCGGCCACCAGGCTATCATAGGTTCTCTAAACCCTCCTTCGTACATCATCCCTTTGGACCCTCTGAGCGGACTGTGGTGGGTAATGCCCCCATGCCCTCCGTTATCGGAAAAAAACAGGACCAATGTGTTTTCGTCGAGGTTCAGTTTCTTTAGGGTTTCCAGAATTTTGCCCAGGCTTTGGTCTGTGCTTTCTACCATGGCGGCATATTTTGCATTGTCCTGTTTGCCATGTGGGGGTTTGTTCTTGTACTTTTCGGTTATGGCTGCCTTTGCCTGTATGGGAGTATGCACCGCATAGTGTGAAAGGTAGAGAAAAAAGGGATTCTTTTTGTTTTCCCTGATAAACTTCACCGCCTCATCTGTGAGTCTGTCTGTCAGGTATTCTCCTTCTTTGCCATCTTTCAGGTTGGGGTTTTTATAGGGACTGAAATACGTTTTGGGGTGTCCTGCATGATTTCCAGCTATGTTTATGTCAAAGCCCTGTGCTTCAGGAGAAGTTTCTTCATCGTCTCCCAGGTGCCATTTTCCCATATGCGCCGTAGTATATCCCTGCTTTTTCAGAGCTTCCGGTATTGTGGTAAAACTACCATCGAGTACCGTCTTGTTTGGGGCAGGTATGAGCATCCTGTCTTTCGACTTCCCTCTTGCCGGGTCGCCAACTGTATACACACCATGAGCCGTGGCATACAATCCGCTCATGATACTGGCTCGCGTAGGGGCACAATTTGGAGAATTGGCGTAGGCATTGGTAAACACCATTCCTGTCTTGGCCATCTTATCGATGTTGGGTGTTTCGTAGTATTTGCTGCCCATATAGCCTACATCCATCCAGCCCAGATCATCTACTAAAAAAATGATAAAGTTGGGTTTGTCCGGTTTACCAAAGGACAGGTCAGGGTTAAACAATAACAGAGTTAAGGTGAGTAATAAACTGTATTTTTTCATACTGCAAGTAGGGCGAAAAAAAGAGTAGAATAAAGCTATGAACACCTTTATTTCTACCCTTTGGTCTGTTTTTCTTTTTTTCTACAAAAAAACTGCCAGTAATGAACCGGCAGTTTTTAATATCATTGTTTACTGAGATACCCAGCCGTCGTTCTGTGTCAGCTTTGGGTTAAGTACTATCTGATCCGATGGTATAGGCTCCAGATAATAATGATCTGGAACTCCCGGAGGTGGACCAAATGGAGACACATAGCCCTCTGCAGCTCCTCCCTGAATAGGAAGTTTGTTGCCATAGTCAGCATTTTTTACCCAGCGTCCTAGTTTTTCCTGGCTTCCGTATTCTTTCAGTTTTTTCCATCTTTTGATATCAAAAACTCTCCCCAGGCCTTCAGCCAAAAATTCTACACCTCTTTCTCTTCTAATCTCCCACAGCAATGGTTCAACATCTGCATCGCGGGTAGGATCGTTAGGCACATCTGTTACATCCAGTGGAGCTACACTTCCTCTTGCTCTTAGTTTGTTGATAGTCTGATCTGCTATGGTCTGATCGAATTGACCTAATTCGTACATCACCTCTGCATAATTGAGCAACACTTCTCCCATTCTGAATATCGGTGCATCATGTGAATCTCTATTTTGCAATCTGCTTATTTTGTTATAAAACTTGTAGAATGCATATCCGCTATAGGTCACATTAAATCCATGCCCTTCATTGAATTTACGGAAGTGTGGAGATGTACGCACCACCAGCCCTCTCCAGTTGATGGTAGGCAAAGTTTTGTGAGTATCATCGGTAAGAGTTGCCATCAGGTCGATGTATTCTCTAAACTTAGCTATCTGATCTGCAGTATACGGTGAACCCGGGCCAACAGTGCTTTCAGATACATATTTCCAGGTCAACTGGTTTTTACCGTCTGTATCTACTCTGAATGGTGGCGGGGTATTAAAATACAAGCGATGATCTCTATTTCTAAATTCATCGTACGGGTCTTGCTCTCCATCAAAAAGCGGACTGGTATGTATCGTTTGTCCATCGGTACACAAATACTGGTCTACAGCTTTTTTGGTAAGGTCTTCATGCCCTATAGAGCTGCGGTTGTAATGTGACCACCGACCATTTAAAATACCGAATTCATAGGCTTTGTACAACAATATGCCATCTACTCCGCTCAGGTTTTCGCTGTTAAACACTTCATCGTAGCTCGGGTGAAGATTAGGGTGCGCTGCTATCAGGCTGGCACTAGCATCTGCACTTGCCTGCAAATACTGTGTTTCACCTCCCAAACCATGGTATTTTCTCCATGTGCCTTCATACAAACCAAAACGCGAAATCAATGCTCTTACAACATCCTGATTAATGGTATTCGCTCCATTTCCGTTGGGATTGATGTTTTCTTCTGCCCATTTTAAGTCATCCAGTACATTTTTGGCTACTTCGTCGCGTGGAGTACGCTCCCCGTAGAGGTACTCTTCATCTACTTCTGTTATTACCCGGTCTATCCACGGCACTGCTCCGTAGTTGGCGAGTAGCTCTACATACTCATATGCTCTGAAAAAGAGTCCGACACTTCGCCAGTGTGCTTTTTCGCTATCTGTAAGCTGACTCCCCTCTATGTTGTCCAGCATGAGGTTAGCTCGCTTGATATTTACATAAGCATTAGTCCAGGCACTGGATGATGAGGGCACTGTTTTCAGCTGCCAAAGCAGCGGGTCTCCCTGCGTGCCGCTATTGTTTACCATCAGATCGCTTCCTCGTTCTCTATTGATGGGTGTTAAGTCCCAATAGCCTGGAAATGTATTGTACAAGGACCATGCGTAGGTTTCAAAATTAGAATTAGTCGTAAATGTAGTCTGAATCGTTAACTGATCTTTGGGTAGTTTATCTAGAAATTCTTCATTACAACCTGTAAAAACAAGGAGCAATGATAGTGTAAGTGTTATATATATCTTTTTCATGTCCTTTGCTTTAGAATGTCAAGTTTAAACCGGCTGAAAAGCTTCTCATGTAGGGATAAGTGGCTCCTTGTGCTTTGTTTGAAAGCTCAGTATTGATGCCATCCGGATAGTCGTTGAAGTCTAGAATGTTTTCTCCGGCTATGTACACCCTCAGCGATTTGATTCTTAGCTTCTCCAGCATTACTGTTGGCAGTGTATAACCAATCGTAATGTTTTTCACCCGCATGTAAGCTCCGTTGAGCATGTATTTGGTTTGAGTAGCTCTGCTTATCCCATAGTTTTCTCCTCCAAGCGGATAGTTTCTTGGGAAATAGGCATCTCGATTTTCAGGAGTCCAGTAGTCGAGCTGAGATATATACACTACGTTAAACTCATTGGTGTATGGAAACCTTACATTGTTATTTTGATAAAGGTCTCGTTTCCCAACCCCATTAAGCAAAATCGACAAGTCGAAATTTTTGTACGAGGCATTTGCAAAGAGGCCATATTGATAACGACGCGTGCTGTTACCAATAATAGACCTATCTCCCGGCTCTTCCAGTGTATTGTTTCCATCTGTAATGAGGCCGTCTTTGTTTAAATCTACATACTTGATATCTCCCGGATTTTGATTTCTTCCTTCCCAGTTTGGCACACCGTCTTTCAGTGTTCCACCTTTCAGGTCGTCATTGAGAGTCCCTTCTACAAAATCATCTTCGGTATAGTAGCCATCTGTAGTGTATCCCCATATCTCTCCCAGCTTTTGTCCTACGTAGTACTGGCTCAGCAGCCCGGCCGGGTTATCAAATTTGGTAATTTCTCCTTGATTGTCCGAAAGGGTAAAACCTACTTTATACGAAAGGTCACCCATTTTGTCCTGCCACGACATGGCAAGTTCCCAGCCGTTTACTTTCAGGTCGGCTGCATTTTCGGTAGGAGCTGCTGCTCCTAATACAGCAGGCAATTCGGCTCCCGGTATTATCATACCGATGGTTTTCCGGATGTAATAATCTCCTGATGCAGAGAATTTATTATCCATCATTTGCAGGTCAAAACCCATGTTCAGGGTTTGTACTCTTTCCCATGTAAACCCTGAGCTTACCAGCCCCGGCATTCCCAATGTAACATAGGGTATTCCTGCTGATTCGTTCAACCAACTTGCATTTTGTACTCCCATTCCCGGTATAGCAGGATACAGTGAAGAAGTCTGCTGATTTCCTATTTCACCCCACGAAGCACGTAGCTTCAGGTCGTTCAACACAGAAATATTTTCCATAAACAGCTCTCTTCCCAAATGCCATCCCGCTGAAAGCGAAGGAAAAAAACCAAAGCGATCTCCTGCTCTAAACCTCGACGAACCGTCATACCTGCCGTTTACTTCCAAAAAGTACTTTTCTCTGTAGTTGTAGTTGATTCGTCCGAAATAGCCCATTACAGCCCACTCTCCAAAGCTGTCGTCACTGGTCAGTATTCCTGTAGCTCCTGATATTGAGGGCAGGTCTACATTGATCAGGTTGGTCTTTCTAACCCAAAACGTTTCAAACTCATTCTGCTCTTTGTTGAAACCTCCCAACACACTAAAACTGTGATCGCCAAGTGATCTTTCATATTTGGCGTAAAGGTTTATCGCGTTGTAAATAGTTTTGGTATTTTGCTTCCTGTAAAAGGTATTTACAGGGTTCACCGCATTGAGCGTAAAGCGCTCAGGGTTTACGGTCAGTACCTGGTTATCGCTTGTAACTACATCATGATTTCTTTTTTCAAATGTGTACTCACCAGTTATATTGAGTCCCTTTACAGGATTGATATTGATTTTTTCGAAAAAACGAACATTGTCCTGCCAGTACTGTGGTGGCGTTCTCAATCGTTCGCTATTTGCAGGAGTGTCGTATGGTATCTCCGTTCCATCGTCAAATACATGATTTCCTTCAGCGGGTGTGTATGTATTAAAGGTGATGGCATTGCTATAACTGCCTAGTGGAGCTTTTCTCACACTGTTTCTGTATACTACATTGGTGGTGGATGTGATAATATCAGATAGGTCTGTATTCAATGAAGCATTGATGTTGTATTTCTTATAACTATCGTTATCGGTCACGATGATTCCGTCTTCATTGCTGTATCCGGCAGAAACCCTATATGTAGACCGCTCGCTTCCTCCACTAAAATTGAAGTTGTGTATTTGCGTAGTTCCCCTATCATTTAACCAGGCTCCTATCAGGTCTGTATCCTGTAGCGGGTATCGGAGACCATTGAGCTCTGCATATCCATTAGGATATTTACCGGGATCAGTCTTGTACTCTTCCAGAAAATTCATCCACTCAGGCAAGTCCTGACCTGTCCAGAAGGTATCGGTTCCCCAATCGTTTAGCGCCTTTACAAAATCATACGTACTGGCTTTTTCGGGTATATCTTCAGGCCGGTGAACACTGTATGTAGTAGAATAGTTGAATTTTACCGGCTGGTTTTTGCTACCACTCTTGGTGGTTACCAAAATCACACCAAATGCGGCTCTGGCTCCATAAATGGAAGTAGCCGCAGCATCTTTCAGCACCGTTACAGATTCCACATCCTGAGGGTTGATATCCTCGGCTGTCACCGGCACGTTATTCATCAAAATCAGTGGGCTACCACCGTTGATAGATGTAGTACCTCTAATATTGATTCCCAAACCCGTATCACCCGGCTGGCCAGACCCTGAAGTAATCTGCAACCCCGGAATGGATCCCTGAAGTGCCATAATCGGGTTTGTTACCGGCCTGTTGGCAAGCACATCTTTCATATCTACTGAAGCTGCTGCTCCAGTTACATTGGCTTTTTTCTGGGTACCAAAACCCACAACTACTACTTCGTCGAGCTGTTCTGCATCGAGAAGCATGGCAATATTAATTTCTGACCGGCCGGCTACACTCACTTCCTGTGTAGTGTACCCCACGAAAGACACAGAAAGTACAGCATCCTCAGGAACTGTCAGTTTATACTTACCTTCAATATCGGTCGTAGTGCCTGTAGACGTACCTTTTACCACCACAGAAGCACCCGGCAATCCTTCTCCGTTTTCATCTGTGATTACTCCATAAACTTCTACATCTTCGGTCACCAGCATTTTCAGATTGCTCTTTTTTTGTGGTTTCCGAGACACATCTACCAATATATTGTCATTTACCCTTCTAAATTTCAACCCAGCCTGCCCTGCTATGGTTTGCAGAGTTTCTGCCAGTGTTCTTTCTTCTTTTTGCAAGGTCAGACTCGTCTTGGGCAAGTCCTGTTTGTAGTAAGTAAACTGAAATGGTGTTGCCGATTCTATAGCCCGGAAAACCTCCAGTAGATTGTTTTTTTCGAAACCTACCGTGAGGTAAACTTCATTGATGCTTTTTCTTTTCTGTGCTTTGCCTTCTGATGCCATCATGACTGTAATAAACAGACACTGCACCAGCATACCATACAAAGACAACTTAGAAAACATGATAATTAGTCGTAAAGATTTTAATTTCATATCTTTGAATATGTAAGTGGAACAATTGTTTCATTTTCAAGTGAGCTCCAAAACATTGAACTATTACCTTTCCACTTGTACCAGTATCAATGCTTTGGGGCTTTTTCTTTATTTGGGTATTCTCTCAAGTACTGTTTTCTATCATATGTTTTGTGGTTTTAGTTAGTTAAATTGAATAGTTATGTCTTTGTCTTCAACGGTCGGTTTAAACTTGTTTGAGTAAGCCATAGACTGTAGCACATTGACGAGCGTTTCGTTGTTGAACTCTCCCGAAAAGAGTTCTTTCCCTTTAACAGGAGGGTTGTTTACATGTATACGCACGCCGTACCAACGTTCCAATGTTTTAAAGGCATCTAACAAGTCTGTGTCTTCAAAATACAGGATTCCGTCTTTCCAGGCTATAGCCTCTTTGTGTTCAAATGCTCCTTTTTCCAGTGTTTGATCTGACTTGTAGTAGGTTACCTGCTCTCCTGGCCAAAGATAGGTTTGTGATGAAATCACATTCAGTGAGTCGTGACGATACTCATCTACTCTTACTTTGCCTGACACCAATGCTACGTTGATCCTGTTGGCATCCGGAAAAGCCTGCACTCCAAAAGAAGTACCCAAAGCCGTCGTTTTCATGTTGCCGGACGATACCACAAACGCTCTCTCCGGGTCTTTTTTCACATCAAAAAAAGCCTGCCCACTGAGGGTAAGCTCACGATGTTCCTGCCCAAAGTCTGAAGCATAGGTAACGGTACTGGCAGAGTTGAGCCACACCTTAGACCCGTCTGGTAAAATGAAACTGGTTTTTTGTCCTGTAGGATTAAACTTGGTGATAAAAGAGACCTCTTTGACACGCAACGGTATTTCTTCTTCTTTTTGCAGAACCACCCACACTGAAGTCACGATAATAGCGATGGCAGCTGCTATTTTTAGCCACATCCTGCTAGCAGGTGCCTGGGTTTTCTCTTCAGCTCTCCGAATGGTCGACATCACACGATCAAACTGCCTATCTTCAAACGGGTGATTTACCTCTACCCGAGTGTTTTGCCAGGTTCGTTTGAGCTGCTGATAAGCCACCACATTGTCCGGAGATTCTTCCAACCATGCTTTGAGCATATCTTTTTGATCTCGGGAAGCTTCTCCTGCCAATTGTAATCCTATCAGTTCGTATACTTCTTCTCTACTCATCTCTTCTATGACTTTTTATGAAGTCTAAAGAAATAGACACAGCTGGCCTATACAAACCCTACCTACCAAAAATTATTTTTTATAAAAAAAGAAAAATCAGAAAAGGGAAGCCACCACCAGTGCCACAGAAATGAGGATGTTTTTCATGTTGCTTCCAGACCCTTCTGTGTAGTTGTCCATGTCTTTTCGAATGCGCTTCAGGGCTGTTCCTACGTGTTTTTCGACCATTTTGACTGAAATATCAAGTATCGCAGCTGTCTCTTTATAGCTAAGACCATCGTCTTTGACCATGCGGTAAACCAGGTTGCATTTTTCCGGTAGTGAGGCTACACTCTCGGTAAATACTGCCAGCATTTCTTTGGAAAGGAGCTCTGCCTCAGGGTCCGTAGGGTGCACTTTTACCTGTAGGTCTATGGTATCTATGGTCATCAGCTGCTGCCCTCTTACACTCCGAATCTGATTCAGGGCATGGTTTTTTGTAAGCACATACAGGTACGATTCTATTTTTTTTATAGTCACCAGTTTTTTTCGCTGATCCCATATTTTCACAAACACATCGTTGACAACCTCTTCGGCTAATTCGTTGGAATGCACGTAGTAGCGGGCAAGGCTGAGCATCTTGCCGTAGTAGACATGAAACATTCTTCGAAATGCTTCTTCATTGCCGTGGCGCGCTATATCGGCTATATCTTTATCTGTCAGGTGCATAGGATTGCCCTGTTGTGTAGCAGTAATTAAAAAGGAACAGCCCGCAAAATAACATTTTTTTGCCGACTGTTCCTTCTTTTGTGAACATAAGTCACATGGATGTCTTTTGGAGGCGCTTATTTTTTCTTTTCTACTGCCTCATCCGGCGCGTAGTATATGCCCTTTTGTTTCCATCTTTTTTGCAGGTCTTTTAACCCCTCTTTGAACTGCTCAAAGTCTTTGTTTTCTTTTTGGGTCCAGCCTACCTCTGCATACGCAGCTATACGAGGAAACACCTGAAAGTGCATGTGTCCGTTGGTAGGTATCCATTCGCCCCACATCTGACAGCCTGTGCCTACTATGTTGCCGTGGTATTGTGGGTCGAGACCAGCTGGCACGGGATCGAAAGCATATGCACTGCTGAGTGGAATACTATTGTAATTGTAGTCCAGGTACGTAGATGAGTGCAATGAATTTACAATATCATACCCTTTGCTGGCTGCTTCGGTGGCAAGCTTAAGGTCTCCCTTCCAAAAGTGAATAACAGTCTCTTTAGCCAACTCCTGATCGGAGACGGTATCGTCCGAATCTTGAAAATGATGTAGCTTATGTCCCATGATTTCATTCCAGCCCATCATTCTGCGTCCTTTTTTCTCTAAATACTGCGAAATACTATTGGTGAAATACACTTGCAAATCTGCCGGTGTAGCCAATCCTTTTTCTTTCATATAAGCCTGAACCGATGGGGATTCTTTCCAGTGGTTGTACTTTACTTCATCGCCTCCGATATGTATGACCTTAGAGGGAAAGAGTGTCATTACCTCGTCGAGTACATCGGTCAGAAACTGGTAAACTTTAGGATCTGTAACATCATACACGTCTTTGCCTACACCAAATTTGATAGGTACCTCTATCTGCTCTTTTTTAGTACCGAGCCATGAGTAAGCTGCAATTGCCGCACTGGAGTGTCCCGGCATTTCTATTTCCGGTACTACCGTAATATGTCTTTCGGCTGCATACGCTACTATGTCTTTGATTTGCTCCTGAGTATAAAAACCTTCGTGGGGTTCTGCCGACTGTATTGGGCTATTCCACTTCAGTGGCCCTACCTGAGTACTTTTTCTTTTCGACCCAATCTCTGTAAGCAGAGGATATTTCTTTATTTCAATGCGCCACCCCTGATCGTCAACCAAATGCCAGTGAAATACATTCATTTTTAGGGCCGCCATTTCATCAAGAAGCATTTTTACTTGCTCCATACCTTTGAAGTATCGTGACTCATCGAGCATAAACGCACGCCACTGAAACCGGGGCTGATCTTCGATTTCGAGTATGGGCAGGGCTACAGACTTCTGCTTTTGCTGGCGGCTTTCAAAAGGAAGCAGCTGCACAAAACTCTGCACGCCATAATACCAGCCTTTGGCTCCTGATGCTGTAATCGTTACCCCCTTTTTCGATACTGAAATGGTATAAGCCTCTTCTCCTAATTTTTCATTCAGCAAAAAGGAAATACCGTTTTTAGTCTTCTTTTTTGAAGTGCTTACCTGCAAAGTACCTAAGACAGGATCTAACATTTCCTGCAAGGTAGTCATAGCATTTTTACTCCCTTCTACTCCCGTAATGGGTGTAGCTCCACTGATACTCAATGTACCATCGCCAGGAGTAACCTGATTAGGCCGGGGAATGATACTCACCTGCTGCTGTGCATACCCAAAAGAGCATAGCACTACCGCCAGCATAGTCATTACTATTCTGAAATTCATATATTTAGTTAGTTTAAGTGACTTATTTGTATGTTAACCTTTACCCGTAATAGCAATCATTGCAGCCTGCATCTCTTCTACTTTTTCGGGATGTTTTGCTGCGAGGTTGTTTTGCTGTGATGGATCTTCTTTCAGGTTGTACAGTTGGTATTCCGGATTGTTCCCTGTCTCTATATTCACCCATTTGTTGGTAATAGCTCTCCCCTTGTGAGGGGGAATCATCACCCAATCTCCCTGACGAAAAGCCAGCCTGCCTGTAGCTTCTATCACCAGGTTTTCACGCCCTTTTGCAGTTTTTCCGGTCAGGGCATCTAATGTATTCTGGCTGTCTTGTACTTCACTTTGCTGGCCCGTAAGCGCCGCAAAAGATGCCAATAAGTCTACCTGACAAACCAATGCATCGGAAACTCCCGGCTTGATAGTACCCGGCCAGCTCACCATAAATGGCACGTGTGCTCCTGCTTCAAACAAACTATACTTACCGCCTCTCAACACGCCTGCCGGCTTGTGGTTGCCCAGTTTTTCCACAGCATCGTCTTTGTAGCCGTCATCCAGTACCGGGCCATTGTCGCTGGAAAAGACGATAATGGTATTTTCGGCTATACCTAACTCTTCCAGCGTATCGAGCAGCTGCCCCACACACCAGTCTGCTTCCAAAATAACATCTCCTCTGGGACCCATCCCCGACTTGCCTGCAAATCGCGGGTGAGGCACTCTGGGTACATGCGGCTGGTGCAACGAATAAAACAAAAAGAAAGGATTGTCTTTATTCTGGGTGATAAACTGCTGCGAACGAGCCAGCACTGTATCTGCCATATGTTCATCTATCCAAAGTGCTGACTTACCCCCCTTCATAAAGCCTATTCTGGATATACCGTTGTGAATGCTCATGTTGTGCCCATGACTGGGGTGAAGCTTGAGCATTTCAGGATTTTCTTTTCCGGTAGGTTCTCCCGGAAAGTTTTCTTTATAACTCACGCTGATAGGATCGTTGGGATCAAGTCCTACTACTTTGTGATTTTCTACATATACAGTAGGCACTCTATCGTTGGTTGAAGCCATGATGTACGAATAATCAAATCCAATTTCGTTGGGACCGGGCTTGATTTCTCCATTCCAATCCAGTCCTTCTCCCCCAAGTCCGAGATGCCACTTGCCCGTAACTGCAGTGGTATATCCTGCCTGCTGGAGCATAGATGGCAATGTTTGCTTGGTCGTATCAAACAACAAAGGGGCATTACCCGGCAATATGCGTGCACGCTTGTTGCGCCATGGGTACTCCCCTGCCAGCAAAGCAAATCTACTGGGCGTACAGGTGGCTGAGGTAGCATAACCGTTGGTAAACCGAATGCCACTGTTGGATATGCGATCAAAATTCGGTGTGTTCAGCTCTGTAGCACCGTAGCTACTCAAGTCGCCAAAGCCAAGGTCATCGGCATAAATAACGATGATGTTAGGCTTTTTTGGGGTAGTCTTTTCTGCTTGTTGCTCTTTGGGAGCTGAGCATGCTACCAGTAGCAGCAAACTCAGCACTACAAAATTGCATGTGATGATTCGTAAGTTGTGCATAGTGTTTAGTGTGTAGTGAAAGTTGTTTTATGGTGTTACCTGCTGCTGCCACTTCCAGGCAGAGGCCATCATTTCTTCTAGTCCTAATTCGGCCTTCCAGCCCAGCTCTTTGTTGGCAAAAGAGGTATCTGCATATATCTGCTCTATATCGCCCGGACGTCTGTCTACTATCTTGTAGTTTACTTTTACGCCGTTGGCTTTTTCAAAAGCATTGATGGTTTCGAGAACAGAATAGCCATTTCCGGTACCTATATTGAAGTATTCGAAGTTTGACTTATGCTTATCTGCTATCAACCTTCCCAGTGCTATCACATGAGCTTTGGCCAGGTCTACCACATGAATGTAATCGCGGATGGCTGTACCATCAGGTGTGTTGTAGTCGCTACCAAATACACTGAGTTGCTCACGTATACCAGCGGCTGTCTGTGTGATAAAGGGTACCAGATTTGCCGGCACACCCAATGGCAATTCGCCTATAAGGGCTGTTTCGTGTGCCCCTACGGGATTGAAATAGCGTAGGGCTATTGTCTTCAACTGGGGGTATGCTTTGGCTGTATCGCGAAGTATTTCTTCTCCTATCTGCTTGGTATTGCCATAAGGCGACTCTGCAGGCTGGTAGGGTGTATCTTCTGTTACGGGTAGTTTTTCGGGCTGACCATACACCGTACAAGATGATGAAAATACAATATTAGACACTTCAAACTGTCGCATCATGTTGAGCAGATTGATCAGTGACACCAGGTTATTTTGGTAATAGAGTAGAGGCTTTTCTACGGACTCACCTACGGCTTTGCTAGCTGCAAAATGGATGATCGATGTAATGTCTTCTTCTTTTTTGAATAAATCGAGAAGCTGTGCTGCATCGCAAATATCAAACTGATAGAATGCGGGCCTTTTACCGGCTATTTTCTCTATGTTGTCCAGTACATCTACTTTGGAATTGGACAGGTTATCTACTATTACAACTTCATAACCTTCATTGTACAATTCCACGACCGTGTGTGATCCTATATAGCCCGTACCTCCTGTTACTAATACTTTTCCTTTCATTTCTATAGTTTTTTTGCCGTGCAAGTTATTATTATTTGGATTAATTGCCTACCAACTGCAAGGTTGCGAGGTAAGCGCAGTGATCTGATGCTACTGTATCAGCGATTACCTGTATACCCAATACTTTCCACCTTTTTTTAGGCATAAACATCACATAGTCTATTTTCTTTGTAGGGTTAGTAGATGGATAAGTGGCTGCCGGTTTTTTACTTTTATCGGATGGTGTCCATACCTCCTTTAGTATTGCAATGGTTTTGCTGTCTGGCGTTGCATTTAAATCTCCTGCCAGTACTGTAGGGTAAGGGTTGTTTTTAAAAACTGCATTGATCTCCTTTGCTTGTGCAATGCGATCCGTTTCATCCTTTAGGTGATCCAGATGTGTACCCACAAAGGTGATCGTATCTCCTGAGGTCAGCACTGTAGTGACTGCCGCTGCACTTCTGGGTTCGTTTCCGGGTGTGTAGGGTAGTGGAACATTGCGTGTAGATAGATAGGTAGTTTTTGACAGTACGCCTTCTCCATACTCCCCTCCATCGTAATACATGGCTCGCGCAAACAAAGGTGACATTTTAGTCCGCCACCCCAGCTCGGTAACCAAATCGTACTGACGGGCACGTTTGGTCTGATAATCCACTTCCTGCAAGGCCACAAAATCGGGATCGGCATCTTTGATGACCTGCGCGAGTTTTTCCAGATCAAAATCGCCTTTGGTAGTAGCACCATGCAGGATGTTAAACGACAGTACTTTGATAGTAGTGGGAGCATCCTGTGCCTGTATGCTAAACTGTCCACAGGCAAGAGCAACAGTAAGTACTATTGCTTTTCGAATCATGGAGTAAAATGTATGAGGTTGCATAGTTGTAGTAAGTTGTTTTTTTATGAAACAGATAGTTGTGCTTCTTTTCTGGCTATTTTGTTTAGGTCTGTCAGTCGCTGCATCATTTCACGGGATAGGTGCAACTGACATCTGGCTCTGTCCAGGTTATGCGTAGGATAGCCTATTTTGTAGTATACATCGTGCGCTATGTAATCTGTGAGAAAACGTACACCCATGATGTAGGCAAACAGCGCACCCGAAATGCCTATATTTTCTATTTCTACCGGTGATAAAATATCACGCGTTTCTTCCAGATAGCCAGCGGCAAACGCCTCGTACTTATGAATATCGAATTCTACCTTGGTCAGGTCTTTTTCGTCTTCAGCAGCCGTAGTAGTGCCTGTACGGATACCATCTCCAAAATCGTAGTGTACTACACCGGGCATGACAGTATCCAGATCGATCACACAGACTCCCTTGTCTTCCTGGCTCAGCAGTACATTGTTGAACTTGGTATCGTTGTGCGTTACTCTCACGGGTATTTTTCCGTCGATACGCAGGTTCTCAATCACACACATCTGATCGGCCACATCGTACACATACTTAATCTCATCCGCTACTTCCTTTACTCTATCGCTCTTGCTTTGAGCTATGGTGTCGCGCAGTGTTTGTAGGCGAAGTATGATGTTGTGGAAGTTGGGTATGGTGTGCGTAAGGGTATCGGCAGGAAAATCGGCCAGCAGTCTGAAAAACAAGCCAAATGCTTTGGCTCCTTCATAGGCCTGCTCGGCAGTTTCTACTAGGTCGTAAGATTTTAACCCTTTTTTGAAAATAAAAATTCTCCAAAAATTGCCATCAGTATGCTGGGTGTAAAGTTTGCCGTCTTTGGTTTTAATGAGGTCGAGCGTTTCCTGCCCCTTCTCTCCGTGCTGCTTATTTTTTTTATTGATGTGGTCGGTAACTCGCCAGATATTCTGCATCATACCTTCCACGTCTTTAAACACCTCGTGATTTACCCGCTGCAACAAGTAATCGGGACATTGGGAGTCCTTGTTTTGCAAATGAAAGGTGTCGTTGATATGTCCACTGCCAAAGGGGCTGGCACTCAAGACCTCTCCTTTGATATCAAACTGGCTAATAATAGGCTCTAACTGCATAAAAAATTGTATGAAAATGAAAAAGCCACACCTGAATTTCCGAGGCAAACACCCTCTTGAGTTGCTTTTTTAATCCCGGGTAGCTTATGCAACACTACGCTTCGCTATCACACCGTTACCCAAAAGCTTCTGCAGTAGGCGTTTGCCCACTCATACTTGCGAGTGGGCTTTATCCTGATTTACTGTATTACTTCTTTGCCCAAAGGTTTTCAGGGTACACTCCCTGTTTTACCAACTGCAAAAGGTTTTCCCTTGCTATGGGCTTATCTTCTTTATATGTCACTCCAAACCACTGCTCGGTAGATGTAAGCACAGGCACTTTCACTCCCTGCTTTCTCACATTGTCGAGCACCGATGGTATAAAATATTCTGCTTTTAGTTCTGTGTAATTTTCCTTGAGAAAATCCACGAATTTTTCTTCCATCATATCAAATACCTGAGAGGTGAACCCCATCAGGTTCATCGATACTATCTCTTTGCCTGTCAGGTCTACCTGCTTGTTGTCTTCTTCGTAGTACGCACCACCTTCGGCTTTTTTGAAAATATGTGTGCGTTCTACAATCTCCTCCAATTCTCCCTGCTCGTTTACTTTACAAATACCCCGCGACACCCGACCATGATCGGACAGGGTGTTTTCTAAAATAAAACCTACCATACAGGCATCCAGCGTAGAATTATCCAGCGAAGATAAGTGATCGTGAATAGCTTTGAGTGATGCTCTTCCGTAAAAATCATCCGCATTCACAATGGCAAAGGGCTCGTTGATTTTAGATGCGGCAGTCATTACTGCATGTGCTGTTCCCCATGGTTTTTCTCTGCCCTCAGGCACAGTAAAACCCTCAGGCAATACATCCAATTCCTGAAAAACATACTCAACCTGAACCTTGTCACTGAGTTTGGTTAAAAAAATCTCTTTGAATTCTTCTTCGATACTCCTGCGAATAACGAATACTATTTTTTCAAAGCCTGCTTCTATGGCATCATATACCGCATAATCGACAATTGTTTCTCCACTAGGACCAAACTGATCAATTTGCTTCAGACTACCATAGCGGCTTCCTAATCCGGCCGCCAATACTACTAGTGTGGGTTTCATTCTGTTTTGGTTACTTATTTGAGTTGATCTATTTTTTGCAAAAACAACATCTCGGCCATAAACTGCCAATCAAACGACTTGGTCTGGTTGGCCAGGTGTACATGATGATCCTGATCAAGGATGTAATCATCCGGCTTGTTGAGAATACGGGTTTTACTGTACACGGCTTCCAGCTCTTTTCTTAGTGAAGCAAATTCGCTTTTGAGCTGCTGTACCCGATCCAGTGCCTGCTTGCGCTCTTCGTCGCTTTGCGCATTATCATATGCCTTTAGCGCAAACAACGCTTTGGGTGCAAACCTCACCAGGTTGTTTACCTGCGAGTATACATCCAGTCGGAAAGAATTTCTTACAGCAAGGGCTTTCGTTTTTTCTATAATTACTTCTATGCTATCGCAGGTAGCCAGCACTTTTTCCGATTGTTTCAGGCGGTCAGCATATTGCTTGGTCCACTCTCCTTTTTTGTCCGGATCGGGCATATCGATCACCGATTTGTTTATAGGGTCTTTCTGACTCACCAGATAATTGCGACTATTGCCTTTGAGTAAAGCATTTTTCCAGTATGCTACCGGCTGCTCCAACTGATCGATAAACGCATACTCATCGCCTGCCACTGTGTAGCTGTATTCGCGGTGACGGTAGGCTGCTTTCAATTCTTCTTTCGATCGCTTTTCTCCAGACCAGGTGTACTCCGAAAAGGCCAGTATACCTCTCATGTACAACTCAAAGTGAGGAGAATCATCGTCCCATAGGGTAAGCAGCAGGCTCTTCAATCCGCTATTGATTGACGCCATAGCAAAAGAACGTATGTTGTTCATGTTGCTTTCTTCCTGTGGCATAAGCACCCATCGGGTCTGACCTGCTGTAGCACCCATCACCTGCATGCCATTCTTTCTAAACCACTCCATAGCCTTTTGGTTACCGATAGCATCGGAGTTGCTATAGTTCCATCGCATATAGATACAGTTTTTTGGAAAAAGGTCGAGAAACTCCAGCAACTTGTGTTCGTTTTCCGCCCAAATCTTATCCACTTCCTCTGCAGTCAGTTTGCTGTTAAACATAGGACGGTAAACTCCTGCATGCTTTAGCGGCATATCGTCCCAGAAGATAGGAATACGACCATGCTCCTCAGCAAACTTGCTTACTTTGTCTAACCACATCAGCTGCAATTCCAGCGGAGACTTACCACTGCCCCTACCTGTAGTGTGAACTTCATCGCCACCTATGTGCAGATATTTGCCATGTGGTGTAGCCTTCATCGCATCCAGATACAAGTCAAACTGCACCTCGTAAGTTTTTGGATCCAGAGGGTTAAATGCCCAATCGCTTTTGGGGTCATCTCGCAGGGGCTTGTACTCGTCGTGCTTTAGAATAAAAGAGGCATGTCCCAGTCCCTGTACCAAAGGACTAATTTCGATAAACCGCTCGTTGGCATAGTCTGAAAACTTCTTCCACTCATCGATAGTCCAGGCATCAGCAGAGCCTATTACCGGCTGGCGTTCATACTTTATCTTATCTTCCAACTCTACTATGATGCCGTTTACTTTATATCCGGCTAACTTGTCTATCAGGTCATAGTAGTAGTTCTTTGTTTCCATGTGGTGCTTGATATCCAAATGCACCGATCTGTATGTCAGCAGCGGATAATCCTTGATCGTACACTGGGGCAGGTTTACCTGCTGCTCCGATGCGTCAGTGACCAACTGGCCCAATGTCTGGAATGCGTAAAACAATCCTGCGTCATCTTTGGCTTCTATGTTGATTTTATCAGCCCCTATGGACATCAAATACCCTTGTTCTGCCACATCCAGAGCCGCATTGATGGAAAAAATCACCTGGGCGTCAGATTCACTTTCTGCTTTTTTCAAGTTTTTAAAACCATCGCCCAATAGTGGCAATACCGCATTTTCTTTTGCAAAATAGCTCTTCAATCTACCTGGCGACAGGTCGCTCACTCCCTGCACATCGAACTGCTGGGGGTGGGGTAAAACATTGAATTGTCCTAATTTGGAAGGGGTAGATTGGCAGGACAGCATCATAAATGTTATACCGGCAATCAGGAGGGTGTGTAGTGTTCTGAACATAGTTGTATAGTTAACTTTAATTCGTTTTTGTGCTTACCAGACTTGTTTTAAGGTGAAAAGATGAAATAAAGGCCAGGTCAAAAAATTCCAACCCGGCCCTATCAAACTAATCACGTACTCTTTATTTCGACTCAGCATAGCCCATCACTGCACTACACCTTGTCTACTGTATTTCTCAGGATCTACATCCTGAATCATACTTTTTTTCTTCAATACTTGTAGCGTACAAATGCCTCAATGGCCTCATACTCTGTCAGTCCCAGCTTGTTGTAAAGGCGGGCTGTTTCTCCATTTCGGTCTTCCGCTCTTTGCCAAAACTCACGGCTATCTTCACCCTGAAACATTACCCCGTCTTTCTGCGACTGGTGGAAGAAGATAGCTTTTCTCTTCTTCATTACTTCATCGGGGCTCAACGGCACAGCCATTTCGATCTCATCGATAGGCCACTCGTGCCATGCTCCTCTGTACAACCACACCCAGCAATCCTTCATAAAATCTTTTACTTTGAGCCTGTCTACTGCTGCAAAAATGGCATCAAGACACACTTTGTGTGTGCCATGTGGATCTGCCAAATCTCCTGCTGCATAGATCTGGTGAGGCTTTACCTCTTCTATCAAATCCTGAATAATCTGAATGTCTGCTTCTCCTATCGGATTTTTCTTGCTTTTACCTGTTTCGTAAAAAGGCAAATCGAGGAAGTGTATATTGTTGTCTGTTACGCCACAATACCGCGCTCCGGCTATAGCTTCTCCTCTTCGGATCAGGCCTTTTATTTTCCTTACAGGCAAAGGATCCAAATCGCCTTCTTTTTTATTTTTTATGCTTTCTATGATTTCATCCAGCTCTTCGGTAGACACTCCGTTTACCTTATTGATGTCGCGGGAAAACTCTGCAAAGCGTAGTGCATCATGATCAGCTACTGCAATATTGCCGGAAGTCTGGTATGCTACATGCACATCGTGTCCCTGCTGCACCAGCCTCAAAAACGTTCCTCCCATTGAAATCACATCATCGTCGGGGTGTGGGCTAAATAAAATCACACGCTTTCTGGCGGGTTCTGCTCTTTCCGGGCGGTGCTTATCGTCTGCATTTGGTTTACCTCCGGGCCATCCTGTAATGGTACGCTGCAGACTATTGTGCATCTGGATATTGAGATCGTAAGCTGACCCCTCCATAGCTACCAATTCCGACATACCATTGTCGTTGTATTCTCTATCGGTCAGTTTCAGTATCGGTTTGCCCAGGTGCTGACTCAACCACACGATAGCCTTACCCCTCAGCTCCTTGGTCCACTTCACAGGTCCTACTAGCCAGGGCGTTTTAAATCTCTTCAACTCAGAACAAGCCTCTTCATCTACTATAAAAGTAGTCTTGAAGTGATCCTGCAAAAAAGTAGCCGGTATCGAAGGGGTAATTTCTCCTTCTATTGCCTGACGTACTATGTCCGCTTTCTTATTTCCCCATGCCATCAGCACGATACGTTTGGCCGACTTGATGGTCTTTATTCCCATGGTGATCGCACGGGTAGGCACATTATCTATTCCGTGAAACGCTGAAGCAGCATCCGCTTTGGTCAGGTAATCAAGCGTAACGAGCCTCGTAGAAGAGTTGTAATGCGAACCCGGCTCATTAAAGCCTATGTGTCCGGTACGGCCAATTCCCAGCAATTGAAAATCCAACCCTCCAAACGAATCTATCTTAGCCTCATAATCCAGGCAGTACTGATACACATCATCTAATGCAATAGAACCGTCAGGTATATGTATGTTTTCTGGTAAAATATCTACATGATCGAACAAATGCTCATGCATAAAGTAGTAATAGCTCTGAGTATTTGTTTTTTCCATAGGAAAATACTCATCAAGGTTGAAGGTTACTACATTTTTAAAACTTAAGCCTTCTTCTTTGTGCTGACGAACAAGTTCCTCATACACTTTGATGGGTGAAGATCCGGTAGCCAGCCCCAACACACACATTTCATTCGCTTTCTGCTTTTTTCGAATCAGGTCAGCTATTTCATTAGCTATAGCCAAAGATCCTACATGGGATGAAGCAAACACCTCTACGTGTACTTTTTCAAAACGTGTCAACTCTATCCTTCCCACTTCTTTGTGGCCAATGTCAGCGGTAGGTTCTTTCAATACAGGCTTAATATCAGTCATTTCTCTTTAATAGATGGTTTTATACTTATTGTTTGTACCGGCCTGCTACTCAACCTAATAGCAGCAAACCAGCGAGAACTTAGGTTATATCGAATACAAACAAAAGGAATAGAAATGACTTTTCAAAGAAGAATACGGATTTTGTTCACGTGAACACAAAGAATGTTCTCGTGTACACCATTTTGCAATAATATTGATATATTTGTGAAAAAACCTGCCCTGCAGCGTTAGTATATAGTATTAGATGAGTATGAAAAAATATACCACCAAAGACATAGCCCGAATGGCCGATGTGTCGCGAGGAACGGTAGACAGGGTGCTACATGGACGAGGAAAAGTATCTGAGCAGGCCGAAAAAAAAGTACGCAAAGTACTCGACGAAATCGATTACAAACCCAATGTGATAGCCCGTACCCTGCGGGAAAATAAAATTGTACACCTGGCTTCACTCATCCCCTCTCCGGAAATTGACTCTTTTTGGAAAAAACCCAAAGACGGCATACAGGAAGCTTTTGAAAGTTACAGTTCATTTGGTGTAACCGTTACCCAGCACTTCTACGACCAAAACGACAAAGCCAACTTTGAAAAAGTATCCAGAAAAGTTCTGCAGTCTAAACCCGATGGCATTTTAACGGCTCCCCTTTTCAGAAAAGAAGCCCTGAGCTTTTTTGAAGAATGCAAAAAACTGGACCTGCCTTACGCTACATTCAATACCGACATTACCGACTCCCATTACGCCTGCTTTATTGGCCAGGACCTATATCAGAGTGGGCGAATAGCGGCTGACCTGATGCTAAAGACCAACCCCAAAATCAATAAAATCCTCATTTTTCATTTTGACGAAGAAATATCAAACTCCCTGCACATGCAGGAAAAAGAGCGCGGATTCAAGGATTTTTTCAAAGAAAACAACATACCCACCGAGGCATTTGAAACCATCAACCTGATCGAAAACTATCAGGAAGAATTGAAAACGATCCTCAACAGCAAACTTCAACAAGAGCAGGTAAACGGGATTTTTGTCACCACCTCCAAGACCTTTGAAGTAGCCAAACAGCTGGGACAGTTTGCCAAAGAGATATCGCTGATTGGCTATGACCTGGTAGAAGAAAATGTGAAGTACATCCAAAACGGCACAATTGATTTTTTAATCAACCAAAACCCCAAAAAACAGACTTTTCAGGGCGTACACTACCTCACAGAGCTTCTGGTGTTTAAAAAAGAAATACCCAAAAAGGAACTTCTTCCTATCGACATCATTACAAAAGAAAATATAGAATCATATATTTAAACCACCATCACCCATGACTTTAATCAAATCAATTTCAGGGATTAGGGGCACCATAGGCGGACAGCCGGGCGACAACCTTACTCCTCTCGATATAGTGAAATTTGCCGCTGCTTTTGGCCAGTGGATTATCAATAGCGGGTCTAACAAAATAGTAATAGGGCGCGATGCTCGCATTTCCGGCCCTATGGTTTCTCAGCTCATAAGCAACACCCTGGTGGGCCTGGGCATAGACGTAGTAGATCTGGGACTTACTACTACCCCGACCGTAGAGGTAGCTGTGCCAAAAGAAAATGCCGGCGGTGGCATCATCATCACAGCCAGCCACAATCCCATCCAATGGAACGCCCTCAAGCTACTCAACAGCAAAGGTGAATTCCTATCGGGTGATGACGGCAAAGAGATTCTGAAATTTGCCGATGCTGCGTCATTTACTTTTGCCGAAGTGCTAAAACTGGGTACATACACTACCAACGACACCTATATAGATAAGCATATTGAAGATATTCTTGCACTGCCTTTGGTTGATAAAGAGGCTATAGCAGCCAAAAAGTACAAAGTAGCCATCGACTGTGTCAATTCCACGGGAGGCATAGCTCTCCCCAAGCTACTCAGCGCATTGGGTGTAGACACTGTACATGAAATGTATTGTGAACCCAACGGCCACTTTCCTCACAACCCAGAACCACTGCCCGAGCACCTGACCGAAATATGCAGTGCCATGCAAGACGGCCAGTTTGACGTGGGGTTTGTAGTAGACCCTGACGTAGACCGGCTTGCCATTATAGATGAAAAAGGTACTTTTATTGGAGAAGAATACACACTGGTACTGGTAGCGGACTATGTACTCTCACAAACGCCGGGCGATGTGGTATCCAACATGTCATCGTCAGGAGCGCTAAACAAAATCGCCGAAAAATACGGACAAAAACGCGAAGAAGCTGCCGTAGGAGAGGTAAATGTCGTAACCAAAATGAAAAGCACCCATGCCATAATTGGTGGCGAAGGCAATGGCGGTATCATCTACCCCGAGCTCCATTACGGCAGGGATTCACTAGTAGGCATTGCGCTCTTTCTCACACACATGGCTACTTCCGGCCAATCGGTTTCCAGCCTGAAAGCCAACTGTCCGCAAACACATATATCGAAAAACAAGATAGAGCTTTCCCCCGCTATCGATGTAGATCATGTACTCGAACAAATCAAAGAAGAGTTTAAGGTTTACCCTCAAAATTGCATCGACGGTGTGAAAATTTACTTTGGAGATGAGTGGGTTCACATACGCAAATCAAACACTGAACCCATTATTCGGATTTACTCAGAATCCTCTTCTAAAGAAAAAGCAGATCAACTATTTGAGAACATAAAAAAAGTAACAGACAGAATTATTTGACCAAATCACAACTACGACTATGCAAAAAATACAAACACTAGGCGGATATATCCACGAATACCAAAAAAGTGTGGCTCAGCCCGAGGAGTTCTGGGACAGAATCGCCGACTCCTTCCACTGGCAGCAGCGATGGGACAAAACACTTGAATGGGACTTTGACACTCCCGATGTGAAATGGTTTATCAACGGAAAACTAAACATCACCGAAAACATCTTTGAAAGACACCTGTTCACTCAAGGCGACAAGCCTGCCATCATATGGGAACCCAACGATCCCTCCCAACCCGGCGTGACTCTCACCTACAGGGAACTCTACGAAAAAACCTGCCAGTTTGCCAATGCCATGAAAGCCAAAGGCGTGGGCAAAGGTGACAGGGTAATCATCTACATGCCCATGGTGCCCGAAGCGGCCATAGCCATGCTCGCCTGTGCACGCATTGGCGCCATTCATTCGGTCGTTTTTGCCGGATTCTCAGCCAGTGCCCTGGCCGACAGAATTCAGGATTGTCAGGCCAAAATGGTACTCACCTCAGACGGAAACTTCCGGGGTGCCAAGACCATCGACGTTAAAGGAGTCGTCGATCAGGCATTGGAGATTGCTGGTGATGTAGACAATGTCATCGTGCTGCAACGCACCGGCGGACAGGTCAGCATGAAACCCGGACGTGATCTCTGGTGGCATGAGGCCATTGAGGGTGTGTCGGTAGAAAACAAAGCCGAGGTGCTCGACAGTGAAGACATGCTGTTCATCCTCTACACTTCCGGTTCTACCGGCAAGCCTAAGGGTGTAGTACACACCTGCGGGGGATACATGGTATACAGTCAGTATTCGTTTTCCAATGTCTTTCAGTATTCCAGAGGGGATGTCTACTGGTGTACGGCCGATGTGGGCTGGATCACCGGACATTCTTACATCGTATACGGTCCCTTGCTGGCCGGGGCTACTACCCTGATGTTTGAAGGGGTGCCCACCTATCCGGATGCAGGACGGTTCTGGGATGTAATCGACAAGTACCAGGTCAATCAGTTTTACACTGCGCCTACGGCCATACGTGCCTTGCAGGCTTATGGGCTCGAACCTCTCGAAAAATACAAACTCGACTCGCTTAAGGTTATCGGATCGGTGGGCGAACCGATCAATGAAGAGGCCTGGCACTGGTATCACACGCATGTGGGCAAAGGCAACTGCCCGCTGGTAGATACCTGGTGGCAAACCGAAACCGGTGGCATCATGATTTCTCCGCTAGCCGGCATTACGCCCAACAAACCGGCTCATGCTTCTTTGCCTCTGCCTGGTATTCAGCCTATCATAGTAGATGCCGACGGCAAAGAGCTTACCGGCAACAATGTACAGGGAAATCTTTGCATCAAATTTCCATGGCCATCGATCATCCGTACTACTTATGGCGATCATGATCGCTGCAAAAAAGAATATTTCTCAACTTACAAAGGGCTGTATTTTACAGGCGATGGAGCCAAGAGGGATCACGACGGCTACCTGCGCATTCTCGGCAGGGTAGACGATGTAATCAATGTTTCGGGTCACAGAATGGGAACCGCTGAGGTAGAAAACGCCATCAATGAACATCCGCTCGTTGTAGAATCGGCCGTAGTGGGATTCCCTCACGAAATCAAAGGACAGGGTATTTATGCGTATGTGATCTGCGATATGGAGGGGCGAACCGAGCAAAACCTCAAAGACGAAATCAAAAGTACTGTCAGCAAGATCATTGGACCTATTGCCAAACCTGATCACATACAGATCGTGCCCGGGCTGCCCAAAACTCGCTCAGGAAAAATCATGAGACGTATTCTCAGAAAAGTGGCCGAAGGCGATACTTCAAACCTCGGAGATACTTCCACACTGCTAAACCCGGAGGTAGTTGAACAAATTATTCAGGGTGCTAAGAAGTAAACCACTATGAACTGAAAGTACCATCATAGGTTTAATTGGTGACTAAAGTCACTTTTGAGCAGTCTAATTCAGGTTAGAAGTCGGGAGTCAGAAGTTAGAAGTGTTTATACTTCCAGCTTCTGACTTCTAGCTCCAAACATGGCCGGAATTATTTTTAGAAGCTAAAGCTAAATGCACTAAAAGTGCGTAGCTTTAACTCAACTTGTAACCAGTTAAGAAAAATGAAAAAGCCCGACACAGTCGGGCTTTTTCATTTTTCTTAACTCCTGTAGCAGTGAGTGCTTAAAAACCATTACGGTACAAAAGACTCAAGCACCTTGATTTCTCCATCGGGCACTACAGTCACTTCGTCTATTACGGCCGGAATCAACAGACAATCGCCAAAACTCACAGCAACCTTTTCCCCTCCATATTCTATTTGTCCTTTCCCTTCTGCCACTACGTAAATCACAAACGAATCCAGGTCACTGTAATTACGCGTTATTGACTGATCAAAATACAGCCTGTTCGTTTTAAAATAATTGCATCCGGCCAGATATTCCGCCTTATTGATAGAAGGGTCGTAAGGAGATTTGTATTCATCGTAATGCTTGTAATCAATCGCATCGAGCGCCTCCTCTACATGCAGCTCCCGCTTATTACCCTCAGCATCTACTCTATCAAAGTCATAGATGCGGTAGGTCACATCAGAAGTTTGCTGAATCTCTGCCAACAACAGCCCCTTTCCAATAGTATGCACCCGACCAGCGGGTAAAAAGAACACATCTCCGGCAGCTACCTGCTCTTTGTTCAAAATCTCTTCCAGCTTACCTGCATTAAAATACTCCTCGTATTTCTCGCGCGTTAAAGGCTGATTGAAACCCGATATAAGCGTAGCTCCTTCATCGGCTTCTAAAATGTACCACATTTCGGTTTTCCCCAGTGAATTGTGCCTTTTCCTTGCCAATTCATCATCGGGGTGAACCTGAATAGACAGGTCGTCATTAGCATCAATAAACTTAACCAGCAATGGAAATTCATTTCCATTTTCAGCATACACCTTCTTTCCCACTAAGTCTGCCTGATAGGCAGCCAGTATTTCATTGAGGTCTTTTCCGGCCAGAGGCCCCTCAGCCACTACAGACACATTGCCCGGCACTCCGGATATTTCCCAGGTTTCGCCACAGTTGGGCAGATCACCAAAGTCTTTACCCAGTACGGTTTTAACTTTACTGCCTCCCCACAGCTTGTCTTTAAATATGGTCTTGAATTTAAGCGGATATAGTTTATTCATGTTTTCTTCTAAATTAAAAAAAAGCAAATGTAAGAACTGAACACGAAAGTCTGCAATCCGGCTGTACAATCGCCGCTAGAATTTTTTATTCTTTGTGATAAAAATGTAGAGAATTGAATGCGGATAGAGACGAGGTAGGTGTGTAGAAACCAACACTCCGAACACGATGAAATGCGAAAAGCATTCACCTGAAGTCACATGGTGCAGTTATTTTTTTACCAGTCTGTTGTTCTCATCGGGAAAAACTACTGTAGGCTTATACGCTTTTGCCTCATCGAGATCCATCATGGCATAGGTGATAATCAGCAACACATCTCCTACCTGAGCTTTACGGGCAGCAGCTCCGTTGAGGCAGATTACACCCGAACCTCTTTCCCCTTTAATGGTGTATGTTTCCAGTCTTTCACCGTTGTTGTTGTTCACTACCTGCACTTTTTCTCCTTCGAGGATATTGGCCGCATCCAGCAAGTCTTCATCTATGGTAATACTTCCCACGTAATTCAGATTGGCCTCTGTTACCCTTACCTGATGAATTTTCGACTTAAACATTTCAACCATCATAGCTTGACTGTTCTTTTTTTGTCCGCAAAGAACTGGTTTATTTGATTAAAATTCAACTTCCCTACCGGTTTTATTCCTTAACCAAAACCTTACTGACAAACACATGCATCTTTAGTCTGAGGCCAGACGAATTATGAGGTTTCCTGAAGCAAGTCTAATCCTGCTTTGTCAAGCCAATGTGAAATACAACATTTCGCTGATACGAACCAAAGGTTCGCACCAGCAAATCCTTTTTAGTATCCTCTTAGCGCAGGAATAAACTCTCCAAAAGTTGAATTGACAGGTTTTTCCTACAGGAAATGATCCCTATTTTGTACTTAAAAGTATCGGAACGACAAACTTTTGGAGATATCTCCACATGACTTGGCTTAAAAGCGGAATTACTGCAATAAGAAAGGATTTAATAAACGTAATAATTACAATTAAAAGAATGCTGATTAACTTTCACTGTAGGAATATTAGTTTTTTTAGCTAATATTTGAGGTTCAACATTACATTATGACACTAAGCTTATGAATTTTTCAACCATTGACTATGTCATTTTTGCCGGCTATGCGGGGCTTATCCTGGGTATCGGACTTTGGGTATCACGCAAAGGCGAAAAGACTTCTGAAGACTATTTTCTGGCTAGCAAATCGCTACCCTGGTGGGCTATTGGGGCTTCATTGATTGCTGCCAATATATCTGCTGAACAATTTATTGGTATGTCCGGAGCAGGGTTTGCCAGCGGACTGGCCATAGCCTCCTACGAATGGATGGCTGCAGTAACACTACTAATCGTAGGAAAATATTTCCTGCCTATTTTTATCGAAAAAGGGCTCTATACTATTCCTGAGTTTGTAGAAAAAAGATATAGCACACAACTCAAAACCATCCTGGCTGTGTTCTGGATTGGGTTATATGTATTTGTCAACCTAAGCTCAGTTATGTATCTGGGCGCTCTAGCACTGGAGACCATCATGGGCGTACCAATGATGTACGGAGTGATAGGCCTTGGATTGTTTGCGGCCGCCTATTCACTGTATGGTGGGCTATCTGCAGTAGCGTGGACAGATGTTGTGCAGGTAGTTTTCCTCGTGCTTGGTGGACTTTTTACGACCTACCTCGCCCTCAACACGCTCTCGGATGGCGCGGGGTTTATTGCCGGATTCAATCAGGTAGTAGCTGCTGTACCGGATCGCTTTCACATGATACTGGACAAGTCCAACCCTGAATACAACAACCTGCCGGGCATTTGGGTGCTAATCGGTGGCTTATGGGTAGCTAACCTATACTACTGGGGTTTTAACCAATACATCATCCAACGTACGCTGGCTGCCAAGTCGCTCAAAGAAGCACAAAAGGGCATAGTGCTGGCAGCTTTCCTGAAATTGCTTATTCCCTTTATCGTGGTGGTGCCCGGCATTGCTGCTTTTGTGATGGTAAATGATCCGGAAATTATGGCTCGACTGGGAGACCTTGGGCAACTCAATGTACCCTCTGCAGGCAATTCTGACAAGGCATATCCATGGCTGCTTCAATTGCTGCCTGCAGGGTTAAAAGGTGTGGCTTTTGCTGCCCTGGCTGCTGCTATCGTTTCGTCTTTAGCCTCCATGCTCAACTCTACTTCTACAATATTTACGATGGATATTTACAAACAGCACATCAACAAAAACGCCAGCGAATCAGCCACAGTGCGTGTAGGCAGAATCTCTGCGGGTGTTGCTTTGGTGGTTGCCTGCATTATGGCGCCTCTGCTGGGTGGTATCGATCAGGCATTCCAATTTATTCAGGAGTACACCGGTATAGTAAGTCCCGGTATTCTGGCGGTATTTATTCTGGGGCTTTTCTGGAAAAAAGCCACCAACAAAGGTGCCATCTGGGGTGCCGTTTTATCGATTCCTATTGCCATGTATTTCAAAATTGGACCAAAGGGCTGGATTGATTCCTCTCTGTTTATCGACCTCCCTTTTCTGCACCAAATGGGCCTAACATGCCTGCTTTCTATGATGGTAATTGTAGTATTCAGTCATTTGGATAATGGAGGAAAGGATGACGAAAAAGGCATCCCACTTACAAAAGGATTGTTCAACACCAGTCCGGTATTCAATATTACTGCTTTTGCTATTTGCCTGATAGTGGCAGTGCTGTATGCCCTACTTTGGTAGAGAAAAAAGCAATAAAGAAATTAACAAAGGCTGCTTCAACAATGAGGCAGCCTTTTATTTTGTCTTTAAAAACGGATATACACTTCCACCTTCACTCAACGCACAATCCATTCTAAAGAGTTTGTTTTTTTAATGTTCATTTGTGACGTTATTATATTTAATTATCATATATTTGAATAAAGGGTTAACTATCCTTTCTTTTCTTCCAGCCATTACAAACCATTTTACCAACTTTTCACTCAAACCAAATGAAAAAAACTAAAGCCTACCATCCACTGAGACGGCTGATGATTAATGGCAATCCCAATCGGATAAAAAAAGAAAAAATAGTCGATTCTCCATTGGAAGAATACCTTCTCAATCACCAGATATCTCCTGAAGCATACAAAAAATTTACTACAAAGGTTCTCGGAGATGTTGTCACTCCCTTTTCATGCAACTACGATGACGCCCGGAAAGAAAGCGACAATGCTTACAACAAATACCCGCTACTCATTACTTATTGCGAGTCCACAGCGGATGTTATTGAAACGATAAAGTTTTGCCAGGATCAAAAAGTGGAAATTTGCCTAAGGGCAGGCGGACACAATACGGCCGGCTACTCTGTTCTCACTGCAAGAATGCTCATTGATGTATCCCGCATCAAAGGCATCTATGTAGATCCTGTAGCCAAAGTATCGCATGTGGGAGCAGGTGTAACCTGGGGCGAATACAATCAGGAACTAAACGCATGGGGTCTGCACAACCCCGGTGGCAGCTGCAGCTCTGTGGGCATGACCGGCTACACTTTGGGTGGTGGATATGGCTACACCAGCATGCGCTGGGGTATAGCCTGCGACAACCTGATCGAAATAACTATGGTGACTGCCTCGGGAGAGATCGTAATTGCCAATGAGACACAAAACAGCGAACTATTGTGGGCTCACCGGGGAGGTACCGGGGGAAATTTCGGTGTGGTGGTAGGACTCAAATACAAACTGTATGAACTGAAGGAGGTCTGGCCTATAGAAATAAACTGGCCCATAGAAGATGCCGCCAAAGTGCTGGTAACCTGGCAAAATGAAATGACAAAAACACTTTCAGATACCAAGCTTGGTCTGTTGGGTTTTTTAGCCGCTCGCGAGGTAGACACCACTAATACCGCTGGCGAACACAGTAAATCTACTCAACCTTACTTTTGCATAAGAGGCATCTATTCGGGAGCTAGCGCCGAAGAAGGACAAAAAGCTCTGGCACCTCTACTGCAAATCGGCTCTCCAAGCTACCCTTCCGGGCCTTTGTGGACAAAAACAATAGACTATGCTGATGCTAACGAACACCTGCTCGACAATGTAGAGGGCGTGATTCCCGACACCATAAAAGAAACTAAGCGCTGTGCCTATGTGATCGATCCGCTAACCGAACAGCAATACCAAAAGATGGTAGATTACTACAAGACTACTCCCTGTGTATACAACATAGTATCGATGGAACCCTACGGAGGAGCAACTAATGCGGTAGCTCCCTCTGATACTGCTTTTGTACACCGAAATGCTCATTTTGACATTTTTACAGATTCCTTCTGGATGAATGACAATGAAAAAGAAACGGCATTTGAGTGGCTCAGAAACTTCTACGAATCTGACAACACCAAAGACCTGTGGTCCGACTACTACTACCAGAACTATCCGAATGCCACCTACAAAAACTGGCAAAGAGGATACTTTGGCGACAACTACGCACGGCTACAGGAAGTAAAAAGAAAATGGGATCCGCTTAATGTTTTCCATTTCGAGCAAAGTATAGAACCCTAAATGACAACCTTACCAGCTAAACAATAGTGCGCAACACTATAATCTAAAACTTGCATTTTTTCTAAACAACATTGCAATACCCCTCCAGAGATTTACTGGAGGGGTAAAAAAAAGGCTGCTTCCATTACAGAAGCAGCCTTGTATCGATTCTACTTTTTACGCTTATTTACTTTTTAGGAAAAGGATGTTGTTTTATCAACTCTGCGGGAGAGTAAAACCCTTTCTTATCTTTGGTAGCTGCGCGCACGGCTTTTACTTTTTCAGGAGAGATTACAGATGCTCTATTGCCAAAGCTATTTCTCACATAGGTCAATACAGCCGCCATATCCTCATCGTTGAGTAGTCCGCCAAACTGCGTCATTGGCACCTGGCCGGGATACTTCTTACCTCTCACTTCTATAGGCCCCATCAGTCCGTTCAGGGTCAGTTTGATGAGACGCTCTTCATCGCCTACTACCCACTCTGATCGCGACAATGGAGGGAATCCGGCTGCCTCCAAGCCATTTCCGTTTGGCTGGTGACAGGTTCCGCAGTACCCTTCTTCACTGTATATCTCTTTTCCTTTTACGAAAGCCTTTCGGTCTTTACCTTTCAGGTGAGTAACTACATCATCTTCCAGGCTACCACCGAGTCTGTGGCCATTGAGGTGGGCTATAGCTGCCTCATACGGCTGCTCCATCCACTTGTCCAATGGTTTTTCGCCAGCTTTCTTTACTATCGGTAGCCCTACTTCTTTGTCTAACCAAGAAGCAGCCACCAGCGCCTCAAGCCTTACCCTGGGGTGGTCATCCTGGGCAGCCTGCATCAACAATTCGGGCTGCTCAGGCACCTGATGTGCCGCATAGCGCAATACCCTTACCGCTGCAGCACGGGCTCTATGATCTTCTGCTTTGAGAAGCTTGCGGAGCAATTGCTCATCTATCTTGTTCAATCCCCAGGTTACCCACAGAGCTTCCAGCAAGTGGTGCTCGTAGTTTGGCGACTTTTCATGCAATTCTCCTACCCATGCCTGCAACTTGTCAAGTACTTCGCTGGCATCTCGGCCTCTAAGTTCTCTACGCGTACGGTAGCGCGTACGGAATTCAGGCAATTTCAAATTATCCAACAATTCTTCGATACTGGCTCCTGCTACTTTAGCTGGCTCTACCAGAGGTCTGGAAGGATAAGTGATGCGGTATACTCTACCGTGAGCATGATCACGAAGTGGGTCGCGTGCGTTGTGCTGCATGTGCCCAATGAGTACATTGTGCCAATCGATCAGGTATAATGAGCCATCAGGAGCAAACTCCATATCCACCGGGCGGAAGTTTTTGTCTGACGAAACCACCAAATCTTGTCTGTGTCTACTCAGGTAGCCGGCCGTTTCGGGATCATCTACCATGGTATGCTGCTTTGTTCCAAGGAAACCGATGGTGTTGTTTATCAACAAATCTCCCTGTACATCTTCAGGAAAATGACGGCTGGACACAAACTCCAGCCCCGAAGTAGGACGTACTCGGTGCTCAGGTTGAATCAGGTTTTCCGGTCTTGGCGAGGCTATACCATAGCGAGGTTTGATCGATCCGGGCATCATCCAGGTCATGTCAGGCCCTGAGGTGTGTGCAAAAAAGTTTTGTCCCCAATCGTCAAACGCAATTCCCCAAGGGTTAGGAATAGGCAACTGAGCTGTTCGCTCAAGGTGACGTCTCTGAGGGCTATACCGGTAAAACCCACCGTTTGTACCTCTTACCGGACCGTAAGCCGTTTCTACGTTGGTATGCAAAAACACACCTTCGCCCATGTAAATAGCACCGGATGGATCTGCTGCAAACGCACTGATCGCATGGTGTGTATCGTGATCGTCAAAACCACTTAAAATAATTTCTGTTTCATCCGCTTTGTCGTCACCGTCGGTATCTTTTAACAATACCAGGTTGGTTCCCTGAGATACATATACACCCTCGGGGGCAAACTCAAATCCAATGGTAAGGTGCAATCCGTCAGCAAAGGTTGTTTGCTTATCAGCCTTGTTGTCACCGTCTGTATCTTCCAAAATGATCAGCTTATCATTTGGTTTGCTGTCACCCGGCTTGTAGTGAGGGTAACTCGGCATTACGGCTACCCACAGGCGGCCCTTGTTATCAAAAGACAACTGTACAGGATTGGCCAGATCATTAAACTCCTTTTCGGAAGCAAACAATTCCACCTTATATCCGGGAGCTGCTTTTATTGTTTTCTCAGCATCTTCACCGTACAGGTAGTTAGGGTCTCCATTTTTACCATTATTCTTATAGTTGGTCTCTACCGGAGGCAATGTACGGGTTTTGGCATCTGCTGCTGCCAGGTCTTTTTTGTTTCCTTTAACAGCCTCCCATATCGCAGTATCACGAATGGCAGTCATTTGCCTGATTTTTTCTACCTCTGCCGGATAGTTATCAGGCCCAAAAGGATTGTATCTACGGCCATAGGCGTGTACTCCATTAGGAATTTTGTAATCGTTGTGCCAAAACCAGTTTTTTTCATTTACTGCGTCGAGCACCAACTGGCGATGTTGTTCTGCCTTGGGCTTTACTTTTCCGAATACTTCGTCGGCCAAAAATTTGGCAAACTTTTGGTACCCCAGATCATTGAGCTGAAAACCATCAGCCGTAAGGTCTTCTTCGCTGGAAGCATACCATTCTTTTGATGGCGTGAACGCATCCACAAACAGCACACTGTCTGCTTCAGCCACTTCTTTCATAGCCTGTGTGTACAGCGCCAGGTTTTTATTTTCTTCTACGCCATTGGGCAAGTCCATTTTGTGTGAAAGGTCTTCGAAAGCAATGGGAGATACTAATGCTAGCGCCGGTGCTGTTTTTCCATTGTATTTCTGGCTTTTAGTATGCTTGATAAAAGCCTGCAATTCAGCCTTGTAGTTATCCAGCCCTTCCGGCCCTTCAAATGATTCGCTGTAGCCAAAAAACGCTACGATAATGTCGGTTTCGTGCATAGTCAGCCATTCATCGGGAGTCTCAAAGTGCCCTCTGCTACCCGAATTTTGCGCCAGCTCAGTCTGAAACTTTTCTGCTCCGGGAAATGCCCAGGGTGAATTTCGGGATGAGTGAGGCCTGAACCCGGGAGTATTACCCGGATCACACATATTGCGGATGTACAACATGCTATCGGGATAGCGCAATTGCATTTCGGTTTCGAAATGACCAAAATTCAACATTCT
Source organism: Cyclobacteriaceae bacterium (assembly GCA_965267535.1). Lineage (GTDB taxonomy): Bacteria > Bacteroidota > Bacteroidia > Cytophagales > Cyclobacteriaceae > CAXBNB01. The sequence goes on along the minus strand of OZ254082.1, from coordinate 1,148,536 downwards.
AGACCCCAGGTTGTTACCTATCAGTGTGATGTGTGCATCTTTTTTTACTTGCAGTGTGTCTTTTTTGCCCGAGCAGCCGGGCATCAGCGTTACACAACAAATCAGAAGAAAGAGACTTCCAATGACCTTGTAGTTTAGCATATTCATATTATTGTTATAGAAATAGTGTAGTGATAATGTGATTAATAAATATTTAGTGGTTAATAGATCATTGGTTAGCTTAGAGTCGTTTTTTTTCTTTGAAAAAGAATGGTCATTCGTGTGTGGTTATTTCATAGGCTAAAATTTTACGTGTATTCCTTCTTTTTCAGATCGCTCACACGCTTCGATAATATGCTGACAGGTGATAGCATCCTGTAACGATGACAAGGGGCTTTCCCCCTTTCTAATCACCTGATCGATGAAGTGTGTAGCTGTATTTTTTATAGACTCAGGGTAGCAATGGTATGTCTGCGAATGCGCTCCGTTTCTCTCATTGATTACCCAATCGCGATAGCTGTATCGCGTACTTCCTTTTGTACCTATTACCTTGATCATACAAGTCCAGGGGTCGCCGGCATGGTCGTCGTTGGCAAAGCTTGCACACAGGTGAGTTAGTGTACCGTTTTGCATAACCATGTTGGCCATAGCCACATTTTCCTGTGGAGCCAAAGTAGGGTCTACCGTGTTTTTAAAACATGATATGGCTTTGGGCTGACCCGCCAGGTATAGCATGGTGTACGTATGGTGCGTAAGTATCTGACGGATAACTCCCGGATAGCGGGCTCTGATATCATCGGCGTGATGTATGTTGTACATCATATAAAACTGAGTCACATCGCCCAGATGACCGTTTTGAATCATAGCCCGGGTACGCATAATACCCGACTCATAAATATAATTGTGCACGGGCATACACTGCACTCCCGCCTTTTCCACTGCTTCCTGCATTTTTTGCAGTTCTGCTATGTTGGATGCGGCGGGTTTTTCTACCAGTATATGCTTGCCGGCTGCTGCGGCTCGCAATGTGTACTCACAGTGCGTTTCCATATTGGTGAGAATAAAAACAGCATCAACCTCAGGATCATTGAGGAGTTCGTCTTCTGACTGATAGGTTTTGCAGCCGTATTTTTCTGCTTTTGCCTTTCCTTTTTCCGGGGTTCTGTTCCAAAGCCCTACAAGGTTAGCTCCCGCAAGGCCATTCACAGCTTCCGCATGAAGATCTGCCACATCTCCTGATCCTAAAAATGCTACATTTATCGTTTTCATCCTACTTCTCTATTTAGTGCTTCTATAGCTTGTCTTTAATTTACTCTGAATAATCCAACTGTCCTTTTTCAGCCATTTCTTTAAAATCCAACAGCGACTTCTTCACACCCTCTGGTATACTGGTCAGGGGTAGGTCTTTGAAAGTGGTGTCGATTTTTTCATGACTAAGGTCAGAAACAAACAAATTCGGCTCTGCTCCTTCTGCTACAGATACGTTCACAAAGTCGCTCAAACCAAGGGCTGCTGCTTCCTGCTCTACTATGGCCAGAAAGTCTGTGATAGCTATGGTTTCACCTTTTAGGTTGAAAGCTCCAAAGCCATCGAAATCCTGCATAGCACATGCAGCAAACTGTGCTCCTACATCTTCTACAAAATGATAATTTTCTCGTCCTTCGTACGGCATTTCATAAGGAATAAGCTTTCCTTCTACTGCTCCTTTGGCGATAGCTTTTAGGGCATTAGTAGGCGCTGATGTCTTACCTCTGTCTCTGCCTTTTCCGTAGGTCGTATTGAGCCTTAGGCAAACAGTGGGCACCTTGCTATTGTCGTAAAACAAGCGCGCCAGGTGCTCTCCGGCCAGTTTCCAGATTCCGTAGTGGTTTGGTGGGGCCAGTTGCGCGTCTTCAGTAATTCCGGGATTTGGGTACATCGAACGCATGCCGTATACAGCTGCCGAACTGGCAAATACAAATTTCTTCAAACGGGGCAGGTTCTCAGCCACATCAAATAGCGCCATAGTTCCTCCTGTGTTGATCTCCATACCACGCACGTGATACGCCGAGCAATCCGGACTCTGATAGGCTCCCAGGTGGATTATGTGTGTGGGATTAACGCTTGTCACTACTTTTTCTATGGCATCATAATCAGCCACATCCAGTGTCACAAATTCCAGACGCTTGTCCAGTTCCTCGCCCAACCACAGCTTCAAGGGATCCTGATTGGTAGACCTTGTAGCTATCACAATTTTCTCCACATCGGGATATTGTAGTAGCTTATGAATAGTCACAGAACCGATACACCCGGTTCCTCCTGTAATGAATATCGTTGACATGTATCTTTTTCTATTTTTAATATTTTGTATTTCTTATCAGTTCATTTTAACCACTGCCTTCACATTGTTGGCAAAAATCGAATCTTCAAATGCCTGTGTAATCTGATCAAACTGATAAATATTGGTATAGTGTTCGGCCGGAAACACACCTGTCACCATAAGTTTTTGAGCGATCATATAGTCCTCTCGGCACGAACCCATTGACCCCCTCATATTTAAGGAGGTACGCGTAAGGTGTGTTGCGTTTATTTCTACAGGCTTGGGGTAGGTTGCTATTACACAGATATCTCCTTCCGGGCGAACCACATCAATAGCCTCAGTAAGCACCGGTGCTACTCCGGAGCATTCTATAAGCAAATCTACTTTGCCATTGTGACCAAACGGCACACCGTTTTCATCAGTCACACCATTGGCTAGCTGAGAGGTAAGGCTATTTTCGGGCGATACGATCAGGGTAATGAACCCTCGCTCTTTAGCGGCTTTCAATCGTATATTTCTGTCATGCTCTATACCGGTAACGGCCACTCTGGCACCTGCGGCTTTGGCTACTTCGGCAGCCATCAGCCCTATGATTCCACAACCTGTAACCACTACATCCTGACCGGGCTTGATGGTACACTTGTTGTACAGGGCATTCACTACTACAGACAAAGGTTCTACAAGAGCACCCTGCTCCGGAGTAAGTCCTTCCATAAACGGCACTACTCTATCCGACTCCAGAATTACCTCCTGACCAAATCCTCCATTGCGGTGAAAGCCTATGATTTGCTTGCGCGGACAAAGGTTCCATTTAGCCACACTGCACGCCGGACAATCTTCCTGCTGGCATCCCAACATCGCTAGCGGTGTAAATACATCGCCTACCTTGAGGTCGCCGTGATCGCCAGGTCCCAACTCCAGGACTTCTGCACTAAACTCGTGCCCGATAACTCTGGGGCGCTCAACCCAATCGAAGTTTGACTTGCCCAGTGAGGCACTGTTGTCTGAACCGCATATACCCGTGTACAATGTTTTTGCCCGAATTTCTCCTTCTTTCAGTGGTGGCAAATCCATATCTACCACAGATGTATTTGCAGTAACGTTCACTCCCGAACCGGGCAATATCTTTTCTCTACCGTGCAGGCAAAAACCTTTTATCTCACTCATTTTTACTTTTTATTTATAACAATCCACATGCAACTAAATATTGCATGGAGTTAAACTGTCTGATTTTGATTCAAATATTCAGCGTATTCATCTTTACTAAACAACATCGGGGGGAAGGCAGATCGTAGTAAAGAGCGCTGTTTTCGTCGAATGACTGAGAAAAAGCACTAGAGTGTTGCCACTGCTGTGCAAACTTAGGCTTTATCTCAATCATTGTCAACATACATAATTACCAGTTTACACCAGTTTCTTTCCAGCTCTTCGATGCTGCAGAATCCAGCACCGCTTCGCATACTTTTTGTGTTTCTTGTGCTTCTTTGAATGTAGGAGAACATGGCTCTCCGGTTTCCAGACTTTTCAAAAAGTCGGCCACCTGATGTACAAAGGTGTGCTCATACCCAATGGATAATCCGGGCACCCACCACTTGTCCATGTAAGGCTGATCTCCGTCTGTTACATGTATCGAACGCCATCCGCGTACTATTGAGTCATCACTGTGATCGAAATACTCCAAACGTGTAAGGTCATGCAAATCCCATCGGATAGACGCATGCTCTCCGTTGATTTCGAATGTATAGAGGGCCTTGTGTCCGCGCGCATAGCGAGTAGACTCAAACAGACCGAGTGATCCATTGTCGAAGTGGCAGTGGAAGATACATGCATCATCGATACCTACTTTTTGTACCTCTCCACTTTCCTGATGCGTTCTTTCTTTTACGAACGTCTCCGTAACAGCCGATACGTCTTTGATGCCGCCGTTGAGCCACATGGCTGTATCTATACAATGCGCCAGCAAATCGCCGGTTACACCCGATCCTGCTGCGTCATTGTCGAGGCGCCAAAGAGCTTCTCCTCCTTGCGGAAGCTCAGGGTTGATTGTCCAATCCTGAAGGAAATTAGCCCGGTAGTGGAATATTCTTCCCAACTTACCCGAATCCACCAGCTGCTTAGCCAGCGTTACTGCTGGCACTCTTCTGTAATTATACCATACCGTATTCTTCACGCCGGCTTTTTCTATGGCGTCTACCATCGGCTGAGCTTCTGCTACTGTACGAGCCAGTGGTTTTTCGCAGAGTACCATTTTACCCGCTTCGGCAGCTGCTATGGCTATTTCCGCATGCATATTATTGGGTGTGCAAATGTCTATAGCGTCGATATCGTCTCTGGCTATCAATGCTCTCCAGTCGGTTTCGATAGACTCATATCCCCACTGGTCTGCAAATGCCTGTACTCGTTCCTTGTTTCGGGCACATACCGCTTTCAATACAGGTCGCCACTCCAGCTCGGGAAAGAAGTCTCCTACCCGCTTGTATGCGTTGGAGTGCGTTCGTCCCATAAACCCGTAACCTACTAGTCCTATATTGATTGTTTTCTTATCTTTCATTTTTTCAACTCGTTTTTATGTGTTTGAAAATAATTCCTTCCAATTATTCTGCTTCGTACCATCCATGCTGCTGACGCACTTTGATCATGGCCGCCAGAATATCATTCCAGGTTTGTTGTTTCATCATTACTTCGTTGGGGAACATACACCCATCCCAGCAAATATGCTTAAAGGCTTTGGTGAGCGAGCCGTCTTCATTTCTCAGCCAGTGACCTGCATCTGTAGCAATATCCAGTTTTCCGTTGGGATCTGCTGCCTGACAGTGTCTGCCGGTTTTGTCGTGCGATCCTGCGCCAAAGACAGTACCATCATTTTGAGCTACGTGAAAGTCGATCGTCCAGGGTCTCAGTGCCTTGGTAAGGGTTTTTAAGCCTTCAGTGAGGGTTGCTCTGTCGTTCCAGTCGAAGTTTTCCGGCAAAATACGCTCGTCGGGCTTGTTATACCCCAGCAGATACAACAGTGTGTGTGCCATATCAGCCTGAAAACCAATGTTTTTTCGGTCTACTGCCTCCAGTGTTTCTACCATGGTTTTCCAACCGTGCATGCCTCCCCAGCAGATTTCGCCTTCTGCAGCCAGCGATTCTCCATAGTCGGCTGCTATGTCACAGGCTTCACGAAATGTCTGAGCGATAAGCTTGGTATTGGCTACCGGGTCTTTGGCCCAGCTGGCCGGATCTACCGATGAATCAATGCGCACTACACCATGCGGACGAATGCCCAGATCACGGAGTTTTTGAGCTATTCGGCAAGCCTTTCTTACCTGAGTGGTAAACCGCTCCCGTTCTTCTTTGGATCCCATAGCAGAACCTCCACCGGTGGGTTCCCACACGGGTGCTACCAGACTACCTATTTTCAAATTTCTGGCTGCAGCTTTATCCGCCATGGCTTTGATGGCATCATCCGATGCGTCTATATCCATGTGGGGATCGAACAAAAACAAATCAAATCCATCGAATTTCACTCCATCAACCTCAGCTTTTGCTGTAAGGTCAATCATAGTATCGATAGATATTGGGGGTTCAGAATCGGGTCCTTTACCCACCACTCCTGGCCATGAGGCATTGTGTAGTTTAGGGAAGTTGTTTTCTTGCATAGTTTATTGTGTTTTAGTTTTTACAATTTCTCCAGGCATAATCAACGTTTTCCACCCCGCCAACTGAGCGGGCTTAACGTTGGCTTTATATCCATTGAAGTTGAACAATGTAGGCTCGTATGGCCCCACAAAGTCAACATTATTGTCAGGTTTTATCTGCTCCTCCATGCCTACTGCCCAAAGGCATCCGTTTATGAGCATTCGCCTAAACCCGACACTCAGCAGGTCTTCCGAGGCTCCATGGGTAGTGGTAAACACCCTTCCACTGGCTCCATTGTTCAGCCTGTACTTTCGCACCCACGCCACAGGAAGCTCGGCTTTTTCCGCATCGGGCTCTGCGTCGGGACTCATTCCTTTGAGCACTCTGCCATAAGCCAGTACTTTTAGGTCTTCTCCCTGCGGGTAGGCCTTGTAGCCTCCTGACTGTGCCCAGGCTTTTTCTACTCCTCGCATGATAGGATGAGACTTGTGCTTTTCGTTTGGCAGCAAAACGGATGCCTGTTCGTGATTTTTTCCATAGTGCCCCACCCAGGTTTCGCCTAATATAGCATCGCCAAAACCGCCGTGCCAATCTGCCTTACCTCCATCATATCTAAAGTGGTAATGCCCCCATTGCGGGTTGTCTTTGTTGCTAAATGCGTGAGTAGCTGTGCGCAGACCTACTACAGGCCCTCCTCGTTGCAGGTAATCGTCGATGTGCTGCATTTGATCGTCAGGAAAATCTGCAAATCGGGTAAAAATCACCATCAGGTCAGCATCCTGCAATACTTCCAGTCCTTTAATGTCCGAACTTCCGGGCAGTATATACCCCTGATCGTCGAGTGCCCAAACCACCGTACTGGTAAAGCCATATCTCTTGGCCATAATTCTGGCAAGCGCGGGCAATGACTCCTCGCTTCTATACTCATGATCCGAACTGATAAAAACTATTTTTTTTCCTTTTCCGGGTCCTTTGGTTCCCTTGTAGGTAACGCGATAGTTTTCTGCTCCCTTATCTTCCTTATTTCCGTCCTTTGTGGCCGGGTTTGCTCCAGTAGCCAACACAACATTGGCTGTAAGCAGCATACCGGCAAGTGCAACGAATGAAAAAAGGTATTTCATGAGTTAAGAGTGATTTTTATAGTTTACTAGCAATTTGCTTTACAAAGCTAAAATTCATATAAATAGAACATTCCCTATTTTTTGCTAAATAGTGACACTTTTTTGTCTTAAATTAGCCAATATTTCAACATTAGAGAAAATTTATGCGTTCCGCTAATATTGAACAAACCCTAACGCCAAAGGAAACTTTCATTTACAAAGACCTAAGCGGCCCCTACTTCAACCCCAAATGGCACTTTCATCCTGAGTTTCAAATCTCCTATATAGTAGAGGGCAAAGGCACCCGTTTTGTTGGCGATCACGTACAGACTTTCTCTGAGGGGGACCTGACCATGACGGGCCCCAACCTACCCCACTTATGGCGTAGTGATGAAGCGTACTTTCAGAAAGACAGCAAGCTGAATACACGGGGCTTGGTTATCTACTTCGATCACGATCTGCTTAGCGAGGTTTTACTCGAAAAGGAAGAGTTTTATAAGATCAACAAGCTGGTAGAAAACTCTTTCCGGGGTATGGAGTTTTTGGGTAAAACCAGAACTCAACTTCACCGCATGATGCTCGACATGGCACATGAAAAAGGATTTAGAAGGATTATCAAGTTACTCGAAATGATAGACCTGCTGGCCAATTCTGAAGAATACAATCTACTGTCCAGCCCCGGCTACACCAATGTGTTTAAAGGAGAAGATGTGGAAAAAATGCGCATGGTCTATGATTATGTCATGACCAACTTCAAATCTAAAATATCGCTCGAAGACATAGCTGAAATGCTAAACATGACAATTACTTCTTTTTGTCGGTATTTCAAGCCAAGAGCTAACAAGACGTTTTCCAGTTTTGTCAACGAAATACGAATTGGTCATGCCCGAAAGCTATTGCTCGAAGACAACCTTAATATTTCTCAGATATGCTACGAATGTGGCTTTTCCACTCTGTCAAATTTCAACCGTCAGTTTAAGGCCATCACGGGTATGAGCCCTCATGAATACCGAAAGTTGTTTTTAAAAATACAAACCAGCATCTCTTAATTAACGGATATTCTGCACCCCTCACTTTGTATTATTTTCTCTTTCCTCGTTTTCTTTCTAAAAAGCAAAACAGCACCCAACACTGCCCCAAAACTCAAAAAAAGCACTATTTACAGTATTAGCCGGATAATTCAAAGCCCGAAGACCATGACAAAAAAGTGTCACTATTTAATAAAAAACAGGAATAATAGGTTGAGTTTTCATTCTAGATTTGTAAAGTTTTAGAAAGGTAAATTCTAATTTGATCTGCAATCTGTTTTAGATTTTGGACAAAAAACTACATCTTGCCCTGATATTGTTTTTTGGATTGCTTCTTGCTTCCCGAAAACGCAAGCGAAATTATTTTTTTACCTAAACCGAACTATTCACTAAATTATTTAACTAATGGAAAACACGAATAACGGAACTGCAGTGAACAATAACCGCCTCTTTTATGGTAGTTGTTTTGCACTGATCACAACGGCCTTATCCTTCAGTATCAGGGCGGGCATTTTACCTCAGCTTGGCGAAGAGCTTAATCTATCTGCAGAACAACTCGGGTTCATCAACTCGATGTGGTTTTTGGGCTTCCCCATATCTATGGTAGTAGGTGGACTCATCTACAGCAAAGTAGGCGGAAAAGCCATCATGCAATTTGCTTTTGTTGCTCACGCACTAGGCATTATCCTTACTATCTACTCCGGCAGCTACACAGGTCTGTTGATCTCTACATTGCTTATCGGTTTGGGTAACGGATGTACAGAGGCTGCCTGTAACCCGATGATAGCCGAGTGCTATTCTGGCAAGCTCATGAATACGTTGATGAACAGATTCCACATGTGGTTTCCCGGTGGTATCGTGATCGGTAGTCTTATCTCAAAACTCATGACCGACATGGGAATGGGATGGGAACTACAAATATGGGTAATTATGATCCCTACCATCATTTATGCATACTTGTTTTTCGGTCAGTCATGGCCTAAGTCGCAAACAGAAGAGGCTGCTTCTATCGGAGGCAATGTAAAAGCTATGCTTTCTCCATTGTTTATCTTCATGTTTATATGCATGACGCTTACTGCTATTTCTGAGTTTGGCCCTCAGCAATGGGTAGGACTCATCCTGGCAAAAAGTGGTGCAGACCCTATGCTTATTCTGGCATTGGTAACTGGTCTGATGGCTGTAGCCCGGTATTTTGGAGGAGAGATGGTACACAAACTCGATCAGACAGGTGTACTGCTGGGATCAGCTGTACTGGCTACCATTGGCATCTACCTTTTTAGCACACAAACTGGCGCTATGGCATACATAGCTGCTATATTCTTTGCTTTGGGTATTGCTTATTTCTGGCCAAACATGATTGGTTTTATAGCTGAAAAAGTACCTAATAGTGGCGCTTTTGGTATGTCGATTATCGGAGCAGCCGGTATGTTCTCATCTTCTATTTTCCAGCCTATTATAGGACAGTGGATTGACGATGACAAAGCCGCTGCAGCAGCTCAAGGCCTGACCGGCGATGAACTGGAACTAGTAGCCGGACAAGCTACCCTCGAAACAATGACTACCTTCCCCGCTATACTGATCGTATTATTTACAGTGCTTTGGTTTTGGGTAAAGAAAACCCAACCAGGAGCCACTGCTTCCTGATCAGATTTTATCAAACTCTGAGATAAAAAGAGAACCGAAATAAATACTTATGTGCTGCCCTGTCGGGCAGCACATAATCACGGTTATCTGTTCATTTAATTATATAAAAAACAACAAATCCCTAACCTCAAAAAGTAAGGGAGATGGGATTGGATTGACTATGGCAAACTGTTTGCTTTGATATCACACAACCTATTAGACACTACATTTTAAAACCTTTTTTAAACATCATTCACAACAAACCAATATGACTAAGATAGGAATGAACATGCTGCTCTGGACTAACCACGTAACGGAGCAACATTATGGCATCATAGATACGCTGAAAGATACAGGGTATGACGGTATAGAACTTTTTTTAGGAGAAGGAGATGAAAAACTCTACTCTACCCTAGGCAGTCACTTTGCTGATATAGGCATGGGGGTAACCTGCGTAGGCTCTCTGGCTCCCGAAGAAAACATCGCCAGCCCCGACAAAAGCACTCGTGAAGCCGGATACGACAAACTCAAGTGGCTTATCGACATGGGGACAGCCCTCAACGCAGATGTGATCTGTGGGCCTTTCCACTCTTCATTTGCTCACTTTACCCGTCAGCCACCCACCACAGAAGAAAGACAGTGGAGTATAGAGATGCTGACAAAAGCAGCAGACTATGCGCAGCAGGCAGGTATTATGCTGGCTCCTGAGGCACTCAACAGATTTGAATGCTACCTGTACAATACCATGGCCGACTTGAAAACCATGGTAGAAAAGATAAATCACCCGAGCCTTGGCGCAATGTACGATACGCACCATGCCAATATCGAAGAGAAAAGTCAGGCCGGCGCTATCAAATGCATAGCCCCACACCTGAAGCACGTGCATATAAGTGAAAATGATCGTGGCACGCCCGGCAAAGGTCCTATCAACTGGCAGGAAGTATTCAGCACTCTGAAAGAAATAAAATACGATGGCTGGCTTACCATCGAAGCTTTCAGTACTATCATACCTGAGTTTGCCAATGCCATCAATGTATGGAGAGACTACTCCCCTGCTGAAGAGGTATACAAAGAAGGTTTACGGTTTATCAAAGACCAACTAAAAGATTGAGTTTAAGATGGTGCGTCTGACTAAATACACCACCGGACGCACCTAATTATATATTCTTACAAACAATTTCTTACCAAATTACACTACACACTATGAAAAACATCATCTATTTAGTTCTGGCCCTTTGTCTTTTGGCATGTTATGCGCCAAAGGCACAAGAAAGCAACAGCCCGCAACAATGGCTTACTTTTGAAGGAAAGAAAAAGCATATCGTGTTGGTAAGTGGAGACGAAGAATACCGATCGGAAGAAGCGCTCCCTCAACTTGCCAAGATTTTGTCTAAAAAACATGGCTTCAAGTGCACTGTATTATTTGCACAAAACCCCGATGAGCCCGGTATAGTAAACCCTAACTACCTGACCAACATCCCCGGACTGGAGCAGCTTGCATCAGCGGATATGATGATTATTTTCACGCGCTTCCGTGCTCTGCCCGACGAACAAATGGAGCACATAAACAACTTTTTGATGAGTGGCAAGCCTGTATTGGGCATACGTACTGCTACTCACGCATTCAACTTCAACAAGAAAAACCCAAGCCCCAACTGGGAGCACTATAGAAACGGGTACAATGGTGACAAATCAGAATGGGCTGATGGTTTTGGTCGATTGGTACTGGGAGAAAAATGGCAATACCACCACGGCCACCACAAACACCAAAGCACCAAAGGTCTGATTGCTGAAGGTGCCGAAAAACACCCCATCACTAACGGTATAGAAGACGGTGACGTATGGGCATCTACCGACGTATATGGTGTAAGACTTCCTCTACCGGGAGATTCTCAGCCGATCATCCTCGGACAGGTAATCAACCGTAAAGGAGACTTTGACGAAAACGACATTTTCTACGGCATGAAGCCAAGCGATGACGAAGTAGCCGGCAAAAACAACAAAGGCATGGATCTAAACAACCCTATGATGCCTGTAGCCTGGACAAAAAGCTATCAATTGCCCGGAGGGAAAAAAGGAAAAGTATTTACCAGCACAGTGGGCGCATCTGCCGATTTGCTTTCTGAAGGTGTAAGAAGGCTATTGGTAAACGGCACATACTGGGCATTGGACATGAAAGTACCTAAGAAAGCCAAAGTAGACCTTGTCGGTGACTATACCCCTACTCAATATGCTTTCCGCAGTGCCGAATACTGGGAGAAAAAACAACTAAAAGTATCTGACCTCAAGTAAGGTACTTTCGACAAACGGTTTTTACTATCTTTGGCTAAATTACTGATAGCTATCGAAATGAAAACACTCATAATATTGAGCATAATGGCAGGTAATGTACTTACCTGCCATTTTACTTTTGCTCAGACATCAAACGCCTCTACCATGCCCTACTACGAAATCCCCGAAGCTCCCGACGAGTACACTCCCAACACCGTAGCGGCTCGCATGATCGATGGTCTGGGTTTTCGTTATTTCTGGGCAACTGAAGGCCTGAGGACCGAGGACCTGGCTTACCGCCCAAACGAAACAGCTCGTAGTAGTGAAGAAACCCTGGATCACATATACGGACTCTCGCTGATCATCATAAAAGCTCACAATCCTGACTATAAGCCAGACAGCAGAAAGGCCGATGAAATGTCTTTTGAAGAAAAAAGAAAGTATACCCTCAACCACTTCAAACAAGCGAGCGACATACTCAAAAGCGCCAATACCAAATCACTGGAAGACTATCCTATCGTGTCCGGGAGTGGTGATCAATCCAGCTCTTTCCCGTACTGGAACATGATCAATGGCCCCATAGCAGATGCCATTTGGCATGTGGGACAAATCGTATCTTTTCGCCGATCATCCGGCAACCCCTTCAACTCCAAAGCAAGCGTTTTTAGTGGAAAAGTAAGAAAATAGTTTCCCCCGTCAAACCACTCCATTGAAATACCCTCTTCCTCCCGGGCTACTGTCGCACCGTTAGCATACACTGCCGTGTATTTACTACGGCATAGGATTAGAAATCTCTTTTTCAGGAGAGACACCCCCTTGCAAACCTTTGCAAAGCACCGGCATTGCCGCTCCGCCTTTTACCCACCGGCAACCTCCTCAAACACAAGCTCTATTTATTACATGATTAATCTCAGAAATGCCCAAATAATTACCTCAAGCACCCTATCAATGGCCGAAAATGCCTAATTTTGCAGGCAACTATTTCACAACGTTGAAACAGCTACATTTGCTCAAACCGAACCAATTACCTTGTAATTCAACTTGTAAAACTATCAAACTACAGAACGTATTTAATGTCAACATTAAAAGAGCAAATCATAGAGTACTGCACCTCGCAGCTGGGCGATGAAAGTACTGTTCGTTGGTTTACAGACAAACTAACAACCCTTGACTCACCGCCAAAATTCTTTCTGGCATTTGGAATGGTAAGCCGCAAAGTAGAAAAGCTACCTCTGGCCTTGCCCAAAAATCTGCAACAGGCACTTTGTGAGAAAAACACGGGTTTTTCCCCTGAACTTTGGACGCTGGATGAGTTTTGCCGCTTAGCTTTTTTACTAAAATTGCCCACCAGCACCAACCACAATACAATCGAAACACTGCTGGCTTCAGCAGACATGCGCGAACAGGTGGCTATATACAAATCTCTTTGCTTTCTCGAAAACGCAGAAGCATTTGTTTTGAATGCCATCGACGGTATACGCACCAATATGATTGACGTGTTTGATGCTATTGCATTGAATAATGGGTTTGCAAGAAAACACTTCTCCGAAGACCCCTGGAATCAAATGGTGCTGAAGGCGATCTTTATGGAACGCCCGATTTTTAGAATAGATGGACTCGACGAGAGGAAAAACGAAAAATTAGCAGGCATACTGCACGACTTTGCGCACGAAAGGTGGGCTGCAGGCAGGCTCGTTACTCCTGAGCTCTGGCGTATGATGCCCGGCTTTGTAAACGACAGTATAGCTGCAGACCTGAAAAAAGTAATCGACTCAGATACTCCTACAGCAAAAAAGGCTGCCATCAAAGCTTTAGCACAGAGTGATCACCCCGGTGCGGCCGAATGGCTGACCGATGAAGGGCTCTCCGAACCAAATATCTCGTGGAACGAAATCGGGCACGAAGTTTGGTCAGCAGCACACCAACAATAGAACAAACTAGCATTTATCACATATACAAACTAAATCACATGAAATACATAGATCCACATATCCACATGACTTCACGTACTACGTCAGACTATGAAGCCATGCAAAAAGCCGGAATAGTGGCCATCATAGAACCGGCCTTTTGGCTCGGACAACCCCGCACTGAACCCGGTTCATTCAAAGATTATTTTAGCAGCATCGTAGGCTGGGAACCTTTCAGGGCTTCTCAGTTTGGAATAAAGCACTATAGCACAATCGGCCTCAACTCCAAAGAAGCCAACAACGAACCTCTTGCTGAGCAAGTAATGGAGCTTCTCCCCCTGTTTGCCATGAAAGAAAATGTAGTAGCTATCGGAGAAATCGGATATGATGATCAGACTGCCGCAGAAGACAAGTTTTTCAGAGCACAAATAGAGCTTGCAAAGGAAGTAGAGCTCCCCATAATGGTACATACACCGCACCGGGACAAGAAAAACGGCACCATACGCAGTATGGACGTACTGGAAGAGCACGGTGTAGATCCTGCTATGGTCGTGATAGATCACAACAATGAAGAAACCGTGAAAAGCGTACTCGACAGAGGCTACTGGGCTGCCTTCACTATTTACCCTAAAACCAAAATGGGTAGTGAAAGAATGGTGGAAGTAGTAAGGCAGTACGGCTCTGAGCGCATCATTGTTGATAGTTCTGCCGACTGGGGAGTAAGCGATCCGCTATCGGTACCCAAAACCGCTAACCTAATGAAAGAAAGAGGCATAGCTGAACAAGACATTCATAAGACCTGCTACCAAAACGCCCTCGATGCTTATGGGCAAAGTGGCAACATGAAGGAGTCTGACTGGAGCAATGGGGTAAGCTTTGACCAGTCTATACTCTACGGTGGCAACAGTGTACTGCGAGGACAGGAGCCTAAAAAATCTTCTCCCTCTTCCGACATCATCGAAAATTAAGCCTTTACCTGTATGAGGCTGTATTATTTTCTTGTACTGACAAGACCGGCCAATGTAGTTACCGCTATATCTGATATATTGGCAGGTGTAGCCATTGCTGGCGCTTTATCTACCCCTTATGGGGAGTGGTCGCTTTCGCCTATCGTTTGGCTGGTGCTGTCTACCATCGGTTTGTACGCCGGAGGAATTGTATTCAATGACGTATTTGACTTGAAAATAGATCAAACAGAACGTCCCGAACGCCCTATCCCGAGTGGAAAAGTATCGGCAAAACAAGCCTCCATTTTTGGGGCAACACTTCTGGTATTTGGAATAATATTTGCGGCGCAGGTTTCGATTATGTGTGCCGTGATTGCCACAGCCACAGCTATAGCAGCATTAGTCTATGACAAGTATGCAAAGCATCACCTGGTAGCAGGCCCGTTAACGATGGGCCTTTGCCGTGGACTAAATCTACTACTGGGCATGAGCATATTCTCCACCGGTCAGTTACCTGAACTCTGGATGATTTCGTTCATCCCTATAGTGTTTATTGCTGCCATTACACTGACCAGTCGGGGCGAGGTACTGGGCAACAACCAATTGTCTATTACTTTTGCACTCACGCTGGATGTGCTGGTTGCCGGCACACTACTGGCACTGGGGTGGTATGGACTGATGGACTTCTGGACTGTCGCTCCTTTTATCACACTATGGCTCGCCATGAATTTTTCGGCCAAGCTAAAGGCTATCGTCAAAAATGAGCCTCGGTATATTATGAAAGCCGTAAAAATGGGGGTAATATCACTTATCCCTCTCAATGCTAGTTATGTAGCCGGATTTAGCAACTGGATAGCAGGACTGGCCGTTTTATTACTACTACCCGTTTCCCTGGTGTTGGCCAAAAAATTTGCGGTCACCTAATTAGAAAAAGATTATAGCATAAGCGTAAGAAAGAGATGAAGATTAAGCAAGATTTTTCGATCAACTTCCAGTACGACATCCTGTTTACCAGGAATTTGTTCGATACGTCCAACCCACTCCTTCGTGAACAACTCCAGCATGCATCGCCAAACAAAAAAATCAGGGTGGCACTTGTAGTAGACAAAGGGGTAGTGGACTGCACTCCAGGGCTATTGGAAAAAGCCGAGCAGTACATTCTGCAGAGCCAACCACTCGAACTAGCCGCTGCTCCTCTGGTAGTAGTAGGGGGCGAGGACAGCAAAAACACCACAGAAGAATTTATCAACACCCTGCAACTGATCAACGACGCTAAAATAGACAGACATGCCTTTATTATAGCCATCGGTGGAGGGGCTGTACTCGATATGGTAGGTTTTGCTGCCGCTGTAGGCCACAGAGGCATACGCCTGGTACGGGTTCCTACTACGGTACTCTCCCAAAACGATTCTGGTGTAGGCGTAAAAAACAGCATTAACTATTTTGGTAAGAAAAATTTTCTGGGAACGTTTGCCCCTCCTTACGCAGTAATCAACGACCTTAACTTCCTCCTGACCCTAAACGACAGAGACTGGAGGTCGGGCATAGCTGAAGCCGTAAAGGTAGCCCTGATCAAAGACAGGGCGTTTTTCGAATGGCTGGAACAAAATGCAAAAGCTCTAAGCCAACGCGACCTTGATGCCATGGAGAAACTGGTATACGATTGCGCTCAGCTCCATACCGACCATATATCCAACAGCAACGACCCTTTTGAAATGGGGTCATCCCGTCCATTAGATTTTGGTCACTGGGCTGCACATAAGCTGGAGCAGCTCACTCATTTTGAGCTCAAACACGGCGAAGCTGTGGCTATTGGCATAGCTCTGGATGTAACCTATGCCGTATACGCCGGCTTTCTGAGCCAGGACATAGCCGACAGAGTACTCAAGCTCCTGAGCAACCTCGGCTTTCAGCTCTTTCACCCCCTGCTCCTCAACGAGGAAGGCACGGCAATCAGTGATAACCTGATCAAAGGGCTCGAAGAATTCAGAGAGCATCTCGGAGGCGAACTTACCATCACTCTCATTGACAAAATAGGAGAAAAGTTCGACGTGCACGAAATGAACATTACCCACATCGAAAAAGCAGCTTTAACTTTACTAGAAAAGCAAGAAATCCATGCGTATTGATACCCATCAGGCTCACCTGACATACTGTAGCAACATCCACCCCGGAGAATCGTGGGAAGCTACATTTGCCAACTTAAAGACATACACTACCCAGGTAAAAGAAAAACTCGGCACAGAATCTTTTGGAATTGGCCTAAGATTGTCTGACGAAGCATCTAAAGATTTACTTCAGGCAGATCATCTAGCCTCTTTTCAATCGTGGCTGCAGCAAAGCAATATGTATGTATTTACCATCAATGGTTTTCCATACGGCGGCTTCCACCACCAGGTAGTAAAAGACGATGTGCACAAGCCCGACTGGACTACAAACGACCGCCTGGCATATACCAAAAGGTTGTTTGACATACTGGCTGTACTACTGCCCGAGGGAATGGACGGTGGGGTTTCTACCTCTCCTATTTCATACCGTTTTTGGCACAAAGACCAGCAGGCTTTAGATCAGGCAAAACAAAAAGCAGCTCAACAGATTGCTGAGCTTACCGACCATCTGATTGGTATAAAAAAAGCAACGGGTAAAAGTCTGCACCTGGATATGGAGCCCGAACCGGACGGCATATTGGAAACCACTATTGAATACGTAGATTTTTTCCAAAAACACGTACTTCCCGAAGGGATAAAACACCTAAAAGGTACCCTGTCGCTAGATGAGCAAGCAGCAGAAGCTTATATTCGCGAGCACTTTCAGCTCTGCTATGATGTGTGCCATTTTGCAGTAGGCTTTGAAAAACCTGCTCAAGCCATAGCCAACATCGAAAAAGCAGGCCTCAAAATAGGCCGGATTCAAATCAGTGCCGCACTGGGCACGGGTATAATGAACAGCAACTCCGACAGAGAATTGCTCGCAAGCCAACTTTCCCGTTTTGATGAGCCCACATACCTTCATCAAGCTGTGGCAAAGTTAGATGATGGAAGCTTGAAGCGATATACCGACCTGGGACCAGCACTACCCCATCTATCGGACTCTCGCTGCACTGAAATGCGAACACATTTCCATGTACCTGTTTTCACCGAAAAATACGAACAACTAACTTCTACGCAACAGGACATCATTGAAACACTGGCTCTCTGGAAAGAGAAAAACTTCACCAACCACCTGGAAGTAGAGACCTATACCTGGGATGTACTGCCAGAGACTATACGTACAGATATTGTAAGCAGTGTGGCAAGAGAACTACAGTGGGTTAAATCAACAATAGGTTAACTAAAAGAATGGCAAAGAAAACGGCTCTTATCAACGTAGTAGGTTTATCAAAAAAACTTATAGGTAAGCATACTCCCTTTTTATCAAAATGGGCAGCAGGCAAACACACTGCGCATGTAGAACCTGTTTTGCCGGCCGTTACCTGCTCAGTGCAAACCACCTATGTAACCGGAAAATGGCCAAGCGAACACGGTATTGTGGCCAATGGGTGGTTTTTTCGCGACGAGCAGGAAGTAAAACTTTGGAGGCAATCCAACAAGCTCGTGCAGGCTCCCAGCATCTGGCATAAAGCCAAAGAAGCTGATCCTAACTTCACATGCGCCAACATGTTTTGGTGGTACAATATGTACAACGACGCAGACTACTCCGTAACCCCTCGTCCCCAATACAGAGCCGACGGACAAAAAATTCCGGATTGCTACTCTTTTCCTGCAAGCCTAAGAGACAAACTTCAGGCCGAGCTTGGTACCTTTCCCTTATTTGATTTTTGGGGACCAAAAACTTCCGTAAAGTCAAGCGAATGGATAGCCAATGCTTCTATGAAAGTATTTGAATGGCATCACCCGGATTTACTACTGGTATACTTACCTCATCTGGATTATGTACTTCAAAAGTTTGGACACGACGAGAAGCATCTGCCAAAAGACCTGCAAGAAATTGATGCTGTTTGCGAAAAGCTGATTACTTATCTTGAAAATCAAGGCGTATCGGTAAATGTAATATCTGAATATGGTATAACCAATGTCAACAATCCCATACACATCAATCGAATACTACGGGAAATGGGAATGATTGATGTTCGGGTTGAAAATGGACTGGAGCTACTGGATGCCGGTGCTTCCAAAGCCTTTGCTCTGGCCGACCACCAAATTGCACATATATATATAAATGATCTTGCTCAGCTCGACACTATTAAAAGTAAACTGGAACAAATACCGGGAATAGAATTGGTACTGGATGAGTCTGGCCAACAAAAACACAACCTAAACCATGAGCGTGCAGGAGAGCTTGTAGTAGTAGCAGACAAAAACAGCTGGTTTACATACTACTATTGGCTGGACGATTCGAAGGCTCCTGACTTTGCCCGCAATGTAGACATCCACAAAAAACCGGGATACGATCCGGTAGAAATGTTTTTAGACCCTGAGAAAAAACTCATCATACCTCGAATAGCACTAAAGCTAATAGCCAAAAAACTGGGCTTTCGAACCCTGATGAATGTTATCCCGCTTGACGCTTCGTTAGTTAAAGGTTCTCACGGCAGGGTAAACCTTCAAGATGAAGACAAAGCAGTACTGATTAGCTCCACTGATAACGGCACGGGTGTTTGCCCCACTTCTATATACGACTTTCTTTGGAAGCAACTTTTTTCATCTGAGCCTTCAGACGCCTGAGCCTCTGGTATAGTTCACTCCGTAAAACATCCTCGGAAGACTACCGTATACGAATAGCACTGTTTTAACTTCAGTGCCACCTCCTAACATTTTAGTAAAAATAATACCCTTTTATTCACCTCAAGAGAGTATTATTCGTTATATTAATTTCCTAAGGAAAGCAAACAAGAGTCTTTTGCACCATGAAAGAAATATTGCTGTTTTGTGATTTTAAAGGCAAATCATTGCCAATCTTCGACGTGCTTGTCGGCGAAGGATACATTACAAACACAGTAAATATCGAAAATTTAGCCCAACATGTAACACCAGAATGCAAAGACAAAATCATTGTTTTTCTGAACATCTCCTCAGAAAAAATAACCAAAAACACACTAGAAAAACTACAAGCAAGCAACTGCAGCTCCATCCTTATTGTTGGTAATTATCCCAAAATATTTCAGATACTGCCCGAACCTTCCGAAACCTGCACAATAGACTACCTCCCCTACCCTGAAGACTATGAAGAGCAAGTTCTGTTCAAAATAAAGCAGTATGAAAAAACGCTTATTTACAAGCACAAGCAGGAGAAAAAACTGAACAAACTCAAAAAACGACTTCACTCACTTGAAGTTACAACCAGCACCACTGAGCACAAATACAACACCCTCTTTAATAAAAGTTATGATGCGAAATTCATCGCCGACACCAACGGCCTCATCATTAACAGCAATCGATCAGCATCAAAACTCCTTGGCTACACTCAAAAAGAACTAAGCAAAAAAAAACTTCAGGATCTACTACCCAATGATCAGAAAAGCAAAGCAGACTCAGCCATCCAACAACTGATAGAGGAAGGCAACTTTACCATGAAAACCTGTGTGTACAGCAAAAATGGCAAACGGTTGCTTGTAGAAATATCAGGAGTGGTAGTAAACCTATCGAAAAGTACCATTATTCAGATCATAGTAAAAGATGTAACCAAAGAAACAGAATACTTCCGTGACCTCTTGTCCAAAAACAGAGCCATAGAAGCCACCAATGAAGGTATACTAATCACTGATCCAAACCAACCCGACAACCCGATCATATACGCCAATCCTACTTTTATAAAAAAGACAGGCTATGCGAGGCGTGATGTGATTGGAAAAAGTTTTGACTTTTTGTTTGGCGCAGACACCAACACACAAACTATACAACAAATTCGGCAAGCCATCACATCCAGCAAACCGATAAAACGCGAAATCCTAAACTATAAAAAAGACGGCTCCCCGTTTTGGAATCTGTTTTCCATCACCCCGATTTTCGATGAAAACAAAAAAACGGTCAACTTTATTGGCATTGTAAACGACGTAACCAAGCACAAGCAAACCGTCCAGCAACTGGAGGAATACAAGAAGTTTTTTACCATGGGCACAGATATGCTATGCATAGCAGGCCTGGATGGATACATCAAAAAAACAAATCCTGTTTTTTCTAAAACGCTGGGATTCTCCGAAAAAGAACTGCTATCCAAACCGTTTATCGAATTTGTGCATCCGGATGATCACGACAAAACGAACAAAGAAGTCGCACAACTCGCCAAAGGGAAACTCACTCTTTCTTTCGAAAACAGGTATGTAACCAAAAGCGGAAATTACCGCCTCTTGAAATGGAATGTAAAACCTGACATCAAAACAGGAAAACTCTATGCCACTGCCAGAGACATTACAGAAGAAAAACTTATTTCCACCACCCTGAAGGGACTGAATACATCTCAAACACTCGCACATATCGGCTACTGGGAGTGGAACATTCCCAAAAACAAAAGCGTTATCTGGTCCAATGAACAGTATAAAATTTACGGCTTCAACCCGGGTGAAAAAATCAGCCTAAGCAAATTCATCAACCGGATACACCCCGAAGACAGAGATAAGATATTAAACCAAAACTGGCAAGCTTCCCCTCCTGAAACGACTAAATCTACAGAATACCGCATACTGCACCCCGATAAAGGCATGCGATATATACACTCACTGGCACGAGGTATAGCCAGTAACGATGGCACTGTCTACAAAGTAGTAGGCACGGATCAGGATATAACAAAACGGAAAAAAGCCGAAATAAAACTGCAGGAAAGCCAGCAACGGTGGTTGTCGCTTTTCAACAACTCTAACGACATA
This sequence comes from Cyclobacteriaceae bacterium, assembly GCA_965267535.1. GTDB lineage: Bacteria > Bacteroidota > Bacteroidia > Cytophagales > Cyclobacteriaceae > CAXBNB01. The sequence goes on along the minus strand of OZ254082.1, from coordinate 1,126,893 downwards.
GTTCAGATTTTAGACAAAGACTTTACTGTATTAGATATCAATCACCTACCTCAAAACCTACTCAATAGGGGCATTACAGGCAAACAATATCTAGGCTCTCACTACTTCGATTATGTACTCAATGGCAGAGAAATAAAAACTAAAGTAATTGCAGCCCTTAGAAAAAACAGCAACGCCCACTTTGACCGGGAAGACGAGCAGGCCGACAGCTCCAATTATTATTTTAAATGCAACCTGGTACCCCTGATGTCTGAAAAAGGCACAGAAGGCTATATTGTCATAGAAACCGATGTGTCGGATGAAAAACGAAACGAAAAACAGCTTATAGAAAGCGAAAATAAGTTGAATAAAGCGATCGTTACGGCACCTATCCCCATTATGATTCACGATGAAGACGGCAAGGTATACCGAATTAGCATGGGGTGGAAAAAGTACTCCGGCTATACAATAGAAAAAATACCTACCATATCGGAATGGACAAAAAAAGCATTTGGAACAGAACAGCGAGTATCCAAAAAATACGTAGACAACCTTTTTACCTACAACGAAACCATAAACAATGGAGAACAAGCCCTCAAAGACAGCAAAGGAAGAAAGAGGATTTGGGATTTTTTCTCCACTCCACTCGGCTATATGGAAAATGGCAAGCGGCTGATACTCAGTACAGCAGTAGACCTCACCAAATCCAAAAGTGCCGAAAATGAAATAAGAAGACTGAACAAAAACCTGGAGAAAAAAGTACTGGAACGCACCAGTGAACTGGAAGAAGCTTTTCAAAATATCAAAAAAACGCAATCCCAACTGATTCAACAGGAAAAGATGGCATCCCTGGGCCTGCTCACCGCCGGCCTGGCCCACGAAATCAACAATCCCATGAATTTCATTTATGCGGGCATCAACAACCTGGAGCGAATCATCAATGACGTACAACCGATCATAAACAAATACCTCAAACTAAAACCGGGAGAAAATCACTCCGAAGCAATAGAAACTATCAATCAAGAAAAAAACAACACTGCCTTCTTAGAAAAAATCAACGTCATACCTGAGTTGCTCAGCGACATAAAGCTAGGAGCTGAAAGAGCTACAGAAGTAGTGAAAGGACTGAGAACTTTCTCCCGATTGGATCAAAACGAAAAGAAACCGTACGATATTCACGAGGGGCTGGACTCCTCCATCATGCTGCTTCAAAACAAGGTAACAGACAAAATAACTATAATCAAAAAGTATGATACAGAAATCGGCCTCATCAAATGCTTTCCCAGCCAGCTGAATCAGGTGTTTTTAAACATCATCAGCAATGCCATCGAAGCACTGGAAGGTAAGGGGCGTATTACCATCCAAACCAGCATACCCTACGGCAAAGTAGTCATTAGCATCAAAGACAATGGAGTAGGCATGAACAAAAAAACTAAAAACAGAATTTTCGATCCTTTTTATACAACTAAAGAAGTGGGCAAAGGAGTAGGCCTGGGACTGTCCATCAGTTATGGAATTATAGAAAAGCATGGTGGCGAAATTCTGGTCATCAGTACACCTAAGCAGGGCACGGAATTTCGCATAAAGCTCCCCTTAGAATAAAATCAATACACACATTAAATTGTGCATTATATTTCATTATTAAAACACGAAATAATAATCCCATATAACTAAAAAATAGTGCATATATTGTTTTAATAAATTAATTATCTGCATTTTTGCTACCTAAACTAACAAAGCTCCAACAAAGACCAAGTTTAAATAACTTATTTTTAACGTTATTTATTTTTAAAAAAATATGTTTTTACCTCAGTAATTAGTAGATTTAGATAGAACAACATCAATACTGAATAAGGCACAAAAAACATGTTTAGTGTTTTAACACACAAAACACCATAGGGTCAACCGATAGATAGCTTTAACTATACAACCACCTACACTTGAGCATCTGCTCGATACTGCCTAAAACAAAGCCCAGTAGTAACCAGTCATTATTTTGTGACAGGAATAAAAAAAGGAATAAGTGAAAACTGAACAGAAACTCTACATACTATTTTTCGCACTGACACTTTTACTTGTATCAGTCGGCCAATCTTTCTGTCAGGCTAAAACTGAAAAACCTACTGTTAGCAAATACACTTTCGACCTGCCCCCTGTAAACCAAGACCAAACCGCCCCACCCTCGCTGCATTCACTCCCAACATCATTTCCTCTAACAGCTCTGGGGCTAGTGTTTTTCATGTACTTTTCTTCCAAAAATTCTAAAGAAACACTACTTACCAAAACAGACACCAGCACTGCTAATCAGACCAACAAAGAGTTGCAACAAACCACCGACCAACTTATATGGCTACAGCAGAACATAGACCTAATCAACAAAATTTTAAAAGAAGAAAAATCCCTGAAAGTCGCGTGTCAAAAAATCACTATTACACTGACCGAGCGACTAAAAACAATTGAAAACACTATATATGTATATGCACCTGAACTCAAGCAAATAACCCCCATATCCAGCCATCCCTCAGTTAGTCAACCTAAATCATTTTCACTCAACGATGACAATCCGGTATGTAAAGCTGCCAAAAGCAAGGAAGAGATCCAGCTGAACACAACCAACACCGACAAAAGACAAACCATTGTCCCACTAACCACCGACAAAGAGCTGAAAGGAATACTCGTTTTCAGCACACTTACGCCTTTTACCACCGCAGAATCACAACTACTCTACTACATAGCAGAAAACCTCGCCATAACGATAACCCACCACACATACCGGCAAAAAATACAACAACTCTACTACGACGCACGGCTACAAAACGAAAAACTAAGAATCCGGGAAGAGGAACTTAAAAGGGCCTCAGACGAGTTGCTGGAGATCAACACCCGGCTTGAAATTCAGCAAAATCAATTAGAAAAAAAGAGTGCCGACCTAAAAGAGAAAATCAAAGCGCTGAATAACAAAAATACTGACCTAAAAACGGTAAAAAACAAGCTCGAACAAAAAGCGAAAGAATTAGAGCTAATCAACAAAAACAAAAGCGCTTTTCTGGCAAACATCACCCACGAACTCCGCACCCCACTCAATTCGATCCTCCTCCTTTCCAAGTTGCTCTACGACAACCCCATTCAAAATTTAAACACAGAGCAAATAAATTACGCACAAAGCATCCACCACTCAGGAAACAGCATGCTTCAGCTGGTAAATGAAATACTGGATCTGAGCAAAGTAGAATCCGGCAACATGACTATCATGCCTGAGAAAGTTCAACTAAAAGAGGTGAGCCAGGAACTGGAAGATACATTTGCCCCCATAGCCAATCAAAGTGGTGTCCACTTTAAAATAATAAGATCAGAAAAGCTACCTTTATCTATCAGCACCGACAGAGAAAGGCTTGCTCAGGTACTCAAAAACCTGCTAAGCAATGCATTTAAATTTACCAATCAGGGTGAAGTACAACTAACCATCTCCTCACCCACGATTCAAACTCCTGAAACCTCTTTTCCAAACCAAGATCATATCATTTTTGAAGTACGGGATACCGGAGTTGGCATTGAAGCCGGTGAACTTCCTCATATCTTCGACCCGTTCTACCAGTCCAGCACCTCACATCAGATCAACAAAGAGGGCACAGGGTTAGGATTATCCATAGCAAAAAAAATAACAAAACTACTGGGTGGAGAACTAGTAGCATCCAGTATTGAAGGCAAGGGCAGTTGTTTTACGCTCTACCTTCCTACCACATACTTCAAAAAAACAACCAACCAAAACTCAAACTCAACAGCCAAGCACACAACCTCCGGCAACACTCCGCTGTTGACCGACGATCGCAAAACCATAAAACCAACTGACAGAACTTTACTTCTCATAGTCAATGAAAAGAAACTCACAACTATGCTGATGAGTGCAGCTCACCGGGAAGGATATAAAGTCATCTTATCGTCGAGCGGCACATCGGCAGTAGAATACACCCGACTCTATCAGCCTGTAGCCATTGTTCTGGATACAGAGCTGCCCATCACCAGCTGCTGGTCTGTACTGGCCAACCTGAAAGAGTACGAAGACACGATGAAAGTGCCGGTATTTATGCTTTCAAACGAAAAAGAAACCCGTCAGAAAAGCATCACAAAGGGAGCTACAGGACATTCCATGAAGCCGCTCTCTCCTCAAAAAGTCGGCCGACTAATGGCAAAAATCAAAGATCAGTCTACGAACAAAACCAAGAATATTTTGCTGGTAGAAAACAACGAAGGTCATCAACTTGCCTTAAAAGCGTTTATCAGCAGCAGCGAGAGGCAATGTTTTAGCGCCTACTCAACCAAAGAAAGTCTGGATATACTTCGTAAACAAAAAATAGATTGCATGATACTGGACATGGCACTCCCTGACGAGAGCGCCTACACCCTACTGGAAAAACTAAATGCCAAAAGAAAACTCAGCAAACTACCCATCATAGCATATACCGGCAAAAACCTTTCCTATGCCGAAGAAACCAAACTTAGCCGGTATGCAAAAAATACCATCATCAAAACGGCTGACAACTACGAGGATTTGATGAACGAAGTAAATGTATTTATGGGGGAGATAGAAGCCTGGGAGAAAAGGGAGGAAACATCTACAGACCAATCTTTGGCTACCGAAACACCTCCTCTACAAGACAAAAAAGTACTCATTGTAGATGATGATATCAGAAACATATTTAGCCTAACCAAAACCCTTGAGAGTCACGGCATGGAAGTCTTTTCGGCGAACGATGGCAATGAAGCCCTTGAGTTTGTTTCGTCGGCACACTCACTTGTCGACATTATTTTGATGGACATTCTCATGCCTTTCAAAGACGGCTACACCACCATAAAAAACATACACAAAATCCCTCAATGGGTGGACGTACCTATAATAGCCGTAACCGCCAAAACCATGCCCTCAGAAAAGGAAAAATGCATAAATGCCGGGGCTAAAGACTTTCTGACCAAACCTATAGACAGCCCTAAACTGATATCGTGTATAAAAAAATGGGTTTCCGAAGAAAACAACAAAAACACCTAAGGCATGAGAAAGCGTATAAATGCAAATCACACGGATATAAATGAGGTGCTAGACCAAATACACCTGCGCTATGGCTATGATTTCAAAAACTACTCGCGATCCAGCCTTTCAAGGCGACTTACAAACACCGCACTAAGGTTCAAAATACCCACCCTCGACCAGCTCACGGACAAATTAGTAAACGACGACAGTTTCTTTACCCTTTTTTTACAGGAACTCACAGTCAACACCACCAGCATGTTCAGAGATCCGGCTTTTTACCTGTCGCTTAGAAAAAACATACTTCCTCAGCTAGACATCTACCCTACTATCAGAATATGGCATGCAGGATGCTCTTCAGGCGAAGAAGTTTTCTCTACGGCTATCCTCCTTGACGAACTGGGACTCCTAAACCGTTCACTGCTATACGGCACAGACATTAACCAACAAATGCTGGATCAGGCACAGCATGCCCGAATACCCCTCAGTTGTATGCCCGAATTCAAAATCAACTACAAACTAGCGGGGGGCACAGCCGACTTGTCCCAATACTGTACTGAAAAAGACGAATACGCCCATTTCAGCAAAACACTAACCCAACAAATGATTTTCTCAACACACAATCTGGTCACAGACCATAGTTTTAATGAATTTCAATTGATCCTTTGCCGAAATGTTTTAATATATTTTGACAGAGCTCTCCAAAACAGGGTGCTTGGTATTTTCAATGCCAGCCTACCCAAACTAGGCTACCTGGCTTTGGGGGGCAAAGAGTCTATAAAATTGACTGATTATACAGGAAATTTTAAAAGTATCGATAAAAACCAAAGAATATGGCTAAAGGTGAAATAAAGTATCATATATTAGTGCTTGGCTTCACGCCAAAAAAACAAACCAGCTATGAATAATATCATTAAATTTCACAAAAAACGGACTCTTCCGCGCGTAAGGTGGCGAGCTCCGCAGCACACTCTGAAAAGTGTGCTTGTTAATGTAGTATCCTATTACCTTTCTCTATACAAGAGTAGAAGAGAGAGCGTAGAAGCATACTACAACCTACATACCAATACTTTAAAACACCCTCAGTACCTACCACCAGCTTAGGTAGACTAAAACCGAACTTTTTTAGGTTACCTGATTTAGTAAAGTGACAGCTCAGGCTGCCATGCTATTGTTTTATTACTTTTTATTGATATGTTGGAAGCTAGAAAAAAGATAAGCACATCCAAGATCCTGTATGTTGACGACATGCAAGACAACCATTTGGTATTGTCGTCTATACTAAAACCAGACGGATATACCCTGCACAGCGCCTTAAATGGACAGGACGCCCTAAGAATGGTATTGAAAGAAAATTACCACCTGTTTATACTCGACGTGCACATGCCCGATATGGACGGTTTTGAGCTAGCAGAAAATCTAAAAGGAATAAATCGCACCAAAAATATTCCTATCATATTTCTTACATCCGACGACAAGGATATAGACATGCTAAAAAAGGGAATGAGACTTGGAGCCGTTTCTTACATGCACAAACCTATCGATGAGGAACTTTTGCGGCTGACAGTAAAAACCTTTTTGCAACAATACCTGCAATACGTAGAGCTAGAGCAAACCAAACAAGAACTACACGAATCTAATTCACGCTTAGAAGAAACGGTAGAAGAACTGGAAACCGCACTGGAAGACCTGAAAGTAACCCAATCTCAGCTTATTCATTCTGAAAAAATGGCATCTCTGGGTTCACTCATTGCAGGACTGGCCCATGAAATAAACAATCCGCTCAATTTTATCTATGCCGGCATAAACAACATGAGCAGAATCATGAACGACATACTGCCCATATTGAAGCTTCACCAACAGAGCGAACAAAAAAACGGACAGTCAAACAAACAAATAGACAGCCTGCAGAAAACCAAAACTGAAAATAAATTTGATGAAAAAATCAATTCCATTCCGCAACTCATCAGCGATATAAAATTAGGTGCAGAGCGCACGTCATTTATTGTCAGAGGACTAATGACATTTACGAGCTCGGACAAGAATGTAAAAAAACCTTATGACATACACGAAGGATTAAACTCTTCGCTCACCTTGCTTCAAAACAGGCTAACTGACAGCATAGTAATTAAAAGAAAATACGACAAAAACCTGGGCCTCATCAAGTGCTTTCCCAGTCAGTTGAATCAGGTGTTCTGGAATATTCTGAGCAATTCTATTGAAGCTATAGAGGCCAAAGGAGGAAAAGGCAAAATAACCATTGAAACCGGCATACCCATAGGCAAGCCCGTCATCAGCATCAAAGACAATGGCATAGGCATGACCAAAAAAGTAAAACGAAGAATTTTCGATCCTTTTTTCACCACCAAAGAAGTAGGAAAGGGTGTTGGATTGGGGTTATCCATCAGCTATGGCATCATTGAAAAGCACGGAGGAGAAATATTAGTAATCACTACACCAAAGAGAGGCACAGAATTTCGCATTATTTTGCCAAAAAAATAGCACCTTTGGGGAAACGATAGTGAAATATGGAAAAAAGAAAAATCTTAATCGTTGATGATCACAAGATGATTCGCGATATCCTAAAATCATACATCGATGATCCGGAGACAGAAATCATTGAAGCGCAAAACGGCAAAGAAGCCCTGACCTTTTTTGAAACCAATCAGTTTGACCTGGTAATGACAGACATAGATATGCCTGAAATGGACGGCATTACCCTATCGTCTACCTTGCTGAAAAAAAAACCCGAACAAAAGATTTTGGTTCTTTCTATGCTCACCGATACTTCTTATGTGAAGAAAATGCTGAAAGCAGGAGTATCAGGTTATATCTCTAAAGAAGCCGAACAAGAAGAAATACTCAAAGCCATAGAAACAGTACTCAAAGGTGAAAATTACTATTCGCAAACCATCACCAATGCGATCATGAGTAATATGAGTGGCAACAAGCCTAAAACAAAGACCCGTACAGTACTCGAACAGCCTCTGACCAAACGAGAACTGGAGGTGCTCAAACTAATCATTCAGGAATACTCAAATGAGGAAATTGCAGAGAAACTTTTTATCAGCAAGCGGACAGTTGATGCACATAAACAAAATATTTTAGGCAAAACCGGAGCGAAAAACATTGTGGGTCTGGTCATGCATTCTCTTGAAAGAAACCTGTTTGAGGACATTTCTGACGATGAATCTTAAGCCCTAGGTAAATCTCTTAAATTTATCATATCCAAAATTCACTAACAGATAGAACAACCCCATAGTCTAGTTTTGACGTATAAATCGTGAAACATTAATCGGCTATGAAAACAGTCCTATCATTTATTGCCACAAGCTGGGTAATACTAGAAGTTCTCTACACCATCGTAGAAAGGTACAATTGGAGTCTTTACATTTTTGATACCGTCCTCGCATTATTAACCATACTGGGCGTATTTCTGCTTACCAAACACTTCATAAAAAAGAAGACACCCATCGTGGATAAGTCCATAAAAAGAATCCTGTTAGTAGAAGACGAGCCGCTGATCAATCAATTGATTTGCGAAAAGCTGGAAGATCACAAAAAGTTCCGAATTACACACAGTGTAACCAACGGCAAAGAGGCTCTTCTGCTACTCAAAAAATACAAATATGACCTGGTCATTACGGACATAGACATGCCGGAAATGGACGGCTTTGAACTCAGTAAAATCATCAAAAGAGATTACCCCAATCTCAAAGTGCTGGCCATATCCATGTATACATCCGATGAGCGACTCAAGGCAATTGTAGGCTCGGGATTTGCCGGATACCTCGACAAAGAATACCTGGATAGTAATATAAATAGTGCCATCTATTCCGTGATAAACGATGGATGCTACTATTCAAACCACGTTCAAACCCTGTTCAAAAACATACACAAACTAAATTTTCACCCGGGAATAGCAGTTATCTGATAGGTCAGCTGGAAGTGGTTAACACCAGAAAAAACTAAAAAACTCATTTTAGGTGAGTAATAATTTTCATAAAAATTTAATCAATCCACCATATTTTATTATTTTGAGAACAATAAGACTTGGGATTTGTGCATTATCCCTTACGGAGCATCCACCATAATAATGGATAAACCATAACCAGCTAACCCCAAAGATATGATGAAGGAAGACAGTGGAGCAGAAACAAATCCATCAAAAAATGAATTGAGCATCGCATCTCGAAATACCGATACTGACACCTCTGCACTGGAGAAAATACTCGAGTGCACACAAACCGGCTACTGGGATTGGGATGTAGCAAACAATAAAGAATACCTTAGTCCTTCCTTCAAAAAAATGCTTGGGTATGCAGACGAAGAATTACCCAACTACTCCAATGCATGGAAGAAAATAATCTTTCAGGAGGACCTGCCTGCACTAAAAGAAGCTTTCCAAAAACACGTCGAATCCAAAGGAAGCTCCCCCTTTAGTGTGCGCGTAAGGTATCTTCACAAAAACGGGTCTACCGTATGGGTGCTATGCAGAGGTGAAGTGATAGAATGGCAAGACGACAACACGCCCCGTAGAGCTGTAGGCTGTCATATAGACATTACCGATAAGGTAAACACTGAAAACGCGCTCAGAGAAAGCGAAAAAAGATTTCGTTTGACATTTGAAAACGTGGGAGCGGGCATTGCTATCGTGGCTCTGGATGGCACCATCCTGCAAGCCAACGACGCATTCCAGCGATTGCTCGCCTACTCTGAACAGGAACTAAGCAAAATGACTTTTGCTGAATTTACACACCCCGATGACATTACGCGGGATGTAAACCTGTACCGTGAGCTCCAGACCGGAAAAATACCGCACTACAACATGGAAAAACGGTACATTCGAAAAGACGGGCAACTGATCTGGGCTAACCTGAGTGTGTCATTAGCAAGAGACGAAGATACAAACCAGCCCCTGTATGCAGTCAGTATTGTACAGGATATCTCCATCCGAAAAAAAGCTATTGAAGAGCAGATCAAAGCAGGAAAACAATTAGAGAATTTTGCTTACGTAACTTCTCACGACCTGCAAGAACCCATACGAACCATACACAGCTTTACCACACTGCTAAAAGAAAAATGCTCAGGAGATAAACTGGATGCTGAAGCAGAACAATACCTTACATTCATTACCGATGCTTCTTCGAGAATGCAGGAATTGATCAAGGCTTTGCTGGACTACTCAAGAATAGGAAAAAACGAAAACAAAGAGGAAGTAGATTTCAACGAACTTGTATCCACTGTCATACAAGACATGAATACACTCATCAGTGAAACGGATACGCAAATCAAAGTTCATAACCTCCCTACCCTCAACGTATTTTCTACAGAAATGAGATTACTTTTTCAAAACCTCATTTCCAATGCAATAAAGTTTAGAAAAACAGACGAAAAACCGCAGATTGAAATCAATGTCACTGTAAAAAATGAAAATTGGCTCTTTTCCGTTTCAGACAATGGCATAGGGATTGAAGACAAATACCATGAAAAAATATTTCAGGTATTTCAGCGCCTCCATACCCGCTCTGCGTACGAAGGCACTGGTATCGGCCTTGCACATTGTAAAAAAATTGTTGATATACATCGTGGTGAAATCTGGCTTGAAAGCAAACCCGGAGAAGGAAGTTCCTTTTATTTTACCATACCTAACAAACCATGAAAGAAAAATTAAAATGCATTATGCTCATCGACGATGATGAGCCAACCAATTTTGTAAACACCACAGTAATAAAAAAAGCCAACTGCGCTGAAGCTGTAAAAATATGCCAAACGGGAGACGAGGCTTTAGAATACTTAAAAAGTGACAACAAGCAATTTCCAAAGCCAGATCTTATCTTACTGGACATTAGCATGCCGGGTATGAACGGTTGGGATTTTTTAGATGAATATGCCAAACTTCCCAAAGAGCAACAGGCCCAGGCAGCCGTGGTAATGCTGGCCACTTCACTAAACAAAAGCGACAAAATTAAAGCAGATCAAATGCCTCAGGTGGCGGGTCTACAGCCTAAGCCGTTGACTCAGGAAGTACTGCTCAACATGCTCAAGCAGCATTTTCCCCATTTTTTCTAACAAAAAAATGATTACTTGGATTAATCAAAATCGACAATTCTACTTTTACAGAAAAAACAATAACACTAACCTCCACTCCACTATGTGGCTAAAAAAGAGATACTAAAAACCTCATTTTAAAAAGACAAAAGGTTGCTGTTGTTGTGTTTTTCAAATACCTGATTACAATATTTGCCGTAAAAAGAATCCTGAGGTTGATTTTAACAACTTTTTGTTCAAAATAATAGTAAAATAATATTGCGCCTAAATTTAATAGTATAACTTTAGTGGGCTATGGATAAAGAATACTCTAAAAATACAATCTTATACGTAGACGATGAGCCCGCAAACCTACGCGTCTTTAAAAGCTCCTTTCAATGGGATTATAATATACTCACCGCCGAATCGGCCACTGAAGCACTGCAAGTTTTAGACAACAACAAGGTACAGGTGCTCGTGTCGGACCAACGTATGCCTGGCATGACCGGGCTGGAACTTTTAGAGCAGGTAAAACTCAAACATGCCAAAGTAATGCGTGTCTTGTTTACCGGCTATGGAGATATGGACCTTCTGAAAGAAGCCATAAACAACGAACACATACACTACTACTGTTCTAAGCCGCTAAATACAGAGGAACTAAACGGCATCATCAAAAAATGCATTGACTTTTACATGCTCAAAGAACAAAACGAATCGCTGATAAGTGAATTAAAGACAGTTAACGAAAACCTGAACATCAACCAGAAAAAACTGGAAAACATAAATGTTGAGCTTGAAGAGAGGGTAAGTGAGCGAACCAAACAACTCGAAATTACCAACAAAGCCCTTAAAGAGTCGACCAAGTTTTCGCAGCTCATCATAAACTCCTACTCGGCTTATATAGCCGTGCTGGATACCAACGGAGAGATTATATTTATCAACGACAATTGGGAAGAGTTAAACGACCTAACCAACAGCTATTTTCCGTATTGTGAGGACAAAGCTAATTACCTCACAGAAGCGAAACTTCATAAAAGCCAACAAACGTCCGAGCAGGAAGATTTCAAAACCAACCTGCACAAAATTCTTTCCGGGGAGCTCAACGAATTTGAACATTACGTCCATTTTCAGATTTCAGGCAAAGAAATCTGGTTTTTGATAAAAGTAACCCGCCTGGGTGAACCCGACAACTACAATGCGATAGTAGCAATCGAAAATGTAACGCGTCAAAAAAATGCCGAATTAAAGCTAATTCAGGCTAAAAAATTCGCAGAAGAAGCCAGTAAAGCCAAAAGTACCTTTGTTGCCAACATTAGCCATGACCTTCGCACACCACTCAACTCTGTGCTTGGCTTTAGCGACCTGCTATCCAAAAGCAAGCTGAATACAGAGCAATACAACTACCTTGCCTCCATCAAGTCCAGTGGCAAGGCACTACTCGAACTCATCAATGACATCATTGATATTTCTAAGATTGATTCAGGAAAAATCGATGTAAACTTCAAAGAACTACACATAAAATCTTTCATAGATGAGATTGTGAGTGTATTTCAGGAAAGAGTTAAGCAAAAAGGCGTTGAGTTTCTGGTAGAAATAGAAAAGAATGTACCAGACTATGTCGTGTTTGATGAGCCCAAACTCCGCCAAATCGTAATCAACCTGGTGGGTAATGCTTTTAAGTTTACAAACTCGGGTTTTGTCATGCTAAAAGTATCGTCCAAGGCCACACACTTTGTAAATAAGAGCAAAATATGCCATTTACAATTAGAAATCGAAGATAGCGGAATCGGCATAAGTCCTGATTTTCAAGACAAAATATTCAACGACTTTAGTCAGGAAAACGCAGCAGGCACTGACTACAACCCCGGAGCAGGCCTGGGCTTATTTATAGTTAAAAAACTGGTTGACCTCATGCATGGTCAGATCAGTTTCGAATCGGAAGTTGGAAAAGGCACTATATTCAAGATAGACTTCAAGGAAGTACGTTGTGGTGTAGGAAAAACAAGCAAGCCCAAAGAGAACTACGAGTCTCTGGAATTTGAAGACACGCTTGCGCTTATTGCCGACGACAATATGCACAACCTCAACTATCTGAAAGAAATTCTTCGCAATACCAACATTGAGATAATTACTGCGCTAAATGGTCAGGAATTGCTGGACAAAGCGGCCAAGCACAAACCACATATCATTTTTACAGATTTAAAAATGCCAATCCTGGACGGACATCAGGCTACTACTGCGCTGAAAAAAGATCCGGAATTGCAAAGCACTCCTGTAGTAGCTGTAACTGCCTCCGCCATGCGCAGGTCTAAAGAAAAAGATTATTACAGCATATTTGACGATGTACTTATCAAGCCTGTACTGTTGAATCAATTTCATGAAGTGCTCAAAAAACAGCTGCCTCACAAGATAAAGTCTGTCTTGATAGAAGAAGTAAACAAAGACTCTGACGAGCTTACTTTTGACACCTCTCCTGACAATCTGGATGCTGCTCTGGAAAAGATGCAAAAACTGGAAACCACATTCAACAACCTGAGAGAACAACAACCCATAAACGAGGTTGAGTCTTTCGGTAATGAAATCATTAAGATTGGTAAAGACACAGACGTAAGCGTGATCAAAAAATATGGTCAGGATATCATAAACTCTGTAAATAATTTTGAAATCGACAAAATGCTTATTTTAATTAAGCAATATCCTACATACATAGACAAACTAAACTCTACAAAAAAATTAAAAGCGTGACTACATGAACAGTATTATTCCCAAGTTCAAAATTTTGATTGTTGATGATAACCCAAAAAACATACAGGTATTAGGAAACATACTGCGCAAAGAAGGTTACAACGTGGAGTTTGCCGTAAATGGAAAGCAAGCTCTGCAGCGCATAGAAAAAGAAAGCTTCGACATTATTTTACTCGATGTAATGATGCCCGTAATGAATGGCATAGAGGCCTGTAAAGAAATCCGGAACACACATGCCCCGGACGAACTACCCATCATATTTCTTACTGCAAAATCTGAAAGAAACGATATTGTGGAAGGGTTCAATGCCGGTGCTCAGGACTATGTGGTTAAACCATTTGATAGTCAGGAGCTCCTATCCAGAGTAAATACTCACCTGGATCTAAAACACAAAAAAGAAATGCTCAAGCAGAAGAATCAGGAACTGGTAGAAGCCAACGCACTCCTGACTGCTTCTGAAAAGAAACTAAAAGAGATGGTAGCCACCAAAGACCTCTTTTTTTCCATCATAGCGCACGACCTCAAAACACCATTCTTTGTACTGAGCACACACTCTCAGCTGCTGGTCAATCACATAAAAAAGACACAGTCTATTACCTCCGACTCGAAACTGCTGGATACTGCCCAGGCTCTAAATACGGTATCGAAGAATGGTAAATCTATGCTCAACAACCTACTGCAGTGGTCTATGTCGCAAACGGGCAGATTAAACTTTCAACCCGAGGAAATCAATATCAACTCATTTATTGAGCATACTATTGAAAGACTCAGCCCTACGGCAGCTCTCAAAAAGATATCCTTTTTCTTCAATACCACCTGTTCCGAAATCGTGTATGTAGACAAAAACATGCTCGAAACGATTTTCAACAACCTGATATCCAATGCTATCAAATTCACTCCAAAACATGGAAAAATAGAATTTAGCACTACCAAACAAGGCGATTGTGTAGAAGTAGCCATAGCCGATACAGGAGTGGGCATCAAACCCAAAGACCTTGAAAATCTCTTTAGAATAGAAAGCAAAACGAAAACCATAGGAACCGAAGGAGAAGAAGGCAGTGGACTTGGTCTATTGCTTTGCAAAGAATTTGCCGAAACCAACGGGGGCTCTATTGTGGTAGAAAGTGAAGTAGGAAAAGGATCTGTCTTTAAAATCACACTCCCTCTGGCACAGCAGGAAAACTAAAAAAAGAGAGGTGCAAAAATTATCTAAAAGACATTTTTGCACCTCATAATATCATTCAGGGTTTAGCCTTGAATACCTTACCTGTATCTTCTTTTATACTTGTAGTTATAAGCATTTTTTCGTTGAGGCGAATTGAATTTTACCAATACTCTGGCGTTGTAAGTCGGCTGTAAATTACGCATTCCCAGTCCGGCTCCTATTCCCAGCGAACCTGTGAGCATCAAATCTGAATATACCGACGGTGTGATTACTAAATACCTGTCGTTTACCGCTCCGGCTCTGATATTAAAGTTCATATTCAAACGCTGCGTCTGTACAAACGAAACGCTCATATACATCCCGTAAAATTTTTCTTCTACTATTCTTCGGCGGGTAGATTCTACTCCGGGGTTGGTCATTGCTTTTTGGTAAAAGCCACCCAACTCCATATCGCCCAGGTAGCCTGGCAAAACAACTCCCAAAGAATGCCCCATTTTAGGCGACATCTTCGTTTTTTCAATGTACGTAGTTCCTTTCAAGCCTTGAGCCTGTGCAGACACTGCTACTGCTATGATCAACAATACCGGCAATAATTTTATGATGATTAATACGGTAGAGTAAAAAGTAGAATTGGTCTTCATGGTTTCAGTGTTTATGTGGTTCTTAAGTATTTCTGTGGTTCATTATTGTATGGCAAAAGTCCTGAAAGCTAGGCTCCTGTGGATGAGTATTTTTCCGAAGCGCGAAAAATAGGAATTTTACCTAGTGGTTTTTTTTTACATAAAAAAAGCATGACCAACAGGTGTCGATCATGCTTAAAGGCGTATTTGTGTTCTCTTTTGGATTCTACTCATTATCTTCTGTATTTATATTTATAAGCATACCCTCTGTTTGAATTGCCTAGCTTTACTGTAACACGCGCCTGATAAGTCGGCATAAGGTTACGCATACCCAGACCGGCTCCTACTGCCAGAAAGCTGGTAAGTGCAAAATCAGAGTACACAGAAGGGGTAATTACGAGGTATTTGTCATTTACTGCTCCGGCTCTCACATTGAAGTTCATGTTTACCCGTTGGGTCTGTAGAAACGAAACCCCCATGTATAAACCATAAAACTTCTCTTCTATCACTTTTCTGCGGGTAGATTCCACTCCGGGATCTACCATCGCTTTTTGATAAAATCCACCTACTTCCATATCTCCCAGGTAACCCGGTAAGGTCACACCAACAGAATGTCCCATTTTCAGTGTCATCTTTGTCTTTTCTACATAAGTAGCACCTTTCAGGCCTTGAGCCTGAGCCGACACTGCTACGGCAATGATCAACAATACCGGTAACAGTTTAATGATAATCAATACTGCGGAGTAAAAAGTTGAATTCGTTTTCATGGCTCTTCGTTTTTTGTTCTGCTTAAATGATAAATCAAAGGTCGATGAAAATAAGCTCCTGTATATGAGCAATTTGCCGAACATGAAAATTTAGGAATTTTACCTAGTCGATGATTTTGCATAAAAAAAGCATGACCAACTTGCGTTAGCCATGCCATAATATCTTGTCGCTTTGTTCACGTCATTACAAAGCCACGACTATCTCTTGTACTTATATTTATATGCGTATCCTCTTCCTGCACTACCCAGCTTTACAGTAACTCGTGCCTGATAGGTGGGCATAAGATTACGCATACCCAGCCCTGCTCCCACTCCCAAAAAGCGGGTAAGCATCACATCAGAATAAACTGACGGGGTAATCACCAGGTATTTGTCATTTACCGCTCCTGCTCTGATATTAAAGCTCATTTTGAGTCGCTCTGTCTCGACAAACGAAATTCCCATATACATACCGTAAAACTTCTCTTCTATCACTTTTCTGCGAGTAGACTCTACACCAGGATCTACCATAGCCGTCTGATAAAAACCTCCTAATTCCATATCTCCCAGGTAAGCTGGCAATACTACTCCCACGGAGTGTCCCATTTTGAGGGTCATTTTCGTCTTTTCTACATAGGTCGCCCCTTTTAACCCCTGTGCATTGGTACAGGTGCTGGCTACCAAAATCATTATTAATATCGGAATCAACTTGGCCAGAATTATGATGACCGGGAAATTTTTACTTGAAGCTTTCATGACGTGAGCGTTTATGGTAAAACATTGATTAATGTATTACAAATGTCATAAATCGCTCACTCCCAGAGATGAGGGTTTTACTGAAGCCTGGAAATTAGGTATTTTACTTAGGCTATGCTTAAACGCCGGGGATTGCCCCACTGCACTAAAAAGCCTCACTGGTTTAGCAGCATAAAAATACATCATTTACACCCGATCAAAACAAGTCAGATGTCTTTCGAAAAGTATTTATATACCGTCCGAGTGCAATACCTTAGTACTACATGATGAATGAATCGCCTTATATTATAGCAGTAGTTCCTCCGTCTGACTCTGCCACGTGTATACAACGTGTGCTGGAAATGAATAATATGGTATAGGCAAACCACAATACATCAGAAAACGAGGGGGAGGATGAAGGATAGGTATCTACCAAAATAAAAAGAAGCGACACGGTTTATTGCATGGTTGTACGCTCATCAAGCTGGTTGAAAGTCTTGTGCTAAACCCTGCCTCACCTTATACAGTCGCTTCCTTATACTAAACAGATAATCAAATGATCTTTATTAATCTCTACCTGACCACTGGTAGAGAGCGAAGTATCGCCAACAACGAACCCGTCCTGTGCTTACCTGACACCAGGTATTCCCTTCTGCCTTCTACATGGACTACATCAAATTCGTCTTTATTTTTTTTGACCCACTTTTGTGCTGTCAACTCAAAAAAGTAATTTTCTGCGAGATTCAATACCGGATATTTCCAAACTCCCGGATAGTACGGCACCTTGGTTAGCACCACTCCTTCTTTCATGATGGAATTTTCGCAATCACTCCCCCCTACACTCAACACCGTTACTTCATGCCCCATTTCCATCAGCGACCTGCATAGATTCCAGGCTTCCATTTTTATACCTTCGTTGTATCCCGACGGGTTGGCCTTGCATACAAACAATATGTTGACTTTATCTTTCATAATCTCTTGGGGTAAATGTTGTTTGGAAATTATGACTCACTACTACTCCTCTGCTTCTTTATATGAATAGAGTACAAACACGACCAAGGGTGCCAGTGCGAGAGTCATTATACCTAAAATGAAATTTTTCATCATCAGGATTAAAGCTGCAGAGCCAATAAAGAGTAGAGTTCCAACACAAGGACTTTTTGTAAAACGGTTCCACCAACTGGTTTCCGTCAGCTTATCATTCTTTTTCATGGTTTGTTGTTTTTTTATATTGTACGGTAAAACTAGATGACCGAGCTGTCAAAAATCCGACTATTAGACAAATGGCATGTTTTCTTCGACAATCGACTCATTCCATAAGATTTAAGTTTATCCTACCTGAATCGCATAGGCAAACACTACTATCCTGTTTTAACGTTTGCTCTTTTCCTGCCCAACAGAAAGACCAACCTCTGTTTTTCTTCTATATATAGGGTACATATGGTCCCTGGTACTATCACCTTGCACGGCTATGCCATACACCAGCATTCCACATCTACTACTCTTACCTAAAAAGTGGGTTAAAAGCGTAAAAAAGCCCTTTATTGAGTAAAAATGTCACTCTAGGAGAATTACTTATTTTTCCCGAATCCAGAATTTTACTGATTTATGGCGTACGTAAAAAACCCAACTTTACAACATCATTAAAAAATATGTAGCCATGAAAAACTTGAATGTATTGATCGTCGAAGAAAACGAAAGAACCGGAAACGAATTAAAAGGAATGCTCAAATCACTGGATCATCATGTGGTAGGTCAGGCAAAAAATGCCGTGGAAGCCATGGAAATGATAGATGAGCACGATCCTGAATTCCTTATCATTAATATATGTGTAAACGACAAGCACGACGGCATCTACCTGGGAAGCAAGCTGAAGGATTGTTATCACATTCCTTACATCTTTACCTCTTCTGACCCTGACGATACCGAACTCATTCAAAAAGCCATCCTCGAAAAACCCTTTGGGTTTGTACTGAAGCCTTATGATGCTAAAGACATTGACACTGCCATGCAAATAGCACTGGCCCAATTCGAAGAGGTAAACAGGCTGGAGCAAGACCTACGTCAGCAAACGGCTAACAAGGTAAGCAGCATCTTTTTGAAAGTAAACTCAAGATTGGTTAATATAAACCTTAGCGACATCTTGTGGATAGAGTGCAAAGGTGACTATGCTGTATTCAAAACTGAAGATCAAAGTTTTATCATTCATTCCACCATGAAAAACATCGAGCAAAAACTCTCAAGCAGCCAGTTTTTGAAGGTGCACAGGTCTTTTATCATCAATCTGGATAAGATAGTAGATATAGAAGATTCGAATCTGGTGATCAGCGACAGAGTGATCCCCATCAGTAGAAACAACAAAGAATCATTGTTTAATAGCATCAACATGCTATAAGCCTATAGCATGCTGATACTCAAAAATTCATTACATATGCTTATTATTTTTTAACATCGGGATGGTACCAGATAAACTGGTCTGTCCCAACTAAAGGTCTCAATGAACCACTTCCGCGATCGACATAGCTAGCCTTGAGCAAATAAATCCCCGCTTTATCTTCGCCCTTGTGCTGATCAAATCGCAAAACTCCCGAAGCAGCAATCTGATTCTTATCCTTTGCTTCGGCTTGCTTCAGACCTAGTATGTAGGTCACCATTTTACGAACATCTTCCTTAGAAAGCTGCGGATGGGCAGACATAACTGTTTCACCCCACACTCCAGAACCTCCTTTTATAATTTTATTCACCAGATAATCGGTATCGCTTTTCTTATAGCGCTTCGATATTTCCTTAAATGACGGGCCGTTTACCTTCTTATCTATTGCATGGCAGGCTTTACAATCCGACCCATCCATTAGTACTTTCCCTTCGGGTATTTTCACTATTTGATGTCCCTGTGCTGCCAGTGTCATGTCCTTGCCCTGAGGTATGTAATGCAGAGTAACCTTCACATCAGAGTAACTAATCGAACCAGCGGCAGTGCTACCGTCTTCCTTATCCTCTACCAGCACCGTATATTTCACCCTGCCATTGTCAGAGTAGGTGGGTGTAGTGTTGGCTAGCTGTATTTTCACCCTAGGTGCTGCATTACCCACCTGAACTTCCTGTGCGGCCTTGCTTTTATTGCCCTCTGTATCGGTTACAGTAAGTTCTACTTCATAGATGCCATTTTTATCAAATACAAAAGATGCATTTTGACCTGTAGCCTGTGGGGCTTCTCCTTCGGTAAATCGCCATTCGTATGTCAACGAGTCGCCATCATAGTCTTCAGACTCTGATGCAGAAAACGCTACTTTCAGTGGAGCTGCTCCAGCCTGTATATCAGAATGCAATCTGGCTATCGGCTTTCGGTTTCCTTTCACATAATCTATTCTGCTCAATCTCGAATCGTCGTTTTGCTTAAACCACTTTTTACCATACTCTAGTATGTATAGTTCACCGTCTTTGCCAAACACCATATCGGTAGGGTGAGACAGCTCCAGGTTGGGCATAAAGGGCTCTTCCTTCACAAAGTTGCCTTCTTCGTCGGTAGTGATTACATACATCCAGTTTCTGATCCACTCATACATGATGAGCTTACCGTCAAAATAATCCGGGAAGGGATTGTTGGCCTGCAAAAAATGATGCTTGTAAAAAACCGGCCCGGCCATGGCTGTACGCCCACCAGTACCTACCCACGGAAACTCTTCAGATTCTTTGTATGGATACCAGACAAACGACGGCTGAATGGGAGGAAGGACTCTTTTTCCCGTATTGTAGGGCGAGTCGTTGATAGGTGCCTTAGGATCAAATGGCGCTCCGGACTCTTCTGTTTCAAAGTTGTAATCGTTGTACACTTTATTGTTTCCTCTGGAATAAGGCCATCCCCAAAAGCCGGCATGTCGGGCCTGATTAAGCTCGTCATGCCCTTTGGGCCCTCGCTCCGGATTATCCTCTCCGGCATCAGGCCCTACATCGCCCCAGTACAAGTAGCCTCTTTCATGGTCGATCGATATACGGTATGGGTTTCTACACCCCATCACATATATTTCGGGCCTGGTTTTAGGAGTTCCTACCGGAAAAAGGTTGCCTTCGGGTATGCTATAGGTGCCATCCGCTTCCGGTTTTATTCTCAGCACTTTTCCTCTCAGGTCATTGGTATTTGCCGACGACTTCTGCGCATCCCAAGGGCTTCTGCCCGGCCGCTCATCGATAGGGGCATATCCATTAGACTTGAAGGGGTTTGTATCGTCCCCTACCGATATATACAGGTTGCCCTGCGCATCGAACTCCAGCGAGCCTCCCGAATGGCAACATTCGTCGCGTTGCACGGGAATTTCCAGCACCACTTTCTCAGATGCCATATCTAATGTAAAACCATCGAAAACAAAGCGTGAAATATGCTGTTTTGGCTCATCGCCCACTGGTGAGTAAAAAAGGTAAATCCATTTATTTTGAGCGTAATTAGGATCTACTGCTACCCCCAGCAGACCGTCTTCCTGCCCGGTGTACACTGGCAATGTGGCTACTGTTGTTATTTCTTCCTGCAGTGCATTAAAAACTTTGATCGCACCTTTGCGCTCCACGATCATCACCCGATACCTATCCAGCACATCCATTTCCATGGGTTCATCCAGCCCCTCTGCCAGTACAGTTTGTACAAAACGATTTTCTTCGGGCAGACGATCGCTGGTACTTTGGGTGTAATCCAGCACACCACTTCCCATGGCATACTTGATGCCTCCCCAAAGCATTTTTAGAACCAACGGCTCTGAAAAAGTCTCGTCAGTATGTCCAAAGTTGGTATAAAAAGCCCGTCCGCCATCGTACTCGTGGTACCAGGTTACAGGATGAAATTCACCTGTTTTCCCTCCCTGATAGCTCTTTTCATCTACTGTCATCAGTACATTCAAAGCCGGATTGATGTTTTTAAAATCATAATATTCATCTTTTCTCACAAACGATTCGGGCATAGAATCTAACGCGAGATGTTGCTGAGTATGGTCCACATGTATAGTGGCGTTTTGCACATGCGGGTGACCGTTGAAATAAGCCCCCACCAATCGGCCAAACCATGGCCACTTATATTCTGTATCAGTAGCTGCATGTATGCCTACAAAACCACCACCGGCCTGTATGTATCGCTCAAAATCGGCCTGCTGATAATAGTTTAACACATCGCCAGTAGTATTGAGAAATATTATGGCACTGTATTGCTTTAAGTTTTCCTCACGAAAAGCATCTGCATTTTCTGTTGTGTCTACTGCAAACCCTTTTTGCTTTCCCATCTTTTGTATGGCTTGTATGCCTTCTGCAATAGACCCATGCCTGAATCCTGCCGTTTTAGAAAAAACCAAAACTCTATGTTCTTTCTTTTCAGGGGTGGAACATGAAAAACAAGCGGCGAACACTACGGCTATGAGTACAAGCCTGCTTACCACCGAACAGTGTAAAAATTTATTCATCATAAGTAGTTTTAGGGTTTGATTGCGATTAGGGGGCAACTATCGTGCCTACAGAAGGTGTTTGTGTGATTTTACAAAAAAACAAGCGCTGCATAGTTGTGACACAACTACACAGCGCTTACTAAACACTCTTAATTTTACTTCAATTCTCTTATTTTGATATTTCTAAACCAGATTTCATCGCCATGATCCTGCAGGGCAATATGTCCTTCTTTAGCAGTACCAAAATCCGGCATATCTTTAAACTTGCTGGCTGCTACCATCTCTTTCCAATCGTCTGTCCAGAGGTCGTACTCTACTACTTTGTAACCGTTTTGCCAGTGCTCCACATGACCGTCTTTTACCCTTAGTAGCACCCTGTTCCATTGCATAGGTTCGTTTACCGTAATGTACTTCGTAGCGATCAGGTCGTACAAATCGCCCGCTCTGTGCTTGTAAATTTGTCCATCAGGATGGCGCTCATTATCAAGGATTTGAAGCTCGGGCCCGGTTTGCCACACATAGTCGTATTTATCGCTTTCTATCACATTATATATGATCCCGCTATTTCCTCCGTGCTTTAGCTTCCACTCTACATAAAACTCGTAATTTTTATACGGCTTTGGGGTAACAATAATATCTCCGCCATCTTTGGCTTGCCAGCCTGCTCCGGCTCCTTTACCCAAGAAGTGTAGTGTGCCGTTCTGCACCTGCCACTTTTTACCTATAGTTTGCTTTTTAAAATTTCTCAGCCCTTTGGTAGACTTACCATCGAAAAGCAACTGCCAACCTGCTGCCTTTTCTTCAGCAGTGAGCGTATTGTGCTTAGGCTTATAAGCGGTGGTAAAACCGGGCTTATTTGAAGGAATCTCGTTGAGTGTATACCATGCCTCGGTAGACCAAAGTTCGTGATCCAGCTCGCTCTTAAACGGACGTACAATTCTGAAATACACCATGTGATTGGGCTTAATACCCGGCAATTCAAAAAAGATACTTTTCCTGTCTTCAGACAAATGGAAGCTTTTCACTTTCAAGTCTTCTACTCCCAGTTTTGGTCCTCCGTATTCAATGGTAGGCTTGTAGTACCATTGTTTTACTTCAAAGTCTGATGCGGATACATTTTGTCCATCGGCTATAGGCTCAGTAAACTCCACTACAAAACCGTTGCTGCGCACACTTACTTTCAGCATTTCAAACACAGACTTTTCGTTGTATACCAGGCGCTGCAATCCGTATTTTAATTTACCTGAGTGCCCCCAGTTGCCCGAAGAGCCTACTCCTCCTACTATGAGCGAACCATCAGGCGCCCACAATATGCGATTTACACCAGCTTCCAATCCCTGGGTAAACCTGAACAGTGACCCCTGATAGCTACCATTAACTTTCTCAACAAATACCCTTTTGATTCCACCGTTTGTCACCTCACCGTGAATCATCTGATCTTTGTAGGGACCTTTGTCTATGTAAATAGGTGTACTGGGCGAGTTTCCTATCTCGTCTTGTGGCAACCAGGCCACCGGCAACTTTTCCTGCAGGTCTTTGGTACCTTCCGGATCTACCGATCGCGACCCGTAAAACTCTCCTTCTTTTATGTGTACTATCTTACTGGCAGGCAACCAATCTCCCTGATTGTCAGCTACAAATATTTCGTTATCTACACCTAACCCTATGCCATTTGGAGTACGCAAGCCATGGGCTACAAACTCTGTAGAGCCGTCTTTTTCACTGATTTTAACAACCTTACCTCTGTCGGGTATCTGTGGTCTGGCACTTGCTCCACCAGGCAATATGGCTGTGGCCAGAGTAGCGTAGAAGTATCCCTCCTTGTACACCAAACCAAAAGCAAACTCATGGAAATTGGCCGACACTCTCCAACCGTAGCTGTGTGTTTTATATTCGTCTATGATATCATCTCCATCATGGTCTATCAGCTTAGTGAGTTCCTGCTTTTGCAACACATATATCTGATCGTTTACAACTTTTACCCCCAGTGGCTCTGCCAATCCAAAAGCAATTTGCTTGACTGTCATGGCTGTGGTATCGCCGGATTGCCAATTTTCAACCAGATAAACCGGTCCGTGTCCTTCCCATGAAGTTACGACCATTCTGCCGTCTGAAAGGAAATCGATACCTCCCACTTTGGGCTTAAAGCCGTTTGGTCTTGCCTGAAACAGATCAAAAGCAGGATGTACTGCATCCAGAGGCAGTGCATCGCCGGGTATACCCTTGGCTATTTTACCTGCTGGCACATAGGGTTGTGTTTCCTGTACATCGTTTTTGTCGAATGACAACACTTTATCATCTACCAACTCAAACTGCTCAGCTTTTTTATTGAACCACTGGAAAGAAAGGAATGCTCCCCCTCCCCCTTGCTGATAGAGTATTTTTATCTTGTGTTTTCCCGGTTTCAGGTAAAATTCTCCATCTCTGGGACGAGGACCGTGAGGACCTCCGTTATCTATTACCAGCTCATTGTTGATATACAAATACGATCCATCGTCGCTAATCAACCTAAAATCATAGCTGTCTTCTTTTTCGATCGTAATATAACCTTTGAGCACCAGCGCAAAATTGGTTGGGCCTCCGGAAAAATCGGTTTCGGTAAGGGCGTGCACCCGACTCACCACTCCCTGCATCGAGGGTTTTCTGGCTGCTTCTATTTCTTCGAGCGGCTGGTTGTCGTGGTTTACATAAAAATGAGCCATCAGGCCTGCTCCGGCATCACCGGTATACTTTTCTTTCAATGCAATGGGCACTGACTTTACGCCTAATGTGTTTTTGTCGAATGCTGTCTGTTCATTGTCATCTAACGAAAGGATGTATTTTACCATCTCTTTGGCATCATCCTCCATCAGATCGGGATGTGGGGTCATCATAGCTTCACCCCATACACCTCCACCACCTTTGATGACTTTGGCAGCCAGTGCACTGATTGTGGGGTCGGTATCGTTGTATTTTCTGGCTATGGATATATAGGCCGGGCCTACCGTTTTTACTTCTGCATTGTGACAGGCTTTACAATCGCTGTTTTCAATCAGAGAGGCTCCTTTTGGTACTTCCGGTTCATCTGTACCTTCTTGTTTTTGAGCCACTGTGTGCTTTGCAAGGTCGTCGAATCCAGGATGGAAATACACTGTAAGGCTGGTCTCTTTGGGGTTAAGCTTCAACAGCCCAGACACGGTCGTAAGCGTTCCCTCCGGGTATTCTTTTTTCTGTGTGTCTTTCACCTCAAATTCTCCGTCTGTTTTGTAGTCGGATTCCTGCTTCAGAGAGGTAATGCGTGTTTTTAATCCTACCTGATAGTCGGTAGCATTTTCTACCTCAAACATCCGAATCATACCGGCCTGATTTCCATTACCCTTGTACTCCGGCGTTTCGGTTACTTTGATTTTATCGCCTTCGGGTGTAATCAACTCAAAATTGACAGCCACCTTACCGTTATCAAACTTATGGCCATGGTATCGTATACCGGCATCAGTAAGCTGCCCTCCTTTGATCAATACCCATTTGTCTGCATCGTTTTCATTTACATAGTAGGCATATCCTTCGCTGGTGGGTTGCGGGCCGTGAACGGTTGTGTATACAGCTCCGTCAAATTTCACTCCTCCTTTCCATGCCTTGTACATTGCTGCGGACTGTGCATCGTAGGCCATCCACAAATTGTCATGCAAAGCCATGGTCACCATTCTTGGCCGCTGGTCCAACACAGACCTAAAAACCCAGTGCTCGATTGGCCTGTCTTTGTGCTGTTTTTTTTCTGCACATGCCCAACTCAATACGACCAGCGCAAAAATTACATAATACTTCTTCATCGTGTTTAGTTTGTTATTAATTAAATATAATTGGTGTGCCCCTGTTTTTTGCTTAAAAACAAAGGACACACCCGTGATTGTATAGTTTGCTATTTTACACAGCCCCCTCTATCTTCCAAAGGGACTTTATCTTTAATCAAGTTACTGATTGTCAAAGTTTAACAATAATATTGACATAATAAACGTGCTGTGTGATGATGGGAGAAAAAACACACCAGACTTTGTAAAAATCAACGTCTGGTGTGTAGGGTCAATATTATTTCAGTACTGCTTATTCTTATCCCAGATTTGTCCAGGTATTGCCGTTTTTAGACGAGGCTACAGTAGCCTCTATAAACTGCATTCCGCGTACCCCGTCTTTTATGGTAGGGTATGCTCCTTCAGGTGTTTCATTGTTTCTGATCGCACTGGCAGCTCCTCTGTATATATTACCCATAGAATCGAATATGCCTTCCGGATGACCGGGTGCCATTTTAGTGCTGGCCTGTGCAAACGACGAGTTGTACAAATGTCCGGGCTTCAATACCTGATACGGCTCTCCTTCTTTAAAGTATGTCAGGTAGTTAGGGTTTTCCTGTTCCCACTTCAACCCTCCTTTGGTACCATATACTGCTATCTGCAAGTTGTTTTCTTCGCCGGTAGCTATCTGGCTGGATCTTACCACGCCTCTTACATCGTCATTGAGTCTCAAAAGCACCGTTCCATCTACGTCCAATGCATTGTCATCATACAATGTGTTTAGATCGGACAATACTTTCTGTACTTCCAACCCTGTGGTATATTCTATCATGTTAAATGCATGCACCCCTATATCGCCCATACAGCTGCTTATACCCGCTTTTTCAGGGTCGAGCCTCCATACTTTGCTACGCTCTGCTTTGTCGTGAATCACCGGATTGATCCATCCCTGATAGTATTGAGCATCGATTTTTTGAATCTTACCGATTACACCTTCTGCAATCATCGATTTCATCTGACGTACCATTGGGTAGCCGGTGTAGGTATGGGTCAGGGCAAAAACAACATTCTTTTCTTTCACCAATCGCTCCAAATCCAGCGCTTCTTCCGCTGTGGTGGTCACAGGTTTTTCACAAATCACATTAAATCCGGCAGTGATCAGTTTTTTGGCCATTTCATAGTGCAGGAAGTTTGGAGTAACAATGACTACCGCCTCTATGCGCTCATCGGCAGATAGTGCTGTTTCCTTCTCTATAAATACATCGATGTTTTCATACACTCTTGATAGGTCGAGCTCTAATTCATTTGCAAACTGCTTTGCTCTCTCATAATCGACATCAAAAGCACCGCCTACCAGGTTGTAATCTTCGCCCATATAAGCCGCTACACGGTGTAGTATACCGATGAAGGAACCGTGCCCTCCACCAATCATTCCAAGTCTGATTCTTTTGTTAGCCATAATTAAACTTTTTTCTCTTCTCTAGATTGTTTAAAATTTTTCACCCGAAAGTTTTAACCGATAATTATTAGGTTAATCACATTTCAAATCAAGCTAAAGTATATAAATTGCACAAATACTATGTTTAATTTATTTCAGTGAAAAAAAATATACAACGTATTAAACCCTTTAAGGCCAATGGCAAAACCTACTACGCAGACACCTGCCAACCTCTGGTAGATGCCACCGAACGAAAGAAAGTAACCCTAAAAGCGCTGGCCAGATACACTTACCCCGGCGAGCGATTGACCAACGATACACTGGGCCTGAACAGCATAGGCTACTGGGATGCTCATGAAATGCAGGACTGGGGACTGGACTGGCACAGAAATGAGGGCATAGAAATTCATTTTCTCGAATCGGGCAGCATGCCCTACGCCCAGGAAAAAGGCGAGATGACTCTCTCTGCCAACGACCTGACCATCACACGCCCCTGGGAGGTTCACAAAGTAGGCAACCCTCATGTAGGCATAGGGAAATTTTACTGGGTTATACTAGACGTAGGTGTGAGGCAACCCCATCAGGAATGGAACTGGCCGGAATGGATCATGCTTTCTCCCGGCGATCTCCAACGCCTCACCACCAATCTCAGACAAAACGAACAACCTGTATGGAAAGCCAATAACGAAATACGGGAATGTTTTCAAAAAATAGGCAAAGCAGTACTATCGGATGTAAACGGCAGTAATTCGTCTAAAATCAGACTGTATGTAAACGAACTGCTGGTGTCTCTCCTCGATTTGTTTGATTCCCGAAATCTGGTCTTGAACGAGTCGCTTACCGATAGCATGCGTAGTGCGCAGTTGTTTTTAAACGAGCTAAGCAAAAAACTGGCAGAGCCATGGACCATTGAAGAAATGGCACGCTCGGCGGGACTGGGCCTGACACGGTTTACCTACCACTGCAAGCAACTGACCAATATGACTCCCATGCAATACCTGACCGTAAAGAGACTGGAAATGGCCAGGAGGTTGCTGCGCAAAGAAAAGTCACTCACCGTAGCGGAAGTGGCCTACCGTTGTGGGTTTACCACCAGCCAGTATTTTTCTACGGTTTTCAAGAAGTATGAAAAATGCTCGCCTCAGCAGTACAGAGGCGAAGAGGCACTAATCTGCTAAAAAAGAAAAACCCATTAATGCAGAGCACTAATGGGTTTTTTTAATAAAAAAGTGATGTGGTGAAGTTATATAACTTTTACATTGATTGCATTCAAACCTTTTTTACCTTCTTTTAATTCAAATTCTACTTGGTCACCTTCTCTGATCTCGTCGATAAGACCTGAGATGTGCACAAAGTGTTCCTGATCTGAATTTTCTTCGCTGATGAAACCAAATCCTTTAGTTTCATTGAAGAACTTAACTGTTCCGTTTTTCATTATGTGTTATTTTTAAAAAAGCAAAGGTACGGTATATTCTTACCAATAGAGAATTTATACCTTCAAAATATGAAAATGTGCTTTTTTTTACTGAATTGTGAACTCTACCCGACGATTTCTCCTCCTTGATATCGGGTTGTCATTGCTGGCTATAGGCTGAGTACCTCCATATCCTTTACCGGATATTCTTTTTTCAGAGATGCCGTGAGCAACCAAATACTGCTTCACAGCCTCTACTCTATCGTAGGAAAGTTTCAGGTTTAGCGAAGCTTTACCCCTATTGTCTGTATGTCCTGCCAAAAAGATATAGATATCAGGATGCTCTTTCATCATTTCCACTACCAGGTTTAGTTCTTTTTCAGATCCCTGCACCAGATCTGCTGTACCCTGCTCAAAAAGCACATGACTCAATTCGATTGTATTGCCCTTTGTCAAGGGTTCGAGCAAAAACTCCTCCGCTTTTCCATCTTTTACCTCTTCCATGGTCACCAACTGCTCCAGCGTCAGGTAGCTTCCCGAATGCACTTTCACTTCAAAACCCAGCGTCTCGATCACTTCCACTTCAAACGTACCGTCTGCACCAGACACAGCCGTATACTCTATACCTTGAGGGTCACTGACTACTTTAACATCTGCCCCTACCACAGGGGTCTGTGTCTTTTTATCACGCACTACTCCGGCAAACAAAATACCGCCGGGCGTAGGCTTGGCTTCTTCAGCCACCACCACAGTATCTTCGACTACTTTTTCCGGTTCTATGTCCGGCTTTATTTTGACCCGTTTCAAATCGCCATAGCCATCACTATTTTGTGTACTTACGAGGTACGCATATTCGGCTTCTTCTCTAAATACAAATGACAATTCCTGTCCTTTGGTATTGACCTGCTTGCCCAGATTTTGGGGTTCGCTCCAACGCAACCAACTATCATCAAGTCGTTCTGCCATGTATATATCAAAACTACCTTCACCATCTCTGCCATTGGTGGCAAAAAAGAGCGTTTTGTTATCAGCTGCTAAAAATGGGGTCATTTCCTGAAAAGGTGAATTAATTGCCGACCCCAGGTTTTTGGGACTGGTCCATTTCCCATCAGGGGTGAGCTTACACATATACAGATCTTCTACTCCATAAGTGCCATAAGATTCCATAGCAAACACCAAATAACGTCCATCTGCAGAAATACACCCGCTTACATGGCCTTTTCGGGGCTTAAAATACGGCACTTCAATCTCTGTGGGTTTCAACCACTTGCCGTTGTAGTTGTAAGCAAAGGCCACTCCTTTTTCGGAGTGCAACAGCATGGCTTTTCCCTGATCCATAAAGCCAATAATACGATTTTCACCACTGTCGTTGAGCGGGCTACCCAAGTTGACTGCATCGGTCCACTCTCCCGAATCAGTCAACTCGCTCGACCACACGTCCCCTTCATCCGCTTTGCCTCCTATATTTTGTGGATGATTTTTTCTTGTAAAAAAAACTTTCTTTCCATCAGGACTAATCACTACATTGGATTCGTAGTAGGGTGAGTTTACTTTAGGTCCAAGTGAAGTTTGTTTACTGAAAATTTCTATCTGTGCCTGCGCTGCTACAACTGTTATAAAAAACAGAAGAGATAAAATCGAAAATCTATAATTCATGTACGTTTTGGCTTCTTTTGTTAATCCTTTTGTTCGTTTGCAAAAATGATGCTACTCTTCATGGAATCCAACTGGTTTGGTGCATTTGCCTTGCCCTCTTCCTTTCTCCATTCCACACAACTGACTATTGCACTATATTTATATTATTTATCACTTTTCTTGCTCGTTTGATTTTTATTCATTAGAATTGTGTAACGCATGAGATGTATTTCACAGTTGTCTTGTGGGTTATTAATTCAAATACATTAGGTTTAGCTTATATCCCGTCTTGACTCGTCGAGACGGGATTTTGCTTTTTAGGGCAAAAGACTATAAACCACTTCATGGATTCTGGGGCGAATGCTCATTTGATAGAGTTTCCTATTCTCACGAGTAGGGTACACCCTGTTGGACAGAAAAATGTAAAGCAGGTCGTTTTCCGGATCTGCCCAAACTATAGTACCGGTATATCCGGAGTGCCCATAACTAGTCGGACTGGCTGCCTCAGGCACGCTACTTTTTGACCTATCGTATTCCACCAATGGCTTATCAAACCCCAGCCCTCTTCTATTGCCTTCTTCGCAATACTGGCATCTTGTAAATTCCTCCAACACTTCTTCTGAAAGATATCTCTTTCCTCCATACACACCTCCATTGAGGTACATTTGCCACACTTTTGCCAGATCGATGGCCTTGCTAAACAGTCCTGCATTACCCGACACACCGAGCATCATAGCAGCTCCTTCGTCGTGTACTATGCCGTGCAATTGCTCCATCCTAAAATAATTATCGCTTTCTGTAGGCACAATCCTCTCCAGCGGCAACTTTTCCAGAGGATTGAATGTCAACGTACCGGCCCCTAACGGTGTAAAAAACCGGTCTTCCAAATAATGATCGTAGGCTTGTCCGGTCAGGTCTTGTACTATCTGTGGATAGAGGTAAAAAGACAACCCTGAATACACATATCCTGGCTTTTCGTTTAGCGTTGATTTTTTAATCATTCGATAAATTTTCTTCTCCTTATAGTCTTTATGCAAAAACTGGGTAGAAGATATACGATACGGAAAACGCCTGGAGGAATCTGTCTTGACAGACCCCCACTTAAAACGACCATTTTTACGCTTAGACACCTGGTAGTATGATATATACGGCTTAAGGCGTGCCTGATGTGCCAACACCTCTCTTACCGTCATATTTTCTTTATCAGTACCTTTAAAATCTGTCCAATAGTCACTTAATTTCTTGTCAAGCTCCAACAAACCATCGTCGTAGAGCTTCATAAGAGCAGTAGTAGCCCCTGTAACCTTAGACACAGATGCCAGGTCGTATACATCGTCGAGGCGCACCTGGCGCTGTTTGGCATATGTATGGTATCCAAAAGCCTTATGGTAAATGACTGCCCCCTCTTTGGCTACCAACACCTGACACCCCGGATAAGCCATAGAATCCAGCCCCTGCTGAGCTATAGCCGAAATACCACTATCTAACGCCGCAAAAGACACCCCAAAAGCTTCCGGAATAGTGTAACTAAACCGCTGAATTGGCTCAGTAAGAATACCCACATCGCCCGCAAAGGGAGGGTCCTCTGGCATATCTATTTTTCCCTGAAAACCTATACCCCCAAATATGCCCTGCACTGCTAAATCGAAACTAAGCATATCCGAAACCGGGGCATAGACCAACGCCGACACTCCACGCACTACTTCTCTTACCCGGGAAAAGCCCTCGTTTCCGTTCACTATTAACACTAGCTGAACATTGCCAAGCTTGCCAAGCTCCTGCTCAACATCCTGAAAATCGATATGTTGAAACAAATCCAGCCCCACCACTATCAGATTGGCTTCTTCTACTGTAGCTTCCTGCTCTTTGTAAGCATTGATCCGTTGGTGAAAGGCGTCTTCTTTTTGTTCACTTCCAAAAAACACCCCTTTTACCCGTATGGTGTCGAGGTGACGAACTGGCAGCAGGTTGTTGGCGTTGTGCAACAAAACCAGAGACTGCTCCACTTGCTGGCGGTGCTGCAGAGCGAGGCTATCAAAACCATATAGGTAGCCTGTAGCTACTACCCCCATCAAAGTGCATAGTATTCTTCTCATCATAGCGTATAGTTGTCTATTTCGTTGGCAATCTGCCGAATTTAACACTACTTTGCCACAAAAAAGAACAGATATAGAATTCGTTCCTCAATAAATTGAATAAAAACATTGATGGGATTTGTATTTCTTATCTTTAGCAGTAAATTTGCAGTCCGAAAAATTTTAACGAAGAGAATTCATGGCAAACCATAAATCGGCTTTAAAGAGAATCAGGTCTAACGGTGCTAAGCAATTGCGCAACAGATACCAGCATAAAACTACCAGAACTTTCATCAAAAGATTGAAAGAAACTACTGACAAGAAAGAAGCGCAGGAGTTGTTGACGAAGGTTGTTTCTATGATCGACAAGTTGTCTAAAAACAACATCATACACAAAAACAAAGCAAGCAACCAAAAGTCTAAGCTTACTAAGCACGTAGCTGCTCTTTCTTAAGCAAAGACTTCTGAAATAATATAAGCAAGCCTTTCAAAATGAAAGGCTTTTTTTGTTGGGCTCTGCTGAGAAACACTTTCACTTGTACAGTTAGACCAAGAAAAGTAATTGTACAAGTAGATTTTCTTATTTGATACAGCCTTTTTCTTCAGCAAAAGAAACGGTTTTCTGAGCAACATAGAATCCACAAGCGCCCCTTTAGACGTTAGTCTCCGGCATGTCATCTACTGCACTAGGCCGTAATCGAAGTATACGTTACACCTTCATCTCACCCGCCGTGTAGCTAACATACCTGAGGCTTTCTAAGCTGAACCTATTTATCTTTTCTTCTGAAAGGATAAATGTTGACACGAGAGTTTTATTGATCTGACCAAATGGCCAGTTCGTTTCCCGCAGGGTCTACAAAATGAAATCTACGCCCTCCCGGAAAAGAAAATATCTCTTTTGAGATCACTCCTCCGTTTTCCTCTACTACGTCCTTCACGTGCTCCAAACTTGTGTGGTACAAAACCACCAGCGCCCCGTTCACTACTTTTTCGTCTGACCTTTCAAAACCGCCTTCCAATCCACTATTGGAAAATGCCACATAGTCAGGGCCATAATCTGTAAACTCCCACCCAAACACCTGTTTATAAAAGGTTTTGATGGCGGACAAGTCCCGTGCTTTAAATTCCACATAGTTGATTTGATTGTCTTGTGTGCTCATAGTAAAGAGGATATTACGTTTGGGGTTTTCAGTACGTCAATACGTCGGTTTTTTTCTAATCTGATAATAGATTCCCTGACAAGTACGACAAACTATAAATAAAGATTCTATCGGCCTACACGGTTTGCAATTAGAGGGCGCATAATGCACTATGTACATTTAGCTTTTATTCCAGCTCGCGTATCCAGATATTTCGAAAGCTGACCTTATCCGAATGGTCCTGCAGCATAAGCGGAGCTTTGCCATGTGGTGCCCTGCCTTTCAGTACTACATTGTTTTGTACCAATACACCATTGTGCAGAACTGTGATTCTGCCTGGCGATATTTTGATGCTGTCGGCATTGAAGCGAGGTGCGGTAAAAATAATATCATACGACTGCCATTCCCCGGGCTTTCTGCTGGCATTGACCAACGGAATATGCTGCTTGTATATAGCAGCTGCCTGCCCATTGGAGTAGGTGCGGTTATTGTAACTGTCGAGCACTTGCACTTCATACCTCGACTGCAGGTACACTCCGCTATTGCCTCTCTTTTGTCCGGTCTCATCCTCTACCACTGCCGGAGCACGCCACTCTATATGCAACTGACAATCCCCAAACTCCTGTCGGGTTTTGATGCTGCCCGTCTTTGGCGATACCGTGAGCACATTGTCTTTGTTTTCCCACTTTACATTTCCTCCGTCCCTTGCTGACACCCACTGCTCCAGGTCCGATCCATCAAAAAGCACAATAGCGTCTGATGGCGGAGTGCTGTCTTCTGTGCCCGTGTCTACCCAACGCGGTTCTGGCTGCCACACCTCATTATATTTATTGGGTTGGTAGGGGTTGGGTTGGGCAGCTGTCTGCTGCCCAACAAATGATAATATCATCAATCCAAAAACCAGTCTTTTTATCGTTTTCGCTTCCATTTCCTGTATTTTGTTAATCATTCCATTCTATGGCGCCATTTTTCACACTCCAGTCGTTTCCAAAAAAACCGGCAGCTTTCACACCGTCAAAGCCCTGAGTGTACATATCCGGCGAAAAGAGCATAAAATCAGGAAAGCCTGTACCCGACACGAAATATCTATTGGGATACACCGATCGAAATCCGGCAAGACCCGTACCTGAAACTACGCCTACCGAAGCTTTATCACTGTCTTTGCGTGGACGCACAAAGTATGTTGCCCACTGGTCTCCGGTTAGTTTTTTGCCCTGCACGGTAATTTCGTTGCGTTTTACCTGCACAGGACTATCCGCGAGCAAGTGCTTCCAGGCACTATTGGTTGTGGCATTGCCATAAATAATTACTGATCTGTCTTTGTATTTGTCCAACTTAAATTCTCTGTCGGAAATCACATCTATGGATCCATTTCCGCGGTAATAAAACGTTTCGGCATCAAATCGGGCTTTGTTAAATGCCCAGGCATTTTCTGCTTTTGTTCCACGTGTGCCGTATACAAATAGCATTCTGTGTTTAAATGCATCTTTAAAATTGCCGTAGCGGCTGGGGGTTTTCCAGCTAGCGTCGGTAGGTTTAGCGATTATTGCCCAGGTATTGTTTTGTTTTCCAAACCAAACTTCACCTCCGGCCTTGTCTACCAGTCCTTCAAACGTTTTGCCGTCTACATTTACCGTCAGTGTGTCCGCGCCTACACAGTGCGCCAGGTCAAGCTTGAATATTTCCAGGTTTTCCGTTTCTACTTCAATCAGCCTGTTTTTCAACACCTTGTCGGGCTCTTTATTCTTCTCCCTTCGAGTGAGGGCAGACTGTTTCACTTTTACCCCACTAAACTCAAACGGTTCGGTCTGACGATAGAGGGTTACAAACCTACTGGAAGACGACACCCCGGGGCTGGCTGTTCTGAATTCAAACTCTTTGTCGTCTTTGTTGGATTCTACTTCGTGTCTTTTAAAATAGCTGAATATAGGCTCCTTGTCTATACCAAACCAATGGCCGGCTTCCGGCTCTTCCTGATACACAAAATCGGGATGAAACTCTGCCAGGTGCTTTTTCATAAACCTGGCCTGTGATACGGGCACATTATAGTCTGCATCGCCGTGCAAAATGTATATGCCATGATGAAGGTAGTTTCGGGATAGCTCCAGGGTATGGCTGGAATGACTGGCCCGAACAAACATTTGTTCCACCGGAGAGGGTTGTTCTTTCTTTTCTTTACCTCCATATGAAAAAAACGAATACCAACCGGATACAGGTGCTAAGGCTGCCCATTTGCCGGGAAACGTAGCTCCCAACTGCCAGGTGCCGTGCCCTCCCATAGAGTGGCCTGTGAGGTAGGTACGCGTAGGATCAGTATTGTACATTTTTTCGGCTAGGGCCTGTACCTCCATAGCATCCCACCGCCCCCAATCTTCCCAATCGAAACCGAATTCGCGTCGGTTGGTTGGGGCAATTACATGTCCCCAATCTTTGTTTTTGTACGACCCTGCCTGGCCTATACCTTTTACTCCAGCTCCGTGCACAGACAAAAACATAGCCGGCTTCACTCCTTCGTCCAATATACCTTCTCTCACACCAAAATACTGCACACTTCCGTCTATTTCAGATATAAATGTACGCTTGTAGTTTTTCTGATTATTCTTCACCTCGTAAGTTACCTGTGTTTCATCCAGAAGCTTCCCTCCCTGGTACAGTCTCACTGTCACTTCGGTTTTGCCTTCCTGTGTAGCATTATCTTTTACACGATAGGTCACTTTTCTGGTGGTAAGCGGTATAATAGCAGGTACTTCCATGCTGCTCTTTTCACCGTTTGTCTCGGTTTCTATCCGGAGACCTTTCAGTGTTTTTTCGGTGGCATTGACTATACGAATAGCGGCTATTTTCTCATCGTTTTCAGTCACGAGCATATCGGGTATGGTCATGTCTTTTTGAGTGAAATAAACCGGTTTATCCGGAGAATAAACGTTCATTTTCAACTTACCACCTCTTGATCCTTTAATCAAAAAACTATTTTCTCCTTGATTTAACTTCACCGGATGCAGTATCCACTTCTTGTTGTAAATGTCGCCGCTTCGTGGCACCCCGTTTACATACAATTCGCTATTTCCCGACACCTCAACTACCTTCACGACAGGCTGTGGCAGGGTTGCCGTAAGGTACAGCAAACCTCCTCTGAGTTTGCTGCTCACAAACTCCCCCTGCTCGTTGGCTTGGATCGTTTCCCATATTCTGGGCTGCCCGTCCCGATCAGTTCCTGCCTCGCCTCCTTTTCGTGGGGTATCGAACGTACCCAATGCCATCTGATGATATACCTGATCGGTAAATACAGCAGACCTGTTGCGCTTGCCGGAAGGCCCTATGATAAGCCCCTCTTCGAAGCGTAAGGTTTCCTGCGCTTCTGCCAAAGTCCAGATCCCCACAACCATCCAGGCTGCCAGCAGGGCTGTTATTCTTTTTGCCATGTCTTTTATTACTCTATTTCTGTTGTTGACTTAGTTATATCTTTAGCCCCAGTGGTTGCTTATTATTTGCTCCATTTCCGGAAACTGCTCATCTGTATCTCCTACTTCCTCTCTTAACTTGAGGAGCTCTTGCTTCATGTCTTGTATAATCGACTGATACTTCGGATCGTTGTAGGCGTTTCTGTTTTCTCCAGGGTCATTCTGCAAATCGAAGAACTCCCATGCCGGCTCAGTATTTACTTTCTTTTCTGCCCCATTTATCCCCAGGTGACTGCCATAGAAAAACGCCAGCTTGTATCGGTCGTTTCTGATGCCGAAGTGTCCCGGCCGGCGAGGTGCATGCGCCCAATAGCGGTAGTACATAGACTTGCGCCAGTCTGCCGGAGTATCGCCTTTTAGGTTTTCCCGAAAGCTTTGCCCCTGTACAAAAGAGGGGTTTTCAATGCCTGCATAATCGGCAAATAGCGATGCAAAATCCACATTGAGTATGATGTCGTCGATGGTAGTTCCTCCTTTGATTTCTTTAGGATATCGAATAACAAAAGGCATACGTAGTGATTCTTCGTAGATCATCCTTTTGTCGAAAAAACCATGCTCACCCAGAAAATATCCCTGATCGGCAGTGTATATCACCACTGTATTTTCTGCCTGACCGCTTTCTTCGAGATAATCGAGTAGTCTGCCTATATTTTCGTCTATAGCTGCACCACACCGCATAAAATCTTTGATAAACTTCTGATAAGTTTTCTTTCTGGCCTGAATACTATCCAACCCCTCGATCGAGAATGGCAAACCGGGATAGCTTGTCCAAAACTTATCGGGATACTTGGTAGCATATTCCATTCTACGCGCCAGTTCGTCCATTTTTTGCCCTACGAAAGTACGTCCGGTAGTCTCTGGTCCAAAATCGTAAAGAGAAGCCGGCTCGGGTATTTCCTCTCCTTCGTAAAGGTGTGCCAGTCTTTCGGGATAATCAAACGGCTCGTGTGTAGCTTTAAAATGAGTCATCAGGAGGAAGGGCTTCTTTTTATCCGCTTTTTTCATCCACTCGATCGAAAAATCGGTAATCACATCGGCAGAAAAGCCTTTGTACTCTTTGCCTCCTTTGTAGCCATCCTGCCAGTTTTCTTTGGTTTTGAGGATGGGATCGTGGTAGCGCCCCTGACCGGGCAAAACCATGTAATGGTCAAATCCGGATGGTTCCTTTTTTAGGTGCCACTTACCAATCATTGCCGTTTGATAGCCATTTTGCCGTAGTACTTTGGCTATATTCATGCTATCGGGGCTCATCGCATCGGGCAAAGTACGCACACCATTGCGATGGCTATACTGCCCGGTAAGAATGGTAGCCCTGCTGGGCACACAGATAGAATTGGTGCAGAAAGAGTTGTTGAGCATGGCTCCTTCATCGGCCAGTCGGCTGATGTTCTTATTTTGCACATGGTCTTTGAGTATGCCACCGTATATACCCCAGGCTTGCGAGGTATGATCGTCTGACATGATAAATAATATATTCGGTCTTTGTTGTTCTTTTTCAGCACAGCTCCACAGCAGGACTGTGAGGGTCATAATACTTAAAATTCTCTTCATGTTTTAGTTTTAATTATTGAATAATCTATTGGTCATCCATTCCTGTTGCTCAGGAATTGTAGTATTGTTCGATTGGGGTTTTCCCGGTGTTGTTCTTCCGTTTTTCACATAGCTTCTTAGCTGCTGCACCATAGCTTTGGCTCTGGCGGGGTTTTCGTCGATCAGGTTGTACTGCTCTGTGGGATCTGCTGCCAGGTTGTAAAGCTGGTATGGAGGAAGCCCTAGCTCGACAGCCTCCTTGTTGCTGGGGCGTGTAAGCCACCCTCCCGATCCGGGGCACATTTCCAGTTTCCACTCCCCGTCTCTCAGCGACAGGCTGCCATCTGACGATGCACTGATCACAGGACGCTCTTTCATTTGGCCATCTTCTCCGGCAATAACAGGATAAAAGCTATAACTATCTTCTGCCATGTTATCAGCCAGCGAATAGTTGGTGATATCGGCTACTGTAGCCATAAAATCAACTAAGCTTACCGGCTTTTCGTAAGTGCGCCCTTTAGGTATCGCTGCAGGATACGAAAAAATAAAAGGCACTCTATGTCCTCCTTCAAAAATATCACCTTTGGCACCCCTGTATCCTCCACTGGAGTTGTGTCCATGAGACAGCAGTACCGGGTAGTTGGCCGATCGTGTACTCGATCCATTGTCTGAAGTGAAAACGATAATGGTATTGTCATATACTCCTTTTTCCTTTAGAGCCTTGATAATTTCTCCTACAGACCAATCCACTTCCAGACAAAAATCGAGGTATGGGTTCACTCCACTTTTTCCTACAAAATTTTCTGAGGGTACTATAGGTGTATGCGGAGCAGTGAGTGGGAAATAAAGGAAAAAAGGCTTGTCATCTTTTTGTTTTTGGATGAAATCTACTGCCCTGCGGGTAAAGTTGGGGAGCACATCGTCGAAACGCAGATCGGGAGCGAGTGGGCCCGTGCGCCAAAAATCGTACATTCCCAGATGAGTACCCTGCACTATACTGTCGGGTTGTGCAGTAGCTTCATCGTTTTCCACATATACGTAAGGAGGTATGTCCAACGAGGCTAGCAAGCAATAGGAATAATTAAACCCTGCTGTATTGGGCGACCTTTCGATCTTTTTGCTAAAATCTATCCGGCGTTTTTCTCCGGGTTGAAAAGCCCAATTCCAGCCAAGATGCCACTTGCCTATCACACCGGTGGTGTATCCCTGCTCTTGAAGCATACTGGCTACTGTGGCCCGCTCCGGCCTAAGCAGCGCTGTATCGTAGGTCCAGGTTACTCCTCTGAACCTATCGGATCGCCAGGGGTATCGCCCTGTAAGTATACTGTACCGCGACGGGGTGCATACTGCACTGGTAGAATGTGCATCGGTAAAGGCGATTCCTGTTTCCGATAATTTATCGATATGTGTCGTCTGAATTTTCGAAGCGGGGTTGAGCACCGATACATCACCATACCCCATATCATCTGCCAGAATGTAAACGATGTTGGGTCGTGTGGTCACTTGCCCTGCCTTTCCTGAGTTTTCCGGAGACTGACAGCTCATACTCCCTGCCACAACTACCCAAAATACCCCTCTGATCAGAAGTGAGTGGACTTTCTTTAATTTATTTTCAACTTTATGCATTTTCATTCCCTTTTTATTGCGGTGGCCATTCGGCCTCTGTCAGCTGCCAGCCACAGTCGCGTTTTTCCTCACCTGTGGACTCGCTATCACCTAGTCTGGCTTTCATGTTTTCTATTCGTTTCAGCATTTTTTCTACTATTTCCGGATGCTCACCGGCTACATTGTGTTGCTCTCCTACATCTACTGACAAATCGAACAGAGCCAGTCCGATTTCGGATTTCATTCCTTTTCTTCCATGGACATTGCCCGAATCCGACACTACTACCTGATTGTAGGTGTGGGGCACATGAAGCTTCCATTTGCCACTTCTTACGGCCTCCAGGTTCCAGCCCCGGTAGTAGAAAAATTCATCTTTGAGCATTTTATTCCCTCGATATCCTTTTAGTACCCTGGTCATATTTTGCCCGTCTATCTTCTTTTTTGGCAAATCCGAACCGGTAATAGCCGCTATAGTGGGCAGCAGGTCAATGGTAGATACTATCTGATCCGTGGTACTGCCTGCCGGTATAGTATTGGGCCATTTCATCACGCATGGAACTCGCTGACCTCCTTCAAAAGTGGTAAACTTGCCCTCCCGCAACGAACCGGCAGATCCTCCATGATCGCCAAATACCAGCCAGGGTCCATTGTCTGTAGTGAAGATCACCAATGTATTTTCTTCCAGCCCCAGCTCTTTCAGGGTTTTATTAATCTGCCCTACCGACCAGTCTATTTCTTCTATTACATCGCCATATATCCCGTTTTCTGAGTGTCCGGCAAATTTTTCTGATACATATAGCGGTATATGAGGCATGGTGTGCGGCAGGTATACAAAGAACGGCTCGTCTTTGTGTCGCTTGATAAAATCCACAGCCTTTTCTGTATACACTGTGGTGAGCATAGATTGGTCATCTTCCATAAATCGCTCTACCTTGTTGCCGTTCATCAGAGGAAGCGGCGGGTACGACTGTTTGTTCTTCTTTTTGCCAGGGCGCATGTCATTAGAATATGGCAGGCCATAATATTCATCAAACCCCTGCTGGAGGGGTAGAAACTTCCGGTGATGTCCGAGGTGCCATTTGCCAAAAGCCCCGGTAGCATACCCATTGGCTTTTAGCATTTCGGGTAGGGTAGTTTCGTCGGGGTGTATACCGGTTTTGGTATTGCGTTTTTCAGGGTCCCAGTTTGTGTTTCTTCTTTCGGGAAAAAGGACTCCCGGTATACCAATGCGCTGTGGGTAGCTGCCCGTGAGCAATGCCGCTCTGGATGGCGAGCATACCGATGACGCTACATAAAAATCGGTAAACTTCATGCCCTCGGCGGCCATTTTGTCGATATGAGGTGTACTAAAGCCCCTGGCTCCAAAAACACCTACATCGCCATATCCCTGATCGTCGGTAAAAATAATCACCACATTGGGAGGTCGTTTTTTGGCCTTACTTATCGCCGGCCAGATTACAACCCCACACAATACTGTTATGAGCAGCCTCTTAGCGCTGTTTTTTCGTTTTGTACTCATCATATTTTCTCTTTTTCATAGTATGGTAGGTTATCCCTGTAGGTGAGCACAGCTTGCACGTATCAATAGTCCGCCCCATTTCTGGACTGGTCGCAACTCTCCACCCATTCCAGCAGGTCTGCTTTGTATCGATCTACTGTTTTTTTATGTTTCGCAGCTATGTCACTACTCTCGCCCTGATCTGAAATCAGGTCATACAGTTCAAACGTTTTGCCTTTATCGTTGGAAATCAACTTGTATCGGTCTGTCACCCAGGACATCTTGCCGGGTGCCAAAAAACCTATTGGTTGTTCTCTATCTCCTCCTTTTTGCTCAAGCACTTTCTTTAAGCTAATGCCATCTATCGGTCGCTTTGGAGATTCTATCCCCAGATAATCTGCTATAGTCGGGAGATAATCGCTGGTTACAGCGGGGGTATTGAGCTGCCAGCCTGACGATATCCGGGCTGGCCATACCACAAATGCCGGAACTCTCACCCCTCCTTCGTACAGGCTTCTTTTGCGTGC
The DNA here is from genome assembly GCA_965267535.1 of Cyclobacteriaceae bacterium. GTDB lineage: Bacteria > Bacteroidota > Bacteroidia > Cytophagales > Cyclobacteriaceae > CAXBNB01. Next base: position 1,084,338 of record OZ254082.1, on the reverse strand, counting down.
ACGAAAAGGCCCTGCAGACCCTGGCGTACCGGCTTCCGGACCATTGTCGCTGCAAAACCAGAGCATGGTATTGTCTGCTACTCCCATAGCTTCGAGTTGCTCCCATAGGCGGCCTACCTGCTCATCCATCATAGTGATAGACCCATACAGCAGCTGCTCTTTATGAGTCAGCTGGCTATATTTTGCCCGGTATTTTTGAGGGGCCACCAACGGCAAATGCGGTGTATGAAACCATATAGTGGTAAAAAATGGCATCTGAGCAGATGCAGCTTTGCGCACAAAAGGAATAACTCTATCCATGATAACTCTGGAATCATCTCCGTCGGTATTTTCAAGCACCAACTGCTCTTTGCCCTGCCAGTAAAACGTACCGTATGTTTCCAGTTTTTTACCGGCATTAGCTCCTTCTACGGCTGCCCATCCGTAGTGCTTGGACTCTCCCAATGCTGTATCGAACTGCGTCGGATACACCATAGGGTCATAAGTTGGCACTTTTGATTCTGTAGCAAAGTATTCGTCGTAACCATTCATGGCAGGTGTGGAATAGTGCGAATAATCGCGGGGCTTCCCTCTGTTTGCATCTTTTATGCTGGTTGTAAGTGTACCCAAATGCCACTTACCAAAATGCCCCGTGGTATATCCCTGTGCCTTGAGAAGCTCCGGAAGGGTAATTTCTTCGGGCTTCAGGTATCCTGAGTTAGCGGTAGGGATACCCAACCTAAAAGGGTTTCGACCGGTAATACAACTGCCCCGGGTAGGTGAACATACCGGCCCTGCTGAATAAAAACGATTTAGGACAGCCCCTTTACCTGCCAGCCGATCGAGGTTTGGTGTTTCTATTTTCTCATTTCCATTAAACCCTACATCGTCCCATCCCAGGTCGTCGCACATTATCAATATGATATTGGGACGTTCCGGAGTTTGGCTTTGGGTTTTTCCTGCGGTAAAACAAAAAAGCAATATGAGTAGCGTCAAACGATAAATCATGGGAAGTTTCTTTTTAGTAATTGATTAATCTATATAGTGAACATGCACAAAGTTGGCACCCCAACTGTTTTCTGTGTCTTTGTTTTCAAAAGTTGTGGTAAAATCATAGACTCCTTCTTCAAGATGGAGATAAATCACTGCTTCGTCTACGCCCTGTTTGAGGGGTACAGTCTTCTGTCTGTCTCCAATCTGTACGGTGGCTGTTTCGGCTTCTATGGGCATGGGGTGTTCTCTGGGAAAATGCCTCAATTCGAAGCGGTAAGTTCCCTCTCTTGCTATTTCTACTTTCCACACCCCTTGCGCAGATCTGTTTTTCAAACTCTGCTGAGTCCAGGGGGCGCCTCCTTTATACCAATCCATGGCTACAAGCCGGGTATCGGGTGCTTCCTGATGACCCAGCACATGCACAGCCAGCAGCGACGATGGCGCTGGTAACGACTGCCAGAATTTTTCATATGCTGCTGTTAATTCTTTTACCAATTGTGGGTTTTGCCCGGCTACATCATTCAGCTGGCCATAATCTGTTTCAGTATTGTACAGTTTTTCACCATCTACCAGGCGCCATTTCTGATACTTTACTGCTGTATTTTCCCATTTTTTGAGTGTTCGCGACCGAGGGCACTGTATTATTAACTTTCGCTCATTATCCCACTGACGGTTTGCTGCCAGTATGGGTTTGAGTGACTGACCATCCAGTTTTTGAGCAGGCTCTACTCCGCATATATCCAATATAGTGGGGGTAATGTCGACCATACCGGTAAGCTGGTCTGTGTCTCCTCCATTGGCAGTGGTGAGTGGGGGGTATTGTATCATGCAATACACATGATGCTTTTCATCGTACGAGAGTCCCCTGTTTTGAAATTGTCCGGATCGGTGGCTCGGTGCTCCACGGTCGTTTACCCCCTGATCTGAGGCCACTATCAGGAGGGTATTGTCCAGCTGATTCGACTCTTTCAGGTATTCCAGCAGCTTGCCTATGTTGTCGTCCACATTTTCTATCATGGAAAGCAACGCCAAAAACTTGTCGTCAGGGGCACCCCTCTCGAGTAGCCTACGTGTCGTTTCAGGGTGTCTGTTGGTAGGAAAATGCACCGCCGGAGTAGTTATGTAACAAAAGTAGGGCTGCTCTCCCTGCTTTTTTTCATCTATAAACCGAATGGCCTGGTCAAACAGCACGTCGGTAGAAAATCCTTCTGACTTTACAAATTTCCCATTGTGCTGGTAAGTAGCGTCTATATGATCATTGCCATAGTAATCGCCCAGTTGGCTTACTCCTCCTCCTCCGTGCACAAATACTTCGTCGAACCCTCGAAAACGTGGTGCATAGGGGTAGCTTGCTCCCAGGTGCCATTTGCCAAATACGCCAGTCTGGTAGCCGGCCTGTTTGAGCATACTTGCTACTGTGGTTTCATTTTTATGTAAAATGGATACACCGCCTATGGTATTGTAGATACCGGCTCGTAGTGCGTATCGGCCGGTTAGCAATGCAGCTCTACTCGGCGAGCAAAAGGGTGAGGCGTGAAAATTCGTAAAATTGACCGCTACCTGCGACAGGTTGTCCATTTGAGGCGTTTTGACAATCTGATGGCCATTTCTACTCAACTCATGGTATCCCTGATTATCTATCAACACCAACACAACATTGGGACGGGGCGTTTTAGCTTCCTGTGCTGCAGCGGCAGTACCTACTGCCAACAAACACCACACAATTAGTTTTTTCATACTGTATCGTTTCAAACTGTAGGTCATCAGGGCATATCAGGCGCTTTTGCGCTCTCCCACACACGTGTCTCATTTTCTGTAGGCAACTCTCTGCTCACCGATTGTGTGACCTTATCGGTAACAGCCCACTCGGCTCCCCTCAGAAGCGTAGTGATAAAGCCGGCACACTTTACGGTATTGAGATTTTTGGCACCAGCGTGTCCCATTACCGAATGAAATACTCTTCCCTTTCCGTATTTTATGGTCATCAATACAGGTTCCTGCCTGCCCGATCCTCCTCGCTCTTTGGGTTGTGAGGCTGTAGCCAAAACCGTCATCTGCTTGGCAGGCCCCCTCAGGCTATGGTACAATTCATCCTTGGTATGTAGCCATTTTTCTGGCAACCCTTGCATGATAGGGTGACTGGCATTTCGCGTATGCACCACGTATTCATCCTGGCGACCATGGGCTCCTCCTCTACCGGCAGATGTGTCTTTATGAAATTTACCATCGTGCCAATACACGATAGGACCGTGAGCCTCGGTGCGTCCGCCCCAGCCTCCTACACCAATCATTCGGTTGTATTCCTCCCATTCGGAAAAAGCATTGTCAGAAGCATGAAAAACGACCAAAGCTCCGCCTTTTTTCATGTACTGAACAAAATTGTTTCGCGTAGATTCCGGCCACATATCCCCATTGTAGTCCATGCAAATAAGGTCGTAGGCAGAAAAATCCGGCCTAAATGCCGACATATCCTCGCCTTTGGCCGGGCTGGTAACTATTGTGGCTTCAAACATGCCGCTTTGATCAAATATCTTCTTGATGATGGGTGAGCTTCCCTGCCAGTAGTGGTTGTTTTGGCCGGTAATGATCATTACTTTGTGTTTTTGTGCCTCGGCTGAAAAACTCCATAAGGCCAAAAAAACAATTAATGGTATTACATATTTACACAGTTTATTTATCAGTTTCTTCATAATAATTAGATTCTAACTTTACGTTTTTTTTATGCTCTATTAATTCTGAGAGCAATTCATTAACAATTTGGCCGTTCTCTTCGGCTAAATTGTATTGCTCTGATGGATCTATATCCACATTAAATAGTAGAGGCAGTTGCCCATCGTAATAAGCCTTTTCTTCCTTACCTGAAATATTAGTATGCAACTTCCATGATCCTTTTCTTACCGCCTGAACATCTCCTCTTGGGGGATAAAAAAAATAGGGATGCGATACCATTTCACCACCTTCTTTTTGCAACAAGGGGCTAATGTCCTTTCCGTCAATTGTCCGGTCTGCTGCAATCTCTTTCCCCGCCAATTTCATAGCAGTTACATATAAATCCATAGTGCTTACAACCTCCAGTTCAACATGTCCTCTAGCAATGGTATTGGGCCACCAGGCAATCCCCGGTACACGCATTCCTCCTTCCCAGGTGCTACCTTTGCCTCCACGCAGCAAGCCCGCTGAACCGCCATTTTCCTTTTTAGTAAGCCATGGGCCATTATCGCTTGTAAAAAACACCAAAGTGTTTTTGGTCAAATTTAATTCCTTAAGCGTATTGATGATTTTCCCAACACTCCAGTCGATTTCTTCGATGGTATCTCCATAAGTTCCCCTCTTGGATTTCCCTTCAAAATCAATTCCAGGGTGAAGAGGTACGTGGGGCATGGAATAAGGCAGGTAAACGAATAGTGGTTTTTCTTTATTTCTTTGAATAAAGTCAATTGCAGAATCTGTGTATAATTCGGTTAGTTTTCTTTGATCGGGATCAAGTTCTAAAGTATCATTTCCCATCAACAATGGAATAGGTCGATCTATTCGTCCCATGTCGTTGCTATAAGGAAACCCAATATATTCATCAAATCCATGCTGCAATGGAAGATATTTCTTTAAGTGTCCCAAATGCCACTTGCCAAAAATAGCAGTTGAGTATCCCGCATCTTTGAGTCCTTCGGCTAAAGTAATCTCCTTCGGATGTATCCCTCTTTCTGAGTTGGGGCTAAGCACTGCCCCAAACCCTGACCTTATGGGCAAACGCCCCGTTAGTAAAGAGTACCTACTAGCTGAGCATTTTGATGAAGCGGAATAAAAATTCGTGAACTTAATGCCTTCAGCCACCATTTTGTCCAAATTTGGCGTTTTGATAGTTGGATGTCCATAACTCGATAGGTCTCCATATCCCAGATCATCACAGAAAATCAAAATGATATTCGGTTTAGAAAATTTACCCTGAGCGAAGCAAATAGGATTAACACTAAACTGAATAAATAAAGTTAATATGATAAGGGTCTTAGTTTTCATTAATAATACTGATACCTGAACAATTTCTATTTTTTTATAACATCTGCTTTTAAAGGCAATAAAAAAGTTTTTATCAATCCTAAAACCACAATAACTAATGTCAATACTTGTATAGTAGCTTTAGAGCAAAATATTCATATTACGCCAATTAATTACCAACCAACTATGGTAAGCTTAAATGAATTTCACCTTCGGTGGTATCCTTCCAGCTGTCTGTTTTGAAAGGCGAAACGGGCAAGTTTGCCTCATTGAACAAGTTGAGAAAAGGAGCATTAGACCACCCAAACCTTACGGCTACCGGTCTTTTTACTGACGGAGACCACACTTTCAGTTGATTGCCATTGATTATCTCACCCTGAGCAGGCACAAATCGCTGATCCTTGCCGGCTATTTGCAGCCCTTCGATACGATTTCCCCGGCGTACTTTCAGACTTTTTGCGTAATCAAAGCTGACTACTACATGCTTTTGCTTTACCTCAGATTTGCTATACACCGGACTGGCATATCCCTGATCAAGCTGACCGTAATCGTGATGCAGTGCCAGCATAGCCAGCCTTTGTCCTACTTCCTGTTTTTTGCGGGGATGTATGTCATTGGCATTGCCTATGTCGGTGGTAACTACCATACCCGTATTGGCCACTTCGCGCAGGGTTTGCTGCTGGGCATCTCTCAGCTCTGCAGAGGTCACCCCCTGGTGATCGTTGTAATGGTAAGGTGCCAACTGCACAAAATAGAACGGGAATTCTCCCTGCTGCCAGGCATTTCGCCAGCTTCGAATCATGGCCGGAAAAAGCCTCCTGTACTGGTTTGCTCTTGGCACGTTTGACTCTCCCTGATACCACAATGCGCCCTTTAGGGTGTAGTTTTTCAGCGGATGAATCATGCCATTGTAGAGTGCAAAAGGAATGTGCTGATCCGCGGGCAGCCTGCGTGCCGGTCTGCTCGACCAGTCCAGCTGTTCGCTTTGTTGGGTAGACCTCCACTCGGCCACACCTTTCATCCACTCAAAGTGCCGCTGTTTCATTGTAGCTTCGTGCTTATCGTACCACTCTGCTATTTCCGGCACTTCTTTTTGTGCAGAGGTTTTGTCGATCCATGCTTGTGCTCCTGAGCCTCCCCATGCCGAGATAATCAAACCAACCGGTACGTCGAGTTTTTGCGTAAGTACCTTACCAAAATAATACGCCACGGCACTTTTGTCTGCTACTGTTTCAGGCCTGCACTGCTCCCATCTGGCATTTACGTCCTCCTGAGGCTCCCATTTCATGGTATTGGGCACATGAAAAAAGCGTATAGAAGGATAGTCTGCCTGCTGAATCTCCATGTACGAATTGTTGGATTGCTTTACCGACCAGCCCATGTTTGATTGCCCTGAACACAGCCAAACTTCGCCTACCAACACGTTGCGAAGGTATAGGGTATTGTTGCCTTGTAGTATAATCTGATGAGGCGTGTGACTCCCCCCGGGCGTGGGCAACTGAGCTTTCCATTGTCCGGACTTATCGGCCCGGGTGCTTACTGTCTGCCCCCAACTGGCCACTACATTGACGGTTTCGCCACTGTCGGCCCAGCCCCAGATATTCACTGAGGTATTTTGCTGTAACACCATGTGGTCTCCTACCATGGCCGGCAGCCGTATATCTGCCCGGCTCATGCCCGTGATAAACAGGCACAAGACCAATGCAAGTTTTATTTGTATAGTTAAATGTCTCATGGGTTTTATTTATTTATTCTACTATTAGTTTGGCTCTCATCGTATTGCTATGCCCGGGGAAAGTACATACAATCCAGTATTCACCCCGGTGCTTAGGCACCTGAAAATAAATGCTTTCGGTGGTTTCGGGCTGAAGTATACCGGTATGATACAATACCAGATCGGAATCCGGTACATAATTTTTATCTGCACCATCCAACCCCAAAGCCAGAGCCTCTGCAGCTACTTTGTCTACACTGCCCTCTCCTCGCTGTACTACCACCAGATTGTGCAGCATATCGTCGTTGTTGTTGAATGTAATCTGCACCCTGCTATTGCGCTTTACACGCAACTCCGTTACATCAAATTTCATTCCCGGCAGTGTGCCTACCAAAAGCTTTTGGTCCGGTCCATTCATCCACGTTTCGGGTAGCTTGTTTACCCGCTTTGCCTGTGCTCCTGTTTTTCCCACTTTGTCCATGTCGGGCATTTGTGGTGACATAAGCTTGCCTCCGGGCACTTCGTTTAAAGTATAAAACCCCATATCGTGCAGCAGTGATTCCCCTGAGGGTGTTTTGACTCCTTTGCAACTCAGCTGATGAATATATCCCAATCGCATGCCGTGAACGGTCAGCTTTACTTTACGCCCATCAGCCGAAACTTCGGCCTTGTGAATCATCGTACCTTTCTGGTCTATAATAGGGCTGCCATATTTGAGATGATACCCGTAGGTAAAGGTGGCCATGCGATACGATTTTGTGTCAGCGGCCAGTTTTTTATCCACAGGTTTGGTAAACTCCAATTCAAACCCATCGGGCAGGGCTTTCATGGTTTTTATTTCAAAAGGTGTTTTTCCGGTCCAAACCAGGCGCTGCAATCCGTACGGTTCTTTTCCTGTGGCTGCCCACCCTCTGCTGGTCATGCCTACAAACATGCTGGCGTCACTGCCCCATATCATGCGCAGTATGCCCGACGAAAACCCTTCTCGAAATGGAAAAGCAGCTCCCTGATACACGCCGTTTACTTTTTCCATAAACACTCTCATGATCTTGCTATGCCCCTGATCTCCTACAAACATTTGTCCTTCGAACGGACCGAATTTCCCTGTAGTGTTGTCTAACAGGATGTCGGAGGTAGATATTCCCAAAACTGTATGCGGAAACCACACTGCAGGTGCCTTTAGCTCGGGTACTTTCTGAGCATATTCGTAGAGGGTCATGCCTGAATTGTCTTCGATATCTTCTGGCCGAAGCTTGAGTGGCGACAAGGGGTCGTCTGTCCATACCAGACCGGCAGGATTTCCGGCAAAGTCTCCCACGTTCAGGTGTGTCATTCGTCCGGATCCTACCCAATCGCCCTGGTTTTCAGTATAAAAAACATCTCCCGCGCTGTTTACCGCAAAGCCTGACGGGGAGCGCAGGCCGGTGGCCATAGGTGTCATTTTTCCATTTGGCGAAATTTTCAACATCCACCCTCTCCACTTCACACGACTTACTCCCCGGCCTTCCCAACCCAGGTTCAGGGTTACGATCATATCGCCGTTGGGTAAAAACTTAGGTCCATACGAGTAATCGTGGTAGTTGCCAGACAGAGGCCATGAAAACACCGTTTTGTATTTATTGGCCTGCATATCGCCATTGGTATCTTCGAGGCGCGTCAGCTCACTGCGCTGTGCGGCATAAAATCCTCCGTCTTTGTAAGCCAGTCCGAGAGTTTCGTGCAAGCCTGAAGCAAAACGGTTGTATTTGGGAGAGCGCCCGTAGGGTTGATTGATCACCCATACTTCTCCTCTACGTGTGGATACTCCCAGCTGGTCTTTATCTGTAAGTGCCAGGCCGCCTACTTCCAACACTATATCTTTCGGTATGGGTACATTTACAATCTTATAATAGTCAGCTTCTTTTTGCGCCATATCACTTTGTTGACGAGCCACACCGGGCAGCACGCTGCACAGGCACGTCAGCAAAACAGCAAGCGACCAAACGTTAAGCATACTTATGACTTTAGGTTTTCTTATAGTAAGTGTCATTTTTTTATCCCTTTTACCAAATTATATTATAAACTACCTCCTGAGCTTCTTTCGGAAGCTTTACCAACAATTCATAAGTTCCATTTGACTGGCGTATTTGTGGCGATATATTGCCGGATTTGAAATCGATGAAATATTGTTTGTCGTCAATCGCGTAGGTATTGTCTGGCAGTTTTTCGATTTGCTTTCCTTCGGCCACCTTGTGCCATACCGTGTCATTGCCGTCTACTGTGATGTATCGTGTCAGGTGGCGGAGTGTGTCTGCCGGTGTTATTTTGTTGGTTACTCTGGATGCTCCTACACGATGCGTAAATGCGGGCAGTCCGCTGCGGTCGAGCTGGTAGCCTTCGTGAGTAAATACAGACTCGTCTTCGAGCCCCTGTGGCCAGGCAGAGTTGTCGTTTTGTAAAATGGCAAAATCGGGTTGACCGTGAAACAACAGAGGCTTGCGGAGTGGCTCCCCGAGCTGGGCGTGCCCTCGCGCATGCCACATTTTGGTGGTTTCGAGAAAATCACCATACCATGCCTGTATAAGCGATCCATAGGCCATATCAAACGTATAATGTATGTCTTGCGGAGTACCTACCGACACGGTGTGTGTACGCTTGCTGCCTCCATGCTGCACAAAGCTGCGCTGCAGGGCCGGTCTGTCGCCCGGCTGCACTACTATCGGCTCTACAGACGATCCGCCTACCTGCAACGAACCCGGTGCGTGTAGCGGATGCTTTTGAATGCCGGGTCCTTCTACCCACAATTCAAACCCTCGCTGATACGGACGGTGCTTATTGTAGTAGAGGGTAAAGGGGTGCTCTCCCTTAGGCAAATTCACTTTCCCCGATTGTAGGTCGTTGATATTGTAATCTCCATTGAGGTTTACAATGGTATCGCCTGCCACGAGCAACAACGCTCCTCCACGATGCACCCGCATCTGAAAAAGGTAATTGCCGTCGTTGGGCAGACTCAGTTTTCCTTTGTACTCGAGTAGCCTTTGAGGGTTTTGGCCGGTTGCCATCCACGCAGACAATGAGTCTGAAGGCAACTCTCGCAGTAGGTTGAGGGTGTCTGTAGCAGGTATTTGCTGCGCTGTGTTTTCATACTCTTTCAACTTTACTCCCTTCAGTTCTACCTGCTTATTTTCGTACAGTTTGTAGCGGATGTTGCGCAGTGCTACCGGACCATGATCGCCCTGTATCATCAGAGGTCCCAGTGGCTTTTCATCGTTGAAAGCCGCCGCGCGTGTAGGCTCTGATACTTCTTCGTTTTGGTGTATCAGTTCGCCATTTAACCACACTTCTTCAAACCACGCATTTTTGATTTTGTCTCCTTTGTTGTCGAATCGGGGGGCATGAAATATTACCTTAAACTTCTGCCAGAGGCCGGGTGCTTTTGCTGCATTTACCCTTGGCGGTATTCCTCCAAACCCTCTTTGCCCTTTTTCTTTTGTATTGTCCCAGCGCTGGTATATCCCTCCAATATCAGAGTGCTTGGGTTGTTTTACGCCCCAGCTATCGAGCAGTTGTACTTCGTACCTACCCTGAAAGTACACCCCTGAATTGGAATGTACGGGCATCATTACTTCATATTCTATTTCTATATCCCCATGCTCAAGCTGGGTAAAAAGATTGTCTTTGTGTTTTTTGGGTACGGGTGTGTTTGCCAGCACTCCGGCTCCCGGTGACGTGATGAGGGTTCGCTTCTGAGCCCTATCGACAAAAACATCTCCAACAATCTGCCAGTTTTTGTCTACCGGCCTGAATGCCTGCATATCGTTGAGAGGGAGGTTGCTCAGCGGCAAAGCGGTTTCTATCCGGTTTTCTTTGGCCGGCTGCTCGGTGTGTTGGGATGGGGTACAGGCACTCCCCATTACCGCACCGATCGCCAGGCTGATGTATGTTAATTTTCTCTTTATCATCTCTTGAGTAATTATAGCTGCTGTAATTCTTTCAATGTCCAATAAGTATCGCGACTGGCATGTTTGTCTCTTACCTTTCTTACATCTCCTCCACTAACTGTAGGTGCACCATTCATAGCCCGTATATAGCTTATCACATTGGCGATCCAGCCATTATCATTGCTACCCATGGGCATCATTATGCCGTATTCTTTACCATCTACAGGCCCTATGAGCCCATTAAGTAAAATGCTTATCAATATGTCTTTATCGCCCTGTACCCGGGGCGACCCTATGAGTGGCGGTGCTACCAGCGACTTGTCTCCATTGGGTACTCCTTTTAAATCTTCGCCATGGCATGTCACACACAACTGCTTGTATATGTCGTACCCTTCCAAAATCCTATTCCTTTCCCAGTTTCTCATGGGAGCTATTTTTTTCTTCAGTGCCTGCAATTCACTGTCGTCTTTCTTTAGTCCTTCCACTACAGATTTAGCTATGACTTCATTCGTTTTGTATTTTTCTCCCAGCGAATTCAGCAGGTCTGTAGCTCTTTTTGACGGGCTAAACCGCAAGCTGAGCGCCACCTGATTTACTACATTGATATCCGGATCGGACTGCAACCCGGCGATGTGGTCAAGCATATCTTTGTCGTCGGTTTTCAGAAAATTCTCACTTAATCGAATAGCTGTAATACGCACTCTAGGGTCTTCATCGCTCATTTTTTCGATTATCAGTTCCTTGTCTAATACACCCAGCCCTTCGAGTGTCCAGAGTGCATGTATTCTTCCCCGCGCATAGTCTTTTGGGCTACCCAATGCTGACCAAAAGGGTTCATTGTCTCTGGCCATTGCTTTAATCTCAGGCACAACTGTTCGATCTCCTTTTAATGCCAACAGCTTCTGCGCAGTACTTCTGTGCCATCCGTTCGCATGACTCAGGTATTCCACCAGTTCATCGGGAGTTTTATCCAGTAGGTTGGGCTTGCCTTCGGGTTCGATCTGATCGTGTACTATCCGGTATATTCTACCCCTTCCTATGTTTTTGTCCAGCCCTTTGCGTAGGATTTCCGGCCGTATCATACTTCCCTCCCGGGTCCAGTTGCTTTCCTGAATAATTCCCCGGTACATGTCTACAATGTATAGGCATCCGTCAGGGCCGGTTTTGGCTTGCACAGGACGAAAATTGAGATCGGTTGATGCTAAAAATTCTTTTTTGTCGTAGGCATTGTGGAGTACCTTCTTTCCGTTTTCATTTTTTACTTTGGCTCTTCTGATAAGCCTTCCTACAGGTTCGGGAATAAACAAATCGCCATAGGCAGATGGGGGCAAACTACTGCCCCGGAATATTTCCTGTCCGGCTACACCGGTAAAATGATTGAGCGTGCCATCGGGTCGGGTTCTTCGCTCTATTCCTCCCTGCACATCGAGTGTACCTACTACAGGCCAGGGTTCTATAAAGCCCTCGGCCAGCCTACCTTCTAGTTTTACATGTCCATACACTGCGGGCTGCTGAAATCCATAAGCTGGGTTTTCTCCTCCTGCCGATGAGTAATACATTGTGCCCAGATCGTCTTGAGTAAGTCCCCATTGCCCTCCGGGGTAGTTTTCGAGTGTATCAATCTCTACTTTGTTGTCCGTGAGCCTGAAGCGGTAAGGCAGGTAGGTCATATATATCCAATTGTCCAGATTCCATATAAAACCGCTTTGCTGGTGTTCCAGGTTTCCTCCACGTCGGTTAGGGTTGGTGTATATAGGTATTTTCTCGTCTGCCACACCATCGCCATCGGTATCGCGATAGCTCCAAAGGTTGTAAGTATAGGTTTCGTTTACAATTAGGCGATCGTCCAGGGCCAGAATCATTCTGGGTAGCACGAGGCTGTCGATAAAAACAGTACTCTTGTCCATTTTGCCGTCCCCATCGGTATCTATCAACTGTTTTACTTTACATACCGGCTCGTCTGTGCCATCTCCATCTACGTTTTGCATGTAGGTGTTCATTTCTGCTACATACATTCTGCCGTTACCGTCCCACTCTATAGCCACAGGCTCATGTACCATGGGCTCGCTGGCTACCAACTCTACCCGGTAGCCTTCGGGCAGGTAAAAGGTGGCCATGCTTTCTTCCGGTGATCGAAAATCGCTGGGTGCATCTCTGACGATTTCCGGTTTTTCATAAATTTTGTCTTTGTACTGTACTTCACCACACCGGCTCATGCCTATCAATACCACGATAAGAGCCATGTAACTCCTAAAAATTCTTAAAGAGTAGTTCATTGTTTACGTTTGATTTTTTTAATGTAAGCCTGCGGCTGAAAGCTTTACTGTGCGGCCGCATTTATCTGATTATAAAGTATGTAACTTACACATAAGACATGCCAGGTAAAACTGTTTCGCCCTTCACTTTCTCGTCATTATTTTTCTTTGATACGTCAAAAAAAACATCCACTTAAGAGTAATTGGCGATGAGCTACTTATCCCAATGCTCATCTATAATTTGCTGAATATGAGGATAATTCTTATCCGTTTCATCATAGGTTTTTCGCAGGCCAGCCAAATCAACCTTGAGTTGCTCGACCACAGCATCGTATTCCGGCTGACCGTATAGGTTGTTCATCTCGAAAGGGTCGTTTTCCAGATCGTACAGCTCCCATGCGGGTGGGGTAAAATACTCAAAGGGCCTTTTCACACTAAAAGCTATCTTTTCATCCGGCCAGTTACTGTCTTTTATTCTTTTTACATAGTCGCACCCATAAAAGAAAATGAGTTTGTATTTCTTGGTTCTGATTCCAAAGTGAGCCGGATTAGCGTGCGCATGAGCCATGTGCATCCAGTAGCGGTAGTAGGTAGCGGTGCGCCAGTCGCGGGGCTCTTCGTTGTACAGCAGTATACTCTTAAAACTCTCCCCGTGCATATACCGGGGCACTTTACCTCCTGCCAGCTCTATAAGAGTAGGAGCAAAATCGGTGTTGTTGATAATAGCACCGGTACGGCTACCGGCCGGAATGAGTTTGGGGTATCGTACTAAAAAAGGCATTCGCATAGACTCCTCATACATCCACCTTTTGTCGATATAATCGTGCTCTCCCAGCATAAACCCCTGATCGCCTGTGTAGACAATAATGGTATTGTCCATCAATCCTTCATTTTCGAGGTAATCAAAAAGCCGTTTCACATTGTCGTCTACTCCTTTGACACAGCGCAGGTAGCGTTTCAGGTATTCCTGATAGGCTTCATGCCGGTATTCCGGATCCTCCAGGTTCTGGTCTATTTTCATGTGCTGTCCCATATTTCGGTTTTGGTTGCGGTGCGAAACCGACGAACCAATATGTGGCAGCATATCGTCATTGTACCCTCTGGTGCCTACCGACCCGTTGTTTCTGTTGTAATACAGACTGGCCGGCTCGGGTATCTCCGTATCTTCCAGGTAGTCGGCATAGCGAGGAGCAAACTCGAACATATCGTGGGGTGCTTTGAAGTGGTGCATGAGAAAAAACGGCTTGGAATCGTCCCTGTTTTTGAGCCATTTAAGGGTCTGATCGGTAATGATATCACTCGAGTGTCCTTCGTATTGATGCCCTTTTACGGTCTGGGTTTTATTGCCCCGCTTTATTTCTACCGTCTCATCGCTCCCTTTTTCATACAATACCGAATTGAAATATTTGCCTTGTCCATGCAGCACATTGTAGTAATCGAACGCCTCGGGGGCTTCTTTGAGGTGCCACTTGCCTATCACTGCCGTTTCATAGCCCAGTTTCTTCATCTCATGGGCCAGGTATTGCCTGTCGGCCTCCAGCCTGCCTCCCAAATCCTGCACGCCATTAGTCTGACTATACTGCCCTGTCATAATAGTGGCACGCGACGGTGTGCAAATCGAATTGGTACAAAAGGCATTTTCAAACAACATCCCTTCGTGCGCCAACCGGTCGATGGTGGGTGTGGGGTTTAGGCTGGCCAGGCGGCTACCATATACCCCAAATGCCTGGGAGGTATGGTCGTCGGACATGATAAACAGTATGTTTGGTTTTTGCTGGGCATACGCTGAGCAAGTACCTATCAGCAATACGACTAGTAATACTCTTTGGGTAAAATTCATACGATTGAATAGTTTGTGTGCCGGGTGTGCAAATCAGCGGATGGAACCAAATCGTTACCCAGGCATATTTCTCTGATCATATCCCCTTCGATACGCTCCTTTACACTTCCCGACACGGGTTGTTAAAAACAATGAACAGGCATTAGTTCAGGGATACTGTGAGCGTATCTCCTACTTCCTTTTGCAAGGCTAAAAACCGCTTGTACAAGTCTTTTTTCACCTGATCGTATTTAGCATCTTCAAACAGGTCTACCATTTCTTTTGAGTCTTCCTCCAGGTCAAAAAGCTGCCGTTCGCCGTTGTGCGGGTAAAGTATCATCTTGTATTTGTCGGTGCGAATCATACGTTGAAAGTGACGATAGTTGCCAAAAATAGCATCGTGCACATCGGTCTTTTCCCCCTCTATCACAGGCATCAAACTGGGAAAATCCACTGTTTCGGGTGTAGGTATTCCAGCCAGATCGCAAGTGGTAGGATATACGCTTTGCAGGTAGATAAGTGCATCGCTCTGCATGCCCGGAGTAAGCCCCGGCCCACTAATAAAGAAGGGCACCCTCACACTATGGTCGTACATATTTTGCTTGCCCATAAGACCATGCTGCCCTACGGCCAGCCCGTGATCGGCCGTGAATATAATGTATGTATTATCGGCTTTTCCTGTGGCTTCCAGGGCTTTAAGTATACGTCCTATTTCATAATCCATGTGTGTAATAATGGCATAATACTCGCTCCGATGCACCTGCACCTGATGTTTGGTTCGCGGAAATGGCGCCAGGTTTTCATCTCTCAGACGGTGATCTCCCTGATCAAATGGATGCTCCGGCAGGTAATTGTCCGGTATTTTGATCTTTTCCGGCGGATACATGTCTACAAATTTTTTAGGTGCCTGTCGTGGATCGTGGGGTGCATTGAAAGCCACATACATAAAAAACGGGTTGTCCGTATCGCTAACTTTATTTTGCAAAAACTGTATGGCTTTGTCGGCATACAGTTCGGAGGTATGCTGCTCTATTCTGTATTCCGGGCCGGCTCGTCGATTTCCTTTTTCATCGTACACTATGTCCTTTACCTTGGGCGACCAGTGTCCTGTGAAAATAGGATCCCATGCGTTCCATGTATTGTTTTCTTTGGTCGGGCGACCGTATCCGGGCTTCCATTTGTGCTCGGGATGCATGGTTTCGTACATTCCTTTACCGATGGCACTGGCATATTTGAAGCTCTTTACAGCCGTAGTGTCTTTGTTGTGCCACTTACCGGTTAAAAAGGTTTCGTACCCTGCCTTGGTGAAGGTTTCTCCCCAAAGCTGATTTTGAAAAACACCCTGACGAGCGGCAAACATATACTGTCCTGAGTTGAGCATCGCTCTACTGGCTATACATACGGCTCCCCCCCATGATCCCTGATTGAAGCAATGTGTAAACGAAACTCCATTGGCTGCCAGCTTATCGAGGTTTGGTGTGTGTATCTCATTGTTGTTGAGGTAATTGATAGATTCAAATACCTGATCGTCGGCAAACAAAAACAGGAAGTTGGGGCGGTCGTCGGTTTGTTTTTCTGCGGCCTTTTCGCCGGAGCTACATCCCTGCAACCACAATAATGCTAATGCGCTCAATAGTAAATTCTTCATATCGTAATTATAGTTTAGGTATTATTTTAAATCCATAAGCAAAATCATGGTGCTTTTCAGCAGGCATAGTCACATGCAGTCCCATTCCATCCTGCTTCCACGCTACTTCGCCCACACCTAGCATAGATACTGAAGCGATAGGCTTGATGGCAGCATTGTATGGCGTGATGAGCTTGAAACGTACTGTTTCGCCCCCTCCGGGCCAGCCCATCACAAAGCCATAGAGCGTATCGCCTTTTGTGGTATAGCGAATGTCCTTGTCGGTATACTGCGACAGTCGGGCCATCTCTGCAGTGGTATTGATTTTGCCCTCGCCAAATTCTATCCATGGTCGGGTGCCATATATCCCTTCACCGTGAACATCCATCCACTGCCCTATTTCCTCCATCATGGTTACCGTTTCATCGTCGAAGCTGCCATCGGCTTTGATGGGAATGTTGAGCAGCAGGTTGCCGTTTTTGCTCACAATATCCAGTAGTTTATCTATTACGGCATTGGTCGTTTTGTATTTGGCTCCACTTCTATACCCCCATGGCCCTATTGTGTCATCAGTCTGCCAGGGGTCGGGACGTATCTCTGGTGCTTTGCCTCTTTCGTAATCGAGGGTGGTAAGACCCGGCACATAGTAGCCGGTAAAAGGGCGCGGCTTTGTACACATCACAGCCTCTTGTTTGCCTCCGTTTACTTCCATGGAGTGATTGTACAGGTGTGCGATCACTTCCATGCCCGACTTGCCCATATCTCCCCTGAAAGGGATGGCACCATCAAAATAGAAATGGTCGGGGTGATAATTGTCAATCAGGTCTTTCATGCGTGCTATCCACTGGTCTTTCCATTCCTGTGGGGGGAATTCAGGACCTGCAGACGACAAATCGTCATGCTTTTTGAAGTAAAAATCATCGTATTCGGGATTGTCGCCATCGTAAGGCACACCCGCTTTGGGGCCTTTGGTATCAGACTGGTTGGCCGTATTCATCCAGCTGTATGCCCGTGCCGCATGGGTGGTGACTCCAAAGCGCAACCCGTGCCTGAGGGTGGCTTCTCTCCACATCCCTATGAGGTCTTTTTTAGGTCCCATGTTCACGGCATTCCACCGGTGGTGTTTAGAGTCCCAAAGGTCGAAGTTGTCGTGATGCACAGCACAAGGGGTAAAGTATTTTGCCCCTGCCCTTTTGAACATGGCCACCGCAGCGTCGGGATCAAATTTTTCGGCTTTCCAGAGGGGAATAAAATCTTTGTAACCAAATTCAGAGGGGTGCCCCCACTTTTCGACATGGTGCTTGTAGTGGGGTGAATTTTCCTGATACATCCACCGGGGGTACCACTCGCCGCGCTCGGCTACCGAGTAAACTCCCCAGTGTACGTATATACCAAATTTGGCATCATTGAACCAGTCTGGCGACCTGTAGTTGCTCAGTGATTCGACCGTCGGCTCAAACTTTTCGGTCTTTTTTTCCTGCGGCTGTTTGTTTGCCGACTGACAAGCCGCCAATACCAACAGACTGTAAAGCCCTATTCTTTTTATTTTTTTATTCATATCGTACTACTGCTTGCCGATATATTTTAAATAATCTTCTTCTGTAACCAGCGGACTTTTATTGGGCTGACGCTTGCCTCCACGCGCTACCTTATTGAGTGCCTCTGCAGGATGGTCATAAAATGATCCATCTATCTGCTCATATTTAGGGCTGGCATCTTTTTTAGGCATAGCATCTACCACCTGCTGAAATTTCGCTTTGGCATCTATTATTTCCTGTTCTCTGGAATGAATGAGGTTAGTACGCTCATCCGGATCGTTGATTACGTCTATTATTTCTACTATCTGAGCCGTAGTATCTACATACGCTTTGTATTTTTTATCTCTTATTACCCTATCGCGGTAGGTGTGCGCACTCGTGATCCTGTCGTCGACCAGCATAGCAAAATGCCCGCCCAGTCCCATAATCCAATCTCTGGGTGAATCATCGGTTTTTCCCAAAATAAGGGGTGCAAAAGAGCGCCCGTCGTAGGTAAACTTAGGATCGGGGGTTACATCTCCCAGCTCCAGAAATGTAGGCAGCAGGTCTGTGAAATCTACCAACGCATCGGTAACTACTCCTTCAGGTACCAGCCCCGGACCATTGACGATAAATGGTGCATTGAGGCCATTTTCTGTGGTAAACATTTTACCTCCCCGCACATAACGCCCGTTCATTCTACCTATCTGGCCCCTTCCTGTGCCGTTATCGGTGGTCCATACAATGATGGTATTGTCTCGTATTTTCAACTCTTCGAGGGCATCTACCAGTTTTTTGAGGATAATATCGGTATACCGTGTCATGGCCTTGTGCTGCTCTTCCCGGGGGGCGTTGGGTTCGGCAGGTGTAGTTGTGAGCGGGCCATGTGGCAGGCACATAGGGTAGTATATCATCATAGGCTTTTCTTTGTTTTTGCGCATAAAGTCTATGATAAAGTCAGAAAATATATCTTCTCCAAACTGCCCTTTGTAGGTTTTACTCCCTTCTTTGGTGTGGATGTATGGATCCCAGTAGCGCAGCTGACTGGCATCTTTACTGGGGCCACCATTTTCACCCCCAGTCCACATACAGTATTCATCAAATCCTGCATTGACCATAGCTTCGGGCTCAAGACGGAAGTCATTGATTTGCCACTTGCCTGCTGCGCACGTGGCATAGCCTGCCTCCCGCATCATGCGTGCAAACGAAGGGTTCTGAATGGGGTCGTAGCGCCCACCGTGTCCCAGACGTGGCACATCATAGTGATTGACCCAGCCGTTTCGCCAGGGGTACTGTCCGGTCAGCAGTGTTATCCGGGTGGGTGTACACTGCGGCATGGAGTACGCATTTTCAAAACGCATACCTGTACGGGCCAGTTCATCTATGTTTGGGGTTTGCACATCCTGTGCGCCGTAGGCACTTATCCATTCTTTACCCTGATCGTCGAGCATGATAAAAAGAATGTTTGGTTTTTTAGCTTTTTCTTCACTCTGACATGCCAGGCAAAGCGGCAGTAAGAGTATACACAGTATGTTTTTGATGGTGGTATTCATAGTGATTGTTCAGTATTTGTCTTATTTAGTGTATGTATTTTCGTATTCCCAGCGGTATTCTCCCCGCCATCCCTGACCGATCCTGTCGCTATCGCCCAGCTCCTGTCGCATTTGCTCGGCCAACTGGCGTAGTTTTTCTACCTGCCCGGGATATTGGGCACTCACGTCAGTGGTTTCGCCTATGTCGTTTTTCAGATCGTAGAGTATGTGCTTGTCGGTTTTTTCCTGCAGGCGATCGTACCACCCTATGCCCAATGTGTTTTGGGGAGATGGGAGTACAAGTTTGAAACGATCGTTTCGAACGGCATCCAGGCAGGTATAACGGTAGTAAAAGAATGCCTCATGCGGGCTTTTCTTTTTCTTCCCCTGCAGTACCGGCATGATGTCTTTACCGTCTATTTTTTTATGTGTGGGCAGGTCTATCCCAGCCATGGCTGCAAATGTGGGATACAAATCCATCATGGTAAGCAGCACATCGCTGGTGGTACCGGGCTTGATTTTTCCGGGGTATCGCACTACGCCGGGTACTCTAAAGCCGCCTTCCCAGTTGGTCATTTTCATGCCCCGCAGGGGGTCTGCTTTGCCGGATTGCAAGCGTGAATCTCTCGCCTCGGGTACTCTGCCCTTTTGTGGCTCTATCCACGGGCCATTATCGGAGGTAAAAATGACCAACGTGTTGTCATCTTTCCCCTCGGCTTTCAATACATCCATCAACCGGCCTACGTTGTAGTCGATTTCTTCTACACAATCGCCATAGAGCCCGTAAGCTGACTTGCCTTCAAACCGGGCTGAAGGATAAAGTGGCGTATGCGGCATGCTGTGAGCCAGGTATATGAAGAAAGGATTGTTTTTGTTTTTCTTCACGAAAGCAATGGCTTCATCGGTATAGCGGGTGCTAATGCCTGCCTGATCTACGGGAAACTCCACAAACTTGTCGTTGCGCATCATCACAGTAGGCTTCATGTCGTTGCTGTAGGGTATGCCATAGTAGTGGTCAAACCCCTGCGCATTGGGCATCAACCGAGGGTTTTTCATGTAAAAAGCCTCTAATCCTTCGGCTTCTTTACGGGTGCCTATGGCCTGCCCGCCACTGCCTGCCAGATGCCACTTGCCGATGGCCATGGTATTGTAGCCTGCCGCTTTAAGCATTTCAGCCATTGTTACTTCCTCGTTGTGTATGATGGTATGAAATTTCCGATGGTTGTCTATTTTCGGAATGGCCGGCCTCAGTGGGTAACTACCGGTCATCAGGGCCGCCCTACTAGGGCCACACAATGGAGCGGCGGCATAAAAACTGGTCAGCTTTATGCCTTCAGCTGCCATTTTATCGATATGTGGTGTTTTGATTTTTTCTGATCCAAAACACCCCAGATCGTTGTATCCCAGGTCGTCGGTAAAAATGACAATAATGTTAGGCTGCTTCAGTGATGCCGGAGTACCACCGCATAGATCCACCGCGGCGATACAGACAACACATAAGGTCAACCACAATAAATGATATTGTTTCAAGGAAACACTCATATACAAATTTTTAATGTTGACTAAAGGGCTTGTTTGATTTTTTCTGCTACCTGAACAGCCATCAGCAGACTTCCTTCGGGTGTGAAGTGTACGTTGCGGGGTGGCTGCAACTCCGACAATCTCGGCAGGGTAAGTGCATTGAGGTCGTTCACTTCGATTTTATTCTTTTTCATTATTTTAAGTGCTACCTCGTTGTACATGGCCGTCTGGTCTGCTCTGCGGAGAGGGCCTCCGGGCTTGTCGGGAAATGAAGTGGTGGTGGCAAATATGAGTTTGGCTCCTGTTTTTTTGAGTTTTTTTACTATCTCGGTGAGGTTTTTCTCATACGTTTTGAGGTCGGCCTGCTGTGGGTCAGTGGGCTTGTTGCTGTTTCTGCCGGTTTCTGGATCTACATGCTTGAGGTCGTGCAGCCCAAAATTGAAATGGATGACGTCCCACTTTTTGTCTCCCAGCCACTCATCCATCATCTCTACTCCTTTGGTCGTACCCTCGCAGTTTAGATACCCTTTGCCACTGTTTAGCGGCCGGTGAATGTTTACTTTGCCATAGAGCATACCCACTACTAAAGGAGTATAGCCAAGCGAAATCGAATCGCCAATTAACAGCACATTGGGCAGGTCGTTGTTATTGCCGGCAATAGACCAATCGGGCAACATTACAGCCCCCGTACCCAATACTGTTTTTAGTATAAAATCTCTTCGTATCATATCTTTTTGTATAGTTCTAGATGTTTTCTTCAATAAACTTCAGCAACCTGCCCTTGAGTTGTTCGGCCAGCTGCTTATGTTGACCAGATAGGTCATGGTTTTCTTCCAGGTCTTTTTTTACATTGAAAAGTTTTACCTGCTCTGTTTTAAGATCGTAAATGAGCTTATAGTCTCCTTTTCGGACGGCCGCTGATGGGGTATGCCCCGACACATGCTTGAGCGGATAATACCAATACATTTCTCTTTCACTAAATTGCTGATCCCGGCCCTTAAATATGTCTATGCCATCGGTATGCTGCTCCTGCTGCAAAGGCAATCCTGCCAGGGAAAGCAGTGTAGGGTAAAAATCATAGCCGCATACCGGCCTTGCCGACTTCTGCCCGGCCGAAACTTTGGGAGGATAGCTAACGATGGCCGGTACACGGATCCCTCCTTCGTACATCCACCCCTTACCAAAGCGGAGTGGTAGGTTGGACGTGGGCATCTGAGTGGTGCCTCCTTTAGTGGTAGAAAAACCTCCGTTATCGGAAGTGAATACGATAATGGTATTGTCTGTCATACCCAGTCGATCCAGCGTTTCCATAATGCGGCCTACACTCTCATCCATGCTTTGCACATTGGCTGCATATACCGGATTGCTCTGTCGCTTGCGTGAGTAGGCCCTGCCGTCTACATGCTCCAACACATCGCGGGTCCATAGTTCATTGCCTTTGGGTTCGTATTTTTTTATGTATTCTTCCTTTCCCTGCAAGGGAGTGTGTACGGCATAGTGGGAGAAGTACATGAAAAAGGGCTTTTCTGTAGAAGATTCTATAAACCGAATCGCTTCATCGGTGAGCCGATCGGTAAGAAACTCGCCCTCCCGGCCTCCTCCCAGCCCGAGTACATCGCGCTCTATAATCACCCTGCGCTTTCCTCCGATCCAATCCATCCCTATGTCTTCATAGGGGTAAAAATATGATCCGGGCTGCCCGGCATAATTTACACCCACTACTTCATCAAAGCCCTGATCGGCAGGGTGACGACCTTCGGTCATGCCGAGATGCCACTTTCCTGTAAAATAAGTTGCATAACCATTCTCTTTAAATGCTTCGGCCAGGGTTTTCTCTTCTGTTTTCAGATCGCCGGTAACGCCTACATTTCCTGTTTTTATGGGCATTTTTCCCGCCATGATACCGGCTCTGCTGGGGCCGCATACGGGATGTGGGGCATAGGCCGCTTCAAAAAGCACTCCCTTTTCTGCTAGCTTGTCCAATGCGGGGGTTTCGTAGTAGGTACTGCCATAGCAGCCCAGGTCTTTCCATCCCAGATCATCGGCCAGGATAAAAATCACGTTGGGTTTGTCTGCTTTTACCTCCGGAACTAAGCACACCATCATAAGGAGTGCACTCAAGGTGATAGTGCTCCATCTGACCAAAGACTGTGTAGGTAATATTTGGATGACTGATCTGTACTCCATGTTAATTGCCTATAATTTCGGGTGTGCCTTCCTGCTTGGTGACAATGTGAATGCTCATATCATCATCTTTGTTGAACTGGCAATCGAAACGGATATCGTGCCTGCCCTTTCTCAATACTGGTGGCTTTTTGCCCATATCAAAGTTCTCGATAAACCGGCCTTTTGCGTCGTATATTCTGAGCTTGCTGGTGCCGTTGCAAACAATCGAGTAACCTACTTCTATTTTTTCGGGTAGGGTGAAACGAAATGAGTTGTCGTATTCCAGGTCAACCTGAGTAATGAATCCATCGCTTTTTTTCTGATCGCTTTTCACTGTTAGCCTAAACTGCAGTGGCTGTTCGTCTCCCCTGTTGGAGAAAACAAATTCTGAAGCTGTGGGTTCTCCGGGTTGCAGTACCTTTTTTTGATGCTCGAAGCTATGGGTGCTATACGGGTGCAACACCAGCTGCCCGTCTGCATTTTTTTCGAGGTGAAATTCGTTGTTGCCATCTTTGAGTCGTTCGCGCTGCTCATCGGAAAACAGTCCCGCAATCCTTGCTTCTTCCCAAAGCCTGATCAGTGCCAGCAACTCGGGGGTGTGGGGATTGGCTTCCAATTGTGGTTTTCTCAGCACCATGGCAAAACCGGCATCATAGCCTGCAGCACGAGCCATCATCCACTCTATGTCTGATGGGATAGTGGTTTCGGTTATCATAAACCAGCCCAGCATATTTTTGAGGTAATTTCTTTCTAAAAACGGCTGTACTTTGAATCTTCTATCGGCCTGACTCTCTCTAAACCCTCCGTACCAGGGTTCTCCCCAATTGATAAAATGATTGATATGCCAGTAGTAGTGCTTGAGCCTGCTGGAGCTATTTACTACCATGTGATCGAGCTGGTCGTACCAGTCTTGCGCAAACTTGTCCATGGCATAATCTCCATTGCCGGTCGCATAACAGCCTTCGTGCCCGTCAAATCCCATTTGGTTCACTCCGGTTTCGTTGAGCAGAGTGGTAAGGTTTCGCACCATGTCTTTTTGCATTTCCCAGTTGGGGTAAAAAATACGATAGGCAAAATCGAGTAATCGCTCTGCTTTTTCTCCTTTGCTGTGGGGGGTGGCTTGAGTGCCAAATGCTCCACGCTGGCAATCATAGAGTATATAAGGAGCTGATTCACTTACCGATCCATAGCGTACAAGTTCTTTTCCTATTCTCACGGTATTGAGCTTGCTGTTTTTCTGACTCAGAATCATAGCATTGCTCGATATCTCTATATCCATATCGTCGGCCCCTATGGCTTTGGTAAGTTCGGCTGTACCTGTTGTTACCAGTCGGGTGTCTGGCACGGGTGTTACAAATTTGTCGTTGGGAGTGATAAAATTGGAAAGGGTATGCACGCCCACATTGAGGCCGGCGGCTTTTACTTTTTGCGCTGCTGCCTTTAGACCTGCTCTACCGCTCGGAAAAAAAGTACTATCCAGCTCGAAATGTCCCCAGGTTTTGAACGGCCCTTCGTGATACAGAGCTCTAAGCCCGGCCTGCTTCGCATAATCTATCATTTGTTCTACATCGTCTTCGGTAAAAGGCGATATGGCGTAAGCTCTGTTGGTTTCTCTGGATTCTTTCACCCACACACCGTTGATCTCAGGGTGAGGCAACCCTTCTGCTACTTCTAT
The DNA here is from genome assembly GCA_965267535.1 of Cyclobacteriaceae bacterium. Lineage (GTDB taxonomy): Bacteria > Bacteroidota > Bacteroidia > Cytophagales > Cyclobacteriaceae > CAXBNB01. The sequence goes on along the minus strand of OZ254082.1, from coordinate 1,059,627 downwards.
TTTTCCTATGGTAGCGAGTGCCTGCTGCGGTTCTACTCCAAACAGTGCAATCGCTGTACCTGATATTTCTCCTTCTTCTCCTTTCAAAATATCTATTGGTCTGCCGGGAAATCGATTTTCCCATCCCTGCCAGGTAGATTGGGTACGGTCTTTTGTTCTGTCTATAGCAAACGCTTGCAAAATGGAACCAAAATCCGCTGGCTCAGCGGCCGTACCGTGATAACTCACCACTCCTCGTATGTTGTCCAGCTTACCTGCGGTCGTTTTGGGATTGAGCGACTGAATGCCAATGGCAAAGTCCTGATTTCGCACAACTCCTATATTTTCGCCTATGGTTTCAGCTATCGTAGTAGGATATGGCCCCCAAATCACAGCTTCAAGGCCTTCATCATTAGCTGTAGATACCACCTCACATTTTACATGTGTCTTTTTGGCCTCTATTGATACCGCTACTTCAAGTTTGGTGTTTTCAAACTTAAGGGTGTATTGATCTCCCGATGTTTGTTTAAACGCGGTTGGAAGTTTCAATTCTCCATCCGCTACTACAGCCAACAGTGCTCCCTGCTCACCTTTGGGGATATAGTTGGTGTTGGTGGATATCCTCGTCATCCCGGTAATAAAACCGCTGGAGTTGATCGCTACCTCAAAATTGTTGGTTCGAAATACTGTAGGACTTTTCTTGTTAAAACCTGATAATACCATCATCAGGGCAATTGCCACTAATCGGACTGTGTTTTTCATGTAATATTCTCTCTTTAGTAATTCAACGCAGTATTCTCTTCACTCTAAGCCGGGTACTGCTACCCTGTTTGGTCTTTCGGAAGTAAAGACGCTTCAGGCCTTGGTCATACGTATTGGCTTTTGCATCTATTTTACTTTTTATCCATAGACCACTATCGAAAACCCAGGAAGCATCCAGTATTCTGGCTGGCAACCGGCCTTCAACTATAGGTCGGATGAGTGATAGAAATCCCTCAACGCCATTGAAAAAAACTAAAAAAGGCTGTCTTTTAGGGACAGCCTCTGATCACAAATTACACTATATACAATTTTAAAGTCATTCTGATTTTTCCTACTGGTACTTGAGGTAATCGTTTTTGTCTTCCTTGCTTTCCCCAAGTATTTGATGCAGGCGGTCGTCCATAGCCTTTACTATCTCAGGGTGTGTGTCGTACAGGTTATTTTGCTCTGAAGGGTCTTCTGCCAGGTTATACAATTCTCCGGGTATGTCTTCTATGACTATAGACTCTTTGTTTGGACCGTATTTGATCAGCAACCTGCCCATACCGTTTCCTTTTATATATTTCCAATTGTCTCTGAGATAAGCTTTTTTTTCTACAACCCACTCATTTCTTATACTCTGACGGGATTGGCCTGTGAGCTCCGACAGGAAGCTACGACTATCGTACTGCTCTTCATTAAATGTATTGTCACCGGTAAGGTCGGCCAGTGTTGCCATCATGTCTGTAAAGCCTATCATCCGCGAGGTTTCTATCCCCGACTGAAATCTGGATGGGCCACTCACAATAAATGGCATTCGGGAACCGCCCTCCCAGGCATCCATTTTTCTCCCTCTAAACACTCCTGTACTGCGGTGATTGAATTTGGCCACATCTTCATCGAACCATACCGGCCCATTGTCGCTGGTAAAGATCACAATCGTATTTTTCTGGAGATTATTTTCTTTCAGGTAGGCACTTACCTGCCCTACCCAGGCATCTACCTGCATAGTAAAATCTCCATACTCACCTGCCTCACTTTTACCCACAAACTCTACTTTGGGAAGCCAGGGTGTGTGAGGTGCGGTTAAGGGGAGGTAAAGAAAAAAGGGAGTTTCAGGTGTGTTTTTCTGGTGACGATCGATAAAACCTAATGCTTTTTCCAGAAACTTATCGAGCACCTGACTATGCTTAAAATCCGGTGATATAGCTCCTTTCCGATAAAAACCACCCGACACCTCTGATGTAGCGCCGGGACTAAACCCTGCCTCAATAGTCTCAGTAGGTGATTGTACGGCTGCTCCGTTTTCTATATAAAAGTAAGGCTGGATATCGAGGGAGGCATGCATACCAAAAAAATAATCGAACCCTCTTTCAACTGGTCCACCTTTCATGGTTTTGATATGGGACGGGTCGGCCCAATCGACTTCATCAAAGCCTAGATGCCATTTGCCCACACATGCAGTAGTGTATCCGTTGCGCTGGAGCAGTGAAGCTATCGTTTCCTGACCTTCTTTAATCAAACTTTTTCTCACATTGTAATTGTCTAACCGCCCCGGATATTGGCCTGTGAGCAAGCCGTATCGTGAAGGCACACACCAAGCTGCAGGCGCATGTGCATTGGTAAATCTTATTCCGCTTTTTGCCAGCTTGTCGATGTGAGGTGTGGGTATTTTTGAATCGCTATTGTAACAGCCTAAATCTCCATAGCCCATATCGTCTGCCAATATGAAAACAATGTTGGGCAGAGTGGGCTGTTGCTCTCCAGCTTTCTGCTGTTTCTGACAAGATACCCCCACGACAGCACATACAAGGAGCGCTCCTATTTGTGTTTTTACTTTCATACTTATTGTAGCCTCTTATTTCTGTTTTTCTTTAAGCAAATATCTTCTTAGGCAGCAATTGCTATACCCGGCCTGTACTAATGGAATCAATTATATTTCCTAATCAGGTTTTCAAAATCTAAAAACAACATGTGTTCATGGTGTCTAAATGTAAGTGTCTTGTCTTTGCGCCGGGCCTTGATGTACGGCGAATCAAAGCGATCGTACTCTGTATCTACACGGCTTCCTTCTATTTTGAAATCCTTTCCGTAAACCAACTCATGCCGGATACCGCGGCTCTGATAGGTCAACTTTAACGCTGCTGAATCAAAGGTGAGTTCGTTGTGCTTGATGCGCTCTATGAAACGCTCAAAGCTCTGGTCTGTGGCTTTCGCCCCTGCTTCTGCAATCCAGAATGTGCGCTTGCCGGTTTGGATCAAATCATCTGTAGACTCTGCCCGGTATGTCAGATCATGATGGCCGATCAGAGCACAATATGTGTTTTCTTTCCTGCCAAATGCATAGCTGCCTTCTATGTAAACTTCATCGAACTTTTCATCGGGAAACCACGCATGTGTATAATCCAGCAGAGCCATTTCCAGAGTGCTTTTCTGCTCCGGTATATTGTATATAGCCAGACTGATATTTTTGTTTTGTGCCACATGAGGCAAGTGCCCGTACCCCACCCAATAGTTTGGTGAGTGCACTTTGGCGTCTTTTTCTACCGCTGGGTGTGTGTGAAAAATGCTGAAATGATCTTTGACATTCATACCAAATACATGATGCTGGCTTGCATAATCTCCGGGATAGTGATTTTGCACGGAATAGATGGAATAATCGGGAGTTTTGTAGGTGTAGGTATTGGCTCTTTGGATGGCTGCTCCATTGGATTGTGGGTTTAGTATGCGCGAAATGGTGGGTGCCAGGTTTAGCCACCGGATGAGCTGAAAATCGAGCACTTTCATTCCGTGTACAAACTCGTTTGAAAACATATTGTGGTTTTGAATATGGCTAAGGGAATGCTGTATGATTTCGGGATTGGAAAAACCTTCCATTCCCCAGAGCATCATCATACTGCGATCGTCTGTACCGTAGTAGCCTTCTGCTTTTAATTCGGAAAAATCCAGCCCATTGCTTTGTTTAATCACCACTGCTGAGGTGTCTTTAGCTATGGCTTTGATGACCGGAGGCAATTCGTACTTTTTGGTAACCATCATGCCATACATCAGGTGAGGTTTGATTTCCTTGCCACTGCCCCAATAGTAGTCAGTAATACCGCTTAGGCTGGTGCCTCGCCCTCCCTTTCTGTATCCGGTATAGGCGCGCCCACTTACTGAGGTAAAAGCTATGCCAAAACTCTGCGCAGCTACATCGTACATCAACAGATCCAATATCATTTGTGCCTTAACTGCTACGTCTTTATCTGCGGCATAATCCACCAGGTTGATCAATGCGCCTATATCCTCTTTGTAATATACACTGGAATAGAATTCCGTAAATCCATAGTTCCAGCGCATTTCTAACCAATCCAAAATTTTAGTTTTTGCTTTTTGCGCATGTGCAAGGCCTGTCATACCACTATTGGTAAAGGTCTGGTCGGGGTACTTTTGCCCCAAAAGGTATTCTGCTGTAAGAAACAGGATTTGATGGTTTTCACTCCAGTAGCACATAGAGTTTTCGCCGGGTTCGTCCCACCAGTACCTGAAGTCGAGCAGTACTTGTAGTATTTTTTGACGGTATGCTTCCGGTATTCGATCTTCAAACTCGTAGAGTATTCTCACCAGACTAACCAAACGAAAATCGGACATATCATACTCTCCACGAATGTATGCCAGTGTACCGTCCAGCCTGGTCCAATCTATGTCTGTGGAACCGCTCACTAACTCAGCATAAATCTTATCCTGGTCGCTTTGTATTGACTTTTCGGGCTGCCTTGGGTATGTTTTATAAGACGCTATACGCACCCAGTCTAAGAGGGAAATACCCACTACCAAAATTAGTATGATCAGACTACCTGTTTTCCACTTATTGTTTAGCAATGCTTTCATGGGGTTGTTTATGATCCGTTGTTTTATCTTCCATTTTGACAAGGGCTTTATCTTATCATAAGCAGCCAATTGTTTCGTCATTTACTATGATTAAACAAAAAAACTTTATCCATAGAGAAAGAGATACCTTGCATTAAGGTATCTCTTTCTGCACTTTCTTCTATTTAGCTGATCTTTCAGATTAGCTGAAAAACCATTCTTAATATCCCGGGTTCTGCTCCAGGTTTGGGTTTTGATTGATATGAAATGACGGGATAGGAAATAACCTGTATCCGGGGTGAGGTACTGTCACACCTCTGTTTTGAGCATTTTCAACAAACACTTCATGACGATTCAGGTCATTTCGTCTATCTCCTTCAGCTATAAATTCTCGCGCGCGCTCTAGCAAAACTGCATCCCTGAATTCATCTTTAGTGAGATCTGTCAAATCAGGATATACAGACTCGTCTTGCTCAAATTCGGTTCCCACTGCTCTTGCTCTCCTCCTCACCTTATTGATCGCTTCATAAGCATCTGTAGTGGGCCCCACATCTTCGTTTACTGCTTCTGCATATATGAGCAAGATATCGGAATACCGCAAAATATTGATATTCACTCCCAAATCTATTGTGGATGTAGCATCGGGAAAATAGTACTTCATAATTTGGGGAAATTCTAAAGCTACATGCCCCTCTTCGTACACCCATCCATTGTCTGTGCTTTTCCAATAAAAAGGCATATAATCTCTCATCGTATGGTATTTTCTATGCGTATCGGGTGTTGAATCGAAAAAATCCTGATCAACAGCAATACCGGTTGATCTACCGTTGATTTCCCACCTTACCTGTGTGCCATCCGGTAGTTTTGTAGCAGCCGGCACAAAGTGATTGGGAGTATGATTTCCAATATTGTTGTTGCCATCTCCTCCCTGGCTACCGTGCTGCCCAGAAAAAATATGCTCAGAACCATTTTTCTTCGACGGCCTGTATATGTCCGAGTAATCGGGAAAAAGTTCATACACCCCCATATCCATTACTTCTTTAGCTTTTGCAGCAGCCTTGGACCAATCTCGGTTTTGTAAATAGACCTTAGCCAAAAGCCCCTTGATAGCCCCCAGAGTTACATGCCCCACTGCATGATCATCGGCATCAAATTCGCCAATCTCAATTTCTGCCTCTGTCAAATCCTTGATTATCTGGGCATACACTTCCGCTTCGGTATTTCTAGCCTTGTATAGGATATCATTATCCGCCACATCTAAGGTGGCTTTGGTATGAACAGGAACTCCTCCAAAAGCTCGCACCAAATTGAAATAATAAAGCGCTCTCATAAATTTAGCTTTAGCCGAATACTCATTCTTCACCTCGTCGCTAACATCTGAAACAGCTATTCTGTCAATAAGGGTGTTTGACCGGTTAATAGCTAAATACGCTCCTATCCAATGATTGCTAAAATCATTGTCTCCCATCGACCAGCTAAACTGATCCCAGGATGAGTCATTATTCCTTGATTGAATCAAATCAGAAGTAAAACCATTCTGCCTGATTAGCCCAAGGTCTTTATAAATACCCTGATGTGTCCAGAAGACAGAATATATTCCTGCTAAAGCTAAATCGGCCTCAGCTTCACTTTTGTAGAAGTCATTCAGGTTGGGGCTGTTAAACAATTCTTCTTCTAATATTTCTGTGCAGCAGGTCAGGTTCAATGTGATTGCTACCAACACTATATTTTTAAGTATTTTTTTCATGTCTCTCATTCATTAAATATTTCACAATAATGATGTCGGATTAAAATCCTACTCTTAACCCAAATCTATACCCCTTTACAGCGGGGTAACCATAGCGATCTACACCTTTAACATCATTGGTGCTACCGTATGAGTTCACCTCAGGGTCATAACCATTATAATTCGTGATAACCAACACATTGTCCAGTGCGAAATTCAACTGCAGAGAACTTAACCAATTGATACCCAAATCAGAAACCGGCATATCATAGGTCAGTGCAATGTTTTTTATCCTCACAAATGAAGCATCCAGTACATTGTGAGTTCCCAACCTGGAAGTCCACCCTCTATTAGCGGCTAGGGTAGTGCCATTGGGGTTGTTTACAGGATGCCACCTGTCTTCTCGATCGGATCGGAGCAGATTAGTGCCCCCTGTCATTCTTTTTTGAGACAAATTAGCTACGTCCTGCCCAATTTCACCGTACAAGAAAATATTCAATGAAAAGTTCTTGTAGGTAAAGTCGTTGTTTAAACCGAAAATAAAGTCCGGGTTAGGATTTCCGATATATTGATCATCCTGTGGGTCATACACGCCATCTCCGTTCACATCTCTGAATTTTTCTCCTCCCAAACGTGCATCACCTCTACCGCTTTCGTCTATTTCAGTTTGTGAGGTCCAAATTCCATCGTAGGTACTTCCCCAAAAAGATCCAACGGGCATACCAGGGGCATTTCTTACAATGAAGTTACCATTCCAGTTTTGGTTTCCTCCTCCTACCCAGCCTGTAAAGTAATGATTGGCACCTCCCAGGTCAATGATTTCATTTTGATTTCTGGAATAGTTCAAATTAGTGGTCCAGCCAAAATCACCTTTCAGATTTACTGAATAGAGGCTTAGCTCAAAACCTTTGTTTTGCATCTCACCTATGTTTGTCAATACACTCGCAAACCCGTTTTGTACTGGGATGGGAACATTTAACAACATATCAGTGGTCTTCTTGTTGTAGATATCCAGTGTAAGATTCAGGCGATCACTAAAAAAGCCCATATCGATACCAATATTTAAGTCGGATCCTTTTTCCCAGGTCAGGTCTGGGTTACCAATATTGGCAGGATAAGCTACCGGTACCTGAGTGCCTCCCAAAACGTAAGCAACATTGAAATCATTTCGGGATTCTATAGTGGAAATAGACCTGTACAGCCCTATTCTTTCGTTTCCAGTGCGGCCATATCCTAACCTTATCTTCAATTGACTAAATACATCCAGATCTTTGATGAAACTTTCTTCGCTCAACTTCCACGCAACAGATGCCGAGGGAAAGAAACCGTACTTATTGTTGGCTCCAAACTTGGAAGAACCATCGTACCTGGCTGTAGCAGTAAACATGTACTTGTCGGCAAAAATGTAATTCAATCTGCTCAAATAGGAAACTAAAGCCCATTTGGTAGTACTTGATGATGGTGGTTGAGGGTTTGTTGCTAACCCTAGGTTATGATAAGAGTAAAAATCCGAAGGGAATCCCATGGCTGTTGCCATTAGCCTTCTGTTTTTTTCTGTTTGGTAGGTAAATCCTCCCAAAAAAGAGAAAGCGTGCTGACCTATGTTTTTTTTATATTCCAGCGTGTTTTCATTCAGGAAATTCGTCAAAAACTGATCTGCCTGTTCTGCATAGCCACTTACACTCCTAGCTACGCGAGAGTCCACAGGGTAGTATTTATCTTCTTTGGCTAATAAATTATCCATACCCAAGCGGAATTTCAAGTTGAGTCCATCAACGATTTCATAGTTGAGAGCCATGCCAGCCAACAACCTACTGGAAGTACCCACTATATCGTACATGGTGGCCATATAGAGTGGTGTATCCTCTCCACCTGCTCCAGGATAATCACGAGCAAATGCTAAATTTCCCTGTTCGTCGTATGGTGGAACGTGTGGCTTAGCATTGAAGATTCCTGCTACCATACTGGGTTGAGTACTATAGCTCTTTGAATCGTTGATGGTTTGGTCATTTGTGCTAGATGTATAATTAAAGTTGGCTGAAAGGGTTAGCTTTTTTGACAGATCAGCATCAAGATTCAAGCTACCTCCGTAGCGTTTAAACCCTGTACCGATAATTAAACCTTTCTGATCCAACACATTAGCTGCCACCAAATACCTAACTGACTCATTGCCACCAGACAGACTAAGTTTGTGTCTTTGAGTGACTGCATTTCTAAATACTATATCCTGCCAGTCAGTTCCTTCTCCCATGGCCGCTATATCTCCATCTGTCCACCTCTTCTCATTTCCATTGAGTTCGTCAGCTTCATTTTGCAATTGGGCCCATTCTGTTGCATTCAAAAAATCAAACTTTTTTGACACTCTGCTTACTGATATAGAATTATCATAATCCAGTTTTGCCCTTCCTGATTTTCCTCTTTTGGTAGTGATAATTACTACACCATTGTTGGCACGCGAACCATAAATAGCAGCAGCAGATGCATCTTTTAATATCTGAATAGAAGCAATATTGGAAGGGTCAATCGAATTCAATTGATTTGGTGTGGCTCCCCAACCTGCTACAGCTTCCTGATCGTAATCGTTAGAAATAGGAAATCCATCGATCACATATAGTGGCTGACTACTGGCAGATATTGAAGAAGTACCTCTCACTTGCACCGTAATACTTCCTCCCGGTGCATGAGAATCCGTTCTCACCTGTACTCCGGCCACTCTTCCCTGCAGAGCCTGATCCGGTGTATTGAGGACAATTTTCTCTAAATCTTCACTGTTTACAGATGCGATAGCACCGGTTAAATCCTTCTTCCTCTGTGTACCGTACCCCACTACTACCACCTCTTCCAGTTGCTCGGCATCCAACTCCATCTGGATGTCTATTACGCTCCTGCCAGCCAGACTCAACTCTACCGTCTTATAGCCTACAAATGACACTACTAGCTGAGAGTTTTCCGGTATCGACAACTTGTAATTACCATTGATATCCGTAGTAGTTCCTAAAGCTGTGCCTTTCACCACAACGGATGCTCCCGGCAGCCCTTCTCCGTTTTCGTCGGTCACTTTGCCCGATACATTTATATCTGCCCGGACATATTCTTTTACAATTTGCCTCGATTTCATTCCTTGAAACCTGCTCACGGCGATCATGTCGTTTACTCTGCGAAATCGTACTTTCCCGCTTTTGCCTATCTGCTCCAGTACCTTACTCAGACTGGCATCATCGGCCTGTACCGACACTTTTACATTTCTCTTTATGTCATCGAGATACGAAAACTTAAACTCCGTCTGCTTCTCAATTTTGCTAAGCACATCGTGAAGCTTCTCATTGCTTTCGTTTATGGTAATCCTGACATCACTCAGCATTTTTTGGGATTTGCCGGTATGAGCAGCCAGAAGGCCACCAAAGGCCACCGTAATTACCCATATTAAAAAAGTTTGTCTTGACATACTTACAAGCGCTCTTACCCAATTAATTTGTATAGATTTGTACATACTTAATACGTTAAATGGTTTTATTAATCATTGATCGTTAATTCTTAAGCGGAAGTACCTGCACGTACTTTCGCTTATTTTTTTGGTCTATTGTTTGGTTACGTTACCTCCTTTCCTGTTTATAGTGTTTTGTTATTTTGGTTCAAAAAAGCTTCTAGTGTAGAATCACTTTTTTGTTTTGAATAGTATACTCCAGTCCGGTTAAGTATTTCAACACCTCCATTACAGCTAGTAATGTCTCGTTTTGTTGCTTGAGAGTGACGTGTGTTTGTAAAACGGATGTATCCTGAATCTCGAATTCTACGCCGTACCAACGCTCCAGTTCGCGAAGTACATCTTCCAGTTTTTCGCTTTCAAAAATCAACCACCCCTCCCGCCAGGCTACTGCATCTCTCACATCCAGTTCTTTTTTGGTGATTTGCCGTGTGGTTCTGTCGAAAACAACACCTTGGTTGGGTATCAATACCTGCTCTGCACTTCTGGAATGCTTATCCCTTTGAGGTTGAACTTTAATTTTTCCCGTTAGCACCCAAACTTCTTCTTTAGTCTCACCGGGGTATGCCTTGATATTGAATGATGTGCCTAGCACCGTAGTAGTCAAGGTGCCTGAAGCGATTGTAAAGGGCCTTTTTTCATCCCTTTTCACATCGAAAAACGCTTCACCCTTGAGCTCAACTGCCCTCTGATTACTACCAAAAGCTTTGGGAAATACTAATGAACTTCCTGCATTTAAATGTACCAGGGTACCATCAGGCAGGCGAAATTGTGACCTCTCACCCGCCTTTGTGGACTTTTCGATCAACGCAACCGGAGTATTCTCCTCAGATTGGGATACATTGACCTGATACAGCAGGTAAGACATGGATAGTATAAATACTACGGAAGCTGCTATTTTTAAATACAGAGATTTGCTCGGGTTGGCTGTTATCTCTCTTTCTGTTGTCTGCCTGTCGGCCGATATGTTAGCTCGAACTTTGCTGTATATCCTTAGGCGAGTTTCTTCTTTTTCTTCATCCGATGACGCTGGCAAGATCACTACCTTGTCGTTTTTAGCATCATACCAGTTGTCAAATGTCCGCTTTTCGTCGGGCGTGGCTTCCCCTTTGATTATACGTTCTGCTAATATTTCAATTTCCTTGTCTTTCATTGTCTAATGTATACTTAGCGACTCGTATATAAAGTCAGCTTGCCTGCCCTTTTTACCTGGTTTACTTTCTTCTTTTTTTAGAAAAAAATCATAAACAACTGAAAATCAGCAAAATATTTTTCGTCATAATGTCAAATTACGAGCATACAGAGAAGGAAATTGTAAAAGCAGGGAGCTAAACAAAAAGGAGGAAAACACTGAGTTTATTAAAATCTGACAATCTTGTCTTGAGTATTTTTCGGGCCTGACTGATATGACCTTCGGCTGTTCGGGAAGATATATTCAGCTCTTGTCCGATTTCTTTGGCCGACTTACCCTCCTGGTTGAGCATAAACACCAGCTTGCACTTGGGGGGAAGTTGATCTATTTCGATTTCAATCACTTTATAGAGTTCATCGAATGACAACCAGTCCTGAGTAGTGTCGTCCAGCTCTGTGGCTAACCGTTTGTTTTCATGGATATATTTGCGCCTAACGGCCAAAGCAGCATAGTGGTTGATGATTTTGTACTTGAGGGCTGTAAATAAAAAAGAAGCCAAAGACTTATAAATATTTAAGTTTTCCCTTCTGTCCCAAAGTTCTGTGAATATATCCTGAACTATGCCCTCGGCAGTTTCTTTAAATTCCAGCCTGTTGTATGCCATACCATACAACCTTTCCCAGTAGGCATTATAAATCGATTCAAATGCTTTGGGGTCATTTTGTGAAAGCAAGTGAAGTAGTTCTTGATCAGTATGGTGAATTGTGGGCACTTTGTCTACTATATATACAAATTTATCATTCTATAAAGAAAAACAGCCTCTTACTCTTTATTTTAGAACATGGGTTACAATAAAGGTAAATCAAAAGACACTGCTACAATTTCGCTATGGTTTCCAACCAGAACTTTTTCTACATACTTTAGAGCCTAAAGAGGCTGTCTAAAAAAGGTTGATGTCATAAATTTAGAAGCTCTACTTTCTCATCTTCCAAAAATTGCAGCTTTCGCTCCAACTGACACGCCTCTTTAACGACAGCCTCTGATCACACTAAACTATTGACAGATAGTTATCTTTTACTCCTTAGAGTTTTCTTATCTTGATGTTTCTCAACCACAGCTTATTGCCGTGATCCTGTATGCAGAGCCTACCTTTTCTGGCTTTTCCAAAGTCTTTCATGTTTTTAAATTTGGAGTTGGCTATCATTTCTTTCCACTCTTCTCCAAACATTTGATACTCCACTACTTTGTAGCCGTTTTGCCAGTGCTCTACCCTGCCGTCTTTTATTTTCAACCGAATTCTATTCCACTGCCCTCCTTCATTAGCGGTAACAAACCGGGAGGCGATCATGTCGTAGAGGTCGCCGGCACGATGCGTCTCATGGCGTGCATCGGCATTTGTCAGGTTGTCGAGCATTTGCATCTCAGGGCCGGTTAGCCAGGGTGTTCTGTATTTTTCGTCTTCTACTACATTAAACATCAGCCCCGAGTTGCCTCCGGGTTCCAGTTTCCAGTCCATCACCAGCTCAAAGTTTTCATACTCCTTGTCTGTCACTATATTTCCTCCTCCTTTGGCTGTCAGGTGAAGTTCTCCTTTGGGGGTAACTACCCACCTGGAATCTACTCCCTGCTTTCTGTAGTTGTGCCAGTTGGTTGTTGTTTTTCCATCAAAAAGGAGTTCCCATCCTTGTTTTTTCTCTTCTTCAGAAAGTTGGTTATGCGGCACCACTGCACCGGCCTGCCTAAACCCCGGCTGACCAGTCGGTTTTTTAGTCAGCGTATACCAGGTCTCCGTACTCCAGAGCGACTGCTCTGCTGCACTCACAAAAGGCTGTTTGATGCGGATGTATATAACTTTTCCCTCCTGCATATTGTCCAGCTCCAAAAATATTTTCCTCTTATCATCCGATAAATTAGCCGACACTACAGGCAAAGCTTCTACATCATTCTTGGGGCCTCCGTACCGCTCTGTAGCTTCATAGTGATACTGCTGCACTTCAAAGTCTTCCGGTCTGATCTGCGTGGTAGAAGCTACGGGTTCGGTCAGTTCTATTTCCATGCCATTGCTTTTGGCTCTTACGGCCAACATCTCAAACGTACTCTGTGCATTGTATGTAAGGCGATGCAGGGCATACCAGGAAAGTCTGGGTGTATTCCAGTTTCCACCAGAGCCGACTCCTCCTGCGTAGAGACTACCGTCGGGTCCCCAAATGATCCGGTTGATACCGGCATCCAACCCCTGTATAAAACGGAAGGCCGCTCCTTGCTTAACACCGTCTACCTCGTCGATAAACACCCGCTTGATACCTCCGTGCGTCACATCGCCGTGTATCATCTGGTTTTTATAGGGCCCAAGGTTTAAAATAGCCGGCTGGCTTGGCGAATTACTGATTTCGGTATGGGGTAGCCAAACCAATGGCGGATCTTCCGGCATGTCTTTCACTTCCTCATAGTCGGCGTATTTAAAGCCATAAAAGCCTCCTTTTTCTACCCGAATAATCTTACTGGTAGGTATCCAGTTGCCCTGATTGTCGGCTACATAGAGGGCTCCATCGGGTCCTTCGGCTATGCCGTTGGGCGTACGCAAGCCCCGGGCTATAAATTCTACCTCTCCTGTGTTTTTATCTATTTTCACTACCCTGCCCCGGTCTTTCACATCTCTATAGTCCTTGCCCAGGTCTGTTGCCAGGGTGGCATAAAAACTACCTTCTTTGTAGACCAACCCAAAAGCAAATTCATGATAGTGATCGGTCACGTGCCAGTCGTTGGCTACTTTTCTGTATTCGTCTATCATCTGGTCACCGTCATGGTCTATGAGCTGGGTCAGCTCCTGCTTTTGCAACACAAAAAGTTCTCCGTCTACAACCTTGATCCCCAGCGGCTCTGCCAGCCCTTTGGCTATCTGCTTCACTTCTATCTTTTCAGGGTCTGTAGCTGTATAGTTTTTGAGGATATACACACCGCCTACAGAATCCCAGGTGCAGATGACCATTTCGTCTTTAGAGAAAAAATCAATTCCCCCAATTCTGGGTTTAAACCCTTCGGGTTTGGCATTGGCCTTTACAAACGACGGGTGTACTCCCGCCACTTTTTGCCTGTCGCCCGGAATGCTGCGCTCCAGTTTTTCTTTTGGCACATAGGGCAATACTTTTCCGATGTGTTTTTTAGCGTGTTTTAGCTGATTGTCGGGTATGAGGGAGAAGTTTTCACCGTCTTCGGACCATTGCATGGTAATGGCATAATTGGACCCCCGACAAAAATGCTGCACTACAAACTCGTTTAGCCCCTTGCGTAAGTAGGCCTTTCCTTCTTTGGCCTGATGCCAGTGAACACCTCCATTATCTACGACTGTTTTTCCGTTTATTTTCAGTTTAGATCCATCCTTACTTACCAGCCTGAAATGTTTTTGCTGCGCTACATCCGATTCGATGTATCCTTTAAACTCTACATAAAAATTTCTGGCTCCCTTTTTCAACTCTCTTCCTCCGGTCAGGTGTACATTGGGTGCCACTGCGTGAAATGTAGGCATGGCACTGCCGGTAAGTTTTTCGTAGAGCACATCAATGTTGTCGAGCATATAGTACTGTACTATGAGTCCGTTTTCTGTGGTTTTATTGTCATCGAAAGTTATTTTTTTGTCGTGCAATTCAAAGGATTTGGAAGGCACGCCCAAAAACAACTCCGATACTTCAGAGCGGGGTTCTTCTTCTCCATCGAGTGAAAGGATGTAGTGTGCAATGTCCTGTGCTCTGCCCATGGGCAGTGTTTCGTGTGGGGTCATCATGGCTGTTCCCCAAACTCCAGAGCCTCCTTTGATTATTTTTTCTGCCAGGGCCGTCACGTTTTCTGAGGTATAGGGATATCGTTTGGCTATGTCCAGGTACGAAGGCCCTACCAGATCACTTTCCGGCAAATGACATGTGCTGCAATCATTGCTTTTCAGGTATACTTCTCCCTTCGCCGCTCTTGTCAAGGCGGGCTTTACATCCATTTTTACTTCTTTTTCGGGAGGTATTACCGAGGTTGTTACTTTTACTTTTGTATCAGACAGTACGATTTTACTGCTTTCCTCAAATTGTCCGGCAGTAGTTTCTACGGCGGCTATTTTGCTTTTGTCGATCTGAAAATTGAGCACCGGCACCAATCCTGTGTCGTTTTTTTCTACTACGAAGGTTCGCTCAAGGCCTTGTTTGCCATTTTTTTCTATGTATTCGGGTGTTTCGCTGATTTGTATTTTTTTGCCCCCGGCTGTTATCAACTCATACTTGATTGTTACCTGATTGTTGCGAAACTGATAGCCCAGATAGTTGACTGTAACACTTTTGTCTGTACTGCCCTCGCGAACGGCCCAGGGGTTTGTCGGGAATTTATCTTCGTAATATGTATGGCCATAGCTGGTGGGCTGCACACCGTGAGCGGTGGTATATACTGCTCCATCCAGTTTCACGCCTCCCTTCCATATCTTATAGACCTTGGCTCGCTCCAGATCATAGCTAACGTATAGGTTTGAGTCCAGTGCGAGGTTAAACATACGGGGTTTTCCGTCGAGTACTGATCGAAAAGCCCAGTTTTCTTTTGGTCGATTGTACTCCGGAGATTCGCAGGAAAAAACCAATACCGCAATCAACAGTGCTACGGCATGATTCAGGGTTTTAATGCAATTCAACTTTGATAGGATTTTAGTGAAACAGTTTGACAACCTGAATACCGTGTAGATATCAGGATTTTTCTGGTGCAAATTAGACGTATACAATCAAACCTATCCGCTATTGAGTACTGCATTTACGCTGCAGGAAAATTCATCAATACGTCATTTGCGTAATATTGTGCTTGTTCGTTTATGCCGTTATTTCAAAAAATCTTACTTCTTTTTTTGAAAATGCCTTGGGTTGATCATTATCCTACCCCCATCGTTATAAAAGTGGTGCAGCTTAATAGAGTCGCTCCCCATACCGTTGTTGGTCTGTAGTTTTTGTATATCGGGTCTTTTCACTCCTTCATCATAAAACCTTGCCCCCTCTCCTATTACATTGAAATCCCCAATATCGTTTCGTGCCTGTTCTGCCAATATTTTTAATTCCTCAACGATTTCAGGATATAATTTGGCCACATTACGACGCTCGGTCATATCTTTTCTTAGATTATACAATTCATAGTCACGAACCGGCTCCATATCTTCCCTGCGGAACACACTCAGCATACTATTTGGCAGCCATACAGGCGCTTGAGGCCTTGGGTGCACAAGCTTCCAATCTCCTTTTCGGACTGCCTGCAAATGGGTATAATAGTAGTAGAAATAGACATCAGAAAGCGCTGCTTTCTCTTGATTTTCCATTAGCAAGGAAGATATATCCTGTCCATCAATATGTAAATCTTCGGGTATACCAATGCCAGCCATACTCAAAAAAGTAGGCATCACATCCATGGTTTTACAAACCTGATCCACTTCTATTCCTGCTTTCAGTCCTAAATTCCCCCACATTACCGCCGGCACCCGTACGCCTCCTTCCCAGGTAGTAGCCTTGCCTCCTCGCAATGGAAAGCACGAACCTCCCTGTGTACCCCTGGCACGCCAGGGACCATTGTCGGATGTATACAGGATTATCGTATTTTTATCCAGTCCAAGTTCTGATAGTTTTTTCGTTATGGCGCCAACACTCCAATCAATTTCCTCGATAGTATCACCATACAGGCCAAATTCGGATTTTCCTTTAAACCGGGGACTTGCGCCAAGTTTAGTATGGGGCATAGAATGGGCCAGGTACAAAAAGAATGGGGCGTCTTTGCTCCTTTCTATAAAGTCGATTGCTTCGCGTGTATAGGTTTGGGTGAGATTGTCACTGGTTACACCGTGATTTTCGAGCAGTTTTTCGTTTCTGTATACATTTTTCACTCCTCCATCATTGCTGCTGGGCAGACCATACCAGTAGTCAAAGCCCATTTTAGTAGGATATAAATCCTCGTATTTAAACCCTGCCCCATGACCGTTTAAGTCCCATTTTCCAATACACCCAGTGCTGTAACCGTTGGTTTGAAAAAGTTTAACCAACAATGTTTCATCGGGGTGCACCATAGGGTGAAACCTCTTTATGTTATCAACTTCTGCGACTCTCAAGGGGTAAGAGCCGGTCATCAACGCTGTGCGGGAAGGCCCACAAACAGGTTGCGCATAAAAATCTGTAAAGCGAATACCTTCGGCTGCCAGCTTGTCAATATTTGGCGTCTTGATAAATGGAGAACCGTAACACCCCAGGTCGTTATACCCCTGATCATCTGTGAAGATGATTATAAAATTTGGTTTAGTCTTTTGTTCTTTTTGCTGGTTTTGGCCAAATGCAGGCAGCCAAAAGCCAGAGCAGATGAAAATACAAAATAATATTCCTGATTTCATTTTTTAAGGGATTAGTTTTTAAATGGGGCCGTCATAAGGTTATTCGGGTTTGAATCGGTTGCCTTTGAGTTGTAACCTTCACCGCTACCTCCTGCCTTTTTACTTCATACTGTTATAGTCTAAAATATGACATACAAGTATGATTTCCTCACCCTTGGTGGATGTGTTAACTCAAGGGTAAAAATAACAAACTTTGCCTGGCACCAATGAAAAGCCTAGCATCAGACCTGCCCGGAATTTGCTACTGCACTTGCCTTGCAGAAAAATTAATCAATACGACACTGGGTCTAAAGTGGTGATTTTACATTTCCGGTAGTCATGTAAGCAATCAGGTGAGCCGAAACCGACCCACCTGATGTAAAAACTAACTACGATATTTTTTAGTGAATTAATCAAAAAACGGCTCCCAGGGACCAAAATCAACAGGTTCTTCAGCCAGCTTTGGGTTTCGGGTAATCGCCGCACCCGGAATAGCCGGCGCATAATAGCTGGCGTTAAATGTCTTGGGACCTACTACTCTTTTCTTCGAGTCATCCAGATCTCCTTCGTTTACCGCAGCGTCTGGTGATCCTCCATCTCCCAGAGGAATGCCATAAGCGATAGACTTATCACCTCCACCCGGCAATGTTCCTACGAAAACCTCTTCGCCCAGTCTATGCCTTCTAATATCAAAATACCTATGGTCGCCTTCTGAAGCAAATTCAATCCTTCGCTCAAACAATATTTTGTCCAATGCTTCGTCTGCATCACTCGCTGAAGCATCGGGCATACCTACTCGATTACGCACTTCATTGACCAGATTCATAGCTCCGGCTACATCTCCTGAGTTGCCTAGCCTTGCCTCTGCATACATCAATATTACCTCAGCAAACCGAATAAAGTGGTATTGTACATCTGCCAGCTTCGCATCATTGAGGCTGAGCCAGTTGAAGTCTACCCTGTACTTTTGGTAGTAATAGCCCGTTCTGTTGGTATTGGTACCCGTAGCAAAATCTGCTGAAATACTTCCAATTGAGGGGTGGGGGTTCAACACATACGTATCGTCTATACTGGAAGCTCCTCTTCTGGGTATTTCTTCTCCAGCCCGCAAAATGGTAGCATCCAACCGGGGGTCTCTATTGTCCCAGGGGTTTGCAGGGTCGTAACCTGAAAGCGGGTCGTGAATATCCAAACCGTTGGTCATCTGGTAGGCTTCTACCAACCTCGACGTAGCACCATAAGCTCCCCGTGCTGCTGTACCTCCGTTGTTACCGGCAGAGCCGGGAGGCAAAGACAAAAATGGTATGCCTGTAGAGGTACCCGTTTGCGAATTACTACCTCCGTATTCTGATTGTCCATAGTATTTGCTCCAAAGGTTTTCGGTAGTGATTGCTCCCGCTTTGGTAAACAGCGAATTGTACCCGTCGGCACCCGGCACGAGCGAATACCCGCTGTTTTCATAAACATCCTTCAATACGGTCTCAGCTCTGGAGTACAAAGAGGCAACATCTGGATGCCAGTCGATCGCATACAGCAGATGTCTGCCTCTGAGCGCCATAGCTGTCCACTTTGTAATCCGCCCGGTATTATTGCCCGAGTATGACTCTGGCAGGCCATTGGCTATGTCTGCCAACTCACTGTCAATCCACTCAAACACTGACAAACGGGTATTTTTTGGTCTGATTTCAAATGTTCCCGGAATATCCAACACTAAGGGTACCGCTCCGAAAAAGGAGTTCAATTTGTAGTAGTAGTACGCTCTATGAAACCGTGCTTCATTGATCATACGCTTGTATATACTGGGATCATTGAAATTGGCTTCAGCCTGAGGAGCGTTCTGTAGAAATTCGTTAATCTGCCTGATTCCTACATAGTTATCATTGTACAAGTTGTTTAATTTACCTCCTCCTCCTTCAAAATCCAGGAGATCAGACCCTGAGCAGCAGTCTCTACGTCCATAGCCGTCTTCCGACCAGTTCGAAAAAACATCCATGCCCCGGTTGGGCCATCCGTCAGTAAGGCTATGCCCATATTGGCGGTTGTATATAGTGGCTAAAAATGCTGACAAATCTGCTTCTGTCTGATATACTGAACCTGCCGAAAATGCATCCTGAGGTATTTGATCCAGGTAACTTTCGTCACAACTGCTACTGATCAATCCCATCCCCATTATCAATATTGCTATTTTTTTCATCTTTCTGTGCATTTAATGTCAAAATTTAGAAACTGAAGTTTATGCCCAGCGTGGTGGTTCGAGGCAATGGATACTTGAAGTTCACAAGTCCCAGTTCGGGATCGAAACCGTACTTAGCCAATGGAGAGTTGTTCCACAATATCACCGGATTTTCTACCGATACATAAACTCTGATTTTGCTAAGTCCGGGTACTATGTTCTCTTTGAGGTTGTAGCTCAAATTGATGTTTCGCACCCTAATAAAACTTGACTTCATCATAGGTATAGCCGGGTAGGACCATGCTCCTGCCAGTGGAATAGGAAATAGTGCATCATCGCTTGGGTTTTCCGGATCAAATGCCAGCTCTTTGATGGCTTTGAATGTATTGCCTCCACCATCAGGAAATATAAGGCTTACATTAGCCGGCATCTGACGGTTGAGCGTACCATCTATCACAGAAGTCAGACTAATTCCCTTATAGCTTACCCCAAGGTTACCTCCTACTTTGTATACACCTTCTCTTCCGCTACCCAACTGGGTACGGTCCCAATTGTCTATACGTCCGTCTGCTATGGCCTCTCTAAGTAGTGTTTCGGTATTGCGAGAACCTATGTCTACGAGTTTTGGTGTACCTATCCACAAATTCCGATTGGTATTGTTGCCAAATGTAGTGGCATTGCGGTACTCTTCCAGCTCTTCATAATCAGAAATCCAACCATCCATCATGTGGCCAAAGGTGGTGCGTATTGGCCAGCCTACCTCGTTGTTGTCCCACGATGCATCGTCGGGTCTGCTCGTCCATCTGGCTCTGGCATTAGAGGCGTTCAGGCTGATGTTATAGGCTACATCTCCTATTTTATTTCTATGCGATACTTTTACTTCCCATCCTACGGTTTCGCTCTCGTATCTATTGGTAGTAGCACTACCAAACCCTGACTCTCTCGGCAAGAGTACTGTAGCCAGCTGATCGATACGTCGGTTTACATAGTAGTCTGCCACAAGGGCCAGTTTACCTCCCCACAGCTCTACATCTACACCTATGTCTGTTTTCCTAACAGTTTCCCATACCAAATCCGACACAGCTGCTGTCGGTAAATGGAATCCGGCCTCCAGTCCTCCAACCGGCCACTCATATCCTGTAACTCTACTCACTCTGGCGGCATAAGCCAAGGGCAGGGCTGGTATATCTGCATTGCCCGTTTCTCCTACTGAGCCCCTGAGCTTGAGCATGTCAATAAAACCGAGGTTGGCCACAAACGGCTCTGAGGCCATATTCCACCCTACAGACACGGAAGGGAAAAATCCCCACCTATTGCCTGGTGCAAACTCCGAAGCTCCATCTTTTCTAAAGGAAAACTCTGCCATGTATTTGCCTTTGTAGTCGTAAGTGAATCTTCCCAGCAAAGAGAGGAAGGTTTCGTTTAGTGCATAGGAGCTATTGTCCAGAAAGTCATTTTGATCTCCTACTACCAGCTGCTGCAATGCCCCTGTAGCAAACCCCTGACGGTAGGCGGAAAACTGCTCCGTAATTCGCTTTTCTGACTGCCAACCGAGCAATGCTGAAAAATTATGTGCTTGCCCAATGGAATATTTATAGTTCAATAAGGATTGAGACGTCAAATGACTCTGACGTATGTGCGTCATCTGCAGGGATCGGTTTTCTGCAAACGGTCCCTGAATATTTCCTTCTCCCAGGCTATTGGAATATTCTCCGGTTTGTCCATCGAAATTATACACTACGTAGGGTATGTTATCCGACCAATCACTCACCTGAGTATTGACTAACCGCAAGTTCACTTTCTGATCAAACGTTAATCCTTTCGCAATTTTGGCTTTGCCAAAGAGTTGCATTTCTATCACATCTCTTCTCGTACGGTCATTGCTGCCACTTTCTGAAGCCCATACCGGATTTTGTGATATTCCGTCTTCACCCCACACATGTATGCCTGTGCCTCCAAAGTACGCATCCGTTACGGGAAAATGTGGAGCCGGGCGAGCTTCATCTGCGGTGTTGTTTAGGTTTACTCTATTTTGCTCACTAAAAGTAAAAGCAGTATTGGTACCCAGCGTCAGCCAATCGTTCACATCGGTATCTACTTTTACCCTCAGGTTATAGCGCTTAAAATTATCCTCTGCTATGTTTATACCTTCCTGATCCATAAAGCCAAGACTTACCATGTAGCTGGTATTGTCTGTACCTCCAAACGCATCTAAGGAATGGGAAAATTGTGCGGCTCTGTTTCCGTACAAAACATCCTGCCAATCCGTATCGGGAAATTCGCCATTGCGGGCTCTGTTTATCACATCCTCGCTAAACAACGGGTATCGCGTAGCAGGCTCATAGCCCGGGTTGTCCCGATTGATCCGATACACTTCCTCATTTACAGCTGCTTGATTTCTAAATTCCATATACTCCACTGTATTGAGGGTTTCGGGTATACCCGTATTTCCTTGTGAGGATGCCTGAAATCTATAATTAAACTGCAGAGGTGTAGCTCTTTTTCCGCCTTTGGTAGTAATCAAGATTACCCCTGCGTGTGCCCTCATACCGTATATTGCCGTAGCTGCGGCATCTTTAAGTATGGTCATTTCCTCTATTTGATTGGGGTCTACATCGTTTAGGTTGGCTTCAAACCCATCTACCAACACCAGCGGTGCTGTAAACTCCGCCCGGGACGGGTCGGCATATTCGCCCCTGATGGAAATGGTAGGTTGCTCTCCGGGCACACCTCCATTGTTGGATACCACTACGTTCGTGCCGGGATCTACTCCTGCCAGCCCCTGAGACACTGAAACGATAGGCCTGTCTATCAGTACTTCATTGCTCACCGTAGCTACCGAACTGGTAACTCTGGTTTTTTGCTGTGTACCATAGCCTACAACCACTACTTCTTCCAACTGGCCTACATCTTCTTTCATACTCACATCTATGGTGCTTCTCCCTGCTATGACTACTTCTGTTCGCTCATAGCCTACAAAAGAATATACCAGCGTGGTGGTTGCATCCGACACTGCTATTTTATAGTATCCTTCTATGTCTGTTACTACGCCTTTACCCGTGCCTTTGGCAATTATACTCACTCCGGGTAGTGGTTCGTTTTTGGGGTCGGTTACCCGCCCTGTAATGGTTACATCTGCTGCTAGTTGAATTTCGACGCTTGCGGTTTTTGTGTTGGGCTCTGATTTGCTGATTGTAATCAGATTATTTACCTGTTTGAATTTTAGGTTGGTCTGACGGGCTATTTCCATCAGGTAGTCAAATACAGGCTTATCGGTTTGGTTGATGTTTATTTTTGCTTTGGTGTCTACTACTTTTTGATCGTAAGCAAAAACAAACCCCGTACTTTGCTCAATGGCCTCTATCACATCGCTGAGTTGAGCGTTTTTCAGCGACAGGTCTACATTTACATGCTTCACACTCTGGTATTTCTGCGCTGTAGTTTCGGAGGCCAATACCATGCCCACCAGCAACAGCTGCACAAAAACACCATAAAATGAGTATTTTGTAAACATAAGAAGTCTACTCAGTAATTTATTTTTCATACTTTTGAGAATTATTTTAAACATTTGTTTAGTTCCTGGTTTGATGAGTTTGGACGCTTGATCAAACAAGGAATAATAGTCACTGGCACTTTGTGTCAGTGATTTTTTTTAGCTTGTATCGTGAGTATGCATAGTTGTTTGTATATGTTGAGTTAAAAAGTTAAATACACGTTGTGGTCTTTTCGGGTAAAAGTTACTCCTTCGCCAAAGCCTAACACCCGAAGCACATTTTCCAGCGAATAATTGCTAAAATCAGCCGTAAAATCCCATACCGGTTTTTCGGCATCATTGTAGACAAAGGTTACTCCATACCAGCGCTCCAGCTGCTTTATCACCGTATCAAAGTCCGCATTTTTAAATATCATTCTTCCTTCTTTCCAACCTACCTCCTGGGGTATATTGGCCAGGCTTTTTTCAAATTTTCTATCGAGTGTATTGTATGTGGCTACTTCTCCGGGGTACAACATTACCGTAAGGTTTTCTCTGTTCACTACCTGCACCTTGCCCTCTACCAGAGTTACCTTGGTTTTCCCTTTTTCGTCAAAAGCATTTACGTTAAAAGCCGTACCCAATGCCCTTACTTTTAGTCCCTTCACATCAACCACAAATGATCGACTAGCGTCTTTTTGC
This sequence comes from Cyclobacteriaceae bacterium, assembly GCA_965267535.1. Taxonomy (GTDB): domain Bacteria; phylum Bacteroidota; class Bacteroidia; order Cytophagales; family Cyclobacteriaceae; genus CAXBNB01. Next base: position 1,036,002 of record OZ254082.1, on the reverse strand, counting down.
ACATCAAAGAAAGCTTCTCCAATCAGCTTCACCTCTCTGGTAGAATCTGAGAAGAATTCAGGGTACTCTATACTACTGGTTGCGTTTATCCACACTCTGGTAGAATCCGGTAGCGTTACCTGCAATTTTTGACCCGCCATCGCTTTCTTTACTACCGTGCGTGCCTGAGGAGTGGTATCCTGAGCAGTATAAAAAGGAAAGTATGACGAATAACGGTATGATAAAAGCAACATCAACAACACAGCTGCAACAGAGCCATAAAACTTCCACCATGATAAGGGCTTGCCAGATGCAGTAGATTCGCCGGTAGCCTCTGTCCATATTTTATCGATCAGGTCGCTGGAGTTTGGTACTTTGGGTCTGCCCGACTTTTCCATCCAGACTTGCTCCATTTGATTCAGAAGACTGGCATTAGCAGGAGATTTTGCAGCCCACTTTCGGAGTTGTTCTTGCTCATCTTCTGTGCTTTTACCTAACAGGTGATTTGCCAATGCTTCATCTATATCCAGTTTTTTCATGTCATTTTGCCTTACACAAAATTAAAGACGACCAGATAGTAGGATATACTTAATAGTGGAGTAGTTTTTTTTCGAAATAGTCTACATACCAAAGAAAGGCAACAACATTCTGGCGATTCGCATGTACTCTGGGTTACCGGATTTTGCCTGCAGGTATGCGTTTACTACTTCTTTTATTTCTTTTAAGGCCAGCGTCATGTGCACATTGACTGTGCGTTGAGAAATATCCAGTAATTTACTCACTTCTGCATATTTCAGGTTTTCATCTTTTACTAGTTTGTATACCATTTTTCGCTTGGGGGGCAATGCCTCAACGGTACGCACTATAAGGTTCCTGAGTTCTTTCTCTATGTACTTTTCGTAAGGGTCTATATACTCGGGCAACAAAAAATCCTGAGAGGTATCAATGGGTAGATGCTCCCTTCGCTTTTCTTTTTTAAGAAAGTCTAATGCTTCATTTTTTACGGAAATAAAAAGAAAGCTTTCCACCTGCTTGATCTCTGCTAATTGTTGTGATTTTTTGATCAACCGCACCATCACATTCGACACTATGTCTTCTGCCTGCTCAAAGTTGGGTACGTAGAGCATGGCAAACTGCAAAAGTGTGCCGTAATAATTGTTGAAAAAAATAGCAAATGCCTGCTTGTCATTGTGCAAAGCAATGCGGCGGAATAGTTCTTTCGTGTCGTTATTTAAATTCATAATCGAAGCTTCTACGTGCGAGGGAAGGGCTGAAGAAGAAGTAAATTATGACTGCCAATGCTCTGAGTTGATGCTTTTGTCACCCTCTACTGATTATGGCGTTTTTCAAATATACATAATATTTTTATACCTAAGATTATCGGCATAAACACGAAACGTAATCTAGCCGCATAAGTCTTGAGGCTTACACCGGCGGTATATCTCCTCGGGATTGACCTGATAAAACATTTTTCACTTCCACATTGACCTTTCGACATATGGATATGTGTCAAATATGTCTTAACTTAGAAGTCCCCCTAGTGAATACAACAACTCAGAATATGGTTAAAAAAAGCGATCAGCTTATAAAACTTCAAGTAAACGAAATACAAAATTCAATATTTCTGCTTGCTTCTGTTTTAGGCTCTATTTCATATTTACTAAGCTTATTGGCCTACTTTAAAACTGGCTTTGAATGGTCCTTTGTTGCTGATTTTATTATTATTAGCATAATCATATTCACAGCCTATCATCGAAAAAAATTAAAAATAGTAACAAAATCTCACATCATTGTTTTTAGCTTAATAACACTTATAAGCGTAGGCGTATATGAGCATGGTCTACTCTCTGCCGACCTAGTATTACTCATTCTATTACCTTTTCTCTCCGTTTTTTCATTTCCAATCAAACGGGCCATGTTCTTTTTCGCTCTTGGTTTAGTAATCGTCATTTCTATCGCAACACTTCAAATACATGGTTTTATTACTCCATTACCTGCCAACCCTGCTGACCCTGCACTATGGACTATTCACCTGATCCACATAAGCGCTGTGTCCATTATTCTGTTTATTATTGTTATTCGCTTTACTGACACCTATAAACAGGTTTTAACACAACTCACCAAAAGTAATAGTGAATTACAGGCTAGCGAGGAAAGCTATGCTCAGATATTCAATGCTACACTCGATGCATTTCTTCTTTTCGATACTCAAGGAAAACTTCAAGATTATAATTCTTCGTTGCTAAGAATCTATGGTACTGAAGTGATAAATGACCATAATATTCTCTTGAAAAACCTTTTTGATGCCGATGAAAAACATAATTTTGAATCCTTTCAAAGCACACTGAAGAAGAGTGTTTACAACAAACAGCAAATACCCTTTTGGAAAATCAGGCGGAAAGACGGCTCTATGATTTGGGTAACCATCAACATGACTCCCCTGAGGATAGCAGATTCGCAGCGGATATTGCTGGTGATGCGCGACATCAACGAACGTAAAAAAGCGCTTCTGGAACTGCAGCGCTACAAAGCCGATCTGGAAGTGCTCGTGCAACAAAGAACCGAAAAGTTAGAAAAAGCAAACAAAGACCTATCCCGGCAGAAAAATAAATTAAGTACAGCATTAAGTAAACTTAAATCAACCCAGAAAAAGTTGATTCAGTCAGAGAAAATGGCTTCTATCGGTTTTTTGTCTTCCAGCCTTGCACATGAAATGAACAACCCCCTCAACATTATAAAAGCGGGGGTATACGGCATAAAACGCTACCTCACTGCCCACCTGAAAAAAGAACACCTCAGCGGTATAGAACAAATGATAATGGATGTAAACAATGGAGTGTTGAGAACCGCCAAAATAGTAGACAGTCTGGATATGTACAGTAACTTCTCGCCTCTGGATGATGTTTGCTATATCAATTCGATCATGGATGTAAGTGTCTCCACTCTCGAACCAAAAGTAAAATCGAACATAACCATTGTAAAAGAGTACGACAAAGACATATCAGCCATATCGGCAAACCCACACCTGCTGCACCATACTTTTTTAAATCTGCTGACCAATGCCGCTGAAGCGATAGAAGACAAAGGAGAAATTCGAATTAAAACCAAACAACTACAAAAAGGAATACAAATACTGATAAAAGACAATGGGAAAGGTATGGAAGACTACATCGTCAAAAAAATATCAGACCCTTTTTTCTCCACTAAAGATTCTGAACAGGGAGTGGGTATGGGATTGTTTTTAGTATATAACAATATCACCAGTCTGGGGGGTGATATTATTTTTTCCTCCACACCAGGGAAAGGAACAACGGTACGGATATTTTTTCCAAAAAAGCTGAGCTAACCCAACAAAACAACCATCTGGCACTCCTAACGCGTAGTAACGGATATGACACCCGCTCCTCCCGTGCTGCCATATACTGCCGCAGCGGCTCCTTTTAGCAGGGTGATGTCTTTTATGTTTCGGGTATCCAGATTGGTAATGGCTGTAGCATGGGTTTGCGCACCATTCAAAACAATAGTTGCCGGTACACTATTGGTACTTACACTGCCCGACAAGCCCTCTCTAAAATAAGCGTTGTTGTTTTGCACGACCACCCCGGGTACCCGGTTTCGGATAATCTCCCATACCGAATTATACGATGCAAATTCTTTCAACCTACGCTGCTCCAAGCGATGAATGGCTGTGGCACGATGTTCTCTGGGAATGTACCTAAAGCCATCATTTACCGGTTCTCCATCGTTGGAATAGTTATCTGTAAGCAGCTCCATACTCACATGCAGTTCTTCTCCTGCTTCTTTAATGCTTTTCTTTTGAGGCAGAAAACCGTCTGCAGAAAAGCGTAACTTATCTTTCTTGTTTACTTCGATGCTAAACATGCCATTAGCATCGCTTACAGTTGTCTGTTTACTTTTCAGATTGGTTATTTTTACATTTTCCAGAGGAATATCATTCCATAGGGTCACCTTTCCCTGCAGAGTGAGGGGGTCGTCTGCGGCCTGTATACCATAACATATAAGCATACACAACAATACTATCTTCATTGGTTTCATCTCCTGATATGGTTTTGTGAAAATAAGTAAAAGAAGGGTGCCACAGAGTGGCAGCTCGCAGGTAATCCTGCGGCTACCAACCTACACGCCGGGTGTTGCTTTCAACTGATCACTGATTGAATACGACGTTGGGTTTCTCCGAAAAGCACCCTTTCAATAAACTACTAAGAATTAATCTTTGAAAGTTTCCGGAATACCGGGGTATTCAGGGTAGTAATACAAATCATTTTCCACATAGGGAGACACATTGTGCTTACTTTCGGGCACCCAAAAAATGGGGGTTGTATAGTTGTTTTGGTCTATCACTCTTGAAAAACTTTCGGCATTGTAATCCGCAGCATCCGCCGGATAAACCACTCTTTCAACCATACCATTATCTTCCCGTAATACGCCTCCCTGATCACGGAATTTACCCAGTGTGGGGTGTCGGGTTCGTCGTAGCTCAGCAAACAACTCAAGTGCTTCGTGTATATTGATGTCAATGTATTTTTGTTGCATCAAAATTTCCATTTTAGCCTCTGTGTCTGCTGCGTTTTCAAAGTCCTGGCCAACTTTTGAAGCCCAGTTAGCTATCACTGTATTGGCAGGCTTTGTCGGAAATGTCATGGTATAGAAATTCACCCCTTTGCCATTGGCATTGTCTTCGGTAGGCACACTAGCTTCACCGGTAGAGGTTTGTTTACCAAAATCATTGATTCTGTACCAGTAATTGATCGAGCTTGAAACGGCATTTTCGATATGCTGACGTGCCGTAGAGCCTGTATTGGCCAGGTTTTTCAGTGCTGCTTCCGCCAACAACAGCTGTACTTCGGCATGAGTAAAGATTCGAATTGGTTCAGCCAGATTATGAATAGAATGCCCGTTCCAGTGTGCCCAGGCATCATATTGATAATGCAAGTCCGATCGGTTGTAGCGGTCATTGGAAGAGTACCAGAAGTTGTTGTAGTTATACTCCGCTTTATTCCACTCCTGCACAGTATTAGCCATAGCAGACGCCACTTCCTGATCGTATGAAATAGGGATATAAAGCCCTTCTCGGTTGGGCACTACCAATGCCGGCAATCGGGGATCGTCCTGCCCCTCTGTGTATACATGATCCTGATCAGCATCCAGCCAGTACAATATTTCGGGGGTTACCCATGTGTAATACAGCCATCGCGAAAAGTTTCCTTTGTAACCGGGCCCGCCATTTACTCGGGATATCCAGTCTTCCACCGGAATCTCTAAATCCGAGGTGGGCAGGTTGCCACTGCTCAGTATATCGGATATCACAGCTCCTGCTTCGGTAGGATAAACATCACTCACCCGAATAGCTGCACGCAAGCGCCATGCTGTAGCTATTTGAGCCCACTTGTCGGCATCACCGTCAAATACTATGTCGTACTGTTCAAATATATTTTTACCCTTTTCAGACAGCTTAGTAGAAGCAGCCTTTATGCCCTCACCATATTCTTTAAATTTGGCCATAGCATCCTGATAGATTTCCCAGCCATCATCAAATTTGGGAAAATAATTACCCTCTGAGGCTTTCATAGCTTCGCTGTATGGAATAGAGTTGTACACGTCTACACTCTTCAATACGCTATTGAGGTAAAAGATTCTAATCATATAAGAAAATATGACATTGTCAGCTTTTTCGCTTTCATCCATCTCAGCGATCAGTTTTTCCATAAAAGGAAGCTCCTGATAATTATCCACGCCAAACTTATACAGCCGCCCCATGGCAAATGCCTCCGGAAAACTGGCTATATGGTCATCGTAGTTTTGAAAGCGTGTGGTGGATATGTGAGGGGGCGATACCAGGTGCGCACGAATGGGAAAGCCCATTCCGGGTGAATTGATATTTCGGTAATAAGAAATATTCTGATCCTTGAAGCTGGCCGCATCATTCATCATTTGAGCAAACATCCTGGGCACCAATTCTTCTTTGGGGCCATACACATTCGGATTCTCAAAAAGCTCATCTATTTGGTCGTTGCATCCTGTTGAGCAAATCAGCAAAATAGCAACTATAGTTATTATATGTTTTTTCATGATAGTGTCTGATTATATTCCCAGAGAAATCTGAAAGCCAAAGCTTTGTGTAGAAGGCAACACAGTTTCTCCCTTGAATGTTTTCGTGCCGGTAGATGCTTCTGCATCAAAGTTGGGCATAGTCTTGTAGAGGTATCCGAGGTTCCTAGCAAACAGAGCTATAGACAAGTTTTGCAGGCTTAGCTTCTGTGCCGTGGTGTAAGGAAAATTATAAGACAAAGAAACTTCCCTCAGCTTGATATAATCATTGTCGTAGCGGTTGTTTACCCCATCGAGCAGCTGTCCTCCTGTCCAATACACATAGTTGGAATAATAATAGTCGCTCGCGCTTACGATCACCTCATTTTCAGTATATACGGGGTTATCTATATCGGTCAGGTCTTCCTGAACCCCGCTTAGTACTATGCCATCATGATACACAAGCCCGTCTACAGCATTTGCCGGAGCTGCCTGATTGTGCTCCCAGGGTATATTCTCTCCTGTAGCATCGTCGATGTAGTAGGCAATTCCCCCATACTTTTCATTACGCCCTTGCAGCGATTGGGCACTGGTGCCTGTTCCTTTCAGCACATAGTCGGCAAAGTTGTATACACTGGCACCATAAGAATAATCCAGAAATACTCCCAGGTTAAATCCTTTGTAAGTAAAGTTGGACGAAAACCCGCCGAGAAAATTAGGATAAATATTTCCGGTAAGAACATCTTCCTGATCGTCCAGCACATAACTCACTCCTCCGGGCTCTACTATAGGTCTTCCTGCAAAAGGCCCTGACTCTACTGTTCTGGGTCCTACAGCATAAATATTACCTGACCGTTCGCCCTCCTTAGCCAATACCTGAATACCATGCCCTACATTGGTAATGACCTTTTTCGGCAAACCCGGAAACAACTCTACAATCTTGTTGTGCTGGCTGGCCATGGTTAAACTCAAATCCCAGCGTAGATTGTTTTTCTGAATAGGCGTACCATTCAGCCCTACTTCAAATCCCCAGTTTTGTACGTCTCCTGCGTTTAGCTTTATCGAAGTAGCCCCACTAGTCTGTGTCAACTGTACAGACATGATCTGGTCGTACACATGGTTGTTGTAGTAGGAAAAATCAAGGGACAGACGATTTCCCTTAAAGAAATTCATTTCAGTACCTATCTCAAATTCTCTTTTTCTTTCCGGACGTATAACTCCCCCAAAAAGTGATGATGGCACTGAAACCCTCAAGGCATCTGTGCCATTTACAAGGCTGCCTGCCTGCAGGCTCTGTGTAGCAAAGTATGTACTGGGGGCATCTCGTCCTACATCAGCATAAGACATCCTCAGTTTACCAAATTCTACTACAGGGAGTACATTTTTAGCCAGGCTGGTAAAATTCCACGTAAAGGCGGCTCCCGAATAAAAATACGAATTGTTAGCAGGGTCCAGTGTCGACGACTTGTCATTTCTGGCATTCAACTCCAGGGTATAAATATTGTCCCAGGTAAGAGTAGCTAATCCTATGTAGCTAAATGATTTACGCACATCTGTGGTAAATCCTCTCACATTACCAATTTCATTACCGTTATCCGGCCACACATTACCATCTATATCCACCACCTGATTGCCGAGGTTATACCAATCCGGATACGTAAAGCCCGTGTTGCCAGGCTGAGCAGAAATGCCTGCATAGAGTTTATCTCTGTATTGCTTGCTGTACGCAGTACCCCCCATTACAAACACTTTTAAACGATCGTCCAGCACCGCCTTATCAAAATTCAAAAACGCACGGTACTCCTGATTCAGAGCTTTTTCTTTTTGTACTCTATACTCTCCGCCTAAAATAACCGGATCTACTGCTAGCGGCCTCTCTTTGTTTTCTATATCGGTATAGGTTTGATCAATACTGGCCTGACCTACAAAGTACAACCAATCCGTAAAATACACCGTGGGGCGTATCGATGATATCAGGTGCGACTTTTCATCTACATATCGGTTGTTTTCTCTATGGTAAAGGTGCCTTGCCATAGGACTTTGAGGGTAATACTGCTGAAGTATGCCATCTACATAATCCGGATCAAAAAAGTCTCTGTATTCGTCGGTATAGAAATAGCCAAAATTAGGATCGTTAGGGTCTGTCACTTTGTATTTACCATTGGCCATCAACTCCTCGTAGGGAGCGTCTCTATTCAGCCCATTTACCATACCTACTGCCCACTCGGTTATTCTGTTTTGTGTTTTTACACTGTAAAAATTGGAAGAAAAGTCAAGTGTCACTTTGGGCGATATGTTCAATTTACCGGCAAAGCTGAGTGTGTTTTTCTTCTGAAAAAAATCAGGAACAATACCCTGATAATCGTAGTTTGTGTACGAAAAACGGGTGTTTCCGTATTCCCCGCCATTGCTTACGGCTACATTGGTACTCTGTGTATGACCATTTTCATAGAAAAACATATAGTTGTTGGGGTAGGCACGGTAAGGGCGAGTTACTCCATCCCAATACAGCATCTGCACGTCTTCATTGCCTTCAAATGCTGGCCCAAAACTAGCTGCCGCTGTATTTTGCACCCTCGTTTCTACTCCGTCTATATCCAGATAAGCTTCATCGTATTCATTCCATCCGGATCCAAACTCATTCTGAAAATCAATGTAATTTCTAGGTCTTTCTATGGAATACTGATAGTTGATATCCACACCAAAACCCTTGGTCTTTTTTCCTTTTTTAGTAGTAATCAACACCACTCCATTGCCACCAGCGCTACCATACAGCACCGAAGCTTTGGCTCCTTTTAGCACTTCTATCGATTCTATGTCCAGAGCATTCAAATCGTTGATACCACTTCCATAATCTCCCTGTCGTTCTGCGTTACCCCCCGAGGCATTGGTAGTACTCTCTGTATCATACATGGGCACACCGTCTATTACGAACAACGGTCTGGTATTTGCTTCAAACTCCAATGCGTTCGTTCCTCTTATGTTTATCTCTACTCCCCCGGTAGGACCAGACACAGATTGGCGTACATTCACCCCCGAAGCTCGTCCCTGTAAAATACTAAATGGGTTTACCGGATTACCTGCTTTTACCAGATCCTTCCCCTCTACTTTACTGATGGCATACCCCAGCGACTTTCTATCTCGGGCTACACCCATGGCTGTTACCACTACTTCTTCCAGTTCTCTGGCATCTTCCGACAAAGCGATATCCACAACCGTACGCCCGGATACGGCCACTTCCTGAGAGAGGTAGCCAATAGATGAAAACACAAGTGTTGCATTTTCAGGCACATCCAGTTTGTATTTACCCTCCAGGTTAGTTACTACCCCCAGAGTGGTACCTTTGATGAGCACATTTACTCCCGGCAGGCTTTCTCCATTGTTGTCCGTCACCTTACCTGATACTGTAATATCGCTAAGAACAATCTCTACCGGCTTATTGGTTTTTTTCAGGGACATTTTCATTGGCGAGGCTGAAATGATATTATTAACCTGCCTGAATTTAATTTTTGCTTGTTTGGATACATCTACCAACAGATCGTATACGGATCGCTGTTTTCCATGTCCCAGTTTGATGATGGCATTCTGATCCAGATCATCTTTTACATAAAAAACTTCAAGTTCAGTCTGAGTTTCTATCAACTCAAACACCTCCAAAAGCGTCGGATTGTTTTTAGTATGCGATATGTATATCTCATTGGCGCTCTTGTACTGTGCTTTTCCCTCATGAGCGTAAAGCACGCTTAAAAACAAAGCCTGCATAAATAGCCCATATAAGGTGTATTTAGTGGTCATAAGAAGTAACCTAAGTATAGATTTTTTCATACTTTTGTATTGTGTATAGTGAAACATATGTTTTGCTCATCCTGAAAAAATTGTGGAAAATGGACTTCAGGATTTCACATTTTTACCCCAATTGTCTGGCAGTTGGGGTATTTTTTTAGCTTGTATTCAACTTTAGCATAGTATTAGTTTGATTAAAAATTAATGATTACCTTCTTGTTTTCAATGGTATAATCAAAATGCATGGAGTGGCTTAACACCTCCAATACTGCTTTGAGTGTTTGTTTTTGAGTATTGAACCTACCGGTTCCCTTCAGTCGATTGGCCTTGTCGCTATCCAACCCTGCTATTTCGATATCTACATCATACCACCTCTCCAATTCGTTTGCTATTTGTAAAAATCCCGTATCGTTAAAGCAAACAAAACCTTCTTTCCATGCCAATACCTTTTCGCTATCGAAGGATTGCTTGACAAAGCGGTCACTGTTGACAACTACCTGCTCTCCGGGCTGCAGCACAGCCCGGGCATTGTTGCCGGATATCCTAACCTTACCCGTAACCAACGACACCTCTACCCTTCTGCTTTCAGTGTCCGTGTCAAAAGCTCTCACATTAAATGAAGTACCCAAAGCGGTAGTCGTTACCTCGCCTGTATGAACTTTAAAAGGCCTTTGAGGGTCTTCGTAAACATCAAAAAATGCCTCTCCTTCAAGAAACACTTCCCGCTTTTGGCTGCCATAATCACTGAGTATGGTCAGCTTACTATCAGCATTGAGCTTCACAATAGTACCATCCGGTAAGCGAAAAGTTGATCGTTCCCCACGTTCATTTACTCGCACCTTTTCTACAATCGTGTCTGCCACCGGTCTTGTCTCTGCCTGATGGTAGTAATAAGCCACTCCCACACTGATGACCAGCAACACCGATGCTGCCACTTTCATAAGCACTGCTGGCCACATAGACTTGCTTTTTTTCGCATAGCCATTGAAAAACGATGGGTCTTTTACAGATACTTTTCGTTTTACATTGTCAAAAATTTCTTTTTTTACTTTCTCGGGAGAATCCGCTTCTGGCATGTTATTTGGAAGGTCGTCATACCAACTATTGAACAGTTCTCTCCCTACACGAGATTCTTTCCCTTGAAAGAACTCGTCAATAATCTGTTCAATACGTTTCTTGTGTAAATTCATTTTTCTTCGATTTGGGCTCAGCATAAAGAGCCTGTAATAGTGAAGTCGTGTCTGCACAAAAAATCCCTCAACTCATCCGGTATTTTTTTGGACTTTTTCAATTCCTATGCTTTTGCAAGCAAATTACTACCACATAAAAAGAAGGATAAACACCTCAAGGTGAGCACGTTGCTCTTTTAGTCCGGTTTTGAGTATACGCAAGGCTCTTCCGATATGATTTTCTACGGTCTTAGGGGACAACTCCAGTCGGATAGCAATATCTTTTACCGAAAGATGTTCGAACCTACTGAGTTTAAATACTTTTTTGCATTGTAGAGGAAGCTGCTCTATCTGTTCAAAAATTATATGCTGAGTTTCATTGAAAGAAACATTTTCGAAACAATCAAAATCATTACGCAAAACAGTATTCATCACTTCCTTTACATACTTGTCTCGTACCGTCTGCTTCCTGATATAATCCAATACAGCATACTTCAGAGCACCTATCAAGTATAATCGGGCCTCTTTAATGTTGCTCAGGTTTTCTCGCTTAAACCACAAATCCACAAACAAATCCTGTACAAGTTCTTTAGCCACTTCAGCCGACCCCACTTTACAATAGGCCACCCTATACAATACTTCCCAGTATCGGTCATAGAGCATTTTATACGCCTGCTCATCCCCTTTAGCGACTTGCTGTAGTAGTAGTTTATCCTTCAAAAAAACGTGATTATGTCTGAGCTGCCATTTCGGACAACTACCAAACTTACACCCTTTGTGAAAAAATCCCAAATATGGATTTGTCGTATCATGCAGATTATTAAGCGACGACATTTCCTGTTTCGAAGGCTTTTTCTTCTAAAAAAGAAGCAAAACCATGAAAAAATAGTATTTTAATAACCGAAATAAAGACACACACTCCCAACTACCCTTTATGATCTACACCAACAACCTATCGATACGCCAGTGGGCCGAAGAAGACCGCCCAAGAGAAAAACTTGTGCTAAAAGGCAAAGCAACGTTAACAGACGTAGAACTCATAGCGATTCTACTCGGGTCGGGCAGCCGCTCACTCTCAGCTGTAGAGCTCGCCCGTCAATTACTCAGCAGTGTAAATTATGACCTAAACATGCTGGCCAAAATGTCGATAAAAGAACTTACAAAGTTTAATGGTATCGGAGAAGCGAAAGCCGTCAATATAATCAGTGCTCTGGAAATAGGCCGAAGGAGAAAAGAAAGCCTGACAAACGAACCTATCAAAATCCAAAGCTCCAAACAAATCTATGACCTAATGAAACCTGAACTCATGGACCTGAACCATGAAGAGTTTTGGGTTATCTTTCTCAATAGAGCCAACAAAGTAATAAAAAAAGAAGCCTTTAGCTCTGGCGGCATTACAGGCACCATTGCTGATGTTCGCCTCATCTTCAAAAGAGCCCTTGAGGAGCTAGCTTGTTCGATTATTCTGGTCCACAATCACCCTTCGGGCAGCCTAAAACCCAGCCATGCAGATTTGAAATTGACTAAAAAAATCAAAGATTCAGCCAGACTCTTAGACATTGACGTGCTCGATCATATTATCTTTACAAACGAAGGATATTACAGCTTTTTAGACGAATTTTTGTTATGAAAAAAAACATTTTGATACCTCTGGTACTGTTTGCTATTGCAGCTACGGTCTACTTTTCCCAATCGTCCGAACAACCTGTAGAAGAGTATCTGGCAGAAATAGAAGAAGTTCGAAAGGAGAAGCACGAGTACATGACAACATCAGCTGAATCTCCCTTTATCAATGACACCCTGCCGTTCAAAGGTCTAAAATATTTTCCACCAAATCCCAAATTCAAAGTAAGGGCAAGAATAGAAAAGCTGGAAAAAAGGTCGTATTTAAGTTTGGCCACATCGACAGGTCAAAATGAAAAATACTTAAAGTATGCATACGCACACTTCACAATAGACGATCAACCACTACGCTTATTACTGCTCAAAAAAGCGAACACAGGTAAAAAAGAGCCGATTTTTACAGCGTTTGCAGACAATACCAGCGGAGCATCTACGTACGGAGCAGGAAGATATCTTGACCTGGATTTTAAAAACGCATCCAGTATCGAAATTGACTTCAATCTGGCGTACAACCCTTATTGCGCCTACAACGAAAGCTTTACTTGTCCGTTTCCTCCTGCGGAAAACATATTACCCATTGCCATAGAGGCTGGAGAAAAAAACTACCACGAATACTAAACTTATTCGACCCACTCCCCCTGCAAGGAGATCACTTCCGCTTTACGTAAATCAAAAGCTTGCTCGTAAGCAGAAAACGTCTGTTTGTCCATTACATCCAATAGCATCAACAAACCTGTTTCTGCATAATTCACCAAGTTCATAGCAAAGCATTGATCGATATAACGCTTGATCAAATTCTCTGAATATGGATTTACATCAATAGCCTTTACCAAAACATCATAAGCTTTGGTCTCGTCTTTTTGAGAATAAAAATCTGCAACAGCCAAAACTGCTCCATCGTGAAAAGGATTCATCGCTCCCAGCGATGAATATATTTTTTCGGCCTCAGCCAGATTTCCCTTAGCCGTAAGGTCACGAGCATTCTCTATCATCCCGTCGATGTGCTTTCTATTTACAGTAGCTTGCTTCTGTCTCAGGGTAGGTCTTTCCATAGCCTCTTCAATACGCTGATAGGTCAGCGACGAATCCCCCTTTGATCTCATTGAAGCCAGTAGATCAGCCAATTCACCCTCACTTCCCATCATAGCTAAAGTCAAAGCTTTATAATTGTCTGTTATATCCAGTTTGTGTTCCTCTGCAATATCGAAAAAGTCAAAAGCCAACTTAGGTTGCCCTTGCTGGATAGACCACACCCCTAGCAATGTACTATAATACCCTGGGATAGAACTTGTATGAGTAAGGTTTTTCAAAATAGAAAAAGCCTCTCCGACATGGCCCTGTACATATAAAACGAGCGCCTTAAGAAACAATAACCTCTCCTTATAATCAGTATTTTGCTCATCCATTAAATACGAGCCCAGGACCCTCAAAGCAGTGTCACTATCCTCAGGGTGACTGTAAGCCCACAAAGCCAAATTATTAACGTACGCATATTTAATTAGGTTTAATCTGGACGAAGTAGGTAAGATCAACTTTCCTGGTAGCTCTCCTTCCCCCGTCACTATCGAATGAGCAATTGCATTGGCACCAACGTCATACCGCTCATTACTTGCAATTCTGGCTGAATCAACAAAATTTAAGTAATCAATTTGATGCGTAGCAGAAACACACAGCAAATTAGCCAAAATCACCTCATTCATAAACGAGCCGGAAGAAAGTTGAGTCAGGTAATACAAAGTAGAATCGAGCACATGAGTTTTACCATACATCATTGCCAGATTATTCTTCAAAGCAGCATTATCAGGGTAAACACTAAGCCCTTTCTGATAAGCAAACAATGCATCAAAAAACTTCCCTTCACTTTCATACTCTAGTCCAAGATTTGCATACGCAAAAGCAGAAGGTTTTTTCTGAGTTGCTCTATCAAAACCCGTAATCCTATCATCCGCTTTTGCCTCAAGCATCCCAAGATTATAGTTTGCCTTATGATTATTAACCCCATAAATTGCACTCTCAGCGTACATAGCTTTTGCTTTTTCTGAATTATCCAGACGCTGATACATATCACCCATACCACTATAAAATGCCCCTATACCCTGGTATTTAGGCACTTCGTTTGATGAGTAGTACAAAGCAGCAACTACTAACAATCCTGCAAGTCGCGAAGTAAAATATGGGAAATTATCTTCCTTATAAGCTATCTTATATACAGGCAAGTTCTTCAACAAATAGTTTATGAAATTGGCTATAATGTAAATAAAAAACATAGCACCAAACCCAAGGTGACCAAATACTATCGCATCCTCTATCACCTCTATAACTAAGTCATTACCCTCATAAAAATGAAAAGAAATGAATCCAAAACAACACATCATCATCCCTAAATACAAAAAAGCAGTATAAGGATAAAATGGTAAAATATTATAATACAAAACCTCTCTGCTTCGCACACCCCATACACCTATTACAGATGAAATAAGAAAAACAACAAACACATCAACATAGTAGATATCCCAATCAATAAATCCGGAGTTTCTCATCTGTACCATCGCTATATTCAAAAGGTACACTAGAGATAATACAACAAAATGTTTCGTATTGTTCGAATTAAGCATCACAGAACTTCCTGTAGATATTCTTAAAATACCATACACAACTTCATGTGAAACCAATAAAACAAAAAGAATAGCTATCAGCAGGAAAGGAATAAAAGCATAGCTCGCTATAATCAAAAAAGGAGATACTGATTTTGAAAAAAGGAAAATTAAAACCGCTAACAACGCAGTAACAGCAGAAAAAACAACAATCCTGAATATTAAACTTGTGCCAGCCTTGACACTATTAAAATAATACGAAACACCAGCAAATAGAGCAAAAACAGACACAGTTACCGTCTGATCATAAATGCCAAATAATCCTATAAGCTCCAAACGTAAGCTAATGAGCAAAACCATCAATAAGCCCATGGCTACCATAAACCAAAAACGAGGCAAAAAAGAACTGACAGCCAGGCACACTACCAAACCCGTTGTAACAAATATCAAATACAAATAAACACTGATCGTAGTAAAAGCATACCCACTACCAAGTACCTTTTGGTTAACCAAAAACAATTGACTGGTAAATTCAAAAGCAGAAGAACTCAAGCCAGAAATACCATCTACTACAGGCGCAACACTGGTCAGACTTCCATTCACTAGCCAGTCTATGGATACATCATACCCTCCAGCCCAGCACCACAAATAAACAGCAGCAACGATAGCTACAAAAGACAAAAAAAACAGATAACCTATTCTATCTGTTTTATTCCAGTCATTCCAAAAACATCTATTACCCATAAAATGTGTTTAATATTATCCCTAAAGGCAAAACTAAGCTCAACTCATAATTTTTTAGTCAATCCTCACACCACTCAATAGCTCAATCTAGCCGGCAAAATAACTTAAAAAGAACGTTAACCATTACACTCAATTTCTACATAGCAAAATTTAACAGGCTGACATAACTAGCATTGAGTAATCCCTAAAACTACAACAAATACCAACCATTACCACTCCCCGGTAGTTATAAGTTATGGAATTAGCTTAGGATAGGATATAAAAAAACCCCAACAAATTAATGCTGGGGTTCATCCACTATCGTGGTTAATAATAAACTGGCAACGACCTACTCTCCCACATTTGACTGCAGTACCATCGGCGCTAAGGGGCTTAACTTCTCTGTTCGGAATGGGAAGAGGTGGACACCCTTGCAATAATCACCATAAAATCTTCATGCATGTACTAAGAGACTACCTAGTACTGAGACCTGCCGTCTCGCATTTAATATCTTTTGTTCATCTCTAGTATAAATAATCAATACCAGATTGACATGATTGCTGTGAAAGAAAAAATACTACACCGTTATAAAAAGCTTACAGGTAATTAGTACTGCTCAGCTTTGACATCTCTGCCTTTACACCTGCAGCCTATCAACGTCATCGTCTTTGACGACCTTTTAAAGAAGTCTCATCTTGGGGAGGGTTTCGCACTTAGATGCTTTCAGCGCTTATCCTCACCGAACATAGCTACCCGGCGGTGCAGTTGGCACCACAACCGGTACACCAGAGGTTCGTCCAACTCGGTCCTCTCGTACTAAAGTCAGAGCCCCTCAAACTTCTTACGCCCACAACAGATAGGGACCGAACTGTCTCACGACGTTCTGAACCCAGCTCGCGTGCCACTTTAATGGGCGAACAGCCCAACCCTTGGGACCTTCTCCAGCCCCAGGATGTGACGAGCCGACATCGAGGTGCCAAACCTCCCCGTCGATATGAGCTCTTGGGGGAGATCAGCCTGTTATCCCCAGAGTACCTTTTATCCTTTGAGCGATGGCCCTTCCATGCGGAACCACCGGATCACTATATCCGTCTTTCGACCCTGATCGGCTTGTTGGCCTCACAGTCAAGCACCCTTATGCTATTGCACTCTACGCACGGTTACCAAGCGTGCTGAGGGTACCTTTGAAAGCCTCCGTTACTCTTTTGGAGGCGACCACCCCAGTCAAACTACCCACCAAACAATGTCTCCCATCTCTGGGATTAGGCATCAGATAAATAAAGGCTGGTATTTCAACAATGGCTCCACCACGCCTGGCGACGCAGCTTCATAGCCTCCCAGCTATCCTACACATCATTTACCCAATACCAATGTTAAGCTGTAGTAAAGGTTCATGGGGTCTTTCCGTCCCGTTGCGGGTACACGGCATCTTCACCGTGACTACAATTTCACCGAGCTCATGGCCGAGACAGTGCCCAGATCGTTGCACCATTCGTGCAGGTCGGAACTTACCCGACAAGGAATTTCGCTACCTTAGGACCGTTATAGTTACGGCCGCCGTTTACCGGGGCTTCAGTTCAATGCTTCTCCCGAAGGATAACATCCCCCCTTAACCTTCCGGCACCGGGCAGGTGTCAGGCCTTATACTTCATCTTTCGATTTCGCAAAGCCATGTGTTTTTGTTAAACAGTCGCCTGGGCCTTTTCACTGCGGCCTCTCTGCCGAAGCAGAGGAGGCGTCCCTTCTCCCGAAGTTACAGGACTATTTTGCCTAGTTCCTTAGCCATGAATCACTCGAGCACCTTAGGATTCTCTCCTTGACTACCTGTGTCGGTTTACGGTACGGGTACCTATATCATAAGTTTAGAGGTTTTTCTTGGAAGTCTGATTAGGTCCATATCCTCGCTCCCGAAGGATTGAGGTACTATCAGGTTCATCAAATCAAGCGGATTTGCCTACTCGATCTATAACTACACCCTTCAACGTACTATTCCGTCAGTACGCAGGACTTTCACTACTCCGTCACCCCATCACTGATATAGGTAGTATGGGAATATTAACCCATTGGCCATCGACTACCCCCTTCGGGTTCGCCTTAGGTCCCGACTAACCCCCGGCTGATTAGCATTGCCGGGGAAACCTTAGTCTATCGGTGTGCGGGTTTCTCGCCCGCATTATCGTTACTTATGCCTACATTTGCTTTTCTAAACGCTCCACAATATCTCACAATACTGCTTCGTCGCTGATTAGAATGCTCCCCTACCACCCTTGCGGGTTCTGAGCTTCGGTGATATGCTTTATGCCCGATTATTATCGATGCTCTGTCGCTCGACCAGTGAGCTGTTACGCACTCTTTAAAGGAATAGCTGCTTCCAAGCTAACCTCCTGGCTGTCTCGGCAACTGAACCGCCTTAGTTCAACTTAGCATATACTTTGGGACCTTAGCTGCAGATCTGGGTTCTTTCCCTCTCGGACATGGACCTTAGCACCCATGCCCTCACTGCAGAGTAAATCTTACGGCATTCGGAGTTCATCAGGATTTGGTAGGATTTGACTCCCCCTAGTCCTATTGGTAGCTCTACCT
>OZ254082.1:722500-1012500 GCA_965267535.1 Cyclobacteriaceae bacterium | reverse complement strand
ACTCTTTCTCGAGTGGTTCCAGGTCATACTCAAAATTATAGCTGTCCAGGATGTCGGTATGTCTCTTTTTCAACTTACCGTATTTATCCTTGAAGTCGGGGCTAATGATATCCCCTACCCTTAGTCCGTTTCTGGAAACCTTATCTTCATAGGTAGGTCCTATGCCTTTTAGGGTAGAGCCTATCTTTTTAGCTCCTTTGGATTCTTCATAGGCTGCATCGAGTAAGCGATGAGTGGGCACGATCATCTGGGTTTTCTTAGAGACCACCAAACTATCGGGATCGAACACGTCCATCTGACGCAATGCTTCTATTTCTTTTTTGAAAGTGATAGCATCCAACACCACACCGTTTCCTATTACATTGAGTGCGCCTTTATGAAATATTCCGGAGGGAATCTGGTGCAACACATGTTTGGTGTCTTCAAATTTCAGGGTGTGGCCGGCATTGGGTCCTCCCTGAAACCGGGCAATCACATCATATTTTGGGGTAAGTACATCTACAATTTTACCCTTACCTTCATCGCCCCATTGAAGGCCTAGCAATACATCTACAGCCATAGTTTACTTTTTCAATTCGTTTATCGCCTCTTCCATGCTATCTGCTATGGTGAATATGGCATTTAATTTCGTAATAACTAATAATTTTTTAACGTGCTCGGACGGGTTTACCAAAACCACTTCACCGTTTTTGTTTCTAAACTTGGTGAGTATAGTAATCAATACACCTATGCCGCTACTGTTGATATAGCGTACATCGGATATATCTACCGCACAAAGCGTAATATTATTTATAATCTCATTGTTTACAGCTTCTACTACCTCTGGCCCATTTTCTTCTCCTATCAGGTCGCCGGAGAAATGAATGCGCATAATGCTATCGTCGGTGTTGTACTTAAACTTCATAATTTGTGTGTATTATAATAACTCTAGGAACAGTGTTATGCTCTTTGCTTATAAATAAAGGAGGGTTATTGGTTTTCTTCTTTTTTTCTTTCCCTGGCAAAAAAATAGAGTGAGTGATGTGTAATCTCAATATCAAACATGTCTTCGAGTGTTTTCTTGATGTTTTGAATCCGGGGATCACAAAACTCCAGCACTTTGCCTGACTCTTCCATTAATATGTGGTCGTGCTGCTTAAATCCAAACGACTTTTCATATTGAGCCAGGTTCTGCCCGAATTGGTGTTTGGTAACCAAATCGCATTCTACCAATAAATCCAGGGAATTGTAGACAGTAGCACGACTCACTCGGTAGTTCTTGTTCTTCATACTGATGTAGAGCGACTCTACATCGAAATGCCCCGACTTACTATAGATTTCTTCTAGTATGGCGTAACGCTCAGGTGTCTTACGCAAACCCTTGTTTTCAAGAAATTGAGTAAAAATGTTTTTTACTTCTTCGAATATCTTGGTAGTTACTGACATTAATGTACTTATTGCTTTAGAATGGTCACACCATTTCAACGAACAGAAGAACTTAGGGCTGCAAATATAGATTTAAAAACCAATGTATAGCAACAATGTTCGATTTGAATTCATTATCACTCTTTATTTACTGAGCGACAAGCCATTGCACTTACCTCCGCGCGCTTTTTCCTGCCGGATTCACAAACATCTTTATGGACTTTGTCGGTTTTAGTTTTGTTTTCTCTTTCTGATGGTGTTTTTGTTTTTTTATTTTTCAAAAAGGTCGTAGCGATTTACCTGCTCCACACCAGGTACTTTTTTTAATTTTTTAATAAGTGTATCCAAATGCTTGGTATCGTTGACAAATAGCTGAATGTTACCATCAAAAATTCCATTATCAGTCTCTATAGTGATAGCACGCATGTTTACTTTCAACTCTTCGGATATAATTTTAGTAATATCGTTAATCATACCCATGCGGTCTGTACCTATAACCTTGAGGCCGGCAAGGAAAGCTATTTCCTGCTGAGATGTCCACTTAGCTTTTACTATACGGTATCCATAATTGGCCATTAGCTCGTTGGCGTTCGGACAGGAGTTTCGATGAATTTTGATGCCGTCATTGATGGTCACAAAACCAAACACATCATCTCCCGGTATAGGCTTACAGCAGTTGGCAAACTTATAATCCAGCTTGTCCATGTTGTCGCCAAGCAGAAGCACATCTTGTTTGGGTGCTTCTTTGTCATCGGCAGCCTTTTTGTCTTTGATCTTTCTACCTATGAAGTTTTTGATCTTCGAAAGGGTTTCCCGATCTTTCTTTACCTCTGTAATCTTCTTAATGTCTTTCGGGTCGATCTTGCCTTTACCTACAGCATGAAAGAAATCCAGAGGTGTCTTGGTGCCAAAGTAAGCATTCAGTTTGTTGATGGTCTGGTTGTTTAGTTCCAGCTTCATCTGCCTGAGCTTTCTAATTACTATCTCCTTTCCTTCACTGGCAGCTTTTTTCTTATCTTCTTTCAGGTAGTCTTTTATTTTAGACTTGGCTTTGGATGTGGTCACAAACTTGAGCCAATCTTCTTTAGGCACCTGCTTGTTGGAAGTAAGTATTTCTACCTGATCTCCATTGCTCAACTTGGTATTGAGGGGTACAAGCTTTTTATTAATCTTCGCCCCAATACATCGCGCTCCTACTTCTGTGTGTATGTCAAAAGCAAAATCCAAAGCTGTAGACCCGTTGGGCAGTGTGATCAACTTCCCTTTAGGGGTAAAAGAATATACTTCTTCGTTAAATAAATTTGCCCTGAAATCATCTACAAACTCAATAGCGGACATGTCGTTTTGTTCCAGGGTCTCTCTCACCTTATTGATCCACGCATCCAGCGCCGATTCGTTTTCTTTGGGTGAATTATCCTTGTATTTCCAGTGAGCTGCATAGCCCTTTTCGGCTATGTCGTCCATTCGCTTAGACCTGACCTGTACTTCTACCCATTTTCCCTTGTCTGTAAGTACGGTTGTATGCAACGATTCATATCCGTTAGACTTTGGTATACTGATCCAATCCCTGAGCCTGTCAGGGTTGGGTTGATAGAAATCTGTAACGATCGAGTAAACCTGCCAACAGGCAGCTTTTTCGTTTTCCAGCTCCGTGTCTATAATTATGCGTATGGCAAACAGATCGTAGACCTCCTCGAAAGGAATACCCTGCTTTTTCATCTTATTCCAAATCGAATACACCGATTTAGGTCTGCCTTTTATTTTTACATTGAGCCCCTGCGCTTTCAGGCCTTCGTCTATAGGCTTAATAAAGTTGCGAATAAACCTGTTTCTAGCATCTTTGGTCGAGGCTATTTTGGCCGTTATCTCCTCATATGCCTGAGGCTCGTGGTATTTCAACGCCAGGTCTTCCAGTTCGGTCTTAATTGCATACAAGCCTAGGCGGTGAGCCAATGGTGCATATATATAAGCAGTTTCGGAAGCAATTTTCAGCTGCTTGTGCTCAGGCATACTCTCCAGCGTACGCATATTATGCAGCCTGTCAGCCAGCTTAATGAGTATCACTCTGGTGTCCTGAGCCAGTGTGAGCAGCAGTTTACGGAAGTTTTCTGCCTGCTCCGATGCGTTTTCACCCGGCACGCTGGAAATTTTAGTAAGCCCATCTATGATCACAGCTACTTTATCTCCAAACTCTCTCCTTATGTCATATATCTCCCAGTCGGTATCTTCTACTACATCGTGTAGCAGTGCCGAAACAATCGACGTGGTGCCCAGCCCTATCTCCTCTACACAAATCTGAGCTACATCGAGCGGGTGATAGATATAGGGTTCTCCGGACTTGCGTCGCATGTCCTTGTGAGCATCATTCGAAATATTAAATGCTTTTTTGATGAGCTTGGCGTCATCTTTCTTCAAAAAAGGTTTGGAATGCCTGAGTAGTTTCCTGTACCTATTTAGTATTTCTTTTCTTTCCTTTTCTTCCTCTATTATCAACATTTCCTAATCCAATCTAAAAATTGACCAAATTAAACTAAATAAGTTGGTATTATAAATAATATTACTACCTTTGCACCTCCAAAATTTTAATCCGCGGATGTGGCGAAATTGGTAGACGCACTAGACTTAGGATCTAGCGCCGCGAGGCATGGGGGTTCGAGTCCCTCCATCCGCACAAAATAAACACCCTCTCTCGCGAACTTCAATCGAGACAGAGGGTTTTTTACTTTTATTTATCAAACAAAATTTTTGAACATTGGAAATAGTTCTAGATAAAATCTCCAATACTGAAGCCTTAATTAAAATTAACCTAAAGCAGGACGATTATCAACCAAAAGTTGAAGAAAAAATTAAGGAATACAGTAAAAAAGCCAGCATCAAAGGATTTAGGCCTGGTAAAGTTCCAAAGAGCCTGATCAACAAGATGTACGGCAAGTCTATTCTTGTAGACGAGGTGAATCACCTGCTTTCTCACAAGTTGATGGACTATATCAAAGAGAATGACATCCAAATTCTGGGCGAACCCCTGCCAAACATGGAAAAAGCGGCGGAAATCGACTGGGATACTCAGAAAGAGTTTGATTTTGAGTACTCTATCGGCATGGCTGATGAATTTGAGGTAGCTCTTGACAAAAAAGTGAAGGTGGAGAAATTTACCATCAAGGTAGATGATAAGGTAATCGATGAAACTATAGACAACCTTAAGAAGCAGTTTGGCACCATGACCAACCCTGAGGTTTCTGAAGCCGGAGATACTTTGTTTGGTGAGATCATAACCGAAGGCGAAGAGGAAAACAAACCTGCAGAACTAGACCTGAGCAAGGTTGAAAAAAGACAGCAAAAGAACTTTATCGGAAAGAAAAAAGATGAAGAACTGGAGTTTGATCTGAGCAAAGTGCTGAAAGACGAAAACGACAGAGAAGCATTTGCCGGCAGCAAAGACGCTGACAAAATAAAGTTTTTGATCAAAAACGTAAACAGAAGAGTAGATGCTGAACTGAATCAGGAACTCTTTGACAAAACTTTTGGCAAAGACGCAGTAAAAACAGAAGAAGAGTTTAGAGAAAAAATAAAAGAGGTAGTTGGCAAAAACTACGATCAGGAATCTGAAAACTTCCTCAACTACAGCATTCAGGATCAGTTCGTAGAAAAAACCAAACTGGATTTGCCCGACGAGTTTCTGAAGCGTTTTATCGAAACGACAAACAAGACTCCTATCACCAAAGAGCAAATAGAGAAGGATTATGAATACTACTCTAAAGATCTGAAGTGGTCGCTCATCAAAAATAAAATCTCCAAAGACAATGAGATTAAAGCTGAGCATGAGGATGTAATCGAAGAGGCAAAAAACATGATTCGTCAACAATTTGCAGCCTCTGGTCTACCCGCTGAGCAACTGGAAGGAAGCCTGGATTCTTTTGTAGACAACTACCTAAAAGGAGAAGACGGCAACAACTACATGAAACTGCACGAAAAAGTATACAATGACAAAGTGCTGGCTTTCATCAAAGAGAAAATAACCATCAAAAACAAAGAGGTTACTCCGGAAGAATTCAACAAAAAGGCCTGATAGCCTTAACCAAGAGTTTATTATATTCGTTTTATAAAAGTCCTTTTACTTTAAGGACTTTTTTTATTTTTGTATGATTTAAAAAACGAAAAATGATCGATAAAAAAGAATTCAGAAACTTCGCCGTAAAGGGGCAAAATATCAACGGAAACACTTTTGACCAATATGTAGGTCATGTAGAGAACATGACGCGTGCTGTAATTGAAGAGAGGCCTACCAACTTCAGGGAAATAGACGTTTTTTCTAGGCTCATTATGGATAGAATCATTTTTCTGGGCATGCAGGTTGAAGAAAACATCGCTAATATCATTACCGCACAACTCTTGTTTTTGGAATCAGTAGATGCTAAAAAAGACATTTTGTTGTACATCAATAGCCCCGGGGGATCAGTATATGCCGGATTGGGCATGTACGACACCATGCAATATGTAAACCCGGACGTAGCTACTATATGCACGGGCATGGCTGCATCTATGGGAGCTGTACTGCTTTCAGGAGGAGCTGCAGGCAAACGCTCGGCATTGCCTCACGCCAGAGTGATGATCCACCAACCAAGTGGGGGAATGCAGGGACAATCAAGAGATATGGAAATCACCCTGAAGCAAATGCAGGAACTCCGAAAAGATCTCTACGGAATACTGTCTCACCACAGTGGAAAATCGTACGAAGAAATAGAAAAAGACTCTGATCGGGACTACTGGATGAGAGCTCAAGAAGCGAAAGAATACGGCCTTATCGACGAAGTGTTGATAAAGACGGCTGATAAATAATAATATTATGGCACAAGTTACTTGTTCGTTTTGTGGCAGAAACAAAAAAGATGTCGATCTAATGATATCCGGCATTCATGCGCATATATGCGACAAATGCATTACGCAAGCCAATCAGATATTGAGTGAAGAGACTAAAACAAAAAACAGTATCGATTCACCGAAGTTTAACCTGATCAAACCTGTAGAGATGAAAAACCATCTCGACAAGTATGTGATCGGACAAGATGATGCCAAAAAGGTGATATCTGTAGCGGTGTACAACCACTACAAACGTCTGATGCAGGAGCCCGATGATAACGATGTGACGATTGAAAAATCTAACATCATCATGGTGGGAGAAACAGGCACAGGCAAAACGTACCTGGCTCGCACTCTGGCCAAAATTCTTCAGGTGCCTTTTTGTATTGCGGACGCAACAGTGCTTACTGAGGCAGGCTATGTGGGCGAAGACGTAGAGAGTATACTAACTCGCTTGCTTCAGGCAGCCAACTATGAAACCGAAGCTGCTGAGCGTGGAATTGTGTATATAGATGAGCTGGATAAAATATCCCGCAAATCCGACAACCCTTCTATCACTCGAGATGTAAGCGGCGAAGGCGTACAGCAGGCATTATTGAAACTTCTGGAGGGCACTTCTGTAAACGTACCCCCACAGGGAGGCAGAAAACACCCCGACCAAAAGATGATCTCAGTAAACACCGAAAACATCCTTTTCATTTGTGGTGGAGCGTTTGACGGTATCAAAAGACATATTGGCAATCGCCTAAATTCAAGGTCAATTGGCTTTACAACTAAGACAGAAGATCAGGGGCTGGACGAAGACAACCTGCTTCAGTATGTAAATGCACAAGACCTCAAGAGTTTCGGGCTTATACCTGAGTTAATTGGCCGCCTACCCGTACTTACACACCTTGACCCTCTAGACAGAGACGCATTGAAAAAGATCTTAACAGAGCCTAAAAATGCACTGGTAAAACAATACACAAAGCTTTTTGCTATGGAGGATATTGAACTTGAGTTTAAGAAAAGTGCATTGGACTATATAGTAGACAAAGCAGTAGAATTCAAACTGGGTGCCCGTGGATTGAGGTCAATCTGTGAAGCCATAGTTACTGACGCTATGTTTGAACTACCGTCGGATCAAAACACTAAAAAGCTTATCATTACAAAAGCTTATGCTGAAGATAAGTTTGAGAAATCGAAAATCAATAAACTAAAGGCTGCCTAGTCTCACCTTATATAGGGTTTGATTAAGCTTCATTTAGGTATTCAATCATTTTTTGAGCGGCTAGAGCAGAGGTATCTCCTTTGCCTAGCTTCTCTCTCAAAAGCGCGTAATCTGCACTAATAGAGCGCTTCCTCTCTGCATCCGATAAAAGAGCTCTCAGCTCTGTCACAATATTGTCCGTATTCAGGTCCGCCTGTATCAGTTCCTTTACCACTTCCTTTTCCATTATCAAATTCACTAATGAGATGTACGGCACCTTTATCAGCTGCTTAGCTATCTGATAAGTAAAGGCACTGGTTTTGTAGCATACGACCTGAGGCACATCCAGCACAGCTGTTTCCAATGTAGCAGTACCTGACGTAACGATTGCCATAAGGCTGCTTCGTAGCAAATCGTATGTATTTCCTTCTATCAGCCTAACGTTCGCCAGGCCGTGCACGCCTTGATAATACTGCTCAGGTAAATTATCTACTTTCGACACCAAAAACTGCTGATCGGGCATCTTCTCAGCCAGAGATACTACCTGTGGTATAAATGCTTTCACTTCCTGCTTTCTACTTCCAGGTAATACAGCTATCGCTTTTGCGGAATCTATCTGATGTTTTTTAGTAAAATCAGAATCAAACTGAAATGCTTTAACGGCATCTACCACCGGATTTCCCACATAATTCACATCAACATCAAACTGCTTGTAAAAGGAGGTTTCGAACGGTAAAATCGTGAACATCTGATCCACATATTTTTTAATACTGTATGCCCTGCCTGTATTCCAGGCCCATATCTTCGGGGATATGTAATAAAAAACCTTTATCCCTTGCTCATTTGCAAATTTTGCGAGGCGCATATTAAAACCCGGATAATCAATTAAGATCAATACATCCGGCTTGTAAGCGAGTAAATCTTCTTTGGTTTGATTAAGGAATTTTTTGATGGTGAACAGATTTGTAATTACTTCCCAAAACCCCATAAAAGCAAGTTGGTTATAAGAGATAACAACATCCAGCCCATTAGTCTGCATATCGCTTCCTCCTATGCCCCTAAACTGAGCATCGGGATCTTCCTTTCTCAATGCCTTAAGCAGGTTACCTCCATGCAAATCTCCGGATCGTTCACCCGCTACTACGTAGTACCTCATAATCGAAAATTAACCATAATATTCCACGTAATTGTTAGGTGTCTCGCAGAGTTTCAGCGAATGCAAAGTAGCACCTCCTCCGTCTTCAGCTATTTTAGGCGCTAGTATCTTCCAAAATTCTATTACAAGATTTTCACAACTTGCCAATTTCCCTTTCATAAAAGGAACATCCATATTTAAATTTTTATGATCAACAGCATCGATAATATGTACCTTTACAAGGTCTCCTAGCTTTTTAAGATCATACACAAATCCTGTATCAGGATTGGGGCTTCCTTTTACCGTTACGATTAGCTCAAAGTTGTGTCCATGCCAATTGGAATTGGCACAACGCCCGAAAACCTGCTCGTTTTTCTCATCTGACCAGTTGGGGTTATACAACCTGTGTGCCGCATTAAAATGCTCTCTTCTACTAACAAATACCATTTCTTCAATTTTGCGCAAATATAATTACTCGACTACTTACCATTCCCGCTCGACTAATCTATTTTAAGCTTACCTTCTCTTCCATTCTAATTCGCTTTAACTTTGGCCCAAAAAGAATATATGATCATAGTAACCGGAGCTGCTGGCTTTATTGCCAGCTGCCTTATCTCCAAACTGAATAGCCACAATTTCAACAACATTATCGCTGTTGATAAATTTGACAACCCGAAAAAAAACAAAAACCTTGAGGGCAAAAAGATCAATCAAAAAATAGATCGAGATGAGTTTGAATCCTGGCTGGATACTAACCACCAGGAGGTTGAATTTATATTTCACCTGGGTGCCCGAACAGATACAACTGAATTTGACAGGGCCCTTTTAGACAAGCTCAACACGTCTTATTCTAAAATGATATGGCACAAATGTATAGACTATCAGATACCGCTGGTTTATGCGTCATCTGCTGCCACCTACGGTCTTGGAGATTTAGGCTATGACGATAGCGAAAGTATAATATATGATTTGAAGCCTCTTAATCCATACGGAGAATCAAAAAACGATTTCGATAAGTGGGCTATAAATCAGGAGAAAAAACCTTTCTTCTGGGCTGGACTGAAATTTTTCAATGTGTATGGTCCCAACGAATACCACAAGGGGCGAATGGCTTCAGTAGTATACCATGCCTTTAACCAGATAAAAGAGACGCAAAGCATGAAACTTTTCCGTTCTCACAACCCCAAATATAAAGACGGTGAACAAATGCGCGATTTTGTCTACGTCGATGATGTAACCAGTATATGTTACTGGCTAATGCATCATAGGAAAAATAGCGGCCTGTACAATGTAGGTAGTGGAAAAGCCGAAACATTTTTGAGCCTTGTAAAAGCTGTTTTTCATGCATTAGACCTTCCAGAAAGCATATCCTTCATCGATACTCCAGCAGACATACGAGACAAATACCAATACTTTACGGAAGCCAATATGACTAAATTAAAAAACATTGGTTACCCCAATTCTTTCCACACCCTAAATGAAGGTGTGCAGAAATACGTAAAGTCCTACCTGAACGATAAAAAATATCTCTAAAAAAAACACCCTGCTTCTATAGAAGCAGGGTGTTTGAAAATTTTACTGTATCTGACTATTAGCGATATTACTCAGCTGAAGGTGCATTTTTCACCTCAATAGTAAAAGTAGATTTTGCAGGATCAATTTCTCCTTCAGGATCGTCAGTATCATCAAGGGTAATCGTAAACGTATCGTCCACATTATTATCCAGCAACTCAATCTGAATTTTCACTTCAGTTTCATCTACAAACAAGATGCTTCCACCAGACAAGTCATTATAATCTATCCCCGGCAAACCTCCAGCAATAGAATAATCAACTGACGTAGAAGTTGCATGATCAAATCCTAGGTCTGTAAGAGTGACAGGAATGGACACTACTTTTCTTCCAGAAATTTCAGTAGTTGTTCCAGAAAAAGCTACAGTACGTACATCATCTTCAAACACTCTACCCAATGCCTGATCTGCCTTCAAAGAGGTCTCGTCATTATTTCCTGATATTGAAGTAAGTTCAATATAGAACTTTCTTTCTCCATCTTTAACAGCATTATCGAATGACGGATCCATCACTACCTCAATCGTATCTCTAGCTGTACCTTTCTTAATCACAACTGGGTTGGCTGAATTTAAAGTATAGTCAGCACCTGCTGTCAGGTCACCAGAAATTGTGTAATTAACAGAAATATCATCATCCACCGGATTAGATGAATTTACGATAAACCTCAAAGTTCCCACACCAGCTTCGCTTACACTCACAGTGTCAACCTCAAAAGAAATTTCTTTCTTATCTTCAGTCCATGTGATCTTTCTTGATACTGCGGAGAAACCTGCTTCAGGACCTCCTCTACCCACTGTAAGATCATTGTCAACACCCGTTAGTGTTAAAACAGCATCTCCTCCTGTTCCAAGAGTAGTGTTATTAGGTATGGCAACTGAAATTGCAGCAGATACAGTTCTCTTTGGAATTACTACTGTTCCAGTTGACGTTATGTCCCCTGTAAGAGAGTAAGATACTGTAATGTCAGTAGCTTGTGCTTCTCTGATTTGAACAGTAACACTTACCGTTTCTCCTTCCATGGAAGTAATGTCACTTCCACTACTCAATTCCACATACTGAGGCATTGAATTAGAGAAATCCAGTTTCTCGTCTTCAAATTCCCCACAACCAACCAGCAATGTGATTGAAAAGGAAATTGATAACAACTTATATATTATATTTTTCATAGTCTTATATCAATATTATTACTTATCAAAATACATTTTCACATCTAACTCCTTGCCAGTAGGCGCATTTGTGTTAGCAGACAATTCATCCGGAGGATATGGCAAACGCCTGATCAATCCGGTAGTATTTGCTCCATCAGGTAAACTCAAAGCAGGAACTTCTGTTCTTCTCCATGTAGTCCATCCCTCAATAGGTCTGATCACATTAATAATCCACTCCTGCTCAGCAATAATTTGCCTAGCTTGCTCCTGAGTCTGAGTTGACAAATCTGGTATTTCATTGTCCAAATATGTTTTGATATCTGCTGAGCTGATTCCGTATCTGTTCATCGCAGCAGTAATACCTGCTCTTAACTTCGCATCAGCAGCAGAAAGTGTTCCTGCAGCCAAACCTCGAGCTATTGCTTCGGCTTCCATTAGAAGTTGTTCTTCCACAGAAAACAACACATCACTCGCATCTGGTCTCACTAATTCATTTCCGGTATTTGAAAGCCCTCCTGTACTTAATACCCAGGGATTGAATCCTATGTTGCTAACTCCTGCAGGTGCACCTGTTGGCGTTTGTGGATCGCTTGCGGTAGCAGCAGGGTAAGGTGTAAAATACACAGTTAATCGCGGATCATTTTTCGCTTTCATGATATCCACCATTGCCTTACTCGCAAAGTAGAAGAAGTTTGAACCTCCTGCAAACGTATCTAACGTACCCCAAAACGGGTTTCGGTTTCCTGGATCTGTGTAAAAAGGAAACTCTGCATTCTCAGATGCTGACGAAATCATATCTCCTTCCGCAATCATAGTTGCGATTTCTGAGGCCCTAGCCGGCTCCTGATCTACAAGTGTCATGAGTACACGGAATTTCAATGACTTGGCAAATTTCCTCCACTTAGTCATGTCGCCACCATAAATCAAATCATTATTAGTGATTGATGTGGGGTTACTATCGATATCAGCAATTGCGTCATCCAGTATGCCTATCACTCCGTTTAGGACATCTTTCTGAGGATCAAAAACCGGATTTAAGTTATTGATAGCCACATTATCAAAATCAACATCTACGGCTTCACTGAAAGGTACATCTCCCCACAATACAGTGGCAGAATAAAAAACTAGCGCTGAGAAGATTTCACACTGAGCTATGGCATTTTTCTGGCCAGCAGCCTCCGCATTTTTGGCTGCCAAACGCAAATCTTTGATTGCATCTCTATAATAAGAACGCCATGTGTTACCAGTAGTAAAAATACTAAACGTGTATCTTTCAGGGTTGGTAAATACACCCGCACCGAGTGAACCTCCACCTGACCATAACTGAGCGGCAGTTGACACTGCTGGTCCTAAATCAATCACCCTGTTAGTTGAGTATCCTACTATTACATTGGTAAAGATAGGTCCGGCCTCAGCAGATGATGATTTGTTTGGATCTGTGTTAACATCTAAGTATTCTTCACAGCTGTTGAAACTAACAGCTAATAATATCAGAATTATAAATTTTATATTTTTCATTTTCTCGAGTTTTTTAGATTAAAATGAAATTCTGATGTTGCCACCTATGCTTGTCGTAGAAGGTACACTCCAGAACTCTACATTTGCCTGACCTCCGACAAGACTTGGCCCGAAGAAGCTTGCTTCCGGATCTATGTGCGGTACATTACTGTCAATTAACAGTAAATTTCTAGCCTCAATACCAACAGACATTCTGTTAATAAACAAATTATCAAGCATTGAAGATGGTAACTGGTAGCTAAGAGAAATTTCTCTTAGTTTGATATATGAAGCATCAAATATGGCTCCTTCGGTATTACTACCGTCATTGTAATTATCCCAGAAATCCTGCATTGAACGCACTGGTGTGGTATTTTCCACATAGCTAACTGAGCCATCGTTTGCTGTAATCTTGTTCACTCCCTTGTCGATAAAAATTCGACCTCTGTTCTCCAACGTTTCTTCAACAAGACCACTGCTTCTCAAACCGTTTATAGTACCAGACCACAGTACTCCACCCTGACTTACATCTACTAATGCAGAAAGAGTGAACCCTTTGTAAGTAACCTTGTTTTCTACTCCCAACTGCCAGTCTGGATTAATATTACCCAAGTTTGTCCTGTCACCTCTTACTCTTTCACCAGTAGAAGCGCTTATCACTACATCTCCGTTAGGGCTTCTTTCCCAACCAGCACCATACAAACCAAATGCTTCTCCGGGAGCTGCTCTGATTGACAGACCGCTGAATCCACTTGTAAGAGCCAAATCATCCAAACCGGGTGCTAATTCTAATACTTTTTGTCTGTTTCTAGTAAAGTTTGCAAGTACTTCCCACTCCAAATCTCCTGTAGATATTGGCTTTCCAGAAAGCAAAATTTCAATCCCGCTATTCTGTACTTCCCCTACATTCTTTCTAACCTGATCAAAACCTGTAGATTGAGCTACTTGGATACCTACTATCTGGTTAGATGTGTTCGTTCTGTAGTATGTGAAGTCTAAACCAACTCTTCCTTCTAAGAATTGCAGTTCAGTACCTACTTCAATAGTCTTCTGAATTTGAGGCTCCAAAGAATTACCTGCAGGCAATACGTCAGGACCTTCATAACCTAATTGTCCTCCGTGAGGAAAAGTATTATTTGCAACAAATTGTGTGAATATGTCTGAAAGTGGCTCAAACAAGAAATCAAGCTGGTAAGGAAGCTCATCACTACCTACTGATGCCCAACTTGCTCTAAACTTGGCATAAGAAATAAACGAAGGCAGTTCAAAAGCATCGCTAGCTATGAAACTGGAACTCACACCAGGGTAAAAGAATGAGTTGTTCTGCTTTGGCAAAGTCGAACTCCAATCGTTTCTTCCTGTTACATTCAAGAACAGATATTCTTTATACGAAAAACCTAAATCAAAGTATACTCCAAACAATCTTCTGATTCTTTCAAATCTTTCATTGTTGGTGTTTAAAGCATTTGCAGGATTATATACACCAGATACTCCTAGGTCATTCGCAACCAATCTTGTTCTCTCTTCTTTGATTTGGTTAACATTATAACCAAGCATCCCGGTCAATCCGATATCTTCTGTAATATCTCTGTTTGCAGTAGCAATAAAATCGAAGTTAGTTTCTCTTCTGTAAATATCTCTATCCTCGAATTGTCCATTTACACGTCCTTTCGTTCCTTTAGCTATGATACCTCTTCGGAATTCTCTAAACACATCGGTACCAATTCTACCCATAAAATCCAGCCAGTTATTAGGTTTATAGCTTATTGATGTATTACCAAAAACTCTATCCACCTGGTTATTAAATGGATTTTTCTCAACCGTCCAGTAAGGGTTATTGGAAGTTCCGTTACCATCGATTCCTATAACTGCTCCATTTTCATCTACCAAATTGTTCTTCAAAAGATTCACATCAGTAGTTCGCGGAATACTGTAAATACCTGCTATAGACCTTGCAGGGTTGTTACTCCCTTGTCTTGGTCTGTTAAGACCTTCTGTCCGCACGTAATTGACAACAGCTCTAGTAGAGATTTTCTTAGTCAGATTTGTACCACCATTGAAAGATAAAGTATTTCTTTCTATCTCATTTCCTGGCACAATACCTTGCTCCTTCAAATTTGTAAGCGACATTCTGATGTCTGCACTTTCAGTTCTTGAACCTATTGCAACGTTATTTATCAACGTTAGACCGGTTTCAAAAAAGTCTTTAACATTGTCTGGATATGCCTGTAAAGGAGTGTCTGTTCCATTGTAGGGGAACTGATTGTATGTTTCTCCTGATGTAGTTGAAATTTTTGGTCCCCAACCATTTTGAAAGTTATTAGACTCAAAAACCCCATAATCACCAGTTGAGTATTCATTTTGAAAATCCGGGAGTCTAAAAGGCTTAGAAGCTCTGATTGAAGAGTTGATATCAACACTCACATCGCCTCTATTTCCTTTTTTAGTAACAATCTGAACAACTCCATCTCTCGCTCTTTGACCATAAAGAGCAACTGCTGAAGCACCTTTCAATACAGTGATAGACTCAATGTCGTCAGGGTTCAAATCTGCTGCTCGGTTTCCTACATCTGCTCCACCTCCAATGATCTCGTTTCTTGTTCCATTGAAAGACGAGTTAGAAATAGGGCTACCATCAACCACGAATAAAGGTGAACCTGTTCCTGATATAGAGTTAGCACCACGAATCTGGATATTAACAGATCCTCCTGCGGTTCCCGAGGATGAATTTACTCTTACCCCCGCTACTCTACCTGAAAGAGACTGCAATACATTACTAGAGCGGGCTTTGGTTAAATCACCGCCATCTACAGTTGTTACTGCATATCCAAGCTCTTTCTTCTCTCTTTCTATACCCATTGCAGTTACCACTACCTCTGTAAGCTGGGTAGCATCCTCTGACATGGTTACATCGATTACTGCTCTCGAGCCAATTTCCACTTCCTGAGTGGTCATACCTATAAATGAAAAAACCAGTGTTCCTCCGGCTGAAGGGACTGACATCTTATAGTTACCATCTATATCTGTAGTAGTACCGTCAGTAGTACCCTTCAGAATAACGTTTACTCCGGGTAAACCTGAACCATCAGTTTTGGAAACTACTTTTCCTGTAACCGACCTACTTTGCGCCCATGACTCATTGATGAGTGCGGACAACAACATGAAACTAATAAGTAGAATCTTCTTCATATTGTGTTAATTTAAGTTTAAAAATTTAACATTAATTCAATTCAAACTTAAATTTATAACAATATGAGTCATTTCAAAAGAAAAAAACGCAATTTATTATGCATGCATAATAAATGTCGCCGAGCAACCATTTACAGATAGGGACAAAAGCGGTAATTGCTATAGTGGATGGCATGAAATTCAGTATAATATTTCTCCCCGAAAACAATTTGCAGTATTTTATTCGGAATATTTTTTTTACTTTTTGAGCAAAACTTTTCCAATTTTAAACTCAATCCGGCGGTTTTTAGATCGCCCTTCTTCCGTGTTATTTTCTGCTATGAAATCCTGAGCTCCATAACCCTTATACGAAAGCATTCTCTCCGGAACACCTTTATCAATCAGATAAGAATACACCGCTTTTGCTCTGTTCTCCGAAAGAGACTGATTGTATGACGCTGAGCCCTTATCATCAGTATACCCCTGTATCTCGATAGTGATATTACGATTGTTTTTCAGGAAGTCATAAACAGTCTGCAACTCCGATAAAGACTCTTTCTTTAACTCGAAACTATCAAACTCAAAATAAATGTTGTTGAGCACCATTCTTGCTCCCTCCTTAATAGGCTGAAGGGCAATATCAAGGCTACCCGAATTAAAGGTTTCAATCTTGTCAACTGAAAAAGTATAGTCGGCGAAAAGATAACCTTTCCTTTCGGCATACACACCATAATCATTCCCTTCACTGAGCACTACCGTATATTCACCGGTTTTCGCATCAGACACCACTTTTGACAAGAGTCTGGACGCGGATAAGTCGTAAATCTTAATACTTGCATCCAAAAACTTCCCGGTGGATTTGTCAGTCACTACACCGGTAACGAATACACTCCTGCGCTTTACCTGCCGCTCTTCGGGAACGTCGAATGTGTGCAACACACTCTTCCACTTCCCTCCTTCAGAATGCTCTACTGTATAATAGCCTTTTTTTCCGTCTGAAGATATATAGAGAGACACCTGATCATGCTGATCATTCAATGGATACCCAAGATTTTCAGGAGTAGACCATGTATCATTTTCAAGCTCACTCATAAAAATATCATAACCACCCATACCTGTATGCCCTGTAGATGAAAAATACAGAGACTCTCCGTTCACATGAATAAATGGAGAAATTTCATCTAATCGTGTGTTGATCGGCGCTCCAACATTGACAGGTGAGGTCCACTGATCATTATCATCTTTTGTGGTTTTCCATATATCTTTTCCACCTTTACCTCCGGGCCTATCTGACACAAAATACAATGTACGCCCATCTGCGGATAAGCTAGGCTGGACGTCCCAACCGCTTGAGTTTACCGTCATACCTAAGTTCTCAGGCAAAGACCAATCATTTCCTTCCCGGTAACTTACAAACAAATCGCAACTGCCATAACCTCTCCGCCCCTGGCACGAAGTAAAAATCAACATCCGCCCATCTGCGGAAATAGTACATGCTCCCTCGTTGAGCTGAGTATTGATCTGCTGCGATATGGGCGAAGGCATACTCCAATCTCCATTTTCCTGTTTTCTGGAAATGTATATATCTTCATGATCGTTTCTTCCGGTAAAAATCAATGTTTTTTGATCGACTGTGAGTACAGGAAAATACTGCTGATCAAAATAGTTTGCTTGCCCCGGGAGTGGCCGGATGTTGTAAGGCAAAGGGTTTTCCCTCGCTTTGAGAACATACGTCGCATTGTTTATAATTCCCTCCAGAGTTTCTATGTTCTTCTTTTCATTTTGTCTCTTACTTATGTACAATTGGGCGTAATCTATGGCTTGCTGATATTGCTCTGCCTGAAACATCAGGTCTGCTAAGGCAAAATACGAACGAGGTGCTCTCGGTGACTCAGGGGCAGCTTTCAGCGAACTCTCATAAGCGCCAATAGCATCTTCTAATTTTCCGATTTTCGAATAAGATAGCCCCAAAGCCTGCCAGGCTTCTATAAATTGCTGATCTCTCGACAGGGCTTTTTTAAGAGGCTCGATCGCCTCCGGGTATTGCACCCTACGCAACAAAGCTGCGGCTTCCTGATAATATTTAAGTGCTTTTTTATCTTCTGTCGACAATGGTGTACGCTGAGCAAACACATGGCCGACAAACAACATAAGCACCATTGAGGTGACTATTATTTTCATGCTCATACTAATATAGTAGTACTGCAAGAATTAAAAAATATTATGGGATATTCAAATATTTATGTGTTTGAAGAGAAATATTCCATTTGGGGTTGTCCTTCACATAATCAATAATCTCAGAAGACATTTTATCGGCTTTGGACCACTCAGGCTGTAAATAGAGCATACATTGTGCTGACAGAGAAGAAACAAAGCTTTCTGCAAAGCGGAAATCTGATTGATTAAAAACAATAGCTTTCAACTCGCTGGCCGCTGCAAATATTCCAGCATCGGGTTTTTTGAATTTTTTAGGAGAAAAGGTAATCCAATCCCATTGACCTGTAAGCGGATATACGCCGGATGTTTCCAGATGCAATTGATAACCGGATTTGTGAAGGGATGCCGTCAGCTCATCGAGATTATACATCAGAGGCTCACCTCCGGTAACTATGACGGTATGTGCACCATACGCATCCACCTGACTGACTATCTGCTCTACAGTCAGGAAAGGATGATCGTTTTCATTCCAGGATTCTTTCACATCACACCAGTGACACCCCACATCGCATCCTCCCAACCGCACAAACACAGCTGGCTTTCCCGAATGAAAACCTTCCCCCTGAACGGAATAAAAAATCTCCATTATAGGGAGCTTGTCCGCTTTTTTTGGAATATAAGCCATAGGCTTACTCTTTGTTTTGCGCTGCGCGCAAAGTGTTGATCATTAGCGACGCTATTGTCATAGGGCCTACTCCTCCAGGCACGGGCGTGATAAAGCTTGCTTTTTTGGAAACCTGCTCAAAATCCACATCACCCGAAAGCCTAAAACCTGATTTTTTGGTCTTATCCGCTACCCGTGTGGTTCCTACATCTATCACTACGGCTCCTTCTTTTACCATATCGGCAGTAATCAGACCGGGCTTTCCTACTGCTACTACCAATATATCCGCCTCACGGGTATGTGCTGCCAGATCCTTGGTGTGTTTATGGCAAAGGGTAACGGTAGCATGTCCGGCATGAGACATCATCAATCCTAGAGGTGCACCAACCAAACGACTTGCTCCTACTATGACACAGTTTTTTCCCTTGGTCTCTATATCGTATCGCCCCATCAACTCCATAACTCCAAATGGCGTAGCTGGCATCAACAGAGGATTTTGTGAGGTAATGCTACCAAAGTTTTCGTTTACAAAACCATCCACATCTTTTTCTGGAGATATACTGGCTGTAACTTTCTCTACAGAAATATGCTCCGGCAAAGGCAATTGAACAATAAAGCCATCTATGTCTGCGTCCGAATTGAGCCGGGCCACATGCTTTAGCAGCTTTTCTTCAGATATAGTAGCTGCAAACTGCATGAGGGTGTAATCAAACCCTACAGCTTTACATGCTTTTATCTTACCATCTACATAAGTATGGCTTGCTCCATCATCGCCTACTATGATGATGGCCAAGTGAGGGGCACGCTGACCGCTCTCCCTCATTTCCTGAACTTCCGATTTGATCTCAGCCTTTATTTCTGAGGAGATTTTTTTACCGTCTAATAATGTAGCCATTGCTATTATTCCAATTTTAATACAGCCATAAACGCATCCTGTGGAATCTCCACATTGCCTACCTGGCGCATTCTCTTCTTACCTTTCTTTTGTTTTTCGAGGAGCTTACGCTTACGCGAAATATCTCCCCCGTAACATTTTGCCAACACATTTTTACGCATGGCTTTTACAGTTTCTCTTGCTATAATTTTAGTACCAATTGATGCCTGTATCGCTATTTCAAACATCTGGCGTGGGAGTAGCTCTCTTAGTTTTTCACACAGGCGCTTGCCCCACTCGTAAGCCTTGTCTCTGTGTACAATGGCAGAAAGGGCATCCACCGGCTCTCCGTTCAGCATGATGTCGAGCTTCACCATCTTAGAAGCTTTTGACCCTATCAATTCATAATCCAGCGATGCATATCCTCTGGAGATGGTTTTGAGTTTGTCGAAAAAATCAAATACTATCTCAGCCAGTGGCAACTCAAAAGTTAACTCTACCCTATCGGCTGTCAGGTACACCTGATTTTTGATTTCTCCACGCTTATCTATACACAAGGATATGACCGGTCCGATAAAATCGGCTTTGGTGATGATCTGTGCACGTATGTAAGGTTCTTCAATGTGGCTGATTTTCGTAGGATCAGGCATTTCGGATGGCGCATTGATCAACTGTACCGCACCATCTGACTTTATCGCTCTGAACTGTACCGAGGGCACAGTTGTAATTACCGTCATGTTAAACTCACGCTCCAGTCTTTCCTGCACAATTTCCATGTGTAACATACCCAGAAAACCGCACCTGAAACCAAAACCAAGCGCTGCGGATGTTTCGGGTTCCCAGACAAGAGAAGCGTCATTGAGTTGCAGCTTTTCCATAGAGGCTCTGAGTTCCTCATACTCCGATGTTTCTACAGGATAAATCCCCGCAAAAACCATGGGCTTTACATCCTCAAATCCCTTGATGGTTTCCTTAGTAGGATTATCCGCATGAGTGATCGTATCTCCTACTTTCACCTCTTTGGCTACTTTTATACCTGAAATGAGATACCCTACATTACCAGCACTCATTTGTTTTTGCGACTCTTGCTTGAGTTTTAGTACACCTATTTCGTCTGCATCGTAGGTTCTGCCTGTGTTTACAAACTTCACCTTGTCACCTTTGGCTATAGTTCCATTAAATATGCGGAATATTACTTCTATTCCTCTGAACGAATTAAAGACAGAATCGAAGATCATCGCTTGCAATGGTGCGTTAGGATCTCCCTTTGGTGCAGGTATTTTTTCTACTATGGCTTTCAGTATATCGTCTATACCTATTCCCTCTTTTCCACTAGCGTGAATTATATCTTCTCTATCACAGCCAATCAGATCGATAACCTGATCCGACACCTCCTCGGGCATAGCTCCCGGCAAATCTATCTTGTTCAGAACGGGCACAATTTCCAGATCGTGCTCCAATGCCAGATACAGGTTAGATATAGTCTGAGCCTCTATACCCTGCGACGCATCTACTATAAGTAGCGCTCCTTCGCAGGCGGCTATTGAGCGCGATACCTCATAAGAAAAATCAACGTGCCCCGGTGTGTCAATCAGGTTAAGTGTATAATCCTTTCCTTCATAATGATAATTCATCTGAATGGCGTGGCTCTTGATAGTAATACCCCGCTCCCGCTCCAGATCCATATCGTCCAACAGCTGATCCTGCATATCGCGATCAGACACTGTACCGGTATGCTGCAACAGCCTGTCGGCCAGGGTACTCTTACCATGATCGATGTGGGCTATGATACAAAAGTTCCTAATGTTCTCCATCTATTCCTGTCTATTCAGCACACCCGCCCGATGACGTCCTGGGTATTGCTACGTTTATTCTGATTATTCAGCACTTTTTTAAAAAGAAGGCAAAAATAGGAAATAAGTATGAAAGAAAAGATCGAAAATTCAAAGATTAAAATTTAGTAAAAATCCTGTTTTTGGAAGAAGCAAAAAGTTTTTGACCCGAATACTTATTTAAGCCGTATGGGCTTTCTAGTTTTGCCCGAAAACACCTTATTATATGGCAGATAGAACAGAAAACGTAGCAGAATATATCGTGCAAATGTACCGAAAGGAAGACCTGATCAGATCGTACGATATGGACTTGGAGCGATTGGGAAACAATGTAATAAACCACCTGCCTGTATCGAATATAGAAAAACTATCTCAGGTAAATCATTATGAGGAATTGATCGGCAAAATGAAAGATCAGGGGCTGGAAAAACATGGCCACCTTCAGGAACTACACGAACTAGTGGCCAATCTGGATCAGCTCAGCTCCGAACTATTACAAACTGACGAAGTATATCAAACAGTGTACAAAAAGGCCAAGCCAAACATCGACGAAAATATGGCTTTGGCTAAAGGTACTATTACCAGCGAAATCCAAATTTGCCTCAACGGCATTTATGGCTTTTTGCTACTACGGCTCGACGGAACAGAAATAAACCCTTCTGACCAGAAAGTAATAGAAAGTTTTGGGGACGTTCTTTCCTACCTCAGTGCCAAATACAAAGAAATATACCACTCAAATTGATAGCACATGTCGTGCAGTAAATACAAGTCATTTTTTTAACCGCCCTGTATGTTTTTCTTCTTCTAAATTGACTACTTTTAGGATAAAAACTGCCGGAAGTGAGTCATACTAATGCACATACCGCTCTGCTCTTTTTTTCCCGATCTGCTCAGGAGGAAGTCAGCTTTAAGACTTTCTTAAAAAAAGGGAATAAAACAGCTAACATAAGGCTGGGTAAAGCACTTATTTCCAACACCCGACAACTCTTAAAGCAGTCTCAATTACCACTCTTTACCGCACCTGCATCGAGTCAGCAGGGAAAGTCTTTTGGCGAACGCTTTGCTAATGCCATCCAAAAAGTATTCAACAAAGGATACCAACGCGTAATTGCAGTAGGCAATGACTGCCCCTGGCTCACGCTGGAAGACATTGCATACAGCGATCTTCAACTCAGCAAAGGAGGTAATGTACTTGGTCCTGCCTGCGATGGAGGTATTTTTTTGCTCGGCATCCAACAATGCCAATTTGACTACAAAGCCTTCAGTGAACTGGACTGGCAAACTCCATACTTATACGAATCGATAGAGCGATACTTTCACGAAAGGCAGGCCGATGTAAGCACACTAGCCACCAAGGGAGACATTGACAATGAAGGTGACCTTTTATCCGCTATTCGCAATGCTACTTCTCCCCTTACACTGGCACTAAAAGAAATAGTAGACTGCCACCTAAACAACTTTAACGACACTTATATAGATGCTACGTTCATCAGTCGTTTTCATCAATCTCTCGGCCTGAGAGGTCCTCCAAACAGCTAACCTTCTCTTTTTTTATCCTAATAAAAAATCAAAACACGGGAACTTATCCGCGCATACTGTTGTGTAGATAGGACTGTGTACTTTGTACCCTATTGTTTTTACCTTTTAACCAAACACCTCAAAATGAGTAAATCATATTACGACCCTGCCGATTTGAAAAAATTCGGCGACATATCGAAATTCCAACCGAAAATGGGTGAAAAATTCTTCGACTACTACAGCGAAGTATTTAAAGAAGGAGCACTTACCGAGCGTGAAAAAGCCCTCATTGCGTTAGCTGTTTCTCATGCTGTGCAGTGCCCATATTGCATAGATGCCTACACCAGTACTTCGCTGGAAAAAGGTGCCGACGAAGAACAAATGATGGAGGCAGTGCATGTAGCTGCTGCTATCAAAAGTGGAGCACTGCTGGTACACGGCGTACAAATGATGAACAAGGTAGACGAATTGACTATGTAAATTTATGCCTCTAAATCAAAAAATATCACTTAAAGGACAGGCCAACCCGTTAGCCGGCACAGCCGAGCAGATAGAGGTGTTGGAAGAAAGCAACTTTGAACCCTTTCATTCCAAACTCAGCAACATAGGCTTACACCCCCTTAAACCTACTACCATCGAAATTTTTCAGGTCAACCT
Organism: Cyclobacteriaceae bacterium; assembly: GCA_965267535.1. Lineage (GTDB taxonomy): Bacteria > Bacteroidota > Bacteroidia > Cytophagales > Cyclobacteriaceae > CAXBNB01. Next base: position 988,829 of record OZ254082.1, on the reverse strand, counting down.
TGGAAAAATGTGCAACCAGGTATGCAAACACTGTCATGTAGATGCCGGCCCTGACCGCAAAGAAATAATGACTCGGGAGACCCTACAACTTTGCCTGAACGCCCTTGACCAATCTTCCATCAAAACAGTGGACCTGACCGGAGGTGCACCGGAAATGAACCCTCACTTTCGTTGGTTTGTAGAGGAACTCTCTAAGCGTGGCAAGCATGTGATTGTTCGCTGCAACCTCACCATTATTTTAGCTAATCCAAAATACCACGATCTACCCGACTTCTACAAAAAACACGGGGTAGAAGTAGTATCATCCCTGCCTCACTTTTCCGCTCGGCGCACCGACTCTCAACGTGGTGATGGCGTGTTTGAAAAGTCGATTCGTGCATTACAAATGCTCAACGATGTAGGATATGGAAAGGAAGGCACAAACCTTCGCCTCAACCTGGTGTTCAACCCTTCAGGAGCTTTTTTGCCAGGCGATCAGAAACAACTTGAGCTGGAATTTAAACGACGGCTAAAAAACGACCATGACATCACATTCAACGAGCTATATGCCATTACTAACCTACCCATAGCGCGTTTTCTGGATTACCTGATCAAAACCGAAAACTACGAAGAGTACATGCAAAAACTGGTAGACGCATTTAACCCCAGCGCTGCAGCTGGTGTAATGTGTCGCAATACAATCTCCATTAGCTGGGACGGCTATCTGTACGATTGTGATTTCAACCAAATGCTGGATATGAAGCTACAAAACGGCGTACCAACGCACCTCACTGATTTTGATATTACAGCCCTTGAGCAACGTGATATTTTGGTAAACAACCATTGCTATGGGTGTACTGCCGGTGCAGGATCGAGCTGCGGTGGCACTACAGCCTGATTTTTTACTTACAAACCAAATCCCATGGAAACATACCTCGAAACCACCAAAGATGTATATAGAGAAGCAGCACTCACTCCCTATATAGGCCTCTGCTGCACCACCTCTCCTGTATGGCAACTGCCAGGACTGGAGATGCCTGGCAAAATGCTCGAGATGAATTACGGATGTGGTACAACAGTGCATCCCCGTGACCTGGTGAATCAACCTACCGTACTCTACGTAGGTGTGGGTGGTGGCATGGAGCTGTTGCAGTTTGCCTACTTTAGCAGAAAACCTCAGGGTGTGATTGGCGTGGATGTAGTAGATGAGATGCTGGAAGCTTCCGCTAAAAACTTTGAAGAGGCTGAGGTGAAAAACCCCTGGTTTGAAAAGGATTTTGTAAGCCTGCGAAAGGGAGATGCCCTTAACCTGCCCATAGAAGATGAATCGGTAGATGTGGCTGCTCAAAACTGCCTGTTCAATATCTTCAAAACAGAGGACCTAAAGCGAGCGCTTCACGAAATGTATCGTGTACTAAAACCCCACGGCAGGCTGGTCATGTCTGACCCTATATGTGAGCAAAACATGCCCGACAATCTACGTGCCGATGAGCGGCTCAGGGCCCTATGCCTGAGCGGAGCTATACCCATGCAAGCGTATGTACGAATGCTTACGGATGCCGGGTTTGGCACTGTGGAGATACGCGCCAAGCGCCCATACCGTATTCTTGCCCCCGGACAATACGACACCAAAGAGTTGATCCATATAGAAAGCCTGGAAGTATGTGCCATCAAAGACCCCATACCAGCAGATGGCCCGTGTGTATTTACAGGAAAAGCTGCCATCTATTATGGTAGGGATGAGTACTTTGATGATGGCAAAGGCCACACACTGCTGCACAATCAGCCACTGGCTGTATGCGACAAAACTGCCGCCGCACTTGCCCGTCTCAAACGCACAGATATACATATTACTGATTCTACCTGGTTTTACGACGGAGGAGGGTGTTGTTAGAAACCCAATGTGGAATAATAAAACACGTTTTTTGCCTTTTCTTGCTAAAGAGTATTTATTAAATAAATCATTTAGCTTTGACAGTGCTCATTCAAGGCTTATACCTGACTCATGCCTGAAACCAACAGAATAGAATACAAGGAAAAACTGACCAAAGAACTCGATTTAGAGAAAGAGGTAATTGCATTCTTAAATTATCCTGAAGGAGGCGTAATATTTATAGGAGTAGACAACAATGGTCAGCCTGTCGGGGTTTCAGACCCTGACAATGACATGTTAAAAATAAAAGACAGGTTAAAACACAACATCTCTCCGTCTGCTTTAGGGCTATTTGACATCATTCTTGAAAATCATGCTGATAAAGCTATTATCAAAATTATTATAGCAAGTGGTAGTGAAAAACCTTATTTTAAAAAGAAGTATGGTATGACTGAAAAGGGTTGTTTTTATAGAATAGGCACCTCTGCTGAACCCTTGCCTCAACGTGAAATAGACAGGTTATACACTTCCAGAACACGATATTCAATCAGCAAAATCAAATCTCTTCATCAGGAATTATCCTTTGCTCAACTCCAAATATACTATCAAGAGTTAAACAAAACCCTGAACAACAACTTTGCAAAAAACCTTGAGCTAATCACAAAGGACAATTCCTATAACTATGTAGCCTACCTATTGGCAGACAATAATGGAACATCTATAAAAGTAGCCAAATACAAGGACGATAGCCGGGCTGATTTAATTGAAAATAACGAATATGGATACTGCTCTCTTGTTAAATCAGCAAAAAGTGTTTTAGAAAAAATTAATATTGAAAACTTTACTACTACAAAAATCACTGCTCAAGAAAGAAATGACAATCGTATTTGGAATCCCATTGCCCTAAGAGAAGCAATAATCAATGCCTTTATCCATAATGACTACTCTAGAGAAGTGCCTCCAAAATTTGAGATTTTTTCTAACCGAATCGAAATTACCTCTTCCGGAGGGCTTCCCGAAGGACTGAGTAAAGATGAGTTTTTTCATGGTTTTTCAGTGCCCAGAACAAAAGAGTTAATGCGGGTTTTTAAGGATTTAGAGTTAGTAGAGCAGCTCGGATCCGGTATTCCACGCATATTGCAATACTACTCTAAAGATTGTTTTGTGTTTTCAGATAACTTCCTGAAAATCATAATACCAAAAAATGCTTCTCAAACTACTTCAAGTAGTCCAATAGGTGGTCCAATAGGTGGTCCAATAGGTGGTCTAATGGATTTAACTAACCGGCAAAAAGAAATTTTAAAACTCATCAAAGAAGACAAGAAAATATCAAGACGAAAACTTGCTGAAGTGTTAGGCATAAATTCATCTGCTGTACAAAATCATCTGAATGCACTTAAAAACAAGGGAGCAATAATCCGAATAGGAGGCACCAGAGGACACTGGGATATACATTCAGATCTAGCATAAAATATCAAAACTGCCCCGTACCGAGCATCACCAGTGTACAGCCATGCACCACTTCAATTCCGGCTTCTTGAGCTTTGCTTTCCAGCGTAGGGTTCTCTGATCCGGGATTGAATATAATACGCTTTGGGCGAAGGTTTATCACATAATCTTCATACCCATTGAAATGCTGAGCACCTACATACATGGTGACCGTATGTATATTCTCCAGTTGTGGACGTGACTGTATGTCCAGTATTTCGTGTCCCAACACTTCCCCTTTTTTTATTCCAACAGGAACAAACTCTTTGCCTTTGTCCTGCAGCCGCTCAGCAGCCAGGTAAGCATATCGAGTAGGGTTGGTTGTGGCTCCTATTATTGCTGTTTTCATTCCCAATAGTTTAGTCTTTTAGAATGTACTTCCTCACGAGCATCTCGGCGCACTTTTCGCCATCGATAGCCGCTGACATAATACCACCGGCATATCCTGCTCCTTCTCCACAAGGAAACAACCTTTGCACCTCTATATGTTCCATCGTTTCTCGATTTCTTGGAATACTCACCGGCGATGAAGTCCTACTCTCTACACCTACCAGCACGGCCTCATTGGTCAGGTAGCCTTTCATCTTTCTGCCAAAATACCTAAAACCCATTTTCAGACGTTGGGCTATATCCTCAGGCAATACATCATCCAGCGACACTGCCGACAAGCCGGGTTGGTAAGAACACTCCGGCAGGGTGGACGACAAACGCCCCTCAACGAAATCAACCATACGCTGCGCGGGTGCCTGCTGAGTACCTCCGGCAACTTCACAGGCTTTTTGCTCTACGGCAGCCTGAAACATCATACCGGAAAGCTCTTTGCTACCGCCATAAGGCAAAAAATCTTTTTCATCTACAGCTACCACTATGCCGGAATTCGCAAAACGTGAATCGCGTTTTGAAGGGCTCATGCCGTTTACTACCACTTCTCCCGGACTGGTGGCCGATGGCACTATAAAACCTCCCGGACACATGCAAAACGAAAAAACACCCTTGGTCTGTTTATTCAGGTCGGTTTGGGTAGTAAGCGAATAAGGTGCTGCCGGCAGATACTCTCCCCTATGATCGCAGTGGTACTGAATACGGTCTATCAGCTGCTGGGCATGTTCTATGCGCACACCCAATGCAAAAGGTTTGGCTGCAATATGAATCTTTTTTTGCGCTAGCAAATGAAAAATATCCCGCGCTGAATGTCCCGTGGCTAATAGTACTCCCTCTCCTTCAAAAGTATGCCCCGCGGCGGTGGTTACCCCTTTACATACTCCATTGTCGAGTAGCAAATCGGTAACGCGCGTGTCAAAATGTATTTCGCCTCCATGCGCCAGTATTGCTTCGCGCATAGATGCTATCACCCTGGGAAGTTTGTTGGTGCCTATGTGCGGGTGTGTATCTACCAAAATGTTTTCTGTGGCTCCATGTGCCACCAGTATTTCCAAAATACGCCGTACATCACCTCTTTTTTTTGAGCGGGTATATAGCTTGCCATCGGAGTAGGTGCCGGCTCCTCCTTCTCCAAAACAATAGTTAGAATCCGGGTTTACAGTATGTTCTTTGTTAATCTTTGCCAGATCGCGCCTTCTTTCCCTTACGTCTTTGCCTCGTTCCAAAACGATGGGTTTGGCTCCCAACTCTATACACCGCAGTGCTGCAAAAAGCCCCGCCGGCCCGGCTCCTATTATAACAACACCCGGCGCTGATGCTACATCCACATCGGGTAGTTGATAGGTGCTTTCATACGGATTGGTTCCTGTCTGGAAAACGGCCACCTCCACATTGACCATAACCTTGCGCGCACGTGCATCTATCGACCGTTTGATGAGCTGATAAGATTTCCCGCTTTCTGCAGCACCTACTTTGGGTTGCATAAAGGCATGAAACGCCTCTTCATCCAGTGCTACCTCAGGCTTTAGCTTGTATTTTAATATTTTGACCGACATAAGGGTAATTTTGCCGGCAAAGTAAAACAAGAATGGCCAGCTAGAGCAGATTATCGCGGTTTAAATCCCTACTCTGCGCTTTATTTTACACGAGTAAAGTCCTTTTAAAACTCAACGACCTCATGCCGTAGCTGACCGGGTAGTTCTTTTATTGTTGGAAAAACACAAATACCCCCTTCTTATTGGCAGATACTATGTCGGGTTTGCCATTTCCATCCATATCTTCTATGACCGTATTGAGCCCTACTCCTGAATCGTCATCGATTTGATGTGGAATAAATCGGGGCTTATTGTTTTCTATAGTCAACTCAAACCAATACAACACCGCCGGATCCTTACCTCCGGGATCTTTGCCCAGGTGGGCATAGTGTCGTTTGCCGGTAATCAAGTCGGGGAGGCCGTCTCCATTTATATCTTCGAAAGCAAGAGAATGCGTCTGAGAAAATGCCTCACTAATCAAGTGGTGGGTAAAAGCAGGTTCTCCGTTGGCGCCCTGTGTTTGCTCATGCCACCAAATACCATAGGCATGCGCCGAAGCGGACACCACATCGTTATCGCCATCGCCATCGAAATCATAGGTATACATCTGCGAACACTTATCTCCCAGGTCTGTAGGGTGAAACTTCCACGGGAGCTTGCTTCTTTTTCGAGGGGCTTCCCACCATCCGTGTCGTGTGATCAGGTCGCTGCGCTTGTCTTTATTGATATCGCCCAACCCCATGCCATGAGAGTATCGTCCTGTTCCCGGCATTTTTTCTTCTGACAGGTCTCTTATCAGCCAGCCATTTTCACTTTTTTTATCGGGTGTAGCCCACTTAATTGTCCCAGACACTTCGTTGGCGTATACCAAATCTATTTTCCCGTTTCCGTCCAAATCCAAAGCCATAGGAGATTCGTTGCAGGCCATCTCATCTATCCTGTATTTTTGCCAGTGCTGATTCTTTCCTTGGGGATTTTCAAACCAATACACTCCTTTGCCCGGAAAATCATATACAATCAAATCTGGCCATCCGTCTTCGTTGACATCTGCGGCAAAATTGAGAAACGAATCGCTGTAGCCTGTATTAGGATCGAAAGAAACGGGCTTTGTGATTTCCCGGGGTGTCCAGTCGGGAGCTTCAAACCAATACGCTCCCGAAAGAATATCTTTTTTTCCATCCTTGTTTACATCGGCTACCGCTATGCCTTCTGAAAGAAAGTCTTTCCATATTACTTTTTTCTCAAAAGTTACGGGCGTTCCCTTTTCAGGTGCCGAACAAGCAGCCGGCAGCTGCGCCATTCCTATGCATGCACCTAGTACTATAATATATTTTGCTATTATTTTCATTTTCTATCGTTGTGTGAGTAAGTAATTAAGCAAGGCATAAAAATCGTCTTCCGGTATAGATTCCCCAAATTGGTCGGGCATGAGTGTAGTAGCCGTAGGCTTTTGCTCGGCTATTTGTGCTTTGGGGATGGAAAACTCCTGTCCGGCTGCATTGGCAAACACCACCAACGCGCCCTCTTCCCTACGAAGAAGCCCTGTTTTAAACGAACCGTCTTTTAGTTTTATGTTGTAATTGATAAATGCCTTGGAAATATTTCTATTTGGATCAAGGATTTTTTCAGTAAGGGCATGTGCCCCCCAGTTGCCTATTCCGTCGAGCTGAGGTCCTATCAGGCCACCTTTACCTCCCATTTGATGGCATGGCGCACAGTTTTGCACAAAAACATCACTCCCTCGAGCTGCGCTTTCTGCTCTTAGTACAAATTTGCTCATGCGCTCGTCTATCATTTTTTGTACAGCTTCCTCAGGCTTTTTTACATTGGCTATCACCGACGCATAGCGCTCTTTTTGTTCATCTGATGCGGTTGCCGTCAGGTACTCCTTCACCTTGTTTTCCAACAACACTCGTGGCACTACTTCTACTTTTGCTACTGCCAGGAGTAGTTGATCTATACCCTGAACTGATTGGGCCATGGCTTCCGCTACACTGCGCTGCACCGAATACGGTTTGCCCTGCAATGCTTCTCTCAATATGCCAATAGCTTTCGGGCTTTGCGTTCGTGCTACCAACTCTACAACAGGGCGTATCAGGTGGGGCCTGGTATTATCATCAGCCAGTATTTCCTGTGCCATGGTCAGGTAACGATTGTCTAGCTCCAAAAGCGCATCGAGTATGGCCACTTTCACCGGATAATCGAGCCCCGGTTGTTTCAGGAGGTTTGTCAGCTGACTTGCCTTGTGATTTGCTCTGAAGTTTTTGATGACCTGAGCAGCAAATACCTGCCGATCCGATATAGCCGATGGACTAACTGAAGGCAAGTTTACAACTGCCGGAGTAGGTTGGGATATGGCTACATATCGCCCTTGGGCTGCAGACCCGTCTGTAAGACGTAAGTAACCTTTTTTCCCTTTTGTTTCCGGGTTGTTCCATACTATTTTTTTGTTAAAACCTTCTGCATCAATAGCCTGAAGGTGCACTACCTCATCCGTGTCTGCCAGTACCAGCTCTACTTTGTTGGTATGGGTGGTCGGATCATCATCCTTGCCTTTGTGTCCAAACAAGGAAAAAGCAAGCTGCTCCGGAATACTAAATACGGGCGAGCGAAGTACACTCATAGTCTTTTCATGCTCTATATTACCGCTGGCAAGCACCGCTTGACCTCCCTCCAAAGTAGTGATCTGCCAGGGATTGTGCCGGTATACTGCTTTTTCGAGTGCTTCGGGTTGCCAGTAATTGGCTATTGCTTCGCGAGTGCCAATAAAGCGGTCGACTAGTCCCAAAGCCCAGCTACGCATAGCCCGGGGTTCGTTTCTTTTCTGCCTGCTCAAGCCTCCACGCATAACCTGATACAAACGAAATTGATTGTCCATGTCTGCTGCTGTTCTTTTTTTAGCTATCTCCACCAATCGGGGGATTTTGTCTACTGACAAAAACTGTATGGCATGCTCCGCCAAACGTTTTAAATAGTTATCTGATATATCAGCTCCTGACTCTACATAGTTAAGTATACACTGTGCGGCCAGAGGAGAGTCAATCCCCAAAGCGATATCTACCAAAGACTCTGTATGGGGTTGCGACCATGTTCTATTGAGTGCATAATTAAAAATATCATCATTGTACAAATGATCCCGAAGCGCCTGCCGAAAGACATACACCAGATGCGTATCTTCTTCCGGTACCTTCTGCTGTGCCTCCAGCAGTATAGTCAGTTGCTCGGGTGATGGATTTTTGGATAAAACCATAGCAGCTGCGCGTACCAGGTCGGGTTGTTTTCTTTCCACAAACTTCCGCGTTTGTCTCAAGAGTGCTTCATCCACCGAGGGGTACTCAAACATCACTCGCAAAGCATGCACTTTCAAGGTATCACTGCTTTGATTCAGCATTTGCCCCAGTTCGCTATCCTCAAGCGCCTGCAACCTGTACAGCAGCCAAAGCGCCTGCACTCGCTGAGGTGTGGAACTCCCGTTGCGGAGCGTACTTTTCAAAAGTGGTGCAGCCTGCTGACCAAAACGGCTATAAATCTGATCAGCAATCAGCGTACGCAATGGAAGGTTGGTATGGCCGAGGTTAGATACCAGCTCTTCCAGCCCGGCCTTTGTCCAGTCGGTATGCTCGGGCTTGGCTGTAGATTCCTCGCCGGTATATACTATGCGCCATATTCTGCCTCGTTCTCTGTCTCTGCCCGGATGATCAAGCGGCACTTCATAATGACCAATTATTCGGTTGTAAAAATCCGCTATGTACAACGCTCCATCAGGACCTATTTTTACATCCACAGGTCGAAACCAGGGGTCGTCTGTGGAAATAAAATCCTCTTCCTGAGTAATGTAAGCTGTAGTGCCTTTTTTCTCCATCGTACTGCGGTAAACTTTACATTTTACTACATCACCATAGTAGAAGCTATTTTGGTATTGCTCCGGAAAATGCTGAGCGATATAGTACTGCAAACCCGCCAGGGCTGTAGCTCCTCGCTGATTTTTGATGGCCGACGATGGTCCAAATCCTATCCCTGTAGGTTTCTTTCCAAAATGCGGATAATCTGCTCCTCTTATGAGTTGATATATGGGACTGGTATGACAGTCTACTGAGTAGAGGTATCCCATTTCGTCGTATGCATAGCCAAAAGGATTGACCCTGCCGGTGGTGGTAAATTGCACATCGCTACCGTCTTCTCTAAATCGAAAAGTATTGCCGGAATGCATTTTTAGCACCTTTCCTCGGCGCGTAGTTACCTGCGATGTATTGGCAAAGCCATGCGAAGCATGCACCCAACCGTCTAATCCTCTGAAAAAATTATTGATCATGCCGTGTGTGTCTTTGTACTCAAACCCACTCAACACCACACGCCTCTCATCTACTTTGTCATCTCCATCATGATCGGCCAGAAAATAAACATTGGGAATACTATAAGTCAATGCTCCTCCTTGTACAGGCATTACTCCTATGGGAATGTTTAGCGAATCGGCAAAATCTGTAATAACATCAGCAGTACCGTCTCCGTCAGTGTCTTCCAGTATAGAAATTTTATCCTTGCCCACACCACTGCTGGCAAACGGATACTCGTAGGATTGAGAGACCCAAAGGCGTCCGCGGGCATCAAAAGCCATATTGATGGGTTTGCCAATAAGAGGTTCGGAAGCAAATAGCTGGATTTCAAATCCGGGAGGTAACTTAAATGCGGCCTGCTGCTCTTGCGGGGTGAGCGCTTCTGTTTTTCGGATATGATCGGCAAATTTGTCTTCGCCTGCCTGATCCTCTGTTTGTGGCTGCTCTTTTGTAGCAGAACAGGATGCCATTGCACATAGCAGGGCCAGGCAATACCCGTAGTTTGCTATTCTTTTTTTCATACAGTTTTATAGTAGTTTAGTCAACCGCAAGTTGGGCGGTATCAGGTGCAAAAACCATCATTATTTTGCTCAAAAAACACTGTATTGTGCCATCAACTGCACAAAACCAGGCCTTCAGCCTCAAAATACACTTATTTTATACTGTTTTTCACGGATAATATTCTCGCTTGCGAGTACCCAAATACCCAAACGTAAGTCCTACAACTACCGGAATATAGGTTTTAGATTTTCGTAGTGTCTCAAAATGCTTATCATATTCAGTATCCGAATAATTGGCTTGGTAGCTGCGCCTGCCAATACCTACACCAGCAAATACATCGAGACCAAAACCCGCATTGCCGGGATTTCGCATAATGCGCGTGCCCAATGTGATGGCGTAATGCATGCGCGACTCGCCAGCTCCCACACGATTTATCTCTGTAGGTTCTGTAGCATCTTGCACATTCACATAATGATCCTGTAGTCTATAACCCAATTCATGCGCCAGATACACCATACCGAACCTTCCGTCTGGACTGTAAAATTTTTGCCTCACGCTGAAGGCATTGCCACGGTTATACAGTTTGTGCAACTCTATTTCTTCTTCTTTTTCAAAAAAAGGATTTCTCAGGTAGGTGTATGTGAGTTCGTACCCCAGACGTTCCTGCATATAGTATTCCAGACTGAACGGCAACTGACCGAGAGGTGCAAGCAAAGGGTTGGCGGAAAATATCACACCTTTGTACTCGTTGATAACCGGCGTGAAATATCGCAGACTTCTACTTTTAAAACGGTAGTCCGGTTTGTCGTATTTTTTTCTCAGTTCTCCCGCCTCTGCTATGGTTTCTGAGGTTAAAAAAACGGGCTTTTCTTCCTCATAGAGTGGAAAGTAAGAGCCCGCTAATTCCCCGTTGGGTTTGTAGAGCTTCCATTCTCCTATTTTTTTATCGTTGGCTACTTTTCCTTCCATCTTTTTCGCTCCGGTACTATAATACCCCACATAGTCTCCTACCCCTTTTTTAAACTCGGCCACTCCTTCTATATCGCCGTTTTCATCGTAATAAGTCCACGTGCCGTCCGAAAGCCCCTTTCTGTAGTAGCCTACTACTCGCAGCTTTCCACTGCTGTAGTATTCCCTGTACGGGCCGGTTCCCTGCTCGTACTCTCCTGTCCCTTTTATTTCACCCGATTGAAAGTAGAGGTTCCAGTAACCGTCTTTCTGTCCGGCTTTTTGTATGCCTTCGGCACTCTTAGAACCATCTTCGTAGTAGTAAATCCAATTGCCCACCGTACTACCGTTTTCATAGCCTCCCTGAGAAGACACGTTTCCATTTTTGTAGTAATAACTCCAGGGGCCGGTTTTCAAACCATTTTTATAGTAGCCATCTGCTAGTTTTTCTCCTGTTTCATAATAGTATGTCCATAAGCTATCACTCTTTCCAAGCTTATTTAGCCCTTTCATTTTAAGTTTTCCCGAAGGGTAAAACTCAGTATAAGTGCCCTTACCTGCCTGGTAAAACGCCTGTGCTTTGAGCGTACCATCTTCATAGAAATAATTCCATATTCCTTCTCTTACATCGTTTTGATAATCTCCCCTGCTTTTTATATTTCCATTTTCAAAGTAGTAAATCCACTCTCCTGTTTTTTTGTTGTCTTCCAGCAATCCTTCAGAGCGCTTGCCTCCGTTTTCATAGTAGTATATCCATGTGCCGTGTGTTTTGCCCAGCTCAAAAGCCCCCTCCATTTTCGGCTTGCCATTTTCATAGTAGTATTTCCACATGCCGGAAGCCAGGTTGTTTTTATAATTGCCTTCTGACTTGAGCGAACCCGACACAAAAAAAGAAGTGTATTTTCCCTGGAGTTTGTTGTCCAGAGTATCGTTCACGTAGTATTGTTCCTTCAATACCGTTTTAGCTTCGTCATAATAAGTCTTTTTCGCTTGCCCATCTTGAGCATGCAACGACGACATGCTACAAATTCCCATTACTATGATTGCTATAGCCTTTTTCAAATCCCTTTCCTTGAGTATATTACTTTCAGTAGATACAGAGTATGGACAAATAAGCCGTAATATCTCTCTATCGCAAGAACTAAATTACACGTAAATTTGCTCAAAGCCATAACTATCCACAAAACCTCTCTACTATGGACAACAACACGACTCGAAATGCATTTAACGATAGGTTCGAATCACCCGATTTCTATGAAATTGACGACCTGCTTACAGAAGAGCAAAAACTTATTCGGGCATCTATTCGAGCTTTTGTAAAAAAAGAAATCACTCCTTACATCGAAGACTGGGCTGAAAAAAATCACTTTCCGGTAGAAATAGTACGCAAGTTTGGTGAAGTCGGAGCTTTTGGTCCTACCCTGCCTGCTACCTATGGCGGGGGCGATTTAGACTATATCTCTTATGGCCTCATCATGCAGGAGATCGAACGCGGCGATTCGGGCATGCGATCTACAGCATCTGTACAGGGGTCACTGGTCATGTTTCCTATCTACAAATTTGGGTCGGAAGAGCAGCGCAAAAAATACTTACCCAAGCTGGCTTCCGGCCAGATGCTCGGTTGCTTTGGCCTGACAGAACCGGATCATGGATCTAACCCCTCGGGTATGACTACCCGCTACAAAGACATGGGCGATCACTACCTGCTAAATGGTGCTAAAATGTGGATTTCGAATGCACCAGAAGCCGATATAGCCGTAGTATGGGCCAAAGACGAAAACGACCGCATACACGGCCTCATTGTAGAGCGGGGTATGGAAGGTTTTTCTACTCCTACCACCCACAATAAGTGGTCGCTGAGAGCAAGCTGCACAGGCGAATTGGTGTTTGACAATGTGAAAGTACCGAAAGAAAACCTTCTTCCCGGCAAGAACGGATTGGGCGCCCCTATGAATTGCCTGGACTCTGCCCGATACGGTATTGCCTGGGGTACCATAGGTGCAGCTATGGACTGCTACGATGCAGCACGTCGCTACGCCAGCGAGCGCATACAGTTTGACAAGCCCATTGGTTCGTTTCAGCTGGTACAAAAAAAACTAGCTGAAATGCTAACCGAGATTACAAAAGCCCAGCTGCTAAACTGGAAACTGGGTAAAATGATGAACGAGGGAAAAGCCACTACTGCACAAATATCGATGGCTAAACGAAATGCTGTAGAAACGGCGCTTAACATAGCACGGGAAGCCAGACAGGTGCACGGTGCTATGGGCATCACAGGCGAGTTTCCTATGATGCGACACATGATGAATCTGGAGTCAGTGATTACCTATGAGGGCACACACGATATCCACCTGCTCATACTGGGGCATGAAATTACGGGCATACCGGCTTTTAAATAGCCGATACTCTTGTCGCGTCAGATAAGACCGGGGTAAATCTGCTGCTACGGGAACTATATATACCCGTTTCGTCGTTTTTTCTGGCAAACGATTTGATTACTTTTGGCAAAACTTTGACCAACAAATAGACGCTACACTATGCAAACGAACAAATACATACTCATCGCCCTGTTGATGGTGCTATCTCTGGCCTGCAACAGCAACACTCCTCAGGAAAAAGACTTGAGCAAATACAGCAGAGCCTACTTTGCCAGCGGTTGCTTTTGGTGCGTAGAGGCCATATTTGAAAGTGTAAAGGGAGTAGAAGAGGTATATTCCGGCTATTCCGGTGGCAGCAAAAAGAATCCTACGTATGAAGCCGTGAGCGCAGGAAAAACACGCCATGCAGAAGCCGTAGAGGTTTATTATGATCCAAATGTGGTTTCTTACAAAACATTGGTAAAAGTGTTTTTCGGGTCACACGACCCTACCACACCTAATCGACAGGGACCCGACTATGGCCCTCAGTACCGGTCTATGATTTTTTACCAAAACGAAACCGAAAAAAAACAGGTTGAAGACTATATTCAGGAATTGTACGATTCGGGAATGTTTGGCACAGAGCTAAAAATAGTAACCGAAGTAGTACCGTTCAAAGTATTCTACAAGGCGGAAGACTATCATCAGGATTACGAACGCAGAAACCCCTACAATCCCTACGTAATGAAGGTATCCATACCCAGACTCAACCGGTTTAAGAAAAAGTTTCCTGAGCTGCTAAAAGAAAGTCACTAACCCTGTCTGAGTGGCAAGAATTTTGCCTGCAAACGGCCTAAACCTCCGAAACTGAATAGTAGGTATTCGGCGTATTTTATCCGGGCAACTGGTTGTGCTACATTTTTATTAAATTAGTCAGCTAACCTGCTACGTGACTTATCTATGTCTTTAAAAGAAACTCTTAAAATATTCATCCATTTTGAGCCGCTTAGGCAGCAGCTTTACCGTGTGATTTTTGGCATCAACACCCGAGCGGGCAGAATATTCGATATAGCCCTCCTCTGTGCCATCCTTACCAGCGTGCTTTTGATTATGCTCGAAAGTGTAGCAGAAATCTATGCCCACTTTGGCTTTGAATTGAGAGTAGCTGAGTGGATACTCACAGTGCTATTTACTATAGAGTATCTGGCTCGGATTATTTCCTCCAAAAAGCCATTCAAATACATTTTCAGTTTTATGGGAATTGTGGATTTGCTGTCTTTGTTTCCCACCTACATCGGATTGTTTTTCGATGGCACTCACTCGCTGGCCATCATCCGATCGATACGACTTATCAGAGTTTTTAGGGTTTTGAAGTTAACTCACTTTATGGGAGGTGCCAACCAACTCGGTACGGCCCTTTATCAAAGCCGACACAAAATCATCGTTTTTTTAGGCACTATTCTCTGTACAGTATGTATACTGGGCACACTTATGTACCTCATAGAGGGCAATGAAAACGGCTTTACAAGCATACCAAGAAGCATTTATTGGTCTATCGTAACGATCACTACTGTGGGATATGGCGACATAGCCCCGCAAACCTGGCTGGGCCAACTCGTGGCTTCCATGCTGATGATTATAGGTTACGCAATCATAGCCGTACCTACAGGTATTGTAACCAGCGAAATGGTAAAAGCCAACAATAATGTTTCGAACGAAAAGATAGTTTGCCACGAGTGTCAGATCGATGACCTGCAACCTACTGACAACTACTGCCACAACTGTGGTGTAGAATTATAACATTTTGCCTCATTCAAACTAATAACAATATATCTAAAATTAAACCTTTTAAACCAATGAGAATTACCAGCATGCTAAGCTTAGCGGCAGTAATACTATTTGCCGCATGTACTCCCTCTGCCAAAGAGGAAGCCAAAGAAAAAACCAAAGTACCTGTATACGCCTGGATGGGCGGACCCGGAAAAGCCACAGACGAAGAACTAAAAAACAATTTTACAGACCTAAAAAACAAAGGTGTAGATGTACTGATGTACAACGGGGGGCAAAACCCTGAAACCTATGAACGTGTAGGGGCTATTGCCAAAAAAGCAGGCCTAGGCTTTCATACGTGGATTCCCACCATGGTACAATCTCCCAAACCAGGTATAGACACCACCTGGTATGCTGTAAACGGGCTGGGCGAATCGGCCTATGACAAACCTGCCTATGTGAGCTATTACCGTTTTCTCTGCCCCAGCGAACCCGGCACTGTAAAGTTCCTGGCCGATATGTACGGCAAAGTAGCCGATGTGGAGCACGTAGATGCTATCCATCTGGACTACATCCGGTTTCCGGATGTAATACTGGCCCGTGGGCTTTGGGATAAATACGGTCTGGTTATGGACAAAGAATATCCCCAATACGACTATTGCTACTGCGACAGGTGTACCAGTGGATTCAAAGCCGCTACGGGTATTGACATCAAAGCAACAGAAGACCCGTCGCAGGTGCAGGAGTGGAAACAATACCGCTACGACCTGATTACCAATGTGGTAAACAAACTGGCTGCCGTAGTGCACGAAAAGGGCAAAAAAATAAATGCTGCGGTATTTCCCGGCCCGCATTCTATAGCCAAAAAACTGGTACGCCAGGAATGGAACAAATGGGACCTTGATCAGGTTTTCCCGATGAACTACAACGATTTTTATATGAAAGACACGCAGTGGATCGGTGATGTAACCAAAGAAGCCGTAACCAGCGTGAACAACAAAAAGCCGATCATCAGCGGTCTGTTTATCTGCCCCAATCCGGAAAAGAAAACGGAAGAAGCCGATCCGGAAAATCACGGGCTATTACCAGAAGAGCTAGGTGCAGCCATAGAGCAATCTATGACCAATGGCGCTGCTGGAGTATGCCTCTTTACGCCGGGTAGAATGACGGATGAACATTGGGCGGCATTCGAAAAAGCGATCTACAAAGATTATCCGGTAAAGAAATAATACACCATGTGTAAAGCAATTGCCCTGTTGGGACTGATGAGTTTGTTTGCCTGTCAGCAAACAAACTCTCTTACAGGCACATACTCCGGCCTACTGCCCTGTGCCTCGTGCCCGGGTATAGCCTACCAGCTTACCCTCTACCCCGATATGAGCTACAAAGAAGAAGTAGAATATCAGGAAAAAGGTGGTGAAATTATATTAACAAACGGAAAGTATGCTTTGAAAAACGATACCGTACTATGGCTACAGGACAAGCCATCGACTGAAGGTATGCATTATTTTAGTATACAAGAAAACACTCTCACCATGCTGGACCGGTCTGGCAAACCAATGTCTGGCAAACTTGCTTCTCATTATGTATTAGCCAAAAGCAATTAAAAAACACCTTCGGAATAATCTTCACAAAAAATGAACGATTCACTTATATACAATCAGATTTTTGACAAAAAAGATTATTCCAAAGGCTACTTACCGACGGGAGAATACGACAATTGCACTTTTACCGGATGCCTGTTTTCTAATACATCGCTCCAAAATTGCACCTTCATAGATTGTGTGTTTGATGCTTGTGACTTGAGCATGGTTTCGTTAAAAAATGCATCACTCAAAGACGTTCGTTTCGAACAATGCAAGCTTACCGGAGTGGATTTTAGCGTATGCAACCCCTTCTTGCTTGAAATTCATTTTAACCAATGCTACCTGAACCTCGCTTCCTTTTACAGCCTCAATATCCCCCGTACGGTTTTTGACCGGTGCAGCATGCAGGAGGCCGATCTGGTAGAGACCAACCTCACTGCGGCCCGTTTCGTGGAATGCGATCTGACAGGAGCTCTTTTTGACAACACCAATCTGGAAAAAGCCGACCTATCCAGTGCCATCAACTACGTCATTCATCCCGAAAACAACCGCATCAAAAAAGCAAAATTTTCCAGCCACGGACTGGCAGGACTGCTCCAACAATACGATATTCGTATTTCCTGACAGATCAAACGAATGAAAATCAACATCCGTAAAGCCACAAAATATGACCTGCCTGCCATAGTGCAACTGTTGGCCAACGATCCACTGGGACAGAAGCGCGAACAATTCACCCACCCACTACCTGAAGTGTATTATCACGCGTTTGATCGTATAAACACCGACAAAAACCAACACTTAATAGTGGCAGAAGATGATGAAAAAAATATAATGGCTACCCTACAACTCACCCTCATTCCCTACCTCACATACCAGGGTGGTATACGTGCGCAAGTTGAGGCGGTGAGAGTAAAAGACTCTGCCAGAGGAAGCGGCCTGGGCTCTACTTTGCTAGAGTGGGCCATAGCTTATGCCAGAGAAGCCAAAGCCCATGTGATACAACTTACCACAGACAAACAACGACCTGAAGCCATTCGATTTTATGAAAAAATGGGTTTTAAAGCTACCCACGAAGGAATGAAATTACATTTACAATAATAAATATGCATACTACACATCGACTTTTACATGCTACTCTGGCACTTGCATTTTGCATTACCTTTTATGCCTGCGAACAAAAAAACGATCCTAATCAGGAGGAATGGGTATCTCTTTTCAACGGTGTTGACCTAAGCGGATGGGACATCAAAATAGCCGATCACCCACTCAACGAAAACTTCCTGAATACCTTTCGGGTAGAAGACAGCATGATCCGCATCAGCTACGACCAATATGAAACATTCAACGACGCTTTTGGGCACATGTACTATCATCAGCCCTTTTCGCATTACAAACTACGATTCGACTACCGTTTTGTAGGCGAACAACTCAAAGGTGGTGCATCCTGGAATGTCCGCAATAGCGGCATTATGCTTCACTCACAGTCTGCTGCCAGCAATGAAGAGCCGCAGGACTTTCCGGTATCTGTAGAACTGCAGTTGCTAGGTGGACTAGGCACAGGTACGCGCACCACTGCCAATGTGTGTACTCCCGGCACAGCTGTAGAAATAAACGGTGAAATAGATTACCGGCACTGTATCAACTCTACTTCCAAAACTTTTCATGGCGATCAGTGGGTACATGTAGAAGCCATCGTAATGGGCGATGAGTATATGCTCTTTACCGTAGAAGGTGATACTGTGCTTACTTTTCAAAAACCACAGGTAGGCGGTGGATTTATCAGCAAAAACCGCCCCGGAGGCGATTGGGAGCCTTTTGGGATATTCCATCCCGAAGAATGGCTGGAAAAAGAAGGCCAGACGCTCACAGAAGGCTATATAGCTTTACAGGCTGAAAGCCACCCCATCGATTTTAAAAACATCGAGCTGCTCAACCTCTGCGGGTGTATGGACAAGAAAGCTAAAAATTATAAATCCTATTACGTTAAAAACGATCCCAAAAGCTGCCAATACTAATGAATTAGCTAAGACTGGTTCGCTGCTATTTCACAAAGCACCGTCCTCCACTACAATGTATACGATCCACGCAATCAGTTGGAGGGAAAGGAAGACGGTGTGCGCTTTTTTGTTTTTTATATTGAGAACAATAAACAAAAAATAGACGGCCAGCAAAGCAAAAAGCTGCAATTGATCCATCAGAGGAATAGCTGATATAAACACATTTTGCCAGATACTCACCAGTACGGTCATAGCTCCTATAGCATACAGCCAACGCCACTGATCTTCAAAATAAACATCCATATCGGTATCGGCACTACGCAATCCGGTTGGAAACAAGAGTCGGGCCTGGATGAACAAGAGAATAGGAAATATCAAAATACTCAGTACAATCTGAAATGTCCACACGGTGATTACCTTAGAATATTCGTAGTTGATCCACCACTCCTGTAGACATATCAAAAAAATCACCAGTACGTAGATCGTATGCGGCAAGCTTATTTTGATAGCCCGCCAATGCGACACCATGTCGGCTACACCGGTTAGTATCTGGGCAATACCCAGCCCCAGTATAAGAGAAGTCAGGACTACTACATATTCAAAAGGTTCCATATCTATAGGTGATGTATGTAAAAACAATAACCCGAACTGCGGCAGTTACCAACAGAACAGGATACTAACACTGACACCTACTGTGGAGTTCCTTTTTGGTTAGAAAATAAATGGAACGGGACATCTCAACTCCCTGACCTCACGAGAAGGTTTGCGGGGACTTCCTGCCTTAAAAGTATATGTAATGGATACTTCATGTGCGCCTCCACTACCTATACCCAACTTAGAAAGGGTATAATCAAAGCTGTAGCCCATCGTGACTTTATTTTTGGTTAGTCCCATCATAAAAATCACAGACTCAGTATTGCTACCACCTCCTTCGGGAGATTTTAGGGGTATCCCCCTATACCATACCCCAAATATAACAGGCGCCATAGTAAAGTATGTACCCAGATCTAACTGGTCAAAATTGCCCTGAGAGCGGTAGTTGAAGGTAGGCGAAAGTGTACGCTCTGCTCCGGAAGTAGTAGAACCTTTGCGTCTGAAGCCTGATTTGAGTGGAATGCGATACCCACCGTGTACAGAAACCTTGCGAGGCAATGGACTGTCACCGTCAACAAACGATTGATTAGGCTCTCTGATGTGATGAGCTGCTACACCAATCCACATATCTTTGGAGTACCAAAGTCCGCCCAAAGCCAGGTCTACATATCCTACCTGCGATCCGGAAGCAAATTGCTCTGCACTGATCGGACGCACTAGGCCGGTGTTGTCAAACTGATCACCAAAAGTAAGCTTATCAAAATTGAGGTCGCGCAAAGTATAAGATACCTGAAATGCAGGCCTGAATATCCATTTGTAGTTGAGATTAACCTGATAGGCATATTGCAATCCGATTTCTGTAGACGACAATCCCACCAGTCCTTCAGTATCACGGGTAATGATCATCCCCAGGCTACTGTTTTTCTCATCAAAATTGTAATCTATGTAGGCGGAAAATGTTTCAAAGCTGGCTTCAATTGAGGGCCACTGATTGCGGTAGTTGATGCCGGCACGCCCCATCTGGTTTATCCCGGTCAGAGCAGGATTGAGATATAATGGTGCCGCATAATATTGTGAAAACTGAGGGTCTTGAGCCTTTGACTTGTTATCCACCAATAGCAACGCTAAGCAAAAAAAGAATATGAGATATTTACGCATTGAGGTTAATTTCAAAGCTCTAAGTTTAACGACGCTGCAAATTATACAATATTGTTTCAATTTTGAAATGATTTAAATTTTGTTGAAAGCAGGGTATAGAAATTCTTATTTTCAGCGTTTGTATTATGATTTGAATTATTTTTAAGCCTTGGTTTAGAAAGCTGCATCCGATACCCTACAGACAATCGGAAATAACATAACCCTTATCCAGCATATTGAACGAACGTATGAGTAAAAAATTAATTTTCAGCACCTTTTTTTTCATAGTCATCGGTTGGCTTATGCCGGCCAAGGCTCAAAACCTGGCTGAATACAACTGGCTCTTTGGCAACTCTGACAGAGCCATTATATTCAACAAGGGCACTGCTCAGCCTCAGTTAGACAGCATTCAATTTGTCCCTTTTGGCACAGGGGGTAGTGCGGTCATTTCCGACCCTCTTACGGCTGATATTTTATTTTATACCGATGGCAACAACGTATACGACACCAACCATGAACTACTGCCCAACGGTAGCGGTCTGGAAGCTAACCCCTCGATCAATCGCGCCGCTGCAGTAATTCCTTTTACATACCTGGATGGTCGCTATCTATTGTTTACCAACCCCGGAAACACCGGCAGCAACGAAATCCGCTATTCTATTCTGGACAAAAACCTGATGGGAAATGCCAACACTGCACTGGGAGAACCGGCTCGTGGTGATATTGCAAGCAAAAACCTGCCTACCGGACTTACCAACCCTTCCGATGCTATGATAACTATAGAGGGCGCTAACCCAAACCAACATTGGTTAATCAGCAGCGATAGAACAACTTTTGAATATAAAGTTTTGGAAGTAAACAATGGTGTGCCCGACCTGCTCGGCATACAGACCTTTGACTTTAACTCGCCTTCAGTGCCCGGCTCTGCTGCAGCGTCTTTTGCATACAATCCGGATTCCCTGCTGCTGGCTGTAGCTCCCAAAGATCAAAACCGAAACATCATATTGTTAGACTTTGACCCGGCCACCGGTGTACTTGGTTTCAATACTCAAATCTTAAATTCTGCCAATACAGACTTTGCTACAGAAGCTATCTACGACCTGGAGTGGTCTGCTGATGGATCAAAACTGTATTTTTCCAGACACGGATCCACCACCGGTAATAACGGCAATGTATACCAATACGCTCTCGACGATCCCTTAGAGACCGTCAACCCAATTTTAACCAGTCCGGTTTTCAGGAGCTATGGTTTGCAGCGCGGACCCGACCGAAGAATCTACCACCTCTACCAACTGACCAACAGCTCTGATATCGAAGTAGGACGGATCAATCAGGCCGATAGTATTTTTCATGCAGACAGTGCACGGTTCAATGTATTTTACGATAGTTTGGTCTTTGGCAACCAAAACTTTGCCGGCACACAATTTCCCGCTTTTGCAGCTCCCAACTTCGAAATGTTCAACACAGTTGACTTTGTGTACGCCGACACCTGCGCAGAATCCAGCACTAAATTTTTCCCTTTTGTGGATCAATCTCCTCAGCGCTATACCTGGGATTTTGGCGATGGCGAAACATCCAATGCTCACAGCCCTATACACACCTACCAGGCGCCCGGCACATACCCGGTCACGCTTACTGTTTTTTCCAATGCCGTAAGTGAATCGGTAACCAAAAACATAACCATTACTCAAAACGACCTGATGGTAGACCTGGGAGCCGATACAGTGATCTGTGCAGGAGAAGTGCTATTGCTGGACGCAGGAGCCGGCGGGGTATCCTATGCATGGAACACACTGGAAACTACTCAAACAATAGAAGTAGACACCACCGGCTACTACTGGGTATCTGTAGTAAGCCCTACCGGCTGTACTACCTACGACCAGATACAGGTAACTACCTATGGAGACGACACCCAGAAAAACAACCAGTGGTACTTCGGAGAAATGGCTGGTATCGATTTTAACGACGGAGCAAGTGCCATTACTGACAACAACCTGATGACTTCACCGGCAGCAGCATCGTCCATATCCGATGCAAATGGTGATCTGCTGTTTTACACCAATGGGGTATCCGTGTGGAATAAAGAGCACGAACTTATGCTCAACGGAGACAACATAGGTGGAGACAGTACTTCCACTCAGGGTGCCATGATTGTACCCGTACCGGGCGACAGTACTATTTTTTATGTATTCACCACCGATCCCGTCTGGGGAGACTACTCCTACGATGTGCGCTATGCCATGGTGGACATCAAAAAAGACACTGCCCGGGGAGAAGTAATCTTCAAAAACAGGCCGTTGTTTACCAACAGTACGGAGCGTATGACAGCCACCGCAGTAGGCGGATCGATCATCTGGTTGATCACGCATGAGTATGGCAACAATGTATTTCGCGCCTACCCCATTACTGAAGACGGTATTGGTGCACCTGTCATTTCTGCGGCCGGTTCAGTGCACCGCTTTAGCGAAGAACGAAACGGCACAGCTACCATGACTGTAGGAAATGGCAACACCCGCATTGCAGTGGCACTGCAGGATTCTGTCAGCAACTTTGTAGAGCTCTTTAGCTTCACAGACAGCACCGGCATGGTCGACGACTTTTTACAAATCGATCTTACCGAACCCATACCATCGCTCGCCTACGGAGTAGCCTTTTCTCCCAGTCTGGAAAAACTCTACGTATCTACCAGTGGCAGCTCTTCCAAGCTACTTCAATATGACCTGGACAGCATCAATGCCCCCACTGCGAAAGCCGACATAGAAGCGACTAAATTTGAAATAGCCACTTCATCTGAGGAGTATGGCACCCTGCAGATAGGCCCTGATGGTATTATATACCTGGCTGTAGAAAACTCCGGATCGCTGGGTACTATCAATAACCCCAACGGAGACGACATTAGTTCATCGTTTGTAGAAGATGGTTTTAATCTGGAAGGTCGCACCAGCAGACTGGGGCTACCCAATTTTGTTCAAACGGTAAGCAATCCACCTAACAGTCCGGGTATCACGTACAGCAATGCATGTTTTGGACAGCCAACACAATTTACCGCCAGCACCACATCTATGATTGATGATGTTCTGTGGACTTTTGGCGATGGTGGGAGTTCGGATTCCACAACGGTAAACCACACCTATAATGAACCCGGAATCTACAATGTAAGCCTTAATATGACAAACCGGTGTGGACTGGATACAACCTTTTATGCTCAGGTGGAAATTTTTTCCACTCCTCCACGTCCCGACGTGCCAGACGTAGTAACACTCTGTAACGGCCCGGTAACGCTGGCCGCATGGCCTAGCGACACTACATTTACTTATACCTGGTCTACCGGGGATACTTCCAGGGTAATAACCGTCGATCGTCGTAGTACTATCGATGTATTCCTGACGAACGAAGCAGGTTGTAGCTCGGAAACCGTGCAGGTACTGGTAGACGACACCCGTCCTCAGGTAGATTTAGGACCCGATATTACGGTTTGTCAAAATGAATTTGTGCAGGATCTGGATGCTCAAAACCCCGGCTCCACCTACCGTTGGTTTTTAAATGGCACCAACACCGGCAATACTTTACGCACCCAGCGGGTAGACACGTCTACCCCGGGAGCTCAAACCTATCGGGTCGAAGTAGAAGATGTCTTTGCCTGCGTAGCAGTGGACAGTGTCACCATCAACGTAGTGCCTATACCTGTATTCACTACTACTTCTCAAAATGCCCAAAGCTGTGGAGCCAGTGACGGGGTGATAGAATTTGAATTGAGTAGCACCGGCAGTTATACCTACGAACTCAACGGCCCTGTAATCGTAGGCGCTACAGCTGTAACCGGCCCCACGACAGGACCAGTTACCGTAAGCAGCAGTTTACCTGCGGGCAATTATCAGCTTCGCATAGCCAATACCGTATCCGGCTGTAGCGAACTGGAATCCATAGCCATTAGCGAACCAGCGGCATTTACACTCTCTACTACTCCTCTACCTGCGTGCGGTAACGACGGAGATATACAAGTAGATATTAATCCGGCAACAGCCATCAGCTATGAACTGTTTGATAGCGGTGGTGCCAGTGTACGCACAGGAACACAAGGTGTAACAGCTTCTTTCACCATTGATGACCTTCCTGTAGACACTTATTCATTGGAAGTAACGGATAACAACACCAATTGCGTGCAAGCAGCTGCAAATATCGTGCTTAACGAAAACCAGGTAGCCACCTTCACTGTCACACCACAAAGTATTTGTGGTACTTCCGGCGAGGTTTCTATTTTTCCGGATGCGAGTTATCCGGCTACCGTTACCTACACCTGGACAGGACCTTCCCCCGGAAGCGTAGTGGGATCAAACTCTGGTGAAACCATCATAGTAAGTGAAGCAGGGACATACACGGTTACTTCGTCGGATAGCGATGGCAATTATTGCCCTCAAACCTCGCAGGTCACTGTATCTCAATCTGACAACCCTGAGGTGGTGATCACAACTATGGGTGACAATTGCAGCGGTGAGTTGACGCTGGTAGCTACTGTAAACAATCCTTCGGGAGGCAATCTGGGCTACCAGTGGAGCGACGGTTCCAATGCTTCGCGACTGGTAGTAGACGCTACAGGCAACTACTCAGTAACTGTACTGGATCAGGGAACAGGCTGCCAGGGTAGTGCCAGCATAGATGTAGAAGTGTATAATGAGATCACCGTATATATTGAATCTGAACCCAATTGCGACGACAATTCTGAAGTTTTTCTAACTGCTATAGCCAACATCACCGAAGATGTAACTTTTCAGTGGACAGATCCTTTTGGTGCCCCCCTGCCCAACTCCGGTGCGGTTTTGGTGGCCACTACCAGTGGCAATTATTCGGTAACAGTATCAGGTGTAAACAACAACTGCTCGGCTACCGATCAGCTAAATGTATTGCTTTTGCCGATTACCGATGATCAACTACTTCTGAACGAAAAAGAGGAGTTTTGCAGCGAAGATCCTGACCCGGACAAGAGTCAGGTAGTTTTAGACCCGGGTTCTTTTTCTTCTTACGAATGGCGTAGAATAAACGAGGATCCGATCATTGGCACAGAGCGCAACTATACGGTAACCGAAGCTGGCATCTATGAAGTCACAATCAGCAATGGCCTGACCTGCACCCGCGATGTAGTAGAAGTGGTAGACGATTGCGACCCTATCATTCATGCTCCCAATGCTTTTACCCCAAACAGTAGTGCAGGACTAAACGATACCTTCAAAGTTTTTCCCAACCCTTATGTGACCGATTTTGAGATATTTATTTTTTCACGGCAGGGGGAGATGGTATTCCAATCGGATAAAATCAACTTTGAGTGGGACGGGTACTACAGGGGTGAGCTACTGCAAACCGGCACGTATGCCTATGTAATGCGATATAAAAGTACACTCGATCTGGAGCGTGGCATCATAGAGCAGCGTGGGGGTGTACTCCTGCTCCGTTGATAATATTTCCCCGGAAAGTACCATTTTATGGCAGGAAAATTGATTACTATTTTGC
The DNA here is from genome assembly GCA_965267535.1 of Cyclobacteriaceae bacterium. Taxonomy (GTDB): domain Bacteria; phylum Bacteroidota; class Bacteroidia; order Cytophagales; family Cyclobacteriaceae; genus CAXBNB01. The sequence goes on along the minus strand of OZ254082.1, from coordinate 962,844 downwards.
ACGGTTCGGCAATACTTTAGAAAAGTAAACCGGCCGGTTTGTTTTGTTTGATCTTAAAAAAACCAAATAACTTTCAACCATGAAAAAAAGAATAAGCGTAGCATTAGCACTACTCATAACAGTAACTATTTTTTCTTCTTTCACCACTAAACCTCTGCTCCCTACAAACCTGAGGATAACAGTACTCGATGACATTGGCAATGTAGTAGAGGGCGCTTCTGTGACTCTCTATGCCAGCGAAGAAGACTACTTCGAAGAGAAAAAGCCAGTAAGGGAAACTCAAAAAACAGACGCCAAAGGTAGAGTTACTTTCAAAAAACTCGAGCCCATACAGTATTTTGTTCATGCTCAAAAAGGAGACAAAGACAATGTGGGCGATGGTGTGTCAATCAGCAAACTAAAAGAAGGCCGCATCAACCTGGTCAATACTATCATTAGAAAATAATGACCAGAAACGACCTCATAACGCAATTAGAACATTACAGCTCCTCCTACCCGGAGGAGCTTGCTTTTATCCCCCGATTCAAACACTTGCTCCAATACGAAAATTGTTTTGAACGATCGCTCCTTTGGGGGCACATCACAGCTTCGGCGTGGGTAACTACCCCCGACCTGCAAAAAGTATTGTTGCTACACCACAGCAAACTAGACCGCTGGCTACAGCCCGGGGGCCATGCCGATGGTGATGAAAACGTGGTATCGGTGGCTCAAAAAGAACTGCAGGAAGAAACCGGCCTGAAATCTGTCCAACTGGCTACCTCCGGCTTCTTCGACCTGGACATACACACCATACCTCAGCGCAAAGACATACCTGCACACGATCACTATGACATACGCTTTCACTTTGTAGCTCACCGCCCTGAAGAAACGACCATAAACCACGAATCTCAAGGATTCAAATGGGTAGACATGTCTCATGTGCTGAACCTGGTACAACACGAACAATCCTTTGTGCGTATGACTGCCAAAACACTCACTCAAAAATGACTTTTTATTGCTTATGAGAAAACGCTACCTTCTTTACAGCATTTCGGCGGTGGCAATCGCCCTTTCTTTCGTTTTTTTTCTAACTCCTAAAAAAAACATCCCTCCTGCAAAGACAGTACAGGCTCCTGCAGCCATCGGGACAAAGGAAGATCCTCTTAAGCGCTTTAACTTCGAAATACAACAACTGGTAGATCCTGCTACCGGGCGCATCCCTGACAACATTCACCTGAAGGAAAATCAATACGTAAAAAAAATACCCACAGCAGAAAGTATAGCCAACCAACCCGGATATAGACAAAAGGCTAACACCTGGACTTTGGCCGGGCCTTTCAATGTAGGTGGGCGTACTCGCGCGCTGGCACTGGACGTTAGAAACGAACAAATAATCATAGCCGGAGGTGTGTCGGGAGGTATGTGGCGTTCTGAAGACGGAGGTTTGTCCTGGAGTCGTACTTCACACCCTGCCGTTATCAACAGTGCTACCTGCGTAGCACAAGACACCCGGCAAGGACATACGCAGGTGTGGTACCATGGCACTGGTGAGTTGAGGGGGAATTCACCAAGAGCTGAGGGCGCCCCCTATAGAGGCGATGGCATATTCAAATCTACTGACGGAGGACGCTCATGGGATTTACTGCCTTCTACTTCCGATGGGCAGTATAGCGAATTCAACAGCCCTTTCAACTATGTATGGAATATCATAACCAATCCTACTCGCGATGATATAGATGAAGTATACGCTGCGCTGTATGGTGGCATAGTGCGCTCCACTGACGGTGGCACCTCCTGGGAAACGGTATTGGGCACAGACTTACTAAACCTACCGGATGATGCCGACCTGAACCAATCAGGAGCCCCCTTTTACACCAACATCCTGCTTACACCAGGAGGCACATTTTATGCAACACTTAGTGTATTTACTTCTCTGGGCAATGACTTTACCAACAAAGGCATCTTCCAATCCACTGATGGCATCCACTGGACCAATATTACTCCTCCGGGGTTTGCCCGGTTTCATCAGCGTACGGTTATGGCTTATGCCCCATCCAACGAAAATATTGTGTATTTCGCTGTAGACAATGACAATGCTGAAATATGGCAATATAACAACACCACCAAAAGGTGGTCTGACCGGTCGGGGCAGGTTCCCGACTATGACGATGAGTTTGGAGACTACAACTCTCAAAGTGGTTATAACATGGTAATAGCCGTTCACCCGAAAGATGAAAATACAGTATACCTGGGAGGCACAAACCTGTATCGCAGCACCGATGGCTTTGCTTCTACTGCAAATACGGCATGGATAGGCGGCTATGATCCCTCCGGAGAAAACAACCAATATGCAGGACATCACCCGGATCAGCATGCTATTGTCTTTTTGCCCTCTGACCCCAACAAAATGCTTAGCGCCAATGATGGAGGAATTATGCTAACCAACAACAACCTGGCAGATGAGCCGCAGTGGGTAAGTCTCAACAACGGCTACATCACTTCTCAGTTTTACTCCATAGCCTTATCTACCGACTCTGAAGCGATAATCGGTGGCATGCAGGACAATGGCACTTATCAGAAAAGTGCCCCCGGTGCAAATCAGCCGTGGAACAACATATTCGGAGGTGACGGTGGCTTTGCAGCTACCACTCCCAATGACCTCTTCTGGTACGTGTCTTTTCAGGAATCTCAGATTTATCGGATTACCCTCAACAAACAAAGCAAGCTCACCTCCTTCGCCCGGGTAGATCCTGCCGGTGGTAGCGGTTACCTGTTTATCAATCCATTTGTACTGGATCCCAACAACTATAACCGAATGTATCTGGCCGGAGGACAAACCATCTGGCGCAACAATAACCTCTCTCAAATTCCGGGCAACAGCCAGGAGCCCACATCTGTAAACTGGGATCGTATGGACATTAATCTACCGGAATCCAACATCTCTTCGCTGGATATTTCTACCTTACCGGCCAATATACTCTACGCAGGCACCAGCAATGGAAACATTCTCAAAATAACCCATGCTAATAGCTCTACAGATGAGGTGAGCACAGTATTTAATACTGGTGGGTATGTAGTAAATTTAACCATAGATCCTTCTGACGCTAACAAACTCATGGTAGTAAACTCTAATTACCATGTGCGTAGCTTGTATTACTCTGCCGATGGTGGGGAAACTTTTGTAGACGTAAGCGGAAACCTTGAAGAATTTACCGACGGTTCAGGAAACGGCCCCAGCACCCGATGGAGCGAGATTATTCCCCTCTCCAACGGGGACTATCTCTATATGATTGGTACCAGCACGGGACTATATTCTACCCGATCGCTAGCGGGCAGCAACACCCAATGGGTAAAGGAGGGTAATGAAACCATAGGCAATGCCGTAATCCGGATGATGGACTATCGCCCGGCAGATGGAAAACTAGTGGTAGCCACTCACGGCAATGGCGTCTTCGAAACCTACATTGACAATACACTAATTATAAGCAAACCCGAAAAGGACATCAACGACCTGGTAGTCTCAAAAAGCTACCCCAACCCCTTTGACAAGCACATCAATATAGAGTTTAGTATACCTGATCAAGCTCCGCTTTCAGTGAAAATACTCAGTGTATCGGGTAAGCACATCAAAACGCTACTCAACTTTCCTCAGTTTGCCGGCAATGTAAATGTACGCTGGGACGGAACAAACACACTAGGTCAGCCTGTACGCGATGGCATCTACTTTTATCGCATATATTACAAAGGAAAGGTGACTGGTGGAAAAATTGTTTACGACAGAGACTAGTATATACAGCACACCCCACTTTACACCGCCTATCTACCACTGATATCGGCTTAGGAGTACCCATATAAAAACAGCATCTATTTAATTCGAACTTCCTTAATTTAACCTTCGGATTATTAAGTAAACCTCTCGTCAGATACATGGGTTTGTGCTCTGGCGAAAGTCATATATAACTACACGTATGAAAACCAAAACCACACTTTTCTTTTTGGGGCTATTCCTGATAAACTCCTTCTCCTGGTCTCAGCAGTTATCCATCGAACAAATCATGCAAGGACCCGATTTTGTCGGACACCTCCCCGATGATATTCGCTGGTCAGTAGATAGTAAAACTGTTTACTTCACCTGGAATCCTGAACAGGAGCCTTTGCGATCGCTTTACAAAACCGACCTGAAAGGCTCTACTCCCACCAAAGTATCTACTGCAGAGAAAGGGCAGATAATACCCCAATCGGTAACGTACAACAAAACGTTTTCCCAGCTGGTATACGCTAAAAACGGTGATATTTTCCTTCACACCCCGGCATCAAACACCACCGTGCAGATCACCAACACACTGGAAAATGAAAGCAACCCTTCTTTTTCAAATGATGGTAAAGATGTCATTTTTCAAAAAGGGAAAAACATATTCATCTGGAATATCACTTTGGGCACCACCACACAACTGACTGATTTTAGGTCAGGAAGCAAAGGAAGTGATGCCCAACAAAGCGAGGAAGAAGCCTGGCTTGAAAATGATCAGTTATCCCTTTTTCAGATTCTAAAAGAAAGAAAGCACAAGGAAGAACTGGCAGAAGCTCGCAGCGAAAATGAAAAACCTGACCGCCCCAAAACCATCTACCTCGGCTCTAAATCCATTTCATCTATACAGTTAAGCCCTGACAAAAAACACGTAACCTACCGCCTGGCAACCAACAGCGGCAAAGACAAACACACGGATGTGATGGATCATGTAATCAATTCCGGGTTCACTAAAAACCTGCGTTCCAGACCAAAGGTAGGTTTTGAGAAAACGACCTATGAAATGGGGATATATGACATTGCTAACGACACCAGCTTTATCATTGACATCAAAACCATACCGGGCATTTATGACAAGCCTGCATACAAAAAAGAATATCACAGTGGTGAAACTACATACAACGATAAATTCGAATCTCCACGTGAAGTAATCATTCATTCGCCTACTTATTCACCGTCGGGCAGAGCGGTGGTAACCGTGCGATCGCAAGACAACAAAGACCGTTGGATCATGGAGCTTGTACCGACTACCGGCGAACTAAAACTACTGGACCGCCAGAGAGACGAAGCATGGGTAGGCGGACCCGGCATATCAGGATGGAACTTCTACAGCGGCAGCATGGGGTGGATAGACGATCACATTCTCTGGTTTCAGTCTGAAGAAAGCGGCTATTCGCACCTCTACACGGTAGATTTGAATACCGGAAAAAAGAAGGCACTAACAAAAGGGAAATACGAAGTATTAACGGCCCGGTTGTCCCGAGACAAAAAGCACTTTTACCTTACTACCAACGAGGTATCTCCGGCAGAACATCATTTTTATCGTCTTTCGGTAAAAGGGGGCAAAGCCACAAAGATCACAACTCTCACAGGAGCTCACCAGGTATCGCTTTCTCCTGATGAGAAACATCTTGCCATTCGCTACTCATACAGCAACAAGCCCTGGGAACTGTACCTTATGAGCAATGAAGCCGGCAGCACGCCTCTACAGGTTACACATTCTACTACGACGGCTTTCAAAGCGTACCCCTGGAAAGACCCTGAATTGATAACTTTTACAGCCAACGATGGCGCCCAGGTTGCAGCACGCCTGTACAAACCTGCCAACGCAACTCCCGGTGGTCCAGCGGTAATTTTTGTGCATGGTGCCGGCTACCTCCAGAACGTACACAAATGGTGGAGCAGCTACTTCCGTGAATACATGTTTCACAATTTTCTGGCTGACAATGGGTACACAGTGCTCGACATAGACTACCGCGGTAGTGCAGGCTATGGGAGAGACTGGCGTACGGGCATCTACCGCCACATGGGAGGCAAAGATCTGTCCGATCAGCTCGACGGAGCTAAGTACCTCGCCGAACACCATGGAGTGGATGCCGGCAAAATAGGAATATACGGAGGATCCTATGGAGGTTTCATCACCATTATGGCGTTGCTCACTTCTCCGGGTACTTTTCAGGCAGGTGCAGCCCTTCGATCCGTTACTGACTGGGCGCATTACAACCACGGCTACACTTCCAACATACTGAATACTCCCGTGGAAGATAGCGTTGCTTTCCGTAGAAGCTCCCCGATTTATTTTGCAGAAAACCTGCAAGACCGATTGGTGATGCTACACGGCATGATCGATACCAATGTACAATTTCAGGATGTAGTACGTTTGTCGCAGCGTTTTATAGAATTGGGCAAAGACAACTGGGAGCTGGCTGTATTTCCAATGGAAGGACATGGCTTTGTAGAGCCCTCCAGCTGGACCGATGAATACAAACGCATATTCAAACTCTTTGAGGAAACATTGAAAGAATAGGCCAAAGCCAATCATAATCCACGGCTGCTTTAGGGGAAAGGGCTACTTGCCTTGACTCATAGCTACACGACTTTGTATGGGGATCGAAACACGCTTGTGCTTTTTTAGATCAAAAAAGAAATGCCTGAAACCCTCGCCCAACGACTATGAAAACTGTACGCTACCTCATTCCTCTTTGCTTGATATGGATCTCTCACTGTGCCGCCTACGCTCAGATAAGTAAAGTAAAAGAGCTCTCAGAGTCTTCAGAAAAGAGCTCTTCAGACAGCTTTGGTGAGGGGGTAGGCTACTATTTTGCCGCTGAGTTTGGTGAGTTTTTCCTTCAATCTCTGATATTTGGTCATCGGGAAATGCTAGCCAGACGCTACGACGAACCCTGGTTGCTATCTGTCGACGTAGGACTTCATGCCGGATACTACGGACATGAGCATGCCACTATACTTTCCCCTTCTGTGCGTGGCAATTGGGGATTGTTTTCGTCTCAAATACGCTACAACAAATTTCAGGATTTCACAGGCTCCTTTCCTACCCTCGACTGGCAGGTTATCCAATTCAATATAGTAGCACAACCTAAGGTAAACTTTCGTATGGGGATGGGATTTATGCACGAGGTAGAAAACGACGACTCTTTTCCTGAACATTTTGCCGGATTGGAGCTTCATTTTGCCAACAGAAAGATTAACCCCACACTGGAATACCGCTGGGCCAGCGACTATGAAACCGGCCGCACCGCTCGTACAGAAATCAACACACGCATTGACTTTCGTATTGCCCGATACGGAAAAACAAGCATCAATCTAATGGCTGGATTTCTGTATCAGAAATACTACGAGCAGGTTAATTTTTACTTTGCTCAAACCGGGCTAACGTTCAACCTGTATTGAGCGCAAGCCATACATCACAGCGGTTAGCCTTTCTTATATTTTTTGCCATACAAGCACTCATCTTTTTCTCTAGATTTAGCGTAACATTATTTCTATGAGATCAAACAACCTTCTCCTTTTTGTGGTACCGTCTCTCATCTGGGGTTCCACCTGGTATGTGATCACTTTCCAACTAGGCAAAGTAGATCCCCTCATCTCTGTCATTTACCGCTTTTTATTAGCGGGTCTACTCATGATGGGATACTGCCTGCTAAAAGGCTCACCAATGAAATACACGGCTAAAGACCACCTGTTTATGGCTATTCAGGGGTTTTTCCTGTTTGGAGCTAACTACTGGCTGGTATACGAAGCAGAACAACACATAGCCAGTGCCCTTATGGCTGTTGCTTTTTCTACCGTTATCTTTATGAACACCGGTTTTGGAGCACTTTTTCTAAAAAGAAAAATCAACAAAAAAGTAGTATTAGCAGCCTTGGCAGGGCTAGCCGGAACCGTACTCATCTTTTGGGGTGAGCTTACCCACATGGACATGTCGCCCGAAGTAGTAAAAGGAAGTATTCTGGCCATTTGCTCTGTCGTTCTGGCCTCATTGGGCAATATTACTTCAGCCCGCAATTCACAGGAGGGCATACCCGTAATTCACGCCAATGCCTTTGGTATGCTGTATGGAGCCGGGCTTATGGCGCTGGTAGCTCTGACAATGGGCCGCCCGTTCACCCTGGACCTGAGTGCCGGTTATGTTCTTTCCCTTATATACTTGTCAGTGCTTGGCTCTATTGTGGCTTTTGGCACCTACCTTACTCTCATTGGCAGGATTGGTGCAGACAAAGCCGCCTATGCTCTGGTTGTCATTCCTGTCATCGCTATAGTTATTTCTATTGTGTTCGAAAACTATCACTTATCAGTCACAGCAATCACGGGAATTTTTCTTATCCTTGGCGGCAATATTATGGCACTAAAAAAATAACCAGAGGGAAAAACAACACACAGATGGCAAACGGTCAACAACGAAAAGATATAGCAATAGGTATGCGGGTAGCGGTGGTTCAAAAGCACCACCAGCGAAGCGGTGAGCTTACAGAGGGAGTAGTAAAGCGAATACTCACAAAATCATCGCAGCATACTCATGGTATCAAAGTGATGCTGGAGTCGGGTATTGTTGGGCGAGTAAAGGAAACGCTAACCGAATAAAAACAAAAAAGCTGCCTCAAAAAGCGGACACCAAAACCGATCGATTCGGCTTTACTCTAAAAAACGTTCTGTTTTCAGAGTTCCCAACTCAAGTTGGAAAACGTCTACCCTTTGTAGCAGCTTTTTAAATATATTCTCTTAGAAGCAGTGCTTATTTTACCTGAGGAAAATGAGCAACTTCTCCTAATTCTTCTTCGATTCTCAGCAACTGGTTGTACTTAGCCATCCTGTCTGATCTTGACAAAGAACCTGTCTTGATTTGTCCGGAGTTGGTAGCTACAGAAATATCGGCAATAGTAGAATCTTCTGTTTCACCTGATCTGTGTGATACCACAGCTGTCCAGCCTGCTTTGTGAGCCATTTCGATAGCGTCCAGAGTTTCAGACAAGCTTCCGATTTGGTTTACTTTGATCAGGATAGAGTTAGCCGCTTTTTCATTGATCGCTTTTTCCAGGAATTTCACGTTAGTAACAAGCAGGTCATCTCCTACCAGCTGGCACTTGCTACCAATCTTCTCTACGAGAATCTTCCAGCCATCCCAATCGTTTTCATCCATACCATCTTCGATGCTATCGATAGGGTATTTTTCTACCAATTCAGCCAGGTAATCTGCCTGCTCAGCAGAAGAGCGTACCGGTGCTCCTTCTCCTTCAAACTTGGTATAGTCGTACTTTCCATCAACAAAGAATTCAGACGAAGCACAGTCCATAGCGATAGTTACATCTTTTCCTGGCTTGTAACCAGCTTTTTCTATGGCTTCTAATACGCTATTGAGCGCCTCTTCAGTACCACCGGTAAACGCAGGAGCAAAACCACCTTCATCGCCTACAGCAGTGCTCAATCCTTTTCCTTTCAGGATGGTCTTCAGGTGGTGAAACACCTCTGCACCCATTCTTAAAGCTTCGCTAAAAGTAGGAGCGCCTACAGGTCGAATCATAAACTCCTGAAATGCGATAGTAGCATCAGAGTGAGATCCTCCGTTGATGATGTTCATCATAGGTACAGGCAAAGTGCGTGCATTTACCCCTCCTATGTATTTGAACAATGGCAAACCAAGCTCCTCTGCAGCAGCTTTGGCTACCGCCAAAGAAACTCCCAGAATAGCATTTGCACCTAGTTTTCCTTTATTTTCAGTACCGTCCAGTTCGATCATTACCTTGTCGATCAGACGCTGATCAAACACATTGAGTCCGATCACTTCAGCAGCGATTTCGTCATTAACGTTATCTACTGCTTTCAAAACGCCTTTTCCGAGGTATTTACCCTTGTCTCCGTCACGCAGCTCTACCGCTTCGTGCTCTCCTGTGGAAGCTCCTGAAGGCACTGCAGCTCTACCTAAAAAGCCTGCCTCAGTTACTACATCTACTTCTATAGTAGGGTTACCTCTGGAATCTAATATTTGCCTTGCAAATACACTTTCAATTAAACTCATTTCTCTTTATGTTTTTTGATTAATTCTATAAAGTCGTCAAACAAATACCTCGAATCGTGAGGTCCGGGCGATGCTTCCGGGTGGTGTTGTACAGAAAAGGCGTTTTTATCATTGATACGTATACCTGCTACTGTACCATCATTTAAGTTGATGTGAGTCAGGGTTACCTTATCCGATTTCTCTACCTCTTCTTTATTCACTGCAAAGCCATGGTTCTGCGAGGTTACTTCAGACTTTCCAGTGATAAGGTTCTTTACAGGGTGATTTAATCCTCTGTGACCATGGTGCATCTTGTAGGTAGATATGCCATTGGCCTGTGCTATTACCTGGTGTCCCAGGCATATTCCAAACAGAGGGTAATCTACTTCTAATATTTTCTTTACGGTTTCGGTAGCATAGGGCATAGCGGCCGGATCGCCGGGTCCATTCGATATGAAATAACCGTCAGGCTGCCAGGCTTCCATTTCTTCGAATGTTGTACTTGCAGGAAAAACCTTACATATAGCATTGCGGTCTGTAAAGTTGGTCAATATTGATTTTTTTACACCCAGATCGAGCACCGCTATTTTGTACCCATCATTTTCCATACCCAGCAGGTAAGGCGTATCTACAGTTACTTTGGATGATAGCTCCAGTTTTTCCATACTTGGTACTTCCTTGAGCTTAGCCATCAATTCATCTTTATCTAATATTTCAGAAGAGATGATAGCGTTCATAGCACCTTTACTACGAATATACCTCACTAGTTTTCTGGAGTCAATGTCAGAGATACCCACGGTACCTGTTCGCTCAAGGTATTCGTTGAGAGACTCATCTGCACTGAATCTGCTATGAATTTCAGAGAATTCATTTACAACCAATCCGTTTATTTTGGGTTTGTCAGACTCTTGTTCGTCGTTTACAGCACCATAGTTTCCAATATGGGAAGTAGTATTTACTACTATCTGGCCATAGTAGGACGGGTCAGTGTAGATTTCCTGATACCCCTGCATGCCGGTATTAAAACAAATTTCACCACCGCTGGTTCCTTTTTTGCCAATAGAAACCCCGGTATACATAGTGCCGTCTTCCAAGAGTAAGACTGCTTTTTCTTTTGATTGGTACTTCATTAGTTACTTAATCTATTCCAAATGTATTCAAGCCTATCTTATGCGTATGAGAGCTGGTGGCATTCACCATTGCTCTAATAGCTTACTTTATCATGGATATTCCTAAATGCAGGGGTCACCATTATAATTTTCCGGTGCGAAATTGCACCAATTTTTTTTAAACAAAAAATGCCATCCCGATTGTTTCAGGATGGCATCAATATTTTGGAAAATTGAAATCAATTATTCTTTATCCTTCTTTTCAGATTCGTCAGCAGACTTCTCTTCTTTTTCAGGAGTCGATTCTTCTGCTTTCACATCTTCTACTTGCTCTTCCGCTACAGCTTCCTGAGTTTCTTCAACTACAGTTGCTTCTTCTACAGCTTCGGTAGCTTTAGCTTCTACAGGAGCATCAGTAGTTTTTTTAGATTTACCTCTTCTGCTTCTACGTGTTTTAGCTTTTTCAGGAGCAGCTTCTTGCAACAACAGTTCGTTGTAATCTACCAACTCCATGATGCACATATCTGCATTGTCACCCAGTCTGTTACCTGTTTTAAAGATTCTGGTATAACCTCCGGGTCTGCTGGCTACTTTGTCAGCCACACCGCTGAAAAGCTCAGTAACTGATTCTTTATTTTGCAAGTATGAAAACACTACCCTTCTGGAATGTGTACTATCGCTTTTGGCTTTAGTAATCAAAGGCTCCACATATTTTTTAAGGGCTTTGGCTTTAGCCACAGTAGTTGTGATCCTCTTGTTCAAAATCAAAGAGGAAGCCATGTTTGACAGCATAGCTTTCCTATGAGGAGCAGTTCTGCCTAAGTGATTAAATTTCTTCCCGTGTCTCATTTTTCTTAGTCTTCATCAAGTTTATACTTTGACAAGTCCATGCCAAAGGTTAAGTTTTTATCAGCAACTAATTGCTCCAATTCAGCTAGCGATTTTTTACCAAAGTTTCTGAATTTCATCATATCAGAAATCTCCAGACGAACAAGATCACCCAGCGACCTTACGTCAGCTGCTTTCAGGCAGTTGTAAGCCCTTACAGACAGATCAAGATCATTGAGGTTAGTCTTGAGCAGTTTTCTCATGTGTAGCAATTCTTCATCTACAGCCTCTGGCTCACCAGCGTCATGTGTATCGAGGATCATTGTCTGATCTGAGAACAACATAAAGTGCTGAATAAGTATATGTGCCGCACCTTTCAAGGCGTTTTCGGGATGTATAGAACCATCAGTTTCGATATCCAATACCAATTGTTCATAATCCGTTTTTTGCTCTACCCTTGTATTTTCTATCGAAAACTTCACGTTTTTGATAGGTGTAAAGATCGCATCGATAGGAATAAAGCCAAAGATTTGCTCAGCAGGCTTGTTTTCTTCTGCCGTTACATATCCTCTACCTTTTTCGATGGTCAGTTCTATCTCAAACTTTACGCTCTCATCAAGGTTAGCAATCACATGATCAGGGTTGAGGATTTCAAAAGATGAAGTGAAATCACCAATATCACTAGCTTTAAATTCTCTCTTACCTGAAATGCTTACTACAATTTTACCGTCAACTGCATCAGCAATCTTCTTAAACCTAACCATTTTCAGGTTAAGGATAATTTCTGATACATCCTCTACAATACCTTCGATTGTAGAAAACTCATGCAATACTCCAGGAATTTTAATACCAGTAATAGCATAGCCTTCGAGTGAAGACAAAAGAATTCTTCTTAGTGCATTACCTACTGTAACTCCGTATCCTTGTTCAAGTGGTTTGAAAGTAAATAGGCCATGAAAGTCATCAGCCTTTTCCATCACCACTTTCTCGGGCATTTGAAATGCTAGTATTGACATAATATTTGAAAAAATTTTAGATTAATTATTTATTATTTAGAGTAAAGCTCGACGATAAGCTGCTCCTTAATGTTCTCAGGAATTTCTTCCCTCGAAGGAATAGCTGCAAATTTACCTGTCATTTGTGCTTTATCCCACTCTAACCAGCTGTACTTGCTAACAGAGCCTGTAGCTAAACTATCAGAGATAACCTCAAGAGACTTAGATTTCTCTCGTACAGCTATCAAATCACCTACTTTAAGCGTGAAAGAAGGTATGTTTACCAACTGACCATTTACAGTGATATGCTTGTGCAATACTAGCTGACGGGCTGCTCTACGAGTAGGTGCAAGTCCCAGTCTGTAAACCGTATTGTCGAGTCTAGCTTCGAGCAATTGCAAAAGGATGGTACCGGTGATACCACTTTTACGTGAAGCTATATCGAATATATTAGAGAATTGCTTTTCCAACACACCGTAAGTGTATTTTGCTTTTTGCTTTTCAGAAAGCTGGATAGCATATTCAGATGGCTTCCTTCTTCTTCCTCTACCGTGTTGGCCTGGAGGGTATGCCTTCTTTTGTAACGTCTTATCTGGTCCAAAAATCGGGTCGTTAAACCTTCTGGCGATTTTGGTAGTTGGTCCGGTATATCGTGCCATGTTATCTTATAACTCTTAAATGTTATTAAACTCTTCTTCTTTTAGGAGGTCTGCAACCGTTGTGAGGCAGTGGCGTCACATCCTTAATCACAGTTACGTCGATACCTGTATTCTGGATAGTACGAATAGCCGACTCTCTACCTGCACCTGATCCTTTTACAAAAACCTCGCATTTTCTCATGCCCAAATCATGTGCTTTTTGAGCACAATCCTGAGCTGCAACCTGAGCGGCATAAGGAGTATTCTTTTTAGATCCTTTAAAGCCCATTTTTCCAGCAGATGCCCAAGACACAACTTGTCCTGTGGTATTTGTCATGGAAATGATGATATTGTTGAAAGTAGCTTTGATGTGGGCCTGACCAATGGCCTCTACCACAACAACTCTTTTCTTGCCTTTATCTTTTCTTTTATCAGCCATCTCAGTTATTATTTAGTAGCAATCTTCTTGTTCGCAACAGTTTTTCTCTTTCCTTTTCTAGTTCTGGCATTGTTCTTTGTATGCTGACCTCTTACTGGCAAGCCTTTTCTATGCCTCAAACCTCTGTAGCATCCGATATCTAATAAGCGTTTGATGTTCAGTTGAACTTCAGACTTAAGTACACCTTCTACTTTATAGTTAGAAGATATCGCTTTCCTAATGGCATTAGCTTCATCGTCAGTCCAATCAACAACTTTCTTATTTACATCAACACCTGCTGTAGCCAGTATTGTTTGTGCCGAACTTTTTCCTATACCAAAAATGTAAGTAAGGGCGATTTCACCCCTCTTGTTGTCCGGAATATCTACTCCTGCAATTCTTGCCATAATTATCCTTGTCTTTGTTTGAACCGTGGGTTCTTTTTGTTAATTACGTAAACCTTCCCGTTTCTGCGAATCACTTTACAGTCAGCACTTCGCTTTTTAACAGATGCTTTAACTTTCATTATTTCTATTATTTATAGCGGTAAACTATTCTACCTTTCGTTAAATCGTATGGAGACATTTCGAGCTTCACCTTATCGCCTGGCAAGATCTTGATGTAATGCATTCTCATTTTACCAGATATATGTGCGATGATTTGGTGACCATTGCCTAATTCTACTCTAAACATAGCGTTTGACAATGCCTCTACTATCGTCCCGTCTTGTTCTATTGAAGCTTGTTTTGCCATTTTTTATTGTTTATGCAACAGCTACGTTTTGTGATCTACCTTTGATTCTTCCACCTTTCATCATGCCTTCATAGTGTCGCATGAGCAGGTAGCTTTCTATCTGTTGTAGCGTATCTAAAATCACACCTACCATGATCAGCAACGATGTTCCACCAAAGAACTGTGCAAAACTGGAGCTTACTCCGGCGATCATTGCAAAGGCGGGCATAATTGCAACCAGCGCCAGAAACAACGAACCAGGGAAAGTGATTTTAGTTAATACATTATCTATAAACTCAGAGGTTGCTTTTCCTGGCTTAATACCCGGGATAAATCCTCCGTTTCTTTTCATATCGTCAGCAATCTGATTGGGATTAACAGATATCGCTGTATAAAAGAAAGTAAATAGTATAATCATGATAGCAAATGTAAGATTATACTGCCACGACTGGAAGTTTGAGAACGTAGCGCCAATATATTGTGCTACATCACTAGACTCTGCAAAATAGCTGGCGATCATAGCCGGTAAAAACATCAGTGACTGAGCAAAGATAATTGGCATTACACCAGATGAGTTTACTTTGAGAGGTATGTACTGTCTCTGACCTCCGTATACTTTGTTTCCTACTACTTGCTTTGCGTATTGTACAGGTATTCTTCTTACTGCCTGAGTAAGCAACACTACACCCATTACTACGAAAAACAATGCTACAATCTCAATGATGAAGATAAGCGCCTGGCTCATTCCTCTGGTCATAGCTTCAAGGTATATACTACCAGGGAATCTGGAGATAATACCGATCATGATAAGCATAGAAATACCATTACCTATACCTTTATCAGTAATACGCTCACCCAGCCACATACAAAAGATCGTTCCGGCGGTGAGTATAATTATTGATGAAAAAGTAAACAAGGCCTGATTGCTAAGCATAATAGCTTCGGCAGGAATAGTTGCCGTAATATAAGCACTACCCTGAGCCAGAGTAATAGCAATCGTCAATACTCTTGTTATCTGTGTTATCTTCTTTCTACCACTGTCTCCTTCTTTCTGGAGTTTTTGGAAATAAGGTACGGCTACCGTCAACAGCTGCAGCACTATGGATGCAGATATGTAAGGCATAATTCCTAAACCAAAAATGGATGCTCTTTGAAAAGCTCCTCCCAGAAATGTGTTTAACAAACCAAAAATGCCACTTGCTTCTGTCTGCAATTGGCTTGGATCTACACCAGGAAGTACAACGAAAGATCCTACTCTAAAGATAATAAGGAACCCAACTGTATTCAGGATCCTTATTCTTAGATCTTCAATTGTAAAAATATTCTTTATAGTGGTAAAAAACTTTTTCATAAATTAAAGTACTGTAGCTTTTCCACCTTTTCCTTCGATAGCTTCAGTAGCTGACTTAGAAAAATGATGTGCTGTTACGTTAATTGCAGAGGTTAATTCGCCTCTACCTAAAACTTTCACTATGTCTTTTTTAGATGCTAAGCCATTCTCTACTAATACATCGATAGTAATGTCAGTTACTTTCAATTTATCAGCCAAAGCCTGAATGCTATCAAGGTTTATGGGCTTAGTCTCGATTCTGTTAGGACTGGTAAAGCCAAACTTAGGCACACGGCGCTGTAGTGGCATTTGACCTCCTTCAAATCCTTCTTTGCGAGAATATCCAGATCTAGACTGAGCTCCTTTGTGACCTCTTGTAGAGGTACCGCCTCTTCCTGATCCCTGGCCTCTGCCTATCCTCTTGTTATTTTTAACTGAACCTGCTGCAGGTTTAAGTGTATTTAACTTCATTTTCCTAACAATTATTTGTTTTCAACAGACACCAAGTGATCTACTTTGTTAATCATTCCCTGAATCTGAGGAGTTAATTCTACTTCAACAGATTTATTGATCCTACCAAGACCCAGTGCTTTGATTGTAAGCTTTTGTCTGTTTGGTCTTTTGATAGTACTTCTGGTTTGTGTAATTATAACTTTAGCCATTGTTCTTATCCGTTAAAAACTTTAGACAACTCCACTCCTCTTTGTTGAGCTACAGCAAAAGGATCTCTCATTTTGTTGAGCGCATCAAAAGTAGCTTTTACCACGTTGTGAGGGTTTGATGAACCTTTAGACTTAGCCAGTACATCGTGTACTCCGGCACTTTCCAGTACAGCACGCATCGCACCACCGGCAATTACTCCTGTACCTTGTGCTGCAGGTTTCAACAGTACAAATCCACCACCAAACTTACCAAGAGACTCGTGAGGCACAGTACCTTTGTGTACAGGTACTCTCACCAGATTTTTCTTAGCATCGTCTATGCCTTTTGTGATCGAATCAGTTACTTCATTAGCTTTTCCAAGTCCGTATCCTACTACACCATTTCCGTCTCCTACTACTACGATGGCTGAGAAGCTAAACCTTCTACCTCCTTTTACTACCTTGGCAACACGCTTGATGGCTACAACTTTTTCCTGAAGCTCAATCTCACTCGCTCTGATTGCTTTTATATTTGTTTGCGACATAACTAATTAAAATTTAAGGCCTCCTTCTCTAGCACCTTCAGCAAGTGCCTTTACATTGCCATGATAAGGATATCCGCCACGATCAAACACCACAACACTGATTCCGTTCTCAGCAGCTTTTTCAGCCAGTTTTTTTCCTACGCTTTTAGAGTTTTCTATGTTCACTGATGAATTTCCCAGTTCAAACGAGCTTGTAGCTACTAATGTATGTCCTGCGTTATCATCTATCAACTGAGCATAAATACTCTTATTACTTCTATATACCGACAGTCTAGGTCTCTCGGCTGTTCCGCTGATTTTGTTACGGATGCCTCGTCGAATTCTAAGCCTTCTATTCGTTTTACTTATCGCCATCTTATCTATTATTTAGCAGCAGTTTTACCAGCTTTTCTTCTAATTTGCTCACCAACGAACCTGATACCTTTTCCTTTGTATGGTTCTACTTTTCTGAGTGATCTGATTTTAGCCGCAACCTCTCCTACCAGCTCTTTATCATTACTTTCCAGGGTCACTATCGGGTTTTTACCTTTAGCTGTCTCAGCGCTTACAGACACTTCAGAAGGGATTTGCACATATATGTTGTGAGAGTATCCCAAGCTTAATTCAAGAACATTGCCCTGAGCGCTGGCTTTATAACCTACACCCACTAGTTCCATTTCTTTTTTGAAGCCGGTATTCACACCTTCTACCATGTTGTTGATCAGCGAGCGATAAAGACCGTGCAAAGCTTTGTGTCTTTTCTGCTCAGTGGGCCTTTCAACAATAAGGCTTGTATCTTCTAAAGTAAGATTGAAGTCAGCGTCGATCTCACGAGATAATGTACCTTTTGGACCGGTCACTGTTACCACATTCTTGTCAGTTTTAACAGTAACACCTGAAGGTATATCTATCGGTTTCTTTCCTATTCTAGACATCTGTTCTTATATTAATAAACATAACATAGTACCTCACCGCCTACATGAAGTTCTTTCGCCTTCTTGTTGGTGATTACTCCTTTCGAAGTAGACATAATAGCAATGCCTAAACCATTTAAAACCCTTGGGAGAGTGTCTGCATTCGCATACTTTCTCAAACCAGGCTTACTTACCCGGGTAAGGCTTTCTATGGCAGATTGCTTCGTGTCTGGATTGTATTTTAGGGCAATTTTAATAGAACCCTGTACACCATCGTCCACGAACTTATAGTTTTTGATAAACCCTTGCTCGTGCAGCACTTTGGTTATCTCTTTTTTGATGTTGGATGCAGGCATTTCAACGATCCTGTGATTCGCCTTTATTGCATTTCTCAACCTTGTTAAATAATCTGCTATCGGATCAGTCATTGCATTATACTTTTAAACCCCATTAAAAACAGGGCTGCAAAGTTAGTTAAATTTTTTCTTTAATATATAATTTTTACCAGCTGGATTTTGTAACACCTGGTATTTTTCCTTCTGAGGCCATTTCTCTGAAGGTAACCCTGGAGATTCCAAACTTTCTCATGTATCCTTTTGGTCTACCAGTAAGCTTGCATCGGTTGTGAAGTCTTACTTTGGATGAGTTGCGAGGAAGTTTGTCAAGACCTTCATAATCGCCGGCTGCTTTAAGTGCAGCTCTTTTTTCAGCGTATTTTTCTACCAGTCTTTCTCTTTTTCTTTCTCTGGCTTTTATTGCTTCTCTTGCCATATTAGTTTTTGTTTTTTCCTGCGAAAGGCATTCCAAATGCTTTCAGCAATTCATAACTTTCTTCGTCGGTAGTGGCAGTAGTCACAAATGTGATATCCATACCTGAAATTTTGTTCACTTTCTCTATGCTTATCTCAGGGAAAATGATTTGCTCTTTGATACCGAGCGTATAGTTTCCACGGCCATCAAAACCTTTATCGCGTATTCCTCTAAAGTCACGTACACGAGGAAGAGCTACGGTCATTAGCCTATCAAGAAATTCGTACATTTTGTCTCCACGGAGGGTAACTCTGGCACCAATAGGCATTTCTTCTCTCAACTTAAAGTTAGAGATTGATTTTTTAGCCTTAGTAGCTACAGCCAGCTGGCCAGTTATTTGAGTGAGTTCTTCAACTCCTGCATCTATCAGTTTTTTGTCAGAGACAGCTGCACCGATACCTTTGTTTACACTAATCTTAGTGATTTTAGGCACCTGCATTACTGATTTGTACTCGAATTTGTCCCTAAGAGCAGGAACAATCTCGTTTAGATATTTGTCTTTTAATCTAGGACTAGCCATTTTTTATTACCTCCCCTGTTTTTTTTGAGAATCGTTGTAATTTGCCATTTTCATCTGGCTTTCTACCTGTTTTGGTAGCTTCACCGGTAGCCGGATCTACTAGCATCAGGTTGCTCAGGTGAATCGAAGCTTCAACTTTCTTGATGCCTCCTTCAGGACTTTCAGCGGATGGTTTGTTGTGCTTAGTAACCATGTTAAGTCCTTCTACAATTGCCCTGTATTTAGATGGATACACTTCGAGTACTTTCCCGGTTTTGCCGTTTGAGTTTCCCGCAATTACTTTTACAGTATCCCCTTTTTTAATGTGCAGTTTCATTTCTTAATATTTTTTGTCCGGCTATCTATTAAAGAACCTCAGGTGCCAATGAAACAATTTTCATAAATTGCTTTTCACGCAACTCTCTTGCTACAGGTCCAAAGATCCTGGTACCTCTAGGCTCATCATTGGCAGTTAACAATACAGCTGCATTATCTTCGAAGCGAATATAAGAACCGTCTTTTCTGCGAACTTCTTTCTTGGTTCTTACAACCACAGCTTTGGATACTGTTCCTTTCTTAAGGTTACTTGAAGACATGGCAGATTTCACAGATACTACGATAGTATCTCCAACGGATGCGTATCGTTTGCCTGTACCTCCCAGTACACGAATGCAAAGGACTTCTTTTGCACCGCTGTTATCAGCCACACTCAGTCTTGATTCTTGCTGTATCATTTTATTTTGCTCTTTCTAATATTTCAACTAATCTCCACCTTTTATTCTTGCTCAAAGGCCTGGTCTCCATAATTTTTACCGTATCACCGATTCCACAGTCGTTGTTTTCGTCGTGTGCGGCAAATTTCTTGGATTTCCCTATAAATTTTCCGTAGATGGGGTGCTTTACTTTACGTTGTACTTCAACAGTAATGGTCTTTTGCATTTTGTTGCTAACGACCTTCCCTATTCTTTCTTTTCTTAAATTTCTGGTTTCCATGATGCCTAATTATTGAGCCAGTTCTTTTGCCCTGATTTCAGTGTTTAACCTTGCAACTAATTTACGTGCTTCCTTCAACCGCGTAGGGTTTTCTATGGGAGTAATTGAGTGGGCGAACTTAAGCTTGCTTAAATTCTCCTTTTCGGCCTCAAGTTTGCCTTTTAATTCATCCAAGGATAAACCTTTAATCTCTGAATTTTTCATATTTCTATACGTTTAGACTTATAGGACTTATCAGCCTGTATAATCTCTTCTTACTACAAATTTTGTTCTGATTGGCAGTTTTTGCTGCGCTAAACGCAATGCTTCTTTGGCCAACTCAATATTTACTCCGGCAGACTCAAACAAAATGGTTCCCGGCTTTACAACAGCTACCCAATATTCAGGAGCACCTTTACCTTTACCCATCCTTACTTCGGCTGGCTTCTTGGTTACTGGCTTGTCAGGAAATATTCTAATCCAAACCTGACCTTCCCTTTTCATGGCCCTGGTCATGGCTATCCTAGACGCTTCGATTTGCCTACTGGTGATCCAGCCTGGCTCCAACGCCTTAATACCAAACGCTCCGAAGGCTAGTGTATGACCTCTTTGAGCCATTCCTTTTACACGACCTTTTTGCTTTTTCCTGAATTTGGTTCTTTTCGGTTGTAACATCTCTGTATATTGTTTATCCTATTACAAGGATTTATTTAATCAATTATTTCTTCTACGTTTAGGGCCGTCGTTTCTTCTTCTTCCGCCACTTTCGTTACCCATGCCTATGTTTGGAGAAAGGTCTCTTTTACCAAATACTTCGCCTTTGAATATCCATACCTTGATACCGATTTTTCCGTAGATTGTGTGTGCTTCTGACACAGCATAGTCGATATCTGCACGAAGTGTATGAAGAGGAATTCTACCTTCTTTGTACTGCTCAGTACGAGCCATCTCTGCTCCACCAAGTCGGCCTGATACTTTTATCTTAATACCTTGAGCTCCTACTCTCATAGAAGAAGCTATAGCTTGCTTCATCGCTCTTCTGTAAGAGATTCTGGCTTTAAGTTGTTGTGCGATAGATTCACCTACCAATACAGCATCCAGCTCAGGTCTTTTGATTTCGAAAATATTGATCTGAAGATCTTTTCCTGTCAATCGCTTCAACTCCTCCTTGATCTTATCTACTTCAGCACCACCTTTACCGATCACTACTCCCGGACGTGCCGTGTGAATAGTCAATGTGATACGCTTGATCGTTCTTTCTATTACTACTTTAGCGATACCTCCTTTAGGAATCCTAGCATCAATATACTTTCGGATTTTCTGGTCTTCTACTAATTTGTCAGAAAAAGATTTTCCACCATACCAGTTGGAATCCCATCCTTTTACAATTCCTAACCTAAGGCCTACAGGGTTTACTTTTTGTCCCATTTGTATTAGTTTTCTGAATTTTCAGTTACTTCAATATTTTCGGAGGTATTGTAGCTGTCTACTACAAGCGTCACATGGTTGGATCTTTTTCTGATCCTGTGAGCTCTACCTTGTGGTGCAGGACGCAATCTTTTCAGAATTCTACCGCTATCCACATATATTTCTTTTACATAAAGATCAGCATCCTCTAGACTTTGATCTTCATTTTTTTGTTGCCAATTTGAAATAGCCGAAAGTAATAACTTTTCGATCCTGGCTGCACCTTGCTTCGATTCGAATTTCAAGACGTTTAGTGCTTTGTTCACTCTCTGTCCTCTCACCAAATCAGCAACTACTCTCATCTTTCGAGGGGAAGTAGGTACATTATTAAGTTTTGCTACTGCTTCCATATTAGCTATTATCTTTTGCCTTTATCTTTTTTTGAAATGTGCCCCCTAAAGTTTCTAGTAGGAGCGAATTCTCCGAGTTTATGACCTACCATGTTTTCAGTCACAAATACAGGTATAAATTTATTGCCATTGTGTACAGCAAATGTATGACCTACAAAATCCGGAGAGATCATCGATCTTCTTGACCAGGTTTTGATTACAGACTTCTTTCCTGAGTCAGTCATTGCTTCAACCTTTTTTTCAAGTCGAAAGTCTATATAAGGGCCTTTTTTTAAAGATCTTCCCATTATTTTTTCCTTTTACTTATTATCAAATTGTTCGAATACTTCTTAGGTGCTCTGGTCTTTTTACCTTTAGCATACAATCCGGTTCTCGATCTTGGGTGACCTCCTGAAGACTTACCTTCACCACCACCCATCGGGTGATCTACCGGGTTCATAGCTACACCTCTTACTCTTGGTCTTCTACCTTTCCACCTGTTACGTCCTGCTTTTCCAAGCCTTACGTTCATGTGGTCAGAATTTGATACAGTACCAATAGTAGCAGTACAAGTAATTAACACCATTCTCATCTCACCTGAAGGAAGCTTCACTGTCGCGTACTTTCCTTCGCGAGCCAACAGCTGCACGTAAGATCCAGCACTTCTGGCCATAGCAGCACCTTTACCAGGCTTCAGCTCCACATTGTGGATGATAGTACCCAAAGGTATGTCAGAAAGGAAGAGTGTGTTACCCACTTCCGGGGCTACTCCAGCTCCTGATACTACCGTTTGACCTACTTTCAAACCAGCCGGCGCTATGATATAGCGTTTTTCACCATCAGCGTAGTACAACAGGGCTATCCTGGCGGTACGCATGGGATCGTATTCGATTGATTTTACAGTAGCAGGCACATTGTGCTTGTCTCTTTTGAAATCAATTACTCTGTATTTTTTCTTATGACCACCACCTACATTACGAATAGTCATTTTACCAGAATTGTTTCTTCCGCCATTGCGGTGAACACTCTTAGTCAATGATTTCTCGGGAGTGGTAGCTGTAATGTCGTCGAAGACTGGCGCTACTCTGTATCTTTGTCCCGGTGTGGTAGGTTTTAATTTCTTAACTGCCATTTGTATCTATATTTATACTGCGCCGTAAAAATCAATAATCTCACCTTCAGCAATCTGTACAATCGCTTTTTTGTAGGAAGCAGTACGTCCTGATATCACTCTGGATTTGGTGTATTTTGTCTTAGACTTACCTGCGTACACCATTGTGTTTACGCTTTCCACAGTCACACCATAGGTTTTCTCTACGGCCTTCTTTATTTCTACTTTATTAGCTCCTTTGTCTACTATGAAACCGTATTTACCGCTTTCATTGAGTGCAGACACCTTTTCAGTCACTAATGGTTTCTTTAAAATACTCATCTTACTTACTTAATAAGGTTTCAATTTTCTCTATCGATCCTTCGCACAACAACACTTTGTCTGCCTTCAACAAATCGTAGGTATTGATTTGATCTGCAGTAGTTACTGCTGCATTTTTAAGGTTGCGGCTAGACAAGAATACGTTCTTGTCATCCTGTCCTAGTACCAAAAGTGTTTTCTTATCTGATACAGAAAGACTTGAAAGGAGCCCAAGGAAGTTTTTTGTTTTAGGTGCATCAAAAGAGAAGTCTTCCAATACAGTTATGCTCTTATCGTTTGCTTTGTATGAAAGCGCAGATTTACGAGCTACATCTTTCAGCTTTTTGTTAAGCTTAATGCTGTAGTTTCTTGGCTTAGGTCCGAATATACGACCTCCACCTCTAAACAAAGGCGACTTGATACTACCCGCACGAGCCGTACCTGTACCTTTTTGTTTTTTGATCTTTCTAGTAGAGCCTGCGATTTCAGCTCTTTCTTTTGATTTATGGGTACCTTGTCGCTGGTGAGCCAGGTATTGCTTCACATCAAGGTATATAGCATGATCATTTGGCTCTACACCAAATACATCTTTAGATAGCTCAACTTTTCTGCCGGTATCTTCCCCGTTACTGCTTAATACTGAAATTTTCATAATTACTTCTCGATTATTACAGTTGAATTCTTAGGGCCCGGAATTGAACCACTAACGAGAATAAGATTTTTCTCTGGAATAATTTTCATAACCTGAAGGTTGGTTACCTTCACTCTATCGCCACCAGTTCTTCCTGCCATTCGCATGCCTTTAAAAACTCTGGCAGGATAAGAAGCTCCACCAATAGAACCTGGTGCCCTTAGTCGGTTGTGCTGACCGTGTGTAGCCTGCCCAACGCCACCAAAGTTGTGACGCTTTACAACGCCCTGAAAACCTTTACCTTTAGATGTTCCTATTACATCTACAAAGTCTTCTTCCTTGAAAACATCTGCAACTGTGATAGTATTACCCAAAGCCACCTGGCCTTCAAATTCTTCTCTAAAGTCTCTGAACTCAACAACTTCTTTTTTCGGGGTGGTTTTAGCTTTAGAAAAATGCCCCTTCAATGCTTTAGGAGTGTTTTTTTCTTTACGCTCGCCGTAACCCAACTGTACTGCGGTATACCCGTCAGTATCTTCATTCTTTACTTGTGTTATCACACAAGGACCAGCTTCTATCAACGTGCATGCGACGCTTCGTCCATCGGCACTGTATACGCTAGTCATCCCTATTTTTTTTCCTATTATACCAGACATTATAGTATCTTAATTCTTTATAAAAATGGGCGGTTTTTAGCCTTCCCCGTAAAAAGGACTGCAAAGATAGTAATTCTAATCTTGCAGTCAAATTATTCAAGATAAATATTAAGAATATATGAAGACAAAAAAAAGAACCAATAAATTTTCCATTATTGGCTCTTTATAATGCTATGTTATTCTTAATCAGACTTTGATTTCTACATCCACACCACTAGGCAATTCCAATTTCATTAGAGCATCTACAGTCTTAGCGCTGTTGGAATAGATATCCACCAGTCTTTTGTAGGTACACAATTGAAACTGCTCTCTTGACTTTTTGTTTACGTGTGGTGATCTCAACACAGTAAATTTCTCTTTTACAGTAGGAAGAGGTATAGGACCACTTACTACAGCTCCTGTCACTTTTACTGCTCTCACAATCTTCTCCGAAGACTTGTCAACCAGATTGTGATCGTAAGATTTAAGCTTTATTCTTATTTTCTGATTCATAATCTTTAACTATTTAAGCAGGCTGTCCCTGTGCATTTGCAATTACTTCATCGGCTATGTTCTTAGGCACATTGTAGTAATGTGAGAAAGTCAATGAAGCTGTTGCTCTTCCTGATGTAATTGTTCTCAAATCGGTTACGTATCCAAACAGCTCAGATAAAGGAACATCGGCTTTGATCACCTGAGAAACTCCTCTTGTATCCATTCCCTTCATGATACCTCTTCTCTTGTTAAGGTCACCTGTTACCGAACCGGTATACTCATCGGGAGTAACAACCTCTACAGCCATGATAGGCTCCAACAACACAGGGTTAGCTTTTTTAGCGGCTTCTTTAAATCCTAAACGAGCTGCCAATTCAAACGAAAGTGAATCTGAATCCACGTCGTGGAACGAACCGTGGAAGAGTCTTACTTTCATATCATCAACATTGTAGCCAGCCAAAGGTCCGTTGCTCATAGCCTCTCTAAAACCTTTTTCTACAGCAGGAATAAATTCCTTAGGAATAGCACCACCAACGATGTTGTTCACAAACTGTAATCCAGATCCTTCGAAATCTTCGTCTTTTGGTCCGATTTCAAATACAATATCTGCAAACTTACCTCTACCACCCGACTGCTTCTTGTACACTTCTTTGTGCTCAACAGTACTTTGCAGGGCTTCTTTGTATGCAACCTGAGGTGCTCCCTGGTTGATCTCTACTTTGAATTCACGCTTCAGACGGTCGATGATAATATCCAGGTGAAGTTCTCCCATACCTTTAAGGATGGTTTGTCCTGTTTCGTGGTTAGTTTCTACTACCAGCGTAGGATCTTCTTCTACCAGTTTAGATATAGCTATACCTAACTTGTCTACATCAGCCTGAGCTTTAGGCTCAATCGCATATCCAATTACAGGATCAGGGAAAATCATTGACTCAAGTACGATCTTGCTCTTTTCGTCACAAAGGGTATCCCCTGTTTTGATATCCTTAAATCCAACTACCGCAGCGATATCACCACAGTGCAGCATATCAATTTGATTCTGCTTGTTGGCGTGCATCTGGAATATCCTTGAAATCCTTTCTTTCTTTCCTGTTCGGGTATTGTGAACATAAGAACCGGAATCAAGCTTACCAGAGTATGATCTTACAAAACACAGACGACCTACGAATGGGTCAGTAGCGATTTTAAATGCAAGCGCTGCAAAAGGTTCATCCAAATCAGGCTTACGCTCTACTGTTTCCTCTGTGTCAGGATTTGTTCCTTTGATGTTGTCTCTATCGAGAGGTGAAGGCAACAATTCCATTACATAATCCAGCATGGTCTGAACACCTTTGTTTTTAAAGGCTGAACCACACATCATTGGCACAAATGCCAAATCTATAGTTGCTGCTCTCAGTGCAGCAATAATTTCATCTTTTGATATAGAATCCGGATCTTCGAAGTATTTCTCCATCAGACCATCATCGTACTCAGCAACAGACTCAACCAGATGCTCACGGTATTCTGCTACTTCGTCTACCATATCAGCAGGGATTTCGATCTCCTCGAAAGTCATTCCCTGATCTTCCTCATTCCAAACGATTGCTCTGTTTTCTACCAGGTCAACTACTCCTTTGAAAGTTTCTTCAGCTCCGATAGGCAATTGAAGAGGAACAGCTTTGGTTCCCAGCATTTCTTTCACCTGCTTACATACGTTCAAAAAGTCTGCACCAGCTCTATCCATTTTGTTTACAAAACCGATTCGAGCTACTTTGTAGTTGTCAGCCAGTCTCCAGTTAGTTTCTGACTGAGGCTCTACACCGTCAACAGCACTAAACAAGAAAACCAAACCATCGAGAACCCTAAGTGAACGGTTTACCTCTACGGTAAAGTCAACGTGACCCGGGGTGTCGATAATGTTGATATGATAGTTATCTCCTTTGTATGGCCAAAACACAGTAGTAGCAGCTGAAGTAATAGTAATACCTCTTTCCTGCTCCTGCTCCATCCAGTCCATGGTGGCTGCACCATCGTGCACCTCACCTATTTTATGACTAACGCCGGTATAATAAAGGATACGCTCAGTAGTGGTAGTCTTACCAGCATCGATGTGAGCTGCGATACCAATATTCCGGGTGTATTTTAAATCTCTTTTTGCCATCAGTAATATCTGTATTAAAATCTGAAGTGTGAAAATGCTTTGTTAGCCTCTGCCATTCTGTGGGTATCATCCTTTTTCTTCACGGCAGCACCTTCTCCTTTAGAAGCAGCAATAATCTCGGCTGCTAACCTTTCTTTCATGGTTTTCTCGCCTCTAGATCTAGAGTAACCGATCATCCATTTGATTCCCAGTGAAATCTTCCTCGAAGGTCTTACTTCAATAGGAACCTGAAAGGTAGCACCACCAACTCTTCTACTCTTCACTTCTACTGAAGGCATAATGTTGTTCAATGCTTTTTTCCAAGTTTCAAGACCATTCTCACTTGTTTTCTCTTCTACGAGGCTAATCGCATCGTAAAAGATAGAATAAGCAATACTCTTCTTTCCGTCCACCATCAGGTAGTTTACAAACTTTGATACCAAAGTATCTTTAAACTTCGGATCGGGAAGAATATATCTCTTCTTTGGTTTAGCTTTTCTCATTTTTTATGTATTGAATATATTATTTTTTATCCTTAGGTCTTTTAGCACCGTATTTAGATCTACGCTGCAACCTTCCGCTTACACCAGCTGTATCGAGGGCACCTCTAATGATGTGATACCTCACACCAGGCAAATCCTTTACCCTACCACCTCTGATAAGTACTATCGAGTGTTCTTGCAGGTTGTGACCTTCACCGGGGATGTAGGCGTTAACTTCTTTACCGTTTGTCAACCTTACCCTTGCCACTTTCCTCATAGCCGAGTTAGGTTTTTTAGGTGTAGTGGTGTAAACCCTGGTACAAACTCCCCTGCGCTGAGGACAAGAATCCAATGCAGGTGATTTTGATTTAGATACCAATGTTTTTCTACCCTTTCTTACTAATTGCTGTATAGTAGGCATTTACTTTATTTTTTATAATATTTATTCTTTCCTTTGAAAAATCGGAACGCAAAAATAGGGATAAATACTTCTAAACAAAATTTCTTTAGTAAAGATTTTGAATATTAGTTATTTACGTCGGATATCCACTCCATATCTGAAGGCATTAGATCCGTCGTGTTTCTACTTTTGTTTAAAAAAAAGGACTGAAAACATACCGCTTTCAGTCCTTGTATTTTCGATAACCCTTATCCGTTAAGCTTCGCCCATGGTGCCACCAAAATTCATAGGGAATTTTGGAGAATCATCAACCTGCTTTATCGGCCCAAAGGTTTTCTCATATTTCTGTATATTGTCCTGCAATGCCACGAGCAAGCGTTTTGCATGCTCCGGTGTTACCACTACTCTGGATTTAACTTTCGCTTTGGGTACTCCCGGCATAAGTCGGATAAAATCAATTACAAACTCTGAATTAGAATGAGCAATCATGGCCAGATTTGCATAAACACCTTCGGCTATCTCTTCCGACAACTCGATGTTTAATTGCCCTCCCTGCTGCTTACCTTTCTCTTCTTCTTCGTGCTTACTCATTTTCCTGGAGTTCAGTAGATTTATTGAAGCTTTCCTTTGAGGCTACCAACGCATCGTACTCTTCTTGCGAACCTACGATCACATCCTGGAAATCACGCTGACCTGTACCTGCAGGGATCAAGTGACCTACGATCACGTTCTCCTTCAAGCCAATCAAGTGATCTCGTTTTCCTCTGATGGAAGCTTCACTCAATACTTTAGTTGTTTCCTGGAACGACGCTGCAGATATGAAACTCTGTGTAGCCAATGAAGCTTGAGTAATACCCTGAAGCCTTGGTTCAGATACTGCAGGTGCTGCATTTCTTACCTGTACCAATTTAAGGTCTCTTCTCTTCAAGCTTGAGTTTTCATCTCTTAACTGACGAGCTGAAATAATTTGTCCAGGCTTCACATTTTCTGAGTCACCTGCATCAGATACTACTTTCTTGTCCAGGATAGAGTCGTTTTCTTCCATGAAAACATGCTTATCTACAATCTGTCCTGGCAGGAAGCTAGTATCGCCGGCATCCAGTATGTTTACTTTCTGCATCATCTGGCTTACAATAGTCTCGATGTGCTTATCGTTGATTTTCACACCTTGCAGTCGGTATACTTCCTGAATTTCGTTTACCAAATATTCCTGTACGGCAGTAGGCCCTTTGATCGCTAATATATCTGCAGGAGTAACTGCACCATCAGAAAGCGAATAACCTGCTTTCACAAAGTCATTGTCCTGTACAAGGATGTGCTTAGAGAGTGAAACAAGATATCTCTTTTTCACACCATCTTTCGATTCGATGAAGATTTCTCTGTTACCACGCTTAATTCCTCCATAAGTTACCACACCATCTATCTCACTTACTACAGCCGGGTTAGACGGGTTTCTTGCTTCAAAGAGCTCGGTTACCCTTGGCAGACCCCCTGTAATATCGCGCGATTTACCCATCATTCGAGGAATTTTAGCCAAAACTTGTCCGGCTTTCACGTTATCTCCCTGATCAACAGAAAGGTGAGCTCCTACCGGTATGTTATAAGCTTGCTGATTGTCGCCAGCCTCAATTACTATCGATGGGTTCTTCGTTTTATCTTTCGTGTCGATAATTACTTTTTCTCTGTGACCGGTTTGCTCATCTGACTCTTCCTTGTAGGTAATTCCTTCCTCAATAGATTCGAAATTAACTGTACCGTCAAAAGCAGATAAGATTACGGCGTTGTATGGATCCCAGTGGCATAGTCTGTCACCTTTCTTCACTTTAGATTTCTCCTTCACATCTACAAATGCACCATAAGGAACGTGATTGCTAATGAGTACTTTCTTGGTTTTAGGATCAATAATCTTGATCTCACCAGATCTACCCATTACTACGTCTACGTTTTCATTTTCGCTATTGGTAGTAGTGATTGATCTCAGCTCTTCAAATTCAACGATACCGTCAAACTTAGCCACTATGCTTGCATCTACCGCAATGTTGGATGCTGTACCCCCTACGTGGAAGGTTCTCAGTGTAAGCTGAGTACCAGGCTCACCAATAGACTGTGCCGCAATTACACCTACAGCTTCACCTTTCTGAGCCATCTTACCAGTAGCCAGATTTCTTCCGTAGCACTTGCTACAAATACCCTGCTTGGTCTCACAAGTCAATACCGAACGTATTTCTACCTCTTCTATGCTTGTAGCCTCTATTTTGGCAGCTATATTTTCTGTGATTTCATCACCAGCAGATACCAGCAATTCCTCGGATATAGGATCGTAAATATCGTGAACGGATACTCGTCCCAGTATTCTTTCAGACAATGGCTCTACAATATCCTCATTGTCTTTAAGTGCTGTTACAGCTAAACCTCGGAGTGTTCCACAATCTTCTTCATTTACAACTACATCTTGCGCCACGTCTACAAGACGTCTTGTCAGGTAACCAGCATCTGCCGTTTTCAAAGCGGTATCTGCCAGACCTTTACGAGCACCGTGTGTAGAAATAAAGTATTCGATTACATCCAGTCCTTCTTTAAAGTTGGAAAGGATGGGGTTTTCAATAATCTCTCCTACAGAACCCTGAAGGTTTTTCTGTGGCTTGGCCATCAATCCCCTCATACCACCCAGCTGACGAATCTGCTCTCTGGATCCCCTTGCACCGGAGTGCATCATCATAAAGATCGAGTTGAATCCTTGCTTTTCTTCTTCGAGCTGAGTCATCAATGTGCCTGTAAGCAACGAGTTGATTCTTGTCCAGATATCAATTACCTGGTTGTATCGCTCGTTATCAGTAATCAGACCCATCTGGTAGTTAGCCCATACGGCATCTACTTCTTCTTTAGCCTGAGCTACGAGTTTTTCTTTCTCTTCAGGTATATTGATATCACCAAGTCCCATTGACAAGCCGCCTTTATAAGCAGACTGGAACCCAAGTGTTTTGATATCATCCAGGAAGTTGGCTGTACGTGCCATTCCTGAAATGTTGAATACCATTGAGATAATTTTCTGTAGTTTTTTCTTCGTGAGCAGCTCATTTACAAAGCCCACTTCTTCCGGTACGTATTGGTTGAAAATAACCCGACCAGCTACAGTTTCTATTACTTTAGTTTCCAGCTCACCATCTTCATTTCTTACTTTGGTTCTTACCTTTATGTAAGCGTGCTTTGAAACTTTTCCTTCGTTTATAGCAATGATAACCTCTTCGGCACTGTAGAAAGTCATGCCTTCTCCCGGCTCTGGCTCTTCTTCAGTACTTCTTCTACCCTTGGTTACATAGTACAATCCCAAAACCATATCCTGAGAAGGTACAGTAATCGGCGCACCGTTAGCCGGGTTCAGAATATTGTGAGAGGCCAGCATCAATAGCGATGCTTCCAAAATAGCTTCATGTCCAAGAGGTACGTGTACCGCCATCTGGTCACCGTCAAAGTCGGCGTTGAATGCTGTACAAGCCAATGGATGAAGTTGGATTGCCTTACCCTCGATCATTTTGGGCTGGAAAGCCTGAATACCCAGTCTGTGCAGTGTTGGTGCACGGTTGAGCAATACAGGGTGCCCTTTCATTACGTTTTCGAGGATATCCCATATTACAGGATCTTTTCTGTCTACTATTTTCTTAGCAGATTTTACTGTTTTTACTATTCCTCTTTCAATCAGTTTTCTGATGATAAAAGGCTTAAACAGCTCTGCTGCCATTCCTTTTGGCAGGCCGCACTCATGCATTTTGAGTTCCGGACCTACTACAATTACCGAACGACCAGAATAATCTACCCTTTTTCCGAGAAGGTTTTGACGGAAACGCCCTTGCTTACCTTTCAGCATATCACTCAGGGATTTCAGCGCCCGGTTACCATCTGACCGTACTGCATTCACTTTTCTTGAGTTGTCAAAAAGTGAATCAACAGCTTCCTGAAGCATCCTCTTTTCATTTCGAAGGATTACTTCCGGTGCTTTGATGTCAATCAGTCTTTTCAGACGGTTGTTTCTTATAATTACTCTACGGTAAAGGTCATTCAAATCCGATGTAGCAAACCTACCGCCATCCAGTGGCACGAGTGGTCTCAATTCTGGTGGTATTACAGGCACCATTTTGATAATCATCCACTCAGGTTTGTTTTCGATTCTGGTTTTGGCTTCTCTAAACGCCTCTACAACTTTGAGACGCTTGAGCGCTTCTGCCTTACGCTGCTGCGATGTGTCAGTAGCTGCCTGATGTCTCAATTCATACGATAGCTCATCGAGTTGAATTCTTGACAGGGCCAGCTCTAATGCTTCAGCACCCATCTTAGCGATGAATTTCTGAGGGTCATCGTCTTCCAACAGTTGATTTTCTCTTGGAAGCTTATCCATAATATCGAGATACTCATCTTCGGTCAGGAAGTCAAACTTGTTTAAGCCATCTTCTTCCTTGATACCAGGCTGTATGATGAGGTAACGCTCATAGTATATGATTTGATCCAGCTTTTTGGTAGGGATTCCAAGCAGGTATCCGATTTTGTTGGGTAGCGATTTGAAGTACCAGATATGCGCTACGGGCACCACCAATTCGATGTGTCCCATTCTCTCCCTACGCACTTTCTTTTCGGTAACTTCTACACCACACCTATCGCAAATGATACCCTTGTAGCGTATTCTTTTGTATTTTCCACAATGACATTCCCAATCTTTTACCGGTCCAAAGATTCTCTCACAAAACAGACCACCCATTTCAGGCTTGTAGGTTCTGTAGTTTATGGTTTCAGGCTGGGTAACCTCACCATGCGAACTTTCCAGAATAGATTCGGGAGAAGCCAAACTAATTGTTACTTTAGAAAAGTCAACGTTCAGCTTTTTGTTTTTTCTGAATGCCATAATTTTAATTTATGTTAATGAAGCCCAAAGGCTTTAATGTCAAAAAATAATTAATCCAAGGTAATTTCGAGTGCCAATCCTCTAAGCTCATGTACCAGTACATTGAACGATTCGGGGATGTTTGGCTTATTCATATTCTCGCCTTTTACGATGGCTTCATATGCTTTTGCTCGTCCTATTACATCATCGGACTTAATAGTGAGTATTTCCTGCAGTACATTGGCAGCACCAAAGGCCTCCAATGCCCACACTTCCATCTCACCAAAACGCTGACCTCCAAATTGTGCCTTACCACCCAGAGGCTGCTGAGTAATCAAAGAGTAAGGCCCGATAGACCTTGCGTGCATCTTGTCATCTACCAGGTGACCCAGCTTCAGCATGTACGCTACTCCCACAGTGACAGGCTGATCGAAACGCTGACCAGAAAGTCCGTCGTAGAGGTACGAACGGCCGTATTCGGGCAAACCGGCTTCAGCCAATTCTGCGGCAACTTCTTCCATGCTGGCTCCATCAAATATAGGAGTTGCATATTTCTTGCCTAGCTTCAAGCCTGCCCATGCCAGTACAGTCTCGTATATCTGACCGATGTTCATCCTTGAAGGTACACCCAGTGGGTTAAGTACAATATCCATTGGAGTTCCATCTTCCAGGAATGGCATATCCTCTTCTCTTACGATCTTAGCAACAACACCTTTGTTACCGTGGCGACCCGCCATTTTATCTCCTACCTTAAGCTTACGCTTCTTCGCTACATATACTTTGGCGAGTTTTACGATACCTGCTGGCAATTCGTCTCCTACTTCGAGTGTGAAACGCTCACGTTTGAAGATACCGCCAATTTCATAGCGTTTCTTCACGTAGTTTTTCACTAGCTCTACCAGTAGATCGTTTGTCTCCTGATCGCTTGTCCAGTTTTCAAGTACCAGATCAGCTATAAGGTTTACTTCTTCAGGTACCTGATAGTTGCTTTCGTCGCGGAAGATGTTTTTCTCAGGGAAAAGATTCTCTTCAATGTTTTTCGCACTGAATTTCACTCCCTTAGACATGATTTCTTCACCAAACTTATGCTTTACGCCTTCGCAGGTTTTGCCACCCAGCAGCTCCACCATTTTGCTTATCATCTGCGCACGCAGTTCGTTGAGTTCCTGAGAATATTTCCCCTTCAGGATTTCTACTTCACGCTTAGACTTAGCTCTTAAATCTTTGTCTTTTCTAGGACGAGAAAACAGCTTAGTATCAATAACAACACCTCTTAATGATGGTGACGCCTTCAAAGAAGCATCTTTCACATCACCGGCTTTGTCTCCAAAGATTGCTCTAAGCAGTTTTTCTTCTGGTGTAGGATCTGTTTCTCCTTTTGGAGTAATCTTTCCTATCAGAATGTCTCCTTCTTTTATCTCTGCTCCTATTCGGATAATACCGTTTTCGTCGAGGTTTTTCACCGCCTCTTCGCTCACGTTAGGAATTTCAGAAGTTAACTCTTCTTCTCCCCTCTTTGTATCTCTTACTTCCAGGTCAAACTCTTCGATGTGCAGCGATGTAAATACATCGTCGCGTACTACACGCTCAGATATTACGATCGCATCCTCAAAGTTGTATCCTTGCCAAGGCATGTATGCTACTCTCAGGTTTCGACCCAGTGCCAATTCTCCTTTTTCTGTAGCAAATCCTTCTACCAACGGCTGTCCTGCCTTTACTTTATCGCCTTTCAACACGATAGGCTTAAGGTTGATACAAGTATCCTGGTTTGTTCTTCTAAATTTGATTAGATCGTAGGTGATGTATTCTGTATCGAAAGAAACCAATCTCTCATTGTCAGTAATGTCATACTTTACTACAATCTTCTTCGCATCCACATAGCTAATTTCGCCAGATCCCTCGGCCAAAATAAGTGAACGTGAATCCAGAGCCACTCTTTCTTCCAGACCGGTACCTACGATAGGTGCCTGAGGCTTCATCAATGGCACAGCCTGGCGCTGCATGTTTGATCCCATCAGTGCACGGTTTGCATCATCGTGCTCAAGGAAAGGAATCATAGATGCTGCCACCGACACAATCTGGTTAGGTGCCACATCCATGTAGCGAAGTTCTTTTGGCTCTACCACAGGGAAATCACCCTCATATCGGGCTTTTACCTTGTCGTTGATAAACTCGCCATTGTCTTTTAATGGTGCATTAGCCTGTGCAATGTTGTGAGTATCTTCTTCCTCTGCTGTGAGGTATTTCACATCACTTGACATGTTAACCTTACCGTTCTCCACATCTCTGTAAGGAGTTTCGATAAAGCCCATACCGTTTACTTTCGCATGTACACACAGCGACGATATCAGACCAATGTTTGGACCTTCAGGCGTTTCGATCGTACACAACCTACCGTAGTGAGTGTAGTGAACATCACGAACCTCAAAACCTGCACGCTCTCGTGAAAGTCCTCCCGGTCCTAAGGCAGACATTCTACGTTTATGGGTGATTTCAGCCAAGGGGTTGGTCTGATCCATAAACTGAGAAAGCTGATTGGTACCAAAAAATGAATTGATAACCGAAGACAATGTCCTCGCGTTGATCAAATCTATTGGTTTAAATTCTTCGTTATCGCGAACGTTCATACGTTCTTTGATTGTACGTGCCATACGCGAAAGCCCTACTCCAAATTGAGAGTAAAGCTGCTCACCTACCGTACGTACCCTTCTATTGCTCAGGTGATCGATATCATCAACTACCGCTTTGGAGTTGATCAGTCCGATCAGGTACTTCACAATCAGAATAATATCTTCTGTAGTCAGCGTTCTGGCATCATTAGAGAGGTCAAGCCCCAACTTTTTGTTGATTCTATATCTACCAACTTCTCCAAGATCATAACGCTTGTCGCTAAAGAACAAGTTATTTATAATATCTCTTGCAGTTTGCTCATCAGGTGCTTCTGTGTTTCTCAACTGACGATAAATCTGCTCTACCGCTTCTTTTTCAGAGTTGGAGTTGTCTTTCTGTAGCGTATTGTAGATGATAGAGTAATCGGTGATGTTTACATCCTTTTTGTGTAGGATGATAGACTTAGCACCAGACTCAAGTATGATATCAATATCTTCTTCATTGATAATCGAGTCTCTTTCGAGGATTACTTCGTTACGGTCGATAGAAACAACTTCACCAGTATCTTCATCCACAAAGTCTTCTGTCCAGGTTCTCAATACTCTGGCAGCCAACTTGCGGCCTATGATGCTGGTCAGTTTCTTTTTGTCTGCTTCTACCTCTTCGGACAGACCAAAAAGGTCCAATATATCTTTATCGTAACCATAGCCTATAGATCTAAGCAGTGTAGTTACGGGGAATTTCTTTTTTCTGTCGATGTAAGCATACATTACGTTGTTTACATCGGTAGCAAATTCAATCCACGATCCTCTGAAAGGGATGATACGTGCAGAATATAGCTTGGTACCGTTGGTGTGCTTGCTTTGCGCAAAGAATACACCGGGTGATCTATGAAGTTGAGAAACGATAACACGCTCGGCACCATTGATAACAAATGAGCCTTTGGCTGTCATGTAAGGGATGTTGCCTAAAAAAACCTCTTGTTCGATGGTTTCAAAGTCATCATTGTCCTCATCATTGCATGATAATTTCAACTTGGCCTTTAATGGCACAGAGTAGGTAAGTCCTCTGTCGATGCACTCATCCACATTGTACTTGGGAGGGTCCACCATGTAGTCGATGAATTCGAGCAAGAAATTATCCCTTGAATCGCTGATAGGGAAATTTTCAGAAAAAACTTTGAAAAGACCTTCTTGAACCCTTTTTTCAGCGGGGGTTTCTAACTGGAAAAAATCTTTGAATGATTGTAATTGGACATTTAAAAAATCAGGGTAATCAATCACTGATTTTATAGAAGAAAAGTTAATCCTTCCAGTGTTAGTTTTATTAGCCAAAGCTTTATTGTTTTAGTTAATAATCTTCGAAAAGTAATTATTTGATAGAAACAGGAAAAGACCTGATCCCAATTTTAGTGGGACCAGGTCTAAAAATCTTAGGCCTATCGATTAGTAGGGGCCAAATTATTATTTCAGCTCTACTTCGGCTCCAGCTTCTTCGAGTTGTTTCTTAAGCCCTTCAGCTTCTTCTTTAGCCAATCCTTCTTTCACAGCCTTAGGAGCACCGTCAACGAGTTCTTTAGCTTCTTTCAAGCCAAGACCTGTCAATTCTTTCACAAGCTTAACGATAGCAAGCTTAGCACCTCCTGGTGATTTTAGGATTACATCGAAAGCACTTTTCTCTTCAGCAGCACCTGCATCTCCACCGCCAGCAGCAGCAATAGCTACAGGAGCAGCAGCAGCAGCTGGCTCAATACCATACTCGTCTTTCAATATTTCAGCTAATTCATTTACTTCTTTTACAGTCAGGTTAACCAACTGCTCAGCGAATGTTTTTAAATCTGCCATTTTACCTTAATAATTAAAAAAATTAAAATTGATACCTAAATTAACGTTCCGACAATGTTTTAACCAGACCTGCGATAGTGTTTCCTCCACTTTGTAGCGAAGAAATAACTGTTTTGGCAGGTGATTGTAACAATCCGATAACTTCGCCGATAAGTTCGTTTTTCGATTTGAACGAACTCAATGCGCTCAGCTGATCTTCACCAATAAAGAGATCGTATTCGATGGAAGCCCCTTTAAGTTTTGGTCTGTCATTACTGTCGTTTTTCTTAAATTCTTTTATGAGCTTTGCAGGTGCGCTGGCATTCTCTCCAGCAAACATGATTCCTGTAAAACCTTTCAGCACTTCCTCGTTCAGTGAGGACATGTCCTGATCGATGTTTTCTAAGGCCTTCTTGATAAGGGTGTTTTTTACTACCTTATACTCTATACCTTTTTCAAAGCACTTTCTCCTAAGTTGGTTTACTTCTGCTACAGTAAATCCTGAAGCATCGGTGAAGTAAAAACTCATGTTATCTTTAAACTTCTGGGAAAGTTCTTCTATTATAACTGCTTTGTCTTCTTTTTTCATTTGTTTTTAACTTATCGGACTTCCTGAAAAATCCTTTGTGTTAAATAAATTTATAATCCGGTAATAGAGGCCTTATCAACGGTTATGCCTTTGCTCATTGTGCTAGACATATTGATCGTTTTGAAATAGGTACCTTTAGCTGACGCTGGTTTCAGTTTGTTGATCACCTGGATCAATTCCATTGCATTTTCTTTGATCTTCTCTGATGAGAAAGATGCTTTTCCAATGCTGGCATGGATAATACCAAACTTGTCAACTTTAAAATCAATCTTACCTGATTTTACTTCGCTTACAGCTTTAGCTACATCTAGCGTTACTGTACCAGATTTAGGGTTAGGCATCAAACCTCTTGGTCCGAGTACTCTACCTATTCTACCTACTTTCGCCATTACAGTAGGCATAGTAATAATCACATCTACATCTGTCCAACCTCCTTCGATCTTTTTGATGTAATCGTCTAATCCTACATGGTCAGCTCCGGCATCTTTTGCTTCCTGCTCTTTGTCAGGAGTACACAATACCAATACTCTTACGTCTTTACCAGTACCGTGAGGTAGCGCTGCTACACCCCTTACCATTTGATCGGCTTTTCGAGGATCCACACCTAATCTGATATCCAGATCAACTGAAGCATCAAATTTTGTAGTTGTGATCTCCTTTACGATCTTAGCTGCCTCATCCAGAGAATAAGATGCAGTAGGATCAAACTTTTCAAGCTGTGCTTTTTGGTTCTTTGTCAACTTTGCCATTTCTTCAAAAAATTAGGCCCAAGGGGCAGTACCTTTTACATTTATTCCCATGCTTCGCGCCGTTCCTGCTACCATTCGCATAGCCGACTCTACCTCAAATGCATTCAAATCAGGCATTTTTGTTTCTGCAATTTCTCTTACCTGATCCCAGGTAACAGATCCTACCTTGCTTCGGTTTGGTTCAGCAGAACCTTTCTTCAGCTTAGCTGCATTCATCAACAATACTGATGCAGGAGGTGTTTTAATTACAAAATCGAAAGATTTGTCAGCATAGATAGTGATCAGAACTGGAAGAACCTGACCGGCTTTATCCTGTGTTCTGGCATTAAACTGCTTACAAAAATCCATAATGTTCAGACCTTTACTACCTAAAGCAGGTCCTACTGGAGGCGATGGGTTAGCCGCACCACCTTTGATTTGCAATTTTAAGTATCCACTAATTTCCTTAGCCATTTTACTCCGTTTTTTCTACTTGTATATAATTAAGTTCAACCGGGGTGTTTCGTCCGAAGATTTTCACCATCACATTCAACTTCTTCCTTTCTTCAAATACTTCTTCTACAGCTCCCGTAAATCCGCTAAACGGTCCATCCATTACTTTGACAGTCTCGCCAATAATGAAAGGAGTATCCAGCTTTTCTTCAAATTCGTCAACTTCCTCTACCTTGCCCAAAATTCTATTCACTTCGGCCTGACGAAGGGGTACCGGCACTTTATTAGCAGCACCTCCGGCATCATTAGAACCCAGAAAGCCTATCACACCAGGAATATTGTTAATGGTATGTTGTACTTCGCCGTGGTTGATGTCTGCAGATATGAGCACATATCCGGGAAAGAAGTTTTTTTCGCGTACGCGCTTCTTTCCATTCCTCATTTCGTATACCTTCTCAGAAGGGATCAACACCTGAGGAATATAATCTTCCAGCCCCATCCTAACGATCTCATTGTCGAGGTAATTTTTTACCTTTCTTTCCTGACCGCTCACAGCACGCACTACGTACCATTTCAATTCACTCATAATAGCAGGATTTACTGATTACTAAAGGTTGTTATAATACCACTTCAATAGATTCTCAAAACCTAGATCTATTAAGCCTATGAATAATGCAAAGATCAGGGAAGCGACCAATACTAAAATAGAACTGTTTTGGAGATCACTATACTTAGACCATGTTACTTTGTGCACCATTTCTTCGTATGACTCCTTGATATATTGTACTAGCTTAGACATTGTTCAAACCTTTGCTGTGTTAAATTTTGCACGGGTGGAGAGACTCGAACTCCCAGCCAATGGTTTTGGAGACCACTACTCTACCAATTGAGCTACACCCGTGTACCTCAGTCCAAAAAGGACTGCAAAATTAGATTTAATTTTTTAAATATACAAATACGTTCTGCAGTATTTGCAGAACGTATTTTAAGTTTGATGTGTTTGGAGTATTAGTCCAGGATTTCTGTAACCTGACCTGATCCAACGGTACGTCCGCCTTCTCTGATCGCAAACCTCAAACCTTTCTCAAGAGCAACTTTGTTGATCAATTGAACTTCAATTGTCACGTTATCGCCTGGCATTACCATTTCTACTCCTTCTGGAAGTGAAATCTCACCAGTAACGTCTGTTGTTCTCAAGTAGAACTGAGGACGGTATTTCTTAAAGAATGGAGTGTGACGTCCACCTTCTTCTTTTGACAGTACGTAAACCTCTGCTTTGAAGTGAGCGTGAGGAGTTACAGAACCTGGCTTACAGATGATCATACCTCTTTTGATATCAGTTTTCTCGATACCTCTCAGCAGCAGACCTGTGTTGTCACCAGCTTCACCTCTGTCCAATATTTTTCTAAACATCTCAACACCAGTTACAGTAGATTTCAAATCTTCTGCTCCCATACCGATGATGTCAACAGCGTCTCCAGAGTTGATTACACCTCTTTCGATTCTACCTGTTGCCACTGTACCTCTACCTGTAATAGAGAATACGTCTTCTACTGGCATCAAGAAATCTTTGTCTACAAGTCTTTCTGGTAGTGGAATGTAGCTATCTACAGCATCCATCAACTCTTCTACCTTAGCTACCCACTCAGGCTCTCCGTTCAATGCACCAAGTGCAGAACCAGCGATTACCGGAATGTCATCACCTGGGAAGTCATAGTCAGAAAGCAATTCTCTTACTTCCATTTCTACAAGCTCCAACAGCTCAGGATCATCTACCAAGTCTACTTTGTTCATAAACACAACCAAAGCAGGTACACCTACCTGACGAGAAAGAAGGATGTGCTCTCTTGTCTGTGGCATAGGACCGTCAGTAGCAGCTACCACGATGATAGCACCGTCCATCTGAGCAGCACCCGTTACCATGTTTTTCACATAATCCGCGTGACCAGGACAGTCAACGTGTGCGTAGTGTCTTGATTCAGTTTGGTACTCGATGTGAGAAGTGTTGATAGTAATACCTCTTTCTTTTTCCTCAGGTGCATTATCAATAGCAGAGAAGTCTTTTTGCTCTGCCAAACCTTTGTTTGCCAATACACTTGAAATAGCTGCAGTCAAAGTAGTTTTACCGTGATCCACGTGACCGATAGTCCCAATATTAACGTGAGGCTTGGAACGGTCGAAGGTTTCTTTAGCCATGCTTGAAAATTTCTATTTTAGTTAAACTCTATTTAAAAAATTATAAATCTATAATCATCGAAGCAGCTATGCAAGCCGAACGAAGAATCATCGTTTTTAAAAACCCGACATATCGGGAAAAGCGATACCTATATACACAAGGATCGCCTGTTAGGCATTTTGTATGCCTGCTTTAAATACATGCCTCACGGCATCATTTCTTTTATTATGTATATCAGAGAGAAGTTAATTGCACGAAAGAGATTTTCTCTTTTTATCTCCAGAGCATCTAACCTGTCTCTTTGGCATTGAC
Organism: Cyclobacteriaceae bacterium; assembly: GCA_965267535.1. Taxonomy (GTDB): domain Bacteria; phylum Bacteroidota; class Bacteroidia; order Cytophagales; family Cyclobacteriaceae; genus CAXBNB01. The sequence goes on along the minus strand of OZ254082.1, from coordinate 921,101 downwards.
CAACACCAGACATCTTACAAGAGCAGAACCGCTCCGGAAATTTCCCTTAATCAGGAAGAAATCTGAATCATTGGAATCAGAGCCAATGACGGGATTTGAACCCGTGACCTCTTCCTTACCAAGGAAGCACTCTACCCCTGAGCTACATCGGCTGGTTCAAAAAAAAGAGCGGGAGACGAGGCTCGAACCCGCGACCTACAGCTTGGAAGGCTGTCGCTCTACCAACTGAGCTACTCCCGCTTCTACAATTTTTTTTGCCAATGTGGGGGGAGCAGGATTCGAACCTGCGAAGACATAAGTCAACGGATTTACAGTCCGTCCCAGTTGGCCGCTTTGGTATCCCCCCATTACATAATTTTCAAGAACTTTTCCCGTCAAAGAAGCGAGTGTTTTACCGCCCTTCTTTTTAAGGAAGTGCAAAATTATATGCTTTTGATTCTTATTCAAATTTTTGGAAAAGTATTTTTCTATTATTTCAAAAAAATATTTTTCGCTTCATTTTTTGGCCTTCCACCGCCGCGAAAATAGCATTTCAAATGAGAAATCAATAATCAATTGAATATTTTCTTATCTTCGAATTACACCCAAACTCTTTAATCCATGAAAAATCTTTTCTTTCCGTTTTTTCTTTCTCTTTCTACCTTCTTTTTTTGCCAGTGTCAGCAACAACAAAGTGGCGACATAAACAATGAACAAACCATGACACCTAGGGATATTCATAGTTACGCAAGGCCGGAAGAAGCAGTCATTACTCATCTGGAGTGGGATGCCACGGTAGACTTTGAAAACAAAAAAATAATAGCTTCGGCTTTATATAGCATTGAGAAGAATGCTACTGCCAAAGAAATCGTACTCGATATCAATGGCCTGTCGATTTTTAGTGTAAAAGATGGCTCTACTGATCAACCGCTCGATTATAAACTAGGTGACGTAAAACCTCATACAGGACAGTCGCTTTCTATAGCTTTACAAAACGACACCAGACTGGTGCACATAGCCTACGAAACCGGCACAGATGCTGAAGCTTTGCAGTGGCTATCGGCCGAACAAACTGCAGACAAAAAACACCCCTTCCTGTTTACTCAATCGCAAGCTATACTGGCCCGGTCATGGATTCCGATTCAGGATTCGCCCGGCATACGGTTCAGCTACAATGCCAAAGTGAAGGTTCCCGAAGGATTGCTGGCACTTATGAGTGCAGAAAATCCCACCTCTAAAAACGAAAAGGGTGAATACACTTTTAGCATGAAACAAAAAATACCGGCTTACTTAATGGCACTGGCTGTAGGTGATCTGGCTTTTGAGCCTATGGGAAAACGTACCGGTGTGTACGCAGAGCCCTCTGTACTGAGCAAAGCCGCCTATGAGTTTGCCGAAACAGAAAAAATGATGGAAGTAGCCGAAAACCTCTACGGGCCCTATCAATGGGAACGCTACGACTTATTGGTATTGCCTCCAAGCTTTCCTTTTGGTGGCATGGAAAACCCAAGGTTAACTTTTGCCACTCCTACCATATTGGCAGGTGATCGGTCTCTTACTTCTCTGGTAGCGCACGAACTGGCCCACTCCTGGTCGGGCAACCTGGTAACCAATGCTACCTGGAACGACTTCTGGCTCAACGAAGGGTTTACGGTATATTTTGAGCAACGTATCATGGAAGCTTTATACGGCCGTGCCTACTGCGAAATGCTGGCTTCCTTGAGTCTGCAAGACCTAAAGGTGGAAATAGATGAAATGATAGCCAATGGGCAAAAAAATGACACTCGATTGAAGCTTGACTTGTCTGGCAGGTCTCCTGACGATGGGGTAACGACCGTAGCATACGACAAAGGGTACAACTTTTTGCGGCTGTTGGAAGAAACTGTAGGTCGTGATGTCTTTGATGCTTTCCTGAAAAAATACTTCACAGACAATGCTTTCAGGGTAATGGATACGGAAGGGTTTATCGCCTACATGAAACTGCACCTGATAGAAGCCAACAGCCTGTCGATCGATGAGCAATTTTACCGTGAGTGGATTTATGAACCCGGTCTTCCGGCAAACCATCCGACTCCTCAATCCAATAAATTTGAGAATGTAACGGCCGCTCTGGACCACTGGCTCAAAAATGAAAACAAAGCGGCCTTGACAGAAACCTACAAATCAGGTGAATGGAGCTCGCATGAATGGCAGCATTTTGTGAGAAGCCTCCCTTCTCCTCTTTCCAAAGACCAATTATCCAAACTTGACAATGCCTTTGGGTTTACCCAATCGGGAAACAGCGAAGTACTGGCTGCATGGCTGGAACACGTAATCCGAAACGAATACAAGGATGGATACGATAAATTACGCTCTTTTCTGGTGAATACAGGTAGACGAAAATTTCTGACTCCTCTGTATAAGGAGCTAATGAAAACAGAAACGGGAGCTGCTATGGCAAGAGACATCTATAAAGAGGCTCGCCCCAATTACCATTATGTGTCTTCAAACTCTATTGATGCTATTGTCAACCCTTAAGGGGTGACAAAAAGCCTCGAAACATAAAGTTAATCTAACTTGCCCTGGTACAGTTGCAGGATTTTTTTTCGAAAAACAATGCTGTACCGGGCGTTTACCAGTTCCAGCTCGGCTCTGTTTTTATTATTAAGGCTTTCCAGGTAGGTGAAAAAATCCGTATTACCCTGCTCATAGCGGGTTTTAGCAAATAAATAGCTCTGATTGAGTGCATCCAGATTGTCAAGAGCTGCTTCATAGGTACTGTGAGCTGCCTGCAGGTCTTCATACACCTTGCGTACTGCATGAAAAGTCTCCAACTCTGCCTGCTTTAGTTGCAGTTCAGCATTGAGGTAATTTACCTTAGCTTCCTGCACGGCAGTTTTGGTTCGCCAGTTGCTGAATATCGGTATTGAAAGTGAAAGATTGATGTACTTAAATTCATTGTAAGCCAATTGGTCAAAAAAACCGGCATTTGGTTCCAGCATTCCTGTTTCGGGATTGAGTGCCCCGTTGGATGAATAGTTGGAGCCAAACAAACCAAATGCTGTTAAGGTAGGCATATACCCCGCTTTTGCCATTTTTGCTTCAAATGAAGATGCTTGCAGGTTTGATTTTGCACTTTTTAATTGGGGTGAAAATGCCAGAGTGCTGTTGAATATTTCATCAAAGCCAAACACGTCTCTCCTGAGCTCTTCGGGCTGGAAAGTATATGGGGCTATTTGGTATTGCTCAGCCCCCTGCAATCCCAGGTTCTGAAGCAAAGTCAACTTGTCTGCATTGAGTCGGTTTTGTGCCTGTACCAGATTCAGCTTCTCATTGGCTAATTGTGACCTGAAATTATATACCTGCTCCAAAGTCCCCACTCCCACAGACTCCCTTTTTTCTTCTCTTTCCAGCTGAGATTGCAAAAGCGAAACACGCTGCTCTGATATTTTTACATTTTCTATACCCAATACCACATTAAGATAAGCTCCCAGCACATTGGCCTTTACCACTACCTCCTGTGAATGTATGTTTTGTGTTGCTGCCTCCTGCTGGTGCCATCTGGCTTTCATGGTATGATGGTTGGACAGGCCATTGAACAATGTAAGGCTGGTTCGCAGATTAGGGTTGGCCGAGCGGGTAGTGGCTGACACCTGCCGGGCAGCATTGGTATCGAAAAAAGTACCAAAGTAAAAATCATAGTTGGTACGAGCCTCCAGCGAAGGTAGAAAATTCATAATAGCCTGTGCCCTCCGGGTTTGACTTAGCCAGGAGTTGTTAGTCGCCATCCGCACATCGATACTATTGTCTATGGCCAGCTTCAGGCATTCGTCTAGTGAGAGAGTTTGCTGGCCATACACTGTATGCAGACCTGCTATCATCACCACTATAGCTATTCCCTTCTTGTATATACTATTCATCTTCGTACTTCTCTCGCTCGGTTTATTATCGATCTACACCAGTGTTTTATCTTTTACATTCTGGTTTTCGGATACTATCTGGCCGTCGAATAGGTGAATAACTCTATGAGCATACTCTGCATCTATGGGTGAGTGTGTCACCATTACTACGGTTGTGCCGTTTTCGTTTAGGTCGCTGAGTAGGTTCATTACTTCCTGGCCGTTGGCCGAATCCAGGTTTCCGGTGGGTTCATCAGCCAGTATCAACTTGGGGCGTGCTACTACAGCTCGTGATATTGCTACGCGCTGTTGCTGGCCTCCCGATAGCTGCTGAGGAAAATGATTGCGCCTGTGCATTATTTTCATATGTTCAAGCACTTCTTCTACTCGTTTTTTTCTTTCTGCTGAAGAGTATTTTAAATAGATGAGCGGCAGTTCCACGTTTTCATATACAGTGAGCTCGTCTATTAGGTTGAAGCTTTGAAACACAAACCCGATATTTTCTTTTCGCAGATCTGCTCTTTGTCTTTCTGAATGTCCGGATATTTCTTTTCCTGTAAAGAAAAAATCTCCTTCAGATGGGTTGTCCAGAAGCCCTACAATGTTGAGCAGGGTAGATTTACCACACCCGGAAGGTCCCATAATGGCTACAAACTCTCCTTCTTTTACTTCCAGGTTAACACCGGCAAGAGCTGTAGTTTCTATCTCATCGGTGTAGTAGTACTTTTTCAGCCCGATGGTTTTGATCAATGTGTTGGCATTTTCCATTTTATATAATGTTGGTTATACTCTTTTTTTATTGTTTTAGAATTAGTTTGTCTTTGTCTTCATAGCCTTCGTAGGAAGACACAATTACTTTTTCCCCGGGAGTCAAGCCCTCTATTACTTCATAAAATCTGGGATTTTGTCTTCCCAGACGTATGCTTCTGCGGGTGGCATAGGATCCTGACTCGTCCAGCACAAAAATATAGTTGCCCCCTGTGGTTTGATAAAAGCTGCCTCTGGGTATCTGCACGGCCTCTATGTTTTCACTCAGCTGTAATTTTATTTGCAGTGTTTGTCCTCGTCTGATGCCCTCGGGCACATCCGACACAAACTCAAGATCCACCGAAAACAATCCTTTGTTTACTTCTGGATAGACTTTTTTGATGACCAGTTCGTGCGTTTTCCCATCGAAATAGAATGTGCCCTTCAGCCCGTCGTATATTCGTGAAATATAGTGTTCGTCTATCGATGCTCGTACCTTAAACCCATTGAGATCATCGATCTGCCCTATGTTTTGACCGGAAGCGATCGACTCGCCTACTTCTACATTGATGTAAGATACCCTGCCGGAAATAGGTGCCCGGATATACAAATTATCCAGATTGGCTTTTATCATTTCCAGGTTGTGACGGGTACGCTGCAGTGTGGCTTCTGTCTGGGCTATTTGAAGTTGACTGTTTTCCTGATCAAACTTTTGTGATTCTACTTCTATCTTTCTGCTGGCTATCAGCTTTTCATACATGCGCTGCAGGTTGAGAAATTCCTGTTCGGATATTACTTTATCATCCCTCAGCAGCTTCCCTCTTTCATAGTTATCTTTTGCCTCAGCTATCTGAAAGTCCAGCTCAATAAGCTTCTTTTTCAACTCAAACTGATTTCTTTTCAGGCTCATTTTTGTGTTTTGGAGATTGTTTACCAATATGAAAGCCTGTGTCTCTTCTCGTATGAAGTTTTGCAGAAGGTTGTTGTTGTTGAGCTTTAGTATTGTATCGCCTTTTTCTACAAGTATCCCCCCCTCTATATACTTTTTAGCTACATTGCCTCCTTCTATAGCATCCAGCCGGATCGTTTTGATAGGGAGTACACTTCCGTCTACGGGTATCGATTCGCGAAACTGCCCACGCACCACTTCAGCTATGGTTAATTTCTCAGCTGTTACTTTGAGTTTGTTGCCCGGCTCTACTATTATAAAGCTATACAACACAAATAGGATAAAAGCCGCTATACCTCCCCAGGTAAGCAGCCTGCCTTTAGTCCATTTCTTTTTTTCTATCTTGCGATCCATCACATTTTTTCCAATTCTCTCTGCCTTTTGTCAAGAAGAGTGCCACAAAGGCAATTCGCTCGTTATCTGCTATTTAGAGCTTATTCCACTTACAAAATGGCATACAGGAGTGTTCGATAGCGCAACAGGGTGGCCGAAAATGAACAGTGTGATGATAGAGAGGGTAACTCTTAAAATAAGCCTGACGGTTTTGCATCAAGTGAAAATCACAACTCTGAATTGTACGAGAAACAACAGCTGATCTAAATCAGCCGGTTACTGAAAAGATGTTGTACCTTCTTATTTTTCTCCTGCAAACTTTCCTTTGCCATCGTTGAGAAAGATGAAAAAGTCTGAAGCCCCACCCCCTATATTTTCTAACCCTTGCACGTTATTCATGAAAATATCGAGTGTTCCATTTCCATCTATATCGCCTAATGCAGCTCCATGAGTAAAGCTGGATGCTGTACCCACCTGCGCTGAACTGTTCACCAGGTTGCTGCCTGTTCCCATCAGCAGCGTATTGGGAAACCCCGGAAATGGCCAGAAATCGTACCCGTGATCTGCTACAAAAAGGTCGTCGTTTCCGTCCTCATCAAAGTCTGCTACCAACCACTGTCTTGCATGGTTTACTCCAGCTGCTGCGCCGGTAATCAGCCCTGTAGCCTCTGTAAACTTACCGGTACCGTCATTTAATGCCGTAACGATTTCAACTGTCTCATTTTGTACCCCTGAAATAGAAGTAGATCCAATCACATCCAAAAACCCGTCACCATTGATGTCCATTAAAGCACCGTTTTTAAACCTAACCTCGTCGTAAGGGTCGGAATTATGGTTGCCATTCAATATTACATCAAAAGAAGGCTCTGTACCCGTACTAATATTGATAAAAGTGGCCCACTGGCCGTCTGCATAGCCATTGGGTGCTACCAAATCCACATCGCCATCATTATCAACATCTCCTACAAATATATCAAGAGGGAACCTGCCCTTTCTCGGTTCTTGGTTTTGTCTTTCATCCCAGGTCAAAACCTCATGTGTATACTCGCCCAAATCACCATGATCATTCATCCGAATAATCGCCCGACTAAAATTAGCATTACCGTCGTTTAGATATATGTATCCACCCTGATATATGCCTTTAGAGGTGTCCATCCCAAATCCTCCCGAAGATGTGGTGATAAAATCAACATGACCGTCTTTGTTAAAATCGCCTGTTCTTATCCACTCGATCCAACCTACCTCTATCATGTTATCGGTTATCTGGCTGGTACCATCACTAAACGTGTTGTCTCCATTGTTTATATACAGGTGAATCTGTGCCGACTCTGAAAAAGAGCCTTCGTTGGCATCTATAGTGCTGGCTATAATATCGGGGCGTCCATCTTCATTGAAATCTTCGGAAACAAAAAAAACGGTATTGGCCGTTGACCCTTTATAGCGAGTAGGAAATGCGTTTTCTTTTACCTGAAAGTTTCCGGATCCATCGTTAAGCAACAGCACATCTGCACTCAGGCCAATATGAGGCCCAAGTATTATATCTTCATCTCCATCCTGATCCGTATCCAGTATAAAAGATGCCGTAAAATTACCCTGTTTGTACACGGCTACAGGCAGTCTGCCCGATTCTATCTCATCAAGAGGGTTGTTATCCACATCTTCCTCCTCCTCTCCGCAGGATACAAGTGTAAAAATTATAAAAGAAAATAGGATTGCATTCAATGCAAGTGTTGACATCTTAGTCATAGCTGGTAAGTTTGACTGTTTAAAGACAAAATTGTCGATACAGGTCAGAAGGGGTGTATACCCACACTTTTCTGACATTACTAATGTAAGGGAAATAGACGATACAAACAACTGAATGAGAGACACATGAGCGCCAAATGTCTGATAGAAACGGCTCAAACCCACCAAAGTGACTTACAACGTTATTGCAGGAATCGAAACAGAAGGGCAAAGAAGTAATGTGTAGTTTGCTCTTGCCTGCCGCTGCACGACTTTACCCATTTCTCGCTTATAGAGCACACAAGCTAAAAGGGCATAAAAAAAGGGTTCAAGCACTCAACTTGAACCCCAAGGTCAAAAACTCAAAATAAAAAGGACTAATCAAATCTTAATCCACAACAACACTACGAATATAGGGTTTATCGATAGAAAAAAAAACCTTTGAGGATTTAATGTAACGACCATCGGCTAACAATCTGTATATAATACAATTAATGATTTCAATTATTCTATTTTAAAGCCTTAAAAAAGGCCTAAAAACCAGAAGTTTTATCGGATTGTACAATTTAAGTCCTTCTCTAAATCAGCTCCGAAAACTACACGTTTCAGGAAAACTCACCCCTGTTTTTCTTCGTTCTTGCCGTTGCAATTCTCTTTCTCAAATCACTACCGATTATTCACCTGACAGCCTTCTTCTATAATCAATTGTTTTATAGATTTGCTGCCGATGACATTTCTTTATCCTACATTTTTATGGGGTCTGCTGGCACTGGCTATTCCTATAATTGTCCACCTCTTTAATTTCCGAAGGGCAAAAAAAATCTACTTTTCCAATGTCAGTTTTCTGGAGCAGGTAAAGGAAAGCTCCAATGCCAAGCGAAAGCTCAAGCACTGGCTAGTTCTCTGCTGTCGCCTGCTAGCCATCGCTTTTCTGGTTTTTGCTTTTGCTCAACCTTTTTTACCCGGCAAAGAACATGGCATGAATAGCCGTATGGTTAGTATTTTTCTGGACAACTCACAAAGTATGTCCAACACCAGCCCGGATGACCTTTCGGGACTCAACAGTGGTATCGCCTACCTTGAGAAAATCGTGGAACTTTATCCCAACGAAACTAAATTCAGAATCGTAACCAACGACTTTGCCCCCTCCTCACTCCACCCTAAGTCGAAGCAAAATGCGCTGGAGCTGGCCACCGAACTGGATTACTCCAACCTCTACAGAAACAAGGCAACCCTGCTTCAAAATCTTATGCCAGACCCCAATCGGGCAAACGCCGAAGACATTTACCTGATCAGTGATTTCCAACGGTCTACTTTTGGAACAGGTGAAAGCACCCTCGCAGATTCTACTCATCATTACAAGCTTATCCCGATTCGCTATGCAGACGAAAAAAATATTTTTGTGGATAGCCTGTACCTCGATAATCCCTTTTTGATTTCAGGTGAAACCAACAAACTGCATGTAAAAATTAATAACATAGGCACTGAAGATGCGGCAGGTGTGGTAACCCGGCTTTTTGTAAACGGCAGCCAAAGTGCTACCACCAGCATCGACATCAATAAAAACACATCAACTGAGATCAGTTTTGATATCAATTTTGAGCTCAATGACATTAACGAGTGTAAAATCACGCTCGAAGATTTCCCAATAACATTTGACAATGAGCACTTCTTTACGCTCAACCTGCTCAAAAAAATAAACATCTGTGAAGTATATGGCCCGGAAGCATCGCCCTACATTCATCAGGTATATGCCGACAATGAGTTGTTTTCATTTCAACGCTTCGAAAATGGCAACCTGAACTACGCTACTGCCCAATCTGCTGACCTCTTCATCTTCAATGAGGTTTCGCGCCTGGACAACAGCCTGATCAACCTGGCCAAAGACCTGCTGAGCAAAGGCAAGTCGGTACTGGTAGTGCCGGCACCAAACTCTCAAGCTCAGGAACTCCAAACACTATCGGGTCTAGCAATAGCTCCATCCAACGGCGCTAGCAAACTAGACCTGGCCAAACCCGATCTATCCAACCCCTACTTTGAAAACATATTTACCGAACTAGACAACAAAACCGAAATGCCCGGCGCTCGTCCCCTGATCAACTGGCCTGCTACGGGTATAACCATCCTCAAAACCAAAAACGGGCTTCCCTACCTGAGCCAGTTTAACCAATCCGGCACACTGTACATGATCGCCAGTCCGCTACAAGATGAATTCACTGGATTTCACAAGCATGCTTTATTTGTGCCGGTCTTGTACCGCATGGCCGCTTTGAGCAACAACAGTCATCAGCCTTTGAGTTTTAGCACTGATCAGGCCAGCCTCGTACTTCGAATCGACAGCCTGAGCACTGGTGGACAGTACAAATTGCACAAAGAGGGGCAGGAATTTATCCCCCAGCAGCGCATCAATGGCAACAAACTGATACTGGATATTCCTAGATTTTTGCTCGAACCCGGGTTTTATGCCCTCCGCCTAAACGGCAACACAAAAAACATACTGGCTTTCAATCACTCTAAATTGGAATCTGACCCGTCGCTCCTCTCCCACCAAGAAATACAGCAGGAATTTTCCCGCTTCAAAAATGCTGAAGTGATGGATAATCCAGATGCTCAAAGCTTTAGCCAAAACATGAAAGAAAGGTACCAAGGCAAACAATTATGGAAATATGCCTTAGTTTTGTCCCTGATCTTTTTACTAATAGAAACACTCTTCATAAGATTCTTATAAATGGACATAGTCTTCAAAGACGTCAGGATAATAGACACACGTTCTCCCTATCACAATACCGTTCAAAACATTCTGATAAAGGATGGCACTATTGATAAAATAGGCAGTACTGCCTTTAGGGGTGACAAAGTAATAGAAGCCCGGGGTATGCAAATCACTCCCGGCTGGTTCGATATGAGAGCCAACTTCAACGATCCGGGCATGGAATACAAAGAAGACATCTTGTCGGGATGCGAAACAGCAGCTGCTGGTGGGTTTACCGGGGTGGCTACACTGCCCAATACCGAACCCGTAATCCAAACCAAAAGCCACATCGCTTACATCCACTCAAAAAGCGCTCACCTGCTTACCGACCTGCATCCTATGGCAGCTCTGACCATAGACACTAAGGGAGAAGACCTTACGGAAATGATAGACCTGCACCATGCGGGGGCTATTGCTTTTACCGATGGTGAGAAACCATCGTGGAATACAGACATTTTACTCAAGTCGCTCATTTACCTGCAGAAGGTAAACGGCTTGCTCATCAACAAGCCGGAGGATCGTATGCTCACTCAGTTTGGCGACATGAACGAAGGCCCCACCAGCACTCTGCTGGGCATGAAAGGCATGCCAGCACTGGCCGAGGAGCTGATGATAAAGCGTGATCTGGACATACTTGAATATACCGGTGGAAAAATTCATTTTGCTAATATTTCGAGCAAAAAGGCAGTTTCTATTATTCGCAAAGCCAAAAAGAAAAACATGAAGGTGACCTGCGATGTGTCTATCCACCACCTCCTATACGAAGAAAGTGACCTTACACATTACAATACACACTTCAAATCTAATCCTCCGTTTCGTACAGCAGCAGATCGCAATGCGCTGATCAAAGGTGTACAGGATGGAACTATCGATGCTATCGTGTCGGCCCATTCACCACAAGACGAAGAGAATAAAAAACTGGAATTTGACAGGGCTGCATTTGGTCTCACCGGTTTACAAACATTTTGGCCTCAGCTCAATGCCCTTCAAAAAAAGCTTGACTTGTCTCTTCTGATAGAAAAAATAACCACTGCTCCCCGAGAAATTCTCGGGCTGACTCCCGTGGTAATTCAGGAAAATGAAAAGGCCAACCTGACTCTAATCAGCAATACAGAAAAGTGGGATTTCAATGCTCAAACCAACCTGTCTAAATCTACCAACTCCCCACTATTCAACACAACGCTGACCGGCAAGGTAATGGCTGTAGTAAACGGAGACAAACACCGCATTGATTCCAACCTGTAAGCTATGCGACTAAACAATCCGCTCATAAAAGTACCGGCAAAATTTGGCGCCTTTGGCTCTGCCATGGTGATCGTGATGTTTCTCGTATTTTACTTTACCGGAAACAACCCTCTTGTAGAAATGGAGATGTTTGATTTTTTTATCATCCCTATATTTCTGTTTTTTGGCATCAAAGAGTTTAAAGATTCTTACAACCAACGGCTTCTCGAATACTGGCAGGGGATGACTGCAGGCTTTGTAGTATACACCTCCATAGCAGTGATAACCTCGCTGTTTTTGATCTTGTTTTTATCTCTGGACGGAACGGAACTCCTAGACGGATACACCGCCGATCGTATGGCTATACTGGAGGAACAAAAAGATGGAATTGTCGAAGAAATGGGAGAGGCTACCTACCTGCAATCGCAACAGGACATAGAAAACCTTTCGGCAGGAGATATAATATTTGACAACTTCCTGAAAAAAATGTTTACAGGACTGCTACTTACTATAATGATCGCAGTAATCATGCGAAAAAAACCCACAACAGATACTCCCGATAAAAGGTGACTTTCCTGCTTTTTTATTAATTTGACGACCAAAAAAAAAACGATCATGCAAGAAGAAGTATATCAAAAAGACAGAAACGGGGAAGCACTAAAAAGCGGACTGATTCTGGGACTGATTTCCATCATTCTGATTATCCTTTTCTATATCATAGACATATCTATGCTCAGCGACTGGAAAACAGGATTGATCACTTCCGCTATTTCGATAGGTTTTGTGGCATATATGGGCAGAAAGTACCGCGATGAAGAAGCCGAAGGCTTTCTGACCTTCAAAGAATCCTTCTTGTATAGCTATGTCGTATTTTTTATCAGTAGTATAGTTTCAGCAGCTTTTCTGATCTTACTATATGAAGTAATAGACCCTCAGGCTCCACAAATTCTGATGGAAAAAGCACTGGAAAACTCCGAAAAGATGATGCGCAGTTTTGGCATGTCTGAAGAAAAACTAGAAGAAGCCCTGCAGCAAGCTGAGTCGGATCTGTCTACAAGCTTTTCTGCCACCGGCATCATCAAAAACAGCTGGTTTTACTTTATTTCGTCAGCCATTCTTTCGCTGATCACAGGGCTGATCATCAAAAAATCTAAACCTGACTTTGCTTAATTCGCATACCTTATGAATCAATCTCCCGATATTTCGGTTGTCATACCCCTATACAACGAAGAAGAATCTCTACCGGAGCTCTGCAGCTGGATAAAACGGGTAATGGATGAACGTGGCTATACCTACGAAGTACTACTGGTAGACGATGGCAGCACCGATAATTCGTGGGAGTATGTTACCCGTCTAGCCGATGAGAACCCGGAGATAAAAGGCATACAGTTTAACAGAAACTACGGCAAATCAGCAGCTCTCAACACCGGCTTTAAGCATGCCAATGGTCAGGTTGTTATCACCATGGACGCGGACTTGCAGGATAGCCCCGACGAAATCCCTGAGCTATACCGCATGATTACCGAAGAGGGATTTGATATGGTATCGGGCTGGAAAAAAAAGCGTCACGACCCAATATCGAAAACCATTCCGTCCAAATTTTTCAATTTTGTTACTCGTTTGTTTTCAGGGATCAAACTACACGATTTCAATTGCGGACTCAAAGCCTACCGCGCCAAGGTGATAAAAACCATAGACGTATACGGCGAAATGCACCGCTATATTCCATTCATAGCCAAGTGGCATGGATTTGACAAAATAGGTGAGCTGGCCGTAGAGCACCGCCCCCGAAAATACGGCACGACCAAATTTGGCCTTGAACGCTTTATCTTCGGCTTTCTCGACCTCTTATCTATCACATTTGTGTCGAAGTTCAAAAAGCGCCCCATGCACTTCTTTGGTACTTTTGGCACACTTTCTATGCTATTAGGCACAGGCATTACTTTTTGGGTGATAGGAGAAAAAGTATACAACATCTACAACCACCTACCTGCTCGCGATGTAGTAGACCAGCCTCTTTTCTTTCTGGCATTAGTAGCCATTATTATTGGTGTTCAATTATTTCTGGCCGGATTTCTAGCTGAAATGATGATACAAACCGGCGTAAAAAAAGAGGACTATGTGATAGGACAGAAAATAGGATTAGACAACTAACTCACTCTTTTTCAGCACTTCTTTCAATTTATCTTTGGTTTTATTAGAAACCCAACAAGCGTTCCTTCTTAAATCTTTCTAACTTCGCGCTCTTAATTGCGGCAACTCCGTAGAAAGCACTGGTTTGCTTTCTCACAGATTTGCTCTCTACAACAGTAACAAATACAAGCAATATGGTTTTTATAGAAAAACTTAAAAACAAAGACATCAACGTAAAAAACGAAGTGCTTTCAGGCCTTACCGTATCTCTGGCACTGGTACCCGAAGCTGTGGCGTTTTCACTTATAGCCAGTGTGAGTCCACTCATAGGGCTTTATTCTGCATTTTTTCTGGGGCTTATTACGGCTGTGCTGGGTGGTAGACCCGGAATGATATCCGGTGCTACGGGGGCCATAGCTGTGGTCATAGTGAGCCTCGTGGTACGACACGGTGTAGAATACCTCTTTGCTGCAGTGGTATTGATGGGTATCATTCAGATAATAATCGGTGCGCTGAAACTGGGTAAATTCATTCGCCTGGTTCCTCATCCGGTTATGTTTGGTTTTGTAAACGGGCTGGCCATTGTCATCTTCATGTCGCAGTTGGAGCAGTTCAAGGTAGCAGGAGAAGACGGCACCATGCAGTGGCTATCAGGCGCTCCCTTGTACATCATGCTTGGCTTTGTAGTGCTTACGATGGCTATTATTCACTTTTTACCCAAACTTACTAAAACTGTACCCGCTTCGCTAACGGCTATACTGGTAGTATCCGGTATCATTATAGGCTTTGGTATACCTACCAAAACCGTAGGAGACATAGCCTCTATATCCGGTGGCTTACCTCAGTTTCACATTCCTGATATACCGTTCAACTTCGAAACACTGAAAATCATCTTCCCCTACTCACTCATCATGGCACTGGTAGGACTGATCGAAAGTCTGCTGACACTAACCGTGATAGACGAAATGACAGAAACCAGAGGAAGAGGCAACAAAGAGAGCATTGCTCAGGGACTAGCCAACCTCGTATGTGGTTTTTTCTCCGGCATGGGTGGCTGTGCCATGATTGGCCAAAGCATCATCAATGTAAGCTCCGGAGGCCGCAACAGACTGTCGGGTATAGTGGCCGCTATTGGCCTGCTCACATTTGTGCTGTTCGGTTCGTCTTATATAGAGCAGGTGCCTATGGCAGCATTGGTAGGCCTCATGTTTATGGTATCTATTGGCACCTTTGAATGGGCAAGCTTAAAAATCTTTAGAAAAGTGCCCTTAACCGATGTAATCGTAATGGTATTGGTATCGCTTATCACAGTATTTTTTCACAACCTGGCCGTGGCTGTTATCAGTGGTGTTATTATTTCTGCACTGGCTTTTGCCTGGGAAAATGCAAAACGCATCAGGGCAAGAAAACATATCGATGAAAATGGCGCAAAACACTACGAAATCTTCGGTCCTCTGTTTTTTGGTTCAATAGGCGCTTTTCACGAAAAGTTCGATGTACTCAACGACCCGGATGAAATTGTGATCGACTTTGCCGAATCAAGAATCGTAGACCACTCTGCCATCGAGGCGCTCAACAAAATAACCGAACGTTATCAGAAGGTAGGTAAAAAAGTACACCTTAAGCACTTGTCGGAAGACTGCAAAGTACTGCTCAACAATGCAGGCGAACTGATAGACATAAACTACTGGGAAGATCCTAAATACAAACTGGTGTCGGACAAACTGGGGTAATAGCCCGCCTCCACACTACAGAAGCTCTCCGAATAGAAAAATTGATTTGTAATCCTTTTGACTTTTCGGAGAGCTTCTTTTTTTGTTCTTACCTGAGCAATGTATATTTAGATAAACATAACCCTCCCCCTATGATATCTAAATATACCCTGGTTATAGTAACTGCATTGGCACTCGTAACAGCCTGCTCCTCTCCCAGACCCAAAACCGATCCCGTTTCACCTAACAAGGAAACAATCTCTCCGGCTGCATTGGGATTCAGCATGGACAGTCTGGTGAAAATAGACGTAGCACTGGCCGATTTTGTAGAAAAAAAATACATACCCGGCGCAACTGTACTGGTGGCCCGCCACGGAAAAATTGCTTATCAAACAGCTGTTGGTTGGCGTGATATAGAAAAACAAATCCCTCTGAAGCAGGACGACATTTTCCGACTGGCGTCTATGACCAAGCCGGTCACCACGGTGGCTATACTCCAACTCTATGAGGCAGGCAAACTCAAGTTAAATGATCCCGTATCAAAATTCATCCCTGAATTTGATCAGGCAACTGTTTTAACATCCCTAAACAAAAGCGACACCACCTGGTCCTCTACACCTGCACGATCTGCTGTCACTATTTCCCAGCTGCTTGCCCATACGTCAGGTATCAAATATGGCTTTTCTGATCCTGAGTTTGGTGCTATCTACGCTAAACTGGGAGTGCCCGATGGTGCCAACCCTTTACCAATCAAAATCGATCAGGCCATGTCCTCTCTTGCCAAAGCTCCCCTTGCCTTTCATCCCGGTGAAAGCTGGCAATACGGATTAAGTACCGACGTGCTGGGTCGCGTGGTAGAAGTTGCCTCGGGACAAACGCTGGATCAGTACATATACGACAATATACTGGAGCCTCTACAACTCAAAAACACCTGGTTCTTTGCACCGGACACCACAGTAGAGCAGCTAGCTACTGCTTATTTTTCTGTGGGCGATACAGCCATCGCTCCGCTCGATCCCCACGGATTCATCCAGTATCCTACAAGGGGAGCAAAAAGCTATTTATCGGCAGGCAGTGGGCTCAACGGTACCGCACGTGACTATTTCACCTTTTGTCAGGCATTGCTCAACGGGGGAAAATGGCAAAACACCCGTCTTTTGCAAGATAGCACCACCCAATTATTAAGTAAAAATCAAATAGATACGCTTACTTACCCCTGGGGAGAAGGTACTTTTAGTTACGGTTTTCACCTACTCACAGAAAACCAAAATAAGCCTCCTTTTGGCAGAGCTGGCCGCATTAGCTGGGGAGGTATTTTTCACACTACCTTTTGGATAGATCCCGACAGAGACATAGTAGGTATACTTATGAGTCAGGTACTATCCAATCCCCACGGCAAAAAAGTAAATGACACGTTTGAAAAACTGGTAAACAATGCTCTCATAGATGAAAGCAAATAACTTTACTAAAGCAAAGCGGCACCAAACACACCCGCAGAGTCTCCCAATTGATTTTTTACAATGTGTATGTCCGGATTTTCCTTAAATACATAGTGCGACACACGCGAAATACCATCGGTATAGAGTTCGTCTATATTTGACACTCCTCCACCGATCACAATTTTATCCGGATCAAGCACATTGATCAAATTGGCCATAACCATGGCAAAATTATCCAGAAACTCATCCATGGTAACCTTTGCCTCCTGGCTGCCCTTTCTGTAGTCTTCTACTATGGTTTTCAGGTTGGCAGCCACCCCGGTACGTTCCTGATGGCGCTCTTGTACACCGCTTCCGGAGATGTACCGTTCTACACAGCCTTTTTTTCCACAAAAACAGTCTACCCCACCGGGGTAAAGTATGGCATGGCCTACCTCTCCTCCTATGTATTGAGCACCTCTTATCACTTTACCACCTATTACCACGCCTCCGCCACATCCTGTGCCCATGATAACTCCAAAAACCACTTCACAGCCTTTGCCACCTCCCAGTATGGCTTCTGCTACTGCAAAGCAATTGGCATCATTCTCCACCTTTGGCAATACTCCGGCACGTTTCCCAAAGTCTTTGATAAATGGACGGTCATTCAACACTTGCAAGCTGGAATTTTTGATCAGCCCCTCTTTATTGGAATACCCCGGCGTACCTATTCCTACCTGAGTAGGCACCCCATGTGCTGCCTCCTGCAAAAAAGCATAGAGCTCGGCCAGCTTATCCATAATATGGCTATAGCCCAGATGCTGCTCCGTGTTTACCCGTTTTCGGGCTATTTCGTGATGATGTTCGTCAAGCAAAATACCCTCAATCTTGGTACCCCCCAGGTCTATCCCTATCCGGTACCTTTTGTCTGTGTCACTCATGTAAATTGTGTTTTTTAGATATTGGGCCTACCACAATAATCTAACTTTTTCGTAAGCAATCCAAACCGTGTTTTTTATGCGTCATAAAGAAAAGAATACCCGAAAAAATATCTCTTGGAAAGAGGAAATTTAATAACTTAAAGCAAGAATATTTGTGGTAAGGATTTCCTGATCACACACCCTTTAATTTTCCTAAACAGATACAGAAATGCATATTAATTATTCTCGCAACCTCCTTCAGTTTTTACCTATACTGTACATAGCCTGGGCCGATGCTATACTCAACCGTGCCGAGCTGGACGAGATCAACAAGATTATAAAAAAACAAAAATGGCTGACAGAAGACGAGCAAATACAGCTGGCATCCTGGCTCAACCCCATCAATCCTCCATCGCCCAGCGAGGTAAAGGGCTGGCTGCTGACTATACAGGCCAGTGCTAAAAATCTCCCGAGCGAATCCAAACAAAACCTGGTAAGCCTGGCAGCCAACATGGCATCTGTGGGCGCTGACGAAACCGAAGAAACTCTGGACAAAAACATGGTGGCGCTAAAGGAAATAGAAAAAGCCCTGGGCATAATCGGAAGTGAGCACCACCGTATCATTCCAAACATAATAGAAGCCAATCCTACCGAAAGTGAGGAAAAACCCACAGGAAGAGGACATTTTCCTATCGCTGAAATGACGGCTTTCCTTGAAGGAGAGCAGGCTGACACTATTGCGTCTATCAAAAAAACTCTAACCAGCGATGCATTTGAGTACCTGCAAAACCCGACCTTGCCGGAGTACCGACAAAAAGTGCTGGAATGGTGCAAAATACTGGCCAGTCAAAACATCGGCAATATTGCCTATCCGAAAGCATACGGAGGGCAGGAAGATATGCTCAAATATTTTACCGCTATGGAAACCCTCAGCTACCACGACCTCAGCATGGTGATCAAATTCGGGGTGCAATTTGGCTTGTTTGGCATGTCTGTATATCTACTGGGTACAGAAAAGCATCATCAAAAGTATTTGCAGAAAATCGGCTCACTTGAGCTTCCCGGCTGTTTTGCTATGACCGAAACAGGCCATGGATCAAACGTGCAGGGTATAGAAACTACGGCTACTTTCGATCCATCTACTCAGGAATTTATCATTGATACTCCTAACCCTCAGGCCCAAAAAGAATACATAGGTAATGCGGCTCTGCACGGGCAAATGGCCACTACTTTTGCAAAGCTGATTATAGATGAAGTTTCATATGGCGTGGCTGCTTTTTTAGTGCCTATAAGAAATGAAGAAGGTACAATATGCCCCGGCGTAACCATAGAAGACTGTGGCCCAAAATTGGGTCTAAACGGTGTAGACAATGGCAAAATTCAATTTGATCAGGTACGGATTCCAAAAGCCAACATGCTCGACCGCTTTGCTTCTGTAGACGAAGACGGGAAATTTAACAGTCCTATCACCAGCGACAACAAGCGTTTTTTCACAATGCTGGCCACATTGGTAGGGGGCAGAATCGGTATACCCCGCTCCGGACTCAGCGCTGCGAAATCGGGTCTTACCATTGCGATTCGTTATGGCAACAATCGAAAGCAGTTTGGCCCTTCGGGAAAACCCGAAATACCCATACTCAACTACCGTACACACCAGCGCAGACTTATGCCGTTGCTTGCCAATGCCTATGCACTGCATTTTGCACTTCAGTACCTCACTCATCGGTATGTAAACAAAACCGAGGAAGATTCCCGCGAAATCGAATCGCTGGCAGCAGGGCTCAAAGCCTACAGCACCTGGAACACCACCGAAACACTGCAAACCTGTCGTGAAACCTGTGGTGGCAAAGGATACCTGGCTGAAAACCGTATAGCAGCTCTAAAAGCCGATACGGACATTTTCACAACATTTGAAGGTGACAACACCGTGCTAATGCAACTTGTGGCCAAGGGCAGACTTACAGAATTCAAACAGGAATTTCACGACATCAACATCTTTGGCATACTCAAATATGTGGCAGAAATAGCAGGCACTTCTATTTCTCAAAAAAATCCCATTGCCATACGGAGGAGAGACAAAACCCACCTGCTGGATCACACATTCCATATGGAGGCTTTTTCCTACCGGGAAAAAAGCATACTTACCTCTGCTGCCCAACGCCTCAAAAACCACCTCGACAATGGCATGGACTCTTTTGATGCCTTTAACATGTGTCAATACCACATGCTCAACGTAGGTCATGCCTACATTGAGCGGATCGTTTTGCAGGAGTTTCAGCAAGGTGTAGCCAACGCTCCGGATAGCTTAAAACCTACCCTGACCAAGCTCTGCCAACTGTACGCCCTATCTACCATTGAAAAGCACAAAGGCTGGTATTTGGAACAAGACTACATGGAAGGTGAAAAAACCAAAGCAATACGGCGTGAGGTCAATGAACTTTGCCGGGAACTCAGAGACAGTGCCGTTCCTCTGGTGGATGCCTTTGCTATCCCGGACAAATGTCTTTCTGCTCCTATTGCTGTCAGGCAAGATGCATAAGCTCCTCCACTTTGCTACGCATCTGCTCGAATGTGGCATATCCCCGGGCAATCGCTATAAGCTGGTCTCCCTGCTGTAGAGCTACGGTAGGGAAGCCTCTGACTCCTACTTGCTGGGCATAAGCAAAATCCTGCCTTACCAGCTGCTTGTAACCTTCCGATTCAAAGAGGGATTGGAAGGTTGCAAACGGTATTTCCAGTTTTTCACAAACAGGCTTGTAAAAACTCAATTGGTTAGGGTCATGGTTTTCTACATAAAACGCATGCTGTACCGCTGCATAAAAATCCAGCTCTTTACTGCTATCGATATCCCTGACTACCCGCACAGCTCTGGCTGCCGGCTCTGTATCGTAATTGAACTCTTCCCAATCCAGCAACCCGTAATTGAACGGCTGGCCGGATGCCTGAGCCACATGTTCCCAATGCTCGCGTAAAAAGGCTTTCATTTCATCGTTCCACAAGTCGCCTCCTCCGGGCCGCAATCCTCCCATTACCAGCCTAAACCCCAACCGGCCTTTGTATTCTTCTTTGAGTTGGCGCAGGCTGTTGGTTATACCCCAACACCACGAGCACATAGGATCTCCGAAGTAAACAAGCGTTCCATCTTCTACAGCCTTTTGCCTCATTGTATTCTCTTGAGTTTCCTGACCGGGCAAATTACACACTCCGTCTTCGCACACAATATTCTTATCTTTCTCCATCTATTAATAGTATTTTCTTAAGCTACTACTAACCGGTTTGTCCCTGAATTTGTTCCAAATTATGCATAAAAAAACTGCCTTAAAAACACCTCATTGCTAATGCCGGCATTTCTAAGACAGTTTACCTATTCCCTTGCCTACACTTACAGCGTAGGGCTAGTCTCTACAGGAATTTGCACATCGTTTGCTTCCTTGTCAATCAACTGCACTTTGTCAAATCCTGTACCTTCAAAGCGTTCGAATTGTGTAGCAGCATCACCCACTACCAGGTAAATCATTTTATCTGGTACTATGTACTTTTGCGCCAATTCCCTGTGCTGCTCCAAAGTCATATTTTTTATTACTTCCTGCTCTTTTTCTATGTAATCGGGAGATAAACCATAAGCACTCATGGTTTCAATCATATCCAATAGTGCTCCATAAGTCTCAAACCTCCTTGCATTGGATTTTAGCAATGCATTTTTAGTGAATTTCAAATCCTCTTCGCTTATTCCTTCTCGGTATTTCTCCATTTCTTCTTTGAAAATCTGTACAGACTCCAGCGTAGCATTTGTTCTGACACTAGCTGTGGCTACAAAAGGCCCTACGATTTCAGACCCCCTGAAAAACGTGCGAGCTCCATAAGTATACCCTTTTTCCTCTCTCAAAATCATATTCACATTGCCATTGAATGAGCCTCCCAGTTTGTAATTCATTACGGTAGCAGCAAAGAAATCATCGTCGGTACGCTTCTTTGCCAGATACCCTATATTTATCACCGATTGCTTGGCATTAGGTATATCTACAAAATACAACTCAGCCTGCTCGGGTTGTTCAGCTATTTCATAAGTAGGAACAGACACATCCCTGGCTTTCCAGTTTTGCTCCAGCTCCGACAGTGAAGCCAGTACTTTGCTCTCACTCACATCGCCTACTATATGAAACCGTGCCACTGTAGGGGAATAGTACTTGTTGTAATACGCTTTGAGATCGTCTATAGTGAGTGACTCCACAGAGGCTACTGTACCCGATGTGGGCTGAGAAAATATATGATCTTCGCCATAAAGGAGCTTGTTGAAAACCTCTCCTGCAACCACATTAGGATTGGCCAGGTTTCGCTTTATACCGTTGATTGTCCTCGTTTTTATTCGTGCAAATTCTTCCTCATCCCATCGGGGCTCAAGTAAGATTTCCTGCACAAGAGCCAGTGTTTTTTCATAATTTCTCGCCAGGGTATTGGCCGATATGGTAATACTCTCCCTGCCTGTATACATATTGATACTTGCCCCAAGCAACTCAATTTCCTCTTCCAACTGCTCCGGAGTTTTATTTTTTGTGCCTTCCATCATAATGTCAGTCATCAGATTAGCAACTCCGTTTTTATCAAACGAATCAAACAAATGCCCTCCTTTCAGCACAATATTGAATTCTACCAGGGGCAGCTCTGCTTGTTCTATACCGTACACTGCCATACCATTGGCCAGCTTGCCACTCCAGCTTTCGGGAATATCCACTACAGGATCTGGACCCTTGGGTGGTTCTTTGCTTCGATCAATGCTTGAAGGTGTTTTTGCTATTTCTTCAGCCGACTCCACAGCAACTTCATCCGCAGTGCTTTCTGTAATTTCCTCTTCTACTACTGATGCCCTTTCGGAATTTTCTGCTGCCAACTCCAACTGCCCCTGGGGCACAAAGCTGGTAATTACATAAGGCTTGTCCTTTATATACTTTTCGTATACCCGCATTACATCTTCGCGGGTAACAGAGAGTATGTTTTCGATATCTTTTGAGATATATCCCGGATCGCCGTAAAAAACATTGTAGCTGGCCAATTGAAATGACTTACTTAGCACACTGCTGATACCGTTGTAAAAGTCCGTTTCCAGACTGGCTTTCACGCGTTCTATATCCTTTTCAGTAATTCCTTCCTGTTCAAACCAGGCAAAAGCTTCGTGAATGGCTTTTTCTACTTCTGTCAGATTCTTCCCTTCATTGGCTGTAATGCTGACTCGAAACTTTCCGGCAATTTCAAGTGCTCTGACAAATGCACTGGTAGATGAGGTGAGCTCTTTTTCTTTTACCAGCACCTTATACAAAGGAGCTTTTTTCCCCTGAGAAAGCAACTGTGCCAAAAACTGCAATGCATAGTTGTCGGGATGCGACTCATGTACTGTAGGCCAAACCATATTGAGTTGTGCTGCCCGGGCAAAGTTGTCTTCATGAAACAGCCGTATGGTTTTATCCAGCGACACATTTTGTACTTTCAGCTCAGGGATCTCAGGCCCTTTTTTTATTTCTCCAAAATATTTTTCTACCAGTTTTTTAGCTTCCTCTATTTCGAAATCGCCCGCCAAAACCAGTGTAGCGTTGTTGGGACCGTAAAACTTCTTATAAAACTCCTTTACATCGTCAACTGTGGCATTTTTCAAGTCTTCCAGTTCTCCTATCACTTGCCAGCTATAGGGATGCCCTTCCGGGAAAATGTTTTTATCGATTACATAGCTTGTGTGCCCATAAGGGTTATTATCCACCCTTTGCCGCTTTTCGTTTTGTACAACTTCCTGCTGGTTGGCAAATGCAGATTCTGTTACGGTATTGATAAAAAATCCCATCCGATCCGACTCAAGCCAAAGCACCATCTCGAGAGCATTTTTGGGTACTATTTCATAGTACACCGTACCATCCTGCCAGGTACCTCCATTGAGTGTACCTCCGGCATCTTGAATTTTCCTAAAAAACTCATCCTGTCCTACATTTTCAGATTCCTGAAAAAGCATGTGTTCAAACAAGTGAGCAAAACCGGTGCGTCCCGGTACCTCCCTGTTAGACCCCACATGGTACATAATAGCCGTAGATACTATCGGGTCAGACTTATCCTGATGCAATACAACCTGCAAACCATTATCCAGTGTGTATTTCTCATAGGCTATAGACAGTTTTCCTTCTTCCGTGGTTTCGTTATCCTGCTGTGTACATGCAGGAATTAAAAGCGAGAGGGCCAGCACAAACATGAGCTGACAAAATCCATTGATCGTTTTCATAAGTGTGGTGAGTTTGATATCTAGTATATTTAGGAGTGTTAGTAAAAATAACGAATACCACGGACAATGTTTCATTATTTACACAGATGGTTTTTTAACGCTCTACACCCTACCCACTGTCTTTCTACCTAACTTTTAGCTGATCAAAATCAGGTTGTTTTTTACGCCAAACTACCTCTCAAAATTATGAGAGGTTTTTTACCTTTACGCCACTATGAAAATCACAAAAATATTCTTTGGCGTACTCTTTTTAGTTTTTGCTGCAGTACAATACAACGATCCCGATCCACTGCTTTGGATCATTATCTATGGGATAGTTTCACTCGTATTCTTTTTATCGGCCACTGATATGGCGCTTAAAAAAACAGTATTGGGTCTTATCATTGCAGGAGGGCTCTTCAGCATTACTTACATTCCGGGGGTATACGATTGGTTTACCATCGGACAGCCCGAAGAAATAGTGGCCAGCATGAAAGTAGACAAGCCCTATGTGGAAGAAAGCCGTGAATTTTTTGGTCTTTGGATTGCGCTTGCGGCACTTATTTTTCTTTACAAAAAATCCTGAGAAAGCCGGTAGTTTTTTACTTGCGGATAAATCGCTAAATTGGGTGTACAACTACACCCAATACCATGAAAAAAACGAATGACGATGCAGCGCTTTCGCCAGCGCAGGGTAAACTCAGAGATTCCATACTTAGTCCCTGGCGATTTTGGTGGTACATGCTTATGAACGTACCTGCAGGCTGCATAGCAGGCATGCGACTACTGAGTCTGGATAGCCAACAGGCTACCACATCCATTCCCTATAAGTTTCTAAACAAAAACCCCTTTCGATCCATTTATTTCGCTGTGCAAAGCATGGCAGCAGAACTGTCTACGGCTGCTTTGGTTCTTCTTCACATCCAGGGGCAATCGCCTTCTATCGCTTTTATTATTGTAGACCTCAAGGCGTCTTTTCCCAAAAAAGCCATAGGAAAAACCATTTTCTCTTGTCCGGATGGCAACAAAGTGAAAGAAGCAGTGGAAAAATGTATTGCCACCGGAGAAGCCTTAACGGTAGACTTAAATACAATTGGCAAACTAAAAGACGGCACTGTTGTAGCCGACTTTACCTTTAGGTGGTCTATGAAAGCCCGTAGTAAGTAACCCTACTTTTTCAGTGCTCTACGGAGTATCGTCGACACATCCTCTCCCCCTATTTTATACCTCCTGTCAAAATCATGAGGTTCAATTCCGATCACTTTCAAAAGATCTGCTTGAGGATGTAGCGGATTGAAAAGGTAATTGTACTCTACAGGACTATGTACCGATGGTACTCTCATGAGCAAATGCTGCCCATCTGCAATCCAGTTTTCGGTAAACGCACTTATATTTCCATCGGGAGGCACACTGTCCCAGTTCGCGGGCAACACCGATTCGTCTATGGCAAACACACCTGCATCATCTGGCACCTCAGCAGTAAGCAAACAATACGTCTTGGGAAGAAAGTGCGTGTTGGCTAAGACTTCCAGTTTGGCCAAGGCCACATTTTCGGAAAAGTAAACTATACGAGTGCCTTTTTCATGCCATCGACCAGAATAGTACAAACCTCCCGTTCCGGTCAGGTCGCTCACATAATCCTTGTGTGCAAAGCGATAAAGCCTCATGCGTATATGCCGTATGCCAGCCTGCCCAGCTGCTGCTCCACCTCATAAATGCCCAACTGAGACTGCATCAGATCCAGAGGAGCTACGCCTCCCAGTGCCTGATTTTCAGATTTTATCCATGTGAGCAACTGCTCCTTGTCGCCAAAAACCTGCAGCCCTTTGGTAATGAGCTTATAAATCTGAATGAGATGCTCGCTCTCTGCGGGAGATAGCTTTTGGGAAGACAGCCTTCGCTGAAAAGTAGATGTGCTCATATCCATGAGCTTGATGATTTCGGTTTTGGAAATACGAAGGTAATCCTGAAGTGAACTAAGGCCTTCGGCATCAAGGCCTTTTCTTGACACTTCGATAAGCGCTACATAGCTCTCTGCAGGCTCATGCAAAATGCCTTCCTCATGCAACAGATCGCTTACCTCTTTGTATTCTCTCATTTGACCGAATTATTTATTCACATGAACAAATTAGTCAACGTGCCCCACAAAAAAAAGTTTTACATCACAAATCTTTCACCAATACATTGGCTGAGGAGTGTTGCATTTCGGCTGATAGCTGATCCACTACTTTGTCGATTCTGCCCATCTCTTTATTTTCCTGCATACAAATACTATTCAAACCATCTTTGTCGAGCTTGTCAAAAACGTAGGCCACTGTGATCTTATGAATGTCTATAGCCGGCAAGTATACATCCACCTCTTTTTGGTTCACTTTGCTGCGAAAAAGCACACCAGCATGTACCAATTCATTCATCACATCGGCAACAAAACGATATGGCACATGCAACTGATCCGACACTTCTACTTTGGTTAGCGGCTCCCCTCCATTTTCAAAGTTTTTGACGATGAGAGACATCACAAGCAGCACCGTTTTTCGTTTGCGTTCGTAGCTCAATTCCATTCCAGAGTCATCGGGTACATACCTGTCTACATTTTGATGTGCATAAGATATCTCGCCTCCTATAAAGACTATGGTCCAGCTTATCTGCGTGAAAATCAGGAACAATGGCAATGCTGCCAAACTACCGTAAATAGCATTATAGTTCGATACTCCAATCTGAAATGTAATAAAGCCCCATTGGGTAATTTGAAAAATAGTACCCGCAATTACTCCGGCTATCAATGCAGACTTAAATTTCACTTTGGTGTTTGGCATAATCATATACACCAAAGTAAAGAGTATCCATAAAACAAAGTATGGTGATATACTGAGAAAGAAAATCACTATGGGTTCTATAAAACCCAACACTTCTATATCTCTTGTAATTTGTGTGATTTGAGTCCTGATAAAAACAGTAAGACTGTTGGAAACAAATAAAAGGATAGGGGCAAATACAACAATGCCAAAGTAATCTGTAAACTTCCTAACCCACGACCTTGGATGTCTGATATGCCAGATGGTATTAAATGCTGCCTCGATGTTGTTGAGCAAACGCATCACAACATAGATAAGTAAAACAATACCAATTCCCGCAATCAAGCCTCCTTTAGCATTATCGAGCATATTCTGAGCATAAATAAATGTCTGCTCCAAAATAGTTTCCTGTCCTTTGAAAAACTTCCCCAGTTCTCCCTTGATATCCTTTCCAAACCCAAAGCCTTTGGATATACCAAATATGGTAGCTATGACGGGTACTATAGATAAGATAGAAAAGTAGGTGAGAGCGGATGCCTGGATAAAAACTTTATCCTTGGCTATTTCTTTACCCGTAATGATGAAAATCTTTATCCATCGGTAAATGCGGGACATGCCATCTTTCTTACCTTTTATTTTCCAAATATCAACCTTCAGAAAATCCAGTGTTTGTTTGATGGGAATTACAGGAATATTCATGCCTTAGGAGTTTTTGATCGAAAACCGCCCTTTTCTAAATCGGTTCTTTTCATAAAGGTAATTCATAATGCCATCCTTCAGCCCTACATCGGGCACGAGTATTTTCGTAGCACCCGCTTTTTTCATCACGTTGATATAAATATCTGATGCGGGCACAATCACATCTGCCCTGTCGGCATTGAGCTGCAACTTGTACATGCGCTCCTCCAGTGGCAGTTCCTTAAGCATCAGGCGGGTACTTTTCAATTGCTTAAGTGACATTTGCTTATCTGCTATACCCACTGCCAGTTCATACAGTTTGTTGATGTTGCCTCCTGTGCCTATTGCTGTTATTTTATCGTCTGTATCGGTAATGTACCCGTCCAGCCAGGTATACAAATCCTGCCAGGCCAATTCTTTCTTTTTCGAGTCCAGTTTTCTTACCGTACCTATCGGAAAAGACTTTGATGCTACTTTTTCCTTGTTTTTATATAGGTTGAGTTCGGTACTACCCCCTCCCACATCTATGTGCACATAATCCCCTTCGTCTAACTGAAAGGCAATTACTCTGTTGATCATTTCGGCTTCAGCCTCGCCGGATATAATATTGATATCGAGCCCCACTTCATCTTTCACCTGCTCAGTGAGTTGTTGGCCGTTTTCTGCCTCTCGCATAGCAGACGTAGCACATGCATAGTACTCATCCACTTCATAGAGGTCTATCATAATTTTAAAAGCCTTCATCAACTCCACAAACTGGCGTGTTTTCACTTCACCAATTTGCTGCATACTAAACACATCGCCTCCTAATCGTAATGGAAAACGAATGTATTGTAATTTCTTAAAGGTAGTATTGTCACCGTAGCTAATCACATTGGTAATTTGTAGCCTCACAGCATTCGACCCTATATCTATCGCAGCTAATTTCATAAATCTAAATTGAGGGTAAAAAATTAACACCCCTGTCTTCACCTGACAAGAGATGTGCCTGACGCCTTTACAGGCCTTTTGTATCTGACAAGATATGCATATTTTTTAGCAAGAAATAGCCCTTAACCTACAAATCCTTGTAAATCGATAGCAGACGATCGTCTTTCTCTTCCTTTTTTATTTTTTCGAGTAAATTTTCCACACCCGGCATATCCACGAGCAGCATGAGCGCCTGAAAAGCAGATAAGCGCACTATATAATTGGAATGTGAAGATGCCAGATCAGAAAACACACTCACTGCTGCTTTTCGTTCTTTGTCATCAGCATGAAGCAGCATCTCCGAAAAATATTGTATAAAATAAAAAAGTTCATTGCCTGAAAACACCTCCACCTTGCTCAGATACCAGTCATAGGGAGCGTATTGCTCCCGGGTGCTAAAGTATCCGGCTAAAGCCACTACCAGGTGTATATTTTCTGACTGCATAAAGGTCTCCTTCTTTTCAGCAGGAATATCTTCATTTGCCTCACCCATTATCTGTATTGCACTTGCTGCCGCATAGTACGAAGAATCTTCTAACGCATGAAGCACCTGCTGTCTGTATTTATGAAAGTCGATACCCGCAAGTAGATCCAACGCATCAGCTCTTACAAAGGGATTCTTATCGGCTGTAAGCGCCAGGATTTTTTCCTCTTTCTTTTTAGGCTTCACCTCTTCATCGGCGATATGCTCCAAAGCAATCTGACGAATGTCATAAAACGGATCATCCAATCCTCTGTCTATCAATTCATTCTTGAGTTGCTTGTTAGTGAACTGAGGGACATGCATCATCGCTTCCCTGCGCGCGGTATAGTACCCGGCATGTAAAAACTGATAATACAGTTCTTTGTCAGATTTATGGTGGCGTACCTTTGCCAACAACTGCTGCTCTCCGTCAAACAAGACCAAATCCGGCTGTTGGGGCAGTGCAAACTTATATGTTTCCCGTTCTTCTTCCACCACTATGGGAAAGCGTTCCTTTTGGCCATCTACCCACACATCTACAAACACCGGAAGCCTGAAAAGGTGAACATTGCTATCCTGCACCTGCTGTACTTCCAGCGTAAGTGTGTCATCCTTATAGCTATGATCTACCAGCAACTCCGGATGCCCCGGAAGCATAAACCACTGATCAAAAAACCAATTGAGGTCCTCTCCGGTGATCTCTTCAAAAGCCAAGCGAAGATGAGCTACTTCCACTGTTTCGTAAGCATTGTCAAGTAGATACAGCTTCAGAGCAGCAAAAAACGCCTCATCGCCTACATAGTTGCGAAGCATGTGCAATACCCACCCACCTTTATTGTAGGAGTGTCGGTCAAACATATCTTCACGATGATCATAGTAGTAGCGAATCAATGGTTTTGGTTCCTGCTCTGCTTCATCGAAGTACTCATCCCTTGTTATCAGAAAGTTGTAAGCCGCTTCATCTTCTCCGTATTTATATTCATCCCAGAGGTACTCTCCGTATGTAGCAAAGCCCTCGTTCAACGTCAGGTTAGACCAGGATTCGGTAGTTACCAAATCGCCAAACCACTGATGAAAAAGCTCATGAGCAATAATACCATCCCAATGCTGATCTATCAGCTCCCGATCGGTCGACTGCACCTCTTCCATAAATACCGACGCTGTAGTATTTTCCATGGCACCAGACACATAATCCCGCACGACTACCTGTGTGTATTTTGGCCAGGGAAACCCCACTTCCAACAATTCCGTGAAATAAGTCATCATCTCCGGAGTATGCCCGAAAACAGATTTGGCATACGGTTCGTATGCCGGCTCTACCATATACGAGAGTGGAATATCCCCCCATTGATCTTTTACTTCTGCAAACTCACCTATGGCCATCATTACCAGATAGGGTGCATGAGGAACATCCATTTTCCAATAATCAGTACGAGTACCATCTCCATTGTCTTTTGATTCCAGCAACAATCCGTTAGACAGGGTTTTGAAACGCTCCTCCACAGTAATAAATATCTCCTGTGTAGTCTTTTCGTTAGGCGCGTCTACAGTAGGAAACCACACAGAATTGGATTCGGTTTCTCCCTGTGTCCATATTTGCTGGGGTTTGTTCTTTTCAGTGCCCAGTGGATTTATAAAATACAACCCTTTATCGGCTTTTATGGCTTCACTGCCCTCAATGGCTCGCTCGTTTGGGCGGGCCGTATACTCTATGAACAAGCGAAGCGTATCTTGCCTACCATAGGTTTGAGGCAATTTTACCTGTAGCTTGTCCGCTTCATAAACAAAATCAAGAACAGTAGAATCCGCTTTGTCTACCAACTGCACATCGTGAATAAGCATCCCTTTGGCATCCAGTTCCACATCATCTTGTGGGAAAAAGTATGGACTCATATCCAGTGTGGCTTTACCGTGCATGTGCTGTTTTTGCCAGTCGAATGATACTTCCAGTCGGGTATGGAGCAAATCCATATGCAACGATCGGGTAGCTCGATATGTACCTGCTTCCTGCCCATGCGAAGCATTCCACATCGTCAACAGCACTACAAACAGTAAGGGTATTCTTGTCTTAATTTTTCTAATCATAACCATCGGTAATTGCGGCAAATATAACGCAAACCTCAGGATCAACATTGCTCGAAGAAGTCTTCATTTTAACTCAGCTCACTCCTGTTGCTTTTTACACTTATGCCTTACAACCCTGGTGCTCGGGGATACTTTTTTACGGATATTCTTTCTGGGGATTTTACAATGAGGAGAATAGTAGCCGCAAAAACAAGTCAAAGTACCGCCCTCAATGGTATTTTATTTAGTTAAAAAGAGAATAATCCTGCAAGTACTGATTTTACTGTCATCTAAGCTTAATCAGATATACAAAATGCTAACGATATACGTTACTTAGGCTCTGTTGAGAATCACTTTCGCTAGTATTAAAAAAAAGAGACCCATGAACAGCAATTACAGAAGTGTGTCGTTTATTCAGATGCAAGCTTTTTATGAAAAAGGGATGGTTTTCTGTATTCCATAGAATCACTAGTCGATTGTTTGGAATACAGCTTCGGATATGTTTGATCGGGCTAGGGTTGAAGTATCCTCACCTCACCCGCCATGTAGCTTACACACCTGATACTTTCTAAGCTGAGCCTGCTTATCGGCATCTAAATAATAAACCCTACGATCGGGGTAATTGCCTATAAATTACTATTTTCGCCAGTTATAAAATCATACTTTATGTCTGACTTCAACAAGATAAACAATATTGCCGGATGGGCGCTTTTCATTATTTCTACCACGGTATACGCCCTTACCGTTGAACCCACAGCCAGCTATTGGGACTGTGGAGAATTTATTGCTGTATCGTACAAACTGGAAGTACCCCACCCTCCCGGCGCACCACTGTTTTTGCTTATTGGTCGCCTTTTTTCTTTTCTGGCACTAGGCGACACCCAGCAGGTAGCCTACTGGATCAATATGCTCAGTGTAGTCAGCAGTGGATTTACTATCCTGTTCATGTTTTGGTCTATCACTCATCTGGCCCAAAAACTAGTGCCTGAAGAGGCATCATGGAAAAACCTGCTCATTATCGGTAGTGGTGCTATTGGTGCTCTTTCATACACATTTTCAGATTCGTTTTGGTTTTCAGCTGTAGAGGCTGAAGTGTACGGCATGTCATCATTCTTTACTGCTTTTGTGGTTTGGGCCATGCTGAAATGGGAAAACATAGACGACCCAAGTCGCCAAAACCGCTGGATGATCCTTATCGCCTACATGGTGGGACTCTCTATAGGCGTTCACTTGCTCAACCTGGTTACACTACCTGCTCTGGGCCTCATCTATTATTTCAAGAAAAGAGAAAAAGTAACTTTCAAAGGGGTAATGGTAACACTGGCAATCAGTGGAGCCATCATTATGATTATAATGGAAGGCATAATCCCAGGCCTACCCACTCTCGCCGGAAAGATGGAAGTGTTTTTTGTCAACAACATCGGACTTCCTTTTGGCTCTGGAGTAGTCTTATTGATTTTACTTATTCTGGGAGGTCTTATATACGGCATATACTACTCGGTAAAAGAACAAAAAGCGACTCTAAACACCGCCTTGCTTTGCTTTGCCTTTATTTTGATTGGTTATTCATCGTATACGCTGGTACTTATTCGATCTAGCTACAACCCCCCTATTGACGAAAACAACCCCGAAAACCTTCTGAGTTTTGTATCCTATCTCAAGCGCGAGCAATATGGCAGTCGTCCATTGCTCAAAGGTCAGTTGTTTACCGCTGAGGTAGTAGACCAGAAAAAAGGTGAGCCTGTATACCGCAAGGGAAAGGAAAAATACGAAGTAGCAGACTACAAGATGGAGTATATATACGACCCTCAACATACTTCTGTCCTGCCTCGTGCCTGGAGTAGTGCTCCGGCTCACGTACAAAAATACCGACAGCTTCTGGATTTAAGCCCAGGCGAAAAACCCAGTTTTGCCGACAATATTTCATACCTGATCAACCATCAGCTTGGCACAATGTATTTCCGCTACTTTATGTGGAATTTTTCCGGGCGAGAATCAGATATACAGGGCGCTGATTGGATGGGGATACCCGCTGCACTAAAAGAAGTGCCCAAAGAGCTAGCCGAAAACCGTGGAAGAAATGCTTTCTTTATGATTCCTCTGCTGCTGGGACTTGTAGGGTTGTTTTTTCAATACTACAAAGACCCCAACAACTTTCTGTTTGTGGCCATGTTGTTTTTCCTTACCGGTGCAGCCATCGTGCTTTACCTCAACTCTCCGCCAGTAGAACCTCGTGAGCGCGACTACATCTATGCTGGCTCATACTATGCTTTTGCTTTCTGGATTGGCTTTGGAGTAATCGGTTTGTTTAGAGGACTGCAGTTTATACTCAAAAACGGCACACTGGCGGCTATCGTAGCACTATTGATCGCCTTTTCATCGCCTACTATCATGGCTGCCGAAGGGTGGGACGATCACGACAGATCAGATCGATACTTCTCTGTAGATTCTGCCAAAAATTTTCTGGCATCCTGCGCCCCAAATGCTATTATTTTCACCGGGGGAGACAATGACACCTTCCCTCTCTGGTATGCACAGGAGGTAGAAGGATTCCGTACCGATGTGCGCGTAATCGTGCTTAGCTACTTCAATACCGACTGGTACATAGAGCAGATGATGCGCGATGCATACGAATCAAAACCTCTGCCATTTGGGCTAGCCAAAGAAAACTACGTACAAGGAGGCCTCAATGATTATTTACCTCTGGTAGAAAGAGAAAATATAAAAGGTGCCATGAACACCCGCCAGTTTTTAAAACTGATCAAAGACGAACATCCAGCCTTGCAGATACCCACATCTATCAGCAGCTACAACTCTGTACCTTCGAGAAACTTCTACCTCAATGTAGACACCTCGGCAGTACTGGCTAAAGGCATAATACCTGAGACCAAAAAACACTTGCTGACAAACAGAATGACATGGACGCTTAAAGGAAGAGCGCTGGAAAAGAAAGACCTGGCGATACTCGACCTAATCGTAAACAACAATTGGGAACGTCCTATCTATTTCAACAACACTTCTCTGGCCGGAGTAAATCTCAACCTGAGGCAGTACATGGTGCAGGAAGGCATGGCATTTAGACTGCTGCCCGTAGAAAATCCGAACCCATCGGAATTGCTCGTAGATACAGACAAAATGTACGACAACATGATGAACAATTTCTATTGGAGAGGACTGGACAACCCTGACGTATACTATTCGGAAGACTACAAAGGGTTTATTCTCAATCACCGAGCCAGCTTCAATACCCTTGCAGAGGCATTGCTGCAGGAAGGTAAAACAGAAAAAGCAAGACAGGCACTTTTAAAATGCCTGGAAATCATGCCTGATCATGCAGTACGCTACGACCACTTTAGTGTGCAGCAGGTAGGCTTGTTACTTGCTGTAGGTGAAGAAGAAAAAGCCAAAGAAATAGCTGAAGTAATGTCTGTCCGCTCAGACGAAATGCTTACTTACTTGTTTGGCAATGGCATAATGGATCAACTGGAAATTCAGAAAAACCTGATAGAACTCAGCGAACTGGCCAGAGCATTTAAGTCGTCAAACCTCAATGACCTGGCTAATAAGTACGAACAGCTTTTTAGAAAACACTACGAACTGGCGGGTTAACTTGACTTTTACTCTGCCCATTAAAAGCCCTGATACTACCTAAAAGTGTCAGGGTTTTTATTTTGCCTGTGTATAACGTATCTTCTGTATCAGAAAAAACAAGCATGATATGAGCACCACAGACAAAAATCAAATTTATGTAAGCATAGGAGACGATGGCTACACCACCAAAATAAAAACCAACCAACATGAGTGGCTGGCTGACGAACCCAAAAGTGTAGGAGGCAATGACAAAGGCCCTACGCCTTACGACCTGCTGCTATCTAGTCTGGGATCGTGTACGGCACTCACCATCACCATGTATGCCAATCGAAAAGACTGGCCACTGACAGGAGTAAACGTGACCCTGAGCCACGCCAAAGAATACGCAAGCGACTGTGAGGGGTGTGAAAAGCCCAATACTAAAATAGACATCATCACACGCGACATAGACCTGAAAGGCGACCTTGATCAAAAACAAATTGACCGGCTCATGGACATTGCCAACAAGTGCCCTGTACACAAAACATTGCTAGGCACTATCCAGATCAATACTAAAAAAGTTTGATTACGCCGATTAGCCCCAAAACACAGCACAGATAACAACAAAAAAAACAGCACCGGATACCGATGCTGTTTTAAAATATTGTTTGTTTTATAAAACTTATACTGTGTAATTGCTCAACATTACAGGCATTACCAGCATAAGCAAATCTTCGTTTTCATCCTGCGATACCGGCACAATCAATCCCGCCTTATTCGGCTCTGAAAATTTCATGGTTACTTCTTTAGAGCTTACATTGCCTAGCAGCTCTATCAGAAACTTGCCATTGAAACCGATTTCTATATCTTCTCCGTCGTGATCACAAGACAAGCGCTCGTTTGCTTCGTTAGAAAAATCCAAATCCTCAGAAGACACTACCAGTTCACTTCCTGTAATCTTCAATCTTACCTGATGGGTAGTTTTATTAGCATAAATAGCAATACGCTTCAACGAACCCAACAACTCAGACCTATTGATCGTCATGTTGTTTTCATTGTTGGCAGGTATCACATTTTCATAGTCGGGGTAGCGCTCATCGATCAGTCGACATACCATAAAGATATTACCAAACTTAAAAAACGCGTTTGACACATTAAACTCAACATTTACATTGGTATTTTCGGCAGGCAATGTAGATTTCAGCAGTGTAAGCGCCTTGCGGGGAACGATCATAGAGTTATCGCTTTCCGAAGCAATATCTACTCTTCTGTAGCGAATGAGCCGGTGACCATCCGTCGCTACGAAGGTAGTGTTGGTGTCTGTCAGATTCATATACACCCCAGTCATAGCAGGACGAAGCTCGTCGTTGCTGGTAGCCAGTATAGTGTTATTTATGGCGGTAGCCAGTACATCCGAAGATATGTTTACCGAATTGCCATCCGATACTGTAGGTACTTTGGGGAAATCAGTAGCATTCTCTCCCGACAACTTATACCGTCCATTATCAGAGTTGATTTCAATACTATAGGTTTCTTCATCGATACTGAACGTGACCGGCTGCTCCGGCAGATTGGTCAGGGTTTCCATCAAAATCTTTGATGGCACGGCGATACTGCCATTCTCTTTGGCTTCCACCTCCAGCTCGGTCACCATTGAGGTTTGCAAGTCTGAGGCAGTTACGGTCAACGTTCCGTCGTTGATCTCGAATAAAAAGTTTTCCAATATGGGTACTACTGGATTGGTCGTGATTACCCCATTGATGGCTGCTAGCTCTTTTTTAAGGTAAGATGAAGAAACTATGAATTTCATTCTGCCGAATTATTTTTAATTAAAATTTTAGATGAAAGGACGACCACATGCTGAAAAATGGTCGGTTCCAAGGTCGATGACAAACAGGAACAAAGCGATCCCAAAATATCATTGCGCAAAATAATGATGTTTTGGCGAAAAGACAATGACTATTCAGATATGAATTGGTCTTTTTTAACTAAAAGATTTTCCATTCTGCGCGCATCTATCACCATCATTTCACCGGCTTGATCTGTTACCAGATAAAACGACTCCCCTTTCAGCAATGGATACACTGTAAGGGTCTTGTTTTTGGTCTCATCAATATCCCGAAGTGATATCGTTGCTTTAGGAGACTTGCCTGTCAGTGCCTCGTAGCGGGGGTATTTTCCTCGCGGCAAATAATCATTGATCTGAAAGTATGCATATTGCTGCACATAGTCCATAAGTGCAGTAGTATCCAGCTTATTCACACCCTGTACTTTGAGAAAATCATCCTCAAAAGCAATGGTCAGGTCATTTTTTTGCTCTTCATAATCGATCGTGAGCGATTGTAAAGTTCGCCATGTAGAAGCAAAAAGCAATCGATCGCGCCACTGGCTGGCAGTGAGTTCGAAGATGCCCGAAATATAGTTGTTGTAGCCGGGTATTGCTACCACATAAGCTCGCTCGTCATCGGCAAAAAAAGCATTTTTCTTTGCGGCATCACCTCCGGCCCAGAACTGCCTCTCCGATCCGTCGGAAAAAAACAACGTCACTTTATGCCCCTCATTTCTCAACTCCTGCACAATGGCATCATTGTTTAGTCTGGCTACTGGTCTTTTCACACTTACCTGTGCCAGTATTGTCTGTAGCACTTTTATGGTATTGGGGTCTACAACGTGTGTATCATTTATCTCCCAGCTATTTCCTTTTTTTTCCAACCGGTTGGTAGTAGCACCTTTGATCTCTACCGCTACCACTCCGGCTGTATCGGCCACTGCAAACATACCCGTATCAAACGACGCTTTGTGAGTTTGCTTTTCGGATAGGGCTATAAACAACGAAAAAGCTACTAATCCAACAAGTATGATGGCTAATCTGGTGCTTTTTTTCATAGTATTAGGAGATCAAATTTGCATCGGCAAATGTAAGAATTTACAACTGCTTATAGCAAGTGGTTTTTACTTTGCCGTTTTTCTTTTTCTGACTTTGTATAAGTCGTGGGAAATATAAGCTGTGGAGTCTGATGTAGTATAGAGTGTAATGCCTCCTTTTACAGTATCAAAACCTAAAGGTGACTGATCCGGATAGCTGTATGTGTAATCTACTTTTAACGAATCGTTATCCTGCTTCCACCCCAGAGATTCGAAGTTGTCATACGTCACTTCATGGTTTCCTCGCTTGCGTTGAAAGTCCAGCAATTCATCTAAATTATAGGGCCAAATATTGCTGTATACATACTTGTAGGTAAGCAAGTCATGCTGCAGTTGTCGTATTTCCGGGTTGCTTACCGGTATGAGTGCTTTTTCTGTGGCCGATATTTTAGCAGATCTGCACCCAAAGCAAAGAGCTATGCATACTGTTGCTATGGAGAAAAAGCACTTTATTCTTATTTTCATACTACTTCTTTTTGAGCGTCTTTTTCCAGGTTTCAAACACCGGCATTTGTTCAGGTCTGTCTTTTTCTATGGCAGTTAGCGGCTCACACGGCCTCAGGGATTTCTTACAGTCGGCAGGCAGCTTTTGATACAGTTCGGTTCCTTTTGTTTTCCACTCTATCATTTCATCCGATACTGTCTTGACGGCTTTGGCCGGATTACCCACCATCATAGTCCGGTCGGGTACCTGAGTTTCACCGACCACCATAGCCAGTGCTCCTATTATACATTCTTTTCCTATCACGGCATTGTCCATTATGACTGCATTCATACCAATCAGTGAGTTTTCTCCGATTTCGGCACCATGTACTACTGCTCCATGGCCTATATGGGCTCCTTTTTTCAATAAAACACTTGTACCCGGAAACATGTGGATGGTGCAATTCTCCTGAACATTACACCCGTTTTCGATCACTACCTTTCCCCAATCGCCCCGAATAGCTGCTCCGGGACCTATGTAAACCTTTTCTCCTATAATCACATTGCCCGTGACCACAGCCTGCGGATGCACAAAAGCCGACGGGTGCACTACCGGCACAAAACCCTCAAATGCATATATCATGTATTTATTTTTTGTATTTCCAATTCCGCTCTTTTCCTTCTGCTATCCACTCCAGAGCCTGGGCCATTCTTTTATCACGGGTAGCTTCGCGCTTTGCCTCTACGATCCACTCCACATAGTCGCGCTTGTACGACGCTGGAAACTCGGTAAAAACAGTATGTGCTTTCGGGTTAGCTTTCAGCTTTTCCATAAAATAGTCAGGCACTATCAGTTCTTTTTTCTTCACTACAGGTTTGAGCCCTTTGCGATTGATAACGACTGCCTGCTCTACATAGTCTTTCAATTCATGATCATGAAGTCTATCAATAGAGGTATACTTGATTATCCTATTGCCTTTTTGTTCTTCGCCCAGGGAGTCAAAGATTTGATATTTGTCTTCGATTAATGCTCCTTTGAAAAAATTGACACTCACGTGCGTTTTGAAGCTTGCCAGCCAGCATACTATTCCTTCACACACAAAATGAGGCACATTCCATTTCCAGTCTTCACGTATATCGGAATCTGCTGCTACAATGATCTGCCGGGCTTTCTCGAGTATGGGTCGGGCATAGTCCGGTGAACCGGCAATGTATTCGTCTATTAAACT
This sequence comes from Cyclobacteriaceae bacterium, assembly GCA_965267535.1. Taxonomy (GTDB): domain Bacteria; phylum Bacteroidota; class Bacteroidia; order Cytophagales; family Cyclobacteriaceae; genus CAXBNB01. Next base: position 881,977 of record OZ254082.1, on the reverse strand, counting down.
TGATGCGTCTGGTTTCATGTCTGAGATAATAAATCTGTGATTTTCATTCGATAGTTACCTTCCGATTGCGCAATTTTGTCACCCTAAATATCGCTATTCAACTCACAAATGCCAAAGAAACAAGAAGTCTACAACGTTTGCCTCTCTCTGGTAAATGAAAAAATAACCATTGCTGACAAAGCCATGAAAGAGGCTCAGGAATCTGCCAATGCGGAAGAAAAAAGTACAGCCGGAGACAAGCACGACACGGCCAGGGCTATGAGCCACATTGAACGCGATATGTACGCCAAACAGCTGACCGAAGCTACTCAGCTTCTCAAAATACTCAAAGGCATTTCTCCTGATAAAACAACAAACACTATAGAATCCGGCTCTCTTGTCAGACTCTCAAACGGGATTTTTTACATCGCTGTAGCGCTGGGCAAAATCACTATGAATGATGAAAGCATATTTGTCATTTCTCCTCTCTCTCCTTTGGGGCAGGCATTGCTCGGCAAAAAATCCGGAGACAGTTTTTCGTTTAACGACCGACAAATAGCCATAGAAGCAGTAGAGTAATGTCTAATCATCAAAAAAAACACTTTCCTTGCCCGCTCATTTCTCTAAGCAGAGGACTACAACGATAGCGCTCCTCTCTATATCGTGTATAGAGCGCATCCATGCGATGAACACACGCTGATGCCCCCAGCTCATCAGCCCAAGCTAAAAGTCCTCTGGGATAATTCACCCCGGCAGTCATGGCTAAATCTATATCGTGTGGTGTTGCCACCTGCCAAAACACAGCGTCGGCAGCTTCATTTATCAACATAGCCAATACCCTATCTACAATCTGCTGTCCCAGAATTTCATCTTCTACAGACCGGGGCGGCAAGCTATCCTGCTGATAGTTGTAATAGCCTCTACCGGATTTTCTCCCTAAAAAACCTGCATCAAACAATCGCTTTTGAGTAAAAGACGGTTTGTAGCGTGGTTCGTTAAAAAAAGCTTCATAGACTGTTTTGGTGACCGTATAGTTGATATCATTACCGATGTAATCCATCAGCTCAAAAGGCCCCATCTTAAACCCTCCCAACTCTCGCATAGCCCAGTCTATCGTAGCATATCCTTCTTCTCCTGCCGGCAATCCTTTTATCCCCTCATCGGCTATTCGCAAAGCCTCGCCGTAAAACGGCCTTGCAATCCGATTGACTATAAAACCGGGGGTATCCTGAGCTATTACGGTTGTTTTTCCCCACACATCTACTCTATTCCTCGCCTGCTCTATCACCGCAGACATGGTTTGCAACGCAGGCACTACTTCTACCAGCGCCATAAGTGGTGCAGGATTAAAAAAATGCAACCCTATTACACGATCAGGGTATTGACAGCCCGACGCTATAGCCGATACTGACAGTGAAGATGTATTGGTAGCCAATATGCAGTCTTTTGCCACCATTTTTTCCAACTCACCAAAAAGCTCTTTTTTAAGGATCAAATCCTCAACCACAGCCTCCACTACCAAGGTAGCGCTATTCAATTCTTCCAGGCTGGTGGTATAGTGAATATTGCTTTTGATAGAACAGGCATGCTCAGCGGTGATTTTACCTTTTTCAATACTCCTGTCCAATATGCAATCCAGATGGGTTTCCGCCTGATTCAAAGCTTGTTGTGCAGTATCTACCAACACTACCTTTTCGCCTGCTGCTGCAGCTACCTGAGCTATGCCTCTACCCATAGCTCCTGCACCTATAACACCTACCTGATTTACCATATCACTTGCCTTCAAAATGCGGTTTTCTTTTTTCCAAAAAGGCCCTGACTCCCTCTGCGTAATCATGGGTAGCAGCAGCTTTTCTTTGCATGGCTTCTTCCAAAGCGAGTTGGTCAGTCAGACTGCTAGTCAGGCTGCTGTTCAGCAAGCGCTTAGTCAGAGCCAGGCCTTTGGTGGGCAATGAAGCCAGTTTTTCTGTCATCTCACTCACCTTTTCATTAAACTCATGCACTTCAAATACCTTATAGATCATACCCAGTCGCTCCGCTTCCTGAGCGCCTACTTTGTCTCCGAGCATCATCAGAGCAGATGCTTTTTGTATGCCCACCAGCCTTGGCAGAAAAAACGAGCCCCCACTGTCGGGTACCAAACCTATTTTGCTAAAAGCCTGCATAAAAGAAGCCGCCTCGCTGGCCACCACCACATCGCCAGCCAGAGCTATGTTAGCTCCCGCTCCGGCTGCTACACCGTTTACAGCACACAACACTGGCTTTCGCAAGGCTCTCATGCGTTCGATGATGGGATTGTAATGTTCTCCCACAATATGCTCTACAGACAATGCATTGTCCCCGGTAATTTCTGCCAGATCCTGTCCGGCACAAAATGCTTTACCACTGCCCGTAATGCAAACAGCTCTTATCGCTTCTACTTTACATTCATCCAGCGCTGCATGAAAAGCCAGTGCCATTTCACGATTGATACTGTTAAAAACATCCGGTCGGTTCAGTGTTATTTTTCCAATGCTCCCTGTTTTTTCAAAAAGAATAGATGATTCCATGTATATTGTTTATTTACAAGCACTTAAAATAATCAAATGGTTCTTTACAGTCTATACAGGCATAGAGGGCTTTGCACGCTGTAGAGCCAAATTCGCTCACGAGCTTTGTAGCCTTCGAGCCACATTGCGGGCAGGGAACCTCCACCTCCTCCAATAGCAAACTACGCTTATCTGAAGTAGACTCCACAGGAGGAACTATCCCGTATTCACGCAGCGCCTTTCTGCCTTTTTCCGTAAGCCAATCGGTAGTCCATGCCGGTGACAATACTGTTTTCACATCAACGGTATATCCGCGCTCTTCCAGCGCTTCAGCTATATCCTGCTCTATCGTATGCATAGCCGGACATCCGGAATATGTAGGCGTTATCGTTACTACCACACTCGTATCCCTCAACTCTACCTGACGTACTACACCCATATCCACTACCGATAGCACCGGTATTTCCGGATCGTACACCTGTGCCAGCACATCCCATATTTCGGCTGTATTCTTCATGTTTTAGTTTTTACTACCCGATATTTCTTACCAATAGCAAAAGCCTGCTTCCTTTCTTTTTCGGGTATAGGCTTACCATTTTGCTCCCGGATATGCCCTTGGCAAAAATTGCATCTCGGCCAGTATATACCCCAAGTGCTCTGTATGTCTTCCCGTCTTTCCCCCCGACTGCCCGGGTCCGACCTCCGGTATTTTCAGCGTAGCTTCTGACAGATGTGCTTCTACCTCTGCCAGGCAATTTTCTTTCAGGCCAGCCAATGCTACTCCCACTCCCCGTGCAGCCATATCTTCATCCAGAGCCGTAGCGTTGTAAGGCTCCAGAGCATATTTCCATAAGTTTTCCAGAGCTTCCTGCATACGACTATGGCTTTCATTTGTACCATCCCCCAGTCGCAACACCCACTGCCCGCTCCACCGCTTGTGATAGGCCACTTCCTTTTCAGATTTTTGCGCTATAGCCGCCAGTCCCTCATCTTTGCTCTGCGCCAGCTCCCTCAAAAATGCCAGGTGATACACATCAAACAGGTACTGACGCAATACCGTCTGTCCAAAATCCCCGTTTGGCTGCTCTACCAATAGCAGGTTGTAGTAATCCCACGCATCACGCAAAAACGCTATCTGATCCTCGTCCATACCATTCCCCACCTCCTTTGCAGCATACTGATAGTAGTTTCTCGCCTGACCTATCAGATCCAACGCTATGTTTGTAAGTGCTATATCCTGCTCCAACACAGGCCCATGCCCACACCAACCAGCCAGCTGCTGCCCCAGTATCAGGCAATTGTCCCCCTGTTGTACGGCATATTTACTATTACCCTGTAGCTCCATCACATATGCTTTACTTCCTCCGGCAAATCATAAAATGTAGGATGCCTGTACACCTTGTCTCTGGCCGGCTCAAACAGCGGCTCTTCCTCTTCAGGATCGGAGGCATGTATCTTTTCCGACTCTACTACCCATATACTCACACCTTCGCTCCTTCGTGTATATACATCGCGGGCATTTTCCACAGCCATACAAGCATCTGCGGCATGTACACTTCCTACATGCTTATGACTGAGACCTTGCCTGCTTCTGACGAAAACCTCCCAAAGAGGCCAGTTTTTTTTATCCATCGTATTATCCGGTTTATGTTGTCAGTTCTTTGGCCGCCTTATCCGGCTATCCGCACTCGCCTGCCGCCCTACAGCTCTTTCGGGCTCAAACAATGCTTCTATCCGGGGCGGAGCTCTATCTTACCTCTCTGATCCGGCCACTCTTTGTTGCTCTTTTTGAGCCTTTTTATCCGCATAAGCAACAGCCGCCTCTCTTACCCAGCTCCCCTCATCATACGCTCTCCTGCGGGCATCCAGTCTTTCTTTGTTGCACGGGCCGTTTCCTTTCAACACCTGAAAAAACTCTTCCCAATCAATTGGCCCAAAGTCATAATGCTGCCGCTGCTCGTTCCACTTTAGATCAGGGTCGGGTATGGTCAGCCCCAGCAATTCTGCCTGCGGTACACATGCATCCACAAATTTCTGTCTCAACTCGTCGTTGGTAAATCGCTTTATTTTCCACTGCATCGACTGCTGCGTATTGGGTGAATCGGCATCCGACGGGCCAAACATCATCAACGATGGCCACCACCAGCGATCAAGAGCATCCTGTGCCATACGCTTTTGAGCAGTTGTTCCCTTACTCAAGGTCAGCATGATTTCAAATCCCTGCCGCTGATGAAAACTTTCTTCCTTACACACACGCACCATCGCTCTGGCATAAGGCCCATAGGAGCATCTACACAGCGGCACCTGATTCATTATAGCCGCTCCATCGACCAACCACCCTATAGCTCCCATATCAGCCCAGGTCAATGTAGGGTAGTTAAATATGCTGGAATATTTCGCTTTTCCGGAGTGTAGTTCTTCTATCAGATCATCGCGCTCTACTCCCAGTGTTTCACAGGCACTATAGAGATACAGTCCGTGCCCGGCCTCATCCTGCACTTTAGCCAGGGCTGCTACTTTCCGACGAAGCGAAGGAGCCCGGGTTAGCCAATTTCCCTCAGGCAGCATGCCTACAATCTCACTGTGTGCATGTTGCGACATCTGTCGGATGAGCGTTTTCCGATAACCATCAGGCATCCAGTCTTTCGGCTCTATTTTCACTTCAGCATCTATTTTTTGCTGAAAATGCTTTTCCTGTTTTTCATAGTCGCTCATTTTGGGTATTGTTTAAGTGTTTTTGCCTATCGGGCATCAAAATCTACCGTCACTTCGGATGTCAATGGCCTTGCCTGGCAGGTAAGGATATAACCTGCTTTGATCTCATCAGGCTCCAGCCCATAGTTTACATCCATACTTACTTCGCCTTTTGTCAGCCGGGCCTTACAGGTGCAGCACACTCCTCCTTTGCAGGCAAAGGGCAAATCTGCCCCTTGCTTCATGGCTGCATCCAACAAACTCTCTTGACCATCGTAACCAAAATCATACTCTATCCCATCTACTACTACCCTTATCCTGCTCTTGTTGTTCTTGTTTTGCTTCGGTGTAGGATTATTCTCTTTGTTGTTTTGTCCCGGCACTCCAAACCACTCCGTATGTATCTTTCCTTTGCTGACACCAGAGCTCACCAAAGTTGCTTTTACGTTTTCTATCATCTTACCCGGTCCACAAATCAATACCTGATCTATGGCCTTCAGGTCAAATAACTTTCCGTTCCAGCATGTTATCTTTTCAGCATCGATATGTCCTTCAAAGCCACCTCTGTCAGTCTTTTCTCTACTCAGTACATGATGTACAGACAGGCGATGCATGTATTTATTTTTCAGGTGATTTAATTCCTCCCTGAAAATAATAGCCTTTTTGTCTTTGTTTCCATACAGAAGTGTCACGCTGCTTTCTTTTTCTGCTTCGAGCACTGCTTTTATATTCGATATTACAGGTGTGATGCCACTGCCTGCGGCCACTGCAAGTATTTGTCGGGAGTTAGATGGCTGTATATCCACATAAAAACTACCCATAGGTGGTAGCGTATCCAGCGTATCGCCTACTTGCAGTTCATGGTTCACATAAGTAGAAAAAGCTCCTCCAGCCACTTTTTTTACAGCTACCTTTAGCCGCTTTTCCTGAGGAGACGTACACAGCGAGTAGTTTCTCCTGACCTCTACCCCTCCCAATTCTTTTTTGAAGGTAAGGTGCTGCCCGGGTTGGTAGTTTAAAAAATCCGACTTGTACTCTGTGGGCACATCAAGCTCTACAGACACACAATCGGGTGTTTCCTGATTCACTTTTGCTACCGGTAGAGTACAAAATTTTCTCATGTCGATTCGTTTTTTTCTATGCCACCCATCACTATACCCACTATATTTTGCCGCACCCTTTCTAGTCCGGGAGGCTTACCCGGCGTATACCAGTGCTGAAGCCACCTTACTGCACCCAGTATTGTATATAAGGCTATTTTCGGATCTACAGCCTTGATCTCGCCGTTCTTTACACCTTGATCAATTATGTCTATAAACTTGTTTTCGTATCCATTTCGAAGGGTTACAAACCGAGACAAATCCGGTTCTTTCAAATGCCGCCACTCATCATTCATCACGGCCGAGAGGGTGGCTTGCTCTGCATTTACGGTTATATGCAAGTCTACCAGCGACTTTATTTTTTCTACATACGATAATCCCGACTGCTCTATTTGCTCCATTTCCTGCATGTAGCGATCAGCCAGGCCAAAGCATATCTCATGTAGTATCTGTTGTTTAGATTTTATGTGATTGTACAGACTCGCTGCTTCTACGCCTACCCGCGTAGCAATATCACGCATGGTTGCTGCCACATACCCTTTCTCATGGATAAGAGCAGCTGCTTCTTCCAGAATAACGGCCTTTCTGGATTTCTTTTTTTGTATAACTGTAGCTAACATTTCTTACAAAACTAACAATTGTTAGTTTAATATAAAAAGCGTTTTCTGCCTGCCGCTTCATTACGACATTTCATTTCACCAATCGCAAGTTTCTATCAGGGAGGTTATCTGAGTCAGGTGATGTTCACCATGCCAGGCATAATGTGCTATGGCTGTAGCAAGGGTAGATAATTCTCCGGTCTCCGGGTGAACAAATCCTCTTTGTAATTGAGCTTCATCGAGGCTTTTCATTACGACTGTCCAGCGAGCATGCAAGGCTGAGAGCAACTCTAGCGACAAATGTACAGGTGCAGAGGTAGCTTCATGCAAATCGGCCCAGGCCACTTCATCATACGCTTTTATAGTGGGTGTATCCTCGGTAAGTGTCCATTTAAACCGAATGTAACTATTGATATGGCTATCAGCAAGATGATGCACTACCTGGCGTACTGTCCACCCGTTGGGTCGATAAGGTGTCTCTAACTGTGCATCCGACAGGTGTGCGACCGCCTGATGGAGTCTTTTTGGTAAGTTGGCTATAGCCTGTATATTGAATTCTGTATCCTCCGCTGTATAGGCAGGCTTAACGCTGAACCTACCAATAGGGTACCGAAGCTGCTCTAATGCGTCGCTCATAGCAAACGTCAGAAAAGAGAAGACAACTTCATAGCCACAGACATATCACCATTTACTTTTAGTTTTTGCATCATAAAAGCTCCCATAGGGTTCATTTCTCCTATCATCAATTTTTCAAAGTTTTTGAGACTTACTTTGATGGTGCAATCCGAAGGCAAGTCATCATTCACTACAGTTGTAGGCGCTACTGTGTCGTCGAGATGAATACAGCCTTCATCAAATTGAAATTTGATTTTAGCTTTTATGGCTCCTCCTTTTTTGTCAGCCAGCTCTTTTACTTTGTTCGTTGTTTCTTCCAGTGTCATAATGGGAAATGTTTATGGGATTGGGGTTTCTGTTTTTATTATTTCTATTTCGTACAACTTTGGCCACCACTTTCCGGTCACATACAGGTGCTTGTTATCAGGGTTGTAAGCTATACCGTTTAGCACATCGGATCGGCGACCGTAATTGTTTCGATCGAATATACCCGCCAGATTGATCTTTCCGGTCACAGCTCCTGTGCTGACATCTATTATGGCTATATAATCTGTTTGATAAATATTGGCGTAAATCTTTCCGTCTATATATTCTAACTCGTTCAATCCTTTTACAGCCCCTTCATGGTCGTACACCTGAAGACGGCCTAGCTGCGTGAATGAAGCCGGATCCATCAGGTAGAGGTTTTCTGATCCATCGCTCATCACCAGAGTATCGCCCATAGTGGTGATTCCCCACCCTTCGGTTGGATAACCAAACTCTCTCAGTAGTTTGAAGTCTTTTTTGTCGTATACGAATCCTTTGCGTGACTCCCAGGTAAGCATATAAATCTCGTCTTTGTAGGCAGTGATTCCTTCTCCAAAGTACTCCTGCTCCAAGTCAATCTTTTGCACTACGCTACCCGTACCGGGATTGACCTTGCGCAAGGTAGACTCCCCTCTGTGTCCAGTGCTTTCGTACAAAAATCCATTTTCATAGAACAAACCCTGAATAAATGCATCGGGATCGTGCGTGAATGTGTTTTGCTTTCTGTAGGTGTAAGCCTCAGGCTCCTGAGGGGCTAGCAAAGTCACAGATTGAGTGTGAACTTCTTTTTTTCCGTTGCTCAAATACACTGCGTAAGTAATGTTATGTCGCCCTACAAATGGGTAAGACTGAGCTGGCTTTTTCTGAGCAGATGAAAAAACCGGTGTTGTGCCAATATTGACTGTAAAAGAGTCTACTGATACGGTATCCTGAGCTGGCTCTACTGCAAAGTTCCAGTCATCGTTTAGTGTCAGCTTTGCTCCGTTAGCTGGCGACACCACTTTGGTCATTTTCTTTATCCTCAAGCTTCTATGTTCTTGTTTTTTCTCCCCACACTGAGAAAAAAAACACCCTGCTAACACTACCACTACTACAATCCAACGAGCACAAAACGACTGAACCTCCATGTTTCTTTTTATTATCAAAAACGAAAATTGCACGAATATTCAACAATTTTAGATAAGAAAAAATTTATACCTATGAATTTTACAAGTTACTAAAGCTGATAATAATCACTTAACACAACTTTTTGCGTCATATTTCGCTTTGATATATAAACGTATTTTTGACCTAAATCAATTTATATCACTATGAAACGAATTCTTGTGCCCACCGATTTTTCGGAGGAAGCCAATAATGCCATAGAGGCTGCACACTCTCTAGCGGCAGATACTCAATCGGATATTTTGCTTTTTCATGTAGTAGAAGACCCTGCAGACGATGCTTTCAAAACGATGGGGGAAGTTTCTTACAATTCTATGGAAAATGTATATGTACTAAAACTCATAGAAAAGGCAAAGGACAAACTACAGTCCATCATAGACGACCCCAAATTTGCCGACATCAACATCTCATATAAGGTAGAGATAGGCAATTCTTTTTCTTCGATAGTAGAGCAAATAGCCGAACACAAAAGCAGTCTGATAGTAATGGGCACCAAAGGTGCCAGCGGACTCGAGGAATTGTTGGTAGGTTCGCTTACGGATAAAGTGGTGCGCTATTCTACCGTACCTGTCATTACTGTAAAATCCTGCAACGACCTGTCTAAGATCAAAAACATTGTGTTTGCTACTGACTTAAAACCGGATCAGTTTCAGGTAATAGAAGACCTGAAACTTATGCAAAAACACTACGATGCGAAACTACACATCATAAAAGCATATGACTCTATCTGGCTAAAGAAGGAAGAAGTAGAGGAAAGAGTAGAGCTGTTTGCCAAAGAAGCCAAACTGGAAAACTATAGCATCAATGTGGTGAAAGAAGCAGATCAGGCTGATGCAATCATGGATTTTGCTAGCGATATCGATGCAGACATGATTGCGATGGGTACTCATGACAGGCATGGTTTACTTTACCTGATAGCCGGTCATGTAACCAAAGACGTGATTAACCACGCTCACCGTCCTATCTGGACAAAGGCCATACGATAGGGTTAACTAAAAAAGGAAAAATGACATAGCAAAAAAGCTGGCAGGGATGTGACTCCTTCTTGCCAGCTTTTTGTTTTTAGTGTCTTTTAGGAAAAGTTGTTCGCAAGAGTTTCGGTACGGTAAGTCCCTGGTACAATACCGAACATACAACAACTATATAAGTCATGGTAACTATAACCTCCTTGCCATGAAACTCCGGAAGGGATAACGAAAGAGCAATAGGGATACCTCCACGAATACCCCCCCAGGCTAATATCGCAACCGTATTTTTCTCAAAACTCCTATAGGTAGTCATTGCTTTGATAGGCACAAAAACGCTCACCCATCGGGAAAACAACACGAGATTGAAAGCAAAGAACCCTGCTGCAAAATAGTCGGTTCGCAAGGGTATTATGAGCATTTCCAGACCGATCAGCACAAAGAGCATCGCATTAAACGACTCTTCCATCAGTTTCCAAAACTTAAAGACATAATCGCCTGTAGCGCTGGTCACTTTAGAACTTTTGCCTTCATTACCCAAAATCAAACCCATGATAACCACCGCTTGCTTTGACGACACGTGCATAAACTCCGCTAACTGCGTACCTGCCATCACCAAAGCCAGAGTCATTAGTATTTCTACTTCTACTTCATCATTGTCTATATAGAGCAATACTCTGTAGCCCGTATACCCCAAAAACAGCCCCATGATGACACCTCCCATAATGTCGGTACCAAATATCCAGACGATATCAAATATGTTGAGTGTGTGGGTTTCTCCGGCATGAGCCAAATCGAGTATAGTCAGGGCTGTTACCACAGCCACACCATCGTTGATCAGAGATTCCCCTGAAATACGGGTTTCTAAGTTTTCTGACAACCTGAATTTCCTAATAGTAGCAGTAACGGCAATAGGATCTGTAGGCGAAATCAAAGCGCCAAACATGAGGCAGTACAGTATTTCCAGCTCTATACCTAACCAGCCAAGCAGATAATGAATACCAAAACCTATGAGAACTGTGGATATAAACACGCCACTGATAGCCAAAATAAGGACAGGTGTTTTTTCTTCCTTGAGCTTTCGAAAGTCTATCTGAAGCGCTCCTGCAAAAAGCATAAAGTTGAGCACGATCTGAAAAAGCACATCGTGGTACTCGTAATCCTGCAATACGCGTTGAGTACCGGATTTAAATTCCGGAATGAGCAGCTCCAGAGCAAACAAAGCCACAGACAAACCCAGCGAAAGAATCATTAATCCTACGGAAGACGGAAGCTTGATGTAGTAAGTATTAACGTAGATAAAAATACCTGCTAAAAAGATAAACAGGGCTATAACGTCTAAGATGTGCATGTTGTTGATTTAGTATAATACTCGTTTAGGTCCTATTTCTACCGTAAAAATACCGGTTATCACATATGCCAACGCAATTAACTCCCCCAATTTATATAAAATCATATAAAAATTGCAATATTTTTCACTTATCAGAGGGCAATATACTTATGGCTTTATTCGAAAAGTGCAAAATAACACAAGTATGTGTTAACATAATAATACGTAGGTCAAGATATCCGAAATTTTACGGATATTTTACTCTGTACACAACTCATAAAAAAGCCTGAAATGGGTCTAACTCCTGTTTCACCCGGCGTATAAGCCTCATACCGTCAACTTTCTTACTGTCATCAGCTACTCATCAAAATAGATTGATATACTTTTGCAAGAGCAAAAAAATCGATCATGATGAACCGTTTTCTAATCGTAATAGCCTTAGTTGGAATCCTTTTTTCGGGTTGTAATCAGGAAAGAAAAAAAGAAGAAGCCTTGTACAAGGTTGTCATGGACATTCATGATGAAGTAATGCCCGAAATGGGCACTTTGCGGTCACTGGCTAAAAAAATAGAAGCAAAAGCTGATAGTCTGGATAGTGTATCAGTAGATTCACCTGCTCCTAAGGCCATGAAAGATGCCGTTGAAGACTTAAAAAAAGCCAATGAATCCATGATGGTTTGGATGCGCCAGTTTGAGCAGCTGGAGCAAGGTACTCCGCATGATGAAGCCATGAAATACCTAGAGGAACAAAAAATACTTATTCAGAAAGTAAAAGAAGATATGCTCAACGCCAAAGCTGAGGGCGAAAAGTGGGTAAAATAAAACCTGCTAGGGCCTGCAGGCGGACAGGTAATCTTCCACCTCGCCCGATTTTACGATCCCTACGCTGTTGTTCCAGGAGTTGCCCACAAAAGTCAATATCTCTGCAATCTCTAAATTGGTAAGGTGAAGGGCAGGCGGCATTTTTCCATTGTAAGTCTGTCCATTTACTACTACAGGGCCTTCCATTCCATTTTTTATTATACAGGCCAATTGCTCCTTTCTTGATGCCATATCGGCTATCTGCGTAAGAGGAGGAATCAGCTTACCCAAACCCGTGCCATCTGCCTGATGACAATTTCCACAATGCTGGGCATACAATATTTCGCCTTGCACTTTATACTGCTTTAACTCTATTTTTTCTGCAAAAGACAAAGATTTTTCACCCTGCGATTGCTTTTCTCCTCCTCCGGAGCATCCAAATGCCAGCAATACCGCCAACAAACAGCAACTGCTACTTATCTTGTTCATATTCTGACAGCAACCTATCTATATCGTTCATCAATATATCCACTTCGTCGGGAATGGTACCATCGTATAGCCCACGTACACGCCTATCCATATCAATAAGCAAAAATGCTCCGCTATGAATATATCCACCGGGGGCAGTTTCGTCTGCTCCTGCCGTCACCATGTAACTTTTTTCCCCAATATTGAAAATATCATCCTCATCACCTGTTACAAAATGCCACTTGTCACTACTCACTCCCAACCCTTCTGCATAGCTCTTCAACACAGCCACATTGTCATAAGTGGGGTCGATAGAATGCGATAGTATAGCAACTTTATCATTGGCCCGAAATCGCTCATAAACACGAAGCATTTGTTTTTTCATCAATGGACAAATGGTAGGGCACGATGTAAAGAAGAAATCAGCTACATATACCTTCCCTTTAAAAGTATCATTTGTTATCAGTGTACTATCCTGATTTACAAACTGAAAATCAGCAATAGTATGGGGAATAGTATCGTAAACAACCTTACCTCCTACTTTTTTTTCTACTACTTTCGACCTTCCCATTATAGGCAATTGGTCGGTCCCTTTATCTACACACCCTACTGCCACCAATACTACAGCGCACAGCAGCATTATTGTTTTATTTATCATTTCTAATTCTTTTGTACAGCTTTATACCCAGCATAAGAAAAACACCAATTGCAAACAGGCCCAACACCCCCCACAGCCAGCTAAGGGTGTTTTTGAGTACTACTATAAAAACTATCGCAAACAAAAATAAGGTTGCAATTTCGTTCCACACCCGCAATTGTGTAGAACTATAATTATATATTCCTCGCTTCATCTGAAGGTGAATACGCCCACAAATCAGGTGATAAATAAATAGCCCCACTACAAACAAAAACTTGAGATGCATCCAGGGCTGTAACCATAGATTTAGCTCATACATCAACCAACTTCCAAAAAATATCGTAAGTATAGCAGACGGCCAGGCGATGATGTACCAAAGTCGGGTTTGCATGATCAAAAGCTGGTTCGTCAGGATGAACTTTTCGGGTTCGTCTTTTTCGTTTGCTTCCACGGAGTAAATAAACAACCTAACCATATAAAATAGCCCGGCAAACCAAGTAACAACAAATATTATGTGAACCGCTTTTATATACAGGTATGTCATAGGTGTACAAAAGTACAAGCATCCGCGAAATAATTGCAGACTAGTGATAGCTTAAAATTTTTTTCGCATACCAAAAATGATAAATCCGCTTGTTTGTGCACTGAATGAATGCCAGCTAGACAAAAAGAGACATGCAACTACAACAAACAACCCAAAAAAACAACTACGCGTACGAAGGTGAAAAAATCCTGAACAGTATTTTCAGTACTAACTCTGCATGGTCGCAGCACAAGCACAGTGCCAGAACCTACAAAAAAGAAGAGAAAATCTACGATGTAAATGACACTGCAGACAAAGTGTACATGATCGCTGAAGGTCGCGTAAAAATTGACGTCAAAAACGAAAATGGAAAGTCCACTATCAAAGCTATTTTAGGAGAAAACGATCTCTTTGGTGAAATGGCGCTGACAGGCGAGCCACATCGTATCGATTGTGCTACTGCTCTGGAAGACAATACGAAAGTATATTTCATCAGCAAAGACGAACTCCTGAACATGATGAAAGAAGATGTGATTTTATCGAGTCAGATCTTGAAAGTGATGGGAGCAAGGATACGACGCACTGAGAAAAGGCTGGAGGCATTACTCAACAAAGACGCCCGCACTCGCATCATCGACTTTTTACGAGATTTGGCATTGGAAAAAGGCAGAAAAGTAGGGTTTGAAACCATGATCAAGAATCATTTCACACACAAGGACATGGCAAACATGACCGGCACTTCACGCCAAACAGTAACAACTGTACTCAACAGCCTCAAGGAAAAAAACATCATAAACTTTGACAGAAGAAGGATTCTGATTCGCGACATGACACTACTGGTGTAAGTCAGTTTCAGAATTATAAAGAAGCCGCCAATCGGCTCGCCTGATTGATGGCTTCTTTTGCATCCAGCTCTGCTGCTTTGTATGCTCCCCCCACCAGGTAAACATTGACCCCTTTCTGTTTTAGTGGTTCATACAGGTCTTGTTTACTTCGCTGACCGGCGCATACTATCACATTATCGACTGCTAACAACCGCTGCGTACCATTTACCGTGATACTGAGACCTTCGTCTGTGATGTTGTCGTACGACACACCGGTTATCATTTCTACGCTTTTGTGTTTCAGGGTGGTCCTGTGAATCCATCCTGTGGTTTTTCCCAACGAAGCGCCCATTTTGTCCGCTTTGCGCTGTAGCATATAGATCTGACGTGAGGGCGCCTGCATCACAGGCGCTTTATTTTCTACACCGCCACGTGTGGAGTGTGAAAAATCTATGCCCCATTCTTGCAAGAATGCATGAGTGTCTAGCGACGATGACACTCCACTGTGGGTAAGGTACTCGGCCACATCAAAACCAATCCCCCCGGCTCCTACTATTGCCACCTTCTGACCCACCGTTTTCTTATGCTTTAGCACATCTATATAACTCAAAACTTTCGGGTGATCGATTCCTGCTATAGGAGGTACAAAGGGCCGGATACCTGAAGCCAGAATCACTTCATCGTATTGCTCAAGCACTTCCGAAGTAGCTTCTGTATTCAATAGTACTTCTACCCCATACAACTCTAGCTGCCGCTTAAAGTAACGGATCGTTTCATAAAACTCCTCCTTGCCGGGTATTTGCTTTGCCATGTTGAACTGCCCACCAATTTCGCCAGACGCCTCATATAAGGCCACTTTATGTCCTCTGATAGCGGCCACACGAGCAGCAGACAGTCCGCCTGGTCCTGCTCCTACTACGGCTATCTTTTTCTTTTGGGGTGCTGTTTCATAATTCAGCTCCGTTTCGTGACATGCTCTTGGATTGACCAGACAACTGGAAGTCTTCCTCTGAAAAACATGATCCAGACACGCCTGATTACACGCTATGCACGTATTAATCTCATCCTGCCTGTTTTCAAAGGCCTTATTTACCAGATCGGGATCGGCCAAAAAAGGACGAGCCATCGAAACCATATCTGCACAACCGTCTGCCAGTACCTGCTCTGCCACCTCAGGCGTGTTTATTCTATTGGTAGTAACAAGCGGTATACCTACCTCTCCCATCATTTTCTTGGTAACCCAGCTGTATGCTGCCCGTGGCACCATCGTAGCTATGGTAGGCACACGTGCTTCGTGCCAGCCTATACCTGTATTGATGATGGTAGCCCCCGCCTTCTCTATGGCCCTGGCTAACTGCACTACTTCTTCCCAGCTACTCCCTCCTTCCACAAGATCCAGCATAGAAAGCCTGAAAATAATAATAAACTCTTTCCCCACTTTTTCACGCACAGCACTCACTATTTCTACTGCAAATCGCATTCGGTTTTCATAACTTCCTCCCCACTCATCGGTCCGCTTATTCGTCTTGGCTACAATAAATTCATTGATAAGGTAACCTTCCGATCCCATGATCTCTACTCCATCGTACCCGGCATACTGAGCCAGATATGCCGTGTGCGCAAAGTCCTTTATGGTTTTCCGAATTCCTCGTTTACTTAGCTTCCAGGGCTTAAAAGGTGAAATGGGAGATTTGATAGCACTGGGCGCTACTGCAAAAGGGTGATAACCGTATCTTCCGGCATGGAGTATTTGCAGGCATATTTTACCCCCATGCTCGTGTACTGCCTGTGTGATAGCCTTATGTTTTTCAGCTGTGCTTTTTCGGGTAAGCTTGCTTGCAAAAGGGCTAACCCAACCTGCTATATTTGGGGCTATTCCTCCCGTAACGATCAACCCTACTCCTCCTCTGGCGCGTTCGGCATAGTAAGCAGCCATTTTTGCATAGCCATTTTTTTCTTCTTCCAGCCCTGTGTGCATAGACCCCATCAGCACTCTGTTTTTCAAGGTAGTGAAACCCAGGTCTAAGGGTTCAAATAGTTTTGGGTAAGTATTGTGCATATCTTTTGGGTTAAGATTTGTTGCGGTTAAACCTACTTTGTCATATTTGAAAACAGCTTAAAAACCTGACAGGTTTAATGACCATAAAAGCCTAATTTACGCAGTTGAAGAGATAGAAACCTGTCAGGTATCGATCCTCTTATCTCAATTTGACAAAGTAGTATTAAACGTCTCTATGTTTTGTTTGGCATACAAAATAATAAAAAAAGGTTAGCTCTGATTTTTTAGTGGCAAAAACCACAACATCTGTCGGCAATGATTGTGTTGTCCCGGAGGCTACCCTTTTGATCATAACACATAAAAAAGGTGACAGTCTGGTCTGACTGTCACCATGAGTTGGCTTAGGGATCTTTTATTTTTAGCGCAGAAAGAGTTTTTGCTCATGCACAGACTCTCCGTGTTTTATTCGAATAATGTAATATCCTTTTTGAGTGGAAGACAAATCGAACTGCTTTTCAAAATGACCTGCATACCGCCCTTCATACAGGGTATATTGCTGGCCCAGCATATTCACCAACGCTACAGAAAGGTCTTCTTCATAAAGGGTGGTAAAACTCACTGTGAGATAATCCGAGACCGGGTTGGGGTAGGTTTTCACAGCCTGTACAAGCCCCCTTTCTACCGACAATACGATCTCCGTCAGTACAATGGTGACAGTAGCCTCGTCGGTCAATGTACCGTCTGATACTTCTATCACCAGCGAAAAATCAGGGTTGGTATCAAAATCCA
The DNA here is from genome assembly GCA_965267535.1 of Cyclobacteriaceae bacterium. GTDB lineage: Bacteria > Bacteroidota > Bacteroidia > Cytophagales > Cyclobacteriaceae > CAXBNB01. The sequence goes on along the minus strand of OZ254082.1, from coordinate 864,656 downwards.
ATGCTTCTGCATTGTTCACGGTCAGTTGTCCTGAGGCGCTATGTATAGAAAATGCATCTGATGTATTGCCACTCTTAATGCTGTAGGTAAGATCATCGTTTTCAGGGTCTGAGGCCTCCACCTCACCTACTACTGTCTCTTTTACCGATTCTTCCTCTATTTCGAATTCCTGATCGGATATTTGTGGGGCTTCATTTACATCCGTAAGCATAACAGTAACGACCGCTTCACTTTCCAATGTGCCATCAGATACTTTTACTGATAATGCATAAGACGCTTTAGCTTCAATATCCAATCCCTCAGCTGCTACCATAAGCTGTCCGCCCGATGCATCTATAGCAAAAAAGCCCTCTGCATTGCCATCTGATATCGAATAGCTCAGCGCATCCTGATCCTGATCTGTAGCTACTACTATACCTACCTGCTGATCTATCGGGCTGTTTTCGGCTACTTCAAATTGTTGGTCTTCTATTGTCGGTGCATCGTTTTGATCCACCAGCGTGACCGTAGCTATAGCGGTAGATGACAGTTCTCCATCACTTACTTTTACCTGCAGCGTAAAGGTAGGATGATTCTCAAAGTCAAGTATTTCTTCATTATTTACTTTGAGTATACCCTGCGCATCGATCGAAAATGCTTGTTCTGTATTTCCACTTATGATGGTAAAGCTAACTTCATCCTCTTCAGGCTCTGCATATTCAATCTGTCCTACTACTGTAGCGGCAGCAGAATTCTCGTTTAGCTCATACGCCTGGTCTTCTATTACTGGCGCCAAGTTTCGTTTTTTTCCTAAAAAAACACCCCTACCATGAGTGCCCGCTACAATGGCATTATCCGACGGCCGGGAATCCAAATCCTCTATGACCACATTGTCCAGCAAGGCCGTTTCCAGCGTCCATTGAGTGTTAGCTCCATCTAGTGCTTCGGTGTAGTACAATCCTATGCTGGTAGCTACATAGTATTTTTCTTTGCCCTGCCAATCTACTACTATTTCAGCCGCTCGCATAGATGGACCGGTTATTCCATTGGCTCCCTGACTATCCTGGCTTCCCAGGTTTCCTTCCACTGCAGTAATGGTTTGTCCGCCATCGGTAGAATGATACAGCCCAGTGATATTATAATTGGAATACACCAATATGATCTCATTCCCATCGGTAGGATTTATTGCTATATCGCTTAACCAACTCCCTGCTGCTACGCCCGGCAAATCCATGCTGGTCATGGCCGTTTCATCAGCACTGGTATTGGCATTTTCCCACGACACCAGCACCGGGCTATTGTTCAATAAACCTCCAAAGTATAATTTATGAGAAGGATTTTTATCCGATACTTTGATTGCCGACATTCCTATATTAATACCCACATTAAAATCTTCCCAGCCATTGACTACCAATGACTCATCCTGCTGATTCACCGATTCATCAAACTGGTCGTTTCGGGCAATTACTCCACTACCAAAAGTGGTATAAAACAATGTGCCTTCGTCGTTGGGGTCGACGGCAAAAGGATGAATAAAAAGCCTGTCCAGGTCTTCACGCTCAACAAAACGGTAATTGAAGTTGTTTGACCCTAAATAAGCCAATGCACCATTTTGTGCTGATGCGTAAAGAATGTTTTCTCCTACAAAAGCATAAGCCCCATCGCCGGACGATACATCGTCAGTAGATGCTATCAATTGATCCGAAAAATCCGCCGCATCTAAAAGGGGTGTACCATTGTCCTGAGTTCCTCCCAGCACAATCGTACTTTCCTTACTTCTACCTATAGCTATGGCATAGTACTGAGTCACGTTGTAGTCGTTATTTTTGCTTTCCCAAATTACCCTATCAGCTGTGACGTCTGTCGTTTTTGATATGCCTCCATCGTGTCCCGCCCAGAGGGTGTTGGGGTTGTTGGGGTCAAAAAACAGCACATGCTGATCTGCATGATGCGTATTTTCAAAATCGAGATTCTCGTCTTGCCTATATGGGTTTTCATTACCTCCTATCCAGTTTTTTGCTGGGCTTTGATTCGGATTGGTCAAAAAACCATCGTCTGACTTTACCAGGTTAACATATCCCAATACCACCAATGACGGGTTTGTAGGATGCACAGCCAAAGCCATATCGTATCCACCCTGCGTTGAAAACTCTTCCTGCCCGCCAAAAATACTCCTTTCGAAAACCGGAAGATTTGCCGAGCGGTTCTGAAAAGTAGCATTACCGGTATTGCTATCAAAATCGCTAAAATCATAGTAATACAGCCTTTCCTGCTGATCGTTTACCGGGCCTGTATACACGAAAGCATACACACTGGAAGTCTCAGAGGGTGCGTAGGCCATGACACATCGGGCGCTTGATAAGGAAACAGCATAATCCGGAGGAGTCATATCTGTAAAGGTATTGCCCCCATCGAGAGATCTGTAAAACCCATTAGCATTGGTCGTAGGTCCAAACCATACCATCATTGCTCCTTGAGTGTCTATTAGGATGTCCGAATAAGTAGGGTCTTCATTTGCTGTAAGATTTGGGGCAAATCGGGTAAAACTCTGCGCATTGTCTGCAGATGTCCATATCCCCTTGCCTTTGGTGCATATAAAAATATGTGTAGAGCCATTGAATTCGTGCAGCAGTACTTTACTGGTAGCCCGTAAGGGAGAGGGATGATCGTCGTTTGCTATATCCTCGTTGGGTGTTTGCTCTACCTCATAGGCTGAAGTCAACACATTCCATGCGTAGGTCATCAATGACCAGGAGTCTCCATTGTCGGTAGATTTATACACACCCGCTCCTTTGTAATTAGATTCTTCTCCTTTTCCACTCGCAGTATTGTTATCTATCTCTCCGGTGGTCGCATACCACACATCTTTACTAACCGGATCCTGTGCCAAAAACGTAATACTCAGATTGCTACCACTATTGAGCCTGGGAGTCCATGTACTACCACCGTCGGTGGATTTCCAAATCCCTCCGGATACGCCTGCAGCCAGCACGACATCACTATTTCTACTATCCAGTGCCAACGCTCTCGTGCGCCCTCCTACATTGGCAGGCCCCAACTCGACCCAGTCGTGTGTGCCAGTGTTTTGTATTGCCAATGGCTTTATTCCGGGGTTCATAGCGGCTGCAAAGACGCGCTCTTTTTGCCTTATGTTTTCGGGTATTTTGTTGGTTTTCGGGTCTTTGAGTTTGTTAAAAAAATACTCATACCGTGCTTTTTTTCGCTCTGCCCTCGGCAGTTTTCTATTTTGTTTTTTCACAGTATCCGCGGTGTTCTCAGGGGGGGAATTCCACAATAAAGCGCCCCCTACGAATGCTACAGCCAGCAAAATGAGTAATGATTTTTTCATTGGGTTAATCGGTTTTAAGTTGAACAAGTTCAAACATATCTTTTGACTGCCCCTTCGACAACACTGTCATCACTCTGCTTTCGATGGCAATATCACTTACAAGTGTTTTCCCTTTCGAATGCTCATAGTTGCTGAGAAAAAGTGGCGTTGCATTTATTTTTACTGTTTCCCCATTGGCCCATGCCGGCGCTGTTGCTCCTCCTTGTTTCATCTTTTCCACTGCCAGGTGGATAATTAAAGCACTGCCTTGCTCCTCTATATGTTTTATTGTGCCTATTACAGCTGTATGACTTTTTCCGGGGGTAAGAGTATCTAGAGAAAGGGTACTTTCGAGGCTACCCCGTGAGTTGGCACAACTTGCCAAAACCAGTACTGAAAAACCAAGTAGCAGTAGTTTCATATAAGAGGATTTTGTATCGGAAAATATAAGTTAGTTATTTTTAGGGAGAAAATGTGCGTAAATCTCCGAAAGAGAGCAGACAAGTGCATTTACCAGACTTATTGCCTAAATAAAAAGGCAACCTTTCGGGTTGCCTTTTTATGATTAGATTTTTCTGAGTGCTTACTTTGCGTAGCTTATTGATCTCATTTCCCTGATCACTGTCACTTTGATCTGTCCGGGATACTGCATGTCGGTTTCTATTTTTTGAGATATCTGAAACGACAAATCTCCAGCCGCCTGATCGGATACATTTTCTGCATCTACCAACACCCGCAACTCACGTCCGGCCTGTATGGCGTAGCACTTATGCACACCATCAAAGCTCAATGCCAATGCTTCCAGATCTTTGAGTCGTTTGATATACGATTCCATGATCTCTCTTCTGGCACCCGGTCTGGCACCTGATATAGCATCGCAGGTTTGCACTATAGGAGAGATCAGTGAGGTCATCTCGATCTCGTCGTGGTGGGCACCTATCGCATTGCATACTTCTTTGTTTTCTTTGTACTTTTTGGCCAGCTCCATACCCAATATTGCGTGAGGCTGCTCCGGCTCTTCTGGCCACACTTTACCTATATCGTGCAACAAACCGGCACGTTTAGCTAACTTGGCGTTTAGCCCTAGTTCTGATGCCAAAGTAGCACACAGCTGCGCCACTTCTCTGGAGTGCTGCAGCAGGTTTTGGCCGTAAGAAGAACGGAATCGCATACGTCCCACCATTTTGATCAGCTCCGGATGTAGTCCGTGAATTCCCAGGTCGATAACCGTACGCTCACCTATCTCTACAATCTCCTCTTCTATATTTTTGGTTGTTTTGGCCACTATTTCTTCGATGCGGGCCGGGTGTATTCTTCCGTCGGTTACCAGTCTGTGCAAAGACAGTCTGGCAATCTCTCTTCTAACCGGATCAAAACCGGAAATGATAATAGCCTCAGGTGTATCGTCTACTATAATCTCCACCCCTGTGGCTGCTTCCAGCGCCCGGATGTTTCGTCCTTCCCTACCGATAATTTTTCCTTTTATATCGTCGCTTTCTATATTGAAAACAGACACACAGTTTTCAATAGCATGCTCAGTGGCTGTTCGCTGTATGGTCTGGATAACGATTTTCTTGGCTTCTTTGGTAGACGTAAGTTTTGCCTCCTCTATAATCTCCTTGATGTGTGACGATGCTTTAGTTCGTGCCTCATCCTCCAGAGCAGATTTGAGTTGCTCCACCGCCTCGTCGGCCGAAAGGTTAGATATCTTTTCTAAAGCTGCTACCTGCTGACTTTTTGCTTTGTCTAAATCCTCCTTTTTACGCTTTACGATTTCCAGCTGAGCTGCCAGGTTTTCTTTCTCAGACTCCAGTTCGGCTTCCAGCCTTTTGTTTTTCTCTATCTGCTTGGACAGTTGAGAATCGCGCTGCTTAAGTTTATTTTCATTGGTCAGGATTTGGTTTTTCTTTCTGCTAACCTCTTCCTCAAAATCAGACTTCATTTTGAGAAACTTTTCCTTAGCTTCAATGACCTTCTCTTTCTTGATGTTTTCCGACTTTAGCTCAGCTTCTTTGATGATGCTTTTTGCTTTCTCTTCGGCTTCCTCCAGTATTTTTTTATTGCCACTTTTGACAAAAAAACGGGTAACAAGGGCTCCCAATATCGCGCCCCCCACCGCAAATAACAATTGATATGCTATACCATCCATGATGTTTGTTTATAATTTATAGTTACCATGGCCAGCGATATGAAAGGAAAACTTAATCGTATGTTGGTAGAATACAAACTACACCCTACAAGGGTGCAACGTGTGATATGTGAAAAATAAATTACAACTCGCTCGAAATGAGCTTGTTTAATTTTGCGATTTGATCCAGAGCTACCTCATCGGTATTTTGACGTTGTTCCATAGAGTGCATTTTTTCTACAAAGCAATCTATGGTAGTCATGGCCAGCAAGTCTTGAAAATCATCAATTCCAAACTGGTCTTGATATGACTTTATTTTTTCATTTATTTTTTTTCCGGCCTGCCTCAATACCATTTCATCCTCCGGCTTGACCTTCATCGGGTATTCTCTGTTTCCTATCCTTATTTTTATTGACAGTTCGTTCATCGAGCTTCTCATTACTCGCTCAAATGAGCAATACACTTATCAACTTCTTTAATATATTCATCTATCACTTCTACTAACTCCGTAGTGTTGCCTTCACCCACTACCATGCCATTCACAATTTTACTAATTTTATCTTTATTTTGAAAATCGGACAACACCGTTTCCTTCTGCTTAATCACCTCTCTGAGCTCCTGATTTTCATTACGCAATGCCTCTACACTGCTTTTCAGCTTTTTGTGTTCATTGAGCAATAAAATTAATTTTCGCTCCAGATTGTTTAATTCGGAACGGAGAGGATTATCAGTCATTTTTATTTTCTAATTATGGCGTTGAGATGTTGTTCAAAACTCTTCATCAGCCCATTCATCACCTTATCGATCTGCTTATCAGTCAGGGTTTTGAATTCATCCTGTAATATAAAACTTAATGCGTAAGATTTTTTATTCTCTCCTATATTTTCTCCTTCGTAAACACTAAAAACATTTACGTCTTTGATCAGCTTTTTATTTTCTTTGAAGGTAAGTGTTTTAATCTGATCATAGGTCACATTTTTGTCAATGACCAAAGAAAGGTCTCTTCGCACTTCGGGAAATTTAGGCACAGGTTTGTAGAGCAGTTTTTTGCCAGAGTACTTCAGCAGTGCGTCCCAGTTTATATCGGCAAAAAACACCTCCTGCCGCACTTCAGCCTGCTTCACCAATTTATCCTTTACTTTACCCATAGAAGCAAGCACTTTACCATTTGCTGACACATCAAGCCCGTAAGCAAAAACCTGATTTTGAGTAAGTTCTGATCGCACATCCCCCAGATTAAAACTCTGTAATATGTGGTGTACAGCAGCCGAAATGTCTGAAAAATCTACAGCCTCTGCGTCCACTTTCCAGTGCTGATCGTTGCGCTGACCAGACATAAAAAGCCCCAAATGGTATTGATCGCTGTATTGCCCGTCTGTGTGGGTATATGTTCTTCCAAACTCGAAAAACCGAAGGTTTTTCTGCTTTCTGTTAACGTTATATTTTACAGCTTCTAAGCCTGAAAAAACCAAGGTCTGGCGCATCACTCCCAGCTCCTCACTGAGCTTGTTGAGTATGGTTACATTTTGATCGGCGTTCCAAACTCCGGACTTCTCCACATAGTCAGGATTGGTGAGCGAGTTGGATATCATTTCATTGAATCCGGCTGAAGCCAACAATAAAGTAACCTGCTGCTGCACCTTTGTCTTATCCGGCACAGGAAAATCTGCCAGGTAATCTGTGCCATAGTTTTCTTCCAGCTCGACGTTGTTATAGCCATACACACGCAAAATCTCTTCTACTATATCGGCTTCTCGCTGCACATCTACTCTGTAAGGGGGCACTGTGCAGGTAAAACCCTGCTCGGTCTCATCGGACACAGCTATATCCAGATCTGTCAGTATTTCTTTGATCCGTGCAGGTTCTATTTGCTTACCGATCAGTCTGTCGATGTTTTTGTAACTCACCTTTACCTCAAAATCCTCAATGGGATTGGGGTAGATGTCTATTATCTCAGACGATATCTCACCTCCTGCCAGTTCTTTTATCAAGAGTGCGCAGGCTTTGAGAGCTGTCACCGTCATGTTAGGATCTGTTCCTCTCTCGAATCGAAACGAAGCATCGGTTTTTAAGCCATGATGCATGGATGTTTTGCGTACAAAGTCGGGCGAAAAATATGCAGACTCCAGAAAAATACGGGTAGTGCTTTCTTTTACTCCCGAGCGTATGCCTCCAAATACTCCGGCTATACACATGCCTTCTTCGGCATTGCATATCATCAAATCCTGTGCGCTGAGTTTCCTTTCTACATCATCTAGTGTCACAAATGGTGTATCCTGTGGCAAGGTTTTTACTACCACTTTGTTTCCTGTTATTTCAGCTGCATCAAATGCGTGTAGCGGCTGCCCCAGCGAGTGCAATATGTAATTGGTGCTGTCTACCACATTGTTGATAGGTGCCAACCCAATACTTTTAAGTCTGTGCTGCAACCAATCGGGTGATGGTTTTACCTCCAACCCGGATATGGTCACCCCGCTATAGCGCGGGCAGGCTTCTGTATTTTCTACCTGTACTTCTATAGGCAGGGCGTTACTTTCTACCTGAAAAGCGTCCACGTCGGGCAGATTTACAGGCCGCCTGAAAGCCGCTCTCAGGTCGCGGGCTACACCATAGTGAGAAGCACCATCGGCTCTGTTGGGCGTAAGTCCTATTTCGAGTACGGTATCGTTTTCCAGCTGAAAATAGGATGCTGCCGGAGTGCCGTTGGGCAAATCCGTATCTAACACCATGATGCCATCGTGGGATGCGCCCAGGCCTATTTCATCCTCTGCGCAAATCATGCCGTGCGAAGCTACACCTCTTATTTTTGCTTTTTTTATTTTAAATGGCTCTCCTCCTTCCGGATACAACGTAGCATTCACTGTGGCCACAACCACCTTCTGTCCTGCAGCCACATTAGGAGCTCCACATACTATCGAAGAAGGCTCTTCTCCCCCTATATCTACTGTGGTCACTTTCAGCTTATCAGCGTCCGGATGTTTTTCGCAGGTAAGGACTTCACCTATCACCAGCCCTTCCAGCCCACCTTTTACCTGCTCGTACTCTTCTATGCCTTCCACTTCCAGTCCTGTGGCAGTCAGGGTATCAGCGATTTGCTGCGGACTCTCCTCAAGTGCTATGTAATCTTTTAACCAGTTGAGTGATATTTTCATTTTTCTATGTTTGCTAAAATATGCCTTTTACAGTGCCCATCAGGCGGAAAACACCTGATCAAACAAGCTGCAAAACTACACATTTAGTATGGAGTACAAAGTGTTGATTGCAATGTATTTGAGAGAGTTTCTGTAAAGGCAAATATTAAGGCTTTTGCTTCGAAATTTCACAGCCAACTCCATGTGTCTACAGACAGGATTCAGGACTGCTTAGGGGGCTTGTTGGCCTGTCTGAAAAACGTATAGTACAGGAGCAGTAACATGCCCGATATCATCACCAGATAATACCACCTGGGCTCCCCTGCCTGATAGCTGCGTATAAACTGCGTAGTGGCTAAAAACAACAGCAACAATCCTCCTGCTACACCCAGCAACTTTCTCAATCCTTTATTCATAGTCGGAAATTTTCTACAACAGTTACAGCGATTTTTTCGCCATTTCCCATTGTCTGAATTTTTCTATGTCTTCTCGTATGTTTTTATATACCCACAATACCAAAGCCGCATCGTCTGTAAAGCCCAATGCAGGAATAAGATCGGGAATAACATCCAGCGGCGTAATGAAATACAACAAAGCACCTACTACCATCACAGTAGACTTCCACGGAAAGTCTTTGTACTCTCCGGCAAATTGAGCTCTAACCATTCGTATCATCAAGCCTACCTGATCTACAAATTCTCTCAGGTTGTCGTTACGCTCAACTACTGTTTTTACTTTTTCTGCGGCACTACCCAGCAGTTCCTGCATCTTTTGCCTGTCTTGCAGGAGTTTTGCGGCCTTTTCTTTATATTTTCTAAAATTGATATCCGAAATATTCATACATCACAAATATAGAAATATGCATTATATTAATACGCATTGATTTTTTAATCTAGGCTCTGCTGAGAAACACATTTATTTGTACCTTAAGACTAAGGAGAACAATTTACAGCAGTTTTTAAAGTAAGTATTTTTTGTTTGATGCAAGCTTTTTAAGCAAAATGCACGATTTTCCGTGCATCAGAAAATCAACAAGCAATACTTTGAACGTTAGCCTCCGGCATGTCAGCTGAGCCTAATCTAAATGCCAACAAACACCATGCAGAAGTTAACCCTAACACTTATTCTTTGTCTGGCTGGCTGTATACAGGTTATTGGTCAGGATTTTTTGGTTTTATCCGGATTAGGTACGGGAAAACGTTTTAAAATTTACGAAGGGGATGAAATCCGCTTTAAGCTTAGGGATGCCCCTCACTACAACAACGGCATCATACAGGATCTCAAAAATGATTCAATCCATTTTGCCGACTCCAAAGTAGCTGTAGCAGATATAGCCGTGGTGGATATCAAAAAATACAACTACCACCGCTTAAACCCCGACATACCGGGAAATGCTGCCGTATACGCTGGCATTGGTTATTTGCTTGTGGACCAGTTTAATCATACCGTAGTAAAACAACGGGATGGAATGTAGACAAAGCTGTACTCAGAACCAGCGCGATACTCGTGGGCGCTGGCTACCTGATCAAAATAACGAAACGCAGGTATTTTAGAATAAAAGGAAACCGAAGCATCAAAATAGTAAACTTACCCCAGTCAGCCGACAAAACACACTAGCCAGCTAAGCTATTCTGATTTTATGCCGCTATACTGCCGTGGCTTTATTTAATTTGCGGCATGATTTCTATTGGCAATTTATCTTACTACCTGGGCAGCAGGGTTTTGTTTCAAAATGCTTCTTATCACATCAAACCCAAAGCAAAGATCGGGCTGATCGGGCTCAATGGCACGGGAAAATCTACGCTTTTGAAACTAATCGTGGGCGACCTCACACCCGACGAAGGTGAAATAAGCAAGTCTAAAGACTGCACCATTGGCTTTTTGAATCAGGATATGCTTTCGTTTCAATCCGACGACAGCATATTGGCTGTAGCTATGAGCGCATTTAAGGAAGCGCTGGACATACAGCAAAAAATAGACAAGATACTTCGCCAAATGGAAACCAACTACGAAGACAAACTCGTAGATCAGCTCACCAAACTACAGGAAAAGTTTGAAGCACTGGACGGCTACTCCATACAATCTAAAGCCGAAGAAGTATTGGAAGGTATCGGTTTTTCTACCTCAGACCTCAATCGCCCGCTACGTGAATTTTCAGGGGGCTGGCGTATGCGTGTAATTCTGGCCAAACTCTTACTGGAAAAGCCTTCTCTCCTCATGCTGGATGAGCCTACCAACCACCTCGACCTACCCTCTATTCAGTGGATTGAAAACTACCTAAAATCCTACGAAGGAGCTGTAATTGTGGTGTCGCACGACAGGCAGTTTATCAACAACACTGTAACTACCATAGTAGAAGTAGCCAACCAAAACCTTACGGGGTATGCCGGCAACTACGATGCTTACCTGGAAGAAAAAAGCCTGCGCAACGAGCTTCAGAAAAATGCCTTCGAAAACCAACAGCAAAAAATCAAACAAACCGAGCGGTTTGTAGAGCGGTTTCGTGCCAAGGCTACCAAAGCAAAACAGGTGCAGTCGCGGGTAAAGGCCCTGGAAAAAATGGAGGTCATAGAAGATGTGATCGACGAAAATGCCAAGGTAAATTTTAAATTCAACTTTGGTCAAAAATCGGGAAGACATGTAATCATGCTGGAAAATGTATCGAAATCCTACCCGGATATCGATATACTGAGAAACACATCGGCTACTATAGAACGTGGAGATAAAATAGCTCTGATAGGTGCTAACGGAAAAGGTAAATCTACCCTTTTGCGTATCATAAACGGGTCCGAACCTATAGAGGGCAAAGTATCGACAGGATACAACGTGATCCCCTCATTCTATGCTCAGCACCAACTGGAATCGCTCAATATCGATAACGAAATACTGGACGAACTCAAGCAGTTTGGTACCAACAAATCCGAGCAGGAGTTGCGCTCCGTTCTGGGGTGTTTTCTCTTTACCGATGAAGATGTGTTTAAGAAAATAAAAGTGCTCTCAGGTGGAGAAAAATCAAGAGTAGCACTAGCCAAAACATTGATTTCTGAGGCTAACTTTCTGCTACTCGACGAACCCACCAACCACCTAGACATCCAGTCGGTCAACATACTGACTCAGGCACTGGTACAATATCAGGGTACGTTTGTGGTAGTATCGCACGACAGGCAGTTTGTGGCAGACATAGCCAACAAAATATGGTATATAGAAGATCAGGAGATAAAAGAATATCCTGGTACTTACAAGGAGTTTGTGTGGTGGAAAGAGAAACAAGACGCTAAAAAATCCAACAATCTGGCTAAACCCGCCCAAAAAACAGAAACTCCAAAACCCAAAGCGGCAAAACCTAAAACCAATGCCAATCAAAACGAAGTAAACAGGCTAAAACGTGAACTGAAAAAAGTAGAGGAACAGATAGAACAACTGGAGCTAAAGAAAGGTGAACTGGAACAGGAGCTGGCTAATCCGGATAATTTTAGTGATGCCGAAAAACTTGCTGCGCTCAACCTCAAATACGAACAAACTACCGAGGAGCTGGATACACTGAGCGAACAATGGGAAACGGTGGGCTTACAGCTCGAAGAGCTGGAAAACTAAGTCCTTTTTCTCGCCGCTAAAAACGAACCTTTTGCTGTTGCTGAGGGCATTTTGTCTGCAGGCATTAAACCTTTAACAGATTGGTGTGTCCAAGAGGTGATTTTCACCAAAAGGATATTCAAAATGAAAAAGACAATCATAATTTGCACACTGACTCTATTCAGTCTATCGATGTTTGCTACTGTAGAAGCTGCTGACCGTCCGCACAAAAAAGTAGTGGTCATAAAAAAACCGGTGGTTGTAAAAGGCTATTGGAAATGGAATCCCAAAACCCGCAAACGGGTATGGATAAAAACCGTTCAGCCCGTAAAGCGCTGCACTACACTCACTATCCGCCGCTAACACTTTATGTAGGCTCTGCTGAGAAACACATTTATTTCCACTATAAGACCAAGGAGAGCAATTTCTAAAGTAGACATTTCATATTTGATGCAAGCTTTTTGAGCAAAATGCACGATTTTCCGTGCACCATAGAATCATCAAGTGACCCTTTAAACGTTAGTCTCAGCAGAGCCTATGTAGCATAAAAAAGCCTGACTCGTAAGTGATACGAGTCAGGCTTTTTTCTTTACTGTAGTTTGTTTTTATCTAAAGTCAACCACTTCTACACCCGGGTGCTTCTTTTCGTCAAAAACAAAATCCCGATCCGTAATAGTATCATTCACTGCAAAATCATTGATCTGATACAGGTAGCGGCTTCCTGACTTGTCAAAAATCCGGAAGTTTTTCAGCTGGTTATCAGCTTTCTTGATCTCCATTCTGATTTTGTAAAATGTCTTGTCTCTGTCTTCGGGTACGAGATCTACCACATCCAGCGTACCGTTTTCCTTGCTTTCCAGAAAGAGGTATTTGTAGCCGGTTTTGTAAATCGAAAAGATATTGGACAAGGTAATTTCCTCTTCCGAATCATCATATTCTGATATCGTCACCTCGTTATCATCTTTCAAATAAGTCCACACCGAAGATCCGTCGTTGATAATTTCCTGACCACTCATTTGTAGCCTGTATTTGTTGTCTTTTACGGTAATTATCCCTTCAAACTTCTCATCTATGTCTTCTGCCTCATTTTCCATTATATAGCTAAAATTGGCAGTGAAAGCCGGCATGCTTTGGTATCGTTTGCTCATCGCATCCAATATCTCCAGCGCCTGGGGATCTTTCTGGGCCACCGCCTGCACCACACATACCAACACAGCCCATATCGTTAAGCTCAATTTATTCATTTTCTTAGTGTTTATTCTGTTTTATCAAGTGTTAAAGGTCATTCAATAACTGTTCCAAACTATACTCGTCTTTTACTAGTACCTCCCGGGCCTTGCTACCCTCAAAAGGACCTACAATTCCTGCAGCTTCGAGTTGATCTATTAGTCGCCCTGCCCGGTTGTATCCCAGCTTGAGTTTGCGCTGAATCAGCGAAGTACTCCCCTGCTGATGAGCTACAATCAGGCGTGCTGCATCATCAAAAAGCACATCTCTGTCGGCCAGATCCACATCGCCTACTCCTGACTCTCCGTCTTCGCCCACATACTCGGGTAGCATATAAGCTGATTCATACCCTCGCTGCGAACCTACAAACTCACAAATACGCTCAACCTCGGGCGTATCTACAAATCCGCATTGGAGTCTGATGATCTCTGATCCCATGGACAGCAGCATATCCCCCATGCCCACCAGCTGGTCTGCACCGCCTGCATCGAGAATAGTTCGCGAATCGATCTTAGACGTCACTCTAAACGACAATCGCGCCGGGAAGTTGGCTTTTATCACACCCGTAATTACATTGACAGAAGGGCGCTGTGTAGCCAGCACCAGGTGTATACCAATGGCTCGCGCCAGCTGCGCCAGTCGGGCGATCGGTGTTTCCACTTCCTTGCCGGCCGTCATCATCAGGTCAGCCAATTCGTCTATTACCAACACTATGTATGGCAAAAAGCGGTGACCTGAGTTTGGATTGAGCTTACGCTGTACAAACTTACGGTTGTATTCTTTTAGGTTTCTACACCCGGCATCCTTCAGCAGGTCATAGCGATTGTCCATCTCTATACAGAGCGAGTTCAGCGTATAGATCACTTTCTTGGTATCGGTGATTATGGCTTCTTCCGAATCGGGCAGCTTTGCTAAAAAGTGTCTTTCAATCTTGTTGAAAAGGGTAAGTTCCACTTTTTTGGGATCTACCAGTACAAACTTTAACTGCGAAGGGTGTTTTTTATAGATCAAAGAGGTAAGCAGGATATTTAATCCCACAGACTTACCCTGGCCGGTAGCTCCTGCCATGAGCAGGTGAGGCATTTTTGCCAAATCTGTAACAAACACCTCGTTGGATATGGTCTTACCTAAAACTACCGGCAGCTCTTTGTCACTTTTCATAAACTTATCGGTAGTGAGGATAGACTTCACATCTACCATCTCCCTGTTTTTGTTGGGCACTTCTATACCTATGGTACCCTTGCCCGGAATTGGTGCTATTATCCGTATACCCAATGCCGCCAGACTCAGCGCTATATCGTCTTCCAGGTTTTTGATTTTAGAAATCTTCACCCCTGCTTCGGGCACTATTTCATAGAGCGTTACTGTAGGGCCAATGGTCGCTTTTATGCTGGATATCCCTATTTTAAAATTGATCAGCGTCTCTACAATTTTATCTTTGTTTTGCTCGAGCTCTTCCTTCGATACCTGTACATTTTTTTCAGGATAGTCTATAAGTAAGTCCGGTGTAGGGTACTGATATGAACCCAAATCCAGTGTTGGGTCATAGTTTTCCAGTGTTTCGGTTTTTACTTCTTTAGTCTCAGTAGCTTCCACTTCGAAATTGAGACTATTGCCACTTTGCTCTTCCTCACCCAACTCTTCTGTCAACTCCACATCCAGCACCAGATCCGGCTTGGGTGGAGTTTTCTTCTTGGGCTCGACCTTTTTCACTTCCCATGCTTCTGTGGTCAGGTCTTCTTCAGGTGCAGGAGCCTCCTCTTCGGCTTCTACCTGAGCTGGTTCAGCCTCTTGCTCTTCCTGCTCCACCTCTTCTTTTATGGCCTCCACTACTGCCGCTAGTTTTTCTGTTTCGGTCAGGCTTTCTTCTTTTTCAGCTACTCCATTGTCAGAAGCGGGTGGCATGGTGGTTTTTACTTTGGGTTTGCTCTCGGTTTGAAAAAATGAAATACTCTCCAGTCCCATCATGCTGGTGACATTGAAAAAGTAGATAACAAATACCAACAATGAAAGAATAAGTACCATGACTGTGCCCCAGCCAAAGAGGCTATCGAAAAACACAGCCAATTCATAGCCTGCTCCCCCTACTAAAAAGCCCCAGCTGCTTACCTGATCGGAGCTAAACATGACATAGCCCAAAAACAAGCTAATCCAAACCAGAAAAAATGCTACAAACACAAACGATCTGGATATGGATACAATCTCTTTATTGAATACGATTTTGAATCCCATGAGAAAAAGAAGCGGCGGGATCAAATAGGAAGCAATACCAAAAAACCTGAACATAAAGTGATGAGAAGCCACCGCTCCCATCAAACCGAGCCAATTTTCGGCCTCCTGTCCTGTGGCTTTTATTCCGTCTTCGTCTACTGCGCCTATCAGGCTTTGATCTGCCTGTCCTGTAAACAGGTATGAAATAAAGGCTGTGAGCAAAAACAGACTGGAAACCAACAGCAGAAAACCTACCGATAAATGAAACCTCCTGTCTTGTAAAAAACCCAGATTGATATTAAACTTAGGAAGTTTAAACCCCTTTTTTTCTTTTGGTTTTGACTTGTATGTATTTTTTGCCATGCTACTATTTGCTACTGCAAAATAAATAAAACAAACACAATATGTTAACGATTGCGCGGATTAGGGTATTCTTAGGCTTTGACACCAGCTGCCAGCTTTTTATTTATCTTCCTGACCAACTCCGGCCCCTCATAAATAAACCCTGAATACACCTGCACCAAACTGGCCCCTGCATTCAGCTTTTCGATAGCGTCATCAGCCGAACCTATGCCTCCCACCCCTATGATGGGTAGCTTTCCGCCTGACTGCTGATGCAGATAACGTACCACCTCTGTAGAGCGCTGGGTCAGAGCCTGGCCGCTCAGTCCCCCATTGCCTATTGCTTCTACAACTGATTTATCGGTTGATAAATTGTCTCTGCTTATGGTAGTATTCGTGGCTATCACTCCGGCAATGTTTGTTTCGCGAGCTATGTCTACTATGTCGTCCAATTGCTCGTTGGTCAGATCCGGAGCTATTTTCAGCAATATTGGCTTTGGTGTCTCTCGTTTATGGTTTTCCTTCATGAGTGTGAGCAGCAACTCCGTCAACGGCCCTTTTTCCTGCAGCTCCCTCAATCCGGGTGTATTCGGCGAACTCACATTGACTACAAAGTAATCTACATAGTCAAACAGCTCATTGAAAGCGATCAGATAATCCTGAGTAGCCTCCTCGTTGGGTGTCACTTTGTTTTTACCAATATTACCTCCTACTATCACCGTCGATTTTCTTTTTTTCAGACGCTCCTTTACAGGAGCTATACCGTCGTTGTTGAAGCCCATGCGATTCACTATAGAACGGTCCTTTTTTAAGCGAAACATTCGGGGCTTTGGGTTGCCGGGTTGTGGTTTGGGGGTAACGGTACCTATCTCCACAAAACCAAATCCGAATGACGCCATCACATCAATTGCCTCAGCATTCTTATCCAGCCCTGCGGCCAACCCGACCGGATTTTTAAATTTCAACCCAAAAAGCTCTCTCTCCAGGCCAGGGTGCTCATATCGCGAAACCCAACCGATGACTTTGGTAGCTCCGGGTATGGCTTTTATCAACCTGAGAAGCGAAAAAGTAAAGTTATGAGCCGATTCGGGTGCCATAGCAAAAAGCAGTGGCCTGATTATATTTTTGTACATATTTCTCCTGTTTCAGATTGCAAAACTATCTTAAACTTTTGAGCATATCGAACGAAACCTGAAGATTTAAAAACAGGGGTAAAACACAGCCTAACTCAACTAAAATACTTTTCATCGACACTTACATGTCTTCTGTCGAATAGATCAAAAAAATAACTGTATATACATCTATTTTTGTTTGCACAAATCAAACCCAAAAGTCATGAATATTGAGATGAAACAAAACACCTTTAAGCTTATTGCTTCGTTCGTTTTTACACGGGTATTATTCCTTGCCGTAATGGTAATGATGATACTTGGATTGAAAATACTTTCACAATACTAACACCTAACTTCGCGGGTGAAATTCACGAATAACCTGCTTTAGATAATCTCTATCCAGATGCGTATATATTTCCGTGGTAGTAATAGACTCGTGCCCCAGCATTTCCTGTACAGCCCTTAAATCTGCCCCACCTTCGATAAGGTGCGTGGCAAAAGAATGCCTGAATGTATGAGGGCTGATTTTTTTCTCCAAACCAATACTCTGGCTCAATCTTTTGATGATAGTAAAAATCATTACCCGGGTCAGTTTTGCTCCTCTCCTGTTCAGGAAAACATATCCTTCATGGCCGGGTTTTATATCCAGATGACACCTGCTATGCTCTACATATAAGCGGATATGCTTCAGTGCCTGCCTTCCTATTGGCACTAGCCTTTCTTTACTTCCTTTGCCTACTACACGCAAAAAACCCAACTCTTCCATCACATTGTTGAGGGTTAACCCTACCAACTCCGACACCCTCAGTCCAGAACTGTACAGCGTTTCTAATATGGCCCTGTTGCGCTGACCTTCGGGCTTAGCCATATCTATAGCACCTATCAGCTCCTCTATTTCATGTACGTTTAGCGTGTCGGGCAGCTTTCTTCCCAGCTTTGGTGCTTCTATAAGTTCGGAAGGATCTTTGTCAATATCTCCTTCAAAAACCAGATACTTATAAAAGGATTTCAGGCCGGAAATAATGCGCGCCTGAGAGTGCACAGACATTCCCAGTTCGCTGATATATTCAATTAAATCTCTAATATCCGTATCTGCCACCTGCAATGGGCTTTTTTCATCCCCCTTTAGCAGGAGGTGCTCTCTCAACTTGCTCACATCTCGCACATAGCCCTCCACGGAGTTTTCTGCTAAAGAGCGTTCAAACTGAAGATAAGATTTGTATTGCTTTATGTAAAAATCCCAGGACATATATCAGGTATAGAATGTTTTGATATGCAACAACGGTTTTTGATCAGACTCCACACAATAAGCCAAACCAAGTTAAAAGAAAGATCACTTCCAGTTCTGTCGTGTGCCCTTCTGCTCCAACTCAACATAAAGACAAAAGTATTTCGCAGCAGAGTCTGGATTACAGGCTTTCAATATACACAACAAAATGATCGACTCAAATCCATTAGTTTGTATAATTGTGAATAAATTTGGGTGCAATAAACACAAAGCAGCGATATTTTACAGACTTATTCATGGCAAAAAAAATAGTAATACTCAACGGTCCCAATCTCAACCTGCTGGGCAAGCGCGAGCCGGAAATATACGGCAGTGCTGATTTTGAAACCTATTTCAACTCATTAAAAGAAAAATTTGCCTCTGTCGACCTGAGCTATTTTCAGTCAAACCATGAAGGAGCCATCATCGATAAAATTCAGGAGGTAGGCTTTGACTATGACGGTATCGTACTAAACGCCGGAGCATACACCCACACTTCAGTGGCTATAGCAGACGCCATCAAGGCAGTGAGCTCCCCCGTAATAGAGGTACACATTTCCAATATTTTTACCCGGGAAGCCTTTCGTCACCACAGCTACCTGAGTCCGGTATGTGTTGGCATCATATCCGGCTTTGGGCTCAATGGTTACCAATTAGCCGTTTCGCATTTACTCGCCGGCGAGTAAACTTACTCAACGTATTCATAGAGCTACCGTCTACATTTTCACACGTAGTTCTACATTTTGCAAACTGCACTAATCATACGCTTGATTATACAATTGTTATGCGTTAGCTTCGCACAAAATTTAAATGATGTACATGCCAGTCGGTGGTGTAGCAAAAAGTGTCACGCTTTCATTCTACTACCTCCGAATGGGTAACAACTAAGGAAATGAACATTCACGAATATCAGGCAAAAGAAATACTCAAAGGATATGGTGTAGCCATACAAGAAGGTATAGTAGCCGACAACCCGGCAAAAGCAACCGATGCTGCCAAGCAACTCAAGCAGGAAACCGGCACGGAATGGTTTGTAATCAAAGCGCAAATTCATGCCGGTGGCCGTGGAAAAGGGAAAGTAAAAGAAACCGACTCCAACGGTGTGGTTCTGGCTAAAAGCCTGGACGAAGTACCCGAAAAAGCTGAGAAAATTCTGCAAGGTACTTTGGTAACTCACCAAACCGGACCGGAAGGAAAGGTAGTAAATAAAGTACTGATCGCTCAGGATGTATACTACCCCGGCGCATCAGAACCCAAAGAATTTTACCTGAGTATATTGCTCGACAGAGCCAAAGGCTGCAATGTAATTATGGCCTCTACCGAAGGCGGTATGGACATAGAAACTGTAGCTGAAGAAACACCTGAAAAGATCATTAAAGAGTGGATCGATCCTACTGTAGGCTTACAGGCATTTCAGGCCCGAAAAGTTGCATTTGCACTGGGACTGGAAGGCGAAGCTTTCAAAAACATGGTGAAATTCATCTTTGCTCTATACAAAGCATACCTGGGAACAGATTCATCTATGTTTGAAATCAACCCCGTGTTGAAAACTTCAGACGACAAGGTAATCGCTGTAGACGCGAAAGTAAATCTGGACGACAATGCACTTTATCGCCACAAAGACCTGCACGAACTGCGTGACCTTTCAGAAGAAGATCCTGCAGAAGTAGAAGCAGGTGCAGCCGGACTAAACTACGTAAAACTGGACGGTAACGTAGGCTGTATGGTAAATGGCGCTGGATTGGCTATGGCTACTATGGACATCATCAAACTATCGGGTGGTGAGCCTGCTAACTTCCTCGATGTAGGAGGAGGAGCGAATGCTAAGACCGTAGAGGCCGGCTTCAGAATCATCATGAAAGACCCGAATGTAAAAGCTATACTCATCAACATTTTTGGGGGTATCGTACGTTGCGACAGGGTAGCCAATGGTGTAGTTGAAGCTTACAAAAACATCGGTGAAATTAATATTCCTATCATCGTTAGGCTGCAAGGTACTAATGCTGAAGAAGGAGCTAAGATTATAGAAGACTCAGGTCTGAAAGTATTTTCAGCCATATTGCTTAAAGATGCTGCTGCCAAAGTAGCTGAAGTAATAAGCTAAAAAAAATCATTCTACTGCCTAAAGATTAATAAAATTTAGGCAGTAGCTTTGAGTTTCAAATAGTACTGCATCCGTAGTTCAACTGGATAGAATACCAGATTTCGGCTCTGGGGGTTGAGGGTTCGAATCCTTCCGGATGCACATCAAAGGCTGTCTTGCGAGACAGCCTTATTTTTTTACCTCAAGTCTAAAGCCTATCCCGTGATGGTTAATTATATCCACTCGGGCATCATGAGCCAGGTACTTGCGAAGCTTGGATATAAACACATCCAAACTCCTTCCTTTAAAATAGTCATCCTCGCCCCAAACGGCTTTCAAAATCACCTCTCTTTTTACCAACTGATCGAAGTGACGGCATAAGTAAGCCAACAGCTCAGCCTCGCGACGCGTGAGTTTAATCGATTGACCTCCAATCCTTAGTAAAGCCTGATCGAGCGAAAATGTATACTCTCCCAGCTCCCACTCAGACAACTGAAGGTCATCGGGCATGCGCTTTAAACATACCTCAATACGGCAGATAAGCTCTTCCATAGAAAAGGGCTTTGTCACATAATCATCCGCTCCTATCCTAAACCCCTGCAGCTTATCCTGCTCCATGGCTTTGGCTGTCAAAAAAATAATAGGAACCGACTGATTGTGTTGGCGAATTCGGGCAGCTAATTCAAAGCCGTCCATTTTTGGTAGCATCACATCCAGAATACACACCTGATGGTTGCCTGATTGATAGGCTTGCAACCCCAACTGACCATCTATACACCACTCTACTTCAAAGCCGGCCATTTCCAGGCTATCTTTGGTAACATAGCCCAGCGATGGGTCATCTTCTACTAAAAGTATACTACTATTTGTCGTTTTCATGATCGGGGAAGTGTTATGGTAAATACGGATCCTTTGCCGGGTGTACTTGCTACTGCTATCTTACCCTTGTGAGCCTCCACTATCAACTTCACATAATACAAGCCTAAACCGAAACCCTTTACATCATGGCGGTTTCCGGTAGGCACTCTATAAAACTTCTTGAATACCATGGCCACTTGTTCTTTCGTCATGCCCAACCCATCGTCGATCACTTCTATGTTCAATGCCTGTGAATCGGAGTAGGTTTTTAGCTCGATAACAGGATCTGCCTGAGTGTACTTTAGTGCATTGTCGAGTAGGTTGTATACAATGTTGGTAAAATGCAAACGGTCTATCTCTAGCGTTGCATCGCTGGCCTGTTCGCTAAATCCTATTCGGGCTCCTTTTTCCTCTACAGTTAGTCGCATCTGTTCTACCACTCCCTGAATCAGACCGTTTATGTCCACTGGTTCTTTATTCAAAGCGATTTCTCTTTCGCCTATAGATGCTATCTGCAACACTCTATCGACCTGATTTTGCAGCCTATTGGCTTCCAGGTGAATAATGTGTGCATAGTTTCTGATCTTATCGGGCTGCTCTACTATTGCCGGTTGCCGCAACACATTGGAAGAGATAGCTATAGTCGATATAGGCGTTTTAAACTCATGCGTCATATTATTGATAAAGTCTGTCTGTACTTCGGAGAGCTGTTTCTGACGAAAAATGACCAATAGGGTGTAGCTAAAAAACACCACTACCACAAGTAATATACCCGATGAAAAAATCCAAATCCCCATCTGACCGGCTATATCGGCCGATTTGTTGGGAAAATAGACTCCAAAATAATACGCGTCTTTTTGCAATGCCGGAAACTCTACATGGGGCACCTTAGTCTCTTTACCTTCTAAAGCCACATAGTCACCATACACCATTTCTTCGTTGGCACAGTCGAATATGCCATATTCAAAATCGCTGACAACCTCTCTTTTTGAAAACTCACTCCTAAGAACAGACTCGAGAGTGGTAGGTGATATTTTATTGTTCAGGTTGACAATAAAATAGTTGGTAGCCAACTGCTCTACCGGGTCTACCGGTATTTCGTTTCCGTTGAGTTCGCACAAAGAAGTCACGGCGTTGAGCAGTGCTATGTTGACATTGTGAGAAAACTGTTTGTGCCTCAGGTCGAAAGCCCGGCTTACCCAAAACAACTGCACAACGAGTATACCCGCTATAGACACGGCTGCCAGTACGATCACTATGCGAAAAGCTTTTCTATTCATCTGATTGCAGAAAATTAAATTTCTCTATTTTAAATACCACATTAAACCGAGCCTTTAACACTTTATTAACAATCCTGAGAACCAAGAGTAAAACGTTTTTTGCAAGCCTGTGATTCTCCCATTATTTTTACTTTTTCATCCCAAAACTACAATTACTTCGTGAAGGCCATCATCGTAGACGATCATAAAGACACTCAGGAAAACCTGGAGTCGACCATAAACATCTATGCTCCGGACATTTACATCTCCGAAATCGCTTCGGGAGTAGACGATGGACTCTCAGCGCTATCAGTGCATACGCCTGACCTTATCTTTTTGAGTGAAAAATTGCCTGATGGCACAGGCATTGACTTGCTTACGCGTATAGACACAGACTACCCAAAAGTTATTTTCCTAACTGATCGTGACTCCAAACTGATCGATAGTTTTCGCTTTAGCCAAATCGACTACCTGACCAAACCCCTGGAGCCCGAAAACCTGATTATGACTGTAGACAAAATCCGGTGCTATTCTCAGGAAGACAATACCTCACGGCTAAACACGCTTATTCACAATCACAGCGCCAAGGAACAAAAGACCAAGATTACACTTTACGACGCTCAAAACACCTATATCGTAGCGTTGAATGAAATTGTACGGTGTGAAACCAAGGAAAGTCACTTGTGTTTTGTATTGGCTGACGGCAAAACCATCACAACTTCCAACTCTTTGTCTTCCTTCGAAAACCTCTTTAGCAAATCGGGCTTTTTCAAAAGCCATCAGGATCACTTAGTCAATATGCAGCATTTTGTGCGGTTCAGCAAACTGGAAGGGGGCTACATGCTACTCTCCAACGGAGACAAAGTGCCCGTTGCATTTTTAAAACGAAACAGCCTGAAAAAACATATTCAAAGAATGGAAGCCCAAAAAGGTGCCGTGTAATTAGGGTTCTCGCCTGCTCAGGCACCTACAGTCTGCAGTGCTTCTTCTACGTATTGAAAAGTGGAAAGCACCTCAGCTTTGCCATCGATAAACGCTACATTGTGCTCAAAGTGTGCGGAAGGTTTTTTATCGGCTGTGATGATCGTCCAGCCATCCGACAACTGACGCACGTTTTTAGTACCCATATTTATCATCGGCTCTATGGCTATGACCAACCCTTCTTTGATCAGCGATCCTCTACCCCTTCGTCCAAAGTTTGGTACTTCAGGCGACTCATGCATCTCTCTACCCAATCCATGACCTACCAGCTCACGCACTACACCATAGCCGTTTTTTTCTGCATGCTGTTGTATTGCAAATCCTAAATCTCCCATACGGCTGCCTTTTTTCACCTGAGCAATACCCAGATCAAGACACTCTTTAGTTACCTCCAGCAGTTTCTTTACTTCGGCACTTACTTCGCCTACTTCAAAAGTATAGGCATGATCTCCGTAAAATCCATTCATCAATACACCACAGTCGATACTAATGATGTCACCATCTTTCAATGGTTTGTTATTGGGTATACCATGCACCACCTGTTCGTTGAGCGACATGCAGAGTGTATTGGGAAAATCGTACAGGCCCAAAAACCCCGGCACTCCTCCATTGTCTCTAATATGCTCCTCGGCAAGCTTGTCCAGATACAAAGGCGTTACTCCCGGCTTTACCTCTTTGGCTAATATTCCAAGAGTTTTAGACACCAACAGGGCACTTTGCCTGATCAGTTCTATTTCTTCACGCGTTTTGTACTTTATCATAAGTTTTTGGTGTGGGTAAAAAGCAAAATTATATCAATTATACTACCTAAAAAAGAAAAGCCCAGCCAATAGATCGGCCGGGCTTTCATAGCTGGATAATGTCTTTATTAAATTACACCTTCGAGTACGTCTTTTATGGGTACTCTCTTGCCATCTTTATACGAGGCTATAAATGCATCTTTCACTCCGATTTCTCTCAGGTATTTTTTGAAAGTATCGGCTTCCCAATAATCTCTGAACATACCTACGGTGTATTTCATCAGACCGTCTTTTGAGTCTGCCTGAAATGCAGGGTTGTTTTCAGCGAATTTCTTGAGGTCTTTTTTAGCGAAAGCGCCAATCTGTACAGTAAATACCACACCAGATGTAGACTGAATGCTGCCTCCTACCGGAGCGTTAGATTGAGCCGGGGCAGGCTTGCTTGCTGCTTTCTTAGCGGCAGCCAGCTCGCTACGCAGGCTCGATACCTGATCCTGATATTGTGCAATTTGATCGTCTTTGTCTTTGAGCTTATCGTCTACACCACCCACTTCTTTTTTCAGGCTGCTTACCTGACCTTTTAGCGATTTGTTTTCTTCAAGAAGTGTCTGATATTGCTCGGGAGTAAGCTTCTTAATTCGCTTTTTCCACTCTTTAGCCTCTTTTTTTGACATTTGCGCCTGGGCATCCGTCACAACTGCCACACAAAATACGATGGCCAAAATTCCTATAATATTTTTCATAATTCTGTTAATTGGTTGACATCTGAGTTACTAATGTACAAAATTAACTTTTAAAAAGCCAAAACGGTACACCGTGTCAATTTAATGATTTTTTACAAACTTCCTACCATTTTAGCCGGAACTACCCACTCATCAAACTGCTCGTTGGTCAACAATCCCAAAGACAGAGCGGCTTCCCGCAGCGTTGTTCCCTCTTTATGGGCTTTTTTAGCAATCTTAGCGGCATTTTCATATCCGATGTGCGGATTTAGTGCTGTTACGAGCATTAGCGACTTCTCCAGCTTCTCTTCGATTACCGGATGGTTTGGCTCTATCCCTACTGCACAGTTGTCGTTAAACGACTGGCACGCATCGCCTATCAACCTTGCCGAAGTAAGCAGGTTGTAGATCATCATGGGCTTGAACACGTTTAATTCAAAGTGCCCTGTCATTCCTCCTACAGATACTGCCACGTCGTTACCTATCACCTGCGCACATACCATCGTCAGGGCTTCACACTGTGTCGGGTTTACTTTGCCCGGCATGATAGACGAACCCGGTTCATTTTCCGGTATGGTGATTTCGCCGATTCCGCTTCTGGGGCCCGAAGACAGCATACGTATGTCGTTGGCGATCTTCATCAGGCTTACGGCCAGTTGCTTCAATGCACCACTGGTTTCTACGATAGCATCGTGTGCTGCCAGCGACTCAAATTTATTGTGTGCTGAAATAAATGGATGACCTGCATAGTGTGCTATTTTTTTAGCTACCAACTCTGCATAGCCCTTGGGCGTATTCAGGCCCGTACCTACTGCAGTACCTCCTAGTGCCAGCTCCGACAGGTGCTCGAGTGTATTTCTCAAGGCCTTTAGCCCATGATCGAGCTGCGATACATACCCCGAAAATTCATGCCCCAACGTAAGCGGTGTAGCATCCATAAAGTGAGTACGGCCTATTTTCACCACATCGGCAAAGGCCTTCGCTTTTTCATCAAGTGTGTTTCGCAAGCTTTCTATCTGCGGGATGGTCGTTTCTACGATTAGCTTATAGCCCGCTATGTGCATGGCCGTAGGGAAAGTATCGTTCGACGATTGTGATTTGTTCACGTCATCGTTGGGGTGGATTACCTTTTCGCTATCGGTAAGTGATCCTCCGTTGATTACATGAGCACGGTTTGCCACTACTTCGTTCACGTTCATATTGGACTGAGTACCTGAGCCGGTTTGCCATACTACCAAAGGAAATTGACCTTCCAGCTTGTCTTCCAAAATCTCATCACATGCTTTGCCAATCAAATCTGATTTTTCTTGTGACAGCACTCCCAACTCGCAGTTGGCTTCAGCGGCTGATTTTTTCAAAATGGCAAATGCTTTTACTATTTCTTCGGGCATACGCATATTTTCTCCACCGATCTTGAAGTTTTCTCGTGATCGCTGGGTTTGCGCTCCCCAATATTTGTCAGCGGGCACTTTTACCTCGCCCATTGTGTCGTGTTCTATTCTATATTCCATGATTCTATGTATTTATATCGTCACTTTTCTGTTTTTATTTTACTGGCGGTGTACGGTCTGGAGTGAAAAAGGCGGCAGACAAATAGAATAAAATTCGCAGGGCTGATCAAAGGGATTTTTAAACCTGATCTTTCCTCCTTTTTTCAACAATATGGACTGCCCTTTGCTCACAACCTCCACGTCCTTGTCTATTTTTATTTCCAGTTTGCCCTTGGCTACTACCACTATTTCGTCGAACTCCGGCACCTGATAGGGTTCTTTCCAACGGGGAGGAGCTTCGCAACGGCACACACTGCACCCTTCGTAACTCAAACTGGCATTGCCAAAATGCTCCTCGATCAGTTTACCATCATCGGTAGGAACAATAAACGGCTCTGTCTGTTTTGTGTATTTTTTCATATTCAATTGTCCGATCCTTCTTGCCTTACCCTTTCCCGATCTTTGCGAAGTTTACGACAAAAAAATCGGGCGTAAAATAAATAGGTTTTGGCAAATAAACCGGCCTTTAATCATATTATCCTTTGGAAAGCAGGGCATTCACACTGTGCCAGAGCACCACTCCCATACTCACCGATATATTGAGGGAATGTTTGGTTCCAAACTGAGGTATCTCCAGGCAATGATCAGCTGCTGCTACCACCTCCTGCTCTACCCCAAACACTTCGTTTCCAAACACAAAAGCGTACTTTTTTCCTTGCTCGGGCACAAACTGCTCTAAAGACACACTCTCCTCTGCCTGCTCTACTGCCAGCACAGTCCACCCCTCGTCCTGCAACTGCGCTACTACTTCGGTGGTGGTTTTTCGGTGTTCCCAATCTACTGCATCGGTAGCTCCCAGTGCTGTTTTGTGAATGTCGCGGTGGGGTGGTTTTCCTGTAATGCCACAGAGATAGATTTTTTCTACCAAAAACGCATCGGAGGTTCTAAATGCCGACCCTACATTGTTGAGACTCCTGATGTTGTCCAACACTACTACGAAAGGGTGCTTACTTGCCGCCTTATACTCTTCTACCGACTTTCGGTTTAGTTCTTCGTTTTTTAATTTTCGCATATTCGATTTGTTGGCACAAAGAAAAAAAGGTGTTTTGTTATTTACAATTTGACAGTGAGACTATTGCAAAAAGATACCAAGCTATTGCAGGCTTACACTTTTACTGATGCCGGATGGGTTTGCACCAGCAAATCTTTTTTAGCATCCTCTTAAGCCGGTGATTCCGCTTCTAAACAAAGTCATGTAGAGATGCCTCCAAAAGTTTATCATTCCAATACTGATCATTTCTGGCCAGAAAAAAACTATTCATTCAACTTGGCAACCCAACAGGAAAGTTTATACAGAAAAGCAAACCGATTTCAGCTCAAATAACGAATAATAAAGCTGACCAGCTTTTTTTTCCAACGACTATATGGCGGATAAAACAACATAGCGTTGGTAAAACCCGTCCGCTGTTTTAGTACGGCTTTGGCATTGGAAAACTCCTGAAAGCCATAAAAGCCATGCGACTTGCCTATACCGCTGGCATTGACTCCCCCAAACGGCAATCCGGGATGTGTGTATTGAATCACTACTTCGTTGTGACAAACTGCACCCGACGAAGTTTGTAGCTCTACCTGATGGGCCAGTTTTCTATTCTTACTGAAAATATACAAGGCCAAAGGTTTGGGGTTAGCATTGATGTGCCGAATCACCTCATCGATCTGCTGGAATGTATTCACCGGGAGTATCGGCCCAAAAATTTCTTCCTGCCACAGTTCACTGTCGGGGGCTACATCCGACACTATCGTGGGAGCCATAAAGCAGGCAGCTGTATCTACCTCTCCGCCGGCTTCTAACCTACCACCATTGCTTAGTGCTTCACTCAGCATGGATTCGAGCCGCTCAGCATGCCCCTGATGTACCAACCTGGAGTAACTTTCGGATTTTTCGTACCCCACATGCTGTGGATCAAACATAGCTTGCAACTCTTTTTTTATGGCATCCACCAACTGTTGCTTCACCGATTGATGCACATATATATAGTCTGGAGCTATGCAGGTTTGGCCGTTGTTGTTGAACTTACCCCAAACTATCTTTTTGGCAGCATCTTCGATTTTAGCCGTTTTGTCCACTATAGCCGGGGATTTTCCTCCAAGCTCCAACGTGACTGAACTTAGATTTTTGGCTGCTGCTGCCATCACTATTTTGCCTACTTTGGTACTCCCCGTAAAAAAAATATGATCAAAGGGCAAGGCCAACAGTTGGGTTGTTTCTTCCACGGCTCCCTCTACTACTGCCACTATATCAGGGGCAAATACTTCGTCGACCATCTGCGCTATCAGTGCCGAAGTAGCGGGTGTATGCTCCGAGGGCTTGAGGATGGTCGTACACCCGGCCGCCAACGCTGATACCAATGGGGCTCCCACCAGATTGAAGGGGAAATTCCAGGGAGAAATAATAAGCGCCGTACCTTTGGGCTCGAAACGTACGTAGGCCGATGTGCCAGCATAGGTAAGTCCGGGCGACACCTGTTTCGGTCGTGTCCAGGTCTTTAATTGCCTCAGGGCTTTGTTTATTTCTGCTACTACTACAAACACCTCCGAAATATCGGTATCGGTGTGTGGTTTTTTGAGGTCAGTATATACAGCCTCCCGTATGCCGGACTGATTGTTCAGTATCCACTTTTTGAGGGCTTTCAAGCGGCTTATGCGATCAGCCAGAGGGGCGTGTCGCAGCATGATACTTTTAGCCTGATGTGCTTCAAACAGCGATTGGATATTCTTTTCCATGGGTTGTTGTTTTTAGTTGATAACACCCCCGGTTCCAATTCCATACGCCAATTGTTCGCGGGTGCCTGTTATTCCAATATGCTCACTATATCTTCCTTCGATAGGTTTTTCACAAAACTCTCCTCGGTAGTGATCAGGTCAGACGCCAGTTTGCGTTTGTTTTGCTGTAGCAGCATAATTTTTTCTTCTACCGTGTTTTTGCTGATAAACCTATAGGTAAATACTTTGTTTTTCTGCCCGATACGATGTGCTCTGTCTATAGCCTGTGCTTCTATGGCCGGGTTCCACCAGGGATCCAACAAAAACACATACTCTGCTTGTGTGAGGTTGAGCCCCAATCCTCCGGCTTTTAGTGAAATTAAAAAAACCTTTACATCGTCTTGCTGCTGAAACCTGCTCACCTGAGCTTCTCTGTCCTTAGTGGTTCCATCCAAGTAGCAAAAGTCTATTTTTCTTTCCTTGAGGTAACCCGATATAATACCCAGATGTTTTACAAACTGAGAGAAGACCAAAATTTTATGCCCTTTGTTTATGGCGTTTTCCAGCATATAGCTTATTTCTTTCAGCTTGCCGGATTCCGCTGCATAGTTTTCGTCTACCATTCGAGGGTGGTTTGCTATCTGGCGTAGCTTGGTAAGTCCCTGCAACAGCAAAAACTGTGACTTGCCCAATCCTCCCTCTTCTATCTGGGTCATTATTTCGTTTCTATATCCCGACTTCACCTCTTCGTATGCAGCTTCCTGCTCTTCTGTCATGGAGCAATACCTTACCGACTCTATCTTTTCGGGTAGGTCGGTGGCCACCTGCGACTTATTTCTTCTTAGCAAAAAGGGCT
The DNA here is from genome assembly GCA_965267535.1 of Cyclobacteriaceae bacterium. GTDB lineage: Bacteria > Bacteroidota > Bacteroidia > Cytophagales > Cyclobacteriaceae > CAXBNB01. Next base: position 834,606 of record OZ254082.1, on the reverse strand, counting down.
TGATGATTGTGTACAGCTTTTGAGTCTGCTTCTCATCGTGGCGCTTCTCTATGGGTAGTTGAAAATTGTTTTTGAAGAAAGACTTTCCTCCAAGCAATCCGGGATTGAGAAAATCCATCTGCGACCAAAGATCCATCGTTGTGTTTTCGATAGGTGTACCGGTCAGTATCATCTTATAGGCCGACTTCAAGTCTTTTACTGCTTTGGCTATGTTTGAGTCGGGGTTTTTAATCACCTGCGATTCATCCAGGATTATGTAGTTGAAATAAAACGTTTCGAGCAGCTCTAAATCCTGCCGGATTATGCCATAGGAGGTAATGATCAGATCGTATGTCGCAAATAAAGACACATCCTTCACACGCTTTACTCCTGTGTAGTTGAGTATTTTCAGCTCTGGTGTAAATTTTTCTGCTTCCTTTTCCCAGTTGTACACCAGCGATGTAGGCATAACAAGCAGGCTGACACTACCCTCATCCTGCTCTTTTACGTTTTGTAGCATGGCCAGGGTCTGTACTGTTTTTCCCAGACCCATGTCGTCGGCCAGGCAGCCGCCAAATTTGTACTGACGAAGAAAATTCATCCAGTTATACCCTGCTTTCTGATAAGGCCTCAAGTCTCCTTTAAAGCCTGCTGGTGTGGCATAGTCATCGATTTGCTCAAACGATGTGCTCAGGTTTTCAAGCTTTCTGTTGAGTTGTACATGGGCGATGTTCGACTCTTTGAGCTCGTTGACCAGCGACAGGTGGTGCTTTTGTAGTTTTAGCCCTTCGTTCTCTGCTGTTTCTTCCGAAAAGGCAAACAACTCTGCGTATTCCAAAAACCACTCTTCGGGTATCACTGCCACTTCGCCATTGGGCAGATCTATTTCTCTTTTCTTTTTGAGTATGTGTTTTCTGATCACTTTGAAAGGAATTTCAAAGTCACCAAACTTGACTACAGCATGAATATCAAACCAGTCAATATTCTCATTTACTTCTATCGAAATGGTTGATTTGCCAAGGAAATATCGCTTTTCGCTTGTGCCGTTTTGCTTTAGCACCACTCCCGTGTCCTGCAAAAATTTCTCATGCTGTCGTATCCAGGAAAATGCCTCCGATGTATTCATGGTAGCCCGCGCATGCCTCAGGGGCATACTGGTATCGTCTAAAAAACGAATGATCTTCTTCTCTTTTTCGAGGTTTCTTTTCACCCTGTAAAACGTATAATCGTCTTCTTCTTTATCCACATATACGCTTACCTCTTTTACCTTGTCGGCCATGTAATTGTACCGGCCATAATTAAAAGAAAGCTCAAACAATATCTTGCCTTCCTGCTCCTGATGACCGTTGGCTTTTCCTCCCTCGTCAAACAACGCCAGCGACTGTTGCTGAGAAGCCAGCTTTGAAAACGTAAGTACCGGCTTTACCTCATGGTTCTCTGTTTTGATGTCAAACCCCTTGGCATACACATCAAAAGATTCTACCAGCTGAGCTACAAATTTCCGATAGTAATTGTCTTCTATTTTTTTAGGTACTGCTATAAATTTCTTGTTGAGAAACGGCTTGATTTTATTTCCATCTATGTTTTTAGCAAAATGGTACAGCTTATTTTCCAATACCATAAATGCTGGTTGATTGCACAATATGTATGCGCCTTTGTACTGATAGTCAACCTTTACTCCGTCGTATTTGATGGTAGGAAAATAGTGCGTGTCTTCCTCGTTTCTTCTAAAATGAAACAACACAGTAGCCGGTTCGGGCAGCACTTCTATTTGCTTCCATGTAGGCTCTCCATCGGCCCCCATCTCAAATAGCATTTTGTCTTTGAGTAGAGGCAGAATCTTCGCCCGGCGATTTTCCAGATACCTGGCTATCTCTTCCTGAATCAGCTCATTGCCGTCAGTTTTGCTGTATACCTTCAGAAAAAAATCATTGGTTTTGATTTTTTTCTTATTAAAATGCCTCACTACCACATCCTGCTGCATAGAGTCCATCAGCTTGATAAGCTGATAATCGTTTTCATCCAATCCGGAATCAAACTCCCTGGCATTTTTGGCTGATATATTCTGATGAGAAAACGTAAGCCTGCCCTCCTCATCTTTCTGAATCACAAAGGATTCAAACAGGTATCCTAAATACTCGTGCTCGAATAAAGTGTAAATCAATTGGAAGGGCTTAACGGGGGATACGTTCATCTACGAATTTATATATAAAACCAGTGAATTAATACAACAATAAATTTTGCAATTTAAGGCAATCAAGCGAATTAGAAACGATTTTGTAGAGGAATTTAATTTTTAACATTTCCCGTTTTATTCCCTTATATTGTGCCCAAAATAGAAGACCGAACCCTCCTCCTGCTGAGGAATGTTCGGTCTGTTGTCTAAAGGTAGTAGAACGTCGTATCGTTTGTTTTGTTTTTATAAATCCGAAATTTGTGACTGAATATTCCGCTATAAAATTCCATGATCTGCCGGCTATTTGCGGGGGACAAATACTGCACGTTCACAGCAACCCTTCTCTTTCTGCTCTTTGCCTGGATAGTCGCAACCTGTCTATCCAAAAAGGAGCGGTGTTTTTTGCAATAAGCGGCAGCAATCACGACGGACACCTCTACATCGAAGAAGCTTTTGACAAAGGCATTCGGATTTTTGTGGTAGAAAAGGACATTGCCGATCTGGAGGAAGCCTGTGTGCTGAAAGTAGAGTCAGCTATCACGGCCCTTCAGCAGATTGCTACCCATCACCGCAATCAATTTGATTATCCTGTACTGGGCATTACGGGCAGCAATGGCAAAACAATCGTAAAAGAATGGCTGGCTTCATTGCTAGCTCCGGCGTTTGATGTGATCAAGAGCCCCAAGAGTTACAATTCACAAGTTGGTGTGCCACTATCCGTATGGCAGATGGAGCCACGTCACAACCTGGGCATATTCGAAGCAGGCATTTCTGAAAAAGGAGAAATGAAAAAACTGCAACCCATCATACAACCTGGTATAGGCATATTTACCAACCTGGGAGAGGCTCACAACGAAGGTTTTGCCTCTCACGAAGAAAAAGCAAACGAAAAAGCACAGCTCTTCGCGCAATCTGATATCGTGATATACCCGGCAGCCAACCGGCTGATCGGTAAAGCGCTGCAACGATTCACTAAACCTTCGTGCAAACTACTGGGCTGGACAGTGGATCAACCCACACAGGGACGTACCATCATTAGCACAAGCGACTGGAATATGGAGGTTCGCCTTAAGTTTCGCGAGCCCTATTTTGTAGAAAATGCTATTCACTGTGCCGTCACCATGAAAGCACTGGGCATGAGCGATGCAGACATACAATCCGGTCTGAACAACCTGCCAGCTGTAAAAATGCGCCTGGAACTAAAGCAGGCTACAGGACAAAGTTACCTGATAGATGACACATACAACAATGATCTTCATGGCCTGGAGGTAGCGTTGGATTTTTTGGGTAGACAAAACCAAAAGCAAAACAAGTCCGTGATCCTGTCTGACATATCACAAACCGGCATAGCAGGAGAGACGCTCTACAAGCAGGTCAATCAGCTTCTTAAAAAAAACCAAATCGGCAAGCTGATAGGTATAGGTCGGGAAATTTACAATCACCGTCAGCAAATAGACATACACGCAGACTACTACCCTGATACAGATGCTTTTCTGGCAGCCCATCACAGACTTCAGGATGAAGTGGTTTTGGTTAAAGGTGCCAGGCATTTTGCTTTTGAACGCATCGTGGAGCAACTGGAAAAAAACATTCACCGCACTGTGCTGGAGATCAATCTGGAAAACGTTATTCACAACCTTAATTTTTACCGCTCCAAACTTCAGCCCAACACCAAAATAATGGCCATGGTAAAAGCTTATGCTTATGGGGGTGGAATTTTTGAAATAGCCAACCTGCTTCAATACCACAAAATTGACTATCTAGGGGTAGCCTATACCGATGAAGCTGTAGAACTACGCAAGCATGGCATCTATGTGCCCATCATGATCATGAACCCTTCCTCGGATGCTTTTAGACTGCTCAAAGAATACAACCTGGAGCCTGAAATATACAGCCTTGACCTACTCCACGAATTCATTCACTATTTCGAAGGAACGGACAACATTCCCAGCATTCATCTCAAACTGGAATCCGGCATGAACCGGCTGGGGCTATCTGCCGACGAGATAGAACCGGTACGTCAGTTGCTTGCCCGCCACAAAAACATCCGGGTAAAAAGCATGTTTAGCCATCTGGCTGGCAGTGACAGCCCCATTCACGACTCCTATTCGAAACAGCAGGCTATGGCTTATTCCTCCATGGCTGATCAGTTACAAAAATCGTTTTGGTACAAACCACTTCGACACATCGTCAATACAGGAGGCATTAGTCGTTTTCCCCAATATCACTTCGACATGGTGCGCCTGGGGGTAGGCCTATACGGCTATGATCCCACCGAGCAAGAGCAGCATCAACTACAACCGGTAGGCACCTTGAAATCAAGTATTTCTCAAATAAAAAAAATAAAGAAGGGAGAAACAGTAGGCTATAGCAGGGCTGGCGTAGCGGCACACGACATGCGTATAGCCATAGTGCCCATAGGCTATGCTGATGGATACCTCCGTGCATTTGGTCAGGGAAAAGGCGCTATGCTCATCAATGGTCAACTGGCCTCAGTTTTTGGTAATGTGTGTATGGATATGACTATGCTGGACATTAGCCATATCGACTGCAAAATAGGCGATGAAGTGATCGTGTTTGGCAAAAAACCTACTGTAAAAGACCTGGCCGATCAGATCGGCACCATCCCTTACGAAATCATGACCAACATCGGCCAGCGAGTGAAAAGAGTGTTTCAAAGCGAGTAGTCGATTAACTAACCTCCACAGCCCAGAAACTTTTTCAGGTCTACATCCGGCAGCCCTATGGTCTCTTTTGCTTCGTCTGGCACAGGCTGAGTTTTGGCATCATCCTTTTTGTCTTTTTTGGTCTGCCCGGTTTCTTTCTCTGGTTTTGATTTCGGATTATTCATAGTTTATGCTCATATTTAGGCTCTGCTGAGAAACACTTTCATTTATTAAGACCAAGGAGAGCAAATTACAGCAATAGCCCCTAATGATTATGCAAACTAACGAAAAAGAATACTTTCAGGATGCCATGCCGGGCAATGTATGCTTTGGGTGCGGCAATGAAAACCCCGAAGGACTGCACATAAAAAGCTACTGGGAAGGCGATATGGCCGTATGCGACTGGATGCCCGAAGAAAAATACCACGGCTGGTCCAATCTGCTCAATGGAGGCATTATCGCTACCCTGATCGACTGCCACTGCATGGGCACGGCTATAGCACATGCCTATAAACTGGAAAACCGCCCCCTTCACTCTCTGCCTGAGTATCGTTATGCTACTGGCACTTTACAAGTAAAATACCTGCTCCCCACTTCCAACAATCACCCTGTACAATTACGCGCACAGGTTTTGGAAGTGAAAAATCGCAAAACAGTAATGACATGCTCACTGTTTAGCCAGGGTAAAAAAACAGCTGAAGCTGAGGTTGTTGCTATTCGTGTATTTGATAGCTGCCAGACAGACGGAGGCAATGTATTCAAATCCTAATCCGGCTCGGCTAAGCATCCAAATGCACCTGATGGAGCATTAGCCCCGAAGATGGCGCCATATCTCCCATCAATTCGCTCTGCTCTCCTGTCAGGCTTTGCTGTATCGCCTCCAGACTTAGGGAGCCTTTGCCCAGGCGAAAGAGAGCTCCCATCATCAGGCGTACCTGATGACGCATAAAACCTGATCCCTTTACCCTGTAGAGGTAACTTTTTTCAGGAAAAAAACTAGCGGTATACATGGCATTTGGCTCCACCCGGCTCACGCTCACCGATCGCACAAACTGTGTTTTGTCACCCGGCTTGTAGCAGTAGCGCCTGAAATCATGACAACCTTCAAACAACCTCGCTCCCTGTTGCATAAGTTCTATATCGAGCGATTGATCTATGTATGTCATATATGGAGCACAAAAAGGATGAAACCTTTTGCCGCAAGCAAACAGGTAGAGGTATTCTTTTTGTTTGGCATTTTGTATGATGTTGAATTTTTCGTCAGTTGGACGAATAGACAAGGCTCGTATATCAGGCGGCAGGTTTAAGTTTAGCTCGTGAAGTAAAACGGGCTCATCAACCGGTTCACGCATAAACAACTCAAAAACGGAATGCCCTGCAGATACCATGGCATCTGTACGGCTGGCACTCAGCGTCTTGAAGGTAGCATGTCCCAAAATATAATTGAGGGTTTTTTCTACCATTCCCTGAACGGTTTTCAGGCCGGGTTGCTTTTGCCATCCATGATAGCGAAACCCAAGGTATTGAAACTCTATCAGGTAATAATGATTTTTTCTTTTGTCCATACTAAGTTGCTGCAAAGCAAGTCAATTCCTGAAGTTTTTAGAGTCACTCTCCTTATTTTTCTGATCATGAACGACACTTAATACCAATACTCCTCATAGAAAGTTGGCCCAATGACCTCTTCTGAGTTTATAAATCACTAAATTGCAAACTATCTACTTATTGATAGAGGCAATCGCGAAAAAGCCACACCACCGCTAATTTCATTGTAGCAGGAAGGCACATCAGTTTGTTTAGCACTGCGTATTCATCTTACAGATAGCGGTGCTAAAGTCTCTCGGCAGAAGGTTCGTTTTTAATTCTACTTAGCTTCTTCGCACCAAGGTTTTTTTCTTTTACCTACACAAAAAAGCAAAACATGAAACAATAAAGAAGTATTATACTATAAACCAAAACACCATATATGGGCAGATCTCAGGAAACATTTCACAAAAAAGAAGTACGTAATAAAAAAGAAAAAAAGAGAAAAGAAAAAGAGGCAAGGCGACTCGCTAAAAAAGAGCAGGACACCAGCGGGGCACTCGATGACATGATCGCCTATGTAGATGAATATGGCAACATTACCTCCACTCCTCCCGATCCCGACAAAAAAGAGGAAGTAAAAGCTGAAAACATCCAAATAAACATTCCCAAACAAGAAGATGCTGAAGACGATGATCCGGTAAGAACGGGCACGGTATCATTTTTCAATCACTCCAAAGGATACGGCTTTATCAAAGACAGTGTAACCGGCGAAAGTATTTTTGCTCACGTAAACAATACCACCGAAGAGCTAAACGAAGGCAATCAGGTGTCTTTTGAAATAGAAATGGGACCCAAAGGCCCCAATGCTATCAAAATCCAAATCAAGAGGGATTAACCCCTTAATGCATAAATCAGGTAGAAGCCTTGCTCTGGCGAGGCTTAAAATACCTTTTCTTTCTGCGTTTTTTCGCTGTTGCACTTTTTGAAGTGCTACTTTTTGGCTTATCCGTTTTTTCCTGTGGAGGCTGAGCAGAAGGCTCATACCCGGCCACTATCTCGCCCTCCAGCGATTGGTTGGTGAGTTTTTCTATTCCGTGCAAAAAAGCTAATTCGTCGTGACTTACCAGCGATATAGCAATACCACTTGCTCCGGCTCTGCCCGTACGGCCTATACGGTGTACGTAATCCTCCGCTACGTTGGGCAACTCAAAATTAATCACATAAGGCAGCAATGGAATGTCCAGACCTCTGGCAGCAATATCCGTGGCTACCAGCACGCGAATACTCCCATCCTTAAAGCCTTTCAACGCATTCGTTCGGGCATTTTGACTTTTATTACCATGAATAGCAGCCGACCGGATTCCTTTCCTCTCCAGCTTCTGACTAAGCCTGTTTGCTCCATGCTTTGTTCTGGTAAATATCAAAACCTGCTTCCACTGCCCTTTCGATATCAACTCGGTAACCAAGGCTGTTTTTTTGTTTTTATCCAGCCTGTATACTTTTTGGTTTATTTTTTCTACGGTTGTGTTTTCCGGAGTTGCTTCTACCTGCACAGGATTGTTCATAAACCCGGCAGCAAGTTTTTTTACCTCTGGAGAAAAAGTAGCCGAAAACAACAGGTTTTGTCGCTTTTCGGGTACCAAAGCCAGTATTTTTTTGATATCACGCAGAAAACCCATATCGAGCATACGGTCTGCCTCGTCTAACACGAGCACTTCCACGCTATTGAGATTGAGCAACCGCTGATTGATCAGGTCGAGCAATCTGCCCGGCGTAGCTACCAATACATCTACTCCTTGCCTGAGTGCAGCTACCTGCGGATTTTGGTTGACCCCTCCAAATATGACAGCAGATCGCAAATGCAAAAACTCACTGTAAGTTTGTACGCTCTCATATACCTGAGCGGCTAATTCCCGTGTTGGCGTAAGAATTAAAGCCCTAACCGGACAATTGCGCGGCTGTTTCTTACCGGACAGTATATCCAATAATGGTAAGGTAAAGCCTGCAGTCTTGCCTGTGCCGGTCTGTGCTGACGCCAGCACGTCTTTGCCTTGCAATATGCGGGGAATTACTTTTTGCTGAATGGGTGACGGTGTTGTATATCCTTTCTTCGTAACGGCATGCAATACCGATGATGAAAGGCCTAATGAATCAAATGACATAAAAAATGGTTAACAGGCAAAATATAAAAAAAGATTGTACACACTGAACATGCCTGGAAGGTTCATCGTGGAAAGCCGGCTACAGCCGGACTTATAGGCTACTAACGAGCATAGTTAACCGAAAGTGCCCACAAAGATAGATGTATTCACTGTGATTCGTGTGCTTTTACGAAAAGCATTTGAAAAATCAACCTGCAACTCCAATAGCTTTTCTCCAGGCAGGCAGCCCAAAAAGTCTTTTAATCGTTATATAGGGTCATTTACAAGCCTATGTGTTCTACAAAAACACCACAGAATTAATCTATTTTTTTCAACACAAAAGCTGTTCTGTTAGTCATATACACGCTGAGTTTGTGTGTACCCTCCTCAGATGGCTTGCTCGTATAGGTCACCTTTGGGTCTATTCTACCATGACCGCCATACTTTTTCTCATCGGATATCAACACTGCTTTGTACTTGCCCGGCTGTGGCACAGCAAACTGGTAGTTGGGTATGGATCCATCTACATGAAAGTTGAATAGAAAAATAAGGTTGTTTCGCTCATATATCACGACCTTATTTTCCTCATCCATATTGAGCTGCTGGGCAGGAAGTGCACTCAGCACCTTCTCAGTCTTCAGCAAATCAACCATCGCCTTGTCAAAATCATTGATTTGCTTATACTTCAGGTCTTTGTTGTCGACCAGACTCCACTGCCTGCGGGCGTATTTATAGCTCCAGTTGTTTCCCGATCGGGGAAAATCCACCCACTCCGGATGGCCAAATTCGTTTCCTATAAAGTTGAGATATCCCTCTCCTCCAAGACTTGCGGTGAGCAGCCGTATCATTTTCAGCAATGCAATTCCTCTTTCTATGATCAGGTTGTCATCTCCAACAGACATGTGCCAGTACATCTCTTTGTCCATGAGCCAAAACGCCAGTGTTTTATCTCCCACCAATGCCTGATCGTGAGATTCTGAATAGGCAATCGTTTTTTCTTTGTATCGCCTGTTGGTCAGCACGTCCCATATCTGATGAATATTCCACTCTTCATCTCTTGAATGCTTGAGGAGTTTGATCCAAAAATCGGGTATTCCCATTCCCAACCGAAAATCGAATCCAACACCTCCTTCATCCACCTTTCTGCATATACCCGGCATGCCACTCATATCTTCTGCTATGGTGATCGCGTTGGGCTTTAGGTCGTGTATGAGGGTATTGGCTAGCTGCAAAAAGCAAACGGCATCCCAATCTACCTGATGTTTAAAGTACTTGTCGTAATGATCAAATTCTACATAATCTCCATGGTGCTCATATAGCATAGAAGTAACCCCATCGAAACGAATACCATCGAAATGAAATTCTTCTATCCAATAGCGAATACTGGAAAGCAAAAACTGTAACACCTCGGGCTTGCCATAGTTAAACAACTTAGAATCCCAGCCTGTATGATAGCCTTTGCCTCCTTCGTGAAAATACTGATGTCCGGATCCATCAAATTCATTCAACCCCTCGGCCATATTTTTTACCGAATGAGAATACACACCATCCATGATCACCGCTATTCCCATGTTGTGTGCAGTATCTATCAGGTATTTCAGATCGTCGGGCGTACCGAAGCGTGATGAGGGTGCAAAAAAATTAGCCACGTGATAGCCAAAAGAGCCATAGTACGGGTGTTCTTTTACAGCCATTAGCTGTAGGCAGTTATATCCCTGACGTTTGATTCTTGGCAAAATACTGTCAGCAAATTCTCTGTAGGTGCCTATGTCCTCTTTTTCCTGCGCCATACCTACATGACACTCGTATATCACAGGCTGTGTAATGCTACTCAGATCAAAGCGTTCATCCGACCACTCATACTCCTTTTCCGGGCTCCATACCTGCCCGCTAAAATCATACGTCTCCGGGTCTTGCACCGCTCGCTTGATGTATGCCGGTATTCTGTCTCTGGACTCGCCGTTGGCATTCACTATCACTTTCACTCTGGACTGATGCCTGAGCACAGAACGATCGGGATCAGCTAAAAACAACTCCCAGACACCTCCTTCTTTTTTCTTTAGGGGTATGCCTTCGTTCCACTCGTTAAAATCACCAAATAAGTATAGTCCATCTGCTGCTGGTGCCCATTCTCTATACCACCAGCCTTTTTTTTCTTCGTCGTAGTTGAATCCTAAAAAAGCATCTGCAGAAGCAAATCCGACCAATGAACCATGATCATTTACTATTCCGTTGAGCTTTCGGGTAAAATAATCGTGGCGGTCATTGATATCCTGCTCATAAGGTTCTAACCAAGGGTCATCCTTTACCAGACATAACTTTTTTCCCATCTTTCGTGCTAGTTTGAATCGTCAGCAATATACTAATCTATCGCGATGCAAGGTAAAGGTTTTCACAAGAATCAACACTCTTGCGTCTTTTTTTAGCAAAAGAAAAGGCTGCCCCATTGGAGCAGCCTTGATTTTTTTAGCGGACAATGAAATGAGATTATACTCTCTTGAAAAAGGAGTCTACAAATTCATGTTTATTGAAAACCTGTAAATCTTCAACCTTTTCTCCTACTCCTATGTATTTTACAGGGATTTTGAATTGATCCGATATCCCTATCACGACACCTCCCTTGGCCGTACCATCCAACTTCGTAATGGCCAATGCGGACACCTCCGTTGCTTTGGTAAATTCCTGCGCCTGAATGGAAGCATTTTGCCCTGTACTGCCATCCAGCACCAGCAATACTTCATGTGGAGCGTCATCTATAAACTTCCGAATCACATTCTTAATTTTCGTCAGCTCGTTCATCAGGTTTACCTTGGTATGCAATCTACCGGCCGTGTCTACTATCACCACGTCGGCGTTGGTTTCCACCGCCTGCTTCACTGCATCGAAAGCTACAGAAGCCGGATCTGTATTCATACCATGCGACACCACAGGCACATCTATCCGCTCTCCCCACCGGTGCAATTGATCCACTGCTGCCGCTCTGAATGTATCGGCCGCACCCAGCACTACTGACTTTCCTTGTTTTTTGTACTGTGCTGCCAGCTTGCCTATGGTTGTGGTTTTGCCCACTCCATTCACTCCTACAACAAGCATCACGTAGGGCTTCTTTCCTGCCGGAATATCAAAATCCTTCAGATCAGTAGTGTTGTTTTCCTCCAGCAAACCCGCTATTTCCTCTCGCAATATTTTGTCCAACTCAGCTGTGCCCAGGTACTTATCGCGCGCCACCCGCTCTTCTATACGGCCGATGATCTTGACTGTAGTATCTACTCCTACGTCTGATGTAATAAGCACCTCTTCCAATTCGTCTAATACGACATCATCTACAGTCGACCGACCCGCTACTGCTTTTCCGAGTTTGGAAAAGAAACTATCTTTTGACTTCTCCAGTCCCTTGTCCAGCGACTCTTTCTTACTTTTGGAAAAAACATTGAATAAGCCCATTTATGCACCTTTAGTTTAGTGTAAAAACAAAAAAAGTCCCATAAAATGGGACTTCACTTTTCGTAATATATTTTGCCGAAGATTATTTAGAAGACAATACTTCCTTCACCTTATCTTCAGTAACCATTTCTTCTCTGAAAGTATAAGCACCCGTTTTCTCAGATCTAACGGCTTTGATCACTTTGGCGTATTTCACACCACCTTTTTGTTTTAGCGTTGCAACAACTTTCTTAGCCATGATTATTTAATTTCTTTGTGAACAGTATATTTCTTTAAGATAGGGTTGTATTTTTTCAACTCCAACCTATCCGGGGTATTTTTTCTGTTTTTGGTACTGATATACCTCGACGTGCCGGGCATGCCGCTATTTTTGTGCTCAGTGCATTCCAAGATAACCTGAACCCTATTTCCTTTTTTTGCCATTTTTCTTCCGTAATAATTGTTTATACAAGAACGTTTCCGTTTTGTCTTGCTTTCTTCAATACTGCATCAATTCCATTTTTATTGATGGTGCGCAGGGCGGTTGAAGAAACTTTTAAGGTAACCCATTTATCTTCTTCTGGAAGGTAAAACCTCTTTTTGAAGAGGTTGGGGTAAAATTTCCTTTTCGTCTTATTTTGCGCGTGGGAAACATTGTTTCCTGATCTAGGTCTTTTACCTGTTATTTGACAAACTCTTGACATCTCGTTATCCTTATTTATCCTCTTTTTAGAGGGATTTTGAAAATCGGACTGCAAATATCGCCATTATTATCTTTTTTGCAAACAATGAGCAAGGAATAAATTATATATATTCCTTCAGCCCAGTATGGCAGCATCCACAGCCCTTATATATTATTGTTTTTTTCTCTCTAGCGGGCAAATTCCACCCAATCCAAGTTAAACAACTCGGCTTTTGTTTGCTTGTTTTCAAAATACACATACACATCGTGTACTCCTTTGGCATTGATCGGCGCAGACAGCACCCTGTATTCTTTGCCGGCATCTGCCGAAACCTCTGCCTCGCTCACAACTTTACCATCGGGTGCATCCAGCCTCAGTTGTATCTTAGTTCCCTGCTTACCCCCTTTCAGGCGATAGCTAATCTGTGAAATATCCTGCAAATCTATGTCTTTGTACATGATATAGGTACCATCTTTAACTCCTCCCAGGTAAGCAAACGCACCCCCATAAGGCCTCAACCGGGCTATTCCCTTATAGTCGTCATAGTCTTCTGCTTCAAGCCTTGGATGGCGTACTATTATATTCTGCTGACGGGCTATTGCAGGCAAGCCGTTGGCTCCCTTGTCTTTATACCTGACAGTCATCACATAACTAGCCTCCGTACTTTCCAGGTTATGCTTATCAAAAACCAACTCCCCTTCCACAGGCATTGCTCCGGGTGTCATAGTGCCTTCTCCAGTCAACGACAGTATATAGCGCACCATCTCTTTGGTTTCGGCCAGGGTATGCTGCGGGTGGGCTGCCATCAGGCTATGCCCCCAAACTCCATTACCTCCCTCTATGATTTTTGTTCCAAGCTTTATCAGGTTCTCGTCTGTAGCGCTGTAACGCCCTGCTATAGCTTTATAGCTAGGCCCTATAGACGATGCGCTAATATCGTGACAAGACTTACAATCACTTCCCTCAATCAGACTTTTGCCTTTGAGATACGGATTAAATGCCACATTATTTTCTCCCAGCACTGCCAAATCTTTTCCTTGCGAAACATAATGAAATTGTATAGAAACATCTTCTCTTTTGATCTCTCCTGTCGAGAGCTTTCCGTCTTCTTTGTCGGCAACTTCTACCGCATAGGGTACTTTGTTGTGCCCGAAGTAAAAAGACCTATTCCCCTTAAAAGAAACCGCTATATGTGGAGGTGCATTACCGGCCATTATTTTGTGAGTAGCTACAGATGATGCGCCACTTTGATCAGTTGCAGTCAACTGCACGGTATATTCTCCGGGCTGCTCAAAGGTAAAAGACACCCGCTCACCAGTTGCTTGCTGACCTTCGGCAAACTGCCAACTGTATGTAAGCTGGTCATCCGAATCGAAATCATGAGACCGGGCAGCCGAAAAGTTGATAGTGAGGGGAGTTGCGCCCTGATTTTTGTCCACCGTTATCACCGCCACCGGCTGGCGATTACCCTCAGCAAATTCTATACGTGAGAGCCTTGCGTCTTCGTTGTTAGCAAAATAATTGCCTCCATACTCCAGCAAATACATCGCTCCGTCCGGCCCAAACTCTATGTCAATAGGTTTAGCCAAATCCATTTCGGGTAAAAAAGGCTCTATATCGTATACTTCTTCATTTTCATCAAATGTCACCACATTGATCCAGCTACGGGACCATTCGTATATAAACAGCTTGCCGTCATAGTACGACGGGAACCTCCTGCCAGACGAAGGATACAGACCAGAATAATAGACGGGTCCTGCCATAGCACTTCGGGATCCTTTGCCTAATACAGGCCACTTCTCAGAAGTAGAGTAGGGATAAAAAATCATCGCCTCCTGTGCGGGAGGTAACACACGGTTTCCTGTATTGTACGGAGAATCGTTGATTGGCTTTTTCGGGTTAAACAGAGGACCGGGAGTATTGGTGGTAAAGTCCCAATCGGGATAAGGCTTGTTATCTGCCTGAAAATATGGCCAGCCATAGTTTCCTGGTGCTTTTGCGCGGTTAAATTCATCGTAACTCTGGGGTCCCTGAAGGCCGTCTTTTCCGGAATCGGGCCCTACATCCCCCCAATAGAGGTAATTTCGTTTTGCATCTATGGATATCCTAAATGGATTTCGTGCTCCCATCACATATATTTCCGGCCGGCCGGCCGAACCGTCTTTAGGAAAGAGGTTGCCATCGGGAATTTCATAAGTCGCGTCCCGATTTACTTTGATGCGCAAAATCTTGCCGCGAAGGTCATGTGTGTTGCCAGAGGATTTTTGTGCATCAAACGGGGCTCTTCCCGGCCGTTCATCGATGGGCGAATAACCATCGGATTCTTTCGAGCTAGTATTGTCTCCCGTAGACAAATAGAGCAAGCCATCGGGCCCAAACTGCACCGAACCTCCCGAGTGACAGCAGGTTTCGATTTGCACTTCTACATCGAGTATCTTCTTTTCCGACTGAATAAGCAACGTATCGTACGATAGGAAAAACCGCGACAACCGCTGCAGGTTGGTATTGGGCACTGAATAGTATATATATACCCAGCCATTGGTCTTGTGCTGCGGATCGAGCGCTATGCCCTGCAAGCCATCTTCATAGTTTCCTTCGGTGCGTACATCAAAATCGGCCAGTACTTTGGTTTTGTTTTCCTCCGGAAAATACATTTTGAGCAATCCTCTTCGTTCCGTGTAGATGACCCTGCCGTCGTGTGTGACATCCATCTCCATTGGCTCATTTAGCTCATCATCTAACACAACTTTCACAAATCGATTGTCTGCCGGAGGCAATTGTGCATGAACTTTGGTGTAGTCAACAGCTCCTCCTTCGAGCAGAAAGCTTACTGTTTCTGACAATTCTCTGTCAAATTCTTCTTTTCCGATCAGCACTTTGCCTCCATCAAAATAGAACTTACCTTTTTGAGATGTAAGCTCTTTTGCCCAGGGCCATGCATACACTGAAGGCGGTATTCCGTCGAGAAAGGCAAGCCCTCCCCCTGCCTGACAGTATCGTTCTATATAGGCGCGTTGTTTGTGATTGAGTTTGTGATCGATCTTCCCTACAAATACCACAGCACTATACTGCTTGAGGGTGTCTTCATGTAGTTGAGCTATGGCTGTAGATTTGTCTATGATGACATCTCCAGCTGCCGTTTTTATCCTGGCTTCTACCTCTTCGGACATAGTACCGTCTGCACTATATATCAATACTTTGTTGGTATGAAAAAATGAACATGAAGAAATAAAACCAAGAAGGAACAGTGCTACTGATAATTTACGCATCTAATACTAATAGTAAGTTTCTTCCCATGAGAATAGCCTTGTGACTGCTCAAAGGGTCGGAATTGATAAATCTGTTTTTAGGAGCTGCAAATTGGAATCAAAAAACCAAGTTTCCAAAAAAGTTACCAGAAACCCACGGCCTAAGAGGTTAACTGAGTTTTTCCTCTTTACCTGATCATACGTGGTTTATGGTATAAATCACTCACTGGACTTGGTGGTAACTTCCACAACACCTCCCATGCCTCTGGAACCATACAAAGATGATGCCGCTGCTCCCTTTAGGAATTTTATGGACTTCACTTCTATGGGAGGGATTTCCACAAACACAGGAAACTCTACCACGGAACCGTCTACTACCAACAATGCCGGCACGGGTCCTGAGTTAAGTGTAGTATTGCCCCGTATGAGAATAGAATTGCCGGTAACCGAAACTCCTGTCACTCTTCCCTTCACTGCATCCAGTATGGTGTTGTACCTGCTATAATCCGCACTCACATCTAAATGCTTTACTGCATAGTTCAAGTCTTTTTCGTTGATATGTTGACTCTTGGTCGCTAAGTCAAAGTTCTTTTTATTGTTGTTGAATTTGAGGTCTACCAACAATGAATCTCCTTCTGGAAGGTTGGATATTTTTATTTTTTTAGGAACAAAACCATATGCACTAATTGTCACTTTTTCTTTTTCATCGCATACAAACGAAAAATTTCCCTGCGCATCGCTGAAAACTTCTTTTTTAGCATTCTTGAGCTGTAAAGACACATTGCTAAGTGGCATTTTTCGGTAGGTGGTTACCTTCCCTGTAACCTGTCTGTCCTGTGCATTTACCAACGAGGACATCAATAATAAAGAGCTGAAAAGAAAGGAGAATATAAGGTTCATGGCTTGAGGCGTTTTATTGTTTTATTTAATCATTTAAGCTGTAAAAGTCCTGATTTGAAATGAAAAAACCGCTGAACTAAAAGAACAGCGGTTTTTCTTTATAAGCTATTAATTGAGGCTAGCAATTATTGTTTAGGGCCTGCTCCGTAATCGGGGTTGTTTTTATCAAACCACAATCGCTCTGAACTCAATACAGAAGGTGTGTTTACATTAGGAGTAAATCCTGCTGTTTTGTAGTATGATGAAATATTTTCATACATCAAGCTTGCCGGATCCGGCTCACCTACTACCACTCTTCTTGGTATATCGTTCACTTTAAAGTCTTCCCATGCGAAGTAAGAGCTACCTTTTTTAGGTATTCCACTTCTTCTTACTGTTGTCCAAAGGTCGCCTGGTGTGTTGATATTGTGAACATACTGCTGGATATATACTTTTTCCAGGTCGTCTGTTCCGTTCAGCATATAGGCATCCTGCGTTAGCAGATCATCAATTTCACCATCTTTCAGCTTGATTGCTCCTTCTGCAGGATTATCCAATACAGGATCCTCTTCGTAATACGGATTTTGATGTCTGTTGGCCAGATCATCCAACCTCATGATAGAGAACCTTACACCACGCTGGAAGTACTCATTAGCTGTGCTTGGCAGGTTCGCTCCCAAAAGCTTAAATTCTGCTAAGTAGAGGTTAGTTTCTGCGGCACTTCCCAAAAGTGTGTAGAAGGGCACCTGATTTCCAACCACCTGAAGCACTGCTCCTCCCGGCTTAGTTGGGTAAGAGTGTGTATATGCTGTACGTCTGTTTTTCTCCTCTAGCTGAGACGACCAAGAGTAGTTCTTTTTGCCACTACCATCAGCTTGTGTTGCATAAAACAAGTTGCCTTGCTGGAAGAATTGTGGATCAGTAGTTGCCTCTGTAGACAAAGGCACTCCCCAGTATCTTCCCCATGGCTCTTCATGACCGGCTTTCCAGCTATCAAATTTATTGTCTGGTGTCAGGTTGATAATATCCTGAATCTGATCAGGCAAGCCACTTACACCATTGGTTTCTATGATTGCATTGATAACCTCCGGGCTGAAATCGTTCTTTCTGAAAATAAAACGTAAACGAGGGTCTCTGTTGGTCTTCAGGAATTCCACCAGATTTTGGCCTGCATAACCTATCCAGGCTCCACCTACACTGTTTCCTCCGCCGGTACTGTTCTTTCCACTATTGTATAGGAAGTCATCTTCTATGTCATCCATGTAAGTAGATGCCGCTACTTCTTCTGCAATAGCAATCGCCTTAGCTCTATTGGCATTTACCAAACGAGCAGCAATTCTCAGTTTCAGCAGGTTGCAAAACTTCAACCATTTCTCATAGTCTCCTTTGTAAAACAAATCCTGGTTACCCAGAGAAAACTGATTTTCCATAGCTAGCCAGCTGATAGAGTTATCTAACTCTTCCAGCCAGGTGTTGAAAAGCTCTTCTTCTGTATCGATTTTTGGAGTCAAAAGTGCAGGAGTTGTGTAACGAGCCATACCCGCTTCCGAGTAAGCCATTCCTCCTTTGTAATCCAAAATAGATAGTCCTAAGTGAATCTGAACGGCGTAGGTTACGCCTTTCATTGCCAAGCTAGAAGTTCTTTTTTCTTCGTCCAACTTGTCTATTCTCATACGAGCATCCAATCCAGGATTTAGTCCGTTCATCAAACTTTGAAGACCTGTCAACCCTCCTTCATTAAAGGTGGTATTGTTTCCACCGGTTGAAGTAGTGCTCACCTGAGAGTATGGAAATACATAATCATTATACGTATAGAAATACAGCGTATAATTATTGTTATGCATCTGCTGCAAAGCCCTGGAAATAAGGAATCTTGGGTCTGCATCAGATACTACAGATGGATCTGTATTTAATTCAGCAAATTTGTCATCGCAGCTTTGTGTACTGAACAATACTGCGATACAAGTGGTTATTATTAATATGTATTTATTCATAATATTAGCTATTTAAGTCTAAAATGTGAATTGAAGTCCCAATGTATACGTTCTTTGGTATGGCATCAACGTACGAATAAATGCTGACTGAGAACTACCCGTTCCTCGTCCTGACTCTGGGTGCAGGTTGCTCGGTGAAGAGTTATACAAGTACCCGGCGTTTCTTACATTTAAGCTCACATTTAAGTTCTGAATATTAAATTTCGGCAATTTCACATTGTAAGCCAGAGATATATTTCTAACAGAAACATAGCTCAGAGTATATACCCAGTTAGGGTTTACTACTCCGGCACCCCATGAGTTGTGCCAGTATGCCCATTGACCTTCGTCTACTGCATCATCTACAATTCCTGCAGCAGCAGCTTCCTGCCATGTCATGCCACTTACATCGCGATTTACCCCATCAGGGTCAGTAATAGTAGTTCCGTTATCAAAAACACCCGCTGGAATTACGCCATTCTTGAATTCGAAATCTGTTGCAGAGCGCTTGCTTGACCAAGTCACTCCTTTTTCTATTAAGTTTTCATCTGCAGTGCGTCCTGCATTAAGAGACGTTTCTAATACACCATATGCTGTTCCGTAACGTGCAGGGAAGTTTACTACTTCACCACCAATTCTCATATCGAGCAACACTCCAAATGTGAAGTTTTTGTAACGGAGTTCGTTGTTCCATGACCCTTCAAAGTCAGGCTGTATTTTACCTACTTCTTCTCTTCCTCCTGCTCTTTTAAAGTAAGGGGCTTTAACGCCGTTGTGCCATGACATCAGGTTACGTCCCTGATCATCTTGAGCGATAGTTGCATCACTGTAAAGTACTCCGTACTCGCCACCTTCAAAAGCTACAGCAGAAACTCGGTAGTTACCATATCCTGCGCTACCAAACAAGTTTTTGAATTCACCTGTCAATTCGTGCAGTTCTTCAATAGTGGTTTTGTTTCTCCAGTAGTTGAAAGTAGATGTCCAGCTAATTGTATTGTTCTTGATGATGTCGCCGATCAAAGTAAGTTCTACTCCACTGTTTCTCAACGATCCTACGTTTGTCAACATGTTGTTTACACCACTTTCTCCTGGTAGGGGAATGGTAGAAATCTGATTCTTTACCAGATCATCGTAATATGCTACATCTACATTCAGTCTGTCTTGCAGGAAGCTAACATTCAATCCTACTTCCACTGATGTTTTCTTTTCAGGCTTGATCAATGGGTCAACTACAGTAGTCGTTCCAACATTGGTAATGATGTTACCATTAGCGTGATCAATGTTGCCGGTTGAGTATCCTTTGTTAATAGCAAAAGGACTGGTATCGTTACCTACCTGAGCCCAAGATGCTCTCAGTTTTCCGAATGTAATCCATGTAGGCATGTTGTCAGCCAAAGTCTCTGAGAACAACCAAGAAGTACTCACAGAAGGGTAGTAGTAAGAATAGTTACCAGTTCCATCAGTAAATGTCAATGTAGAAGACCAGTCATTACGTCCTGTAACGTCTACATACACCTGATCTCTCCATCCTAAGCTATACTTAAATAGCAATGAATTGATCTGCTTTGTACCATAAATGCTGGTCGTGTTTAAGCGAGGAGTGTTTCTGGAGTTGTTGATAAAAAACTGCCCAGGAACAATCAGCCCACCGTCAGTACGTCCACCACTACGGGTTTTTCTTTGAGTCCACATCTCTGCATGTAACAACAGGTTGTGTGTGAAATCACCGGTTTCCTTGTCAAAAATAAAGGATAGTTTTCCGGTTTTAGATATATCTGTATTGTGTCCCAGGTTGTACGATCCACCTTCGTTTTGGAATCCTTGACCGAGTACTTTCGACTCTGAATTGATATTGTAGTAGTTTACGTTACCCGCTACTATCACCTGCATCCAATCTGTAACATTTGCAGTCAGTCTCACAACAGGACGTACAACAGTTTCTTTTCTGATGTTTTCGTTCATGTATGTGCTGAACCAAATATTGTTACCAGGCACTTGGCCATACTCATCTCCTAAGTTTGCTTTAGGAGTACCTCCGTGTGGCGCCTGAAACACTTCCTGTCTTCTGTATTTATCTGCGTTGTATAAAGGTCCCCATCTAAGGCTAGTGATCAAAGACTCACCATGGTTTATAGGAGGGTTTCCTGACTCACTTTCTGTTACTGACACAGAAGAGTTTACAACCAAAAAGTCGGCTAATTTTCTTGTTCCTGAAAGGAAAAGAGATGCTTTTTCAAAATCGTTGTTAGGCGTAGTGCCTCCACGCTTGTTGTAGCTGGTAGAAAGGTAGAAGTTTCCATCTTCTCCACCACCTCTTAATGCTACATTTGTGTTGGTTCCATAGCCAAGATCATACATTTTCACAAAGTGATCTTTGATAGGAGCGTAAGGAATCATCTGACCATCGTAATCCTGAATCATAATGCTAGGATCGTACTCAGGACCAAACAACCTGCCCTGTCCACCTATCAATGTAGGTACAGTCTGACCGTCAACAGTCGTGGTAGTGAAACCCTGTCCATACTGATCGCCTGTGTATGAGCGGTTTCCGTAGTAGTTACCAGGACCTTTCACATAGTTGAAGTCCGGCTGTCCGAATACATGGTCTATAGAAGTAGATTGGGTTACTGTAACACCCAGCCCCTTAGCTCCTTTTCCATCTTTACTTTTTATCACGATAGCACCGTGAATACCTCGTGATCCATACAACGCTGTAGCTGCTGCACCTTTCAGTACGTTGATAGACTCATAGTCATCCACGTTGAGGTTTTTCAGCATATTACCAAAATCATTGGCGTTTCCAGACCAGTCGTGGCTACCTACGCTACCTGTAGCATTTTCCAGGATTACTCCATCTACTACAAAAATAGGCTGGTTGTTTTGGCTATTCAATGCAGAAACTCCACGAATTTCGATTTTGGTAGAACCAAAAAGACCACCATCGCTACCCGATATACTTAGTCCTGCCGCTTTACCTTGGAGAGCCGCTACAGGGTTAACTGTATTAGCCTGAACCAACTCCTGGCCTTTAACCTGAGTAGCTGCGTATCCTAATGCTCTCGAATCACGCTCAATTCCAAGTGCTGTCACTACAACTTCTGCCAGTTGAGAAGCGTCCGGCTCCATGCTAAAGTTGTAAGTACTTCTTGAATCAATGGTAATTTCCTGAGTAATGTATCCTACGTACGAAACATAGATGGTCGAATTTTCCGGAACGGTCAACTTGTAGTTTCCATCCAGATCCGTAGTGGTACCTGTAGAAGTTTCTTTTACGAGCACTGATGCTCCAGGCAAGCCCTGACCGTTTTCGTCAGTTACTCTACCTGAAATATCAACATCGGCCATTACTATTTCAACTGCCTCTTCTTTTGCTTTTGAAAGGTTAATGTTAATGTTGTTATTGATTTGTTTAAACTTCAATCCTGATTTGGCTGAAACAGCCATCAGTACTTCAGCAACAGAACGCTGGTTATTTTCCAGTTCTACTGTCACTTTTTTCTTGTTCTTAAATAATTTCTGCTGGTAAACGAACTTGTAGTCAGTCAGGGATTCTATTCGTTTGATTACCTCCGCGAGATTGGCATTTTCAAAACCCACCTCAACATAGGTGTCTTTTACACTCTTAAATTTTTGGGCATTGCCTTCAGATGCTAACAGCAATGAGAAACCTATGCATTGGATCATGATGCCATAAATTGCATACTTTCCTAGCATGAGACTTAGTCTTAGTAATGTACATTTCATATATTTGAATGTTTTAATGAAAGATTTCTTTTATTAAAATGGGATAATCTCATAATCGATGAGGTTAGATTTTGGCGATGACAACCTCTTTTGTCATGAGATTTAAGATTTAGGCCGTTAATTACTCCAATTGACGGCCTTTTTTTTATGAAGTGTCTAGTAGTTTTTTTATCATATATTAATTGTTGTTTGGTTTTTAAAATCTAATAATGAGCTTGTTACCCTCTATGGAGTAATCCAAAGGCGTGGTAAAAGCCATACTGTTCAAAATATTGACAAGTGATTCGTTTTCAAACGAACCGTTGATTCTCCATGCCGGATCAGGCTTTCCTTTCACCTCGATATCCACACCGTACCATCTCTCCAGAGCTACTTTTACCTGAGCAAAATCTGCTTTGTCAAAAACAATTATTCCCTCTGTCCAGGCTAACGGTTTGTTACTCCCCTCTTTAGCGTAAGTCAGCTCTCTTGCGTTTCTGTCATAGTCGATTCCCTCTCCCGGCGACAAAACCAACTTGCTCGGATCTTTGCGAGCATGCTCTTTGATCTCCACTTTTCCTGAGGCCAGAAATACTTCTATTTTCGATTCGGAGGGGTATGCTTTTACATTAAAAGAAGTACCCAATGCTGTGGTACTGATCTCTGCCGAATATACCGTAAACGGTCTGGTTTTATCTTCGGCAACTTCGAAAAAGGCTTCTCCTGTAAGATACACATTTCTCAAACCTTCTTCCTCTTCGTAGCGAATGTGGCTCTGTGCGTTAAGTCGAACTACAGACCCATCGGGCAACATTACCCGAGACTTCCTCCCCTTGGGATTGGATTTTTCCATCACCGTAACGGATTCTATTTCTGCTTCCTGCACAGAATAATAGTACCCGGCTACTCCCAGCAGGATAGCCAGCGTTATAGAGGCTGCTACTTTCAGGCCAAATGAATAAAACATCCTCAACATTTTTGCTTCAGGACGTCCTTCGTCTCCTATTGTATTTCTAATTCTTTTAAAATCCTGCTCAAACTTTTGCTCATCTACCTTCAATGCTGAAACAGTAAATGAAGTAAGGATTTGAATAGCTTTTTGTGCGTCAGCTACCTTTTCGGGATGCTGCTCCAGCCATTTCTGCCAGTATGACTCCTCTTTCTTATCCAGCTTAAGTGCATAAGCCTGAAACGACTCGTCATTTAAAAAATCTTCTGTATTGTAGTGTTCGCGGTTCATGATACTTTCCTATCTGTACTATACTCTCCCGTTTTTAGTTTTTGTACTCACTTTTTTTCACTTTTTTATGAAAAAAAATTTTACCGCCATCATTTTACCTGTTTAGATTGTATTAACTTTTTGTTAAACAGTGCTCTAAAGCCTAAAAAAAGGGATTTATCCCATAAACCAGCTACTCAAAAAAGGAAGCCACAATTGAAAACTTTTTCGCAATTCCTTTAATGCTTTGGAAAAAATATTACGCACAGACTGGTATTTGATAGCCGTCACTTCTGCTATCTCCTGATAACTCAAGCCTCCGTAAAAACGGAGGTATACGATTTCTTTTTGCCGGTTGGTCAAAGACTCTAATGCCACCTTGAGTCTGGCTTGTTTTTCTTCTGATACCTCATGGCTTATCATGATATCCTCTCCGGATAGTATGGGGTCGTAGAGTTCGGTATCGCTTTGTTCTACAAACGGGCTATAGTGCTTTAGTGCGTCTATAATCATCCAACGCAACATCCGAAACATGTAAGGCTTGGGTTCTTTAGCTGTATTGATCGACGATGTGCCGGACCAGAGTTTGGCAAAAAGGTCGTGTATACAATCGCGCGTCAGCTCCTCGTTGTGAGATATGCGCATACCGTAGTTGTACAAATCTGCATAGCTAAGCTTGTATATTTCCAGCAACGCTGATTTTTTACCCTTCTTTAACTCAACCCACAGGTAACGATTCAAAGCCTTTCTGTTTTATTGTAAATGTCGGATTCCCTATATGGCGCCTGAAGTTAGTCCACACAAATCTATCCTACTAATTTGCAAATGAAATTATTTTTTACCCGCTGGCATATTATTTCTCATTTCTTTCTTCGATTGGTTTCTAAATGACAAATACCGGTTTGATTTCAGCAATCTGATACTCTTTTTCAACCCAATGAAAATTTTATCACTGAAAGTTTATTTTTCAACACTCATCTTTTACCTTTCGCAAGGCCTCCAAAAAAACTTCCAGCCTGTCATCTGTCACATGCTCCATCAGCACCACTTTATACCATGCCGGAGCGTGGTGATTATCTGGCACAAGTCCAAAACGCGACACGAGTGACTTTGGCACGTCTGCAGCTCGCATCGTTACAATATTGGCTTGTGGCTGGTGAAAAAAGCGAACTCCTAAATCGGAAAGCCTTTTACAAAAAGTCAGCGTTCTACGTTGCAAATCATCTACTTTATTGTGCCATCCTTCACTTCCATAAGTCATCAGTATCATCCATATAGACACTGCGTTGGCCCCCGACCTACTTCCAATCAACGTATAGTCTTCGCCTTCTATATAGCTGGCTTCTTTGGTATTGGCATATTCTATCCAGCCCTTTCGCACCAAAAATACTCCAGTGCCATAGGGTGTCTGCACCATTTTATGAGCGTCCATGGTAACAGATGTCACTTTAGGGTGCGAAAAATCCAAGTCGTGCACGGCCGAGGTAAACGGGTAATAAAACCCACCATAAGCCGCATCAATATGGATACGATAGTCACACGAGAACTCATCCAATACCGATGTATACGCTGCTACAGAGTCGCAGGAGCCAAACATTGTCGTCATCATATTTGCCACCACAATAAAATGCGACACTCCTCGATTCAACAACACAGCTACCTGCTCTTTTAATTTTTGCGCATCGATCTGTCGCGACTCGTCATCTACAGGAACCTTACAAAGACCTACTCCAAATACATTGGCAGCTTTGGCCATAGAGTAGTGGCTATCCTCAGAGCATATAATAGCAATCTCGTTTGCTGCCACGTTCTTTTGTCGCATAAATGCGTTTCGGTAAATCCAAATAGCCTGCATATTGGCCTCTGTTCCACCAGATGCCACATAGCCATCAAATTCCTCCTCACCTCCCTGCATTATATGCCCTGCACACAGCGCTATAATCTCGCGCTCGAGCGCCTGGGTACCTGCAAAAAAGCTCTCAGACTGGCCCAATGTATGGCAGCCGATATGATTGGGATTTAAAATAAGGGAAGACAAAAAAGGTGCATCTTTCAAAAAAGGTGCGTCGGCATAAAAGACCTGCTTGTCTAGATGAGATGCAGGAAGTCCCAAAATATTCTGGTTATAGTAATTTACATTCCTGTCCAGTGCACTAAACACCTGCCGGTTTATTTCTTCTTTGGTTAGTTTTTTCCAGGGCTTCATCATATTCTTATTCATTTCACCTTTACTGCTTCAAACCAATCTTCTATTTCTTTTTGGCGATCTATTTCCTGCTGATGTCTGAATTCGTTTGTTTTCGAATCGTAGGTATACTCTTTCTTCCATTCCTGCACATGCATCACTATTTCCGACACGGCTTTTAACATAAATTTCACCTCCTCTTCGGTAGTAGTTGGGTGAATAGAGGCTCGTACCCATCCCGGTTTTTGAGACAAGTTCCCTTCATCTATCTGATGGGTAAGCATGCTAGAGTAATTTTCGTCTACGTGCAGTAGGTAGTGCCCATAAGTCCCCGCACAGGAGCATCCTCCCCTTACCTGAATGCCGTAACGGTCGTTGAGGAGTTTTACCAATAAATTGAAATGAATGCCATCTGCATAAAAGGATACCGCACCAATCCTATCCACCTGATCTTCGGCTAGTATATGGATACCCGGTATTTGAGCCAGCCCCTGCATAAAAACTGCAACCAGCCGTTTTTCCTGCGCTTCCATATTTTCCACTCCCATTTGTTCTTTTATCCGGATACAAAGTGCTGTTTTTATGGCTTGTAGAAAACCGGGAGTACCTCCGTCTTCGCGCAATTCTATATCGTCAAAATAGCTTCTCCCTCCCCATGGGTTGGTCCAGTTGACTGTGCCTCCCCCGGGTTCGTCGGGCACGGTGTTTTTGTATATTTTTTTATTGAAAATAAGCACCCCCGAGCTACCGGGTCCTCCTAAAAATTTATGCGGTGAAAAGAATATGCCATCTAAGCACTGTAACGGATTAGAAGGGTGCATGTCGATAGCCACATAAGGTGCTGATGCTGCAAAATCCACAAAACACAACCCACCACAGGCATGCATGACCTCTGCCAATTCATGATAGGGTGTTTTGATACCTGTAACGTTTGAGCAGGCTGTGAAAGCTCCTATTTTAGGGCGTTCGACAGGGTACTTTTCCACTTCTTTTCTCAGCAGTGCCGGCGATACCAGTAGGTTATCATCCGGAGGCACTACTACCAAGTCTGCTATGGTTTCGAGCCATGAGAGCTGATTTGAATGATGCTCCATATGCGTAACAAACACAACCGGGCGGTTTTCCGCAGGTATTACAGGCGTATTTTTCATCCCTTCAGGAACTTTGAGTCCCATGATACGAATTAGTTTCGAGAGCGAACCGGTCATGCCTGTACCACAAGTAATGATAGCATCGTCTGCGCCCGCATTTACGTGCTTTTTTATCAGTTCGTGTGCCTTATGATATGCTATAGTCATGGCCTTGCCTGTGTCGCTAGACTCTGAATGCGTATTGGCTACCATAGGACCTATCTTTTGCGCGAGGGTATCTTCTACCGGTTGGTACAGTCGGCCGGAAGCAATCCAATCGGCATAAAGAAGTTTTTTCTTGCCATAGGGAGTATTGATATAATGGTCAACCCCGATAGTATGCTGGCGAAAGCGAGCAAAATGTTGGTCTAATTGTTGGCTCATGATAGTTCTTTTGCCTGCAAAATAAACCAATTGCCTCGACTATTATTACTGCCTTTATTTGAATGGTAGCAAGCCCCCTCTATGCATCTCCTGCTCAAAAGGGATTGCCCCTTTTATTATAAGCTCAGCTGAGAAACACTTTCATTTCTACATTAAGGCCAAAGAGGACAATTTAGAGCAATTTTTAAGGTAAGAATTTCTTATTCGATGCAAACTTTTTACTGTTGCTCTTTAAACTTTCTGAGTCCCTCGTCCAGAAACGCAACAAAATTAGATACACTCAGGTCGTATGCTTTTGGTGCTATGATAGGTTTCTTATCGTGATCCATGAGTACATAGTAGGGTTGAGCATTGTTGTTGAATGCGGTAATTTGAAAATCGGCATTTTGCTTCCCTATCGTCTTTTTTACTTTGTTGTCAAAGGTAGAGGTGTACCATTCCGACTCTGGCAGCTCTGTCTTTTCATCTACATACAGTGCAACTACCACATAGTCATTTTTCAGTCGTTGTAGCACCTGCGGATCAGACCATACCCGGGCTTCCATTTCTCTACAGTTGACGCATCCATGTCCTGTAAAATCGATAAATACGGGTTTGTTTAGTTTTTTAGCACATGCTAAACCCTGCTCCAAATCAAAATACCCCTGTATACCATGAGGAAAATGTAGCATGTCTGCATATTTTGGCTTTTCACACTGATCGTATACTCCATTCCTATCATGCACACTACCTCCCTGGCTGCCAATAAGCTGAGGTAGATTGTAATCGTGTGTGGCCATAGGCGGCAGGTAACCTGCCAATCCCTTCAATGGGGCACCAAACATTCCCGGAATCAGATACACCACAAAAGAAAATGTGGCTATAGCCAAAAGCAGTCGGGGTACTCCTATTTTTTCGGTAGGGCTATCGTGAGGAAGTTGAATTTTACCCAGAAGGTATATCCCCATGAGGGCAAAGATGACAATCCATAGTGCGAGGTAAATTTCTCTATCGAGTAGTCCCCAATGATATACCTGATCGGCTACACTCAAAAACTTCAGCCCGAGAGCAAGTTCTAAAAAACCCAGCACTACTTTCACGCTATTGAGCCATCCTCCGGATTTTGGCAGCTTGTTCAGCCATTCGGGAAAAATAGCAAAAAGAGTAAACGGTATAGCAAATGCTAATGAGAAAGAAAACATGCCCACTATGGGCTTCAATATTTGCCCACCGGCAGATTCTACCAAAATACTACCCACTATGGGACCTGTGCATGAAAATGACACCAACACCAGGGTGAATGCCATAAAAAATGCCCCATACAATCCTCCTTTATCGGCTTGCTCGTCTACTTTGCCTACCCACGAACTGGGCAGAACGATCTCGAACATACCGAGAAAGGACGCTGCAAAAAACATAAAAACAACAAAGAAGAAAATATTGGGCACCCAGTGAGTACTCAGCCAGTTGGCAAATTCGGGTCCGTTGATTTTGGCAACTGCTGTACCCAATACGGTGTAGATAATAATAATAGACAAGCCGTACACCACAGCGTTTCGTATA
Organism: Cyclobacteriaceae bacterium; assembly: GCA_965267535.1. Lineage (GTDB taxonomy): Bacteria > Bacteroidota > Bacteroidia > Cytophagales > Cyclobacteriaceae > CAXBNB01. Next base: position 805,728 of record OZ254082.1, on the reverse strand, counting down.
GCCCTAGTCTTACTCTCTCCACTGTGTGAAAAAAAGGTGACCGTCATGGGTATCATGGGAAAAACACAGGGCGTGAGCAAACCTGCTAATCCGGCCAGAAATGCCACAATAGCAAATCCCCAGAGTGAAGATGACTGTGTAGTCTCGGGAGTAATGACCTCCGGTATATCTTCTTCGGCATCATCTCCCACTACAGTAAGCTGGTAGGTACTGCCGGTTCGTCCTGCTGTGGCTGCCCCCGATTGAGCCTGGGTGCCATCAAAGAAAAATGCAAAAGAAACGTCTTCCGGAGGCAAACAGCGCTTGTCATCGCAAGTCATGTAGGTAAGCGTGCCTTCTATTGTTTTGCTCAGGTCTTTGACCTTTACTTTCTGCCTGATCACCATTTGCTTGGTAAACTTAGCCAAGGTCATATCAAACAGTGGGTCGTATGCTTCCTTGCGGTTGGTCTTTTCTTCTTCTGGTTTTCCTATACGCTCAAAGTGTCCTGCGTTTTCTATCGTCACAGTGGTAGCTATGGGGCCATCGTCACTTTCGAGGTATTGCGAATATACCGCCCATCCCGGGTCTATTTGTGCCTCAAATACAAGGTAATACTCATCGCCTGATATGGGTTCGGTGGTAAACGACCAACTGACCGGAGTAAGAATTTGGGCATAGGAATAAAGAGATAAAAAAACGGAAAAGATTGTAATGCCTAGGTGCTTCATGAAATCGTTTTACTTTTTCTCTGTAACTACAAACCGACGGTTTATGTTTTAAAAAAACTGCAAGATATGCTAAGGATTTAAAAATATCATAAACAGCAGGTAGAAGCTTAAGGTTTCTCTTTTTCCTGTTTTCTTCAAAATAAAAAAGAGGCTGTCCGGAAAGGCGGCAAATACTCTTTCCGAGACAGCCTCTCTTAAGGCTTATCTATTGTATCAATGGTGTATTACTGCTGAAACCACATTTTCAGGGTTTCTGAATAATCACCCGTGGTAGCTGCCTGCCAGTTTTGGCGGTTGGCCTCCCGCTCCGATGGAGGGTAAGTCAACCTGTTGAAATTCTCCACTAAACTTGAAGTAAGCGGTACTCCGGGGGTAGCGTTACCGGTTCTGCGTTGCAGATTCCAGGATTCGAATGGCTGATGAAACAGCGATATCCAGCTTTGCTTGTATATCTGCTCCAGCGCAGTGGCCGGATCGGCACTGTAGGCTACTTCCGGATGCGTTAACATGTCGTTTAGCTCAGCTGCAGTAGGTGCTTCGGCTGGTTTGTTTACCGTCCAAATAGCTGAGCCATTGGCATGTTTGTACCAAAAGTTCACCGATGCAGTAATGCCTTCTTCGTAAAACTGCTCAGCCATAGCTGCGTTTGGCGTCACTCCTGCCAGTCCTCTGTTGTAGATTTCTGCCTTTACAAAGCTAATCTGCGACCCTGTGATCAAAAACTGAGGAATGGTTCTGTCTTCTGTATAGTAAACATTGATTGCCGCAAAATTTGATCTGCTGGCATTCCAGTCTCCACTCACTCTGCTCGCTACATTGGGATTGCCAGTCACCGCTACAGTACCAGATGCCGGGTTTTGTGGGTACGGCACCCACTCATCATCTTCGTTAGGTTCAAAGAAGATATTACATCTTAAATCGTATATCCCTGAACCGTCTACTGCATTGGTACTCGACATGTTTTCAAACATGGTTGACCCCATTCTCACATACGAGTTCCCTCTGTAAAATCCGGACCTGTTGTGTTCAAGCTCAGAAATATTAGCCGGATCCAGCGATACAAATTCATCCGCACTTAAAAGCGGCTGCCCCAGCGCTGAAGTTATGATGGGTTCTGCAAATGCTGCATTTTTTTCTACCATAACCATAGCATAGTAAAGGCGCAATGAATTGGCAAACTTTACCCACATATCTACATCATTTCCGAGAAGCATGTCGGACGAGCCCAGTGTCACCTGATCTGCACTATTGGAAAACTCACTCATAGCTTCGGTCAATTTGTTTATTGCATCTTCCATCACCTCTTTTTGTGAATCATATGCTGGTCTGAACTTGGTAGGATCCTCAAAGCCCAGCCCTGCATCGAAATAGGGTATATCGCCATACAGCAATGTAGTGGTCAGTGCTCTGTATGCCATCAGCACTTTCACCATGGCCTTTATGTTGGTCATGTTGCTGGCGTTTTCATCTATTTCGATCAACCTTTCTAATTCATGCGCATTGGCCAAACTACGGTAGTAGTCTTTCCAGGGATCAGTGGTATGGTCGTCGAGCCTGTAACCGGATGCAGCATACATAGCTGCCGATTGGTTCCACTGGTAGAGCCAGGCTACAGGTATTCTGTAATGATGACCGTTTTTCTTGGTCTTAGATACTATGCTATTGAACAAGCCCGGCACGTTCGCTTCGTACAGTTTTGCCTCATAGCTATCATTTATATCTCCAAAGTCCTTTTCGCAGGAAGTGATAAACAACACACCTACACAGGCAAAAAGAACAGCTATTCCTCTATTGATTTTTATATTATGTATTCTCATCGTTCTCAAAATTAAAATCCTACATTAACACTGAAACCTAGAGTTCTCATGCTCGGAAATGCTGACCACTGCAAGCCTTGACCGTTACCGGTACCGTTAATGGCCTCTGGGTTCAGCTTGTCGGGCAAGGTGGTGTACAGGTAAAACAGATTTCTACCTACAAAAGAGACAGACAGACTCTGGAACACATTGGTACGCTGCAGGATCTCTTTCGGCACCCTGTAAGTCAATGTCAATTCTCTCATTTTCACCCATGAGTTTTCAAACACAGACAAGCTTCTGGGTCTGTTGAGGTGAGACCATCCTGCGTATGTGATACCATAGTAGTAGATAGGGTGTATTACTCTATCGTTGGTTCTTTCATCATCGATGTTGTAACCGTCCATGATCATACCCACATCGTCAGTGCTGCCGTCAGGGTAGGTATAAGGAAGCCCTCCTCCGTTTCTTGCTGCAGCTGTTTCTGGTGCCAATCCACTACCCATAGACACAGCATGATCGATAGAGTAAATGTCACCACCGAGTTTGAAATCTACCAAAGCAGACAGTGAAAAACCTTTGTATCGGAATGTATTGCCAATACCACCTGTCATTTTAGGAGCTGCATTGCCTATAGGCTGCACATCCTGTGTTACTCTGTATTGCGTACCTATCACTTTGGTAGGATCATCTTTATCGTAGATGTTTTCCACAATTTTTCTTCCCTGATCGTCTCTTTCAAAGTCTGTTCCGTAGATTGTTCCGTAGTTTTCTCCCGGAGATGCTTTCATAAATGCTCCCAGGCTTCCAAATACAGTAGCAATTTGCTGCTCTTCTACACCTTCGGCCAACGCTATTACTTTGTTGGTGTTTTTAGCTCCGTTGAACCTTACATTCCATGAAAAGTTGCTGTTTTTGATCACATCTGCGTTGATTACAAACTCGATTCCTTTGTTACTCAATTCTCCTGAGTTGAACCTTACTTTATTAGCACCGGAAGACAGAGCTACAGCGGCATCCATGATTTGGTTATCAGACAATATGTCGTAATAGGTGAAATCTACATTAATCGCATTTTTCAACAGGCCTAATGACAATCCGATTTCTTTCGATGTAGAGGTCTGGAAAGTTAGGTTTGCCGGAGGGATTACGTCGGGACGGCTAATGGTCGTCTGCCCGCCAAACGATCCTGTGTCGAAAAATGCATTGAGCTGATACGGATCAGTTGCATTCGCACTTTTACCCAATGCTACCCTTAACGATCCGTAAGAAAGGATGTCTGAAGCAGCTCCCAAATCGAAAGCATCACTAAACACAAATGAAGCGTTCATAGATGGATAAAAAGTAGAATTGTTGTCTGGTGCCAATGTAGAAGTAATGTCGTTTCTACCTGTCAGCTGCATAAACAAGAAGTTTTTGTAGGATAAATCCAACAATCCAAAGTACGAGTAAGACTCTACATCTCTTCTGCCTTCAGAAAACTTAGTGTCGTTTCTGTTTTTCCAGTTACTCAACGAGTAAATATTGGGCACTTTAAACTCACTGTTGTTCTCAGCCTTTACACTTCGGTTGTTCTGCTTAAATTGGTTGTACCCCAAGGTAGCACTAAAATTAAAGCCATCGGCAAACACGTTTTCTTTGTGAAAAATAGCCATTACATCCGTATTGAAGCTTCTGTCTTTACTTACAGTGCTTCTGTAACTACCGCCTCCTAAACCAACACCGTCGTTGTTTCGTGTATTGTTAATCTCTTCGAATCGGGTACCGATCACATTGGCAGAGGTACGTACAAATGCATCTAACCAGGGAGTGATGGTAGCATTAAGTTTCACAGTTGATATGAAATCGTCTCTCCACAAACGGCTGTTGTTTTCATATACATGCCAGAACAGGTCTCTGCTATACTCTGCATGAGGATAAGCTCCTCCGAAATTGACCCGGTAACCATCGTAACCATCCTCACCAAAATATTTGTCTTTCTCGATAGGATAATAATCTCTGGACATACCATAGATGGAAAACTTAGACCAGGAATTGTTGTTTCCTATTTCAGGCGCATTCAATCTATAGTTTTGGTTGTAACCTGCTGTAATGTCCGCACTAAACATTTCCGATATATTGACACGCGACCCCAACGAAAAACTTGTACTGTTGTAATCGGTGTTTTCTACTACGGCATCACCGGTTTTTCTTACTACTCCCAGTCGAATACTTCCCATGTCTGTAGCTGAAGAAAATGATACATTGTGTACGCTTTCTGTGCCTGTCTTGTACATGTACTCCCTGTTGTTTGGCTGTGGTGAATAGGGACGCATATCGCCTTCCCAACCCAGTACCTGAGTGCCGTCCATACGAGGACCCCAGGAAGCTCCTGCTCCAAACCAGCTAAACAAATCCCATGAATTGTACCCTCCGGGTACCGTACCATGATAAGACTCTATGCCTGTAAAACCCGGGTATGGGTTACCACTCCAGTTGTAGGGGTAAAGAATCGCGGGAAACCTTTCTCCGGTAGCAGTTTGTGGCAACTCAGGGTTTGCAGTAAACAGACCTGCTCTGAACCCACCTCCAAATTCGTTTTGCACTTCCTGAAAACGGGTAACATTAGTGAAGTTTGTCGTGTGGCTGTAGTTGATACCTACTCCATCTCTTTTTCTCCCTTTTTTGGAAGTAATCAGGATAACACCATTGGCACCTCTGGCTCCATAAAGCGCTGCAGCATTGGGTCCTTTCAATACTGATATTTCCTCAACGGTAGACATGTCCAGGTAGCTCAGGTAATTTCCCCAGTCTCTGTAGTTGTCTTGATTGTTACCCACGTTACCTTGCTCCAATTCGGTGTTTTCTACGATAGCTCCGTCTATCACAATCAGTGGCTGGTTTCGTCCAAACAAACTGTTGTTTCCTCTGATTACTATTCGTGACGATGCATTATTTAGTCCATTGGAAGTGCTAATGTTCAATCCGGCGATTTTTCCCTGTAAACCTTGAGACAGATCAACCGGTGCTGCTTCTAACACTTCAATTGCTTTTACCTGCTGCATAGAATACCCTACAGACCGTGATGATTTTTCCAAGCCAAGGCCTGTAATTACTATTTCCTCCAGACTCTCTGCGTCAGGCTCCATTTTGATATCTATGACACTACGGGTGCCTACCACGATCTCCTGGGTAGCATAACCCACATAAGATACTACCAGCGTAGCACCTTCTTCGGTGGTAAGTGAATATTTACCATCCAAATTTGTCGTAGTACCATTAGCAGTACCTTTCACTACTATGGATGCTCCAGGCAATCCCTCTCCATTTTCATCCGTTATCTTTCCGGATATCTTCACTTCAGCCAGTATCACTTCCAATGCACCGGATCTTCTGCTACCTTTCTTGAAGGGAGTTACGGCTATATTGTTGTTGACCTGACGAAATTTCAGTTTTGCTTTTTGCGAAATTTCCATCAGTACTTCTGACACTCTATACGTTCCTGTTTTTTTGCTAAAATCAGGTGTGTTTCGCAGTTCTTTTTTGTTGTAAAAGAAGGTATAGTTTGTTTGCTGTTGAATTTGACTAAACGCTTCTTCTATAGAAGCTGATGTTAATTCTAATTTCACATAAGTATCTTTCACACTCCTGTATTGAGCCTGACCTTCAATAGCCATCAGGTTTGCCATAAACACGGCCTGAAGAACAATGCCCCAAAATGAGTACTTCACACCCATAGTGATTAATTGTAATAGTTTAAAAATCATATCTTTGTAAAAATTTAGTGAAACTTGGTTTTACTACTTTCTGACTTATCCGGGATAACTGTTTTGGCGAATGGGGTATTCCGGATAAGTTTTCTTCGGACGCTCCTTGAGGCCCTAAAGACAGGCTAACTTGTATTCAACATTCTTATCTCTTTAATCTTTAAAAGTTATCGTTACGGTATCTCCTTTTTGCTTGTATTCAAACTGTAATGAGTAACTCAAAACCCGAAGCACATTTTCAAGCGACTCGTTTTCGAACTGCCCTGTACCTCTCACCTCTTCCATTCGTTCTTCGTTTACCACTACTACTTCCACATTGTACCACCTCTCCAGTCGTTCTATCAAATCGCTCATTTGGGTGTTGTCAAAATACAGGATGTTGTTTTTCCACGACAGAATTTTTTCGGGATCAAACTCCCTGACAATGGCCCGTTGGTCATAACGGTTCATCAGGCACTCCTGACCAGGTACCAGCGACACTTCTGAGCCCGGATCCCCGTTTTTATCTTTACTGATCACTCGCACTTTACCAGAAGTGAGCGATATCGTGGTAGGCTGGTGATTGTCGAAGGCAGATATGTTAAAAGCTGTGCCCAATGCAGTTGTCACTGTATTGTTGGCCTCCACCTGAAATGGCAGGTCTTCATTTTTAGCTACTTCAAAAAAAGCTTCTCCGGTAAGTGTAAGCTTTCGGTTTGTCACTCCATACCCTGCATCATACACTATTTTGGTCTCAGCATTCATAGCGATTTTGGATCCGTCTTTGAGTATAAAATGAGATTTTTGACCTCTGGAAGTTGATTTTTCATACCGAACTGCAGCCGAATCGGCTGCCTTGTCTATATAACTACCTGTGGCCTGAAACACAAAATACCCCAACCCAAATGCCATCACCACTATAGCTGCGTACTTTAGCACGGTCATCCATGGTGTCCATCTATGGCTTTCACTTTCGGTAGCTACCACAGCATTATCTTCGAGCATTCGGATGACCTGCTCTTCCTCTATTTCATGTAGTATCTGCTGATAAATATTTTTCAGGTCTACATCTACCAGTGTTTTTTGTTTGTCTACAGTTTCCCAGTGTCTTTTGAGCAGCGCGTTTGCTTCATGCTCTTTGTTTCGGTCGGCAAGCCAATTGTATACCTTTTGCTGGTCTTGCTCCGTAAAATTGCCCTGTAAAAACCGTTCGATGAGGTGCCTGTCCATTACGCTTTATTGTTTATGGTGCTTACAAGCTAAGACACAGGGATCCGGAAGTGGGGTTACTCTACTTTTACTTTTTTTTCAAAAAAAATTCTGAACCAAAAAACTACACCTGACTTGCGAGTATCAGATAGATGGAAATCCACTCTTTGTAGCTCTTGATAAATGCCAGGGCTTTTCTCATTTGCCCTTTTACTGTATTTACTGAAATATTTAATCGCTGGGAAATTTCCTCATGACTGAGCCCCTCTTCTCTGCTCAGTCTGAATATTTCCTGCCTTTTGGGGGGCAGGGCTTCTATAGCGGTATCCAGAATTTCTTTCATTTCGTGAAAGAGCACCTCATTTTCTGTTTGATTCAAGGTAGAAAAATCTTCACGAAGCTCATCGTACTTTTGAGGCTGACCTACTTTTAATCGGATTTTGTTGAGGGTATTGTTTTTAGCTATACGGTACAGAAAACCATTAAATGATATGATCTGCTGAAACTGATCTCGGGAATGCCATACTTTCAGAAAAGTATCCTGAACTACCTCCTGAGCATCTGCTTTTGATTTCAATATGGTGTAGCAAAAATTGAATACCTGCACTTTATACAGATCGTACAGCTGCTCAAACGCTTTGATATCTCCCTGCTGAATGCGGGGGAGTAGCAAGGCTATTTGTTCCGATTGTTTCGTCTTTTTCAGGGGCTTGTTTTTTTGCAAAACTATACCCTAAATCGGAAACACAGAAAAATCGCAGAAACTGAGGGTATTCTTTATGTTATCTGAAACAAAAATCACATGCCACACCTACTAAAGCATGGGGGTTGCAGGGCTAGAGCACTTTCACTCCATACCCTTCTTTTTCAAGGATTTGCCCTATTTTTTGACGGTGATCGCCTTGTATGAGCACTTCACGATCTTTCACATTACCCCCAACACCGCATTTATTTTTTAGCATTTTCCCCAAAGCAGTTAAATCGTTTTGGGTGCCCACAAAGCCCGTAACGAGCGTCACCTGCTTGCCTCCTCTGTTTTTTTTATCCAGCAGTACCTTAAGCCGCTGCTCCGCCTGGGGAAGTGTTTCTTCTTCCTGTTCCTGCCCTTCGTCATACTCAAAGGAGTCGTCTGTTGAGTATACGACTCCTATTCTATTTTTAAAACTCTTCTTTCTTGCCATTCTTTATTTTTCTCCTATTCTGAACGTCCACACTGGTCGCTGGCTATGATTTGCCACATCTTCGGCTATACTGCCTGCCAAAAAGTGGTAGATACCTGTGCGCCCATAGGTCCCGAGAGCTATCATGTCTGCATCTATATCCTGCGCATAGTTAATAATGCCCTCTTCTTCCTGAAAATCATTATATACTTCTACTGTATAATCTTCTATACCCCGGGTTTCGATAAACTCCTCCATCATCTCCAGATCGTGACGAGTGCTGGTAAAACTGCTGGGGGTATTGATGGTAACCAGGTGAAGCTTAGCGTTGAATAATTTTTGCATTTCTTTTACATACGCTACTATCCCCTCTTGCGAAGATTTAAAGTCCGAGGCAAACACTATGTCGTTTATGTCCTCTATGTTGGTTTTACTTTTTATTGTCACTACCGGGCAGGTTGCCGTTCTGATGACTTTCTCAGCATTGGAGCCCACAAAAAACTCTTCCATTCCCTCTGCTCCTTCACTTCCCATCACTACCAGGTCCGTTTCTGTGTTTACTATGTCCTCTGTTATTTCAACAAAGGGGTTTCCCACCACTACTTTCGACTGGATGTTGATACCCGCAAAATCAGCAGAACCCGTAATCTCATCCATTTTTGCGGTCACGTTTTCTATCATCTTTTTGATATAAATGCTTTCCATAGGATCATACTCATTGATTCCCATGGTTTTGAATGTAGAAGCAGAGGGGTGCTCGATTACGTTCATGAGCTGTATTGTACAATTCTCTGCTCGTGCTATCTGCCGGGCAAAATCTAACGCATGCTCTGAAACTGCTGAAAAATCGGTGGGAACAAGTATTTTCTTCATGTTAGTGTGAGATTTAAGTGAAGACTAAAGATAGGTAAAATTAATGTGCTCTGCTGGTTTTATCAGCAATAAAAAAAGGAGCTCATTGCTGAGCTCCTTCTATCTCCTATATATGAACAGAAGATTCTACTTATTTCATTTGAGAGGCTTTTACTATCTTATCCTGAATAGCCGATGTGTCTATGGTCGCATCGTTTTGCTCCTTCATTTTGTCCATGCTCTTTATGTAGTAGTTGATGGCTTTTTTCGGAAGGTTGTTTTTCACATAGTAATCTCCCATTACTTCCAGATTCAAAGGCGTCTCTTTGATGGCTATCGATTTCTCTATCCATTTTTTTGCTTCCGACATATCCGCTTTTTTGCGGATCAAAATCTGGGCAGACTTGGCGTATGTTTTCCAGTCGTCTGGCGATGCGTTTTCTACTGCGGCTTTGGCTTTGTCTACGGACTTATCTGCTTTGGCTACCAAAGAAAATGATGAAAGAGTGAGTGCCAGGGCAAATGCTACGGTCAATAATTTTGAAGTATTTTTCATGTCTTTTAAAGTTTAAATTTCTTGCAATGTTCTACTGTGCCACTATTGACCAAAGGCGTGCCATTAATTTCAACTTACTGATTTTCAGTTGATTAAAATTAATTGAGAGAAATTAGCAAGGAAAATAATGTACGGATGCGCTACACTTTGCTACAAAAACGAACACTAAAACCCGGACAGTCCGGGTGCGTAGTGCGGTCAGGAAAGAGGCAGGAGCAGACCCAGCCCGAACAAAACCACAAATAAAAGTGTAGACAAGGCCAGTTGTTTTAAATAGGGATCGAGTGCTGAAGCTGTGTGTTTGCTTTGCACAGCACGGGCATTGCGGTAAAACAGCGGCATAGTAAATAAAAACAACCACTGGCTAGGTTGTGTATAATGGGCCCATGTAAATATGGCAGCTGCCAACACCCCTGCCAACAACAACACTATGTGATAGGTCACCGCTTTTTTTCTTCCGATTCGAACAGGAATGGATATCTTTCCCGCTTTTTGATCAGATTCAATGTCTCGTATATTATTTACGTTGAGCACACCGGTAGCAAACAAACCACAACTGGCCGCAGGTAATAGTATAGCAGCATCAAAATCACCTGTTAGCAAAAAATATGTGCCTGCTACCCCTACAATGCCAAAGAAAAGAAACACTGCCAAATCTCCCAGCCCTCTGTACCCGTAGGGGTTGGAGCCGGCCGTGTAATTGATCGCTGCAAAAATAGCTGCCACTCCTAAACCCAGAAAAGCCAAGAGGTACAGCAACTGATCATAGAATACCAATAGTAATAAACCTATGCCACTCGCCAAGGACAAAACTGAAAACAGAACCATGGCGCGCTTCATTTGAACGGGTGAAATGAGTCCCTGCTGTACTGCACGGGTAGGACCTTGCCTGTCTGCACTGTCTGCACCGTGCACACTGTCGCCATAGTCGTTGGCCAGATTAGAAAGAATCTGCAGCAAGGTGGTAGTGGCTACCGCCAGACCGAATACCGTCCAGTTAAAGGCACTCTGCCACGCTGCTAACACACCTCCCATAAGGATACAGGACAATGAAAGCGGCAATGTTCTCAAACGAAATGCCCCTATCCAGGCTTTTATGTCGGGCCCTGCTTTTGGCATAGAATTACATTTTTTCGGGCACTTCTATGCCCAATAGTTTCATACCTGCTTTGATAGTGCGTGCTACCAAACCCGACAGCTTTACTCTAAAATGCATACGAGCTGCATCTTCTTCGTTGAAAATCGAAAGCTCAGCATAAAAACGGTTGTATTCTTTAGCCAGGTCAAAACAATACTGTGCAATGAGTGAGGGTGCATACTCCTGAGCCGCTGCTTCTATCTTTTCGCCAAACTGACTAATAAGGTGTATCAGGTCTTTTTCCACTTCTTCCAACTCCATAGCTTCTGGCGCAACATCTTCTCCGGTAGTCAGATTTAGCTCTGCAGCTCTTCTCAATATCGCCGATATACGCGCATGTGTATATTGTATAAACGGACCTGTATTCCCCTGAAACTCAATCGACTCCTGAGGATTAAAAAGCATTCGCTTTTTGGGATCTACCTTCAGTAGAAAATACTTGAGTGCCCCCAAGCCTATGGTGCTGTACAATTCCTGAGCCTGCTGATCGGTAAATCCATCGATTTTACCCAGCTCTTTGGTGTGCTCTTCTGCTGTATCCACCATTTCCTGCATCAGGTCGTCGGCATCTACTACAGTGCCTTCTCTGGATTTCATCTTTCCGGATGGTAAATCCACCATACCATACGAGAGGTGATAGCATCCGTCGGCCCATGCATAGCCCAGTTTTTTTAATATCAAAAACAGCACTTTAAAATGGTAGTCCTGCTCATTTCCCACAGTATATACCATACGCTCCTGACCGGGGTATTGCTTAAATCGCTCTATGGCTGTGCCTATATCCTGTGTCATGTATACCGCGGTTCCATCCGATCGCAGGAGCAGTTTATGATCCAGCCCCTCTTCGGTCAGGTCTATCCACACCGAGCCGTCTTCTTTCTTATAGAAAACTCCCTTTTCCAATCCTATAGCTACAGCTTCCTTACCCAACAGGTAGGTATCCGACTCGTAGTATAACTTGTCGAATGTAACCCCCATGGTTTTGTAGGTTTGCTCAAAGCCTTCATATACCCAGCCATTCATTTTTTGCCACAGGGCGTATACCTCTTTGTCGTTGGCTTCCCACTTGCGCAGCATTTCCTGAGCTTCCAAAAACAAAGGGGCATTCTTTTCAGCCTCCTCCTTGCTCATTCCTTCGGCTACCAGTGTTTCTATTTCTTTTTTATACTCCTGATCAAACTTTACATAGTATTTTCCGGCTAGCTTATCGCCCTTCATCCCGGAAGAAGCGGGAGTTTCACCGTTTCCGAATTTTTGCCAGGCCAGCATAGATTTACAGATATGTATGCCCCTGTCGTTTATGATTTGTACTTTGTTTACTTCATAACCGTAGGCCTCATAAATTTTGGCCACAGAATAACCCAAAAAAATGTTGCGCAAGTGCCCCAAATGAAGTGGCTTGTTTGTATTGGGTGAAGAATACTCTACCATCATGCTTTTGCCTTTGGGACTGGCAAACCCATAATCAGAAGTGCTGCCTATGTGATTGAGCAGTTGCAACCACGTAGCGTTCGTCAGGCTCAGATTCAAAAAACCCTTAACCACGTTGTAGCCTGCTATGGCAGCACAATTAGCCAGCAAGTATTCACCTATCTGTTTACCGGTTTCTTCAGGATTTGTTTTTGATACCCTCAGGTAAGGAAAAGTTACAAAGGTGTAGGTGCCCTCAAACTCTTTGCGGGTTGGTTGTAGTGCTATATCATCGGTAGAAACTTCGTGCTGATAAAGCGCGGATAGTGCCTGAGAAATGGCCTGCTGTATGCTATTCGGTATGTTCATGTCTCCTTTTTTTGAAAAAAGTGATGCAAAGGAACACATTAGATACTAATGCTCAAAGACATATTTGCAAATAGCTGGAAAATGTGACAGCAACTCCATTTGGTATTTTCCTTTTTTTCTCATATTTGCAGCGAAATAATTGTTTATTGCTTGGCATAAATATGAATGAAAAGTTACGCAGATCTGGTTGACCAAACCTTCGAATTTCCAACGGAAGAATTTAAAGTAAAAAAAAACAAACTGTTTTTCAATAATGTTGACCTCAGTGAGGTTATCAAAGAACACGGTACTCCTCTAAAGATATCCTATCTACCCAAGATAAGCGAGCGTATCCAGTATGCCAAGCAGATATTTAATAAGGCGATAGAGAAGAAAAACTATAAGGGAAAATACGTTTATTGCTATTGCACTAAGTCATCGCACTTTGAGTTTGTGCTAAATGAAGCCCTTAAAAACGATATTCATATTGAAACATCGTCGGCTTTTGATATCTACATCGTTGAAAAGCTTTTTGCTAATCAAAAGATCACAAAAGATTCGTTCATTATTTGCAATGGCTTTAAGCGCGACAAATACAAAGAAAAGATCACGGATCTGCTCAACGACGGTTTTGTAAACTGTGTACCCATACTTGACAACCTAAAAGAGCTGGATCACTACAACAAACATGTGGAAGGCAATTTTCAGGTGGGCATAAGAATAGCCTCCGACGAAGAGCCCAACTTCTCATTCTATACTTCCAGATTGGGCATTCGGTACAACGACATAGTGGATTATTACAAAGCTGAAATACAGAGCAATCCCCGTATTAGCTTGAAAATGCTTCACTTCTTTATCAATACAGGCATCAAAGACACGGCCTACTACTGGAGTGAACTGAGCCGGTTTATGTACAAATACTGCGAACTGAAGAAAATTTGCCCTGAACTCGACTCTGTCGATATTGGCGGTGGATTTCCCGTAAAAAACTCCCTCCACTTCGAATACGATTTTGAGTACATGGCTGAGCAGATTGTAGAAAACATACAGTGGATCTGTAAGAAAAACCATGTGGATGTGCCTCACATTTTTACAGAGTTTGGCAGTTTTACGGTAGGCGAAAGCGGCGCGGTAATCTATTCTGTACTAGATCAAAAGCTGCAAAACGACAAAGAGCTTTGGTATATGATGGACGGATCATTCATTACCAACCTACCCGATGTATGGGGGCTCAACCAAAAATACATCATGCTCCCTGTAAACCACTGGGACAACAATTTCCATAAGGTAAACATTGGCGGCCTTACCTGCGACAGCATGGACTATTACGATTCGGAAGCCCATATTGCTGAGGTCTTTTTACCGATGTTTGACGACACAGAAACACTGTACTTTGGTCTGTTTCACACCGGAGCGTACCAGGAAGCACTCGGAGGCTATGGAGGCATTCAGCATTGCCTTATACCTGCTCCAAAACACGTAATAATCAAAAAGAACGACAAAGGAGAGCTTGTTACAGAGGTGTTTTCAGAAGAACAAACCAATGAGTCGATGTTGAATATTTTAGGATACTAAATGTGATTCTCAAATACTCCCTGTAAAATTTATTTGTTAATAAATCTTAACGACGCGTATTGAGGCATTACTTTTGATCAAACCCGTTTTTTATAACCGAAACTCCCGATAAGTGAGAGAAAGCCTGGTCATCATACCTACTTACAATGAGAAAGAAAACATTGCGGATATTATCCACTCTGTTTTTCGCCTCGAGGGCAATTTTCATATACTCATTATCGACGACAATTCCCCCGACGGCACTGCACAGATTGTAGAGGAATTGCAAAACGATTATCCTGAGTTGCAGCTACTCAAGCGCAAAAACAAATCGGGGCTCGGTACAGCCTACCTCGAAGGCTTTCGCTACGCTCTGGATCAGGGCTATTCCTATATTTTTGAAATGGATGCTGATTTCTCCCATCCACCAGCTGACCTTTTGCGCCTGCTACACGCCTGCAAAAACGAAGGATATGACATGGCCATAGGGTCGCGGTATATATCAGGGGTCAATGTAGTGAACTGGCCTATGGGGCGAGTACTCATGTCGTACTTTGCCAGCTACTACGTACAGCTGGTTACCGGGCTTCCCGTAAAAGATGCCACTGCCGGCTTTAAGTGCTACACGGCCAAAGTACTGCAAACGATCCACCTAGAGAAGGTGAAGTTTATTGGCTATGCTTTTCAGATTGAAATGAAATTTCTTGCGTGGAAGTATGGTTTTAAAATCAAGGAAGTGCCCATCATTTTTACAGACCGCACTAAAGGCGCATCCAAAATGTCTACCGGAATTTTCAAAGAAGCCGTGCTGGGTGTAATCCAGCTGAAAATTTCCAGCCTCTTCCGAAAATACCACCGCCACGCCTGATAAGCAATAATTATAAGGTTGCCTGTATCAATTGTTCTTTTCTATCGTAACATAATCACAAACGATAGTCATGCCCCCCCATACCCCGGGCTTGTCATTTATCTTTGTATCAACTTAAAAAAAGGAATTACCGGAGCTTATGTTCTAGAAGGACAATCCGAAGATTCTTATTGACAACAACTTTAAAAACCATAAACAAAGAACATGAAGAACAACACATTAATTATCGAAAAACTCAATCAACTTTTAGCCGATTATCAGATATACTACCAAAACCTTCGCGGATTTCACTGGAACATTCAGGGACGAAAATTCTTTGAATTGCATGAGAAGTTTGAGGAACTGTATACTGACTCGGCATTGAAGATAGATGCCATAGCAGAGCGAATTCTAACCATAGGTGGTGTGCCTTTGCACAGCTTCAGTGACTATCTGGATACTGCTACTATCAACCCTGTAAAAAATGTACACGATGGAGAAGCATCTGTAAAAACAATCGTTGAAAACCTGACAGAATTAGTAAAACTCGAGCGGGAAATTAAAGATCTGGCTGGCGATGCTGGTGATAGCGGCACAGAAGATCAGATTTCTGCCTTTATCGAGGAACAAGAAAAATCACTATGGATGTATAAAGCCTGGTTGAAATAATCCGGCTATTAAAGCCCGATTTTTTTAAGGCTACTTAAAAATTCTTTGGGCTTTTTGTATCCCACAATCTTTTTGACCCTTGCAAAGTCGGGGCTTGTTACCAACATGGTAGGGAGCCCCGTTATTCCGTTTTCTACTGCCAATTCTTTGGCCGTAAGCTTCCTTCCCAGATAATCAAATTTTTTCTTGCTGTCATAATCCAGCTTCACCAGATAGTAGTTTTCTGTAAGGTAACGAGCAACTTCCGGATCTGTAAAGGTTTTTTTGTCCATCACCTTGCACCACCCACACCACTTAGCAGTAAAGTCTATAAACACTTTGCGGGGACTGTCTTTGGCCAGGGTTTGAGCTTCTTCTATACTTACCCACTGCAAGGCTTCACCCTCACTTACCTCACCCTGTCGGGGACTCACTAATGCCGTGCTGCCTAACAAAATAACCGCTATGAGTATACCTAATTGTCTTTTCATGGTGAGTATATTTAAAATGCCTACAATCAAAGGTCATATACACAAGCCATGAATAATAATTTTTCATCCATTTTTTTCCTCTATTGTTAAGAAGCGGCACACTCCTGGTCAGCTTTAGTCGCTACTTATACTTTTTGGCAGCATGAATTTATCCCTGCAACCACGATCAGCTCAGTACTCATTTTTCATAGAAGACATTTTTTGTTTATTCGATTGCATAGTAAATTGAGGGCTCAATACTGACAACATGTACATAAATCTTTCTGGTCTAAACGTATTAGTAACCGGGGCAAGCAAAGGCATAGGAAAAGCCATAGCCTCAAAACTGGCTGAAGCAGGCGCCACAGTAGCCGTGCACTACAACAAAAATATGCGCGAAGCTGAAAATCTGGCTCACGTACTGGGCAATGAGTCCAAAGCATTTCAGGCAGACCTCTCCCAACCCGACGGTGCAGCAAATCTCTTTGACAGGGTAGTTCTCGAAATGGGCAGCCTGGAAATTCTGATTAACAATGCCGGCATAGCCGAACCTGCCCCTATAGACAAGAAAGAAAGTGAATGGTTGGCCGCATGGAACAACAACATACAGGTAAACCTGACATCAGCAGGCATTCTATGCAAAAAAGTCATTGAGCATTTTCTGAAAAGAAAGAGTGCAGGGCGCATCATCAACATTACCTCCCGGGCGGCTTTCAAAGGAGACACAGCCGAATACATGGCTTACGCCGCGTCAAAAGCCGGCCTGGTAGCACTTACCAGATCTATCGCCCGAGCCTATGGCAAAGACGGCATCAAAGCCTTCAACATAGCTCCGGGATTTGTGCGTACCGATATGGCTCGAAAAATCATGGAAGAGTACGGCAGTGAGGTAGGTGTGGAAGACATAGCACTGGAGCGCATGACCGAACCCAAGGATATTGCACCACTGGTTACATTTCTGGCGAGCGGTATGGCCGACCATGCTACCGGCAGCACCATCGACGTAAATGCCGGCAGCTACATACGGTAACTACCCCTAAAAAAACAAGATCAGGAGAAGTATAAACAAAACCATAAATACATACATGATCAGGTCGTTCATGAAATACTTCTTATATCGCGCATAAAAGGCTCTTAACTTCTTCATATTCTAAGCGGAAACGAATGCAATATTACGCCACTATCTATACCATTTTGCATCTTTGTAGAGTAAAAAGAGAAAAAACACATCAATAAAGTACAGTTAATGGCCAATTTTCCCTGAGATTACCTTTAGCCATCCTTCTAATTTTGTATCCGTAAGTATAACTAAAAAAACGAAGGATCATGCCTAAAGGAATATACAACGTACCCCAACCTACCAATGAGCCGGTACTCGCATACGCACCCGGCAGCAGTGAAAAGAAAACCCTCAAAGCCCAGTTACAGGCTTACAAGGCTGAAGAAGCTGATATACCTATGTATATAGGTAGTGAGGAAGTACGCACAGGCAACAAAGTCCGCATCGCTCCTCCACATGAGCATGCCCATACTCTAGGCTACTTTCACGAAGGAGATGCCAGCCATGTAGAGCAGGCCGTAGCTGCTGCGCTGGAAGCACGCAAGCAGTGGGCAGAGATGTCATGGGAGCACAGAGCGGCTATATTTCTCAAAGCTGCAGAACTGGTAGCCGGTCCTTATCGCGCCAAAATCAATGCTGCCACTATGCTGGGACAATCGAAAAATGCTTTTCAGGCAGAAATAGATGCCGCATGCGAATACATCGACTTTCTGAAATTCAATGTGGCGTATATGACAGAGCTATATGCTCAGCAGCCCCAGTCAGCACCCGGCATCTGGAATCGCCTGGAGCATCGTCCACTCGAAGGATTCATCTTTGCCATAACCCCTTTCAATTTCACGTCTATAGCGGGCAACCTACCCGGTGCTCCCGCCCTCATGGGCAACACCGTAGTATGGAAGCCTGCCTACACGCAGGTATACTCGGCCAATGTACTCATGGAGGTTTTTAAAGAAGCCGGTTTGCCCGATGGAGTCATCAACCTGATTTATGTGGATGGACCTGTAGCTGGCGATATCGTATTTAAACATCCCGACTTTTCAGGCTTACACTTTACAGGAAGCACCGGCGTGTTTCAGGGGCTTTGGAAAACCATCGGAGAAAACATCGGCTGCTACAAAACCTACCCTAGAATAGTAGGGGAAACAGGTGGCAAAGACTTTATAATTGCCCACAAATCTGCAGATGCAAAAGCACTTGCCACTGCCATTGTGAGAGGTGCTTTTGAATTTCAGGGACAAAAATGCAGTGCTGCATCACGCGCTTACATACCCAACAACCTATGGAATGAAGTAAAGCAATACGTAATTGACGACCTGAAAACCATCAAAATGGGTAGCCCCGAAGACTTCACCAATTTTGTAAATGCAGTCATTGACGAGCGGGCATTTGACAAAATTGCGGCCTTTATAGATGAAGCGAAAGCCAGCAAAGATGCCGAAATAATAGCAGGAGGTGGACATGACAAGTCGGTCGGTTATTTCATAGAACCTACGGTCATAGTAACTAAGGACCCTAAATACCGCACCATGTGTGAAGAGATTTTTGGACCTGTCATCACTATCTATGTTTACGATCAGGATGAATTTACCCAGACTCTGGAGCTGGTAGACAATACCTCTCCTTACGCACTTACCGGAGCTGTTTTTTCGCAAGACCGCTATGCGGCCGAATATGCTACCAAAAAACTGGTAAACGCAGCAGGCAACTTCTACATCAATGACAAACCCACCGGAGCAGTAGTGGGCCAGCAACCCTTTGGTGGCGCCCGCGCATCCGGCACAAACGACAAAGCCGGATCCATGCTCAACCTGTTGCGCTGGGTAAGCCCACGTACCATCAAGGAAACCTTCAATCCCCCTAAAGACTATAGGTATCCTTTTTTGGGAGAAGCCTGATTGTAGCGATGCAGATACTAAAAAAGAGAGCCAAAACGAATTGGCTCTCTTTTTTTTATGAAAAATTCGCCCCCCTCTTCATCACCGACTGATCATTGTCATTTGCGAGAGCTAAAAGTGTTCACTATTTTTAGTGTTTGGAAACAGACCTTAACTTAAAAACCAGAAAAACATGGAAAAGGATCAACATGGACATGTAGAAGGTGTGCTGCAAGAACTTGGGCGCAAAATCGACGAACTAATAGCTGAAGCAAAAGGAGCCAGCGGGGAAATAAGAGACGATCTGGAAGAAAAGATAAAGGAGTTTAAAGAAAAAAAATGGAAGCTGGAGGAAGAGTACGAGCGTTTTAAAACTAAAAACGAAGGCAAGTGGGACGACATCAAGCTGCATTTGTCTAATGCCGCGCTGGAAATAGAAAGAGCTGTACAGGCTGCATTCAAAAAACGACAGGACTAAGCGCAAACTTCAGCTTCAAAACATTCCCTTTCGGTGCAGGCGGGAATGTTTTGCTGCTTCGTGGCATTGGCTTAACTTCGCCAAATAATATACAAGCTATGCCCGTCAATTACCTTTCAGTAGAAAAACTCAGCAAAAGTTATAACGAACACCAACTCTTCAGCGATCTGACTTTTGGGCTGGAGCAAGGCCAGAAAGCAGCTCTAATAGGAGTAAATGGCTGTGGTAAATCCACGTTGCTCAACATAGTGGCAGGCAAAGACAGCCCCGACAGTGGTGTGGTCTCGTTTCTAAAAGGCATCACGGTTAAATATCTCGACCAATCTCCTGACCTGGAAGCCTACGATACTATACTGGACTCTATATTTGATTCCAGCCATCCTGAGGCCGTAGTACTCAAAGCATATAATCAACTGGCTGAAAAAACGAACCCATCACCCGAAGAGCAGGAAAAACTACAGGAACTACTAACCAAAATAGACAGCCTGAACGCCTGGAACTACGAACACCGGGCCAAAGAAATACTGGGCAAACTGGGCATAAAACAGCTGGACAGAAAAATAAACAACCTATCAGGAGGCCAAAAAAAACGAATAGCGCTGGCACGTGTGCTTATCGATAAACCAGACCTGCTTATCCTTGACGAGCCTACCAACCACCTCGATCTGGAAATAATAGAATGGCTGGAAGAATACTTATCAAAAGCCAACCTATCGCTACTGATGGTAACTCACGACAGGTACTTTCTGGATAAAGTCACAAACGAAATAATAGAAATAGCCAACGGACAACTCTACAAATTTAAAGGCAACTACAGTAGCTATCTGGAGCAAAAAGCTGAGCGCGAAGAAATGCAGCAAGCAACAAAAGACAAGGCTCGCAACCTGATGAAAAAAGAACTGGAATGGATGCGTCGGCAACCTAAAGCCAGAGGCACAAAAGCCAAATACCGGATAGATGCATTTTACGAAACAAAAGAAAAAGCATCGGTAGACCTAAGCAAAAATGAACTGGAGATAAAAGTATCGGGCAGCCGTCAGGGAAAAAAGATAATAGAACTAAACAAAATCAGTAAAGCATACGACGGAAAAGCTATTTTTGAAAATTTCTCTTACGTATTTAAAAAAGGTGAAAAACTAGGTGTAGTAGGGAAAAATGGAGCCGGAAAATCAACCTTTCTTAATGTGCTTACCGGAAGAATTGCAGCAGATTCGGGAGAAATCGACAAAGGCATAAACACGAAATTTGGCTACTACACACAAGACGAACTGGCTGCCAGCGACAACCAGAAGGTAATAGATGTAGTGAAAGAGGTAGCTGAAGTCATTACACTGGACGATGGCAGTACCGTCACCGCCTCACAATTACTCAACCTGTTTCTTTTTCCACCTGCTACACAGCACAACTTCGTATCCAAGCTAAGTGGAGGAGAAAGAAGACGTCTCCAGCTACTGCGGGTGCTCATGTCCAACCCCAACTTCCTTATACTGGATGAACCGACCAACGACCTGGACATAGTAACACTAAACATATTGGAAGACTACCTGCAAAACTTTGCAGGATGCCTCATACTGGTGTCTCACGATCGCTATTTTATGGACAAGCTGGTCGATCACCTTTTCATACTGGATAGCACGCCGGTCATTCAGGACTTTCCGGGTAACTATACTGACTACCGCGAAAAAGTAAAAGCTGAGAAAGAAACTGTAGCAGCGGAAAAGGCTCCAAAGCAGGAAAAAAAGCAAGCTAAAGTCAAGGACACTCAAAAGAAACTCAGTTTCAACGAGCAAAAGGAATTTAAAAACCTGGAAAAAGAAATTGCAAAACTGGAAGAACAAAAAAACAGCCTGATAGAAAAGCTTAACACCGGGAGTGATGACCACACGCAACTGAGCGAGTGGTCGCAGGAAATAGAACAACTCACCGATCAAATAGACGAAAAAGAACTGCGCTGGCTCGAGCTGTCTGAGCGGGCATAGCTAACCCAAATTTTTAATAATAATCAAACTATATTCGATAAACGAACTAACACAATTGCCATGACTAAACCCTATTACATACCGTTGCTGCTGGCCTTGGTGGTCTTTTTTTCCTGCCAACAAAAACAAAACAAAGAAGTAACAAAGAGCAACAAAGAACTCGCTCAGGAACTGGCCAAAAAATACATCATTACTGATGGCCACATCGACTTGCCCTACCACCTCAAGAGTATGGGATTTCTAGACCTGAAAAAAACACCCGACCTGCTCAACGGCATCAAAGGTGACTTTGACTACCCCCGTGCAAAAAAAGGCGGACTGGATGCCCCGTTTATGTCGATCTTCATACCACCGGCACTACAAAAAACCGGAGGATCTAAGGAATTGGCCGACTCTCTGATCAACATGGTAGAGCACATTGCCAAATCATATCCGGATCAGTTTGCACTTGCCGGATCACCGAAAGAAGTGGAAAAGAATTTCAAAGAAGGCAAAATCTCCCTGCCCATGGGTATGGAAAACGGCTCTCCTATAGAGGGAGACCTCAGCAACATCAAATACTTTTTTGATCGTGGCATACGCTACATCACGCTTACCCACGGCAAAGTAAATGAAATATGCGACTCTTCTTATGACCCCACGCGCACCTGGAATGGCCTCAGCCCGTTTGGTCGTGAGGTAGTAAAAGAAATGAACAAGCAAGGCATTATGGTGGATATATCTCACGTGTCTGACAGTACTTTTTATCAGGTAATGGAGATGACCGACGTACCCTGCATAGCTTCTCATTCTTCGGTAAGGAAGTTTACTCCCGGCTTTGAGCGTAACATGAGCGATGATATGATCAAATTACTGGCCAAGAAAAACGGAGTGATACAAATAAACTTCGGCTCCTCATTTGTTACCTACAAATATGCGGAAAACCTAAAACGCAGAGATTCTCTAAAGCACGTCTACATGGATGAGCACGACCTGGCTCCTAACGACAGCCTTACACGTGCTTTTGTGAAGAAATGGATGGAAGAAAACGATCCCTTTGCCGATGTGCAATTGGTGGCCGACCATATAGATCATGTAGTAAAAATAGCAGGCATAGACTATGTGGGACTGGGATCGGATTACGACGGTGTGGGTGATTCTTTGCCTACCGGACTCAAAGATGTGTCTACCTACCCCAACCTGATCGAGGAATTACTCAACAGAGGCTACTCAGAAGAAGATATAGCGAAGATTTGCTACAAAAATGTGTTTCGGGTATGGAATGCCGTACTCGATCATGCGGGCAAAAACAGCTAACCCAATACCTTGAATTCTTTCATTCGGTCGATTGAAACAGAAAATCTTCCCCTCATAGGGGCATCTATGGGGGTAATCATACTTTGTCTGCAC
Organism: Cyclobacteriaceae bacterium; assembly: GCA_965267535.1. Lineage (GTDB taxonomy): Bacteria > Bacteroidota > Bacteroidia > Cytophagales > Cyclobacteriaceae > CAXBNB01. The sequence goes on along the minus strand of OZ254082.1, from coordinate 782,522 downwards.
GACGGTATGTTTACCCTCTATGATTCCAACCTCTATCTGGGCGCCTGTCACCACCTACAAACTCAGGGCTTTACCGACTTATTTGCGTTGGGCGCTTTCAAGGCCAAACCTCCCCTCTTCACTTTTTTTCTTTATAGCATAAACGCCAACACGCTCATTCTGAGCATCGTTCATACCCTATGCTTGCTGGGGTCTGTATCAGCCGCTTTCTACCTGATCGAACAGCTAATAAGCGAAAGAGATGTACGCATACTTACCAAAATACTGGTCGCACTGGGCACTCCGTGGATACTTGTTCACCACATGCTGTTGCCCGAACCTCTCTTTATACTCTGCTGGAATTTTTATCTGGTATTTATTTACAAAGCCCACCGGAAAAAATCCCAAAAATGGTTTTTTGGGGCAATTATCACAGGTGTTCTCATGATCGGATTACGCCACATTGGCATTTTTCTGGTTGTACTTCCAGGCGCATGGCTATACAGTCAGGTTCGCCACACCGCTCAAAGCAGGCTAGCGCTGGTTTCGGCAGTAGTGCCCATCCTGCTCTTTGGCGTTTGGCAGGTGCTGCTATACGCTCATGTTCATCACTTTGGCCGGCTCGACCACATATCGGGTGTGAAGATATTTGACAATGCTCAGCAGGTAATTTACGGTATAGCCAGGTGGTTTGCTCCCCTCTACAGCGATCATTTGACAAATATTACTGCTTTTACTAGCGTAACAATACTTTGTGCAGGGGTAGGTTTTTCGCTGAAAAACAGCCTTCACACTGCTTTTAATCGATTGCTCGCTTTTCAGACTTTGATTTTCATCGTCTTGATCACCCTCAAAGGCGATCTGATTTTCTCTGATATCGAACGGTATCTTTCTCTTATTTACCTTCCTTTACTGCTGGTCTTTTGTTCTGGTATCAAATCCCTAACCCGTGCACTTTCATGCCCTTCATATATAGCGACTATACTCGCTTATGTCTGGCTCATTTACCCGATGGTACGATTGGCCCATAATGTAGCTTTTTGGGCAGGGCTTTAGTAAACAACACCGTACACCTTCGTACACTCATTTGTTTTACTGTGTTCGAAAACAATACACATTTGCACACTTCACCTCTTACCAAAACCTCACTAACCCTTGATTAACAGAAAGTTATACTTTATGGCATAGGTCTTGTCTTTCAAAGTACAAATACAGTTTTGAAATGAAAAAACCTGATCTCAATATTCAAAAACTCCTGCTAATATTACTTGGCGTACTGGTAGCCATTATTATAGGCTACCACTCTAAAGCCATCGGACGCACTACACTGAGTTATAAAAACAACCCGTTTCAAAGCGTCGATTACAGGATAAATGCACATGCAGGAAAACTCATTGATTGGGTAGATACTCTTGCCCGCAATTAATTACCTGGGGCAATAAAGAATTTCAACAAAGACTTAGAATTTTATAACAAAATCACGAAATTGAAATGGATAACAAGACAAACAGCACAATGGCGAAAAAACTAACCCGATCCAGCGACAGAATGATAGGTGGTGTATGCGGCGGACTGGCCGACTACCTGGGCATAGACCCTACCCTTGCAAGACTAGGCTATATCTTACTCTCAGTTCTGAGTATAGGTTTTCCCGGTATTCTGGTCTATGTTATCCTTTGGATAGTAATGCCCGACTCCTGATAGCTCCCTGTCAGGATGAGGTTTTGGCTACTGTGCTGATCCAGCGCGATGGCACTTCTCCCCTGGTGGCTTTTTCATAATCTGAATAGTCGCAGGGGATGATGAAATTTCTATCGTACACACCTTTGGGTGAGGCATTGGGCACTTCCATCCACCACTTTTCAGAAAGCTGACTTTTGTAAAATACAATTGATTCTGGGGAAGCATCCATAGACACTATATACTTTAAGAAGTCATTGGTTTGAAACCCACGCTCGCCTTTTCTGTTTTTAAATCCTTCAATAAAATACCAAATCATTACCGCCATAGTCATGGCTGTAGGGTGACCTTCGGTATCTTTATCGGGGTTGTATTCATAGAATCCCGCTGAACTGAGTTTGTCGTTCATACCTGCATACCAGCATATTTGACAGGCCTCCTCTCCGGTAAGCCCAAATACTTCAGAACCTGAACCTCCGGGGCAATGATGGCTTCTGATCGCCGATATATCAAAAGTGAGCATATCCGCTTCACGAATCAGTGGCTCAGTTTTACGCAAATCATCTCGAATTTCACCCAATCTATACGCCTGAAAATTCAGTTGCTCCATGACTTTCATAGCCGATGGATTTACCAAATAGCTTTGATGCGCCAGGTGATTGTAATTAAACAGGTAATTGGGTTCATGAGTAAAAATACGATGGATGTGTTTTTGATTCAGTTCTGCTTTAGCTCCATCTTCCAGGTCAAAGCGACTGTCTACATTAAGTATACTCACCAGCTTATCCTGGTTCTGGTAGGCCATGTATTGCCCCACATCCAGGTCATGCGTACCTCCTATCAGAATAGGTAGAATATTATCTTCCATCAGGTGATATACCACTTCTCTGATGCGACTCAGCGTCTCCTCAGGATCGGGACCGTTACGGAGGTTTCCCAGATCTGCAATGTTGCACACCCCACTTCCCTTTTTTAAGGAGTATAGTTTTTTTCGGATCTGATTTACTCCACTCGATTGAATAGCACTATTGCCTCTCACCTCGTTCAAGCCAATAATGGCTATGTCTATCCCCTCTTTTTCGGGCATCTTATGTTCATTTACATAGATGTAATTAAAAAGTGAATCGTTTGGCAAGGCTTCTGATGCCAGGTTTTCATCAATCGCGTCAAAAAATAGTTTAAGATCCATGATAGGCTAGTAATAAATGAAAAGTTCTACGGGTTTTATGTTGGGGTATTATTTTGGTGCTACGTGATTTACAATAGGTAAATTTATTATAACATACAATTTGGCAATAAGACTATGGCAAAAGATACCAGGCAATTGTTCTCTTACTCTTTTCCTCATGCCGGAAGGGCACCTACTTTTTCTAGATAAAAAGCAGGCAAAAATCATGGAAAATTTAACGCTCAAGGCCTTTACCCGCATCCGATCACCAATTTTCGCATCCCTGTGCCTGCCCGTTTTGCACAATGCCCCACTTGCTTCTTGAGCCTCAGTGAAGGTTGACTCAATCAAAACTACATAAAAAAAGGGGAACAAAATTCCCCTCTTTGATTCTTTATTTTGTACTGAAGATTAACCTCCAAAGTCGTCAAACGACACATTTTCGTCAGGCACTCCCCAATCATCACACATTTTGAGTACTGCCTGGTTCATCATAGGAGGACCACAGAAATAAAACTCTATGTCTTCGGGAGCTTCATGATGCTTGAGCTGGTGATCGATCACAGCATTGTGTACAAAGCCCAGGAATCCGTCTCCTTCGGGATCGTCTATCGATTTTTTCTCCACCCAATTGTCTTCTGGTAGAGGATCAGACAATACGACAAAGAACTTGAAGTTAGGAAACTCTTTTTCTATTTTTCTAAAGTCTTCGATATAGAAAAGCTCACGCTTAGATCGTCCTCCATACCAGTAGGTTACTTTTCTTCCTGTTTTCAGTGTATGGAAAAGGTGGAAAAGATGCGAACGCATAGGGGCCATTCCTGCTCCTCCACCGATATAGATCATTTCGGCTTCTGTTTCTTTGATGAAAAATTCACCATAAGGTCCAGAGATGGTAACTTTATCTCCCGGCTTTCTGGAGAATACATAAGAAGAACAAATACCCGGGTTTACATCCATCCATGCGTTTTTGCTTCTATCCCATGGCGGAGTAGCTATACGGATAGTTAGCATCACGATATTACCCTCGGCAGGGTGGTTAGCCATAGAATAAGCCCTAAATACCGGCTCGTCATTTTTCATTTTCAAATCCCACAAACCAAACTTATCCCAGTCTTCCTTAAACTTGTCTGGACCAGCAGGATCGCTTGGATCGGGACTAATGTCAATATCTTTATAATCTACCTCACATTTAGGCACATCGATCTGAATATACCCTCCGGCCTGAAAGTCGAGATTTTCTCCTTCGGGAAGTCTTACGATAAACGCCTTGATAAACGTAGCAACGTTGTAGTTTGAGATCACCTCACACTCCCATTTTTTGATACCAAATATCTCTTCGGGAATTTCGATGTTCATGTCTTCTTTTACCTTCACCTGGCAGGAAAGTCTTACCTTTTCCTTTTGTTCTGTACGGCTAAGGTGCCCCACTTCGGTAGGCAACACATCTCCACCGCCATCCAATACTTTACACTTACACATGGCACAGGTTCCCCCTCCACCACAGGCAGAAGGCAAAAAGATTTTCTGAGCACCCAGAGTAGTGAGTAGGGTAGAGCCTGCTGAGGCTGTAATTGGATTGGCTGTATCGCCATTGATGGTAATTTTCACATCCCCCGACTGCACCAGCTTAGACTGGGCAAAGAGTAGAATAAACACCAGTAGCAAAATCACCAGGGTGAACGCTACTATCGATGTAATAATGATAAAAGAAGACATTTAAAAAAGGTTTATTTTTCGCTCGTAAAAATTTGGCACAAATATAGTCCAATCTGCATGATTTCAATATGTTGCCCTCTTTTTTTAAAAGGGGTGTTCGGTTTTAACTTTTCTGTGGCCGGAGCAGCTGCTTCCACGTACCCTTCATACGGTTGTATTTCAGTGTGCTTTTCAGCGCTTTCCACCAATAGGAGTTGATTTCCACGGCAAAGGACGGCTGCATGTAACAATTGATCGTGCAGCCTTCACAGGCTGGCATCCTCCCTTCTAAAGCCACCATGTCCTGTACGGCTTTACTCTTATAAAGAGCCTCTAAATCATTGTGGATAGGAAATGTTTTTTCTCCCAAATGATAGCAGGGAACTACCAGCTCGTTTTCAGGACTAATGACCAACGTAGTACTGGCTGCCCTACACACTGGGCTGGCAGTGTTGTTACCACCTTTTTTTCGCAATTCTACAAACGCTTCATTGAGATATACATTTTTCTGTTTGCCCCAATCGACCAATCGGTCCAATGACCCTGAAGACAAGAAGTCGCCCGTCTCGACCTCATTGTAAGCAAAGGCTGGATTAAGAATCAAGACCAGATCGTTGGGTATACATATCTGCTCATATACAGGTCTGATTTGCTCCACATTGTGTTCAAACACTGTGAAAATAATATCAGGGCGCTCACCTAGCAACCTGGCCTGCTTTATGGACTGCATCACAAAATCGAAGCAGGCTACTCCCCGCGCCGTATCGTGCTCCTGCTTGTCGGCCGAGTCGAGCGAAAAATGCAACATATCAATTTTACCTTTCAGCTTTTCGGCCCACTTAGGATACAAAAGGCAATTAGTAGTAACTGTGGTAATGAAGCCCATGGCCTTGGCCAGTGACAGGATTTGATCTATCTGCCTATGAAGAAGCGGCTCCCCTCCCGTAAAGTCTACTACCTTCACCCCCAGCCTTTTCAATGCCCTGAGATTGCTTTCTACAGCCTGTAGAGTAACATAGGGTGATGGTTTTTCCCATATATCACAAAAACCACAGGTGGCATTGCACCGGTAAGTCACGTAATAGTTGCACAATATGGGATGGCTTATGATGCGCACAAGTTTGTGTTTTGGACAGAAAGTTTCGCTTCGCTAACGGTAAAATTATACTACTCCGTTCCGAATCATTTAGGAAATGGAATTAATTTTGGCGCATGACGAAAACCGAACTTTTTGAGCAAATAAAAGCCAAGCAATCTTTTTTGTGTGTAGGGCTGGATACCGACATCAACAAAATACCCTCACACCTTCTCGACACAGAAGATCCTATCTTTGAATTCAACAAGCAAATCATCGATGCTACGAGCCAATATGCCATAGCATACAAGCCCAATATCGCTTTTTATGAAGCTATGGGTGCCAAAGGCTGGGAATCGCTGGAAAAAACGATCGACTACATTCCCGACAACATTTTCACTATAGCCGACGCTAAGCGGGGCGACATTGGCAACACCTCTTCGCTGTATGCGCGGGCTTTTTTCGACAACATGAATTTCGATTCGGTAACGGTAGCTCCTTACATGGGGGTTGATTCTGTTTCTCCTTTTCTGGCTTTTGACGGCAAATGGGTTATCCTGCTGGCTGTAACTTCCAACGAAGGAGGCAAAGATTTTCAGTTTTTGGAGGCTGATGGCAAACCGCTTTATCAACATGTGCTGGAAAAATCAAGCCAGTGGGGTGATGCAGATAGCCTGATGTATGTGGTAGGGGCAACCCGCCCGGAATACCTCACGGATATTCGAAAGACCATTCCCGACCACTTTCTACTCGTGCCTGGTATCGGTGCGCAAGGGGGCGATCTGGAGGCTGTATGCAAACACGGCATGAACGACCACTGCGGGCTGATCGTGAACTCTGCACGTGGTATTATCTACAAGAGCAACGGTGAAGATTTTGCTGAAGTAGCCGGACAGGAAGCCCGCAAGCTACAACAAGAAATGAAAGTAATGCTGGAGAGGTATTTATAAGTGTCGCTTCTTTTTGTTAACTTGGTATAAGGACATAACCATAGTTAACCATGAAAAAAACCATTCTTTTGTACTCACTTGTAGTGTTGTTATCCTCATGCGGTGGCAAACAGGCACCTCAACAAGAAGATCAAACAAAACAGGCTGAAACACCAAAAAAAACTAACCAGGCTGATCTGGAAGCCTTGGAAAATTCGTCGGATGCAATTATCGAGCAAACCGAAAAGTTGAATCAGGAATTGGATAGTTTAATTGACAATATTTAATCTCAATGCCATGAAAAAACTACTACTCACTACACTTTTATTCAGTATCCTTTCAATAGGGAGCACCTATGCCCAGGGAAAAAGTCAGGAAAACCGAGGGAAAGGTAAAAACAAAACAGAGAAGCAGGAGAAATCAGAAAAGCAGAAAGACAAAGGAAACAAACCAGACAAAGCAAAAGAGAAAGAAGACAAAGAAAATAAAGGAAATGCCTACGGGAAAAATAAAGGGGATTTATCTGGTAGAGAGTTTGGCAAAGAGCGATCAGAAGCTGCCAAGTCAACCAAAGAAGAAAGGGTGAAATCTGTAAAAGATAAAATCGATAAGTCTGAGAGAAAACTTAATGATTCGGAAGAAAAAATAAAACAAGCCCGAAACAAGCTGGACGAGAAGCGGAAAAATCAGGAAATTTCAGAGGAAGAATACAAACAAAAAAACAAGAAATTAGACGAGCTGGAAAAAGAATACAAGAAAGTAAAGGCGAAAAAAGAAAAACAGAAAAAAGCGCTGGAGAAAATGGAGGATGAAGATGAGGATGAAGATGAAGAAAACGATTAAAACCAGTTAGCCAAGCACTAGAAATCCCCATGCTAGAGTAGTATGGGGATTTTTATGTTTATCCTCATCACACCAGTACAACCAAATGAGACAATGCCCCATGCGCGCCAATGACCAGATTTTGTTCAATATCTCCTGTCTTTGATGGGCCGGCCAGAAATGTCCCGAACCCGGTGGCAGTCTTCCCAATCTGATGGCAGGCATGGTGCATGGTAGGAACGATGGATGACTTTCTTAGTATAGCGATAGTATGCTCCACTATAAATGGTAAAATCCTCAAGCCCTGTAACACCTGATCATCTATCCACACTGCCCCATTTTCTGCAACGCCTACCTGAGCTGTAAAAATAGCTGTTCTTGTGTCTTTATAGCTTTTAACATCCAAAACATTCCGCTCCTGGTAAGCATCCAAAACCCCGGATAAATCCACATAACTTTTACCTGCCACTTCTTCCAACAAAATATCAGTTAATTTATGTTCTTCACCTGCCAACACATATTTACCACTATTGGCCACAAGACTTACACAAAAACGTTCGAGTACATCCCCACTTTCATCAATCAGGAATGGTGACAAGTCTATCGTACCGTCAAAGGAAGGTTTGTTTTCCCTGACCCTATTCAATATGGAATTTCTACTACTCATTTTTCCTACGGTTTTTGTTGTACCAATGTCTAAAGCTACTTTGAGGCAGGCTGGGGAAATCCCTTTGCCTACCCCAGATATTCCATTTATTATAAACCATCCATTCGGGTAAGTATTTCAATAAAAACCGGGCTAGCCAACCTAGTTTGTCAAAAACACTTGCATTGCCAAGCACTCCTGAAGCCATGCGCATTGTATTTTGCTTGATTCTGTCTGGGTGCTCTTTCATGACAACCTGACGCCATTTGTACAGTTGCTGGTGTATGTCTATTTTGACCGGGCATACATCGCTACATGACCCACAAAGGGTGGAGGCAAATGGTAAACCTGAATATTTTTTTAAATCGACATTGGGAGACAATATGGAACCTATTGGGCCAGGTATCACACTGCCATAGCTATGGCCGCCACTCCGGCGATAAACAGGACATGTATTCAAACAGGCACTGCATCTTATACATTTCAGTGAGTTTCTGAAATCAGGCTTTCCGAGGTGTTTTGACCGCCCATTATCTACAATCACCACATGCATCTCCTGACCAGGCCTGGGTTTTAAAAAATGTGAGGAATATGTGGTGATGGACTGTCCGCTGGCACTCCTTGCCAGCAATCGCAAAAAAACGCCCAAATGTTCTAGTTTTGGCAGGATTTTCTCAACTCCCATGCTGGCAATATGCACTGGAGTAAGATGAACCCCCATGTCCGCATTGCCTTCATTGGTGCACACCACAACCCCACCCGATTCGGCAATGGCAAAATTGACACCTGTAAGGCCGGCATCTGCATTCAGGAATTTATCCCTGAGATGAATCCGCGCTGCATTGGTCAGGTATTGAGGGTCGCCGTTAGATGGTGTGGTTCCCATTGTCTGTTGAAAAAGTTCGTCTATCTCCTCCTTCTTTTTGTGGATGGCTGGAGCGGTAATGTGGCTGGGCCCTTCGCCCGCCAGTTGAATGATCCTTTCCCCCAGATCTGTGTCAATTACTTCAATGCCACGCTGTTCGAGGTAGGGATTCATGTGACACTCTTCTGTCAGCATAGATTTGCTCTTCACCAGGGTTTTGACCGAATGCCGTTGGAGAATACTGTGGACAATTTGGTTGTGCTCTTGCGCATCTTCCGCCCAATGTACTTGAACCCCATGAGCCAGGGCATTCTTTTCAAACTCCTCAAGGTAAATATCCAGTTTGGAGAGTACATCCAGTTTGATTTGGGAAGCAGCCTCCCTCAACTCTTCCCATTGGGAAATTTTAGCCACTCCCTTATCCCTGTTGGACCGCATAAACCATACGGCCTTGTCGTGCCAATCGACCCGCTTTTCGTCTTTATTAAATTCTGCTGCTGCTTTAGAATGTGTCAATTTTGGCTATTTAAGATTTCGGCCACATGCATTACCCGTATGGCCAGTTTATTTCTTTTGATTATTCCTTCCATGTGCATCAGGCACGACATATCCCCTCCTGTGACCACCTCCACACCTTGCGCTATATGGTCATTTACCCGGTCTTTCCCCATTTTTACAGACACTGCCTCCTCGGCTATGGCAAAGGTTCCCCCAAAGCCACAGCACTCGTCTCCCCTGCCAAGTGCAACCAACTCTATCTCTTTTACCTTAGTGAGCTGCGAATGAATGAATGAAAATGGTTCTCCCACCGTCTCGCTGCTCTTGCCAAGCCTCAATCCCCTCAGCCCGTGACAGCTCTGGTGTATCCCTACTTTATGGGGAAAGGATGCGCCAACTTCAGGATCGCCCAACACATTGGTGATGAAATCGCAGAGTTCGTAGGTATTGTTCCTCACATGGCTCACTTCCTCAGATTGTCCTATGATATCGAAGTGGTGCCGGACATGATAGGCACAACTACCCGATGGGGTAACAATGGCATCATAGGATTTAAAATTTCTAACAAAATGACTGTAGGAATCCTTTGAAAAGCATTCAAACCCTGAGTTTGCCATGGGCTGACCGCAGCATGTCTGCTGCTGGGGGTAGTGCACCTCAACGTTTAGCTTTTCCAACAACTCCAAAGTAGCAACCCCTACCTGAGGGTAAAACTGATCGATATAACACGGTATAAACAGACCTACTTTCACTGGGTACTTATTTAATATTTTCTATTAAAGAACTATCGGCCATCGCTACATTGATAACACTTCTCCACTACCTCCATGGTATGGATTGCGTCTTCTACAGCATTTACAAAAATGTAAGAAGGGTTTTCCATTTTATGAAGCAAACCGGCCATAGGGCCGATAAAGGCATCCGGAAACCACGACCCTCGGACTTCTTTTTTTCTCCATCCTTTTCCATCCTCAAGGCATATATATTCAAACTCATCGGGTAGCCCTTCCGGATAATTGAGGTTCAATCCCATAGTCAATTTGATAGCGCCTTTTGTGCCTTCGAATTTCACATACGACTCCTGATGTTTGGTGCCAAACTCATGCCCATGATTGGTATTGATATTGGCCCTGATCATATCTCCATAGTCCATGATAATGGATGAGCGCGTACTGGCCAGTTCTTTCATTTTCGGGTGTTTGTTGGTCAAAGCAAATACCCTCTCCGGGTTACCAAAAAAATACCGTATTAAATCGATGTAGTGAATGCTGTTGTATAAAATTTCCATTCGGGGGAGCTTGTACAAAAAATCCCAGAGGTGCCATGGCGTAAGCACATTTACCCGGATATCTATGTCGTGCAAATCGCCAATCAGCCCCTCGTCAATTATTTTCCTGGCTTCTACAATATAGGGGGCATGACGTAGCTGGAAATTAATGCCTGCTACCAGATTCTTGGCACGACACATTTCCAATATGTCTTTTGCCTGCCTTATATCATCTCCCATTGGTTTTTGAATAAGTACCCCACTACCGTCCGGCAGTTGGTTTAGCACCGGCAAGATGGCTGATGCCGGTAAAGCCATATCAAAGACGCATTGTTTGTTTACTGCCAACCCGATAAGGTCATCCAGCTTATTGCAAACCACAGGAATGCCAAATTTGTCAGCCAGAGTTGTCGCTTTTTGGGTATTCAGATCGTAAATACCCTGCACGTCAAAACCAGCCTTTTTATAGGCAGGCAAATGAGCATCGCCCACGATACCCCCGGCTCCAATAATGACAATAGGCTTAAGTGTCTGTGGCTTTTCTATTGATTCTTTCATGCTTATTTCTTTGGGTAAATCAGGTATTAATCATGGTGAAATACTTCTTCCATGCTGGCCCACCACTCTCCTTCTTTTCTGGTCTCTAAAGGCTGCTGACAAGGATCTGTCTCTTTCCACCATCTGCGTGTGGTAGAATCCTCCGCCATACGTGCCATGTCTCCTTCAAAATCATTCCCTGTGTATTCGAAGTAGCCAAACAGGTAGTCATCTTTGAGGTAAATGGAATAGTTGCGGATATTACTTTTGGTAATCTGCTCCAAAACCCCTGGCCAGGGGTTGGCATGCAGCTCTTTGTAATAGTCCAGCTTTTCCGGCTTTACTTTTATCACCCACCCGTACCGTTTTACCTGATCTTCCTTATCCGCAGAGTCACAAGCAGCTGTTGTGGCTATCAGTGTTATCAACAATAGTTTATTTAGCGATTTCATAGTTTATGGGTTTATCCTAATAGTGTGTAAAGCAAAATCATGATGGTCAATAGTATTGCTGCTAATAGCAGTGCGGTATTGTATTTTTCTCCGGGCTCGTTTTTTAAAAATGCCAGTGGTGAGCTCAGTGTACTGTTTTTGATTTTATCCTTGTCCGGCGCAGGGTATAAATAACTCGCCAATACATAGATAACCGAGCAGCAGACAAACAACCACCAGGCCTGCATCATAAATGATATTCCCCAGCCGTTGGTAATTACTTTGGTATCTCCTATCATTGGGAAGTCAATCAAAAACACTAGAAGGCCCAGCAAAAAACCGCCTATAAATGTAGCCAGTGCCCCCTGATGGTTTCCTCTTTTCCAAAAAATACCCCAAACAAAAACAGTTGTGATGGGAGGAGATATAACGGTAAGCAAAACATTGATGGCCTCAAAGATGCTGTTGAAACCTGCGACCATGGGCGACCATGCTATGGCCAATAACATGACAACCACTGCTGTAATCCTTCCTATCAGCACTTGCTGTTTCTCTGATATGTCCGGCTTGTTTCTTTTCACTATATCGATAGACACCAACGTACCGGCACTATTGAGTGCCGCAGCTATGGTGCTCATAAGAGCTGCCAACAGAGCTGCCGCCATCAGGCCCTTTAACCCTGTAGGTAGCAACTCTGTAATCAACACCGGAAAGGTATCGTTGGGATCGGAAATGATATCGCTGAAAAGCACGTACCCCAATACTCCCGGAAAGACCATGATAAATACCGGAAGTACTTTGATAAAAGCGGCAAACAACGGCCCCATTTTGGCATCTTTGAGTGTTTGAGCACCCAAAACCCGCTGAACAATGGTCTGGTCTGCGCACCAATACCAGATGCCCAACACAGGATATCCCAACAATATTCCCTGCCAGGTTAGTCCGGAGCTGCCGCCCGGTTCGGGCACCAGCTCAAGCTGACCTGGCTTTACCATAGCCTTTAGCTCCGACCATGAATGCACTCCAATATCGGATAGTGCCATCACTCCGAAAAGGGTAAGCAGTAAGGCCCCTACTACCAAAATTACGGTTTGTATCGTCTCGGTCACTACAACGGACTGCAGCCCACCCACTACTGTGTACAAAGCTGTAATGAATGAAATGGCCAATATTGACACATACACATTGATACCAAAAAAGTGTTCAAAAACAACAGCTCCTGCATAGAGGCTAACGCCAATATGCATAAAGAGCGCCCCCAAAAGAGCAAGAAAAGCAAGGTAGGACCGGACAGTGCCATTGTACCGTTTTTCCATAAACTCCGGCAGGGTGGTGATTTTACTTTTATAATAAAAGGGGGCAAATATCAATGCCAAGATGATGAGTGTGAAAACTGCCATCCATTCAAAATTGCCCCAAACCAACCCGTCTTTAAAGCCTGATGCGGCTAACCCCACCAAATGTACCGTGGAGATATTGGATGCGAAAAGTGCCGCCCCTATCACCGGCCATTTCAAAGAGTGGCTTGCCAGAAAATAGCTTTCGGCACTGGCGGACTGCTTTCGTGCCACCCACATCCCTATAAAAAGAATACCTGCCAGGTACCCTGCTATCACTATAATATCAATCAACGACATTTCACTTCTTTCTTAAGTTCAACTTTTCCAGGTCGGCATGGTACAATGAAAAACTTTTCAGCCTCGGTTCTCCTTCTCTTGTGGACAATGAAAGCCTTACCTGATCAGTTTTTACAGGGTTATCTATCAGCTGTATGCGCTTTCGCCCTATAGTCTGTCCTTCTGCTAATTTTTGCCATTTTCCTTTTAACCATGCTTCTACCTGATAGTCTGAAATGGTTTGGCCATATTGAATGTCCTCTTCTATCACCAGCAGGTTAATTGATTGTTTTTTATCAAAGTTTATGGTGTGCTGGTTCGATGTTGAAGGGCTAAATTTCGTTTTGCTGCCTACCGGTTCGCTAAAAATATTTTCCAGTGTTTTTCCTAATTCCGCAAGACGTGCCAGCTCCACATCCGGAATGAGCCCGCTTGTATCGGGAGTCATGTTAATTAACAAGTTGGCACCACGTCCTATCGATTCCAGATAGGCGTTAAACAAATAGGGAATATCACGCAATGTTTTGTCCGAATCGGTCTTCCAAAACCACGAGCTTCGTGTGTGCATACATGCTTCGGCTGGTAGCCACCCATGATTTTGGGGACCTACCCATTTTTCAAAACCCTCTCCTTGTTCTACCACATTCCACAGCGGATAAGGGGCCCATCCCTGCTCACTGCCAGACCACCTTACGTCGGGTTTTGTGCCACCCATTACCAGGGCGTTTGGTTGCAAATGCTTCACCAGAGCCCTGATGGCATCACCATAGGCAGTACCCAAAGGCTTCATGGTTTTAAGGTCCATCACATCCCAACCCAACGGATCGTATGCACCATCAAACCACAGGTAGGACACTTCCCCATAATTGGTGAGGAGTTCTCTGAGCTGCTCAAAAAAGACCGGAAAATATTCATCAATATCTCCCACCAGCTTTCTCTGTCCTTGCGGATCAGGCGTACTTGTACAACCAAAATACTTGTCGCCGGTAGAAACGTAAAGCCCCACTTTCAAGTCGTATTTTTTACAGGCAGCTACAAACTCTGCCACTACATCGCCTTTGCCATTTTTCCAGGGTGAGTTTTTAACTGAGTAATCGGTAGTACGGGTAGGCCACAAACAAAATCCATTATGATGCTTAGCGGTCAACACCACGCTTTTGGCTCCAAATGATTTGGCAGCTTTCACCCATTGTTCGGCATCCAGTTTTACTGGATTGAAAATGTCAACAGGCGGTACAGACAACATATCGGACTCAATATAAGTGGCCGGGCCAAAATGAATAAAGGCGCCAAGTGGGTTCTCCTGATAGGCCAGTTGGTCGGCATTTGGTTTTCTTCTTGTCGTTGGCTTTTTCTGCCAATCCACCTTGCCCTCCGGAGCTATGAGCACTGGTGCCCAGTTGCCTTGGTGCCGCGGAGTTTCTATGTTATCGTTGTTGCTGTAAAAGTGTTCAAACAATTGCTTTGGAGTGCCGTCGTAGGTAGCCCACTGTAGGTCTCCGGCAGTAGTCTGATCACTACCCGTAAAATAGAGTATGGTCTTTCCATTGTAATAGCATAGCTCAACATCCGACGCATTGCTTTCGGCTATAGATGAGTCGATCAGGGGAATATTCCTATGACTGGGGTCGAAGGTAACAAAGGGCCGCTCCTGCGGGGCATCTTCCCAGGTAATCAAATCCTGAGAACGGGTAATGCGTGTCTCATATCCTCCTTTTATAGATTCCAGGTACAATGTGTAATACCACCCGCCCTCAAAATACAAAGCCGGCCCACCTACATACTTAGACTGTCCATATACAGCTTCCGGTATTTCAGTCCAGTTTTCCAAATCAGACGACTCCACATACCTAAAAGTGAAGGGTTTCCACCTGTCATCATTAGTTTCGTACAAGAGTATAAATTTATCTTTTCCCCGGCAGACGGCCGTATTAAAAAAATACTCCTTGCCAGATGCTTTAAGTATAGTTTTGGGTGTTGACCAGTTTTTCAAATCTCTCGATTTGGTCATCGTTATTTCAGTAATCTGCCGCCAGGGTTTTCCTGTTCCATAGCTACCCGCAAATACATACACACTATCGCCCCATGTGAGTACCGTTCCAAAACCATGGTTTTTCAATGGCACTGACACTATCTTGCCGCTTTCTATATGTCTAATTCGGACTTCATCCTGCTCATAGTAGTCTCCGGGTTTGGCTCCCGGCACGTCCCAAAATCGTTGATTGTTTTCCAGCAGGTACAGGTTGTCATTAAAAACGAATGGTGAAGTTTCTACCAGGGGCGAACCGAACCTACCTTGTTTTTGAATTGGATTTGTCCAGATTGTTTGTGCCCAAACGGCAATAGTTACACAAAAAAGTGCACAGTATATAAGTATAGTTTTTCTAAGCATAATTAATAATTATATAGTCAAAGCTAGTTGTTAGTAGCGCTTTATTCTATCGGATTTTTTTCCACATGTAATAGATTTTTTGCAATTCAATAGTCTCCCTACTTCATTATTGTGAAAAATAAATAATATTGTAGCTTAACTCCTATTCATTCAGTCACCCTATCCGCTTATTATGAAAGCAAAACTGATCGGCAGGTACATTGACCAAAACACCTCTCTGAGTATTCAGGATTATTCTTCCAACTACTTTCTAAATGTGTGGCATTATCACCCCGAGCTAGAGCTCGACATTATCAAAACCAGTACAGGCACAAAGTTTATCGGAGATAGCGTGGAGAAGTTTGAACCCGGTGATATAGTGCTGATCGGGAAAAACCTACCCCACCTGTGGCAAAATGACAAAGCATACTTTGAAGAAAAGTCAACATTGAAAGCTGATGCTGTGGTCATTCACTTTGATCAAAATTTTGGATCGGGGCTATTGAATATGCCCGAAATGGCTGAGATAAACCATCTGCTTAAAAAAGCCGCACTTGGAGTGGCTTTTACTGGAAGCAGCAATGAAATTATCTTTAAAAAAGTGGACAAATTAGTAGCGTCTTCTGGCTATGAGAAAATAGTCTTATTTGTAGATATCCTTGGCCGCCTGGCCAAACACAGTGATTATCGGGTTTTATCCAGTCCCGGTTTTGTGGACTCGTTTCAAGACAACAACAGTGAAAGAATGGAACCTGTGTACAACTATGTAATGAACCATTTCAAAACGGAAATAAAACTGGAGACTGTAGCCAATCTGGCCCACATGAACCCTTCGTCGTTTAGCCGGTATTTTTCACAGCTTCACAAAAAAACTTTCACGCAATTTCTCAACGAGATCAGGATTGGCTATGCCTCCAAACTACTGATAGAAAACAACTGCAACATATCCACTGTATGCTATGAATCTGGTTTTCGTAACATTTCCAATTTCAACCGACTTTTTAAAGAAGTAAAAAAAATTACCCCATCAGAGTATATTCGGTTGCATAAAAACTGTAAATAAAACTATGTCTAAGTAAAAGAATTTAGAAACCTGTAACTTAAACTTATAATAACTTAAGAAGAATTAGATCAATTACACAGCAAAGCCTTTAACCAATTTAAAATAGATAAATCGCTTTTAGGTAAGGTCGGAGCATTTGCTCTGATGTTAACGCAATCTTCAGAATTAACCCTTTCATTGAATGAAAACCCTTCTCCAATATTTTACGCGCTACACCAAAACGTATTTCCACTGGCAGCTATACCTTTCGGTAGCGGTGTTTCTCAGCATCTGCACGTATTTTAACTATCTGTACGATTTTGAGGATTCTATTATCGATGCGCACTCAGGGTCTGAGCTTAAATGGCTACTGATGTTTTTACACATGTCATTTCCTTTTTTGGTTACCTGTGTTTTTTTATACGTATATCGAATCAACCGTGAGTGGGTGCGGTCCAGCGAGTTTTGGATAAAATTTTTCGTGGGCTTCCTCATTATAAGCTTCGACAGGCAATTTTATTATTTCTACGAACTCATAGAGCACCTACCACGCATCGATTACGTTTTTGCTTTTAAAAACATATCCTGGGGCGACAGTCTCATTGCCAATGTGGTGCCCACACTTATCTTCTACTATGGATATGAGCGTTCTCGCGACCCAGACAAACACTGGTATGGGCTTAGTCTCAAGCAATTTGATTTCAAGCCATATGTTATCCTGATCGTCATCGTCTTTATTGGTATGGGCATAGCTTCTTTTATGTCTGAGCTCAATACCTACTACCCCCGATACAAATTTTCAGGAGGGTCGGATTTTGCTGTATTACACAATATACCGGAGCTTTTTACGGTACTGGCCTATGAACTGGTATATGGCTCATACTATATTAGTGTAGAGCTTTTTTTTCGAGGCTTTCTCGTCATAGCATTTGCCAGGGTCTTAGGCGGGCATGCTGTTATTGCAATGGTGGGCAGCTACGTTTTTTTACATTATGGCAAGCCTGTAGCCGAAACTATCAGCTCAGCATTTGGCGGCTACCTCATTGGTATACTGGCTTATTATACCCAGAGAATTTGGGGAGGAGTGATCTTGCATATTGCCCTGGCATGGAGCATGGAGCTATTTGCGTGGCTGCAAAACTCTTCTGACTCATAAAACACATTCCTATAATTTCATTTCGAAAATGCATAGAATCAACTAGGATAGAACTGCTGGAAGAATCTTCAGGTTTTCGTTTGTTGTCGGTGTCCTTCGTAAACTCGACAAAGAACTCAATTTAATCAAGCAGAAAATCGGAAAACGCTATCCCTTTCTTTTTCCGGACAACCGGTACAGTTGTTGTTGCATTTCTACCATCTGCTTTTCCAATACCATTACCTTTTCTTCGAGCATCTTAGGGGGATTCAAATATGTACTGTACACCCCTTTCACTTCCCACAGCTCGGCTATGTGCTCTGTAGCCAGCAGCATAGGCTCATAATTCGGGTCGTCACTTACCCACTTCAGCATACCGGTCTCCTGCCCGGCATACCTACGTGTTACTACATTGCCATGAGTAATCAGCACATACACTTTTCCAACATCAGGCTGCTTATCGAGAGGGTGTTGCAGGCATAGCAATATATCACCATGGTGGAGCCCGTTTTGATGATACTCCATTTCACTCCCCTTTAGCTCGAAAGCCCGGACAGTCCCTTTAAAATTGACAGGTAGTTCGACCGTAGGTAGGCGTGAAATAAAATCACGGTTGGCCAAGTTCACTATATACTCCAGATGATCCTGAATCTTAACCAATCCTACACCTCCTTTTTTATACAGCGCTACTTTCTCTTTTTTAAAGTCATGCACCTGATCCAGTTTTTCATTGACCATATCCAGACTATAGAGGTCATTCACGGTCAGTTCTTTATTTAAAAACGCATCGATGGATAGGCCAAAATAATTAGCCATTTGAATAATGGTATCGATTTTGGGCTCAGCCCTCTCTTCTTCATATGCACCGATTGTTCCACGGGTAAGGCTGAAAATCTTTGCATATTCAGCCTGACTTATCTTTTTAAGAGACCTTATCTTCTTGATGTTTTTTCCTATATATGACATCTGAAAAAAATATTTTTGCTAATTTTAATTGCAAACCTAAAACTATTTGCATTAAGTTAGCGTATCACTAAGCCTAACCTTGAAAAAAAAATTAAAAAATGAAATTTCGTGCACCCCCATTTCACCACGTATTATTTAACACTGTAAAATAGGATAACCAATCAAGAAGTAGTTAAATTTGATAAAAGCAACATAAGCCTTTCTGTATTTAATTACGCATATAAAATTATTTTAAAAATGAACAATTACTTTGAAAAAGTAAACGAATACTTACTGGAACTCGGATACGAGGTGAGCTATGAAAACAAGGAAGACGGCCTACTGGTAGTAGAAAACGAATCGCAGGGCATCAAGAACCTGGTGCTGGTAGTAGCAGACCCTCTGCTTATCGTCGAACAGTTTATTATAGAACTCAACAACCCCACCGCCGACACCTACAGGCAACTGCTCCAAAAAAGCCGCGATATCATACATGGAGCGTTTGTGCTAGACGAAAGTGGCAAAAAGGTACTCTTTAGAAACACGCACGAATTGGAAAACCTGGACCTAAACGAAATAGAAGCCACCTTCAATTCGCTGGCTCTGCTGCTGGGTGAATACTCCAACGAAATATTAAAATTATCTGGAAAATAAAATAAGACGATCATGAATATGTTTAAAAGACTCTTTAGAATAGGTGAAGCAGAAGCTCACTCCGCTATTGACAAACTGGAAGACCCTATCAAAATGACTGAGCAGGGCATCAGAGACCTGAAAAAAGATCTGGACAAAAGCCTGCAGGCTCTGGCCGAGGTTAAGGCCATGGCGATTCGCGCCAAAAACGAAGTAGAAACACACCGCAGCAAGGCCAAAGACTATGAAAACAAAGCCATGCTGCTGCTGAAAAAAGGAGCTGATGGACAACTCGATGCAACCGAAGCTGAACGACTTGCCAGCGAAGCACTGGTGAAAAAAGAAGAAGCAAACCAACAAATGGCTCGTGCAAAAGAAGAGCAGCAACGCTTCGAAACCAATGTAGCTCAGCTGGATACCAACGTAAAGAAGGTTCGCTCTACAGTGAGCCAGTATGAAAATGAGCTCAAAACACTAAAGGCTCGGGTAAAAGTGAGCAATGCTACCAAAAATCTCAACAAGCAATTGGCTCAGGTGGACACGTCCGGTACAGTTTCTATGCTGGAAAAAATGAAAGAAAAAGTAGCTCAGGAAGAAGCTTTAGCTGAGTCTTACGGATCTATAGCCAACGAAAGCAAGAGTCTGGACGATGAAATAGACAGTGCTCTGGAGGGCAGCTCCAGTCAGGTAAAAGCAGCGGACGACCTGGCTGCAATGAAAGCCAAACTCGGCATAAAATAAACCAAGCGTCGGGCAACTGAATGTCACTTCAGTTGCCTTATTTTACCACCACAACCCAATCAAACATGTTTGACTTGCTGAAAATGCTCCTTCTGGCAGCTGTTATTCTTTTTCTTGCCGGATTTATCTTTGGAATATTATTTAAAATCGGCCTGGTAGTGTTAGTAGTTCTGGCCGGACTTTACCTTTACGAAAGGATATTTCACACATAATCCACCTCTCAAAACACAACAAAATGGGACTATTTGATATTTTTAAAAAGAAAGAAAAAGAGCCGGATTACGACATCACTAATATGACGGTGAAAGACCTGGATCAAGGGTTTATTCTGGACTACAACATGAAGTCCTGGCAGGTAAAAGAAGTATACGAGTACGACTGGGGAAACAACAATTTCTCTCGCGAGTACATGATCGACTCTGGCGATGAAATCCTCTACCTGAGCATCGAAAATCAGGGCGAGGTATTTATCACAGCCTCCAGGGAGATTAAAATCCGCACACTGGGTGAAGACATAATAGACAAAACCATAAAAAAAGAGCGCCCACCCAAAAAACTGGAATACGAAGGGCAAACTTATTACCTCGACTCTGATATTGCCGGCTACTTCAACGACAAGACCAAAGGCACGGACGACTGGGAAGAACTAATCTGCTGGGAATACTACAACGACGAAGAAACCCACATCATCACGATCACACAGTGGGGCGAGCGCGAATTTGACGCTTCAGCAGGAGTAGTTGTAAAGGAATATGAAATTTCGAATATTATACCGGCACAAGCATAAACACAGAATACCCATTCGGCTTTGCTCCTTTGCTGCAATGGATTAAATTCGTAATCTTATTTAAAAAAAGCAAAACCCTATACTGCTCATGAAAGCGTATAAAAGCATTCTTCCACTACTGGCCCTGGCTCTGTTATGCGCTTGTGGTGGCAAAAAATTCAAAAAGAACCCAGTCGACCTGATCATTAAAGATATGCCTACCCAACGTGTGTTTTCGATCATACTAAACGACATGGACGTAGAAGGTAGTTTCTTTAAAACCTACAAGCACCAATACAAAATCATAGAGGAAAAAGAACCCGGCAAACCGGAGGAATACATTTCGGGGTGGTATGAAGTGGACGAACATTTCTTTAACCAACACCTCAACAACATGGGAATGGAAATCGCTTCGCGAAGTGAAGACGGCAAACTACACAAGACCGCCAGCCCCCCGGGATACAACAACTATATAGGCAACCCAAAGTATGGCCACTGGCAAAGCAGCGGGGGCAGTAGCTTCTGGGCATTCTATGGACAATACGCCTTTATGAGTAGCATGTTTAGACTAGCCACCTTTCCCGTAAGGCAGTCGTACTACAACGACTACCGTGGCAACTACTACGGTACAGGTCGCAGCTACTACGGCCCTACGTCGGGCGGATCGTCGTACTATGGCACAAACAGCAAATACACGAGCAGCTCACGCCCCAATTCATCGTGGAGCAGAAACACATCGTCATTCAAGCAGCGAGTTTCAGGCCGCACATCACGATCCAGCTCGCGCTACAGTGGCTCCAGCTCCCGATCGAGAGGCGGTGGATTTGGCAAATAACTAGCACTAACCCCTAAACAAAAGACATTATGTTATCTATAGCTGACGGCTTACTGACCACACTCATTTACCTGGCAGTATCATTTTTACTTTTTTTTATTGGTAAAATCATCTATCAACTGTTTCACCCGGGCATCAAAGTCAACCATGAGCTGGTAGAAAACGACAACTTTGCCTTTGCTTCAGCGTACGTTGGATACTTCGTAGGGCTACTGCTGGCTATAGGCAGTGCACTCCTCGGAGAATCCGACGGACTGGTAAACGACCTGATCGATATTAGTATTTATGGCGCTCTGTCCATACTGCTACTCAATTTGTCTATCATCATCAACGACAAAATAATCCTGAGAAAATTTCATGTGAAGCAAGAAATTGTAGATCAAAAAAACGTAGGCTCAGGCATAGTAGAAGGAGCCATGGCAATTTCTACAGGGCTGATCATACTGGGTGCCATACATGGCGAAGGCCATGGAGAAGGAGGCCCCATTATTACAGCTCTGCTCTATTGGGTATTGGGTCAGGCTCTTCTGTTTATCACAGCTTTGGTGTACAACATGATTACCCCATACGATGTACACGATCATATAGAAAAGGGAAATATTGCTGTAGGCATAGGGTTTGCCGGTGCGCTAATCGCCATTGCCAACCTGATCCGCTTTGCCCTCATGCACGATTTTGAAAGCTGGTCGATCACACTGGCTGATGTAGGAGTAGATGTTGGTATAGGCCTTATTTTTCTCCCTATAGTACGCTTTCTTACCGACAAAATCTTACTGCCCGGCCAAAACCTGACAGACGAAATCGTGAATCAGGACGAACCCAACTGCGGTGCTGCTTTGGTTGAAGCCTTTGCTTATATAGGAGGATCAGTTCTTATCAGTTGGTCGTTGTAAACAAACCTACTGTGCAGCTTGCATTTGGCTGCACAGCCCACCCTTTGTTGTAGTTTATGAAACTGCATTCTAATATTTTAAAGCTGGCACTATTTGCTACCGGCCTTTCCGGTATCGTGGCAGAGTATGTGCTATCCACTCTTGCCACCTACTTTTTGGGAGATTCGGTATTTCAGTGGACCATGATAGTATCTATCATGCTGTTTTCTATGGGGCTGGGTAGCAGAATCAGCAAATACTTTAGCACCAACCTACTCCAAAAATTTATCTTCATAGAATTTACCCTTTCCATACTCACTGCCTATGTATCGGTAATCACCTACTCGGTATCGGCCTACTATGGCAACTCCTACCTGATTATCTACTCTCTCAGCATTATAGTAGGTTTACTCATAGGCATGGAAATACCCATAGTAATCCGACTCAACGACCAGTTTGAAAAACTACATGTGAATGTATCCTCGGTAATGGAAAACGACTACTACGGCAGCCTGGCCGGTGGGGTCTTCTTTGCCTTCATAGGGCTACCCTACCTGGGTCTCACCTATACCCCCATTATACTCGGCAGCATCAACTTCACTGTAGCCATAGGATTATATTTTCTCCTAAAATCTTCATTGAAAAAAAAGCAAGTAATCCATACAAACATCCTTTCGTTGGTAGTATTAGCCATTCTGGTGTGTGGTTTTTTGTTTGCCAAACCCATCATAAGCTATGGTGAAGAGCGACGATACCGCGACAAGGTAGTGTACGAAGAACAGAGCAAATATCAGAAAATAGTCATTACTCAATCTAAATCTGACTTTTGGCTATTTATAAACGGCAATCAGCAGCTTAGCTCCATAGACGAAGTGATGTACCACGAACCGCTGGTGCACCCCGTGCTGGGTCTGCTCAAAAAGCCCGTAGATGTACTGGTAATGGGAGGCGGAGATGGTGGAGCCGTGCGCGAAATCCTAAAATACCCCACGGTAAAAAATATCACAGTAGTAGACCTGGATCCTGCCATGACTGCCCTGGGGCAAAAACATGAGCTCCTGGTAGAAATGAACCAAAACGCCCTAAACCACGAAAAAGTAACAATCGTCAATACTGACGGGTACAACTACCTGGAGGACAATCACGCCTACTATGATGCCATTATCGTAGACCTGCCTGACCCCAAAACCGTGGAAATAGGACGGCTCTACTCTTTTGAGTTTTACAAGCTCTGCTACAAACGGCTGAGACCTCACGGTCTGGTAATCACACAAGCCGGTAGTCCATACTATGCCGCCCGTGCTTTCAACTGCGTAAAGAAAACTATGCAAGAAGCCAATTTCAATGTGGTCGGCCTGCACAATCAGGTAATTACACTGGGCGAGTGGGGCTGGGTAATGGGAGCTAAAACCGGCACTCAGGATCAGTTCATTGCAGCCCTGCAAGCAGTAAACTTCAAAAAACTAAACATTCCAACACGGTGGATCAATCAGGATGCCATGACACTTATCACTTCTTTTGGCAAAACACTCTTTGAAGACGATACCGTTAATATTGAAGTCAACAAAATTCACAACCCGGTACTCTACAAATACTACCTCGATGGCAAATGGGATGTATACTGACAGATCGTCCTGCTCTCCGGACAACATTTTCACTAAACAATCCTATCTCGAACATAAATTGTTAAATTTGCGCCCTGTTAAAAAAACAAGGAACCAAACCCACCCAAAAAGCTGTTATTCAGACTTTTAAATATTTTTTTCTGATTTTATGAAAGATTAAAGAAACATACACTCACGAAATGAGTATTTATTCCCTTAGTCTGCCGATAATATCGGCATAATATTAGGGGGTATGCTCAACAAAATTGACTTGTAACTAAACCTTAAGACTTAGCCAGTTCCCAATGGGAATTGTCAATCTAAAATCAAACCATAGTCTTAGACTTTTTAAAAGGAAAATGATCATTAGAAAGAATATTAAGTATCCGCTACTCACCTCTTTTTTTCTCCTTCAGGCAATCTTTTTTGCTCAGGCCCAAAATCTCACCAGAATCTACGGAACAGTGCTCGATGCTACTACCGGTGAGCCACTTCCCTTTGTAAACATTTCTTTTGAAGGCACTACTATCGGAACTGTGTCTAGCAGCGAGGGAAAGTTTTATATCGAAACCGAAGAAGCAACTCCAAACCTCAAAGCTTCTTTCATCGGGTTTGAACCAAAACTGACACCCATAAAGATCGGAGAATCTCAGCGCATCACCATCAAACTGGAAGAAACCAGTGTACAACTAGAGGACGTAGTAGTAAAAGGTGAAAAACTCCGGTATCGCAACAAGGGCAATCCTGCCGTACTGCTGATCAAGAAAATACTGGAGCACCGCGAAAGCAACCGCACCGAAAGCCTCGACTTTCTGGAGTACGACAAATACGAAAAAGTAGAATTCGACTTCAACAACATTACCGAGAAGTTTAGACAGAAAAAAATCATGAAAAACTTTCAGTTGGTGTTCGACTATGTAGACACCTCTGAAGTAAACGGCAAGACCTATCTGCCCATTTTTATCCGCGAAACCAGCTCGAAGGTATACTACCGCAAAGAACCCCAAAAAGAAATAGAGTACCGTAAAGGCCAGAAAATGACCGGCTTTCACGACTACCTCAACAATCAGGGAATATCTATGCTGATAGACAAGATGTACCAGGAGGTAGACATCTATGACAACACCATCAATGTACTTACCCAAAAGTTTGTAAGTCCTATTTCTGGATTAGCACCGTCTACATACAAATACTACATAGCAGACACTCTGGAAATAGAAGGAGAAAAACTCTTTAAACTTTCGTTTCAACCCCGAAACGAAAACAGTCTTGCCTTTGTGGGCAACCTCTTTGTAACTACCGACTCTACCTATGCTGTAAAGCAGGTGTCGATGCGTATATCCGAAAAGATCAACCTCAACTATGTCAATGACCTGTTCATTGATCAGGAGTTTGAAAAAACAGAAAGTGGTTCATACATTATCAAAGTCGATAAAATCAGTATTGATTTTGACCTGCCCGGAAAACTCGACATGTATGGCAAGCGCACCGTATCGTTCAAAGACAGAAAGTACAACGTACCCCGCCCGGACAGCATCTACTCCAACCTCCAAAATCTGGTAGAAGAACCTGACGCAAACAAAAAAGGAGAAGAGTTTTGGGAAAAGGCCCGACACATGGAGCTATCCCGATCGGAAAAGGGAGTATATGAAATGGTAGAGGAAGTAAAAGAGCTGCCCGCGTTTAAACGCATGATGGACATCCTCTTCCTTGTAACTGTAGGCTACAAAGACTTTGGCCCTGTCTCTCTAGGGCCGGTCAATACTTTTTACAGCTGGAACGACGTAGAAGGCTTTAGAGTAAGGCTAGGCGGCCAGACAAACGATAAGTTTAGCGAAAAATTTCAGATCAAAGCCTACGGAGCTTATGGGTTTAAAGACAAAGAATGGAAGTACTCATCCGAGTTCTTTTATTTCAGAAACAAAAACCCACTCGATGCATTCAAGCTCACCTACCAAAAAGAAATACGCAACCCCGGTGAGGAACTCATGTTTGTGCAGGAAGACAACTTCCTCCTCTCTTTCAAACGAGGGGTAAACAACAAACAGATCTACAATGAACGTGTACAATTTGAGTACATGAAAGAGCTGAAGCACGGTATATCGTATACCGTAGGCGTAAAAAAACTAGACATGAGGCCTGGTGGTATTCTCAGCTTTTCGCCGGGAACCCGACCAATAGAGCACGAGCTGGACTTTACCCCAAAGGCACAACGCGACGCTGAGGTAATTCGCACTTCTGAAGTAAACCTGAGTCTGCGAATAGCACCCAACGAGCAATATTATGAAGGCATACAATTCCGGGTACCTATTTACAACAAGCATCCGGTCTTTACACTCAAATATGACAAGGGCTTCAAAGACGTGCTTAACAGCCCCTACTCATACGATCGGTTTTCTTTAGGTATATTCAAACGAACCTATGTAGCCCCCTTTGGCTACTTCGATACAGAAGTGGAAGGAAACAAAATATGGGGACAAGTACCCTACCCGCTTCTCAATATACCCCGGGCAAACCAAACCTACTCCTACCAGATCAGGTCTTACAACCTGATGAACTTCCTGGAGTTTGTAAGCGATCAGTTTGTGAGCTTACAGTATGCACACTATTTCAATGGGTATATCCTAAACAAAGTGCCTCTGATCAAAAAATTAAAGTGGCGATCAGTCATTACATTTAAGGGATTGATGGGAAGCGTGAGCGATATAAACGACCCTACCCTGTATCCGAATACACTACCCGGGTATCCGGTAGATCCCGAAGGAAACCCTGTTACTTCGGCACTGGATCACTATGTAGAAACCAGTATTGGGATAGGAAATATATTTAAGATTTTCCGCGTAGACTTAGTAAAAAGATGGACTCAACTAGACCAACCCGGCATTGCCTCCGGCTACAACATACGGGGAAGGTTTAAGATTGAATTCTAGATTGTTATAAAAGTATTAATTTTGCGCGATAAAGTGAGAACACTAGCCAGACATGCTTAAAAAATACGGCCAACCATTAGTATACAAACTGATTAATCCATTGATTAATCTATTAGTGAGACTCAAGGTGTCTCCAAACACTATCACCACGATTGGTTTTGTGATCAACGTAGGAGCTGCCGTGGTATTTATTGTAGGAGCAGAAACCGCACCCCGCGAAAACCTAAGCTATGTAGGATGGGCCGGTGCGCTCATACTCTTCGGCGGACTGTTCGACATGATCGATGGCAGGCTGGCCAGAGTAGCAGGCATGTCTTCTACCTACGGAGCACTCTACGATTCTGTGTTAGATCGCTGGAGCGAAATCGTGATGTTTTTTGGCGTTTCGTATTTCCTCATTGCTCATCATTATTTTCTGAGTTCTATGTTTGTGTTTTTTGCCCTTACAGGATCTGTAATGGTAAGCTATACACGGGCTCGGGCCGAAGGGCTGGGTATAGACTGCAGCGTAGGTATAATGCAGCGCCCGGAGCGGGTAATCATAGTAGGAGTTTCGGCTACTTTATGTGGTATTATCTCAGGAGAAATCGGTGGCGACTACAAGTACTTCTCTGATACTTTTAACATGGTCATGTTCGAACCTATATCGATTCTCACCACACCAATACTCATAGTAGCCATACTGGCAAACTACACCGCCATAGAGCGCCTGGGCCACAGCAGAAAAGTTTTGAAAGGTAAGTAAATAAAATATTCAACCCATGAAAAGTATTTTGTTAACCTGTTTTTTCCTGATAGCTATAGAATCCAACGGACAATTTGTAGCTGCCAACTGGGACAATGAAAACAAAAAACCGATTCACAAAAGGCACACTTACCCTACGCCTCCCAAAACCAACAATTCACTCTTTTATATACAGCGATCCAACAACTCCAGTGCTATCGTATACGATGGAATGAGAGACAAAAACGGCAACCTCGATCCGGAAAATCCGGTGCATGTATACTGGCTCAGCTACAGTCAGGACAGTTCGCGCAACGAGCTAAACTACATCCAGCGCAAGCTAGCATACGGAGTGCAGGTATATCCTACCGATAAGAAAAATGAATTTGATATATCACTGGTATCGTACAAGAAAAAAAGGATTCATATTTTCAAAAACGAAAAAGGAGAAATGCAGGCCAATATGATGATCAATGGAAAAATGGCTCGCTTTAGAAATGTATATGTAGAGATCGCCAAAAACTTTTTCATACCTGAAATAGCCTATGTAGAAGTCTTTGGAGAAGACCTGACCACAGGCAAGGAAGTGTATGAAAAAATCATCCCTGATTAATATCAGTAAAACGAATATTCGCTACCCCTCCTTCACTTAGTTTATTAGATTTGCAGAAAATCAGGATATGGAAAAACTATTTGTATCAAACAAAAACGAATCTGTACGCATGTTTAAAAGTGACTTTCTCGAGTTCTTCTCGAAAGTACACTTCACAGCACCTCTATACTTTTTCCTCCCCATTATAGGATATTTTTATTACCTGGCATTTGCCGAACGAGAATACACAGTTTGGCAGTTTTTAGGACTCACACTGGCGGGTTTTGTCGTATGGACTGTATCAGAATACGTACTTCACCGGTTCCTTTTCCACTACCACCCAAAGTCAAAGCTGGGTAAGCGGTTTTTCTTCATCATCCATGGGGTGCACCACGACTACCCCAACGATGCGAAACGCCTGGTGCTGCCACCCGCAATAAGCCTCCCTCTGGCCACTCTGTTCTACTTTTTGTTTAAAAGCACAATAGGTGAATACAATTTGCCCCCTTTCTTTGCTGCATTTTTGATCGGCTATCTGGTTTATGACATTAGCCACTATGCCATGCACCACTTTAAGCTCAAAGGCAAGTTTTGGGGAGCTATCAAAGACCATCACATGAAGCACCACTATGTAGACCCTGACAATGGCTTTGGCGTGAGCTCTCCTTTGTGGGATGTTCTACTCAAATCGACCTATAAAGACGAAAAAACCGATACCAAGAAATAAGTCGCTTTCCAATAAATCCTGAGCGAGGATGGGATGAGAACACTAAAATAAATGGGTGTACTACGGGCAAACAGAGCCTCTTAGCTAAAAGCTAGTGCCCTCTACTTTTTCCGAAAAGATTGTTAACAAACTTTTCAAATATTGACTACCTCAAAAAAGGAAATCCTCGTCAGCAAAAAGCTTATACGGAGCTAATTGAATTATCCATTTTTGAACACTTGCGGGAATACCGGCCAATATTAACAGGAACTATTCCGATTGGCATTGATCTCCCCGAAAGTGATTTGGATATAATTTGCCAATGTTCCAATCATTCAAAGTTTGCTCAAACTCTCAACTCGGCTTACTCGAGCAAGCACAATTATCAAATACGAACCACGTACTGGGATGACCTTAAGTCAACAATAGCGACATTTCGGTCGGGTGAATTTGAGATTGAAATTTTCGGACAAGACTGCCCAACCGAAAAACAAAACGCGTACAGACATATGATAATTGAGCATAAAATTCTGAGCTCAAAAGGCGATGAGTTTAGAGCAGAAATAATACGCTTGAAACAGGATGGTTTAAAAACAGAACCAGCATTTGCGAAAATGCTGGGCTTGCAAGGAAATCCTTATGAAGAACTGCTAAAATTTGAAACGTAAAAACGGCATACAAAAAAACGTATGCAATACCTGCCCTCGGGGATACGAAAACAAATCAACTGTAGTACAAGCCCTACATCGAAAACACACGAACTATACCTCGAAGAGTGTTTATACTTTTCCAGACAATACTGAGAGTAATTTCCCTACTCTTCCTTTGAGAAGAAGCTTTTCAAAAATAGCGATACCTGCTATCGCGCAAAGTGCACCCATAATTACATCAAGAATATAATGGTGCGAGGAGTAAACAGCCGAAAACCAAATTCCGATCACAAATATTCCAAATAGGGTGGAAAGCAATACATGCACCCGTTTTTTCAACCCATAAAAAAACACCACAACAGGGTATGCACTGTGCAGGGAAGGCATAGCTGCAAAAACATTAGAGCCTTTGGCATACATATCCTGAAACAGGGTAATGCCAAAAAACTGATCGAACTTGATCAGGCCCGCTACATTACCGGGAATATTAAAATGCTCTTCGAAACCATATAGCTGAACATACCAGGGGGGAGCCGCAGGATACACATAATAAATAATCCATCCTACTACATTAACTGTAAAAAAACCTGCCGAGAATTGAATAAACATCCACTTATCTTTGAACCAAAGATACAACCCAAACATAAGTGGTACCGGCATCCAGCTCAAGTAGAAAAAA
The DNA here is from genome assembly GCA_965267535.1 of Cyclobacteriaceae bacterium. Lineage (GTDB taxonomy): Bacteria > Bacteroidota > Bacteroidia > Cytophagales > Cyclobacteriaceae > CAXBNB01. The sequence continues at coordinate 752,086 of OZ254082.1, read as the reverse complement.
CCAGTAACCACATCCCAAAACGTATTGTTGTGTACAAGAAAGTACTCATTGGGAGTAACCAACCCGGTGGCCGTCTGAATACCAAACCACGCTTTTTCGAGCAAATACGGCTCTTCAATTCTTACATCCGAAAAAAGGTAATTGGGATACCCTTTCATCGAATCGAAAATAATACCGTAGATCAAAAAGATAGAAAAGCCCAACAAAAACCGACGGGAAATCGGGTGCGCAAAATAAGCAGCCAGACAAAAAAGCAAAAAATATAAATGATCGGGCCTATATCCGGTTACAAAAATCTGCAACAGCAAATAACCAACCGTAAAGCAAGTGGCACCCACTATAGAGCCCTTGTCGAACTGACCGACAAAACCCACTGATTGTCCTTTTTCCATACCTAAAATTCAGCTGGCAAAATTATAAAACCCCACAAAATAGGCGCACTATTCCTCGTGTTTATTGCCACAGGCTTCAGAATTTAGGGAGAATAAAATATGAATAAACTATACATAAACATATCTTTGCGGATTCAGCACAAAAAAATCAGCACCACAATCGATGATAGAAGTCAGAAAAGTAGCCTCGAAGAAAGACCTGAAAAACTTCATTGATTTTCCTCATGAGTTGTACAAAGACGACCCTCAGTATGTACCCGAATTGTATATAGCTCAAAAAGACCTTCTCAATAAAGAAAAACACCCTTTCTTCAAGCATTCGGAAGCTGATTTTTTCCTTGCCTTTTCAGACGGAAAAATCGCAGGCAGAATAGCAGCCATCAAAAACAACAACTACATAGAATACACAGGCGATTCTACAGGTTTTTTTGGTTTTTTTGATGTTACAAACAACTATGAAGTAGCCAAAAAACTACTAGACACTGCAGTAGAATGGGTCAATGGCCGACAACTTGACACCATCATGGGACCTACCAACTACAGCACCAACGAAACCTGCGGCGTGCTTACCGAAGGCTATGATATGTCGCCCACGGTAATGATGACCTACAACAAACCATACTACATCGATTTTTTAGAGCAGTATGGTTTTGAAAATGCCATGAACCTGCTGTCGTATAAAATAATGACCAAAGATGTGCCCGAAAAACTGGTTCGTTTATCGGGAAGAATCCTTGAAAGACTCAACAATCAGGGCATAACCATCCGTAAAGTCAATCTCAAAAACTTCAAACAGGAAATAGACGATATATTCGAAGTATACAATGCTGCCTGGGAAAAAAACTGGGGTTTTGTCCCCATGACAGTAGAAGAATTCAGGCATGCAGCCAAAGACATGAAGACTATCGTAGATCCTGATTTTTTACTGGTAGCTGAAAAAGAAGGCAAAATGATCGCCTTTACCCTCACTATTCCCGACATGAACATCCCCCTGAAAAAACTCAAAAGAGGAAGGTTGCTTCCCTTCGGGATATTCAAATTGCTGTATTACAAAAACAAAATCGACAGGGTAAGGATAGTCACGCTGGGCGTGCTGGAGCAATACAGAAACCTGGGAATAGACGCCTACTTTTACATGAAAGCATTTGAAGAGGCAAAAAATAAAGGCATGGAATTTGGGGAAGCATCGTGGATTTTGGAAGAAAATCCAGCCATGAACAAAGCCCTGCTAAACATAAATGGCAAAGTGTATAAAAAACACCGATTATATAAAAAACCAGCCCTGTTAAGCAAAAACTAAACAGGCTCAGATGTTAAAAACGCGAAGGTTTATTATTGTGAATTTTATAAAAGAAAGCATTAAATTTGCTTCTTTTTAATGGTTAGTAGGATTTAAATGCCTATTTTCACAGATTAAATAGCCTTCTTTTAGAAAAAAAACTAATCCTTGATGAATGTTTTAAAAGAGCGAATTTCAAAATTTACCCAGGCAGAAGAGATAAAGGAACGTGGGTTCTACCCCTATTTCAGAGAAATAGGATCAAATCAGGATACAGAAGTAAACATCGACGGCAGAAAAATCCTCATGTTTGGCTCAAACAGCTATCTTGGCCTAACCAATCACCCTAAAGTAAAAGAAGCAGCAAAAATTGCTGTAGACAAATACGGAACAGGATGTGCAGGGTCTCGTTTTCTCAACGGTACTCTCGATCTACATGTACAGTTAGAAGAAAATCTGGCTGAGTATTTTGGCAAAGAAGCCGCTTTAGTATTTAGCACAGGCTTTCAAGCCAATCTGGGTGTCATCTCATGCCTATCCGGTAGAAACGATTACATATTGATAGACGAGCTGGATCACGCCTCTATCATCGACGGCAGTCGCTTGTCGTTTTCCAAAGTAATCAAGTTTAAGCATAACGATATGAACTCCCTCGAAAGACAGCTGGCGTCCCTCCCAAAGGATAGCATCAAGCTGATCGTGGTAGACGGAGTATTCAGCATGGAAGGCGACATAGTGAACCTTCCTGACTTGGTGAAAGTAGCTAAAAAATACGGCGCTACTACCATCATAGACGATGCACATGCGGTAGGTGTTATTGGTGAAAAAGGATCCGGTACAGCCTCTCACTTCGATATGGTAGACGATGTAGACTTTATCGTGGGCACGTTTAGCAAATCACTTGCATCACTAGGCGGGTTTGTAGCTGGCGACCGGGCTGCTATAGAGTATATGAAGCACAATGCGCGCTCTCTCATGTTCAGCGCCAGCATACCTCCGGCATCAGCTGCCAGCGCTTTGGCTGCTTTGGACATCATCAAAACCCAGCCGGAAATCATAGACAAGCTGTGGGACAACACCAACTACGCCATGAAGCGTCTGTTGGAACTTGGTTTTGACATAGGTGAAGCCGAGTCGCCCATCATACCTATATATATCCGAGACAATGAAAAAACCTTCCTCATTACCAAAATTCTATATGAAGAAGGTATATTCGTCAACCCTGTGATATCGCCGGCAGTAAAGAGTGATTCGTCACTGCTGCGCTTTTCACTGATGTCTACACATACATATGAGCAAATCGACTATGCTTTCGACAAGCTGGTAAAAGCCAGAGAAATCATAGGACTAGAACACCATAAGAATGGCTCATCTGTAAGCCACCCCGACTTGGTTGACAATAAAATATAATACATTACACAAAAGCATTACAAGTACATAAAGCCTGATTTTCAGGCTTTATTGCTTAGTGCCTGACCATAAATAAGCCACCACACAAGGATATGAATATAATTGTAACAGGAGCCAGTGGGTTTATCGGTGGATACATAGTAGAAAAGGCACTGGAGCAGGGACTAAATGTCTTTGCTGCCATTCGAAGCACCAGCAGTCGCACATACCTTCAGGATAAAAGAATTCAATTTGTAGAGTTCGACTACTCAAACCCAAAGGCACTATCCGAACAGCTGAATGATTTTAAGGACACACACGGTAATATCGACTATGTGATACACAATGCCGGTGTAACCAAAACCCTTTCACTCTGGGAGTACAATAAAGTAAATTTTGAATTTACAAAAAACCTGGTGGAGTGCCTTAGAGCTTCGGATCATACCCTTCAAAAATTTGTATTTGTCAGCAGCCTGGCTGCCTCTGGCCCGGGGCAGGAAGGTACCGACATTCCCATAAAAACTACTGACCCCAACAACCCGGTAACCGAGTACGGCAAAAGCAAACTCAAGGCAGAGCTTTACCTGAAATTTTTATCCGACTTTCCGTATGTAATCATGCGCCCTCCGGCAGTCTTTGGCCCAAGAGATTCCGACATGTTTAGCTTCTTTCAGTTGATAAAAAATAAACTTGAAGTATACATAGGGGGCAAGACACAATACTTGTCATTTATATATGTGAAAGATCTGGCCACTGCTATGGTAACTGCTGCTACCAGCCAGGTCAGTCAGAAAACATACTTTATTTCTGACAACCACACATACACCAACCGGGGGTTTAGTCAGTGCATAAAGCACAGGATGGACAAAAAAACTTTTGTGATTAAATTGCCACTGTTTTTAGTACACATAGTTGCATTTGTGTCTGAAACTGTGAGTAAACTCACAAAAAAACCTTCCCCGCTAAATATTGATAAGGTAAACGAGCTTCAGTGTACCAACTGGCTATGTGATTCCAGCGACTTTTACAAAGACACTGGGTTTCGGGCCGAGTACTCACTAGAGGCCGCTGTAAACGAAACTATTGAATGGTATGAAAATGAAAATTGGTTATAATTAAATAAACTAAAATCTAAATGTCAACAAAAGCGAATATTCAAGCCCCGACCGGTAAGCTGGCCATACTTACCCCGGGCATGGGAGCTGTAGCCACCACCTTCATGGCTGGTGTGATCAGCACTCGTAAAGGACTTTCCAAACCGATCGGATCACTTACCCAAATGGGCACCATCCGACTGGGAAAAAGAACCGACAACCGAAATCCCCTCATCAAAGATTTTGTACCCCTCACTGAGCTTAACGATATCGTATTTGGCGGATGGGACCTATTCGAAGACAATGCATACGAAGCTGCACTCAACGCCGGTGTACTCGACAAGCAATTGCTCGACGAGATCAAAGATGAGCTAGAGCAAATCAAGCCCATGAAGGCTGTATTTGACAAAGAGTATGTAAAAAAACTAGACGGCCCTAACGTAAAAAAAGCTGCCACCAAAATGGAACTTGCAGAGGCCGTAATGGAAGACATCCGCAAGTTTAAAGAAGAAAACGGATGCGAGCGTGCTGTAATGGTATGGTGTGGCTCTACCGAAATCTTCATTGAAGAGTCTGACGTACACTCTTCGATAGAAAAACTGGAAGAAGGCTTGCGCAACAACGACAAGAACATTGCACCAAGTATGATCTATGCTTATGCTGCCGTGAAAATGGGAATCCCATATGCCAATGGTGCCCCTAACCTGTCGTGCGATGTAGACGCTATGGTGGAACTCGCCAAGCAAACCGGCGCTCCTATTGCCGGAAAAGATTTCAAAACCGGCCAAACACTCATGAAAACCATTTTAGCACCGGGATTGAAGTCTCGATCGCTCGGAATAGATGGCTGGTTTTCTACCAACATACTGGGCAACAGAGATGGTGAGGTATTGGACGATCCGGACAACTTCAAAACTAAGGAAGTATCTAAGCTGGGTGTACTGGAGCAAATCCTTGAGCCAGACCTGCACCCTGACCTGTACGCTGATCTCTACCACAAAGTAAGAATCAACTACTACCCTCCAAGAGGAGATGACAAAGAAGGATGGGACAACATTGACATAAAAGGATGGTTGGGCTACAAAATGCAAATCAAGGTAGATTTCCTTTGCAAGGACTCTATTCTTGCGGCTCCTTTGGTACTTGACCTGGCGTTGTTCCTCGACCTGGCTAGCAGAGCCGGCATGAAAGGTGGTATTCAGGAGTGGTTGTCTTTTTACCTAAAGTCGCCACAGGCAGCTAAGGGCTTAAAGCCTCAGCACGATATATTTGTGCAGCTGATGAAACTAAAGAACACCCTGCGTCACCTGCAAGGAGAAGACCTGATCACTAACTTAGGTCTGGATTACTACGATTGATCGATGAATACTATTTAGTATAAAAACGAATATAAAGTCCCTGACATGCTTTTGTTGGGGACTTTTCTTTTTACCAACTCAATAAAACCGTACTTTTGCTCTAAACACACACCGGGCGACTATGCGCAATTTCTACATTTTTATGTCCACAGGCTTTGGCAGTGGCTATTCCCCCATCGCCCCCGGTACTGCCGGAGCTGTAGTGGGATGCATCATTTTCTACCTTCTACACCACTTTTTCCCGGTTTATTTTCCCGGAGAAGGTATTCAGTCCCTATATTTCATAGGGTTGATTCTGGCATTTCTATACATAGGTGCCCGCGCCAGCCACTACCTGGAAAAGGACTGGGGAGAAGACCCTCAAAAAATAGTAATAGACGAGATCGTGGGTGTATGGATTGCTTTACTTTTCATCCCGTTTTCGATCACCAACCTCACGTTGGCTTTCGTATTATTCAGACTGTTCGACATCTTCAAGCCGCTATATATACGTAAATTTGAAAACATAAAGAACGGTTGGGGCGTTATGATGGATGATGTGGCCGCCGGTGTATATGCCAATATTTGCCTGCAGGTGTATATCGCCCTTTTCTAAAAATGGATACTGTAAAAAAACAAAGCTTAAAGCCAACAGGCCGCACGTCGTTTATTCGATACAACATAGCTGCAGTAGCTGCCACTGGTGCTGATTTCACTACGCTCATTTTTTTTAAAGAAACACTGGGAGTATGGTATGTCACCTCCACGGCACTGGGAGCACTGGTAGGTGCTATTGTTGCTTTTACCCTGGGTCGAAACTGGGCTTTTGTGTCGAAAGAAGCTAAAAAAACTACTCAGGCAGCCAAATACATACTCGTGGCAGCCGGAAGCCTCTCTCTTAACACCCTGGGCGTATACTTACTCACCGACCTAATGGAGTACCCGTACCTGATCTCGAAGGTGATCACGGCATTGATTGTAGCCTTATTTTACAATTACACCCTCAGCAAGTATTATATCTTTAAGTAAAGCTAGGGAAGTTTATAAACCATAGACAACCCCAAACTACCCTGCATAAAAGCTGGCTGCCAACTTAGCTTCTTAGTTTGATTACTGTTCTTTTTGTGCAAGTGTGGCACTAAAAAACCTACTAAAGCACCGGCAGCAAAACCAGCCATCACGTCAGTAGGGAAGTGCCTGCCCGCCTTTACTCTTAGGTAAGCAGTGGTAGCCGGTATGAGCACAGCTCCAGACCACATCACAGCTTTCCAGCCTTTCTTCATGTTGGGGTGATAGTCGGTAACCACCTTAGCCATAAAAAAAGTAAATGCAGCTGTGTGTGACGTATGACCAGAAAAAAAAGACCTCCTGGCATCTAATTCGAGCTTTCGCTCCAATGGCACCTCGGGATTGTAGGTAAACGGCCTGGGGCGCTTGGCTACATTTTTTGCTAAAGTGGTAAGGCCGAATGTAATGGAAAATACCTCCAGCGACATGGCTGCCAGTGGCCAGATATCTTCTTTGGTATGGTGGTTGGATAAAAAGTAAATCGGCAACAAGGTCATAGATGTGCGAAAAAAATCACTGTAGGAAGCGGCTTTTCCTGAGCTAAAGCCCACTGCCGGCTTGTCTATACCCAACAGCCCATTATCATCCAGCGCATTGAGTTCTGTTTGGTTGAGAAACTTCTTATTGTTAAAATGCTGAGCAACAAAACCTGCTGACAATGAAATAGTACCAGCTACTATAAACGGGATTTCATGCCTAAAATTTAACTTGTAAGGGCGAGGTGCGGTATGCTTGCCACCAATGCATACTTCACAGGGTGTATTTTCCTGGGCTTTTGCCACATCGATTGTCCACACTGCCAGAAGTATACTCAGAAAAAATACTGCACACCTTTTAGTCATTACCGCGATTATCATTTGGAGTTAATCACGCATTATAATGAATTTAAGTGTAAAGTGATTTGAATTTTTGGATATTATCTTCAGTTCCTGATATGATCAAGACATCTCCCTCAATAATTTTCGTCTCCGGCGCGGGATTAAACATAAAACCATTGCGTGGATCTTTAAATCCTACCACCGTCACTCCCGTGCGCTTACGTATATCCAGGTCTTTTACAGACTTATCTCTATATTCTTTTTTGAGGGAATCGTAAATCACTTCTTCCAATATGAGGTGATGGTGGGTTTCACCGGTAAGCAACCCTAAAAATTCGATCACATAGGGCTTGGTGATCAACTGTGCCATGTGAGTACCTCCTACTGCATCGGGCATTACCACTTTGTTTGCTCCGGCTCTTAGCAACTTGCGCTCAGATTGTTCTTTGGAAGCCCGGGCTATCACATTCAAATCCGGTGCAAGTTCCTTGGCGGTGAGTGTAATAAATACATTTTCGGCATCATTGGGCAGGGTGGTTATTAGCGAACTGGCTTTATGGATTCCAGCATCAATCAGTATTTCGTCACGGGTAGCGTCTCCTATTACCACCTGATAGTTTTTCACTTCAGGTTGATTGACCAGCAACTGCTCATTCATCTCTATGAGAATAAACGGCTTTTGTGTTTTATACAGCTCTTCACAAGCTTTTCTACCGTTCCTTCCATAACCGCATACTATTATATGATCTTTCATTTTGCGTACTTCTTTGCTTGAAATCATCTTTTTGAATACAGAATTCAGTTTTCCTTCGAAAATATACGTTGTGACCACCGATACCACATAGGCAAATATGCCAAGGTTGAAAATGATGTAGAAGCTGGCAAACAAACGCCCATTTTCGGATAAGGGGTGTACTTCTCCATACCCTACGGTAGAAAAAGTAATCACTGTCATATAAAAGGCATCTTTGAGGGTATAATCTTCGAGGTAAACAAACCCTAAAAGCCCGGCTATCAAACTAATAAACAGCAATAATACTGCACTTACAAAACTCTTTATCTCTTTAAGTACCATACTGAATTGACTGCTACCAGCAGTCCTGGCTATACAAGCAGCATTGATAATTTAGCTGAGCCCGGCGGAGGACAACTTTAAATTTAAAGCGAGAAAACGAATAATTACAAATAATAAAACTTTTTATACCCATAAAAATCAGCCACCTGTACCGGCAGCTTAAAAAGACCTCTGCAAAAACTGAGAGGGCTGCACAGACTGACTGGGTTGCGAGCGTTTTTTAGGCGGTCTTTTGTTTTTGACCGGCACGGGTTTATCCCTAAACGGAATGTTGTAGAGTATATAATAATTAAAACCAGAATTTGATGACTTATCTGCTCTTCCGTATCCGGGTATGTTTCTGGGCTGCAAAGTCTCTACTCCCCGCAGTTTTCTCCCCATTTTGTATCGTATGGTGTAGCCAAAAAACAAGTTTTTCACTACCCTCACCTTCATGCCCATATTGAGTTCATACCATCGGGCTGTCAGCTGGTTGTTACTGAAGGTTAGTTGTTTTTCGCCCCACCGGTCAAATGACTTTGTAAACGCTACTTCATCTGAAAACGAAGCATGAGCATACCGAAAACCCAAAAAGAAGAAGCTTTTATCCACATTATAAGGCATCATATTGATTTGCACCCCACCTCTAACATAATTCCCCCTATTGGTATAATTATACTCTTCCCCAACAATTGCATTGCGCTCGTGCCCGACATCCAACACGGCAAAATAACGGTGAAAGTCTATATCAAACTGCCCTTCCAGGTGAGTGAAACCGGTAGATGTACCCGTTCGTGCCAATCCGATAATGTCTGTGCCTACTTTGACGGCTGAAGGCTTCATATCCAGAGGCACACGGTACTTCTTTCTTTCAGCTTTTTTCTTTTCTTTGTCGCTCAGTGTGGCCACACGCGTACTGTCAGTGGAGGGCTTATCCTGTGCATATACTGCTCCCAGCCAACCTAGCATAAGCAATACACTACTTATATATTTCAATATTTTCAGTGATCGCATTGTCTAAAAAATCATTTTTTACAGCTACCGAATCAAACGAGTGTGCCACTACCCTAAGTGCTCCATACGCTACAGAAGGACCACATTCTTCCGATATTAGGCGCACGCTTCTATCGTATACTACAGTAAGTTTGTCTGCAGGCGCATTGTCAGAATAAAACAAAAAAGTAGCTTCTTCCGCTGCTGGGTTGAGGTGTAGATTATAATTGTTTTCTTCCGCTTGCAGGTAAAACAAAGAGTCTGTTTGCTCAGCTTTTATCGAATCGAAAGGCACTACCACAGCTGTTGCCGTTTCTTTATCCATAAATTTGACATTGATGGTGTTCGCATCTTTTTCGTTTCTGCAATCGGGTATATCGTTGCACGAAACCACAAACAGCAACAACGCCAATCCCACAAAGCATTTTCTGATTCTTTGCATAACTCCTGTTTATTCTTCGCGAAGATACCTATATATGTCTAATTGCCTATCCGATGCAAAAAAGAAGTACCCTCCGGACAATGCAATCCGGTGATAATCGTGCTTTGGTAGCGACACTGTATCGGTAGCCTGGTGATACAGTGAACGAATTGCCAATTGCTCACCCTTTAGCATGTACATTTTGTCTCCTGAGAAAAACAAGTCTTTCACACCACTGCTCTCAATCGTTTTTTGATGATTCCCCATATTGTCAAAGACCAAAACACCGGTATCGGCATCTACCACGAAAATAGTACCTTGGTATTCTTTCAAAAAAGTGATGTTATGTTTGTCTACATCCAGATAAGGAAAAAACGGCTGCTCGATAAGGACTTTCTGAAGTTGTAAATCCAGGAGTTTCAGAGAAAAATCCGACTCATCTACTACCCACAAGTGTTGCTGAAAGTTGAAAGCCACCTGGCTTGCAAATCCGATGTTATATTGATCTAATGGGTAACGAGCCGTTTCTGTAAGAAACCGATCAAGAATGACTACCTCCTGAAACGCCTCATAAAAAGCCACAACTTTATAAGGTGACCATCGGGAAACTTTGTCTACTATGGCTTTTTTGGCTGGTGAGTAAAGCTTGCCCTTTGCTCCTAACGTATCCAGTTCCAGCACTTCCCCGCCCCAGTTACCCACAAGAACTTTACCAGCTGCACTTTCATCTATTGCGGAAGTCCGAAGGGGTATGGTTTTGATTTTTTTCCAGCGCTGTTGAGCAAACACCAAATCATGCCCTATCAACAAGAGAAAAGCCGACAGCATCAAAACCCTGTATCTCATAACATTGGCTTTAAATGACTATTGAAAATGCTTCAATTCGAAATGAACGCCATCAAACACTCCGTATCTGTACTGTGTCACCCACTCACCCAGGTTAATATACCGGCTTCCGTTTCCCAGGTCATAATCTATAGGTAAGTGGCGATGACCAAACACATAAAAATCTTTATGGGCACGCTGCTGCATTTCCCTGCAATACAGCAATATCCATTCCTTATCGGGCTGAAACCCGGCTTCTGCCTCGTCGTTGTGAGCCCGGCTATGTCCAGACCAGGCCCGGGCTATACCCATCCCTATGTTGGGATGTAGCCAGTGAAAAAGCCACTGACAAGCTTTGTTTGCAAATATTTTTTTCAGGATTTTATACGTTTGATCTCCCGGCCCAAGACCGTCACCATGCCCTACATGAAAGGTCTTAGTACCTATCAGGTAGTCTTTAGGTTCGCGTTCCAAAGTGACTCCCAGTTCTGACGGAATGTACTTATCCATCCACATATCGTGATTGCCGGTATAAAATACAATCGGCACACCTGCATCAGATAGTTCGGCTATTTTACCAAAAAAACGTACGAATCCCTTGGGAATAGAGTATTTGTATTCAAACCAGAAATCGAAGATATCGCCTACTAAAAAAATAGCCGCTGCATCGGAACGTATCTGCTCCAACCAGTCGACTATTTTTTTTTCTCGTATACGACTAGCAGCTGTATTGGGGGCTCCTAGGTGAAAATCACTGGCAAAATATACTTTTTTACCCTGCTCTAGTTCGGAAAAATCCTTATTGAGGAGCACTGTATAATCCCTTTAGTGACTATTTATTTTTTAGTATCCGAAGAAGGGGTTTCTTCTACTTTTTCGTCTGTTGTATCGGCAGTAGACCCCTCTTCTATTTCTACCTCATTTTTTACCTCAGACTTTATCGTCTCAATATCGGCTTTAGCTGTCTCTTCCACATTTTTACCGTTGGTAAATGCTTCATAGTTTGTTTCTTTCGCAAACGGTCGCTTTCCTATCAAGCCTTCCAAATCAGACTGAAACAATATTTCTTTTTCCAGCAATTCTTTAGCCAACACTTCCAATTCCTGACGCTTGCTTGTGAGCAACTCCTTAGTACGCTCATACGCCTGATCTATAATTTTCTTAGCTTCCTTGTCTATTTTCTCTGCTGTAGCTTCTGAATACGGCTTGTTGAAATTGTACTCCGATTGTTTTGAATCATAATACGAAATATTTCCTATCTCCTGATTCATACCGTACACGGTCACTATGCTGTAGGCCATTTTAGTAATGCGCTCCAGATCGCTCAATGCTCCGGTTGAAATTTTCCCAAACACAATTTCCTCAGCAGCTCTACCGCCCAGCGCCATACACATTTCGTCTATGAGCTGCTCAGTCTGATACAAAAACTGCTCCTTAGGCAAATACTGAGCATATCCCAGCGCTGCTGCTCCCCTTGGTACTATACTTACTTTTACCAACGGATCTGCATGCTCCAAGAACCACCCTGCTACAGCATGTCCTGCCTCATGGTAGGCCACTATTTTCTTTTCCTCAGGAGAAATTATTTTATTTTTCTTCTCTAAACCTCCTATTACCCGATCTATTGCATCGTGAAAATCCTGCATTACTACAGCATCTCTGTCTTTTCGTGCAGCTATCAATGCAGCTTCGTTACACACGTTTGCTATTTCGGCTCCTGCAAATCCGGGAGTTTGAGCTGCCAGCTTTTTGGAGTCTATTGTTTTATCCAGCTTCAGTGGCTTCAGGTGCACTTTAAATATTGCATCTCTTCCTACTATATCCGGTTTATCTATACTAATCTGTCTGTCGAATCGCCCCGGACGCAAAAGTGCATTGTCAAGCACATCGGGTCTGTTGGTAGCTGCCAATATAATTACCCCTGAATCGGTTGAAAAACCGTCCATCTCTACCAGTAGTGAGTTCAGTGTGTTTTCCCTTTCGTCATTAGAACCCGGCATTTGCCCACGTCCTCTAGATCTACCTATAGCATCTATCTCATCGATAAAAACAATACACGGTGCTTTTTCATTGGCCTGCTTAAATAAGTCTCTAACACGAGCAGCACCTACCCCCACAAACATTTCCACAAAGTCTGATCCTGATAGGGTGAAAAATGGCACTCCTGCTTCACCGGCTACTGCTTTTGCCAGCAAGGTTTTACCGGTTCCGGGAGGGCCTACCAGCAACGCACCTTTAGGGATTTTACCTCCCAACTTTGTGAATTTTGAGGGATTCTTAAGAAAGTCTACAATTTCCTTTACCTCTTCTTTCGCTTCCTCCAGGCCTGCTACATTGTCGAATGTAATTTTTACCTTGTTCTCTGCATCAAACAAAGCTGCTTTTGACTTGCCTATGTTGAATATCTGACCACCGGGTCCGCCACCACCGGTCATTCGGCGCATAAGCAACCAAAATCCAAGAATGATAAAGATTAAAAATCCTGAATTGAGGAATATCTGCGTATAGTCAGAACGATCATCTACTTTAAAATCATAATGATTGCTCTCCTTTAGTTTGGCGTCCAGCTCCTCTCTTTTTCTGGCAAAAATGTCGAGGCTTTCCAGTTTGAAAAAATAGTGAGGGCCCGTATTGATCCCAAATCTATTTTGCTGTTCGAGTTGAAGCTTGTACTTGCTATTTTGCAGCGCTTCCTGCTTCAGTGTTACTTCTACTTTATTCTGGTTTCTAATCAGCACCACTTCCTTTACATCGCCGCTCAGTACCATTTGTTCAAAGCGTTTGAATGAAGTTTCAACTGCTGAGCTATTGTTGCTCAGGTAGGATATTCCAAAAATAAAAGCCATTAAACCCAGAATTATCCACATTTGGTAATTTGGCTTACCCGGCTCACCCATTAAATTTTTCTTTTTTCTAGGTTTATCTGCCATTATCTATTTATTCTAATTTTTTGCTGCTAGTTAACGCTTGTTTACTGAATAGGTTATTAAGAAGGTTAGGCTACTTCTGTAACTTGAGCATCCCCCCACAATTCTTCCAGCGAGTAAAACTCCCTTTTGTCTTTCTTAAAGATGTGAGCAACCACATCTACATAATCGATAAGCACCCACTCCCTGTTTGTTTTTCCTTCTTTTTTCCAGGGGTCGGCATGAGTAATCTTATATACTTCTTCCTCTACAGAATCTGCGATCGCATCTACCTGAGAGTCGGAATTTGCCGAACAAACTACAAAGAAATCTGCAATAGCGTTAGACACATCCCTAAGGTCAAGTATCCTGATATCCAGTGCTTTTTTTTCTGCCATTCCACTCGCTACCAATTCACTCAATTCTTCTGATTTCAATTCCGCTTTGTTTTCTTGCATTCGTTCGTTTTAAATTAGCCACAAAATTACACAAAATATCTTGTATAAATTCTTTGCCAAAACGCTATTTCTCGGGAAAAAAGTTTACTTCCTGCCAGAATGTCACTCGACAAACGAAGAAGCACAACTTATGTGTACAAAAGAGGGCGCTCAGGAAGGGTTAACTGTGATCACTCCAAAGCAAACCCGAGGCAAAGGCCAACGAGGCAATAAATGGGAATCCACACCGGACAAAAACCTGACTTTTTCTGTGGTTCTAAAGCCCGGTTTTTTGGCCGTAAAAGATCAATTCCACCTGCATATCATCACTTCTCTGGCGATCTACGACACGTTGTTTCCCATGCTTAAATCCAAACTAGCAATAAAATGGCCCAACGACATCTACTACAACTCTTCCAAGCTGGCAGGAATACTTATAGAAAACAGTGTAAGGGGCAACCGTATAGAGCATGCCATAGTAGGCATAGGGCTTAACGTAAACCAGCTCGACTTCAACACAACCGGAGCAACTTCTCTCTCACGCTTACTCAACCAGACGTTCGAACCCAATGAGCTTGCCGAACTTATTTTGCTCAATCTGGAAAAAAGATACTTGCAGTTAAAAGGCCGAAAAACGAAAGAGCTGACAGAGCTATACCAGAAGCGGATGTACAAATTTCAGTTACCACACTTTTTTCTGATAAATGGAGAAAAACGAATCGGCATCATCACCGGAATATCCCCTGCCGGTCTGTTGGAAGTGAGCCTTGACGACCAAATGTATCGTTTTGATTTAAAGGAAATTGAATTTTTGAGGGATTAACATTCACTAACTAACAATTTCTCTAAATTTGCGTTTTCTGAGACACGAACTAAAAACACACCATGATAGAAACTCAAGAAAAATTTAAGGTAAAAGACATTTCCCTGGCAGATTGGGGGAGAAAAGAGATTAAGCTGGCAGAAGCAGAAATGCCCGGCTTGATGTCGTTGCGAGAAGAATACGGTGCTTCTAAGCCGCTAAAAGGAGCTCGCATAGCTGGATGTCTGCATATGACAATCCAAACTGCCGTACTTATCGAAACACTGGTAGAGTTAGGCGCTGAGGTGACCTGGTCGTCGTGCAACATTTTCTCTACACAAGATCACGCTGCTGCCGCTATTGCTGCTGCAGACATTCCTGTTTATGCCTGGAAGGGCATGAACGAAAAAGAATTCGACTGGTGCATTGAGCAGACTTTATTCGCTTTTGAAGGAGGCAAACCTCTCAATATGATTCTTGACGATGGTGGCGACCTGACCAACATGGTACTGGACAAATACCCCGAGTTGGTAGCTGGCATTAAAGGGCTGAGCGAAGAAACCACAACTGGAGTACACCGCTTGCAGGAAAGAGAAGAAAAGGGCACATTGCCTATGCCTGCTATCAATGTAAACGACTCGGTAACCAAGTCAAAATTTGACAACAAATACGGTTGCAAGGAGTCTCTTGTAGATGCAATTCGTCGCGCTACCGATGTGATGATGGCCGGAAAAGTAGCTGTAGTAGCCGGATATGGCGATGTAGGTAAAGGATCTGCTGCTTCACTCCGCGGTGCTGGTGCACGGGTAATCGTAACAGAAATAGACCCTATCTGCGCACTTCAGGCTGCCATGGACGGATTCGAAGTGAAGAAAATGGACGATGCTGTGAGCGAAGGTGACATCATCGTAACCACCACCGGCAACAAAGACATTGTTGTTGGCCGTCACTTCCTCAACATGAAAGACAAAGCGATAGTTTGTAACATTGGCCATTTCGACAATGAAATAGATGTAGCCTGGCTAAACGAAAACGCTACAAAAAGCGAAATAAAACCTCAGGTAGATTTATACGACCTCAAAGGCAAGGAGATCATACTGCTGGCAGAAGGCAGACTCGTAAACCTGGGTTGTGCTACAGGCCATCCATCTTTCGTTATGTCCAACTCATTTACTAACCAGACATTGGCACAAATTGAGCTTTGGAACAACAGCGACAAATACGAAAACAAGGTATACATGCTACCAAAACACCTCGATGAAAAAGTAGCGCGTCTGCACCTTGCCAAAATAGGTGTTGAGCTGGATGTACTTTCTGAAGATCAGGCACAATACATCGGTGTAAAGCCGGAAGGCCCCTACAAACCCGAGTATTACAGGTACTAAACACCTGATTTTAGTATAAAACACAATAGAAGCTGCTTCAAAAGGAGGGTAGCAAGTTCGAGGCTGAGCCTAGATTTGCTAGTCAAAACCGCCCGTTGCAAATTACTCAACGGCCTGCCAAAGATGATTTTGGCAAGGGTTTAGTCCTTTTGAGACAGCTTCTTTTTCAATTCTTTTTCGCTTAGCGCAAAAACGCTACTTTTGACTCCATGAAAAATTTTCTGAGGATTTTAAGCTACGCCAGTCCACTTGGACCGAGTGCCATAAAATACGCCTTATTAACATTACTTTACGTAGCATTTAGCCTGGTCAATTTCACTGTCCTCATTCCCCTGCTGGAGGTACTATTTGATCAGGTGGATCAACCTCAGGCCAAGGCTATAGCACCTCCTGATTTTTCATTCACTATCGACTATTTTAAGAATACCTTTTATTATCATTTCAATACTATCATTCTTGAAAAGGGGCGTGTAGGTGCGTTGCAGTTCGTATGTGTGGTTATTGTTGTGTCAGTTTTTCTCTGCAATATATTCCGCTACCTGTCCTCCATGGTTTTGGTATCGCTGCGAGTAAAAGTACTCCGCAACATGCGCAACGACATCTTTAAAAAAGTATCTGAACTACATTTGGGATACTTTACTGAACAGAAAAAAGGCGACCTGATCTCCCGTATGACGGTAGACATTCAGGAAATTCAAAATTCGGTAACCAATTCACTTAAGGTTCTCTTTAAAGAACCCGTACTGGTGATCGGATACTTTGCCATCCTTTTTAGTATGTCCGTAAAACTGACCTTATTTACCATACTGGTACTGCCCATTTCGGGAAGCATTATTGCTATAATAGCCCAGCGTCTAAAAAAACGCGCCGTTCAGAGTCAGGAATCTTTGGGAAGAATTCTGAACATGCTGGATGAAACACTGTCGGGCATGCGAATCGTCAAAGCATTTAATGCTGAAAAAATTCTAGTAAACAAATTCGACAAAGAAGTTAGAGTAAATGAGCGCTATAGCTTCTCGGTACTGCAAAAGTTCGAAATGGCCGGACCTATATCTGAGTTTTTAGGAGTATTTGCCGTAGCAGCTATATTGCTGGTGGGTGGTACGATGGTGCTCAATCAGGAAGGGGATATGTCTGCCCCAAAGTTCATGGGATTTTTGATCATTTTCACGCAGGTACTCACTCCGGCAAAAGCTATCTCCACCTCCATCACAAATATCAACAAAGGCCTGGCTGCAGCTGTTCGGATTTTTGAGATTATAGATACCCAACCTGATATCAAAGAATCGAAAAATGCCAGAGAAATTAATCAACTTGAAAATGAAATAGCATACAAAAACGTTCACTTTGCTTACGGCGAAGACGAAGTACTCACAAACATTAATCTCGAAATAAAAAAGGGTGAGGTTGTAGCACTGGTAGGCCCCTCAGGAGGAGGAAAGTCCACACTGGCCGACCTAATACCCCGGTTTTATGACCCCACTGCCGGGACTATCGAAATTGATGGCATAGACATCAAAGAGTACAAAATGAATGATTTGAGAAGCCTAATGGGCATAGTTACTCAGGAATCCATTTTGTTTAATGACACTATTAAAAACAATATTGCATTTGGTTTGGAAGACATTGATGAGGGCAAGGTAATAGAAGCAGCCAAAGTGGCCAATGCTCATGACTTTATCATCAATACCCCTGATGGATACAATAGCATGATCGGAGAGAGAGGCACTAAACTATCTGGAGGACAAAGGCAGAGGTTGAGTATTGCAAGGGCTGTATTGAAAGATCCGGACATCCTCATTCTAGACGAGGCTACATCTGCATTGGACTCTGAATCTGAAAAGTTGGTTCAGCAAGCTTTAATCAACCTAATGAAAGACCGCACATCGCTTGTCATTGCTCACCGCCTGAGCACTATACAAAATGCGGACAAAATTGTAGTAATTGAAAAAGGAAAAATAATCCAGGCAGGCACACACGATGAACTAAGTACCACCAAAGGCCTCTACCAGAAACTAATCAAAATGCAATCATTTTAACTTTTGCAGCAAATAGCGAGCTCTGGCTATATCCGAATGATAATGTTGGGTATGCTTATAAGCTTCCGCTGCTATTTCTTCCCTTTTTTGATCGTTTTTTAGGTAAAAATCACACAAATCCACCAAATCATCCAGCGTATCGTTACAGTAGACGACATGCTTTTCATGCTCAAACAAATCAGGAATAACAATTCCCGGCTTTTGACTGATCATAAACCTACCCAAGGCAGGGACTTCCCAAAATCTCAGTGTGTCCCAGCCACCTCCCCGAAAGTTTAACGTCACTTTACATCTCGACAGTTCCTCCAGGTAAAACTGTCCCTTCCTCTTATATTTCTTGAAATTTTGATTTAGTACAGTCCCGTTTTCCTGACAATCAAATTTTCCCTGTAACTTTTTAATAGCATCTGTTCGGATAGGATCAGACTCTACTGCCCAAAACGAAACATCATACAAAAACGCCTTCTTATTGTGTTTGGGTAGTCTATCGAAGTTAAAGCCAAAAGGAAATGGAAATACGTTTTTCGGATGTTCTTTCCCTATCAAGTATTCTCTTTTAAACACAAAATCAAAAGGCCTTGCCTCAATAGCTTTGCGCCACAAATGCTCACCCTGCAATCGCGACAAATCCCCTCCGAGTTCTGGTCTGTCACCTCCATCTATCAGCACCACCTTCGTTTCTGGCGCAACCTTATCCACAATCGTGAGGTAAGATTCAAAGGTATCAGGTTTGCACGACCCCACCACTACGACATCAAAACGCGATGGATCCGGAGCTCGCAGGGTAGCCGTTTGGATAGCCTGACTAGAATACCCAAGATTTTTGGGGTAATTCTTTATCGGAAATACATACTTATAATTGAGTGGCCAATGACACAAGGCTTGGTTGCCTATAAGTTTTCGTAGGCCTGAAAAAATTACATCTTCCAGGTAGTCAAACTTTTTACTGGCTATAAATAATACTTTCAAGACTACATTTTTTTTAAGATCCAGACTTATTTATACCGTAAGGAGTAAAGCCAACTTGCTTCAATCGGTTTTCTTCCAAAATATCCAGATTTTCGACAGGGCGGTCCAAAACCTTGTGATACAAATGATATTGCACTGCCATATAATTTACGCTTTTAAGCTTCAAACCATAATTTCTGGCTCTCAACTCTAAATCAGTATCTTCACCACAGGCAGGGCTAAGGTAACGCTCATCAAAACCATTTAACTTCAATATATCTTCTCGGTACATAGAAAAATTACACCCCAAAATAGACGAATCCTTGCGCTGTATATAGTTTCTAGCTAACCTGCTTTTGATGTACAGTGACTTTTCCACATGTTGTGTTTGTCCGGAAATACCCTCCCAGAAAGCCCGCAAGCGTATACCTTCAAGTTTACCAGCTCTAACCTGATCGGGAGTGAGTTCGGCGGTTAGTTTTTCAGAAAGATTGGCTCTTCTTCCGGTCAGGATTACTCCCTTTTCCTGATTTTTCACATGCTCTGACACAAACGCTCGGTGAGGTATGCAGTCCGCATCCATAAATATGAGGTAATCACTTTTAGCTGCTGCTATCGCTTTATTCAGAATAATGTTTTTGCGCCAGCCATCATCTTCATGCCACACATGCTGTACATCAAACGGCAGCTCAGAAATCAATGCTTGCAATTCGTCTACCACCTCTTTTCTGGACCCATCGTCTGCCAGTACCACCTCTATGTTTTTCTCCAACTGCCTTTCCAACCCTGCAAACACAAGCCTCAAAAAATCAATTTTATTATAAAATGATACTATAATACTCGCCTTATACATTTTCAAATAAGCTCTTCGTACACTTCCAGCATTTTACTGGCGGTCGATTCTTTATCAAACATTTTCAATCTATCCCGGGCATTTTCAACCATTCTTTCAGTCAATAACTTGTCGTCTAAAATCCTGCTAATATTGGCGGCAACCTCTTCGACATTGCCAACTCCTGCTAGCAGCCCCGTTTTTTCGTGTATAACCACCTCCGGAATACCACCGGCAGCTGTAGCCACCACAGGCACCTTTCTGGCCATAGCATCAAGCAGGCTGGTTCCCAGCCCTTCATTTTTGGAAGTCATCACTACCACATCCAATTCCGACAAATAATCCTGAATACCCTTCACAAAACCGGTAAATTTAATGTAGTCCTCAAGCCCTTTTTCCTTTAATTCAGCCATCAATTCTTCTTTGAGGCTTCCCTCTCCTACACATAAAAATACCGTATCCTTTCGCCCGGATTTAATAATTTGCTCTGCAGCAGCAATATAAGT
This sequence comes from Cyclobacteriaceae bacterium, assembly GCA_965267535.1. Lineage (GTDB taxonomy): Bacteria > Bacteroidota > Bacteroidia > Cytophagales > Cyclobacteriaceae > CAXBNB01. The sequence continues at coordinate 731,561 of OZ254082.1, read as the reverse complement.
TTTGTAATCTTTCTCGTAGGTCAATGCCGCTATATTAGCCACCAGCTTTGTGTCCGGCGAAAGGCTGTATTTTTCTTTAAATAAAGTTTTCTTTTGAAAAAGTCCATCTTCCGGCAGCTTTACCCCGTCGTAAACCACTCGCAAATTTTGCGTAAAGTCACAAATGTGCTCCATTTCTGATTTCACATGCTGCGATATACATACCACTCGCCTGATGGCCGGGTGATTATATTTCCAGTGCGTGAGCCAACCACTTTTTTTACCAAAAGCCACCCTTCTGGAAAGTACTAGTTTAGCGGTATTGCCTAGTGCAGCTGCCAATACTCCTACCCCATGAGCCTTAGAAGTATGCAGATGAATCAGATCGATATCGTTTTCTTTACAATATTTTTTTAGTTTTATAGCACTCACTACATCCAGAGAGTTAGAAAATGTAGCATAGCTCACTTTCCAGTTTCTTTTGTGACAGTAAGCAGCAAAGTCAGACCCCTTTCTGCACATAATATGCACGTCTATACCCTTTTGCTTGTGCTCTTCTACGAGATAAGCAATTTGTTGCTCTCCACCCCGCCAGGTTTTTTCCGAACTTAGATGTAGTACACGAAGTTTCATTTCAAATTCAGGTTTTAAACTTCGCTCTTCGATTCAGCTCTTTGAGTTTTATATACTTTGAAAACTTATAGTGTATATCTAAAGTGCTAATTACAAACCCTTGATAACCATCCAGAATACCAAGTTTAATTATATAAGTGCGAAAAAAAGTCCACAGAGGATACAAAACCAAATGCCACAACACAACCACTTTTTTCCCTTTTTCAAATTTACCCTGAGCAGCTACAGTAGTGAAGGTGTTCATCTGCGTAAGGTGCTCCTCTATGGAATGATACGAATAATGACGTATATCTTCCTTCACACGACTACTTTTTGCTCCGGCATTCAACACTACAGTATCATGAGGATCCTGGCCTTTATATACGCCTTTCTCCTTATGAAAAAGACGGAGTTTTTTGTCAGGGTACCAGCCACTGTGTCTGATCCAGCGGCCACAATATTGTGTCATCCGGTTAAACACATAGCCATCATCAGAAAACCCCTCTAGCTTTAAAGCCAAAAGCCTCTGCCTCAACCCATCAGACAAAACCTCATCAGCATCTAATGAAAGTACATAATCGTGTGTAGCAAATTGCAAAGAGTAGTTGCGTTGTGCGTTAATCCCCGGCCACCGTTGTTGGATAAACCTGGCACCATACTTTTCACAAAGCTCTTGTGTTTTGTCTGTTGAAAAAGAGTCAATAACAATAATTTCGTCAGCAACACCATCCAAAGATTTCAAACACCTCTCTATGTTTTTTTCTTCATTAAGCGTAATGATGATTGCCGAAATTGCAGAAGGTATGGGCTGTTTCAATAATCTGTTTGTTTTTGCTGCAAAAATAGAATGAATTATCAAAACACAGCTGGCATTGAATTAGAATTGCAAACCCATAGCACACTATCTCGTAATAGATGTTGCTACCTATATAAATTATGCTTGAAACCAACTAGAGCTAATGCAGGATAACTCTACTACATCCAACTACTCTGAAACCGAAAAAATAAGCCTTTTTGATGGCGAGTTTATGCCCCACATAGATTCGATGTACAATTTCGCTTACCGCCTTACGTACGATGAAGATGACGCCAAAGACTTGGTGCAAGACACTTTTCTAAAATCGTATCGCTTTATAAATTCTTTTCAAAAAGGAACTAATGCGAAGGCATGGTTGTTCAGAATCTTGAAAAACAGCTTTATCAATGACTTTCGAAAGAAAAGCAAACAACCATCGAAAGTAGACTACCAGGAAGTAGAAAGTTTTTACAACAGTGACAAAACCAATACCGAAATTACTACGGACCTGAGAGTGGACACTGTGAAAAACATGATGGGCGATGAGATTTCTAATGCGCTTAATGCGCTGGCTGTAGATTTTCGCACTGTCATTATTTTATGCGACCTGGAGGGCTTTACTTATGAGGAAATGGCAAAAATATTGGATATACCCATCGGCACTGTCCGGTCAAGACTTCACCGAGCCCGAGCGTTGCTCAAGGAAAAACTACAATCGTATGCCAAAAGCATGGGTTATTAAATTATTATTCACTAAATATGCAACTTTGTTTTGAGCTTCAGGGATATCATACATAAGGTAAAAATGAACACAGGATTGGCTGATTGTTCAGAATATTGCCACCTCATTCAGTTGGTTTTAGACAATGAAGCATCCAAAAAAGAGGAAGCTTACCTGCGCAGGCATCTTAAAATTTGTCTAAAATGCCTCAGCAAATATGAAATCGACAAAGAATTGAAAGAGGTTTTGCGATTGAAACTAGAAAACAAAAGAGTTCCTGAAGGTCTGGCAGACAGTATTAGAAGTAAACTCATTTCGTGAATTAACAGCATGCATCAAGGTAAAGCCATCATTTTCTGTGCCCCTTCCGGTTCAGGAAAAACCACCATAGTAAAACACCTATTATCCACATTTGACAATCTGGAATTCTCCATTTCGGCTTCTACTCGAGACAAAAGAGGGCGAAACGAAGAAAACGGCAAAGACTATTATTTCCTCTCTCCCGAAGAATTCAAAGAAAAAATTGACAATGATCAATTCATAGAGTGGGAGGAAGTATACGAGGGAAACTTCTACGGCACACTCAAATCAGAGATCGAAAGAATCTGGAAAGCCGGAAAACACGTTATATTCGATGTAGACGTAAAAGGAGGTGTCAACCTAAAGCAATACTTTGGAGAAAACGCGCTCAGTGTTTTTGTGAAAGTACCGGATTTGGAAACACTAAAAACGAGACTCAGAGATCGCAACACTGAAAGTGAAGATAGTCTTTCGAGGCGCTTATACAAGGCTCAGTTTGAAATGTCTTTCGAAGATAAATTTGATACTACTCTGCTCAATAACGATTTGGGAGAATCACTAAAAAAAGCAGAAAAACTTGTAAGTGACTTTATTAGCAACTAGCACCAAACATAAAGCTCTGCATCGTGAAAATCGGACTCTTTTTTGGTTCCTTTAACCCTATACACATAGGTCACATGATCATCGCTCAAACCCTATTCGAGCGATCGAACATGGAAGAACTTTGGTTTGTTGTATCTCCTCAAAACCCCTTCAAAAAAAATAAGTCTTTACTTCACGAATTCGACAGGTTCGATATGGTAGAAGCAGCCATTGTTGAAAGTCCAAAATTCAGAGTATCTGATGTAGAATTTCACATGCCAAAGCCCAGCTATACTGTTGACACACTTTCATATCTTAGTGATAAACACCCACAACACTCCTTTCGACTAATTATAGGTGGCGACAATATGACACACTTTCATAAGTGGAAAAACGCCAATAAAATATTAGATAACTACGGTCTGCTGGTATATCCCAGACCAGGCCAAGACCAGTCAGCCTGGCCAAAACATCAAAACATAGAATTCATCGATTCCCCACTTCTGGACATATCGGCCACATACATCAGAAACAGCATAAAAAAAGGGTACTCAGTAAAATACCTCGTACCCGATAGTGTCGAATCTTTTATCAAAAGAAAAGGGTTCTATCTGTAGATCAGATAGTCATTATATCAGCCTCTTTGGCTACAACCAACTGATCAATTTTAGCAGTGTGAGCATCTGTAAGCTTTTGCACTTCGGCCTCAGCATCCTTTACCAAGTCCTCAGACACCCCCTCTTTCAAAAGTTTTTTCAAAGAATCATTTACGTCTTTCCGTGCATTACGAATGCTGATTTTTCCATTTTCCGCTTCCGCTTTCACTTGTTTCATCAATCCCAGCCTTCTCTCTTCCGTCAATGGTGGCACAATAATCCGAATGGTTTCACCGTCATTTTGGGGATTCAGCCCCAAATCGCTGTTGATAATAGCCCTTTCGATATCATTTAAAACCGCTTTTTCCCAAGGTTTTATAAGCAAAGACCTGGCATCAGGCGTGTTCACAGAAGCCACCTGATTCAAAGGCGTCATCGCTCCATAGTACTCTACCATTATGCCATCAAGCATATTAGGCATTGCCTTGCCGGCCCGTATTTTTGCAAGCTCCTGATTGGCATGGTCTACTGCCTTGTCCATCAATTCTTTTGCTTCTTCAAGGAATAATTCTATCTCTTCCATGTTATAAAATCTATCAAAGTAAGTTTATTCTAATCAGTGTATCAGCGTACCCACCTCTTCACCAGACACTATTTTGTAGAGGTTGCCTGGCTTATTCATATCAAAAACTATAATTGGCAATTTATTTTCATGACATAGCGTAAATGCCGTCATATCCATTACTTTCAAACCCTTCTCGTATACCTCCTGAAAAGTAATCTTTGAAAACTTTTCAGCATCCGGGTTTTTCTCAGGGTCCGAAGTATACACACCGTCAACTCTTGTCCCCTTCAATACCACATCAGCTCCAACCTCAATGGCTCTCAAACTAGCCGTAGAGTCAGTCGTAAAATAAGGATTACCGATTCCGGCACCAAAAATTACTATCCTGCCTTTCTCCAGGTGTCTTACAGCTCTTCGTTTAATAAACGGCTCACACACCTCTTCAATTTTTATACCTGACATCAGACGTGTATACAGGCCACTCTTTTCCAAAGCAGATTGCAAAGCCATAGCATTAATTACTGTGGCAAGCATTCCCATATAATCCCCCTGAACCCTGTCAATTCCAGCACTCTCTCCTTCTACTCCTCTAAAAATATTACCACCACCTATTACAATAGCTATTTCCAGCCCCTCTTCCTTTACTTTTTTGATCTCATTTACATATTGATCAAGCCGCTCAGCATCAATCCCATATTGCTTATTCCCCATTAGCGCCTCACCGCTCAATTTCAAGAGTACTCTTTTATACTTCATTATTTAAACTAAATTGTAAATGATCAAATTTGGCGACAAATATAATTGCTTAATACCCTAGGTAAAAAATTAAAGAACAATCATCGTATGATTTTTTTCTACACTATCCCCTTTCGCAACTAAAACAGCTGACACAACGCCATCTACGGGACTTTTAATAGCATTTTCCATTTTCATAGCTTCCAGAATCAAAAGTGAATCTCCCTTCTGCACATGATCACCTCCCTTTACCATCACATCAAGGATCAAACCAGGCATTGGCGCCTTTACATCATTACCCTTAGATTCACCCTCAGCAGCAAACCCCATCTCTTCAATCAACATATCCATATCATCTTTTACAATGACAGAATACTGCTTATTATTAATCTCTAATTTTACCTCTTTATTCTTAGCGTCAATATCCAACACCACCACGTTATGTGATCTTCCATCTTTGAGAACACTATATACACTATTGTCTAATGAAGCTACACCACAATCTATAGGCTCTTTGTCAAGATAAAAACTGTTATTCTCCTTTACCAGTTTAAACTCCCTTTCACCAACCTTCAATGTATACATCCTAAATACGATTACAAATCCAATTGAATGTGTCTGTTTAGACTTTCCTCCAAAGAAATAAAAGTCTCTGTACGCTCAATCCCTTCCACTTTTTGAATCTTATCATGCAAAACATCCTTTAGATGCTTCGTATCCCTACAATGGATTTTGATAAAAATATTATAGTTACCAGTTGTATAATGAATCTTAACAACCTCTGGTATTTCTTTCAGTTGTTCAACAACAGCCTCATACAGCGAACTCTTCAGAAGAAAAATCCCCAAAAAACAAGTCACATCATATCCTAACTTAGAGTAGTCCATACTCAAAGTAGTGCCAGTAACAACCCCCATCTCTTCAAGCTTTTTCATTCTCACATGAACGGTACCACCTGACACATATACCTTCTTCGCTATCTCCGTATAAGCCACTTTAGCATCTTTCATCAACTCCGTAAGTATCTTAAGATCTACATTGTCAATTTCATAATTTTTAGCCATGCCGAAATATTATTTTTTGTTATTTTTCAAAGATCACAATATAATATTGAATTATATGTATTTTTTAGCTAATTTATATAAAATATTTTTAATACATCTTAAGTTATTATAATTTTGAAGCTCGAAAGTTATGATATACACAAACAAATGTGTTATATTTGTCTTTGTAGGGTGATGAAATAGGCAGCCATACTCTCTTAAGAGGGCGGGGATTCAGGAATAAAAACCTCCCCATGAAGGTTCAAATCCTTCTCCTACAACTATCATTTTTGGGTTAATGTTGTTTAGAAAAAGTCTGGTTTTCCGGACTTTTTCGCTTTTATACCCTTCCATTCTTAAACCAAAAACCAGAACACAGAATTAACCAGAGGCAGAGCATAAGCCCCAATACTACTATAATGCTTATCAGATTCAGAACGCCTCTATGAAAAAAAATAAATAATTTCTTATACCTCATAATTGTGTTCTATAGGTTTTGAAAGAAACAACTCCACCAATGCGACTAATCAATCAAAAAAAGAGAGCATGATTTAATCATTATACTAGCACCTAGCTGTTCTGTAAAAACACTCAACCCATTTTTACCAACTTAATTTACACTCGACACATGCAACAACTCCTTATCAATACTTTTGATAGGCACGCAAACTTCTAAGCACACTCACAAGCTTTTCCTGGCTACTTCAGCGCTCATAAATAGAACATTACAAATGTTACTCTCTAAGCAGACGTCAACAGTTCTCACCAACTTAAAAGTTGGCATCCACATCAAAGCTTAACAGTTGAAATTCATACATAGAAAAGAAACCCACAAGTAAAACTCAACAGAACTAGCATGATATAAACTCCTAGGTAGTTATAAGTTATGGAATTAGCTTAGGATAGGATATAAAAAAACCCCAACAAATTAATGCTGGGGTTCATCCACTATCGTGGTTAATAATAAACTGGCAACGACCTACTCTCCCACATTTGACTGCAGTACCATCGGCGCTAAGGGGCTTAACTTCTCTGTTCGGAATGGGAAGAGGTGGACACCCTTGCAATAATCACCATAAAATCTTCATGCATGTACTAAGAGACTACCTAGTACTGAGACCTGCCGTCTCGCATTTAATATCTTTTGTTCATCTCTAGTATAAATAATCAATACCAGATTGACATGATTGCTGTGAAAGAAAAAATACTACACCGTTATAAAAAGCTTACAGGTAATTAGTACTGCTCAGCTTTGACATCTCTGCCTTTACACCTGCAGCCTATCAACGTCATCGTCTTTGACGACCTTTTAAAGAAGTCTCATCTTGGGGAGGGTTTCGCACTTAGATGCTTTCAGCGCTTATCCTCACCGAACATAGCTACCCGGCGGTGCAGTTGGCACCACAACCGGTACACCAGAGGTTCGTCCAACTCGGTCCTCTCGTACTAAAGTCAGAGCCCCTCAAACTTCTTACGCCCACAACAGATAGGGACCGAACTGTCTCACGACGTTCTGAACCCAGCTCGCGTGCCACTTTAATGGGCGAACAGCCCAACCCTTGGGACCTTCTCCAGCCCCAGGATGTGACGAGCCGACATCGAGGTGCCAAACCTCCCCGTCGATATGAGCTCTTGGGGGAGATCAGCCTGTTATCCCCAGAGTACCTTTTATCCTTTGAGCGATGGCCCTTCCATGCGGAACCACCGGATCACTATATCCGTCTTTCGACCCTGATCGGCTTGTTGGCCTCACAGTCAAGCACCCTTATGCTATTGCACTCTACGCACGGTTACCAAGCGTGCTGAGGGTACCTTTGAAAGCCTCCGTTACTCTTTTGGAGGCGACCACCCCAGTCAAACTACCCACCAAACAATGTCTCCCATCTCTGGGATTAGGCATCAGATAAATAAAGGCTGGTATTTCAACAATGGCTCCACCACGCCTGGCGACGCAGCTTCATAGCCTCCCAGCTATCCTACACATCATTTACCCAATACCAATGTTAAGCTGTAGTAAAGGTTCATGGGGTCTTTCCGTCCCGTTGCGGGTACACGGCATCTTCACCGTGACTACAATTTCACCGAGCTCATGGCCGAGACAGTGCCCAGATCGTTGCACCATTCGTGCAGGTCGGAACTTACCCGACAAGGAATTTCGCTACCTTAGGACCGTTATAGTTACGGCCGCCGTTTACCGGGGCTTCAGTTCAATGCTTCTCCCGAAGGATAACATCCCCCCTTAACCTTCCGGCACCGGGCAGGTGTCAGGCCTTATACTTCATCTTTCGATTTCGCAAAGCCATGTGTTTTTGTTAAACAGTCGCCTGGGCCTTTTCACTGCGGCCTCTCTGCCGAAGCAGAGGAGGCGTCCCTTCTCCCGAAGTTACAGGACTATTTTGCCTAGTTCCTTAGCCATGAATCACTCGAGCACCTTAGGATTCTCTCCTTGACTACCTGTGTCGGTTTACGGTACGGGTACCTATATCATAAGTTTAGAGGTTTTTCTTGGAAGTCTGATTAGGTCCATATCCTCGCTCCCGAAGGATTGAGGTACTATCAGGTTCATCAAATCAAGCGGATTTGCCTACTCGATCTATAACTACACCCTTCAACGTACTATTCCGTCAGTACGCAGGACTTTCACTACTCCGTCACCCCATCACTGATATAGGTAGTATGGGAATATTAACCCATTGGCCATCGACTACCCCCTTCGGGTTCGCCTTAGGTCCCGACTAACCCCCGGCTGATTAGCATTGCCGGGGAAACCTTAGTCTATCGGTGTGCGGGTTTCTCGCCCGCATTATCGTTACTTATGCCTACATTTGCTTTTCTAAACGCTCCACAATATCTCACAATACTGCTTCGTCGCTGATTAGAATGCTCCCCTACCACCCTTGCGGGTTCTGAGCTTCGGTGATATGCTTTATGCCCGATTATTATCGATGCTCTGTCGCTCGACCAGTGAGCTGTTACGCACTCTTTAAAGGAATAGCTGCTTCCAAGCTAACCTCCTGGCTGTCTCGGCAACTGAACCGCCTTAGTTCAACTTAGCATATACTTTGGGACCTTAGCTGCAGATCTGGGTTCTTTCCCTCTCGGACATGGACCTTAGCACCCATGCCCTCACTG
>OZ254082.1:0-717500 GCA_965267535.1 Cyclobacteriaceae bacterium | reverse complement strand
TGAAAGCGTTGCTGAATGTGGCAGGATTCAAAGACGAACTGGACATAACCAACATAGTGTTTGGCATAGGCCCCAGAATAAATGCCGCCGGAAGAATAGGGCATGCAAAGTCGGCCGTAGAGCTTTTGATTGCTAAAGACGAAAAGCAAGCCGAGCAAATGGCCAAAGCGCTAAACCTAAACAACACCGAGCGCAAAGAGTATGACGAATCCATAACACAGGAAGCCCTACAGCAAATTGAAGAATGCACAGCACCCAAAGCAGCCAATGTGCTCTATAACCCTAAGTGGCATAAGGGCATAATTGGCATAGTGGCATCACGCTGCATAGAGAAACATTATAAACCTACCATTATACTCACCGAATCGAACGGATCTGCAACCGGATCAGCCCGGTCAGTGGATGGTTTCGATGTATACGAAGCAATTTCTGCTTGCAGCCATTTGCTGGAAAAATACGGAGGCCACCGGTATGCAGCGGGTCTATCACTGCCCCTCGAAAATATAGAGCTCTTTCAGCGCACATTTGAGGATGTAGTAGCCAAAAGCATTACCGATGAGCAGCTAACACCGAAAGTAAATGTAGATGCTGAGATAGAACTGAGCGACATCACCTACAAACTGTACAATATACTAAAACAAATGGGGCCGTTTGGTCCTCAAAATATGCAACCAGTATTTGTAACACATGGTGTACGCATAAAAAACAAACCCAGGGTACTAAAAAACCTACACTTAAAAATAACAGTAGAGAAAGAAGGCTCCTGTCTGGATGCCATTGGGTTTAACCTCGGAAGCTTCAGCGAATCGCTGGATCAGCCTTTTAGCATAGCGTATACTATTGAGGAAAATAATTATATGGGCAACCGATCGCTACAACTCATGCTCAAAGACATAAAATGCCCTGCGCTTCATTGCTAATACCACGGCACGATTTTCTATTTGATGTATATAATTGTGGATTTAATAGACTAAAATTGCCAAGGGCAAGTTTTTATAAAAAACGAATCAATTGATGGAACTTCGAGCGGAAAACCTCATAAAAAAATATAAGAAGCGTACGGTTGTAAATAACGTATCGGTAAAGGTAGAACAAGGGGAAATCGTAGGACTACTTGGCCCCAATGGTGCAGGAAAAACCACCTCGTTTTACATGATAGTAGGCCTGATCAAACCCAACGAGGGAGATATTTTTCTCGACAATGAAAACATAACTAAACTGCCCATGTACCGACGCAGCAAACTGGGTATTGGCTATCTGGCACAAGAGGCTTCTGTATTTAGAAAACTTTCGGTAGAAGAAAACCTAATGGCTGTACTGGAAATGACGAAGCTATCTAAAGCTGATCAAAAGCAAAAGGCCGAAGAACTGATGGAGGAGTTTAGCCTTACTCATGTACGCAAAAACATGGGGGGAGTACTTTCAGGTGGGGAACGCAGACGTACTGAAATAGCCCGGGCACTTGCCATCAATCCAAAATTCGTATTGCTGGACGAACCCTTTGCCGGTGTAGACCCTATCGCCGTAGAGGAAATCCAAACGATAGTGGGCAAGTTGAAACAAAAGAATATAGGTATACTGATAACCGACCACAATGTGCAGGAAACTTTATCAATTACTGATAGGGCCTATTTAATGTTTGAAGGAAAACTCCTGAAATCGGGAACAGCCGAAGAGCTGGCTGCTGATGAACAGGTGAGGCGGGTATATCTGGGTAGAAATTTTGAATTAAAAAGAAAGAAATAAGCGGTGGAGCTACTCAATTCGATTTTGACATGGGTGATGAAAAAAAGGATTCACCAAATAGACCTCTTTATGAAATATCCGCACGATGTTCAGGAAGAGATTTTAAAAAAGCTAGTCAAAACAGCTAAAAACACTGAATTTGGAAAAAAGTACGGTTTTGCCGGGATAGACAATTACGAAAAGTTTCGACAGCAGGTGCCCATACATCAATACGAATCGCTTTTTCCATACATAGAACGTCGGATGAAGGGCGAACAAAACCTACTCTGGCCAACTGATGTAAAGTGGTTTGCCAAATCATCGGGCACTACCAATGCCCGTAGTAAGTTCATTCCCGTATCGCAAGAGGCTCTCGATGACTGTCATTTTAAAGGAGGTAAGGACCTGATATCCATTTATGTCAATAATTTCCCGGATTCAAAAATGTTTTCCGGCAAGGGATTGGCTATTGGAGGAAGCCACCAAATCAATGAATATGACCCTGATGCAAATTCCTACTATGGCGATGTATCGGCAGTAATCATGCAAAACCTACCCCTCTGGGCACAATTTGTACGCACTCCGGCTTTGGATGTAGCACTTATGGACAACTGGGAGGAAAAGATAGACAAGATGGCCGAAATCACTTCGAAAGAAAATGTGACCAATCTGGCCGGTGTACCTACATGGACGATTTTGCTGATACAAAAAATAAAGGAAATCCGGAAAACGGATAATATACTCGATATATGGCCCAATCTGGAAGTCTTTTTCCATGGTGCTGTAGCTTTCCACCCCTATCGTCAGCTATTTCAGGAGCTGATCCCCAAAGAAAGTATGCGCTATGTCGAAACCTACAATGCATCGGAAGGTTTTTTTGGCATACAAGACCAGCCGGACTCAGACGAGCTACTACTCATGCTAGACTATGGCATATACTATGAATTTATTCCCTACGATGAGTTGCACAAAGAAAATCCCAAAGTACTGAGTTTGGGAGAGGTAGAGGTAGGTGAAAATTATGCTATGATTATCACCACCAACAGTGGCTTGTGGCGCTACAATATTGGCGATACTATAAAGTTTACCAATCTGTCGCCCTACCGGATAAAGATATCTGGCCGTACCAAGCATTTTATCAATGCTTTTGGAGAAGAGCTGATTATAGAAAATGCGGAAAATGCCATTACCAGAGCCTGCGAAACTACAGGGGCTATCATAGACAATTTTACTGCAGCTCCGGTACATTTTGAAGGAAACGACAAGGGCAGGCACGAATGGGTGATTGAATTTAAAAAAGCTCCTGACAGCATGGATCGTTTTGTACTGCTGCTGGACGAAACCTTACGCGAGCTCAATTCAGACTATGATGCCAAGCGTTTTAAAGATTTGGCATTGCAACTGCCGCTGGTACATAGTGCTGATCCCGGCACTTTTTACAAGTGGATGAAAAAAAGAGGAAAACTCGGTGGACAAAACAAAGTGCCCAGACTGTCGAACTCACGAGAGTATATCGACGAAATATTAAAATTGCTATAAGATCAGGCCTTGACCAAAAACTGGTCAATATCTTTTAAGGTGATGTTACCTTCGTAAAAAGCCTTTCCAAAAACTGCTCCATGTACTCCCAGGTCTCTAAGGCGCTCTATGTCTTCTATATGGCGCACTCCACCACTGGCAAATACATGTATGCCGGGAAACCGTTTTAATATTTCTTCATACAGTTTGAAAGAAGGCCCTTCTAGTTTTCCGTCCTTAGATATGTCAGTAGTTTTCAGATATTTTAAGCCCTTTCTATAAAAATAATCGATGTGGCTAAAAAGGTCTATACGGGTATCTTTCTGCCAGCCTCCTACACGCAGGTGGCCATTCAGAGTATCAGCTGCCAAAGCTATTTTCTCCCTACCGTATGACATAATCCAGTCGGTGAACAAATCTTTGTGATACACCGAAATGGTAGCTGCTGTAATGCTTTCGGCTCCAGACTCAAAGGCTTTTGTCAGATCTCCATCCGTATGCAACCCTCCGGCATAGTTGATGCTCAGGTTGGTGTAGCCAGCCATCAATTCAAGTAGATGATAATTGATGATTTTTCCTTTTCTGGCTCCCTCCAGATCTACTACATGCACTCGCTGAATTCCATGGTCTTCAAACTTTTTTGCTATATCGATCGGGCTTTCTTCATAAATGGTTTCTGAGCCGTATTCGCCACCCGAGAGCCGGGCTACTTTCCCGTTTAGTATAGATATAGAAGGGACTAAAAGCATGGTTGATGTTGTTTATACGTTTTATAAGTAAAAGGGTAAGCAAAGGAAAACTGTCGGGTTGTTCTATTGCCTGCGCCACATTAATTTCAAAATTAAACCCAACAACTCGACCTGAGAGCCATCTGTGCTCAGGTCAAGGCGGTCAGCTAATTTAACCAAATTATTCAATTTTGACAAGCTTAAACCCCTGTCCGTGAACCGTCAAAATCTGAATGCTGTCATCATCTTTCAGGTGTTTTCGGAGCTTGGCTATGTATACATCCATACTCCGGGCATTGAAATAGCTATCGTCTTTCCAAATCGTTTTCAGGGCATAGCTTCTGTCCAGAGTCTGGTTCATATTCTCTACAAAAAGCCTGAGCAATTCATTTTCGCGGGAAGTCAGTTTTACGTCTCCAGCCGGCCCCTGCAGCAGGGATTGGTCATAAGAAAACGTATAGCTGCCCAGAGTAACCTTACCCGGCAATATGCTTTTCTGTTCTACGTCCCTATTCACCCGCTTGTTTATGGCATTTATGCGCAAGAGCAGTTCTTCCATGCTAAACGGCTTGGTAAGGTAATCATCTGCTCCGGTCTTTAGCCCCTCTATGGTGTCTTCTTTCATCGACTTGGCTGTTAAAAAAACAATGGGAATTTGTTTATCCACAGCTCGTATTTCCCTTGCCAGGGTAAATCCATCCTTTTTGGGCATCATTACATCCAAAATGCAGAAATTATACGCTCCGGATTGATACGCCTGCAAGCCTTCTTCACCGTCGCGACACAAGGCTGTCTGATGTCCTTTTAGCTGCAAATATTCCTTTAGGATCTGTCCCAGATTAGGATCGTCTTCTACGATGAGTATATTCAGGTCTTTCATGTTTTTCTTAAAAAGCGTGATCGAAGGGTAAAAATATCTTGAAGTTACTTCCTTTTTTCAATTCACTGCTAACCGATATCTTTCCGCCATGTGCTTCTATCATGTTTTTGACATAAGCCAGCCCCAAACCAAAGCCTTTTACATCGTGTACATTGCCGGTAGGCACGCGGTAAAATTTATCAAAGATTTTAGACAGAGCATCACGCGATATACCTATCCCCTTGTCCATTACATTTATCGTTATTCCTTTGGCACTATCCTGCGTAGTAATTTTAATTTCCGGCGCTTCCGGTGAATACTTATTGGCATTGTCCAGCAGGTTTACCATGATATTGGTCAGGTGCAGTTGGTCGGCAACCAGCGAATGCTTTATCGCCTTCAGCTCTGTTATGATCTTGCCACCTTTGCTATTGATCTGAAAAGATATGTTTTCCATCGCCTGATGGATGATGTCATGCATATCCACTTCCTCCAGTTTCAGGTTTAAGTCCTGTCGTTCTATCACTGCCATCTGTAGCACCTTTTCTACCTGCAACCCCAGCCGCTTATTTTCATCGTCGATAATACCCAGATAGCGTTCTTTTAGCTCTTCCGTAGCATTTACGTCTTTGTCGCGGAGGGCTTCACAGGCTAACGACACAGTGGATATGGGCGTTTTAAACTCATGGGTCATGTTGTTGATGAAATCATTTTTGATTTCAGAGAGTTTTTTCTGACGAAATATAGTGAAAATAGCATAGGCAAAACAAAAAATAACCACCAGAATGAGCACAACCGAAGAGGCCAGTGTAACCCATATTTTTTTGAGCAGATAGGTCTGCTGCTGGGGGAAATTGATAAGCAGGTATCCTGCCTCTCCCATGATATCATTGGGAAAAAGGTTGGCGCGTAGGTCTGTTTTGAGTAAATCTTCTTCCTTATTTGCTATGTCTTTGATCACCAGTTGCTCAGACAGGGGATCCAGCACACCAAAATCGTAAGCTATATCTATCCCTTTGTTTTTCAGGCCTGCATCTAGCAGCGAATCCAACTCCTCGGGCTTGAGTCTGCTCTCGATGGATTTTTTACCGGAAAGCAATTCATGCATTGCCATCTGTACATATTCGGATTTTTTGGCTATTTTTTTCAGCTTCCGTTCCAGATTTTTATTAGATCGGGTCGAATCAGTACCGTTTATTTTGATAACCTGCTTGTTGTCATCGGTAATGTCATCACGAAACTTTATAGACACATTGTCAAGTGACTTAGTGTCGTCATCGGATTCGAAATAAAAATTTAATCCAAGAGGAAACTGCGAAGAGTCTTTTACAAAATCTTCTATTTCTACAACCTTCTTTTCAAAAGTACTTTCTATCAGCTCCAGTTCATTTGGGTTGGAAGCGGATTGGTTGCGCCAGATAAACTGTGTGTGAAAATTATCTACTGCCAAAAACAGTGCTTCCTGCTTTTCCAGCTTTTCAGATACTGTATTGAGCACGTCCTGCACGTCTCTCTCAAACCTCTCCTCATTGGCTTTGATCACGGTATCGACCCAGTACAACTGAAAGATGACCAATGCCACGAGCGACAAACCCAATAGAGCCGTAATCCAACTTATCGCCTTTTTATTCACTATTCAAAAATGGTTTTGTGGTCTGCTAGAAAATCTATTGGAACACAACACTGCGCAGCAATATTGTTTGCACTTGGTTGTATGCCCAAACAGTACGCCAAATGTACGGCATGAGTGGCACAAAAGATTTTCTTTAACTTTTTTTAACAGACGGGTGCTTAGCCTAGAATATCGATGACTTCTTTCAGGTGGCTAATCTCATGCGACACAGGTTCGTTGTGGGTTTTGCCCTCGGGATTGTAGTACACCTGATCCATCCCATACTCCCTTGCTCCTCTGATATCCGTAGACAGGTTGTCGCCAATCATGAGCGACCCTGCCCGGGTAGCTCCGGTTTTTTTAAGAGCAAAATCAAAAATACCACCAGCTGGTTTTTTAGCTCCTGCGGCTTCCGAAGTGATCACTTCCTGAAAATATGGCGACAATCCTGATTTTTCCATTTTCACACCTTGAGCTTCATTGAATCCATTGGTGATAATGTGCAAATGGAATTGGCCGTGTAAAGCATCCAACACTTCCAGGGCGCCACTCACAAGATTGGGCTGCTGCGGACACAAATCGAGGTAATCTCTGTTGAAATCAGCCACTACCTCTGGTGTACAAAGTCGGGGTATAACTCCGGCCGCATCAAAGACCCGCCGAAAACGCTCGGTTCGCAATACGTACTTGCTTATCTGACCTTTATTGTACTGATCCCACAACCCTTCATTCACTTCAAAAAAAACATGAATGAATTGTTCTAAGGGTTTTGCACCCCGGCCTGCCAGCTCGTAGGTAGTATATAATTGGCTAAGGGTATGTCTTGCACTGGTGTCGTAATCCCAAAGGGTATGATCCAGATCGAAGAATACATGTTGGTATTTCATAAAAATTTAGTGAGTCATTCGCACCCGATGTATTGACAACTCCCTGTTGGAATTCAAGGTTTCGAATGTCTGATAGTCGTTGAGCAACACCGGATCTTTGTTCAAAAACTTAAAGATACGATCTACAATATCATGAACCTCTTCTTTTATGTGATAAAACACCCATTGGTCTTGTTTTCTAAACCCCAAAAGACCGGCATTTTTCAAATACGTGATATGCCTTGATGTTTTGGTTTGGGTAAAATCGAGAATAAGTTCCAAGTCAGAAATACACAACTCTTCATTGCGATAGAGTAGGTGAAGAATCCTTACCCGCGAATCGTCTGAAAACGACTTGAATATCTGAACACCAAACGGAAGATTGAAATTTTTTAATTTCATCGATAACACTCTGTTTTAGCCCTAATGAAGTTAATTAAAACAAACGAAAAACTCACTATATCAAATAGTTAACATTTCAAATTGTCAGACTACACTATATTATAGGCTGGTTTATAGCTGGTAAAAATAACTTTTCACTAAAAACTATTTATGCGTTTTTAGCCTCGGTCTATTCGGTACGATACACTCCCGACTCATAGCCGTATGGTCCGGTATGAGCGTATCTTTGTGATTGGCGATGCAAAGCTTATTTACATTTTTTACAAACCGTAAATTTTTCGCATTTATTTTCCCTTTTCGTGAAAAATTTTGCTCACTGGAATTTCCACCCCGACTTATCAAATACCTTTTGACTCAAACTCACCTCTCTGGCACTCCAAAATGGCTCGATTTATGTTGCATAGACGCTGTATGGGCAAGTTCCACCGGAATAATTACAGGACGAGCTATATTTTTTGTACTTTAGCAGATAAAGCAACCTTTGTACAGGCCATTAGCATTTGGATGAGTAAATCGTTTATTGTGAAAAACATTTTTACAGGCATAGCAGCAATATTTTTGGTAGCTTTTTCTACTATCACTTATGGTCAGGAAAAACTGCACGTAAAGCAGTTTTCTGGGATAGTAGTAGGAGAAGACAGCACTTCGGGTGTGCCCGGTGTGCACATCTATGCTCCCAAAGCCGGGCGTGGTACTACTACCAACCCATATGGGTATTTCTCTATGCCGGTAGTAGAAGGTGACAGCCTCATTATTAGTGCCGTAAGTTACACTCGCCAGCAGCTGATTATTCCAAAAGATGGTAAAGACAGCTACACGGTAATAATAGAATTGCAACGAGACACTACCTACCTGCCCGAATTGGAAGTTTTTCCATACCCTACCGAAGAGCTGTTCAAAGAAGCAGTACTTGCACTGGAATTACCCAATCAAGGAGATCTCGACAACCTACAACGCAACCTCGACGAAGCTATGTTGAGAAAAATGCTAGCCAACACCGGCATGGGTGCCAGCTCCAATCACCGCTATGTTGTAAACCAGCAAATGACAGCCTGGAACAGGCGCTTTCAGCCTACATCTATATCACTTCTCAACCCTTTTGCCTGGGCACAGTTTATCAATTCTATCAAGCGCGGCGACCTGAAGAAAAAGAAATAAAAGATGCCTCAGTTTGGCTGAAAAAGCACCCAAGCTAAAAACAATCACCATTCGAGTAATTTGCGCCAACGAAATTCGTTTTTGATAAAATTTGATTTATTTCTTTCATAGATTTACAGTTCTATAGATTATCACTATATCGCGACGTTGAAATACTCAATACCTCTACTCACCGGCTGTTTGTTATTCATTCTTTTCATCACAGGTTGTGCTCCGGAAAGGAAGAATTTCGTCAGCAATACATTTCACAACACCACTGCCCACTACAATGCCTACTTTTATGCCCATGAGCGCATAAAGGAAATTAAACAGGCGGTAGCCGACGGCTATCAGTGGAACTACAATAAAATACTCCCCATTTTTCCCGAGTTTGATTCAACACTGGCTACCAGTATGGCCAGCCAGATCGACGACTGCATCAAAAAAGCATCGATCGCTATTCAACGCCACCCAGAATCTAACTGGGAAGACGACAGCTATGTACTGGTAGGGCTGGCTCGCTATTACAGCCTTGATTTCCCCAATGCTGTAGAAACCTTCAAGTATGTAAATACGCACAGTGAAAACGACAACACACGCCATGAGGCACTGATAGCACTGATCAACACGTACATCAAAAACCGTGAGTACAAAAATGCTGAAGCCGTATCTGATTACCTGAAAAAAGAAAAGCTCAACAAAAAAAACCTAAAAAACCTTTACTTATCCAGAGCTTATCTTCACCAGCAGCGCGACGACCTTAACTTCATGGTTCAAAACCTGACTCAGGCAGAACCTCTGATCACCAACCAGCGCGAGCGCGCACGGGTTAGCTTTATTATAGGGCAGGTATACCAGCATCTGGGTTTCGATGGAGAGGCCTACTCCTACTACAAGGAATGCCTGTCTAACAACCCCGGCTATGAGTTGTCGTTTTATACCAAACTCAACATGGCTCAGGTAACCCAGCTGGCTAAAAGTAACGACTTGAAAAAAATCAGAAAGTATTTTAAAAAACTGCTGATAGATGCTAAAAATGTTGACTTCAAAGACAAAATCTACTACGAGATGGCCAACTTCGAAGTAAAGCACGGCAATCTGGATCAGGGAATAGAATACTACAATGCATCCGTAAGATCCAGCACCAAAAACAAAAGACAGAAGGCCTACTCTTACCTGAGTCTGGGCAAAATATACTACGACAGTCTGGCCAACTACAAACTGGCCAAATTGTATTATGACAGCACCATAGCCGTCATGCCTCAGGACGAAGCAGAGTTTGCTGCTATAAGCGAACGCCAGCAAATACTAGCCGACTTTGTAAAACAACTTAACATTATCCAAACCAATGACAGCCTCATTGCTTTGTCACGATTGAGTGCGGACTCTCTGGATCGGTTTCTGGATGATTACATAGCGCAAAAAATAGCCGAAGAAAAAGAGAGAAAAGAAAAAGCAGAAGCTAAGAAAAAGAAACGAACCGAACTGCGATCAAACGACCCATTCAATGATGAGTTTGTACCCATTGGCAGCAATAATTTCGATGAGTCAGTATGGTATTTCTACAATCAATCAGCTGTAGACAAGGGGCGCTTTGAATTTGAACAGGTGTGGGGCAACCGCCCTCTGGAAGATAACTGGAGGCGAACCAACAAGTCTCTGCAGGGTAATGTAGCCACTCAAAACACACCCCAAAACCTACAAGCGGGAGACGCTGAAAACAAAACTAACGATAGCGATAATCAGGAACCTGAGATCAGCAAAGAAGAATTGATAGCAACAATACCCTACGACGAAAAACAACAAGCCAAACTGCTAAGCGAAGTAGAGCATGCTCACTACAATCTGGGCAACATCTACAATTTCAATCTGGATGAGAAAAGTAATGCCGCCAGCACTTTTGAAAAGTTACTGGCCAGATTCAGCGAAAGTGAGTACAAGCTGGAAGTAATGTACCTGCTTTATCTTATCTACAAGGATTTGGGTAACGACAGCCGATCAAATTACTTTAAGAACACTCTTATAAATGATCACCCCAACAGCATCTACGCCAAGGTAATACTAAATCCTAACTACAGGGAGGAAAGTCAGGCAGCCAGCGAACAGTTGAAAAAAATCTACAGACAAGCCTACCAGCTTTTCAAAACAGGGAATTATACGGCCTCCCTCAACATGGTGAACGATGGGCTGGAAAAATATCCCGACAATGATTTTGTAGACAACATGGAGTTGCTGAAAATACTGCTCATTGGCAGAATGGAAAACATCTACCAATACCAGTATGAGTTGAACAACTTTAAAAGAAAATATACAGAAAGCGAATTGGTACCGTATGCAGACTCTCTAGTAAAAGCATCCGAAAACTTTCAAATCAATATTATCAATAGTTCTCGGGCCAGGTATCGCTCAAACATCAATAAGCCCCATTACTTTGTTTTTGTATTTCCTTCCAATAGCAAAACCAACGAAATCCTGTGGGAAGCTTTTAACCAACTAAAAGAACAACACAACCCGGCATTGAGTATTCAAAGTCTGATATTAGACGCTGAGCATTCCATGCTATTGGTAGATCAGTTTGACACCAAAGAATCAGCACTCGATTTTCTATCTTTAGTGACACAAAGCAAACCGGAAGCAAAAATGGAAACACCCGGAAAGGTCTACCCTTTGATTATTACAAAGGAAAACTTTGAGATTCTATACAACACAAAAGAACTGGACACTTATTTAACATTTTACAGAAAAAATTATTGATTCCATGGCTAAATATACTCGCCGCATTATCATCTCTTTGTGGACTGTATTTCTACTCGGATTTATTGTACTAGGCAGCACCATATACGCTGTTAGTGTGGATGCATGGGGTTTGTTTGGAGGTTTACCCAGCCTGAAAAGCCTGGAAAAACCTGACCCTGACTTATCCACCGAACTCATTTCTGCCGATGGCAAACTTCTCGGAAAGCTGTACAGGAGCGACCGAACTCCCGTGCAATACCACGAGCTTTCACCCGAGCTCATTACCACCTTGATGGTTACAGAGGACATTCGTTTTTCAAAGCACTCCGGCATTGATCTGCTCGGTCTGATAAGAGCACTTTCAGGTATTCTTACTTTTGAATTTAAGGGTGGTGGCAGTACCCTCACCATGCAGCTGGCAGAAAACCTCTATCGTACATCTACCGAAAACAGAGGCACTTTGTACAAAAGCAGAATAGTTGGCCAGGTTATCACTAAAATAAAAGAATATATCATTTCGGTACAGCTCGAACGTGCCTACACCAAAGAGGAAATTCTAGCCATGTACCTCAACACCATAGAATATGGGTACAATTCTTATGGAATACAAGTAGCTGCTAAAACCTACTTTAACAAAAAACCATCTGAACTAAACTACAAAGAGTCGGCTATTCTGGTTGCCCTTATCAATGCACCAACCCGTTACAACCCCGTAAGAAATCCTGAAAAAGCGATCAGAAAGCGAACTGAAATTCTATATAACCTCTACAAATACGACAAAATTGACAGGGAAGCATTTGACAGTTTGAAAGTATCAGACATTGGACTTGAATTTAAAGTTTCGGATCACAACACCGGCCCTGCCCAGTATTTCCGTACGGTACTCGCCAACTACCTTTTGTACTGGGGCAAACAAAACGGCTATGATGTATATGCAGATGGCCTAAAAGTATATACCACCATAGATAGTCGCATGCAGGCTTACGCAGAAAATGCTGTAAAAACACACATGAAGTATCTGCAAGAGCTTTTTATAGATCATCTCAAAGGAGACGACCCTTGGATTGATCATGATGGCAGAGTTATAGAGGATTTCGTTGAAAACGCTATCGAAAAGACTCCTTACTATAAAGCACTCGCAAAAAAATACGGCAAAGAATCAGATTCTGTAGACTACTACCTCAATCAACCTAAAGACATGACGGTGTTTTCGTGGAACGGTGAAATTGACACCACCATGAGTATGATAGACTCACTCAAATACTACAAACACTTTTTGCATACGGGTTTTATGGCGATGGATCCTAAATCAGGGCACATCAAAGCCTGGGTGGGTGGAATCAATCAAAAATATTTCAAATTTGATCACGTACGTCAAGGAAAAAGGCAACCCGGATCAACGTTTAAACCCTTTGTATATGCTACGGCAATCGAAGCGGGTTATTCTCCCTGTTTTCCGGTAGCGGATCAACCGGTCACATGGTCTATGCCTGGCCAGGACCCTCCTACCTGGACACCTAAAAACAACGATCATGGTAAATTCAGTGGAGAAAAAATGACCATCAGACGAGCGATGGCTCGATCTATCAACTCTATCACCGCTTATGTAATGCAGCGTGTTACTCCTACAAAAGTGGTAGAAATGGCTCACCGACTAGGCATAGAGAGTAAACTGGAAGCTGTACCAACACTTTGTCTGGGTGCCGGTGGCGATGTGTCGGTATACGAAATGGTAGGCGGCTACTCTACGTTTGTAAACAATGGAGTGTACACCAAACCCTTTTTCATATCACGGATTGAAGATCAAAACGGTGTGGTTATTCAGGATTTTATTCCACTGCGAAAAGAAGCCATAAGCGAGCGAACCGCCTATCTCATGCTTCACATGCTAAAAGGCGCCACTGAGGAAGAAGGAGGAACAGCACGCGGGCTTGCATGGGAATTGAGAAATGAAAATGAAATTGGTGGAAAAACAGGAACTACGCAGCGTGCTTCTGACGGCTGGTTCATGGGAGTAACAAAAGACCTG
Source organism: Cyclobacteriaceae bacterium (assembly GCA_965267535.1). Taxonomy (GTDB): domain Bacteria; phylum Bacteroidota; class Bacteroidia; order Cytophagales; family Cyclobacteriaceae; genus CAXBNB01. Next base: position 703,888 of record OZ254082.1, on the reverse strand, counting down.
GTAGCGGGCGCATGGGTAGGTGGTGACGACAGAAGTATCCACTTTAAAAACTGGGCAATGGGACAAGGTGCCCGCACTGCTATGCCTATCTGGGAGAAGTTTATGCTCGATGTATACAAAGACCCTACACTCGGTATCGAAAAGGGTTCATTTCCTGAGCCCACTTTCGAGTTAGATGTGGAGCTAGATTGCGACAAACACCTAACAGTAGATGGAGTGGAAAGTGACTCCCTGCAAGTAGAGGTAGATGACATAGAAAGTGGCATACTCTAAGGCAATCAACTATGGATGTACAAGATGTCCAGCACAATCACTTCAGAGCAGTACCAACAAACCCTGGTGTATACAAATTTTACAACACTGACAATGTACTGATTTATGTAGGCAAAGCTAAAAACCTACGTAAACGTGTATCCAGCTATTTCACGCAAACAAAAACTGCCAGTAGAAAAACCAAAACGCTGGTACGGGAAATAAGCAACGTAGAGTTTACCATAGTAGATTCTGAATTTGATGCACTGCTTTTGGAAAACAACCTGATCAAAGAAAATCAGCCCAAGTACAACATACTCCTAAAAGACGACAAAAGCTTTCCCTATATCTGTATATCCAACGACCGTTTCCCTAAGGTATACGCTACCCGAAGGTACAACACCAAAAAAGGAGAATACTATGGTCCATACACCAACGTAAAAGCCATGAATAGTGTGCTGGACCTGATTCGAAAGCTATACAAAATCAGAACCTGCAACCTGTCGTTGACTGAGCAGAACATCAAAAAAGGAAAGTTTAAAATATGTCTCGAGTATCATATAGGTAATTGTCTGGGGCCTTGCGAAGGGTTACAAAAAGAAGCCGACTACCTTGAAGAAATAGAACAATCCAAACACATCCTAAAAGGAAACATCGGCATTGTGTTATCATACTTCAAACAACAAATGAAAGAAGCTGCTTCAAAACTGGAATTTGAAATAGCTGAAAATTATAAACGCAAGCTGAGTTTGCTGGAAAAGTTTCAAGCTAAAACCGTTATTGTAAATCCTAAACTAAAAAACACAGACATATTTTCGATACTTTCAGAAAAAAACAAAGCCATCATCAATTATATGCATATTGACAATGGCTACATCAACATCTCAGACACCTTTGCGGTAAACAAAAAACTGGACGAGGATGACGAAGATATCCTCCGACTGGTCATCATCAATACACAACAAAAGTTCAACAGCACAAATAAGCTAATCATCTGCAACAAGTCCTTAGAAAGCTGGGACAAAAATGTAACCATCATAAACCCCATTCGGGGAGACAAAAAAGCCCTGCTGGACTTATCTGTAAAAAATGTACTGATTTATAAAAAAGAATTATTGAAGCTTAAAGACCAAAAGGCTACAAACTCTAACCGCGTACTCACTCAACTTCAAGATGACCTAAAATTAAAATCACTTCCCGTTCACATCGAATGCTTTGATAACTCAAACTTTCAGGGTACAAATCCAGTAGCTTCCATGGTCTGCTTCAAAAATGGAAAGCCTTCAAAAAAGGATTACAGACATTTTAAAATCAAAACAGTAGTAGGGCCTGATGATTTTGGTTCTATGAAAGAAATTGTAACGCGAAGGTACTCCAGGCTTATCCGTGAAAACACACCACTACCCAACCTGGTGATAGTAGATGGAGGAAAGGGACAACTTAGTGCCGCTGTAGAAGCCCTAAAAGAGCTCAAAATTTATCATGAATTGCCAATAATAGGCATTGCCAAAAAACTTGAAGAGATATATTACCCGGGAGATTCTATCCCGCTACACCTGAGCAAAAAATCAGAATCGCTGAAGCTGATCCAGCAATTGAGGGATGAAGCGCACCGATTTGCCATCACATTCCATCGGCAGCTAAGGTCTAAAAACTCTTTTCAATCTATACTTGATCAGATAGAGGGCATTGGTCCTCAAACCAAAACTAAACTAATTGGCAAGTATAAAACGCTTAACAACATACAAAACGCCAGTCTGGAAGAACTCGCAACACTGATAGGCCAACATAAAGCCATGCTAATCAGCGAGGGCATAAAAAAAGTCCCGACTGATAGCCGGGACTCCTAAAATCTTTATCCTATGCAGGGATTAAAATTCCCAAAGTTCATTTTCAAATTCGAGCATATCATGCTCAAGTTTTTGTGATGCCAGGATACCATCTCTTCTGGACTTGTTGTAAATATCAACAATTCTATTGTCCTCAGGGTTAGCATATTTGATAAGGTTGGCACTAAACAAACGAAGGTCAAAAGCTTCAGCAAAATTTCTATGCTCTGCTGCATTTTGAACATTGTACCAAATAGCCTCATCCGGCATACTTCTAAACACTTTTACCAAATCCTTATACCTGAAAGATGCTAGAGGCTTTTCAAACAGAGCCGGGTTCTTATCTGCAGGAAGCAGCAAGGTTACAGCCTGAATGTCGTAATACATTCTTGACCGGTTACGATCAAAAAACATATCCTCTTTAATTTCAACAATAGAAAAATCGCTCGTAGCAAACTCATCGCTCACTTCAGGAGCAGCTTCTTCCTCTTCAAATCCATCGCCAAAACCATCGTCTTCTTGTCCAAAACCCATGGCGATTTCTTCCTCAGTAAGTCCTGTGTCCTCCTGAGGGTATTTAAGGTTTTCCAAAAACACCTCTTTAGACATACGGGTTGTTACCGAGTCGTTCGTATAAGGAAATAACAAACCTGCTTTTACTGCATTGATAATCACAGTAGGTAACTCTCCATTTCTAGAGAAAAATGGCAGGTTTTGCTTTTCTTTCAAATCCATCCTTCTCCATATCGTCTTTCTAAACATCATATAAGACTCATGAATAGGATAAACCGAAAGTGGATTGTACCCATCGTCCTGTTCTTGTGCCATACTATCATGACTTGGAGCCACAACCAGCATGCACAGACAAAGACCAATTACATAACCAAATTTTTTCATAACACTTAAATTTACTTTATCGGAATAGTGATAAACTTTCCACTAAAATTATTGAAGTCTTCCACTTGCTTTCTGAAATTCTGACGTTGAACTTTTTTCGTTTCAATTACCAGATTATCTCCAGGGCGAGCTTGGCTAGCCAATTGAGAAAGGTTCAAGCTTTCACCTTTTATCTTAGTAGACTTCACTGCTCTACCTGAACGAACCAAAGTAACTTCAGATTGTGCTACTCTAAAACGGGCATCATTCGGTAAAGATTGTTTAAAACTTTCATCTGGAACAGCTCTCAGTCTCAAACCTCTCAATTCTCTTACTGACACACCAGTCTTCAAGCTTACAGGCCTATTGCCATTAAACACTTGTACTTCTGGTGCAGGAATTCTGTTTACGCCAAACTCTCTGGTTCCTATAAGGTTTCCATTGCTGGATACACTAAGTGTAACTTTAGCAGACTGAGGAACAATAGTTACAAATCCCTTTTCTGCACCTTTGATGTTAACTCCTCCTTTGGTAGAGAAAGACGGGTTGTACGCAGCGCCAAGAGCAGGAACCTGAACACTCAGTTCGTTTCCACAATTCAGGTATAATTTAGATACAGACGCTGACTGTATTTCCATCACAGGCTTTGAAACGAAATAGTTTACAGTATCTATAAATGTAGTATCTCTTCCTCCTGGTAGTGGTACTTTAATAGCCGCTACAAAAGATTTTTGTGCTATACCATCCTTATTGTATGCTCCAGGAGTAGCCGTAAACTCAACTTTACCTTTTCCTCCTATTACTTCAATTTCCTCTCCGTTGTAAGTCATTGTAGGTGTTACAGCTGATGAAGATGCAGCAATAAACATTTCTGCTTCATACTTCGTGCCCGCTGCTACAATATTTGATACCGGCTTTACCATAGGAACAATCTGATCGAATTTCAAATCTTCAGCGCCTACTTCAGCTGCCAGTATTTCCAACGCTTTGCTCTCTTCAGTTATTACATCGTTTTGTAATTGACTTAAAGAAGCGAGCGCTCCCAGCATTGGCGTATTGTGCCCAAAGTTTAACTCGGCAAATCCTTTTTGATTTTGGTTAGGATCATCAGCAAATACAGGAATGTCTTTTGCGTCTTTTGCAATGTCCTTTATAGATTGGTCTCCGGTAATGTCTCTGAGAAAACCAGAGTAAGCGTTGAGTTTAGTTTTCAACTCATCTCCTTTTTTCTCTTTTACAAAAAGGTTAGGCGCAGTATCAATATCCTTTTGCCCGATCAGTTTGTTGTTTTCATCATATCCTCCGGATGCTTCTATAAGCATATCCTTATATTCTTCTACCATCTTAAGAGTCTTAGCAGTCTCTTCTCTCACTTGCTTTGCCTTGTTGAGTACCGCTACGTCTTTGTCGCGGCTTCCGGCATCAGTTACTGCTTTCTGTATACTCTCAAGCTTGTTTACATTTTCAGCTTGGTTTTCTTTGTTGGTTTGTTCAAACGCGTCGTTTATCAACAAGAATTTCTCAAGCACACTATTACTTACTTGCAGCGCGAGAAGGGCAGTCAGTACCAGGTACATCATGCCGATCATCTTCTGCCTTGGTGTTTCTTTACCTCCAGCCATATTTGATGCTTTTTAGTTTATACAATTCTTGAATTATTTAGAAGCGGGAGTTCCTCCACCTCTCATGGCTGCCAACATATTACCATAAACATTGTTGAGTGAGGTAATGTTGGTATTCAACTGACTCATTTGGTCGCTGAATTTCTTAGTATCTTCTCCTGCTTTTGCCATGCTTTCCATAGCAGCTGTTACGTTAGAGTAGAACTTATTCATCGCTTTCACGTGGTTGTTTGCGTCCTGCAACTCCATTTCGTAAACAGCATTCAAAGCACCCAGGTTTTTAGTTACACCCTGCACTTGTGCATGGTATTCTTTAGCGTCTTTAGAAGCGTTAGCCATATCTGCCATAGCAGTTACAGTAGCAGCATAAGACTTGTTCATTTCTACAAGCGAACCAGAAGCTGTTTTTACGTTTTTGGCATATTCGTTTGTAGCTACAGCAGCATCGCTCAGGTTTGCCATGTTGCTGGCTGAAGTCGCCATATTTTTCAGCCCTTTTCCAAGGCTTTCAATCAACTCAGGTCCTATTTTAGCATTTTCCAGCATGCTATCCAGTTTCTTAGTCACAGAATCCTGATTCGATGCAGCAGGAGCAGCAGCTCTTGCACGTGGCGCAGGTGCTTCACCTTCATAATCATCCGCTAATTCAGGGTATACTTTAGACCAATCTACTTCAGAATGTTTTGGTTCAAATGCACTCAGGAAGAAGATAACTGCTTCCGTGGTAAGCCCAATTCCAAGCATTTCTCCTGCACCCGGCAAGTGGAGGATCTTAAACATGGCACCAACAATTACTACTGCAGCACCAATACCGTATACTTTGGGCATTATCGTGGTAAACAACAATTCTGAAAATCCACCTTTTTTCGCGCTCATATTATTAAAGATTTTAGGTTATTAATTCGTTTCAAGTATTTAAGTAAGATTAAAATTCGTTTCCTCCTGATCTTCCCAGGTGAGTCATGGCACATCTAAATCCGATAGAAGCTCTGGTTGAGTCTTTATATTCAAACGTTCTCGTGCCTGTTTCCAAGTAGTATGCTATATCTTTCCAGGAACCACCTCTGATTACTTTTTTGGTAATGCTCTCGTCAAAATAAGTAGGGTTAAGGTCCCATACCAATGGCATTGAAGAAGGATCGAAGGCATCTTCGCACCATTCAGCTACGTTACCCGACATTTCATACAAACCATAGTCGTTGGCAAAAAACGTAGCTACCGGAGCTGTATATGCAAAGCCATCGTCGAAGTAATTTCCTCTACCGGGCTTAAAGTTTGCCAACAGACATCCCTTCTGGTTTCTTATGTAAGGGTTACCCCAGGGATACTTAGCCATATCACGTCCACCACGGGCTGCATATTCCCACTCGGCTTCCGAAGGAAGTCTGAAATTTGGCATAGGGAAAAGTCCGTTTTCAGCGCGGTATGTATTGAGGTGGTCTGTTCTCCACTTACAGAAGTACTTAGCTGCTTCCCAGTCAACACCTACCACAGGGTAGTTGTCAAACGCTGGGTGCGACCAGTAATACACCATCAGGGGATCTCCCATGTGGTGAGTAAAATCTCTTGTCCAAACAGTAGAGTCAGGGATTAAATCTTCCAGCACAAAGCCATCGGGCAAATCCACTTCCGAACCTTCAAGAATATCTTCTGTGAACTGACGGTACTCGTTGTTTGTGATTTCGGTATCGTCCATAAAAAACGGACCGATAGTTACCTGTTTGTTAAAATTGATTTGAGTTGCTGGAACATCTTCGTCAGCCTGTCCCATGTGAAAAGTTCCGGGAGGAATGGCTACCATTCCGTATGGTCGGGACATTTCCCATCCGTCTCTACCGGATACTCCGACCAGCTCTCCGTTATCGTCGAAACCTGATCCCCCGCCAAAAAGACCACCAATGATACCACAACTTTGCAGACCACATACAGCCAAAATGAGCAGGAATGACAAGCTCTTTAAAACACCTATTTTATTCATAACACGAAATTTAAAAATCATACTTAACTATAACAAGTATATCAAATATATATTGCATGGTTCAAACCATAAATATAGCCCATACAACTTAATTACCTGAAATTAATTCTAAAAATTATATCAATCCGAAACAAATATAATTTTTAGCAGCTCAAATTGTAGAATTATTATGAATTGGCAAAATTTTTTTCTCAAAATCTAAAACGTGGTGTTCTAATAATTTTCTTGCCCCCAGTGGATATATTGGGCAAATTATAGCGTACGTATATCTCGTGAGAGGTGGGTTGTTTGGCCTTTTGCTCCCCTACTACGTAATCAAAAGCATACCCAACGCGCATAGTGTTATCTTCCAGAAATGAGTACCCCATCAGCAGTATTACGGCTTCACTATCCCGGTAGGAAATGCCCGCCCAGGCCTTATCATCATAAGTGCCTATAGCACTCAGGTCAAAAGAATAATTGTTTAAATCCGTTTTAATCAGCACTGATGGCGTAATCACCAGCTTGTAAGCTGCTTTGTAGTCGTAAGAACCTGAAATATTGTAACTTCTTTCTATCGAATTCTGAAAATCAACCGGAAGGCTCAATCCATAGTCGAAGGAGGGGTTGAGCAGGTGGTTGACACCTAACCCTATTGTATAATCTTTGGTGGAGTAAAATGCGCCAAAACCCAGGTTAGGAGCGGTTTGAGACTGTTTGGCTTGTACATTAAGCGGGTCACTGGGATCGTTGAATCGAAACTGACTGAAGTCAAGAGTCTGAACTATAACTCCGGGTTTTATCCCTATGCTCAACATCCCGTTTCTCATTTGATGGTGATACGCTGCGGCTACCTCTATACTCATACTGGACAGTGGTCCCAGCTTGTCATTCACTACATTCAGGCCTGCTCCCAGGTTCTTTTCTTTGTACTTTATGGGTGTAGAAAAAGAAAGTAATTGACTACTGGGTGCTCCCCCGTCTCCATCGAAAGAAGAACTATACCCCAGCCATTGTGAACGGTGCATGGCCGATAGGTGCGAAGTTCCGTCCACTCCAGCCCAGCCGGCATTGTAAAAAAGTGGATTGAGCATGTACTGGCTAAATTGCACGTCTTGCTGAGCAAGTGCTGCCAGACAAGTGGTAAAAGTGATAAAACCGGTCAGTAAAAGTTTCCTCATTTAATTATTATAATCAGGCGATTTTGTCATGATGCCTTCGGATAGTCAATAATAACTAACCCTACGAACATTACCCAATTTTTGTGACACAAGTGCCTAAAATTGTGACTCATAAAAAAATGAGGAGAAGAAAACCCTTATCCTTCAGGCGAAAATTACTCCGGAAAAATATCAGACGTTATTTGCCTTCTTGATATATAGCTCCAGTGCACCTGTCATAGAAGGGGCATTTGGCAGAGGTGCCTCTATGTCCAGAATCAACCCTGCATCTCGTGCTGCTTTGGCCGTAGTTGGCCCAAACACTGCAATGCGTGTGTTGTTTTGTTTAAAATCCGGGTAATTTACAAACAACGAATTGATGCCTGACGGGCTAAAAAACGCTATGATGTCGTAGTTTACATCTGCTAAATCTGACAGGTCACTGGCTACAGTCTTGTAAATGATCGCTTCTGAATAGTCATAACCGTTTTCGCTCAAAAAAGTCGGAATATCGTCTTTTCTGATGTTAGAACATGGGAAAATGAATTTCTCATTTTTATGCTTTTTCAGCACTTCTATCAGATCGTTGGCTGTGCGTGATCCTGTGAAAATTTTTCTTTTGCGAATGACGATATACTTCTGCAGGTAATTAGCTGTCTGCTCAGAGATGCAGTAGTATTTCATATCCGACGGGATCTCCACTTTGCTGGCAGCTGCCAGACGAAAGAAGTGATCTACAGCATTTCTGCTGGTAAATATCACTGCCGTATGGCTGAGAATGTTTATCTTTTGCTTTCTGAATTCTTTGATGTCTACCGGATCGATCTGGATAAATGGTCTAAAGTCGATCTTGATGCCATACTTTTCAGATAGTGCTGTGTAAGGTGACTTTGAATCTACCGGTTGGGGTTGGGAGACCAAGATGCTTGATACTTTTTTCAATCTTGTTTTGTCTTCCGTTAAGATACCTTCGCTCATTCCTTTTTGCCCTGTTTAAAAGAAAAAAATAAACTTATTAATTCAAGAAAAATTTCAAGATTATGATAAGTGGGATAATTTCAGTGCCGCAAATGTAGGAAAATAAATGCAGATTTTTATACCCTGAGAGTTTATTTAACTTTAAAAACATGAAGATAGGGCGTAATAGGAGGGTTAAGACGGCCAGAAGGAGAAAAACACTCTTATTTTCTGCAAGATAATACCCTTCGGTAGATAGGTTAAAAATCGAAACACAAAAGAATACGATCACCAGAAAAATCGTCATTCTAAGGTAGTCGTAAAACTGTATTAAGTGGTATTTTTTGAGCTTATATATCAGACTCATTACATAGATTAGAAAGTACTTGACTACCATTGCTCCTATGCACAATAAGGAGAATACTAACCCTATACCAAATAACTTGAGCGTGTCCAATACACCAAACCATGCCGTAAGCCAATCGGTAAGCACGTAAAACACTACAGTGAAAGTAAATCCCAACGTAACACCATACAGAAGTAACATGAGCAGGTTGGTCTGCGAAAAAACACCAATAGTAAAGAGCCCCTCTCCTCTCGGCTTAATAGAGAAAGCACGGTCGAAGGACAGGTAATCAAAAAAGACATTTTTGAGTGTTCGCTTCACAAAAACTACCACCACTAGTATGGTCAAAATAGAGAGTATCAGAAAGTCATTTTCTTTTCCCTGCTCACGTACATCGATATCATATACTCCTGCCCGAGACTCCCAGCTTTTAGCACTGCTCACATCTACTATTTGTGTTTGAAGCAAGTCATACGGTAATTCTGCACTGTAAAACGAAACCAAAAGCCTGTCTTTTTGGTAATATGCCTGCAGGCTATCGACTCTAAAGCTCTGCTGTGTATGCTTTTCTACCACTGTTACCAGCTTATTTTCAACCAAAAATGATGTGCCAGCCGGAAGAAAAACTTTCAAGTAATAATCGCTATATCGGTTTACATCTAAAAACAAATGCACCATTTTGGGAAATTGCACACCTGCTATGTAAGGCACAAACGCTTTTTCTTCCGAAGAAAACACCTGCCATTCCTCTCTCAGGTCTTCTACCAGCTGATCTTCTCCCCGTACGGGACTAGCCATGAGACTAAGCATGACCAGCAACAGACAAGACAGGGTGTTTTTTATCATGAGAAAAAGATAGTGTTTTTTCGTTTTTTAATGAGCTACAAAGGTAGTGTATCCAAAGACAACAAATACTTGAGAGTTCAAAACTAAATCAGTAATTACTGAATTTTATTTTTACAGGCACGATAAGGTGTCAGGAGTTCTCAGAGTTCTTATTTTATGAGCATCCGAAAGCACGGGCTATAAGGGTAGCCCCTTGGGAAAAACGTAGAAATCCAGGGTAGCAGAGCAGTGGGGTACCTGATGCCATGCCGCAACAGGCAGATCAATAGCTGCCACGCCACATGTCGGAATATTGTAAATACTCTCACCCGTCAATCTATTAACAAATTCGGTAAGGCCGGGGTTGTGTCCAAAACACATCACTGACTGGTAGGAATTGTCCAACTCTGACACCTGACTATACCATTCACTTAACGACGCATGATATAGTCTTTCATTTTGCACTAACTGCTTTCCACCAAAGGCCTGCACAAAAGCTTCTGCTGTGGATACTGCCCGTGCCGCATGGCTTGATATAAACAAATCCGGGATTTTCACCCTGTGGCTGATGTACTTAGCTATCCGTGGAGCATCGCGCATTCCTCGCTTGTTGAGCGGGCGCTGGTCGTCCGGTAGATAGGGATCCTTCCAGCTAGATTTAGCATGTCTTACAAGGTATAGTTTTTTCATTACCTCAAGGAATATAAAAATCTATCACTTGCTTTTTCATACACTGAAAGTGCCCCAGCGGACAACCGGCATGACCAATTTTAGAGCAGGGCCGACAAGGTAGAGCGTTGTTTTCAAACACAGTGAACTTTGTGCGATAGGGGTACATGCCAAATTCGGGTACGGTATTGCCCCATATACTAAAAACCTCTTTGCCAAACGCTGCAGCAATATGCATCAACCCCGTATCGTGCGTAAATACAGCTATCGATTTTTTAATAATTGAAGCCGATTGATTGAGATTGAATTTGCCACACCCGTTAAACACAACTGTCTTCTTATTCAGGTCTTTTAGTCCCTTTTCAAAAGGTTTATTCTTATTTCTTTTTTCAAAAAAACGAGCAATATGCGCTGCTTCTTCTGCATCTTCTTTACCGCCAAGCAGGATTACTGGTTTGTTGATCTTATCACACACCTCAATTATCCGCTCACGGGGAAGTCTTTTGGTGCCATACTGCCCTCCTACGGCAAACACCACCAGATCCTTGCGGTGAGTCTCCGGCAGCCAATCCTCCTCTACTACATCTTTGTGAGGTACGTAGTATTCCAGCCCTTCATCGTCCATTGTTATACCCAGAGGTTTGAGGGTATCCACATACCGATCTACGATGTGTTTATTGGGCATCAGGTTTATTTTGGCATTTACCAGCAACCATTTTTGCCAATTGAGCTTAGAAAAACTATAGGTTTTGCAGCCTGCCATGCCCTTTAGCCAAAAGGTTTTGAAATTGTTGTGCAGATCGATGACATAATCAAACCGCTCGGCTCGAATCTCGCGAATAAAGCGAACAAAGCTATTGTCTAGCAAGTGCAATTTTGCCACATGTGGGTTGGCTTCCAGCAGAGAGGCATAGGTAGCCCGGGTTGCATAGTGAACTTCTACATTTTTTATCTGCTTTGTAAGTAAGCGCAATACAGGTGTCGTTAACACAATGTCTCCAATAGAGGATAAGCGAACCACCAATATTTTCGTGCGCTTCATCAGGCGTTGATTTTTGCTTTTCGTTGGCTTAGATAAGCTTCCATTTCTTTCAGCGACAAGGCATTAAAAGTCATGGCTTTGGTCAGTCCACCTTTTCGACCAGCTAACAACCCGTAATACATATCCTTATACCCTTCCATAGCATGTGCATCCGGATTTATACTCAACATCACTCCTTTTTCGAGCGCATAATTGACCCAGCGCCAGTCTATATCCAACCTGTAGGGACTGGCATTAATCTCTATCACTACACCATTTTCTGCGCAGGCATCTATTATTTCTTTGTGATCTACCGGATATCCTTCCCGTTCGAGCAATAGCCGCCCGGTCATATGTCCCAGTATGGTGGTGTGTGGGTTACGCACTGCTGTGAGCAGCCTATCGGTGGCCTTGTTTATGTCCATGCTAAGGCCGGAATGCACAGACGACACTATAAAATCAAAGCTCTCCAGCACATCGTCGGTATAATCGAGGGAGCCGTCGCTGAGAATATCTGACTCTATGCCCGAAAATATCCGAAAGGGTGCAAGTTCTTCATTCAGCTGCCGTATTTCTTCTTGTTGATCTTTTACCCTGTTTGGGTAGAGACCATTGGCATATACTGCTGTCTGGCTATGGTCTGAAATACCTAGGTATTCATAGCCCAAAGCTTTACAGTGTTCGGCCATTTGTCTAAGGGTATGCCTGCCATCGCTGTAGGTAGAGTGATTGTGCAATATGCCTTTCAGGTCTGTCATTTCTACCAACTCGGGCAGCTCATGGTTTGCCGCTCTGGTCAATTCAAATATGCCTTCGCGCATTTCCGGAGCTATATATTGCAGTCCTATAGATTTGTAGATGTCTGCTTCTGTAGTCTCAGCAGAGCTGACCACTGCTTCACGGAGCTTTAGGCCACTTTCCATTCTCTGATATAAGTGCTGTACCGATCCAGTGGTGAGTAGCAGCGTTTTTTCAAATTCGCCTTGTTTACACCACCTGACTTTAACTTTTACTCCGGTTGACTTATGTACGCCCACCCAGGCAAATGGCCCGGAGTGTCGTGCGTGTTCCTCTAATTCTTCAAGCCCTTTTATTGCATTTTTTATAGCCAATGAACCGTCAAAACCAACGAGCAAGTCTACCCGATCTATTACGTCCATTCTTCGGCGGAGCGCTCCCGTTTCACTTACCTGTGCCTGTGGCAATGCGGCTCTCAATTGTGCTACAAGCTCCTGGAAAACAGGTTCGATGGTAGCATATCGAAACCACCCTCTGCAACTCAACTTAAATTCCACTGCACGCAGCAAGCTTTCCTGTGTTTTTTCTGCAAAACCTTTTACAGAGGCAATCTTTCCCTGCTGACACAATACCAATAATTCGTCTAGCGATGTAGCGCCTGCATCCTGCCACAATACTCGTATTTTTTTAGCCCCAAACCCCGGCAAATCCAGCATTTCTATTACTCCTTCGGGGGTTTGCTCTACAAGCGACTGCAACTGATCAAATGTCTGTGTGTTTGCTATCGCCACTATTTTTTCTGCTGTACTCTTCCCAATACCATCCAGCTTGGTAAGCTCGCCCACCGTCATAGTAGCCAACTCTGCATCCAGGGTCTTAATGGCTTCTATCGACTTATGATAGGCCTTTACTTTGAAGTCGTTTTCTCCATGTAGCTCCATCAGGCGAGCTGCCAGTTTTAGTTTTTTTGCTATAAAAGAATTATTGACCATAAGTGTCTATTAGGAGTTGAGGAAATCTTTAAAAGTGAAAATTAAACATTAACTGGCGTTCTGCTGTCATTGCCGGTCAATACTTTGTACCAAAGCCTACGTCTATTTTATTTCAGATCGCAAGGTGCTGCACACATATTCGATTTGTTCTGTGGTGAGCTCGGGATACATGGGCAAAGACAACCCACAGGAAGCAAGCTCAGCTGCTACAGCATAGTCGCTTTGCTTATTGTAACCTGCATAGGGAGGCAGTAGCGGGAGTGCCTGAGGATAGTGCACTTGTGTGGCTATCCCTTTTTCTGCCAGGCGGGCTTTTACTTCATCCCTATTGTGAAGCTGCACCACATAGAGGTGAAACACATGCCGTACGTCTGTCCTATCCGGCAAAGGAATACCCGCTCCTTCCAACTGGTCGTTGTATTTTTCAGCATGGGCTATCCGCTGATTGGTCCAGCGCTCGATATGGCGCAGTTTTACACCTAACACTGCTGCCTGAAGAGTGTCCATGCGGCTGTTTCGCCCTGTCATCTGATGCTGGTGTTTTTCTTTCTGGCCATGATTGGCGATCATCCGGCACTTTTCTGCTACTTCAGTTTTGTGAGTAATGATACACCCTGCATCGCCGTAGGCCCCCAGGTTTTTGCCCGGATAAAAGCTAAATGTAGCCGCATCGCCGAAAGTACCGGCTGTTTGTCCGGCTACCTGTGCTCCGTGTGCCTGAGCGCAATCTTCTATCACTTTTAGGTTGTGTCGAGCAGCAATATCCATCACTTCTACCATGTCAGCAGGCCGGCCATAAAGATGAACCGGTATAATAGCCCGTGTACTGGGGGTTATCTTTTCAGCTATTAGCGCGGGATTTATCGTGTGCTTTTTCTCCAGCACATCTACAAATACAGGTGTAGCGCCTACTGTATTTACTGCTTCGGCTGTAGATATCCACGACATAGCCGGCACTATCACCTCATCTCCCGGGCCTATACCCAAAGCCTGAAGGGCTATTTCTATGGCATCAGTGCCATTGGCGCAACTGACACAGTGCTCTATTCCTATATAACCGGCAAATGTCTGCTCAAATTCACGCACCAATTGACCACCTATAAACGAAGTATTGTCCAGCACATGATGTATGGAACTGTCTATTTCCTCCTTTATGCTGTGGTACTGTGCTTTGAGGTCTACAAAAGGTACTTTCATTTGATTCGACTGGAAAAACTATGTTTGTATTTTACTTCAATCTTTTTGCCGGGTTGCCTGCGTAAGTGCCCGGTTCGGTTATGTTTTTTGTCACTACTGCCCCGGCACCTATCACTACTCCGTCGCATATCGATACGGGCAAAATGGTGGCATTGGATCCTATAGATACATTATTTCCTATATGAGTTGCCTTCCACAGGTCTTTATTTCCTCCGGCGGGCCTTCCTTCTGCAAAGGTATCGTTTACGAACATTACTCCATGACCGATAAAACAATGATCTCCGATCGTTACCAATTCGCAGACAAATGTGTGAGATTGAATTTTACACTGCCGGCCTATGGTTACCTCTTTTTGTATTTCTACAAACGGACCTATAAAGGTGCCATCCCCTATTGTGCAGCCATACATATTTACCGGCTCTACCCATGTCACATCTTTACCTAAAGACACGTCCTTCACACCTGACTGCCATATTCGCGGTTGCATAAGTTGTTAGTTTTTTGTTGCGTCGTTGTAGATCATCTCTATTGCCTCTATGGATTTTATTCCTTCTTCACCCTCTACTATGTCTGATTTTTTGCCTTGCAAATCTTTCACTATTTCTTCTACCACCTTGTGATGATTGCTGCTGGTTCCCTGGTATTTGCCATAGTTGTTGGGCAGGTCTGCAAAATTGATATTATTGGGAAGAGGGTAAGATTGCACGTCCCAGTAATCTATCTTGTTGAGGTAGGCTCCTCCTATTTTCACAGTGCCTTTTTCTCCTACTATGGTGATACTGCCTTCATAGTTTTTGTTGTATACGCAAGTTGTCCAGGTAATGGCTCCCTGCACACCCGATGAAAATTCCATAATGGCATTGCCACAGTCTTCCACTTCTATTTGTTGCATTTTGGTATCGACTGTGCCTTTGGCTTTTACAACATCTCCAAACCACCAGATCAGCAAATCGATAAAGTGGCTGGCCTGAGTAAAGAGCGCTCCTCCTTCTTTGGCTCTTATGCCCCGCCAGTCCGATTGAGAGTAATACTCAGGGTTTCTGTTCCAGTATACATTGCACTGCACCATGTATATTTTACCCAATTTTCCGCTATCGAGAGCTTCTTTGGTCAGCGTGATCGGCACATTAAAACGGTTTTGCTTCATCACATACAACCTGCGGTCTACCTCTTTCGCCACTCGAATCATCTCTTTCGAATCTGCCACATTCAGTGCCATGGGCTTTTCTACCAACACGTGCTTGCCTTGTCTAAGCGCACTGAGGGTCATGTCTTTGTGCAGGTAATGCGGTGTGCAAATACTCACCAGGTCTACACCCTGCTGCTGCAAAATGTCTTCGTATTGAGATGTCACGGGGTAATCTTCCCCATAATTTTCCTGCAGGGTTTGGGCTTTTTCAATCTGCTCATCGCACAAGCCTACTATGGTAGTTTGTGGATTTGCATCAAAAACGGCTACATGCCTCTTGCCAATGTTTCCACACCCGATTATTGCTGTTTTTATCATTTCGTTTGGTTAGCCAAGAATGCCACAAGGTTATGTAATTGTTGGAGAAAATGGAAATATTCAAGATTGATCTAAGTGCAAACACCTTGATATTTTTATGCTTCATGCATGGCTTTCGGCCTGTTTGCCTGACATCTCATCCAGCAAGGACGCCAATTTCTTTGTCAGATTTTTGCGGCTATAGTTACTGACTTTGGCAGATGCCACCTGTTTCTTACCTGCGAGATATTCACTGTAAGCTTGTCGCAAAAAGGTTTTAATCTTTTCCTTATCATCAAAATCAAACACCTCGCCTGCTTCGCACTCCTGCAATACATCCTGCACATCGCTTTTTACCGGACCTAATGTCAATATAGGCCTGCCGGCAAACATGTACTCGTACATCTTGCCCGGCAATATCCATTTTGCATTTTCAGTCTGATTGAGCAGGAGCAACAACACCGAGGCTGACCGGTAATACCCAAAAACCTGCTGATGAGGCAAATAATCGAGGTATGTAAGTGCCGTAGAAAAATGCTTGTGTGCCTGCAAATAATCCAATATGGAATTGCTCACCATGCCCGCCAGTACTATCTCCAACCTATCCGCAAAACCGGCCTCTTCCTCACACAATTCGGCCAGAGATTCCCAAAGTACTTCCGGATTGCGAATTTCATTGAGCAGCCCCATGTGCACGATTCTAAACTTATCAGTTTCTACCGGATGTGAGCTTTCTCCAAAATCATCCTCATCCACACCATTTGTTATCACCTTAACACTTGTATCGTCGTGCTTTGCCTGCAGAGATGCGGCCAGCCTGTTGGATACAGTAAGCAGTACATCACAACCCTGCATGACCTGGCGCTCCAGGCGCTTGTGCCAGCTATGAGCCACACTACTTATATTCAGTTTTTGCAGCACATCCCAATCCGACCAGGGATCACGAAAATCTGCCACCCACTTTACTCCCGTTTTTTGCTTCAGCTTGCGTCCTATCAGATGCATACTGTGTGGCGGGCCGGTAGTTATCACTACTTCTATCTGGTTAGATGCTATGATCGACTCTAAAAACCGTGCTGATGGCCTTACCCAAAACCGCCTGGGATCAGGAACAAAAAGGTTGGCACGCACCCATATCGATAGCTTATCTGCCAGCGACAGCTTGGTTTTCTCAATGACTATACCCTGTTTTACAGTTTTGCCCGACGACTTAAAAAGCTTTTTATAAACCCCAAAGGGCTCCCATATCGGAAACCGAATCACTTCCAAATCCTGCGATACATCCTTGAGCAGGGAGTCGTCTTGCAATGAAAACTCCGGGTTTTCGGGTGTAAAGATTACAGGCTCCCACCCGTAGTGGGGTAGATATTTGGCAAACTTCAACCACCGTTGAACTCCTCCTCCTCCACTCGGCGGCCAATAGTACGTTATGATCAGTGCCTTTTTCACATCAGACATTTTTATTGCTTGTAGATTAAAAACAAATTAATCTTCTATTAACAAAAGTGATTATTTATTGGCGGAATTGTCTATTTGGGAGTCAATTCCTTTTTATTTATCAAAAATACTTACGGAATCAATAAGAATTTTATAATTTCGGCCTTTCTTAGGCGGGCTACCGCCAGGAACCTGAATTGGAAAATTGTAAAACACAAACATGAGTGTGACCAGCCTTCACCAACCAGTTGGGGGCAACACCAACCGGTAATTTACCTAACATGCAAAGTAGATGATTACCCCCTGCTTCTTTCGAGTCGGGCTGTGTCCACTTGTAAAACAAATTTAGAGACATGAAAAAGATAGCGGTTTTGACCTCCGGTGGAGACGCTCCGGGCATGAATGCCTGCGTCCGCTCTGTGGTAAGGAGTGCTCTACACCTTGATCTGGAGGTATACGGAGTGAAGTATGGATATGATGGGTTGATCAAGGGGGACATCCATAAAATGAAGTCCTACTCGGTGAGCAATATCATACAGCGTGGCGGAACCATTCTTAAATCTGCCCGCAGCATGGAATTTAAGACCAAAGAAGGCCGTCAAAAAGCCTTTGAGCAAATGAAATACTACGGTATCGATGGTCTGGTGACAATCGGTGGCGATGGTACATTTACTGGTGCCAATATCTTTTTTGAAGAGCACGGTGTACCTGTAGTAGGTGTGCCCGGCACAATCGACAATGACCTCTACGGATCGGATTATACCATCGGTTTTGACACAGCAGTAAACACTGCTCTGGATGCTATTGACAAAATTCGCGACACGGCAAACTCGCACGACAGGGTCTTCTTCATAGAGGTAATGGGAAGAAACAGCGGCTACATTGCCGTACAGTCGGGTATCGGTGGTGGTGCCGAAATGATAATGGTACCGGAAACCTCTACCAACATAGAAGACGTAATCGCTAAGCTGAAAAAGGATCGCGACAGACAAAAAACCTCATCGATAGTAGTTGTGGCCGAAGGTGACGAACAAGGCAATGCACATGAAATTGCCGAAAAAGTAAAAAAACACCTGCCCGATATGGATATGAGAGTATCTACACTGGGACACATTCAGCGTGGGGGTGAGCCTACAGCCCGCGACCGCATCCTTTCTTCCCGACTGGGGCTGGCTGCTGTAGAGGGACTTTTAAATGGCCAGAAAAACGTGATGGTGGGTATTGTCGATGACAAAATCCAGTTTACTAATCTGAAAATTGCCATCTCCAAGTCTAAGCCTTTGAAAGAAGAGCTGCTCAGACTTACTGAGATTTTGAGTAACTAAATCAATAAAAATACAGACATAAAAAAAGCGAAGATTGATCTTCGCTTTTTTTATGTCTTAGTTGTAAAATCTTTACTTGCCGATCTTTACCAGATCATAACCTACTGACACCTGAAACATATTGTTCTTACTTGAATCAGTTCCTACATCATTCACTTTACTCAACCCTTTCACGTATCGAACAGTAAAATTCAACCCGAAAGGCAAATCCAAACCTGCACCTACTACTGCTGAAAAGTCGTTGCTTTTGAACTGCTTTTTGATATCCTCCTCAGCATCCTTGGCAGAAGTAAGTAAACCAAATTGAGGACCTACATGAAAGTTGAGTACGGGCACTGGATTGAAACGCAGTAACACAGGAATGTTCACATACTTGGTATCGATACTTTCTTTCACCGCACCTGCATCAATCTTACTTCCCTGTCCAGAGTAGTACACTTCCGGCTGTAGCCCGATACCTCCGAGCTTGAGCCGCACATACCCACCAAAATGAAAGCCTGTCTTTGTTGAACTATTGTCCAAGTCACTTAGCGTAGACATATTCAGTCCGCCTTTTACTCCCACTCCTACGCTTTGCGCCTGAGAGGTAAATACTACGAGCAGGCAAATTGCTGCTAATACACCTATTCTTTTCATACTTTTTTGTTTTGGTTAAATTATCAATATTCAAATATAAAATTAAATTATTAGAAGTTTAATTCGATGCTAAATTCTTTCTGCCAAAGAAAGAAACGAATTAAAAACGCTGCACCAGAGAAATGGTGATGTACTTGTGCCGAAGTGCGTCTTCTATTTCCCTGCTTCTGAGCACCACAGCCAACCGATAATCAAAGTACCGTCCACTGCGTGCTATGCCCCAGGTCTGATGTACTACCCAGGGGAGAGCTTCCTTGGTAAATACGCTGGGCTCCCCTATAAAATTGCCTTCGATAGTCGTATTGTACAAAACACGTTCTATAGTAGCATTTACATAGAGGTAAAACTCTTCGGTGCGCTCATCTGTAGGTATGTCGCGTATTTTTTGTCTGGCTCCTCCCATTTTGCTCGATGTATATACAGAATTTGCCAGCCCCAAAACATTGCCAAGTCGCATGGTCAGGCCACTCCTCAGGTTATTTCGAATAGTCCCCACCTGCACAAACTGTTCGGCTATCAGGTCAAACACATTCTCTGCATGAAAAAGTCGCTTCTGATAAAAAACAGAAAAGTTGGTCGCCAGTGTATTATTAATCTGGTAACGCCATCCATTAGGGGGTTTCATATTGAAAGTATCGTGCCACCACACTTGTACATCTTCGGTTCGGGTAGCGGGTCCCAGCCAGCCCAAATCATAGTCAAATACCAGCACCGCATCATTCTTAAAGTGGTAGCTCATTCCGAAGTTTACATTTACCCAGCCGGCATACGGTCTGTCTACCAACTCTTCGAGCGTCTCGTCAATATCGCGGGAGGTGTACATCCTATGCACCAGATCGTAGGACACTATGGCTTTAGACAGGTTTTGCTTTTTGTTGAAAAACTGAAACCACCTACTCTCCTGCCGAAGTAGCCGTCTGTATTTGAGAAAAATACCACTGCTGTAATATTTATCATTAGAACCAAAAAACAAGGCATCATTATCAACTGTCACCTGAAATTCCCGCCGCAGTATATGATCATCGCTTTGCCTGGCATAGAGGCTAATACCGACCAACAACAACACACTGCAAATTCCAACGGATTTTATCACGCTTGTTTCTGTTTCTTTCAACGTATGACTACTCTACGATACGGGCCAACATCGAGTTGTAACCGGAACCAAATACAAGTAGAGGGCAGTAAAACTGCACCAGTATAACCAATAAACAAACTGGCTGATAAAAAAATCCTGAAATTAGCGGTCAGAAATAAAGAATAAGACTTGCGAGACTTCCCTTTATGATCAAATTTTGTCGCGATGACAGAAAAGCTACTCAAAAGACTAAACCAGCGTAAGTCTTCGGGCACTGCCAGAAAGCTAGTTGCTACAGAAGGCATGGTGGATTTTGTGTCCAACGACTACCTTGGGTTGTCGCGCTCCGACGCACTCCATAGGCAAATAGCTGCCTACGACTACTCCGGTATCGTAAACAAAAACGGGTCTGCGGGCTCTCGACTACTTGCCGGCAACACTCCCCATTACACCCGACTGGAACAAAAACTAGCCGGCATATTTAATGCCGAAGCAGCACTCCTTTTCAATTCCGGCTACAGCGCCAACCTGGCCCTGGTAGCCTCTCTTCCACAAAAGGGAGACACCATCCTCTACGACAGCTTGTCTCATGTGTGCCTGAAAGAAGGTGCCTGGCTCAGCAAAGCCGAGAGTTTTTCTTTTCAACACAACAACCTCGACGACCTGGCTGGCAAACTCTCAAGGGCAAAGGGTGATATTTACGTGATCATAGAATCTGTATACTCTATGGATGGCGACAAAGCCCCCGTGCAGGAGATCATAGAGATCTGCAAACCCTACAATGCCCAGTTGATAGTAGATGAAGCGCACAGCACCGGAGTGATGGGTACAAACGGGGCAGGCATGGTGTGCAGTATGGGTGTTGAGCAGGATTTTCTG
This sequence comes from Cyclobacteriaceae bacterium, assembly GCA_965267535.1. Lineage (GTDB taxonomy): Bacteria > Bacteroidota > Bacteroidia > Cytophagales > Cyclobacteriaceae > CAXBNB01. Next base: position 682,609 of record OZ254082.1, on the reverse strand, counting down.
GCTAGGGTATACACCTTTGGCAAAGGCATGGGGGTTCACGGTGCATGTATAGCCGGATCGTCTGCGCTCATCGAATACCTCATCAACTTTGGCAGAGCGTTTATTTACACTACAGCTCTTCCCATTCACAGTGTTTTTTCCATAGATGCAGCCTTTGACTACATCAGAGAAAACCACCAGCTGCAAAACGCATTACAAGACAACATTGAATACTTTAACCGCCAGTACGATTTGCATCTGGCTAAGCACAAGGAAATTCACAAACCGTTTAGCGACACGGCCATTCAACCACTGATAGTGCCCGGCAATGACCGCATCAAAATAATAGCACAAAAACTACAGCAAGAAGGGCTGGATGTTCGTCCGATTTTGTCTCCCACAGTAAAAGCAGGAAGTGAAAGGCTTAGAATTTCGCTCCATGCCCACAATACTAAAGAAGAAATTGACCAACTGATACAATCGTTAACACAACTGATATGACTCAAAAAAAATATTTTATTACAGGAATAGACACAGACAGTGGCAAAACCATAGCCAGCAGTATATTGACGGAAGCACTACAAGCCGACTATTGGAAGCCCGTACAAGCCGGCACTCCTACCGATGCAGACTTTGTACGCAGTATGGTGAGTGATAACCTTACCATACACCCCGAGGGAATAATGCTCAAACACCCCATGTCTCCTCACGCATCGGCAGATAAAGAAGGTCGGCAAATCGGTATCGATGAGCTTTCGCTTCCCGACACCTCCAATCACCTGATAGCAGAAGGCGCTGGTGGCATTATGGTGCCCCTCAATGATAACCAACTGGTGATTGATGTAGCTAAAAAATTTGACCTGGAGGTAATACTCGTTTCGCGCAACTACCTGGGAAGTATCAATCACACGCTACTGTCAGTAGAATACCTAAAACAACACAACCTGAAGGTAAAAGGCATTATATTCAACGGTGACCCCACTCCGTCTACTGAAGAGTATATCTTGAACTACACAGGCCTAAAATGCCTGCTTCGCATTCCTACACTAAAAGAAGTCACCCCTGAATCGATAAAAGCAATAGCCAAAACGATAAACCCTGATACACTATGAAAAATGACCTGATATGGCACCCCTTCACCCCGTTAATTACAGACCAGCCCCCTTTGGAGGTTGCTTCCGGCAAGGGAGTATATCTACACACCAAAGACGGCCGGAAAATCATAGATGCAGTATCTTCATGGTGGGTAAGCATACACGGCCATGGTAATGAAGCCATAGCCCAAGCCATCCACAAACAAGCACTGGAACTGGAACATGTCATTTTTGCCGGATTTACCCATGAACCGGCTCTCAAACTGGTAAACAATCTGAAGAAAATAGTGCCGGATGATATGGCCAAATTTTTCTTTTCCGACGATGGTAGCACCTCCATCGAAGTAGCACTGAAAATGGGTTTCCAGTATTGGTACAACAAAGGTGTAGAAAAAAACAAGGTGATCGCTATAAAAGGAGCTTATCACGGCGACACATTTGGAGCCATGTCGGTAGGCGACCGCAGTGTCTTTACCGAACCTTTTTTCCCGTTTCTCTTTGACATAGAATTGATCGATTTCCCGTCAGCGGGAGAAGAAGAAAAGGTACTTAAGCAATTTGAAGAGTTAGCACAAAAAGGAAACATTGCCTCCTTTATTTTTGAGCCATTGGTACAAGGTGCCGGGGGTATGCGTATGTATAGTCCGGCTGTGCTGGACAAGCTCATCGACATAGCCCGCAAGTACGATATTATATGTATTGCCGATGAGGTGATGACCGGGTTTGGCCGTACCGGCAAATTATTTGCCACCGATCATATCCAAAACAATGCAGATATCATGTGCTTGTCTAAAGGACTTACCGGGGGCACTATGGCCATGGGCATCACTGCGTGCAATGGAAAAATAGTAGAGGCTTTTGAAAGCGATGCATTGAGCAAAGCACTTCTGCACGGGCACTCATACACGGGCAATCCTATTGCCTGTGCGGCTGCCAACGCCAGCTTCGACATTATAATGGACGAAAGCTGCCAGCAAAACCGGGACCGCATCCAGCAAAAGCACCAGGCTTTTGCCTTACAGCTAAAGGAAACCGGAAAGGTGGAAAATGTACGCATTATGGGTACTATCATTGCCATGGACGTGATAAGCAACGATGGCACCTCTTACGACAATGCCATCCGAAAAAAGATTTTTCCTTATTTTCTGGATAAAAACATTTTGTTGAGGCCGTTGGGCAATGTGATTTACATTATGCCTCCTTACATCATTACAGATGACCAACTCGACGAAATCTACAGTGCTATTTTGCTTTTTCTCGATACACTCGATTAATATAGGCTCGGCTTAGAAAGTCTCCGGTATGTTAGCTACACGGCGGATAAAGTGACACCTGATACTAAGATACGCTGTGCGCTGGTGCGAGCCTTTGGCTCGTATCCATACCTCCAGATACGAGCCAAAGGCTCGCACCAGCAAAATGCTTTTTATTGAATGCGTTTGTACTGGGTTTTGACCCTGAGCAGCTAATGGATTGCCAATAAAAATATAAACAAAAGAAAATCAAAGCGTTAGAAATAATATTAGGCAAACTAAAACAATCAGCATAAACTAAGTTGTATAAGAGGACTAATTAGAAATACCTACTACAGCAATTGCTCTATTCCTGGTCATAATGTACAAATGGAAGTGCTTCTCAGCATAACCTAGTTACAGAATACCGGCACGCATGTAGATAGGCCACCAAACCGTCTTGACATCACCCGGACTGCCCCAGGCCTTGTGCATAGCTTTCTCAATGGTAGTCAGGGGATTTCTCCCTTTAGCTGCCTGATACTTTTTCACAGCCGACCAGGTATTGAGATAGCCCATATAATCGTCGAGAGTGTATGCCATCGTAGTTTGAAGCTTCGGACAATCGATTTCCTCAAACGGAAAGGTAATAGTACTGTATTTTTCCTCTACAAACCGACGCTCGGGCGGCCAGTAGGCATCTATTTCCGTTCGGTAAAATTCATGCACGACCCGATCTACCTCTTCATCTACCTGCGCCAACCCATAAGTCCAGGCAGCCAACAATCCTCCGGGTTTAATCACACGTTGTGCCTCGGAGAAAAAAGCATCAAAATCAAACCAATGCAAGGCTTGTGCTACTGTAATCAAATCTAAGCTATGGCTGGCTGCCGGGCATTGCTCTGCCCGCGACACATGGTAAGTCACCCTGGGATGAGGAATGGCATCTGCAATCTGGTTAGCACTGGGATCTGTGGCCAGTACATCTGTGAAATAATCAGCCAGGCGAACAGCCCCTTGTCCATTGCCTGTACCGGCATCCCAGGCGGTATTGTGCTCACGACTACTCTCAGCCAAAAAACGAAACAACTCATCGGGGTAGTGAGGTCTGTACCTTTGGTAATCGGCCGAGTGCCCCGAAAAATGATCTTTGAATGTTTGCATATACCACTAATTGCCGGATGCTTCGCTGTAAGGTAGCGCATATCCCACAAATCTGTGCGGCAGCCTAATCAAATTTGATTGCCGTAATGGGTTTTATGCGAGAAATTACCAGTGTAGGTATAGCCAAAGCCAGACTAACAACTACAAAGGTGAGTACATTGAGCCCTAATAAAATGCTAAAATCCCAATGAATGGGTACATAATACATGTAATAATTTTCCGGATCGAGCGGTATGATTTGAAAGTGATATTGCAAAAAGGAAAAGGTAAGCGCTACTATATTTCCCCAAAAAAGTCCTTTGCCAATAAGCAGCATACCGTTATAAACGAATATTCGTTTGATCTGCCTTCTCGTAGCTCCCAGAGCCTGCAAAACTCCTACCATATTGGTTCGCTCCATGATGAGGATCAACAATATAGAGATCATATTGATAACACTTACAACCAGTAGTAGCATGAGAAAAATACTCACATTCTGATTGAGAAGGTTGAGCCATTCGAACAGCTGTATGTATTTATCACTAATTTTATCCACATACAGGTTGATATCCACCATGTTAAACAGGTCTTCTTCTACCTCTTCCATCCGGGAGGCATCTTTCAAAAAGACTTCATAGCCACCTACCAACGTGTCGGGCCAGTTGTTCATCCTGCGTACCAACCCTATATCTCCTATTATCAGCTGCTTATCAAACTCCTCGAGTCCTGTTTCGTAAATGCCCGTTATCTGCAGCCTGCGGGTACGGGGAGGGTTTTGCACAAAGGAGATAAATACTTTGTCTCCCACACTCAACCTAAGCATACGGGATATTTTGCGGCTAATGATAACCTCCTGACTGTAAGTAGAATCTTTAAACTGAAACAACCTGCCCTCTACCATGCTGCCACTAAACCGAGCTGTATCAAAGTCTGTATCCACTCCCTTGAAAATCACACCCTGTACTTCCTCATCGGTCTTCAGCAAACCCGCCTTGTGAGCAAATCCCTGTACATGGTCTATATAGGCCAGCCCTCTGTAGTGTTGATTAAAATCGGATTGTGTACTCACGGCAGGCTCTTCCATCGAATTGCCAAAATTGTATTTCGTAATTTCGATATGGCCTTTAAAATTATATACCTTATTTTTGATAGTTTGCTGGAATCCTCCCAAAATAAAAAATGCAAGGATCATGGCCGCCAGACTCACGGCTATGCTCACTACAGCTATTTTAGAAATAACCGAGGAAAAAGAAGATTGGCCATCACTGGTAATCCTGCGCGATATGAAAAAGGGTAGATTCAACTAGCAGATGCGATTGATAATAGTTTTAAACTTAAATACACTAAACAATAATGAACCAAATAATGAAAAGCGTACAAATACGGAGACAAAAATATAGGTATAAGTTAAACTTACAACATTTAGCAGGCTACTTGTGCCTGACACTATGCCTGGCTTGCAGCTCGCCAAAAACTCCCCGCTCCCAACCGGCTCAAAAACCGGCACAGACAATCCTTACCGGCACTGAACAACCCGAGGTTTACCTGCCGTTACTCAAAGAAAAAAACGTAGGCTTGCTGGTCAACCACACCTCGCGCATCGGAGATACCCACCTGCTGGATACTCTCCTGTCTTTAGGGGTAAATGTGGCCAAAATCTATGCTCCTGAGCATGGATTTCGCGGCAATGCCGACGCAGGAGAGCATATAGACAACTCTGTAGACGCTAAAACCGGCGTGCCGGTAATATCTATGTATGGCAAACACATGAAACCTACTCCGGAAGATTTGGCGGGTATCGACATAGTAATTTTCGATAGCCAGGACGTGGGAGCACGCTTTTTCACCTACTTCAGTGCCATGCAGTATATGATGGAATCGTGTGCTGAAAATGACATTGAAATGATCATCATGGATCGCCCTAATCCCAATGGACACTATGTAGACGGCCCTGTGCTCGACATGACATACAAATCCTATGTGGGCATGAACCCCATACCCATCGTGTTTGGGCTTACCGCCGGCGAATATGCCCGCATGATTGTGGGTGAAAAATGGATAAATAAAGCCGAAAACTTGAAACTAACTGTAGTAGAAGTAAAGGGGTGGGATCACAGCATGCCTTACTCCCTCACAGTAAAACCTTCTCCCAACTTACCTACCGATCAGTCGATTGCTCTTTACCCGTCGGTTTGCCTGTTTGAGGGCACAGTAGTAAGCGTGGGCAGAGGCACTAAAATTCCTTTTCAAATCGTCGGCGTACCGGATAGCACCATGGGGGATTTTACTTTCACTCCTGAAAGTATAGACGGCATGGCTAAAAACCCCCGATACAAAGGACAAAAATGCTATGGTTATGATTTGAGGGAGGTGGAAGTTGAAAACAAAATCAACCTGAGCTACCTCATTGAGTTTTATCAAAAATCGAAAAACAAGGAGGCTTTTTTCAATAAATATTTTGTAAAACTAGCCGGCACTGATAAGTTACAGCAGCAAATTGAATCCGGTGTGCCCGAAGATGAGATCAGACAAAGCTGGGAACCTGCCTTGAGTGAATATAAAAAACTCCGCAAACAATACCTGCTCTATCCTGACTTTGAATAAACTGTATAGAAAAATGTGCTAATCTCAGACAATCACTGGGAAGGTTTACTGCAATTTCCGGAGTAAGCCTTCCTTTAAGGTTGTCATTTACGCAGTACCTAAGTTGGATCGTTATTTTATTTTAGGGGTACAACTTCCTTGCCCCGAGCCTTCCAGTCTGTCATTCCTCCTTTGAGATCATAAACTTCTGAAAAACCCATTTCCTGCATAAGCTTTGCCGCTTTACCACTTCGCCCTCCTGCTGCACAGTAGATATAATAGGTCTTGTCTTTGTCAAGCTTTTGAGCTTTTTCTGCAAAATCGGGAGCCAAAAAATCGAGTTGCTGTGCCCCCTGAATCACCCCTTCTGCTACTTCCTTATCTGTACGTAAATCCAACAAAACAAAACCTTTATCGGATGTAATCTGCTTCTGAAAAGTGTCTACATCCAACAACTCAGATACTGGCTGCTGCTGTGAAGAGCCCGTGCAACTCACACAAGCTAAGCTTATCAAAAGACTGTATACGATCCCTAATTTTCCCATTGTAATTCTCCTTTGTAGATATGACATGATGTAAAGTTAAGAAGTTTGCCCCTGATACAAAGGTAGCCAAACGGTAATCTCAGTGCCCACACCCTCTTCACTGGTTACTTTAATTTCTCCTTTATTCATTTCTACAAACTCATGTACCAGAATCAGCCCCAGCCCCATTCCTTTTTCTCCCCGGGTTCCCCAGCTGCTTTTATTTCCTTTAAAATTGAAAATGCCAGACAGTTTTTCTTTTGAAATACCAACACCAGTGTCTTTCACAACCAGCTTTATCTTATCGGCGCACGCTTCCGCTGTGAAGTCTATGGATCCTCTCTCAGGTGTAAATTTCATAGCATTACCTATCAGGTTTCTAAAGATAGCCAACGTACTATCTCTATCTGCCCAAATACTGAGCGATCCATCGAGTGAGTAGGTAAGCTTCTGGTGTTTTGAAGAAGCCATGTTTTCCAAAATTCCCAGAGAAGAATCGAACACATCCGACAGGGAGAGTTTTTCCGGATGATAAGGAAACTTGCCTTGCTGCCCCAACGCCCAGCCCAACAGATTGTCGAGCAGTAGCGATAGCTGGCGGGCCGATTTTTCCAGCTTGCCTACTATCGACTCTATTTGATCGTATTCTTTGGCCGACACCATAGCTCTCAGCAATTCTGAAACGCCCTGAAAACTGCTCACCGGCCCTCTCAGGTCATGTGATACGATAGAAAAAAAACGATCCTTGGTGCGATTAAGCATATCCAGCTCGTTGCGTTGGTCTTCTATAATTTTTTTTCGCCTTGAAAGAATACGATGGGCTTTTTCCTTGAGCTTATAGTTTTTATATAACAAATAGGTAAGCACCATCCCTAATATGAGAATGATGGTAAGGCCTACCAGAATGGTTCGTTGGTTTCGGGTAGCTTTATTTAGAAAATCGACTTCACGTTGCTTCTTTGATACTTCAAATTCTGTACGCAAATCCGCTATTTTCATGATAGTCTCCTCATTCTTAATGCTGTCACGGTATACGATATACTCACTTTGGTAGTGGTATGCTTTTTCAAAATCCCCTGTTACTTCATAAAGCTTTGCTAGCTGCAGCCCTGCATCTCTTATTTGCTCTTTGAGCCCCTGACTTTTTGCTATTTCGTAGCTTTGACGCGCTATATCCAATGCTCGCTGAGTTTCTCCTCTTTTTTGATAAATCTCAGCCAGAGACGTCTGATACACTATGATGGGATAATAGTCCTCAAAAACAAGAAGCTTTTCAATTGCTTCGTCCATGTACGATTCTGCTTTTTCTACCTGATCTTTCTCAGCGTATACCAGTCCCAAATTGCCCAAGGTATATGCTATCGCCACATCTTTTTTTGCCAGTTTAGCATTCTTTAATCCCTGATTAAAATAATATTCTGCTGAATCTAAATCCCCTTTTAGTCGAAATACTTCACCAAGGTTTATCTGTGCTGTAGAAAGAAATTTAGGATTATTTTTTTTTTCATTGACCCGAACAGCCAGCCTGTTGTAATGAACAGCATTTAAGTAACTTTCCTGTATAGCATAAATGTTGGACAGATTGGTATAAGCAGCCGCCAGGGTAATGTCTTTGCCTGCTTTTTGTGCATATTTAGCACTAGACAAATACGCTTCTACAGCTTTTGCCAGCTCTCCCTTTAGCCTGTACGCATCCCCAAAATGCAGCTGTATCATGGCAACCCAAAATGGATTTTCAACTTTAGTTGCAATTTTCAGTGCTTTTTTAGCGTAAAGGAGGATTTCATCCGGATTGCCACTGTCCCAGGAGATACCTTTATACAAAAAATATTTCACCGAATCAGAATGCTCTCCCTTGTCTAGTACCGCCTTTAGACTATCAGCTCGCTTTTTGTTTTGCGCAACTCCTACACCGGTAAAAAAAAGAAGGTTAAAACAACATAGCACTGCCAGCAGAAATCTGTTTCTTTTTCCTATCCAAATACTCCCAAAAGCCGTATAGTTCCCTTTTCTCAAGATATATTCAACACTTTTTTATGCTTAACAATCTAAAAAACAAGCGCCCCGAAGGGCGCCTGAATACTCTTTTATGGAAGATCATCCACCCCCGTTATCGTCAACCTTTACAAACGGATCTACATCAAATTCTGTCTCTTCTCCTTCTACGGTATACTTAACTCCATAAGCTTCAAGACCTTTTTTTACGCCGATTACACCCAGCCATTTTTGATTGCCCTCTAGTGGTGCAGGCAAGGTTGCAAATAGATTTACACTCCCTTCTTTTCGATAAATGTCTGTGATTTTAGTGATTTTTGCCCCTTCGGAAATTTCCCAAACAACAGTATCTCCAAAGTGTACAACTGTTGTTATGTTTTTGCCACTGTTGCCCTGACTATCCGTAAGGATCAAATCATTAGTGCCTTTCTCCAAGCTTAATTTAATTGTTTCTTTAGCCATTTTTTAATGTTAATTTATTGGTTATTGATAATTAAGTGCATCCGTTGGCACTGGCATCTAACGGCACTTCCATCACTTCCCGAATGATGGCGTCTAATTGATCAGGTTTTTCCAAAGGTTTGGTAACATACTTGGCTACTTCAAAATCTAAACTGGTAAGGTCAAATTTTGCATGAGAAGATATCACTACCACTTTGGGTACGACTTCAAGCGAATTAACAATCTCATCCCCAGTCAGATAAGGCATTTCTATATCCAAAAAAATTAAGTCAGGTTTTAATTTAACCAATCCTATGGCTCCCTCTACAGCATCTTCGTATGTCGCCATCAGGTCAACATACTCCAATTTTTTACAATAAAACTTTATTATTTCGAGAAAAAGTGGATCATCATCGATGGCCACACAAGTTACTTTTTCCATAGGCTGATTGATGTATAGTTATGTAGATGCACAGTTCACATAAATAAATACAAATGTTAATATTAGATAAACAAATTCAATAAAAAAAATAATGCCACAAGGAATTACCCAACAAGGGGCAACAAGCTTAACTTTGAACCGTAACAGTCTAATTTACAAATTCATATTCCTGAAAAAATGAGCAAATCAAAAGTGACAATAGGCCATGTATTTAAAACCATCATGTGGCCCAGAAAAGAACTTCTTTTTGTGGGACTTTTGCTCATCATTGTTAGTCGTCTGGCCAGTCTGGTACTACCGGGTGCCAGCAAGTACCTCATGGACAATGTGATTGCCAATGGCGATCTGCAAATGCTGAAAAAATTGCTCTTGGTTGTAGGTGCTGCCATTATCGTCCAAGCCATTACATCGTTTTTGCTCACCAAACTACTGAGCGTAGAAGCACAACACCTCATTGCCCAGCTCAGAGCCAAAGTACAGAAGCAAATAATCCGCCTGCCGGTACGCTTTTTTGACAACCACAAATCAGGTGAGCTGGTCTCACGCATCATGAGCGATGTAGAGGGCGTACGCAATCTGGTAGGCACTGGACTCGTTCAGCTGTTTGGCGGGGTACTCACAGCCCTTGTATCGCTGGTGCTTCTTATTCGGATCAGCCCCATGATGACACTCTATGTGCTGGTGCCTGTATCAGTGTTTGCTCTTATATCGCTCAAGGCATTTAGCTACATCCGACCTATTTTTAGGAAAAGAGGGCAAATAAATGCAGAGGTAACCGGACGCCTTACCGAAACACTCAATGGCATCCGGGTTATCAAAGGATTTAATGCCGAAGAACAGGAAGTATCGACCTTTGAAAAGGGTGTAGACAGGCTCTTTCAAAATGTAAAAAAGAGCCTGACATCTACCAGTCTGGTTACCAGCTCGGCTACTTTTTTGCTCGGCATGGCCACCACCGGTATTATGGGTATAGGGGGGTACATGATTATCCAAAACGAATTGACTTTTGGTGATTTTCTGTCTTTCACCCTATATCTGGGGTTTATGATCGCTCCTATTGTGCAAATGAGCAATATAGGCAGCCAGCTCACAGAGGCATTTGCCGGCCTGGACCGAACCGAAGAGCTGATGAATATGCCACTGGAAGAGGACACTACTCAACGCACCATGTCTCTAGGCAAAATTCACGGCGACATAATATTTGATCAGGTATGTTTTGCTTACGAAGAAAACAAAGAGGTGCTGACACAGGTGAGCTTCGAGGCTAAGAGCGGTTCGGTAACGGCCCTTGTGGGCACTTCAGGATCTGGCAAATCTACCATAGCCGGGCTTGTGGCTTCCTTTCTTACCCCCTCGTCTGGTAGCATCACCATAGATGGCACAGACTTGTCTTCAGTAAAACTCTCCTCTTACAGAAGTCAGCTTGGTGTAGTACTGCAGGACGACTTTTTGTTCGAAGGAACCATCAGAGAAAATATACTCTTTCCGCGTCCAAACGCTACCGATCAGCAACTACAGGAGGCTGTAAAAGCCGCGCATGTAGATGAATTTACAGACCGGTTTGAAAAGGGACTGGACACCCTCATAGGTGAAAGGGGAGTAAAACTATCGGGAGGTCAGCGCCAGCGCCTGGCCATAGCCCGGGCTATACTAGCCGACCCCAGAATATTGATATTGGATGAAGCTACCTCCAATCTGGATACAGAAAGCGAAGCGCTGATACAGGAGAGTCTAAAAACGCTGATGAAAGGCCGTACCACTTTTGTAATTGCCCACCGCCTGAGCACCATCAAGCAGGCAAATCAAATACTGGTAATAGAAGGGGGGCAAATCGCCGAACAGGGTGATCACGACACTCTTATTGCTAAAAAAGGCCGATACTACGACCTATACACATACCAGGCAAGAATTTAATCCTGTAGGTCTAAAACAAGTTCATCCAGACCAGGCGCGAAACACGGAAGTTAAACGGCCAGAGCAGAAAAATGACCCCCATGATAAAATAGATGAGATTGTCCATGGGCAATGAGGCTACCTTAAAAAATAAAAACAGAGCCACCATTTCTGCTATGGTCAGGGCATAGCTCACATACATAGCACCTATAAAATAGCCCGGTTCTTTTTCGTAATTATAGCCACAGCACTCACACTTTGCGTTCATTTTGGGTGCTTTGAATAAAAAGACATTTCCTTTAGACACAAATACTCTTCCCTGTCCGCACTTTGGGCATTTGGCACTCCATATTTTTTTCAGTATATCACTCATTTTAGATTGATTTTACTACCGCAAATTTCTACTTTACCTGTCAAAGCATTGTTAAATGAAAGTAGTATATTATTGCACAATACAGACATTTAGCCACTATGAAAAAAGTAAGCATACTGGATATAGAAGCTTTTGAGCAAGACCAGCAACTGGCCGATTTTTATTGCAATAGATTTGAAAACCACCTACACACTCACCACAAGGCCATATCCGTTCCTCACAAGCACAATTTTTTTCTTACCGTTTTTGTAAGTCAGGGCAGTGGTTTCCATGAAGTGGATTTTGAAAAATATGACGTCAAACCCGGGAGTGTGTTTATGCTCAGCCCAGGACAAACCCACTACTGGGAACTATCGGATGACATAAAGGGGATTATTTTATTTCACTCCAAAGAATTCTTTGATGTGAGTTTTACCCATCACTCTATCTACAATTTCCCGTTTTTTTATTCTGTACACAATTCATCCGCCTTGTTTCTCAGCCACACACAACAAGAGCACTTCCAAACCTTGTTTAGCCAAATACTTAAAGAGAATGAAAGTCAAAAAATGCTTTCCAGGCAAAAAATAGTATCCTTACTCAACTGCCTCTACATAGACCTGAGCAGGATTTACATCAACACTCAAAACGAAACCATACTCCGCCCCGGAAAATACGCTGAACACCTGAGAGCGTTGGAAGAATTGATAGAAACGCATTACAAAACACTAAAATCTGCTTCTGATTATGCCAATATGCTCAACATAACGATGCGCCACCTCAACCGGCTTACCCAGCAGGCTCTCAACAAGTCTACCACGCAGCTAATTACCGAGCGTGTGATACTGGAAGCCAAGCGACTCATTGCTTATGATTCTTCGTCGATGACCAAAATAGCCTACGACCTGGGCTACAACGACTACACGTACTTTTCCCGCTTGTTTAAAAAATGGACTGGTCAGACGCCATCAGAGTTTAGCGAATCTTATAAACCCAGATAAACGGCTACTGACTATACCGATGCGATGCAGGGTGCTCGGTCGAGGTACTGACCGGCAACACAAAAGTCAGTCGATGACAGGTGTAATCCCTTGCTGAGCACTGGAAGTTCCCCATCAGGCAGCAAAAAACTGTACTTTCAAAGCTATGCTGGAGCGAGCCTTTGGCAATAGTCTAATCGTAAGTAGCACTAGGTTTACCCATAACCAATCATATAGCTCCAAAAATCAACGGAGGATTCTTCGAGTATTTGCTTACTCAAATCAAAACCGCGCGGTATAACCAAAGTGAATTTTAGACCGGGCAAAAGACAAGCCTTGCGATGCATTTCGCCCCATTCCGTATATCAGGTTAAACGAGCCATTGTCGGCAGCTATTTTCATACCTATCCCCACTCCCGACGGATAATCTTGTTTTCGACCCTCAAATACATCCTGATACAATACCGCCTGATCATAAAACAAATACACATACGAACGCTTTTCCAAATAGACTTGCCACTCTACGCTGGCACGAGCAAAACGGGATGCAAAAAAGAAATTTTCATTAAAACCCCTTAAGGTTTGCATACCTCCGATACGGTAGAGATCGTTGGCAAACAATACGTCGTTGTACAACACTCCTCCACCAATCTCTCCTGCCAGCACAGTTTGTTTTCCTACAGGAGCATACCCCAACACGGTCATAGTACTTTCGTATTGAGCACTATTTTCTCCGGTCACATTGCCACCTCCTGCTATCGTTTTTTTGTTACCGGCAGCTCCATCCACAGCCAGCTTCCAGCCCCTGTGAGGCCAGAGCGGATCATCCAATTGGTCGGTTGTGAAGTTTAGCCCGTAGCTATGCAACACAAAGTCTCCTGCAGCTACAGCTGTCTCATTCAGTTGGTTGCCGTTTTTGTAGTGGTACACAAACCCCAATCGGCTAACTGCCGACAACTCATACTCCAGTCCGGCAGCTATTTTGGTATTGGAAAATGAAGTGTTTTCTTTCAGCTGATTGAAGGTTAATGAAAAATAAAACGGCGAGCCAAAAATGTATGGGTGCTGATAGTAGGCATTGAGCTGCTGAGTATTGACTGTAATTTTCTGCCAGTGAAAGTCGAGTCGTTTACCACTTTTCAGCAGGTTGTGTAGTTGCAATTTCAGCTCACCATTTACATCCGTTTTTCTGCCGTCACCAGCAGGCACCACCCCTAGTATACCATCAAAAACATTTACCCGCCGTGGGGTGACAGAAAGCTTTACCTGAGCCTTTTGTAGTGCAAAATACAGCGTTGGTTTTTGCTGCAAACTGAGATAGGGCAAAGCTTTTAATCTTACGGGAATATCATCTACTTTCTTTTGTGAAAATGCCTCCCCATATAAAATATGAAGATAGCGCGACAAAAAACGGTCTTTCACTACTTCTGAGGGAGTTATCTCCAAAGAATCAAATGTAATCTTTCGACCAGGCGTTACTTGAAGTGTGCCCGTAAGCTTACTCCCTTCTACTGCCACAGAATCCAGCTGCACCCGTGCAAAGGGATATCCGTCATCTTCGAGACGATGCAACACTCTGGTGTAAAGAGAAGGGAGCTGTGCCGGAGAATACCGACCGTTTAGTTTTTTGGATTTAATGCCCAAATCGTCCAGCACAGACAAGGCAGGCATCATTACCTGCAAGCGGTCGTGCCGGCGGCCCACAAATACCCTCGCATACCAATAGCCTTCATGGTGATATAGCGAGTCCAGGTTGGCTAATAAATACCCTCCTTTTCGGGCTGTGTCTATATGCGACTGTATTTTCTTTTTCACCGACAACTCATCTACCTCCCACACTCTGCCGGTATCCAGCATCAATATATTTTGCTCATCTCCACTCACACGAAGGCCAGAAGCACTTTGCCCTGCAGCATAAAACGAAAGGCAGATCAGCAGTGTATAATGAATTGCGTGGATTAAGGGTTTTCTCAAAATGCTATTTGCTATTTTTGCCACTAAAATAGTCATTACTTGTCTGGAATTTACATTCATATCCCCTACTGCAAGCAGGCCTGTCACTACTGTGATTTTCATTTTTCTACCAATCTGAGTACCCGAACTCAATTGATAGATGCCCTATGCCAAGAAATTGCTCTTCAGAAAGATTTTCTTCCTGAAAACAGCGTCAATACTATCTACTTTGGCGGGGGTACTCCTTCGCTACTAAGCCAACATGAACTCCAACAGCTACTGAAAACGGTACACCGGCACTTTTCGGTAACGCAAGACTGTGAGATCACGCTGGAAGCCAACCCCGACGACCTATCGCGAGATACGCTTCTGATGCTGAAACAGGAAGGCATCAACCGATTAAGTATTGGCATTCAGTCGTTCAACGACTCATTCCTTAAGCTTTTTAATAGGGCACACGATGCTAAAATGGCATTGTCTGCCGTAGATACTGCCCGTAAGGTGGGTTTTGAAAACATCAGTGTAGACCTGATATATGGTATTCCGGAGCAAACCATCGGAGATTTTCGAACTGACCTGGACAAAATGATAGCCCTGCAAACAGAGCACATTTCTATTTATGGACTTACGATTGAAGAACAAACCGTTTTTGGAAAGTGGTATCAGAAAAACAAGCTGACACCTCTGGATGAGGAAACCGCTGCACAGCAGTTTGAGATGATTATAAATGAACTGCCTAAGGCCGGATTTCGCCAATATGAAATCTCCAATTTTTGTCGCGAGGGATTCGAGTCCAAACACAACTCCAGCTATTGGTATGGGGTGCCGTATCTGGGTATAGGACCTGGCGCGCATTCGTACAACGGCCATCAAAGACAATACAATGTGTCGCACAACATTCGGTACATTCAGGCATTACAACAGGGTAATATTCCATTTGAAAAAGAGCTGCTCACCACCAGCCAGCAAATCAATGAAATAATATTGACCCAAATCCGTACTGAGCAGGGAATTGACCTGAAGCAGCTTATCGACCGGTTTGACTTTGACCTGATGAAAAACCACCCGGACAAGCTAAGTGCCCTGCAGCAACGTGGCTTAATTACCTGCAACGAACGTCTGAAACTAACTCCGGCTGGCAGACTACTTGCCGACGGCATTACCGAATCGCTCATTATATTTTGATCTTTGAGAATAAAAGGTTTTTCAAGCTTCAAAATAAATTTATAATATTGTACCTTCGTCAGACTCGTCGAGCATCAGATTACAATGAATACAGAACTTAAGGCCTTTATGTTATTAAAATCCCTGATATTCCATTATCATGGATTGGATGAGGATGAAGAAAAAATGCTTAACAAATCGGCCAAAGAGCTCAATGCCCACGAAGAGCTGCAATGGGCCAATGCATTTATTGCCGAAGACTATCTTTCTGCGTTCGAGCGATCGCGGGATTTTTTGAATAAAATAATCGGCAGCCTACCCAAAGAAAAAAAGCTGGACTACCTGCATTCTGTCTGGAAAGACAACAACAAGAAGGGGTACCTGACTGAAATGGAAGCTACTGCTATGCTAAATCTGGCCCGTGACTGGAACATCCACAAGGATTTGATGAGCATCATCAAAAACTAAGCTACTGCTACAAACTCATTTTTTCCTTGAATCGTGAGGCCTGTCTGCGGCTCACTTCCACTCGTTCGCCTCCTTTTAACTGCACCATCAAACCTCCATTGAACCACGGCTCTATCGTGTCTACCCAACCCAGGTTTATGATGTGCTTTCTACTTGCCCTGAAAAAAGACCTGTCGTCCAGTTTTTCATCCAAAGCATTGAGCGACTTGTGGATCATAGGGCGAAATGACTCAAAATATACTTTGATATAGTTGCCATCGGACTCGAAAAGGCGAATGTTTTCCAAACGTACAAACCAGCACTTTTCCCCGTCTTTTACAAACACCTGATCGGACGGCAATAGTTTTTGTGGTTGTTTGGCTTCAGTATCTACTGCAGGTGTTTTTTCTTCTTTGAGTTTTGCGATAGCACTTGCCAGTCTTTCGTTTTCGATAGGCTTGAGCAAATAATCCAACGCATTAAATTCGAAAGCCTTGAGAGCAAACTGATCGTAAGCCGTAGTAAAAATCACTTTAGGCACACGCTCCAGGCTTTCTAGCAATTCAAACCCTGTTTTGCCCGGCATTTGAATATCCAGAAAAATCAATTCAGGATTCAGCTGGTTTATTTTTTCGAATGCGTCATCCGCATTCACCGCCTCGCCTATTATTTCTATTTCCGGATAATCGGCAAGAATGGAGGTCAATTCTTTTCTTGCCAGCCTTTCATCATCTATTATCAGGGTTTTCATAAGTTGTTAAAGTTAATCTACATTAAAGTATACTACCAACATTGCGTGTGTTTTCTGTACTGACCGACACAGAGGCATCCAATATGGGTAACGTGATCTGAGCCAATACCGTACCAGCATCTTCGTTAGTGATAGACAAACTCGCCTGGCCTCCATATATTAGCTTGAGCCTTTTCTGAGTATTGATAAGTCCATACCCTTCATTTCGCCTGGCCTCTTCTACTATCTGTCCGCTGTTGCGAATCGCCACGATCAGCTTATCTGCTTCTACTTTGGCACTTATCTTTATTTCACCTCCTTCTTTCAGGCGTGCTATCCCGTGTTTTATCCCATTTTCTACCAATGTCTGCATCATCATAGGCGGCACTTTCACGGGCTTTGCTGTGTCGCATATATCGTAGTGCACACGCAACCGCTCCTCATAGCGAATTGATTCCAACTCCAGGTAGTCGCGCACGATGGCCATTTCTTCTTCCAGGTCTATAAATTTCTTTTTGTCCATGAGCAGCGAGTTGCGCAAAATATTGGACAGGTGGGTAATAGCCGATTTTGACTTTACGGGATTTTCATCCACCAGCCCTCTGATACTGTTGAGAGCATTGAAAATAAAGTGGGGATTGAGCTGTGTTTTCAGATGCCTGAGTTCGATTTCGTTGATTACAGCCTCGTACTTAAGCGATTGGTTGTATTGGTAAAAGTAATGGAAACTAAAATACAGGAGCGACCACAAAAAATACATGGTAGTGGGCCCCAGTATACCCAGCAATATATTGATAGACTTAAGCTCTACGGATGGCACCAGTATACCAAACCCATAAGAAATGGCCAGTAAAAACAGGTAATTGCACAGCCCCAGCACCAGATCGGCCAGCAAGGCCATGGGTATCAGTTTGAGGGGGGAAATAGTGACCCAGTTTCCTTTCTTAATGAGCCGGCGCAAAAAATGTGTAGACCCTATGTAAAAGGCGATCTGCAAAAGCTCGCCCCATACATCAGAAGGCAAAAGTACCTTGCGCTGAATGTAGTAGGTGAAGATATTGGCAAAGCCAAACAGCGACCAGCCTACAATCTGGCAAAACCAATAAATTTTGATTTTTGACATGAAAATACAACTATCCGGTCGCTAATATAGCACAAACGCAACGGATCAAACCGTCGCGTTTACTTCAGCGGGCTCCTCCTTTTTCGAGCGGACTTTTTTTTGGGCCGGTTTGGCCCTCTTGTACGGCCGGATGATCAGTCGGGTACCTCTATCATACGTGAAGTAGTTCCACAACCAGTTGCCAAAAATCACTATCTTGTTTCGAAACTCTACTATCAAAAACAAATGCACAAACATCCACAGCATCCACGCAAACAAGCCACCCAGTTTTACGCCACCACGCAAGTCTGCCACTGCCTTGTTTCTGCCTACGGTAGCCATGCTGCCTTTGTCGGTATAGCTAAAGGGCACCAGCTCCTGACCCAGCGCCAGGCGCTTGAAGTTTTTGGCCAGCAATGCTCCCTGCTGCATGGCTACAGGTGCTAGCATAGGATGACCGTTTGGTGCATCTTCAGAAGGCATATATGCTATATCACCCAAAGCGTATACATTGTCATAACCCTGTATTTTGTTGTGCCTGTCTACAAAGTATCTGCGATCTCTCGACAGCTCTGCTTCTACACCATCTATGATATTACCCTGTACCCCTGCTGCCCATACCAGTGTTTGAGCGGGTATTTTCATCCCATCGCTTAGGGTCACGGTCTGTCCATCGTAGGCTTTTACTACTTTGCCTATCAGTACGTTTACATCAAAATTCTTGAGGTATCGATACGCCTTCACGCCCGACTTTTCCGACATTCCTCCCAGCAGTTTTTCACGCCCTTCTATCAGGTATATCTGCATTTTTTCCAGATTCAGCTCGGGGTAGTCGTTTGGCAACACGTGCATTTTCAATTCGCCCAGCGCACCGGATATTTCTACTCCTGTAGGTCCTCCTCCTACTACTACATAGTTCATCAGACTTTGCACTTCTTCGGGATCAGTTTTGATCACCGCTTTTTCGAAGTTTTGCAGTATCTGGCTCCTCAGGTTGAGTGCATGAGGTACCTGCTTTACAGGAAAACTCTTTTCTTCAAAGTCTTTGTTTCCAAAGTAATTGGTAATAGAGCCGCAAGCCAACACCAGGTGATCGTAGCGCACTGAGCCTATGCTGGAATGCACCAGATTATTTTCAGGATCTACATGAGAAACATTGGCTACCCTAAAGTAAAAATCAGACTTATGACGAAGAATCTTTCGAAGCGGCCCTGCTATGGAGTCCGGTTCCAGGCCAGCTGTAGCTACCTGGTAGAGCAGAGGCTGGAAAGTGTGGTAATTGTAGCGGTCGAGCAACACGACCTGATACTTGCTGGTGTCAATTTTTTTGATGAAGCGTATGCCTCCAAAACCGCCACCTACTACTACTATGCGTGGTTTTTCTGAGTGGGGAATCCGCATCAATTCCTCACTGGGTTTGTGCTGTGCCATCGTTGTTTGGTGATGTTTCCTTTTTAGTTTTTAACGCTACCCGTCTGGTAGGGTTAGTTGGTTTTCAGGATTATTTATTCTCGTTTAATTCGCTTGTATGCTTTGTGAGAAAATATCAATCGTTCGAACGCCTATCTACCCTCCTTGTGACAAAAATTAGCACTGTTGATGTCACAAATCTGTCAGCCACCTGCTCAGACAGGCCATCGTTTCGTCCCACGACTGCAAAGTTGATTCATCTTTTCCAGATATCCTGACTAAATAGCAAGAATAGTTTTCGAATTGCTGTGTATCCGGGTTTATCCTCGTCGTTTTCTTCAAAAAGTACGAGAAAGCCTGCCCGCTTTGCTTATCGGTGATTATTATCCTGCCTTTTCGTTTGACCAGCTCAAAAGCATCGGGTTGTCTGTGGTGTCTGGCAAAGACTTCCAACAAGTCCTGATACTGTTTGGCTGTAAGTTTCATTTCAGATCAACCAGTTCCTCTCCATTAAGATCGGTGGTGAGTATGTCACTCATATAGTCAAAAAAAGGTCTCATCTGCAAAAAGCCATGCACCAGTGTTTTGTGAAAATCCTGAGCACACACCTCCCGGTCTGAAAACGAATGCGAAACTAAAAACTGCTTGTAGCGCAACAGGTCTATGGCAGGATCGTCTTTATCGAATCCCTTGGGGCTGGTTTTGAGTTGCTCGCCTTGTAGTTGGCCAAAATACTGCACAAACTCCGGCGCTTGCAGAACATCCCTGAGTGCGTCAGGATCCTGGGCTATCTGCCTGCGTATATGCAACAAATCCTGAGGATTTGGGCCCCAAAAACCTCCGGCTACAAAACTACGTCCCGGCTGGATCTGAAAATAATAGCCCCCTCTGAGCCACCGGGTAGCCCTGCGAAAGCCTCCTGCAAAATTGTTTTTGTACGGTTGTTTGTTTTTGGAAAAACGTACGTCCCTATATATCCTGTACAGGCTTTTCTTTCCTGTGGGAGTTTCTATCTGATCGTGCTGTTGCAATTCGGCCAACACCGCATCGGCAAAACGTATCATCTGCTCGTATGCTGCTGTGTATTGATCTTTATGGGCCTGAAACCATTCCCGGTCGTTGTTGGCTGATAGCTGGTTTAGAAAGTCGAGGCTAAGACGAAGGTCGTATGCTGCTGGCATATATGTTATGATTTTTGAGCACCTAAAACTAACAGCTGACACTGTGGAGTGCAAATGATTGCAAACTAATAACTAAGCAATTTGACTAGGTTCCTGACTTGTATGCACAACATTCAGGATATCGATAGTATTTTCATTCACCTGATAAATGATTTTATAACTCCACCTATAAAACCTCCTTATATTTCCTGGGTTATTGGGATAATAATCGTCTAACTGATACTTTTCAGGATGGTTAGAGACCTTTTTCGAAGAATTTATTATCTCCTGCTTTACTTTTTGAGCTGCTGATTTTGAATCAGATTTGATATAATCATAAAACTCCCTTAAAGAATCCTGAGCTTGTTTTGACCAAATGACAGGTTTCTTTTTCACCAACCTTTCGATTGTTTTTCCAATTCCTCAACGCTAAGATAGTCCCCGTCTTTGATTTGCTGCCTAGCAATATCTATAGCTTTATTATACTCATCGAGAGACATGGGCTTGTTAGGAGCATTTTTAGAATAAAGCCAATTGTAAACTTCTTTGAGCGTAGTTTCATCCGTTATTCCATCTATTGCTTTATGTATTTCAAATTGTAAGTCAGCTACTTTCATCACTAAAGTGTTTATTCAAAGATAGGTATATCTACGATATTTATAAAAAAACAGAAAACTCGCAGAGATTCAGCTTTTAAACAAAATCATGTCGAGATCTCTCCAAAAGTTTGTCATTCCAATACTTTTAAGTACAAAATACTGGCCATGTCCGGCAGAAAAAATTCTATTAATTCAACTTTTGGAGAGATTAATTCTTAAAAGTGGAACTCCTAAGAAAACATAATCTTTTTTGTTTCAAAACAAAACCCCTGAAATTGTATGAATTTCAGGGGTTTGTCTGGTGTTACTCTCTCTTAGAATCTTACAGCACTACGATCTCATCTACTGCTATTTTTGAGGCCTGACCAGCTCTGTGGTGTCCCTCAGGAATAGGGTTTAATCGCTTGGCTTTTATCTTTATGGCTTTGAGCTTCTGCGCCGGGAAATCCACTGTAGTGGTTACTTTATTTCGTCCCTGCGTTAGGCTCTCCTGCAGCTGTTGCTTCTCTCCCAGTTTGGTAAACGTTCTGCCGTCTACCGAACCAAACACCTCCATTCCCTCAGGGTTGTATGTGCCACTGATCGTAAAGCGCAGGGTTGTGATAGCGACTTGTTTTACTTCGCGAGCCTCTGGCAGTACTACATCAAACTCCAAATCGCCATTGAAGTATTGCCACGCCGGGTCACCACTGCTCAGCTTTGCATAGTTTAAATCTACCAAAGCCTGCGCTCTGGACTTGTCTTTTACCGCCGGCTTGCGGGCTATCACTTTAGCATCTGCTGCTTTGTGTACGGCAAAATACAACTCCGAAACATTGCCAATCTGCTCACCATCGATAAATGTTGTCGCTTTTACCACTGTGGGCTTAGTAATGCCAAACGGCTTATCATAACGTTGACTTTCTGCTGTAGGTGTAGACCCGTCGAGGGTGTATACTATGTCCAGCCCATTTGCTTCTGTCTTCAACGCCACTTCTATACTGTTGCCTTTGCCCTGGTGGTCTATCCACACATTGTAGGCACTGGTAGCGTAGCGCTCTCCTTTTTTGTCGAGCCTCTTATAGTAGGTCAATAGCCTTGTGGTAAAGTCATCCCAATTTTTTCCCTCCTCAGGAGTCCATGCATTTTCTGCAATGGCATGCAATCTGGGAAAAGTCATGTATGTGAGCTTGCCCCAGTCGCTGATCGACTCAGTCCAAAGGTTGCCCTGTACTCCCAGTACATGCTTACCTTGCTGCTCTGTAAGGCTATCTGAAACAATATCGTACTGGTATGCATCTTTCAGAAAGCTGTAGGAGTATCCCAGGTTGGGCTCCAAATCGTCGTGCCCCTGCTTCAGATCGAGGTAGCAGTATTTGTTGGGTGTCATGATCACATCGTGTCCGGCACGTGCAGCTGCCAACCCTCCTGTTTCTCCTCTCCATGACATCACGGTAGCGTTGGGCGCCAATCCACCTTCCAGTATTTCATCCCAGCCAATCATGTTTTTACCCCGGGCATTGATCATTTTTTCTACCCTTTTGATAAAATAGCTCTGTAGTTCGTGCTCGTCGGCTAGGTTTTCCTCTTTGATTCTTTGCTGACAAGCTGCATGTTTTTTCCAGGATTCTTTGTTGCACTCGTCACCCCCGATATGTATGTAATTGAAGGGGAACAGGTCCATCACCTCGCCTAGCACGTCTTCTACAAACTGAAAGGTAACTTCCTTGCCGGGGCAGTATGTATTGTCTTTGTATACACCCCCGGTAGCCACGTAAAACGGCCCTCCTGTACAGGATATCTCCGGGTAGGCGGCTATTGCTGCCTGTGAGTGACCGGGTATATCTATTTCCGGCACTACTTCAATATGGCGCGCTTTGGCATAGGCTACTATTTCTTTGATTTGCTGCTGCGTATAAAACCCGCCATAGGTGGCCTCTTCTCCCGGCTTTTGCACCGGTCGTCCCCACCAGTTGGATATATTTTCATCCGTTACGTTGTAGTCTACCCTCCAGGCACCCACAGAAGTAAGCTTCGGGTATTTCTTTATCTCTACTCTCCACCCCTGGTCATCAGTCAGGTGCATGTGAAACCGGTTTAACTTCATGCCGGCCATAAAGTCGATCACTCGCTTTACATCTTCTATTTCGAAAAAATGACGGGATACATCGAGCATATAACCTCTCCAGCCAAATCGGGGTTTGTCCTCGATGGCTACCGCCGGCAATACCAACAAATCATCTTTGCCTACCTGATCTGCTGACCATGCTGTAGGAAAAAGTTGAATTAATGTCTGTACACCGTAAAACAATCCCGCTCCTGATGAGGCACTTATCTGCACTCCTTCACCGGTAACGTCCAATTCATAACTTTCGGCATCTTTTGGTCCGTCTATGAGCTTAAACACGATCGAATTATCAGGACTGCTCACTGCAGACTCGTCTATCGAGAGCTTCATGCCTGACTTGCTCTCTATAAGCTTAGCCAAAAAATCTGCGGCTTGTCTGGCCTCTGACTGGCCTTTGCCCACCACCAATTCTGTGCTTTCTGAAATCAGGTAATAGCCCTCACCTTTTTGCATGGAAGCCGGCTGTGGAATTATGGAAATTTCTTCAATTTGATCTATCGAAACTTTAGGTTGACACGACAGGAAAACCAGCCATGCGATTGGTAAAAAATACTTAATCATACAATTCATTCATTTAGTTATAGTTCTGTCCGCATTAAGCAAAAACCAAGCCTTTCATTGTTTTAGTCAAAAAAAATTACTCATACTCAATTTTAGCTCTTACCGGGCTATAAATACCCTTTTCAGGGTATTCGATACCATTGCCAATCGTAATAGATTAGCTACTTAAATACAGCAAACTATGGCTTACCAAGAAAAAAACGAACTACTAACCAATGACGACAGGAAACAGCTGAGCAAAAACCTTATCGGGGCGGGTGTATTTGCTGTTTTTTCCGGCTTTATATTCTTCATGATTCTTACTCAGGTATTAAAAGACACTCCTGATTTTATGCTATATATAGTGGTTGGGTTTGGGGTGCTTTTTTTTGGCATAGTCGTATCGATAGCTGCCAGCGCTTTGCTGGACTTGTCGAGTGGGCAAAAGCTGATCATAACGGGTAAGGTAACCAACAAGGAGGTGCAACAAAACCGCTCCCGCAACAGCAAAAACCGAAGCAGACCAAAGCACTACCTGTACTTTGGCGACAAACGAGTGGCTGTACAATACCAGCACTATCAAAATGTGAACGTGGGTGATGAGATAGCCCTGCATTATGCCAAACGCTCCAGCCTGTCGCTACAGGTAGAAAAACTACACTCCACGGGCTCTCCTCAAAAAGAGGAACAAGCTTTTTCTATAAGAGATCAAATAAAAAAACGGCAGGAAGCTCAAAAAAATTTAACGACCAAGGAGTATCCTCTCACTGAAAGTGACCTGAAAATATTGGCACGTCATAGAAATAAGAAGTTGTTTCAAAACATTGGAGTGATGATTTTCTTCTCCGTTTTCGCTCTGGCTTTTTCTTTTGTTTCTTTCGTCAACACATTGTTTATCATACCAGTAGTTATCTTTTTGGCTGTCATTTTTTTCACACTGCGTTCGGCCTTCAAGTGTGTGACAAAATATGTAAGAGATAAGCGCCTGCTCACAAAAGTGGCTATTGTATCCAATGTTAATGACAAGCAGGTGTCTTCTACCAACGGACACAGGCGCTATTCTGCCACAACCGATTATGGCACTTTCAAGGTCAATGAAAAAGACTATCACACGCTACAGCGTGGCGACCTTATTGTTAGTTTTCATGGAAAGCATTCCAATTGGCTCATCGAAACACACATCCAACCTGCTGACAGATAAAAACGAAAAGCCTCGATCACACTCCTTCGAGTACTGCATCCCAGTCTTTCCACACCGGCTCGTATCCACTGGCGGTAAGCATGTCACATATCGCAGCTGGAGAGCGCTCATCCGAGATTTCGAATTGTTCGAGCGACTGAGGGTCTACTGCATAGCCTCCCGGATTGGTCTTGGAGCCTGCGCTCATACTGGTAATCCCGAGCTTAAATGCATGATTTCTAAAGCTTTCGGTTTCGCGGGTAGATAGCGAAAGCTCTACCTCTCCATTGAACAACCTGTACGCACAAATCAACTGCACGAGCTCCCTGTCATTCATGGCTACCTTGGGCTCTAACCCCCCGGAAAAGGGCCTCAAGCGAGGAAACGATATAGCATACTTGGTTTGCCAATAGGTGCGCTCCAGATACTCGAGATGCAGAGCTACATAAAAGCTATCGATACGCCAGTCTTCCAGCCCTATCAATGCCCCTAACCCTATTTTGTGTATGCCGGCTTTGCCCAGCCTGTCCGGGGTATCGAGGCGATAGTAAAAGTTTGATTTTTTACCCTTGGGGTGATGTTTTTTATAATCGTCTTTGTGATATGTCTCCTGATATACCAGCACGGCATGCAGTCCTGAACGAATCAACCGCTCGTAATCATCCTGATCGAGTGGCTGCACTTCCATACTTACATTGGCAAAGTAAGGCCTTACTTTCTGTATGGCTTTTTCTATATACCCCACTCCTACTGTCTGATTAGCTTCACCGGTTACCAATAGCACATGCTGAAAACCCAAAGATCGCAAAGCCTCTACTTCCCGGTTTATTTCTTCGTCGGACAGGGTCTTCCTTCGAATTTTGTTATCCAGACTAAAACCACAATAGGTACAGATATTCTGGCATTCGTTGGATAAATACATGGGAGCAAATAGCTGCATGGTGTTGCCAAAGCGCCTGAGGGTAGCCTCGTGGCTCATTCTGGCCATAGGCTCCAGGTAGGCCGCCGCTGCAGGAGACACCATAGCCATAAAATCGTCGAGCGAGCGGTCCGTTTTGTGCAGTGCTACTTCTACATCGGCAGAGGTTTTGCTATAAACCTGCTCTCTCACCTGCTCCCAGCTATAGCGATCGAATACAGTGCTAAAACTACTCATCTAAAAAAGCGGTTAAAGGACTACTGGCTACTGCATTTTTTACCGGAGAGGCGAGCTTCGCTTCATAGGCCATGCGACCAGCCTCCACAGCCAGCTTAAACGCTACGCCCATTTCTACCGGATTGTCAGATACAGCTATGGCAGTATTGACCAGCACGGCATCTGCTCCAATCTCCATGGCTTTGGCTGCATCCGAAGGAGCACCTATACCTGCATCTACTACCACAGGCACCTGAGCCTGCTCTATGATTATTTCTAAAAAATCGATTGTCCTGAGCCCTTTGTTGCTACCAATTGGCGATCCTAGGGGCATTACAGCCGACGTTCCTACTTCTTCAAGTCGCTTGCACAGCACAGGGTCGGCATGAATATAGGGCATCACCACAAACCCCTGCTTGGCTAACTCTTCAGTAGCCTTTAGGGTTTCTACCGGATCGGGCATCAGGTACTTGGGGTCGGGGTGTATTTCTAGTTTGATAAAATTGGTTTCCAGCGCTTCTCTGGCCAATTGAGCAGCAAAAACGGCTTCTCTGGCATTGCGCACACCCGAAGTATTGGGTAGCAATCGAATACGCTCATGGCTCAAATGGGACAGTATATGATCCTGCTTGTCGTTTACGTCCACTCTCTTGAGGGCCACTGTGACCAATTCCGACCCTGAGGCTTCCAGTGCCTCTTTCATCAGTGTATTGTTTTTAAATTTTCCGGTACCGGTAAACAACCGAGAACTAAACTCCTGCCCGGCTATGGTTAAATTTTTCATCTGACAACTCTTTTAACAGTTGATTTACAATTTCTTTTTTGTCTGCTGCTTCATTGATAAGAGAAGCTATGGCCACACCATGCACTCCCGTATCTGCAATGGCAGCTATGTCCGCCACCTCTATGCCTCCGATAGCCACTACCGGCTGGCTTATTCCCTGTTTTTTCATTTGATCCAAAAGGGATGTATAACCTGCCAATCCCAAAACAGGACTTAGGTTTTGTTTTGTGCTGGTAAACCGAAAAGGCCCTAAGCCAATATAGTCTACATCACCCTGTGTCAGGCTCAGTATATCGTCGAACGTATTGGCTGTACCTCCTATTATTTTCTCAGGCCCCAGTATTTGCCTGGCGTATTCGGGCGATGCGTCCTGCTTGCCCAGGTGCACGCCATCGGCATTTACCTGATGTGCTATTTCCACAAAATCATTGACGATCAATCGGGCTCCATACTGTGTGCATACCTGCCGCGCCTGCCGGGCTATCTCTTCCACCTCTTCATCAGGCTGATCTTTGACTCGCAATTGGACCCACTTCACTCCGGCTGCACAGGCTTCCGTTATGTGCTGCACGTGAGACTTGCCGGCTGTAGCCTGCGATATATAGTGTAATCTGTCTATCATATTTTCACTTCAAAGTGATATCCCAATTTGTTTTTTCCGGTTTGCAAAAAACTTTCAATGTATATTTTAGCTGTTTGACAGGCATCCTGAAGTTCCTGCCCTTTGGCCAACTGGGCTGCTACCACAGCAGAAAGCACACAGCCCGTGCCGTGTTTTTCTACGGCCTGCCGACGCTTTCCTTTCAATACTGCCTGCAGCTTTTCTTTGTGCCAAAGCTCATCGGAAGTATCATCAGTAGTGCTATGTCCTCCTTTGAGCAGGCAAAAAGACGCCCACCTGTCTGATGGGAGTACCCGGGTGAGCTGCGCAAATTCCTGACGGTTGGGGGTGACGAGGTACACCTTTTCCAAAACTTGCGATAGTTGACTCTCTTCAATACGCGTTATAAAATCATATCCCGACGAAGAGCGCAGTATCGGATCCCAGATGATTTTAATAGCTTCATTTTTTCCCACCAAATAATCAACCAACTGCTGCAAAAGCGACCAATCGCGCACAATACCAATTTTGGCTACATCAAAATGATAGGCTTCCCAAAGCAGATCCAGCTGGTTTTTCACCTGCTCGAAGGTTTTCCATTCTACACCTGTCAATCGTTCCTCGTTTTGATAAGTGAGCGCAGTAACAGCCCCCATGCAGGGCACAGCCAACTGTTGCATAGCCTGTACATCGGCCAATACTCCGGCACCTCCGCAGGGGTCAAAACCTGCAATACTCAATACCGGGTTTGTTTGCTTATTACTCATCTTTCAAACGCTTTATCCAAGCCAGTCTGTCTTCTGTTTTTTCTTTCCAAAAAGCCCCCAAAACGGCTACTCCCTTAAATCCCAAGCGCCTTACCTCCGACACGGTATCCATACTGACACCTCCCAGAGCATAAACCGTCGTAGTATTCACTACCGGCAAGAGCCGCTGCAATTGCTGGTGATCGATTGCCGCTTTGTAGCCCTGCTTGGATACACTGTCAAACACCGGACTGATAAATGCATAATCAAGCCCCTCACTTTGTGCTTTTAAGTCTTCCAATCGGTGAAACGAACGCGAACTTACTCCTGCAAAGGGCTGTGGGTTCTGATCACTTTTCCAGTGAATACCCCCCAGCTGCAGCTCCAACGCTAAGCTTATATGCTCGTGCAGCGTCACCTTGTCGTAGTGTTCCGCATCCAACTCCCTGAGGTAATCCCGTATTAGCCCTACCGGCCAGTGGGGTTTTCTCACATGCAACCGGCTCACCAACCCTGTGGTCAGTAGCCGATTGCATGTAGCTATCTCGTCGGGCAAAGTCTGCTCCGGTGTAACAACCAGGACTTTCACCGTCTTGTTATTGCTCCAGGTATAGTTCACTGCCCTTGTCAGCAAACTCTTTGGCTTTCTCTTTCATTCCTTTTTGCAGGGCTTCTTCTTCGGATATTTCCTGCTCGGCAGCAAACTCCCTTACGTCCTGCGTAATTTTCATCGAGCAGAAATTAGGCCCACACATAGAACAAAAGTGTGCCACTTTAGCGCCTTCTGCCGGCAGTGTTTCGTCGTGAAATTCCTTGGCTGTATCCGGGTCGAAGGATAAATTGAACTGATCTTCCCAGCGGAATTCAAAACGAGCTTTCGACAGAGCATTGTCACGATACTGTGCGCCGGGATGGCCTTTTGCCAGATCGGCAGCATGTGCTGCAATCTTGTAGGTTATTACCCCATCTTTCACATCTTTTTTGTTGGGCAAGCCCAGGTGCTCCTTGGGTGTCACGTAGCAAAGCATAGCGCATCCGTACCATCCTATCATAGCAGCTCCTATACCCGATGTAATGTGGTCGTACCCTGGTGCTATATCGGTAGTGAGTGGCCCTAAGGTATAAAAAGGTGCTTCTTCGCACTCCTTCAGCTGCTTGTCCATATTTTCTTTGATCATGTGCATTGGCACATGCCCGGGACCTTCTATCATTACCTGTACATCGTGTTTCCAGGCAATTTTGGTTAACTCACCCAGCGTTTCTAATTCAGCAAACTGCGCTTCGTCATTGGCATCTGCCAATGAGCCGGGCCGTAGGCCATCTCCCAGTGAAAAAGCCACGTCATACGCCTTCATGATCTCGCAAATTTCTTCAAAATGCGTATACAGGAAACTCTCTTTATGGTGCGCCAGACACCACTTAGCCATAATCGAACCTCCACGGGATACAATACCCGTCACTCGCTTGGCGGTCATAGGAATATAGCGAAGCAGTACACCTGCATGAATAGTAAAGTAGTCTACTCCTTGCTCCGCCTGCTCGATCAGCGTATCACGGAATATCTCCCAGGTCAGGTCTTCTGCTTTTCCGTTTACTTTCTCCAGTGCCTGGTATATGGGCACGGTACCTATGGGCACTGGCGAGTTTCTGAGTATCCATTCGCGGGTTTCGTGTATATTTTTTCCGGTGGAAAGATCCATAATCGTGTCAGCTCCCCAGTGGCAGGCCCACACCGCTTTTTCTACTTCCTCTTCTATAGAAGACGTCACGGCCGAGTTGCCAATGTTTGCGTTGATCTTTACCAAAAAGTTTCGCCCGATGATCATCGGCTCAGATTCGGGATGGTTAATGTTGTTGGGAATGATAGCTCTGCCTGCTGCTATTTCGTCGCGCACAAACTCGGGCGTAATTTTCCCCTTGGGCGTATTGGCTCCAAAGCTTTCTCCGGGGTGTTGCTTATTGAGGTGTCCCCATTCTTCTATTTTTTGGTTTTCGCGAATGGCTATATACTCCATTTCCGGAGTGATGATGCCCTTCTTGGCATAATGTAGCTGTGTTACATTGTGTCCGGCTTTGGCTCTTTTGGGTTTTGCCAGGTTTTCAAACCTAAGCTCGTCCAGCGAAGAGTCATTGAGTCGCTCCTGACCGTATTGCGAAGTGATACCATCGAGCTGCTCCACATCGCCTCGTCCGTCAATCCACTGCTCCCTTAGTTTGGGCAATCCTTTGCGTACATCGATCTCCACGTTGGGATCGGTGTATGGGCCACTGGTATCGTATACCGTTACGGGAGGGTTCTCCTCTTTTGGTGCCGATGGGTTAAACTTCAATACTGTTTTGTTAAGCGAAATTTCACGCATTGCTACTTTGATGTCGTGCAATTCGCCCTGTACGTATACCTTTTTCGAATTGGGAAAAGGATCGCGCGTGATTTTGTTTTCCGAAGGAATCTGATCTTGTTTAGCCATAAGGATAGATGTTAACCGCCTTGTGTAGCGGTGATGATAAGAATGTGATCGTTTTCTTTGATCGGATGCCCGCTCCATTCCGGTCTGGGTACTATTTCATCATTGATAGCTACAGCTATACCATGCTCCTGATAGAGTGACTGATCCTGCAGCAACTGCAACAATGATGTACCTGTGGATAGAATTTCGTGCTCCGTGTCGTTCAGTTTAATTTTCATATTCCATGAATTTAACCTTAGGAGCCACGCACTTTTTGTGTGGAAACTTTTCCCTTCGTCTGCATTACCAGCATCAGGTATTGAGGGTATTTTCTCAGCCACAGAATTGTGGGCACCCCTAAAGCGAATCCAAATGTAAGGGAAATTATGAGAAAGAAAAAAAATAGCTTCTTTCCTTCAGGGGTTTCGCTTTTAGAATTAAACTCTCCAAAAGTTGAATGGATAGGATTTTTCCGGTAGGAAATGATCCGTATTTTGTACTGAAAAGCATCGGAATGACAACCTTTTGGAGAGGTTTTCACATGACTTTCCTTAAAAGCGGAATCCCTGCTCTTTCCTTCAATCCATCCGAT
This sequence comes from Cyclobacteriaceae bacterium, assembly GCA_965267535.1. Taxonomy (GTDB): domain Bacteria; phylum Bacteroidota; class Bacteroidia; order Cytophagales; family Cyclobacteriaceae; genus CAXBNB01. Next base: position 651,254 of record OZ254082.1, on the reverse strand, counting down.
ATAGTAAAGCTGCTTTTTTTCTATATCTTCATGGTAAACCACTTGGCCAGCACCTTGTAGCTTACTTTGGTGCCATGCATAAAGATGCCTACCCGGTAAATTCTACCGGCAACCCAGGTAGTGCCAAGAAATCCCAACACAACCATGAGCATAGACAAGGCTATCTGCCAGCCCGGCACATCAAACGGTATGCGCATCATCATCACTACCGGAGAGGTGAGCGGTATGATAGACGCCCACACTGCCAACGGTCCGTGAGGGTCTTTGAGGATGGCTGAAATAAGGACGATCGAAAAAATAAGAGGCACGGTAATCGGAAGCATAAACTGCTGAGAGTCTGCATCGCTACCTACTGCTGAGCCTACAGCTGCAAACAACGATCCGTATAGCAGGTATCCTGCCAAAAAGAAAAAGACAAAGCACCCTACTACCAGCGGAAAATTGATTTTGTCCAGTGCGTCAAACACTTCCATGCCTGCCTGCTGCTGAGGTGTGGGCTGAAAAGCCTGCTCTTTCATCATGGTTTCCATCTTTTCAGGCTCTATGTCTCCAAAAAGCAAGGCACTGCCCGCTGTGATAATACCAAATGACAAACTGACCCAAAGCAAAAACTGCGTAAACCCTACAGCACCTACTCCTATAATTTTGCCCATCATCAACTGAAACGGCTTTACCGACGAAATAATCACCTCGATCACCCGACTGGTTTTTTCTTCAATAACGCCACGCATAATCTGCGCCCCATACATGAAAATGAAAAAGTAGATAAGAAATGCGGCTATATATCCGACCGCCATGGCTGCTTCTGAGCTACTCTCATTCACTTTTCCGGCGTTTGATAAGTTGAAGGTATTAATCTCCACATGAGCTTTCAGCTTTTCCAGTTCCCGGACATCAATACCTGAGTTTACCAGTTTTATTTTTTCCAGTTCTTTACGAAGCATCCCCCTTAGGTCGCTAATCAGCCCAAAACCAGGACTGTTAAAGGCATACAGCGATACCTCTGCTTTCTGATCCAGCTCCAGCGGTGGTATAAACAGGATAATTTGTCCTTTATTCTGCTGCAATTGCTCCTTGGCAGCTATTATCGACTCTTCCGAATACTCGATCAAAAGACTGGAAGTGCTTTTAAACTTCCCTTTAAAAAAACCCGATTCATCGATCACTTTCACCACCTTTTGCTCTGTAGCACTATCGGATGAAGCCAGCCACACCGGCACGATAACTATGCCTGCAAATAGCAACGGGCCAAGTAGTGTCATCACTATAAATGACTTTTTCTTTACCCTGCTCAGGTATTCTCTGGCTATAATGAGTCCTATCTTACCCATGGTTATCGTTAGTTACTTGTGAAATGAAAATATCGTTAATGGAGGGTATCTTTTCATTGGCTGCCACTACTTCTACCCGGCCTATTAACTCTGCCAGCAGGTCATTGAGAGTGTGCCCTGCCGGAATCTGTATTTCCGATTTTAGCACCTGATCTTCCAGCGTTTTGGTAGACAGGCAGGCATAGCCCTCTTTGCTCAGCGCAATGTTTCCTCTGTGTTGTATGGCAAACGTATTGGTTCTAAACCGATTTCGAATGTCTTTTTTCGAGCCATTCAGCACCGTAGTGGCATTATGAATCAGGCAAATGTGATCACACAGCTCTTCTACAGATTCCATCCGATGAGTCGAAAAAATAATGGTGGCTCCCTGCTCCCGCAACTTCAGTATTTCTTCTTTGATCAGATTGGCATTGACCGGATCAAACCCCGAAAAAGGCTCGTCCAGTATGATCAGCTGCGGGCGGTGCATCACTGTAGCTATAAACTGCACCTTTTGCTGCATCCCCTTGCTCAGGTCCTCCACATTTTTGTGATACCAGGAGGTTATATCCAGTTTTTCAAACCACTCCTTTATCACCCTTACAGCATCTTTTTTCGCCATACCTTTCAGCCTGGCCAGGTATACCAACTGATCGGCTACTTTCATTTTTTTATACAATCCCCGTTCTTCGGGCAAGTAGCCCATAGCCCTGACATGAGCAGGCTCCAGCGGCACTCCACCAAACATCACCCTGCCGGCATCCGGCATTATTATGTTGGTAATAATCCTGATCAGTGTGGTCTTGCCGGCTCCATTCGGCCCCAGCAAACCAAACACACTGTTTTCCGGTATACTCAGGTCTATCTCTTTCAGCGCCTGATGGTCTCCATACGACTTGGATACGCCCTGTATGTTTAGTATCTCCAATGTACTTTTGGTTAGTTTTAGGTCTTTCGATTAGTAGCCGGCGAGGGTGCTTTATTACAAGATCAGCGTGTTTTCCTGGCGAAAAACATCAAATCAGGTTGTTGGCATAGGCAAATTTGATTAGCCCTACCAAAGAATTGGTTTTCGTTTTACGGAAAATATTTTTCCGGTGGGTCTCTACCGTCCGCTCACTGATAAACAACTCTTCGGCAATCATCTTGTTGGTATATTCTTTGGCTATCAGCTTCAAAATCTCCCTTTCCCGTTCTGTCAGTAGTTTTTGTTCGCTGGGCTGATGAAGATTGCGCACCAGCATATTATTGATTTCATTGCTCACAAAGAGGTTGCCGCGTTTCACTGCATACAGCGCATCAATTAACTCATCTTTAGAGTCTTTTTTCAACACATAGCCGTTGATCCCCTCTTTGAGTATTTCTTTGACCAGATGCGCCTCGCTGTGCATGCTCAATACCAGTATTTTGATTTCCGGCCATTGTCTTTTTACTTTTCTGACCAGAGACAGTCCGTCATCATCGGGCAGGTTATAATCCGTAATGAGTACATCGATGTGATTCATTTTCAGGAAATCCATGGCTGCAGCCACGGTTCCGGCAGTGCCTACTACCTCCATTTCCTCGTCTGTTTTCAACAACGCCACCAGACCGTCCAGCAGTATGGCATGGTCGTCGACCAGAAATACTCTCATTCGTTTTTTCTTTGGTTTGGAAATATGAAGATAAGACAAAAAGTTCATGCCCGAAAATTAGACTTCTCAAAATAAACTTTCTATCCGTCGACTAGCGTAAAAGCATGTCCGTACTGGCACGTACAGACTCTGGCTAGTCTACCTGCTTGCCTGAGTGCAGCCTCCTGAAATACGCTTTTGCTTCGGTCATTACTTTTGGAGAAAGGTAAACCGCCGAAATGACTGTGGGGAAAGCCATCATGGCATACATGAAATCAATAAGGCTAACTACTGCAGCCAGACTCGAAACCGACCCCACTACGATAATGGCCACATACCAGTAATTGAAATATTTGCCATACTGTGCACCTATCAGAAAAGAAAGGCACTTGCGGCCATAATACGACGTGCCTAGTATAGTAGTAAATGCAAAAATAAGTACACACAATGCCAAAATGTATGGCCCAATCCCCGGCATGGATAGCTCGAAAGCCCGCACGGTGAGGGATATGCCGTTAAGGTCCTCAGGCGATTGCCACACACCAGTAATCAAAATGGCTACACCTGTGAGTGTACAGATAACCAACGTATCGATAAACGGCCCCAGCATAGCTACCAGTCCTTCGCGTACCGGTTCGGTAGTTTGTGCAGCTCCATGCATCATGGCTGCTGTACCTATACCTGCCTCGTTGGAAAATGCTGCTCTTCGTGCTCCGGTTATGATTATAGCCCCCACAGCTCCCCCTAGTGCTGCCTCAGCGGTAAAGGCATCACGAAAGATCAACATAAATGTAGGCACAATATCGGTGGCGTTCGACAGCAATATATACACCACGCTCACCAGATAGATCACCACCATAGCCGGCACCAGCTTACCTGCCACCTGCCCTATTCGCTTGATTCCTCCAAAAATAACGATAGCAGTCAGTATCGTTATAATCAGTCCTATTGTAAGGTTGACGGCCATTTCATGTTGGCCACCCCAGCCACCGGGTGTGAGTAAAATATCTTTGGTAACCTGCACCAACTGATTGGTTTGAAAAACAGGTGTAGCTGCAAAAAAACCGGCTATACAGAAAAATACCGCCAGGGGCCTCCATTTGCCCCCCATACCTTCGGCAATCACATACATAGGGCCACCCTGCACATTCCCTTCTGAGTCTTTTCCCCGATACATTACCGCCAGCGTGCAGGTAAAAAACTTGGTAGTAATACCAAATACAGCACTAACCCACATCCAAAACAGGGCACCAGGCCCGCCCGTAGCTATCGCTACTGCTACACCACTGATGTTGCCCATACCTACAGTAGCCGCCAGATGGCTGGATAGTGCTTCGAAATGGCTGATTTCTCCGGCACCCTTTGATTCGTCGTACTTTCCCCTGAGCACATCTACGGCATGTCTGAAATACCGAAAAGGCAACAACCGGGAATAAAGTGTAAAAAAAATGCCACCCCCCAGCAGAAGTACGAGCAATGGCGTACCCCATACAAAGTTGGCAGCATCGATTATTATTTGTTCCAAAAAAATCAGGCGTTTTTAATTCTGTAATTAAGACTGTTTTTTCGGCTGACGAGGGCCTTTGGACTTATTTCTATTGCCGGATGGCTTTTTCTTATTGCCACTCTTGGGTTTGTTATTGTTTCCCTGCGGCGAGGCAGAAGCATTTGCCTGTGGATTGGTGCTTTTGTTGTCTTTGTTTTTCGACCTGTTTTTGTTCGACTTATTTTTTCTGCGCTTGTTTTTGTTATTGGTTTTTTTCTTGTACTTCTTATCCAGACTTTCCAAATCGCTGTTCAGTGCCTGAGACTCGGACTTTTCGCCTCCCACTTCATCGTCCATGAGGGTGTCCGGTTTTTTGCCCTTGGCATTCATTTGCTGGATTTCAGCTACCCGGTCCGTATCCAATGGTATCCAGGCATTTTCATTGTCGTACCCAAACCACATCAGCTTACGAAAGATATCGGTCTTTTGCAGTTTAGCCTCTCCCTTCTGTGTCAGTAGAGGTTTGTTTACTTCCGGTATATCCTTGAGCGCATCCATATACGTTTCCAGCTCGTAGTTGAGGCAGCATTTGAGGCGCCCGCACTGACCGGAAAGCTTGCTGGGATTGAGCGACAGGTTCTGATATCTTGCCGCACTGGTTGATACATTTTTATAGTCAGACAGCCAGGTCGAGCAGCACAACTCACGCCCACACGAGCCTATTCCTCCCAGTCGGCCAGCTTCTTGTCTGAGGCTAATCTGACGCATTTCTACCCGAATCTTAAACTCTCCGGCCAATCGCTTGATTAGCTCCCGAAAGTCGACACGTTCTTCTGCAGAATAATAAAAGGTAGCCTTGGTATTGTCTCCCTGAAACTCTATATCTGTGAGCTTCATATCCAACTTCAACTCGCGGATTATTTCACGGGTACGATAGAGTGTGGGGTTTTCTCGGTTTTTTACTTTTTCAAACTTTTCCAGGTCCTTTTCTGAGGCCAGCCGGTAAATCGATCGAATTTCATCGTCGTTTTTTACCTTCTTTTTTTGCATCTGCAAGCGTACCAACTCTCCCTGCAAAGACACATGACCTATATGATGTCCATTGGGCACATCTACCACTACGGCATCTCCCGGAAAAAGCTCCAGTTCCTGCGTATTGCGAAAAAAATCTTTACGGCCGTTTTTAAACCGCACCTCCAACACATCGAATCTATCGTGCTGCGGCATGTCCATGTTAGACAGCCAGTCAAATACATTTAATTTATTGCACCCTCCATTGTCACACCCTCCGTTTCGTTGACATCCTTTTATGCTTCCATCAGCAGCGGTCAGCGTGCTACACGTACTACATCCCGACATTTTTCCTTCTTCGTTTTTAGTTTAAGCCCTAAAGATAACCAGAGAATATTATTTCCCCTGACTTCCAGCAGAATAAGTATTAGCCATAGCCCTGCAGAGGATTCCCTTTCTTTATTGCCCGGCAAAAATACTAACTGCTACCGGTATGGGTTGCCCTCATCGTCAAAATGTTTTTTGAGGTGGTTTTCCGTTACGGGAATGCTTGCCAGCAGCAGTGTTACTAAAACACCCGCAGCTATACCTATAGCTACTTTCATAGACAAAAGTATGGTACACACCAGCTGCACAGCCGTGGTAATGACCGATATCCAAAGCATCAACCGGGCACTGTATCGATTGCCCTCATCCCATACTGCCTGGCTTTTCATAGACCGGGACGTGCGGTAGCCGTAGAGCCAGTTTATTTTTTTAGGGGGAAAAATGATAAAAATCAGACTGACTATCAGCATCAAAGGGCCTATCATCAAAGGTAAAAATCTCATCTTTTTTAGTTTTTATAATTGTATTCAAACAATGCATCGTACTGCTGCCGTGTTATGTCTTCATTTTCAAAGTTGATAATCAGCAATTTTTCCGGTGTGGTGACTTTGATATATGGCCCATTATGCGAAAGTAAAAACAACCGGCAGACTCCCCAGTCTTCCAACCGGAAGTTTCCTTTCCGAACAGTACCATCGCTAAAACCGTTGGTTTTCAGCAGTATATCAGGAATATTTTCTACCAATTCAGCTTCTAACACTTCGGCCGATAGACCGTAACTCCCCGTCACCGTTAATTGATTGCCCTCTATACTCAGCTCATGAGGCCGACTGCTTTTGGTAAACATAATCGCCACAAAAACGCCCACCACCAGTATAAAGCCCATGGGCAACATCCGCCTGTACCATGCATAGGTATTGTGGTCATACTTCTGCGCCAGTCCTATCATGATAGTAGTGATAGCAAATATTACCACCAATGTGTATACCACTCCGCTAACGGGCCAATTCATCCAGCGGAGCAAGGGAGTTCCCATAGCCAACAAAATACCCATCAACACCAAAGCCCTCTGCATCATCGACGAGAGTCCTTCTACATCAACCCGTTGCTTTTTTTCTTCCGGCATGGTATTGTACCCGGAAATCAAATCCGGATTGTGTTTTACCAACATGCCCATAAGCACGAAGAAAACTCCCAGTATTGCATTTAAAATGAGCATTTTACGACTGTCTACTGATTACAAAATCAATATACACATTTTGCCGTTTTACACGCCTTAGTTTGTTCTTAAAAAAACAGCTTGACTGCCGCAAGGGTAACCGTAACAATGATGAAAATACGGTAGGGCTTTTCGGGAATCAGTTTTACAATACGAATACCTATGTACACTCCCAGTAGTATGAGTGGCAACATAGCCAGGTTGAGCAAAAAGGTATCCCAGGTGATGGTATGCCATATCGTAACATGAAAGGGCACTTTGAAAATATTGACCAGCAAAAAAAACCAGGCTGCCGTGCCTATGAAATTATTCTTCTTGAGGTGCAGGGCCAAAAAGTAAATAGACATAACAGGTCCTGCGGCATTGCCTATCATGGTGGTGAAGCCTCCCAGCAATCCGGCAGTAGAGGCCAGCGCCCAGCTATGCGGTATGGGCTGAGCCGATTTTTTGGTTTCGTTAAAAATCATAATCGCTACACCCAAAATAACAATAACAGCCAACAGGATTCGAAACTGTTGATCATTGATCACATCGCCCACCCATATCGCTATAAAAACGCCTGCTATGGTAGACAAAAACAGCTTTTTGAGTAGCTGCATGTTTGCATGACGATTGTAGTAAATGACGGCAAAAATATCTGCCATAATCAACATAGGAAGCACCACCCCCGTGGAAGGCTTGGCCCCAAACACCGATGCAAATACCGGCACCACAAACATGCCAAGTCCTGAAATTCCCGCTTTGGACATACCAATACACAGTGCACATACCAGCACCCAAACCCACTGTCCCATATCTAAATTAAACTCCGAGAAGAAAGCTAAGGCCGGTTGTATACTATCCATCTGTGGTATGTGTTCTTTGCGGTAGGTTGGTTTGCAGCACGAATTTACACGAAGTAATTTCCAGAGCCAATTAGTTTGGTGCTAATCCGAAAAAAGAGCAGGCTGTCATTCTGCTTTCACTTGCTTCGATTGCCAGTAAGTAGCCAACGCCGAACCCGATATATTCATAAACGGCCCAAAAACCGAAGGTGCAAGCCCGGTGGTAGCAACCCTACCCATTTCCAGTGCCAGCCCGGAGGCCAGTCCCGAGTTTTGCATACCCACTTCTATGGCTATGGTGCGGGCAGAGCGCTCATCCATTCCCAATCCACGACTAATCCAATAGCCCAGCACAAAACCCGAAATATTATGAACAATCACCACACCTATGAGGATTAGACCAATATCCAGCAGCGAATCTCGGCCAGCTGCCGTAATGATGGTAATAATAATAGCTATACCGGCCATCGATACCCTAGGCATCCACTGATGCAACCAGGCAAACCGGTTTCGCGCCAGACGATTGAAAAGCAAACCCGCCACTATTGGTATAATCACAATTTTGACTATGCTCCACTGCATGGCCCAAAAATCGATAGGCACTAACTCTCCGGCCAGTATTTTCATCAGAAAGGGCGTAACTACTGGCGCCAGCAGTGTAGCCACTGCTGTAAGCGTAAGAGACAAAGCCAGATTGGCACCCGATATGTAAGCCATTACGTTGGAAGCCAAACCGCTGGGCGAACACCCCACCAGCAGGATACCGGCAGCCACCTCTTTGGGCAACCCCGACAATATCGCCAGCCCCAGTCCTATTACAGGCATAATCGTAAACTGACACAGCAGTCCGATCAATACTCCTTTGGGCATTTTGAACACTCCGGCAAAATCTTTCAAACTCATGGATGTACCCATCCCAAACATGATAACCATGAGCAAAGGGACAATGAGTTTTTTCAGATCAAAGCCAACAGCCTCACTGAAAAAAGCTGGATAATACATAGCTGCAGCAACGGCAGCAAAAATGCTAACCGTATACACAAAACCCCTCCATCGGGGGTAGGTGGAAAGGTTGACAGCCAGGCTCACAAAAAAGGCTATAACAATGGGACCACAATGTGCCCCATAGCCCATGACCGACAGCCCTACTGCCAAAAGCAACAACAGCACCGTGAGCAATCCACTAATACGATAAAACGTTTTCAATATCTGGTGTAGGTTTGGTTTTAGGAAAAAGCTAAAATAACAGAATATCACTTATTTGCCCATACACCCACCCATCAAACGATACCACCATTTCCAAAACTCATCGGCTATTATAGCGCCGTAATCATTAATTTTCGGATACCAAAACTATATTCCATACTTTCAGATCAAAACCCAATAAACCCCATGAAACATACATTACTCCTTTTACTGGTATTTTCATTTTTTACAGTTTTTTCACAAAAAAAGAAAAAAAGTAATCCTTCAGAACCTCCACAATCTACACTTTCCCAATCCAGCATTTCGGGTTTGAAATTTAGAAGCCTGGGGCCTGCACTCACCTCCGGGAGAGTTGCCGACATTGCTGTAAACCCTGACAACTTCAGCGAATATTATGTAGCGTCTGCTTCCGGCGGAGTATGGAAAACAACCAACTCCGGCAATACCTTCTACCCCCTTTTCGACGATCAGGGGAGCTATTCCATAGGCTGTGTAACGATAGACCCTACTAACCCCAACGTGATATGGGTAGGTACAGGAGAAAACAACAACCAGCGCAGCGTAGCATACGGTGACGGCCTCTACAAATCCTACGATGGAGGAAAGTCATGGGAACATGCCGGCCTGAAAAACAGTGAACACATTGGCAATATCATCGTGCACCCTACCGACGGCAACACCATCTACGTATCGGCCATAGGCCCTCTTTGGAGCAAAGGTGGCGACAGGGGTCTGTACAAATCGACCGATGGAGGGAAAAACTGGGAGCGCATACTTTATGTAGATGAACACACCGGTATAAATGAAGTGCACATGGATCCCCAAAATCCGGATGTACTGTATGCTTCTGCCCACCAGCGCCGAAGACATGTGTTTACTTACATAGGCGGTGGACCCGGGTCGGGGCTGTACAAATCTACCGATGCTGGTAAAACGTGGCAAAAAATAAACAAAGGATTGCCCAATGTAGACCTGGGCAGGATAGGGCTGGCTATTTCTCCGGCCAATCCGGAATATATCTACGCCATAGTAGAGGCAGCTCAAGGCAAAGGCGGGGTGTTTCTTTCTACCAACAGAGGAGCTTCCTGGTCGAAGCGTGGCAGCTACGTAACAAGCGGCAACTACTACCAGGAAATAGTACCCGACCCTGCAAACCCACTCAAACTCTACGCCATGGACACCTGGATGCATGTATCTACCGATGGAGGAAAAACCTTCCAAAAAGTAGGCGAAGTATCCAAGCATGTAGACAATCATAGCCTGTGGATCAACCCCAACAATACGCGCCACCTGCTGGCCGGCTGTGATGGAGGCATTTACGAATCGTGGGACGAGGGGGCTAACTGGTCATTTAAGGCTAATCTGCCGGTGATTCAGTTTTACAAAGTAGCGGTAGACAATGCCGAACCGTTCTACAATATTTATGGAGGCACGCAAGACAACTTTAGTCTCGGAGGGCCTTCGCGTACTGTAAGTGGCAATGGGCCAAACAATCAGGACTGGATTATCACCCACGGCGGTGACGGCTTTGAGTCGCAGGTAGACCCGGGCAATCCGGACATAGTATATGCTCAATCGCAGTATGGAGTACTCGTGCGCTACGACAAAAGAAGCGGAGAAGAGAAAGGCATTCAACCCAAAGAGCGAAAAGGAGAAAATGCCTACCGCTGGAACTGGGACGCACCACTGGCCGTGAGCAACCACAAGGCAGAGCGCATTTATTTTGCTGCCAACAAGCTCTTTAAAAGCGACGACCGGGGCGACAGCTGGCAGGTAATAAGCGACGACCTAACCCGCAATCTAAACCGCAATGAGCTGGAAGTAATGGATAGAATATGGAGTGTAGATGCGGTTATGAAAAATCAATCTACCTCGCCTTATGGCACTATTGTGGCTTTTTCAGAATCACCAATCAATGAAAACCTACTCTATGTTGGCACTGACGATGGACTGATTCAGATTACCCAGGACGGAGGAAAAACCTGGGCAAAAACAGACAACATACCGGGGGTACCTGACCGTACTTATGTCAATACATTGTTTGCTTCCAAACACAATGAAAATGTGGTCTATGCCTGCTTCAACCACCACAAATACGGTGATTTTAAACCTTATGTATTTAAAAGTACCGACAAGGGAAAAACCTGGACTTCCATAGCATCTAACCTTCCTGAGAGAGGGTCTGCTTACAGTTTTGAAGAAGACCACAAAGACCCCAGCCTGATTTTCGTAGGAACAGAATTTGGATGCTTCTTTTCCGATACCCAGGGAAAAGAATGGAAACAACTCAAGGCGGGACTTCCTACCATAGCTGTGCGAGATATGGCCATCCACCCCAAACACGACGACCTTATTCTGGGAACATTTGGGCGAGGTTTTTTCGTACTCGACGATTATTCAGCCCTGCGCAACATTACAGGCAGCCTGCCTCAGCAGGCTCAGCTCTTTCCGGTAAGAGATGCGCTCATCTACGAAGCATCCTATCCACTGGGACTTCCTCATAAGTCTTTTCAGGGCGACAACTTCTTTATCGGAGAAAACCTCGGTGCGGAAGCCCTATTTACCTGGTACCTGAAAGAAGAAGTAAAAACCCGGAAAGAAAAGCGCCAGGAAACTGAAAAAGAAAGAACAAAGTCAGGGAAAGACACACCGTATCCCTCTTATGAAGACTTGTCCTCAGAGAATAGCGAACCTGCCCCTCGTGTCATGTTTACCATCAAAAACAGCAATGGAGAACTGGTAAGAAAACTCTTTGCAGACCCAAAAGCAGGCCTGCAGAGAACGCATTGGGATCTGCGCTATAGCCCGAGAGGAGCAGTAAACCTGTCCAAACCCTCGTTTTACAACCCCTGGGCTTCTAAAAACGAAGGCAGCCTTGTGCCTCCGGGACAATATACCGTTAGCATGTCGCTCGTACAGGGCAGCAACGAAACCCCTCTGGCCTCTCCGGTAAGTTTTACACTTCGGGCTCTGCACAACACCGTACTACCTGCCAGCGACAGGGTGGCATTGGCCGACTTCCAACTCAAGGTGAAACAGCTCGGAGGCAGATTAGAAGGCGCTTATAAAACCATCGGTGATTTAAATAAGGAGCTAAATCACATGAAAGTAGCCATAGACAGAACGCCGGACCAGCAAGTAGCACTGGCAAAAGACTATGAAGCCATTAAAGCCAGCCTAAAAACCATACAAGTAAAACTATCCGGCGATCCGATAGCCAACACATTGGACCAGGGAACTCCCCCCAGCATTGGCTCACGTATCGGCAACCTGCAATACGAACAAAGTCACTCTACGGCTAAGCCTACACAAACACATCTGGATAGCTATGCCATAGCAAAAGAAGGATTTGAGGAGGTGTACGAAGAGCTAAAAGCGCTGTTGGACGGGCCTGTAGAAGCATTCAGAAAAAAACTGAAATCAAGCGGTGCTCCCTACACGCCGGGCAACTTAAACTTTCTGGATTAACCTACTGTACTTAAGCAACACAATAACCTGACTGGTTTAGCAAAAAAATCACTCGCACAGAGCAAAGCCAGTCAGGTTTTTTCAGGAAGTATTTTTAAGGTACATTCGGCATACCCTACCTTCGCACTCTATGAGCAATGAGTCGCTATATTTTGTAGCAGTAGTGCCTCCCTCTCCGATATTCGAAGAGGTGATGGCACAAAAAAACTATGTGGCTGAGCACTTTGGCTCCAAAGCAGCACTGCGTTCCCCTCCCCACATTACCTTACACATGCCTTTTAAGTGGAAAGAAAACAAAGAGAGCCTCCTGCTGAATGCCATAGAGGCTTTTAGCTTTGATCAATACCCATTTCAGGTAACACTAAAAAATTATGACTTCTTTCCTCCCAAAGTTGTTTTTGTGGATGTTGAAAAAAACGAAGCACTGGTAAATTTGCAAAAGCAACTGGCAGGCTACCTGAGACGTCATCTCAATTTGCTAAATGCAGACTATAAAAACCGTGCTTTTCACCCGCACATGACAATCGCTTTTCGGGATTTGAAAAAGACGGTTTTTCATCAGGCACGTGCATACTACGAAGCACAAACCTACAGTCGCACCTTCGAAGTAAGGCATATCCAGCTACTCAAGCACAATGGAAAACAATGGGAAATATATAAAGAGATTTAGCTTCAAAACTCCCTTTGCGATACATCAAATCCCACCATATATCTTTTTCACACCAAACCAGGCCTGAATAACAGATATTTTTCTACAAAAAACACAAAAGAATGTGAGTATTCTTACAATCTACCTGTGGTTTTTCATCTTAATGCGTACCTTTATTCCCGAAAAGTCACGGCTCTATTTCCGGTGCTTGAGTTTTACTTTTTATCGCAAACCTGTATAAATATGAAGCTCTTCAGCTACACTTCTCTCTGCTATCTTGTACTCCACACAGCCATTGCTACAGGGCAGCCTATGGTCAACATTATTGCGCTGGAAAACGGCTCAAAAATCATACAGGCTCCTACATCCATGGTGACTACCACCGAGCGGGAAATACTGGCCAAGTACACTCCCGGAGCATTATTTGACCAAAGCCCAAAAGTATGGTCGTCTAAAAAGGCCGTTTTTCCTATGGAATTCGTTGTGGAACTAACCGAAGAGTATCACCTGCGCCAATTAATTTTCGACAATCGCTGCGAATTTTACCCGGGCATAGAAACCAAAAAAGTGAGGGTAGAAACCTCTCTCGATGATGCCACGTCGGGCTATGCTCCCATTGGGGAATACGAGCTAAAGAAAGAAGCCTTAAATGAATTTAGCATTCCTCCTACAAAAGCGCGCTGGGTCAAGTTGATCATACTGGAAAACCATGGAAATAAAGAGCGGGTACAATTAGCCGAATTTAAAGCCATGGGTACACCTGCCAACCGCCTGCAGCAAACAATAAACATAGACGGTATGTGGCACACCAACTGGCAGGACATTACATTCGAGCAGGAAGGCAACTCATTTACCGGCAGCTATGTATATACCAGCGGGTCGCGCCGCTTCAAAGGCAAAGTAAAAGACGGAAAGATCAACCGCAATTCAATTGAATTTTATTGGGACGAAGGCAAAATAGAAGGTACTGCCAAACTCTATGTCAATCAGGAAGGCAACCAGCTGTCAGGCCTCTGGCACAATGCTTTCAACCCCAGAAACTTCAACCTCTGGACAATGACACGGTCTAAAGAAGACAGCAAACCCATAGAGTACTCCGAACCCATCCCTGCAGAAGAATATGTAAACGAGGATAAACCCAACCTGATCACCATAGAAGAAACACCACAGGAAGTGGCCGCAGCAGAACCTGTTCAGTTGCCCGCTCAGGAGACACCCGCTCCTACTCCTCCTCCCGCAAAACCTCCAACACAAATTGGGGGTACGGAAATCAAAGCAGGAAATACGATCATTCTCAAAAATGTATTTTTCGAGCTGGGCAAATCGACCGTCACTGCCAATTCTCATGCCGAACTGGACAAGCTAGTGGAATACCTACAGGCCGTACCCGGCAGTAAAGTAAAAATAAACGGCCATACGGACAGAATCGGAGACCGGAAGAAAAACCTGATACTATCCCAACAACGTGCGGATGCCATCAAAGATTACCTGATCGAAAACGGTATCGACAAAAAACGAATAACTACAGAAGGGAAAGGCGACACGGAAACAATCTGCTCTCCTCCCTGCAAAGAAAACCGACGTGTAGACTTTGTACTAACAGAGGATTAATACTATTTCTTACAGAAAAAGATCATTTCATCGGTAGGCAAAGCATAGCGTTGTTGATCTGCCGCAGGCATTTGCATCACGAAAGGGTCTTCTACTACATCGAAACCTACTGACCGCAGACGATCAGCATAGTCTTTTCCATACAAACGCACATGATCATCCTGTCCAAAGTGCTTTTCACGCTCAGCCGGATCGGTTATGGAAGCATCCTCGTAGGTGCTGTCGGGCAAGGGATGAAAAAGGGGTATCTGTACAATCGCAAACCCTCCGGGGCGAAGTACTCTGTAAATTTCACCCATAGCCTGGTAATCATTTTCTACATGTTCCATGACGTGGTTGCAAAACACCACATCGAAACTACTGCTATCCAAAGGCATACGGTGGATGTCCAGCTTTATCTTTGCCAGTGGCGACTCAAGGTCGGCTGTGATGTAGCGATCTTTATGCACTGCCTCAAACCGTTCGATAAAACACAACTCTGGGGCTATGTGCAATACGTCCTGTTCTTTTTCAAAAAAGCTGGTTTTTTCATGTAAAAAAAGCCAGATCAGCCTGTGTCTTTCCAGCGACAGGCAATTGGGACACAATGCATTTTCCCGGGCTTTTCTCCCATAGGGCAGAAACTTCCGAAACCGGTGTGTACAAACCGGGCATTCTACTTTACTGCCAATAAAAAATACAGATACCACTTTCAACACCACATGGCTAAATAGCTGAAGGTACTTACGCGGTACGTGTCGCAAAAAAAAACTAATCAGTTGTTTCAAGAGCCCTTGTTTTATTCGGCGCAAATATATGTTTTTAAGCTGAACATAAAATCAAGGGCGACTCCCTCTCTTGGTTAGGGGCCGAAAAGACACCTCAAACAAAAGTGATAAAAGTGTGCATTTTCAGATTATTGCACACCCAAATACCTGCCCTAAAGTGGTATAAAATAACCAGTTAGCCTTTTTATTTTAGCCCGTTCGTATATCTTTGCGCAGGTTTAAAAAGAAGGGCTATCAGCCCTTTTTTAATTATACAAATTGACTAACTAAATCTTTATAGAATGGACAACATAATTTATTATATTCCGCTGTTTGGAATATTGGGGTTGATCGTGATGGCAGCTAAGTCTGCATGGGTCAAAAAACAAAACCCGGGAAATGAAAAAATGCAGGAGATATCCCGAAACATTAAGGAAGGCGCTCTGGCTTTTCTTAGTGCTGAATACCGCCTGCTAGCGATCTTCGTAGTAATCGCCTCTGTTGCCTTGTTTGGTATTTCTATGGTAGTAGAAACCACCAGCTGGCTGATTGTGCCTGCCTTTATCGTAGGTGCTATCTTTTCTGCTGTAGCCGGCAACATCGGTATGCGTATCGCTACTGAAGCCAACTGCCGCACTACCGAAGCAGCGAGAACCAGCCTGCCAAACGCTCTGAAAGTTTCTTTTGGAGGGGGTACGGTTATGGGACTGGGTGTAGCCGGTCTGGCTGTACTTGGCCTGAGCCTGTTTTTCCTGGTATTCGTGAAGATGTTTATGGGCGGAGAAGGTTCATTCTACAACAATATGACCATGGTACTGGAGGCACTGGCCGGTTTTTCCCTGGGTGCTGAGTCTATCGCTTTGTTTGCTCGTGTGGGCGGAGGTATCTACACCAAAGCTGCCGACGTAGGTGCCGACCTGGTAGGAAAGGTAGAAGCAGGTATCCCTGAAGACGACCCCCGAAACCCCGCCACCATTGCGGATAACGTAGGAGATAATGTAGGAGATGTAGCCGGTATGGGTGCCGACCTTTTCGGATCGTATGTAGCTACTGTTTTGGCCTCTATGGTGCTGGGCAACTACATCATCAAAGACATGGCAGATGCCGGCGTAGTACTCGATACGTTTAGCGGCATGGGACCTATCCTGCTCCCTATCATGATTGCAGGTGTAGGTATCGTAGCTTCTATACTGGGTAGCTACTTGATCAAAGTAGACAGCAACGACGCAAAAGAAGAACAAGTACAAAAAGCGCTCAACACGGGCAACATTACTTCTATCCTGATTACCGCTGTGGCCGGCTGGTTTATCATCGACTGGATGCTACCCGACACCATAGTAGGCATGAAGTTTTTTGGCGATGGCGTAAAAGACATCCCCAGCCGTCACGTGTTTTATGCTACTCTGGTAGGTCTAAGTGTAGGCTACCTGATTTCATACTTTACAGAATACTATACCGCACTGGGCAAAAAACCCGTACTCGATATAGTAGAAAACTCATCTACAGGTGCTGCTACTAACATCATTGCCGGACTGGCAACTGGTATGATTTCTACGTTCTCTTCTGTTATCCTTTTTGCGGTAGCGATATGGGGTTCGTATTCTTTAGCCGGGTTTTACGGTGTAGCCATAGCTGCATCGGCTATGATGGCCACTACAGCCATGCAGCTGGCAATTGATGCCTTTGGCCCTATCGCTGACAATGCCGGTGGTGTAGCCGAGATGAGCGAATTGCCGAAAGAGGTTAGAGAAAGAACTGACATTCTGGATTCAGTAGGTAACACTACAGCTGCCGTAGGAAAAGGTTTTGCAATTGCATCTGCTGCACTTACAGCACTGGCGTTATTTGCCGCTTACGTTACCTTCACCGGTATCGATGGTATCAATATTTTCAAAGCCGACGTATTGGCCGCTTTGTTTATAGGAGGTATGATTCCGGTCGTTTTCTCAGCACTTGCCATGAAGTCGGTAGGTAAAGCTGCGATGGATATGGTAATAGAAGTAAGACGCCAATTCAAGGAGATTCCGGGCATCATGGAGGGCACAGGTCGTCCTGACTATAGCCGCTGTGTAGAAATATCTACCAAAGCTGCTCTGAGAGAAATGATGCTACCTGGCGCATTGACAATCGTCACCCCGTTGATTATTGGATTTGTGATGGGACCTGAAGCTCTCGGCGCATACATGGCAGGTGTAGCCGTATCCGGAGTAATGTGGGCTATCTTCCAAAACAACGCCGGAGGTGCATGGGACAATGCTAAAAAATCATTTGAAGCAGGTGTAATGATCAACGGAGAAATGACTTACAAAGGATCTGAGGCTCACAAAGCTGCTGTAACAGGCGACACTGTAGGTGATCCGTTTAAAGATACTTCCGGGCCATCTATGAACATTCTCATCAAACTGACTTGTCTGGTAGGTTTGGTTATTGCTCCTATTTTGGGTGAAATCTACAACGGTACATCACATGCCAATGCAGATACTGTAGAAATCAAAACAGAAGAAACAGCTCAAATCATTCAGGACATTGCTACCGAACTGGATGAAAATAAAGAGCAATAAACAGGAAATACTTTCCTATAAAAAAATCCCTTCCGGATATCCGGAAGGGATTTTTTTATGCCTTTTGCCAAATTCAATTTTAGCTTACCTTTTCAATCATCAGATTGTGATTGGTGTAGATGCATATATCTGCTGCAATATTGAGACTCTCTCTCACCATATCTTCTGCAGTCAGCTTATCGCCTGCATGCTTTTTCATGGCCAGAGCTGCCGACTGTGCATACATGCTTCCCGAACCGATCACTGCTATGTCGTTATCCGGTTCCAGCACATCCCCTGTACCCGACACGATGAGTATTTCGTCTTTATCGGCTACTATTAGCATGGCCTCCAGCTTGCGCAGGTAGCGATCCATACGCCAGTCTTTGGCCAGCTCTATAGCTCCTCGCTTCATATTGCCACCGTGTGTGCTCAGCTTTTCATCGAATCTTTCCAGCAGGGTAAACGCATCGGCTGTAGACCCGGCAAATCCGGTTACAATCCTGCCTCCTTGCAACTTGCGTATCTTTTTTACATTGCTCTTTGCTACGGTATTTCCCAGGGTTGCCTGTCCGTCTGCTCCTATAGCTACCTCTCCATTGTGCTTGATAGCACACACTGTTGTTGATTTTATTTTTGTCATGTTCGTCTTTCTTTTTTAGAAATGGGTCAAACGAAAAAAGGCTTTAGAAGTTCCTCCTAAAGCCTTTTTCGAAATTGCTTTTTTTATACTAAAATCCTTACCGGATCTTCGATGTATCCTTTCAATGTTTGCAGGAAAGCTGATCCTACAGCTCCATCAACCGTACGGTGATCGCAGGTCAATGTCACTTTCATGATATTGCCTAGCACTATCTCGCCATTTTTCACAACAGGAGTTTGCTTGATGGCACCTACTGCCAGTATACAAGATTCTGGCGCATTGATAATGGACGTAAACTCGTCGATACCAAACATACCCAGGTTGGAAACGGTGAAGGTATTGCCCTGCATCTCGTCCAGTTGTATTTTCTTTTCTTTGGCCTTTCCGGCAAATTCTTTCACCTCTGCAGATATCTGAGCCAGCGACTTAGTATCAGCAAATTTCACTACAGGCACCAGCAGGCCATCTTCTACAGCCATAGCTACACCTATACTGATGTGGTGATTTTTTCGGATGCTGTTTGTCTCACTTATCCAGTATGTATTTACATCCGGGTGCTGACGCAACGCAGCAGCTACAGCCTTGATCACTATATCGTTGAAGGATATTTTGACAGGAGCTACTTCATTTATACTCTTGCGCGCCTCTATAGTCTTGTCCATGTCGATCTCCATGGTCAGGTAGAAGTGTGGCGCTCCAAACTGGCTATTGGTAAGCCCTTTGGTTATGGCTTTACGCATTTGGGTAGCCGGCACATCTTCATAACTCTCCTGTCCCTGAGCTACAGGTGCTGCTACTCCTGGAGCTGCGGCTTGTGCTGTACCCGGCACAAACGACTCTACATCTCGCTTGATGATACGGCCTCCGTCTCCTGTACCTTGTACCTGTGCCAGGTCTATTCCTTTTTCTTTCGCCAGGCTCTTAGCCAGAGGCGATGCTATTATTCTTCCGTTGTTGTTAGTAGTTGCTGGCTGGGGCGCGCTTGCTGCTGCAGGGGCTGCTGCGGATTGAGAAGCAGGTGCCTCTGCCTTAGGTGCTGGAGCCTCACTTGCCGCAGGTGCAGGTGCCGAGCTCTTTGCCTCATGGGCTTTCAACAAGGTTTGGTAATCAGCTCCTTTTTCTCCTATAATAGCAATAACTCCATCTACCGGCACTCCGTTTCCGGCTTCTACAGCCTGGTAGAGCATTACTCCATCTTCGTACGATTCCAGCTCCATGGTAGCCTTATCGGTTTCTACTTCCGCCAGAATATCTCCTGACTTTACAGTATCACCAACTTTGACCAGCCACGATGCTATCACACCTTCTTCCATGGTGTCGCTCATCTTGGGCATTGTGATCACCTGAGCATTAATGCCCGAGGTATCTATAGCCTCTGCTGCCGGCTGACTAGCGGCGCTTTCCTTAGCTGGAGCTTCCTCTGCCGCCGGAGCTGCTGCACCACCGGATATTCCTGCTAATACGTCATCAATATTTTCTCCCTTTTCTCCGATTATAGCGATAACTCCATCTACGGGAACGGCCTCTTTTTCCTGTACTCCGATATGCAACAACACTCCGTCTTCATACGATTCCAACTCCATCGTTGCTTTGTCCGTTTCCACTTCAGCCAGGATATCTCCCGATTTCACAGTATCTCCCACTTTTTTCAACCATGAAGCGATTACTCCTTCTTCCATGGTGTCGCTCATTTTGGGCATTTTGATAACTTCAGCCATATATTTTACTATTTTTTAATCAATGCGCTAAATTAGGTTTATTTAGACCTTTATTCAAATTAAATATTGTTGTTAATTTACTTTTGATCCAAGTATTTTAGAATTTTCATAAAAATTGGACGTACTGTTGTACTAACAAAACCATAGCAACTTTATATCCCGGTTTATCCACTATTCATGCCCATCGTACCAAAATCAGATTATCAAAAGCCCAAACTACTACTCAACGGACATCTGGAAACCATCGTTCCGGGGTTGTTTCGCTCCGTGGCACCTCCTCAGCCCTTTGTAAGAGAAAGGATAGATACTCCCGATGGGGATTTTTTGGATTTGGACTGGCTCAAGCACCGCCACAACAAGCAATTGGTGGTTCTTTCTCACGGTCTGGAGGGCGACTCCCAACGTCCTTACATGCTGGGAATGGCTCGTGCGTTTTTTAACACCAACCATGATGTACTCGCCTGGAATTTCAGAGGGTGCAGTGGAGTCATGAATCGAAAGAAAATCTTTTACCACAGTGGGGCTACTTACGATCTGGAAACTGTAATTGGCCATGCTGTGCGTATGGGGTATGAGCAGATAGCACTGATCGGTTTTAGCCTGGGAGGCAACCTCACGCTAAAATATCTGGGGGAAAGCTCTACAGAAAAATTTGATGAGGTAAAAAAAGCGGTAGCATTTTCTGTACCGCTAGACCTGGCCGATTGCTCCCGGGAAATTGACCAGCCTCATAACCTGCTCTATGCCCGGCGTTTTTTGAAATCGCTCAAAAAGAAAGTAGCAGCAAAGCACACCCTCTTCAACGGACAGTTTGATCTGGAGGCACTGCACGATGTACGTTCCCTCTACGAGTTTGACGACCTGTTTACCGGCCCTCTACACGGATTTGCCTGTGCCGAAGATTATTATCATCAATGCAGCTCATTGCGTTTTTTGTCGTCTATAAAAATTAAAACCTTAGTAGTAAACGCACA
This sequence comes from Cyclobacteriaceae bacterium, assembly GCA_965267535.1. Classification (GTDB taxonomy): domain Bacteria; phylum Bacteroidota; class Bacteroidia; order Cytophagales; family Cyclobacteriaceae; genus CAXBNB01. The sequence continues at coordinate 629,909 of OZ254082.1, read as the reverse complement.
AAACGATCCTTTTTTGTCGGACAGCTGCCTCGATCAATGTATATTTACTCCTCTGAAATCTGTTTATTTTGAAAGTCCCGATCATGGTGGGCATGTTGGATTTAGCCAATACAACCCCGATCGACTGTACTGGTCAGAGATCAGGGCTCTTGAATTTATTAATGAGGAAAAGGAAAGCGTATGATAGATAGGTATACAATACACTCAACAGCAGAAGAAATAGCCAAAAGATTTAAGGTAGAGCCTGCAGAAAACCTGGAACCCCAATACAATGCCGCTCCCACAAAAACGCTACCCGTAATCGTGGATGTAGCCAAAGAGGGGTTATCTTTTTTTTACTGGGGCATTATTGAAAAGTGGTCAAACAAGCGGTCGATATCCACGAAGCTAATCAATGCCCCGCTGGATCAGTTGCTGAGTAAACCCAACCTTAAAAACGCCTTGCAAAGCCGCCGGTGTATCATACCCGCAAACGGCTTTTACCTTTGGAAAACCGTGGGAAAGAAAAGTAAACGCCCTTACTACTTCAAGTTAAACCGGGAGCCACTTTTTGGGATTGCCGGCCTGTGGGAAGATTACGATGATCTGGACGGCAAAGTAATGCATACCTTTAAGGTGATCACTACCGAAAACAAACTGGGTATACCCGAGTTTGGCGACTTTATGCCTGCCATACTTTCTCTTGAAAATGAAAAAAACTGGCTACAAAGCGGCATTTCTGCCGATGAGCTATCCACCATGGTCAAACCGTTGGATTCGATCAGCGATATCACCTTTCACCCTGTATCGCCTTTTATCAACCACATAGACTATAATTTTCCGGAAATGATCAATGTACAACCATCTATAGATCAAAAAGGCAACTATACCCTGTTTGAATAAAAAAACTGCGCTATACCTACTGTAAAAACTCACAAACCAATATCCAACTGTATGCTGTCACCCTCTCCCAAAGCACTTTCTGCTTTGATTTTTGCTTAATTTTCTTTTACTTGTGAGAGGTTATCAGCTGAAATTTCATGCCTATGAACAAAATATCTTTACTCACTTTAGCAGTGCTGACAGCCTTTAGCTACAGTGCTTTTACCCAAAATCTGGACAAGAAAAAAACAAAAGCAGAAAGCTACTTTTATACCGAAAGGTTTGAAAAAGCCCGACAGGCTTATGAAGAAATACTGGAAATAAGCCCCAGTTTTAATCTGGGAAAATACCGGGTTGAAATATGTTCCCTCCTTACCAATGCAAAATACAAATCCACTGCTACTCTGGAAAGCTACTCCAAAACACAGGGCAGAAAAGACAAGTTCTACAATTACTGGATGGCAAAAATTTATTTTAACCAAAACCACTTCAAAAAAGCCATAAAAGCATGCGACCGGTTCTTGGCAGTAAAGCAATTTAAAACCAAAGAAATAACCGATGAAATAAAAGCACTCAAAGCAAGAGCCGAAGTGATCGATGCATATTACAGCCAACCCGACAATTATGAGGTAGAGCACCTGCATAGCAATGTAAACTCCCCCAGCAATGAGTCGAGCCCCGTATACTTCAGAGACAAAGAAGAACTGCTTTTCTTATCATCCAGACCCGTAAACGGCCAAAACTCAAAAAAAGAGACCTTTTACATCTATGAATCCAACAGAGCTGGCGATAGCTGGGCTACTCCCCGCATAATCAGTAATCTGGGAAGCTACGAAAGCAATAATGCCAACATAGAGGTAGTAAACAACGACGGAAGGCTTTTTGTGTACCTCGAAAAAAGAGGCGGTGAACTCTACTACAGCGAACTCAACAACGGAAAATGGCAGGACCTAAAGGAATTTGACGCTAAAATCACCAACTCCAAAATGGAGTCTCATTTTTACATCAACGAAAAAGAAAATCGTGTGCTCTACGCTCACAGAAACAAGCACGGAAACAAAGACCTGGACTTATTTCAATCGGTAAAAAATCCAAACACCGGCGAATGGAGCGACCCTCAACCTATAGCCACTACTGTCAATTCTGATCAGGACGAAGACTACCCCTTCTTATCGGAAGATGAAAAAACACTCTATTTTTCATCCAAAGGACATGGATCTATCGGCGGATACGATATTTTCAAATCAGAATGGAATGAAAGCACCAACAGCTGGTCTGCACCGGAAGCCATGAAGTACCCTATGAACACACCGGACGATGATATCCAGTTCAAAATAGATCAAAAGCTAAACTCCGGCTATTTTGTATCCGACAGATACGAGTCTAAGGGAGGTTTTGACATTTTCTTCTTTCACCCCTCAGACAAGGTCTTTGTAAAAGGAACACTCACAGATGCGAAGGGGCAAAAAGTAAATCATGCTGAACTACACTTTATACCCAAAAGGAAAACAGGGCTTTTGGTAAAATCCATGACCGACGTAAACGGCCAGTTTGAAGTAACTGTAGGAGTAGACGATGAAATAAAAGTTGAAATTAAAATCAACGACAACATAGTACACACCGACAAATTTCAAACCCCAGCTGCCGGAGAAAATGCAGGGACTTTTAAAGTAGACTTTTCCCTACCGGGAGAAAAAGAAAAAATAGAGGAACATGAAGTAGATCACGTGGACCCTCGCTATGCCAAACTGGAAGAAATCACCAATAAGTTTCGCCACAGCAACAAGGCCCACATAGGCAATGTTTATTTTGGCGTAAACGACTACACAATACCAGACAAAATACCTGCACGTCTCGACACGCTGATCAAGGTAATGAAAGAAAATCCCGACATACGATTTGAGATAGCCGGCCATACGGACAATCGTGGAACCAAAGAAGCCAACCTTGCCCTTTCTCAAAAAAGAGCAGAGGCAGTAGTAGCCCTGCTGGTAAGCAAAGGCATAGATGCCACGCGGCTGGTAGCCAAGGGATATGGAGAGTCTCATCCCCTGGCCTCTAACGATGATGAAGAAAATGGACGGGAACTAAACAGAAGAATTGAAGTTGCCGTAATTGAATAGTAACTTTTGGGTCAAATCCCCTTAATTTGCCACTAAAAAAGCACACAATGTATAACTCAAGAATAATAGGAGTCGGACACTATGTACCCGACAATGTAGTGAAAAACAAAGACCTGGAATCACTCATGGATACCAACAATGATTGGATTGTAGAGCGTACGGGTATAGAAGAAAGAAGGCACATAGTGCCCGGAGGTGAAGACACTACATCGGTAATGGGTACCAAAGCTGCCCGCATGGCGTTGGATGAAGCCGGCTTAACCGTAGACGATATAGATTTTATAGTGTTCGCTACTCTTAGTCCCGACTATTATTTTCCCGGACCGGGCGTAATGGTGCAGAAGCAGCTTGGCTTTAAATCCGAAATCGGCGCACTGGATGTACGCAATCAGTGCTCAGGATTTGTATACGGCCTGTCAGTGGCCGACCAGTTTATAAAAACAGGCATGTACAAGACCGTGCTGGTGATAGGAAGTGAAGTACACAGTGGAGGCCTGGACATGACCACCCGGGGCAGAGGCGTATCTGTTATTTTTGGCGATGGTGCCGGTGCTGCCATACTTCAGGCTACCGACGACAACACCAAGGGCGTACTCTCATCGCACCTGCACTCCGAAGGACAGCATGCAGAAGAACTAGCACTGATCGCTCCCAGCACCACCGACTGGGTACCTAACTTTATAGAAAGAAATGACCCGGAAGACATCCGCTACTATCCCTATATGAATGGTAACTTTGTCTTTAAAAACGCTGTAGTTCGTTTTCAACAGGTGATTATGGAAGCGCTAAAACACAATGGCTATCAACCTCAGGATATCGACATGCTTATACCGCATCAGGCCAATCTGAGAATTAGCCAGTTTATCCAAAAGCAAATGCAACTACCCAACGAAAATGTATACAACAACATTCAGCGATATGGCAACACCACCGCTGCATCTATACCCATAGCGCTAAGTGAGGCCCTGCAGGAAGGTAAAATAAAAGAAGGCGATCTGGTATGTCTGGCTGCATTTGGTAGTGGGTTTACCTGGGCTGCTTCATTGATTCGTTGGTAACTCTCAACTGCAAAGAAAGAATGCGAGCGCTGGCAAAATTCACCCTGCTCTTCGGCCTGACCTGCCTGGCAGTATACGCTGTGCAGGCGCAGGATTTTTACATACACCTGAATGCCCCCGGCGCTACAGCCGAGGGCGACAGCATCAATGGTAAAAGAGAGGGGCGGTGGATTTTTAAAGACAACAATAATCTGGTAGCCATAGGATATTATAACCAAGGTGTGCCAGACAGCATTTGGACCCGCTATGAAAACAGAAGGGCTCGCGAAATCATTCAACTCAAAATGGGTAAACGGCATGGGCTATACGCCAGCTATGACCATGTAGGCATTATCGTAGCTGAAGCTGAATACCAAAACGACAAACTTCACGGCAAATACATAGAATACTACAACAACGGCCTGGTAGGACTAAAGGGATTTTACAAAGCTGGCCTGAAAGACAGCACCTGGACCGAATACAATGAGTACGGAGGAAAATCTTTTGTGAAACGATACCTCAACGATCAGGCACACGGTCAGTGGGAGTATTATTACCCCTCTGCCCGAATAGAGCGCATAGAAACGTACACCTACGGCCTTGAAAATGGCCCCTGGCTGGAATACCACAAAAACAGGGTAGTCAGCAAACAATATTTTTACAAAAACGGCCTGCTCGACAGCCTCTACCGAGAATATTTTGATACAGGCCTTCTCAGCGTGGAGGGAAAATACAAATTTGGGCTAAAAACAGGCATTTGGGTGAGTATGACAACCCGGGGCAGCATGTACTCCATAGGAGAATACACCAACGACCTAAAAACCGGAATATGGAAATACTTTTACGAAACAGGAGAGCTGCAATCGGAGGGAAACTACAAAACTAACCTGAAAGACGGGCAATGGATCTACTACTACCCCTCCGGAAAACTGCAAAGTATCGGCTCTTTTCTCAACGACAAAAAAACCGGACTGTGGGGCCACTTTTATGAAAACGAACAGGTCATTCAGGATGAGAACTGGGTAAACGGCAGATTAATGGATGTGGGAGAATACTACTCTATTCAGGGAGAAATATTGCCCAAGGGAGACTTTGCCAACGGCAATGGAACACGATACACCTATTATGAATCGGGTGAATTGAAATCCAAAGAATTGTATGCTGACGGCCTTGCCCACGGAAACTGGAAATACTACCATACCAATGGCAAGCTGCAATCGGAAGGCAGCTATACGCACAACAAACAAACCGGTGTATGGAAGTATTACAACAGAAAAGGAAAATCCATCGGGATGAAAAATTTTGACAATACTACGGAGTAAAGTAACACATGAAAATTGTCTTCAAACCTTTCGACACCCTTTTACCCGAAGAGCTATATCTGACACTTCGCTTGCGCATGGAGGCCTTTGTATTAGAGCAGCAGTGCTTCTACCTCGATCTCGACAATTTTGACCAAAAAGCAATTCACGCTCTGGGATATGCCGGAGGCCATAATCTGGCTGCTACAGCACGCCTCTTTGCTCCGGGTGATTACTTCGACGAATATGCCTCTGTAGGCAGAATAGTCACTGCCAAAGAATACAGGCGCAAAGGATATGGAAAGCATATCGTGGTAGCATGTGTAGAAAAACTCCGAGAACTCTATGGTAACAACTGCCCCATCAAAATTGCAGCTCAGGTATACCTGGCCCGATTTTACGAGTCGCTTGGCTTTACCAATACCCATGAGGAGTTTATGGAAGATGGGATTCCACATGTATATATGACATGTTGACCCGATGGAACAGCTGTTTTGCTACGGCACACTAATGTGCCCCACTGTATATAAGGCCGTTACCGGGCAATCCTTCACCAATGCCCGATCTGCCGTGCTTTCTTCTTTCGAAATCTACAGCTTACACCATAGAGTTTACCCGGGCATTATTCCTGCTGCAGGCTGTCAGGTAAAGGGACTAATGGTAGACATTACGCCTTCATTGCTGCTCCTGCTAGATGCATTTGAAGGAGATGAGTATACCCGCGAAAAAGTAAAAATCGACAGTCAATATACCCCCTCAGGGCATGCATGGTCATATATTCTCAAATCCAACCGACACCACCTCCTCAGCCACAAAGGCTGGGACTTTGCCCGCTTCCTCAAAGAAGACCTGCCCAACTACCTCGACGACTAATCGTGAAAAACATCGATAAACTCAAACCGCTCTCCATCAAACAACCCCTTGTCGCTCATTTTGGCACGAGGGATAACCAAAAGGGCCATAAACGACAGAGTCATAAACGGTGACGCAAGAGAAGACCCCATGGATTTAGCCATTGCGTCTATGGCACTGTAAGCAGCTGCCACCTCATACCCATCCCGGTTGCTCATAATACCTGCCACCGGCAGAGGGAGTACCCGTTCCTCCCCGTCACACACAGCCGCCACTCCTCCTTTGTGGCTTATGATTGCATTTACTGCCCTGCATATCGAATCATCATCAACTCCTACTACCACTATGTTGTGAGAGTCGTGTCCCACAGATGAAGCTATAGCCCCTTTTTTCAATCCTATTTGCTGAATAAACCCCACAGCAACATCTGCATCATGATAGCGGTTGACCACTGCTATTTTCAATATATCCTTTTCAACATTAGTCTGATCGACATTGTCTATTTCCTGAGCGTCAAAAGACTCCATACCGGTAATCAACTGCCCATCCAGCGCCTGCATCACTCTTACTTTGCTACCGGAAGGCTTCAGGTAAAAATCTTCTTTCTGCTTAGGCGATACCTCAAACTTATTTGGAACCTGTACCGATACAGGAGCTATGTGTGATTTGCCATTCTCAGCCACCAGCCTACCCTCTATCCAGGTCTGCAATACATTAAAATTATCGGGATGGTCAATCACAATAAAGTCTGCCGGATCGCCTTTTCGCAACAGCCCCACATTCATCTTGTAGTGCTCTACAGGGTTGGCACACGCCACCTGCAATACATCAAACAAATCCATGCCCATGGCCAAGGCACGTTTTACCAGTTGATCAATATGACCTTCCACTAAGTTGTCCGGGTGCTTGTCGTCAGAGCAAAACATCATACACTGATGATGGTCTGGTATAAGAGGAGCCAATGCATCAAAGTTTTTTGCAGCACTCCCCTCACGTATGAGTATTTTCATTCCCGCTTTCAACTTACCCAAAGCTTCCTGTGCTGTAAAACACTCATGATCGGTGCTAATGCCCACCGCGGCATACTCTTCGGCTTGTTTTCCCATCAATCCGGGGGCATGTCCGTCTATCGGCTTACCCAGTTGCTGCGCCACGGCTATCCTTTCCATTACGGTAGCATCCTGAGCCAGCACTCCGGGCCAATTCATCATTTCTGCCAGGTATGTTACCTCGGGTTTGCTTAGCAAATACGCTATATCTTCTGCCGAAATTTCAGCTCCAGCCGTTTCAAAAGGTGTGGCCGGCACACAGGAGGGAGCTCCAAAGTAAAATTTAAAGTCCACTTCTTTAGCATTGTCCAGCATATATTCCACTCCTTTTACACCCAGCACATTGCCTATTTCATGGGGATCGGAAATGGTAGCCACAGTGCCATGAACTACTGCCAGCCGGGCAAACTCTGAGGGCACCAGCATAGAGCTTTCCACATGCACGTGAGCGTCTATAAATCCGGGCAAAAGATACCGATCAGGTGCCTGTTCTAATCTTTTGACGGCTACTATTTTGCCGCTTTGTATTTCCAGTTCAGCCGGAAAAATCTCCCGGGCATGTATATCTATCAGATGACCAGCTACTTTTTTCATACAAGCAAAATAACAAATAAGCCCGATAATAAAACAGCCTGCTTTTCAAATGCAACAAATAGGCCTGTGAATGAATCCAAACGTAGTAAACCAACCGTCTGGGCAATATTAAAAGCCCAACACTTCCTATAAACCATCTACTTATATATTTTTGCGCCTCTCAAAGGAAAGCCTGGCTTGAAACCAACCCCGGGTTTGCTTAAACCTAATGTAGAATGAAAACGAAGTACCTTACCAAAAAGGCGCTGCTACAATTTATCGACAGGGCATTGAAGGAGGACATAGGAGACGGTGACCACAGTTCACTGGCGTCTATTCCTGCCGACATGGAACAAACTGCCCAGCTACTTGCCAAGGATGAAGGTATACTGGCTGGAGTAGAGCTGGCTCGGTGGATTTTTGCTCGTTTTGATAAATCCCTCAAAGTAGACGTTTTTTTGCGGGACGGTGACAAAATAAAATCTGGAGATGTAGTACTGACAGTATCCGGCAAAGCCCGAAGTATACTGTCTACTGAACGCCTGGTGCTCAACTGCATGCAGCGCATGAGTGGCATAGCCACCTACACCCGCAAAATGACTGAGCTAATTCGGGGTACAGGTGTGCAACTGCTCGACACTCGCAAAACAACTCCCAATTTCAGGATATGTGAAAAATGGGCAGTAAAAATAGGTGGCGCTGAAAATCACAGGTTTGGCCTATACGATATGGTTATGCTCAAAGACAACCACATCGACTATGCAGGGGGTATAACCCAGGCTATAGCCGCTACCAAAAAATACCTGAAAGACAACCAGAAAGAAGACCTGAAAATAGAAGTGGAAACCCGCTCACTCGATGAAGTGAGAGAAGTGGTAAAAGAGGGAGGAGTTGAAGTGATCATGTTGGATAACATGCTTCCTTCTATGATGAAAGAAGCCCTGACCATTATCGGCAAAAACTACAAAACTGAAGCTTCAGGCGGGATCACAGAAAAAAACATAAAAGATATAGCAGAAACAGGCGTGGATTATATTTCAGTAGGAGCATTGACTCACTCCTGCGCCAGTTTAGATTTAAGTTTGAAAGCCGTTAAATAACATATTTCATGATCGTAAAAACCAGAAAATATCAACTAGCTACGAAAACCTACATAGGCCTTGCTTTTAAAAACCTAATCAAAGAACAATGGTGGGTGCTGCTCATATATCTGGCTATCTGTGGCGGATATTTCATTATCCCCAATAGCTGGTGGATCATCGGAGCTACTATCGCTTTGGTATTGTATATACTTTTTTGGTTGATACAGTTTGCCGGACTATCCCAGCACGAGCAGGGTAAGTTTATGTTCGAAAAACTAGCTTACGAAATTACCAGTCAGCAAATACTCGTAAAAGTAGACGCTAAAAGAGGTATGCCCATAAAATGGGAAACCATAAAAAGAGCTGTAGTAGGCAAAGACGCTTTTGTTCTTATTATCAACAAAGCCCAGCTTATTCACCTCCCTTTTAAAATTTTCAAATCTCAAAACGAGGTGAAGTTTATCGAAACCATTCTCAAAAGAAAGGGACTGGCAAAGTAAAAAGCTCAACTCAGGAAACTTCCTAAAAGCGACTGTCTCAGAGAAGCGGATCTTTTCAGCTGAAAAACCACACTCAACCACTATACGGTCGCTTTTTTCACAACCTCCACGGTGGGTTTAACCTGTTTTCACCTCCATAAAACAAGACCAACTGATTGCCATCAGGATCTTTGAGCCTTGCTTCGCGCCAGAGCCAGCGTGTATCGTTGGGCAGTTCTTCAAACACTACCCCTTTTTCTAGCAGCCCCTGCACATGGGCATCAAGGTTGTCGCATTCAAAATACACAACCACACCATTGCCTGTCGGCAACTCCTCCACAAGATGTATTGAAAAAGTAGATGCGCCATCGGGACATTCAAAACGGGCATACCGGGGTGCAGTATGTACGATTAACTTCAATCCCAATTTTTGATAGAAGGGTATGGATTTGCTCAAATCGAGCGACGGTACGGTTACCTGATTTAAATTCATAAACGAATACGCTAGGGTGTATACAAAAAAAGAAGCTGCCTCGTGAGTAAAAACCCCTTGAGACAGCTTCTCTAATTAGACTTAACGTCGTTGGTTAAGCTATTAACAAAATTCGTTGAATACGCCTACCAGGTGATCTCCTATCATCTCTGCACTACGTCCTTCTATATGGTGACGCTCTACAAAGTGCACCAATTCTCCGTCTTTAAACAAAGCGATAGATGGAGATGATGGAGGGTATGGCAAAGTAAACTCCCTTGCTTTTTGTACCGCTTCGGCATCCACTCCGGCAAACACAGTTGTCAGGTGATCCGGCTTTTTCTCGCTATGCTGTACGGCCATTTTCACTCCGGGGCGCGCTGCACCTGCCGCACATCCACATACTGAGTTGATTACCATAAGGGTTGTGCCTTTTTCGTCTTTCAGGTGGTTTTCAACCTCCGACGCTGTTTTCAATTCTTTAAAACCTACCGAAGTAAGGTCTGCCCTCATCGGGGCTACTAATTCTTCAGGATACATATTAATTTACCTTTTATAGTTCTGGATAATTATTGGGATCAAACGGCTAAGAAAGCTGTGGGTTTTACATAAAACCCAATTCTAATTTAGCGGCATCAGACATCATTTCTGTTGCATAAGGAGGATCAAAGGTCACTTCGACTTCCACATCATTTACCCCTTCTATTTCTTTTATGTTCTGCTTTATTTCGTCGGGTATGGCCTCTGCCGACGGACATGCCGGAGAAGTAAGTGTCATCAGCACATACACATTGTTGACCGGGTACACGTTGATCTCATAGATCAACCCCAGCTCATACACATCTACAGGGATCTCCGGGTCGTATACCTTTTTGATCGCTGCTAGTACTTTATCTCTTAAATTATCTCCTTCCATGACAATTTATTTTTGTGTGCTTAACTTATTTGCGCTTTCATTTTCAAGGCAAGCGCATAATTTTTCATTTGCTTTATCATAGCAGCAAAACCATTGGAACGCTGCGTACCAATAAAGCGATTCATGCCTATTTTTTCTTTAAAGTAAAGATCAGCATTGATGATATCATCTGCCGAATGACCAGACATGATTCTTACCAGCAAGCTTACCAACCCTTTGGTGATTGCTGTGTTGCTATCGGCCTGGAAAGTTATCTTTTCACTATCGCCATCGGCAAGCAGCCACACTTTCGATTGACAGCCTTTGACGATATTCACGTCTGTTTTGGCCGACTCATCCATAGGAGGCAACTTTTCACCCAGCTCCATCAGATAACCTATTGTCATCTCCATGTCGCCATCCAGCATAGAAAATTCCTCAATGATATTTTCTTGTATCTCGTTGATATTCTCCATTACTTAAACATTTTTACAACCGCTTTCAGTGCTTCTACGAAATACTTTATTTCTTCTTTTGTATTGTATACGGCAAAAGACGCCCTGACTGTTCCTTCTATATGGAACAAATCCATAAGAGGCTGTGTACAGTGGTGTCCTGTACGTACCGCCACCCCTTTAGCATCGAGCAGCTGGCCCAGGTCAAACGGATGAACGCCCTCTATTAAAAAAGAAATAACACTGGCCTTTTCTTTAGCTGTACCTATAGGTATAAACCCCTCTACATCTTGTAGCAGGTCTGTCGCGTAAGCAAGCAGGTCTGCTTCATGTGCTGCTATGTTTTCTTTGCCTATGTTGTTTACAAAATCCAGTGCTTCTTTGAAGGCTATCACTTCCCCGATGTTGGGAGTCCCAGCTTCAAATTTGTAAGGAATGTCGTTGTATGTAGTGCCGGCAAAGCTTACTTCTTTTATCATTTCACCCCCTCCCTGGTAAGGCGGCATCATCTCCAGCACTTCACGCTTGCCATAAAGCACTCCCGTACCTGTAGGACCGTATACTTTATGTGCTGATAGTACATAAAAATCACAATCCAAATCCTGTACATCAATAGCAACATGGGGGGCTGCCTGCGCACCATCTATCAACACACGAGCGCCTACTTTATGAGCGGCAGCTATTATCTCTTTTACAGGATTAATCGTTCCCAGAGAATTCGATACCTGATTAACACTTACAAGCTTTGTCTTCTCGCTCAGCAGCTTATGGTATTGATCCATCACAAGCTCTCCCTGATCGTTTACCGGTATCACTTTCAGCACACAACCCTTTTCTTCACACAGCAGTTGCCAGGGTACTATATTGGAATGGTGCTCCAGCGCTGATATGATGATTTCGTCTCCTTCTTTTAAAAATTTTCTTCCAAAAGAAGCAGCTACTAGGTTAATACCTTCTGTAGTACCTTTTGTGAAAATGACTTCCTCTACCTCTGCCGCATTGATAAATGCTTTTACCGTCTGGCGAGTAAGCTCATAGGCGGCAGTAGCCCGCTCTGCCAATGTATGTATACCTCTGTGTATATTGGCATTGTCCTGATTGTAGTAGGCACTAAGTGCATCTATTACAGCTTTAGGTTTTTGCGAAGTAGCTGCATTATCAAAATATACCAGAGGCTTACCATTGACCTGTTGGTGTAGGATGGGAAAATGTTTTCTTATTTCCTCTACGTCAAATACTGTTTCTACCATGGTGTTTTCAAACGTGTAAGTAAGTGCCAGGTTATGTGTGCCTGCGGCTTTTTGACCTGAGCGATAAACTACAAGTTCAGTCGCTTGGCTATTTCCTTTTCTACATATTCTTTCAGCCCTTCGAACGCTATCTTATCGATAACCTCACGAGCAAATGCGCGCAAGATCATGGCTCGGGCCTGAGTTTCGCCTATACCTCTTGATCGCAGGTAAAACACGGCTTCTTCGTCGAGCTGACCGGTGGTACAACCATGCGAACACTTCACATCATCGGCCCATATCTCCAACTGAGGTTTGGTATTGATAGTAGCCTTGTCTGAAAGCAGTACATTGTTGTTAGATTGGAAGGCATTGGTTTTCTGCGCTTCTTTTCTTACAAATATTTTCCCGTTGAAAACACCTTTGGATTGATCATCCATAATACCCTTGTACAGCTCGTTGCTATAGGAGTTGGGCTGGATATGATCCACTTCCGTCTGGTTATCTACGTGTGTTTTGCCTTTGGTAAGGTAAAGCCCATACATATTTGCTTCACACCCCTGACCATCCAGATCTATATTGAGGTTGTTTCGGATTACTGCTCCATTCAGAGTAACAGTGATAGCCGAAAAACGGCTGTTATTCGGTTGGTATACCTTGGTTTCACCTACTGCATAGGAGTGATCACTATCGTCTTGTATTTTGTACAAGGATGCCGAAGCATTTTCACCTACCACTACCTCATCTACCTGATTTTTGAGTGTTTTGTTATCACCCAGCGATTTGGTAAAATGAATAAAATCTGCTTGAGAATTGTCGCCTACTACATACAGCGTACGTGGAAAGCTAACATTCTCCTCGTCTTTGGCATTGGCAATGAAATAAGTGATCACAGGCAGTTTCAATTCTGTGTTTTTTGGCACTTCTACCAACACACCTTCATTAGAAAAAGCTGTATTCAACGCCGTAAAAGCATCTTTCGATGACTTGGCATATTTACCTACCAGCGAAGCTAGTTTGCCGGGCTGCTTTTCGGCGACCTCTGCAAAAGTAGATATGCTGATTTGATCTGCAGGTGAGTTTATCTCAGACAGTTCGGGGCTGTAAACACCATTGATATACACCAGGTGGTTTGCTTCGATATTGACATCAAAAAGGGCCTTTATTTCCTCGCTGGACAATCCCGGCGAGGTGGCCTTTAAGGTAAGGTCAAAGTTTTGGGCTATTTCCTTAGAAATGTGCGTGTACTTATATGCCTCTGTTTTCTGAGCCGGAAAACCCGTTGTTTTCAGAGACTCCAGTGCCTCGCCTCGTGCTGCGTCCAGTTCGGTTATAGACGTACCATTGAGCGATGCTATATAATTCTCCGCTTTGGCGACCAGTTGCTGGTCTAATATATTTTTGAATTTAGAATCCATTAAATCAGTGCTATTTGGAAATAAAAATTAGGCTGTAGTTTCCAGATCGGCTTTCTCTTTGATCCAGTCATAGCCTTTTTCTTCCAGCTCAAGAGCGAGCTCTTTAGTACCTGACTTTACGATCCTGCCTTTGTACAATACATGCACAAAATCGGGAACGATATAATCCAGCAGGCGTTGGTAGTGTGTTACTACTATGGTTGCGTTATCGCTCGACTTGAGGGCGTTTACCCCATTGGCAACTATACGCAGGGCATCTATATCCAACCCGGAATCGGTTTCATCCAGTATAGAAAGTTTTGGCTCGAGCATAGCCATCTGAAATATCTCATTTCTTTTCTTCTCTCCTCCCGAAAAACCTTCATTGAGCGAGCGGCTAAGCAAAGACTGATCAATTTCTACCAGCTTCATTTTTTCTTTCATTTTTTGAAGAAAACCCACTGCATCAAGTTTCTCCTGTCCGCGGTGCTCACGTATCTGGTTGAGTGCCGTTTTCATAAAATTGGTAGTGGTCACCCCGGGGATTTCCACCGGATATTGAAACGCCAAAAAGATACCTTCTCTGGCTCTTTCTTCAGCTGACAAATCGAGTAGGTCGCTACCCATAAAATCAACTTCCCCGCCAGTTACTTCATACTCTTCCCTACCGGCCAGCACAGAGGCGAGTGTACTTTTTCCCGAGCCATTGGGCCCCATGATAGCGTGCACTTCTCCTGGTTTTACTTCAAGGTTGATCCCCCGAAGGATTTCTTTATCCTCTATGGAAGCTTTTAAATCTTTTATTTTAAGCATTTTCAATAGTTAATAATTGAGGAGCTACTGGTATAGATACTCCTCTATTTTTACTTGTATTTATTTCGTATTTTATATTTCCTGTGAATCAGAATATTAGCCTACACTGCCTTCGAGTGTGAGCGCGAGAAGTTTCTGCGCTTCTACGGCAAATTCCATCGGCAATTGGTTCAGTACCTCCTTGGCATAACCGTTTACGATAAGTGCCACTGCACTTTCTTCGTCGATACCACGCTGCATGCAATAAAAAATCTGATCTTCTCCGATTTTAGAAGTAGTAGCCTCATGCTCTACATGTGCCGACTTGTTTTCTATATCTATGTATGGGAAAGTATGTGCTCCGCATCGATTACCCATCAACAAGGAATCGCATTGCGAGTGGTTTCGTGCGTTTTCTGCACGTTTCATCACCTGCACCTGACCTCTGTAGCTGTTTTGCGACTGACCAGCCGATATCCCTTTAGACACGATTCGCGACTTGGTATTCTTTCCGATATGGATCATTTTAGTTCCTGTATCTGCCTGCTGCATATTGTTAGTCACAGCTACTGAATAAAATTCTCCTACAGAGTTGTCGCCTTTCAACACACAAGAAGGATACTTCCAGGTAACAGCCGAACCGGTCTCTACTTGTGTCCATGATATTTTAGAATTGTCGCCAAAGCATATACCACGCTTGGTTACAAAGTTGTAAATCCCTCCTTTTCCGTCTTTATCTCCCGGATACCAGTTTTGAACGGTAGAGTATTTCACCTCGGCATCTTTGGCCGCATATATTTCTACTACGGCGGCATGTAACTGGTTTTCGTCGCGCTGGGGTGCAGTACACCCTTCCAGATAACTCACATAAGAAGCCTCTTCTGCTACGATGAGTGTACGCTCAAATTGGCCTGTATTGGCTGCATTGATCCTAAAGTAGGTCGAAAGTTCCATCGGACACCTTACCCCTTTGGGGATGTAGCAAAACGATCCGTCGGAAAATACGGCGGAGTTCAATGCTGCAAAATAATTATCGTTCACAGGCACTACCGAACCGATATATTTTTTCACCAGTTCAGGATGTTCCTGAACAGCCTCGCTAAACGAACAGAATATGATACCGAGTTCTCCCAGGGTCTCTTTAAAAGTAGTAGCTACCGATACCGAATCAATCACAGCATCTACAGCTACACCTGTTAGTCTTTTTTGCTCCTGCAAAGAGATACCCAGCTTTTCAAAAGTTTCTATCAATTCCGGATCTACATCATCCAGACTCTTGGGGGCTTTCTTTTGCTTTGGCGCAGAGTAGTATTTGATTCCCTGATAGTCAATAGGAGGGTACTTCACATTGGGCCACTTAGGCTCTTTCATGTTTTGCCAGGTTTCGAAAGCTTTGAGCCTCCACTCCAGCAACCAGTCGGGCTCATTTTTTTTCATAGAAATAAACCTGACAATATCTTCGTTTAGCCCAAAGGGAGCCTCGTCTGCTTCAAAGTCTACAGACCACCCATGCTCATACTCTTTGTTGGTAAACTCCTCTAATATCTGCTCGTCGCTACTCATTATACGCTTTAGTATTTAGACCGATTATAAATAGGCACAAAGATACTACGAATGCCACATTATTAAGATTCATCCCATAGTTTTTTTCGATTTACACATAGAATGCATGCATATATGCCAGTAAACATGCCCTATCTCCGGTAATTCGCAAAAAAATAAATAGCGGTTGTTAAACCTTTTTCGGTTTGGTGAATCGAAGCTATGCGTCGACGCAATGCAACCACAAAGGTTGTTTGATTTGAAGTGAAAAGGGCTGTCAGAGAGGAGACAGTCCTTTCACCTTAATTTTCCATAAAGGCGTATGAGATGATATTAGCACCCATCTTCAGGGCTTCCTGGCGCTTTGCTTCAGGATCGTTGTATATGATCTGATCCTCCCAGCCATTCCCCAGGTCAGATTCATAAGAGTAAAAACAAACAAGCCTGCCTTCGTATACCAACCCCAATCCCTGTGCGGGCTGACCGTCGTGCTGATGTATCTTCGGTAGTCCTTTGTCGAAATTGTATTTTTGATGGTAAATTTCATGATCAAATGGCAACTCCACGAATTCCAATTCGGGAAATACCTTTTTCATTTCCAGCCTTACAAACTGATCCATACCGTAGTTGTCGTCGATATGCAAAAAACCGCCTGAAAGCAGGTAATTGCGTAAATTTTGTGCTTCAGATGATGAAAAATTTACATTGCCATGCCCTGTCATATATACATAGGGGTATAAAAACAGCTCTACACTTCCTACTTCCACTACCTCTTCCTGTGGAGCCAGTTGGGTTCTTAGGTTTTTATTACAAAAGTCTATTAGGTTGGGCAATGCCGTTTTATTAGCATACCAATCTCCCCCTCCATCATATTTCAGTTTCGCCACTTTCACCGCGGGTTGGGCAGCAAGCCCACCTACCATGGTCAATAGTACCCAAAGCGCTACAATGTGTTTCTTCATCGTGTGTATTTTTCAGCCTTAAACGTAATATATTTGTATTAGAATGTTAAACAACAACGCCTGAATATTTCTCATGATACCCTGCTACAAATCGGTAAAATCATTCACTGACAAGGCAATTGCCATCTTGCTGGCCGTGGTATTAGCACCCGTTATTTTGCTTATCATGGTCGTTTTATTCCTGACTCAGGAAAAAGTATGGTTTGTACAGCAGCGGCCTGGCTTTCTCGAACAACCCTTTTACCTGTACAAATTTGCGACCATGTGTACAGACACCAGCAAACCCGATGCTCAACGTATCACTCCGGTTGGGAGTATTTTGAGAAAATTATCACTCGATGAACTTCCTCAGCTATTCAATATCATCAAAGGTGAGATGAGCTTTATTGGCCCCCGTCCTTTTTTGATGGAGTATTTGCCTCTGTACTCTACAGACCATCGCAGGCGTCACTTTGTACTGCCGGGCATTACAGGGCTTGCGCAAGTGTCTGGCAAAAATGAAGTATCCTGGCCTAAAAAGCTCGACCTGGACGTCTATTATGTAGACCACCACAGCTTTTGGCTGGATCTGAAGATCGTAGGACTGACCATCAGTTATTTTCTAAAAGGCTGCCCGGGCAGCTATCCTGCTACTAAGTTTTCCGGCTACTCAACAGCATCACTGTGAACGAAGAACGCATATATCTTTCTCCGCCGGATCTTACCGGACAGGAGCAATCCTACCTACAGGAAGCACTGGACTCTAACTGGATAGCACCTATGGGGCCGCAGCTGGGTGCTTTTGAAACCAAAGTAGCAGATTTTACGGGCTACCGGTATGCACTGGGTGTACACTCGGGTACTGCTGCCATTCATCTGGCGCTGCTATGTCATGGTGTGGAAAGAGACGATGTTGTGATCAGCAGTACACTTACCTTTTGCGGAGCTGTAAATCCTATCTTGTATCTGGGTGCCTGCCCCGTGCTTGTTGATAGCAGCTGGGAAAGCTGGAATATAGACCCGCTCCTACTGGAAAAAGCCATCGATGAAAGTGAAAAAAAGCCCAAAGCTATACTTATCACACACTTGTTTGGCACCCCTGCTGATTTTGATAAAATTCATGCTATAGGCCGTAAACACGACATACCGGTCATTCACGATCTGGCCGAAGCGTTGGGATGCCAATGGCAGCATAAAAAACCCGGACAATTAAACAGCCCGGCTATTGTTTCTTTCAACGGCAACAAACTCATCACTACCAGTGGCGGTGGCGCTTTTCTTACCAACAATGAGGCTCAGTACAAACATGCTCTTTCATTAGCCACTCAGGCAAAAATGCAGGGTAAAGGATACAATCACGCTGAACTGGGATATAACTACCGCCTCAGCAATGTACTGGCCGGTCTGGGGTTAGGTCAGTTTTCGGCCATTGCCTCTAAAATAGAGAAGAAAAGAGCTATATATACCCGATACAAAAAATTGCTCTCCGATATAAAGGGCATTACTTTTCAACCCGAACCTACGGGAGCGCTTAGCGATCGATGGCTCTCCGCTATTTATTTTTCTCCTAACCATTTCCCTAAAAATCCTGTACCTGAGCTGATCCAAAAAATGGAAGCGGCCAACATAGAAGTTCGTCAGGTATGGAAGCCCATGCACCTGCAACCTCTGTATGCCAATAGCAGGCATGTAGGGGGCGATGTTGCTACTCTTTTGCATCAGCGTGGGCTTTGCCTTCCCAGCGGAACGGGGCTCTCCCCCTCACAGCAAGACAGAGTGGTAGAAACGTTGCTTAATACGCTGAAGGCTTTCCTATAATACGTTCTTTTCGGGTTTTACCTCCCCTGTTTTTAAACAAGTCTCTTGGCAGGAAAACCTCCACGCTTACATTGATATGGAAGTAGGCGTCTTTGTCGGCGGGATTGCCTCGTGGGTTGCCCACGGTATAACTGTCGTACGCCTCGTCGTTTACTTTGGGTATCTGGTCTTTTCTGTTCGACAGGCGAGCCTCCAGACTACCATCGGGAAAGGGGCCTCCGTATACCGTACTCACATCGTCGAGATAATCGGTAAATGTAATCCGATAGCCCAAATCCAGATTGAGATTCATAAACTCATTGAGCTTCATTTTAAGTCCGGCACTCAGCGGGATTACCTGACTGGTTTTGTTATAGGTCTTGTTTTCGGTTTTGTAGTCACTCAATACATAGTATTCTCCATCGAGCTTTGCCTGAGGATTGAACCACATATAGCCTATTCCTGCTGCCACATACGGCTCGTAATTGGTACGCTTGTAGTACATTCCCGAATAGCGTTTGAAATAATACACCCCTTGCAGCATCATTTCCACATTTTTGGAAAGGAAAGAAAGATTGCGCTGTTGGTTAGCCGAGCTGTCCGGAGCATTTTCATCGGATCCTTCGAGGCGAAAATGCGTGACCTGTACCCGTGCTGCTACTCTGGATAGAAGCCTGGCCTCTACTCCCAGGTTGAGCATAGACAGTCCTCCTGCCAGCGGCTTACCATTTGTTAGCTCACCCAGGTATCCGGCTCTGCCCGTGCCCAGATACGCCGAAAAAAAACGGTCGTTGTACTCCCAACCCATAAAGCTCTGTGCATAAGTGGTGTGTGGAGCAATACCTGCTAACAAAAGAAATATAAAGAGGTGTTTTTTCATTTTCACAATACTATCGAAGTAAAAATAGTATTAATTCGGTAATTGCCGTGTCCGGAAAAAATAAATTCAATATTCGCTGCTTGTTCCTGTCTTTTTTAACAGGCCAGGCCATTGTTAACCTTATCTGGTTTTTAGTTTTTCCTCAACACCAGTGTAGTCATACAACGCATGTCGTCCACATTGGTCGTTTTTACCGGCTCTACTTTTTGCAAGTCAAACTCCTCAAGCAATTGATTCACTCTACGCCGGTCGATAAGGTACCGCTCGCTACCGTCGGGCAGGCTATAGCGACCACTATCTCCTTGTGGCTTCATTCCTTCCAGCCCTATTGAAGAAGTCATTCTCACAAACAATTGACCTTGTGGAGCCATTACTCTTACCATTTCGGCAAACATGGCGCGAAAGTGATTGTGATTTTGTGCAAAATGCAACACCGCACTGCTAATTACCAAATCAAATGTGCCATCGGGAAAAGGCATATCTTCTACTGGCGATTCCACAAAGTTGGATTTGGGACAATCGGGGTACGTGGTTCCCAGAATAAAATGCAACATACGTATAGCATCTGTATTGATGTCTACTCCGTGTACCGAATAGCCTTGATTGAGGAAGTATACAATATTTCGTCCCTCTCCACAGCCGGCATCCAATACACGTGTGCCAGCCGGATAACGCCCTTTCAGAAGTTGATCCAGCAGGTATATATCTACATTGCCTAAGAGCTTATTGAGTTCGGGTATCGTCATTTTTTATCTTTTTGCTCACTTGTATATTTTTTCCATTCCTCATCAAAAGCCCTTTTTCCTGTTTCGATAAGATCCGCAGCACGGTAAAACTCAAAGGTAGAGCAGGCGTTTTTAGAAATATTAACCAATACATCGGGCCGGTAATTCTCCAAGGTATTTTCAATGATTTTGTCCTGCATCAGGTCTATAGATCGGTTTATCAGATCAAAATACCCCAATTTTTTTTCTACTTTTTCAGAACCGGGAAGGTACTTACTCCAGCGATCCAAAAACTTATTCACAGATTTCATGTAAGTACTTTCTTCGGGAGGAGTGTGTTTTTCGGGTCGGTATCCCTGTCTTGCACTTACATTTACGACTACCAGCAAATCATCGTCGTGTCGTTTTATCCTATTGATAGGCAGGGGATTCAAAACACCCCCATCGATCAGCTCCATATCGTCTTTGTATAGCGGTGTAAGCACGGTAGGAATTGCCACAGAAGCCCTGATAGCATCATACATGCTCCCTTTGTCAATCACTATTTCCTTATGGTGCCGTGCATCAGTAGCTACAGCCACATAGGGTATGGGCAATTCTTCTATTTTTTTATCCGATATAAACGTTTTTAATTCCTTAAACACCTTTTCGCCTTTGATAAACCCCTGAGTGCTAAATGTAAAATCAAAAAGTTTGAACAGGTCGAATTTATCCAGATTCAGAATCCATTCCTTGTAAGCCTGCAAATCTCCTGAGGCATGAAAGGCACCCACCAAAGCACCCATCGAAGCGCCTGCTACTGATGTGATATTAAACCCATTTTCTTCCAACTTATCGATCACTCCTATGTGAGCCATCCCCCTGGCTCCACCGCTGGACAACACAAGCGCTACATTCTTTTTACTCATGGTCGGTATTTAAGTTTTTGTTTTTGAGCACATCCAAAACTAGCAGAAAAAAAGGACATGATGGTACTCCCGAGCACTGCACACAGCACCTATCATTCACAAAGCGTTGCGTATTGTGCCAAAGGCTTTTATTTTCGCAGGTATGATAGTCTTTAGATACTTGTGGTATTACTTTTTTTGGATAGTGGTGCGACTTGGTCTTTCTTTTTTCTACAGACGCATCCGAGTAAGCGGACTGGAAAACCTTCCGCAAAACGCTCCCATCATTTTTGGAGCCAACCATGAAAATGCATTCATGGATGCCCTTCTTATAACCACCCGTACACTCCGCTTTAGTCATTACCTAGTAAGGGCCGACGTGTTCAAAAATCCGCTGGCCAACATATTACTCCGCTCTTTCAACATGCTCCCTATATACCGCATCAGAGACGGGTTTTCGAGTTTGAAATCAAACAACAAAATCTTCGCTGCATGCTACAAAGCTTTATCCAAAAAAAGAACACTGATCATGTTTCCGGAGGGAAAGCACGACATACGAAGGGTAGCCCGAAAGCTTACCAAAGGCATATCCCGTATTGCTCTGGGAGCACTGGAAACCAACAGCAAATTAAAGGTGGTATATGTAGTGCCTGTAGGCCTCAACTATACCCAACACAAAGCTTTTAGGTCGTCGGTACACATCATCTTCGGGGAGCCCATACCCATACAGCAGGGGCATAATTACACCGCTGACTCGCTACGCAAAAAGATCAATGATACGCTGCTCCATTGTACTGTAGCCCTACCGGAAAACCACTACAACCTGCTCGATACGCTGGCTTTCAGAACCTCAGGCGGCTATCAACTGCAGCACCCCGAAACGATCAACTCCGATGTGAATAATTGGGTGAAATGCTACGAAAACACCGACAGTGACGGATTAGATTTGGCAGTTGATGAATTTGGGAGCAACCTAAAAAAACTGGGAGCAAATCACTGGACAGAAATACTCAATACAAATTCTACCCAAACTCTCCTCGCTCTGATTTTGCTATTGCCTGTATACCTATACGGCTTTATACATCATTTTATTCCCCTTTTGCTGCTGGAGGCACTTATCGTCTTTCTGGTGAAAGACAAAATCTTCACCGCCTCCATCAGGTTTTCTGCCGGTTTGTTTTTACTTCTTGTCAGTTGGGTTTCGTTTTATCTGTACACGGATTTTCCACCTATGCTGCAATTTGGTTACATACTAAGCCTACCTCTATCCCTTTTGATCATGCCCTATTATCACCGGCTGGCACGTTGCTGGTGGAGCAAAAGAAAGTTCGACAAAAACAAGGACATACGTCAGGCTCTAGAAAGCAGCCTCCAGTACATTCACCGGTTTAAGCAGAACTGTCGCTAAAGCCTAACCCCACTGACAAAGCGGTCTTTACCGTTCAAATCCTGATGGATATTTACGGATGAAAAACCCATTATCTCAATCATAGTGGCCGTTTCCACGCCAAAAGCCTCATTGATTTCAAAATACAACTTTCCTCCTTTACTCAGAGTTTGCCAGGCCTTTGTGGCTATTACCTTGTAAAAAACAAGGGGATCCCCATCGGGAACAAACAACGCCAGATGAGGGTCGTAAGCCAATACATTGGCATGCATGGCAGATTTTTCACTCTCCCGCACATACGGCGGGTTGCTCACCACTATATCCAGCTGGGGCAAAGGTAGCGGTGTGGTTAAAACGTCCACCTGATAAAAGTCCACATTGGCAGAAAGCTTTTCTGCATTTTCTCGAGCTATTTCAAGTGCTGCAGCGCTTACATCCAAAGCTGCTACTGCAGCCCTCTTCAGCTCCAGAGCCAGTGTGCAGGCAATACAGCCCGACCCTGTGCCTACATCCAGCACTCTGGGGTTGCTACCCTTATGAGTTTCGAGGATCAAATACACCAGTTGCTCGGTTTCCTGCCGCGGCACCAATACGTTGGGCGACACCTTAAACTTTCTCCCGTAAAAATCGGCCTCTCCCAAAATGTGCTGGATGGGTTCATTTTTGAGTAACCGGAAAACAATGTCAGCTATTTTTTTCTCCTTATCGGCCGACAAGGCCAGGGGTGCATTGATAAGCAATGCCGTATGATCCAGAGAAAAAACCGCTTCCAACACCCGCTGCGCGAGCGACTCGCTCTCTTCAGAAGGATATATTGCCTGTAATTGCTCGGCTATATCCTGACATAGTTGCCTTGGAAAGGTAGATTTCATCGCGCAAAAATAGAGAAAGAAACCTAACTTTGGCCTCCTTATGAACGACCAGGATCATATCTATATGCAACGGGCCTTTGAGCTTGCCAGACTGGGCATGGGCACTGTAAGTCCCAACCCTATGGTGGGCTGTGTAATCGTACACCAAGACAATATTATAGGTGAGGGATGGCATAGGCAATATGGCCAGGGGCATGCGGAAGTAAATGCGATAAAAAGTGTAGAAAACCCTGACCTGCTAAAGGAAGCCACCGTGTACGTTACGCTGGAACCCTGCGCACACCACGGCAAAACACCTCCCTGTGCCGACCTGCTCATAACCCATCAAGTAAAAAAAGTGGTGGTGGCTAACAAAGACCCCTTTCCTCTGGTAAATGGTGGAGGAATTAACAAACTAAAGCAAGCCAATATTGACGTAGAAGTAGGCCTGCTTGAGGCTACAGGCCGGGAGCTAAACAAGCGTTTTTTTTGTTTTCAAGAAAAAAAAAGACCCTATATCATTCTAAAGTGGGCACAAACCACTGACGGTTTTGTAGCGCGCCAAAACTTTGATTCTAAGTGGATAAGTAATAGTGAGTCGCGTAGGCTCGTTCACAAGTGGCGAGCTGAAGAAGACGCTATACTGGTAGGTACCAACACCGCCAGATACGACAACCCTACACTCAACGTACGCGATTGGCAGGGCAAACACCCCCTTCGCCTGGTAATAGATAAACATCTAACCCTCGACAAGCAGCTACATCTTTTTGATCAGTCGATTCCTACGGTGTGCTACAACCTGCACAAAGATGGCATAACGAAAAACCTTGAATTTAAAAAAATAAGTGAACGTCACTCACTTGCAGATATACTAGCTGATCTCTACGAAAGAAAAATCCAATCACTCATTGTGGAAGGGGGGGGTAACCTGCTGGCCACTTTCATTGAGGGTGATTTGTGGGATGAAGCACGCATATTTACGGCTCCTACCTCTTTTGGAAGTGGCATACCCGCGCCTAATGTAGCAGGAACGTTTTCGCATAAAAAAGATATTCGGGGGGATATGCTGAGTATAATCAGCAACAAATGACTTTTTAACATTCCCGTTATTTGTCCATACCTTCTTCAATAAGGCTTAATGCTATATCATCCAGTCTTTCATGACCACCATCAAAAATGGTGACTTCCAGCATTCTCTTATAGCTTTTTTTGTAGTAGATATCCCTGCCCCCAATTGTCCCCAGAACAGTTCCACCCCGGTAAGTGAGCAAGTTTATTAAAGCCTGATCAGGAATCAACGCATCGGTTTCTTCCCTATCAATTTCCATGACTATTTTATTATAAAAATTTAGAGAGTGAGTAATTGGGACTGAGCCCGTATACCCGTCGTGAACCCCTGCATAAATATTAAGCTTGCTATTCGTACGCTGTGCTATAGGCGTTTTCATAAAAATAGGTGAACGTTTTTTCGCCTCCGGTTCATCTATGTAATAATCCCCCGTTCCAAACTCTACGCCTGTAGTGACTAGCGCAATATCTCTGGAATATTTATTCCTCCTTCCTTCAGACTCGTGGTACCAATCTATAAGATTAGAAATAGGTACCCATGCTGAAAAGCTCTTGATCCGATGCTTTATTTTCATATATGCAAGTAGCGTTGCATATCCACCTCCACTTACTCCGGTTATATGAATTTCATTGCGATCAACATTCGCGTGTTTAATAGCATAATCGATGGCATCCTCAATATCACTCAGCACCAATGGGCTTCCGCATGCTTCGTAGGTATTGTTTGGCCCTCTAAAGTCCGGATGGATATAATTGTAATCCTGTCGAATGCATTGCCAGGAAAGAGTGTCCTTTTGGTCATAGCCTCCGCTCCAGGTATGAAGACTGACTATTAATGGCTGTGGTTTCTCACTTTTACTTTTGTAGAAATATGCTCGCTGCTCTGTTTGATCAACAGAAGAAAGGATACTCACTTCTTTGCAGGCTAAAGGCCAATCTTTCGATTTTACATCATCCCATATCGGATTGTCCTGAGCAACTAGGTTGAGTGAGATCAACCACATATATGTAAGACAAAAATATCTTTTCACATTTATTACAAAGTGTTTGAATGGGTAAGATACTGTATTGCCTCATGTCATCAAACAATAAAAAAACCCGACCAAATGGCCGGGTTTAAAATCGTATCAATTTCAATTTTTAGCTTCCGCAAGCTTCGCAACCTTCAGGGTTGTCCAGCGAGCAGCTCATATCTGCTGCTTTTTGCAGTGCTTCCTCTTGCAATTCGGCAGCTGTTTTTGGTTTTTCTCGTCCTTCTTTTTCCAAAGTAAACTTGATCGCATCGGCTGCAGCTTTGGTTCGAAGGTAATACATACCTGTCTTCAGGCCTTTTTCCCATGCATAGAAGTGCATAGAAGTCATTTTTCCGAAGTTGGGCTCCTGCAAGTGAATGTTCAAGCTCTGGCTCTGACAAATGAAGGCCCCTCTATCGGCTGACATATCAATAATCGCTTTTTGAGATATCTCCCATACAGTTTTGTATAGCGCTTTGATGTTGTCAGGAATCTCAGGGATATTCTGAATAGATCCATTGGCTTGCATGATTCTGTTTTTCATGCTGTCATCCCACAGGTTAAGCGCAATCAGGTCTTTCATCAAGTGCTTGTTCACTACGATAAACTCACCTGAGAGTACTCTTCTTGTATAGATGTTGGATGTATAAGGCTCAAAGCACTCGTTGTTGCCCAATATCTGCGATGTAGAAGCTGTAGGCATAGGCGCCAGCAAGAGAGAGTTTCTCACTCCGTGCTTCTTTACTTCCTGCTTGAGCGACATCCAATCCCATCGATCCGAAGGAGTTACATTCCACATATCGTACTGGAATATACCTTTCGATACCGGCGACCCTTTAAATGTCTCATAAGGCCCTTCTACTTTGGCCAAGTCTTTCGATGCAGTCATCGAGGCAAAGTAGATGGTCTCAAATATTTCTTTGTTTAATTTTCTTGCTTCAGGCGAATCAAATGGCATCTTCATAAGGATAAATGCATCTGCCAATCCTTGCACACCTATACCTATAGGACGGTGCTTCAGGTTAGAGTTTTTCGCCTCAGGCACTGGATAGTAGTTTACATCTATTACCTTATTCAGGTTTTTAGTCATCACATATGTGATCTCATAAAGTTTCTGATGGTCAAACTCCCCGGTTTCTTCGTTTACAAATTTGGGCAATGCCACAGATGCCAGGTTACATACTGCTACTTCGTCTGGCGAAGTATACTCCATGATCTCGGTACACAAGTTACTAGACTTGATTGTTCCGAGGTTTTTCTGATTCGACTTTTTGTTAGCCGCATCTTTGTAAAGCATATATGGAGTTCCTGTTTCGATTTGAGACTCCAGTATTTCAAACCACAAATCCTGAGCTTTCACTGTTCTGCGGCCTCTACCTTCTGCTTCGTATTTTTCATAGAGCTTTTCAAACTCCTCCCCGTGTACTTCTGCCAATCCCGGGCACTCATTGGGGCACATCAGCGTCCAGTCTCCGTTTTCTTTCACTCGCTTCATGAACAAGTCGGGTGTCCAGAGTGCATAAAACAGATCTCTCGCTCTCAACTCTTCCTTACCGTGGTTTTTCTTCAAATCCAGGAAGTCAAAAATATCGGCATGCCATGGCTCCAGGTAAATCGCAAACGATCCTTTACGTTTTCCTCCACCCTGATCTACATAGCGAGCTGTCATGTCAAAGTTTCTGAGCATAGGTACGATCCCGTTACTCACTCCGTTTGTTCCTTTGATGTACGACCCTGTAGCTCTCACATTGTGTATGCTGAGCCCTATACCTCCAGCCGACTGTGATATCTTAGCGGTTTGCTTCAATGTGTCGTAAATGCCGTCTATACTGTCGTCCTTCATTGTCAAGAGAAAACAAGAAGAAAGCTGTGGTTTTGGTGTACCGGCGTTGAAAAGTGTCGGTGTTGCATGCGTAAACCACTTTTCAGAAAGCAGGTTATACGTTTGTATAGCTGCTTCAATGTCTTCTTTGTGTATACCTATCGCCACCCTCATCAGCATGTGCTGCGGACGCTCCACTATTTTGCCATCGAGCTTCATTAGGTACGATCTCTCCAGCGTTTTGAAGCCAAAGTAGTCGTAGTTGAAATCTCTGTCATATATAATAGTAGAGTCGAGCAGTGCTGCATTCTTTTTAATGATACCGTACACCTCTGTTGATATCAGCGCTGCGTTTTCTCCTGTTTTGGGATCTATATAGGTATAAAGCCTTTTCATGGTATTTGAAAAAGACTTACTGGTAACCTTGTGAAGGTTAGAAATAGCTATTCTGGCTGCCAGCTTGGCAAAATCCGGATGTGCTGTAGTCATAGATGCAGCAGTTTCTGCTGCCAGGTTATCCAGCTCTACAGTAGTCACGCCATCGTAAATACCACTAATTACTTTTTTGGCGATTTCTACCGGCTCGATATACTTGGTATTGAGCCCGTAACACATTTTGTCGATGCGGGCTGTGATTTTGTCGAATTTAACGGATTCTCTTCTTCCGTCTCTTTTGATTACTAACATAGGTGCACAGGTTATTTATTAATATAGGAGGTCATTAAAAATCTTCATTCAAACTAAATTTCGGCGAGTCGTCATCGTTCTCTTTCATCACACCGGCTTTTTGATATTCTGCTACCCGCTTTTCAAAGAAATTAGTCTTCCCTTGTAGAGATATCATATCCATAAAATCAAACGGATTGGTCGTGTTGTATATTTTATCACACTCCAATTCGCCCAACAAACGATCTGCCACAAACTCTATATACTGACACATCAACTCAGCGTTCATGCCGATCAGCTTTACCGGAATGGCATCTGTCACAAATTCTTTCTCTATCTCTACGGCATCTCTGATAATCTTGGTCACCGTTTCTTTCGGCAACTTATTTCTCAGGTGATCATTGTACAGCAAACATGCAAAGTCGCAGTGCAATCCTTCGTCACGTGAAATCAATTCATTGGAAAAAGTAAGTCCCGGCATGAGGCCTCTTTTCTTCAACCAAAATATAGAGCAAAAACTACCCGAGAAAAATATTCCCTCTACGGCAGCAAATGCGATCAGGCGCTCCGCAAACGAACCGTTATCGATCCAGCGCAATGCCCAGTCTGCTTTTTTCTTTACGCAGGGTATAGTCTCTATGGCATTAAACAACTTGGTCTTTTCTGACGGATCTTTTACATAGGTGTCTATCAGCAATGAATACGTTTCAGAATGGATGTTTTCAATAGCTACCTGAAATCCATAAAAAAACTTTGCCTCAGTAAACTGCACTTCTGACAAAAAGTTTTCCGCAAGGTTTTCATTTACTATACCATCGCTGGCGGCAAAAAATGCCAACACGTGTGTAATGAAGTGTCTTTCTCCATCATTGAGATTGTTCCAGTCTTTAAGATCCTGGCTCAGGTCTATTTCCTCTGCTGTCCAAAAGCTGGCTTCAGCTTTTTTGTAAAACTGCCAAATATCATTTTTCTGAATTGGGAAAAGAACAAATCGATCTTTATTTTCTTTCAGTATGGGTTCTTCCTGCAATGCGTCGTTTTTCATTTTATTGGCTCCCCGCCTTTTAAAAAATTAGGACAATAAATTATAACAGACAATACTGCCAGAAACCGCAATATGGCGCAGTATCTGACGGTTTTGCTGTTTTTTAAGCTGGTGTATATTTTTCTTTGGGATACCTGAAGAATCCGGCGTATGATTCCTTTGATCAGGCAGTACAAATATGACTAAAAGCCACCAAAAAATCAAAGCTGACCACACCCTGAAAAAGCAAATCAAAGGGCCTTAAAAAAAAATCTTAATCAATTGACAACTAACCTTTTGATCAATCAAAATGAAATGATTACTTCATTTCATACTAGCTATAATTAAGGGTCAAAAAAACTGAAAAAAATTTAAATTATTTTTTTGCATCAAATTGTAGTAAAGAAGGTTTGTTATTGGTATGTAATTATATATTTTTGCACTCCATTTTTAAAAAAACCAAGTATTTTTAGGTAATTTTTATGTACGCAATAGTTAACATAGCAGGAAAGCAGTTCAAAGTAACGCAAGACCAATTCGTGTACACTCCATCATTGGAGGGCGAAGAGGGCGCTTCCGTAGAATTCAAGGACGTATTGTTGATAGACAATGACGGCAAGGTAAAAGTTGGTACCCCCACTGTGAAAGGTTCTAGCGTTAGCGCTAAAATCGTGAGTCATGTAAAAGATGACAAAGTGATCGTTTTCAAAAAGAAAAGGAGAAAAGGGTACAAGGTAAAGAATGGCCACAGACAGCCATTAACAAAAGTTTTAATCGAAAAAATTTCATAAAGACATAATCCCATGGCACACAAGAAAGGAGCAGGTAGCTCTAAAAACGGAAGAGAGTCGCATAGTAAACGACTTGGAGTTAAAATCTTTGGTGGACAGGAAATTATAGCCGGAAACATCATCGTAAGGCAAAGAGGAACAGTACACCATCCTGGCGAAAACGTAGGAATGGGCAAAGATCACACACTTTTTGCTTTGACCGACGGTGTAGTTCAGTTCAAAAAAGGAAGACAAAACAGATCGTATGTTTCTGTAGTAAAAGCAGAAGCTGAGGCTTAATCCTCTGGCGATTTTAAAACATAAAAAAACACGGTTTCTTCAAACCGTGTTTTTTTATGTCCTGTTTTTCGCAGAAAGCAAAGGCTATACCTCCTCTTCTTCCTCACTCAGCTTTGCAAAATCAAACTCCTGCAAAAACTGCTGTGCATTTGTCAGCGAATTGAATTCAAAATCTCTTATTTCTCCCTTGTTGGAATGTATTTCCATTTTGATCAGAGCTACTTTACGTTCAGAGGTGTCTGCCAACTTTGCAACATCAGACAGCTTAAAGTCTTCTTCCGTTTTTTTCCACGAAAGCTTCACTCTCTTCCTTTTTATACGCTTACAGTAGGTGCATTTGTATTCTTTTTCCAACTCTCCTTCCTCCTCTGGTGTAGCTTGCTTCAGAATCTCCTCTTTGTCTAATCTTAATGTCTGGAAGCCGCAACGGTCGCACTTCATCGCATGCAGCCGGCCTTCGTACTTCTCTATAAGCGTATCGCCTGTTTCTTCATCTATCCACACGTCATAGTCTACCGAAAACACATTTTCTTCTGCCTGCATTCCCTCATCGAGATAGGCATCTTCCTCTTCTTCACCCAGAAGCTTCATTTCATTTCCGGTTTTGGGGTTGATTCGAGGTGCATAACGTAATACCTCGAGCTTTTTGTGCTGCTTAGCCGGGTAATAATACTTGAGCACCAACTGTGCTACATACACATGCAGTGTAGCAATGCATACCGAGATAAAAAATCGGATAAAAAACCAAACCACACTCAGCGCTACCGCATCGGATTTGTAGGTATTGAACAGCAACGCTATAGCCGCTGCTATAGCAATATGAGAAGCCATAAAGAACTTGTTCTCTTTTTGACTGATAAAGTCATGCTTCTCTTTGTAAGTTTTGAGGGACGACAGGCGTATCTTGTAGAAGACATAGATAATGACTGACAAGGCTAGCATAGCGGGTGCCAGTATGTACATGGCCTGGTTCCATACAGTTAAAAATTCACGCATTTTTATTGTTAAATTGGTTAGTTAAAAAATTGATGAATCCATAGCCTCTACAATATTGACAAATCTTTTGACCAATACAAAGAATTTTTTATACGATTCCCAGATTTCATACTCATCCGCTCGGGCCGGTATATTCCTGACTATCAAAAAATAATAGTCAATTTCAAAGTTAATGAATTATTATCCTACATTGTAAAACGTTATATTTACGTTTAACGAAGCATCGCTAATCATTCACTAAAAAATTGAACGTCAGACATGGAAAATAAATTAAAAGGAAACATCAATCACTCGGTATGCAGGTGGTGTTACGAGCACATTCCTCTGGAAGAATTATGTGAAATAGCACAGGAGATAGGTATAGGTTCTATAGACCTTCTCGAACCAAACGAATGGAAAATTGCTCAAAAATACGACCTCACGTGTGCCATGCCAAACGGAAGTCCTCTCATGATAGAGCGGGGGTTCAACGATCCACAGTATCACAAACAACTGCTCAAAGACTATGCAGAGCGCATACCGCTGGCTGCCGATCATGGACTGACCACTATGATCTGTTTTCCAGGAAACAGAAACGGAATCTCTGATGAACTGGGGTGGGAGAACTGCGCCAGAGGCCTGGAGCCCGTACTCAAAATTGCTGAGCAATACAACGTGACTCTATCTATGGAACTGCTCAACAGTAAGGTAGACCACCCGGATTACCACTGTGATCATACCATGTGGGGTGTCTCGCTTATAGATAAAATAGGCTCAGATCGATTAAAACTCCTCTACGACATATACCACATGCAAATCATGGAGGGAGACATTATAGCTACTATAGAAAAATACCATACATACATCAACCACTACCATACAGGCGGAGTACCAGGCAGAGCTGAAATAGACGACTCGCAAGAGCTAAACTATCCGGCTATTATGCGGGCTATCGCCAATAGCGGTTATAAGGGGTATGTGGCTCAGGAATTTATCCCAAAAAGCAAAGACCCTATTGCTTCTCTAAAAAACGCCGTGGCTCTTTGCGATATATAAAAAAAATGCCTGCACTCAGACAAACCCGGGTGCAGGCATTTTTGTAAGACCTACTAAGTCTTTATATAATTAACCTATCTCCACTACTACATCGTCGGTCATTGGGTGGCCTACGCAAAGCAGCACATACCCTTCTGATTTTTCTTCTTCGGACAATCCGCTTTCTTCGTCCATCTTTATTTTACCCGACAGGCATTTGCCTCTGCACGCCGTACACAACCCACTCTGGCATGAGTAAGGCATATCTATATTTTCATCTAACCCTGATTCCAGTATTGTACTCTTCGGTGACACGGAAAATTTGTGTTCCTCACCATCTAATATCACGGTAACTTCGCGCTCTTCTACAGACTGACTATCCTCTGCTATGATCTCACTTGGCGAAGTATTGCCTGCTACAAAACTTTCTTTGTGCTTTTTGTCAGCGGGTACTCCCATGCTGTCCAGTGTACTCATAACTATGTTCATCATAGGCTCTGGCCCACAGGTGTAGTACGACACATCTGTATACTTATCGTCTTTCAGACTATCGAATGCTGCGCTTAGCTTTGCTGCCTCGAGCCACCCGGTGTATCCGGTCCACTCCGCGGGTGGCGTTTCCAGAAAGTGTACCACATCGAACCGGCCTGTATAATCGGCCTGCATTGTTTTCAAGGTATGATTAAAAATGATAGACGACTCGTCCCGGTTGGCATAAATCAATGACACTTTACTGTCTTGCTCTTCTGCCAATACCGATTTGGCTATCGATAGTAGTGGGGTAATGCCGCTACCTCCCCCAATCAAATACAGGTGACGGCTGTTGGCTGCACTGATGGCTGTAGTAAACGAACCCATGGGTTCCATAATCTCTATCTGATCGCCTGCTTTGAGTTCGCTATTGATATAATTAGACATAACCCCTCCTTCTACTCTTTTTACAGTCACAGCGGGATTTTCTCCCAGATACGGCGAACTATACAGCGAGTAGGCTCTACGGATCTTCTTGCCGCCTACAGTCAGGATAATCGTAATAAACTGCCCCGGCTTATAATTTAGCTTTCCTGAAGCGGGTTCTTCAAAGACCAGACTTACAGCATCATCTGTTTCCTTTCTTACTTCTTTGATGGTAAGGGTCAAAAACCTGGAATCTGTAGATTCTTTCTTCTTTTTTCTTTTAAATAAACCAAATGCCATTACTCTTGTGCGATTAAATATGAGGCGCAAATCTACTGGCTGCTACCTTTTTTGTCGAATGATTATAAAATTGTTTTTGGGAGATGGTGGACTTGTTAGTTGTCCATAGGACTGTTTTTGGTCATATCGCAGGCTCCACAACCTTTGGCACAGCCGCTTTTTGCGGTAAACTCCTGATAAATTTTTCTTCCTACAAAACCTACAGCTACTACAAACAATAGCCCTATCAATATTTCCTGCATGCTCATGCGTACGGTGCTCTTTTAATTTGAGTTGGCAAATTTACCAGTATTTTTTTATCACTTTCATCATTTCGGGGTGTATCGCATTGGCTGCTACCATCTCCCTGCCAAATAAGGCATTGTCTCCTCCTGAAAAATCGGTCACTACTCCTCCGGCCTCTTTTACGATAAGCATACCTGCTGCCACATCCCAGGCATTGAGGTTATATTCAAAATAAGCCTCGTACCTGCCCATGGCCACATAAGCTAAATCTACTGCTGCACTCCCTAACCTACGCAAGCCGTGGGCGTTTTGCATCAGCTCGTTAATAATGCGGATGTACTGATCTAGCTTTTCGAAATCGTAAAAAGGGAAACCTGTTGCCAGCAAACTATCGCTCAGGTGCTCTAGCTTAGACACTTTTATGGGTTTGTCGTTGCAAAATGCCCCTCCTCCTTTACTGGCGTGAAAGCATTCGCCCCGGTTTACCTCATTGACCACACCTACCAGCAGGTCATGGTGATCAATCAACGCTATGCTGGAGGAGTATACAGGCAAGCCGTGTACAAAATTTGTTGTGCCATCGAGCGGATCTATTATCCACTTCAAGGGATTGTCGTCTTGCTGCTGAGTGCCTTCTTCTGTAAGAAATCCGGCTTCAGGCACTATCTTCTTCAGACCTTCTACCATACGCATCTCAAGCTCTTTGTCTACATAAGATACCAGATCGTTTTTTCCTTTCAGTTCTACTTTAGAATAATCGAATGAGCTGGCCTCCTGCTGCATAAACTCCCCACACTGCAGAGAGAGTTCTATTACTTGTTGTTTGATCTTATTCAGGTTCATGTTTTGTTTGTTTTTCCGGCTACTACTAGTACGATTTCACCTTTGATTTTCTTGTCCTCAAAATGATTTATGATTTCTGCAATACTACCGTTTACGGTTTCTTCAAACATTTTGGTTAGCTCTCTGGATACAGATGCCTGACGAGTCTCTCCAAAATACTGAGCAAAATGCCCCAATGTTTTAAGCAAGCGATGGGGCGATTCATAAAAAATCATCGTTCTTTTTTCCTCCTGCAAGCTTTCCAGTCTCGTTTGCCTTCCTTTCTTTACAGGAAGAAACCCTTCGAAAACAAATCGATCTGTTGGCAAGCCAGACGACACCAGCGCCGGCACAAAAGCCGTAGCACCCGGCAGGCATTCTATAGCTATATCCTGCTGCAGACACTCTCGCACCAGCAAAAAACCCGGATCTGAAATAGCCGGAGTACCGGCATCTGACACCAACGCCATACGCTTGCCAGCTCGAAGCGCTGCTATGATATGCTGCAGCTGCTGGTGCTCATTGTGTATATGATAACTTTTGAGTGTGGTACTGATCTCATAATGCTTGAGCAACACACCGGTGGTGCGGGTATCTTCTGCCAGCACTATATCTACCGACTTCAATACTTCCAGTGCCCTCAGTGTAATATCTGCCAGGTTGCCAATAGGCGTAGGCACCAAATAGAGTGAGGCGTTAAATTCCATATAGTAAAATTAAAGCAAGAGTAATGGGATCCTCCATAAACAGCGCTCTGGTGAGCATAGTTTTATCCGGCTAGTTTTTCTATTATTTCTGCCAGTTTACGATCTTTTTCTGTAACTACATCGCCCGCATCGTGTGTCGATAGTCTAAAACTTACTTTATTGTAGACATTGGTCCACTCCGGGTGATGATTCATCTTTTCTGCCTCTATAGCCACCTTAGACATAAAGCCAAAGGCCTCTGTAAAATTTTGAAAAGTGAACGATTTGATCAGCTTGTCGTCTTGTTCGATCCACATAGTTAATAGAATTTTTAGGTTATTGCACAATAACAAATCTAATCAAATCCTATCGCTATTTTTCCATCAGAGCAGGGAGAAATGAAACAAGCTCCGGAAAGGCTATGACCAGTACCAACAGCAGCAGCTGTATAACAACAAAAGGTATAATACCACGATATAGCTGCGCGGTAGTAACCTGCGGTGGTGCTACTCCTTTAAGATAAAACAATGAAAACCCAAAGGGTGGAGTAAGAAAAGAAGTCTGGAGATTGAGTGCAATAAGAATACCCACCCAAACCAAATCGATACCCAGAGCCGCAAAAATAGGAGCAGCTACCGGCACTATTATGAAGATAATCTCTATGAAATCTATAAAAAATCCGGCTACAAAGACCACCAAAAGCACCAAAGTCAAAAACACATACGGTGACAGCTGACTGCCGGCTATCAGTTCAGAAAGGAGCTTGTCGCCTCCCATACCCCTGAATACCAAGGAAAATGAGGTGGCTCCTATAAGAATGCCAAATACCATACAGGTGAGAAAGGTGGTATCTTTCATGACATCACGAAGGATGTTGAGGCTAAATTTCTTTTGTATGACTGTAAGCAAAATGGCTCCAATGGCTCCTACAGCGGCTGCTTCGGTAGGAGAGGCTATACCGGCAAAAATGGAGCCCAGAACAAGCAAAATGAGCAAAAAAGGAAACACGAAAGCATAGACAATCTTTTTAGCCGCACCTTCTTTCCAAAACTCCTCCCGCTCTGCCGCACTTATGCTTGGGGCTATTTCTGGCTTTACTGCTGACACTATCACTATGTAAATAAGGTACATACCCACCAAAACTACACCCGGCATAATAGCTGCCGTAAACAAGTCGCCTACCGAGACATTGAGTACACTACCCAGAAGCACCAGCACTACCGATGGTGGTATGATTTGCCCAAGTGTTCCAGACGAAGCGATAACTCCGGTGGCCAACTCTGTTTTGTATCCCCGCTTGAGCATGGTAGGCAGGCTAATCATACCCATAGTAATGACCGTGGCTCCTACTATACCGGTAGATGCCGCCAGCATAGCACCTACTATAACCACCGATATGGCCAATCCTCCTTTGAGTTTACCAAACAGCATGGCCATTGTTTCGAGCAGGCTCTCTGCCAATCCGGACTTTTCCAGCATGATCCCCATAAACACAAACAAGGGTACAGCCATCAACACAAAATTGTTCATGGTGCCGTATATACGCAGCGAAAGCAAATAAAAAAACTCTACATCGAAATAGAGCAAACCAGCTATGACCGACAGACCTCCCAGCGTAAACGCTACTGGATAGCCAAACATGATCAGCAAAAAAACCAACCCGAACAATATAAATGGAATATACTCAGTCATCGATTAGCAGTAATGGTTGTGATGGATTTAAGCCATTCGGATATGGCCTGTAGCAGCAAGAGCATAGCCCCCAGCGGGATCATAGATTTAACAACAAACCTATACGGCAACCCTCCCGGGTCGGCACTGGATTCTGCTATGCTATAAGAAGCCATAACAAACGGAATGGAAGTCTTAATAATGATCACACAAAAGGGAATGAGAAAAAAAGTGGCGCCTACCAGGTTTACCCACGCTTTGGCGCTGGGCGAAAAACGGCCGTAAAAAACATCTACCCGCACGTGACGGTCGTGCTTGAGTGTATACCCCATAGCTAGCATAAAAAGCACACCAAACAAGTGCCATTCCAGCTCAAACAAACCGGCATAGCTCTGATTAAACACATAGCGTAGCAGCACATCCACTCCAATAATAGCCACCAACACTACACATATCCAGGCAACACACTGCCCGGTCTTCTCTGTAAACTTATCGATCGATTTAGCTACTCTTTCCAAAATGTATCAGGGAAATATTATTACACTATACCAGGGAGCCCATAAAACTTTTGTACTGTGGCTTGCATTTATTTTTTTGACTTGCTGTTTTCAAAGCAGTTTCTAAATTATACTTTATCTCATAAACTTAACACATAAATGAAAAATACTTTTCCTTTAGCTGCTCAGGGTTTCTTCTGCTTCTTTTTATGATCAAATTGACCACTCGTAAAAGATACTTTGGATAGAAAATAATAGATTAGTATTCTCGTTGTTAGAGGTTGAATTTTCACACCTCATTTACCTACAAACTTCAATATTTTTGATAATGAAATTAGCGCACATACATTCTTTGCTGTTATCTTTTCTTCTCTTATTCTCTTATGGTTTTGGCTTGAGCCAAACGATATCCGGCGACAGCACCATACCCCTAAACCCCAAAGTGAAACACGGCAAACTTCCAAACGGACTGTCGTACTACATAATGGAAAACCCCAAGCCTGAAGACAAGGTAGAGCTACGACTCGTGGTAAATGCCGGATCGATACTGGAAGACGACCATCAGGTAGGGCTGGCTCACTTCATGGAGCACATGAATTTCAATGGCACGAAAAACTTTAAGAAGAATGAATTAGTTGACTACCTACAGTCGGTGGGGGTAAAATTTGGCGCGCACCTTAATGCATACACCAGCTTTGATGAAACGGTATACATACTGCCTATACCCTCCGACGATGAAGAAGTACTGGACAAAGGCCTTCAGATTCTGGAAGACTGGGCACACCAAGCCGACCTCTCTGCTGAAGAAATAGACAAAGAGCGTGGCGTAGTATTGGAAGAGTATCGCATTGGACTGGGAGCAAGTAAGCGTATGCTCAACCGATACCTGCCCAAAGTCATGTATGGGTCTAAATATGCAGACAGGCTACCCATTGGCACTAAAGAAAATCTGGAAACCTTCGACTACAAAGCCTTACGCGACTTTTACGCCGACTGGTACCGCCCCGACCTAATGGCGGTAATAGCAGTAGGCGATATCGATGCTGAGGTCATGGAAGAAAAAATCAAAGCTCACTTTTCTTCCCTGAAAAACCCCGGCAAACCCCGTGAGAGAACAATCTACGAAGTGCCAAACCATAAAAAAACGCTGGTAGCCGTAGAGAGCGACCCTGAAGCTCCCTTTTCCAACGTAATGGTGATGTACAAAGACCCAAGACCGGTAGAAATAATCAACACGGTTAATGGCTACAGAAAAATGATCACTAATCAGCTTTTTTCCAGTATGCTAAACAGCCGTCTGGACGAACTGCGAAACAGCGCCAACCCTCCCTTTACCTATGGGGGTGGCTACTATGGCTCTTCCTGGTCGCGCAACAAAAACGCCTTTCAGCTTTACGCCGGAGTAGCTGAAGATCAGCAGCTGGAAGGTCTGGAAGCACTGCTCACAGAAGCTCAACGTATCAAACGATATGGCTTTCAACCTACCGAGCTCGAAAGGGTGAAAAAGTCACTATTAGCCGGCATGGAAAGGGCTTATAATGAAAAAGACAAATCCGAATCGGGTGGCTTTGCTGACGAAATGGTAAGGCACTACCTGGAAAACGAGCCAGCACCCGGTATTGCCTGGGAATATGAAACACAAAAACAACTGATACCAACCATAAGTATAGAAGGGGTAAATAAGCTAATCAATGACTTTATTACACAACAAAATCGGGTGATAATACTAACCGGCCCGGACAAAGAAGGCCTGCCAAAAGTATCTGAAAAGCAAGTACTGGATTTGTTGAAAAAGGTAGAGCAGGCCGAGCTATCTCCTTACGAAGACAAAGCTGTGGCACAGCACTTATTGGAAACTATACCCACACCCGGCACAATAACTAAACGAGACCGAAATGAGGTACTGGACTTCACCACAGTTACCCTCAGCAATGGCATGAAAGTGACCTACAAGATCACCGATTATAAAAATGACGAAATACTGCTAAGTGGCTTTAGCTTCGGAGGTACATCCAACTACTCCGATGAGGAATACGCCAAAACAAATCTGGCCAATCGGGTAATTGCTACTTCTGGTGTGGGCAATTTTTCCAATGTTGACCTCCGAAAGGTATTGGCCGGAAAAGTAGTCAATGTATCGCCCTACATAGACAGCTCCAGCGAGGGCATTAGTGGCAGCAGCACTCCCAAAGATCTGGAAACACTCTTTCAACTGACCCACCTGTATTTTACAGCTCCACGCAAAGATCAGGACGCATACGATTCGTACGTACAGCGACTCAAAGGGCAGTTTGCCAACCTCCACTCCAACCCACAGTTCTATTTCTCCATAGAGCACGGTAAATTTATGTCGGGCAACCACCCCCGGTCTTTTGACCTACCCACAGAAAACGACTGGCAAAACACCGACTATGACCTGATCCTGAAAAAATATAAAGAAGCCTTTGCCAACCCCGGCGACTTCCATCTGTTTTTTGTAGGCAATATCGAAGAGGATACTTTTCTGGAATATGTGCGCACCTATCTGGCCAGCTTGCAGGGTGTAGAACGAAACGATAAAATAGTAGACCTTGGCATAAGACCACCAAAAGGCACTCATGAAAAAATCTACAAAAAAGGAGTAGACCCTAAAAGTATGGTGCGTATATCTTTTGAAGGGGAAACCAAGTACGACCCTATGGAAAGTTACTACCTGAGCAGCCTGGGAGAAATTCTGAGCATAAAGCTTATCGAAATTATGCGGGAAGAAAAAGGAGGAGTATATGGAGTAGGCGCTCAAGGCAACCTATCGAAATACCCCTACGGACACTACTCGTTTTCTATCAGTTTTCCATGCGGCCCTGAAAATGCGCACGAACTCAAAGAAGCTGCTCTGACCGAACTGCGAAAAATAATAGAGAATGGACCTGAAGAAAAAGACCTGCAAAAAATTAAAGAAACCCAGCGCAAAGAGTTGAAAGAAAAGCTCCAAAAAAACGGATACTGGCTCAACAAACTGGAAGGGGCTGCATTTTTGCAAGTACCGCCGGCTCAGACGGACTATCTGGAAAAGCGTATTGACAAACTTACAGCGAAAGACATTCAGCGTGCTGGTAAAAAATACCTCAATGGCGACTATATCGTGGGCATGCTTTTCCCCGAAAATTGATATAGCCCTATTTGCTAAGCAGGTAGTGTCTCAAAACAGAAACCCATGTAGAGACGCTACCTGTTATTGTACTTTTATATCGGTGTTTTTTGGTGCCATTATGGCGGGGTGAATTGAGGCCAAAAAGGTGATAAAAATTATACACAATGCTGTGTAAATAAAGTCGGTTACCTGCACCTCTATCGGGTAAGATTGCAGCACCATTGTTTCGCCTCCTCCCATCGAGACCAAACCAAACGTCTGCTGCAGCCATGCTATCGCCAGCCCCAACGTAAGCCCTATACCGGCTCCTGAAAAAGCGATAATAGCTCCCTCCGACAAAAAAATCTTACGGATTTTACGAGCCGGTGCTCCCATGGCAAGCAATACTGCTATATCTCTCCTTTTTTCTATTACGAGCATAGAAAGAGAAAAAAATATGTTGATGGATGCAATGCCAATGATCAGGGAAAATATGAGAAACACCAACAGTTTTTCAACCTTGAGTATTTTATACAAATCGGCATGTTGCTGATCGCTGTTATATACATGAAAAGTGTCTCCCAGAGCTTGTTTTATTTTTTGCTGCACATCGTCTACCGAATACTCCGGCTGAGTTGTAATTTCCAGACTGGTTCGCCTGTTGCCATATGCCAGCAGGTCTCTGGCAAATTCCAGCGGCACAAATACATACTCGTTATCATAATGCTGCTCCAATCTAAACACTCCACCCGGCATGATACTCGACCGGCTAAAATACTTAGAGGGGTCTAACCCTCCGGGTTTTACATTTTTTGGGTAAAAAAACTGCAAGGGAAAATAATCATCCTGCATATTGATGGCCATATCGTATTTTATTCCATTGCCGATAATAGCGTAGGGTATGCTGTCCTGATACAAGGCAAATTCTCCGTTGATCAGGTACTGTCCCAGGGGGCTAGTTTCAATAAAACTATTGCTCACCCCTTTTATCCTTACTAGTTTTTGTGATTGATTGTATTTGAGTAGCGCATTGTCTTCTATCACTTCGGTAATGGCCGCCACTCCTTCTATAGCCTCTATCTGTTGCATCAGGTCGTCTTCCAGTTCAAAAGATTTCCCTTCGGCCGGTAAAATCGCCAACTCCGCATCGAAAGTACCATAGATTGACCTGAGCAAGCCCTCCATCCCATTGTATACGGACAAAGCCAATATCAATGCTGCCGTAGCAATAGCCACCACAGCCATGGATATAATGGCTATCACATTGATGAAGTTTTTCTTTTTCTTAGAAAAAAAATACCGGTATGCTACAAACAAAGGAAAATTCATAGAGCAATCTGCCGTCTGACTGAATCAAATATACTACAAGTAAGTATTTGCTTAGCTTTTATTCATCTTCGGGATCTGCCGGGGGTATGTCCAACCCAGCCAACAGGTCTTCTATGCGCTGAGCCTGGTCGCCTGTTTCGTCTAGAAAAAATGCGATTTCCGGCACAATGCGTACCTGCTTTCCTATTTTATTGCCCAATGCTTTACGGATTTCTTTTTTGTGATTGTCCAGCACAGTCATAAATTGCTGCTTATCATCTACCATCATCAGGCTTACAAAAATCTTGGCGAAACTCAGGTCCGGGCTCACTTCCACACCGGTCACTGTTACAAAAGCTTTGCCCAATATATGACGCGCATCGCGTTGAAAAATCTCACTCAGGTCTTTTTGAATCAACCCTGCATATTTCAGTTGTCGTGTACTACTCATTCGTTTATTCGCATTTCTTGTGATACATTGACTTACAACTCTACTCCTACCACCACCACTATTTTCAGGCAAGTGGGCAAATATCCCGATTATTTTATATTTATTTCAACTTTGCCACATTTCGTTTTACGCTTACCGCTCTTCTCTTAAGTATAAAAATTCGACACCTACACAAAGAATCTACTGGAATTAAAAAAGGTCACCTTTAGGCATACCCCCTTAAGCTGCCTTATACTATCAGGTTGAGCGGTTTTCTTGCTAAGAATAATACGAAGAATGTATCCATAAATTCAACTACACTGTACATCTTTGCCTGTATTTCTAAATTAGCGCTGAAGTAACTGTACGCCCTTGCTACACTTTTTCAAAATCAACGACCCTTACCGACTGGCCTTTATTTTTGGGCTGATGCTGCTAATCCGAATTCCGGTTATTTACCTGGGCATTCCACTGATGGTGCCCGAGCTAAAGTGGATGGTAATTGGTGAGGCGCTTGCTCAGGGCAAATTTATGTATCGCGACGTGTGGGATTTCACAGGTCCGCTCGCTGCAGGCACCTACGGCCTTATCCATCTGATTGCCGGCAAAAGCACCCTAGCCTACCAGACTATCTCAGCACTGCTGGTGCTGATTCAGGCAGGTATTTTTAATAGTCTACTGATTAGAAATAAAGCTTACAGCCAAAACACCTACGTACCGGCGTTGATGTATGTGCTTTTTATGCACCTCTCATTTGATTTTTTCACATTGTCTCCGGTATTGCTGGGAATGACAT
This sequence comes from Cyclobacteriaceae bacterium, assembly GCA_965267535.1. Classification (GTDB taxonomy): domain Bacteria; phylum Bacteroidota; class Bacteroidia; order Cytophagales; family Cyclobacteriaceae; genus CAXBNB01. Next base: position 586,888 of record OZ254082.1, on the reverse strand, counting down.
TCGTGCTACTGGCTATCAACAGTCTTTTTCTTCGCATGGACAACACCACTCGCGACAACCTCTTTATCCGGATGGGACTGTTTCTGGGCATAGCCACCCTGTTTTACCTGCCCTTGTTTTTATACTTTGTGGTTATCATGCTCTCTCTTTTTATCTATACCGGATCGGTAGTCAGGCGCATGTTTTTACTGCTTTACGGCTTTGTACTTATGCTGGCTATAGTAGCCTTGTACTACTTTTGGTTCGATGCTCTTGCATTGTACAACAGGGCTTTTTTTCAGTCTGTTTTTAATTTATCAGCCTACCATTATTTGTCCTGGGCAGAGTTGGCCGGACTGGCGGTTGTTCCCTTCGGTATTTTTGCTATTTCTTATGTCCGGGCACTGGCTATCGGGCGGTTTGTCAATTTTCAGGTCAGAATACAACATGTAATGCTGTTTTTCATGGCAATGGGGCTCCTTTCGTTGGTAGTTACCAAAGAGCTGGCTACTTATCAGCTAGCCTTTCTGGTGCCAGGCTTTGCATTTTTTACATCTCACTACCTGATTTTACTCAAAAAATGGATTGTCGCTGAAGCCAATTTTATCATCATTGCCTCACTCATCCTGCTCAACATGCTTTTTCCTTTGAAAAAATGGCTTTATGTAGACGAGTTTATTGCTTTTGACAGGCTTGCCGTGCAACCGTCTCCCTATCTGGAACTAACCTCCGGCAAAACCCTTTGGGTGATAGGTGACCATGTAGATCTTTACCATGAGAGCACTCTGGCAACTCCATACCTCAACTGGCAACTCGCTGCAGAACACCTCTCTAATACCTCGCATTACGATAATCTATCTGCAATATACCTCAATCTCCAAAGCGACCTTCCGGAGGTAATTGTAGACGAAAAAGGACTTGTTCCCGTGCTATTCGACAAGCTGCCTACTATTGCCAGCAAATACACCCCACACCCCGAGTGGAAGAATGTATATGTAAAAAACTAAACCTCCGTTTTTTTAGGCTCTGCTGAGTAACACTTTCATTTGTACATTAAGACCAAGGAGGATAATTTCTAAAGTAATCCATCAAGAGGAAACACATCCCATCCAGAAAAAATAACAGGAATTTGGGAGCTTCATGCAGCTAAGATCGATAGACCTGGGTCAAACACATGTGAAAATGAATGTTTCTTGCGGAGTTGGCTTTTCACCTGATACTAAGAATACGCTGTGCGCTGGTGCGAGCCTTTTTCTAGCATCCTACCACACTCAGCATAGCCTGACCTCACTGCTTCAAATCTGGAGCATAAAAAAAGCCGACACTCTGGCCGGCTCATTTTTCATTTAGTGTTTGTTCTCTGTTATCAACACGATATCTTATTGACTCTATTTTGATGCCTACCTCCTTCAAACGCTGCAGAAAGGAAAGTGTCCACCATTTGCTCAGCAAGCTCATAATCTACAAAACGCTCGGGTATGCATATTATATTGGCGTTGTTGTGCTGACGGGCCAAAGCTGCCAGATCAGTATTCCAGCACAATGCTGCACGTATTTTCTGATGCTTATTGGCTGTCATAGCTACACCATTACCACTCCCGCAAATGAGTATACCTAAGTCGAATTCCTCATCGGAAACCCCACTGGCCACAGGGTGTACGAAATCCGGGTAATCAACCGAATCTGTAGAAAACGGCCCAAAATCTTTTACTTCAACTCCTTTAGACTCCAAGTGCTTTACTATTTTTTCTTTGTAGGAAAAACCAGCATGGTCTCCCCCTATAGCTATCTTTGTCATAATTCTTCTTTTTCTAATCTACGGTATGTCCTCTTGGCTACCAAAATACTAAACTGGTACAATCCTATAAGTGGAAATGCTATCAACACCTGACTGAAAGGATCGGGCGGAGTAAGCATAGCTCCCAAAAAGAATATTACTACTATACCGTGTTTTCTATAATCTTTTAACAATTGAGGGGTAATGAGGCCAACCTTGGTAAGGAAGTATACCACCATGGGCAACTGAAACAACAGACCACAGGCAAGCACCAGTGTGGTGATGGTAGATACGTACGACACAATATCAAACTCATTGAGGATGCTGGGGTCGATTTGGTAATTGGATAGAAAATTGATGGACAATGGAGCCAATATGAAGTAACCAAAAGATACACCCATCATAAAGAGCAGACTCACGTAAAAAACCGCTCCTCTGGCCACAGATCTCTCATTTACATACATGCCGGGGCTTATAAAACGCCATATTTCCCAAAACACATACGGAAAAGCGCACACCAACCCTACCGCAAAGGAGGAAGTAATGTGCATGGTAAACTGTCCGGTCATTTGCCGACTTTGAATGATGAACGGTAACTCATCTATACAAAGTCCGGAAGTACTGAGTAAATCTGCCAGCTCGCAAAGCATACGGTATGTCCAGAAGTCTGTACGTGACGGCCCCAGTATTATTTGTCCAAAGACTATTCCCTTTGCCAAAAAAGCAATGATCGTAAAACCGGCCATCGCAATAAATGCACGTATAATATGCCACCGGAGCTCTTCCAGGTGGTCTAAAAACGTCATTTCGGGCTGCTCCAGCTCTTGTTCTTCGTGTTGTACTTCTGGCAAATCACTCATATACTTACCCTTTTATCAGTTCTCTATACAGCGGAAATTCATGCATCCACTCGTTGATCTGGCTTTTTATGCGTGCAATGTTACTTTCGTCTTCAGTATCCGAAAGAATAGAATCAATCAGGTCAACGATTTTTTCCATATCGGCTTCTTTCATGCCTCGGGTAGTCATGGCCGCAGTGCCCACTCGCATACCCGATGTAACAAACGGTGACTTGTCATCAAAGGGCACCATATTTTTGTTTACAGTGATGTCTGCTTTGATCAATGTATTTTCTGCTAGCTTACCGGTCAGCCCTTTGGAGCGAAGATCGATCAGACATATATGGTTGTCTGTACCGCCTGATATTACGTCGTATCCCTTGCTCACAAATGCCTGCGCCATAGCACGGCCATTTTTTTGCACCTGCATTACATACTGCATATACTCATCGGACAGTGCCTCACCAAATGCTACTGCTTTAGCTGCGATCACATGCTCAAGCGGGCCTCCCTGTGTACCCGGAAAAACACCCGAATCAAGCAATGCACTCATTTTTCTCAACTCTCCCTTAGGCGTTTTTAATCCAAAAGGGTTGTCAAAATCTTCGCGCATCATGATCATACCACCTCTGGGACCCCTCAGGGTTTTGTGGGTGGTAGTAGTCACGATGTGACAATACTCCAGCGGGTCGCTAAGCAAACCACGGGCAATCAATCCTGCAGGATGAGATATATCGGCCATAAGCAAAGCCCCTACTTCATCGGCTATAGCCCTGAAGCGTGCATAGTCCCAATCGCGGCTATATGCAGACGCGCCACATATTATAAGTTTGGGCTTCTCTGTACGTGCTGTTTCTTCCAGTTTGTCATAATCGATCAACCCGGTTTCTTTATCCACACCATAGAAGCTGGTCTGGTATAACTTTCCGGAAAAGTTGACAGGGGAACCGTGTGTCAGGTGCCCTCCGTGCGACAAGTCAAATCCAAGTATTTTATCTCCGGCATTGATAGCGGCAAGCATTACGGCAGCATTGGCCTGAGCCCCTGAGTGAGGCTGCACATTTACCCACGATGCGCCAAACAATTCTTTTGCTCTTTCTCTGGCAAGATTTTCAGTTTCGTCTACTACCTCGCATCCACCATAATAGCGCTTTCCGGGAAGTCCTTCGGCATATTTGTTGGTCAATACGCTCCCTTGAGCTTCCATCACCTGTGGCGATACAAAATTTTCCGAAGCAATTAGTTCCAACCCCTCTTCCTGTCTCTGCTGCTCTCTTTTTATAATATCAAATACTTGTTGATCTCTTTGCATACTATATCATGATTCTTTAAGGCCGCAAATTTACCCCATGAGTTAGTTTTTAATAGTATCATTCCTCATAAATTTAGGAGGGTTTTATTTTTTATTTTGTAAATTAATCTTTGGAAAATTGTTGACAACCATCACTCCGCCATCAACTCAAACATAGCATACAGTCAAAACGGAACAGACACGGTGTTTTTTATAGAAAAACACCGCGGTATCGTCTTGCGCTTTTTTCCGACTTCAGCCACCCACTTTTTCCCAAACGCTCAGCAGATTATTGGCTCTCCGTTTCACCTGCTCATCGAGCCATTTTACCCTAATGTGGGATTTCTCAAAAACTTCAGCGATTGTACATCGGTGGCACAGCATTTTCCTGACCAGATCATCATCAACGACATTTCCTACTATCTGCGATTTATCGATGCGGGCGAAAATGAATGTTTAGCCACTCTAACACCAATACCCAAAAGCCCCCCGAATGACACTGCACTAATCGACTGTCAAAAAAAGTTTGATGAAATAATCCAATCGATATCAGACGTCTACTATACCACTACCAACGGCAGAATCATAAACACGGTAAGTCCTACCATTAAGCCTATGTGTGGCCTTGCCCCTGCTGAATTGATTGGCAAATCAACAGATGATTTTTTCAAAACGGATAAATCAGAGAAAATATACAAAGAGCTGGAAAACACAGGACAGGTCTCAGATGCCCGGCTAATTTTTAAACTTCCCGACAACCAATGCAAAACGCTTAGTTTTACTATATATGCCAAACGCGACGAGTCTAATCAAATACTCAGCACCAGTGGCCTGGTAAAAGATATAACCAATCAGGATCGCTTTGAGAGAGAATTGATCAAAAGCGAAAGTAAGTTCAGGGAAATTTTTCAATCGATATCGGACATATACTACCGAAGCGACAAAGACGGGGTGGTCCAGGTTGTAAGCCCTTCTGTAGAGGAAATATCCGGATTTAAACCCGAAGAAGTGCTCAACAAAGACCAGAAAATCTTCTTTAAATCGCCCGAAACCAGTGATGCTTTTCGGGAAATTCTGAAAGAAAAAGGCTCTATTCGCAATATGCACGGAGAATTGTTAAAAAAAGACAAGACTCCTTTTTATGTGTCTATCACAGCGCGAGCAAACTACGACAGTAAGGGAAATTTCAATGGGTCGAATGGCATAATACGGGATATCACCAAGGAAAAAAAACACAACAAGCTAACCAAACTCCATAAAGACATTTTGGAAAAGGTAGCCAAGGAAAACGATCTGAGTGAAATCTTTAATTTCACCTGTCTAGGGGTTGAAAACATTATTTCCGGAGTAATGGCATCCATACTGCTACTAGATCCCAACCTCAACGTTCTGGTTCATGGCACAGCTCCCAGCTTGCCCGATCGCTACAACCAGCAAGTAAACAACCTGCCTATCGGTCCGGCTCAGGGGTCGTGTGGTACAGCTGCATTTACCCGTCAAACCGTAATTGTATCCGACATAGCCAATGATCCCCTGTGGGCAAGCGTATCAGACCTAGCCCTCAGAGAAGGCCTGAAAGCTTGTTGGTCAGTGCCCATACTATCCGTAAAACAAAAGGTACTGGGAACTTTTGCTATGTATTACAAGACGGTTCGGCATCCTAAAAAAGAGGAACTGGACTTAATCCACAACATGGCAAACATTCTAAGCCTTGCCATCGAAAATCACAACAACCGCAAAGACCTTATTTCGAGTGAAAAACGTTACCGTCAATTGGTAAACAATTCTCCTGTAGCCATATTGATCCACACCGATGGGATCATCAAGTTCGTTAATAAAGAAGCCATGCGAATCGTTTTGGCTACCCACAAAAACGACTTACTTGGCAAAAATGTAATAGACTTTGTAGTAGAAAGTGATCGCTCGATGGTACAAAAAAGGCAACAGGAGGTGGCCCAAAACAAAACTGCCCCTCAAATCGAGGAGCAATTTATCAGGCTTGACGGCTCTACCATCGATGTAGAAGTAATGGGTTCTTTTATTACGTACCAAAACAAGCCTTCAACGCAACTGGTTTTTTACGACATTTCTGCCCGCAAGGCTCTGGAACGCGAACAGAACAAACTCAATGACTTTCTGATTAAGCAAAACAAACAGCTCGAGGAATTTGCTCAGATAGCCTCTCACAACCTTCGCGCACCTATTGCCAATATTTTTTCACTGATGAATCTCTACGAGATGGATCAATCGATAGAAAATACGCAATTTGTACTAGAGCAACTCAAAATCACCTCGACAAATCTGCACGAAACCATCAACGAACTAACAGAGGTAATCAAAACATCGTGGGAATTAAACAAAAAACAACAGCCGCTCCGCTTTTCGGCTACCCTAAAAAAAGTAAAGCAGGAGGTAAGCAATGAAATAATCAAGAAAAATGCTCTTATTACGGAAAATTTTGAGCAAATTGACCACATCGTTTACCCAAAGGTCTACCTTGAAAGCATCCTGCAAAACCTGTTGTCGAATGCATTGAAGTATAATCATCCGGACAGACCGCTCCTGATACATATCAGCACAAAAGTGAAAGACGGGCAGGTTTTTTTGGTCGTAAAAGACAATGGACTGGGAATTGACCTGGAAAAGCACGGCAACAAGTTGTTTGGATTAAGAAAAACATTTCACCACAACGAAAATGCCCGGGGTGTTGGTCTTTTCATCACCAAAGCACAGGTAGAATCTATGGGAGGAGAAATTTTAGTTAACAGTGAAATAAATGCCGGTTCGGAATTTATAGTCAATTTTGGATCGAGCAGGTATATGAAGGAGGAAACCACTAATGATAAAAATAGCGATCATAGATGACGATGAGGTATTTCAGCTCATCACCAAAAAACAAATTGAAATGAAAAACACCCCATGCCAGATCATGAAGTTTTTCAACGGTGAAGAGGCCATTGACTACCTGCACGAGCACGTAAACGATACCAACCAGCTACCAGACATGATCATGCTGGATGTAAACATGCCGATAAAAGATGGCTGGGAATTTTTGGAGGAATACGAGCTACTGCCTGCACCGGTCAGAAATGCCATAGTGCTTTACATGGTCACGTCCTCAGTGATACAATCGGACATAGACAAAGCACTGGAAAATGAAAACATTAAGGATTTTGTAAGCAAACCGATCCCTGGCGACAAGCTGGAAGAAATGCTGCGCTTATAATGAAAGCAACCTAGCTTTCTTCGTCGAAGTAAAGCTTATAATACTTTTGATGGCGCTCATCGTCGTATCCTTTTTCTATTTTTTCCCTGTTGCCATGCACATATATATGAAAGTTCTTATCCAGTTTTATCACTGAACGGATCCACTTTTTACTTTGCTTAATAGCCGGCTTAGACAAGACAACCTCGTCCTTTTGCAACACTTCGTTTTCATCGCTTTGCTCCTGCCGGAAAGCCTCGTATGAATCGATAAGATCAGGCTGTTGCAATACTTCATCCATGTATTGCTGGTGGCTGAAGTGTTCATTTTTTTTCAAGAAATTCATAGACTCATTAAACAAAGCAATCTTTCCCGTCTTATCGTCTTCGGGTACTGCCTCGCTTATAAAGTCCTGGCAGAGGTGAACAAGTTCTCTGGTTTCAAAAAACTCATTTTTTATAGGAATAATATTCAAAAAATTATCGTTCCAGTATTGTGCCCCTTCCTTTTTATTGATATTGTCAACTGTCTCCACCACAAAGCCGTCTTCGCTTCCTGTATTGAAAATTAAGGCGCCCTTGTCTATTTTATTTATACTTATACCCTCCTCCGGTTCTACTCCAAATACTTCTCCTTGAGAATATATTTTCAAAAAAGTATCCTTTCGTTCTGCTTTAAACAAGCCCACTACTTCTACTACCTCATCGTCGAGCACACAATCTTCAAAATATACAACAAACAAATCTCCGGCTTTGATATTGTGATGTTCAGAACCTGCAAAAAGGTGCTGAGCCAGGTGAATAGAACTCTGATGGAGATTTTCCGGCTGATTAAAAATATCTCCTACCATCTGGCAAACCAGATTTTGATCAGGAGCCTCAAAATGATAGCGCGCATCTCCCTTAAATGACTGAAAAAAATACTTGACCAATACTTCACTGAGCAACTCATCATCGATAGAAACCAGACGAGTTGACAACTGAAGGCCTTCTTCCCCCAGGCGGTGGACAGCCAGACCTTTTAAACAAACATTGGTTGAAAGTATCATGCGAAGCTGATTAAGTTAACACTTCACAAATTAAGTATTTTCCTGTTCATTTCAGCATTTGTATTGGCGATACTCCCCAGAAGCTATATGCCCAAGCCAGTCCTGATTACTCAGATACCAATCTATAGTTTTCTCCAGACCTTCTTCAAACTGCAATGAAGGCCTCCACCCCAGCTCTTCCGACAGCTTGGTAGAGTCAATCGCATATCTCAAGTCATGCCCTGCTCTATCGGTCACATAAGATATAAGTTTGGCAGACTCCCCCTCTTCTCTGGATAGCTTTCTGTCCATGATGCTACATAGCAATTGAATCAAATCTATATTCTTCCATTCGTTAAAGCCTCCAATATTATAAGTAGCACCTCTTTGCCCTTTGTGAAAAATTATATCTATAGCTCTGGCATGATCTATCACATACAACCAGTCTCGTACATTTTCACCTTTGCCATATACCGGCAAAGGTTTTTTGTCTATTATGTTTTGTATAAAAAGAGGAATTAATTTTTCCGGAAACTGATTAGGCCCATAGTTATTCGAGCAATTAGAGATCACATAAGGCAATTTGTACGTATTGCCATAAGCTCTCACAAAATGATCTGAACTTGCTTTAGATGCCGAGTATGGCGATTGAGGATCGTAAGGAGTAGTTTCAAGAAAAAAACCACCATCGTCCAGTGAGCCATACACTTCGTCTGTGGATACATGGTAAAATAGTTTGCCTGACAAATCACTTGACCAGGACTCCTTGCAAGCTTCCATCAGGTTAACCGTTCCTATAATATTGGTATAAATAAAAGCCGTGGGATCGGCTATTGACCTATCCACATGCGACTCTGCTGCCAGGTGTATAACTCCATCTACAGCATATTTTTCAAACAGCTCCTTTACTGCCTTCGCATCGCATATATCTACTTGCTCAAAAATGTAGTTAGGAGCACTTTCTACATCCGTCAGGTTTTCAAGGTTACCCGCATAAGTCAGTTTGTCCAGGTTTACTATCCGATACATCGGGTATTTATTTACCATCAACCTCACTACGTGAGAGCCTATAAACCCTGCCCCACCGGTTACTACTATTGTTTTTTCCATGCTATACATTTTGTGGTGCCCGACCTATACTGTAGTATGTAAACCCAATATCTGCCATCGTTTCTGTATTGTATAGATTTCTTCCATCGTATATCAACTTATTTTTCAGCAGGTCTTTGAGCCTGTCAAAGTCTGGAGTTCTAAACACCGGCCATTCGGTCATGATCATCAATGCATCTGCACCATCTGCCGCTTCATATTCATTGGCCGAAAACTCCACCTTATCGCCTAAAATCTCCTTCACATTTTCCATCGCTTCAGGGTCATAAGCTTTTACATTGGCTCCTGCATCCAATAATTCTTTGATATTCACCAAAGCGGGAGCTTCTCTGATATCGTCAGTATAGGGCTTGAACGCTAACCCCCACAATGCAAATGTTTTTCCCGATAGATCTGAACCAAACTTTTGCTTAACACGATCAATCAATTTCAACTTCTGTTTTTCATTGGTTTTCATCACGGCCTTCAGGATACTAAAGTCGTAATCTACCTCAGAAGATGATTTTGCCAATGCCTGTACATCCTTGGGAAAACAACTTCCTCCATATCCTATGCCGGCAAACAAAAAACGCTTTCCAATTCGAGAATCAGTACCTATTCCCTTCCTTACCATATCCACATCAGCTCCTACTAATTCACATAGGTTAGCGACCTCATTCATAAAGGTTATCTTAGTAGCCAAAAAAGAATTTGCAGCATATTTTGTCAATTCAGCAGACTTTTCGTCCATATATATAATGGGGTTCCCCTGCCTTACCAACGGCGCGTAAAGTTCTCCCATTATTTTATTAGCTTTTTCTGACGAGCTCCCTATCACTACTCTGTCGGGTTTCATAAAATCATCCACAGCCACCCCTTCTCTTAGAAATTCAGGGTTAGACACCACATCAAATTCAACTTTGCAGTTGGCACTCACAGCTGTTCTTACTTTGTCTGCTGTGCCTACCGGCACTGTACTTTTATCTATCAGCACCGCATAGTCTTCCAAAATTGGCCCCAGGTCCTCTGCTACTTTCAGTATGTAACTCAAGTCCGCAGACCCATCCTCACCTGGAGGTGTTGGCAAAGCCAGAAAGATAGCTTTAGCACCTTTTATTCCTTCTTTAAGCGATGTAGTAAATGAAAGTCTGGCCTGATCAATATTTCTTTCGAAGAGCACCTCTAATCCCGGCTCATAGATAGGCATCACTTTATTCTTGAGCTTCTCTACCTTTTTCTCATCTATATCTATACATGTAACATGATTCCCCGTTTCCGCAAAACAGGTTCCTGTTACTAAACCGACATATCCGGTACCCACTACTGCTATCTTCATTGTTTTTCTATTTTATTTTCCGTTCAACAGCTTTAAATCAAATTGACACAAATGTATATGAAAAATATTTTTTATGATTCACAATCAGCTTGTTACTTACATGACTAATATAACACTAACTACTTGTATAAAAAACCATGTTTTATTTATAGCGTAATATAATAGCGAATATTATTATTAAATTTACCACTATAACCTGAAAATGAATAAGTTAATATGATAGAAATAAGCGAAAATACGCAAGAAGAGACCTCTCAAAACCAAAAATTAATCACAGACATGATTAAAAACTTTGGAGAGAAAGAAATTAAACCTTTTATGATGGAGTGGGACGAACAACAAATCTTCCCAATCGAGCTTTTTAAAAAGCTGGGCGACTTAGGCTTAATGGGTGTACTTGTTCCTCAAGAATATGGAGGGAGTGGCTTTGGCTACCTCGAATATGTGACCGCCATATCGGAAATTTCAAAAATTGATGGTTCAATAGGACTTAGTGTAGCTGCTCACAACTCACTTTGTACAGGACATATCCTACTGTTTGGAAATGAAAGCCAGAAACATCGCTGGCTACCCAAACTTGCTACAGGAGAATGGATAGGCGCATGGGGGCTTACAGAGCCCAATACCGGATCTGACGCTGGAAATATGAAAACAACCGCAAGCAAAGACGGAAGCCATTGGGTCATTAACGGCACCAAAAACTTTATCACACATGGCAAATCCGGCAATGTGGCTGTAGTCATTGCCCGTACAGGTGATCAAGGCGACTCTCATGGCATGACTGCCTTTGTAGTAGAAAGAAACACCCCGGGATTTATGGCTGGCAAAAAAGAAAACAAACTAGGCATGAGAGCATCTGAAACTGCCGAAATGATATTCGACAATTGTCGTGTGCCTGCCGAAAATGTTTTAGGTGAAGTAGGAGATGGGTTTGTGCAGTCGCTTAAAGTATTGGATGGCGGACGAATTTCAATCGCAGCACTTTCACTGGGAATAGCTAAAGGCACCTTAGAAGCTGCCACTGCTTACTCCAAAGAAAGGCATCAGTTCAACAAGCCTATCTCAAGCTTTCAGGGAGTCTCGTTCAAACTTGCAGAAATGGCCACTCAGGTGGAAGCTGCAGAATTGCTCACCTTTAGAGCCGCACAGCTCAAAAATGAAGGAAAAAGCGTACAAAAAGAGTCTGCTATGGCTAAGCTTTTTGCCTCAGAAACCGCAGTGAGTGTAGCCAATGATGCGTTACAAATATTTGGCGGGTATGGCTATGTCAAAGACTTTCCTGCAGAAAAATATTATAGAGACGCCAAGCTGTGTACTATCGGGGAAGGCACCTCAAACATCCAAAGGCTGGTTATTTCGAGAGCCATACTTAAGTAATATCAAAGAAAGAAAAGTTAATCGACGTAAAAAACCATATAATTTGTGATTTATTAGATAACCTCCTACATTTGCAGCCCATTTAACAATAATGAAATTATGTTGATCATTAACGTAAAAGAAAACGAGTCTATAGATAGAGCACTTAAAAGGTTCAAGAAGAAGTTTGAAAAAACTGGTGTATTGAAAGAATTGAGGTCAAGAACTCATTTTGAGAAGCCTTCTGTAAGCCGTAGAAAAGAAATCATCAAAGCTGCATACAAACAAAAAATGTATGCCAACGATAATTACTAATTATAGTAATTTATTGAAGCGAATTTATTAAGTTAGTATTACCTTTTGTTCAAAGGTAATACTACATGATAAATGCCTACCTAAAATATCTCCTCCACGAGAAACGCTACAGCAAGCACACAGTCAAATCATATGAAAATGATTTGACTCAATTTAGTGCATTCCTTACTCAGTTTGACAATAGCATTTCTATAGAGCATGCCAAGCATCGCATGATGCGATCCTGGATAGTTTCCCTTATAGATGACAAGCTGTCTCCAAGATCGGTCAACAGGAAAATAGCCACCCTACGGTCTTTCTATAAATTCTTACATGCCAGGGAAATCATATCAGAAAACCCTTCTATCAAACTGTCTCCCCTGAAGACAGACAAACCCCTGCCTGAGTTTATTCAGGAAAGTCAAATGCACTCTCTTTTTGACCGACATTTTTTTAACGAAGATTTTGAAGGACAAAGAGATCAATTAATTATAAGCTTGCTATATGGCACAGGCATTCGTTTATCAGAATTAATAGGACTAACTGACCAGTCCGTTAACCTATACGATCAAACAATTAAAGTTTTAGGCAAAAGAAATAAAGAAAGAATCATCCCTTTGCCTAATGAAATCGTACAACATATAAAGACTTACAGTGCCAAAAGGAATGAGGTGTTTGGTAGTCTTAGAGATAATTATTTGTTAGTAACCAGCAGTGGCAAAAAATGCTATCCTATGATGGTGTACAGGGTTGTGAAGAAGCATCTTACGGATATAGCCCGATCTTCTAAAAGGAGTCCCCATGTGCTCCGGCACACGTTTGCTACCCACCTACTCAATAAGGGGGCCGACCTAAACGCTGTGAAAGACCTCTTGGGTCACTCCAGCTTAGCTGCTACTCAGGTATACACACACAATTCTCTGGACAAACTAAAGACTGTTTTCGACCAAGCTCATCCTAAGGCATAATTTTTTAACTTTTAAACTTTAAACATTATGAAGTTACAAATGCATTCCATTCATTTCGACGCTGATCAAAAATTGGTAGACTTTATCCAAAAAAAAGCGGACAAGCTGGAAACTTTTTTCGACCGAATCATAGACGGAGAGGTGTTTATGAGATTGGAGAAAAACGAAGCTAACGAGAACAAAATTATTGAGATAAAAATCAACATACCCGGAAACCAACTTTTTGCCAAAGAACAGTCGAAATCATTTGAAGCTGCTGCTGACGAGGCAGTAGAAGCACTAAGGCGACAACTCAAAAAACATAAGGAAAAGCTTGTAGCTCATTAAACACAACCCAAAACTTTTCAACGCATTATTAAAAAAGGCTACTCTGAGAATTCAGAGTAGCCTTTTTTGATGATCAAAATTCCAACTACTGCATCTTGATTTGCTTACTTGTATATCCACTTGGCGCGGCAAATAGCGCATCAGAAATGCTCGTAGCTACTATATTTTCCACTACATTTTCATTGTTAGCTTTCCCATCTTTATATGCTATGGTCTTCACAGGTACTCCTTCCTTAAACACCGGACTACTGTCGTCAAAACCTATTTGAGAAAACGAACCTCCTGAAGGTAAAAAAGCGGCAATTTCACTTAGGTTAGCTTTAAAATATGCTATCATTTTTTCCATCACCTGAAACTCGTCTTTGCTTCTACCAATGGTTTTGAATGACGCTATGTACATGTCTGTAGCCTTAGTGCCGTCATTAATCCCCTCATACTTTTTGGCACTCCATTTTCCTACTTTTTCCGAGCTCCCCGTGGGTTTAAATTCCATTGCGGATGCATCATTATTAATTATCCGGTCCAGTTTCTTTTTCTGCTCGGGGGGCATATTCGCTGCAAATTGTTTCATCATCATCACCATCATTTGGATTTGTTGCTTTAGCTGCTGCATAGTAGCCTTGTCAAAATGGTAATATTCCTTTTTACGGTGATCTATGTAGGTAAATGCTTCTTTTCCCGAATCAAAAACAAATGAACTATTGTCTTTTGCTCCTTTATTCTCGATGGCAACCTTAGTGTCGGTCATATAAATAATTGTATTAGACACTGCACCATCGGTCAGACTTTTCGTCTTCGATATGATTTTTACACCGTCTGCAGCTTGCACGGTGGCCACCACCATCATTACTGCCAAAATCAATAATACCTTCTTCATCTTCTTGTCTATTTTATTTCCTATTGTACTTTTTGCCTACTATCTGATTATAGTACTAATGCTTCAAACCGCTGAAAGGTGTCGTCGGGCACTTGCTCCAATACCTGAATGTCTGTAAGATGCCTTTCTCCTCTGTTACCAGACAGCATAATCTGACCATACTGTTTATAATCCTGCCAAGGCATGGTAAAAGACGGCTCACTTGCCGCATGGTTTCTATAAAACGCCCATTGCGATACAAGGTTGGTATCCATGTCCACCCACACCTCATAGTAGTTTTCAGGAGTAACTCCTACGTCTTTGAATGTAAGCTCCAATAAATGCGCCGGCTTGCCTGCCTGGGTGGAATCTTCTTTCAGATAGCTCAATGTAACTCCCGAATCTTTCAACTTAAAGGGCATCACCAGCCAGTAAGAATCATTTATCCATGCATTCTTTCCTTGTGTAAGGTACTGACTCAGCGAATCCGGGTGCGTCAGCTCTTGACCGTCTTTTTTCACCTTTCCTTTCATCGTATGAATATTCACTATCACCTGTAAGTCTTTATTTAAGTAGTCTACCCTCACGTCACCGTTCCATTTATCCCACAAAAGTTTTCTCACGCCAAAAAAATTCCAGGTCAGATAGCGTGTTTCATCCCAGGCTTTTCTACCTCCCATGGCTTTCATCACCTTGTCGGCGATCACAATAGCCCGGGGATCCGAACCTTCAAGGTCAAAGCCTTGGGCCGGAGCATTTTCATCTTCCTGGAGGTCTACTACTACGCTTTCACCCTCTGCTACTGGCTGCTCTTGTTTTTTATTTGCTGAAGTGCATGCTGCCAGGCTTAGCATCAGCAGTACGTATAGGTATGTTTTCATGGCTATTGGTTTTGTTTTTCTTTTAAAAAATCTCTTATCTGGCAAGCGTTAATACACTCAAAGCCTTATCGTGGGTTTTGTATATAGTGTACACTCCTTTTGATTCATAATATATCATGGCTATTTCTTCACCCGTTTCGAGTGGCAGTGCATGCATCAACCTGCCGTCTATACTATAAAGGTATGTGTAGTTTTTGTCCTTGTCAGTAATTACTACCACAGCATTGTCGGGGCTGAAATTGTAATACTTAGCCTCTATTTTATTGTGACTGAAGTTGTGATTAAACAACTCTCTGCCTTTGGCATCTATAACTGTAACCTTTTCATCATCCTGCCGCAGGATCAGGTATGTCCTTTGATTGGTCGATGATACCACTAAATGAAAACGGTCGGCTGCCGTAGACTTAAACAACTGCTCTCGCTTCAAAAATTTTCCTTCAAGATTGAACTGAACAACTTCCCCTTCATTGGTAACTGTTGTGAAACTCGTACCTGACACTGTTCCTGCTTTTTGTATAAACAAAGGATTTTCTACCGTCCCTTTTAAATCTACCGGAAAGCCCTTCACCGGCTCCCCTCTTCTGTTGAGCACATACACCAGCCCACTCCTGTGCATAAACATCATAAAATCGCGTGAGCGAACTCTTAGGTGAAATGGAGTCATTACCGGCTTTCCTTCCAGTATCTTTGGCGTCCACCCCTCCAGATTTTTGCCGGCTTTGTCGTACAGATAATATTTACCATCTGCCGTAGCGGCCATTATACGGTACTTTCTTGAGTTGTCATAATCTATCAGACTCAGCTTGTCTATGAGCTGATGGTCCGGAAGCTCAAAAGGGTAACCGGGAATATACTCCCCTGTTCTGTCCAATATGTGAATACTCTTGCCCGTTGTTAGCAGACACTGAAGCTTGCCGTTTTTATAATAATCCAATTGATATACTTCGCCTTGAATCTGCCCGTCCAATTGCCTGCTCCATAATGTATCTCTATCGCTGGAAACGAGATAAACACGCCTTAGAGAGTCTTGCAACAAAACTTCAAATGAACCATCGTTATGATTTTTAACCACATAAGGCCTGGTAATGACTTTATGGTTAAACAACTGTTCGTCTTTCACTTCAAAATTAGGAGCCTCTACCCGCTCTACTATTTTGCCCGGATGCTGAAGTGCTATGTTTGTATAGTATTTTCCATCTACATTGCTAAATTGAAAAGCGGCAAATTCTATCTGCTTAAGAGCGAATGCATATTCGTCAAAAAATTTCAGCCATTGATCATGAAGTTTGGTTTCTATAATATTCCAAGCTCCGGACGTACGTACAAACAAACTGAGATTAGCTTCTTTATTCGCTATATCCAGAAAATTGTTCACTTTAATAGACTTGCGCCAGGTGTCTTCGGCATCAATCTGATCAATCAGCTGCTTGAGTACCTGCTCATTGTTTGCCAGAAAAGCAAAGCCATTTTTCAAACAATAAAAAGAAGAAGGAAACCCGGAAAACCCCGGACCGAAAAACTGCTGAGGCAATTCGGGTATTTCAATATGCCTTAGCGGCACATCGGCCCAAAACTCCTGATAAGGATCTTCTTCGTTGAGCGTAGCATCTGCCATTGCTCCAAAAAATTCATTGGCTGCTTTGTCGTTGGATACCTTCATGGCCACTACCAAATCCGGCCTCTCGGGATTTATCGACTCAGACACGATCAATCCTATCTCTGCATCTAAAAAACCGTACAAATCGCTTAGCTGCACACTATACCTTTGCTCAAACCCCGGCTTATCCGACATCAGCACCTTTCCTGCACTACTCCAGTAGTTTTCCAAAGCCTGATGCCACTTTTGCGCATTGTCGTACGAGTAATGAATCAGTGCGGCCGTATTTCCCGGCAGCACTTCAGTCATCGTAAGCTCACTACTCGACACCTGATCAAAAACACTAAGGTAATTTTTCTTCACAGGCTCATTCAACGAAAACCCTGTCATCAAAAGATTGTCTTCGTGTATTGCCAGATCTAAAAAAGAAATATGGGTGAGGTCTGCCAAGGATGACACGTCAGCCGCCAACGGATCTACAAACATACCTGTTAACTGATCCAGCATGGCCGTATTAAAGAAAATATTGCCCTGATCCTGCTCCAAACGGGTAACACCAAATATATCCCGATGTTCCTCTTCAAATGAAGCCACCTGCACGTCTTCAATCACACGAATAGCATCTTCTACCAAAAAAGGGGTAAAGCTGGCTATAAAATAATTTTTGTAAAAAATGTAAGTGAAAACAGACTGCTCTGCGGCTAGTTCCGTGATAGTGTAGCCAAGATACTGCCTCTTTCGCTCTTTCATTTTCATCTCATCTTTGAAGTAGCGAATAACCTCTCCCAGCATGTCGTGCTGGGCCAGACCATTGACAGATATATAGAACAGTGCGTCCATGGATGTTTTTGATGTCACATGAAAGGACATCAGAAAATCATTTTTCTCAAAAAAATCATCCAGTGCATTGTCTGAAATAGAATCCAAAAGCTGAAGCTGGTCGCTTGTATTGGCAAACAGCGGTAGGTTATGGAGGTTTTTCCATATCTTTTTTTCTTTGTTTTCTTTCCAATGCAACAACGGATTGCCAGATTCATATACCACTACAGCATCAGCCGGCACAAATGACCAAATAGTAGGGGCAGGTTGACTGAAAAAAGACAAATACACAAAGGCTCCTCCTCCAGACAATACCAGGACAATCAGAATGATGATAATTTTTTTCACGATTAGCGGGTTTGCTGCAAATTATATCCACTCCTTAAATATTCCAATGAATGCAGACAAAATATAGCGGAGCTCAATTTTATATGCTTTTAAACCAGAAGCCCTACCAAGTCAAACGTTCCTCAGGCTACCTTAGTGTCTCTCAAATCCTTCTTCTGTATTAGACATTACGTTAAAAAATAAATATATTGCTCTACCCATAACTATACACTCATCATGCAAATAACCAGGGCTTTTGATTTCATTTTTCATCAACAAAAAGAATATCCTCTTGAGGACTGTCTCAATTATAAAGTAAACGGCGTATGGCGCAATTACTCCACCCATGAAGTAATTGAAATCGTAAACAAAATAAGCCTGGGTATGCTCAAACTAGGTATACAGCCCGGAGACAAAGTAGCCATCGTATCCACCAACAGACCGGAGTGGAATTTTATAGACCTAGCCACTCAGCAAATAGGTGCTGTAAGCGTACCGATGTATCCCACCATTACCGTAGACGATTACAAATACATCTTTAAACACGCCGAAGTGAAGCTGGTATTTGCCGGCACGGCAGAGCTTATTTCAAAAGTAAAAGAAGCCACTTCAGAGCTATCTATCGAAGGTATATATTCTTTCGATGAATTGCCGGATACAGATCACTGGACGAAAGTGAGAGACCTAAACCCAACAGAAAACCCTGAAATTTTAATCGACTACAGAGATAAGATTAAAGAAACCGACCTGCTTACCATTATTTATACCTCCGGCACTACCGGCCACCCAAAAGGGGTAATGCTAAGCCACAAAAATGTAGTAAGCAACACTATGGCCGTTGCGCCAAGGTTTGGAGAAGTAATATCCAAAGGCAATGCCCGCTCACTGAGCTTCCTCCCCCTATGTCATGTATACGAGCGTACCGGCCTCTACTACTTCATGTACTGGGGAGTATCGGTATATTATGCAGAAAGTATGGATACTATCGGCGACAACTTAAAAGAGGTAAAGCCCGACACATTTCACACCGTTCCCCGACTGCTGGAAAAAGTCTACGACAAAATCATTTCCAAGGGATTTGAACTACCGGCATTGAGCAGAAAATTGTTTTTCTGGGCAGTAAACCTCGGCCTGCAATACGACCCGGAAGAAAACAAAGGGTGGTGGTATAACACACAATTGAAAGTAGCCAACAAACTGATTTTCAGTAAATGGAGAGAAGCTCTGGGAGGCAACATCAAGCTGATTGGATCTGGTGCAGCTGCCTTGCAACCTCGGTTGGCCAGGGTATTTTGGGCAGCTAACATCCGTGTATGCGAAGGGTATGGGCTCACCGAAACTTCGCCAGTTATATCTGCCAATGCCCCCACCTTCGGCAACATTCGCATAGGTAGTGTGGGAAAAGTATTAAATGACGTAGAAGTAAAAATAGCTGAAGACGGAGAAATACTATGTGCAGGTCCCAACGTGATGCTGGGGTACTATAAACAACCCGACACTACTACCGAAGTGATGTCAGGGAAATGGTTTCATACCGGCGACATTGGTGTAATCGAAAACGGTTTTCTCAAAATCACCGACCGCAAAAAAGAAATGTTTAAAACCTCAGGAGGAAAATACATTGCGCCTCAGGTAATGGAAAACAAGTACAAAGAATCCGTATACATAGATCAGGTAATGGTGCTCGGCGAAGGGAGAAAGTTTCCCTCTGCACTGATTGTACCTAATTTTGACGCCCTAAACGAATGGGCACAACGGCATCAAATCAACATTGGCAGCAACCACCACGATTTCATCACCCATCCCGAGATCATTAAGCTATTGCAATCGGAAGTAGACCAGCTGAATGAAAACTTTGGACACTGGGAGCAGGTGAAAAAGATAGAATTAATCGAAACTCCCTGGGGAATCGACACAGGAGAGCTTACCCCCACACTTAAACTAAAAAGGAGAGTACTAAAAGAAAGGTATCAAACATTAATCGAACAGATCTACAACTAACTCTTTTCAATAAAAAGCATCTTCAAAAAGGGTAATTTGACCACTCCCGTCTACAGCTGCTATATCAAACCGAATGTCTTTCTGCCAGTTTTCGCTTTGCAAATAATAATCCGCAGCTGATAAAATCAGTTGCTGCTGACTATCACTCACAAACTCCTCAGGATACCCATACCCTGTATGGCTTCTGTATTTCACCTCTACAAATACCAACAAATCGTTCTTTTGCACAATCAAATCCACCTCAGCCCTCCTGTACCGATAATTACGCTCTTTCACCACAAAGCTCATCCGTTCATAAAAGTCAGCAACCTGCAACTCCGCCTCTCTACCCAAAACCCTTTTATCTCTTTCTTTCATAGTAAAACAATCCTTTAATCTCTAAACCACCTTTCAAGGTAATCATTTTATCTGCAAACCCCTCAAAATTGCAAATTCACGACTTTTTACTCATAGACTTGTTTAAAACGAAAGCCTCTTTGTGAATTTTTCAACACTGAGTTGAAAAAGCATTCCTTCAAAAAAAAGGATTTTAAGGCCAAAAAAAGGCTCTACTACCCTGCACTTTTCAAAAGGCAGGGTATTTTTTTACCCTACTCGAATGATTTTTTTGAAAAAATCCCAAATCAAGGGTTAAAAAAATACCAATATTGAATTTATTGTCATTTTTAATTCTTTAGTTGGGTATTTTTTTGACCATAAAAATAGTTTTTACATACTTTTGCCTCGAATCAGGGTAAAAAATCACCCTGTTAAAGACTTTTTTTCACAATTTAAATGCAACAAAGTATGAAAGAGCTTTTACTGCACATGACCAATGAAGCGTTAACCCACAGCAGTGTCGCTACCGTCACTAGCACGGTAGCGAACACAACCTCCACCGCTGTACAAGAAGCCACCGCTCAGGGAGCTGAGGCTCTCTTTACAGCCAACAACATCTGGATGATGCTTGCCACAGCGCTGGTATTCATCATGCACCTGGGATTTGCCGGTGTAGAAGCTGGGTTTGGCCAGGCCAAAAACACGGTAAACATTCTCTTCAAAAACACCATTACCCCAATCATCGGACTCGTTACTTACTGTTTTTGCGGGTTCAACCTCATGTACCCCGGCGAATTCAACCTAATCGGCGGAGGTATACTGGGGTTTGCCGGCTTTGGAATCGGGTACGACCCTGCAGCAAGCGGCCCTTCTATCGGCTATGCAAGCGCCGGGTATACTTACTGGACCGACTTTCTATTCCAGGGAATGTTTGCAGCCACAGCGGCCACCATCGTATCTGGCGCCATAGCTGAGCGTGTAAAACTCTCTGCATACATGGTTTTTACCCTGATCTACGTAGGGCTGGTTTACCCATTCTTAGGTAGCTGGAAGTGGGGTGCCGGCTGGCTCGATGCTATGAATTTCTACGATTTTGCAGGCTCTACACTTGTACACTCAGTAGGCGGATGGGGTGCACTGGCAGGCATTATCATCATAGGCCCCAGACTCGGCAAATACATTGACGGAAAAGTAATAGACAAACCCGGAACCTCTGTCCCGTTAGCTGTCATTGGAGTATTTCTCCTTTGGTTAGGCTGGTTTGGCTTCAACGGCGGATCCGTACTGTCAGCCGATCCGGATCTGGTATCTTATGTATTGGTAACTACCTCACTAGCTGCATGTACCGGCGGACTTTTCGGATTCTTTACCGCATACATGAAGTTTAAAAGAATGGACCTGGGCATGGTACTCAACGGCATACTGGGCGGACTGGTAGGCATCACAGCCAGCGCCGACACAGTATCTATCAATGCCGCACTTATTATTGGAGCTGTATCCGGCATACTCGTAGTAGTGTCTGCCATCACTCTCGACAGCCTCAAGCTCGACGATGTAGTGGGCGCTGTTTCAGTTCACCTTACATGCGGCATCTGGGGCACGCTGGCGGTAGGTATATTCTCAACCAACGCCGACCACACTTTCCTCACTCAATTGATCGGTGTAGCAGCATACGGAGCAGTAGCCTTCCCTATAGCCTTCATCATATTCTATGTACTCAAGAAAACCATTGGAGTACGTGTGTCTGAAATTCACGAAGCAGAGGGACTAGACAGCCACGAACACGGCATCAGAGGATACACCATTGTATACGACAAATAACCAACAGCACATCAAACTATAAAAACGAAAAATATTATGAAAAAAGCAATTCTATTTCTAAGCCTGATAGCATTAACTCTACCCTTTTGCTCTAGCGCACAAGACGACTCAGAAGCACCCGAACTAAGCATATCAGGAAGCATAGATGCCTACTATAGAGTAAACCTGAACAACTCCAACGATGAAACAAGCGGAGCTACCATGTCGCCAGGCTCATCATTTGCCAATCAACCCGGATTTGCCCTGGGCATGGCCAATATAATCCTGGGACTTGACGGTGAAAAAAGTGGTTTTGTAGCCGATTTAGCAATTGGACCAAAAGGAGATGAAGCCGTCTTTAACGCTGTAAATGCCGACGGAAACCCCGCCAACAGCGCCATCATCAACCAATTGTACGCCTACTGGCACGTAGGAGAATCCGTAACTCTATCGTTCGGAAACTTCAACACCTTTTTGGGCTATGAGGTAATATCGCCTACAGGCAACTTCAACTACTCCACCTCTTACATGTTTTCTAATGGCCCTTTCTCTCACTCAGGCCTGAAAGCAGACTTTGACATGGGTAACGGATGGAGCCTGATGACAGGTATATTTAACCCCACTGACTTTACAGACTTCAACCCTACTGCTGAATATATGGGCGGCCTGCAACTAGGCTACTCTGCTGATGCCGGCAGCTTTTACTTCAACTCACTGTTTGACGATGACTTCTATCAGTTTGACATTACCACTGGCTGGGACTTAAGCGATTCGTTTTACCTGGGAGTGAATACCACATACGCTAAAGACAGCTTTTACGGTATAGCTGGTTATTTCCAACTGGCCACTTCGGAGACTTTCGGACTTGGCTTGCGTACTGAGTACTTTGCCGATGAAGGCCTGGGGCTAGTAGGTGACGGAGAAACCATATTTGACGTTACTCTTTCGGGCAATGCCACCATAGGCAACCTCACCCTGATTCCGGAAATCCGACTCGACAGCTACTCAAATGACGTAATAATAGCTGCTGACGGATCTATGAAAAGCTCTCTTTCATCATTTGTACTTGCAGCGGTGTATAGTTTTTAAGAAAAACACCCCCTAAACACCCTAAAAAGATGATTTTTCGAGATCAGATAAAAAAATAAACCAAAAAGAGACCTGTTTTACGAATTTTTCATAAATGCAGGCTCTTTTTTTATCCTTTCGGAATAATTATTGACTCAGGAAGTATATTTTTAGGATTAAATCCAAACCAAAACACGGTATTTATATGCAGAATAAGGCGAATTAATGCGGTTTTTACGTCAGGCTGGTTATATTTGCCATCTCCAAAAAACAGGTGAAAGACATCAATCATATAAACCAACACCATCAAAGCAATTTCACACCGATAGCACACAATCTCCAGCGGAGGTTGAACAACTACAACAAACAACTATAGGTAATCTTAAAATATAATTTAACAATTAAACATTAGTAAAATGTCCAAATCAAAATTAGAATACATCTGGTTAGATGGATACAAGCCAACCCAAACTTTGCGAAGCAAAACCAGGATTGAATCCAACTTTAGCGGTAAACTGGAAGACTGCCCACAGTGGGGGTTTGACGGTTCTTCTACCGAGCAGGCAGAAGGCGGTGCATCTGACTGCTTACTAAAACCTGTAGCGATCATCCCTGATCCGGCCAGAAAAAATGCTTACATCGTAATGACGGAAGTTCTCAATGCAGACGGTACTCCACACGAGTCAAACGCCAGAGCTACCATCGACGATGAAAGTGATGATTTTTGGTTTGGATTTGAGCAGGAATACTTCATTTTCGATCCTGAAACCAACAAACCTCTTGGATTCCCTGCATCTGGTTACCCCGCTCCACAAGGACCATACTACTGTGGCGTAGGAGGCCGAAGCGCTTTCGGAAGAGAGATCGTAGAAGAGCACCTGGACCTTTGCCTGGAAGCCGGACTAAATGTAGAAGGAATCAACGCTGAAGTAGCGGCCGGACAGTGGGAATTTCAGATTTTCGCTAAAGGCGCACAATCTGCAGGCGATCAGATCTGGATGGGAAGATACCTCCTCGAAAGAACTGCTGAAAAATACGGCCTGTACATTGAGTATCACCCAAAACCTCTTGGCTCTCTGGACTGGAACGGATCAGGTATGCACGCCAACTTCTCTAACACGTACATCAGAACGGCTAACTCTAAAGAGAAAATCGAAAAAGTATGTGAAGCTTTCAGAGGAGTAGTGAAAGAACACATCGAGGTATATGGTGCACACAACGAGCAACGTCTGACAGGTAAGCACGAAACGGCTGCCATCACAGACTTCTCTTACGGTGTATCAGATCGCGGAGCTTCTATCCGTATCCCTGTACTGACTGTAGCCAATGGCTGGAGCGGATACCTGGAAGACAGAAGACCTGCTTCTAACGGTGACCCTTACAAAATCGCCGCTAGAATCATCAAAACAGTAAAAACTGTATCTTAAGACACTTAGATATACAACAAAAAAAGGTAGCCAGATTGGCTACCTTTTTTTATGCTTGTCGATTGATCATCGACAAAATAAGGAATGTTTTGACCGTCCTTATTACCTTGAGTTTGATTATATGTCAACCATACGACAGCCTCCCCCTATAGGTTTTAGAAAAAAATTAAAAAGGTGATTTTAATCAGCCAGAAAAAACCACATCGCCCAAACTACTGCGGGATTCCATTTTCCCCAAACTCAAGTAGACTGGCGCTCCATTCTGCACTTCCGTATACCAATGTATTTCGTTATCTTTGGCGGATTAATCAGTATATAAGATGACAAGTAAAGCGATAGCATGTCTGGTAGATGAAAACTTTGTGTACGCAAAGGTGCTTGACTACTTTGGCGTACAGTTTTACGAAAACAGGAACAAAACACTAAGTGAGGTTTGCAAAGAGCACAACCTGGACGAGTACCGCTTAAAATTTTTGCTGCAAAACATCGAACAGGAAAAGGTACCCACTAGCGAACTCAAGAAATACCCAGCCAGACTTATTATAGAGTACCTGAAACATTCCCATCAGCTTTTTATCAAAGACCGGCTTCCGTATATCCTCAAATTAATCAATGGATTTCGCTCGGAAGATGCGTCACAACTCATTCACGATCTAAAATTTATCCTCCCGCTATTTGTAGAGGATTTCATCAAACACATTCACGAAGAGGAAGATCGTTTCTTTCACTACGTGGAAACCCTGGAAAAAATCCTGAAAGACAAAAAAGCTCCTGCAGGTTTTTACCTGGGAGGCAATAGCTTCTCTATTCAGGAATTTGCCCTGCACCACGACGATTCTGACGATGAAATGAAAGGAATTCGGGGCATCACTCACCAATACCAACTCTCTGACGTACACGACATTCGACTGAAGGTTATTTTACAAGAGCTCAGACAGTTCGATGAAGAATTAACACATCACGCTACAATTGAAAACGAGATACTCTTCCCTCGAGCACTCACACTGGAAAAGAGGGTACATTACTTTTTGGCTACAAACTCCTCTCTGAACTAACTATGGGCAGAATAATGGCGCTGGACTATGGGCGCAAACGAACCGGAATAGCCGTAACCGATCCGGCTAAAATCATAGCTACCCCACTAGACACGCTACCTACAGCCAAACTGATGGAGTTTATAAAAAAATACCATCAGGAAGAAGAAATTGAAAGGTTTGTAATTGGCATGCCAAAAAACCTACAGAATAATGACACGGACAGCACTGCTTATGTACGTGCTTTTATAACTTTGCTCGGCAAGGCATTTCCGACCATACCCGTGCATGAAGTCGACGAACGATTTACCAGTAAAATGGCCTTTCAGTCGATGATAGACGGTGGCATGAAAAAAGCCGACAGAAGAAAGAAAGAAAACGTGGATAAATTGAGTGCAACATTGATTTTGCAATCATTTTTAGAATCAAGTCTATGATATACCCGATAGTAGTTTATGGCGATCCGGTTTTGAAAAAAAAAGCCGAGGATATAGAAGAAGGAAGTATTGATGTAAAAAAGCTAAGCGAAGACATGTTCGAAACCATGCATCATGCCAGTGGTATCGGCCTGGCAGCTCCACAGATCGGCAAGTCGATTCGTATGTTTGTAGTAGACGGCACTCCCCTCGACGATGAAGAAGAAGACATGTCGGACTTTCGCAAGGTATTTATCAACCCTGAAATCGTTGAAGAAACCGGCGAGCCCTGGAAGTTTGAAGAGGGCTGTCTGAGCATACCGGGTATACGCGAAGACGTAAGCCGCCCTGCTAAGCTGGTGATCAACTATCTGGACGAAAACTGGGTAGAGCACGAAGAAGAATTTGACGGCATGAAAGCCCGGATTATCCAACACGAATACGATCACATAGAAGGAATTCTTTTTACCGACTACCTGAGTCCGTTTAAAAAGCGCCTGCTCAAAGGCAAATTGCAAAACATAAGCAAAGGCAAGTGCAAGGCTGACTACAAAATAAAAATACCAAAGTAGTATGCAGACCAAGCTGGCCAATACCGGGACATCCATATTTACCATAATGTCCAAAATGGCCGCTGATCACGGGGCTATCAACCTATCGCAGGGTTATCCTGGTTTTGACGTATCTCCCGAGCTCACAAGTCTGGTAAAGCACTACATGCAAAAAGGCTGTAACCAATATGCTCCAATGGCAGGGCTACCTCTGCTCCGTGAGCACATCAGCAACAAGATAAACAAAGCCTACGCATGCCAAACCAATGCTGACGAGCACATTACCGTTACAGCAGGAGCAACTGAAGGTATATTTTCTACCATATCGGCACTGATACATCCCGGCGATGAGGTCATCTATTTTGAACCTGCCTACGACAGCTACCGACCTACTATCTGCCTGAATGGAGGCACTCCCGTCCCCATAAAGCTACAATTCCCTGATTTTTCTATTCCCTGGGAAACGGTAAACAAGCGGGTGTCTGCTAAAACAAAGATGATCATCATCAATACGCCCCACAATCCATCGGGAGCAATCCTAAGCAGAGAGGACTTAAATCAACTGGCCTCATTGGCTAAAAAACACGACCTTATCGTACTGAGCGACGAAGTATACGAACACATGGTGTTTGATAACGAGCAACACCACTCTGTGCTTTCTCACCCAGAACTCAAAAGCCGCTCGATTGCTGTTTTTTCATTCGGAAAAACCTTCCATGCCACAGGCTGGAAGATGGGATACACCGTAGCTAGCAAGGCCATCACCAATGAAATCCGGAAGGTACACCAGTTTGTGGTATTTAGTGTAAACACCCCCACCCAACATGCCATTGCTGAATACATACAACAGGAAAAACATTACCTGACTTTGCCTTCATTTTTCCAGCAAAAACGTGACCTTTTTCTCACGTTAATGAAAAAATCCCGTTTTGATCCTCTGCCATCATCAGCAGGCACATACTTTGTTACTTTTTCATACAGACAAATAGAGAACCTACCCGATGTGGCTATGACTGAAAAGCTAACCAAAGAATACGGAGTGGCCTCAATTCCTTTTTCTGTATTTTATGAAGACAAAACAGACAGACAGCTTTTACGATTTTGTTTTGCCAAAGATGACGACACGTTACGAAAAGCAGCTACTATACTATGCAAGATTTAAACCTGACACTGATACAAACCGAACTCTACTGGGAAGAACCTGCCGCCAACAGAGCCATGCTGGAAGAAAAAATATGGACTGAAACAGGCAACACAGATCTGATTATTCTTCCCGAAATGTTTACTACAGGGTTTTCCATGAATGCTAAAGCACTGGCAGAAGTGCACCGCACCAATACCCACAAATGGATGCAGCAAATGGCAAGGGAAAAAAACGCGGTGCTGATGGGAAGCTATATCACAAAAGACAATGGCAAAATTTACAACCGCCTGCATGTGGTTTTTCCTGACGGAAATGCCTCCTACTATGACAAGAGACACTTATTTACCCTGGCTGGAGAACATCAGGAATATACCCCGGGAAACGACCGGCTAATTGTAGAGTGGAAAGGCTGGAAAATTTGCCCGATGGTCTGCTATGACCTTCGTTTTCCTACATGGGCCCGAAACACTTACAACAAAACCACCAACGAATACGCATACGACTTGTTGGTGTATGTAGCCAACTGGCCCACTCCCCGCACTCAAGCCTGGGACACTCTGCTACAGGCCAGAGCTATCGAAAATCAATGCTTTGTAGCAGGCGTAAACCGCACTGGCACTGACGAAAACAACCTGCCTTATAGTGGCCATTCTGCGGTATACGATTTTACCGGAAAAACACTTAGTTTTGGCGGTGAAGCAGCCGGCATTTTCGATCAGATCATCGAAAAAGAACCACTGGATTCATTTAGACAAAAATATGCTTTCCTGCACGACGCAGATCAGTACGAACGCAACACTTAACATCTTACATCACCCTACTATGCATTTGAAATTTACATTAGATGTAGACGACTGGATGGAGTTTCACAAACACCACCTACTGGGCAACAAACAATTTCTAAAAACCAAAGCCATGATTACTTATGCCGTACCGCTGGTGTTTGGCGTGTTTTTATACTACAAGTATCAGGAAGGCACACTTATGATGGAGAATGCTCTCATGGTGGTGTTTATGTGTGCGGTATGGGTGTTGTTTTACCCCAAACGCCTTGTGAGCAAAGCCCTGACACGCGCGCGTGAAAGTGTAGAGAAAGGGGAAAACTCAAACAGCCTGGGAGATAACGAGCTGGAAATATCTGACCATGAAATAAAGCATAAACACCCGGCCGCTGAAACTACCTACGAATGGTCCGGCATACAGCACGCCAAGGAAACGGATTCTTCCATTTTTCTATTTTCCAGTCCGGCTAACCCTATAATCATACCCAAAAAGAAAATAGGTTCGATGGAGTGGAATGAACTAAAGAGCATTCTCTCCAAAAACCAATTGCTGACTAAGGGGTAAGTGCCGCATTGCCCAACAAAAACTTTACAGTTTTAGATTGACCGCTTTCGGTAATGCGGGCAAGGTACATCCCCTTGGCAAAGGGCAAATCCAGCGTCAGTGTTTCGTTTGCTTGTATGGGATGGGGGCCATACAGTCGACTTCCCATCAAACTAAAAATCTCCAGCACAGCACCACCATTGGGTGTGCGAAATTTAACTTGCTTATTGGCATAGCTCGGGTTGGGAAAAACAGCCAGCTGCAGTACCAGTTCACTTCCCCCGCCGGCTTTCCCTGCCTTAAAAAGCTGAATACCTCCAGCTATATTGCCTACTGCCACTACACTTTGTCCTGCCAGCACTCCCACAGAGGGGTGGCTAATGCGACCCAACGCCGTTTGAACGGGCGTATTATCTACCCATAAAATTTCGCTTTGCGCTACAGAGGTCTCACTCATAAAATCTGAGTATACCTGTATAATACCCGACCGATCTGTTGTGAGTAGATCTGCCCTGCCATCGGCATCCAGGTCGTCGACTACCAGGTGCAAGCTGCCCTTTGCACTACTAAAACCTACACCTAGATAATCATCTTGTTCCAGTTCAAAAGCCGGCGACAAGTTAGATCCGGTGTTGCGATAATATTGCAGCTTACCGTTGTTTTTTCCCAATAATAAATCCAAGACCCCATCTCCGCTGATATCGTAAAGGTGTGTATCGTCAAAACCGGCCACTCCGTCGTACATCAACACCTTTTCGCCTGAGTTGAAAGTATGGTTTTTATTCAGTACATAGTACAATGCCGTCTGGTTATCACTGTCAGTTAGCTGAAGAACCAAATCAGCTCTTCCATCAGCATTTAAATCATAAAAAGAGGGAGACGCCTGTGTAAAACCGAACGCAGAAAGCCCTGCAAAATCGTCATCGGACAACACCAGACCCTGCAATGTTTGTGTATACAATTGCAAGCGGGCAGAGTGATCATTCATCTTTCTATTACCAACAATCAGATCCTGCAGGCCGTCACCGGTTACATCTGCCCAAGCCGGATAAGAAAACAGACCTACATCTAACATGTCACTTTGCAAAAAATCTTTTTGCCTAAACTCAAAAACGGGAAGCTGCTGCGAACCGGTATTTTCATACCACCAGCTCGACCGGCTAAAATCCACACGATTAGCTGCATCAGTCCTTACATTAGGTGCCAACACTATATCCTTGAGCCCATCAAAATTTACATCTTCATAATAGGCAGCAGGAAATACAGGAAAATTAACCGCCTGATCTTTCTCTGGAAAAAAATGACTGTAAGAGGTAAATTTCGCTTCCGATCTGGTACCTCCGTTTTGTAGCAAGGTCAAGTCGGTACATTCTTCCTGGCCTATTACCAGCTCTGTAGCCCCGTCGTTGTTCATATCGATTGCCAGCATGGCCTTGCCCCCGGCATGCAACAAGCGCCCGTTTTCTGGGCAGGGATTACCTTCAAACACAAAAGTATCGCAGGTACATTCTTCAAAGTCGCCGTATTCGCGGGTTACCCGCTCGTAATTCAATGTACTGCAATTGCCGGTTTTCTCTACAGACATATTTTGATGAAACTCCACAAAACCACCAAAGGCAAAGTTGAATGTGAGTATATCCAAATCGCCATCGCCATCGAGATCGGCTACTACTGGCACATCAGACGAGTTCACATTTAAGTTGATCTGCGAGGAACTACCCTGCGTGTACACCGGATCGGCCACCATCTCCCAGGCCGGAACATCCGTGCCCACATTGCGAAAAACACGCACACCCAATGTAGCATAGGTGAACAGGTCTTTTTTACCATCACAGTCATAGTCGGCCAGCAGCATCCAGTTGCGAATATCCTTCGGAAAATAATGCACAAACTCCGGCGCATACTCATAAGTTTCGCCCACAGCTAAAAATGGAAGTATTTTATCTGCTGCCCGATCGAAAACTACCAAATCCGGCACCCGATCTCCATTGAGGTCGATGGCACTGTATTGCCCGGCATTTATCCCTCCGGCAAAGGGCATAGTCAGCTGCTTTTCGTTTTCCCAGACCTGCACATCGTGCATATACTGCAGCGCAATCTGCGCTTGCGCACGTATGGCCAACACCACCAACAATACTGCTAACCTCATCAATTTTTTATTAATCAACCGATTTTAATTTGACCAATCCAAAAGCGTAATTATCTGCTATCTTATCCGACTCTTCACTCACCATGTAGTGCGACCTGTCCGAGAGGTTTATTTCATGTTTGCCAGAAAAAGGAGCCAGTGCGTCCAGCTCAAATGCCAGGGTGGCAGACCGGGGGATATTAAATGGCGATGGCATTGCTATAGATTGCCCTTTGTAGTTTCTATCCAGACCTATGTGCAGCACCAGCCCCCTTTCGTCCAGATCATCACCCGGCAAAAAACGCCCCTCCATTAAAAAAAACTTATAGCCCGTATTCCAGTCCCAGGCCATATCATTAGTAGGATCCAGATCACCCACATTATCGATAGAGCTATTTCGTTCCGGATCTACTCCTATAGCAAACTTCACCTTATCAAATATAAAGTCGCTCCGAATACCCGACAATGAAATGGCGTATTCGTTTTGCTGATCATTGAGACTGACAAGGTGGTAGCCATCCTGCTCCACAAAAGCTTCTCCCGTGGCTGAATTGATCAGTTGCAAATCACTAACGTAAAGCTTCATTCGGTCTATCGTAATCTGATCACCTGCAGCAGTAGAGTAAGTTTTCGAATTCCACTCCAACGGACCACCATCGGCCACCGCACTAAAGGTAAGGGTGATTGTGTCGCGAAAATTCACATCTTCTTCGCTACAGCCTCCCGTCGCAAGGATGATACTACATGCGATGGCATTAAAAAGGGTTTGAAAACTTTTCATTGGTAATAAAATTCTGATCGGTGAGTGTATGTAAAAATGCTATTATAGCGGCTTTTTCTTCTGTTGTCAAATGCAATTTAACCGGCCCCTGCGGATCTATCGGTTCGTTGCTGGCCTCCAGAATAAGTGGGTCTAAGGTGGCACTCTTCCGTATATGGTCATTGTAGTGATCGAGCACCTGTTCCAGCGTTTGAAAACGCCCATCGTGCATATAGGGTGCTGTCAGGGCTATATTTCGGAGCGAAGGCACTTTAAATTTTCCCTTGTCGCTGGCCTTACCTGTCACAGCTGCCAATCCTTCTTCCAGCGCATCGTCCGTTTCCAGTCCGTTGTTTTTAAACCCCTCCAGTCCGTCATTAACGCCCGAAGTTAGGATATTGACATGGCAGTCTCCACAATTACCTCCTCTCAAGCCAATAGAGGGTTCCGGATGCGTAAAAAAAAGAGCCATCCCCAACTCTTCCTCAGCGGAGAGGGTTACTTCGTTTCTCAAATACTTATCATATTTAGAATCGGAAGACACGAGGGTGCGCTGAAACTGTGCCAGGGCTTTTCCAATACGTGCTGCTGTAATTTCTTCATCGCCAAAGGCCCGATCAAAAGCTGCGGGATAAATGGTCGTTTCCTTTAGCTTAGCTACCGTCTGTTGCAGGCTCTGATCCATCTCTACCGGATTGACAATCGGTTCCAGTGCCTGCTCTTCCAGCGAGGCACTCCTTCCATCCCAAAAAAAATGACCGGACCAAAGCATATTGACCAAACTCATGGCACTCTTTGCTGTCTGCTGCCCTCGTATGCCTTTGCTAAAGGCTCTGCCGTCTGTAAAAGCCTTATCCTGCTGATGACAGGAACTACACGATATTCTGTTGTCGCCAGACAATCTCTTTTCGTAAAAAAGCATACGTCCCAGTTCCACCCCTTCTTCAGTCAGGGGGTTGTCTGCATAAGAGTGAGTGTTGTCTCCAAAATAAGAGGGCAAATCCAGGTCATAGGGTGTGGCTCCCAACTTGGCAGGCTCTTGCTCCCTGCTGCAAGCGGTTAAAATCACAAGCAATGACGATATGTAGACGAGTAACTTAATTACTTTTAACTTTTGTAGGATATAAACAACGGCAAACCCGTTCTCCTCTATACTTTGAGCTTGTAAATTTAGTTGTAGTGAATGTCAGATTTCTATCAGTGCGTTGTATGATTGTGAAAAAAGGATTCATGTTATTTCTTTTATGCCTTGTGACTAGCTGCTCCTCTACCAACACCCACACTCCTATACGCTATGCTACTCACTTTCCTGCCCCTCAGCCATCACCCACACGCAATCCCCAAACAGAAAAAGGGATAGCATTGGGCAAAAAACTGTTTTTCGACCCTGTACTATCCAGATCAGGCAAAATATCATGTGCCTCGTGTCACCTTCCTTCCATGTCCTTTTCCGACGGAAAAGCCACCAGTACAGCCGGAGAATCCGGAAAACCTTTAGCCCGAAATACTCCGCCACTTATCAATCTGGCCTGGCAAAACCGCTTTTTTTGGGATGGAGGAGTCAAAAATCTGGAATCACTTCCCTTTGCTGCACTCACCAACCCCAACGAAATGGGCACTGACCTGCGTCAGCTGGTGCAGTACCTCAACGACCATGTAGCCTACCGCAAAGCATTTGAAGAGGCTTTTGATATACCCAGGGTATCTTCTGCCTACATTGCCCGAGCGCTCGCTCAGTACCAGCGCACACTTGTATCCGACAACTCATTCTACGACAAAGCTCAACAAGACACTTCCCTTCAGTCACCATCATTCAAAAAGGCCCTGAAGATATTTACAAACAAATGTGGCAATTGCCACCAGCCTCCACTTTTTACCGATCACCACTTTCACAACAACGGGTTAGACAGTCACTTTCCTACGGCCAATGAAGACGAAAGAGCTGGCCGGTACCGCATCACTCTCGACTCTGCCGATTTGGGCAAATACAAAACCCCCACACTACGCAACCTCGTTTTCACCGCCCCTTACATGCACGATGGTAGATTTGCCTCCCTGACTGAAGTACTTGACCATTACCAAAGTGGCGTGAATCATTCTCCTACTCTAGCTCCCGCACTCCAGAGCCTCACACTTACCCCATCAGACAAAGAAAATATCCTGTATTTCCTGCACACACTCACCGATAGTAGTTTCGTAAGCAATCCCGATTTTGTAGTTCGGAAAAAACACCCCTAGGCATAAATATAAAAAACGAGGCTCTACATGAATTTGTGTGGAAAGTAGAGTTATCAGAAACGAATTACTGCAAAAAAGGAAAGAACTTGCAGAAAACCGACTCAAAAGAAAGTGCGATAAGGCGGGAGGGAGGAAAATTGGCGAGCGGATGCGGGTAAAGGCCTTGAGCGTTAAATTTTCCATGATTTTTGCCTCCTTTTTATCTAGAAAAAGGAGGTGCCCTTCCGGCATGAGGAAAAGAGTAAGAAAACAACTGCCGGGTATCTTTTGCAATAGTCTAATTTCATCTTAATAAACTTCCCCATGTGTACATCACATAGCACCAAAAATGACTTATGTAATTCACTGCAATTAGCCTGATATTATCTAACCAATAAAAAATACGCTGGTTCGAGCCTTTGGCTCAGATCTACTTACCCTCAATCGCCTAGTCATAACAGAGGCTATAAATCATTAGAAAAGTGAATACTTAAATGATAAAACCGCACGACCAAAACGAGTAACAGATTTAGTATATTGATACGAGCGGAGACACTCACACCAGCGATTGCATCTGAGGTTATTTTCACACACCAGAAAAATAATACTATCCTCCCCTTAGCATGAGACCTGAGCCTTATGTGCATAGAAAATAATCCTATATTTGTGGTTTTCAACACCACTTAATCGCTTCATAAAAACGTGATAGAATCGCTTTACCAAAAATTTCTTCAGTGCTCAGGTGTAAGTACCGACACACGCAAAATTTCGCAGGGAAACCTTTTTGTAGCACTGAAAGGCCCCAACTTCGATGGCAATCGATATGCTCAGCAAGCGCTGGATGCCGGAGCGCTTTATGTGGTAGTGGATGATTCTTCACTGAATCTGGGAAGTAGGGCCATTGTAGTACCCGACACCTTACAGGCACTACAGCAACTGGCCCATCACCATCGCAGGCAATTTCAAGGACCTGTGCTTGCCATAACCGGCTCCAACGGCAAAACAACAACCAAGGAGCTCATAACTCGTGTGCTGGCTACCCAATACAAAACACATCACACACTGGGCAACCTAAACAACCACATAGGTGTACCTCTCACTCTGCTGGCTCTCCCTCTGGACACAGACATAGCTATAGTGGAAATGGGCGCCAATCATCTGGGAGAAATTGCCAGCTATTGTACAGTAGCAGAACCCACACACGGCATCATCACCAACCTGGGCACTGCTCACCTGGGCGAATTTGGCGGGAGAGAAAACCTGATCCGTGCCAAAAGCGAGTTGTTTGATTACCTGAGAAAAAACAAAGGCAAAGTATTTATCAACCAGCACGATGAAGTGCTCGCAAACATGGCACACCGGTTTGCTGATCCCATACCGTTTCCGGATACAACGCACAGGTTAGTGAGTTCTTCTCCGTATGTAGTCTATACCGACAGCCATAACACCCACCACACCACAAACCTGGTAGGAGAATACAACTATATGAACTTAGCTGCAGCACTAGCAGTAGGTATGCACTTTGGTGTAAACCTCGAAAAAGCCTATGCTGCTATCGATAGCTATGCTCCGGACAACAACCGGTCGCAGATTTTGAAGCGAGGCACCAACACGGTCATCCTGGACGCATACAATGCCAACCCCGACTCTACACTGGCGGCTCTACACAATCTGGCCTCTTTTGAGCAGGCAACCAAAATAGCACTATTGGGCGATATGAAAGAGCTCGGCGAATACAGCCACGCACAACACAACAAAGTCTATGAAGCAGTGGCCAATCAAAAACAACTAAAAGGTTTCTTTGTAGGAGAAGAGTATGAAGATGCCCTTCATGGAAAAGATGCCCAAACTTTTGCATCTGTAGACGAGCTTATCGCGTATGCCAAAAAACATCCTTTTGCTCATGCTGCTGTACTCATCAAAGGTTCGCGAAGCATGGCGATGGAAAAACTCACCCAAATCGACGAATTATGGACCTAACCCCCACTTATTCATTTTTAAGAGAGCTGTCAGCCAACAACAACAAAGAGTGGTTTGATGCCCACAAAAAAGAATACCAACAAGCCCGCTCGGCATTTGTAGCCTTTGTAGATAGCCTGATCAGCGACATAGCTGCTTTTGACGAAAGCCTTCAGGGAGTAGAATCAAAGCAGTGCATTTTCAGAATCAATCGCGATATCCGATTTAGCAAAGACAAAACACCCTACAAAACCAACTTCGGGGCACTGCTAGGCGATAAAGGAAAAAAATCGGAAGGCACAGGCTATTACATTCATGTAAAACCAGACGAAAGTTTTGCCGGTGGAGGCATCTACATGCCGACTCCCGACAAGCTGGCTGCAATCCGCCAGGAAATAGATTACAACCCTGCTCCTCTTACCCAATTGATAGAAAGCAGAGACTTTCAGGAAACCTTTGGTGAAATTAAAGGCGAAGCACTCAAGACAGCTCCTAAAGGGTACCCGAAAGACCACCCCAACATCCAACTCCTCAGGCTAAAAAGTTTTTATGTATTGAAAAATTTTTCTGACGATGAAATGACGTCAAAAAGCGCCCATACGTCCATTTTAGACACATATCGCAAGGCGAAAAAATTCAACGAATATTTAAATCTCGCATTGAGTTAAAAATATTTTAAAAAGGATTTGCATTTACAAAAATCAAAACTACATTTGCACTCCCAATTCAACACAGGGACACAAGTTAAACACTTGAAACGACAAGAATTTAACTAAAAAAGGGTTCTTAGCTCAGTTGGTTCAGAGCATCTGGTTTACACCCAGAGGGTCGGGGGTTCGAATCCCTCAGAACCCACAAAAGGTCATCAAATTTGATGACCTTTTTTTATGTCCAGTGTTTAAGTATTGAAATATTTACAAACCAACCTCACCAGGTTTGAAGGGAAAATAAAAAAGCCCTGACATACGAGATATCAGGGCTTCTGAAGTGGAGAATATCGGATTCGAACCGATGACCTTTTGGCTGCCAGCCAAACGCTCTAGCCAACTGAGCTAATTCCCCATTGTTTTGGTGGCGCAAATATTTACCCATTTCACCAAACTACAAAACAAATGCTCAGAATTATTACCCGAGCTTTATTCATCTCCCGGGCATTCGTAGTTTTTCACCTATTCATTGAGAGAATACAACCGTGTTGCTATCTTGCGTACCTTCACAACAAAACCTTTACAGCAAGTGTGCGGAATCACCGGTATAGTAGCATTCAATGAAGTAGGAAGATTCAACCTGACTAACCTGAGCAGCGCCACGCTGGCCCTACAAAAGCGCGGACCCGATGATCACGGCACCTACCACGACAACCTCGTTGGGTTGGGTCATCGTCGCTTATCTGTAATCGACACCAGCCCTATGGGCCACCAACCCATGCAAGTGCCTGAAGGGCGCTATGTCATCACATTCAACGGCGAAATATACAACTACAAAACGTTACGCCAGGAACTGGAGAGCAAAGGTGTAACGTTTTACTCTCAAACCGATACCGAAGTATTACTTCAACTGTATACTCACGAAGGCAAAGACTGCATACACAAATTACACGGTTTTTTCGCTTTCGCCATTTACGATACTGTAAACAAATCCGTCTTCATCGCTCGCGATCGGCTTGGCATCAAACCCCTGCTTTACTACCACGATCAAGATAAATTCCTTTTTTCTTCCGAGCTAAAGTCACTCATGCAATATAGCAGCGGATGGCAGATCGACCCCAACGCCCTCAATACCTACCTCCAGCTCAGCTACACTCCGACTCCACTCACGATGGTAGAGGGTGTGAAAAAACTAGCCCCGGGAGAGTGTATACTCATAGCAGACAATCAGGTAACAGTAGAAAAATACTACAACCTCCCTCGCCACGAACCTTCGGAGTACCTAACCGACTATGAAAAAAACAAAAACAACCTGATCAAACTCCTGGAAGAATCTGTACAGGAACGACTCGTCGCAGATGTGCCTCTTGGCGCTTTTCTCAGTGGTGGAATTGACTCTTCGGTCATTACTGCACTGGCCAGCCAACATACATCATCGCTGAGTACCTTTTCGATCGGCTACAAAGACAGCCCCTACTTCGACGAAACGCAGTACGCCAACCTGGTAGCCCGTCATTTCAAAACCAACCACACTGTCTTTTCACTTACTCAAGACGACCTCTACAACCACCTGCAACAAATCGTAGAGGCTATAGACGAACCTTTTGCCGACTCTTCGGCCATACCGGTGTATATACTGAGCCGCGAAACCCGCAGGCATGTCACTGTTGCCCTCTCAGGCGATGGCGCTGACGAGCTCTTCTCGGGCTACAACAAACACCACGGGTGGATAAAAATGGAAGAAAACGGCCTTATGGCCAAAGCTGCTTCGGCGCTTTACCCTTTAGCCAAAGCACTACCCCAGTCGCGATCCGGCGCTTTTGGCAATCTCATACGTCAGGTGGTAAAGTTCAACAAGGGAAAACGAATGAACCCTGCAGAACGCTACTGGCTGTGGGCAGCCATTGCCTCCCAATCTGAGGTAAGTTCTTTGCTCCAACCTGCCTATGCAGCAGACTATACGCAAAGAAAAGAGCAGATAAATAGCTGGCTGACGGACATGAACACTTATCGGGATTTCAACGACTTTCTGCGTACAGACACACGACTGGTACTGCCCAACGACATGCTACACAAAGTAGACCTGATGTCTATGGCCAACAGCCTCGAAGTACGCACACCATTTCTCGATCACAGATTGGTCGATTTTGCTTTTCGCCTGCCCCCTGCACACAAAATAGACAGCACTATACGTAAAAAAATACTACAGGACGCTTTCCGGCACATGCTGCCCGCAAAGCTCTACAAGCGCCCTAAGAAAGGATTTGAAGTGCCACTACTCGACTGGCTCAGAAATGGGCTGTTGAGCGAGCTGGACAACCACCTATTCAACAAAGAACGCCTGGAAGAACAAAAAATATTCGACTCCTCTTCAGTAATCCACTTGCGCAAAAAACTACTCTCTGCAAACCCCGGCGACAGCCATGCTAAAGTCTGGGCATTGTATGTTTTTCAAAAATGGCATGCTGAAAACATAGCCACACCTTAACAAAATAGACTTTTTAGTCTTCCGATGATTCCAATCAATTTTTTTTAGTAGGGAAATAGGATATTTTTTTCTACCTTCATGCCTTGAGAAAACCGAGATGTAGTCCATGCAAGAATTAAAACGAATATTGGTATGCCTTGACCAGTCCGATATGGACCCGTATGTGATCAAGTATGCCTCACTCATTGCCTCCACTATGGGGAGCACCAAAGTAGACTTTCTACACATAGCTGAAGCCAACAATCCCAATACGCTTAATGCGCTGAAACAGCTAGTGGAAAGCGGGTTTACTGCCACAGCTGAAACCTCCGTAAACATAGAACATGGCGGAGTACCCGAAAGTGTAGTAAAATGGGCCGGATTGCATCGTTCTCAACTTATCGTGCTAGGCAAAAAGAAAAAGAAAGAGTCGTCGGCCAGAAATGCCATGCAAATCACCAACAGAGCACTCTGCTCGGTATTGTTGGTGCCTCAAATGGACGACTACAGCATCAAAAAACTACTGGTGCCGGTAGATTTTTCTGTGGGCTCTAAAATGTCGATCAAGCAGGCGCTGGCTATAAAAGAAAAAACCAACGCTAAAATCATGCTTCAGCACGTGTTTTATGTTCACTCCGGCTACCACACCAGCGGAAAAACTTACGAAGAGTTTGGGGCTATTCTGGAGAAAAATGCTGAAAAGGACTACAAAATATTTTTACGCGAACACGGTTTCGATGGCTCTCAATTTGACATCATTTTTACCCTCGATGATGACAGCAAACCGTTTGACAACATCTACGAAACAGCCAAAGAAAACGGCGCAGACATTATCTTTCTGGGCTCTAGGGGCCGCACAGCCGCTGCTGCATTTATCAAAGGCAGCACTACGCTAGACCTGATCAAATACGATGACGACATTCCTTTCTTTATCGTTAAAGACGAAAAAGAAAGAATGGGATTCTGGGAAGCTCTGATGAAAATCTAAGCACTTTCAAAAAGCATCAATACTTTGGATCTGCTGAGATCGCTTGTTGATTTTATGTTGCACAGAAAATCGTGCATTTTGCTTGAAAAACTTGCATCAAATAAGAAATACCAACTATAAAAATTGCTCTCCTTATTCTTAAGGCACACAAATGTGTTTCTCAGCAGTGACTACTTCGATTACGGGCAAAACCAGAGCAAACATACAGCACTGATACCCCGAATACCCCACTGGTTTTGCCTTTGAGCAAACCGACATTCTTCTGTATGCACTTTACCTGAGCTAACACACTGCACAAAGCTGCAAAAGTGAATTATTTGGCTAATTTTGCGCCGCTATGAAAAATGAGTTAACCAAACTGAGAGATAGCCTGGAAGGCGAATTGTTTTTTGATGACACCATGCGCAAGCTGTACGCGACTGACGCATCGGCTTACCGTGAATTGCCACTGGCTGTGGCGCTTCCCAAAACAGAAGACGACATCCGCCTGCTTATCGATTTTGCTAACAAGCACAACACCTCACTCATTCCCCGCACAGCCGGCACTTCCCTGGCAGGACAGGTTGTAGGCAGTGGCATAGTAGTAGACGTTTCCAAATACTTCACCGAAGTACTGGAAGTAAACGAAACAGAAAACTGGGTACGTGTACAGCCCGGTGTAATTCGCGACGACCTGAACCGATACCTCAAACCCTACGGTCGATACTTTGGCCCGGAAACCTCCACGGCCAACCGAGCCATGATAGGAGGCATGGTTGGCAACAACTCCTGTGGCTCCAACTCGGTGGTATACGGCAGCACTCGCGACCACCTGATAGAAGTAAAAGGTTTTTTGTCAGACGGCACATACACTACATTCAAAGCCATGGACGATGAAGCCTTTGCCCATGCGCTCACCTCTGGTAGTGAATTGGAAACCAACATATACAAGTCGATTCACACGATGCTCTCCTCCGAAGAAAATCGTGAAAACATAGCACGAGAATTTCCAAAACCAACCATAGAAAGACGAAATACCGGCTATGCTATTGATTTGCTGGCTATCAACAAGCCCTTTAACCCCGATGGCGAGCCTTTCAACTTTTGCAAACTCATAGCTGGCTCGGAAGGCACTCTCATGTTTATCACCGAGATAAAACTCAATACCATACCTGTGCCCCCAAAAAACAAAGCATTGGTGTGCATTCACTGCGATGATATAAATGAGTCGCTACGGGCCAACCTGATAGGACTCAAATACGGACCCCATGCCAGCGAGTTAATAGACCACTATATACTGGAGTGTACCAAACAAAATATAGAGCAGCAAAAAAACCGTTTTTTCATACAGGGAGACCCTGGCGCTATACTGGTAGTAGAGCTGGCTGCTGATAACGACCGTGACCTCAATGCCAAATGCATGGCACTGATAAACGAGCTCAAACAAGAAAAACTGGGCTACCACTATCCGGTACTCAAAGGTGCTGACCTGCCCAAAATATGGGGATTGAGAAAAGCCGGGTTGGGTTTGTTAGCCAACATACCCGGTGATGCCAAAGCAGCACCCGTGATAGAAGATACCGCTGTAGATGTAAACGATCTGCCAGAGTACATCATCGAATTCAATGAGATACTGAAAAAACACAACATGAGTTGTGTGCACTATGCGCACGCCGGATCAGGAGAACTTCACCTGCGCCCGATCATCAACCTCAAGACCAAGGAAGGGCACGAGCAGTTCAGAACCATTGCTACTGAAATTGCCCATCTGGTGAAAAAATACAAAGGCTCTCTCAGTGGTGAGCATGGCGATGGACGCCTTCGAGGGGAGTTTATCAAAACCATGATAGGCGAGCAAAACTACCAACTGCTCGAAGAGCTGAAAAAAACCTGGGATCCTAAAGGCATTTTCAATCCTGGCAAAATTACCAGTACGCCTCCTATGGACTCCAACCTGCGCTACGAAGCAGACCGCAAAGAGCCTGAAATAAAAACCTACTTCGACTGGAGCAAAAATCAGGGAGTGCTACGCTCTGCAGAACTTTGCAATGGGTCAGGCGATTGCCGCAAGTCGCCCCTGAGCGGTGGCACGATGTGCCCCAGCTATATGGCTACCCGCAACGAAAAAGACACGACACGCTCCAGAGCCAATATCCTGCGCGAGGTGCTGACCAACTCTACCCAAACCAACAAGTTTGATAGCGAAGAGATAAAAGAGGTCATGGATCTGTGCCTATCGTGCAAGGGATGTAAATCCGAATGCCCATCGAATGTGGACATGGCGCGGCTAAAGGCTGAATTTCAACAAAACTATTTTGATGCTCACGGCATTCCGTTAAAAACTAAGCTCACCGGCCGGTTCAATCAAAACATGAAAATGGCTTCATTGTTTCCTCCGGCTTACAATTTTATGGTCAGCAATCCGCTTACCAGCAAGCTGTTTAAATCTGTGATGGGTATAGCCAACGAGCGGAAACTACCGAAAATGCCCCCTCAAACCCTAAAGAGCTGGTTTAAAAAGAAATTTGTACCCACAGCCCCCTCCGATGGCCGTAAGGTTAATCTTTTTGCCGATGAGTTTACCAATTTTCAGGATGTAGAATTAGGCAAAAAAGTGGTCTTATTGCTGGACAAACTGGGGTACAGGGTAACCGTGCCTGCCCACGACGAAAGCTGCCGTACTTTTATATCGAAAGGCATGCTCAAAGAAGCCATGCCTGTAATAGACCGCAACATCGAGGCACTCTCCGGCACAGTCTCTGCTGACGCCCCACTTGTCGGTATTGAGCCTTCGGCTATACTAACCCTTCGCGACGAATATCCCGATCTGTGTGCCGGTTCGCTCAAAGAAAAAGCCATCGCGTTGGGACAGCACATCATGACTTTCGAGGAATTTATCGTAAGGGAATATGAGCAAGGCCATATCAAAAGTGGCGATTTTACTCCGAACGAAAAACTGGTGAAAGCCCACGGACATTGCCACCAAAAGGCACTGTCTTCAATAGTAACTTTGAAAAAAGCGCTATCTATCCCGGAAAACTATACCGTGCAGATGATACCCTCGGGATGCTGTGGTATGGCGGGTTCTTTTGGCTATGAAAAAGAACACTACGATGTATCTATGAAAGTAGGAGAGCTGGTACTTTTCCCTACCGTAAGAGAAACTCCGGAAGAAGCCATTATCGCTGCTCCGGGCACCAGCTGCCGCCACCAGATACACGATGGTACTGGCAGATCTTCTCAGCATCCGGCAGAAATTCTATACGAAGCATTAAATATGTAATCGATCAGGCGTTTTTGCGCAGCTTAATACCAAAGTATTCGTAGAGCTTCACCAAAAACTGGTCATTGTTAAGAATGGGTGTTTCCTCTTTTTTACCGGCATGGGTCACAGTTAGTTTTTTATCCGAGAGGGTGACCCGTCCGGCAGGAGTAGCTTGTGTAATGAGCTTTTTTTGGGTGAAGTGCGATTTGGGGTTAGTCTGATGATACTGGCACATTGCTATAAATTCTACCAACTGCCTCTTTTCAGTGTGAAATGTATATATGTTTTTAAACGTGATAGAATCTGCAGATTGCTGTAGCATAAAGTTTCCGTCGGGCTCATCTACCACCCTGTAATATTTATTTCCATCCATTTGAACCTTTCCGGGACTCAGCTCTTTCGGAGAGAGGAAAGCGTCTCCAAAACCCACATCAACCAGCCACAACTTAGCATCGATCTCCACTACAATCAAACAGTGGTCGAGCTCCGGACCAGGCATGCCCTCGGCGTTGATCACACGTGCCGCTATCAACTGAGCTTCAAACCCCAGTGCCAGCAACAGATGATAAAAAAGCCCATTGAGTTCGTAGCAAAATCCCCCCCTGCCATTGAGAATAACTTTGCGATA
This sequence comes from Cyclobacteriaceae bacterium, assembly GCA_965267535.1. GTDB lineage: Bacteria > Bacteroidota > Bacteroidia > Cytophagales > Cyclobacteriaceae > CAXBNB01. The sequence goes on along the minus strand of OZ254082.1, from coordinate 542,797 downwards.
CAACCGGCCCACATCCAATATGATCTGATTGCCTACATGAATGTCCAGGTTTTCGAAAGGAATGTGAAGCATGTGATTTTTGTGCAAAACCCGCAAAAAGCGCAAAGAAGGCTTTAGCTCCCGCACACACTGAATACGGCGAAGGTAGGCATCCACATCCAATGTAAAACCTGACGGTTTTTTATCAAACAAATTGTATTGCACCATAGGTCTATGCAGGGATTCCTGCTTTTAAACAACGCCATGTGGAGATATCTCCAAAAGCTTGTCATTCAATCCTTTTCGACACAAAACACTGATCAATTCTGAGCAGAAAACCATATTGATTCAACTTTTGGAGAGTTTAATTGTTAAACGCGGAATACCCCTAGGATATGGCTTTATTACACAGAAAAGACAGGTTTACCCCTTATTCTTTTCGTTTAGTTTCTCAGTAAGCAGGTCAATTTTATCTTCCAGCCGGGTTACCTTATCTTCTATTTGCCCCAGCTTTTTTACCATATCTTCATCTTCGATAAAAAAGTCGGTAATAGTACCGGTAAGTGTACTAAACATAACCATACCCAGCAAAATCAATATAACAGAAAGAAATTTGCCTTCGGGTGTTACCGGTGGTATGTCTTGCAAAAAACCCACCGTTATAGTAGTGATGGTGGTCCACCATAGAGAATCTGCCACAGAATCTATATGCGGATTCACATTCTTTTCGAGGTGGTGAAAACTCAATGTAAACAGAAGGATAATCGCACCACTGAGCAAAAGCAGGTTTCTAAACGAGTTTAATGAGCTTTTTCTGCTAAAAAAAGTAAACACATACTTGGCCGATCGAACCACGCGCAATATCCGAATGACACGTACAAGCCTGCCCACACGCAATGCATCGACAGTAGGTATAGAGGATATCAGATCAATCCAGTGCGCTTTGAAATATTTCCATTTGTCTTTTGCCAGCAGAATTCCATGAGCAAAATCGTACAAAAACAACATGCAGATGCCAAAGTCTACGGTTTCCAAAATATCTTTCAACTCATCGGGATAGGTAACAATAGAACTGATGTAAAGTTCTATTACCACATAAATGGATAACCAAAGGAGGATTTTTTGAAAAACGGGTATTTCCGGTTCTGAAATTCTCTTTTCTTCTTGCATTTCAACTAGGTCGGCTTAGTATTCTTTTGGCATTAGGAAATTGAGCGACTAAATTAAGTATAAAAATCAAATTCCCTCCTCCTCAATCCGCCGTATGGCGAATAAACTTTTTGTTCTACCAAAAACACTGCGTTTCACGGGCATATATGTACGGGTATTTATATACTTGCTGTTTATTAAGAGAACCAGACTCCTGCTATGAAGATACTCGTTACGGGCTCCAACGGCCTACTCGGACAAAAACTAACACCCCTGCTGCTAAGCAAAAACATAACCCTGATAGCCAGTGGATTGGGCACTGATCGCTCCAACACCAAACACCCCGCCTACCAATACATCACACTGGACATTACCGACAAAAATCAGGTGTCAAACGCCATAGACGAGCATCAACCCGACGCTGTGATCCATACGGCGGCCATGACCAACGTAGATCAATGTGAATCTGAGCAGGCGCAATGCCGCGCATTAAATGTAGACGCTGTACAATATCTGGTAGATGCCTGCACCAAAAATCATGCTTTTCTGGTACACTTATCTACCGACTTTATATTTGACGGAGAGGCAGGGCCGTACCCGGAAGATGCCGAAGCTAACCCCATTAGCTTTTATGGGCAAAGCAAACTCGATGCAGAAAAAATCATTCGTGAAAGTAAGGTAAAATGGTCTATCCTTCGCACCGTACTCGTGTATGGCGTAGTACCCAGCATGAGCCGCTCCAACATTATACTGTGGGTAAAGGAAAGCCTCGAAAACGGCAAAAACATAAAGGTAGTGACCGACCAGTGGCGCACCCCTACCTTAGCCGAAGACCTGGCCGAGGGTTGCTATCTGGCTGCCAGCCAAAAAGCTGAAGGCGTATTTAATATTTCGGGAAAAGATTTGCTGACTCCCTACGATATGGCCATAAAAACGGCAGCATATTTCGATCTGGATGCTTCCCTGATCGCCAAAGCTGACTCTACCACCTTTAGTCAACCGGCTAAGCGTCCTCCAAAAACCGGTTTTGTAATAGACAAAGCCGTAAACGACCTGGGCTATAGCCCTCACTCGTTTGATGAAGGCATAGCACTACTCGACCAACAGCTTCGGGAGCTGACGACCTAAAATTCAGACGTAAAGTGGTAGTTGATGTCGGGAAAATTGTCCTGTACCATCTGAAGCCACGCCTTGCTTTCTGCCATAAACACGAGTTTATTGTCCTTGTCTCGGGCAATGTGCCTGTACTTGGAGTCTATAAACTCATCCATCTTCTTTTTATCGTCGCTACTGATCCAGCAGGCTTTATATAAGTTGATGGGGGCAAAACGACAGGTAGCATTGTATTCGTGTTTGAGCCGGTGCTGAATCACCTCAAACTGGAGAGCTCCCACAGTACCCACTACCTTTCGAGAGCCCATTTCGTAGGTAAAAAGCTGTGCCACACCTTCGTCCATAAGCTGGGTAAGTCCTTTTTCCAGCTGTTTGGTTTTCATGGCATCCATGTTTACCACCTCACGAAAAATCTCTGGCGAAAAACTCGGTATGCCTTTATACATTCCCTTTTCGCCTTCACTCAGCGTATCTCCTATTTTCAGGTTGCCTGTATCATATAGTCCTACTATATCGCCGGGATATGCTTCGTCTATTATTTCCTTACTTTGGGCCATAAAAGCCGTAGCATTGGAAAACCGGAAGTTCTTGTCTAACCTGACATGATGGTAATTTTGCCCCCGCTGAAACTTACCGGCACATACACGCACAAAAGCAATACGATTTCTGTGCTTGGGGTCCATATTGGCATGAATTTTAAACACAAAGCCCGAAAATTTATCTTCTGTAGGGTGAATCTGGCGTACTTCTGTTTCACGATCAAGCGGTGGAGGTGCTATGTTAATGAAACAATCGAGTAATTCACGAACTCCAAAATTGTTTACCGCACTACCAAAAAACACCGGCGCTACTTTTCCCTGATTGTAATCTTCGAGTTTTAGCTCGGGGTATACTCCATCTACCAACTCCACATCTTCTCGCAACTGATCGGCACTGCTGTCTCCTATCAGTTCGTTCAATTGCGGATCGTTGATATCGTTGATACTGATCGTATCCGAATCGTCAAGTTTTTGCTTACTGGCCTGAAAAAGCAACAGCTTTTTCTCATACATACTGTACACTCCTTTGAAGCTTTTGCCCATACCTATGGGCCAACTCATGGGTCTTACTTTTATATTGAGTTTTTCTTCTATTTCGTCCAGTAAGTCATAAGGATCCTGTCCCTCTCGATCGAGCTTATTGATAAACACCATAACCGGCGTATTGCGCATACGGCAAACTTCCATCAGTTTTTCGGTCTGAATCTCCACTCCTTTTACACAGTCGATCACCATAATCACACTATCCACTGCGGTGAGAGTACGGTAGGTGTCTTCTGCAAAATCCTGGTGACCGGGTGTATCGAGTAGGTTTATCTTGACGTCACGGTAGTTAAATCCCATAACCGAAGTAGCTACCGAAATACCCCGCTGCTTTTCTATCTCCATAAAATCGGAAGTGGCATGACGGTCTATTTTATTGGATTTTACCGCCCCTGCTGTTTTTATAGCTCCTCCAAAAAGAAGCAATTTTTCCGTCAGGGTAGTTTTACCAGCATCGGGGTGACTAATGATACCAAAGGTTCTTCGTTTGTTTATTTCTTGTGCTAAACTCATGGGACTCAATCAAATTGGGCGCAAAGTTAACTGAATTAATGATTAGTATGTAAGCACAGAAGCAATATCAAGAAATGCAATATTTTGCTCCCGGCTTCACCAAAGCACTAACACATTATAAATCAGTCAGATGAACACTTCTCCCTACAGGAAATCCATATCCACACCTGTGAATTCACAACAAAAATGTTAATTTTGCAGTTGCAATTAATCAATTCAATTATGGCTTTTGACTATCAGGAAGAAGAGCTCGTCGAAGTATTAGAAGACCAGGAATCTGAAGAAGGAAGAGGGCTCGTTGTATTTAATGATGATTTCAACACATTTGACCATGTGATCAACACGCTCATAAAAGTATGCCGCCACGAGCGGGTACAGGCCGAGCAGTGCACATGGCTGATACACTTCAAGGGCAAGTGCAAGGTAAAAGAAGGGTCGTACACTTTTCTAAAGCCCATGAGAGACGGCATCACCAATGCCGGCATCAACGCTACTATTGTTTAACTGCTGACTGGCTGTATATGGAGTTTCCGAGTGAATTGGTAGAGGAGGCGGTACGTGAAATCTCGAAACTGCCCGGAATTGGTAAGAAAACGGCACTAAGACTGGCTTTGCACCTGCTCAAGCAAGAGGAAGCCACTACCGAAAACCTGTCTGCAGCGCTTATCAAGCTGCGAAAAGAGACGAAATACTGCAACACCTGCCACATTATCTCGCACACCACCGACTGCACCTGCCGAACCATAAGCAGAGACCTGTCTACTATCTGTGTGGTGGAAGACACGCCGGATGTAATAGCAGTAAAAAACACCGGCCAATACAGCGGCCTGTTTCACGTGTTGGGTGGGGTTATCTCTCCTATCGACGGTTTTGGTCCTGAAGACCTGCACATCGAAACACTCGTTCGCAGAATAAAAGAAAGCGACGGAGAGGTTAAAGAAGTCATTTTTGCACTAAGTCCTACCATGGAGGGAGATACGACTTCTTTTTACATAGCCAGAAAACTGGAAGGGTTAGGAGTAAAAGTATCGTCAATTGCCCGCGGTATACCTATGGGGGGTGAACTGGAGTATGCCGATGAGGTTACACTCGGAAGAAGCATCGTAACCCGTACAGCCTACAATACCGAGCAGCATTAGCCCGCTGGTGAGGCGGACAGCTTTTTAAATACCTCCGAAATCATTGCCGAAGGCACTACCTTGATTTTATACTTAGACAGGTCCACACCCTTTAAGTTGTAGCTCGATACGTGTATCGCTTTAAACCCCAGCTTTTCTGCTTCTGCTATTCTGTTTTCTATGCGATTGACTGCCCGCACTTCACCTCCCAGCCCTATCTCACCCGCAAAACACACCTGATGATCAATAGACCGGTCTTCATAAGAAGACACTATAGCTACACAAATAGCCAAATCCAGAGCCGGATCGTCTATCTTCAAGCCTCCGGCTATATTGAGAAAGATATCGCGAGAGCCTAACTGCAACCCTCCACGCTTTTCCAGCACAGCCAGCAACATATTGAGCCGCTTGGCATCATACCCGGTTGAGCTACGCTGTGGTGTACCATAGGCAGCCAGACTTACCAGCGCCTGGGTTTCGATTAGCAATGGTCGGTTTCCCTCTATAGATGCTCCTATAGACACACCGCTAATTTGTGTTTCTTTTTGTGAAATCAGAATTTCTGACGGGTTGGACACCTCTCGCATGCCATTGCTTTGCATTTCATAAATGCCCAGCTCAGAAGTAGACCCAAAGCGATTTTTGGTTGTGCGCAATATACGGTAAGCCAGGTGGCGATCGCCTTCAAATTGCAATACCGTATCGACCATGTGCTCCAGTACTTTGGGGCCTGCCAGCGATCCTTCTTTGGTTATATGACCTATCAGAAACACAGGAGTGTTGGTTTCTTTGGCAAACTGCAACAGCTCTGCCGTACATTCTCTCACCTGACTTACACTGCCTGCCGATGACTCTATTCTGGCTGTCTGCAGGGTTTGAATCGAATCGATGATTAACAGATTTGGCTTGAGATCATTGACTTGCTGAAAAATATGCTGCAATGAAGTTTCGGCCAGCAAATAACATTTTTCTGAGCTGACAGCCATTCTATCGGCTCTCATTTTTATTTGCTGCGGACTTTCTTCGCCCGATACATAAAGTACTGTAAGGTTGTTTTGTGCCAAGGCCAACTGAAGAAGCAGCGTAGATTTTCCTATGCCGGGTTCGCCACCTATCAAAACCATAGAACCCGGAACAATCCCTCCTCCCAGCACACGGTTTAGTTCCTTGTCTGTGGTGACGGTGCGTTCCAGTTTTTCCTGCTGAATTTCATGCATCCGTACAGGCTTACTCTTTCTGGCTCCACGATCGTCGCTACGCCACTGAGGAGCATCCTTGCTTTTGGCATCCACTACCTCCTCTACGTAGGTATTCCACTCCTGGCATGCAGGGCACTTGCCTATCCACTTGGGCGATTGTGCTCCGCAGTTTTGACAAAAAAAAGTAGATTTTACTTTTGCCATAGCTTAGGCATTCAAACTATTCCAAATGGCATCTTTCAGCGGATTGAGGCCTTTTTGAGCTACGCTCGAAATAAATACTGTCTGTATATTGTCCGGCAGCTCGGCTTTCATTTCTTCGATGAGTTCATCGTCGAGCATATCGGATTTGGTAATGGCCAGTAGTCGCTGCTTATCGAGCAATTCCGGGTTATATTTTTTTAGCTCTCCGATCAGGACATTAAATTCCGCTTTTATGTCTTCTGAATCAGCCGGAATCATAAAGAGCAGCATCGAATTACGTTCGATGTGCCGGAGAAAACGAATTCCCAGCCCTTTGCCTTCTGCAGCCCCTTCGATAATACCGGGTATATCTGCCATCACAAACGACTTATGATCGCGATAGCCTACTACTCCCAGATTGGGCACCAGAGTGGTAAACGGGTAATCGGCTATTTCCGGTTTTGCAGCAGAGAGCACCGACAAAAGGGTAGATTTGCCGGCATTGGGAAAGCCTACCAGTCCTACATCTGCCAGCAGCTTCAGTTCCAGCACTACCCATTCTTCTATACCTTCTTCGCCCGGCTGTGCATAGCGAGGTGTCTGCTGGGTGGCCGTTTTGAAATTTTCGTTTCCAAGCCCTCCACGACCTCCTTTTGTCAAAATCACTTCCTGACCGTCTTCAAGTATCTCTACTTTCTTCAGGCCGGTTTCAGCATCTTTGGCTACCGTGCCCACAGGCACTTCCAATATTATGTCTTCACCATCGGCACCTGTACGTCTGCCCCCTTCACCGGGCTTACCATTGTCGGCAAACACATGCTTGCGGTACTTAAGGTGCAGGAGCGTCCACAACTGCGAGTTGCCACGCAAAATAACATGTCCTCCCCGGCCACCATTGCCTCCATCGGGTCCGCCTTTGGGTACATGCTTTTCCCTACGGAAATGTACCGCTCCTGCCCCTCCATTACCGGACCGGGAACAGAACTTGACATAATCGATAAAATTGGATGATGACATGCGGGAATGTTATAGACATTAGAATTGTTAAAAAGCAATCGATTAGTAAGAATCGATTACCTGACGTATTTCATTAAAAATACCATCGATGCTACCTACACCGTGTATTTTAGAAAATTTACCTTGCTTTTCGTAGTAGTTGGCTACAGGTATGGTTTCTTCTTTGTATACGTTGATCCTGTTGTTGATCTTATCGAGGTTCTGGTCGTCGGCACGGCCCGATGTTTTACCTCTTTCCATTAGTCGGGTTCTCAGTTCATCGTCGGGCACATCCAGCGCGATCATACCACTCACCGAGGTTTCAAATTCACTCAGCAGATCGTCGAGTGCTACCGCCTGATTTACCGTTCTGGGAAAGCCATCGAAAATAAATCCTTTTGGATCTATGGTAGTAGCTATTTTATCTTTTACCATCCCGATCACTACTTCGTCGGGCACCAGATTGCCATCGTCCATATAGCTCTGCGCCAGCTTGCCCAGTTCTGTACCTTCGCCCAGGTGTTTTCTAAATAAATCACCTGTAGAAAGGTGTTCCAGGTCGTATTTAGCGATTACTTTCTCGCTTTGCGTTCCTTTTCCAGCGCCAGGAGGGCCAAACAATACAATATTTAACATACCTATATTCTTTAAAAAAGGAGCAAATATAACAAAATAAGCATCACTGTGTAGGAGGCTGGCAGATTTGATAGATATGGGGCAAACTCCGGGCTTTACCGTCATAATCCAAACCGTATCCTATTACAAAGCGGTTGGGAATATCGGCTCCAAAATATTTTACCGGATAGGCATGGTTATACACCTCAGACTTGATAAGTAGCGATACCACCTCTATAGAGGCCGGATTATGTTCTTTTAGTAAAGCAATGATTTTTTGGAGTGTGTTGCCCGTATCCACTATATCTTCTACTATGAGTATATGCCTGCCCGATATGTCTTCTTTCAGCCCGATGAGTTCATCTACCTGCCCTGTTGTAGACATACCTGTATAGGATGCCAGCTTGACAAAGGAAACTTCCGGATCGAAAGTAAGTGCTCTGACCAAATCGGCTGTAAATACAAATGCTCCGTTTAGTATACTCAACACCAGCGGATCTTTGCCGGAATAGTCCTGATTGAGCAACTCCGCCACTTTCTGTACCAACCCGGCTATTTGTTCTTTTTCGATGTAAATTTCAAAGGAGCTATCGTTGACCTGTATCATAATTTTTCCATCAAGTAACGGTAAATATCTATCATAGCAGCTATATCAGCCTTGTTTACAATTTCGTCTGGCGTATGCACGTGATCTTCCGGCGCTCCTACAAAGCACCAATCTATAGGATAGGGGGAGGCCTGTAGCTCCTTGGCATCACTGCCTCCTGCTCCTTCTACTTCGAGCTGATAGGGTATACCCGACTCTTCGGCCAGGTCAAGTATCCGATTGAGGTATGATCTGCGGGGCAGCCCGCTATCGCGCATCGATATGGCCACTCCTTTGCCGGGCTGCACACCGTCGGTAACCCAGGTGATATCGGCTATCAATGTCTGACGCACCTGCCACTTTTCATACATATATCGAATCAGAAACGGAACAGTACCTCCTGCGTGCTCTTCCCTGCAGGAAAACACAATCAGGCCATTTTCGAGTGTTTCGGCTACTTTTAACGCCGCATAAACACCGAGCCTGTTGTCGAGATAGCAGGATTGAACTGTATCCTGTGTTTCTATAAAATCCTGTTTATACACCAGATTGGTTCCCCGGTCTATAGCTCTGCCAAAACGATACCCCAACCTTTGCTCGTCATCTACCAGCAGGCGGCACTCTATTTCCCCCAGAGAATCCACACCTACCAGCAGGTCTCCATCGCGAGCATCGGGCCCTCCTATCGGCACGAGCTGGTTGTCGTACCTGACCGTAAACCCAATGGAGTCGATATGTGCAAAAATAGCTGTGCGTGGTTCCCCAAACCGTAGCATTACACAATCCTGAAAGTCGGGCCCGTGGATTATTTCCGGCTTAACTTTCCACTTTGCTTGATTCTTTTTTACATAATCGAGCAAAAACTCTGTCATTTGCCGCTCGTCAGCCGATGGGGCAAAAATGCCACACAATGTACGGAGTAGCCGGATGTCTTTTTTTTCCATGAATCTGGGGAATGTTTTTTTCGGATGCAAAGGTGTTGCTTGCCAGTGAAAATCAAAGGTTTTTAATAAAATTGATTTGACCAAAAAGAAAATACCTGACAATAGATTCAGAGAGTAACCTAATGCCTAGTTTTGCCTTTATTTAAGGTAAAAAGCGAGGGGCAATGACAGAAGAAGTTTTAAAATACATGATCGTATACTCAAGTAGTGCCGTCAAATTTGTATTTGGCCCTACCCTCGGAGTAGCTTATGGGTTCAATGTATTCCTTACCGGCACACTTACTCTGCTGGGGTGTATGACCAGCGTCTATATTTTTACTTTTTTTGGCGATCGGATAAAAGTGCTCACCGATCGTTTTTTTAAAAAGAAAAAGCGCAAATTGTTTACCCGCCAAAACCGGCGCTTTGTACGCATCTGGCGAAAGTACGGCATCATTGGTATCGCTTTTCTTACTCCTATACTACTCACACCTATAGGTGGCACGGTAGCAGCCAATGCCATGGGCTGCAAAAAAGAACGTATATTCAGGTATATGTGGATAAGTAGTTTGTTTTGGTCCTACACCATCACATGGCTATTTAAATTTGCACGCGATATTCTCTTTTTTGTATAAAGTCAACTTGTTCGTTTTTGAACAATTTCTTGCCCGATTATCATACACTTTCCGTATCTTAACAATAATTAAAACCTTAACAATCAGTAGATTACAAGTTTGGGCATTTTCTTTGCGAGAGCAAGAGCCAAATACCAGCAAATGTTAAGTAATTATATCAAAATAGCATTCCGAAATATCAACCGGCATCCTACCTATGCCGCCATCAACATCATAGGCCTGTCCATAGGCATTGTGTGCAGCCTGCTTTTGCTGCTTTTTATACTGGACGAGCTCAGCTACGACAAGCACCACCCCCATGCAGAGCAAACCTTCAGGGTGGCGTCTCATATTACTATTCAGGATACCGAAATCACCATGGCTACCACCATGTCGCCACTCGGGCCTGCTCTCTATCAGGATTTTACTGAGGTAAAAAACTTTCTTCGCATCAAAGACAAAGGTGAAGTTCTCATCATGACGGATAGCGACAAATTTCACGAAGAGAACATTTACATGGTAGACTCTTCATTTTTCAGTTTTTTTAATTTTCCCCTGCTCCATGGCGATCCGCAAAGCTGCCTGAAAGAACCTAACTCTATCGTGATCACAGAAAGCCTTGCCATGAAGTATTTTGGGGTAAGTAATCCTGTAGGAAAATTTCTGAAAACCGGTGGAGATGAGACTTTACAAAAAGTAACCGGTGTAATGGCTGACCTGACCGGCAATTCTCACATAAGCCCCAATGGCCTTATCTCTATGAGCTCCCTGACCAACACCAAGCAAAACTGGGGAAGCCTCAATGACCACACATACCTTATACTTTCGGAAGGCAGCCACGTTCATAGCCTCAACAATGCTTTTGAAGTCACCATAGACAAGCACATTAAGCCTCTTTTTGAGCAATTCAGTGCAGATGCTGATTTTTTTCTCCAACCACTCACCGACATTCACCTGCACTCCAAACTCGAAGGTGAGCTTGAGCCTACCGGCAACATCTACTATATTTATATATTTAGTGCCATTGCATTTTTTATGTTGATTATAGCCAGCGTCAATTACATGAATCTGGCTACTGCCCGCTCTACAAACCGATCGAGAGAGGTAGGCATACGCAAAGCTATGGGCTCGTACCGGGCCCAACTCATCAAACAGTTTATGGCTGAATCTGTGGTGCTCACTGCTCTGGCTGTGGTCATCAGCTGCATTGTGGTCTTTTTTCTTATACCGGGCTTCAATCACCTGGCCGGCAAAACGCTATCTCTCTATTTTATTACCGACCCCAAAGTAATAGCAGGGCTGATAGGCATCATCTTGCTGGTGGGACTGGTAGGAGGCAGTTACCCTTCTTTTTTCCTCTCAGGGTTCAACCCTTCTGAAGTACTCAAAGGAAAAAATACGGGCAAAAAAGGCACAGCAAAACTCAGAAAAGCATTGGTTGTTGCTCAGTTTTCTGTATCCCTGATTATGGTTATCAGCACATGGGTGGTATTTGATCAGCTCAACTACCTTCGCAGCAAAGACCTGGGCTTCAATAAAGACCGTGTAATCCGCATCGCGCTAAACGGACCTCAGGTCACCAGCAAATACGACGTGCTGAAAAAGGCCTTTAGCCAACACCCCGGTATAGAAGCCATAGGATCCGGGCACTCTACTCCCGGGGGCTCTAACCTGAGCATGAATGGCATCACCGTAGAATCGGAAGACGGCAACATGATCGAAAAGATTTTTCAGACCATGTACATAGACAAGGATTACCTCAGCACACTGGAGATACCGATGGTTGCCGGACGTGACTTTTCCAGCAATCATGAACTGGATACGACTCAGGCCATCATCGTAAACGAGGAGATGGTTCGCCACATGGGTTGGAAAAACCCTATCGGGAAAAAACTGGGTGTAATCACAGACAAGGAATACAACACTAAAACCAAAAAAGTGGTAGGTGTGATAAGAGATTTTCACCTACGTGCTCTGAAAGAACCCATATTACCCATAGTGATACACAACACACTGGACAATAGCTATATGGTGGCACGTCTGGCACCCGAAAACATTCACAAAACACTCACTTTTCTGGAAGAAACATGGGCAGAGATCATCCCCACTCGCCCATTTGAATACAACTTTATAGAGCAGGACTTTCAGGAACAATACGAAGCAGACGAAAAAAGAGGCGATGTATTTGGCATCTTTGCCATACTCACCATCATGATCTCCTGCCTGGGGCTGTTTGGCCTGGCTTCTTTTACTGCCGAAAACCGAAAAAAAGAGATAGGCATACGCAAGGTAGTAGGCGCCAGCAACACCGGTATCGTAATAATGATGTCTTTCGAGTTTTTAAAATTGGTATTGGTAGCCGTACTTATTGCTTTTCCTATTTCTTACCTGATCATGAATCAGTGGCTGGCCGAATTTGCCTTCCGAATCACCATCAGTCCGCTTTCTTTCATCCTGTCAGCATTGCTTACATTGTTCATTGCATTTCTCACCGTCAGCTACCATTCTATCGCATCGGCTCTATCCAATCCATCCCATGCCTTGAGGGAATAAAAGATAACGAACCGAAACCCAACCGGATAAATTTCAAAGCCACGAGCAGTTGTTTTGTCTTTACTTTTCTATAAATTGAAGGCAAACTATCTGACTTAAAAATGACTGCCAAATACATCATTGCCATCGATCAGGGCACCACCAGTTCCAGGGCTGTGCTCTTCGATGAACAAGGCCAAATCGTAGGAATTGCTCAAAAAGAATTCAAACAACATTTTCCTAAGCCCGGCTGGGTAGAACACGACCCCATCGACATACTCAGCTCTCAGCTCGATGTACTCAAAGAGGTATTGTCTAAACACAACACTACACCATCGCATATTGCTGCCATAGGCATAACCAACCAGCGTGAAACTACCGTAGTGTGGGACAAAACCACTGGAAAGCCTGTATACAACGCTATCGTATGGCAGGACACCCGCACCTCCGACCTTTGCTCACAACTCAAAAAAGAGGGGCTTGAGCAACCTGTAAAACAAAAAACAGGTCTGGTAATAGACTCCTATTTTTCTGCCACCAAAATACACTGGATACTACAACACGTGCCTGGCGCTAAAGAACAGGCCCGAGAAGGTAATCTTCTCTTTGGCACTGTCGACAGCTGGCTGATCTGGAATATGACCAAAGGCCAAGCGCATGTAACAGACTACACCAATGCTTCACGTACCATGATCTACGATATCGTGTCGCTTCAGTGGGACGATGCTCTTCTTCAAAGGCTTGACATACCCCGGTCGATGCTGCCGGAGGTAAGGCCCTGCGGCCATCACTTTGGCAGCTATGAACTGGACGGAGTAGCCATACCTATCATGGGAGTGGCCGGCGACCAGCAGGCTGCTTTGTTTGGCCAGGCCTGCTTTCAACCCGGCACGGCTAAAAACACGTACGGCACGGGATGTTTTATGCTAATGAACACCGGCCTTGAAATACAACATAGCCAAAACGGATTGTTAACGACCATAGCCTGGGGACTAAACGACGAAATACACTATGCCCTCGAAGGAAGTATTTTCATAGCGGGTGCGGCTGTACAATGGCTAAGGGATGGCTTGGAAATTATCGGTTCTGCTCCCGAATCAGAAACCCTGGCTCGTCAGGCAGAAGGTACCGACGAAGTATACGTAGTGCCGGCTTTTGTAGGGCTGGGAGCCCCCTACTGGGACATGTATGCCCGTGGAGCCATATTTGGCCTCACTCGCGATACCGGCAAAGAGCATATAGCCAAAGCCACACTGGAATCGCTGGCCTACCAAACCCGCGATGTGCTGGATGCTATGCAGGCCGACTCGGGCATACAACTTGCCGAACTCAAGGTAGATGGAGGTGCCTGTGCCAACAACCTGCTTATGCAGTTTCAGGCTGATATACTCGGCACTCCTGTGGAGCGGCCGGAGGTCATCGAATCCACTGCACTGGGAGCCGCATACCTGGCGGGGATTACGGCAGGTATATGGCAGCAGGATGACATAGTACGCAACCGGCAAATAAACAGGACTTTTTTACCCCAAATCGACGACAACACACGCAAGAGACGCTATGCCGGATGGCAAAAAGCCGTAAAACGATCTATGGACTGGACAGACAAAGAACCCTGAAACTAAACAAACCAAAAACAGCATAACACAAACATAACACTGCACATTCAGTCATTATTTACCGAAAACATACCTTGCAAAAAAACAATACTATGAGCTTTTCGTCAGCAGACCGGCAGGGAATAATAGCCACACTCGAAAAAGATTATTTTGACCTCATCATTATCGGTGGGGGCATCACAGGAGCAGGCATAGCACTGGACGCATCGTCCAGAGGGCTAAAAGTAGCTTTGGTTGACAAGGGTGACTTTGCCAGTGGCACCAGCAGCAAGTCTACCAAGCTAATCCACGGAGGCTTACGCTACCTCAAGCAGTTTGAGTTTAACCTCGTACGCGAAGTAGGGAAGGAAAGAGCCATAGTACACAAGCTGGCACCACATCTCGTAAGGCCTGAAAAAATGCTCCTGCCCCTCATCATCAACGGCAACTACGGCAAAATCATTACTTCAGTAGGGCTGATGGTATACGATGTGCTGGCCAATGTAGACAAGGAAGACCAGCGCAAAATGCTTTCACGAGACGAGACCATGCAACTGGAACCCCTGCTCAAAGCTGATCTGGTAGAAGGAGGCGGACTGTATGCAGAGTATCAAACGGACGATTTTAGGCTGGTAATAGAAAACATAAAAGCAGCCAACCAATATAACGCTACGTGCATCAACTACGTGGCTGTAGAAAATATACTGGAAAAGGGAGGTATGGTATACGGCGTGCAATGCCACGACACTGCTACAAATAAATCATTTAACATTATAGGCAACTACATAGTAAATGCCACCGGCCCCTGGGTAGATGATGTCCGAAAAAAGTCTGCCCCGATATCCGGCAAAAACCTCTACCTGACCAAAGGTATCCACATCGTGGTGCCACACAATCGACTGCCTGTAAAACACTCCGTATACTTCGATGTATCGGATGGCAGAATGATTTTTGCAATACCTAAAAATAAAGTCACCTACATAGGCACTACAGATACACACTACACCGGCGATCCCGCCAAAGTGGCCGTGGAACAGCAAGATGTAGATTATTTGATCGACGCAGTAAACCACATGTTTCCGTCTGTCAATCTTCAACTATCGGATGTAGAATCTTCGTGGGCAGGCATTCGCCCGCTAATAGCCGAAGAAGGAAAGTCTGCCTCTGAAATTTCGCGCAAAGACGAACTCTTCATCGCCGACAATGGACTGATATCCATAGCAGGGGGTAAGCTGACCGGCTACCGCCAAATGGCCAACAAAGTGGTGAGTACAGTGCTGGAACTAAAAGAAAAAAAGACAGGCATACACACCAAAAGAAAATGTAAAACCAAAAAAATACTACTTCCCGGTAATGGGTTTAAAAACTACAAAGCTGTGAACCACTACAAAAACGAACTGGCTACCAAGTACACCAACTACCCTGCAGATACGCTGCATTACCTGGTAGACTTGTATGGCACTCAAACGGACAGCATCGTGGAAAATGCTCTGGACCTGACCGGCCTGTCTCCTACCGATCAAATACTGATCGCTGAAGTAAGGCATTGCCTGAATGAGGAAATGACAATGACCCTGCTCGACTTTTTCGAACGGCGTACCGGCAGACTCTACTATAATATACAATCGGTGCACGACACCAAACACACTGTAGCCACCGAAATGGCCACTCAGCTAAAATGGGACACTAAACGAACCGAAGAGGAGCTAAAACAGCTGGAAGATGCCCTTACAGCTTGTGTCAAGTTTAACTAAAGGGGCTAATCATTATGTCTAAATAGGTTATATTTTTGTTGCCATACATCATATCATAAACAATACAATATGCAATACCAAATGATCTCCTGGAACCTCAACGGCATCCGGGCAGCTATTAAAAAGGGATTTTTTGACTCTATGGAAAAACTAAACCCCGACATCTTGTGCATACAGGAAACCAAAGCACAGGATGATCAGGTGAAGGAGGCACTGGCCGACCTGCAAGGCTACCACATCTACAGCAACTCGGCTGAAAAAAAAGGATACTCCGGTACAGCCATTCTTACTAAAACTCAACCGCTGGAAGTAACCAACGACATAGGTATATCCGAGCATGATTTTGAAGGCAGAGTTATTGCTGCCGAATACGAAAACTTCTTTCTGGTCACTGTGTATGTGCCCAATTCTAAACGCGACCTTTCACGCCTGGAATATCGCTCGCAGTGGGATGCCGATTTTTTAAAATACCTGAAATCACTGGAAAAAACCAAGCCTGTCATCGTTTGTGGCGATTTCAATGTAGCCCACAAAGAAATAGACCTGGCTCGACCCAAGCCCAACTACAACAAAGCGGCCGGCTTTACTCAGGTAGAAATAGACGGCATGGACAACTACACCAATGCCGGACTCAAAGACACGTTCAGGCATTTTTACCCCGACAAAATAGCCTATAGCTGGTGGAGCTACATGGGCAGTGCCCGTGAAAGAAATGTGGGCTGGAGAATCGATTATTTTCTCACCAGCGAAGCTCTGCTGCCCAAGCTAAAAGAAGCGGCCATTCACCCGGAATACATGGAATCTGACCATTGCCCGGTCAGTCTTACTATAGACATTTGAGTGAATTAACCTGCACTCGATTCAACTATTTTCTAACCAAACCTACTACTACTATGCATCCTTATCTGGCAGAATTTATCGGAACAGCTATCCTGATCTATTTTGGCTGTGGCGTCAACGCTGCGGTAACACTCCAGCGATCGTACGCGCAAGGAGCAGGATGGATAGTCATTAGCCTGGGGTGGGGTATGGCGGTATCTCTGGGTATATACGCCGTAGGGGCTATCAGTGGCGCACACATCAACCCGGCGGTAACCCTCGGCCTGGCCGCTGCGGGTGAATTTGCCTGGGTCGATGTTATCCCTTTCATCGCCTGCCAGCTGGCAGGCGCTATGGCAGGGGCTATGCTGGTATGGTTGCAATACCTCCCTCACTGGCGCAAAACAACAGACCCTGCAGCTAAGCTGGGCGTATTTTCTACTTCTCCGGCCATAGAATCGCGCTATGCCAACCTCCTGAGCGAGATCATGGGCACCTTCATCCTCGTCTTTGCTATCATGTTTATTGGTGCCAATAGTTTTACCGAAGGGCTAAACCCACTGGTAGTAGGAGGGCTTGTGTTTGGCATAGGCCTGTCTATGGGAGGCAGCACGGGCTATGCCATCAACCCGGCTCGCGATCTCGGCCCCAGAATAGCACATTTTTTGCTACCCATAGCAGGAAAGGGTGGTGCCAACTGGCCTTATGCGTGGATACCCATAGCCGGCCCGCTGGTAGGTGGTATTGCCGGGGCTACCGGATATCTCGCTTTATTCAAACAACAATACTCCATACTGGGCAGCACTTCGCAGGCCCTGGTACTGATAACTATACTGATCGCTATTGCTGAAGAAAAAAGAAAAAAACCAACCTCATGATGATACACAAACTTACTTTCACCGCATTGGGCTGTATGGCTTTAGCCTTATTGCTCAACGTCTCTTGCACCTCAACCTCTGAAACCATGGACAAAACACTAGACATACAAGGGCACAGGGGCGCCCGTGGGCTAATGCCCGAAAACACAATTCCCGGCTTCATAGAAGCACTAAACATAGGAGCTACTACGCTGGAACTGGACCTGGCCGTTACTAAAGATCATGAACTGCTCGTGAGCCACGAGCATTATATCAACGCCACCTACTGCCTGGATACTACCGGAGCACCCATCAGCAAGGAAAAGGAAAAAGAGTACAACATCTACCAAATGACCTACGAGGAAGTAAAGGCCTACGACTGTGGCACCAAGCCTCATCCTCACTTTCCTCAGCAAAAAAAGTTTTCGGTGGCTAAACCACTACTCAAAGACCTGGTAACGGCTGTGAATGAATACCAAACCAAAAACAACAAACTGGTAAAATACAATATTGAAATAAAATGCTCTCCCGCCGGAGACAACACCTACCACCCCGACCCGAAGGTTTTTTCTGATCTGGTGTATTCTTTCATTCAGCAACACATGGATCCTAAACTGGTAAATGTGCAATCTTTCGACTTTAGGGTGCTGCGCTATTTTCACGATAAATACCCCGACATCAAACTTGCCGTGCTTGTAGGCAGTGATCACCAGGTAGACAACACCCTAAACGATCTTGGATTTACCCCTCCTATATACAGCTGTGGGTATAAAAAACTTACACAGGAAATAGTACAGGACATCCAAACCAGAGGCATGGCCGTGATTCCATGGACAGTAAACGAAACCAAAGCCATGCAGCAACTTATCGACTTTGGTGTGGACGGCATCATTACCGACTACCCCGACCGCCTCGTCAACCTGATGAATAAACCATGAACCACCTGAACATTCCATCGCTGGCTGATATCAAAAAAGCCCATCAGCGCATCGAAAAATACATCCTCCACACTCCTGTGCTCACTTCTCAGTCTGTGGATGATAGAGTAGGCGCCCATGTGCTTCTCAAATGCGAAAACTTTCAAAAAGTGGGCGCTTTTAAAATGCGGGGTGCTGCCAATGTAATCATGTCTTACCTACCCGAAGAGCGCACCAACGGTTTTGCCACACACTCGTCGGGCAACCACGCCCAGGCTGTGGCACTGGCTGCCAAGCTGGCCGGCACCAAAGCCTATATCGTTATGCCTGAAAATGCCCCTCAGGTAAAAAAAGATGCTGTACTGGAATATGGTGCTGAAATCACATTTTGCAAGCCTACTGAAAAAGACCGGCAAGCAACCTGCCAACGGCTAATAGACCAAACGGGAGCTACTTTTGTGCCTCCCTTTCACGATAGCCGCATTATCGCCGGCCAGGCTACTGCCGCCAAAGAGCTCATAGAAGAACACCCCGATCTGGACATGATCGTATGCCCTGTAGGGGGTGGTGGGCTCGCCGCAGGCACTGCTTTGCTCGCTCACTACCTTAGCCCCACTACATCGGTGGTGCTGGCTGAGCCATCTCAGGTAGACGACACTTTCCGGTCATTTACTTCCGGCAAGCTTACGCCTGTAGGTAAAAGCACGTCGATTGCAGACGGCCTGCTGGTATCTGTAGGTCAACTCAATTTTGAAATTATTCAGCAACATGTAAAACGAGTGATTACCGTATCGGAAGATGAAATAATAGCCGCCATGCGAATGATCTGGGAGCGTATGAAAATCATTATTGAACCCTCGAGTGCTGTAGCTATTGCTGCGCTTATCAAGGAAAGTGAGCTTTTTCGTGGCAAAAAAACCGGCGTGATCATAACCGGCGGCAATGTAGACCTGGCCAATCTGCCTTTTCGATAGGATAATGCTCACTACTATTACTGTATACTGCTATACCAAAAATCTATACGCTTCTTATGTTCCGTGTCGCAGACACTGCATTTCATTTTAAAAGGGTGGGATTATTTCTGCAATGGCTTTTGTCTGGAAGATCGAATATTGATAAGTTCGATTTGTTTCTTTCTTGGTTTACCCGGTAAGTCAAAATGGTGTACTTATTTATCGCCCCACGGCGGACATTCTTTTGCTTTTCTGTACCCTTAAGTATTTCAGGATACTTGCTCAATAACTCGAAAAAATCTATCGATTCACGAACAAATTTGCGGACTTCTTTTTCTGTAAATTGGGCTTCAAGGTAATTGACTATTTTAGCATAACCTATTTCAGCTCGCTTAGTCCAGACAATCTCTAAAACCATTTCTTATACTCTGCCATTACTTCTTCATGAGAGGCTAACTCTCCCCTGTCTGCTTGTGCCAATCCCTCCTCTATTTCTGCTCGTTCTTCTGTGCTGATCTCTTCCCACCAATCCACTTCTTTCTTTCTTTTAAGTGCAATAAACTCCTTAAGTGTTTTAGTATCATTCAACTGCACCAGCCATTCTATCAACCGGAGTTTCTCTGCCTGTATGCCCATTTCAATCCTATTTTCTTTTATGCTTTAAAGTTAACGATTTCCTTATTCAGTGCGTTCAACTCGTAATATTTTAATAAAAAGAGGTTACAAGTTAACGTTTTAAAACAAGCCTCTGTTTTTCAACACATTACCTTAAAGAATTCTACCGCTTAAATCTACAAACTTGTTATGTTACGTGTCACAGACACTGATTTGAAGTTTCAACTGTGCTACGCAACAGTTAAAACAACGAACCTTTTTGCGCCCCTCCTACAATAATAATCCATGTTCTATTACTGGCTTTTGGTCTCAGCGAGACGCTAACCCGGGGGTATTTTAAGTGTATCAAAAGGTTATTTTCAACAGTGATGAAAAGCGTTCTGGTGAGACATGAAAAATATAGAGAGGTAAAAAACTATTTTTTTTGCCACTGAAAACCTACTCTAAACACCCATGGGCTATTGTACAATGGGTTTTTTCGGTTAGAAAAATTATACAAAACGGATGCTTGTCCTTTCATTTTTCCGCGGATATGAAAATGCCGCTCCAGCCCCGCTAAAAAACTCGCATACCATTTTGCCACGCTTGCATCGGCCTGACCTGTACGGGCATGTAGTGACTCTGCTTCAGCATGCACATAAAATGACTTAAACAAGTGGTG
The DNA here is from genome assembly GCA_965267535.1 of Cyclobacteriaceae bacterium. Classification (GTDB taxonomy): domain Bacteria; phylum Bacteroidota; class Bacteroidia; order Cytophagales; family Cyclobacteriaceae; genus CAXBNB01. The sequence continues at coordinate 522,024 of OZ254082.1, read as the reverse complement.
TTCTGCAAAGCCTCGATAGCCAAATACCTGCTGTTCACTTACCGAACGTCCCCTGTCCCTAACATTAATCGTGACTCGGTATGTGCCTCCCAGCCCGGCATCCATTCGCTTATTTATTCGATAGGATATTTCAGGATTTATATCTATTGCCGTGATCTCGTCTATGTACAACTGAAAAGTACCTCCAAAAACTATTCTCCTGGCCAGGGGTTCGTCTTTTAGAGAATTGACCTTTGTAGCTGTAGACAAATCATTGGAATCAATCACCTTGCTGTATTTTTCTTTCAATTCGGATACATCCTTCATAGCGGTTTTCAGCACTTCTTCTTTCCCTTTGAAGTGATCTATCGATTGTGCACGAGACAACAGCTGTTCTTTGTTTATGGGCTTTTTGAGGTGCTCGTTGGCTGTTTTAAACTTTTCGAGCTGATCGTTTTGAAATCCCCCCGGTAGCTCAGGGGCTTGCTGATTTACAATCCGGCGGGTGTTTGATTCTAAGTCTCGCTCATACTTATCGGCCAGTTCTTTGCGTTTCTGGACTGTTAAGTAACGTATCTGGTGTCGGTTCAGCGTGTCCAGCGACCGGAGGCTGTCGCGGTAGTGTCTCAGTTCTTTTTTATACCTCTTCATTTGCTGTAGCAGCGTGTTGTATTGCTGAAAATACGGGTGGCTGTGCAGCTGCTCATCTACACGCTTTACTGCTTCCTCTCTTGCACGCCGATTTAAACTATCCCAGGAGGCCATATCTTCCAGCCGATACAGGCTATCGGTATAGATAAGGTGTCTTTTTTGTAACCGGCTCAAATATCGGAGTGAATCTTTTGACATATCCGGATTTTTCACTCGCCTGAGGCTGTCTTTTAGCTGTTTGTACTCTTTTTTTCGGGATTTAAGATAGGCCTGATTTTCTCGCTTTATACGCTTGTATTCTTTTATATTCTGCTGCAGGCGTTTTTGAGTTTGCCGGGTTTTTCCATTGAAAAACCTGATATCTACTGACTGGGCTACAGCGTTCGTTGCTATCCCCATCACCATGATGATTATAAGGCTTTTCAGTGTCATTTTCTTATTTTTATCCGGTAAATATAACAGGTAATGAGCAGCCCTTGCAAGTTTATTCCCCCTTCTTCCGCTTTGATGACAGTAGTAAAACCGATTCCAGCACAAAACGCTATACTTGTTGTTTTTAAGTGTTCTGAAAGGTCACTTGAAAAAAGGGATATTCTATTATTCGATTTGGGGCTCTGTGAGACACTGAGACCAGTAGAGTTTCAAAGTTTACCTCTTTTCCATTCTTTCATTTTCAAACTATTCTGACCTTGAATCTACAAACTTCTTTTGTTCCGTGTCACAGACACTGATTTTCATTTTGAAGTTTTAAGTGTGCTGCGCAACACTTAAAACAACGGGGCTGGATTACTTGGTAGGTGAAGGACAAAACGCTGCTTTTGATAAGAAGACAGTCAAGCGATTAGAGGATATTGCCTCCTTCTCTGATGAAGACAAAAACCATATCCTTTACACACTGGATGCACTAATCAAGAACGTAAAGCTCAAAAGCCTGTAAAAATAAAGCCCCTGATTTCTCAGAGGCTTTACTTACCAAGCTGGTGGTACACTTGATGTTTTACCTGTGTATGAATGAGAGAATAAAAACTTTCCGTCCTTATTCAATACATGGATCGATTCCCAACCCAATCTATTAACTTCATCATACAGTATCCTATGTAGATTATCTATTTTAAGAGTGTCTACTTTCTGCGCTTCAACTAACAAAACATTTAAATAGTAGTTTTCACAAGGTATCACCTCTATCAAACAGTAGCCATTGTATTTTGAGCTTGCTTCCTCATGCATCTTCTTTAAATCTCCTGTCAACTCCCCACAAAGAAGTTTATTCAACTGATTACATGAAAAAACTAAACAACAACTAAATAATACTAGTAATAACCGTTTCATACCTTACTCATCGATTCCTCCAAGCTTCAATCTAAATTGACCAATTTCATGAACTGATATACTTCCATCATTATTGGTATCAACTTTATTAAAACCAGTGTAGTTTCTCCATTTCTGGATTCCAGCAGCGTTATTAGAGATATCTGACCATTCAAAAGCTGTGGAACCACCATTATTAGCAGGCCTACCCATAAGAGCATTTATCATATTCCCACTTTGTCTATCATTAATTATTAATCCTCTAACCTCATTAGCGGCTCCAATATTTAACGCTGTTCTATCACCATAATTCATAGAGATAAGAGACATCCCAATGTTATGCTCCAAAGCATTCCTTCCTTCTGTCCAACCTGCTTGATCAACCCAATCATGAGTCATCTGAGAAATTAAAATACCATCATTTACTGAACTAAATGTTTCTGTTAAGGTTCCCATTATTCCCGATGCATTTGTTTCATAATTTGCAGCAGCGGCCTCACCAAAATAATTCTCTCCTAAATCTTTATTTTCCAAATAGCCTGTAAATACAGAATATCCATTCTCACCACTATTCATAATATGACTTCCTATTGCGTCCAATACGGACTTATCATACTTGTCAGCATGTAAATAAGTCCCTTCAATTCCAGCATTCTTTAAATCGTCTTGATTCTTAATATTCTCATCGTACAACACTGTTCCATCACTACTACTATACCAATCCATTCCATCAGGATCTATGTTCAATATTGGATTATTTGCTGCGTAGTGATATGGTGTTAAGCTAATACTATGATCGACATCAGCCAATGGATCGACACTGAACCATCGACCTAAATCAGGTTGATACATTCTAGCACCATAATCTAACCAACCTGTTTCATCTTGTTTCTCTTTTCCATTGTAGAGATACTTGTTTTGAGTACCACTTGAATAGCTATTGAAGGTTAAACCAAAAGGATAGTAATCATCCTTTTGCACAATGGGCGTGTTGGTATGGGTTACTTTAAAATCGTCAAAGAACACATCGACCGGGGTGGGATTCTCGTTCGAGGTGTAAATATACACATATCCGGGTTTTTCTATCGTAATCGGGGTAATGGTCAGGTGCTCGTGGGCTACATTGCTGCCGTCTTCTTCGGCTGCTCCGGTCACCGGCTCGTAGGTACTGCTCAGCAGCGTGTAGTTTTGGTCAAACACCAGCACGTTTAAGTAGGCTTTGGGGCCACTTGTCTGGTCACTGCCATAGCCTATCAGTCCCTGAAAAGGCATGGGGTCTGTGCCGGCCGTGGCGCCTTCCGTCACCACTGCAGGTGCATTGTTGGCCAGGTCCTGTATCAGTGTGGCAAAGCTGCCTGTGCCGGTTGTGGAGGGGTCTATGTATTTTACATATACTTCGGCTGCTATTACGTCTCCGGGCTTTACAGCTAGCGACTTGGCCAGACCTTCTTCTTCATGACCTGCTCCACTCAGGCGAATACTGTAGGTCTTGCTACTGCCTGCATCGCTGTGGTCGAGTATGTTGGCATTGATGCGGGTTACTTCTCCATAACGGCTAAAGTAGGTGCTTTCATAGCTTGCGCTGGTGTTTTCAAAGTCAGCTGTATAGGTGTCTGTTTCGGTCTGGGTTTTGAATGTTGTGCGTACATTGCCCAGGTGGTCTTTGAGGTGGTACTGGTATTCCCATGCTGTGAATGTGCCTGAGTTATTGCGTTTTGCGATCACCCGTCCTTCGTCGTGCTGTATGATACGGGCTTTGTTGTCTTCATAGATAAACCCACCGAGGTAGTCTGTGGTTTTGATGGTCCCTCCGTCTACTACTGTTTGAGCGAGCTTTGTGCCGGCTGCATCGTAGGTGTATTCGATGTATTTGGTTGGGGTAAATGTTACTTTTTTGGGCAGGTTCAGGTGGTTGTATGCTATTTCCGTTATGCCCTTGTTTTTGTCTTCTTCCATGTTGCCGTTGGCATCATAGCTATAGTCGTCTCCACTGGTATTGCCGTCGCTGAAGCCTGTGTTCTTGCCCGAGGTGTCTGTTACCTTTGTCAGGCGGTTGCCGGTGTAATCGTAATCGAGGTTGTCGAATAGCTGATTGGCTGTATCGTTGTGGTTGCCTTTGCGCTGCAGGGTCTGGATGTTGCCATTCAGGTCGTAGGTGACGGTGGGGATGTCAAAGTCCATGGGACTGGCGCCTCCATCGTCGTAGGCCGCTGTGGTCAGGCGGTTCATTTCGTCATAACTGTAGCTATAGCTGTTTGTCATCGACTCGTACGGGTTTTTCCAATCGATCCGACCGATGTTGCCATTGTACTGGCCGGCTGTATTGTACTGCAGATTCATCTCAAAGTACTTGTCTATCTGATCTGAGGGGTTGTTGATGCTGGTGAGCCAGCCCCGGATGTTGTAGGTGTAGTCTACATCTTGAAAGCTGTCTGCCAGGTCTTTGTTTACCAGCTCTCCCAGCTCGTTGTAGGTATTGGACAGAATGGTCTTTGCCGGGCCTGAACCTATCTGGTGGGTTATTGTTTTTAACCTTCCGGCATGATCATAGGTATATTCTTGCGCGACTGTGGTACTGGCTATGTCTGCTGCTGGATTGCTGTGTTCGTGATAGGTTTTTACAACTTTGCCGGCAAAGTCGTACTGCGTAGTGGCTATGTCTGTACCGCCTTTGTGGTGGGTAGTATGGGTTTGGATGGGGCGGTAGCGGTTATCATAGAAGTGTACTGTTTCTATGTAGTTACTGTTGGCGGCATCCAGTATTTTGGTGAGAGTACCTGTTACCTGGCCTTTTACTTTGTCAAAATCAGAAGGGATGTTCTTTTGATTATCTGCTGTAAATCTACCTGCTGGCGGATCATTAAACGTTTTAGATGTAAAGGCATAATTGTCATAGTAGGTCACCGTGTGAATGTGTGCATTGTTTATGTCAGGGGGATAGGTATTGCTGGTGTATTTGACTAATCCTCCACTGCTATAGGTTTCGAACGGGTAGTTAAGGTTGTGGGTGTTAACATTTCCACGGATGATTGACAGGCTACCTGTAATAACTTTTTCGCCAGTAATGATGGGGCGGTTTAGCTGGTCGTACTTGGTAAAGGTGTATTTGTTGGCGATTCGCTGATTGCCGTCTTGTGTCAGTACCAGCCTGTCGCGTTTGTCGTACACCATATATATTTTTTCTGCACCGGGCACTTTTTTTTCAATCATCCTTTGCCGTTCGTCGTATTCGTATTGGAATGCCCAGTTGTTTAGATGGGTGGCCGTAGGCTGAAAGCCATGGGGCTTCACATGGAAGTCGGGAGTCAGGTTTGAGTTTGCTCCGATGGTCAGGGTTACAGTAGGTATGTAGGCTATTTTGCTGCCTGCTGTACCGGCTATCTCTGCATAGGTTTTGTTTTCCGTGAGCAGGTAGTAGCCCGATGGTGTGGTCAGGTTGTCTGCATTGTAGTTTTTGTTTGCTTCGGGGGGTAACACATACCTGAGGTTATCAAAGTCGTCGTACACATAGTAGGTATCTGCCCATTGACTGTTGGGGGCTTGTACTTTTTTCAGGATGGTTTTGCCTTGCAAATCAGTAAACGTTACCGTTTGATGGCTTTGTTCATCGGTAGTGGTGGTCTTATACAGTGTACCTGGGGTGTAGGTTCTGTAGGCGATCAGCTGGTCGTTTTTGATTTCCCAAAGGATAACTTTATCTGCCGCTGTGTTGGACTCATAGCTATAGCCAATCGGCTTGTTGCCACTGATCCGGGCCCAGGGTTGGCCGGGCGCATAGGTTTTTTCTACCCGATTGAGCGGAGAGGGCTCAAATGCTGTTTCGGCAAAGGCATAACTGCCTGCTCCACTGCCAAAATGATCATCGTAAAAAGCTTGTTGGGCTGTTTTTGCCTGGCTTTTGAATGTGCCATTGCTGGTGCCGGACAGGTGTGTGCTATAGGGCAAATGGCTCAACTCCTGTCTACCATACGCATCATATTCGATATGTTGTACTACATCTTTGTAAGTGGGTGATGTTTGGTAACTCACCTGCTGAACGGGTCTACCTAATCCATCGATATAGTTGATGCGTGTGTGTACTTCGGATACGGGTAAACCGGTGAGGCCTGAGGCTGTCTTTATCCCTGATCGCTGTACAGTCTGCTCTAATACATAATTTTCAGTAGAGGTCGGGGTTTGGGCAAGTACTGAGCTTCCTACCCATGTTATGGCCAATAGGCTGGAAATTAGCGTTTTTATGTTCGTTTTCATTGTTTGCTAGGTTAAGTTAGTTTGAACTAAATCCTGTACGGGTAACTTCCAATACTTTAATTACAGTTGTCCCATATCCCGTGGTTCTGAATTTCACATCGCCCGTTTGGGTACTACTCCCATTAGCACTTGAAAAAGTAATGGTATGACTTCCGGAACCTCCAGAGGAAGGCCCTCCGCTTACTTCCAGCCATGAGGGTTTTTCATACATCTCCCAGGCTGTATTACTTGATACATTTATGAAAAATGACTGCCCTGCAAGAATATTCTTGGTATATTCTGATAACGACAGTAAATCACTCTGATTTATTGTAATTGTTTGATCGCTCACTCCAGTGCCACTCACTGTTACTGTTCCTGTTCTACTTGAGCTTGTATTTTCTGAGTAACTAATACTGACCGTACCATTATTGCTGCCCGATGCTGGAGAAACTGTAATCCAGCCAGCATTATCGCTTACTGACCAATTGGTGTTTGATGTAATGGTTATGTTTGTTGATCCTGAAGATGAGGATGAACTGATCGCATGTGTAGATAAAGATAATGAGGGCTCGGGTATATAATTGTATGCGTAGTTCTTTACAATATCTCCTTCACTATCCTTTATATGCTTTAGTCTCCCAAAATCATCGTACTCATAGTAGGTAGTTATCCCGTTGGGATCGGTTTGAGAAGTCATGCCAATCAAGGGATCGTAGGTATAACCAGTAACCATTGCATTGGTCATAGAACTATGATTTCGCAAAATGGCAATCTTATCCCTTACTTGCTGGTCTGTAAGCGTGTTGCCTTTTAACAAATTTATATTGGTAGTTCCAAGAGCTGCTTCGACCTGGGAATAGGTCGCGTTTTCTATTTTTGCTACAACATTGGCACTATTGTAACCCCATAAATAGACTGAGGGTGCATGGTCTACAGGTGACACTTCCTTTAAAGTGTTACTCCCGCTGTTATACCCCAAGGTAGCTCGGTGTGTAAACGTATATGGATCGGCACTATTGAAATTGATCCCCTCTCCCTCACTGACCTCAGCCACATAAGTTTTAACTGCTTGTCCAATTGTATTGTATTCTATTTGGCTGCCCGAAACCAGTTGTGCCCCATTGTAGACACGTGTATCAATCGGTTTCGATATCATATGATTGTTGATCAGCATGGGTATATTATTGCCTGTTTCTGTATAGTCATCCGGGTAATAATACTGTTTGCTGATAGTTTTTCCATCACTGGCAGTAGTTGTCTCAGAAATCAACAATTGATTGTTATTATCATAAGTATAGTTCGTGGTTTTGCTTACAGTTGCTTCACCAGGAAACATGGAGTTTTCTATCGTTTTTTGGAGCAATACAACATCAGAGTGAATCGTATATTTCTCATAGATTTGATTGTCCATCAATTCGACAATTCTTTCACCAGTACTTGGATCCGCACTAGCAATTTCATAGAAATAACCTGGAGATGAAGATACCTTTAGGCTTTTTCCGATTACTTGAGCATTGACATTGTACTGATAAACGTTTGTGAATTTGTATCTCTCGGTGTTATCTTCTGCATAAACGATTTTACTCTCCAACAACCCCTCATACCAATCTTTAGCTACTGGTAAGGTATATGGAAAAAAGTTAACAGGCTCCATTAAAGCCAATGCTTTAGAACGAGGGTAGCTTCCATTCAGGTCACCAAAAAATCCATGCAAGAGGCCCTTTTGAATATAACTACTACTCGTAGGTGGAGTATAGGTATAAACGGTCTTTCCATTATTCATTACCTCTTGTGTATTTACCATATAACCTTCAATTTCTTCAACACGTTTGTAACCAACACTTGAGCCTTTAGTCAAGCCTAGTCCATTCATACTATTTGACCAATATACTTCACTCGGAGTGATAATTGGATGAGCCTGTCCACTACCACTTGAATTAAACCAATTGTTCAAATTACAATTAGACCAAGTTTGACCAGGAGGAGGATAACAAGCAGGATGCACCGTACTTGTAAATTTTGCTGCGTACATGAATTCATGCGCAAAAACACCGCTAGATTTGTTAGTGGTATCTTTGTAGATATATTTCTTAAAAGTGATATCACTACCAGCGGTACTGGTTATTTTCTTTACTCTCAACCCTCCTGCCATTTTTGTTGCATTATTATTTACATCATAATATTCATGGGCTTCAAAATCAAAATGTGTAGTTCCTCCTGTTGGGTATTGGATGTCTGTTAATATCCAGGCCTGCATTTCCGGAAAACTGGGTTCTCTATTAGCACCGGTATAATTAAATTCCAAATCAGATATAAATTGATCCATGAAGGTCGAGTTTGGTATCAACTTAAACTGATTATATTCATTGCCATTATGACCATTATAATATCCCCAATGATCCTTTCCCGGTGAGGTAAGTATAGGTTGATTAATGGAAGTGTAATAAGTAAAACTATATGGGGGTAAACTTTGGCCATCTGAGGACACCTCATTTACACTTAATAGTCTTAAGCGCTTTCTCAGATCATCGGGCGCTGTTCCACCAAAAGTATTTCCTGAATCAAAATAGTCATAACTAAAATGAAAGCCTTTATACAACTGATTGTTCGAATTATAAATATTGATATCCTTAAGTCGTTTACTTGAATTCACTAAATCCTCTCGTACGTCTCCCAAGACGAATTTAACCTCACCTGTTGGAAAAGTGATCTTGTCCAGTACTGGCACCTGATAATGTATATCAGTTTCCGAATAGGTATTGAAAGTAGGATTACCATCTGGTAAATGAGGGGATGTATAGCCTTGCCTTAAATGAAACGCTGATTCATTGATCAGTAGCGCGTAACTACTACCGTTAAATTGATAATGAAAATTCACTTCCTCACCAGAAGGCGTTTCAATTTTGTTAATGTACCAAGCGGTTATCAATCCTCCCTCTGACCCTGGGCTGCCTGAAGCTTGTCCTCTCGGATAATTATGACTAAGCTCGTAAGATTCAAAATAATATTTTATTCCCTGAGTATCCGTGACACGCCAACCTGTTGAGATACGTTCAATTTTTAGATTACTTAATGGCATACAATGAACTGTCAAATCAGGTTTGATGATAAACTTGGTATTCATTCCTAAAGCATTCAAAGAAAAAATATCATGTTCGCTATCTTTTGATCCTTCCTTTACATCTTGAATGAATTCATGTTCGCTATTCTGCCCTTGGGAGAAATCATCTATAGAGTTGATATCTTCGAAAGAACTGGGGTATTCATAACCGTTGTTAATTATTCCTCCTGCGCCTTCATCCATATTTCCTTTAATATTTCTGGAGATAGTACCACCAGCTATAAGACTCCACCCAAGCCCTACCCATGATGCTACTTGATCTGTTTTTATTCCCGAAGCATGATAAGAAAGCTGTATTGGTACGGATATATCCCTTAGCTTAATTTCATAAATGGGAATACTAATATTAGGCAGGCCTGTGTAATGTGAAACAGGATAATCTCCAAACTTCTGAAAGGCATAAGCTTCAGGAGAGGGAGGTATCAGGTCTTTAGTAAATTGGCCAGAGCCGTCTTGTGAAAAAACCTGAAAAGCCACTAAAGTAGCCATCAGTGTAATGAATCCTCTTTTTATCATCATAAATTATTTAGTATTTTCTAATTTTTTATTCACTAATTTATAACCTCTAGTTTATCCCGCTGTATTATACTCTTTCATCAGACTTTAATGTTATCTGAACTATAGCACCCAAGATAAAAGTAATCCACAATCACTCATTGCTTAATCTTTGCAATCTTACGCATCATAGTCCAGGCACTTTTTCCAGCTTCTCAAGCCTACTTTTTATCTTTCTATTTTCTTCTTTCATTTCTTCACTTTCCATCTTCATCTCTATCAAATACAGCGTAAGCTCCTCTATCTTCTCCAATAGCTTGGCATTCATCTCTCCGAGCTTGATGCCGTTTTCGGCTACTTCCTCAGCGGTGGGGATACCCGGCAGGTGGTGGTTTTCCTCGATATAGGAGGAGACTTCTGAGAGGGATTTTAATTCGTAATCTTCATGAAAGACATAATCTGCCCAGCCTGTTTCTACTTTGATTTCAGTAGCTATTATTTTTCCATTGACCGCCAGCCTATAGCCAGGTGGGATAGAGTTAGTTCCTATGCCAACTTCTCCTTCATTCATTATGACATCACCATTGTTGCTATATTTTACCGCTAACCCTTCGTATGCGGATACTGCTTCAGGGTGAATGTAAAATAACTCGGAAACCCCCAGTCTATCCACAGGAGAATTAGCATCGTAAAAAGTGAACCTTATGCTTTCAATATAGAGCGTCTTATTTTCTGCATCTAGACTTGGTGGTATTGCCATATAGCTATATCCTGTATAATTTTCCACATCACACACGGTTGTCCAAAGAGCAGAAGTCTCCGCTCTTTTAACCTCAATTTTAAACTTACTTGGAGGATAGCCTCTGGTAGTCCAACCGATCCAGGCGCCAGACTGCCTATGGTAAACAGGCAATCCAGAAATAGTTATGACAGTTGGAATACTAATAGTTGGTTCTTGAGATGTATAATATGGTGGAAGTTTTCCATCAAACATACTCTCGACATTCAATAAAGCACTTGGATTTCCTGTTTGAGTAACTGTGTACCTGCTCCCCGCTCGGAACAATATATTATGATCTAAACCCGTTACACTTCGATTCCCTGGAATAATCTGCTGTTCAGTCTGAGCTAGTACAGCTAGACTTAAACTCAAAAACAAAAGAACCAAACTTAGTAACTTAGTCAAGTTTAGAGGTTTTATACTATCCCTCATTTTTAATGGTATTTATTTGTTGTTGTAATTGATCATTATTTCTTTTTAGCTCTTCCATCTCTTTCTCCAATAGACTCGTTTTCTTGTTCTGTTCCATAAGCTGTCGATTCTGCTCAATCAAGTACAGCGTCAGTTCCTCTATCTTCTCCAGCAGTTTGGCATTCATTTCGCCAAGCTTGATGCCGTTTTCGGCTACTTCCTCGGCTGATGGGAAACCCGGCAGGTGGTGGTTTTCCTCGATATAGGAGGAGACTTCTGAGAGGGATTTTAATTCGTAATCTTCATGAAAGACATAATCTGCCCAACCGGTTTCTACTTTTACTTCTTCGGCTCGGATGGTGCCTTTCACATCCAACTTATTATCTGGAGTAGTAGTGCCTATGCCGACATTGCCGTTCCCTGTATCAATAATGAAAGTATCCCAATATGTTGTATTGAGATATCTTCTGGCTATTCCAAATCTGTCGTCCCCAAATTCATTTTGGTCAAAACCAATATTAACACCAACTTGATCTCCATCTTGTCTTAGCAGTAAAAGAGGGTTATCCGCTTCATTATTATTGTCAGTATCGGCCTGTAGCAAAAAAGTGGCATCTCCATTTGTACTAGATGAAACATGAAGTTTATGGCTTGGATCAGTTGTTCCGATCCCCACGTAACCAGCAGGTTCAATGGTCAAATATTTTTTCGAATTATCACCATCATATCTTATAAAGAATCGGTTTCCATCAGCATTGTCTGCAAATGTCTGCCATAAATTGGCATTGTCTATTCTGAAATTAATACCTGCAATCCTATTAACACTTCCAGACCAAGACCTAAAAGTAAATTGTCCTAAATTACTATCCTTGTTCGATATTAGAATACCACTTTCTGAATAAATCCTTGACAAATAATCATTGGTATCATTGCTGATTTCATGAAAATCTATGTACTTGCCAATTTCCATGACCCCATCGCTTTTGATCACTGGTGTAGAAGGCCATGTCTGGGCATATGAACAAATTATGCATAATTGACAGCAACTTATGAACATGTAAATTTTCTTCATTTCACTTTAGATTTTAAAATTTCAATTTCTTTTTGTTGCTTTTCTATTTTCTCATTTTGTTTTTGAAGTTGTTTATTCTGCTCAATCAAGTACAGCGTCAGTTCCTCTATCTTCTCCAGCAGTTTGGCATTCATTTCGCCAAGCTTGATACCGTTTTCGGCTACTTCCTCAGCGGTGGGGATACCCGGTAGGTGGTGGTTTTCCTCGATATAGGAGGAGACTTCTGAAAGGGATTTTAATTCGTAATCTTCATGAAAGACATAGTCTGCCCAACCGGTTTCTACTTTTACTTCTTTGGTACGGATCGTACCATTAACCTCGAGTTTTTCGGAGGGGGTGGTGGTGCCTATGCCCAAATTTCCGGCCCTGGTAAATCTCATCATTTCTCCATTGCTTGTATTCCATCTGTGCCCATAATAGCCCATATATGTCAACTTCCCATCGCTTACACTATTGGTATAATAAATATGGCCATGCTGGGTCGGATATGACCTTGAAAGTTGAATTCCATTATTGTTTCCTTCATCGACCCTAACAGCTCCTGCAACTTCTACTTTCGAATTGGCTGCTGACACTCCTACTCCAAGATTTCCATTTTGAATGCTAACAGAACCATCAAAATCGGCTGATCCCATTTCGTTAAGATAAGATAAAGTAACCTGGTTTGTACCTGTAAGCGCTTCATCCACCGCACTCCATCCGGAAAACCAGGAAGATGATTCTCCTGCCCCTTGTGCATATGCACTTACAGTAAATCTTTGAAAATAGACCCTGTCATCAAAAAAAATAACAACCTTACCGTTTTCGTTAGCCAATTTTACAGTGGGTGCATAGGCTCCTGCAGAAGATATTTTATGGTTTATAAAATTCCCTGACCAGATGTACCAAACCAGCCTCAAGTCTATAGTTTTATGTTTACCATACGAATAGCCTTCTATATGTATTGAGGGCATGTGGTTCGCATTCGTATAAGGAATATTGGTCTTGATCTTTACACCATGGGCTGGTGTACCGTTAAAATTGTAATTTAGAATGTTGTCATAATTTTGGGCAAAGCAGGTTTGCCAAAAAACCATCAAATTGCATAACAAAATACTCAGCCTTTTCATTTCACTTTAGATTTTAAGATTTCAATTTCCTTTTGTTGCTTCTCGATCTTCTTATTCTGCTCAATCATATACAGCGTCAGTTCCTCTATCTTCTCCAGCAGCTTGGCATTCATTTCACCGAGCTTGATGCCGTTTTCGGCTACTTCCTCGGCTGATGGGATACCCGGCAGGTGGTGGTTTTCCTCGATATAGGAGGAGACTTCTGAGAGGGATTTTAATTCGTAATCTTCATGAAAGACATAGTCTGCCCAACCGGTTTCTACTTTTACTTCTTCGGCTCGGATGGTGCCTTTCACATCCAACTTATTATCTGGAGTAGTGGTGCCTATGCCGACATTGCCATTAAAATAAGTATTCCCCATTTTATTCAAATAGGATAGTGTAACCTCATTATTCCCTGTTAAAGCTTCATCAACGGCCGTCCAACCTGAAAACCAAGATGCCTGCTCGTAAAGCCCTTCAAATACCTCAATTGTAAATCTTGTGAAATAGGATCTATCGTCTATAAAGATTACTACCTTTCCATTTTCCTCCGCTAATTTTACGATAGGATTGTATGCAGCACCTGAAGATATTCTATGATTAATAAAACTACCATTATATATATACCATACTATTTTTAAATCTATAGGCTCTCCTCCATTGTACTTAAAACCTTTAATATGCACCAATGGCATCTGGCTAGTGTTGGTGTAAGGGATGTTCGTTTTAATTTTGATTCCATGATTTGGAGTATTGTACGATTTGTAAATCAGTACACCCTCGTACTTTTGACAATAAGAAGCGCTGATTGAGAGTATGCTAAAAACCAGACATGCCAAAGACTTACCTATTAAGGATTTCATAATTATCTATTGGTTAGTTGATTAATAATTTGATTTTGTTTTTCTATGCTTTCCTTCATCTCATTATTCTCTTTCAACACAATTTCTATTTTCTCATTCTGCTCAATCAAATACAGCGTCAGTTCCTCTATCTTCTCCAGCAGTTTAGCATTCATTTCGCCAAGCTTGATACCGTTTTCGGCTACTTCCTCAGCGGTGGGGATACCCGGTAGATGGTGGTTTTCCTCGATATAGGAGGAGACTTCTGAAAGGGATTTTAATTCATAATCTTCATGAAAAACATAGTCTGCCCAGCCGGTTTCTACTTTGACTTCTTCGGCTCGGATGGTGCCTGCTACGTCTAGTTTGTTTCCAACTCTTAGATCATGGCTTATGATCATCCCATTGTTAGAATCCAAGTCTACTTCTGTAGTTACAGTTCCGTTTTCACCATTGGGAAGTGTTGTGGTTGCTGGTTCCCAATCCACAACTTGCCAACCTGAGTTTTGAATGTTTTCAGATATTTCAGCATAGCACCCTGTTGTTCCATCTGCATCTATATATACTTGTAACAGGGCTCCTGCATAAGTACTGCCTTCTACTATTCTGATATACTTTAAAGCACCTCCGTTGCTGTAATAAGCATTTCCTAATACATTAATTTGATTAGAATGGTCTCTACCAAAGTAGTGGTGGGCATAAAAATGAACGGAACTATGGTAACCCGATTTAGTTTCTTTAACTGAAAATTTCGCACTTGCCCGGTTTCCCGTATTTTTAGCTATTGTATACCACCCTTTGTTCAGGTCTTTGTTTGAGGTAAGTGTTCTCACCTTTGATATGGGTGTTGACAAAAGTGATTCTATGCTTGGCTCGTCTCCAGTGACCAAATCCACTCTCGGGGCATAGAAATACTGACGATCAGAGGTATTTGTATCGTAGTAAAGATAGCTTCTGTGCTTCGCTGTTACAGCTTCAGTAGTGAACTTAAAATCTGTAGTTGAAGCTAGCTTAGCTCCTGTTTCGCCATCATACACTCCACCGTAATTGATGATGGAAGAATCTCCGCTACCATGAATATAACCAACCAGCAAGTACCATTTGTTTAGCTTTGGCAAATCCCCAGACCAGAAATAAGGGTTAGTATTTGAACTTCCAGATAATGTTTGCGTTACTTCATCACCTGCAGTATTGAATGAGTAACATCCTAAATACGTTGAGCCACTTACTGTATGAGTTTTTTTAATCCATACCGAAAACCTGTACATTTTAGTATGGTCAATACTAAAAGGACTAGTGCTCCATCCACCATCAGCATTATTATTACCATCTGGGATGGCTTTCCACAAGATTGCCCTTTGCCCATTTGGCGCTTCTCCCCACTCTCTCACATTTTCAGATACTCCACCACTTCGGGTAAAAACGCCAACACTCCCTGAGCCAATAGTCCATGAGTCTGGGCTTATCAGATTTTGTCCATGGCAAAAAGAGGCCAACCCTGTAAAACTTATTAACAGGGTTGATTTTTTTAACAATTGTGTAATTAGTTTATTCATCTGATTCTTATTTTTCTATTGTTTGTTATGTCTGAACTTGGATATTTGGGATAAAGCTGATATTCATGATGTTCCTAGGCGACTCACCCTGCTCAATCCCATAAACCTCACACATCATGGTTCTGACTTCTTTTCCAGCTTCTCAAGCCTTGTCTTCATCTCCTCATTTTCTTTAAGCACTGCTTCAATTTTCTCATTTTGCTCAATCAAATACAGCGTCAGCTCCTCCACCTTCTCCAGCAGCTTGGCATTCATTTCGCCGAGTTTGATGCCGTTTTCGGCTACTTCCTCAGCGGTGGGGATACCCGGCAGGTGATGGTTTTCCTCGATGTAAGTTGAGACTTCTGAGAGGGATTTTAATTCATAATCTTCATGAAAAACATAGTCTGCCCAGCCGGTTTCTACTTTGACTTCTTCGGCTCGGATGGTGCCTTTCACATCCAACTTATTGTCTGGAGTAGTTGTACCTATGCCTATGTTACCATTGGATTTCACAGATAATCTAGGTGTAGGTAAAAAATCATTATTGACTGTTAGCCCCGTGTTAGCAAATAGATGAATATCTCCTGACTCTCTAAATTGAATACCATTTGCTACATTATCTAAGGCAGTATATTGGAGGGAAGTATTATAATAGGAATTGTTAGAAATGAAACTACCTACCGTAGACCATACGGAACCCAAATACAACTTTTCACTCCCATGATTTGATAACAACAGCTGTTTGTACTGATTGTTTAAAACTTCGAGCTTAGTATCCGGGCTAATCGTCCCAATCCCTACATTCCCATTGTTGTAGTAGATATTTCCGGTATTGTCATCTCCGGGATCTACCCACTGAGCAAAGGAAGGAGTTGATAAAAGCAACAATAAAATCAATATTTTGTTCATACCTATTTTGGTTAATACTATCAGATAGTTTAGCAAGATAGCTACACCACTCCCTGCCGGGGAGATGTAGACTATAAGAAAAAGAAAATCAGCTGTTATCGTTTAAGGGGAGGGTTTGTTAGTCTTGGTTGGTTATTTTTTAGTTATTAAGCCAATAAAAAAACAACATTTTTTTAAGGAATAAAAATACAAGACACTGTTTTTCAATATTTTCAATAAAACACACTTACACTTTCATAAGTACTGTTATACCAAACATTTTTCTGTCATTTTTTCAAAACAATGCCGTAATCTGCATACGCCCCAGGTGTACCATGCGCTGGCCGTCAGGTTTTCGACCGTCGTAGGTAGCCGAAAGCTGCAGCCCGTTGGCGAGCTTTTGGCGAAAGCTAAAATTCCACGTATAGTTGGTGCCCGGACGCAGTGCCTCCAGCAGCTCATACCCAGCCGGACTGTTGACCTCACCCTCAAAATCAATATCCACAATTTTAAAGGTTGCATCCAGTGTATTTTTTAGGGCTTTGCTCCACCTCACCCCTACGTCTACCGATGACAAGCGAGCCCACTCATCCGTATCGGCGGCCCATGTATTGGTTTTGAGCTTATATGTAGTACGGGTGCTTACTCTAAACGAGGCTGTAGGCTGCCAGGTCAGTTGTGGTGCCAGACTCCTAATCCTCAGAGCATAGTTTCTTCCCTGAATAAAGTCTGAGGTGTTTTCCTTATACCCTCGTTCTAAAACCCAGAGCAGATTCCATGCTGTGGTGAGTCGCTTGCGGGCATTTACGGTCCACTCCTGCTGCTTGCGGGCCTCTATACCATCGGATATCAGCTGACGAGACCGTGCCTGAAAATATCCAAGCTCTACACCAAAGCCCGGGTTGGATCGGTTGTAAAACCAGTTGCTCCTGATAGCATCTTTTACAAAAATGAGTCGGGTTTGATCTGTGGTTAGCTGAAAGGGGTTGAACCTGCTGTTAAACGAACGATCTGTATTTTTTTTGTTTATACTCACCGTAGTGCGACTGCTGAGCCTGCCCAACACTTGCCGAATACCACCAGCCTCACGCCAGGCTCTGGGCAAGGCCGCCCGTAGGTTCCAGTTGAGCTGGTTGTTGTATGCCGGCACAAATTCATCTGTAGGCACGAAAAGCTTGATATAGTTGCGCTCGTCGATATGAATCGCTTCAAAAAACTCTGTTATATCCTGTATGCCATCGCCATTGAGGTCGCGCCAGGTGTGTGTACCCTCTCCCGACACTACGGGTACAAACACATAATCGCGGCGGATTTCCCTGCTACTGGCAGTGGCATAAGACAGGTCAGAGGTGAGCAACCCCTTGAAAAACTGTCCCTGCCAGTTGAGCTTACCCAGCACCGTTTCCTCATTGCGATTAGCTGCAAATACCCCCCGATAGATCAGTTGGCGATAGGTCATGGTCATTTCCAACTGCTGCGACTCTGCCAGCGACGCATCCAGTACCAGGCGCGATGTATGCGTAGTAGCAAAATCCTGCATGCTTCCTTTTTCAGGTTGTTTGTCGTTTCGCCAGGTGTGTTCTGCCCTCAACCGCAAAGGCAGGCTATCGTTGGATTGTAGGTAAAGCCCATGCGAAGTATAGTGCATCGCCGAGCTGAGTACCGAATCGGTCGCGTGGTTTTTCATGGTGTTCTGGTCGAGCTCAAACCGGTAGCCGGGCACTAGTCCCCACTTTTTCCAACTCACCTCTCCGTGAGCCTTCTGCCACCGGGCCTGATTTTCCTTTTGACTACTGTGCATACTATACCCCCCAGCCAACAACTGCCAATATCCTACCTGTTGATTTACCTTCAGCTCTTGCTGTGTGCCCTGCATCTGCCCTGTTCTTTTTCGCCCCGACAAGCGATAGACCCATTCATTCCTGGCATCTTTGCGCAGTGTGGCCGACAGGTTGAGATGATGATCGGCTGCCGAAGTTTGATCATTTGCCACGTTCCAATCACGATTAAATTCTATGTATCGAAAGCGATCTATACCCTGAAAATTTTTGCTATCGTATTCCACATCCAGCACCGAAGAAAGCGTATAATTTTGCAAAAACTCCACCGGTTTGTTCTTTACCATCCACCCCGACTTTACAGCCATGCCCCTATTGTCAGCATTGCCAAGTGGAGAGTACAGGTTTAGGTCATGATGGGAAAAAGCCAGTTCGGAATACACCTGGCTATACTCCGATAGCTTTACTGCCACACCCATAGTAGTCATTTGTTTTTTGTTTGGAGCCGGCACAAAGGTTACCGGTGCATAACTCCCCTGTGAGATGCCCATTTGGGGGGCTACCCATTCATATTCTCTGCCGTTCACGGTATTGGCCACCAGCTGGTAGTCGCCCTTTCCCAGGCCTACTTCAGAAAACACCACCCGATACAACTGTCGTGTTGAATCTCTGGAAAACTCAAAAACCTCATGTGCATTGCCTTGCCCATCAAGTGTGTCTTTTTTCTGATACAACACCGCCTCAGGGCTAAAGGCTACTTCCTTAAAACCGGGTATGGGCACGGGCAGGTTTTCTTCTCCTGCCTGACTAATGGCTAGTTTGTCGTCGTTTGACAGGTCAAAAGACAGGGGACTGTTTTTTGCGTCACTTTCCTGATAATGGTTGAAGGTAAGGGTCGTGTTGTCTGTAGTTAATTCGTGCGTTGTGTTTATTATGGCTCTGTTGTAGCTCCTTTCGGAATATTCGTAGGTAGCCCGCACACGCGAAAACCGGGTAATCAGCACTGAGGGATTAAACGTGATTTCTCCCAGGTTATAATCGATCACATAATCTTTATTAAATCCTCTTTCAAGGGGTCTGCCATCGAGGTATAACCTTTCTGAGTTGGCAAGCACGATGATAAAGCGCTCTCCATTGGGCCCACGCAACTTGTAAGGCCCCTGCACCCCTTCTGCTACCTGAAGAGTAATATCAGCAAACTGGCCCTTGGCTGCAGACACGGTTACGGTCGATCGTGCTTTGGCCTTTTCTCCTACTTCATAATCCACCGAAAACTGTCCTCCCTGAACATTTTTATAATACTTCAAAAATTGTGAAGACGAATTTTGCAGCACTATATCTCCGGCTTTCAGCGATAGTTTTTCATTGTACACTTCTATGGATACATTGTCAAACTCACGGAGCTGCTGGGTGTTTCCTTCCGGCTGAAAGGGCACATTTTGGTCAGTTATGTTTGCTCTTATGTTGAGGTCTTCGGTCAGCTGCCCCTCCATCTGAAAGTTGAGTGATGACGTCACCCCCACGCTTCGTGAATTGCCAACGGATATTCCCCGGGTTATACTCCCCGACTTGTATATTCCTTCTGTTTCGAACAACTGCTCACGCTGATAAGCTACAGGCTGTTTTTTTACAGAAAAAGGTGCTAAAGAATCGTATTCATGATAGGTGCGGTGCTGATACGGCCGAGTAATGTAAGCCGGATAAACCCGATAACATACCTGTAAGGAATCGGGGAGTACCGATGCATTCAGGGTAAGGGTAGCTGTGCGGCTATCAAAGGTATAGTCGCCTTTGTAGCCTGATACCACCAAGCTTTGTTCGTCTATCAGCAAAGTGTCCAGCCTCACGGCTACTTCGGAAAAGACAACCCACTTGCACCGCTGATTGGACTGCCTCGCCTGTACATGTGCCAATTGAGCAAGCAGCAACAATGCAAATAAGGTCACTGTTTTTCCAAATTTTGCACCCACCAAAACCCAATGCTTATACACTTATTTGCTCTTTTATTCAGACTCGATCATCGTCGTTTTTTTCTCGCAGGAAAACGAATGCTATGATGCCAATCCTGAGTTTAAACCTTATCAAATATAGCCAAAAAGGTCTGTTTAAGGTTAGGGTTGCGTATCAGCCAACGGCAATTCGATATAAAAAATAGTGCCTACAGGTTGGTTTGCTTCAAACCAGATATTACCTCCTGCGTGTGCTATTCCTCTTTTGGCTACCGCCAGACCTATACCCGATCCGGAAGCTTTGGTACTGAAGTTGGGCACAAACACCTTGTCTTTGATCTCGTCGGGTATGCCGGATCCTATATCCCTAAAGGCCAGCAGCACCTTGTCTCTTTGCTGCTCTATGGTAATGGTGAGCACGGGGCTGCTCAAATTATTCATTGCCTGAAAAGCATTGAGGATAATGTTATTGAATATGCGGCCAAACAACTTTTTGTCACCGGTAACCATGGCTTTTTTTCCTGTGGTTTCACACACTATGTGCTTGTCGGGATGGAGGTTGATTGATTTTTCGAGCGTAGTGATCAGGTTAAAAGTCTCATTTTCCGGATCGGGCATTCGTGCAAAATGACTAAATGATGTCACTATCTGATCGAGTGTATCTACCTGTGCCAATAGCGTGCTGAGCGACTTACGGCGTTCATCGTCTTTATCCATTACCCTATCGAGGTGCTGAAGGGTAAGCTTCATTGGGGTCAGTGGGTTTTTAATCTCATGCGCTACCTGCTTGGCCATTTCACGCCAGGCTGCCTCCTTTTCACTTCTGGCCAGTTCTTTTTTACTTATTTCCAGTTTTTCCAGCATACTGTTGTATTCCCTCACCAGCATGCCTATCTCGTCGTTGGATGTCCACTCCAGTGGTGGGTTTTCTTCCGAAAACTCCGTCCTTTTCAATTTGCTGGCAATGAGCATAATAGGATTTGTCAGCCGGCGAACAGCTACATACGACAGCCCGATGGAGATCATGAAAATCAGCGTGGAAATATTGATGATGTTGGCAAATACTTCCGTTTTTTGCCTTCCAAGGTGGTTTTTGGAACTAAAAAAGGGAGAACTCATTATCCCCAGTAGTTTGCCATCGTCGTAGGAACGCACAGCCACAAAGGAAGACTTGTAGGACAGTTTTCCGATAGACTCTTCCAGTATGACCTTGTCTTTGTATTCGTTTTTGAGTTTGTTGAATGCCACCGGATTGATATAAGGCGACAGCAACCCTGCTTCTATTATTTTGGGCTGACTGGTAGAAAGCATCCTCCCTTCATTGTCGTACAGGTTGATGTCGGCCCGCGAGCTGCGGCTAATTTTGAGTAGCTCATTCGAAAGCCCGTCCCTGTTTAGGTCGTTGTTGTAAAAATCTGTGATAAGATCCACAAAGTTTTCACTCATCGCTATCGTTTGCTTCTGATACGATTTATCTATTTCTGCCTTGTACGACTTGTTGAGCGTGTTGAGAATGGCGGCTCCTACCAATACGAGGGGTATGGCAAAGGCACAACCAAGGTATATCAATATTTTTGTAGAAAAATTAAAGGACTTGATGGTTTCGTAGTTGATCAATGAATTAGTAACCATAATGACTACTGCTACAGCCATAAACAACACAAAGAGGAAGGAGAAGTTGGACAGGCCAGACCAAAACTTATACAACTTCGATGTGATAACAATTACCCTGTTGTCGGTACGCACTGCGAGGTGATGGTGGCCGTTTTTTTCTACCCCACGGGCATACAACCTTCTGCTGTCTATCCAATGGGTATTGAAGTCGGCTTTGTAGTTAAACTGCCCTACGCTATGTACTAAGTCTTTGCTATCGAAAACAGCATAATCAAAATCGCTACGGCCTGCTGTGCTATTGTCCAGCAGCAGCTCCGGATAAACCGATCGGGAGACCTGCTTTTTTTGATTCAATTCCAGAATGATAAAACCCGTTCGGTTTTTATAGCGCTCCAACTCGATAAAACACACATAGCGTTTTCGCCCGCTGGATAAAAAATTTCCATCAAAAAAGATGTTTTCATAGTCGGTACGGTAACCGGCCGATACAAACCGGTGCTTGTAATCATCGTAGTAGACCAACCCCATGTTTCGTCCTATGCCCACCCCGTCCTGATCAAAGAGGCTGATTTTAATGTTGTATCCGCTAAAATAACCGTCTACAAACAATTGACTAATACGGTCTTTGACCTGCGACACAGACACCCTCGGGCTTATTATCTTGCTGTTTAGGGTCATGTCGGTACGTATTTTCCCGGCTATCTGATTGAGCAGATACTCCGCTTCTACATCTCTGTCGATAAGCAGTTTTGTAGCAAATTTTTGTTTCTGAATAAGCTCGTTGCGTTCAAAACCACGATAGACAGACACTGCCCCTACCAATGACACCAATATGATGGCCGATAATATGTACAAAAGTGAACCAAACCTGAATTTGCGCATGCGGGACGGCAGGTCGTTAATATAAATAATGACCATATAGACGGTGTGGTAGATCAATATGCCCCACAACGCCTCATCCACAAGGGCTCCAAACAGCACGCCAAAGATCACAGTCGGCAAAGCAAGTGTGAGAAATGTACTGATGAAATTTTTTCGTTTATGAAATACTATTTTGTAAAAAACATGGATGATGAGAAATGCAATAAGCCCCGACAGTACTATTACAACAAATGCAAAAACACGAATATTGTCAAACTCTATAGTCTGCCCCATATCCAGATTGATCTGAGAATTGGCAAGAATATCTCGCACTACCTGACTATAGCAATACAGACTGAGCAGGCTCACCAGATAGAGTACGGTATACAGTATTTTTCTGGCTTTGGGAGAAAAAACTTCCCAACACCGCTGTGCCAGGTAAATTCTGTTTTCGAACAAATAGGCCGACACACTCAATAGACTCACTATATTGAAGAGCAAATCCCCCAGCGACGGATTGATAGCCGATGACACATACGTGCTCGAATTGAACAACTCCATACCCGTAAGGGCAAAAGGAAACCCTGAAATGAGCAACAGCCCTCTCACAACCACATTGCCCAATATAAGCCAACCAAAGCCTGTTTTTAATTTTCCCTGCTTGCCTATACGCAGTGTATATAAATACAAAGTGAGAATGAGCAATAGTATAAATGCTATGGCAAGAAAATTAACAACCCCTAGCATGGCTCCCGGGAAGATATTCTGATTTGCAACCTTCACAAACAGCAAGGGCAAGCCGTCCAGATCAACTAAAAAAGCGCCGGCCTCTGTCTCGTCCGAATACTCTACCTGACTGGCAAATATTTGCCTGTTGAGAGAGGTGGTTAAATATTGATTGGTAAAAGGGTAACGGGTCATCAATGGAATGAGTGACACCAGAATATAGCGATCCCTCCCACGTACTACCGTTCGCCTCTGATACAGGTACTTTGATTGGTGAATGCTTGTGACACCAAAATCATCCAAGCCGGCCAGTTTGCCAAAATCCAAAGCTACCTGAGAGGTATTCCAAAAGGCAAGTTTTCGTTTTGTAAAAACAAACGTTGGGTAGTCTACTTCTTTTTGTTTTTCCTCGGTAAGTACCGAAAAATCCGCGCTCACCCTATCTATATACATGTCCTGCCACTGCACCTGCTTGCGCAGGTTTGCCTCGATCATGCTACGCAAGGTGAGTGGGTCTGTATCGCCAAACACACTAATCAAATAGAGCAACAAACCGGAGGTTATCGCCAGAAATGCCGGAAATTTATAGGATAGAATAAACCTACTATTTTTCAATATTTTGGGTGATTTAGCTTTACATACCGTCCTGAAAAAACAGGGGTACTAATATCGACAAAAAAGCAGCGATTACCTAACATTGGAAATCTCCAAATAGAAGTCGTTCTTCTGTTTTTTTCGCGCGATGCTACAGGTAAATCCTGGCTTATATGAGGTGCTGATAGCTGCTTGAATCCCAAAAGGCACTTTCTATTCTGCTCTTGCATCCATCAGACTATGTTGAGAGCTGGTGCTCCTACTCCCAGGCTTAGTCTACACCCCTATAGGGCTTTTGTGCTGCTTTTTCTTTGCATTGGATCTGCTGTTGATATACCAGAATACAGCTACCGCTGCAATGGCCAGGTATGGTGTAAAAAACAGATAGAGAATACCGAAGTTGAGCCCCTCAGCCAGATTGAGCTCTCCGTGACTCACATTGTTTACTATGGTTGTTTTGCACATGGCGCATTGAGCCAGCGACTGTGCAGTAAAAACCATTAATGCAGCAAGGGTTAATAGCAGTGTTTTCATAATGTAAAAATACGAAATCTATGACTCTACGGATTAGTTACATTTAGTTTATAGGTATGACAATTATCATTTTGTCATGAGGTATACCCCTTTACTGGTAGTAGGGGCTAATCATAAAGTAAACCAAGACGCCAGATACTGACACGTAAAACCATATAGGCCAGGTATATTTTACGATTTTGACGTGCCGGGAAAAATCATTTGACAGAGCGTAGTAAAAAGCAAACAGCACAAACGGCACAACAACTATAGACAGGCCTATGTGCGACAGCAACAGGGCATAATACACATACCGAATATTTCCTACTCTCAGCAGTTCGTTGGCTTCCAGTATGCCGTTACCGTCTATATCTCCATATTTTACAGAGGGCACACTCGAGTGGTAAATAACATACGACACCAAAAATGTAGCTCCCAGCAGGAAGGCCATTTCCATAAACCACTTGTGCCACTGACGCTCGTCGTTTCGAATAAAGTAACGTCCCATCAGTAGTATCACTGCTGTCAACCCATTGATAAAGGCATTGAACGAAGGTAGCGACCGAATCCAGGGGGCATCTGCCGGAATTTTATAAGGAGAAAAAAGTAATACGCCAACGGCTACCGGAATCAACACCGATACAACAATGATGGTAATTAAAGCTTTTTTATTTTGTTTCATTGTAGCTTGTCTTTTGGTTTCTTTTCAATATTTCCAGCTCCACGATCAACCTGTCAGATTCTTTTCTATCAAATACATTATAATACCCTCTGATCTGTCGATTTTCATCTACGAGTACTACGGTTCCGTTTTTCTCTACGGGTTCTTGCTGGCCGGTTTTCAACGGGATGTTCAACCCACAACGCCCATACTCCAACCACTCTACTCTGTCTACAGCATGTATTTGCCACTTGCCATAACTCCGGGGGTAATACTGCCCCTGCTCACCGGCTACCAGCGACACCATGTGAAAAGGCTCCCATGATTTGTACTTGTCATACACTGCCGCAAGGTTGTTTACTTTGATCTGGCATGAATCGCACGCCGCTGTACCTAAATCTACCGCTACTACGCCTTTTGGCAAAGGTATAGTACCTGCCTTGCTGCTGGTAAAGTCTGATACAAAAAACGGAACCTGAGTAGGCTCACATACCGCTACAGAGTCGGGAATACCTTCAGCATAAAACACAGGTACAGTAAATTTATTTTCTCCGAACCCCTGCAAAAACAAATAAATGCTAACCGGAAAACCCAATAGCAAAAAGAGAAAAATCCATTTATAACTCATCAGCGTGGTATTATAGCCATTGCCTCATGGCTCTTGTGTTCATTCAAAAAAAAATCATGCTGAACATACAGCATGATTTTTTAATTTCTTTTAGTTGGTGCTATTACAAGCCCAATGCTTCAAATATTGCTACCCCCTGAATAAGCAGTGCTACTATCAACCACACTACAAACACACAAGGTATAACTATCGAGTAAATCAAAGATTTTGATTCGTGAGACAAGTGCATAAACTCACCCACTATGTAAAATGCTTTAACTACCGTCAGCAATATAAATATCGATGTTTTTAATGAACCGGCTTCCAGGGTAAAGGCAAAGATAAATTCGATTACAGTAGCCAAAAACAGGATACCCGTCACCTTCCAGATTTTTAAAATCTTAGATTTATCAGCTGGTATTACTTCTAATTCTTTTTTTTCTTGTTCCATTGTGTTGCTATTAAATCCGATCAAACTAAGTAAAAGAAGGTAAATACAAATACCCACACCAAGTCTACAAAGTGCCAGTACAGTCCTACTTTTTCTACCATTTCATAAGTTCCTCTTCTGGCCAGTACACCGGTAGTAGCCTGATAAAAGATGATAAAGTTGAGCACTACCCCACTAAATACGTGGAAGCCGTGAAAACCGGTAATAAAGAAAAACAGTGCTGCAAAGTTTGGCGGTCCGTATTGGTTCATGGCCAGGTTAGCTCCATAAAAAATCGAGCCGTCCAGCATTCTGCCACCCTCGTCTGTACCGTGGATAAAGTGTGACCACTCCCAAGCCTGACAACCTAGGAAAACAAGGCCTCCGAAAATCGTCCAGAGCATCCACTTTTCTACAGCCACTCTATCATTTCTATGACCAGCCTCTACAGCCAGCACCATCGTTACACTACTCATGATCAGGATGAAAGTCATGATACCAACAAAAACGAGCGGTAAGTGCATACCGTGTAAGAAAGGCATGGCATTAAATACATACTCAGGCACAGGCCAGTACTCCTGTGAAAATTCGAAAGGTCCGCTGCTGTAATCAAACGCTACGTGCCTAAACCTGATCAAACCATAAGAAACTAAGAGTGCCGAAAAAGTAAAGGCATCTGAAAGAAGGAAAAACCACATCATCAGTTTTCCATAGCTCGCCTTGAACGGCTCCACTCCTCCTCCATTCCAAAGGTTTTTGTTTTCTTCTACTACAACAGCTGAACTTGCCATGTTTTTAAAGTAAATTTAGTTTAATGATTAAGAGCCAAAAATAAGTATAAATACAACCAAAGTCCACCCAAAAAATGCCAATATGTGGTGCAAATTTCCAGTTGAATCAAACTTTTAGAATGTACCTTATACTGAAAGGCTGAAATTAATACAAATATGAGAAATATTACTGCGCTAATGAGGTGTACACCATGCACACCGGTAAGCACATAGAGAAACGACCCGGATGGGTTACCTACAAAGTAAACCCCAGCCTCTACGAGCTCTCCCCAGGCTAAATACTGTCCTACCAAGAACAATACGCCCAAGGCAAAAGTTACCCCCAGTGCCAATCGTATCATCTTAATGAGGTTTTTTCGAGCTGCTATCAATGCCCAGTGCATCGACACACTCGACAGTATAATGATTGCCGTAGTGTAATCAAACAGTGCAGGCAATTCGAAATCGAGCCACACACCATCAGACTGTTTTACTACATAGGCACTGGTAAACGCCACAAAAAGCATCACTACCGATACCATAAACAACCACATCCCAAATTTTTTGGGGTGCATTTTCAACATGTTGGATTGTTTGTTTTTCAAAGTCATTGCCGGATTCATGTTTCTAAACTTTATCTAATAAAAAAGCAATTTGTACTATGGGTAGGTATAGGAAGGATCCGTACATTATTTTCATGGCCGATTTTTTAGAGTAATCTCTCATCAGGCCAAAGGTTTGTGCCAAAAATAATACACCACATATAGCGGCAACAACAGCTGAATTGATGCCTGTAATACCAAAATACATGGGCAGCAACCCGAGCGGTATCAAAAACAACGTGTAAATCATAATGTTGATGGCTGTCTGAATGTCTTTTTTTCCACCTCCCGGCAAAAGCTTAAAGCCCGCTTTTTTATAGTCTTCATCTGCCACCCAGGCAATAGCCCAAAAGTGAGGAAACTGCCATATAAACTGAATACCAAAAATGATCAATGCCTCATAAGAGATAGTACCAGTAGCAGCTACCCACCCCAAAAGCGGAGGAAGTGCACCGGGTATAGCCCCTACAAATACAGCTATAGGTCCCACTCGCTTGAGCGGAGTATACACAAAGCTGTAAAGTATCATGGATATAAATGATAGCACTACAGTCTGTATATTGGTTGTAATATACAGCAGAGCAATACCCGTTAAGAAACTCACAACAGCAAAAGATACAGCTTCCTGAGCGGACAGCCTGCCGGTAGGTAAAGGACGGCTTTGTGTCCTTTTCATCACCTTATCGAACTCTACCTCTTTTACCTGATTGATAGCTATAGAAGCCCCTGAAACCAATATGCCTCCCAGACTCAAAGCGATCAGTGTGAGAAAATTGATACCCTCAGTTGAAGCCAGGATATAACCAAAGCCTGACGAAAAAGCGACCAAAAAAGAAAGACGAAGCTTCATTAGCTCCACATACGCTTTCACTTTTGGCATTACTCCTGAAACTGCTACACCTTCTACCATATCAGTTTTGTTGTTCTATTTTGTTTGTTGCCGGAGAAGCACCTTTAATCATCAATAACAGGTAATATTGTATACCAAAAATCACCAATGCCAGAAATAAATGTACCGGCTGCATACTATACGGCAATGCAAAATATGCCAGTACTGTTCCCGTTGCTATCTCCAATATTATCATCACTACCATGCTCCAGGCCAAAATCCGCCCCAAACCGGTAAGTTTAAATCCTCTAAACAATTTTACTACCAACACCAGATGTACCACCAGCAGCAAGAGTGAATAGCTTCTATGTACATAAAATGTCAGTCCCAGATTTTCTATCCACAGCCCCCTCTGCGCTTCCCCCAGTCTATCTGCTATTATATCGATCGCTTCTCTTACCTGAGTACCCAATACTATCTGTGTAAGAAAAAGCGCTATACACGCTACCAGTACACTCCTTACGGTGTTGTATTTTTTCACAATCAGCACTTCTGTACCTTCCGTTACTTTGTGCCTTATTTTCAACAGTAGCGCTATCAAACCAATGGCCAGAAGCATGTGAAATGTAATCATGCCGGGCAGCAGGTTGGTCGACACTACTATAGAACCTATCCATCCCTGAAAAATGACCAATAACAATGCACTCAGGGAAAGGAAAAACAAACTTTTTCGGCTCGACCAATATTTGAATGAACTAATAAAACCGGACAAAATAAAAAAACCGACTAACACACCGAGCAGGCGATTCAGGTATTCGATCCAGGTTTTTGTAGGATTAAAAGTCTGCTCTACGAGTATGGACTCATCCTGTGTAATCTTAGCTGCAAGCGAATGCATACCTAATGAGCGCATCATAGCAGCTACTCGCAAATTCTTTTCATGTCGTTTTTGCGAATAAATCTCTTTGTAATCGGCCGGCAAATCCGCCGCACTTGTAGGTGGCACATACTGCCCAAAGCACTTGGGCCAGTCCGGGCACCCCATACCAGACCCTGTACTACGAACAATGCCGCCTACCAGTATCAACAGGTAAACGGCAATGATCGATATCAAATTAAGTATTCTAAATAACCGATAGTTCGGTTTAGTGGTCATACCGATGGGGTCACTTTCCTTCTTGCTTTGCTAGCTCCTGTTCGTGATCGAAGTTGGACTCTGGCGTCTCAGAAAAAGGTACTGTCTGCGGTATAAAATCCGACTCAGACCCAGGTTTACTATAATCATACGGCCAACGGTGAACAGTAGGCAATTCGCCTGGCCAGTTGCCGTGTCCTGGAAGTCTTGGAGTAGTCCACTCCAGTGTGTTCGAATTCCATGGATTTTCAGGTGCCTTTTTACCTCTGTAAATACTATAGAAGAAGTTGAGTAAGAACAATATCTGAGCACCAAAAGTGAAAATAGCCGCGGCACTTACAAACATATTCAGATCGCCAAATGAGCTAAATGCATCGAAGTTGGTGAACGAGTAATATCTTCTGGGGAAACCGGCAATACCAATGTAGTGCAATGGGAAGAACACCATGTAAACTCCTATAAAAGTTACCCAGAAATGTACATAACCTAATTTGTCGTCCATCATACGGCCAAACATTTTTGGGAACCAGTGGTATACACCGGCGATCATTCCGAAAAATGCAGCACTACCCATTACCAGGTGGAAGTGAGCTACCACAAAATAAGTGTCGTGCAAAAAGATATCCAGCGCAGAGTTACCCAGGAATATACCTGTGATACCACCCGAGATAAAGAACGACACAAGACCGATAGAAAACAACATCGCTGGAGTAAACACAATGTTACCCCTCCAAAGTGTGGTTATGTAGTTAAACGCTTTGATCGCAGAGGGTACTGCAATGATCAGCGTAAGTATCATAAAGATTGACCCTAAGAAAGGGCTCATACCTGTAACGAACATGTGGTGTGCCCATACTACAAACGACAGTACACCAATACCCATAATCGAACCAATCATCGCACGGTATCCAAAGATAGGCTTACGTGAATTGGTAGAAATGATTTCTGAAGTGATACCCAATGCAGGCAAAATCACAATATACACCTCTGGGTGACCCAGGAACCAAAACAAGTGCTGGAACAAGATCGGGCTACCTCCCTGATTGGCCAGTGCCTCACCTCCGATATAAATATCCGACAGGTAAAAACTGGTACCAAACGAACGGTCAAATACCAACAGCAACACTGCTGCTACCAATACCGGGAAGGACAACAACCCTAATATAGCGGTGATAAAAAATGCCCAGATAGTCAATGGCAGACGCGTAAAAGTCATGCCCTGGGTACGAAGGTTAATAACTGTAGAGATGTAGTTGATACCTCCCAGCAGAGTAGATACGATAAAGAAGAACATAGACACCAACCACAGTGTCATTCCCAGTCCTGATCCCTGAATTGCCTGAGGCAATGCACTAAGAGGGGGGTAAATCGTCCATCCACCGGCTGCAGGTCCTGTAGAGATAAACAACGAGATGAACATAATCACACTAGAAAGGAAAAAGAACCAGTATGAAAGCATGTTCATAAAACCGGATGCCATATCGCGGGCACCAATTTGAAGTGGGATAAGGAAGTTACTAAATGTACCACTCAAACCAGCTGTAAGCACGAAGAATACCATAATAGTACCGTGCATAGTTACCAGTGCCAGGTAAAATTCTGAATCGAGTTTGCCTGTGCTGGTTATCCAGTTGCCTAGCAGTGGTCTCAACCACTCCAGATCCATGTCGGGGAAACCAAGCTGGAGTCTAAACAAAATAGACAGACCACCACCTATAATTGCCCATATAATACCAGTAATCAAAAATTGCTTACCTATTACCTTGTGATCTTCTGAAAAGATATAGTTAGTCACAAAGTTGCCATGATGCTCATGATGATCGTCGTGATGGGCTTGACTTTCATCTAATTGTACTTCAGTAACAGCCATAATTTCTTTATTCTTAGTGCGAAGTTTTTTAAACGTGATTCTTAATTGCCCGATTGAGCAACACCCTCTACCGTATTTTCTATGTTATGTTTTACCACGTAATCCGGATTTTTAGACAACCAGGACTTCTGAGAAGCATACCACTTTTCATAATCTTCGGGCTCGTCTACTACGATAATGCTACGCATGGCAAAGTGACCTTTACCACAAATTTTGTTACATACCAGTTCGTATTGAAAATCTTCGTTTCCGGTTTCCTCTCTCATTTCGGCTGTGGTTTTTGAAGGCACAAACCAAAACTGTGTAGGCATGCCGGGTACGGCGTTCATTTGTAGCCTAAAGTGAGGTACATACACACTGTGTATTACATCCAAAGCTCTGATTTTGAACAATACCGGCTTACCCTTTGGCACGTGTATTTCCCTGGACTGAAAATCATCCAAAGCATTTTTATCCGTAAAGTCAACTCCTAGTTGGTTTTCAGAATCAATCAACTGGTAGTTGTGACGTCCTAGTTCTTTATCTTCTCCAGGGTATCTACTTAACCAGGCATACTGGTAGCCTACTATCTCTATCACCTCAGCATTTTCGGGTGCCTGATCTGTAATTTTAACCCATGCACTGAACCCTGACCAGATCAACAGAGTAAGTACGATAGCAGGTATAATCGTCCAGATCATCTCCAGCTTGTCGTTGTGAGGGTAGAAGTATGCCTTAGCGCCTTCTTTATGCTTGTACTTATAAGCAAAGTAGAACAGGAAAATGTGAGTAGAAATGAACACAAAAATGGTTACCGCCATGGTAATCCAAAACAGGCGGAAGGTGATTTCTCCATGCTCAGACGCTACCGGCACTGTGTACCTATCAAACTCCGTATAGGAGTACACGCCAAACAACACGGTACCCAGTACCAAAAACACCATAAACAGGATGGCATTTACATTGTTACTTTTCCCAACTTGATCAGCCTTTTTACCCTTCATCACCTGGACAAGCGTATGTGCCCTAAAGATGGTAACAAGAATGGCTCCTACCAGAATAACCGCTAACCAGATTACTATATTCAGCATAACTTTATCTATAAAATATTTTTAATCTCTCTTAAATATGGTGATGAAGGCTTTCCTCCAACATAGGGTGATTTTTCGCTACCAGTGGTTGTTTGGCCAGATTGTGTAGCACTACATACAAAAATGCAGATGCAAAAATCATAATAGTACCTAACTCAAGCAGTCCAAATCCTCCATCGTCTTTCATAGTACCCGGTGTTACCATCAGGAAGAAATCTATCCAGTGACCGAAAATTATGATCGGACATACTACTTTCAATATTCTTGTATGTCTCTTGGCTTGTCTAGTCATCAACAACAAGAACGGCAAGAAGAAGTTAAGTATCAGGTTAGTAAAGAAAAACCCAACATAGGTATCGCTGTGCAGCCTCTCTACAAAATAGATAGTCTCTTCAGGAATGTTTGCATAATAGATCAGCAAAAACTGTGAAAACCAGATGTAAGTCCAGAAGATGCTAAATCCCCAGATAAACTTGCCTAAATCGTGCAGGTGATTTTCGTTTACTACCTTCAGGTAACCTTTTTCTTTGAGCAAAATAGTCATGAAAGCGATAAGCGAAAGACCCGATACCCACCAGCTGGCAAATACATACCAACCAAACATGGTGCTAAACCAGTGAGGGTCGATAGACATGATCCAATCCCATGCTGCCATAGAAGACGAATATGCAAAGAATACTAAAAAGATAGCTGACAGTCCTCTTAGTTTAAACCAGTGAGTAGTGCCACCTTCCAGATCTTCGGCATATATTCTCTTTTTGATAAAAGAAAACATCATGTACCATACAGCAAAAAACACGACCAAACGAGCCACATAAAAAGTGGTATTCAAATACCAGGATTTACCGGCTATAATAGCATCGTACTCTTCACTGGCAGTGTCGTAAAGGTATTCGTGTGTCCAGTGGAACAAATCGTGACCGGCTACAAAAAACATAACCAGCATGATAACTCCTGAAATAGGCAACCAGTAACCAAACATAAGCGGAATGCGCTTCAATCCGGCAGACCAACCCGCCTGAGATACATACTGAATGGCTACAAAGAAGACACCTATTACACCCAATCCTGCAAAGAATACATTGTTGATCCAGATGTCAGCATAAAGTCTTTTGAGCCAGGTAGCAGTATGATGTGCGGCTTCCTGATGTGCGCCATGATCCCCTCCATGGTGTCCACCGGTATTAATCATGATAATACCAACAATGGACAATACCACACCCGCCAATAGGGTAAAGAGCAGGTTTTTCTTTGCCTTAGCGGAGAATATATATTTTTCGTCAGTCATAATCGTATCGTATGAATTATTGTTTTTGAAGGGTTTGAACAAATCTTACTATCTTCCATCTATCTTCTACACTCACCTGAGATGCGTGAGCACCCATACGTCCTTTTCCATGAGTAATTACATGAAAGATATGGCCTTCAGGTTTGTCTTTTACTGCTCTTGAATTGTATGGCGTAACACCTTTAAACACTTCTCCTACCAAGCCATCGCCCAGTCCGGTCGATCCATGGCAGTGCTCACAATACCTGTCAAACAGTGCCTTGCCTTCTGCCACTATAGCTGCAGTAGAATCCAATGGATTTTTGAGTGTAGCGCCGGCCAGTTCCAGACTGTCTTTGGGTATTCTATAGGGCAGGTAACCTTTTTTGCTACGTTTTACCGTATTAGCTACAGGCTCCCGCATGTTCATTGCGTGGGGGTTGTTGGGGTTAGAGGTATAAAATTCACCCGGCACATCGTCCATTGAAGTCAACCATCTTCCCGCCTCTTCATCTTGTATTTGTGATAATCCTTCGTAAGGTATAGAGTGGTACATTTGAGGAGCATATTCTACTCCGGGGTTGTTGTCGCGAGCTGCACAAGAAGCGAGCAGACAAGCTACTATTACCACTACTGCACAATTTGTATATCTATAAAAATTCATCTTTACGATTTTTCTATTCCGTGCCTGTTTATACAAAGTTCTTATTGTTGACTTCTGAAGCTCCAGAGGCCTGAATGATTTTCTTTATCTCATCTTCTGACAAACCGTTTTTAGCCAGATCCACAGCCATCACGTGTTTATTGTCAGTAATTCTCAAATCAAATATTCTTGGCTTTGCCCAGGGTTTCAGATTACTGATGGTGAAGAAAGTACCCACCATGCCAAATGCGGCTAATAATACAGTAAGCTCAAAAGTAACCGGCACAAAAGTAGGAAAGGGAAGAAAATCCTTACCACCTACTATCATCGGCCAATCTACAGTCATAGTACCAATTTGCAGGGTCAGTGCCAAAATTGTTCCTGTAAGCCCAAACATAAATGCTACAACAGAAAGCCTTGATGTTTTGTAGCCCAGAGCAGCCTCTATGCCGTGAACCGGAAATGGTGAATATACCTCATGGATTTTTACTCCTCCTTCACGCACATCCTTGATGCCTTTCAACAACAGGTCTTCGTCATCATAAACACCCAGGACGAAATTTTTATCGCTTTCCATATTATTTATCTGTTTTTTCTGATGTCGCTTTAACAATACTCTTTACTTCAGCCATGTTGATTACCGGGAAGAATTTGGCAAACAAGAAGAATAGCGTGAAGAACAAACCAAAGGTGAAAATGTATACTCCTATGTCGGCAGGTTCAGGGTAGAACATTGCCCAGCTTGAAGGAATAAAATCTCTGTGGAGAGAGGTAACGATAATTACAAATCGCTCAAACCACATTCCTATGTTTACTATTATAGAAATCACAAACGTTGACGCGATGTTCGTACGGATGCTCTTAATCCAGAACAGCTGCGGAGATATCACGTTACACGTCATCATCGATGCATACGCCCACCAGTATGGACCAAAGGCACGGTTGATAAAAGCATATTGCTCAGCTTCTACTCCTGAGTATGACGCTATGAAAAATTCTGTAATGTAGGCTACTCCTACTATAGACCCTGTTACGGTGATGATGATATTCATCAACTCGATGTGCTGGATGGTAATGTAGTCTTCCAGTTTGTACACTCTTCGAGTGATCAGAAGCAGTGTAAGTACCATAGCAAATCCGGAGAAAATAGCTCCTGCCACAAAGTAAGGAGGGAAAATCGTAGTGTGCCATCCGGGTATTACTGAAGTAGCAAAGTCAAAAGATACGATAGTGTGTACAGAAAGTACAAGAGGTGTAGCCAATCCGGCCAATACCAATGATACTGTTTCGTATCGTGACCAGGTTTTAGAATCGCCTACCCAGCCCATACTCAAAGCGCCATATATGGCTTTTCTTACTTTGGTAGTGGCTCTGTCGCGAATGGTTGCAAAATCAGGAATCAGACCTATATACCAGAATACTAACGATACTGAAAAGTAAGTACTGATGGCAAACACGTCCCAAAGCAGGGGTGAGTTAAAGTTTACCCAAAGTGAACCGTATGTGTTTGGAAGAGGCAGTGCCCAAAAAGCACCCAACCAGGGACGCCCCATGTGCAGTACCGGGAACATAGCGGCACAGATAACGGCAAAAATGGTCATTGCTTCTGCCGCACGGTTGATACCCATTCTCCACCTTTGTCTAAACAACAAGAGAATAGCAGAGATAAGTGTACCTGCGTGACCTATACCTACCCACCATACGAAGTTGGTGATATCCCAGGCCCAGCCGACGGTTTTATTCAAGCCCCACTCTCCTATACCATGCCACAACAAACGATACACGTAGTACCCACCGATAGCCAACAGGCCAAGAGACACAGCCATTGCCATGAGCCAGGACTTAGCAGGTTTTTCTTCTACTCTTCCACTAATGTCATTCGTTATGTCGTGAACCGTTTTACCACCTGTGATAAGAGGCTGGCGAACTACTGATTCTGCGTGCATAATTTATATCTTTTAAGCGTTTGATTCTTCTTTGTTTCTAATCTTAGTGAGGTACCAAACGTTTGGCTTCACATTTAACTCTTCAAGCATGTGATATGCTCTTTCTTCTTTTACTTCCATTCCGTTTTCTCCTTCTTCCAATCGAAGCATTTGAGAAATACGGCTGTTTGGATCTTTCATATCGCCAAATACCAGCGCCTCTGATGGACATGCCGAAGCACATGCAGTAGTGATCTCTCCATCTACTGGTCGTCGGCCTTCTTTCTTCGCCTCTAGCTTTCCATACTGGATACGCTGCACACAGAAAGAACATTTTTCCATCACACCTCTTGATCGTACAGTTACGTCCGGGTTCAATACCATTTTACCCAGGTCGTTGTTCATAGCGGTGTTTTCAGGGAATTGACTGTTGTCGTGGTATTTAAACCAGTTGAATCGTCTTACTTTATAAGGACAGTTGTTAGCACAGTATCGTGTACCTATACATCTGTTGTAAGCCATCTGGTTAAGTCCCTCAGTACTGTGGTTGGTAGCTGCTACCGGACAAACCGTTTCACAAGGGGCATTGTTACACTGCTGACACATCATAGGCTGGAAGGTTACTTCCGGATTGTCCGCAGGGTTTTCCATTTTCTTAAGCTTATCCAGGAAACCATCCGCGTTGGACACTTCCTCTTCGTTATGACTGTAGTATCGATCGATTCTCAACCAGGTCATCTCTCTTCTCATCAGTACCTCGTCTTTACCTACTACAGGCACGTTGTTTTCTGCCTGACAAGACACGGTACATGATCCACAACCGGTACATGAGTTCATATCTACAATCATACCCCAGTGGTGGTTAGGGTACTTATGACCTTCCCACAACGATATATTACCCGGCTTTTCTTTTCCATGATAGGTAGCTATCATAGGCATAGAACGGCCGGCTGATGGGTCTTTCTTATATGCTGACAGTACAGATTCCTGAACCACATTGCTACGCTCCATGTAAGTATGGTGTGTTTGCGTCTGTGCTACTCTGTACTCTTCGCCAGTTGGTTCTATTTTCACACCTGAAGTAACACTCAGGTTTTGGAAACCTCCTGCGTAGCTGATAAAAGGATACGCATTTTGCCCAACTCCATTTGCTACTTTTCCTCCGCTTGTTCTTCCATAACCGATTGCCAGACCTACAGTTCCATCTGCCTGACCGGGCTGAATAAGTGCAGGTATTTTTACCGTGTATCCATTCACCGTTAGGTTTACCAGCTGTGTTTTCATATCTCCTACTACCAAATTCAGCTCCTCGGCCTTCTTTCTGGAAATAGTAAGGTAGTTATCCCACACAGCTTTAGTTATAGGATCTGGCATCTCCTGCAACCAAGGGTTGTTGGCTTGCGATCCGTTACCTAAAGCTCCGGTAGTGTATAGCACCAGCTCGTCACCTGATCCTGCTGTAGTAGGCTTATAGCTCACTGCTATCTCTCCTATTTGAGCAGCTTCTTCTGTAGCGTTGTTTACTTCAAACACACCATCGTGCAGGCATTTGTCCCAGAATGTATCAAAATCGGTAAGCTCGCTCTGGGCTGTAAAGTTTGTTGCTTTCCAGTTCGCCTTGATAAAATCAAAGTATGAAGTATTGTTTCCTGCCCAAACCAGGAAGGATTGTTGTGCCTGTCTGGTGTTGAAGAGGTTTGAAATCGTAGGCTGTGTGAGTAAGAATTTGCCTTTTACAGGCTCAGCATCATTCCATGATTCCAGGAAGTGATTGTCTGGAGCAATGGCATTTACCAAAGTAGCCGTTTCATCTTTCCTGTCTGATGTAGACAGGGTGAATTTTGCTTTTTTCAGACCTTCAGCTATCTGCTTACCCATCCCGTGATCATACACAGGGTTACAATTGAAAAAGATAACAGCGGAAACATTTCCGCCTTTAAGGTCTTTTACAAAATTGAGCATCTTAGCATCATCTCCTTGTCTGCTGTAATCAGGTGAGTTGATGTCGATAGTAGTACCGTAGTTGCCCAGCAGGTTGTTGATCGCATTTACGAGCAATTGTACCTGAGGGTCGTTCGATCCTGATATCACAAGCGATTTTCCTTTGCTTGCCAGCAGGTCATTAGCTGCTTTAGTCAGGTTAGCCGAATCTTCTATTTTTCCGGCATTTACTGTAGCAGCACCTGTTTTCTTCGCTATGGCATTGTACAGGTTGGCTATGTATGCTCCTTGCTGAGATGCTTTTATTCGTGTTCTGTAGTCAGCGTTAGAACCAGTAAGTGAAAGGTTAGACTCAAATGCGTAGAGTCTTGACATTTCTTTTTTGTTAGGTCCTAATTTTCTGGTTTGCGCAAACTGCTTGTTGTGTAGCGAGTGGTTCAACCAATCTCCCAGAAAATCTGCACCAAACGTTACTATCGTTTTGGCTTTGCTGAAATCGTAAGAAGGTAATACACGCTGGCCAAAGGTCTGCTCATTAGCAGCAAGAGCGCCACTGAATGAAACCTGATCGTATGCGTATTCTTCTATGTTTGTGTATTTTTCTTTGAGTGCATCGATTGCTGCACGAGTAGAAGGGCTGTAGATAGAGTTGCTAATCAAAGCTATTTTGCCGGATGCAGCCGATAATTTTGCGGCTACTGTTTTGTCCAGCTCATCCCAGCTCACATCTTTGCCATCGAGGCTTGGCCCCTGAAGTCTTTCTTTATCGTATAGCGAAAGTACAGATGCCTGTACTTGTGCTGATGTACCACCACCATTGAGTGAAGACATCTTATTGCCTTCTATCTTGATTGGACGCCCTTCTCTGGTTTTAACAACGATGCTGCAAAAGTCGCTACCGTTGAGGTATGTAGAAGCGTAGTAATTGGGCACTCCCGGATCTACGTCTACAGGTTTGTTGAGGTAAGGAATAGCTTTTCTCACCGGAGCTTCACAAGCGGCCAATGAGGCTGCCGCCACACCAAAGCCCATCATTTTCAGGAAGTCCCTTCTGTTCGTACCCTCACCCTGCTTTTCATCCTCTATTGGAAGGTATTCCGCAAATTCTTTATCAGCATATTTTTCGAACTCAGGATTTTTGGTCAATTCCTCCAATCCCTTCCAATACTGCTTTTTATTATTTTTCATATCTCGTAGTGGTACAAGTATTTTTTATACAATTTCAAATTAGTAGTGACATTTCGAACATTCCAAACCGCCTATGTCTTCTACTTTCATAGGCTCCTTGCTCGTCTCGCTATGCAACTTCACTAATTTGTCGTAGTATTCGTTTCCTTTGGTATTTACGTCTGTTTCTCTGTGGCAATTGATACACCATCCCATAGTAAGCGGAGAGTATTGGTATACCACGTCCATCTCTTCGATAGGTCCATGACATGTCTGACACTCGATCTCGCCCACTGCTACGTGCTGCGAGTGGTTGAAGTATGCCAAATCAGGCAGGTTGTGAATCCTCACCCATTCGATAGGTGTATTGTTATCTACAGCTGCTTTAATTTTCTTTATCTCTTCTGAATCTGTCTTGATCGAAGAGTGACAGTTCATACAAATGTTAGCCGAAGGGATGTTAGCACTTTTGCTGTTTCTCACTCCCGTGTGGCAGTAGTTACAATCTATTTCGTACTGACCTGCATGTATCTTATGTGAAAATGCGATGGGTTGTGTAGGCTGGTATCCCTGCTGCACACCTACTGTAAAGAGCCCGTCTATAGCCGACTTGAGCACAATAGCTGTAAAGATGAAAGCAACAAAACCGAGGAATGTATTGCTCTTCACGAACTTTTGCAGGTCGAGCTTTTGCTCTACTACTTCTTTGTCTTCCTCGCTTATATCATCCTTGTTGTTGAGGTGCTTTTTCAGCACACCGATGATGAGTATCAATACAATGAGGATAAGTACAAGCACCACTACCAGACCTATCATGATGATAGTCATGTACTCCGACGGGCCTTCGGCTGCTTCAGCACCCTCGCCTCCTTCTGCACCGGCTCCTTCTGCAGGCGCTGCTACTTCTTTTTCAGACTCTGCTTTGAGATAAGCTATGATAGACAAAATCTCTTCGTCAGAAAAATCAAATGAAGTCATCTGAGTTTTGTTGTACTCTTCGTACAACTTCACCGCATACGGATCTCCACTTTTGATGACTTTCTGAGAGTTTCTCACAAATGCCGTGATCCACTCTACGTTTTGTCTTTTGTGAACATCCTTCAAGGCAGGTCCAACTACCCTCTCCTGCACTGCGTGACATACTTTACAATTAGCCTTAAATAGCTTTTCACCGCTCGATATGACAGCCTCATCGGTTGGTATACCGTCATCTTGTCCATTGGCATGGAATGCCACGGCAGTTAAAGTGAAAATTAAGGAAAATGAAAGGATAATTTTTTTGGAAAAAAATCCCACTTTGGAATAGAAACAATCTCGTTTTAGCATCAGTATTTAGCTTTCCTTTTTGTAGTGGGTGCAAATGTAGTGTTGGCTCGAATTAATTCAAAAACATATTTTTAGGCACTACGTAGCAAGTAAATCTACTTTGGTCAAAAAAACAATCAAAACACTGATTTTCAGCTAAATAAGAGGTCTTAAACAAAAGAAAAGGGGTGTTATTTAGAATAATTATAAATAACAAGCTTTAGGCAGATTTCGGGCAGACTATAAAAAAACACAAAAAACTGCTAAAAAACACCCTATCGCTATGTTAAATTCATTTTTTTGCCTATGGACAGGTAGTTTTTTACAAGCTTACATTAGGCGCTATTGCCAGCTCCACCGCTTCACACAAAACTGGCGCAGTAGCAGAAAAAATCAGGGTGGTATAGATACGTTATACCAGAGCGGCAGTCTTATTGAATCTGTCTTTTTCCTGGCAATAAAAACTCTTTTTGACATGAAGTAATAAAACCTAAAACACAAGCACCTGATGACATGGAAGCTGTATCGTATTTTATCTTTCGGAGATAATGCTATTTTTGCCAAAAAAACTCTCAATTGCGTACACGTATCTATTCACTACTCCCTCTTCTGGGGCTTTTTTGCACGCCTTTTTTTACAGGAAGCTCCCCCGACTACCTGAGCAATACTTCAGCTTTGTGGAAAAACCTACCTGTAGAGCAGGATACAACTTACAGCGGGTTTGTCGACTTGTTTCAAAAACAATTTGACAAAAGCAAATGCCCGGGTGCGGCTATGGTCATCGTGAAGGATACTTCGATAGTCTATATAGGGGGATTTGGTGTACAGAAAACCGGCGCATCTGATTCTGTGGATGCCAATACACTGTTTAGACTCGGCAGTGTGTCCAAAGGCTTTGCAGGTGTGCTCACGGGCATTCTTGCAGAGAAGCAAATTCTTGACTGGAACGACAAAGTAAAACAGTCTTTGCCGTCGTTTACCCTAAAAGATACGGCCCAAACCCAACGTGTGGAAGTAAGGCATCTGCTCTCACATACAACGGGACTCCCTCTTCATAGCTACACCAATTTGGTAGAGGCCGGCATGTCAGTGAGTGACATCATGCCTAAACTCGGGCAACTCAACCTGATAGGCAAAGAAGGGAGTATTATGTCGTATCAAAATGTGGCGTTTGCTATAATAGAAGAGCTCATAGCGCACAAAACAGGCAAACCCTATACCGAATGGCTTCAAGAGGAGATTTTTTCTCCTGCTAAAATGACCTACTCGTCCTCTTCTCATGAAGGGCTCACACAATACGACAATATAGCCATGCCACACGCATGGAGTTATAAACACAAGCGGTATTATACCTACCGTCTCAACAAGAAATACTACAACGCTGTATCAGCAGGAGGTATCAATGCCTCCATTTCCGATATGGGACAGTGGCTCAAATTGTTGCTTGGCGGCATGCCGGAAATCGTATCTGAGCAAACTCTGGATCAGGTCTTTGAGCCGGAAGTATACACGAGCAGAGCTCGAAAATACTTTAACAGATGGCCGGGTGTAAAACAATCACACTATGCCAAAGGATGGCGTGTTATCGACTATGACAACAGGCGTGTTGTCTACCACGGAGGGTATGTGAATCAATACAGAAGTGAAATAGCCATAGACAGGGAAAACAAAATAGGGATCTGTGTACTATTCAATGCACCGGTCCGCTACTCTTCCAAAGTAATCCCGGAGTTTATCCAGTACTGTGAGAACGTTAGCCGTGATAGCACTACTTCCCTGACACACCTTCCTTGACATTCATCAACACTGAGAACGATTCGTTGATGTTTTCCTGATCTACAACAATGGTAAATTCGTTGGCTGTGGACACTACTTCCACCACGTTGATGCCACGCCAGGCTATCATTTTAAATAGGTAATAATACAGCCCCATCACCTCAACATTTGAAGATTTTAGCTTAACTGTAACAGAGCACAGGTTGGTCATTCCCGAAATAAATTGCTCATTTTTGAAGTATTCGTCTACTTTATCTTTAAGATTTTGACTTAAAATGAAAGTATGTTCAAACATACCCTGTTTGAATGAACAGTATGCGTCTACATTTTTGTCTACATCGTGCAAGAGTCTAGTTTGATTTTCCGTGAGAGACGGTGAGTTAGCATAAGAGCATGTCATCAAACCTGACCTAACAAATATTTCCCCAAAATAACTACCTATATCCTCAGCCTTAAGCATTACTGCACCAGACATGTTTTTCGTATATCGCTTGAGAGCCATCACGATCGCACCCTCGTTTACTTCCTTCATCAGGGCTTCTTCTATCGATGGTTTTATGAGGCGGGCAAGAGACGATAAATTAATAAGGCCATCCTGCATGGCCTCCTCTACAAAAGGCAACTTTTTGACTTCAAATTCAACTACTTCGGCAATTGTTCTCATATACTTTTCTCAGTGTTAATTATTTAACAATTTATTAATAGTTTGTTGAAAATCAATGATATTTTTCGGAATAAATGCCTCCTCGTTAATTTTGCTGGT
The DNA here is from genome assembly GCA_965267535.1 of Cyclobacteriaceae bacterium. Classification (GTDB taxonomy): domain Bacteria; phylum Bacteroidota; class Bacteroidia; order Cytophagales; family Cyclobacteriaceae; genus CAXBNB01. Next base: position 478,818 of record OZ254082.1, on the reverse strand, counting down.
ATAAAAACATACATTATGCTCAAAACCCCATTTTATTATTATGATCTGGATTTACTGGATCAGACACTAAACACATTAAAGCAAGCCATACCTCATCCGAATTACCACGTGCATTATGCCATCAAAGCCAATGCGGAAGACAGAATATTGTCGCGCATACAGCAAAAAGGCCTGGGTGCAGATTGTGTAAGCGGAAACGAGATTAAGAAGGCTTTGGAAACCGGATTTACTCCGGAGCAAATCGTACTGGCCGGCGTAGGCAAAACAGACGAAGAGTTGGCATTAGCTATCAATAATAACATTCACAGCATCAACTGCGAATCGATAGAAGAACTGGAAGTTATAAATCAGGTAGCGAAGGAAAATAATGCCGTAGCTAACATTGCTTTTCGACTGAATCCCAACGTGGATGCTCAGACTCACCGGCATATCACTACAGGGCTAAACGAAAACAAGTTTGGCATACCTGTAGGAGACCTTGCTTTGGCACTGGATGAAATCGCTAAATACGATCACCTAAAGCTAACAGGTGTACACTTTCATATCGGCTCACAAATACTAAGTTTAAATCCTTACGCCAAGTTATGTTATGCGGTAAACGACGTTGTTTCGTTTCTGGACGACAAGGGTGTAGAGATAGACCACCTCAATCTAGGCGGAGGACTTGGCATCAATTACAATGACCCTGACGGACAACCTGTTCCTAACTTCGAGGAATATTTCAAGGTCTTTGATAAGTTTTTAAAACCGAAAGCCAATCAATCGGTACACTTTGAACTTGGTCGTTCTATCGTAGGACAGATGGGCTCATTGATTTCTAAGGTACTGTACGTAAAAGCGGGCAAAGAAACAAAGTTTGCCATCATTGATGCCGGCATGACCGATCTGATACGACCTGCGCTGTACAACTCTTTTCACCTGATCGAAAACCTGTCTTCGGCCGAAGCTCCGGAACCCTACAAAGTAGTAGGCCCTATCTGCGAAAGCACAGACACGTTTGGCGAAGCAGATCTGCCCAAAACACTGAGAGGAGACTTATTGAAAATTCGCTCTGCCGGCGCGTACGGTCAGGTACTGAGTTCAAACTACAACCTGAGAGACAGAGCCGAGAGCGTCTATTCTGACGAGTTTGATTTAGAGGAGTTGATTGGAAACAGCAAGAGGACGCCTCGCGAAATGGAATTAAACGGACTTTAAAGCTTACTTTTCAAGAACCCTGCAATCACCTCCAGGCCTACCTCGTAGCTATTGCTATTAGGAATGATAATATTCGCCTGTTGCTTGTAGGGTTCTATGTACTGCCTGAATGCCGGCATTACGTGGTTTTCAAAACGATACAACACATCGTCCATATCATAGCCACGCTCAGATGCATCGCGAATCACACGCCTCTTCAACATCAGGTAGTCTTCCGTTTCAATGAAAACCTTGAGATCCAACTGACTGAATATATCCGGATCCGAGAAAACGAAAATTCCTTCAACCACTACGATTGGTGCTGCCTTAAACTCCAATTGCCGGGGCTCTGCATTGCTGTTGTTAAAGGTGTATTCTTTGCGAAAAACCGTTTGGCCGGCCTTGAGCTGCGCAATATCACGAACAAACTCTTCCTGATTAATGGATTCGGGCAAGTCGAAATTTTCAATATCCTGATCGTCGCGTGGCTGCTCATCAATAGGCACATAGTAGTGATCCTGCGACAATACGGTAAGTGCACCCACAGGCAAAGCCTGCTCTAGCTGGTGCAAAAAAGAAGTTTTACCAGATCCACTCCCTCCGGTAACCCCTATAAGATATGGCTGAGTAGAAGCTAACATCTGTACAAATTAATGAACTAAGAGAATTTTGCAAAAAAATCAGGAAAGTGTGCGCAGGTGCTGCACAAGTTTTCGAATAGCCCGCCCCCTGTGAGATATTTTATTTTTGGCATCCATAGACATCTCAGCAAAGGTAATATCATATCCCTCCGGTCTAAACACAGGATCGTAACCAAACCCATCAGTACCACTCCGTTCGTGGGTGATTTCTCCGTTTACAATCCCATCGAGGGCAATTGTTTCGCCATCCAAAATCAAATGAATGACTGTTCTAAAGCGAGCTTTCCGGTTGTTTACTCCTTTGAGGTTGGTCAGAAGCAAATCGATATTTGCCTGATTGTCTTTTTGAGGTCCTGCATATCGAGCTGAGTAAACACCGGGAGCACCATCCAGAGCCTCTACCTCCAGGCCTGTATCATCTGCAAAACAATTGATTTGATATTTTTCTGCAACAAAACGTGCTTTGATGGCTGCATTTTCATCGAGTGTAACACCATCTTCAGGAATTTCTTCCGTCTGCCCTAAATCGTTTAACCCTACTACCTCTATGGGATCGAGTAAGGCTTTTACCTCCCGCAGCTTGTTTTCATTGTGCGTTGCAAAACAAATTTTCATGAGAGATAAATCAGGGTCGGAAGGTTACAAGGGTAAATTCGAACAAGATAACTGTATTGGGCGGGATGGTATCATCTATCAGGTTAGACACCTGGTCACCGGTAGTGCCGTAGGCCAAAGCAGAAGGTAGAAAAAGAACAGCTCTGCTACCTTTGGTAAACATGCGCTTACCCTCAGTATCTTTCATGTTTAGCACTTCTGTCAATCCTTGGCGGAAGCTGGCTAAAAAAGAACTACTTAGTGTACTTCCGTTTTCGGTATAATTAAACCTCAACGGCACATAATTACGATTTTCTACATAAATATCTGCATCCTTAGCGGCTTGCTCCGAGTTTGTATCGAATGCTTTGCCATTGAGAAATTTACCCAGATAAGTAACAGAAACAATATCATTAGGGTCTGGCGCTTCACCATTGCCTTCTTCCAGCAAGGCATAGCGAATACCTGAGGCTTCCTCTCTCACGTCTGCAATCTGGTACTCGTTGATATACCAGTCTATAGAGTCATTGTCGATAATACTCTGAGCCAGCGAATCGGCCGTTACTTTAGCAGGGTCTATCTCTTCTTCTCTGTCCGAACCTCCACAAGACGCCAGCAATACTACAACCACCACACCCAGCAGGGCAGTAAGATTTTTTACAGTCAGATCCAATTTCTTAGCCATCTCAATTTATATCTATCAACTCTATATCAAACACGAGCACTTCATTGGGGCCAATAGACCCTGCACCACGAGTGCCGTAAGCATATACCGAGGGTATATACAACACTCCCTTGGCACCTTTGTTAAACAACTGAATACCTTCGTCCCAGCCATATATCACCTGGCCTCTGCCCAACTGAAACTGAAAAGGGGAACCCCTGTCCACTGAAGAGTCGAACTTCACGCCATTTAATAGCTTACCGGTATAATGCACCGTTACGTTATCTCCTACTGAGGCATTTGCTCCAGCTCCTCCTTGTGTGATCACATAGCGCAGACCACTTTCGGTGGTCTGCACATTTTGAATATTATGCGCCGAAATATAGGTTTCTATGCGTTCTATGTCTTTTTTCAGTTGTTCCTCAGGGCTTAGATACTCTACATCATTGCCTCCACAGGCTGCTAAAACCACCAACCCCAGCATCAGGGCTACTGACTTCCAATACATTTGAACTTTCATCTGTTAATTTTAATTTTCAATGGTCAGACGAGACACTACGCTACCTAAACAATCGATTATTTGATATCCAGTAGTTCTACCTCAAATTTCAAGATAGAATTTGCTTTGATTACTTCGCTCACAGCCTGCCCTCCATATGCTAATGGACTTGGGATGTATAAAGTTGCCTTCGTTCCTTTTTTTAGCAGCGCAAAACCTTCGTCCCAACCACGGATCACTCTTCCCTGTCCGAGCACAAATGAGAAAGGCTCGCCTCTGTCTACTGACGAGTCAAACTTAGTACCGTCCAATAAAGTACCATGGTAGTGAACTTCTACATTCTGACCTGCTTCAGCTACTTCTCCTGAACCTTCTTCAGTAATCACATAACGCAATCCTGACTCTGTAGTCTGTGCATCTATATTGTTATCGGCCAGGTACTCGTCTATAATCTCTCCATCTTTTTTCAATTGCGCTTCAGACTCAGCCATCATTTCGGCATTCAGCTCTTCTCTGTTTCTGATTTTTTCCAACCCTACATAAAACTTGATATTAGAGTCTTTGTTGATGCCTGCAGGCACTGGCTGCTTAAAGGTGTTTTCAAACAAATCTGCTGCCGGTACTGAAAAGACAATACTGTCTCCCTCTTTACACAGGCTAAACGCTTCATAGATCACCCCTGCCTCTTTCCACTGCGCAGAATCAAAAGGAATAGGCACTGCCCCGCCTCGCTCATCCGTATCGAAAAGCACACTATCTGTGTCGGTTGTGTATTTCATGTTGAAAAACATAAAATCACCATTGCTCTTTTCTCTACCTTCAGTTTGCTCTACATGTTGCACTTCCAGCCCAGACTGTGTCACTGTTTTCTTTCCTCCCTGCTCACATGCCACCAACACTGTAGCGGCTACCGCCAGGCTCATTAGTTTATTTTTCATTTCTTAATTCTTTAGAATGTTTCGTTAATAGTTTTTTAAATTTCTCTATGGTAGCATCCAGGCTGTCGTGCGACACACCTCCTGCTGCATTTTTATGCCCTCCTCCGTTAAAATATTCACTGGCGAATTTTTTAACTGAAAAATCTCCAATGGAACGGAATGACATTTTCACTTTGCCCTCACTCTCACGCATGAAAGCAGCCATGTTTATTCCCTTAATCGACAAGCCGTAGTTTACTAACCCCTCGGTATCGCCGGTTTGGTAGTTGAACCTGTCCTGATCTTCTTTGCTCAGCGCAAAGAAAGCCGTATTGTATTCTTCTATCACTTCGAGCCGCTCAGACAGGGCAAACCCCATTAGCTTGAGACGCTGAAAAGAGTAATTGTCATAAATCAGGTTGGCCACTTTCGACACATCCGCACCAAACTCAATCAGGTCTGCCACTATGTGGTGCACCTTGGGTGTGGTAGATGGGTGCCTGAAGTTTCCTGTGTCGGTCATCAAACCAGCATACAGAGCCTCGGCAATACCGATAGTGATTTTCTCTTTTTCGTCCAGCATATCGATCAGGTCGTAAACCAGCTCTGCTGCTGCCGCTGCTTCTGTAGACCATAAAACATAATCGGCAAAATCTTCGGGCTCGAGGTGGTGATCGATAAGTACTTTCTGTGCTTCTGACTTACGCACAAGCTCTCCGAGCTCTTCGATCCTGTCGAGGCACGAAAAATCCAGACAACAGATAATGTCAGCATTTTCGACCAAATAGGCAGATCGCTCTTCATTGCCTTCGTTGTAGACGATAACATCCTTGTTTCCATCCATCCAATGAAGAAACTCTGGATAATCTGTAGGCGTGATCACCGTAACCTGATGACCGGATTTTTGTAAAAAACCCGCTAAGCCCAGTGACGAACCCAGTGCATCTGCATCGGGCTTTACATGAGTGGTAATGACTATCCTTTTTGGAAGGCTAATCAGTTCTTTAAAAGCTGCTAAGTTTTGCATTAATTTTAAAAAAAGCAGGTGCAAAAGTGTAGATAATAGTTGGCAAAACAAAACGATGCACATAGGATAATGGGCCAAACCAACCTATATGTCCTCACTCACCCTATCTCTTGTCAGGTAATGGCATTTCTATCGGTTTTGAGGCAAACAAATACCCTCCTGAGAAAGCCAAAATCAAACAGAGATGCCGTTGTTTACACAAAAGATGGCGTATAGTATACGCCAGACTCAAGACACTGCCACACACTGTGTCTGCTTACCGTTTTCCACAGAGACACAAATCATTCTCAACCGTTTCTTTTCCTGACTACACCCGGCACACACCTGCTCCTGACCAAACCACTCCTTATCCAATCGAATTTTCAGATGAATGCATGTATTCCCTTTGTTTGGTTTAATTTTGCGGCATCTTTACATAAACACCAAAATATCCGATGACAGGAAACAAAACATTTACGATGATCAAGCCCGATGCTTTTGCTGACGGCAACTCAGGTGCTATTATCAAACATATCGAAGAGGCCGGTTTTGCTATCAAAGCCATGAAACTTACTCGCCTTACTTCGGAAAAAGCAGGCGAGTTTTATGCTGTGCACAAAGAGCGCCCTTTTTACAACGACCTTTGCCAGTACATGTCTTCCGGCCCCATCATAGCTATGATTCTGGAAAAAGACAATGCTGTAGCTGACTTCAGAACCCTGATTGGCGCTACCAATCCTGCTGAAGCTGCAGAAGGAACCATCCGTAAACTATATGCAAAATCGATTGAGGCCAATGCTATCCACGGTAGCGACTCAGACGAAAATGCTGCAATCGAAGGTTCATTCTTTTTCTCAGCACTGGAAAAATACTAAGTTGACTACCCGTCCATAAAAAACTGTCTGGGTTTCCCGGGCAGTTTTTTTATGCCTTTTTCTTGAAAAAAACAGCCTTGACCCAGCGAGGTAGCACTATAGCTCCCAGCAATAGATATGGATAATAGGTAAGCATACGCCAAAATATGGCCGATATAAACGTGTAGGATTCCAGGTACTCTTCAAAAAACGGAATAAAAAAGTACTCTGCTGTACCACTACTTCCCGGTGTAGGTGAGATCAGCATTACGATCCACATAATGATCTGGCGAGAAAAAATGACCAGATGCTCTCCAAAAGTTACTGTGGTATAGGATGCCACAATGGTATTAAGCGTGAGATATCTCACACTCCAAATAAACAACGTCAATCCTATGATCAGCATCCAGTAATGGATTTTTTTCCCTTTCAGTTCCGCGGAAGCTACTATAATCTGATCGCCATACAAGCTGGCCTGATGCTTCCAGCGATTCAGCCATCCCCAGGAGGTTACTTTCAACAAAATCCATTTAAACGCTCTTGGCCTGGCAAACAAGCCATACGACATGATAGCTGTATACAACGCTATCAACCCATAACTGATAAAGAAAAAATAGGGCAGGCTATTGCCTACTTGCAAATCGGCGGCCTCTACTGCCGGAAAAACCTGTCCGGGAGCCAGTAACATACCCGCCGGAGCAGCCAGCACAAAAAACAGATTGTCCAGAATAGCGGTTACCATTACAAAAGCCATGGCCTTGCCAAAGTTTAGCCCTTCCATAGTAAGAATAAACACTGCCACAGCTGTACCTCCTACCACAGAGGGGGTAACTGCCGAAGCAAATTCCCAAAGGATGATAATAACAATGCATCGCATCCATGAAAGCTGTCCATCGGCTATTATCCTCAAGCGATAGGCATAGCCAACATGCCGCAACACCAGCGTGAAAAGCGACAACAAAACACCTTCCGGTTTAGCATCGAAAATCAGCCGCAAATTATCGGCTGTTACATTGGGATCATTGTAAAAAAGAAAAAAAACAATTCCCAACCCCAGCAAAACGGGAATCCACACGTTCTGAGGGTTGAGTACTTTAAATACCTTCTTAGCACTAATATCCATCAGCAAACAGGGGGTAGGAATGTGGGAGTAATAAGTAACGCAAGCCATACCCTGGAAAAGAGCATAGTATAACAAGAGTAAGTCAAACAGGCGTACTTCATAAACTACTGCAACTAATCTTCTACAGCTACCTCTTCGAGCTTTTCTATCCAAAAATTATTGAAGCCTTCGCCAAGATGAATGGTGATCATGCTCAGCTGCAACAACTCCAGTATAGCCAGAAAATTGAATACAACAGCTATTTTTTCCGGCTTCTCTTTGATGATATCCACAAAGGACAGCCGCTGACATTCGTCGAGCTTAGTGAGCAGGACCGTTTTCTGACCAGAAATGGTATACGGATACTGAACTACCTGATGAGTGGGCTTGTTCTTTTCGTATTCATAGCGGCGAAGTACTTTCAGGTACACTTTCAGCAACTTGTACAAATCAAGGTCTTGCAGTTCTGATTCCACATTGGATGACTCAGACAAGTGCTTGATTTCTTTCACCACATTGCCACGTTTTTCACGGTTCATTCTGTCTGCCTCCAGTGCCGACAACTCTGAAATCACCGACTTGTACTTCTTGTATTCGAGCAAGTGCCTTACCAGCTCCTCGCGAGGGTCTATTTCTTCGCCTTCTTCATTTAGCACTGGCCTTGGCAACAGCATCTTTGCCTTGATCCGCATGAGTGTAGCTGCCACTAAAATAAACTCACTAGCCACTTCCACATTCATCTTTTCGAGATGGTGAATGTAGCTCAGAAAGTCGTTGGTCACCTGCGATATGGGGATATCGTGTATGTCCAGCTCATCCCTCTGAATGAAGAACAAGAGCAGGTCAAAAGGACCTTCAAAAATGGGAAGCTTTACTTCGAAATTCAACGTTAGTGGCGTTTACATCTGCGTGCTTTCAAAAGTAAGATTTATTGGCAATAAGAAGCATGGAAAATAAAAAATATTAGCTAAGTCCGTCTTTTTTAGGCGCTTTGTACACGGGCACGGCACTACAAGCCTCTCCATACATAATACTTTTGGCTACAGGTTTGAGAAGCCGGGTAATCTCCACATAAGCAAAAGCGGGCACGGGGTAGCGTCCACATCCTTTTACTATCACTCTCTGCCCTTCAAATTCACTCAGGTCTATTGCAGCCAATGCTTGCTGAAAAAGATACTGCTCCAACTGCGCCAACGTGCCAAACATCACCCGCCTGGCAAATGGCTCCATAGCCGTAACCAAAAGCATGTACGCCCATGTAGGTACTATGGCATCCGCCGAGCAGGTAATCGCTACATTCTTACCTTCGAATTCGCTCCAGTCTTTTTCTTTTACAAATGCTCTGAAATCCTTCTCTTTCAAGACAAATCCATTGAAAAGGTTGTCTTTGATATCGTATACCACTCGCTCTGCCTTATCGTAGTATTGTTCCAGGTCAAAGTTTATGAGCCCACTATTGGCTACTCTGTTCTCGATTTCTCCTTGTGCTACCATATCAAAAGTGCTTCTTCTTTGATTTGATTATTCTAAATTCCTTGAGGTAAAACGGCTCATAATAAGCCAGGTTTTCAAATTCACCTTTTGTGTAAGATGTGTGAGCCAGCTGGCCAATTTCACGGGCAGAGGGTATGACGCCATCTACAAAAAAAGCATTGGGGTGTTGTATGATAGATTTGCACTTTTCGGCTCCATCGCCAAAGAAAATAACATGCTGCTGCTCCAACTCAGCTGCAAACGACCCTTCGTCTATTATCATCGCTTCTGTAGCTTGCTGCTCACTCATTTCATTATCGAGTAGCATACAATATACCTCCAGCCGTCTTGCGTCGATCATAGGGCAAAGTAGCGCTGGCGAAGTGGCCGTGTTTGCCACCTGCTGAGCCATGGCCTTTAGCGTATTTACCGCTATTAGCGGCTTGTCCAGTGCATAGCACAAGCCTTTGGCTGTAGATACGCCAATCCTAAGCCCCGTGTAAGATCCGGGCCCGGCTGATATGGCTATCGCATCTATAGCTGAGGCTGTCAGGTTGCTGTTTTCCAGCACCTGCTGTACCATAGTGTGCAACAAGCTTGAATGTGACTTTTCTATATCATACTGCTGCAAACCTACAAGTTTGCCTCCATCGTGTACAGCCACCGACCCTGCGCGCGTAGCTGTTTCAATACTTACTATAATGCTCAAAATCCAATGATTATTTTGCCAACAACTTATTGTAGTGTGATTCGTCTCTCAATATTTCTACTGCCTTTTCGATGGCAGGATCATGAGACAAGGACGCTTCCACTACTCCCTCATGCAAAAAATACCTGCTCACTATTTCTTCTTTCAGCAGCGTTTTTACCTCTTCTTTATAGTCTGTGAGATACGAACCTCTCACTTTTTTCAATCGCTCTTTTAGTGTTTCAATGTGGTTTTTTAACCCATCGTAGTACTTTTCATCTTTCGATATCTTTTCCACAGCAGTAATGGCCTTGTCCATTTCCGAAGAAAAATCCAATTGTTTTTCTCCCGCCCAGGCTACAAAATCCGCATACTCATCGTCTGATATTTCAAAATCTCTGGCATTGGGTATTGAGGGGTTTTCAAACCGGTATTTCGTAGCATAGTCGAACAAGATGTCCTGATTGACTATGTTTAGCAAAAGATTAGAATAGTATTCGATATCCACAGGTATGTCAGGATCTATTCCCCCTCCATCGTATACGGTACGCCCGTTAGTAGTTTTATAAGCCACCTTTAGGGAATCAGGGATTTTGCCTACACTGCCGTCTTCGTTGCGGTGCGAATAATCTATAGACTGTATACACCTACCCGATGGTATGTAGTACTTTGCTGTGGTCAACTTGAGTTGTGCATCGTAGGGCAATTGTCGTGTACCTTGCACCAGGCCTTTGCCAAACGTTTTCTTTCCTATCAATACGCCTCTGTCATAATCCTGAATAGAGCCGGATACAATTTCTGCTGCAGATGCCGTGCCATTGCTTATCAATACTGCCAATGGCATGTCGGTATCAGCCGGCTGGCGCAATGCCTTGTACACCTGCCCTACGGTAGGTGCTTTTCCTTTGGTCCGTACTATTTCTTTTCCTTTCGGCAAAAAAACATTGGCTACATTGATTGCTTCGGTGAGTAGCCCTCCCGGGTTGCCCCGCAAGTCCAGGATCAGCCGCTTTGCTCCTTGCTCCTTTAGCTCATTGAGTGCCTCCGTTACTTCAGTGCTGGCATTGGTGGTAAACTCCGACAAGCGAATCACACCTATTTCTTCATCGTACATGCCCGCATAGCTCACATTGTTGATCACTATTTTGGCACGCTTGATTGTGACATCAAAAGGCTGGTCTATACCGTAGCGTTTTACTTGTAGCGTGAGAGAGGTCTGGGGTGTGCCTTTTAGTAAAGAACTCACCTCCGATGTTCTTTTACCCTCCAATTCCACTCCATCGATTTTCAATATCTGATCTCCAATCTGAAGGCCTGCTTCGTGTGCCGGAAAATCGGGGTAAGGCATGATGACGGTGCTCACTCCGTTTTTCTTTCCTACTATGGCACCTATACCTCCATACTCACCTGTGGTGGATGTCCGATAGCTTTCCAACTCTGACTCGGGCATATAATCCGAGTAGGGATCGAGCGAACGCAACATGGCATTAATGCCTTCTTCTACCAATGCTTCCGCATCTACCTCATCTACATAATTGGCATTCAGCTCTTTAAAAAGCGTACTGAATATATCCAGATTTCGGGTAATTTCGAAATAGTTGTCGCTCAGGCGGGAGAACGAAAACAGGGTAACTATACCAATCAGAGCTGCTAAGCCCAGCACAAACTTCCTCATTGCTATTCTATGTGTTTGGAATGTAAACGCTTTAGGGATTCGATTAGTTTTGCTTCTATAAAGCTATACGCATGAACCTCTTTAGCAATGTAAATATAGGCAATTAGAAAATATCCTTTTTTGTCGGGCAGAGACAACCACTGCTGGCGATTTAGCCTGTAGGCTTCACGCACTCTGCGCTTGATCTGGTTTCTATCTACAGCCTTTTTAAACTTCTTTTTGGAAACAGAAACCAAAAACTGGTTGGCTTCCTCCTCCTCTGGCACGAAGATGTATTTTATGGAAAAAGGATATATAAATAGGGATTTACCTGTAGCAAAAAGTAAGTCTATCTTTTTTTTACTTTTCAGGCGGGCATTCGCAGGGAATGTAAAACGTGGAGTATGTGTTGTTTTTATTCCCATCAGTAGTAAGTATATGCGGATAAAAGAAGCTGATGGTTTCGCAAACGAATGCGAAAAAGAAAGGAAAGTGCAAACTGGAAGCTATAAAGGAAAAGCCTGTCCGACAGCCTCAGCCATACAGACAAGCTTTACCTGTAGCTATTATTTTTTGTGTTTCTTCTCGTCAGAAACAGTCAGTTTTTTCCTCCCCTTAGCTCTTCTGCGCGCCAATACTGCTTTGCCATTAGGGTCTGCCATTCTAGCTTTAAACCCGTGCTTATTTCTTCTTTTTCTTTGTGAAGGTTGAAACGTTCTTTTCATTTTCCTGATTTTAACTCTTACTTGCTATACAAAATCACATTTGAATGACTTTGGAGCGACTATTTAGACCCGATTCTAAAAACGGAGTGCAAAGCTAAGTAGCTTTTATGGATTTACAAAGGATGACTTATGATTGTTTATTTTCTTTTTGAAAACACAATTATATTGCAGCTTCGTTTTTACTATCATTCCCCATAAAAAGACTATGTCTAAAATCTGCTACTCCCTTACATTTCCTAATCGTCTCACACACTTTGTACATATAAAGATGAAGGTGGAAGTGTCTGACGAAAACCTGTGCGAACTTATACTGCCCGACTGGCGCCCCGGCAGATACGAGCTCACCAACTATGTTGCTAACCTTCGCGATCTTAGTATAGCAGACGAATCGGGATCTCCTCTGCTTTTTTACAAAACGGCACGCAACAAGTGGAAAGTAGATACTAAGCAGGCCAAAAAACTGGTAGCGACTTACCGGTATTATGCCTACTACATGGATGCCGGCAGTAGTGTGGTAGACGAAGAGCAGATTTATATCAATTTTATCAACTGCCTTTTGTACTCGCCTGCCAAAACGGATCTGCCTGCCAGAGTGACCGTAGACATACCCAAAGATTATACTTATGTGTGCCAACTTGCTGAAGCAGAAAAGCGAACATTTGCGGCTAAAAACTATTATGAGTTGGTAGACTCACCCCTGCTAGCGGCTCCTTACCTTCATCACCTGACCTATAGGGTAAGCGATACCGACTTTCACATTTACATACATGGCGACTGCCCGCTGGACGATGAGCAGATTCTTGCTGACTTCCAAAAATTCACCGAAACACAAATGCATCAGATGGGTGGGTTTCCCTCATCAAGATACGACTTTATTGTACAGTCACTGCCTTACAGGCACTATCATGGCGTAGAACATCTCAACAGTACTGTTTTGGTGCTGGGCCCGTCCAGCTCTGAAAATCAAAAACAATATTACCTCGACATGCTGGGAGTAGCTTCCCATGAGTTGTTTCATGCATGGAACGTCACCCGTATCCGCCCAAAAGAGCTTAGCCCTTACGATTTTTCTAGGGAAAATTATTATGAAACAGGTTTTGTTACAGAGGGCTTTACTACCTACTATGGCGACTTGTTTCTAGCTCGCAGTGGTGTGTTTTCTACCGACCAATACCTCGATGAGCTCAACATTTTGCTCAAGCGACACTTTGAAAACTACGGCAGACATCACCTCTCACTTACCCGCTCTTCTTATGACCTTTGGATAGACGGCTACAAAAAACTTTTGCCCGGTCGCAAAGTTTCTATCTATGTAAAAGGAGCACTCACTGCCTGGATGCTTGATTTAACCATACGCCAGCACAGCAACAACCAATACAGTCTGGACAATATAATTGCAGATATGTGGGAGCACTATGGCAAACCTGAAATCGGATACACCAAAGAAAATGTATACGAGCTCATTCGTAAGTACATCGGAGATACTGCTTTTATACCCCACTACTACGAAGGCACTACGCCTATCGAAAACGAACTCAACGCGCTGCTGGCACACATAGGATGCCGGCTCGTAGCGGTAGCGCATCCCGAAGCTACCGCGGCGCTCTTTGGTTTTCGGTTAGATCATCAAAACGATACTGCAGTAGTGAACGAAATAGCTCCTGCTTCGCCGGCTGAAAATACCCTGTCTATTGGTGACAAAGTGATCACTATAAACCAAAAAGCTCCTGCAAAAAACACTGACAAACTACCCGACACCTGCACTGTGGAATTTGAAAGGAATTTTCAAAAGAAAACAATAACACTGCAAAGCACAGGACAAGCTTATTTTGGGCTTTACCGCATAGAAATAGACCCTTTAGCCTCATCACAGGCAAAAAAGAACCTGAACCTATGGTTAAATAGGTAAATATTACGCATTTGGGGGTGGGGTTTGCTCATTTTCGTTTTTCTTTACGCCAAACTCTACACCCTTTATTGTTGACTACATACAATTACCGGTATATTGATTTCCATTGACATATGAAATTGAGTGACCTCTTAGTGAAATTTCTCATTTGGAGACTAAAGCATATTAGCAACAACAACTTTGTGCTCATGCTTAGTGGGCTCATTGGCCTCATTGCCGGATTAGCGGCCGTTACACTCAAAAGTGCTGTCCACCTCATCCAAAATTTCCTTGAAAAAAATCTGGACATCACGGGTATCAATTATTTGTATCTTTTTTACCCACTCATAGGCATCATGCTCACAGTGCTGGTGGCCAAATATTTTTTTAAAGAAAAACTGGGGCATGGTATTACCCAGATTCTATACACGATATCCAAAAACTCAAGTATTGTAAAACGCTCGATGATGTACTCGCGCATGTTTACCAGTGCTATTACCGTTGGTTTTGGAGGATCTGTAGGACTGGAGGCCCCCATTGTAGTGACAGGATCGGCCATAGGCTCCAACCTGGGGCAACTTACTCACCTCAACTACAAAAAAAGGACGCTGCTCATCGCCTGTGGAGCATCCGGTGCTATCTCAGCTATTTTCAACTCGCCCATAGCGGGAGTCATCTTTGCCATAGAAGTAATACTGGCCGAGGCTACCATCAATAAATTTATCCCTATACTGATTTCCTCGGTTACCGGCTCGTTGGTTTCGTTGGTACTGCTGGGTGACGATATCCTTTTTTCTTTTAAGATCAAAGATCAGTTCAGCGCCGAAGATGTACCTTACTTTATGCTGCTGGGTATCGGCTGTGGAATCGTGTCTGTGCATTTTACGCGCGTCACTTATCTGGTAGAAAAATGGGTAGCCCGCATCAAAAACGATGCTAACCGGGCACTGTTAGGGGGTATTGGATTGGCTATCATTATCCTGATCTTCCCCCCAATATACGGTGAAGGGTACAACACCATAAAGCTGCTACTCACCGGCCATGACGAGCAAATCTTTCAAAGGAGCTTGTTTTACGACATTAGCGACAGCAATATCGCCATGATATTGTTTTTGTTTGCCATCATAGTGATTAAGCCTGTAGCGTCTGCACTTACACTCGGCTCAGGAGGCAGTGGTGGTATCTTTGCGCCTTCGCTGTTTATGGGTGGTCTGGCCGGCTACCTCTTTGCTGCCACCAACAACTTTTTACTGCCCGGACAAATCAGTACGAGCAACTTTACACTGGTCGGTATGTGCGGTGTGATGAGCGGCGTATTGCACGCTCCGCTCACAGCCATATTCCTTATTGCAGAAATTACTGGTGGTTATACTCTTTTTGTGCCACTCATGCTAGTGTCCGCCATATCCTTTACCACCATCATGTACTTTGAAAAACACTCTCTTTATACTAAAAACCTGGTAGAGAGCGGAGACCTTATCCAGCACGACAAAGACCGTTATGTGCTTAGCCTCATAGATATCAAGAAAGTAATAGAATCGGATTTACTTACTATAAAAGCAGATGCTAAACTAGGCGAGCTGGTAGAGTTGGTGAAAATATCAAAACGCAATATTTTTCCTGTGGTAAACAGTGAAGGAGAGCTAAAAGGCATCATCACATTGGATGATGTACGGGATGTGATGTTTGACGATGAAGCCCGCAAACAGCTGGACATCAAATCGCTGATGCAAAAGCCTCCAACTGAAGTATTTCCTTCTGACGATATGCAAACGGTGATGAATAAATTTGAAGTGACACAAGCCTGGAACCTCCCTGTAATAGAAAATGGAAAATACCTGGGACTGGTTTCCAAATCACGCATCTTCAACGCCTACCGAAAAAAGCTGATTTTACAGGACAAGGAGTAATAAACCGCTCTATACCAGCCTGATTTAAAGGTTATTTTCAAGAAAATGGTTTTTGAACTTTTTTCAGAATAGAAAAACAGCTAAAAACAAGCTTTTTTGATTTATCAACAATTGGCAATATTTCAAAAAAGACATAACTCACTGAAATAAAAAAGGTTATATCCCACCTTTTAAATGATGTGGATAACTTTATAAAATGTGGATAACTTTACCCAAAAATTCTTTTTTGTACTTTTTAGAGACTAAATAGCACCTCTTTCCTCCCTAAAAAACAAATAGCACACCGGTCATTTCCCCTCAAAATCAATTGCTTAGCATTTTTTCTCTCATTCATCATTGTGTATATTTGTTAGGTATTTTATTTATTTTTCGCACATGAAAAAAGGCATATTTACATTATTTGTACTGATTGCATTTGCCTGCAAAGAACAACCACCCGCTTCGGTGGAAGTAATTAAGTTCGACGATCTGAAAAAGATAATAAACGCGGAAACTCACCCCATAACAATTGTGAATTTCTGGGCCACCTGGTGTGCTCCCTGCGTAAAAGAACTTCCTCAATTTGAAAAATTGCTGGAAGCCGAAAAAGACAAGGGCGTACGCATGGTACTGGTTAGTTTTGACTTTGCTGAACAGCTGGAAAGCAAGGTGCTCCCATTCGTAAAAAAACACAACCTGCAGTCGGAGCTGGTACTACTTGACGAGACAGACTACAACAGTTTTATAGACAAAATAGATCCGAGCTGGTCGGGTGCAATTCCAGCCACGCTCATGATCGATCATCGCAATGACAAACGAGCTTTTTTTGAAAAAGAATTTAAATCCGGAGAGCTCAAAGAAACGTACTCCAACTTTATACAATAAATCAATATCGCTATGAAAAAAAACTTACTACTTACGACCGGAGTTATCTGCGTGGCGTTGATTTTTTTCATCAATGCCAAAAAAAGCACCCCGGGGGAAACTCCCGTAGCATATGAAGTGGGCGACTATGCCACAGATTTTAACCTGAAAAACATAGACGGCAGCATGGTATCCATGGCAGGCATGAAAGATGCCAAAGGCTTTATTGTTATTTTCACTTGCAACACCTGCCCCTTTTCCAAAATGTATGAAGACCGCATCAAAGAACTTTCGGCAAAGTACAAACCAAAAGGCTTTCCTGTAATTGCAATCAACCCAAACGACACAAATGCTTCGCCGGGAGACTCGTTTGAGAAAATGCAGGCAAGGGCCAAGGAAAAAGACTTCAACTTTCCCTATCTATATGATGAAACACAGGCTACAACAGCGGCCTATGGCGCTACCCGCACCCCTCATGTATTTGTGCTCTCGCGGGAAAAAGAAAAATACAGAGTGGCCTACATAGGAGCTATAGATAACAACCACAAAGATGCCAGCCTGGCAGATAAAAAATATGTAGAGGAAGCCGTAGACAGCTTGCTGACCGGCCAGAAAGTAGAAACTACCTTTACCAAAGCGATCGGATGTACTATCAAGTGGAAAGACTCCTGATCAAACCACTAGGATAACGCCCGGTAATACAGAGTAGATGTATTGCTCTCCTGTAGAATATTTCTGGCAGAAGAACGAATCTGCTCGGCAGTAACTGCACGTATCTTATCCACCTCGCTATTGATCATATTGGTATCTCCCAGCAGGGTAAAGTATGCCAGGTTGTATGCTTTATTAAGCAACTCCATCTCACCAAAAATGTGTGAAGACTCAGACAGGTTTTTGATCTTGTTTAATTCAAAATCGCTGACAGGCACACTTTGCAGTTCGGCTATGATCTGGTCCAGTGCCTTTTCTACCTGCTCGTAGCTCACGCCGTTATTTAGCTTACCGTTTATCACAAGCAAACCGGGATCAATAGAGCCTGTAATATAAGCACTTACCGAACTCAAATACCTTTCTTTCTTCACCAACACTTCGTTTAAGCGCGAAGATTTGCCTCGCCCAAGTATATCACTGAGCAGGTCTGCAGCATGGTACAGCTCAGAAAGGCGCTCCGGCATATGATACACTTTGTAAAATGCATTTACCGGTACATTCGCTTCTACTACCTGCTTTTTTACCTGCTTTTGCTCAGGCTCAACTGGCAGATTTCGCTTCAATTCTTCCCCTTTCGGAATAGGGCCAAACCACTTCTCTGTCAGTCTTTTTACTTCGTCAAAATCTACATCTCCCGCTACTACCAATATGGCGTTGTTGGGTATATAAAACCGGTGAAAGAAGTCTTTGACATCTTCCATAGTGGCATTTTCTATATGAGCAATCTCTTTGCCTATAGTAGCCCAGCGATAGGAGTGCTGCTCATACGCCAAAGGACGAAGTTTCAACCACGCATCACCGTAAGGCTGATTGAGATAGCGTTGCTTAAACTCCTCAATCACCACCTTGCGTTGCACTTCCAGTACCTGAGGGTCAAATGAAAGAGAAAGCATTCTATCCGATTCTAACCAAAAGGCTGTCTCCAGATTATTTGAAGGGATAGAAATATAATAGTTAGTCAAATCCGGAGAAGTAAACGCATTGTTCTCTCCGCCCACCTTCTGCAAAGGTTCGTCGTAAGAAGGAATGTGCTTAGACCCACCAAACATCAGGTGCTCAAACAGGTGAGCAAACCCGGTTTTTTCAGGGTTTTCATCCCTCGATCCCACATTGTACAACACATTGAGAACAGCTGTTTTTGTCGAGCGATCCTCATGCACCACAACC
The DNA here is from genome assembly GCA_965267535.1 of Cyclobacteriaceae bacterium. GTDB lineage: Bacteria > Bacteroidota > Bacteroidia > Cytophagales > Cyclobacteriaceae > CAXBNB01. The sequence goes on along the minus strand of OZ254082.1, from coordinate 460,306 downwards.
TTCAACCCATTATCCAATTCAAACTTCCGAAAATTCATACGCTCCTTGTTTACGACGTTTATGCTTCCAAAGGGGCAAACATACTTACATATAAACTTAGATTTAGTTTTTCTCTCCAAATCCATCCCCTAGATTTGTTGGCGCTGCGGCATATCGACGACAAAATACGCCCAACAACCACTTAACGCTTTTTTGTTTCCTATGAAATTTCAAAGAAAGTCACTTACCGATGCTACACTTATCGCGCTCTACAAAGAGCTTCTGATGCCTCGGCTCATCGAAGACAAGATGCTGGTGTTGTTACGACAAGGAAAAATCTCCAAGTGGTTTTCCGGCTATGGACAAGAAGCCATATCGGTAGGGGCAGCCATGGCTATGCAAAGCGACGAATACATACTGCCTATGCACCGCAACCTGGGAGTATTCACAAGCAGAAAAGTACCCCTGCATCAGCTTTTCGCTCAATTTCAGGGAAAAAAAAGTGGCTTTACCAAAGGCAGAGATCGCTCGTTTCACTTTGGATCTATTCCACACCGACTAGTGGGCATGATTTCCCATCTGGGGCCGCAGCTCAGTCTGGCCGACGGCATAGCTTTGGGACACAAGCTCCGCAATGAGCAAAAAGCCTGTCTGGTTTTTACCGGAGACGGAGGAGCCAGTGAGGGGGAATTTCACGAAGCACTCAATGTGGCTGCAGTGTGGCAACTTCCGGTAGTGTTTGTGGTAGAAAACAACCACTGGGGACTATCCACTCCAAGCAGCGAGCAGTTTCGCTGCGCCTCATTTACCGACAAGGGCATAGGCTATGGCATGGAGGCCGTTAGCCTAGACGGCAACAATATACTCGAAGTGTACACCGGCATATCTGATGCTGCAGAAAAGGCGCGAGCAACCAGCCAGCCCATACTTGTAGAGTGCAAGACTTTTCGGATACGAGGACATGAAGAGGCCAGCGGCACACGCTACTACCCCGAGGGCCTAATTGAAAAATGGTCGAAAAAAGATCCCATTTCCTGCTTTGAAAAGTACCTGACTGGTGAAAAAATTATAGACACAAAAACAGCAAATCAATATCGGGATGAAGCCAGACAAGCGATAGATCAGGCTTTGCAAATGGCCCATGCAGAACAACCAGCTTTACCCAACAGACAAGAGGAACTTAGCGACGTATACGCCCCATATACTCCAAGCTATATAGCCCCAGACCAACCCTCTACCGACAAGCGCCTGGTAGATGCCATTGCCAACGGGCTAAAAACAGGAATGAAAAAACACCCAAATCTCCTGCTGATGGGACAGGACATAGCAGAATACGGGGGCGTGTTTAAAGTAACAGAAGGACTAGTGGGGGAATTTGGAAAAGAAAGAGTGCGAAACACTCCCATCTGCGAATCGGCGATCGTAGGAGTCGGACTGGGTTTGTCTATTCAGGGGTTCAAATCTGTAATTGAAATGCAGTTTGCCGATTTTGTTACCTGCGGCTTCAATCAGATTGTAAATAACCTGGCCAAAATACACTATCGCTGGGGGCAACATGCGGATGTGGTTGTTCGAATGCCTACAGGTGCTGGCGTAAGCGCTGGCCCTTTTCACTCGCAATCCAATGAAGCCTGGTTTTTTCACACTCCCGGATTGAAAATCGTGTACCCATCAAACCCGATAGATGCCAAGGGATTGCTTTTAGCTGCAATAGACGACCCCAACCCGTATCTGTTTTTCGAACACAAAGCCCTATACCGGTCTGTCAGCGATCAGGTGCCCGATGGCTACTACACTACTGAAATCGGCAAGGCCTCTCTGGTTAGTGAGGGAAAAGATCTGTCGATTGTGACCTACGGAATGGGTGTACACTGGGCTTCAGAAGCTATGAAAGACCAAAATGCAACAGCCGACATAATCGACTTGCGCACGCTACTTCCGTGGGACAAAGAAGCTGTACAACGGTCTGTAAAAAAAACCAACAAGGTAATTGTGGTACACGAAGACTGCCTGACCGGGGGTATAGGAGCCGAAATAGCAGCATGGATTGGAGAGCATTGCTTTGAGTGGCTGGACGCACCGGTTATACGGGTAGGCAGTCTGGACACTCCTGTACCTTTTGCTCCGGCACTGGAAGCCGATTTTCTCCCTCAAAAAAGACTAGCCGAAAAAATCGATCAACTTCTATCGTATTAATCCCGATAAACGTCTTGCTCTGACTAACCCCCACCTAAAAAACGCTAAGCCCGCCCATGATCAAATTATTTGTTAACTTTCACGTTGAAAACTAAAACCCGCAACCAATAACTAATGCGTTTCAGGATACTCTGTACAGTTTTTTTATCGTCTCTTCTCATTCTACTCTCTTTTGGCAGTGGCTATAGCCAGCTATTGGAAGACAGAAACAAGCTGAAAACTGAAAAGGGCAAAAAGGGTTTTTCGCTCTATAAAAAGAAAGTAATCAAACGCTCACCATCAGGCGAGCAACAAACCGACGACAAAACAGTATCGCCCAAATACAGCCAGACAAGAGGTTTGTCAAAAAAAGAAAGAAAAGTCCAACCCAAATACTCGCGCGACACCCGTGCCAAGCGCTTTTTCAGGGCCATTACTCCTCGTTATTCGCAGGAAAATGCCGGGCAATCAAGCGACAGAGAAGTAACACCCCGCTACTCAAAAAGAAAACAAAAGGGTAAAATCACTATAATATCGCCCAAGTATTCCCAACAGGTAGCCGGACAGGGAAGTGACAGAATAGTAAACCCGAAATATTCACGCCAAAGGGCCGGGCAAGGTTCTGACAGAGCGGTAAGCCCAAAATACTCTATCCAACGGGCAGGACAAGGCAGTGACCGACTTGTAAACCCCAAATATTCTCAGCAGATAGCCGGACAGGGAAGCGACCGCATCGTGCAACCTCGCTACTCAAAGCAAAGAGCAGGACAAGGATATAACAAAATAGTAAGCCCACGGTATTCTAAATATGTAGCTGGGCAGGGTATGGACAGAGTGGTTAATCCTAAGTATTCGAGAGATATAGCCGGGCAGGGGTACAACAAAACGGTAAATCCCCGCTACTCAAAATATGTAGCCGGACAAGGCATGGACAGGGTGGTAAATCCCCGTTTCTCAGTAAATCCGCTCTATGTATACAAATACATCAAACCCCGCTCTGCATCGGGCAGCATGGTATTCAGCACACCCCGGATAGCTCACTATATCAAGCGAAAAAAGAACCGCGGAGAAGAAGACTGGAACGGCCCCTGGATAAAGATACAAGACCATAAGCGCCCTGAATTTGCCAGCTACACGGGCAAAATTAAAAAACAGAAAAAAGGCAGGCACATGCACCCCAGCTCCAATTACCTGTTTGCCAAACACAACAACAGCGAACTGGCCAGGGACCTGATGCAAAAAGCCAGCATACTTTGGGTAAGAGTACACATGAACCAAACCGATCCAAAAAGTGTTAGGAAGAAAACGCCGAAGCTAAAGTTTGACAAAGACGAGGCGGAAATATGGAATAACAAAGAACGAGAATACACAAAGAATTAAAATGAACTGGAAAAATCTCACTGACACAGCAACTTTAGAAAGTATAAAAGAACAATCTTCACAGCGCCCGATCGTGATTTTTAAGCACAGCACTCGCTGTAGCATAAGCAGCATGGTGCTAAAACGACTGGAGAGATCCTGGAACGATCAGGAAATGGATGGTATAGACATCTATTTCTTAGACCTGATCTCCTACAGGGAAATATCAAACCTGATAGCCACAACGTTTGACGTGCAACACGAATCGCCACAGGTGCTCGTGATTTCCGCCGGCAAATGCGCCTATCATGCGTCACACATGGAGATCAACTACAACACACTGAAAGATCAGCTGACCAGCGATACCGCCACCAGCTAATCCCTCTAATCATGAGCTGCCTCCTGTTGTTGCAGCTCATCTATCAACTCCTTTATCCTGTTGGCTTTTTTTCCATAGAAAAAATACAAGAAAAGATAAAAAGCCAACAGTGCTACCGCAAATACTATTAGCAGCAGGGCTATAAACCACGGCTTACTAAAATACACCTCCGAGAAAAGAGAAGGATTGGCAAAATACATTCCGGTAAGAAAAAGCGGGATAGAGAGTGTCAAACTCGCAATCTGATAGTGACGCATAAACCGGCCTATAAGGTCATGAACCGACTGCAGGTACTCCAGCACATTGCGGTCTATTTTCTTGCGGCTCATTTCGTTTATCAGCTTTCGGTAATAAAACAGATAGCCTACATCTACCACAAGTAAAAAGGTAGCAACCCAACCATGGGCCTCCCATATTAATACCCCCACCAGAAGCGACAACACAACGAGATTAAACCACATTTCGAGGCGAAGCGCAAAAATAAAACGCGCCACAATGTTGCGATCCTTACGCGTCAACAGCTGCTGTATTGCCGCCGGATCAAATGCCTGCAAAGGCTCACCGGCTTGCTCGTTCCATACTTTTTTAATATCCCAATCTTTCATCAATGATTGACTTTAGCTGCTTTTTTACCCTGTTTACTTTTGCACCTACATTTGTGACTGTTATACCCAGTATCTCGGCCATCTCCTTGTAGCTTTTGTCTTCCAGATAAAGCAACACTACAGCTCTGTCTGCTTCTTTGAGTAACCTTATGGCGCGATACAGGTAACTCAGCTTCTCCTCTTCAGTATTATCGCTATAATCTTTGAGGTTGGCCGGCAGTTCGTTGGAAGTAGGTATCCGTCTTTTTTTCAGACGCACCTGCGACAAACACACATTCAGGCAAACCCGATACACCCAGGTAGACACTTTAGACGCTCCTCTAAACGAATCGAAAGAAAGCCAGAGTTGCAAAACACACTCCTGTTGATAATCATCAAAGTCCTGCTGATTATCTGTATAGGCTCTACAGATTTTGGCTATCACCCTACGGTTATTATTCAGCAGTTCCTGAAACTCAGGCTTCATATTTTTTCTCAAAAAGTATCGTTACCCGTTAGTAGAGCCAACCGGTGATTTATTACAAATCCACTACTTTATGGGCATTCTTTCGAACGGTTTGCTCCGATCAAAAAGATATCGATAGGTGTGATGTGTTTTTCCTACTTCGCCCCCCACTTGCTTTACCACTATTATCATCTTGCGGTTAAAATCGCCTATCCAGTTCATTTCCAAAATAGGATATCGCTTATAATCTTTCTGTACCATTTGCGCAGTGGCCATCACCAGCGCCCCATCCAGTCCTTTGCCTTGATGCTCTGGAGCTACCCCAAACACCAGCCCCAGCATTTTTTTATTGGTTTTGCGCCACTTGTGCCACACAAACTTGAGCTTTCCTATCCAGTTCAGCTTTCCATTTACATGCTTAAATATCTGATTCACCTCGGGCAGGTTGATGTAAAATGCTACGGGCTCACCTTTGAAATAGGCAAACCAGATTATTTTTTCATCTATTATGGGCTTCATTTGTTTCATGATAGCATCTGCCTGCTCTTCTGACATCTCGGCTACCCCATCATGATTGGCCCAGGCTTTGTTGTACACATGCCTAAAATCAGCAGCATACTTCTTCAGGTTCTTTAGCCTCAGGTGTTCGAAGGAATAATTGGGATCTTTATTAAGCACATCAGCTTTTTCCATTATTCGGGGATGAAAAGGATCAAACGTTTTTCTGATAAACGTAAACTGCTTAAAATACACCTGAAAACCATACTCCTCCATCAACTGCCGGTAATAAGGAAAATTGTAATTGCACTGGTAATTTGGCTCAATATCAAAACCATCGACAAGGAGTCCCCACCACTTGTCACGGTCACCAAAATTGATCGGCCCATCCATAGCCTCCATGCACCGCTCTTCCAGCCATTTTTTACTGGTATCAAAAAGCAAGTTGGCCACCTGCTGATCTTCTATACACTCAAAAAAACCCACACCTCCGGTAGGCTGATCATTGTCTTTATTGGCTGTTTTTTTGTTTACAAATGCCGCTATTCTACCCACTACCTGTCCGTGGTTGCGCACCACCCAGCGGGTACACTCTCCGTACTTAAACGTTTTGTTTTTATTTTCGTCAAAAACCAACTCAATATCCTTGTCCAGCGGTCTTATCCAACAGGGCTCATCGCGATACAAACGTACCGGCAACTCCAAAAACTCTTTGATTTCCTGCTTCGATTTTACTTCTACTATTTCCATAGATACTCTTTTACCAACTTCAGTTTTGCAAGTGGTAAAACTAACAAAATAAATGCGTGAAATTTATTACTTTGATTACCCATTGATTATCAGCATGTTTTATTTTTTTTAGAAAAAAAGTTAAAAAAAAGCTACTCAGTTTTTGCAATTATAAATGCCGTAGATATATTTGCACCTCCAAAGTCAAGACAGCAGGTCGCGACAACAAAATGGTCCGTTCGTCTAGGGGTTAGGACGCCAGGTTTTCATCCTGGTAACAGGGGTTCGATTCCCCTACGGACTACACACTAAAAGCCTTTTGAAGCAATTCGAAAGGCTTTTTTTATTCCCCATTAGCAACACACATATTTTCTATTATCCCTAAACAATCCAAATCAAAAGGGCGACTTATTCGGATCAAGTTCACAAGAGCAGTCACCCAATCAACACCCACATTCTTTTATTTCTTTCCGTGCTCTCACTCTACCACCCTCCAACAGACGATACTCAACAAAAAGCTCCCATGTTCTAATGAACACATTAACAGTCATTTAACTTGATTTCGGCGTTTATTTTGAATATATTCATACTACAAAATCAAACATCACGGACATGGGGAGTTTATCAATCGAAAATGTAGCCATCAAATATGGCTTATACACATTTGCCGGTCTTGTAGCTTTTTTCTTCCTAATGAAAATAGCTGGCCTTTTTCACATCACCGAACTGCGAACACTCAACCTGTTCATTATGATTGCCGGTATATGGCGTGCACTTATTTTTTATAAGCTCAACAGCCGCACACAATTGCCCTACCTCGAGGGATTGGGACTAGGCACACTCACAGGCATGGTGGCCGTTATTCCTTTTGCAGCATTTGTCCTTTCTTACCTACTCATAGACCAGTCGTTTATGTCTATGATCATAGAAAATGAACCTTTTGGCGAATACCTAAACCCGTACAATGTATCGATCATCATTGCTCTGGAGGGGATTTTTTCCGGCGCTATTGTTTCTTTTGGCATTATGCAATACCTGAAAAAGGGATATGTAAACGCATAAGCACCTGACATGATTCCGGCATTCACCTTAGTATGACACACTTTTTTACCCATCACAAGTCGGATCCTAAAAAAATAGACTAGATTTAGGCCTATTCTCAACCAAGTCAAGATCACGACTTACAGCTATGGGAAAAAGGTGGCCGAAAGAACTTTCTTTCGGCCTATTTTTTTCTTACCGTTACTCGCCACTCGCTCAAGCTATTGAAAGATTTTATACATACACTGAAAGCATTTGAACACGTTTATGTATGTGACTACTTATTTTAGCAAGAACATACACAATCACCATTATTCATTATGCAAATAAAAGAATCACCTAAAGAGTACGATGTAATCATTGTAGGATCTGGTGCTGGAGGAGGTATGGCCACCAAAGTACTGTCTGAGGCAGGACTTAATGTAGCCGTAGTAGAAGCCGGACCCTACTTCGATCCGGCAGCCCCGGAACAACGCACACAGCTAAAGTGGCCATGGGAATCTCCCCGAAGAGGGGCGGGTAGCGTTAGGCCTTTCGGAGACTTTGATAGCGCCTATGGCGGATGGGACATAGAGGGCGAGCCCTACACCACCGTACCCGGCACCCGTTTCGAGTGGTTTCGATCCCGAATGCTCGGAGGCCGAACCAACCACTGGGGTAGAATATCGCTGCGCTTTGGCCCCAAAGATTTTAAACGAAAAGACATAGACGGACTGGGCGACAACTGGCCCATAAGCTACGACGATGTAAAACCATACTACGACAAAGTAGACAAACTAATTGGTGTATTTGGTAGCAAAGAAAACCTACCCAACGAACCCGACGGTTTTTTCCTGCCAGCTCCTAAGCCCAGGCTTCATGAGCTTTACTTCATGAAAGGAGCTAAAAAGGCTAATGTTCCGGTTATTCCATCACGCCTTTCTATCCTTACTAAGCGAATAAACAATGACCGGGGTGTTTGTTTTTTCTGTAGCCAATGCAACAGAGCCTGCTCCGTTCACGCTGATTTTTCATCGGGTACGTGCCTGATCTTCCCTGCCCAAAAAGCCGGCGGACAAATTGACCTGTATGTAAACTCAATGGTAAGAGAAGTAATTACCAACGATGAGGGTAGAGCTACAGGAGTGTCCTACATCAGCAAAGACGACCGAAAAGAATACCGACTCAACGGGCGCATAGTAATTTTGGCAGCTTCAGCCTGCGAATCGGCTCGTATACTGCTCAACTCCAAAAGCAAACAACATCCGGGCGGACTCGGCAATAGCAGCGGCGTAGTAGGTAAGTACCTGCACGACTCTACGGGTGCCAGCAGAATGGCTTTTGTACCGGATCTGATGAACAGAAAAACCTACAACGAAGACGGTGTGGGCGGTATGCATGTATACACTCCCTGGTGGCTTGACAACAAAAAGCTTGACTTTGCTCGTGGCTACCACCTCGAAGTATGGGGAGGGCTAGGCATGCCTGCATACGGCTTTGGTTTTGGTGCCAATGAATTCAACAAGTTTTTTGGCGGCACTGTAGGTGGTTATGGCGAAAAGCTTCGTGAAGACGTGAAAAAATACTACGGTTCCATGGTTGGCATTTCCGGAAGAGGAGAATGTATAGCCCGGGAAGATAATTATTGCGAAATAGATCCCAATGTAGTTGATGAATACGGCATACCCGTACTACGCTTTAACTATACCTGGTCTGAGCACGAACTCCTGCAAGCCAAACACATGCACGAAACGTTTGAGGCCATATTTGATGGCATGGGAGGCAAAGCACTGGGTGAAAAGCCCGGTAGAGACAGAGAATACGGTCTAAACAAGCCCGGGGAAATCATACATGAAGTAGGTACTACCCGAATGGGAAGCAATCCGAAAACTTCTGTAACAAACGAATTTGAGCAGTTGCACGATGCAAACAACGTGTTTGTTGTTGATGGAGGACCTTTTGTTTCTCAAGCCGACAAAAATCCTACCTGGACCATACTGGCTCTGGCCTGGAGAACGTCAGACTACATACTGGATCAAATGAAAAAACGAAATATTTAAACGACCTAAAGCTTAAGAATATGGACCGAAGAGACTCATTAAAATCAATACTCGTAGGATCATTAGCCGGAGGACTGATGATAAACGGCTGCACACCTGCTGCCGAAAACGGCACAGCTCAGCCTTCTACTGACACAGAGGGCACTCCCTATGGTCGTACAGAAAAAGAAAAAGAGCGAGACAAAAAGTTAAAAGCAGATACCTTCTTCAACGAGCACGAGCTAGCTACTATAGCAGTACTTTGCGGACTAATACTCCCCGCAAATGACTCCTATGGATCTGCTACTGATGCCGGAGTGCCTGACTTTATCGAATTCATAGCCAAGGACATGCCTCACCACCAGCTGCCGTTACGAGGCGGGCTCATGTGGCTGGACAATCGCTCAAACAAACTTTTCAACAAAGAGTTTAAAAAGTGTTCTGCTCAGGAGCAAAAGAGCATTTTAGATGAAATTGCTTACCCTGAAAAGGCCAGCCCCGAAGTAGAGCAGGGAGTCCGTTTTTTTACTCACCTGCGCAATCTGACCCTTACCGGATATTACACGTCCGAAATGGGCATAAAAGACCTGGGTTATAAAGGCAACACCCCTAATGTATGGGACGGTGTGCCCGAAGACGTACTCAAAGAGCACGGCATGGCCTACGATGAAGAGTGGCTGAAAAAATGCATGGATCCCGAAACAAGGAACGACGTAGCTCAATGGGACGATGAGGGCAATCTCATTAGCTAATTTCGAGCGAACATACAAAACCTGCTGAAAAACGCCTACATCTTTACTTTGAGGATAAGGCTTGTCTAAATGGCTTTTTTTTGGCAGGCGCCAAATACGCAAAAACCTGATGGAACGAAAAATATTTTTCTTCCCATCAGGTTTTCTTTTTACCTACTCTCTTCAAAAATCAGGAGGGAGTATTTATATAATTTAAAAATTCCTTTTTGGTGTTTTCTTCACAAAACTTACCACTAAAATGTGCCGTACCTGTCTTACTATTGGTATCTCCCACTCCTCTCGATGACACACACATGTGATTTGCATCAATCACCACTCCTACATCTTCGGTATTCAACACGCTTTTCAGCTCGTTGGCTATCTGCACGGTCATACGCTCCTGCACCTGTGGCCTCTTGGCAAAATACTGAACGATCCTATTGATCTTAGAAAGTCCTATTACTTTACCACTTGAGATATAGGCTACATGAGCTTTACCATAGATAGGCACAAAATGGTGTTCGCAATGCGAGTAAAATGTAATGTCTTTTTCCACCAGCATCTGATCATAGCCAAACTTGTTTTCGAAGAGCCTCGCTTTGGGTTTGTTTTTAGGATCTAAACCGCTAAAGACTTCTTCCACGTACATCTTTGCCACTCTCATAGGTGTGCCTTTGAGGCTATCATCATCCAGATCCAGCCCCAGTACCAGCATTATCTCCTTAAAATGCTTCGCTATCAGCTCTTTTTTCAGCTCATTGTCCATAGCAAAAGCGTCTTCACGAAGCGGGGTATCAAAAGCACTCACTACATGATCATCCCCGTAATCATCTACCCCCATATCACTCTCCTGCCGGGAATTCAACAAAGTTTCTTTTCGTTTCATATAACTTTATTTTTAGATCATATTTCTCACTGATCCGTTCTCTCAAAATATTATAGATTACTATAACTATATTTTCGGCTGTTGGGTTCAGTTTTTCAAACTCTTCTACATCCAGGTTTAGGTTTTTGTGGTCAAACCGATCGATCACGTAGCGACTGACAATGTCGCTCAATTCTTTCATATCAAACACATAACCCGTTTGCGGATCGACCTCTCCTGTGAGTTTCACGATCAACTCATAATTGTGTCCGTGGTAGTTGGGGTTATTACACTTACCAAAAACCTTATCGTTTTTTTCATCGGACCACTCAGGATTGAACAGCCTATGGGCAGAATTGAATTGCTCTTTTCTAAATACAGAAACTCTCATGCTGCAATGTTAGGCCATTCCGGATAAAATCACAGCATTTAGTCTTAAAGCCAGGCTGGAGAAAGGAAAATTGACGCGCCAAGATAAGACATCTACTGTATCGAACATGGGAATAGAAACTACCCATTGCGACTACTAACGCTCGCCAGTGCCTACTTATCAAAAAGCCTATCGAAGGTATCTCTGTCTGTTTCCCCACTGGGATAAAGGTTGTTGGCCCGCTGAAAGGCTCTCAACTGGCTTTCTGTTTCCACACCAAACAACCCATCTATCGGCACTTCATATCCCTTTTCAGTAAGCTTTTTCTGTATATCCCACACATACTTACTCTTGGTTCCGGACTTCAGCCCCACATAGTTTTCACTATCCTGATAAGCTCTCAGCCCTTCTATAGAAAAGCCAAGGGTTTCTATAAGTTCTATTTCCTGATTAGACAGCCCTTCTTTTTTTAGTTTGGACGATTCTTTGAGCAACCCTTCGAGGTAGAGCGTTCGTGCTTTTAGCTTGGCATAGTACTTCGATGCATTTACAGCTTCTATGTTTTGCTCATCGGGAAACTCCACGTCTATTTCCTCATTGAAATACTTTTGTTTGGCATACCTCCCTATCTCCAATGCATTTTCAAAATACTCTTGCACCAGGTCGTGGTTGTGGTAGTTGATATCTATCTCGTCGGAAAGCCGATAGCTATAATCTTTGGCCGGATGAAACCGCTTCCAACTTACGTATTCGAAATAAGCTATAATGGGAAGGGTAATGATTAGGATGAGAAATAATAATTTTTTCATGGCTGTTGGTATGTATCTAAAAGGCTCTTACACAGAACTATTTATTTTGCTGAAATACTGCTCAATTTGCGCAGACTGCAGGGTAGTTTCGTTTTCCAGCACCCGCGCATTGTCTTTCACCAGCTTGAGCATGGCATCATTCATGGCATCTTTAAATCGTGCACTGCTGGATCCGGAAAAAACTACCGCGATGTAAAATTTGTTGAACTGCTGAATGTATATTTTGTACAGTTCATATTCAATCATCTCCAGGTTTTGGTCTTCTGTCTGAAATGCATCCTTTACAAAAGACTTGATAGCGGTAAGCATGCCGGCTATCATATCTTCATCCAGCGACTTGTCGGTAGAGTAGCTCCCTATGATCAGACCTGAACCTTCTTCTATCACAAACACCTCTTTTATCTGTGGGCCTAGGGTATTTTTCACCAGCATTTCTGAGTATTTTACTCCTCCGAAAAAAGACTTTATTCGCAAAATAATATGCTCCGGAGAAAATGCTTTTTCAAATTGGGAGTCGATCTTTTCGGTTAAAATCTGAATTTCTTTTTGAATATAGCTTTTGATCATCTGCCCCATGATCGGATACAGTGCCTGCACTACTTCTTCTCTGGATTCCTTTATCTGTACTTTTAGTGTTTGGGTAATGGTAGGCCCTAGTTTTTCGGGCATTATTTTAATGATGTGCCCTATTATCTGCTGGATTTCCGAATCGGGGATCTGCCTGTTGTTGAGAGATTCCTCCATCTCCTCCTGCAGGTTTCGTATGCTACCGCTCAATTCGGCATACCTCTCTCTTTCTTCTTCGAAAAGAAGGTCTTTGAGTGTATTTAAGCCAGAATCAGAGGACATGGTGAAGGATTAGGATTGAAGTTTTTTTCCTATTTCTTCCAGCATAGCACCCAATGCTCGCCTATCTGCTTTTGCATCACTGAGGTTGTCTATATCGGCAGAAAGCTTTTTTTTCAGGCTCTCTATATTGCTAGTAAGTTCCTGATTCATCGCTTTCATCTTCGCCAGGATATCCTGCTGCGCCTTGGTAGACTCTTCCTTGTTATGATCTATCAGCGCTTTGAGTTCCTGAAACTCCTGGTTGTATTCCTGAATCTCTTTTCCAAAGATAATATCTCTGATCGCCAGCAGTTTTTCCTGCTCTGCCTGCTCAGCGCTTTTTACTTTTTCTTCTTGATTGTCGGCCATAGGTTGATTAGTCTTTGATTGGTTATTGATTAAATTTAAAGAATATTGATCTTTTCCATAAGCTTTGACTTATTTAAACTGCTGATGGGCAATATCTTTCCTTTAATTTCCAGGTTAGTACTGTGTATGTTCGTGACCTTCGTAATGTTTACGATATACGAACGGTGTATCTTCACAAACTCTTTAGTGGGAAGTTTTTCTTCTACTTTTTTAAGAGTAGAGTATACCAGATAGGTTTTATCTTCGGTGTGGAGCTTCACATAGTCTCCATAAGCCTCTACATAGTAGAGTTGTGCTGTGTCAAAATTATGCAGCAATGAGTCTACCTTTACAAACACTTGCTTGTAGGCTTCCCCTTCATCTGATGAGACTTGTTGCCTTATTTTCAACTCTTTGTTTTTTTGGAGTAGTCGCTCCTTGTGAATATCTGTTTCGTTACGCGACTGCTGTAGGTTGAGCATTTTACCATACTGCTCTGTGAGGTCATGTATGTAGAGCAAAAAGACCTTCTTACTGTTGTCCTCACTGTATACTTCAAAGTACAGGTCATGGAAGCCCTGCTCTCCGAAGCTGTCATTGAGGCAGGGGTAGTACAATGTCTCTCCTGTTTCGATAGTATATACTTCTTCTCTGACAGCCTCCAGTGCTGCAAATTGATCAAACAACAATTTGCCTCTGTCAATCCGTACCAAAGTATCACAAGAGTCCTCGACATTACCGGCAGCATCAAACAACACCACCTGCACTTTGTTATTGAGAAACCTATATTTCAACTCATTTATCTGCATCCTGTATGGTTTTTGCTAAGTCCAGAAAAAGCTTTTCAACATTTACCCCGTTTTTGGCACTCGTTTCGTAAAAGCTGTTCTTTAAATTTAGCTCATCCTTTATATCCTGAAGCGTATTTTCGTCCAGCAGGTCTGTTTTGTTGCCGACTATGAATATGGGCACGTTGGGCAGCACTGTGTCCAGATTTACCAACTCATTGTGAATGTTTTGGTAAGTAACCGGTCGGGTAAAATCAAACACATAGATCACCCCATGTGCCCCTTTCTTATAGGATTCGGGGGTTTTTACCGTAGATGCTTCGCCCGCTAAATCCCAAATCATCAGGTTCATCGTTTTCCCATCAAGCTCTACCACTTTTTTCTCTATTTTCACTCCTATAGTGGTCAGGTATTCGTCTGAAAACGAATCGTGCACATACTTTCTCACAAGAGATGTTTTCCCCACGCCATAGTAGCCGGTCAATATTATCTTTTTGCTATAGCCCATTATTTTTCAAACTATTCAACAGCCAATATACAGTATATACATGGGTTAAACAATCAAAGTCTTTGAGTGGAATAGAAATGATCGTAAAACAAAATCCCTGAAAATTCCTAACTGGCAAAATCATCCATTCACCTACCAAATTGCTCCCGTAATCGAAAAAAACCAACAACAGGCGCTCCCGTGCGTAATTTTATAGTGTGATTTAATTGCCAGCTATAGAAACTGACTAACAACAACCCAAAAATGATTTTAAACATTGTCCTGTTGATTTCACTGAAATTTCGGGCAATGCTTTAGCAGAAGAGAAAAAGTTTGAATTAACTGCGTTGAAAGACTACTTGTTACAAGGCCCTGTGCACTATGGCGTATGTTGTGCTTTATGTTAGAGGGATACACAATTTTGGTCGGTTGTTTTATTCCGATGACATAGCGAGGGTATCAAGTAGCATTGAAGAGCTCCTTCCGGATTTTCCGGGGGAGCTCCTTTATTTTAGCTTTACCGCTAATCAGGCTAAAATTTAAATCCATATCAGAGTTTACTAAGATGAATTGGCTAATTTTGCGCCTTTGTTAATCAAACCTCCTTTATCTCTATGGATTTGAATGCACTTACAGCCATATCGCCTGTAGATGGCCGATACCGAAGAAATACTGTTGAATTAGCTCCATATTTTTCGGAATTTGGCCTGATCAAATACCGTGTACATGTAGAAGTAGAATATTTTATAGCGCTGTGTACATTGCCTGTACCTCAGCTGAAAGATGTTGACCACAGTGTTTTTTCTGCATTGAGGAAAATTGTTGCTGATTTTTCCGAAAAAGATGCTCAAGCGATAAAGGAAGTAGAAAAAACCACCAACCATGATGTAAAGGCGGTTGAGTATTTTCTGAAAGAAAAATTCGATCAACTGGGATTATCTGCACACAAGGAGTTTATCCATTTTGGACTTACCTCTCAGGACATTAACAATACTTCCGTGCCTCTGCAGCTGAAAGAAGCCTTGGTAAATGAATATATTCCTCTGCTGGAAAAAATCATTGACCAACTCAACAGTATGGCCAACGAATGGAAGGCCGTGCCAATGCTTGCCAAAACGCATGGCCAGCCTGCATCTCCTACCACAGTTGGTAAGGAAATTCTGGTGTTTTGCGAGCGGTTGACTGTTCAGCTCAACACGCTCAAAACCGTACCATACTCAGCAAAATTTGGTGGTGCCACCGGCAATATGAACGCCCACCATGTTGCTTACCCCGAAACCGACTGGAACGCTTTTGCCAGTAGATTTGTAAACGACATACTAGGGCTAGACAGGAGCTATCCTACTACTCAAATAGAACACTACGACAACCTGGCGGCTCTGTTTGACAACCTGAAAAGGATAAATACTATCTTACTGGACTTTAGTAAAGATGTATGGCAGTATGTCTCCATGGGATATTTCAAACAAAAGATAGTAAAAGGAGAAATTGGCTCTTCTGCTATGCCCCATAAGGTAAACCCTATCGACTTTGAAAACGCCGAAGGAAACCTGGGCATTGCCAATGCACTGTACGATCACCTGTCTGGCAAGCTTCCTATATCCCGACTACAGCGAGATCTGACTGATTCCACTGTACTGCGAAATGTAGGTATGCCTGTGGCACACGGCTTTATTGCCTTCAAGTCATTGGCCAAAGGCCTCAACAAACTGGAACTAAACGAGCCGGCCATTCACAAAGACCTGGAAGACAACTGGGCGGTAGCATCTGAAGCCATTCAAACCATACTAAGAAGGGAGGGTTATCCTAAACCCTACGAAGCATTGAAAGACCTCACCCGTACCAATCACGAAATCACAGAGCAAAGCATCAAAGATTTTATAGAAACATTGCAGGTGAGTGATAGTGTAAAAGAGGAGCTAAGAGCCATCACTCCTTTCAATTATATTGGTATCAGCCCTTTCAACTAAGCACTGCTTGCGGCTACTTGTGTGCTTTTGTGGGAGAAAGTTTTACTCGTGTGTGGAGCTTTCTTTATACGTGTAGGCTTTTTTCTTAAAGCTTACACACATTTTGTGCACTGCAAAGGGCTAAGTACGGCAAGTGATAGGATGGGCTACACCTTTACCCCACGGGTTATTTAACCTGCATACGGCATACTTTCTGCACAGCACTTTACTAGCCTGTACG
Source organism: Cyclobacteriaceae bacterium (assembly GCA_965267535.1). Lineage (GTDB taxonomy): Bacteria > Bacteroidota > Bacteroidia > Cytophagales > Cyclobacteriaceae > CAXBNB01. Next base: position 443,662 of record OZ254082.1, on the reverse strand, counting down.
ATCTCCGGTCTTGCCTCTGCAATCGTTTATTCGCTTGTTTACAGTGAGTTTCCACCAGGGGCCTCTTCGCACCACCAATTTGGTTTTTGTCCACAGGTTGTGTGCAAATCTGGACCAATACGATTTCAGATCGATGGTGGACTTTTCCTGAGCAAGGTATTCAAACCCCATCTCGCGGGTAGCAGCTACTGCACAAGGATTTCCATATAAGGTATTGTTTGTTCGCCTTTTGTAAATGTACATCACCCTTTGGCGCTTGGGGCGGTTTTTCTTTACATCTTCTTTTACTTTCTTATTCACCTTTCGGGTAGGAATATGCTCCTCCAGTGCATACTGAGAATAACCTGCTCGCGGCATCCATAGGAGCAAGAACAGCAGCATCAATAAGGGATAACACTTTTTCAAAACCTTCATACACACTTATATAACCTGTAGACACAAGCAAAACCTGTTGCAAACCAAAGTCAATGGGTTTACTTACCAACTACTAATATACGTGAAAAAATAAAGGGAGCGCAATCTCTGACTGAAAGAAAGAAACGTACCCAACAGAGCTTACAGCGCGATGATTCCTTTTATGGTACTGGCTTTTTGGTAAAATTCGATAATCTTATCGCTCGACTCAGCCATAATCTTGGCAGTCACGCTGATATACTTACCATTTTTGGATGGGCGTGTCTGATAGTCGTGCTTGGAAAACAGAGCTGTTACTTCGTCGAGTGCTGCTTCAGGCACTATAAACTTAAACTTATATAGTGTTGGAAAACTATATTCTTTTTCCAGTTTTTCTCTAAAAGAGGCTATATCAGACATAATCTTGCTTTCGTAAGTCGTAAACAAAAAAGGGAGTAAGAAACCCTACTCCCTGATTTTATGTTTCTTTTTTAGCTTAAAAGAATTTATACCTTTCGTCTTCGATATCAGCCAGTTCTTTGACTGCTGCATCTATATTGAAAGAAATTCTAGGCTGTCTTTTTTGTTCTAACTGTGCCTGGTAAGGTACATAGTCTGCTATTTCAGCCGGTACTATTTTGTTTATCATTTCCAGCACAAGCACTCCATTGTCAACTGCAAAAGGCTTAGTCTTTTCTCCGTTTTCCATAGAAAAAGCCAGACCTACTGCTTCGGGAGCCAGACCTACGCTATTAAGGGAGTTGCTCGAAAGCTTCAGGCCGTTTTGCGTATACACCTTGGCGTCTTCTCCGTAGCTTTCAGCCAACTGATCCAAATCGCCTTCGGTGTTACCCAGTTTTTCGATGATCAGCTTGGCTTTCTTTTGATCCCGAACCTTGCGTTCGATCTCGTTTCTTACAGACTTGAGGCTAGCTAGTCCTTCTTCTTGTTTTCCGGTCATTACAGCGATTACGTATGCATCGTCTATTTCGTAAATCTCCGACACATCTCCTTTGCTTGCAGTATTGTACAACCAGGAAACTATTCCTCTTGCTTCGTTTAGCGAACCTATTCTTCGGTCGTTTTTACCAATTTTATCGGCTGTCTTCACCTGCAAGCCTTTTTCTGCACTGTTAGCTTCAAATTGCTCGAGGTTTTTGCTCTTCACTGCAAACAACTCAGCTTCTCTGTAGTATTTGTTTCTCGTCTGATCGCTTACATATATCTCTAATTCGATCTTGGCTACTTTGTACTGAATGTTTGTTTTTACTTCAGTTACATCTATGATGTGATACCCAAAATCCGTCTCTACTACATCTCTCAGCAAGCCTTTGCTTTTAGCTGCAAACACAGCATCCTGAAATGGAGCCACCATTTGCCCTTCGCTAAACCACCCAAGATCTCCTCCTCTTGTAGCAGTACCGTCAGTACCGTGCAGTCTCGCCATCTCTGCAAAGTCTGCTCCGTTTCTGATTTCGCGCAATATTCTTCTTGCCTCTGCTTTTGCTTTAGACTTAGCGTCGTTGCTGTCGCCTTCAGGCTTTATCAATATATGGCTTGCTTTTGCCGAATACTGCAATCCTTCCGACACTTCAGCCAGCTTGTACAATACGAACTTGTTGTTTTCCAGCGCAGGTCCCACTACAGTACCTTCTGCTACTAACTCTCCGTCTTGAAAGAGTGCCTCAGGCACATTATCCGCACGGTATGTGATAAATGGGAATGTACCATCGGAGTTGAGCACGGCATAAGTAGAGTCGTTTTCTGCTTCAACAAAGCCTTTCTTCAATTGCTCAATTTCTTTCTTTACAATCGCTGTATCACCAGCAGATGGCACCACCTCAAACGTTACATATTTGATGCTACGAGATGCCTCTCTTTTGTACTGATCTTCATGGCTTTCCAGGTAATCTTCCAACTCGCTTTCCGTTACAGATACCGCGCTATCGCTTACTGTGTAAAATGGCACGTATACATATTTTACATCAGCAGTAGCTGCCACATTTTTATACTCGTGCTTACCTTCAGCTGTGCTTGCATAATTCGTCTTTATCAGCAGGTTTTCGTACTTCAGGCGTGTTCGTCCCGGGCCGAGGTTGCTCTCAAACTGAAACCATGCTGCTTTTTGCTGTGGCGGTTGGTTTGCCAAACTCTTCAAAAACTCAATAACCAGATTTTTATCAAACTGCCCTGTTTCGTTATTGGTAAAAATAGGAATCTGACGAATTTGAGGGCTGATATTTTCGCCTTGCACCATATCCACCAGTTCTTCCTTAGTCACCTCAATACCCAGCTCCTCGAATTGCTTTCTGTAGGCAATGTCTGCGATAAGGGCATCCCAGGCCTGGCTTCTCAACGACACTAACTCATTCGAAGACGGGTTTCTTCCGGTACTGGCTCTGAAGTTTTGAGAAACCTCATCGATTTTGGCGATAAAGTCATCGCGTGTAATTGTCTCCCCTGCTATCTCGCCTACATTAGTATCGGTTCCGCCTAATAAAACAGAGTTTGGGCCCAATAGGTCGGCTCCAATGAAAGAAATAATTGAAAAGGCTATCACGCCGACAACCACTTTCCCCATTTTATTCCTTAGCGTATTAATTAATGCCATTTGTTAATGCTTTAGTAGTTAGTTATTATAGTTTTTGCTAGTCATAAATTTCCTTCCCGTAATTTGTTGAAATCTCCGAAAAATCAGGATAATAAACACTAGAAGAGGCGCAAAAGTAAGTATATCTATTCTTAAAAACCAAATTTTCAAGACCTTAGAGAAAGGTATCTTAATCTTCGGCTAAAGTCCTGTTTATCTGCAACTTTATCTTCTCTATTCTGGTGTCTTCCATCGATAGAATTTCCATAGAATATGGGGGTATTTCGATGATTTGGTTCAGCTCAGGCAGGTTTTCATTTACAGAGAGCACTAAGCCTCCCAGTGTGTCGTACTCGCCTTCCGGCAAACTCCACTCATATTTCTCATTGAGATAATCTACTTCCAGACGCGCACTGAGAATAAAGCTACTCTCGTCTAATGCAATTTCGGTAAGTTCTTCGTCATCGTGTTCGTCTCTTATTTCTCCAAAAATCTCCTCTATGATGTCTTCTATAGTGATGATGCCAGACGTGCCTCCGTACTCATCTACCACCAGTGCCATGCTCTTGTGCTCTGATATGAGCTGGATGAGCAGTTCATTGGCAGCCATAGTTTCGGGCACAATAGGAATGACAGTAAGAATTTCCTTAATTCTGGTGGGTTGGTTGAACAACTCAAATGTATGACAGTAGCCAATTACATTGTCGATCGATTCGTCGTAAACCACGATTTTAGAATGACCGCTTTCTATCAGAACGGTTTTCAGTTCTTCTATAGATTGTTGCACATCTACTGCTACGATCTCCGTCCGGGGAATCATGCATTCCCGAACCTTTACGGTTTTAAATTCAAGCGCATTGTTGAATATCTTGGTATTGATCTCTTCTTCCTGCGATGATTCCGTATTGGTATTGATAATGTTTTTTACATATTGATTGAGGTCGGTCAAACTAAATATGGGCTTGACCTCAGAATATTCCAAGCGCAGGATTTTGGTAATAAAAAACTTGCTGATAATAGTAATAAAATACACCGCAGGGTAAAGCAAGTAGTATATAGCCAAAAATGGAACGGAAAACACCGAGAGCAAAAAATAGGAATTGATCATAAAGATGCTCTTGGGCAAAAACTCCGCTGTGATCAACACAATAAGGGTAGAGATGACCGTTTGGATTAACAAAACGGTGATATCGCCGGCTAAGGATGGTGGCAAAAAACTCAATATCCACGGCTCCAGTACATAGGCCATGTATATACCATACAGCACCAGTGCCAGGTTGTTGCCCACCAGAATGGTAGAAATAAACCGCGAAGGGTTATTGGCAAAGCGGGAAATAATACGACCGGATATGGTTCCGTACTTACCCTGAAGTTCTATGTGCAGTCTGTTTGACGAAATAAAGGCGATTTCCATGCCGGAAAACAACGCTGAAAACAACAAACAAACAATAATGACAGCTAGCTGATATGGATCCATTGAAATGAATATTAGGACTTGCTTTTTTTGTCCTTTCTAAATTTGTATAAAAGTAATAGAGATACACTTAACATAAAAATCCAATAGGAATGAGCCAAACCCAGTGCCATGGTCTGGTGAATTCCTATAATGAAAAAACCAACGGTAAGTGTCATCAAAACAATCTGAAATAGGTTATTACTCATGTGCTAAAATTGATCGTCGATCGATAGTGTACCTGAAGGGTTTAAAATAGTGTACGAGCCAAAGTCCTGATCTGCTGTAAGCCCTTCTCCTGTATGGATTTCATCTTCAGACTTTATTGTTACAAATTTATCAGTGTGAACTTTTTCTTTGTCGGGATTCCAGATCAATTCCTCGGTAGACAGCTCATCTTTACTTTCCACATTGTAAAGTACTACATTCCCTTCCGCCTTGTAGTGGTTTTCTTTTTTGATATAGTATCCCCTATCTGCCACCAACACCGACGAAACTTTTTCTGCTTTATCAAAAAACTCTATGTACACCCCATCGGGGAATTCTCTGTCGTCATTTTCCTGAATGAGCTGCTTAGGTGCTTTCAGTTTGATTTTTACACGAGCAGAATCTGAAAACAACAGGGTCACACTGTCCATCTCTATAGATGGGCCTTCGTACACTTCCCTATCAAGGATTTTTTTGTCTTTTTGGCTTACACATGCTGCTGCCAGCCAGAGCAAAACTAAAAAAACACCTGTTGTTGATCTTTTCATAAAATGACAAACCTTAGAAACAAAAATAGCACGCCTGAATTATTTATCAGACGTGCTACTTCTTATTTTATTATGTCCTGACTATGGCCTTCTGGCCAATTTTACAGATTCGTTGATCCAGCATCCACAGTTCATAACTTCTCCTTCTTTGAGTCCCAGCTCAAATATCTCTTCTATCGAAGGAAATTGCTCTTTGGCTGTGTTCATTCTGCTGGAGTTTCCTGCCTTAGCATACTGATTGTACGCTGCTATAAATACCAGCCTGTCATCAACCTTGCTCACACCCTTACGACACTCCTGATAGCTCTGCATATACAGGTCGCCGATCATTACATAGGCATCTTTCATAGAAGGGTCAATCGCCAATGCTTTTCTAGCCTCTGCCCGTGCTGCAGCTTTTTTTCCCTGACTGGAGTACAACTGCGCCTTGCTCATGTGAATTTCCGCTTTCTTCAGATTATCATCGGCATATTCTATGGCTTTGTCGTAGTAGGTATGTGCCGTCTCATGATCGCCCGCTGAGCTATACTTCAGAGCTATTACTTTAGCTAAACCGTACTCGGGCTCTTTTTCGAACAGGATAGTGGCCGACTCCAAAAAGAGAGGGCTATCCGTACATTTTCCTGTAAGCATCAGCTGGAATACCTTCTTGGCGATTTTCAAATCTCCCGATTCTTTCATTTTAGGCCCCAGGTTTTTCTCTACAAACTCACAGTCTACTGTTACGATCTGAGTGAGCATACTGTCTATAGTTTCCTGGTACTTCTCCAGTTTGCTTACATTTTTACCTTGCTGTATTTTGAAGTCGATTACGTCAGAGATCTCGCCATATTTTTCAATAATCTGCTCGTCGGTAATATCTCCTTTGGTCAACTTGTACCTACGGATCACATCCATGTACCCGATCAGGTTGTTGTCAAGCGTTTTCTTTCCGTTTAGTTCAAATGTTTTTTCAAACAGATCCAAAAGCTCTTTGTACTTAGACTTATTGCCTTTATGGTATTTGTAAGCTATCAGAGCCTTCCTGTTAAGCACTTTGCCTTCTTCTCCAAAATGCTTGATTCTGAGATCGTACATTTCCAAAGCTTTGTCCTGGTGTGCTATTTTCTTAGCAGGATCACTTTCTTTTTCTGCCAACCCTTCGTAAATCTTCGCTCCGTTGATGTATAAAGACTTATTGAGGTCGGGCGCATTTTCCAACAGCCATTGGTGTGATTTCTGTGCCAACTCAAATTGATTGCTCTTGAGGGCGTCAGTGTATAATGCGTTTTTTTCTTTTGCAGTGTCAATGTCCTCTGGCCAGTTCCATCCCGGCTGAGCGATGGCTGCTACAGAGATTAAAATGCACATTGACGCTAAGAATACCGTTCTTTTCATGTCTAGTGATAATAGTGTTTGTTTAATTATATTTCGGTCTTACAAACCACCTGTCATTGATGGTGGCTCCCAGTATAAATTTAAAATACCTCTCTCTTACTAAACCGTTGGCTTTCGTTCCTCTCTGACCTGCCTTGAAGGCAAAGTCGAGTCCCGATACCGTGTTAAATGGTAAAGTCCAGCCAAAATTGATGCCAAAATCATTTACCGTGTGGTTATTTATCTTATAGGGCAGTTGCTGATAGCTCACCCCAAACCTGTATCGCACACGCTTGAAATAGCTGCTCACACTCGTATATTCGGGTATTATCTCCATTCCAAGGCCCATTTTGAGGGCATCTCTATAGCGGCTTCCCGACACTTCTGAGTTTGCATTTTCTTTCCAGCTTTGCCTTCTTACATCAAGAGAAATAGTGTAGGTATTGGCTTTTTCATATGAAAAACCTATTCCCATTTCTGATGGTACGCTAAAAAATGCGTTGCTATTGGTAACCAAAGTGTCGCCGGGAAAGGCATTGTCACCGCTTCCCCTTCGCTCGAGTCGCACCAAACGATCTCCACTTATATCTGCCGAATGATCGTAGATAGCTCCTATGCCTATCGATGTTTTTTCTGTTAAGATTTTTCTGTAAGCTAACCCTCCTCCAAACTTGAAGCCGCGGTAGTCTGTTTTGTCATACAATGCAGAGGCAAGGGGGGCAAAAAAGTTTTCGTCTCCCAGATTGGTGATGGTTTCTTTTTCAACAAACCCAAAAAGAAAAGAGGTTTTTACACCTAGCGTAAGTCCTTTGGCGAGTTTTACGCCATTGGAGAAGTAGGCCTGAGTTATTCCTCCCGAGCCTTTAAAGTTGTACGCTACGGGCACATTGGTATTAGGCACAATATCACGCGACACTACATTGTAGTTGACCGAGCTATAAGGCATAAATCCTATGCTGGATGTCCATTTGGAATACATTATAGGAAAGGAAAATGCCATGTACCTCAATCCTCCTGTGCCGTTGCGCTGAGTCTGCGTTTGGCTGGATACGGTTCTTGACTCTGCCCCTATACCCATCTGAAACGACGTAAGCGTATTGTATGGCAGCAAAGCAGGGTTGAGATTATTGATATGGTAAAATGACGGAGTACCCAAACCAACTTCCCCCATGGCAAACTGGCTGGACAGGCTCATATCAGACAGATCGCCTATACCGTTGTTGGTATAGGGCGAAAAGGTGTGTTGTGCCATGAGCCCCTGACTGCATAGTACAAATAACAAAATTACAGTCGCTCCAAACTTTCTCATTTCCCTATTAGAATCCATAAAATTTAAATTGCACGCAATTTAAGGGCTGCAAAGATGTACGCTTTTGCCTTAGATTCAAAACAATTTTAAGATACCGCGTATATTTATGCCCTCAAACTTCGGATTTATCCTTGTTTTTGTCAGATGAAAAACGAATCAAAATCAGTTTTTCACTCCTATATAATGTAATCCAAAGGCTTGAGGTTGGTTTTGCATAGAAATAAAATTGCAAACAGGCTAAACACACTTACCCATGAATAAAAAAAATGAATATGTAGGCATAGGGCTTATGTCTGGCACATCACTCGATGGTCTGGATATTGCATTTTGTCGGTTTAATGAAAAAAATGACAACACCTGGGACTATCACATTGAGCAAACCCACTTTGTGCCTTACCCTGAGCCCCTTTATCTGCAGCTAAACGGCGCAAAGGACATGGCTGCCGATGCACTTATGGCTCTGGATGCGTCCTATGGCCGATGGCTAGGCCTGCAGGTACACCAGTTTGTATCGTCAAACCAAATAAAACCGTCATTTGTGGCTTCACACGGCTACACGGTCTTTCACCAGCCGGAACGTGGATTTACACTACAAATAGGCAATGGGCACGAAATATTCAGCGAATGTCAGATACCCGTTGTATACCAGTTTAGGCAACTGGATGTAGCTCTGGGGGGACAGGGTGCACCTTTAGTACCTATTGGCGACCGTCTGTTGTTTGGTGAGTACGACTTTTGCCTTAACCTGGGGGGCATAGCCAACCTGTCTACTCAGATAGGTGACAAACGTGTAGCTTATGATGTGTGTCCTGCCAACATGATATTAAACCACCAGGCTAAGCGAAAGAATAGAGCCTATGACAAAGATGGCAATATGGCAGCCAGTGGTGGCATTATCCAGGACTTACTCTATCAGCTAGAAAAACTTCACTTCTACACAATGCCTTTTCCCAAGTCGTTGGGTAGCGAATGGGTAGAACAAAACATCCTCCACGAAAAAGTGCTCAACACATTTTCGCCCGAAGACGTTTTAGCCACATTTACGCATCACATCACTAACAGACTTGCTACTGATTTTGACGCTTTGGCACAACAACAACCTGCCTCTACTCAGGCTAAAAAAATTCTGGTTACAGGGGGAGGTGCCTTTAACACTCACCTGATCCATTCCCTGAAGAGAAAATTGGGGGATGGTTTTGAGGTGATAGTACCCGATGAAAAACTGGTTAATTTCAAAGAAGCTCTCATTTTTGCCTTTCTGGGGTTGCTCAAACAACTGGGTCGTCCAAACTGCCTTGCCTCTGCCACAGGAGCCCGGTACGACTGCAGCGGAGGCATAGTAGTATCGAATGTCATCGATTGTTAATATACAAAATCGGGTATTCTTCTTTTTTTAACTTAAAATTGCCTCAATGGAGTTTGGATTTCCAAACCCTAACTTTATATTTATCGAATAATTCGAACCTGCTGCTGATTTTATCTCAAAATGCTTCATCCAAAAACCTAAGAACCAGCCAAAGCATTTATTTAATCATTAAAATAAGCAATATTTCTACCATGCATAAATCGATATTACTGTTTTTATTCTTTACAGTTGCCACACTGGTATGTTCATATGGAGGAAATATTGAAACGCTCGGTGATGCCGGCACGGCTGAGGTTGTTACTTTGGTAGCAGAAGGCGGAGGTGATGCTGCTGCACACCACCATGCCCCCACCTGGTCAGTCATCCCTTTTGTAGTGCTCCTACTGATGATCGCTACCGGACCGCTGTTTTATGAGCATTTCTGGCACAAAAGCTATCCTATGATATCCGTATCGTTAGCTGTGATCGTGATTGCATACTACTTGTTTGGCCTGCACAACTCACACGCACCTATACATGCTGCAGCAGAATACATTCAATTTATTGCCTTATTGAGTGGGCTTTTTATCGCCTCGGGAGGCATTATGATCAATGTAGACAAAGAAGTAAAGCCTTCTACCAATGTAGTGCTACTACTGATTGGTGCTGTGGTGGCTAATGTTATTGGCACTACCGGAGCATCTATGCTGCTCATTCGTCCCTTTATCCGACTCAATAGAAACAGAATCAAAGCATACCATATTATCTTCTTTATTTTTATGGTAAGCAATATAGGAGGCAGCCTCACTCCCATAGGAGACCCTCCTCTTTTTCTGGGCTTTCTAAAAGGTGTACCCTTTTTCTGGACGCTCACGGCTAATTTTGTTCCCTGGATATTTGCGTTACTTGTACTTGCTGCTATTTTTTACTTTATAGATAAAAAGAATACCTCCGATTATAGTTTTGGTGAGGATAACGAAACGCCTACCGGAAAAATCAGTGTGATAGGCACAAGAAATTTTGCCTGGCTGGCCGTGATAGTAGGTGCTGTATTTCTCGATCCTAATGTAATCGATTGGGTACCTGCCATTCACTACGATGGACAAAAGTTTTCTTACTGCAGAGAGATCATCATGCTCACATGTGGTTTTCTATCCTATAAAATGGCCAGCAAAGAAGCGCTCAAAGGCAATGATTTCAATTTCGAGCCCATACGCGAAGTGGCTTTCATATTCATAGGCATATTTGGTACAATGATGCCTGCTTTGGAGATTGTGGGTAACTACGCCAAATCCGATGCAGGTGCTCAAATGATAACGCACAACACACTCTACTGGGGTACTGGAGCATTGTCTGGTTTTTTGGATAATGCACCTACGTATATCAACTTCCTAACTGCTGCCATGGCGTCTCAGGGAGCCTCCATAAACAACCTGCAGGAAGTGGTAAGCTATGCCAATGGAGGCTATGCTAACTCTGCCCTATCGCTGATGGCTATATCCGTAGCTGCCGTATTCTTCGGCGCTATGACATACATTGGCAATGGTCCCAACTTTATGGTAAAGTCCATAGCCGAGCAGGTAGGTATTAAGATGCCTTCGTTTTTCGGCTACATCATTCGCTTTTCCATCCCTATACTACTTCCGTTGTTTATCGTAGTATGGTTGATTTTCTTCTATTTTCAGCTTTTATAAACTCAGCATTTTTATAGCGGTGATGGCAGCTTCGTCTCCTTTGTTGCCATGCTTGCCTCCTGCTCTGTCGAGAGCTTGCTTCTGAGTATTGGGGGTCAATACACCAAAAATGACCGGCTTATCATATTTGAGCGATACGTTGGTAATGCCATGGGCTACTGCATCGCATATAAAATCAAAGTGTTTGGTTTCGCCCTGTATTACACACCCAATGCATATCACGGCATCTATGTCGTCGCGCTGGGCGAGCTTTTGTGCTCCCAGGCTCAATTCAAAGCTACCCGGTACATCTACCCGTACAATGTTTTCTGCCGGCACCTTATGATTAATCAACGTTTCGTATGCTCCGTTATAAAGCGACTCTGTCACTTCTTCGTTCCATTCTGATACCACTATAGCAAATCTGCTATCGGATACGTCTACTATGTTTTTTGCGCTGTAATCGCTAAGGTTTTTCAGTGTACTGGCCATCTCTGTAGTGTATAATGACGAATATTTAATTTGAGGCAAAATAAAAAAGGGATGAGTACAATCCCATCCCTTGATATCATATTTTGTTTGGTCTTAGTTTAGCTGACCTTCCAGGCGGGCTTTGTGCTTTTTGGCCTCCTGATATTCCGGCACGCCATAGTACTCATCCAAAATTTCCTGGTAGTTGGCTATGGCAGACTCTATATTGTTCGATTGCTCGTTGGCTATGGCTGCTTTTATGAGGTACACAGGTGAAAACTGCTTGTTGGCATTGTAGCCTGCCGCTTTTTCATAAAAACTCACTGCTTTCTCATAGTTTTCCAATTCCATATAGGCATCTCCAATGAGGGAATATGCTCTGGCTTGAACCAGATAATCTGATGAACTAAACTTGCTCAGGTACGATATGGCATTGTCATAATCTCCAAGCTTGAGGTAAGTAGCTCCTGCATAGTAGTGAGCCAGATTAGCTGTCTCAGTCATACCATACTCTTCTATTATCTCTATAAAACCAAAGTTGTTTCCGTCTCCATTGAGCGCTCTACCCAGGCTATCCGCTTCAAAATAGTATACAGCCTGAAACAAATCGCGCTGTGCATTTTTGTTTTGCTCACTGGTGTAGTAGTTGTAAAACATGAAGCCTAAAACAGCCACCAGTATAATTCCACCGACAACCATTACTGCATTCTTGTTTTTTTCCACGAACTGTTCGGTACGTGAAAACTGCTCTGCCAGCGCTTCAGGGTTTTCTAATAGGTCATTGCCTGAAGGTTCTGTATGTTGATTCTTTTTTGTCATGCTTTGAAAAATTCAGGTCGCAAATTTAGCAATTATTTGATATTAACATAAATAACGGTAAAATCATTTGCAAACCTGCCCAAAAATAGCCATAGAAGCGTTTTTAAGCCTGATATTGTTAGTAAATCACTACTCTTCGTAGGCCCAATCCACACCTGATTTCATATCCTTTAATACTATTCCCTGCTCTTTGAGCTGCTGGCGTATTTCATCCACCTTATCATAGTCTTTTGCCTCTTTGGCCTGCTTGTATAGTTGTATCAGCACTTCGAGCACACCACTTGTGTTTACAGGGTTTTCTTCTTTAAGCCCCAGTACGTCGGTGATGAATGCGGTGAATGTAGATACCATGCGATCGAAGGTTTCTTCGCCTATCTCTGCAGTTTTCAGGTTTTGGGTCTGAATCGAATTTATTTTTTTCAGCAGGTTAAAAAGGTGGCCTATGGTCAGTGCCGTATTAAAATCATCGTTCATAGCCCGGTAGCAGTTATCGCACAGCTGATTGATCTGTCCGGCAACTTTTTCGTTAATACTCACCCCTTCTTCAGCAGTATAACGAAGCTTACGAAGGGTTTTTAGTCCGTTCATAAGCTTTTTGTACCCTTTTTGGGCTGCTTGCAACGCCTCATTCGAAAAATCAAGAGTACTGGCATAGTGCGATTGCAGCATAAAGAACCGCACTATCATAGGAGAATAGGGCCTGTCCAGCAGTTCATGATCTCCTGCAAATAGCTCGCGGGGCAAAAAGGAATTGCCCAACGACTTACTCATTTTCTGTCCATTCACCGTCAGCATATTGGTATGCACCCAATACTTCACAGGATCCTGCCCATGAGAACCAACCGACTGAGCCAGCTCACACTCATGGTGAGGAAATTTCAAATCCATTCCTCCTCCATGTATGTCAAATGTTTTGCCCAGATACTTAGTGCCCATAACGGTACACTCCAAATGCCATCCGGGAAACCCATCGCCCCAGGGAGAAGGCCAACGCATGATGTGCCCGTCAGATGCTTTTTTCCACAAAGCAAAATCGATACTGTTGGCTTTTTCGTCTTGTCCGTCGAGCGCACGCGTATTGGAAATCAGTTCTTCTACCTTTCGCCCCGACAATTTGCCGTAATGGTTTTTTTTCTGGTACTCATTCACATTGAAGTACACCGACCCGTTGCTTTCATATGCCAAGCCATTTTCCAGTAGCTGCTGTACCATCTGGATTTGCTCTATAATATGTCCGGTAGCTGTAGGCTCTATACTTGGCGGCAGGGCATTGAACTGCTCCATCACCTGATGAAAATCCTGAGTATATCGCTGTACCACCTCCATGGGTTCGAGATTTTCCAGCTTTGCTTTCTTGCCAATTTTATCCTCACCTTCATCTGCATCGTCTATCAGGTGTCCCACGTCGGTAATATTGCGCACATACCTCACCTTGTACCCAAGGTGCATGAGGTAGCGGTATATCACATCAAAACTTACAAATGTCCGGACATTGCCCAGGTGTACATCGGAGTAGACGGTAGGCCCACACACATACATACCCACAAACGGAGCATTGATGGGTTCAAACAATTCTTTTTTTCCGGTAAGTGAATTTTGAATTCTTAAAGGATTCAGCATAGAATATGAAATATTATCAAAGCAACACGAAAGCCTTTATACGGCCAGTCTAAAAAAAGGTCGCCTGTTTTTTACTTTTATGGTAAAGAAAATCTTGTTGTCGAAAGTTTAATAACCGAATGAATACAACCCGCCAAAATTACGCATAAAATACGTACTGCCTCTATGCAGGCATGCCATCACACCTCAGTCGGGTGCGCAAAACTTAGCTAGACCTGCTTTAAATCAAAGATTTTAATGGATTTAATTTTGGTTTAGCTGCTTCCCGGCTAACATTTGCTTTCACTACGCTTGACTAAGGCTTACCGGAAGACACTTGCTCTTGCTTGGATGGCCAAGAGGAAAAGTGTAATAGATCGCCTAAAGCGAGTCTTTATTTAGGAATGTTTTGTGCTGACAAAATAATTTTCCGGGCAGCAAATAATCACCAATCAACGTTAGCCTCAGCAGACCTCAACTATTTTTGCTATATGGTCGTTGGATAGATTAATTTTACCCTCACTATAGTGGGAAAGCTACTCCGGTTGTTTTAGTATTGTTTTAGAATTAGCGCAATGAAAAAACTCTTTGTCACCCTTATACTTTTTGCAGGCCTTGCTTCTGCAGCTATGTGCCAATCGGACGGCAACTATGAATACACCAAAGAATTTACCTGGGGTATCAACAAAAACACCAATGGAGGCCTTATAGGTGGATTTACCTTCAAGTGGGCCACATCCATTAGCGAAAGACAATTTCGCACGTTTGGGTTTGAACTGATGAACGTAAAACACCCCAAGGAAGTAAGGAGGTCCGGAGGGGGCAGCCCTTTCCTTTACCCAAAGCTCAACTACCTATACCCTATTCGACTATTTTATGGAAGGGATTACCTCTTATTTAAAAAAGCACCACAACAAGGCGTGCAAATTATCTTTTCTACAGCTGCCGGCCCTACCCTAGGCGTATTGGCTCCCTACTATGTAAGAGTAGATGGAGGCACTCAACGTACCAGCTACGAACCCAGTACAAATGTTTTTTCACCCTCCAGCTCAAAAATCATAGGCCCGGGTCACCTTTTTCAGGGGCTGGGAAAATCAGAAATCAAATTCGGACTCAATGCCAAAGCAGGATTTGTCTTTGAAATGGGGGCATTTAAGAGCAATGTAACCGGTTTTGAAATTGGTGCCCAACTGGAAGCTTTCACAGAAAAAATCATCATTGTACCTACCCAGAGCAACAGGGTACTGTTTTCCTCGCTCTACCTTACACTCTTTTACGGTCATAGAAGGTAGGCTAAACGGCAATCCGCAGATTGGTCGCTATCCTGCCAATTCTTTTGTTTGTAAATTATGATAAAAACCAGCGTATGCGTTTCTTTGCATAAATTTTTTGAGCTATGATAGAATTGCCGGTAGTAGATGCAGCAAAAGCCAAAAGGACAAAAAAGCCTGATTGGTTAAGAGTAAAACTTCCTGTTGGACAAAACTATGCCAACGTACGGAAATTAGTCGATGAGCACAAACTCCATACAATTTGCGAGAGCGGCAACTGCCCTAATATGGGCGAGTGCTGGGGTGCCGGCACTGCTACCTTTATGATTTTGGGCAATGTATGCACCCGAAGCTGCACATTCTGCGCCGTGGCTACAGGCAGGCCTCCGGAGTACGATGAAGATGAGCCTCAGCGGGTAGCCAAGGCAATCCACCTGATGGGAGTAAAACACGCTGTGATCACCTCTGTAAACCGCGATGAGCTAAAAGACAGGGGAGCTGACATCTGGCACAGAACTGTAGTGGAGACTAAAAAACTATCACCCGAAACTACCATAGAAACCCTGATTCCTGACGTAAAAGGCAAATGGGAGGCTCTCTATACCATGATCAGTGCTGGTCAGGAAGTAGTGTCTCATAATATGGAAACTGTAGAAAGCCTGTATCGCAGAGTAAGACCTCAAGCCAAATACGCCAGAAGTCTGGAACAAATAAAACTAACCAAAGAATATGGCCAACGCACCAAGACCGGTATTATGCTGGGACTGGGCGAAAAACCGGACGAGGTATACAAAGCCATGGATGACCTGGCTGCTCACGGATGCGATATACTGACCCTCGGCCAATACCTGCAGCCTACCAAACGACATATAGAAGTAGCTGAATTTATCCACCCCGATCAGTTTGCTCACTACAAAGAAGAAGGACTCAAAAGAGGACTTAAATATGTAGAGTCTGATCCACTGGTGCGCTCTTCGTATCATGCCGAGCGTCATGTAAATGTGCCTATATAAAGACAGGCACTTATTTATTTCACTCAAAGTTGTTGCTTTACTATACCAGGCTGTAATCCGGCGTGTCTGTTGATACAGCCAACAACTTATTATAACCCCATCGGCAATCGTAATGCTGATTCTTTTCCCATTGGAAGTGATTATTCTATTCCAACGTGTAGTTTTTTAGCTTCAGGGAGACAAATCCCCTTCCTTCTCTCCAGCTTCTGGCAGCTTGCTATTCCCGACGCTTTGTTAATTAGGCACAAAAATTGCCCCTTTGTGTGCTAAGGCTCGGTTAATGCCAGCCAAAAAACTAACTATTCTGAACGTCACCTACCTTTTTTACTTACCCATGTTAAAATATTTCCTCTTTTTTTTATCCTTTTTATTCACATCCAGCCATACGAAAGGCATAACAAAAAACACAAATAGCACGCCGGTAGATACTCTTGAACTAAAAGCCAGAGGATTGGTTCGTTACAGCGATTTTGGTGCTGTGGGCGATGGCAAAACCGACGATATGCAGGCGATAGCAGCAACTCATTCTTTTGCCAATCAACACAACCTGCCTGTGCAAGCCGATGATGAAGCCAGCTACTATATAGGTGGAAAGGCCATAACAGCTACCGTAAAAACCGATACAGATTTCGGTAATGCTACTTTTATCATCGACGATACGAATGTAGAAAACCGAAATGCTTCCATATTTAGTATAGCTTCAAATAAGCAACCCTATACACTTGGAAGCCTCTCCCGTCTCAAGAAGAATCAGAAAAAAATCAATGGTACTTTTCCCGGCGCATGCCTGATTACAGTAACCAACTCTCATGTAAAACACTACATCCGGTTTGGACTCAACCCCACCAACGGCTCTGCTCAAACCGATATCTTTATTGTAGATCAAAATGGCAATGTAGACATGAGCAGTCCCATCATTTGGGATTTTCACCAAATCACAGATGTAACGGTATTGCCTATTGATAGTAAAAAGCTGCAAATCACAGGTGGTAATTTTATCACACGTGCCAATAGGGCTGAATCAAAATACACCTACTACAGCAGGAATATAGCGATTAAGCGGTCTCATGTAGTAATAGACGGGCTCACACACCACATAGAGGGGGAGGGCGAACAGGGTGCTCCCTACTCCGGCTTTATTCACATAAGCGATTGTGCTTATGTTACTGTAAAAAACACCACTCTAACGGGACATAAGACTTACCGCACCATTGGCAGGGCTGGTAAGCCTGTGTCTATGGGTACGTACGACCTGTCAGTTAGCCGTGCTCTCAATGTATCTTTTGTTAATTGCCGCCAGACAAACGACATCAACGATCGCCAATACTGGGGTATTATAGGCTCCAATTATAGCAAAAACCTGCTTTACGACAGCTGTAGCTTATCCCGGTTCGACGCGCATAAAGGAGTGGCAAACGCCACCATCCGAAACTCGACACTCGGCCACATGGGCATCAACGCGATCGGTACAGGCACTTTTACGGTAGAGAACTCTACCATACGAGGAAGAAGCATCATCAACCTGCGATCAGATTATGGCAGTACATGGAATGGTGAAATCATTATCCGCGACTGCACTTTTGTACCTGCAAACGGGCAACCTGCCAACCCTTACATCATTAGCGGGTATTACTCTGGTCAACACGATTTTGGGTACACCTGTTATATGCCTAAAAAAATCACAATCGAAAACCTACATATCGATGACGCCAACCACCCGGACGATTACAAAGGCCCGGCTATTTTCAGTAATTTCAACTCAGAAAACACTACTCACTCGTACAAGGAAAAATATCCCTACATAAAAACCAAAAAAGTACTCCTGAAGAACATTACCACCTCCAGTGGCAAAACGCTGAGGGTAAGTGATAACCGGTTTATGTTTAAGGGCATGAAAATAATTCACACCGATGAACATTAGTAATAGTTCTACACTTTACTCTTTTTTATAAACGACTTTCACATTTTCATTCACTATACGGGAAAGCTCTTTTAACTGCCCCGTGTCAAAAAGTGTATCGTGCTCTTCGAGAGGCTTTCCTTCTTCTACAGGTTTAAAGTTAATGTAATCCTGCACGATTATACCGTCTACATTGCGTCGGTTTATTGCCTGGCGAAAACGTGTGCCTGTCTCCTCCGTTGCGTAACTATAGGCCAGATAATCTACCGTATAGTCTTCTTTGTGAATCCAGTAAATGAAATGATCCTGATAGTCTACCCCACCATTTTCTTTACCAAAAGTAATCTTAACCTTATGGTAAGGTTTGCCTTTGACTGTAACTTCTCCCAGGTAGGACTTATTGACCGCCGGATCATTCAAACCATAGGGCAACTGAAAAAAATAAAGCACAGAGTTAACCGACTCGGTGTATCTAAAAGCCCACTCTTTTGAAACTTCAATTTTCTCACCATTTACAAACCGGGAAAACTCTACACTGTTGAACAAAACATCTTTGACCTGTCCCAGGCTATCATCCTTAAAACTACGAGTGTATCGTTTTTTTCCATCCTGTTGCGTTACTGAATAGTCTTTTCCCCGAAAAGTAAAACTCACAGAAGCTTTCTCGTATCGTTTTCCTCCGTGTGTTTCAATAGCACGATCCACAATCTGCTGTGCGTCAGGGCTACTGGTACATGCTGCCACAGCTAGCAATAAAATCAAAACGGTTACTTTCATATCATTCATTTTTTCATCTCCTCTTTTACACGGCTAATATCTAAAAAGTTCCAACAAATCGGCACTATTACACCCACACAAAATAGAAACTAAGCGGCAAAAGCTCTTTTGCTTTCAATTTCTTTAGTTTTACAGGCTCAAATCAAAACCTTAGTGTGCTTATGAAAATAGTGAAAAGAATAGCCGTCGGATTAGGTGTCTTTATTCTCTTTTTGGCGGTGCTTTCACTCTTTGTATTTACTACAGTAGACCGCACTCCTTACAAAGACATGGCCTACTACAAACGCACCATGAGCGAGTTAAAAAAGGCTACTGCCACCCAACTAAGCATGGAGGGAGACACCCTGAAGGTAGGCTGGGCAAAAGAAGGGTTACTCCCTGACAAACCTTTGCCACTGGCCGGATACGGTGTACGGCATGGTGCTTTGCACGAAGGCATTCATGACTCTTTATGGGTACGCTCGTTTGTGTTTGACAATGGCATACAAAAAATAGCATACGTTTCGCTGGATCTGCTGATAGTACCCATGGAGGTAACACAGCTGCTCCCGCAGGCTCTGGACAGCCTGGGTTTTTCTATGAATACTGTTTTTCTAACGGCCACACACAGTCACTGTAGCATAGGCGCATGGGGCACAGGCATGGCTGGCCAACTTTTTGCTGGCGAGTACGATCCCGACGTAGTACGTTTTATCACAAAAGCAATAGCCACCTCGATTAGCAATGCCAAAAGAAAAACGTCTCCGGCACGCATAGGATATGCTGAAATTGAAGCAGGAAACCTCGTAACCAATCGACTGGTAGGTGATCAGGAAGGCACCATCGATCCCTGGATACGAGTAGTCAAAATAAATCAAAATTCGGGAAAAACGGCGATTCTCAGCTCCTACTCAGCTCATGCTACCTGCCTGCACCATAGCTTTAGACAGGTATCTGGCGACTATCCCGGCGAGCTGTGCCGCAATCTGGAAAAATTGCCCGGTGTAGACTTTGCTGCTTTTTCGGCCGGGGCTATGGGTAGCATGACCTCCCTTACGCACAACATCTCCGGCTGGCCCAAAGTCGAATATTTTGCCGGACAACTAACCAACCAAATTCACTCCACCCAAAATTTTATGCCCACATCATTCGAATCCACACTGGGCAGCTTCCATGCCAACATTTACTTGCGCGAAGCTCACTTTCGTGTATCGGAAAACATACGGGTAAGACCCTGGGTATTCGAACGCTTATTTGGGGGTTATCCTACTCAAATCACCAGTTTTAGGGTTGGTAATATATTGTTTGTAGGTACTCCATGCGATTTTTCAGGAGAGCTGGTAGCTCCTTTGAGCAAACAAGCCCGTGACGCAGGTCTGGAACTGATTGTTACGAGCTTCAACGGAGGCTATGCAGGATACATCACCAAAGACGAATGGTACGATAGAGATAGCTACGAAACACGCGTCATGAACTGGTTTGGCCCCTACAATGGAGCATACTTTACAGAGGTGATCCTGAAAATGATAGAATACCACAGCCAAAGCACAAAACCGTAAGCCACATTTTTCCGGCCATAATGAAAAGTCGAAGTGTAATGAAATTGACAATTGTCGATTTTGGGTTAAATTGCCGCCGATTGTATTTATATAGAACAGGTACTACATGCTCTCTCGAAAAGGGATATTAAGAATAAGTGTCATCCTGGGTGTATTGTTCTGGTCGCTGCTGCTAATCATCGACATGCTGGCCTTGTTCAGTGCGAGCAACAATATCGCTTTCGGACTGCCCGACTATGTGAGCAAAATTCTGTTGGCCCTGTTTGCACTCTCTCTTATTCTTTTTTACAGGTTTAGTATAGGCAAAGCCGAAAGTGTCAACTTTGTAGACATGCTATGGCGGGTTTTTGTTACCGGCTTGCTGGCTACCATCGTATCACTGGCCATAGAATTTATTTTCTCCATATTTGGCGACAATAAATTTGCATCCAACCCACTGATTGTAAACTTCTTCTACCACATCATTCTTGGGTTAGTATTGGCGTTTTTAGTGTCCACGTTTATCGTGTGGAAACGGCTTATCCTTTATCAAAAATCCAAGTCGCTGCTTTCTGCCTGGCAGGTGTATGAATACGCCCTTATGGGCACACTGGCATACGACCTGTTTGGCAATTCCTACACAGACCCTTCTTTTATAGCGGTATATGTAGCGCTACTCATACTTGGCTTAATACTTTCCTTCAACCTGAAATGGATAGCCTATCTCAACTTTAAGCAAAAGTGGAAAAGCATTCTCTTTATCGTGCTGGTGATCATTTACCTGTGGTATTTTTTCAAGACCCTGATGGTATTTTCTGAACGTACCACACTTGTGCGCGATCTGCTGGACAGTTCTTTTTCACTATCCTTATTTTCTTTCATTCTGTTTTACAGTGGCATCTCAGTACTGGTCATATTATTCAACCTGCCCACGACTTCTGTTTTTGAAAAAAAACTGGAAGAAGCCGTAAACTTTCAGCGCCTGAGCCAATCGATTACGGCAGGAGAAAGCGAAGAAAAAGTATATCAGATATTACTCGACAGTGCCGTAAGTGCCGTATACTCCTCTGCCGCATGGCTGGAGATATACGATCCCAAAGAAAGCATAGATATCACACTCACCTACAACCTGGATAAAAGTAAAATCCCCATCATAAGGGATGCGGCAAAGACCAGTCGGTTTAAAAAAATACTGAATAACGAACTGGACAAAAACCCTAAAAATCAGAAGCTATCTGTAAAGCTTAAAGACGGCCAGTTTAGCTCTATTTTGCTATACCCTGTAAATGTGCAGAATGAAAAAATAGGTACGCTCGCACTGCTCAAAGAAGTGGAAGACGGCTTCAACAAAGAAATGATCGACATTATCGACACCTTTGTCAACCAGGCCAGCATATCCGTAGAAAACTTTCGACTGCTCAAAGAAGCCATCACCACAGAGCGGTACAAGGAAGAACTGAATATTGCCACAAGGGTACAAAACAGTTTGCTACCCGACAAGCTCGATCAGGACCTGGCCTATAACATCGTAGCTTTCACCCGTGCGGCTGATGAAGTGGGGGGCGACTACTACGACACCTTTCGACTGGATGACGATCGCACGGTTCTAATTATAGGGGATGTGTCGGGAAAAGGCACTTCGGCCGCTTTTCACATGGCTCAGATGAAAGGGGTTTTTCAAAGCCTGGTTCAACTCGACCTGGACCCCAAAACTTTTTTGGTACATGCCAATAATGCCCTGAGCAGATGCCTGGAAAACACCTCTTTTATCACTGTATCCTACTTTTTGATAGACAAGGCACAGAGGAAGGTGAGCTTTGCAAGAGCCGGCCACTGCCCCACGCTATACTACAATGCAGAAAATCATACCACACAATATTTCAAAAACAAAGGATTGGGGTTAGGCATCCTTAGAAACTCTAACTTCCACAAATACGTACAAGTCAACGAGTTCACCATCAATACCGGAGATATCATCATCCTCTATACCGACGGGATAACCGAAGCTTGCAACCCCAACAAGGAACAATTTGGGTACGACAAGTTGGAAACATCGCTTGTTAAGTATGCAAACCTCAGCCCTGAGCGTATCCAGGAAGGTATCATCAATGACCTATATGAATTTTGTGGAAAAACATCATTAGAAGATGATTACACGCTACTGATTGTGAAGTTTAAATAACGAAATGATAACAATAGACAACCATATCGAAGAAGGAATCTGTGAACTGAAAGTAGTAGGCGAAATAGATGCCTCCTCTTCCATTCATCTGGACAATGCCCTACAGGACGCACTGAACAAACACAGCAAAATAACCATAGACCTGACAGAACTGGAGTATATATCGTCTGCAGGCCTGGGCGTGTTTATGTCATACCTCCAGCTACTCGAAGACGAAAACATTCAGATGGTTGTATTCGGAATGAAGAAAAAAGTATTTGAGGTATTTCAGATACTTGGACTAGATCAGCTGCTAAACATTACAGATACAAAGGCCGACGCACTGGCACAATTGAATAATGCATAGGTTTAAAACATGTTGTAAGCGGGAAAAGCTGCGGGAAATCAGGGAGTTTGTCTCTCGGGTACTTACTGATATTGGGTTTTCTGAAAATGAAGCCCACAAGGTAATACTTGCGATTGACGAGGTATGCGCCAATCTGATTATCCACTCCAATAAATGCAACCCCTCCGAGTGCCTGGAAATCTTTGTAGAAGACAACAAACAGGGGGTGGTCACCTTCGATATTGTAGATTATGGAATAGGATTCAACTATAGCAACTACAAAGAACCCAATCTGGAAGAAATAGTAAAGCAACGAAAAAAAGGAGGACTGGGCATTATGCTGGTTAAAAACATCATGGATTCTGTGGAATTTTCCTCCGAGCGTGACAAAAATATCTGCCGGCTGATGAAAAAATTTCAGTGCCAGAAATAATTCCCCGGTTTCACTACTTTTGCCCCACTAGCACATCTTTTCTTTTTTTAAACTTTCGTTAAATCCATGCCCCATTTTATCAAGATTGCCAAACCATCAATACTTCTGATCCTGGTGTTGCCGTTCTGTGCGTTCAATTGGGTCAAACCCGACAAAAAAACTTCCTACCTTTTCAAACTGGGAGACAAAGAATACTATGATGACGCTTTTCGGTATTATTTTTTTAAAAACAACGACGGACTATCTGCCGACAGCATAGCGCACAAGGTAGAAGAATACCTACCCCTTTATATCAACTTTCGTCTCAAAGTACTGGAAGCTATCAATCTCGGTATGGACAAAGACCAGGCATTTCGGGAAGAGTTTAACACCTACAAAAGTCAGCTGGCCGAACCCTACCTCACCGAATCCAAGATTACAGAATCGCTACTGAAAGAAACTTACCAACGCATGCAGGAAGAACGATCTGCAGCGCACATCTTGATAGGTGTAGGCCCTGACGCCCTGCCCACCGATACACTCGCTGCATACAACAGACTCCTGTCGTTGAAAAAAAGAATCCTTGCCGGTGAGCAATTCGATAGCCTCGCCTATCGCTACTCTGAAGATCCCTCTGCCAAAGCCAACTATGGCAACCTCGGCTACTTCTCTGCCATGCAAATGGTCTTTCCTTTCGAAGAGGCCACTTTTACCACTCCGGTAGGACAGCTGGCCGGTCCTGTGCGCACCCGCTTTGGCTACCACCTGATACAAGTAAATGACAGCCGCCCTGCTCGTGGCAAAGTTCTGGCCGCACACATCATGATTCGCTCTGCCGGCAGAGGCGATCAGGCAGCACACAAGAAAGTCCTATCCGTACACCAAAAACTTATGGAAGGAGAAGACTGGGATGCCTTGTGTAAGATTCACTCCGAAGATCCAGGCACCAGTAGTAAAGGTGGTAAACTCAACTGGTTTGGTACCGGCAACATCGTAAAAGAATTTGAAGATGCTGCCTTTGCACTAGACAGCATCGGTGGCATTTCGCCCCCGGTAAAAACACGATATGGGTGGCACATCATCAAATTACTGGACAAAAAAGGGCTGGAACCATTCGAAACCATAAAACCCAAACTGGAACAATCACTTGCCAGAGACGCCCGATCCAGAGTAAAGAAGCAAAAAGCACTAGCCGCTATCAAAAAGCAGCACGGCTTTGTCCGCGACTCTACCGCCAAAGCCATAGCACTAGAAGCTATAGACAACACGCTGCTTCAGGGAAGTTGGCTCCCGGACAGCAGCCACTCCTCTGCAAACATTCGATTGCTAACCCTTGGAAGCAGGCAAAAAAATGTGATAGAATTTTGGCAGTATGTTCAGGAAAACCAAACCAAGAGAATAGACACACCGCTCGAAGTATATAAAAATGAGCTATACAACCGTTTTGAAGAAAAAAGCATTTTCGAGTTTGAAGAAGATTATCTGGCAGAAACCAACTTCGACTATAAAATGATATTGGAAGAATACAAAAGTGGTATTCTGTTGTTTAACCTGATGGAGAAAAACGTGTGGCAAAAAGCCGTAGAAGACAGCCTGGGGCAAATCGCTTTTTACGAAAAAACAAAAGCTAATTACAAAAGAAACGAAACAGCCTCTGTACGTTTTTTCAGTTCAGAAAATAAAGCGACTGTGGATAAAGCCATTGATTTTGTAGAGGCGTCAAAAAAAGAAATAGATGCGGCTTTCAATACCGTCGAACCTTTAAATTTGCAGGTTACTGAGAAAACACTGGAAAAAGGATCGGGTGATTTGGCTGAGCAATACTGGCAGGAGGGCACCCACTTTTTTGAAGAGGATGGACGCTATTACCTGGTTTATGTAAAAGAAATAGTGCCAGCAGGCATCAAGCCCTTTGAAAAAACCCGAGGAGCTGTAATAGCAGCCTACCAGGAGCAGCTGGAACAAAACTGGATAGAACAACTAAAGAAAAAGTACCCGGTAAAAGTAAGTAAAAGGACATTGAAAAAAACCATTGCAAAAATTGAAGACGAGGTTTAGAATCATTGCTATCGGACTGATTGTCTTATCCTCCTGCGAATACATAGAAAAATGGATTCCCAGTACTGACGATAAGCAAACCACAAACGACAAGCCCATAGCCCGGGTAAATACTATCTATCTGTATGAAAAAGACATTCAGGGACTGATACAAAGCCCGCTGCAAAACAACGACAGTGCTACCATAATAAAACAGTATATAGACTCATGGGTGAAAAAGCAACTGATGATAGCACGTGCATCAGAAGAGATAGAGTTTAACCAGGCCGATATAGAAAGAAAGGTGCTCGACTATCGGTATGCGCTTATGGCGCATGATTTTGAAAAGCACTACATCAACCGCAACCTGGACAGGCACATCAGCAACGAAGAAATAGAAGCCTACTATGACGAAAAGTTTGAAAACTTTGTGCTTCGTCAAAACATCGTTCGTTGCTTATTTGCCAAGATTCCTAAAAAAGCACCACAGATCAACACCTTCAGAAATCAAATCCGGTCATTCCCCAAATCAGATATAGAAGAGATTAAATCCTATTGTTATAGATTTGCGACCAAGTCTTCACTGGAAGCCGACCTGTGGCTCAATTTTGATGAGGTAATCGCCAACACACCCTTTGCCAACATTCAGGATAGAGTTACTTTTTTGAAAAACAACAGTTTTATAGAAAACTACGACGAAGAATATTACTATTATATTCGCCTGCTGGAGTATAAAATATCCAACCAGATATCACCACTTGAGTATATCCGCGACGATATAGAAAGTATTTTGATCAATAAGAAGAAGGTCCAGCTGAGAAAAACGCTGGAAGATGAGGTGTACAAAGAAGCCGAAAAGAAAAATGAATTTGAGATATATTAAAACAAGAATAATATTCAGCTCACTGCTGGTAGTATTATGTGTAGGCTTTGCCCACGGACAGGGAAATGAAGGCGTACTGCTAGACAAAATAGTAGCCAAAGTAGATGACTACATTGTATTAAAATCTGAGCTGGACAAAGCTTACCTGGATTTCTTGTCCAGAGGTCAGGTGTCGCAGGGCAATGCCAGATGCCAGATGCTCGAAACCCTCATTATCAATAAACTGATGGTAGCCAAAGCTGAAATAGATTCTGTGGAGGTTACCCCTGATCAGGTAAATCAAAACCTGGAACAGCGACTCTCCTACATTGTATCCCAGATAGGATCGGTAGAGGCGCTGGAAGACTACTATGGCAAGACTATGGATCAGTTCAGGCAGGAACTCTTTGAGCAGATCAAAGAGCAACTCATCGTACAAAAAATGCAAAGTGAAATTACAGCCAATGTGGAAGTAACCCCGGCTGAAGTCAAGCGTTTTTTCAATAAAATACCACAGGACAGTCTGCCTTTTTTCTCCAGCGAAGTAGCCATAGCACAAATCGTAAAAAAACCTGAGGTAAACAAGGCTCAAAAAGCCAAAGTAAGAAATCAACTCATCGAAATACGTGACAGAATACTGGCCGGAGAATCATTTGCAGAGCTGGCCAAAAAATATTCTATGGATCCCGGGTCCGGATCGAAAGGAGGAAAGCTGGGCTTCTTCAAGCGAGGCGAACTTGCTCCTGAGTATGAAGCTACAGCACTGAAGCTCAAGCCCGGCGAAATATCTATGCCGGTAGAAACGCAGTTTGGCTTTCACATTATCCAATTGGTAGAGCGACTGGGAAACACATTTAACACCAACCATATATTGATCACCCCCAGCTCCTCCAGTACCGACATAGAAGATGCGCGCAAATACCTCGATAGCCTACGCACTGTTATAGTCAATGACAGCATAACCTTTGAAAAAGCAGCCAAAGAATACTCGGACGACAAAGCTACTTCAGGTAGCGGAGGTTTCTTTTTGGATGCCACAGGAGCTTCGCGCGTATCCGTCGAAGAATTAGACCCAGTTATATTCTTTACCATAGATACCATGCAGGTCAATACCATCACCAAACCGATGGATTTTCGCATGGAAGACGGCACAGAAGCTGTAAGAATTCTTTACTTCAAAGAGAAAATAGCACCCCACCAGGCCAATCTGCTGGAAGATTACCAAAAGATTCGTTCGGCCACTCTGGCTAGCAAACGAAACATAAAACTTTCCAATTGGTTTAAAGAAGCCAAAGGAGATGTGTATATTCACCTCGAACCTGAGTACGAATATTGTGAAATCTTAAAAGACTGATCTGATACCACTATGAGTGCATTTGCCAATGAAGTAGAAGCCGCTGACGGCTTAAAAGAAGCATTTAACAAACTAAACAAGGAAATTTCCAAGGTCATAATAGGCCAGGATGAGGTAGTAAAGCTACTACTCACCTCCATCTTTTGTGAAGGGCACTCACTGCTGGTAGGTGTACCGGGGCTAGCCAAAACACTACTCATTCGTACTATATCCGAAGCTTTAGACCTCAATTTCAACCGGATACAATTTACCCCCGACCTGATGCCATCGGATATATTGGGTGCGGAAACATTAGACAAAGACAGGAATTTTAAATTTATCAAAGGGCCTATTTTTTCCAATATTATTCTGGCCGACGAGATCAACCGAACACCTCCCAAAACTCAGGCTGCTCTTCTGGAATCTATGCAGGAATACAGCGTGACCATAGCCGGCGAACACCGCCCTCTGGACAAACCTTTTTTCGTACTGGCCACACAAAACCCCATAGAGCAGGAAGGTACTTACCCCCTGCCTGAAGCTCAGCTGGACCGCTTCATGTTTATGATCAAACTAGACTACCCTTCTTTCGATGCTGAGGTAGAAATCATCAAACAAACCACAGGTGAGTCCGGAGAAAAAGTAAGTCCCGTACTTTCTGCAGACGAGATTGTAGCTTTCCAACAGCTAATCCAAAAAGTACCTGTAGCAGACAATGTGGTGGAGTACGCGGTAAGTTTGGTACACAAAACACGCCCCGATTCGGAAAAAACATCCGACATGGCCAAAAACTACCTGGAGTGGGGTGCCGGCCCCAGAGCGTCACAGTACCTGATAAAAGGAGCCAAATGCAATGCCTTGCTGCAGGGCAAGTACTCTCCGGATATTGAGGATGTGCAGGCTATAGCCAAAGCCGTACTGCGACATAGAATAGTCCGCAACTTCAAAGCAGAAGCCGAAGGTGTAACAGTAGACACTATTATCGACAATATACTCTAGCAAATACAGCTTTACCATACAGCTCACAAAACATGAATAAGCCAGCCTACCGCTGGCTTTTTTGATATACAGGACTCACTATCCTTTTTACTACACCTCCTATTTCCAAAATGAATCGTCTATTCTCATTTTGAGAAAAAAACTGCTGCGCTCCAAAATCACTACCCTCTGATTTACAGCAATTTACACTTTTTTAAGTCAATTGGCACAAGGTTGGCAAACAGTGTTGGCAGAAAAACAAATCTTAAAATAAAAACGGAAATCATGAAAACTTTAAAATTATTATTCGGATTCTTAAGCGTAGTAGCAGTAATGGGACTTAGTTCATGTAGTGATGACGAAGACCCTTCATTTAAAGGTAAAGCAAACGTGAAGGCAACAGATGCCGCTGTAGATGCTGAAAATGTAAGCGCAGTATATCTTGCTGTAGACGAAGTACAAGCAACTGCTAACGGTCAAAGCAAAACCATTGTAAAATTTGATACTCCTAAAAAGTTTAACATAATGGCCTACCAAAATGGAGCCACCTACTTTATGGGAGAGGGCGACCTGGATGCAGGTACTTACTCAGACTTGAGGTTTATTACCTCCACCAGCACAGATTCGTATGTTGAAATGAAAGACGGTACCACCAAAACACTGGATATAGAAAACGGTAGTACAACCGGATATAAAATCCAGGGAGCTTTCGAAATAGCAGCCAATGCTACCACTAACCTGGTGGCCGACATTGACCTGAGAAAAGCTCTGGTAACCATGTCTGACGGTACTTTCAAACTGAGATCAACAGCACGTGTGGTTGTAGAGGAAAACACCGGTAAAATTAAAGGTAAAGTGTCTGGCTCAACAGATGCATCTAAAAGACTGGTAGTATATGCCTACGAAAAAGGTACGTTTGATTCATCAGAAGAAAATGCACCCGTAGAAGGTAGAACAAGATATGAAGGATCGATCAACTCTGCCATAGTAGCCGAAGACGGTTCATATACTCTGGCGTTTATGGAAGAAGGTGAGTACGAGATTATCGTAGCTTCATACACCAATCAGGACAATGATGCCGAAATGGAATTTGAAGGAAGAATGAGCTCATCGCTCACAGTGAATGGTATCTTGTTCAATACCATCAAAGTGCAAAGCAGCACTACTGTTTCAGCTAACATTGAATTGAACTAATAGAAAAAATAAACAGATAAAAGGGGCTTTTTAGCCCCTTTTTTATTATCTATGGATAGACATAACACCCATATCGTAAACAGCCCCAATGTGAAAAGGACTCTATTCCCTTACTTCCTTAGCGGTTCTCTACTGCTACTCATGATAGGCGCTTCGGTGATTGGTTACTTTGCCTATCAAAATTTCAACCATATCATCAGTGCGCTCGAAGATGAGATCAAACCAAACGGAGATCTGGTCATACTGAGCGACATCTCCTCACAACTAGAGCAAGTAGAAACAGCCATGGAAGGCTATGTACTCAACCAAAACCAGGAGTACATGCAACAGTTCAAAGACGGGATACAAAATGCCTTGTCACTTACCCAATCGCTAAAAGAAAGAAACACCGACCCGGATTTTCTGGCCTATACGGATACACTCGATTTTTTGATAAAAACAAAAAATACCGTACTCATACAACTCTCTGAACTCGATTATGTATCGCTCGAAAACACGCTGGAGCAAGTGCAGCAGGAAATAGAACAAAAAAAAGCACTACCAGCAACTACTGAAAATGCCCTACCTAAAAAGAAAAAACGTTTTTTTGAGAAAATTTTTTCCCGTAAAAAAAGCGAAGAAACCACCGACACAGAACCAGCTACTCCCAGCAGGCAACTCGACTCACTGGTAAAGAGCGCAGGGGAAAAAGTAGCCACTACCAAACAAAAAGAGCTGAGCTTATACCTGGAGCATCAACTAATAGATGGACGTATTCTATCCACCATAGCCTCCATGGAACATGCTCTGATTCAACGAATCAAACAACTGGCGCTCAACGCACAAAAACAAGCCCGCAATACCAATAAGTACATTATGATATTTAGTGTAATAGCCCCGGTTGTAATACTGGGTACACTTACCCTGCTTATCATCTATGTATCGCGTACCCGCAGGCATCAAAACATGCTAAAGGTGTCAAAAGAACACGCTTTGAAAGTAGCCAAGGAAAAAGAACAGTTTTTAGCCAACATGAGCCATGAAATCCGCACACCTATGAATGCCATTGCAGGGTTTTCGCAACTGCTCCTCAAAACAAACCTGGCTCCCGAACAAAAAGAACAATTGTCTATTATAGCCAAATCTTCCGACCACCTGATCCACATCCTGAACGACGTGTTGGATTTTACCAAACTCCAATCCGGTAAGATTACATTAGAGCAAAAAGTATTTAATCCCGGCCAGATAATCAACGAAACCATTCAGCTCCTGAGCCACAAAGCCCACGAAAAAAACCTTACGCTCAAAAGTGAGATAAACGAACTTCCACCACTGGTACAAGGTGATCCTTTTAGGCTAAAACAAATCTTACTCAATCTGATTTTCAACAGTATAAAATTCACAGAGCAAGGCAGTATAACTGTACGAGCCAAGTCTACCGTAAGAAAAAATAAAATTCAACTGCATCTGGAAGTGGCAGACACAGGTATAGGTATTCCGGCTGATCGGCAAGTGAAAATTTTTGAAGATTTTGAGCAGGTCAGCAGAGGCGACATGCAACGAGGCACAGGATTGGGGCTATCCATTACCAAAAAACTGGTAAACCTGCACAAAGGCCATATTAAACTCAAAAGCACAGAAGGCGAAGGCACTACTTTTACAGTCAAATTGCCCTATGACAAAACGGATCAAACCGAAGAGGTGCAGGCCAAGCCACAAAAAACAGCCTATCAGTTAGAAGGAATACACACACTCATAGCAGATGACGAAGCATTCAACCGAAAACTATTAGAAACCATTCTCTCCTCTCACAGTATATCTTTCGATGAGGCTGAAGACGGACAAATCTGCTACGATAAACTCACCCAAAACAAATACGATTTGCTCTTGCTGGACTTTAGAATGCCTGGGATGAATGGACCTGAAGTAGCCGAAAAAATACGGGCCGAACAGGGACCCAATCAGGATGTACCAATAATCGGCCTTACTGCTACCGTATCTGATCAGGATATGGAACTGGCCAAACTTTCCGGCATCAATCATGTGCTCCGAAAACCTTTCGACACAGACGAACTTCTGACGATCATGGAAAAATCGGTAAAAAAAGAATCATCTCCACGCAAAACCGAACCAGTCGAAAACACACAGCCAACCCCAGAATACACCCTGGATGGCTTGAAAAAAATGGGTGATGACCGTTTTGTAAAAGACATGATCGAAACCTTTATCAACAATACACATCAAAATCTGGAAAAGCTCGATCAGGCTGCTGTAGAAAAAAACTGGGATCAGACTGCTGACGTCATTCACAAAATAATAGCACCCGTGCGGCATTTTAAAGCCCGACAGTTAGCTAGCTTTCTCAAGGAGAAAGAACTTGCCGCCAGAGCCGGCACACCTCTTCAGGAAAAAGACCTCAAAAAAATCCATCAGGAATTGCTTGCGCTGGTTGACTCGCTTCAACTATATTTACGTCAAACGTAGATGTTATGAGCGAGAAGGACTTTAGGATATTTGTAGTAGAAGATGACGAGTGGTACAGAAAACTACTGGCCCACACCTTAAGCTTAAACCCCGATCATCAGGTGTCTACCTATGAGGATGGCAAGTCCATGCTCAAAGACCTGAATAAAAAACCCGATCTTGTTACACTGGACTTTCGACTGCCCGACTACTCCGGCGCTGAACTGCTCGACAAGATCAAAGCTTACGATCCGGATATCGAGATTATTGTGATATCCGAGCAGCAGGACATAGAGACAGCCGTAAGCCTGCTAAAAAAGGGAGCATATGACTACCTGACCAAAACCGATGACATACGAGACCGGCTTGTACATGTACTCAACCAGCTGGGCAAAAGCCGCAAACTAAAACAACGTGTAGCCTCGCTGGAGCAGGAAGTAGAAAGAAAATACGACTTCCAGTCATCGATCATTGGCCAAAGCCCGGGACTCAAAAAAGTCTTTAAACTCATAGAAAAAGCCACAAGTACCAAAATCAACGTGATGATAAACGGTGAAACCGGTACCGGCAAAGAGGTAGTAGCCAAAGCCATTCACTACAACAGCCCCCTCAAAAAGCACCCTTTTGTGCCTGTAAATATGGGGGCCATACCCAAAGACCTGGTAGAAAGTGAATTGTTTGGACATGAAAAGGGGGCTTTTACAGGAGCTACCGAAAAACACATCGGAAAATTTGAACAAGCCAATGGAGGCACCATTTTTCTAGATGAAATAGGAGAAATGGACGTATCGCTTCAAGCCAAACTACTAAGAGCCCTACAGGAAAAAGAAATTACCCGGGTAGGCGGCAAGGGCAGTATCAAAATTAATTGTAGAGTAATCGTAGCAACTCACCGCAACCTGCTGGAAGAAATGAAAAAAGGTACGTTCAGAGAAGACCTCTACTACAGGTTGTTTGGACTGCCTATAGAACTCCCTCCTCTCCGCGAAAGAGGCAAAGATATTGTTTTACTCACCCAATACTTTACTGAGCTTTTTGCCAAGGAAAACGAACAGCCTCCCAAGAGTTTTGCAAAGAGCACACTGCAAAAACTGCTCAATTACTCTTTTCCCGGCAACATCAGAGAGCTGAAATCTATCGTAGAGTTGGCCATAGTAATGGCCGATGGCGATGAAGTACAACCGGAAGACCTTACCTTCCCTCAGCGCGATGTGGTATCCGAGCTACTGACCGAAGATATGACCATGCGCGAATACCAGCTAAAAATCATCAAACTTTACCTCCAGCAATACGACGATGACATCAAACTGGTGGCCAGTAAACTCGACATTGGTCAATCAACTATATACAGGCTACTTAAAGAGAATAGTAAGTAATAAGCTCTGCTTAGAAACACGTCACTTGTAGATTAAAAACAAGGAGGGTAGTTTTTAAAGCAGGTGTTTCTTATTCGATGTAGGCTTTTTTAGCAAAATGCACGATTTTCGAGCAATAAAGAATCAACAAGTGATCCTTTGGACGTTAGTCCTTGGCATGTCGTTTACTGAATTGGGCAGGGATCAAAGTATAATCTTCACATCACTCCTAGTGTAGCTAACATACCGGAGAATTTCCAAGCTTATCCCAAGTAAACCCTGTGCTTCTCCTTTTTGTATGCATTTTCTCATATTGAGAAAATACAGAACCCACTTTACAACATAACTAACTGACATACAGATTTTTAATTTATTGGAATGCTGTTTGGCATATTCTGGTCGAAGAAAAATCAAAATAAAAAAGACCATGAAACATATAAGAATAGCAATCATTACTTTTTGTCTTATTATCACGGCAACCATGGCCTACGGACAACAACTCAAAACTGGCCATACTTACAACACCGCTGTAGGTGTGAGAGGCTTTGGCACCTCCGGCCTTACCATAAAACACTTTTACAAAAGAGCTACCGCACTGGAGGGTATCCTTGGGTTTTATCCAAACGCTGTTTCGGCTACTCTACTGGTAGAAAAGTACACTCCGGCATTTGATGTGGCTGGCCTCAACTGGTACTATGGTATAGGTGGCCACATAGCCAGCCAATCCGATGTGGGAAGAAGAGACGGGCTCTACCGCCGCGAAACTTCGGCCTTTGGTCTGGGGGTAGATGGTATTTTTGGTATAGAATATAAAATAGAAAAAGTACCTATAGCCATGAGTCTGGACTTCAAACCTTTCTTTGAGGTAGCCACCGATGGACATACCTTTATGGCTCTCGATCCCGGACTGGGTATCAAAGTTACGTTCTAAAAAAAACACCGTTCACCGTAGTTAGGGCGACCACAACCCACAAGATCAATACAATCTGCTTTTCTGATTTCCTTTTCAGGCGCTTGTATTCGTTTAACCGGCTTGTTGTGGTTTGCCCTTTTTTAGAGTAAAAATCAACATGACCACACCAACAGCAATCATTGGCAGGCTTAGCAGTTGTCCCATATTTAGCGGCAAGGCATCTTCAAAGGGAACCTGATTTTCTTTAAACATCTCATCAACAAACCTTGCCGACCAGAGCACTATCATCATAATGCTAAAAATAAAGCCGTCGGCAAACTGATGACGGTGGTGATACCAGATGTGCAGCAACATAAGAAAGATAAACAAACAATATA
Source organism: Cyclobacteriaceae bacterium (assembly GCA_965267535.1). Lineage (GTDB taxonomy): Bacteria > Bacteroidota > Bacteroidia > Cytophagales > Cyclobacteriaceae > CAXBNB01. The sequence continues at coordinate 409,011 of OZ254082.1, read as the reverse complement.
TAGACTCGTACAGCTGAGCCGGATGCCTTGGGATACCCAAAGCATATACGTCAGCATATTGCACGCCTCTCTCTTTGTATAGCTTGTAGGTTAGTGGTTTCTGACCGTCCTGATAGATGTGCTCACTTAGTGATTTATACCGCAAAAAGGCATTTTTCATCTCTCTGCCTATGAAATTATCCGCCTCCTGCTCCGACATATCCACTCCTCGCTTAAATTGAAGCTGGATAGTAATAGGCACATACCCCGGCTTGTCGCTTTCAGCCTCGCCCCCTTTCTTAAAATCCACTGCTTCTATACCCTTGCTGGAATCCAACAACATCTCTTCCACATTTCGCGCAAAGACTACTCCATAATCCGACTGAGTGGGCAACCCGATAATTTCGGAATTCATAAAGTTTCCAAAACGGATAAACAAACCTACCAAACATACCACGAGTGCTACCTTGTCGAGTATCCATATATAACTCTGATCGGCTTTTTTCCTACTGTACAGATACAAACCGACCAATATACCTATGGCACCCCCGTGACTGGCCAGACCGCCTTCCCATATTTTCAATATTTCTATGGGGTTGGACAAATAATGCGATGGGTTGTAAAACAGACAATGCCCCAGTCTGGCACCCAATATTACGGCCACCACCATGTACATGGTCAGCTCGTCTACATCCTTGGTATTGCGTCCTTCGCTGCGAAAAAACCACAACATAAACTGCTGACTAACGATAAACCCCAGTGCAAACAAAAGCCCGTACCAAACAATAGGGTGCTCTCCTCCTCCGGGAAGAGGTATTTTAAACAATGCCGGTTCAGCGCTCCAGATAATGAAATTTAGGATTGTCATGTATTTTGGTGTTTTCTAGTTATTGCCTACAGCCTGTTACAGCTTTCTCCAAAAGTAAGGAGTTAAAAGCATTAAAACAGTAAATAATTCAAGTCTTCCCAATAGCATGAGAAACGAGAGAAACCACTTGCCTACCATGGGTATATGAGCAAAGTTGTCTACCGGACCTACTGTACCAATACCCGGGCCAATGTTGCCCAGCGAAGTAGCTACTGACCCCATGGCTGTTTCCATATCTACCCCCATAGAAGCCATCACCAGCGAACCCAGCGAAAAAATGGAGATGTAAATCATAATAAATGCCAGGATATTAAAGGTAATATCTCTCGGCACAGCTTGCTTATTGAATCGTACGGGGATGATTGCTGAAGGGTGAAGCTGCCTTTTTAGCTCCAAAATACTGTTTTTGAGCAAAATCACATGCCTTACTATCTTGACACCCCCTGCGGTAGATCCTGCCGAAGCACCAATAAACATCATAATGAAAAACAAAATGGTAATAAGCGAAGACCACTGTGTGTAGTCGGCCGATACATAGCCGGTAGTGGTAATGACAGACACGACCTGAAACAAGGCATCTCTAAAAGATCGTTCTGCCCCAGAGCCTGTCACTACATATACCGCCGTGGCAGTAATCACCGTGAGCAAAATACAAGTGCCCAGGTAAAACTTAAACTCTTCGTTTTTCAGTACTTTTTTAAACTGACCATGCAAACCAAAATAAGTCATGGTGAAGTTGGTGCCGGCCAAAAACATAAACACGATCATCACATACTGAATAAATGGAGAAAACTCCGCTGCGCTGGCGTTTTTAGTAGAAAAACCTCCGGTAGCCATGGTCGTGAGTCCATGATTAATCGCATCGAAAAAAGTCATACCCCCTATCCAAAGCAGCAGGGTTTCAGTGGCCGTTAGGGTCACATATATCAGCCAAAGGCGCTTCGCTGTTTCTTTAATCCTCGGCTGTAACTTGTCGGGTGATATACCGGGTGCTTCAGCTACAAATAGCTGCATGCCACCTATACCCAATATGGGCAGGATAGCCACCGCCAGCACGATGATACCCATACCGCCTATCCACTGGGTAAGGCTCCTCCAAAAAAGTATGCCCTTGTCTACACTTTCTATATCGGTAAGAATAGTAGCCCCAGTAGTAGTATAACCGGATATAGTCTCGAAAAAAGCATCGGTAAAGTGAGGAATAGCACCACTGAATATATAGGGAAGTGCCCCTATACAAGACATAGAAAACCAACCCAGTGTGACAATAAGGTATCCGTCTTTCTTTTTTAGTTCTTTATTGCTCAGGTTTTTGGTAAAATACCAAAGTGCTCCCCCTAATGCTATAGCAATGGACCCGGCAAACAGTATGGCCGACAGGTCGCTACCACCAAAATACAGGCTAAAAGGTGTGCACAGCAGCATAAACACTCCGTTGAGCATCAGAAGCAACCCTATGATATTGGCTATTACCTGATAATTGAATCTCATTTGAAAAATCCTTCCACGGTGCGTATACACTCCGGTTTAGACAGTACCACCACACGATCCTTTTCCTGAAAAGTAAAGTTGCCACGTACGGTTATCCCCTGATTGTTTCGGATTACACCCCCGATAATAGCCGAACGGGGAAAATCCAGGTCTTTGATCTCCACATCCAATATCTTGGAGTTGGGTTTGACCTCAAATTCGAGCAGCTCCCCATCCACACCGTGTATACTGATAAGGTTGAGTACTTCTCCCCTTCTGATATGGCGAAAAATAAAGCTCGCCGCAATCAGTTTTTTATTGATCATGGTATCCACCCCTATATTTTGCGAGAGGTGAATGTAATCGATGTTTTCTACCAGTGCTATGGTCTTCTTTACATTGTGATCTTTGGCTACCAGCGACGAAATAATATTCGTTTCGGAATTGCCCGTCACGGCAATGAAAGCATCCATATTGTCTATGCCTTCTTCCTGAAGCAATTCTACATCACGCCCGTCACCGTTGATGATGAGTGTATCTTCCAACTGATCAGCAAGTTCAAAGCACTTGTCTTTGTCTTGCTCTATCAGCTTTATGTTGTACTTGCTACTCAGTTGCCTGGCGGTCTGAATGCCTATTTTGCTACCGCCGAGTATCATCAGGTTTTTTACAGGTGTTCGGGTTTTTCCCGACAAGCTCATCACCCGCTCCAGGCCATCGGGCTGTGTGATAAAGTAAGCATGGTCGTTGAGCTTAAATTTGTTATCGCCGTGGGGTATAATGGTTTCATTGTCGCGCAGTATGGCCACTGTGTTAAAATTTCGCTCGGGATTGAGCACAGCCATATCTGCCAGCGACTGATTCAGGAGCGCCGAATCCTCGTCTATCGTTACCCCTACCAAAGAAAGTATCCCTTTTTCAAACTCGAAGGTATCGGTCAGAGCAGTTTCTTTCAGTAGCTTTTTGATCTCTTTAGCTGCCAGAGATTCGGGCGAAATAATCTCATCAATACCTACATTTTTGAGATCCAGAATGTCTTTTTTGTGTAAAAACTCTGTGTTGGTAATTCTGGCAATCGTCTTTTTTGCGCCCAGATTTTTACCTATTATGGCCGTAGAAATATTGGTAGTTTCTGACTCAGTAACGGCTATAAGCAGATCAGCCTTGGATACGCGTGCCTCTTCCAGTATGCGATAAGAAGTAGAACTACCTTTGATGGTATTTACATCCAGGTGATTAGATATGTATTGGAGTTTGGAGCTATCCAGATCAATTATATTGATATCATGCTCTTCTATAGCCAGCAATTTTGCCAAATGGAACCCAACATCACCTGCCCCGGCAATTATTATCTTCATTAGCTTGTTGTGAATTATCGGTGCAAATATAAAAAAACTCTACACGCGTGTAGCTAATATCGTTTTCTTTCGGGAAAGAATTGCAAGAAGACTGACTGCCAGACGATTATATCTCAGTCGGATATTTCACTTTTACCTGCGGCTTTACTCTTTTCCTGTTTACCGCACTTGCCGATGTGGCAACTGAGCGGGCTGCTGCTTTCCTGCTCCCCTTATTTCGCCTTCCCCACCACACCAAAAAACCCGTAACGGGCAAACTGGCTGCTATTAGGCTACCAAAGAAAGCCAATATTTTGCCGGGCAAGCCCAGAATAGCGCCTACATGGATGTCGTAGTTGGCCGTAATCAGCTGCTCTCCAAAATTTTTGTCTTCGTGTCGCTTGTGTGCCAGCAGCTGCCCGCTATACTGGTCAAACAACAAGGTGCCGTGCTTGTAGTATGTGCCGGGCACTTCCTGAGCGAGTATACGAATGGTGCCTGCGGCCGTAGTAGGCCGAGACACACCAAATGCACTGGCATGAGGGTAAAGTGCTCTCGCCTTAGCCAACGCCTGATCCAGACCTCCTCTGTTTGCAGAGACGGTAGAGGTGGCTTCCAGCCTGGCTGGTGGAGTGATCGATTGTGAGGCTAAGACATATACGGTGTTTTGAAACCACTGAAATGACCAAACCATGCCTGTAAAGGCTAGAATAAGCAGAACGGTCCAGACATAAAACCCCAACACATTGTGCATGTCGTAGTTGATTCTACGCCAACTGCCCTTGGTTTTGATGGTAAAACGCTGTTTCCTGTTTTTCTTGTTTTTTGGCCACCAAAGCACCATGCCCGTGATCAGCAAAACCACAAAAATAAATGTACTCCAACCTATTATGGGTTGGCCGTATTCTGTTTTGAGAAGCAAACTCCAGTGCAGCATTTTTACTATAGTAAAAAAATCATGCTCCAGATCGCGCCTGCCAAGTATCTCACCTGTGTATGGATCAATGTATATTTCTTCATACTTATCTATGCTTTCAAAGAAAGTAACCGCATCGTCAGGGCCGGGCTTATACACAGAAAAAGTCCAGGCCTTATTGGCGGGTTGCTGATACACGGTCGTTCTAAAAATAGTATCGCCCTCAAATGCCTCCGCAGCAATATCCCACAACTCGGAGAGGGGTTTCGTTTCTGTGGCTGTGTTTTCTACATACCATTTGTCGGCATGCACCACACTGTTTATTTCCTGATAAAAAACATACAAACAGCCCGTGATACCAAGCATAAACACAACCACCCCAGACAATAGTCCGAGGTAGAGGTGGAGTTTTCCTACTATTTTTTTGACAGACATGATGTGATTCCGGTCGACGTGCGGTTACAATGTAATGCTGTAAGTGGCACAGTGCCATACAAACTCATAGTCCTGACCTTTGTAAGTACCGAGTACTTCTTCTTTCCGGGTTACTTCCAAAATATACTTCCCTTCCCATGGCAGGGTAAAAGATACATACCCCTCTGCATCTGTTTCTAGTTTTTTAGACCACAAGTCAGCCTGGTACAAATCGAGCTCCGCCTCTGCCAGTGGCTGCCCTTTGTAGGTTATTCTAAGCTTGGTTTCTTTCTGCTGCTCAGGCAAAGCAGCATATACATACTGAATACTCAATCCTGCGTCATTGGTAGTTGCCGAAGGCTTTATTTCCTTACCTACTACCACCCGCGCAGTAGCATGGTAGTGTGTTTTGAATATACCAAAATCATACTGTGTATAATCTATCACATCTATGTTGTCGTTATTCATAAACAGTGTGTATGTTCCTTTTTCGGTGGGAGTAAAACTGGCAGTATAGTGAGTGGGTGTGCGTGTTGTAGACAACTGGGTTTTCTTACCCGATGGAGCTACAGCCCAAAGCGTAAATTCCTTAACCGCCTGAAAAGCATCGCCGGCAGTTTTTTCTACCACACCGTAAGTATACTCCCCAAAATAAACATTGACTGCCTGCGCTTTACCGGGCTTGCCGGTAGCAGCAGTTTCTATCCACATATAGTGTGCTTCAGACACAGTTGTGGAGTAGGTAATAAAAAACAATACGAAAAATAGTAGCTTCAATTTTTTCATCTTTATGGCTGGATTTTATATCTGAATATACCTCTGTGCATGGAGTACTTGCTCTGTAATGCTGCCCCTCTTGCTTACACCGAGATATGAAAACAACTCTGCAAAATTGACCGGATTGAAGCCCTAAGGCAATCGCTATGGCTAGTGAAAAGATATCACTAGTAGTAGTGATACGAACCGCAGCGACCGTATCAGTAAGTCGGCAAGGATCGAAGTAATCCATACACCTTCAGCTCACCCACGGTGTAGCTTCCCTACCTCTGCTCATCAGATGAAAACCCCTGACCTCCAAACAGAAGCACGGCCGATAGTTGCTTGTCTTCATTTTTTTGATCATCTTAGGAAGTCGGTGCTTTCAAGCCTCCGACACCAAACTAAACCTGGACTAAAATGCCTATCCTCATTGCTGTAGCGGGTATAGCCCTGCTACTGATTCTCATCATTTACCTGCGATTCAATGCTTTCATCGCTTTTGTCATAGTTTCACTACTGGTAGGTCTGGGGCAAAATATGCCTCTCGATCAGATAGCAGACTCTATTCAAACCGGAATGGGCAACACTCTGGGCTTTCTGGTGGTTATATTGGGTTTTGGTGCTATGCTGGGCAAGCTGGTAGCAGAAAGCGGAGCAGCTCACCGCATTACCACCCGGCTAACTGTACTCTTTGGAGAAAAAAACATTCAATGGGCGCTGGTACTCACAGGCTTTATTGTAGGTATTCCTATGTTTTACTCTGTGGGTTTTATCATACTGGTTCCTCTGGTATTTACCATTGCTCACACGACACGACTGCCTCTGCTCTATGTGGGGCTGCCCATGCTGGCCTCATTATCTGTAACACACGGATACCTGCCTCCACACCCGGCTCCTACTGCCATAGCCATTATGTTCAATGCCGACATTGGCAAAACCCTACTCTACGGTGTATGCATCGCTATACCGGCCATTATTGTAGCCGGCCCATTGTTTTCCCGCACACTCAAAAAATATAATCCCAAGCCTTCTGAGGCCTATTTCAAGTCGGAAATACCCGACAGTACTCCCCCTATGCTCATCAGTGTAGTCACGGCTCTTTTCCCGGTGCTCCTTATTGGCACCTCTGCACTGTTGCAATTTGTTTTGGAAGAAGGCACTCCGGGTTACAGCATGGCCCGCCAACTGGGCAACCCTCTTCTCGCCATGCTGCTGGCCGTACTCCTGGCTATCTATACCCTGGGTGTAAAACGGGGCAGGAAAATGGACAACATTATGCAATCCCTCGTAGAGTCTGTAGCCAGCATTACTATGGTGCTACTGATCATAGCAGGTGCCGGCGCACTCAAACAAGTACTTACCGACAGTGGTGTGAGCGACTATGTAGCCAAATCGCTGCAAGGCACTCACCTTTCTCCGCTATTGCTGGCCTGGATGATAGCTGCCGTCATTCGGGTATGCGTAGGATCAGCTACAGTAGCCGGTCTTACTGCATCGGGCATTATGCTCCCTTTTTTAGCCATGACCAATGTCTCTCCTGAGCTCATGGCACTCGCTATTGGCTCGGGTAGCCTTATGTTTTCGCATGTAAATGACGGAGGTTTTTGGATGTTCAAAGAATATTTTAACCTTAGCATAAAAGAAACACTATCCACATGGACTGTCATGGAAACCATCGTATCTGTAATGGGCCTGATAGGTGTTTTGTGTATGAACTATTTCATGAATTTGTAATACCTAAGCGATGACAACAGACATCAAACAAAGAATAGAAGAACTGGGGCTGAAGCTGCCCCCTGCTCCTCCTCCGGGAGGCGTATACCGCCCCATTACCATTGTGAACAACATGCTCTATGTGTCGGGACACGGCCCCTGCCTGCCCTACAAGTCACTCATTACCGGAGTGGTGGGAAGGGACCTGACTACCGAAGAAGGCAAAGAGGCTGCCCGACAGGTGGGCTTAACGATGCTTTCTACCCTGCAAGACAATCTGCCGGACATCAACCGGATAAAGCGGGTAATCAAAGTGCTGGGAATGGTAAACAGTGCTCCCGATTTTCATCAGCACCCACAGGTTATCAATGGGTTTAGCGAACTCATGGCCGAAGTATTTGGTGAGGAAAAAGGACTTGGAGCCAGAAGTGCCGTGGGCATGATCCTGCCTAACAACATTGCTGTAGAGGTTGAAGCCATTTTTGAGCTGCACGACTGATCTTAATTTTTAGCTTAAAAACGCTATAACACATGAACTGGTACGAAATCAACAATGCCGACAAAATTCCCTCACCATCGCTACTCCTTTTTCCCGACAGAATAAGGAATAACATAGAAAAAATGATCGCTATGGCAGGAGGTGCCGAAAGGCTAAGGCCCCATGTAAAAACACACAAACTGCCGCAAGTAATAGCATTGCAGCTGGAATATGGTATAGATAAATTTAAGTGTGCAACTATAGCTGAGGCCGAAATGGTAGCCGAGAGTGGCGGCAAAGACATTTTGCTGGCTTACCCCGCTGTGGGTCCAAACATTCCCCGGCTCATTGCTCTCATGCACCAATATCCCGATGTACACTTTGCTACCCTTGTAGACCATGCACACACTGTAAAGCAACTCTCGGAAGCAGCCAGTCAGGCTGATGTCCGTATTTCTCTTTACCTGGATATAGACTGTGGCATGCACCGAACCGGCGTACTGCCCAATGATGACGCTCTGGCTCTTTATGAAGAAATTGAAAAACTACCTCACCTGCATGCCGAAGGGCTACACGCCTACGACGGGCACATTCGCGATAGCGATCTGGTAGTGCGTACAGCCCGGTGCGAGCAAGGTATGGAAGCTGTATATTCACTTATGCAGAAAATTGAAAACAGGGGTATTTCACGCCCCGTATTGATAGCCGGAGGATCACCTTCATTTCCTGTTCATGCTCGTCATCCCGATCGCATACTCAGCCCCGGCACTACCCTTTTATGGGACTATGGTTATCATTCTATTCTTCCCGATATGGATTTTCAGCATGCTGCTGTATTGCTTACCCGCGTAGTGAGCAATCCCTCCGGGCTTACTTGCTTCGACCTTGGCCACAAAGCCGTAGCATCTGAGATGCCACACCCCAGGGTGAAATTTATGAACGTAGAAGAGTATGAAGCCACTGCCCACAGCGAAGAACATCTGGTAGTAAAACTACACGATGGCGCTCTGCCGGTAGGCACTACCCTCTACGCCATCCCTTACCACATTTGCCCTACGGTGGCGCTGCATCAGCAGGCGTACGTCGTAGAAAACCACATCGCAACAGAGCAATGGGAGATAATAGCCCGAAAAAGAAAACTAACCGTATAAAAAACACGATTATGACCCTGAATAAGAAACCTCTGCTTTTTGATTTTCACCTCGATCTCTCAATGAATGCTATGGAGTGGAACCGAGACCTTACCTGGACTGTTTCGGATATCCGGGCCAGTGAAAAAGGGATGACCGACAAGCCCGACAGGGGAAACAACACGGTATCTTTTTCATCTATGCGCGAAGGAAATATAGGCCTTTGTGTTGCTACCTTAATCGCCCGCTATGTACACAAAGGCAACCCTCTACCCGGATGGCATTCGCCGGAGCAAGCCTGGGCTCAAACTCAGGGGCAACTGGCCTGGTACAAAGCCATGGAGCATCAGGGCCACCTAAGGCAAATCACCAACCTACGGGAGCTAAATGAGCATTTGGCACAATGGAACAGCGCTCCCGAAAGCTGTCCGATTGGTTATATTTTAAGCCTCGAAGGTGCCGATTCGTTTTACAACCTGGACAGGCTGGAGCTCGCTTATGAGCAGGGGTTAAGAGCCGTTGGTCCTGCTCACTACGGCCCGGGCACCTACGCTCAGGGAACAGACGCCACCGGCAGCATTGGGCGAAAAGGCAAAGCTCTACTGAAAGAAATGGAACGACTGGGTATCATTCTGGATGCCACTCACCTCTGTGATGTGAGCTTTTGGGAAGCAATGGACTGTTTTCATGGGCCAGTCTGGGCCAGCCATCAAAATTGTCGGGCATTGGTAAATCACAACCGGCAGTTTACAGATGAGCAATTCAAAGAACTAATCAGCAGAGGTGCAGTGATAGGTGCTCCTCTGGATGCCTGGATGATGGTACCCGGCTGGGAAAGAGGAAAATCTACTCCAAGGGCCACCAACCTTACACTCAACACAATGATTGATCATATGGATCACATTTGTCAACTCGCCGGCAACACCCTGCACGTAGCTATAGGTACGGATCTGGATGGTGGCTTTGGCACGGAGCAGTGCCCTGCAGATCTCGACACCATAGCCGACCTGCAAAAACTGCCCTCATTGCTGAGTTCCAGAGGGTATACTTCTGAAGATATCGAAAACATCTTCCACAACAACTGGTTGCGCTTCTTAAAAAAGGCATGGAAATAATAAATACTGCCCTAGGCAAGCCTATCAATACCGGTACCAACGAAGAAGTACTATTCGGGTATTGAGGCGAATAGTACTTCACTTTGGCGTATGCACCTTGATGAGTCTGATGTTTGGGATAGAGCAAGATGATTTGCTTTCGCGCAACCCTGAGCATCAGCTACATCATAATGATTTCAATTCAGACGAAATTGCACAGGGAATTCCCAAGCCCCTTCATTTTTAAGCCGTGTCACAGATACTACATTTCATTTGTAAGTTTCAAGTGTGCTACGCAACACTATTATTCGCTTTTTGTCTCAGCGAGATGCTAAGACTAGAGGTGGCTTCACTGTACCTAGCTGGGATCGTGCTGAGGGTTTGAAGAGTGAGGATTCATTGCGTTCGTTGTAGGTAATATTTTTTCAGCTGGAATTGCTGTAACCTGTCCATTTCGTGATACTATAAGCGGACTTTTCTTCTGCTTTTTAAATTCAGCCATTTTCCTGTAAGCCTCTCTCAGTCCGAGGTTAACTTTCTCTTCTAAATCTCTTAGTTGATCCTTAACTCCCATGGTATTCATTTTTCAAAGTTGCCCATTTTTTTTCACTTCTAATAATAATTTCATCTTTAGCACCTTCTGCAATAAATTCAAAGTTCTCATTAGAGTTGTCTACAAGTATCCATTTGTCAACTTGTAACATATACAGTTGATATAAATTTTTCAATCCATTGGTATATCGCCTTTTTATTGTCTCCGTTGGAATGTTGTGTCCCCCTTCTTTTACCCGAATAGAGACTCTTTCAATTGCCAATTCAACAGAGTCCAATGATAGAAACAATAAAATAACTTCATAACCAACAGATTGTGCAGACTCAATCAGGCGTACGTAACTTCTTGTAGATAACGTAGTTTCGAAGGCAAAAGACTCTTCAATATTCTACTAGCTCTTTCATACGCTCCAGCATTAGCATACCTGCTTTAATTGAGGCTTTTTCTGGGTTGAAAGGAGACAGCCCTTTTGCAATTTCATCTGCATTTACAAATTCGTCGCATTCAAAAATTTCAGGTAGAATTGTATAAGACAAAGTGGTTTTACCTGCACCATTTGGACCCGCTATGACATATAGTTTTTTCACTTAGTAAATATAGGCGATGATACCTAATAACCCCAACTCAGGAATTTCCTCCAAGAGCCAACTAACGTGAGTACTCCACTAGCGTCTCGCTAAGACTCATTTCAATCACCTTTTCTCTTTGGAACACTCTCCTGTATTCGAAAATATCATTTTATATTCTTGTCTGCTATAAGCATCAAGCTAATATACAAGCGTAACAAAACAAAATGAACCTTAATACCAGCTGGTATACTTTCGGCTCATTCCACAATATTACAATCAATGCTCTATTATTCGCTTTAGGGATCAACAAGATGCTAAGACCAGATGGGGGAATTCCCAAGCCCCTTCATTTTTAAGTCGTGTCACAGATACTACATTTCATTTGTAAGTTTCAAGTATGCTACGCAACACTTAAAACAACAGGTAAACACATCTAACCAATACACAGTAGCCGTAGAGGTGAAGTACATACTTGCCGGATTTCTGAATTTGTATTTTCTGCTCATTTTATTCTTCCCTTGATTTTAAGCCATGTCTCTTATCTCCTTGCACAAGTCTCGCCAACACAACATCCAGACTGGAAGACTTGCGCCATAAGGGGAATCCCTAAGAGGATTATCTTATACAGGTAAGGTTTTCTTTGTTCGATAAGATAGTAACCATTTTAAGTGATCTTATATTGTTATCATCAATCGCTTCCAATATATATTTAAAGTCTAAATCCTCATCGATCAGTTCTAAAATACCATTATCCAGCAATCGCCAGCCACCTCTAGAAAGAAGTAAACCGCAATAATAATATCCAAAATAACCATTTTCATCCAGCTTCAAATAACACCTCGATTCCCCAGAACAATACTGGTTCATATCATCGTATTTGCAATAGACAATTTCATGACTTTTATTGCTGGAGCTTATACTCGGATTAAATTCTTGTCTGTATGAAACAGCATATTTTTTATAAAAGTCTTCTTCTATTAGAAATTCACACTGATCTAATATAAATGATCGATTCTTTAGCATGTGAAACCCATGTTCAGTAGCCAAAGTATAATGCTTAATGCGAAATGTTATTTTGTACTCAATCAATTCATCCAAGAGTATTAATTTATCATTTTGAACTTCATATATTCCAAAAGACAACATGTTTATATTCGTGACATGATCTGACTCATCCCGTTCATCAACTAGGTAATAGTTCCGATTTTCAAAAAGTATTAACCTAAGGCTTATTCCTCCCAATTCCAAATAGTAATTTCTATTCATCGCACATACTGAGGTGAAGCATAATAAACCTAGAATAAAACTCAGAATAACCTTCTTCATCATTTAACCGGTAAAAATTTGAGAGGGTTACCGTATATGGCTGGATAGTCGCCCCAGTTACCAAACTGACTTGCCACATTCTTGATCTTAATTAAAAGATTGTTATGAGCTCCTGCACTTTTCATGACATTATATGTGTATTGATAAGCCGCTAACTCTGATGACTTTGTATTATATACACCTGCAGGAATCTGAAACCTATTAACAGCATGTACCACTTCATGACCAACAACTGCTCTAAAAACATGATCAGGTGCCTTAATTGCGTTGTATGGTGAAACATAAATAGAAGTTTTCTTTCCAACCACCCCTATAGTCTTCGCACCAATAATTTTTCTTGTTCCATTTGCCTTAAACTTAACAAAGTTACCAGATTCGGTAAGCCCTATCTTGTTTGGTGCTGCTGTGGTCAATTTATCAATATTGTATTGCCCTTTTTGTACACTAAGTAATTTATTAGCTCGAGTAGCCAATTTCGTATCATTAGCGTTTACAGTTCCTCCTTGAATTTGTGTAGAACCAGAATTATAATCTCTGGATCGATTTAATAAATCTGTTTTGGAATCTCCTCCAGTATAATTGCCTGTAAGTATGTCAGATTCTCCTGTTCTAGCAGCCCTAATACCCCCATCTATTCCTCCTATAATCCCACCAGTTACAGCTCCCAACCCTGCACCATAACCACCGGCTTTAAATCCACCCCCAAAACTGGCTCCATTCAACCACGCATTACCTGCACTACTGGCAAAACCACCTGCTGCACCACCCAATGCTCCAGCCAAAGCTCCTTGACCAAAGCCTTGGGCAGACAATGCTGCTGCTCCATTGGCAAAGAAAGTCCCACCTAATGCCACTTGTGCCACCCCAAAACTGAGTCCCCCAGCAATACCTCCGATAGCCGCATGGCCTAATCCGTCCCAGCTAAATTCGGCCCCATTTGCAGCCCAGTTTATCACTGCACCAATCGCAAAAGCTGCCAAAAACGCAAGTTCCCCGTCTGGATCAACAGCAATTGTAGGAGCATTCCCCATCCCTAAATATGGGCTACTAAACTGATTCTGCGGATCAATACTAGTAAACTGTCCGGTCGCCGGATCGTATTGCCTTGCATGGAAGTCGTAAAGGTTTAAGGCCAGGTCTGTCTGCCATTCTTTTCCTTGATATAAGAAGCGATTCTCGGTAATACCTGTCTGAGTATAATTATTATTCGTGATTGGAAGGCCGAAGGGGTAGTAGTCATCGGCTTGCAGTACCGAAGCACCGGAAATATGCTCCACCACAAAATCGTCAAAATGCACATTGGCATCCAGCGAGCTTTCATTGCTCACATAGGTGAACAAGTACCCTTCCTGAGAAGCTATATACTCTAGTTCGAGCTTTTCAAAGCTGGTCTGTGCACTGGAAGTGATCGCAGCAAAGCCCGTCTGCGGGTTTGCCATGTTGGCATCAAAAAAGATATAGTTGAGAAAGGCCTTCGGTGTATCTCCACTGCTTTGACTGATCAGTGCTGCCGAACCAAACTGGTTGTTGAAGGCGGTGTAAATATTGGCTGTCTCTCCTGTGGAAGACACTCCATAAGCAGCTGTCATTGCACTGAATATTGATAGCGTTGGATTAGCCTGCCCTGCTCCTGATGTGCTCGCATATTTGGCCCACACTTCCATATTTACCGTGTCGCCGGCATACACCTTCAGCCCTTTTGCAGGGCCTATGATGGTGTCATCATTGGCATTTAACCTGGCAGATTCATTACCTCCCGAGGTGTGGTTGTATACTGCATCGGTATGTCTGGTACTGGCAATATTAAGGAATTGTGCTTCTTCTTCTGTTGCGTCCTCGGTTTCCATACCTGCCGTATAGGTTCGTGTCTGTGACGCAAACATCACCCGATTATTTCCGAGGTGGTCGGTAAGGAAGTACTGGTAGTCGTAGTTGTAATCGTCCGCTACTTTTTCCGCAATAATCCTGCCCTGTGGCATGCTCATCAATGACAGTTCCCCATCTTCAAAAATCAATCCGCTGGAGTATTCTGTCTTGTCAGCCAGCGCACTGCTGATCCAGACTTCCTGCTTGAGTTTACTGCCTGCTGCATCGTAGGTGTATTGGATATAGTCTCCATTGGAGAAGGTAATGCGGTTGGGCTTGTTCAGTAAGTTGTAGGTAGTACTGGTGATCAGTTTGTTGGCATCACTGATCATGTTGCCATTGGCATCATAGGTATATTCTGTTGACAATTCTGCTCCGTCTTTAAATCCTTCGTCAGAAGTGGTTTGATCGTTTATGCTTTTCAGTTGATTGCCCTCGTAGGTATAGTCCAGGTTGTCGATGGTTGTATTGGCACTTTTTCTTTGCAAATCGGTAATGTTGCCATTGTAGTCGTATTGTATACCGGACACATCGAAGTGGCCGGAGTTTACCGTCCATGCAGAAGCTCCCTTTTCTTTGTAAGAGGCTGCTGTCAGCCTGTTCACATTGTCATAGCTATACCCATAGGAACGCTGCGTGGCTCCGGAAGGCAACTGGCCATTTCCCCAGGTAGTACCGGCCAGGTTGCCATTGGTCTGTGTGGCCGGAAAAGTAAGTCCTGGAGGATTTGTGTTGTAGTACAGCTCCATGCCAAAGAGGTCAGTGGAACCATCAGTGTCACCCGAAAAATTGGTACGGTCCGATTTGTTGATGTTGGTCAGCCAGCCTTTGATGTTGTAGCGGTAGTCCACTGACTGGATAAAGTCCGTACCATTGGTACTGTGCAGCTTTTTATCCACCAACTCGCCCAGTTCGTTGTATTCATAGGCTGCAAGCAGCACTTCAGGCTCATCATCTATGCTGTGGTATTGTTTTTCAAGCCTGCCTGCATGGTCGTATTCGTAGCGCTCGTAGATGGCCACCTCCTTGCCGCCATCCGTAGTATGTACAAACTTACTTTCAAGCAAATCGCCCGTAAAACTGTATTTGCTGTAAATCTTTTCCAGTTGTCCTGTGTAAGGGTCGGATACGCCTTGGATCAGTTGTAAATCATAGTCGTAGTATTTTACCGATTTGAGCCAGGTGTTTTCTCCCAATACTTTGATCTTGCCTCCGGTTTCCAGCCCTCTGGCTATAGCGATATTGGGGCCATTGTTGATGCCGTTGGCATTGTCAAAGTCATAGGCTGACCCCCAGCTGTTTTTAAAATCATAGTCGTCGTAGTAGCTTACTACCAGGTAGTCATTGTCAGCAATTGATCTTGGCCAGACTACATCGGTATAGCCGTGCTTCGCACTGCCCCGGCTTTCGTAGCGTTTGCCTGTGATAATTTCTCCTGTTACAAAAGTTTGTAGTGCTTCTCTGCTTCGAGTATCTGTTACAATACCCGTGAGGACCGGTCTGTCAAATTGATCGTATTTGGTAAATGTCCATTGATCGGACAACCGCTGGTTGCCATCCTGGCTTAGGATCAGTCTGCCCGTATTGTCATAGACATAAAATACAGGTTCAGCCCCGGGTACTTTTTTGCTCACAAGCCTGTTGCGTTCATCGTACTCATTGATATAGAGCAAACCGGCCACCATACTGGCATTCAGAGGGTAAGGTTTTAGGCTGAACCCATTTGTGAAAGTCCTGCCAGCCGGTAGGGTAATGGTAGCCCCCGGCATATAATAGTATGTAGTATTGGCAGCAAAGCCCGATGGAAACGTTTGGGTTGAGGTCAGTACTTTGGTATCGTCTATACTGGCTGCTCCACCTGTCAATAGTTCATTTACGGCCTTAGGAGGTACAATAAACCGCAAGTTACCCTGCTCATCATAAACGGAGTAGGTATCATACGTTTCGCTTCCTTTATAACTTCTTTGAAGGATGGTTTGCCCTAAATGGTTGGTATAAGTGCGGGTGGTATGGTCATTGCCACTTGTCCAGTCTGAGTCCTTGATGATTGACACGCTTAACGTATTGGCGCTGTAGTAGTGTGAACTGGTCAATTTCAATTCACCATTACCGGTAATTTCCCATTCGAGTACATTATCACCTGAGGTATTGAAGGTGTATTCATATCGGGTGCGTTTATTTTCCCAGGCTGATCCGGGGCTATTCTTATCCAGTACTCTTTTCAAAGGAGACCTTTCAATGGTAGTGGTTGACCATGGCATGGCATCATCAGCTATTTTATCAGATGAGGCATTAAAAAAACTGGCCTGGTTTGTTTTGGCGGTTGACAGTTCTACATACAATGCATTCGTGGAAGTGCCTACATAAGGCATGTATTGCTTGCTCTGGAGGCCATAGCTGTCGTATTCATTGAAGCTGATGATGTCTTTGCCATTGGGTGAGGCTTCTTTGGCTATGCTTTGTATCGGTCTGCCCAGTCGATCCATATAGCTCACTGATACGGCTACATCTGTTTTTGGCTTACCCGATAAACTCGTCAACCCGGATTTCCGGGCAGTGTAGCTTACGATATGGTTTTTGTCGGTGCTGAAAGTTTGTCCTAATAATGACTGAGCCGATAAGCTTGTAACAGATATGATTAACATTAATTTTTGCACTGCGTGCCAACGGCCAAGGGCATAACACCACGTGCAAAATGTATTACGGGCCATAATCTTCATCATAGTTTTTCTTTTTTATCGACTATAAATACATCTCCATTTTCCTGTACTATCCTAAACTGCGTTAGGTAATAACCTGGTAGCAGACTATCAGTATGAAAAATTATTTCCTCTCTGGATAAGCTAACACTTCCAGTCTTACCAAGCCTAGTCCCTGAAAGAATATCTTTGCTATAATCACGGAAAAATACCAAACTATCCTTTTTGCAGTCTTTCATCATCAGAAAAATACCATGTGGCGTGTCAAACTGGCTTTTGTCCAACTTGATTTCCTGCCCGGAGTAAATACTATAAATATCAACTTTCTGATTTTTTTTATCGAGTTTGTATGAGAGAGTTATTTTAGTTGTTGAATGTCCGTTGAAAGGTATAATTCCAGTCATCACCACCAATAACCAAGTTATCAAATGTCTATTCACTGGCGATATATAATTTATTTGCACCATTCTTTTTTAATAATCAATCGATATGATTCTTGGAGCAGTATTTCCTGCTACATCTTTTACTTCAACAAAACCTGAACCCGGTCCGGCACAGGGAGATGTATCAACTATAAAAGAGCCATCATTAGAACCTGCCGATGGACTTACTGTAAAACAGCCATGAGAAATAGCCTCCCAGTTAACATTGCTACTAACATCGTAGGTAAGATATACCTGTCCTGGATTTACATTTAAATAATGAGCAGGCGCTGCTCCCTGATTGATTGTGATGGTCTTGTTTGGTAGAGTGCTCCCTAAGGTAACCGTGGCGTTTCGAGTACTTGAGGTGGAATTAAATTCAACTGTAACCTCAAGTTTTTTGTTGTTACTCCCGGAAGTGGGTGTAACCGTCACCCAGCTGGCATTATCACTGACTGTCCAATAAGGGTCGTTGGAAGTAACAATGATATCTTTGGTGCCTCCATGATAGTTTGGTGAATAGGAGGTTTCGGACAAATCCAAATACTGAGCAATGTTATAAGTGTTTTCCCTGATAACGCTCTTGTTATTATCAAGAACTTTAGACAACCTTCCACTCGCGTCATATTCATAAAAAATGGTATTGTTATTGGCATCTGTTTCTGATGTTTTTCCAAAAACGGTGTGATATGTATAGGTATTCATTTGTGCATCGGACGGATGGACTCTAAGGTGATCGATATGTGCTGAACCAGATATGGTTAGTGTGCCTGTGGAAGCCATATTGATCTTGCGTTCCTCAAAAGTCCACCCTGAAAGGGTTCGAGTTTGTAACAGAGTATTAGAGGAATGGCCAGATATATCCACAGTCCCCGATTTCATCCAATAACCCAGAATGTATTCCCCTGACGTCAGGGTTTTGGTAATGCTCCCATCACTTAATTCAAAGGCATAGTTCCCAATAATACCTGCTGTAAGATTCACAGAATTGAGGCAATTGGTTTGTGCGGTGTTACAAGCGTCATAGCAGGATTGGGTTTGGGTAGGGTTATTTTCATCACAGTCTGCATAACAATCATAGGGAACACTATAGCACTCGGATGAGTAGATTAGTGTTGGCAATGACCAGCCCCCTTTATCATCTTTTTCAAAACTTGTAAATGCACAATCGTCTTGTGTTGCATTGGACACTTCTGCCATTACTCTAACGCCTTCTTCATCGAGAATTTGACAGTTTTCTACTCCAGACATTTCATCCGTCCTGCCTGCTAAACGCCCCTGACTATCGTAGTTTATTGTGACATGTCCAACAGGCGATGAAGAACTGTAGGATGATTTGAACGATTTCTGTTCACTAAACTCCAGTTTTGAAGTAGTATTATTGATTACATAATTGTTAGTTGAAAAACCTTGCGTATTAGTATTAATCTTCGACGTTTTCTTTTTGACTAGCGAAACCATATTGTTATCAACTGCTTCTGTCGCTGCTGCTGAAGGTGGATTTTCATCCGCCAAATACTCGGTTTCAATTATCCTCTTGTCGGTTGAGTTCCCTAACAAATAAGTTTCTCTTTTCGTCTCCAATGGGCGGTCATCGTGGTAATAAATGTCAGTCACAGTAGTCAAGGACTTGCCTGGATTTAACTTATCATACACGGTTTGGGTGATTTTGTCATTGAGCACATACCCATAACCTAGTTTATAATAACTCACCTTAAATTCCTGAAAAAATTTACCATTTAACTCATAATGACCTGTTGGCGTAAAGCCCATTCCCATTACCAAATTATTGGGTGCATGTTTTGTCCAGTATTCATAAGTGTCTTCCGACAATAAGTTACCCTGTTCGTCTCTGAGTTGTTTTTCTTTCACCAAGCCTACTGTTGTACCTTTAAAGTTTTTATTTCCAAATGGACCTTCCCAAGATGAAGTTGTGAAGCTTGCTGGTGCCCAATAACCATCATGATCATCATCTCCCGGGTCGTTGCGATATTTGATGATAGCAGTGGCATCAAAAGTGCCGGTACTCAGCCTGATAACGTCATCAGCAAAAGTGTGGAACTTGTAACGCTCAGTGCCTCCATCAGTATGAGTGATAGTTACATACTCGTAAGCAATGTGTCTGCCCATGTCATCGGTAAGCGGTTCGAGTGAATATTCACGATATTCTTTAGCAGCCTGATTAGCATCGTAATAGTCCTTTTCATATATAGGTTCTGCATATAATTCCCCACTTGTTTTTTGGTCAGACGGGTCATCATAATTATATGATTTTGTTATGTAGCTGGAACCTTCTCCATTCGATTTAATTACCTGGGCTACTCTCAAGCCACCCGCATTTACCTCATTGTTTGATGCGTTTTTATATTGGTTTAGCTCATATACATACTCTTCATACCCACCAGCGGTGTAATATACCCTCTTGAGAGCATTTGCTTTTGCATGAGCAAGGTAAGGAGACTTATTGGCGTCAATGTGGGGGTATTTGGTTGAGCCCGTGTTGTTATTATAAAACCCCCAATGATCTATGTCAGAACTGTAATAAGAGGGTAACACTGCCTCATCCCCCATTTCTCCATAATATAAAAACTGATAGAGAATTACATTAAGATTGCTTTTTCTTACACCTGCCAGCATCAGTCTTTCCCCTGTTCCTGTACCTACGTATTTGTAATCGAAATAATATCTCAGTTGAACACTACCATTTAAGGTATATTTGATATTATCAAGTTTTTTTAATGTCTCCACGTCATCCCTATTCGTGTATTCAAACTTTATGCGGCTATCTTTAAATATCACTTCGTTAAGGAGTTTCGGTTTAAACTCCATTGTATAAGTGGTACTCCCCGAACTAGTTAGCGTAGAACCGTTTTTTCTTTGATACCTAAAGGTTGAATTTTCAGTATGGGTTGGCCCCTGACTGTAATAGAATTTGACCAAATCTCCTGTAGCATACTGAGTAATCTTACTCAAATGCCATTTGCTGGTGTACTCTTCTTTTTCGGTAGAACCTTCCAGACGCCTGGTACTTTCCCTTATATTAAATAGATAGGTATTACCCGCTTCATCAGTTATTCTAAAAAAGGAGTATTCATTTGTGGATGTATTGTAGTAAGGTTCAATCTTTAAGTTACTGGGAGTAAGCATTACTACCTTTCTGTTTCCATTCCCATCAAGTTCGTGATCTATAGTAAACCTCCCATTATACCCTAAAAACTGAAAGACATACACATCTGGTTCCGGATCCCAATGACCTCCATCTTCATTGAGTTCTATCCCAGCCAATTGATCAAAATGAGTCCTATCTGGTGGGTTTTTCACCCATTGCCCTCTTCTGTGCTTCCCACTATATCCGCCTCCATTTTCGTTATATGGAAACGTGGACTTAAACCTATATGCATCATCAGCCAGCCCTCTTTTCTGTCTGACTATATAGCCCCCTGCCTGTAGTTGCCACCCTAACCCCACAACACCGGCACGCTGACTTACCCGAATACCGGAGGTAGTATAGCCTATAGAAACAGGTATCAGATGACTTTCTATAGGTAGATTAATATTTATAACCCCTTGACTAAGATTTTCTGACGTTTGAAGTTCGTTGATACCAAAGCCTTGTGGCAATGGTGGCTCATTCTGAGCTTCTGACCATTCTGAACATGTGAGTACTATACCGATAAGCAATACCTGGATAGCATTCAGTTTTAGTTTTATCATATATTGAGGAAGTGCACGTAAATGTTTAAAACAGTAAAATCAGAACCGATTTTGGGGATGGATGTTATTTACACGGAAAAATAATAAATATAACTTCAAAACAAAATACAATGTTTGTTTTTTATCTTGCAGACAAAAGTATTTCAGAAGATTAAATTCGGGTGTTTATTAAAAACTGTCCTATACTTTATTATTTGACTTCATTACATTTGTCGTATGCATCTCTTTCGTTGTTTTGCCTGGGTTTTGGTAGTGACATTTGTTGCATTGTCCCTTGTCCCTAAACCATCACAAGCGCAGATAAAAACCAGCTTTTCGTTTTCTGGCAGCCCTGAAAACCAACTCAAGCAACTCAAAGAATTGAAAAGGGTCAACAAAAAAGCTCTAAGAAATGTAAAGGCCAGAAAAAAACTTTTAGCCAAACAAATGCAGCAGCTCTCTGAACATTCAGGGGCTAGCCCTGAGCTAAAGCAATATGCTAATAATTACAAGTTTACCAAAAATAGAATGAGGACATCCAAAAAGATGCTGGATTCCTTGGGGAAAATCAAAAAACACTCGAAAGGTCACCCGGACAGCACCGGACAATACTATTCTGAAAATGTCTTGATAAATAGCCAAATCAATAACATGAATAAGCATGAACATGTACCTTCGAATTATATTGAAAAATATGACAGCTTACTACAAGTTGGCAATGGACAAAACACAGATGCCGTACAAGATAGTTTATGGAGTGAATTGCACCAGCAGATGGAGCTTCCTGAAGGGTTTGGGGAGTTGGACAAACAGTCAACGGCGTACTTATCGGAGTATCAATCCTACCAGCAAGAGTGGCAGAGACTCAACAAAATGCACGATAGTTTGTCGGTGGCCCAAATCCTGATCAAAACCAAGCAGTTTGACAGAATTGAAAAATACGCTCAGCAAAAAGCTTTAGGTAAAGAAGGTTCGGAGTTGTTGACTGCCCAACAGGATTTAGAGTCCCTAAATCCTGGCTCTGATCTGCCGATTGACGCTAATGAATTGAACAATACTAACATAGTTGAAAAGGTTCAGGAAACAGGCTTAGCGTATTTTAAAAACCATGCCAACAAACTGGAGGCGGCCCACAAGAGTATGGCCGACCTGAAAAAGAAGTATTCGTATGTACCAAACTCGAATGACCTGAGCACAGCCCGCAAAATCAAATCCCTAGAGGGTGTGCCTTGGAAAAAGCGGTTGGTACTTGGCGGTACTTTACAGGTGCATGCAGGCGATCCAGTGAAAGTAGATTTCAATCCATTGCTGGGTTATCAGTTTGACAAGCGTTTTTCATTGGGGATTGGCGGAACTTACCGCACCAGCTTTGGCAAGGACGAGGCTTTTATTCCTTCAGGTAACAAAAGTGTGTTTGGTGGCAGGGCCTTTACCGAATATGTGGTCTTTAAATCTTTTTTCGCCCATGCAGAATATGAGTCTTTGAAGTCCGCTGTAGCGACCAATACTACAGCGGACGCTGCTGTTCGCAGGTGGTCGAATGGTGTGCTGGTCGGTATTGGCAAAAGCTATGCTTTTTCAAAGGAGCTTAAGGGTAATGTCGTTGTTCTTTACAACCTGACTCACGATGACAATAGCCCCCACCAGAAACCCTTTCTGGTTAGGTTTGGCTTCTCGTTTTAAAAGTAGGCTCTAAATTGACTTTACATAAAAACTATTACATCTTCATTTTGCTGCTTTAAAAAAGCAGCACCATAATGTAACGCATGTTTAGAATAGAGCAACAAAGATTTGCTTTACCAAAATCCTGAATGTAAATACTACACTGCCCCAGGCAAGCCCATCAATACCGGCTAAATGCCTATGCTAGTGGAGAAACGTATCAAACACATAAAAAACCAACATAATTACCAGACTTTGCGTAAGTTTACCGAGTGAAAAAATTATCCTGCATATTCGCTTTATTTCTGATGGCACTCATCCTTGTGCCTTGTTCAGATAGTGCTTCGGTGGAAAGCTGCGGACAGGAAACCCACTTTCACGATCATGAAGAACACAGCGGGCACCACAATGTAGACCTGTGCTCTCCCTTTTGTACCTGCTCCTGCTGTGGTAGCACTTACCTTATAAAAGCCCGTTTTTTCCCCGGTCACGAGCAACTTACGTTCAATATTTTCAATACCCCATATCCCGGTCAGCAAAGCCGGGAATATATCGATAAAGTATTCCAGCCACCCAGGGCTTAATATTTCATTTCGGCGAAATCAAATCGCCACACCTCCCGCCCCTTTCTTTCTGTAGATATACAGCAAAATATTGCTGCGGGGGATACGTATATTTTATCGATTTTACTCATTATCAAAAACCATTATGATAGATCAATTAATGGCTTTTTCCATACGGAATAAGCTCATCATAGGCCTATTTGTTTTAGGCTTGATAGCCTGGGGAAGCTATTCCATCAAAAAAATCCCCATTGATGCCGTACCCGACATTACCAATAATCAGGTGCAAATCATTACCCAATCGCCTACATTAGCCGCTCAGGAGGTAGAGCAGTTTGTCACTTTTCCGCTCGAACTGGCCATGGCCAACTTACCCAATGTAGTAGAAATTCGCTCTACATCGCGCTTTGGGCTATCGGTCATTACAGTTGTTTTTGAAGAAAGCGTAGACATTTATCTGGCACGCCAACTTATATCGGAGCAACTGCAAACAGCCAAAACAGACATTCCCGAAGGGTTTGGGCAGCCTCGCCTGGCTCCCATCACTACCGGACTGGGCGAAGTGTACCAATACGTGCTTCATACCACGCCCGAATACGACACAGCGTACTCGGACATGGACCTGCGCACCATCAACGACTGGATCGTAAAAAGGCAGCTGGCCGGCACACCCGGCGTGATAGAGGTAAGCAGCTGGGGCGGTCACCTCAAACAATACGAGGTAGCCATCAACCCCGAAAAACTAAAAAGCCTCGACCTTACCCTGGCTGAAGTGTATCAGGCTCTGGCCGACAATAACGAAAATACAGGTGGCAGCTACATAGAAAAAGCCCACAACGCCTACTTCATCAGAGGAGAGGGACTGGTAAAGTCGATGGCCGATATAGAAAAAATAGTGATCAAAACCATCAACAACATACCTGTGCTTGTAGGTGATGTGGCCAAAGTTCAGTACGGTAGTGCACCACGCTATGGGGCTGTAACCTGGAACGGCAAAGGCGAAGTGGTGGCCGGCCAGGCACTGATGCTAAAAGGAGAAAATTCCTACAGTGTAGTAAAAGCCGTAAAGGAAAAAATAGAGGAGATCAAAAAATCTCTACCCGAAGGTGTGGTTTTAGAACCTTATATCGACAGGTCTAGTCTGATTAGCAGAGCCATAGACACGGTAACTACCAACCTGATTGAAGGAGGTCTCATCGTCATCTTCATTCTGGTGATTCTGCTCGGCAACTTCCGCGGTGGGCTTATCGTTGCGTCGGTCATTCCTCTTTCCATGATGTTTGCCCTTTGCATGATGAACCTTTTTGGCGTATCGGCTAACCTCATGTCATTGGGTGCTATCGATTTCGGGCTGATCGTAGATGGAGCCGTCATTATCGTGGAGAGTATTGTCCACCGCCTTTTTACCCTCCACAACAACAAGACGCTAACCGCCCGGCAAATGGACGATCACGTACACGAATCAGCAGTAAAAATCCGTTCGTCTGCCGCTTTTGGTGAAATCATTATTCTGATCGTATACCTGCCCATATTGGCATTGGTAGGAATAGAAGGAAAAATGTTTACCCCTATGGCCCAAACGGTAAGCTTTGCCATATTGGGAGCTTTGATTTTGTCACTCACCTATGTACCTATGATGTGCGCTCTTTTTCTCAAGAAAGAAGTAAAAAAGAGCACAACTATTGCCGACAAAATAGTAGCCAAAGTGCAGCGTATATACCAACCGTTGCTCGAACTGTCTCTGAAAAGGAGGCTTTCAGTCATCGCTATCTCTCTGGCAATGCTGGGTATGAGTCTGTTCACTTTTTCACGGCTGGGAGGCGAATTTATCCCTACTCTCGACGAAGGAGATTTTGCGTTGCATCAAATTTTACCTCCGGGCAGCTCGCTCACGCAAAGTGTAGAAGTATCGGGTAAAATACAGAAAGTACTGCTCGATAATTTTCCTGAAATAGACAAAATAGTAACCAAAATAGGCACGGCTGAACTTGCTACGGACCCCATGCCCATAGAAGTAGGAGACATTATGATCAAAATGAAACCCAAACCTGAGTGGCGCCATGCCGACCGACAAGAAATGTTTGAAGCCATGGAAAAAGTGGTATCGGTAGTCCCCGGGGTGAGTTTCGAATTTACCCAACCGATACAAATGCGCTTCAACGAACTGATCTCAGGAGTACGGGAAGACATAGCCATCAAGATATACGGCGAAAACCTCGATGTGCTTTTTCAAAAAGGAAAAGAAGCCGAAGCACTCATCAGCAAAATACAAGGAGCCGGTGACATCAAAGTGGAGCAGGTTGTAGGCTTACCCCAAATACTGGTAACCTACAACCGCGACAAAATAGCTCGATACGGGCTCAACATCCGTCAGGTAAACGATCTGATAAGTGCTGCTTTTGCAGGCAAAAAAGCGGGCATTGTTGTAGAAGGAGAAAAACGCTTTGATCTGGTGGTACGGCTACACGACGACTATCGCCACAGTATGGAAAACGTGGAAGGCCTCTACCTTCCTTTGCCATCCGGTGCTCAGGTACCCCTCAGCGAGGTAGCAAGCATTCGATTTGCCGAAGCTCCTATGCAGATATCACGCGAAGATACCAAACGCAGAATTACCGTGGGGGTAAATGCACGCAACAGAGACCTGGAAAGTCTGGTAGAAGAAATAAGCCAGACACTGGACAGCAAACTAAAGCTACCAGCGGGCTATTTTATAGAATATGGCGGCCAGTTTGAAAACCTGATAAAAGCCAAAAGCCGGCTATCGATAGCTGTACCGGCTGCTCTGCTGCTCATATTGGTTTTGTTGTTTTTCACCTTTGGTTCTATGCAGCAGGCTTTGCTCATCTTTACAGCCATACCCCTATCGGCCATTGGAGGTGTATACGCGCTTTGGTTGCGGGATATGCCTTTTAGTATTTCAGCCGGCATAGGGTTCATCGCCTTGTTTGGAGTTGCAGTACTCAATGGCATAGTCCTTATTGGCTACTTCAACCAGCTTAAAGACGAAGGCTACAGCAATGTATACGAGCGAATAATAGAAGGCACTCGCGTCAGACTCAGGCCGGTGATCATGACAGCCTCTGTGGCAGCCCTTGGCTTTTTGCCCATGGCCATGTCTTCATCGGCGGGTAGTGAAGTGCAAAAACCCCTCGCCACGGTGGTTATTGGCGGGCTCATATCAGCAACCCTGCTTACATTGATAGTGTTGCCGGTTCTTTACAGTTTTATGGAAAAACAAAAAATAAAGATTCCCAAAACACTTTTGGTATTGGCAGCTCTGATAGCCCCATGTGCCGGCACTCCGATACAGGCACAAAACAAACCCCTGAGCATAGATGAGGCGGTGGCAGCAGCCATAGAAAATCACCCTGCCGTAAAAGCTGCCCGTATGGAGGTAGACCGGCAGGAAGAGCTCGAAAAGGGCGCTTTCAACCCCGGAAAGACAGACATTAAATACGGATATGGGGAGTTTGATGCCAAAGTAAACGACTCGCAATGGCAGATCAGTCAGGGATTTAAGTTTCCATCGGTGTATTCCAAACAAAAACAATGGCTAAAAAGCCAGACTGCATTGAAAGAAAGTGCGCTCGATGTAACTGT
The DNA here is from genome assembly GCA_965267535.1 of Cyclobacteriaceae bacterium. Lineage (GTDB taxonomy): Bacteria > Bacteroidota > Bacteroidia > Cytophagales > Cyclobacteriaceae > CAXBNB01. The sequence goes on along the minus strand of OZ254082.1, from coordinate 381,897 downwards.
CAATCAACTGGAAAAGCAGGTGCGTTCGAAATATGTGGCACTACAGTACGCCCACCAGCGATACTCCCTGCTGGCAACTCTGGAAAATGACTACACGGAATTTGCCCGCATAGCCAGCAAACGATTTGATGTAGGAGAAACAAATCGCCTGGAACTGGCTGTAGCCCAATCCAAACAACAGCAGGTTAAGCTGGAAAAACAACGGGCCCTGGCAGCTATTGATGCGCTAAAAGATGAACTGGCACTTCTGATGAATACCACAAATCCGATATCGATAGATACTGCCCAAACGACCCGCCTGCAACTACCCTTGCAAGCGGCCTCAGACATAGCAGAAAATCCTATAGTTGGCTATTTTCAGCAATCGATCACGGTGGCAGAAAAAGATTACCTTACACAAAAAGCGTATCGTTTGCCTGACTTTTCCATCGGGTATATCAATCAGGAGCTGGTAAATGTAGCCGGTCATGACGTGGTAATGGCCGGTATCAGCATTCCTCTTTTTGACCGGTCTTACAAAGCAAAAATAGATGCTGCCAAAATAGGAGTTGACATTTCCCGATCCAGGCTGGAGGCCACACAGCTCCAGCTCAAGGGCCAACTCGCACAAAAGTGGGGGCAATATCAGGAAAAACTACTGGTGGTAGACTACTACGAAAACACAGGCAGCCAACTCACCAGGGAACTGAGAAACTTTAGTGCACTATCGTATGAAAAAGGTGAAATCGGCTATGTAGAGTACATCGCTAACCTGGACGAAGCTACCCGAATTCGGGAAGACTACTACAAAAGTCTGCACGAATACAATCAACTCATTATAGACATCAAGAACCTGTTGGGTTCTTATCAATAACAGAAAACAACCATGAAAAAATACATTATAAATAGCATTGCCATAGCTGTACTGATCGCTATGAATGCCTGCAAAACCACAAATCACCACGAAGATGATCACGGGCACGGCCATGAAGAAGAAGAACATGCTGAAGGTCAGGTTGGCTTGTCGCCACAGCAAATGGAAGTAATGAACATACAGCTGGGCAGGTTTCAGCAACTCAACCTTACCTCCACTGTAAAATCCAACGGCTTTCTCGAACTGCCCCCACAAAACAAAGCCAGCCTCAGTGCTGTATATGGCGGTAGGGTACGAAAGGTGTTGGTTATAGAAGGGCAACCGATCAAAAAAGGAGAAGTACTAGCCTATCTCGAAAACCCTGAATTTATCAGCATACAACAGGAATTTCTCTCTGCACGAGAAGAACTCACACTGTATGAAAAAGAGTATGAACGTAAAAAAGCCCTGATAGCAGACAACATCGCTTCTGCCAAAAGCTATCAACAGGCCGAAACCAACTACCGAAGGGCCAAAAACAAACTGGATGCGCTTGCTGCTCAACTCCGGCTGCTAAACATCTCCTCATCGTATCTAGACAAAAACGGTGTAGCATCAGCTGTACCCATTGTGTCGCCTATAGCCGGTTTTGTGAGGCTGGTAGAAATAAACGTAGGCAAGTATGTGGAACCTCGTGACGAAATGTTTGAAATCGTAGACAATGAACACATCCACATCGACCTGATGGTGTATGAAAAAGACATACATAAAGTGAAAGAAGAACAGCAGGTTGTTTTTTCACTTTCATCCATTCCGGATCAAACTTTCAATGCACGGGTATTTGCTGTAGGAAAGGCCTTTGAAAGCAATCCCAGAGCACTAAAAGTACACGCAGAAATCACCGACAAGGACGTAGGTCTGCTGCCGGGCATGTATGTAGATGCCCGCATCGTCACAGACACACGAAATGTAACCGCTGTACCCAATGACGCCATTGTGTCGGAATCCGGACTGGACTATATTTTTGTGCAGGTGACCTCCGAAACAAAACACAACGACGACCATCACGATGAAGAAGAAAGTCATGCCCATGAACAAGAGGCGCACGATCACCATGCTTCACCTGAAAAATTAATCTTTCAAAAAATAGAAGTAAGCACCGGCGTAAGTGATATGGGTTTTACAGAAGTAGTACCTGCTCAAAAAATCCCTAAAGATGCTACCAACGGACTGAATGATCCTATCATAGTGACCAAAGGGGCATATTATTTGCTTGCCGAGATGGGTAAAAATGAACGAGGACACCAGCATTGATCTGACAGCCTAAAAGTAATACACGATAGGGGCTGGAGTTATTTCCACCCCCTATCCTCTTATTTGTTATATTGCGGGCTATTATACTCAGGAGTTCTCTTGCTCATAGTATTATTTTGACTGATTTTATTACATGAATACTGCATCTTATCTGATCGCTTTTTGTACACTACTGGCCGCTTGCCAGCCCACATACAACGAACCCACCATTTCTCTCGATTCTTACCGGATCGAAGACGGCTTCCAACTGGAAGTATTGGCTTCAGAGCCTTTTATCGAAGCTCCGGTAGCCATGGATTTCGACAACCAGGGTAGAATGTGGGTAGCTGAAATGCGAGGCTATATGCGCGATATTGAAGGAAGCACCGAAGATCAGCCTACCGGTGTAATCAGCATACTTGAAGACAGAGATAAAGACGGTGTAACCGACCATGCAAAGATTTTTCTCGATAAGTTGGTAATGCCACGTGCAGTAGCGCATGTATACGGAGGGCTGCTTTATGCAGAACCACCCAATCTTTGGTTTGTAGAAATAGTAAACGACCAGCCCGGCGCTAAGACACTGGTGGATTCCGTATATGCCGTAGGTGGCAACCCCGAGCACCAACCCAATGGGCTGATGATGAACATAGACAACTGGATATACAACGCCAACTCCAACGCCCGATACCAACGAAAAGACGGCAAATGGATAAAGGAAACTGCCAGTATGCGCGGACAGTGGGGTATAACCAAAGACAACATGGGCCGCCTCTACTACAACAATAACTCTACTCAACTAAAAGGCGACTATGTGTTGCCAAACCTACTGATAAACAACCCTCACTACAAGCCCAAACAAGGCATAAACAAAACACTGACCAGCAACCAAAAGGTATACCCACTGATCGAAAACCCGGTAAACAGAGGATATATACCCGGTGTGCTCGATAAAGACAGTGTGTTGGTGAGGGTAACATCTGCCTGTGGTCCGGTCATCTACAGGGGGGGGCAGTTTCCGGATAGCTACAACGAAAACGCTCTGGTATGTGTACCGGAAGCAAACCTGATTAAACGCAATACCCTTACTTTTTTGCCGGGCAAAACCACCGCCACACAGGCCTGGGACAACAAAGAATTTTTAGCCTCAACTGACCCTGCCTTTCGCCCCGTCAACCTATTCAACGGGCCTGATGGAGGGCTCTACATTCTGGACATGCACCGAGGGGTCATTCAGCACAATGCTTTCCTGAGCCCTTATCTCAAGGAGCACATTAAAAGACAACAACTCGACACTATACTCGGTATGGGAAGAATCTTGCGCGTTACTCACCAGCAACAAACACCCCACCAACTACCTGATTTCGACCACCTGAATGCCGGGGAATTGGTGGCTCTGCTCCACCACGCCAACGGCTGGATTCGAGACCGGGCTCAGCAGGTGCTGATTCAGCGTAAAATGAACAAAGCCATACCCGAGCTTATCTCCTTGCTAGACGACAACACCAAACCTATAGCTCAGGTACACGCACTGTATACACTGCAAGGCTTAGAGGCTCTCACCTTCGAGTTGCTGCTCTCTGCCAGCCGATCTTCTCAGGAGATGACCAAAATACATGCACTTACTCTTTTGCAGCATTTTGCGGCAGATCAAAATACAGAGGCCATCACCATGCTGGCAGATGAATTGCTTAAAACCAACGATTACAATACACACCTGTACCTGGCTTTCACTCTTAGCCAATGGTCTTCTTTAGCTCCGGCTTCACTTTTTCCCTACATTGCTACCCTTTCTAATCAATACAAAGAGGATCCGCTCATACAGGAAACAATCATTAGCGGACTAAACGAACAAGAAAGCGAATACCTGAACTACATGGCTAACAAAGAGCAAAACAGCAAATACCTAAACGAAGGACTGACAACTGCTCTTGCTAATGAGGAAAAGGGGAAAATCAACGAAATATACAACGCCTTTAAACACTATGACGATTCGCGTACCAAAGGTATGCGACTGTACAAAAGTATATGTGCGGCCTGTCACGGCATAGACGGCCTGGGTATAGAAGATCTGGCACCTCCCCTCCACGAGTCAGAGTATGTAACCGGCCCTGTAGAACGCCTTACCTCCATCATACTACATGGTTTGCACGGGCCTGTTACAGTTAATGGTAAACGCTATGAGCTAAATGCGGTAATGCCCGGCTTGCTAAACAACAAACGAGTGAGCGATCAGGACGTATCGGCTATTGTGTCTTTTGTCACCAGTTCGTTTTCGAGAAAGCCCCGAGGGATCAGAACAGAAAAAATAAAAGAACTGAGAGCAAAAAAGCCAAAACAATCTGCAGGGTACACCGAAGAGGAATTACTAAATTTGTGGCCTTAATCGAATAGGTCATAACCATGCAACTCTCTACTAAACAAAAAAAATACATCTACTGGCTCGTATCAGTGGTTTCTGTATTTATCATTACACTGGCCATATACGATTCTCTGGGAGGATTTGATGAGGTAAAAGTAACCCAGTCGCGCAACAACGTGTACAACATAGCGGGCAAGGAATACAAAGGAAGGATTACCAACGACTCCCTCCATGCTACCTTTAAGCAAATAAAAGACCTGATCATAACCAGGCAGGTCAATGGAGAGCTTTGCGTGATCAACTACCACGGAGACTTTAAAAAAAATGTAGTTCACCAGTTTGTAGGGATACTCCTCAACGACGACATTACCGAATTGCCTGCCAGTCTGGAAGTGCGTGAGTTCAAGTCGGCTACTACTTTTAAAGCCGGACTAGGTATGCATCCACTGGTAATGCCCAACACCGAAAAGGTAGAAGCTAAAATACGCGCAGTGGCACAGGAAAAAGGCATAGAACTAGCTCCTTATTCTATGGAAATTCTCTATCCGGACAACTCCATACTCGTAGAGATGTTTGCCAAATAGGCCCTACTGATTTTTGTAAACCTTACCGGCTTTCATCACAAAGGGCACGTCCTGCAGCAGTGTGATATCCTTTAGCGGATCGCCTTTTACAGCCACTATGTCTGCCTCCAATGTCGCCCGAATGCTACCAATCTGATCGGCCATCTTCAGGATGCGGGCATTTACACCGGTAGCGGCCTGTATCGCTTTCATTGCAGGCATGCCTGACCTTACCATTAGCTCAAATTCTTTTGCATTTTCTCCATGTGGAAACACACCTGCATCAGTACCAAATCCGATCGGTACTCCGTACTTGTATGCTTTGGCAAAAGTACCTTCTATCTGAGGCCCTATTACAGCCGCTTTTTCTGCCACCATATCCGGGTAGTACCCTTTTATAGCCGCTTTTTCTGCCACAAAATTACCCGCTGAAATGGTAGGTATATAGTAGGTGCCGTGTTGCTTCATCAGTGCCATGGTTTCCTCATCCATATAGGTACCGTGCTCTATAGTGGTAACACCGGCACGTACTGCACGTTTCATTCCGGCCGCACCGTGGGCATGTGCAGCTACATGAAAATCAAAATCCTTGGCCGTTTCAACAATAGCGGCTATTTCATCTTCTTTAAAATGTGGCCCACTACCATTTTTAGCCTGACTCAGCACTCCTCCGGTGGCAGTGATTTTGATCAGGTCTGCACCGTTTTTGTACCTTTGCCTCACTGCTTTTCTAGCATCGACTACTCCGTTTACCACACCTTCTTTCGGGCCCGGATCGCCCATAAGCACCCGCTTATTGCCATTGGTAGGGTCGGCATGCCCTCCCGTCACAGCCAGCGATTTGCCTGCCGTAAAAATTCTCGGCCCATCTGTTAACCCCTGATTGATCGCATTGCGTAGCGCTATGTTTACACCAGTACCACCAAGGTCTCGCACGGTGGTAAATCCTGCCATCAATGTGCGCCGTGCAAATACAGCCGAACGAAAAGCCACATCAGCGTCATTAAGCGTATAGCGCTCCAGGTACTGGTTTTTATTAGTCTCACCTTCCAGATGCACATGCATATCGATAAAGCCTGGCATTACCGTATATTCCGACAGGTCTATGAGTATATCGTTTGCCTCGGGCTTCTCATACCCCTTTTTTACCTGTTCTATCTTGGTATCTCCTTGTTTTATCACAATAGACACCCTTTTTGCCGGCTGATCAGACAAGCCGTCTATCAACGTGCCGCAGTGTATAAGGGTACGTTGGGCATATACAGAAATACAGGTCAGCAGGCTCACTGCCAGCAGAGAAAAGATACGACGCATCATGTTTTTTAGGCTTTGGTACTCTGGCAAGATAAACAAATAGGAGCAAGAGTGAAAAATCAAGAGGCTACCTCTTCTCCCTGCAACTGCTTTTCATACAGCTCCTTGTAAGCCCCATCCCTGTTGATCAGGTTTTCGTGTGTGCCTTCCTGTATGACTTTTCCATCATCCAGTACAATAATCTTATCTGCCAGCTTAGCAGACGATACCCGATGCGAAATAATAACAGAAGTACGCCCCACCATGATTTTTTTCATACTATTGAGTATCGTGTTTTCTGTTTTGGTATCCACTGCCGATAAGCAATCATCAAGAATGAGGATTTTGGGCTCCCGAGCGATAGCGCGTGCTATAGACACACGCTGCTTTTGACCTCCGGAAAGCGTAATCCCCCTTTCACCCAGTTCTGTCTCAAAGCCCTTAGGAAAATCGTTGATATTGCCGAGCAAATCCGCATCTACTGCAGCTTTACGGATTTTCGATTCATCCATATTTGCATTGCCAAAAGCGATATTCTCCGCAATTGTATCTGAAAACAAAAACACATCCTGAGGTACATAACCTATGTTGGATCGCAGGGCCGATAAGTCATACTCCTCGATCTTATGGCCGTCTATTGTTACCGACCCGCCCGAGGTATCGTACATCCTGCATATCAGATTGGCAATAGTTGACTTGCCCGAACCGGTTGTACCTATTATCGCCAGCGATTCTCCCGGGTTCACTTCAAACGACACCTTTTTCAGGGCATGAATACCCGAGTCGGGATATACAAAGTCCACTGCATCGAACGTCAGTGCTCCTTTCAGGTTTTCTTCTCCAATCTCGCCGGACAGTATGTCTGTTTTGGTTTCTAAAAACTCGTTGATACGTTTTTGAGATGCAGCAGCTCGCTGTATTATGCTGGTAATCCACCCAAGTGCTGTTACCGGCCAGGTGAGCATGTTTACATAAATAATAAACTCTGCGATGTTTCCCGTAGTAATATCACCTGCAAACACTCCAAGCGAACCCACATACACCGTGAGAATAACACTAAGACCAATCAGGCTCATGATCAATGGAAAAAACAAGGCCTGCACAAATGCGAGTCTGAGCGACTTATCTTTATAGTCGTTGCTCTCCTGGCTAAAGGCCTGCTGATAATCGTCTTCTCGCACAAATGATTTGATTACCCGTATTCCTGAAAATGCCTCCTGTACGAAAGTGGTAAGCCCCGACAAACTGCGTTGAATTTCCTCCGACCGTTGGTTGATGATATTGTTTACATAGTAAATACTAAAAGAAAGAATAGGCAAAGGCAGAAGAGAGTACAGTGTGAGCTTCACGTTGATCGAAAGCATAAAAGGAATAACGATCAGAAACATGGTAGTGAGGTTGACTCCATACATAATAGCGGGCCCAAGGTACATGCGCACTTTGCTCACATCCTCTGATATACGGTTCATCAGATCTCCCGTGTTGTTTTTGCGGTAAAAACTCAGCGGAAGAGACTGGTAGTGCGCATAAATTTCGTTTTTCAAATCGTACTCGATCAACCTCGACATCACTATAATAGTCTGCCGCATAAAAAACATAAATACACCTCTCAGCAAGGCCGACACCAGAATCACCACTGCCAGAATAACTATACTCATAGCAAATAGTGAATAGGTGTTTTCCTGCAGCGAAAATCCCGCAAATCCTTTGTAGATATCGATACTCTTCTCCAGCGTATCGAAAGCCAGACGCACCACCACTGCAGGCACTATACCAAATACATTGGCCACTATTATAAACAGTGTTCCCAACAGCAGGTGGAATTTATATTTGAATAAGTATTTGTTAAGAAACGAGAGGTCTTTCATGGGGCGCCAAAAATAAAAGATTAATCAGGAGATTTTGACCAAAATGAAACAAAATCAAAAAAGACAAACGTTAGCCATACACAAAGGTTGAACACTGTGAATGAAAAGCACTCCGGTGGTTAATCTTACACGGTCATGTTTGGATACAGGGAGCTTACACCCCCTAAAAAGCCAGACGAATGCCCGTCGGCAAGTCAAGGGAATAGGAAGTTCAACCCCAGCGCCCTTGTCTGGCAAAATAGCAAAAGCAAATAAAATAACAATGAAGGCTGATTTAGCGGATAAAATTCACCTAAATTTGCGGCCAGTGGCCAAAGAGGCTCTCATTGGTTGTTTTTTGCTTTCATAAAACCCAAAAAATGATTGAAGTAACAGAACAAAAAGTAGATTCTCCCATTTCTGTTTTTAGCGAAATGGAAACCATGGGACATGAGCAGGTGGTCGTGTGCAACGACACTGACACAGGTCTCAAAGCAATTATTGCCATACACAATACCGTGCTGGGACCTTCTATGGGAGGCACCCGAATGTGGGCATATAGCTCTGATCAGGAAGCATGGACAGACGCCCTGCGTTTGTCGAGAGGCATGACACTAAAAAACTCCATAGCCGGGCTCAACCTGGGGGGAGGAAAAGCTGTGATCATCGGTGAAGCATCTAAGCTTAAAAATGAAGCCCTCATGCGCCGATTCGGCAAATTCGTAAACAGTCTGGGCGGTAAGTACTGGACTGCCGAAGATGTGAATATGTCGACCAGGGATATGGAATACGTGCGCATGGAGACTCCCTATGTAACGGGCATGCCCGAATCCCGCGGAGGCGGAGGCGACCCCTCTCCGGTAACGGCTTATGGCGTCTACATGGGCATGAAAGCTGCTGCTAAAAAAGCATTTGGATCGGAGAGTCTGGAAGGCAAAAAAATTATCGTGCAGGGAGCCGGCAATGTAGGCACTTACCTGATCGACTACCTGACGCGGGAGAAAGCAACCGTGCTGGTATCGGACATGTCGGATAAGAAACTCGCCCATGTTGCAAACACCTATGGGGCAAAACTGCTACCCCTGAACGAGGTATACAACACGCCATGCGACATCTATGCACCTTGCGCTCTGGGTGGTACTCTGAACGATGAAAACATTGCTTCGCTACAGTGCGCTGTAGTAGCAGGAGGAGCAAACAATCAGCTGTTGGACGAACAAAAACACGGAAAACAACTGATAGACAAAGGAATAGTCTATGCACCTGACTTTCTGATAAACGGAGGTGGCATTACCAACTGTTACTTTGAATACATAGGCGAATACAACCGGAAAGCTGTAATGGCTCAAACCGAAAAAATATATGACACCACGCTGCAGGTATTGGATTATGCAGCACAGCATCAATCTACTCCTCAACAGGCCGCTATAGATATAGCACTGGAGAGAATAGAAAAGATTGGTAAGATTAAGACATCATTGTAATATTAAATTCGAATGGCAAATGCCATTCCTAAAACGTTCTTTTAAATGCTAAACCGCAGGACTTTACGCATAAAGGCTATGCAAACCATTTTTGGTCTTCACACTGCCAGAGAAGCAGAGTATAACATCACGCGTGAAAGTGTGAAAGACAAATTTTTGCCGGACCTCAACAGTATGGAGGAACAAGACAAAGAACAACTGGCGAAAGACAGAAAGACAGCCGGTCTATACTTTGATCATGTATACAAAAACGGACAAGACGCATCATTCCCAGACCTTAGCCCTCAGATCAAAGCGGCTGTGTCCAACGGACTGGATGACTACAAAAGGCAAATACAAAACCTTCGGCTCACCTACAAAAAAAGAATGGTAGCCGATACTAAAAAAATCTTTGATCAGTACCTGAGCCTGCTGCAGCTAGGTATAGAATTACAACATGTAGTAAAATCTATACTGAAAAGAAACGAAACCTCTAATTTCCAAAACAACCGGGTGATAGAAGCACTGAAAAACAGTGCCGAACTGGCCAGTCTGGTAATAAAGAAAAACGTGTCGTGGCAAGACGATCCCACCATAGTGAGAGGATGGGTAAAGGACATTATCAAAAAAGACGATACGTTTATAGAATATGAAGGTGCCGAAAGTCCTTCGCTGGAGGAAGACCTCAACATAGTCGTTTACCTCTACAAATCTTTGCTCTTCAAGAATGAAACCATAAAGGCACATTTTGAGTCTATGGATTTAGGCTGGTCTGAAAATAGCTCTGTACTGAAAAGTATGGTGCTGAAAACCGTAAAATCGGTTGATAGTGAAGATGCAGCCCCTATATTAATGGAGCTTTCTAAAAATTGGGAAGAGGATTTATTATTTTTGGAAGACATTTTTGACTACACGCTTAGCAATGAAGAAGAGTACCGTGAAATTGTAGCCGAAAAGTCAAAAAACTGGGAAATTGACAGGGTAGCCATGACAGACAAAATTATTCTGGAAATGGCTCTCGCAGAAATGATTAATTTCGCTTCTATACCTGTGAAAGTAACGATTAATGAATATATTGAACTTTCCAAACTATACAGTACACCCAAGAGTAAGCAGTTTATCAACGGTATACTCGATGTGCTGTCAGAAGAATTGAAAAAAGAAGGAAAAATTAAAAAGAGCGGTAGAGGATTATTAGACAATAAATGACATGGGCAAAAAATCAAACACATTCTTAGCATTTTTAACAGGAGCTGCCACAGGCGCTATCCTGGGACTATTATACGCACCGGACAAGGGAGAAAACACCCGCGACAAACTGTCTTATCAACTAGACAAGTACAAACAAAAGCTTGACGAACTGATCAAGCAAATAGTAGATGGTGAGCAACTGGCAGAAAGTGAAGCCAAGATAGAAGGTGAAAAACTGGTATCTGACGCCAAAGAAAAGGCCGAACGACTGCTGGATGACGTAAATGGCCTGATTACCAAAATAAAAAACGGAGAAGAGAAAGTATAATTCCGGGCAGGATTCAACAACTACTTTCCAGAGCACCTGCAGTTGTTAAATAGTTGTTAATCGAACAATCCACTGCCATTATATTCATCTACTTTACTAATTTTACTTTGCATAAAGTAACTCATTTTATTGAATCAAAAAATTAGATTAAACATGAAAAACATGACCGTAAAGATATTTGCAGTTGCCGTGATAGGCCTGCTGATAGTAGGGTGCAACAATGCCGACAAGGAAAGAATAGCACGACTGGAAGGAAAAATCGCTGAACTGGAAAGCCGCAACAATGTAAGGCCAACTCCCAGCGCCACCGCTTCGTCAACTTCGACTGCCCCTGAAGTAAAACCTGAAGGCCCACTGCCCTCTTTTAAATTTACTAAGGAACAACACGACTTTGGTAAAATCAAAGAAGGCGATGTTGTAGAGTATGACTTCACGTTTACCAACGACGGTGACGCTCCCCTAATCATTACAAGCGCAAAAGGATCTTGCGGATGTACTGTACCTGATTGGCCAAAAGAACCAATAGGCATAGGAGAGTCCGGCAAAATCAAAGTAAAGTTTGACAGTAACAAAAAACCGGGTATTCAAAACAAAACGGTTACTCTTACTGCAAACACTTTTCCTCAGCAAACAAAACTGCAAATCAAGGCTAACGTAGAGGCAGCCAATTAATAACCTATACTTACTTAATAACCGAACAAAATAATGTTGACATCTATTTTATTACAGGCATCCGGCGGATCTACTATGAATTTTGTGATGCTCGGTCTTATGGCTGTAATCTTTTACATTTTCTTTATTCGTCCTCAGCAAAAAAAGCAAAAGGAGCAAAAGAAATTTACCGAAGAAGTAAAGAAAGGCGACCGTATAGTTACCCTGGGAGGTATACACGGCAAAATCCTTTCGCTGGATGACGCTACCGTTACGATCGAGATCGATAAAGGATGCAAAATGGTGGTAGAGCGTTCTTCTATTTCTATGGACGCATCCAAAAGAGTGGCTGAAGAAAAATAAATGCTGAGCATGATAAAACCCATCTGATCATGCCCAAAAATAGGAACTCAACACCTGTAAACAGGGAAAACTGGAAGGTAGTGATGCTCGCAGTAGCGGGCGCTGCTACCTTTTGGCTTTTTAACGCTCTCAACAAAAACTATGACACCCGGGTAAACTACCCCATAGAGTTTGTGTTTGACAAAGACAGTGTGGTAGTGGTATCTCCTCTTCCAAAGAAAGTGACACTTGATGTAAACGGCGGGGGGTGGATTCTTCTGCGCAAATCTCTGGGTCTTAACTCATCGGCCATACAGATCGAGCTCGAAAGACCTACCGAAATCAGATACTTTACACAGGCTACATTGCTTCCGCTCATTGCAGAGCAGCTCGGAAGCCTTCGCCTCAACTACGTCGTGACCGACACCTTATCTATCCATATAGAGGAGCGGCTGGTACGCAAAGTTCGAGTAGCAGTAGACAGTGCTCAGGTACCTCTCGAGGAAAACCACAGAATCACTTCAGCTATACACATCAGCCCCGATACAATAACACTCTCTGGGCCCAGAAGCCTGATGGTACGTGTAAGGCCTACAGTCTACACTCAATTTGAGCAGACAGACATAGACGATGATTTTGATGCCGGAGTGCCCATAGACCTACCCGGAAACGGCCTGATTAAAGCCAGTGAAAACACTGTTCAGGTGCGCTTCGATGTAGACAGGTTTGTGGAACATAGCGTAGAAGTGCCTGTGGAAGCACTTAACTTCTCAAGCCGGCCCACCGCTGTTTTGGCCGATTCGGTTATCAAGGTTTCTTTTTTAATCAACGAAAACAGAGTAGATCAGATCAAGCCTTCAGACTTTGGTGTGGTGGCCGATTTTGCTATGCGCAATCGCTACGATTCCACGATTTTTCCTACACTCATGTATTTTCCTGATGGGTTGCACCAAATCAAACTCACCCCTCATGTGATAAGCATACAATACTCCAAATAATGCTACAAATAGGGATAACAGGAGGTATAGGTGCAGGAAAAACAGTCGTATGCCGGATATTCCGTACGTTGGGCATACCCGTATACGATGCTGACACCCGCGCCAAACAGCTCATGGCTACTGACCAATCACTAATACAAGCCATCACTAGTGCTTTTGGCAGGGAAGCATACACTACCACCGGACACATCAATAGGGATTATCTGGCAAAAACAGCTTTTTCTTCTCCGGAAAAAACACAAAAACTCAACGCTCTGGTACACCCCGCTGTAGCTTCAGATTATACCTCATGGGTAAAAAAGCAAAACGCACCCTATGTGATCAAAGAAGCAGCGCTGCTTATAGAAGCCGGATCTTACAAACAACTGGACCGACTCATAGTGGTTACATCTCCTCTTCCTATTCGAATAAACCGCATCAAAGTGCGCGACCCTTTTCGCAGCGACGAAGAAATCAAAAACATCATAGACAAACAACTAACCGATAGTCAGCGAGAAGAGAAAGCAGACTATATCATTCGCAATGATGAAAAACAGCTCGTGATCGAGCAAATACTAACGCTGGATGCACTGTTTAGAAAACAGTGAGGAAATTGTTGTTCTATTTCGCGTCAAAAAAGGCTTATTTGTCTCCATGAGACTGGCCCTTCTCAGCAAAACTAATTATACAATCTATCGTACCGCTCAAACAAAATAGACTTATACTCTTTTTTTGCTTCCTCAGTTAGGTAAGACTTGTTTATCAATTCCTCCGCTTTAGTTCGTTTTTTAAGCATACGTTTAAAAACACCGTCTATCTGTTTCGCGGTGAGCCCCATGTCTTCCCCAAATTTTTGAAAATGCTCTCTTTTGAGTTTTTTTCTTTTCCCTCCAATAGTGAGAGCCAGCTCATCTGTATCCTCTGGTAGCAATAGTGCAACATTAAGTAAATCATATGCTGGCGATAGTGACCATCCCGATGGGGTTTCAATCATTGAAAAATTTTTGAGATGCATGTCGTTGTTTCCTGTCAAAAAACAAAATACACTCAATTCGAAGTACAATATTTTATCAAGTAAGGTATTGTTAGAATATCGGTGAAGTGCATTTCCTACCTTTTCCATAGATCCTTTATATTTATCAAATGCCTCAGTAATCTGAAACATATCCAGCATATGTATTTTTTCTCCTTTTCCCGTGCGATCTATCCTTTTTGTTATATAAGAAAACTCTCCAGATGCCAATCTTACTAAACTAGATTGAACCACTCGAATACCAAAAGACTCAGCTATTCGCATAGTAAGGTGCTCATTTTCAGGAATTTGATTGTAATTAACCGATGGTGGCTTAAAAATATACTCTCCACCCAAGGCTCCTATCACTGTAAGACGAGTATCCGATTGATTCCCCACAATATCCAAAGACATAGACAACTTTGGCTGAACACCTGGCACAGTAATACTTCTCTCTATTACCTCTTTTGCCAGTCTATCCATTTGCTCAAATGTATATGGAATGTGAGGAGGCTTTTTTGTACCAAAAAAAGACCTACTGCATTTTTCATGATAATCCTGCTCATCACTCAATAGTTCATAGCAATACAAACATTTATTCTTCATACTCTGCTTCTAAAGGAATTACACTTACTGCTCCTATACAATTTTCACAACAAGCCAATAGCAAGCCCATCCTGTCATTTTGATTTATTTTCCAATTCTTTACTGCAATATCCAGCAGCCAACCTTCAGGTATTAATCCTTCAAAAAACGGAAACAACCTCTTTTCCTTATATAAATCATGAGTAACCGGCATAGTAAAAGTTATGAATTGCGTTGGGTACTTTTCTACATATTGGTAATCATACTGGAACTCATATTCTCCTTCATCAGTCTCAGTGATTACTCCAGCAAAGATTCCCTTATAATAAACTTCACCTCTTCTCATTCGACTATTTCTTTACTATCCACTGGAGCCAATTCGTGTCCAAACATATGCAACACCAGATTTACCTTATCCATGTTGAGATTAGTTTTTCCCTGCTCTATCTTTCTAATTACTGTAAGTGCCACACCCGCTCGATACGCAAATTCCTCCTGAGTAAGATTCACTTCTTTTCTACGCTCTTTTACAAACTCTGACAAAGACTTCATTATATGTAATTAAATATAATTTTATCAAAAATACGTAAATTATATGCATTTAGATATAAATCCATAAATAAATATGTTTTTATATGCTTTTAGATATAAAAAGTCTCTATACGAATTTGTGTGGAAAGCTGGTTTAAAAGAAAGTGCGACAAGGAGGGAGGAAAAGAGCAAGAGAACAACTGTCTGGTATCTTTTGCAATAGTCTTATTGTCAAATTGTATGTCATCATAAATTTACCCACTGTAAATCAGATAGCACCTATAAAAAACTTCCTACAGTTTTTTAGGCACACTTATTTCTACGCAGGAGCTCCTTGCATTTCTTAACTTAAGTCAACATTTCGGTGATCTTAGGCAAATAGCTTTGCCGTGAATTAATTATCATAAAAGATGAAAGCCGTATTTTTTGATCAGTATGGAGGGCCGGAAGTCCTCACTGTAAAAGAAACTCAAACAACTCCCGTGGGGGATCATGATGTACTGATTCGCAACCATGCATCGAGCATCACAACCGCCGATACTTTTTTAAGAAAAGGAGAACCTCATTTTGCACGTCTATTTTTGGGCTGGCGCAAACCCAAAAACCCCATGGCAGGAACAGGGTTTGCCGGCACAGTCATGGAGGTAGGCAGGCATGTAGTAGACTTCAAACCCGGAGACAGAGTGTATGGAGAAAGTGTGCTGCACTTTGGAGCCAATGCCGAGTGTGTGACTGTAAATACTCAAAAATGCATCGTACGTCACCTGCCGGAGGGCATTCGTTTTGAAGACGCTGCTCCCTTGTGTGATGGAGCTCTTACGTCATTCAATTTTCTCACCAATCTGGTAAAAGTAGCTGCAGGTCAGCAGGTGTTAGTCAATGGTGCTGCCGGAGGCCTGGGGACTGCTGCCATACAAATAGCCAAAAGCAGAGGAGCAATAGTGACCGCAGTATGCAGCGCCAAAAACCACGCAATGGTTACTGAACTAGGTGCGGATCATGTCATCGACTATGCAATTGATGATTTCACCCAAAACACCAATGCCTATGATATCATCTACGATACCGTTGGTAAAAGCTCTTTCAAAAAAGCACGAAAAGCACTCAAACCCGGTGGCACATACCTATCTCCGGTTTTGTCCGTCAGGCTACTGCTGTCTACAGTTACATCCTCCATCATGGGAAATAAAAAAGCAAAGTTTGACGCAACTGGCCTACGCAAAACAGATGACCTGATGCGCATGCTCGACCAAATACAACAGCTGCTGCTAAACAAACAGCTCACAACCATAATCGATAGACAATATAAAATTGAGCAGATAGTAGAAGCCCACCGCTACCTGGAAACGGGGCACAAACGAGGCAACCTGATTCTCACCTTTAGCTAAACGCTGATTAGAAACAAGCATTGGAATGGAACGACTATTATTGGCCAAATGAAAAGCATAAGGAGAGGCTAAAAAAGGCTCACACCAGCGCACAGCAGGTTCAAAGAAGCTTCTTTTTTTAGGTACATAAAGGATACTTCTTGTGGGCGTTGTTCACAGCAAAACTTTAAGCTTTCTTGTACAGTCGTCGTTTGATTCGACTAAGCGACTCAGGAGTAATACCCAGGTAACTGGCGATCTGGTGCTGCGGCATCCGGTTGATCAGGCTTGGGTTATCCTCCATCAGTTTTAAAAATCGCTGTTCGGGGGTGGATGTCATAAAAGTAGCCAGGCGGTCTTGCAGCTCTCCATTGTTTTTTTCTACTTCAATACGGATAATCTGCTCAAGGCGGGGTATTCGGCGACACATTTCTTCCTCCATGGAGGCATTGCCTACAGTCAGTATCGAGTCTTCAGCGCAAACCAGAAAATGACGGGAGGGTTGCTTGGACGAATAGCTGGTAAATGAGTTTACAGGTTGCCCCTCAGTAAAAAAAGCAGTTGTTTTTTCTACACCCTCTACTATGTAATATTCCCGAACACACCCTTTCAGCACGCAGTAACAGACCTTAGCCACATCTCCTGCTGCCAGCAATACAGTGCCTTTTTTAAACGCACGAAGTTTTGTAAAATCAGCAATGATATGAATCTCTTCCTGTGTTAGGAGTTCAAAGCCGTTTAAAAAATTAATGAGGTGCTCTTTCATGACAGTATCTCCAAATATAGTTTTATATTTTTTTCCAGAGAAAGATCACTCTCCAAAACCACGAATAAAAAGCAAGCCATGTACTATTTTCGAAAGCACCATCAAATATTATGGCTCTATATGAATTTGTGTGGAAAGTAGAATTATCAGAATCGAATTACTGCCAACACGCAAAAAAGGTAAGAACTTGCGGAAAGCCAGTTGAAAAGAAAATGCGATAAAGAGGGGGGAAGGAAAATTGGCGAGCGGATGCGGGTAAAAGCCTTAAGCGTTAAATTTTCCATGATTTTTGCCTACTCGTATGTTTGAATTGTTAAGTTTCTTTGGAGATAAAAGGCAAGGAGAGTGGGAGAACAACTGTCTGGTATCTTTTGCAATAGTCTTATTATCAAATTGTATGCTATCATAAATTTACTCATGTGTACATCACATAGCGCTAATATTATTCATCAGCATATTGGTCGCGTATCTCAAAAAAGAGCGGATTTCCATCAAAAAGCATGACATCCGACCGATCATGATTAAAGGGATTGGCCAGGCTATAAAGGGTGTTTTTTCCTCACTCATAAAAAAGCCTGATTTTTTTAAAATAAAGTCATCCAAATAATCGCACAGTCGTAAACCTTGGCAATGAAAATGATAAATACACTTTTACTTTAAACCAAATCTACAAAACGGCTTTTTTGCCGCTTTAAAAAACCTAAGTATGCATAAATTCTTCCTTACGCTCTGTGTGTCATGCCTTGTAAGTCTGACCGCATGGGGGCAAAATCAGGTAACCATAAACGGCTACATAAAAGATGCGGCCAATGGTGAAGACCTAATCGGTGCTACAGTATACATTCCCGCCATAGATAAGGGCACTATTACCAATGTTTATGGATTCTACTCGCTATCTGTTCCTCCGGGAGACTACCCCATTGAATTTCGCTATGTAGGCTACCAAACCGAAACCCGACAGGTAAACCTTACCGCAAACCAGCGGATGGATGTAGAACTAGCTAATGCCAGCAAACAGCTGGAAGAAATAATAGTAACGGCCGAAGCTGAAGAAACCAATGTATCGGGTATACAGATGAGCAGCGAAAAACTCGACATCAAAACCATACAAAAAATGCCTGCCCTGCTCGGCGAAGTGGATGTGCTCAAAAGCATCCAGCTACTGCCCGGAGTATCCACTGTAGGTGAGGGGGCCTCTGGCTTCAATGTACGAGGTGGTAGCGTTGGGCAAAACCTGGTATTGCTCGATGAAGCACCAGTATTCAACTCCTCTCACATGCTGGGATTCTTCTCGGTGTTCAATCCCGACGCTGTAAAGGATGTAAACCTGATCAAAGGAGGTATTCCTTCGCGGTATGGTGGCAGGATCTCCTCTATTTTGGACATACGCATGAAAGAAGGCAACAAAAAGGAGTTTGAAGCGTCGGGCGGTATTGGTACCATTTTTAGCCGACTGGCAGTAGAAGCTCCTATTGTAAAAGATAAAGCCTCCTTTATACTGGCTGCCCGCCGATCGTACATCGATGTGCTAACTAAACTGGCAACCGATGTACTGGACGATGGTGGCGCGCTAAATTTTTACGATATCACCCTCAAAACCAACTACAATATAAACCCGAAAAACCGTGTATTTGTATCGGGCTATATCGGGCGCGACAATTTCAAATTTGACGAGCAGCAGGGTTTCAACTGGGGTAACCGAACACTCACCGTACGTTGGAACCACATTTTTAATGACCGGCTGTTTGCCAACATCACCGGTTTCTTTAGCGACTATGAATATATACTGGCTTTTGGCGATGACGAGTTAGACAAATTTGACTGGAACTCCCGAATCTATACTTACGACCTTAAGCCCGAATTCACCTACTTTATCAACCCTCAAAACGAACTAAGTTTTGGTGGTGAGTTTTTACTTTACCGCTTTGAACCTGCCAATGCAGTAGGGGTGAGCAATGGAGAAGCTACAGACATCAGTATCGATCAAAAGTATGGTGTGGAAAGCTCTCTATATCTGGAAAACATCCAACACATCGGAGACAAAGTATCGCTACAATACGGCACCCGGTTCTCTTATTTTCAATACATGGGCCCGGGCACCTATTATGAATTTGACAACCAGCCGGCTGGCACCCGAAGAAACGTAATCAGCGAAACGAAAGCCGAAAGTGGTGAAACCATTCAAACATACAAAAACCTCGAACCTCGGTTTTCTATAAAGTACCAACTGAGCAGCAATACATCCCTGAAAGCCAGCTACAACCGTACCTCTCAGTATGTACACCTCATATCGAACACCACCGCCTCCAATCCACTGGACGTGTGGACTCCCAGTACAAACAATATCAAACCCCAAACCGGACAGCAAGTGGCACTGGGAGTATTCAAAAATTTTGGTCCTGACAATGGCATAGAAACCTCTGCGGAGGTGTATTACAAAAAAACCAAAAATCAGATTGACTATATTGACGGAGCAGATATCCTTATCAACGAATACCTGGAAGGTGATCTGCTCAGCGGAAGAGGGAGAGCTTATGGACTGGAACTGTCGGCCAAAAAGAAATTTGGCAAGGTGAATGGCTGGGTAAGCTACACACTTGCCAAAACAGAACTGCAAGTAGACGGCATTAGCAACAACAATTGGTACCCTACCCGCTTTGACCAGCGTCACAACCTGAAGGTAACCTCCTTTTATGAAACTACCGGACGATGGTTGTTTTCTTCTACTTTTACGTTTGTGTCCGGCACTCCTACTACTTTCCCCGCCTCCAGAATAGTAGTACAAGACCGGGTAATACCCTACAATCCGGGAGGCATGCGAAACAACCTGCGCATACCGGCATACCACCGACTAGACTTGTCGGCCACTCTGGAAGGCAAAAAAATGCGCAAAGGAAAACCACGCAAAAACGAAAGCTACTGGGTATTTTCCATCTACAATGTGTATGGCAGGAAAAACCCTTTCTCGATATATTTCAAACAGGAAGACGAACGAAGAGCTGCCGGAGAAACCTTCAAAACAGAAGGCCGGCAAGTATCCATACTCGGTTCTATGATTCCCTCTGTATCGTACAATTTTAAATTTTAAGCTATCATGAAATTATCTAATATATATTCTTTATTTCTTGCGGCAACCCTATTCGTAGCTGGATGCGACGATGTGATTAACCCTGAACTACCACAGGCCAACCCCGTGATGGTAGTAGATGCCTGGATCAACAACCTGCCTCAGGATCAGGTGATCAAACTCACCAAAAGCCAACCTTATTTTGACAGCAGCCAACCCGAAGGCCTAAGTGGAGCTGTTGTGACTATTACCAGTGAAAATGAATCCTACACCTTTGCCGAACAAAGCGCCGGGATATATGTATGGGCTCCTGCAGAAGGTGAGACTTTTGGCACAATAGACAATACCTACACGCTGAACATAACCTTCGACGGCCAGCAATATAGTGCTACCACTCCCATGAATGCCGTACCTGCTCTCGACAGTGTAACGTTTCGCTACGAGGAAGAAACATTCATCTTTCCGGAGAGTTACTTTGGTGAGTTTTGGTCGCGCGACCTGGAGGGAAATGGCGACACCTACTGGATAAAGGCCTTCAAAAACGGTGAACTGCTCAACAAACCGGATGAGCTAAACATTGCCTACGATGCAGGGTTTAGCAAAGGAAGCGGGCTGGACAATCTTATCTTCATTCCGCCGATCCGCGATGGTGTCAACCCGTTTGAGGAAGACGAAAACGATGAGTTTTTGTCGCCCTATGTAGACGGAGACTCCCTCTATGTAGAGATTCACTCCATAAGCGAGCCCGCATTTGAGTTCTTATTCAATGTACAGGTGCAAACCAATCGACCGGGTGGTTTTGGGGAGTTATTTGCCCAGCCTCTGGCCAATGTGCCTACCAACATCGTTTCCCCCAATGGGGCAACCCTACAGGCTCAGGGCTTCTTCAACGTAGCTGCGGTTTCGTTCAATGGCAAAAAGCTGGACGTGAGTAAAGTACCTAAAACTCCTTAAAACAAGAGTGTGGTTAAATAGGCTCTGCTGAGAAAGTCTCAGGTATGTTAGCTACACGGCGGGTGAGGTGAAGATGTATACGTATACTTCGATCCTCGCCCAACACAGTAGATGACATGCCTGAGGCTAACGTTCAAAGGATTGCTTGTTGATTCTGTGTTGCACGGAAAATCGTGCATATTGCTCAAAAAGCTTGCATCAAATATGAAATGTCTACTTTAGAAATTGCTCTCCTTGGTCTTCATGTACAAATAAATGTGCTTCTCAGCAGAGCGTAAATAAAGGAGTGTCTCCCTTTCGGCGCTTCGCTCCAGGGTATAGCGCATTCGTAGCATCACGGAAAAAGCAGAACCAAGCTGCTATATTTTACTTGCGATTGCACCGCAGCAGTGCCTATTTAATTGCTATTGGAAGCGCATTAGCATAGTTTTGCGGTTCTATTTTTGAGAAAAGAAAACATGAAAATAAACAGTCAACTATTCAATAGAGTATTTCAGGAAAGCATCGAAGCTTACCACATCACCGACGATATAAACACCCCCTGCCCTAACCCCTACGACAAGGGGAGCATTGAGCATATTCTCTTTGCAAAAAACTGGATCGACACGGTGCAGTGGCACATGGAAGACCTCATTCGGGTAGTAGACATAGATCCGGCAGATGCCCTACAGATCAAACGCGATATTGATGCCTCTAATCAGGACCGTACCGATACCGTAGAACAATTTGAAGATTTTCTGTTTGCACACTTCAAAGATGTGAAACTGCAACCCAACGCCCGGCTCAACACGGAGACTCCAGGCTGGGCAATGGACAGACTTTCTATTCTCAACCTAAAATTATACCACTTCAAAGAAGAGCTGAACAGAGAAGGCATAAGCGAATCTCACTACGAAAAGTGTCGCAAAAAAGTAGACGTATTGGAAGAGCAGTACACCGACCTGTCTGCCTCTATAGATGCTCTGCTAGACGAAATAGCAGAGGGAAAATGCGCTATGAAAGTGTACCGCCAGATGAAAATGTACAATGACGAAGAGCTAAATCCTATGCTCAGAAAACAAGAATCCTGACAGACAACCTGCTCATGCCTCGCACCGATCATATTCTGGTAATCCGGCTATCTGCTATGGGCGATGTAGCTCTGAGTGTGCCGGTTATCCGGGCGGTTCTGGAGCAGCATCCGAATGTCGCTATTACCCTTGTTACCCGCAAAGCTTTTCAGCCTTTGTTTGCAGGGCTGGCGGTAGATTTTGTTTTCCCGGACTTGTATGGCAGGCACAAAGGAATAGCAGGTTTGTTTCGGCTTTACAATGAATTGAAAGACAAACACACCTGGCGGGCAGTAGTAGACCTGCATCACGTTTTGCGATCCAAAATTCTGGGCACATTTTTTCGGCTCTCAGGTGTGCCTTTTTTTCGAATCGACAAGGGCAGGAGTGAAAAAAAACAACTCACAAGTACAAGCAAAAAACAATTCACTCCTCTCAAACATACCACCGAACGGTATGCTTCGGCATTTGCTTTGGCTGGGCTTAACATCAGCTTAAACAAAGGCAGTGAAGGGTTTTCCTTTTCGATGAGCCCGGATGCTCAGGCTCTATTGGGACAAAAAACCAACCGATGGATAGGTGTAGCTCCTTTTGCACAGCACAAGCAAAAGATGTATCCCATGGAGCTTATGAAACAAGTAATTCAGTCTCTGGACAACCAGGGATACAGGGTATTTGTTTTTGGTGGGGGCAAAAGTGAAAAAGCGATGGCAGATACTCTTTGTGAAGGCTCTGCCCATGCTCAAAATCTGATCGGTACTTTTTCTTTATCGGATGAACTGGCAATACTCGGTCAGATCGATGTGCTCATTTCAATGGACTCTGCCAATATGCACATGGCTGCCCTTAGTCAGGTTCCTATAGTATCTGTATGGGGAGCCACTCATCCTTTTGCCGGGTTCGACGCGTTTCTGCCTACCGACAAAAACCATCCGGTACAAGCTGACCTGGCCTGCAGGCCCTGTTCGGTTTTTGGCAACAAGCCGTGTCATCGTGGTGACTTTGCCTGCATGTATGAGATAGCTCCACAAACGGTAGTAGAAAAAGTAGACATGGTACTTAAATCATCCCAATAAAAAAGGAGGCTTGTCACCTCCCTTTCCTGTTATTTCGTAGCACCCATTCTTATTTTCAGCTTACCACCATCTTTCAAATCGGTATGTTGAAAAAATGGCTGATCGAGGGGCTTCCCGTTTAGTTCTATGTGTTGCACATATTTATGTTCGGGGGCATTATTTTCTACCTCCACAGTAAACGTACCTCCATCGGGCACACGCAGCTTTACTTTATCAAAAAGAGGGCGCCCAATAGAATATGTCGGCTCTCCGGGACAAACCTGATAAAAGCCCATAGCATTCATAACATACCATGCAGACATCTGACCGCAATCTTCATTGCCCCTCAGGCCATCGGGCTGAGGTTTGTACATTTCTTTCATGATTTGATCTACCAGCTCTTGTGTCCGGTGTTGTTTGCCTACATAGTTGTACATGTGAGCGATATGATGGCTGGGCTCGTTTCCGTGCGCATACTGTCCGATTAGTCCGGTTATGTCGCCCGATGCTGTACGCCCTTCCAGTCTGGTATCGGCACTAAACAGGGAATCTAATCGTATGGCAAACTGCTCCGGGCCTCCCATCAACTCTACCAGACCTGCTATGTCGTGAGGCACAAACCAGGTCCACTGCCAGGCATTGCCTTCTGTGAAATCGGATTTTTGATGCTCAGAAAAATAAGGACTAAAAGGCTCGTGCCAGCTGCCATCATACATTTTGCCCCGCATAAAACCTACCGACGGATCGTAGTATTGCTTATACCCTTCGGCTCGTTTCATATATTCTTGGTAAAGCTTTTGCCTGCCATTGGCTTTAGCTATTTGAGCTATACACCAATCGTAGTAGGCAAATTCAAGACCATAAGAAACCGATTCATTGGCTGAGTCGGCGGGCACAAAACCAATCTCATTGAGGTATTTCAGGTGCTTTTTCATTACCCTTTTTATCTTGGGTATGGCCGATTTTTCAACAAACTGCTCGTCGTAGTTGGCACTTCGGAGCGATGCTTCCAACCCTAAGTTGTAATCTATGCCTTGTATGCCTTTGGCCTGAGCATCGGCAATAAGCGATACAGCCGGATACCCCACCATAGTACCGGTGTAGTTTGCTGCCAGTGGCCATTTGGGTAGTATCGTTCCTTCCTGGTATTTTACTAAAAGTCCGTTGACAAAATCTGTTGCCCGCTTTTGATCAATAATAGTCATGAGCGGATGCAGTGCTCTGAATGTATCCCACAAAGAAAATACGGTATAGTTTTCAAACTCATCGGATTGATGCACCTGCAAATCCATGCCTCTGTAACGCCCGTCTACATCCTGGTAAAGCTGGGGTGCCATCATAGAGTGATAAAGCGCAGTATAAAAGTTGGTGAGCAGTTTCTCATCCTTGCTTTCTACTGCTATTTTACTTAGTTCGTTGTTCCACGTATCTACCGCTTGCTGTTTTACAGCCGCAAAATCCCAATCCGGCAATTCTGCTTTCATGTTTTTCTCTGCGCCCTGCTTATCCACGGCCGATATGCTCACTTTTACCATTACCTGATCCTGACTGTCGCCAAAATTGAGATACGTTCTCACATCGGTACCGGCAATTCGCTTACCCTTCATCGGTTTTTCATCACCGATGGTAGACTCTATCGTAAAAGGGCTGGAAAACTCCATGTAAAAATAGATGTGATGTTCGTATGCCCATCCCTGCGACATTTTTACTCCCCGTATCGTTTTATCATCCACAAATTCTATTTCATTCGAAATGTTCTTGTGCCCCCAGGCCGGTTGCAAAATATGTCCCAGGTCTACCATTACTTTCTTTTCCTTTCCCCGGGGGAAAGTATAACGATGCATTCCTACTCTGTAAGTGGTTGTCAGTTCGGCCTGAATATCGAAATTGTCCAGCCGCACCTTGTAGTATCCCGGAGAAGCAAACTCTTCCTCTTTGGTAAATGTGGCTGCCGGCGATGGGTCATTGGGGCCGGTAAAAGGTAGCACCAGAATATCGCCATAGTCACCTATACCTGTGCCACTAAGATGAGTGTGAGAAAAGCCATAAATGGTGTCGTCATCGTAGTGATAGCCGCTGGAGGCGTCCCACCCATCCATGTGCGTATCGGGGCTGAGCTGCACCATGCCAAATGGCATGGATGGGCCGGGAAAAGTATGGCCATGAAAGCCTGTACCGATAAAGGGGTCAACGTATTTTACGGGTTCGAAAACTGCATCCTGGCTTTGCCTGCTGGCCTGACCACAGGCAGATAAAAACAGCACTAGAATCAGGGAATAGAATAGGGGATTTTTGTTCATAAGTCTCTTGTTGAAATAAGCAAATAATGCTCTGTAGCGAATTGAAAGCGCCAAGTTATGGCTTTGACCGGATTTGGGCAAACTGAAAAGGTGATTTCAAAGCAAAGGATTCATGCTTT
This sequence comes from Cyclobacteriaceae bacterium, assembly GCA_965267535.1. Taxonomy (GTDB): domain Bacteria; phylum Bacteroidota; class Bacteroidia; order Cytophagales; family Cyclobacteriaceae; genus CAXBNB01. The sequence continues at coordinate 355,950 of OZ254082.1, read as the reverse complement.
ATGCAAAGTATACCCTCCACACACTTATGACTCCTGTCTACAAACAAAAAAAATAGCATCGAGCGAACCCGATGCTATTTTCATTTTACTGCCTGGTATGTGTAGTATCTATTATTCTTTTCCGATAACTGACAGTTCTAATAAATTCATGTGACTGTTGTCTCCTGCTGAATTTTTCAAAACCCTGATTCTCATATATTGGTATTTCTCCGTTGCTCCTATATGGGCCGTTCGGGTTTCTTTGCCTGTCCACCCCGATAGGTCTACATGCTTTAATTTTATCCACCCTGCTTCAATGGCTTTTGCCTCCCAATCAGCAGCGTGTTTATCTACGCCTACTTCTGTTTCTGCATTGGACACCCAGAGCTCAAAAATTTCCGGATTTCTAACGTGTTGCTGTCGTGGCACGATTTCCAGCCCATCTATCAATAGCGGACTCCCCAAATTGACACTAAATAAAAACGGTGTTTTCTGAGGTGGATTGGTATGATACCCGGGCTCTCCTGTATTGCCGTCCCATAGGTTGGCTGTTCCCCAACCCCATGCCGTTTCACCATAGCTTTCGTCCGATAGCGATACCGTTGACCAATTGGGTTTGGTATGATCGAGCCTGATGGCATCATTTTGTATTACCTGTACCTGTTTCTGGTAATCTTCTCCGGTTTTTCCATCTACACTTACGGTAATGGTAGCTGTTCGCGATCCCGACACATTGGCATCAATGGATACTTCTACATGGCCGTTTTCATGATTGCTTACCACCGTACACCAGGTTTGGTCAGACACGGCTGTAAATGTTTCCCCTTCATAAACTTCAACAGGAATATTAAATGCTTCTGCAAATCCGTATTTGTGGTAAACACTCTTTTTGATAATCAAAGGGTCGGGTAAAACTATAGCTGCTGTTTCCGTAAAATTGCTGGCATAAATAGAGTCAATATCACTTTGCTCAAAATGGTACAGTGTTTTAAACTTGATCTTTGTGCCGCTTTTGAAATCTGGCAAATGAGGATCAATTCCCAATAGCTTGAGCTTCTCAACACTACCTTTAAACTCAAGAGTACTCTGCGTGTTTTCGTTTGTTGTGTACTCTACCATTAGCCCTACCACATTGTTGCGCGGCAGCAAATTCAGGTACTGACCATCAAACTCCGATACACCCTGATTTAATAATCCGGACATAAAATCATTGCCATATATCAAAACGTTTGATTCAGTTTCTCTGGATTTGTTACCTTCCAGATCGTAATTTCTAAAAGTAAGAGTCGTAAACCCTTCGATGAAATTCTGCTCAAAACCATCAATGATAACCTCATATCGTCCATTTTCAGGGTTTAGGTTTGCCTCGTCGTATTGATACACTGCTGAATCCTGAAAATTATTCCAGTATACTCTGAACTCTTTTCTGTTTACATCTACAGATGGATATACGGACGCTTTTACTCTGTACAACCCTGAATACATATCCAAACTATCAATTTTTCCGGCATAAACCGGTGAGCCTTCCCGCAGGTACTTCTCGTGTTTTTCGTTCACATCCTCGCCACATGCCATACACACATAAACGATTATTATAAATATTAATATGTTCTTCATTTTTCTATGTTTTGAATGAGTCGCACATTTCACGCTGGCTTTCTGGTGTAGCCCCACATGAAATGCACGAGATCAATATTGTCCCTTCTATTTATTGTGGAGCTCCATACACTTCCAGCTCTCCTACTGCACCCCCACCTACAGTGCTAATCCACGCTTCGTATACTTCCAGCCGAAGAAAGCGTACCGGGTAATCAATGGTAGTGATATCGGTTTCCCATCCCTGATTCCAAATTTCATAATCCGAATTGGTTACTTCATGGGCGATCTTGCCGTCTTGTGGATCGGGTACTATAAAATCGTGAGCTACCTCCCAATTGGAGTCCGGTCCCCATACTTTGGCTTCACTCTCTGTCAAGTCGGGAGTTACCCAAATGCGCCATTTTTTAGGAGCCGATTCGTTCCATACGAACTGCTTGTTTTTGAGGCTGTAGATATGATACCTACTCAATTTTGTCGGCTTTTGCAGGTCCAGCGTAACAAACACACTCTTTTTGTTTTTGAAGGCATCTTCACCTCCTACATTGCCCAGATCGTGAGCCACTCCCCAGTAGGCATCCGGGTTGCTGTCCCACTTCCGATCCCATAATTTATAAGAAGCTCTGTCTCCCCAATTGGGGCCATCCCAGGTTAAAGTAGGATCGGCTGCTGCCAAAGCTGCGCTATGCTCCGATATTCCTTTGAAAGGAAAAATATCCGTAGCTACAGGGGTGATATATTGCTCAAAAATCGGAGTTTTAGTCAGGAAAATAGTATCTGTCTGATTGTCGTACAGGTCGTGGAACTGAAAGCCAAACAAGGTAGGAATAGAGTCGTACCCTCCTATTGATTCTCCTCTGACTTTGAAATCAGGAAACTCGAGTTTTGTATCTTTCGAAAAAACTTCCGTCAGGACGGTATCCCCTTCAAACTCCACCACACCACGACTAAAAACCTTTACAATGGTTGTCTCTAGTGTTGGGTTTTCCCAGGTCAGCCTCACACCACCAAATGTTTCTTCTACTGTCATTGTCTGCAAAGCATAGTCAATTGAGGCGGTAAGTGGTTTGACCTGAACCGTTACAGGATCAGACTCTTTTCCACTTGTATTTCCGACTGTTAGCTCTACTGACACTGCCCTTGTGGTATCTCTGAGACCATTTACATAGAGTACATTGTTGTAGCGGGATACTTTGGTTTCTACAGGCTGGCCATTTCTAAGGTACTGGGCTTTTACATACGACAGATCGTCTACGCCTTTTGGCAACTGAAACTGAATCCTGCCCCCTCCACTGATATTGGTTACCTCAGCACTCTGCAATGCAGGTGGTACATCTGGATTGGTCACGTATGGTTCGGGAGACAAATAATCGTCGCACCCGGTAAAGAGTACAATCATTACCAATATTCCCATAGAAATATTGGCTATAATAGGTGTATTTAATAATATTCTTTTCATTAGTATCGTCTTTAGAAATCTCAAAATACGCTTACCAACCCGGGTTTTGCACAAGGTTTGGGTTGTTGATCAACGCGGTTTCGCTTATTGGCATCAGGTAATTCTTAGAGGAGTATGATGGTCTGAACTTGGTTACTACATTGTAGTAATCGCTCACAGTCTCTCCCCAGATGTTCCAGGCGCGTACAGGTGTGTTCATGTGTACCAAAGCCGTTTTCCAGCGTCTGGTATCCCAAAATCTTTCTCCTTCATACGCCAGTTCATTCAGTCTTTCCTGCCTGATGATTTCTCTTAGTCCGGCCTGATTGTCATAATCAGTGAGATTGGTATGGTTGTCCCACGCCTCTTTGACGGGTAGTATGCCTGACCTTTCTCTAATTTCATCCAAAAGGGGTAATATCTCCGTATAGTCGTTTCCGAGCTCATTTAAGCACTCTGCATACAGCAGCTTTAAATCGGCCAGTTTGAAAATCGGGAACGCATAAGGGGTTGGCTGGTAGCCGGTTCCTGCTCCGGGATTAAGGAAAGTATTGTTGATTCCACATACTTTCTTGCAGTAATAGCCTGTATTAGAAATAGACTGCACACCGTTAGCTCCGCTCACTTCTCCTGCACGTGCTTCGAGGTGTTTGAAATCCGGCTCACTAAATCCGAGTCCTTCCCAATATCCTCTATCAAACCCTACACTGGCATAAAATCTGTGAGAGCGGTTTAGGTTTATCTGAGCCGTAACCTCTCCTTCTACAGCTTCGGTGTTGTTTTCTACCCCCACCTGCACAGGTGAGAACCGGTTGTTGTACCAGTTGTTATTGATCCAGTCATTGTCTACACTGATGGGCACTCCATTCGATGAGTAAAACTGCTCGATAATGTGAAGTGGAGATGCTTGCCTCTGCCCTACGGCCTTACCTCTTGCCTGTACTCCGGGGTAGTATGGCTGAGCAAATGTTTGTAACGTATAGGATCCGCCGTTTTCGTACTTTGCCCAAATCACCTCATCGTTCCAGTGGGTAACTAATGACTCTCGCACAGACAAACGGTGTATGGTTTCCTGGCTAGGCGTTTCTTTTATTTCACTGCCATCAGAGTAGTGCAATCGAAATGTGTTGTCATCGGCTGATTCCAGCGCTTCGCGCACTGCATCTGCCGCTACTTGCCATTTGTTTTTATCGTACGACTGAGAAAACAATTGCTTGCCTCTGTTGTCGGTAGCACTAAAATCTGTATTGCCATTAAACAACGGACTAGCAGCCCACACCAGGGTTTTTGCTTTGATTACAAGCGCTACTGTTTTGGTAATCCTGCCTGCCTCTCTGGCCAGGTCACTGTCTACATGATCCTGCAGATCGGGCAAAGCTTCATCAATGGTGCTCACTATATAGTTCACCACATCTTCCACCGGCTCGCGGTATATTTTAAACTCATCTACCCCAGCATTTGTAGACACGGCCTCATCTATAATAGGTATAGGGCCATACAGCGTAAACATATAATAATGAAAAAATGCCTTCAGTGTTTTTACTTCCGCCATCCACTGCTTTCGCTCACGCTCTTCCATATTTGCTGGCCCTCCGGCTTCCAGAGGCATATTCTCCAAAAAGACATTGCAATGTCTGATACCGTCCCACAGGTTTACCGCGCCATTGTTTCCATTCCAAAAATCCATTATAGGATTACTGGAAGTATTGATGGCGCCATAGCCATAGCGGTAGGGGTTGGGAAATGTACCAATAGCTGTAAATTGGATATCGTCTGTGGTATAGAAGATTTCGTCAGCTCCCAAAAGGGGTAAGCTAGAGGTCAAATTCCCATAACTTGGTATGTAAGAATAACATGTCATCAAATATTTTTCTGATTCATTCCTGTCGAGAAAGGCATCTTTTATCTCCGGATTGTCGCCGGGAAAAATATCCAAATAGTCATTGCAGGAAATGGTACTGAAAGCAACCAAAAGAATAGTAAGTATAGTTGTCTTCGTCTGTTTTATATTTCTCATTTTGTTGTAGTCTAATTTGTGTTACTTAAAACTTACCTGAACTCCCACATTGAATACCTTTTGCAATGGGTAAGCCAAACCGTTTCCTCCCATTTCGGGATCCCACAGGTCAAATTTTGAAAACGTAAGCAAGTTTGTTCCACTTAGATAAGCCCTCACTCCTACATGCTTGGTATCGGGCAGTGTGTAGCCTATTTCCATTTGCTTCAATCGCAGGTAGGAAGTAGTTCTCATAAAGTATGTACTGGTCTGAAAGTTGTTGCGATTGCCCACAGCATTTACATTGGATAATCTGGGCCACTGGGCATACAGATCTCTATTCGATTCAGACCAGTGGTTGTCTGCTATCCAACCTAACAAAGCTCTGTTTCCACCTCCTGTGGGGATAAAAGGAGCCATGTCGTATGGGTTGAGCCAAAACGAATAGCGGGCCTGCCCCTGAAAGAAAAAGTTCAGGTCAAATTTTTTGTAGCCGAAAGTTCCTCCAAAACCATACTGAATTTCCGGAACAGTCGGATAGCCTATGGGGGCAATATCAAACTGATTTATCACTCCGTCCTTATTGAGATCGACGTACTTAATATCACCGGCCATGATTTGATCACCCAAAGCGGCTTGTGACGCTGAGTTAGCTACTTCGTTTTCGTCGATAAAGAGGTGCTCTGCTATGTATCCAAAGTTTTGTGAAGGCGATTGCCCCAACCTTGATGTCCAGGGAGCTTTGTCTGTACCGATCTGATCAAAACTGGTCACTTCAGCAGTACCGTAAGTGAAATTACCTCTCAGCAAAAACCACAAATCCTGTGTAGCTCCTACGTATCCTTTATAGTCTACCGCTACTTCAACTCCTTTGGCTACATTCTCCTGTACATTGCTAAACAGCTCGTAAGGCAAACCAAGTGTCGATGGAATGTTGGGGCGTCTTTGTAAAATATTCGTTCTTCTCTCCCAATACACTTCAGGAACTATAGATAGCTTATTGTCAAACAGTCCCAATTCCAGGGCGAGGTTTGCCTTATAAGTAACTTCCCAGGTAATGTCCGGGTTTCCCGGGCTGGTAATGGAAACTGTGGGGCGGCTGTAAAGGTCCAGGCTGGCATCATTTCCCCAAAAGCCTGCCTGCCCGGCATTCAGGTTTACACTTGACAGGTAATAAAATCTATTGGGTCCACCAAGATTATCATTACCCGTAACACCATAAGTACCCCTGAGTTTGATTTTCGACACCACTGTTTGTATACCGGAATTGGCATAAAAACCTTCTTCGGAAATAAACCACCCCAAACCAAAAGAGGGGAAAAAACCAAAACGATCGCCTTTGGCAAATCTCTCTGATCCATTGTATCCGAAGTTGAATTCCGTAAAATATTTTCCTTTGTACGAGTAAGTAACCCGGCCGGCCATACCGAGGTTTCTTCGTGGCAAACTGCCATCGAGCAAATCTCCCTCTGTATCAAACGGGTTTATTCCTGCCAGAAACTCCCTTACCGTGCCCACCAGCAAACCGCCTACATTGTGGCTTTCGTCAAAGGTTTTGCTGTAAATAAAAGACAACTCTCCATACATGGTAGATGATACTTGCTGGTTGCCTCCGGAGTAGTCTATGAATCTACTGCCTGTTTGAGGATTGAGGGGAAACAATGTATAACCATCGTGCTCAGGTGTCTGTGCGTCCTCGTAGGGGTCATAGTCATTTGAAGCAACTGTGAAAAAATAGGGTCTGTAGGATCTCTGGATACTGAAATTTCCAAACCTTGAAACATTCCCTATAAACTTAAGGTCCAACCCATCGGTGATGAAGTCCAGGTCCTGATAGAGCTCGAGCTGTGCAGATAAAGTGCTGGATCGATTGTCTTCGTACCCGCTCATTAACCTTGCATAAGGGTTTGTAAAGCCGGCATCTTCTACATTGCCAAACAACAAATACGGAGCTACCGAGAAAGCATCGTCGGGCTCATAGACTGCCGGAAACAACACCGGATCGGCATTGAGTGCCTGGTAGTAAGTGTTTCTCCCATTGTTGCCCAGCTCTCCTATGGGGCCCTGGTAATCATCAAAGGCGCCATTTAGGCGAACATTCAACCTTGTGGATGGCGAAACATTCACGTTAACATTGGACCGTAAGGTGTATTTTCTAAAATCAATATTGGTGTTCCATTTGTTGACTTTATCCACTTTCAAAATACCATTGTCTTGTGAGTAAGAGCCCGCCACATAGTACGATGCTACTTGTCCTCCTCCACTCAGGCTCATGTTCAGCCTTTTGTTTATCGAATAGTCTTTGGTTAATTTATCCAACCAATTGGTAGCCGGATATATGTATGGATTCCGGTTAGGATCCTGTGTTTTTGTGATTTTATCCAACGAGTAGCGCGGTGAGGCTGTAGGATTACGGGTCAGAATAGCCTGGTTAAACTTTTTCATATACAGGATAGGGTCTGCCAACTCGACCTGCGTAGTAGGAGTTGAAACAGAGGTCTCCGCTCTGATGTTAATAACCGCTTTCCCTTCCTTACCTTGCTTGGTAGTGATCAGCACTACACCATTGCCACCACGGGCTCCATACAAGGCAGTAGCCGCTGCGTCCTTTAGAATCGAGAAGCTTTGAATGTCGTCTGGGTTTAACCGCGACAACTGTCGGGTGTCAATTTCCACATTGTCGACCAGAATTAAAGGTGACCTGACGTTACTCCCAAACGAAGCAGCATTACGGATAAAAAACTGGGCATTGTCATCGCCGGGTGCTCCGGTATTTTGATACGAGATCAGGCCGGTCATCTGCCCTGCCAGCGCTGTAGTAATATTGCTGGTAGGAAAAGCCTGAATGTCTGCAACATCAACAGAGGTAATGGAAGATATAATGCTCTCTTTTTTCTGTTTTCCAAAAGCTACTACCGTTACTGTTTCGAGTTCAGACACTTTTTCTTTCAACACAATTTTAAATTCTGTCTCCTCGCCAATACTCACCACCTGCGATTCCATACCTACAAAAGATATTTTTAATTGGTTTGAAGGATCTAATCCATAAAACTCAAACTTTCCCTCCAGGTCTGTGATTACTCCTTTTGTTGTTCCAACTACACTTATCGTCACCCCGGGTAGCGCTACTCCGCTCTCGTCTACTACCTGCCCCGATACATCTACATCGGCCAGATCGTCGGTAACCAAGGCGGATAAATCATGTCTTCCTGATTTTTGCACATTTATATTGCCGTTTACTCTTTTGAAGCTAAGCTTGGTTTGCTGCGCTATATCTTTGAGTACATCAATCAGGGGTTCGTTTTCCGCATCGATCGTTACTTTTTTCTTTGTAAGGTGATGGTTATAATAAGAAAAATGAAAACCTGTTTTGGTTTCTATTTCTTCAAGCACAGCCAACACCGAAACACTCTTTACTTTCATCGAAAGAAAGATTTTATCCAGGGTTTTTGACTGTCCCTTTAAATCGTTGGCTATAAGTGAAGCTGCCAAACAGCAGTGGAGCACTATTCCATAAAATACTGCCTTCGACATACGTATTAATTGATTTGTTAGAGTTGCATTCATATATTTACTAGTATGTTTTAATTAACGAACTGTACCCTTCCAGAAAATTCATTTGGACGTGGATCCTGGAGGGTACTTTTTCTTTTATATCGTGCTGACAGTCACTAACTTGTATTGTAATATTTTCCCATATTTTTTGTTTTAAAATTTCAGAAATACTGTTTTCCCTTTTATCTCGTATTGGAATGAGGACGAAAAACCCAAACCTTCCAACACATACTGCAGGGATATATTTTCAAACCTTCCGTTGTAAGTAGCGTCGCTTTCGGGCTGCCCCTCTATCACAAACTCCACTCCGTACCACTCTTCCAGACTAGCCACCACATCGTCAAACTCTACATCGTTGAATACCAAAAGATTATCATTCCACCCTATTACTTCATCGTACTCAAAAATCACCTTCTTCAGATTGATAGATTCTTTGCTTACTGCAGTCATTTCGGAGGGGTATAGCAAAATGTCAGATCGTTTGGTGCTGACCTTAACTTTTCCTGTAACTACGGCTACTGTGGTGTTGCCTGTATCCGGGTTAACATTCACATTAAAAGAAGTTCCGAGCACTTCGGTTGTCACACCTTCTGTAATCACCTTGAATGGTTTCCCTTCAAATTTCGATACACTAAAAAAGGCTTCTCCATCCAATTGCACCAAACGGTCTTTTGCAGTACTGTAGTTGGATGGGATGCGTAATTCTGTAGAGGAATTGAGTCTGATGGTAGTGCCGTCTGGTAGGGTTACGTTTAATTTTTCTCCCTTTTTGGTTTGCTTGATGGTATACTCTACCTTGTCGGTGACCAAAGGCTGGTGATTGAAATAAGTAACAACTCCAAAGGAAATCAATACCAGCACCAACCCTGCTGCCAGTGTCATGGTTTTGCGAGATAGCAATGTAAATACCCCTTGCCGTTTAGTTTGCTTTACATAATGCTCAATTTCGTTCCAGTTTTCTTCTGTATTGATCTGAAACCTGTTTTCTGCAGCGGTAACATTCCACTCCTCGGCCAGCATATCATTCAGGGAATCATCGTTTCTATGGCTTACCAGGTACTTTTTAGCCTGTTTTGATTTGTGGTCTGGGGTATTACCATCTAAATACCCTCTTATTAATTTTCTCTCATTCTTATCCATTGGAATAAGTAGTTATATGCCTGTATGTAATCTTCTCTACTCTTACTTCGGCTCCTGAGAGGATTACCCTTAAACAGATGAGAAAAAAATTACAACAACCCGACGCAGGATACTAACAGGATAGTCACTATGTCTTCTCTGTAATGCGTCAATTCTTCCCTGATCTGATGCAGTGCAAGTCTTATTTGTGCTTCTACCGTTTTGGAAGAAATACCCAACTTCGCAGCTATCTGCTTGTAGGTGAGATTGTCTTCCCTACTCATCAAAAAAATTTGCTTACGGCGAGCAGGCAACTGGCTCAAGGTTTTACGATAGGCTAATTCCAGTTCTTTTGTAAAAAGTGACTGGTCTGCTGTCTGGTTGGTCACAAAAAAATTGTCGGATGGCTCTATTTGAACCGTATTCACCCGTTTCTCTGCTTTTCGTAGTAAATCAATGGATTTGAATTTTGTCATTCTAAAAATAAGACCGGATACAGACTTGTGCTCATCTAATCCTTCTCGGATATCCCATATTTTTATGAATACATCCTGGGCTATTTCACAGGCATCATCCTTATTCTGTACCAGCTTATATGCAAAATTGACCACTCGCAAAAAGTAAGTGTCATAAAGAACTCGCAAAGCATGCGTATCTCCTGCCCGAATTTTTTCAATAAGGGTATCTTGTTTGTCAAAAATCATTATAACCCCGTTTCAGCACTTTTCATTATTTACTACATTATTTCCCAACTCCTCCTTCTTTAAAACACCGGATATAACTTTAGTTCGTAAATAGTGGGGTGTTACCCTTAAAAAAAGATAAAAAAATGCCGAACAACTTACCTGAATAGCAACTTGCTACATGAGAAATACACATAGCACAAAAGTATAAAAACAAAACAGCCCCCTTTCAATACTACTCATGAAAGGAGGCTGATATTTTTTAATAACATACAATTAATTTGCCGCTACAGCAGGGTAGGCCACCTGCCGGCCGGAATCTTTGTGGCTGGGCAGTTGCGCATTTACTTCTTTGAGGTAGTCGGTCAATACTCCTGCCAGTTGCTTTACTTTTTCAGGATTTGCGTCGGCCAGGTTGTTTGTTTCTCCTATATCGTCAGCGAGATTAAACAGCTCAAAATTTTCGTTCAGGTGATAATAGATCAGCTTCCAATCTCCCAGGCGCACAGCGCTAAATGCACCTATACCCGGGCCACTTGGTCCCCACTCGTTGGGGTAGTGCCAAAACAACGGGCGTCCTGCCGTCTGCCCATTTGCAGTATCTGTAAGCAAAGGCATAAAGCTTTGTCCATCGAGTCGCTGCACTGTCTGGTAGTTTTCTACACCGGCCATTTCGAGTATGGTAGGAAAGAAATCTTCCACTATGAGGTAATTCGCATTAGATGATCCCGGCGCTACTACGCCCGGCCACTTTACCAGCATGGGCTCGCGGATTCCTCCCTCATGCACCGACCCTTTTCCGCTCGACAAAGGCTTATTGTGCGTATGTCGTTCTCCCCCTCTCGCTACAGCACTGAGTCCACCATTGTCAGACATAAACATAATAATGGTATTGTCTGCCACTCCTTTTTCTTCAAGATAATCCATGATGTCTCCCAGGCTTTTGTCCATGCCTTCTACCAAAGAAGCATACCTGGCTTCTACCGGTTCCAGTCCCTGATCGAGGTACTTTTGAACAAAACGCTTATCTCCCATAATAGGAGTATGCACAGCATAGTGCGCCATGTATAGGAAAAAGGGCGAGTTAGCTGCCAATGCTGTATCCATAGCGGCCTTGGCCTCCAACGTGAGTGCTTCGGAAAGAAAAATGTCCTGTCCATGGTATTTTTCCAATCCGGGCACGGCCCACGGTGTGTCTTTGTGCTCTTTATTGCCAAAGTGATCGGTACCCAGGTAGCTCTTAGGTGCTCCGGCTGCATGGCCGGCTATGTTTACATCAAATCCCATGGCCAGTGGGTTAGCCGCCGGTGTGCCTATGGCTGCAAAGTGTGCTTTGCCCGCATGAATGTTATAATACCCGGCCTTTTTCAACAGTGCCGGCAAGGGGTCGGCATGCACTGCTTTGCTCAACCCTCCCTGCGGATCGAGTCCGTTTACATTCCATTCCGGAAAGGACAACTTTTTGTGATTGGTTTCCATAGGCTGCAGGGCATCTTTGCGCAAGGTCCAATTCGTCACCCGATGGCGGGCAGCATTCATTCCAGTCATCAGGCTCACACGCGTAGGTGTGCATACAGGAGTGGCATACGCCTGTGTAAATTTCATGCCCTGTGCGGCAAGTCGCTCCATGTTTGGTGTTTGGTAGAGCTTGTTGAAAGGTGTTTTTTCTGTCCAGAAAGGTACTGAAGTATCCTGCCATCCCAAATCGTCGACAAAGAACAGCACGATGTTAGGTGGCGGTGCGTCTGAGGTTGTTTTTTCTTTTTGCTGCCCACAAGACAGCAGGGTAAACACAATGAGTAAGTAGCTTAGGTTTTTCATGTAGTGTAAAAAATAGTGTTTGATTTTTATTTCCGTGTTACCTGATTAGTTGAATTCAAAGTTAATACTTGCAGAGAATCATTGTTAGTTGCCAAAACAAAAGTGCTGATACCATTTAGCACTAACTGATCCATTTGCCTAATCTCTCCCTCAATATACAAGCCACTTTTGTAAGCGGGCAATGCAAAAAAGCTTCCTTTACCATCCCCTTGCAAAAGCACTCCATAGCTGGCATCATTTCGAGGTGTTTCTACTTCCGATCCATACATATTGCCTGCCAACAACAAGTCTTTTGCTCCATCACCATTAGCATCTAACACCGCTATGGTATTGACTGACGACAGCTGGGCCATTTCGGGTAACAAATGGGGGGTGAGCTTCCCTCCCTCGTTTTCAAAATAAGTGCTGGCAAACGTATTGGCCGTATAATGCAAAGCATTGCTCATGTTTTCTTCTCCGTAGACTTCCCTGAGAGTCGCTTTGCCAAAAGCATCGTAGCTGGCAAATTTTTTCTTTACAAATGGCATCTGGTTAGATGTACACTCTCTGCCTCTGAGCGGAAACAATTTCCCCTCGTTGTAATAGCCCAGCACTATATCCAGCTGCTGGTTGTTGTCAAAATCTTTTGCATATACTTCAAATGGCTCTGCCGCACTGGCTTTGTACTTGTAATTGAGGCCGAGGTTGCCTGCTATAATATCCACATCTCCGTCGTTATCCATATCTGCTGCTGTCACTGTCGACCACCACCCCTTCTGATCTGCCAACCCATAGCTTTGCGATACGTCGGTAAACGTTTGCCCATCGAACCGAAGCAAAGTTGCCGACATCCACTCACCTACTATCAACAGGTCTATGCTCGAATCGCCATCTATATCAACCCACTCTGCATCTGTAACCATTCCCAAGCGAGAAAGCATAGGAGCCAGTCCGGCTGTTACGTTTTTAAAAATTATACGTCCTCCTTTCGTCTGGTTTTCCAACAAATAACTGTCTGGTGCAAAAGGATACTTACCCGGCACTTGTCTACCTCCAACAAACAAATCGATATCCCCATCTTTATCAAAATCAAAAGGCTTGACACATGCACCGCTCACAAAGTGTTTGGGTAATGCATCGGGCAAATAGACGAGTTTTCCCGATTCGTTGAGATAGAGCCTGTCTTCATACTCTTTAGCCTCAGCCACTCGTTCGTTACCTCCGCTCACCACATACAAGTCTTGATCTCCATCGTTATCTACATCAAAAAAACTTGCGTGCACATCTTCATACGCTTTGTGTTGCTCAAAAACCTGCTGGGGGCTCTTTATCATGCTGCCGCCCTCCGTTTGCACATATACACTCGCTGCGTGCCCCATAGCTCCTCCTACAAACACATCTTCTAACCCGTCCTGATTGATATCCGCTGTAGCCAAAGCCGGCCCTTGCTGACTCATTTTATGAGGCAAAAGGCTTTCTCGCTCAAAGTCATCGAAATCATTTTCTATATGCTTGTGCGGAATAGCATCCGTGGTAGTGCTAAACAAATGAACTGGCCGGGATTGTTTCTGTGGTAATGGTGATGGACGATAGTTTACCTTTAATACCTGACCTGCCTGTACATTCTTGATGGATTGGCGGGTGCCGTCGGGCCACCGAACTTCCAGCGAATCAATTTTATGGGTTTGCCCCAGTCCAAAATGGATGAATTCTCCCATGGCTGACTGAAAGCCTCGTGTAAAATACTGTTCACGCATTTGTTGCATGCCTGAATAGTGGATAGTAACCCGCGTACCCACTGCGTAAGGATTTTTTTTCGATCCACTCAGCTTTACTTTGAGGTAGTTGTTACTTCGGGTATCTGTATGGTTTTGATAGACATAAGCCCGATCATCCATATTGTTCACAATTAAATCCATGTCGCCATCATTGTCAAAATCAGCATAAGCCGCACCATTAGAACAGGTGGGGATGGAATCTAACTGCCATGCCTGATTCATTTTCTCAAAGCCCATAGATCTGTTGTTGAGGTAAAAATAATTGGTCTTGAATCGTGTAGGCATGCGATCCATCATATGGTTGATATAAGCTTCCTTATTTACCGACTGTTGCTTTAGCAGTCCTTCTCTTACTTTCTTATGATAGTTGACAAAATCATTATTTCTAAAATCTCGCTTTATGCCATTGGCCACAAACAAATCCTGATAGCCGTCGTTGTTCATGTCTACAAACAATGGCGCCCAACTCCAGTCTGTATTGGATATTCCTGCCAGGTGAGCTACTTCCGAAAATGCAGGAATGTTTGTCGAAGGCTTAGTCCCATTGTTGAGCTGGAGGGTGTTAAACATGTACTGGTGATGTAGACCCAAGGCTACATGCTCATGAAATTTAGCGGGATTCATGCCACTCATGCTGGTTTTTATGCCATAGTTGTCTTCCGACACCATGTCTACACTCACAATGTCCGGCCAACCGTCATTGTTGTAATCTGCTATATCGTTACCCATAGCAAAATTGGAGATATGCCGCATGGCCTTAGTGCTCACTTCTTCAAAAGTGCCATCCTGGTTGTTGAGGTAGAGGTAGTCTTTTCCTGAAAAGTCATGACTGGTATATACGTCGGGCCAGCCGTCGTTATTTACATCGCCTATTGCTACGCCCAATCCAAATCCCAGGCGATTATTGATCACCCCCGACCTGTCTGTCACATCTCTAAAAATACCCGAATCATTTTTGTACAAGCGCTCTCCACTTAATTTTCCTTTGGTGTGCAAAAACTCCTCTAACTGATGATCGCCATATATTTCCACATCGTGGTTGATCAAAAACATATCCATGTCGCCATCGCGATCGTAATCAAAAAAGGCAGCCTGGGTGGAAAACTCTTCCAGGTCTAATCCATAATCCTGTGCCCGCTCTTCAAACCGGGGCACACCCTGATCATCTACTCCCAGGTTAATAAACAGTTCGTTTCGTCGTTTTTCAGGATCCCGTATTCTGCCCGAAGCACACACATAAATATCCAGCAATCCGTCAGCATTAATGTCCACAGTAGTCACTCCGGTAGCAAATACTGCTTCGCCCTGTACTCCTGACCGGGCTGTTACATCTTCAAATTGTAATCCTCCTTTATTTATATAGAGTTTATTTTTACCGAGCGATGACACGAGGTATACATCGGGTAAATCGTCCTTGTTGAAATCTCCTACTGCTACACCCGACCCATTGTAATAATACTCATAAAACAACCCATTCATGTACAATGTTTCCTTCAGGTCATTGCGGAAATCTATTCCGGTGTGCTCTGAGGACAAAATGGAATATAAAGGACGCTCATGCTGAAGTGGTACGTCCGAATTGTCGGTGCAGCCCATTACCAGCAACAGCATACATAATGGTATACAGATTTGTTGAATAGATTTCATATTGAATAAAAACAGGGGCAGTACATCCGTCTACTGCCCCAATTTATTGTATGACACTTTCCCCCCAACCTCAGGGGTCAAGTGCTTTTTTTACTTAAAAACCAAAGGCTGAAATAAAAGCATTTTCTAACTTCAACCTTTGACGGTTCCTTATTTGGGAGGATAGTTTACAGAAACTATCCGTTTAATGCTGAGTGGATCACCCAGCAAAAAACTAAAATTGGTCGTATCCGGTATTTTGCTTCAGACTCCCTTCCGAAATCTCAATTTCCCTATCCGGTATTGGCATCAGTACATGGTAATCCTGTATGTTTTGCCCCGGGGTACTTAGGTTGGGATCCGACGCATTACGAATGGTTTCTACAAATATGCCCCATCGGAGCAAATCGTATTTTCGTATGCCTTCAAAGCTGAGTTCTGTTGCTCTTTCTTTTCTCAGAGCAGTTCTGAAGCTTTGCTGATCCAACCCCGACAATGCCGGCAACCCTGCACGCTCTCTCACCTGATTGATAAAAGTATAGGCATTGTCTGGCCCATTGAGTTCATTTTCTGCTTCTGCTCTCATGAGCAATACATCGGCATAGCGTATTACATAGGTATTTTGGCTGCCATTATTTCCTTTGGGAGCATCACCGTCTGCATTGAGGTATTTGCCCGTGATAGGACCGGCTCCCGGTGTACGGGGCGATTCAAGCACATTGCCATCCAGCTCGGTAACATAGCTTATATCACGTCGCAAATCTCCTGACTCAAACATGTTGAGAAAATCTTCGGTAGGCAGCATGTTTTCCCAACCTCCTCCTACGGCATTCACTCCTCCTACTCCTGTATCCCTAGATCCTACCCAGCTCTGCTTAAAGTCGGGGCGCTCGTCTTGTCTGTACTGAATGTCAAATACATTTTCATTCACCAATGCTCCGTCTTTGTCGGGCATCAACTGATGTTCTGCCGTTTGGCTCCACAACAGGTTATAGTCAGCCACCAGTCCAAACCGGCCTGAAGCGATAACCTCCTGTGCACGTGTATTGGCATCTCCCCACTCCTCACGGGTTAAGTGTACGCGAGCCAATAAACCTGTAGCAGCCCATTTGGTTGCCCGGCCTTTTTCCCCTGCGGCATAGTCATCGGGTAAATCCGGAATGGCCTCCGTCAGGTCTTTTTTAATCTGCGTATACACTTCATCAACAGTATTGCGCGTAATTCCTTTCAGGGCAGCCGGGTCGCTGATTACATCCGTAATGATGGGTACTCCTCCGTAGGTTCGCACCAACTCGAAGTAATAAAAAGCTCTCAAAAACTTGGCCTCTGCTATTAACCTTGCCTTCAGTGTTTCGTCCATTTCTACATCCGGCACAAACTGGATCACAGTATTGGACAAGCCCACCCCTTGATAGTTTTCTCTCCACATAACCGTCGCATCGCCGTTGAGAGGTGTCAGGTTGATAAACCACGACACAGGCCTCATGTTGTGCTGTCCCTGAAAAGCGATATCACTCGGTGTAAATCCATAATAGAAGGATATAATACTACTATGCAACCTGGTATAAGCAGCATCTGTAGCTGCAATTGCGTCTTTTGCTGTGGCCGGAAAACTACCGGGCACCAGAAAATCTTTTGGCTCTTCTGTGATTATATCTTCACAGGAAACCAGCGTCATCCCTATAAACAATGCTATCAGGTATATATATCTATTTTTCATGTTTCTTAAATTTTCGAGTGTCCATTAAAAGTTTAATCTCAAACCTACTGTCCACGACTTCAGCGCAGGGTCTTGTGCTCTGTCGTATCCTCTTCGGATATTCTGATTCCCCCTGTTGATCTCCGGATCGTATCCGCTGTAGCTATCAAACAAAATAAGATTGGTACCGCTCAGATAAATCTTTGCTCCCTGAATCCAGTCTACTTTACTCACTGGCAGGTTATATGCCAGGCTTATGTTTCTCATACGCAAAAACGAGCCACTTTCTACTATACCGCTTTCCGATACTATTTCGGAGCGGAAAGACCCTCTCACTGATGGGATATTTGAATCGGTATTGGTGGGTGTCCACCTGTTTACAAATCGTTTTGACACATTATTGTCAAAGGCTGTATTGATTCTTGAATCCGTTTCATTGAATATCTGATTTCCCAATACAAATGCCCAATACATGGAAAATTCAAATCCTTTGTAACTGAGTGAGTTGTTTATCCCTCCAAAAAAGTCCGGGTTAGGGTCGCCGATTATGGTGCGGTCGTCCATGGTAATCACCCCATCGGGTACTCCCTCAGGACCACTGATGTCTTCGTATCTTTTCCCTCCGGGAAAAACACCCAGCCCCGAGAGTCCGGCCTGATCTATCTCTTCCTGCGAGTTCCATATTCCATTTCTCACCAAACCATAAAATACACCTATTGGCTCACCTTCTCTCAAAAGAGCTGAAGGGGCGTTAATCACACCTCCAAATGCATTAATTTCCCTTTCTCCATTTTCGTCAGGAATCTCCAGTAATTTGTTTTTGTTTGATGAAATGTTGAAACTGCTTTCCCATTTAAATCCGTTTTTATCCACGTTTACAGAATTAATGGTAAGCTCCAGCCCGCTGTTTTGCATCGAGCCAAAGTTGGTAGCTATACTCGCATTGGTCACCCCTGCCAGCCACAGTATGTTTTCATTGGCAAACAGGTCGTTGGTCGTTTTGTGATAGTAATCCAATGTTACCTGCAGCCTATGATCGAAAAACGCTGCATCCAACCCTATATCCAACTGATCGGTCGTTTCAAATTTCAGGTAGTCATTGCCCAGGCGGCTCAACCCTATACCGTTGGTCACATGCTGGTCTTGCCCCAAAATATAGGTAAAACCTGCTCCCAATCGTGCCAGAGAACTACCCCCGGAGGCCGGATTTCCTAGTCTACCATAACTCACTCTAAACTTCAGATCATCAAACAATCCTATGTTTTGAATAAACGCTTCGTCACTCATTCTCCAGGCCAGTGCTACCGAGGGAAAAGTACCATACTTTTGGCTTTGTGCAAAATTGGACGAACCGTCTATTCTGGCATTCAAAGTCATAAGATACTTGTCTCTAAATGTGTAGTTCAACCTAAACAGATAAGACTGCAAACCAAACTCGGATGCATTGGAAGCTGCTCCCGAACGAATAGCTCCGGCATCTATATTGTTGTATCCAAAAAAATCGGTAGTAAACCCTTTGGCTTGCACCGAACTACCCGCATCAAATATTCGCTGACGGGTAAAACCCAACAGCCCGTTGAAGCTATGTTCTCCTACTTCTTTGGCATACGACAAAGTCTGCTCTATGAGTATATTGAGGTTTTCTGAGTTTCTAATAGTAGCCGTACCCTGATCGTTTTGTTGTCCAAAAAGTGTGGACGGAGCATAGTTTTCGCTTTTAAACAAGGTAAGGTTTGTACCAAAATTGATTTTATATACCAGGTTTTGAATGGGCTCTACCTCAGCAAACAAAGTCCCTGTTATTCTCGATCGGGTATCCAGGTTAATGTTTTTAGCCGGACCACCCACCGGGTTTTCTGCACTCAGTTCGCTACTCATTGTCTGAATGGTATACTCTCCATTGGCATCTTTTACAGGAAGCGTAGGAAAATACCCGGCTATGTTTATGATATCGCTTTGTCTGGGTATAATCTTCGTTCGCGAGAGGGTAACGGCATTACCTACTTTGATGATTTTATTTAGTTGATGATCGCCATTGAATCGGAATTGATACCGTTTGAAGTTACCGCCTCTGAATATTCCGTCCTGATCAAAATAGTTTGCCGAAACAAAGTACCTGCTCTTGTCATTGCCGCCAGATGCTGACAGGGTATGGCTCACCATCGGTGCATTGTTTTGATATACTTCTTTCTGCCAGTTGGTTCCTTCTCCCAATGATTCCGGGTTGGGGTATGCATCTACTCCCTGCACTTCGTTTTGCCATGCGCCAAATTCTGCCGCATTCATCATGGGCAGCAGACGTGTGGGAGACTGAAAAGTAGTGTACGTGTCGTAGGTTATTCTTGCTTCACCTGATTTACCTCTTTTCGTGGTAATCAGAATAACCCCCGCTGAACCGCGCGATCCGTAGAGTGCTGTAGCCGAAGCATCTTTCAGCACTTCCACAGACTCTATGTCCATCACATTTATATCTGCCAGATTTCCTGCACCGATCAACCCGTCTATGACAAACAACGGTGAACTGTTGCCTGTCAGGGAATTGGTACCCCTGATCCGTATAGAAGTAGCTGCTCCTGGCTGAGAGGATGTAGGTGTAATCTGCACACCTGCAATTTTTCCTCTGAGTGCATCATCTATGCTTACGGTAGGTGTGGCTACTATGTCTTTGGCTTTTACGGAGGATACAGAGCCAGTCAAATCCGACTTTTTAACTGTACCATAGCCTACCACAACTACTTCTTCGAGCTGCTCTGCATCTAATTGAAGCTGAACATCGATCACACTGCGGTTGTTGACGGGTATCTCCTGAGTCTGATAGCCAACAAATGATATGGTCAAAACCGCATCATCGGGCACAGTAATGGCATACTCGCCACTTATGTTTGTGGTAGTACCTCTCGAAGTACCTTTTACCACTACAGATGCTCCGGGCAGACCTTCTCCGTTTTCATCGGATATTTTGCCCGATACCTGTATGTCGGCCAGCACTATTTCTATGCCTTTGCCTGTACCGTTTACTTTATCTACGTTTATCGACTTATTGACTTGTCGAAACTTCAGCCCTGTCTGCTGCGCTATTTCCATCAACACTTCTGCCACAGATATGTGGTTGCTATTGATAGATACCTTTACTTTCTTGTCTAATTCCGGTTTGTTATAGTTGAATGTGTACTCGGTTTGTGATTCGATAGAGCTAAAGGCCCGGGATAGGGTTACGTTTTCTAGTTTAAGGTCTATATAAACATCTTTTACGCTGAGGTTTTTTTGTCCTGCGGCTGTATCTGCCAGTACTATTTGTAGCAAAAACAGCTGTATGAAAAAACCATAAAAAGACAACTTCATAATCTTCAAGATTAGCTGTAACAATCTAATTTTCATATCTTTGAAAAGTTTTAGTAATGAAATATGTATTAAAACCAGTCTGAAGTAATTAGAGGCTTGGGAGAAAATCTGAATTACTTGAGACGACTTCAAAACGGTGCTTTCTTAAGCATCGTTTTTTATTTGTATAGTAGGTGTTTCAGGTCATAGTTTTTCTTTGGTTAGTTAAACATAATTTTGATTTCTTCTTCGTGTATCGTGTAGCTGAAATTGAGTGAAAAGCTCATAGCTTTCAGCACGTTTTCAAGACTCTGCTGCTTAAATATGCCATCGTAGCGTACCAGCATGCCCGGCGTGTTGCCCACTACGATTGTCACTCCATACCACCGCTCCAGCTTTTTTACAATGTCGCTAATGGTAGCCTGATCAAATGATATGATTCCATCTTTCCACAGGTAAGCCGCATCGTCTTCGGGGTGCAAGCGCTCAAATGCCCCCTGTTCTTTGGCATAGATAATTTGCTCACCCGGCTCCAATACAAATGACTCAGACTGCTGGTCCAACTCTTCGACTTTTACCTTACCACTGGCCAGCGATACAACAACCTCTTCCTCCTCCGGAAAACTGGAAATATTGAAAGAAGTACCCAATGCCGTGGTGGTAACCTTACCTGTAGTTACTACAAATGGCCTGTGAGGATCTTTTGCTACTTCAAAAAAAGCTTCACCTATAAGAGTTATGTCTCGCGAGCTATTGCCATAGTCTGAAGTATAAATAATCTTACTTTCTGAGTTTAACGTCACTTTTGTGCCGTCTTTGAGAGTTACCTGCGACCTACGGCCTTTGGGGTTCGCTTTTTCTATCGTTTTTATTTCATTTACAACTACCGGTTCGGCGGGTTTATTCCGGCCACTCCACCAGATCCCTGCCAGCACCAACAGCACCAGACTAGCTGCTATCTTCATAGTGTTCTGAATAGAAAACATGGGTATACTAGGGTTTTGATGTTTTTCTCCCCTCACTACAGGCTGCAGGTTGCTCCACACTCGATGCGCATCTTCCTCTATTTCGGCTTCCAGGTCGGCAGATTGCAATGCTCTTACCATATCTCTGGCTATGGCAATAGAGGCTTTTTGTTCATCCTCATGCGCTGCATTCAAAATTTTCTGCCATTCTGTGCCCGGCACCAAATCCGGATTGATAGCCCATTTCACGAATTTTTCGTTGCTCATGAGGTGCTCAACTGTACATTTGTCATTTTCCATCAGGTAAATAATTGAAAAGGTGTAAATCGTGCCTTGTATGAGTAATAGCAGAAAACCGGGTTTGAGTACTCATTTTTTTTTACTTTTTTTCTGCTTTGCTAAAAAATGCTGTTTTGCTGCCTCAATAACCTACACAGCAAAGTGCTCGGATTTATGTCTATATTTGAAAAGATGAATGACCGGCTCTTATTCCCTGATGACGATCAAACCCATTGGCAGGCATTGAAACAAGGCGATACTGCTGCTTTTTCGGCATTGTACACCCGCTACGCAAAATTGCTTCTCGCATATGGGAGAAAAATACATGACAACCGCCAGCTGGTAGCAGATGGGGTACAGGAGCTATTTGCCTATCTGTGGACCCGGCGCTCGCATCTGGGTGAGGCCCCTTCTGTCAAGTTTTATTTGCTCAAATCGTTGCGTACTATTTTGATTAAAGAGATCAAAAAAAATAGCAAAGTAGACTTTGATTTACCTAAAGAAGTGACCGTATCGCCTTCTAATCGGGAGTACGAGATGATTCATGAAGAAAAGGAGTCTGAGCGAAACCGCCTCATAAAAAACGCCTTGAAAGACTTGTCAAAAAGAGAAAGGGAGGTTTTGTATTTAAAATATTTTTCTAACTGTACCAATGAAGAAATAGCCGAACTGCTGGAAATCAAATACCAGTCGGTGAAAAATGTATCTGTTACTGCGCTAAAAAAACTAAAAAAGCACCTCAGCTCAGATACCCTGATCTTGGTGCTTTCGCATGGTTTTCTTTGGGAAATGGTTTAAAACATTTTGTGGCCGCTAAACTCCATAGCTTCTCCTTTGCCAAAGCCGTAGCTAAATCCTAATACCATTTGTCTTGCGTTTCGAATGCGGTTGTTGTATCTATAGAAATTGTCCAGATCGGAGGTAGTGATAAAGCGTCGCGACTTGAAAAAATCCCGCACACTAAAATTGACTACTGCACGCCCTTTCATAAACTTCTTTTTCACTCCAAAATCTGCATATATTCTGTCGTCTGTGATCCCCTGAATGCCTTCTACGGCAGACTGATAATTGGTACGTACTTCTGCTTCTATATCTGCAGGAAACTTAAACTTGTTGGTAATCCGAGCCGACCAACTGGTATTGCTAAAATCGAAATTGTTGGCTTCTAACTGTCCTTCTCTGCTAAATGCCATCCAGTTACCATTGGCATCTACCGACCACCACTCCAGCGGATCGATACTTCCATTTATCTCCACTCCGGTATTTTGGCTGGTGCCCAAATTGAATGGTTTGGTAATCGTAAGGCTGTCTTGTACAAATACCACCGTGCTTATTACATCGGTAGTGCGACTGTGGTATAGTGTGGCACTCAGCGATCCCATACCCCACACCTGTATAGCGTTTAGCTCAAAGACATCCGTAAACTCCGGCAAGAGGTCGGGGTTGCCTGTGCGTAGGTTTAGGTTGTCTCTAAACGATGTAAATGGGTTCAGACTCCACATGTTGGGACGCTGAATTCGCTTCGAATATCCCATCTGTAAAGAAAACTGCTCAGATACTTTATAGGAAGTATGTACCGTAGGAAACAAATTGCTGTAGGTAAGGTGATTTTTCTGGTTCGTGTTTTCGAGGTAAGTATCCAGGTCGGTTCGTTCCCAGCGGGCGCCTAGCTTGATACCGAACTTTTCAAACTCATAGGCATAGGTAGCATAGGCTGCATATACCTTCTGGTCGTAGTTAAATTCGTTGGTAAAATCAGGATTGCCCTGCCACTGTCCTGCTTCCAGATCTTCCAACTCATAATCATTGCCTATGTCGTTGTACTCGTATTTTAAACCTGTCTCCAGCTCTGCGATAGTAGAAAACGGATGTATGTAGTCTGTCTGGAAGACATAGTTGGCCTGGGAGTAGTCGTTAGTAGTGCGCTGAGAAAACGACCTGAAATCACCAAAGTCTGCTTCGTTTTCAAAGGCTGAAGACTGGTCTTTGCCAAAATATGACCCTACAAAACTTGCTGTGAGGCTTCTGTCTTCATTGCCTTCAAACGATTTCTGGTAGCTAAGGTCGTACTGGTATTTGGGGTTAGTCGCTTCTGTATCTTCATTGCGGTCTGCCGCACCCAAAAGCTCGCCACCGGCACTGTACCGCTGGTAGTGTGTGTCTGAAAATTCGTCTTCTATTTCGTAGGCAAAATGCCCCGATAGCGTAATCATATTGAGCGGGTTGATGTTGTAGTCTGTACCCAATATCACGTTGTAAAACTGCTCTGTACGCCCTCCGGATGCATCGCTATGAAGCGGTTGGGGATTGTTCACCGTTCGGTCGATGGTTACCGTTTCTGTTGTTCCGGGCATGGTGCGTTTTCCTACTCCAAGCTGACTAAATAGGTTGAATTTTTCGGTACGCCTGTTTAAGCTCAGGCCTACACTATGATTGGTAGGGGAGCCTACATTAAGTGTAGCCGCTCCATTTAATCCTTCTCTGTCTTCTTTTTTCAGCACGATATTGATGATTCCGGTAGTACCTTCTGCATCGTATTTAGCAGATGGGTTGGTAATAACCTCCACTTTTTCGATCATATCTGCCGATATAGTACCAATCGTATTGGCACTTGCCATAACGGAGGGCTTGCCGTTAATCAGTATTTTCACGTTTGCATTGCCTCGCAACATTATGTCTCCCTCTATATTTACCTCTACTGAGGGGACGTTGTTGAGCACATCCAGAGCACTGCCTCCGGCACTTGTCAGGTCTTTGCCTACATTAAACACCCGCTTGTCCAGTTCAAAAGTTGTCTGTGATTTTTCGGCTGTAACTGTTACCTCGCTGAGTACTTCCTGATCGGGCTGTACTTTGATATTGGGTAGTTCTACTCTGCCATTTTGTACCGTAAAATCCTCGATCCGCAGAGTATTGTATCCCAGATAGGATACTTCCAGCAGTACATTGCTTTTTTTACTTTTAATTGTAAAACGCCCTTCCCCATCGGTAATGCCTCCGGCGAGCACAGAATTGTCCGCTTTGCTTACCACAGCTACGGTGGCGTATTCCAGCGGTTTTCCTGTCTGATGATCTGTTATCTGGCCACTAAATGTAATGGGCGTGGCATCCTGAGCTTGTGCAACTCCTGCACAAAATAGTGCAAAGAGAATGAGCAAATATTTCGTTGGCATGTTTTTTTAAAAACTCTGGTCTTCTGTGATTACTATAAAAACCGTAATTACAGCAAAAACAGCGCCGAACATGCTTTTTATTTAGAATAATTTTAAATAACTGCATTTGATCATTCATTGCAAGCTATAACAAAACCTGTCAAGTAACTGGAGCATGCCATAAAGAGAAGAACAGAAGCGGATTAATAGGGTAATCCTGAATTAACTAAAGTATGCTTTTCGTTATATATGGCACTCCAGCAAGCAAAAAATCACAATCAATAGTATGACATAAACCAAATATTTCCCTTGTCAGTTCGGGATACCCTCTTCAAGTTGGCCATAAATTTCATCTAAGTTCAATTCATCTCCCATGGAACTTTGCAGCTCCATCAAGTCTATAAAAAGTGTTCTAACTTTATGCTGATATTTGGGGTTTTCAGACAAATCAGTAACCTCATTGGGGTCATTTTTCAAATCAAACAACTGCACTTTTTTGATCTTAGGGAACACCAACAACTTAAACCCATCTTTTCGAATCATCCTTTGAAAATTGACATAAGCACCGTAAATAGCATCATAATGACTTTCATTTTTTTGTCCCTTTACAATATCCATAAAACTGTTGAATTCTACATAAGAAGGCTTCTGAATACCCGCTAATTCCAGACTGGAAGCCATTATATCTTGTAGATACACATCCTGACTCAACTCCTGTCCCTTTGGCACATCTGGGCCTACAACCATCAAAGGTACACGAATACTGTGATCAAACAGACTCTGCTTGCCTAAAAGCCCATGCTGCCCCACTGAAAGCCCATGATCTGCAGTAAAAAAGATGTAGGTATTATCCATCTTTCCTGTTGCTTCCAGAGCATCCAGTATTTCGCCAATTTGCTCATCCAAATGAGAAATAATGGCATAATATTCCTGCCTGTGTTTTTTTACTGCATATTTTGTACGAGGAAAAGGAGCCAGAGCCTCATCCCGCAAACCTGGGTTGTTGCCGATTTCATTCTTCCAGGGATATTCTGGAAGAAAGTTTTCTGGCACTTCTATTTTTTCCAAAGGATACATATCTATAAACTTCTGAGGAGCCTGACGTGGATCATGCGGGGCGTTGAAGGCCAGATACATGAAAAAGGGATCCTTTTTTTCAGAAGCATCTGCTATGAATTCAAGCGCATCATCCTTTACTACTTCGCTCCAATGTTTCCCCCCTTGCCAAAACCCTCCATGGATAGTATCGTTGGGTGACCAGGAATGATCATTTTCACCAAGAGGACGACCGTACCCCACTGGCATATAGCTATTCCAGTCTTTCATATTCCCAGACTCTGCCTTCCATTTTTTCACAGCTTCAGCTAATTTACCCCTTTTATCATCAGGCATACCCGGGCGAACATGCTCAACACGGTCAAACAACTCAGCAGCAGGGGCTGCTACATGCCACTTTCCTGTCATGTAGGTACTGTAGCCTTGCTGTGACATTAACCTACTCCAGGTTTCATTGAGAGCTATGGTGTCTTTTTTATTCCATTGACTTTCTTTCTTTTTGGCATTCCAAATAAATGCCCCCGAATTAATCATAGTTCTGGAAGCCACACAAACAGCACCATGCCAGCCTCCCATGTTATAGGCATGAGTAAATGTAGTACCACCATTTACTAATCTGTCTAGATTAGGAGTGTTAATCTCATTGTACCCCAGTGCTCTTACTGTTTTATATGTCTGATCATCAGTGAAAATAAATACGATGTTGGGCAAAATATCATAGCTTGTTTTTTTTTCTTGGCTGCAACTAGTCATTAACATAAGCAGCCCAAGCACTTTATAGAGAGTATTGTTCATGTCAGTTATTTTAAATAAAAAACCGTCTATCAGAAAAAGAGGAATAGTTTTACAAACTATCCCTCTCAAAATGATCGACTAGTATTAAAATATTTAGTTTCTCTTTACCAATCTGTATTTTGAACAAGATTTGGATTTAGTTTTATTTGTGCATCAGGTATAGGAAACAACAACATATAATCTTGCACGTTTTTCCCCTGAGTGCGCATAGTGGATAGAAACAGATTTCTTCGTTTCAAATCCCAGGCCCTTTGTCCTTCGAAAGCTAATTCGAACCTCCTTTCCTCAAGTACTGCTGTCCTAAAATCATCCTGGCTCAATCCGAAAAGATCCGGTAAATCGGCTTCAACTCCATTTCTGGCTCTTTCTCGCACCTTATTAATCCAAATGTATTTGTCGTCGTTAGCAGGATCAGTTTCGTTGAGAGACTCTGCTGCTATTAACAATATATCTGCATATCTTATAACCGTAAAGTTTACTCCAGACTGGAATTCAGCGGTTCTATCATCAAATTTGTTGATATAATACGGAAAAGCACCACCATAAACTTCATCCATAGTAATTGTACCAGATACACCGTCTATATGTTCGTAGCTGTCGGCAATGGTAGCCGAACGACGGTAGGAAACCGGATTATCTGCGATAAACTCTGTAGATGGGGCATAAGATCCTCCCACAATTGTGCCAGCCCAAAAAGAGTTGCCGTAAGGTCCAGATGGTGCTCTGGGCCCAAAGTTACCGGGAACACTGTTGTGACGTTCTCCTACAAGGTATTGCGTTTGAAAAATATGTTCAATGCCATTATCGTTTTCAGGCTTAAAGATGTCTGCATAGTCTGCAAAGAGATCATACCTTCCTGAATTAATGATGATTTTTGCATGAGCAAGGGCTTTAGCATAATCACTCCTATACAAGTGTATTCTAGCCAACATGGCATTAGCAATATCGGAATTAATTCTACCACTGGCACTAGTAGGTTCCAATTCAGCAGCTGCAATATCCAAATCCCTTAAAATCAAATCGTATATGGCCTCTTCTGTTGCTCTACTGGCATTTACTGCATCGAATCCTATAGTAGGGGTTTCGTATAATGGAACTCCTCCCATTAATCGTACAAGGTTCCAGTAGTACAGTGCTCTTAGAGCTTTTGCCTCCGCTATTAAATCCGCTTTTCTACCAGCCTCAAAGTCAATCTTTTCTGTATAGAAAATCACTTCATTGGCTCTGTTAATACCTTGAAATCCACTTGACCACAAACCACCCATCACATCACTATTATAAGTGAACTCATCCCAGGCAAATTGATCAGAAACGATTGGGGAGATAGTTGCATTATCGGCGTTCATTTCACCATATTGTAAGGCATTTGCCCCATAAAATGAATATATGTTGGAGTAGGCTCCATACAGGCCTGCAAGAGCATCACCTTCAGATTGGTAAAAACTACTCAAGCTTATATTACTGGGAGGGTTTTCTTCCAGCACACTTTCGCATGCCCCTAAGAACAGGGTGCAAAGCAACAATTTAAATATCTTTTTCATAATACTGTTCTTTTTAGAATTACCGTTAAAAACCAAATTTTACTCCTAATCGCACACTTTTAGATGCCGGGTAAGCTCCATTGTCCACTCCCAACTGGGTATTGCTTCCGCTGTAAAGATCGACTTCCGGATCAAAACCTGTGTAGTTGGTAATAGTAATCAGGTTGTCCAGAGCCACATAAATCTGGGCTGAAGAGAACCAATTCGCAGAGGGTAGGTTATACGAAAGGTTGATGGTCTTAACTCTAAGATAGGAACCATCCAATACGTCCCTGTCGCTAAAGTTTTTCCATTCACCAGCATTAGTCAGCGGGGCTTCAATGGTGTTGCCAGTGCCTGGACCTGTCCACCTTTCATCAAAAACCTGTTGAAGCACATTGTGCTTCTGAGGCTGTGCAAGCAATCCTATTCTGTTGAGGTCAGCAATTTCATTGCCGTAGCTACCATTGATGAAAATAGATAAACCAAAATTCTTGTAAGAAATATCATTTGAGAAACCATAGATAAAATCAGGATTTGGATCCCCAATTATTTCCCTATCATTATCATCTCTCCTGAAACCATCGCCATTTAGGTCTTCGTACCTTACCAACCCAGGTCTGTTAATACCTCCGACTGTGTTGCCTGCGGCAATTATTTCTTCTTCAGTCTGCCAGATACCACCAAACCTGTATCCATAGAACAGGCCAAGGGGTTTGCCGGGAATGGCAATTGAACGACCGTGAGCCGATTCACCACGTCCAATTCCATTGATCAGCTGCTCGGTACCCTCAGGAAGTGATAGTAGCTTGTTTCTATTAAAAGAAATATTAAAGGTAGAACTCCAGTTTACTTCTCCAAACGAATTGTTGGCCCCTAAACTAAATTCAAAGCCCCTATTCTCTACTTTACCGATATTTTGTGTACTACTTCCATACCCAGACTGATTGGGTATCGATACATTTAACAGCAAATCCTTGGTGGTTTTTACATAATATTCAGCGGAAAAATTGATCATACCCTCCAACAGCTCAACATCAAACCCAACATTAAACTGAGCAGTTTTTTCCCATTTCAGATCTGGGTTTGGTATTCGGTTGGGCACCAAACCAATAACTGGAGCACCGCCAATAATGGTTCTGGTGGAATTATAGAGTGCCAAAGAAGAATAAGACCCAATGTTTTGGTTTCCGGTTAGGCCATAGCTTGCCCGCAGCTTCAAATCGCTCAATACTCCGATGCTTTGCATAAAGCTTTCATCTCCCATTCTCCACGCAAAAGCTGCAGATGGAAATACTCCCCACTTGTTGTCGTTACCAAATTTAGAAGAACCATCCCTTCTGATTGTACCGGTGAATATATACCTGTCACGAAAGATATAATTCAACCTGCCTATATAAGAAAGTAAACCCGTTTCTGTGGAATTACTGGTCGAGGGCCTTGGGTTTGACCCTACAGCCAAATTGTTGAATTTCAATTTATCTGTAAAGAAGTCCTGTGCTTCGCTATACACATTTTCTGTTTGGCGTGTCTGGATAGTATATCCAACCAGAGCGTTTATCCTATGGTCTTCGTTAAAATCTTTTTTATAAGTCAAAGTATACTCTGCTAACCAATTAGTGCTTTGCACAGCACCAACCGAAGCTCTTCCATTATTAGGCAATGCCTGAGTTTGGGCTGTGGTAGGTATATACACATTTCGTTTGCTGTTGATGAGGTCTGCTCCAAAATTAGCACGGAAAGTCAAGCCTTGCATTACATCCACATCAACGAATGCGTTAGACAAGATGCGTGTGGTGGTGGTGACATCCGATCTGGTTTCAGCAATGGCTACAGGGTTTTCCAATACTTTTACTGTCTCATTATGATTGTGTAAGTAGTTTCCATTCTCATCTTTAACAGTAATAACAGGAGTTGTAGTTAATGCATTCCATAGGGGACTATCATGCTGAAATCCTGAGCCATCAGAAGGTACTGCATCATTGATAGATCGGTTGGCATTCATGTTAAAACCTACCTTCACTTGATTATTTATCTTTTGATCAAGATTGAATTTTATTCCGGCCCTTTCAAAATTGGACTCTATGATAATCCCATCCTGATTTAAATAATTTCCTGACAATAAATACTTAGTGTTTTCTGTTCCTCCTGAAATGGACAAATTGTAAGTATGAGTAAGAGCAGTGCGAAAAATCTGATCCTGCCAATCTGTACCTTCACCAAGGTCCTCAGGAAGCGGTTTGTTAACACCATCATATATTGGTGCCTGATTATTGTTGGCAGCCCACTCATTAGTAAGAATTGCCAATTCTTCAGCATTAGCCAGGTCGAGCTTTTTTCTCACATTAGCCATATTCAGAGAGTAGTCGAAACTAATTTTAGCCTTACCTTCTTTACCTCTTTTGGTCGTAATAATAACTACACCATTTGCTCCACGTGCACCATAGATAGCAGTGGCAGATGCGTCTTTTAAAACTTCAATTGAAGCTATCTCATTTGGACTGATAGAGGATAATGGATCCGCTGAATTAGCGTTATTGCCAGCGCCTGAAGGAGAACTGTTTATATTATCTATTGGAAAACCATCGATTACATACAAAGGCTCACTGGAAGCATTAATAGAATTGGTTCCTCTAATTCTAATTCTTATCCCTCCACCGGGTGCATTAGAAGCAGCCTTTATATCTACTCCGGGAGCTCTACCCTGCAAGGATTGTACAAATGTATTGGCTGGTGTTTTTGTTAGGTCATCCCCTTTCACTGAATTAACTGCTCCTGTCAGGTCTTTTTTCTGTACAGTACCATAGCCCACTACCACTACTTCTTCGAGTTGCTCGGCATCCAGAGTCATTTGCAAGTCGATCACTGACCGGCCAGAAACAGCAACCTCCTGCGTTTTGTAACCTACAAAGGATACTACCAACGTAGCGTCCTCGGGTACACTGATGGCATAGCTCCCCTCTATGTCTGTAGTGGTACCGATTGCTGTACCTTTTACCACTACTGAGGCTCCCGGCAAACCTTCTCCGTTTTCATCTGTAATTTTTCCCTTCAGATCAATGTCCAGACTCACCTCTACAGGTATCCTGTCCTGATGCATCGCTTCCGCTTTTTGATATACCCCTATGCTATTGTTGACCTGCTTAAATGACAGGGAGTGGTTTTTTGATATATCAAGTAGTACTTCTTCCAGTGTTCCGTTTTGTCTGTTGATTGTTATTTTTTTAGAGAGGTTGATTTTCCTGCTACTAAAATTGAATGTATAGCCTGTCTTGTTTTCTATTTCCTTAAAAAGGTTGCGTAGCGTTGTGTTTTTCTGATGAATGGAAACCTTCACTTCCTTGACGCTCTTTACCTGTGCAGAAGTGTCTTCTGCTACAGACATCTGCAAAGACAACACGATCAGAATAAACAGTTTAAGCGTCACTTTAGTCATTTCTATTATGACATTAGTAATTGTATAATTCATATCTTTGTTTTTAGTTAAATCAATCATTTAACAGCAATCAGTGTCTATACTTTCTCATTTAGCGGTGTGAAGTACAGAAACTCATTGCTACAGAAGGCCGGTTCTTACCGGTCTTCTTATTTTGGCGGTATAGCTATGTTTTCATTATTGTTTTAGTTTAAGTTGAACATTTTCGTTTTGTATGGTGTATTCGAGTCCAAGCGAAAAGCTCATCGACTCAAGAATATTGGAAAGGTATTCTTCCTGAAACTTGCCCGAATAATGTACTCCCCGGGTATTTCCTGTTACTTCTATGTGTACTCCATACCAGTTTTCTAATTCTTCGACTACCTCATCCAGTGGTGTGTCATCAAATTTTAACACTCCCTGTACCCAAAGAATTTCATCGTTAGTGGTGCTCTCGGTAATATCAGAAAAGCCTCTGGTGTTGTTGTATTCCACATACTGATTGGGCAGGAGTATGAGCGGCTGGTGGCTCACAGCAATATCTTCTACCTTTACTTTCCCCTCTATCAGTGTTACTCTTATTTTATTTTTCTCTGTTGAATTGATGTTAAACTCGGTTCCCAGGGCTGTAGTAGATACTTTGCCCGATTTCACCACAAAAGGCTTTTGAGGGTCTTTGGCTACTGCAAAATAGGCCTCTCCGTCTAATTCTACTGTTCTGTTGGCTATACCAAAGTCAGCGCCATAGCGCAAGGTACTGTTGGCGTTGAGGTGAACTTTGGTGCCATCTTTTAGCCTTATAACAGATCGCTGGCCTTTGGGATTAGATTTGTAGGTAACGGTTTGTTCGGTAGATTTTACTTGTGTGGCCTGCCTGGAGGTCTTCCAAAAGAGCAGTCCCATGCATACTACCAAAGCTATTGCGGCGGCATATTTCAGGTAAGGTGTAGCGAGTGCCGGAGGTGGAGTAAACCGACCCGATTGGGTTGTAATGTTTTGCAACATCAGACCTGTTTCCTCATTCGACAGTTTTCCCTCTTGAAATCTTAACCTCAGCAAAATTTCTTTAGCACAAAGTACATTTTGTTCTTGATCGGGATTGTGAGCTAGCCAGTTTTTCCAATAATGGTTGCTTTCAGCCGTAGGATAATACACCCACTGTTTGAATTCGGGCCTTTGAAGCAACTCCATCACCTGATCATTTTTTTCCATTTGGTAATCCTTTTTATCTATAAGGAGCAAATGCGAAAAACGATACCAGTTTTTTTACATTTTTTTCTAAAAAAAACAATAATACGCTCTATATCAATACATTAAGAGCAATACACATACGAAGAAAACAGCCACACGACGAGTATCGATATCATTATTTTTTTCAGTCTTTTCAATATTTTGTAGACCGTTCTACGTGCTGACGACACATGATCATAGTCCATAATATCGGCTATTTCGGCGTAGCTCATGTTTTCGTAAAAGTAGTAGTATATTACTTCCCTGTCTTTGAACTTGAGTTTGGAGAGTGCTGTGTTTAATTTATTTAACTGGTGGGCGTCTAATTGAGCATTAATCATGTGCTCATCAGTCGCTAATTCTATGTAAAAAGACTCTTTGAGCTGATCTGCGCTTACATACCGGCTTTTTTTCTTCAAGTAAGAAATGATTCTTCGGCGAAACGACTTGATCAAATACAAACGGATATTATTGGTATCACCAAGCCCGGAAATCCGATCGCGCAACTCAATGAAAAAATCCTGAAGACAATCCTTGACTAATCCCCGGTCTTTGGATAATTGTATCCCGATTTGAAATAAGTCGTTGACGTACGTTTTGTAAATAAAGATAAATGCTGCCTCATCGCCTTTCTTGAACTTCTGCCATACAGCGAAATCCGACATTGACTCTAGCGGAAAGACGCCAAAATTCACATTACCGGCAACCTTATTTTTCAAACTAAAAGATTTTTACACACTCTAGGTTCAACATTAAATATACTATCTAACCTCATTAGATGTAATCTAAACAATGTGAAAATTAACTATCTCCTCCTTTTTCCTACTAATGAAGTAAACTTTTTTTAAATCTCTTTGGGAAAAATCTCTTCATGTACTACCTGCCCGTTTACGTCTCGGTGCTCAAACCTGAGGTGAGCTTTTCCTTCTTCATAGTATACTTTGGCATAGAGGTAACCTCCCTTTACCCTTAGAAAACGGTGCTCCGGCTTTACATTGTCCGGATCCCAACCGCCTGCATGAGCGTCTGCTCCTGCTCCGCTGCTAAACTCCCAAAGGTTAGACCCTTCAAAATGTGTAACATATTGCCAATGACGATCTCCTGTGCATACAAATACATTCTCATATCGGTTGATAAACTCACGAATTTCGTTTCCTTCATAAGCAAAGGCCTCATTGCTGTAATTGTCGTTTTTACCTTTGGGTCTGTCAGGCCCCAATATTGGCGATGACGATATAATCACTTTGTACGTAGCATCGGATGCGGCCAGGGTTTTATACAACCAGTTTTTTTGCTCGCTCCCCAATATTGTTTTTTGCGGCCCATCGGGATCAGTGTTTTTACTCCGGTAATTTCTCCCTTCCAATATCCACACTTGCAGGTCTTTGCCCCACCGGATGGTCTTGTAGGGTTTATCGTTGGTCGGAAACTGTTCTTTGTCAAAGATTTCCAAGCCTCGCTCGAAAGTAACTGTTCCATAGGTTTGGCCTTTGTATGCATCGTTTTTGAGCGCATCGTGATCGTCTTTCATAAAATAACCCGAGGTAGTGCTATAAAAATTCCGCTGAAGAGGAAGAGCAAACAGGCGGTCCCACTTAAAACGCATCATCTCCTCTGTCATAGCAAAGGGATTGGCCTTGTCGTAATATTCTATGTCGCCGGTGTGCACAAAAAAATCGAGGGAATCTGCTGCCATAGCCGGATAGATCTTGTGCCCGATAGTGCTATCTCTGCGAATGTAGTCATGACAGCTAACTACACTAAATGCTACCTGGCGAGGTGTAGCTGGGGCTGGGGCTGTTTTAAAGCTTCCAATTAGGGTATCGCTTACTACCTGTTTTTGCCCACTCCTAGCGTAGAGTTCCATGCGATACTTAGTGCCAGGCTTCAATTTTTTGAGCTTCCACTGCCGGGTATAATTTTTCGTGGTGTTTACCGACTCCCAGTCCAATACAACTCTGGACTCAGGCTGATCTGTGGGATAATATACCAACTGCACCTGCCCTGCTGCACCCAAACATGCACCCTCCATATCTGCCAACGTGAGGCCCTCAGGAATTTGCTTCCTATGTAGCTCTTCTTTGTCTGTAAGCTTCTCATAGGCTTTTTCTTCCTCCCGCGTTATGGGCATAAAGGGCTGTCCATCACGCTTCATCTCTGGTGTACGGGTAAGGCGTGTCCAGATGGTGATGGTATGCTGATCTACCCAGCCGTTATGTACTCCATTGCCAAAGTAGGGGCCTTGTGGTTTTGATTTTTCCTGGCAAGCTGTAACTGCCAACAATACGAGTAGAATAAAGCAACAGGTCTTTGAGGTATAGTGAAGCATAAGTAAGTCGATCTTAGTAGGCGGAAGTTAATGCTTATTTGGCACTGAGGCAAATCGTGAAAAGCTGCACTGCCCTACAAAAAAGCTCAGCAAGAATAATCTTGCTGAGCTTTTTATTTATGATTTCCTGCAAAACCTAATTAGCATACCCGGGGTTTTCTACCAGTTTGGGGTTATCTGCTATTCGACCCAGCCCCAATGCGTAATAATAGTTTCTTTCCGGGTGTGACCTAAGCCTACCTTTGTCACCATCTGCTATCGCTATGGTATAAGTGCCCGCATCGTAATCGTACCTGAAATGCATCCTATGACGCCTAACACCATTTAATTCTTGCTCCGCTATTCGCCATCTTCTCAAATCCCAAAAAGCATGTGATTCGAATGTCAATTCTACTCTTCTTTCCTGACGGATTTTATCTTCTGTTATTTGAGCTAGCGAAAGGCTGGGCATACCTGCTCTATCTCTCAAGTCGTTTATTCTGGTTTGCATATCACCATTTGGGTCTCCGAGATAAAATGCCGCCTCCACATAGTTAAGGTAAATTTCTCCTAGCCTGAATACATAAAAATCAGTGCTGGATAATCCATCGCCAGTGGCCGGTAAGCTTTCGTCTACCCGCTTGCGTATTTGCAGGCCTGTAGCGTTGTTTCCGGCAGCTACGTTTCTATTAGGCCCGGCGGCAGGCCAATCCTGCGAACCCGGAATGATAAAGGACCGGCTGCTCGATGTTTGCCTTTCGTTAGTATTCGGGTCGGTATACGTTGTACTCCTGTGGTAGTGTACTTGCCTGCCTCTCCAGATGGTACCCGGATAAAATATAGATGCTCTCATTCGTGGGTCTCTTTGTCCAAAAAACCAATCCGGATCTATCGGCGTGGCATCATCGTACATCGCCCGATCGACCTGACCTGTTGTACCATCTGTAAAATCAAACAACTCTAACGTTTCGAGGTAAACAGGGAAATTGGAGTTCCAACTAAATCCAAACCCATCGGGATGTGCCAGTAAATCCCAGGAATGCCCTTTTCCTGCAGTAGCATCCCAATGCTCTGCAAATATCACTTCCGAGTTATTGTTTTCATCGGTGAATAAATCTGTGAAATTTTGAACCGGATCAGCATTTTTTCTGTAAAGTGAAAAAGGGCCATCTGTAAGAATTTCATGGGATGCTGCCAGCGACTGTGTGTAGTATCCATTGGCATCACTTGCAGGGAAACCAAGCAAACCACCCAATTGCTGCGTTCCAAACTGTGCCACAGAAGCGGCATAGAGCATGGCTCGACTCTTTAAAGCCAGTGCGGCCCAACGGGATGCCCTTCCTTTTGCATCGGGTTGTGAAGGTAAGATGTCATCTATTGCATCCATCTCTGAACCAATGAAATCGTAAATCTCCTTTTCAGAATTCCTTTCCACAAAAAGTTCTTCTTCTGTAGCGGTAATGGGGAGGGCTTTCGTAATTAAGGGCACTCCTCCATATCTTTTTACCATTTCAAAGTAAGCGTGTGCACGAATAAATCTTGCCTCTGCTGACCGCACGGCTATAAAGTTCTCATCGAGACTAGCCGATTGAGATAGTTTATCAATGAAGTCATTCATTTCTCTGATATGATCGTAGGGCCAATAGTTTAGTGCACCCGCACCCTGTTCGTTAAATGTAGGCCCTATTACCTGACCAAATGGTGCCTGCCACGGAGCAAAGTTCCGAGCTTCGCCACCAAATGCATTGATGAGGTTTTGATTGTAGTTACTTTGCCCTCCTGAAGTCTCAAAATTGGCTCTGGCATACAAATCATTTAAAAATGCATTGACCAGGTTTTCATCTTCAAATACCAATGCATCCGATATGATGTCCCTTCTTGTCAGCTCAAATGGATCCTGGCAAGCTGCCAGAATCATAACATTCAGTATAAATATGTTTATATATCTTTTCATGCTTTCTATGTTTTGATGTTTAGAATGACACCCTCAATCCAACGGTGTAATTTCTATTGATTGGAAACCTTCTCGATGGGTTTGTTCCTGCCGATTCGGGATCGAAAGAATTTTTATAAAAACCCAAATTAGAAAGCGTCAGCAGGTTTTCTGCTGCTACATAAAATTGCACATGATCCATCCCTGCTTTAGAAGATATCGTTTTTGGCAGGTCGTATGACAGGTTAATATTTCTTACCCTCATGTAAGAAACATTTTTTCTATAAAAATCAGAATTACGAGCATTGTTAGGACTGGATGTGGTAGATGCTGCCGGCAATTGTGCATTGGGGTTTATGTTGACTGTCGGATCATTGGGATCGGGCTGCCAACGCAGATCATAATGATAAGAAAAAGGTGTGGACGAATTTGAAAACATATCTCTCGCAGCACTGGTAATGTTGAGGCTATAGCGAGAGGCTCCCTGCAACAATATGCTTAGACTCAGTCCTTTGAACGAAGCACCTATGTTCATTCCCCAGATAATTTCTGGCAATCCACTGGCAAAGGCTATTTGCTTCTGATCTCTGAAGTTGATGGTATCGTTTCCATCAAGATCTACATACCGGATATCTCCCGGACGAATCGTACTGTTCCTTACCGTAGGGTTTGCCTCGTCCTGTGCAACCGGATGCTCATCTATTTCAGCCTGGCTCATAAATATACCATCAGATACGTATCCAAAGTTTCTGTTGAGCCACTGGCCTGATCGGCCGTTTATCCTTAATTGGTCCGGATCGGTAAAAACTTCCTCGTCCAACACATCTACATGTTTTGCTCTGGCATAAGTCAGGTTTGGAGATATATTTAACCTAACCTGGCCAATTTGCTGCTGGTAGGATAATTTCACTTCTATACCCCTGTTATTTTGGCTGTTGAGGTTGACCAGGGGCAAATCAGCACCAAAAGTAGAAGGTATAGCTTGTGTATTTTCTCCCAATATCCCTTCTCTCTTGCGGAAAAACAGGTCTGTCTCAAATTGAAGCCTGCCGTCTAAAAATGCAGCTTCTACTCCTAAATTGTACGTTGTTGTTTCTTCCCAACTCAAAAGGGGATTGGCAAGTCCCAGCGTACGTATGCTTGTTAGAAGCTGGCCATCGAGCAGGTATGATGGTATCTCCACCAAATCTCCATTGTTATTAAGTGTAAACTGTGAATAACCCGCCAGGTAGTCAAAACCCAGAATGCCGTTGGCTCTATCGCTACCCAGCTCGGTATACGACACTCTTAATTTCAGGGTATTTACCACATTGCCCAACCCTTCCATGAAGTTTTCTTCTGACATAATCCACCCCAGCGAGACACTAGGAAAGTAACCCCATCTTCGTTGGGGTGAAAACCTCACATTTCCATCTGCCCTGAATGTGGCTTCAAACAAATACCTGTTTCTATATCTGTAATTAAACCTTCCTACATAACTTTTCCGCCCCATGTCGGCATTTGAGCTTCCGTCTGTCTCGTCAAATTCAGTAGAGCCTGCAAAAATATCGGTCAATGATGCTGATATCAGGTCTGTACGGCTTGCTGACAAATAACTTTCCTGCCTTGTAAGCTGCTCTGTGAGCCCCAGTACTTTCATGAAATGGTCTCCAAAGCTCTTTTCATACTCCAAAGCCATCAATGGATAAACCTGCTCTCTTCTAAATTGCTGGTCTCTTATGGTAGTTCTTGGGCTGTTATACCCCTGATCTATGTACTCATCACTGGTGGGGTCGTACTGAAAGACCTGATAGCGATTTCTAAAGTTTTTTGTAGATCGATTTAATTGCACAGCATTTAACTCTGCTCTGAGTGCCAGCCCTTTCACAAACGGGATTTTGTATTTCATTCCCAGTTTTCCCTGTATAGTATTGTCTCTTCTTTGATTCCAGCCATATATGCTTTGAGTTGAGGAAGCTACAGGGTTTCGTTGTGAAAAACCTGTATAGGGTACTCCTATTTCCGGATTGGGTAATACTGTAGGATAAATTGGTTCTGCTGTTGCCAGGTCGTTGAAAATTCCATTGACATCTCTGGCAGAATTCCTACTGTCTCTCCTGTAGGAAAGGTCCAGATTGAAACTGAAATTTTTGTTTATATCTACATCGATATTCGTTCTTACATTATTTCGCTGGTAATCATGGTCTCTTGCAGCAAAATAGCTTTCCTGACTTGTTGTTCCCACGGAGGTGAAATAACGCACATTTTCTGCTCCTCCTGACACACTTAAACTGTGCTGAGTCATTGGAGCGAAATTATCTATCAGCGCATCTATCCAGTCTCCCCCTTCATAGCCGGGTGCTCCCGACCTGAAATTTTCCAAATCTTCTTCTGTAAAAGTAAGGTCAAAATCACCGTCATCGTTGAAATTTGCTTCCCGCACCAGTTCTACATATTGCCCGGGATCTACATACTCCTGTAGAGCAGCTGCTTCCTGAAATGTCATAGAACCCGAATAGGATATTCTTGCTTTTCCCTTTTCTCCTCTTTTGGTGGTTACCAGTATAACTCCATTTCCTGCCCGGGCTCCATACACGGCAGCCGCAGCATCTTTTAGCACCGAGATGCTCTCTATCTCATTGGGATCTATTCTTGTAAAACCTCCCGCAATCTGCACGCCATCTACCAGCACCAGCGGGTCTCCAAACCCCCTTATACTTATGTTTACATTTTCTGCTCCGGGCAGTCCTGAATTTTGCTTGGTTATTACACCCGGGATGCGGCCGGTCAGCAAACCAGTAGAGTTTGCCGTAGGCACCAGTGTCAGGTCTTTGTTTTGAACGGTTCCCACAGAGCCTGTTAAGTTGATTTTCTTTTCGGTACCATAACCGACCACCACTACTTCTTCCAGCTGTTCGGCATCTGGTGTCATCTGCAGATCTATTACCGTGCGTCCGGATACTATAACTTCTTGAGTTTGGTAGCCTACAAACGATACTACCAATGTAGCATCTTCATTTACACTAAGGGTATAGTTTCCATTGATGTCGGAGGTGGTACCCTGTGTGGTGCCTTTTACAACCACAGACGCTCCGGGTAGTCCTTCTCCATATTCATCCGTGATTTTACCGGAAACATTGATATTTATGGCATCTATCTCTTCTTCGACCCGCCTGACTTTTCTACCGTATTTCGAAATATAGATTTTATTATTTACTCGTTTAAAGCTCAGCTTTGACGCTTCAGAAATTTTATTAAGTAATAATCCCAGGTTTTCATTTGAGCTCAGTTCCAGATCCAGTTTGTCATTTTTAATTACTGATTTAAAATAACTAAACTCAAATCCGGTTTGTTTTTCTATGATGGTAAACACTTCTTTTAGCGAAGTAGTTTTACCATCCAGAGTGACGTACGTATCATATAGCCGAGAACTCTGGCTCTTGCCATCGTTAGCGAAAATCATAGTAGCGCACAGGCAAACTATGAACATGGCTAAAAAGGAATTTCTCGACACAATCAAGAGTTTTTTAGTATAGGTATAATACATTAATTTTGAAATTAAGTGAATAATAAGTTTACCAGACCCTGGGGAAATTAAGGCCAATCAATTTTTCCAGGGTTGCTTTTTTGGTATGTTTTGAGCTGTGTGCTAGCCCGTGTTAGTAGTTGTTTTTCTTATCATAGATTAGTGTTTATTTTACAAATAGTTTTACTCTCTTATCGTTGATTACATAACTGAAATTGGCCGAAAAGCTCAGGCCTTCCAGTACTTCTTCCAAAGATTCATTGACATACTTCAGGTCTATTCCTGTTTCTTTTATCTTTCCTTCTACTTCTATATCCACTCCATACCACTGCTCTATATCGTCTATCACATCTGAAAAGTCATCGGCACGGAGTACAAGTATTCCGTTTTTCCAGCCTACTTCCTCATCAAAATCATACTTGGTTTTTCCTACTTTCTCGTCCACTACGGCCATATCGCCGGGTGTTAGCACTACTTTTTCCTGATTTTGCTCTACGGCAACTTTACCCGATACCACCGCTACTTTTATTTCTTTTTCATTTTTGGCGTTTACGTTAAATGAGGTACCTAATACGGTGGTGTTTACCTCATTCGTCTTCACTATAAAAGGCCTGTATTCGTCTCTTTTCACATCAAAAAATGCCTCTCCCTCTAATTCAACTAATCTTTGATTTTCTAAAATGAGGTTTTGTGAATAGCTAATAGAGGATGAGGAGTTGAGCCTGACCAGTGTGCCGTCCGGCAGCCTTACCGTTAGGTTTTCACCCCGATTGGTGCGTTTTGTCACTACCGACGAAACCTCTTTCTGCTCGTCTTTGGTCTCATCAAGGATAGAGAAAAAGACTACCGATGATACTAACATTATCAGCACAGCAGCAGCTACTTTTATGGGAGTAAAATATGAGATAAAACGTGTTTTGCTGCTTAATTCGCCCTCAGTGGATGCATCGATGTTACGCCATATTTTACCCAAGTCTGTATCTACAGCCGTATCTACACTGTTGATGTCTGCAGCTTTTTGATCAAAATAATAAATAGCTTCCTGGTCATTTTCTAGCAGCATACGTTCTACCTCGCTTCTTTCAGCGGCAGAACAACGGCCCTGTATGTACCTATCTATTAGTTTTTGTTTTGTCTTTTCCATGTCAGAACAGAAGCTTTTTGTTACTTCTATTCTTATATACCGGAAAAAGCATGGCTTGCCTAACCCCCTCTTCTAAAAAAAAAATGTTTTTTTTATTCTTTGTCCATTTCGGCTCGTACTGCATCGGACGCCAGCCTGATTTGCCTCTCTACCATCGTCTCCGATATATTGAGTTTCGAAGCTATTTGTTTGTTAGTCAGGTCGGTGTGGATTTTTAAAATAAAGACTTCCCTGCGTTTTGAAGGAAGGTTTGCTACCGCTGCATCAAATTGCCTACCTGCTTCTTCAAAATAAAAATTATTGGTGTCACTTAGTTTGGAAAACATCTGGCTCGGGTATACATCCAGGCCGGATCTTTTTTGCCGGGCTCGGAGCATATCGATTGCGATATTTCTGGCAATGACTATTATATAGCCAAGAATTTTTGCGTCTTCGTCTACCTTCTGTCGTGATTTCCACAATCTAATGAAGGTATCCTGCACTATTTCTTCTGCGTCTTCTCTGTTTGAAGTCATTCTGTAAGCGAGATTGAAAACCTGCACTGAATATGCTTCATACAAGGATTTGAGGGCTTTTTTATTCCCTTTTTTCAGTTCTAAAATCCGCTTTTTTTCAGAATCTTTCACAGGTTGTGGGTGCGTTTGTGAATGAAGTGTCTACCACAAATATGAAATCTTTTTGCTAAAAAACTCATCGGTAGCTAATATTCATCCCAAAATCTAAGCTACGGGCTACCCAAGGATACTATGGATTATAATTCTATTATCTCCTGTACACTGTGTATTGCAAACCCCACCATCCCGCACACAACGGTTTCCTGAGCCTGTTTACTGTTTTTTTATGGAGCACACAATACTGCAAGATGGTTTGGAGTATTTTGAGGATGGCCAAAAACAAAACAAGACTGCCGGTGAGACAGTCTTGTTTGTAATGAATTTGTTGTCGGTTTCTATTGAACCTTCCACCCGGGATTCTGAGTCAAATCCGGATTTAAAGTCAATTCTTGCTGGGGTACCGGTAGGAGGTAATCTCTGGTAACTACAAATTGCATACCTGAGGGTACTTCATTTTGGTGAGCATCTACGTACCCATTTTCGTCCAACAGGACATGTGTACCTACTTCCATATCCGGAAAGTCTGACTGCTTAAACTTAGCTCCTTTAATTCTTTTGCCAACGACCAACTCATCAAATGCCGCCCACCTCAGCATATCATTGAAGCGATAACCTTCAGCAGCAAATTCTACCCGCCATTCTCTCCTAATCTCATTTATAATGGGTGATAAAGTAGGAAAAGCCCAGTTTGGATCGGTTACTATGCTCGCCAGATTCAAGTCCGGCATCCCTGCTCTATCTCTCAATTTATTGATTGTGAGGTCAACATCGGCCTGAGTGATAGTGCCTAGCTCTGCTTTTGCCTCTGCGTAAATCAACAAAGCCTCTGCATACCTGAAAATAGGGCTGCTGGTGGTTCCCTCTCGCACTGTTTTGTATGCTATATCCGGGTTTGCCCCTTTTCTGATTTGATAACCGGTAACGCATAAAGATTCTCCTTGCTTATCCAGATCGGGCAAGATAAATTCCCTTAGCACATTGGCTCCATCTACATTCATTGGCTGCCCAGGCAACCATATTGTTTGCGACAACCTAAGGTCTCTGTTGGCTGAAACAGTAGGCAAATCGTCATCTCCCTGATACAAGGCACTGGTAGCAATAGGTTCTCCATCGGTACATAAATATTCATCTACCAGCGACTTGGATATACCTCGGCCTCCGCCATTGTCAGCCAGATAACGTTGGCCATTGTGTGCCAGGCTCAGCGAAGCATCATACGCCTGCCATAGCATCACTTCACTGTTGGTGCTGTAATCCGGCTGATTAAATACCATACTGTAATCTGACTCAGGTGTATCTGTATCATAAATATCAAAATGCCCTGAAGATATTACGTCATTGGCAGCTGCAGCAGCTGTGGTTAAAAAGGAACTACCGTCTGAACCTGACACTCCATACTCAGTGCCTGCATGGTATTTCTCCCAGGTTCCTTCAAAGATTGCTACTCTAGCCTTAAACAACTGCGCTACTTCTTTGCACAACCTATTGCCTCTGCTTTGCTTGCCTGAGTTCATGTATTCTGCCGCCAGATCCAAATCTGCTATGATATTCTGAGCTATTTCGTTTCTGGGTGTTCGTGGTGCATACAATTCCTCAGAGGTATCAGTAAGCAACTCATTGCTATAAGGGTACGAACCGTAATTTACCAACAATTGAAAATTGTAATAAGCTCTGAAAAACAATGCCTCACCTACATAGTGCTTGTACTTTTCAAAGTCGTCTTCTACTTTTTCGTAGTTGGCCATGAATATATTTATTGCCCTGATATTGGCAAAGTTCCATGCTCCATTACCGGTTTCTACGGTGCTGTTACCTGCGAGACGTGCAGATACATTGGGCTGAATCATATT
This sequence comes from Cyclobacteriaceae bacterium, assembly GCA_965267535.1. Taxonomy (GTDB): domain Bacteria; phylum Bacteroidota; class Bacteroidia; order Cytophagales; family Cyclobacteriaceae; genus CAXBNB01. The sequence goes on along the minus strand of OZ254082.1, from coordinate 311,594 downwards.
ATCACTTCCTACATCTGCCCAGTAGATTCCCCCGGAGTACTGGTTTGCATTCCACCCCGGAAAACTACTGTAGTACTTGTTTACATATAGCTTGAGGTCGTTGGTAGAACGCCAATACAAGTCTGAAGATATAGTGTCCAGGTCTGGCCGATCTAAAAAGTCGTCATTACATCGAGCGAACAAACATAGCAAGGCCGATAGTATAAATATTCTTTTAAGAATCATAATTCTATGTTTTTAAGTTTTATTAAAATGTAACGTTCAAGCCCAGTGACCAAACTTTTGAAGGGGGGTAGATTTTACCACCACCCCATCCACCGCCAAGGGTTTCAGGGTCAAAGTTTTCATTGAGACTTGTTTTCGTCCATATATTTTCTCCACTTCCGTATACTCTTACCGAACTGATAAAACCGGTTTTTTCGAGCAGCTTTGCAGGTATGGAGTAGCCTATCTGAAGATTTTTGAGTCGCAGGTACGAAGCGTCTTCCATAAATCGGGTCTGACGTTGAGTGTTTTTCGTATGCTCGCCATTAATGTATGGCCTTGGGAAGAATGCATCTGTATTTTCAGGTGTCCAATAATCCATGGCTGCCTGCGTGTAAGAGTTTTGCCAGATGTTACCTCTGAATCCATAGTATAAGTTTGTGCTACTGCTAAAGATGTAGTCTCTTTTGCCTACACCCTGAAACAAAGCAGAAATATCAAAACCTTTGTATGAGGCCCGGAGGTTTATTCCGTAGTTCATTCTCGCCCTGTTGTTGCCCACAATCGACAGATCACCATGATCCTCCAATGTGTTTGAACCATTGTCAATCACTCCATTGTTGTCCAAATCGGCGTATTCCATGTCGCCCGCCTGCCATCTTGCTCTGAATCTTGACTGATCCGGTCCGTCTTCTGCGTCCTGATCTGTAGCATACAAACCTACCGAAGTGTATGCCCACATATCTCCCAGCACATATCCGGTGTACCTGCCATTCAACAGTCCTGTAGGGTTATTATACTTTGTGATGGTAGCTTTAGAGTCAAAGAGATTGAACCCTACGCTGTAGCTAAAGTCTTCTCCGATATTGTCTCTCCAGTTCATCGATAGTTCCCATCCTTTTGTTGTTAGTTCACCATTGTTTACCAAAGGAGAATTAGCACCCAGTGTTTTTGGCAAAATATCAGAAGGCCCGATCATATCAGAGGTTACTCTTTTGTATATCTCCAATGTAGAATTTAACCGGTTGTTGAAAAGGCCCAGGTCTAAACCAAAGTTGGTAGAGGTAACGGTTTCCCAGGTCAAATCCTGACTGATGATGCTGGGCGGGTTTATGTATACCAATTGCGCACCTCCCTCTAGCCACTGGCTGGCGCTGTTGGTCATCAACTCTGTATAGTTATTGGCCAATTGTGGGTCATGGTTGCCTAACTCTCCCCAAGACACCCGCAGTTTCATTGTATTTACCACATTGGTAAGTGGTATAAAAAACGCTTCTTCACTTACTACATAAGCCGCTGAAACCGATGGGAAAAATCCCCACTTATTTCCATCGCTAAAGTATGAGCTACCATCGTATCTTCCGTTAAATTCTACAAGGTATCTTCCATTGTAGTTGTACTTGATACGACCAAAAACACCACGGGTAGCGAAGTGTCCTTCCGCATCGTAAGAAAAGCGATCTCCTATAGCAGTGCTGATCGTTGGGATTTCACGTGTAAGCAATACTTTTCTTACACCACGCACATAACTGTAATTATCCAATCGCTGCTCAAACCCTCCCATCACTGAGATATTGTGCACTTCATTGATGTTCTTGTTGTAACTGGAAACAATGTTGAATAAATCTCTGGAGTCATTTCTGGCTCTTTTATCTATTTCTTCGGGATTGTTTCCGTAGTTGGAGATATCCCCGTTGGGATGCACTACCTCAGCCCTAAACTCTTCTCTATCTGTAAAAGTAGTTTTCAGTCTTCTGTTGTATGTTACCGTTGTTACCCAATCTTCTATCGGCTCTATCACAGCAGAAATATTGAAGAAAGAAGTGTTGATGTCTGTAATTTCACGCCCTCCGTATGCCAGTCTGTTTGCATCCGGAGTGATGTAATTTCCTTCGGGATCTTTCAGTGGATTTGTAGGGCCACTTCGTGATAATTGGTGGTAGATTATGTCCTTGTTGTATCCACCAAAGCCTCCTGAGGGGAAGTCTTTTTGTTCGTCAGAATACCTGGCACTACCGTTGAAGGTCAACCAGTCGGTGGCTTTTGTTGAAACATTAAACGTAAGGTTCATTCTGTCGTAATGATCCGTACCAATCGTAAAAGCTCCTTGCTGATCGAAATAGCTCCCTGATACAAAATACGTGGTTTTGTCATTTCCACCTCGTACGCTGAGATCATGCTTTACTCGTGGCACATTTTCACCAAAGAATATGTCATAAAAGTCGTTGTTAGCATACCCGTTACTCCAAAAACCCCACCTTCCATTGGGATCTGCTGCTGCTTCGTCTTTTATCAGACCGTTTTGATAATCCTTAATCTTTTGAATCTTCGCATCATCAAACCAAGGTGTTTGTCCTGAATTGACCTGGGCTGTATTGATGGCATTAGCGTAATCCAGGCTATTGGCCATATTGGGCAGCATGGTAGGAGTAGCATACTGGAAGCTAGAGCTGTATTCTATCTTGGTTTTGTCTTGGTTTTGTCCCTTTTTGGTTTCGATAAGAATAACACCATAGGCTCCCTTAGAACCATATATGGCCGACGATGCAGCATCTTTGAGTACGGTTACATTTTCTATATCGTTGGGGTTGAGTGAATTCAACTCGCCCGATCCATAGGGTATACCATCTACTAAAATATAGGGTGTGCCTCCGTTACCGGTAAGTGTACCAGCTCCCCTGATATTTAAGCTCTGCGTAGAACCCGGCTCTCCTCCGCTGTTGTTGGTGCCTACGGTAAGCCCAGGCAGCACACCTTGAAGCATGGTGGTTATATTGGCGGTTGGCCTTTCTCCTAAATCTTTAGAGATGTTTACATCTGTAACGGCTCCCGTTAGATTTATCTTCTTTTCAGTGCCATATCCGACTACTACCACTTCTTCTAATTGCTCTGCATCTGGTGTCATCTGCAGGTCTATTACCGTGCGTCCTACTACGGATACTTCTTTTGTTTGATAGCCTACAAACGAAAACACAATGGTGGCATCCTCCGGCACATTTATACTGTAATTGCCACTTATGTCTGAAGTAGTACCTTGGGTAGTACCTTTTACCACCACAGACGCACCGGGCAGTCCTTCTCCGTTTTCGTCAGTAATTTTTCCCGATATATTCACATCGGCTACTACCTGAACCAGATTCAGCGAGTAGTCAGCATTTTCATTTCGACCAATCTTCCTTACGTTGATGTTGTTATTGATTTGTTTGAATTTCACCTTGGAGTTTTTTGAAACCTCCATAAGCACTTCGGCTACTTTTACTTTTTCTTCCGGCAGGTAAATTCTTTCTCTGAGCGCCGATTTCAACTCCGTACGATCGAGTGAAAACCGAAATACTGTCTTGTCTTCTATTTCTTTAAATAGGTTTCTGACAGTCGATATTCGAGCATCCAACTTTATCTCAACCTCCTTTACGCTCGCGGATTTTTGTCCCGTAGCACTGCCTGCAATCATCAGGTTGAGAAAAAACATTTGCAGACAAAATCCATATGCAGTCCACTTCGAGAGCATAACAATGACTTGTAGAAATTTTAATTTCATATTTTTGTATTGAATTAGTTAAACATGTTTTAGCTATCCCGGGGGTCTCATTCCCCAATGTTCTTCCCGGGAAGATTCTAAACCGGCAACCTTGTTGTCGGTTTTTTTCCTTTTAGGCCGTATTGAAATAGGTCATTTAATTAGAATTTTATGGTTACTTTATCGGTTTCTATTCTATAATCAAACTGCTTGGTATAGCTCAAGCTCAGAAGTACATTTTCCAGGCTGACATTGCGAAATGTAGAAGTATAATCCCACATAGCGGTTTTGCCTCTGTTTTCGATTACGATTTCTACGCCATACCACCTTTCCAGTTTATTCACTACTTCATCCAGATTGTCACCATCGAAAGTCAGATGCCCGTCTTTCCATCCTATTACCTGGCTGATATTGTGTTTGCTTTTTTTAGTGGTGTTATCTCTCACGTCAAACTCTAAATATTCGCCGGGCTGCAAGAAGGCAGGCTCTTCCTTGCTAGGCACATGCACTTTCACTTTTCCCTCTACCAGCCCCACTGTCAACTTATTTTGAGCGTCAAACGCATTGACATTAAATGCCGTACCCAAAGCTGTAACCGTCAGTCCGTTGGTTTCTACTACAAATGGCTTGTCAGGATTTTTGGCTACATCAAAATACGCCTCGCCTTTCAGCTTGACTCTTCGCTCGGTTCCTGCAAAATTGGTAGTGTACTCGATAGCACTTGCCGAATTGATCCACACGATAGAGCCATCGGGCAAAAAAACCTGTGACCTCCTCCCCGGCGGATTTTCTTTAATGGTAATTTCTCCTGTAGTACCCTGATCTACCGACGAAGCATTGTGAATGAAAATATAGGATCCGGCCACTACTAAAAAAATGGCAGCTACCTGCATTACTCTTTTCCATACGGGCACGGTATGCATATCTTCCGGATCGCGGGTAGCTATTTTCTTGTCTTTTTGCAAAATACTACTCAAAACTCTCTCAGAAGCGTCTTCCGGTATAGCAACCTCTACAAACGAAGTGTGCTCTATCATTTCTTTGGCCAGCAAAAAAGCTTCCCGCTGCTCGGGGTGGTTGTACAGCCATTTCGTCCAAAATTCATCCGTTTCGGGCGTAGGAGCTAAAACCCAATTCTTAAATTGGGGATCGAGCATAAAATCTTCTATCTCTTTTTTCTCTTTCATTGGATGAAATTTGTAGCCTAATACTATAAGTAAGAGACCCGACTGTGAAAAAAGAAATCACGGGTTTACATTTTTTTTTTGAAAAAAAATCGGCACCCTCAATTGATGCTGCCCATATACTTGGAATAGAACGCCAGAAAAATGATTTGTGCGGAAAGCTCAGACTTGAGTTGATTCAATGCCCGGTAAATGAGATTTCGAATGCCCTGTACCTGACTAAAACCCATAAGGTCCTGTATCTCGGTATAAGTCATGTTTTCATAATAAAAATAATAAATAGCCTCACGCTGGCGTGGTGTCAGCTTTTTCATAGACTCAGCCAGGCGCTGTTTCTGTTCTGTTTCGAGCTGACTTTGTATCATTCAGTGTTCACACGAAAAACTAACTTCAAACTCGGTATATCCAGCATCGTGCTGTGTTTTCCTGTGTTTAGTATCACGCTCTATGAGTTTTACGATTTTTCGTTTCAGGGCTTTAAACAGGTAAAACTTAATGGATGAAGTAATATCGAGCTTATTTCTTTTTTCTCGTATTTCGACAAAAATATCCTGAATGGCGTCTTCTACAAGTTCGTTGCTTGGAGTAAACTGACGCCCATACCTATACAATGCATCGAAGTGACTCTTGTATATAAAAATAAATGCTGCCTCATCTCCCGACCGGTATTGCTTCCACAGCGAAGCATCCGACATGTGGATCATCTGCGATCGATCGATCGGTAACGCACGCACACCTTCCTGATCCGTATCAGAGGAATATAGCTTATTTTTATTTGTCATGGGCCTGTGTACTACTTCCTATGTGGAGGAAATAATCCACAAGATAGCAATTTTCTGACAAGCAGAGATATATAAGTTTTGTGGAGTCACTGTAAGGCGGCTCTACCTGGGGTCTGTCAGTACCTGCTTGTCACGTAGCAAAATGCGCTTCAGTGCTTTGTAGTTTACATCCTGCACGGCTGCACGTGCATCTATCGCCAGACTAGCCGCTGTGGCAGCTGACTGCCCTAAAATCATAAACACAGGCTCCATGCGCATAGAACCAAACGCCATGTGTGAAGCCGATGGACACACCGGCACCAGCAAATTGGAGCACTCGTTTCTTTTGGGAACAATAGCACCATAATCGATAGGGTAGGGACCAAAACCGCCAACTTCCACATCACCTTCGTTTTTCACAAAGCCCTCTTTTGTAACATAGCGCTGCACATGATGCGAGTCCATTGTATAGGCGCCCATTCCGATCGATCTTTTCACGGGCAGCTTTTGATAACAATGATTTTCGGTCATAACAAAATCACTCACCATTCTGCGGACTTCCCGCACATATAGCTGTGGACTCCAGTTGCCATAGCTTTGGTATTCATCTTTTGGCAGTCCCCACCTGCTTATTTCTTTCCGTATATTTTCCGGTATACGCGGGTGGTTGGCCAGTGTCCACATCAGGCCAAGCTGGTAGGTCTTGTGCGCTTCTATAATTTTCTGCCGGGTATCATAATCGCCTTCCGGATAGCTATAGTTTCTCCCTATATAATCGGTTGAAAAAGGGCCTCTGTTATTCCAGTCGGTCTTTCTGTTGGGCATGTCTGATGGAATAAAATACGGGGCTTTTGCTCCGGCCTCTATCGCTCTAAATAACAATTCGTACTCCAATTCATTGTACCCTTCGGGCTTTTTAAACGCAATTCTGTTTTCGGGTACATCCGTAATACACATTCGAAAACAATAGGCCTGTACCCTACTATCGGCTGTGCCATCGCGCTGGATGTCAGGGTTTACGTTGGGCAACAAACCACTGGAGGGATCTCCACGACGAATGTAAGGGTCTACACCATCGGGAAACTGATGGTATTTGGCATGCTTTACCTGTACGCCGCTTAAGGTTTCGTTGTATTTGGCATTGCTCTCTCTGCCTACTGTGTAGGATACGCCCGCAAAAGCCATCAGATCTCCTTCGTAGCTGGTATCGATAAATACCTTTCCTGTAAAGGTTTTTCCTGATTCCATCCGGATAGATTGAATCTTACCATCAACCACTGTAACTCCTGATGCCATATCGAGCCGTTCTTTGTACACTACCGGTACTTCATATTCACTTATCAGGTCGTGAAATATTTCTAAAGCTATGGATGGCTCAAAGGTCCACATGGATGTTTCTCCTGCCTGAGTAACGGATTGTCCTCCGGATTTGTACTCTTCTTTCTTTTGCCATTTCCAGTTGGCGGGATCCTGATATTTTTGGGCTACCCTTTCGTAAAATTCCCGAGACAACCCTCCAATTACCCGCTTGTTGCCTATGTCTGTTTGTCCCAGGCCTCCTGTAGTAAGCCCTCCCAACCGATCAGTGGGCTCGATCAGCACCACGGTTTTACCCATCTTTTTGGCCTGAACTGCGGCAACTACTCCTGCTGATGTGCCTCCGTAGATGACGATATCGTAAGTTGCTGTTGATTGTGAATAAACTGTGACACTAAGAAACATTGCCAGGCTAAGACTCCAAAATGCCTTAACTACAGACTTTGACCCGATTAGATTAAACATGTGATAGGTAAAAGGTTGAAAAATAATATTACGAAAGAATAAACTTCTAAATTAATTTTTTTTCTACAACTAACAACAAAATGAAAGGTCGGGTTTGATGTTTAAATGTTTTTTTGAAGATACTGAAATGCTTATCCCGGTGTACTTAATGGTTGCTCTAAAACTATGTTCCCTAGAAAATAAAAAAAAACCGTCCCAACAAATGTTGAGACGGTTTTTCAATCGTGCAAAATCTAACTTTAACTATATTCAACTCATAAAGTCGAAAATGAATAGAGTTATATCTTAAAGCCCTTCGCCGTAGTTTGGACTAGCTTTATCCCACCATACACGCTCAGCGTTCAATACAGAGCCTATATTTTCACCGTGGGTAAACCCTTGCTCTTGCATAGCAGCAGCCCAGTTTTCTCGGTTGTACTCTATGGTAGGCTCGCCGATAGTGAATCTACGAGGCAGTGGTATCTCGATCCCTGACGCCATCACTGACTCCCAAGGCAACAATGTACTCGTCTTCTTTGGATAACCGGTTCTGCGTGATGTTACGCTCAGTTCGTTTGGCAACTTGAAGAAGTTGATGTACTGCTGAAGGTAAATTTTCTCCAAATTGTTTGTACCATCAAGTGCATAGTCTGGCTGAGCCAGTAGAGTAGCTACCTCTGCCGTTTTTAATTTAAGGTCTTCATAATTTGAGATTATTGCCTTTTCCGCAATCCAGTTATTGGTAGTAAGCGACAATTCCACACCTTTATCGTACCATTCTTTGGCAGTACCTTGTCCGGTAATAAGGCCCTTTTCGATAAACTCAGCTACATAAAGGCTAGCTTCTGCGGCCGAAAACATCACATCGATATAATAGCCTGTACCATTATCAAAACCTGGAGCAAAAAATCTCCTGTTGATATGCGAAAGTTGATTATACGTAGTGTTGGCATTATCCTTTACGATACCATAGTAGTCAAACTCACTGTTTCTGTCTGGTGAAACAGGACCTCCCTGATATCTGTCCCAATCGTCGTTCACTGGGTCATTTACAAACGAAGGCATGGTTTTACCTTCAGCTGTGAGTAGGTCCACTACGTCCTGTGAAAAGTCGTTTTTCTCAAAGTAGAATCGCGTACGCGGATCTTGGTTTTCACGCATAAAGTCCATCAGGTTTTTGCTAGCTACAGGAGCTCCCCAAAAATCGCCAGCGCGACCTCTATACTGGGGACCCGGCTGCCATGCAAGCTGATCGTCTTCTGTTTCGATAATACCAGCAGCACTGCTCAACACATCTTCCATGATCTGCTTGGCTTTTGCCTCATTGGTATTCAAAAGCCTTACAGCTATTCTCATTTTAAGTGTGTTTGCTAATTTAGCCCACTTATCAAAATCACCTTGATAAATAAAATCCTGATTGCCGATAGCAGCCTGATCTGCCAAATCAGAAGACAGTATGTCTGCTGCATCGGTCAGCTCAGCTACCCAGGTATCAAAGAGTTTTTCCTGATTATCGTATGCAGGAGCAAAGCTACTCTCATATCGCCCCTTCATCGCCTCTGCGTAAGGAATAGAACCATACCAGTCTGTTACTTTGATGCCCTGCATCACCTGCGGGATAAAGGTAACTGCTCTGAACTTTTGGTACTTTGCCTTCTCGCTATCGTTCATTGCGTCGATTCTTCTTCTGATCTCTACGAGGTTTTGCATAACGCCACCGTAAAGTGTTCCGTATCTACCTCCTGTAGCACCCAGGTTATTAAAATCCTGAGAGTTTCCCGCTCTGAAAACAGTAGCTTGAGAATATCGCTGTAGGTACTGGTAATTATCATAAAACCACTCTGTATACTGATAATCTCCTAATTGGAAAAGTGAGTGTGTCAATAGGTGCCTAAGCTCAGGAGTGGTTACCAAAGCCGGGTCTGTATTTACCTCATCAAATTCGTCTGTACAAGCTGCTACTCCGGTGAGTAAGAAACCTGCCATTAAAATTTTATATATAAATTTCATATTATTTCTGTTTTAGATTTAAAAACTGGAAACATTAAATACCAACCTTAATAGTACCTCCTAGTGTCATCACATAAGGAGACTGCTGCCACTCGTGTGCTGATCCAGCTCTGTTACTTCTGATACTGAAAGGATTCAGGTTATCTTTCAATGACTTGTACAAGAAGCCCAGGTCACGTCCAAACAAAGACACGCTCAGAGAGTTTACTTTCAATTTGTCAGTGATAGTGCTAGGGAAATTGTAGCCTACCAATACTTCTCTGATACCTACGTATGAGTTTTCCTGAACAACAGCGTCTGTGATAACACCACCACCCCAGGTGTTGTTTTTCCAGTGCCACCATCCGCCGTGAGTAGGATCAACCAAACCCTGCTCAAAAGCTTCTTTGTATGTCATTCCGCTTACGTCGTTTTGGATCGTATTGCCAGACCCGTCGGTCATTTCTACGATAGAACCTTCAGCAAACACTCCGTTTGGAATGTAGCCGTCGTTGTAAGTTTTTCCTTGCCAGCTTGTCCACGTAAATCCACCGTGCTCCAGGTCTCTGTTTGCCAATGTAGACTCAAACAATCCGTACGCTGTACCATAGCGTCCAGAGTAAGTACTGATGTCTCCTCCGATTTTAATGTCAAACAATACGCTTGCATACAGGTTTTTGTAAGAAAATCTGGTATTGATACCCGCAAGGAAGTCAGGGTTCATATCTCCTACCTTTTCTCTTTCCTGGCTTCTGGTCATGTAACCACCTCGCTGGCTAGCATGCCAGGTAAGCAATGGCATACCGTTTTTAGGATCGTCTGGATTGCTTTCGTTTTGGTAAATTTTTGGCTTAGAATCCGATATCAACACACCGTAAGCATCGCCTACAAATGCCATTGTAGAAACCCTTGTGTTTCCGTATCCTGAACTACCGTGCAGGTTAAATTCTGTCACACCATCATATAGTTCGATGATCTTGTTTCTGTTTCTGGTAAAGTTGAAATCTAAATCCCAACGGAAATCTCCCACTACCACAGGTGTAGTGTTCAGCGCTAGCTCTATACCTTTGTTTTGAATGTTTCCGGCATTGATCAGTTGGCTTCCCACTCCTGACTCTGAAGGCACAGGAATGCTCAAAATCTGGTTGTAGGTGTTTTCTACATAGTAAGTGAAGTCAAACCCTAAACGTCCTTCGAAAAAGCGAAGATCAACTCCCATTTCAATAGACTTCTTGTCTTCCGGTCTCAAGTTGAGGTTAGGTACCTGGCTGCTATTGAAAGTGTATTTTTGCAAATCGCCGTTGAGACTCTGAAGTACATCCTGACTTTTGAAACCAGCATTGATGCTATACGGACTGTAGTCGTTTCCTACGTGTGCCCACGAAGCTCTCACCTTACCAAAGTCCATGAACGACGGCAGGTTAGCAAACGATTGTGAGAATACCCACGACGCACTTACTGAAGGATAGAAGTACGAGTTGTTGCCTGTACCGTCTGAGTAAGTAAGGGTAGATGACCAGTCTTTTCTACCGGTTACTTGCAAGAACACCTGATCTCTCCACTCTAAATCTGTAAAGAAATACACGGAGTTGAGTTGTTTTCCTCCTCTGATGCCTGCGCTGGTAGCTGCTCTGTTTCTAGAGTTGCTGATAGTGTACTGACCGGGTACTACCAAACCTCCGTCGGTATTAGAGGTGTTGAACGTCTCTTTAGTCTGCCACTTTTCTCCAATGATAGAGAGCCTTGCGCTAATATCAGAAGTAAGTTCTTTGTTGAAGTTCAACCATAGTTGCAAATCGTTTTGCTCTTTTCTGGTGTGGCCCAAGCTATAGTACCCACCTTCATTCGCAAAACCTTGTCCCAATTGCTTGTTCTCACTCTTGGTATAGTAGTTATTTACATACCCATTCAATTTCACATTGAACCAATCGGTAACAGTGAACGTCACGTCACCAGTCAATCTCAATGACTCCTCTATACTTTGGTTTGTATTCTCATAGATACTAAACCAGGTTCCGTGTCCTGGAATTGCTACGTTAGCGTCGTTGTAGGTAGCGCTTGGCACACCACCGTGTGGGGCTCTGTAGTTCTTCTTCCACTTTTCAGCATCGTAGTTTCTTGGCCATGCTCCTGTAATGAAATTTTGCATGATATTAGTAGGAGGGTTTTGAGCCGTAGAGATAGAATAGCTAGCTCCAACCTGAGCTGAGATGAAATCATTCAGACGGTGTGTAGCTTTAGTAAAGTAAGACGTTCTGTTGAACTTGTTTCTTGGGAAAGTACCTTTCTCACTTGTATTAGAAATAGATACGATAAAAGTCGATTTTTCGCTTCCTCCATTGAACGATACGTTCGTGTTAGAATAAAAACCTCTCTCGAATACCTGCTTATAGTTGTCAGGTTTTGGCGTATAGTTTATCCACTCTCCATTCCAGTCTTTAATTCTGGATCCGTCCATTTTAGGTCCATAGCTTATGGGCACCCATCCTCCGGTAGTACCTTCTATAAAGGGATCACCGTTTCCGTCTAATTTAAACCCACCGGCTGGATTGTATATATCGTCATATCCTGCATCGTATCCGGGAGGGGCCCCCTCTCCATATACATTTTGAAAATCAGGACCATCGTACACATGCTTTGTGTTGAAGGTTTGAGTTACATCTACTCCAATCCCTTTTCTGGCACTGCCTTTTTTGGTAGTAATCACAATAGCACCGTTCAAAGCTCTGGCACCATACAATGCTGTAGCAGCAGCTCCTTTCAGTACCGATACCGTTTCAAAGTCATCTGAGTTAAGGTTTTTTAGGTCATTACCCCAGTCGTCACCACCCCATTCAGATCCACCAGAGATGTTGTTATCCATGATGATACCATCGATTACAAATATCGGCTGGTTGTTTTCTTTCAGGGTAGAGTTTCCTCGGATTGTAATCCTAGACCCTCCAAATACACCACCCTCAGTAGGAGCGATATCTACACCTGCTACTTTACCTTTCAGTGCCAATACAGGACTCACTGTAGAAGACTTAGAGATTTCTTTTCCTTCCAGTTTGGTCATAGAATATCCAAGCGACTTCACTGATTTTTCTACACCCAGTGCTGTTACTACGATTTCTTCCAACTGCTCAGCATCTGGCTGCATACTGATGTCGTATACTGCGCGCGAATCAACAGCGATTTCGGCATTCATATACCCTACATACGATACTACTATTGTGGCATTATCAGGTACTGTGAGTTTGAAATTTCCGTCCATGTCTGAGGTAGTTCCCTGTGTAGATCCTTTCACTACAATAGATGCCCCTGGAAGTCCTTCACCATTTTCGTCAGTAACTTTACCGGTAATGGTCACATCCTGAGCCAACTCTACCGCTAATCTTTCCTTGTCTTTTTTAGACAGTTTCTTCACTGTAATGTTCCTATTGAGTTGTCTGAAAGCAAAATCATAGGTTTTTGACAACTCTAATAGTAGTTCCGACAAAGCGATAGTCTGCTTGTTCATAGAAAACGCCTTCTTAGACGCTATATCTTTGTCGTAAAAAATAAAATCAAATTCTGTAGCCTCTTCTATTGTAGAAAAGATATTCTGAAGGGATGCATTGTTGAATTCCAACTCCAGCTCTACCTCTTTTACACTATGAGCTTTATTTTGGGTATTGCCTTCGTATGCAAGCGCCAAAGAGAATAGAAGAAACTGGACGATAAATCCTGTTAACGCATACTTTGACATAGTCAATAGTAATTTTGTAATAGTAAATTGCATAAATTTGGATGTTTTTTATTAAACAAATTGTTTTTTGACTTTCTAATGAGGAATGCGAATTCGCCAAAATTTTGATTCTTCTTTAGAAATGTCATTGCCTGTGGCACCTTGTGTCGCAGGTTTTTTTTCTTAATAGTCTATGCTTTAGCTATCTGTTCATAGATTTTCTGGTTGTTTTATTAAAAATTTATCTTCACTGATTTGTTTGTGATTTCGTATTCAAATTCTCTGGCATATTGCAGATTTCGCAGCACATTGCTCAGGTACTCGTTATGAAAACGGCCCGAAACAATAAAATCAGCTGGGGGTGTACCCTCGACGGTAACCTCTACACCATACCAATTTCTAATTTTACTGATAACGGTCTTGAGGTCATCTCCTCTAAATACCAAGACACTGTTTTTCCACCCGGTTACTTCCTCGGGATCAAAAACATAATCTGAAAAATCTTTCTGCTGTGTATCGAACACCAGACCTTGACCCGGATTCAGTACCACTTGCTGATGGTTGGTTTTTGTAGGGTCAACCTCCACTTTACCAGAGAGCAATGCCACAGCGTGTTTGTCTTCTTCTTTATAAGACCTTATGTTGAACGCTGTACCCAAAGCCGTCACCGTAAAATCGTCTGTTTCTACAATGAAAGGCTTGTTTACATCTTTTTTTACTGAGAAAAAACCTTCTCCACTCAAATGCACATGCCGTGTTTCTCCTTCAAAGTTTTGTTCATAACTCAACTCCGAGCCGGCATTCAACCAGACTTCCGATCCGTCGGGCAATCTGAAGTTTGATTTTTGTGTGAGCGGATTTTTTTTAACGACTAGGGGCTTAAAACCATTGTCCGGTGTAGATAATAGCTGGTTGAAAGGTACTATCCGATTCAGCACCAACCCTGAAAGTAACAACACGGCTACCACAGCAGCTGCCACAGACCACCACCGGGTCAATGGTTTTTTCTTTGTTGACAAAAAAAACTGATTGTTGACCTGTTTTTGATCTGAAAAATCCTGTCCTAAAACCCGCTTGTAGGCCTCATCCAATGCTGTACTGCTGACAGAGGGCTGCCACATACTGTGCTGCCAGTATTCTTTGATCAGCTCGTACTGCTTTTTGTTTTCGGGCGATTGGTTAATCCACTGTAGAAGCTCATTTAAATCCCACACCTCGATATCTCCCCTCAGTTGAGCGTGAATTAGTCTTTCTATTTTATCGTATTCTTCCATTTACTTCGGAGGGATTTATCACATTACCTACTGAGACGAGGTTTCTATCGATTCTCCCTACTCCCCCTACTATTTTTTTTATTTGACCACTCGAAGACGTGACCCTGCGCTTGTTTCCTCGTCCATATAGGCTTTTATTACTTCCCGTATTCGCTTTATGGATTTGCTTAGGTGATTGTCCACAGTTTTGGTAGATATGTTTAGCAGTTCTGCTACTTGCTGGTAGGAGAGGCCGTCTTCTTTGATCATACGAAAGACCAGTTGCGCTTTCTCGGGCAAGTTCAATATTTCATCGTTTAGCTTTTGGGCCAGTTCTTTGGTCACCAGCTCATTTTCGGGATTGGTGTTGGTAAACACATAGGATTGAAATAAGTCCAGATTGTCCTGAGCTATATTTGTGATGTCATTTTTATGACTTCTGATATGGTCTATGGTTTTGTTTCGGGTGGACTTGTACAGATATGCGTCAATGTTGCTGACACCTTTAAGCTGTTTTTTGTTTTTCCAGATAAGACTAAATACATCCTGAACGATCTCCTCGGCAAAAAGCTTATTGTGAATCATGGTAAAAGAGAAATGAAGCATTTTGGGATAGTATATCTCAAAAAAAGCTCTGAAAGCCCTTTCATCTCCTTTTTGTATCTTCTTTACGATACCTTCTATATGTATGTACTTTTCAGGCAAATCCTATACGCTATGTGTGCCTGAATGGTACAGACACAAGTCCACTTCCTACTAAGACGGGTAAAAAGCCTGCATTCCCTACAGCCAACCACCAAAAAAATTTCGGAAAGAATTATTTCTACTCTTTTACCTCGACCAAGTGTACCTGATCGCTGTTTCGCGCAAAAATAATATAGCGTTTTTCATCCAGAATCATTTTCTGAGCTGCTTTTACATCGCCCGGCACATAAAGTCCGCTGGAAGTCACAGACACTGATTTGAAGTTGCCTTTTCCATCTCCTTTTAAAAATAATCCGTAACATGCATCGTTTCGAATAGTTTCTACCTCCACTCCATACATATTGCCAGCCAAAACTATATCCAGGTGGGAGTCTTTATCCATGTCCTCTATAAGGATGGTATTCACAGAAGATACCTGGGCTTCAACTGGCAAAGAAGTAATGATAAACCGCCCATTGCCCTTGTTTTCCATATAGTTGGTGGCAAAGTGAGTAGCTTTGTCTAGTTTGTTGCCTTCTGTTAATTCTTTTGAGAAGTGATACCTGCTTAGGTAAATAACTTGCGTTTTTGCTTTACCACAGTACAACTTATCAGACGGGACAAGACTAAAATAGCCTGTTCCATTAACTTTTTCTTTTAGGAAATAAATTGGCAATAGCAGTAATCACTCCTCTGAATTGGTAAATCCTTTAACAAAAACTAGAATCAAGAGCCAAAAAATCAATCTTCGTTCTGCAAAAACTCTCCTCCCTCCTTTCTTACTTTCAGGCGATCCCATACTTTGATTTTCATATCCCTCATTCGTTCTTCGAATGATTGAAGCGCTGGCAAGTTATTTTCAGGTCTATCCAGATAAAAATAGCTTGTGGCTGACACATCATCCCTTCTATAGTAATTGGTGGGCAGGCCGGCCAAAAAATCATCGCTATCTACGTCTGGAGCTTTCTTCATATCCAAAAGGTGGATATGCTCCATTGGTTTTCCATCGTCATCCCCAATTTTTTGCCCATGAGTCTGCAAGTGCCAAACGGGCAAAAATTCAGTTCCCTCTGCCTTCATTTGTCTTAGAAGCTTTCGATTTGCGCTACCCATTTGTTGAACGGTTACCTTACAATCGTTTTGGAAAAAGACCGCATCGGCAGTGTGATAACGATAAAAGGAATATATATCCAGCTTTTTATCTGAAACTAACGAACCAAAACGCTGACCATAAAAAACGCCTTGCCCCCAACCAGTACCAATATAATCTTCTGTTCCCGTTCCTTGCAAAGTGGGGTTCTGAGTATCACCATCTAAAAAAATCTTTACTTCTCCTTCGCCAAACCAAGTACCCAGGTATTTTTGATCTCCAATCACACCGACATGAGTTCCCAAAAACCTGCCTGTACCTTCTACTTTAGGAAGAATCTGAAAATCTACACCCAATTCTGTTTCAAATTCCCTTCTCCAATGGGAATGAAAATACATAGCATCATCAGGAACACTGGCCATTTGCTGAACATTGATATCGTACCAAAACAGCACCTGTGTAGACGATTCATTTACAATCTCTACTTTAGCACCTTTACGATAAGGCATAGGAATGGTAAAATTAAACGAACGCCCCTCAGGGTTTGAAAACAATTCGCTATCGAAAGGTCTCATTATACCCAGAGCATTACCAAAAAAATCTCCAATTGGAGCAGACACTGCAGGCTTATCTGAACCATCCCAATACATATTGATAACAACGCCTCTCCTTTGCTCTTCTACTGTAGCTATGGTACCACTCATCCACATACGCTCTATAATGCCAGCACCCTCTATCTCCATAAGGCTCTGAGTTTCGCCGGGTTGAACGATGTAAAAAGCGGTTCCTTTAGCTCCCTTATTAGTAAGTCCTGCTTTTCCTTTTTCTCCTGTAGGGTTTTCGGCACTAAACCACTTGGTCATTGTAGAAGGTAAAGGCTTTGAATAAAGGTTTTGCCCTTGTTGAGGCAGCTTTTGAGCATCCAACTGACTAATGCAGGACACCAAAAAGAGGATGGTTAAAATGAGGTTGTTCTTTTCTATTTTCAACTGTTTCATAATATCGTTTTTTTCGTTTATTCTATTATTTATTCGTGATGAAGCTCTTGAGTGTGATTTTTCATAGCCGATTAAATGAAAATCTAGCGTATCTTATCCTTCACCTTATGTTTACTGATATGTCTTTAAAACTTCTGTGCTGAGATCCACATTCGACCAAACCACCTCCAACTTAAATGCCTTATCCGTTTTAGCTAGCTCAAGCTCAACCTGCAAGTCACATACTTGAAATATACTAACACAGTTTTCCTCTGTGCCACACTGCATTTCCAAGTCATCAAACAACATAGTAATTGCTCTTATTTTTTAATAAGCCGTTAAGATCGGTTGCAATACAATCGGAGAATCGTTATTTCTTGCTACTACTAATACCGACTGGCCATCATGTAATTTTAACCAGTCTATTTTCCTGACCTGGCCAATGATGTTTATGCCACTTTGGGTATGTTTCACTGGGGCAAACTGCCCGTTTCCTGTATTACGTAGCAGTAAACCATGGCTTGCGTCCTGCCTGCCCATACCAGGAGTGAGTCCATAAAAGTTACCGCCAGCTACTATATCCATCAGTCCATCCTTATCAATATCAACAGAAGCTAGACTCATGATAGGTGCGAAATTTGCTTCTGCAGGAAGAGGATGCGAGCTGAACTCTCCTTTCCCATTATTTTCTAAATATAGTGACCTGAACTCTGTGGCCTCTCTGACGGCTGCATCGCTCAATTGCACTGAATTCAAGGTTTTATCTATGGTAATCCCAGAAAAGGAAGCATAAGTCGTAAACTTCTTTTTTAAGAAGATCATTTGTTTGCTGAGAACATCTTTGGTGGCAAATGGATATTCTTCCTCTTGTACAAAGTAAGTCATCACCGGGTCGATACTTCCATTGCTGTCAAAATCACTAACATACAACTTGACAGGCTTTGCTTCTGACGCTTTCAGTTTTGTGTTCAACCCTACATTACCAACCACCAAATCCACATCGCCATCATTATCCATATCTTCGGCCATCACGCAGTTCCACCAACCGGACAAATTTGTTGGTAGTAACTCTGCGCTACGCAAAAGTCGACCGTCATTATTTAGAAAAATCTCTATAGACATCCATTCTCCCACAACTATAAGGTCTTTCCATCCATTGCTATCTACATCTGCCCACACAGCATCAGTAACCATACCTTCATACTTAAACCCCTTGTCCTGCTTGAAAACACCACTACCATCATTCATCAATAAGTAACTCTCAGTCGATAAACCATATTTACCTGGAATAACACGTCCCCCAATAAAAACATCTACATCGCCATCCTGATCATAATCAGCCGGTCTTGCACAAGACCCATTAAAGTATAGTTTTGGCAATGCTTCTTTATTTTCACGAAAAATTCCTGAACCCTCGTTGATATAGACACGATCTCTAAGGTAATCATGCCCATTCCGATAGTCGTTTCCTGCCGATATTACCATCAGATCCTGGTCATTATCACCATCTACATCAAAAAAGCTCGCATCTACCCCCTCGTAGATACTATCCTGCTTGAATAGTTCATCATTGATGGTGATAAACTTACCATCTGTTTGCTGTAAGAGCATTTTGGCCGGTTTACCCTGTGCATTGGTAAAAAACAAGTCGCCCAATCCATCGTTGTTTACGTCTCCTATGGCCATACCCGGTCCTTCTGTAGAAACTAACCGAGGTATGAGGTATTCTCGATATACATCATGAAATTCATTTTCCGAGTGCTTGTAAGATATCATTGACTCTTCCCTAGTTTTAAACAAAGGGTACGCTGATTTACTAGCTTCTTTTGAATAAAAGTCACCCGATGCATTTTGATAATTGACCATGATTCTTTGATTGGCTAATACATCTTTAAGCAGCTGATAGCGTCCTCCTGGCCATATTACGTACAATGAATCTATACTGGTATTTTCTTTCAATCCGGTATGAATTGTATGACTCACTGATGACATAAATCCTCGTGCCGGATTTTGTTCCTGATAATAAGTTTGTCCCTGATGTTTTATCAAAACTTTGGCCCCTACGCCTGTTCGATTGTATTGAGGCCCCTGAAGCTGTACCTGAAGATAGTTGTTTTTAGTACTGGCCCTGTTTTCAAACAGCATTACTTTTTCATTGATATTGTTAATAACCAGATCTAAATCTCCATCATTGTCAAAATCGCAGTATACCGCCCCGTTAGAGTGTGACAAAACATCCAATCCCCAGTTTCTGGTGTTGTCTGTAAAAGTTAAATCACCGTTATTCCGGAAAGCAAAGTTTGAAATTGGATTCTGAGGCATAGCCTGAATAAGCTTGCTACTAATTTCCTCCATTTTCAACCCAATAACCGACTTTATAGCGTTTTGAGATGTGTAGTTGAGGTAATCAAGGTCATTGGGTCTTCTATAGATTCCATTGGTAATGTATAGGTCTTTATTTCCATCATTGTCCAAATCTGCAAACAAAGGTGCCCAACTCCAGTCGCTTGCCTCTATTCCTGCCAGCGGTGCTATTTCTGAGAATCTGCCTCCTTTATTAAGTTGTAGTGTATTCCTGGATAATTGGGGGTGATACCCATTTTTCGAAATGACTTGTCTCAAAGCATAATGATCCTCTGCCATCGATTTTTGTAATACTTCAGGTTGATGCGGAAGCATATCCAGAGTTACAATATCAACAAGACCGTCATTATTAAAATCTGCCAAATCATTACCCATCGAATATTTACTGGTATGCCCAATCTGCTCTTCCAGTTGATCCACAAAACCTTGACCTTTTTGGTTGATTAGAAGGTAATCATTTTCATGAAAATCATTGGATACATAAATATCTGTCCATCCATCCTGATTGAAATCTGCACACCCTACACCCAACCCAAAACCTACCGGAGTACTTACAATACCAGAAGTTTGTGTAATTTCTACAAACCTATGTTCGCCATTGTTGATGTCATGCCTAAATAATTTATCCCCCATCTCCTGATGGTGGCGCTGCATCATGACAGCCCTTGGGGCATAAGAATTTACTGAATGAAGCGAATGGTTAAGCAGGTACATATCCAAGTCTCCATCATTATCATAATCAAAAAAGGTTGCCTGCGTAGAGTATGCAGATACATTTAGGCCATAGTCAGCAGCCGATTCTGTGAAGGAAACTTCACCGGTTTTTTCAGAAATCCCATTGTTAATGAATAACTCATTAGTCTCTTTGGAAGTACCAAAGCTCCCCAGGCCACACACATAGATATCCAACCAACCGTCTCCATTTACATCGACAACACTTACTCCTGTAGACCAATGAAATCTACCAGATACTCCCGCCTCTGTGGTTATGTCCTTGAATGTAAGCTTTCCTGTGTTAATGAATAAACGATTAGCTTCCAAATTGGAAATCAAATAGATATCTTCTAACCCATCCCGATTGAAGTCACCGACCCCAACACCCCCTCCATTGTAATAGTATACATAGTTGAGTATATTGAATTCGGCACTCTCATCAAGGTTATTCTGAAATTCTAATCCCGTTTGGGATGCTTCTTTTAAGATAAAAAGAGTGTCGCTTTTTCTTGTATCGTTGCACCCTACAAGCAAGAACAGACATACACTAAACCAAGAAAGAAACTCTATTATTTTTTTTTCTAAACCCATAACTTCCCAAGTCCGGTTTTAAGAATTAAAATGTTCCCTTAGTAGGAAAGAAAGGAGATAGCACCCTATAAATGCTATCTCCTGCTGTATTTATTAAGCTGAACAGTGAGAATATTCAACCCTTAATATCCAGTGTTCTGTGTCAACGTTGGATTTCCGTTCTCATCACGAGTCAAGTCAATCTGACTTTCAGGAATAGGCATGAAATCAGAAGTAAATTTCCCATTAGCGGTTAGCAAGGGGCGTCCTTCTGTCCTGTAATATTCCTTAATGGTGGTCTCAGCAATTCCCCAGCGTACCAAATCATACCACCTACTACCTTCCAAAGCTAGTTCTAGTCTCCTTTCCATTCTTACAGCCTTTCTGGCATAGTCCTGATCCGGAAAAGAAGGGTAGGGTTCCACTACGTAGTTAGCTGCTTCAGAACCATCCGCAAAAGTCACTTTTTCTCCGTTTTTGACTCGGTTTCTCACCTGGTTTACCAGGTCAAGTGCAGTAGGCAAATCATTCTCCTCCACAGCTACTTCAGCCCTAAGAAGCAAAATATCTGCATACCTATGAATACTGTAGTTGATATTAGAAACACCCAGCCAAGAACCCCCTGCTTTAACATCAGCACTCGTAGGTTGAAATTTTTTTGCTCGATAAGGACCATAGGTTACCTGATCTACAATATACTCCTGACCGGGGAACAACCGCAGGTCACCTCCGGGCCCGGGATCCAGAATATCGATCTCATAGTCAATGAAAGGAATACCCCTCCTGGCCACTGTATAATCCAGCCTTGGATCCAGGTTATCTGTGGCAGGCGTAAAGGGAGATGTGGTTGCAATTCCCTGATCGTTTGCCAAATCCACGTCATTAAAAGTATCCAACATAGGCAACCCATTTGCATCTGTTTTATGTGCGTTAACCAGATTTTGGGAGGGTTGTAAAAAACCACAACACCCATGTAACTGAGCAATACCATTTACGAGTCTTCCATTGAGAATTCCTTCCCTACCAATCGACTGAATTTGAAAAATAAACTCCGTTCCGGTAGTTACATTTTCATTGGTGCCGATAAAATTATCGTTGTAGTTATCAAATAAAATGTAACGCCCGCTATTGATAATAGCATCTAGTAATGGTTTGGCATCCGAAAATCTCCCGGCATCCATGTATAGTTTTGCTAAAGATGCTTGTGCCGCTGATTTATGTGCTCGTCCCACGTCTGTGGGTTCAATCGGCAACAGATCAATAGCCCGCTTGTAATCTGCTTCAATATCTGAAAATATGTCCCTATCGTTGGGTAATTTGAATTCTGTAGCTGTTTCGTCAAAATAAGGTATCTTATCAAAATACCTTCTTCCGTAGTGATAAAAATGTGCTCTAAGGAAAAGTGCTTCTCCTTCTATTCTGTTTCTATCCTCATCACTTAAGCCTTCCGTATTGACTAGTATTTGAAGTACCCCATTGGCCCTAGTGACACCTTCGTATACAGAACCCCACAACGCTGGCATGTATGGGCTTGAAGCCGAAATTCGGCCTTCTTCTATTAGATTCATCTCAGGTTGATCACCTATAGAAGACCCTTTTAGGGCATTATCAGAGATTATCTCTCCATATAGCCAATTTGTATGATCGTTTTGCCAACCCAAATTGGTAACCCCAGCTGTATGGCCGTCCATTGCTGAGTACCCTGCCAAAAGCAAAGCATCCAACCCTTCTTTATTGTTTAGTACATCGATGTTCAGGCTTCCCTGTGGAACCAGATCTACATAGCTGTCCGAGCATCCTAACATCATCACAAAACCAAACGCAAGAACTATTGTTTTATATACATTAAGTATTCTTTTCATTTCTTTGATTTTTTAATGAATTAAAGTGATATGTTGAGGCCTATCAAGAATGACCGTGGTTGTGAAAAAACTCCCCCTCCATCTACGGCTATTTGAGTCCCCGAATTTTCCCCAATCTCCGGATCAATTCCTGTATAACCGGTCATGGTAAATATATTTTGCCCCTGAAGGTATAACCGTAACTTATTCAAGCCAGGAATTTCAGAAAAAGTGTAGCCAACTTGAATCGTCTGGAGCCTTAGATAAGAACCATCCTGCACATAGTAAGACGAAACCCTTGAATTATCATTTGCAGTACTTCCATTATATTCAGCAAGTGTATTGCTTGGATTTGTGGGTGTCCAAGCATCCAATACCCGAGTATTCCGATTTAAATCCCTAAACTGAAAATCAGTTAAAATTCTAGTCCACTCAAAAATATCGTTCCCCTGTGTACCTCTAAGAAATGCTGTGAAATCAAAGTTTTTATAGTTTGCACTAAGGTTTAAACTGTAAGTAAAATCAGGGTGTGGGCTTCCAATAAAATCAGAATCATCCAGAGGGTCTATAGTATCATCATTATTTAAGTCTCTGAATTTAAAATTACCAGCATCATCCCCCTCTTGTATCACTCCGTCTACGATCAACCCATAAAAAGCACCTATCTCCTTACCGACTTGAGTCCTGGAGGTTATGAGCAGTGGGTTACCATACGAAGCAGGAAGAAATGTATCTGGATTACCATTTATATCAATTACCTTGTTTTTGTAGGCACTTACGATACCTGTCACATTAAAACTAAAATCACTATTTATTTGACCATAATACGACAGGTTCATATCAACTCCCTTATTTTGTATTTCTCCGATATTTCCAAAAGGTTCTCCAGCGATTCCTGCTGCAATTGGCACGGGTGTTCGCTGGATCAGGTCTTTGGTTTTTCTATTGTACCATTCTAATGATCCAGATATTTTATTGTCAAATAATCTAAAATTCAGCCCTATGTTCAATGTTTCAGATGTTTCCCATACCAGATCAGCATTACCACGGTCGGTCAAAGCAATTCCATTGGCGGGAGGGTTTGCATTAGTACCCCCTATGTCATAACCTGTACTCCCAAAACCTGAATCGCTTCTGTAGATATTAGCAAAGGCAAAGTTAGATAGTGTATTTACGTTACCTACTTGTCCCCACCCTGCACTTAGTTTCAAAAAATTAATTGCTTCGACATTGGCTAAAAACGATTCATCTGAAATCACCCAAGCTACACCAGCCGCTGGAAATACATCAAAACGATTGTTTGGACCAAGAGCAGAAGATCCATCACGACGAAGTGTAAAACTAGCCATATACCTGTCGTTGATAGAATAATCCAATTTGCCAAAAACGGATGCTAGCCTACGGGTAAGCCCTCCTCCTCCTGTCACACTATTGATAGTACCTGCATTGGAAATGTTAAGGAAGTTCGGGTCTGTAGTAAAATAATCCGTTCCACTAAATCCAATACTCCTTCCTGTATTTTCTATGGCTTCTGTTCCGGCAAGTACAGTTAAGGAATGGTTTTCAAAAGACTTGGTATAGTTCAATGTATTCGTCCAAGTAAGTGCATTTCCATAGCCAGAATTTTGGTTATAACTGTTTCCCGGATTACCTCCCTCTGGGAATTCAGGATTGTAACGCCTGAAAGCCGTGGAAGCAAAATCAACACCAATACTGGATTTGATTGTTAAACCACTTATTATCTCTGCTTCAACATAGGCATTGCCAAAAATACGCATCCTTTGATTTAGCGCATCTTTCGCCCTCACCTGTATTGCTTCAGGATTTGGGAAATTGGTTCCCAAACCTAAAATCCCATTTAATGTCCCTCCAAAATTTCCTCCTTCATCAAACCTTGGGATAAGTGGAAAATAAAGGAATCTTCTGAAGGATTGCCCAATATTGCCATTAGCTTCTGAGTACGCAATGGTAATATTTTCCCCCACCCGAATTCGATCATCCAAAAAGGAAAATTGAGAATTGAGTCTTGTACTGTATCGCTGAAAACTTGTTTCTATTAATGTACCCTGTCTATCCAGGTATCCGAATGAAAGAGCGTATGTTCCCGCTTCACTACCACCTCTTATGCTTAAATTATGTTGCTGGCTCACCCCCACTTGCGTAAGTACATCGTACCAATCAGTATTCGCCGATCTTAGCAACCTGTTTGTTTCCGGATCATAGGGTTTAGACGGGTCCCCATTCAAGTACTCTGGAATTACGGGGTTATTCCCACTGCCATAGCTAGGGTGACTTGGAGTGGTATTGCCCCCTGCTCGCTGGCCTTGAAATTCCAACTCTCCCCATTGCTGTGGAGTGAGTACATCAGGCTTATTACTTCCATCAAAATCCAAAGAATAAAACACATCATAACTCAGCTGGGCTTTTTGTTCTTTTCGCCCTCGCTTAGTTGTGATCAAAATCACACCATTGGCAGCCCTAGCACCGTAAATAGAAGCCGCAGATGCATCTTTTAGTACTGAAACCGATTCGATATCGTTGGGATTGATATCATTTAGCCCTCCTCCTGGAACACCATCGATAATGTATAACGGATCTTTGTTTCCAAATGTAGCATAGCCCCGAATTCTTACCTGAGCTCCTCCACCTGGTGCCCCATTGGTAATAATATTTACTCCGGATACTTTGCCCTGCAACTGCTGATCTACTCTTGTTGCCGGGTTTTTTCTCAACTCATCTTCATCAATTACCTCAACAGATCCTGTAATAGATCTTTTGGATTGTCCGGTGTAGCCCGTAATTACGATTTCCTCCAATTGCTCTGCATCTAACACCATTTGAATGTCAATGGTGCTTCTCCCTGCAACCGAAACTTCCAGAGTTTTATAACCTACATAAGAAATAACCAGATCTGCTTCCCCAGAAATATTTATTTGATAATTTCCATCTAAATCAGTTGTAGTCCCATTAGAAGTACCTTTTTCTATAACAGACGCTCCGGGCAATCCCTCGCCATTTTCGTCTGTCACTTTGCCTTTGAGGGTAATTTCCTGAACAAGTGTTTCATCGATTACATCATCAGAAAACTTACTTTTACTGCTTTTTCTGGTCACATAGATGTTTTCATTGACACGCCTAAACTTCAGATCTCCTTCTTTAGAAAAATGCCTGAGTACATCCATCATTGATTGATCCCGAATCGATAGCGTTAGCTTTTTGTTTTTGTTGGTTAGTTTTTTTTCATAAATAAAATTAAATCCTACAATTTGTTCTATCTGGGCAAATGCTTCTGTAAGCTGCACTTCATCGAGTTCGATCGTCAGCATCACATCTTCTAATTTGAGCCGCTGCGCTGTGCCCTCCTTTGCGATCAGCAACCCGGATATCAGTACTTGGAGAAATACGCCATAAAATGCACACATAGCCATAAACCAGATTTGTTTCAGTAATAATGATTGCATAATTTTATACTGTTTTTGGTAATTGAAAAATTATTGAAAACGGAGGGTTCAGAAATCACAAGAGTAGTCGCATATTTCCTGTGTAATTTCCGAACCGGAGAAACCGGTATTACTTCGTATTACCGGTTTATTTTTTTTAACTGGTATTAAATCTCATATATCGGTTATTTAGTTTTTTGATACTGTAATTGTTTTTTCATTTATAGAATAGGAAAAGGTCTCCTGATTTTTACTCAATACATCCAATACATATTCCAGGCTTTTGTCTTTGAATTTACCCGTAAAAATGGTTGGCCAATCCTCATGGTCTTTGTCTGCCAGTACAAAACGTACTCCGTACCACCTTTCCAGTGTTTTAAGCATATCTATCAGCTGGGCATCTTTAAAATAAAGCGTCTGATTCTTCCATGCCAGCACTTTTTCCGGGTCAAATTCCTGCTTGGTTATGCTGCGCTGCTGTTTGTCGAAAGCGGCCATGTCATTTGGCAGTAACACTACTCCTTTTGACATTCCATCTTCTGTATTTACTAATACTTTTCCGGTAAGCAGGGCTACATTTACGCTTCCTTCGTCCGGATAGGCCTGAACGTTAAACGACGTGCCAAGAGCAGTAGTAGTAAGTTTTCCCGAGTGCACTACAAATGGCCTGTTCGCATCTTTTTTTACATCGAAAAACGCTTCCCCCTCTAAGTAAACATGACGTCCGGAATCTGTAAATTTTTCATGAAAAGTAAGTTTACTGTCAGCATTAAGCTTCACCAGAGTACCGTCACTCAATACAAACGACGACTTCTGCCCTCTGGGGTTTACCTTTTCTACCCGCTGGTTTATTACAATGCCCTGCACATCGTTGGTATTTTGCTCCCAGATTGCCCAAGTTACCCCAAGTAACAATACGATAGCAGCTGCTACCTTCACCCACAACGGTCTGACGTTTCGTGGAGGCTGAATTTCAGAAAATTGCCCTTCCTCGTCTGCAATACGCCCTGATACTCTGGCAAATACTTCACCGGCAGTGCTTGCTTCATCAGGGTTTGCTAAATGTCTCGATATAGCTTCATATATCACATAATTATTCCCCTCTGCCTTCCATTGCTTTACCTGCTCTCTTTCTTGTTGAGATGCTTCTCCCGAAAGCTCTTTTACTATTGATTGGTATATAATATCATCCATGTCAGAATCTCAGTATTCTAGGTCGGGCGGAGGACAGCATGAAATGAAAAATCCCCCAAAGGGTTTTTCTGCTTTCTGAAAAAAAGGGTACTAGGCCGTAAAAAAGGGCTTTTTTCTACAAAAAAAGATAGCAAAAAAAGAGGTTCCTCTGCAGTATAGTATTAGTTGGCTGCTTAGGATCGTTAAGGTATGAGTCCAGCTCATACTTTATTTTTTTGATGGCTATAGCCAATTGATTTTCCACCGTTTTGGGAGTGACTCCCAATAGTGAGGCCGCTTTTTTATAAGACAAGCCTTCCTGCCGCACGAGTGTAAATACCTCCTTGCATTTTGGAGGGAGCAGACTTACAGCATCATTTATTTTCAGCTTTAGTTCTTCTATTATCATGGCCTCCTCAGGAGAAATACTGTACCCGGTATCGTCCTTACCTTCCTCCATTTCTACCAAATAGGCTTTGTAATATTTCTTCACATAATTGTAGGCCCGGTTTTTCGTAGCTGTATACAAGTAAGTTTCAATATTATTGACCTGATGGAGCCTCTCTCGCATGGCCCACACCTTGACAAACACATCTTCGATTACTTCCTCTGCGTCCTCATTTTTTTTCACTATAGCCATGGCTACAGATTTTAACCAGGTGAAATACAGATGAAAAAACTCTTCGAAAGCTACCTGGTCAGCTTGTGTGGTTATTCGCATTATCAGCGATTTGATATGTTCTTGTGAGGAGATCAACATACAATTATACTTGTTTTGAAAATAAATATAGACTCAAAAGCACCCCAATATTATCGGGCGGTTTTGTGGCCGACACAAAATAAATTCCCCTAAGAAGTGGTTATCTTTGTAAAAAAAGACAAGACGTGAAGCGACCTGTAATCATTACCATTCTGCTGCTTTTTTTGATAGGCATGGGACTGGAATCGTGCCGCACAAGCCGATACAAGGAAAGAAAACCCCGCACGATTAAGCGAGGAAAACCCATACCCTGCCCTGTAAAAGACTGCTAAACACTCTCCCAAACGAATGAAAAAAATAATCATAGCAATTGACGGATATTCAGCTTGTGGCAAAAGCACTACGGCCAAAGTAGTGGCTACACTGCTCAACTACGCCTACATAGATACCGGTGCAATGTACCGGGCCGTTACTCTCTATTTTCTGGATCACTACATCGACATCACTAATCCCAAAGCGATAGACAAAGCTTTGTCGGAGATAGAAATCCGTTTTCAACCCAACCCCAAAAATGGTCACACAGAAACCTACCTCAACGGGCTAAATGTAGAAAAGGAAATCAGGGAAATGCGTGTGGCTGAAAAAGTAAGTGAAGTAAGCGCCATCAAAAGTGTACGGGTGGCCATGGTGGCTCAGCAGCAAAAACTGGGAAAATCCAAAGGGGTCGTAATGGATGGACGCGATATCGGTAGTGTCGTTTTTCCACAGGCCGAACTCAAAGTCTTTATGATTGCTGACTTTGATATCCGGGCAGAACGAAGGCAAAAAGAACTCCTGGATAAAGGCGAACTCATCACACTGGATGCCGTAAAAGAAAATCTGGCTAAACGAGATGAAATAGACACTACACGCAAAGAAAGCCCCTTAGTAAAGTCTGCTGAGGCTGTAGAAATAGATACTACCCATGTGACTTTTGACGAACAAGTAGAACAAATCATCCACCTGGCACAAAATGCCATGATGAATGCCTAAACTTGTCTTAATTCAAATCCCAAAAAATGACAACCATCGGTTATGGAAATAGAAATAGATAAAAACTCAGGATACTGCTTCGGCGTGGAGTTTGCCATAGAAATGGCCGAAGACGAAATGAAAGAATCCGGTCACTTGTACTGTCTGGGAGACATTGTGCACAACAGCATGGAAGTAGAAAGACTGGAAGCCAAAGGCCTCAAAGTAATTTCCAGAGAAGACCTGACTAACATCCATGACGCCAAAGTGCTCATCCGAGCACATGGTGAGCCACCCGAAACGTACAAGCTTGCTCTGCAAAACAATATAGAACTCATAGACGCCTCGTGCCCGGTAGTGCTCAAGCTACAAAACCGGGTGAAAAATTCCTATGACCAGATGGAAAGCAAAAACGGCCAGATTGTAATCTATGGCAAACCCGGACATGCCGAGGTGATAGGCCTCACTGGGCAAACCAAGGAAAACGCCATCATTGTAATGGAGGATGAGGATTTAGAACAAATCGATTTCACCCGGTCCATTACACTCTATAGCCAGACAACCAAAAGTACCAAAGGGTTTTACCGCATCAAAGCCATGATAGAAGAACGCATCCGGCAAACTAATGGAGAGCTGGAAGTAGTAGACTTTAAGGCCAATGATAGTATTTGCCGGCAGGTTTCCAACCGCGAACCCAGCATGGAAAAGTTTTCAACCAAGCACGATGTAATACTATTTGTAAGTGGTAAAAAAAGCTCAAACGGCAAGGCGCTATACGGCGTATGCAAAAAAAACAACGAGCGTAGCTACTTTATCGAAAACGAAAAAGAAATCGACTTGAGCTGGATCAAACCAACCGATTCCATCGGTATTTGCGGAGCTACATCTACCCCCATGTGGCTGATGGAGCAGGTGAAAAACTACGTCGAAGCTTCATTTTCTGTAGTCGCCGGTTAATCTGTCCTGCCACATTACCCTGTCAGCCAGTCAAAACACTGACACAGCTAAGTCCAGCCTGCACCGGATTGTGTCAATATGTCACAATTATGCTTGTGGCAAAATAATTGACAACCAAAGGGGAAAATAAAAGTGCATAGACAAAATGGCTAAAGCAAAAACCGAAGAAAAAGAGAACAAGAAGGCTGAAGAGCAACTAAACGGCCAGGAAGAGACTAAACAAGAGGAGGTTAACAGCGAAGCAAAAGAAAATGATGCTGAAGCACCCAAAAAGAAAACCTCTAAAAAAGAAGAATTGAAACAAGAGCTGGCTGAGGCAAAAGACAAGTACCTCAGACTATACTCAGAGTTTGAAAACTTCCGCAGGAGAACAGCCAAAGAAAAACTGGAATTGGTAGGTACGGCCAACGAAGGGTTAATGCATTCATTGTTGCCTATTTTGGATGATTTTGAAAGAGCTGACAAATCTTACTCTGAGGATATGGATGCCAAAAGCATCAAAGAAGGAGTGGATTTAATCTACAATAAATTCAAAAACGTACTGGAGCAAAAAGGAATCAAAAAAATAGAAGTAGAAAAGGGATCAGATTTTGATACCGAACTACATGAAGCCATCACTCAAATACCTGCTCCGGAAGAGGAGTTGAAAGGGAAAATAGTAGATGTAATAGAAAACGGATACCTACTCAGCGACAAAGTGATCAGGTATGCCAAAGTTGTAACCGGAGCATAATTATCATGGCCAAAAGAGATTATTACGAAGTACTGGGAGTAAGCAAAGGAGCCTCTGCCGATGAGATCAAAAAAGCTTATCGCAAACTGGCAATCAAATATCACCCCGATAAAAACCCCGATGATGCTACAGCTGAAGATAAATTTAAAGAAGCAGCTGAAGCCTACGAGGTACTGAGCAACCCTGAAAAGAAACAACGTTATGACCAATTTGGTCATCAGGGTGTAGGTGGTGCCGGCGGATTTGGCGGTGGTGGTATGAATATGGACGACATATTCTCACAGTTTGGAGACATCTTTGGTGGTGGCGGTGGTAGCCCGTTCGACAGCTTCTTTGGAGGCGGTGGCGGTGGTAGATCGCGCCAGAAAAAAGGCACAAACCTTCGTATTAAACTAAAAATGACCCTGGAAGATATAGCACATGGGGTTGAGAAAAAAATAAAAGTAAACCGCCTGGTAACTGCCGACGGGGTAACCTTCAAAAACTGCTCGACCTGTAACGGGTCCGGCCAAGTGCGAAAAGCAGTAAACACCATGCTAGGACAAATGGTAACTGCTTCGACGTGCCCTACATGTAATGGTGCCGGCAAAACGGTAGATCACAAACCTCCGGGAGTAGATAGCTCAGGGCTTACCTACAAAGAAGAAATCATCCCTGTGAAGATTCCACCCGGTGTAGTAGATGGCATGCAGCTCTCTATGACAGGCAAAGGTAACGAAGCTCCCGGGGGAGGAATACCCGGCGACTTGCTCATAGTGGTAGAAGAGGTAGAAGACGCTACTCTCAAACGAGACGGCAACAATGTAATCTATGAATTATACCTCAACTTTGTAGATGCCACACTCGGTACCAATGTAGAAGTACCTACCATTGAAGGCAAAGTGAAAATAAAAATTGATCCGGGTACTCAAAGCGGAAAAGTTCTTCGCCTGCGAGGCAAAGGTATCAGAGACATAAACGGCTATGGCAAAGGCGACCAGCTGGTGTCTATCAATATCTGGACACCAAAGCAGCTTACCAAAGAAGAGAAAAACATGCTGGAAGCTCTCAGAAACTCTGAAAACTTTACACCAAACCCCGGCAATAAAGAAAAAGGCTTCTTTGCCAAAATGAAAGATTTTATCGTCAATTAAGATGATTTCGACCTCTTTGTCGATCTATACCGTTCACTGCCAAAAAGTGCTCAGGAGATTTCGGCAAAGAGGTTATTTTTCGCCGCATTCTGAGCTCACAATTTCTTTTTAGCTCATTCTTACACTTCATCTCTCAAACGCACCCCCAGTATTTCCACTATTTGTCTTACTGCCAAGCAAAAAGGCTTTATTGAGGTTATCTCCCATTTTTCATTATAATTGCAACTCATTTATTAAGCATACGTACGTAAGTTCATGCTGAGGGGAATTTTGGTTTTATTTATGGGTCTATGTTGTTGCTGTCAACTACACGCACAACTCAAAAAGTTTTATGCTGTCAAGGAAAGCA
This sequence comes from Cyclobacteriaceae bacterium, assembly GCA_965267535.1. Taxonomy (GTDB): domain Bacteria; phylum Bacteroidota; class Bacteroidia; order Cytophagales; family Cyclobacteriaceae; genus CAXBNB01. The sequence goes on along the minus strand of OZ254082.1, from coordinate 279,480 downwards.
CAGACTATGACACCATACACTTTTCCCTCAAAGCCACCTCAGGCACCTGCCACATCAAACCCTCCTACCACACCGACCCTGTCACCATATACGGCAATCCCAATTTCAGCGATGTAAATCCGGCTTTTCATACTGAAATCTCCAACAAAACAAATCAGGTAGCCCTGCACCTGGAAGACTACAAAAAAAGCGGTCTGAGTCAGGCTATTGCCTACAACGTATTTGGCTCGAAGAAAAACGACGACATGAACTTCTGGAAGGTGTATTTCAATCAGGAAAAAACCTACAAGCTCAACCTCAATTATGGTGTGGGCAATGCAGATGTGAATTTATCCGGTTTACCGGTTTCAAACTTCAAACTCGAAACCGGCAGTGCCGATGTTACAGTAGGCTATGACATGCTCAAACCTAACCACTGCAGTATGGACACTTTCTTGGTTAAAGTAGATCTGGGTACCATTCATGCTAAAAATGTAAACCTATCTAATGCCAACCACATCATTGCCGATGTGGGTTTTGGCAATGCGGTTTTAGATTTTAACGAATCCAACACCAAAAAATGCAGTGTGAGTGCAAGCGTGGGAGCAGGAACACTCAAGATTGTTTTGCCCAAAAAAGCGACCCCTACCATTATTTATTTCAAAAAATCTCCGCTATGCAATATTTCGGTAAAGCAGGGTTTTGAAGAAGTAGACAAAAATGTATACGTAAATGCCGAGTATAATCCCGATGCAGAAAACCTGATGACCTTTATACTTGACGTAGCACTCGGCAATATCTCCTTCGAATACAAAGATTAAGCGTATTACATTCGCTGGCGAAGGCATTCATACAAAACCACCGCACTGGCTACCGATACATTCAGCGAAGCTATCTCACCATTGAGCGGTATTTTTGCAGCCAGATCTGCTGCTTCGATCAATTCGTCGGAAATGCCGTTTTCTTCAGAACCCATAATGACTGCCGTAGGTATGTTATACTCTGCTTCGTAGATCAGTTTGTCCGTTTTTTCGGTACAGGCGATTACCTGAAAGCCACTTTCTTTCAAATAAGTAACCGTATTGAGTAAATTATCTTCCTTGCATATCGACAGGTAATTTAATGCGCCGGCAGATGTTTTTACCGCGTCGCTATTGATCAGTGCACCTCCTTTGGCAGGCACCACCACGGCATTTACCCCGGTACACTCTGCCGTACGGCATATCGCACCAAAATTTCTCACATCGGTAATTCGATCCAATATGAGTATCAGAGGAGTTCTTCCGTTTTCATAGCTGGAAGCCACTACGTTGTGCAACGGCACGTAGGTTATCGGCGACACATAGGCAATCACTCCCTGATGATTCTTGCGGGTAAGCCTATTGAGTTTTTCCACCGGCACTTTGGATACACTTAGCCTGTGCGAGCGAATTAGCTCATTGAGTTCTGAAAAAAGCTCATTATTGAGGCCTTTTTGCACAAAAATCTTCTCTATCTGCTTACCCGATTTTATGGTTTCTATTACAGCCCGGGTGCCAAAAATCATATCTTCTTCATTTCGGACATTTTCCTTGGGGCGATTGTATTTTACATATTTCCTTTTCTCCATTTTGCTACTTCGTTCAGCCAGATTTTGTACAAGTCTTTATCCCTTATCAGTGCATAATGATGCTGCACAAAAAGATTGGGAATTTTTGCGAAATTAAAGTTTTGTTTTCTCCCACCTATGGTATAGGTCCATATTTCTTTTTCACCCGTCCTGGTTACGTGGGTAGGGTAGCCATATATAATATAGATCATACCCCTGTCTGTACGCCACCCTTCTTTATAATCCGTGAAATACTGATTGGCCAGTCGGACATGATTGTAGTAGCGTTTCAGTACAGCTCTGGCTCGGTCTTTTACCGGAATGACCGAAAGCCAAAACTGATCAAAAGCTGCTTTGGTATCCCGAGCAGACTGTATGGCATTATACTCTTCTTCTTTGCAGAGGTAGCGCAGGCTCTTTGCCAACTCGCCTATCCTTCTGTGTTTCGGAAAATAGGGGGAGACGGTCAATATCGCTGTGCCTGCATTGATGGTCGTATCCCGCTGTACGTAGATCAGCTGGTTTTCCTTTTTTGCTACTATACGCCGGGTTACATAGGTAGTATCTATTTTTATGGTAGCCGATTTCACCTGACCCTCAGCCTCCATAGGGGGCCTGGCTATACCAAACTGATCGTCGTACTGAAAAGCATACACATCATCATCAAACTTCAAGTGTGTTTTTTCTTTGGCAAAAAGATCAAAATACGGCCAGCCGTTATCTTTCAGAGGCAGCACGTCGGTAGTGGGAAACTGCAGCCCTCCATGTATCGGGATATCGTAGTAGTAGTACACATTGTTGATCAGAAAGCGCCCCACAAGCAAATCGTACTTGCTATCTGCTTTGAGTTGATAAGCGATCAGCATCAACCTCCGCGTAGAATCCTCTTTCACCGGCTCCACATTGAGCTTTACTTCCCCTTTGTCCTTATAGTTTTTTTGCGCCAGCACATCCACTCTAAACTCGTTTTCCGGTCGCAGTGGATTTTTCAGTTCCAGATAAAAGTACAAGTGAAACGTTCCATCTTCCTGCTTGATTCTGTGCTTTATATGCACCGGCGAGTATGGGTCGTAGAGATAACTAAAATCCTGCTTGGTAAGGTCTACAGCACGCGCACCATACGGCTGTATCCATACTAGCAGCATAATAGCCCACAGCATAAACCTGTAGGAACTAAAGAAAGATTGAAAACATCTGATGATAAATAATAATCCGGCAGGTGTATAAATTCTGCTGCTGGTTCTTATCCCTCTAGGCATCATTATAGTCAGGTTAATATATTAAGCTTAAAAATATACATAATAAGAACGTAATTAGGTACTAATATCGTTTTTAATGGACGCTATAACTGACGGAAAAGATTAGTTTTGCAGGCCATGAGTACTTATACTACAGAAATAGCTTCAGACAAGATTGTATCTGACAATCCTATTCACCAGCGATTGCTCAAAGCATACTACGAAGCATCACCCTATATTGAAGGCGATGTACTAGAACCTGGCTGTGGTGAGGGTCGGGGTATCGGGCTGTTGGCACAAAAAGCTAATTCGTATACTGCTCTGGACAAAATCAGTGAAGTTATTGATCAGCTCAAGGAAAAGTTTGCCGGTGTAAATTTCCGGCAGATGCACTTTCCTCCTTTCGATGGGTTAGAAGACAATTCTTTCGATGTTGTGATTTCTTTTCAGGTAATAGAACACATAGAAGACGACAAACAATTTTTGAAAGAAATTCATCGGGTACTCAGACCGGGAGGCAAGGCGATCATTACTACCCCTAACATCAAAATGACCCTGACGCGAAACCCCTGGCATGTGCGTGAATATACCAACGGTGAGCTCAAAAAACTGGCTGCAAACTATTTTAGCGAGGTAGAAATGAAGGGTATAGCCGGCAATGATACGGTAATGGCTTACTATGAAGAAAATAAAGCCTCAGTAGCTAAATTTACACGCTTCGACATATTCAACCTCCAGTACAGGTTGCCAGCCGCTGTGCTGCGCATTCCTTACGATATCCTCAACAGGATCAATCGTAAAATGCTTCAAAACAACAACACTTCGCTTGTTACAGACATCTCCCATAACGACTATTTTCTCAACGAAGAATCCGAATCAAATCTTGACCTATTTTGTATTATGACGAAATAATTTTCGTTACTATGCTTTGTTTTATCGGTCAATCCTTCGGATATTTCTTTTATGGTCAAAAGCAGGGCTTTATGTATAGGGTTTAGTTTTGTAGGTTTGTTCCTCAGTTCTATTGCTGCTTTTTCTCAGTCCGGTCCTGTGGCCAAAAAAACTAAGAAAAGCCACCTCGACAGCATCAAAGTCAAAGCAGGGCATTTTTTTGTTATAGAAAAACAAGCCTACTATGTACCACGCGACACTGTTTTCGTCGTTCCCGACACACTGCACTTTTACCAAAAGAAACACTCTCTCGACGGCACCAACGAGTTTTACGACAACCTGGTAAAAAAACTGTCTGACAACAAATACTCTAACCTGCTTTACAAACTGGTATTTGAAAAAGAAGAAGAACAAAAGGCAAAACAACAGCAAGAAGAAAAAGCAAGCTACGAGGAGAGTAAGGAACGCTACCAGGCATACGAAGGAGCCATCATTCAGGATATACGCCTAAAAAAACTGAAAGTATTTGGTACTAATATAGATGACACCACAGCCCTGCAAACATCGCTAATAACCAAAGCGCTGAATCGCATTCACTTCCTTACCAGCGACCGCATTATCAAACAAAATCTGCTGATAGAAAAGGGGCAAACCATAAGCCCTACCGAACTGGCAGACAATGAGCGACTGATCCGTAGACTGGAGTACATCAAAGACGCTCGTATATACGTAAATCCATCGGCCGGTGGCGACAAGGCCAGCTTGCATGTAGTCACCCGCGATGTATTTCCTCTGAAGCTCGACTACAATACTGACCCTGAAACTTCAGCCCATCGTATTGGGCTCAGCAATATCAATATGTTTGGATCGGGCCATGAGCTGGAAAATAACCTGGTCGTAAACGATATCGGCGACAGCAGCATTGGTTACGACGGTTTTTACCGGGTAAAAAACGTAGCTGGTACTTTCCTCGATAGCGAACTCAACTACGTATCGACCTTTCACGATAGCGGCTATGGTGTAAACCTGTACCGTGATTTTTATACGCCTGAAATTCGTCATGCCGGAGGACTTATGGTCAGTAGTATGAATCACAACCAGCTACGCCCATTCGACAATGAAACAGATTCGATATATACGCTCAGTCATAAGGAAAATCTCCAGGATATATGGTTTGCCCGTTCGTTTAAAACCCTACACATTCCATCCATAATGCGGGCCAGAGAGCGCCTCCGCTTTGTAGTATCTGCACGGGCTACACACAAGCGATTTGTTGAGCGGCCCGACGTGAGTATAGACAGACACGAAGCATTTCACCACCGCACCAATATATTGCTAAGCGCAGGGATTAGTTCCAGAGGCTACTACAAAGACCGGCTGGTCAGAAACTTTGGCCGAACGGAAGATATACCCACTGGTACTTCAATTCAGCTAACAAGCGGTTACCAGTTTGGTGAGTTTTTCAATCGTAAGTATATGGGTATAGAATTGGCCGAAGGAGGTTTTTTCAAAGGTTTTGGCTATATGAGAGGCAACTTCAAATTGGGTGGTTTTTTCAGAAAAGGCCACCTCGAACAAGGTGTCCTTCATGGCCAGATCGATTACTTTTCTCAACTGTATACGTTTAACCTCTTCAAGCTGCGTCAATTTATTTCCACACACTACACCCGTGGTATACTCAGAAAATCGCAGGACTTTATCGACATCAACGACGCTAACGGTATCCGCGGTATGTACAATTTCTTCCTGATAGGTACCGAACGTTTTGTTCTCAATACAGAGTCAGTAGTATTCACTCCCTTTTACCTGGGTGGATTTCGTATGGCTGTTCTTGGCTTTTTTGATTTGGGCTTTCTCAATACTTCGCGCGGCAGAGACAGCTACTACGGTGCGGGTTTAGGCCTTAGGCTAAAAAACGACAACCTGGCTATTAACACCCTACAGTTGCGACTTGGCTTTTACCCTTCTGCGCCATTTCAGCAGGCCGGTCGTCAGTTTAACCTCTCCACCATAGGCAACCTGAGCATCGAAGATTTTGATATCTCCAGTCCAGAAATCATCCCATTTAAATAGGCTCAGCTGAGAAAGTCTCAGGTAGGTTAGCTACACGAGGGTGAGGTGAAAATATATACATATACTTCGATCATTGCCCAACACAGTAGATGATATGCCCGAGACTTGCATCCAAAAGGTCACTTGTTGATTCTTTGTTGTTGCACAGGAAATCGTGCAGTTTGTTTTAAAAGTTTGTACCAAATAGAAATTGGACTTGCAACAAAAAAGGGATGCTATGTGATTTACAATGAGTAAATTTATTATAACATACAATTTGACAATAAGACTATGGCAAAAGATACCAGGCAGTTGTTCTCTTACTCTTTTCCTCATGCCGGAAGGGCACCTACTTTTCCTTGATGAAAAGTAGGCAAAAATCATGGAAAATTTAACGCTCAAGGCCTCTACCCGCACCCACTCACCAATTTTCCTCCCCCCCTCCTGATCGCTCTTTCTTTTGAACCGGCTTTCTGCAAGTTCTTACCTTTTTTGCCTGTTGGCTATAATTTCACTTCTGATAATTCTACTTTCCACACAAATTCATATAGAGCCAAAAAAGGATTTGCAACAAAAAAATTCGCTGGTGCGAGCCTTTGGCTCGCAAATTTCTGTTATTTTTTCCGGATGGGAGGTATTCCGTCTTGATGGACTACTTTTGAAATGGCTGTAAATTGCTCTCCTTGGTATAAATCTTCAAATGAAAGTATTTTTCAGCAGAGCCTAAATAGCTAAATCCTTCTAATCAACGGGAATGCTGATTAGAAGGATTTTATAAACTAAATAATTAGTTGTATGGGATAAAAAATTTTACTTCGACTGATAACCTACCACAACTAATTCTTCTGTCTGAGTGCCTTTAATTTTGCTTAGATCATCAGAGTCAATATTCTCAGTGCTTTCACCTTCCTTCATAATTTTAAATGTAACAGGGAGAATCATCCGAACATTTACGGGTTTACCTCGCTGAAGGCCGGGATTCCAGGCTGGGGCATTAGCAAGAATTCTGACTGCTTCTTCGTCACATCCTCCACCAATACCTTTAACTACTTTGGCGTTGGTAAGTTTTCCTTCCTTGTCCACTATGAATTGAACAAAAACACGGCCTTCTATTCCATTTTGGCGAGCAGAAGTAGGGTACTTGATCTGATTAGCTATGTGCTTGTAGAAGGTTTCCATTCCTCCCACCGGTGTGGGTTGATTTTCTACGATATCAAATACTTCATCGGCTAACTCTTGGCCAACAAAACTTTGCTGAGCGGGCACTTCTATTATTTTTGGCTCTAACGAAGTACTTGTTTCCGGAGACTGTACAACATCTTCATTGCATGCCATGAAAACGAGTACAGAAGCACTCACTACACATGCTCCCACAAGCGAAAACAGTCGGGTTTTTTCCTTTTTTTGATTCATCATATCTATACGTTTTAAGGTTTGAATTTTAGCAAAGTAATTGCCCACAGGTTGAAACTGACCCAAAGCCATTTTTACCAACAGTTGCTGGTAAGCATCTTTATCGTAATGTGATGAAGCAGACTGATCTGCTAAAAACTCATGGTTTTGATCTTGTTCGTTTCTAAAAAACCAAACGACAGGATTAGCCCAAAATACTGATCTGACAATTTCGAGCAATACGAGATCAAAACTGTGCCACTGACGAATATGCACCTCTTCATGATGAATCACCTGCGCTTTCTCAATATCGCTGAGCGATTGAATACGGCCGAGGAACATAAAGTTGAAGAATGAAAAAGTGGCAGTTAACTGGTCATTTTCAAGCAGTACGTAGTTTTCCTTTCGGGTACGATGAGTGTGACTTGATCGAATGAGTAAATAGAGACGGCACAATTGCACTGCAAAACGCAATAACAACAAACCGGAAACAACTGCATATGTACCAAACAAATACAGCGGCCAGTTAATAGACTGATGAGCAGGATTAAGAGACTCAGAACTTGCACCACCTCCTATAACTAGCTCCGGCAAAGTGAAAATGGGTATCGCTGAAGGTAAGAATTGCAATCCACTCTCAGGCAACAACGTGTTGAACGAAATAAACGGTATAGTACCGGCACTAATAGTGGCCAGTACTATATACACTCTTCTAAACTGAAAATTGGACTGAGTACGTATCAGTGCATAATATACCAGCCCAAAGACTAACAATAAGATGTTGGCTTCAATAAAAAAATTGATCAGGTTAATCATTATCACCTTCGTTTAAATTTTGCTTGACTTTGGACATCAGTTCGTCTAATTCATTTACATCCATATCATTTTCTTTAGCAAAGAATGAAACCAGGTTTTGGAAGGAACCTCCAAAGTACCCACCCAAAAAATTGGACAAAAAGAACTTGCTGTACTTGTCTTTATCTACCAGCGGATGGTACTTGTGGGTTTTTCCCATTGCTTCATAGCCTACAAATCCCTTCTTTACCAGTATTCTCACTATGGTAGATACGGTATTGTAAGCGGGTTTTGGAGTAGGCATTTTTTCAATGATGTCATGAACAAATCCTTTTTTTATCTCCCAAAGGATTTTCATGATTTGCTCTTCAGCTTTGGTTAATTCTTTCATAATCTGGTTGTTTTAAAGATTACTCAATCCAACAAGACAAAGTAATGTTATTATTAAATAGGTAAGTAAATATAAAACTAAATTATTAGTTATAAAAGTTTGAAGCATAAAAAACCCGCTCCTAAATAGAAGCGGGTCTTTGTTATATCTTTATTATAATCCTTATAAGGCGATACCAATAAAGAATTAGTCTAAGTGAGCACATTAAGGCAAACCTCAATCAACGTAGTTTTTACTGGTGCTTACTTTTTATCAAATGTGGCAGTAAAGTTGCAACCAGGTGAATCATCGTCAGTAAAAGTCACAGACAATTTACCACCACTAAGACTATATGAGTTTGTATCTGCATCACCACAGTTGGAATTTCCGGACTCACACAATAAAATTGTAGAAGAAGTTGCGGTGATCTTTCCAGATTCGGTGGTTGGTGGGTCATCGAGGTTGTTGTTCAATGTGTAGGTGCCATCTGAATTAATCGTTACCTTGAGACAATAAGTATTAGAGCATGTAGTGGTTCCATTTTCATCAGGGTCTGTACAATTAGCGGCAGTAACGGTCGATGACTCCCAGGTACCGACTAGTGGTGTTAAAAATTCTTCTTCTTCGCTTCCACAACTCACAAGGCATAACAATAGGGTAATAAAAGATAAACTAAGAAAAGCTCTCATAAGTAATAACTGGTTTTGGTGAATAATATCCCAAAATAATGCTAATGTGAAGCGAATCCTAGTACTGCACAAAAAAACCCGCAAGATGCGGGTTTTAAATTCTTTTATGACCTTCTTTCTTAAAGGGCTATTCCAATAAATGATTTGAAGGCAATCCCCATCAATCCTGTAAGAAGCATGGTGATCCCAAGCCCCCTAAGGCCTCCAGGCACATTAGAGTATTTTAGCTTTTCGCGAATGGCAGCCAAAGCTACTATAGCCAAAAACCAACCCAACCCTGATCCTAATCCATAAGCTGTAGCTTCTACGATCGTATAGTCACGCTGGATCATGAAAAGTGAAGCTCCTAGTATGGCACAGTTTACAGCAATAAGGGGTAGGAAAATACCTAACGATCCGTAAAGTGCGGGAGATGCTTTTTCGATGATCATCTCTACCAACTGCACCATAGACGCGATTACAGCAATAAACATGATAAAGGTCAAAAAGCTAAGGTCTACAGTTTCAAAACTCGCCCCCAGCCATGCCAAAGCACCTTCTTTGAGTACATACTCCTGCAATAGCCAGTTGATAGGCACAGTAATACCCAATACGAAGATAACAGCACCTCCTAATCCAAAGGCGGTCGACACTTTTTTGGAAACAGCCAAAAAAGAACACATACCCAGGAAGTAGGCAAACACCATATTGTCGATAAAGGCGCTTTTTATAAATATATTAAATGCTTCCATAATATTATTTTGTCAATAAGCTAAACAGCTATTATCAGTTGATTTAATGTTCTACGTAACCGGTTTTTGTGCGCTGTATCCAGATAAGTATACCCAATACCATAAATGCTCCAATAGAATCTACCATCAGGCCATTTGTCTGATAACTTGTCCATCCGATGGCCTCAAACACCTTGAAGTCGAAGATAGAACCTGAACCAAACAACTCTCTAAAGAAAGCTACTGTAAGGATAATCCATGCATAGCCAAAGCCACTGCCCAGGCCATCCAATATAGAATCATAAGGTTTGTTACCCATGGCAAATGCCTCAAGCCTACCCATCACAATACAGTTGGTAATGATAAGCCCAACAAAAGCCCCGAGTACTTTATACATGTCAAACATATACGCCTTTAGCACTTCACTTACCAATGTAACGAGTGTAGCAACGATGGCCAACTGCACAATAATACGAACCCTACTGGGTATCAAATCTCTAATCAAAGAGATGATTAGGTTAGCAAATACAATTACAAAAACCACAGCGATGGACATTACCAAAGTAGGTTCCATCTTGATAGTAATTGCAAGTGCCGAGCATATACCCAATACCTGAATGGTGATAGGGTTATCCTCATTTAGAGGGTCAGTGATAAACTTCTTTCTTCTTTTCGACAACAATGGCTCTGCGGGTTCCTTAGCCACTGGTTTTTCTAGAGTTTCAGTACTCATGTGTTGTATATTTTATCGTTCAATAAGCTGTTTCCAGCGTAATTGTTTCTAATTATTTGCTTTGCACCATCATAGAAAGCGCACCATTTCCTTTTCTTTTCTGATCGATGAAAGTCTCGTAGCACTTCAGGTAATGCAACATCATGTTGTTTACTCCCTTGCCGGTAAGCGTTGCTCCGGACAGACCATCGATATGGTGAGGATCCAAAGGCTCTCCTTTTTCTCCTTTAATCATAGATACAGCTACCAGCTCGCCAGAGTTATCAAAGATCTTCTTGCCAATGTAGCGACTTTTAACTTCCTCAGAAGTTATTCTAGCTCCCAGGCCAGGGGTTTCTGTTTTGTGGTCAAAAGCTACACCTTTTATGGTGTTGAGGTCACTTTCTACAGCCACAAAGCCTGAAATCCAATCCCAAAGACCGGCTCCCCACATAGGGAAGATGTAAGCCTCTACTTTAGAAGGATCATTTTCGTTCATAAACTGAAATACGGGATACAAACGCTCATCCTTAGGTAGCTTATAGTTTTTCTGAATATTTACCTTTTCTGCTACTACAGGATTTCCCTTCTTGTCTTTCTCTACAGGATTTCCATTGATGTCTATCACTATAGAGGTAAATCGTTTGTCGTACAACGCCAGAATTTCGTTAGGGTCTTTGATAGAAGAAATATCCATCACAGCTCCTAAAATCTTCTTTTTGTTGTCCAGATCAATTTGCTTGTTCTGCAGAGGCTTCAGCACTACAGAAGTTCCCGACAGCAGCAGTCCCAGTATGATGGTAAGTACCGCTGAAAATACGATGATATAAGTATTAGACCGTTGCACGTTTCAACCTCCTTTTCTTGTTAGCGCTCACTACGAAGTAATCGATCAGTGGAGCAAATACGTTCATTAATAAAATTGCAAGCATGATACCTTCGGGATATGCCGGGTTAAATACCCTGATAATGATGGTAAGCACACCGATTAAGAATCCATAAATCCATTTTCCGGTTTCGGTTTGTGCGGCAGTTACAGGATCACTTGCCATAAATACTGCACCGAAAGCCAAACCACCAATCACCAGGTGATAGTGGGCAGGAAGCTCCATGTAAGGATTGCCTCCCAGCATGTTGACAAAAGAGCCCATCACAAATGCGCCCAGAAATACACTCACGATCACTTTCCAGCTTCCTACACCCGTGAGGATAAGGATGGCTGCTCCGATCAAACACATGAGCGTGGATGTTTCTCCAATACTACCGGGCATAATACCCATAAACATGTTGGTAAAACTATACATGCCATCGGCCCAGCCTTGTCCAAAGCTATTTAGCGAGCTCACCAGATTGTTGCCATTGGCAAGCGACTCTGCACCAAGTGCCAGAGGTGTAGCTCCTGAAAAACCATCAACAGGAGTATTGTCTCCTACATAAGACCAAACATCGCCAGATATTTGCGAAGGGTATGCAAAGTACAAGAAGGCACGTGCTGTAAGTGCTACGTTCAGGATGTTCATTCCTGTACCTCCAAATACTTCTTTTCCGATAATCACTGCAAATGCAGTAGCCAAAGCTACCTGCCACAAGGGTATAGTAGCGGGCACTACCAGGGGAATAAGCATTCCCGTCACCAAAAAGCCTTCGTTTATTTCGTGCCTTCTAATCGTAGCAAAGGTAAATTCTATACTCAGACCCACGCCGTAAGACACAACTACTATAGGCAATACCAAAGTAGCTCCTACCAAAATTTCGCTGACCAGATCAGCTGCCTGACCTATAGCCAGATAGTGCTGGTGTCCGGCATTCCAGATACCGAAGAGCAAACAAGGAATCATGGAGATGATCACTGTCATCATCATCCTTTTCATATCTACTGCATCCCTTACCTGTACCCCTTTAGATTTGGTGGTAGAGTTAGGTGCAAAAAGCAGGGTTTCGTGTGCTTCGTATATATAGTAGAATTTCTCCCACTTGCCCCCTTTTTCAAAATGTGGCTTTACTTTATCTAAAGCGTTTCTTACAAACTTCATTATAAATATTAGCTATTCTTAATTAAGGTCAATCCTTCTCTCAATATGGCTTGCACATCGTGCTTCGACACGTCTACAAATTCGCAGAGTGCCAGGTCTTCTTCTATCACCTCGTAAATTCCCAAACCTTCCATTTCGTCATAATCTTCCGCCATGATTGCTTTGAGCAGGTATGTGGGAAGTATGTCCATAGGTGTTACTTTCTCAAATGTACCTGTTTGTACAAATGCTCTTTCCTGCCCTCTGGTGTTTGTGTCTATCACATACTCCTTGTTGGGGTTGAGGAACGAAAGCAAACCAAATGCTCTGTGGAAACTTAGTTTTTTGGTAGTAGGCAGTATCCAGCCAAACATTTCGTAATAATCCCCTTCGGGTATCACGGTGAGTTGGTTGTGGTAAAACCCAAGGTAACCTTTCGAAGTAATTTGCTCTCCGGTAAGTACATTGCCGGATATAAAACGCACATTGCCTTCCTTTACTTCACTGGCCGCCAGTTTGTCTATACAGGCTCCACTTATTGTTTTATAGTACTGTGGTGTTTTTACTTCAGAACCTGTCACAGCTACTACTTTAGAAGCGTCGTATTTTCCTTCTAAAAACACCTTGCCAATCTGCGCTACACCATAAGGATGTACTGTCCAGGCTACTTCTCCTTTGTTTATAGGGTTGAGGTGGTGTATCTGCACTCCCACGTTACCAGCCGGGTGAGGACCACTAAAAGTGTTTACCGTAGCGTTTTTCACATTGGTAAACATCGGATCATTCTCTCCTTTGCCATTGATGTTTACATGTACATTGGCATATTTGGCCAACACATCAACACCTGCCTGAAAATATTTTTCTTGTCCGGAAAGGATAAAGCCCATGTCAGGTGCCAAAGGATGCGTATCAAAAGCAGATACAAAGATAGCCTTTGGAGTATCAGACGGGTCAGCTACTACCCCAAAGGGGCGTTGTATAATGTTGGCCCACACACCAGACTTGGTCATTTGCGCGGTAGCCTCATCCTTACTGATGCCTGCCAGCTCCTGCTCACTGTAAGACTTGAACTCTTCATAGCTGATTTCTTTGTCAGCCAGAATTCTGATTTCCAGTATCTTTCTTTTAGCACCACGCACTATCTCAGCTACTTCACCACTTACCGGCGATGTGTAGAGGATGTCAGGGTTAGCCTTGTCGTACATGATCGGCGACCCTGCTTTCACAGTTTCACCTTCTTTTACGTTCAACTTGGTTTGCACAATACCAACAAAGTCCGTAGGCTTTATGGCAAAAGTTTCTGGAAGGGGCAGGTCTGCTATTTTCTTTTCAGCTTTTCCCGCGAGATTTATATCAAATCCCTTTTTTAGCTTTATCGTTTCAGACATTTTTAAAGCAACAAGTATTTATTTTTAAAGCACCGCAAAAGTAATAAAATTTTATTCTTTTCAGCTTTTCTGGATAATAATCGCAATTATAACAAAAGGCTGGCATGGCTACACCTATTAATACAATTTGCTTAAATTCTTTTCCTGAAAAACTTTTTCATTTTTTGAGACAGCAGGAGGAGATAGATAAGAGGGAAGTTGGCACTGATATGAGGTTGTTTTTTTGCACTATATGATTAAAAAACCTAGTTTTACGACTTATTTATAATAAATCTAAATAACTGACATATATGGCTTCAGTGGCAGAGTTGAAACCCGGACAAACCGGTGTGGTGAAAGGCTTTAACGACGAATACTTGTCATTAAAATTATTGGAAATGGGCGTACTGCCGGGCACTGAGGTAGAAATGAAATTTGCCGCTCCCCTCGGAGACCCTATATGCATAAAAGTATCGGGCTACAGCTTGTCGCTAAGGCTGGAAGAAGCCAAAACCATCTCACTTTCTTAAAATTTCTAAACCGCAAGCAATGATAAGTGAGCAAAATGGCTTAAAAATAGCCCTAGTTGGCAATCCTAATGCCGGAAAAACATCTCTTTTCAATCAGTTAACAGGCCTTAACCAAAAGGTGGGCAACTTTCCCGGGGTAACCATGGACAAGAAGTCGGGCACGTTTACCCTGCCAAACGGAAACACCGCCACTGTACTGGACCTTCCCGGCACTTATAGCATATACCCCCGCTCTATGGACGAACGGGTGGTTTTCGATGTGCTCAGTGATAGCTCGGGAAAAGACTACCCCGACATCATCGTAGTGATAGTAGATGCTACCAGTCTGGAAAGAAACCTCCTGCTTTTTACCGAAGTGCGCGACCTGGGTATTCCGGTAATTCTGGCTCTGAATATGGTTGAATTGGCCAAAAAAGAACAGAAAAGCATAAGCACTGCAGCTCTGGCCAAGGCATTTGATACACGTGTAGTGCCTATCAATGCCCGAAAGGGACTAGGCATAGAAAAGCTAAAGAAAGCTTTGGTAGAGGAAATACAACCCTGCCCGACCCCTTTCTTCGATCCTCACAGCTTATCGCCGGAGATCATACCTGTAATCAAAGAAAAATTTGATCTACCAAACGACTATATAGCGTATCAATATGCTCAGCAGACATACAGCAAGCCGTTTTTATCCAATGAGGAAAAAAAATACATCGCCGACGCTAAAGTCAAATACAACTTCTGCGATCGTAAGTTTCAAACCAATGAAACAGTACAACGCTATCAGCAGATAAGGGAGCGGCTAAAGCACGTAACGGTAGAGAATGGAGAGGCCGAAAAAGAAAACCGCTCGACTCAACTCGACAAAATCCTGACCCACAAGGTGTACGGATACCTTATCTTTTTTGCTGTATTGTTTATTCTCTTTCAATCCATTTTCAAGTGGGCTGAGCCTTTTATGGACATGATCGACTATGGTTTTGCCCGATTAAGCCACTGGGCTAGTCAGTATTTACCAGAAGGAGCCCTCACTGACCTCATTACGGAAGGGATCATTCCCGGCCTGGGTGGTGTGGTTATTTTTATCCCACAGATTGCCCTTCTTTTCTGCTTTATAGCCATACTGGAAGAGTCCGGCTATATGGCCAGGGTGGTTTTTCTCATGGACAAAATCATGCGGAAATTTGGTCTTAATGGCAAAAGTGTCGTTCCTCTGATTTCCGGCGTAGCATGTGCTATTCCGGCAGTTATGGCCACTCGAAACATCGAAAGCTGGAAAGACAGGCTTATTACCATATTTGTCACACCCCTAATGAGCTGCTCAGCACGCTTGCCGGTGTATGCCATTCTTATCGCTTTGGTAGTGCCCAGCACCACCGTTATGGGTATATTCAATCTGCAGGGGCTGGTGCTCATGGGACTTTATTTACTTGGATTTGTGGCAGCCATACTATCAGCGCTAGCCATGAAATACATCCTTAAGACCAAAGAGAGGGGGTACTTTATCATGGAGTTACCTTCGTACCGCTGGCCCAGATGGAAAAACGTAGGTCTGACCATCTTTGGCAAAAGCAAGACATTTGTGCTGGAAGCCGGAAAAATCATTCTGGCCATATCTATTATCTTGTGGGTGCTGGCCTCTTATGGCCCGGGAGAAAAATTCAACAATGCTGAACAAATCGTTCGGGAGCACATGCAGGCAAACAACATAGCAGAGGAAGAATTTGATTACAAACTATCGGCGCATAAACTGGAACACTCCTATGCCGGTATATTAGGCAAATCGATAGAGCCTGTCATAAAACCTCTTGGTTACGATTGGAAAATAGGTATAGCTCTGATTACGTCTTTTGCAGCACGTGAAGTATTTGTGGGAACGATTGCCACCATATACAGTGTGGGTGCCGACGAAGAAGATGAGGCAACCATAAAAGACAAACTCAGGGCAGAGAAACACCCCGAAACCGGAAAACCCATGTATAGTCTGGCGCTCGGAGTTTCCTTGCTTATCTTTTATGCTTTTGCCATGCAATGTATGAGTACTCTGGCTGTAGTATACCGGGAAACCAAAAGCTGGAAATGGCCGATTCTACAGTTGGTATATATGTCTGGTCTGGCTTATGTATGTGCATTTATTGCCTATCAAACTCTCAAATAGTCTGTGCAACCTATGTCACGTATGATAGCATTGATACCCATATGTGTCATACCATTGAGCAACACTCCATAGCAAAGCGTACCTTATGAGTCAACCCAAAGATATTTTCAAGCAGCGTGTGGCTGCATTAAGCAAGGAGCTACAATCGAAAACAGCCACCCACAAATCGCTTTCTATCCTGCGAATAGTGGTATTTATCATTTTGGTGGTAGCGGTGGTTTATGCGGCTAATATCCGCAGCGGCCTGCTGCTATCTGCCGTGTGTGGTATTGGCTTTCTTGGTTTTAGCCTGCTCATCAGAACTCACAACCGGATTAGGTTTGTCAGAAAAACCACAAAAAACCTGATTCAAATCAATCAGGAAGAAATACAACGCTTAGAAGGAAACTTTTCCACACTAAACCACGGAAGTGTTTTTGCAGAAAAGGGACATAACTATGCACACGATCTGGATGTATTCGGCTCCAACTCGTTGTTTCAGCTGGTGGTAAGAAGCCGCATGATCCCTACACAAAAACTAGCAGCCAAATGGCTAACTACCCATGCTCCTGCCGAAGAAATACTGGAAAGACAGGAAGCGGTAAAAGAACTTACCAACAATATAGATTGGCGGCAGCAGTATACGGCACTGGGAATGCACCAAAACCTTACCGAAGATCAATCCGACAGCCATCAGCGATTTCTAGACTGGCTGCAAGGAGATAGTCGTTTTCTCAAAAGCCCCTTCTGGCAAATACTCAGCGGTGTTATTCCCCTTACATCGCTGGCGCTGGGTGTACTCATATTGGGATTTTCATTCCCTTACCAACTGATCTTTATCCCTATACTCCTCAACCTCTACTTTTTACGTGTAACTTTTGTACCGCTACTCGACATCACCCAGCAGTTTGATGCTGCCGCAAAATCGCTAAATGCCTACGAAAAACTAATAGAGCAGGTAGAAGCACGGACATTTAGTGCCCAAAAACTAACCAAACTACGAGGCGCTTTGCTGACAGATTCGGGCAGTGCCTCCTCTGCGGTAAAGGCGCTTCGTCGTATCCTTTTGCAGCTTCTAAACCGAGCCAACATCTTGTATTTCCCCCTCAACATGGTGTTTTTACTAGACCTGATCTGGTTGCTCAAAGCCGAAAAATGGCGAAAAAACTACGGCTCTCAAATGAAAAACTGGCTGGATAGTGTACATGAAATAGATGTGCTAAACGATATGGCGGGTGTAGCTGCGGCTCACCCCGATTTTGTTTTTCCTACGCTAGCTAAAACAAGCCATACCCTGGTGGCTAAGCAACTGGGGCATCCTCTCATTCCGGCCACTGGACGAATTACCAATGATTTTGAATTGATCGGAAAAGGCCAGGTAGCTCTCGTTACCGGCTCCAATATGTCAGGCAAAAGTACCTTTTTGCGTACCGTTGGGGTAGGGCTGGTAATGGCACAGTGCGGCCTGCCGGTTTGTGCTCACTCTTTTACCTTTTCTCCACTGACTGTTTTTACGAGCATGCGAACCGAAGACAACCTGGAAGAAAGCATCAGTTCGTTTTATGCGGAGTTGTCACGCATCAAACTCCTGCTGGATAGCCTGGGAGAAGCGCCCGTTTTTTACCTGCTTGACGAAATCCTGAAAGGCACCAACTCCGAAGACAGACACAAGGGATCTGTTTCGTTAGTAGAGCAGCTTAGCAAAAACAACTGCATGGGCATGGTTACTACGCACGATCTGGCGCTGGCAGACATTGCCAACGATAACGTGACCAACTACAGTTTTAACAGTACCATCACAGGGGATGAAATTAAATTTGACTATACCCTCACCGAGGGCCCATGCAAAAGCTTCAACGCCAGCAAGCTGATGGAAAAAATGGGAATTATTAAGGGGGATACTTTTTAAGCTGAACCATTTGATTTGTATTTGATACAAACGAAAACATATTTTTTTGATCTATACTGCAGGGTTCTACTGCAATTCTCAAAAGGATATGCTTGTACGAACTTTTGGCTCGTTCCTTCTGCTGTTTAGGTTTGATACGAGCTAAAGGCTCGCACAACCGAAAAATATTCGATACTCGTTTCGTTTATTTCGTTTATGTTTACATTCAATACATCAACTGCAACAAGTATGAGTCCACAAGTGCCAATAAACAACCCTACCAGACAGGAGAGAAAAATTGCTCAAGAAGGCTTTGAAAAGCTGATTGAAGCAATTAACGATATCGGGCACCCTGAGAATACACCAGAGATAAGCATATCAGAAACTGGAGAGCCCATAAAAATCCCCTTGCAGGCACTAAAGATGCTGGCAGAAATACTCAAAAATTACAAAGACGGAAACGCCGTTTCCATCTTGCCTGTAGGTACATCTTTTACAACACAAAAAGCGGCAGAATTTCTAAATTGCTCAAGGCCACATGTAGTAAAATTAATAGATCAGGGAAAACTAAAGGCAGAAATGGTAGGCCGACACAGGAGAATACAGTTCGACGACCTAATAGAGTATAAAAACAACCTGGTAAGTGAAAGAAAAGAAGCTTTAATAGAACTCATGAAAAACTCAGAAGACTTAGGGCTATATGAAACTGATCAATAGCGCTCGTTTTACAGCTGTACTGGATGCCAACGTACTTTTTCCTTTTCAGGTAAAAAGTAATTTATAATTATTTACTTTTGCTAAGCGTAATAGCTTTGACTAAACTTAAACGTTAGCCAAAGCTATTTGAACTCTAGATAAAGAGTTCGAATAAAATCTACAGGCTTCTCTGTAGATTTTTCAGATTAGATCTCTACCTGGTAAAGAATCTAGTAAGAGGAATTGAACCTCTAATTGGGAGTTGATCTATAGTGCGTAGACACCTTTACACCAGCTTTAGTGGTGTAACCTTGCACATAGACCTTCTTTTTCCCGCTTTTGGTTTTACCCATTTTTGGAAAGTTTAAGTTAACGATCAACTTTGGGCTGTGACCGAATAAGCCTATAAAACACACACTAGTGAAGTAGTGTGTGTTTTATTATTTGTTTTTTAGATTTTATGGAATTCTATTAAATTGAAACTTGGTCTCCTAACCATATCACCTTAGTACTTTTACCAAATGCAAACCCTTTGGGGGCTCGATGATAGTAATTTCAATTCTTTATAGTCTTACCTGAATCAACGCCTTGTATTCTTATAATACAAAGGTACTATGAACTCCATTTTTTTTAGCAAAAAACAATAAACAGAAATTCATACCCCACATCCGTGTAATGGAAGTAGAATCATTAGTACAGAAACCAAACCATAATAAGCTGATATACTGATAATTAAATTTTCTTTACAGAAAGAGACTCCACTAATTACAATAAGCTAAAATTATTAGTGTTTTTTTGGTAATGAAAACAGTCTTTTGACTTAAATACTAAAAGTATTTTTCATAATAATAATTACAGGCATGTTGTAGCTGCAGCTATTAAGTGTAATGCTAATGTTATAGTAACGTATAACCTCAAAGATTTTCCTCAGCAATACCTATCGGAAATGGGCTTAAATGCTATAGATCCGGATACATTCATAGCAGATATGATAGATCTTGCTCCCACCAAATGCTGTGAAGCCTTTCAAAAAATGGTGCTTACAAAAAACAAACCACCATACGAAGAAAAAGAGTATCTTGATATTCTGGCCCACAACAACCTCAAACAAACTGCAGAAGAATTAAGGCGGTATTTAGAAATATCGAACGAATAAAAAACTACATTTCCATTTTCAGGTACTTGGCCGTGTATCCTTTGCTGGTAGCGAGTAGTTGCTCCGGTGTTCCAAAAGCTTCAATATTGCCGCCTCCTACACCTCCCTCTGGTCCTAAGTCTATCAGGTGATCGGCCACCTTGATCACATCCATGTTGTGTTCGATTATCAGCACTGTATTGCCTTTGTCTACCAGCTTGTTTAGCACAGCCAGCAAATGCCGAATATCCTGAAAGTGCAGTCCTGTGGTAGGCTCATCCAGCACATAAAATGTCTTTCCTGTGTCTTTTTTGGACAGTTCGGTTGCCAGCTTCACTCGCTGGGCCTCTCCCCCGGACAGTGTGGTGGCATGCTGCCCTAACGTAATGTATCCAAGACCTACTTCGTTTAGGGTTTTAATTTTCCGCACTATTTTGGGCTGGTTTTCAAAAAAATCTACGGCCTGCTCTACAGTCATATCCAGCACATCGGAAATGGACTTACCCTTGAATCGCACTTCCAGTGTCTCGCGGTTGTAGCGTTTGCCCTTGCAGGTTTCGCAGGGTACATACACATCCGGCAAAAAATCCATTTCCACCAGTTTCATTCCGGCCCCTTCACAGGTTTCGCAGCGTCCGCCCTTTACGTTGAAAGAAAAACGTCCCGGCTTATATCCTCTTATTTTTGCTTCGGGTAGCTGACAAAACAACGTACGAATGTCTGAAAATACACCAGTGTAAGTTGCGGGGTTAGATCGGGGAGTTCGGCCTATTGGCGACTGATCTACCTCTATCACTTTATCGAGGTGCTGGATGCCGTCAATTTTTTCATAGGGCAGAGGCTCTTTTCTGGAGCGGTAAAACTTCCGATTGAGAATAGGCACGAGCGTTTCATGGATGAGTGACGACTTACCACTCCCCGACACACCTGTCACACAGACCATCTTACCCAATGGAATATCCAGGGTAACGTTTTTGAGGTTGTGGCCTGTAGCTCCGGACAGGATCAAATGATCGCCACTGCCTTCTCTTCGCTTTTCGGGTATGGCTATTTTTTCCTTGCCATTGAGGTAGGCTGCCGTCATGGTGGCTGACTTTACAAACTCCTCTGGGTGAGCTGCCGATACAATCTGTCCGCCATGCCTCCCAGCCCCAGGCCCTATATCCACTACAAAATCTGCATTGAGCATCATGTCCTTGTCATGCTCTACTACTATAACTGTATTGCCCAGGTCGCGCAAATCCTGTAGCGCCTTGATCAGCTTCATATTGTCGCGCTGGTGCAGGCCTATACTCGGCTCATCCAATATATAAAGTACCCCCACTAGCTGTGTGCCTATCTGTGTAGCCAGCCTAATACGCTGCGCTTCTCCTCCGGACAGTGTTTTCAGAGGGCGGTTTAGCTCCAGATAATTGAGCCCCACATCCAGCAAAAAGCCGAGTCGTTTTCTTATTTCTTTGAGTATCTCTGCAGCAATGATGTTTTGTCTTTCAGATAAGCGCTCCTCCAATCCATCAAACCACTCGGTTAGTGCCTCTATATTCAATGAAGCCAGGTCGGATATGTTTTTTCCATCGATCAGAAAATGTAGCGATTCTTTTTTCAGTCGCTGACCCTTGCAGGCCGGGCAGGTAGTTACCGTAGTAAAATCCTTCACCCATTTCTGTATTTTTTCAGATCCTGTATCTTTTTGTTTTTCTAAAAAGAGAACGATTCCCTCAAATTTGGTTTGCCAATCGGTACCGGGATATTTTACCGACTTTACGTTTACCGGTTCTTCATCGCCATAGAGGAGTACCTGCATCACTTCTTCGGGTATGTCTTTGATCGGTGTGGTCAGGTTTACTTTGTGGCGCTTAAGTATGGCGTCAATTTTCTTAAATATCCAAATATCCCGAAACTCTCCCAGTGGCAGGATACCTCCCCTGCTTATACTGATGCTCTCGTCCGGGATAATGGATTGACGGCTGATTTCTTCTATCTGTCCCAGTCCGTTGCATTCCTGACAGGCTCCATAGGGCGAGTTGAAGGAAAAGGTATTGGGCGCAGGCTCATCATAAGCCAGGCCGGTTTTGGGATCCATCAGGTATTTGGAGAAGTGATGTTCTTTACCTTCTTCATCCAATACCATAACTATTCCCTTGCCATGCTGCAATGCTGTTTTCAGCGACTGCTGTATACGGTTTCTATCTTTATCCCTGGCTACCAGGCGATCCACTACGATTTCGATATCGTGGGTCTTGTAGCGATCTACCTGCATCTTGGGTACCAGATCCATCAAATCGCCGTTTACTCTCACTTTGCCAAAGCCCATTTTGCTTATCTGCACAAATAGCTCACGGTAGTGTCCTTTTCTGCCTTTTACTACTGGTGCCAGTATGCTGATTTTCCTATCGGAAAAATAGGAGGTGATATGATTGAGGATTTGCTCTTCGGTCTGCTTTTCCATACGCTCGCCGGTGAGGTAAGAAAATGCTTCGCCAGCCCGGGCAAAAAGCAAACGCATAAAGTCATACACTTCGGTAACCGTACCTACAGTAGAGCGGGGGTTTTTGCTGGTTGTTTTTTGCTCTATGGATATCACCGGACTCAGCCCGTTGATCTTGTCCACATCGGGGCGTTCCATGTCGCCAATAAATGAGCGTGCATAGGCAGAAAAACTTTCCATGTACCGGCGCTGACCTTCTGCATAAATGGTATCAAACGCCAACGACGACTTACCGCTTCCGCTAATACCCGTGATGACTACCAGCTGGTTGCGCTTAAACTTCAGGTCTACATTTTTGAGGTTGTGCTCGCGCGCGCCGTATATTTCTATGCAATCGGTAGCCTCATCTGCTACGACTTGTTTTTCTGCTATAATTAACTCCTCCACTCCCATGTATACTATATGCGTGTTGTTGGTGGTAAAACCTTTTTATTAAAAATTGGGTGATAGTAAAAACTTACTGTAAAACTCATCGATCACCCCGACAGCATCTACTGCATTGTCGACCAGATTGATCAGGTTCAGGTCTTCTTCACTGATGTTTTTTTCTTTCAGCATGGTGTTTCTGATCCAATCGAACAGGCCTCCCCAATATTCTTTGCCCACCAGCACTATCGGAAACTTCCCTATCTTGAGTGTCTGAATAAGGGTAATGGCCTCAAACAACTCGTCAAGCGTGCCAAAGCCCCCGGGCATAACAATGAAGCCCTGAGAGTAGCGCACAAACATAACTTTACGCACAAAGAAGTAATCGAAGTTGAGTAGCTTGTCCTGATCTATATAGGGGTTGTTGTTTTGCTCGAAAGGCAAATCAATATTAAGTCCTACCGACTTGCCGTTGCGGCTGTTGGCTCCTTTATTGGCAGCCTCCATTATGCCCGGACCTCCACCCGTAATGACGCCATAGCCGTGCTTCACCAGTTCCTCGCCTATCTCTACTGCCATGCGATAGTATTTGTGGTCGGGTTTGGTACGCGCCGATCCAAACACCGATACGCAGGGGCCTATCTTCGCCAGTTTTTCAAACCCCTCTACCATTTCGGCCATTACCTTAAAGATGACCCAGGAATCCGTACTCTTTATTTCGTTCCAGTCTTTGTCTTTAAAGGCTCTGATAATCTTACCTTTTTCTTCTTCATTCAAGTGTTTATCCTCCATAGTAACAAAACGTTATAGGCATGCCCGCTATAAGAGCACGCAAAGTTATTGAATATAGTTCAAGTCTCACTCTCCCCTGAGTAATTGAGTCATTGCCTGGTCTATACTTTCAAATTCAAAGCGAAAACCGGTGGCTTTTATTTTTTCATTTGCTACCCTATTGCCCCCCAGCACAATGGCTGACATTTCACCCAATAGCATCTTGAGTACAAACGCCGGCACATTAGGTAACCAAAGCGGTTTGTGAAGGGTACGGGCTATGCTTTGAGTAAGTACTGCATTAGATACCGGATCGGAAGACACAGCGTTGTATACGCCGGTGTGTTTGCCTTCCATCACATGGCTAACCAATCGGGCCAGGTCTTCTATATGTATCCAGCTTATCTGCTGCTGACCCGATCCCAGAGGTGCACCCACTCCGTATTTGATAGGCTGTACAATTTTGTCCAAAGCACCTCCATCCGCACTTAGCACCATACCTATTCGTAGCTTAGTCACTTGTATATCCAGCTGTGCAAACTCATCGGCACTGGCTTCCCAGTGATGCACCACTTCTGCCAAAAACCCATCACCTTGTTTGTCTGCTTCAGTCATCCACCGGGTACCGGTATCTACCCCATAGTATCCCACTCCCGATGCGGAGATGAAATGAGTGGGTTTTGTACCTCTCTCACTTATGGCGTTGAAAAGCAACCGGGCAGAATCGCGCCGGCTGTTTATTATCTTCTCTTTTTGTTTAGCAGTCCAGCGTCCTGCTGCCACACTTTCACCAGCCAGATGCACAATCGCATCCAGCCCCTCCAATGCTTGCTTGTCTATATAGTTATTGGAAATATCCCACTTATACTCCTGCACCTGACCGCCCGAAGTAGGGGTGCGACTGAGGTGCCTCACCTGATGCCCCCGACTCGTGAGTAAAGTAGTAAGTGCCGTGCCTATGAGGCCTTTGCCTCCGGTAATCAGTATGTTCATATTTATGTTTGGGTGAAAATGTTGTGTCTGGTTATGCTCAGTTGAAGATATTCATTATTTTACAATTTAATCTAAAAAGCCAGGCAATTAATGTATTCGATTTTTGAAGGAGAAAAAGAGCTGATCATATTGGTATTGGGGTTTGTGATTATTACAGTAGCATCCGGTCGAATCGCCTATGTGTTTAAGCGCATCAAGCTCCCATTTATTACGGGTTTTTTATTTACAGGGATACTTTGCGGCCCATATTTTCTGGGCATGATTCCCGAAGTTTCACGGCTCAAGCTCAACTTTATCAATGAAATGGCCCTGGCCTTTATCGCGTTTGCAGCCGGCTCGGAACTGTACCTGCGCGAACTCAGATCGCGGTTTAAAAGCATCCAATGGAATACGATAGGTCAGCTGCTTTCCACCTTTGTGATTGGTGGGGGTGCTGTATTTCTGATGACTGACTATATCCCGTTTATGCAGGGTATGAATGTGGAATCAAGAATAGCAGTATCCATGCTGGCGGGTATCATTTTCGTGGCACGATCTCCTGCCTCTGCTATCGCCATCATCAATGAGCTTCGGGCCAAAGGGCCTTTTACTCAAACCGTGATGGGAGTGACTGTACTCAAAGACTTTATAGTTATTATCCTATTTGCGGTGTGTTTGTCTCTGGCCAAAACATTGACAGTAGGGGAGAGCTTTAATCTATTTAGCCTTGTTTTTTTGTTGGGCGAAATTCTGATCTCGCTCGGGCTGGGCATAGCGCTGGGCTATGCGCTCCGTTTTGCTCTTTCTATGAAAATAAAAGGAGAGATAAAGTCTGTCATTATTATTCTGATGGGTTATTCTATGTATGTGCTCACCACCTACACGCACCATATCACAGAGCTATACTTCATCAAAGAAGTAGCACTCGAACCCCTGCTCATCTGTATTGTGGGTAGCCTGTATGTAACCAACTACACCACCTTTCGGCCGGAGTTTCTGCGCATATTGAGCGAAACAGGCCCCATGGTTTACGCCGCATTTTTTACCCTTACAGGAGCATCTCTTTCTATCGAAATCCTGCTGGGTGTGTGGCCTATAGCCATTATTCTGTTTACCATACGGCTGGTCTCATTGATTGGTGGCTCGTACTTTGGGGGCATCATGGCCGGCGACCCATGGCGCTACTGTCATGTAGGCTGGATGCCCTACATCACACAGGCGGGTGTAGCTCTGGGCCTTAGTACGGTCATCGCCAAAGAGTTTCCCACCTGGGGGCCCGACTTTTACACAGTCATCATCGCCATTATCGTGATCAATCAGGTGATAGGCCCTCCTCTGTTCAAGTGGGCACTGAGCAAACTGGGTGAAGACAGAAGCCGTGGTGAGTTTGATTCTGATGGTATTCGTGATGTTATCATTTTCGGATACGAAAGTCAATCGGTAACTCTAGCCATGCAGCTGCTAAACAAAGGCTGGAAAGTGCAAATCGTATCGCGGCAGAAAAAGGGGTCTTTTGAAGAGCCCGAAGGCATACAAATACGCTACATCAAAGACCTGAGCCTTGAAAACCTGAAAGCCATAGGGGGAGAAAAAGCCGAAGCGATAGTATGCATGCTATCCGACAAGAAAAACTACGAAATATGCGAGCTATGCTTTCACCACTTTGGCACACCCGACATGATAGTGAGGCTGACAGACCGCTACTACACTGAGCGGTTTCTCGCTCTGGGTGTACGTGTAATCGACCCTTCTATGGCCATTGTTAACCTGATGGATCACTTTGTGCGCTCACCACAAGCTACCTCACTTCTGCTCGGAATGGAAGCCGGCCAGGACACCCGCGATATAGAAGTAACCAACCCCGACCTTCACGGCATAGCCCTACGCAACCTCCGCCTGCCCCCGGACGTGATCATACTTTCGATCAAACGTACCGGACATATGATCATTTCCCACGGATACACCCGCCTAAGATCAGGCGATATTGTTACTTTTGTCGGCTCAAATGAAAGCCTGGAACAGCTGAGCTACAAGTTTGGCCACTAATACTTACCCATGATTGCTAATAAACACACCTTTTTACCCTTTCTTTTTTGTCTAATTATTTCTACTGCCACCGCTCAGGTGAGCTCGATTGATTCAGTCGATCAAAAACTGGTAAACTGGTACAATAAAGACCTGAAAAACGACAAAGTAGCCGGGGTGAGTACTGAAAAAGCATACCGGGAGCTAATACAAAATACCCCTGCAGAAACCAAAACCATAGTAGTAGCTATAATAGATAGCGGTGTAGACATAGAGCATGAAGACCTGCAGGGAAAAATATGGATCAATGAGGGTGAAATTGCCGGCAACCAGATAGACGATGATGGTAATGGCTATATTGACGACATACACGGATGGAATTTTATTGGTAACAAAAACGGCGAAAACATTCACCTCGAAAACTTTGAATACACCCGTGTATACCGCAAGTACAACGAAAGATTCCAGAATGTTTCTTCAACGGACGAGCTTGATGAGGCCGATCTCGAAGTTTTTGCTACCTACAAAAAAAGTAAATATCTCTACGAGAAAAACCTTTCTAAATACAAACAGGAAGAGGAAGGTATTTCCATGTTTGAAGAAATTTTCCATACGGCAAAGGAGATCATTAAAACCGAAACAGGTTTGTCTCCCACATCTGTAAAAGAACTAAAAAGTATTCGCACAAAATCTAAGCGCACCTCAAAGGCCATTTCTTTTCTGATCGACAAATACAAAATGGGGCTGACTGAAGACAAGCTGGCCGCCTACAAAAGTCACAACTACGAATGTCTGAACATGCACCTCAATGTGGATTTTACCCCTCGTGAAATCATAGGGGACAATCCTGCAGACATCCGGGATGCACAATATGGAAACAACGATGTGGTAGGGCCCAGAGCCGATCATGGCACGTCTGTAGCGGGTGTAGTAGCTGCTAACCGCCAAAACGGAATTGGTATAGACGGTATTGCCGAAAATGTGAAACTGATGATTCTGCGCACCATCCCCAAGGGCGATGAATACGACAAAGATGTGGCACTGGCCATCCGCTATGCGGCCGACAATGGCGCCCACATTATCAACATGAGCTTTGGCAAGGAAATGTCTCCAAACAAAGAGTTTGTTGATAGCGCTATTCAATATGCTGAAAGCAAAAACATTCTGATGGTGCACGCTTCGGGCAATAGCGGCATCAACGTAGATGTTGAGCCCCGGTTTCCCAGCGATATCTGCAACGACGGCAAAATTGTGAGTTCATGGCTGGATATTGGAGCTTCTACACTGGAGCACTCGTCTGATATTGTTGCTTCGTTTTCCAATTATGGCAAGAAACAGGTGGACTTATTTGCCCCGGGCAAAGACATAGTTTCACTCGAGCCTGGCAATCAATACAGTGTAAATGACGGCACCAGCCTTGCGAGCCCAATTGTATCCGGAGTGGCAGCACTGGTGTGGTCTCACTACCCCAGCCTTACTGCCAATGAGCTCAAGCAAATACTAATGCAATCTGCCTATAAGGTACGCAAACCTAAAGTACTGCTGCCCGACGGAGAATCCGAAAAGCGTGAGAAAGGCAAATTTGCTCAGCTATCGGTAAGTGGGGGTATAGTAAACGCCTACGAAGCTATGCTGCTGGCCAAAAAAATGACTGAAAAGAAATAAATCCTACCTTTTCATCCAATACAAAAACCCGTCTTCGGCTCCCATGAGCAGGTTGGGCTTGCCGTCGGCATCCCAATCTACTACAGTAGGGCTGGTGGTATGTCCTGCCAGTTTGCGGCTATGCATGTCTCCCTTGTGCTCAAACAATACCTGACCATTGGCCTCTCCTGTATTTTCATACAATTCAGTGTTTTTGCTGTTTACCAGCAAATCCAAATCGCCATCATTATCCCAATCAGTCAGTGCCAGTTTTCTGCGTCCGCTTTTTCCCGCTTCTCTGGCATTGAGCTGCAATGGTTGCCATTGTCCCTCTTCATCTTTGCTGCTAAATATACGCCGGCCGGGTTTCAGCCACATTTTCCCTCGTTTTTGATAACGTTCAAAATAGGCAAGATACCCTTCATGATCCAACATGATAAGGTCCATGAGTCCATCTTTGTTCCAGTCGATGGCATGGGGTGTGGTTCTCCACTGAGTGGCCAACTCTTCCCTGGCGGGATTCCACCAATTCCAGGCAGGCTTGGGGACAGGTTGTTTTCCCCAGTTTACTTTTACACCACCGGCTTTGGTTAGTCGGGGTTTTCCTTTTTCTCCTATGTTTTTAAACCACTCGATTTTTCCCCATATCGAATTGTACACGATATCTTTTAGCCCGTCTCCATCCCAGTCTGCTACAGTAAGGGTAGTGTACCCCCACTTGCGCTCACACGGGCCTTGTATCGAACCATTTTCACCAGCAAGAATACGTATAACCTCCCCGTCGGCCTGCAGATACACCGGAGGATTTAATGATGGCATAGCTGCTCCATCGGTATTTTCAACAAAACCAATATAGCCTGCCGAATTGCCACAAATAAGGTCCTGATCGCCATCGTCATCCCAATCTACAGCAAAGGGCGTTACTAAAGCACCAAATTTGATGTTGTCTCTTTTTTGCTGGATGTATCGTGGGGAATCAAATACCGGCATGTTACCGGAAACTTTGCCCGTGTTTTTCAACCATACTACTCTGCCATCTTCGTCACCCACTACCAAATCTGTGTTTCCGTCGGCATCCCAATCGATGGCTACAGGACGCATCATTTCCAGATCCATCCGAATAATGCCCGCATCGTTGGTTAAAAAACGCCCCTCAGCATACTTTGGCATTTCTCGCGTGCCTGTGTTTTCAAACCAGGTAAACCTGTCTACAAATTCTCCGCATATAATATCCAAATCCCCATCGCCATCAAAATCTGCCATATTGGGTGTTGTATTTCCATATACGTCTATCGGCTTATCTCCTGCAAGGATTTTACCCGAAAAGCTGTAACTCCCTTCGTTGTTGGTTAGTAGATACACATGTCCTTTCAAATCTCCGTTGGTCCACTCGCCCTTGTCATTGAAAGCATTGTCCCAGCCGTATTCTACCCAATCGTCTACACCCACGATCAAATCCTGATCGCCATCGCCTTCATAATCTACATACTTCCAGTCGTTGAAGCGGATTTTTTTGTGGTGCTTCAGCACCTCCTGAGCCTGATAGATACCTACCGGACGTGTATAGCCATACCTCCTGAAATTGTGAAATTCTACAGCAGAACCCAACACGCGCGGCTCTCCGTCTACATAACTAATCGAAACATTGCGCATACCGTCTCCTATGCGCACAGCTTTTTCAAACAGCGGATAACCTTCCTGATCTTTACCGTTGTTTTCGAAGAAAAAGGTGCCATTATATGGTACGTCTGTGCAGGATACTATCAGGTCAATGTCTCCATCGCTATCGTAATCCATAGGCAGGGGGTTGGCCCACAAGCCTACTGCCAGATCGGCTGTACCTTCCGTATTTTTATATTTCAGTCTGATGAGTCCGTCATCGGGATCGTGCTGAGCCTGGTTGTCGAAAAAAAGAAAAGCCAGCACGGCAATGGTAATAAGTGATTTGATTGTCATCTTGGTTTAGGTTGTATCTGTAAGTAAATTTCTTTTGGCGTAATACCCCGCTCAATAATCGATCTTAAGGTATTTCATCACGGCTTTATTTCCTCGCAGGGCATTTTTAGGCCAAGTGTATTGACTGTTAAATACCCTCAGGTCGTCCATAGGGAGCAGAGTCACAAAATCCTCCTGATACCCATTGCTGTAGGGGATGGCATCATTGTTTAAGTCCAGGTGATGGGCAAAAAAGTTGTAAACTGCCGTTCGTTTATTATAGCCATAGTCGTGTTTTTCTGCCGGCAAATGTACGTTTTCAGCTTTGTGCTCTGCATTGTAGGCTGCATAGACCCGCTGAATGTAGGGGAATTCCACCCGAGGTGTGTTGCGTGTCCAGTCTTCTCCATTGCTCACCAGCAACAAGGGTCGTGGGGCACAGAGTGCTGCTACTTCTACATTGTTGGTTTGCAGGGTTGCTGTTTTATGTACAGGCATCCCACTTTCGCAGACACACCCTCCAAAAAAGTGGGCAGACACCTGCACTATTGGTGCCGATACTTTTACTCTTTCGTCTATAGCTGTGAGCATAAATGTCTGGGTGCCACCACCCGATCCTCCGGTCATGCCTATTCTTTCCGGGTCTACTTCAGGCAGGCTGAGCAGGTAATCCAATACACGTTTGCTATTCCAGGTTTGCAGTAGTAAAGCTATAGAGATATTATGATCTACCTGCAAGGCTTCTCCCCGCCCTACCATATCGTAAGCAAACACCACAGCACCCATCCGTGCAAGCACAGCACACCGTGTTTGTACGTCTTCTTTTAGTCGCTTATCGGCCAGGTGACCATGCGGACTGAGTATAGCTGCATGGCTTTTTTCCTTTTTCAGGGGCCTGTAAAGATTACCTGTGATGTAAAATCCGGGAAAACTTTCTATGGCTATGTTCACTACCGAATAGCCATCCATCTTCCTTTCACTATGTATGATCGGGTTAAAGTTGCCGGATATTGCTGGCATTTTGTCGAGTTGCATGCCTGCAATCAGGTTCTGTTTGATTTTAGCCGCCCGGGCCTCCCACGATTGACGATCGTTCCACTCGGTGGCAAATTTTTTCATCATCAGATTACCTTCGTCTTCTGTCCAGTGCCGCCCTCTGCACAGCATAGATTCCTGAGCTTGCCCCACAGTTGCCATACCTAATAGCAACCCCAGCAGTAGTTCTTTCATATTTGTAAGTTAGGTGTAGTTTATGGTTGATTCGTAAGTGTTTTCACACTTACACCTTTAAATATAAAAGAAAAACCAAAAGATAATGAAAGAAACGAGCTTTCCTATTGAAAAAATACTTTGGCAACCTGTAAACTACTAATCTCCTCCGCAGCTGCTGCACGAGCTACAGGAGCTGCAAGAGCTACACGATGAACTATCGCTATCGCCTCCAAACCAGCTGCTATCTCCATCCGAAACGATAGAGTCGTTTTCTGCCAGGTCAGTTGAACCTATTTTAGCATCAAAATCAGCGTCGGGATCAAAAAGGGTGCTATCTCCGGCATCCAGAGGTTCATCACCAATAGAACCGACTGCCATGCCGTCATCTGCCACTATCTGGGTGTCGTGTACATGCATGTGATGATCGTGCATCATACTGCTCCACATATAACCATAGAAAAACGAATTGTCATAACCATAGTAGCCATGATACACCGGATCGTATGCGTCGCGGTTGCGTTTTACATCTGCAGGGTTGGTCACCTGCTCTTTGGGTACCATTATTTTATTGGCATGTGTTACCTCTACTTCGTCTACTTTCATAAACTTTTTGATGTTCAGCTGGAGAGTATTGGCCATACCTTCAAACAAACCCCGCTTTTCCAGCACATAGGCATCATACGTTTGCTGGTCTTTGAAAACCTGCTCCATACCGGCCTTCATAGCTTCTGCCGAGGTGCCCGGCTTAGCTTCCAGTTCTTTCAGCAGTCCATTGATGACAATCTCGATCGGATTGGCGCCTACCTCGTGCGTACGGTTAATTTTCACATCTATCAGGTACGTAAACTGATCGTCGTGATGTTCCAAAACCATGTGTAGTGTGCCAAACTTCTTTGACATGGCTTCATTTATCTCCAGGTCGTAGTGGTCCAGTGCTTCTTTTAAATCGTCTTCTTTTCCTTCATCATCAAGGTAAAAATCAATATCGTCTTGCGAGAGCCTGATGATATTGGTAATGCCTGTAGAGGCAAATACCCGATACAACTGCTGAAGAATCGACACAGCTGTAAAGTTTTCTATTTCGATTTTGTCGGCTATCCTGCCTCCAGACATGAGATAGAGTATCCGCTTAAATGCCTTGGTTGGCTTGGTTTTTTCGATTTTCGATACCTCCGAAGGGGCAATGCTAAGTGTGCTGCTAAAATACATATTAGATCGGTTTAAAAACTTTCACATGCCCCACACTCACCTGGCTGGGGCTTAAAATTATATCCCCAATAGGCTTCCGGTGGAGTACCATATTCCTTATTGTAGAGCGCTAATGTATCCTGATACTGTTGTTCGTTTTCTTTTTCATTACCTCCCGGATGGTGATGAATAAAGCGCCCAAAATAGCGAATACACAACTGGTGATAATAACGTGTGCACAGGATAAGCTCGTGCCAGGCCAGATCCACTACGAGCGAAGGAGTAAGCTTCTTGTTATACTTTACTATCAGAGATAAGAAAGCCATGACTTCTGCGACTACTTCTGGTACTTTTTGTAAAGGCAAGTCACAGGATTTGGCTATTTTTTCATACAACACCGGGTGCTCATCCAGCGCTTGCTGAGAGAGTGTATGAGGGTCAATCGATACTGTAGGCGAATGCAACTCCATAAATCCCGGATGTTTTGTGATCAGACGCTCAAAATAATAAAAGTTAGCTATTTGAAAGGTATTGGCATCAAGGATTTTCTTTCTTTAGAACGAAGCGCTACATCGGTGAAGTGAAAAATGATAGCTTTGCAGCAAAATTGAAAACAAACTAAACAGATACAGGTGAGCAACAACAAGTGTGTATTTTTGGATAGAGACGGTGTGTTAAACAAAGATTTTGTGGACTATGCCTATTCACTGGACAAGTTTTTTATTCTCGATGGAGTAGCAGAAGCGCTCCGGCTACTAAAAGACAATGGTTATTTACTCATTGTAATTACCAACCAATCCGGCATAGCTAAGGGTATTTACACACGGGAAGACATGCAGACCTGCCACGACTACCTGCAGGAACAAACCGGCCACCTTATCGATGCAATCTATTACAGCCCGCATCACCCTACGGTTTCCGAATCTCTCACTCGCAAGCCCGATTCGCTTATGTTTGAAAAAGCCATAGCCAAATACGATGTATCCATTGAGCAATCCTGGATGGTGGGCGACAAGCTTCGCGATATGCAACCTGCCATAAAGCTCGGCCTCAAAACCATACAGGTAGATGGACACGACGATAAGGTAGCCAACCACGTTGCTCCTGATCTGCTGGCAGCAGCGCGCTATATTGTCGCACAAAAAAGCAACTAAGATCTACAGAACCTGACCCGGCTCAAATGCCTTTCAGTAGTTTTACAGCCTCCAGGCCACTGTCTACTGCTTCCAGAAAAAGCGGCAGACGAGCATTATCTACGCCTGCATACACCAGCGCTTTATTTGACCTGTGCTGGTTTTTGTCGTCAAACAAATAACCCGGTGAAGGTATAGGCATAGCATGCCCCATCGCTTTTATAAAAACCTGCTTCACCTTACCGGTAATATCCTCACCGAAGTAATCACTGATATGCCCCAGAGTAGCTTTGGCCAACATGCCTTTGTCTGCTTCTACCCGAAGTAGGTCAGCACGCGACGATGCTGGCAGGCAATAGTATGCGGTCAAAACCCGGTGATTGCTACCGGGCGTATGCTGCGACCCTGAATCGACAAATCCCATAAACGAACTATCGTGAGTCAGCATCTCGTTTTGCCAGTATGCCGGTTGGGGAAGCAAACCTTCCACCACCACATTTACCACCAGCCACGGAGCAGACTCCTGTTGAGCAAACAGTCTATAGTCCTCCGGATAGATGTATTTCAAAGCATGCTTTTGTCCGGCATAGATTATTTTCCGGGCTTTTACCGATTTCTTTTTTCTGCGCTTCCCATCTACAACCTCTACCACAAAACCCTGTTTATCAGCGCGTATACTACTCACTAAATGCTGTGTAAGCAGTTGTTCCTGGTTGATATTTTTGGCCATATTTGCTATAAAACGATAATTTCCCTCAGGAGGAGAATACAGCTCTACCACTTCTGTATAATAAGGACGACACATAAAATAATGAATGCCGGCAAGCGCCGATACCGACCGGCAGCCCGCCCCATAGTCGTCCTTCATGTGATAGTCCAGCCCCGTAACCAACGATTCGTCCAAGGCTATGTTTTTCTTAAGAAAGTCGAAAAAAGTCAGGTCGTTTAAGTGGCGAAGCGAACCGTCAATCAGTCGGGATGGTAAATGCATCGTGCCTTTATAATCGGCCAGGAGAGATAAAAAACGGTCCTTTGTTTCACCCTCCGGCAGCACGTCTTTTCGAAATTCACCATGCGCATAGCACCTGTTTTTTCTACGATGCGCTATGATATGTTGCTGCTCTACAAACCCCCATGCACTACGCCAGGGCTGGTAGGCAACTATACCCAAATCTTCTAAAAATGCCAGCGCTTCTTCACCGTACCCTTCGGGGTAAGACAAATCGTAGTGTGCTCCCTGCGAAATGCCCATCCCCTGATATTCCACAGCTGACGATGAGCCACCCAACCTGTCGGACAGCTCACACAGCAAAAAATCACGCCCCTGCAGTTGATATGCAGCCGTCATGCCCGCCACACCACCTCCTACTATCAGGTATTCTACATCTATTGCCTTTTCCTGCTCGAAGGAGTTAGCTTCACGTACCAGGTGTCCGGTAGCTGCGTCGGTCAGTACTTCTACACTGTAGGGAGTATTGTCCTGTGGCCAGTCACACGACTTCAATATTATGGGCACTGTAGCCAAAGCGGCCGCCTTCACAAATTTCCTTCTATCCATGTTGCAGCAATATTGTTTTTATGTGAGGGTTCTTTTCATTGGCCTTCCAGATATAGCCATCCAAAACATAATGGGTAGCCTGTGGCAGGGTGAGCAAAGACAAAGCAAATGCCTGCCCGGTAGGATCGGTAAGTACAGCGATAGGATAACTGAGCACTGTACCAAAAAATGCGGTATGCTCCTGATAGAGCAACAAATCCCAAAAATACTCTTCGCCATACGCCAATACACATACTGCAGGCAGCATAAATGCCACCGTAAATACATATTTCCGTTTGATTGCCGGTACTATATGCGCTCGCTTTTCTTTTACATAGAAAAAAACCAATGCCATATACGGCACACCATGAGCCACCACGTTGGTAATGGTAAATACCAGATCAGAGTTGAAGAAGACAATACCCAGGTACCAATTGCCCCAGGTAGTGAGCACCCAAAGCCATTTGCCCAGCGGAATAGCAAGCCCCTCGGCTCGATGCAACCATACTTCCTCTGCCAGCCAGCCTACCAGCAATGCAAAGTATATTGTTGTACAGATCACAGGTATCAACAGCGTATAACTATCCTGCCAAAAGGGCAAATTTGTAAACCACAGGTGTACGTTGAAGAAATCACCCGGCACAAACCATGAAAAATTGCGGTCGCTACTGAAATGCCAGTAAGCTACCGGGTAGAGCATACCCAGGTAGATGATCAACTTGTCGGAAAACTTTTTTAGCAGTGACACAAAACCATAACGGGCCCGGTAAAGCTGCATAAATCCATACTGCTGCTTAATAAAATGATACAGCGCTACATAAGCCAGCACTGTCCAAAAAAGCTCTACTGACGCCCTGGACAGAACAAAGAACACTGCGAAACATATAACGGGCGTCCAGATGAGCAGCCTGCTGTGACGGCTCCACTCATCCCGATCGAGATAAGTCCGAAACAGTGTACTCCATACGTGGCTCACATCTACTCCCAACACAAACACCACCCACACCCAAAGTGGCACGTCTCTATACAAAACCGTATCGGGCAGCATGAAACACACCAGCCATACCAACCAAACCGGCGCTCCCAGCACCAGCAGATCGGTTTTTTTACTAAAAAGCCAGATGTTTCTCGTCTGTTGCATTCTTTTATAAGTCGTAATCTATGATCACTCTTCTTCGCCCACTCACTTTCTTCACAGTTTGCTTTATCCTATCGAAAATAGCGCTCAAAAGCTCCACGTACCCTCACTGTAATAGCGATGAATAACCGGCTTTTTCAAACTATTGATTTCTATTGTATCCGCTATTACATAAGGCTTGCCAAAAGACATCATCATCTGCATCGCCTCCTGATTGAGCCAGCGAGTGCCTATTTCCTCAAACGCTAACTTGCGTGCCTTATCTTTCAGCATTTCGGAGCTTTCCTGCTTACTGCCTATCGACCAACCCCATTCGCCCAGCGTCAGTACCTGATTGTGCAGCGGCAACACACCAAAACCTGCGGCAGCCAGAGTGCGCCCTATGGCATAAAAAGCCTTGGTAGCGTAGTAGGGGCTCCCTGCTTGTGTAACGATGTACCCATTTTGGCTAAGTGCATCGTGGCACAGTGTATAAAACTCCCGGGTATAGTACTGATTGATTTCCAGGTCAGTAGGATCCGGTAAATCCACGAAGATAGCATCGTATGTTGCTTTGCTGGCAAAAAGATGCCGAAACGGGTCGCCCGAGACCAACTGTATATTGCTATCTGACAAAGCTCCGCTGTTGATATCTACAAATTCGGGGTGAGTTTTTGCCAGGGTAAAAAAAGCGGTATCCAGTGGTAGTATATCTATCTGGCTCAGTTGTGGGTATTTGCGCAGCTCTCTGGCAATCAACCCGTTTTCTCCCCCCAATATCAACACCCTACGGCTATCTTTAGCCAGCTGCATCACAGGGTGCACCATGGGCTCGTAGTACATCCACTCGTCGAGCGAACTAAATTGGTTGATACCGTTCACATAAAACCAACGGTGTTTTTTCCAGGCTGTCACATCGATACGCTGAAATGGTGTTTCAGCAGAATATACCACCTTGTCATGAAATTTGCGCTGGCTGGCGTATTCCTTTGATGGAGGAAAAAATGCAAAAGACACAACCGTAACGGCAGACACCATTAGCATCTGAAGCACCGCCAATCCCGTGTTTTTTTCAACAAAAGAAAAAAACACCGCTACAGCCAAACAACCTACCACACTCCACGTACCCAGCAAATACACCATTGCCGCACCTGCCACCACTAATCCGCAAAAAACCAGAAAAGATCGCCAGTATGCATTGTCTTTGGGAGTGTATGCAGCTCCCGTCATTCCCAATTGCAGCAGGCTCAGGTAGATGAAAAGTGACAGCACTTCAGGGTACAGCAAAACCATTTCCTGAATGACCAAAACACCACCGCATAGTACAAGCGATAACGTCACCATCCACGGCTTTTTTACCCAGGATCCGGCCTTTTTGCCCACTACCCAGCCTGCAAGCACCAGCAGGGCCAACAGGGCGTCATCTAATGTACCGGCACTGAAGTACCGATGCAAAAACCTGACAAAAAGCAACCATAATCCGCCAGCCAAAAGGCCAGACACGAGGTGTACTATCCGGTATAAACGTACGGGCATCAAAGCAGCGCTCCTTCTTTTTGCTGACGGTACAAGGATAGATTGAGCATAAACCGATCATACATCTCGCGGTTGCAGCTGCTCAACTCTATATAGGTTTTACTTTCTTCCGGAAATGTATGAATAGCAAAATGACTCTCCGAGATCAGCCACAAACCGGTATAGCCCTGTGGCGTAAAGTGATGTTCTATGAAATTGATAATTCCAAAGCCCGATTTGACGAGCATTTCTTCAAAGTCTGACTTCAATGTCTGTGGGTTGCAATCCGATACCCATCCCGAATAATTATCAATTTTTGCTTCCAATATTCTTTCGTTTGATCGTCCTTGTACAAATATGTCAAACTAATTGGTAAAAGCCCTTTCTACTGGCGGGTTTGAAAAAGGTTTATCCTAAAATCACTCGACTATTCTGCACTTTTATCCACTATCCGCAGAGGAATTTTTACATTTGCCAAAATCTCAATTTTATGGAAATCTTTCACTTCGTTTACCTCCTGACAGGGATAGCCGTAGGAGCATGCATTGCCTGGTTTATGGCCAAATCAAAGTTTGAGTCTGGCGACAATAGCGCAGAAACCGAACTGCACACCAAAGAACTGGAACTGCGATTAGAGTCTGAAAAAGAAAAACTGACTCAGACAAGACAGGAATATGCGGCTTTGCAGGATGAGCTACGCAAAGAGCGAGAGGAAATTCTGCGCCTAAACAACCTCAATACACGACTGGAAGCCAACTACCGCAATATTCAGGAAAATCTGGCTACCCACAAGGAAGAAATAAACCAACTGCAGGAAAAGTTTTCGGCAGAGTTTAAAAACCTTGCCAACGAGATTTTTGAAGACAAGAGTAAAAAATTTACCGATCAAAACAGGTCAAACATAGGCGACCTGCTAAAACCACTGGGTGAAAAAATAATCGAATTTGAACGTAAAGTAGAGCAAACCAACAAAGAAAGCATTGCCCGCAACTCTGCACTCAAAGAACAAATATCGGGCTTGCGCGAGCTCAACCAACGCATCACCAAAGAGGCCGAAAACCTTACCAAAGCCCTGAAAGGGGACACCAAAGCACAGGGCAACTGGGGAGAGTTTATTCTGGAAAGCATACTGGAAAAATCCGGCTTGGAAAAAGGCCGGGAATACGTGGTACAGGAATCTAAAACCAACGAAGAAGGCAAACGGTTTCAGCCCGATGTGGTAGTAAAGCTCCCCGACAGCAAAAGCATCATTATAGACTCGAAAGTATCGTTGGTAGCCTACGAACGGGCTGTCAATGCAGAATCTGACGAAGACAAAGCAGCTAACCTCAAAGCACACCTGCTATCGCTCAGAAGCCACATTAAAGGACTGAGTGAAAAAAATTACCAGAGTCTCTACGGTGTGGAAAGCCTCGATTTTGTATTGATGTTTATACCGATAGAACCCGCGTTCTCACTGGCTGTACAGCACGATTCGGAGTTGTTTAATGATGCCTACTCGCGCAATATAGTGATCGTAAGTCCTGCTACACTTATAGCTACCCTTCGCACCATAGCCAGTATCTGGAAACAGGAATACCAAAACCGCAACGCCATAGAAATAGCCAAAGAAGGCGGCAACCTCTACGATAAGTTTGTGGCCTTTACCGAAGACCTGAAAAATGTAGGCCGCCACCTCGACACCACACAAAAAGTATATGTAGAGGCTGCCAAAAAACTCTACAACGGAAGGGGCAACCTGATCAACCGAGCTGAAAAAATGAAAAAACTGGGTGCCAAAACAGCCAAAAACATAGACCCAAAACTAATAGAAAGAGCAACTGATCCGGATACCGAATAAACACATGAAAAAGTATATATACACCCTATTGGCCGCAGGGCTACTGCTGGCGTGCCAGCCAACTCCTCACAACGAAGAAACCATTTCCCGGCTGCTCTTCGACCAGCAGGATGCCTGGAACAGGGGCGACATTGATGCTTTTATGACGGCCTACTGGCCATCTGACTCATTGCAGTTTATTGGTGCCGGGGGTATTACCTACGGCTATACCAACACCTATGAAGGCTATAAGCGCCGCTACCCCGACCGGGCCAGTATGGGGCGCCTTACATTTGGCGTTTTGCACCTGAACCGCATTAGCGATGACGCTTACCAAATGGTGGGCAAGTGGGACCTGGCTCGAGACATGGGAGATATAGGTGGTATTTTTACCCTGCTGTGGAAAAAGATAGACAACCAATGGCTTATCGTATCAGATCACACCAGTGTGAGGGGTGGATAGTTTCTGCGTAATCAGTTACTCTACGTTACTGAATATCAACTCCACTCTTCGGTTCTTTTTTCTTCCTTGCTCTGTTGCATTCGAATCAATTGGTTTTTGTTCACCTTCACTTAGTAACTCTATAGAGTTTGTAACCCCATTGTCAACTAGATAATCTTTCACACTTTTTGCCCTTAGGTATCCAAGAGACAAGTTGTATTCTGCATCTCCAACACTATCTGTGTGACCAATAACCTTTAATGTATATGATTTTTTGACATTCTGAATTACAGAGTTTAAGAGTTCAACTCCATAAACAGACAAATCATGCTTATTAAATTCAAAATTTACGTCTGATAAAACAACTCGTTGGACAAAAGGTATTGTTGCATCTTCTTCCTTTGTAACCGATACCTCATCAATCAAAACGTACGCACTACTATCTAGCATCGGTTCTTCTTTCAATCTCATTTGAGATACCTTCAAACTAGTCTCCCCTTGTGATTTATAATTGCCAATAACCATAGAAATTTCTCCTCCAACAGCTTGGTATTCCCACTCTATTGTTTCCCAATCCTGAATAGAATTAAATGGCAATTTTGATGATAAATACACCGTATCCGGAATCAATATATAATCATTTGAAAAATTAAATGTCGAATCTTTTGTAACAAGCAAATCAATATTTCCAATTTGATAATGTGCATTTAAGACTTGTGAGACATGTATAATTATTTTATAGGTTATTCCCTTTTCTAGAGGTTGTGTGAAATATCCCTGAATATACTCTCTAAAACCACTTTTCTTCCATAAATACATTCCAATATACCCTTCCCCTCTTACGGGTTGACTATCCCCAGACCAATTTTTTGGTACTCCAGAAATACCACTTGAACACTTATTATAATAGTCAGGAGTTCCTTTAGAAGGAGAAAACCAATGTGTAACTATTTTACTTCTATGCTTTATAGTGAAGGTTTTTGGACACACTTCGTGTTGTTCAAAACCTGGGTTTAGTACCAAATTCTGAGTTAAACTAATGTTCGGCTTAAGTATTGAAAGGACTAAAAAAAACAAACAACTTTGCCAAAAGTGAGAAATAATCCCCATAAAGTTTTTTTTGCCTAAACAAGAAAGTGAATTTCTCAAAAAAAGGAAAACCAAGTGGTAAGTTTTCTTTTTTTCAACCATTCAACTTCGGCTATAGCTAATAAATCAAGTAGCATCTCCAGTAGTTTTGCCTTTAATTTGACATATGCCAGATTTATCGTATCAGATCACACCAGTGTGAGGGGTGAGAAGTAAAATCACCTTTCACTTTTTACCCTAAGTATTCCTACGGACTATTCAGTATTTCCTACTTTTGCGGGTCAATACACGAAAACAATTGAATATGAGCTTTGATCCTTCTCTAAAAATAGGAGTACTGGGTGGCGGACAGCTTGGGCGCATGATGATACAGTCCGGTATCGACTTCAATCTGGACATCAGCGTGTTGGATCCCGATCCGAATGCCCCCTGCAAAAACCTCACGGGTAATTTTCAGGTAGGCAAACTAACCGATTTTGACACGGTGTATCAATTTGGCAAAGGCAAAGACCTGGTAACCATAGAAATTGAAAATGTAAACACCGATGCGCTGAAAAAGCTTCAGGAAGAAGGCGTAAAGGTGTACCCTCAACCTGAGGTAATAGAGACCATCAAAGACAAAGGCACACAGAAAGATTTTTACAAGGCCAACGGCATTCCTACATCTGAGTATATGCTGCTGGATAACAAAGCCCAGCTAAACGATCACATTGATTTTTTGCCGGCCGTACACAAGCTGCGCACAGAAGGCTATGACGGGCGTGGGGTCAAAGTGCTCAAAACCAAAGATGCTATAGCTGAGGGTTTTGACGCACCCGCAGTACTCGAAAAATTTGTACCCTACGAAAAGGAAATATCCGTATTGGTAGCCAGAAATGCCAATGGCGATACTAAAACCTACCCGGTTGTAGAGTTGGAATTTCATCCGGAAGCCAACCTGGTAGAGTTTCTGTTTTCGCCGGCCACCGTTGGCCCAGAAATAGAGGACCGTGCCAGCAAAATAGCCATAGATGTAATCGAAAAACTGGACATGGTAGGTCTGTTGGCTGTAGAGATGTTTGTATTGGCCAATGGCGAAGTGCTCGTAAATGAGTCTGCACCCCGCACACACAACAGCGGACACCACACCATAGAAGCCAACATTACTTCCCAGTTTGAGCAGCATATTCGTGCCATACTCAACCTGCCGCTGGGCGATACCGCCATACGCGAAAATGCCGTAATGATCAACCTGCTGGGAGCCGACGGCTATACAGGAGCCGCCCGATACGAAGGGGCAGACGAGGTAATGGCCATGGACGATGTACACCTGCATCTCTATGGCAAAAAGGACACTAAACCCTTTCGCAAAATGGGACATGCCACCATACTCGGCCAAAATATGGATCAGGTAAAACAAAAAGCCAAACAAGTAAAATCAACCCTAATCATAAAAGCATAAACCATGGTAGGAATAATAATGGGCAGTAAGTCGGATTTGAATGTGATGCAGGAAGCCGCTGACGTGCTCAAAACCCTGAACGTACCTTTTGAAATGACTATAGTATCGGCACACCGCACACCACACCGTATGGTACAATACGCCGAAGAAGCCAGAGACAAAGGAATAAAAGTAATCATAGCAGGGGCCGGAGGGGCAGCTCATTTGCCCGGCATGGTAGCGTCCATCACTACTCTGCCGGTAATAGGTGTGCCGGTAAAATCCAGCAACTCGATCGATGGGTGGGATTCGGTACTGTCTATATTGCAAATGCCCGGAGGAGTGCCGGTGGCAACTGTAGCACTCAATGGCGCTAAAAATGCCGGTATTCTGGCTGCACAAATCATAGGCACCCACGACTCCAAAACAGCTGAAAACCTGCAAGCCTATAAAGACGACCTACGCAAAAAAGTGGAACAGTCTATAGAAGAACTATAATAGAAATGACGAAATATTCGTTCGTTGTGAAGAAAACATAAGGTTATCTGCTGCAAATAGTGTTACTTTAGCAGTTGCCCTTCCAGCTCTGGAACAACAAACAGGTGATAAAAATGTTCCGCCAAATGAATAAATACCTAAAAAAGTACGATCTCATCGCATGGGTGTCGGGAGTTCTGCTATTGACCGCCTGCAATGTAG
Source organism: Cyclobacteriaceae bacterium (assembly GCA_965267535.1). Taxonomy (GTDB): domain Bacteria; phylum Bacteroidota; class Bacteroidia; order Cytophagales; family Cyclobacteriaceae; genus CAXBNB01. Next base: position 235,945 of record OZ254082.1, on the reverse strand, counting down.
GCGATCTTGATTTTGACAACATTCAGGACCCTACACTGACCCCCGAGGTAGTAGCTCCCGTAGGTGAAGTTACCTACACTGTAAAAGAACTTATCGAGGAAATTAATGATCCCAACATAGAGTTAACGGAAGCGAAAAACATGCTGCTTTCCGTAATCTATCGCGACACATCTATCTTTCAGATTCCCGAGCAGCTCATAGCTGTAAATGACCTGAGTCAGCAGAAAGTAGTTGAGCATGGCATCAATATCCCCTCTACACCGGTAGCGGTATCTGAATCTTTTGTACAGACTTTTTCGCTCGACTATCCGGCTGCAAACGAGGAACGCATCGATTCCATTTTATACGCCAGTGGTGATATAGAAATAATCATTGAATCGCAGGTAAAAGCAGACATAGATCTGCAAATAAAGCTCAAAGATTTTGTGCACCGCGAAACCCGCGACACCATTGTATACAATGCGTCACTGGCCTACAATGGCGTGTCTCCTGTAAACAGCCAGTTTTCGCAAAGCCTGGAAAATCACCGTACACAACTGACCGAAAGCGGTACGCAAAACCTCTTTAATGTAGAGGTATCCGGCACTATCCATGTAGATGCAGGGCAGTCCGTATCCGACACAGACTATGTTGTAGTTACCATCAATACTGCAAACACGCGCTTTTCCTCCATCATAGGGTATTTTGGAGAAGATCAAATCACAGTGCAGGACCAGTCCATCGACATAGATTTTTTCAAAGACATAGAACCTCTGGGTTTAGAGTTTAACACTCCTGAAATAGTGATGGAGGTGGAAAATTCCTTCGGCTTGCCATTGGGTGTATCCTTCGACGGCTTATCCACCGTAAATGCAAATGGCGATACACGCACCCTTACCGGCATGAGTGACCCCACTCCACTGAGAGCCCCCTCCATCGATGAATTTGGTGAATCGCTCCGTTCAAGCATTACGATCTCCAGCGACAACACAAACCTTCGGGAGTTACTCAGCATATCGCCTACACGGATCAATGTACCCATTACAGCTTTTACCAATCTGGGAAATGCTGCCAAAGAAGCTAATTTTTACACCGAAAACAGTCGGATAGAAACCTACCTGGAAGTAAACATGCCTCTGGATGTAAAGCTGGGAGGTTACAAGCAGACGCTCGATTTTGATGTAGACCCTATTGATTTTGAAGAAGCTGATTCTCTCAAACTAAGATTAAAAACAATCAACGACCTGCCTTTCAACGGTGCTATGAACCTGTACCTGCTCAATGCTGACAGTGTGGTCATTCATGAAGTACCCGACAATATCATTTTACAATCGCCCGAAGTGGGCTCCAACGGCAGAATCACCGAATCGAAAACACACGTGGAAGATATACCCCTCAACAACGACGGGGTGAAAGCGCTGAAAGATTGCCGAAAAATAGCTTTGGTGTTACAAATAGATAGTTTTGAAGCCCAGAACGACCAATTTGTCAAGATTTATTCTGATTACACCCTGCAGGTAAAAGTAGGCGTAATTGCTAACCTCAACTACAAACCATAAGCCATGATTTTTCGCATATACATACTGGGGTGTTTGAGTCTGTTGCTACTAGCTTCCAAAGTGCATGCCCAATCAGGCATCTCGTTATATCACCTGCAAAACGCTACCATACAGGGCAATCACTTCAACCCATCCTTTATTCCTGAAGGCAAACTGTTTTTTGGTGTACCCGTCCTTTCCGGTCTGGCCCTGGACTACAACAGCCGCGTAAGCTACAATGATCTGGTGGTGAAAGAAAACGGACAGAAAACCTGGAACACCGATAACTTTGCCAGCCTGATGAAAAAACGAAACTACATCAGCCTGGAAGCAGACATCAGCACATTTTATCTGGGAGTACGAGCCAATGAGCACACGGCTTTTTCAATTTTTGTAAATGAAAAAATAGCCGCCCGCAGTTTCTTTTCCAAAGACATAATACAATTGGCACTGGAAGGCAACAGCACGTTGGTGGGCAAGGAAATAGACCTGAGCAAAACAGCCACAGACACACGCTACTACCGTGAAATAGGCATAGGCTACTGGAAAGACTTTCCCAAGCGCAACTTTACCCTTGGTGGACGCTTCAAGTATATCATCGGGATGTTCAATGCCTCATCCAGCAACAAGTTTGATGGCACAGTAACCACCTCAGACGACAATTTCAGTACGCAATTTGAGTTTTCTAATGCTACTTTCAATACTTCCGGAGTAGACCTGTTCAGCGATGGGTCGTCTGCTGCCATTCAGGCTCACCTGATTGGCAATGGCAATACTGGATTTGGCATAGACCTGGGAGCCAACTGGCAGATCAACAAACAATTATCTGCTGCTGTAGCTCTCAACGATATAGGGTTCATCAACTGGAAAGTAGATCCCAAAAATCATATATTGCAAGACACCACCTTCAATTATACCGGAGTAGAACTCAAGGATATTGATGATTTTCAGAAAACGATTGAAGATACACTCAACGGTTATTTCCAACGCAGTGAAACAGCCAACGCCTACAAAACAGCCCTCAACGCGCGGTTTTACTCCAGCCTGTCTTACCAGCTCGATGACAAATCTCAGGTGACGGCCACTATTGCCAACCATAGCGTATCGCGTAGACTTAGAATGCTATACGGCATAGGCTACACGCGCAAAGTGGGGCGTGTGTTGTCTTTCTCAGGAAATGTAATAAAAGCACCGCAGCGGGGTATAAATCTCGGGCTTGGCTACACGGTAGACCTGGGGTCTTTTCAGTTTTATATGGCTTCTGATAAGCTTCTGGGGTTAAGCGATGCTACCAAACTATCTGCCTTTGACCTGCGTTTTGGTATCAATTTTATTTTTGGCAGAAAAAAACCCGGCGGCAGCAAACTGGAAGAAGACAGCAAGGACGGTGGAGATAAAATTTACCAAAAAATACCCCTGCAAAAAAGACGAGAGGTATACGAAAAGAAACATTTTAGAGAAGTATAGGTCATTAACCTAGTGACATAGGCAATTGTAAACTGCTTCCTTACAAGACTATCTGTTAAGCCGTCAGCCTTGTAAGTAGCTATCCTGCCTTATGGCATAGGCAGCAGCAAACACCATATTACCACAAAAAAAATATTTACTTAGACTTACAAAACCGGCATGTGTCAATGCGTGATGTATACAGGGAAGGTTTGATGCTTCCAGGCGAGCTGTATATTTAAAAAAACGATACATCACTTTCAACAAGATCCTTTGCCAACACTTGTTCCAGGTTGAACTTTCCTCAATGGTAAAATCCGTCACCAGTAATTTTCCGGCAGGTTTCATTCGCTGTTTTATAGCAGGTAGTATCTGCTGCTCCAATTTGGTATCGGTAAACAAATCCAGAAAAAAAGGACACAACACAATATCAAACAATTGATCTGAATCCCAGTCTTCGAAACCGGCATGTACAAAAAGCACCTGTTTTTCCCGCAGGGGTGACAAGCCACATTTTGCTTTATGGATCATTCTTTCAGACTTTTCTACATAAGTCACCTGCACATCAGGCTGATGCAAAAAAAGCGCATCGAGAATTTTACCTGTACCACCCCCCAGAATAAGCACCGATGCTTGTTCGCTTATTTCTGGTAGCATCATACACTGTGCACGGTGCAGACGATTGCCAAATACCAGGCGAGCAAGCAGGTCATATACTCCCGCTATGCCGTCAAAGCTATTTTGATTTACAGCAGCCACAAGGCAGGAAGAAAAAATATCCCATCGCCAAGTAACCTGTAGCGCTCCTCTGGACGGAAATATTGTGGACGTATATACAACAGTAGCAACACTATGCCCATAGCTACAAAGATCAGCTGCAGCTTTAATCCCTCTGCACTGCTATAATTTTCCCATAGCCCATACATCTGCACTGCAAAAAGTGTGGTGAAAAGATAGCGTATCCACTTCTCTGACCGTGACAACCCCAAGTGACACACTACCGACGGATGATGGTCTGCCTGATCGAGCGAATACTCATAATAGGAAAATAAAAAGAGATTGACCAGTGCTAGTAGGAATAATTGAATAAATAAAAAGGCCACAGCGGGCTCTACACTACCGCTATGCAGGCTCAGTGGCCCCAGAAAAACCCCACAAGCATAAAGCAAGGCCACCAAAGGCTCTTTCCATGGAAATCTTTTGAACCACCGTATAATACCAAAATAAACCGAAACAGCCACCGCTAAAATAACACCATACAAAAAGGTGACAGCCGGTATAGTCAGCACAAAATACAACGAACCTAAAAAAACAGCTCCCCAGACGACAGTCAATATTGCGAAGTTTTTTCTATGGAAAACATGACGAGGAATACTCAATTCCTTATGAGTTGACTTCTTAGCATCGATGAGGTGATCGAGTGTATAAATAAGCCATACAGCAGCAAAAAGGCACACCAATACGGCCACAGGCATTGCTACTTCGAGGTAGCGAGCTATCACTACCGTGAGCAACGCAGCTCCTGCAGCTATATCCAACGACAAATACCGTATCACTCGTAACAGCATAATAGCACTGTATTAAATACTAAATCATGAAAACACCCTACAAATAAAAAAACCGTAGCAAACTAGTCACTACGGTTTTTCAATATTTTATTAATTAGTTGTCTTAGCCATTTGCTGCCAGTGCTTCTGCACCACCCACAATCTCAAGAATTTCTTTGGTAATAGCTGCCTGACGCGTTCTGTTGTATGTCAACTTGAGCTCTTTCAGCAGCTCTCCTGCATTGTCAGTAGCCTGATCCATGGCAGTCATACGTGCTCCGTTCTCAGAGGCATTTGACTCCAATAGCCCTTTGTAAAACTGAATCTTTAGCGACTTGGGTATTACCTCTTTCACCACATATTCTTTAGACGGCTCGTAGAGGTAGTCTATATCTGACTCTACCACTTCATCAGCTTCGTCTGTTTTTAAAGATGCAATGGGCAAAAACTGCTCTCTTCGCAAGATCTGGGTAGCTACGTTTTTAAACTCATTGTAAATCAACTTCACTTCATCAAACTCCCCTGCTGCAAACCCATTCATTACATGCTCGGCAGCACCTTTGGCATTTTCAAAGGTGAGATCGCCAAACAGCTGCGAATAGTCAGGAATCACCTGATAATTGCGCTTGGTAAAGTACTCTAAAGATCTACGACCTATAGGCATTATATACAAACCACCGTTGCGCTCTATGTCGGCATAACTGTCTCTAATGAGAGCTACCGTGTTTTTAAAAATATTGCTATTGAAAGAGCCACAGAGTCCTCTGTCAGAAGATATTACTACCAGTAGCACCTTATTTACTTCGCGCTCCTGACTATAAATATTATCTGCATCGCCTTCCATACCGGCAGATACATTTTGCAATATACCTGTCAGTTTTTCAGAGTAGGGCCTCATTTTAGTAATCTTATCCTGAGCCTTTCTCAGCTTAGCTGCAGCTACCATTTTCATGGCACTGGTAATCTGCTGAGTCGACTGGATCGATACTATTCGGTTCTTTACTTCTTTTAAATTGGCCATGCCTTAATTCAGATAGCTATTAGTTAGAAAATCTTGACGCTACATCTGTAGCTACTTCTCCTAGTTTTTTGGTAATCTCATCGGTGAATTTACCTGCAGCCAGATCAGCGATCAAATCACTGTGCTGTGTATTCAAAGTGTTGATCAGATCCTTCTGGAAATCTCTCACTTTTTCAACAGGTACATTGTCAATAAAACCTTTGGTAGAAGCATAAATAATTGCCACCTGCTCACCTACCGGAATAGGTGAATACTGGCCTTGCTTTAGTATCTCAAGGTTTTTTCTACCTCTATCGATAGTCAATTTAGTAGCAGCATCCAGGTCAGAACCAAACTTAGCAAAAGCTTCAAGTTCTCTAAACTGTGCCTGATCCAGCTTCAACGTACCGGCTACTTTCTTCATCGATTTGATCTGAGCACTACCTCCTACCCTTGATACTGATATACCAACGTTGATCGCAGGACGGATACCTGAGTTAAACAGGTTTGTTTCCAGGAAGATCTGACCATCGGTAATCGAAATCACGTTGGTAGGGATATATGCAGATACGTCACCTGCCTGAGTTTCGATAATCGGCAGGGCTGTCAACGAACCTCCACCTTTAACTTTTCCTTTCAATGAAGGAGGCAGGTCGTTCATTTGCTCAGCGATTTCCTGGCTATCGTTGATTTTAGCCGCTCTCTCGAGTAATCTTGAGTGCAGATAGAATACGTCACCCGGATATGCTTCACGGCCCGGAGGTCTTCTCAGTAGAAGAGACACCTCACGGTATGCTACTGCCTGCTTAGACAAGTCATCATATACGATCAACGCAGGACGTCCTGTGTCTCTGAAGTATTCTCCTATAGCTGCACCGGTAAATGGCGCAAAGAACTGCAGGGGAGCGGGATCAGAAGCAGATGCACTTACCACTACCGTGTAGTCCATAGCACCACCTTTTTCCAATGCCTGTACGATTCCTGCTACTGTAGAAGCTTTTTGAGCTACTGCTACATATATACAGAATACCGGCTCTCCTTTGTCATAAAATTCTTTCTGATTGATAATGGTGTCAATTGCCACAGCCGTTTTACCGGTCTGTCTGTCACCAATGATCAATTCCCGCTGACCTCTTCCAATCGGAATCATGGAATCGATCGCAGTGATACCCGTCTGAAGGGGCTCGTTTACAGGCTGTCTGTAGATAACACCCGGGGCTTTACGCTCCATAGGCATTTCGTACAATTCGCCTTCGATAGGTCCTTTACCATCTATAGGCTGTCCCAGAGTATCCACAACCCGGCCGCACATACCGTCACCAACCTTTACAGATGCAATTTTATTGGTTCTTTTTACAGTATCGCCTTCTTTGATACCTTTAGATTCGCCCAAAAGTACTGCACCCACATTGTCTTCTTCCAGGTTAAGTACCATGGCTTTAAGCCCATTTTCAAACTCCAACAATTCACCTGATTGTGCTTTGGTTAATCCATAAATACGTGCTACACCGTCACCTACTTGTAGTACAGTACCTATTTCTTCGAGTTCAGCTTCTGTCCTGAAGTTTGAGAGCTGCTCTCTCAATATAGCTGATACTTCATCTGGTCTTACATCTGCCATTATTATTGCTTTTATAGATTGTGGAAATAATCAATGAAGGGCGAGCCTACATTTTATTTACATATAAATTTTGACTAAACTTTAATTTCAATTCGTTGAGTTTGCTGCTGATGCTATCATCGATTTGTCGATCACCTATTTTGAGGATAAACCCTCCGATGATATTGGGGTCTACCCGCTCAGTCAACTCTATTTCTTTGCCTGTAATCTTCTTAGCCAGTGCCTCCACTTCTTTTTTCAGTTCATCGCTCAGAGCCATTACTGTGGTCACAGAGGCTTCCGTGATGTCTTTGGCCCGGTTGTACTGTCTGTGAAATTCTCTCGCGATTTCAGGCAGGTATTCTTCTCTGTCTTTTTTGGATATGATTTCGAAAAAAGACATGGTCAGGTCATTTACCTTCCCTTTGAAAATAGTCCTCAGAATGTCTAATTTTTTGAAATGGCTCAATACCGGATTTTGCAGCATGAGCGTAAAGTCTCTGCTTTCCTTGCAAATCGCAGTAAATTGCAACATATCTTTTTCTACCTCTTCCAGGCAGCCCTTTTCCGTAGCTAGCTCCAGCAAAGGCTTGGCATATCGAGAGGCTATTCGGGTTTCTGACATAACCTTAGTTTACTTTAATATCTTTAACCAAATCTTTTACTAAAGCCTCTTGTGTCGACTTGTCTTCCAACTTGTTGCGAAGCACTTTTTCAGCTATATCGAGCGACAGTGTGGCTACCAGATTCTGCACATCGGCCAGAGCGGCTTTCTTTTCTGTTTCGATCACCGTTTTGGCTTCCTCGATCATTTTTGCAGATATCTTGGCGGTTTCTTCCTTGGCAGCTTCTTTTATCTCGTTTGCTTTTTTAGTAGCTTCTTTCAACATATTGTCTCTCTCTATGCGAGCTTCCTTCAGCAAATACTCATTATCTGCTTTGAGTTGCTTCATTTCTTCCTTGGCGGCCTCTGCTGCCTGAAGAGAGTCGTTGATAAATCCATTGCGCGCCTTCAGCGCCTCCGTAATGGGTTTCCAAACTTTTAAAGCCAAAATGGCAAAAACGATGAGAAATACGATCGATTGCCAAATGATTAATCCTATACCGGGGGTTACTAATTCCACGTTCTATTTTTTTTTAGAGAAACAAAAAACATCCTGATCCTGAAACCTAATGTTAGCAGGATCAGGAATAGATTAATTAATTACCTGCGCTTACAGACATAAATCCAATTACCGCAGCAAAAAGAGCAACACCTTCTATCAAGGCTGCTGCAATAATCATTGCTGTTTGAATTTTACCTGCTGCTTCTGGTTGTCTAGCGATACCTTCAGTGGCTCCTTTACCGATAATTCCGATACCGAAACCTGCTCCTAATACTGCTAAACCTGCTCCAATTGCTCCCATTACAAATAATTTATATGGTTAAAAAAATAAATACAATTTTAATGATGCTCCTCTACTGCCTGCCCGAAATACATGGCAGAAAGCATCGTAAATACATATGCCTGCAACAACGCTACAAATAATTCCAGTAGGTTCATAACAGACGCAAACACTGACGAAACCACCCCTACAGCTAAACTCTGCGTGATAAAGGTAAGGCTAAGAATACTCAGTATGATAATGTGACCTGCAGTAATGTTGGCAAAAAGCCTCACCATAAGTGAAAATGGCTTGGTCAATATACCTATGATCTCAATAGGCCATAAAATTAAATACAACAGAATTTTTCCTCCCCAGCCCATAGAATTGCCAAGGGGATTGAGGATGTGACCCCAGTAGGTTTTGTTACCGGATGCCAGCGTGATCAACAAACTGGCTACTGCCAGCACCATAGTAAATGCGATGTTACCTGTGAGGTTGGCCGCTGCAGGCAATAGCCCCAGCAGGTTGCCAAACCATATAAAGAAAAACAAAGTCAACAAATACGGAAGGTACTTTTCGTATTTGGGACCAATGTTTGGCTTTACGATTTCATCTTTTACATATACTATAATAGGCTCAAAAAATGCCTGAATGCCGCTTGGTGCTTTTCCTTCGTTCTTTTTATATCCTCTTGCTACCGCAAAAAATACAAGAAGCATAAGCGTGGCGTTGATGAACAACATCGCTACGTTTTTAGTCACTGACAAATCCAGCGGTTGTGCGTTGGTAATATTGCCTTCTGCATCGCGGTTTAGTTTACCTGATGCATCGGTCTTATATATATGCTCGTGCGAATTGAAGTAGTAGTTGCCCTTGCTCTCTACCACATCCTGTCCGTGATGAAATGCCGAAGACATAAACACATGCAAACCGCCATCCCAAAGAATAACCGGTAGCGGAATACTTACCGGATGCACCTCTCCATTATCGTCTGTCAGATCAAACAAATGCCAGTCGTGCGCATCCAGAATGTGATGGTTAATTAACTCGGAAGGATTAAAGGTTTCTTCACCACTATCTGACGCTTTTGTAGGAAAACTAAAAACGGAGATTAAAACCAGAATTAATCCAATGATTTTCAGTTGCTTACAAGAAATATTTTTAACCATCTTTTGCCCTTATTTCAAATTTGAGCGCAAGTTAGGTAATACCATACTGATTTCAAATATTAAGTAAAATAAATAGACAGCAAAGAACGTAATTACGAAGGATGGCACGTCTTTGGCAACCATAGTAATGAAGATAGCTGCTGCTGCCAGTGTGGTCAGCAACCTGACTGTGGTCACTGCCAAAATCATGAGCGGAGGGTCTATCTCGAGAGTGCGGTCGCCCCATACAAAAAACAGATGCAAGACAATTGACTGCACAAAAAAGAAAAGCAGAATGATGTAAAACTCTTCTGCTATGGCTATGGGCAAGCCGGATAAAACGATCAACTGCTGAATACCCAGCAGCCCCACAGTAAGTAAAAATATCTTGATAAAATCCTTGATCATATATTAATCATCTTTTGGCAAACGCTTGATCATAAGCCATATAGACGCTACTGCGCCCAGCAGGCTGAGTGACAAAAGGAATACGGGAAACTCCAGCTGATAGTAGTGATCGAGCTTATTGCCTCCCCATACGCCCAAAAACATAAAAGCCAGCATTTCGAAAGCCATGCTGGTATACTTGAGGTACGATTTGCCTTTGTCGTCTATAATTATTGTGCTTTTAGCATGCTGTTGGAGTTGTCATCGTCTCCTCCAATCCTGATTTCTTTTATCGAGGCTCCCATTTTGGATGCTCCATTGAAGGTAGCACCGGATTCTACGATCAGTTTGTTGGTCGTGATGTCGCCATTGATCTGTGCTGTTGCTTTCAGTGTCAATATTTCCGATACTTCAATATTGCCAATCACATGGCCTTCTACGTCAGCATTTTGCGCTATGATATTGCCTTCTACATGCGAAGAGTGCCCCACTATCAATTTTGACTTGGTCTTGATGTTGCCAATGATTTTGCCCTCTATGCGTATGTTGCCATAAGTCTCGAGATCGCCTTTCAGGGTAGTCCCCTTGCCTATGATGTTGCGGGCGTTGCTCAATTCTTCGTTTTCTTTCTGATCTTGCTTGTTGTTGAACATGGTCGGTTTGTTTTTGATTAGAACCTTATAAAGTCTTCCGGATCTACGGGGTTGCCATTGTACCACAGTTCGAAGTGAAGGTGCGGCCCGGTAGTCAACTCTCCAGTGTTTCCTATGATAGAAATCACTTCACCAGCTGTGACAAAACTACCAACGTTTTTCAATAAATCCGAATTGTGTTTGTATTGGGAAATAATATTGCCCCGATGCTGTATGGCTATGACATTGCCATGATCGAGCGTCCAGCCGGCAAAAACTACCGTACCATCTGCCACCGCCATTACCGACTCATCTTCTTTGGCCGCTATGTCTATACCGTAATGTTCTTCTTGCGGATTAAACTTATTGAGCACGTAGTACCCCTTGTCAATAGGCTTGAAAAGGTAAAAATCCTGCAACTCATCGGCTACACCCGAGGTAGACGAAAACTGTATGTTAAAACCTTCTTCTTCAAATTCTTTACGAAACTGGGAATCTATGGGGTTTAGTTCTTCTGTGCTCCCGGCTACCTTGGGTAAGTCTCCTCCCCGGGGTATCTGCGTTTCTTCCAGACTGTCGGTAGGCATGGTTTTCCCCGACAGTATTGCTCTAAAATTTTCTATGTACTGATCTTTCTTGTCGGATTCTATCATCAGTGAATCTATTCGCATCGATAAGTCTACCAGCTTGCGATTGGCCTGCATTTCAGCATAGCGGGGATCAAACCAGGCTTCCAGTAGTGTAGTAGCTATATAGAAGCTCAACCCTGCCAAGAGTAAAAAGACCACCACAAACCCCAGGATTATTTTGAGGTAGGAAAAAGTGAAAGTGGATTTTTCGGCAAAGTTTTCCTCATTTCTTATGATCAACAAGTACTTTGTTGCCAGGCGGTTCGAGAGTGTTTTTTTCGTTTCCAAACTTTCAGTTTTGGTGTGGGCGACAAAAATATAGCCTTAAAACGAAAAAGCCACCGATGTAGTGGATAAGTGAAAAGAATATGGCTAACTCTTCGATAACAATAACACAAAAGAATAGGGCTACCCCTGAGAGTAGCCCTAATAACACATTCTATAAAGATGGCAAAATCGCCGTTTATTTTATTCTAACCCTTTTCATATCCGTGTCTCCGTCTGTCCGCTTCAGTTTTAGTAAATACACACCGCTGGATAATCCACTTATCTGTATCTGCTGGTGAGATAGCTGTACAAACTTACCGCTCTGGCTTACCGTGCCATCCATAGCTATAATGGAGTAAGCCTCGTAAGACACATCGCTGGCAATGTTTAAAGTAGTCTGAGCTGGTACAGGAAACACCCGCAAGTTGATGTTTTCGGGCAAAGCAGCTACTACTTCTTCTACATCTACTATCGTAATGCTAAATTCTTTCGAAACTGTATTTTCACCATCTGATGCCTCTACAGTAATCTGTATGGGATTCGCTTCCAGTGTTTCAAAGTCAAAAACGGCTTTTGTAATCAATTGATTCCCTTCACCTATACCAAACAGGTCGCCCCCGTCAATTAATCGCAGTGTGTGTAGGTCATCGTCTTCGTCAGTGACGGTAAGGATACCAACCACTGTGCCTACAGCCTGCTCTTCATCTACCGTAGTAGCTGATAGCTCTATATCAGCAGGCGCATCGTTTACGGCATTTACCGTAAGGGTGAAAGAAGCCTGAGCGGTAAATTCTCCATCATTTGCCGAAATATTCACCTGCCATTCTCCTATATCTGCGTCTTCCGGTGTTCCTGTCAGGGTTTGCCCCGTTACAGTGGCCCATGTAGCCGTGGTGCTTAAGGATATAGCAAGTTTGTCTGTGTCCACATCTGTAAATAGATTGGCCGGAACAGTGTACGAAAAACTCTCTCCTTCATTTATCGTCTGATGGGCTGGCTGATGGGCTACCTGTGGAGCATCATTCACGCTCGATACACTCACCTGGAAACTAGCCTGCACATTAGCCCCTTCTGTATCTGTGGCGGTCACTGTTACAGCACCATCGCCGTAGTAATCGGCCGCCAGAGTTAGTACAAGCGCATTTCCTTTGAGGTTTATTCCTATTTCGGCTACTTCGGAAGTTACCTGATACGAAAGCTCGTCATTGTCTGCATCTGAAAAGTGAACATCCAGATCGGCTACTATAACGACAGGTGCACTGTCTTCTTCTACAGCCACAGCCGGTATATCCCGGGCCACTACCGGAGCTTGGTTGTCGGTAACGGTGATTTGTAGCAAACGGCTAAAGGTGTTGTTGGTAGATTGCCCGTCGTTTGCTCGTACCTCTATCACCCGGCTACCGGTTTTCCCTGCTATGGGCGCTACTACTATTTCTTCATTGGCTTCATCGTAAGTTACCGTAGCAAACAACATATCTGCACCGACAAAGGTTACTGCAAACGCATCGTTGGCTTCATTTTCGGGGTATGTTTTTTCCAGCCCCACTCTCTCTTCTGTCGTTTCACCTTGTTGTATTGTTACTGTTTCGGTAGAAAGCGAAAAAGATGGTTGATCATTTACTGCATTTACGGTTACCAAAAATGTTTCCGTAATGGACGCCCCGTTCTCATCGGTTACGGTAATGGTAATAGTAGCCTCTCCGAAATAATCCTCTTCCGCTTCCACGAAAAGCGCACCGTCTGTAAGTCTGGCCTCTACCTGACTTATACTACTACTCACCTCCAGGGTAATCGCATCGTCATCGGGATCTGAGAAGTGTGACTTTAAGTTGGCAATATGACGCACACTTTCAGCGTCTTCGTCCATTACCAAATCTACAACAGGTGTCACAACCTCTGGTGGTCGGTTGCCGGTTTTCGATATGGTCAATTGCTGCTCATACGTATTGTTTTCACTCTGCTGATCATTGGCCGTGATAGTAACAGTTGCCTGTCCCATTTCGCCGGCTACCGGTGTAATTACTATTTCACTCGTCTGACTATCAAATGCTAGCGTAGCAAATGTCAGATTTTGCTGAGACAATGTCACATTGAAAGGATCTGCCCCCTCATTAGAAGGATAGGTTTTGTACAGACGCACCCGTACTTCACTCGTTGAGTTATCCTCTAAATACACGTGATCAGATTTGAATCCAAAGCCGGGAGCATCGTTTACAGCATTTACCGTTAGCTTCACCGGAGTGTCTACCTGGTTTGTACCATCGCTCACAGATAAAGTAAAGTCCAGTTCACCAAACTCATCTTCGGCAGCTTCAAAAGATATCGTTCCGTTGGTGCTGTCAAAATCCATATCTACCAACGATATGCTACCTACAGACTTGTCGAGAGCAAAGGTTAAACGCTGACCTGTCTCATCTGCGGGCTGACTCACTTGCACCTGTATCTGTTGTGTACCCGTAAAATCCTCGTCGAATGTAGTGGCTCCTACCAGAGTTACCTGTGGAGCATCATCTACGGCTGTTACGGTTAGGCTGACCGTGGCACTGTGCTGGTTGTTCGTGCTCTGGCCATCGTCGGCTGTTATGGTCAATACCTGACTTCCATTGCCGTCGGCTATCGGGTCCACAGTCAACTGACCGGTTTGGGTGTCGAAGCTCAGTGTAGCAAAATCCACAGTGGCCGGCGATATACTATATACTACCTGCTGGTTGGTTTCGTCTGTCGGCACTACTCCGGGTGATACGGATACAGTTTGGGTAGTGTATGCGTCTTCGGTGAGTGTAAGTGTTGTCTTGCTGAGGGTAAACTCCGGCTTGTCGTTTATCGGGTTCACTGTAAGCGTGAAAGTTTGCGTAGCGGCTGCCGCATCGTAGCTGGCACTAATGGTAACCGTACCACTCCCGTTGAAATGGTTGTGGGTTTCAGCCGTGATTTGCTGATTTTGCACGGCCAATACTACATCGTTCCCCAGATTATGCGACACGCTGTACTGTAAGTCTCCTCGTGAGGGCTGGGTAAAATGTGTCGTAAGGTCATTTACCAAAACCTGCGACGGAGCATCTTCATCAATGCTGCCATCCTGAATGGCTTGTGCTACAGCAGGTACAAATCCATTTTCGATGTGTATAGTAAAAGACTTGTCGAATGTTAGTCCTCCCGCATCGGCTACCGTTACGGTTATGCTAAAGCTGTTCACACTTTCAAAATCAAACACTCTGTTGGTTTTCAGCTCATTGCCATCTGCAATAAAGTCTGTACCCGACACAGTGTATGTAAACGTATCGCCGGCATCAGGGTCTGTTGCAGAGAGGTTGCCTACCACTGTATTTACAGGCATATCTTCTTCTACACTAGCGTTGCTTAGCGTGATAGAAGCGGGTGCTTCATTCACATTATTAGCCGTAATGGTTAGGTTTTTACTAAAAGCAGCGCCATAGTTGTCTGTAGTAGTAACCGTAATGGCAAAAGAGGATTTGGTTTCGTAATCGATCGCTGCAGCTGTTTTCAACAGCTCCCCATCTACAGCAAACAAAGCGGCATCATCGCCTGTAAGGCTGTAGGTATGGGTGTCCTGTGCGTTACTGTCTGTGCTGGAAAAAGTACCAATAGTAGTGCCCACCGCTACATTTTCATCTACCGAAGTAGCCGAGAGAGCCAGGTCAGTAGGTGCTTCATTTTTATTAAAGCCGTTTTCGCTAAACAAGTCCTGTATTTTGGTTTCGGTGATAGCCTGAGCGAAGAAAGATATATCATCCACCTTTCCGTTCAGTATCCTTTTTAAGTGGCGGTTGGAATACGATTGTTCGATAGCACCCACAGCCCAGTGTGTACCGTTATCCCATTGCGATGGGGTAAATGATATTACTTCCTGTCCGTCCAGGTAAAACTTCAGTATACCGGATTCACTTACCAGCGTACCCATATACCATTCGTTTAATGAAACCGTTTCGTTGGAGCTGGCAGAACCCGTATTGGAAAATCCACCAGCGGCTTTGTATGTGGCCACATGAATCTTTCTGTCCGATTGTACTAATACAGACAGTCCTCCCACTTCTCCGCCCTGATCGGCATGGCGGCTATCTATTATGTATTGGTGGCTGTTGCTTGTAGCAGCTACGTTAAACCAGAAGTTGATAGCAAAGTCCTGTGTAATATCCACAACCGGATCCGGTATTCGCAGGTAATGCTCGCCTGAGGGCTGAGTTGCATAGGCATGATTATCCTGATCAAAGCGGTCTTTGCCCGGTGTGGGGTTATTGTATAGCACTGCCGTCACGTTACCCTGAGTGTCGGTAAGGTCTCCGTTGGTAAACGGGTAGCTGGCCACCAAACCATCAGGCCCCAGGTCGAGTCTGTCGTTAGCCGTTATGACAAAATCCTTGGCATAAGTCTGCCCAGTCTGGTCTTCAACGGTTATGGTGATATTAAATGTATTTTGAGTTTCGTAATCCAGCACAGCTGTCGTTTCCAGCTGGTTACCATTCACTGTAAAAGTAGCAGCGTCAACTCCACTCACACTGTAAGTAAAGGTATCTCCGCTGGTAGGGTCGGTAGTAGACAGTGTGCCTACCACAGTACCTGCCGGTTCGTTTTCATCTACCGCCGTAGCAGAGAGTGTGATATCGGTAGGAGCTGTGTTGGCGACCAATTCTACATCATCCACTATGAGAGACGACATTACATTACCGTGTGGCGCAACAAAACCCAGCTTGATATACTCTCCCTGGCTAGCGGTATTTGGTTGTTGTGAAAAATTTATTTTTTCCAAGCTGGCCGTCGCATTGCTTGGTAGTGTTATCGTTTTTATCAATACATCGGCAGATGCATCTGCAGGATCCCCCGATGTAGTCTGATACACATGGATGGTGCCGTTTGATGGGCCTGTTCCTGCTCCATCGGCAGCACTCACATTCATTTGCAGCACTTTGGTATTCAGGTTTTCTATGTAGGGCATTACCACATACGACGTTTCGGTAGTAGCAGCCGATCGGTATACCAGCGCATTTGAGGCTCCTGTGCCCACTGTTTCTGCCATGTATATTTCCGATGGTGCATTCGTTATCCAGCAGTTTGGCAGCTCCTGGCCACTGATGGTGTAGCTGTCGAAGTTTTCGGCCGACAATGGTGGGCAACCTATAGATACAGCAAACCGAACATCACCAGCTTGTGCAGTTGCCCCCATGGGTGATCGTTTCCAGGCATCTCCCGGCGAATAAGCATCGGCAGTAGACCAATCTATCCTGAATTGATTGTTGCCCGCTTTCATTTCAAACGTATACATCTGACCTTGCACTACATTTATCCCATAGCTGGTCAGATCTATTGTATTGGCACCATACTTAAGGTTGTGTGTAACATACTCCAGCACAGGACCGGACAAATCTCCGTCGCGAAGTGTGAGAGTAGCAGTAGGCAAACCGCCTGCGGGCACATAAAACGTCAGTGATTTCCACTGACCAGTCTGGCAGGCAATAAACGTCTGACCAATAGCGTAAGACGAGGATCCCTGATAGAGCAAATTGCTCCCTCCGGTGTTTTGAGTAAGTGTACAATCTTCTCCCGGATCAAAATCCAGACTTACATCAGCTGAAAAGCGAAGGTCTTTACTCACTGCAATGTTTCCATTATATGCAGATCCGCCTCCGTATGTGTTTCCTCCACTGGCTTCCAGGTCATACCGATTAGATCCGGCATTTAACCGAAAAGCATAGGTACTGCCTCCCGTTACCTGAATATTGTAAGCCGACAGGTCTATCGTATTTGCTCCACTGGTCAGCTTATGTGAGACAGAAGCCAACGGTGTACCCGTAGTACTGCCACTGAGAATCTGTACCTGCATATTGGGAGATCCGTACGCTCCATAGAAAGTAATAGACTCCAGCTTTCCGGTTTGACAAGCTTTGAAGGTCTGTCCCACTGACTGAGTGGCACTGGTAGAAAAAACAGTAGATCCGCCAGTTCCCTGTTGGGTGGCGCACCCCTGGGCCCATATCAGCCGAGGCAGAAACAGGGTGCTTAGCAGTAATGTAATTAGTACTTTATTATTCATAGTGAAATTAGATTGTATTTAAAATCACTACGAAAGTCTTATTTGCTAACCGTATTATTTTAGCTAATGAGTAAATAGCACTGTGCGAGGGTAAATGGTAGGCTGAAATGAGCGAATGAAATCGGTCAACCTTCTATAATAGACAAAAGTGCTTCTTTCTTTCCTCTGGCTAAGGGCAGGGTTACACCATTTCTGAGTTGTACCGATCCGCCTTCTCGTTTATCGTACAAGCGCAGGTGGTTTAAGTTGATCAGGTATGAGCGATGTGTGCGAAAAAAACCCAGGGGCCGAAGCAGCTGATCGTATTCCTTTAGCGTCTGCGATACTATTACTGTAGTATTGTCGGTCAGGTAAAAGGTAGTATAATTGTTGTCTGACTGGCAGTATACAATCTCATCGGGTGCTACCAATTGAATTTTTTCATGCCCCCTCAATACAATTTTATCGAATTGTTTTTGCTGCTTTTGCATACCATCCGACAGCAGGTTGAGCTGCTCGCCGGTTTGCACCATACTTTGCATGGCCCGATCCAAAGCTGCCTCAAATTCAAAAGGATTGATAGGTTTGAGCAGGTAATCGATGGCGCTGAATTTAAAGGCCGTTATCGCATATTGGTTGTATGCTGAGATAAAAATGATTTTAAAATCGATCGCATCTAACCCTATTCGGTTGAGCAAATCAAAACTGGTATCCTCACCGAGGTTAATGTCTAGCATAGCCAGGTCAACCGAATTGTTTTCCAACACATTCAGTGCTTCTTCCACACCAGATGCCTCCAGTAATTCCGCCCCGGGTACCTTCCTTTTCAAAAAGCCAGCCACTATCGCTCTGGCATTGGGTTCGTCATCTACTATCAGTATCTTCTCTATCATCAGGCTGTCATTAGCTTAGTAGGCAGTGTCAAATTTACCCGGTATCCTTTTATTGCACCGGCTTGCCCCATCACATTGCCGGCAATCATACCTATTTTTTCAGACCCCTGGGTTTTCATCAGGTTCAATCTCTCCTGTGTTATCACTTTGGCCAGCGACCTGTGGCCATCCTGAGATTTCACCGCTACTTCCATGCCCACACCGGTATCTTCTATGATTAGTTCCATCAATCCATTGCCTGCCGGCCTGAAGGCGATCGTGACCTTATTTTCATGGTTTTTATTTCGAAAAAGACCGTGCTCAAGTGCATTTTCTATAAACGGCTGGGCAAACATAGGTGGCACTCCTGTGTAATCCTCATCTATATCTTCGTCTACTTCCAGCTGAAAGCTAAACTGATGCTGAAATCGCATTTGCTGCAATTGCAGGTAATTGCGCAGCATATCCATCTCTTCTGCCAAAGTAATAAACTCACGCCTCGAGTTTTCAAGTATCTGACGCATAAGGGTACTGAAAATACCCATGTAATAGCTGGCGTCCTCCGCGCTGTTTGTAAGCAGGTACTGCTGAATAGCCCCCATGGAGTTGAACACAAAATGCGGGTTGAGCTGAGAACGCAAAAAGCGCTGCTCGACTTCCGCAGCTGCCCGTTCTTTTTTGATGTTCGACTGCCTGTAGTAAACATAGCCCCCCATGAGCAGTGTAAGCGCGACTGCTACTGATGCCACTATCTGGTTGTTTTGCTTGCTGATCGTGAGTGCCTGTATTTCGGCCTGCTGACTTAGTGATTTTATTTTTTGGTCTTTTTTCTCGGTTTCGTATTGGGTTTGCAACTCCGCCACATATTGCTTGTTTTCTTTCTTTTGTACCGAATCTTTGTAGGCCATAAATTGCCTCAGTGTAGTAGCCATCTGTGCAGTATTTCCGGCCGTAGAGTCTATGCGATACCGTTCTTTAAAACAACTTTCTATTCCCTTATTGCTTTTGTTGTGCCAAACAATCTGCTCTGCCGAATCCAGGTAGGTGTAGGCTTTTCGAAGATGGCCCATCATACGCAAATTATGCGACAGATTTATAAACACCATGCTGTTATCCCTTCGGGTCATCCCATGCTCACGAGCCAGGTTCAACACCTGCAGGTTTTTGTCTACGGCTTCTTTATGCCTGCCTTTGCTGAAAGCCACACTAGCCAAATTGCCCATAACCTGCAGCATCTCCTTGATATCCTTGTTTTTATCGTGATAATCGTAGAGTTGCTGGTATATATATGTAGCTGAGTCCAGTTTTCCCGCATAAAAATAAAACCCCGCCAGATGGCTGTACAAATCCATCAGATGCTGTTCACTGGCATTCTTTTTCGCATAGTCTATGGCTTCAAGCTGAGTAGCAATAGCCCGATCCAGCTGATCGGTATAGTAATAGACCAGCCCCAAGGTTCGGTAGTTGTATACTTTCTGCTTTGGCAACACTGCCACTTTCAAAGCTTCCGTACTGTAGTGTATAGCGCTATCGTAGGTATTTCTCACATAGCTATTGGCCAGGTGGGTCAGTATATAGCACCATTGCAACGAATCTCCTGCTGCCCGGGCCAGTTCTCTGCCTTTCCACAAGTAAGGCAATGCTTCTTTGTCTTTATCCATGCGCGACAGTGTATACCCCATTTGCCGGTATGCCGAGTGTCTTCGGTAGTTGAGCTTATTGCTCATGTCGAAGGCCATGCGGGCATAAATGAGGGCTGAGTCTACTTTGCCCAATTGCAGAAACTGCTCCGAAAGATTAATGCCAACCTGAAAAATCACCGTATCGCCCGGCTTCTCTGCCAGCACTTGTAGCATGCTGTCTGCCTTGGTACGGTAGGTATTGGCCTGACTGTGGCCGTCGTGTCCTATACAAATGAAAAATAGCAGAGATAGAGCCAAATGCTCCCATAACCGGTTTCTTTTCATGTTTTTATTTAAGCGGGTTAATGTGTCAGGAAAAGCTACGACTCAAATTTAATTGCGCCACAGAAATTATTGCATTTTCCTTTGTTGCTTTTTATGCAATACATCAAAAAAGCCATTTCTTATCAGTAAAGAAATGGCTTTCGATTGTCATGCGTTTTTTATCTTTCTTTACCTCGAGTAGTTGGGTGCTTCTCTGGTAATGAATATATCGTGCGGATGGCTTTCTTTTGATCCTGACGCTGTGATTTTCACAAATTTTGCTTTTTTCAAATCCTCTACTGTGGCTGCTCCGCAGTATCCCATGCCGGCTTTCAGACCTCCTGTAAGCTGATAAAGCACTTCTGACACCAACCCTTTGTATGGCACACGCCCAACTATACCCTCCGGTACCAGTTTTTTTACATCATCTTCAGCATCCTGAAAGTACCTGTCTTTGGACCCATCTTCCATAGCCTCTACAGATCCCATACCTCGATACGATTTAAACTTTCTTCCTTCATAAATAATTACCTCGCCGGGTGCTTCTTCCGTACCTGCCAGCAGCGATCCTATCATAATAGAGCTGGCTCCCGCTGCTACCGCTTTTACCAAATCTCCTGAAAAACGGATACCCCCGTCGGCGATTATTGGCACCCCTCGGCCCTCTACGGCCTTTACTGCCTCGTATACCGCCGAAAGCTGTGGCATACCTACTCCGGCTATTATTCGGGTTGTGCATATACTTCCCGGGCCAACTCCCACTTTGATAGCATCAGCACCTGCATCGGCCAACGCTACGGCTGCCTCTGCAGTGGCTATATTGCCTACTATTACGTCCAGATCAGGAAATTCAGCTTTCACTTTTTTGCACGTATCAATCACTCCTTTAGAATGGCCATGAGCCGTATCGATAGATATAACATCGACACCTGCATTGACCAGCAGGGTTACCCGATCGATGATGTCAGGCGTAACGCCTACAGCAGCACCTACACGCAAACGACCAAATTCGTCTTTACATGCATTGGGTTTGTCTTTGTTTTTTAGAATGTCCTTGTATGTAATCAATCCTGTCAACTTGCCGTCAGCATCTACGATCGGTAGTTTTTCGATTTTGTATTCCTGAAGAATGTCTTCTGCTTCGGCCAGTCCCACTCCATCAGTAGCAGTAACGACCTTGTCTTTTGTCATGATCTCGCTTACAGGCTGGCGCATGTTTTTCTGAAACCGCAAGTCCCTGTTGGTCACTATACCGATCAGTTTGTTGGTATCGTCTACCACCGGGATACCGCCTATATTGTACTCTCGCATGGCTTTGAGTGCATCTGCTACTTTGGCTTCTACCTTCAGCGTTACCGGATCGAGGATCATACCACTTTGCGAGCGCTTCACTTTGCGCACTTCGGCAGCCTGCTTTTCGGCTGTCATATTTTTGTGAATAAAACCCAGGCCACCTTCCAGTGCCATAGATATCGCCAGCTCCGCTTCGGTAACCGTATCCATAGCGGCAGAAACCAAAGGAATATTTAGCGTAATGTTTTTTGTGAGCTTGGTAGATGTGTCGGTATCGCGGGGTAAAACCTCTGAATAACCGGGAAGCAACAACACATCGTCGTACGTGAGGGCTTCAAAAACGAGTTTGGAATTATCGAAATGCATGTGCAAATAAGTATGATTATTTGCGTGGCAAAATTAGGGAACATAATCGGATAAATAGTCAAACGCTCGGGAAATATTTTTTGCCCTTTTTATTTTCTCCCCTGCACAAAGCTTTCTCTAAAAGCGTCAGATGCCGTGCAGGCAAGTGTACTTATTGGTATTTAAGGTGAAAATATCATTCATTATTTGTCATGCGACAAAAGGAGGCATTACTTTTGATTATTGTGAAAAACGAGACGAGAGAAGGACTTTGGGTGTACGGGTGTGCCACTACATAGCAAAAGTCAGTCTCCACACTGACTAAAGTCAGGGAAAAAGCACAGATAAAATGGAGCCATCGTCTGTATTTTTATGTTTTTAAATTAATTTTGCACACCATTTGATATTTCTATGCACAATAACTTCAAAGCGATAAGCCTTTCTTTTAAGCATGCCCCCCTCGAAGTGAGGGAGATGGTAGCCTTCGACGAACAGGCCTCCAAGAGGATGCTGCGCCACTTCAGCGACTTTACTGATATAGCTGAAGCCATGATAGTATCGACCTGCAACCGCACCGAGATTTATTATTCTTCTGCCTCAGACGCTACTGAGGAGATCATTAAGTTGATCGGTCTGGAAAGAAATATCAAAAACATTGAAAATTTTGATCAGTACGTTATCCGGTACAACACCTATGAAGAAACCGTTCAGCACCTCTTCAATGTATCGATAGGGCTGGAAGCTCAGGTGGTAGGCGACTTGCAGATCATCAATCAGGTGAAAAATGCTTACCAGTGGTCAGCAGATGAAAACATGGCCGGTCCGTTTTTGCACCGACTCATGCACACCATCTTCTTTACCAACAAGCGTGTAGTGCAGGAAACCACTTTCCGGGATGGAGCTGCTTCGGTATCCTATGCCACTGTAGATTTGGTAAATGAACTGACCGTTAACCTCGAATGCCCCAAAATACTGGTGCTGGGATTGGGTGAAATCGGCGAAGACGTATGCCGCAATCTTGAAAACATCAAAACCAAAGAGGTGGTGATTTGCAACCGCACCCAGGAAAAAGCAGAAGCTCTGGCTGCAGAGTGTGGCTTTACTACCCTGCCATTTGCCTCTTTTGCTGATAAGGCAGTAGAATTCGACGTAATCATATCGTCTGTAGCTGCTGATCAGCCTATCATAAATAAGGCGCTCTTTGCCGACAAGCCGGTGCATAGCCACAAGTACCTCTTCGACCTTTCTGTACCGCGCAGTATAGAAAACAACATAGAGGAGATACCCGGCATGCTACTGTACAACATAGACAGTATTCAAAGCAAAGCATCGCAGGCACTGGAAAGAAGGCTGGCCGCTATTCCCGATGTAAAGGCCATCATCAAAGACGCCATGGCCGAATTTGGCAAGTGGTCTAAAGAAATGGAAGTGTCTCCCGTGATCAATAAGCTCAACAACGCACTGGAAGAAATCCGGCAGGGTGAGCTTGCCCGCTATATGAAAAAAGGGCTGAACGATAAGGAAACGGAGATACTCGACAAAGTGACCAAAAGCATGGTACAAAAAATCATCAAATTGCCTGTGCTACAACTAAAAGCAGCCTGCAAAAGGGGTGAAGCAGAGTCACTGATCGACGTACTCAACGACTTATTTAATCTGGAAGCGCAACCCGATAAGGTGAAAAAATAATCGCTTTTTCTCCGCAATACGGCACAGAAATTGCGCCTTTCGATTTTTCAAAAAATTACCTGCTTGCCGTTGGATTCTCTTTTTATTACCTGGAGTAAAACTACTCTCATACTTATCTTTTGCCTCGCCTCTCAGGTGGTGGCTCAACCCAGCCTTGAACTTTTTACTGCCAACAACCTATCCGGTATAAAAGAAGCAGACGGGAACGTACTCATTCCTGCCAAATACCAACGCCTGGGCTGGAGCGATGGGTATGACCAGCCCGTAGACGATGTAATCGGCTACTACAACAAACAATGGGGACTCATCTCCACGAAAAACAAAATCATTACACCGGCAGAATACTACGACCTATGGCCGGTACACAAAGACCTGATTATCGCGTCTAAAAAGGGGAAATTCACCAATCATCTTTTTTATGGCGCCATAGACTCCAAAGGCAAAACTGTAGTAGACTTTCATTACACGTCGATCAAAAAAATAGCCAATGCGCTCATTGTGACACAGCTCAAAGACGACAAAATCCACTATGGGCTTTTGAGTGAAAAAAACACTTTTTTGCTACCTGCGCACTACAGTCTTATCCGTCATTTTGCCAACGACCTCTACACATTTGCTGATTTTGATGGAAAAACCGGCCTGATCAACCGAAGCGGTCAAATCATAATGCCTATGACGGTAGACAGCATTGGGCTACCAGTAGCAGGCAAAGCCCTCATTTACAATCAAGGAAAAACCGGCCTGATCGATCAAAAAGGCCAGGCTGTACTTCCTGCCAGCTACAAAGCTGTAACGCTTTCCAACACAGACGCTCAGCTGGTTGAATTTAACCGGTACACGATCGTAAACGATCGCAATGAAATCGATTACGAGTTTTATTGCGATTCTCTGGTACGGCTGTCAGACAAACTCTACGCCATGTACCTCAACGACCACCTAACGTTTGCCAACACTGCTTTTGAGGCTCTATGGTCCGGATACCATGTCACCATTCATCAGTTTTCTCACCACAGGGCCATCATCTCTCAACATGAAAAATACGGTGTGCTGGACGACAAGGGCACGTTTTTTATACCTATGGAATACGACTCGATAGGAGCAGATGAGGGCTACTACTACTTATTGAAAAATCAGGAATGGTCTATTGTCAACAAATTTGGCAGGCAGGTAAGCAAGTATGCTTATGAAGATATTTTGCCTGAATCGGATAACCTGATAGCCGTAAAGCGCCGGGGATACTGGGGGTTTATCGACTTTCAGGGCGATGAAGTTATCAGCCCCAAATTCGATGAGGTAACCCCGTTTCGATACCTTACTTCCCGGGTGCGCTTTCTGGATGCTTATGGCACCATCAATCAATTTGGCGAATGGATATGCGAACCTGTGTATGATACCATCACCATTCATAAAGACGGTGTATCAGAGGCCAAAACCGGATCACGCACAGACCTGTTTAACAATCAGGGAGAAATGATTTTTCAAACCTATAACTCCCTACGCCCCTACGATGGCGGCTTCTTGGAAGAAACAGCCGAAGGAAAAACAGGCTTTCTTATGCGCGACGGCCGTATCGTAAAGCATCCTGTATTTGACGAAATCGCGTTTACAGCTCACGATAGTATCCTCATAGCACGCGAAGACAACTACCTGAGCCTGGCGACCAAAGACGGTGATCGCTTTTACTCTCTTTCTGGCCGCTTTGAAGAAGTGCTTGGCATTAGTGAAGATTTTGTAGGCATCAGACTTGATGGCAAGTATGGTTTTGTAGACCTGCAAGGCAGATTGCGCATAGCCAATCGATACGATTCTGTCCGGCTGTTTTCAGATGGTATGGCCGCTTTTTACCTGCGTGGCAACTGGGGCTATATCGACAAGGCAGAAAAACTACGTGTACAGCCAGTATACGAGTCTTCTTTTAACTACAAAAACGGCACGGCCATAGTGATAGAAGACGGCAGGTATGGTGTGATCGATAAAGACGGCAACTACCTGCTCCACTCCGAATACGACTATATCTCGCGCAACACACACGGCTCTTTCAAAATTCATAATGGCGACAAATTTGGCTTATACAATGCCAAAGGTCAGAAAATAGTAAGCCCTGACTATGACCTGGTAGAAGAAGTACTTCCCGGAAAAACCATCGTAAAACGGCGGGGTATGTTTGGGGTAGTCAATGCCAGCGGCCGATTCACCATTCCCATGATGTACACCAATATAAAATACCTGGGGGAAAAACGCTACATTGTAGTGGAGTCTAAAGCTCCGGAGCTTCGCAAACTCTAAAACATCAACAAAATCAGTATTAGCAGTGCCAGCAACACTGCCACAATCTGTATCATAGGGCTTGTCTGTGCAAACTCATAGTTACAAATCGGACAGGTTTTGCTTTTGGCCTCCACCTCCATAGCGCAGGACGGGCATTCTTTCTTTTTCATTTTTTCAAGGCAAAAAAACAATTGATGTAGGCTGGGCTATATCCAGTCGGTACGATGTAGCGCTTATTTTTCCTTTCTCCACATCATATACTCTTATTTCATTTTTATTTCTATTGCCTTCTATCATATACTTTCCGGTTGATTCTATAGCAAAATCCCTTGGCCACTCTATCCCTTCCTGAAATAGCTGTACTCGCTTCAGATTGCCTTTTTTATCGATTTCATACACGGCTATGCTGTCATGACCTCTGTTGGAAGCATACAGGTATTTACCCGAAGGATGAACCCTAATAGCAGCCGCTTTGGAAAAGTCCGTGAATCCCTCTGGCAACATAGGGTGAGTGGCCATCGCTTTCAAGGTGCCTTTAGCCTTGTTGTAGGTGCAGGCTGTCACCGTAGAGTTGAGCTCATTGAGAATGTAGGCGTATTTTTGAGTAGGGTGAAAAACCATGTGTCTGGGGCCTACACCGGGAGCCGTATTGAATGCTGCCTGGTTGGGATTGGGGCTTAATTTTCCGCTTGTTTTATCAAGCTGATAGTTCATTACCTTATCTATTCCCAGGTCTACAGCAAACACATACTTGTCGTTTTTAGAAGACTGTATGTAGTGGGCATGTGCCGCTTCCTGCCGCGACTTGTCTGGCCCACTTCCGGTGTGTTGTATATGATCGGTCAGGTCGCCCAGTTCTCCGTTTTTACCGATCGGCATCACGGCTATATTGCCTGTACTGTAGTTGGCTACCATCAGATACCTGCCGTCGTGGGTAGTGGAAAGGTGGCATGCGCCACGCCCTTTTACGGATTGTCTATTAATAAAACTAAGGTGCTTACTGGATGGGTCTATGGCAAAAGCTGCTACCGAATGCTCGTCTTCTACCGGGCCTTTGCTATCTACCGCAAACAGGTATTTGCCGTCGGGCGACACACAAAGGTAGCTCGATGAGGCTGTACCCGAAAACGCTTGTAGTTGCTTTACCGCACCAGTTTGATTGTCTAGCTGGCACAAGGTAATGGGAGTGGGGGTGTCTTCTGTAGCTGATCCCACATAAAAATAGGTATGCTGTGCGTGAGCTGTAAACACCAGCAGGCCGCAAAATAGTAAGCAAAGGTATTTCATCGTTTTTCGTTTTTTAGTGATGTGGCTAGTAGCCATATTCGTGCCATCTCTACCCCCTTGTTTTCTTTAGAATTTTAAAAAAATATACAATTGAAAAGCAAAAACAGCCGTCATGACTATGGCTAGCGTAAACTTATGATCCAGCGACCTGAAAACAAAACGATACACCATAGCTATGAAAAATACTGCCGGAATAAGGTAGCCAAACACTACATATATGCTGTAAGCCGGCTCCAACGTTAGTCCATTGCCGTTTTGCATCAGCGTAACACTCAATGGCGTATGCAGCAGACGGGTTTCTTCTACTTTCACTATATCATCTACTTTTCCCTCCCAGTCTCTCTTGTTAAACCGTATCCTGTAGGCATCCAGCTCCAGGTCTTTGTACCGGTATCTTTTAGGGCCCGCTCTTAGCGCCTCCTGCACTATGTTTACCGCTTTCACCTCTTTTTCCACCCAGTGAGCCGGCCAGAAATAATCAATGGCCAGCAACAGATTAAAGCCTATGATCAAATATGCCAGTGTATCGAAAATTCGCAACATATAGCGAATAGATGCTTCCTGTCTTTGCCGGGCCTCTCTGGCCATACGGTAGGCATAGCGCTGTGCTCTCCTGCGGCGCTCCTCGTACTCCTGCTGGTAGGGGTCATAATCGTAGGCTACCGGCTCCTGATGTGGAGCTGGTCCTACCTCGGTCAAAAACTTGTAGGCCTCATGTATAGCGATAAATTCTGCCTCTGCATCCGGCGACTTGTTGATGTCGGGGTGGTACTTTTTCGACAATCGTCGAAAGGCAGATTTGATCTCAGCGGGAGTAGCCCCAGGCGCTAATTCCAATCGCTGAAGGTATACATTTTGATTCATAATCGGAGGTGGACAACAGCTAACCAATAATCAGTCAAAAGACTTTCAACTAAACAATTAGGTGGTTTTCTGTTTATGTATTAAATTAGTTAGCGGAAAAGTTAAAACAAACGCTCATGAGTCGTATAAAAATTGTGCATAAATCGTTGCTTATACTTGTCGCTCTTGGGCTGTTGGCCTGCACCAGCGATATGGAATTAGGGGAAGAAGCTTTTGAAAATGGTGACTATCCGGCTGCTCTGGAGTACTTTACAGCTGCCGATAAACTGAGCCCCAAAAACCCTAAGATTATGTACAACATAGCCAGGTGCCATGAGGAAATGGAAGAATACAAAAAGGCTATCCCCTACTTTTCGAAAGCTCTAAAGCTTGATCCTAAAATGGTGGAAGGATTTTTGGGCAGAGCACGCTGCAACATGAGGCTGGAAAAATACGAAGGGGTAATACTCGATGCAGAAAACGCACTAATGATCGACAACAAGTCTTTCGATGCTCACCGGCTCATGGCCATGAGTTGTTTTAAAAAAATGCGATTTATTGATGCTTCTCACCACTTCAATGAGGCCATAAAAATCAATCCCGAACACATAAACTCCTACTATCAACGGGGTGTGGCCCGGGCATCTATGGGAGATCAGCTTGGTGCGCTCCACGACCTCAACTTTTTCATAAAAGAAAAGCCACAATCGGGACAAGCTTACTACAACAGGGCTATGCTTTTGGAGCAAATAGGCAACTATCCTATGGCGGTGGCCGACTACTCTAAAGCCATTCGTCTGAATGTGACCCATCAGGACGTATACTACAAGCGGGGTGTTTGCTACTACCGTACTCAAAATCAGCAAGCCGCCTGCAACGACTTCAAAGAACTGGCACGATACGACAAAGCACTGGCCAGCAAAGCCATGGAAGAGTACTGCATTTAGCATACCAATTTGATATCTCCAGCCAAACCTATTTCGAGCTCCCTCTCACCGTTGTTTGATGTGTTTTGAAATTGATCATGACTACCAATTATCATCCGTAAGCTGGACTTTTCAAATATCCTTAAAGATCTCATTGCGCCAGCCTTTGCAAATAGCTAAGTTAGCTTATGGAGTTTGAGCGCCTGTTATGATCACATTATTTGTTTTCAAGGAGATAAACTTTCTCTTTGAGTTGTTCAACTTCTTCCTGAAGTTTCTGGTTGTTCTTATGTTCCTCGATTAGATAAAGCGTGAGTTCCTCAATCTTCTGAAGTAGTTTGGCGTTCATCTCTCCAAGGTTTATCCCATTCTCATTGACTTCAGCTTCACTTGGGATTTCGGGAAGATGACCATTTTTGTTTATGTGTTGTTCTACCTCTTCAAGAGTTCGCAGTTCATAGTCTTCTTCAAAAACAAAGTCTGGCCAATTTGCTTCTACTTTAACTTCTTTTGATCGGATTGATCCATTAACTGCTAGTTTATATGAGCCGATGTTAGCAGTCCCAATCCCGACATTACCTGCGTAAATGGAAAATAAATTTCCTCCCGTACCACTTTCATGAGTACCAAAATTTGTTTCATGTTCATGAACTGTATTGGTTGGAGCCTGTCCAGTAGGTAAAGGGTTTATCGTTAATTCACTACTCAATGCTTCGATTGTAAAATAATATTTTGCTGCATTTGAACTTGTAGTTTTGTAAGACATGAAATAGTTGCCGTTATTATCACTCTCTATCTTTATTGTCCCCTGAATGTAAGCACCTGATATTGTTTTAACAAACACATCTTGGTGATGATTTACCAATATATTCGCAGTAAAATTTCCAACATGATTTGTAGCGTGACTCGTTGCACTAATTCTTACATTAGAAGCTAGCTGATTACTTGTTGTGGATATTTGATAAATTTCAACATAACTATTACCAATTAGTGTATTACAATATTTTTTATTTACCTGAGCCCAAAGAATGCCAGGAAATAAAATGCTTACTAATAATACTATTTTTTTCATCCGTGATTAAATTATTTTGTGATATTGATCATAACGCCTAGCTAAAATAAGTATGCACCCCGGTTGCTAGAAGCACATAAGTTTCCAATACGCATTGTCCTATCAAAGTGCTCAGTTCGCATATTCATTTTAGTGTCTGTTATATTCTTTTATTTTTTCAGTTCTCGTAGCTCTTTTTTCATGGCTTCCATTTCCTCCATGAGTTCAATCTGATAAAGAGTCAGTTCTTCAATCTTCTTCAAAAGTCGCATGTTCATTTCACCAAGTTCAACTCCGTTCGTCTCCATTTCTTGAGCGGAAGGAATTTCAGGAAGGTGTTTGTTTTTAGCTATGTATTCTTTTGTTTCTTGAAGTGTTCGAAGTTCATAGTCATTGTTAAATACATAATCAGGTCCGTTTATGATTTCCACTTTTACCTCTTCACTTCTTATGAGTCCGTTGACCACAAGTTTTGAGTCAGGGTTGTTAATTCCTATTCCAACATTTCCTCCATTAGGATTGAGAAGAAGGTTTCTATTTATAGAATAGTCAGTAGGATTCCTTGCCTGTATCCATCCGGGATAGCCATAGCTATGATCATTGTATATTCCCATATCCAGTTGCACCCCTGCCCAGGAATGATCAAAATAACCTATTCTTAATATTCCAGTATTGGTAGAGCCTGAATTGTTTGGTAATAACATTGCTGAAGCTCTTGTTGTTATATCAGCGTTCACTTGAGGATTCGTGGTTCCAATACCGATATTGCCATTTTTTGTTATCCTCATTTTTTCTGTTGGCATTAAGTCGTCCAAAGAACCCTTGGTCTTAAACACGAGATCGGCTATACCGTAACTAGAAACATCGGCAACAGTAATTTCCGCATTCGTTCTAACACCACCAGTAGGATTAAACCCATCCATTCCAGACCACCTAATCGCAGACTGCCAACCTGCACCATTGCCACCATCTCCAAATAATATCAAATTACCAACATTATTACCATTAGAGCTTTCAGAATAACTACTATAGTTTACATAAACATCTTCGGTAACTTTGATGTCACCAATAACTTCCAGTTTTTTTGTAGGCGTACCTACTCCTATCCCAACATTTCCATTCGACGATGGACTGATGCCGCTAGTTCCACTTGGAATATAAACTGTTTGTGAATACGACGTAAACGATATGCACAGAACTGATACCAAAATAACTATTTTTTTCATTGCTTTTCTTTATGAATAAATGAAGTGTTTGAATGTAACGTCTAACTAAAATGAGTATTCCCCCAACTTGATAGAAGCACATAGGTTTCCAATACGCATTGTCCTATCAAAGTGCTCAGTTCGCATATTCATTTTAGTGATTGTTGTATTCTTTTAATTTTTCAGTTCTTGTAGTTCTTTTTTCATGGCTTCCATTTCCTCCATGAGTTCAATCTGATAAAGAGTTAGTTCTTCAATCTTCTTCAAAAGTCTCATATTCATATCTCCAAGATCAATTCCGTTCTCACCAATTTCCGTTGCAGATGGGATTTCAGGAAGGTGCTTGTTCTGAGCAATGTATTCCTTAGTTTCTTTAAGGGTTCGGAGATCGTAATCCGATTCAAAAACATAATCTGGTACGCTATTAACATCAGCCAAGACTTTTACCTCGGTAGCACGTATTTGACCATTTACAGCAAGTTTTGATTTAGGGGTAGTCGTTCCAATTCCAACATTACCAGTAACTGCATTAAAATTTATTATGGTGTTCTGAATGGACACAGGAGAGCCAGTTGTCGAACTTTCAATTCCGTACAGAGTTAGGTTATCCGAAGACGATCCTCTCCATTCCCAAGCAAATCCAGACCAGTTCCCATATGTTGCAAAGACGGGATTTCCAAAAGTTGAACTAGAATGTAGTTCTCCTCCGTAAATTTGATAGAAATCATTGACGTTGGCACCATTCCCCAGAACTTCCATATTAAATCGCCGAGAAAAATTAGTTCCTCCATATGTACTTATTCTAAATACCTTTTCTATTCCTGGAAGATTGTTAGTGATTTTATGGTCAAAGTAATAAACCGGTGAGGAAATCTTAATTCCTAGTTTGTTCGTAGTGGTGTTTCCATAATCCGTTACGGTTTGTAGGGTTTGTGAATACCCAGTTATAATTGATGTTATTAAAAGAAATAACAGGAGTGTCTTTTTCATTTTTGATGATCTATTTTGAAGTGGATATCGAATATAACGTCTAACTAAGCTCAGCTCTGTCGGCTTAGCCATTCAAATATCTCAAAAGTATCTGTTCCAGATGGTCTTTACAAACAACTAAGTTAGCCGATGGAGCTTAATGCCTGTTAGCAGAATATCATTCTTCTACAGTTATCATTGAGGTTACAAGTTTTGAGAGAATGGTTTCTCTTTCAGCAATAAAATTCAATCTTTGGCTGTCTGTCACAATTCCGACTTTGTTAATACCTTCTCTTTCCATGAGCTTTAGAACTTCAAGAGATGATTTATTTTCATTGATGATAGATTTATTAATTCCTAAAATAGAACTCATCATATTCTGATAGGACAAATAATCATTTTCGTTGATTTGGTTCAAAAGCAAGTTGCTTTCAATAAGTCCTTCGTATTTTCCATTATTGATAAATACAATTGTTTCTACTCCTAATTGATAGACGTATTCTAGAACCATTGTCTTATAGGGCTTACTATTTGGATTGTTTTCCAGTTGCTCTCTAAGTCTATACAGAAGTTCCTCAGAAGATTTAGTTACCATTTGAGAGGCTTCTTGGTTATCCTCAGGTTGAAAGTCTGAAATTACATCAATACCTAAATTCTTTGCACTCAATAAACTTATCTTGGTATTGTTAGCACGTTCAGATATTTCGAAAAAGCCGCCAATTTTTCCACCTCTCCCTTTTGTTATCAGTTCTGAATAAATCTCTCCAAACTGTTTGTTGAATATTAGTGCTAGGATTAGGAGTAAAGCAGGGTATACCAACTTTGACAGGATTGGCATGTAGTCTTTTAATTCCATAATGCTATTAGTTCTTGTTGATTTCTGCTAACAAAAACATAAGCAACATCTGTCGCTTCTACCTTCCAAAGGTACCTGTCTAGGATTAGCTGGTCAATTGATCTTTAGTTTATTGTCATTGTGTGAATATACAGCAATTATGCGATATATAAAGACTTTTTAATAACACTTAAAGTTCACTCACTGATTGGTTAATTATAACAACAAATGCTAAATAGATATTTTTATGCATATTTATAATCTACTGTAAGTACTAATAAAACAGGTAAATAGATATATAAAACAAAGAAAGAAAATGGTTTTTGTTTAGGGGGTTTCCCGCCATCATTCAGTTGGAAGAATACTGCATTTAGCATACTAATTTGATATCTCCGGCCAAACCTATTTCGAGCTATCTCTCTTACAGGGATTCCGCTTTGAAAGAAAGTTATGTGGAAACCTCTCCAAAAGTTTGTCATTCCGATAGGTTGAAGTACAAAATACGGATCATTCCCTGCCGTAAAATCCTATCCATTCAACTTTTGGAGAGTTTAACCCTGCTTTATCTGAGGTGAGCGAGTCGGTTTCTACTTCTTCAACTGGCGTAAGTTAGGCTTTTAGAGGCATTAAACCTGTCAGGTTTTACACTGTTCACAAATATGAAAAAGGATTAATTCTAAAAGCGGAATCCCTGATCTCTCTTTGGCTAAAATTAATTTTTACCTTTGCAGCCTTTAATTAACCGTTTTATGTTTTGAAAGGGAGAGACCTACTTAAAATATTTAAGGCCGAAAGTAATGTGGCTGGACTGGCAGAGGCTGCCAAACCCAACGAAGCTACCAACATACAGCTAAAAGGGCTGGTAGGAAGCCTCGATGCTGTAATCGCCTCGGCCGTGTATGGTATCAACCACCAAAACCACATTTTTGTGCTGCACGAAAAAGAAGAAGCAGCCTATTTTCACAACGACCTTCAAAACCTGTTTGGCGACAAAGAGGTCTTGTTTTTCCCCTCGTCGTATAAGCGACCCTACGAGTTTGAAGAAACGGAAAACGCCAACATACTCATGCGGGCTGAAATCCTCAACCGCATCAACCATAAGTCGTCATCCGGGGAGTTGATTGTGACCTATCCGGAGGCACTTACCGAAAAAGTAATCAACAAAAAATCGTTGGTAGAAAACACATGGACGGCTCGGGTAGGTGAGTCCGTGGACAGCAATTTTCTTGCAGAGCTGTTTTTGGAATACGGCTTTGTGCAAGATGACTTTGTATACGAACCCGGCCAGTTTGCTATCAGGGGAGGTATCGTAGACATTTACTCCTATGCCGGTGAGCTTCCCGCACGAATAGAGCTCTTTGGTGATGAAATAGAGAGCATTCGCACGTTCGATCCCGAAACCCAGCTTTCAAACGAAAGCCTTAAGGAAGTCAACATCATACCCAATGTGCAAACCAAGCTTTTGGAAGAAAAGCGCGAATCTTTTTTCGACTTTATCCCTAACAACTCCAAACTGTGGATTAAAGACTATGCGCTCACCCTCGACATCATAGAAAAATACTATACAAGGGCGCAGGAGAGTTTTGATACGATAGTGGAGTCCAGCGGAAATACAGGTATTTTCAAACCCGACTACCTGTTTGAGACCCGAGAGTCTTTCACCCAATCGATTCAGAAGTATGTAAAGATCGAATTTGGCAACCGCTATGCTCTGCCTGCAGATCAGGTTTTTCAGTTTGAAGCTTCTGCCCAACCCTCATTCAACAAAAACTTCGACCTGATTACCCAATCGCTGGAAGAGTTTCAGCAAAAAGACTATACGACTATAGTCGCCTCTGAATCGGAAAAACCCATCAACCAACTGGAGTCGATTTTCGAGGAAATCAATCCTTTTATCAAGATCAACAGCCTGATCATTGGCCTGCGCGAAGGTTTTGTCGACCACCAGTCGCGCATTGCCTGTTTTACAGATCACCAGCTCTTCGAGCGTTTTCACCGCTACAAAATCCGCAAGAAGCACTCCAAATCCAAGGCGCTTACGCTCAAAGAATTGCGCACGCTTTCGCCGGGCGATTTTGTAGTACATGTCGATCACGGAATCGGTCGATTTGCCGGCATGGATACAATAGAGGTAAATGGCAACAAACAGGAAGCTATACGGCTGGTGTATCGCGACAATGATCTGCTCTACATCAGTATTCATTCGCTACACAAAATATCCAAGTACAGCGGCAAAGAGTCTGAGGCCCCTACTGTAAACAAACTGGGGTCGCCCGAATGGGAGAATAAGAAGAAAAAAGTAAAGAAAAATGTACAGGACATTGCCAAAGATTTAATTGCCCTGTATGCCAAACGTAAAGCATCGCCCGGTTTTGCATTTGAAAGCGACAGCTACCTGCAGGCCGAACTGGAAACGTCTTTTATCTACGAAGACACGCCCGATCAGGCGGCAGCTTCGGAAAGCGTAAAGCAGGACATGGAAAAGCCTCACCCGATGGACAGGCTGGTATGTGGCGATGTGGGCTTTGGTAAAACCGAAGTGGCTATACGGGCTGCCTTCAAAGCCGTGGTAAATGGCAAACAGGTAGCCGTGCTGGTACCTACCACCATACTGGCCATGCAACATTACCACACCTTCAAAGAACGCCTCAAGGGCTTTCCTGTTACCCTGGATTTTATCAATCGTTTTCGTACTACGAAAGAGATAAAAGACATTTTGACGAAAGTAAAAGAGAAAAAGATAGATATACTCATAGGCACACACCGCATAGCCAATAAAGATGTGGCCTTCAACGATCTGGGGCTGCTCATCATAGACGAGGAGCAAAAGTTTGGGGTGAAAGTGAAAGACAAACTAAAGGAGATCAAGGTAAATGTAGATACTCTTACACTTACTGCTACGCCCATTCCACGTACGCTACACTTTTCGCTCATGGGCGCACGCGACCTTAGCATTATTGCCACTCCGCCACCCAACCGCCAGCCGGTAACTACCGAGCTGCATGTGTTCAACGAGGAAATTACCCGCGACTCGATCAGTTTCGAACTGCGCAGAGGGGGCCAGGTCTTTTTTGTACACAACCGCGTGAGCGATATAGAGAGCATTGCCAACCTGATCTACCGACTGGTGCCCGATGCGCGTATAGGTGTAGCACATGGGCAAATGGAAGGCCCCAAGCTGGAAAAAACCATGCTTAAATTCATCGAGGGCGAGTACGACATACTGGTGTCTACCAACATTATCGAATCGGGACTGGATATACCCAATGCCAACACGATTATCATCAATAGTGCACAGAATTTTGGGCTTTCTGACCTGCACCAGATGCGAGGCAGGGTAGGGCGCAGCAACAAAAAAGCCTTCTGCTACCTGTTTACACCACCTACTTCACAGCTTTCGGCTGATGCCCGCAAGCGCCTGAGTGCTCTGGAAGAATTTTCTGATCTGGGGGATGGCTTCAAAGTAGCTATGCGCGATCTGGACATTCGGGGTGCGGGCAACCTGCTGGGTGGGGAGCAGAGCGGTTTTATTTCCGATATCGGTTTTGATATGTACCACAAAATACTGGACGAAGCTATTCAGGATCTGAAAGAAACAGAATACAAGGACCTGTTTGCTCATGAACTGGCCGAAAAAACAAAAGCGCTGGTGCAGGACTGTGTGGTAGAAACGGATCTGGAAATTCTGATTCCCGAAGATTATGTAAAAAACATCACCGAAAGGCTGAATCTGTATACTCAGATAGATAATATAAAAGAAGAGTCTGAACTAGCCGATTTTATCCAGTCAGTAGAGGACAGGTTTGGCAAACTTCCTCCGGCGGTGGAAGACTTGTTTAAGACTGTTCGCTTGCGCTGGCTGGCTATTGAGTTGGGATTTGAAAAACTGACTCTTAAGGGTGGAAAGATGAAATGCAACTTCCTGCCTTCAGACAATCAGGACTATTTCAACTCCGACAAATTTGGCAGGATACTGCAATATGTACAGCAGCACAGCAAAAACTGCCAACTGAAAGAAATGCGTAAGAAACTACTGCTCATTATAGGTAATGTACGCAGCATCGAGCAAGGCATAGATGTACTTCGTAGCATTGCATCGGAGTAATTGACCTGGGAAATTGTTCTCTTACTCTTTTCCTCATGCCGGGAGGACACCTTTTATATAACTTAGTTTATGCTGATTGTTTTAGTTTGGCCAATCTTATTTCTAACGCTTTGATTTTCTTTTGTTTCTATTTTTGTTGGTAAAACCTTAGGGGCAAACACATTTAATAAAAAGCATTTTGCTGGTGCGAGCCTTTGGCTCGTATCCATGCCTCCAGATACGAGCCAAAGGCTCGCACCAGCGCACTCCGCAAGAGACATTCATTTTTACATGCGTGTTGGCAGTAATTCACTTCTGACAATTCTACTTTCCACACAAACTCATATAGATCCAAATAAAAGAGACTGCCCAACCAAGGCAGCCTCTTTGTAATCAAGCAAAATATTACGCCTTTCTTACCTCTCGATAAGAATCCTTGTTGTTGTGGAGCGTTTTTCAGATTGAAGCTTCAGGATATAGACACCCGCTTTGAGGTGACTAATATCCATCTGCCGGTTGTTGGCTGCCATACGCTTAGATATCATCAATATACCGTCTAAGTTGTATAGGCCTGCCTCTACATTTTCTTGTTTAGGAACATCTATTTTTAATTGTTTGCTTGCCGGGTTTGGATATATCACTACCTC
Source organism: Cyclobacteriaceae bacterium (assembly GCA_965267535.1). Taxonomy (GTDB): domain Bacteria; phylum Bacteroidota; class Bacteroidia; order Cytophagales; family Cyclobacteriaceae; genus CAXBNB01. Next base: position 198,116 of record OZ254082.1, on the reverse strand, counting down.
TTCCAGTTCGTCTCCTATAGCGGCCGGTACGGCCACTTCGAATGTAATGCTCTGAGTAGCTACATTGTGGTTGTCGTCTCCTGCCTGTGTAGCCGTAATGGTAACCGTACCGGGTGTGCCATCCAGGCTTACCGTGGTGCCTGACAAGGTAGCCGGACCCGAGATCGTATAGGTCAGGTCAAGACCACTGCTCGCCGTAGCACTAATGTCAAAATCTTCTTCGGTAGTCAGCTTGGTATCTATGGCTGCAAAAGTGATGGTTTGGTCTGCCTTGACCACAGTAAAGGTTTGGTCTACCGGCGTAGCAGCATAAAAATCATCGTTACCTTCTTGCGAAGCTCTAACAGTAACACTTCCTGCTCCGGTAATACTCAGCGTATTGCCCTGTATCGTGGCAGGTCCTTCTACTATGCTAAATACCACGGCCAAATTACTCGATGCAGTAGCTGACAATGTGAAGTCGGCATCTCCATATACTTTATCGGCCAGCTCTCCAAATGTAATTGTCTGCTCGTCTTTGTTTTCTTCTACAGTCACTACCGCCGTACCCGTTGCAGAGTTGCCGCTATTGTCTGTAACAGTAAGCACTACTGTATTCTGACCTATGTTGGTTTCGTCAAAAGCTGTTTTGTCCAGACTAAACGAAAGGCCTGTACAGTTATCCGATGAGCCATTGTCTACATCAGAAGGCTCGATGGTGGCCGAGTTGTTTGCGTCTAATCGCACCGTAATGTTTTGAGTAACTACCGCAGGGTTGATACGGTCTACCACTGTAACTATGGCTGTAGCTGTAGCAGTATTGCCACTTTTATCTCTTACAGTAAGTGTTACCTGATTATTATTTACTGGCTCCTCAATTATTGCCTTGGCATTCGGTTTTATTCCTCCTCCGGTGTTTCCTGCTATATCACTACAGCTAAAATTGGTTTTGCTCAGGCTAAAGTTAAGGTCTTCAAACGGGCTGCAATTATCCGTAGTATTGTTGTTGATATCCTGTGGAGTGATAGTAGCATTTCCTGATGCGTCTAGTTCTACGGTAATGTTTTTAGCAGAAACTGTAGGTGCTGTATTATCCACCACACTTACTATGGCCGTAGCAGAAGAGGTATTGCCATGCGCATCTTCTACACTGAGGGTCACTTCTACTCCCTGAACAGGCGATGGCTTAACAGCTACCTTGCCTGATTTGCTACTGACCATCTGATTGTTTACAGCTATATCTTCACAGCTAAACTGGCTTCTGTCTATAGTCATGATCAGGTTAGCCGATGCGGTACAATTATCAAAAGAATTATTGTTGATGTCAGCGGGTGTGATCGCCGCAGTGCCGTTTGCATCCAGGTAAACCGTAATGTTTTTAGCCCGTGCTACCGGGGCAACATTATCCACTACTGTTACTACTACTTCTGTAGTAGCTTCATTGCCATTGGCGTCAGTGGCAGTAAATGTCATGGTATTGGCTCCCAAATCTTCACAGCTAAATGTGTTGGCAGTCAGGCTGTAACTCAGGCCGGCAGCACAGTTGTCTGTAGAGCCGTTGTTGAGTGTAGCCGGATCTATTGTTACACTTCCCGTACTTCCCAGCTCTACAGTGATATTTTTAGCCGCTGCTACCGGTAAAATATTATCCACTACGCTTACTTGCGTAGCTATTGTTGCGCTGTTTCCATAGGCATCTTCCACGCTCAGGTTCACCGTTTGGCTACCCAAATCATCGCAGGTAAAGGCCGTCTTGTCAATACTTAGTACCAAATTGGCTTCCACTGTACAATTGTCTGCAGAGCCATTGTTGACTGTAGCGGCATCCAGCGTGCCGTTTCCATTGGCATCCAGGGTTACTACCAGCGACTGTGCCGCCACTGGAGTAGGAGCCAGGGCGTCTTCTACCGTTACGGTAGCTGTAGCGCTGTATTGTGCTCCTCCATTGCTGGCGGTGGCTGTAAGAGTTACCGTGTGTGCTCCTACCTGTGTGCAATCAAATGTGGTTTTATCCAAGCTAAGGGTAAATTCTGAACCACAATCGCCGGCTGTATTGTTGTCTACTTCTTCCGGGCTCAGTGTGTAATTGCCGGTAGCATCCAGCGACACTGTGATATCCTGTGTAAGCACATCTATCGGAGTAGGCACATGGTAATACTCATAGGCTCCCATGTCCAGATCACCGTTTTTCCGTTTGTTTCCTGCCAGGTCATTTGCCGGTAGCTGCACAGCATCGTCGGCTGTACCTACTGCCGGTGAAGCACAGGTAAGCGAATAGTCATGATTGGCGGCATCATTAAACAATGGATCGGCATTGGTGCCGTTTTGCTGGCCACCCTCTACTATACTATTAGTCACTACTGATCCGGATGAAGTAATCGCGAAGGGTGTAGCACTACCATTTCCATATATAATTGAGTTTTTGATTTTAGTATTAGAGGCTCTCACCATGTTTATTACATTACCATTTGCCCCGGTGTTGTCCGTCATAGTGGTATTTACTATCTCTAAAGTCAAGGCATTTACATTCCCTCCGTTGGAATTGCTCGTACCTAAATACATACAAGCTGCTGAATTGGTCGATGTGTTGTTGTAAAAAACACTATTCACCACAGAACCTCCTCCTCTTACGTCATATCCATTGGAGCCGGCAAACATCATCGCCGAATGATCTTTAGAGTAGTTGTCGCGAATGATACATGACTCAAAATCCACATCATGGGATAAATTTTCTACACCACATGGGGTAAAGTAAGAATACACCCCCACGCTTGCTCCTGTATTTTTTTCCAGTATGCAATTTCTGACTTTGGCACTTAATACATGACCATAGGCGTAGGGGTTGACATAAATAGCCCCGCCGCGGGTATCAAAATACTGACTGGCTGCTGCTACCGAACAGCTGTTGTTGTTGCTGCCGTTGGCATTGCCTCCGGTAATGGTAAACCCATCAAGTACCACATTTTGAGCATTGCCTCGAATAGTCACTACATGATACGAGTTGTCTTGTCGTGTGGCTTCTATATCGGTAATTACAGCATTGTCATTGCCCTGCAAATCTCCGCTTAGGGTGGTAGTATTTGCCTGTATGTCTCTTTCAGAAAGGTCAGTTTCATTGCCTGCAAACCCTCCGTATAGTTTTACATTGGTGGGTATGTTAAAAGTTCCTCTTCTATCTGAGGCATGTGGCTTGTAGGTACCGGCTGCTACCCAGATGTGCTTGGTAGCTGTACCTTGTGGCAAGGCATCTTGCAGGTTAGTATAGGCGTCTGCCCAGGAAGACCCGTTATTTGCTCCACTTGCATTTTGATCAACATAGATAATCCCTTCGAGGGTAGTAAATGATATCGGAGACGACCAATCTGTGGGTGTTCCGTCGCATTTGCTTCTGATGTATACATCGTAAGTCGTGTTGGCTGAAAGACCTGTGATCGTATGAGTATTGGTATTCAAATCGGGTACTATGGTAGCATTGGCCACCGGCTGTCCGGTAGGTGTATAAGCCAAATCCCACGCATCTGAGATAGGGTCATTGTACCAGGTAACCGTGCCGGAAGTGCTCCCTGTGCTTTCCGCACTTATTTCCAAAGGAGGAGCGCATACTCCCTCTCTCGAAAGTGCTACAATCTCGGTGCTGGTGAGCAGTCGCTCATATAACCGTATGTCATCCAGCGATTCGGTATATCTCTCGGGTGAGTTTATCCCTCTGCTATTGCCAAATGTGATGTATCCCGATGGTGTAAGGTCCCACCTGAGTCCTACCCTGCTTCCTATAGGAGTACTCACCGTTTGTGACTTGCTCAGGTAACCATCTACATATATTTTGTAGTCGTAGTTTACAAAGTATTCCCACCGCTGGTAGGGGCCATTGAAATAATCGTATCGATAACCGCGTGCCGTAAAGGTAACGTGGTGCCAATTGCCATCGGCTACATTTACGGTAGTTAAAATGTCGTTGTAACCGGAATATCCGGTCGTACCGGCTGCCGTATTGCTCCAGTGGTTGTACAGGTAATTTGCCGCCAGATTTACTGTTCCGTTTTTCAGGAAAACATACCACCCTATTTTAGATGAGGTTTCTGCAGCAGTGGTTCGGGAGCTTTGGTCTATGATAACCCGCTTTGCTCCGTCGTTGGTAGTAGTTTTTACCCAAAAACTAACTGTAATATCAGTGTCCGGCATTCCGCTGGTTCGCAGTACGTCTCCATTGAGGTTGATCGCATTTTGCTCTGAAAGCCGATCTGTTTCTACTGTTACGGCTGAACCCACCTGCGTCAGCTGGGTGGTGCCATTCAAACTTCCTCCCGGGAAAGTGTATTCACCCCTGAGGCCGGAAGTTGGAATCTGCCCATAAACCAGACCGCTTATGAACATCGTTAAGATTAGTAATGATTTTTTCATGGTATATTGATTGATGTAAAACCGACATCAAACTTATACCACTACTGTTATGATTTTTGAGAGGATTAAAATTCGTAGGGTGTGACCGAGAATCTGTAACGTATTATTGATTTTTTGTTTTTGGCAATCAAAGAGACTGCAAAGCCTGCATCAAAGCATCCCGTTTTCTTACTGCCACCGGCAATGTACTGCCGTCTTTCATGTAGACTATACCTCCCTCTTTTTTCTCGTACCTATCGAAATGAAATAGATTGATGAGGTGAGACTGATGTGCTCTAAAAAAATACTGTCCCTGAAAAAGCGCATCGTATTCTTTGAGGGTTTTGGATATAAAAAGCTTTCTTCCGTTGGTCAGAAAAAACTTGGTGTAGTTGTTTTCTGATTCGCAGCGGATGATTTCACATAACGTGACCAGGTATACTGTTTCTGCATCTTTCAATATCACCTTTTGCTCCATTTGAGTTACCTGCTTGTTGTCCATCAAGGTAGCCAACCTCAGGTTTCGTTCCTCTTTATTGGTTTGCTCTTTGGCTTTTTTTAGTGCCAGCTGAAGGTCTTCCGGATCTACCGGCTTGAGCAGATAATCGATAGCACTGTATTTGAATGCTTTGATGGCATAACCGTCATGCCCGGTCACAAAGATGAGCTCAAAATCCGGCTCTCCGTAAAACGCCAACAGGTCAAACCCAGTGCCGTCTTTCATTTCCACATCGAGCAGCAGCAGATCAACTGTATTTTGTCTGAGTGCCTGCAAAGCGCTCTGTACGCCATCTGCCTCTACTACTACTTCACAATCGGGAGCATATATACCCAGCAGGGTTTTCAAATTTTCCCTTACTACCTCCTCATCGTCTACTATGGCTATCCTCATTCCTTTTTTATCAAACGTAATTAAATGGTACTTTTAATTCTACCTGTGTACCCATAATTTGCCCCTGTTCATTTTTAATGTCATCCAGCACGAGCTGAATTTTCTTTTTCAGGGATAAATTAAACAAATCTATGCGTTCTTTGATAATGGTAGATGAAAGCGACTTGTGCTCCTGCGCCGAATGGGTGGTCTGACTCAGCCCCGCACCATTGTCTTGTATGCTTATACCTATGTAATCCTTGTCTTTGGTAAATCGAATGGTCACTTTTCCTCTCCCGGCTGCATTGACTATTCCATGTTCTATGGCATTTTCTACAAAAGGCTGCACAAACATGGGAGGTATGGTGTCTGCTTCTGTATCTATATCTTCGTCTACTACTACTTCATAGTCAAAAGAGTCGTTTAGGCGTACTTTGTGAATGTCGAGATAGTTGGTCAGCATTTTTACTTCATCTTCCACGGGTATAAATTCCTGACGGGAATTTTCCAATATCTCACGCATCAGCTTCGAAAATTTAGCCAGATATGTGGCCGCCACTTCTGCCTGATTTTTCAGGATAAACTGCTGCACAGACAGCAAGGCATTGGCTATAAAGTGGGGGTTGAGCTGAGAGCGCAAAAAACGTTGCTCCAGTTCAGTTTGCTGATTTTTGCGGCGTGTAATTCGCTGCTGATACAAAAACCATAAGCCCAGCCCTACAAAAACCAATACAATAGCTCCTATCATAATGCCTTGATTTTTTTGTCGGATTTCCAGGGCCTGTATGGCTGCCTGCTGCGACAAGGAAGCTATTTCAGCTTCTTTCTTTTCAGTTTCGTATTGGGTCTGCAGCTCTGCTACAGCTTTTGATTTTTCTACGCCGTAAATTTCCTTTTCAAGATCATGATATTTTTGAAAGATTTCCAACGCTTCTGCATGCCGCCCTACCTGCCCCAAAGCTTTGGAATACTCCTTGTAGCAATCCCGGAGTAAATCCTTCGATTGAATTTCTTCTAACAAAGAAATCGCTTTTTCCAAGGTTGGTATAGCTTTTTGGGGATGATCGGCTTTGAGATACGCGCTTCCCATATTGCCAAGGCTTACGCCCTGCATATCCTTCATGTTTGCTTTTTCAGCCAGGTTCAATGCCTTAGCTCCATAGGATATCGCCAGGTCGAGCTGGTCTTTTTGATAATATATATCGCCCAGACCAGAATAAGCATATACCAGATAGTAATTGTTTTGGTACTTCTCAAAAATCGAGATCGACTCTTTTATTGCTTTTTCGGCTTGGTCAAAGTTTTCGTTCATCCGGTGAAAGCCCCCTAGCCTGTATATCTGATTGCCGTATGTAAGGGTGTCACCTATTTCCAACGACAAATCTGCCCCCTTGCGGGTAGCCTCTATAGCCTCGGGGAGCATGTTGCGCTTGTAATATACCAGCCCCAAAGACGAGGTTGCCTTTGCGAGCAGGGCTTTATCCGCAGACTTTTCTGCTATTTTTTGTCCGGCCAGCACACACATGGTAGCAGAGTCCATATACCCCAGCCGTATATAGGGCTCGGTTAGGTTTTGATTGATATTTACTACGTACAATGGATCCGGATCAGTGCCCAGCAGGGCCAGAGCCTTCTTGCCAAAGTCTATCGATGTAGTGTGATCTCCCAGGCTGGACAGTACACTTATGTTGTTGTTGTAAATGGTAGCCAGAAACTTAGGATCGTCGATTTTGGCCGCTGCTGCTATAGCCAGTCGGTTGATCGAATCGGCTTTTTTAAACTGACTCTTACATTTGAGGTGGAGTGCGTACTGTTTATAGCTGTCTGCTTCCTGCTTTTGGTGAGCTCCTTTCTTACTGGCCCTGATGGCCTTTTGAAAATGTACAAACACCAGAGAGTCAGATCCGCATTTATTGATTTTTATGAGCCTGATCAGGCTGTCCGCTTTTGATTCCGACAATGGCGTCTGAGACTCTGTTTGAGTATTCTCGGATGCGCTCAATACGGTTGCTACTGTTAGCAGATTCAATATAATCAGGAGGGCAAGTTGTTTGGAAAAGGCGTTAGTAAGCATAGGCTGAGAGGTTTGGTTTATCAAACGTAACTAAAAGGCACCTTCAATTCTACCCTTGTCCCCATTACTTTCCCTTCTTCGTTTTCTATTTCATCGCGGATAAATTCGATTTTCTTTTTCAACGAAAGGTTAAACAATTCCATTCTTTCTTTGATGATGGTAGAAGAAAGCGATCGTTTGTCGCCGGTACTGCCCCGGGCTATTCCTCCTCCGTTATCCTTTATCTCTATGGCTATGTAGCTACCTTCCTTGGTCAGCATTACATCTATCTGTCCTTTTTCCTGAGCCTGAGCGATTCCATGTTCTATAGCATTTTCTACAAAGGGCTGGATAAACATAGGCGGAATGGTGTCGACCTCCTGATCTATACTTTCATCTATCGTAAGGCGATAATCAAACCCGTTGCTAAGCCGAAGTTTATGAATGTCGAGGTAGTTGGTCAGCATTTTTATTTCATCTTCTACGGGTATAAATTCCTGACGGGAATTTTCTAAAATCTCGCGCATCAGTTTCGAAAATTTAGCCAGATAAGTGGCCGCCACTTCTGCCTGGTTTTTCAGGATAAACTGCTGCACAGACAGCAGGGCATTGGCTATAAAGTGTGGGTTGAGCTGAGAGCGCAAAAAACGCTGCTCCAATTCAGTTTGCTGATTTTTGCGGCGTGTAATTCGCTGCTGATACAAAAACCATAAGCCCAGCCCTACCAATACCAACACAACAACCGCTATGATCATAGCCTGATTTTTTTGTCTGATTTCCAGTGCTTGTATGGCTGCCTGCTGCGACAAGGAAGCTATTTCTGTTTCTTTCTTTTCTGTCTCGTATTTGGCCTGCAGGTCTTCTATGGTTTGTATTTTATTTTCCGAAAAAACCGAATCTACCATGGCCAGGTGCTTTTTCCAATAGTCGGTTGCCTCTTTGTAGCGGTTAAGTTTTTCCAGATACTGCGCTTGCTCGGAGTATGCATGCTTTAGCATCTTATAGTTTTGCATCCCTTCATAGATTTCCATTGCACGGGTATTACATTCCAGTGCTTTGGGGTAGTTGCCCATGCTTTGGTAGCTGTCGGCAAGAGAAAACAACGCCCCTGCTTCGTTGGTCTTTTGGTTGTACTGACGTGAAAAATCCAGAATTCGGTTTAAGTAATTAATAGCTTCTGTATGGCGCCCCATTCTGTTGTAAATAGTACCCAGTGCTCCTTCAGAAATCGCTATACCGGTGGCAAAAGCTACTTCTTTTGACATTTGTAGGGCCTGCAAAAAATACCCTTCGGCTTTTTCGAACTCTTCCAGATCCTGATACCCCTTGCCCGCATAATAATAAAACCCTGCCTTCGAATCACTGGAGGGTCTGTCTTTGACCAACTCTACATTTTCCAGGTGTATTTCCAGCGCTTTTTTAAACTTTTTGTTTTCGCTGTATATTCTGGCCAGATTGCTGTGAGTAAATATAAGGTTTTCCTTATCGTCTATGGCTTCTAATATTGCCTTGGCTTTGAGTGCATGTACCAGCGCTGTGTCGTATTGTCCTTTTACCGCATGGTATGTTGTAAGGGCATTTAGCGAGTATCCTTTTCCTCTTTCAAAACCAATCTCTTCTGAAATAGCCAAAGCTTCTTCTATCAGAGGAAGGTTTTTGTTGATGTCACGTGTGTAGTAGTACTTGGTCAGGTCTATCAAAAGGCTTACCCGGTTAGAGTCCCTCTGCTGATAGGTGTCTACGAGGTTTTTGATGCTGTCGAGCATGGCATCCTGAGCATAAAACACACGAGGAAGTAAAAGGCACAGCATTAGGATGACTACCCTGGCCATAAGGTTATTGGTTGGTTGAGAACTGGTTTCTGAGACTAATTAAAGTGTAAAAATGCAAATAAAAATTAAAATGCTACTATAAGTACTGTCAAAAGATATGCTCAAAAACACCAAAAGGTGCCCCAAATGAGGCACCTTTCGATTCAAACAAAATACTACGGTGTTGCCTTATCGCTTGATAAGAAGCCTTGTTGTTGTGGAAATTTTAACCCACAATCTCTGAATACTTTTACTAAGAAAATTATCGCTATATTACTTCTTTATAAAAAATAAAATGAAGCCAATGAGCCTTTTAAAACCCCTCTTTTGCTTTTTAATAATTAGTGTTTTTTCTAACTTTTTAGTCCCACTCTGCTTTGCTCAAGTAAGCTTCACTCCATTAGACACTATAAAAGACTATGGAGAAATTAAAAAAATTTTATACGAAGATTTTGATAATGATGGCATTATTGATCTCCTTTTTGTCAGACCACATGAAATACTGATAAAAAAAGGGACAGGTGATGGGAATTTCTCATTAGAAGAAAAGCTCTATCACAAAGACAACAATCCTATATTAAGCATATCAAATTTTTACGACATTAATAACGACGGTTATTTAGACCTTGCATTCAAGACCGAAGATTTGGTGACTATACTTCTTGGCTCATCAGAAGGGTTTTCTTTAAACAGAGAATTGGAATTGAGTACAGCTCAAGACAAAACTATACTTTGGGATGACTATAACATGGATGGCAATGTTGACCTTCTTGTGGAGGTCTCTTATGGAATACTGATAAATTATGATTGGGAGTCAGATATACCTGCGTTTAATGTGCTATTTGAAAGCTACAATAACTACGTCTATGATTTTAAAGTTGTAGATATAAATCTTGACCAAAAAAAAGACATTGTATTATCTACAATAAATGACTTAGGAGTTTACTTAAATACCCCTGAAGGTTTTTCGGAGATTCTGAAAGTCAATGCTAATCGAAAAGAAATAATACTAGGGGACATTAGTATGGATGGCTACCCTGATCTAGTTTACGATCATTCCAATGAACTCTATTCACTAATTTACGACCCTTTATCAAACACCTTCACTAAGAACAACATAAGTAATAACGAAGGTAATTATAATATTGGAACACCTGCCCTAATTGATATCGACAATAACAATTCTTTAGATATAGTTTTTAGGACCATATACAGACATCTTGGCATATCTTATTTCCCGAACTCAGGAGGTGAAATCCAAGCAAAAATTGACTTGATCTCAGATGAAGTAATCGAAACTCCAATAGAAATTCTTGGAGTTGATGTAAACGGCGATACCAAAAAAGAGATTGTTATACATGGGATAAACAATCAGGAGGTTCATTTCCTAGATGAAAATAACGAAGTGGCTAGCTCTTTATATAACCTACTAAATGTAACCACAGTAGACCTTCTCTATGAAGACATGGACTCGGATGGAATCGAAGACGTAATAGAAATTTCGCCTCATGGAAAAGTAGTAATTCGCTGGGGTAGTGAAAAAGACAGTTTTAGTGAATACAATGAATACCCTTCAATCAGCTTTAGTAAAACCGGCCTTATATACGATTTTAATTCTGATGGCATTAACGACATACTCCTATGCACATCCCAACCAAATCTTTACGTTATGTATGGTTTAGGTAATAGGCAGTTCGATACACCTAAAATTTGGAAGCTAACTTCAATCCCTTCAGAACCAATACTAATTGATAGTAATAATGATTCAGAAGATGAACTACTCTATTTTCAGAGGTATGCTAATCTAATACGTCTTTTTCACTTGACAAATGACCCAAGTAACAAATATTTTCAAACTGAGAACTATATAACCCTAGGCAAGGGTGATGGGATCATTAAACTAACAGCCAATGATTTCAATAGTGATGGATTTACTGATATAGCCACATTAAATAGATTATCAAAAAACATTTCAATTTTAATGAATGATGGTGCTGGAGCCTTTACTGAATCAACAATTGACCTTAATATGTTTTTAAGTGGAATTCAATCTCTAGATTACAACTTTGATGGATACCAAGACCTTCTTGTTGCTGCAAGAGACGAAAGCCATACAGAAGCAAAGCTCTTGGTGTACATAGGAAATAATGATGGCTCCTTTGAGTTACATGAAGTTATTGTGTTGGGTGATTTGTTGTTTTACACTGATATAAATGTTTTTGATGTGGATGGAGATGATGACAATGATATAATTATTGATTGTTGGAAAGGTTGTTCTCACAAGCTTATGCTAAACAATGAAAATTCTTTTACCCTTCAAGAATTAAATATTGACACACCTGATAGGGGTTTTACTAGCATAAATGCTGACATTGATGGAGATAACAAAATTGATTTTATTTATTCATCGTTGGGTGATGGAGGGTTTTACATCCAAAAAAACAACAGTGTCACAAAATCTTCTATCGAAGAATTTTCTATAGAAGCACAAAACCTAAGTTACAATTCATTTGATTTAAACTTTATTCAAACTAAAAAATCAGAAAAACTCGTCATTATTAGCGAACTGGATAATCTGACTAAATTACCTCTGGATTTACAGTTTTATGAAAGCAACCCGCAATATGGTCTTGGGACAGAGCTTGGGGGTGGATATGTCGTTTATGCAGGTTCTGATGAAAACATTACAGTTTCTAGATTAATGCCACAAACCCACTATCACGCTTTTGTATTTAACTTCAATCAAAATTACCCACAGAATACAATCATTAACTATTCTAACAATTTTCATAAAACAGAAATTACTACCAGCAGCTCTATTTATTTGCTTCAAGATTTGGCCTCAATTGAAATTGATGAAGACTCCTCTTACAAAATAAACCTTGATGATTACATTCACAATATTGGGTCAAATACATACACAGTATCAACCAACGACCAAAACATTTCATTGACTCTCAACGAATCGTCTCTGCTTATAAAGCCTTTAGAAAATTACTTTGGACAAAGTAAACTCACAATCTCGATCACTAATGATTTAGAAACCGTTGCGTTTGAGGTTGATATTCTGATTTCACCCATTAACGACAAACCTGTTATAGCTGGACTAAAAGAAGCAGTAGTAATCAAGGAAGACACTCCCTTTATTCTATCAATGTCCCAGCTTGATGTAAAAGACCCAGACGACACAGAAACTGAGAAATTTTCATTGAGGATTTTAGGTGGGGAAAATTATTCCTTAGATGGAACGACAATAATTCCTGACCATAACTACTTCGGCAAAATTGCTGTGCCTGTAATTGTAAATGATGGATTTTATGATAGCGATCCTTATCCGATCGATATTGAAGTAAGCCCTGTTAATGATCCTCCTATAATAGTTGGTCAAACAGAAACCCTTGTTTTTAATCTATATCCTTCTACTAACGTGGATCCACAACAATTTGAAATTCCTATTTCAAATTTGGAAATCGAAGATCCGGACAATGATAACCTTGATGATTTTGTCATAACAATATTAGAAGGACAAGGCTATTCAGTGGAAAACAATAGCTTTTCTTTTCTAGAAAATAAAAATCAACAACTACTCATAACCGTCAAGGTTAGTGATGGAGATTTACAAAGTGAAGCATTTGACATTGAAGCTGAATCTTCTGTAGTAACTTCTATCCTCTCCGAAAAAACAACTCAGCGATTTAAAATATGGCCTAACCCTGCTTCAACAGTCTTGAACATCATGTCATTTGACAAAATGAACACCATAATTAATGCTTCTCTTATCGACTTATCAGGTAAACCTATTTTCATTAAAAAAAGCCGGGATAGTTATTCATTCGAAATCGATGGCATCCCAAGAGGCGCATATTTACTGAAGATCGTTACAGATTTCGACACTAGCACTAAAAGTATCATGATAAAATAACTTGCACAACAGAAAAAACACCAAAAGGTGCCCCAAATGAGGCACCTTTCGATTCAAACAAAATACTACGGTGTTGCCTTATCGCTTGATAAGAAGCCTTGTTGTTGTGGAATATTGTTTGGTTTGTAACGAGATCAGGTAAAAGCCATTTTTCAGGCCACTGATATCGAGGTTGTTGTTGTGGGTTTTAAAATCTTTGGTTAATACCAACTGGCCATTCAGGTCATATACGGCTACTTGTAAGGCTTCATTTTCAGGGGTTTCTATCTTCACCCAATTTTGAGCCGGATTAGGATATAATGAATACTCCCATGCCAAATCTTCTATGCCTGTGGCTATACCATTGATGGTAAAGTTAGCCGTTTGCTCTCCCTTGTAGTTGGTGTCCTCTATCGAAACTACCACAGCATAAGTCCCCGCTTCCGTGGGTGCCTCCGACTCACCATCAAATGTAATGGTAAAGTTGAGCCCTTCGGGGCTGGTAGTTACGGTGGGTTTCTTGGCCGATCCGTCAGCATCCTGCTCCAGGTCTGTAATGCTTATTTCGGCAGTAGCCTGAACAATAGTGAGGGTACCGCTTACCGGTGTGATGGTATAATTTGCATTATTACCCACACTCACTTCGATGGCATAATTACCCACATCGCTGGTAGCCGTAGCAGCAGTAGTAGCCACAGGCACTTCCTGCAAATCTGTTAATTCGTCTCCATTTACAAATCCCGCGTATTGGATAGTCAATTCAGGATTTGCGGTACCATACTCCCTCGACTTATCGTCTGCAGTAGCCGTCAGTACGGCTTTCTGTATGGTTAGTGTCTGCTCTACAGACGCCTCCTCATACTCGGCATTGCCTGCCTGATAGGCCCTTACCGTAAAGTCTCCGGCACCCACTATCGTGATGGTGCTTCCCTGCAAACTAACCGCATTGCCTCCACTGACCAGTTCCAGGCTAACATTGAGTTGGGAAGTAGCATCGGCCACTAGCTGGAACGGGTCGTCTCCATATACTTTCTCTCCAATTGGCTGGATGGAGATCGTCTGAGCTTTTTTCTGCTCTACCGTTACGGTCCAGTTTTGTGTATCTCCATTTTCGGCAGTAACTGTATACACCACAGCAGCAGAAAAATCCTGAGCTATGCCCGATTCCGGACTAATGGAAGCCAGGTCAGAAACTAAAATCTGAGGTGAAAGGCTCGTAATATCTGCAGATGAGCCCACCGTGAGCTCCACTGTATGATTATTGGTATCGATGAGTGACTCTCCTACTTGATCCGCGACTGAAAATGACACAATATCGTTAGCTGAACTGGGCGCCTTGCTTACAGTAACGGTAAACTGGTCGGAAACTTCACCTCCACGTCCGTCAGTAGCGGTAACGGTAATGACACTCGTTCCCATTCCTGTTTCATCGATTAGTATTTGATGGTTTTCGTTTTTGCTGACAGTAACTACCGCAGGCTCGCTGCTCGATACTTCTATGGTCAGTTCATCTCCATCTCCATCGGTAAACACATCGACATAGCTGACCTGCGTTTGCACAAAGCCTTCGATCAAATCGAGTATATCTGCTATCGGCTGGCTAACCACCGGTGATTCATTCACGTCGTTTACCACTACTGCAAACTCATCTGAGGTCGTAACACCTGACCCATCGTCTGCGGTAACAGTGATCGTGGCAGTACCCAAGCCTACCTCAGTAATTGTCAGAGTGGCTCCTGTGTGGGTCACGGTCACAGCATCCGTATTGCTGCTGGACACTTCATAAGTAAGCGGGTCGTTATCCTGATCGGCAAAAACCGTACTCAGATCAATCTGATGAGTTTGAAAACCCTCATCGAGCGACTGGTCTGCTATAGGGTTGGCTATTAGTATACTTTCATTTTGATTGAGAATGGTAATGGTAAATACTTTCTGATAAGTACCTCCATTGCCATCATGAGCCTGAACCCGTATCGAATAGCTCGCCTGAGTTTCAAAATCATAGACTGCTGCAGTGAGCAATTGATCCTGATTGATTGCAAAAGCTGCATTTCCTGAATCGCCTTCTCCTGCCACCAACGTATAGGTATGGCTTTCTCCTGTATCCTCATCTGTAGCAGTAAAAAGTCCCACTACTTCACCGGTGGCATTGTTTTCAGCCACTTCTGAGGCACTCAATTGAATATCGGTAGGAGCTTCGGGTTGATCCGTGATGGATATTGTAAATACCTGCTCCTCTGTCAGGTTGCCGTCATCCGACATTACCCGTATGCTATAGCTGCTTTTCGTCTCAAAATCAAAGTCTGATTTGGTTATCAGTTGATCTCCTGATGTATCGAAAGAGGCATTGTCTGTGTCGCCTGCTCCGTTTACTAAAGTGTAGGAAAAGCTTCCGGACAGGTCTTCACCGAATGTGGCAAAATCGCCAACTACGCTACCAATGCTGCTGTTTTCAGCTAATTTATCATTGCTAAGAGTAATAGAAGTAATTTGTGGCGGTAGATTGTTTATTTGGATCACAAAGGCTTCTTCGTATGTCAACCCTCCTTTATCGGTTACGATTACCTCCAGGTTGTACACGTTTTTGGTTTCATAATCCAGCACCTCTGCGGTGATCAGATTATTTCCATCTATATCAAACGAATCGTTATCTGTATTACCACTTTTCAGTGAGTAGGTATGTGTTTCCTCTCCATCCTCGTCGGTGGTTGTAAACATACCCACCACAGTACCGGTTGGCGAGCTTTCATCAACTGTATTGCCGGAAAGCTGCAAAGCTGTAGGAGCTTCGTTCACATCATTCAAGTGGATTTCAATTTGTTTGGTGAACGTGCCTCCATTTCCATCGTCGGTCATTAGATCCACCAGCCATACTGCTGAGTTTTCATAATCGAGCGGCTCGGTTGTTACCAGTTCATTTCCGTTCATTATGCTAAACGATTCGTTATCGTTTGTGCCTGCCACAAAAGTGTACGAGTGCGCATCCGCAAAGCTGGCATCAACAGTTGATAATGTGCCTACCAGTGTACCTGCCATGCTATTTTCATCTATCTTATCATTTGACAACAGAATGTCGGTAGGTGCAGCGGGCTTTTCCGTGATTGTCACCTGCCACTCCTGAGGTGTGCCGTCTTCGGCTGTTACTGTATATGTAACGGTAGAAGTGAAATCCTGTGCTACGCCTGTATCCGGCAAGAGGGTGGCTTCTGGTGATACCATTACAGTAGGAGTAAGGGCTGAAATGTCGGTTCCGGTAGCAGCCTCTGCGGTAATGGTGTGAGATTCTGTAAAGATAAGTTCGGGCCCGTTGATTTCAGCAAACGTAAATGAGGTGATGTCGTTTTCAGTGTATGCCCTGTAGTCTATCCCCAGATTAGAATTGTGGTTGCTGGCATTTGCTACTTCGCCAGCAGGGTAATTGCTAAATGCCGAGTTCTGAAAATGAAATTGCAAACTTTCTATATCATTGATGTCACCATGGTTGGCACTTGTACCGGATAGTGTGACTGTAGCCGAATAGCCATCTGCTGCCACATCTAAAGTAACAGAAAGGCCCGGAGGCAAGTTGTTGATATTGAAGTCCACCCCGTGTGTAAGGCTTGCACCGGCATTGGTAAAGGTATCGTCTATAATATCTACCCCAACGGATCCACTCACCGTACCATCATTTGCTACTGTTTCCTTAAAACCTCCCAGGTCGATATCAAATTGCTGAATGGAATAATTATCCCCGTTTAACACAAACACCCTGGAGCCATCGGCCTGAATGCCAATACCTGCGGGCCAGTAGCCAAGCGGATACACCTCTTTGCTTATACCGCCCTGCGATACATCGAAGGGTACAAAAAGCTGGTACCGTACTATCTGGTAATCGTTATCGTTTGTCATCAACAAATACCTGCCATCTGCTGAAAAAGCCATACCGGTAACACTCACATTATCTGTCACCATAGGGCTTCCTGCCTGACTTACACCAGTCAGATCAAATGGTGTGGATAGGTCAAACTGAAAAATTTCATAATCGTTTGTCCCCTGTAGGTACATTTTGCTTCCATCACTATTGAAAGTAAAGCCGTAAACCGAGGTGTCGTACGCTTCGTGGTTAAATGACAAACCAGAATAAGTTACTCCTGAAGTAACATCAAAAGGTGTAGTAAGCTGGTACTGATATATCGAGTAGGTATCAGATCCTAAAATAAACAGCCTGAGTCCATCGGTCGAAAACGCTATGTTTTCAGCATACGCATCTTCTGTGGAGTGATTGTAAGCACCTACGTATGAAACTCCACCGGTAATGTCGTAGGCGTTGGTCAGGTTGTATTGATACACCGACCCCAGGCCGTATACCGATAAGAACATTTTCATTCCGTCATTGCTAAATTGGATGCCGGAAGGATAATCGCCCCAGTTTGAGACATCCAGTGGGCTACCGGCTGCTGTAGCAAAATCCATATCAAGCACATTGCCATATTGGAGTGCCGGGTTGTTATCTCTGAAATCTACCCACCTACCTGACGAAGCATTGGTAGCATGGGCTACCGCTGCTGCATTTCCGCCTTCAAAAGCACTATTGGCAAAGGTAAACTCAAGCTCTACATCATTCAGGTGTTGATGTGCAGTGGCCTTGCCCGAGAGGGTAAGCAGTGCTGATCTGCCGTCGGCAGCTATTTCCATAGCTGGCATCAGCCCCGCTGGCAAATTATTGATGGTATACTCTGTACCATGTGTAAAACTGCCTCCTTCATTTGTAAAGCGTTCATCATCTATGGCTAAAAATAAAGAGCCTTCTACTCCGCCATCATTAATGGTTATTTCCTTGAAACCATCGGTTTTTAATCCCAGCTGATATACATCCTGACTATTGGTGAGTATCATCAATTTGGCTCCATCGGGTGTTAAGAAAATATCTGCTGTATGGTTAGTAAATTCAAAAAGGCTTTGACCTCCCACTGGGGTTGCTCCCGATGTGATATCGTAGGGCACATTCAGGTTGTATTGGCTTATAGATGTCTGCCCGGGGTAGGAGGTATTCACCAGAAATATATTTTTTCCGTTTTCAGAAATGATTATACCTGAATAGTTGTAGCTGGACACACTGTAGGGGGTGCCGTCATCTGTAACTCCACCATTGAGATCAAAGGGGACTTCCAGCGAATACTGGTATATCTTGTCGTTGCTTGACCCTATCATGTACATTTTCCTGCCATTCTGGCTAAAGGTGATACCCGATGGTTGCACGTCATTGCCAAGGTCAAAAGTAACACTGTGTGTAGCTCCTGCCGACAAATCAAACGGTGAAGAAAGTGAATATTGATTTACATTGTCGGATCCCCCCTGCACGTACATTTTTGTGCCATCGGGGCTAAAATCCACGTCTGTAGGGGTATTTTCTTCATTGGAAACATCGAATGAATGCCCGCTATAACTTACTCCCGATGAAACATCAAACGGAGTAGTGAGGGTGTACTGATATATGGCTTTATTGTTCCAGCTGGCCACAAACATAGTCAGGCCATCGCTACTAAAGGTAAATGCCGACCCTGCATCTTCATTGGCCACACTAAACTTTGCCTCAAACATAAAGTCCCTGCTCTCCGCTAAATTCAACCTACTGCCATAGGCTATGGAAGGATTATTGTCTTCAAAGTCAATCGAAGCTCCGCTACTTTGCGCTACAGCACCAAACACATACTGTGCTTCTGTACTGGTAAACGCTGAGTTTTCAAAGGTAAAGATGAGGTCTGCCACATCATGAACATCCTGATGGTCTGTTGCCGCTCCGCTGAAAGATAATACAGCAGATAACCCATTGGGTGCTACAGACAGCTGCGGAACCAAACCCGATGGCAAACCTGCAATCGAATAGTCGTCTCCTATGGTAAGAACATTTCCTGCATTAGAAAATGTTTCGTGCTCGATCTGAATAGTCATAGCGCCTCCCACTGTTCCCTCATTTAAGTAGTGCTCCTCAAAAACCACTGGCGTGTATGTAATTACCGGGTTATCATCATAATCAAAAGTAGTATTGAGGCTCACTGATGTATTGCTAATGGAAGAGGCATCCCCTGATACAAAAGCAGCATCTAAAAAGGTGATGGTGAGGTTTACAGTAATATCATCTGCATTTTGATGCTCCGTAGCATTTCCTGCTATAGACACCACGGCCTCACTACCATCGGCAGAAACAGCCATAGCAGCGGATAGGCCCTCCGGTAGCCCTGTTATATTGAAATGTGTGCCTGCCACCAAAGTACCTCCGGAATTGATAAATGCATCACCTATCAGACTAAAGGTATACGTACCCTCCAAAGCTCCACTGTTTGCCACTGCTTCTGAAAAACTTATACCCGGCAGGTGATATACATTGATATCGTCACCCTGCCCTCCGGATACATAAAACGTTTTTCCATCTCCACTTATGTCCATAGAAAGAGGAGCGGTATCTTGTCCGGATATCGAAAAGTTTTCGTTGGATGTCAGCCCTGCTGATATATCAAACGCCTCTGACAAAGTATATCGGTATATTCTTCTGTTTGAACTACTCACCACAAACAGCTCTTTTCCGTTAGGTGAAAAAGTGGGGCTATATGAGTTTGAAGCTCCTGTAGAAGTATTTGCTACCTGACTTACCCCCCCTCTAATGTCAAACGGGGTGTTGAGTGCATATTGATAAATAACAGACGCCTTGGTAAGAAACATTCTGGACCCTTCTGAGCTAAAAGTGACACCTATTCCATCTGTAAAAGCCACACTTCCTTCATGTGTAATCGTACCGTTAATGTCGAACGGAGTACCCAGACTATATTGGTGAAGCTTATCTTTCCCCCTTCCGATCAAATACATACGCGTACCGTCATTGTTGAAGGCTAAGTTTGTTGGCTGGTTTTCATCTACCGAAACATCCAGCGGAGATCCCTCCACAGTAGCAGTTGATACATCATATGCGATGCTAAGTGCGTACTGGTTAATAGTGCCTTCAGAGCCTCCTAAAACAAACATTTTGGTACCATCGTCATTAAACGTAAGACCATAAGGGGTATTCGTTTGAGTAGCCACAGACACAGGGCTGTTGTCGAAGGTAAGCCCGGCTAGCTGATAGGCATCTGAACCATAGATTTGCCCATTTAGCTCTTTGAACGCTACCGGAATATAGCTATTTGCTCCCTGCGCATTAATCACCTGCGATGCATCGCTGTTGACAAATGCAGAATTATTGAATGTAAACTGCAGGTTGGAAACATTATCCGCTATGTCATTATTCACTGCTGCACCCGTTAGTATCAGCTCTGCTGTTACACCGTTTTCCGCCACATTCAATTCTGAAGATAATCCTGAAGGAAGACCGGAAATAGTATAATCTATACCCTGGCTCAGTGTTGCTCCGGCAGAGTTGAACTGGTCGTCTATCACACGAAGGGTAATAGTGCCCTGCATTGTACCATTGTCATTAAACGACTCCTCAAATCTTTTTGGAGTAATTCCGTATTGATAGATATTGCGGTTGCTGGTACCTACCATAAACAACTTGCTCTTGTCTGCGCTATAGCTAATCCCCCTGGGCCCCCCATCCTGACTGGTCACAACAAATACAGAAGCTCCCGTTACGTCACCCTCTATACTGAAAGGAATAGAAAGGTCGTAGATGCCAAACACCCTACTGCTATTGATATAAAGTAGCTGTGTACCATCCGGCCCAAATTCTATTCCGGTAAGTGTGGTCGTTTGATCAAACATGGTTTCGTAAGACACCCCTGATGTAATGTCAAAAGCATTGGTGAGGTTAAACTGGTAAATGTCGTTTCCGCAAGCCAGAAGTGTTTTTCCATCGGGGCTCAATGCAAGACCGTGCAAATTGGTAGTATGCGCAGATATATCTAAGCTTCCTTCGTGTGCAATAGTACTCGACAGGTCAAATGCCGCTGTGAGGCTATATTGATTAATTTCATTACTGCCTCTGCCCGATATAAACATCGTAAACCCATCGCGGCTAAAAGTAACGCCGGTTGGAATACTCTCTTCGGTAGAAACCGAATGACTATTGCCGCTGTACGTCACACCTGCGCTCAGGTCGAAAGGAGTTGAGAGGTTGTATTCAAACACGGCATCAGAGTTTGAACCAATGACAAACACCTTGCTCCCAGTAGGGTTAAATGCTATGTCTTCGGGTGATATATCCTCTGAAGCGACACTAAACACCGTTTCGTTGTATGATGCACCTGAAATGGCGGGCAGTGTACCGTAAGCCACTATGGGAGTGCTGTTGTTTCTAAAATCGATCGAAATACCGGAGCTTGCACTCACTGCTCCCGACACTGCCGCTGCATTGCCTCCGGCAAAAGCAGAATTGCTAAAAGTAAAATTCAGGCTGGCTACATCGTTTACGTTTTGGTGAGAGGTTGCACTGCCTTCAAAATACAAAAGAGCCGACCTGCCGTTTGCTGATGTCTCTATGACGGGAGTTAGCCCTGCAGGCAAATTCGAAATTTGGTAATCTGTATTAAACACCAAAGTGGCGCCCGGATTGGCAAAGGTTTCGCCGGTTAAGCTAAAGGTATTGTATGCTCCGGCCAACGATCCGTTGTTGGCTATTGTTTCTGCATAAGCCGGGGCATTCAAATC
The DNA here is from genome assembly GCA_965267535.1 of Cyclobacteriaceae bacterium. Classification (GTDB taxonomy): domain Bacteria; phylum Bacteroidota; class Bacteroidia; order Cytophagales; family Cyclobacteriaceae; genus CAXBNB01. Next base: position 176,502 of record OZ254082.1, on the reverse strand, counting down.
AAACTGGTTGATGTCGTCACCAAAAGATCCTGTAATAAAAAACCTATTGCCTTCTGGGTGCAGGGCCAAGCCGTAGCTGTTGCTTTCCTCCAAAGACACAGAGTAAACTTCGCCTATTTCTGTAAAGCCAGACGAAACATCATAGGGTTGAGCCAGCTCAAAGTGCTGCACTCCATCCGTAGTATTTAACACAAATATTTCGTACCCATCGTTGGCAAACTCAAAATCATATACACTGTAATACAGTGCATCTGAAGAACCCGCAGCGGTAATTATACCACTGGTCACATCAAATGCGTTTGACAGGTTGTATTGGTAAATCTGATGACCCGATGTGGTACCTACATAAAAACGGGTTCCATCATCGTTGAAAGCCAGAGAGTTGGGGTTGCCAAGGCCTACATAATAACTGCCCTGTAAGGTCACCGTAGAGGTAATATCGAAAGCCACTGACAGGCCGTATTGATACACCCTATCCGTAGCTGACCCCAAAATATAGCAGGTAAAACCGTCGTTGCTGAATGTAAGGGAGTAGGGAGTAGACTCCTCAGTAGATATGATGTGGCTGCCGTTGTGGGTTAACCCTCCGCTTATGTCATAAGCAGAGGCCAATGTATACTGGTTGATCTCACCTGCATCCCGGCCGATAATAAAGACCTTCATGCCGTCCGGAGAGAAATAAAGATCTGTAGGGAAAGTTTCTTCTGTAGCTACGCTTTGATTAGTGGAAAAAGTAGCTCCTGCCGAAAAGTCGTAGGACGCCTTGTAAGAGATAGACTGAGCGCTCGCCAGCCGTATGAGCATAATCGTAACGGCTGTGAGTAATGAAAATTTGTTTAGTAAGGCTTGTAACATGGCTTGTGATATTTTATTGAATCTATTTTTGCAATTTTTGTAGATTTTATTGCACTAAATAAGTTGATTCCTTTACGCCATGCCATAGGGAATTTTCCTGATTTTACTCATGGAAAATCCCTAAAACACTATTGAGATGAATAATCCTGCTTTTTTAGTAGGTAAAAAAGAAGAAAAATATCAGAAAAAGAGGTGATTGTATGAAGAGTTTAAAGCTCTATGATGTGGTTTTTGATCGCATATTTGATCAAATCAGCATTGGTTTTAAAATGCAGCTTTTCAAATATATTTTTCTTATGCGATTCAATGGTTTTCTTAGAGATATTCAGCTCATCGGCTATTTCGTTGTAGGTGAGTCCGTTGGCAAATCCTGTCAGAATCTCTACTTCTCTGGAGGTCAACTCCTCCTGCTCCGAATAGTGCAACCTGTTGATGTAGTTTTCGAGCACTACCTGCTCCAGGTTTTTACCGATGTATAAATTTTTGTAAAAAATCTGCGTAATAGCCAGGGTCAGTTCATCCCGCGAGCAGTCTTTGGGCAAAAACCCGCGGGCTCCTGCTTTAAATGCACTTTCTATATGCACTTTACCGGTATTGGCAGAAAGCATCAAAATCTTGATCTTTGGGTCATCTTTCATCAGCTGCCGGGTGAGCTCTATACCCGATATGTTGGGAAGTGAGATGTCAAGTATCAACACATCGAAGAAGGAGGGGTTTTCTTTTAAGTAGGTCAAAAACGCTTTGGCGTTGGGAAAGCTTTCTACCAACTGAATTTCAGGGTTGCCCATTAACAACGCCCTGATACCGTCTCTTACGATTTCATGATCGTCTACCAGTCCTATTTTTATCATCTTTTTCTCATTCATAGTCGCAATATAACGCTGCGCCAATCAAAGATTCAATCAGGGTTAACCCCAAATATTCTCCGGAAAATTCCTGTATTTTACACCGCTACAGGTATTGAGTCCGGCAGCTTTGCTTTAGGAAGGGTAATCGTAAAGCTACTGCCCTGACCCGGAGTACTACACACGGAAATATCTCCTCCCTGCCTGCCTATCAGCTCTTTGCAAAGCACCAACCCCAGACCGGTTCCCTTTTCGGTACTCTCACCTATTTTCCTATAGTCTGTACCATAGTGAAAAAGGCTCTCAACATGCCGGGCTTCCATACCAATGCCTGTATCAGCTACGGTAATAGCTGCCTTTTCTTGCATACTGGAAACCGATACCTTAACTGTGCCTCGCTCCGGAGTAAACTTGATCGCATTGGATAGTAAATTTCTAAGTACCGTAACAATCATCCTGGGATCGGCATATACGCCTGTATTATCCTCTATGTCTACTTCTACCGTCAGGTGCTTTATATCTGCACTGAGCTGCTGAGGCTGCAATGCTTCTGCTACTGCTTTTTTCACACTTACCTGTTGAGGGTCAAATGAGAGCTCTCCCGATTGCGACATAGACCATTCTAGCAGGTTTTGTAATAGCCCGTTGAGTTCTCGTGAAGATTTAAAAAGCCTCTCCAAAAAGTATTTTAAATCTGCCTCACTGATATGCGCATGATTGTCTATCAGCGACTGGGTAATGCTACTAAAAGCCGAAAGGGGATTTTTTAAATCGTGTGCCACAACACCAAAGAGCCGGTCTTTGGTAGCATTGAGTTGAGACAACTGCTTGTTTTTTTCTGCCAGCAATCGTTGGCTTTTTTTACTTTGGCGATAAAAGAAAAATATAGCCACTGCTGCCACCAAAATCAACAAGGAGATGAGTAAGTAATACCACTTTTCTTTTTCGGCGGTAGCCAGCTGCGCACTGGCTAACTTATTTTTCTGATCCAGCAAGGCTATCTGTTGTTCTTTTTTTTCTGTATCATATTTAGCTTGTAGTTCGCTTATAATTTCCCTCTGATCGACACTTCGCAAGGAATCCTCAAGTTTTTTGTACTCTTGATGAAACTCCAGGGCTTTTTTATAATTATGTGTTTGTTCATAAATCTGGGATATGTTATCAGCAGTTTCATATTTGACTCCTAAGTCTTTTGCATTCCTGAACGCACTCAATGAATAATGCAGAGCCTCACTATATTTCTTCTTTTTAATGAGAGTAAGGGACAACATATGATAATCTAACACCAGACCCACTGAATCCTGATTTTGAACGTCAAGGTTAATAGCCTGCCTATAATAGAATTCTGAAGAGTCGAGCTCATCCCGAGCAAAAAAGACTGCTCCCAGAATATTACTTCCAATGGCCAAACTTCTGAAATCCTTAAATTTTCGACTCAATGAATTCGATACCTGCAAATAATACAAAGCTGAATCCAATTGCCCGGTAAGTTCATAAACCTGACCAATGTTTTGCATGACTTTAGCCATAGAAAGGCTATCATTCAATTGCTTATTTATATACAAAGCCTCCTGAAAAGCCTTCAATGCAGCCGCATAATCCTCATTGAATTGACCATAAATTATGGCTATGGCATTTAAAGTAACCGCAAGGCCCTTTTTATCACCCGTCTCCCCATAAAGTTCCTTTGCTAATAAAATATTGTAGAGTGCTGAATCATACTTGGCCTGCCAGGTAAAACTTCTACCTATATCCATAAAAAGTGAAGCCCGCATGTTTTTAATCTCATCCGATGGTGAGGCATAATCAAGCAATACTTCTGATCTTCTAAAATATGCTTTGGCTTTAGCAAATTGGTTATTGTACATTTCTGATAAGGCTAGGAGCTGTAAAGCTTTAGCCCTATCAAGTAAAGGCACTTTCAGGCTGTCTGCCTGCAAGATTTCATGTAGAAGCCTGGAGCTTTCCTGAGGGCTAGAGTCTCTAATGCTTTCTGCCTTTCGGAGTTTAGCCGTAAAATCCTGTGCTGTTATTGTATTATTAGACAGTAAAAACAACACAACAACAGCGTAAAAAAAAATCTTCATTAAATAAGTTGGCTTTAGAGAAATTAGAGTTCCCATAGCTGATTGCCAATCAAAAATAAGCAATTGTATTTATTATACCTATGCAGGAGCCAGTTGCAGGTAGTATTCGTACAGCTTCAATATTTCTTCAACATAGGTCACCGGTTCTGTGCACCGGCAATACCCAAACTGCACCACTTCGTCGTTGTAGTATTTAGGTTTTGATTTGAGTAGCAGGTATTTCGATACGTTATCGTTCCACCGGGTAGTGTCAGCCCCGTATTTTTTTGTCAGCCTCAAGGCATCCTGCACATGCCCCTGACCTACGTTGTACGATGCAAGGATAAACTTCTGCCGCTCTACACTGTCCGGAATAACATCACGCCATACTCCCTGCAACCATTGAATATGCTTGATACCGGCATGAATGTTTTGCACGGGATTGGTCAGGTCTTTTGCCCCGTACTCTTCTCCGTTTCGAGGCAATACCTGCATCAAGCCAATGGCTCCCGCCCAGGATACTGCATCCGGGTCAAATTTTGATTCTCGTGAAATTTGGGCAGCAAGTAATTTCCAATCCCAGCCTATTTTGCGAGCTGCTGCTTTTATCAGGCTATCATAAGGCGAAATGGTATTGCTATCTATCGAGAAATAATCGCTCCTTAATCGCGACCTACTCGTTCGGGTGCTTTTAAAATACTTGTCGTAAATGGTGTAGTATTCCGGCTTTTTCTTCATGGTGTATATCCACTCGTTGAGCACACTATGGAGCGAATCTGCATTTTTCCGAACCCCCCAGGCTATCTGCTGCGGCAAGCTTATCGGTGTTTTTATATCGAGGTTGGGGTAGTAGCGCGCATTGACCTGAGCCACATTTTCGTCGGCTACTGTAAAATCTATTTGCCCCTGAGCCACCTTCTTTATAATCTCTTCTGTTTCTACATCCGGAGCATCTATCACTATACGTATGTCTCCACCGATTTCTTCCGCCAAATGCTGAAGCCGGGCTACATAGGCTGAGCCTTTTCGCACATGTACCTCTTTGCCTATGAGTTCGATGGGAGTGCGAAGCATTGTGCGTTCTATCTCGTGCAGTTTCATCTGACGCCAGTTGTCGGGTTTGCGCTGCACAAGAACCTGTCGTACGATGTGGTGATAGTTTGTGAATTTCACACGTTGCTTTCGCTCTTTGGTCACCGTAAGGTTATAGGCCAGAATGTCTCCTTCTCCACGGTCCAGCTTATCAAATGCCTCGTCCAAATCGGAGGTAATATCAAACCTGAGTTCTACCCCCAGCGAATCTGCAAAAATGGAAAGTAGCTCATACTCATAACCCATCGGACGTCCCTTGTACAAAAACAGCCCTGTGGAACTATTATCCATAATGGCTGTGATGTATCCCCGCTCACGAATCTGCTGTAAGTCTATTTGTGCTATAGAATCCTGAACAGGTTTGTTTTTTTTATCCGGCAGATTGGGTTGACCTGCCCGCTTACAACCCGCCAGATACAACAATAGCCACAGCGCTATAACCAGATGTGTGTAAAGTGTTGTGTTCGCAAAATGTGTTTTTTGCATCATGAAACCGATGGTGACTCTATTAAGATACATCAGAAATCAGAAACGAGCAAGGTCAGGGCCTTTTTATCCCAACCTCAAAGACCGTATTGATCAAAAAATGTACGCACAAATGTCAGACATGCTTCTTTTTGCTCAATAAACCCCATATGTGCCGCCTCATCCAAAACCAGAGAATTCCCTTTTCGGATATTTTTTATCATCTCAGCAGACTGGGAAAACGGCACTGCACTGTCTTCTTTTCCGGCTATGATAAATACCGGTTTTTCAAACTCCTGCCACACGTGCATACTATCCTGCCTGTTCTTCATTGCCCTACTGTACACTTCAAATGTTTCCACAGGAGTATCTGCCGCTATCTTTTTCAGGCTTTCGATCTCTTTTCGAAATTTGGGTAAGTTTTGAGCATAAAACAAGTGCGGCACAAAGCTGGCAGAAAATGCCTGCATGCCGTGTGTATTTACATGCTCTATGCCTTTTTCCCTATTGCGTTTCTTTTCGTCATTATCAGCAAACGTGGTAGAATGCACCAGCCCCAAACCAGTCAACAGATCTGGGTATTTACGAGCCATAGCCAATGCCACATAGCCTCCCAAAGAATGACCGGCTACAAAGCATTTACCAATCTTTTGATCACTTAAAAACGCACTAATTTGATCTGCTATGTCTTCCAAGGTTGTTGCTCCCAGAGGCAGGGGACTTTCTCCAAAGCCCGGTAAGTCCGGTACAATAACTTGATGGGTTTGTGATAAGTTTTTGGACCATTCGCTCCAAATCTCAGACGTTTCGCAAAAACCGTGTAGCAATACCACAGGGTTACCTGCTCCCGACGCTGTATGGTGAATCATAAATAGTGAAAATCGGCTTATACTTCTGTAGTAACCAGCAGTTTTTTTACTGCAAGAACAATCCCGTCTGGATCAAAACCACACTCCTTGTGCAACTCCAACTGGGTACCGTGTTCTACGACCTTATCCGGTATGCCTAATCTGACAATTTTAGATGAATAGCCATGATCTGCCATAAACTCCAAAATGGCACTTCCAAATCCACCTTGCAAGCACCCATCTTCCAGGGTGATTACGTACTTGAATTTTTTAAATACCCGGTGAAGCAGCTTTTCATCCAGAGGTTTGGCAAAGCGCATATCAAAATGAGCTACATCTATACCTTCTTCGTACAGTGTGTCGCAAGCCTCTACTACATAGTTGCCCACATGGCCAAGAGACAACACCGCCACGTCGTTACCGTCTTTCACTACCCTTCCACTACCTACTTCTATCTCTTGCATAGGTGTGCGCCACTCGGGCATCACTCCTTGTCCTCTCGGGTATCTTATGGTAAATGCTCCCTTTCTGGGTAGTTGAGCCGTGTACATCATATTGCGTAGCTCGCTTTCATTCATAGGGGCTGCCACTACCATATTGGGTACACAGCGCATATAGGCTATATCGTAGTTGCCATGGTGCGTAGGGCCGTCAGCTCCGGCAAACCCGGCTCTGTCCAGGCAAAACACAACGTGCAAATCCTGAATACATACATCGTGTATTACCTGATCATAGGCACGCTGCATAAAGGTGCTGTAGATGTTGCAAAACGGCACCATCCCCTGAGTGGCCAAACCTGCAGAAAAGGTTACTGCATGTTGTTCAGCTATTCCCACATCAAACGCACGGTCTGGCATGGCTTTCATCATGATGTTGAGCGACGACCCGGAAGGCATAGCCGGGGTTATGCCCATGATTTTGTCATTTTTCTCAGCCAGCTCTACCAGCGTATGTCCAAATACGTCCTGATACTTGGGAGGCTGTGGTGTTTCGTATATTTTTTTATGGACTTTCCCTGTCACTTTATCAAAAGTGCCCGGAGCGTGCCATTTGGTCTGATCTTTTTCTGCTTCGGCATAGCCCTTCCCCTTCACCGTTACACAGTGCAATATCTTTGGCCCCTGTATGTTTTTCAGGTCTTCCATCACACTCACCAAGTGATTTACATCATGGCCATCTATGGGCCCGAAATAGCGCAGGTTGAGCGATTCAAACAGGTTGCTTTGCTTGAGCAAAAATGTCTTGATGCTGGCCTCAAAACCAGCTACTATCTCTCTGGCATTGGGACCAAACTTGCTCACTTTACCCAATACATTCCAAACCTCGTCTCTAAACTTATTGTAGGTTTTAGAGGTAGTAATATCCGTAAGATAGTCTTTCAGTGCTCCTACATTTGGGTCGATCGACATGCAGTTGTCATTGAGCACGATTAGCAGATTGGAATTCGAAACACCGGCATGGTTCATGGCTTCAAAAGCCAGGCCAGCTGTCATAGCACCATCGCCAATGACAGCAATATGGTGTTTGTCTTTTTCTCCTTTATACCTGGATGCTTCAGCCATTCCCAAAGCCGCAGAGATGGAGGTCGATGAGTGCCCTACTCCAAAAGCATCGTACTCACTTTCGCCTCGCTTCGGGAAACCCGATATTCCATTGTATCGCCTGTTGGTATGAAAAAGGTCTCTTCGGCCGGTCAGTATTTTATGGCCGTACGCCTGGTGGCCAACATCCCAGATGAGCTGGTCGATAGGTGTATTAAACACATAATGCAACGCCACTGTCAGCTCAGTAACTCCAAGGCTGGCACCAAAATGGCCTCCGTAGATCGATACAGTATCTATTATGTATTGTCTGAGTTCCTGAGAAACCTGTACCAGTTGTGTCTGATCCAGCTTTTTAAGGTCGTCAGGGCTGTTGATTGCGGCTAGAAGCTTTCCCGGCTGTATAAGCATAGCATTAAAACTAGTGTGATTACGGCAAAGCGCCAAATCACGAGGTTACATTTTTGAGCGGCAAAATTAGGATAACTCCGGAAGAACCCGGCCTTTTTTGATCAAAATCCCGGGATGTATCTTTTTGCCTGAATGGGGAAACGCAAGGAAGTCCGTTTTTGTTATAAAAACTATTGATTTACAGTGCCTTTCACCTTAGTTTGACAATAGACTATCTGACCTGAAAAATCAAATCACATCTTGTAGTTACCTGCAAATAGCAAAAAAACAGCCGATGAATTGTTTCACCGGCTGTGTTATGTGTTTTTTATCGGCTTACGTTATGTAAACTTAGTAGCTATCTGCATGCACTGTTTTTACTGCTCTTCCCGAAGGATCGTTCATGTTTTGAAAAGATTCGTCCCAAGCTAACGCCTCTGCTGTACTACAGGCCACTGATTTTACAGAAGGCACTGTTTTAGCTGCTGATTCGGATGGAAAATGCTCTTCAAATATGGTACGGTAATAATACTCCTCTTTGTTTTGAGGAGGATTGATCGGGTACTTGTCTGCTGCTTTCGCCAACTCTTCGTCGGATACTTCGCTAGCTACCAGTTCTTTCAGCGTATCAATCCAGTTGTATCCTACTCCATCAGAAAACTGCTCTTTTTGCCTCCAGGCTACACTTTCGGGCAAATAGTCTTCAAATGCTTTTCTCAATATCCACTTTTCTATACGGCCATCTTTGGCCATTTTATCTTCGGGATTGATTGTCATGGCTACATCCATAAACTCCTTGTCGAGGAAAGGCACACGTCCTTCAATTCCCCAGGCTGCCAGCGACTTGTTCGCTCTCAGGCAATCATACAAGTGTAGTTTGTCCAGTTTTCGGATTGTTTCTTCATGAAACTCCTGTGCATTTGGTGCTTTGTGGAAGTATAAATATCCTCCGAAGATTTCGTCTGCTCCTTCTCCGGAAAGTACCATTTTGATCCCCATCGACTTAATTACTCGCGCAAGCAGGTACATCGGCGTAGATGCGCGAATGGTAGTCACATCGTAAGTTTCCAGGTGATAAATCACATCACGAATGGCATCCAGCCCTTCCTGAATAGAAAAAAGGATTTCATGGTGTACTGTACCTATATGGTCTGCTACTTTCTGAGCTGCTGCCAGGTCTGGAGATCCTTCCAAGCCTACTGCAAATGAATGCAACTGTGGCCACCAGGCCTCTTTAGAGTCTTGCGTTTCTACCCTGAGTGCTGCAAATTTTTTCGCTACAGCCGACACTATCGACGAATCCAACCCTCCGGATAACAATACACCGTAGGGTACGTCAGACATTAGCTGACGGTGCACAGCATCTTCCAATGCTCTGCGGAGTTTGATTACATCGGTTTCATTATCTTTTACGTTTTCGTAGCTGGTCCACTCTCTTTTGTACCACTGCTTTAGCTCTCCATTGCCACTATACCAGAAGTTTCCGGGAGGAAATTCTTCAATTTTGTCGCACACACCTTCCAGAGACTTTAGCTCTGAAGCTACATAAAAATTGCCTGCTTTGTCCCAGCCCAGATACAAAGGAATAATACCCATGTGATCTCTGGCGATAAGGTAAGAGTCGTTTTTCTTGTCGTAAAGGGCAAAAGCAAAAATACCGTTCATCTGATCGATAAAATCGATTCCAAACTTATTGTATAGTGCCAGAATGACCTCACAGTCTGATTGTGTTTGAAACTCATAATCTCCATTGAGATTTTTTCTCAGTTCCTGATGATTGTATATTTCTCCATTAGCAGCCAATACTAGTTGGCCGTCTTTACTGTACAAAGGTTGTCCGCCAGATTTAGGATCCACGATCGTTAAACGCTCGTGTGCCAATATGGCTTTGTCGCCGCAATAAATTCCTGACCAATCCGGCCCACGGTGACGTATTTTTTTCGACATTTCGAGTACTTGAGGCCTCAGCTTTTGGGCATCTGTCTTCAAATCAAATACTCCCACAATTCCGCACATACTATAGTTGATTTTTTGGTTTTTGTTTGTTTACAACCCGCCTGATTTTAAGGCAGTTTGCAAAGTAACTTCCATTTTTTTTATTCGGAAAGGATTTAGGGCTTTCATTCAAAGGATTGATCTAATTATTAGATGATTTTTAATAAAAATGAATTTTACTGTTTTTATTTTCAATAAAATTAGCATAAATATATTTTTTTACCTTTCCGGTTTGCCTTTTAGAATCACTCACATTACTTATTTTAGGCGCATGAAAAAATATATTTACCTTTTTGCACTTGTGTTTGGTTATGGCCTGACGGCCCACGGCCAGGATGGAGATTATGCTGTATTGGTTCACGGAGATACACTCAGAGGAAAAATCAATATCGTGGATAACCCTTTGTCGGGGCATCAGCTTCTTGTAAAACAAAAAAAGAACAAGCAAAACCTGCCTTGCTACAAGGTGCGGACTCTCTATAAAAACAAGGACACCTACCATGTGGCAAAAATTGATGGGCGGTATCAGTTTATCAAACTCATAAAGCCCGGTTTTTTGAGTTTGTACCGCTACTCGCCTGAGCAACAGCAAAGTGCTCAAATGTTTCAGGGGTCTATTCTTATCACACGCGATGGGCGGCAAAAGCCCGTGCCCAATCTTGGGTTTAGAAAACAAATGGCCAACTTTCTTGAAGACTGTGGTAGCCTGAGTGAAAAAATTCAAAACGGCGAATACGCCAAGAAAAATCTCGATGAGATTATCGACATGTACAACGACTGCCTGCCTCAAAACTATGAGCCCAAACCCGGCGATATAGTAGAAGAAATAGTCTACATACCCGATACCTCAGATATCGACGAGCTCATACGCCAGGTAAAGGCAGACACTACTCTCTCTTCGAATACAGAAATGCTGGAAATGCTGGATGATGTGAAGGGAAAACTGGCTGAGGGAGAACAAGTACCCGGCTATTTGGTAAACATTCTCAAAAACAACCTAAGCGGAAAAGAGGATCTGATAAAGCTGCTCGATAGTGCGCTGAAGTAAATTAAAACCGCATAAGGTCGGATGGCTCAAACACCCACTCCGGAGTAACAACCTGCTCCATAGTTGAAGATATTTCGTACCAGGGGCTCAGCTCGCTATGCACCGGATTTTGTAGCACCTGAAGCTCCTGAGCGGGCATATAGCTCTGCGCCAATAAAGCTATTTTTCTTTTTGTAGCAGGGTGTGTGGCCATGTCCACCACTACTACTGCATGACCGGGACTCCCTCCCTGAATAAAAACATCGCCTATAGCCACTTCGTCGATTGCTACGGGTTTCAATTCCTGCGCCAGCGACAAAGTACCCGCATACATAAACACCATCTCGAGGTATTGCCAAAACGAATCTGATGACACGCTTGGGCTAGTTCTGTCTTCCCATCTAACCTCATTGCCATTTACTACTATGCGCTTGCCCTGTCTCCACAAAGCATATTCTGCTCTAAAGCCATTGGTGAAATTGAAGTGAATGCTGTCATACTGCTGCTTGTCATAAAAATAGGCTGCTCTCAACCTCATGATCGCATCAGCACATTGATGCAGGTTCTTTTTTCCTATGGGCAAATCAACTACCGCCGTGTATATGTTGGCAGAAGCCTTCTCTCTGCCATCGTAATATTTCACCTTGGTCCCTGCGGGTTTTAAGGGCAATGATCGCAGGTACTCCCCGAAGCTGTTTTTCTTTACAACGGCTCTCGTATACCCCTGAGGCACTGGAAAACGTGTTTCTATTGTTTCTTGCTCCGGTTTGCCTGCTTCAGGATTCTCTGGCTGTTGCTGGCGGGTATTTTGCTCATACTGTATGTTCCCGGTATTTACTCGCTTTGCTTCCCCGCAACCCAAATGAGCCAATGCCATAAAAACAGCATACATTCCCTTTTTTGAGACTAAAAACATAATGTCAGGTTTATAACGCTAACACGATAAGGGGCTGAAATATTGTCTGCTGTGTTTTTTCAGGCACAAAAAAATCCCTCACAAAAAGGCCTTGCGAGGGATTTGCTGTCTTTATTTACAAATCTTAGAGGTTGTTTTCTAAAAATTCTGTCATCATAGTGAAGAGGTGAATACGGGTTTTGTACCCTCCAATTCCATGTGCTTTATCGGGATAGAAAAACGACCGAAACTGTTTTCCTTCATCCACCAATTTGTTCACCAGGTTTAAAGCTACCTGATAATGCACATTATCATCGCCCGTGCCATGAATTAGCAGGTAATTGCCTTGTAATTTGTCTGCATGGGTCAGCAGCGAGTTTTCTTCATACCCCTTTGGGTTGTCTTCCGGGCGCTGCATGTAGCGCTCTGCATAAATGGTATCGTAATGCTCCCATGAAAATGGCGCCACAGATATACACGCTTTGAATACACCCTGGCCTTTCATCATCGCTACGGTAGACGCGTATCCACCATAGCTCCAGCCCCAGATGCCAATGCGGTTTTTGTCGAAGTAGGGCAATGATCCTATATACTTAGCACCTTCTATCAGGTCGGTGGTTTCCAGTTTTCCCATCTGACGGTAAGTCACTTTCTTGAAAGCTTCACCTCGTCCTCCTGTACCTCTGGGGTCAATTACAGCTACCACATATCCTTTTTGCACCAACATTTGATGCCAGTAGTAGCTGCTTCCTTCCCAGGTATCCAGCACGTTTTGAGAGCCGGGTCCACTATACTGGTAGATAAGCACCGGATACTGCCGGGTACTATCAAACGCTGCTGGCTTTAGAAAATATCCGTTGAGCGAAGTGCCGTCAACTGTTTCGAAGCTAAAAAATTCTTTTTTTCGAATATCATACGCTTTCACTGTTTCGATCAGCTTGGCATTGTTTACCAGTGTGTCGATAAGTTTGTTGCCTCGTGAAGCCATCAGGTTTACACTCAATGGACGCTGAGCCGACTGATTAAATATGATATAATATTTAAAATCCTTGCTCATGTCTACCCGATTTGTACCCGATGCTGTGCTTAGCCTTGTCTTGCCTCTGCCATTGATATCTATCTTATAGAAATGCCTCTCCAAGGGCGATTCTTCAGTAGAGGTGTAGTATAGCACCGGAGTTTTGCGAGACTGATCCAGCCCCACAAACTGATCTACTTCCCACTCTCCTTTGGTGATGGCTCGTATATGCTGCCCATCCATATTGTGCAGGTAGCAATGCTTGTAGCCATCGCGCTCAGTAGTCATGTAGATAAACTGCTCATTATTGTCGAGGTATATGATGTCATTGGTATCATACAGGTCGAGGTATTTTTCTGCTTTTTCATAAAAAATAAGCAACGGCTTGGCGGTAGACGCATTCACGTGGTATACTTCCAACTTATTTTGCAGTCTGTTGAGTTTCATAACCGAAAGCAGGTTGGCATCTTTGGTCCACTGAATCTTTGGAATGTAAAAATCTGTGTCTTTTCCCAAATCTACCGTAGTAGTATTGTTGCTGGCCAGGTCATACAGATGCACTGACACTACAGCATTTTTTTCTCCTGCCTTGGGGTACTTATAGCGATAATCGCGGGGGTATTTGGCTCCATTGTCCCAGTACTGAAGGTTGTATTCTTTTACTTCCGATTCATCGAAACGCAAAAATGCAAGCTTTTTGCCATCCGTAGACCATACAAAAGCCTTGGTTAACCTTAGCTCTTCTTCGTACACCCAGTCGGAGCTACCGTTTATGATTTTTCCGGGTTCTCCATCGGTGGTAACGGCCAGCTCTTTCATGGTTTTCAGGTCGGTGTAGTACAGGTTGTTGTCGCGCACAAAAGCTACTTTGCTATTGTCCGGCGAAAAAGTAACATACGACTGCCTGCCATTGTCCGATACTTTTTGCAGTTTTTTGGTGCCAAAATCATAAATGTAATATTCGGCTGTAAACGATCGCCGATAGATTCCTTTCTTGTCGGTTAAAAGCAATATTTTTTTCTCATCGGCACTAAATTCATAATCATTGATTCGAATGTCCTGAGCCTGCCCGTCGATAAGTACCTCTACCTGATTACCTGTGGTCACATCGTACTTCACTACCTGATTGTTTACCAGGGCTGTATAGTACCGGCCATCGTTCATCCAATTGAGGCTGCCCAACGACTCCTGTCGAAACACACCACTGTATATGTCTTCTATTGAAATCTGCTTTTGTGCCAGGGCCACTCCCTGCATCAGGCACAGCGCCAAAAGTGCTAGATATCTCATTCCTTCTGATTGTTTAATACTTCTCACCTTACAAATATATGCTATCGCCCTGATGCACCGGGATCAATTATTTTAACCTAAATTATAGGCTTAACATTGGCCGAATACACCGATGAATGGAAAACGATACTGCCGATTTAGGATTCTGTAAGGTGATTCAGAATTTCTTTTGCCTGATGCCACTGTAATCTCGGCCCCAGCTGTGACACTATTTTAGATGATGCCAAACTGGCCAGCTTTCCTGCTTCGGCAAAACTATGACCATGGGTAATTGCATATAGAAAAGCACCCGCAAACATGTCACCGGCTCCATTGCTGTCTATCGCATCTACTTTATATGATTCTATATCGATGAAGGTATCTCCGTCAAATATGGTAGCTCCATTTTTACCCAAAGTAATAGCAAAACGCTTTGCAATATTTTTCAATGCCTCTCTGGCTTCCAGCAGGGTGTCTGCTTCGGTATACAGCATCGCCTCTTCCTCATTGCAAAAGAGCAAGTCTACACCATCGCCTACTACTTCAGTCATTTCGTTTTTAAAGTACTTTACCATACTGGGGTCCGAAAACGACAAAGCTGTTTTTACACCGTTTGCTTTAGCAATTTCCTTGGCTTTGAGCATAGCTTCTCGTCCGGAGGCAGAAGGTACCAGATACCCTTCTGAGTAAATGTATGTCGACTGCTTAATGGCCTCCTCGTCTATCTCCTCCACAGAAAAATCGGAAGTAATACCCAAAAATGTATTCATCGTACGCTCAGCGTCCGGAGTGGTCATTACCAGGCACTTTCCTGTAATTCCCTCCGGGGCAGTTTCGGGGGTCAGCTTAGTGTCTATGCCATTTTGCTTCAGATCGTTGAGAAAAAACTTACCAAACTGATCGTTAGACACTTTGCAGGAATAGTAGCAGTTGCTACCAAACTGGCTGGCTGCCACTACAGTATTAGCAGCAGATCCACCGCCTTGCATCATATCCTCACTTATATTTATAGCACTGATCAGCTCGTTTTGGCGGTCTTCCTCTACCAGAGTCATAAGCCCTTTTTCTACGTTATGATCCTTCAAAAACTGCTCTTCTACCTCAAAAAGTAAATCCACGAGAGCATTGCCTATGCCGTATATATCGTATTTTTTCATCTGCGTTTATGCTTACATTTTTTTCGCAAGTTGCCCTTTTTTGACCTAAAAACATATTCAATTTTTACCAAATACCGAATAAGGCTGTGAAGCGTTGAATATACCATCAAAAAATACTTCTTTTGCGGGTTGGTTTTCTGTAGAAAGCACTACAGACTATCAGCAACAGCATTTTAATAAGACCATTTCCTCAGGCATGGAGAGGTATTGTTTTTTCTACCACGAATCCCGATACCCCTACCGTTTTCGTCTTATGGTATGGTTTTGTTTTTATCTTTTTAAAAAAACAACAAACAAGTGAGCACACAAAAACGCACAAAAATCAAGGCAGTATTGTCTGGCGGAGTTCAGGACAATGTAGTAGTAAAAGGATGGGTACGTACCAAAAGGCAGAATAAAAATGTGGCTTTTATCGCACTCAATGACGGCTCTACTATCCACAACCTGCAGCTGGTAGCCGACCCTGGCGTTTTTGGTGAAGAAGTACTAAAGCAAGTGACCACCGGAGCTTGTATTGCGGCTACCGGGCAGATTGTAGAGTCTCAGGGTGCGGGGCAGAGCGTAGAAATGCACGTAAGCCAACTGGATGTACTGGGCACAGCCGATCCTGAAAAGTATCCCCTTCAACCCAAAAAACATTCCATGGAGTTTTTGCGGGAAATTGCCTACCTGCGTCCTCGTACCAACACTTTTGGCGCTATTTACCGCATTCGCCATGCAATGATCTTTGCCGTCCATCAGTTTTTCAACGAGAAGGGCTTTTTAAACGTGCATACTCCCATCATTACGGGATCTGATGCGGAAGGGGCCGGGGAAACTTTCCATGTAACAACCCTCGACCTGAATAACGTACCCAAAAACGAAGAAGGAGCCGTAGATTTTAAGCAGGATTTTTTCGATAAGGAAGCCAACCTGACCGTGTCGGGACAATTAGAAGGCGAACTGGCTGCTATGGCACTGGGCGACATCTATACGTTTGGACCTACCTTTCGTGCAGAAAACTCAAACACGACTCGTCACCTGGCTGAATTCTGGATGATCGAACCCGAGATGGCTTTTGCCGATCTTACAGACAACATGGATCTGGCAGAGGAGATGCTCAAATACCTCGTAAGGTATGCGCTGGAGCATTGTGCAGATGACCTGGCTTTTTTGAATAAACGCGAAGCAGATGAAGACAAAAACAAAAAAGCGGATGAGCGAAACGAAATGTGCCTGCTCGACAGACTAAAGTTTGTTGTTGACAATGACTTTGAACGCCTTACCTACACCGAAGCGATAGACATACTCCGAAACTCCAAACCCAACAAAAAGAAGAAGTTTCAATACCTGATAGACGGATGGGGGGCTGACCTGCAATCGGAGCACGAGCGTTATCTGGTAGAAAAACACTTTAAAAAACCGGTAATCCTATCCGATTACCCCAAAGACATAAAAGCCTTTTATATGCGTCAGAATGACGATGGAAAAACCGTAGCAGCTATGGATATTCTCTTTCCGGGAATAGGTGAAATAGTGGGTGGATCTCAGCGTGAAGAACGCTACGATAAGCTGGTAGCTCGTATGGAAGAAATGAACGTACCACAAGATGAATTGTGGTGGTACCTGGACACGCGAAGGTTTGGCACAGCCCCTCACAGTGGCTATGGGCTGGGCTTTGAGCGTATGATCCAGTTTGTGACCGGCATGACAAACATACGTGATGTCATTCCTTTTCCCCGTACTCCGGGCAATGCGGAATTTTAACTCACAACTAAAAAGGGCATGTTTGATTAGCCGATAGCTAATCGTTACTTTTGTAATGCAACAAAAGACAAAAACCTATCATGCCCTTTTTATTTGACAATTTCGAAGGTTGGAAAAAAAGCTGCGAGCAACAACAGTGCTCCGTTTTTGAACCTGTACTCCACTTTGAGACCCAACAGCGGGGCACCTCTGCAGACGATATCTGGGCAGGGTTGGAAAAAGCCTATACCGTAATGAAAGAGGCCGTTCATACCGGTCTTTCAGAAGATATGCAGTCTCGTTCCGGCATGATCAACAACGGTGCTAAAAAGGTGTACAACCATCCGGTGGCAGTGCTGTCTCCTGAGTTTCAGCAACTCATCTCCCGTGCACTGGCTGCCAAAGAGGTAAATTCCTGCATGGGTAGGGTAGTAGCGGCTCCCACTGCCGGTGCTTCGGGCATTATTCCCGGTGTATTGGTTACGCTACAGGATATTCACAAAATAGACGACAAAAAAATCCATGAAGCACTGCTGGTAAGTGCAGGGATTGCTCTGATTCTGGAACAGAAGGCCTCTATATCCGGTGCTGTGGGTGGCTGTCAGGCCGAAACCGGCAGTGCTGCTGCCATGGCTGCAGGAGCTATTGTCTACTGCCTGGGAGGCTCGATTGACCAAATATTTAACGCCGTAGGCATTACTATTCAATGCATGCTGGGGCTGGTTTGCGACCCTGTAGCCGGCCTGGTAGAAGTGCCCTGCGTAGTGCGCAATGCCAGCGCTGCTGCCATAGCCAACTCATCGGCACAAATAGCCCTGGCCGATGTAGACAGTGTGATACCTGTAGACGAATGTGCTGATGCCATGGGCGAAGTAGGCCAAAGCATGGAAGAGCGCTACAAAGAAACCGCTCTAGGTGGTCTGGCTGCTACCAAAACAGGACAGTCCATCTCCAAACGTGTACTTAAAGACATTGACATTATAGAGGAAGACGCACCCTCAGGCTAAATGCGTCATTCTTCACTCTTGAATATATCTACATATTCTTTGAAGAGATATGCTTTTTTTCTCTTTCCTCCCGTGACCTCATGAATTATGTCCAGTTTTTCTAATTCCTCAAACAATTTATACACCGAAGGTGCTGAAAGGCCTGTAACTTCAACCGCTTTTTGAGCATGAATGATGGGACGTTGATACAGCTGCTTTACAAGTATGCTTGCATTCGCATATCTACTTCCTAAACTTTGAAGTTTTTTTTCTGTTTCTTGTTGTAGTTTAAGAACTTTATCAAATGCGGCAATACTACTCTTTGCTGTTTCTATCACACCCACCAAAAAAAACTTAAACCACTGCTGAATATCATTTTTTTCCCGAACCCGCATTAAGTTATCGTAATAAAGCATTCGATTTCTCTCAAAGAAATCGGACAGATATAATATCGGTTTCTTTAAAATCCGTTTTTCCACCAGATAAAGCGTAATCATCAAACGGCCTACACGCCCGTTACCATCTAAAAACGGATGAATCGTCTCAAATTGGTAATGAATCAATGCTATTTTTAGGAGCTCAGGAAAATACACATCTTCACTATGAGCAAACCTTTCCAGATCACTCATATATTCTCCTATAGAAGTATGTACAGGGGGAACAAAAGTAGCATCTAGTATTTTTGCCCCTCCAATCCAATTTTGACTGCTTCTGAATTCACCTGGGAGCTTATGTGTGCCTCTTACTCCCGACAGCAAAATTTTGTGAGTTTGCTTAATCAAACGAGATGAAAACGGGAGCTGCTCTAATTGATCTACTGCTGTGTTTAATGCTGATATATAATTCTGAACTTCTTCCCAATCGTTTCTCTTTTCATCGGAAATATCCTCTTTATCAAGCAACGCCTCTTCAATATTAGTTTTGGTCCCTTCAATTTTAGAAGACTGAGTGGCCTCTTTCAACACGTGCATACTGATAAAGAGGTCTATATTAGGTATATACTCTGAGTACATATCTAACCTCCCTAGCTGCCTGTCTGCCTGACTAAGCAGGTGCAGTAGTTCCATGTCATCAACCTGCCATTGTCTGTAAATTTTCTCAGGTTGAAAGCTTTTATAGCTTCCCTGACTTATGTACATACCTGATACAAAATCCTTCATTGCATTTTTTGAATAGACAACACGCAAAGATAGGTCTTATTTAAGAAAATGACCAAAAACTTAAATAAGGGAAAGGCTTATTTAAGAAAATAGCCAAAAACTTAAATAAGAAGAAGTCTTATTTAAGAAAACGAACGAAAACTTAAATAAGAGAAGTGTTAATTAAAGGAATTATGATTTTTTAAAAGCTACTCTGGAACTGTCTTAAAAACCGGACATCATTTTCAGAAAACAGCCTCAGGTCATCAATTTGATATTTGAGCATGGCGATACGCTCTATACCCATACCAAAAGCAAAACCTGTATACTCCTCCGGGTCTATACCACAGTTGGCCAACACATTGGGGTCTACCATGCCAGAGCCTCCTATTTCCACCCAATTGGTATATTTACATACATTGCAGCCTTTGCCGTGACAGATGAAGCAGCTTACATCTATCTCTGCGCTAGGTTCTGTAAAAGGGAAGTACGACGGGCGAAACCGTATTTTGGTGTTTTCGCCAAACATTCCCTTTGCAAAATGATAAACCGTTTGCTTCAGATCTTTAAAGCCTACGTTTTTGTCTACATAAAGCCCCTCTACCTGATGAAAAAAGCAATGTGCCCGTGCTGATATTGCCTCGTTTCTGTATACTCTACCGGGCATGATCGAACGAAACGGAGGCTTTTGACCTTCCATCAGTCGGATTTGCACATTGGATGTATGTGTACGGAGCACCTTGTCTGGATTTTTTTCTATAAAGAAAGTATCCTGCATTTCTCTGGCGGGATGGTTTTCCGGAAAGTTCAGCGCAGTGAAGTTGTAGAAATCTTCTTCTATCTCCGGGCCGTCAGCCACGTTGAAACCCATTCGTTCGAATATCTCTATGATTTTGTTGGTAGTGAGGGTGAGCGGATGTATACTACCCAACTGATGAGGCACTCCCGGCAATGTAAGATCCTGCACACCTTCGGCAGCTCCTGCAGAAGACGTATTCTCCAGCGACTCTGAAAGCTCTTTTAGCTTTTCCTGAGCACGACTTTTCAATTCATTCAGCGCTACTCCAAATTGC
Source organism: Cyclobacteriaceae bacterium (assembly GCA_965267535.1). GTDB lineage: Bacteria > Bacteroidota > Bacteroidia > Cytophagales > Cyclobacteriaceae > CAXBNB01. Next base: position 156,116 of record OZ254082.1, on the reverse strand, counting down.
TTTTTCTGCTCATTGGGCACATTCTTAAAGTCGTTGAACAATTCGGTAACGACACTTTTTTTACTGATAAATTTGATACGAAACTGCTCGAGTTCGTCTTTGGTTTTTACCGATATAGCTTCTAATTCTTGTTTGAATTTCTCTACCTTGTCAATCATGCGCTGCGAATAAAATTTGGGCAAAAGTAATGAGAGTTTACCAAAACTCCTTGCCATGCGTCATCCTCACCAGAGAATTTGCCAAAGGTTTGATTTTAGCCATTTTTAAAGCCAAAGCTGACGCTCCTGATGTACCAAATAAAAACTGCTGAATATTTCGTCCCGCCCACAACCTGACCCGAAAGGCTTTTTGCCATTCACGTCTGTATTCCTGTTCCAGCTTTTTCCGATCAAAACCATCCGGTGAGTAATGTTTTGCAATCGCTCCCACCAGCAGATGAGCCGAGCGAATCGCGATAGCCATGCCATTGCCACAGAGGGGAGCTATCATGCCGGCAGCATCTCCGACCATCAGTATATGATTTTCTACTACACTTTTGGACACAAACGACACCTCATTGATCACCAAAGGTTTTGCTTGCACTTTTTCTGCCTGCATCAGCACCTGCCTCAGATGGGGGTTTTTATGCAGTACTTCTTTTTCGAATGTATCGATATTGCCTTGCGATTTTAGCCCATCTCTATGCCCCAGATAACAAAGGTTGTATTTTTCACCCTCCACTTTGCTAAGTCCGCAATAGCCGCCATTAAAGTTGTGCAGGGCAATGGTATCTTCAGGAAAATCCAGTTTAACATGATATTTTACCGCCACATAGGGAGATCTTTTTAGCATAAAACCTCTCTGAAGTTTTTTATCTAATAAAGAACGCTTGCCATGTGCTCCTATGACTAATCTCGCTTTTTCTTTACCGTTATCTGAAATGACATCAAAACTATCGTCTGCAAAAATCACGTCTTCTACCTTACTCAAGGTACGGCAATCTACACCTGCTTGTACTGCTTTTTGATACAGAAAATGATCCAACGCATATCGACTAATTCCAAATCCTCCCATATCCAAATCCAACTCTGCCTGATCGCCCGAAACGGATGTCAGCCATAACCTGCGAATAGAGGTAGGGTGTAAATTGTCTGGATACAAATCGTGCTGTTGAAGGAAGGGAACGACCTCATTGGATACATATTCGCCACATACCCGATGAAATGGATATTGCTTCTTTTCGTACAATACTACTGACAGGCCTTTTCGGGCCAATAATATAGCACTGACAAGGCCGCCAAGCCCTCCTCCCACGATAGCAATATCTTTCATTTAATGCAGAATAGAATCCAGGCAGCAGCTAGGCTTTGCCAAAATACTGGGCAATAAAGGTAAGTGAAAAAATGCAGATAAGAATGAATCCTACTAATATGAGAAACCCGAGAAACTTATTGTTTCGCTCTCTTTCCGGTTCATGCTGACTGTAGTACCAATCGCTTCCTTGGGGCATAAGTAATAGATATAATTTTTTGGGCAACCAATCACAGGCAAGCTTCATTTAGGGAGAAGTACCTGACCTTTTTCTATCAACGACACAATTGTCATTTGGGTATGATAGTTATCAATATTTAAATCATTTACTACTGATTACCAATTATGTTGATTTAATTTGCAGGCAGAATATGGGTAAGAAGGATACAAAAGTACAAGCACACCAATTGTTCATAGCCAAACCCAGGGTCTGGTTTTCCCTGCTGAAAAGGAACCGTGTAGACCGAAAATACTGGCACAAGGCTTTCTTTATTTCGCTCATTACATTGTTGGTATATCCGCTACAGTGGATACAGGAGTGGCTCTATCGCAGAAAATTTCGACAAGTAGACTTTGAAAAAAATCCCCCCATTTTCGTGTTGGGGCACTGGCGTAGTGGTACTACACACCTGCACTACATCCTGCATCAGGATCCACAGTTTGGCACACTTAGCAACTATCAGGCTTTCTTATTTACTGTTGCTCAACTCAGTAAAACCTGGCTCAAATGGATGCTAAGCCCGCTCATGCCCTCTACGCGCCCGCAGGACAATACGTCGATAGATATGAACAAGCCGGCAGAAGAAGAGCAGCCGTTTTGCACCATTTCTACCCGAACAGGTATGCATTCATGGCACTTTCCCAAGAACAGTACCTACTTCAAAAAGTACAACCTTTTTGAGGGCATTACTCCAAAAGAGAAAAAACTCTGGCAAAGAGACTACTTACACTGCCTGCGCAATATTGCTGTGTTTAACAATGAAAAAAGGCTCGTTCTGAAAAACCCCCACAACACCAGCAGGGTCAAAGAACTATTGGAATTGTTTCCGAATGCAAAGTTTATCTTTATTCACCGCGATCCTATTGATGTGTTTTTGTCTACACGCCATCTCTATAAGAAAATGGTAAGTACGCAATATTTACAGCCTGCATCTCAGGAAGAAGTAGACGCCATGATTTTTGATTACTACAAAAAAATAGTGCGTAAATACCTAAACGAAAGACACCTGATTCCTGAAGGAAACCTAATTGAGCTGAGCTATCACCAACTAAAAGAACAGCCCGAGCAGGAAGTAGAAAAAATATACAGGGAACTTGGATTGCCTAACTACACTCAGGCCAAACCTCACATTACCAGGTATCTACAATCGACCAAAAAATACAAGGCAAACTCCTACAAGCCTATTGATGAAAACCTGCGTAGGAAAATCTACAAAGAAATGTACTTTGAAGAGCTCGACGAACTCTTTATTGACTACAGCGATCTGGCCAATATAGATGAGCTACAGGTAATGGAAACCACCAATAAATAGGCTCTGCTGAGAACTGCTTTCACCTGTACATTAAGACCAGGGAGAGCAATTCTAAAATAGGTCTTTCTTATTTGATGCAAACTTTTTTAAGTAAAATGCACGATTTTCTGTGCAACAAAAAATCAACAATTAACCTTTAGGTATAGTCCCTGTACGTCATTGTGTTGTGAGAGTATCGAAGTATACATACACCTCACCTGCCGTGTAACTAACATACCGGAGACTTTGTAAGTCTGAGCCTAAGTAGACTTACTACCAAGCTTTTTTAAGTTGACTAGTTGCCCAGTGCTTTTTCCAGATCTTCTATCAGATCTTCCACATCCTCTATACCTACACTTAGTCGGATTAAAGAATCCTTTAGGCCTGCTTTGAGTCGTTCCTCACGGGGTATACTCGCGTGTGTCATGCTGGCCGGGTGGCCGGAAAGAGACTCCACTCCTCCCAGCGATTCTGCCAGTGTAAATAGCCTGAATTTTTCGAGTAGTGCGATAGCCTTGTCAATACTATCATCTGAAAGCTCAAAAGAAACCATGCCTCCAAAGTCCCGCATCTGCTTTTTAGCTATGTCGTGGTTGGGGTGCTCATCAAACCCGGGCCAGTATACGTTTTCCACTTTGGGGTGCGACTTGAGAAAAAATGCTATTCTTCTGCCATTTTCACAGTGGCGCTGCATACGCACATGTAGGGTCTTGAGTCCTCGGAGCACCAGAAAACAATCCTGTGGTCCCGGCACAGCACCACTTGCATTTTGTATAAATGCTAAGCGCTCTTGCAGGCTGTCTTTATTGAGCATAAGTGCTCCCATGACTACATCTGAGTGCCCGGAGAGGTATTTTGTAACGGAGTGCATTACGATATCGGCACCCATATCGAGTGGGTTTTGCAAATATGGGGTGGCAAACGTGTTGTCTACCACAAGCAGGGCATTCCAATCGTGGGTCACCCCGGCTAAGCCTTTTATGTCTATTATATTCAGCATGGGATTAGTTGGTGTTTCTACCCATACCATTTTTATATTCTTGTTGAAGTGCTTGGATATTCTGTTGAGGTCGCTCATATCCACAAAGTGAAATTTGATGCCAAATTTTTCATACACTTCTGTAAACAGCCGGTAAGTTCCTCCATACAAATCGTTGCAGCAGAGCACTTCATCGCCGGGTTTGAGTAGCTTCATTACTGCGTCTGACGCTGCTACTCCAGACGAAAAGCAGAGTCCGTGCTTTCCATTTTCCAACGCAGCAAGACTATCCTGAAGTGCTGTACGTGTAGGGTTTTGGGTTCTGGAATATTCGTACCCTTTGTGCTTGCCCGGAGATGGCTGAGCATAAGTGGACGTCTGAAATATAGGCGTCATAATTGCGCCTGTACCCGGATCTGGTTTTACTCCGGCGTGAATTGCTTTAGTACCAAATTTCATATTATATAAAGGCATCCTGTTGCTAAATACTTGCGATGACATACTGTACTGTCATCTACAGAAAACAAATGTAATCAATCTAAGCTAGTGTTAAATCATTCGTTTGGGGAATATCTTTTTTGGGAAAAAACCTATCAGACACTATACCTATAGCTCCGCTTAACTAAGTAAGGTTAAGAAAAATACTGCTCTTTTTAATTACAAGTAAAAAACTATAATTCAACAGGTTATAAAAACATGCTCTTTGATTAGTTATAAAATAAATTATTTTATTTATATAAAAATTTTACCTTTACTCAAAAAACACAAGGGTATAATTAACGGATGAACAATTAATTAAATAATTTTATGCTTGACACTACCATTAATACTATGAGCAATCAGGTTGATCTCCTCTACGAAGAGTATAAAAAATCGAGAAAAATAAGCCTTGACAGGGAACAGTTTACTTACCTGACCAAATTGTACCCTGCCCTGCTGGTGTGCATGAGCGACGGTGTGCTGGACGAAGAAGAATGGGATGGAATAGTAATGGCCACCAAGGGTTTAGCTGAAGAATTTGTACAAAGCCCCGACGATGACAAGGATATGATCGCCATCGCTTTTCGTACCGAGTTTCGTTACCTGCTCGACAACATAGACCGCTGGCAAAAAAAGTTTTTGAATGCGCTGAGTGACAGCATCAAAGACAACCAATCTGACAAAGAGTTTGTACTGGAATGTATGTACTTGTTTGCCAATGCTGCTGATGGCATTTCAGACGAAGAGCAAGCAAAAATCGACAGCCTGGCTCAGCGACTTAATCTGGAGTTTTAACCTTTTCGCACAGAATCAATACAGGCTTGTGATCAGCCAGCGTGGTGGCGAAAATGTATTTGTCACCGCCTTCCTTTATCTGTAATTTTTTACGTAGTTGATCTACCGACTGAGGAAAGTTACGTGTAGTCAGGTTCGCTTTACCTTCAGGGAGAATGCGCTTCAGTGCTTTTTTCTGAGCCTGTTCTACTGCATGGATTCGAAATACTCTACCCGGAAAATCAACCATACATTTGTCAGACGTGTACAGGTGACTATTGGCATGCAGCTTATTGAGCTCAAAACGGTTGGCCACAGACTTAAAAGCACCGGCTTTCATAATCGCACGGTTAGGTTCGTATAGATAATCCTGCAGCCCCGCCACCGGTGCTATTGTAGCTGCCTCCTCGTTCCACATAAATTCAAAGCACTGCTCTCCTGACGTGCTGAAGTTAACAGTTGCTATTTTAACATCAGAAACTGGCTCTGTTCCTACTCCCATTTTAACCAACACTTCCTTACACTCATTTTGCACAGCCAGCACATGGACTTCCAGCACTTGCGGTAAAGATTTGAGCAACTCTGCTATATCCAGCAACGGCGAATACTTTATCAGCAAACCTTGTTTCACCTTACCTAGCCAGCTGCTTTGCAGTGCTATAAGGTTAGGCTCACAGTCGTCAATCTTAAAAACTTTCTTGTTGTGGTTGTCTCTTCTGGCCGGATCTGCATACAACCAGTCATACGTGTGAGTCAGGCTTTCCAGCCACTGTTCTGCTCTGAGGTTGATCACCTCTATAGCTGCAGATAGCTGGCGGAAATTGTGCTCGGCTAAGGCACACAAATCTTCATTTTGCTCTATGTAGGTGGTATGCGAAAATGATTGTGACAGGTAGTATGTGTCTATACCTGTACCTCCGGTCAAATCTGCCAATGTGCCTCCACCAATCAGGCGGGCTTTGTACCTGGCAGTGAGCTCCGATGAGCACTGCTCTATGGATACCCCATGTGGAAACAAAACTCCCCGTGCAGCATACCACCCGGGGAGTTTTTTCTTTGCCTTTAATCTCGATTGAATCTGTGCAGCAGCCAGCTGCACAGGAATATTAGGGTATTGAGTGCGAGCCAGAATCAACTTGGTCAGGTCAGCATTTTCATGCTCACTGACAAAGTCTAAAACGTCCGGCTGTGAGAGTGCTTCTATCAATATACTAGATTATGCTCGGCTATGTACTCCGCTATTTGCACGGCATTAGTCGCTGCACCTTTACGCAGGTTATCGGCTACTATCCACATGTTCAGCGAATTTGGGTTGGACTCGTCTACTCTCAACCTGCCCACAAAAACTTCATCGCGGTTGTGAGCTGTCAAAGGCATAGGATATACATTGTTTGCAGGATCATCCTGTACCACTATACCGCTGGTAGCAGCCAAAATCTCTTTAACCTCTGCCAAGTCGCACGGAGAGTTAAACTCTACATTTACAGACTCTGAGTGTCCTCCCATCACCGGAAGCCTAACACAGGTCGCTGTTACCTGAATAGAGTCATCATTCAATATTTTTTTGGTCTCATTGATCATCTTCATCTCCTCCTTGGTGTATCCGTTTTCCTGAAATACATCAATATGAGGCAATACATTCATGTCAATAGTATGTGGGTATACTTTTTCGTGATCAGTACCATTTCTTTCACCCATAAGCTGGTCTACCGCTGCTTTTCCTGTACCGGTAACAGACTGATAGGTAGATACTACCACACGCTTGATTCCGTATTTCTGGTGCAAAGGCCCCAAAGCAAGTACCATTTGTATGGTTGAGCAGTTGGGGTTTGCGATAATCCTATCATCTATCTTTATGGCGCTGGCGTTGATTTCCGGCACTACCAGTTTGTGGTTAGGATTCATTCTCCAGGCCGAAGAATTGTCTATAACGATGGTTCCCACCTCAGCAAACTTAGGCGCCCACTCCAGTGAAGTGCCCCCTCCAGCTGAAAATATAGCAATGTCCGGCTTGGCAGCTACAGCATCATCCATACCGATAACGGTGTAGTCCTTGCCCTTGTAAGAAATCTGTTTACCTACTGATCGTGGGGAAGCCACCAACATCAGTTCGTCGTATTTAAAATTTCTTTCGTCAAGTACTTTTAGGATTTCAGACCCTACTAATCCGGTTGATCCTACAATTGCTAATTTCACTGTTTTATGATTTAATGATAAAAATGTTTTTCACTTTTCGTAGTGCAAAATTACTATATTTAAAAAGACAAAGGACAAACTACCATTGTGATAAATTCAACAAATTAATCGAGTTAAAAGCTCAAATGTGAAATATATTACAATTAACAGCTGTATTGTTTTGTTTTTAACACTAATCCCCCTTGGTGTTAAAGGTCAATTCACTGAAAACTTCTCCGACGGAGACTTTTCGTCAAACCCTACATGGAATGGTGATGAGAGTCAATTTGTTATAGATGGAGGTGAGCTGCGGCTTTCTTCTTCTGGTAGTGACGAATCCTACTTGGCCACACCCAATACGCTGGCCACTTGCACTACCTGGGAATTTAACGTTCGGCTAGGCTTTAACCCTACCAGCGGAAACAAAGCCTATGTATACCTCATGGCCGATCAGGAAAATCTGGAATCGACCACACTGGAAGGCTACTACATACTGATAGGCAATACCAAAGATGAAATCAGCCTGTACAGACAAGACGGCAACACAGCAACTATGATCATAGACGGAGAGGACGATGCGGTGGATGCCAGCTCGGTAAATGTGAGAGTGAAAGTGACACGTGACCTCAATGGCAACTGGGCACTTTTTTACGATACCGCTGGCGGGACAAATTTCACCGCAGATGGCACTGCTTTTGACAATACCTATGCTACCACCCGCTATTTTGGCTTTGTGTGTGACTATACCAGCAGCAATGCTTCCAAGTTTTACTTTGAAAACATATCCCTGACTGCCCAGCTGTGTGTGCTAACTACTGCTGTAGAAAATGCGAACTCTATTCTGATAACTTTTAACCAGGAACCGGAAACCCTATCGGCAGAAGAGGTATCGAACTACAGTATAGACAATGGTATAGATGTAATAAGCGCTACTGTAACAGGTAATCAGGTTGTACTAAACACATCTCTTCTGAGTACTAACGACTACCAACTCACTTTGTCAAACCTTAAGGATGCTTTTCAATCTACCATAAATTCGCCTATTCTCATCGAGTTGAGTTACTTACAACTGGCTCTGGAATCCGTCAGCACTATCAGTAGTACCCACCTACAGTTGACCTTTAACGATGAGGTAAACTCAACCAATGCTGAACAACTCTCTAACTATACAGTAGACAATGGCATAGGCATGCCCAACTCTGCCACCGTAGATACAGACAACAACCGTATCATACATCTTTTTTTCGATAGCCCTTTTCAACCCCTGACAACCTATGCTCTCAGCTATAGCAACCTACAAAACAGCATTGGCAACAGTGAAATCACCGATGCAACGGAAGGTTTTGAATATATAATCCCTCTGGAAGTAATCGAAACATGGGTGGTATCAAAAAACGAAATTATACTGCGCTTTAATCTCGAGATAGAACAAACCTCAGCCGAAACCCTCACCAACTACCTGATCGACGGGGGTATTGGTAACCCAACCTCTGCTATACTCGACGAAAGTGACGGCAAAAGTGTACGCTTACTTTTTGATCATGCCTTTCAGGAAACTGACTATACCCTCACATTAAATGGCCTTAAGGATACAGGCAACCACGAAATACCTCCCAACAGCACAACAACCTTTTCTTACTTGCCACTGGCCGTTCAGGCCATCGAAGTGATCAATACAAAAACTCTGGAAGTAACATTTAACCAGCCAGTAGACCTAGTATCTGCCGGGGAAGCCGATAATTATGTAGTGAATTATGCCATCAACTCTCCCCATACGGCCAGCCGGGACGCTGCAGACTCCCAAAAAGTACTGCTGGTTTTTGAAAAGGAATTTGCGAACAACACATACACACTCTTATTCAACGGCATTGCCAATACTTCGCAAAATGCTACAACTGAAAATCTGGAGGTAAGTTTTGTTGTAGAAACAAATACCTCCTTTCGTAGCATTGTGATCAACGAAATTTTTGCTGATCCTACGCCACAGGTGGGACTTCCCGACGAGGAATATGTAGAGCTATACAATGCTTCAGACAAGGCTATCGATTTAGGTAGTTTTTCGCTTTCCGGAGGAGACATTCCTCAACATGTACTTCTGCCCGGCAACTACGCTATACTAACAGCCACTACTGATGTGCCTCTTTTCGAAAGTTACGGCGATGTACTGGGAGTGTCTTCCTGGAACACCCTGACCAATGGTGGCGAAAAGCTTGAATTGATAGATAATCTTGGTAATCTGGTAGACTCAGTCACCTACTCAGACAACTGGCATGAAGTGGAAAAAGACGCTGGTGGCTGGTCGCTGGAACAGATAAACCCCAACTTACCCTGCAACTATCACAGCAACTGGGCATCTTCATCTCATGCCACAGGAGGCACTCCCGGCTCTGTCAATTCAGTATTTAACGACACACCCGACACCTCGCCACCAAAACTGACAGAGGCAAAAGCAATAAGTGAAACGCTCTTGCTGCTTAGATTTAACGAGCCAATGGATCAGGCTTCTCTATCGGCAGCAGGCTACTCCGTAAGCAGTGCATCATCTACTATAGTCGCTACGCCTGAATCTACATCTACTTTTGGTGCTCTGCTACACCTGCATACACCGCTGATTTCTGGCAACTTCTACACCATTACTGCTACAGAAACCAAAGACTGTAGCGGAAATACTAATCAAAGTACTGCGTTTGATTTCTTTTACGATATAGAACCACCTAAACTACAACGTATTCAACTCTACTCAGACACCCGGATAAACCTCTACTTTGACGAGCCGCTGGCCAAGGCCCATGCAGAAAAAGAAGAAAACTACCTGCTAAACACCCAACTAGCAAACAAGGCAAACCTGGATTCGGAAAATCCACAAAAAGTAATTGTAACACCGGAGGCAGCCTTGCAACTCGCAGCAAGCTACACCCTAACCCTTGAAAACATAAGCGATACTCTGGGAAACGTCCTATCGGAATCCATCACTACGCCGTTTGTGTTTGAACAGCACATAGATACTGTCAGGGTAGCATCTATCAATCAACTGGAGCTCGTCTTTACTCAACCTGTAAATGCAGAAAGTGCGCTAAACACATCCCATTATACCATAGACGAAACCATGGAAAGCCCAGCGTTTGTTTACCCCGACGAAAATGATCCGCTGCTCTTTCACCTGCTTTTTGAAAAAAATCTGGAATCAAACAAAGAACTCAGACTAACGGCAGAAAATATCTTAGATCCAGACGGAGACTTTTTAACCACACCTCAGTACACATTCATTTACGATACCCGCTCCCCTAAAATTGACAGCCTGACTGTTAGTAGCAGCAATACCCTGATGATACACTTCAACGAGCGGGTGCAAAAAAACTCTGCCGAATCGATCGAAAACTACCACTACAATGGCATATTCCCGGATTCATCCACGCTATCAGTCGGCGATTCCAGTGTACTGCTTTCTTTTCGCGAAGCATTTGAAACAGAAGAAGCTTACGAACTAACCGTGGAAAACATAAAAGACCTTCCCGGAAATTCCATGACCAGCCGAACAAAATTGCCTTTCATTTTTGACACAAGTCCTCCTAAGCTTGACAGTGTTTTTGTCTTTTCTCCCCATCAACTCATGGTGGTTTTTCATGAAGAAATAGTACCTCAACCCGGAACGTTTACGCTGGATATGGACATAGGCAGTGCTCATAGCTTCACTATCGATAAAGAAAGCGGAAGGGAAGTACTGCTCACATTTGGGCAACCCTTTCCTTTGGAAACAACCCTAACCCTCTCTATCGATCAGATAGCCGACACTCGTGGCAATACCCTTGCTACTCCCCTAATGGCCAGGGTATCCTCAGCCCCGTTTCACCTGAGCCAAATCCGTGCGCTTGCCGCCCACTCAGTAGAGCTCACTTTCAATCAAATCCCCAAGAATATACATGCCCTGCCTCCTTCATCCTTTGTTGTCAACGATACTTACACGCCAGGCTCTGTAAGTATAAAAAACGATCGTACGGTATTGCTGTCTTTTGACCAAAACTGGACTGAAAAAGCTACCAACACCCTGAAAATAAATGGCGTCATAAATAAAATAGAGCAGCCGCTTTCTATAAAAGAATATTCTTTCCGATTTAATTCACGCTTTTCTACACTCCACTTACTCAACGACAACACGCTGGAGCTTACCTGGGAGGTAGCGTTGAAAAAAGAGGCATTTCCCGGCACCCATGCATTTACGCTAACACCAACAAACACACAACCTATCGCCGCTGTTATAGATCAGGAAGATGAACGCATCCTTCGGTTGGTTTTTGAAGATAAATTTACTGCAAACACAAACTACACCCTGTCTTGGGACACTCTTCCCAATACATACAATCAACTATTTCCGGCATATCAGGTGGATTTTATCAAAGATGAAACCCCGCCCCGTGTGTTGGAGCTCGCTCCTACAAGTGATAAAATGTTGAAAATCACTTTTTCAGAACCTCTCAACGAAACGACAGCAACCATACCTGCCAATTTTTCCCTTACAGATCCCGACGTACATCCGATAAAGGCCGATTACCAAAATAGCTCCGTGAGTATTACATTGTTTTTCGAAGAGACTTTTCAGGATAAAAAAACCTATACGCTTTCGCTAAAAAACATAAAAGACAAAACAGGCAATGCCATGCCACCTACCCAGGCAACCTTTACTTATCAGGCTCCCTACCGTCCTCAATCCGGAGAACTCATCATTACCGAAATCATGGCTGACCCTACGCCTTCCAGGGGACTACCTGCAGTAGAATATATCGAAATTTACAACACATCTAACGAAACTATACAACTCAGTCAGGTACTATTATCGGATTTTAACAGTCGCACATCCCTAACTGAAAAAGCATTATCACCCGGCCAATATACGATACTCACATCCACTACCCATGTATCTGCTTTCCCACAAGGACAGGCGATGGGCATTCCAAATTTTCCTTCTCTGGGCAACTCCTCCGACAGCCTTGCGCTTTCACTCGCCGACAATACTCTATTGGATGCTGTGCACTACACCGACGACTGGTACCGCGACGCTACAAAAGCCGACGGTGGATACAGCCTGGAGCGACTACAAACCCATGAAAAATGTACCCCTGCACTAAACTGGATAGCATCTGCAGCGACTACCGGAGGCACGCCCGGTTCGCAAAACTCTCTCTGGGATACAGAACCTGACCAGACTGAGCCTGAAGTAACATCCCTAACGTTTACCGGTACTGCAACCTTGCAAGTCACATTTAACGAACCGATGAATGCTGAGTCTCTTGCTAAAAGCGCCTTTCGTATTGAGGGCGGTTTGGGTATTAAAACGGTGCACATTACTTCCCTGAAAGAAGCCGAAATCGAGCTCACGCAAATTCCTGAAAAAGGTCAAATGTATACACTACACATCGAAGGGGTGAGTGACTGTGCCGGCAATCCCATCGCTCCCTACACCTATACATTTGGCATGGGCGAAACGCCGAAGTTCAACGAACTCCTGATTACTGAACTCATGGCCGACCCTGATCCGGAAGTTGGCCTTCCTCAAACCGAATATTTGGAACTGTATAATGCCTCTTCCAAAAATCTTGAACTGGGAGGCCTTACACTCCACGATGAAAGTAAACAAACTTTGCTGCCTGACTACATACTCCCGCCAGACACACACCTGGTACTTTTACCGTCTGGCAGCACCCACCTCTTTGCCGATGTAAATACACTAGCAGTCCCCAATTGGCTCTCCCTCGCCAATAGTGGTGAATTGCTTAGCCTGTATAATGACGATGAGTTGATTTTTTCACTACAATATGATCTTAGCTGGTACAAAAACGCTGAAAAAGCAAACGGTGGCTGGTCGCTCGAAATGATAGATAAAAACAACCCCTGTGGAGAAGGCAGCAACTGGACAGCCTCTACCAGCACGCAGGGAGGCACTCCCGGGCTTGTTAATGCATCCAGCACCAGCAATCCCGACAATACAGGGCCCGGGCTTTCTCAGGCTATGGTTGTGAATAGCCACCAAATCAAACTAATTTTTGATGAAAAACTACACCCCAATCTGGTTTCTCAAACGAAAATAACCATAGATCCTCCTATCCCCATGGGGAAAACCGAATGGGAAGCACCCCTATACAAAACGGGCCTGATTACCTTTAATGAGGAAATACAGTTGACAACACCTTATACCATCACCGTCACCGGAGTAAATGACTGTGTGAAAAACCTCGAAAACCAGCGAAGAAATACAGCTGTTGCCATACGACCTGAAGCAGGTAACCCGGGTGATATCATCATCAACGAAATACTTTTCAACCCTGAGAGTGGTGGAGTGGATTTTGTAGAACTCTACAACCAGTCGGATAAAGTTATCAACCTAAAGAAATGGCTATTGGCTAACGACACCAAGTCTGCCACTGTCGCAACACAAGAGCTGTTGATCCATCCTAAGGCATTTTTGGTACTCACACCAGACCCTACCGTCTTAAAAGCGGACTATCCTCGTGGAGATGAGTCCACGTTTGTAGAGGTGCCGTCTTTCCCTTCTTATCCCGATACGGAAGGTACCGTGCAGATACTGGACTCTCTCGAGCGGGTCATCGATGCTTTTGACTATCACGAAGACTTTCACCTGAGTTTGCTGAGCCAGGTGGACGGTGTGTCCCTGGAACGGATAAGCTTTGACGCTCCTGCCCAAACCCCAGACAGCTGGCAATCGGCTGCCAGTACTGCGGGCTTTGCTACGCCCGGCCTGATGAATTCACAATTTGCGCCACATGGACAATCGAAAGGCACAGTAACCATCGAGCCAAAAGTTTTTACTCCTGACAATACCGGAATAAATGATTTTACAACCATCCGCTACAACCTCACTAACCCCGGCAACTTTGCCAATGTGTATGTATATGACCCTGTGGGCCGCTTGATAAAAACACTCGCCGAAGGTGCGTCGCTGGCCACCTCGGGGTTCTACACCTGGGACGGCACCAACAACCAACGTGCCCGCGTACGGCCGGGATACTACACTGTATATTTCGAACTTTACGACAGTCTGGGCAATAAAGAAATCATTAAAAAAACCCTAGTGTTAGGGGTACGGTTTTAGGATTTTCAGCTGGTATTGAGAATTGAAGGAGACTCTTTCTCTGTATAAGGCAGACTACAAGCATCTGTTTATCCTCTACACCTTCACTCCGCGAGTCATCTCTGCTTTGCCGGGAGGGCCGGGCAATTTCTCCACATCAAAGCCAGTAGCCTTCAAGTCTCTTTTGAATTGGCCCTGAGCACAATAGGTCACAAATACTCCATTGGTATTCATCCCATCAAAAAGCCGGGCATAAAGTGCCGGATGCCACATATCCGGCTGGCGCGATGGAGCAAATGCATCATAATACACCAAATCTATCCAACCCGCAGGTGCTTGGTAGTCCTGCAGAGGCTGCTGGATTTTTTCCAGAGAAAAATGCGTTGAAATAATGACCTCCTTGCCCCAATCTGCCCGATGTAGTCGGTCATAAATCGGCTTTGCTGCTGTGGGCAGCTGTTCATGGAAGTTGAGTTGGTCGGTCAGGCTTGCGTCTATAGGATTTGTTTCCAGCGAGCGATACACCACATTTACCTCATGCTCCTCTGCATACAGGCACGATAGCAGCGCATTCAGCCCCGTGCCAAAGCCTACTTCTAACACATGAATAGTTTTTGCCTCGGGGTATTTTTCATGAAAAAAACGCAACCCTTTATCTATAAACACATATTGCGACTCTGTCACCGCTCCGTGGGTTGAATGGTAGGTTTCATTCATTTCCGGCACCAGCAGCGAATGGGACCCGTCTTTGGTTTTAATTATCTCCAGCATACATTACTTATAAATCAACACTACCGCGTGGGCCGATACTCCCTCTTCCTTACCCACAAACCCTAGCTTTTCAGTTGTGGTGGCCTTAATCGATACATCTTCTTCCGGTATTTGCATCACTTCTGCCAGACACGATTTCATTTGAGGCACATAAGGGTTTACCTTAGGTTGCTGCAGGCAAATTGTACAGTCTACATTACCTACCTTATACCCTTTGGTTGCGATGATATCCAATACCTCTTTCAACAAAATTTTGCTGTCTATCCCTTTAAACTTGGGGTCGGTATCAGAAAAATGAAAGCCTATATCTCTCATGTTTGCCGCACCCAGCAGTGCATCACAGATCACGTGAATCAGCACATCGGCATCTGAGTGCCCATAGGCTCCCGAATGATGCTCCACCTTTATACCTCCCAGCCAAAAGGGTACTCCCTCTGCCAATCTGTGCACATCGTATCCGTACCCTACTCGTATTGTTGGTTTCATCTATTTACTTAAAATTTACAATTGTTTTGCTTTTTCCCAATATTCGTCCATTTCATCCAATGTCATGTCAGCCATGGACTTTCCATCTTTTTGCGATTCTGTTTCCAGGTATTGAAATCGCTTGATAAACTTCTTGTTGGTGCGTTCCAGTGCCTCTTCGGGATCTATGCCTTCAAACCGTGCATAGTTTACCAGTGAAAACAACAAATCACCAAATTCACTTTTAGCCGCCTCGTGATTACCCTTTTGCAACTCATCTCCAAACTCGGTCATTTCTTCCTTCACCTTATCCCATACCTGCTCTTTCTTCTCCCAATCAAAACCAATCCCTCTCGCTTTTTCCTGTATGCGCATTGCCTTTACCAAGGCAGGAAGTGAACCCGGCACCCCACCCAACACAGACTTGTTGCCCTTTTCTTTTAGCTTTAGCTTCTCCCAGTTTTCCTTTACCTGCTGCTCGTTTTCTGCCTTTACATCGCCATATATGTGCGGATGCCGATGTACCAGCTTATCGCAAATACCGTGAAGCGCATCGGCTATATCAAAGCTCTTTTTCTCATCGCCTATCTTAGCATAAAAGACCATGTGGAGCATAATATCCCCAATCTCTTTTTTTACCTCCTCGAGGTTGTTTTCCAAGATAGCATCTGAGAGCTCGTAGGTTTCTTCTATAGTAAGGTAACGCAGCGTTTCGAGCGTCTGCTTCTTGTCCCAGGGGCAATGTTCTCTCAACTCATCCATAATGGTAAGAAGCCTGTCAAAAGCAGCCAGTTTTTCTTTTCTTTTCGGGTCTTCAATGGGTTTGATGGGAGCCATAGGAATCTTCTGTCTTGAGAAAGTGTTGTGTGAAAACACTTGGTTTTATCCAATAATGTCTAATTTTGCACTAAGATATTTTAAATATGACAACTGTATTACTCGGAATCGGATTTATTGCGCTATTTTTCATCTTGATGTCAGTAAGACTTATTTTTTTGAAAAAAGGTGAGTTTAAAGGCACCTGCGCATCACAAAATCCATACCTCAACAAGGAAGGCGAAGCATGTGGCTACTGCGGCAAAACAGTAGGAGCCGGCGAGGCATGCGGAAACCCGGAATCTGAAGTAACCAAGGTTATGAACAAATTCAAATAAACGCGATTCAGCGTTCACCAACTCTCTTAAGTTTTAGAAATCCTTTTCAAAAAGAATATTTTTTCTTCAAGGTGCGGTGCGGTTTACATACATTTGCGCCCCCATTATAAACAGGTATAAAAGTGGCTTTAATTAAATCAATCTCTGGTATCAGGGGTACTATAGGCGGCAAAGAAGGTGAAGCCTTGACTCCTAATGATGTAGTGAAATTTTCCTCTGCTTTTGGTCAGTGGGTAAAAAACACTACCCAAATAGAAAAGATCGTTATAGGCCGGGACGCCCGTCCATCAGGAAAGTATATCACTGACCTGGTATCTTCTACACTCATGGCTATGGGTATAGACGTAGTAGACCTGGGACTGTCCACCACACCCACTGTGGAAATGGCCGTACCTGTAGAAAATGCAGGTGGCGGTATCATTATCACTGCCAGCCACAACCCTGTAGGGTGGAATGCCCTCAAACTGCTTAATCAGCACGGGGAATTCATTTCTGCCAACGACGGCCAGCAAGTACTGGAAATAGCCGAGCAGGGCGAAATCAATTATGCTGTAAGCAAAGATTTGGGCAAATACTCAGCAAACGACACCTACATAGGGTATCACATAGACAAAATACTGGAACTGCCTCTGGTGGATACTGAAGCCATCGCCAAAAGAGATTTTAAGATCGCTGTGGATGCTGTAAACTCCACAGGAGGAATTGCCATTCCCCTGCTACTGGAAAAACTCGGTGTGAAAAACTTCGAGATTTTTTACGGCGAACCCAACGGTCAGTTTCCACACAATCCCGAACCTCTGCCCGAAAACATTACCACCATTTGCTCAGAAGTAGAGTCCGGCAGGTTCGACTTAGGTATTGTGGTAGACCCTGATGTAGACAGGCTGGCCTTTGTGTCGGAAATGGGCGAACCCTATGGCGAAGAATATTCGCTGGTAACGATAGCCGATTATGTATTGAAAAATACCAAAGGCAACACCGTATCCAACCTGTCTTCTACCCGGGCACTGCAAGACATCACCCTCAAAAACGGCGGCACGTACGAAGCTTCAGCCGTAGGAGAAGTAAATGTGGTGACTAAAATGAAGGAAACCAACGCCATTATAGGAGGCGAAGGCAATGGGGGCATCATATATCCCGAGCTTCACTACGGGCGCGATGCATTAGTAGGTATAGCTCTGTTTTTGAGTCACCTGGCCCGGTTTGGCAAAAGCGCCTCACTGCTCCGTGGCATGTATCCCAACTACCACATCTCCAAAAACAAAATAGAACTCACTGCCGAAATGAACATCGACAATGTGATGAATGCGGTGAAAGAAAAATATAAAAAACAGCCAATAAACGAAACAGACGGTCTAAAGATAGAATTCGACAAGGAGTGGGTGCACCTTAGAAAATCCAACACCGAGCCCATTATCCGAATCTACTCAGAGTCAGAAAGCTTATCTACTGCCGAACATCTGGCCAATAAGTTTATTATGGATATAAAAGAAATAGTAACCGAAAAAGTAGAGTGATTTGCAATAAAACCTCGTAGTTTCTTGCATTTTTCTAAAAGAAAGGCATCTCACTATACGACCTTTCATTTTTCTACTATATCTTTGTAGTTCGAATAAGTTGTGCTTTGCTTACAACATAGCGAAATGATTAATACACAAAACAATATGACCCTTACTTTGGAACTATATGACAACTGTTGTTGTATGCCTTTACAAGGAGAGGGTATCCGTTTATAATTTTGAATTAAAGTAAAAACATAAAGGAAAGGCCTTTCTCCGACAATCGGGAAAGGCCTTTTTTTTGCATAACACGAACTGTAAAGATGAAAAGCTTTAGAAGTGAACTTGAAGACCTCAACAATCCTATTGTTGAGAAAGACATTATCGACTTAGCCAACAGGATTCAACTTTTCAACGAAGGAAAGATTGATGCCGACAAATTCCGTAGCTTACGATTAGCCAGAGGAGTGTATGGCCAGCGTCAGCCCGGCGTACAAATGGTGCGGATCAAAATCCCATACGGAAGAATGACTACCCGTCAGCTGCGCAGAATAGCCGATATTTCAACAGAATATGGCAGTGGCAACCTGCACGCTACCACCCGTCAGGATATTCAGATACACTATGTGAGTCTGGAAAAAACACCTGAGCTATGGGCTAAGCTAGAGCAGGATAGCATTACTACACGTGAAGCATGTGGCAACACCGTGCGTAATGTCACCGCCTCTCCTAAAGCTGGAATAGATCCACATGAGCCATTTGATGTGGCTCCCTATGCAGACGAACTGTTCAGGTACTTTCTCAGAAACCCTGTATGCCAGGAAATGGGAAGAAAGTTTAAAATTTCATTTTCTTCCAGCGATGCAGACACAGGTATCTCTTTTATCCACGATATAGGATTTATACCAAAAGTGAAAACCGTAGATGGTGAAGAAAAACGAGGCTTTCGCGTAATGCTGGGAGGTGGTCTGGGTGCTCAGCCTGTACCTGCCGTACTAGGCTATGAGTTTTTAGAAGAAGATCAAATTATTCCTTTTACAGAAGCCGTACTTCGTGTTTTCGATCGATATGGCGAAAGAAAGAGAAGGGTAAAAGCTCGGTTCAAGTTTTTGATGAACGATCTGGGTGTAGAAGAGGTGCTCCGACTCGTGAAAGAAGAGTGGAAATCTCTGAAAGTAAAAACTTACAAAATAGACCGCAACGCAGTGCCTGAGTCTAAGCTGGCAGCACCTGTAGAACCGGTAGAAATACCTGCAGAATTGCAGGCCAAGTATACCTCATGGGAAAATACGAACGTATTTGCTCAAAAACAGGAAGGATACTTCGGAGTAGCCATCAAGCTTCCAAACGGCGACATGAAAGCCGAAAAAGCCCATAAGTTTGCTGACATCATCGACAAATATGCCGCTGATGACATCCGCGTAACGGTAAACCAGGGGTATGTACTGCGCTATGTAACTAAAGACGCACTGAGTGGTCTTTTTCTCGCGCTCAACGAACTTGAGCTGGCAGAACCTGGCTTTGGCAGCACAGCCGACGTAATGGCCTGCCCGGGAACCGACTCTTGTAACCTCGGTGTATCTGACAGTACGCACATTGCTTTGGAACTGGAAAAAGTAATCATCGAAGAATATCCGGACTTTATTGCCAACAACGACATTCAAATTAAAATAAGCGGATGCCCTAACTCTTGCGGGCAACACGGCATAGGGACCATCGGGTTTCACGGCAGTTCACTAAAAAACAAACAAACCAAGCGCGTATTCCCTGCACTTCAGGTGCTTTTGGGTGGAGGTACCAGACCCAACGGTGAAGGCTATCTGGCTGAAAAAGTAATCAAAATACCTAGCAAGCGAGGACCTCAGGTACTTCGTCAGCTGCTGGAAGACTATCAGGACAACTCCAATGATGGAGAATACTACGCTGACTACTACCGCAGACAAGGTAAGGATTATTTTTACCAAATGCTTAAACCCTTTGCAGATCAGGCGACTCTTGAGCCATCGGATTATATCGATTGGGGCAAAGCAGACCAATTTGCAGTAGAAACCGAAGTAGGAGAATGCGCCGGCGTAATCATTGACCTGGTATCTACACTTCTATTCGATGCAGAAGAAAAGCTAGCCTGGTCTAAAGAAGCCCTTGCCGAAGGTCAATATGCAGACGCTATCTACCATTCTTACAATACTTTTATCAATGGAGCAAAGGCACTACTCACCGATAAAAGCATAGAGGTAAATACGCAGGCAGGCATCATGAAAAACATGAATGAGCACTTTGCTGACAACAAACTGTGGAGTTTTGATGGCACATTTACCGATCAGGTATTGCAAATTAACAAAAACGAACCCAGCGAAGATTTTGCCAAAAAATACCTGGCAGAAGCTGAGCAGTTTTTAGGACAAGTACAAAAAACAGCCGTAGCTGAAATCGTAGATTCAGCTGTGCAAGCATAATTACATCGCTCTCAACCTAAGAAGCCCGGGTAGTCCTTATCCGGGCTTTTTTGTGTTTACTCAAAAAAAACTTTTATCCTTCTAAATTGATAGAATCCCTATAATTTTGCCCTATATTCTGACATTATGAGTGCACCAAACACGCCCGAAAACACCCTTTTTCCTGTTTTTCTAAAACTCGAAACCCTCCGCCTTCTGATCGTGGGAGGACGAAACGTAGGGCTGGAAAAACTAGAAGCCGTACTAAACAACAGCCCTGCTACACAGATTACCATCGTAGCTATGGAGTTTATACCCGAGGTGATCGAGGTAGCCAAACAATACCCCAACATCACTCTTAAAGAAAAACCCTACGACCCCACAGACCTGGATCAGGCGCAGCTGGTTATACTCGCCACCAACGACAATGACCTGAACGCTACTATAAAGCAACACACGAAAGCAAGAAAACTCCTCTGCAATGTAGCCGACAAGCCCGACCTATGTGATTTCTATTTGGGGTCTATCGTAAAAAAGGGCGATTTGAAAATCGCCATTTCCACCAACGGAAAATCACCCACAGTAGCCAAGCGTGTAAAAGAATTTCTAAACGAGGAAATACCCGATAGCATTCAAGACGTACTGGAAAACATGAGTGCTATCCGCGACAAGCTAAAAGGAGATTTTGAATACAAAGTGAAAGCCCTAAACGACGTAACTAAAAACTGGCTTAAGGGAAAAAACAATGAATAACACCCGACTTTTACCCCCGGAATGGCACCCTCAAAGCGCCGTTCAGCTCACCTGGCCTCACGCCGGTACCGACTGGGCTTATATGCTTCCAGAGGTCGAACTATGTTTTACAAACATAGCACGCGAGATTGCGGCGAGGCAATTGCTCGTTGTTGCCTGCAACGATAAAAACCGTGTAACGACACTGCTACAAAACTGCCATATGGAAAATATCCGTCTTGTAGAAGTAGATGCCGACGACACCTGGGCCAGAGATCACGGCGGTATTACCGTATTGGAAGGAGAAAAACCCATTCTTCTTGATTTTGGCTTCAATGGATGGGGAAACAAATTTGAAGCAAAAAAAGACAACCTGATCACCAGTCAAATGTATCAGGCCGGAGTATTTGCAGAACAGGTTAACTACCAAAACTGCCTCAACTTCATACTAGAAGGGGGTAGCATAGAGTCAGACGGCCGGGGAACGCTTCTTACCACTTCTGCCTGCCTATTGACTGACTCCCGCAATCCAACCTTTTCGCAAACACAAATCGCAGATCACCTGCAGTCTACCCTGGGAGCAAAACAAATCCTATGGCTGGATCATGGCTACCTTTCGGGAGACGACACAGACAGTCACATAGATACCCTTGCCCGGTTTTGTGATGAAAACACCATCGCCTATGTAGCCTGCGATGACGAATCAGACGAGCACTTCGCCGCATTGAAAAAAATGAAAAATCAGCTCGCTACATTTCGTACACCCGAGGGAAATCCCTACCGCCTCATCGCTTTGCCCATGGCCGATGCTGTGTACGACAATGGGGAAAGGCTTCCTGCTACATACGCCAACTTTCTGATCATCAATGATGCTGTTTTAGTTCCCTTTTACGATAGTAAAAAAGACCAGCAGGCTCAGGAAATCTTACAGGAGGTTTTCCCCGACAGAGAAATAATAGGAATAAATTGCTTACCATTGATCAAACAACACGGCTCGTTGCATTGCGTCACCATGCAATACCCTGCGGGCGCTATCCGATAAACTCATGAACACACTAGAAATAGGAATCATACAGCAAGCCAATACATCTGACATAGCTACTAACATGGCAAAGCTGGAAAGCAACATTCGTGATTGTGCCTCTAAAGGGGCACAGCTGGTGGTGCTGCAGGAGCTGCACAACTCACTGTACTTCTGTCAGACGGAGGATGTAGATGTATTTGATTTGGCTGAGTCTATTCCGGGCCCGTCTACAGAGCGTTTTGGCCGCCTGGCTGCTGAGCTGGGTATCGTGTTGGTCACTTCGCTGTTTGAGCGTAGGGCTCCAGGCCTTTACCACAATACGGCTGTGGTAATAGAAAAAGACGGCTCTATTGCTGGCAAATATCGCAAAATGCACATACCGGATGACCCTGCATACTACGAGAAATTCTATTTTACTCCCGGAGACCTGGGTTTCAAACCGATCGAAACATCGGTAGGCAAGCTTGGCGTGCTGGTGTGCTGGGACCAGTGGTACCCTGAAGCCGCCCGCCTTATGGCCCTGCACGGCGCAGAGTTATTGATATACCCTACGGCAATAGGGTGGGAGTCTACCGACAGTGCTGATGAAAAAAAACGACAGCAGGATGCCTGGACAATCTCGCAAAGGGGTCATGCCGTGGCAAACGGACTGCCGGTAATATCGGTCAACCGTACCGGGCATGAAAGCGACCCATCAGGACAAACCAATGGCATAGCGTTTTGGGGAAACAGCTTTGTAGCTGGCCCGCAGGGAGAAATTTTATTTCAGGCCGAATCGTCAAAAGAACAAAATGAAGTAGTGACTGTAGACGTCAAACACTCCGAAAATGTACGCCGTATATGGCCTTTTTTGCGTGATAGACGAATAGATGCCTACAAGAAAATCTTAAAACGGTTTGTAGATTAACTTCCAAACAAATCGGAGCTAAGGTATCTGTCGCCACGGTCGCATACGATGGTTACGATAGTGCCTTCGGTGAGCTCTTGTGCCAACTGCAATGCCGCATAAAGCGCTCCTCCACTGCTCATTCCGGCAAGGATGCCTTCCTGTTGAGCCATTTTACGTGTGGTAGCAGTAGCCTCTTCTGAACTCACATCTATGATGCGATCTACACGATCGGGCTCATATATTTTGGGCAAAAATTCCGGAGACCACCTTCTAATGCCCGGTATACTCGACCCGTCGGTAGGCTGAGTGCCTACTATCTGTATTTCCGGGTTCTGCTCTTTGAGGTAGCGCGACACTCCCATAATGGTGCCTGTAGTACCCATCGCCGATACAAAATGGGTTACTTTCCCTTGAGTATCTTTCCATATTTCCGGACCGGTAGTTTTGTAGTGCATGCTGTAATTATCCGGATTTGCAAACTGATTGAGAATGCGGTATTCACCTCCAGCTGCCATTTCTTCGGCTAGCTCCCTGCTGTACTCTATAGTACGATCTGCAGGTGTCAATATGACTTCTGCACCGTAGGCTTTCATGGTTACTACTCGCTCCCTGGTTGAGTTGTCGGGCATGATTAGGGTCATGTTTATTCCCATAGTTTGTGCCACCATAGCCAGTGCTATGCCTGTATTGCCACTGGTAGCTTCCACCAGTTTATCACCGGGTTTGATATCTCCACGATCCAGAGCACCCTTAATCATGCCATAGGCTGCCCGGTCTTTCACACTGCCTCCCGGGTTTTGTCCTTCGAGTTTGCAGTATATCGTTACATTTTTATTGGGATTGAGGTGCTGAAGTTGTACAAGGGGTGTATTGCCTATTAATTCTGCTAGGGTCATTTTACGATAGTCTTTAACTTGATGGTGTCGGAATTCATGGTATCGCCGACTTGTCTTTTGTTTTGATAATTGACCTGTGTAAAGGGTGGTACACTACGTGTGATCCACACATTTCCACCGATGATGCTGTCGTGACCTACTGTGGTTTCTCCCCCCAGTATGGTGGCATTGGCATAGATCACCACATTGTCTTCTATGGTCGGGTGTCTTTTTATTTTAGCGTCTTCTTTGTTTACGCTCAATGCACCCAGAGTCACTCCCTGATATATTTTTACACGATCACCTATGAGAGTAGTCTCGCCTATCACCACTCCCGTACCATGATCTATACAAAAGCTCTTTCCAATGGTAGCTCCCGGATGTATATCGATACCCGTACGGCTATGTGCCTGCTCGGTAATCATACGGGGAATTATCTGTACTCCTTTGTTGTATAAAAAATGAGCAAAACGATACGAAGCTATGGCATAGAACCCCGGATACGTACGTATCACTTCACTTTCACTTCTGGCAGCCGGATCTCCTGCATACATGGCAGCTATATCCTGCCTGAGCATATCAAAAATATCGGGTATTGCCTCAAAAAACAGTCTGGAATTTTCTTCTGCTTTTTTGCCTTCGTTGTTCTGCTTAATATGGAGCATTGCATACAGGTCAGCCTGCAACTTTTGCAAATGATCTGCCAGCTCTTGTTGGGTATTGTATTTTCTGCGGGAATACACCGGAAAAAGTGCGCCAACCAATTCCTGAAAAAAATTGCTTACTTCTTCTTCAGTAGGGCAGTGCGGGCATTCCTGGTGGGTTTCAAATACTTGCTTTACAAACGATTCGTCCATGTCATTCTTTTCTCTTCCGTCGGGCAAAACTACAGCGTAGTACAAAAAACGGTTTTCGCACAAAAAGATTCATTTTTGCTGCAATTTCTTTCCCAAACCAAAGTGCAATTTACGCCAATATTATGAGTTGTGCCATCCTATACAGCGCTATGGACATAAAAAGATGCTGCGACAATGATTTTACTTGTATGAAAATAAAAAATTAAAGCCTCATCTATCTCACCGGTTGTCTTTGTAAAATAAAATAATGAGTGGTAGAGTCTAAAGGGTTCGACACCAGCATGTCAGGTAGACTATCGGGAGTAAAAACAGGCATACGCTGAGATATTGTCTCTTGATCAGGCCTGACAACAGGTTTTTGGGTTATCTGCTTTGGCTGCCTGACCGACTTGTACAAACCAGCATTTCCTTTCATTGTACTCTGATCAGAAACGGAAACCGAAACGCCAGGCTCCTTTTCAAACTGCGGCACTGTCAGTATTGTCTGTTTTCCTATCAAGTTGTCAACGATTGTCTCACGATTTTGTATTCCCTGTGCAGAAGTTCCTGCAAGTACACAACAAACCATACCCAATGTAAGTATCAGCTGCTTTTTCATATCTAAAGGTGATTACGAGTTAGCGTTTTTTTTATATTTTATGAGTTAATAAAAGGTCTGGCCTGTGCTTGCATAGTCTTTTAGCATTTGAGCTGGTTCATACCGCTGACCCACTGCCCGATATGTAGTGAAGGTATCCTCCAGCTTTTTAGCCCCCAGGCGATCTATATATCGAAAAGGCCCTCCGGTAAAAGGAGCAAAACCTAATCCAAAAATAGCTCCGATATCTCCATCCCGCGGGGATTGAATAATGCCTTCTTCTAAACATCTGACTGCCTCATTGATCATCACAAGCGACATCCTATCTTGTATTACTCGTACATCCATTGATTTGCGGCTAGCTCCTCCAAAAAAAGCATAGATGTCCTCATTTACTTTACCTCGTAGCTTTTTACCTGTTTTCGTGTCGTATTGCAAAAAGCCTTTTTTACTCTTTCTGCCTTTAAATCCGGCATCTGCGAGTTGTCTCATTCGGTTGTCTGCCTTTTCTCCTCTGGCCTGAAACATTTCCCCCAGTGCTCCTTCTGCAATATGAGCCCCTACGTCTATTCCCACTTCATCGATCAGTGTCATAGGTCCCACGGGAAAGCCAAACTGCTTCATGGCTCTGTCTATAGTAAGTATATCTGCTCCTTCGTCGAGCAGGTGCAGTGCTTCGTTTAAAAAAGGAGACAGTATTCGAGTAGTATAAAACCCGGGACCATCCTTTACCACTATACAGGTTTTTCCCTGCCGTATACCCACATCCAATGCTGTGGCTGTTACCCAATCGGCAGTATGTGGGGTGGTGATTATTTCTAAAAGGGGCATTTTTTGAACTGGCGAAAAATAATGCATGCCAATAACCTGCTCCGGACGATCCGAAGCTTCTGCTATTTGTGTAATGGGCAATGCCGACGTGTTGGAAGCAAAAATAGCGTGGGTAGGAATGTGCGCCTCTGTTTCTTTTATCACCTGATGCTTGATATTAATATCTTCAAACACCGCTTCTATTACCATATCCACTTTTTGAAAACCCGTAAAATCAGTAGACAGGTTGACTTTATTGATCAGCGTCTCTGCGTCGGCTTTGGTCATTGACTTCTGCCTTATTTTCTTAGACATACTTGTCCATATATTCTTTTTGGCTTTGGCCAGACTTTCTTCATACAAATCTTTCAGAAGAATGTCCATCTGCTTAAGCACTGACACTTCTGCGATTCCTTCGCCCATAAGTCCGGCACCCAACACGGCCAGCGTATCCACTCGTCTGGCCTGATCTTTCATTGGATTTTTTTTGAGCGCATTCATGGCAAAAAAGAGCTGAATCAACTGGTAGCTCTCGTTGGTTTGAAGCAATTGATCAAAATGGGTAGTTTCAATGTCCCATGCTGCTTCGCGGCTTTTGCCTTGATGCGCCTTGATGGTTTCTAATATTTTGAGTGGTGCAGGGTAATTCCCATAAGTACTTCGCATCACCGTTTCTTTGGCTTTGCTAATAATAATATTACGGGTGACCGGATTGCTTTCGAGTATCTTTTCGGGTAAAGACCGCTTGTCTTTTCGCTTAAACTTGCCGCGTGCTATATTGAGTGCGTGTTTTTTGGCTGCTTCCAGCAATTTAGGCTGATCTACTATCACGTCTGCCAGGCCCATTTTATATGCGGAGTAAGCATATACATTTTTTCCGGTAAGGATAATTCCGAGAGCTCTTTGAAGACCAATTAAGCGCGGCATTCGAAAAGAACCGCCAAGCCCCGGCAACAGACCCAGTTTTACTTCCGGCAAAGCCATCACAGTAGAGCTGTGCGAAGAGACCACCCGTCCGGCACACGCCAGCGATATTTCCGTGCCTCCACCCATGCAGGCTCCATGTATGGCAGCTACATACGGCTTGGAAGAATCTTCTATACGGGCAAACATCTTATGGCCTTCTACAGAAACTTCTTTTGCTTCTCCCGGCCCGAGCTTTAAAAACTCCTCTATATCAGCTCCAGCCATAAACCCCTTTTTTCCACTAATCAAAACCACGGCTTCTATGTCGGGATCGGCTTCTATTTGCTGCATCTGCTCATCAAACAGACCCACCATATCGATAGTGATTTTATTCCATTCCTCTCCGGGCAAATCCATCCAAAGTACACCTACACTGTCTTGCTTTTCGAGGGTTAAAAATTGATTTCTCTCCATTTATGCTTTGGGGTTTATGGTTTTCTCAGTCTTGTTCTTCTTTTCTCCAACGGTAAAGCCACTGTACAGCAAACTGTATCCGTGCCGGTTTTCTAATAATCTAGTTTATCCTTTCCAGCAACATGGCATGACCGTGTGCCCCTGCGGCACAGGCAGCTATTAGTGCCAGGTTTCCTTGTTCCCGTATCAGGCGATTTGCCGCAGTAGTCATGAGCCTTGCTCCCGTAGCTCCAAACGGATGCCCCAGCGAAAGTGAACCTCCGTGTATGTTAAACTTATCTAGCGGTATCTCGCCCATTTTCTTCGATACACCTATTTTTTCTTTGGCAAACTGATCGGAATCGAGGCACT
Organism: Cyclobacteriaceae bacterium; assembly: GCA_965267535.1. Classification (GTDB taxonomy): domain Bacteria; phylum Bacteroidota; class Bacteroidia; order Cytophagales; family Cyclobacteriaceae; genus CAXBNB01. The sequence goes on along the minus strand of OZ254082.1, from coordinate 128,004 downwards.
TCAAGTTGGTAAGGATCTGAGCAGCAAATGCCTCGTGGTACTCGAATACATCGATATCCTGTAACTGGAGGTTTTCCTTTTGCAAAAGGCGATAGGTTGCATAGGCCGGCCCAAGGAGTAGCTCTTCCTCCGGGTCCTGCCCGGTAAAGGTATAATTGCGCACAGCCACCTTCGGCGTGAGGCCCAATTCGCGTGCTTTGTCTTCTGACATGAGCAACACCACGGCAGCACCATCGGTAAGGAAAGATGAATTTGCTGCGGTAAGCGTACCATTTCTTTTGTCAAAAGCCGGGCGAAGTTTTGCCAGTTTTTCTACCGTGCTATCACCCCGATAGGTGTTGTCCTGCTGTATGGCCTTAAAGTGTGGCGGAAACGATGCGGGTGTAATCTCTTCGTCAAGTATTCCTTTTTCTGCTGCTTCAGCTGCTAGCTTGTGCGATCGCACAGCAAATTCATCCTGCGCCTGACGTGTAATTCCATAGCGTGCAGCCATGAGGTCACAATCCTGCCCCATGGTACGGCCGGTGGTAAACTCGGCAATGGCGGGTACTACAGGCTTGAAATCGGCTGGACGCAAACTAAGCAGAAACTTCAAGGTGTCTCCAAAGGTTTTGATACTACGTGCTGCAAAGAGCTTTTTGCGCATTTCTTTTCTAAAAGGGATGGGGATATCCGACACTGAATCGGTTCCTCCGGCTATAATCACTTCGGCCTGACCGGTGCGGATCAAATCCACTCCATGAGATATGGCTGCATTGGCAGATATACATGCCTGGGACACAGTGTGCGCCGGTGTAGTGAAGGGGATGCCTCCGGTTAGAGCACATTCACGGGCCACATTGGGGGTAGTAATGTTATGCACTACCGTACCCATAATGACCTGGTCTACCATATCCGGCTTTATACCGGCTCTGGTCACCAAGCCACTTATGGCCATAGCTCCCAGCTGGTAGGACATTAGATCAAAATACCCGGTACCGGATTTCAAAAAGGGGGTACGGGTACCCTCTATCATCACTACTTTGTTTGCGCTCATGTTGTTTACAAATTGAGAAATTTAAGTAATCGTTTCTTTATGGCTTGTTTTTCACCGGGCACTGTCAGGTTGATGCGTGTGTTGATATGCGGGTATATCTCCATGACTGCTTCCAGAGAAAAACCCAGCTTCGTTGCTATTTTCTGGCAGTACAATATTTCTTCATTGAATACCTTATTGTCTATTTTCATTAGCTGCACGATATCATAGAGAAGTTCAAATTTTTCATCTACGCTTAGGTCTGAAAAATCTTTGACTTTCTCCGGTGAAGCTATCGCGGCATGAATTTCATCGAGACTCATACCGTGTGCCCGACCAATTTTTTCCATAAGCATTATTTCGCGTTTGCTTATTTCGCCATCGGCATTGGCCAGAGTTGCGAGTACTTTGAGTTGCTTGGTAAACATAGTGTTCTCTATTTATGACCCAACAACACAGGCCCGGCGGCTTCTACCAACCTGCCTCTCCAACTCCTTATCCCGGTCGGTTTTTTATTTTTTCTTAAACAATCCTTTCAATGCATCTTTCGCTTTTTCTTCAGCTTGTTTTTTCAGTTTCTCCGCTTCTGCTTTGGCCTTTTCTTCGGCTTCTTTCTTTTTCCTGGCCAGTTCTTCTTTGGCTTTGGCTTCTGCCTCAGCTTTCTTTTTGGCTAGCTCTGCTTCTGCTTTGGCTTTTTGTTCGTCCAGAGCGGCTTTGGCTGCTGCCTTGGCTGCACTTCCTCCTTCACTGCTTTCGCTTCCCAAAAGCTTTACCTTGGGATCGTCGTATGTGCCTCCCAGTCCTATATTTAGCTTGATGTTTTCTCCTACTACCGATTTACCTCCTGTAAAAGAAGCCAATGCGCTATTTAGCGCCTCTCCCGCTGCTCCGGAGGGTACATCCATTTTCAAACGATAGTCCAGATCTCCCATAATACCATTCGAGCCCGATACCGTGGTTTTGTATCCACCCAGATTTACCTCGAAAGGCTTCACATGTAATCTACCATCTTTGATTTCGGCATCCATTATCACGTCTTTTATCTTCACACTTTCTCCTTTTGTTCCTCCTTTCAGGTTTGCAAGCGACGTGATCGCAGAGGTGACCTTCGACCCGGAAAGCGATGCATCAGCTATCTGTACCAGTCCAGAACCAAAAAGTTTTTCGTAGATAGGCATCATGTCTGGCCCAAGGGCTCCCGCCAGTTTAAAGTCCGTAGAAAAACTTCCATTCATGTTTTTGGCTACAGGGGCCAATGTTTGCACGGTATTAAATGCTTCAAAAGACGCGGGTATAGACAGCCCTTTGATTCCAAACATAAAATCGAACTCCGGGTTTTCTACATTGGCTGTTACATAAGAGCCACTCATCGTAAATTTTCCTTTGAGCATGTCAAAGTCTACTCCCTCCATACGAGCAGCACCTTCCCTTATCACAATTTTACCTTTCAGGTTTTCAATGTTTAGATTGTCGTATATGATTTTGTCCATGGTGGCATTCATCACAAAATCTATATTGACCGGTATGCGCACCACTTCCAGGGCCACACTATCTTCTCCTGTAGCTGTAACTACCGTATCTTCCTCTACCATCCATTCATTAAGGTCAAAGGATGTTGAGCTAAAATTCAACTGGCCTGTTAGTACCTCGAGAGAATCCAATGCAAAACCGATATAATTTTCAATTTTACCATCCATGTGAATGTCACTCTTGCCGATGGTTCCATCAAAATTGGCCAATGTAATGGATTTGGGATCAAAAGACATATTGGAAGATGAAATGCCAAAACCCTGAGGCAGATCGGGGCTGGCAAAATAAAAACCGTTGATCGACATACTCCCGCTGGCTGGCAACTGATCGTATTTTTCAGCCTCTACCAACGCCATATTTCCGGAGGTTTTAAAGTCGGCTTTGATCTTGCCCTTCAGTTCTGTGTCTTCTATCGGTACTATTTTCAGTATTTTTTCCAAATCTAAGTTGCCTACCAGAGAAAAGGCCCAGGTATAGTTTTCAAGATTTTTAAACGACAGGGTAGAGCTCACTTGTTCTCCGTCTACCAGCATGGAAAATCGGGATACCTCAAAAGACATATCGTTCATATTTTCCCCGGGTATGTTCATCTCGGCAGCCACATTTATTTTTTCCATCGGAATGGGGTACTCTGCATAACGAATGTTTCCATTTTCAATGCTCAGTCGGGTATTCACAGTGGGTAGCAATGTTTCGGTTACCAGCCCTTTTACAAATCCTTCGAAATGTACCTCGCCACCGGCAGTTACCCCTTGCAGGTAGGTCTGATAATCGCCGGGTATGAGTGAAAGTATGCTTTTCATCGATATATCCTTACCGGCATAGGTTATGTCTACTTCTATATCTTCACCGGGCATGGCCACATAGCCATCAAAGCCAAACCCAAAATCGTTCATCTTCACACGGTTTTCTTTGAATGTATATTTTGCATTGGGCAAATCCATGCTCATAATCAAATCGATATCCAGCTGCTTATTGGAAATGTACTCCACCTCTTCAAAGCTGAGGGAAAAATTATCGACTGTGGTTTTGGTTACCATGTCGAATATGTCTTTGGCAAAATCACCCGAGCCGGTGTGGTTCAGCCCTTTGATAGAAGTGGTAAAAGCCATCGACTCATCTATATAATCGAGGCTTCCGTTTACTATTTCCCATTTATTTATACCGATGCTAAAGGCCGACGAGCCGGCATCTTCCTGTGTTGTTTCTTCCTCAGCCCCGGTATCTTTGGCAATGTCATAATTAGCCCGGCCATCCGGCAGTACTTTTACCAGCAGGTCGGGCTGGTCGAGTGTCACAGACTTGATCGTGATTTCATCTCCGGAAACAACCGACATAATGTCTATCACTATTTCAAATGACTGCACTGCTACCAGCGTGTCTTTGTCAAACGGTGCATGCCCCACAATGCCAAAGTCTTCTAACCCAAACGTGAAATTGGGGAAATTGCTAAATAGCGTTAGGTTAATGCCATCGGGATCGTAATACACTCTGGCATTCAGGTTTTCTGCCATAGCATCATCTACTGCTTTTTTTATGTCATCTTTAAAAATAACAGGCACCAATACCATGGCCAAAAGCAGCACAGCTATCAGACCTCCAACTATTGCGAGAAACTTTTTCATCGATTGTGTTATTTGAGTTTTTTATTTTTTTGTGTTGACTACCATCCAGATATGGCACAAGCCTCTGAACTCATCTAAATATCTACTAAAGTATCCGATTTGTGTTTCAGTTTCAAGCGACTTAGTAGAGGCATGTGCTATATCGTTTGTTGTGTCTCGTTTATTCTTTATTCAGCCCAGTTTTCTATCTTGATACCTTTGAGTCGTTCAAAATGTTTGATGTTATTCGTTACTAAAGTTAGATTATTTGCTACGGCCGAGGCTCCAATTAACAAATCAAAATCATCAACTGGTTTCCCGGCCTTTCTTAGTCTGGCTTTTTCGTTGGCATATACGTCCAAAGAGTCAAAAATTGGAAGAACTTGAACGCCTGTTAAAAACTTATTTAGAGACTCCATATTCTTGTCAGGAGCTTGACTATTGGCTATTCCAAATTTAAGTTCTGCTAACGTGATTTCAGAAATGAAAAAAGAATTTGCATCAATAGTTCTAAATTTCTCTTTCAGTTGGAATTTTCCTTTGATGTAGTAAATACAAATGTTTGTATCTAGTAGATATTTCAAAACTCTTCTATGTTTCTATTGGTAGATCTACTTGACCTTATGGCTTGAATAATTTCTTCAGCGGATTCATTTGAACTCCAAGAACCAAAAGCATCTTCCATTTGGGATTTTGGCTTTTTACTTTTTGTCATTGATACCTTTAATTGTTCAATTAGGTTTGACTTCATCGTAGGAGTGAGTTTTTCAATCAATCCTAAGTAATTATTCAATATTTTCTGTTCTACTAAATCCATAAAGTAAAGATACGAAAACTTGAAGATTGCAGTTATGAGACATACCTAAAGTTATAAAAGGTATTTGAGGATTGGTGAGCAAACGAATTAAAATTACCCACTAACCTGAAAAGGTGAGTCAAGAAACGGATGAAGTAGTGCTTTACTTACTGCTTAGTCAGCTCCAAAAAAATGTCGTCCATTAGCTGTAGCTTCATCTGACTGCTGTTTAAATTCAACACGGTGTAGGCCATGCCATGAATGTCATTTTCATTGACCAGTTGCAGTGTATCGTTAGAGAGCTTCCAGTTGAGCGAATGGGTAAGGGTATCGCTACTAAAAATGCACTTTTCATGCCCATAGGCTGATATGGTCACTTTCCCTTTTTTGTCAAACCTGAATTGACCATTCATGGTAAACTGTATAGATGAGTCTACATCGGGATAAGAAGCAGGATCGGTCTGCCAACGGGCCAGCCAGGTACCCACCACATCGTCGGTACTTACCGAAGAAGTGTTTTCTGACTGTTTCACAGAACATCCTGTAAGAATAACCCAAAATGAACATGCTGAAATAATCGCCTGACTGTATCGCATAGTTAGTATGTAAGTGAATCTCAAATCTATAATGAATGGATCAATTTAAAAAAATACATGTAAGCTTTATCCCCTGTTTGGTATACCTCCGCAATACCCCAACCTCTCTTTTTATCGAAAAAAAGAGGTTTTCCTTTCGATCTCAAAGCCCAAAACAGTCTTTCTCCTCAGGAATAAACTGATAAATCGAAATATTATTTTTTAATACCTTTTAATCTAATCCTTTCTACTCTAAATTTGCGCCAATTTGTACCACCCCCAACAGGATAACCATGCCAAAAGACAATAGTATTAAGTCCATTTTGATTATCGGTAGCGGACCTATCATCATAGGTCAAGCTTGTGAATTTGATTATTCCGGCTCTCAGGCAGCCCGCTCTCTCAGAGAAGAGGGTATAGAAGTGACACTGATCAATTCTAACCCGGCTACCATCATGACCGATAGTGTGACCGCTGACAATGTTTATCTCAAACCTCTGACCAAACAATCGATAAGGGAAATTCTGGAGTTGCACGACATAGATGCTGTGCTTCCCACTATGGGGGGTCAGACTGCCCTCAACCTGGCGATCGACTGTGAAGCGGCCGGTATATGGGAAAAATACAACGTACGCATGATCGGTGTTGATATCAACGCCATAGAGACTACCGAAGACAGGGAGAAATTCCGTCTGAAAATGCAGGAAATAGGAGTAAACGTCTGCAAAGGCGAAACCGCTACCTCATTCCTCAAAGGAAAAGAAATCGCTCAGGAAATCGGTTTCCCACTTGTAATCCGCCCTTCTTACACACTGGGTGGTTATGGTGGTGGATTTGTAAATTCACCCGAAGAATTTGACAAAGCACTGAATGCCGGCCTTCAGGCTTCACCCATACACGAAGTATTGGTAGAGCAAAGTATTTTGGGCTGGAAAGAATACGAACTCGAGCTGTTACGCGACAATATTGGCAACATCATCATTGTATGTTCGATCGAAAACTTTGATCCCATGGGTGTGCACACAGGTGATTCTATCACAGTAGCACCTGCCATGACACTACCCGACACAGTATATCAGGAAATGCGTAACCTTGCCAAGCGCATGATGAATGCCATTGGTCAGTTTGCAGGAGGATGTAACGTACAATTCTCCGTACACCCTGAAACAGATGAAATCATAGGAATCGAGATCAACCCAAGGGTGTCGCGTTCTTCTGCTCTGGCATCCAAAGCCACCGGGTATCCTATCGCTAAAATCGCTGCAAAGCTTGCCATAGGCTACAACCTCGATGAATTGAAAAACCAGATCACAAAGACTACATCGGCCTTCTTCGAGCCTGCATTAGACTATGTGATCGTAAAAATACCACGTTGGAACTTCGACAAATTCCAGGGGTCAGACAGAAAACTTGGCCTGCAAATGAAGTCGGTAGGAGAAGCCATGGGTATTGGAAGAAACTTCCAGGAAGCACTCCAAAAGGCCTGCCAATCGCTGGAAATCAAGCGAAACGGACTAGGAGCTGATGGTCGCGAACTGCAAGACCAACAGGAAATACTCTACAGTCTGGAAAACCCCAGCTGGAACAGACTCTTCCACATCTACGATGCGTTCAAGATGGGCATTCCATTCAAAACCATCAAGAAACTTACTAAGATCGACGATTGGTTCCTGCACCAAATAGAAGAGATGATTCTCCTGGAAAAGGAAATCGAAAAACACACCCTCGACAGCCTGCCACAGCAACTGCTGAAAACAGCCAAAGAAAAGGGTTATGCCGACAGGCAAATCGCACACCTGCTCAAGTGCCTCGAAAGCGAAGTGTACAACAAACGAAACGATCTGGGTATCAAGCGTGTGTACAAACTAGTAGACACATGCGCGGCTGAATTTGAAGCTCAAACGCCCTACTACTACTCCTCTTTCGATGAAGAAAACGAATCTATAGCTACCGATAAGAAAAAAATTATCGTACTCGGGTCAGGACCTAACAGAATCGGACAGGGAATAGAATTCGACTACTCATGTGTGCACGGTGTGCTGGCCGCCAAAGAATGTGGCTATGAGACCATCATGATCAACTGTAACCCCGAAACCGTTTCTACCGACTTTGATATTGCAGACAAACTGTACTTCGAACCGGTATTTTGGGAGCATATATACGACATCATATTACACGAAAAGCCCGAAGGAGTAATCGTACAGCTAGGAGGGCAAACAGCTCTCAAGCTGGCTGAAAAGTTTAACCGATACGGCATTAAAGTAATCGGTACAAGCTACGAAGCACTAGACCTGGCCGAAGACCGAGGGCGATTCTCAGACTTGCTCAAAGAACTCGAAATTCCTTACCCGCCATACGGCACGGTAGAAGATGCAGATCAGGCACTGGAGCTATCCAAGGAAATCGGATTCCCACTGCTGGTAAGACCTAGTTATGTATTGGGTGGCCAAAGCATGAAAATCGTGATCAACGAGCAAGAAATGGAAGAGCATGTAGTCAACCTGATGAAAGATAAACCTGACGGACGTATCCTGCTCGATCATTTTCTGGAGGGAGCCATAGAAGCAGAAGCAGACGCTATCTGCGACGGTGAAGACGTGCACATTATAGGTATCATGCAGCACATAGAGCCAGCGGGTATCCACTCGGGAGACTCTTATGCCGTGCTACCTCCCTACAACCTCGGCGATCTCGTTATCCGTCAAATTGAAGAGTTTACTCACAAAATCGCTAAAGCGCTGGATACTGTAGGTTTGATCAACATCCAGTTTGCTGTGAAAAACGACAAGGTATATATCATCGAGGCTAACCCGAGAGCATCGCGTACTGTGCCATTTATATGCAAAGCATACCGCGAGCCTTACGTAAACTACGCTACCAAAGTGATGTTGGGTGAAAAGAAGGTCAAAGACTTTGAATTTAAACCTTACAAAAAAGGATACGCCATCAAAGAGCCGGTATTCTCTTTCCACAAGTTCCCGAATGTAAACAAGGAGCTCGGGCCTGAGATGAAATCTACAGGTGAATCCATCTACTTTATCGATGACCTCATGGACGATTACTTCATGAAAATATACAGTGAGCGTAACCTATACCTAAGTCGATAAGTACACATAGAGTATGTTAAAGGTACTATTAATCATATTCATCATATTCTTTGTTTTTATAAAACTAGGAGGCTTTTTCATGCGCTTGTTTTTTTCAGGATTTATTAAAAAACAAGAACAACGAGGAAGACAAACATACTCTCAAAAGCAATACAAAAAACCATCCGATGGGAATGTAAACATAGATTACATCCCATCGGATCAACGTAAAAGCAAATCGTCCGGATCAGACTACAAAGGAGGCGATTTTGTGGATTACGAAGAGGTAAAATAAACCCTGCCAGCCTTACTCTTTTTCTTTAAAAGGCACACTTTGCATACCTTAGTGGTATGAGAAAAGTGACTACCCTTCTGGCTTGCATACTATGTACTTTCGGTACAGCCAGCAGCCAGCATCTACTCTCCTGGGAAACCTTCTCGTTAGACAAAAAAGCATCGCTACGTGGAATTGCAGCTGTATCTGATCAGGAGTGCTGGGTAACAGGCACAAACGGCACTGTAGCCAAAACCCTCGACGGTGGGCAAACATGGACATACTTCCGCATACCACATGCCGACTCACTGGATTTTCGTGACATAGAAGTATTCAACGCCAACGAAGCACTGGCGCTAAGTATAGGCACAGGCAAAAGCTCTAAGATTTTCAGAACAGCAGATGGAGGCAAAACCTGGAAGGTGGTATTTCAAAACACCGAAGAAGAAGGTTTTTTCGATGCACTTACTTTTTGGAATAAAAAAGACGGCTTTATGCAAGGCGACCCCATAGGAGGGCGCTTGTATCTGCTGTATACCAGCAACAGTGGCAAAACCTGGCGCGAAGTGCCCTTTAACCAGCGTCCTGTGGTGCAAGATGGCGAGTATGCTTTTGCTGCCAGCGGAAGTCAAATGACAGCACAAAACCATACAGTCTGGATAGGCACAGGGGGAACAGCCAGCCACATACTTCGCACCAGTACCCGTAAAATTGCATGGCAAAGCGTTGACACTCCCATAATACAAGGCCAGGCGAGTCAAGGCATCTTTTCGGTTGCTTTTAAAAACAAAAAATCCGGCATAGCAGTAGGAGGGGATTATACCAAAGAAAACGAAGGGCATAATAATATCATCCGTACCAACGATGGAGGCTACACCTGGCAACTGATCAACACTGCTATGGATTACAGGTCGGCCGTACGGTATTTTCACCATACCATCATCGCTACCGGTCCATCGGGATCCAATATATCCTTCGACGATGGCAACAGCTGGCAGCCGATCAGCGGTCAGGGATATCACACTTTGGATGTACATGAGAAAAGCCAAACTGTATGGGCTGCAGGCAGAAACGGGCGTATAGGACGCATCCAACTTTCTACCCCTTAGGGTTCTAATAGTTGTATCGCCTACCTATAGCTTTTGCCATTTCACTACACTGGTATATATTACGGTGTTTTTTACTTTTACTATACATCACACCTATGAAATACTCCTTTATCATTGCCGGTTTGCTGGCTTGCTTATCTTGTCAGTCACAATCTACCACTGCGTTGTTCAATGGTAAAAACCTGGACGGATGGCACGCCGATGTACCAAAGATGGACAACAACCCGGACGTCAAAAGCCCGTTTCTGGTGCGCGATGGAAAGCTGGTAAGCATGGGTACGCCCGGTGGACACCTCATTACAGATCAGTCGTACCAAAACTACAGGCTGGATGTTGTATACCGCTTTGCCAATCAACCCGGAAACTGCGGAGTACTGGTGCATGCATCTACTCCACGATCACTTTACAAAATGTTTCCCAAATCCATAGAAGTGCAAATGAAGCATGAAAACGCAGGAGACTTCTGGTGTATAGTAGAGGATATAACTACCGAAAATATGCTCGAACGCCGTGGGCCAAAAGAAGAGTGGGGCATTACCGAAGGGAAAAAACGCAGAATTATGAACCTGACCGATGGTTCGGAAAAACCACTGGGCGAGTGGAACAGAATGGTAATAGAATGCCTCAATGACAAAATAAAGGTATGGGTAAATGGCGATCTGGTGAACTACGGCTACAATGCTACAGCTACACAAGGTCAGATTGCCGTCCAGGCAGAAGGCTCAGAAGTAGAGTTTAAGCACATACGACTCACACCCATTACCACACTCAGCAGTAAAGCTCCTGCTGCCTCTGATATCTAACTGCTGATACGTCGTTTTAATTACGACTTGTGTGCATATCGCCCGGTGTTGCAGGATATTAAATTTATTCCCTAATTTTGCAACACTGTGGCAAAAGACAACACTCACATATCGCGTTGGTTTTCTCAGGTCAGTGCCTGGCTGTTGCTGGCTATGGTTCTGGCTACAGTAGTACCATTCAATGTACTACACAGTCACGACAATCCGGAAACCGTAGTAAGTGTTGAGGTAGAGACTACTTCTGAAAATCACCACGCCTGCGACCACCAGGTACACCTGGCTAAGGAACACAAATTTTGTTTTCTCTGCCATTTCTGTTTTACTCCTCTTGCACCGGACTCTTCGCTCTACCTGAGTGAAAAAAACGTAACTGCTACACCCAATACCTACACACATTATTCCAATAGGTATACTTATACCCTTACCGGACAGGTACTCAACAAGGGCTCTCCTCTGACCTAACTCCTCCTTTTCTTTTTTTCTTTTGGGGAAAATTCTTCCCTTTCACGCCTAGTATATCTAAATCATGGCAAGCATATATCCTTATGCGCTGACATTGGCTATGGCGATGTGTGCTTCTTGTGCAACCTTAGCACAATCTACCACATGTAGCTATACCCTGTCGGGCAAAATAACCGATGAGCATGACCAAAGTGCTCTGGAGTACGCTACTGTTTACATCGCAGAGTTACAACGTGGCGCTACAGCCGATGCAAATGGTCACTATATTTTACAAAACCTATGCAAGGGACAATACACCGTATTAGTCAGGCACGTGGGTTGTGAGTCAAAAACACTAACAGTGACTCTGTCAGACCACAGTACAGTGAATTTTGCTTTAGAGCATCACATCGAACAGCTTCAGGAAGTGACTGTGGCCGGAGAAGCTCAGAAGGTAAGTTCATCTGTCACCACAGAGCAGCTGTCTGATCAGGACATCCGTCAGGCTAAAGGCAAAACGCTGGGAGCAACGCTTGAGGCTATTACCGGTGTAAATAGCTTGCAGTCAGGACCTACTATATCCAAGCCCGTAATTCACGGGTTGCATAGCAATAGAATAGTGATCATGAACAATGGTGTACGGCAGGAAGGTCAGCAATGGGGGCAAGAGCACGCACCCGAAATTGACCCCTTCTCGGCCACCTCTTTTCGGGTAGTAAAAGGTGCTGCTACAGTACGCTATGGAGCAGATGCAATTGGCGGCATTGTGCTGGTAGAGCCCGCTGCACTCCCTCATACCAAAGCGTTTGGAGGCTCTGTACAAGGGGTAGCTCAGTCCAACAACAGGCAAGGTACACTTGCATCTACCTGGCAAAAGGGCTACAACTCCGGGTGGGGGTGGCGTGTGCAGGCTTCCGCAAAAAAAGCAGGCGATTCACATGCTCCCCGCTACAACCTATCCAATACCGGTGTAGAGGAGTTGAATTTTTCTATAGCTACAGGTGTGACTCGACCTACCTACAGCCTCAATGCTTATTACAGTCACTTCAGTGCCAACATCGGAATCATGCGTAGTGCACACATAGGGAATCAATCGGATCTGATCAATGCTATCAATAGCGACAAGCCATTGTTTATCGAGGATTTTACCTACACCATAGATCACCCTCGACAGGATATAGCGCACGACCTGGTAAAGCTGAGTGGAGAAAAACAGCTCACCAAAAATGCACAACTGACCTGGCAATATGCTTTTCAGGCCAACCAAAGAAAGGAGTACGACAGGAGGAGAGGAAACAATTTTAACAAGCCTTCTATATCATTAGATATTTACACACACACATTAGACTTAGCTCTGGAACAGACACTTCAACAGAAGTGGATAGGAGAATACGGTATCAGCAGCACGTATCAGCGCAACAAGAACAACGCCGGTACTAACGCCAGCTTTCTGATTCCCGACTACAAAAACTACGGTGCGGGATTGTTTGCCATTCAGCGCTATGTGCAACAGCACTGGGAACTCGAAGCAGGCATCCGATACGACTGGCGTACTTTAAACCCTCTCGTGTTTAACAGTGAGCGGGAACTACTCTCGCCAAAATACACCTTCCACAACATCACCGCTTCGGTAGGGGCGCAGGCAGATATTGGAGAACACTGGCAACTCAAAGCCAATGTTGCTTCAGCATGGCGTCCGCCCCACATTAGCGAGTTGTTTAGCAATGGCCTCCACCATGGTGCCGCTGCTATTGAAGAAGGGCTGCTGTACAGCCAGGGGGTATTGTCACCCGAACTTCTCCGTACTCACCCTGCATCAGAGCAGGCGGTCAAAAGCATTGCTACGGTAACACACCAGCAAAAAAACTGGCACGCTGAAATCAGTGGGTACTACAACCTGATTCACAACTACATCTACCTGAGGCCATCCGGCACCCGGCTATCCATCAGGGGGGCGTTTCCTGTGTTTCAATATGCACGTACCAATGCCCGCTTTGCTGGAGTAGATGCTACGGTGGGTTACCAATTTACCAGCCACTGGGCCTATCAGGCCAAGGGCTCTTGGCTACATGCCACCGACACCAAAGCCAACGATGTGTTAATAAATGTACCTGCCAATCGCATGCGGCACGGTATAACCTACCGGACTCAGTCGCCAGACAAAAAAGCTTCCTGGTATACCACCGCCGAAGTGCTGGCTGTGGCAAAACAAGGCAGAGCTCCTCAGGTGTTTATTCATGCAGAAGGGGAAGATCCCCCTTCTACTATCTATGATTTTAAGGCTGCTCCCGATGGATATACTGTGTTAAACTTTCATTCCGGAGTGGAATTTAGCAAATTCAATGTAGGTTTTTCTATTGAAAACCTACTCAATACTTCGTACCGCAACTACATGAACAGGTTTCGGTATTATGCCGACGAAACTGGCATCAATTTTTCACTTAGATTATTATATACTTTTTAAAATACAACCATGAACATTTTTGATAAATTCATAAAATCATCTTTTGTATCTCTATTAGCCATCCTTGTATTAGCTAGCTGTGGCGATGACGAGCCCGTAGAGCCTCCGCACGAAGAGGAGCTTATCACTACTCTGAATGTGATATTTACCCCGGAAACCGGCTCTGCTGTTACGCTCAAGTATTACGATGAAGATGGTGGTGACGGCCCTAAAAATCCGCAGGTTACAGGGGGCACACTGGCTGCCAATACCAGCTACACGGTTACGTTAGAACTGCTTAACGAATCAGAATCTCCCGCTGAAGACATCACCGAGGAGATAGAAAAAGAAGCAGAAGAACATCAATTTTTCTTCGTGGTTTCGGCAAACCTCAACCTGACCCACAGCGCCTACACCGACAAAGACGCTAACCAAAAGCCTATCGGACTGGAAAACACCTTTACTACCGGCGATGCAAGCTCCGGCACTTTAAAGGTAATCCTTCGCCATGAACCCAACAAAGCGGCTGAGGGTGTGGCCTCTGGCGATATCACCAATGCCGGTGGAGAAACAGATATAGAAACTGTACCTGAGTTTGCTATAACCATAGCCGACTAACTTAGAGTAAATCCACTTAATACAACCAACCCCTCTGGCAGTGCTCCTGTCAGAGGGGTTTTCTTTTTGGTTACATCCTGGTTTTTAAGATGATTTGGTTGAAAAAGCCCGCTGCAGCCAATCAGAAACAAAGCCCCCCCACCTACCAATGCTCAAGCCGACAGTGACTCTACCGCCCTGCTTCTCATTCCTGGTTCCATGTGTGTAACAGCCCTACTTCAACACACATAGCAAAAAATATCAATGAAAAATAAAAATCAGAAAGGCTATGTTTTATGTTTAATAAAAGTACAAATATCACTATTTCAAGTATTTAGATAAAAAACAAGACTCAGTAATAGGTATTTTGTAGAAAATATTATTACTTCATAACATGGATTTAAATACTCGTATTTTTAAGTCTTACTGCTGCTCAAAGGCTTGTTTTTAGAATTATTAAAGCCTCTGGATGACATTCCGGTATTACAAAAAAGAAGGTCATGTCGTTAGCCAACTCTCCTACTTCGCTTGAGACTGCTTTCCTTTTGTTTCTGTTTTTTTATCCTAAACGACTACAACTTTCCAAACTACATCACCATGATGACACTCGATCAACTCAAAACGGTAATGAAATTTCAACTTACAAACTTCAATGATGAGGGGGTAACTATAAATGACGGCACTGTACACGATGAAGTGCTGGACGATGACGATGGCTTTGGCAACATGAACAGCAAAAACCTGTACAAAAACGCTATGAAGTTTACCCTGGCAAAAAAGGGGCACGGCATTAAAAAATGGCCTAAAACCTGGATGGACATGAGCGTGAACGAACTGGCTCCCGAAATCATCTAATCATGAAAAAGACCATACTAATACTCACCTTATGCTGCTTTTTCTACTGCGGAAAAGGGCAAGACAACTCAGCCACCATAGGAGGTGCCAACTCGCCTACAGATCAGACTGCATTCAATTTCGAATACGACATTACTCCCAACATCGGGGATTTTGTAGCCCTGCAGCATTCCTCACTTTCCTGGCAACCCGACATCAAGATTCAGGTTGGGGGAAAGGATGTTTTGGATGGAATAGTAGCCAAATACTCCGGCTTACTTTCCAAATACAAATTTACAGATGACCCTGATATTCCTGATTTATCAAAAACGATACAAGTATTTTCGTTTTCCGGCGGCTTTGAAGCCAACCAATCTTTCAACGTCATCAATGGATTAATGGAATTTGGCTATATGCCGTGGTACCAAAACCAAACGAAATCGCCTATTATCCGAAAGACAAAATTTGGTGCTTTTGCGCAGCTAGGCTACAAGTTTCAGGGTGAAAATGTGCATTTAGGAGGAAATCAGGATCAAAGTCAAGAAAACGAAGACGATGTGCTGGCCCGCTTGAAAACCTCGTTTGTCTACGCTCCGGAGATCAAACTGGGAACAAATGCTAAGATCATAACCGAAGGAGCTGCGCATGCCTGGTTGGATATAGTCAACTCCGATATCTACTACAACATAAAGGGTTCGTTGAAACTGGAAGTGAAAAAATACACCTGGATAGTAAAATACGAGAAGGGTTCCGGTGCACCCAACTTCAATGAGGGAGACCAATTTGGAGGGGGCTTACAAATTGCTTTCTGACAGCTCTGCCAAACTTTAGAAATCATGCCACAAATCATAGACACGATCATCTCTATTGTGCTTATCTACTTTGTGTTTAGCAACCTGGCCTCCGTGCTGGTGGAAATCTGGAATCACAAAAGACAAAAGAGGCACAAAGACTTAAAGGACGCCATATACAAAGTATTAAACGACCCAAAGAACAAAAACTATGCGGATGAATTGTATAACCATCCCAGTATAAAGGCCATCAAACGGGACCCAACCAGACTGCCCGCGTATATTTCCGACGAGCAGTTTGCCTCTGTACTCATCGACATACTGGCTACCGAAGGTGCGAAAAACCCAACCCCCGGCCAGTCCAACTTCGCCAATGTCAAACTAGCCGTAGAAAAACTACAGGATAGCGATCTGAAAACACTGCTCATGTCCTTTATCAAAGCGTCTGAACTGCCAGCCGACAAGCAAGACGCTCAATTGACAACCCAGATCAAAAACTGGTACAACGACTATATGGACAGGGTAACCGGCTGGTTCAAACGCGACCTCAGGCAGCAATTGTTTGTAGTAGGATGCATACTGGCTGTTGGTTTCAATATAGACAGTATAAAACTTATTAAAACCTTTTATCAGAACGATAGCCTTCGGGAAAAAATGGTTCTCTCTGCAGTAGAAATCACCTCAAAAGTGAACGCAGATTCCCTACGGGTACGCTCTCATGAGGAAGCTTCAAAACTAAACGAACAGCACTTCAACGACAACATAAAACTAGCTTTTGACTTACTGGACTCCCTTCAGGGAGCACCTCTGGGCTGGGTGTCGGCAGGTGATATCGAAAAGCGCAAACTAAAAGACACACTATCGGTTTGCCAAAAACCAGACAAAGACTACAAAAAACAAGTAGCTGAGCTAAAAAAAAAGAAGGCTAATGCTGAAACTGAGCTCAGACAATGCCTGGCTCTAGGGCAGTGCCATGTAGAACTGGAAGACAAAAAGGTAAAAGTAAAATACCAAATGCAACCCTGCGAATGTCTGGCTACCTATGATTCCACGCTATACAGTATCACGAAAGAAGAAAAAAGGCTTGCATCTGACGAAAAAAAGCGCATAACCGCACTGAACTGCAGCGAAAAACAATTTAAATCTCACATAGAAAAGCAGGTAGGTTTTGGAAGTGTACTTCACGAAAACTTCGGCAGCTTTTGGGGCTTCATCACGGCACTGCTGGGTTGGCTGATTTCAGCAGTAGCCATATCGCGGGGTGCCTCTTTCTGGTTCGACAACCTGGTAAAAATAGTAAATGCCCGAAGTGCTGGCATCAAACCCAAAGCCCAGAAGTAAAATGATCAACACCCACACACACATCTTCACCGAAAAAAACGTGCCGGTGAATTTTCTACCCTGGTTTATAAAACCGATAGCCAATTTTGTAGTGAAAAAGTGGATGGTCAAACTGCTAAAATGGCTCAGGCTTACCAGTGAAGCTTACCTGGTAAACAAGTTTCGCACATTTAAAAAAATAAGCGAACTTACCTCACAGGAAAAAGTGTTTGAGCACCTGACAGGCTTCTATCCCCAAAATGCTGCCTTTGTCACCTTGTCGATGGACATGGAGTATATGGGTGCCGGTAGAGTGCCAGATAGTTTTACTACTCAGCTCGACCAACTGGCTCAGTTGAAAACCAAGTTTCCAGACAAAATATACCCTTTTGTCTTTGCTCACCCGGAAAGGCCCGATGTATTCGATCTTGTTCAAAAATACATAGAAGAACATCAATTTTCCGGCATAAAAATGTACCCTGCTTTGGGTTATTTTCCCCACGACCCCCGGCTGGAAAAGGTATACGAATATGCCGAAAAAAATGAGTTGCCCATCATGTCGCACTGCACTCGTGGAGGTGTGTTTTACAAAGGAAAATTAACCACTGCGCGCAGAACAGATCCCAGAACGGGAGTGACATACCCCAAGCAATCCAATGGGAAGTTTACCGATGTGTATTCCGACCCCAGCCGATACGATGATCTCTTATCAGACTTTCCAAAATTAAAACTATGCTTTGCACACTTTGGCGGGGCAAGCGAATGGGATAAATTTCTACAGGAATCGTGGCACGACAAAATACCCGACAATTGGTTTTTTAAGATAAAAGAAAGAGTATCCGACACCCGATTCAATGCCTACACTGACATCAGCTACACCCTTGCAGACCCAAAGTATTACGCCACGCTCAAAGCCATATTGCTATCCGACTCACGCCTACAACAAAGAGTACTATTTGGTACAGATTACTATATGACAGAACAGGAAGTAAGCGAGCGAGCTTTTGGGTTGAATTTAAGGGGCTTTTTGGGAGAAGACTTGTGGAATCAAATAGCCGTGATCAATCCAAAAACATACCTAAACTCAACATTTAATCAATTATGATACAGGAAAACAAAAACAACACCTTTTTTAAAGTCTTGCTTTCAGCAGGACTACTGGGCTTTTTGGGAGGTCTCTGGAGTGATTACTACGGAGCTGAGAAAGCACGGGAACTTGAACTAAAAAAATTTCAATATGACCTGCTGAAAAGCACCATAAATTTAAAAAGCGATGAAGAAAGGGAAAGTCAGGTTGAATTGCTGTTTAATACCGGCCTCTTAGATTCCACAAGTCTGAATAAAAAACTTTTATTGGACAAAATGAGATATATAAGAGGGAAGCAAGACGGTAAAATTTCTGCCAGTTTATTAAATGCAATCACCATTTTTTATAAAAAACAAGGAAGAGTTCCGCACAACACGGACGAACTTCTTAATGCATTTCCCCTGAAAAAAACTTTTGATCACCTCGATAGCCAAGTGCATTACAAAGCATCCGCGTCCAATGCGTTTACATTAATCCTTCCCGGAGCAGATGCTATTTTATACACAGGAGATGACCGCCGGTTCAACTTCAATTCCCTAAAAATGGAATAAAATTAAACCCTTCCATACTAATAGAAGTTTTAGTAATGAATAAACTCAATAAAACCTGAAATCGTTAACTTTGAGTAAAGCGCTTAGAAATATGAACATCGAGTCGAGAAAGTTGAGAATAATAGAATTATTTGCTTCACTAAAAGATGTTAGGACTATATCACAAATAGAGTCCATCTTGCTGCCTTCACCTCAAAGCAATCGCAAAAATATGATCCATGATCTGGCAGGTTCTTGGACTCAAGAAGAGGCCGATGATGTTTTAAAAACTATTGATGAAGGCTGTGAAAACATCGATCAAAGTGAGTGGTAAGGAATATTTAATAGACACCAACATCATAGTTGAATTTTTCAGAGGTGACCCTAATATCGTCCAATTGATATCTGACAATGAAATAATAATTCCATCAATTGTTGTGGGGGAACTTTACTTTGGAGCATATAGCTCAAGTTATATTGTTAATCAAGCCAAGAGGCTAAGAGAGGTTGCGTACTTTGTAGAAAAGCATACAGTACTCAAAGTAACAGAAAACACATCAAACCATTATGGGCAGATAAAGACGCAACTTAAGGCCAAGGGTACTCCCATCCCGGAAAATGATATTTGGATAGCTGCTATATCAAAAGAACACAACCTTCCGCTGATAACTAAAGACAACCATTTTCAACAGATATCAAATATTGAGACACTCAAATGGTAACTCTAACTTGTAAAAAGTAGACAGTAAAAAATGACTAAGGCAACTGTTCTTTATTCAGCATTTCTGCCCAACCGTCTATCACAATCTTTCCACGCTCAAGCTCATACACCTGAGTAGATACTATGGCTGTATGCTTGCCATCTCTTGTCTCGGTTATTTCAAAACGAGCTTCATATTCTTTGCCCGGGAATACGGGCCGCTTAAACTCCAGCTTTTGCCCCAGGTAGATGGATCCATGACCTGGAAACTCCGTACCCAGCACCTTGGAAAACACAGATGCCGAAAAAATACCGTGCACAATAGTTTGCTTGAAAGGCGTATTAGCGGCAAACTCCTGATCGATATGTATTGGATTGTCATCACCACTCAGCTCAGCAAATGTATTAACCTGCTCCTGAGTGATTGTAAATTTAGATGTGTAAGTATCTCCTTGTTTTAGCATGCGCCAAAAGTAACCAGAGAAATGCAGATTTGAAATTCAGACCCGCCGTTTTTATTCCACACGCTTTTGCCAGCCATCATAGAGGTCGTCAGCCTTGCCATCCTGATCCCAATCCAGTAAACCTATAAAGCGGGCTTTGTCATCTTTTAGCGATACCCGATACGTATACTCCACTCCATTGGCCTCCATCACCAAAGAGTCGTTTCTTATCTGCCATTTTCCAGAACTTTTCCCTACTACTTTGCCATCCAAATCGCGATAAGTAGACGTATAGCCGCCATTCTTATCAAAGGCTGTTCTGATAGGCATTATTTTCAACACCTCCTCCCACTTTCCCTCAGGTGCGCGCAAAAAAGTAGTTGTATCCCGGTTTTGAAAGGTGTTGATTTTAATATCGAGAGACACATTTTCCCATACCCCCAGCATATCGTCGGGTTGGAGTAGCTGCTCCGTGCCCTTCTGCTGGCACCCCATCAGGAAAACCACAGCCAGTACTGTACTACATTTCATGATCAAAAGCATCCTATTTTTCTTTTCACACTGTAAAATAAGAAATCTTAGACCAAGATGTGTCCCGACCACCACTAAATACTTATTTTTACTCCATGAGTAAACCTGACAAAAAATTATTTCTATTAGATGCCATGGCCCTTATCTATAGGGCTCATTTTGCTTTTTCGAAAAACCCACGAGTAAACTCGAAAGGGATGAATACCAGTGCTGTTTTTGGTTTTGTCAATTCCCTGATGGAAATCCTAAACAAAGAAAAGCCTACACACCTGGGAGTAGCCTTCGACACGAGCGCGCCTACATTCAGACATCTTGAATTTCCGGCCTACAAAGCCCAGCGGGAAGAAACTCCCGAAGATATCCGCACCGCCACACCCATCATCAAAGATGTGCTGAAAGCCTTTAATATACCTGTGCTGGAGCTCGATGGCTTTGAAGCCGACGACATCATTGGCACATTTGCCAAAGCCGCTTCCAAGAAAGGCTTTGAAGTGTATATGATGACCCCAGACAAAGACTATGCTCAGCTGGTAGAAGATCATATTTTTCTCTACAAGCCTGCCTTCATGGGCAATGGCGTAGACGTATGGGGAATTCCCGAAGTGCTGGCCAAATTTGACATAGAAAACGTAGATCAGGTGCGAGACATACTCGGGCTACAGGGCGATGCAGTTGACAATATTCCCGGTATTCCGGGGGTAGGTGCCAAAACAGCCGTGAAGTTCCTAAAAGCTTATGGCACAGTAGAAGGCCTGCTGGAAAATACCCACGAGCTAAAAGGAAAAATGAAGGAAAAAGTGGAAGAATTTGGTCAACAAGGGGTATTGTCCAAACAACTGGCCACTATCAAAATAGATGTACCTCTGGTTTTTGAAGAAGACAAATTACTGGTAGAAGAGCCCAACGAAAAAGAAGTCAGGCGAATATTTGAAGAGCTCGAATTTCGCACAACGCTCAAACGCCTCTTTGGCGGTGAGGAAGAAAAAACACCCACACCAGCCAAAAAAGCTAAGAAAGCATCCGACTCTCAATTGGGTTTATTTAGTACAGGAAGCAACACCGAAGTAGAAAGTGCCCCAGTGCCAGCCGAAAAAAAATCCATCGCCAGCACAGAACACGACTACTACCTGGTAAATACTGAAGAGGCCCGCAAATCACTGGCGCAACACCTGGCCCTGCAAGAGGAGTTTTGCTTCGATACGGAAACCACCAGTGTAAATCCCGAGGAGGCAGAACTGGTAGGGATTGCCTTTGCCTATGTGCCGGGGGAGGCTTATTATGTCTCCATTCCAGAAGACCAAAAAGTAGCACAGCAGATCGTAAATGATTTCAAAGAAGTACTGGAAAACGATCAAATCAGAAAAATAGCACATAACCTGAAATACGACATTCAGGTGATGAAAAATTATGGTGTTGATATTCAAGGCCCCATGTTTGACACCATGCTGGCTCACTACCTGATCGATCCGGAAACCAAACACAAAATGGATTCTCTGGCAGAAACCATGCTCAATTACACGCCCATTGCCATAGAAGAACTAATAGGTACAGGAAAGAACCAAAAAAATATGCGCGATATCGATGTAGATATTGTGACAGAATACGCGGCTGAAGATGCCGACATCACCCTACAGCTCAAGCAGCTGCTGGCTCCTCAGGTAGAAGAAAATAATTTTTCTAAGCTGCTGCATGAGGTAGAAGAACCGCTATCGCTGGTGCTGGCCGACATGGAATATAATGGAGTGAAAATAGATTGCGATGTGCTGGACACTATGTCCAGAGAACTAAACGAACTGAGTGTAGCCGCACAGCAAAAGGTATTTGATCTGGCAGGGCAGGAATTTAACCTTAGCTCACCCAAGCAACTCGGAGAAGTGCTGTTTGACAAAATGAAGCTGGTAGAAAAGCCCAAGAAAACCAAAACAGGACAATATGCCACCGGCGAAGATATTCTGAGCAAACTTGCCAACGAGCATGAAATAGCACGTAGTATTCTCGAGTTTCGCGAATACCAAAAACTAAAGTCTACTTATGTAGATGCATTGCCAAAGCTAATCAGCTCAAAAGACGGACTGATTCACACAGACTACCGGCAGGCAGTAGCTGCCACTGGTAGGCTCAGCTCCAACAACCCCAACCTGCAAAACATACCGATACGCACAGCCAAAGGAAGAGAAATCCGCAAAGCCTTTATCCCCCGAGAAAAAGGATACAAGATATTTGCCGCCGATTATTCGCAAATCGAACTGCGCATAATTGCCGCATTTGCTGGTGATGAAAGTATGATCGATGCATTCAAAAACGGAAGAGACATACATGCCACCACTGCTTCGAAGGTATTTAAAATTCCCATCGACGAAATGACCCCAGATGTAAGAAGAAAAGCCAAGGAAGTCAACTTTGGCCTTATTTACGGTATTTCTGCTTTTGGTCTATCCCAAAACATAGGAATATCCCGTACCGAGGCAGCCGAAATCATAGAGGCTTACTTTCAGGAATTTCCGGCTATAAAAAAATACATGGACGATTCTGTAAACAAAGCCAAAGAACTCGAATATGTAGAAACCATACTTGGGAGACGCAGATACCTACGCGACATCAACTCACGCAATGCCACTGTACGTGGCTATGCCGAACGCAACGCCATAAATGCTCCCATACAGGGAAGTGCTGCCGATATGATCAAAGTAGCTATGATCAATATCCATCAGTGGATGAAAAAAGAAAAGCTCAAATCTAAAATGATCATGCAGGTACACGATGAATTGGTGTTTGACGCCCACGAAGATGAAATCGACTTGCTACAACAAAAAGTGGAAGAACTAATGAAAAACGCCATACCTCTCGAAGTACCAATGGAGGTGGGTATGGGTATCGGCAACAACTGGCTGGAGGCACACTAATGCACATATTTTGCCTCACAGGCAGAGAAAGTTTTCTATTCGTATTAGTTTTAGGGTTCGGAAAACAATTTAACTATGTATTTTAAACTATTCTCAAAAGTTTTCCTGCTGACTGTACTACTCGCTGTAGCCCGGACTTTTCCCGCTACATCACAACAGCAGGAGTATTACCAAATTAAAACCTATAGCTTCGACAATGCGCAACAAGAACAGGTGACAGACGATTACCTGGCCAATGCGTATCTGCCTGCCCTCAAAAGACAGGGCATAGACAGAATTGGCGTTTTCAAATGGCGAAACGACAATGGAGAATCCGTGCGCAAAACTATGGTATTGATTCCCATAGCTAACCTGGAAACTCTGGCAACCCTTGACGAAAAATTAGCCAAAGACAAAAAGCACCAAAAAGCCGGAAAACCGTATCTGGAAGCCCCTCATGACAATGCACCCTATCAGCGAATAGAGTCCATTGTACTGAAAGCTTTTGCGGATATGCCCATCCTCAAACCTTCTCCACTACAGGGTGATCGAAAGCAAAGAGTATATGAACTCAGAAGCTACGAAGCGGCTACCGAGCGCCTTCATAAAAACAAGGTAGATATGTTTAACGCCGGTGGAGAAATAAAAATATTCGATAAGCTGGAGTTCAATGCAGTTTTTTATGCAGAAGTGATCTCTGGCCCGAAAATGCCTAACCTAATGTATATGACCACATTCCGTGATCAGGAAAGCCGCGATGCGCACTGGCAGGCATTCCGCACTTCCCCCGACTGGCTAGAACTCAAAGTAAAACCAGAGTACCAAAACAACGTCAGCCATAGCGACAAATATTTTCTGTACCCAACTTCCTATTCTGATTACTAATAAAATTTACTACACCTAAACATTAATTTTATGAAATTACATTTTTCAGCTATGTCTCTTTTGGGCATAGTAGTGCTCTCTGTGTGTTTATATAGCTGCAGCTCTTCAGCGGCAAATCAAAATGCAGGAAAAGAAGAGTGGCAGCCGCTTTTCAACGGCAAAGACATGACCGGCTGGAAGCCTAAAATAGCCGGATACCCCGCCGGAGAAAATTACAAAAACACCTTCAGGGTAGAAAACGGCCTACTGACCTCATCCTACAGCGAATACGAATCTTTTTCCAATCAATTTGGCCACCTTTTTTATACCAAAGAAAAATTCAGCCACTACCGGCTAAGAGCAAAATATCGATTTGTGGGTGAGCAGGTAAAAGGCGGGCCCGGCTGGGCCTATCGCAACAACGGCCTCATGCTACACGCTCAACCCATCGAAACCATGACTGTAGATCAAGACTTCCCTAACTCGCTGGAAATGCAGCTTTTGGCTGGCAGTGGCCAAGGAGAACGATCTACCGGCAACCTCTGCACACCCGGTACCAACGTATACCTGGAAGATGAGCTTTTCACGCCACATTGTGTAAATTCTTCGTCAAAAACCTACCACGGAGAACAATGGGTAAATGTAGAAGCCATTGTGCTTGGCGACTCAATCATCCACCATGTAGTAGAAGGCGATACGGTGCTTACCTATACAAAGCCTACCCTATCTAAAGGGGGAGCTCCTGTAAAAGAAGGTTATATTACCATTCAGGCAGAAAGTCATCCTACTCAATTTGAATCGATCGAGATTTTGAACCTGTGTGGATGTAAAGACCCAAAAGCTAAAAACTACAAATCGTACTATATAAAAGACGATCGCAGCAAGTGTGAGTATTAAACTTTAGGCTCTGCTGAGAAAGTTTCAGGCATGTTAGCTACACAGCGGGTGAAGTCAAGATATGTATTACTCCGATCTCCGCATTAAAATTGCTCTCCTTAGTTTTAAGGTACAATTAAATGTGTTTCTCAACAGAGCCTAATTTACACGAGGTAAAACAACACAAAAAAGGCGCTGAAGATATTTTCCTCAGCGCCTTTTCGTTATTTCATTAGCCTTTATTACTTGTCGGATTTTTTCGAAGAACCGCCTTTAGGTTTAGAAATGGATTCTCTCATTTCTGTATCGGCCTGAATGTTTTCCATTTTATAATAGTCCATGATGCCCAGGTTGCCATTTCTAAAGGCATCCGCAATGGCCTTAGGTATCTCAGCCTCTTCCATTATTACCTTAGCCCTTGCTTCCTGTGCTTTGGCTTTCATTTCCTGCTCAGCTGCCACCGCCATAGCTCTTCGTTCTTCGGCTTTAGCCTCTGCTACCTTCAGGTCGGCAGCAGCCTGATCCGTCTGCAGATCGGCTCCAATGTTTTTACCCACATCTACATCCGCTATGTCTATAGAAAGTATCTCAAAAGCTGTACCTGCATCCAGCCCTCTTGACAAGACGAGTTTTGATATTTTATCAGGGTTTTCCAATACTTCTTTGTGTGTAAGCGCTGAACCTATAGAGGTCACAATACCTTCACCTACTCGAGCCAGTATGGTGTCTTCGCCGGCACCTCCCACCAATTGAGCGATGTTGGCACGTACCGTTACTCTGGCTACAGCTATCAATTGTATACCATCAGAAGCTACTGCAGCTACCCGAGGCGTAGTAATCACTTTGGGGTTTACAGAGATTTGAACTGCCTCAAACACATCTCGTCCCGCCAGATCTATAGCAGCAGCCTGATTGAAGTCCAAAGCAATATTGGCTTTCTCCGCAGAGATCAACGCCTTGATCACTGAGGGCACATGGCCTCCTGCCAGATAATGGGTTTCCAACTCCGATGTAGTCAATTTCAAGCCTGCTTTGGTAGCAGTAATCAGGGAATTGACCACTATTGAGGGCGGTACTTTTCTGATACGCATAAATACCAACTCCAACAATCCAACTCTCACATTGGAAAACTGAGCTGTTATCCATAAGTTAACCGGCACAAAATAGAGGAATATGAAAAAGAATATTATTCCTCCGAATACAGCTAATAAAAGAAAGGTTGTGTTCATCAATTTTTTTATTTGTTAGGTTCTACAAAAATTTTATGCTGGTCTATCTTTATGATTTTGATGGGTTGGTTTTCAGTTATAAAATTTCCCATTGATCGTACTTCATATACTTTCTCTTGAAATACTGCTTTTCCAATGGGTTTAAGCGATGAAACAGTTTGTCCTTCATCTCCTACATGCAGGCTAGTCAGCAAGCCTTCATTAACCTTAGACGTAATAGCAGCTTTGTTGGCAAACTGCCTCCAGGCACCCGATTTGAAACTCAAAAAAATAGCTGTAAATCCCAACACTACTCCGGATACCAATACAATATGCCCCGTGGTTGAGCCAAAATAATCATAACCCAGGTATATTCCGTATCCACCCATAGCAAAGCCCATGATGCCTACTACTGTAGTGCCCGGCACAAATATGATCTCTACTACGATCAATACTATACCTACCAGTATAAGCAATGCTATGGTCAGCCATTCTATCATGTCATAATCAATATGCTTTAGCGAATACCACTCTTCCTTTAGAGGGCTTACCGGAATACACACATACGCCTGCTTCTTCGTCCTGACCGTAATCTAATGGAATACAACGAATAGTTGCTTTGGTTTCTTCCTTTATTTTCTCCTCCGTTTCAGGAGTTCCATCCCAGTGCGCATAGATAAATCCTCCTTTTTCATTCAAAATGGTCTTAAAATCCTCGAAGCTATCTACATAGTGGGTGTTTTCATCTCTGAACTTAGCAGCTTTGTTGAATATGGTCTGGTGTATATCTTTGAGCAGGTCGTCTATTCCCTGAGCAAAGTTATCGTCCAATGGCATACTGTTTTTCTCCAGCAAATCCCTACGAGCTACCTCTGCAGTATTATTTTCCAGGTCTTTTGGCCCTAGCGCAATACGCACAGGCACACCTTTCAACTCATACTCAGCAAACTTCCATCCCGGTTTGTGGGTTTTTCTGCCATCGTATTTTACCACGATTCCTTTGGCTTGTAATGCAGCTTTTATCTCATTGGCTTTCTCTTCGATAGCAGCCAATTGTTCATCGTTTTTAAATATTGGCACAATTACCACCTGAAATGGCGCCAATCGTGGGGGCAATACCAAGCCATTGTCGTCCGAGTGAGCCATAATCAAAGCGCCCATCAGTCGCGTACTTACTCCCCATGAAGTACCCCACACCAGGTCCAGTTTGCCTTCCTGATTGGTAAACTTGACATCAAATGCTTTGGCAAAGTTTTGTCCCAGAAAATGTGATGTTCCTGCCTGGAGCGCTTTTCCATCCTGCATCAAGGCTTCTATACAGTAGGTGTCTACTGCCCCTGCAAATCGTTCACTCTCTGTCTTCACGCCTTTTAACACAGGCAGTGCCATATGCTCTTCTACAAATGTGGCATATACATCCAGCATCTGTTTTGTTTCAGCTATCGCCTCATCTTTGGTGGCGTGGGCCGTATGACCTTCCTGCCATAAAAACTCTGCAGTGCGTAAAAACAAACGGGTTCGCATTTCCCAACGCACTACATTCGCCCATTGGTTTATCAGCAAGGGTAAATCGCGGTACGACTGTATCCAGTTTTTATAGGTATTCCAAATTACCGTCTCAGATGTCGGCCTTACAATCAGTTCTTCTTCCAATCTTGCATCAGGGTCCACTACTACGCCGGATCCATCGTCACTATTCTTCAGTCGGTAGTGTGTCACTACTGCACACTCCTTGGCAAAACCGTCCACATGGTCGGCTTCCTTACTTAAGTAGGATTTAGGAATAAACAAAGGGAAATACGCATTGGTATGGCCGGTATCCTTAAACATGCCATCGAGAGTGGCCTGCATCTTTTCCCATATAGAAAAGCCAAAAGGCTTGATGACCATACACCCTCTAACCGGTGAATTTTCAGCTAATTCGGCCTTTTTCACTAATTCATTGTACCACATAGAGTAGTCATCACTTCTTTTTGGTAAACCCTTGCTCATTGTTTATTTTTAAAAATTGGTATGAATATTGCAGATTTTGTAAGGAAAATTTATATCCCTTATAGGGGCACAAATATAGGTTTTTGTCGTATAATTAAAATCAATGTTTGGCTATTAAAAAAGGAGGTACACTATGAAACCACTTAAAATAAAAACCATTGCAAGCTGTGCAGCCATCCTCATCGGAGGCCTGTACACTACTGGCTTTGCACAGGGTGTAGAGCATGACGACATGTACTTCTCCTCTAAGGACAGAGCCAAAATTTCTCAGCCGCTTTCGGCCAGTACAGTAAATTCTCAGTATCAGAAGGATAGCAACAGTGAGCCTACCGCTTCACAGGAAACCTATCAATCATACAGAAATAACACCTACTCCAGCAATTCATATTCTGCTAAACAGGTTAACCCCGAATATATTGAAAAGTATAAAGCTCAGGCCAGAGAATCGGCCAGAGGTGAATCTGACGAGTATCAAAACGACACATATAGCAGCAATGACTACTATGTGGATGATTACGACAGTGAAAAATATACCCGCGACGAAAGTCCTACGATCATTAACAACAATTACTACAATGGATATGTAGGTGGAAACAGGTTTAATTACTACAATAATCCCTGGAGAAGAAACCGGTGGGGGTCTGCATTTAGCCTGGGGTACTCTCCCTGGTATGGCTGGTCTAGCGGATTTAATATTTCCTTTGGATTTGGTAGCGGCTTCTATCGAGATCCCTTCTACTATTCTTCATTCTATGATCCTTTTTATGACCCTTTCAACAGGTTTTACGATCCATTCTTTGATTTTGGATACCACAGGCACTATCCTATAGGCTCGTTCTATTATGGTAGCAGATGGGCAAGACCCTTCTATGCATACAATTACAATAATTACTACTACGGCAACTACTATGGTAATGGATCAGGTGATGTGAATAGGACCAATGGACGCAATATAGTAAGAGGTGGTCGTGACCTTAGAGGATCATCTATACAGACAGGGCAATCCAGAAGCAGTGTAGCCGGCAACTCCGGTAGCCGCTCGGGCATATCTTCCTCCTCGTCGCGTGGAGGCAGAGAGATTACCAATAGCAATAGTAACACTATAAGCTCATCTGCTAATGGCCGCACCCGAAATTTTTCAGGCACTCAAAACGAGTACATCAGACGTTCTCAAAACTCCTACACGGTAGGAAACAGACGAGTAGCAAGCCCAAGTAATAGCTCTTCCTACACCAGAAGAGATTTGAAATCTTCGGGCAACACATCGTCATCCTACTCGCGTAATTATTCGAGATCTAGTCAGGGAAATGTTTCTGGAAGCAACAACAGAAGGTACCAGCAAAATAGTAATGCTTACCGTCCGTCCACAAGCAGTCCTTCTAACCGTACTATCAATAGAAGTAGTTCTGGATCTTCCAGAAGATACTCTACCAATAAAACTGTAACACCCAGGTCTAACTACAATCAATATAACAACAGAAGCAACTCTGGCAATCGCAGTTTTTCCACAGGAGGCAACAACAGAAGCAACAGTGGATTCAGTACGGGAGGTAGTCGCTCTGTATCGCCTAGCAGAAGCAGCAGTGGTACATCGAGAGGTTCTAGCGGCACCAGCCGATCAAGACGATAATTGAAGCCACGTCTGTTTATTTAAAAAGTCAGTCAAAAACAAAAACTCTTATTGAAATGAAAAGGCTAATCTCATTAGGTTTACTGTCATTGCTATGCCCAATTTTAGCAATGGCTCAGGTAGAGCCTGGATCTTTAGGTATATACAACGAAGCGTTACTTTTTAGCAGAACAGACCCGGGTGGGTCTGCCAGAATCCAGGGAATAGGAGGCGGGCACGTTGCTCTTGGTGGCGACATAAGCTCTGCCACAACCAACCCTGCCGGGCTGGGTTTTTTCAATAGCTCCGTTTTCTCTTTCACTCCTTCCATGAACTTTCATGAATCTGATGCCCTTTTTAGAGGTAGAAATACTACTACTTTTAAAAACAACTTCAACATCAACAACATGGGAGTGGTATTTAACAATACCCTGCGTGATATAGAAGGTGGAAAATTCAGAGGGGGATCTTTTGCTCTATCGTTTCAGCGCATCAACAATTTTCACAACGAATTTGATTTCGAAGGATTCAGCAACAATCACTCAATTATTGACTCTTTCATTGAGCGGGCCGGATCGCAACCTACCCAAAGCCTGTCTAGCTACGAGGCTCTGGCGTATGATCATTTTCTTATTGATGTAGCAGACTATGACTCGGATGTAGACTATGATATTTCTTCTGATGGAGTAATCACGCCCAACGACGGTGATGGCACTTACGAAGGGTATGCTTCTCTGTTTGGTGCTATACCCGGGTCACTGCCCAAGCAGCATGGAAAAGTACTTTCCAAAGGTTCTCAGTACCAGTGGAATGTTTCCTATGGCGCAAACTACGACGACCGGCTGTACTTTGGTGGCGGTATAGGCATTGTAAGCACAAGTTATACCCGTGAGCGCACGTATAGAGAAAGCGATTTTGAGTTTTCGGACGGTTCGGCAGACGATATCCTCAATGAATTTCGAATAGATGAAAGGTTAAGAATAAACGGTATAGGCATCAATGCTACCGCCGGGGTAATCATTCGCCCCATAGACATTGTTCGTCTTGGTATGAGCTATACTACTCCTACCTACAATTCACTCAACGAAGAGAGTGATTATACCTTTACCACAGACTGGAATCCTTTCTACTCTTATAATCTGGGTAGCGAAGTGGTAGATCTGGGACTAATCAGAGATGAAAGTGACATAACCATCTCCAATTACCGATTGCGAACCCCTTCTAAATTTAATCTGGGTGCTGCATTTTTCTTGGGCAAAGCAGGATTCATAAGTGGGGATATTGAATTTATAAATTACGGCAATGCTCAGTTGAAAACAAATGACTTTATTGTATCTGCCGACAACCGTAGTATCAGCAACTTATACAAGTCAACCAAAAACATAAGGGTTGGCGGTGAGTTTCGCTACGATATGTTTCGCTTCAGGGCTGGTTTTTCTCATCAGGGCGACCCATTCGCCAGTAAAAACATCGACAGAAGCATGAGTCGGGTATCTGGCGGGGTAGGTTATCGGGTAAGGGATTACTACGTAGATTTAGCTGTATCACAAACCAAATCGAAGGATGGTTATGTGCCTTACACTATGAATGATGGTAGTGAGCCCGTAACAGATGTATCTACTTCATCCACAAATGTGGCTGTGACGGTAGGATTCAAATTTTAACACTATACGGTTATTGAAATAAGCGCTTGATGGCTATATCCACCTGGATAGCGTCATCATTCAAGACCACATGGGCTTTCTTATAATAAGGAAGCCTTTTTTTATACAGTTTGTTCAGGTTTTCGAGCACTTCACTATCCGACTGCTGCTGAATCAAAGGGCGTGTGCCTTTTTGGGCTTGTACTCTTTGGGTTATCTCTTCCAAAGAGACATTAAGAAACAATACCTTTCCGGCTTCCAGCATTTTGTCCATATTATCAAAAAAACACGGTGTTCCTCCTCCTGTGGCCAACAGAAAAGAATGATGTGAATCTATAACCTGCTGCAATGCCTTTTGCTCTGCCAGACGAAAATAGTCTTCCCCCTGCTCTGAAAAAATAGTAGGTATACTGCGTTTTTCTGTATCTACGATTACTGTATCTAAATCTATAAATGGCACTGCCAACTGGTCGGCCAGTGCTTTGCCAAAAGTGGACTTACCACTACCGGGCAACCCTACCAAAAATATTTTTTTGTTTTTATTCAATCTATAATCGAGTGATGCTTTCAAGCGCCAAAGGTAACTCTTGACTTTTAAATGGTGACTTCCTTGTATTGCATTTTATGAAGCTGGGCGTAGTACCCCTCCTCGGCCAGCAAGCTATCGTGCGTACCTATTTCTTTAATTTCCCCTTTTTCCAATACAATAATCTTATCGGCGTGTTGGATAGTAGACAACCGATGCGCTATCACTATGGACGTCCTTCCTTTCATAAGCTTTTCTATGGCTACCTGAATAAGCTCCTCTGTTTCAGTATCTACAGAGGAAGTAGCCTCGTCCAGTACGATCACTTTAGGATCATATACCATTGCGCGTACAAAACTTATCAACTGTCGCTGACCCACAGATAATGTAGCACCGCGCTCCATCACATTGTAATCAAAGCCTCCGGGAAGCCGCTCTATAAAATCACGAGCACCCACCAAATCAGCTGCTTCCTCTACCTTGTCGCGAGTGATTTCCGGGTTGTTTAGCGTGATATTGTTATAGATAGTGTCTGAAAAAAGAAAAACATCTTGCAACACCACTCCTATGTTTTTTCGCAGTGCATTGATATCGTACTCCTGAATAAGGCGATCATCCACTTTGATACTTCCTTTTTGAATATCGTAAAACCTACTGAGTAGATTAATGACAGAAGACTTACCTGCACCAGTAGCTCCTACCAATGCTACAGTTTGTCCGGGCTGTACATCGAAGGTGATGTCTTTCAACACAAAATTCTCATTGTCATACGCAAAGTGTACCCTGTCAAACTCCACTTTGCCCTCCAGCGTATCCGGAGCATAAGTGCCACTGTTGGGTATATGTTCTTTGCTATCGAGTAGTTTCATTATACGGGTAGAGCTTACTATACCCATCTGAAGGGTATTGAATCGATCAGCGATCATACGTATCGGTCTAAAAAACATCATGATGTACATAATGAAAGCTATCAACACACCAAAAGTAAGTCTGTCGCTAATCACTTCACCTGCTCCATACCATACTACCAGGGCAAATCCGCTTGCCTGAATAATTTCTGCAATCGGAAAATAGACCGAATAATACATGACTGATTTGATGTGTGCTTTTCGGTGCTCCTTGTTTATTTCCTTAAATTTTTCGTACTCTCTTTTTTCACTGTTGAAAATCTGAACAATACTCATCCCTGTAATATGCTCCTGTACAAAAGAGTTGAGATTGGATACAGCCGTCCGTACCTCGTTGAAGGCCGTCTTTATTTTTTCTTTGAACACATACGTGGAAAAAAGTAATATCGGCAAGGTAGAAAGACTCACCAAGGTCAGCTTCCAATCGGTATAAAACATAAAACACAGTATTACCACGATTTGGAGCAGATCTCCAATCATAGCAGCTATACCCTGACTAAACACATCGGCGAGTGTTTCTATATCCGACACGTTGCGGGTAACTAACCTACCAATAGGGGTTTTGTCAAAAAAGCGAAGGTTTAAGTGTTGGATATGCCGAAAAAGCTTGACACGAATGTCACGAATGACATACTGACCTACCCAGCCGGATAAAAATGTGTGTAGATACTGAACAACTGCCTGCACTACCAGCAAGCCCAGCAACAGCAAAATCATATTTACCAATCCGGGGTAATCTCCCATGGCCAGCTCATTGTCGATCGTGAGCTGAATAAGCTTGGGGCGCAAGGGGATAAGCACAGCCAGTGCTATGGTAAGAAATACCAGAAAATAGAATTGCCTGATGTATGGCTTTACAAACTGAAATAGTCGCCTCAGTACTACAAGGTCAACAATGTTACCACTCGTTTTTTCCTGTTCCAATTATTCTTTGCTTGGGGTGGTTAAAATTACAATTTTATGTTTTCAGGATAACGGATATCGCACAAATACAAGCCGCAGGCAGGAACTGCTCTCCCCGCTTTTTTCCTGTCTCTGCTTTCCAAAATAGCTTTGAAGTCAGCTACTGAAAGTTTGCCTGTGCCCACATCGAGCATGGTCCCGACCAAAGCTCGGATCATTCCCCTCAAAAACCTATTTGCTGTTACGGAAAAAACAACCTTGTCGTTTTGCCTCTCCCAATGTGCTTGAGTAATGTCACAGTCAAAAGTATGCACGTCGGTATGTACTTTACTAAACGACTGAAAATCACTCCAATCGATAAGCAGATCACACACTTCATTCATTACAGCCAACTCCACATCGCGTGTAAAAAGGTATGAATGTCCGTGTAGGAAAGGTTGCTTTTGCTGGTGAATATAATACACATACGACCGACTTACAGCGTCAAACCGGGCACTGGCATCCTCTTTTACCTGATATATATTGTTTACCGCTATATCGTGTGGAAGCAAACTATTGAGCTGATGCCGAAGGTCGGAATACGAACTTATTTGCTGCTTTGCATCAAAATGCGCTACCTGCATAAGCGCATGCACTCCCGTATCGGTGCGACCACTGCCTGTACAGGCTATTTCTTCTCTCAATTTTTTGGACAAGGCGTCATTCAGCACTTCCTGAACACTTACAGCGTTTTGCTGTACCTGCCAGCCATGGTAAGCCTCCCCATTATATGATAATTCTATAAAATACCGCATTGGCAGATCACCCGTATCTTTCCTTGTTTTGTTTTTTGATGACCACAAAGTTAGACCATTTTTTGGGGTAAGTGTTGCTCATCTGAGGTAGAAAACCACGCCGGAAAGTAGATTACCCTTTAGCGGCTATTTTAGGTTTTGCCAGGGCCTTTTTCTTTTTCTGTGCGTCTTCGCCAGCCACCAACGTGTACTGTCTTCGCAAGGGGTTAATCAAAAAAAGGTATTGTGCGGTAAAGCTATTGGGGTGCATCTGCGAAAAATCTACAGCCAATCGCCGGTACTGATCCGGATTGTGCTGCTTAAACTTGACACCATCTATTTTTTTACCTACAAGGTATTGTTCAAAGGTCAGTTCATCTTCCATACCTGCAAAAATACATCTTAATCAATTACT
Organism: Cyclobacteriaceae bacterium; assembly: GCA_965267535.1. GTDB lineage: Bacteria > Bacteroidota > Bacteroidia > Cytophagales > Cyclobacteriaceae > CAXBNB01. The sequence goes on along the minus strand of OZ254082.1, from coordinate 92,896 downwards.
ATTTTTCGGGCAATAAAATAGTTGTCTATCTGGACTTTTACAATGTACACACCTTTTTGTAAAGCAGGTGAAAATCGAATTTCATTTTGCCCCTGGGTCAGCGACTGACTCTTGATAATCCTACTACTCAGGTCACTGACGGATAACTGCAACAAAGTAGCTTCTGTAGGTAACCCTACTTTGGCTTTTATAGAAGTGCCACTACCGGGATTGGGGAATAGGGTCAGTATTACATCTGAAGGAAAATACTCTACCGTTATGAAAGGAAATACTTCAAAGCTCCCGTCATAGTCGATTGCCGTGAGCCTATAGTGAGATACTCCAAATAGAGGCTGTGGATCCTCAAAGCTATAACTTATGAGTGTAGTGGAATTACCATGTCCCGATAATGTTCCTACTTTTTCAAATGAATTGCCATCGGCTGAGCGCTCAATCAAGAAATAATCAAAGTTTTCTTCTGAGATAGTTTCCCAAAACAATTTAACCTTCGCACTTACTGCTTTTCCTGAAAAGCCTTTTAGTACTATAGGTAGTGGATCATCATCGCAATCGCCGGTACTAGCACAGCCTCCCTGATCCAGATTGTCTTCTGTAAATTGGTTGGGGAAAGTTAACGTCTGTATTTCTGTTCCTTTTATTTCTGTCGAGCCTATCTGTAACCTGGCAGAATTTCCTCCTCCTAGAATTTCCCCATCTGAGTGTACCTGTATTACAGACCTGCCATCCAACAGCTTTAGCCTGGCATTGTTATCTTGAATGTCTACCGTACCATAAATTTTTAAAGTAATCTGCCTGCCATCACTAATCTCAGTATTATTAGGACTACCTTCTACCTCCACATAAGTACCTGCCGGAATGACTATAATATCTCCATCGCCCGGGTTACTACCATTTGGAGCTACTACTGCAGGAATATCAGGGTCTGTACCAATCAACCATGAGCTGGCATCATTCCAGTCACACTCCCCATCGGTATCACAGCTACTTTTTAGTGTGTAAGTGGTTTGGGAAAACACCAACAAAGGTGATATTATCAATATAGCTGCTAAAATATTTTTCATCGGAATACTTACGCAGTAAGTAGCGCATTAGGTTTTATGAAATAAAGAATCTCAGCCGGTTGATTTCAAATGCAAAGTAACAGCATATTCTTCTGCCTAAGAAAGCTTTTTCGATTAATGGTCAATATCCAACGAAGAAAAGCACAAATAATTGGCTTATTGACACACCGGATCACAAAAACACAGGCTTCATTAGCAATACTACACACCTTTCCATAATTTTGAGTTCGACCAAGCAACAAACTGAGCTTATGGATGAATTCAAAAATTTGATTCTGGAACTCTCTGATAACATCCTGATTATCACTGTAAACAGAGAAAGTCAACTCAACGCACTGAATCTGGAAACGCTGGAAGAAATAAAAACAGCCATGCAATCTGTATGCGATGACAAAGACATTAAAGGTGTCATTTTTACAGGTGCAGGGGAGAAGGCATTTGTAGCCGGGGCAGATATTCGGGAGTTTACGGGTGTGAATGAAGTTACGGGCCGAAAATTTTCCGAAGGAGGACAAGAAGTCTTTCAGATGATAGAAAACTGCAACAAACCAGTAATCGCAGCGGTTAACGGTTTTGCCTTAGGTGGCGGCTGTGAGCTAGCTATGGCCTGCCACATGCGCATAGCTACTTCCAATGCCCGATTTGGGCAGCCGGAAGTCAATCTGGGCATCATACCCGGATATGGAGGTACCCAGCGACTCACACATCTCATCGGCAAGGGAAAAGCCATGGAACTCATGCTAACCGGTGATATGATAAACGCCGAAGAAGCTCTACAGCTCGGCCTGGTCAACTATGTAGAGCAAACACGGGAAGATTTACTGGCCAAGAGCAAAGAGATAATCACCAAAATAAGCAAAAAAGCTCCACTGGCTATCGGTATGGTTATCGATTGTGTAAACGCCGTATTTACAGACGGTGAAGATGGCTACCAAACAGAAGCTAATTCCTTTTCACGCTGCTGTGGCACGCAGGATTTTAAAGAGGGTACACAAGCATTTATTGAAAAACGGGAACCCCAATTCAAAGGAGAATAATCTACTACAGATGCCTTTCTGCATGCTACTAACTACTGCTGCCCTGTGAGTAAAATAAAAAAACTAGCCGGCGACACCATCTGGTACGGTCTCAGTAGCATAGTAGGAAGGGTTATTTCATACGTACTAACTCCCCTTTATACAGCGGTTTTTCTTCCCGGTGAGTTTGGTATTGTTACGGAGTTTTTTGCCTATGTTGCCTTTCTCAATATCATCTACATGTATGGTATGGAAACGGCCTACTTCCGTTTTGCTACCAAACACAAAGATCAGTCTCAAGCCTACTTCAATCTCTGTGTATCTTCTATAATCGTTACCAGTTTGCTGTTTTCTGCTTTGCTCATCATAGCAGCAAAACCACTTGTAACCGCACTTGGCTACCCCGGCAGGGAAATTATCATCTACTGGCTGGCCCTAACCATAGCTATCGATTGTATCTATGCTATACCTTTTGCCAAACTCCGGCTCGATGGAAGACCAAAACGCTTTGCTTTTATTCGACTAGCCAATGTGATTATTGCAGTACTGCTCAATCTTTTTTTCCTGGTGTTTTGTGATGGTATCGTTAAAGAAAAGTTTTTACCCGAACTGCGCCCTCTGGCTCAGGCCTTGTACACTCCGGATTTCAACATCAAGTATGTCTTTTTATCTACCCTGATATCCAATAGCCTATTTATCATTTTCCTGTCCGACCAATTCTCCTCCTTCCGGTTTACCTTCAACTGGGGTCGATTCAAACCCATATTGGTATATGCCTTGCCCATATTGCTTATCGGCATAGCCGGCACTGCCAACGAGATGATGTCGCGAACGTTGTTGAAATACATTCTACCTGAAAATTTTTATCAAGGTCGTGACACGTTACATGCACTGGGGGTTTTTGGTGCGTGCTATAAACTGTCTGTGTTTATGATGCTGGGCATACAGGCGTTTCGTTATGCGGCAGAACCTTTCTTTTTCACCAATGCGGGTGAGAAAGATTCCCCTGCATTGCTAAGCAAAGTGATGCAGGCTTTTGTTATTTTCAATTGCCTGGTATTTCTGGGTGTAACAGCAAACCTCGAACCTTTGGGCATAGCATTTTTGAGCAATCCTGAGTATAGAGAAGGCCTCTACATCGTGCCCTTCCTGCTTATGGGATACCTCTTGCTAGGTATTTTTTACAACTTGTCTGTATGGTATAAAGTAACGGATAAAACACACTTTGGAGCCATCATTACCTGTACCGGAGCTCTGGTGACCATCGTAGCAAACCTTCTTCTCATACCTGTTTTAGGATACTTTGGCAGTGCCCTTACCACCCTGTTTACATACCTGATTATGACGGTCATGAGTTATTTTATGGGGCAAAAACACTACCCTATACCCTACAATGTAGGCAATCCGCTGGGCTATATAGTGCTTTCAAGTGCCCTCAGCTATATAGCTTATCAGACCGACTGTGGCAACATTTGGCTGAATATGCTTTGTAGAAATACCATTGTACTGGTATTTGCGGCCTTCATTTTGTATAAAGAACGCAAAGCTCTATCTAACATTCCTGTGTTGGGCAAACGTCTCTTTTAGCTATTTTCGATAGAGTTATGAATATTTCTCTTTTAAATTACGTTTAGTTGAGGCAAGCAGGTCAATAGTTACCTCTGTGGGCTTGATTTTATTATCTTTGTTGGTCAGTTTTTTATTCCGGAATGAATTTTAGTATTTCAATCAGTAGAGTGTCAGTTTGGGTGATGTTGGTGGTGATGTTGTTCACCAGCTCGTATGCTGTTGCTCAAAAACGTAGAAAGGCTGACAAAAAGCAAGAAGAAACATCGAAGAAAAAAAGTGATGAAGATGTAACCATAGCCATCGGAAGTCACTTCATAGAAGGTGAGAAATTTTTTCTACTAAAAGATTACCCCAAAGCCCTGGAGCAGTTTAGCAAGGTGCTGGAACTTGACCCTGCAAATGCAGCTGCCAATTATAAAAAAGCACAAATACATGCCGAGCTGGAGGAAAATATAGAAGCATTGCCCCATGCTATAAAAGCCAAACAACTCAACCCCAAAAATAAGTACTACTACATACTGCTAGCCAATATATATACCAATCTGGCCGATCTGGAAATGGCGGCCAACACGTATGCAGACTTGATTGCCAATGTTCCCGATACCCAAAACTATCTTTTTGATCTGGCTGCTCTGCAACTTTACCAAAAGAAATACGACGATGCGCTTCAAACCTACATCAAGGCCCAGGAGCATTACGGCATCATGGATGAAATCATCTACCAAAAACAAAAAATATACCTTCGCCAAAACAAACTAGACCTGGCCATAGCCGAAGGCAAACTATTGATAGAAAGCAACCCCGGTGTGCCGGAATATGTAGCTTCATTGTCCAAAATCCTGATTTCAAATAATCAATCAGAAAAGGCAAAAACCTATCTGGAAGAATACATAACAACCTATGGAGAAGACCCGGTAATAGGCGTGCAGCTAGCCGAAATTTACCGAAAAGCCGGACAGGTGAAAGAAGCCATACTGATGCTCCGCGCCGCTTTTGCCAACACAGCTATGGACCTTGCTGCCAAAGTGTCTACTCTGGAAGGTTACATGGCCATGCTACCCAATCAGGAGCTGGTACAGCCCCTTATCGAATTAGCCAATGGTCTGCTTGCAGCACACCCCGATGCGTACCAAAGTTTTGCAGCTACCGGGGACCTGTATTTAAGCACGGGCAACAAACAAAAAGCACGGGAATACTACCTTCAGGCCATAGAGATTAGTGCATCAAACTACAATATCTGGCAAAACATTATCTCCATAGAGCTCGACCTGAAAGCCTATGATAGCGCCATAGAACACGCCGAGCAGGCTTTGGAATATTTTCCTAATCAGGCTGGACTGTACTATCTTGGCGGCACGGCCAACTTGCTCAACAAAAAGTATGAAAATGCCATACAGCTATTCGAAACCGGCAAAATGTACACTGCTGCCAACAAGCAACTCAGCAGTGTGCTCAATGGCCAGCTGGGAGACGCCTACAACAGCCTGGGCCAACACGAGAAATCAGACAATGCTTACGAAGAAGCTTTAAAACTGAACCCGGAAAACGATCATGTGCTCAACAATTACAGTTATTTTCTATCTTTAAGGAAAGAAAATCTGGACAAGGCAGAGCAGATGTCCAGCAAGCTGGTAACCCTCAAAAAAGACAACCCTACGTATCTGGATACACATGGGTGGGTGCTCTATATCAGAAAGAAGTATAAAGAAGCACGAGTGTTTCTTGAAAAAGCAGCTCAAAACAACAACAACCCTACGATTATCGAACATTACGGCGATGTACTGTTCCAGCTTGGTGCAGTAAATGAAGCCATTATCCAATGGAAAAAGGCCAGAGACCTAGCCCCGGATAAAGAAAATCTAAATAAGAAAATAGCTGACAAACAACTATATGAATAAGTCACTCATCCCCATTGTTATCCTGCTGCTCTTTGCATCCTGTAACAAACAATTCACTTTTTTCAACCCGAATCCCAACAAATTAAAAATCAAAAATCTTGATTTTGAAGACCTTGCACTCAAAACTAAAATAAAATACAAAAGCGGCACTGAAGACCTGAAAGCAACTGCCAATGTGCGCATCAAACAAGATAGTGTCATCTGGTTTTCGCTCACCCCGGGGTTGGGCATAGAAGCCGCTCGTGGTATCATTACCAAGGATTCTATCGTGCTGCTCGACAAAATCCACAAGGAATACACCATCCTCAAATTTGATGACCTAACCAAAAAATTTAATTTCAACCTGGATTACCACCTGATCGAGTCTATCCTGATAGGGAACATGATATGGCCTATAGAGCCCGACGATGAAATAGAACGCGAGAGCGCCTATTACAATGTGAGCAAACAAAAAGGAGATTTGACCATTGGACATTTTATCGGCATTCAAACTATGAAACTGGAAAAAGTAGAAGCAGTAAGTGACTCTACCAGCAACTCCATGCAGATCAATTACTCCGAGTTTGACCTGATATCCGATAGGATAATACCCGCCAAGGCTGACATAAGCATTCAATACATAAGCCGCAAGGACGGTCGGAGAAAAATATCTAACATACACTTCGACCATGCCAAAGTAGATATTGACAGTAAAAAGCAAAAATTCACTTTTGACATTCCTGAAAAATACAAGTATGTACGCAAGTAAAGGGCGTTTTTTATTACTGGCATGCCTGCTATTGTTTGCATCTCTCAGTATTGCACAGAAGAGCAAATCAAGGCTGGAAAAAGAAAAAAAAGAGAACCTGAAAAAAATAGAGGAGGCTCAAAAGATCCTCTCTGAGACAGCCTCTGAAAAAAAAGCCACACTGGGGCAACTCAAAGCCCTAAACAGGCAGATACAAATCCGCACCAATTTTATACAGTCGCTTTCGCGAGAAATATCACAGCTGGATGAAGAAATATCGGATAAATCTCTGGTAGTAAATGCCCTGCAAAACGACCTGAAAAACCTGAAGGAAGAGTATGCCGAAATGATATATGGCGCATACAAAGCCAATAGAGGATTTAATAAACTAACATTTTTGTTTTCTGCTGAAACCTTCAATCAACTTTTTTTACGACTAAAATACCTGGAACAATATGCTGAAGCCCGTAAAATTCAGGTACAAAACATAGAAGAAGTGACAGAAGCTTTGAGTCAGGAAAAAACCAGTTTGGAAACGAAAAAATCTGAGCAAAGTGAGCTACTGCAAAGCAAGATCGACGAAAACAAAAGCCTGCTTTCTCTGAAAAAACGCCAAAACAAGGTTTTTTCACAACTGAGCAAGCGTGAAAAAGAATTGAAAGCGGATTTAGCCAGAAGAAAAGAAGCCATTTACAAATTGGACAAGCTCATTGCCGAAATTGTAAAAAAATCCATCAAACCCGAAGAATCGGCCCTGTCTTCGTCATTCGAAGAAAACAAAAACAAACTACCCTGGCCAGTGGACAATGGCTTTGTATCAGGCAAGTTTGGCAAGCACCCTCACCCGGTACTGAAAGGAATCACCGTTGAAAATCAAGGCGTTGATATCCAAACAGAAAAGAAAGCCAATGTTAAAGCCATTTTCGACGGACTGGTATCTACTGTAGCATTTGTACCTGGTATGAATACCGTAGTGCTGGTGCAGCATGGCGATTACTTTACACTTTATGCCAAACTCAAAAACATAAATCCAAACATAAAGAAGGGCTACAACATCAAAGCCCGGGAAACTATAGGAGAGGCCTTTACCGATAATAACGACAACACTGAGGTGCACTTCGAAGTGTGGAAAAACTTTGATAAGCTAAACCCCGAACGTTGGCTTAGATCGAGATGATAAACCCTACTGCTCATTGAGCGACCAGTCATAATCCCTGTACGACACATCGGCTTCTGATGAAAGAGTGACAGGTGCGTATCGATTTAAAAAATCTACGAGCGTGCCATCTTTGGTAAAATCTCCCTTGAACCAGCTAAATATTTTCGATACTTCGGCTTTATCCTTCGAAAATTTGTTTTTAGTCGTATCGGCTAAAAACAACCGGGCCTGTGCTGATAGCTGCTCCTCCAGCCTGTCTGCCTCGTAGGCCTCACGCCTCAGCTGCGGACACGAATACGATGCACACACTATGGCAAAGTGTATGCGAGGTTCGTCAAAATTCTTTCTCAAAATACTATGTTCTATATTGTTGAGGTCATATTTCTCGGTCCCGATTTTGATAAACTTGATGTCCCAGGGCGTATTTACAAACGGTATCTGTATCGCAGACCCAATGTCTTTTATGCTCTCCAGCGGATAGTGATCCAATATGAGCCTAAGTGTAAAAGCATTGTAGGCATTGATCCAATAGGCTAGCTGCTCCTCTCTGGTCCAGGTATCTTCATCGGGAGCATTGGCAGAAAGTAATTGCAGGTATTGATTTAACTTATCCTCATCTTTTTTCAGGCTGCTGTAGTTTACCTTCCCTTTTTCATCTACATATTTTCTTAGCAACTGGGTAAAAAGGCTATGATCCACCGGTTCAGATCCGGCCTGCGAAGGGTGCAAACTGCTACAGCTCATGACCAGCAATGACAAAAAAACGATTACTCTAATCATAAAATACTATTTGGCATTTTTTAAAACTCATGATGATAACAGCTTTCAACTAAATTAAATTCCCTCTTTGCTTTGAAAACGTTTATTTCAGCACCAATTTTGTTTTGTATGAAAGCGGTAAGGCTACTTATATTGTTCGTTTTGATTTTGGCAAACTTAGGCAGTGCATTACTTACCCCTCTTATTTATCTCGATTTTTCACTCCGCCGAGATTATATCGCCACAGTACTATGTATCAAAAAAGACAAACCTATTACAGTCTGTGGAGGTAATTGCTACCTAAACCGGCAACTGGACAAAGCCCACCAACAGCAGGAAAAAGAAGAAAAAACAACCGCAAAAGAGTATATATTTTTCTACGACTCTATTGCCTCCATCGATACCGCAGCTTCGAATTATAACCTTATCGACGATCAGAAGCACTCTTACAAGCCTACTTACAATTCCCGTATTTCGTTTGACATATTCCACCCTCCCCGGATAGGTTAATAGCATAGTACCACTACCCCTTGCGACACAGATTTTTCATCTGTGGTTGCATACCTATGTATTAACTTTTTTAAACATCAAACGAGAAAAAATGAAATATTTATCAATAATGTCAGTGCTTGCACTGACCAGCATATTTATGGCCTGCCAAGAAGACGAGTCATTGGAAACCAAAGTCGGGTCATTTCAGATTTACTTTGACAGCAAAGTCGGGTCAAAAGATATAACACTTAGAGAACCGGGCTCCACCGAATACGATTTTACCACCACTAATGGCGAAAAATTTAACCTAACTAAATTTGGATATTATGTGAGTAAAGTGACCCTACAAGGCCCAAATGGTGAAATATTTGAAGATGAATTGCTAGCATCCGCAGCAGAATCCAAAGGCTATTATCACATACTGGAAAATGACGCTTCTTCGCAAAGCATAAAGCTGCAAAACGTACCTGCAGGTAATTACAATAAAATCACCTTTACTATAGGAATACCCGAAAGCGGAGTGCAACAAGGGGCTGCTGGTGGAGTCCTTGACCCTGCCAAAGGGGCCTGGTTTTGGAATTGGAATGCGGGTTATATAGGCTTTGCCATGGAGGGAAATGCTGAAAACTCCGGACAAGAATATGTAGACTGGGGTGGCGGAGCAGAAACTAAAGCCAAAACCTTTGCTTTTCATGTAGGTGGATGGAAAAGTATAGATGACAATGACAAGTTTGTCAATAATGTAAAGACTATATCGCTGGATATGGATACTTCGGTAGAAGTTGGCGAGAATCTTTCACCTCTTGCTCATGTAGTCGTCGACCTTCTCAAAGTTTTGGACGGAGTGTCTGTGGATTTTAGCTCTACATATTCGATACACGCCCCCAAAGCCGGCCAACCATTTGCGAATCAGCTACCCTCCGTTTTTTCTGTACACCACGTGCATCAAAGCTCTCATGGGCATAACTAATATTTCTTTTACAAAGTGCCTGGCCTATTGCCAGGTGCTTTGGCTTATTGTAGCGTGCTCAGAAAAAGAAATTGAAATGGATAATTCTTTCCAGTTTATTGCTCCATCGAATTTCCCGGCACCTACCTATACTTTAGAAAATAATTCGGTGACCAAAAAAGGATTCCTTCTTGGGAAAAAACTGTTTTTCGATCCGGTTTTATCCCGAGACAATAGTGTGTCTTGCAACAACTGCCACCAACAGGCAATAGCATTTGCCGACAATCCTCTCCACCCCGTAAGCATAGGTGTGGATAACCGCATGGGCTCACGCAACGCTCCTTCACTTGCCAACTTGGCATTTTTTAGTGAGTTTTTCTGGGATGGAGGGGTCACTCACCTGGACTTTGTGCCTATCAATGCCATAGAGTCTCATGTAGAAATGGACAACAAACTGGCTGATGCAGTAGAGAAGCTAAATAAACACACGATATACCCGGGCTTATTTAAAGAAGCATTTCAAATTGATAGCATTACCTCACCCTATTTGTTACAGGCACTATCGCAATTTACCCTGTTGATGATATCAGCAAATTCTCCTTACGACAAATTTGTTCGGAATGAAGGACATTCTTTATCCGACACTGAATTGAAAGGAATGCAGGTTTTTGAAGAAAAATGCTCCTCGTGCCATGCCGGTGCTCTTTTTACAGACTTTAGCTACCGCAACAACGGCTTAAATAGCACATTTGTAGACACAGGTAGGGCTCTTATTACAGAAGACACTGATGATGTTGGTAAATTTAGGGTTCCCAGCTTACGCAATATAGCCCTTACACCTCCATACATGCACAATGCACGCTTCAAAACCCTTCGCGAGGTGCTCGATCACTACGATGGCCAAATTGTAGATTCTCCTACACTCGACCCCTTATTGCAATCTGGAGGTATACCACTGGAAGAATTCGAAAAAGACCATCTCATTGCTTTTTTACATACACTCACCGATCTGGAATTTATTTCTGATCCAAAATTTAGAAACGATGATTAAAAAAATTTTTCTTAGTGTACTACTCACAACTACACTGGGTATGCAAAGCAACGCCTGCGATGTATGTGGGTGTAGCCTATCGGGGCTATATTTCGGGTTAGTCCCCAACACACCCAATCATTTTGCAGGACTTAGATACAACAGAGCCTCTTTCAGTGCTTTGATCGACAATGACGATTATTACTTTGAAGACGAATACTCCAACGACACCTACAACCGCCTAGCGTTTTTTGGTCAGTTTTTCTTATCAGAAAAAATTCAGCTTCGGTACATTTTGCCATACCTGTCCAATACCATGAAAGGCTCACATCAAACTGTGCGATCATCCGGTATCGGTGACCCTGTACTGATGGCTTACACTCCTTTATTTAACACCGGTAGTCCGGCTATTCAGCAAGCTATGCACTCACTTAGAGTTGGAGCAGGCGTGAAACTTCCCCTCGGAGAACACGACAAAAGAGATCAAAACGAACTAATAAACCGGAATTTTCAGCTTGGATCGGGTAGTACAGACTTCTTACTTTCTGTTTTGTATACTTTTAGATATCGCTTTTTGGGGCTAAATATGGAGTCATCTTACAAACTAAACACTACCAATCGGGATCAATATCGCTTCGGCAATCAGGGAAATCTAAGTGCCAATGCCGTATTTTATTTAGAAACGTCCACATTCTCAATTTTACCCTATGGAGGAGTGCATGCGGAATATGCACAGGCACACAAAGACCACCATATCAAACAAGGCAATACCGGCGGACATGCCTGGCTAGGAAATCTGGGTGTGCAGGTATTTAGGAAATCATTTGCTATCAATCTTTTATACCAAAAGCCCGTGTATCAAGCCTTTAACACAGATCATCATGTGGAAATAAAAGGTGGAGCACGTCTATCCGCATCATTGCTTTACAGTTTTGCTTTCAAACAAAAAACCAAAGCCCCCAAATCAACCCTCAAAACCAATACTCACAGCAAACATAATTTAGGTGTTGAATGACAGCAAACCGATGCATTCCATATTTTATGATTGGACTGCATCGGTTCTTCCTTTTTTGCGTAAACTACACGTAAAATATTCTTCACACCGCTCAGTATTAGCCTCAATAATTAGGGGTAATTTTGGTGTTTATCGGCAAGAAAGCAATATTTTTGATGCCAGGAAAATGTAGGGTAATGGTAACATTATGCAGAAATTAAGTTTAACTCAAACATTAGGACAAAAGCTATCTCCACAGCAGATTCAGTTTATCAAGCTGCTGCAGGTACCTACAGCCGAGCTGGAAGCCCGTGTAGAAGAAGAACTGGAGATAAACCCCGCTCTGGAAGAAGGCAAAGACGAACAGGAGCAGGACAGAAACGAAGCAGATGCTGAAGACGACTCTTCTCAAAACGAAGAGGTAGACATAGAAGACTACCTGAACGAAGACGACTATGCGGGATACAAAATGCAGGGCGATGGTAACTATAACCCGGACGAAGACCGGGAAATGCCCATCAGCTCCAGCACGTCACTACACGAGCAGTTAGTGTCCCAGCTGGGATTCTTGAAGCTAGACGAACGCCAAACCACTATTGGCAAGCAGCTCATAGGCAGTATCGAGGCTGACGGCTACATCCGCCGCGACCTGGAAGCCATACTCAACGACCTGGCTTTTTCTCAAAATATAGAAACCACGCTGGAAGAACTGGAAGATATTCTGGCTAAAATTCAAAACTTTGAGCCGTCGGGCATAGCAGCCAGAAGCCTCAAAGAATGCCTGCTACTACAGCTCGAGCGCAAAGAAAACCAATGTGAAGAAGTGCAATTGGCCACACGCATCATCGACAGCAGTTTCGATGAATTTACCAAAAAGCACTACGACAAAATCATGAAAAAACTGGGGGTAGATGACGAGGAACTCTTCAAAGAGGCCATCAACACCATAACCAAACTAAACCCCAAGCCGGGAGGCACTACCGACAGCCTGGTAAAGACACATTACCTTACTCCCGATTTTATACTTACCAACAACAACAACAAACTCGAACTAAGCCTAAACTCCCGCAATGCACCGGAGCTTCGCATAAGCAAGTCTTATTCGGACATGTTTGAAAGCTACAGCAAGAGCAACAAAAAAGATAAAAAGCTAAAAGAAACGGTAAGCTTTGTAAAGCAAAAGCTGGATGCTGCCAAGTGGTTTATCGATGCGATAAAGCAACGCCAGCAAACCCTGCTCAACACCATGAACGCCATAATAGAATACCAATACGAGTTCTTCCTGGATGGTGATGAGAGCAAGCTAAAACCCATGATTTTGAAGCACATAGCTGAAAAAATAAACATGGACATCAGTACTATTTCCAGAGTAGCCAATAGCAAAGCCATCCAGACAGAGTTTGGTATTTATCCTCTCAAATACTTCTTTTCTGAAGGTATATCCACAGACTCGGGCGAAGATGTGAGTAGCCGAGAAGTCAAGCTAAAGCTGAAAGAATTGATAGACAATGAGGACAAGCGCAAACCCCTCTCTGACGATAAACTGGAAAAACTACTAAATGCCGAAGGCTACAATATAGCCCGGCGTACAGTAGCCAAATACCGCGAGCAAATGAACATACCTGTGGCCAGACTGAGAAAGGAGCTGATGTGATAAATACACTAATGAAAACCGTATCGGTTGTTTTTCACCCCCTGTTGATGCCCTCGTTTACGTTTTTGCTCATCAACATGGTACTGCCCGAGCTAGTGCATCCGCTGGGTTGGTTTATGCTTCCCTTTTTGTTTGTCACTACTTTCTTGATCCCCCTTTTTGGGGTGTCGGCGCTTAAATTTTCCGGCAATATTTCCAGCTTTTCACTCGAAAAAAGAGAAGAGCGATTTCTACCCTTTCTATTTGTCAGCATATTTTATGCTATTACCACAGTACTCTTTATAAGAAAAGTTGGAGTAAATGGCACTATAGCCACTATGCTGATAGCGACTACTGTACTGATAGCTTTGCTTATGCTCATCAGCTTGTTCTACAAAATCAGCATACATTCAGCGGGAGTGAGCGGAGTAGTTGGGTTTCTGCTTGTGCTGTGTTTTCAGCACCCCGAAAGTTTTGCCATCTACACATTGGTACCTGCCATCGTTACCGCAGGGCTGGTTATGACCTCACGCCTGTACCTCCATGCTCACAAACCCGATGAAATCCTTAGCGGGTTTGTAGTCGGTATTGGTATATGCTTTGGCGCCTTACATTTTTTCGGTTAGAGTCCGCTTACCGAAATTCCTATTGTATGTGTAGTGATGTCGGTAGCTCCGGCTGGCCCTTCACTGTTGAATACTGTAGAAAAGTAGTGTTTGTAGAAAAAGTTAAAACTTCCTATACCAAACCTGCCTTGCACACCGTAGCGAAATTTGTTTTGATTGAAGTCATCGCGCTGCTTGGTCGTTTGTGACCTTCCGCCATCGGTATACTTTAATTTGGTGTGCGATTCTACCAGCATAGAAAGCATACCGCCTGCAGCCAGATATATAGTGCCCTTGGTATCGTTTCCTTTAAAATAATATCTAAACTGTACCGGAATGTCGATATAGCTCATAGCCAATTGGGACTTATCGATCTGCTGCAAATACGACAAGTCAAGTATAGACAGGTCGCCATAGGTATTGGGTACAGCGTCAGACTGTGTACCTGTAGTTACTGCAGGCTGGCCAAGCGATGTGATAGGATATCCGATAGATACGTCTTTGGTAAACCCATATTTTTCAAAATTGACACCTATGGCCGGGTTAAAAGTAAGTTTTTTTCCAAGTCGGAATGTTTTCATATAGTAGATACCAAAAGACTTTGACTTAAACCAGTTGATATCCATTTGGGAAGGCGCTTCCTTGAAAAAATTGAACCCAAAATCTACCAATATTATGCCTGGCAAATCCGGTGTTTTCTTCTCTTTTTTATCGTCTTCATTGCCTGTAGCCATGGCTATGCTAGTACCTAAAACCAGTAGTAAGATGAGTGTGTATTTTTTCATTTTATAGCTATAAAAATATGGGTTCTGATTTTCAACGGGCAAAGATAGACTAATTTTAAAATTAATCTTTTTTATCCCCGATTATAAGGGCAAGCCTTAGACACTATAATGAATTGTTGAGCAGGTATAGTTGCCTACAGCGATCAAAATATTTGGTTTGGATGGCTTTTGAGTATGCCTGAAAGTGACGATTGTGGTGAATATCAGACCCCAAAAAGCTAACCCTGTGACTATCTATCAGGTGTTCGGCCAGCTTTCTGGCTTTTTTGGAGTAGTATCCCACCAGCGAACTCATATTTACCTGCAAGTGTATCTGTGAGTTTATCAGGTCCGCCAGAGCACGCTTATCTTCTTGCAGATAAACATACCGTTCCGGATGAGCCAGCACAGGTTCATACCCTCTTGACTTTAGCGTAAAAAACACTTCTTCTAAAAAGATCGGTTTGTTCAGAAAGGGGGTTTCCACTAATACAAAATTGCCACCCAAAGTGAGTAATTCTTCCTTTGCCTCAAGCTTATGCACAAAGTTTTCGTCCACCAGATACTCTGCTGCGGCTGCCAGTTCTATCTCTATTCCGGCATTTGCTACATGTTTTTTCAGCTCTTCCAGCTTCAGGCGTATACCTTCGGGTGTATTGGGGTAATAATCAGCAATGATATGAGGAGTAGTAATGATTTTTTTTAACCCCAGATCATGCATTGCCCTCACCAAATCTACTGCCTCCTCGTAGGTTTTTACACCATCGTCTATACCCGGCAGCAGGTGAGAGTGCATATCTGTTTCAAGAAAGCTTGTTTTTTTTCTGTTTTTGAAAAAGCCTAACACTACTTATTATCTGGAAAACAATCGCGACAAAAAAGAGCCATTACTTGTTTCCGGCTCATCATCATAATACCCCTGTCCATAGCCATAACCATAGCCATAGCCATAGCCCTGGTTTTTATTCGACTTTACAGAGTTTAATATAGCAGTCAAATTAGCAAACTTATTATTTACCGATAAGCTGTTAATCGACTTGGCATACGATTTTTTCGAATAGTCTGCCCTTACTACGTAAATAGGCAGGTCGGCATGTTTCATAGCTAGAATACCGTCTGTTACCAAACCTACCGGCGGGGTATCGAGTATTACCACATCAAATTTCTCTTTCAATTGAGCCAAAAACTGATTGAACTCTTCGCTCAATATAAGCTCCGACGGGTTGGGCGGAGTAGGGCCAGCCGTAATGAATGTAAGGTTATCTACGGATGTTTTGCGCAGCGACTCGTTGATCGTGTGTTTACCTATAAGGATAGTACTTACACCTGCGGTACCCTTTTCTTCGTTGAAAGCCAAATGTACTTTAGGTTTCCTCATGTCCAGATCCACAATTACGATTTTAGCATTTGACAGGGCTAAAATAGCTCCAAGGTTTACGGCTATAAATGTCTTGCCTTCACCACTCACTGTAGAGGTGATGGATATTACTTTCTGACTTTTGTTGTGCACCAGAAAATCCATATTGGTACGAATAGACCGAATCGCCTCACTTATTGCCGATTTTGGGTTTTTGTCTACTACCAGTTGAGTCACATTGAGGCGCTCTTTGGTGTAGTAGGGGATCAAGCCCAGCACCGGCACATTTATCAGGTTTTCGAGTTCTTTATGGCTACTTATCTTGTTGTGTAGCAAATACCTGACGCCCACAAAACCTATACAGAGCATAAGTCCAGCGATCATACCAACAGCATATATAATCATCCTTTGGGGCTCTACAGGTATTGTTGGGTAGGAGGCCGGCGACAATATGACAAAATCTGTAACTGTACCTGCTCTGGCTATTTCCAGCTCCATTTTACTCTTGATCAGAGATAGGTAATACTCCTCCTGTAAGGTATAAAACCGTTTGTTTTTGTTGTAGCTTGTACCCATAGACGGCAATTCCACAAAGTTCTTTTCAAGAATCTGCCTCCTCTCTTTCAGCTCCTCCATAGCCTCTACCAGGCTTTTTTGGTATTCATTTATCGATTCTGTTGCCTGCTTTTTAGCAGTAGCCAATGCTTTGTCGATCCGCTGGATTACAAAAGTGTTTTCGTTGTAGGAAACCAATTTTAATTCGCGCTCAGTTACCAGCTCTGAATATTTATCGATCGCCTGACTAATGAATGCAGGCAAACTTTCTGTAGCTGCAGAACTGATTGAAAGCGGACCATTTTGTTCCATCTGCCTGATGGCTGTGTTTAGCTGGGTCAGCTTATTGCGCAATGAGTAGCGCTGTGAATCCAGTGAATTGAGCAATACTATCGTTTGGTTCAGGTCTCTGGACAGGTCTGTAGTTCTGTTTTCTATCGTAAAATTTTCAAAATACTTTTCGTATTGCTCCAGTTCTTTGGTGGTTTTATCCAGCTGGCCATCCAAAAATTCTATCTTTTGTTTGATTGCCTGGTTTTTTGCCTCACGGGTATATTCCAGATAAAGCGTATCTATAGCATGCACTAAGTCTCTTACTTTATGCCTATTGTGGTGCTTGAGAGATATTTTTATGGTATTTGCATTAAAATTCTCCGGCCTTACTGTAACATGGCTTACAAAAAAATTGATCAGTGCTTCACGGCTGTTGATCGTAAAGTAGTAGTCTTTTTCCCCTGAGTCCGGATCAAACCGGCCGGTTTTTTCTATGAGTAAATTGAAGTGTTCGTTAGATATTTCATCTCCAAAACTGCGAATCAGTTCTTTCTTTTCTCCTGCATCCTGATAGGTGAGTTTGTACCTGTTTTGATCCAGTATTTCAAGGTCAAACTTGCGGTCATAATAGCTCGGGTTTTTGAGTTTATGACTGACCACAAATGGCGAGGTATTGTATCGCTCATCCACTATTTGGCTCAAAAAATGGCTTCTTCCGGGATGATAGTAGGCTACATCCATACCGATAGCATCTACTACCCTACCAAAAAACAAACGCGACTTGAGAAGCTCCATTTCACCTGATATCCCTTTAATGTCCTGCGTGATAGGATCCTGAAACCCTAACAAATTGGCTTCATTTTTTATGTCGAGTTTGAGTACGGATTCAGACTCAAATATGGGCTGTGTATACCTCACATAAAGGTATGCTACAGCATTCGTCACTAAGAGTATGAGTAGCATCCAGGGAATGCTCCTTTTTAATACATGGTAAATCTTGTCCAGATCTACATTGGCTATGGGATCGTTTTCGTCTGCCTGACTGCCCTTGGGATGGATATGTAGTTTGGGGTCTACCATTACAGATTTTGAAGTACTAGAGATAGCGTAAGTACACTCGACACCAGACTTAGCACCGGAGCTATATCTTTGAGGCCTTCCAGCCATACCCTACGCCACGGCTCTATATATACTATGTCTCCGGGCTTCATCACTATCATCGACTGTTGCATGCCCTTTACGGTAGACAAGTCGACTAAAAAAACCTGCGGATTAGCATAATCTCCCCGAATGATACGAATATTATGGGCTTTGGCTCCCATGTCCACTCCGCCTGCAGCTGCCAGTATTTCCGGTAGGGTCGTGTTCTCATTTTCGAGGGTAATAACCTGCCCGCCGGAAGCTCCCAGCACGACTACTCGCTTATTGAGAAATTGTAGTTTTACAAAGGCCTCTTTGTAGTAGGTGTCATAGGCTTTTTCGAGCTTTGCCTCTGCTTCATCCAAGGTTAATCCTTGCACGTGTACATGACCAAGTATCGGAAGTTTGACCTCTCCTCCTTCCATAACAAGGTATGAGTACTCTCTTCGCCTGATGTTGTTTTGGTTGGTATTGGACCCGGAAGCAAACTCAAAGTTTGGATCGATAATGCGCTCTCCCTTGTTGGTAAACAAATCTATCTTGAGCAGGTCGTTTTCCTGTATAATGTAGTTTTTTTCAGCCTGAGTCACAGCCTGATCTATTTTCGAAGAGACAAACCCTTCATCGGTTTGAAACATTATATCTTGCTTGTAGACCTTACAGGAGCACAGGCAAACAACTAATAACAAGACAATGTATGAGGTTTTTTTCACTTTTGAATTAATATGCTAAGTGGGTATCAGTTTAAGCAAATCTGCTTATTTAAGTGATAAAACTAAAATATTCACCGGTGAATTATCTATAAAAGCAGGCTATTTCAGCTTTCTTTAGCCTGGCAGAGTTTATCTATCCAATACAAATACTTGTCTATAACTAGTTTTTCGTCATAGTTTTTTTCGATATACTGGCGTCCCTTCTGTCCCATTTGCTCTTGCTGCCCGGGAGTAAGTTTGTACATTTTGTCCACGGCATCAAACAGGCTCTGCTCATCCTTTACCTTGCACAAAAAACCGTTTTCTCCCTCCTGCACTACCTGCCTGCATCCGGCTACATCCGTGGCTATCAAAGGCTTGCCCATGGCAGCTCCCTCCAGTAGCGTCTTGGGGGTACCCTCTCTGTAGGAGGGCAACACCACGCAATTGGCCTCTTTGATTACAGCACTCACATCGTCTGTTGCTCCGAGGTATTGGATTATACCTTCTTCCTGCCATGCCTGCATTTCTTCCATTTGTATACCCCGCCGGTGTTTGGTGTCCATCTCTCCCAGCAACTGAAAAGTAGCCTGTATACCACTTTCCCTGGCTTTACGAGCCATGTTCACATATTCATATACCCCTTTGTCTTTAATGATCCTCGATATCATCAAAAAAGTGAAACTGCTACCGTTCAACGATGGCTGAGGAGCAAAATCACTCAGATTGATCCCCGATCCGGGCAAGAGATCTGTTTGGAGGTGAGGCAGGCGTATTTTCTTTAGAAACTCACTACGATCGTCTTCGTTTTGAAAAAAAACCAGATCTGTATTGCGAAAAGCCACCTTGTACAATAATTGAGCAACAAGCGAAACCAGTCCATTGTTGAGGAAAACAGTACCTAAACCACTTACATTGTTAATTACTGGTATCTCCAGTCGTTTTGCTGCCATGGTACCGTATATATTCGGCTTGATCGTATACTGCAGTACAATATCCGGCTCTATTTTCTTGTATATTTTTAGGTATTCGAGGTAAAGCGACAAGTCTTTTACGGGGTTTGATCCCGTATTTTCCACTTCCAATGGAAAAAAACGACAGCCCATCTTCATCAACAATTTGGAATACTTGTCTTTAGGCGCAATAGCCACCACCTCATGCCCCTCCGCGATCAGCGCTTTTACAAGCCCAGACCGAAAGTTATATATATTCCATGATCGATTAATCGAAATTGCTATCCTCATGCACCCGTCAACTTATTCTTTTAACTCCATATTGCATCTAATCAACGATATAATCTAGCAATACAGTTTTAATTATTTGTATATTTTTGCGAAAATTCCTTTCACCAAAAAACTAATATCTCCTTAATGATCGAATCTAATACAATGATAAACGATAACGCCGTAATTATAGCTGTTATCAACAAATCAGCCACTGACGATCGTCATAAGGAATACATTGATGAGTTGATTTTTTTAGCAAAAACGCTCAACATTCATACGCAAAAAACTTTTACTCAAAAACTGGAGCATCCAGACAACCGCACCTTTATAGGCAAAGGAAAACTGGAGGATGTAAAAGCCTATGTAAAAGCCGAAGACATTGGCATTGTTATTTTCGATGACGACCTCACGCCCTCACAGCTCCGCAATCTTGAGCGTGAATTAAAAGTCAAAATTTATGATAGGAGTTTGCTCATTTTAGATATTTTTCTGAAAAGAGCAAAAACAGCTCAGGCAAAAACTCAGGTGGAACTTGCCCGGTACGAATACCTCATGCCCAGGCTTACCCGCATGTGGACTCACCTCGAAAGGCAAAGGGGAGGCACGGGAACACGGGGTGGTGCCGGTGAAAAAGAGATTGAAACCGACCGTCGTATGATTCGGGATCAGATAGCCGTGCTAAAAAGAAAACTGGAAAAAATAGACAGACAAGGGCAAACCCGCAGAAAATCACGCTCCAATGTAGTGCGTGTGGCGCTGGTAGGCTATACCAACGTAGGCAAGTCGACCATCATGAATCTACTGGCTAAAGAAAAAATCTATGCTAAGGACGAACTCTTTGCCACAGTAGACTCGACCGTACGAAAAGTAGTTTTGCAAAACATTCCTTTTCTACTCTCCGACACGGTAGGGTTTATACGAAAACTACCCCACAGCCTCATCGAATCTTTTAAGTCTACTCTCGACGAAGTACGGGAGGCCGATATATTGCTCCATGTAGTAGATATATCTCATCCTTCTTTCGAGGATCATATAGAAGTAGTGAAAAACACACTGAATGAGATAGGTGCAGACGACAAAAAGACCATTACTGTATACAATAAAATAGACAAGCTGTCTGAAGAGCGTGTGCAGGAACTCTTTCCAAATGGGCTTCCAAAAGCAAAAAAAGCAAAGGACAAGGTCTATATCTCAGCCGTGCAAAAGGAAAACATAGAAGCCTTTCGAAATGTAATCTTCGAAACAGTAAAAACTTTTCACATGAAAATATACCCTAACTACCTGGCTCCTGAGCAATATTAAACCTAGCTCTGTTGCCAAAGCCTCAGGTAGGTTAGCCACACTGCAAGTGAAGGGAGGTGTGAGTGTTTTTCACCCGATACTAACTGCGTCGAACAGAGACCAGACCTATTCCCGCTATTACCACCAGCGTACCTGCCACCTGTAGCAAGGTGATTCGTTCGTCCAGCAACACATTAGCCAATACAATGGTAGAGACCGGCCCCAAACTACCTATAATAGCAAAGTGGGAAGCCCCCAGCTCTTTTATGGCCATAGATACCAGATATGACGGTATAACCGTAGAAAGCAGTGCCATGGCCAACCCGAGGGAATAAACCTCCTGTGGATAAGCCATAAGGTCTACTTCCTCGAAAAGCAGGTAATGAGCTATGACAGCCATACACGATACTATCATGGCATAGGAAGTAAATGTGGTAGCCCCAAACTTGGGAATAAGCCAACCACTACCCACCAGATAAGAAGCGTAGGTCAGCGCACTCAAAAAGATATACACTCCACCCAATAGCACATTGCCTCCGCTGGTATCCATTTCATCTAAAAATGTAATGAATATACCTCCATACGTAATCACAATAGCTGCTGCCTGAATGCCTGATATCGGTTTTTTAAGAAAAATGCGAGAAATCAACAGCACCAAAGTAGGGTATACAAACAAAATGATGCGCTCCAGGCTCGCTTTGATGTATACCAACCCCAGAAAATCAAAATAGCTGGCAAGGTAGTAGCCAATAATACCAAACAACACCAGCCACAAATAATCAACTCTCCGAATCAGCTCAGGGTGAGTAGGCCTTTTCACCAGGGCTATAGTGAGGTAAACAGGTAAAGCAAAAGCCATTCTAAGCAGCAACAATGGCACCACACCTATCTCATAGTGATACGCCATTTTTACCATTACGGCTTTTGCCGAAAACAATACTACACCCAGCACAGCCACTATAATGGCCAGCGATCTCATGTTTACTTTGCCCAACTGTCCTTCCCCTGTTTTATTAAAGTACTGTTATCAATGATGATCGGCGGTTTGATAATGCTCTTTGATCAGGTCTCTACCGAAATCACCATCAAAATCGCGCCACACCGTATGGATATGGTTTGCATTGTTTTGCGAATTATCAAACTCTATCAAAAATGTTTTACCCTGAATCCGGTAATAATGCGCCTTGCCCCTTGTAGTAGCACCTGCCCATGCAAATATCAGGTTGTCTATGCCTGCTTCGTTTATTTGTTTACTTCGTTTTTGAGCTAGGTCCTCAGCCATGTAGTAGATATATACATCGAGCAACTTTTGCAGGAGCTTTTTTTGGTCCGGAGAAAACTTCGAAACCGGCAAACCCTTATCCCCAAGGTGATCCACCTTTGAAGCCATGGCTGTCACAATTTCCCCATAGGTTTTGTCGCTTACAATCGCCTTACTTTGCTGTTTTTCATTCATCGACTGGATCAGTTTCAAACCCAAATCTTCTTCGTCCTTCAATACTCTTAGCCCTTTGTGTCGACCTTGCTTTACCTCTGCGGGGTTGGACCCCAAAAACCGGGGTGTAGTAGAAATATGTCCGTCTACTATCGTAAAGTTCAGGGAAATGTGGTGTCCTTCAAAGCTCCAACCCCAGGTTTTGTCCTTTGCTGGATCGCCAAAAAAACAAATGAAATACAGTTCCTTATCTCGTTTTTTGTGGCCTTCCAACTCAAAGAGCACCTGCTCCAGTGCTATGATGTCCTTCGTTTTTTTATAGCCCATTTCACTCAGGTGCAAACCCAGAAATTCAAAAAGAAGCCTTTCCTGACGCTCGTCAATCTGCTTTAGTGGAAGCCCCCGTCTGTTTTGTGCCGGTAAAAACGTCCATGTTGTACGCTCGGCATCAGCAAAATCAAACATGGCTTGTTTTTTTTGCTCCGCAGACAGTTCATTTATAAAGCGTAACGCTGCATCTGTTGTTTTACCATGCCGATGTAAGAAAGATGAACATAACAATCCTGCCATTATGGCCAGAATCGCTACAGCCTTAAAAGAGTGATTCATAGTAATAAGTAAGTATGTGTGTGATTAGTAAAAGCCTAAATTAGAAAAAATATGGCGCTTTTCTTTGTTTTTCAGTAGAGTTTAAAACCCGCCGGCTCACTTCACTTTATGTCAGAGTCCGTCACTATAGTCTACATATTCATTTTTGGCATTGTTTGTGTAAAACGGTAGCTATCAAACCTGCGCTTCATAGTTGTTGACAGGCACCAATACGGCTTTTATACATCAATTTTAAGCTAAGGGAATCAAAAGGTTTGATAAACAGCGAGTAAATGATCTATATTTTCGCTTATCTTTGTATCGAATTATAAAATTAGACAAAACACACTTCATCATGTTAGATTCAATATTAGCAATTGGTATGCCGGGAGGTTGGGAGCTGGTAATCATCGTATTAGTGATTATCCTCCTTTTTGGGGCTAAGAAAATTCCTGAACTGGCAAAAGGTCTTGGAAAAGGAATAAGAGAATTTAAAGATGCCACTAAGGACATAAAGAATGAAATTGACGAAGGGTTAAAAGAAGACCCTAAGAAGTCGTAAAGTATTTCAAAGGTCAGCTTTGCGTAAGACAAAACTGACCTACTTAATTTTCTGAAAACCACCACAATCCGGCATTATTTCTCTTACTTATACTTGTATGCTGAGGGCAAGCACCGTCCATAACCGGACTGTGAATTTCGCTTTGGCATACACATATACTTTCCTGTATTAAGAGAAAAGTGTTGGCTCGATCAGCTGCTTTTTGTAACTTTATCCTCTCAGGTATATTTAATTGTGGTTATGTTTATGAGTGCATTTCAAATGACTCCCCATACACTTTTTTCTCTATTGAAAGCCATTTCTCATCATACTAATGAGACTATACGGCTGGCCGGTTTTGCTACGTTACTCATAGCACTGGTGACATCTACATCCTTTGCACAAGACGAAGGTCCCATCTATGAGGAGCCACTGGTAGACACTCCATACGACCTTATTGCCGATAGGCTTACCTGTCTGGAAAAAGATGTACCGTTGCACTTCAACGACAAGGTGAGGGCTTTTATAGATTATTTCACTATCAAAAACCGAGAGTATACCAAGGGAGTCATTCAACGACGAGATCGTTTTTTCCCCATATTTGAAGAAATTCTGGCAAAACACAATATGCCCGATGAGCTCAAATACCTCTCCATTGTCGAGTCTGGATTACGGGTAAATGCCATTTCCAGAGTAGGTGCCGGAGGGCTTTGGCAGTTTATGCCATCTACAGGAAAAATGTATCGCCTGCACCAAAACTGGTACATAGACGAGCGCATGAACCCCTATAAAGCTACGGAAGCAGCCTGCAAATATTTAAAGTCGCTATACAACATATTTGACGACTGGGAACTTGCTCTGGCAGCATACAACACCGGGCCAGGAAACGTTCGCCGTGCTATCCGCAGGTCGGGTTATAAAAAATCCTTTTGGGAAATATACCGCTACCTGCCGCGAGAAACACGCTCTTATGTACCTCAGTTTGTAGCCATACTCTACACACTTAGCCATCTCGAAGATCATAATTTTGTGGAACACGAACTGGACATGGAATATGCCATAGAGTATGATACCATTCATGTAGACGACTACTTCCATATGGAAACATTTGCCAATCAGCTCAATTTGTGTGTGGAAGATCTTATTCATTTAAATCCCCAGATTATACGAGGAGCCATACCGGAAGGCACGAAAAAATACCCCTTTAAAGTACCTGCCGATCTCAAACCCCACATAGACACTACAAGAGTAGCTTTGCTGGACACGGCATCCAAAGTTGGCAAAAAAGAACTCGAATACCTGGCGCGCAATACTCCGGGCAGCACTTATGGGAGAGTGAAGCAGGTATACAGGGTAAGAAGTGGCGATGTACTCGGATCTATAGCCAGCAGATATCATGTGCGGGTTTCAGACCTGAGAAAATGGAACAATATATCGGGTAGCATGATACGGGTAGGCCAGCGCCTCAACATCTGGGTAATGCCCTACTACAATAGCAACACCAAAGACAGCTATTTGGTACAAAACCTACCCAGTACTACTCCCAAAAACACTGTAGCAAAAGAAGAAACTACTACCACAGGAAATTTCTACATGGTAAAATACGGCGATTCTCTTTGGAGCATTTCAAAAAAATTTGATGGTTTGAGTATCGACAAATTAAAAAAACTCAACAACCTGACCAGTAGTAGAATTAGCCCTGGCCAAAAATTAAAAATTAGGTTGTGACTTTTTCTCCGTTTGGGGATTAACGTGTAATACTCAATCTTTACAGTGCTAAACGACAAAACTAAACCATGAAGAACTCCTATAGATTTCTCTACTTCGTAGCGATCATACTTTCTGCTGTTTTTTTCTTCAACTGTTCTTCCAAAAAAGGAGGTGAAAAAAACAACAGCTTCTTACCCATAGCCAGAGGAGCCGATGGAGTTATTCTGGTAGTAATGGATACTGCTTTGTGGTCGGACACACTAGGTGCCGAAATCAAAAAAACCTTTGGCGATTATATACCGGGCCTTCCTCAAGACGAGCCTTATTTCACCCTCAGGGTCATTAATCCGCTAAAGCTCAATGACATACTAAAAGCAGCCAAAAACATGATTTTTGTAACTACTCTAGACAAAAAGGGTAGGCAAAGCAATGCCATGCGCAACTTCATGACCGACGAATCACTTAAAAAAATACAACGCGACACCTCGCTCTATCGCTACACCAATCGAGATGCGTATGCCCGGGGACAAGAGATTCTTCACCTCTTTGGAAAAGACCAAAACCAGCTCATTGCGCACATCAGAGCCAACCGTGAGCAACTACGCAATTACTTTTTAAGTATCGAAAAAAGCAGAATAGCCAAATCCATTTTTGCTAAAGAAGAAAAAGCCATGGCCAAAGTGCTCAAAAAAGACCATGGGTTTTCAATGCGCATACCTTACGGGTATGATCTGGCTCAAAACAAAAAAGATTTTGTCTGGATTCGTTTTCTCGATCCCGAATACGAGAAAAACATATTTGTGCATCATGCTCCCTACACCTCACAGGAGCCATTTCAGTCTCCGGTAGACTATAGAGAATCCATTACTACAAAATATATTCGGGATATAGAAAAACCCGACCTCTACATGACGCTCCAAAAGGTTCCTCATACGGTTAAAGAAATAAATTTTAACGGTAAGTATGCCAAGGAAACCCGAGGACTGTGGATGTTTAGCGACATATCAGGAGGAGGAGCTTTCCTCAGTTATGTCTTTGTAGATGAATCCCAAAAAAGAGTGTATTACATAGAAGGCTATGCCTACGCACCCTCACAAGACAAACGAGAGTTTATGCGCGAACTTGAAGTAATACTATCTACATTCAAATCCGGTGTTGAGCTGGAATAACACACACTATTCAAGCCATTTTTTTTGCATTTTTCAGACAAATAAATAGCTCTGTACTAGGCGTTTGTTTTCTAAAATTTAACCATCTTTAAGGTTTGAAATTTTAGCAATAAATGGGGTAGCAATTCTACCCTGTCATGTTATCGAAGAGTCGTTTTTTTACACACCTTCTTCAACAAGAGAAATAGATAAAACACGCCCTATGAGTTTGAAAATCAGGAAAAAAGATGCACTAAAGTTCCATTCTGACCCCATACCCGGAAAAATAGAAGTATCTCCAACCAAGCCACTCTCTACCCAAATGGATCTTGCGTTGGCGTATTCTCCCGGTGTGGCAGAGCCCTGTATGGAAATCCATCACAACCCCAGCGATGTGTATCGCTACACAGCCAAAGGCAATCTGGTAGGCGTTATTTCCAATGGTACTGCCGTACTGGGCCTGGGAAATATTGGACCCGAAGCATCCAAGCCTGTAATGGAAGGAAAAGGTGTTTTGTTTAAAAAATTTGCCGGAATCGATGTTTTTGATATTGAAATAGCACAGGAAAATGCTGATGATTTCATCAAAACAGTAAAAGCGCTGGAGCCCACTTTTGGAGGGATCAACCTCGAAGACATCAAAGCCCCCGAGAGCTTCAAAATAGAAAAAGAACTACGGGAGCAGATGAACATTCCCGTGATGCACGACGATCAGCACGGCACAGCCATCATATCCAGTGCTGCATTACTCAATGCCCTGATAGTAGTAGATAAAAAAATCGATGACATCAGGGTAGTAATCAATGGAGCGGGTGGAGCCGCCATATCCTGTACCGACCTGTTTATCAAACTAGGGGTGAAAATGGACAACATCCTGATGCTGGATAGCAAGGGAGTATTGCGAAAAGACAGGACCGACCTCAATGAAATGAAAGCCAAATATGCGGTCGATACGCAAATAACAACACTGGATGAAGCTGTAAAAGGTGCTGATGTGTTTTTAGGGCTTTCTATGGGAAATGTACTTAGTCCAGAAAATCTGCTCGATATGGCCGATCGCCCTATCGTATTTGCACTGGCAAACCCCACACCCGAGATAGACTATGAACTGGCCATGAGCACTCGCGACGATGTAGTAATGGCCACAGGCAGAAGCGACCACCCCAATCAGGTAAACAATGTATTGGGTTTTCCATACATATTTAGAGGTGCGCTGGATGTACGAGCTACCGCCATCAACGAAGAAATGAAACTTGCCGCTGTAAATGCACTGGCAGAGCTGGCCAAACAACCCGTACCCGAAATGGTTACAAAAGCCTATGGCAATACACCCATCAAGTTTGGTAAAGAATACCTCATTCCTAAGCCACTCGACCCCCGACTCATCTCCACCATATCCCCGGCAGTGGCCAAAGCAGCCATGGATTCTGGAGTAGCACAGCTCGACATCTACGATTGGGAGCAGTACAAAGTGGAGTTGGAAGAAAGAGTAGGAGCAGAAAAACGTCTCATTTCCCGCATCATCAGCAGAGCGAGGAAAGACCCCAAACGCATAGTATTTGCAGAAGCCGACAACCTGAAAATACTCACAGCAGTGCAGATGATCATAGACGAAGGAATAGGCATACCCGTACTGCTGGGTAATACCAAGAAAATAGAAGCACTCATAAAGGAAAATGATCTGGAAATAGGCGAGTGCGAAATCATAGATCCTTTTTACGAAAAAGAAAAAAGAAAAGAATACGGCAGGCTACTGCACGAAAAAAGAAAGCGCAAAGGAGTATCGCTCTACGAAGGTGAATCTCTCATGCTCGACAGAAACTACTTCGGTGCTATGATGGTAGAAACCGGCGAAGCAGATGCCCTCATCTCCGGACTACTCAGCAACTATGCTAAATGCCTGCGACCAGCACTGCAAATACTCGGCGCTGAAGATAATGTAGAACGTGTAGCCGGCATGTATATCATGCGCAACAAAAAAGGCACCTATTTCCTGGCAGACACTACCGTAAATATAGACCCAAGCGCAAGCCAGCTGGTGGATATCATTGGTTTGTCTGCACGGGCAGTTCGCTTTTTCGACTTTGAGCCTAAAATGGCTATGCTGTCCTACTCCAACTTTGGGTCGCAAAAAGGCGCGCTCCCGGCCAAAGCCGCTGAGGCAGTAAAACTAGCCAAAGAAAAATGGCCCGATCTAATCATAGATGGTGAAATGCAGGCCAATGTAGCCTTAAACAAAAAATTGCTTGAAAAAGCTTATCCTTTTAGTGAACTGGCAGGAGAAAACGTAAACACATTGATTTTCCCTGACCTGTCATCGGCAAACATAGCCTACAACATACTGATGGAAATAGGAGGTAGTGAAGCCATAGGCCCTATCCTCATGGGAATGAAAAAACCGGTACACATCCTGCAAAACGGCAGCTCGTCACGCGACATTTTCAATATGGCTGCCATAGCTGTAGTAGATGCTCAAACCACCAAAAACCGAACAAATAAATGATTACATACCTAAAAGGGGAAATCACAGAAAAAGATCCCACTTTTTTGATAGTCGAGGTAGGCGGCATAGGTTATGAGGTAAAAATATCACTCAATACCTATGGTCACCTCAAAGAAGCTACCCATACCAAACTACATACTTACCTGCACATCAAGGAAGATGCACACACCCTTTTCGGTTTTTACGAACCTTTCGAAAAAACACGCTTTCTGGATTTGATTTCCATATCCGGAGTAGGGCCATCTACAGCCCTTATGGTGCTTTCTTCCCTTTCAGCAGAGGAGCTTCATTCGGCTATCGTAAATGGTGATGCAAAAACCATTTCCGGAGTAAAAGGAATAGGTCAGAAAACCGCCCAGCGTATCATTTTGGAACTAAAAGACAAAATGGCTAAGGAAGAACTACTCGAGCGCTCAGAAGGCATATCGCTCATACAGGGCAATACCGTGAAAAACGAAGCGTTATCCGCATTGGCCACTTTAGGAATCAACAAGGCTGCAGCAGAAAAAACCATCGACCGCATCCTCAAAGAAAGTGATGCCGACCTTAGTCTGGAAGAATTAATTAAATTAGCCCTCAAAAGGGCATGACCCATAAGCGAGATAGCACTTGATCCGGTTCAAACTCTACATAATCATCGTACTGGCTTTACTTTTTGGCAACTGGCTTGCTTACAGTCCTGCATCTGCTCGTAGCTTCGCTTTTCAGCAAGACACTGTATCACAAGACACCACTGCGCAAGACTCGGTAAAAAACAAACCCTACACGCCAAGCAAACGCCCAACTTACGTTCCCAGAGATCGATTTGGCGACCCATACACCAGCAGACCCAGCAAATCTCCTCTACTGCTGAAAGAGCCCTCTAACCACAGCCTGGAAGTAGAGATAGATACCGGAATGAACTATACCATCTATGAAAAAATAGGTGATCTTAACTACCGACCGGCCAGTAGAATGTCATTTAGCGAATTTGGTAAATATCAAAACCAACAAATGCTAAAAACCTACTGGAAAGACAAATCTGCGGGGCTGGATGGAGAGAGTGCTGTAAGCGGCAGAAGCCTGCTACCCAAACTGTTTGTAAGTCCGGTATTTGATCGAATATTTGGAGGAAACTATGTAGACATTCAACCCAACGGATTTCTCAATCTTGATTTTGGAGGCAGATGGCAGAGGGTAGAAAACCCGGCCATACCCATCCGGCAACAAAAAACCGGCGGCTTCAACTACAACCAACAAATCTCCATGAATGTAAAAGGAAACATCGGAGAAAAACTATCGGTAATCGCCAACTTCGACAACAACAATTCCTTTGATTTTCAAAACAACCTAAAGGTAGAATACACCGGATACGACGAGGATATCATTAAAAAAATAGAAATTGGAAATGTAAGCATGCCTATTTCTAACAGCCTTATCACCGGCGGACAAAGTCTTTTTGGACTAAAAACCCAACTTCAGTTTGGCAAACTATACGTTACCGCTGTAGCATCACGCCAACAGGGGCGAAACGAAGTATTAAACATTCCAAGTGGCTTTCAAGGCAGAGAGTTTGAAGTGCGAGCGTCTGACTATGACGAAAACAAACACTTTTTCCTCGGGCATTTCTTTCGCGACAACTACGAACGGTGGCTCTCCCGCCTTCCTCAAGTTACCTCTGGAGTCAATGTGACTCGTGTAGAAGTATACATCCTAAACCGTAACAACGAGACGCAAACACTCCGCAATATCGTAGGGCTGATGGATTTGGGAGAGGGGTCGCGTGTTTTCAACCCCAACGTAACCGGCAGAGTACCCGGCCCGGCCGACAATGAGGCCAACAATCTCTTCGAAGAACTAAAAGACGTACCTGATATACGTAACATAGAAACCGCAGGAGACTACCTGACCAACCGCTATAGCATGTCTAAATCTGTGGACTTTGAAACCATCACAGCAGCCAGAAAGCTAGACCCTCGTGAATATGAGTGGAACAGACAACTGGGCTACATCACTTTGCTGCGAAAACTTCAAAACGATGAAGTACTTGCCGTATCATACGAATACAACTACAACGGACAAACCTATTCGGTAGGAGAGCTTTCGGAAGATTATCAAGGCAGGCAAGACGATGACCTCATTATGCTTAAGCTATTGAGGCCAACAAAAATCAACACCAAGGTGCCCAGTTGGGACCTGATGATGAAAAACATCTACTACCTAAATGCATACCGACTTAGCGAGGAAGGATTTACGCTGCGTATCCATTATCGCGATGACCTTACCAACTTCGACAATCCCAGCTTAAACCAGGGAGCCGAAACCAAAGACATTCCGCTGGTAAGACTGCTCGGGCTGGATCAGCTCAACCGCAATGGCGACAGGCAAAGAGATGGCAACTTCGACTTTATTGAAGGTGTCACTGTCAATAAAGAAAAAGGAAACATTATTTTCCCCGTATTGGAACCGTTTGGCCGGACTCTCAAGAGCCATTTCAGAGACAATGAACAAAACCTGATCAATAAATACGTATACGACACCCTGTACCGTACCACTCAAATAGCTGCCCAACAAGTCGCCTCCAAAAACAAGTTCTTTATTCAAGGACGTTTTCAATCCGGATCGGCTAGCGAAATACGGTTGGAGGGCATCAATATAGACGAAGAATCTGTAGTAGTAACCGCGGGAGGCACGCAGCTCACCAAAGGACTGCACTATACCGTAGACGGCAGGCTTGGTGTAGTCAGAATTATCGACGATGGCATACTCAACTCCGGTAAAGACATTCAAATTTCTTACGAAAAAGCAGACTTATTCAACTTTCAGACCCGATGGCTTACCGGTGCTCATTTTGATTATCGTTTTTCTGACAACTTCAATATCGGTGCTACACTTTTGCACCTCAACGAACGCCCCGGGGGTATCAGTAGATTTAGCGTAGGGGAAGAGCCCACACGAAATACAAAATACGGCTTTGACATCAACTATCAGAAAGAATCACGCTTTCTCACCAAAATGATTGATGCACTGCCCATACTCAACACCAAAGAGAAATCCACGATTAACTTCAACGGAGAGTTTGCCCAGATTATACCCGGCACATCCAACATCGTAAACGGAGATGGCACGTCCTACATAGACGACTTTGAAAATGCCGCTACTCCCATAAACATCGCCGGAGGACACATAGCCTGGAAACTAGCCTCTACGCCCGAAACACGCAACAACAAGTTTGTAATAGACAATGGCGAAAACAACCTGGGGTATGGATACAAAAGGGCCAAACTAGCCTGGTATGTGATTGACAATACCTTTTACAGAAGTGGGGGAGGAAACAAACCCTCAAACATATCTAATGACGATCTGGCAAATAACTACGTGAAGCCCGTACTCCCTCAGGAAATATACCAGCAGCGTGACCGCCAGATCATCAATACCAATGAGCCCATTTTTGACCTGGCTTACTACCCCAGCGAGCGCGGACCCTACAACTACAATCCAAACCTGACACCTGATGGATTACTCAACAATCCTGAACAAAACTTTGGGGCAATTACACGGGCCAATACCAATGAGGTAAACTGGGACAAAACCAATGTTGAATACCTGGAATTCTGGATGATGGATCCTTTTGTGCTGGGTGATAACGGTAAAGTGCTTGATGGTATTTTCAACCAAAACAACACCACCGGGGGCGAACTGATCTTCAACTTCGGAAGCATATCCGAAGACGTAATGAAAGACAACCGGCATGCCTTCGAAAACGGACTACCTCCTAATGGATCGGCAGAAAACACAACTGTGACAGAGTGGGGAAAGGTAACCACACTGCAATACCTGACGGACTTTTTCGACAACTCGGCTTCTGCCAGACCTAATCAGGATGTTGGTTTCGATGGATTAAAATCGGAAGAAGAAGAAGACTTTCCGGCTTTTCAAAACTTTGTAAACCAACCCAGCCTCAATTCCAACGGTAGGGCGAGGGTACTCAGCGATGTTTCTGCAGACAATTTTAAGTACTTTCTGGACCCTGAATACGATAATCAGGATGCCAAAATACTGGAGCGATACAAAAACTTTAACGGCATGGAAAACAACTCTCCTATCAATGCCGGCTCGGGAAGTTTTACCGCGTCTTCCAGCAACATACCCGAAAACGAAGATCTGAACAATGACAATACCATCTCCGATCTGGAAGAGTATTTTGAGTACAAAATCCCACTAAAACCCGGGCAGCTGGGCATAGGCAAAGGACACATCATCGATCAGGTAGAAGACAGAAGCGGAACCAACTGGTACCTGTTCAGAATACCCGTACGAAACCCTGACAATATCTTTGGAAACCCTTCATTCAATTCTATCAAGTTTTATAGAATCTATCTAACCGGCTGGCGCCAACCGGTTGTACTGCGTTTTGCAAAGCTCCAGCTGGTAGGTAGCCAATGGAGAAAATACGACCAAAACCTGGAGCAAAGTGGTTTCAGCGAAATACCGGAAACTACCACATCCGATTTTGATGTCTCTGTAGTCAACATCGAAGAAAACAGTGTGCCTTCCGAAGGAAAATCTCCTTACGTGATACCACCCGGGCTACAGCGAGACAGAGACAACACCACTACCATTCAAAGGCGAAACAACGAACAGTCTTTACGGATTTGTGTAGAGGGTCTTGAAGATGGAGATGCACGAGCTGTTTATAAAAATGTAGGCCTGGATCTACTCAACTACGGTCGCTTAAAAATGTTTTTACACGCCGAACGAAACAACGACAACTTTCTGGATGACGATGAGGTAACTGCGTTTATTCGCTTTGGACGTGACTTTGTTGAAAACTATTATGAAATAGAAGTACCTCTCAAGATTACACCGGAAGACTTACCGGTATCCGGGGATGAACTCAGGCGATTGGTATGGCCAGAAGAAAACGAAATAGATATAGCTATAGATGAACTCTACGCTCTAAAACTTCGGCGCGACAGAGAAGGGTTCAATCAGGAACAAGCCTATATCAGGCCTTCTGAAAACGGAAAATACAACCTAACCGTGGAGGGTAACCCCAAAATGAGTTCCGTGCAGTCGCTTATGATTGGTGTAAGAAACCCCAAAAGTGACGACCTACAGGACAAATCCATATGTATATGGGCCAACGAACTCCGTGTGGCTGACTTTGACAGGCAGGCAGGGTATGCAGTAAATGCGCGCCTGAGTGCACAACTCGCCGACTTTGCCCGGGTAAATGCCTCTACACGCTTTACTTCCATCGGGTTTGGTTCTATTCAGCAACGGATATCTGAGCGCACGCGTGACGAAACCTTCCAGTACGACGTATCTGCCGATGTGAATCTCGACAAACTGATACCCGGCAAGCATGGCTTAAAAGTGCCCATGTATGTAAGTACTGAAAAAACTACCGTTACACCCAAATATGACCCCCTGGATCAGGACTTACCTCTCGATGCAGCGCTACTCAGCTTTGGGTCTGAGCAGGAGAGAAATGAATACAAAAACAAAGTGCAGGATCGCACTACCCGAAAAGCCATAAACTTTTCAAACGTAAGAAAGGAAAAAGTAAACCCTGAGGCAAAAAGTCATATTTATGATATAGAAAACTTCTCTTTTAATTACGCTTTTAGCGAAAGCATAACGAGCGGGATAAACACGGCAGCCTTTGTAGAGAAAAACTATCGAGGAGGTATAAATTACAATTACAGCCCTTCGCTAACTCCCATTGAGCCGTTTAAAAAAGTGGAGTTTCTGGATGGAAAGTATCTGAAACTGATCAAAGAATTCAACTTCAACCCACTCCCAAGCAACCTAAGCATGCGTGCTGAAGTAGACAGGCGATTTACCAAACGTCAGCTTCGCAATGCAGACCTGACTACAGATGGTATCGACCCCTACTTTGAAAAGTATTTTAACTTCAACAGGTCGTACGGCATGAGATGGAACCTCACCAAAAGCCTGAGCCTGGACTATACAGCCAGGGCACGAGCCATTGTAGATGAGCCACAAGGCGATCTGGACACACAGGCAAAACGAGACTCTGTGATCTACAACCTGCAGCATCTGGGCAGGATGAAAAACTTTGACCAAAACATAGGTGCTAACTACCGACTTCCTCTCGACAAAATACCACTAACTGACTGGGTAAGCGCCGATTTGCGCTATGCCGTAGGGTACAACTGGAACGGCGGGTCTATCGATCAAATCGAAGAATTTGGAAACATCATATCCAACAACCGCGACAGGTCAGTAAATAGTAAAGTGGACATGGTCAAACTTTACAACAAAGTAGGTTTTCTCAAAGAAATCAACACTCCAAAACGATCTTCAACACGAAGAAGCCAGCAAGCTAGCGCTAAAAAAGACACAGTAAACAAAAGTGATGGCGGTATCTTTAAAGGTATACTCCGCATGGCAATGTCGCTGCGATCCATCAATGTAAACTACAGTGTGAGAGAATCTACCACTCTGCCGGGGTTCCGCCCGAGGGCTTACTTGTTTGGTCTGGATAGCGGCTTCAATGCACCAGGAAAAGCTTTTGTTCTTGGCAGCCAGGATCCGGATATCCGATTCAGAGCTGCAGAAAACGGGTGGTTGGTAAAAAGTCCGTTTCTCACCTCATTTTTTACTCAAAGGCAAAGTGAAGATTTAGGCGTAAAGGCCAACATCGAGCCTTTTAAAGACCTGAAGTTACAGGTAGACTTTAAACGAACCAGCGATGGAGATTTTCAGGAAATCTTCCGGTACGATTCTATCAGCAGTACTTTTAATTCACTGACACCCACACGATCCGGTGCATATTCTGTTTCATTTTTATCTTTCAATACTGCATTTGTAAAAGACAACCCTGACAATACATCACCTACTTTTACAAATTTCGAAAACTATCGCAGCATCATTCAATCCCGCCTCAATGCTCTTAGCGATGCTGGGGAATACGGCATCAACTCGCAGGACGTATTGGTACCTGCATTTATTGCAGCTTATAGTGGCAAAAACCCTAACACAGTAAGCCTGACACCCTTCCCAAAGGTGCCTCTGCCCAACTGGCGACTCGACTATGCCGGTCTATCCAAGTTACCTATGTTCAAAGACCTTGTTTCTTCTATCAACATTACACACAGCTATACCAGTTCGTTTCGCATAAACAACTACACCAATTCATCAAAGTACACAAACACACCCGATCTTTCACAGAGTATCACAGATTACCCCAGAGCCACCATCTCCAACGATAGTGGTCTGGTTCCTGTCTATATTTTGAATGAGGTGTCTATAGCAGAGCGTTTTTCTCCGCTGATCGGAGTAAACGTTCGTACCAAAAGCCGTTCTACGGCTAAAGTAGAATGGAAAAAAGAACGCAATCTGGTGCTGAATTTATCAAACTCTCAGATTACGGAAATGAGAAGTAGTGACATTTCGTTTGATTTTGGTACTACCAAAAAAGACTGGAAAATCCCTTTTAAAGTGCAAGGGCGAACCATGACAATCAAAAATGACATTCGCTTCCGCATGACGTTTACCATTCGCGATACCAAAACGATACAACGTAAAATTGATGACGTAACTACGATCACAGCCGGTAACATCAACTACCAACTTAGGCCTACCGTGAGCTACGTAGCAAATGAAAAGCTGGATATCACCATGTATTTTGAGCGAAACATTAATCAGCCCAGAGTATCTAACTCATACAACCGGGCTACTACTGCTTTTGGCGTACAAATGCGCTTTAGCCTGGCACAATAGCTTTTTCAAGCTGTCTTGTTTATATAAACCTGTTTGGATTTGTCTTGGTTATCCTTGCCCTGGTCCCGTTTTTTCTTGTGCTGTCGGTAGGCATAGTTCAAGCCCAGACTTAGCAAAATGGCTGAACCCACTATTGCAGGTATTACTATTTTGTCGGGATAGTTTCGTAGAGAAAAAAGCAATATTATAAAGTATGCCTTAACCATAAGTAAAATAATGGTGGCCTGGCGATGGTCATTGCCCATAGCCAACAGCACATGGTGTATGTGGTTGTTATCAGGTTCCATAAATGACTTTCCAGCCAGTGTGCGTTTGATAAACACCCGTCCAGTATCTACCAGCGGAATAATCAATAGCCCTACAGCAGTACCTACTTCAGCCGTAAATTTGAAAGGTGCTTTTTCAGAGAGTGCTGCATTAAAATCTATAAAATACACCGTATACATTGCTATCAGCAAACCCACTATCGAGCTTCCCGAATCACCCATGAATATCTTGGAAGGGCTCCAATTGTAAATAAGAAAAGCTAACAATGACCCAGCAAATGCTAAGGCGATAAAACTAAAGTGTACACGTCCCTGTATCACAAACCATGACCCCAGAAAGAGTAAAGTAAGACAACCTATCGATCCGGCTAGTCCATCTATACCATCAATAAGGTTGTAAGCATTGGTTATGACTATAATCGTAAACAGGGTTACGAAATAACTAAGCCAGTAAGGCATATCATACAAACCAAATAAACCATAAAAAGAATCGATGCGTATATTACACAAGAAAAAAAGGATAGAGGCTGCTCCAACCTGACCAATGAGTTTTTGCAAAGCACTAACAGGGCTCAGGTCGTCGCGAAGGCCCAAAATAAAAATAAAAGCAATGGCTACAAGATAAAACTTATAATGAGCAATCATACCTATAGGTAGCCAAACCAACAAGGACACTACGACCCCAAAAAATATTGGTATACCTCCTAAAGCCGGAACTTGCTTCTTATGAATTTTTCTACCCCCTGGATCATCTACCAAGCTAAACTTATGAAATGCTTTAATAGCGGGAGGAAATATTAAATAGCTGATTGCAAAGGCTGTAACAAAAGATAGTATGGCTCTGTCCATGAGATTTTAGCGGAATAGTATCCAAAGGTAACAAATTTGGTTGAGTCATTTTTAGCAGAGTATGGCTTTGGTTTCCTTTTCTTTTATCTTCTTACGTGTTTTTATTCCAAAAATATTAACACATCTTCCAGCCATACTACAATTATGAGCCTATGTTTGCGGTTAAATAAAGGTATTAGCTACATTAAAAAATGAGAAAATTTTTTCTGCCCTTTTTATTCCTATCATTTCTTTTCTACACACAAGCAACAGCACAAGACTCTATACCAAACCGACAGAACATTGAATTGTCTGCCGGATCTTTGCTGTCTACAGGTAGCTCCGCTCCTTTGTGGATGCAAGGAAACAATTCTCAACGATTAAACAACGACCCCAACACCTTTTACCTCGAAGCTAATGGTATTCAGCCCCTGCTCACCAAAAATAAATTAGAGCTTGATCTTGGTTTTGATGTAATAGCCAGGCAAAGCGAAAAAACTACAGGGGATATCATTGAAGGCTACCTTCAGGCCAACTTGGGTAAGTTTTCCCTTTTTGGAGGTAGAAAAGAAGAGGTATTAGGAGTAAGGGACACACTTTTATCAGTTGGTCAGTTTGTCAACGGCAATAACTCATTGCCCATACCAAAAATAGCCCTCTACTCCAATGACTGGATTGATGTCCCCCTTACTAAGGGATATGTTCAGTTTTTGTTTTACTACGCGCATGGTTGGTTTGAAAAAGACCGATACATAGAAAGCCCTTTCTTACACCAAAAATACTTTTATGGTAGAATATCAAACAAAAGGCTGCCCTTTGCACTGTATGCAGGCCTGACTCATAATGTACAGTGGGAGGGAACAATATCAAACTCAGGAGAAAAATTACCCTCAGGGTTAAAGAATTATAAAAGTGTAATTTTTGGAAAATCCACGTCAGACACCAGATTTCAAAGCGATTATTTAAATGCGATAGGAAATCACTTGGGAAATTATGATATGGGTGTTGAGTATTTCAATGATAAAATTAAACTTATCAATTATTGGAATTTTTTCTATGAAGATCATTCCGGTTTACAGGTCAAAAACTTTTCTGATGGATTAACAGGTTTGAATTTAATTTTTAAGAATAAACGTGTTGTACAGGCTATTCTAATTGAACTATTTAAAACCACAGACCAAAATGGAGATAAATATGACAGTGACGGTAAACCCTATTTCGAACCGGATAATTTTTTCAATAACGGAATCTACAATGCTGGCTGGTCATACTCCAATGTTTCAATTGGAAATCCCATGTTCCTGTTACCTATTGCAGACCAATACAACGTTTTCAGGATAAAAAGCACCCTTAAAGGCTTTAATATTGGAAGCAGGGGGAATCTATTTGACACTTATTATACCCTGAAATATACCTATTTTGAAAATCACGGTAATTTATTTGAAAACCGGCTCGTATTAAAAAGTACCACCATACGCACCCTTAACAGCATTCAACTCACATTAACCAAGCCTCTAAAAAATAAATACAGTTTCAATACAGTGCTTAACTATCAATGGGGAAGTATAGCAGAAAATGCCTTGGGTATGAGAGTAGCTTTTACTAAGCGTTTTTAGAAATTTGGCAATAAAAAATGGGGTCTGCTGGAAACCCCATTTAATCATTTTTTAGTGTTTATTCAGTGAGTGGCGGCTCAAGAGTACTGGTGAACTTTTCCAAGCTGGCTGGTAGAATTCACACTGATATCAAGGTTTTTAATTTCTCCATCACTCAGGTTATATACACAACCGTGAATGTGCGGATACTCTCCATTTTTCCATTGATCCTGAATAAAAGAAATTTTAGATAGTTCTTTTACCTGAGCTGCTACATTCAACTCAACCATACGATTAAACTTATCATCTTCATTGCTGATTGCATCTAGCTCAGCCACATTATCGTTGTATACATTCTTAATGTGCTGTAGCCAGCTATTCAGTATGCCCAGGTCATCATTGCCCATAGCGGCTTTAACACCTCCACATCCATAATGGCCACACACGATCACGTGCTTCACCTTTAGGTGAACTACGGCATAATTTACTACAGATAGCAAATTGAGGTCTGTGGGTATAACCATGTTTGCTATATTTCTATGTACAAAAATAGAACCCGGGTTGGTATTGGTCACTTTTGTAGCTGGTACTCGACTGTCTGAGCAGCCAATCCACAAAAACTCTGGGCTTTGGCCTTTAGACAATTCTTCAAATAACTGAGGATTGTTTTTTCTGGTCTCTTCCGCCCAGGCTTTGTTTCCGTTTAATAGGGATTCTAGTGATTCTGACATAACAATCTATTTTGTTTTTATTATTTCTCTAAGAAAATACTAAATGCAATAAAACACAATAACCTATTGATTTTATTGGACTTAAATATTGTTGTTTTCTTATAATACATTGAGTACCTGCTCCTTTATCTTTTCCAGCTCATCTTTCATCTCCACTACCAGACGTTGTATAGTAGCATCGTTGGCTTTAGACCCAATCGTATTTATTTCTCTTCCCATCTCTTGTCCAATGAAGCCTAACTTCTTGCCTTGTGAGTCTGGCATTTCAAGGGTTTCGATAAAGTACATTAAATGATTTTTTAACCTTACCAGTTCTTCATTAATATCCAGCTTTTCTATATAATAGATAAGCTCCTGCTCAAATCGATTTTCATCTATCTTTTCACTCTCCGACTGTTCTAAAATACTATCTGTCAGCCGCTTGCGCATGGCAGCTGTGCGCTCGGGCTCTATGTTTTTTATTTCCTCCAGCCTTTTACTAATAGCGTTCACGCTTTCTCGGAGTGCCTCTTCCAGAGAGTTACCTTCCTGCACCCTGAAATCGTTACAGGCAGCTACAACCTGCTTGACTAGATTTAAAGCTACTGATTGCTCCACTACTTCTGTAGTATTATCTGACTGCTGGAGAATTTCTGGTTGCCTCATCACACTGTTAAACACATCCGATTCGCTCACTCCTCTTCCTTTTGCCAAATTCTTTAGCTCTTCAAATAGCTTATTAAATATTTCCTGATTAAAAACGGCCCCCTGCATCCCTTCTTTGGGTGTGAGTTCGAGCGTAACATTCGCTTTGCCTCTAACCAGCCCTTTTGATAATATTTCTCTAAACTGGTACTCAAAAGCCGTGAGCTCTTTAGGCAAACGTAGAGTCAGGTCTAAAAACTTAGAGTTGAGTGTTTTCAGCTCTGCCTGAAGTGTATAATATTCGGTTTCGGCTTGTACTATGCCATAGCCCGTCATTGATTTTATCATACACAAAAATGCCAAGAAATTTTTTGGAATAGCAATAAATGCTAAAAATCGTATCCGAGAGTAAGGTAAAATTTCATGTCTCCTACGGTATAGTCTTCAATAGGCTTGGCAAAATCAAATCGCATATAATAACCTAACATGACTGTTCTCAAACCAAAGCCATAGCTGGCCAACCAGGGACTTCTGGTAGTACGTAGTGTAGCCTGAAATGGCGAACCTTGCGGTTTTATCTCTTTTATACCTACTTCATTATTTTCACTAAAGGGCGATGTACCAGTCCAGGACGACCCAATATCATAAAAACCTATCATTTGAAAGTTTCTCAGGAAGTTGGAAGTAATGGATCCTCTGTGGAAAATCTTTACAATCGGCACTCTTAACTCCGTATTAAAAGTCAACACGTTGTTTCCATTTAACCTGTTATAGTTAAAACCACGGAGGTTAACATACTCTGCAAAAAGAATTTCGCTATTGTCTCTACCGTTGTTAAAATTCAGCGGGCTACTCTCACTCAGTGCTACATCAGGTGTTCTCCCGTTGGGCAAGCCATCGAGTATTCCTGAACCCAGACTCGTTTCTTCTGTTTTGTTGAAAAGCCAGTTGTCTAAACCTCCCAGAAGGTATTTTTTGGGATTGCTTCCATATGACCTGCCATAGTATATTCTGCTGGCCAAAATCAACTCCCGGTATATTTTCTGATAGTGCCTAATGTCAACAGTGATGTTGTTGAAACTCTTATCGCTATCGGTAATTCC
Organism: Cyclobacteriaceae bacterium; assembly: GCA_965267535.1. GTDB lineage: Bacteria > Bacteroidota > Bacteroidia > Cytophagales > Cyclobacteriaceae > CAXBNB01. The sequence continues at coordinate 50,913 of OZ254082.1, read as the reverse complement.
ACCATAAGATTGAAATGCTACTTTTGCCCGGGTACCCTCATATAGGTTGAGTCCATTTACTTGGGCATTATCAAATATCAATTCTGTTTTTACTCCCGCAAATGCCCTTCTGGAATCATCTGCAAAATCTGCAGCCAGAGGTTTGTTTTCTATATAAGAAGGGTTTAAGTTGTTGAAGGTGGTAAATGCCACAAACGGACTAACCTTCAGGCGGGTATGTACACTAAACGGCAAAGAAGCCCCTACGGTATAGCTATTTAGAATGTATTTTTGAGCTACTTCGTTAAACATAGAGTTTGCTCCGGTAGTAATATTATTCTCTATCAAGAAGGACTTTCTGTCAAAGCGGGTATGAAAATCAATTTTATGCTTGATGTATTGATATTCGGCAAAGAAATCGCCGCTCCTCAAGTCTGTGATGGACAAAAACCCTCCATAAAACTTATGGTTTTCCAACACATCATTCATTTCCGTTTCAAACAAAATTCCAAATCCACGAATAGGGTCAATCACAAAAGATGTAATCACATTGTCAGCAGATATGGCTGTCTCGTAGGGTAGAGGGCCGGTCACGGTTGGAGTCTTCTGGGCTTTGCGATAGTTTGAAAGGAAAGAAAAGGATTTTGTATCTTCCGGTTCGTCTTCAAACTCATAGTTTTCTGTGTCAACTACTCCGGTTGTTTCTTTCTCTTGCTCATTCTTTTCCTGCTCAAACACGTAATGATCCGTATCCAATAGCTTTTCACCTGTACTTTCGTCCACAGGATCAGGTTCTTTTTCCTCCGGAGCTTCTATTACCTCAATTACTGTTTGCTCCTCTCTGCGTTTGCGCAAGAACTCTACCTGTTTAAGTTGATTTCGCAACGTTTGCGGAGAAAACACATTCTTATCCAGCAAAAAGTTTTTTGTATGGAAAAGCCTTTCCTTACCATCGTAGTGCATCAGATAAGTGATGTCGTTGGTCTTGGGATCTATATCATAATCCTGAATACTCGTGCTAAAACTTGAAACCTGATAATTAATCTGATTGGATAACTCGTAACGATAAAGGTTTGTTATTCCCTTTTGGTCAGAAAGGAAGAAAATAGTCTTGTTGTCCAGAGCCATTGGTTTAGTATCGTTGCTCAGTGTATTGGTAAGCCGCTTCAATACTTTCTTAGTAGTATCCAGGTCGTACACAAACAAATTGAATATTTGTTTTACCTCTTCTACAGTCGTCATTTTGTGATCCAGAGAATCGCTGGGCCTGTTCGAGCTAAAAACGATGGCATCTGTACCCGGTACAAAGCTAGGGTCCAAATCGTCCCATTGATCCCGGGTAAGTCTTTTTATTGCATTTCTGGATAAGCTAATCAGATACAGGTCATTTTGAGCTTCTACATCTGCACTAATTATTGCCAGTTTTCCATTTCGGTGAAAACTAATCGATTTAATCTGATTGAACTTTTGCAGTGATTTACGTTGCTTCTGTTTTGTTACCAGGTCGTAGGTCAGCAGGTAATTAAACCCATACCAGTTTTGTACTACTCCTATCTGGGTATCGGTAATCCACTCCACCAGAGGCAGATCAAAATCCGCTTCCTGATTGATCACATTATTGCCTGTCACAAAAGCCTTTTCCTCTTTTCCTGTTTCCAGGTCTTTTATTTTGAGCTTATACCGTCCATTTACATTTTCAGAATATGCTACTCTCCGGCCGTCAGGACTAAATTTCACATTTTTAAAATGCAATTGCTTTCTACCATCTCCTTCTATGATGTCAGCATCGCCCGGTGCGTAGTACCCCGGAGCTACCATCATATTGGATTTGTTATAATATTCCATCCACTCAGTCATAAACTGACTAAAGGGAATACCTAATGTGCTGGCAATACTGTGCTCCACATTTCGGATGATTCGGGTTAGGTTCAGTATATTTGATATATTACTCTTCCCGTATTTAAGTGCTATATAGTTCCAGATAGACTGACCGATGAGCTCTGCTTCTTCTCCCTGCAGATTTTTTACTTTGGTTAGCTTCTTTTTCTTTTCGTTAGCAAAATAGTCCCTTACAAAATCGTCCATCTCTACATCCCAGCCATAGGCCATATAACGAGAGGCTCCTGTTACAAACCACTCGGGTAAATTGAGCAGGTAAGCACTTTGAAACATTTCTGCCAGGCTTCCACCAAACATCATGTCCTCGATCAGCATTTTGCTTACTTTGTAATGTAGCTCTTCTTTGAACTCAGAAACGGTACCGGGATAGGCTATTTCTACCTGTAGCTTTATGAAGTTGGTTTGTCCGGCAATGGTAAAAGTTGCTCCGTCTACGCCGATGTTACTTTGCAGCAAATCAGACGGTGAGTTGTATAAAAAAATCTTTGATTTAGCATAGGGAGCATATCCGAGCAGGTCGGTCAGCTGATCGTATTCCGACTGTAAGTACTCCAGAGCCAGCTTAGCATATTCCTGACCGTTGTTGTAGTAATGAATGTCGTAATTGTCGGTACTGTAGTAAAACCAATCGAATCGCTTAAACTGCAACCGGTTTTGCCCGAAAGACTTACGATGCTCTTGTGCTCTGGTAAGTATCGGTAAAAATAGCAACACTCCAATAGCAGCACATACTATCTTCCACTTCACGCTATGTTTGACGATTCTTTCCAACTGGTAATAACTCAATATCCGGTAAAATTTATTCTACGTAAAAATACAAGTCTAAGGTAACGAAAAATAGCGATAAATATTGACCTCTTCGTCCAGCTCTTCTTCTCCCGTAAGACTACCTACAAAGTTTTTGGCAAAGTAGGGAATAAGGGAAACTCCCTTCGACCCAAACCCATTGAAAACACCTAATCGGTTGTTTTTCGGATGCATACCAATCAACGGTCTGCGATCTTTCGTGGCAGGCCGTATACCTGCATCTGCACCCTCAATGGTATATTCGCCTTTGTATATTTTCTTTATCTTCTCTTCCAGCTCTTCTTGTGCCTGTTGTGTCGTTTCGAAGTTCAGCGTTCTCCAATTGTATGTAGAACCTATTCGGTATTTTTCTCTTCCCCTCGGCAATATAAAAACACCTCTGTTTGCTATTACATCCATGGTATGGGGTAGCGATACACTTAGAATCTCTCCTTTCACAGGCTTGAATGGTAACCAATCAAACGACCAATGCTGGTCGGGGTTATATCCATTGCAATAAATCAGGCGACCAAACCGCAAATCTTCATACTCCAGATAATCTTCACAGCTTTGCATATTGTCTTCGTTAAACACCTTTTCCTCATAGATTCCCTTATCTGTCAGGTATTTTTTGTTTGCCTCTACCAATACTTTGGTATCTACATAACCGGCTTTTTTCAATAACAACCCTCCGTAGGGATCGTTGAGGGGATATTGATGCTGTGCTTTTGTAAAAACCTGCTGTATGTATGGTGAAAAATGAGCATCGGACCACTTTCCCTGCCACTCATTTTGCTCTTCTATCGAAAAAAAAGGCCTGTAAATGCCCAAAGGATGTAAAAATGAAGCGCCAAGTTTTTCTTCCATTTCCCGATAGTATGGCTCTATTACTTCAAACAGAAGATCTGCCTTCCAGGTTTTTAGCATCTTTCTGCCGGTAATAGGATTGTAAAGCCCTCCAGCCACCAGAGAAGCCGCACGCGACGATGGCGCGTTGTATACTCTGACACTTTTCCCCGCTTTGAGTAACTCATGAGACAGCACTGCCCCGGCCAGACCATGGCCTATAATCAAATAATCTACCAATGTGTTTCTTTTATGCAACGTATAACGATTTCAGACCCTTTTCCCTCCAGCTCATTATTTGGTTGGTTTTGCGCGTCAAAATCAACGCTCATGGCGTTGTTTAATTTGCAATTGAGCAATAAACATACAAATTTGCACTTATAGATTTTGATTATGATCCAAATAAAAAACTTTGTTTTTAATCCCTTCATGGAAAACACCTATGTGGTGTACGACGAAACCAAAGAAGCGGTAGTGATAGACCCGGGCTGCTACGAAAAAGAAGAGCAGGAAATACTGGCCGACTTTATAGCGGATGAAGGATTGAAAGTAGTAAAATTACTTAACACGCATTGCCATATAGACCATGTGCTCGGCAACCAGTTTGTAAAGGACAAATACAACGTAGAACTATACATACACGAAAAAGACGAAGAAACCCTAAAAGCAGTAAAGGTGTATGCTCCCGCTTATGGTTTTGCTCACTATCATGAAGCCTCGGCCGATCACTACCTCAATGAAGGGGAACAAGTGACTTTTGGTCAGTCTGCATTCGATATCCTATTTGTACCCGGCCATGCACCGGGTCATGTAGCTTTTGTGAATGCATCGCAAAACCTGTGTATCGGAGGTGATGTGCTTTTTGATGGTAGCATTGGGCGCACAGACCTGCCCGGAGGCAATATGGACCAGCTAATCAAAAGCATACACGATAAAATGTTTGCTCTGCACGACGACACAGTGGTATACACCGGCCATGGCAACTCCACTACAATCGGCAAGGAGAAAGCAACCAACCCTTTTTGTGCCATAGCTTAAATACACTCACAACTCATAATTTATGAACGGAAAGGGGTACATACCAAACATTTTCACCAGCATCAACCTGATACTGGGCTGTCTGGCTATCATCGAAATATTTGAAGGAAAACTGGAAAATGTACCCTACTATGTATGGCTGGCCGGAGTGGTAGATTTTCTCGACGGATTCTCCGCACGACTTACAGACAGTACCTCGTCTATGGGAAAAGACCTGGACTCTCTGGCAGATCTGGTATCCTTTGGAGTAGTACCTTCGCTACTTGTATACTCCCTGCTCCAACAGTATGCCAGCCACGAGCTACTGCCATACCTGGCTATTTTCATTGCTGTTTTTTCTGCATTGCGGCTCGCTAAATTCAACAACGACGAAAGGCAAAGCACTGTGTTTTACGGCTTGAATACGCCTGCCAATGCCTTATTCTTTACGTCGATCCCTTTGCTCATAAGCGAAGGCAAGTTTCTGGGCTTACTGCAAAATGCTTCCTTTTTGTCCGTAATTACCGTCTTTTTTTCTTTGCTATTGGTTGCAGACATACGATTCATCGCTTTTAAGTTCAAAAAATACTCCTGGGCGGGAAACGAAATGAGATATATTTTGCTACTAGCCTCAGTAGTATTACTCATCTTTTTTCAGTTTTTAGCCATACCGATTATCGTAGTGCTATACATCGCTGTATCACTGATTCAAAATGTCTTTTCTCCCAAACCCAAAAAGGCTCACCCAATCAAAAAAAAATAATGGGAGGTTTTTAGGAGAAGCCCAAAATTCAGGTCATTTTTAAGACATAATTTTGCATAAGGCCAATACATAAATGAGTCAGCCGTTTATTTTGTGGAACTTTATAATGCACAACTGTCGTTCCCTGCACATGGTACGCTACATATCCACTCTTACGCTACTAGCTCTGGTTTTTCCTGCACTTAGCCAGGTGAGTCATTCTGTTTTGAGCGAAGGAGAATGGTATAAAATAGGTGTGACCCACAAAGGCATTTATAAGATAGACCGTTCGTTTCTAAGTGAAATAGGTTTAAACCCCGAAAACCTGGACCCCCGTGAGCTTGCCCTCTATGGCAATGGAGGCAATGGCATGCTTCCACAGGCCAACCAATCACCCCGGCCGGAAGACCTAACCGAAAATGCCATATTTGTGGAAGGAGAAAAAGACGGGTCCTTCGATTCAGACGATTATCTCCTGTTTTTTGGCAATTCACCCGATCACCTTTCATACAATGCTGAAAATAAAGAATTTAGATACGAAAAAAACCTGTACAGCGACACCCTGTATTACTTTTTGACCATAAAAGAATCCGGTGGACTTAGGGTCAATTCCAAGGAAAGCTTTGGTTCTGACCACAGTAAAATCACCTCTTTCCCCCAAGTGTTTGTACATGAACTGGACGAGACAAACCTGATAAAAGGTGGGCGGCTGTGGTTTGGTGAATTGTTTTCCTCTAACAAACCCGAATACACTTTTTCATTTCCCGCTCAAAACCTTCTTAACAGTGGTTTAGCAAAAGTACAAGCGTCTGTCATGGCTCAGGCTTTTCAAAATACGACCTTTACCTTCTCGCTCAATGGCCAGTCACTGGGATCTATTACAACCAACAAAGTGCCTAACCGGCAGTATGCGGTTAAAGGCGATATTCAAAAAGCTACTTTCGAAACCAACCTCCAGTCGCTCAGCAGTACAAGCAACGGCCTGTCTCTTCAGATCAAATACCAAAGTGCGACAAATGGCCCATCTACCGGTTTTTTAGACTATGTGGTCCTGCAGGCTGAATCAGCTCTTACACTCACCGACAACTCTCTTTTTTTTCACTTGCACCCATCAGAAAGCCCTGTAACCATAGAAATAGAGTCCGGAGAATTGCCGCTCACCGTCTGGAATGTATCGGATGCGGTGCGTCCTGTTCAGCAGCTCACCGACAGGGTGAACACCAAAATCCTGTTTGGCCTTGAGAATGCAACCGGCGAATTTGTTGCTTTTCGGGGAAACAATTTTCCCAATCCTCACTTTGCGGGCAAAATATCTAATCAAAACCTCCATGGGTTAAGCTCGGCAGATGCTCTCATCATCACGCACCGCCGGTTTTTAACACAAGCCTATGCCTTAAAGCAACATAGAGAATCCTTAGACAATTTTACGGTACACGTAGCTACAGTCGACCAGATATACAATGAATTTTCATCCGGAGCTCAGGATGTTAGCGCTATTCGCGATTTCATTCGCCACATCTACCTCAAAGACCCCACAAGACTAAAATACGCATTGCTTTTTGGCGATTGCTCATACGATTACAAATACCGGGCCCCTACTTTTACCAACTACGTGCCCGTATACGAAGCGCGAAACTCGCTTCACCCCTTATACAATTTTTCTTCAGACGATTACTTTGGCTTTATGGACGAAGATGAAGGGGAGTGGGCAGAAAATGAAGCCGGTGATCATACTTTAGAGCTGGGCATTGGTAGAATACCCGTAAAAAGTCCGCAGGAAGCCGAAGATGTGGTCAATAAGATCATTCGCTACGAAACCAGTAAAAACACTTTTGGCAAATGGCGTAATGAAATCCTGTTTATAGCCGATGATGGGGACAACAACATACACCAGCGTGATGCCAACTATCTGGCCAACTATGTAGAAAGTACACGAAATGAATTCAACGTTCAAAAACTCTTTATTGATGCTTACGAGCAAGTATCAACCCCGTCGGGACAATCATCGCCTGCTGCACGACTGGCTTTTGAAAAAGCAATAAGTGAAGGAAAACTGATGATCAACTACACTGGTCATGGTAACGAAGAACAACTAACGGTAGAAAAAATAATAGACGAAGATCAGATTGCCAGCCTAAAAAACCGTACGAAACTGCCGTTTTTTATCACAGCTACTTGCGAGTTTGGAAACTACGACAACCCGGACAGGGTGTCTGGGGGAGAAAAAACACTACTCAATCCCAACGGTGGGGCTATTGCCCTTCTCACCTCTACGCGACCGGTCTTTTCCAACACCAACTTTATCCTCAATGAAGCCTATTACTTTGCAGCCATGCGCAAAGAAAACGGAGAGTTTCCCCGATTGGGCGATATTATCCGAAACACAAAAAACAACAGCCTGGAAGGCGCCAAAAACCGAAACTTTGCACTTATGGGAGACCCTGCTATGAGGCTGGCTTTTCCAAAATATCAACTGACACTTACCAGTGTAAATGGTAAAACACCGGATAAAGCCGACACCCTCAAAGCTCTAAGTCAGATACAATTAAAAGGAGAGGTAAGACGAGCAGATAATTCGCTTGTTGAAAATTTCGATGGCCTGCTTTCAGTTTCTGTATTTGACAAACCCACACAGTTTTCCACCTTGGGTGACGAAAACACAGTGCCTCAACGGTTTGATCAACGTAATGCGCTTCTCTTCAAAGGAGAAGCTACAGTTAACAAAGGTATTTTTACCATCAATTTTGTAGTACCCAAAAACATCTCTTACATTTTTGGTGAAGGCAAAGTAAGTATGTATGCCGTCTCCAAAGGCCCAGATATCATGGATGCACATGGGGCAAGCACCGAATTGATAGTAGGGGGATCAAATCCCAATGCAATAACCGACCAAAAGCCGCCTTCAGCAGCTCTTTTTATCAACGACACTTTGTTTGTAAACGGAGGGACATCAGGCCCCAACCCGCTTTTTATTGCTAAAATACACGACGAAAACGGCATCAATATTTCCAACCAGGGCTTTAGCCAGGACATTACACTATCGATCAACGGAGGAGAGCCTTTTGTAATAAACGAATACTACACCAGCGAAACAGACAGCTACCAAACCGGCTGGATTCGCTATCCGCTGGAAGCACTGGAGCCGGGTAATTATACAGCCAAACTGAAGGTATACGACACCCACAATAATTTTACCGAAGAGGAAATAAGATTTACCATCAGCGAAGATGTGGTATTGAAGCTTCACAATGTCGCCGCGGCACCTAACCCATACAAAAGCTCCTCTGTAGATGGAGTACGGTTTTCCTTCACTCATGATAGAGAAGGAGAGGAACTTCTGGTTTCCCTCCAAATTATTAATTTGCAAGGTAGGGTAATATCAGAAAGTCGTTTCCGTTTTGATGATAGCTCAATAGGAACCAGTGAAATAGAGTGGAATGGTAAAGATGCTTATGGAAACCGACCACAACACGGCATTTATATTTACAAACTAATGATAAACAGCACACTAGATGGTGCTAAAAATCAGGCACATGGAAAACTTGTTATTTTTTAATTAGTTAACTTTGTGTTCTCAAAATTCACAACATGATCAAAAAACTAAAATATGTACTGGCTGTAGCTGTAGTGGCGGTAATGGCTTCCACACACACAGTGCAGGGACAAAACCTTTACGGTCAGGATAGTACACTGCGTGTTATCACGACGGCCGTTCCCTTTGTCAATTTCTCTCCCGACTCCCGGGCATCCGGCATGGGCGATGTAGGTGTAGCCACATCGGCAGACATTAACTCTGCACACTGGAACAACGGCAAACTGGCTTTTATAGAATCCGATTATGGCTTATCTGCTTCGTATACTCCCTGGCTGGGAAAAATCGTTGACGATATGTCTATCTCATATTTATCGGGTTTTTACAAAATAGACCGAGTACAATCAGTAGCCGGATCTTTACGCTACTTCGACTTAGGAGAGATACAACTAACTAATGATCAAGGAATTAGCCTTGGCCTTGAAAACCCAAAGGAAGCTGCATTTGACCTTACATATTCCAGGAAACTCACCGAAAACATCGGACTTGGAGTAACAGGCCGATACATCTGGTCAAACCTGTCGGGTAGCTATTCAGGCAATGACAGTGGACAATCCGGTAAAAGTGTAGCTGTAGATCTGGGTTTCTTTTACACCAAAAACATGGTAGTAAAAGGGCGTGAAACAGACGTGTCTTTCGGAGCTCACCTATCCAACATAGGACAGAAGCTTACTTACAGTAGTGAAAGCAATGCCGATTTTATTCCAACTAACCTTAGAATAGGGTCTGCGGTAAAGACCAACCTCGACCCCTACAACTCTATCACTTTTGCACTTGATTTCAACAAATTACTTGTTCCATCGCCTCCATTGGTAGATTCCAACGGCAACATCGTAGCAGGAAGAGATCCAAACAGAAATCTGGTAAGCGGCATCTTCGGTTCGTTTAGCGATGCTCCCGATGGCTTCTCAGAAGAAGTAGAAGAAATCATGATTTCAGCGGGTGCCGAATACTGGTACCGCGACCTGTTTGCAGCACGAGCAGGGTACTTTCATGAATCGGATAGAAAGGGAGGAAGAAAATACCTGACAGCCGGTCTTGGTTTTCGCTATCAAAAATTCGGGGTAGACTTTTCTTACCTGGTACCTACCCGCCAAAATCACCCATTGGCTGAAACCATTCGTTTCTCCATCATGTTCAACATCGACAAAGGTATAGAGGACACTGAATCCACATCTAATTAATGCTAGACAGAACTGTTGCGCCACCTTCGGGAGCGATTGCCAACCCGGGTATCAAAGAGCCCGACCATATAGTTTTATCAAACGGTAGCCCGGTCTATACCATCAATGCCGGAGATCAACCGGTGGTGAAACTGGAAATACTCTTGAAATCGGGGATATGGAACGAACACCTGCCGGGTATTTCGTGGATAGTAGCCAAAATGCTCCCCGAAGGCAGTACTGGTAAAACAGCGCAAAAAGTAGCCGAACTCTTCGAGTTTTACGGGTCGTTTGTAGAAGTCAACCCCGGGTTTGACAATACTTCCATAGCCGTGTATACTCCCCAAAAATATGTAGAAGAGGTAGTAAATCTTCTGGCAGAAATTATATTCAACCCGGCATTTAGGGAAGAAGAACTTGAAATTCTCAAAACCAATAAAATACAACAGCTAAAGGTAAATAGCGAGAAGACAAGTTTTGTGTCTTCCAGAAAAATACGGGAAGCCCTTTTTGGATTAGATCACCCGTATGGCCGGTCACTTTCCGAACAAAATGTAAAAGCGCTACAAAGACAAGATATTTTAACCTACTACGAATCATCGTTTTGGCAGGCACCTGAGTTTTTGCTCAGCGGTATGGTTACTGATAAAGAAGTGGAAATCATAAGGCGATATTTTGATATGCCACTAAGAAAAACATCCCCTTCGAAAAATATACCCACGGAAGCGAAAAGCACCAAGTCCATCTTTATAGAAAAACCGGAAAGTGTGCAGTCTTCTATTAGGCTTAGCTGGGAAATCCCGGGAAAATCCCACTCCGACCACTTTGGGCTTATGGTTCTCAATGAAATATTAGGAGGATATTTTAGCTCCAGGCTAATGAAAAACCTGCGTGAAGACAAAGGCTATACCTATGGCGTTCACTCCTATCCTGTTTTTTTACAACACGACTCCTTTCTCATTATCAGTGCCGACGTGATAGCCGAAGCTACACAAGACGCCATTGAGGAGATACACAAAGAAGTAGATATACTACAACATAACCTCATAGACAACTCTGAGCTCGAAACCGTCAGAAACTATATGGCCGGAGCTTTTCTTTCCAGCATTTCATCGCCTTTTCAGTTGATGGAAAAGTTTAAATCACTGCATAGTCATAAACTTAACTACGACTATTTTGATCGTTTTTTTCAAACACTAAAAAACATCACTCCCGAAGAGCTTAGACACCTGGCCGGAAAGTATTTTGAAACCGAAGGGCTACATACCGTAGTAGTTGGCAAAAAATAATTACATTCGTCTGCAAAACGATCAGAAACTAAACCCTTTGCTAATGATACAGTCGAATGGTTTTTGGTCAAAAATACCCAAATTTGCAGCATGAAGAAGTATATTGTAGTATTTGCATATTTATTCCCTTTACTCGGCTTTGCTCAGGAGTCTGTCAGCGATTCTGTCAATCTCAAGTCTCCATACCACAGCTTATATACTCTCCTGTATTACCTCAGTGAAGAAGGCTATAACCCTTCTCTATCTGCTCAGACTATAGCCAGCGACGAGCTATCTACGCAAAAAAAGATAGAGATAGCGACCAGCCTGAAACAAGTACTGGACGGAGCGGGCATATACATCTATATGGACGAAGTGTCGAAAGACGAAAACTACCTTGATTCGGCTTCCAACAAGCATCGCTATGTCATTACATCAAGATACCCCAATATTTACCTGACCAAAAATAATGGGGCCTGGCAGTTTCAGTCCCGGGCAGTTAAAGCCATCCATACTGCACACGATGAGCTGTTTCGCTTTGGTACGGACAGGCTTCTGAAAATTTTACCCAAAATAGGAACAAAGAAATTTATGGGTCTGGCCATGTGGCAGGTCTTTGGCATTCTCACACTGGTCTTTCTTAGTTTTTTGATTCATAAACTATTCACCCTCCTTTTTGAAAAACTGATATTGCGGATACTCATAACATCGGGTTATGAAAAAATAGCTGATCAATACATTTTACCGGTAGCCAGACCTACGAGTATGTTTTTTGTAGTATTGCTGCTGGCACTACTGGTACCTGTGCTGCAGCTGCCAGTAGGCTCTGCGAGGTATATCGACCCGCTACTACGTGCTTTGCTGCCTCTTTTTGGTATTATCGTGTTCTACAAGATGGCAGACATTCTGGCTCTTTATCTCCAAAAGCTTGCCAGCAAAACCGAAAGCACGCTGGACGACCAGCTGGTACCGCTGTTTCGCAAAACACTCAAGACTTTCATTGTAGTGATCGGAGCACTTTTCATACTCGAAAACTTAAATGTACCCATATTGCCCTTGCTTACCGGGCTTTCTATCGGCGGTTTGGCCTTTGCCCTCGCCGCTCAGGACACCATCAAAAACTTTTTTGGTTCGCTGATGATCTTTATCGACAAACCCTTTCAGATTGGCGATTGGATTACCTCTGGACCCATAGATGGTACTGTCGAAGAAGTGGGATTTCGATCTACACGGGTCAGAACGTTTCGCAATTCGGTAGTGTATGTGCCCAACGGCTCGCTGGCAGATAGCACTATCGACAACCACGGCCTCAGAAAATACCGCCGGTTCTATACTCAAATAGCAGTAACTTACGACACTCCTGCTGATCTGATCGAGCTGTTTACCGAGGGGCTGAAAAAGATAGTAGAAAAGCACCCTAAAACCTGGAAAGACTTTTACGAAGTACATTTTAATGACATGGCCAGCTCTTCACTAAACATCATGTTTTATGTGTTTTTTGATGTGCCTACCTGGTCGCAGGAACTGCGCGCCAGACACGAGGTACTGCTGGAAATTGTACGGTTAGCTGAAAAACTGGGAATTAATTTTGCCTTCCCTACGCAAACACTTCATATAGAAAACATGCCCGGGAAGCCATCATTATCGCCTCAATACGAGACGCGCGATGAGCTGAAAAAGAAACTGGAGGGCTATTTTAGTAAACAATAACTCCCCAAGTCTGAGCATACAGTTTTGGTGGTGCGGTGTTTTCAGGTGTTCTTTTTGCTGATTCTAATAAAGAGCGATGCAGGAAAATAAAACAGGAAATAATGCCCGATAAGACCAAGTTCGTTTTCCCTACCGATCAGGACCCTTTTCCTCAGGCACGCTATTGTGGCTATCTACTAGCCGTATTTGGTATTGCTACCGCCTTTTCTCATCTGATTGTAGGGGTGTTTTTTATAGGGTTGTCTACTATTATCATTCTAGTATTCAGGCCCAAGAGGTTGGTCCTGGATATAAAGAAGCAGGCAGTATCCTCAGCATCTGCTTTTAGCAGGGAATCATTGCCTTTTAAAGAAGTAGACAGGCTTTTGCTAAAGTCTGCTATGATCAGCCAGCGAATAAGTTCCAGAGGCTCCAGTCACGTTATCAAATACCAGCTATATAGAGCCTATTTGGTGTCTGGAAGTGATGTAATCCTGCTGGGTGAATCAAAAAAGAAGCGTTTGCTGGAAGATAAACTAAAAGCAATAGCCGATACCTATGCTGTCACTATCCACGACGAAACCTAGAAATTTCCTTTGATATCGAAGTGGACCGTATCTTTGAAAAGAAGCTTTTGATAGCCTGAAAATGCATAGCTCTGTAGCTGCTCACCGGCAGCATCAAACTGGAGAAGGTACATTCTGGAGGCACTAAATAGAATGTTGGTTTCGTCGTATTGGGCATATATACTTTCTATTTTACCGTTTGTGTTTCGCTTTACTCTTACCCACTGCGGGCCTTTGTCATTTATTCTTTTAAAGGAATCAACATTTCCCTCTTTCACCAAATCGTATTCGCCAATGTAGCCCGGTTTGCTAATGTCGATATCATCAAACAGGTTTAAATCGTGAGCGAGTGTTGCTGAGTCAGGAATCAATCTGACTTTTTCCATTTGCCCATCCAACAATACCTGCTTTTCCATTTTTTTACCCGCCAAGTGTTTTACCTGTTTTTCAAGGATTGAGTCCAGGTCTGGAAATTTACTGTCAAAACGAGCCTCACGCGTGTTTTCAGGAGGTCCTATGCATGACCAAGTGGTAATCAAAGTGGCTATAATCAATGCCCGAAGTGCGGCTATCCTCATGGGTGGCAATTTAGTTTGAATTTTTAACTCTACCTTTGCGGCAGTCAACTTTCTATGTGTTCAAAAATGAATAAGAAAACGAAATTTATCAATCTTGGTTTGATAGATTACCAGCAGGGGTGGGATTTTCAGGAAAAGCTCTTTAAGCAAACTGTAGACTTGAAAATAGAAAACCGATCTCTTCCCGAAGATCAGCAAATACCTACACCCAATTATCTTATTTTTTGCTCACACCCTCATGTATATACGCTCGGAAAAAGTGGCAATGAAAAGCACTTGCTCCTCGATGAGCATGGTCTTTCGGAGAAGCAAGCATCGTTTTACAAAATAAACCGCGGGGGGGATATTACCTACCACGGTCCCGGCCAGATAGTAGGTTATCCTATTCTCGATCTCGACAACTTCTTTACCGATATCCACAAATACCTCCGCCTGATGGAAGAAGCCATCATTTTAACACTGGCCGACTATGGCATTGCGGCAGGCAGAATTGACGGTCTCACAGGTGTGTGGATTGATTACGAAAACACGACTAAAGCACGTAAAATTTGTGCTATGGGTGTAAAAACCAGCCGGTGGGTTACCATGCATGGCTTTGCTTTCAATGTACATACAGACTTATCCTACTTTGGCAATATAGTACCCTGCGGCATAGATGACAAAGCCGTAACTTCTCTCGAATTTGAACTAGGGAAAAAGCCTGACTTGCACGAAGTGGAAGAAAAGCTGAAAACTCACCTGGCAAGTTTGTTTCAAATGGAGCTATTTGAGGAAGAAAAGCTTACCCGTTAACAGCTTCTACATTTTCTACCTCCGGCACCATACGCTTCAGTAGGTTTTCTATACCTGCTTTGAGCGTAAGAGTAGATGAAGGACAGCCACTGCACGACCCTTGCAATACCACACGTACGGTACCTTCGCTAAAAGAATCAAAAGCAATAGCACCTCCATCGCTTTCTACTGCAGGCTTTATGTATTCATCCAGTACAGCTTTAATCTTTGTAACCGAATCAGAATCCGGCTCGGCTTGCACAGGCTCTGGCTTGATGTGCTCCTTTACCACAGGTTTACCTGATTCCAGGTAGTCTTTGATGTGTTGTTTCAACCCTTCTTTTACTTCCTCCCAGTCGGTAGCTTCGTCTTTGGATACAGTCACGAAATTGCTCATGAAAAACACTCCTGTAACAAAAGGATAGGTAAAAAGCTCTTGAGCCAGCTCAGAGTTAGAGGCGCTCTCAACATCCTGAAAATCGTAGTACTCACCCGCAGGTAGCAGCATGGTATTGGCTACAAATTTGAGTGAGTTGGGATTTGGGTTTGACTCAAAATATAAAGTATATGGGATATTTGATGTTTCGTTTTCCATGATTGATTAATTAATGCTACTGCAAAGGTAATACGAATTGACAAACCCGCTGTTGGGTAGAATGTGGGTTTTATTTATCTACTCGCAAACTTGTCGGTCTTAGTCATATTTTGACAGTTCTCCTTCCGACTTTGCAATGACGGTAGACACTGTCGCATCTCCGGTAATATTGACTACCGTGCGGCACATATCCAGTATTCTGTCTACTGGAAAAATAATAGCAACCCAGGCAGGATTCAATCCAACCGACTGTAGCACGATAATCATCATCACCAAACCGGCACTCGGGGTAGCTGCTGCGCCTATTGAAGCCAGTGTGGCGGTCAGTACTATGGTCATTTGCTGTGCAAAATTTAAGTCTACCATGTGCAGTTGTGCTAAAAACACCACTGCTACTGCCTGATACAAGCTGGTTCCGTCCATGTTGACCGTAGCACCAATGGGCAGCACAAAGCTGGATACATTTTTAGATACACCCATATTGTCTTCTATGCATTCCATGGTTACCGGAAGAGTAGCCGCACTAGAGCTCGTTGAAAAAGCTAAAAATTGTGCCGGGCTTATATTTTTAAAAAACTCCTTGTAGGAAAGTTTTCTAACAAAAATCCGAACAACCAAAGGATAAAAAACGAAGACCATAAAAAATAAGCCCAATGCCAGCGTGATGGAATATGAACCCAACCCAAGGAAAATTTCTACCACTTCGGCTGGTGTATCGGCCATTTTAGCAATCACACCTGCCAGTAGGGCAAATACAAAGAAGGGAGATGCTTTCATCACTATATCTACCATCTTTAAAAACACCTGATTGATAGCCTGTATAAAGTCGATTACAGGGGCCACACTATCTCTGGGCAGCATTGCCAGCGTTACACCAAAGAAAATAGCAAAGAAGATGACCTGCAACATCAGTTTGTTGTTAGAAATAGACAGAATAATGTTTTCCGGAATCATGTCTACTACAAACTGCAAGGGAGGCGCATCTTTGGTAGAGCTGGCTGACTGCATCTTTTGTTCTACACTCTTTTTGTCTTCCTCCGACAGTTGGTCAATATCCAGGTCCTGAGCCAAAGCCTGATATTCAGGGTTTGTCAGGTAGCTTTTGCCATCGGGTATATTCACCTTGTTTTCACCAGCCCACTTTTCAAAAACGAGCCTGTTTTTTATCCTTTGCTCATCATCCATGTGCTCTCCGGGCTTGGCCACATTCACAAACAACAAACCTACCAATACGGCTACAATAGTGGTTATCAGATACAACCCGAGGGTTTTAGCACCTAATCGGCCCAATTTTGACACGTCTGTCAGACCGGATATACCTCCTATAATAGAAAAGAGCACCAAAGGCACGGCTATGAACTTAAGCAGGCGGATAAAAATGGCGCCAAAGGGATCGATCCAGTTGATGGTGAACTGATTCCAGCCCATAAAACTGGAAATAAACGCCCATACCACTCCCAATGCTAAACCTATGATAATCTTTACGTGCAGGGGTAGGTTTTTCATAAATACATTTTTAGATGAATACCTCGAATATCAGTATTTTTCGTCAACAAGGCACAATCTTCAGAGAAAAGTACAAACAAGATGTCTGAATTTCCGAATCGTGTGGCAGCTTATTTGCCATACATTTTGTTGATCAGGTAAAAATCGGCAATAACCAATGCAGCCATTGCCTCTACTATAGGTACTGCTCTGGGCACTACACAAGGGTCGTGCCTGCCACGGCCTTTCACGGTTACGGCAGCTCCGCTGGTATCCACACTTTCCTGGTCGGTCATGATGGTGGCTACCGGTTTAAAGGCCACATTGAAATATATATCTTCGCCATTGGAAATACCTCCCTGAATACCTCCGGAATAATTTGTAGTGGTTTTGACACGGCCCGACGAATCCGTTACAAACTCATCGTTATGGGCAGATCCTTTCTGGCGCGTGCCTTCAAAGCCACTGCCATACTCAAAGCCTTTCACCGCATTGATGCCCAGCATAGCAGCTCCCAATACCGCATGAAGTTTGTCGAAAACCGGTTCTCCCAGGCCTACCGGAGTGCCTTTAATCACACAGGAAACGACTCCACCAATTGTGTCACCTTCTTTGCGCGTGGCATCTATCAGCTGAATCATTTCTTCTGCCATATCCGCATCCGGACATCTCACAATGTTGGTTTCGGTTTGGCTCAAATCCAGCTCGGTATAAGGTTTGTTTAATGCTAATTCGCCCACACCGGATACATACGCGGTAATATCCACGCCTAGCTGCCGGAGTACCATCTTTGCAATAGCTCCTGCTGCTACCCGTGCAGCCGTTTCTCTTGCCGAACTGCGGCCTCCTCCGCGGTAATCGCGGTTGCCATACTTTGCCGTATAGGTGTAGTCTGCGTGCGATGGCCTGTATGAAGTAGCTATATGAGAATAATCCTTACTTTTTTGATCTTTGTTTCTGATCACAATCGCTATGGGAGTGCCGGTAGATTTCCCCTCAAACACTCCGGACAATATCTCAAATGTATCGGGCTCTTTTCGTTGAGTAGTAATTTTTGACTGCCCCGGCTTTCGCCTGTCCATCTCACTTTGGATAAATTCTTCATCGATAACTATGCCCGGAGGACACCCGTCGATTGTTACACCTATTGCCTTGCCGTGAGATTCACCAAATGTGGTGATTTTAAAGAGGTTGCCAAAGGAATTTCCCATAAGATACGCTATGTGCTTAGGATTAAAACTGCAAGATTATACAATCGAGTACAATTATGGCGGCATCCGCACAAAAAATGTACACAATGCCCTATTTCTTGAAAACAATATAGGCTCCCAGCACCAGCATCAGCACGATTCCGATATTGATAAGGGTCTGAAGAATGCCTTTTTCTGATAAATTCATGAGACTATTGTCTTTGAGTGCAATGCTGTCGTAGAATGACCCCATGTCGGTAGACGAAATAGATTCGTTCTTTTTACTTTCTCCGGTAACGACCAGCGTCAGCTCAGACTTTAGTGTGTCGTATTGTTCTTTTTCAGGGTTGAAATAAATCCAGGAAAAATAATCTTTCATATCAAACTCTCCCGGCTCATTGGGTATACCATAAAAACCAAATGATTTTATACCCCTGACACGGCCATTTCCTTTTTTGATATCCTGCCTTACATTGGGAGGGTAAAAATCAAAATTTTCGTCAGACTGAAATTTAGGCTCATGAATGGCAGATATATTTCCTTCACCGGTAATATTAAATGAGTAGTTGAAACTTTCTCCCGTTTTCAACTCTGAGCTCGATATACTTTCCTTCAACCGATAATTTCCTACCGATACACTTTCACGCAAGGGGTGGGGAGGAAGCTCTCGGATAGTCACTGTCCTGGGTTTTGATCTGAACGTTTGAATTTCTTCCTGTCGGTTTCTTCCAAAGAAAGTAGGATTTTTGGCCACATTGTATTTCACCATATCCAACCCAAAGGCCGGAAACTGAATAGTATCCGTGTTGAGAGCGTAGTAAGTTGCCTGAAAAATTTTGAACTGGTCGTAGCGTTCACCATTGATCTGCACCGGTTCACCACTGATATTCCCGATTTCGAAATTTTCTTCCCAGCAGTTGGCCGGCTTTATCTTTTTGATAATCTCAGGCAGCTGGGTGCCCAACTCATGAAACCGCATTTCGGCCCTGTTTTTAGCCGACACATAGAAAGCAATTGTTACAGTAAAGCCTTCTCCTAAATACACTTCCGATTTATCTGTAGTCAGTGCCAAAAACGCATCTGCTTTTACATCGATAAATTCCTGTGGAGCATTTTGTCTGCCAAAAAAGTCCTGAAAAGGATCGCTTCCAAAGGGATCGTACGTTCTCCTGCGCTGCTTTGGAGGCCCTACTTTTATTTTTTTCCCTTTAATTCTAACCAGCTCGCCGTTCACTTTTATAGAAAACGACTTGAGCTCATAAACACCCTCTGCCTTGGCTATGTAGTTTTGTGTAACACTCTGCGAAAAGCTTCGCTGGCCATTGATAAAGTTGGTAGAAGAAGAGGAAGATGTACCTCCTTTTACAAAACCTTCAATGTCAGGAAAACCACTGTAATCTTTCAGGGTGGCATTTTCTACGGTGAACGTAATCGTGAAAGGCTCGTTCAGGGCTATTTCGTCTTTACCCAACTGAACTTTTAATTGCTGGCCCTGAAGATGAAATACACCAAATAATAAAACAAAAATTAACGAATACCTGTTTATAAGCATGGACATGTACTTCATTTTTTTACAAAACTAGGGGATTATCTATAAAATAACCTAACACAAAAGTACGTAGCAGTTAACTTAGATGTTGAACTTAATCAAATTCACTTTTTAATGTTGGAATATTGTAAGACCATCCTGTCAAAAGTAAGTTTTGAAGGAACATTATTCGAAAAAGAATTGAAAAAAGCCATAAAAAAATTGTCACCTCTCGAGCTGAAGGCTTTTCAAAACTGGTGTTATGAAAAATTCAGTCACCTCTACCTTGCCATTCTCAATCAACATTTTCAACTTCAGCCAGGCTGATGTTTTCTCAGGAAATAACGTTTTAGTAGTTTCCCGCAGGCATGCTGTAGCTCCTTGGTAAGGCAGCACTGCTTGCATACACTTCACTAGTCATACTCTGATCGACCGCTGACTGGTAAAAGTTTTTGAAATGTGTGCAGGCTGGTCATTGCATTCGATTCTTTATTGTTTCACTTTTGTGGTTCAATACTAAAACGAACGTAAGGTTATGCGTGTATATCTCGACAATGCTGCTTCTACTCCTCTCGACCCTGAAGTGTGGGAAGCCATGACTCCCTACTTTTTAGAAAAAATAGGCAACCCGTCTTCCATCCATTCGCACGGCAGGGAAATGCGATCGGCCATAGAGAAATCGCGAAAATCCATAGCCGAACTGTTAAACACATCGCCTTCTGAAATTTTTTTCACCTCCGGAGGTACCGAATCGGACAATACTGCTATTTGCTCCTCTATAGAAACTCTGGGTATCAAACACGCCATCACTTCTACCATAGAACACCACGCTGTGTTGCACACACTTCAGGCTATGGAAAAAAAAGGAGCGATCCAACTAAGCTATGTCAATCTGGATGAACAAGGCGCTATAGACATGGCTCAGCTGGAAGGCTGGCTTTCCAAACACCCCAATAGCTTTGTAAGCCTGATGCATGCCAACAACGAAATAGGCAACCTAAACGATATCGCAGCAATAGGTGAATTGTGCCGGGCTAATAATGCTCTTTTTCACAGCGATACGGTGCAGGCTATGGGGCATTATGTTCACGACTTGAGTCACGAAAACTACGATTTTATAGTGGGTGCAGCCCACAAGTTTCATGGCCCGAAAGGAACGGGTTTTCTCTACATCAACCACAAAAACAAGATCAATCCATTTGTGGTGGGAGGTGCTCAGGAGCGCAATATGCGCGGAGGTACAGAAAATGTAGCAGGTATAGTAGGGCTAGCCAAGGCTCTGGAGATAGCCTACCGCGATATGCACAAAGACAGGCTACACATAGAGTCCCTGAAAAAAAGAATGATCACGCAGCTGAAGGAAAAAATAAAAGGAGTGTCGTTCAACGGGCTATCTGAAGATTTTGATAAAAGCTTGTACACCATTCTAAATGTAGGGCTTCCCGAGTCTGATGATAACGACATGCTGCTTTTTAGCCTGGATATTAAAAACATATCCGTTTCTGGAGGCAGTGCCTGCACGAGTGGCACTAACATCGGCTCTCATGTACTTACAGCTATAGGATCAGATCCCAGGCGGGGAGCCATTCGGTTTTCTTTTAGCAAAATGACTACTACAGAAGAAATCGACTATACAGTAAATGCCCTTGCTGAAGTACTGGGATAAGCAGGTGACTGCTTAGGCCCTGTCTTTTATCATTTCTACGATGCATTTTACCCAAGTGGGATGAGTGTTGAGGCTTTCCACCAAATCCCAGGTGGTACCTCCTCCTTCTACAAACTGCTCCTTGTATGTTTCGCCCACTTCGAGTGTGGTTTCCAGACAATCGGATATAAAAGCCGGCGAAAAAGCCAGCACACTTTTCATTCCTTTTGCTGCCAGTTCATCTACCAGATCCTCTGTATACGGCTGAATCCAGGGCGTTTTGCCTAGTCTGGACTGAAAAGCTACAGTGTAATTTTCCGGTGCTATGCCCAATCGATCTGCAAGTAGTCTGGAGGTTTCAAAACACTGGGCCCGGTAGCAGTATTTATTATGCTCACCGTATTTTTTACAACAATCGCCCAGCTTACAGCTTTTTATTCCCGACTTCATAATTTGCCTCTCAGGCAATCCATGATAGCTAAAGACATAGTGATCGTAGGTTTTTTCTTTCATCCACACAGCAGCCTGTTCTTCTATGGTTTTGAGAAACAGGTCATTCTCAAAAAAGTTGTTGATGTAACTCAACTCCGGAATAACCTGCCACTGATTCACTACCCGGTTTACTTCTTCGATTACCGATCCGGTGGTAGCTGAAGCATATTGCGGAAAAAGAGGCACTACAAACAGGCTGTTTACCTGCTTTTGCTTCAGCTTATTCAGACTGGCTTCTATTGATGGATTTTGATACCGCATAGCCAACTCTACAGCATACTCTTCGCCAAGAGCATCTTGTACCATAGCTGTCAGGTCTTCACCGTAGTACTTCAGGGGTGAACCTCTTTCGTCCCAGAGCTTTTGGTATTCTTTTGCTGATTTTGGCCCTCGAATGGGCGCTATGATCAGGTTGACGAGCATCCATCGGTTGGCAAAGGGAATGTCTATCACCCTGCCATCCATCAAAAATTCTCTGAGGTATCTTCTAACTGATCCGGTTGAAGGGTCGTCTGGGGTACCCAGATTGACCAAAAGTATTCCTTTTTTGGGGTGTGGCATGTCTAGTATTTGAGTTCAAAATTAGAGCCTAGGTTTCTAATTTACGACCATTCCACTAAAAAAGGTTTTGAAAAATAAAGCCCCGACATGCGGGGCTAAGGTTTCTCATTATGAAGCATTATAATTTTGAAAACCTATTTTCTTTTGGCAATGTATTTTTCTCCTTCTGTGAGGCTCTCATTGTATGCCACCAGGGCTTTGTTGAGCCGCCGAATGTCTCGCTTATTCAGCTTGATATATTTCTTCTCCAGCTTTTGCTGCTTCACCAGCTTGTCGTTCGCATTATAAAACCGCACTATGGTGTAGGTTTTATCCTTTATGTTGTTTTCTATGGTCCAATATTCAGCATGTTTCAATTCCTGTGCTTGTAGGGTTCCTTTTCCCAGAAAAAAAACCACGCACAGCGCGAGCAAGATACTTTTTGTGTTTTTCATAACAATCGTGTTTTAGGAATGATACTCTCTACTTCCTTAAACCGATTTTATGAAGGCTGTTTTCACATCCTCTACATACGACTGCTTTTCACCCGCTTATGACACCTGACAAGTGCTACCTTTGAAGTTGAGCCAGTACTTTTTCCTTATAACTTCTCCCTATTGGCAGGTCTTCTTTACCTATGTGAACACTGGTGCTACCAAAAGCCACAATCTGGCGGATGTTTATAATAAAGGCTCGGTGGATGCGCATAAAAACGGATGGGGGCAGATCCTTTTCAAAATGCGATATGTGCTGATAAGACACCAGCGACCTGCCATCCATTGTGTTTATTTTGATATAGTCTTTGCAGCTCTCTACATACACTATATCTGCCAAGGATATCCGAAACGTTTTTCCTTCTGATTTTACATGGATATAATCCCTTGCCGTTTGATGGTGCTGTATCTGCTCGCTCACTTTGTCTACTGCCTGCAGAAACCGCTGAAACGAAAAAGGCTTAACAAGATAATCGGAAGCTTTTAGTTCGTAGCTCTCTACGGCGTGCTCGCGGTATGCTGTGGTAAATACCCAGCGGGCTGTATGATCCATAAGTGTTTTTACCAATTCAATTCCGGTTAGGTCGGGCATTTGTATATCCAGAAACACCAGATCTACCGAATTTTCCTGCAAATAGTCAAACGCCTTGAGTGGATTACGAAAACTCTTAACCAACTCAACCCTGTCGGTTTTGGCTATGTAATTTTCCATCAGCTCTATAGCCAGTGGTTCATCGTCTACTATCAGGCATCTAATCGGCATGTCCTTCTAAGGTTAATTTTTCTATATCAAGGCTTAGCATTACTTGGTATTTTTCTTCAGTATCGTAGATGTGCAGGTCATAATGCTTTTTGTAAAGCAGCTTCAACCTCCTTTTCACATTTTTCAACCCCAAACCTCCCTGCTGACTACCTTTGACAGCTGTCTGGTTTTTCGTATTTGAGATGTTGAAAATCAATTTACTATCCTGCTGTTCCAACAATATATGTATCTGGTTTTGTTCACCCCCCTTAGCTACGCCATGTTTGAAGGCATTTTCTATAAAAGGCAACAACAGCAGGGGAGGCAAGTGAACCCGGGCCAAGTCCCCTCGGGTTTCCAATTTTACGTCGAGGTAATCGCCGTACCTGAGCTTCTCCAGTTCTATATAGTCCTGTATAAAATTCAATTCTTTGGCCAGCGCTACCGTATTGTGTGCTGTATCATACAGCATATAGGACATCAGATTTGAAAGTTTCAATACCACTTCGGGTGCCTGATCAGACTTTTTTATGCTCAATGCATAAAGGTTGTTTAATGTGTTGAAAAAAAAGTGCGGGTTAAGCTGAGATTTCAGTAGCTGCAGCTCTGCTTCTAGCTTTTCTTTGAGAAGTCGCGAGTTTATTTGTGCATTTTCAAAGCCTTCTTTTACCACTTTAATGATAAAGGCTACAAACAAAATAGAGTTGATATGCCCCATAGCACTAAAGTACCTCCACCTACTAAACACCTGATCGAAAGTGTAGGGAGCAAATATGCCCAGCTTTACACAAAGCCATATTACATATAATTGGAGGTAGGACGCCAGGCAGATAGTACAAACCAACGCAAGCGAAAAAGTGAAATACTTTCTCTTGTTGAAATACCGTGGCTTTAGAAAATACAATATAAAATAGACTGTGGCTACTTTTAGTACCATTTCCAAAGCCTGAACATAGGCCACATTTTCAAATGTGTTTTTGATGTCTCCGTATAGCATCACCCGGTACACATAGTAGCATACCCAAAACAACAAGTGATAGTATACGCGGTTGTTTATATTGAAAAGCCGGAAAAATCGATGCATACTTGTGTATAATACGAATAGGATCGACAAAAAGCTAATTCTCCCTACATATTGCAGGTTTTTCCCTACATATTACCCATCCTGAACCTTGTCTTATGGCTCCACTATGGTTCGAAAGGTTAGGTTGATGCGAGCAGACTTTACCCTGCGGGTAGGGGGCAGACGATGTAGCCAATGTGTTTGCGTAGTGCCTTTCATGACCAGCAAACTGCCGGCTTCCAGCACCAACGATACGGTTTGTTTTGTGGCTTTATGCTTGAATGAAAACTTTCTATCTACTCCCAAACTCAACGAACCAATAGCTCCATCTCTTTTCAAATCCTTTTCCCCATCACTATGCCAGGCCATCCCTTCAGCTCCGCTATGGTACAAGTTTAGCAAACACGAGTTGTACGTCTCTCCCGTACATTTTTCCACCCGTTCTTTCAATGCTATCAAGTCTGCTGTCCACGCTAGTGCCCTTTTTGTGGTGTTAGAATATGTATATTCAAACGGCTTGTCTGCATACCATGCCACTTTGCGTTGGGTCACTATACGTTTACCAAAGATTACTGCCTCGTCGTTTTTCCATTCTATGGTATCGAGCAGCGTTTGATAATACCGGCGCTCTTGCTCATGATTGAGCACCCTTCCATAGTAGTTGACTTCACCGTCGAAAGGCAGGATGTTTTCTAATGGGTCTGAGGAAAACAAATCCATGGCTTTCATTTATTTTGAGTGGATTGTGCAGCTTCCCATCCAATAATCGCTGCTTTGCGAGTTGGTCCCCACATATATCCTCCAATAATCCCCGAAGATTGAATCACCCGATGGCACGGAATGAAAAACGCTATCGGATTACTGCCTATAGCCGTGCCTACCGCTCTGGACGCACCGGGTTTGTCTATCTGGCGAGCAATTTGTCCATAGGTAGTAAGGTTTCCCTCCGGTATTTTCAGTAGTGCTTCCCATACTTTCAACTGAAATGCTGTGCCTTTCAAGTGTAGCTTGATGGGGTTTACCTTGTTGTGGTCACGAGTTTGAATTTGCAGTGCAGCTTGCTGAATTGGATCTGTTTTTTCGTGAAAAGCGGCATGAGGGTATCTCTTTTTCAAATCGGCAAAAGCCATATTTCTATCGTCTGAAAAACCCATAAAGCAAATACCCTTTGCTGTAGAGGCAACCAGCACCTCTCCAAAAAGGGTATTTTCATAACTGTAATTTATTTGCAGGTCACCGCCCTTGTTTTTGTATTCTCCGGGTGTCATGCCTTCTATGTTTACAAACAAATCGTGCAGACGACCAGTTCCTGATAGCCCGGTTTGATATGCCGTGTCAAAAAGTGTAGCACTGGTGTGGTTCAGCAGGTATTTGGCGTGCTCTACGGTGATGTATTGCAAAAATTTTTTGGGACTTACTCCAGCCCAATCGGTAAAAAGCCGCTGAAAATGATATGAACTGAGACTAACTTTAGCTGCCACTTCATCCAAAGTGGGTTGTTTGGTAGAATTCTCCCTGATATACGCAATAGCAGTTGCTATACGCTGGTAATTGATGACATTCTGCGGATTCATTTTCTATTTGTTTCTAAAGACAAAACTAAATAGCGGCCGTCAGGGATAAAATCCGAAACTTGCTCAATTGTTACTTTCCTTCTCTTTCAGCAAGGCAGTACCACATACAGTTTTCCTTCTTCCCACAGCGTTGGGTAAGTTTTGATTGGCGGGCATCTGCGCCGTTCTTCTTCACCATCGAGCAGGCTAAATGAGTAAGCGTGCAAAGGGCAGACTAAATCTCCGAGGTAATTGATACGTCCCATAGAGAGGTCCGCCCCGGCATGGGGGCAAGACCTGCTAAATGCTTTGAATCCGGATGGCGTATGCGCCAAACCATAAATTACCTCATTCACTTTTATTTTCCTGATCGTATTTACAGGAATAACCCGTGCGGCTTCCTCTTCACTATCAAATATCTGATGCTTTTCGTTTTGTTTCATCTGTATTAATTGGGGTGCCTGATACCGTCTACCAACTCTACTATTTCCTGAGGAGGCTTAGGAGTAAACATAGACACACCATAGGACACAGCAAAATTGATAAGCATACCCAACGTACCTATGCCTTCCGGTGATATGCCAAACCACCAGTTTTCACTCGTATTGAGATCAGGAGAAATAAACTTAAAGAAAACGATATAAGCTGCCGTAAAGAGCAAACCAACGATCATGCCGGCTATGGCTCCTTCTTTGTTGGCTCGCTTGGTAAAGATACCCTGCACTATAGCCGGAAAAAATGATGCCGCAGCAAGACCAAATGCAAAAGCCACTACCTGAGCCACAAATCCGGGTGGGTTAATGCCAAAGTAGCCCGCTACCACTACTGCTCCTCCTGCTGCTATTCTGGCTATGAGTAATTCCTGCTTGTCGGTAATGTCGGGTTTGATTTGCTTTTTTACAAAATCGTGCGCCACCGATGTAGATATCACGAGCA
The DNA here is from genome assembly GCA_965267535.1 of Cyclobacteriaceae bacterium. GTDB lineage: Bacteria > Bacteroidota > Bacteroidia > Cytophagales > Cyclobacteriaceae > CAXBNB01. The sequence goes on along the minus strand of OZ254082.1, from coordinate 23,754 downwards.
GCAAACCGGCCGCTGTGGATAAAGCTGCAGCCAATCCTCCGGCTGCTACCAGTGCTATCACCCAATTAGGTAGGTTAGCTATTTCGGGATTAGCCAGCACCATGATATCTCTATCTATTGTCAATTCATTTTTTTCCGGATCGCCTACATATTGGATTTTTCCATCCCTGTTTTTGTCTTCAAAAGCGATCAAACCTGTTTGCTCCCATTTGCCAAACCAATCGGGCATGGCGGTATATTCTTTGTTGGATACCGTATTGATCAGGTTGGTTCTGGCAAAAGCCGATACCGCCGGTGCTGTAGTGTATAGTATAGCGATGAGAATAAGTGCATATCCGGCAGACACCCGGGCATCTTTCACGCTGGGAACCGTAAAGAAACGAACAATTACATGGGGAAGCCCTGCAGTACCTATCATCAGCGCCGCTGTGATGAAAAAGATGTCTATCACACTCTTTTTTGCAAGGGTATACGAAGCAAAGCCCAATTCTTCGTGTAACCCGTCCAGCTTATCCAGCAGGTAGGTACCATCAGAGAGTGTTCCTCCAAATCCAAGTTGAGGAATAGGGTTGCCTGTCATGAGTATAGAGATGAAAATGGCCGGTACCATAAAGGCAAAAATCAAGACGCAATATTGAGCTACCTGTGTGTACGTGATCCCTTTCATTCCTCCTAATACGGCATAGAAAAACACGATAACCATGCCGATCAGTACACCTACGTTGACATCTACTTCAAGAAATCGTGAAAACACAACTCCCACACCACGCATTTGACCTGCCACGTATGTAAACGACACAAATATGGCGCAGATAACAGCTACCAACCGTGCTGTTTCGGAATAATACCGGTCGCCAATGAAATCCGGAACTGTAAATTTCCCGAATTTGCGTAGGTAGGGAGCCAGTAAGAGTGCCAGCAAAACATAGCCTCCTGTCCAGCCCATAAGGTATACAGCGCCATCATAGCCCATAAATGAAATGAGGCCAGCCATAGAAATAAACGAAGCTGCCGACATCCAGTCTGCTGCAGTAGCCATACCGTTTGCCAGCGGAGATACACCTCCTCCTGCTACATAAAAATCTTTTGTTGAGCCGGCTCTCGACCAAATGGCTATGCCTATATATAGCGCAAAGGTGATACCGACAATAATATATGTCCAAATTTGAATATCCATTGATTTGTATTTGTTGGTGCTACAATTAGTCTTCTTCTACTCCGTATTCCCGGTCTAGCTTGTTCATCAGCCTGACATAGACAAATATCAGAACAACAAACACATAGATAGATCCCTGCTGAGCAAACCAAAAGCCCAGCTTGAAGCCCCCTATTTTAATGGAATTGAGCGTGTCGGCAAATAGAATTCCACACCCAAACGATACCAGTGCCCATACAGATAGTAGTATGATCAGGTATTGGATGTTTTTGCGCCAATACGCGTTTAAGTTGTTAGATTGTTTCATAAAGTATAGTTATTGATAGTTTTCGTTAGTTCATCATCACAAAAGCTCCCCAATAATAGGGGTTTTTGTAGGTTTGTTGCATGGCTTTCTGCGCCTGCTGAAATGCTTTGAATTTGTCACCACTGGCCACCCATTCCTGATAAAAGGTTGTCATCAGCTGCTGGGTAGCTTCATCGTTTACCTTCCAGAGGCTCATGATGACCGTTTCTGCCCCTGCGAGCTGAAATGCCCGCTGCAACCCATACACCCCTTCTCCCGACCTGACCTCTCCCAAACCGGTTTCACAAGCACTCAACACCACCAGCTGTGTGTCCTTTAAGTCGAGGTTCATTACCTCATAAGCCGTCAATATTCCATTGTTGGCCGAGTTTACTTCCTTAGATTCTACATTGTCGATCATTTTTTCGGCTCCTGCCAGCATTAGTCCCGAGCGAAGCAGGGGGTTCTCTTTGGCCTTGGTAATCTCCACGCCAAACACCACACCTTCATCGCTTTCTACATCGGTAAGGAAAAATCCATGTGTGGCTACATGCAAAACTTCAGGGTTTTTAACCTGCTCTTTAAACAATGCTTCGTTGGCCTCTTTTCCCAGATATGTGCTAACCTTCACACTTTTTTCACGCGCTATCTTAGCAATTTTCTCAATCTCTTCCCTGGTACCGGGCAGTTCGGCTACTTTGGTCGATTTGCCAAAATCCGGGTTGCCAAACATCAGCAACCGCGCGGTTACTCCTCCTGATCGGTCCACTCTGCCTACATCACGAGTGGATGCCAGGTTGACGATATGCAGTTCATCAGCCAAATATTCGCCGGTGGGCTTTTTTAGCGTGTTTACATTCAACTGGTTGTATATACCATCCACAGATAGGTATACGCGCTCTTTACCTGCTAGCTGGTCGGTCAGTAACCCCCAATACACCCCATAAGACTGCTCGTCTTCTATTTTGTATTGTATCGACTTACGGTACCTGCTGGCGTATTTTGTCTCCAGCTCTTGCCCATTTTTTTGGAGTGCCATGTGTATGTTTCCTTCGTGATCGAGAATCAAATAGGCATAATTTATCTCGGAAGAAAATGATTTGGCAAATGCCGGAAAGCGCACGATTTCGATAGCTACTTCTCCGGGAGCCAGTTTCTCGGCTACATCTTCTGCTTTTGTCGATCTCAGGCCTCCTGCGTTGGCAAACTCTGCAGACCGTTTACTCAGACTTTTTTCAAGGTCGTTGGCTCGCTGTTCCAGTGAGTCGACATTTATTTTTTGTTCCTGAATTTGACTTTTCGACAAACTGTAAGCATTGGCAAGTTGCTCTTTGGTATTTATCCAGTGCGTATAGTATTTTTTGAGCTCCTCATCACTACTGTTGAGTATAAGCTGCCTCACTTTAGATGTAGCATTTAGCAATATCCCTTTTGTAGCTAGCTGAATGTTATACATCTCGGTGAGCATAGCCGGATACTCTTCGTGGTTTGCTGCCACAAAGGCGAAAAACTTTAAAAAGGTATGCTTATTTTTTCCCCAAAACTTTGACTTTTCGTTTTCGCTCATGGCCGGAAAAAACTTTTCTACCAGGCTTAGTTTCTCATTACACACCGCTATCAGGTCAATTTGGGCCTGTGGTATATCTCCTTCGTTCCACGCCAATATCGCCAGCGACTCGCTTACATCGAGATAGTCGGGATGATTCGTGCCAAATGTAGACACAATCAGCTCTTTCGCCTTTCGCAACGATTCGCGCGATTTCACAAACCGATCGGTGTAGAGGTAATATAAACCCAGACTTTGTAGCGTACTCGTATAGGTAGGATGCTCCTGATTAAACTTTTTGCCATATATATCCAGTGCATTGAGTAGCAAAGGTTCTACCTTATCCGTTTGACCCATCTCCATATACAGAGATGCCAGCATGCTCTGTATATCTGCATAATCCTGATGGCGGGTTCCAAAGCGTTTTTCTTTGGTTTTTTTTAGTTGTAAAAGCAACTCTTCGGAGCGATCGTATTTCTTCTGACTTTTCAGTATCAGTGCTTTATTCAGCAGTAGTTTGGAGTAGTCAGCTCCCTTATTATTGATCTTGTTACCAGCTACCTGCAGTGCTGCATCTATTTTTGTAATAGCATTGTTATACTGCCCCATTTGCTGGTATAGCATCGCCTGGTTATTGTACAAGACCGCCAAATCGAGATTCAAATCATCTTTTCTGCGTAGTAATATCTTGCTGGATTTATCCATGTATTCTTCTGCCAGATCATAGTTGCCCATGCTACTCTCAAGCAACCCTATATTATTGTATGTAGATGCCATTAGCAGGCTCTCACTCCCTATATTTTCGTCAATAAAATCTACCAAAGACAAATTGAGCTCCTGAGAAAGAGTAAACAACCCACTCGTATGATACATGATGGCTATGTTGTTTATGGTTTTACCTATTGCATAGTAGTCGTTTATGGTAAGTGTATCCTTGGTCTGTTCTGACATTAGGTTTTTCAGGTTAACCTTAGCAGATGCCCACAGTATGCTGTCAACATTACTTTCTCCAAAGTAAATTTTAAGAGCTTCTGTAAAATTGAAAGTGGCTAAAATCCGATTAATTGCCATACTGTTGCCTCCGGCACGGTTGAAATCAAAGGCTTGCTCATAGCCCTTTGGAGGAGGTTTTAGGAAATTGGTGTCGTCATAGTATTTTGTAAAAGCATATACCGCACTCTGATCATCGTCTCTACTGGTAAAAAAGGCTATTTTTTCGGCTTGAGCAAAGGAAAAGTTATGATAGGTAGTGTCTTTAACAAGCTGCTTTCGCTGCTCTTCTTTGAATATTTTCATGGCCAGGCCACCTTCCTCTTCTTGTTCGACTTCCACACCCTCATCGGATTTTTCCTGCTCTGTTGCTTCTTTTAAGGATTCCAGCTGCTGCTTTAGCCTCTCCTTAAATTTACCAAATTGGGCATTGGCCAAACTGGTACATGTCAATAAGCAAATAACACCCAGTACTATCTTTTTCATGTGCTAAAACAAGGTTGTGAAACTTTCTCACCTTTAAATCTATATATGAGCGTTTGAAATTCAATAAATCTGTCGTTTAATTATACCCTCAATACCTGCCTTTTTTAAAACATTGATACTATTTTCACCTTTGACAACAATATTGATACTATGAAATGCCAGCGAAGAAAATTTCTACTAACCCGAAAAGATGCATACCTGAATTGTGCGTATATGTCGCCAATGATGAAAAAAGCAGAAAACGCCGGAAAAAAAGGTATGGCTAAAAAAAGGAAGCCGCATCATATCTCTGTCGATGATTTTTTTCACGAAAGTGAAACTATCCGCTCCCTTTTTTCCTCATTGATAAACTGTCCCGACCCAAACCGCATTGTCATAGTCCCCTCTGTATCCTACGGTTTGGCTAATGTTGTACACAATATTGATTTAAAAAAAGGTCAGAATATAGTAGTGGCAGGTGACCAGTTTCCTAGCAACATTTACCCCTGGATGCGACTGTGCCAGAGGCATGAAGCACACTTACGCATAGTGAAAGCCCCCGACACTCCGCATAGTCGAGGTATAAAATGGAATGAAGAAATTCAGCAATCAATAGACGAAAACACAGCAGCAGTAGCTATCAGCCAGGTGCATTGGGCAGATGGCACTTTATTTGACCTTGTATCACTTCGTCAACTTTGCACTAGTAATAACGCACTACTCATTATAGACGGCACTCAATCGGTGGGTGCCATGCCATTCGACCTGCAGCAAATTCAACCCGACGCTCTCATTTGTGCGGCGTATAAGTGGCTCATGGGCCCCTACAGCATTGGGCTGGCCTACTACGGGCCGGCTTTTGACGAAGGTATACCCATAGAAGAAAACTGGATCAATCGCCACCAAAGTGACGATTTTGCCAACCTCGTCAATTATCAACAAGAGTACAGGCCGGGTGCCCTTCGATACGAAGTAGGGGAGCATAGCAACTTTATTTTGGTGCCAATGCTACATCAGGCACTCAAGCAACTCAACTATTGGGGGGCTGACAACATCCAACAGTACTGTAAGTCTCTCATACAAAAGCCTATGATATCCCTTGGGGAAATGGGGCTTGAGATAGAAAATGATGCAAACCGAAGCGCCCATTTATTTGGCATAAAATGTCCCGCTGATAAAATTACAGCTATGCAGGCATCATTGAAAAAACATCGCGTTAGCGTTTCCTTCAGAGGAAATTTTGTGCGTGTATCTCCCCATGTATACAACGACGAGAAAGACATGCAAAAACTTGTCAATGCTTTTCAACAGGTATTCGGAAAAAAATCATGAAAATCCACAACCTCTCCTATATTGTGTGTATCTGGCTGTTAGCCTTGTTGCCAGGGTACGCGCAGGAGCTGGAAACACTTCCGGCCTCTACCCGGTGGCACCAAATCAACACCGATCACTTCAATATTATTTTCCCCAAAGGATTTGATCGGGAAGGGAACAGGGTAGCCAACATCCTGGAGAGTATTCATACGCCAGCCAGCCAGAGCCTGGGAGTAAAACCTCGAAAATTTTCAGTTATTCTACAAAACCAACATGCTATTCCCAATGGTTTTGTGACAATCGCTCCCCGAAGGTCGGAATTTTTCACTACTTCCAGACAAGATTACAAGTTTCTTGGCAACACAGACTGGTTGGAATTTTTAGCTGTACATGAATTTAGACACATGGTACAGTTTGAAAAAACCTACCATTCCGCATTTAATAAAGTGATGTACTGGGCTTTTGGCGAATATGGCGTTGGGCTTGGATCCGCACTAGCTGCTCCCAGCTGGTTTTGGGAGGGGGATGCTGTAGGAGTAGAAACGGCTTTTACAAAAACCGGCCGTGGACGAACACCAAATTTTTCTAAGGAATTTAAAGCCAACCTGATGGAAAAAGGCGGTTTTAATTATTCTAAACAACACCTTGGGTCGTTTCGCGAGTTTGTACCTAACCACTATCGTACCGGCTATTTTATGACCACATATTTCAAAAGAAAATACGGAGTGGACATTTGGGACAGAATCATCCAGCGCTCTTTTCGCTTTCCTTATGTACCTTTTGTTTTTTCAAATGCTATCAAAAAGGAGACGGGGCAGCACCTGCGGAAAAACTACAGCGATATGCTGTCTGAAATGAAATCGCTATACAGCAAGCAACTAGAGGACATCCCTTTAGACAAGTATCAGGTTGTGAATAAACGAAAATCTAAACGCTACACCGATTACCATTACCCCAAATTACTACCCGACGGATCTACTGTCTGCTTAAAATCCGGATTCTCAGATACCGATAAGTTTGTAAGAATAAGCCCTGATGGCACAGAGAAAGTACTGCATACTACTGGAATTGTAAATGATCCGGGATTCCTGTCTGTTTCTGATCAGTATATCGTCTGGACAGAATTTGAGTTTGACCCAAGGTGGCTGAAAAAAAACTTTTCTGTTATTAAAGTCTACAATCTTACCTCTGGAAAAGTGCGCGTGCTCACACACAAAAGCAAATATGTAGCTGCGGCGATCTCGCCTGACAGTGAAAAAATAATAGCGATCGAAAACACTCCTGATAATCTCTACAACTTACACCTCATCGATAGGAATAGTGGTAACATTATCAAAAAATTTGACAACCCAAACAACGATTACTACTCTATGCCCTCATTTTCGGCTGACGGTAGTTCGGTAGTTTTCATCAGACACGGCCAATCTGAAAAACAAATAGTTGAGATAAATATAGATTCAGGAATAGAAAACATACTCATTTCTTCTGTAGATGAAAACTTTGGGCATCCTGTGCTGACAAACGAATACCTTTATTTTAACTCCCCCTACAACGGTATCGACAATATATATGCCTTAGACCTGGCTACCAGAGAAAGGTATCAGGTAAGCCACACCCAGTACGGGGCTTTTAATCCGTCTGTTTTTGAAAAAAAATTAGCCTACAACATCTTTACAAAAGAGGGAATGAATGCTGTGTCAACCAACATAGATAGTGACACCTGGACACCTTTTGATAAAATCGTAGACCGAAATATCCACTATGCTGACCCTATGGTAGAGAGTGAAGGTCATCAAGACATTTTACCCAACATAAATTATAAAAACTACGAAACAAAGCCCTACAGCAAAATCCGTCACATGATCAGGCCTTACTCGTGGGGGCTTTCAGCACTACCTACCAACAATTCGTTCATTCTAGGTATCAACTCCCAGGATGTACTAAGCACAACCTCTATCAGTGCCGGGTTGCGTTATGATAACGACGAACGAAACTGGTTAAAATACGCTACTGTAAGTTATCAGGGTCTTTATCCTATTATAGACGTTTCTGTGGTAGATGGCCAGCGTTCAGCTAGTATCAATGGAAATGGAGCTACTCAAACGTACTCCTGGAAAGAAACACAATTCCTGACAGGGGTAAGGGTGCCACTACTCCTTACAAGATCCAAATATTTACAAAAGCTATCTTTTTCTTCCCACGCTTCTTTTACGTCTGTAAGTGGTTTTCCACAAGAACTGGAAGGCAGGCTTATAGATCAGTCCGGAAATGGCACTCTGCGCTCTATGCAGCACAGCATACAATTTGTGCGTATGCTCAGACGCAGCAAACTCGACTTGCATAGCCGATGGGGGCAATCCCTATCACTATTTTCCAGACACACTCCTTTGGGAGGAGATTATAAAAGCAGCTTAATTGCCGGAGAATCAAACTTGTTTTTTCCGGGATTCTTCCAGCATCACTCTTTCAGATGGAGGGGCAGTGCTCAAAAAGAAAATGCAACAAACTACTTTTATGATAGCCCTATTTCGTACACCAGAGGTTACAGCTACTTTCCCTCCAAAGAATTTTATAACGCATCGTTTAACTATAAAATGCCTCTGTGGTATCCGGATATACACATAGGCCCTTTGCTAAACATTCAACGGGTATATATTAATGGATTTTACGATCGTGGTATAACAAAACTTCCTCAATCAGTGACACTGGAATCGTATGGAGCAGAGCTATCATTTAATTTCAATGCTATGCGCTTTCTACTTTTGTTTGATATCGGCCTGCGCTACGTTCATGCCCGACAACTCAACGAAAATCGCATTGAATTAGTAGTAGGAAGTTTATCTTTTTGATTTATTCCCCAACCTGTACACCCTTCCAGAAAGCGACATAGTTTTTAATGTTTTTAGCCAGTTCGCTGGTTTCAGGATAGTACCATGCGGCATCTTCGTTTTTTTTGCCATCCACAATGAGTGTATAGTAACTTGCCGTTCCCTTCCATGGACACACTGTGTGTGTATCTGATTTTTCTAAATACTCACTGTTTACCGCATGAGCGGGAAAGTAGTGGTTGTTTTCTATAACAATTGTCTCATCGCTCTCTGCGATAACTTGTCCATTCCAGATTGCTTTCATATTTTTTGCATTTTATTAATTAACAATGTTATGGTATAAGAGTTCCCGGCTGTTATCATTTTGTGGCAACAAGAAAAATAAACAACGGAATTCGAGCAGAAAATATAATCTTGACAAGAATAAATATAATTTTTAGCAGTATTGTTTTTGGAATGCTATTTGTTTTTACATACATTTGAGATCACAGTATAAAAATTTTCAACTCTAAACCCCAGTTCTTCATTATGGCATAAACCTCTACGCAAAACAAACAGGTATAAAAATGAATAATTTTGGTGTTAGTGATAGCAATTTGATATCACAATACAAAAGCGGAAACGAAGAGGCTTTTGAAGAACTTGTGTCCCGGCACAAAGCGAGGGTATTTACTACTATCTATCTTATCGTAAAAGACAAATACATTGCAGAAGATTTGCTGCAAGACACGTTTATTAAGGTAGTAAAAACAATTAAATCAGGCAGGTACAACGAAGAAGGGAAGTTTTTGCCTTGGGTGCTTCGTATAGCACACAATCTTGCCATAGATCACTTTAGAAAAGACAAGCGATACCCCACCATAGTTATGGAAGATGGAAGTCGGGTATTTAACACTTTGGAGTTTGCTGAAGATTCTATAGAAACACGTCAAATAAAAAGCGATACAAATGCGTTATTAAAAAAGCTGGTTCAGGAATTACCTGAAACACAGAAAGAAGTTTTAATAATGAGGCATTATATGCAAATGAGTTTTCAGGATATCGCTGAAGCTACAGACGTGAGTATAAACACTGCACTTGGTAGAATGCGATATGCTTTGATAAATTTGCGTAAGAAAATGCAAAAATCGAATATCGCCTATGACCAAAATCTTTACCGAAAATGATTTGATTCGCTATATCTATGGTGAAACTAACGAAGAAGAGAGTGCAGCTATTGAACATGCCGTTCTTTGTGATGCAGAATTGAGTGAGCAATTGAATAACCTTAGTGCTATTTGCCAGGGGCTGGACAACCTGATTGTCGATCCTTCTGAAAGAGCATTAGACAAAATATTCAATTACTCACTTATTTAAATCTGTAAAGACCAAAGCCACTTTGCACTATTACATATTAAACTTTTCTCATATATTGCTTTTGTAAATTTATAAAGCCCTAAAACAATATGACGAGAAAGGACAGGTATAGTGCGTTTATCGAATATTTTAGTAAAAACAATCCCAATGCAGAAACGGAGCTCGAGTATAACAATCCGTATCAACTGTTGGTAGCTGTGATTCTAAGTGCCCAATGCACAGATAAGAGGGTTAACTTAACTACACCTGCACTTTTTGAGGCATATCCGACTCCCGAAGCATTATCTCTCGCTACGTTCGATGAACTATTTCCCTATATAAGGAGTATATCTTACCCAAATAATAAGACCAAACATTTAATTGGGATGGCAAACATGCTTGTCAATGATTTTGACTCAGTGGTGCCGTCTGATTTAAAAGAGCTCCAAAAACTTCCCGGTGTTGGTAGGAAAACCGCTAATGTGATTGCTTCTGTAATATACAACCAGCCAACCATGGCGGTAGATACTCATGTATTCAGAGTTTCTAAGCGAATCGGCCTGGTAACTCAAAATGCAAAAACTCCACTCGAAGTAGAAAAACAGCTTATCAAATACATCCCCGAAGAGCACATCCCAAAAGCCCATCACTGGCTTATACTACACGGACGTTACATTTGTCTGGCCAGAAAACCTCAGTGTGAAAAATGCGACATTACTTCTTTTTGTCGCTACTACGATAAAAACCTGACATAAAAAAAGGAGCTTAAAAGCTCCTTCTTAATTTGTATATTTATTCTTATCTGGTGATCAGGCCAGAGAAACCACTTCTTTATTCTTCTCAATATTCTGCAGCATGATATCCCAAAGGTGCTCGTAAGGTATGATCTCTGGATCGGTAAATGGCTCATGTTGGTTTTTCTCTTCCAACTTGTCCACATACTTCTGCCCTTGCTCTCTTGCCTTCACAGGATCATATCCACAATTGATAAGTGTTTTTATCAATTTGAAAAACTGCTTCTCTCTTGGGTTTTTACCCGGTTCATTAAGATGACGGTAATAATACTTTTCTATCGCCTCTATTTTATTCAGCGCCAGATCAAAGCTACCTTTATTCATCATATGCATAAACTCCAGAATAATCAAAGACAAATTATATCCTTTTTTGTCTTTGTTGTAATGTTCCATGGAATTATAAAAATCCGAGAAGGTAACCCGTTTGATGATTTGCAGGTGTGGAGCAGCAAAGTTGAGGTAGGCTTTCATCAGCTTCCACCTTTCTGAGGCTTTCTTGCTCACCTTCTTCAAACTCGTGTTCTTTATTACTTTCTGATAAATTTCGGCCGCTTTATCATAGTCTCTTGTGTGCATTGCCAACAGGAAATAATTTTCCATATGAGCAAACCAGTTCCTGGTTGTTGGCTCAATGGTTTTCATTCCTTCTTCAGCAGATTCAAACCCTTTATCAAACTCCTTTAAACATAAATAGGAGAAGGTTCGAATATAGATGTTGAACCTCACATCAAATCGCATGGGATTCACTTTCATCTTGTTCACATCCTTTTCTGCCTGATAAGTATGGTCTACTATTCCCTGGTAGTCTCCAATCAATTCCAGGTACCACCCTCTGAGAAAGTAATAGTGTTCAAAAATGTTAAACGATCCAGTTTCTTTCCAAAGCTTTTCTAATATCGCTACGTTATCCAAAGTCGTCTGCACATTTGACTTTCTTGAGTGTACCGATTTACTCAAAAGCATTCTATTCTTGAAATACAAATCATTAGCATACTCTTCTGTATTGTAGAGTTTTCTTAACTTATCTAATCTGCTAATTGTATTTTCAAAATCGGTAGGACGACAGTCTTTAGAATAGATCTGTCTCAATATTTCCAAGCCGTCTATTAGTATATCTGTAAATTCAGATTCTTCCGCTATGGCAAAAGCCTTGTTAATTTGCTTTTCTGCCATACCATACTCATTACTAACAAAGAGAATGTTAGCCTTATATATATATTCCTGACATTCTAGTCTATGTTGTGTAGAAATATTAAAACGGCTGTCGTTAAATTCAACATGAAAAAGATAATCGTATAATTTGTGGCGTAACCTTGATTTAAGCATCCTAAATCTTTGGTCATACACATCTGAGTCATACATTTCTTTAGCCGCAACCTCGTCGGTTGGATAAAGACCTTTTAACACGCCGTTATAGAGTTGTTGTTCTTTACTTGGGTTATCAACCTCCCCTGTTAAATCTAAAACTCCATAATTATTTTTTAGCCGGGTTGTTACTATATCGACTAATTTATTAATTTCTTTCATGCTGGTATCGTTTTTTAGATTAAAAATGTTTATCAAAAATCAAATTTAGGCAATTTTCCAATTTTTTCACAATTTTTTTTCGCGTTACCGGGGGCACCATAGTGTCCTAACTTTTGATGTGTAGTTGGTCGATCATTGTATCATAATCATTTACAAAAAACAAAACATTAAAAGTTATGGCACATTTCATCACATTATTCTTCTTAAGTATTGGTCTTAATTTCGGCGGTGTTTCTCAAACTGACAACACTCAAATTAATACGTTCAAAACTAACAATGAGTTTAAAGTTGCAGAAATTAACACGACACAACCTGTAAAATACGGTAGCAAACAATTTGCTGATAGCAAAAATTACGAGTTAGTGTCTAATGATGATCCTTTGAATATTGGTCACGATGGTTGGGATTAATTTCTAATCATCGTTTTCAAACAACTCATAAAATAAACTCTTTGGCTTAGTTTTGTTATAATAAACGCCATGCTGGTACGTGTGTAAAAAAATTATAACATTCATCTTTATCGGTTTTTTGATATCTTGTCAAAGCAAGAAACCTGGAACTAAGTCAGTAGCAATTAGGGTAGATCATTTTCCTCAGTCTTTGAACTACTTGATAAATGGAAGTCATCTGGCTCACGATATTCAAAGGAAAACTTTCAATGAGCTATTTAGCTTAAATGCCCGCGGCGAGTTGAAGCCACTCGTTGTTCAAAACATGCCTTACACATATACCTCTGGCGACACTATAGTAGCTAAGTTTCAAATCCGTAAAGAGGCTGTCTGGAATAATAAAGAAGCTTTAACTAATCAAGATATTCTATTTTCGATAAAAGTATTTAAACTTCCTATATCTGAAAATAATGGTATCGCCTCCTATTATAATAGGATCAAGAAGGTAGAGCTAGAAGGAAATTCAGTATTTTCTATTTATCTTCTTGGAAACATTGACAATGCATTGAGGTTGAGTGGAGACTTTGGAATTCTTCAAAAATCGAAATTTGACCCAAACGGTTTGTTAGATCATATCTCTTTAAATGAAATAGCTAACAATCCTGAAAAAGTAAGAAACGATAGTAAAGTGCGCCAGTTTTATGATGCATTTACCAAAGACAAGTACACATTCAATGGTGAGTATTTTCATGCCTCCGGGCCATATACAATAACCCGGATAGAGCAAGGTAAAAGCATTACACTGACTAAAAATTTAAACTGGTGGGGTTTACAGTTGGAAGATCAGTATGATTACATTCATGCTAACCCCAGCCAAATTACATACTACTCCATACCGGAAACTATCACAGCGATATATGCATTGCGACAGGGAGAAATTGACGTTATGGACAATATCCCCTCAGGGGAATTTGTACAACTGGCTCAGGATGAAGGATTCAAATCATCTTTCAATTTATTTTCTCCTCTAAAATATACTTTCACTTATGTGGGGTTCAACTCAGCCAATCATTTTTTGGCCAACAGGAAAATAAGGAAAGCAATAGCGCACCTGATCGATAAAGAACAAATCGTTGCTTCTGTAGAAAGTGGGTACGCAGAGCCAACCATCGGCCCTATCAACCCGGCAAAGAGTTATTTTTACAACGATCAAATAAAACCTACTCCATATAACCCTGAAGTAGCAAAAAAACTCCTCCGTGAAGCCGGACTGGAATGGAAAAACAACCAATGGATAGATTCTTCTGATCATACTCCTGTTCAATTTACCATTATCCATAAACAAAATTCGATTTACGAAGGTATTGCTCAAATACTAACAAGCGAAGCTCAAAAAATTGGTCTGAGGATTAATTCACTGTCCAAGGACGACAGGCAAGTACGTACATCTGTCAAAAACCGCGACTTTGACATCACCATCGGATCCTTTAATGGCAGCCCTTACTCATTCAACTTTTCCGGCCTCTTTAGTACCAAAGCTGCACAGGGAGGCGGTATGAATTTTACTGGCTTTGGCAATGCTGAAAGCGACAGTATCATTGCTGCTGTAAACTACGCTCAGGATTCAATACAAAGAAGACATAGCCTTTTTGCGTTGCAAGAAAAATTACACAACGAGTCAACCATGGTTTTTTTATACTTCTCGAAAAACAAAATTGCTGTAAACAAAAAATTCACTAACCTTAAAATATCAAGTCTTAAGCCGGGTTATGATGTTACTGCATTTGAAACTACGGAAGCCAGGTAAGCTAAAAATTTAGTTAGCTTTAGGTCGGTTGTCAGTATTAATTCCTAATTTGTAGTTTATAACACAACCACTACCAACGCCAATGAAGAAATTTAAACGCATTTTTTACTTCCTCTATATCATTTTCTTTTGCTTCGGAGGGGTTATTGCATTCAACTATGAAAAAATCGTTCTCAAGTGGGATTGGGATTTTATAGACACATGGGCAGGCCTTCTCCGTTTTGTGCTTAAACTAGGCGCATTTGGTCTTGTTTTGTTTTTAGTTGAAATTATTATTGAAAACATCCATATTTTTGGGTTAACGAACAAAATAAAGAAGTTGGAAAATGAGGTGCTTGACCTAAAAGGAAAACTTTACGACAAAAAAGAAGCACAAGAATCCACCAGCTCACCAGAAAACGACGAAACAGCGCCGAAAGCAGAAGAATGAACAACACTACTTTAATTAAATCAGAATTATTACAAGCCAAGTCTGTACTCGAGGACTTTATTAACAACGAGGACAACATCTCCTCTATAGAACGTGCTGCAACCCTTATTTCTGAAAGAATTAAATCTGGTGGCAAAGTCTTTTCCTGTGGCAATGGCGGGTCTCACTGTGATGCCATGCATTTTGCAGAGGAACTTACCGGCCGGTATCGGGAAAACAGAAAACCCATTCCTGCGCTGGCCATTTCAGACCCGAGCCACATATCCTGCATTGGTAATGACTATGGCTTTGACTACATTTTTTCCAGATCTGTAGAAGCGCTGGGTTCTGCTAACGATGTGCTTTTGGGAATAAGCACCAGTGGCAACTCAAAAAACGTAATTCTCGCTGTGGAAGCCGCCAAAGCTAAGGGTATGTCTGTGATCACACTCACAGGCAACAACGGGGGTAAACTTGCCGGCAAGTCGGACATAGAAATTCGCGTGCCTCACTCAGGTTATGCCGATAGAATTCAGGAAATACACATCAAAATCATACATTCACTTATACTTTTAATAGAAAAGAACCTGGAATAAATGCTTGCAAAAACTTTTGGCAGTGCAGTGTATGGCGTGGATGCCTACACAATTACTATTGAGGTAAATGTCAGCTCAGGCACGAAGTTTTTTATGGTAGGCCTACCCGACTCTGCTGTAAAAGAAAGCGAACAACGTGTGGAATCTGCCTTGAAACAAAACGGGTTCATGATGCCCAGGCAAAAGGTAGTTATCAACCTGGCTCCAGCTGACATAAAAAAAGAAGGATCTTCCTACGATTTACCCATAGCTGTGGGCATATTAGAAGCATCAGGTCAAATCACCTCAGAATCTCTCGAATCGTGTGTTATTATGGGTGAGCTTTCGCTAGACGGACAAATACGCCCTATCAAAGGAGCACTACCCATCGCTATCCAGGCACGAAAACAAGGGTTTAAAACTTTTATTCTTCCTAAAGAAAATGCCAGTGAAGCCGCCATTGTAGACAACCTGGAAATCATTGGAGCCAATACGCTTAGTGAAGCAATTGACCACCTGACCGGTAAAAACAAAATAGAGCCTTTAGCATACGACACGCGTGATATTTTTTTTCACAACCTCGACAGTTATGAAGCTGACTTTGCCAATGTACAAGGGCAGGAAAACATAAAACGAGCCATGGAAATAGCTGCAGCGGGTGGGCACAACGTTATTATGGTTGGCCCTCCAGGAGCAGGAAAAACTATGTTAGCTAAACGGCTGCCTTCCATTCTTCCTCCTCTGAGCCTGAGTGAAGCGCTGGAATCTACTAAAATACATTCCGTAGCTGGAAAACTTGGCCCTAATTCGTCGTTGATTTCTACCCGCCCCTTCAGAGCACCGCATCATACCATTAGCGATGTAGCACTAGTTGGGGGTGGGGGTATACCCCAGCCCGGAGAAATATCCCTGGCAAATAATGGGGTATTGTTTCTTGATGAACTTCCTGAATTTAAAAGAACAGTACTGGAAGTAATGCGCCAACCACTGGAAGAACGAAAAGTAACCATTTCCAGAGCAAAAGTATCGCTCGATTTTCCGGCTAACTTTATGCTCATAGCCAGTATGAACCCATGCCCTTGTGGCTACTATAACCATCCCGAAAAAGAATGTGTGTGTGCTCCGGGTATAGTGCAGCGCTACCTCAACAAGGTAAGCGGGCCATTACTTGATCGGATAGACCTTCATGTAGAAGTTACTCCCGTCTCTTTTGAGCAAATGACTGCTGACAGAAAGTCTGAAAGCAGCGCACAAATCCGAGAAAGAGTGATCCAGGCAAGAGAAATTCAATCCAAGCGATTTGAAAACCAACCTGCTGTATATCACAACGCTATGATGAGTTCACAATCTCTCAAAGAAGTATGTCAGATCAATGAAGCTGGCAAAAAACTCCTGAAAACAGCTATGGAAAAGCTTGGATTGTCTGCTCGGGCCTATGACAGAATTCTTAGGGTATCGCGCACCATTGCAGATTTGGCCGGCAGAGAAGATATTCAGATCGAACACCTTGCCGAAGCAATACAATACAGAAGCCTGGATCGGGAAAATTGGGCTGGATAGCCTTATTTTAGCGTTTTTTACAATGCATTGGCAATCAACACTTTGACAAAAAATGATCTGAAAAAAGTCCAAAATTTGGATGTCGAAATTATTTTAATTTTGATGGTCATGGTTTACTTTAGCGCTTTCTTGTCACATTTCAATTGCAAACCATGGAAAAAACCAGATACTCCGACGAAGAGCTTAAAGAGTTTGAAACTCTGATACTTGAGAAGCTCGAAAAAGCTCACAGCGAACTGAAGTACATTAAAGAATCCATTACCAAAAGTGGTGACACGGGTACTGATAGTACATTTGGAAATGTAAAAACACTAGAAGACGGTGCGGATACAGCTGAAAAAGAAAGCCTTAACCAGCTAGCTGCACGCCAGCAAAAGTTTATCAAAAACCTGGAAAACGCTCTTATCAGGATTAAAAATGGTACTTATGGGATTTGCTCAGAATCCGGTAAACTTATAAGCAAAGAAAGACTTAGAGCTGTACCTCACACTACTATGTCTATAGCGTCCAAGCTCAAACAAAACGGCTAAATTGGATTACCTGGTTAATCATATCGAGGCTCTTATCTTTTGCTCACAAAAACCTATAAAAACTGATGAGCTCAAAAATTGTCTCTCTGAAATGTTTGAAGCGGATGTACCGATAGAAGACATTGAGCAGGCTATCGGTATCCTACAAGAAAAATACCAACAAGACGAGTACTCTTTCGAGCCCATTAAAAGCGGGGGAGGGTACCAGTTTTTAACCAAACCTGCTTACCAAAGTAGTATTAGCATATTGCTAAAACAACAATCAAAAAAACGACTTTCCAATTCTTCGCTGGAAACCCTCGCCATCATTGCATACAAACAGCCTGTAACCAAAGCAGAAGTAGAACAGGTTAGGGGTGTAAACTGCGATTATGCCATCCATAAACTGCTGGAAAAAGAACTAATAGAAATCAGGGGAAAAGCTGAAACCGTAGGCCGACCCACTATATACGGAACCAGCTCTGTCTTTATGGATTACTTCGGCATCAACGACCTCAAAGATTTACCTTCACCGAAAGAATTCGTAGAAAACCAAAACTCAATAGGGGAAAACGAAGAGTAAACCCTGACTACCTACTCCTGCGAATACTATCGGTTTTTGAATAATCCCTATACAGGTATACCTGCACTAAAAATAACTACCTTTGCACAGGTAAGTGCAACGTACTGCGCCATAAAGCGATAGAAAATGTCTAGAAAAATAGATTGGAACATAAATCACAAAAATGCCGATGAGCAACAAAGTGAATTTGTAGATAACTTTTTGAGGTGGTCGCCTAATAAAAAGTGGGACTATTTGATGGAGATTTGCTCACAAGGTAACCGAAAGGTTAACAAGAAATCGGAAAGAAAAATCGAATGGAAATAGATGGTTTCTATAAAGAAATTATCCAAAAGCTCAGTAATAATAATGTTGAGTTTTTACAATACCAGTTATTGGATTAAAAGATTTAATCGAAATCAAAAGTAATATCAAAAGATATGACGGAAGTATGAAGGACTTAGTGGATGCTCAAGAACTCAGAAAAATTTTAGATCGTCAAAAAACTATACCGATAGAAAAAAAGCCCACTTTACTCAAGCGAGTGTTTAAGAAGTCAGGAAAAGGCAAAGGGCCTTCATTATAATACAGAAAACATTAATGCAAAAGAAAAAATCAAACCCAAAACCGGTTCAGAAAGTACCCGAAAAGAACACCGACTACCCTATGCGGCTCAATAAGTTTATCGCTAACGCGGGGGTTTGCTCACGCAGAAATGCTGATGAACTTATAAAAACAGGTCAGATAAAAGTAAATGATCAGGTAGTGACCGAAATGGGCTATCAGGTGCAAAAATCCGATAAAGTACTTTATAACAATAAACCCATACGCCCCGAAAAGTTTAATTATGTGCTTCTCAACAAGCCCAAAGACTTTATCACTACCATGGAAGACACACACAACAGGCGTACTGTCATGGATTTAGTAGCTAAAGCCTGCAAGGAAAGAATTTATCCTGTAGGACGACTCGACAGAAACACCACCGGCCTGCTGTTATTTACCAACGACGGCCAGCTTGCAGAAAAACTAACACACCCTTCTTATCAAATTAAGAAAATATATCAGGCTGAGCTTGACAAACCTCTGACTAAACTTCACTTTGAGCAACTAAACGACACGCTACAGCTTGAAGATGGCCCTGTAAAAGTAGATAATGCCGCCATACTTAGTGGTGATCGAAAAACAATAGGTCTGGAAATACATGTAGGTAAAAACAGAATAGTGAGAAGAATATTTGAGCATCTGGGTTATGAGGTTGTAAAACTAGACCGCACAATGTATGGCCCGCTCACTAAAAAAGACCTGCCCCGGGGCAAGTGGCGTTTTTTATCTTCCAAGGAAATTATTGTACTAAAAAACCTTTCCTAATTATATAAGAAAGGTTTTTTAGTACAATCGTTATTATCTCTATAATCAGGGCAGCTCTGCAAGTACGGTTCTGCCTCCTTTAGTTTTGTCTCCGATCGACACTTTTACTTCCGCATCCAGAGGAAGAAAAACATCTACACGTGAACCAAATTTGATAAATCCAAATTCTCCACCCTGAGCCAGAGGAGTTCCTTCCTCCACATACCATTTTATCCTTCTTGCCAAAGCTCCGGCGATCTGTCTTACCAGCACTTCCAAGCCATTTCCCATATCTACTACCATGGTAGTTCGCTCGTTTTCTGTACTAGACTTAGGATGCCATGCTACCAGGTATTTGCCTGCATGATATTTGAAATACTTGACTATACCCGCTACAGGGCTTCTATTTACGTGCACATTCACCGGCGACATAAATACAGATATCTGTTTTCTCTTTTCTTTAAAATACTCGTTCTCTACTACCTCCTCGATCACTACAACCTTTCCGTCTGCCGGTGCTATCACCTGCTTTTCATTTACAGGGGTAACGATTTTGGGGTTTCTGAAGAACTGTAATACAATCAAAAACAGAACTATAGTACTTGCCAGTACTATTTGCTGAAGTAAGGAATGCTGAGGGTAAAAATGTGAAACAGCAATGTTTAATGCTATGAACACTAAAGCCATTACAAGTAGCAACAGCCTTCCTTCCTTATGTATAGTCATAAATAAAATGTGATATTTAAATAATCCTGTACCACAAAGACCCAAAGACCAGAAGGGATTAAAAACCGCCCCTGTATTTGTAGGTTTGCGACACTTTCTGCACTGCTACTATATAGGCAGCTATCCGCAAAGATACGTTATATTCTTTAGAAGTTTCAAACACATTATTGAATGCCGTTTTCATAATTCTATCTGACCTTCTATTCACTCTTTCTCTTGTCCATTTGTAGCCCAGCCTGTTTTGTACCCACTCAAAGTAAGATACCGTAACTCCTCCTGCATTGGCCAAAATATCAGGCACTGCTACAATTCCTTTTTCGTGTAAAATGGAATCGGCTTTGTATGATGTTGGGCCATTTGCTCCTTCCACAATCAGTTTGGCTTTTATCCCATCAGCATTTTGTTTGGTTATCACATCTTCCATAGCCGCCGGAATAAGCACATCTACATCGAGCAACAATAATTCCTCGCCATCGATCTTTTCTGCACCAGGCAAGCCTTCAAGCATCCGGTTGTTTTTATCTCTGTATTCTATTGCTTTCTCTATATCAATACCGTTTTTATTGTAGTAAGCACCCGAAAGGTCACTTATTGCTACTATTTTCACCCCTCGCTCTCCGAGTAGTTTTGCTGCCCATGAACCTACATTGCCAAACCCCTGTATGGCGCAGGTAGCATTAAAAGGATTGATTTCCATTTTGGCCATAGCCGCCAGAGTAGATATCATCACTCCCCGGCCAGTAGCTTCTGTACGCCCCAATGAGCCACCCAGTACTAGTGGTTTTCCGGTCACTACGGCGTTCACGGTCATACCTCTGGCCTTAGAAAATTCATCCATCATCCAGGCCATTTCATTAGGGCCTGTACCCATATCCGGAGCAGGTATATCTCTATCCGGCCCAAAAATTTCGTTCATCGATTGAGTATAAGCACGGGTAAGTCGCTCTATCTCCCCGGCAGACATCTCCCTAGGGTTGCACTTGATACCTCCTTTTGCACCTCCATAGGGTATATCCACCACAGCACATTTCCAGGTCATCCAGGCGGCCAGTGCCTTTACCTCATCTATATTCACGCCCATATCATACCTGACACCACCTTTTGATGGCCCCAAAATATTGGAATGTACCACTCGATGACCCTCAAAAACCTTGATTGAGCCATCGTCCATCGTGACTGGCAAATTTACTGTTACCTGTTTTGTGGGAGATTTTAATACTTCGTATAATTCATCGTCCAGACCGAGAGCCTGAGAAGCTATATGAAACCTGGACATCATAGACTCAAAAGGATTTTCTTTATCCTTTATGGGAGCCGGTTCTATGTAATTTATCATTTGTATAATGTTGTTTTTGGATGATGCAAAATTATATATAGTCTCGGTGATCCTGGCCTATCTCATTGGCCTTTGTGCATAAATTATGCAACGCTTTAGCTTAGTAAAGGTTAAAAAATATTTTAGCATATACAACCGGCAGTGTGGATTGTTGGGTGAGACATAAAAAAACCCGATGGTACACCATCGGGTTGCTTATTAACACTATGTTTCAATTTATAGAAACTAGCTATGAGAAAAAGGTTCGTGTTGAGAACTAGCACCGTTGTGCTAAATCATGTGTAGTATTAGATGTCAACCAACTACCCTACAAATAGAAAAACAACGGACATCAAAATTCTGCCAAATGACTTTAGAATTCTGTCTATTTGGCTAAAAACAACACTGAATCCGTATTCTCAACTTATTCTTTATTGAAAGTAATGGAGTCTATCACATACTTATTTTGCACTTGTTTCAGTAGCATAACTACTCTAAAGCTACCCTGATCTGATGAGTAGCGGCCTATATTGTATTTTAGTCCCTCGGGCGAGGACCCTTTATGAATGTATGTGAAGTTTCTGGCAGGGTACTTTGCGAAAAAATCTCTGATAATAGACTCTGCCTGTACTTTGCTATACAATGCTTCCTTATCTTCTACTTTCAGTTCTGTAACAGAATTGAAATATTTTATCAACTCTTTAGAACTTCCTGTTTTTAATGCCACAGCCACATTGTCAGTAGTAGACTGTGCCGTGGCTACCGTAGCTAAAGAAAACAAAAGAGTGAATAGTATATATCTCATTACTTAAAGTTATTTCTTATTTAGGTGATTTGCCAAATACTGTGCCAATTACAAATGTTATGATTACTTATTTTATTTGGCAAAACCGAATCCAACCAAATTACACACTTTGCGTTACAGGATAAAAATTAAACTTAAATTAAAACTATGAAATTTTTACTTTGGCTTATTCTGCTTGTATTATGCTGGCCTCTTGCCCTGCTGGTTCTTGTACTCTACCCTTTTATCTGGCTCATATTACTGCCTTTCAGAATTTTAGGATTTGCAGTAGACGGGGTTTTGTCTTTCATCAAAGCTTTATTTTTGTTGCCATCAAAAATCCTTTCTTAATTTTTGTCCATGTACCTTGTATTAACAGGAACTATTCTATACAACATAATTATCAAAAACATCGTTGCATTAGAGTCTACTCCTGAAAATACGTATTGATATGAATAAGATTGAATCTTTTTTGGCCTATTGTGCAGGCGCGTCATTGCCTTTACTGAAAAGGTGCCCAACTGAAACACCGAAATATGTAGGCATTGGTGCCAGTATACTTTTTACAGGCTTACTGGCAAGCCTTTCGGCCGGATATGCTCTCTACAGTGTATTTGACAATGTATACTTGGCACTGGTATTAGGGCTATTTTGGGGATTAATCATTTTTAATCTCGATCGCTACATTGTGCTGAGTATGCGAAAACACTCTCCCGGTAAAGAATTGCTGCAAGCTATACCACGAATGGTGCTGGCTATACTCATCGCTGTAGTAATTTCCCGTCCATTGGAATTGCGGATTTTCGACAAAGAAATACAAACCGAATTGCAATTAATTGGAGAAGAATTGACTCAGGAGAGAGAACTCGAAGTAAAAAAGCGCTTTGCCTACCGGCAAGACTCGCTGCAAACTGAGGTTGAATTTCTGCAAGCGGCCATTTATAAAAAAGAAGAATTGCGCAACAAACTGATAGAACAAGCCCGACAAGAGGCTGACGGATCCGGGGGGTCAGGTAAAATCAATCCGGGTCCGATATATAAAATAAAGGAAGCCAATGCTATGAGAGTACAGCAGGAACTGGATGTGCTCAAAAAAACGAATAACAGGCTGATTGAGGAGATTAGAGAGCAGATGAACCTGTTGAAACAAGAGCAGCGTACTGCTATAAATGCATTTGACAAGCCTGATACCAACGGTTTATCTTTTCAGCTCCTCGCTCTCAACAGGCTGGGCAAAAAATATCCAAGTATAGCTCTAGCCGATTGGTTTCTACTGCTACTGATTATCGCGTTGGAGCTTACTCCCATAGCTACAAAACTCATAGCTCCGAGAGGTCCGTACGATGACCTGCTGCAAGTAAGGGAACATTACTTTAGCAACTATAGAAAAGAAAAAATAGCACTAAACAACCTGGATTTGGAAAGAAAGATTGATCGGGTAGTAGCTACCTAACAAGCGCCACAAGTGTATCTCCATCGAGTATAGGAATGGTATCAAAGTGATCTAGCTGCAAACAAAATGCAATATCC